>OZ219998.1:0-4331 GCA_964291365.2 Stappiaceae bacterium
TGAGGATGTGTGGTTTGTGTCAATGCGTGGGTTTGTGTGTGTAAGGGTGTTTGTTTGTGTTTTGTTGAGGATTTTGGGGTGTGTGTGTGTTTTGCATGTGGAGGTTTGTGTGTGAGGTACTGTTTGTGGTGATCTTGTGTTGAGGAGTTGGGTTTTGTTGGGTTAGGGTTCACCTCACACCCTCACCCTGACGCACACACCCACACCACACAGTTCATCCCACACCCCACACCCTCACCCCGACCTACACTCCACACCCTCACCCAGACCCACATCCACACCACACACCCTTACCATGACCAACACCCCACACGCACACACACACCTTTAACTGACCCACACCTCACATCCTGACCCCAACCCCGTCCTCCTAACTCTATGACCCTCACACACACACTCAAGCTTTTGTGATAGTGTACTCTTCATAGTTTACATCTATAATTACATTTTTTAGAACATTATTTCTCACAAAGCTTACTTCACATCCTGTTTTTCTAATTAAAGCCCACTCTACCTGGTTATCATTGGTTATCATTGGTTATCATTCATTCGTTCATTTACTTTTTGAAGAAGTGGATACTGATCCTTCAGTACGTTGTTTCTTTGGTGAGTTTTCCTTAGAAGAGTGATGTTGCACTTGCACTCCTTTAATGCTCCCTTTTTCTATTTAATGCCCTTTCACTTTTTATTTTATCTAGGAATCATTACAGGATTCAACACTGAGTTGTTCTTTTTGTGAGAGAGGTGGTTGAGGGAGTTGTAATTAGTAAAGTGTGTAGATTACAAAGGTCAGTAGGTGTCTGCAATAATATATAATGCATGGTTTGGGTGGGTGGGGTCGGGGTGAGGGTGTTGTGTGTTTGGTTGGTCTGGGTGAGGGTGTTGAGTGTGGGTGGCATCTGGGTGAAAGTGTTGGGTGTGGGTGGGATCTGGGTGAGGGTGTTGTGTGTTTGGGTGGTCTGGGTGAGGGTGTTGAGTGTGGGTGGCGTCTGGGTGAAGGTATTGGGTGTGGGTGGGATCTGGGTGAGGGTGTTGAGTGTGGGTGGTCGTGGTGAGGGTGTTGGGTGTGGGTGGGGTCGGGGTTAGGGTGTTGTTTGTTTGTGGTCTGGGTGAGGGTGTTGGGTGTTGGTGGTCGGGTTGAGGGTGTTGTGTTTTTGTGTGGTCTGGGTGAGGATGTTTTGTGTGGGAAGGGTCGGGGTGAGGGTGTTGTGTGTGTGTGGTCTGAGTGAGGGTGTGGGTGTGGGTGGGGTCGGGGTGAGGGTGTTGGGTGTTGGTGGTCGGGGTGAGGGTGTTGTGTTTTTGTGTGGTCTGGGTGAGGATGTTTTGTGTGGATTGGGTCGGGGTGAGGGTGTTGTGTGTTTGTGTGGTCTGGGTGAGGGTGTGGGTGTGGGTGGGGTCGGGGTGAGGGTGTTGTGTGTGGATGGGGTCAGGGTGAGGGTGTTGTGTGTTTGTGTGGTCTGGGTGAGGGTGTTGTGTGTTTGTGTGGTGTGGGTGAGGGTGTGGGTGTGGGTGGGGTCGGGGTGAGGGTGTTGTGTGTGGGTGGGGTCGGGGTGAGGGTGTTGTGTTGTCTGGGTGATGGTGTGGGTGTGTGTGGGGTTGGAGTGAGGGTGTTGTGTTTGTGTGGTCTGGGTGAGGGTGTGGGGGGTCGGGGTGAGGGTGTTGTGTGTTTGTGTGGTCTTGGTGAGGGTGTGGGTGTGGGTGGGGTCGGGGTGAGGGTGTTGTGTGTTTGTGTGGTGTGGGTGAGGGTGTGGGTGTGAGTGGTGTCAGGGTGAGGGTGTTGTGTGTGGGTGGGGTCGGGGTGAGGGTGTTGTGTGTGGGTGGGGTCAGGGTGAGGGTGTTGTGTGTTTGTGTGGTCTGGGTGAGGGTGTTGTGTGTTTGTGTGGTGTGGGTGAGGGTGTGGGTGTGGGTGGGGTCGGGGTGAGGGTGATGTGTGTGGGTGGGGTCGGGGTGAGGGTGTTGTGTTGTCTGGGTGATGGTGTGAGTGTGGGTGGGGTTGGAGTGAGGGTGTTGTGTTTGTGTGGTCTGGGTGAGGGTGTGGGGGGTCGGGGTGAGGGTGTTGTGTGTTTGTGTGGTCTTGGTGAGGGTGTGGGTGTGGGTGGGGTCGGGGTGAGGGTGTTGTGTGTTTGTGTGGTGTGGGTGAGGGTGTGGGTGTGAGTGGTGTCAGGGTGAGGGTGTTGTGTGTGGGTGGGGTCGGGGTGAGGTTGTTGTGTGTTTGTGTGGTGTGGGTGAGGGTGTGGGTGTGGGTGGGGTCGGGGTGAGGGTGTTGTGTGTTTGTGTGGTCTTTGTGAGGCTGTTGTGTGTTTGTGTGGTGTGGGTGAGGGTGTGGGTGTGGGTGGGGTCGGGGTGAGGGTGTTGTGTGTTTGTGTGGTCTGGTTGAGGCTGTTGTGTGTTTGTGTGGTGTCTGTGAGGGTGTGGGTGTGGGTGGGGTCGGGGTGAGGGTGTTGTGTGTGGGTGGGGTCGGGGTGAGGGTGTTGTGTGTTTGTGTGGTCTTGGTGAGGGTGTGGGTGTGGGTGGGGTCGGGGTGAGGGTGTTGTGTTTGTGTGGTCTGGGTGAGGGTGTGGGTGTGGGTGGGGTCGGGGTGAGGGTGTTGTGTTTGTGTTTTCTGGGTGAGGGTGTGGGTGTGGGTGGGGTCGGGGTGAGGGTGTTGTGTGTTTGTGTGGTGTGGGTGAGGGTGTGGGTGTGGGTGGGGGCGGGGTGAGGGTGTGGGTGTGAGTGGGGTCGGGGTGAGGGTGTTGTGTTTGTGTTGTCTGGGTGAAGGTGTTGGTGTGGGTGGGGTCGGGTTGAGGGTGTTGTGTTTGTGTGGTCTGGGTGAGGGTGTGGGTGTGGGTGGGGTCGGGGTGAGGGTGTTGTGTGTTTGTGTGGTGTGGGTGAGGGTGTGGGTGGGGGTGGGGGCGGGGTGAGGGTGTTGTGTGTGTGTGGGGTCGGGTTGAGGGTGTTGTGTTTGTGTGGTCTGGGTGAGGGTGTGGGTGTGGGTGGGGTCGGGGTGAGGGTGTTGTGTTTGTGTGGTGTGGGTGAGGGTGTGGGTGTCGGTGGGGTCGGGGTGAGGGTGTTGTGTTTGTGTGGTCTTGGTGAGGGTGTGGGTGTGGGTGGGGTCGGGGTGAGGGTGTTGTGTTTGTGTGGTCTTGGTGAGGGTGTGGGTGTGGGTGGGGTCGGGGTGAGGGTGTTGTGTTTGTGTGGTCTGGGTGAGGGTGTGGGTGTGGGTGGGGTCGGGGTGAGGGTGTTGTGTGTTTGTGTGGTGTGGGTGAGGGTGTGGGTGTGGGTGGGGGCCGGGTGAGGGTGTTGTGTGTGGGTGGGGTCGGGGTGAGGGTGTTGTGTGTTTGTGTTGTCTGGGTGAGGGTGTGGGTGTGGGTGGGGTCGGGGTGAGTGTGTTGTGTTTGTGTGGTCTGGGTGAGGGTGTGGGTGTGGGTGGGGTCGGGGTGAGGGTGTTGTGTGTATGTGTGGTCTGGGTGAGGGTGTGGGTGTGCGTGGGGTCGGGGTGAGGGTGTTGTGTGTGGGTGGGGTCGGGGTGAGGGTGTTGTGAGTTTGTGTGGTCTGGGTGAGGGTGTTGGGTGTGGATGGGGTCGAGGTGAGGGTGTTTTGTGTGGGTGGGGTCGGGGTGAGGATGTTTGTGTTGTCTGGGTGAGGGTGTTGGGTGTGGGTGGGGTCGGGGTGAGGGTGTTGTGTGTTGGTGGTGTCGGGGTGAATTTTTGGGTTTCGGTGGGGTCGGGGTGAGTGTGTTGTGTGTTTGTGTGGTCTGGGTGAGGGTGTTGGTTGTGTGTGGTGTCGGGGTGAGGTTGTTGTGTGTGGGTGGGGTCGTGTGAGGGTGTTGTGAATTTGTGTGTTCTGGGTGTGGGTGTTAGGTGAGGGTGTTGAGTCGGGGTGAGGATGTTGAGTGTGGGTGGGGTCGGGGTGAGGGTGTTGTGAGTTGTGAGTTTGTGTGGTCTGGATGAGGGTGTTAGTTGTGGGTGGGGTCGGGGTGATGGTGTTGGGTTTGGGTGGAGTCGGGGTGAGGGTGTTTTGTCTGTGTGGTCTGGGTGAGGGTCAAGTGTCTGTAGGTGTCTGCAATAATGTATAATGCATGTAACATTTCAAATCTCTTTCAGGTCATGTCATCGGAGGAGTCAGATCTTGACTACCTGCCTAAGAGCGATGATTATGGAGACATGGAGGTGAGTCAAAGAACAAAAAAGGAGCGTGTGATGTTTTCTGCTGTCGATATAGGATCTCGAATTTAGAAGTACTTCACCTGAGGTGTCAGGCTCAGAGGAGGAAAATAAGATCGACCTTGAGGCTCTATCAAGACACCCACACCCCTGTCTGGCTGATGGACACTTTTCTATCTTTAACTCTAC
>OZ219999.1:0-743624 GCA_964291365.2 Stappiaceae bacterium
CGGATTATGAGACAGAGGCAGAAAAACCTTCTCCACAATAATGTTTTTATGAAGCTCATTTGATTGCACATGCTGTGCAGCAAGCTGCCTACATCCCAGCTAGTGCAGGTAGTTCAAGTAATATGCATTATTTTAGCTAGCATTATTATTAATTTTATGGTATAGTGTTTGTGTAAGCATAGTGGACATGGACCACATGATATTCCATATTGATGCCCATGCACATAATGGGTATGCCAAATAGGCAGATTGTTAAGAAATACACCACAGTTGCACAAAAAGTAGATAGAGCCACTCAACTGCATGTTTAACATGTTGATGTTCTTCAGTACATTCATCCAATCTACAGTAAATTTATTGGTGCACAATAAACAGGGTATATATGATAAGATAATTATAATTATTGGTGTCTAGCCTGAATATATATTAGTCAACAGTTCGACTGTCATCCCCTGTGGTACTAATCAATTCGTATGCATTATTTTCTGTGAGGGATTCAGTATCAAAGTGCTCTACTACTGAGTCAATATAACAATATTCAATACTAGCTTGGTTGCCAACCACTCCAGCTTGAAGTATCTCTGCGGAGTAAGTCTCATTCCTGATGTCGGTAACAACTTGTGTTGTACAAGTGTCTTCTTCTTTGAAACACTGAAGAGGCTCTTCGTGATCGTCAATACCAGTGGTAGTCGTGGGACTATAAGCTTTATTCCTTTCTGTGAGGATGGGGACATCATTAAATTTGGTTTCAGAATCTACCATTGGATAGCTGTATGAAATTGTACCCTCTTCTAAAGAAACCGTTGCTGTGCTTTGGGTCGCGACTCCACGGTAAGCTTTATTTCTCTGCATATGAAACGTTAAACTAACAACCTTTCTTGCCCTCCAACACACCACCACAGAGATGGTTACAGTGACTGCAACAACAATCAGCACAATGGTGGAAAAAAGAAGTCCTAATGTCAAGCCGAGGGACGAAGATGTGTCTGCATTGTATCAATTGACAGTAGTACAGTAGACTAAAGCACAATAGGCAGGAGCTAGCTTACCAATTCTACTGTTGGGTTCAAAAACTGTCGATATGCTGCTATCGGTAGGCTCATTATTAGCCACTGTGCCTGTGTTTGTGGGATTAGTGTTGTTGCTATCAGTGGTGGGATTGGGTGGAGGGGTAGGCTGAGTTGTAACCATTGAAGGCAGTGAAGGACAGGGAAAGGAGACTGTAAAAAATGATGGAGAAGGAACAATGAAATAAGTATTATCATCAGCTCACATTTTATTTACTTGCAGCTATTGAGATGACAGGTGCTGCTCGTGTTAATGTGTTTAAGACTCCACCATTGCTCCCAACTGAATAGGGGCAGTCTCCATTCTGAGAGGTGGCCACGGTTGGTGCAATGCTGGCATACCACACGGTGAAACTACCTCCACCTAGTATCACTATTCCATCCTTCATTTCCCTAGCTTCTTCCACATAGAAACCAAGTACATCTCCAGGTTTGAATTGAATATAGTCTTGAGGTGAGGGAGTGACTTGTGCCACTCCTTTACTTACTGATAGAGAAGTGGAACTGAACCTGTTGTTTCCCACCAGACTGTAGCAGCCAGTGCCAGTTGAGTCATCCACTGTGGGTGATGGCCTCCAGACTTGGAGGTCTAGAGTATAGGCCCTCTGATGCATATCACCTCCTGGTTGAAGATCCACCCCCCACTCTGTGATATTTCCACACATTTCATTACATGTAAGCTTGTAGCTGGGGATGATGGCTTGATGATGACGTGTGATTTCATCTTCATCCATATAACTCTCAAACTTTGGCAAATTGCTTCCATCTCTAGCCTGAAGGCAATCTTGACCTGTATTAAAATCAGTACATTGTTTCCGTAATAGTCAGCCGTTTGGCTGCATGTAGCTGGCTACATGCATTCTTAAGCTTAATAGACATTACTTTTATTAACTTGAAGTATGAGACATAGGCAGAAAATTTTCCACTGTAAATGTGCAGCCATCTTCATGAAGCTTATTTAATCATACACAGCCTATATGTAGCAGCCAGCTGCCCTATTCCATGAGCTGCCCACTTTCAAGTGCACGCAGGTTGAACAACATATATAGTATATACTGATGATAATAATAATGACCATGTTTATTATGGTAGTGTGTTAGTGTAAGCGTAGTGATCCTGGAGCACATGATATTCTATCATACACATAATAGTATACCAAATACAAAACTACAATTCAAAGCTCTATTGTGGCTAAATGAAGTCATATGCATGATAGTTCAAGACTTAGTCTAATATGGATGGGGCTTTAACATTCACTCATGTCTGTGTTGATAGCAGCCGAACTGTACTAGAGCACCACAGACCCTTCCATTCGTATCTATGTTGATAGCAGCCGAACTGTACTAGAGCACCATAGATCCTTCACCCCACTTGTATCTGTGTTGATGTGTAAATAATAACCATGTTTATTATGGTAGTGTGTTAGTGTAAGCATAGTGATCCTGGAACACACGATATTCCATCATACACATAATAGTATACCAAATACATAAGCACAATTCAAAGCTCTATTGTGGCTAAATGGAGTCATATGCATGATAGTCAGCATATTCATTGACTGCTCCATTGCTGATCTTGATCTCTAATTTGCTTGCTTCATTCTCCTCTCTCACAATGGAGCTGCCATAATCTTTGTTCTCACCATTTCCTTGTGTGAGAGTAGTGACTGTAGCATAGGGCTCCAGCTCCACAATAGAGGCATAGGCTTCCTCACTTTGTGCTGAATCCAACAAATCCTCAGTAGATGTATAAGTTTCATTATGTTGCAGGTCCATGTTGGAAGGATGGGCTTTGTTTTGTTCGAAGTCCCTGCTAGAGGAATAAGCCATGTTGACTTTTGTGATAACATTTGTTTCATAAGCTTCGTTCACTTCCAGACCATGAAGATTATCAGTGTAATTATTGCTCCGTTCTTCTGTGATGTTTTTAGCCCTCTTGATCTGACACACAACCAATGAAACTACTACAGTGACAGTTACAACAATGACCAGAACAAGAGGTACAGCCACTCCAACCGCTATCCCAACTGCTGTAGGATTAATATTTGAGTGAGTGACATTAAAGCAAAATGCGATGATACCATCAGATTTACCTGATTTAGACTCAGTCTTAGGCTCAGTAGATAAAGGACATGAGTAGCTGGCTGTAAAATTATAATAATATTATTAGTGACTGAGAATTGTATAGGCTAACAATAATTATGATACTGTAGTGGTAGTTAGAGCTACATCTGCATGGAAGTTCAGTTCAGATGATAATTATTAAACTAGTCAGGCATCATGCAGCAACAACTCTTACTTATATTAACCGAGATGACGGGTGCTGCTCTAGTGACAGAATTTAGCACTCCCTGAATCCCAACTGAGTAGGGACAGTCTCCATTCTGAGAGGTGGCCATGATTGGTGCAACACTGGCATGCCACACCAACTCATTCGAAAATTCCTCTCTGTTCAGCATTACCAATCCATCAAAGTTATTGTCCCTGGCTTCTTCGATGTAGAAGCCTAGCACATCTCCTGGTTGAAACTCAATGTAGGCTTCAGGTGAGGGGGTCAGTATGAATGTTGGCACACCTAGAGAAATTGAAGTGAACCTGTTGTTCCCAACCAGACTATAGCAGCCAGTGCCAGTAGAGTCATCCACAGTGGGTGATGGTCTCCAAACTTGGAGGTCTAGAGAATAGACCACCGGTTCAATTCCGGTTACTGGATGAATATCCACGCCCCATTCTGTGATATTCCCACAACAGACAAGCTCATAGGTAGGAATGATGGCTTGTTGTCTGAACCTGATTGTAGGATATCCATCATTATTGTTTGTATAGTCCATAAACGGTGGTAATCCAGCTTCACTCTGAGGCTGAAGGCACTCCTGAGCTGCAATAGCAACATTAATGCAATTTGCATACCTATTATACTAAATAACTTACAGTACGCTTGAGCTAAGTAGATAGAGGAAAGGCAGAGCACTTTCAGTAGATTAAGTAACATTATGTTCAATTAGCTATCCACTTTCACGGCAATACAACTGAAGCCAAGATTACTGCAATAGCATAGACGTTGTCATTGTGACTTACAATATATTCCATATTCATAATACTATGATTAACTGTACATATTTGGCGTTCAGCTCATGGCAGTCGTGTGTGTGTTTGCTCAGCTCTATGCTCATCTGTGATGTTTTGATGAAACTTAAGATGGCTACTTCATTTGTTCAAATAGTTGTCTGTCTCTCTCTTGCAATTCAAGTGAAGTGTAAGTAAATATTACATTACGGTCCCTGAAGTATGCATATCAGGAACATTCTATATTATATGCATATCATGAAGAAAAATTAAAACAAAATAGTCAAGTAGCAAAAATTTTTAGCAACACTTTTCAATACATTGATGACTTACTCACGCTCAATAACCCCACCTTTGAACAGGAAATTAGCAACATATACGCACAACAACTAGAACTAAAAAGAACCACAGAAACGGATAGCAGGCTCTCTTATCTAGACTTAGAAGTAAACATCAGTGATAGGAGGTTTACCACGGCAGTTTTTGACAAATGAGATGGTTTTAATTTTCACATAGTTAACTTCCCTCACATGGATAGCAACATGCCTAGCAAACCAGCCTATGGGGTTTATATCTCTCAACTGGTTAGAATAGGGCGCATATGTGATAGTTACAAGAGTTTTTTCACTAGACACCACCAACTAACTTGTAGATTAGTTAAACAGGGCTTTTTGTACGACAAACTAGTTACCAGCTTTAAAGGATTTTGTAGCAGGTATCCTGAGATATTTTCCAAGTTTGCAGTTTCTATTAGAAAGCATGTAGAGGATGGAATCTGCCTTCCTACTGTAGCTATCAGGAGTCTGTCAAACAAAGTGAGCAATAGGACTAGATAGAACAAGGGAATAGCTAAATACCTTAGAGTCCATGGGGAGCACTAACTAGAACAACATATAGGAGCCTGATTTCTGGATAGTCTAGACAGAATGGCAACTTGGTTAGAGTCTGACATCATATTACATCATAACACTGATTACCATAGCAACCTAGACTCTATACATATACTGGGGCCCGTGCTTTAGCCACAACAGCTAGTTCACAACAAGTTCCAGAGCCTAGAAGTAGACTACCTCAGCTTCTGCATGAACACCTGGGATTCGTGAGTTAACCCCTACAAACTTATGTAGTAGCTAGTAATAGTACTTACTGGAGATTCTGTTAATTTCCCTGAATGTGTAAATTATGGTCATGTGTGCATGCTGCCCTTGTCCATGAGCCACTTAGGTGGGTAGGGAGAGTTCCCATGGGACAAAAGAGCTTTTTAACCTACCACCCCTAGTTCTCAAGGCTAGGCACCTAAGTGGCTCTGCCTTTTGCTGGGTTAGGTTTGCCCGAGCAGGCAATGAGATGGATGGTTGCCCCTTAGGTTTGGGATTGGTAGTAGAAGATAAACCTACTGAATTTTCATGTATCTAAAATAGTTATCAACCAAATCCTCGAGCTTGCTTTAAGACAATATAGCTAGATGCACTCATTCCTCAGATTTTGCTTTTGCAGTTATACACTGATCCTCTGAAATTGAAAAACCAATTCATGTTGCAAACTAAATATTTAGCTCAAACCTGTCCCCGTACTGGAGCTGGAAATGGACTTCCTATATTTCAAGACTACAGAGGTGGTGGAGTAGAGAAGAATAAAATCACACTTCATCATCAAGCCATCATCCCCAGCTACAAATTTGACTGTGATCAAATGTGTGGTAACATTACAGAGTGGGGGGTTGATGTTCATGGAGGAGGAGGCGGACATGATATGACCTACACTCTAGACCTCCAAGTCTGGAGACCATCACCCACTGTGGATGACTCTACTGGCACTGGCTGCTACAGTCTGGTGGGAAACAACAGGTTCACCTCTATTTCTCTGAGCAATCAAGTAGCTGTAATAACTCCCTCACCTCAAGACTACATTCAGTTCCAACCTGGAGACGTGCTTGGCTTCTATGTGGAAGTAGCTAATGGGAATAATGATGGAGTGGTGATTCTCACTAGCTATAGTGCCACTACTAGTTTCACTAGTGAGTCAGTGTGGTATGCCAGCATTGCACCAACCATGACCACCACTCAGACTATCTACTCAGTTGGGAGCAATGGTGTCTTGAACAGCTTAGTGCAAGCAGCACCTGTCATCTCAGTAGCAACAGGTAGCTATATGTAAAAATCAATAATAACAATTATTGATAATAACATTATCTTTACTTGCAGTCACCTACTCCTGCCCTCCACCCAAAACTTCAGAAGGAGTCACATCTTTAGTAGTTGGAGTGGTCATCACAACTGTTATAGCAGTAATTTCACTTACACTGTTGACAATAGTTACCACTGTTGTCGTAGTTAAGAGGTGTAGGAAAAATGAAAAAGTTGTTCACAAAAGTCTAGCGCTCAGTAATCGAATGTATGGAAAAAATAAAAGTGGTAAGTTCACTTGTGCATGGCTTCTTTGATTAAAGCTTATTATTTGCAGTAGCTTCACATCTTGCTGATCGATCCTACGAGTGCATTGATATGAGAAATTCATCACAAAATTCTGCACGACCAAGACCAATGGTGAGGTACAAGTGTTCCTCTGAGGCAGTCTACATATACACTGATTCACCAGTGTCAACAAATCATTCCACCAATGACAGGGGACATTTGCCTAAACCCCCTCAACTGCCACCTAGGAAACAAGTGGTTGCTGCTAGTATTCACAGTGAAAAAAGTAGTGATAAGGACTATGATTATGCTGCAACTGGAATGACTGATTCTTACGTTGATGTAGATGAGTATGAGGGTACATCATTATTAAATGGCCGGGTAAAGCAATAGTCACTTATCTAATATTTTGAAATAACTTGCTTATTTTATTTTCAACTTAAGGATCCTTCAAGATCTAAAGTTAATGCATATGACGATGTGTTTGATACGACAGGCATCTATGTACCAACCCTGGTAAGAGAGAAGGAGTCTAATTAATCCATTGTTTAATGATTTTGGTCATCTGAGTACTCATCACTATTTTAGGAAGAAAGAGGGAGCTTGAAAGGCCACTATGTCATGCAAGAAACAAGGGTATTGTCATACATTGTACCAATACAGATAATATATATAGCGTACAATGTATTCAAATTATGGTCTGTATGCATGCTCATCTGTTATTATGGTACACAATAGTGTTTTCTTTTGCTCAAATCACTGCCTTTTCTGTACACGTGTAGGATTACAACAAGCTAAAATTCTTTGAAGAAGAAAAAATTTACTGGGCCCCAGCGAGCACAACATCTGACCTCTATATGCAACTTGCATCAAAAAAGTACCGAGAAATTCCAAGAAGCCAACTAAAGTAAAAAAAGGGGGGGGGGGGGAAGATAATCATACATCCATGCATTGTTTTAATCACATTCAGGATTTCAACCAAGGTTGGTTCCGGCCAATTTGGTGAGGTGCACAAAGCAGTTTGGTCCATCTCTGGAACCACAAAGGAGCTAGCCATTAAAACACTGAAGCCAGGCTCAAAGGAAGAAGAAAAACTGAAGGTTTTACAGGAGGCAGCCATCATGGGACAATTCTTTCATCCCAATGTAGTGAGGCTCTATGGAGTGGTCACTGTGGGAGAGCCAGTGAGTGATATTAAATATCATTTAGCTGTTATCATACATGTAGTACTTACACAATTCATGCTCTCATGTTTTATGCTACTAGCATGTTAACTGTTGCAGGTGATAATATGTCTGGAGTTAATGACAAATGGCGACCTCAGAAATTACCTTGTCTGTATATCTCCTGAGTAAATTGATACATAATTACATTATTAGGCTCAGGTTCATATTAATTTCTACATATATACACAGAAAGCAGAGCTCTAGACCACTGGAGGTACAGTTTCTGCGATTTTCCAAGCAGATAGCAGAAGGAATGAATTATCTGGCCAGCAAATCATTTGTCCACAGAGATCTAGCAGCTAGAAACATCCTCCTGAATGATTCATTAACTTGCAAGGTACAACAGCTATAGACTCTATGCCCATTAAATTTTATAGAGAAAAATGTTACTATCCTAATGATATATTATATATATATAGATAGGAGACTTCGGAATGGCTCGAGATTTGATGGATGAGACTTACTACACAGCACAGTCCAAGGGAGGTAGAATCCCAGTCAAATGGACAGCACCTGAGGTACGTGGCTATGCATATTATGAGCTATTCAACAAACATGTGTTGTAATTTGCTTTTTCTATAATTATAGGCTCTCCTTTATAAGAAGTATTCGACTGACAGTGATGTGTGGAGCTATGGTATGGTGCTGTTTGAGATTTGGTCAGTTGGGAAGAAGCCATTCTCCCAGTACACAAACAACCAGGTACTTAGGCTGGTACAAACTGGTCACTGCCAGCCCCCTCCACCTGGATGCCCGACAGCAATCTACAAACTCATGGTTGACTGCTGGTACATATGTAGCTATGTGAAAAATAATACTAAAACAGACGGCGTGGCTTATTTAATCCCACATCATGTTACAGGAATCCAGACCACTCTGAACGCCCCACTTTTTCAAAAATTAGCCATTATTTGATGAGTTCTTCTAACAACAAGCTTCTACAGTGGGCAGGGAAAGGAAGTGAAGAATCGTCAAGAGCCATGGAACTTGGGGCATCTCTCTCAGAGGGAAGAGAATTGTACAAAGATTTACAGAATACATATCATACAAACCAATGTGATGTAACTGATTATTAGTGGAATGATGTATGTATGTATTGTAAGTTTAATGTGCTGATCACAATTATAATGATTATTGTGATGAGCCTGTGAAATAGAATTACCATTAATTTTCCCCGATTATATGAATGACATATGCTGAGTGTGTGCACTGTATGTGCACTTTAAATTAATAACATGTGATGCATTGTTTTTTTATATCAAAAATTATGAGATCTGGGGTCTATTCGTTATCTCCTGGTAAGATTAATTTTAGCTATATTTCAGGCGTGTACAATCACAAGCTATAGTAGTATACAAATCACATGGCTAGATGGTGTACTAATTACTTCCTACTATGATATTGCTATACAACATTAAAACTGCATGTGCCAAGTGCATGTATTGTTATTAAGTTGATTATACCAGTGCTCAGCGCCAGAAAAGAAAGGAACTTGGATGAAGGAGTGTTGGTGACGGGAGCAAGCTAACACTCCTTCTATAGTTATATTTATATACAAACAGGACACGAGACCTGGCAGAGAATGTCAAGCTTATGTGCAATAAGTGCTAGCAGCACAATCAAATTTAACTTCAGATTAGAGAGAGAAAGTAAAGCTTGCATGACTAGCTACATTATTATATAACATTAGATAAGGGAGAAGCAGTGAAGCTTGTACTAACTACATGGGCAACAGATTAAATTGAGATCAAGACAAACTGCAGACTGAGTTTAATTCTGACTTCAGATTTGATGAAGATGTCTTCATTTCACAAAATATTCTCTTTTTATCTTTATTTGATAATCCAGTTAAGTCAAGGTAAATCATAGTGATGCAATCTTAAAAGTGGTATACTTTGCTAGATGTGACCACCACTAAATTTGTTGTTTCCAGCTCAAGCAGACTGCATGCTGCGTGAAAGTCCACCAGGTTTTCAGAATTATTTTGCTGGAGATGATGACTCTGCACTCACTACAATCTCACTCCGGCAACAAGCCATCATGCCCGGCTACAAGTTTGACTGTGATCAAACTACCTGTGGGAACATCACAGAGTGGGGGGTGGATGTGTATCCAGGACATCAGAGGGCCTATACTCTAGACCTCCAAGTCTGGAGGCCATCACCCACTGTGAATGACTCCGTTGGCACTGGCTGCTACAGTCTGGTGGGAAACAACAGGTTCACCTCTATTTCTCTGAGCAATGGAGTAGCTCTAGTGACTCCCTCACCTCAAGACCGCATTCAGTTCCAACCTGGAGATGTACTTGGCTTCTATGTGGAAGAAGCTAGGCAAGCTAATGATGGAGTTGTACTGGTTGCAGATGATAATTTATCCAGAAATACAGTGTGGTATGCCAGTATTGCACCATCCATGGCCACCTCTCAAACTGGCAGCTGTCCCTACTCAGTTGGGAGCAATGGCATCTTAAACACATCAATACGAAGGATAGCTCCAGTTATTTCAATAAAAACAGGTAAATTTAGCTATATAAGTATCAATTTAATCATAATTTTGTTGCCCATGCTTACAGAAACATATTCCTGTTCTACGTCACAAGTTGTACCCACCTTCACTACTCTGGAGCCCACCCCTTTCACTGACCCACCAGGGGGAGGAGAAAATAACAATAATATCATAATAATCACAGGAGTTGATTCCAATATCCCCATTCCCATAACAAGTGAAGAAAATACTGATGATCCAGTCCAAGACTCTAGTCGCAGTGGTGCTAATACTCCTGTATTGATAAGTGCAATAGTTGCTGCAGGATCAGGAGGGGTCTTTATCATGCTCCTTGTGGTAGCGTCTGCAATTGCAATCATCAAGAGACAAAAGAAGAAGATGAATGGATATGTGATCGATAAAGGGGTAGCAATCTCAAACGAAGTCTACATGCATCGACATTCAGGTCAGTTCGAAATAATTGCATGATAGTATCATAATAAGAGATGGGCTGTTTGTATGTGTGGGGGTGGGGCAGGGGAGCAGTTTTCTCCATATTAAGGTATAATTCATATACTTCGCAAAAGTAACAAAATCAGTGTTAGTAAAAATTTTGTGAGGAAAGCTGAGAGGGGATAGTTGACAGATTATGATCACTACTGACACTACATGTTTGTTATTCCTAATTGCATAGCTGAATTTGATACAACCTACGAATACGTGGATTCACCCCCAAAACCATCTGCCAAGACAGAGACCTCAGTCAAATTCAACACAGCATCAGAGAAGATATCCACAGACCCTCCTCTGACTCACTTCTCCGAAGAGAGAGCAACTCACATACGCTATTACGATGAAGGTCCTAATGCATCTAAGCCACCTGAGCTACCAGCCAGGACAAAGGTGGGAGTTCATGGCTCAGAGAAGAGTGCCTCTACCATCAATAGTGTGTGTCACTATGCCGAGACAAAGTTGGCTAATGGGGAGCAGAATGTTTATGCTGGAGATCCAACACTTTCAGGAAGCTTTGTACATGTGGTAAGATAAAAATCATTGATTGATCAAGCGTAACAAATGCCTTCCACTTTCTCATAGTATTGGTTGTATAGCACAAAGATTCTAGAGTAACGCTTTTCAATAATTTTCAACAACATGCACATACATGTAGTGTTCTCAGAGGTCTCAATCAAGCTCACATGCAGATGTGTTTGATTCAGCTGGAGTCTATGTCCCAACAGTGGTAAGATAGTCCACAGATACTAGTTGATCAATCTTAGACTTTCAAGTATCTATCTAAGTTTGTTTGTTACTGTAGGAGGAGAGAGCAACTTGGGAAGGACATTATGTCATGCAAGAAACAAGGGTATGATAACGCACAGCTCATGAACATGCAACAATAAAAATCACTACATGTATCACATTAGATGTATCACAAGCTCAAGTTCTTCGATGAGGACAAAGTCTACTGGGCCCCAGCCTCCACAACCTCTGACCTCTACATACAACTGGCCTCGAAGAAGTACAGAGAAATTCCAAGAAACCAAATAATGTAAATACAGAATGTGTAATGTTAGCAATTCACTGTAATTTCCCTACGCTGGTCTCAGGATTTCATCCCAGCTTGGTTCAGGCCAATTTGGTGAAGTTTGCAAGGCTGTTTGGTCCATCTCTGGTACAACAAAACAACTTGCCATTAAAACACTAAAACCAGGCTCAAAAGAGGAGGAGAAGGTGAGATTCTTACAGGAGGCGGCCATCATGGGACAATTTTGTCACCCTAATGTTGTGCGGCTCTACGGAGTAGTCACTGTTGGAGATCCTGTGAGTTACTCACATCCAAATTAAGAGTGGAATGAGTTCAAGTTACAACACACATGCCAATACACTTTGCCCTCACAAACCTTGTTTAGGTGATGATTTGTCTGGAGCTGATGGCAAATGGTGACCTTAGAGACTATCTCATGTCTATCTCTCCGAGGTGTGTGACCACATGGCTAATATTATTTGATATGCATAATAAAATGCAATGTTTGGACACTGTTTTCAAACAGAAGTCAGAATTCAAGAACACTGGAGATCCAGTTTCTTCGATTCTCCAAGCAGATAGCATCAGGAATGAACCACCTTGCTAGCAAATCATTCATTCACAGAGATCTGGCAGCAAGGAATATTCTGCTGGATGAAACTTTAACATGCAAAGTACAGCAATCTGCACTATCGAACATGATGTGTTGTTTTAATTCCATACATTTTATGATGTATCGTTATTAGGTTGGGGACTTTGGAATGGCCAGAGATTTAATGGACGACACTTACTACACAGCCACTAGAGGAGCCAAGATTCCTATCAAATGGACAGCACCTGAGGTATGTGAAAAATTTGAATGCACGAGAGATACCTAATTAAGCCTTAAATAGTAACTTAATCACATCTGAGACAACTGGTTCTTTGATGGTATACTGTATTCAACGTAATAGTTGTAATATCACATACAGGCTCTCCTCTACAAAAAGTACTCAACTAATAGTGATATATGGAGCTATGGTATGGTGCTGTTTGAGATCTGGTCAGTTGGGAAGAAACCATTCTCACAATTTACTAACAGTGAAGTTGTAAGACAGATAAACACAGGGTACAACCAGCCCCCTCCCCCTGGATGCCCAAGAGCTATCTATCAACTTATGGTTGACTGCTGGTATGCCAAATTATCATTAATTATTAGAAAATTTTTTAGGGGTCTAATTTTTTTTGCTGATTGATAATTTTCAAACACTTCTGACCATGGTTTAAATTCATCAATATATTTTTCTTATTGTACATACTATTCTCTCAGGCATCCTGAACACTATCAACGTCCTCCATTCTCAAGTATCATTCACTACTTGAGCACCTCTAAAGAACTCATGCTTCAGTGGGTCGAAGAAGCAGATATGATATCTTCAAGAGTAAAGGAACTCGGAGCACCTCTCTCTGAAGCAGAGTCACTCTACAAAGACCTACAGAATACATACATTAATACTATAGCAGGCATTAATACACTCATATGAATAATTATATCAAACTCAAATTTAAGCTTAACTAGCTCTACTTACATTGTAATGTGTGTATAATGTGTTTTTTGTACAATTATAATAATATTACTTCAAACATGACATTGTACATTCCAGCAGTGAAGTCATGCAGATTTGGTAGTGCACCAGCTGTCTGTTTATGTATGTCATAGGGACTGGCATGGAAATGAACTTTAGGGGATAATTATAACTCTTCTGTTTCCACAGATACATGTACACAACCACAGTCACAGCCATGCCATGCATGGCCTGCTTCCGGTTTACGATAATACCGTAGTAGGGAACGCTGCACTATCGTGGCTTCTGTTTCCACAGATACATGTACACAACCATAAACCATAGTCACAGCCAGGCCATGCATAGCCTGCTTCCGGTTTACGATAATAGCCTGGAGGTGTGAGGTGTGACAAAGTGCCAGTGATTTTGTATATACTGTGAATCGAGATAGCCATGTCCGCCTTGCAGCTGTTCTTTTGTCTTTACCTCACCATCCAGGTGCATTGTAAGTTGCTATGCTCGACACTCTTACTTCAAAGTTCGCACGATATTAGTTATTTATCTTTCTAACTCAAGGTTGTATAATGAACAGGAGATCCAGTCAGCGCACCAGGCCGCCGTATTTATCGCTCAGTAGAAGGCTCCAACATCAAGCCATTATCCCAAGCTACAGGCTAAACTGCAACGATACTTGTGGGAATATTACTACCTGGGAAATTTCTGCAAATTATATCGACCCTGACAAACGACGACGTCGAAGAGAGACTGTAGATGAACGGTCTCGTGGCTCCAGGAGCGTCCCACCAGCTCCATCTTACCCTCTATTAGGACTTCAAGTCTGGAGGCCATTACCACCTATTAATGAATCCACAGGCACTGGCTGCTATAGCCTTGTTGGTAGCCAAGGCATATACATTCCTGAGGAATTTGAAGATGGTGAATTAATACTTCGGCCCTCTCCTCCAGTGTATGGTATTCCTTTCCAGCCTGGAGATGTACTTGGCTTTTATGTTGACATACCCAGCACTGGTTATTATGATGGTCTAGACATTCAACGTGCTCCTGGTGATAATACAGTGTGGTACACTGATGATCAAATTGCCTCAACAGTGCCAACCTACTACTTCATCGGAAGCAGTCCACTAGGAACCTTGACTACTCTTAGAAATGATGCACCAGCCATCTCGATAGCCATAAGTAAGTGATCATGAGCCTCATAATTTATCCTTATCATTAATTATTGCCTTGCATACACAGGAATCTACTCATGTCCTTCATCTCTCTCTATACCGAGTATTAGTGCTTCATTACCCATAGCTAGTCCAACTGTTGGCATCAATGCAAATTCTATTACTCCCAGCATAATTTTATCTACCCGTGGCACAATTAGATCTATGACAAATACTGTTTCTCAACTCACTACTACTAGTACACAAGCACCAAGTCCTACAAATGAGCCACTTCCGACAACTGTTACAGTAACCAATGATGGATATCAAACCCCACCTCTGCCTACAGTTAATGTTATTGATACAACAGATCCAAATGATATCAATGATATAGATGATGCCCTTACAACAGGTCCCCTACTTCCAATTGGGGTGTCTGATGATTCAAACAATCTGGGAGAACTAGTGGCAGGAGCTATAGTAGCCATACTCGCTGTACTAGTACTGGCAACTTTATTGATCATCACTATTGTTTTCATCTTCAAGAGAAGAAGAGTTGGTAAGAGAATGGATACATATGGTGTTGTGCATACAAGAGTTGGATTTTCAAACAAAAACTACGAGAGATTAGGTATGTTTGTTTTTGTTTAATGTGTAGTATGAAACCTTTAGCCTAAGCAATGACCTTTCTATTTTCACTTTTTTATCCTAGATGATGAATTTGAGACATCCTATGAATCTGTAGACACATCTCCTGAGCCTGCTGTTCCCATGCCTGGGATCAGATACAGCCCTGCTTCTGAAACTATTGCTAATGAATTTCCCGCAGTGTCCGAGTCAAACCCTGTCATTATTAATCGATCAGATGTCTACCATGTTGTTGGTCCGAGCATTTTAAGTCTTCCCAACCTTGCTTCAAATGGAACGAACATCTTGAGAAGTGACCACACCTACCAGTGCATCGAAGCAGGAGCAACTGGAGCCGAGTCCAATATTATTTATGAGGATCCAAACCAACCCAATTATGGAGTGAGCCTATGAAAACATCACATGATAGCAGTACATGTTTACTGACAATGCTAGCTAATTATATCTGCTCTTAATAGGGTATTAAATATTCTGAAGTGAACTCAACAGATGTGTTTGACTCTGCAGGAGTCTATGTTCCAACTTGGGTAAGTGCAGGAATCATAAAACTCCCACTGGCATACTCGTGCACTTGTAGAGAGTCTATTATGCCATTGTGGTAATGCCACTTGATTCTTACCACTTTAGGATGAAAGAAGCACTTGGGAGGGACACTATGACATGCAAGATATCAAGGTACTAGTAAACACAGCTGGTGCTCTAATTGCATAAAGGCAATGCCTACTATGGCTATAGAATGGATAGTTTAGTGTGATAATTATTGGCCGTTAAAAGAGCTTGTTGTCATAATATTACGTACTCAAACTATCCTATAATCATTTTGCACTTGTAGGTGTACAACAGGCTTAAATTTTTCGAAGAGGAGAAAGTGTACTGGGCTCCTGCCTCAACTGCAACAGATCTTTACTCTCAGCTTGCTTCAAAAAAGTACAGGGAGATTCCCAGGAACCAAGTGAGGTAGTTACAAAACTACTTTCATAGAATGATATTATGGTTTCAATTTGTTTATACAGGATATTGAATCAGCTTGGGTCAGGCCAATTTGGTGAGGTATGTAAGGCAGTTTGGTCCATCTCTGGAACCACAAAGGAGCTAGCCATTAAAACACTGAGAGCAGAGTTACCAGAGGAGGAGAAGGTGAGGTTCTTACAGGAGGCAGCCATCATGGGACAGTTCTCCCACCCCAATGTCGTCAAGCTCTATGGAGTAGTCACAATGGGAGATCCAGTAAGTTTTATGAACAACTTGAGTGTGTAGTATACACAGGATGTTGCTAGCATTGAATTTCCTTAACATAGATGATGATTTGTCTGGAATTAATGACCAATGGAGACCTTAGATGTCATCTTTGCTCCCTTAATCCACAGTAAGTCATCACATGTGTAACTAGACATCAATGCACATGATCGTGTTTTTGTTTTTTTTCCTTACATTGCAGTACTTTCAATTCCAAGGAGTTGGAGATACAGTTTCTGCAATTTTCCAAGCAGATAGCTGCAGGAATGAAGTATCTTGCTAGCAAGTCATTCATCCATAGAGATCTGGCAGCAAGGAATATTCTGCTGGATGAAACTTTAACGTGCAAGGTAGAAGATCGCTTAATAGCACTGTAGATTAAGCTATTTTGTTGAATATAGATAGGGGACTTTGGAATGGCTCGAGATTTGATGAATGAGACTTACTACACAGCACAGTCTAAAGGGGCCAAGATTCCAATCAAATGGACAGCTCCTGAGGTAAATTCCCCATTATTAAATGGAGTATTATATTAGCTACCTATTTGTTTAAAATTTATAGGCCCTCTTCTATAAGAAATACTCAACCAACAGTGATGTGTGGAGCTATGGTATGGTGCTGTTTGAGATCTGGTCAGTTGGGAAGAAGCCATTTTCAAAGTTTTCAAACAGTGATGTTCTCAGACAGATCAACATGGCGTACAACCAGCCCCCTCCCCCTGGATGCCCAAGAGCCATCTACCAACTCATGGTCGACTGCTGGTATGAACAACTGAGCAGTAATTGTTTCCAATGCTTGACATGTTTGTTGATTCTGGCTTATAGCTCTTGAGAAGATGCACTGTTATGATTGTCAATATTTCGCTTTTTTCCCGGCAGGCATCCTGTTCACTCACAGCGCCCTCCATTCAGTGAGATTAGCCACTATCTAAGCATGTCTAGTGATGCATTGCTGGAATGGAGAGAGGAGGATCAGGTGGGTGTTGATTCGAGGGCACGAGAGCTTGGAGCACCCCTCACAGAAGCTGTGGACTTGTACAAAGATTTGCAGGATGCTTATTTACAACTTGAGGATCTGTAATATAATATAATAAATAACTAACTTTGCTAAAAGTTGATCTGCGATTGACTATAATTTGATTGTGGGTAAAACCCGTGTTTATTAATATTCATCATGTCATTCGCCAATACTTTTACGCATGCGCAATCAATTACGTCACTCAATCGTATACGAGCGCGCTTCCGGTAGGAAGTTTATTAATATGCAGCGCAGCTGATTGATCATCATTTCAGCGCAGATATCGATGGAAAGATGACAGCAACGTCATTGGACAGGGTTCTTTTATGTTTTGCCTGTCTAAAAAGTTTCATGGTCGTACAAACGGGTAAGAGACTCACAGTCTAGCTTTACTTTAGCATGATAATTTTTCTTCACAGAACAATGCCTAGAGTCGACTGATGGTCAGGGTCTACCAAGTTTCACTGATTATGGAGGTGGAGAAGGTCAGATTCCTCGCTTCCATCAAGCCATTATTCCAAGCTACCAGTTTCAGTGCTGCGGCAATGTGACAGAGTGGAGGGTAGATGTAAATCCAGGAGGGGGGAGGGATAATAAAGAGTACACACTCAGCCTCCAAGTCTGGAGACCGTCACCCACAGTGAATTCACTTAGCTCTGGAAACTTCAACCTTATCGGAAACAATAGGTTTACCTCTATATCACTGAGGGATCATGTCGTTCAAGTGACACCTTCTCCACAAGACTACATTCCATTCCAACCTGGAGATGTGCTTGGCTTCTATGTAGAAAGAGCTAGGGACAATAATAGAGGAGTGGTGGTGCTTACATCAGATAGCTACACTCATGAGATATTATGGCATGCTGGTATTTCTAATTCTCAGATTTTAGGCTGCCCTGTCTCAATTGGGAGCAGTGGAACCTTAAATACAATGCTTCGTGGAGCACCAGTCATTGAGATCGATGCATGTAAGCTATTGTTGAGAAATGTCCAACTATCTGTGTAATTTTTCATGCAATTTCCATTACTGCAGCAACGTATGATTGTCCTCAGATAATTACCACCCCTCCGCCATGTCCTAGTTCTACCACTAGGACTACCTCAGCTACTCATATCACATCAATTTTATTCTCTTCTTCATCAAAGCCTGTTTCAACAAATAAAGCCATACCTTCATCGTCCATACCTGGCTCTATCGGATTAAATTCACCCACCCAACCTCCTTTAATCAGCTCTAATTTAATACCCACAACCACAAAGCCAACGCTTCAAGACACAACATCTACTAAGACAATTTCAGTTAATTCTGATACCCTTGAAGTTGTCCGAAATACCACCACGCCTTACATCACACCCACCCAGTCAGAGGATTCTAATGACCACACACCAAGATCAGGAGATCAAACTGGTCTCATTATAGTGGTTCTCATACTGATTGCGGTAGTATTGATTTTGCTAGCAATTTTTATTGCTGCCATAACAATATTTGTTCTATCACAGAAAGGAAAAAAATTTAATGCCTACACCAAGATATTAAGTTCACATAGAAACAACGGTGAGCTGAAAGAAATCATTCGTAGTCAGTTGTGTCAAGTTGTGTTTGTGTTGATTTGTGCAGAGAGAGGAGCTGATATGAACAATCCCGTCTATGGTTATGCAGATGATAGTCATGCAAGAGTCAACTGTGAACTACAGAGGAGTTTAGGAGATGTTGATGATAAATCTGAAGTGTTTTATTATTCAGTGGGTCTCAGTGCATCCCAAGTCACCACCACTTCAGAAACCAAAGCACATGATACACATGCTCACTGCCCAATGGCTAATAGTGCGGCTAAAGTGGAAGAAAGCCATTATGAAATAGAAAATGGAAAAGTTAGTTGAATAAGCAACCCAATGTCACTAACGATATTATTAATTTTTCTTGATAGACTTATAATAAGCTGTAGTTCTTTGACAATAACCTTTACTGGGATCCTGCCTCCACAGTCTCTGATCTTTACTCTCTGCTTGCTATGAAAGAGTACAGAGAGATCCCAAGACATGAAGTCATGTAAATTTCGAAATTTTAACCACATGTTCATGACCGTTAATTGTTCAATTTAGTATTCAAGAGCAGCTTGGCTCAGGTCAGTTTGGTGAGGTATGTAAGGCAGTTTGGTCCATCTCTGGAACCACAAAGGAGCTAGCCATTAAAACACTGAGAGCAGAGCTACCAGAAGAGGAGAAAGTGAGGTTCTTACAGGAGGCAGCCATCATGGGACAATTCTCCCACCCCAATGTCGTCAAGCTCTATGGAGTGGTCACAGTGGGAAAACCTGTGAGTAAAAATAATATTTGTGTTGCTCTCGCAATAATAATGGCTGTATCTCTTCTGCAGATTATGATATGCATTGAGCTGATGAGCCAAGGTGATCTAAATGGCTACCTCTGCTCACTAGCTCCTGATCTAGAGTTAGTATGGTTTTCAACAACAAATTCATTCATTAGTTTCACTTTTATGCCAATACTTGTAGTAAAGAAAATGTTGTGGAAAAGGAGAGGCTATTTTTGAAATTTTCAAAGCAAATAGCATCAGGAATGAATTACCTTTCCAAGAAATCATTCATCCACAGAGACTTAGCAGCAAGGAATATACTTCTGGATGATATTCTGAATTGAAAAGTAACCAAATAATCAGTATATATAATTTTCTACTGTTTAACTCTTTATCTAAATTTTACCAGATAGGGGATTTTGGAATGGCTAGGGATTTGATGTATGAGACATACTACACTCCAAAATCTAAGACTGGAAAAATTCCAGTAAAATGAACAGCACCTGAGGTGCATTTTAGCTACTAAACAGAATCAGATTTGCAACTATTATACTGAAACATGTACTTCTGTTATTACTATACCAGGCTCTACACTATCAAAAGTATTCAACTGACAGTGACGTATGGAGCTATGGTATGGTGCTGTTTGAGATCTGGTCAGTTGGGAAGAAGCCGTTTTTAGAGCTTTCAAACAAAGAAGCCATTAATCTGATTGACACGGGGTACAACCAGCCCCCTCCCCCTGGATGCCCAAGAGCCATCTACCAGCTCATGGTTGACTGCTGGTACTTACAATTTTTACATTTTCACTAAATTATACCTCTCATTTGCACCATTCCTTTCCTTACAACATTACCTCACTACATTGCATATATAGGCATCCAGTTCACAGTGAGCGTCCCAGTTTCTCAAAGATATGTAACTATCTCAAAGCTCAGATGCTCCAGTGGGTTGATGAAGATGCCTCTCAGAGAGCTAGGATGTTGGGAGCTCCTCTTTCAGAAGCTCAGTCCCTCTACCTTGACTTGCAGAACACTTATAAGGATCATCATTAATTTCTTACACATGTTACTGGCCTAATCTAGTAACTCTAGTACTGACTGATATTGACTTGAACATTCTATAATAACTGTACTACACTCTATATTAATAATATGCACATCTAACTTAAGTTATAACATGATTATACGGCATCCAAGCTCCTTTTTATTATCCTTCCATCTTTTGATCCGAGGCCGAATATCAGATTCATAGAAATACTATCATAATAATTATTTTCTATCATGCATACATATGCATATACACAAATTCCATGATCAACTATTTTGACATCAGGCACAAAACATGTTCAGTTATGGGACTAGTAGCCAAATTGACCGAACACTCACTCCCTCCACTATTTGGAGTGAGTTTCCTCTGATACCGGATACACGTATATCCTCTTTACTACAGTCATGCTATATATAAGGCATCAACAATTCCCTAGATACACATATTCTACAACATAGCTGCTTGCCTAGCTATAGCCATCCATGACCACTTAGCTGTCATCCCAATACGGTGATGTGGTAATGCTTTTGTTCTTGTGTAGTGGATGTCCAATCAACCAATGTCCATAAACAATGACATCTGAGACTACAGTACAATGCTAAATTAAATTAACCGGTGTTGGCAGTTATGGCTTCATCCAGCCCACCCTAGCTGCGGATATTATGCTACACATACATAGCAATTGTACAAAGCATTATACCAGTATTTTTGACTCAGAAAGAAGATGATTTTACTGTCAGCCATTGCACCACTCTTGCTAGCATTTAGCAGAGTTGCATTGAGTCAGTGTGAGTATGTTTACATAGCAGAACCCCCCAGTGGCCAGTTGATTTGTGACCCCTATGCCATCAACCAACTTCAGCTTGTCTGCAGTGTATTTGTCACAGACATCAGCCAGCCTGACACACTTAGGATACAGTGGTTCTTTAGTGTTCCTGATAACACACAGTTCAATCCAGCAAGTGTCACACTACTTCAGGAAGTGCAATTTGATGTTGGACTAATAAGAGAGACCTATACTTCAAGAATAGTGGTAAGTTAGGGATAATGGTTGATAACATGTATGATAGGGACTGATACACAAGGGTCTTATGGCATCTTATGACACCCCTACATATAATTGAAGAGACATACCTCTTTTCATCGCAAAAGTTTTAATATCTGTCTTAAACTGGGACTCATTCTTTCTCTGTAGGTGAGCAATCCTATTGGTGGATTCTATTTTTGCCAGCCACTTCTTCTTATTTCATCCACGCCGCTAATAAGGAGCAATGTTGTCCCACTTCAGCCTCCGAGTTTCTACCAAGATCGTGACATCAGACCATGCCTAGTGAGCGAATTTCAAAACACCACATCTCCATTTTGTGCTCAGCAGGGAGTCACTTTGGGCCCAGATCAAATAATCGATCCAGCTCCAACCATCATTGAAACTGTACAAACCATCAGTGCTTCTCTGGATATGAAGCCAACTCAAAGCGGTCTCTTAGTGATAGAGAAAACGCCTACACCATCAAATACGTTATCAGGTAGTACAAACACTGCAGCTCCCAGTGATCCTGATGATGACTCAGAAAATAGAGGAGTACCAGCAAGTGATGAAATGGACACACTGCCTGGTATAATAGCTGGTGTTGTGCTGGTTGTACTATCTGTGATTATGTGTACAATCATACTATCAATTGTCATTGTTGTTGTACGACTGAGGGCACGACAGGGTAGAAATGTTTGTATCACTGCTGCCAATCGGTACTTGGAATCACCCGAGAGATTTGATGGTAAGTACCTGAAATACAGAATTATGACATAATTGTGATGTAATTATTGTGTCTACTGTAATAGATAAAAGTCAAGAGGTGATATCACATGATCATGCTAGTGAGAGGACATACGACTATCCAAAAAGTGACTCAGACAGCAATAAAATGTACGAATGAAGCTGTTGATGACTATTATGTGTATGACTATATCTAACAGCTATTAATTTTATGTTATAGTGTGTGGTAATAATCTCTAGACTATGTATATGATAATTATTGTTAATACTTTAACTATTGTCTCCACAATTATTGCATCTGTACATTCCAATACATTTACATCATATTTGGTGTCACTTTAAGGCATGTACACAGCTGAGATTTATAACAGTACCTGTCTATACAATATCAAAAACTAAAAAAAAAACGCATGAAAATGATATTCTTTAGTCTCATTTGTCTTCTGTGGACCATCATAATTCAACCTGCTGGTGAGCAAGCCACATGGAGCTACGTACATTAGTTGTTTATGTTGTAGTTAGTCACTGTTCTAATAAATTAGAGTTGTGTGTTCTTTTAATAGATCAATGTCTGACAGTAGGCAATGGAAATAATCTGCCAAGCTTCACCGATTACAGTGATGGAGGAGGGGGACGCATTCTCACCAACCACCAAGCCATCATCCCAAGCTATCAGTTTTACTGCTGTGGGAACGTTACAGTATGGAGAGTGGACGTACACCCAGTGGGCAGTGAACATCAATGGATTACCACACTTAATCTGCAGATTTGGAGACCATCACCAACTGAAGAAATGGACACTCAGTTGGGTACTGGGAGCTACAGTTTAGCTGGCAACGAGAGAATTTCTCCGGTATCACTAACAGCTGGTAGAGTTTTGGTGACTCCAACACCTGGAAAGTACACACAGTTTCGACCTGGAGATGTGCTTGGATTTTACATGGAGAATGTTGTGGACAATAATAGAGGAGTAGTCCTGCTTAGCAGTGTCACGTTTACTAGCGAAGTGGTGTGGTATGCCAGTGTTGCTTCTCAGAAAGGAGGTTGCCTCAACACCTATTCGGTTGGGAGCAGTGGAGATTTGAACACATTGACAAGAGCAGCACCAGTCATATCAATGTCAACAAGTAAGTAATCTCATTTGGCTCTGACTTTTTAAAACTGTTATAATCTTTCATTGATTTTGCAGTAACCTTCAACTGTCCACAAATAGCACCTACTCCACCACCCTGTGCTGTCAGTAGCTCTACCATTATCGTTAGTACCTCAATATCTGGCTTTAGATCACCCTCGACTTCATTAGCTTCACAACCTTCAAGCTCATCGGTGTCTAATGCTCCAGCCAGTACACCCGAGCCTTCTTTCAGCCTCTCTCTATCTCCCGATACCAGCAGAGATATTGCAAAACCAAATCACCCACTTAATAGTATGTCAAAATCAATAATTATTGATATGTCAGATAAGGACCAAGGGCAATCAACTGAAGATGGAATATCCTTCACCCTCTTTATAATTGGGGGAACAGCTGTTTTCATAACAGCTATCACTATCACTATTGTGGCTGTCTCAGCAGGTGTCTGTTGGAAGATAAAGAGAGTCAATGGAGAATCTATCGGAACACTCACAGCCAATAATATAAAGGCTCACAGAATAGCTTTTCCGGGTAAATCCACACACATAGTGGGTAGTAATAGTGACAGTGAAATGGAGCAGAACGAAGCTTACATCTCAAGAAGTATCACTAAAACCAGTGAAGAATCTGTCAGAATGACAGGTATAACATCCAATGAAGCTCATGAAATGGCGCTTCTAGATACATCTGTACACATCTACACCAACTCAGAGGTTGCTGGTGGCATCAAAATGGAGCAGAATGAAGCTTATACTACGAGCATTATCACAGAGAGGAATAATGCATATGCTGTGAATATGGTAGTGAAGGTAAATGAGCATGAGAAAGAATATTATTAGTGCACATCATTAACTATAGAAATTTGTTTCCGAACAAAACCATTATCATCCGATTCATTACTACTATTATTTTGTGCAAGAAATAATCGCCATGTAATTATCTTTTTTTGTCATATTCCAACACATTAACATGGTCCCTGGTGGCATTTTGAGGCATGCACCAGAGTAGCTATGGAGCTTCAACCTGCTACTTATTATTATTAGCCAGTCCCAGCTCCAAGCTAGGAGATGAAAAGTCTCAAGCAAGATGCTGTTTACTGGGTTTCTTTGTGTGGCCTACCTTCAATGGAGCTTCATAATCCAAATGACTGGTAAGAGATAGCATTAACAAAGCAGCTAATTGTAATAGAAGTTCCTGGTGGTGAAGCTACTATCAAGCTTGATGATAATCAGGCTTTTTTGTGATAAGATCTGAAAAAGGGGGTAATTTTTCACAGATCCCTATTGTTTTGGCCTGGGAGTTAGACAAAAATATGTAACTAGCTACTGTATTCCCTCTTCTTAGACCAATGCATAGAAACGGCTAATAGTGATGGCCTACCAAGCTTTACTAACTATGGGAGTGGAAATGGTCAAATCGTCCAACACCACCAGGCGATCATCCCAAGCTATAAATTTCATTGCTGTGGAAACATCACAGAGTGGAGGGTGGATGTACATGAGGGAGGGGACATGGATCAGAAACACTACACTCTTAATCTCCAAGTCTGGAGGCCTACCCCCACAATGCCATTATGGGGTACCCCAGGGTCGTTTGGTTCTGGATGCTACAATCTGGTGGGAAACAACAGGTTCACCTCTATATCACTGAGTAATGGTGCAGTTCAAGTGACCCCTTCACCACGAGACTACATCGCATTCCGGCCTGGAGACGTACTTGGCTTCTATGTGGAGAATGCTAGAGAGAGTAACAGAGGAGTGGTGGTGATTACAACAGAGAGTGCAAGTAGTGAGTATGTGTGGTATGCCAGTGTTAACCCTCGGAATCAAGCTGACTGCCTTGTCTCAATTGGGAGCAATGGAGGAGTGCTGAACACACTGACTCGAGCAGCACCCATTATTGAGATTGACACAAGTAAGTGATATCACAATTATCAAATTTGTGATGACATCATAGCTGTGTACTTTTTTTGTGTGGTTACAGCCACATATAATTGTAGGGCAACAGCTTTCAGCTGCACTAGTACTGGAACCACTCATAATCCAGGGCCAATAGAAGCTTCCAATGGTGATGATATTGTTAGGACAAGTTCCTCCATGGCCAGTGGGGCCACTTCAGACAGACCATACCCAACTCCCCCTGTATCTACTTCTACTGAGCCATTTATTACTACAGAAGAGACTACAATTGTGCAGCAGACCACAGAAAATTCTACGACTAGTGAGCCTGCAGCACAGGACTCTACTGAGATTGAAAGCACGCCCTTAGAATCAGTTGAGGATGATAGCAGCAGAACAGTGTCAAGACGGGTTAGCAGTCAACCTGGTGTAATAGCAGGTGTTGTGTTAGCCATCTTTGCAGTGATTTTTCTCACGGTTATCACATCACTCTTTGTCGCTGTCGTAATATCTAAAAAACAAAATAAGAAATCTTCTGTCACCCACACCAATGAGCAGTTTCAGGATATTTCAAATGGTAACTAATAAGCGTACTTACTGATTGAAGTTCAAAACATGTGCATTCTTAAAATTCAATACTTCTCATTTCTGCAAACAGCAGGTCATAGTGCTACCTTGAACAATCCTACTTATGACTGTACCAATGACAGCCTTCCACCTGGCAGCATCGCAGTAAATAATGCAACAGTGGTTGCAAATCAGAACATGTCAGAAGGATATCATACATATCATGAACTGGAGCCTGTACCTTGTCATTCTGTGGGCCCAAAAACACTATCACAAAGAGACCCAACTTCAGACAGTGAAGTGCATATCTATGAAATGGAGGCTGAATCTGAAGCCAACTCATCTAAGGATGATACTTATGAGCATCCTTCACTGTCAGAAGTAAGTTATACTGGTACTACAATTTGGCTATAGATAGTATTATTATGAGGCTTAAAATGTGTAAATTTGATGCCATCTTTGCTGGGACGATTTCACTTTAGATTGGTATTGAAGAAGACAACATCACAAAAGAGCAAATGATATTTGAACTAGCTGGTATGCATGTGCCCACAGAGGTAAATTATCACATGTACAACAGACATAAGTACAGCTAATATTGTCGAAAATAATTGTGATTACAGGAAGAGAGAAAGAAAGATAGCTGTGAATCGAGCAGTGCAAATGTCAGTCGACTTAATTATTTATGTAACATACAAATGCAAATTTACAATAAGCTGGAATTCTTTGTTGAGAATGATATTTATTGGGCTCCTGCCTCCACAACTACTCATCTCTACTCACAATTAGCCTCTAAAAATACAGGGAGATCCCAAGAAATCAGCTAAGGTGTGTACAACATGTGCTAGAGCTCTCAGCTAATCTGATGCTAGAATGACATTGTATTTTTAGTATTCAAGAGCAGCTTGGTTCAGGTCAGTTTGGTGAGGTGCATAAGGCAACTTGGTCCATTTCTGGAACCACAAAGGAACTAGCCATTAAAACACTGAGAGCAGAGCTACCAGAGGAGGAGGAGAAGGTGATATTCTTACAGGAGGCAGCCATCATGGGACAGTTCTCCCACCCCAATGTCGTCAAGCTCTATGGAGTCGTCAGAGTTGAAGATCCAGTGAGTTAGCAAAACTACAAATATGTATTGCATCACCACACAATGTCTATCCAGGCTATGATATGCATTGAGTTAATGGCAAATGGTGATCTAAGAGGGTACCTGTGCTCAATTCCTTTAGAGTAAGTGAGAGAAAGTTTACTTAATACATTTTATATCTTCCCATCACAATTGTAGCGATCAGAGCTTTAAAGAATTGCAGTTGAAGTTTCTTCGATTCTCCAAGTAGATAGCAGCAGGGATGGAGTATCTTGCTAGTAAATCGTTCATCCACAGAGACCTTGCAGCAAGGAATATTCTGCTTGATGATGACCTAAATTGCAAAGTTTGTCCACAAAATTTAATTCATAATATGTCAATCATCCCAATTTGATGCTACATGATTCCTTTAGATTGGGGACTTTGGATTGGCTCGAGATTTGTTACAAGAGACATACTATACTTGCAAGGCCAAGGGAACCAAATTGCCAGTAAAACGGATGGCCATGGCACCTGAGGTGAGTTTTGCTTGTTACTACAAAAAAAAAAAAAATTAAGGCTCAGCATTAATTTAGGCACTTCTTTACAAGAAGTACTCAACTGACAGTGATCAGTGGCGGAGCCAAGGGCGGGCCTGGTAGGGCCTAGGCCCTACCAAACAACATCCAGGCCCTAGCATTCAAAGCTTCTTGCAATGCATATTGAACAAGTATCTATGATATCCTTACAGAATACAAGGGATAAACCAGCTGCTTCTATGCCTAATAAACCCTGCTTTCTTCCCAGAAGCATCAGAATCGATAAAACAGTGCAAATTCTGAAACTGGCTTGCAAGATTTGATTGCGATCGCAAAACCCAAACCCATCCCAACCCAACCCAACCCTAACTCCAGTCAGTCTGACTCACACAGCAGTCACCACAGTTCAGCTGCGTCCCCTGATAAGGGTGTTTTTTTAGACAAATAACTACTGGTAAGGAAAATGATTTTTCTAACCTTAATATTTTGTACTTTAATGCTAGAAGTTTAATTCCTAAAATAGATGAACTTAGGCTGATTTGTGCTACTAGTTCCCCTCATATTGTTTGTATCGTAGAAACCTGGTTGGGTGATGACATATCTGATAGTGAAATTACAATTAACGATTATAATGTAACTAGGTTAGATAGAAATAGACACGGAGGTGGGATTGCTTTTTATATAAGATCCGACTTACATTCTGAGATTGTACTCAAACAACCTTATGATTTGGAATTTATGTTGCTTTCTATTGTTAATTTTAAGTTTTCTTACAAAATTCATGTAGGCCTTTTTTATCGTCCCCCGAGCTCACCTCCTAATGTACTTGATTTTTTATATACTTGTCTTCAAGATGTTAATGTTAACGTTTTCTCAAAGTTTTTACTTCTGGGGGATTTCAATGTTAATGTTAAAAATCCATCCCACCCCCTGTTTGCTGATTTGTGTAATATATTGCATAGTTTCTCTCTTACTCAGGCAGTCCAAGAAGACACCCACATGAGTCCCCAAGGCAATGCATCACTCATAGACTTGGCTCTGGTTTCTGAAACTATATTGTTATCATCGTGTTGTGTTATTCCTCCCTTGGGTACATCAGACCACAATGGTATACAGTGTTCACTAAAATGGAAAACAAACAACCCACTTAAATCTAATGCAAGGAAAGTCTGGCGGTACAATCTGGCTGATTTCGATACTGCAAACAACTTGTTGGATTCAATTGACTGGGACAGTCTCCTGTCTGGTGACATCAATCAAGCTTGGGAGAGTTGGAAGCAAATGTTTATGTCTATCATGGATCAATGCATTCCACACACAACAATCAAAGCTAAACGCAATCTCCCATGGATAAATATCGAGTTAACTAAGTCAATGCGGGCAAGGAATCTTGCCTATAGAAAAGCAAAGAGGAGTAACTATCCCAATCACTGGAATGCATACAAAAAGAAACGTAACCAAGTGGCAAACAAGCTGAAATATGCAAAAAAGAAATTTTTTAACTCCCTTAATCCTTCAAATCCAAAATCTTTCTGGAAGGCAACTAAAATTATGACAAAAAAGGAAAGTAGAATACCTGTCCTTAAGTCAGACAATGGTGAGCTCATCTCGGATGATCAAGGAAAAGCAGAAATTTTGAATAACTATTTCTCTAACTGTTTTAATACGAGTGTACCCCCATTAACGGTGAATGATCGTGACTTATATGCTACCACTTCATCTGATTGTCCTCTAGAACTTCTGTGCACCGAAGATGAGATTCTAGAACTACTGCTTTCCTTGGATACTATGAAGGCAAACGGTCCAGATGATGTCTCAGCAGCTATGCTTAAGGCTACAGCTCCAACCATTGCTAAAGGAGTTAAAATCTTATTCAATAAGTCTATACAGCTTGGTGAGGTTCCAAGAGAATGGAAACGATCGTCAGTCGTGCCAGTACCAAAGAGTAATGATACATGCCAAACTAGTAACTATCGCCCAATTTCCCTACTATCAGTACTAAGTAAGCTATTGGAGAAACATCTATACAAGCATATTTTGAAGCACATTGAATCAACCATGCCCTTGGCTTTGCAGCAATGGGGTTTTCGTTCTGGAAGATCTACAGTTTCTGCCTTGCTGGATGTTGTGCATAAATGGCTCGAGTCAATGGACATAGGCAAGGAGGTCTGTGCCACCTTCTTTGATTTACGCAAAGCTTTTGACTCTGTTCCCCATCGATCATTACTGGAAAAACTCAAGACCTCTGGTGTTAATGAACACATTCTAGGCTGGTTGTTCTCCTACCTACAGGGTAGGGAGCAAGCAGTTGTCTTGGATGGAAAAACATCATCAACTGTTCCAGTTCTATCAGGTGTTCCCCAAGGCTCTGTCTTGGGTCCCCTCCTTTTCCTGATATATATTAATGACTCGGCAAGTGAACATCTGAACCCCGGTACTTACATAACAATGTATGCCGATGATCTCCTACTGCACAGAGAGATTAACTGCCCCGAAGATTATTTTAAACTGCAACAGGATGTAAACAAAATAGCTAATTGGGTTGATGTGAACCAATTAACACTTAATTCAAAGAAATGTAAATTTATGATCGTCTCCAGACGCCGTGGAAGATCTGTTCCTAACTGCACACTCACTCTTAATGGTCAACCAATGGAAAGAGTCCACCAGTATAAGTATCTTGGAGTTGTGCTTACAGATGATTTAACATGGTCTGCTCACATTAGGGAAATTACAAATAAAGCAAGAAAGGTCATTGGACTCCTCTACCGTCAGTTCTACAGTATGTCCTCAACACCTTCCCTACTTCAGCTTTATACCTCGCTTGTAAGACCACATCTGGAATATGCATCACAAGTATGGGACCCTTTCTTGATTAAAGACATCCAGAAGCTGGAGTCGGTCCAGAGGTTTGCTCTGAAAATGTGCTGCAAAAGTTGGAGCTCTAGCTACTCCGAAAACCTACAACAGAGCTCGCTGCCTGAACTATCTTTTCGCAGGAAATATCTGAGTCTTAGCTATTTCTACAACCTAGTTAATGGACGTTTTGAGTTTCCCGATATCCCAACCACTCTACGTCAAATTAATTACAATACACGTAGTAGCCATTCAAGTATTTATGTACAACCCTATGCTCATTCTAATTCTTTCTTAAATTCTTTCTTCCCTAAAACTATCTCACTGTGGAATTCTCTTCCTCCAAGTGTCATGGCTTCTACTTCTATTTCATCTTTCAAACGCAATCTGTTAGTATGGTTTCACTTACATTAGTATTGGTGTTGTGTCATTAATTTTGTTGTATTGTCACTGTCACTCAGTGTGTATTTCAAGTTATTTGGTGCATGTATCATTTAGTGCTTATCACTGACACATGTACCTTTGCATACCTCGCATAAACATATTATAGAGAAAAAAAAAAAAAAAAAAAAAGGGCCTAAAGATGTTAATTAGTGGGTGTGGTCAAAGTTTTTGCACATACACAACAGTGCCCTACCGGTTCAATAGCTCTGGCCACGCCTCTGCAGTGATGTGTGGAGTTATGGTATGGTGCTGTTTGAGATCTGGTCGGTTGGGAAGAAGCCATTCTCACAGTTTTCAAACAGTGAAGTTGTAAGACAAATCAATACAGGGTATCATGAACCCCCTCCCCCTGGATGTCCAAGAGCCATCTACCAACTCATGGTCAAATGCTGGTAAGATTGATACATTATTTTAGTGTCCAATCCACTGGGCCTAAGTTTAAACAGTATTGAATTTTTATCCAGGAACCCTGTTCATTCTAAACGACCTTCTTTCACAAGGATAAGCAACTATTTGTCAATGAGCTCCCCCAAAGATTTATTGCTGCAGTCAGCTGAAGAAAATTCTACTCCAAAACATAAATAATTATCTTCAGCAATGCAGAATGTTTACATTGATGTACAGTAATTCAAGATGTTCAGTACAGAGTTATAATCATCATAATTATTATATAAATAAGATTCTAGCCCCAACATGTAGTTGTTAATGTATCAGAATCTGATTTGCATGGCTGGACTCTGTAGCTGTAATCAATTCACGACAAATTGGGAATTAAGAAGCCACACTTGCACTTCAGCTGCACATGACCTGTTTGCATAGGTATTCATGATAGTCAACATGATGCTTCAACACAAACACAATGTGATACCAAACAAGTGCAGAGTTAATATTATTCATGACCAAACTAAATTCCATGCTATCCATATTCAGTACTAGTGGTGGTACTGTCACCATAAGCATGACCATGTACTAATCTTTAAGGTTGCACACAAGAAGTAGCTAACAAAGAGGATGATGGCTGTCAAGATGTTCCTCAGCTTTGCCAGTGTGTGCAGTCTTGTGATCCATCAAACTGGTAAGTATTGATAATCTAAGCTAGTTATCCATCAGTCGTGATCAGTATACACAACATAGTATATTGAATTTGTTGGTGATTAAAACTTACTAGAGTGAGGGTGGTAGTGTTAATAATTTGACTGTGACTTAGTGTTGTGATTTTGTTTCAGAACAATGCCTGCAGGTGGGCAATGGTAATGGGCTACCAAGCTTTCAAGATTATGGAGATAGCGGTGATAGGATTAACCTCCATCATCAGGCTATCATCCAAAGCTATGCGTTTACGTGTTGTGGAGAAATTAGAGAGTGGGAGGTGGATGTTCACCCTGGAGGGAGAAACGATGATGAGATGTACACCCTTGACCTTCAAGTTTGGAGACCATCACCAACACTGAGCAATGAGTACAGTCTGGTGGGAAACAACAAGTTCACCTCTATTTCTCTGAGCGATCAAGTAGCTATAGTGACTCCCTCACCTCAAGATCGCATTCAGTTCCAACCTAGAGATGTGCTTGGTGTGTATGTAGAAGAAGCTAGGGATGACAGGAACAAGGGGGTGGTTGTGCTCACAGATAGCAGTTTCACCAGTGAGTTGGTGTGGTATGCCAGTATTGCACCAACCATGGCCACTTCTCAGATTGTGGCTGGCTGTCCCATCTCAGTTGGGAGTGATGCACGTGGAGACTTAAACACAATGCTACAGGGAGCACCTGTCATCTCAATATCTATAGGTAAGTACATAGGTCTAAATCATGTCGTGACATTATTCTGAACTACAATATAGTAACATCCGACTGTCCTTCGATACTTCCTACCCCTCCACCATGTCCTATTACACCACCTCCCACTTCAACTATGGCAACAGAAGGGCAAACAACTGCTGAATCAACAACCATTGAAGAATCTACAACTCGTGAGCCAACAACTGAAGAATCTACAACTAATGGACCAACTGCAGAAGAACCCACCAGTCGCAGCATAACAAGTGACTCTATACCAACCGATACAGTAACAGATTCCTCCACATCCAGTGAAAATCAACCCACAGATTCAACACCTGATGAAGTAGTTTCCAGTGATGATAGCGGAGGTGGAGGTGGTAATCAGGCTAGTGTGATAGGAAGTGTGATACTGGCAATCTTTGCTGTGGTCATACTCATAATTCTCATATCAGTGCTTGTTGCCATCGTGCTGTCCAAGAAACGGAGCAAGACGTTTAATGTCACCCACACCAACCTAAGCCTAGGCATTGCTAACAAACTTTATGGTAACAACCATCCGTACATGTGATATGTGTTAAATATTATAATTTTGGTGTACAACAGGTCAAAGTGCAGGTGGGAATGACCCAACCTATGATTATGTGGATGAAAAGTTTTCAACAGTTGGATACGAAGCAGCCAGTGAGAACATTGTCTTCAGTGGAAAGAGAGAGGAATCAGATACATATCACGAGACAGTGCTCTATCATTCTACTGGTCCCAGTATCTCTCAAGCTCTCCTAATGGGAGTTTCTGAGGCAGGTGCAAACATTTACGATTCTGCTTCTGTTCATCTATTGCCAGGCGCTACATTAGCTGACCCTGTTTATGAGGACCCCACATTGTCACAGGTACTGCTTGCTATGTCATAGTGTAAATGTAATATGTCTGTTTTATAGCCAGGACATGAGAACCTATGTCCACCACAAAGCATCTTTGAGACTAGCGGTATATATGTCCCAACAGAGGTGAGTGTTGACAAAATATGATAAGCTTATCACATGATACTGTCCATATAGCTCTATGGAGTCTTGTGTTTTTTACTTATACGTAGATAGAGCGAACTAATTTGGAAAGTAGCCATTATGAGTTGAACAATGAAAAGGTAAGAAAATGTACAAAGCAAAGTTAACAGAGGCTATTTTGGGCTTCACGATGATAAAGTATGCTCGTCTATTCTTCATCACAACTACACAGAAGTACAACAAGCTGGAATTCTTTGTTGAAGATGATATTTACTGGGCTCCTGCTTCCACAACTGCTCATCTCTACTCACAACTTGCCTCTAAGAAGTACAGGGAGATCCCAAGAAATCAATTGAGGTCAATAAAACTGGATTATACATAATTACTCCCTTGATTTTGAGCCTTCTTTCTTTAGCATTCAAGAGAAACTTGGCTCAGGTCAGTTTGGTGAGGTGTGTAAGGCAGTTTGGTCCATCTCTGGAACCACAAAGGAGCTAGCCATTAAAACGCTGAGAGCAGAGTTACCAGAAGAGGAGAAATTGAGGTTCTTACAGGAGGCAGCCATCATGGGACAGTTCTCCCACCCCAATGTCGTCAAGCTCTATGGAGTGGTCACAGTGGGAGATCCGGTGAGTTATTCTGGTCATACCAAAGTAATAATATTCATACAATCTCTTTAAGGTCATGATATGTATTGAATTGATGAGCAATGGTGACCTCAGAGAGTATCTCCGCTCTATCATTCCAGAGTAAGTAATTAGAAATTGTAGTTACAATCAAACATTCTAGATCACCTTGAAATAGAAAAGAGAGCTGTAGAGATCTGGAAATGCAACTTCTTCGATTTTCCAAGCAGATAGCAGCAGGAATGGAATATCTGGCTAAAAAATCCTTTATCCACAGAGATCTTGCAGCAAGGAACATTCTACTCGATGATGCCCTAAATTGCAAAGTTTGTTCTATGTGATCACTGCATACTCAGTTGTAATACAGTGATAATTTTCCCTTAGATTGGAGACTTTGGATTAGCTCGTGACTTGGTATATGAGACCTACTACACTCCCACGACCAAAGGAGGAAAGCTTCCTGTAAAATGGATGGCGCCTGAGGTAGGTGATTCAAATTATATGCAAAATTGCATTCAAGAGCTCACATCTGCTACTAATGCCACAGGCTCTTCTATTTAAGAAGTACTCGACTGACAGTGATGTGTGGAGCTATGGTATGGTGCTGTTTGAGATCTGGTCAGTTGGGAAGAAGCCATTTTCAAAAATTTCTAACTCCGAACTTTTACGCAACATAAACAAGGGATACAACCAGCCCCCTCCTCCTGGATGTCCAAGAGCCATCTACCAACTCATGGTCAACTGCTGGTATGTACCTTAATCTTTTGTGACCATCAAACACTTTACATAATGTTATATACAGGAATCCAGTTCACTCCAAACGTCCTTCATTCTCTGAAATTGGCCACTACTTAAGCAAGTCTAACGACCACCTGCTTCAGTGGGTTGAGGAAGAAGACCTGATATCATCAAGGGCAAGGGAACTCGGAGCACCTCTATCCGAAGCAGAATCACTCTACAAAGACCTGCAGAGTGTCTATGCTGATATGCCATAAACAGTGACAGCCAGATACACGGATGAACACAATCATACTGCAGTGTTGCAGCTGGACTGCAGCTTATAGCTAGCTAGTTGTCTTGTAATCAGTAAAATTATCCTTCGCTTTCATAAGTTTCTAATATTAGGCTGAGCCTCCCTTATACCGGTATTATGTATTTTATTGATACGTGCATTGTTAACTATTGCCAAGGGGGCAGTAGAATGCGTGCAATACACTCAGTAGTAGTAGTAAAAAGACATCTCTTTCGGGATTTGATATGTGGATGCAACACCTTGTATGTAGTAGTAGTATGTATCTCATGCACCCCAATTAGGATCTTGCAACTGCCCATGACCCCCCATTCATCATTAGCCTACTTCACAGCTACAGATGATGATACATACAATGAAGTATATGCTCGATCAGAAATTTATTCATTATGGATATGAGATACTGTTACTATAATGTACAGTGTCTGTGATCACATAGAATATTCATAATTGTATTATCTGTACCACACAAACACACCTTAATATTCATGAGCAGATACGCTTTCACATGACAAGGTACAAGGTGTACTAACTAATGATCAGTTGAGTGTTTATCGGGCTAAACAAATAAAAGATGAAGGATTTCAAAGTAGTGTTTCTTAGTATTGCCCATGTTTTTATCTTGTTCATTCAACAGACTGGTAAGTGAAAAAATATTAACTTGGTATAGCATGTGCAGTTAGCCAGTTTTGGTGTGTGGGTGGAATAATTTAGGGTGGATGGTTATGTCAAGAAAGTGGACTTTTTGTATGTGATTTATACCTACAGATCAATGCATTGAGACAAATAATGGGCAAAGTCTACCCAGCTTTCAAGACTATGGTCGTGGTACTGGTCGAATTAATCGCCTCTATCAAGCCATAGTCCCTAACTATGAGTTTCAATGCTGTGGAGAAATTAGAGCCTGGGCGGTGGATGTGGAACCTGATGGTAGCGGGGATCAGAGAGAATACACTCTCAATCTCCAAGTCTGGAGACCATCACCCACTGTGGATCAGGCAGGTAGTGGAGATTACAGTCTGGTGGGAAACAACAGGTTCTCTGCTATTTCCCTGAGTGGTGGTGTAGCAGAAGTCACTCCCTCATCTCAAGACTACATTCAATTCCAATCTAGAGATGTGCTTGGTTTCTATGTGGAAGAAGCTAAGGATGATAATAGCAAAGGGGTGGTTGTGCTTACAACTGACAGCTACACAAATGAGTTGGTGTGGTATGCCAGTGCTACCTCTCAGACTGTGACTGGCTGTTCGATCTCAGTTGGAACTGGTGGGGACTTGACCTCACTGCTACAAGGAGCACCTGTCATCTCAATATCCACAGGTATAAGTAGTTCTAGATCATATTTTTATACTTCCAGTTCATGATAATATTGTTCTTAACTGGACTGAAGAAACATCCAGCTGTCCTTCAATATTGCCTACCCCTCCACCATGTCCTATTACACCACCCTCCACTACTATGGCAACTACAGCTGAAACTACAACCGAAGTGCCTACAACAACTCAACAAACAACTGAAGAACCTAGTATATCTCCTGAGACAACAATCAAAGAGCCTACAACAACTGAAGAACAAACAAATCCTGAGACAACTACAGAGGACCCTACAACTACTGAACCAACTACGGAGGAATCCACAAATCCTGAGACAACTACAGAGGAGCCTACTACTACTGAGGCAACTACAGAGGAGCCTACTACTCCTGAAGCAACGACAGAGGAGCCTACTACTCCTGAAGCAACTACAGAGGAGCCTACTACTACTGAAGCAACTACAGAGGAGCCTACTACTCCTGAAGCAACGACAGAGGAGCCTACTACTCCTGAAGCAACTACAGAGGAGCCTACTACTCCTGAAGCAACTACAGAGGAGCCTACTACTACTGAAGCAACTACAGAGGAGCCTACTACTCCTGAAGCAACTACAGAGGAGCCTACTACTACTGAGGCAACTACAGAGGAGCCTACTACTACTGAATCAGCTCAGCCAACTACAGAAGCACTTATAACAACTGAGTCAGATTCTAGTGATCCCACAATGAGCAAGTCTATTCCGACTGATGTGGTTGCATCAACAGAAGATTCTTCCACGCCTAATATGCTGCCCACAGATTCAACACCAGATGAAGCAATTGATAATGGAGGAGGTGGTACTGAAGCTAGTGTGATAGCAGCTGTGGTGCTGGCAATCCTTGTCATCATTGTACTCACAATTCTAATATCAGTGCTTGTTGCTGTCATGTTGTCCAAGAAACAGAGTAAGACATTTAATGTCACCCACACCAATTTAAGCCTGGGCATTGCCAATCAACTCTACGGTAAATATCTAACACCTCTATCATGTGAAGGGATTACATACCTACCTTTTTTGTCACAGCTCAAAATCCAAGTGTGAATGATCCCACCTATGACTATGTGGATGACGAGGCACCAACAGTCAGCTACAAAAAATGCAGCGAGAATATCACCTTCAATGAGAAGAAAGATTATACTTACCACGAGACTGTGCTCTATCACTCTTCTGGTCCGAGCACAGCTCTAGGTGGCCACACTGGATTTTCTGATTTTTCAAGGGCAGGTGCACACATATATGATGATGCTTCTGTTCATATATTGCCAGGAGGTAGCAGTCAGGCCGCATCAATGGATCCTGTTTACGAGGATCCAGTTGTGTCACAGGTATTTATAGCAGCCTAGGGTACAATAGTGGCATGCATTACTAAACGTTATATTTGTTATTTAGCCAGCAGAGTATCTATGCCCATTACAGACTGACTTTGAAGTCAGTGGGATGTATGTCCCTACAGAGGTACATGAGAGCATCATATATATTGCCAAAATATCGTGCATACATATAAGTGATTTTAAATGTAGGTGGAAAGAACAAACTTTGAAAGCAGCCAGTATGACCTAAAGGTTAGCAAGCATATGTGCTATTTTTAGACATAAAGTTCAATATTGTCATAACTATACAGAAGTACAATAAACTGGAATTCTTTGTTGATGATGACATTTACTGGGCTCCTGCTTCCACAACTGCTCATCTTTACTCACAACTTGCCTCTAAGAAGTACAGAGAGATCCCAAGAAATCAACTGAGGTTAATAAAACTGGATTATACATAATTACTCCCTTGATTTTGAGCCTTCTTTCTTTAGCATTCAAGAGAAACTTGGGTCAGGTCAGTTTGGTGAGGTGTGTAAGGCAGTTTGGTCCATCTCTGGAACCATAAAGGAGCTAGCCATTAAAACACTGAGAGCAGAGCTACCAGAGGAGGAGAAGGTGAGATTCTTACAGGAGGCAGCCATCATGGGACAGTTTTCCCACCCCAATGTCATCAAGCTCTATGGAGTGGTCACGGTTGGAGATCCAGTGAGTTAATTCCAATTATACCATAGTAATAATATTATTTCTACAATCTCTTAAAGGTTATGATATGTATTGAACTGATGAGCAATGGCGATCTCAGAGTGTATCTTCGCTCTATTATCCCAGAGTAAGCAATTAGAAAATTGCAGTTACAATCAAAACATTCTTACTCTCTCAAAACAGAAAAGAGAGCTGTAGAGATCTGGAAATGCAATTTCTCCGATTCTCCAAGCAGATAGCAGCAGGGATGGAGTATCTTGCTAAAAAGTCCTTTGTCCACAGAGATCTTGCAGCAAGGAACATTCTACTTGATGATGCCCTAAATTGCAAAGTTTGTCCAAAGTAATCACTGCATACTCTGTCTTATTAAAGTGATAATTTCCCTCAGATTGGAGACTTTGGATTAGCTCGTGACCTGGTATATGAGACCTACTACACCCCCACGACCAAAGGAGGAAAGCTTCCTGTAAAATGGATGGCACCTGAGGTAGGTGATTTCTATTGTATGCAAAATGGCATTCTATATAATGCTCACATCTGCTATTAATGCCACGTACAGGCTCTTCTGTTTAAGAAGTACTCGACTGACAGTGATGTATGGAGCTATGGTATGGTGCTGTTTGAGATCTGGTCAGTTGGGAAGAAGCCATTTTCAAAGATTTCAAACTCTGAACTTCTATGCAACATAAACAAGGGGTACAACCAGCCCCCTCCCCCAGGATGCCCAAGAGTCATCTACCAACTCATGGTTGACTGCTGGTATGAACTTTAATTTTTGTGACTGTTAAGCACTTTTATCTGTAAAATTAATGTTATCTACAGGAATCCAGTTCACTCTAAACGTCCTTCATTCTCTGAGATTGGCCACTACTTGACCAAGTCTAATGACCACCTGCTTCAGTGGGTGGAGGAAGAGGATCTGATATCATCAAGGGCAAGGGAACTCGGGGCACCTCTCTCTGAAGCAGAGTCACTCTACAAAGACCTACAGAATGTCTATGCTGATATGCAATAACAATAAGCAATTGTATGTCTTTTAATTAGTGCTGCAGCTGGTCTGCAGTTTATGGCTGTCATTCATTGTGTATGTATAATATTTTTATCAAAAATTATAATGTTTATTGTTCCCTCTTACCAGTGTATATCTTAACAGCGTATTGTTTTTGGCCACACATCTGCCCAATTGTGGTAGACGTGTGCACATTCATGCTTGAATGTATGGCTATCCTATACACTACTGGACCTACTTCTGGCCACAAGCACAGTACACCAAAGCAAATATTATTATTCATGACTGCATGAGTCACATTCCAAAGCATTCACATGATCACTAGTGGTGTGCATTTGTATGGTATGTCAACCAATTACTAGTAGCGGTCAAAGTCCGTATCAGAGAGATGGAGGTGAAGGATCTTGAGGTGTTTCTAATCTTGGCCTGTGTTTGTAGCTTACTCTTCAAACAGACAGGTATACAAGTATTATAAGCCTTGGCCTGAATCTAGAAATGGACAAATGGCATGACTGTGCCACTGAGTCTCAGAAGTAGTGACTCAGCTAGCTATAGGCAGATTCATACTCTGTGCGTACACACACCTATGACTAAAGAATCAAGACTAGTGTATTTACTGGCATGTCTTTGTGCCAATCTTGCAGAACAATGCCTACAGTCAACTAATGATCAGAGTCTACCAAGTTTTCAAGATTATGAAGGTGAAGGTCAGCGGATTCCTCGCTTCCATCAAGCTATCATTCCAAGCTACGAATTTCAATGCTGTGGCAATGTGACAGAGTGGAGGGTGGATGTACATTGTGCAGATTCCCAAGATAACAGACGATACAATCTTAATTTACAAGTCTGGAGACCATCACCCACTGTGCGTAACCCTTTGCGTACAGGGTACTACAACCTGGTTGGAAATAATAGGTTTACCTCTATATCACTGAGTGCTGGTGGAGTTCGAGTTACCCCCTCACCTGAAGACTACATTCCATTCCGATCTAGGGATGTGCTTGGCTTCTATGTGGAAGAAGCTAGGGATGATAATGGAGGAATAGTCGCACTTACAACTGACTCATATACAAGCGAGATAGCGTGGCATGCCAGTGTTGCATCTCAGCTTGGAGATTGTTCTGTCTCAGTTGGGAGCAATGGGGGACAGTTAAACACACTGCTACGAGGAGCACCAGTCATCGAAATAGACACAAGTGAGCTAATTAATATTTCCACGGTCCTGCTTCTAATACCACATTACCGGTATTTTTCTAGCAACATACAGCTGTCCTATGATCATACCCACCCCTCCACCATGTCCTACAACACCCCCTCCAACTACAACTATAGCAATAGAAGTACCTACAACTGCAACTGAGCAGTCTGAACCAACTACAGAGGAGCCTACAACTCCTGGGGCAACTACAGAAGAGCCTACTAGTACTGAACAGGCTGGGCCAACTACAGAAGAGCCCATAGCAACTGAACCAGATCCTAATACAAGCAACTCTATGCCCGCTGATTCTACTGATTCAGAAGAGATATCAGATATTCCCACAACCAGCAGAGATGCACCCACTGACTCAATACCAAATGAAAATTCCGACAATAATGGTGGTACGCAGGCGAGTGTGGTAGCAGCTGTGGTACTGGCAATTTTTGTTGTGGTTATAGTCACAATTCTCATATCAATCCTTGTTGCTGTCGTGTTGTCCAAGAAACAGAATAAGAAATTCAGTGTCACTCGTACCAACCTACATCACCTTGGAATTTTCAATCAAATTTATGGTAAAAATGATCTTTGGTGTGGTGTGTATGAACATTACTGTATAGCAGGAAACTTTGGTGAGGGTTTTAATTTGTTTCAGAGAGATTTGCTGAATTTAAAACTCGCCAATGCAATATTTAAATTTCGTACACATCTATGACTCACTGAGCATTCAAATTGCCAAATTTAAATTTGCCAATGCTACTTGAGGGCCATTATTTGCTCACCAAAGTTTCCTGCTATGTTATAGTAATTTGGTCTATACAACAGGTCAAAGTGCAAGAGGGAATGATCCTACCTATGATTACGTGGACGAGAAGTTTTCAGCAGTCGGATACGAAGCAGCTAGTGGGAACCTTATCTTCAACGAGAGACATGGAGAGAAGTATCAAGAGAGTGTGCTTTACCATTCCATTGGCCCCAGCACAACTCGACGAGTGACCAACACAGAAGTAGATGCAGACATATATGATGATCCTACAGCTCATCTATTAGATCCAGTTTATGAAGATCCAAATTTAATACAGGTAGCTATGCTATTTATGTTAAGTCTTATTAATAATTGCAGTACATAATTATATTCTATAGCCAGGATCTATGTCGAACCAGCATCCATCACAGAGCATCTTTGAGACAAGCGGAATATACGTCCCAACAGAGGTGATTGAGATTGTGATTGTATGAGCTTATCACACGATTCGATACTATGTACGTATATGAGGATATCTTGTGTTTTGCATGTAGGGAGAAAGAACAAATTTGGAAGGCATCGATTATGAGCTGAACAATGAAAAGGTAAGCAAACTAAAGCAAAACTAATGGTGGCCTTTTTGGGTATTATGACAAAGTACACTTGTTCACATTTCATCACAACTACACAGAAGTTTAACAAGCTGGAATTCTTCGTTGATGATGACATTTACTGGGCTCCTGCTTCCACAACTGCTCATCTCTACTCACAGCTTGCCTCTAAGAAGTACAGGGAGATTCCAAGAAATCAACTGAGGTGAATTATTAAAGTGAAGTAGCTATAATTTGCTTGACTGTAGCTACACGTGACAGTCAATCCCTTTCTTCCAGCATTCAAGAAAAGCTTGGGTCAGGTCAATTTGGTGAGGTGCGTAAGGCAGTTTGGTCCATCTCTGGAACTACAAAGGAGCTAGCCATTAAAACACTGAGAGCAGAGCAACCAGAGGAGGAGAAGGTGAGATTCTTACAGGAGGCAGCCATCATGGGACAGTTTTCCCACCCCAATGTCATCAAGCTCTATGGAGTGGTCACGGTTGGAGATCCAGTGAGTTAATTCCAATTATACCATAGTAATAATATTATTTCTACAATCTCTTAAAGGTTATGATATGTATTGAACTGATGAGCAATGGCGATCTCAGAGAGTATCTTCGTTCTATTATCCCAGAGTAAGCAATTAGAAAATTGCAGTTACAATCAAAACATTCTTACTCTCTCAAAACAGAAAAGAGAGCTGTAGAGATATGGAAATGCAGTTCCTTCGATTCTCCAAACAGATAGCAGCAGGGATGGAGTATCTTGCAAGAAAGTCCTTTGTCCACAGAGATCTTGCAGCAAGGAATGTTCTACTCGATGATGCCCTAAATTGCAAAGTTTGTCCAAATGCATACTAAGTCTTATTACAGTGACATTATTTTCCCCGTAGATTGGAGACTTTGGATTAGCTCGTGACCTGGTATATGAGACCTACTACACTCCCACAACCAAAGGAGGAAAGCTGCCCGTGAAATGGATGGCGCCTGAGGTAGGTGGATCAAATTTGTATGCAATATGGCACTCTAGTGCTCACACTGTAAAAAAAGAAAGGGCTGTTTTGACCAATTTTGGTCATCTCAGTTGCACTCATAATTGTTGCAAATCAATGGGTAAGGTATCCAAAACATGTATCTGCACACAAACTTAACCACTCATCTAGAAAAAGCTTATTATAAGCTGTTTACCATTTTGAATGTGGAGTAGATAGCAGAAATTCTGAGTGGCTAAAATGGAGACATACAACTGACATAACCAACACTGGTCAAATTAACTATTATTTTTTTACAGTGCACATAAGCTACTATTAATGCCACAGGCTCTTCTATTTAAGAAGTACTCAACTGACAGTGATGTGTGGAGCTATGGTATGGTGCTGTTTGAGATCTGGTCGGTTGGAAAGAAACCATTTTCAACAATTTCAAACACCGAGCTTCTACGCAACATTAACACAGGGTACAACCAGCCCCCTCCTCCTGGGTGTCCAAGAGCCATCTACCAACTCATGGTCAACTGCTGGTATGAACTTTAATCCTTCGTGATAATCAAACACCTTTTTTTATATTTCAGTATATAACATTATCTACAGGAATCCGGTTCACTCTAAACGTCCTTCATTCTCTGAAATTGGCCACTACTTGAGCAAGTCTAACGACCACCTGCTTCAGTGGGTGGAGGAAGAAGATCTGATATCATTGAGGGCGAGGGAACTTGGGGCACCCCTCTCTGAAGCAGAGTTGCTCTACAAAGACCTGCAAAGTGTCTATGCTGATACACAATGAACTAAGACTGACCGGATACAATAGTTACTGTGATTAAACTCTCCTTCAGCACTGTGGGCTGGCCTGCGGCCTTAATTTGTCATTCATTATTATGTCTGAAGTCATACTTTCAAGAATTTAATATTCTACCTTTATTACTGTATTACTCAATGCTGTGAGAATGCGGCAGACCTAGTGACGGATGCTGCGAATTCTTAACAATGAGTAATATATGGAGGGGAAGTAGTATTCATACAAACATGCCATACATGTACATGTGCAGAGTTAACATTGTTCATGGCAGATATTACAAATTAATAATAATCACATGACCACTCTAATAAGTGGTGGTACAACTCAATTCAACCAGCAGTCCCATCCTTGAGCCTGCCTGATGATCAATGGATTTCAATGTGCTTCTTGGTATATCCTTTGTTTGCAGCTTGCTCATTCAACAAACTGGTAAATGATTGTTTCTTTGTAACAAGCATAATTATTAGCTATATGACTATAAGTAGTGTTGGAGAGTCAGGAGACTTTTATGCCTCTTTGATTTCACAGATCAATGTATAGAAACAAATAATGGTCAGACCTTACCCAGCTTTTTTAACTATGGTCGTAGTAGTGGTCAAATCAACCGCTACTATCAAGCCATAGTCCCTAGCTATCAACTTCAGTGTTGTGGAGAAATTAGAGCTTGGGGAGTGGGTGTGGACCCTGGGGGACAAAGCGATGATAGAAGATACACTCTCAATTTCCAAGTCTGGAGACCATCACCCACTGTGGGTCAGATGGGTACTGGAGACTACAGTCTGGTGGGAAATAACAGGTTCTCTGCTATTTCTTTGAGTGGTAATGTAGCAGAAGTCACTCCCTCCCCTCAAGACTACATTCAGTTCCAACCTGAAGATGTGCTTGGCTTCTACGTGGAAGAAGCTAGGGATGATAATAACAACGGAGTAGTTGTGCTTACAACTGACAGCTACACAAATGAGTTGGTGTGGTATGCCAGTGCCACCTCTCAGACTGTGACTGGCTGTTCGATCTCAGTCGGAAGTGGTGGAGATTTGAATACAATACTATCAGGAGTACCTGTCATCTCAATATCTACAGGTAAGTAGATCTAATTCATGTGCTCTGATGTATGACATTCTGATCTTTGTTGTAGAAATATCCAGCTGTCCTCCAGTATTGCCCACCCCTCCACCATGTCCTATTACGCCACCTCCCACTACTACAACTACAATCATAGAAGGGCTAACAACAGCTACTCCTGATGCAACAACTGAAGAACTTACAGCAACTGAAGTAGTAGATCTAGAGCAACATTGATTGTAGTAGATCTAGAGCAACATTGATTGTAGTAGATCTAGAGCAACATTGATTGTAGTAGATCTAGAGCAACAAGGCAGATTCTCACGTGTAGAGACACTTCTCATAGGAACAGCAGCTGTGATGCTAGCTGTGAGTATCTTGATATCACTGACAATCCTGGTATCAGTCCTTATCTGTAAAATACGAAGTAAGACTTTTGATGTCACCCAAACCAGCCTGCAACTTGGAGTCACAAACAGACTTCAAGGTATACATGACTAATTCAACCTAGCCCTGTGCTCAGCCTGACTGCAAGGGGGAAGAGAGAGGGCTCTTGAAGCCTGGGCTTATAGCTTAATTCAGTGTATGGCAAGCTAATACTATTGTTGTTGGTTTCACAGATATTGGGGGCAATTCGGATACCATTGAAGCCGAGCAAAATGAAGCTTACAGAGTAACTGATGGTGATCATGAAATGGCCACATACACTGCTGAGAGTATGTACAGCTATCCTATAGTGGATCCTGATCAGAGCATTGAAGCTAAGAGGAATGATGCCTATGCTGCTGGCATTGTCACAAAGAAGAATGAGGCGTACAAACCTGTTAGTACAACTAGTGGAAATGGAAGTATTGATGAATATGACTATATTATTTAATTTTTATATAACTTTGTATGAACACTGAGTTGAGTGAGCCTATATAATCATATACCATAGCCAATTAAGAAAAAGCAATCTGCTAGACCAGTGGCATCGTACAATGCAACAAATTAATAATTCTTGCATACATAACATTCATCTCATCTCATTTCATCTCATATCAATAGAGATTGTAAATATGAGATGAGATGAATGAGATAATAATGATCATAATTATATCTTGGAACCGAACGGTGGTGGCCCCAAGTTTTGGTAAGTTCTCTGGAGGTCAAGGTACAAGTCATTTGGTATGTACTTTAATCCATCAAACACTTTACATAATGTTATATACAGGAATCCAGTTACTCCAAACGTCCTTTATTCTCTGAAATTGGCCACTACTTGAGCAAGTCTAATGACCACCTGTTTCAGTGGGTTGAAGAAGAAGACCTGATATCGTCAAGGGCAAGGGAACTCGGGGCACCTCTCTCTGAAGTGGAGTCACTCTACAAAGATCTATAGACAGAATGTCTATGCAAATGTACAATAGCTATAAGTAATTATTGCATGTCCTTTAACCAGCTGCAGTTTACATAGTCGTCATTCATTGTGTATGCATATATCTGCACTTCTTTTTGTCAATAGAAATTTTTATTGCTCAGCGTATATCTCAACAGTGGCACATCATTTTTTTGGCCACACGTCTTCTTGTCTGTATGGCTTGCCACATGCAGTACCAGCACTTCTAGTACTTCTGACCACCAAGCAAAATAAATGCAGATTTAGCATTATTCATGACTGGATTACATTCAAGGCATTCACGTGATCACTAATGGTGGGTATTTATACACCAGTTGCTAGTCTTTGTCACAGTCCATGCCCCAGAAGATGAAGGATATTGAGGTGTTTCTGTCTCTTGCCTGTGTTTGCAACTTACTTCTCCAACAAACAGGTAAATTTAATGTACAAGCCCTGCATGGCCATGGAATTTAGAAACGGAGAAATGGCACTATTGCACTCTCAGAAGTAGCTATAGCTAAGTAGAGTGACTGATAGCTAGCTATTAATAGATTCATAGCTACTCTGTGCACATAGCTATGATTGAAAGATATTTGGAATAGTATTCGTGGCATATTATGTTTAGCAATTTTGCAGAACAATGCTTACAGTCAACTAATGATCAGAGTCTACCACGTTTTCAAGATTATGGAGATAAAGAACAACAAATTCCCCGCTTCCATCAAGCCATCATTCCAAGCTACAAGTTTCAGTGCTGTGGGAATGTGACAGAGTGGAGGATGGATTTAAGTCCTGCAGGCTCTGATGATAATGAGCAGTACACGCTTAACCTTCAAGTATGGAGGCCATCACCAACAGTGGCTAATACTTACAACCTTGTTGGAAATAATCGGTTCCCTGCTTTATCACTAAGTGATGGAGGAGCAGTAGTACAAGTAATAACCCCTTCACCAGGGAACTATATTCCATTCCGGTCTGGAGATGTGCTAGGTGTGCACATAGAGAGTGTTTTGGCTGATAATGGAGGATTGGTTATACTTAAAACTAGTACTTATGCTAGAGAGACAGTATGGCTTGCCAGTGTTGCCTCTCAGATTGGAAACCGTCCTGTCTCAGTTGGGAAGAAGAGAGGACAACTAAACACGAGGCTACGAGGTGCGCCAGTCATTGAAATAGACACAAGTAAGTCAGATATATTATGTTATGGCATTGCTTCTAATACCATGCATCTGGGTATGTTTTTTTACAATATACAGTGACATACAACTGTCCTGCAATAGTTCCCACCCCTCCACCATATGCATGTCCTACTACACCACCTTCAACAACGATAGCAACAGAAGGGCCTACAACTCCTGATACAACAGCTGAACAGCCTTCAACAGCTGAACCAACTACAGAGGAGCCTATGATTCCTGAGGCAATTACAAAAGAGCAAACAACTCCTGAAGAGACTACTAGTACTACCAAATCAGCTAAGACAACTACAGAAGAGCCCACAGCAACTGAACCAGATCCTAATACAAACAACTTTGTTCTCATTGATTCGATTTTATCTACCAAAGTGACTTCTGATTTTCCCACAACCAACAGAGATGCACCCACTAACTCAATACCAGATGAAATTTCCAACAATAATGTTGGTACTCAGACGAGTGTGGTAGCAGCTGTGGTACTGGCAATCTTTGTTGTGATAATTGCTGTTATTCTGCTATCACTAACAATCGTTACCTTTGTCCTACTTTATAACAAAAGTTTTAATGTCACTCAAATCTATCGGCAATGTGGAATCACACATGGTATACCTAATTTGATTATGCATGGCATGGATTCACATATAGGTATTGGAAGGAATTCAGAAACCGATCAAAATGAAGCTTTTGGTGGTGAATCTGGTGATCATGAAATGGCCACATACACTGCTGAGAATGTGTACAGCTATCCTATAGTGGATCCTGATAAGAGCATTGAAGCTAAGAGGAACGATGCATACTCTGCTAGCATTGTCACGAAGAAGAACGAAGCATACAAACCTGCTAGTGCAACCAGAAGTACATGTAGTGATGACTATGATTATATATAGAATTAAATGTGCATATACCTTAATGGGTACAATATCAGTAATGGTCATCACTAGATGAAAATTTGGATGCATGTAGGATAGGACAGGATCAATTTTCTACACACGAAAGCCATTGGGAAGATATTATAATAGTATTAAATGTTATCTACAGTTTATTTCTGATGAAGGTGTTCCAATAGTGAAAGCACTCTAGACCAAAATAAAGATTTCCTACATGTTCTGCTTACCAAAACATGACATTTCCTCATATTAATTTCCTACACATAACATATCTGGCAGACAGTATCTATGCAAATGAATGAAACTAGTAGTTAAACAAACACATGTAATACCAATGCATAATACATTACACAACATGTACTTAATACAACAGACACCATAGCAATGAGATGAGATGAGATGAAATAATAATGATCATAATTATATCTTGGAAGCGAATGGTGGTGGCTTTTGATAAGTTCTCTGAAGGTCAAGGTACAAGTCATTGGCTTCGGAGAGGATCGCCCCGAGGATATGTGCTTGTTTCCCGGGTATCATGTCTGCCTGCTGCCACTGAAGGAGACTCTCTTCGGGAGAATCAAGGTAGTCATGGATACTGTCAAAGTTAGGTCTTCGATTGTGGTCAGGATTCCTGGAGGAAGAGAGGAGGAGAGGTAGGGAGGGAGAGAGGAAGGGATGGGGGGGGGGAGAAAAATATGTTTTCCGATGGGAATATTCAATTTGCACTTCAGGAGACTCTTAATACAAGTGCAGCCAAACTACGACAACCATATGCATAATATCATGACATACCAGCATTCGACCATGAGGTGGTAAATTGGTCGGGGGCATCCGGGGGGAGGGGGTTGACAGTGCTTGCTGCTCACCAGTGCTATCACCTAGACATTAAAAAACAATGATGTTTATGGTGGCACAATGTGGGTGTGTATTTATTGGTTTACAATAGGATTAGTGAGGTCGTTAAATGGCTTCTCTCCTAGCGACCAGATCTCAAACAGCACCATGCCATAGCTCCATACGTCACTTGCAGAAGAGTATTTGTTGTAATTCAAAGCCTACAAGCACAACAGTCATCATAAAATTAACATGTTAATTGCTGCAATATAGCCTTTATGCCTTGGCAACTCATGTAAATATTATGTAATTTGTCGTACCTCAGGTGCTGTCCATTTGACTGGGATGATCCCTCCGTGGGATCTGTAGTAGTCACTCTCTCCCTCTATATCTCTAGCCATGCCAAAATCACCAATCTGCAGGGATAAATAAAAATTACATCACAGATTTAGCTAGCTAAGTCTAATTTCCTTAGTGGGATTTTGTCTGTAAAATGTAGTCAAGTAGGCCTACAACAGTAATAGGAAAAATAATGGTTGTTGTCAAATTTCAAAACTTCTCTGAGTGGGATTGAGTCTGTAAAACATGGTCAAGTAGCTAATAGCCGTTTAAGCATTTTAGGAATGCTACAGATGATTGTTGCCAAGGTGGGAGTTTGAAGGTGCTTACCTTGCAGGTGAGGTCTTGCGTGAGTAGGATGTTTCTTGCTGCCAAGTCTCGATGAATGAAATTCTTCTTTGACAGGTAGCTCATGCCTCCGGCTGTGTCCTTGGAGAACTTAATGAATAGCTTGGGAAGGATGTTGGGAAGATCACGCTTGCTTGTTCTGCCAACAACAAACAAAGATTGAGTTGGGGGGGGGGGGATTTGAATTGCCTTAAATTATGCTGTACAGACATGCTATACCTTGGGTGTAACTTTTGTAGAAAGCTTCTCAAATCACCTCTTGTCATATACTCCAACACTATTAATACCTACAGAGACAGAAAATAGATTAGCTGAAACATATACGATTTTCAATGAGCCAGTAAGTGAGAGGAAGGGAGAGAGAGGTAGAGGAGACATAGGAGGATTCATGATATTGCAAAACAAATTGCTTTCTTTGCATGCTTGCTTACTGGTTCTCCAACAGTGACCACTCCATGAAGCCGTACAACATTGTTGTGAGCAAACTGTCCCATGATGGCTGCCTCTTGAAGCAGCTTGATTCTCTCCTGCTCTGTCGTAGTCTTCACAGTCTTCACAGCTACCTCCTTTGCATCTTCCCCACAGCACCACAGGCCCTTGCTGACTGTGCCAAAGTGACCAGATCCAATTCGTTTCATGATTCTGTGGATTAGTGATTAAGGGATCACTTAATGCTTAGACCTAATTTGCTTCATGATTCTATGGATACTACTAAGATGAGTATTAGGATCAGTTCACTTGATGATTCATGAATGGTCATTAATGGATCACTTAATACTTTGGTATTAGATAATACACCACTTCAGATTAGACAATCTGGTATGGAACTCCCAACCTTCCACTAGCCTTCCATATCCCATAGGTAATTTTGTCTCTCTAGCAGCACTGGTAAAGAAACAATGTCTAAGAGGTGAGTCGTAACCAAGCCTCTGTTTTTGCATCCCCACAAGAATGCCCACAGTAGTGCTAATGATAAACAAACTGAGTTAGCCTTGCAAGTGCAGACAACACTTTTACAACAATGCACATACATGGCAATGACCAGAGAACTCTCCAAGATTTGCCATACTACATGTACATGTACATGTACATGTACATGTACATGTACAGTAAAGCTGCACACACACTCACACACACACACACACACTCCCTAATGTACATGTACATGAACTACTACAATAAAGCATAAAGAAATTTGAATTTGGGTGGACCACTAAACCAAGCATTCAAATTTATAGATGACTTTTTCGTGATTAAAGGTATTGCAGTACTATACATATACCATAACTCACAGCATGAGCTATTGTAACAAAGCACAAAGAAGACAGTAATTTTAGTGATCAACTTTCTTTACTTTCAAGAGCTTTCGTGGCTACAATAGTACATACATACCATAGCTGCATACACACACTCACAGCCAAATGCATATAAGCCAACAGAGATGCTGATAAGCTTTTAAGCTTTGCTGTGGTTTAAGGAGAGGCACCTGAGAGCCAAAGACTTAGGTCATCAATGATGAACTTACTAGTTCGTGGGTCAGAAACTCTTTACCTCAATACAACCACCAATGATTGCCATGTACCGATAAGGTATTGGGCTTGGTATAGGTTGGGACACGGGGAGTATTTATCCTCCCACGGAAAACGATTACCACAGTCTCGGCAGTAATTGACTGCGTAGGTGGGCCTGTTCTAGTGTGTATGTGAATGGTCTTATGTGGTCAAATTAAATGGATACTTATAAAGATACTGCTTATCACTATTTTACGTAGAGCACACACACACAGCTGTTTGGTGAATGCGACAAACAGGTGGTTGAGATGTTTAGTTATATTTGGCGACAACAATATGGACAAAGAATTATCCCATATCTTCAATAAATTTGTTTACAAGCAAGTTTCTCATCACCGATATCACAGCAAGCCAGTATCCATAGCATGCCGTACGTAGGTAGACTAGTAATGTATAGGTGAGTAGCTAGGACTTGGTTTTACGAGCCAAATGGGAAAAAAGCCTTGCAGTTGACACTGGCCTTATTCTGCGTGGACCCTATTGAAGCAGATTGGCTCTGGTATGTGGCCAAGTCTAAGCAACCTTTGTATAATCAGCCCATTCCAAGATTCCCTCACCCACTCCCTTACAGACGCCAGCACTATAAATGTACACACACACTCACGCATGTACACACAGACAAATACACACACACACTCACATACATGCAAGACTCCCTCCCTCCCTCTCCCCTGTACACACACACACACACACACACACACACACACACACACACACACACACACACACACACACACACACACACACACACACACACACACACACACACACAAATAAGCAACCAATTACCACGTGTGTATGCATGCTAACATGAATGTATGTAGCATAATAACATTAAACAAATGAGCAGCCATAGATGATCTAGATATGTTTACCATGTGTTTGTGTATTTATTATTGAGAAGCTTCCACACTTTCCGTAACAGGAAAGCTCTTAGACCAATGATTATGTAAAGTGCACCATGTGCTACATATTTATAGAGCTGCACTGCAGACTATTGCATTGCCTCTGTTATATGCTATTTTATAGGCTAGTTCTATGTACTGTATCATGTGAATGTTCCACATAAGGAGCTAGGTTGACAATTAAGAGGTGAATGCAATTACTTAAGTTAAGGTAAGAGGTTGTCTGAAACTCCTAGAAAAGGAAATTGATGTGCACACACCCATAGCCCTCTCTGTATTGTTTATTCTTTCAGCCTAAGCTCTGTGCCCTCTGCATTACGTGGCAATGTATGTATGGCCAAGTGAGCCTTTATGCAAGTAAAATTAAGGTCAAAAATAATATTAAATTATAATTATATAGTCTGTGGGTATTGAGATACATCACTATTTTCAGGCCTTGAAGACAATTCACAGTAATACTATGTTGCATTGGGTATCATTATTCTTCGATGTCAAGCCTCATATATCTTATGTGAAGTAGAGGCTTACTTTATTTGTGATCTTGGTAGTTCTCTGTATTTATTGGCTGATAGCTGCTCATAGAGATCTGTGGTTGTGGCAGCAGGAGCCCAGTATGAGTCCATCTCTTGGAAGTAGCTCAAGTGATCATAACCATCAATCTATAGCAAAATTCAAGGTAGTAGTGTCACTGTAAGTTATAGTTATCAGAGTATCAGTGGCTTACTGAATCAGACGAGACTCCATCGGCTATTTCATAGTGTCCTCCATTCTGAAGCTGTAGTAATCTTCTTTGCTCCTAGAAAGCAAAAGCAAACGATGGAGTATTGAGTTTTGTGGCTGATCACATGCAGTTCAAGGAAACAAATACAAACATTATTTTAAATCAGCTACTGTAAATGAGACATGATAGGATTAAAGTAAAGGGGTAGACTTGCATCAAATACTGCTCTTTCTTTTCAAGCTTAGTCAACATCGCTAGACTACAAGAGCCCCAGACTTCACACTTCATTGTTTTTTACTCCCCTACCCACTTGTACATGCAATAATGTATTAGCTACTCACTGCTGTGGGGACATAGCCATAGTGTATTGATGGAAGAGCATCAATATCCTCTTGACTGCTGTTGACCTCTGGGTCTTGATAGATCGCAGTTCCTATCGACTTCGGAGGCAAGGGTGGGGGAGATGTATCGTCTACAAAATCCTCTGGGTATATATCCACATCCTCATACGGAGGCTTGTGATTGGACACAAGTTTATCGTACTTGGGCTCAAGTAGGCAATCGTGTTCCTCATCTCCGGAGGGGTAATCGGGATCAGCATAGTCATGTGACTCATCCTCGTCTTCTTCTACTGTCTTCCAAGCTTTTCTGTCAATAGCAATACTGTTCAAAGCATGCACAGAGTGACTCTTTGGTCGGCTGGGTAGTTCTTGATTGCTGAAATCAGAATTAGTAGTCTCGATGGCAGAATATCGGTTCATGAATCGCTTTGGACTCCTCGTGAGTATTTGCGGTGCAGGCGTCACTGAGGTACTGTTAGATCTTGACCTGGGGGGAGGGATTGGGGCGGGTATTGTCGGCTCACTAATGAGATGACTTAATTTTGATGATGAACAACTTCTAGTCCTGGGTGGTCCGTGAGATTGTGGACTCCCTGGCTCCACCAGAGCTTGGCTACTTTCACTTGAGACAACATTAACTTTGTGAAGCGCTCCTGTCGACCAGCCCCTATCTCTCACAGCAAATCTCCTACTGGGGGAGATTTCATTCTCGATATCATGCCCCGCGCTCTTGGCTCGCACATGCCCATGATTGAATCTCTTTCTGTTTTCATAAAGTGGTGAAAAAGGGCTAAAGTTCCCTTCTTGGGTGATTTCTGTATTGGCGTAGATGTGTCCGTTTCCATTAGCAACTGCTCGTTCGTGATTTGGAAGAGCAGTAGAGACTGCTGGTGTAGTTGTGATGCTGGAATTGCTGTGCTCCACAGAGCTTGAGACAACCAGGTGAGTGCTTGTGGTGTGGTGTGTGTTTGTGGTCACTCTGCTATCTGTGTGTGTGTGTGTGTGTGTGTGTGTGTGTGTGTGTGTGTGTGTGTGTGTGTGTGTGTGTGTGTGTGTGTGTGTGTGTGTGTGTGTGTATGATATCATTTTCAGTTTAGTTCAGGTAGGTCATATGGGTGTGCACATACTTGATCGTAAACACAATTATGAACATGATGAGTTGAATTGGATTGAGGAAATCCGAGTACCTCCCTGCCCAAGTACATACACCTAACGTCTATGGTATGTGGCCAGCCGTCCCCATGCGTGTGCAAGGTGCTGGGGGAATCCTAGAGGTCAAATATGTGTACAATCTACTAGAGCAAAATATTGGTGGAAACTGTGCGAGCATGTATCTAGGTGGCTCTGCCATTTTGCATGGCTCACATGGGAAGTATGCCTGAACACGCACGTACTGGGATGGTTCTGACTCCCCCCCTAGATTTAAATCTTCATGCAATATCTAAACTCTGAGATTTAGAGGGACCTGGTGACAAAGCTATTATTCTTAAATCTATATAAGCTCATTGTAATGCATGCGTGTTGACTTTTTATTCTTCATGTTTGCTAATAGTGCCCTTGTTTCCATGCGCAAATATAACTGTGAATCCCAGGTGCTAAGGTGCTAAAACAGGTGGGAGGACACTACCTACCTACCTACGCTGGATCGTCTTTCAGGGTGGGGAAAGGTGGGCAGTACAGCTTCAATTTATGCAGCTGAACAACAGATGCCCATAAAAGTAGCGAAGCCTATTGACTGCACCACTCATCAAGACACTAGTTGCATTAGGCAGATATAATTTGCTTATTGTGAGTTTAGAAAAAATTTTGGAATGGTTTCTTGTAATTTTGCTGTGTTTGGCAACTTAACTGTGCATGTATGCTTCCTCCTACCACACAAAACCATGGCAACGCACTGTATGTCTGTGCTTGTGCTATACGCTCACGTACTCAGTGACTAACTGCCTTGCAAATTGGTCAAAGAATGTATGGTTGTTTACAGTACGCCCCTTCAACACCTTGAGAACAAAGTTAGTGCTAAGCTAAATCCGTCTGTCAATATGACGATCCTTTAGTGTCGATGATTCAAGATTGGGCCCAACCTTTGTCTATATTTGACAAACAGCATATGCTGCGAAGACGTGACAGGAGTACTGCAAGAACAGGCACGAATGAAACCTTTATCCTCAGGAGACATCACAGTAAATTCCGACTCCAGAATAATAATAATTTGTGCATGCAGAATCATGTGTAATTTTCGAGATAACCAAGTGCATGGGGACCTAGCTACTTAATACCAATGCCACTAGGAGTGGGAAAGTAGTACACAAACATGGTAAAACTTGGAGGGAACCTTGCGGTAGCTCCAAGCTATGTAGGCATAGCACTGCAAATATGAAGAAACTGGGGCATAAAACTCACCTACAGATTCTACATCAGTGAGTCTACGTGGCCGAGTCTTTGATGTCCTCGGACTGCTCTTACGCCGCAAACAGAAGATGAGAACAAAGACCAGAACGATCAGAGTAACGAATAGAAATGCACCAATCACTATAAAAGCGATCACTAGTGGATTGAAGGTAATGTTTAGTCCAGTTCCTCGTGGCTCATCTGTGTTCGAAGCCTCCTGTACTCTATTGGAGTCACCAGGATCTATGATCTGTGACGGAGACTCATTGCCACTAGTTCTGGTGGTCTCTGTGTAAGGTAAGGACGTTGGGTTGACAAGACTTTGTGTAGTAAGTATGGTAGGTTGCATCATGGGTAGTGTCTTAGTAACAGAGATAGGCAGCATAGCATTGTTTCTGGCTAGTGAACTGTCATACATAAAATTGAAGAAGTCACTACAGGAGGTGTCAACTGCTTTCTTTGTGCACATCAATGGAGTAGTATCTGTAGTGCTGAGGCTGTTCTGATCACTAGTATCAGGAATATTGTCTGCTGCAGTAAGAGAGAGAGAGAGAGAGAGATCGCTTAATCATGGTAGGAACTTGGAAACCCTGACTCACGCATGTACAACACATGCTGAGCATTCATGGTGATATCAAACATGCAGACTCCACCAGTGTGCAAACTGCTGAGATAAAACGCTAAGTTAGGAGTTATTGTCATTAAATATGTATACCCAGTCAGTACTATAATAAACATGAGACATTTTCATCACGTACTCTCATATGCACACACCCATTGCCTTCAATCACCTAAGGTCACACAATTAAATTCCAGCACATATTAGAGTAAAAGGTACAAAACTCAATGTGCTAACATTACAGGAGACAGGGAGGGGGCCCGCTGCTTACTTTAGGTGGGGGGTCACTGGTACGCAAAGTGGGGTCTTAAAGGCAATAGTTTCCGGTAAATGTATCGGTAATTGGTGACAACAATGGGTGTATATGGGAGGAATGCACTGCCATTTCACCACAACAAATACCAAATGTTTGACATCAGGTGGCTAACTCAATGCCTTATGGTGGAGCTGCATTGCAGACTTTGACTACTGCCAACTTGATAGATATTGCAAGCTAGCTGCAAAATAGTTTACTACCAAAACGAAGCGAACCCATAACATCCTGCCTGGATGTTTGTATGCAGAAGTCAAAGTCTTGCCTTATTTGAGGCTGCACTTTACACAGCGACTCAGACGGCATTCCTTGTACATGTGACTGTGTAGTAAACTAAGCTTCTAAGCTATAGCTGAATGATTGATTATTAGTACAGCAGAGTTCAATAGCCAAGCTCATATGTAGCTGGCATGCAAGGAGGCCTTCTCAAGTATCTTTGTTGTCTACTCAATTTCAAGTGACCACTGTCATCAGTTAACCCTGCATTCCTTGTGGAATATCCATACTCACCATAAGATTTATAGCGGCTGCACGATAATGGCTGTAAGTATTATTAGTGGCAACTGTTTTTAATCTAGTGAAGTATACCAACTAAATAGCAATCCTTGCTGCCTTGCATAAGTATTTATGTGCCATGATTGTACTAATGGGTGATTTTTTTTCAATACTTACCCAATTCAGCATAGATGAGAGGAGCAGCATGATGAATAGATTTCAAATTTGAGTCACAAAGCGACACATTACACAGAGGAGCGTCTACACCCTCCAGTGCGTACACAACAGAATGGGAGATCTCTGACTCCATTGTAGTAGTGTTAAAGTATCCCATCTGAATGGGGTTTGAATTCTGTTCAATGTAATACCCCAGTACATCTCCTTCTTTCACTAGAACGCCATTCGGAATAGTATACGAAAGAAAACTGCCAAATCCAGAAGGTGAAGCAATGGTTTCAAATGTTGCTGCACCGTTAATGTCCACAAAACTGGCACTCCACTTTAGAGAATACACCATACTATACATATTTGCATCTGGTCTCCAAATCTGTACGTCAAAGCGTGTGCTTTCGCCTATGACTTGGACTAAGATGTGATTAAGCAGGCCATCACACTGGAACTTATAGTAGGGCAGAATGGCTTGTATGCCTGAGGGAATTTGAGGCAGTGTGCTGAAGGATTCCTGGAGGGGAGGATTGCTGTAGCCACACTCACTCTCTCTCTGTCCTCTTGAAACTGAAACAAAAGTGAAAGATACAAAATTATATCATGATTTGCAGTACATTTGCTGGTTTGATTCTCCCCTTTTACCTTTCAGTAGACTGAAGGAAAGAAGAGTAAAGATCAGAAAAAAGTGTTCTCTTGCTGAAGCTCCCATCTTTTAATAGCGCGTGAAGGGATTGTACTGTTAGTCTATTGAACTGTCTATACTAGACAGCGGTGAAGTCGAGGCTACAGCTGCTTCTGTCTATACTGAAGTCCTGCTTCTTTTGATAGCGCTATTAGCCTGAGCAATCGACTCTCATTCACATACGCGCACTTGCTCGCGACTCTTTCACTGATGACTCGACGTTGTATGAGCACGTAACAAGCACACAGAAGACCTAGAGATGAAACGCTTTGTGTACACTACAACTGGTTTGCACTCTGCGGCCAATGCGTCATAGTCTGCACCACCTCAATGTGAAGCCACACCACCGTAGTCTGCGGACCCCAACGGAACTTAATTAACCAATTTGGCAAACAACACCGAGGTGGTATTGGTCAAACATCAGCGGGGAAAGGCGTTTCTAATTCTGGCTTCTTTATCTCGCACTCCAGCTAGCTGCGCATTAGCTACGCCCACGTACGTAATCACAGTGTGCATACGCACACGCACACATTAATGGGCGGGGCTGAATCGCTGCATGCGGGAAATGGTAAGGATCATCACTCGTCTTAAAATTAATGTTAATTACCACGTTTACAGGTGCACTATACACAAAATTTTGTTGTTTATTTGGCAGAGATGAAGCTTAACCTTACGCTGAATGAATACTAGATTATAATATGGCACTGTAGTTACATAAAAGAATTTGCAGAAGATATTCAAACCTGCTGGTAGCTAGTCATTCTTTGTGAGAAAATAAAGTCAATGTCTAGACATCATAGATTTTAAGTCCATGGTCAGAATCTTCATCACCATCAAAATGAGAAATCTCCTCCCATTCTATCTTTCCTTTTGTCATGCCTAGATCCTCCATACCATCAAGCTGTTCCTGATACTCCACTTCATGAAGATGATCACCATTTGCCGATGTCTCTGCTATGCTCACATCTCTCTCGGGTAACTTATCCTCTTCATTCTCCTGACCAGTTAGCTCATCCTTGGTGCTTAAACGCTTCTCAGATTTATCTGGATCAGCTTGAATATCCTATAATGAAGATCAAAAACTTCTGTTTTGACGAATGCAGTGCTGCCAAAAACTTGGATTTTGTCCTAATATTAGGATTTTTGACCATGAAAATTGCCTAATTAGCATATGCAAATGAAGCATATTAGGATTTTTCGGCTATCTATTCCTATAAGACCAATACATTTACCAGGATTTTCTTCATAAATTTTAGGATTTCTTGTCAAAAGATGTTGGCAGCACTGTGAACGTATCGTACTAGATTCCTATGCTGAACAATCGACAAAGTAACTTATAAAAGTCTACATCAATGATTTAATTTATACAGTAGTAATTTAATAATGATAATGAGCATTGATAGGAGAGTAACAGCTGATCGTGTTAATTAGCTGGAAGCTGGTAAATTATGTAAAGCTTTAGGTGTTAATATGTTAATCATCATTCCCACTACTTGTCAGTATTTACCTCCTGAACTTGAAAATGTGGCACTGTGCTGCTACAGGCTTCATTGTACAGTGGAGGGCGCTCCAGTATGGCATATGTGTGAGGCATGGAGCCACTGCAGCTGGTTGTAAAGTGATCAGGTAGATCAGGAATAGCTTCATAAAGTGATTCTGCACAAGAGCCAGTCGTGATGCCACATGAATTTCTTGAATTAAGTGAAGTACATCTTGGCAATGATCCTGTATGTACAAAGCATGTAACATATCATAACCTTTGTTCATCTCCAGGCCCATTCCTACATACTGAAAAGCTAGGAATGGGCCCAGAGACTATGCTATTGGAAGTATATTTTTTACCCAAAGGTGGATAAATGTTGTTTACAGATCTCCTTTCCAGTGTGTCTAATGATACATTTCCTCTTTCTTCTCGTTCTCTCTTCAGCTTTTTGCGCCATGCAGAAGCAAAGCTACGAACACAGAAGATGGTGATTCCAATACCCAGGGACAGGAAAATGAGAAATAGAAGGATGAGGAGTATTGGGACAACAATCAAACGAATGTATTCCACATCCAAGGGAAGATCACTCTTTGGAGCTGGAGTGGCATCCCCTGTAGGTTATAAAAAGTAATGAACTGGATTATTAGGCCTGCAAATTTAAAAATGTCATGATTGTGCATACCTTCAGTCATTGTTTCAATCGATACAAGCTGAGAAAGGCACTGTTTTTCACCCTCTACTGGTGGACCTGAAAATAATATGCATATTTGTACACAATAGTAAGAAAGCTACAGTATACTATAGCTACTACAGCCTCGTCCTCAGGCCCTCACCAATCCTTTCAAATAAGGTTACACACAGAAAGTATATGTCTGTGTGCAACGTTGAAAAACTGGGAGAGGGTCTGGGGAGAAGGATAAGGCACTAATAAATTATTCTACTCTCTAACCTATAATTGCTTGAATGTTGACCACAAATTGTGCCATGTGCTCATCATAATCCACTGTCCCAAGTTCTGTTGGTGGATCCTGACCAGCTGTTGTGAAGAAAAGCATGTCTGAGGAGCCAGTCACCACACCAGATGCAATAACAGAACTACTGAGCAGTCCAAACGCAAAAGGAGCTACAGTTTTTTTTATCCCGTCGGGTAGAAATAGACCAAGGATATCACCTTGTCTAGCTTGTAGCCATTCACCTTCATTTAGTGGCAGTTCCGTATCTGTGTACCCAGTACCTCTACTGGATCCGTAGGAGAAATTTGTAGATGCGATAAGATTGAAACCGCCTACTTTTGGACGCCATACTTGAAGCAGCATCCAGCCTCCTTTATTTCTGGAGTTTTTTATTCTTATCTTCCAGCCATACACCTTAGTAGGGTAAGAGAAGGCTTTGTTTATAGCGAGAGCTTGGCTGTGATTCAGGTGAGGGTCAATAAGGTCATTTCTAAATTTCCATCCAACAATACGTCCTTCTTCACCTGATGATAATTAAAAATGAACTTAATGTTGAGGAACACTTTTGCATTTCCACTGAAGATGGATAATTAGGTAAACATCGACTTTATATTCAAAGTAATCCTGCCACCCCTTTAAGTTAGTATATTATTATTATCCCTACTATCATCCTGGACGTGTGGAATAGCTCATTTCCCAACTACCCCATAATCGACAAAATTAACAACGTCATGCAAGGCAGCTTACAGCTCGTTCCGTTGAATACGGGATAGATGGTGTTGCATCTGCACGCAGGACACGGTACCAGAACCTCGCTGACATTGCAGTCACACTGAAGTGTGCCTCCATCGGCTCCACCCGTACCGTATAACTCGCTTCCAAGCGCGCAAGTGGCGCCATACTCGGCGCACCTAGCGATGGCACCCCCTTCGTTCACAAATACATCGCCAGAAGGAAGCCTCGCCACGCACACGGACGTTGCTTTCACGTAGAAACGAAGAAACAGCAGAAGACTCAAGAAGAGGCAGCTGCGAGCTAACATCATTGTTGCATGGCCCGAATCTGACACTTCTCGCACCTTTCTCCAAGTATACGTACGTTTATGCGCATGCGCGATGTCGTCCAGTTGCACGCATGCGCATATAATCTTATACCGGAGTTAGACAATAGAAACGGCAATACAAGTACATGACACTATACAACACAACGATACGAAATAACGACATGGCTACGTACCATCTAGCTAAGTTTTACTGTGCCAGCTGGAACACTCTGGTTAAGAATTAGAAAATATCTGAGGTCGTTTGAAAACTGTCTCACATTTTGAACAAATGACGGCAAATCCTGAACAAAAAGAAAAGCAGAGAAGCAACAATCAGTCACGATATTATTACATCATGAGAAAGCCTAAGGCTAAAACAAAAAGATAACATAAAGATTTTTAGCAAGCTTTTCTAGGCTGTTTGAGGCAATATTAATAGCGAAATCCCTGGACATCAGTAACTGTTAGAACCATTAAGAAATTTACCTCAACCATTTTATAATTTGCCACCAGCTGTTGCTGCTGTTCGGCAGACAGTCCCCCTATGTCGGTCAGAAATTTTGGAAGGAACTGCTGATGGTAAGTAGTGAAGTTGACGGCTGCCATGCTGTAGATCGAGGAGCATATCTCCTCTTGTAGGAGGTCATGTGACTTCTGTACCAAAACTTGCAGCAGGAGTTGGAGAAAAGGGTAGAGCATACAAGAAGAGAATTGAACCTGGAGAAAAATGAAAAATATACGTATGCGACAAGTTATGTTATACTCCTCTTTAAGAAGCTCGTTACCTTTGAATACAGCTTGTGTTTAGTGTTGAGAGATTCAAGATAGGAAAGATTCTGCTTAAATAAGGTAATGTCAGGACGAAGAAAAGAGTTGCCAACCGTCTGAGAGAGAGAGACATTGAAGGGCATCAGCACATAAATTTTGAAATTTGATAATTTCATAAAGTGAGGGCTATAGTTTTTCCTACCTCCATGATGTTGAAGAATTCCACTTCGTGTTCAATTGGCTCAGCTGTCTCATCACTATCCATGTGGAGTAGCACAGAACCAGGAAAGAAATATCTACATGTACAATGTTGTGCAATATTATTGATGATGTAATGATGATGCAATAGCAACGGTATTGCTACGAAATGGAGAAGGACGTACCTCCAGTTGTTCAGCAACAGTTGATAGAAGAGCTCATATAGAACCAGTAAAATATCAGAGTTCTGTTGCTCGCTGATCAGAGGGTGGATCTGACTCATCACGAAGGAGATGACGCTCGGCAAAAATGCCTTGTCAGCACCAGCTGGATCCTGGACTAGCAGCTTCAGGATACGCAGAAATCTACATATTAAGAAATGATGATGTGTACGAGCTACAATGAACTTATATGTATATACATCTATCCTCGTACATAGGCTGGGCAGGTACAAAGCTAATATTCAGTTTCAGTAACATACTTTTCAACAACTTTGCTTCCATGGCTTCCCTCCTGAGAAAGAGCCTCTTCCATTCTCTCTCTAGTCAGCAGTGCCATGAACGTCTGGGTTGTACGCTCAGCCAAGTCTGGTCCCGCCTATACATGTACATACACAAGACCAGGTGCAATGTGATCATGACACACTCACAAAGGTTTGCACACATGCAGCTAGCTAGCACACAGGGGCATCCTGTACAGAAAATGTGTATAATATAACAAAATAAATTATCAGAAATAATATAGTTTACTATATTTTTAAATTCTATCCCGCGTGGGCGCACGTATCAGAGGAAACAGCTGGACCAATTTCTTTATGACATACCTGAGACTTGAGGCTGTCAAAGAGAGTGAGAAAGAACCCAATAAGCAAGTCAAGGATGTCTGCTTGTTGGAGGTAGACAGGGAAGAGAGAGATGGCAAACTCCACTGAGGGAGAGAGACTCTTGTAGACCAGCACCTTGGACTTTGGCCTCTCGTGAGCTACAGAGGCTGCCAAGTCTTCTAGGAGGATCAGCTTACGCTTGATTACAACCTTGGCTACATGTAGACAAAAAAAGGGTTAGAGTAACACATCAAAAGATACATGTGTTAGCTCAAGCTAGCTGTCAGTTAGAGTTATACCGCAATAAAATGATACTAGAGTCTATTGCTGGATTTTATTGTCCAGTCTCCACACAGTTACATGTGCATATGTTGTACTAAAAATTCCACCACCCCTCCCCCCCCCCCCAAAACATCATAAATTTTATAATCAGCTAGTACACATTTTAAACTCTTTGAACATCTATGTGTACCTTGTTCTTGAAGTTGTGAGTCTTGGTTCCATCCCGGGGGTAATCGGTGAAGGGACGATGTGGCCCCAGAAAGGAGCTGAGTCAGCTTAGAGGAGCGGGCTGACCACTGCTGGGCAGGGTCAGAGGTCTCTGGCCAGGGGAGCACCAGAATGAGGCAGAGACAGCGGTAGACGGACATGTAGGCCTGGAGGGAAGGAGAAAATGTGAGAGATGGAAGGAGGGAGGAGGAAAATAGTGTGGAGCAAACAGAAAAAGACACACTGATTAACTGTGCCCTATCTGCTCCAAAGTTTAATTCGATTCTAGAGGAATATGTACCTTAACTGGGAGTTGCTCCAAAGCCTCGCTGGTTGCCTTTTCCATCAGCATTTGAATAGAGGAAAGAGACAAAATGAACTTTGGTCGTACTGTATTCACGACAGACAGCAACAGCTGACATGCTGACAAGGTAATCTTCTCAGGGACCTCGTGCGATAGGAGAGGGATTGCTGAATCAGCAATTGTCGTTACCAAGGAGACAACCAGCTCGTGTAGCTGCGGTTGGTCAGGTTGTCGTAGTGAACTGAGGTAGAGTTGAGAGAGCCAGTGAGAGTAGGCCTGGAGAGTTCCAAAGATCTGTGCATACCTAGAGAGAGAAAGATGCTTGACGATAAGTAGATTTGATTATTAAGACATGTACTAGGGACTAGGGTAAAGCTTTGGTCATGCTGATATTTCAACTACAACACTACAAATTTCGAGTTTGTTCACAGAATAAAACAATTCCTCACAACAGCACATGAAGCTACACAAAAGACAAGATATAGAGACTGTACGTACACACATAGAGCACTAAAATTGATGACATCACTCACAGTTCAATGAAGTCGTGGTCGAGTATTTCCGGAATGGGCGTGGTCACGTTAAACAGTTGCAGCTTAGCGCTATAGTTGGCCAGCATACAGAACTTCTTCATGAGTAACTGAGCTTCTGAGAGCCGAGACTCATAGAAATTGTCGATAAAATGTTCAGCAAGTCGTCCCAGCGCCTGGAGGATGGACGCCAGATCCTTTAGGACAGCATGAAGCTTCTCGCACTCTGACCCCTCTGCTATAGCAAGGCTACCAGCTGGATAATGGGAAATACACTGTATGAAAGGTCAGGTTCATATGTGTTTTTGTCAAACAATCTCAAATCTAGGCTCAAATGACACAAAGATTTTTACACACGTTTTTTTTTTTTTTGTTTCTTTTACCTCTTCCCTGTTCTCCTGGTGTGATGAGTTGCTGTAGACTAAGGTAGACCTGAGAGTAGCTCTCCAGTAGAGGAAGAATCACCTGGAATGCCTCGCTGGGGAAGAGCTCTGCCACCTTGCCAACAAACTCCAGACTCTGACGAAGAAAGCTCTGCCACTCTGTCTCATTCTAAAATATCACAAAATTTGTGGCTAAAACTATCATCACCCAAACATATAATCAATTCAAAGCTGTAGGTCATTACATGTAAGTAGGTCGTGTTTATAAATTTCTAGACTATTACATCATCTTACATCATCATCGACAGTATCATCGTCGATCTCCCTCAGCTCATCAATGTTGTAGTGTAGCTGTATCTTCTTAAGCACATTTTCCATCATGGAGATCAGAACGCCCTTGTACCGCTCGTAGTGGTTGTTAGAAGGAGGAGAGTGTCTGCCGTACGTTTCTGATGACATCATAATGAGGTGATCGAGGAAAACGCCCCATGTGTCTAGACAGACACAGAAGCTGTCAACCCCCGGCTGTTTGAAGGTGTACTTACAAAACAGACCGAGAAACTCAAGCACGGGAAAGTTGGGATTATACTCAACTCGTTTGAGGTGAGAGGAGACAAACCAGTAGAAAAAATCACTGCATTTGGCCAGAAACCTGTGTAAGGAAATATTTTAGACAATAAAAAAGTTAGAAGCTTTGATTAATTTGTAAGCCATAGAAGTGTGTACGTTATTTTGTACTGAGGTGGCTAGCCTTGAAAATTTGCTGTACTACAGTACACTACGTAGCATAGAACTGGCTCATTTATAGCTGCCCACAAGTACCTATTTTGAAAAAAATAAGTGTATTTTTTACCTGTCATCAAGCAGGGAGAAATTGCACGACACTCCTCTTTCTGTCTCTCCGGTCAGATGTTGGAGTAAGGAGAATGAATTCTCAAACAGCTTCATCAAGAATGCCTCAAACTCTCGAGGGACACAGTTCCTCACCAGCAACTCGTTTACGCAGTCCATCGCAAGAGAGCCAAGATTGCCAGAATTATCAGTGCAGTCTCCACCACTATCACAGCCAAGGTTGGCAAAATGGAAGATAGTGTCTAGAATACTTGGCGTGATAAGGCTTGAAAGAGACATCCAACTGAAGAGGTGTGCGAGACAGCGAAGAGCCAGGCTACAGATTTCTTCCGTGTGTGAGTCCAAAGGGACAAATGGAGCACTTCTTCTAGTAATGATGGGTGTGGTTTGGGGCGGAGTCAGAGTGAGGGAGGTGGTGGGCGTGCCTTTGGGAGGAGTTAAGGTCAGGGAAGAGGTGGATGTGGCCAGGAGGTGTGGCGAGTGTGCAAGACTCTGCGATGCTGAAGTTGGTGTACCGAAAGGAGACAAGGCAACTGAGTGCTGTGACAAAGTTGGGTGAGGGGGAGTTTGTGAGGCACCCCCACTAACAATGTGCTTAATTGGCGACACATTAGGGGAGGGAGGAGGGGTGGGGGTGACTGAGTGAAGTTGTTTGTCGACAATTGAGTCGAGGATCTGCATGAGAGCTGCAAGGATCGTGGAGACATTTTGCTGCATCAGCATAACGAGTTGGTCCCGTCTCTGAGAGGTTATAAGGTCGGATCTAGGGCAGGCTAGCTCTTCGGAGGCTGTCTGAAGGAACATCAGACCAAGAGAAACCGTCTCTGGGGTACGGACAAGCTGGAGGAGGAAAGAAAAACAATGCTTGTTGGTGCTCCAGAGATTTATACACCAGAATATAAGCTGTCAGATAAACAACACCATATGAAAAGGAAATGACATACATACGATATCAGTTACCAATATTAAATTCTTTAGCGGTGTGTACACATCTTAAGACATGTATCACTCCATAAAAAGTTAATGAATCTTGTATATAGGTGAATCTAATTATGATTCTGAATAGACAATGTAACTGATATTATGGAGAGACAAAGAAGAGAAGATATCGATCCACCAACATCAAAGACTTAATGTTACATACTATGAGTGGTTGGTGATCATACCATATGCAGGTCTAGCTAGCCACGTTATACACACACTATTGCTAGTACACAAGACAATACGAGCACAGGTGGAAGGAACTGGATTACCGCGGCCGATGTCCCGAGACCAAAAATATTTCCACAATTTGATTATACCAGCTGCTGTAATGATATAAACAGTGTACCACATGTACAAGTACTCAGGTGCACACATGCATGCATACGTGCACACACCCACACACACATGCGCGCGCGCACACACACACACACACACACACACACACACACACACACACACACACACACACACACACACACACACACACACACACACACATGCACACACCCACAAAGGCAGCAGAGCTAGTTCAAGACATTCTGTGAACAGAATTCATCACGTTGGTGGGTGTTAACTGGTAAAAACAGGCCATGATTTAACACAAAAATTTTCTGTTTTTGGCACTCATTACCATCTGACACACACAAAATGACTGAGACATGTACTTACTTGAAGAATATGGCTGAAGAATTCAGGATAGTGGTGTGGCCAGTCAGATCGTCCAATCAAAACCAAGACCTTGATGAGCTTGTTACGGATGAACGGAGGGAGGGAGGAGGGGTGAGAGAGAAGGTGCTGCATAAGAAAATGACGAAGCTCTGCCCTCTCTGTGAGCTCTAACGATAACCACATGTTGGTGGCCAGGTTCTGAGGAGAGAGAGGGTGAAGGAGAGAGAGAGATAGGATATTCATTTGTTCACACTGTACTAGAACAATTGACACACAAATTGAACTGAAAATATACATTGCTAAAAGCGATTATGTCAGCGGCTGAGCCACATACAGAACATGAAACCTTCCCAGTCACACTTCACACACACAGAACTCTAATGCACCTGTGTATTACCAATCACAGCACTTAATATTTTCCTTGGTACCTCAATCAAGTTGAGTGAGTACATCAGGACAAACTCGTTTGAAGACTGCTGAAGGAAGTGAAGGCAATAGCGCCATACTCCTTGCTGCTGGGCAAAGTTCTGCAGCAAACCATCTGAAGATTTAAATAGAGAAGAGATCAGGAAAGAGAAAGAGAAAAAGACTAAAGTAGAACCTCTCTACTGTGGATGCCCTTGAGACAACCAATGGTGTTCTCTTGTGAAGGGGCTGGCCCACGAGACTATTAAACATAAAAGTGGGACTCTATATTATATTGCAGCTAAGTGTCCTGATTATTTGAGGGGCGCCCCCATTCCAAGACTCCTTCAGCCCACCTACCCCCCCCCCCCCACTGGCAAAAGGTGGGGATTTGATCTCATTTTACCAACAAAATTTGACCCAGATTAGGGGGATTTGATCAATATTTACACACAATAGGACGAAAATCTACAGTCCTAATGGGGGCATTTGATCACAGCATTCGCTCCAGGGGAGAGGGAATTGATTTCATACTTGTCAAATCCCCACCCCTTGCCCGTAGGGGGGTACCTGGGGCAGTACATTGATAGGTGCAGTAGTAGACTAGAGGGGTTCCATGATGACTACAGCTGGCTGCCACACACACTTACTGATCTCCTGTTTCTGTTCATTTGTGCTCGTGACGGAGTAGAAGTGGTTCAGAAGGGACTCGAGCTCTTTGAGAAGATCAGCCTCTGACTGCATCGCTACTGCACACAGTCCAGAGATCGAGAACTGAGCTGTGATGACGACATGAACAGGAGAAAGAGCTAGAGAGAGGGGACACCATGTACCGATTCTTGCGCAATGTTGATGACCTTTACCCACCAGCGCAGCGCGAAGAACACACCCATACGCTTTGCATGCATGTGCGCATGCGTCACAGCATCTAGTATGGAAAATTCACGAGCAAGAAAACTCACTGTAGATATTGCACTGCGTGTAGGAATATAGTAGTTGCTTTTATCTGGTTATTAGCTACATTCTGGTTTTTGTTCCAGCTCCATAGCTGTTACCGTTAATTCTGAGCCTTGAATTGGCTGTACAAGAACCGCCAGAGATACCTTAGCCACCAATGTTCATGGGCTAGCTATGCCACAGAGACCAATTATAATCATGTCTTTTACAAACTTTTGTTTTGTCCAAATTTCATGCATGCACTGTACCAATCTTTATTTGGGGTACATGGGGGGAGGCAAGGTCAGGCAAACTATCAGTTTTTTTTGACAAATTAATTTCTAGCATGGTCATTTTATTGGCCACACCTACAGACCATGTGCTGCAAATGGGTAAAGTTACAGAGCTTTGCAGGTTACTTGTCAGAGGCTAGAAGCATGGTTGAGCTGTTATGTTGAGTGTCACCATGGAAATACATCTCTGAATGTTACAACTACTCCAAATCTAATAAAGGCACTACATAATCTATTTAGGAGGCCACAACTACAAACCAAGTCTTTTCCTATTCCCTATTTCCATTGACAAGTAACCTGCAAAGCTCTGTATCAGGAATTCTATACAGTGCTACATATGATACATATACAGTACTCCTGTGGCTACAACTCAGACACAGCATGTGGGGTACATGCATATATTATTTAGACAGAGAGCTCTTTTTTTCTATGTCATATGAAATCACTGGAATGAAAACACAATGCAATCTGCTTCTGTATTGGATGTATAAATATGCTAATATTGACATGTGGCAGAGATCATGAACATGTATCGTAATGCTTAATGGTCCACAACACCGTGGCCTAATCTCCATGCTTGTGAGAGTCAAAATAGTAGAGAAGAGAGGCCACAAGGATGGCAAAACCAAACGCCTGCAGGACGTAGATGACCAGTAGCGTCTTCTCCATCTTGAAGGTTTGCTGGGGTGAGCTACTCTTTCCACCACTGCCTTTGGTCTTCTTGTTTGGGTCATCACGGACAAACACTTCTTCCTCACTTTCACTGAGATCGTCATTTTTGGTGACCTTGTGGTAGCCAACTGGTGGAGCTGTAGAGACTATGTGTGTGGATGTGTGTGTGTGTGTGTGTGTGTGTGTGTGTGTGTGTGTGTGTGTGTGTGTGTGTGTGTGATATGTAAAATGTACATGTATGCAGTCATTACAGGAATGTTGCAGTATACTGTAAATGTACGATGGCACTGATTCCTTCCAAACACATATTTGTGGGTATTCTCTAGGAGGAATCTCACACTCATACACTTTGGACATCTTTTATACACACTGGTGTGGTTTCGCTTAAATTTTAGAAAGACATAACAGTTTTAGCATGCTCAAATCTTAACATATGTACATTTATGTGTTCTTGTGAGTATCTCAAGCAGAAGGATGAAGCCAAGGTTGGTGAGAATAGAGAGACCAAGAATAGCCATGATCCATGACATCACGGGATTGCAGAAGATGTACGTACCCATGAACAGAGCAACACCTGAATGTGTGTGGTGTACATGACATGTAGAAGGGGAAGAGGTGTCACATGACTGTCATGTGATCAATCCAGGGCATTGTGACTCACTTGAAGATGTCAGGATCAAGACGGCCACTGACTTGTGGAACGCAACAAAGAGGACCCTCCTGTAATAATGGATGAATCCATGTCATCCTCATGACAAATTAATCTCTCTCACTCTCTCTCACAAACACACAAAAGTGCACATACATACATGTAGCTAGCCTCCAAATACATGGATTTGCCAGTATTTTATACTGAATTCTGAGCACAAATACTGGTAAAATTTTGAAAACACTGAAAAATCAGAAGATTTAGTACACACATGTATATTGTATATGGAAATACTGAAGAATACTGAAAAATGGGAAGTTTCTTACATGTACCTATAAAGCATAATTATGCATTGATAGACAATGCTGCGTGTGTTCATAGCTCACCTGATGGTTCGCTGCACATGTGGCCTCAGGAAGGCCACTATTGGCTGGATGACTATCAGCGAGAGACAAGTGATACCGACCAGCTGGTGTAGCCCGATGGAGAACACGCCCCCTGTGTGTCCGAGGACCATACCGAAGCCTATCAGAGCCCACAGGATACCAATCACCATCATTGCAATGTGACCCTGTGTGATATGTGTTTTATATAGATTATGGATCACATGAGAGTCATGTGACTGAGCACAATAGGCTAGCCACAGAGGAGGTTGGTCACAGATTCTAATTAGAGCATGTCTGCCATAGGCTGCAGCCCAGGTCAACCTGCTGAGTCAGCAAAAACAATACATTGCATATGGTGTGCCATAATTAAATGCGCATTCCACAAAAATTGTGACCAACCTCCTCTGGGTAGCCAAATACATTCATATATGGCAGTAAATGTTATGTTAGACAAGTGAATGCAGAGGGTACCATGCAAATTTTAGACCACATTGACTCCATTCTGCTCTGCCTTGTCCTATTCAAGTAGGTACATTGTATAGGTGTATATGAACTGTACCTTGAACCAGCTGGAGCTGAAAACCATTTTATAGTATCGAGAGAGAAGAGCACCAGTTGGAATGAAGAAGATGAACGCCACACTCATCAAAACTCCTGCAGTGTGCGTGTGTGTATATTCATAAAATATGAAGAGAGAGAGAGAGAAGCTTATCTCCACCACACTCACCATGTAGCTTGAGAAGCTGGTACCTAAATCCATCCGGACAGTCACACTTCTCCGTACACAAACTCACATTACACTTGCAGGTCGAGGCTGCCTTCTTGGTGTGCTGTATCATTTTGGTCGAGTTGCTACTGGCAACTTTCTCAAGCATACCAGTTGCCACTAGAATGTGCCATGACTTATTCAGCGATTTCCATTTCATAACATCACTGATACTCTTCTTACGAGAGAAACTAAAATATGGAGAAAAAATTATTGATTATAATCTAGCAGTTGCACGTCCAAAATACATGTATCGTATAGCCGGAAACTTTCGCCAGGAGAAAATTTTCACCAATTTCGCCACCTGCTCTCATTGACGAAAATATTTATCCACGAATTTTTTCCTCCTGTATTAATGATTGCATAGAGGGTACAACAACCTTTACTGTATACTGTATTGGTGAAAATAAATTCCATGAAAGTGTTTCAGCAATACAAAAGTAGCTGAGCTTGGCGAAATTTTTCTCCTGCGAACATTTTCGGCTACACGGTATAATATTATTCACCTGCAATGTAGTTTGTTGTCTCTGATCTGAACTGATGAATCTCCAAGAGCATCCTTCGGCTAAGAATGTAAAAAAGAGACTTACACATACACTCTCTCTCTCTCTCTCTCTCTCTCACACACACACACACACACACTCACACCATCACAATATTACAGGGAAACCTTTCTACCACAGGGTAAGTGTCACAATTAGAAGGAAGTGTGTACAATATCTGGGCATCTTTTCTTCATTGACTTATTTCAGAGGTGACCTTGATCAATTTCCTATCTATTTCCCAGCCACCATTCAGTCAAATCAATCAATGTGTCAAGCTACAAATTTGTGACAAGCACTAAGTCTTATGCTTAATTTAGAACTTACACTGTCCTCGATGATGACGGTACGTCTGATGTGAGGTTGAATGAGCCCCAAGTGGACCTCTCCCTCTCCGTCTTTCTTCACGTAACATATCACACCGTCACTGCCTTGCTGCAGACAATGATGGTATCAATAACTTAATCTAGGCACTTAAACCCATAGAGAGGCATCAACCAGTGCCTACACACACATGATTGAGAGAGAGAACATGTCACAGTGTATGTGTGTATGTCTGCATGTATAGGTGTACATGTGTATGCATGTGTGAGCAACCAAATAATCAAGATCATTGCAGTGGGTATGAACAGAGCATAGAAATGAAAGCCAAAGCAGCGAACAGACTGAATAACCAGCTAAAGTCAACAAACACAGACCAGAGAACACTTGACATGATTGTACAAATCACATTCTTTTACTACAGCAAGAAGCCAACTACAGCCCTGCTAATAGCTCCATGTAGGCATGCAGCTTCGATTCATTTAACAGCCATTTTTTGTTCAATTACACATACAATGTACTCCAGATACTCTAAAAAACTAACTCGTTTAATAGCCTTTTTGCCGCACACATACAGGTGTACTAAGACATGAACAGGAATGTACATGTAAAGTGCAATAATGCAACATGTAGCTAACGCAAAAACAGATTGAAAAAGGCAGCCACTCCTTAGGACCAGCACTGTCCAACTCTCACTTCCTTCCAAGACAATTGTCACTGTAGCACATTGTGGTAAGGCCATTCCACACTGTACTATTGAAAGAGGCCATACTATGTCAGCAGAAAGATCAGTCGAGGTAACTAAACATCTCCTGACAAAACAAAATTTACTGCCAAGAACATTACAGCAAAATTATTACTTGAACTGATCTTGTCCCCAGGCTCAGCATCAGTGGCATCTCTAGGTATATACTGGTAGTTATATACTGGGTGCATGCTTAGAAGTGTGATAATGATTACATGCACAGGTGTGAGCACAAAGCTAACAGAATTTTACAAGCCACTAACTGTATTATCACCAAAATGTCACTAGTGTATGCACACACTACATGCACATGTACGTGACAGTGTATTAAAATTAATTTTGTTAGCTGTGATTGTGTATAGTAAATACTAGACAGTCAAGATGTAGGAAGTGATGGGAATGCAGTATAGCAATTCCCACCACGATGAAAGTTAAATAGTGGAGGGAAGGAAGCACCATTAGACCACCTTAAATAAGATGAGAACTGACCAATCTAACCACAGTCGAGTTGTAAAAACCACAACAATGACCACAGGTAGCTGATCCATGAGCCAGCCCTTGCGCGGGCGTGCACACACACATACACACACACACACACACACACACACACACACACACACACACACACACACACACACACACACACACACACACACACACACACACACACACACCACAGCTTGCATGACTGGCCATACATAATGAGCGTTGAAATTGCTACTTAATGGCTATGAATTCTGAACACTACCTGGAACTACAGTGCCTACACATAACAATTAACTTCACTACCTCCACATATGCCCATACATGCATGCATGCATGCAGGCCCAGCCATTATTGGTGCAAAAGTACAAGTGTCTGAATCTATACAATGATTACGTTGAAAGTGGAGTCTTATTTCACGCACATTGCAGTATTCACCAGGGCTACATCAGCAAGAGCAAAAGTATAATATTGTATCTGAATCAGTACCGCTAGGGTCAACGCTCTAGCCTTATTAAGTTCAGTTAATGAGAGGCACCTAACATTGAAAGCTAGTGGGAAGGAGGCTAAGTACACATACACTGTATTTACCATTTTAGTATCCTCAGAGAAGCCAATGGCCGCCCATACCATAGTAGACTTTGTCACTTTTGCCGTCAGATTAAAAATGATTGCCTCTCCATCTTTGTCCCTCCAGGCCACCATGAAGGTACAGTCTGGCACCTTACAGTGATGGGGATAGTGGAAGTTATCTGCCAGGCATTGAGACTGGGATGACAGAGAGAGAGACAGCTCATCAGTGTCACGATCGCTGGCATCTTCATCATCAAAGTGTCGTGCAGTGTGAAGGTGGAGGTCTGAATTTGGTGAGGGAAGACTGTGGATGCTGCACTGTACCACCTGCAAAACACAACAGACAAAGTTCTTTAATATTAAATTATACATAAACTATAAGAATCTCGAATCTCAATCAAATTGCACTAGTTTATGTCCCAGCTAGATCTGTATATCTAAATTACTCCTTGAACAAGCTCTGCAGAAAAGCTGTTTTCCTCATAATTTTCTATGACAAAATTTAATAATTTACGTACATGTAGCTACGCGCGCTATGACATGACTGCTTAAACGCTTACTTGGCTAAAAGCGGCCAATAATAAGACACAGCTGCAGAAATGAAGACCAGCCATCTCTCGCCTTGTTGGGACCTTCCGCGATCACTTCAGACAACGAAAGACGATTGATATGGGATAAGGCACTATTATGATATTTCAGGTAGCTTCGAATAATTAGAGTACAAGCCACAAGACGAGCCACGCCTCTTATCTGAGGCTGCGCGCTGCACGCATTTAGCCCCGCCCATAATCAACTGCATACCGAGTATTTCGCATAGGCCCGATGAATTGCCAACAATTACCAAATTGAAAAGATGCCATTCATCAAACTCTTAGGCCTACTTATATTATTGTTCAATAGCCTGCTAATTACAGAAGGTAAGGAATCAATATACTCTTTTAGCATAGAAACAGCATTCAATTTTTTAAAACTAGGAGAGAACTGTCTAACTCTGAATGGCCAGGCACCTGTGTTTGAGGACAATGGAAATGGAGTGCAAGATGGATTCAGAGACCAAACACTAGCCATTTCTCGTAACCTACAGTTCTCCTGCTATGGAAATGTCACCGGATGGGCTGCATATGCTGAGAGACGCGGCACCTTTGATAGTGTCCAGTTTCAAGTCTGGAGACTGACTCAGATAGATATGAACAATGGCTGCAGAACTTACCAACTAGTGGGCTCACATAGCTTCAATAGCATACGCACTGATAATAAGTTGCTGAACATCACCTCCCTGGGTGGTCAGAATCCCATTCCAGTTCAGCCTGGAGATGTGGTTGGTTTCTATGGAGACTTCAGGTTTCGTTTGAATGTCAACATCCAAAGTAATCCTTCAACAACCTTTGTGTCTTACTATGCCTCAAGTGCTGAAGCTGCTTCTCTGACAGTGGCCAGCACGTGTAGCAATCTTACAAACATTGAACAGGGAACTCCTGTCATCACTGCATATGTCACTACGCAGGGTAAGAGATCATTAACCTTGTCTCTAGGGCATTTGTATTGAGCCTTAGCTTACCCTTTAATTTAATTATGCAGTGGTCACTAACGCACCAGTCCCTGAAACAACCACACAGCTAATAACCACTACATTTGAGCCAACAACTCAGCTCCTACCTACATCGGAGGCAATCACCACTGACGCAATAGAGACACTTCAGCCCCCTCAAACAACATCCATAACTACTTCTACCACCCTGAGTCAGCCTCCAACAACAACAGCAGCACACTCCACCACTACTACGGGAGAGATTCAGCCGGCAACTTCTGAGCACACTGATACGGTAGAGTCGACTGAGCAGACATCATCAACAACTGGATATGTGGAATCTAGCACTGGAATTGGACCAGTAACTACGCTAAATGATAATACTGTGATGTCTACAAAAGCTAGTGAAGGTACAGGTGAGACCACTCAGCAAGAGCTCTCTACAGATAATGATCAGAGGACAGAAGAACAGTCCCTTTCAACAATATTGATATTGTCTATCGTAGTTGCTCTGGTGTCAGGAATAGTTGTGGTCATTTTGTGTCTAGTTGTTGGAAAATGTGTCTGTAGGAAACTCCATCACAAACAGAGGAGGATTGATCTCACGTCTCTGTCACTCAACGTTCCTGATGGTAAGTGTATGCTACATATGTCAGCACAAATTACTTAAAGTCCACAACTATTGTGTGTTTGTGGCCATTCTTACTCATAAGGAACAATGCAGTTTCCATCTATGCTCTAATATAGTGGTAATGTTTACAAAGTAACAGATGCCTACAATGAGTACTTTCCTTTGTACTATTCTATAGGAAATCGGGATCGCACTGACAGTCATATCTATTGTGAAATGAACGAAGGTGAGTGGGTGAGCATGTGAGTATGTGTATTGTGTGTGAGTGTGTGTATTCTGACCATTATTGGATTACTGCTTTGTAGTATTTGAAAAGAAGAAAGATCGTACTCGGAGTTTTTCAGACCTCGACAATGTAGCAGCTTTCAAACAGCTAGACTGCAGCTGTAAAATCCCACACCGCTACCCAATGGCTGACTACGAGGTGCCTGTGGCCACAATCCAACGCTCTCCCGGAAAACCATACCAGCAAGGGGGAAAAGAAGGTTTTGAAAATACATACGAGACCCCCCTAGATGCTAAGATGAGAATGCTTCAAGGGGGAGGAGCAGAGTTTAAAGATTCAGAGGAGAGGAAGAGATTGGACTCGATCTATGATGTCCCACGGCCAGAGGAGAGGAAAAGACTGGACTCCACCTACGATGTCCCACGGCCAGTGGAAGAGGAGGAGTACACTTTTATGGCCTCTGTTCCCTTGGAAAGTGGGTTTACTGAAGCCGCAGATGATATATATGAGAATATATAAGCCAATAGCAACAGAGAATTTGTTTTTATGCTTTTACCATAATAAATATTATTATTATTAAGTTGTGTGCATGGGTAAAATTTGGGCTGGCAGACTTACACACAATTTGACCAAAATCGAATGGAATATAATTGCAACTAAAATGCCTTATTATTGTGTAGCAATGCATGGCCTCTGCTCCTGTAATTATGGAGATTGTGATGATTGACAGCATGTTTTGCGCATGCGTTATAGTTTTGAAAATTATGAGAGTACGCGAATTTATGCGCATGCGTGCAAAATTAATTAAACAGCCCAGGAAGTGTAGAAACTAATATTATTAAAGGAGCGAACTGAGTAATACAGTCTAGTATTCCAAGTTTGGTCGTGCGTGTAGTTATTTATGAGTAAAGAGAGCAATTCGCCAACCCTCAGGCTTCTAGCTGCCTGTGACAGCGGAGACGTTATTGCTGTGAAAAATCTGCTGCAACAAGGAGTTGATGTGAACGTGAGGGACGGGGACGAATATGCTCTATTTCGAGCAGCCTCGTTGGGTCATGTCGAAGTGCTCAAGGTGTTACTTCAACACGGAGCTAAAGTGAATGCGATTAATGGTCGTCGTAAGTGGTCAGCCTTAATGGTAGCATGTCAAACTCAATGTTTATCAGTAATCCAGCTATTGCTTGAATTCAGAGCAAATGTGAATATTCGGACTGGTAAATTAGGAGTAACAGCTTTGTTTATTGCAACTCAATATGGGTCTACCGAGATCATTAGAGTGTTATTATTACATGGAGCGAATGTAAATGATACTGTGAATGGATGGCCGGCTTTGATGATTGCCAGTCATGCTAATAATATTGCAGCTGTAGATGAACTACTCAAATGTGGTGCAGATGTAAATAAGCAAGTGGATGGATGGACAGCTTTGATGGCTGCTTGTCAGCTTGGATGCAGTGAATTAACAAACCTCCTACTAGAACAAAAGGCAGATGTAAATTTACGAAATAATAGTGGGAAAACAGCCTTAATGATTGCTAGTCAGCAGGGACATGATGTGATTGTAACACAACTACTTAAACATGGAACAGCTATAAATGTGTGTGAAGTAAATAATCTATCAGCATTGATGTTTGCTAGTCGAAATGGACATGCTACAACTGCTGAAGAGTTACTTAAATATGGTGCTTATGTCGATATAAAAGATGCAAATGGAAAAATGGCTTTGACAGCATTGATTACTGCAACTGAGCATAGAAATACTGAAACAGTTAAACTGTTAATCAAATATGGTGCAAATGTGAATACTCAGAACAGAGATGGCCGTACAGCACTAATGATAGCAAGTGACAAGGGATATGTTGTTCTTGTCACTTTACTTTTGGTCCACAAAGCGGATGTCAACATACAAGATAAAGATGGATGGACAGCTCTGATGTTGGCTTGTCAGCATGGGTATGCCGAAATTGTTGACTATTTGATAGAGTATGGAGCAGATGTGAATCTGACAAAGAATGACGGATGGACGGCCATGACTCTAGCAAGGATAAATCATCACACTGATACAATGGAACTGCTATCTGAATGTGATGCCATCGATGCTGTTCCAAAGATAAAGCACATAGATACCAGCACATACACAGCTACCGGAACTGAAGACAGTGGATATGGTCCTAGTGCAGAAAAGCATGCTCTGTCCCAAGATAAAGGTAATTACTACTGAAGTGTATGTTATAGATAAACAGCACACTATTGAGGCTCTATGGCATAATCTGTATCTAATTACTTCAGTAGTGTGTGGTCTAGAAGGGCCGAACGCCTATTAATTAGGATGCAAGCACCTGAGCTGTAAATAAAAACTGGGCGTGGCAGACAGCTTAAGAGTTCAGGTCCACAAGGAGTCAGGCCACTCTCTACAAGATGTTCCAAGTTTTTGGGGTGTCATATCTGTTTTGTTTTGTTTTTTTTTTCCCTTTGGCTACCCATTCAATCTAGAAGAGAGTGAACTTTCAATTTGACCTGATCACGATCGAAGAACTTTATGCTGCATGTGTTAGATCTCCACATATTAGACTCCTGTGCATGATATTGCAAGTATCCCCACTTCCTGTAGCCAGGATATGCATGTCTTGTTTGTATTAACTATACAGCTTCTAGTGCGCACTCCAATGTCATCTCAATAACAGCCAGTGAGCAGTACTTCAACTGGGAAGGATATGGATTACATCTCTTCATCCCTGAGGGTGCACTACCACCAGAAATAGAGGAATGCACGATCTCCATAAAGGCTAGTGTGGAGGGGAATTATGTATTTCCTGAGAATTCTCATCCAGTTAGTGCTGTTTACTGGTTTCAATGTGTCCCAAAGTGTAAGTTTTTGCAACCAATAACGCTTGAAATCGAACATTGTGCTAAACACAAAAACTTACAAGCACTAAGCTTTGTAAAAGCTAGGTCGGTTGAAAATCTGCCCGAAGCCAAATTCAACAGAGCCCTTGGTTGCTGTGGTACCAACCATGGGGTATTTCCAAACCACAGTACTTATGGCTTCCTACAGCTGGATGGGTTCTGTGGATATGGTATCATTCAGGAAGGCTCAGAAGACAGGCAGTATCGAGCTAATTTGTATTACCTTCCTCAAAGTGTTGATCAATGCCAAATACACTTCACCGTACTATGGAATACAGAGGCACATTACTCGGTCAGTTGTAATAGAAATATAAAGTGCCAATATTATGATTATACTGTCATCAATTATTCATCTCATATAATTAAGCAGATAATTAACAATCATTACCTTCAGCAAAATGCTGAAGTTGGTCCAGATAGTCTAGTGGAATTTGATTCTGAAATCATCCATTTGGATATTCCAAAGGAAGGAATAATTACTGAGGATGGTATGTGGAAGATTTTTCCTATGGTATTTCCTCCAAAGGTAAATTGTATGCATGTTTAGTTGCAGTGGTTATGGAGATTATGCCAATCCAACGTAGGTAACTAAGAAAGAAGTTGACAGCTTTGAAGTGGGAAAGAGGATACCAGTCTCACGATTACTGGCTATTATACCAAAATTCCAAACTCATGAGGTAACCAGCCTCATCTATCATCTCAAGTTGTTGGGTACAAAAACTTGTAGCTACATCATGTTGTTTCGATCTCCTGCAGACACACAAGGTACAGTTTGTATAATAACTGTCCTGTAGCTAACCGTCTAGAAGGTGATCAATAGTAGCTTAGCATTAATAATATTATTATTGATGCGATATAACTATAGCAGCTATAAGCTATACATAATTATAATAATTGCATATATGCAGTGAGAGTACAAGAAAATGTCACTATACCAGATGAGGATGTAGCCTCTGTGCAGCCACCACCACTACCACCACTACCACCACGAACCTGCAAGGATAAAGGCAAATCTGTAGCACAAGTACCCTTATCACAAACAGCTTCTCACATAACATCATTAGGTAGACCCTTAATGGATGCAATGTCAACCATGCGCACTGCACGTCCTCCCAGCATTTGCACTGTTTAACAATGCCATGCATGTTAAACCATAGAGAGGTTCTGGATTGGTCCATTGACATTATCATAAACTGCTCTTGTTCTTCAGCCTGTTTCCCACATGCATGAATTGCATGTATAACAGTTAACCATTACATGTGATTATAAACTGCTAGCCTGCTTATGATAACCGTTAATAATATGTCATGCAAACATGCATGTGGGAAACCAATTTGAGAACAAGAACAGTTAATGATCATGTGCTTAGCTGAAAACGATATTGATTATGTTTGGGTGTTATATCAAACTATCAAGTGCCCCCCCCCCCACACACACATGGTTTAAACCATTATTAGTATAGCTCTACTTACATACGGACTCTGGAATGTAAATTTGATATCTACAATATTTGAGCTCAATGATCCAGAAAACTTAATAATTATAAGGAGTGTGTCACAAGCCTTCAGCATACAATAATATTACCATTCTGTAGCCTCTATCCCACCACCACCACTACCACCACGAACCTACAAGGACAAGAGGAAATCTGTGACACAAGTACCCTTATCACAAACAACATCTCCCATAGGTGAGACTCCTTAATTGGCACAGTGTACATATATAGTGACTCTGGAATGTAAATTTGATATCTATGTGCTTAATGATCCAGAAATTAAGGAGAATGTCACAAATCTTAGACAAGTATATACTATGCATATAATTATACAATAGCTATTATGTTATGTTATTGTGATACAGGGACAGTACACAACCATCCTCTTCAAAACTGCACAGTCAGTCAGCATTCTCAATACATGACGCTATTGTATACCGCAAATACTGAAAAATCACTGTATGAAGGTATATAAATTATTATGATAGTAATATACCATGTGATAAGACCAGTGCTAGGATAAATATTAACGTGATTGTTAAACAGCACCAGTGCAGCCAAATCGTTCACCAAATGGCCCACTTGAAGATGGGATCGTAGCCTCATTCCAACATTCTCAAGGTGCTGCTAATTGTGAAAACCTGCAATCCCATGGAGGTAAGCTAGCTAGCTAAATAATTGTATGTGTATATAATCATTATTATAGTTATTACCTTGTTCGTAAAATTGATGTGGCCAGTTAACCTGATGTCTTTACTCTCAGATTTGTGGCCCAACCCTTTGCAACCTTGCCCACTGCAAGAAAGCATTACTGCCACATTTCAACATTCTCTTGCAACACCACAAACTCGAGCTCATCCTGCACCACCTAGATTTACTACCCTCCTGAATGAACTCACAAACAGAGTAGCAGCCAAGTGGGAGGAGATTGGTATTTCCCTTCAAATAGAGTCTGGCCTCCTGGAGATTATCAAGAAGGATAATCCTAGTGACTGTAGGATGTGTCTGAGAGAGATGCTGAAGGAATGGATGAAGCAAGTCGACCCACCTCCTTCATGGTTGGCCATTATCAAGGCTGTCAAAGACTGTGGGTATAACCTACTGGCTAGAACACTGAGAGACAAGTACTTACCAAGCACAAGCAATGCTACACTGTCCTGAAGTTACTGCTCATGGATAGATGCAATTTAGAACTTGTGCCTTGTTCAGTGTATTAGATCTACCCAGTATTATTTCTGCTGCTACGAATGATTACTACTGTTATATGTTGTAATAAAGGTACACACTAAAACATAACATAAATGTACAAAAAACATCACCACACACATTATGTACATATAACTCCACAAATGTTTCTTTCTAATAAATTATGCGCACACCTACTATGGTCACATCATAATTTAGTCAACTCCTCATTGTTTGGTGCTGAGTCGGTCAAGTGTATGTTTAGAAACTACCTACTCGATGCAGTGCATGCTTGTTGCTGTTCTTGTTTTGTAGTGTAGTACTATGGCTATCATATTATATATACTACAGTATGTTATAATATATATGGTAGTGGATAATAAACAAGCCAGGTGCACTGTACTACTATGTACATGTATAATATAATATTATACATGTACATAGTAGTACAGTGATTTATGCATTATACAGAAAAGCTGCACAACTTTTGTCATGGGTAATATGAAGAGCTATAATTATAGATCTAATATGCTGTATCACGTTTGAAACTTCTGTGCCGCCCCTGAGCCGGACCTTCTATGCAGCCCTTGGTGGCACGTACATTCTATACAGGAAATTTTTTTAGCCCCCCCCCCCCCAATATGTATCTGCCACTGGATGAGAATGCTTCAAGGGGGAGGAGCAGAGTTTAAAGATTCAGAGGAGAGGAAGAGATTGGACTCGATCTATGATGTCCCGCGACCAGAGGAGAGGAAAAGATTGGACTATACCTATGATGTCCCACAGCCAGATGAGAGGAAAAGATTGGACTCTACCTATGATATCCCACGGCCAGTGGAAGAGGAGGAGTACACTTTTATGGCCTCTGTTCCCCTGGAAAGTGGATTCTCAGAAGCCACAGATGATATTTATGAGAATATATAAACTAATAGCAACGGACATTTTGTTCTTATATATAGTACATGATTGTGTGATACCAGTAATTGCTGTCCAACCATATTATGTTATGTGCCTGGATTAAATAAAATTTGGGTGGGAAGATTTGCATACAAATTGATCACAGCCTAGAGAGTATTGCAACTAAACTGCCCTAAGCTAGCTATAGTAGTGTGTTACATTGGTCACTGTGCACACATGTATCCAGTATTTGGCAAAAATTAAGGAAGATCTTAATAATGTGGCAGCATTCAAACAACTGGACTGGAACTGTAAAACCCAACACCACAGCCGGTTTCAGCACCCACTATCCAATGTTCCTACGAAAATTAAAATCATAATCAGCTGCAAAGGAAAACACCCACAAATAGAGGAGAGGAAAAGATTGGAATCTAGACTATCTGGAAAGGCACACTTTTGTGGCCTCTGTTCCCTTGGAGAATCGGTTATCTGAAGCTGCAGGTGAATATAGTGTAATAGCTAAGCCTTAAGTTACCTGTATCTTTTTTTCTGCCAGTTATACCACCCAATACTTTACGTAGTCACCCACTGCAAGAAAGTATCATGGCCACATTTCAACATTCAGCTCTGACCACACCACAAGCCAGTGGTGTTGCCAGTGGGTGCATGAGGGTTCATATATGCACCCAGTCCATACACCAGTGCACCCATTACATTTGTAAACTACCAGGTCCAAGCTGTTAACTCACTGTATGCATGCACTGTTTAGTAGTGTAGTGTTTACAATTTTGATACACTATCTTGTACATGCACATGTACCTATATGTGCATTTGCTAGTGACAGTTTGATAGTAGAATAGGCTTGTAAATTTCCATTAGCTTTGTGCACATACCTGTGCATCACACTACTAAGCATGCACCCAGTACGTAATTACCTAGAGATACCACTGCCACAAGCTCAAGCATACCCAGAATCACCTCAACTTACTACCCTCCTAAATGACTCACAAATAGATATAGCAGCCAATTGCAAGTGGGAGGAGATTAGTTTCTCCCTTTGAATAGAATCCGGCCTAACGACTGTAGGACGTGTCTTAGAGAGATGCTGAAGGAATGGATGAAGCAAGTTGACCCACCTCTTCATGGTCTGCCATTATCAAGACTGTCAAAGATTGTGGCTATCAACCACTGGCTAGAACACTGAGAAACAAGTATATACCAAACACAAGTGATGCTGCATTGTCATAAAATAACTGTTTATGGAAAATCACATGCAATGTAATCTAGAAGTTGTGCCTCAGTGTGTGGTACTTTCATGCATATTGACCCTTTACCATTTGCATTGTCTGTACCGGGGATGTCCAACCTATAAGCTGTACATGCCCGTGATGTTGCTATACACACAGTTTTACCCAGCAGTTATGATTTTTATAACCTGCTTGTATACACTAATCAATTCATGTACAGTTGTGATAGACATTATAATGGTTGCTCGGAGTACTATTACCATACCATTAGTCATAACAGTCATTATGACATGACATTTAATCAGTCCAAAAGTGCTTACAAGTATTATTCACATGATTAAACTGTAATAACAAAGTTCATAATAAGGTATTATTGAATAATGTGGGGACATATTGCATACCACATCACAGAGGAGGGTGCTGGAATTAACGGAGGAGAAATAGGCCTATGATTACACAAACCGGTTGCCTCAATTGAATACGTGTGTGCAATGTGAACAGGTTATAGTATGTAGAACTACGTGTAACAATCTGAGAAGACACTTCTATCACAATATAAATTCAATCTGTCCAGTAGGATCAATCATGGCTGGAGTAAATGTTAGTAAGAGCTATAAGAAATGGATAGATTTGAAGAGTGCAGTTCAAGATGGAAGTATTAAACATGTCAAAAAATTACTTCGACAAAAAGTAAGAGTAAACTTAAAGGATGAGAATGGATGGTCTCTCTTATTGTATGCAATTGCAACTGAATCAGATGGTACAAGTGTGAATAGGTGTGATGAAATAATTGAATTGCTACTTAAAAAGGGAATAGAGATAGATGCACAAGATGAATATGGGTGGACGGCACTAATGATTGCTAGTTTGAAAGGATACTTCGAAACTGTTAAATTGTTACTAAAACACAAAGCAAGTGTGAATGCTCAGAATATCGATGGCTGGTCTTCACTGATGTTTGCCTGCATGAATAGGAAAAATAAAACAGCCCAAGTGCTACTTGACCACAAAGCAAATGTGAATGAGCAGAGCGAAAATGGACTGTCGGCTTTAATGATTGCTAGCCGAAAAGGATACACAGAAACAGTCAAGCTGCTGTTATACCATAAGGCTAGAGTAAACGACCAAGACAAAGTTGGATGGTGTGCATTAATGTTTGCTAGCCAAAAAGGATACACGGAAATAGTCAAACTTTTGCTGGGGGTAAGGGGACGGTATACTACTGTAACGATGATTCAAAATGGATCCAGAAATGCTGAAAATTTTTCAATGGAACACTATAGAATTGATATAAACATGCAAAACAATAGTGGATGTACATCACTAATGATTGCTTGTGAAACTAGACAGACTGAAATTGTCAAATGCTTACTGTTTTATGGGGCTGATGTAACCATAAAGGATAAGTGTGGTCAATCAGCCATAAATTATGCACTGAAAAATAGACATATTGAACTGGCAAATCTGTTAATGTATAGCAGCGAATATGACCATTTACCAAGCAGTGAAATGATTCAGAGTTCTACACAGCTCTATGATTCAGAATGTGCTACTGTAAGTCAAACACCTAGACAAAAGAGTATTTTTAATGCTTCAAATGCCACAGCTACATGTACTGTGCTTACTAAGCCTAGTGCAGAAATTGACAGGAGTGGCTCTTTTCAACAGTATCGACATCACAGTGAATATGATCATTTGCCATGTAAAGAAATGAGTTTGACCTCTATCCAAAATATTGAGTATAACATCATTCATAGATCAGGACAAAAAGAAACCGCTTTTGATACACCAAACACCACAGCTCCTAGTTATCAGTCTGTGAGACACAACAAAAAAGCTGATCAGCAATTCAAATGTGGTTCTTTTGGTACAGACTCTAAAGACATCACAAGTTATGGTACTGGCGCTCACAGTTCCAGCAGACATCATGGTCCTCACATGTCCAATATGCCTTATCGGTTTCTACAGAATAGCAGTGGTAATGTTTCAGGTTCTTGCACTATGAAAGGTGTTTTGTTTCCTAGCACCTACGGCTATCACTCAAGTCCACAAAGTAGGAGACACACTAGTTCCTACACTCAAAGAACTATGCTACCCAGCAGCAACAAAACAGGATCATATTATGCTGATTCTTTAACTAAGAGTTCTAGTACAAGTAGATTTACACAAGACAGTGGTTTCTATGAGTCATCAAGCCATAGCAGTGGATTTGTTTGCTCTTTAACACACATTGTCACTCCTCAAAGTGATGAATATACCATTTCAGACTCCAAAACTAAAAAACCAAGGCAGCTCAGCACAGAAAATAGTTTTTCTCAAAAACTAGTCTTTCCCACTCAAAATGGTGAGTTTATTCACGGCCTTTTACAAGCTTCATCGGTTTAATCATAATACTATCTATAAGTATATTACACAGGTATTTTAGGAGTATTCATTATTATCGCCAATGTTGTGCATGCATGCACACACTGCCCACAGATTGGCAGCTAGATGGTGAGATAAGAAATAGAGAAGTGCATACCAAAGAACTTAAAACAGTGAAGGAGAGACTAAGATATCCTCAGAAAGGAGCAGTAAATGAAGATCAATTAAATGATTGGCCTATATCAGCCCTCAAAGTTAAAAATCAAAAGTGAGTACGGAGTTTAAATTCCAAAGTACATAACTATGGTAATGTAGAGGTTATTAAAAGTGGAATATAATTTTCATTATCAAACTGACAGATTGGCATCAAATCTTGGTCCCACCACTACCAATACTATGACTGAAGATCATGATGACCATCTAATAGGAAATGCTGGTATAATAATTTTTATAAGTGTGGGCATACAAAGAAACTATAATTAATGTATCTTATCTTATGGTGAATGTGTTTAAAGCATGTTCCCAGCTACTTCCTCGATAATTATATCAGATTCTGCATAAGCTTCCTTGCCATGTCAACTCTTAGCTACTTAGACATGCGTATAGGCTGTACTCATTAATTTTTAATGATCATCACAGGAATACAGCTGGATCATGAAATGAACCAAAGAGCTGAGTTTCTTTCTGGTATCACTAATTTTAGAATAATGGGTCAAACAATAGTTATTATGGTGCATGATATTGTGTAGAATCGTCTTTGTTCATTGAAGCTAAGGAGGATGCTCACGTTCCGTTTCTCTACCACCAAGTATTGGAATGTGGCTATCATGGCATGGAGTACATGATTGAAGATCATGATATAACTTTGAGAATCCCTGAGGGAGCTGTGGACAAAGGGGAGAGTATTCATTTTGAAATTGCTGTAGCAATGTATGGTCCCTTTACCTTCTCCGTGAATGCTCAACCCATCTCACCGATCGTCTGGCTCTGTCTCTTAGAGGAAGACGCTAAACTAAAGAAGCCATTTGTACTCATTATTCCACACTTCCTTACCGAGCTGACAATAGAAAGACTTCTTTACCATCAAGTTAAATTTGCTAAGGCAAATCATAGTAGGTATACGTTAGAAAATAGCCAGATGAAGTATCGTTTCAATCCATGTGAGAATCCTGCACTCTTTGCCTCAAATGGATGTAAAAGCTATGGAATCCTTAAGTCAAATCACTGTTGTTTCTATTGTCTTGAGGCAAATATTTCAGAGAAGGCAGCAACAGATGTTGGTTACTGTTTGGTTCGAATCGAGTCATTTTCATCACAGTCAAATTTGAGCGAGGTCTGCTTTATACCAACATTCTTTCTAAAGACATGTATAAAGGTAGTGCAATTTTAATAAGGGTTCTTACACCATAATATAATATTATTAATATTTCAGGCTATAGAGGACCAGTTTCTACAAGGTGTGCATAGATTCCACTACGATAAATTCAAGTTCAAGGAGACTTCAAAACCATGCATAAAAATCATTCCTCAGCCAATTTCACATGGTGTGAAGGAGTGCAATATTGCTTTACAACCAAGATTAGCTGAGGTAATTATACACTATGACTATAGATGCACTGATTAAGAGCAGCCATCTTCATTATAGATTCAAGCATCAGAGATTAACTTTTGGAAGTTTGAATTTAAAGATCTAGAGCTAATGCACACGATGAAGATGTATCCACGTCGGGTGATTATGATAGTCATAACAAATGTTTCAGATCACTATCTAAAACTCCCAATCCACTTTGAAGGTTGTCACAGTTTAAAAAACAAACCGTTAGATCTGGACTTGATCTTTCCATTAGGTATACACTATAGCTATTAATTATAATAGCTACATGCACAATAATATATATTATACTTATGAATTATTTCTATACTAGATATTGCACTGAGTCCAGCCTCCCCCTCATCAAGTATGAAATCCCAGTCTTCATCCATTTTTACCAGTAAGAGCACACTCCAAGTTAGGCCATATGAAACACTTTCAGATATTGTCTTGTTGCAGATGAGAAACTAGAGCTGCGTGAAGTCTTCAGGGAGCTACTTTCCCATTCATCAAAGTGGAAGACCATTGGGGGTCTTTTGGGTATTGAAAAAGGTATTCTCGATAAAATACAAAGAGATGAACAGGGAGTCGATGACTGTCTTCATGAAATGTTAGCTAAGTGGCTAAAGCAGATTGCTCCTCCACCAACCTGGAAAGACATAGCTGATGCTATAGAGGTTATTGATGAACGAAGAGCTCAAACATTAAGACAACGTATAGCTAGTATGGGCAGCAGTGCTAGCAATTCATCATCTTGACCAATCATCCCTAGCAATAATAAATTTACTGTATAGCTACCATAACTACAATAAAAAACCACACACAAAGTACAAAACATCTCAGACCACCACACAGCACTGAAATAATCAGTACTGTATAAAATGTTTCTAATAGATGCACACCTACAGTTACTATCATAATTTAGTCAACTCCTCATTGTTTGGCGCTGAGGGGGGAGGAGTAGGAAGATTAAAGTGCAGCTTACTCTGCCGAGACACAACAGGAGGGGGTGGAGCTTTGCGCTGAGGAGTCCGCCCACCAGCACCACCAGCGGCCACACCCATCCTCCGCTCCAGTGTGCTTGGTGAGTATGGAGCTGGTTTTGGTGTCAGAGGAGCGGGGCTTCCACTTGGAGCATTATTAGACACCTGACGTCTTGGCCTCACAGGTGGAATTGGACGACTGGAGGGAAGGAATCACATGACCAAAATTTTTACAACTTTATTTTGTGCATTAAACATTTAAAAAGTCCTACATGTATGTGTTCTACATGACACACTTATAGCTGACTTTCTAGGCCTTATTCCTAACATTTACAGTGTCATTAAAACCTTGAAATATAGTAATTTTTCTAAAAATTCGGCACCTGTCCTCTAATTCCTTGATACCCTTTACCAAATGATGAAAAAAATAGTTCTTAATTTTCAGCAAAGGTCATCACCTATATGGGAATAGAATGCATGCACAGCTGAAATGTTGAATATTTGCCTCACGAATCTCAAACGTAATTATTATTAATTTTTTTGTGCTGAATTTTTAGAAGTATTGTATAGATGAAACAACAAAAATTTCACCAAGCCCAGGTTCCTTTGTATTGCAGAAATATTAAATTTGCACCAATACGGTAAAGGTCGTCATATGCTCACGTAATCATTAAATAATTCACGGAACAAAATTTTCGCCAACAAGACCAGGTACTGAGTGAAATTGGTGAAAATTTCTGGCTATATGGTAGTACTAAGTACGGTACGGTAGCACCAAAAGGCTGGACAGGGCTTCACAAAAAAGAAGAAAGTGTGTATTGCCTTCCTACCTTGGTGGCCTATTTTCCAGCTTTATAGTGTCTCGGAATAAGGTCGTTCAAAAGCTACAGAAAACATAAATTGCATGCCTCAATTACCTTAGTGGCCCATTTTCAACTTGTCCATTCTCTATCACAGCAATTTCAGGTAAATCTCCACCCAACCCAACCCAACTTGGTGTTCTCGCTACACTAGATGGGGCACTTGTGAATGAACTATTGGATGAACTGGAACCAGCTCTCGGTTTGGGGATTGGAGAAGACGAATAGGGATTCCCCCCATGTCATGATGCGGCGCTTGTGAATGAACTATTGGATGAACTGGAACTGGAACAATAGATAATTTAATGTACCAGATACCTGATTTGCGACTTTACGTGCAGTGCACACCAGGCCCATGTGGATAATTGTAACTCATTACCCCCTATGTTAATTTTGATCATACATGACAACACTATAGTACCTAATTCTGATCAGTTAGCTATATATTCGGTTAAATTTGATTATCACCACACACTCGACAATCGGCAGATAGTACTCAGTTGATACAGCAATCCCTGACATTAATTTTGTGACCCACCATGATGTACTGCACTGATTAACTATTATCACTGCATGCCCACGTTTTGCTTGTCACTGCCCAAATGGGTAGTGATACCCCCATATTTTTGGCACTGCTGCTCATGGAAATCGATGTATATAGCTACAAGTGATGTGATTTAGAACTTGTGCATTGTTCAATGTCATAGTTGCCAACTGTCCAGGGATTCCCTGGATTGTCCAGGAATTTGACCACATGTCCAGGGGTCCAGGGAATGGGACAAAATTCCAGGAAATTCAGGGCCTTGATTCATGATGGCAACTGTGTTAGAGTAACATACACTACTACAGGCTTGTAAAGTTCCATTAGTTTTATGCTTTATGCATCAACCTGTGTACTAGAAGCATATTATGCACCCAGTACACAAACTACATAGGGAAGCCACTGTAGTATTATCAGACTACATTATGTTGTAAACAGCGCAACAGGTGTGCCAGATAGCTAGGTCATGTCTGGCATACTTTGTCCAGTTGGTTCCTGTAGTTGTTGTAAACAGTGTATACATGGAACTATCTGTTATGGGCTAGGTAAAAGAAAATACAATTTAAGTAAGGGGTGCACTGGTATACTGACTGGGTGCATATGAACCCACAGGCACCCCCACTGGTAACATAGCCTAAGGGTAATTAATAAGATATGCGACCTTATTAAGCCAGAGGCGGAGGAAGACAGTGGGGGTTGGAGGGGCACTAGACATTCACTGGTGTACAAATTTAAGACGATTCATTTATGACCGTACCCATTTCCCCATTAATTTTACTGCTGCACTTCCCATGGATCTACAATTAATAGGGCCTGAATTAGTTGGTGAGTTGAAATTAAGAGACTTACGAAATTCAGACACTGAATCCTATAATAAATTATTATAGTCAATAATACAGTATTGATAAGCATGGCTCTGGAAGGGGGGGGGCACTGCCCACACTTCAGACAGATTGGGGGGGGGGGCATGTGCCCCTGGTGACCCCCTGCTTCCGCCACCTATGTAAGCTATATTTTATTGTAAATGCACCAAGTTGAGGTCATTGTACCATATGAATTCACAAGTTTTTGACCATTAATTTTGATGGATTTACATGGTTTGTAAGTTTATAAGTCTACAAACCATATGCATGTAAATCCATCAAAATTAGATATAGCAATGCATGCGTGGCCCAAAGTTTTCGAATTCGACCTCAACCTGGTACATTTTCTAGGGAATATTCAGGGAAATTGGTCATATGTCCAGGGAATCCTCTGCAAGAGGTTGGCAAGTATGTAGCAAAGTATTAGATCTACCCGGTATTATTTCTGCTGCTACGAATGATTACTACTGTTATATGTTGTAATAAAGGTACACACTATTACATAACATAAATGTACAAAAAACATCACCACACACATTATGTACATAATAATATACTGATGATAACTTCAGACAAATGTTTCTAATAAATTATGTGCACACCTACTATGGTCACATCATAATTTAGTCAACTCCTCATTGTTAGGTGCTGAGGGGGGAGGGGCAGGAAGGTTAAAGTGTGGCTTACTCTGCCGAGACACAACAGGAGGGGGTGGAGCCTTGCGCTGAGGGGTCCGCCCACCAGCACCACCAGCAGCTGCACCCATTCGCCGCTCCAATGTGCTTGGAGAGTATGGAGCCGGCTTTGGTGGAGGGGCGGGGCTTCCACTTGGTACATTATTGGACACCTGACGTCTTGGCCTCACAGGGGGAGTTGGACGACTGGATTGAAAGAAAACGAGGAATCAACATACATGCATAAACACAGCACAAAATTTACACATGCAACTTCACAAGGCCTATAATTACACAAGTACAATCACGTAAATCATGTATACATTTTAAATGTTTGATGTGCGAAGATTCCCAGCTTTATAGTGTCTCGGAATAAGGTCATTCAAAAGCTACAGAAAACATAAATTGCATGCCTCAATTACCTTGGTGGCCCATTTTCAACTTGTCCGTTCTCTATCACAGCAACTTCAGGTAAATCTCCACTTGGTGTTCTCGCTACACTAGATGGGGCACTTGTGAATGAACTATTGGACGAACTGGAACCAGTTCTCGGTTTGGGGATTGGGGAAGACGAAAAGGGATTCCCCCCATGTCTTGGCAGCATTGGAGGTGAGTGCGAGCCTCCACTATGCCGCACTGATGAGTGTGGCTTGTTTGGAGGTGTGGGAGGGACAACAGCAACAGGATGAGGTTTGTCTTTTTCCGTAGGAGATGGTGTGTCTTCGTCAACCATATGCACTGTAATACCTTCATCAGCTGCATGGTCAGCAAGTGGGTGTGGCAGGTGCTCCATTGAGCTTGTAGATGAAGTCTCAGAAGGACGTGCGGATGAAGGGTGATATCCCTGAGAATATGAGGAGGGGAGGGAGGTATACTTGTTGCTACTGGCAACAGACGGGGATGTGGGGTAGCCTGAGGAGTACGCCGATGATGTGGGCGATGAGAGGGCGGAGTACTTGTTGTTGCCAGTAGTGGCTGGGGAGGGGGAGGCTGGGAGATCGGGGAAGAAATGGTGACAGTGATCGATGAGTGACTCACAAAGTCGCCTTTGTAGGGCAGTCTCTGTCACCATGGCACTGTGGTATGTGAGTGAGTGAGAGAGAGAGAGAGAGAGAAACTCAATGTACAGGAGAGCAAAACTATTGACGACCATTACCACATTCCAAAGGTAAAGGTCGTCAAACCGGCTAATTAACTTACGCAGGATCAGCACTTTCCTCCCTTGGCCAGAGGAGGTTAGGTCCTATGACGATGGCAATGTTGTTAGTGCTCATCTTAGTGAGATCAGCGTAGAGAGAGAACTCTTGAAGAAATGCAACAAGGAATCTATAAAGACAGAAACATGTCATTATCATTCATAGTACACGAATGCATTTTCTTCGAACGTACTTTAAGTTGTCCGCATTGGGCTTTGGTAATTTATCCACCACTTTCTTTAGCAGCTGCAATCTCTCCTTTTCATCACCAACACTGTACAGAGGGGAACATCCCTTCATTAATCAACTAGTAATTAACTAACTACTTGATGTGACGGCTTACCCAGCAGCATGCATCCACTCTTTATAAAGGTCATAGGTCAGTATCGGCTCTGGCAGCTCTCGTAGGTACATCTTAAGGCACCCGGCAATCGTGTGGGGGTCATGACCTGACAAGTCCTTTTGTCCAGCATCAAATGCGCTCTACATAATCATAAATGCTTATCATGTTGACTCTATACATAGGGATGGCCTGGATATGGCCTTGCGCGTACATGGTATAATAATACAATACACAGAGAAGGCTACCGTAGGTTTTTCTAAGTCTCATAATCTGCCCAGCTTTTCCACATATAACTCAAAAACTATTATATAAGTCTTTGCCACCAAGGTGGGTGCAAACCTTGCCCATTTTTATATTAACTAGCAGGTGTATGCTAAAAGCTATACCTTAAGTAGCCTGACCCTTGCAGTTCCTGCAGCGATACGAAACAGACCCTCTGTGTCCATCCACTGGTCCCTGAGTGTCTGGCAGCAAGCCTCGAGGACAATAGCGACATCTGTCCTGAAGAGACGAAGATGCTCCTCCAAGGGACAACCAAACATCGGCCGCTCTTTCGTGTCGTCTGTAGGAAGGGGAGGAGCAAAGGGGTGTGGTTAGGGATAATGTAATTATGCTTTAAGCTACATCGAGACAAGGACACCAGGACTTCTATGCATGGTCTAGCTACAAAATTGAAATACATGTATGTAGAAAAAATAACAATCCTCAATAAAGCTGTCCCAAGAACAATAGATATTCCCATTGTATAGAATTTATAGAGAAAGGTCAATATCGAAAAACATGAACCAACATGAATTCAAACTGAAAAACAACAAAAGTTGGAGTCAGTAGTAACCAACTGATCGTAATTGTTGCCTCAACGAGGCATTCATATCACTCACTCATTCTCTTCTCTATGCTGGGCAGCATGGACTCCATCTGAGCAGCTGCATTCTTATAGTGGGTAATCTGAAGCTTCACCAGCTGCAAAGATAATGATAGGCACACTCTAAGAGTACATTACATTTGAAAATTTATCTTCATTAAAAACCATTAGTAGGGAGGGATAATGGACACACAAGTTGGAGAGCCACAATGCCACTGAAGCTTAAGAGAGCGAGAGGCTGGGTTTGAGGCTATGTACAGGCCAATACATGTAATTTTAGTACAGCTCACCCTCCCTCCCTCTATATAAACCCCCCCCCCCCCCCCCCCCCCCCCAAATACCAATCATACAGCAACCACCTCAAAACATAACTGTTGCTTCAGCTATACACACATACATACATACTGGGAAGCTTATCACAGCACCTGTGCAATCTTGTCGGTATATGTCTGTTCTTTGGCCAAGAAGTCAAACATGTCCGTGGCATACGTGTCTTGACATTCTTCAAACTTCCGAGTGGCTTCGTCCACCTCTGTCTTGAGGGTGGTCAGCTTCTCCATGTTATACTCTCGAGTAGCCTTTTCTACCTGGCTTTCAAATGATTTTAACCTGATAAGGTTAGTGTGTGTGTGTGTGTGTGTGTGTGTGTGTGTGTGTGTGTGTGTGTGTGAGTGTGTGTGTGTGTGTGTGTGTGTGTGTGTGTGTGTGTGTGTGTGTGTGTGTGTGTGTGCGTGCATGAGTATGTAGTAGCATAAGGATACGTGTACAAAATTCTCTCCAAATTCATGTTTTTCCAAGTAGGGTGAAGTTTTTTTATAAAACTTGCAAATCAAGCCTCCAGTAAACAACAAACGAGGCACATACATGATAACACAACACGTGTACATGCATGTACACACATGCAGTAGCACCCTGCGATCGACACAACTGCACACACATGGCCTATGGACACAAACATCTACAACTGCACAAGGAAATTCCTTTAAAGGCCTTACTCACTCTTGACACAACCAATGAAGCTAAAAAACTATGTCAAGGAAATTTGAAGACAGATTATCAAACTTGTAAGTGTGCATATAGAGTAGTTTCAATGGCCGGACTACAATGCATCGACCCCACTGAGCAGAAAAAATCGTACAATGAAAAAAGACACCCCTTTAAAGCAGTCAGGCATGTCTTACCTTGTTCTGGCGGAATCCATGTCCAATCTGGCATTACTCAGCTTCTTTCTACTCCTGTCTATCTTCTTCATGTCCTCCTGTGCAGCAAGCAGAGTGGTCACATGACATATCACATGATACATCTCATGACTAATCATTCTGTGACTACAATCACAATAATACTATAACTCAATCTTTAAGCATTTGCAGTATCCATGTACATATTTTGCCAAATTCAAGGTTGTATATGACCAATCCATTGACTTTAAATGGTCATATTTCAATAACAATGTACATATCTCGGCTGCATAAGCCTTGCAGATACATAGCTTGTATGTGTGTGTGAGTGTTGACAGAAAATGTCCCAAAACAGATATGACGAGGAGTAAACAGCTTGAACCCACAGGGGTAGCTGCTAGCCTGGTTATAAACAAACAATAGTGCATACATTTTGGAGCCAAAAGCACAGCATGTACACAAGAAGAAGATACATGTAGATAACATCAGGAGCTGTCAGGGAAGATATTGAGGTGAAAGTTCACTGATCATGTGACCAGAGGAGTCCAAGATCGTGTTCCTAGTACACTCATAACCTACTCATGCATACATGTACGTGCACATACATGTAGGGGGAGGGAAAGCCATCCCAGTGCCTCTGCAGATAGGGCACACCTACATGTACATGCACATGCACATGCACATGCACATGTATGTGAGTTATGCAAAAGGCTGAGCCATGTATGGTATGGATGATATAGACATGGTTAACTTTTTTGCTAACCTCCAGCATTTGGTTAATTTCACTTATAATGTCGTGAGATATACTGATCTCATACTGGGCCAATTGAGAGGCTATGTCCTGTTGAGCTTGACCCACCATCATCAAAACAGGTCTAGAGGGAGGAGGGGAGGGGGGGAGAGAGAGAGAGAGAGAGAGAGAGAGAGAGAGAGAGAGAGAGAGAGAGAGAGAGAGAGAGAGAGAGAGAGAGAGAGAGAGAGAGAGAGAGAGAGAGAGAGAGAGAGAGAGAGAGAGAGAGAGAGAGAGAGAGAGATTTTCATTGAATGTTTTCAAGGTGAGGAGGGGGAAAGAGGCCAAATCTAAAAGGATATCTCAGATGACCAATATTATCTAAGGCCTGAATACGTAAGGAAACTCCAGTGTATTGCCAGCTGTAGGCAACAATAAAACACAAATAGTGCTGAAGCCACACGTAGGCTTCTCTCTCTCTCTCTCTCTCTCTTTGTTCAGTCACCTACCCAAAGAGGGATAACTGTCCTAACTGGCTTCCTGCCTCCATCATACTCACTCCCAATGCATACTGGGGGAGCTTGCGCTGTGTGTGTGAACGTGTGTGTATGCATGTGTGTGTGTGTGTGCGTGTGTGAGTGTGTGAGTGTGGGTGTGTGAGTGTGTATGCAGATGAGTGAATAGAGTATTGAATTCTACACGCATGATTACATGAATGTATAATGGACTTTGTATATGCATACAAGTGTGCATAACTAAACAAATATTTCTACTGCCTAGCTACCATATGTTTTTTCTACACAATTTGTTGGTATGGCTAACCTGGTGTTTGTCCATGGAAGAGCCCGATCCCATTATCGTCCCTACCAGTTTCTTTGTAGTCACATGACATCCATTACGGATTCCCTCCACCTTTTTCTCTGCCTACACACAATAATTATCGTAAAGAACATGCATGTGTGTGTGTGTGAGTGGATGTACAATGTACTATTCTGCTGATTCATATACCATGTAGGACTTTCCTGCCCATAGTTTCTCTCTGGGAAAAAAAAAACTTATCTTAAACCAGATTCTCAAAAAGTTCTGGTAACTTTGGGCGGATTGCCCACAAACACAGTCGCTATGATAGCACACACACACACACACACACCACACACTGTACATGCTCTGTGCATTGTCTTTCACAATACAGAGTTGAAGGTTTGATAAATAATAGCATCACTACGTCCCAAAAATTACATTTATGCTCCAGGCAAACTCAAAACATCCTGAACACATAACACACTTATAGATCAAGCAAACTGCATATTATATACATGCAGGCTGTGTATGATCTCAGTTACTTGTACATCGACAAATACAAGCTTACGCTGAATACAACGGACACCTGGTCACTGTCATAAATATCAATATTACTGTGCATGGTTCCAGCTACATCAAGTGTACATGAATATGCCAAAAAAAAACATCATTGAAAAAAAAACAACTTCTAAATGGACACCATCATATTTATTAATCTATATTACTGTATAGCTCTACTATTTCATGGTTTTGCCAAATTCTGCTTAATTTGTCAAGCTTCTAGCCACACATTGCATTTATTATGAACACGAGAGAAAAGTTTTGTGGCCACGCTCCGACCCATGCATCTGCAAAAACGTTCAACCTTGAGAATTTAGGCTATTATATGACAATTACAATGTGCAATCCAGCTCAGCTACATAACATATGTAGCAAAACTACCATTAAAGGAGCCAGGACACATCCTCTTTGTTGTCGATACTTTCCAACACGATTTGCACCACGCCTGCATGCACACTATAGCACTATCACATGTACACACAAGGCACTAATAGCCCCACCACAGCTGTATCTGAATAGGGACAGCTGTATACACACAGATAAATTAATATTGCCTAGTTAAGCTATTGAGACCTTATGAAGAAGGAATGCAGCCATGGAGGCATTTGGCTGGCTGCTATGGCAATTATCCCATAATCAGTCTCTGTACATGATGTATATGTCTGTTTTAGTTCCTACAATGCAAATCTATAATCCATATCCATTTGGGGGGGAGGGGGGGGGCTACATAAAATTATTATACTACTGTGAGCTGTGTTATGATGCTGAAAGAATTGTACTGTGCTGTACTATGGTAAGTGTGAGCAAGGTACATGTAGGTACGTGTATTGTATGTGTATAGACAAATATTATAGTGAACAAAAGCTTGGATGGTTGTTGGTACACTGGCAGAGTTCCCACAGGATACGTGGGTATAACTGTTATCAGACGTGTTATCAGGTGACTACTTTCAATGTTGTTCCTACCAGATATTTTCAGAGAAAGAGCTAGATAAAACTGTGAATATGCCCATGATACAGTACACATGTAGCTTGGATGTGGGCATGATGCTACGTGTGTATGTGATGTGTAGACAAACCTGGGATTTACCTCTATAAGTTTAGTTGTGAGTTTGTCCGTTTTTTCACCCCTGTACGAAGAAAAAAGTAACAATCACTGACAGCGCTAGCACAAACAGTGGGTGGAGCTACAGGCTACATACATGTAGGTCATAGCAATATATATAAATGTAGCATTTCTCTCTCCCTCATTCACACACACCTTCCCAGTGCTTCTGAAGCTTGTTGCCTAATTCGTTGAAACTTCTTCATGGTTCAGTCCTTCTCGAAACTCAAGAACTGACTGAGATCTCAAGCAAATAACAGTTTCTAGACAGCCTCCCAGCAGCTGTATGGAGTTGTACCTGTACAAAGTACGAGCATACAGCATGAATGAGACAAACTGGCTTCCATCAGCTGCAAACACTGTAGACACATCACTCGAATAAATTATTTAATTTTAACCCCCAGATCACATTTATCATGATAATTATGTACTATAATGGACCATTCTTATGCCAATTTTGGCTTGGGTTTGATCAGATTGTCATCACGCATGACAACTTTACTGGATATTTGAACATGAAATTTTGAGCATATTTCTAAAGACCAGAACCAAGCATAAACAATTCAGATCGCTATCGGCCTCAACTTACGATGTATCAGTGTCTCCCCCGCCGGCCAGGCCCGCTTTCGTTCGACAAAGATCGCTCTGTCTTGGATCTTCACGTTTCGCCCACCCACACGGTTTTGGATGATCGCTCTCGCAAAAAAGATGGGCGTGGTAATTGATATGGATGTGCGGCGCGCGCCTCTAAATATGCGAAAACCTCATTAGTGATGGAATATTGAAAAGCATTTCATAACAAACCACATGCTGGCTAGCAACTCCTCCGAATCTCGCAATTTCTCGCAGTTAGACTTGGCGAGAAAGTGGCCCTATTATATTAACAGGGCTCTAAAAAAGCGCCAAGAAAGCGACTCGATCCGGGCTCACCCTTTGCACATCAATGATATTAAAGTTTCCCTCGACTCTATTTCTCGATCGAATCAGCACCTCTTGAAGCATCCACCACTTTCAATTCCTACAGCACATTGTAATTGTACAGACAGAGACTCTCCGACTACGACGTCTACAGGTTCCGTTTGGCTGCGATCGATCTCTACTTCAGTCTTGAACTAGTGACTGCAGTTGGATATACACATGATCATTTGTTTCATTTACTCAGGGGCACGGCCAATTCAGACCAGGACCAATCTAAACTACTTTTAATATCACTTTTTCTATTTCTCCACACGCTGTTTACTTTTTGATACACATTTCTCCCTATTTCACAATGGATGAAGAGAATTACTATGATGACATTGAAGGACCCGAAGAAGAGATGTTCTTTCGTTCTCACCACGTCTCACCAAATTCCACCCTACGAAATGAGCAGAAAAAGTCTCAACTTGTCTACCACCCCAAGTCGCACTCGCACGAAGCCTTCGAGCGATTAGTTGAAATGAGACAGAAGAACCAACTCTGCGACATGGTTGTGAAGATTGGTGACTTAACGATCAACGCCCACAGGGTTATCCTCTCAGCTTGTAGTCCATACTTTAGTGCTATGTTCTCAGGTGACATGCGAGAGAGCCAACAGGGCGTGGTCACCATCAAGGGATTTAATCCGATGGCTGTGAAGTGCCTCATTGAATTTTGCTACAATTCTTCCATAGTGATCGATATGACAAATGTACAAGAGTTACTGCCTGCAGCAAATTTGCTCGAAATGAGTGGAGTTGTGGATGCCTGTTGTTCATTTTTAGCCGGTCAGCTACACCCTTCAAACTGCCTCGGAATTCGACGTTTTGCCGATTTACACGCTTGCTCTGGACTATTGAAAAAGTGCAACATGTTCCTCCAGCAACGCTTTCCTGAGATAGTCCTACACGAAGAATTCCTTGACTTAGACCTCGAGGATATGCGAAGAATCATATCAGACAGCCACCTCAATGTTCGTGGGGAAGACCAAGTCTACGAGGCTATGATGTCGTGGGTAAAGCATCACCTGGAGGAGAGAAGGGATCATGTTTCAACGCTGCTTCAGTGTGTCCGAATGCCGCTGATGTCAGCAACGTACCTCAGCCGAGAGGTAAAAAACGAGCCCTTAGTCATGGATAGTTTTGAGGGGCGTGGACTCTTGATTGAAGCCATGGACTACCACCTCAAGAAACACTACATGAGGGATGCTAGCACTAGTCAAATGAGTCTGAACACTACTCCGAGAAAGTGCCCAGGTCTCGAATATCTATTCGCTGTTGGTGGCTCAGGCCCTCCTGTTTTTGAAGACGACCCCTACCTTGATCTTTGTGAGTGTTTCGATGTTGAGAAAAACGAATGGAGAACGGTAGCTCCAATGTCTGTGCGTCGTTCAGGGCTTAGGGTAGCCTCGGCTGGTGGCTATCTCTTTGCTATCGGTGGATTTTCTGCTTCTGATACGAAAGCTCTCGCTTTAGTCGATCGTTACGATCCAATGACCGATTCGTGGAGGTTGGTCACTCCTATGAACAGTGCAAGAAGAAGTTTTGCCGTTGCGGTACTGAATGGCTACATTTATGCGATGGGAGGGATCAATGGTGGTACATACTACGACACCGTCGAGCGCTACTGCCCTCGATCAAATAAATGGATTTTCGTTCGATCGATGAGTGTTGAGAGAAGAGCTGTGTGTGCTGCTGCACTGGATGGATGCGTCTATGCTGCCGGTGAGTAGACATACATGTTTGCATTTTTAGAATGTCATGGTATCCTAATCGAAAATCTATATGTACACGTGTACGTATACATGTGTATGAGGGTGGTAGAAGACTGTGAACATGATCATTGTACATGTAAATGTAGGTGTTTTTGATGCACTAGTGTGAGTACTTGGGAACGAGTGAAGTAGTGACTCAGAGATTCTAAGCATTTCCAAAGAGGGGAAATGAGCCATAAACTCCATTAATTATTCGTACGTGCAGTACGGCAAAATTGGAGAAGGTTACATTTTTTTTAACTTGAAGCTATTGTTTGTAGGTCTTGTTCAATTAAAGATTCACTTGTCAATTTCTATCTTCACAAAATGGTCAAAACGCACACCTCACATCTCTTTCTTCATGTATGTCGCATTAGATAAGTGTTTTGTCACAACTGATGTTGGGTTTATCATATCCTGTATGCTTTGGGACTTGGAGATTGTAGTATCTGTTCTGGTTCGCTTAGAGCTCTCTGCTCAAAACACCCAGCCTAGCCAGCCACCAAGCATTACCTTATTAGTCCACAGCGAGTGACAGTACACAACAACGTGACACATATAATAATTCATGCTATATATATATGCTATATATATATACCCGTTGTACAGTGTATATGCACATGTAGAACAGTGCGTGTTTCAGTATCCTGTGTGCATGTAGCTACTATAATATGCCGGGAAGTTTTTGAACCATACATGTTCATTCATAATAGAATATAGGTTCATTACTACGTTGATACTATAAACTTGGAGTTGTAGATTGCTCAGCTATTGAACGTAGTAGCTAACTCAACTCATCAACTTTTCATCAAATTATCATTAACAGAACGTTTCGGTCCTCAGACCTTCATCAGGACCGAAACGTTCTGTTAATGATAATTTGATGAAAAGTTGATGAGTTGAGTTAGCTACTACATTCAATAGCTGAGCAATCTACAACTCCAAGTTTATGTTCATTCATGCCTTATCTCACGTATACCAAGCTTCATCCCCCAGGTGCATTCCCAGCTTTTCAATATTTTAGCGTGCAACGTTGAAAAACTGGGAAGCTTAAAGCTTTCTGGCCATCTGTATAGACTTCACAGTTTTTTTTGTGCAGTAGATGAGCCATGCATTTATACTGATATAAAGCTTGCCATATTTATGCTTGGCTGGCTTTTGAAGCAGTTTCCTGATCATTATTCACACCATGTTTGATAATCTTTCTTCCCCTCTCACAGGTGGTCATGACGGTGAAGGTTTGTTGGACACAGTGGAGTCATACAACCCTCACAGTGACTCATGGACCATTATAACTAACCTGAGCTCCCCACGCTGCCTGGGATCACTCGTAGCACTCAAGGGGTGTCTCTATGCCATTGGCGGCTATGATGGAGCAAGTGTACTGCTATCTCTACAGGTGTGTTACTATATGCTTAGTAGAGATAGTGTGACTTTTGTGATTGATCTTATGCTGTTGTACATTTACACTGATGTATTGTTTTTCTCTTTCTCCCTCTCTCTCTCTCTCTCTCTTTCTCTCCTTTCTCCCTCCCTCCTCCCCCCCCCCCCCCCCCCCCCCCCCCCCCCCCCATACAGCGCTACAATCCACAGTCAAAGCAGTGGACCACAGTAGCTCCCCTCCCCATACAGCGTAGTGGCTTTGGCTCTGCTGTCGTGGACAACACCCTGTACCTTGCTGGAGGGTGCAATAATCTTTCTAAAGTTAGCTCAGTGGACAAGTATGACCCAGAAAAGGATGAATGGACATCTGTGGCCAGGATGAGTGTGAGGAGGAGTGGCCTCGGGGTGGGCGTGGCACCTGCATTTCTGTTCTAAATTTTTGTTAGGCTAATTCTTGTCATTAAGCTATTCAGTGCTGGTCATTGACGCATTTTTAACACCTTCTTAACTGTATTAAATTTTAATAGTCCATTATAATATTATCTAGGCAAATTGACACTTTATGACATTGTATTCTTTCTTCACTGTACATTATTCTTTATCTCCCCTCTGTACTGTATAATATTATGTATATGTACTGTACACATGTACATATTCTTTGCGCGCGCATAGCGCATGTATATTATGTCATATCCGGCCTATTGGGCGTGGCATTGAGCGATTCACATCCGGTGCATATTATTATATTGTGACGTGACATGATGTGTGCAGCAAAAGAAGTATGGTAAAGGGTCGAAATTGCAACGTGACGTGACTGATATTATGTTCTTTCATCATCTTGGTGCAATCGTGCTTACAGGATCTGAGAGTGGACTGCGACTCTTCACCGTCCCCAAGCTGCACGCACGAGCTCTTCTACAGACGTCGTCGTACATCAAGTCACTCTCCAGCTCCTGCTCTAGCCCTTCACGCGTACGCGGTGTGAAAAGATCAAACACTACAAAAGGAATCGCACGTAGATGTCTATCGGTCGAAGCCACAAAAATGGCGTCAAAGAAGGGTGCTACTAAGACGATCAATCACTCCTCTCTCGTGAAATGTCACCTACAGGTCATCAGTACTGGCAACTGCGAACTCAGCCCCTCCCTGTACCTTTTTACGGACAACAGACGCTACGTGTTCAACTGCGGTGAGAACTTTCAACGATTCACGAGGGAGCATCGGATGAAAGTTTTTAAGGATATGACTGTTTTCATCACTCAAGTGACATGGAGGAATCTTGGCGGACTTCCCGGGCTTTCTATGTCTTATCGAGATGATGGCAATACCCACCTCAATGTGTATGGCCCTGGTAGGATTGCTCAGTTCGTAGAGATGGTGCGTTGCTTCATTAGGGGAGAGAAATTCAAGTTAATAACCAATTACGAGTCTGATGCAAGCACTAGTACATGCCCCAGTGATGTAATGATGACATCAACATCAGCACATGTGTACAGCGATGAAAATGTGACCATCTCTATAGTTGAACTTGAGCCAAAATCAGTTGCAGGATCAGATGTTCAGACTCGGGAAGCTGAAAAAGTAGATAAGGCTAGCTCACTAGATGACAGGGAAGAAATTGCTACCCCTGAGCCAAAACGAATCAAATATGATCAAGACCACACCCCTTTACCAGCCTCCACTGCTGCTTATATTTGCAAAGTAGCTGACGTAAGAGGCAAGTTTAATCCAGATCGTGCTAAGGAGCTAGGATTAGAGAAGGGCCTTGCGTACAAGAAGCTCGCTGCTGGCGAGAGTGTCACAGCCCCTGATGGTAGAGTGGTCCACCCCTCTGATGTCATAGGAGAAAAACAACTTGGACCGACATTTATCGTGATAGAGTGTCCCGATAGGGAGCATATTTCTGCCGTTACCTCTCACCCAAAACTACAAAAGAACTATTTCTCCAGTCTGGGACAAGAACTGGTTCTAGTTGTACACATTTCTCCACTAGAGGTGTTACAGGATGACAATTATTGCCAGTGGGCTGCCAGTTTTGGAGATTCGACAAGGCACCTCCTTCTGAATGAGTCCGTCTGTCTGAGAGAAGTTGGGTTGCAAGCATCAATGAAGATTCAATACCCCTTGTACTTGATGAATCCAAGTGTGCACCATCCTCCCCCAGCCTACAAGAATAGTAATCCAGAGTGTATCGATCTGAAGCTTTCCCATTTTTTTTCCGATCCTAAAAGAGCTGTTATTCTCGGTAAATCTTTGTTGAAGTTCCACCTCAAGCCTGCACGTAACATGGGCGAGGATTATTCAGAAGTGTTGGCACCAATAGAAGATGAAATTGCTCGACGAGTTGATGAGATTCAATCCAAAGATAAGCTAGCTTCTGCAATTGCTGCAGGGCAAGTGATAAGCATGCCAGAGTCCATTATTGCTGTAGAGCCTACGAAAGATAGTACAAAAGAGTTAAGAGCTAGCACAGAAGTTGAAAAATTTGAAGACGAAGATTCAGCACATCAAACAAGTGAAGAACAAAATGTTTCGAATCTTGTCAACGCCTCACCTAATGTAACCAATGACACCTTGGATGTAGAGGCCAAACCTGAGGAGGAAACTCCTGTTCAGGTGGATAGAAGGCTATTCACTCTGTGCACAGATCCTCAACCTCAAACTCCCCATTTCCACGGCCCAGATGACGCTGTCATCACATTCTTGGGCACAGGATCTGCTGCACCATCAAAATACCGAAATGTTAGTGGGATTCTTGTCCATACTCCAAACAGCGGAAACTTAATTCTAGACTGTGGAGAAGGATCGCTGTCTCAGATCTATCATTGCTTCCCCCGGGAAATTGCTGATGGGATTATTCTCAATCTGAGGGCAATTTTTATCTCTCATTTGCACGGAGATCACCACTTGGGAATTATGAGTGTCTTGCAAAAGAGAGAGCAACTTCTAGCAGCAAAGGAAAGGGCAGAAGGAAGTTTATTTATGTCATCTGCTACATCAAGCCGCAGTGATGTGGTTGTTATAGCTCCAGTGAAGAACATTAGCTGGATGATTAAATACGGGCAGTTAATTGAGAAACTCCCTTGCAAGTTAATCGATTGCCGTACCCTCACCAAAGACATGATCGAGAAAACTCAAGTAGCTGATTCTGCTGGAGTGAAGGATTTTTGTTTTGAGACGGTGCCAGTTATACACTGCTATGAGGCGTACGGGGTGGTGGTGAGACACGCTTCAGGCTGGAGTATGGTGTACTCTGGAGACACCAGGCCTTGCCCAGACCTTGTACAGGCTGGTCAAGGAGTTTCACTGCTCATCCATGAGGCTACCTTCGAAGATGGACTTGCAGACCGTGCCGTAACAAAGAAACATTGCACTGTCAGCGAAGCATTGGAGATTTCTGACAAAATGAAGCCAGGATTTACGATCCTTACACACTTCAGCCAGCGTTATCCAAAAATCCCATCGTTTTTAATGGCCGATCAGCTTCATTCTAGAGTTGCAATCGCATTTGATTGTATGAGTGTGAACCTCAAACGGCTCGATGAGCTGCATAGCTTTCTACCAGTGATGAGAGACATTTTCACTGAAGTTGTGGGCGTAGAGAATGATGATTGTGAAATTTCTCATGTACATGTGGGTAGTTCGTGGGATTTTACTGATCGCTTATAATGTAAAATTTAGTGGTAGTATTTATTTGTTTGATTTGGCATATTTAAATTACTAGTATAGTATCATGTATATCAGTCTAGTCGCGATGACGTAATCATTAATATTCATGCGCATGCGTAAAGTGTCCCCTTACACGTGACATGGGAGAGAGAAGAAGATAAGGACCCGCGCATCGGTCGAAGTTCAGAGAAAAGCTTTTCCCACGTTGTCTGTCGGTTAGAGTGTGAGAACGATGTCAGAGGGTGTGATTCCAGGCCTCGATGGTGACATACCGGCAGAGAGAAGGTTACTACCTGATTCTTTGAACGCCATGAGGGGAAAAGACGGCGCTGGGACGACCATCGCGTATGGCGGTCAACAATCAGCAGCGGCAGAGCCGGGCCACGATGCTGCGAGAGACCACGCTCCAAAGGTAAGCTAAATTTATAGCCTGTGGTCTGTCAGTTTGTGCTGTACGTTTTCTACCTGTGGCTGCTACATCTGTATGCTTATTTGGCGAATTTAGCTTGTAAGCTTTTGAGTGTATTAAAATAACACCTTTCTCTCTCAAGTGTGGCCAGGTATGTCCAAGCAGGCACTCTAGGATTGGTTTTACTGTTAGTTGCGATCACAATGGCGTGTGTTTAAATTTTGATCATGTTCTTGTACATGTATGTCATAGCAGGACCTGTATGAAAAACTACATGTATTGTAGATACAGCATTTTCTGCTCAAACAAATTAAAATCTTATCTATCTATCTTTTTATCTAAATTATTTAGTGGACTCTCAAAGTTACTATTGATCGTGATTTTAATAGTGCACATTTTGAATTTACATAAATTATACACACAACTTAAAGGTTGGTAATTATGGGGCTCCCGGCGATCCTTACCCCCAGTCGACCACCACCGCCCTGCCTGGTGAGAACTCGCACAACAATTCTCAACAGCACATCGACAACTCTAGTACCACCCCCGCTACTATTCCTCCACCCACTACTGTTCAAGACCCTGCCACTAGCACAACCATTCAGAGCACACCAGTGGATGCTTCCACAAATTACAGCCAACCACCACCACCGTCATCTGGTCATGTGACCACTGGAGCCACGCCTCCTGTAGCAGCGGGAGGAGCAGCTACTCCTCAACAACCACCTCCAACTAGCTATGCCCCCCAAGGACAACAGTATAACACTGGGGGGAACCTGAGTAGTGCCCCTCCGTCAACAGGGGTCACGAATGCTTCTTCTCAGTCGACAGGGATGGGGTATGGTGCCGGAGGAGGGACATATGGGGCTCAAGTGGGTGGAGATTCAGTGCAAAACGGCCAACCAAAGAGACTCCATGTCAGCAACATCCCGTTTCGATTTCGGGAGCCTGATCTACGACACCTCTTTTATGTGAGTTGATCAGTGTGTGTGTGTGTGAGTGTGAGTGAGTGTGTGACTGTGTGTGTGTGTGTGTGTGTGTGTGTGTGTGTGTGTGTGTGTGTGTGTGTGTGTGTGTGTGTGTGTGTGTGTGTGTGTGAGACTGACGCGCACACATGTGCTTGTGTGCATAAATTGATTACTAATTTTCCTTACTATATACAAGGGAGCTAGTGATGAGACGGCAACCCTAAAATGTTTATCCATGTTTCACTAAATAAATTTTGTACTTTTCAACACTACATTTTATGGCTGTTTTTCCTTTGCACACACACACGCACATGTGCAGGGATATGGTGACATTGTTGATGCCGAGATCATTTTCAACGAGCGAGGCTCAAAGGGCTTTGGATTTGTGACGTTCATGAACGCTGAGGATGCCAATCGTGCAAGAGTGGACATCTCGGGGCGTATCATTGACGGTAGAAAGATAGAGGTAATAACATTATATTATGTTGATGGAGAACAACGTGTACAAAGTTGATAGATATTTTTGCTGGTATGCTTGGTGTGAAATTTTCAGACCATTTGGTGAACACTGTTGGGAAAGTAAGCTTTAAAAATTCCTCTGCAACTCTTAAAGGAAGTGTATAAAGTGACTCAATTTTTTTTTTCTAAAGGGGCAGATCGTGTGTTGCACACTCGGCATGATATAACTTTTTATTCACAGTGTTTTGTCGACATGAAACCAGATGATTATGACCCACACTTGATGCCTCCCTGCTTGATCCTTGCTTGATGAATGCTTGTGCTTGATGTGTGATGTACATATCTGCTTGGTGATTGGTTGATGCTTGTGGATGTGCCTGACTATCTGAGTTGTTGATGCTTGCTGCATGTGCTATGTGCACGCAACAGAAAAAGAAACCATCATGTGCATGGAGAGAGAGCACTGCTTGAAGATGATTTGAGATCGTTCTTTACTATTGTCTCTCTGCCCTTTTTTTGTTTCATTGCACATGATTTTTTAGATACTCTCCCACCCACATGCTACCTGGCTTTTTTCGTCATCTGAAATGCTCCTCTCTCTCTCGAGCTAGGACTGCAATCTGATTGGTCAGTTGGGCTCGAAACCCCACTCCACCTACTAGCAAACTGGTTGCAAAAGTCTAAGACAAGCAGCGAACAGAAACTCTCAGAGTGAAGTTATCGTAACACTGGTACAACTTGGCCAGGAGTTGATTCTGCGACAAAATCAGGTAAAACGTCGCGTTACTTTCCCAACAGGTGTCACCAATGGGCAGTGAGATCTATGTAAACTAACACCTCAAAATTATCTTTTGTACAGTGGTGATAAAAATCATAATAATCTTAAGTACATTTATGAGGTTGTCCCCAGGTCAGTTAAAAACTGCGGGTTATTTCACTGACCTTTAAGTGGCTTACTATATGCATTCTGGGTTGAGCTTAGCAGTACCTTCAAATGTCAGTTTCTCTAGGTACACACTGGAGAGACAGCTAGTCAGTTGTCTGGTAAGGATGTGGCTTATGGTATAGCTACATGTGCATAGGTTGACATGAACTAACTCACTCTCTCTCTCTTTCTCTCTGTAAGCCTACCTTGTAGTGTTCAAGGTTAAGACTGTTTGTTGGAGACTATAATGCATTAACATCCTCTATATCAGAACGTTTGAGTGTCCGCAACAGTTCTCTGATTTCTACTCTCATGTTTTGAATTAAAAAAAAACAACTTTTGTTTTATAGGTGAATGATGCCACACCCAAGACTGGTGGGGGGAGGGGGCGTGGTGGAGCTCGTTCCTGGAGGGGAGGTGGAGGAGGGGGAGGCTCCTACAATAATTACTACTCTGGCCAAGGGTACGGCTATGGAGGAGGGTCTGGTGGCTACTCCAACTTTGGCCAAGGAGGTGGGCGTGGTGGGGGAGGAGCCTATGGAGCATCGCAACAAGGCTATGGGTAAGTTAATAATAAAAAGTATGCAAATGTATCTGAAAAAGATGGTGTGCTTTAATTAGAGAATGCATTGATTTTCTGTTCTCTCACTGCATATACTGTGGTAACTGTTTATACTGGCTGACATGGTAACATGCAAAGCTACAACCAAGGCTATCAGGTATGTTGCAAACATTTGCAAATTGTTCTGTTCTACATTTGTTTTTCTCCTCCCTCTCATGATTGTATATGTTCAGAACTATGGCTATGGGGACTACCGTCAACCTGGACCTCCTCAGAAGTAAGTCAGTGTGAACTTTTTGCCTGCTATCCCCACTAGTCTTTAAGACAAGGCACTCAAGTTGCTCAGCCTTTTACATATTTCACGATTCATTTGGTGTGCCTGAGAAGGCACTGTGATGGCTTCAGTTAGTGTGGCTATGGAAAACTTAAGTAGCATACCACAGCTCTTTTGTAGTCAGACTCATAGTAATAAATATAATTACGTGTGTACCCAAACGTGGACGGGGTGTTAGAGGTAAAAGTTACATTCATATTTCACCCTCAGCCAATGGAATCAGTCGGGAGGCTACAGTGCTCCCCCTCCACCAGCAGCCTCAGTGGGAGACTATAGCACTGGCTATGGTGGAGGACAGGGCGACTACCAGCACAACCACTATGCACCTGTGAGTCAGTCTCAGTCTCTCTCTCTCTCTCTCTCTCCTTGTATAAATTACATTCTGTCATTCTTTGTATACACACTCTTATGATTGCAGCAGGGCAGCACCCACCCTCAGCATTATAGGCAATCTCATGACTACCGCTATGCACCATACTGAACAATTTATTGGACAACAAATAAACTATACACATCCACGGAGGGAGGGGTAATGATGGCACAAAAGGGTTAATTACTATTTCCACTATAGTTGGACTGCAAAAAAACAAAAACAAAAATACTTCATTACTTGTTTTCTTACTGCAGCTGTAATCTTTAATTTGAACACTTTTTGTATCTCCTGCACCTTTTTCCTCTCTTAATTTTCCTTTCTTGTGTGTCAGTACCTGCACTAATTGATTGTAACTTTGCCACCACAGAAGTTTAAAAGCACACTATACTACATTGTAAAAGATTATGCATTGCAATAATGATGATCAATAATTATTTTGTTGCATTATACGGCATTAGCATTATTATCGCGCATATAATAATTTTTTTTATTATGATGCGCATTGTATTCATCCGCGGCCGCCGCGTGACCTACGCGGTACGCAGCCCTGAATTTGTGTTGCGCATGCGTTCGCCAAAGGACTTCCGGTTATGCAAGAACCGCACCCCTAGCCCTAAGCTTGTATTTCCTGGATCCCATGCAAGCTAAACGAACCCCACCCTCCCCAGCCCTGCAGATCAGAACAGAAGAGTGAAGCTTCGTGCCAAGAGAAAGTGAAAGACTCAATCTCTTTGCCAACTTTCGGACGATCAACGCGTTCCTAATACGACAATGAATAAGCTGGGATTGGCTGCAGCTCTCGTATTGGCACTGGCCCTGTTCCACCCCGTTGCCGCCGCAACAGGCACGGTCGGCTACGAAGCAGGTGTTATCGCAATCGTAGTGGTTCTGCTGGCTACCATCATCTCAATGGGCATCGGTCTCTCGGTCTGCCTCTACAGGAACGACCTCATCCCTTGCCTCGCAAATGATCCAACAAAAGCATAAGCCAATTACAGTACAGGACCAACTGTTATGTAACTAAAAATTGGACACATGAAAAAAGTGGTAAAGTTGTTTTTATTTTACATCTCTCTGTCTGTTGACTGTATCCATAAACACTCACAGTAAAAAGAAACGTATGTCTGTATTTGCTTACTAATTATATGTATCGCTGGTTAATACTGTAGCAAACTTGATCATCGTGTATCATATTTCTTAGGCCATTTTTGTTGTGATATTGATGTACAAATTTTTAATAAGAAGATCTGACAGCTTTACCCTCAAAGAATTTGACAAAAATTGAGACAAGTGAGTGGTAGTTTAATACACCGAAAGTCATAAAGTTATGAGAGAAAAAGTGAAAAAGACATCCAGAAATAGTTGCAATCTGTCATTGTCCCTCAGGTTGTTCGGTCCATCTGTGACCACAGCCCTCTGCTGTACACACATAGTATAGCTTCATCTCGTCCTATAGGGGAAGGGTGTGTGGGTGTGTGTGTGTGTGTGTGTGTGTTCATAGAGAAAAGCACAAGTACATGTGCCTGAAACCACTCGAATGAGGACATCTCATAAACTTAGTACCTCCTGATCCTGTGCTACCCTTCGCTAGCTGCCTAGCCCTGAATGCCAACCGCTTCCTGTATGTGCTAATGCAGAATGGAAACTAGCACTCCTATGATTGTACATATCCTGCCTAGCACTACTAGGACACTTGTATAATAATGTCACAATGGCTAGTTTCGGCTTTCCCTCTATGTCCTTAATTGTCACATTGATCCAAAATAAAGCAACCAGTGATTGCACCATGTGCTCGACTCACTACGTGATGTACAGGGTCAATTCCCTCATGCCAAATACACTCCAAAAACTGCCTTTGAATAGAAAGCAGATGCCCCTGAAATGAAGGCACCTCTGCAATGGTCCCACTGCACAGACGTGTATGAAAATCATCCCCGAAATAAACACTAATGCATAGTCTATTTGAAGTACATACATGTACACAAGACTACCTCCAGAAGTGAGGATGGTGCACTTCAAACTGTGTCTGGTCCCTTACATTCGTACACCCCTCAGGAAAGAACACTTGTGCTGAGGCTTAGAGTGCTCAAACAGGAAATGGAAGCTATTAGCAGCCATAGGAATGGAATGCAAGCTGCAGCCCTGACCACCTCCTGCCCTTCCCCTTTATGGAGTGGTGTTTGTAACACGAACTATCCTGGGAATTTACCATGTGGTAGATGTATCTAGCAGCTCAACTGTAATCTGATTAGTCAGAGCATGAGTAGATCTCTACCCCTGGCCCAAACAACCATGAAAACTATTAGACACGACACTTTAAATTTGCTGGTAGCCGAATGCAGTGACCTCTGATCTATGGTAATAATGCTATAGCCTTGCACTAAACTGCTACTACACAGCAGTCATGTTATTTATGTGTGTCATGCAATCACTGCAGATTATAGTCATTGTACCATAATTATTCACGATCAGCACAAGCCTTTAAAAGGTCATGGATGAATAACTTCTGCCAATACACATACCATACCTTTATCCTCGTCCCCAGGCCCTCTCTCCCAGCTTCACCTTCATGCTGGGAATGGGCCCGGGGACGAGGCTAGCAAATCTTTGGGAGCCACTCTGGCTCTACAGCAAGTCAAGTCAGTATCTAAGCATATGATATCTTCTTACCTCTGCTTTTCTTGATTGTGACTGAAAAAACACTGCTTCTCTATGGCCACACCTGCAGCAGATATGTAACACTTTAAAAATCCAGCTAAAATTGCAGCCTCGCAGTTGTTTGTAGAGAAATTTACTTTTGACATGCATGATCTTCTGTTCTTGGAAGAGTTGGATCCTGAGCAACATCAGCTACAATCTGGGTTAACTCACTGAAAGAGATTAAAAAGATATTGATATAGAGTGACCAGATGGCACAATAATTGCAGGGGCAACGACACAGCCTATAGGTAAAGGGGCACTCACTTGACTTCATGTGTGATCTTGTTGACATAAATACAGTAGTTATCAGCAAGTTGAGAATAATCACAGTTTCGGCACTGCATATAAATCACAGCAACTCATACTAGATGATCTACAAGTTTGCAGTCACAAGTATAGCTAGCCTTGTCCCCAGGCCCAAAAAGTGGGTCTGGTACACACCGTCGGGCCTGGGGATGAGGCAAAGGTATAGCATATCAGTATTCATTTAGTATCCACAAATTATGGCAATATTATGTGAGAATATGTATACATACTGCATAGAGGAGTTGCTTATTCTCCTTGTCTTCTCTGGGATACAACATGTTGTTGCTGCAGAGTAACATCATCCTATTTAATGCCCACCAAGATTCTAACACAGTGAAGAAACTCACCACTCTTGACAAAATTGGATCCCTACGAAGCCAGGACCACTGTCCACCGCCTCTACACTTGGCATGTCCATTTGGAACCAGTATTATTATTAAAGCGTCCAGCATCGAAGGACGGACGGACACGAGCACTTTACTTTGACCTCCCTATAGATTATGCTGACAAGGCATTATTCACGCCCCACCCCCTTGCAAAACATTGAATTGAGCCATGGCTGCTAAGCTGAGCTTGATCATCTTCGTTACTTTTCTATCCCTCTCCATCTCTGCTACTCCTTCGAACAGTCACCTCAGCTCGGAAAAAATCAGTGAATTTGGCAGGGACGTGGTGGATCGCGAATATTTCATAGATCGCTACTTCGCACAGTTCCAAAGTCGAGTATGGGAGGTATTGGCAAGCCATGGCGTCCAGGTACATAAGGTGTGCTTGCAGCAAGTAGATATACACTCGACCACTTGAAATTTTTAAAATGATCTCGTATAAATATACTAGTATTAACAGCTGCTAATATGTGAGCAGGGGCTGGCCAAGTACTGTACCTTTAATATATAACTATGATTCTTTTTCTCTTCACCCGCAGCTTGGTGTAAACTGCTCATGCAACCTACATCCCAAAATTTTGGCACTCTTTGGAAATTTTAAGATCTGCAATGCACCATGTAGGTTGTAATATAATATGCTCTCAAAGTTGGTTCTTTACATTCTCCCACTCTTGCAAACACTTTCTCCACATCTGTGCAGTGGTACCATCCTGGATACTAGCTGTTATAATTGGTCTTTTCTTTGGCCACAAGTTTTACAATCTTGGTCCGTCAGTGACTGGTTCTCTCTGCTACTCCATCTCCTACACAATGTATGCCGTGATGATCACGTCTGGGCTCATTGTTCACTGCCTCTTCCTTGTCGAGTGTGGAGCTCAAGCCACCAGTCATGTTAGTATCCATATAATATTGTGCTTTAACTTCCACACACAAGACATGTTAGGAAAATGAAAGCATTTTCCTGCAATAGTTGCTAGCAAGTCTCAATATCAGTACCAGATTCCCAACTTTCAATGTAACACTACACAGAATGGTGCCTACTTTAAATGTAAAAGCCTGTAGGTCAATAATATTATGCTCCAGTCACCCCCCCCCCCCCCCGGCTCATCTCTTTAAATGGGGCTATTGTATGAAATGGGTTACTCATCATGTACATGTACATTACTGTCACAATTGTATGTTCAACTGTTTTATTGCAGATCTATGTGGATATTGTAAAGATTGACGGCAGTCTGACTTCGTGCATAGCCATCAGCTTCCTCTTCAATGCTCTAGTGGATGCCAGACTCATTCCTGAGAGAGAATTTGGAACAATGTAAGCTTATCTCCTTCAACATACAAGTGTATAATTATATATATGTAGATATTAGTGATATTACTCACCCACCCACCCTCCCCTTTTGCAGGATAATGATGCTTGTCGTGTATGTGTGGGTGTTTTATGCCTACTTTGTTCAGCTCGTGTCACCAATGTAAGTTTCTCTAGCTATGGTTCATACTGTAAGAATGCTTTAGACAGTGCTCCACTCCCAGCAGTTAGTGTAATCACATCCTCCCTTCGCTGAAAATTCTGTTGCTACCTAGCCCATGAGCACAGTAATAAGAAGCTCTACATTGGCAAGACGAAGTTGTACATAGAGCTTATTCTATAATATTACCCATAAACATACAGGTTGCTATATTTTGCCACTGTGGCAATATGCTGTGGCCTCTACTTTGTGTTCGAGTTTGCACTGACCATCCACCACGGCTGCCGTGCCATTGGCTATCTAATAGCCTCGGGCATTGTGGGAGGAGTCAGCCTGTGGCTCATTAGAGATGAGTACTGCTGGCTATGTAACACACTGGGTGCCTGGAGTGTAGAGGTAATGTCTTGTAAAGAATAGTTAATAGGCCTAATTAAATTTAAGGTTACCAGTATGCATACGTAATAACAACAGTTGCATAAAATTTAATAGCCACTTTGTTAAAATGCATAGGGTGTGTGGTACTATGGCTCTGATCTGGCGATGTTGCTGGTTGCTCTCTACGTCTCAAAAACAAGAAGGTGAGCAGCAACATTGTGCATAACCACAATTATGTCATGTCATTAGGCCCAGGTAAATAATGCTGGCATTTTTTCGAGCATTATAGGTATCTAGAAGCAATGAGCAATATTTGAGAATTATAGGCAACTTATAGTATGTTTTAGATGGTACAGCTATTGGTCTGCTAGCAGCCAGACATTGGGCTGCACCAAACTGCTGTTCCGTCAACTTGTGGTAATATGGAATGTGGATGTGGGATTCATTGCTAGCCATCAAGAAAGTGCTCTTGAAGACTACATTGAAGCTTCAGTTATGCTGCAGTATGACATTCACTTCATATGCACTAAATTCAATGATTACAATAATTATTATTGAGAAAGTTATAGGTAGGAAAATCTGGACCTACATGTCATAGCCTCCTAATATGTACACAAACACCAATCCCAACAGCGTTATGGCATGCATCATGACTTTATTTTTACACAGGTGCCAAAGTTTATGTGGTAATCTGAAGGAGGGTGATACAAAGTGTACAGAAAAGATATCGAAGCAAGAAAAGAAAGCATACCACGTTTAAATAACCACAATACAATCATAAAATAATTATAACATACAAGACAATAATTGTTGGACAATGTCATACAGCCCCGCCCTGTCCCAATCCTGAGCATCATTATTGTGAGCAATGATTATTAAATACCTGAATATGTTGTTGATAAGGCTACTACTATAAAGCTACAACTTTGGGACAAGGAGAGATTTAAGAATCTTCGCGGAGGCCACTTGGTTTGCTGAACTGACTTGCACAAGTCTCACTGCCAAACAGTGCTCGAACGGAAAAATAGTATTTCTTGGTCTTTATGACGTTTTTCAGTGTCACTGCCATGGGTAATTTGAGGGGGTTGACCATTCCCACCTTGCTCCACTCACTAATTGGAGGGATCTCCTCATCAGTTCCACCCTTTGTGATGTAAGCGTAGAGCTCATACATTGTCACACCTTCCTGTAGCTCAAGGTACTTCTTTGGCAGAGTCCACTTGATGAGCACACCTTTCACGTCGTGCATCACTTGCACCAAAGGAGTGACATTGTGAGGATTTATGTCATCTGGGAACACAATGTCTCTTGTAGTGTTAGGGGGAGGGCTAGGCGAGGAAGTTGGTGATATTTCTTGTGAACTAGGTGTGGTGATACCATCACTTTTAGAAGCAGGTGTAGAATCGGAAATAGGAGGGGTAGAAGAAGAATTGTCTGAAGGTGAAGGTGATGATTGTTGTGTTTCATTGGACGTTGTGGGATTTATTTGAGAAGCAGACACAGAAAGAGCTCCACCTGCAGAAGTCGTACCTTCCTCAGAAGAGGCAGATGTTTCAGTGTGATCGTCATCGTCGTCGATAACTATGACAGCTGTTGCACCAGAACTTGAAGATGCTGACATTACTGTTGTGCTGTCTGTGAGACTCCGTGAATACATCGTCTTCAAGTCTTCAAGAGTGGGGTTTACATTCACCATTGTCGAGAGGAGATTCACGGATGTATCAGTGAGAGGGGAGGGGGAAAGAGAAACCAATGGATGGGAGGAGTCTTTTGTACAAGAGTCTTGTGTAGATGAAGGAGCTGAGGCTTTCCTTTGTGGGGAGCTTCTTGGTCTCTTATAGATAGTCGCCTTCAGCGCAGTTACCGCAGGTGAAATGCTCGCTTGGTTCTGAATTCGAGGAGATCTTCTCAGTCTGTGCTTAGAATCAGCATTTACAGATGACAGTGCTTGAATTCCTTGAGACATCGATTGTTCCCTATTGGCCATACCGAGAGGATATTGTTCCAAAAGATTTTGAAATCTTTGTGGCTCTAGGATTGCAAGGGGACTATCATCGACGGGAGACATGGCCTTAACAGCTGAATGTGGTGTACCATGCGTGTTCAGTCCTTGAGTGGCAAAGGACGTTAGCAAAGCAGATGTGGATGATAAGATCTCCACCAGGGAAGGAGATGCTGTGGATGAGCTACGAGATGATGAGGCTGCAGTGTCAACTGAATTTGACTTGGATGAATTCAGAGAAGACGGCAAACTAACGGCTACAGGTTTAGACTCAGAATTGACAGGATCAGTTGAAGCAGTACTAACTGCTGAAGTGACTGGCAAACTCCCTGACCCTGGTGAAGAAGCAGCATCACTAACAGTGGCAGGAGGTGCTGAAGGTTGGGATGGTTCCATTTCTGGCGAAGGATCAATCACCACCACAGTTGTAGCAGTATGATTTGATTCGGGCAAGCCAGGCAGTATGTTTGTAACTTCCACAGGAGTTACTGTACAAGTAGTTGGTGTTGCAGCTGCTGTACTGACTGTAGAACTCAACACAGGTGAAGCAGAAACTTTAGAAAGAGAGGCTAAAGTACTTGATTGTAGACTGGTCATTGAGGAAGTTGTAACAACGCCTGGATTGGAAGATGGCAAACTAATAGATGAAGGTGCAGAAAGAGTGGTGGATGCAGCTTTTGATGATGGTGCAGTACCTATACTGGACGATGATGAATTATGTGACAAGGCAGCTGTAACAATAGGGGGTGAAGCCACAATGGGTGTGGTCAATGAGGGTGCCATGGCAACAACACTACGTGATGAGATAACAGGAGGTAGAGCTGCAGTGGGTGTGGTCACTGAGGATGCAACGGCAACACTGCCAGAAGGTGGGACCACAACAGGCATGGAGAATAATGGTGTCAAGTTCATAGCCACCATAGGCACGGAGAAACAGGGAGCCATATTCATAGAAGGTGGGGGTGTCACAGAGGGTGTTGCCAATTTTGGAGTCCCACCGATAGGTGCAGGAAAACTGTTCAGAGTGGATGCCCTCATGAGCGGTGCAGGTGCATTGGTTAAGGTCTGTGCTCTAACTTGTCTAGCAGAGTTCTGTAAAGCAGGTATGGTCGATACCGTGACGATGGATGGTGGTAGTGAGAGAGGCAAACGATTCCAGGGGCCAGAGGGCAAACTCAGCAAAGAGGATGCAGCAATAACAGCACGAGGCAAGGTGGAGCTAGAAAGGCTGAGAGTTGATGAGGTGGCAGTATTAGATCTTCGTTGCATGTGCGCTTGTGGCTGTACCTGTGAACTTGCTGAAGCTGCAGTTGAAGGAGGAGGTTTGGGCAGAACGGTAACTTGCACTTGAGAAGCTTTAGAAGCCACTGAAACTGCAGACACCTGCTGATTCTTAGAAGAGGAGAGTGTAGTCAATGAATTTGGTCCTCTAAAACTTGTGGAAGTTGGGCTAATTGCCTTCACAATGGGAGTGAAGGTATTGGAAGACAAATTAGCAGATTCAACTTGCCCAGACATACGAGTACCACTAATGATATCTGTGCCAATATTATTAACTTGCCTTGGTGTGCTAATCGATGGAGAAACAGCAGTGTTTGCAGACTGGGTAACTCGTGGTTGTGAGTTGGAAGAAGCAGTACTAGTCGTGACGGCTTTCCCAACTGGGATCCCTTTTGAAATCATCGTAGCAGCAAGGGAAGTTAGCAGCTTTATCGGCTCCGAGAGATGTTTGTCGGAGGGATTTACTTTTGGGAAAATGGAACGATTAAATGGAGTAACAGTTACGGACGAACTGCTACTAGAAGAAGTATTAACTACAGCTGTAGGCTTGCGCAGAATCAGTGGTGTACGAGTGTTCAATGGACCACCGACATGGTTCATTAAGGTTCCTGCCGATTTCTTGATAGTTGCAGGTGGCACTGGGGAAGAGCTAGCTTTAGTGACAGCTGCAGATGGCACCTTCTTACTTGTTTTCGATGCTTTAGACTTTTCAGGCTTGTTAGCTTTTGCATGTCTTCCACTATATCCCCTAATGAGTGATGACTTCCCATTCACAAGCGGTGGTGGTGGTGGTGAAGAACGCTTTGGTCCACTTTCCTTTGTAAAGTGTGTCTTTTTCTCTCTCCTCCTCCTCCTGTGCCTTTTCTGTCCTTTATCCTTGTGTTTATCACCCAGCTGAACTAACATCATATCAGGTTTGGGCCTTCTGGCTACCACCAAGTCTTGGTCGCCACCCACTTCTACCTCCTCTTCACTGAGTTTGTGCTGATCGCTGTAGTCACTGTCATCGTCATCTGAAGAGCTCAGTATATCATCCAAATCAAAGTCACCAGATTCATACATATCGTCAACTATCAATCGTCTTATAGATGCTTGTTTAAGCGGTCGTAGGGTGTGGTCAACTGTCACATTTTTCATATCCGCTACTCCAAATTGCAGAGCCTTTTGCACGTGCTTTGTCACCAGCTTTAGTTCCGCTTTAAAGTATGCAGGCAAGCGATCAGCATTTATGTCCGCCAGAAGTGCCAAAAGCTCTTTTATCTTCCACCCAACATTGTAAGCAGAAGTTCCAACAGACAAATTCATTAGGAGCACCAAGTCCTCATACTGTCTGCCTTTCGGGAGGGGCAGGTGAGAAAGAAGATGATTTACACTCGATGTCACCACATCCACCTTCTCCTTAAGAACACTCACCAATGGCAGCACCTGCAGCTGCTCGTTGAGGCGCTGTATCTTGGTGAAGGTAGAGCAAAGGTCGCGACTGAGGAGGGTAGTGCTCACCACGCTGCTAGGCGTTGATTCATCCTGGTCACTGGCATTTTGCATCAATGTTCGCATAAATCGTACTTGCAAGTTGAAAGCGGAGGACCGTGCGCTATCACTCGATTCAAACATCCACTTGTTCTTCGATGAGGCAGGTATGACATCATCGGACACATCAATAGCATCATCATCTTCCGACTGAGCAGCAGATGCGGGAGGACTCACTCTGAGGTACTGTTCAAGTTCTTTGTTGCTGAGATGACTCAAACACCTTGGGGGTCCCGAGGTCCGAGATTCTGCCCGAGGTCCGCTCATGATAGTCTGAGTTGAAGTAGACTTCATTTTCGACTTTGTCTGCAGCACAAGACAAAAGTTAGATTTAGAGTACCAGAAGGAGGAGCCTGGTTGGGTGTCTTACCTGCTTGTTCGCTGTAACCTCTGTGAATTCTTTGACAGGATCCGTCATGGTGTCCTTATTCACAAACACAGGCTTTATTCCAGTTGTGGTCAGATCCTAAAAAAATAATGTTTTTGTATTAAGGATGAACTATGCACTGGAATGTATATAAGCTTGTCATTAAAATAGTGACTTCTTGTTCTCTGGCATGAAGTATCTGAATATTACCTTGATCATTTTCAGTTTTGCTTCCAGGATCTTCTCCAGCAATTCTTTCTCTTTCATCACCTCACGAACCCTCCTCTCTGTCTTTTCCAGCTTCTCTTTCATCTCACACAAAGCTTCGTTAACTTTGACTGTCAATCGATGTTCCAAATCCTATAAATAGTACAGGATAATATGGACTACTACAGTGGAGTGGCCGGGTAACAGGACTGGTACAAATGTAATACTGGTGGTATACACAGCTACCCATGCCATAATGATAAAAGCTGCTACATAAGGAAGTGGGTGTTACTCTATTGAGTTATGTAATTTGATGTGTGTACATGTACACAGAACTAGAACCAGCTGGACTACACCTGGGCTGAATTGATTATCAGTCTGTAGTGGTGGAGTGAAGTATACCACAAGCCACTGCCAAGGGCTATCCAAATTCATAGTCAAGATATGCATGTAGAGTATGGCACAAAGTAGAGTGCAATAAGAATCAAAAAAGTTAATATACTCTTGATACTAACAAAGGAAGGGGGGAGACAAAAGCGAAAGTGGCCAAACCAAGAGCCAAAGCTAATAAGGTACTCCACCAGTCACCCTGACAACCACCAGGAGACATTATGACAACTACAAGCCACAAACATGTACAGTTGTGGTACCACAATAGTACGCCATCACCATTCAAGGCTAATTAGAACAGGACAAAACCATAGTAACAGGGTACCATCAGCCCTGGTAATGCAATGGTCTATCTACACAAATTGCTAAGGGTGCTATTTACTCCTAACAAAGGTACATGTACTTACATCACTGTCAATTATAAGGCCTCTTTCCACCTGTGCTCCCCGAGATGTAAATGACCCCACACGATGAGTGAACACACCAACTTCGGTTTGAGAGGGGCAAGGGGGCGGAAGGGGAGGTACTGGAACTCGGGATAGTCTGGAGAGGTCAACGCTTATCACCATGGTGGTACAGGGTTCATCGTCTAGCTCACTGCTCTCCTCTTCTTCAGTCAATGGAGAAGGCAGTGAAAGCGCTGATGACCTACAAAATTGATTAAAAAAGGTGTTAAGTAAAGTTACGTTGGCACTGTGACGCAACACACATACCTTCTAGACTTCTCTCTTGCAACAGACGTATCATAAGAGGATTTTGGTACAGATGTATCGCCAGAGAGCTTTGCTATAGTTTGTAGTAGACGCATGGTGTACTCATTATTCTCCACTCCTGGTGATATAACTAAAGGAGACTTGACAACAGGAGACTTGACAACAGGAGACTTGGGCTTCGTAGTGATTATATTGGCTAGCGGATCTGCACTAATATGTGTCTCCTTTTGAATTTTTTCATGTTCCAGAGGAGACTGTAACATCCCCTCCCTCTCTTCATTGGGGATGGTCACTGCTGAATTGTCCATAGGTAGTGATAGTGGAGATGCTGCACGCAGCTCAGATACAGCCAAATTTGGTGGTTTGTGGCTATTCTCCTCACTAGGTTGTTGCCGGGACACCATTGGCGATAGCATGACCAATGGGAAGCTTTCATCTTCCGAGCTAGGTACCTGCATCTCTTCCCCAAATGTTGTTGAAATGGAGGAAGACGATGAAGACATTATGTGATCCTGCTCACTCAGCTTCCTCGGCTTGCCAAATACCTCTGGTGTAAACTTTCTCGTTCGTGCACAATTTCCGACAAATGGTAATGCTCGGGCACACACAGGGTCATCTTCATTCTCCGTACAAGACAGCCCGGGCAAACTTTCACCTGTTTGCTTTGATTCACTATCAGGCTGGAGGCTGATATAATCGCTAGTGGCAGTAGCTTTCTGATTGGTGGTAGGCAACTTAAGCTGAGAACGGATAAGATTACGAAAGAATTCAGGATTTCTGTAACCGTGCGGTGTAGTCCAATTACTCATTGGTCCATAGTTCCGTCCCTTTACCTGATTCGTAGTCTTCTTAGGTAGTCTTAGTCCTTTAGTGGAAACCTTCCTCAATTTTAGCTGCACACGCTTCACTAACACTCTTTTTCTCTTCATAGAATGAGATCGACCAGTAGACTTTCGAGCAAAATTTCTCCAAGGTTTTGGAGCTGTATTGTGCACTGGTGGCGTCAGATCAAGGGATGACTTTTCACTGTCAAGTTTTATAAACTTACGTCCAGCATATTCCTCTGAACCAGATGGGCTATGTACCCTCTTGTTGCTAACCTTTTCGACGATTTGTTTCGACCCATCAACAAGTGTTTGTGGTGCGGCTACTACTTCTGGTCCAGTACAAATACGAGTGCCATTATACCAGGCTGTCTGGTTCTTGCTAGGCATTAACCGTGGCAGCAGTCTATGGACAGTCAATTTATGCAGATTCAAGAGTTCCACCTGTGAAAAACTATGCCTGCATCCAGACTGGTCACACATGTACACAGTTGGCGGAGTTATGGGCTTTATAACCTTGGTTTTTGGAGCAGTAGCTATTGATTTGGTGGCACTGCTGGTTGTGCTATCTTTGTGTGCATCTCTGCTACTAGCAGCCATCATACTGTTGCTTTTGCTTGCTAAGGTATTGCTCGATCTAGGTATAGCTGTGGCAAGTGCAGATCTTGAGTGGGCGGGGCCAGAAGCGGTGGGGGTGGAGCTTGAAGCAGAATGGGTGGGGCTTATGGATGTGTGGGTGGAGGCAGAAGTTGCGAGGGTGGAGCCCACAGTCAGAGGATATCTCACACCACTACTCCATGGTATCAAGGCAGTGGATTCAGGCACTATCTTGGCTATGTATCTCGGCAAAGGTGGAGAGACAGTGGTATCCAAGATGGTAAAAAGCTGAACATCATGTTTCGACCCCTTGTTGAAACCTGAAGTACCAGCTTTACCGAAGCTATCCTGTTTTCCTTTAGTCATAAACATAGGAGAATTAACCTTACTGGTTGCTGAAGCATTATGCACTTTAGGTATAGCAAGCGGAGAAGTTACCTTACTGGTTCCTGAAGCACTCTGCACCTTATGTACAGGGGGCGGAGACCTTAAGGGGAGTGGTAATGATGACAGAAGTGCACTGTTAGTCGATCTCTGACTAGTTGTGTTGCTGTTTGTTATGGGCTCCTTTTGTGTTGACTTACCAGCAGCAAATATGGCATCGATACCATCTTCTGTGCTCGTAGCTGACAAAGGGGTCAAATGTGTGCCTGGAATTGAATTATGAAGGGCCTGGGGTGTTGAGATCTTGTGCTTAATTTTGTGCTTTTCCCTTTGTTTAGATGACAGTTTGGATGTTGAATTACTCAATGATCCACCTCTACTAGCCGTATTGAGACCCTGCTTTTGAGCCAAACGCTTTCTCGTGTGTTTCTGCTTCTCGCGGGTCACGTGACCAGGAACGAGTTCATTAGGCAAAGACTTCACAGTTTCAAATTCTTTTTTCATACACGAATACATATTGTCGTTGTAGACTCGTACCTCAGCTACCAGCTCGCGATACTCGGCCTCGGCAGAACGAATAAACTGTTCGACAGATCCCTTCCTTTTTTGAAGAGTTTTTTCGATCGTTTCATGGTATCCAGACATGTTGAGCCCGCTCGAACTAGCTGTACGTAAGCCGTATTGATCACATGCGGCAAATCGATTTGCCGCTCGTACGTACGCGCGCTGGCTTCAGTGCAGCGCGCCAACTTCACCGTTTACCTGCGTGGACGTGGAAATGTGTGTGTTACTCTACTTTACGAGGACAACTAAAACAAAAGGCTTTCTCTCACCTCTTTATCAGATGTAGATTATTTACACCAACAACGGCGCTCTCGCTTCGTTTAGCTAGCTTTCAACGTCTTCCCGTTTGACACGAGAGCGCCAAACAAAATTCGAGGCAATTTTAGGCTCTTAAGTCACGTGCATGACGATGCTTTGCGCATTCTGGCGTCATAAACAACCATCAAACATTACTGCGCATGCTCAATCAAAATCAATGGAATCATTTCCGGTATGATAGACTAAGACATGTACAGGACTACTTAAATTTCTACTTTAGCTGAATGATCAAGTTTGTCCTTATACAGTTTCAGAGCCGGTTCAACTTCAACAGTGAGAAATTTCTCCACCTATAAAAATTAATAGTACCACTATAAACACACAAATAATAGGAGAAGTTCGATCGAACCTGTTGTGGAGCTCTCCCTGTAAAAGTGGCAGGATCAAGCAGCTCAGAAAGCTTGTCATGAATTGGTGCAAAATAAGCTTCTTTCTTTATCCTTTCCACCAGGTCATTTTCCTTTCCATGCTGCTTTACTTGTGCTGCTGCTTCCTGAGATAACACTCGTATCTTTTCATGACATTCCTAAGAGATGGGCTTTAATTAGAATATTACACACACAAGTTCATTACAAACCTGCCTGTTAGCTCCTGCTTTGACCATGGCCATAATGGTATTTTCAGATGTCATAAAAGGTAATTCTTGACTGATGTGTTTCTCAATAACCTAATTTGGTTGGATAAAGCAATCAGCCCCCTTCATATTAATTTTTAAAAAATCACCTTTGGATACACAACCAATCCTTCACAGATATTTTGAAGAGTGATAAGAACAGCATCCGAAGCTAGAAATGCTTCTGCAAGGCTGATTCTCCTATTCGCAGAGTCATCTAGTGATCGCTCTAACCACTGCACAGCTGCAGTGTGCTGTGTATCAGCAACTAGTACCATCAGGTGACGAGCCAAACTGCAGCACCTTTTATAATTTTTTTTTATAAATAAATTACGACAAGTAATGATTTTTTTTCTACCTTTCACTTCGCATGGGATTGCGTTTGTATGGCATAGCACTAGAGCCTACTTGATCTTTTTCAAAAGGTTCCTCCAGCTCCTTCTGGTTGGAAAGAAGGCGGATATCAGTGCATATTTTGTGTACTGATGCCCCAAGGCTCCCCAGGACTGACACTATGTCCAGATCGACTTTGCGCGTGTAGGTTTGACCAGTGATAATAAAAGATCTGATGAAAGTAGAAAAGGGGGAGGGGTATGGGTGGGACATTGTAGATGAGGCTGTTTAACCTACTTTGAAAATCCAGCTAATTTTGTGACCTTCTCATCTAATTCCTCCACCTAGGAAGAATTTAATTAAATATGATGGATGAAGTAAGCTAGGTCATCACACGTACCTTAGAGTGATCACCATTGAAAAGGGCTAAAAATGAAGCTTGTGTACCTGTCGTCCCTTTTACACCACGAAACCTCAGCTCTGATCGAACTCGCTCAAGATTATGCAAATCAATGAGAAGATCGTTAAGCCATAGGCATGCTCTTTTCCCCACAGTCGTCAACTGAGCTGGCCTAAACAGAAAAATAAAAATTAATATTAATACACACAAACTTGGAATTTGTCATAAAATTAATTAGCATGCTCCCACAATCCACATCAACCTGTTGAGTCAGCAAAACAATGACAATTCCTATAGCTTACTGAAAGTGTGTAAATCCCAATGTTGCTAGATTCTTGTACTTATCCGCAAACTTAGCAAGTCTATCAATACATCGTGCCACCTGCATTTGATGAACTTAAAGTTGGTATCTACTCAGCAAGCAATCCAAATCATACCTTAGGTAACAAAATATCTATTCCGTCTTTAAGAGTAATAAGATCCTGTAATCATAATAGATCATCAAAACATGCTTGAGTACTTGTATGCTAAGTTGATGTGACATACACAATTATCTCCCACATAACAAGAGGTGGCTCCAAGGTGGATGATTGGTGCTGCCTTTGGACAGCAAACACCAAACGTATGCACATGTGCCATGACATCATGTCGTTGCCTTTTCTCCTCTTTGGCTGCCAGATTGAAATCTATGTTGGTGACGTTCTTTTCCATCTCCTCAAGCTGCTCTTCTGATATTTCCAAACCAAGCTCCTATGGTGCCATATTAAAAATACACTCAAACTATGGTAGGATCTATGTTTATGATGCAACTGACCTTTTGAGCTTTAGCTAAGTAAAACCAAAGCAATCTCCACGTTGAAAATTTCTTCATTTCTGAGAAGTTATATTGCATCTCCCGGCTAGCATATCTACTGGTTAGCGGACTACGATACGAACACTTCGGATTACTGGGATCCATTCCGCCTGCTGACACAAGTTTATTCGCTCGGCCGGATCGGAGCTCGCGCATCACGCGCACGTTTTTCAGCCTTTATTTTTCACAATTTTACAGATTATTAGATATAGAGTAGCAAAACTATTGTTCTAATTAAGGGTAAGAAGAGTCATTGGATTTGTCCAATTACCACCTCCAAACTTCCGGTCATGCCAGGGGGACTCAGGGTTCTCTATCAGCTCCACTTTAAAGCTTGGAAACAATTCAGTGATACGAGATGCTGATACAGGTGCAGGGCCAGGTCCCTTTGCATCATCACAGTCAAGTGTGGAAAAGAGCATCCGACCTCCCGGCTTTAGGAATTTGGCTATTTTCTCAGCATATTGGACATGCAGGTTTGTTGGGACAGAAATAATCCCATGGCAATCCCAGATACAGTCAAATGTCCCAGTCATATCAGGGCTTAGTGCGCCAAAGAAATCTCCGACATACACTTTTAATTTCTTCCCATCAGTGGCTGAAAAGATCTTGACTTCCCCTTCCTCTTTCACCTCGTAATCAATCTTCCCGCCAAGCACCAGATTTTCGAAAAGTTGCTCCACCGCTTTTTCCGAAAGTTCACATCCGACAACTTCGTATCCCTTTTCGCAGAGCCAAGCTAAGTCTGGCGAATTGCCACAAAGAGTCACGAAAACAGATAAGTTGTCCCTGCCCTCAGTAAGGCGGTTTAGATGCTTCTGGAGGTACTTATCAACTTCCGTTCCATGGTGGCCTGGTCCGCTCGCGCGCGGCTTCTTCTCCCCGCTTTCTTGATGGTGGTCGTGCTCCGATTGTTGATCTTCATGGTGGTGATGATGAAAGCCATCATCCCACATTTTCAGCCATTGTTCCGCCGTAGCCATTTTTGTTACCCAAGATTGATCTTGCTGATGTCAGCAATTCGCGGTCTCTGACGACCTTTACCTAAGGCTAATCGTTGCATATCGCATGCCCCCCCCCCCCGGCCCCCGCGCGCGCGCATCTTCCATTTGTGCATGCATAGCCAACTTTAAAATTCATGTTGATTGCTAGTTGTAATTCTATACAATTTTTTAACAACATAAAAAAAGTCAACTCTAACCATGCATTCATTTACAATACACAGAATACTGTTCATGAGATACTAAACAACTAATCTTTTTGAGTGAAGAGAGTAACAGGATTGGTCCACAGCTGCCCATCACGCTTCTTGTGCCACGGTGACTCGAGATTTTCCAATATTTCCACGTTGAAGTTGGGAAATAGTTCCATGAGACGAGCTGCTGACACAGTAGGCAATGTAACTCCTTTTGTATCTTCACAATCGACGGTAGAAAAGAGCATTCGACCTCCGGGCTTTAGGAATTTGATCACTTTTTCTGCATATGTGGAATGCAGATTTGCTGGGACGGAAATTATTCCGTGGCTATCCCAAATGCAGTCAAAGATCCCAGTCATATGGGGGCTTAGTGCACCAAAGAAATCTCCCACGTACACCTTCAGTTTCTTTCCATCAGTGGCTGAATAGATTTTTGTTCCTCCTTCCTCCTTCACCTCATAGTCAATCTTCCCACCATGCACTCGATTTTCAAAAAGCTGCTCCACAGCTTTCACGGAAATTTCACAGCCAACGATGTTGTATCCCTTTTCACAGAGCCACACCAAATCTGGAGAGTTGCCGCAGAGTGTTACGAAAATGGAGAGATTATCTTTGCCTGCAGTGAGGCTGTCAAGATGTCTTTGCAGATATCGATCCACCTCAGTTCCGTGACCACTCGTATGCTGTGGATCTTCATGTTGGGGAGTTTCACATATTTCCGGGTGATCCTGAATAAAATGATGAAATCCATCTTCCCATATCTTCAACCACTGTTCTGAAGTTGCCATTATTTTCAAGTGTTCTTTATCTTCGTTTTCTTCTCAATTCTTCTTTTTCTCAAACGATTTGGCTTGATGTGGAGAGCTTGTGCACCCCCACTTTTATACCTGTCGCGGGGCACAAGTCGGGGGGAAGTGCTGAGTTGTAGGTGATCCACGCAGCAAAAATTCCTACGGGGACGTACTTGTGCGTACGTGTACTAGAATAGTACGTATGTACGTGCCCGGGTTCACGATTGCGTCAACCGTTTAACTATGTATTTTTAATTTTAGCGAAATATATTATGACGTAATCATCACGGAGCCGGACCGCGGCGCCGGCGCGGCGCGGGGGAAGTACACTGCGCCGCGCCGACATGTACGCGTACGCGCACGCGCGTACACAAGAATTTTATTAGTGCCCACACTTGCCCCTCCTCAGCTCGGGATCGAGACATGGCTGCACCTCATGATCAAGACAAAGTCGGCATATCCCCACAGCAATGGGTAAAGATGTGGGATGAATGGAATACGCCAGAAAGCGAATGTGAACACGGTGCAAGCGATAATCATCACGAGTACCACCATGGCGACAGCAAATGTGGCGATAAAGAGTGCGAGTCGAGCGGCCACGGTTCTGAAGTCGATAAATACCTCAAGAAGCACTTGAATCGTTTGACTGGAGGGAATGCAAGCTGCACCATCTTCGTGACTTTCTGCGGAAACTCGCCCGATCTAGCGTGGCTTTGCGAGCAAGGCCACACCGTAGTTGGGTGTGAGATATCCGAGACGGCAGTGAAGGAACTGTTTCAAAACAAGGTGCTGGGTGGAGCGATACCCTACGAAATCCAAGAAAAGGGCGATATAAAGATCTATTCAGCTACAGATGGGAAAAAGCTCCTAGTGTATGTTGGTGATTTCTTTGGACCACTGAGTCCTGACATGACTGGGACATTCGACTGCATTTGGGACTCCCACGGAATTGTTTCCATTCCCATTCCTCTTCATGATCCTTTCGCGAAGAAAGTGGTGACGTTTTTAAAGCCAGGTGGTCGAATGTTCTTTTCCACTTCAGATTATGACATCACCAAACTGAAAACTGGTCCGGCACCTTGCCCAATGTCAACAGCACACCTTGCAGAGCTCTTCCCCAATTTTGATGTGGAACTACTTGATGAATCAGAAGAGGACCCCTCTCAAATGGATGGCCTTGACCGCTTCACCAACCCTTACAATCTTCTCACTCCTAAAAGCTAACTTCTTTCTACGTGCATTGTTTCTATTTTCCTTGCTGAAATTAATCATGAATGCAGTAGAGAGCTTGCACATTATTATTAACGAATGGTAATGATCGTTACGCAGCCTGGGGACGAGGTTAGTGTTGCATCAGAACGTGGAACAAAATGGCTACAAAGCAAGATCATTTGGTTGGAGTGAGCCATGAACAGTGGACCCAAGCTTGGGACAAGGGAACCATCGGTTGGCACAGAGACAAAGTGGACGCCATTCTCCAAAAATACTTGAAGCAGCTTTGTGGAGACAAGGAGAGCATTTCTATCCTGGTCACTCTTTGTGGCAAGACTCTTGATTTGCCCTGGCTAGCTGATGAAGGTCACAGTGTAGTCGGCTGTGAGTTAGCTGAGCTAGCTGGAAAACAGCTTTTTGAAGAAAATGATATTCCTTTTTCGGTTACAACAATTGATGATTTCAAGGTATTTTCGGCTACTGACAGCAAGAAACTGAAATTTTATGCTGGTGATTTTTTCAAAGTGAATGCAGCACTGATTGGTACATTTGATGTTATCTGGGATCACAATGCTTTTGGAGCTGTCAGTCCGAATGATCGTTCACGCTACATTGAGCTCCTGAGCTCTCTTCTTGTTCCTGGCGGGAAAATCTTGCTCTCCAACTGGGAGTACGACCAAAGCAAGCGAAACTTTGCCCCTTATTCTCTAAACTCAGAACAGATTAAAGAATACTTTGGAACCCTCTTTGAGGTGGAGCTGTTGGAAAGGATGGATCATAATGATTCACATTTTACCAAGAAGTTCAATCTGGATTGGGGGTATCGACCAATACACTTGCTCACGTTGCGTTGAAATTGTAATAATGTACTCATGCAAGTATTTTGTACTTATTATTATGATAATAGATATTATACTTGAATTGAAAGGACTCAGAATAATTATTATTATTATTGAATGGAGCTGCACTTACTAACACTATCATAAACATAATTAAGTTGCATTCACACAATAAGAATTAGCGATAAATTGAAAGGCTACATAACTGGCCGGCCGGGAATGAACACTCAATAGTCGGACAATGATTCATAAGTGTGCTCAAGTTGTCTTCTCTCCAGTGTGCTGGTAGCGTTCTCCACAGATGGTGGTGTATGTGGCAGGTATCTGGAGTCATAAGCTGGGTTGTGCCTCAGCATAGTCGCGGGATGTTTGTTCACTGCAACAACTGCACAAACAAAATTAAATATAATCATCAGTGTTACATTGTAGCAAAATCAATAACCATTGTTATAGTACAGTACCATAATGAGATGTCTGGAATCTGTACATGTCATTGTACTCCATATCTGCATCACCTGCATGTGGAGATGGAATTCAAGTAGTGCATGGTGAATCACAGAATTTTGCAAGGGCATGTTAAAGTAATCAATGACTCACCTGATCGATTTTTATTAGGCAAACGTTTAGGTTTACAGTTGACGTAAGCAATCAGAGCAATCACTGTGATTATTAAGACCAAAGTGACACCAACAGCGATCATCAGGCTGACTGCCAGGGGAAGGACGGGAGTGGCTGCTGCTGTCGCTGCTTGAGATGGTTGCTGATCTGTCACTGGTATCGATGCTGGTGGGGTGGATTCTGGGCTAGGAGATAGAGTTGTTGAGCTGGGAAGTTTTGAAGGATAAATCCAATCTGTGTCTGAAGCGAGGAAAAGAAGTAATTATGTAGTCAGCTAACTATGTATGGCACATGTATTGTGAAATTATGGTATAGTCCTATTATGTAATAGACTCATTTGCTATGCAAAGTTGATAGTATCATAAAGTGTAAGTACCTATCTCTGCTCTCAAAAGAGCACTGCCTGAATTGACAAACACTAATTCTGAATCCTTCAAATAAGAGGTGAACCCTGTCACATTTCTCGCTCTTAATAGCTGATCTGGTCCAGCACTATTATCGACTGGAGAGAGAGCTGGGAGCAGGCCTGAATCTGGCACATAGAATCCAATGTAGTCACCTTCCTCCACTTCTATCACATCTGCAGGATTTGAAGGAACAAAGCTTTGGCACCTGAAATTATCTCCATCTCCGGGAACTACAATGAATGTGTTACATCCAACATTTTCATAGCCAGTCTCTGAGGAGTCATTTATGTTTGATCGCCTCCATACACAAGGCCGTAGCCCTGAAGACGTATGGCGAAATCCAATGACACGGTGGCAGTATCGCCAACTGATGATAGCTCCTGAGCAATTGATAGGCTTGGAGAGGTCCAGGTACACCACATTTGTTCCTATGCCAAATACATTTTGATATTCCTCAGTGTCTGGTCCAGACCAGCATGTGTTTGGTGGCAATGGAGTAGGTGTGGGCACAACAGAGTTAACAATAGTAGTGAAAGTAGTAGACAAGATACGTCTAGAAGGTGAAATAGTTTGACTTGACAATGCAGCCACTTTCAGACCAAATTCCACCAATAAGATGAAGCAAATCAGTAGGGATCTCCCTACAGTTCCATGCCTCCTTGACTTCAGTGAGAAAAACTGCTCTAAGTTTAGCCTCATTGTCATTGAAAAACGTTCAAACATTGATAACTATCACATTTGATGATCAGTACATACTGTTACAATCTTGTATAGGAAATAACTTGAGCACATGATTTCACAATAAGATGACTATATTTAGTTGAACGTGCAGGATTTTCACGTAGTATGTCTAACAATGGTTATCAGAAGTGTTATCACATGAATGACATACCCTCTAATGGCTATGTAGCTACCTCACAGCCTCCAAGTAAACTGATTTGCCAGTAATATTATGAGTCTGACAAATTTAAGTATGGAGTGTTTGTAAAATACTGAAATTATAGGCAAATTATTACTAAACTGAAAGTAAACAGCCTGGAGGCACTGCTACCTTGTATATACTGCACAGTTGATATACTCGATCTGCAAGTTTCCATAAAATTTCATACATCTATACAAACAAAAATTAAAATCACAGACGGACATGTACATACACAAAAGTTTAACACAGGGTACATGGTAGATAAACCAGTAAATACTTTATTCATGTCACTGAACATTCGTAGCATGAATATGAAAGTTTGATAGTGATTCATAAGTGTGTTCAAGCTGTCTCCTGGTCACAGATCTCGCCATTTCCTCCGTACCTCCCTGATGATGAGGATCCTCGTGACTCTGGGTTGGTGACATCGAATCATATGCAGGGTTGTCACTCAGACTCACAAACGTCCGCTTGTTTCCTACAACAACTGTATATGTATAGTATGGGGAGATGTTTGTGGCAATAATAGCATTGTATCATGCTTATGTAATGGTTGTTTGTACCGTGGTTTGCACTCCGAAATTTGTACATGTTATTGTAGTCCATATCGACACCTGAGGGAGAACAAAGAAAAACACAATACTAAGGGTCTATCTTAATGAGACCTGTCTCTTACAAAACTTACACATTTACCTGATTGAAATCTGTCATATCCTGAGAAGCATCTATGCTTACAGTTGACATAAGCAATCAATGCTATCACGGTGATAGTCAGGATCACAGTGACACTAATGGCAACTATCAGGCTGACTGCCAAGGGAAGGATGGGAGTAGCAGCCGGCTTGGTAGGAGGAGGAGGAGGTGGAGTTGTCACTGGAGGAGTTGGTGTGGGTGTAGGAGATGCAGAGGACACTATCGCTGAAGGATAAACCCAGTCTGCATCTGAAAAGATAGATATTGTAGTAAATAAACCACAGCAGATGTTTTGGGGGTGTGTGTGACACACATGTAGTAACCTAGCTCATTTTCTGACTGGCCTGACTACAGTGGATTGCATGTGATCATGATTGTTGTTGAACTTTCACACGCACGCACACATCACTGACCTATTTCTGCACGCAGCAAAGCCCTTCCTGGTGTAGAGCTGGCATTCCTCAGTTCCCTGTCTCCAATGAAATCAGAGTCCCCAGTCTCGTTCCTTTCCAATTGATAGTTGCCCTCATCGTATTCAGAAGAAGAGAGAGCTAGAAAGAGACCGACATCTGGAACGTAGAAACCAATGTAGTCTCCCTCTTCTACCCGTATAAAATCAGATGGATATGTGGGGGCGTACCGTCTACATCTAACTTCCTCTCCGTCCCCAGGCACAAACATAATCTTGTTGCAGCCGACTTTGTTGTAGCCACTCGAATCATTTGATCTTCTCCACACACAAGGCGACAGTCCAGAGGGTATATCACGATATCCAATGACAATGTGACAGAAATACCAGCTGGTGATCACTCCAGTGCAGTTGACTGGCTCAGAGAGGTCAAGGTAGATACGCTTCGTAGTGGTGAGCCTGCCGCTTGTTTCTACGAAGTCTGGCCCACTGTTGCATGTGTGGTGTGCGGGCAGTGGTGATATAGTTGGCAAAACTGGATAATTGCTGGTGGAAGTAGCAACATAAGAGGAAGAGAGAGAAGGTAATGGACTTATAGCTTGAGTTGGCAAAGAAGAAGACTCTGTTAGACCAGCTCCAGGAGATACGATGAAACAAATGATCAGGAGCTCTCCCAGAGTACTGCAACTGGCCAATCTTAGAGAGCCAAGGAGACTTGCTTTCTTTAGCATTGCTGCCTTCTTGGTTGAACTCAACTTCAATCTTAGCTGTATGGAGTGAATGACTTCAAAGGTAGTCCACTGAGCTAGTAGAATCAGCAGAGCATAATGCCCTGACCAAGTATGGTCAATTGCATATTAAGCACACCACTACAATGTCATGATGTAATCTCAAATATCTATCATGACATGTGCATGTGTGTGTCAGTAGCTGTGATGTGTGATGCGGGAGTGTGGCTTCTAGCTACCCAAGTAGACACATGTACAGATTCAGCTGGACACAAAGTATGCAGGCTAGAATTATTAATTTACAGCAAAAATAGCTTTTCCTGTACAGAGAAAGTCAATTTTTTTGCTGAAACTTAAGAAAGGTAGCCATTAACTTTACTTATTTAGCTGAGCATACTTATGGTAAGGATATGCATAATGTGGTGACAGTGATTCATAAGTATGCTCCAATTGTCTTTTTCCTGCTGAGCTTGAAATGCTAGCTGGTCGCTGAGTCTTGCTTTTTGGCTGCCTGGCCCTCGTTGGGATCATAGGGTCATATGCTGGATTATCACTAAGATCCACTGTTGTTTGCTGTTTTCCAATTATGACTGCAAGCACGGGGGCATCACAATTAATTAATTTTGTGTATCATTATTATTATGCTGCTTACCATGATTTGCAGATAAGACATTGTATGCCTGATTTTTCACTTGAACAAATGTTTCAAGCTTTCCAACCACACCTGTATCTGATATATTGCACTACATGACACTGTGATCAACCGGTATACTGCGTGTAGCCCTACCATGATCATATGCTGGGTTATCATTGCAGTCTACAAGTGTCACCTGATTTCCAATCATAACTACAATTTACAGATTAATAATAATATTATGAGGTAATGATATACTAATGTCTTAGTACCTTGGTTGTGTGAAACCATGTTGTATGATGGATTTTCCAAAAGCTTTGGAAGAAAATCAGCTGTAGCTATTACATACAGAGGCAAGCACATAAGCAGGCACCTAAAAGATTGCACACATGTGTACAGATGATATACTACTCTTACCTGAATGAAATCTCTTATATTTCAAGTACCTTTTGCAGTACACACAGATGAGTGAAGTAGTCACGAAGACAGTAATTAGAGTAATTACACTAGGGGTCACCACACCCACTACCAGGAGAACAGTGGACACTGTATCCACTACTGCTATAGTAGTTACTGGTTCTGCTGCTGTGCGTTCTGCTGTTGGCTGAGGTGTTGGACTATTTGCTGTGTGTTCTGCTGTTGGCTGAGTTGTTGGACTATTTGCTGTGTGTTCTGCTGTTGGCTGAGTTGTTTGACTATTTGCTGTGTGCTCCACTGTTGGCTGAGCTGTTGGACTATTTATGAGTTGCATTACTGCAGAGCTTAATATGCTGGGCACTGGCGTAGGTACATGTATCAGTGCAGAGGAAACAGTAGTGGCAGAAGGGAGTATGTAGTCGATATCTGAAGGATAGGAAAATAGCTAAACACATCAGCTTCTATTTTAGGAATTATCTACCTATTTCTGCACTCAAGAGAGCTCTTCCAGGCTGGGTAGTGGCATTTCTCAATTCTTTATCTTTAATGAAAGGGGCAAATCCCATTGCAATTCTTTGTAGCTGATAGCTGTCCGTATCATCATCATCAGGCAAGGAGAATGGAAGAAAGAGACCAGCATCCGGAACATAGAAACCAATGTAGTCACCCTTCTCCACTCTAATGAAATCAGAGGGACTCAAAGGGGCAAAGTACTGGCACTGTAATCCATCTTTCTCTCCAGGGATGACAGTGAAATCATTGCAGCCAATTCTTTCGTAGCCAGCACTTGAATCATTTAGTTTTGATCTTCTCCATACACAGGGCCGTAAACCAGAGGATACATAATGAAATCCAATGATGACATAGCAGTAGTACCATCTTGTAATTACTCCAGAGTAGGGTACAGATTCAGAGTTATCTAGGTAGACGTGATTTGTCACAGCAAGCCTGTAGGCATTAATGTTGTCAACAGAATTCACCAAGTTGTTGAAGTGCGGCCCAGTTTTGTACATATGTTGTGAAAGCGGGGATGGGGTGGGCATAATCAGACCGACAGAACTAGTGGCAGCAGTAAAGGAAGTCGTTTGAGTTGATGAAAGAGTCACCAATAGTCCGATTCTGGATCCCAGGATGAACCAAAAGCAATGAAGTAGCCTTTCCAATTTCATACTCTTGAATACAATGACCAGAGCCTTGCCTTACTTATGATTAACTAATTAATTTTAAACCAAATTAATTAAAGTTCAGCATGGTGACCAAGTTTAGTCTCAAGTATGCTTCTGGGCCATGTAAGTCATCTTTAACATTAACAGGATGTGGTCACAACCACTCACATTCAGAAGTGGGTACAACATATCAGCATGACTTGGGATTCTTCAAGCCAACAAAATAAACTTTTCTTGAGGATTGTAGCTAGCTAGCAAGCTGCAACACCTAATTATCTGTTCAGAAGAGCTTGTGCCATAAGTATCCTATAGATGTTTTGAGTAGTCCTACATGTCACCATTAAGTGTCCTTGTATGACTGTAGCCAACATGAAAGCTAATGGGACAAGCAATTGCGTCCATTGTCAGAAGTATGAATGGCTGAATATCCGAGCGCTAAAAGCACCTATCCATAATCAGACAGTACAAAGACTTATATGCACATATTTGATATTAGCTGTATGCATGCATGAATGCTTAGTATTGTGAAAAATGGATATGACCTGCTTGTACAATAGCAATAATATTATATAGGTGATGATGTTTGCATATGATGTGATAACTTGAGAAGTGAGTTAGCGAATAGTGTCAATCATTTCATAGGTGTGTTCCAGTCCCCTGGTTACCTCGGAAATGTTAACACCACTGTCTACTGCTCTATCAATCTCATCAATTCCTACACAACACAATATTAATTTTGTTGCTCATTAGCAAATATTATTTCTGTGTTAACACTTACCATTTGATTTTGAATCACTGGGAGTGTACGCTGGATTCCTATGAAACTCACCCCTACACTGTGACATCCTATCCCCTAATTAAATGATATTCTTCACGATTATTCCAGTGCACGTTATGTTAGTCTTGTAAGGTCTTACTTTCTTTGTGGTTGTTGGGTACATACAGTTCATTGTACTGCATGCTCTGGTCCAAACCAGCGGACATAGGTTCAACTTTAATTCTGTGAACAACTGTGTTAAAAAGTAGCCTAGGATAATGCTATATCTCTTTAATAAAAGAATTATTGAGTCTATTTCACAAGCTGTTTTAGAGTCATGTATACCTTGGTCTTTTCTATGACAGGAGAGAAAGAGGTTACTACAGCAACTGTGTAGCTTGTAGCAACACCAGAACTTCATTTTGCAAAGACAGCAGCCCAGGATGAGCACCAACAAAAGTAGAATAAAGATTACAGCAGAAGCAGCAGCCAACACGATTACAAAGATTGTATTTTTGAATAAGTCTTTGCCATCATCAAAGCAGGAGGTGGTAGTGGGCTGGACTGTTGTAGGGAGCTCACCAGTTGTACTGGTATCGTTCGTTACATCTGTAAAATCAATAGCAGGCTGTACCTTAATAATTAATTAAATTTTACTCAGTTCTGCTTACTCATTATGACTCTTAACAATGGGGTTACTGATTCATTAAGTGATTCAAGTTGATCTTCTCTGATAGAACTCATTTCTAGCAGACAGCTTGCCCTACTGCTTCCTGAAGTATCTCGTTGCATAGTGGAAATATTGAACACTCTGATCATACCTCCTGGACTAGAAACACCAGGTTGACCTTGGAGTGAATTTGTGAAGACTATCCTCACTCTTTCTCCACACGTGAACCCAAGGAGATCCCCACGCTCCATAAATATAGCATCTTCAGAATCAATGAAATCACATGCAGTTAGATCTTTTTTACTTGACCCTCTTGCACCATCTACATTGATGTTGTAGGCATTTATGATGCGATACTGATATCCTTGAATATCCATGTCTCTCCTCAGCACTGCTGCAGTGATTATGCTTTGATCAGTACTGGTACTAGACCTGGGGCCAGACTGAACAACTATGTAGCAAAATTCCCATCTGATGACCTCCCCTGAGCATTGTGCAGGCTGCCCAGTGTCCACGTATAGGCGGCCCGCGTCGGCATATCGCGACGCACTGGAGATGGACGAATTAACTGTACCAATGTCGCATTGTTTGTCCCCCAGTACCTACAAATATGCAATTCTGAGTGCAAAAATACTTTCTATGATGTTAACCTAACCTGCGGGTGAGAGAGTGTGTTGTTTTCTAAAGCTGCTAGAGAGATGCTGAGAATCGCTAAAATGAACCTTTTTCCCTCCATAGTGAGCGATTTCTGGATGCGTAGATTTAGGGGTGGAGCTAATATCGGCGAACGACGATCTTGAGGAGTACCGATAATGGGTGTGGTGTATCTATTTAACCGAAGCTTAGAAATATTGAAAATCACAGATCATCTTGCATCGAGGGAGGAGGTCCTCAATGAGCACCGGTCATTCGCATCATGTCCCTGCACGAGTCCAGGATCGTCAGCTTCTTCATCTACAACCCCGAACTCAGCAAGAAAGAAGGCACAGTAAGTCGCCGTCCGATGCGCCGTAATTTTGGGAGGAATATCTGTAGATATACTCAAATTCCACCTACTGCACGGTTTTAGTGATTTTGCTACCTCTCTCCCTCTCTCCTCCCTCTTTTTCCCTTCCTCCCACCAAAGGAGCACCTGAAGATACTCTTCTACTATCCAGAAGATGAGATACAGAATCGAAAGGTTCGCAACATCGGTCTGTGTGAGGCGCTGGTCAACTTCACCAGGACATTTCGTCCCAACCATCCCTGTGAGGCTGTACACACACAGAAATCAAGACAGGTGTACTTTGAACCTGAACCAAGTATATGGATGGTTATGGTGAGTGAGGGAGGGAGGGGATACCAGCTAAAATGACTTGAATATAATGTTGAGTACCGTATGCGATCTTGAGTTGTTTTGTAACCATCTTCATCTGGCATCTTACGGAAGATGTGTACACTAAAAAAAAACATGTGCAAGATATTTATATGTATAGTCCTGAAGATCCTAGAAATCCTAATAGCGTATGTGATGATTTTGTATAGTGTCTAGATTATTCCTTAGACTGTAGATCTCATTGGCTGAAGTGAATAATGTGTTTACAGTATACGTTCTAATGGCACTAAAGAGGCGTTAAATAACCAACGTCTCTGCTTGTATTGTTCCCTGCTAGACTGTGAGTGTTCCGTGGGTAGAGAGAGCTGAAAACAACGAAAAGAAGGTTGAATATTTAGAAGATAATGTTCAAGACCCAGTCTTAAAGGCTGGTCTAGCTCTGGCATATTCAATGTTCAAGGTACGTAAAATAATTTATATAAGAGATACACAATTCACAACTCGGTCTTTCATTGTGCAGTTTTTCAATGGCACATTCCATAGTATAAATCATCAGTTTGGACTAGAAGAGCTGAAGAGAAGAATGGAGAAATTCTTTAAAAGAGTAAATGACGAGAGAGAGAGAGAGAGAGAGAGATGACAGTAATGATTGGTTCCTCCCTCTATAGTATGTGATGCACATGAATGTCAGACAGATGGACATATTTGATGTGTTTCAAGGCATCCAGTTCCTACCCCTCGACAAGTACATGTACCTCAAAGTACATTGCTTTGTTAACCTCATTGAGACTACATTTAGGTAAGTCGAAATAATATCATGCTATCCTTGACTCCTCCCATTGCCCCTCCTCCTCACTACAGAACAATCAAGAGAACGGTGATGCTCTATAATGACAATTTAATATGGTAAGCCACATCTACTGCATATCTAACAAAACAATGTTTTGCAAATATTGTTGGCCGGCTGGGCCACAAAACTAATACACATTGCAGTACAATTGGCTATTCTGAAAAAGTACTCTTAAATTTGGGAAAATTATCCTCTCTGTAATGCCTGATTGTTCTATTCAATCGGATGGGTCTGTTTTCAGGGTAATGTTTCAGTATTCTAGTATTTTGCAACATTGAAAGGTTGGGAATGGGAATGGGCCTGGGGATAAGGGTATGGATTTTTAAGGGTAGAATGTGTAATTGATGCATCATAAAGACGATAAAAAAATTGCCTCTGTCTCCCTTCTTCTTTTTTTTTTCTTTCTCTAGGAGTGGTTTGGAGCAGGATGATATCAAAGTGTTCTACCAGTATCTCCTCTCGTGGCTCTTTCCCATGCACTATCCGCAGGACTTCCACTCTGGCCTCTCACTGGTCACTCAGTCTGTGGGTCAATCGCTGGGTGTACTACGATCCTCAGCAAGTACCCCGAATCTCACGACGGAGACAGCAACACACACAGGAGGGTGAGCCATAGTCAGTGAGTGAGAATTAAACCGTTGCAATGCTAAAGACTGCAATAAATGAAGGGCTGGCCAAGGCTAGGCTAGCAGAAGCTTGTGTTTGTGCAGAGATCCAGGATCTTATAATGTTAGTCAGTAGCCAATTTTTATAGCAACATATCCTACTTGTGTTTTTGTAGTGGAACCGTCAAACGGCACTCTCTGCCAACTAGTCCAAGCTATGATGTATACATGTTTACTAGTGCAGGAATAACAACAACAATAGTACAATGCTCATTTACACGTATATGCAGGTTTCTGATTGGTCTACCCTCGTCGTCTGGTAGTTCCAGCTCCTCCTCTGCCTCTGTCACTCGTTCGGGCAGCGGCAGTAGCAGTAGTGGTGTCAACGAGAAGACATCACCCTCCCCCTGGGTCTACGTCACTATCGACGGACAACACATCAGCTGCAGACTATATGTCTACTCCGTAAGAACGCCAAGTGTCTCTTTCAGACCAAGACATTGGCTAGCTAGTCTCACTTTGTTGCAGTTAGAGAGTTTTGAGAGTGTATTTGTAGCTTGCCAACAACATCAAGCATTTGTGGTAACAGGTTTTGTTGTTTTACTGCAGGCGGGGAATGCTACAATGTGCTTCTTTGTCGGTGGTAAGATGATTATGTTATCTGTTGTGTTGTGTGACAGTGCATATTATGATAGCATTGTCCCCCCTCCCCTCCCCCCCCCTCTCCAGTTGAAGGCGGAGGATCTCCTATATCAGGTGACTTTTGTAAGCGACTGGGGACATTTCTCGGCCCCAGACTGGCCCAAATATCAGCAGAAATAACAGAAATTAGGGAGAAAACCAAAGACCCCAAACCACAGTAAGTCTTAGAGAAAATCATGTGACTTCTGTCACATTTGTCAGTGTTTAATCAACTCTCTGTGAGGTGTATAAACGTCTCAGTGTGAGAAATATAATAACATACATGACACTGTGTATTATTATATAGTACCAAGTTACATAAACAGTTTTTAAAATTTTAATATTAGCTGTACTAAACAATATAGCTTATAATAAGTATTGATGTTTATTTGTAGGAGTGATCCCGGCTATCAGTTTGTCTACTTCAATGAGATGAACCTGGCTGTCAAGTCTCCATCTCTGATGAGAAAGGCAATATCAGCGGATGTCCTGAGACTGCTAACAGAGGTACACATCATTGTGGCTACTTCATGGTTGTAGTGTGGAGTAGCTGGCCTCATGTGGTCCAATGTTGAAGAACCTGACAGGAAGGCTTTGATACAAAGCTAGTGTGGAATAGGCCCAGGGTTGCTGCTTAAGAAACCCTGACTGTCTTAGCCAGTTAAACTTTGTATGTTTTTTGCATACTTGCTAGACCAGGAGTACAATGATCAAAGCTTGTGTGTGATGATGTGCAGTGCCCCCTCCCCCCCCCCCCCGTTTACAGTAGCATGTACAATGTCATGTTGATGGATGCTTTGTTGTAAACTCATTATATACTGTGACTTGTTCTCCCTCTAACGCAGGTAAATGTTGAGTATGATAAGATTGAGGAAGGTGAGACGATAATTCGGACTGTAGCCAGTAACTGGGTGGCATGTCGAAAGTCTGGACATCGAAGGTTCTTTGTCGTATTCACCCAAAACAAGGCAGCAAACTTTGCAGAGATAAATGGTGAGTTATGAGTCAGCAATGTAATTTGTGTAAGGAATATTGGGGTACATGCCTAGCTACCTTACATGTATGTCTCTGAAAACTGTAGATGAAGTTCGAAAGTTGTGTCAGAAAGAGTTCACAAATATCTTCTTTTTAGACTAATCGAATTTGTATGATATGCGATGTGTTCTCTCTCTCCCTCTCTTTGCTCATCTCTTTCTCTTTCCTCTCATTAACTAACTTTTCACTCCTGTTATTAGATATTTCACTACCCCTATGTTCCCCTATGCTTCTGATGTCATCAGATATTCCTTATATATAATTATTTTTGGCACTTGGTTTATTGTGTATATCTGCAGCACCTAATTTATTTATGATACATGGAAATTTTTATAGAGTGCACACGCATAGGTCCCCCTATAAAATTAATTGTAATAACTGCCTGGCCACCCTCATGGTCTAGTAGGGCACTTCAGGTGACTGGAGTCAGAACAGTGTACACACACTGTACATCAAGCCATATTGCATGTGTTTGTATGCCACTACACCTGTGGAGTGTTTATATATAATGTACAAAGGTCAAAAATTTCCCACTAAAGGTCATTCATGCCCACAGTGCATGGTGATCCTACCCTCATGTGTAGTTGGATATTTATTATGTACAGTTAAGCTTATGATTGTGAATATGCCTGCACAGAAGTTTATGAGGAAATTGACTAGACCAATGTAGTACAGGTATAGCTTGTTTATCACCACGAGAAGGGTGCTCTCTCTCTGAGCAGTCTGACTCCAGAGAACTCCCATTCAGGTCGCTCTATCCACAACTCCTGCCCTGTATCGAGACAGCTCAGCACAGCAGCACCCTTCCACACTACGAAGGATGACTCAAGGTCCTGAAGAGAGAGAGAGAGACAAAATTGAAAGTACAAGAAGAATGTAGATACGATATCTTGCAGATACTAGATTTTCAATCCATTTGCTAACAATAAAAACGTTAGAAGAAGAACAAGAGTTAAGAGCTTATATGATATTATGTTATATATTTTTAGCCTTACCCTTGGATTGGCAAAGACTTCAATGTTGTTTCCTGTCCTTGGGAAGATGGGGAGGGGCTTTAGCTCCAGCCTTGACTGGAGGAGGTTGGCAGCTCCCGGGAAGGCCAGCCCTCCTCCAACCATCAGGATACCACCATACAGCTTCTGTTTCATCTCCAGGGAGGCTGTGAGAAATGTTTTAAGCCGTAATCATACTCAGCAATTATTTTTTCCTTAATATCATTGCAATTTTCCTTGGCATGATGTTATTATAAATGTAGGATTGAAAATAGAGAGGCACTAGGTAAGCCATTTATACTGGTCACTACATGTATCTTTAATGTCATGATTACACCATTTTTGTAGCACACAAAAGATTCTAGCATGGTGCCTGGTTTAAATAATTTGAAAACAAGGAGTGAATGTATGTTAGAACAGTTATAAATCACAAGCTATGCAAAGACTTACAAGCACAGTCGATGCTGAGGTGCACGGCTTGGTCTAGTCCGAACACCAGTCCCTCGTCTGCACCCTGCAGTCGCTTGGTGACCTCCGGCATTTCCCCTGATCCCCCTGCACCGCTCACACCCACTCCATCAGCACCTTGTTGGGGGGGGGGGGGGAAGGGGTGGAGGGGAATAAAAAGAATTGTTCAGGGTGAATGTGGAGGAAATGTATAAGTAGTGCATTAAAGCATGTTAACGTATTCTTGGTACAAACAATACATATAGTGAGCAGTAATTTATATCCAAAGTTTTAAAGAAATATGAACTTTTTAGGCTTATTCTTACCAGTGATTTTGCTTTGAGTTCCACCTCCAGCACCTCCCATTTCTGCCGTCCAGTGTGCCTCGTCAAAGAGATCCTCATTATCCGCGGGGGACACCTCTTGCCCCCTCATTAGGGCCACATTAGGGGGGAGACAAAAAATCTGTGGGAAAAACACCCCCAGGGGGGCCAGAATTGCCTCATCGGAAAGTTTTATCTCATAGTCATGTAGTACGCCAGGTATGGGGGTCATGACTGAAAATTGGTAGTCCTTGACCCCCCAAAGCGTGGGGTCCATGTGACAGATGGACTCTTTGAGGTGTTGAATGAGAACACCGCTCAGACGACTCTCCTCACTGCATTCCTTATATGGAAAGTTGGTCTAGAAGAGAGAATTCAAGATGACAGTATTAGGTGAATACATACAGATGAACAGAGAGAAAAATGATGACATTATTATGTAGCTACTGGTACTTTGATAATAGCCACATCCCAGAGCTCCGTCAGCATGAAAAAAATGAAGTACTGGGATGATGACAGATGCTATTTTGAAAATACAGCAGACCAAATAATTGTAGCTAGACTGTTGTACGTGTGCAACTGGACTGGACTCTCAATTTTTTTTTCTCACCTGTTGCAGCAGCCATTGCAGCAATCTGGTGATGTCACTCCCTCCATAGCGAAGCATAAGCCTGAATAAAAATTACTGAATACCTTAATCATGTGATCATCACTATGGCAACCTAGGTAGTGGCACTGGCCGGCCCTGACCTCGTGTTAGGGTTGGACATGCCATCCTCCACACAACAGATACTGGACACCTCATCACCAACGTTCACAATACAGGCACTGCTCAGACCAGCACAGTAGGCAGCACATACTGACTCCTAGGGGAGGAGGACAAAAATAAATCTGCAAGGTGAAAATCCTCCCCTTAGAAAGCATGGATATTCACTTGGTGGTGTGTGTGTATGTGTGTGAGTATGGGGGGAGGTGGGGGGGACAAAAATGAGAACAGACCCCAAATTAACTCAAATTTCAGATGTGTGTCCCGGCTCCCTCGAGCTCCTTCCTTTTCCCCTAATGAATCTCCAGTTTTCAACAAACATCAGTCTTACTTGATGCAGAAAGGCAGCTGCAAATTCCATTCTTAACAGTAGCAGATTCATCAGCTCCTTCAGAACAGGTCTCTCTATGATGTCAGGAACGATGAGAATCACACGATAAAACTTGAACTCTTTTCTGGGAATTTCAAGGTAGTCTTCCAAAGCCTTTGTCCAAAGGTCCTCAAGCATGCTTAGGATGTTGGAGCGAGAGAGAGAGAGGGAGGCGCCTTTGAGGGTAAGGTGATGCATGGGCTTAAGAAGAGAGTAGTCAGCGTCTGAAGGAAGATAGAGAGCCTGAAAGAGAGAGAAAGAAAGACATCTCAAGTACATGTAGACGTAGGTCTACTCAAAAGTCTTACGTCATTCCCAATGACAAACTTTGGTTTAACGGTGACATCAGTGAGTGTGAGGTCATCACTGTCCCTGGCAATAGGCTGGACATGCCCATTATGGGAGACATACTCCGCCCGATCTGCATTGTAGTTGAGCATGGATGCAGCCACTCGACAATTGTCGAGATAGCCCATGATGGACGCCAGACCTTCCTCTCGCTGAATCTCAAATTCAGGCTGGATCAGTGAGTGAGGATATGCACACATTGAATAGCACTAAATACATGATTATGATTATCCTAAACCATCTTAGTACCCATAAAAATTTATCTTAATGTGTATTCATATGTATCTAGTTGGACCGTTTGGTGTTCGTACATAACAGTGCTTACAGTCATCTCCACATTGTATTTGAGGACCAAACTCTCATCTATACTCTTCATTCCCTGTGCAAGGCCACTCTGTCCACCACCAGAAGCCACCTGCACATTTCTATAGGCAATGATATGTGGAATGGAATGGGGAGTGGGGTCTGTGGAGAGCCCCAGGTGCAGCGTGGAGGAGCCAGGGTGAAGGATTATGATAGCCTGGCTGACATTCTCTTCCTCTTCATCATCTTCTTCAGCCATTTCTTCCCCTCGAATCTCGCCTTCGAAGGCCATCTGAATTATAGACGGTAAGGGTCGTCAAGATCGTAAAAATATTATGAGCGCTATAGCGATAAAATCATGAAGGATGGCTTGTAAGCTCACATTTACCACAGGTTCTGCTCTGATTTGATCCTCTGTTCGGGGGTCTTGATCTTGAAATGCCTCTGGCTCTGAGTAGCTCCGTTTTCCCACTTTCTTTGGCATATCGTACACTCCAGGCATGCCAGGGTACGGGTATTATGTAATATGGGTAGCGCGCGAGCAACATCGACCCTTTACCACACCCCTAGGTCATACGTACGTTAGCTCAAAAGGCGTATGCAAGTCGATGCGCAATCATTATAAAAGTTTACAAAATTTAAGAAAGCATTAGTAACTTTCCTACAGTAGTCTTGACAGTTTTGACACTACTGAACACTGTAAATATAATATTACCAATAACTAGCTATTGACGAAATAAATTAAACAAAATAACAAGCCAAGAAAAAAAATTAACAAGGAAAGAAGTCCCTGTCATTTTCAGGTTTTAATATAAACTGCAGCTACACCATTAAGCCCAATCTTTCTTGATGTCCAGGACCCATTCCCATTCCAAGTAGATGTTCTTATCATCATCTGTGAATTTACTCTTTACATTGTAGCGCCCACGGGCAATCATTCCTGAGGGGGCCTCATCAACAGGAGTAGTGTAGGCATGGACCTCTGTTTTAGGACCGTAGCTACCAACCATATAGTTGTTCTTGTCAACTATGAGAGGGAGAGGGGTTGAGAGAAAGAGAGAGATAATAGATAGTATGACAAAGCAAAATGCCATCTCTAGCAACAGTTTTGAATCAAATATTTGACACACACACACACACACACACACACACACACACACACACACACACACACACACACACACACACACACACACACACACACACACACACACACACACACACACACACACACACACCTCTTATTCCCTTCCTGTGGAACGACTGGAAGTATCTTAGACCAGCTACGATCTCCCTTTGCACACGGAACTCAACCTTGATCTTATAGCTGACTCCTTCCTTGATGATTATAGGATTATCCTTGAACTTGCTGAGATCACCTACAAGCATATCAGGTGATCATGTAAAAGGACGGTACATAAAACGTCTTACAATGTAGTATGGTAAAAATGTTTGACATTTTTTTTGCTGATGGGCATGAAATGCATGATTTGCACTCAGCTGTATGTAATGCTATTACCACCATAGTGTACTAATTGTGAGCATTAGCATAGCTACATTGTACATAATTTTTTATGTAACATACCAGTGAGATCCAACTCAATGTCAGGTCTGCCTTCAACAAGCAGTGCCATCTTCTTCAAGAGAACATTGTTACCACCCTCATCTGCAGGACATACAACAGTGGAACATTATGGTGACGACCTTTGACCCTTGGAGGTGGGCATTAATTGGAAGTATCCTCCAATAATAATGAAGCACTATCGTGCAAAACCCTCGGCGAGCTTGCAAGCTATCCACTGTCCAGCCTAGTGCAGTGTCATGGTGTTGTATGTACTAGACTAGACTAGACACTAGTATACTAGTAACCACAAGAATGCGCATGTGCAGTTGCACACGATTACGTAATATGCAGCATGACTATGCAAGTGCCTGATCAGCAATTTTGCAAAGAAAGCAAGCTAAGAAGCTTTGCTGATAGTCTACTATGACCAGTGATGAGTCAGTCGAGTTATAAGACCTATCGTTAGTCTTACATGCTAGTCTTCTCGAAAAGAACCCATTGCTGTCTCTTTTGTCCTTCGAGAGTTCATCAAGAAGCGAAGAAGGCAGAGGTGATCAGCAAATCTCGCCAGAATTTTTGAACAAAGCGTTTTCAACGAAATCCACACAATACATACGTTGAGATCAGCACAGAAAGCCTAATGGCACCCGACTTTCAACGTATAAACGAGGAATGTATCGGCTAACTCGGTAACAGACACACACACACACACACACACACAAAACGACTACCGTAACCCTCGCGCATGCGCCGAGGGTTAATAATATTTTACACTGTTTGTACATCAACAGGAACTCAAGTTCAGAAGGCATATATCATCCATGATCAATTTAACAATCTACATACACGGGATACAAACTTTCGAGGGAGAAAACTTTCGTGGATTTCGAGGTTTGAGAGCCATCCGCAAAAGTTCTCTCTGCGAAATTTGGGGGCATGCTGCACCCACCTATGATTGGTTTCAAGCAATCCATGAAGGTTTTCTCTGCGAAATTCTCACTTCCTACGGACCCATGAAAGTTTACCGCTATACGGTATCAATCCAGTACCTGGTCACACACTGCTTAATGAAAAAAATGTGCAAACGACAAGCAGAGTGGATCTCAAGCCAGCCCTGAGGTACAGGCATATATAATCTAGTTCACCATTGTTCAATTCCATTGGAAATGAAACTAGTTGGTTGTAGGTACATGTAGAGAGAATAATGTCTGGTAAAAAACAGAAAGTCCACACACTGAATGTTGTTTATATATTACAAAAACAGCATGAAGTGGCTTCAAATGAAAACAATTAGTCTGTAAAGACACACTGTAATTATTATGGTAGAGCTGCCTGGCTGTTGCTGTAATAATTCACCAGTGCAGTCTAAGATATTGCTAGCATGGACTCTAGCTACTATGGTATTCAGGCAAGCGTCCGAAAGTTAATTGGTTCGTTACACCTTGGAATTAACTTCATTAAATGGTTAAAGATCCACCACGCTTTTGCTGAATACAAGCAAGTGTAACAATTTTACAGCTTCTTAAAATTCTTTACCAACGTCAAATATGCTCAATACAAGCATCTTTAAACACTGCGTTTATGGGCGCTCCTATACAAACTTAGTATTAATTGTACACTAATCCTTTCAGTGACTTGTTGCACAACACAGCATAGAGCTCACTAACAACTACATGTGTATGTAATGTACCTTTAGCTATATATCACACACAGCTGTACTTAAAAATAACATGTGCGTGCGTCTAGAGCTTCCCAACCATACAGGAGTGACACACACAATAGCTTCCTGGCTTTTTAAAGTCTGCTCTGCTGGTATAGAGAAATTAAAGTGGATGACAGGTGTGCAAACATGCTTCCTTGTCACAGGAGTTCACGTTACGTTACGTTACGCAACACAAACCTCTGCCCTTGTTCAATGACCATGTGACAGTTGAGAAGTATAGGTGAGGCTTGGTTTCTCACTCTTTCTCTCTCTCTTTCTCTCTCTCTCTCTCTCTCTCTCCACACACATACACACACACACACACACACACAACATACACACAATACCTGTACGTGGCCCTGAATGTGGCCCTGAATGTGTACACACATACTGTACACATATGGACATTATGTATGCTGGCAGCATGGCTGTCAATAGCTCTACTCATTCCAAATAAGGCACACCATTGTCAATCTTAGACTGTTGAGAAAAGTCACCTTTCTCAATCTAGCTATGTACATGTAACTCTTATGGGAATAAGGCTTCTACACAACATGGTCTAAAGAGAGAGATAAAGAGTGAGAAAACAAAACACCACACACAGATACACACACACTCACACTCACTCAGCCTTACGTATGCATTTTATATAGCAAAACAGTCTATACTTAGCCCTTGGTAAACAGAATGCTACACACTTTTATACACATGAAAAGAGAGAACTAAAGCACTCACAACTAAAACTAACACAAAGATTGTGTTTTCTCTTCAAAAAGTATGCTGCAAACAAAAACAAGCCTTCCATTCCATTTTTGGCTCTGCGCCACAAACAACCCATATTCACAGTACAGTAAGGTAAAAATGAGTAGTCTTTCACTATACACGACCACAATATATGCACATGTACTATCTATCCTACACATACGTATGTACAGAAACCAATGTACATGTACATGTACATGTACATGTACATGTATGTACTGCATTGTAAGACTAGCTTCACCCCAACACACATAGTATGGGGTCAAGAAATTAACATATTTCATGAAACCAAAGATGTATCAAATGACGGAGATCAATACGAGAGAGAGAGGGAGGCAGATGGGCAGACATGATTGGCTATATAAAGACTGGGCTCTCTTATTTAGACATAGTCATGTGAAGGCTCATGATATGGCCCTAGTTGATTACCATGACAGATCATGGGTTTCACTACTGTCCACAATGCTACGCCACATGCTATAAACTGAGAACACTATAGAAACATTATCAGCAAAGCCATTTAGCCTAGCCACTTATCCACTTAACTACATGTATGTGCATTTCTACTTATGTTTAGGTATAACTGTGCCTCTTTACTAGAATCAGATAGTCAGATAGACAAACGGACAGACATACGAGTACATGTCGTATGTACGTACCGACAACATCTTCCGTCTTTCCGAGGAGTGCCTGCTTGTATTTGACCAAAGCTTCATCGTCAGCGTCCAGTTGTTGGATTGTAGCTAGGTCAACCTTAGCCGGAGCCTTGTAGCCGGGTGTATCTTCATCATCATTCTATTGAGAAAAGAGACAGACAGTAAAATTAACATGAAGGTTTGGCTGGTGTAAACAGATAAAAAAATAACATGCACAGTAAAAGAAATAGGGGCAAGTCTCGGCTAAACTCCAAAGGCTAAAATCAGAGGCTCAAAAGGAGGCAAGCATTCAAAATATGGATAGCTACGTTGAATTTTGTTCGAAACTCTTCAATGTTTACCGACACACATATACATACGCACACATTAACATTTGATTCACACATCAATAAATTTATTACACTTGAAAGGCTAAAAATAACTTGGGACATGAGGAAATTCCAGGTGACATCTTCAAATGTGAAAAATTCCACCAAGTGTCGGGCAAAACCCGATGATTAACAAAAGATACAGGGTCTCTGGGTGTTGATTCCATAAATAGACACAAGGTGGTATTTTTAACTACTCACATCTGCAGCAGTGGCTCCAGCTGGTACGTCTTCTGCAGGCTTATCCTCGGCCATACTTCAAGCTGAATCACTTCTGACGGCGCACAAAAAGGCAAGAAACTGTCAAAGAAATAGAGGGAGAGGGGCAGAATGAGGGAGGGCGTCGTCTTAACAACACACAAGATCACCCAGCCCTGGTCTATGCACTGAAAGGAGCACCCGAAAATCTGTCACGTTCTTGTACTAGACAGATTTTTTTTCCCCTTTCTTCTAGCCGTCTACCGATTTGGTAGGAAAATAGGCACAGAGGTGGGAGTTAATATACACGCTCACCTTTCTCGAGTGAGTAGCCGCGGCTTGATCGAGCGAGTTGTTATCCCTTGGCTGTCCCAAAATGGATAATCACCGCTAGTGTACTGGGCATGCGTACTCCGAGATGCCGACGAAGGGGTGTGGCTCGTAATGGTGCGCTCCAATAAGAAGAATCGTGCAATCACTTCCGGTTCATTGGTGTGCATCAATATCCGGTCCAGAAGGAAATAGAATCAAGATGCTCACTTGCACTTTATAGAAGTACAAGACAAGTCCAGCTGCGTTGAAGCTTTAGGGTGAATAATTAGTACACGAGCCGGCCAGTGTGTGCGTGGATCGGCTCCGACGTGAATCGAGGTAACCACGACCCTCATCGGTACCGTCTCGGCAAGGTTTCGGAAATGAGCAACGGTGCGATCGAATCAACGAGACGGGCAACTCTGCCGACCAAATTTGCCACCAATAGAGCTGCGCAGAGCGTCCAGGCCGCGCAGAAGAAGTGGGCTGTCTCTGTCGGGAATCCGGGCAAGCAGCCGTCGCCTCTGAAAGGCAAAGACGTCCCACCGATCGTCAATTCTCCTGCGAACACTGCACCGATATACGCAAGGGTGAGACCCCTCGTTGCATGTACATAGTGTATGTACTGAAATTAGCCAAGTAATGTAGTATATCAGCTGAGAGGTAGCTGGAGGCGATATTTATTGCGTATTAGATGATACTTTGATTTGCTGGTAGCACACACTTGATCAAAATTCATAGATCATGAATATAAATCATTGAGCTAGCTATGCTCTTGCCAACAGAAGATACCAAGTTCTGCTCTTGAAAACTTGCTATATTTATTACTCGATGATCTAACTAGCTACGCAAGAAATTATGAGTCTAAATACCTGACTTTGAGCTAGACTATTATGGCATAGCGTTCATTTGTGAGCTAAACCTGAAACAGTAGTAGCCTACATGTAGCCTGACGTGAAATTACCAACAAGTGTCGTAGTAGGTTGCGTTAAATATTAACTAGCATAGCAAACTACCTCTGTGATATGTGTGTTGCTCTGAGACATTTTACAGCACCAGGTAGCATCTGTTAGCTACTAATTGCCTTAATGGACGAGAGGACAAGTCTTCTGCATGCCTGTGAGATTGACACTTTGTTTGAAAACACTGTATGCTATGATGCTACTTGTCTCAGCCATGTTCTCCCAGCAAAGGCTGGCTACTTTGGTGTAGTAAAAAATTGTTTGTATTAGTGGGAGAGGGTGTATGCAGACATGATTACACTGTCTGTGACATCGCTACCATTGTACGAAAATCGATTATACTTCCATGTTCCCGAGGGTGTACATGCATGGTGTATATGGGGAGACAAAGTTTAGCAAATGGGAGTGGAAGATAAGCTCGTTTGTCTGTAAATTACACTTTTTGAACAGTAGTAGCTATAGTGGCAGTACACCCATTTATAAAGATAGTCAAGAAAAATTGAATTTTTTGTATATCGAAAGTGTAGCTTGTCTAAAATAATGACATCTCTATCTTGATAAGGCCTAAGAATATTGTAAGCTTTTGAAGTAAATAGCAATTTTGTTTATTTCCATTTATGCTGAAGACTGTTGTAGGTATTGCCCCTAGGGCTGGTAATGTCCTGTCTAGTTCTGCTGAAACTCTGTAGAACTGTTTTCTATTATAAATTTCATGAAACCTTAATGTAAAAGACACGGGACAGCTAATCCTCTAATTTTATAATTTAAAGCGCAAGGCCTGGTGATGTACAAACGTCAATGTGAAATTTTTAATGTCAAAACACGTGATATCTAACATTTTTGCAACTCGGTCTTCGCCATAATAATTGTATTGATCGACTTAATAAACACAAGGTATGATGATGTTATTAGTAATTTTTTTTATTTTGTTGTTCTAATTATACAGATGCAGGCAGTGGTACAGAAAATGTTACACTCAGAGAACGGTGTTCCAATCCGCTCTCACAAGCGACGACTCATCTCAGCCATCCCCTCCGCCTTCACGGGTGAGCCCCTAGTAATTGAGACACCACAAACGGTGATGATTACATTTCATTTCCTCAGGGGCTGATGTTGTGACTTGGCTCATGAAGAATCTCTCCATTCAGTCTAAAGGTACAGCACCTCACTATGTCTGTATTACATGTCACATATACACAACATATGCTCTGTGTAGTGAGTGCAGCAGAACCGGAGATGTCGGCATGAATTTTTCACGAGACTAGACTTTGTCCTTAAGTGTTTGCTATCTTGGCTGATGCATAACATACTGCTGCCATGGTGGCTATTGCCATCTAGGTTACTAGACATTGCTAGCTATCCAAAGGTCCTATCTACGATTGATAAAATTAATTCAGAGACCACCCAGCAAATTAAATGGCTGAACCACAGATCTACATAATATTATTACTATGCATGAGATGGGTTAAAATGCTCTACATTGACCATGAAAGGAACCTAGTATAGTATCTTGAAATGATGTCACTATCGAGACACCTGAGTTAGCTGTCAGAATGGTTCCACTGTATGTACACAGAATCCGCTGTTCAGGTCAACTATCAACATGTACTTTCAGTAGTGTACTATCTACTGTACAGTGGAACCTCTCTGTTGTAGATCAATACTGTAATGGAGTCTACGCTCTACACACAAACACACACACACACACACACACTCACTCATACACACAAACACACACACACTCACACACACTACTCACACACTCACACAGCTGAGGCCATTCACCTGGCCACCATGTTGAGTAAGCACGGTTTCTTCTTCTGTGTGGAGGGCCTGGAGACTCCAATGAGAGATGACGGAACCCTCTACAGATTTCAGGTCAGCACTAGGTAGCTAGCTTGCTATAACTTCGTCCCCAGCCCCCGCCCCCAACCCACCCCCATCCCAATCTTTTCAATGTATACATGCAACACTGAAAATTGGGAATAGGGCCTGGAAACGACACTAAGCTTGCAGCTTGCTACGTAAATGTAAATATAGTTGAAGGTATGTTAATTTGGTCTACTAGTGGTGGGAAATCCCAGCCCTTAAACTTTGGCTGATGCTGGCATAAAAGAAAACAGTGCCTGTGCTGTGCTAGTCCACTGGCACTGTGTAGTTACCTATATGGATGTCTTTTATCTGGGTACACATGCCTCAAGCATTGTTAACAAGTTGTCATGTGACCTGCTGGACAAATGATGGTCTTGTAAGGAAAGGAGGCCATTGTCTGTTATTCATCCTATTGTCACCTCTCTCTCTCTCTCTCTCTCTCTCCTCCATACAGACTCCATACTACTGGCCATCTCAGAACCCTGTGGACAGTGATGTTGAGTATGGTAAGCCAGCCACACACATACACATACTTCACATAATGGCATATAATAATAATTATGCTTACACCACTAATCTACAAGATTAATTACAAAATGAATTGTTAATTTAATCAGTTCTTCTTTTACTAGCTTTGCTGGTAATTACTACTTTCCTGCCTACATGCAAGTTGAGTAAATGGCAACAATTCTATACCTGTTTGCTGAGCAATATAGTATTATAATTATGCAAAGCATGGATTGCTTGGCTTGTGGAGAATGAGCATTGACTGTAGCAAGGAATTTGTATGCCACAAGTTCATCAAAGTGCCTTTTGCTTACACACACATGCACACACACACGCACACACACACACACACACACACCAGGTATCTATCTAGTAAAGCAGGTTCTGCGTAGCAAGCATCGTATCCGTCTCCTTGACTACGAGCTGAACAACCTCCACAAGCTCAAACTCCGGCTAGCCAAGGAGTGGAAGAACATTACAGAGAAAGCAGATATGGATGTAAAGTAAGACAGAGAGAATATGCAGATGTTGTGGCATTGTCCACTTAAACCACTTCACTTAACATATGTCTCAGGATATATACATTTGGATGATAGAGCCAGTGGGTTGAGCATACAAGTCTGAGATTGGTCATAAAAGCTGAACTTTCTTGCACACAATAATTATTATTGACAGTACTTGAACTCAAAAATTTCCATGCCCTCCTGATTTTTTTTATCTGTGTGCATATGAAAGCTTAATGTTATATCTACAGATTCTAAAAAAGCCCATCCCAAATGCCCTAGCTAGAGTATAAAAAGTGATAGCTAAGAACACAGCTAGCTAGACTCTTATTTCGTTTGTTGTACTTTTCTCAGCTACGAGCCGTTGGTCAACGATAAACCAACTCCAGAAGGTTAAATGGCTACCACCTACACACAGCATGTGTGTACATAGCAAAAACCCCTCCCAAAGGACACTAATGGAATGCAAAATCCTTTCAACCAGGCAGGATCCTTTGTGTGCGTGTCTAAATACAACATTCTAGGGCCATTTTTTTTCTTTGGCTAGTGCATAGATTATGACTAAAAATGACGGATAACGATTTCCTTTCAATTTCATAAAGAGGTTTGATAATAGCTCGTGCTATGGCAATACTCTATTTTCTTAGTATCAGTTAATTTCGATAAAGAATGTTTACCCAAGCGATGTATATTTGTAGGCTAGCTGTACTTGTATGATCCATGGTGTACGTAACATACGCTGGTAACCTATGGATGTAATTGTGTCTGCAATATATAATAGTAAATAGACTTAAATTTACTCTGAGATGGATTAGTACTCCTAGCTGGACAAGGAATGTGAATCCTCAGTTTCATGTTTTCTTTGATGTTCTTGGAAAACAGTATACCGTGTGTATACTACTGACTGTAGGAAAACACTCTAATGTACGTGTGCTTGATGTGTGTATGCTTTCTGGTTCCACTTTCCTGGTTAATTACTAACTGTTATAATTAGCATGCTATTTTTAGGCACAATAATTTGGTCCCCCCTCCCGCACAGCATAGAGTATACTGCTCCTGTTTTAATTAGATGAAAAGGGACGAAGCACCAATGCTTTTTTAGATACCAAGTTTGCTCCAATTATCAAGTCTTAACTAAGCAAGTATTGTTGGCTACTTCTTATAGGATCTTTCGAGAGCAGAAGAGAGTTGCAAAGGCGATCATCAGCAGTCAGGAAGAAGCGTTCTGGAGATTAAGACGACCTCCGGTGAGTCATGTGACTACAAACATCGTTGGCATAGAATACAACAGTAATATTGTGGAGCATTAAAAAGAAAGTGCATCTTTATATGGTAATGTACAAGAATCGATGATACATAGAATCATGTGCCTGCATCGTTGGTGGTTGTTTCTGAGATTATTAAATACAATAGAAACAGTCTATTGTACCAGGTTTGTGATTGTTTTCTTAACTAATGATCGCCATTCACTTAATAATACATGATTATTGGAGTTATGGTATGTTACCGAAAACAGTCTACAATTATATTATATATGTCTGTGTATGTCTCTCTCTCTCCCTCTCTCTCTCTCTCTCCCCAACCTAGCCCGGTGAGAGTAGCATGTGTGATGCCACACTGACCAGACTCTGTACGAAAAGACCTGAAGTATACATGGAAGAGGTAGGCCACTCAAAATTTTATCTAATTAAGGGAAATCCAAATTTAATATTACATGTACAATATTATTATTGTGGTGAACCCTCACTCTCCATATCAATGTGTTGTGTGTGTATGGTATTAAAGGAAGCCATGTCTTTACTGCAGCCAACTAATCTGGTCACAAAGGTGACCGTGTCGATGAGGCAGGTTTCACCGTAGAAACCCCTATTTTGCACTTGATGATGTGTATATGCTACTATATGTACATATGTCTGTGTGTCATCCTGCGCTCAGGGTACATGTACATGTACATGTATGACGTCGTAATACACTATCTGTATATTCCTCCCTTCAAAATGACACTACAGTCTGTACATCCTCCTCACTTAATGTGTGATGTCATATGAATAATATTATATGTCTGTCTGTCCATATGTCGTTCTCAGTTAAATGCATGACATCATCACCTTACGTATGTCTGCTTATGTGTTGTTAGGAGTATATACTGAAGACCCTGCGAGGGGAGATGCTCTTTCTCCAGTACACATCAAAGAAGACCAGGGTCCGTCTCTCAACCTCATTAGAGAGGTAGTGCCCTCTACTAATTAGATTAATTAGTAAATCGTGCATTGAAGTGATATCTGAAATTCCTTGTTCCAATTAAGTGAATTGGTTAATATGAGAATTCAAAGTTTATCCACTATATATACTCTTGAATGTGTATTTCCTCCTCCTAAGTAGACATGATTATGATCAAATATGACCCTATAGGTACATTGTACAAATGTATGTGTATGAGGATTCTGGACTGTTGTCTCTAATTGAGTCCACGGATGTAATGTGTATCTCTCAATTTATAGTGCTGTTAACTTCTGTCAGCGATATCGTGAATTTGACCCCATGCTGACCTCTCCATTGCCTAGCAACCCCTGGGTGTCTAATGATAATACATTGTGGACCATAGAGAAGTCACTGTGAGTGTACTAGATATCTTTTTACAGTTTGGCTATAGTATATGTAATGTACATCTCTCTCTCTCTCCTTCTCTTTCCCCCTCCCTCCCTCTCTCCCTCCCTCCTCTCCCTCCCCCTATATAGTCTGGAGAACCCAACAGAGTGTCAAGCTAAGAAGTGGGCGTGTTCCTTCCAGGACCTGCTCACTGATGTCACTGGAAGATTCAAGTTTGAAAAGTTCTGCAAAAATCAGTTTTGTCTTGAGAATGTTCGGTTCTGGCAGGCTTGTCGTGACCTCAAGTTCATTCCCCTCATGGCTGTGGAAGGATCAGTCAAGCTAATCTATGAGTGAGTGCAGACAAAGTAGAAAGTAGATTATTCTGTACACACATGTACGTGTGTATGTACTTGCATTTCACGCAGTATTACATGTTCTATGTACATATACATGTTGTAATTATTGGTTAGTACTTACTGAATTAGGTCAAGAAAATTCTATTCCTACTTTCAGTATTCAACCGATCTCTCATTCATTCACTCACACACACACTCACACACTCATACACATACACACACACACTCTCACATACACTCACACATACTCACACACAGCGAATTTCTCCAACGTGGCTCCAGCAGTGAGGTAAATGTCAGTGCCAACGTTCAAGATGAGATTGAACGAGACACGAAAGAGCCGTCCCGCTATGCGTTCACGGCCGCCCAGGAGCAAATCTACCAGCTGATGCAGAACGACATCTATCCAAGATTCTTGAACTCACAGGAGTACCAGGCAATGTTGAAGAAGGGGAAGGAGGTTCAGCCGGGGGGCAAAGGGTTCTTCTCCAAGCTGCAGTACGGACTAAGGAAGAGCCGACTGGAGGCCAACTTGAAGGACGCCACTGGAATCAGCCCTAATCTACCACAGAGATACGCTAAAAGACAGGTATACAGTGTATTATGTACATGTATGTATTATAGCATATTGTACTGTGCAAATGCTACAGTGTGCTTTACATGTGTATGTACATGTACACAAGTCTACATGTGGAATCAGGTGTTCCTTTGATTGGTAAAGGGTCGTCATGCCACTGCACGTACATCACATAGTACTGTGCAATCACACACACGTCACACTTCACACACACACACACACACACACACACACACACACACACACACACACACACCTGCCTTTCTTTAGCTGAGTATCTCTCGTCGTATGAGTGGCCCTAGCTCTGGCTCTCTGGATGACATCTTCCTCTCTACCAGCTCCTCCACACCAAACTTCCTCGCAGACAACAAAAGAAGGTTAGAGTTAACATTAAAATGCTCCAATGTTACCACCTCGTGATCATTATGGCCTTGGTTTGTCAGTATTAATTGCAGATTGTCAATTTTCTCGGCCAGATTATTTTGAGAGGTTTATCAGCTAGTATTTTTATGATAAAATTTTATCATAGTGGGTTGGACATGGGACATAAGTCTACTCCTAGTGATTATAGTATAGCCTTGAACTAGGCTCTCCCTTGAATGAAAATTTTGAAGGGGATGAAGAGGCTAATAATTGTCTGATACAACTGCAGATCTGCCTACACGGAAGCTTTTATTGACACCATCACAGCACCAGTACCAGAGAAAGTCGGCATACCAGATCAGCAACGTGTCCGTCGAGTCTCTGCTCCCATCAACCCTCCCTACCGTAAGTCTGGCTCATCGGGAAATACCTCACTGGACCTGGTGTTCGAGGAGGGAGAAGGGGGTAGGGGTGTGGTTGGAGGTGGCGGGATACTCAGCCCAGTCTCGATCGACAGCACGATACCGATGTCCTACAGTGCTGATGACTTGCAACAGCTGCAGGAGGATGCTGATGCACTGGGGCCATCCAAGTGGAAAAAGTATGGTATTGCTGCCAGGTAGGTGTTTATATAATTATTATAATGCTACGAAGCTTTATTATGTAAGTGCTTATAATATTGTACCGTAAATTTTGTGTTAATGGACTTTCATATGACAAAATTTCGTGTTGAAAAATTTTCATAAGAATGGCCCTAGCCATAGCTACCATTGACTCTAAGAAACTATTTTAATTTATAGTACTCTTTAATGAGCTACAATGCATTAGAGTGGTAATTATTACATGAAGCTATTAGTGATCACACCTCCCTTGTTCCACAGCTTCATAGCTGATGTCGTCTCCTCCCCTAAAGGCAACACATCTGATCATCAAGCAGCCCATCTCCTTGGAGCTCCCTGTAATGGCAGTATCCACCCTAGCCGAAGCATGTCACATGACCTCAAAGACCAAGCTAGCGATATCCTACAAGTACCCATGTTTGAGTTAGTGAGGTCTCCAAAATGTGGAGCATTTGAGTTTGAGTCATTCAGTCCGTCGTCAGGGGTCAAAGGTGACCTGCTCAGTGTGGGGAGTAGAGAAAGCCTACACTCCACCTCGAGTCAATAATGGGTGTGAATATTAAGATACTGTGTGACAACTTTGAATATTACTATTATAAAGATTGTTTGTGCATATTTGTTTTGTATGAACGTAAAGAAGATTAATTTTGTGTGTCTACTTTGGTGCCTACCAATATATACTGCACAAATTTTACACAAAAAAAAGAACCTGGGCTATTCTGCCCATAGGTACAAAAATATCGCAACTGGCATGGAGTATATTATACAGAACACATACACAATGCATGTATGCTAGACATAATAGCTATGATAGGCTGTCAGCTCAATGTAAAGTGCACTAGCTAGTTTACTTTTTTAATGTAAAATTTTAGGCAGTCATCTTGAAGGTACCTTGGCTTCAGCTTAGTGTGAGCAATGAATGTGGGACAGCCCCAGCCATACCCATGCAAGTCTGCATCTACTACTCTACTGCAATAGAGGTCGCGGGTATTATCGTCAAAGGGTATTTCCACAACAATATTATTATCATTATCATGTCCCTCGTCTCCATTCTGGCTCAATAGCTGGACGGAGAATGTCCCTCGGAGTGGCCACTCAAGCTGGTCATCACACTGACCTCTCATAAGCATAAGAAATGGTGAGACGTGTGCATTAACACCTGCACCGCCTGCAGCATAAACATACAAGCACATTTTATATCCCTTAGGATGGGTGTAGAAAGGAGGAGAGAACCACTTATCATGGTCTCTCTTGTGCTGCTCAAAGTTTGTCATGATGATCTCCACAGGACATACTGGAGCACAAACCTGATATGAAAAGAAATCTTTTGTCAAAATTTCTACTTGTAGCTGAAGTTGATCTACTTGATGCTTAAGTTAATTGTTTGTTCTCTTTTTCAACTTCCATCAATTGCTTTGTCTGTAATGACACATGGACTACCAAACTCTCTGTAAGGTGGATGGATAAATCTCTCCGAGGGAGCCTCACTTCACAGCCTACATGCTTGAAGTCACAGTCAACAATAGTCAGTGGACAGTCATTAGTGACATGATTATCAAGATTTCGACGCTCAATGGGGTCATCGCTACATTTGTTGGGGCACTGTACAGGATAGCTACCACACACAGGCCAGTGGTTGGCCGCCACATCTTCATAAATCAAGCAACTTAAATCGTAGCACTTACAGTATTCACAGATGAAAGGTCTCTTAAGGCACTGCTCATTTTGGTGCATCTCTATACTGGAGCGCTGAAAATGCTCGGAGCAGTGAAGACATTGGACTTCAGTGAATTGGCATCCCTGTAGCTGCGTATCTGGGGACGGTTTTGGATTGAGATGGTTTTCTAATTCTCCTAACTCTCCCACCCACCGGCAGCAGAGCCTTTTGTTAGCGCAGTGAACCTTAAAGTTGTTGAGCGATCGTTTCAATCTTTTATCTTCAAAACAGTCAAATTCCTTCGCGTTGCAACATGGGCATGGCTTATTTTCTGCCCTCACTCCGGCTCAATGCACACTCGACAAAATCCGTATCCACAGCAGGTGACTTGGTAGGGCTTTCTAAGCACCAGCAAACACACAGGACACTCGCTTTGAACACCTTTGGAAGGTTTCTCCTCAAATTCACAGTCAAATCCACCCTCCTGGTAAGCCATACCGAGACTCGGTACAATTCCAGGAATTTCCCAATCAACATGAGCCCCCACTCCCGCGGTGAACGCATGCGCAGTAGCTGTATCAAGACCTCTCCTTTATAGTATCTGCCAGCTGTGCACCTTCCCTCTCCTCCCTAAAGACAGCACATCGATTCTGATCATCAACCCCACCTCGTTGGAGCTCCCTGTATTGATGGTAGCATCCCAGCCGAAGCATATCGCATGACCTCAGAGACCAAGCTAGCGATATCCTACAAGTGCCCACGTTTGAGTTGGTGAGATCCCCAGTGTGGAGCGTTTGAGTTTGAGTCATTCAGTCCGTCATCAGGGATCAAAGGTGACCTGCTCAGTGTGGGGAGTGGAGAAAGCATACACTCCACATCAAGTCAGTAGTGGGTGTGGTGATATTATTAAGCGCAGGAAGATGCTATTGTAATGAAAATGTAATTAGGATGTCAAAAATTTGTAGTACATATGTGATAACCTTTGTCTTGAGTGGTTGTAAAGGTTAGTGTTAATGTGCTGTCGCTAGGATGTACTGTCACTCGTGTGTGCTAATGTGCCGTTGCTATGTGTGCTGCTACCGTGTGTCCTCTTTTTTATATAAACTGACCATGTGTGTACAGGACTTGGCTATCATTTATATTCAGATTTTCACTCTATGATTATTGTTCTTCCATCCTCCGAGAATTCAGCGTACAGCTTGGCGCAGTACGATCCTAGTGAGGATCGTTACCACTATGCAACAATTAAACTTTGAATTACAAAGATTAATTATTGTGTGAGTATGTTTACTTTTACATAAAATTAAAGGAGTGAATTATATGACTACATAATAATGATAATTACAGAAATAACCAATAGAACAATAGATGCATAACAGGTAAATAATGTATGTATTGGTACTTAAAACCATATGCAGCTGAACAAATCTGAAATTTCAGGAAGTAGAGGACCACTGCACCCACAGTAAGTCTAAAATTGTATAGCACAGCACACTAGTAGGGTGTCCAACCGAAAATATGAAGGTAAGCAAAATCACTCCACTGCAGCGTTTTCTAGCAGAACCCACCTAGGCAAATTACAAAGCACACCATAAATCGGGATAGCTCTCGAAAAATGTGCGTCAAACGCAATGAAAATGTTGTTGTGTAAACACGAAAAATGGTACGTGACCAAACACTGGTCTACTATGATGCTAGGAGATTGCGACTTCAGAAGGGGTATCCAAGCTATTTACTCTTGCTCTGTCCATGGATGCATCCAGAAAATAGCTTCTGGTGATACTTTCACCTTTCTTAGTCGCACAGTGTACACCATTATAACTATTATGGGTTTTGCTCACGTACCATTTTTCGTGTTTACATGACAACACCTTAATTGCGTTTGACGCACATTTTTTTGAGAGCTTTCCCGATTTATAGTGTGATTTGTAACTTGCCTAGGTGGGTTCTGCTAGAAAACGCTGCAGCGGAGTGGTTTTGCATACCTTCATATTTTCGGTTGGACACCCTAACACTAGTATTCTACTCGTCTTTTTTGACACAGAACATTAGGCAGTCATTTTGTAAATACTTTGGTGTCAGCTCACTATGAGGGATAAACTTGGTCTTACCCCAACGATTACTACCTGGTTCTCCATCCGGCTGATCCAATACTCTACTACGACAGTGATCCGGTGTACTAGCATCAAAGGTAATTGGTACCTTGTGGTGCCTCTTGTCTCCACTCTGGCTCAATAGCTGAAGTGAAAATTTGCCTTGAAATGGCCATTTGAGCTGCTCGTCATATTCTCCTCTCACAAGCATAAAAAATGCTGAAATGTATCTCTGAACATTGGCACCTTCTCCACAGCCTCCAGCGAAAACCATTAAGCGCATTTTATACCCCTTACAACGGGTGTAGAAAGGTGGCAAGAGCCAGTGATCAAAACCTCTTTTGTGCTGTTCAAAGTTAGTCATTGAAAATTCCACGGGCTTATGGGGTCTATAAGCCCTTGGTAATTCTACGGGACATAAAGAAGTGTCTGTTTGGTGCCCCCGAAGGTCTTTGGCCATTGTCTCAATTTGCTGCTTCATTTTGTTTTGTCCTTTCACTTGCTTTGCTAGCTGCTGCCTCAGCTGGTTGTTTTCTTTCGATAGTTGCTTTTGTAGCTCTTTAAGGCTGATCATGCATTTGCTTCATTAGGAGTGACATATGGACCATAGAAGCTTCAGTGAGATGAGCGGATAAATCCTTGCGAGGGAGCCTCACTTCACAGCCACCACCTTTAAAGTCGCAGTCAACAACAGCCAGTGGACAGTCATTGGAAACATGGCTATTGAGATTTCGACGATCAATGGGGTCATCGCTACATTTGTTCGGGCATTGTACAGGGTAGCTACCACACACTGGCCAGTGATTGATGGTCACATCTTCGAAGTTGGAATCATACTCTTTGCAGTGTTCACAGCTAAAAGGCCTCCTAAGACACTGGGCATTCTAGTGGAGCTCTATACCAGAACGCTGAAAAGAATTGGAGCAGTGAAGACATCGGATTTTAGTAAATTTGCATCCCTCTAACTCTCCCACCCACTGGCAGCCCGAGTCTCGCGGGCCAGCCCCTCAGGCTTCACAAGAGAGGAAGGGGCTGGCTCGCGAGACTACTGGCAGCCTAGCTGTTTGTTGACACAATGAACCTTGAAATCATAGATTGATTATTTCAGCCTCTTGTCTTCAAAACAAGAAAATTTTCTCGCCTTGCAACACGGGCAAGGGGTGTCACCTTCCCTGATTCGCTCAATACACACTCGACAAAATCCGTACCCACAACAGGTGACATGGTAGGGCTCTCTACCACCAGGCATATAGGACACTCAATCTGAATAGTTCTAGGAGGTTTCTCCACGAATTCACAGTCAAATCCACCCGACCAGTCGGCCATAACATAATTGCAATTGCTTCTGCCGATCGATCGCGATCGTTAAAACGAGAACACGTACAGCACACGGATAATTAATATACGCATGCGCAGTAGCCGCAACCACTCACAAGTTTAATAAGTATTCCTTTGTTGTAAAACATTTTGTGTAAAGTAGAAGATCAACACAACACACTGATATGCTATAAAAATTCATAATCTATCGGATCAGTCATAGAAAGTGCACACTCCACACTAGCTAGCTAGTGCAAATTCACTTCTTTGATGTAAAACTTCAGACAATCATTTCGTAGATACATCGGTTTCAACTCGCTATGAGCGATAAACTTGTGAGTACCTAAACCCAGTTCTCCATCCATGGCCACTACTCTATCACAATCTTCACCAGATGTACTAACATCATAGGTAATAGTTTTTATGTGATAATCCGATCTCTCGTCTCCATCCTGGCTCATTAGCTGAATGGTGAATTTTCCTCGGAGTGGCCTTTTGAGCGGCTCATCGTATTCTCCTTTCATACGCATAAGAAACAGTGAGACATGGGTATTGGCACCGTCACCATTACCTCCAGCATAAACCAGTAAGCACATTTTGTATCCCTTAGGATGGGTGTAGAAAGGTGGAGAGCTCCAGTCATCACTGTCTTTCTTGTGCTTTTCAAAGTTGGTTATAATCAGCTCTACAGGACACAACGGAGTCCCTATTTGATACTTCTCAAGATCTTTTGTCAATTTTTCAACTTGCTGTTTCAGTTGTTTGTTTTCTTCTTTAAGCTCCACCAGTTGCTTTGTTTGCAGTGACATGTGGGCTCTTCGAGCTTCAGTGAGATGAGAAGATAATCTATTACGAGGGAGCCTCACTTTACAACCAATACTTTTGAAGTCACAGTCAACAATTGTGAGTGGACAGTCATTGATAGTATGACTCCTGAGATCTTGACGTTTCATGGTTTTGTTGCTACATTTTTTAGGGCACTGGATAGGAAAGCTACCACACACAGGCCAGTGCTTGATCATCACATCTTCATAAGTCGAGTCGTAATCTTTGCAATGTGTGCAACTGTACGACCTCTTTGGGCATTCGTTATTCTGGTGGGCCTCTACACTAGAACGCCGAAAAGGTTTGGAGCAGTGAAGACACTGGACTTCAGTAAATGGACATCCCTCCAGCTGCTTATCTTGAGGTGGATTGGAATTACGGTGGCTTTCAAATTCTCCTAACTCTCCCACCCACTGGCATCCCATATTTTCATTTTCACAGTAAACATGATACCCACGCAGTGATCGTCTCCTTCCTTTATCTTCAAAGCAGTTGAAACCTTCAGTATTGCAACAAGGGCAGGGCTTGTTGTCTGCTTTGACTCGCTCAATGCACATGTGGCAAAAGTCGTCTCCACAGCAGGTGGCTTGGTATGGATCTCTTAGAACCAGCAGACATATCGGACACTTGACAATCAGCTCTTTTGGTGGCTCCTTCACAAATCTAACATCAAATCCACCTTCCTGGACCACCATAGCTGCTATTATTAAAGATAAACTATTTTATGATGGGGTATTATGTATTTCGATCGGCTTTATATAACTTCTGTCATGTCAATATCATCCGATCCCTGGCATGCATGGTCATCATTTACAGCATAATGATTAAACATACCACTCTCACTTATATGGAGCTGAAAATGGGCGTGCTCGTGATTATTATGTTGCAATGGGAATTCATTAATGTACAAGTAATATTCACATGTGACACATGGAGCCTAGCTAAGCAACTATGATCCAGCCTGACTGGAGACATGTTAACCTGGCAAAATGAATAATACCCCTGGTATATCACGCGCATCATATGATTGGAATGGGACATCCCAAAAAAGTTAATAATAATGTCATACATCAAACTAATACTCACGTAATCAGCTAATAATTACTAGGATAACAGCAAGAGAGGAGAAAGGAGGAATAAGATTGGTGTCAATTCATGTTTCATAGTTTAGTTGTAGTGTTCTGCAGAATTAACAAGAAGAATCTCTCACACACATAGTTGTCAACTTAAAAATCATTTACTTTAGCTTTCTTCTTCCCACCAAGGAAGCCACCTAGTGTTCTTTTCTTCTTTGTCTTTGTGGGGTTCTCTTTGCCGTAGTTTGGAGTGATAAGCAGCCTCAACTCGGCATTCTGTGAATTCAAGCATTGATTAATTTTAGCTCAGTAATCACTATGTTCACTCAAAATCACTACAGGGATTTGCACACTTCTTGCCCTTTCAGATCAAAAAGCATAAAGCGTGAACCGTAGACCGTGAGCCAGAGAAACTTGTAGTTAATTTAATAAGCCACTATTAGTCAAAGGATAAAGCTTACACAGCAGCAGGTTAGTGGCCTACAGGTACTTGTAACTGAGGCCTATACTCATGAATATGCTTGCTATGGGTCACGGTCTACACTCTGCAGTTAGGCAAGAAGTCTGAAAGTTCCTGTAGCTATTAACCTTTGCTTCACGGTGCTGTTTCTTTGCAATATCAAATGCCTTTCGTGGATTCTTAAGGAACTCCACACACTCCTGGTGTCCCTTTTCGACAGCAAAATCACTGCATTACATAATATAGATCATAGTTACTACATCAATGTCATTCACAGTTATATGCATAGGTTAACTCACAGAGGTGTTAATCCATCACAATCTTTATAGTTGAGGTCCACTGAGTGGCTGTAGAAGACATGGAGACACTTGAGCTGTCCCTGCTCAGCTGCGTCATGGATTGGTGTTGCTCCGTAGTCATCCTGCTCCACTCCAGAGGCCAGGGAGTGATGTAATAACCACTCCAGGATAGCAACGTGACCTATGCATGTGTATACGTCAAATCAATGACATCATGTAAGGAATTACACTTGTCCATAGGCCCCTCCATAGTAAAGATAGGGCTAATGTGTGGATTGTTCAATATTCCTAGGAGCTCATTCCCCATGCAGATGGCCTTCTACATTATGGCAATAGCTACTTTAATGTTGATAGACTCATTAATCATAGATTTTAAAGCATGACTATGTTCACGATTATATAGCACACATAACAGATTTGTGACCATGATTAAAAATTAATTTTACATACCCTTAGCAGCAGCAAAATGAACAGGTGTGGCTCCATCGCATGTTCGACAGTTGATGGGGCACTTTGCTGAGCGGACAAGCCAGTGGGTGACGTTGAGCCGTCCAGTCTGAGCAGCTGCATGGAGTGGGGTCATCCCGTCGTTAGAGGCCAATTGAGCATCAGCCTGACTGTGCTCTACTAGCCAGTGAACACAGTCCAGGTGGCCTTCTTGAGCAGCAAAGTATACTGCGTATTAAGAGAGATAACACAATACTGCTCTAACTGATCTCAGTGTGTCATCAACAAAGATACAGTTTAACGGTAGATACACACACACACTATATTATTATTACCTGGGGTTTCTCCACTCTCTGTCTGTGCATTTGGGTCACCATTCCCCTTCTCCACAAGCTTCTTGAGGCATTCCAAGTGGCCTGAAGCAGCAGCAAAATGCACTGATGTAGCGCCATCAAAGTCTCCCAGATTCGCCTCCGCACCACTCTCCACCAAGCAGCTTAGGCAGTCCAGGCGGCCGTGGTAGGCGCAGACGTGCAATGGAGTGGCGCCTCTGATGTCTCCTACCTCGCACAGAGACTGATCGGCCGTTACGATGGCTTTTAGCGCCTCTAGGTCTCCCTTCCTCGCGGCGATGTGAGCAAGAGTAGCGCCGTTTTCGGAAAGGATTGAGGCCAGGTCTAGCTCGTCCAGATTTCTCTCCAGTATCCCCTTGAGGCAGCCCGTGTGACCGCTTGTCACGGCAAGAATCATGGGCGAAGTCCCAGCGCGGCACTCCGCGCAGGCGTCTCCAAAATCGAGCGTCATTTCGTCAGATTCCTGATCCTTATCCTCCTCTTCATCTCCAACGTCTGAGAGAAAAGTATCAAGGTCGTTTAGCACTTCTGCTGCGCCTTTTAGAGCGGGATTGCTAGCAAGGCTTGGCCTTACTTTAGCCATCTTTGCTGCAAGCTAAAAGTGTGGGAGGGGCTGCACTGAGAAACAATTCACGCATGCGCAGTTCGAATTCATGAATAACGGTACGGCTATCTCTAGCTTTATCGTGTATTGTGGTTAAACTTGGCTGAACTTGTACTCACACACATCCACCGGATGCAGTACACTGCCCTTTACCAATCATCACTTACGATCTTCAATGTGATAGAGAAAGGTATGTGGCCGTGGAAGTTTGTTTCCCTGCTGATCGTCAGAGGCAACCCTGTGCCATCGCTATCTCGTCCATTCTCTGTCTCTAGCTCTACGCTCAACGGTGAGTGCCTATAGAGTAAATTATAATAGACTAAAGTATAAAGTTTTATCACACTATCTGTACAGAAATAATTATATTGAACGTTTTTAATTAATACACGCAGACGTATGTAGAGCATAACTTACGCGCCATAATTGATAGTTTACAAAAACAATGCTCCCTGTTTTCGTTGGCTTGTACATGTGTATGCAGTATAATACACGTTGACATTGGTGCCGCCTTCACCACGCCCATCACGTCACACGGTCCCTATTGCGCATGCGTAGTATTCGAACTCGCGAGCTATTTGAGGTCACGCCCAACCCACGAGTTGGCCACAAACTGGAAGGGTGAGCTCGCGAGGTACTGTCTTGCTTCACAAGAGAATTCTGACTTTACTGTGCCGTGTGCGTGGAAATGGCAGCTCTAACCAACGGTTACGCGAGTTACGAGAGTGAGCCTCGTCGCCCGTTGCCCAGAGAAACTTCGACAGATAGCGTCTTCAGTCCACTGCCAGAACACGAAGTCGCCAAATACTCGCACCCGCTACACGGAAAGAACGGCACTGTATTTCACAACACCACGTCCACTGCTACCAATTCACTCGAAACCCGTCCTGGAGCAGCGAAAGAGTGTCTTGGTATAAATATTCACTTTGAATTTCAGATAGTATGAAAATTGATACTTATTGTATGAATTCTTTTTGTATTTTTCACAGCTTATCAAAGCGGGAAGAGAGTGCTAGGCTGTGGAAGCAATGTCGTCGACCACATTTACAATGTGAAAGGTAACTCAGTAACTTCCAATGGCTCAGTATTCACAGAAGAATTTGAATCATTTAATGCTTTGAGGAGGGGGAGGGAAACTTGAGAATTCATTCCATCCTTGAGTTGGATAGTCCATACCAAAACTTTATGTGGGCCTAATGTGTGATCATATCATCATAATCTATTGTTGATGTCTTTCTTAATATTGCTATGCAGCTGTACCAAAGCCCGGACAGAAGACATTCTTTCACAGGTGAGACTTAGCAACAACATGTTCTGTCTGTCTTGCTGTTGGCTGTGTGTTATCACTCCCTCTGTCCCCATATATTATGGCATGTGACTGCAGTCCGTTCAAGGCTCTGGAGACGAAGGTGATTGGAGGGGTCACTCTTAATCATCTATCTTGGGCAGCCCTAGGTGGAGGTATGCGAGACACTCTACTGCTCATGCACACAGACACACAGAATGTAATAAGATCCCCTTTCACCATTAGGCTGCATGCCTCATGGACATCAACATAGCTGTAGCTGTCCTTGACCCTTTGGTTGCTAGGCAATGACAAACACATACACACACACACACACACACACACACACACACACACACACACATGTACATATTTACCTCTATCATATCACTGTTGTAATTTAAACAGTGCACACTGGCTTGCTGGCTCTACAAGGCAAGGACGAGCTAGGAAAGTACCTACGATCCAACTTGAAGAAGCTAGGAGTGTCCACTGAATTCATAAAAGGTGAGCGTTTTTTTTTGTTTTTTTTTTTAAGGTCCTGTATAGTGCTATATTTTGTACTATGGAAAGGTTTGGCAGGGCTCTCTCTTGTAACTGGGTGGATAAAACCAGTAGTCAATCATTCAAGGACTAAAGGGGTGTTTTGTACACACATTAATATTCAGCTCATAGTATCTCCATTATAATTTCATTCATTGGGTGCCAGATCATATGCTAAATTTTTATTTTTTTGTCTCTCCACAGCTCAATCAGACTACACTACAGCACAGGTGAGCCCTTACTTGCTTCTCTGTGTGTGTGTGTGTGTGTGTGTGTGTGTGTGTGTGTGTGTGTGTGTGTGTGTGTGTGTGTGTGTGTGTGTGTGTGTGTGTGTGTGTGTGTGTGTGTAGTAATTGAAAACTCAACAATCATAATATTGCTGACCCATACCTGGTAACTGCCCCTGTTTCTCAAGGCCTTTCTGTCCACCTCAGTAGCTCTTTCTATTTGCAGCATCAAGATTCCCCCATACTGATATTATTAGTGCAATAAGCCACCTATCCCAAAATTGTGTACACATACATGTACATGTGTACAGAGCATGTCTATTAGAAGGATAGGGAAAGTGGGGTGACCTACCTACCTACCTATTGCAATAGGAAGTGAAGCAATACATGACTAGCATAGAAAGGTCATCATAACTGTAGTGTGTATGTTGGAGGGTATGTGTATTGTATTGGCTTGGAGGGTTCAGCTCTGTTTTGTGAGGTAAATTACTGCCTAGTATACATAATTTAGTGAAAGCTTAAGCACTTCAGCATAGTATTAATAATATAGGTGTCATTTGGTACCTGGTTCAAATTCACACTTCCATACATTCCTAGTGCAGTTGACAACACTGAAAGGCTGGGAGCTAGAGGAGAGGGCGACACGGCTATCTATTGCCCATATTAATGAGATTCCATTCAGCCTTGTGGCTAGCCTGGGCTTTGAATCCATCTCCCTCTCTTTCTCTCCCCCACATAAAACTTTCTTATTTTGAGGTATCCCCACCCTCCTCCTTGTGGCCTTTTGATCCAGAGTAGTTCAAGTACAACATTGTGAAACCCAAAACCTTATGTTAAATAATATGTAGTGTGTAGATTCTCTTGTTGAATTACATGTGTGTCTTGCTTCCGTCTGCAGTGCCATGTGTTCATCCAGGAGGGTGGGGAGAGGAGTATTGTCATGGCACCTGCGGCTACTTCACTGCTGGACCAGAAGACAGTCGCTACAAACTTTGGTAAGCAGTATATCCCTAGAGTAAAAATGTCATTCAAAATTATGGGCTATGCCACAACCACAGTTGTTTCCCACAAAGAGCATCCGTAATAGCCCTATAAACTCAAGTATTTCTGTGTCTGTGGCTTCTTTAGAGAAGGATTTGACATTCACTTTTTCGTTTTCCCCCAGATGAGACTATAGTGAAGCAGGCCTCCATGGTGACCACGGAGATATCCCAGGTCCCTCTCTCTGGAGTCATGGCTCTTCTAAACTCAGCAAAGTAAGCTTGTCATCACTCGACTGTCATTTTCACGAATAGCTTTGGTACATCTATTGACCATATAAAGTATCCTGATTAAAGGGGTATCCTCATTTCAATGGTAATCTTGTATGCTTCTTTATGTATATAGCTATGCACAGCGGCCCAATAATTAAAGGAGGTGTCCTGATTTGCACTCTTCTCCATGTAGCTAGGACCAAGCACAGCGACCCAATAGTTGAAGGAGGTATCCTGATTTGCACACTTCTCCATGTACAGCCATGTAGCTAGGACCAAGCACAGTGACCCAATAGTTGAAGGAGGTATCCTCATTTGCACACTTCTCCATGTAGCTAGGACCAAGCACAGTGACCCAATAGTTGAAGGAGGTATCCTGATTTGCACACTTCTCCATGTAGCTAGGACCAAGCACAGTGACCCAATAGTTGAAGGAGGTGTCCTGATTTGCACACTTCTCCATGTAGCTAGGACCAAGCACAGTGACCCAATAGTTGAAGGGGGTATCCTGATTTGCACACTTCTCCATGTACAGCCATGTAGCTAGGACCAAGCACAGTGACCCAATAGTTGAAGGAGGTATCCTCATTTGCACACTTCTCCATGTAGCTAGGACCAAGCACAGTGACCCAATAGTTGAAGGAGGTGTCCTGATTTGCACACTTCTCCATGTAGCTAGGACCAAGCACAGTGACCCAATAGTTGAAGGAGGTGTCCTGATTTGCACACTTCTCCATGTAGCTAGGACCAAGCACAGTGACCCAATAGTTGAAGGAGGTGTCCTGATTTGCACACTTCTCCATGTAGCTAGGACCAAGCACAGTGACCCAATAGTTGAAGGAGGTGTCCTGATTTGCACACTTCTCCATGTAGCTAGGACCAAGCACAGTGACCCAATAGTTGAAGGAGGTGTCCTGATTTGCACACTTCTCCATGTAGCTAGGACCAAGCACAGTGACCCAATAGTTGAAGGAGGTGTCCTGATTTCTTGGGTAATTGTGTCATACAAAATGATATGTGTATAGAGGAACTCCACAGTGTTCCATTTGTATTACTTATAGCTATATGTTTCAGTGTCCATTTTCCTACACAGGAAAGCTAAGGTTCTCTCTGTGCTGGATCTGGATGTACCCCCGTCTGTAGCGGTGGGGGAGGCTGGCCTCGGCACCATGGAAGAGGTGGTTGACTGTGTCAAGAATGCAGACATCTTGAAGCCGGCACACGAGGCAGCGGAGGAACTGCTCCAAGTGATGTCTGGAGATAGCAACAAAGAAGAAACAGCAAAGTATGAAGACCTCTCTCTCTCTCTCTCTCTCTCTCTCTCTCTCTCAGTCGTATGGTTTTGATGTACATTCTGTTAAGGGCCATTTGTCGTGTGTGTAATTAAGCATAAAATTGTGAGCTACTTGCTAAGTGTACACATACACATGTACTGCCTACACGTACCTAGAAATCATTCAATAACATGATCAGCAGCTTGTATGCTTTTTTGTGTGTCTCTTCCTAAACTTACACACCTGATATGATTGTACTGGACTGCCCTTAGGCTAGCTATTCCATAATATTTACATTTGTAGGTCATGATATGGTGGGCTTACAGTCATCTCTCTCTCTCTCTCTCTCTCTCTCTCTCTTCTCTTCTCCCCAGGCTCTCCCTCCAAGAGGTTGCCCGTAGACTTGTTGAACTCTGTGGCTCTAAGCTGGTAGCAATCACTGATGGCAGTCGAGGCAGTGTGCTCGCCACCAAGGACAATGTAAGCTAGCACTTAATATACACAGACTTACCTTTGACAGCATACACAAGTGCAAGCTAAACTGTGCAATTCAAATCACATGACTACACTTGCAATTATGTAAATATATAATGTATGACCTTTTAAAGGTGTGTCTACCTAATCATACCATACTAGGTTGTAGAGGTTCCTCCTCCAGAGGTCAAAGTTCTCAAGGACACCACGGGTGCTGGTGATGCCTATCTTGGAGGGATGATCGTTGGACTGGTTCACGATGGACTACCAAAGACAAAGGAAGAGCTAAGGTGACCCACTTTTTTAAAGTCGATCTTCTCTTTGTCATTAAGTTTTCTCCACAAAATACTAAAAGTAATCCACTACTACCATCCTAGGATGGGGAAAATTAAGTATCAAATTTTAGTTTCTTCAGCCCCAAAATTTGGCATACAAGTATTTGTCTCTTTGCAGTAAACTTGGTCGTATTGCCAATGCCTTTGGAGCCACTTGTGTCCAGTCAGTGGGCGGAGTTCCAGTCGACTCATCGAGGTGTGTACAATATGAAATATTTTGGTATTACTTTAAATGCCCTATAAACTGCATCTTGCGATACCCCCATTTTCTACATGTTCTATTGTTCCTTATGTCCCAACAATGTCCTCTATTACCATAATTTTATCATGGAAGTCCATCTCAAACCACTTTACATTCACAATGATATTTATTCCACTGCAGTGATGTACTGAACAGCTATCTTCCTGATGTAGAGTTTTTCTGTGGTCATCATTTTGAGTCAGGAGCTGACATCCCTCTCAAGGCCTTCCATCAGTCCGTACGCAACGACATTACGGCAGCCAAGGGGGTCACTGATAACCTCAACCCCAACAAGCTGAGGGAATATGTTAAGGCTCTTGATGAGTGCCAGGGACAGATTCTCATCTCTGGAATTGGTGAGTGAACGAGTTAGTATAATCTGAAATTAGTGTGCCTTAGACCCAGAAAACAATTTTTTATCGATCTATGCAACGACGCTGATGTACATGTACACAATGTTTGTGACATTGCTCTTTTGCAGGTAAATCTGGTCTTGTTGGTGAGAGATTTGCTAGCTCTCTCAGTTCTGTAGGGATCATCTCACATTACGTCCATGCCTGCGAATGGGTCCATGGAGATCTAGGTGTGTACATGTGTGTATGTAATATGTCAAGCTTGCTTTGTTGACGACCTTTACCGTGTCGTGTATTGATATGTTTAATGAGCTGTACCATATATTTGCCCACTGCAGGAAAGGCGGTACCAGGTCGTGATGTGGTTGTCTTTGTGTCCCACAGTGGAAACACATCAGAGTGTGTGGCAGCTGCCACTCAGCTCATCAGACGAGGGATCACTACTCTGGCTCTCACTGGAAGACCAGGTATATCCTCGCTCATCTTACTCAGTTGAAAACTTTAAAAGACAGAGTTGATGTAGAATCCTTTCCTTTTCTCTCTCTCACCCACACACAGATTGTAAGCTGAGCAAGCTGTGTATGTTGACCCTGAGCTACAACTCTGAAGGCATCAGTGAACCATTCGGCTGCCTGCCCACCTCCAGTGTTGTTCTACAGGTACAGTATTCATCGAAAACAGTATATGCTTGAAGTTGTAATACACTCTATAGGGTATAGGCCAATGACAATCTCTAAAGTTTGGCATGATTTCTTGCAATAACTGATCATAGAATCTACGACTTGTTTTTGTATTCAGGAAATGTTCTTCAATGCTGTTCTAGCCGAGCTAGTGGCCAGAAAGGGCGTATCTAAGGAGTCATTTAAGCTCAATCACCCAGGGGGCTCCATCGGCATCAAACTATCCACCTCCTCTTAAAAACCATTGTGAGAGCTTGTGTGCTTGCTGTGGTACACACTTACACACGTCTGTCACAGTTATCCTACTTAGGGACTATAACGACTAACTAGCACCGATGCATTGATTCATCACCAGTCCTTTTTAAATTCTTTCTATCCTTCAAATTAGGTTATATACTGTGGTACCCCAAAGCTTTAATTGTTGTTTAATTATTATTTTCACACATACCTCAATAATTTTAAGTTCATAATGGCATCTTGTTATAATTTCATCACTCTGTTAATGTATGTGAAGTCTTGATAAAACATTAATTCTGTGTACCCTTCACCTAGTACTAGTATATGTATTAAAATTATCTATCTGTATTAAATTTAACTCTACAAGCAAGTTAAACCATGCATGATTAACGTTCATCCCGTATTAACCATCAGCGTAACTTGCAAACCTCTTCCCATAATATTAAACTACATACCATAGAACGGGTTTTGATTACATGGTTTAATGTGTTTTAGGCTAGTACAGTACAACCAATTGCAAGCCAAAGTGCAATGGTGGACTCCATATACCCTGTACCATAATATGCTCAAGATCACTTGGGAATGGATTGATTGTGAGCTCTAGAAAAACTCGCTATTTCCAATCATTAATTAGATTCAAACCCGACCTATGGTACCTAATGACAATGTACCCTACACTAATTAACTTCTATTAAACAACGCACTGCATGCTGAATACACTAAGTGTTCAATTTATGATTTTTCACTGTTTCACTTGGTTTTTCTTTATTGAGAGAGAGACAAGCATATGGCATGACCAAAACACATAAAAAGGAACACATTGACCAACCAAAACAATGTACGTAACACAAAGCAAAGGTCAAAGGGCAAGAAGACCAACCAAAGACCCCGCCCCAGCTAGCTAAAGCCAGGCCAATTAAATTTGGGATTGCATGTCATGTGATTTTTTCCTTTCTTTTTCTGTTTTCTTGTAAATTTGTATTATCATTGGAGGTCCCTGTCTTCTAGGTATCGGTACTCAAACGTGAACCCTTCTTTCTTTCTTTGGCTCCATTTCTCAAAGTCAAAATAGATATATGTCCCCTGTAGACGGAGGGAGGGAGACAGAGGGAGAGAGAGAGAGAGAGAGAGAGTGAATAAATCATTGTTGACTACACTAACCAAAATTTTGCAGATCTAATTTAAAAGGGATGCCCCTACCATTTCATAGTCATCAGTGATAGCTTTTGGCTCCTCCAATCTCTGAAACCACATCATGTACTTTGTGTGGAACCTCCACGAGAGTTTCTTCAGCGCCTTGGCTGCCATGAACTGGGCCTTGGTCCCCTGAAAAGAAAAAGAAAACAGTGGTGGGCAATAATTAGACATCCTGTGATAATAGGTAATAGCAAATGGCAATCTAGCATGTCAAGGGTTATTACACACTGTTGTATGTGTGTATCATGTATGCTTGGAGAGGAGAGGAAAAGGAGAGAGAGAGAGGGAGGCAAGAAAGAGTTATTTCCTACCTCCATGTAGTAGAAGATGAAGAATAGTGTCTCTATCGACAACCTCTGAAAGAACTCGAATGAGTCAAAGTGTGTTGGGGGGTGTTGGTGATAGTAATACGGCGTCGGATAGGGATTTCTCTGCAGGTAAGGTCTGAGAAAGAAACAAGACAACAGGTTCAAATAAATACCAAGTCATATTATGGTGCTCCAAGTATACCACTTATAAAACTGTTAGGCATGGATTATAACCGTTACCACACTGAATACCTAAAATATGTCATTGTGTTTGAATACAGCTTAGCCAAATTAACTGGCTTTCAAAGTATCTTCATAAACATTTACAAACACGTACTGTAAAATGCTTACCTGACTTTTTCTGAGTCTGAGGCCTGTGGCAAGTGCTTACACGCACTCTCCAACATCTTGAGTTGGTAGACTTTCTCCTGCGATAGTTGTACCGGTCCCAGTGGGGTCACGCCCAGCAGCGGCTGAAGCTGGGTGTCCGTCCACGTTGGTGCCACACCCTCTACCGGCCGAGTACCTGGAGCCGCCACAGAGGGGTCCAGCATTGCTGTATTGTGTGCAAATACAATACTAGTATTGCACAATCATGACAAGTCATTGCACTGACAACATAAATGTATTAACTTATGCGTGTAACGACCCTGTACCACATGCACAGCTCCATGGAATATCAGGCTCGCATAATATTATGAACGAATAAAATTTGAAGAATCTTGCATAATTTATACAGACGGTGTACGCATGTAGAGGAACCAGGGATTTCCCCCCACTAGACTAGGGTTTCCCGTTCTAACTTCATTGTACTGAGCCACGGCAGGAGAGATGCCTATTTTCCCCTCTTAGCAGATTATCACAAACCACCTGCTTACGTCTCAAAGTCTGGTTGACTGTCTCTGGTTGTTTGGAGTCGATGTGAGGGAAGCCTGAGACACCTGCAGTGGAGGAGGTGGCCACTCCATGGCTGCTGGTACCGGTTAAAGCCTGGGCAGCCATTGTCTTCAGAGAGGCTAAGGAGGTGCCTCCCAGATCACTGCTGCTGCTAGCGTCTGTCGACACCACAGGAGAGTTCTGTATGTGCATGTGTTCATGCATGTATGCACAATTGGTACTGTGTCAACTTAGCTAGATTCTGATATTATGAAATTATTGACAAAAATTGCCATTTAACACAACTGAAAGCTAACCTCTTGTGTACGCAACAACATTCACAACAAGTGTATAGATGTAGGTTACACTGGGGTGTGGAATAAATTATTATTAAAATGAAGCACTACAGTGCAAAACCCTTGGCACAGTTGCCTAAGCACATGTATGATGCACTGCTGCTATTAACTCACAGCAACCATATCATATTGCAAACTAAACAGTGATGGCCTTTGCATGCGTTGCTTCTAGACCTAGAGTAACTTGTAAACCACAAGAATGTGCATTGCACAGTATGCCACGTGTGCCAGCATAGTGTCTGGTCAGCAGTTTGATACACACGAGGAAAGCTCTATTTTAGATATGGTTAGTTACTGTAGCTAGCGCTTCATGTACAATGTCAGTCCTAGCTGTATCAAGAACTGCTGGTGTGTTTTCTATCAACAGAAGGCAGCCACGATCGTAGAGACAAAAGCTAAAACAGCCATATCTCCTGAACGAAGCCTTTTTGGTGAAATTGGTGAGTTGAAAACACCATAAACAAGCCTATGATACCTTATTTTCTGCTTGAAAGTGAATGACGTAGCAGCTAGTGTGGTAACAGACAGACAGACAGACAGACAGATACACACACAAACTAAGTACCGTAACCCTGTGGCACATGCACAGAGGATTAACACAAAATCTTTGTACCCTTTCAACTCCATGTATGACTTTAGACTCACTTCTGACATTGTGAACATGGAGCCCGCCGTGGATGGTTGCACTGTCAGCAGTCCTGACATGCTGGTCATGGCTGCAGCTGCCACAGTAGTGAAGGGGGAGGAGGGCGGAGCTTGTGTGAAGGGGGTGGAGCCTGAAGTGAAGGGGGAGGGGCCTGGGGTGGGCTGTGTCTGCTGCTGCTGCTGCTGTTGCTGGGATACGGCCGTAATTAGAGGAGAGGGAGAGGTAATTGGCAGGGGAGGGGAACCAACTGATGAAACACCTGAGAGAGAGTGAGAGAGAGAGAGAGAAAGGAGATAGTAACATTTCTAGCAAACATACATACATGGTATGTGTGCAATAATAGTACGGCAGTCATCTAGTATCATCAATATAATATTCAAAACATTTAAAAATAGCAAGTACCGCTTGTACTCATACCTGTGTTGGTCATGAAAGAGCTGAGGGGGTTGGCTATGCTGGTGGCCAAGCCAGCAGAGGTGGTGGATATCCATGGATACTCCATATTGACACTATTGCTACCAGAAGACGAGAATGCCTGCACACAACAAGCATAAGTAAGGCGAATGACATACAATTTCCATCAAGGAGTATCACAACAATTCTCAAAAATGATTAGTAGCTATCTCTTGAAGGGAATGGTACCCTTTTGGGCATCGATTTTGACTTTTTCATCCCCTTTAAAAAAAACTGTGTGATGGTAACCCCTAACATTAACAAATACAATATACATTTATGGACACGATAAGCACCCTTGATTTTCATTACCAAGCTGAGATAAAAGGCAAATTAAAGGATGAAACAAAGTACCTGTTGTAGTGATGAGATAACAGAGCCCTGTGTATCACTGGATCTCATATTACTACCACTGCTACCAACCCCACTGTCGCTGCTGCCACCACTTGATGATGAAGACGATCCCTGTGTTGCACTCATTAGTGAAGGGGTAGCTGGCAGATACCCGTACCCCATTGTTGTCGACGACGATAGAGCCATTGTTGGTGCTGTGGCAACCATTGTGGTCACACCTCCTGCTACTGATGATGATGACATCATCGTTGATGGGGATAGCTGTGAGCACGATGCCTGTGTTGTGCTCATTAGCGAAGAGGTAGCTGGCAGATACCCATACCCCATTGTTGTCGATGATGTTAGAGCCATTGTTGGTGCTGTGGCAACCATTGTGGCCACACCCCCTGCTACTGATGATGATGATGACATCGTTGATGGGGACAGCTGTGAGCTGGTTGCCGTGGAGATGGGAGAGAACGTGGAGCTTGGTTGGCTGTCGGCTGGCGAGGACAGCTGATGTTGCAGACTATGTTGCTGCTGCTGATGGTTGGAGGTCTCCACTGCTAGGGGAGTGGCTTCTGAGATTGGTGATGTAGCTGTGAGAAAGAGAGAGAGAGAGAGAGAGAGAGAGAGAGAGAGAGTGAGAGAGAGAGGGAGAGAGAGAGAGGGAGAGAGAGGATAGAGAAATTTCTCCAATATCTGTAGACTAATCAAGAAAATTCAACGTGATAATAGGCAATTTTGCAAATACCGTATACTGAAAATTTTTGCTGGACAAAAAATCTTGCCAAGCCCAGGTACCTTTGTACCGTAGAAATTTCAATGGAATAAAGTTTCGCCAGTAAAGGTTGCCACATGCACTATGTAATCATTAGCACAGGACAAAAAATTCACGGAATAAAATTTTCGTCAACAAGACCAGGTGGCAAAATTGGTGAAAAGTTTCTCCTGGTGAAAGTTTCCAGCTTTACAGTAACTAGACACTGGTATTTTCATCTTACATGTCAGTGCTCCAGTGGAGTTGACCTGTGAGACCTCTGCAACGGCAGCCCCTGTGCCTGCCGACTGGGAGAGGGTGGGGGGCTGGGAGTCCTGGGACAACGTGCTGGGGGAGAACGATGACGAACTACTGCTAGTACGACTGTGCTCAGGACGTGAGTCTGCAGGAATCATATACATGTCTGTACAGTATGTAGGGAAGATAATGTCATGATAAAGTAATGTGAAAAATTAGCTTCAGTGATTGAATGCAACAGAGCAGGATAAGATTGAGAAAGAATTCTAATTATAACAGGGCGATCTGATTAATACAAGAAACAACCTTTCTAACAATCTTATATCGACTCTATTACGCTCTGCATATCACTTACTTATTGCATGAGGTCTCGGTTGTTGTGTGGAGGAAGGCTGATGTTGGATCTGTGTTGCTGAGGCACCCGAGGATGCCGCTGCATTTGCAGGCACCTCCACTGCTACACTACCTGAAGAAGAACAGCCTCCAGCAACTGGAGGCACACTCTGGGGGAGGGAGAGAGACAGAGAGAGAAGTTAATACTAGCGAACATGACTACAATGTACATGATATGTATAAATGTACAAATTATCTACGCAAATTCAAAAATTCACATAAGCTGTATCAAGAGTATATACTCTTGGCTGTATTTATCACCATGATAATAATTATGCAGTGTACACAGGGTTCTGCCCAGAATGATCTGAGTGGTGGCTAAGCTGTAGTGAAAAATGGTATTATATTGCATTGAATATAGTGTATTATTCTCTCTGAGTGGTGGTAAAAAATCGGCTATTTTAAGCTTGAGTGGTGGTAAAAAAAGCTGAGTGGTGGTTGGGGCTGACCACTCCCGACCAGTGTGGGCAGAACCCTGTGTACATCAGTGTTGCACTTTACTACCCCAAGCTGCTCAAGCTACTCCTCTCACTTGTGTTGGTGAAGACAATACTTGATGTTGCGGCTGTTGTGGTTGGTCTCCACTACCAATACTCGTTGGTATTGCTGACGATGGCACCGCAGATACCGTTGCTGTGGTTACGGTACTGCCACTCCCACTTGGATTGTGTCCGTGTGAATGTGACTGGTCCTTGAGTGCTGTATGTTGCGTCGTTGCCGTGGGAGACGATGAAGAATTCGAAGTAGTTGCTACCGAGTTCTGTTGTCCACCAGCCGCTATAGAATAAGCAGGCCCCTGGGGTAGTTGGGCTGGTTTTGATGCACCTTTCGGACTTGCACTCCCATTGGAGGGAGGGGCACCTGATGACGTTGACCGCCCTAATGAATTTGACTTGCTGGGGGTGGAGCTAGTGGGTGTGGTTATCTTGTTCCCACTTGATAATGACGACGATCTTGATGGCAGACTTGAGTTCGTAAGGGAAAGCTGTTTTGTCGGTTTCCGTGGCGATGGTGCTGACACGGTAGGAGGCTAATACCACAACACACAAAGGCATAATTATAACATTTACTGATTGACTCTGATTGGCAGGAATTCACCCTTCATTTAAAAGACAAATTTACCTTAATATCTATGGGATTATCACTAACAGAGCTGACGGATGTCTTTCCTCTTCTTCTCTCATCAAACAATTCCTAAACAAGCAATGAAACAGCCACAGCGCTTTAGCTAAAATGCCCACCTAACCATAAAAATATCTAGCTACGCATACAACCATGATCTTCCAGCATACTACATTAGATTGATTAAAACTAGATACACGACCAAACTTGAGGGGAAAAAACAGCAACTTTTTCTTGGGCACTTAGCCATGAGAATCAGTAAAATTATACTGAAACCAGAGCACCTCCTTACTTCTCTCATATTAATATCAACTCTGGCATGCAGCTCTACAACCTCTATTTTTATAAAGATGTATTGCCTTATTTCTAAATGGTGAGCACTTACTTGTGATGTTGACTTCATCGTTGTGGGTGTCTTAGGCGATAGAGGGCCTTGAGATGAACTTGGAGAGCTAGCTATTGAGTTGATCTCTTCCTCGTTGATGGCTTGGTGTGGAGTAATGGGTGTAGAAGCTACTGCCATCCACATATATACACACACACACACACAACGGAGAAGACAGTTAAAATATAATTCTATATGTGGTCATCTGGAGTACAACTGACACGGAATTGAACAAGGTGACAGCATGTTAACGCAGCATAGCCATCTCATTAGCTGAGTAAAGCAAGCACGCTGGGTGGCAAATTACTACCAAAGCGTGTTGCACCTCATTATCATGGGTTTCTTACAAGGCTGTTGCCCTCTATTGACAAGATTTTATGCCAAATTGTTTTGTGTTAGTACATGTGTTTTGTGTGTATGTGTACATGAATTTGGTGTGTGTTGGGGGGGGGGGGGGGGGGGAGGGGGGAGAAGAGAAAATAGGGAAGAAAAGAGAGCGAGAGAGAGGGAGAGGGAGAGCATTCCAATCACCTGTCGATGAGAATATATTGGACGACATTGTCTCTTCCAGTTCGAGATCTTCATACATCAACTCGTTCTCGGCAAAATCTGGTTCCTGATTTGACTCAACATAGTAGTTCAGGTCATCCTGAAGTGTCTTCACGGAGTCCGTTTCTAATGAACAGTTATCCATCATCCTCATGATAGTCTGAAAGACGAAAAAGTATACCCGTAACATTAGAGAAAATGTTCTGACATGAAAGTTTAAATAAATCCTAAACCATGTGGGTTCCCTACACATTAGCCAAATTAGCCATTTGCTGCTGTATCCTTCACTTTGGCTACTAGTCCCTGGACTGAGTAGCCAACTTTTGCCTATACAACCCACTTTAAATGTCAGTAATGGTCAGCAATATCTTTGAGAAATGGCTACAAGATTTCGTAAGCTTTGGGATCCCCAGCTAAACCAGAAAGAATCATCTCAGTGCCTACTCAGGAACACACCTATAATATTATATTACAAATACATACATATATAAACATACAAAAGGTGGAGGCACTTGCTTAAGCCATGAAAACAAGAGCACGTATACATGTACCACGTTTAAATATTGCTACTAGGGTGATGTAAATCATCGAGGGGGCGAGCCTTCGCTCACAGTGCAGTAGGCTAATTGGTATACACAACTGATGACATGTGACTGTGATGACAATAACTCAGTCTGAGATGTAGGTGATTAATACTGAGCTTATAAGCCTTTGGTGGGTCCATGGTGTGGTCAGTAGCTAATAGCAGTCAGTGGCACTGTGCTGTACATGCAAGCACAAGGCCCAGTACAGATTCAGTACAGTAGCTTTGCATAACACAGCACCGCAATTGTTGATTATTGAGGCTATGATCATAGTAGCTCTGTAAAGATCTGTACTGCTTAAGTCTGCTTCTCCTACCTTTCAAAATGCTGTTCTCTAAGTCTCTCCCTGCTATAACTTGCTAGCTGTTCAGTTCTCCTGCTTTAGTGAGCTACAATTAGAGTTAATGTGAGATATACGTTGACAATCTTTACCGAATTGCAATATGCACACGCGCATACTGCATGATGAACACGTGGACGACGTATCGCTACATACATACAAACATATATACATACATACGTACACACGTACATGCAGTGATTTTCTTGTAGGAGTGATTAGTGTGGGGCTCGCTTCGGCTTGCCCCAATAATCAGATACAGTGTCCTCCTCAAGCCAAGGGTAAGGCGTATTGTACTGGGAGGATGTGTCTTGGGTGGAGCCTGCAACCACATAAAGCTTTTGGCCCTGCCCAATTCCCACATCAAAGAAAAATCAGTACTGAAGGTGTATTGGGCCAATATATATCCTCCAAGTAACAAACGTGTAGTATTGGAGATTTTTAAACCAATGTGAAGGTACATACACATGTAACTGAGATACTTGACTCACTTCTAGCTTTTGGACGTGGAATTTGTGTCTGTCTATTCTCTCTTGCAACTCATCCACTCTGTCTTGTTTCTGTGATATGCAATAGTGCGTGTGTGTATGTGTGTCCGTATGTACACAAATATGTGATTTTTTATACGTACAGCTGTCAGTAATCCAAGCAGTACATTTTTGAGTGCACACACTCACCGTGCTCATTTCTTACAACAACATATTATAAGCTATTTTCTTTTAGTTTTGGGGGGAGGGGAGGACGGAGGGGGGAAAATTCATTAATATGTGTGTGGGGGTGTGTAGGTGGACATGGGTGGGAGGTGTTAAGAGATACCATAAAAGAAATGTGTTAATGTTTATGAGTTGGCTGCTGGCGTCAAATGGTAAATATGTGAAGAAAGTGCATGTTCGGCAATAAAATAGCAAGCAAAATGGCACGCAAGGACACACAATATTCTCTTCTTCCCCCCTCCCCCTTACAATATTCACAAACTCCTTACAGCCATTCTTGACCCCCCCCCTTAGATTCGTCCCCGGACCTATTCCAGCTTTTCAACATAATGTGAAAACTAGGAGTGGGACTGAGGATGACCTCCCACACACAATCTCATACACTGCAGTTTATGTACGTCACCTATCAAGACAAAAACAACCATTAAGTGTTTGCTATCAACCGAGAAATCTCATGCACACAAGACTACACTTCGATGTCTACTTTCAGGTTTCTTCGCTGAAGCATTACACACAATACTGAACCCACTCCAGCACAAACACACATAATAACAATAAATTCACCAAAAAGCATTTAACTACCCTATATTGAAACTTGTTTAGCTCCCACTTGAATCCCCTCAAACCATAACAAGCGAGCTCACACAAACGAAGGGATGATCCCCACAATCATGTGACTGTCACCTGACTTACAAGAGGATAACCCTCAGTCACACTTCTAGTAGTGAGCTACTCAATAAGCTGAAGGTAATCCCTTCAACTAGTCTTTGAGGAAAACAGACAAGATCTGAAGTCATATGAGCACTAGGGCTACATGTACAATGTATCACCCAGTCTGCACAACAGATACCTGCTGATGAAATGGGGGTCAGAGTTCAAGTACTCAATTGGACACTGTGTTTGCATTGGTCAGCAGAAAATTGGTTGTCATAGCATCCAAGAGTGTAAAGTCAAAGGTCAAGGCCATTACCATAAGGTCAATAGCCTCAAGTAAACAAAGTGGTTGGCACGTAAATGGTGTCTTTACAAAACCCATACACTATGGTAGCCATAATGGAGTCTCCCACCCACTACATAAGCTTCCTTCCTCCCTCCAAAAAACATTCTCTGTCGTGATATGAATGACAGAAGCTTCCTCTGAAACATTAACTCTCCACCACACTCTTCTCTCTCTCTCTCTGCTCCCACTCCATGACTAACATCTCTGTCCAATTTTCTCTTCCTGGAGCTTGCATAGACTGACTCCACTTCTGCCTCAAACTGATCCACTTGAAAGTTGAGTTTGTCAATGCTGTCCGTCAGCCATTGTCTCACCTCCTCCTTCTCTCTCTGTGCTGGGTCCACCTTTGTCGCCAGGCCAAGACCTGAGTGAGTGGTATGTACACACACACACACACACACACACACACATACACACACACACATACACACACACACACACACATACGAGAGAAAGGTAGATCGATAATATTATGATGATGTCAGCATGAACATGTAATTTCAATTGCCAACAATGCCAGATATCCTAGAAATCAAACTGCATTCCATTCACACAAACAAGAGGCTTTTTGTTATCTTCCTTTCTCTCCCTCCTGCCCCCTTTCAGAAGTCCACATAAAAAACTTACATGTACAATATCTTACATGTACTATGTGTACTACTGACGTGCGAGTGCAAGTGTAGTGAGCAAATGTATGTGAGTATGTGGAGTAAACACATGCGTACATGTGCAAGTGTGTGTATGTTTGACATTGTGTTTGTGTATGTTGTGTATGATGAATGTACATGTAGCTGCACCATTGGCAGCAAAGTCACTCACTATACCACAAATTAACTGGCGTTAGGAGTGGGAATTTGGAGTCTCTTAACGTAAATTACCACTTTTCTGTAAGGTGACATGGCATTTTGTGCACAAACACACACACACCTTCTTTAGAGTACGCCTTTGTCTTGGTTTCTCTCTCGACCACTTTGAATCTCTCCATTTGCTGTATGAAAAAGCAAACCAATGTGTTCACAAGCACAGCACATGCATGGTGGGCATTAATTAGAAACTAGTAATCTACATTGGATACTATAGTAAACTAACACCAGTCAGAGGGGGGTCTCAGAGTACATTGTTTACAAATAATCACAGAGCTACTGGGGTTACCGTTTCTATCAATTTTCTGTTCTCCATGAGAGGTCTCTTGTCCTTGATGTCATTAGAGGTCAGCCATGTCTTGATCTGATCTCTCAATCTCTGAAAAGACAGACAGACACACATCACAATAACATAAATCAAATTTCACTCTCCTAGGGCACAAGATTGGACCTACTTGTAGCTTTTTGATTTCCTTCTTAAGGTCTGCCTCATACTTTTCTTTCTGATTGGCATTGGACGCAGTGTGTACCTAAGGGGATTGTGCATGGTAAGAGAGAGAAGGGGGGCACGAATTAGAAATAATTCCTTTCTAAGGGGGTGGTAGGAAATCGAAACACACAAACCTTCTTCCAGATGTCTTCGAATGTTTCAACGCCTTCGGAGACTTTCTTTAGGCATCTCTCTATCTCTCCTGGGGAAGAAAGCGGTGCAAGGGGGGAGAGAGAGACAACCGAAAAGTAGGTCAGTTTTTGAGGACTAAAAACGACCCGAGACCCATACCTTGTAACTTCCGCTTATCTGCCATGGTCTACTGTGTGTCTTACTCTGCAGAGCGGCATTGAAAAAGCTTTCTATAGGCTACCAAGGTGTCGCTATCTCTTCAACTCTGTCTTGACTCTCTGCCTCGTGCACTCAGCCATTGACTGAACGGTCACGTGACCTCTTGGTGACGTCATTTGGCGGGAGCTCGCAACAACTTGAAGGAAGACGGCCAAAAAATGGACTTGTCTGGGACGCTTACGACCAAGAAGATAGTCGAAAAGCGGCCTCCAAGCTCGAGAGCAAATAAGGTAATCCTAGAAAGAGCAACACCAACGTTTATGTGCTTTGCCTGAAAGAAAAAGGCGGGCATTTCAAACACAATGCTTGGCGGTTGATACTGTGCTTGTTTCTATGGTAGCTTTGGGTTGTAAACAAACCCTACTGTTTCCTGTCTCAGCTCTTCTACCCATTCCTAGCTGCACACCTCTCTGACACCCTTGCACATGTCTTACACATGTACACACCCCCACCAAATGCACACACTCATACATACAGACTAGGCCAGCCACCACGTCATTTTCAAAACGCAGCCACCAGAGTGAAGGACTCTCGCACCACCAAATTAGCAGGATTCCACCCTTGCCACTGTTTGACAGAGGTGGCAGTACCCCTAGCTTGGAGCTACACTCTAGCCCAGTACACTTGGCAACCCGCTCACTTAGTGCTCGCACTCTACACACAGCAACTACTTCAAGTACTGCCAGTAGTGTTCAATCTTCGACTGTCTCTCTCCCTTCGAGTTCAAAACGATCTTCTCTGGGTTCTCAAGCTAGTACAACTATCAAGTCAGAGAAAAGTGATGGAAAAAGACATTCTGCTAAAAGTAATAGAAAGAGTAAGGTAAGAAACTATTATTGTGTTGTTAGTCTTATTCCTAGGCTCTGTTCCCAGCGTTTCAGTGTGTACGTTGGTGAAAAGATCAGGGAGCCTGGGGACAAGGCTAGGGGTATATTTTTGAAGAGCAGGCTAAATTCACCTAAATTAATATATTCCAGTTACTTAGTCTCAGTCTACCAGCTGTACATGCTGAACTCTATAAATGACAATTTTCAGGTTGGAGGAAAATCGAAACAAGCTACTGGTGGCCACTCTAGCAGAAACACTTCCAGCCATCTAACATCATCTTTAGCTAAAGATGTTGGAATACCTACTCTGGATCCAGTACGAGATCAGTGTATGAATGAGGAGAGAAACGACGGCAATATTGCTACTACTGCTAGTGCTCCTGCTGCTGGTAGTGTTAAAGGTGGTGGTGGTGGAGGATTCAATATAGCAGAGCATTTGCAAAAGAATGCAGATATGATGGATAAAACGGATGGATCTCTATCACCGGAGATTAACCAGTTTTTGCAGGATATTAGCTCAGTGGTTCAGACGTTATCCCCTGATCATGGCCAACAGAAAGAGCATACAAGTGATGGAAAATCTGAATTGAAGAGTCAACCATCACCACGTCACAAATCACGGCCCAAACTTGCTGCTAATTTCAGTATATTGACTGCAAAATCCAAAGATAGCGAACAAGTTATGGATAATTCCAATTCCCATTCACCCATTCCTGATTCCACCACAACCGCCAGAACCCTTGACCCACATGTGGCTGCATCCAGAATACAGCAGTGGTACAGACAAAATAAGAGTGTAAAGCAAACTGCTCAAGTCCACAACCTGCTAGCAAGCAAGAGAGACGAGTTGAATCGAAGCAGAAGTGAGGAATTGCAGAAGATCCAGTTAGAGGTGGAGGCTAGAGAGTTGAAGGAGAGGGAGAGAGAGAAGAGGAGGGCGGCCAAAATGCAAGCAGCTAGGAGGGCAGCCATCGAGGATCTCAAGCGAAAGAGAGAGGAGAAGAGAGAGAGAGCTGAAAAGATAGCACAAGAAGAGATAGTGAGTGGCACCTATTCAGTTTTTTATAAGTACTAACACTGTTGTAGCTTGTAAAATAAACTTTTTCAGCCTTAGGTTTCTTTTTAATAGGCTCTTCTTCAAGCCAGCGGTAAAATCAAGCAATCAAAATCGTCTCAGAAAAAGCCACCTTCATCAAAGAAAGAAGATAAGCCCAAAGATGATAATCAACCACCTGCTACTGAGGTAGATAAAGTTGTTGATGAGTTCTTTGACTCTGTCCACCAGCCTCACAGCAGCAACAGCAGTACATACAACAATATACTCAAGACACTGGCCCTATTAGAGGAAGCTCCACCCCCTCTCGCCAACCACACATCGAAAGATGACGCCACTTCTCATTTGAATCAAAGTGGCTACTACCTCTCTGTGGACAACGTCAGCAAACTGGAGTCCCTATCTGCCACTAATAGAGGGGAGGGCCCTGTCTCAATTGGTGTGTCATCTTCGGGAGGTCTGTCAGAGAGCAAGCTACAGAGTATTCTTAGCTACCTGGATGAAATGGACAAGGCAGACCAGGAGCTTCTCTCAGAAATCTCCAAGACACGCTCGAGACCCAAGACAGAAGCTCTTCCCACCCCTCGCACTGTGGCGGTCACTATGAAGGCAAATAGGGGAGCAGAGAAGTCTAGGAAGAAGCCAGGAAATGAAAAATCTAACGAGTGAGTTGCCTCTATGGCTCACAATACGTACTATTACTCCAACCAATGTGTGCATCTAGGTGCATACATGTACCCATAGTACAAGCCTTTCTTTCAGGTTTAAGGGAGCTATAGGGCTATAGTATTATGTAGCAGCACAGTTCCTGAAAGTTTTCTCTCTATTTTTCAGAGCTCCTCTGAGTTCTGAGCTGGATGTAGCTACAGCAGTAGCCAGTGACGTGACCTCGACCATCATGGCCCAGAGGCTAGAGCTGGATAACAAAAGCAAGACTGTGGATATGCTGCAGAAAGCGCTGAGTCAGCAGCGAGAGTTGACAGTGTACCATGCCAAGGAGATGGAGAAGGAAGGTCAGAGGAGACTGGACCTTCAGAAGCAAGAGTATGAGGCCACCATACAGAGACACCAGTGCTTTATCGACCAGGTATATACGCAACATAAGATAGAATTCACAATTGCTCAGCTAATTTGTTCTCTGCTTATAACCTCGTCCCAAGGGAAAGGCCTGAGGTGAGGATGACGCTATGTTTAAAAGTAACAGCCTCCCATTCTCTCAGTTATCGGAATATATGCTGTAGCCATGCTTGCTTCTCATATTATAGATGAAACTTTCTGTGTCAAGTATGGTTAAAATCATATGGTTTGCTATAGTTGATTGATGACAAGAAAGTGCTGAGTGAGCGCTGTGAACAGCTAGTACAAGAACTCAAGGAACTAGACAAGAAATACAAAACTCGTCTAAAGACCCTGGAGGACAACCATGCTGCTGAGCTGGCAAAAATAAAGCAAGTCTCAGCTGCTGCAGACAAACTCCGAAGAGAAAAATGGAGAGCTGAAGAAACACAACGAATAAAGGAAGCTACAGTTAAGAGTCTGGAACCTGAGATACAGAGAATTATCGCTAAGGGGAAGGCAGAGATTCAAAAACTGAAGGCGATTCATGAGGCGGAACTGTTACAGTCCGATGAAAGGGCTAGTAGAAGGTTTGTGGCACAAATGGAGGAGCTAAGGGCACAGTGTGCAGAGGAGAAGGAACAGGCATGTGCACACGAGAGAGAGCTAGCAAGACAAAGGTAGGAAGGGTTTTAGAGCAGTTTTTCTTCTAAATACTGCTTTGAACAGCATGCTAAAATTCCAGAATGCTGTATTTAAAACTGCAGTATCTCTTAAAATTCACACAAGTATTCTCATTTTAATATATTTTCTATATGAAATATTGGCTTAAATTGAGCTTTCTTCCTTCCCCCTAGCCCCTAATAATTAGCATTCTGGTACACGGAGCTCATTATGTTCATTTATGCGTGCATGTAGGTATGAGAAGTTGGCTGAACAGGAGGAGCTGAGCTACCAGCAGCAGAGAAGGAAGCTGTTTGGAGAGGTACAGCAGGAGAAGGAGAAACTGGCAGCTCAGTTCCACCAGCAGAAGGTACTGCTGGAGCAGCAGCAGAGGCAAATGGAGGAGGACAAACAAAGGTGATCATTTATACGTAGCTATATGCACAGTGAGCTTTGATGTGTAACATCAAGTGAACAAGCTGGACAACTAGTTGCACACATTTAGCATCTATGTTTGATTTTAGGCATTCTAGTAGTTAGAGGATAGGCCTACAGCTATTGTGGCTATGTAGCTATGTCAGGAACCTATTGTGCATTTTCCGTCTTTGGTCTGTCATTTCCCAATCCACTGTACATACATCAATAATAGTAAAGTTGTTATGGGACATGAACATGTATGTTTTAGGTACAGTGAAGATTTGAAGGTAGCCCACAGCCAACAGCTGGAGGAGATGCAGAGACGTCACTCGAGTGAGCTGAGAGAGCAGAGAGAGAGATTGGAACTGGAGAAACAGGCATGGGAGGAGAACATCCTCAAGAGACAGGAGACCACCATGATGACCAGGGAGAGAGAGATGAGGGAACAACTCAGACAAGAGAGAGACAAGGTGAAAACAAGTGTCAACACTGTCGTTTTTTAAGTATCTCAATTTCCTATTAAACACACACATACATGCATCATACCATGAGAGAAAAGGGGGACACTCCATGATATCGAGTATTCACAGCCATTTTTCACTTTACACACTAACAGAAAATGAATACCAAACCACTGACTCATTTTGGATGATGTTGTGTATGTTTGGGTATAATTAATGTGGTTGTTGTTTTATTGCATAGGAGATAGAGATGGTAATCAGTCGTCTGGAGGAGGAGACTGCCTCCTCGAGAGATGAGAGTGAAAGAGCAGCAGAGGCTAGGGTCAAGAGGATAAGGGACAAGTATGAAGCAGAGCTGAGAGAGGTTGAGAGATCAGAGAGACAGACACTGGAGAAATTCAACACTATGAAGGTCAGTCACTTTAAGAGCTACCTGTATGCACAATACATGTGATTGCATAACAGCAAATTTTCAAGTTAGAGCAGATTTAATTTATACCTTAAGCAGTTATGGATATTGTAAAATTGTATGCTTTCGTATGTGTAAATTTTAATGTCCCCCACCCCCAGAGCCAGGTGGTAGAGATGGAGGGAGACGTGACTCGTTTGAACTCACTGCTGAGGCAGAAGGAGAGGGAGGTGGAACAAGTCAGCCAGGTTGCAACCAAGCTCACCAGTGAGAGGGACAATGTGGCTGATGTCGTCAGGCAGGAGTTTGCTGACAGGTTAGTCATAGAACCACTGACTGATATATAGGTTTCAGTTGTCATCCACCTAGGTCTAGGTGGGTCTGATATCTGCTTGTACATATTGTGTACAATCACCTCCCCAAATTTGACACATTCCAAAGGACCCTTGTTTACATGCTACACATACCTGTGAACCACATGTACATATGACCGCCTTTGAGGTTTTTGGCAATGAACTGTTTGAGTGACACAAGTAATAAATCATAACAGCATGCGAAGGTCATGTGGTACATGTATAATGTACTTGGCCTAAAAGCATCCTTGTATTTTTTTTTCGTGTGCTCTACAGATTAGTGAGCACAGATGAGGAGAACAAACAGCTAAAGATTGAGATGAGTGAGCTTCGAGCTCGACACAAGGTGGAGCTGGAGCGAGTGAGACAGAGCAAGGAGAGAGAAATGGAGGAGGTCCATGGAAGAGTCAAACAAGCCCTGTCCAAGAAGGAAGAGAATTTGACTAACCTCAGGCAACAGTACGAGGCTGCACTGAAGAGGGCAGACCACTTGGAGATGTTACTGGAGAGACAGAGAAAGGAATTACTCAAGAAATAATTCACGTCTGAAATAAATCCCAACATAATAATTATACATGTACTGTTATACTAGCACACAAGAATTAATATTTTTTTGTCACAGCTTGTGACAGCAATGCAAATTTAGTTTTAAGGGCCCAGAACAAAGCTGTGCTCAATGGCACATGCTGTACAACTTTCTGCCATTTTTTACATGCAATATAATTCACACATACACACTGTCATAAAATGAAAAGCCCTTTAATTTATGATATTAGGTACACAGATCTGCCTTTAGATCACCTAGCTCAATAGGTATGAGGTCTCTGGTGACAATGTACTTGATAATGTCCTTGTTTCCCTGAGTGAAGTTACCAAAGAAAGAGGCTAGCACTCCAGGCACAAACACCTCACGGTATAGTTTACGGTTGTTGCTCTTGTCTGTCTTACAGAAGTCAGACAAGTGGCAAGCTACAAGATAATTGATACCCAGTATTAATATTTCGTCCTAAAACTTGAGTCTGGGATGTGTTGTACTCACCTTCCCATCCAGGAAACTCATTTAAGATGTCACAATGGCCATAATCCTATGTACATATTAGCACAAGTACATGTACATGGAGTGAAGCACATGTCATGGTGGGGGTCACAATGAATATTGTCTTTTGCTTACTGTGACATTCATGAGAATCTTTGGACACTCCAAGTTGTCGTAGAAGTGGAAGTAGCTGTCACCCTTGATGCAGCACTGAGGGAACTCCATACAGAGCTGAGTGCCGTAAGACAGACTAGGGATGGAGAAACCAAGTGGCTTGGTGAAATGATCACTGCCAGGCTCAAGAAATGCAGCTGCCTATTGATTAAAAATAAAAATTTCTGTCAAGTTTGAAGCTCTCTCAATCTCCTATATCTTCTACTGTAGGCATTTGAGAAGTTTAGCTAAGACTTTACCTTGGCAAAGGTATGATTTTGTTGAAGCATTTGAATGAAGGTATCGGCTCCTAAGGAGTGACTCAAGATGCCTAGGTCGGTCCAGGATGCAGTGACATTGCCACCACCTTCAGAGCTTGGTAGAACCTTCTGGACCAGATTATCCTCCAACTATATCATTATTACAACATTGTGTGTGTGTGTGTGTGCACATACATGAACAGTACTCATCCTACGAACGATTTCAATTTAGTATGCATATCTCTATCTTACCCATTTTAACAGTACAAATGTCTTCTCTGGTAGACTCTTTCTGATGTCTGCTTGTACATCCTCATTAAGAGCAGTTAGCACAGGGTAGTAGGGGTCAATTCCAGCAATGATGTAGCCATAACCAGCAAAATTTGCCATGACTGTAGAGTAGAACTCAGGGAAGACGACTCCATTCAGACCAGGGATGAAAAGAATAGGAACATATGTCCCAGGGGAGGTGGGGTAATAGACTGTGTATGAATGATAGAAATATTATTTTGTGACAAAAAACTCTCTCTCTCTCTCTCTCTCTCTCTCTCTCTCTCTCTCTCTCTCTCCCCCTCACTGTCTGTGTGGAGAGGTACATGATCACGGTCTTTGTTGAGGATCCTTGTGTTCACAGGAAAAGGCCCTGGACGAAAAGGATCGCCATTGTACACAAAAGGCAAGGCCACACCTGCAAGAACGTCAAGTAAAGATCCATTCAGTGTGTGCTGTAAAGCTTAACATAATCGTTACGTGTCCTACCTTCCGTTGAGCACTGGCTCAGCAATAGAAGCCCGATGTATATGGAAAGCAACGCACGCACACGCCAAGTGAACATCACGCCAATTAGATCTCATGAGGTACTAAGTTATGAACAATTAGTATGCACGAGGCTGGAGGCGGGGCTGGTTATTAACGATTGTCGACAAAATTATTAATCATAACCATACAACACAACACAGACTGCACAATAAGAGTAGACAGCTCTTGTAACAAAGCATCAGCTATAAAGTCACTCAAAATCAAGAGATTTAACTTCACAGCTTCAAAAGCCACAAGAAAAAAAAAAACAGTGAACAATCTGCCGTATTAAACAGTCACTTAGTAAACTTGTCAGGCCTTTTTTTTTTTTTGCTGAGTTTTGTACACAGCCCCTCCTACGAAGAAATCCGGGTATAAGACTACTTTTCAATCCCCTTCTCACCACATAGGCTTCAGAAATGAGTTTAATTTTTAGCCTCCTCACTCCCCCTTCTTCTTGAAGGAGAGAGTGGAGGAGGTTATTCAGAAGCGAGATTGGCCACTCTTTGGACCGTCGTTGAGAAATTCATGCCCTAGTCTTGAGCTGCACTTGCTGCAGGAGACCCTGAAGGCTGAAGGAGATTCCTCGACCTTTGACACACTATCTGGTTTCACAGTGTTCGTGAATGCAGGCCACGGTGAGGAGTGTTTGAATTTGGTGGTGCTATAGAAGAGGTCATTGCCACATTTGGAGCATACATAGATACCTGAGGGAAAAAAATGATGAAATTTTATCAAGCTAGTCTATTCTGCACTTTTTGTTAGCATGTGCTGTACAATGCCAATGCTCTAAAATCAGGACATGATTGTCAAATAAAGGTCAATAGATGCAACACAGAATAATTTGAACTCACCATCTTCGAAATGGTCTTTGTAATGCTCCCCACTGTCCCAACCACAGTAAGACATCCTTTTCGTGTTATGTTGGCTACAGCAGTCCGCTTGCTGGTGATGCAATACACCAGACTGAGAAAGCCTGGCTAGTATCACAGTAGTAGGAGGTCAGAGGTGGTGTCCCAGGATATTAAATTGCGCATGCGCACTAGTTGACATCCAGCTGGATCTCCTCTGATGTCGAACCTGGCTTCCGGTAATAGCGAGTAAACAAAGCTACATGCATACATATACACAGTCATGTAGGCCTACTTTGGAGGTGGGGCTGGTTAGAAGGGTAACCACAATACAAGCCAGCTACTCTCTAGCTCTTTCACATACACCTTTTAACCACAGAATCTCATTCGTTCAGAAAATGATTAAAAACACATACGGTACATCGATGTACATGCAAATAGATATAGTATTAAATAATTACATGAATACCACAAAAGAACACAATGAGCTTCTGACAGCACAAAATAACAAAGTAGATAGTTCTTGTAACAAAACCATCAGCTGCAAAGTCACTCGACAAAGGAGAGATTTAACTCCACAGCTTCAAAAGTCACAAGAAAGTTAAAACTACCATATTAATCATGCTGTACAGTTAGGCAATAAAAAAAAAGAAGTTGACATTCCATAAATATGTATGTACATTTGTATGGCTTGTTTCCCCTTCCGAGTTCCCTTTCTTAATACCACACCGAAACGAGTTTATTTTTTAGCCTCCTCACTCCCCTTCTTGAAGGAGAGAGAAGAGGAGAATATTCAGAAGCGAGATTGGCCTCTCTTCGGGCCGTCGTTGAGAAATTCGTGGCCTAGTCCGTTGCCGCACTTACCGCACGAGACCTTGAGGGCAGAAGGCGACTCCTCGTATTTGGACACGCTGTCTGACCTCACTGTTTCCGTGAACGCCGGCCATGGCGAAGAGTGTTTGAATTTGGTGGTACTGTAGAAAAGATCGTTGCCACACTTTGAGCAAACGTAGACACCTGGAAATGAAAAGGTGAGAAAAACAACGAAATCATCATATCTAACAACATCGTTTTCGGGTCATGGTTGTAGAAAATTTATTTTTTTTGTCGACAGATATTCACAGAATTGAACCTACCATTTTCGAAATGGTCTTTATACTGCTCCCCACTGTACCAGCCACAGAAAGACATCTTCCTTGTGTTGGTTCTTTTGTGTTTGTGACCTTCGAGCTAAAACGGAAGTTTGCGCAATCACTTGTGGGTGGGGCTAGTTCGCGGTAAATTCCCAGCGGTTACAAACGGCGCATGCGCATAACCTCTTCCTTTTCCACCTGGGATCCATCAAGTGCAGGTACGCGTGGCGTAGTAAGAAAGTAGAAGTGGAAGTATCTAAGCTAATCCCGTCTATCAAGGCGCGCTCAAGAGTTTAACATTGTGATTCTGTATTCAGTGATATTGTTCTTTTGCAGCCATGGTGCGTATGAGCGTATTGAACGACGCTCTTGTGTCGATATGTAACGCAGAGAAGCGTGGCAAAAGGCAGGTGCTCATCAGACCCTGCTCTAAGGTTATCGTCAAATTCCTCACCGTAATGATGAAGCACGGTAAGTAATATCGCTTGAAAGTGGTAGAATTGCTTGCATGTGTTGCTGTGGTATGTCGTGTGATGGGCTCTAATTGGAGTAATTCTATTCTACAGGCTACATAGGGGAATTTGAGATTGTGGATGACCACCGAGCTGGAAAGATTGTTGTCTACCTGAATGGCCGTCTGAACAAGTGTGGTGTCATCAGTCCGAGATTCGATGTGGCGCTGAATGAGATTGAACAGTGGGCCAGTAACCTCCTGCCTTCCAGACAGTTTGGGTGAGAATGACATTTTTCATGCCTGATGTTAGCTTTACTCTATGTAAAGCAATATTAATTCCTCCTTTTACCCCCATGATTTTTTCCCCCAATAATGTGGTACACTACATTTTCATCTTAAATTCTACCCTACATTTTAGGTACATTGTTCTGACAACATCGTCTGGTATCTTAGACCACGAGGAAGCCAGACGAAAGCACACTGGAGGGAAGATCATGGGATTCTTTTATTAATATCACTAAGTAGACTGTTCTGTCATGTGATATTGGTGTTCATATACATAATAATGAATTTGCAAATTCAATTCCCCCCCCCCCCCCCCCCCCCCCCCCCCCCCCCCCCCCCCCCCAATGTCGGATCATGTGCTATGTGCAGATACATAATTAAGCGTGTATGGAGCTGCATGCTAATTATCACATTCACATTGAGCACATGTACATGCATATATGTACACTTGCAATTTGCATGGATTATTATTATTGGTTATTGGTAATAATTATAGAGAATCTACTCTTTTAATTATATAAATCATGGGAACTCAAAATCAGCTATAGTCTACTCAAGAAATCGCAACTAGTATATAGTCCAAACATATTTTATTTTATATACAATAATTGCTACATAACGCTAAGTTCATATTTAGTGCCTTTTGGCATAGTAGTGTACAATGTGCTTCCAAGCAGCCACTGCCTGGTTCAGCTTGATGCTAGCAGGGAAGTTGCCCAGCTGAGGGAGCTCTGTGCCATACTGCTCAAGAACCAGTTCAAGAGTATCCACAAGTCTGCAAGATTTACCGGATAATGGAAACTAAACACATGAACTAAAGGTAGCAAATTGTTGATGACTTACGGCTGATCATGCTCTTGCAGGGGGCAATGTTTGACATATGTCTCAATGAATTCGTACAGGGTTCCTAGCAGAAGGTCGGGATCAAACTGTCCCAGGCAGCGGTCTAGAGCTTCCAACTGATTCTCTCCATCTTCATCCTTTGACAGCCCACAGAGGAATTCTTGGCGAATGGAGTCAAATGGCTCCTGTCCCCTGAGGCACAGCTGTCGGGCTAGCTCCACTGCAATGGTTTCCCACAGGGACAGAGCATGTTTCAACTGACAGGAGCTTTTGGCCTGAAAACCAAGTAAAGATTAATAATTCTGGCAATTGAATGCATGATGCACCTACCTTCTGGCTGAAACGTCTCTTCTTCATTCTCAATGTCTTGTCAATGTACTCTCCAAGTGGTTTGTCGGCCTTTCCCCCTCCAGAGGAGAGGAAGCCTAGAACAATCTCTACAACATCCAGGCCCTCACGGAGACGGTCTGGGGTACGGAGTTCAGCTACGATAGCCTGTCTCACTCTCTGCTCTAGTTTCTCCTGCACACAGAACATGATTGGTATTGTCAAGAGTATATAATATACTCTTGGTATTGTACATGTTACAGTATATTCATTGTTTCATATTCTGATGTTCACCTGAGGCTCCACTTTCTTTCTCACATCAGCAAAGGTACCAGTTGTGTAAATGTCTTTCCTGTAGACCACTTGGGGTATGTCAAGGAGAATCAGAGGCTTTCCATGGATGAATCGGTTGAGAATATGCTTCTCCAAAGCTTGGTGGTCATATTTGACATCCTGCCCTTTACCAACTTTGAGGGAGTAGTGGCAGTGAGAGAGGATGATGGAGGGCAGCTGGTGCTCATAGTCCAAGAGGTGACAGCGGTGGAGGTGTGTGATTGGAACCTTATGATCACGCCAGAAAGACAGGGTGCTGAAAAAATATAATATTCTGTGTTATCCCTGGTCACTATACAAGAGAAGATAAAGGAGGAAGAGTGTTGAACACCCATAGCTAACAGAAATGCGTGTGAGTGACATCACCAGCGTTTACATAGTACTCTCATCTACAGGTGTTGTATAAACTAGGGCACACACATAATTAGATCAAGTGGTAGCATAATGATATTCAGGGCTCACTGATAATTTAAATATTCATAGCTTGTGACATCACTCACGCACAATGCTGTTACTGCTAGTTCAACACTCTTCCTCTTTTATCTACTCTTACTATAGACTATAGTTATGTTTATTACTGATACATGGCTGGCTGAATTTTAGCATACCTCTGGTCATTTTCTGCCACAAGAGCTCTGCATCTCTCGATGAAGTTATTGTGAGTGAGAGTGAGAAAGTCCACTAGGGCAGTGGTGCACACACCAGCCTCAGAGGTAGTGGGAACAAGGTACTCCATCTTTGTCTCATCGTTGATGGCGGCTACATAGAACTTCTCTTCAACAGGAAGTCGGCCTGGAAATATTAATGTCTTAAAACAAGGCTAAAAATTTATATCCTCTATACATATTACCATGATTCTTCAGCTTATGTCCAACAAGAGCCCACGCTGCTTTGACACTGCTAATCATTTCACGATATTCATTCTTAGTTGTTTCTAAATATAAGCATTTAGAATGGAAATTTTGAGTTTATTATTTCCACATACCATTAGGCAGCTCTTTGACGAACGCTTGAATTGTCTGTTTCTTGACATCCTTCCTATCAATTTGACGATTGAATTTATCATAAAGACACTGCTGCAGCCTGGCTATGTCTGGAAGATACTGAGTAGCACGTAACTCAGTTTCCTTTGATGTGTACATGCGTGTGTGGAGGTATATTGGGGTAGGAATTACAGATAAACAGTAAGATAAACAGTAAAGTTGAGAAATGTAACATACAGCTTGCAAAAATTCATAAAGGATGGGGTATTTTTCCTTCATTTTTTTCTCTTGCAATGTCTGTTGGAGATGTTCAAGTGTGATCCTGGAGCGGTAAGTCCACAGATGTGGCTCCAGGGTTTCTTCTTTATACTTTGCTTTCTCATACACCAAATAGAAGAGCTGATCATGATCTACTCACAATCATTATGCAAACAAATCATGATAAAACTGATCAGAGCATACATAAGTTATGTAGTAACCTTGCTGTTCATCATTAGCAACACGGTCCATTGCTATGGCCAAATTCTGATCAAGAATGGAGAGCACAGGTTGGATGTAATGCTGGTTGAAGATTCTCTCCCACTCCTTCCGAGCCTCCTTAGCTTCAAGAGAGCTCACCGTCTGTATAGTCCCACCTGAGTGTTTCATAGACCAAAACTTTTGTACATTTCTGCCCATGCAACAATATTTTATGGAGGACACAAACCAATAGGTGGATCTGTTGTAAGAATCTGTCGAAGAACGAGGTGTATGATCATGACGACCTCATCCAATCCCTTTCCAGTGTCTCTACCAAGCAGTTCAAGATCTTTTTCCAAGTGGGCCCAGAAAAATTCCGGTAAATTCTGTGGCAGCACTTGAGGTGAGACCAGGCTGGCAATCGCTTCCAGAGCAGGTTGATTGTTGCAGCTAGCCCATACAAAAGCAGAGTGCATCAAAGCTCTCAGAATGCAGACAGCTCTGGCCGAGAGGTTCCTCTCTGGAGCAGTGTGTGTACGGTTTTCTGGAGCTCCAAGGTCATGACCTTTCTTGGTTGTATCTTGACTGTGTTGTAGGTGATGAACCATTAATTAGTTTACTCTTCTTCTCTTTAACTTACGTATTTGTGAGCTTATTGCCTGTCAGTGGATTGCCACTGCTACCTCCAATTGGTGCCTTGCACACATTGCACTCACCAGTATCGTATGTTCGTCCACACTATAAAATCAGATAACTAAATCTCATTGGTACTGTACTGTTAAACTCACGTTTCCAACGAAGTACTTATGACCATTAGGGCATTCTGCAAATATTCACAATAAAAGGACAGATAGATCTAATGTATATTATCAGATACCATAAAATCTTCCAGTCTTATCTCTTGCTATCATTGCTGACTGTGATTCAACTAGGGGATCCTCTTGCATGGTCGGAAGGTAGGATTGCTATAAATATACACATACAGAGATACCACATTGTAATGCACTCATAAACAGAGGAAGGCTTGCTACATACATTTAAGAGAGCTGGGTTATTCAGCATGTTCACAAAAGGTAGTAGTATATCAACTTTCTGTCGACCGAAGAACACAGCAGCTGCATGTACCACAACCCCCAAGATAGTCCTGTATTGAAGTGGTTGTCGTGGAGACACAGACATTTGTTCCAATATCCTTCCTCCCTGCTGGTTGGCTAGCAGTGCTCTGGCTGTGAACCGTAGCTCATTTGAGAGTAGCTGATGGTTCATGATAAACTCATTCAGCCTCTCAAGAGCCTGTTGAATTTTTTTATTGCTCATTTTAAATAACAAAAATGTGGATATTACTTACATCATCACTGATTCTGGTGGCAGGGTTGTCTGTTGTTCTGCTGAGGGTGGCCTTCTCGTACATAGCCAACAAAAAATATGGCACCTCACAAGGTTTCAAAGTCTGCATATATAATACAGTGTAAAGATAGCATTGCCAGCTGGCCATTAGCAACATCAGAATACCTGTGTTATTTCTTTCAGGGCATCAACTTGGTTACCATACATGGCACCATTCACAGCTTCTCGGAGGCTTTTGTAGAGATCTCCATAAATGACAAATGGATCTACTGATTTCTCCTAATGTGTGTGATTTCGTACAATACAGTGGTTTATGTACCTCTTCCATAACTATCATTGTTACTCACTTGTGTAGATTTCAGCTGGGCTGGGATGAGCCACTCATGAACTTCCGCAACAGTTTTCAGGCAGGGCATGCCATACTGCCGAACAATCAACTTGAGGAGGTAGATCACAGGGCCAACTGTGTCCTTCCGGCCAGTTGGATCAATGCAGTTCACTTCACGATCAGAACACATTCGTCCGGCAGCTCTTAATAATTCCATGAAATGATGTCCATTCTTGAGAACTTCAGCTACAACAGAAAGAGAGTAGCGGACCTTGGCCACACCCTCTAAGTACTCCAGTGTTGGTGTGCCATGTCGATGCTCCTGAAGACCACCATAGCCTTCAATTAGGATTGTAGTGACTTCTTCAACGATGCTAGCTAAATTCTGAGTGGACAATTTCTTACACAGGGCATCCTAAAGTGAGTGGATACGACATTTTCACAGTGGTTAGTCAAAAGTTGGTGATCATACACATTACCTCGAAACACTGAACAATCAACAAGTACAGGTTTTGGTCAGCAGCTCCAGCTTGGCTCCCAACCAGAACACGATAAGATCTGTCCAAATAGTCCCTCAGGTGCTCTCTCACTTGGTCCATGCTAAAGTAAAAGTATTTAAGTTAAATTAATAATCATTTTGTGACAATTACCTATGCTCCAAGAGCAACTGAAGCAAAAATGATCGCACAGTTGGGATTTTGTCCCCCGCTGACTTGTCATCTTTGTAAGGTGTGAGCTCTTGTGTATGCAGTTGATCCTTCTCCATAAAGACAGTGTCCAGTAACATCCATACAAGATTTGGCTCAGGAACAGCTTGCCCCCTGAAACATAGGGTTGATACAATCTCCATAAAGAACCCACGGCAACTTCGTTTGACTTCCTTTCTCTTCTTATCATCACACTCCTTCTTTAGCATCTTTTCCATGGTGTTCAGTTGCAGCTGAACACCATTTACTGTGCTGACTTTGAGGAAATCACAGCTCTCCTCCCAGCGCTGTAAGAATAATTGCAATCTTGAAAGTATTAGCAACAGAGTTTCATAGGATTCATACTAACCCCACAAAGTCGTCTTGCCAAGAGTTTCAAATTTACATCAGGGTGTTTCAGCATCACTTGTTCTACAAATAGCTGAGTTGCACGCAATCTACTCCAGCTTTGTCTAAAGGTAGAGTTATCATCTCACACAATGTCATTTATTACACCGAAACAAATCATGTATATACCTTGCTTTAAGAACACGTTCACTTTGGGACCTTAAACTCAGGATGGAGTCAATGGTATTCTGAGATAGTCTAACATGGTTGAGCCATTGGGCCAGGTTGGGGTTGGGGTTGTCTTTTTGAAGAGGGGGCTCCAGTTTCTCCATCATCTTCTCAGCAGCATACAAATGGAGCTCCTGCAATGAATTACATGTAATCTGTATGATCTGCTATTAGTGATCACAAACTACCATTTCTGGAAGCTCTTTTGAAGGAAGCATACCCCGCAGACTATACATGATACTAGGTGAGTGAGACACAAGCTGACTGAACCAAAGAATCTGTGATTTGTTCATCCCATAAGCAAGATGCAAGGCAACAATCATAGAGGTCAGGGATTTATGTTGAAACACTGAACAGTGCACGATGTGATCCAGGGCATCAGAAACAAGCTGAAAGAACATCAATGCATGTTGTGTTAGTATTATTACTGTCCACCAATGTGGATTCACGTACCTGTATTTCCATTGCTGTGAGATCTGACCTCTTATGCTTGCATCTATGCATGCCCATCACAAAATCATGAAGGTACAACTTGTAGAATTCTTCACGGTTGTCAGACTCCACTAATTCCAGTACTGCCCCAACTGGGGTGTCACGAACAAATTCACATAGCTGCTCGTGATGCATTTGCCAACTCACTCCTAAAATAAAAAATTCACATAAACTATATATAACTCATGCAGATGCATGTATTTAGCCATTCAGACATACCAGCTTGACTTTTGGCATTGTCCCATTGAGAGTCTACAGCATCTTTGACAAGCCAGAAGAAAGGTAGCCTACACTTAAAGTCCTGATCCAGCCTTCTTCCTCCAAGTCCTGGAACTTTCCCTCCTTGTGCCATCTCGGAATACCTCAGCTGTTGAACCTTTGGATCACTAAACATGGCCAACCAGAACTGCACAAGAGGTGAGTCTCCTGCTTTGGGATTAATAAGATCAAGGTTGTAGTTACGATCAATGCTTGCAATGATCTTGGCAAAAATTGGAATGACAACTTCATCAATCTTGCGGGCGAGAACATTTCTGAATGTGCCCCCAACCTCGAGATTACTAGCATTCAGAGCTTCATCCAGAACCCAGTCAGTAAGATCAGGCCTGTCATATTCTCTCTCTTGAAGGAGTTGATAGATATGCATCACCAACATGCCATGGAAGCTCTGAGGATCTACAGGTTCAAAAACAAAAATAAACAACTGAAATGAACCAAGGCAAAATTTTTAGTTACTTAGATGATCTGGATATCTTTGAATTAGCTTGGTCAAACGTGTTACTCGTTGCGTTGAGCGATCTTTGGTTGAGTCTTCAAGTCTCGAAGCAGCTGCCTGAATACAGGTATAAAATCGTCTACACTGGCCACTTGGAGGTGGCCTTTTCGCTGATTTCTGAATCACCAAAGGAGTTGGATATATTTCCTGATTGGAAGTGCTTTCTGTATTCACATCAGCCAGCATCAATGTCTCGGGGACTTCTGGTTCTACAAGCAAAACAGCTTGTGAGTGAGTAACACTTTCATCCATAAAAGGCAGTGCAGTAGGCTCAATGACATCTGTTTCAACAGGTTCATGAATTTGTGGTGATAATCCAGCTTGGTATCCGCCATCACCGACTGACTCGAAGTACGTAGGATTCTCTTGGTAAGTTGTGACTACAGGTTCTGTGTTCTGAACTAGACTATCTTGAGGCGTGTCAGCACTTGGAAATTCCATCTCATCTTCTTCAATATCAATGACTGCCATTTCATTAGTTTGAGTTGTAGCCAAGTCTGTGGGTGACTCACCATCTTCTTGATTCTGGAACACTTGCTGTTGTTGTGGACCAAATGTTGTGGGCTCAAATGGAACTGAAGTTTGTCCTGGAAACTCAGCTAGCTGTTCAAGAGATTCTGATTGCTCTACATGATCAATAGGTGGTGATTCTGGGGAAGAACTTCTGGCCCACAGCTCTGGCTCCATCTGATATTCCTCCACATCATCTTCTGATTCACTGCCTTCATCCTCTACATCAGCTTCTCCACCACCATCTTGCAAGAGCATTTCTTGAGTAGGTCCTTCTTCCTCCTCACTGTCAGACTCAGAGAGTAGCCTTGGAATTTGCTCATGTGTTACATCCAAGAGTGGTGCAATGTCGTGGATATATTCACCAATGAAAAGTTTACTGATGCTTGTTTCTATGGCGTGTAATGGTTCAATAGTGTCACTAGATGTTGGTCTGAGGTCATCAATGTGGGCTGAAATCCAAGGATCACCTTGAAAGCCAACAAAAGAGGAACCAGAAACTTGATGAGGTAAGTTGATGATGAAAAGAACGTGTGTTACACCATCTCTGTTCTGAATCTTGTTCTTATTCAATGCATTAACTCGCTCATCATAGACACGGTATCTTGCACATGCTATGAGGTCACCATTCAAGTGACCGGAGTCACACTGAATCACCAAGAGACGGTTCTGTACATCTCCTTCATCTCTCTGGAATAGTGGACTATCAAGGAAAGAAAAAAATACAATTGTTATGCTGAACTGATTCATAATATAGCATTCAGCAATGGATTAACATACCCAACTTTGTTGGAAAAGTCCAGCTCTGTATCAAACTCTTGAAGAAGGAACGATTCCACCTTCATGTCAACACATGCTCCCATATTCACCAGCTCTACCAGTTCTTCTCGTAGCAAAATGTGTCCATGAGTAGTGACCTATATATCAAAGCAATTTTGAATGGCTAAATATAAGCAGCATCCACAGATAGTATCTGAGCTATAGATATGATAGTCAACAGCACCTGCAAGAGTAGTCCCTCCTTGGATTCATCACTGTTTTGTATATGATGATATACAAAATCAGCAACTGATTTGTGGTGCTGCTCTGAGAAGTACAGCCTCATGAGCTCTTCCTGCTGATGAGCAAGGTCTGTCATCTTAAGACGAACAAGGGAGTCATCAGAAGCAGTCTGGAGTAGCAAGTATTGGCTCAACCTTAGCACCTGCATAAAAATATAAAGCATGGGTGTACTATCTGAGGCATCGTATGCAAAAGTGGGACTTACAGCCTCTTTCCACATATCTGAACCTTTATCCTCATTTATGAGTTCTCCTGGAGGTATGTCACCCAAAATGCCACCCTCAGTTAGCATATTCATCGACTTCCAATGGAGTCCCTTTCTGAGCTTCTTCAGCTGCTTGGAAGCCTGGAATACCACGGCAGCAGGAGTATCTTTCTGGTACCCAATGAAGGCATGGCCTTCCTTGAAATTTCCTTTCCCACTGTGATCCCTGTCAAATTCAGTGTACTGAAAGCATCAAGCAATCATCTTAAAACTAACTACCTTATCCTTGAAAATCCTTTGACCCACTCCTTGAAGTGCTCCAATACTTCCTGCTGCCAGTCCTTTAAGACTGATGAAGTCAGAACAAAGTGCTTCTCCAGTCGGTTGATCAGTGGCGTGGGGAATTTTTCGTACACTGTGTCCCTCTCAGCAATCAGGATCAACCTGAAAAATATGCACCATTATCTAATCACACCATATGATTTTTCATTTGTCTTACTTGAAATCATTGTGTACTCGGCACTTTACTCGGTGGGTCTGAAGTCCAAGGTCAACATATCTGCTGTCTCCATAGTGCATGTAGTACTGGTTCAGTACATCGTACAGACTCTCGTAGAGATTCTCCAGGTTGAGTAGGATCACTGTTCGTCCTGTCTCCATGCAAATCTTAATCTGGTTGATATTTCTGCACACCTGATAAATTGCAAAGACTACAATTGCTGCTGTCACTACATGCTGTAACACAAACCTACCTGAGTGTACTCTCTGTCTTTGGGAAAGCTACTACCAAACAGAGTGAAAGGCTTTTGTGAGATAGTACCTTCAGCATCACCAGTTGTAGATAGTTCACTTCTGCTATGGTCCTTCCCTCTGATATAGTGCTTCAGGATGTCCAAAGCAGCATAGTTCTCAGTCAGGAATAGAAGGTAACGGTTTTCTCTGTAAAAAGTGGTAAGTTCATTTTGAAGCGTGTTAATGTGATAGATGGACATTCCTATACCCGTGGAAGCTTGTTTCTCTCGTGTCTAAACTTGTCTTAATCAGACCAAGCCTTGTGCAATCCGGATTAATGATTGGCCATATCATAGCTACCTCTTCAACATCCTCATAATCAGCAGGGTTGGGTTCATCCTTGGCCATGTTCAGCTGCAAACAAAATTCTTCAAATGGATCAACTTTATCAGATTTCAATCCCCCAAAGTTTCTCATGATGGCATGCTTCATCTGAGGCCATGTCAGTGGTAGACCTCTGGACTTTTTACACATCCAATACAACATCTTGATCAAGCTGCAAAATTAATGTTTCAACCTTGAAGCATGATAAACTATAATGATAACCAAACCTGTAAAAGTCTCTAAGACCGAAGAATTCTCGCGTCTGCTTCATACATATAACTTCATAGGCATGAGCCAGTGGTTTGAAATAAGGATCTAGCTTATTCTTTATCTGGTCATTTTCCTCCTTGCCACAAATTCCTCGAGCACTAAACTCCAGCTCTCTAATGTCCGGAATTCCTCTGGTCACCATCACTCCTCTATTCATCTTGGCTGGATCCAGAGCCCAGTTGGAGATACCAATGAATGCCACCCTTTTTTCCCTTTTGATGACCTATTGGGAAATGATAATTTAATGGGCCTTCACCACATCATACAACAAAATTATTTGCCTCATCTTTTCCCCTGGCCCCAGCTCCCTCTGTTCCATCCTCCAGCAGTGGATGGAGAGCTTTGAGTGGAAGGTTAGGGGAGTCCTCCGCCAGACCAACTTCATCAAGGACCACTACTGACACAAACTGAGTGGAATCAAGTCTGTCTTGGAACTTTTTAGCTGAATTGAACACCTCAATCACACTTTCTGGTGTAGCTAGCTGACTACACTGATAGGAAAACATTTGAACTTGTTTAAACTTCTTCAGCAAGTTGCTACGAGATTGTTTCCCATGCATGGAATCCTGTATGATGGATTTGGCCAGTGACTTCGAGCTTCCTGGCTTGCCAACAAGGAAAAGAGGGATCCTCAATTCAATGCAGATTGCCATCATGAAGACATTTTCCCTCAGAGCAGCATTCTTGGCTATGTTTGGACCAAGTTCCATGTTGTCCAGCAGGACATTCTGGTACCTGTTATGTGTGGATTTGGACAGTCATACAGAAAAGTATATAAAGCCATACCCCTTTCCTGGAGCTCCCCCCCCCCCCCCCCAAAATGATTCTTTCACTGCAAATCATCAGCTAGTGCATCTCTACATGCTAGGGGGAATGCAAAGCTAATCTATTAGAGACACTTCACATTTAGACTAACCAGCAAATCTCCTCTACAAACTGATCTTCTTTCCCAGGTAAGACAAGGGGTGGCACAAAGTGTGAAGATATCCATTTCTCATATTCTTTCCTGTCCTGGAGTCTGGAGTGATAGCACACACTGACTGCTAGGATCAGTGCAGAAGTGATGCTCCTTAATGAATCACTGTCAGTAGCCTACATGCCAACAGTTTTATGATGGACTAAATATTTGAAATAATTACTATACCTCATCAGGAACTGGTACTAGTAACTTTTCTTTGGCTGCCTGCTGAAAATCGGGCATCTTCTCATAGAAATACTCGAAAACAATCATGGCCCTCTCTACATCACGAAGACTCACAAAACTGCACTCATCCTATCAATATTTCATTTAATACTCACAAATTGCAACCACAATGTAAACCATTATTTACTTCACGCTCCCTCATGTAGGCCTGTGAAGCAGCCAACACTCTGGCAATAGCTGAAACAATACTGGGATCTTTCGTTGAAAGATTAGGATGTTTTCGTACCTGTTTAGTTAATACTAGTTATAAATGGAACTGAGCCTGGCATGTAGATGCCACTTACATGGTCATGGACGATATGTTGAATGTAATCATCCTCTGTATCCTTCTTGAGTTGTCCAAAATCATAGACCAGTGGTCTCATACTGGGAGGGAGGTCCAACACACGATACACAAGTTCACGGAGAGGAATATGCCCTATAGATCGAAACACATAAAAATATCACCATTAAGTTTACTGGTCATTGTATACCTAGTCTCTGCTGTGTCTCAGAGGCTCTCACATAGAATCCTAAACCAGCTCTTTCAAGTCTTTCAATCATTTCATTTGAATGCCTATTTCATAGTGAATTGAGAATATTGCTGAGCAGATCAATCAATAAACACACCTTCTATAAGGGTTGCAGGCAGCAATAAACTTCAGATACTCTGAAACTGGTCTTCCATGTAGTCGTCTGTCACACAGTATCTCCTTGATCAGACCAATGGCATCAGTCGTGTTCGCTTCATCAAAGAATACAACAGTATCCACATTCATGGCTCTGTTCTTCTCAGCCTCTTCCTCAGCTTCAGCTATGAATTGAATGATATCCTCCTCTTTGGTTCCTCCGTGTACCTATAAAAGGGACAAATTTAATATTACCAAGCAGAATAACAAAAGACCAATAGTAACCTTTAGAATAAGCATATTTCTTATTTCTCGTCCTTCTCTGGCTAGGTCACACATGTATCGAATGAGCCTTGTCTTTCCACAGCCAGTTTCTCCCATAATCACAACTGGAATACCACAACGGAACCTCATCTGGATGGCAAGGATCTTGATTAGATTGTCCACTGTCAGCACGTAAGTCTCGTCAGGATCACACAAATAATCAATACCCATAACCATTGATAGCTTCTGCAGCATTGCTACTTTCTCCCAGTTTCGGTAATCATCTGAAAAGTTAACTCCTTGATGTTTTAGTCCAGCATAGAGCCGTGGATGCATGATACGGGCTTCAAGCACGGTTCGTCTTGGATCCACAAGATCACCCTTTGAATTGATGATGAAACCAACAAATGTAATACTGACCCCATCATCATTAAAGAAGATGTAAGGGTGAGAGCTACAAATGTATGTCAATGTAAGTAACACACATTCTCTATAATTATATTAATGAAGTAATACCTCTCTTCCCACTTTCTACGGTGTTCAATCTTGTACTGTTGAATATTGGTAGTTTCTTTTACAGGATGATCTTCCATATTACCTCTAGCAACTTCACCCTCAAGTGATGGAGTTGCAAAATCCTATAAGTATTAATGTAACATTTATTTACTACATTGACACCACTGAGTTCCTGAAAGGCTATACCCTTGACATTCTTATCATGAACTTGACAACAAATCCTTTGAGGCCTGACATGACATCTTTAACAAATGCTTCATCACAGAATACTGATTTTTCACTAGACTCCAGCTGTAAGTCCAAAAATTTTGCAAAATGATGGATTTCAGACCATGATGGATTCTGAACGCCACAATTGCTATAGGAATGCAGAGCGTAGCTGAGAGTCATTACAAAGTTCAAATGCTTACTTCAAAAGGTGCTGAAGACAGTCTGTCATATTGCCCTCTACCCTCTCTTGATACCTAAACAGATCAAGTTTTTGACCTTTATCTTGCCTTCTTAGATACTGATAAACTCTCTGAAATGTGGAATTCTGAAATTCTCCATTGTCCATTCCAATCTGGGAAGGGCCTATATATATGAAGAGAAGTAATTTTCCAAATTTTGCTATACTTACAACTACAACATTATTATGTCTCTACCAAGGTTAGAGGCTTCCAAAACTTCTTTTGGACTGATACACTCAACAGTTGGGAGAAGGGACAGTAAGTCAATGGTTCTTGCTGCTGGATTCCTTTCTAAGCTCTGTATACATGATGATGTCTACTAATGCCACAAGCAATTGAGATATTATGAGACCTACTTTCTTCTCCAAGAGGGTGACTTCAATAGTGTAGAGCTGACTCGTGTGACAGCGCCATACACAACCTTGACTATCAGTTAGCCCATGCAGGATCAAAAGGCTAAAAAGGATCATGTCAACCTCAGACAAAATCTAAAATGCAACATTCATAATAGCTTGTATCATATTGCTATCATGGTACTTACACTGGGAGCAATGTCAAAATGATATATTATGCACTTGTTTCTTCGGTAGTGTTCCTTCAGGAATTTTAGGACATCATCAGGTGTCACAGCAGGGCCATGGATGGGGATGACCACTTGGCAGTCAGCAAGCTCAGCTTTAGTGATTGTCTTAAGCTGTGCAGCCATTCTGTGGATGTACAGTGACTTGCCCATGCCACTTCGTTCAGAAGAGACTACCCTAACACTTGAGCTGTAAGTATGAACTACCTATCCATATCTTGCATAATTCAACCATAAGCTACTTACTTGTCACGATCTACAACAGAAGCTGTATGAGGTGTTGCTTGTGAAAGTGAATCACCAGCTTGACAGATAAAATGATTCTTCAAGTATGCCTGATATTCACTTTTACTATGTTTTAGGACAATCGATTTCTTATATAGCAGCAGTTTGGATACCATGTGTGACTTATCCTCTCCCTCCTTACTACACAAAATCACCAAACGGTAGTCTGAAATTGCATCAATGATAATTCTGTACGTTTCAAGACCACAGTATAAAATACCACAGGTACCTACCTAGCTTCCCCTGGGAGAGCTCCTTCAATGTCTCCACTACTTCATCACAAATCTGATAGGAAAGCTTCTCTGCATGAACCAAACAAAAAATCCTCTTCTTTCCGGGATCTCCTATTGTTCTTTGCCACAGCAGATTAACCTAGAGCAAAGTACAAATACAGTGATAAACATAATGTATGCTATCAATCATGGCCAATATTCCATCCCCCCCCCCCCCCCCCCCATGATCTATTTTACGAAATACCTCTTCAGCAGTTGTAGCTGAGTCACAAGTAAGTACTTCTTCCAAAGTTGGCAGTGGAAGGTTTTTATCATCCATGTAAAGAGCAAGTACTGTCCTTAAAATATCATCTATAGAGATAATGTGTATATAGTAGCTAGCAGCGTGTCATGACTACATACCTGAAGGGACTACTATCAGATTCGGAGTGCCAGATTTTAGTTCTTCATCATCAAAGGTTCGCTTAGCAATCACAGATCCTATGTACAGACATATGGATGTATGATATATACATGTACTGTTTTGTCAAACTTTGATGAGCATTTCTACCTGGCAATTGTTGACTAAGATTCTTCAACACAACTCCAAGTTGATCAAGACTCAAATATTTTCCCTCAGCCTCGGGATCATCGAAAACAACAATATTACCACTATAACAAAAATAATGCAAAGTGATCAAAACAAGTGTAAGCTTGTAAATTAATGTGTACTCCCTACCTTTCATCTGGAGTTGGTTCAACAATAGGGGTGATAGTTTCTTCATCTTCACTATCACCTTCCTTTCTTGCCAGGTAGTCCATGGCTCTCTCCTTAGTTCCAAACAACTGAACTGCTTCAATGGAGGCATTCAAATCATATTCATACACCTCAACCAGTTGTTGAACCACTGGATGTGACTCATTGATGATATGCCGATGGACAACTTTCACTTTAGGGATAATGATGGGACTTGAAGCAGCTTTTAGTTTACCACTACCAGGACTTGCAGCAGCTATATGTAAATAAGACTATCAAGTTGCATAAAAGGCAGGCCTAGAAAAATAGGAGTGAAAGATAAAAAAAGGCTCTTTCCCCTATGAAACTGTCCCTACCCATCTGATGTACCTCACAGATAAGAGATGTTTAATAGAGTCGCACCAAATTGAAATTACCTGACAATGACGGCTGATCAAACACATTCACTCTCTCCTCATCATCTGACTCCGAATCTGAGGACAACTCATCACTTGAGGTTGTAGGTACTTCTTCCTCCTCTACCTCTTCCTCATCTTTAAAATTGTACATGCTCTCATATTCATCACACCAGTCTTGGATGTCGTATCGGTTGGCATTGTCTGGCAATTGTTCAAAAGCTTTCAATACCAGTTGTCTTGGGTATTCCTTGTACTCCACCAAGTCAGTGAAAATTTCCTTTTGGCTATCAGTCAAGTCGTTTTCAGTCAGATGGGGTTTGTTACTTGTCGTTAATCTTTTCACTGAAGAGAGACTGGGTGATGGTATTTCCATTGCCATAGGAGCTGCTGTATGGAGCTCTATACTCAATGGATCACCACTGAGATCCACAGTAATATAACCGTCAGCAGATTCTTTTTGAATATTTTCCTCTGGAACAAGTGTAGCTGCAGCTCGAAGATCCAATAGCTGCTCCTCAAGGCTACTGATGACATTCTGCACGCTGTCTGAAGTCATTTTTGGTGAAATACTCTCAAGGAGGGCCAAGATTTGAGGATCAACCAGTTTGGTAGGATTTAGTTGCACAAGGCCAAGCTCTTTTCTCAATCTCAAGAGTTGCAACGTGGTATAGTAGTTCAACTCATAGTGACGGCTCCGTGATTCTTTCACCTCATTTTCCCACATGTTGAGATCCTCCTCCATCTTCTTAGCATAAGCTTGAAGCTCTTTCACTCGCTGATCTGCAGTTTCTTCCTGAAGCTGTACTTCCTGCTTTTCCCCATGGCCAGTAACTGTATACGTTGCACAGTTGAATAACACTTTCCAGCCTGAATATGTAACATTTCCAGCTTTTTGTAGAGCCAGTAAAACCTCAGCAATTCTGGTCACATGTTGGAGGATCTGCATGGAGGAACTTATTAGAGATACAAGTACATAATATAAGAGAGCACTCACATTCAAGTAGTGGTCCACTTCAGTTCTATTCTCAGCCTTGCTTCCAGTAATGAGTACCAGCTTACTTTCCAAGTCACGCAGTTCATCAAGGTTGTAGGTAGTTTTAGTAAGTGGCTTATCTTTTGGGATCAGCTTGATAGAAATAACATCATGGATGCTCTGTGCCAATTTGGATTGATTGGTCACGCCAATATGGTAGATACCATATCTGAGAATGTTCCTCATTTGTCCATAAGAGGTAACCTCCACTGATCCTTGTGTCTCTTTCACTGACTGGTACCAGCCAATGTCTTTATTGCAATCTTCCTGTTGAAATAGAGCATCAGTGATAATTTACTTAGTATACATGTAGGAGGTAATTACAAGAAGTTTTGGAAGATTTTCATTCTTGTCCAGAGCTTCCCAAACTGAAGTACAAGCCTTTTTGAGTTCAATAAAGCCAGCATTTTCTGGAAAATTGTATATCAGAGAGGCAAACCCACTACCAACTGTCCTTAGGTGAGAGAGCTTATCATGTGACAAGTCTCCCTCTCCGCCAGCAGCTGTGGCTAGAGCCACATTCACAAAACTCTGAATTTCATGAACACCTGCATTCAAACCAGGTAGGTAGAAAAGGAGTCACTAAAAACCAGTGAAGTATAACTCAGCATACTAACCTTTTGTTACCTCCTTCAGCCATTTCACTATGTCCTGGCATTGGGCAAACCTCTCCAAGCAACGTACTTTTCTTGGCTCCCTTGCAACATCTTCTAGAAACTTGCCGGCTTCAACAAGGCTATCATCGACATCTTGTAGAGTTTGATCCTTCATCGAAGTGGACAGCTATATGCATAAATTGAATAAAAATAAGGAGACATTGAGTGATATGGCATATATGTACCTGCTGAGACAGCCTCTCGACCAGTTGAAAGTCACCTTTGGTCAATCTAAGGGAATCCTTTAGTCTGAGAAATGTATCAGCACCCTCCTGATATTGCCGGAGATTCCAGTAATCTCTAATTCTCCGAGCAGCTCGCTCAATCAGAGAGGGATCTTCAGATTTCTTTGTAATTTCAGCAATCCCTTTAAATAGTAGCTGCAGTTGTGTCTCTAGACGAGCCTGATGGGGTCCCAATACAATATCAACATCAGAAAGTTTCATAGTTAAATCAAGAAGGGATTGAAGAAGATTTCTGCACTCTCCAAGACAGGGTTGCCAAACAGCTAGGTAAATATCATCCACAGAAAGTTCAGCATTATCAGTGATAGCTTGTTGCAAGTTTCTTCTCCAAATCTCAATAAATATGTTACTACCATACTTTTGCCCACTGACGACTTCAAATTCACCAGCAAATTTCAATAGTGACCCAGCAGATAGGAAGCATATAGGCTGTACTTTACCCTTCTCATTTCTCACACACATTGTATTAATAGCCTCTTTGTTAATGTCCCTCTTAAGCTCAGCCTCTAGCTCCTTAAGTCCTACAAATATAAGAAAAAAATCAAGTCATGGAGCATATGAGCCACCCTTCGGGCAGCTCATATAATCCGGTGGAAACACTGCTGGACTAGCTCCTAACATTGCACCTTTATATTCCCATACTTACAGTGATGTCACATACCTTGTACTTTTCTATTCACACAATGTATCTGACGGCATAAGTGACTAAGAATTTCAATACGCCTTCTTAAAGCTTCACATTCCTCAAGTCTCCTTGAAACAGCAGCTTCCACTGACTTGAATAAATCATTCCCTTCTTTACGGTTCGATACTGCTGAACATAGTCGCTTCATCTGATCACGGCAATTTCTTACATTTTGTAAATCTTCTATACTGACTTCACCACTCTGCAATTTCTCACATTTTTCCTCTAAGCAGCTCTGAGCACATATACCAGCAATATGATATTGATCTGGTATGCCTTCCCGAAGGACCGGTTTGCTCACTAAAAAAATTAGTAATATACCACTTATCATAACATGTTAACTCGCAAGCATGCATGTATGGTTGACATATTGATGATGTCACTATAGTTATAGCAGTAGCAAAGCTCTTATTAGCAGCCAGTCATCGATAATTTCAGAGCAAATTTCCTATTTGTGTAACCATAGCTATATTGATTTTGGTCAGCCAATAATTATGTGAGTACATGCAGCTTGCCTCAGCCTATTTCCTGCCACAAACATTATTCACACTCTAAGGTGGCTCACAGTTGACAGTAGTACTACCACAAGTTGTGCAAACTACATGTAGTCTCCTGAACCTGTCCTGCTAGCAAACCATAATTTCAGTGCTACACCTGGTTCTACATAATATATACACAGGGAAGTTAATGGGATCAAATTGACACCTTTTGTAGAAACTGCAGCACTAGTGCTAGCGATGTCTCTCGGGGGCATGGCCTTGACCGTATTATAGAGTTTGTTAACCATGCAATATGACCGTTTAGGGCCAGATCATGTGTCTGTAATACAGAATAGAGAGGTGTCCTTAATTCGGAGGTCAAGGTAAGTACACATTTCAATGGCCGACCATTTGGGATCGTTGATGGCTGTCCGTATAACAGAGGTGTCCTTAATTTGGAAGGTCGTAATAGAGAGGTTCCACTGTACTCCTAGGATACTATATATACGTAGCAAGTATACATGATCATACCAAATATAGTGATAAAGATTGGCCACATATACCACTCGAGAAGATCATTGAATGTAACAGTCTGGAAGTCATCAGCATTGGGGTACTGCTTTTGAAGAATACGGCCAAGCAAACTTCCAACTCTTTTTGAGTCAACATTAGCCAATCTCTCAATTTCATTTCCAGAATGCTGAGGCTGTATATGAGAAAATATTTTTCACACTACTTAGTATCTATGTACAATGCTACTAACTTCTGAAAACTGAATATCAATGGCATGATAGCCTGCATCCATCACTGTGTCAGCTAGTACTGGACTGATGTTTTCAATTTTCTCCATCATACAAACAAGATCAATGCTCAACTTTGGAGATTTCTGTAATTCACATGCAGATGTACAGTGTACGATATATATAGGTTGAAGTTCATTGTTTAGTATGTGGCAAATAAACTACCTTAAGGTGACAATTTCTGTGGGTACTAATGTTTGACATTAGTTATATGTATGCTGAACATTAGAGTTTGTCAACCCTTTACCATTCCGCATACAAATCACAAATTAGTACACACAAAATATGCTTTAAGCCAAAATCGTGAAGAAATGTACCTGCAAATAATTGTCACCTTAAGGTACATCATATAGCTGGGTGGTTATGAGAAACCTTACACTTGCATTGTAAACAGGAACGAAATGACAAACTTTTATTATTATGCAATGGAACAGGAAGTATGTCTCATAATGACTGCCATATTATGTCATTGTGTATATAAATAGTGTGTGTATATGTATTAAGTAATAGTTATAGCACAGGGCCAGGGATTTATGGCGGTAAACGAACTGAGTCCGAGGGCACAGCCCGAGGACAAGGTTGTTTACGTTGCCATAAATCCCTGGCAACCCATGCTACAACTGTTATATGTGACCGCATCTGGGAAAACCCGCCATGTAGCGAATTTTATGAAATTTTAGTTAGCAGTATATTTAATAAGCTCTACCCTAGAGCTAACCTACCTCCAAGTTTCAGACCGATCACGTGCTTCGCATAGGAGCTAGAGCACTTTGTTTGCGATCGTGCCATACCCATAAGAAACAAAAAATTACAGCCTAAAGGCATTGCTATGAACGCGTATAGCATTTCCGTATACTACGTGTGTACTGGAAGTCAATTAAATGGACTTGGGCGGAGCCATCCAAAATGAACACCAAAGGTCAAGCTAGGCTCGAACTTTGTTGTCGATAACAAGAGCCGCTTCTTCTTCGATGCCTAAGAAGCTAAAAAGGTGAGTCAACGTTTAGTGATTCGACAAATCTAGCTGTATCTAGGATATTCCAATTAACGCCCTTAGCAACAGGCTCCGTGTACAGCAGCTGCACAGACTAGGTAGATCGAGGGGCCTGTAAGTAAAGGCTTATTTCACCTTGGTAACTTACGTTTACCCTCTGTAGGCTACGGCAATAGTTAGTAGAAAGGTTCTTTGACATGAATATGACAAAAACTGGACTTTGACAATTTTTGACCTGCGGTACTAAAAACGCGCACTGCGCGACTTGCGCATTTTCGCGACATGCCGGATTTTTGCAAATCCGGTCACATATATCCCACCTGATTGGTCTATAGTGCGGCATGCGCACCGAGTCCATAGAAACTGTCACAGTAAACAAATCAGACATACATAGCAGCAGAGAAACGAATCCAAGAAGCGACAGTAACTTCAAACTAGTCCTTGCATTCCCAGAGTCGCCATTCTACCATGCTGGGATCCAATGGCTACTTCGAATCAGCCAGCGTTCAACAGTCAAGTCAGACACTGAGACAGTATTAAAAATGTCACTTCTTTCAATAGATACGATGGCTAGCTACAACTACACTGCCATAGCTAGCAACAGGTGGCTGCTATGGCCAGTCTTCAGAGTCTAGTCTATGCAGCTAGCTAGCTGATCAATTGCATGTGGTTGTAGATCGAGCGCGTGATAGCTAATTGCTTCCAGCTAATAATTATCAATTAGCATATCTCATTCCTGTCTCTGTGTAAACAATGTCTACCATATCTACTCCCTGTGTGTGCAAGTTGCTGTATGTACAAAGCAGCAGTATGCACTGGTGACACAGTGCAGCTTGAGGGGACAAATTTATAGCCATAATTTTCCTTGTAGCTTTGAGGGGACAAATTATGAGTTAAAGCCCACCCTGGCCTATGCATGAAGTATAGTAGGTGGGATATATTTTTAGTTAGTTATTCTGTATATCCTCTATTATGCATCTGCTAAACTACTAAGTTAGAGAGCAGGATGGGGAGTTATGTGCTTGTGGCATTAGTGGGCAAAGGTCATGTCATGCAAAAGGTACTTTGAAAACATACCACACTATATATGCGCTTGTCTATCAACTGTTTGATTATATTGTGCCAGTCATCACTTGTTTGTTGAGTTGCACCATCAATTGAAAGTAGTTCATTCCAGAACTATATGGGGAAAGATAACATAAATAACATACGAAAAACTGATAACAAAATTCAGTATACCTGCAACTCTCTATCGCCTCTATTTTTCTTCGCTGATATTCTGTAGTAATATTCCGAAACCTCTCCTCCAAATATAGATCCACCAATTACATCTTTACGTGCAATCCATTTAGAAAGTGCTTCTTTCATTTGGCTAAACACTCTGCTTCTATCTTCCCATTGCCATTCACTGTCAATATCCTTAGCAGTACACTCATCAAGTTTGGCCACAACATGCAAGATATATGAAGCCGACTGGCACATTAACACAAAGGCACTTTCAGAAGTAGGTTCCTTCTTCCAGGCAAAATCAAATATTTGACATGACGAGATCACCATCAATGAAAGCTCTTTGACACTATAAGATCAATCAGGTCATGACACTGTCGTGGCAGTGCATATTCAAATATTTCACAGTCATATTTACCTATTGTCCTGTCCAACTAGGGAATCTTTTATGCTCTGAATATCTGAGGTCCATTTCTTAACCTGCACATTGTAATTAAATTTTAGTTTATAGCCTGACAGCCAAAAATTATAGTGATATCTGTACCATTTCTTTGTCCACTATTTTTTCTTCCAGAATTGTATGGGTAAGCCAAGAAGCTGTGAGAAAGGGAGGCATCCGTTGACACAGTAGAGCAAACTCAGCCTTAGGTGTAAGAGCAACAAACACAGCACGAAGTAGTGGATCCAAAGCAAAATAGGGTTTAACTTCATGGTAGTGAGTACCTACAAAACTGCATAAAAGTATTAATAATTATATCAACAAAGGAACCAGTGGATCAGGGAAGACTCACTTCTCAGTCTTATTAGCCTTTAGCTGTCCACTTTTCAAGCCAAGACTCTGTTCTCTCTCCCAGATAATAGTTAACTCAGGTTCACCAAATGGCTCAGATTGCTCCCTCAGAAAGTGATACAGAGGGAGTGCCAGCAACCAATCAATAGCGGATCCATCACTCTTCATTCCAGCAACTTTCTTGCACAAGTGACCAACATAAATACTAACTTCTGCACATGTACTATAATATGGGTTGAGGTGTGTATGTATATAATAGAAGTATTACATGCAGGTATGGGCATAGTCTCAAAAATTTCACTTGCGTTATTTGCCTATAAATATACCCCCTACCTGCATACTAACATCAGCCAAAACTGGGGACTATTTGTGCCACATCATGGCTTACTTCGTCATCATTCAATTCATCAAATAGCCTGGAGATCGCTCACAATTATTGGTCAGTGATGGTCATCATAATATAAGCCATGACTGGCATATAGCTGTAACTATTTTCGTAGGCTTAAGCATTCTGATGGCAAGACTCACAGAATATACAGTACAGCTAACGTGAAAGGTAAACGTTACATGTGTGCTTCCCGTGGGAGATACGTGGGATACATGCAGATCGACTACACGTTTCCCGCGTGTAAGTATTGTGAAGTCTGCATGCTATACGTGTGACAAGCACACGTAACATATTTGTGGAAAATTGACACCCACATGGCCAACTGAATTCTTTGTTTAGTAGGCTAACCTTGGAGTGCTGCTAGCCTAACCATCGAAGTGAGCGTTGACCTTCGAGTGTCTGCCTACATAACCGTTGTCTTTGTCGATCACTTGAGGTTGCTCAATTGATCGTGGCTACAAATATCATTGTATTTGCAGCCGCTCTGAAAGTTTCTGCCATCTTAGTCGACTAGCTTGAAGTCTGTCGTTGCCTTTGCTCCGATCTACGTTGGGTTCTTGAAGCTTTCTGTCGATTCTTGGCTCTTCCTCGGCAATTGCATGTTCAAAAAAATTGACCATGCCCAAACATTAATTGATTGCATGCGTGTGCATCCTGCCCACACACAAATGCGCATGCGTGTAGCCCACAAAGCTCACGTGTGTAGGAAACCATTTACATTCGTATAAGATGCGGGATCCCCGTGTGTCTCCCACGCATGTTGTGTTTACCTTTCACGTGAGTTGTACTGTAGAGGGGACTTATTCGCAAGACTGAGGTTTGGCTAAAATAGATGGGGGCTTATATGTGGTGGGATTGGCCCAAAATGCAAATTTTGTACTTGCAAACATTAACATGTGTACTGAATAATACTGTAGAGATTTCATTGCTACGTAGAGATATAGTTTGATGGTAATACTAATCAACTTTGACTGTAACAGGTTGCAACAATATAATCATAACCTTTCAACCTCGTAGGTCTTCTTCAGCTGATAAACTGAACTAACCACAGGAAGCACAACCCAGATAAAGAGAGGAAGAAAAGTGGATAATAAGAGAGGGGGTGTGGTTGAAAAATTAAAATTTGAAGTTTTCTGTGTGTATGTGTACGTGTATATGTATGTGTATGTATAATTCCGAGTGAAGTGAGGTCTCTTACACAGGCTCAATTGAGTTTTGTATGGCTTCCTTGCAAGCTTCTAAAACATTGTTCTTGCTTGCCACAGCTATTCAAGCACCATTGTCAACTCCATCACCGGCTCCAAGGATGTCAAACAGGGTGAGCTACCTTCACGAAGAACCACAGTGGCTACAAGTCTACGGTTGTCCTGGACTCCATGATCCACCAGACAAAACCGTGCATCGACTTTAAAATGTTGTAACCTCGATGCTGGCTTCTTTTCAGCAGCAATGGACGTCAAACATGGATTTCTACTTCTTGGAACTTTCACAGTGTCTACATGGCTACAGCATCGCTGAACTTGATTCGCCTGTTGAACTCTTTTTCGTGACATCTAAAATCGTCATCTTCTCTTGGCTGAAGGCTGCCGGATCCTTTGCTTTCACCAGCTATAAGTTGTGGACTATCCACTACTCAATACCTATCACCAGTGTCTATCAAAATGTTTCTATAATCCTAGCTGTCAATTTTCTCTGTACTGACTGTCCTTGATGTAAGAATTGCAAGGGAGTTTCTCATTACCACATGGTCATAATTGCGCATGCATGCTCCGAGCTGAGCAAGGAAGCCCCTGTACTTCAGTGTAGTGCTAATAGTAATGCTGACAAAGTGAAGTGAGGGGGAGAGAGGTTAAGGAGAAGGATACAAAAGATAATAAGAAAGAAGGTGGTGATGCAGAAGCCTGGTTACTTCGATTGCTGAATCAGTGGTAACCAAACTGGGTTCAATTAGAGTCCACAGCCTAGATTTGAAGTTCTTGGCTTGCATTGGATGTGGATGTCTTCCAAGTACCTTTCTCTTCCAGAGGAACTGTTCTGTCGACCTCACCTTAGTCAATGACCAGTTTACTGCATGTTTAGCTCCCAGGCATGTGCAGCTACCTCATTATTCATGTCTCCTATTTTGACTGCATTTATGTTCTTTGATTCTACATGTTTCATTAAGGCTACGTCCTGTTTCTTGTACACAGCACCTCGCTTGCATTCTCTTGGTATGGTGTTCTTCACAGAACAGTTCCTCTGAGGGTGTGGTGTGATTTGAACACTGCCCTTACACCTAGAGTTCGGCGTCCACACTCTATCCTCTCACTGACCCCACAGTAGATGGAGCAGCTTGGGTTTCCTCTCTTCTTGTTCTTCATTTCCAGAGGAACTGGCATTGGCGGCTTGCTTCAGAGATCTACCAAGAATTTGTTTGATGAATGATGTTGGGTAGCCATTGGACTCGAAAACTTTCTCAAGTTGTGAAAGCTCCCTGCTCATTCTTGGCTGTATCCTGGCAGAGGTTGTATGCCCTGTCCCTCATTGAGCACAGTGTGCCCCTCAGTACTCTCCTCTGGTGGTGTGAACTATAGTGGATGCACTGATCAGTGTCAGTTGGCATATGCTGCATGATTTGCGTACGGAATTTTACTGTATTGTGAACATGAAATGTTCAATTTTGAAATTTCTTTCGCTTTATTAGAATAAACTTAGGCGGTACCATGCAGTGCAAGTGTGAAATTCGTGTACAAATGTCGACGCTACGTACCACCTATCAACAAGATAGCTAGCCAGACAAAACACATAAAAACATCTTATGGTGCCTTTCAATCTAATTTCACAGGAGCGGCATCTCTGGACCTCGCTGATATTAGACCATTGTCCTCTCCTTGTCAATAGGTCTGGCATAAAATTTCATGTTGTGTTTGTGAGTGAGTATGTTGGATAACCAATTGCTGAGACAATAGGCCTCAGTGGAACCCCATCCTTATGGACCTTCGGTAGACTGTACAGCTGTGGGGGATGCAAATGTTCGTGGTGTCAAAACTTGTAGTTGCTACCTGCTATGATCAAAGTTGATTAGCATTACCATCGATGTGTACTGAGCATTAGAATTTGTTGACCCTTACCATATCCATGTACAACTTGCAAATATCAGTACACGCAAATTGTGCTTTAACCCATATTATATTAAGATTATAGTTGTCCATCCGTGCATTCATCTGTTACAGGAGGTCAGTGAAACGATTTGACCCCTAGAAACAAGAGGCTGTATCTCCGGCCATTGAGCAACAGAAGCTAGAATTGGGCAAACCCTATGACTGCCAGCCGTGGCTCTAGCTACAGGCACGAACACTAGCTTCTTGGTCGGAATGTACAAAAACCACACGATAATGGACACTTATATGTAATGGACACTTATATGTAATGGACTGCAGCTAGCTAAGCGGCTTGATTCACAAGAAAATACTGTCCGGGCCATCGCCACAGAGGTAGTAGTCTGCTTTTGGCTTCTTGCCTTCACAGGTCTTATGAGAGAGAAGGCGAGCAAACTAATGAGTTTCTTGGCCTGTTGATTACTTAGGTCACGTGCCCCAAACAGGATGAAATAAATGCACATGCACCACAAATTATGCTATACCACTGCAATACAGGTGCGTGCTGCTTACATAATTAGTGCCCTTTACTCTCTCCTTTGAGCTCTTCATGTGTGTAAGGTCTGCCCTTTCACAGCACTGTTTACAACCTTATAGCATGCATGTGTGCAGGTATGTAGCTTTGTGATGGAAGGTATCTGAATTGAGTGCAGCAGGGGGTGAGCAAAGTGAGCCCCCCTGCTTGTAATTGTATAGTTACTTATTTGCCCTATACTTTCCCCTATACATTCGAGTATTGATTAATCCCTAATTGTACTTGAATTATTGCCCTGGGAGTGGTTCATAATTGTACTCTTATTTCGAGCATGGCGTGTGCTGATTAATTCACAGTGGCCGAGTTGTTGACAAGGCTAGTCAGTCTTGACTACACCCAGCCCCGCCTGTTCTGTCAACTAATAGACTTAAGCCTTCATTTTGTGCTTTTGTGCCTTCATTTTCATCCAACTACAAATACTCCATACAGACTGATGAGACTCAGCCCTGACCATGCACAAAATCCCGCTTCCTACCAAGTTACCTTTGTCTGTAGCTATAGAGGCATTCATTTCATGGTTTGCTTCCCTATCCCATATTAGCTAGTGACCTTGTAAATTCTGCCGTTCCCAGCTGCTAAAGACAGTAGCATGAGATTTGACATCTGCGTTGGACTTGAAGTATACTAGCCACTGGCAGCTCATTACCAACTATAAAGACACTGGAACTATACGATTAATAGGCAATCACATGCATTCTTGTCCGATTAGGGAATAATTGTACACGCAATAGTAAAATTAAACTCAGCTTCACCTCATCCAATTTTGACTATTGCTAGTACAATTACTGTTAATAAGTGCATGTGCTTATCACTCTTGGTGGTAAGGAAATATGCGCCTTTTAGGTGATGTGTGCTTAATAGAGAATGAAAAATTGGTCCCGCCACTGTTGGCACGAGTAAGCGCTCGAGCTAAACAAGCCAGCAAGTCTGAAGTCTGCGAGATGGAGACCATTACTGTTGTAGTTCATGAAAGTATGATTGAAAGCCATCACTACTAGAAAACTGTGGCAAAATAGCTGTCTTGCTCAGTGAGACTCATTTCAATGGTCAAGGTCAAGAATGGTCCGATCCCTGGATTATGCTGTGGCAATAGAGATCACAATGTTCGCCCTCATGCAGCTAGCTATCAAAAACTGGTTAGAGAACAAATAGTAGCTATACTTTGCACGGACAACTCTCAATCAAGTGATCAATAATACTATCATCTTTATTGAGCACATGTGCTTATTAAACATTACAGGAAGGAAGTATGCGCTTAATAAGCATGTGCGCTTATTAACCAGACTTTACAATATTTCCCTAATTGGACTCAAATGTGTGTGATTACATATACAAATCGCAAATTAAATTACATCCAAAGTAGAAAAATACTACCATGGATGTCATAATGTAATTCACCAAAAATATGTTTGCTTGGTTACTAGCCTCAATGCATAGCTTTCACTTGATACCTATCGACATTTGTACTAAATTATTTATACGGAATCTTCAATTCCATCTTGAGGCCAAGATATCCCATGTTTTGACACTGTCTCCCATAATAACTACATTAATTTGAATACATTTTCAGAAGCTTATATCGAAAGATTGAGTCACCCCTCGACCATCTAATTGTGAACAGATGACGGGAGACATAAAAGTTTTAGTACTTGACTTTCACTTTCAGTACATAGCTCGGCTAGTCTTTTATAGTGACTTACATGCTGATGATGTCACAAAGCCATTCAAGAATGCCACATAACATCATCGCAATACTCAGATACTCACCACGAACATACACATAACATGATGTGGATTGTTCATGTACAATGTACATACTAGCTATGTGAATGTGTATTACATGTACTTAATATAGACCTGTAATGTATTGCCATGTCATGGCAAGGCACACACATGCATGATGGGCATGTATTAACCACAACACAGGCTGATGAGTATTATGGGATGGGATGGGCCACGAAGCCACCATGGACACAGGCTCTCTAGAACCTGGAGTCAAGGCTAGCTAGCATTCGCCATTGTGTAGCTGTAGCCTAGCTCCATCGAGTAAGCTGAGGTCTCATGATAATTACTTGGCAATAGTGAGGCTTGATCGCTCTGTAGCGTCGGCTGACAATAATCACAGCAGTGTTAGCATCCTGGAACTCTCAAAGTCAGAAGTTGATCCATTAGCAGACTGTGGTTATATCGCTATACACAAATGACACTAGTATAGCTACCTGCTAGCAGCTAAGATACTAGCGATTTTCAATTTTGGGCCCAGCTCATGGGGTCAAAGGTCAAACGTTGCCAGTTTTAACCCCATGCTCACAGGATTTTGAACTTAAAGCAAACAGCGTGTTGCTGCGGTATAGTTGTGGATGAACAAAGAATCACAAGGTGAGGTAGTTAGTGTGCAATTACTACTCGGCATGGCATCTTGCTTAATTCCATTTTATTGATGGTACACCCTTGCTCAAGAAGGGGATAATTTGATCCACGTTTATTTGGGGTGCCACAGCAGCATTGCTGGAAGGGGCTGGGACCTATGACTATGTCTGTGGTGTTAAACCATGGTAATAGTTACTATGAGGATGGCATACCCATTGATATAAGGCATGGAGGTGGGGAGGAGGTAGGCTGTTTGAAGGGACATAGGCAACACGCTAGACTCTTTGTCCCAGTAATGTAGAGTACGTTACATCCACATCGTCCGGGGGATGCGAAAATTGTATAGTATCCTTAGCAGGAGTGTATGCTTAATAAATGGAATACCCCAATAGAGATTGTAAGCTACAAAAATATTCTTGTGGACCCTTAGGCTTGAGATTGTTTACTAACGAGAGAGATCTGCAAATTTATATTTATAGTCCTCCATCCAAGTGCAGAAAATGTTTTATATCGATATTCGGACAAACGATAAGAATGAATAGAGTCTTAAAGTTTCCTTCTTTTTTATCTGATCGGTGCCTATGTACGCCAATTCAATTTTTTCCTGAGAGTGCTGACCACCGATATTTCATGCATGTTCAAACATCTTGGACACTCAAAAATGGAATATTCAAGAGTGTTTACATACTACATGTAAATGATCATTAATTGTTGTGGCGGTATTGCCTGTTAGCTCCAGCTTGCCTCTAATTCTTTGTGCACCAAACTTCAGGATTTTACCCTAGGTAGAAAGCTCAAACATAGAGTCAGGGGCTCCCTACACACCAGCCAAATTTGCCATTTGCTATTGTATCAGATCCCTGGATTGAGTAGCCATATTCATCATTGTTTCTATTATAACCTTCTTTTTAACATAGGCACTGGTCGGCAATATTTATGAAAAATGGCTACAAGAGTTTGTAAGCCTGAGCGTGAACAGTTGATAATTGTGACCGTCTATGAGAAAACCCGGCATATGGGATTATTGCGCAAATCATGCAATGCGTGTTTATAGTACATCAGGTCAAAAATTGTCAAAGTCCAGCTTTTGTCATATTTATGTCAAAGAACCTGTCTTCTAACTGTTACCGTCGTCTACGGAGGCTAGGCGTAAGTTATAAATAAGCCTTTTTTTTACAGCCCCCTCGATCTACCAAGCCTGACAGCTGCTAGCACACGGAGCCCATTGCTAAGGGTGTTAATTAGAATTCGCGCGCGCGGGCTATCTAGCTATGGCTAGATTCGTCGAACTACTGAATGTTGACTCACCTTTTAAGCTTCTTAGGCATCGAAGAAGAAGCAGCTCTCGATATCGACGACAAAGTTCGAGACTAACTTAACCTTTATGCTCTTTTCGAACGGCTCCGCCCAAGTCAAATTAATTGATTTCCGGTTCACGCGTAGTATACGGAAACGCTATACGCGTACATAGCAACGCCTTCAGACTGTAATTTCTCGTTTTCTATGCGTGTAGCGTGATCGCAAACAAAGCAGGCTGTCTCCAAAGCGAAGTGCGTGATCAGTCTCAAACTTGCAGGTGGGTTAGCTCTAGGGTAGCCTCGTACCCAGGCGTTCGGAGGGGAGGAGAGAGAGAACGCCTGGTACACACTGTTTGCGCATGCGCTTAATTTCCGAGATATCTCGGAAAATAGGATACTTCAGTAATCCTCCGTGTAACGATGACGTATGAGGCCACGCCTCGCGCACTTATGATTGTATCAAGATCAAGCGTACCTATCGGTGTATTTAGCGATTGTTAAATATAGCGTGCCATACGCGCGCGTGCGCAGAGGTTTGTATCTTACATCACGGTCGGTTTTTAATATTTACGTATACGTCATCAGCTTCCGTTACGCAATAAATCGTAAGTAAATTAAGCGCATGCGCAAACAGTGTGTACCAGGCGTTCTCTCTCCCCTCCCCTCCGAACGCCTGGGTACAAGGCTAGCTCTAGGGTAGAGCTTATCAAAGATACATCAAACTTGATTTTCACAAAAAATCCCATATGCCGGGTTTTCCCATAGACAGTCACAATTGTCAACTTGTAAGCATATCAGATATTCAGACAAGAATTATTCTTGGCTGAATATCTGTGATGCTATCATGTTCAAAATCATGAAACCCAAGCTACATACTCCTCAGTACTCATGTTGATAGTTTTTGCACACTTTCCTCTTATACATGTACATGTAGTACCAATATTAGCAAACATTTTGTGCATTATATTGGTGTGTCCAATATCAGTGTCACGATTTAGTCTTTACACATAACCAGGTACCTAGTTCAATCCATATTAGCATTGCATAGTGAATGATGATTGTCACAGATAGAATTATACATAATATCATATGGCCTCATCCTGATAACATTTATAAAGCCCCTATAATCATGTGGCTGAAACATGCCTTGGAAACTATAGTTGCATTAAAATACTATACTCAGGATATTTAATACCTAGCACTTAAGGACATCAGTGATTTTCTTAGTAAATTGGTTTGTGATCTCTGAACCTATGCGTTGTATATGAGGCAACTAGTCTATAAACAACCGAGGTGATAATCGTTGTCTGTACAAGCTCACTATAATTAAGTTTCTCCAAGAACTAGCTATAATTTTTACTACTGCATTTTTGCACAGACGTAATAAAAATGGTGACACTGATAATACACTCTGCTTTGTTTAACATCATTATACTTCTATACCGCTCTTTTCTTATACTATACTCATTATGCTTTTTGCTGTGATTCAAGCATTTATGATAACTGTAACTGATATACAATTTATATATGCAAAACGGTGTAAATTAGGCACTTATCCTATCTTCTTAAGGGTGCTGCACCTAACAACCATTAGAATATGCAGGAATGCATTATCAGCACAAGACCACAAACCACAGTCCACCACAAACCACAAGCTTCTTATGATATTCATTGCTATTAACACATCACACAATACGCGCGTGCGCATTGTAATTAGTATGCACATAAAAAATTATACATTCACTCCACTTGGATAGTTCCTGTCAATCTTGATGGCATGGAAGTAGAGAGAAGCTTTGAAACAGAGCCTATGGTAGCCTCGTCCCCAGGCCCGAGGCTAAGCCTATGGAGACAGAGCAGCAATCCACACTGCAACCAGAGCCAGAGAACCTTGTGACTGCCAACACAGCTGCACCCCCTCACTTGGATGCTCAAGGAAATAGCTTGGGTTCTACACACGAGCAGCCAAACACACAAATCCTCAGTTCACTTGGCAAGCGAGTAACTAACGCTCAAGCTAAACGCTTGAACAAGTTGGGGCTGTCCTTAGAAACCCTACAGGATCTCAGGTCCTCTTCCAAAGACAGCGAGGAGTTCAGCAAGGCCCTTCTGGATAGCGGGGTCACTGTGTGACCAACTCTGCGATATTGTCAAACCCAAGCGCTAGCGCTAGCGGTGTCCGTGTGGTTGTCCTCCTGCAGCTTGACTCTAGAACACTCTCTGGAGGTTCTCTGGCCTGGTTTGCGAAAGAATTGCAGTCTCCACTTGTCTTCAACACCGCCAAATAAACCGGCTTTTTTCAAAGTCACCACCTGTACTAAGATTCCTCCTCGCGATCGCTTGTCAGATGGGCGGGGCTGAAATGGTAGTGACGTATAATTACATTCCATCATGCATGCTTTAGCTCATTAACTGCATAACTTTGTAAAACTCGGTCTGTGTTCATCAGAATGGGACAAAATTTGGAATGTAGATTCCCCGTGGCATGCTCTAGACCGTAACGGAGAGTTTTTCCAAATACATGCATCCAATTTGCCAAAACGATGATGTCATGTGTGAAAAATCGAACTTACCAGTGCAGCGCTGGCAAAAGCTCTCCGTTAATCGATTGTCCTTGTTGAGATATGCATGCAACCAAAATTTCAGCTTCTGAAAGTAAACATGAAGTGAGTTTTATCCATTTGAAGGTTGTAGCTGGTGGCATCTGTAATATTACCCCCGTAATACTTCAACCGCCTAGGGTTGGTTTATTTACTGAGTTTCACAGTGCCTCCAGAATGGTGCTTGTTTCATTCAAGTAGCTATTGTAGTTTCTGAAATGTAGTCCATAGCAACCGCTCAAAAAAAGTGTGTGGGCGGTGGTGCAGCACCCTTAAAAGATGGCATGCAATTATTATATTGCTTGAAAGTGCATGAATTATTTTCACATGTACAAGTGTTAGAGAGACTTTAACATGAAGGATGTGTACATGACAGCTGAATAACCATCAATGATTCATTGCCAGTATAAAAAAGTCTTGTCGAAAGAGTATACAATTCCTTCACAACTCATGGTTGTAAGATATTACGCTATTTATCTTTAATCCAGTCTGAAGCTTCACAAAAATATTCACAATAGGCCACAGGCTTAGAGTCACTGAAAAAATCAGGGACTCTAAGCCTTCACTGTTGTCAGTGGCACGGTTCTGGCTTCCAAAATTAGGCAAGTCAAGAAGCCTACTGATCCCATAGCTAACTGAATGGAAACAATCGACATCTGAGGTATTTGCATACTAATTAATCACCTTGTGGTTCTTTGCTCATTGTTTCTACCCACAACTATACCACCGCAACATCCTATTTGCGAGGCTAAGTTCAAAATCCCGTAAGCATAGGGTTAAAGCAGTCAGCATTTGACCATTGACCCCACGAACTGGGCCCAAAATCGAAAATCGCAAGATACTAACCTTGTGAAAATGCTGACTCAGAACACATGGCATGGCATACTCAAGTATGCGCTTTTATTACTGACGACCATTTCCGCTTGCGCATTTTTACCAGTGATGACTACTTCCAAATTGCTATGCATTTATGTACAAAGCTGCTTCAGAGACAGTCCCTCCCTCGATATGGTTGGCCACTCGAAAACTCGCTATCCTACTGCAGTTGTGGGCAACCATCCTGGACCAGTGTTGAGCATGCTCTATTAAACTTGCAAAACAGGAGGCTTCCCAGGCAATCCCAGCAGTGAGACATAAATCAAGTAAGAGATATCATAGCCATGCTACATGTGCTACTGACCAAAGTCTGCCATGGAGTGATGACTGAACCCCACCTACAACTGCTTTCAGGCAAATCCTTGTCTCATTGCTCGGCCATCACCAAAGACAGTGCTTGACTTAATGTTGCAATGTATAGATTCTGGGGAGGAACACTTGTTTGAAAGGCATTTGTTTATGTGAGGGTATTCACCCAATCAAAATTAAGTGTCATGGTCCCCTTTCATCTATATAATATTATAGCAGGCATGAGCAAGAAAAGGGAAGGCAGCGAGTGCATGAGGTTGAACATGCAACTTTTACACCAATAGTGCTGTCCACGACCGGTTGAATGGGACGTGCTGCAACAATGTTCTAGAGACTCACATCAATGGTAGCTGAGAAAAGAGACGTCTCCTATGCTGTGACTCTGAACTAGACACGATACTGACCAAGTTTTGCACTTTGGAGTCTATCATGTCTATCAGTAGCTTCGTACCCAGGCTCTTACAAGGCTAGTCTATCAGAGGAGCAAGATCACCTGACACTACCCAGCCACTGAGTGTCCAATCAACCTCTCAACTGCCACTTTAAACATATCATACAATGTCACATTTATTTCTATCTCATATACATTGTATACATGAGCCATTACTAATTAAAAATTATACATGGGAAAATTTTAACCCTTAGGGGACGGGCTAGGTTAGTAAGACCAGTTAGTTTAAATAAAGTCTGTGACTATAGTCCTTTGAGTGTCATTGCACTATTTGATATTAATCTAACCAGTTTTAATAAAGTCCAGCCAGTTCTGTCACAGATCTCTGACTATAGTCCTCTGAGACTATTTGAACTGGCCAAGTTTTAATAAAGTCCAGCCAGTTCTGTCACAGATCTGTGACTATAGTCCTCTGAGTGTTAATAAGCCTGGATGTACGTACACATGCAAATTGTTTAAGTATTTTTCTACTTTGGATGAACTGGGCTTGTAAATAATCTAATTCATGGAGCTTTTGAGAGCACTTGGGGCCATAATTTTTCAATTATGGGCACACAGAATGGGTCAAAACTAAAAATTTAATGGAATGGATTTTTGATTCACACCTTTAAAAGTTATGGCACTTTGATAATTATTATGTTTGTATAGGGAAGGTGTGCATTTGCAATGTTTTACGCCCATGCACACCTATAAACGTGACGAGCATTACCATATTGCTCAAAATTGCACTATCTGCCAGGGTAACATATTCCATATTGCACTGTGGTTAATATATTGGTCCTGTGGTGTAGCTAACTACTACCTGCCCTCGTGGTCATAGACACCACACTTGTAGTGCTATTGCAACAGTGGATACAAGCCAATTAATGGCATTATGTCACGATATAAGCAGTGATTAGTAAATCTAGTATAAGGAGAAGCGTGGACTAACATTTACATACATCGTAATAAATCGCGCACATACTAAACTGCTCCTAAACACACAAAATAGAGGTACAGGGAGAAGCAAGGTACACATGGTGCTACAGGAGCTGACAACCAGCTAGACCAGTGCTTCTGTCTGCTTTCTTAGCTACTCTCGTTCAGTGGGATCGGCACTGCTGCCTTGTGAGCTAAAGGTAAGCAAGTATTAATTTGTACATGGCAGATCTAGCTAGATGATGACCACAGTAGCCTCAGCGCCTATCACCAGATAGATCTAGACCTCGTATCTTCCGCTGCTGGCTGAAGGCCTTCCATGGTGAACTGCAAATTACAGCCATTGATTGAAAACTCGATGTGGGATTTCAATCTAGTGGGTGCAGTTATGTCACATGTGACTCTAATTTACTAATAATAGCCCTTATATCATGACACAATGCCTTTAACACACCTCTACAAGTGCTGTATGGAATACCGTAGGTTGGGTTTTAATTGCATGATTTAATAATTGCAAACTAGTCTTTTCAAGCTACATTGCAAATCTAATAAATGCGTTTGATGTGTACGGCGAAGCCACACCCCTCAATCTGAGTACGAGGGAGTGGCTTGAGCAACACGTGGATGGGCTATCAATAGAATGCAGCACCAGATTGATTGTGGTTCAGATGGCTAGTCCAAGTGCCACGTTTATCTTGGAGAGTGTTGTGTGTGGTCATCATATTTACAAACTGGATGTTGAATATCGACGGAGACTCATGGTAGTCTTGTCAACGATCGACAGTAATAAACTGATTGCGTATCTGTAGCTAGCTGTACATACGTATGTATCGTTATCAACGTGGCATTATCACGTGATCAATGTTCTATAAATCAATTCATTGCGTAAGTTTATTCTTGTGAATCAATTAATTGTGAGCTCTTGAAAACCTTGCAATTCGCATTTAATAGATTCTCGCAATTAAAACCCGACCTACAGTAATACACTCCTGCACTGTATTCCATACAGCACTTGTAGAGGTGTACTAACTATAACATATTATGCCAAAAGCCTCGAACAGTGAGCGAGCACATACCTCTGACTATCACTTTGAAGACAACTTTTAAGGAAGTCATAATCAGGGCAGGATCTTTTCTCAGGCTCAGGATAAAGTGTGATCATCTTGACCAGAGATAGTATAGCTGAATGTGGAAGATGCTGGTAAGTCTTAAAATTTTTCTCCAGGCATGCAATGATAAAAAAAGCTGCAGTGAGTTGCTTTCCAGGTTCTTGAAGGGGATCATCTTCTAGTTTCTTCAGTATTGATAGCGTCCAACCTTTTATTTCCTATAAAAATGACATTTTATAATGAATAGTAGTAATAATTATTTCAACAAACCTCTTTATATTTATTAGTATCCGGTACTTGTTCAAGAACTGTACGAGAACCATACCTAGTGTGTCCTTGTGTAGATACAGCAAAAGATAATAATGAATTGAACACATGAGCAACACTGTTGACAATTTCAATAATATTTGTTCCTTGCTGAAACCTTCCTTCACACACAATATCTTTATACTTTTCAAGGTAGGAATGTAAACTAAATACACTCATATCATAGAAATCCATTGGAACAAACTCTTCTTCATCTTTCGATCCTCCTGCTTTCTTCTTTCGAGTAACCCACCCTTTGAATCTGCTGGCATAGTCAGCCACCTTTTCCATCCATGATTTAGATACTTGGGTCTTCTTGGGATAGACAATCATGTCATACTTGTGATATGTCCTTTTTTCCGGATCTGTGTGCAAAAGTTAAGAAAGGTGAGTATACTTTAGCCCCTACACGCACTTAGGTAGCAAATAACTAACTAGAGTGATACAAATCATCGAGGTGGTAAGCCTTTGCTAACAACAATCTTGTTAAAGGTACTCATCACATCCCCAGTATGCATAAATACAGTAGGTCAATGTCCGGAAACGTGAATGGTCAAGCAAGGTCTATTGTGTGGTACGGTAATGGTCATCACAAGCATGGGTACATCATATCATGCACGTGGCACCTGGCATAGCTCAAGCTAGCCATAACTCATTGGCAAAAGGAAAACGCAAAATACAACAATCAAGTATTTGAGGGATAAATCTAAGTTCACCAATAGAAGCCACACCCCAAATAGTAGCTGCCACAATAGAATATTAATGCTGATGGAATGAAGCACTATAGTGCAAAACCCTCGGCACACTGAGCGCCTTGCATTTGCAGGCCGACCAGCCGGACAAATCACATGCTGATGTCATGATCAATGAGTCATCAAAAAGCACTAAGAACTTAGGCTGGGGGGGGGGGGGGGGGTGGAGGGCTTATATGTGGAGGGGGTGTATTAGCCTATAGACTATCACCAATAGATACATGTACTAGTAGATATGATGGGCTGGGGAATCTTCTGGATGCCCAGCATGCCATGCTTGAATTTACAACAGTAGCCATCACTCACTCAGTTGGTGGAGATGAAGAAATTTCTCAGCCGTTAGTTGAAGACAGCGGTTAACATCTCCATGACGACAAACATGTGCATGAAGAAACTCAAAACAGTCATCTTTATCAACTACTTTTGGTGAATCCACAATGACATACTTGTATGGAATCGATTTGAAATGATTTAAAAATTCAAAATTGAATTTATCAAAGGTGCATGTCATTTCACAATGAAGGTCATCAATTTTCCTAAAAATTAGTGAATTTCATGCATGTCACATATTATTATAATTATAGAATAGATTTGTGTAAGATTAACCAAGCATAATGAGATGGATGTCAATCTGATGAGGCATGGAGATATGAGCAAAATTATATGCCCAAATTGTCCATACTAAAAATTACACACTAAGTAGTTACACACTAAGATAAAAGAATTTCCGTATGAGTAATGTAATGTAATGTAATGTAACTAACTTAATGTAATGTAATTAACTTACGGAAGGTTTTTATCTAAAAATTTTTACATGTACATGGAGAGTGAAGAAAGAGTTGAAAATTTTTCTTCTCAGAATTTTGATTTTTACTTTCAGATCCTAGACAACGCGCTTTTGAACGGTTTTGAATGCAGGGAAAGTCCCTGTTTTCACGTATGTCCATAGATACTGTATATTTTGGATCATACGCTATTGTGAAAAGACACTATTTTGACTGAGTCTATTGAGGTGTGAATTGTCATTAATTGGACACATACATGTTATAGATATTGATAATTGTTTATGGAACTTCTATTGTTATCATTGTTCACCTCTCACCTTTCTGTCTGTTGTGCTATCCCTATAAATACTGTGCGTAACTCGTATTTGGGCAGATTCCTCTATAATCTCATTCAATGATCCCTAACTAAGATCAACTTACCCTGCGTGCGCTGACCGCCACGCTACATTTGGAGGTCCCACTACCAATCTACTATATTGACCGGGAGTTCTGCCAGGATGCCTACAAAACCTGAGCTAGAGAAGCTCGTGGAGGAGCTCCAGCAGAGATTGGAAGCTGCAGCGCAGTCGAAGGAAGCTATTGAGGCAGCGGTAAAAGCTGCGATGACAGTAGAGTTCCACAAGCAGATAGCTGGTGCGGTTGAGGCTGAAAAGAAACGCACGGAGCTAGTGAAACAGGAGTTACTGGCCTTGCAGAGGACAGCAGAGGATCTCAAAAGAGACAGCGAGTTAGCTATCATGCGGGCTAAAGACGCACTGAGAGACGATCTCGCTCGGGCTCATTCTCGCGAGCTGCAGACGAGGGAGGAGCTGGCTCATGTGCAAAAAGAGCGTGGGGAGGAGCGAATCCGGACCCTGGAACGCCAGCTCGCAGACAAAGAAAGCAAAATTGCTGAGTTAGAGGCTGCAATCTCCGAGTCTAGCGATGGAGGAGGAGGAGATCTACTACTCTCTACCAGTGACTCAGTTGGTGAGGGCCGCCCTTCGGTCGCTCCGAGGCGATTGTCGCTACCATCCGTCCCGGAATTTAACGGCGAGAAGTTAGACGATGAAGAAGCATTCAACAGGTGGATCAAGAAACTTGAAAAACATGCGGAGATCTGCCGATGGTCGGTGCGAGAAAAGTTACTGCAGTTTGAACTACACCTAGTTGGGAGAGCGGAGGCAGTATACGAGACACTCCCCGCAGAGGTCAAAGGCTCTTTCACTACTGCCGTAGAAGCACTGAGGAAACGATTACAGCCACCCAAGAGAGATGCTCTCCGTTCGGCACAGCTGATTAAGAGGAAGCAGCAATCTGATGAGCATGTAGACAAGTATGCCCAAGACTTTGAAGCATTGTTTGACAAGAGTTATGGCAACCGAGAAGGAATGGACCAGGCGTCCAAAGACATGCTGAAGAGGGATCTCTTTGTACAGGGACTACTGTGGAAATGGCAAGAAAAGGTCCTGCCATCATCTGCTAATACCTTTGATGATGCACTCTACCAAGCTAGAATTGCCGAGGAACAAGAGAGGCAACTCGTTGACCTGCACAAGAGGGAACAAGGCTCCAACAAGCAGTTCACACCACACAGGAGGAGGACACAAGTCACAATGTCCACTGAGAAGAGCGAGCCTGGTGAATCTACTGTGACGACTGGGGAAACCCAGCAGCAGGTCAGTGGAGAATCTAGACCACAACAGAGGCCTTTTAAAGGAAGATGTCGTAAATGTTCTGCCTTTGGTCATAAAATGAAAGATTGTCTACAGAAGGACCCACCCTCTGAGACTCCAGCTCGTGTGTCCACTACCTCCATGGTGATAGTTAGCCAGTCAGCACCTATCCAGCTGGAAAAGGAAGAGACAATGGATCAGAGATGCCAGCGCCTTCGGCAGGAGCTTGCAGAAGCCGAGTTGCAGCGAATGACAGTGGCCTATAATGATCATGTTGATGTTAAAGCTGTCACGGCACCAGATCATACCAAGGCTGTTACTGGTTCTGTGGGCCCTCTCTACTATGCGGATGTTCAAGTTGCTGGGATACCTGGAAGAGCACTAATAGATACAGGGTCACCAGCCACAATCATGTCCTTCGAATTGTTTAAAACAATTGGTAAAGCTGCTAATATATCCTCTATTTCTCTCCTTCCAGTAGATCCTGATTTCACACTAAAGGACTACAGCCAGAGGACTATCCCGATAGGAGCTAAAGTCAAACTGAAGATAGGATGGAAGGATGCTTCTGTCACAGTTCCTGTGTATCTGGCTGAGACTTATGGAGAGCCATTTCTACTTGGAACCAATGCAGCGATGCCTTTGGGACTGATGACCCCAGATACTGGTGTGGAAGCTACTGGGACAAAGAATGCTGATGGCTCTGAGCTGAAGTCATTTGAAGTCAGACTAGTGTCTCCAACAAGAGTACCAAGTAGATGCTCAACTGTGATTACTGCACAAGTAGACACTAATAAACATGTACCAATTTTATTTGCACCCAGTGCAGAGCTATCAAAAGAAACTGGATTACAGCTAGATGATGCACTCCTGCAGCCAGATGACAATGGACGAGTCTACTTGCTGGTCCACAACTCCACTGACACACCACAAAAATTGAAACCAGAAGTTGTGCTCGGTCATGTGGAGGATTATGCAGTAACTGAGGAGAGTATGACTGAACAATCCGAAGAGCAACATTTTTGTAACCAGATCAAGTCGGAGTCGCGCACCAGTGACCAAGAAAAGCGGACAAGGCTTGAGAGTCAGCTCAACATTTGTGAGGAAGGTCGCACTCCACAGGAAATTGCCTCCATCAAAGAATGCATCCTGAATGCTGTTGATGTGTTTGCCACTACTAAAGCTGAAAGAGGGGAAGTGGACATAGTGGAGCACAAGATTGAAACAGGAAGTCATCCACCTATCAAGCAACCTTCCCGGAGGGTACCCTTTTTGGTCAGGGGAGAAATCCACAAGATGGTAGGAGATATGTTAGAGGCAAGAGTTATCCAAGAGTCCTCAAGCCCATGGGCTAGCCCAATAGTCCTAGTGAAGAAAAAAGACGGAAGTCTACGTTTCTGTGTGGACTACCGCCGACTCAATGCTATCACAAGAAAAGATGTGTTTCCTCTGCCAAGAATAGATGATCTGTTGGATCAGCTCAAAGGGAAGTCGGTGTTTTCCACACTGGATGCTAAGACGGGGTATTGGCAAATTCGCATGGAAGAGAGCTCCAGAGAAAAGACGGCATTTATCACATCCAATGGCTTGTATGAATTCCGAGTGATGCCATTCGGATTGTGCAATGCCCCTGCCACATTCCAGAGAGTCATGCAGAAAGTATTGGCTGGGCTGAGTGAATTCTGCTCCGTATATATTGATGACATCCTTGTCTTCTCGAGCAGTATAGAAGAGCACTTGGAGCACCTAAAGCAAATTTTCAATCGACTACAACGTGCAGGATTGATGCTGCACCCACAGAAGTGTGTTTTTGGCAGCCGTGAAGTACTCTATTTAGGCCATCTCATTTCCAGCAGTGGAATCCGTCCTAACCCCGAGAAGATAGTTGCTGTAAAGAGTTTCCCTACTCCAACATCTGTCAAATCTCTCCGTCAATTCTTAGGGCTAGCCAGCTACTATCGACGATTTGTTCCCAATTTTGCCAGAGTTGCAAGTTCACTGTATGCACTGACCAGACAGGATGTACCATTTCAATGGACACTCCGTTGCCAAGAGTCATTTGAGACGCTGAAAGACCTGCTCACTACCCCTCCCGTGTTAGCCTATCCCAATTTTACCAAGGAATTTGTGCTGCACACTGATGCCAGTGGCGAGGGATTAGGCGCCGTTCTTGAACAAGAGCAGGAAGATGGCCAACTTCATCCAGTTGCTTATGCAAGCAGAAGCATTAACAAGCATGAGAAGCAGTATGGTGTAACAGAGCTCGAAGCCCTAGGAGTTGTGTGGGCTGTGAAACACTTTCGAAGTTATCTAGTCGGTCAAAGATGCACAGTATACACTGACCATGCCCCACTGAAATCCATGCTCCAAGCAAAACATCAGTCTGGAAAGCTAGCCCGCTGGTCAAATATGCTAGCTGAAGTTGACCTGGAGATTTGCTATCGTCCTGGCCGGAAAAATTCCAATGCTGATGCTTTGTCCAGATCACCCATTGGTGAGGCAAACGATGACTACGAGAGACAAGTAGCGAGCATCTCAGCAAGTACAAATGAGCAATCCTCAGATGAAATTGCTACTTTGCAACAGGAAGATCCAAACCTTCAGCCAATTCTTGCCTACCTGGAAAAGAAAGAGCTGCCTGCTGATGAAAAGAAAGCACGCAGATTAGTAATGGAATCTGATCGGTTCACTATCATTGATGGAGTGCTGTATTTCATTGACAGTTCTAGAAGCCACAGAACGAGGATAGCAGCACCATCTACAATTCAGGAAACCTTGCTACAAGAAAGTCACTCTGGATCATTAGCCGGACACTTCTCACCCAAGAGTGTGTATGAGAAGCTTGCAAGACGCTATTGGTGGGAAGGAATGTACACCGATGTATTCAAGCACTGCAGAGCCTGTCTCACTTGTGCCTCTTATCGAGGAGCTGGTCACAGAAACAAACCACCCCTGAAACCAATTGAAGTAGGTGGACCCTTCGAGCGAGTGGGTGTAGACATACTCGAGATGCCCCCTACTGAAAGAGAAAATCGCTACATTATAGTTTTTGTGGACTACCTAACAAAGTGGGTTGAAGCCTTCCCCATGTCAGATCAGACAAGTGAAACAATTGCTCGGTTACTAGTGGAGAGAATTATTTGTCAATATGGTGCACCAAAAGAGTTGTTGTCTGATCGTGGACCTAACCTACTCTCCACGTTAATGCTGGATATATGCAACCTAATGGGAATGAAGAAAACCAACACGACAGCTTACCACCCTCAAACAGATGGGCTTGTTGAAAATTTTAATCGCACATTGAGAGCAATGATCGCTAAACATGCCAAGAAATTTGGAAGAGATTGGGATTTGTATCTGCCCCAATTGTTGTTTGCCTACCGAACAAAGCCACATGAGTCTACAGGAGAGTCGCCATTTTATCTCCTCTATGGCCGTGATGCCTGCCTCCCAACTGAAGCAGCGCTTTCAACTCCTAAGTCCCCCTATGTTGTATCGGTAGAAGACTACAAAACAGAGTTAACCATTGGTCTCACAGAGTCGTGGAAACAAGCCAGAAACAACATCAAGAAAGCTCAAGCCCGACAAAAGTCTTACTATGACAGAAGAGCAAAAGAGATCAAGGTGGACGTGTCATGGTGTACATGCCTCATGAAGATCAAGGGAAAAACCGAAAACTAGCACTACCCTACCATGGTCCATTCAGAATCCTTGAGGTGCTCCCAAACTGCTTGGTAGTCAAACCTGTCGACCGACCAGATGATCCAGCTATCAAGGTCAACATGGACAGAGTCACAAAATGTTCACAAGAGCTCCCAGATGTATCCTGGTTAGGACCTGCTAAGCACAGAAAGAGAAGAAGTGCTAAAAAGGGAAAGCAACTCAAAAATGAGAACTCTAATCCTGATGCAAAGCACTCGTACAATCTCAGAGAGCGAAAGCACGAGGACGTGCTCTAAACAACAAAGCCCCCGGAAATGTGAAAAGACACTATTTTGACTGAGTCTATTGAGGTGTGAATTGTCATTAATTGGACACATACATGTTATAGATATTGATAATTGTTTATGGAACTTCTATTGTTATCATTGTTCACCTCTCACCTTTCTGTCTGTTGTGCTATCCCTATAAATACTGTGTGTAACTCGTATTTGGGCAGATTCCTCTATAATCTCATTCAATGATCCCTAACTAAGATCAACTTACCCTGCGTGCGCTGACCGCCACGCTACACTATGACGACATTCGCATGTGGTACCGCCTACTTAATTGCCTATAGAATCGAATGATCCTGCCTGTGGTTACCTCGTTATGGCTTCGGGTCACCTTAGCCAGCACTAATGAATGGAAGCTGCTAAAAATCGATTTGTGAAGATCGATGGTAGCAGCGATCTACTACAACGTTCGATGACGTTCGCGTACAGTACCGCCTACTTAATTGCTTACAGAATCGAACGATCCTGCCTGTGGTTACCTCGCTATGGCTTCGGGTCACTTTAGCCAGTGCTAATGAATGGAAGCTGCTAAAAATCGATTTGTGAAGATCGTCGGTAGTGGCGATCTACTACCAGGCAAGCGGCATGTTCGTTCTCTCAGGGCAGGAGTTGGCAGCTCTATCACTACGCACAGAGTTAGGATGAAATTCAGTCGGTCACGAATTATTCAAGTTCAGTAAAACTACATGATTACCAGGGAGAGACAGTGACTCGTACGCGTTGGCCATCACAGAGGAGGTAATACTAAGCTTTTAAGCTTTTGTGTACGTTTATTACATGACTCAAGGCCGCCGGAGCTGGTCAGGCTGGTCAGGCCAAAACCGGACCACTTTTTTCAGCACTTGGTTTGGTAATGATCGTTAATTGTATTGATCGACTGGTAAAGATCGTCACATAAGAACGCGTCTGCTCCACAGTGCAACTAGATGATTGTCAAGACCTACTCTACCAATGAATATCGCCTTCCCTAAGGCATTAATATCTTTTGGCCCTAATTCAAAGGTACTTCTTAGGTCTTTTAAAGCTGGTAAGTGCATGATGGGGATTGTTGCATGGAATGTGGCTTCTCATCCTTCAAGCTCAAGCATAAAAGCTCAGATCGGCTACATTTCTGAATCTTAATTGAGGAAATAATGACCTTAGGATTCTAAGTATACAATAAAGTCTTATACTGGCCATTAAACTGGTCTCAGAAGCCACCAGAAGCAGTCTCCGAGGTTGTAAATTACAAAATTTTCCTGGGGGAGCATGCCCCCAGACCCCCCTAGTTTTGGTGTGTTTACAACGCCATTGCTCCACACTCTAGCCGGACCACATGCAAAATGCTTCCTCCAGCCCTGTGACTGAGATACATAGGTACAGGTACTCCATGCGTTAGTACGCAATGGAATGTCTCTATGTTATCTCTGACTAGGTACAAGCATGCCATCCATGAACTTGGCATGGAATCGATGGCAGGCTGCATGCCACTACTTCTGTCTATAGTACTTGGATTATACTGCCTACCAAGCAAGGGTCAGTGGAATAACCGTGTTTTGAACGGACTCCTTTACACCTGGTGACCACTCACTGCCTACTGATTTTACAGTAAACTGTTTATGGATACATTTCATAGCTTGGGGATTATCCTCAAGTGTCGACGACAAATCTGTGGGCGAACCTTAAGATAGATTGACTGACCTCCGACTACAGTAGCAGCTACTTTGATCATCGGATGGATGACATCCATAGATGACACACACACATGCACAAGGACATACATGTACACACACACATGTACATGCACACACACGTAACTATGGCGTTAAAGTGGCACCTCATCTCTAGCTGCGATGACCCTTACCTCGTTATTGCCACTACAGTAGCAGCTACTTTGATCATCAAATGAATGTTATTCACATGCACATGCATGTTGTTTTTTGAAATGATGGTCAATTTCAGAGTTAGGAACCTTTTTACCTTATTTGGAAGTTGCCTAGTCACGGTGAACTGGCATTCTGTGTAGTATGTGGTTTCATTAGTGACCTCAGTAGTAAACATTGTAGTGCCACATACACTTTTGGGTATTTGCACTGTGTACGTGGTTAGCTTATTACAATCTGCATGTAAGCCTTTTGCTAATAGGTAACTATAATGTTTGCAAGATTCATTCTTTTATCTTAGTGTGTGGTTGTAGCTTGAAAAAAAAAAATGTCTTTCAGTAAAAAATTGTTGGGGCTCTGGGGAGCACTTGAGGCTATAATTTTTATATGGGCATGCAGAACAAACTTAGCAGAGAAAGATGATGAGGCCGGATTTTTGATTCTTACTTTCTATTAATTTTGTAGATAATGGCGAAAAACAATAGAAGTCATACATTTGATACCAACACACGAATGGGTAAGGGCCTGAACTCTGATGCTGAGGTCTCTGGATCAAGTCACGGGGGGTCCTTGGACGAAATTTTTTTTCTTCTTTTTTCTGATAGACTGACACTAACTAATGCCAATTAATTTGTAGGTGTGGCCTGGTGGTGATAAATGCCCACGAAAAAAACACTGAAAATATGTGTATGCAAATAAGACGACCCTTTACCAAATCAGGTAAAAGCACTCTATGGTCACTACCAACGTGTAGCTATGATTTGTGGCTCTCACTATGTATGTAGCTACACCATGTGGTGTTTTCCGGACAATTTTTTTCTGCTTAGTGTGTTCGGTAGCTTGAAAAAAAATGCAATCATTTTGCGCAAAATGCTAAATTTTAGCATTTTTCAAACTGTCACCACACAAACACTTAGGCTTCTGGCTTGGCTAGATCTTCTACTAAACAGATCCAACATTGGTAATTCAGTGGCGTATCCAGGGGGGGTGCTCAGGGTGCTCAAGCACCCCCCCCCCAAGGCTCAGAGGCATACAAGTAATCAATACTAATATGCCTAAGTTTATATCAATAGCCTAGTGTGATGTAAAGCATCAAGGGGGCGAGCCTTCGCTCACATGTACAGTGCAATAGCCGGGTTGGTACTGATGCACAATGACACTGATGTGACTGTGATGACACTTGAAGAACTCAGACAGAACTCTGACTGAGATCTAGATGATTAATACTGAGCTTATAAGCCTTTGATGGATGCATGGTGTAGTCAGTAGCTAACAGCAGTCAGTGGCACTGTGTTGCACATGCAAGCACAAGGCCCAGTACAGATTCAGTACAGTAGCTTCAACCCAGGCTTGACAGCACCTCAATACTGTCAGTGATTATAGACACTATGTTCATAGTAGCATTGTAAAGAAGTGTGCTGCTTATAAAGTCTGCTTCTCCTACCTTTCAAAAGGCTGTTTTCCAAGTCTCTCCCTGCTCTAACTCGCTGGCTGTTCATGCTGCTGTTCAGTTCTCCTGCTGGGTGAGCTACAATTAGAGTTAACATGTGATCTACGTTGACGATTTTTACCGAATTGTGATATGCGCACGCATGCGCATAGTGCATGATGAACACGTGGACGACGTATCGCTACATACATACAAACATACATACATACATACATACATACATAGGTACAGCGATTTTCTCATATGAGTGATTAGTGTGGGGCTCGCTTCGGCTCGCCCCAATTATGTCACAAGCAGTTTGTTACATAAAAACACTTTGTTAAGCTTCAAAATCACTAGCTAGTTCATCAGTAGCTACTTACTTACACACCTTGGAGTCCATCAACAATGAGAGCTTGTGCGATTCTTAATATTGCACGCCCAATAGTGGTTGTAAAATTTTTGCACGCGGACTGCTAAGCACCCTCCTTCATGAAATCCTAGATATGCCACTGTAATTAAGCTCCCGCCCTGGTAAAATCCCAAACACTTGAGGTTCCAGTATAGTGATCAAAAAGATCCAGACATCAATGGATTTAACAAAGAATTTCTCAACAATTATTCATCCTACACTTCTCTGCTTTGAGATCTCACTTTGCCTATGATGTCTGATTATGCAGACCAATTATGGTAATATTTAATTAGTGCTACTGGTGGGCACAAAGTCAGCGAATTTTTGATGTCAAATATCTACAGATAAAGGTCAGGTATGAACAATCAAACCAGATACGCTAAATCAGCACAATAATCTCAAGGGGGTTTTTTGGAAATAACATACTGATCGAATTTTACGGAAAATGTATCACATTCATGACCCACTTTAGGGGTAGTCAGCTCACTCTTCAAGCCTTTTGCACTCTTAATAAAACACCAACAACTACTGAGCCAGAGAATAGCTGAAGCTGTAATTATGTCAAAAATACGTTAAGGTGGCGGGTAAATAAAAATTATTGCACACACAAATGATGCAATAATTATTGGTTATTACATGGCAGACATGCCAAGTGACCCTCATCTCGAGGGTCAGACCCGCATTTTGGCCACCAACCCACATTCTCCTACTCAAAATTTGTATTAGCTCTAATGGAGTGACCCACATTTTAGAATTTCCCATTCCCTATACTTTGTATTAGAGGGTGGGGCTAAGGAGAAAATGACCCTCATCTGTGTTAGCCAACCTTGGCATCGCTGACATGGCAGCTATGTAAATTCCGACCTTTGAACCTAAGAAGCTACAAGAAGAAGTGCAGCTGCATGGCACCAGTTCCTAGCTGGAATTGGGCGATCCATTGGGTCTACCCTTGATAAATCGATAGAAAAGTGGAAGGACTAGGGGGAAACAGAGAGAATCTGAGATTCAAGGCTCTGGTTAACCACCGAATATAGGTAAGCTGAATTTCAAGGTTTTGGTGAGATAAATCGTGGAAAAGAGCTCTCCACAAGACTCTAAAGTAGGATATCTCTCTCTGTTTCCCCCTAGCCATCAATGATTTTTACTTGCTTGACTGTTCAGTAGCCGTTGCAGGTGTTTTGTTTAAACAGGAACTGGCGCCGCCTGTTCTACAGGAATCGAGGTCTTTCTGTCTCTTGTAGCACTTGTCAACAAAATCTTGGTAGGCTGACTCCTTTCATAAAGCACGCGATGTTTCGATGGCCATTAGCTACTCTCTGGCTCTGCAGTTCACCATACTGGAAATGGTCGTTTTAAGCATGCACAAAAATTAATTTACTACCCGCCACCTTAGCTAACTGCTGGTACAGAACATCCTTCTGATCATGTTAGTTGAACAGCTGTGATTCTATCCTTGGCAACAGACAGAGAATTTAGAGCTGTGAGAAGGTGGTCTCAGACCACCACAGTGGTAGGCTTATGCATATAAATTAGTGGTAAATATGTACTACAAGTAGGCATGTCAAATGTGGGTTTCTTGTCTGGGTGCTATCCTGGGCTGGCCTTGGCTACAGCTAAACCTGTAGGTTCAACTGTGAAACATGTTTCCATTTATTTAGATCCAATCACTACACCGGAACCATAAAGTGTATATTTTCGACCGCTGAAGTGGGTGGGGTGCAAAATTTATTTACACTAAGTCTGAAGGTCACAACAATTACAGTTCAGAAGATATGCACGACTGAAAATAAACTTTGCGGAAAATACGCAAAGTGGGCCCTTTTTAATAAATCCATGGCCACTCATATATAAGTACATGCACATGCCACATATAACACAAAATACAATACGAAGTATTATTGACTACCTTGCCACTTCAAAATCTCCACAGTCAACTTCCCAGTCTCCAAGTTTAGGATGGCCAAACCTTATATATATATGAGATTTGCTGTCCCATTCCCAGTATGGTAGTGGGACTATGGCATGGAATACCAGTTTCACTGATGACTTTGGATCATTACACTCAAGTCCAGTAACATCCAATTTTCTACATTATAATTAATGTATATACCATATTGGTAAGAAAATTAGCTAACTCACTTGGTTTTAGTATTTATACCACTCTTTTGTATGTTTCTATTGCCAGAGAAGAGATTTTCTGGCTCTTTTGACTTCATACGCCATTCTCCTTCCTCTACGTTTTCCTACAAATATTTGTATGAGCCAATGTGGTCACACGTATACACAGATGCACATAGAGTCCCCTTAAGAAATTTACACGAGCTTTGGAAAGAACTGTGATACAAATTCATGCATAAATTGTAGCTTTATATAGTACATGCATGCACACTCATGCACTCATATATCCACATACTTAACCCTAGCTATACATGCAAATAACCACATAATCAAGAAAGCATGCAGACACTTCCAAACCATGGTAACCGCTCAATTATGAATATCTACTGCAACCACTATTCGCCCTTTCCTCTTTCCTGGAGACATGGCATAACATGAATATCTACTAGTGTCATTACAGGCCCTGTGTGACACTAGTAGATATTCATATTATGCCAGTCAAACTCCACAATGTTTTGATGTTGTTGTCAAGTAGGAGCCTGTAGCTATCAAGCAAGCAGATACAGGCCTTCTTTGATGCTGTCACTATGGCTAATAGGCTACAGTGCAGTGGCCTTCAAATGTAAAATGAGTCGCTGTGCTCTAATCTACTGATGAGCATCAGACCTCTGAGTTTCCTTCACTGCTTGACACTGTCAGACACTGACAGACACTGACGCTCTATTCTGCTATTGAAGACTGATTTCTCTCCTTTACCTGTTTAGTTTCGATCCACTCAACTTTAAGTTGTAATATGCAGCATGCATATGCACATGAGAAATTACTATTGAACATGCATATTATATAACAGCCGGAATGACGGTCATACCTCCATCATATAATAATATGATTGTATCATTAAATTTTATGTGGAGCTCATCCCAATAACTAAAAATTGTAAATACCTTTGTTGCAGCAGCATAAGACTTCTTGTTGGCACTTGTTGAATGGGTATTATTCTTCTCACCATTTTGATTCCCCTTATTGTTCTCACCAGTGGCTTTTTTAGAATCCTCATGTGATCTGGTGTCATCAAGGGAAGGATTGGGTGTATCGCCACTGTCTGCTTTAAGAGTTGACTGTGATTCAGGAGGTCTGCCGGTACTGGCACTGGCATGAGTAGTAGCTGAATCACTTTTATTTCTATCATCAGTATCAGCTGTATGGTTAGCTGGTTTACCACTTGCTCCACTGGTAGTCTCCCTATTATTATTATCATCCACTTGAGTAGTCCGTTTTTGATTAGTTGATACATCAGCTGGGCTTTGTGTGGCTGTATCCTCTGCACTCGAAGGGTGTTTAGCACATGGTTGGGTATTTGGTAATGTGACTGAATTTTGTCCACTAGTTGATGTATCTTTTGTAGGTCGAGCTGAATCTGGAACTCCTGGTGATTGTCTGACTCTAGCTTGACTATCATTCCCCTGACTAGAAGGCAGAGCACCTGGAACACCAGTAGAAGGTGTGATGTGTGTTGAAGAACCCTGCTTCTGGTGGGTATTGGGTGACAATGATGCAGAAGGAGTATCACCGGCTGATGGATTTTGTTTCCCTCCAGGATGAATTTCAGGCTGATGACCTTTAATAGAAGTCATTACATATGGTGGGACAGTAGCTGCTTCCCCAAATACCATAGATGACTGGAACATGCAGGGTAATGAAGCAGGTGAGACTATCATTTCTGTAGTCGAACGTGGTTGTACTCCACCTGGTTGTGCTAGTCCAGGTGGTGGGGGTATACCAGTACCAGCCCCTTCGGGTGGCTTTGTAGGTGTCTCTGGTTGTTTCTTGTTGCATGATACACATTTTGTGGCACCTTCTTTCATCAAAGGTTTATGACAGTACACACAAGGAGGCCCTTGAGGCTGGTTTCTTGGACGTGGTTTCCCACAATTTGGAGTTCCACAAACTCTAGCACCAGGATGAAAAGCTGCTCCGCAATCACAATATACTACATCTCCAGCTTGGGTAATATCTTGCGTTTCATATGCATGCTGACTTTGTGACATTTGTTCATTCTCTTCATGCTGTTGTTCCATCCTCTGCCGCTGCTCAAGTTTTCGTTGATGCTCCTGCATTCTCTGTTGCTCTTGTTGAAGGCTATCTTGCTCCTGCAGTGACATCCTTTGCCATGCTAGTACTTGGTTCCTTAGATTCTCCATGTACAAATCACCAGTGGGCTGATACTGGCCATCAGTTGGTTGTTCAGGCCTATGCTGCAATTGTTGCTGCTGCTGTTGCTCAAGCATTTCTTGCCGCTGTTCATACTGCCCTTGCTGATCATCACTCGGTGGTTGATTCCCCTCTACTTGATGCTGCTGTAGCACTCTACTTTGTTGCAGCTGGTGTTCATGCTGCTTTCGCTGATCATGACTTGTTTGTTTACCACCTACTCCTTGATACTGTAGAATTTGCTGCTGTAGTGACCTTATTTGTTGTTGAAGCGTTTGTATCTCTCGTTCATTCTGCTCTTGTTGATCATGGCTTGGCTGTTGACCACCTTCATCTGCTTGCTGTTGTGCCGTTTGCTTAAGCTTCTGTTGCAATCTTCTAAGTTGTTCAAGCATTTCTTGCTGCTGTTCATGATGCCTTTGCTGTTCTATGCTTGGCTGTTGACCATGACCAATAGTTACTCTCTGTTGCTGCTGCTGCATTGCTTGTTGGTGCTCAAGCCTTCGTTGCCCTTCAATCTTCTTCTGCTGTTCATGTAACAGCTGTTGTTGCTGAATGTCAAGGAGTGAAAGTTGTGCATTTAAAGATGATGTATACTGCGATAGTTTGTGCTCTTGTTGCTGCTGTAACATCCTCTGCTGTTCGAGTAATCGTCGCTGTTCATACTCCTGTTGCTGATCACCTCCCAACCATTGCTGATTCTCTGCTCTCAAAATTTGTTGTGGTGCTTGCAGTTGTTGCTGTACTGGCAGTCTTTGTTGATTGTGCTGTTGCTGGCCATGACCCTGTGGTGACCACTGACCACCCTGTTGTAATATTCTCTGCTGTTGAAATGTCCGTTGCTGCTGATGGTCATAGCTCATCTGCTGACCTGGACTTTCCCCTCCCAGCATAAATTTGTGCCGCAATTCTTGTTGTTGCTTCCATACTATCTGTAGATCATCCCAAAACTGTTGACACAACATCCTCTGTCCTATAAGCTGCTGCTGTTGATCATGACCTAATTGTTGCCCATGGCTATTCAATTCCATAGACCTAAGCCGCTGCACTTCTTGATCGTAGCGCTGTTTCAACATTTTTTCTTTTCCAACCAGTTGCTGTTCATACTGTAGTAGCTGTTGCTGTTCATGGCTGAGTGGCTGTTGCGGCCCGTGGCTCATTTCCATCCGCTGGGTTTCTTGCATTTGCTGCGGCGTGGGTATTACTTGGCGTCGACTCCCTTCCAAAGTAGAGTCGCCACCACCGGTACCTCTCTGCGGATTACCTTGATTCTCTGCACCGGCCGCTAGAGATTGGCTAGGACCCGGATCGACATGGAAACCAGGTTGCACCATTCCACAAAAAGGACAACGGGGCAGCGTTCGAGGTGGTACATTGGGTAGCGTATTCGCGCAGAAGGCGCAATGCCAATGACACCCAGGTAAGTCGTTCGACATGGCAAGATTTGCCACCAAGTACTGAGCCAGAAACCGATATCTGAGACAAATCAAGACTCGCTGAAAATCGCTTAGTATAAAGTGATGAAGTATTTCTCTTCTGAAATGAAACTGCACCCCCAAACTTTAAGCGCTGTACGATATCACATACACACACACACACACTACGCATGCAGGGTGTACGTATAATTATGTATGCGCACATGTACACGACAGCCTTGTACTTGTACAGTCGTACATGTACATATCTTGTACATGCACAAACGGGAAAAGCCCTGGGGATCACCCTTGACCGGCGCGGTTGCGGGAGTTTCCCCGGCCAGGCCAGGGGGCCGGGGCCCTCTGCTCTGGATGCTGACTCAGCTCTCTGTGAGCACGGCTAATTTGTTTCCAGATCTCAACGCTTATTATTAAGAATTCACAAAAAGACGGCTGCTTCAAACGGCAGTCATGGATGAGAGCTCAAGAGCCGGAGAGTCTAACCCAAATCAGGAATCAATTCCCAAAGTATGGAAGTGCATCCATTGTCAAGCAACTGTTCCTGGGATGATGCCTGGTTATGTGCCCAAATTCTGTATCGAATGTGGGGTGCAACAGATCACATGTATCAATCCGAAATGCAATGAGCTGTTATTCAGTGATAAGGCAGAAAGATGTCATGCATGTCATACTCCTCAACAGCCAAAGCTGAAGAAGCCACAAGGTGCAGGAGTCAAGCAAGTGGAAGCAGCTGCTGGTGTATCTGATTCTGATACTATTTCAGAGCCTACTGGTGGGACTGGAAACGGAGCTGATAACCACATTACTACAGGTAATAAACAGAAGGAGACTGTGACTGATGAAAGTAAAGTGGCCTCTGCAGATAATTCAGCACCACAAATACAGCCTCCAGCTGCTGCACAGCAGAATACTTCAGCAGCTGCTATGAATCAACAAGAGAATGAGAAGGAAGTGAAGGATGAGAAGACTACAACACCACATGAATCACCAGACCCTCAGCATGAGCAATCAGATGCTGCTGATGCTCACTTGGAAATTTCAACAATGATATCAGACTTGGATGAGTCGTCAGATCATGATGAGTACCACTCTGCAGATGATAAGGATGATGGCACTTCTGTTGATAAACTAAACGATTCTTCACCTGTGTCCCAAATCGACCAGCCACTGACTAGACTCAGCCTGAGAGAGAGTCGTAAACATGGACTAGAATCAGGGCCAGATTCTGAAGAATCGAATCCCAAAAAGAAAAAAACAGCATTTGGAGATGATAAACCACCTCTCTCCCCCACTGCTAGAGATTCTGCTGAAAAGGATCGTTCTCCAGGTGAAAGTCATGAAAAAGAAACTGGGAGAGAAACTGAAGAGATTGAAAAACCTAAAGGAGGTGATCAGGAAAAGAGCAAATCTGGACAACAGGGCCATGATAAACAGTCACAATTGAATGTTGAGGTACATATTTATAGGATGTAAACATCACCCACTTTGCTTTCTTTTTGGCTGTATAAATATCACTATGATTCTCACTTTCCGTTCAGGAAATTAAATATCAAAAGCCTGCACATGATAAGCAAAAGGGCCTCTTTGGGGGATTTGGCAACAAGAAAGACAAGAAGAAAAGGAAGAAGAGTAGAAGAATAGATGATGATAGTGACGAAGATGGTGATGATGCAGAGAGCACTGAGAGGGATGCTGCTCATGGAACATCTGAACCACGGACAAGGTAAGTGTGTTCGGCTCTTCTCACTGAATGTTGGGGGAAGGGATGTACATGTATGTGCACACAATAATGTATGTACATGTACATGTGTATGTGTGCAGGGCACAGGTAGCGGCTGCTAAAGCTGCACAGGAAATTGATCTCCGAGGTCTCCACCCCTCTCCTGACAAGACACTTGCAGTCACCTTTCATATCCTGCTACCCACGGCAGCATGGAACTGGGGTAAGAACTCAACCATGCATGTTCGATTTGGCCATCCAAAGCTTGGCAGCTGGAAGCGTGATGTAGGTGAATTCAAGAAGAAAAGGTAATTTTAAGTTCGCAAGTGATTGCCAGCATCAATAACTCCTCCATGTACAGAGATGTTGGTGATGGGCTATTGGAAATGGAATGCACTCTGGCAATCAATTCAGAGCTTCTTGATCACGAAGCGCCACTCTTTTACAAGTATATAGTTACCTCCCAACATAAAGGTGATAGCCTACCTTATGAATTTCTACACGGCGCCCAAGGAGGGGGAAGAATTGTCGACAGGAAACTTTTCATTCCTAAAGAAAAATTTACCATAAAGGGTAATATACACACATGTACATTCACATGTACGTGTATGCACAGTTAAATACATTACATTGTGTGTTTAATATCTATCCAGGCTCTTTTCACCAGTATGACAGCATGGCATACCCGGAGACAAAGTCAAAACCTGTGATTTTTAAAGTCTGGGATGCTCTAAAAGATGCAGTTGGTCGGGGCTCTTCCAATGATGAATTAGTCATTCCAGAGCACACCTTAATGCAAGCTAAAGCACTTGAGATCTACCTGGAGGAGTACCAGAAAGTGTTAGTGAATTGCAATCTCTCTTCTCAGTGCAATGTTGTCCACATGAGTTCGAAGATTGAGCACATCTTTCGACAGCTGTATGCTCCATTGATATCTACCTCCACATTTCCACGAATTGCTCAAGGACTTGATAAGGTATGTGTACTCCACATTCTAAAGATTACTGATGTCTCTTTGTTGCTGTGATTGTAGTCGATGATTGTCTGGTTGCTTGAGGTGGTTAAACAGCTACAAGAACGGGAAACAAAGAGTACAGAGGACAACGGAAGGAGAATGGCTTCCATCATTACACTCATATCTACCTTTTATCAGCTTATACCTCCGCTTAATATTCACATTCTGGACACTGGGGATATTGAAGCATTTCTCTCTCTTCTTTGTCTCTGGCCTGATCTTAAGCACTCCAAGTGTGCAGACTTGGATGTGGTTCTCAGCTTAATCCCTGGAGCTCAGAGAAAGGCTGTTTCAGATGCAGTCATTGGATTTTCCAATCACCTTTTACACCAGAAGCTCTTAAACAGTCCTTACTGGCTGTTTGTTGTTCCCTTAGTACATTTTCTTAGGGGTACCTCAAAGCCTTTTCAGAAACCAGAGCTGGACCCTCAAAAGATGGTGTGGAGCGATAGGAGTCTGGGACTAAACCATGTGCGAAAGGAAACCAATGACAAGCAGATAGGGTGAGTATACACATGTATTACAAATTCCCCGCTGTATATATCAATCTGTGTTCTTTGATATGATACTCAGAATTGTTGAAAAAGCATTTGACAAGCTGAAGCCATTGACCGTCCTGGATCCTTTACTCCTGTCTTGTTTTGTATTCATCTGTCCAAAGTCTGAGCTGCCACTTTTGTTCATCCAAATTCCTCCCTACGTTTCCATTGCCTTCCTGGGGAAGGTTGCCACAGATCAAAGAAGTTTCTTTATGAAAACAGAGGTACATACATGATTGTGTAGTTAAACATAATTTTCAGCTGTAGCTTGTAGCAAGCTTTTTGTATTTTTACTTCTCTTGTTTAGCTTGAAGAATTTACTGGTTTGCTGGAAGTCCTTGTAGGAGTGGTAGAGAGAGAGGAAAAACAGGCTGAGTTAGTATACCTAACTTGGAGTTAGTTCAGTATGACAGTATCTCTCATTATATTATGTAGCCATCTGGAGGCCCTTTCTGCTGTGCGTGGCACCAGCTGGCTATTCTCTGAATTGCTGAACAAAGTCTATGGGAAGGACCCACATCACGTCAAGGCACTGAAAGCTGGCATGTCCCTAATGCTGAGTGTTGGTACTAGACTTATGTCCTATTCAAGCATCAGCCAAGAGCACCAAAAAATCTTCAATGATGAAGTCGTCAAGGCTGTGAACCGTATTGGTAATTCTCTTAAAGTTTGGGTGACAAACAAATTCAGTGGAACAGTATTTGGAGGAACACACACATTTTTTCAAGATCAGTACTCCAGAGACGAGCTAAAGGTTTGTCTACGTACTGTCTGCACTGGTGATGCTGAAGGTGTTTTTTTTTGGGTTTTTTTTTTTTTCTGATACAGTTCTGGAATACGCTTCTGCGTGTTAATTGTTCTGATCATGAGGTGCTTGCTGTGTGGCATAATGAAGCAGTCAAAATCATCAAGGATAGATTTACTCGAGTGGTGAGTGGACTGTAATATTGACAACCAAAACCATTTTGATGTATACTTTAATCTGTAAAGAAACATGACAGAAGAATTGAACTGTTTGGCATATTGGAGTCTCAGGATACCCATGATCTCATCACAAACGTCCTCTTAGAGTGTGTTATGCAGAGTATTGAAGAAATGGTATGTGTACATGTGTAACTGCCGACTAACTTAAGTTGTTAAGATGGGAATCTACATGTGCATTTGTCCACAGACTATGAAGGACACGGCAGCTAGTGTTAGTAAACTGTATAGCAGTAGTGCTTCCAGAAAGAAGAAGGAAGCAGTGGGGAAGATTTTGGATGCTATTCTTGCCAAGCAGTATCCAAACACATATGGTATTTCATTTGAGCAGCTACTGGAGTGGGACCTTTGGCCCAGTTTCATCGTAGTTTTTAGTAAGTTTAAATTCCTCATTTAGTTTTTGTGTGTGTGCATATTATGTGTGTACGTACATGTGATTATGTGTGCAGAATAATTTAGTGTACACATGTACATGTACATGTACATGTACTTGTATATAGGTGTATGTTGTGTATGTGTATACATGTACTTTTATTGTGCAGACAGTGAAGCTATGATCACACGAGGTGAAGTGAAGGGCCAAGCTCGTTCCTGCCTCCCTGACAGGAGTGATGTGCTATGTACCTGTGCCGTGAGTACATTGGAAGGTATTTGCCAGAGCATACTCAATGGAGACATCACTGTCAAAGAGCTGCACAAAGTCACCAGCAGGATGGACCACATGGAGAAGCTATGCTCCGCCACTAAGTCTGGAAATTTGGAGAAGAAGGGAAAGGAATATGATATGATCATGGCCGCCATCAAAGCTCGACTGATGGAGTACAAGGCTTTTACTAATCGCAAGAACCTTCTTGGTAGCTTGTGTCAGGGAGTTATCATAGAAGTGAAAGGTAACTTTGATTTTGTTCGTGTACATCGAGTGGTAAACACAAATATTTGTACATGTATTATATAATGTCATATGTTTGTTCATGTACATGTAGGTCTTGATGAACTACGTACACAGTTGGGTCAGAATTTTGACCATGCTCGAATAAGATCTCTCTGTGAATCTCATGGCTCTGCCAGTCAGATGACCTTTCATAGCTTCCAGTCGGCTGCCCCTCTTGATCCAATTAAGGTTAAGTACGATTTCCTAGCTCGGCACTATCAGAATGATCTCTTTCACCGAATCTGGGAGCATACTTCCATGGCCGCAGCCAAGGTCACTGAGCTGACCATCCAAGACATTGTCACTAGGATATGGAAACCTGCTTTTGAAGAGTGCTGTAGGATTTTGGAATCCCTGAAAGGCCGTACGATGAAGCTTCGTGAGGTAGACAATCGATTCAAGCGTTACGACGATCCTGGCAAGATCAAGAGCCATCTCGAAAACCTCTACAAGGGCATCGAGTTATGTTTTGGCCGAAGTCAACCTTCTGCATCTACTCCTGGTTGGATCAGAAGTGCAGTTGAGAGTATGCAACAGTACTGGACTCTATCTCGCTATGCAAAGGCAGCTCAAACGATTCTCGAGCTAAGAAAGCGACTTGAGTTGACTGGAGAGTTCTCTATCATGGAGACTATTGCTACGCAGGTGAGAAATTGGTTCAATGATGATCTAAACAAATTTATGTTGTTTTGGCCCTCTTGATTAGATGTCATTGACCATGAAAGATAAGCCACTGGAGGTTATTGATGCTTCCCTAATTGAGGCTGGGGAGTTCTTGAGACTGGTCGAAGGAGATAGTAACAAGATGAAGTGCCTAGAAGTGTTTGCAAGCTCTCTTGAAGTAGTGGAGTGGATCAGAAATGAAACTAAAGGTATTTGTGTAGTTGTGACCTCAAAATGTGTGTGTGGCATCTCAATCCTGTTTCTTTCATTCAACCTAATGTACACGTTTGAAGAGGGGACCACAGTTTTTTTGTTGTATGGGAGGAGGCTCTGTTTGCCCTGCATTCACTGCTTTGACTTGTGATAATATGTAGGTATTGATGATCTTCACAATTTCGTAAGCGTTGCCCTCCACACAACTGCTGGTGAGAGTGATTTTGACAGTGATCGTCTCTCCAACTTGAAGAAGGTGGGCAATGGCTTTCGACGTTTGATCTTTGACTTAATGAGAAACAAGAGCTTTGATACTTTCCGTCGAGGATGTCTAGCCGTCTGGGAGGCTATGGAGACAGATCCTCACCTGCCAGAAAAACTTGTAAGTACATAAATATTGGGCTAGAATGCAAGGAGGTTTGATGTGTGTCATACCATTTATTGCAGTAAATTTGTGTGTATTGTTACATGATGAATTTTTTTCTCCTTCAACCTTTATTGTGATAACCACCACGTTGTTATATAACTGTAGCAAGGGTGCAAGTCAGAGTTGGCATGGTACAAGTCTGTCAAGGAGACACAGGGCTCCATAGAGGAGACCACCTTTGGCCAAATGAACAACATCCTTGCCTACGGCTGCTACCAGATTGGCTCTCGGAGGCCTCAAATCTTTCAAAGCATTCACGATGTCATCCACCTGACGCTCACAGAGAGAGATAAACCTCTAACCAAGAAGCAGTACTCCCTAAATGAGCTCCGAGATCTCGAGAGCAAGCTGGCTCTGATTGTTGGTAAGAATGCTGAGAACAAGACTGAAGTTGGTGTGTTCACACACACACTCCACAATGTGTGTCGAATCGCTGAGGTCCTCATCTCTCTGCAACAAGTGGGTAATGTCAAGTACACTGGATGGAGACTGCAAGTGCCTTGTGGGCTTCATTACATTGTACCAATGCTGCAAGACCAAGCTAAGGAAATGGAGCATGAGCTTGCAAACTGGAAAGAAGAGGTCACGCAGAAACGTGGCGACTTTTACGCACTCAACTACTACACAACCCTTCAGCTACTCACACTTCGAAGAGAGCTTGGGGTCATCAAGTCAAAACCAAACACTGGACCTGCAGCTATCACACCCAATGTTCTAGCCCTCCTGGAGAGCATATCTACTCAAGTAACTGCACCTCATGTCCACGCCATTGTTCAGGGTGTCATCTCTGATAGTATCAGATCAGCAACATCAGCTCCTTCTGTTTCTACTCAAGATGGAGCTTCCGTCATCTCTCCTTCTTTATCCTCTCCTGCTGTACTTGGAGGAACTTCATCAGAAGGAGCTGGTGCATCGTCACATGGTGAACCGAGTCTGGCACAGGAGTTGTTTAGCTCAGCAGAAGTGCAGACTGCTAGTGGAGCTGAGGATATGAAGGTCGACGTTGAACTGCCAAAAATAAGCGAAGCTGAACTCAGTCAGGAACAGAGAGGAATGATGCAGGATTTGATAAAACATTACGAATTTCCTAGTCAGTTGGTGCTAAAAGCGTTCGAAGTGTGCAAGGAAAACGCAGCAAAATACGATATACAGAACTGGTGCCTTGAAAACCTTGATAAGTACGCCTTTGACAGCGAAGCACGAGAAGGTGAATTTTCAGATGATGAAGATGATGATAACAAGTCAGAAGCATCCTCGATGGAGTCTGAGGATGAGGGATACTCGTATCAGCACCAAGCAACACCACTATCAGTCACTGGTACATTTGTGAGGGATGTGTGTGTGAGTGTGTGAGTGTGTGTGTACTTGTATGTGTGTGATAGTGTGTGTGTGTGTGTGTGTGTGTGTTAAATTTGTATTTGCGCTTATTATTTAACAATAATTATTCAAATCTCTCCAGCTTCCACTCCTAAGGACTTGACCTCTCCTGGCACCCCAAGGCCTACAGGTCACACTAGTATCCGTCAGATCGAGGCACAGCCTCAGCTACCAATTGACAGAAACCACCCAGTGGTGCAACAGCTCTGCTCTGGTGGCTTCACCGAGGAGCAGAGCATTGATGCTGTGGAGAAATTTGAGACATTGGACAGGGCCATGGACTACCTGATGTCGGCAGGGCTTGGAGAAGAGGAGGAAGGGATGTTTCAGACGGCACCGCCAGGCAGACAAGATTCGTCATCTTTGTGGAGACAGTCCTCTGGTGGGGCACGCTATGTGGAGCCACTCGACCCACTGTGAGCTTCTTATGTGTAATATACTTGTAGTCTACAAATGTAATTTGTGCACTCTAAAAAAGGCAGTATACATGTGTAATATGCTCTTGTTCCTTTCATTGAATTTGCCTTATAATAATTGAGATTGCTAAATAAAGTCTGGCTACTTAAGAAACAAAGCATGTGATTTACATGTGTGCACATTCAAGGATACAAAAGAACGTTTAGGGTACATGCGTACATAACACACATGAGTTAAAACCATTTAGACTACTCCTGAAGTACATGTATTTCACTACACACACAGGTACAGTGATTCTGAGCCCACCATCCATTGTGATCCAAATGCTGAAAAGAGCTACCTTAGTCTGGAAGAACTAGGCAATGTTCTAACTGGTCTCACCACTATTCTGCAATGTAGGCGACTTTATTTTGCTGTTATATACATATACACGGTAGCTCAGCACATTGTATTGTGTACGCTTGCAGCTGGTGTTCCTATTGGACGATCTTTCAACACCAGAATCCTCAAATGTGGTCACCCCAACCTCATAGTCACCCCTCCAGGTAACCCCTGTTTATCTAGAGATACCTCCATCCCTAGAAGTGTGTTCACCTTTTTCCTTTGTAACTGGAAATACCCCCCTAGCTTGTAACCTAATATACTATGACTTGGCGTTTCTGGCCAAGTACACATGTATAGGGGAAGGCCCATTTACAGAGAAATTTACTACCTAGCTGGAAAAAACAATGACTATGCCAATTCTTACTCAGTTTACTGGGAATAGGAATTTGCTTATTCATAGCCCTGTAACTAGTCAGCAAATTCATAGCTAACCAGAAACTTATCTTGTCCCCACCTGACTTTTACCTAGAAGTGTTGACTGGACTCATGAATGACACTGCACTTTTTGATCTTAATTTCTAGATAATGTTCTGAGAACTGTGCTTGCCCTGTTCATGGAAGATGAGGCGCTCCCTCTGCCCAGTTTAGAGGAGGTTCTCATTTGTAACCCAAACACTACTGCTGAAGAGGTAATGGCAAGAATATCCCCACCTCCCCCTAGGCCCTCTTAGGGGCATTCTAGCTAGAGTGCACACACAGACACATGGGTAGAACACCCCCTTAGGGCCATCAGAGCTAGAGTACACCCATATACATGTACATGTATACACGTGTGTACACATAGGTGGATATATATAGCACATCTGTGTCTTCATATATGTAAGAGACTTCTACCCAGGACAAACAACATGTTCTTTGGATGCACACACATATGCACTGTAATATGTCTTGACAACTGTCAAATGCACATGTGCACCATGTACACTATATCCCTTATGCACACGTGCATACAGTAATTATGCAGAATTGATAGTGTAAACCACATACTCCCATTCCGCTGCACTCACACAAAGTCTCATACACATACTCCATAATATGTGTTTCCACATAAAATACCTATAATAGTGTGGAACTCAAGGTTATTATGCTGGTATTACAAACACTTTATTAGGTGACCCTACTGTGGCAAAGAGCCATTGATGATCCTGACTTCAAGCGAATCTTTTGTCTAGTCCACGCTGAGAGATTGACCTACCAAGTCAGTGACAAAGCACTGAGATCACTCTCTGATCTCTCTCAAGGAAAAAGGGGTCAGCTCCTAACTAATGCTTAATCAAAGAGTACATGTGCTTTTGTTAACTGGCAACCATTTTGAAAGAATTGCTTTCGTATCCTCACATCTTAAATCCTACTAGATATGCAAGCACAACTTTATCGAACATGTGTACATAACTATGCATGTACATGTATATGTGATGTACTAGTACACATAAGGTAATGTATTATTGGATGCATATTAGTAGAATATCTTTCTCTGCAGACTATCGTTTGGTGATCATCTGTAGCAATGAAGAGGAGGAGAAGTCTCACATCATCTCCAAGCTGCACAGCTGCAGACGTCCCTTTGCTCAGAGGCTGGACACGGATCAGTGTCAACGCTACCTCAAGGCTCACTTCACAGGACAGGTGGAATCACTATCCTCTCCTTACTCTCAGCTACATCCTGCTATGGCGTCAGCTGTGGATCATGAACAGTAAGTTAAAATATTAACACTGGTCTTGGGAACAAGATGCAAAAAATTGGTTTATACGTATAAAAATATTATGCATGTGTTTGATTTTAGCCTCGTACCCAGAACTCTTATTTATGGTAAAGGGTGGCTAATTAGTAATATTGTATGTTGCATACAGATCCTGTGTACGGCTGGTGACATCACTGCGATCAGGAATGGGGAAGTCCCTTTACATCCAGCGTATGGTAGAACAGCTGCAGATGAACATGAGGAGTACGGGGAAGGCGTGTGTCACTGTTCCCCTCCATGGACCTAAGCTCTCTCCCGATGGAGTCATGGACTACCTTGAGAAATACATGCAAGAGTCAGCCTGCACTATATTCCACCTGGACATTGCTCCAACCGTATGTGCCAAATCAACAATTTACTGAAATTACGCCATTAGTTCACTCATCTCTCTCATCGTATATACATGATATAGATTCTCTCAGAGGTGGATACAATCCTGTTTAGCCTGTTAATCCTGGGTGGCCTGACTGACAGTCAAGGTCGTGTGTGGAGGTGCCACCCTGGTCAGTTGTATGCTGTGGAGCTCACTCTTCCTGAAAAACAGGTTTTTATATACAAAAAGCCCTGAACTAAAGCAGGTGTATATAGTTATGCACATGTATATATACTCCATCTCTCTCTAGGAACGTAGTGCTCTTGTTGGTCAAACCATTGCTTTAACAGAGCTCCTCCCAACTGTGGACTGTGTCAGCCCACGACAAGCCATGGACGTGATGGGCGAAGATGGAACTACTGGTAAATTCAGAACTCAAAATCTCCTTGGCTCGACAAATTGATTGACTTTATTTTTTGTAGATCCCTCCATAGTAGCAATGGATGAACAGGTATTTGCTCGTCCCATCTGCCAGCGAGTCTACCAGTACCTTCGTCGTCACATGGGCGGCTACAACTTAGACAGCTTCTCGTATGGTGGGAACGTTGAGGGCACTAAGAAGAACTGCCTGGAAATATTCCTACAGTGAGTCAATTCACTAGTTTGTGTGATAAAACCAGACGTTAAAATTTGTTTGTTTTTTTTTCCCTCAGCAACTGTGGCATTAGGGACCCGACTTGGTGTGAGATTCGGCACTTTATTAAGTTCTTAGACGTCCAGCTTCAGTCGTGTGAGATGTCCGTGTTCTGTGACGAGATGTTCATTGCTGATGTAATGTCTGGGCTGAAGAGCTTTGTGGTCAAATTCATGATCCGCATGTCACGTGACTTTGCTACATCATCTCTTCAAGGCGAGGTGGCCAGGGAGAATCTGGAGCATGTAGAGGACACAGATGGAGGGGAGAAGGGCAGCTTGGAGCAATACCAGATAGCTATCAGGAGGCGCTGGGAGAGAAAGTATGCTAAGTATTAGTTACGCATGCCATTTCATCAACTAATTTTGTGTTAATAATTATGCACGTGTGGGCACTGGGACTGTTCATCATCAAGAAGAGACCGTGGAAACAAATGAGCCTTAAATATGTTGGCAATCCCTGCACTGCACCACATACACATACGTTGAATTTGATGTACTAAACATAATTATTATAGTACACTTAATAAAGGGTCTCTCTTCATTAATAGTTCCCATCCTTACATCTTCTTCAACCAAGACGGTATGAGTATCACATTCGTTGGCTTCATGGTGACCAAAAATGGCGACCTTGTGGACCCCGCCCACCGAGGTGTCCTGGAGCAAGGCATCATGACACCACAACTATACACTGGCCTAAAACAAAACCGAGTGAACTTTGACGATGACTATCGCCAATGGCAGAAGTCCACCATGATCGAGAAAATTGCTACAGTGATGGGAATAGAATTTCCGTATGATCCAGACGAGACTTACGTGCTGACGGTGGACAATCTGATCAAGATTCTTGCCATTCAGATGAGATTCCGTTGTGGTATTCCAGTGGTGATTATGGGAGAGACTGGCTGTGGAAAGACAAGGCTCATTCGATACATGTGTGACCTCGCCCGGCAGGGCGAAGAGAAGAACAACATGCTGATTATGAAGGTATAACTCTTTTGAGCATTGGAGATTGTCGACCCTTTACCGTTTCCATGTACAGTTGATAACAGTACACCCAAAATGTACCTGCAAATAAATATCACCTTAAGATGACAAAGTATCCGCTTGCACTATTTAATGTTTTTCCTACCTTTCCAGATACATGGTGGAACAACTGAAGAAGACATTGAGAAGTTCATCAAGAAAGCTCAAAAGGAAGCTGAACAGAATCGCGTGAAGAACATGGACACAGTGGTGTTCTTTGACGAAGCCAACACAACTGATGCCATTGGTCTGATCAAGGAGATCATGTGCGACAGACGAATTCACGGCAAGTCTGTCTCAGAGGATCTCAAGTTTATAGCTGCCTGCAACCCCTACAGAAAGTTAGTCAAAGAACTTTAGAAACATGTCATTGCATGTGCACGCATACATGTATATATGTATTTCCCCTATACAGGCACAGTGAAGATATGATCAAAAAATTGGAAAATGCTGGCCTTGGATTTTATGTGAGAGAGACAGAAACTCACCAAAAGCTAGGTATTCTTTCTTCATGCATGTACAGATTGAGCAGATTGCTATTGTATACATGTATTTGTTTTCTCCAGGCAAGATCCCTCTGCGTCAGTTGGTGTATCGTGTGCTGGACCTCCCTCCCAGTATGAGACCACTGGTCTATGACTTTGGACAGCTACAGCAAGTGACTGAGGATGACTACATCAGACAAATTGTCCATGATCACGTGAGCTAGGCTGTCTAAGTTAATGTACAGACAACTTATTCAATTCTATTTCCTCCATCTCAGGTCTCTGTCCATCCCGGTCTTTCTCAAGAGTCTCCCCACTACATTGGTGCTGTTGCTAAGGTGCTAGCTTGGTCGCAGGCGTACATGAGGGGCCGCAAGGTTCGTTTAGTTAACAGATTTGATATTATATCATCTATGGTTATTAAATATAATACTGTATTTTTGTACTGATAGGATGAGTGCAGTTTTGTGAGTCTCCGTGATGTAGAGAGGGCCATGATTGTCTTCAAGTATTTCTACGAGAAGATGGATATATTTGCACCATTGATTGACCAGAAACAGCGAGAGGAGGAGGAGGAGGAGGAGGAAGATAGTTATGATGAGGAGAGTGAAGATGAAGGAATGGTAAATCTATTTTTGCTGCTTTGAGCAACTGTCATACCTTAATTTTAAATTTTAATAAACGTACAAACTATATGTACACATAGGTGTGCCAGAGTAGGTCCTAGAGATGGTTTCCATAGGTTCAGATTCTGTTGTAGAAGATAACGTTTCATGTATATACTTGTAGCTTCATGGAGTGGTGAGGCCACAGCCTCAAGCCATTGGAAAGATCACGCGAGCACTTATCCTCTCTCTGAGCGTGTGCTACCATGCCAGGCTACAGGATAGAGATGATTATGAAGAAGGAGTATCTGAGCAGTTTATCAATCCTCTCTCACTCCCTGGAGAAGACGATCGATTCAGAGATGAAATAAGATGGTCAATACTAATAAAAATAAACTTTTTAGAAGTGACATTTTCCCTACTTCTGAAATCATGTGTAATGTTGTTTGCATATTTCAGGTGTCAAGAGGTTCTTTTGGATAACATGAGGCTGGGAGATAACATCGCCAAAAATGCAGCCCTGAGAGAGAATGTCTTCATGATGGCCATTTGCATTGAACTGAGGATCCCTCTCTTCATCGTTGGTAAACCTGGCAGCTCCAAATCGCTGGCTAAGGCTGTCATCCATGCCTCTATGAGAGGAAAGAGCTCACATAGTGATCTTTTAAGGAATTTCAAAGAAGTGGACATGTTTTCCTACCAGTGTAGCCAGCTGTCCACCCCAGAGAGTGTTATCGAGGTATTCAACACTGCCTCAAGATTTCAGAATAAACAGGATACAAAGAACTATGTGGCTGTCGTGGTTCTTGATGAAGTAGGTCTGGCGGAGGACTCTCCTAACCTTCCACTCAAAGCTCTCCACCCATTGCTGGAGGATGGAACAGAAGGAGCTGGAGCAGAGGGAAAGAATGATGTGGTAAATTGTCATTGTAGTTAAGATGATAATGTGTACTTGCATGAGATGAAGCCACTGGCAATTTGATGAATTTTCATAGTCACATGGGACTACAATGTAGGTATTAACCAGTGATGTACCTTAATACTTATGATAATCTTTTCTTTTGGAGCAGGTTATTGCCAGAGAGAAGAGAGTGGCCTTCATTGGTATCTCAAACTGGGCCCTGGATCCAGCCAAGATGAACAGAGGAGTGATGGTGACCAGAGGAGACCCCTCTGAAGATGAGCTGGAGTACAGTGCTGAGGGAATCTGCTCAAATAAGGAAGATGATCCTGTGAAGGCTAGACTGAAGCAGTACTTTAAACCTCTCTCTGAAGCATATATGGAGATCTGTGGCAACCAAGATCGTCAATTCTTCGGCTTAAGAGACTTCTACAGGTTAGCTATGTACAAGAATACATACATGTACACACATGTGTAGCTATGGTTGAGGCAATAATTGTAGACATTGCTACATCATTATTTCTGCCATGTACTGTATATTTTTATTATTATTTTTTTTTTCAGTTTGATCAAGATGCTGTACTGGATGTGTGAGAAATCCGACAACCCTCCAACATGGCCTCAGCTGGAGCATGCCATCAAGAGAAACTTTGGAGGCCTGGAGTCAAAGGAGTTAGACCCCGTGAAGATCTTCATGGACAAGCTTCCATGCAGGAGAGAACCACCTGATCTCTCTGGCATCCCAGAGGAGGTGAGTTTAAATAACTTGTGTGGTACTTTGCTTAAGTAATAGTCTAAGAGTGTAATATTTTCGTACTGTAGCTTCATTCGATTGTCAGTCCAGACTGCACCAAATTTGGACTGATTCGAGCTAGCCTGAGCTCCAAGGAGAGAACATGGCATGGGTAAGCTTAATTTTGCAACAGAATAAGACAAATATAAGTTTAAACTTCACTGCATTATCTATTTCATGCAGTGAGAATCGTTACCTTCTATTTTTGACTGAGAACTACGCAGCCTTGGACATCCTCAAGCACTCCAATCAGACCCTCTACACAGCTGATGTGAAGCAGGAGACCATGGAGCCCTTCGTTCTCTTTGGAAGTAGCTTCCCAAAAGACCAAGAATATACTCAGGTTTGTGTAGCAGTTTAACAAATATTATAATTGCTGACTATTCCGAAACTATACAATAAAATGCGTAGGTGTGCAGAAACATCAATCAGATCAAGATTTGCATGGAGACTGGGAGGACAGTTATCTTGCTAAACTTAGACAACCTTTACGAAAGCCTCTATGATGTGCTCAACCAGTACTACATCTACAATGGTGGCAACAGATATGTTGATCTTGGTCTCCAAACACACCGTGTCCGTTGCAGGGTCCATGATGACTTCAAGTGAGTCACATTTTTTGCTGCAATATCTTTTTTTTTTTTTTTATCCTGTCACTGCCTTTTTTCACAAGATTGATCTTGATTGCTGAGAAGAAGAAAGTGTATGAGAAGTTTGCAACTCCTCTGATCAACCGACTTGAGAAACACTTTGTTCTCACCTTGTCGGTCCTTGAGGACTGGCAGAAAGAAATCTTGAGGGCATTCGAAGCTTGGATATCTCAATTCTGTGAAACAAGGTATACCAGCTGCTGTGTAATAAGTATATTTCCTGTTGTTGTTTTCTAACTGCTTTACTTTGTTCAGGGGCAAGAGATTTGCCCGAGGAGATGCTTTCATTGGTTACCAGAAGGACACCCCAGCAGCTGTCGTGTTTCAAGCTTCCAACTTTCTCCGGAGGCTGAGAGAAGAAGATGACGAAAGTGTGATCCACAGCAAGTTGGAGTTGCTGAACAGGGCTGGAATATTGGATAATATGCCTCTCAGTGTGCTATTCGACAGAGAAGAAATCACCGAACAATGGAGAGATGCTGTAGGTCACATTCAGAATACATTATCCCCTAATACTATGCTTTCAGTGCTGATTTTTCTTGTGGAAATTGGGCTGGGCCTAAAACTTTGCCCTCCTAATATGCCTTGAGGACACTGTATAGTGAAGTTGTTATTATTATTTTTTTTTCGTTTCTGAGCAGGTGCTGCCTCTCAGCCAGTTCCTCCTCTTGCAAACAGCTGCACCCGATGCCATTGTTCGTCTCCAAAACACCAACCTGGAAGACAGGGAGGCCATTAAAGAGATGTACTTCAAGAAGCTGCATCAGCACTCCATTGAACAATTCTTGATGGACCAGCTAGAACGATGTCAAGGCAAAGGGGGTCTACTGATTCAGGTACCTGGCTCTTTTATTTTTAGCAATGATAATCTACTTGTACTGATGAGAGCGTTATGGTTTTCTAGGTTACAACTCACAGTCACCTGTTGGCTTATGATGAACTAGAACAAGTCAGGAGAGCCGTTGGAATGAGAGTGGAGAGTTGCTCGCTGCATGAGTTCGAAACTGAGCTCGACTTTACTAGCAAAATTGGGTAAGTCACTTTAATAAAGATTGATATTATCATAGTGTTATAGCTGATCATCTGTTTGCAGTCCTTATTTCAAGACTGAGCAGGATGATGACCAACCAGTAGTTGTTGTCATTCAATGTGACTCAGGACACTCCAACGGTGACCTCATTGCCTGTGCCAGAAATAGGATCTATGATGTTCGATCCGAGAAAGAGAGAGACACTCACGTGGTATTTGTCATCCACCTCCCCCACCAAGCAGCTAACTCCTCCTTTGTTGGTTTCCAAGGAGATCCGTGGATATCAGTCCACATCGATGACCTTCGACCCACTTCTGATAGCACCATTATGCCTTATGAAGCAATGAGCACTGCTATTAGTCAGCTCTTTATGGGAAATATCACTCCTGATGATCAATTTGGCCTGCCAATGGACCAAGAAGGTGCAGCTGATGCAAGTAACAAAGATGAGAGTGATACTGAAATGGACAGTAAGCCATCCCGTAGAGAAGATGAAAGAGAGGGTAAACAAATACCTCCACCTGAGTTGGAAGAAGGGGGAGAAAGCATGGATGAAGATGAGCTACCTTCTAATGAGGAAAATGGTGAGAGAATGTCTGAGGGCTCTGGACCAGATGAGACTGAAGGGGAGGGGATGGAAGAAGAGGCAACTCTTGGTGATGCTGAAGTGCCTCCACCAATGACGATGACCTTGCCCCCTCCCCAGTGTCAGAGACTTCATGGCTGCATCCAGGCAGCTGCTTCTAAGTTACAGGATGACAACAAGAGACGAGCTACTCAGCGAGTGGAGATTCTGGTCAACCTGATTCCCAAAGACATACAGTTTCCTCTTGGTAAGATGTGAATTTATGAGCAAACGTTGATCTAATTATTTGACCTTTCAATGAGTTACTATACTTGTACGTCTAAATGATTTCTAATATTTTATGTGTATGCTACAAATGTACTAGTGCAGGTGACGTGGACTGTTAAATATTTGCCTCTAAATGTTGGGAAAAGTGCATTATGTTTGTACCATATTGTTTTCTCTCCAGATCTGACCACTTTTCATGGAATCCTTGTGCAGCATATATTCAGTGTTTTGAAGCAGAGAGACCACATATGGGAGGCAGACAGGGAGTGGGTCCTCAATGAGGCCATGGATGCCAGAAAGCTTCAAAATGGAGGCACCTTCCGAAACGTTCTTGCTCGCAAGATCGACAATGTAGTCGTTCCAGTATTCTCTGAAATTATCGCTTGCATGGACCGCAACTACAACCTTGACTTGATAAACCCACGGGGCGAGAATGCACCACTCTGCCAGTTCTGGCTGAGCGTGTTTGGTCGACCGAAGATCATGCAGTTCAACTACGTTGAGATGATGACCCCCAGGGAGAAGGTGCCTGGGGTTGGGGGGAGGAGGTCTGCTGAAGACTTCAAATGTCAGCTACCCTTCTCTTGGATCATCAAGGAAGCTGTGGATGCACAGTGGGACAATGCTAAGAGCTCGGCAGGTACACAATGAGATCATAATCACAGTTAGTTACAAGCTTTGAAGCTGTCAAACTGGGGAGCCAAATAGTCATTGAGCTCCTAATAGGTCCTAATTTCAAGATTGTTATGGTAGATTAGCTGTATATTGCATGAGACAGCTATGTACAGATACAGGAGTGTACGCTCCTGACAGACATTATAACAATAATGTTGTCGGCTCTGTCCTATAGGTAATAACAGGCAAGCTCTTCACAAGCAGCTGTGTGAGGCCATCCATCAGATGGAAGTTGGTGAAGTGCTCTCATCTGTCCAAGACGAGTACAGTGAGGAGTTTTACAGGTACTACCTCCATGACTTTGTAAGAAATGTCCACAAGAGCCAAAACAAGATAGAGGAGCAAGCAGAAACAGAATATAGTGTAAGCATATGTGATATATGATACATAGCAGGAGTAGATTTGGATATCTAATCTACTCCTGCTGGTAGTTATGCAAGTCTTAAAGTGCATGCCGTCAGCTTCAATAATATTCATGGTGTAAGTTGTACATCATACTAGTTGCAAATGGTATAGCTACATGTACGTACACTATACAAATTCGCATAAAATACATGATTATATGGCCAGAGAATTTGCTTTAGTTTTATGTTTCTCCATTGTTAGCTTATTCAAACTGCTCTTGACGAGATGGTTCATGATGAGGACTTTAGCTCCATGGATGGCCAAGACACTCTGATAAGGAGAATAGCCGCCCTCCATGTTGTCTATATGTTCAGCAAGTCTCAGATAATGTGGTTTGGTCAGCTAGTTTCACAAAAACCAGGCATCATGCTCGCTCTCAAGGACAAGCAGTCACCTGATACCTCAGAAATGGTAAATGTTTCTACCTTGCACAGGCTTGATAACTAGTTTGCTTTTTTTGTTCCTCAGGTGCTTCATCTTTTTGCTGTGGAGAAAGCCTTGGATGACTTGAAGCCTCCAATGGAAGCAAACAAAGTGGCTGAGCATCTTCTTCCCTGGTTGAATGACCTCCGACTCTCACAGAATGCCATTGATACAATCCTGAGTCTCCCTCCTCGTAACTCAATACTTGAGAATGCAAGGTTAGTGTATTAGTTGATATGGTCGTCTCTTTAAGAAGTGTTTAAGCTAGCTAGCTGTTTCTTTCAGATTGAAATGGCAACTGATTCGAGCCATGCAGATGTTTCTAGAACACGTCCTGCTCAAACATTCCGAGGTGCCAGTCACTTACGCCAGGAGACTAGAGCTTGTGAGTTGACTAAAATAAAGATACTAACATGACTGGCTTAAGCTCATATGCCTAATAAGTACCCTTAGGTGTTCAGTTATACTGTAGATCGTGAATATTTCGTGCTAAAAATATATTTTGTTTTCAAAAATTTCGCTGTTTTTTATTTTCGTGACTGACGACCTTTGCCATATACGCTTGTATAGTCAAATCAATAATTTGTGTTTTTAATTTTCGTGGCTCGCGCTAACAATGAAAATTTCCCGATCCACAGTAACTGATAAAAATATCATATTTTTTTAAACTTGTCTTAGTTCCTGATAAGTAGCTCTGATTTCCTCAAGACAACTGCACTAGAAAGAGTAAAGAAACACCTGAATCAAATCCACATACAGCTAAAATCCAAACACAGGTATATGCCAACCACACAACAGCTACATGTACTGACACAGATAGTATTTTATCCTCATTTGTGTTTACATGTTAGACTGAAGACCGTCAGTAGCATACAGAAGAGCTGCCGTGAATTCTTCATGGAGGTTGTCTCCAACCTCTGTTTTGGCGGACACAAACCTCCCGAGCCAGACCTCATCAAGATGCTGATGAGCACCGTGTTCACAGAGAGAAAAGAGGATACAGCTCTGGACACCAGAGACATGACTCCTTATCAGGCCGACCCAGACCAGGTCCCTGTGGTCAGATCATTCCTACTGCAGCTACTTTTGGAACACAAGTATGCAGAGTGATATACATGTAGTCACATGACTGGCTATGATATTACAGTCATATATGTATCTACTATTGCTGTTCAGCTCCGAGCAAGTCAAGGAACATTTGAAGGACTACTTTGATCGATCACATCAAGCGTTTGGCCGCCAACAGACAGACCAAGGACTGTGCCTCCTCTGTATTCAGTGCTTTGAAGTAAAGAATATGTGTAATTATTATCAATGCATGTTGTCTCTATTATTTCTGTGATATCGTGGCAAAATAGGATGCTTTGTACAAGGAGTTTTGTGAGAAGAGCTTTGCTAGAAGAGTTGAAGAGACAAGAGACATCTTAGAAGATGGATACCAGGCACTGCGACAACTAGGACAGCACACTGATACAGTGACTCTAGACTACCTTGAAGGAGTGGCCAAGGTTCGCTTTGCCTTGTCAGTCGTTGCTGAGCTGCTCAATGAGAATGACCTGCCTCGATCACACGAGAATGGTGTGCTGGTTGTCCAGCTGCTTCACCAAGCCAGGGAGGTCTGTGTGGACCAAACTATCAACTCTATTGACGACACAGGACAGAGAGACACTGTTGGACCAGTGGTGTTTCTAATAAAGCTACTTGTGAGGCAGTATGGGCTGAACTGTCTACAGAGAGCGTCTGAAGCGCATGCCTGGATCGTGCCTGAGCAGCTGAGACAAACTGGAGAGGTAAGAATTCTAGATAGAATTATAGTTATGTAATTATTGTTGTTATAACTGCTAATATTTTTTAGGAGGAGAAGATCATTGATCCTTTTGTTGTCTACAATGAATTTGGTTACCACCACCTGAGATTGGCTGTGAGCAATGCTGCTTATGGAAAGCAGCTACCAAGACTTGTCGAGGCCACCAAAGTAATTCTCCCAACTTAGTGTATTGTATTACTATGCATACATGTATGTTTGATGTTTTTGATGCTTAGAACATGAACATTCAAGAGACGGTACCCCTACTATTGGCAATTTACCAGAAAATCACTCTCAGCCGTGCAAGTGCTCAAGCTTCTAAGCAAATTTTTCCTGATGTAAGCAAAAAAGTGACAAAGTTGTTGAGTTTCTTGGTTGGGTAAACTTCATAGCAAGCATGACGTTCGCTCTCAAGAATAAGTATTATTTATTTATTCTTTCTCATTGTGTTGGTGTACCAAGAGCGAACGTCATGCTTGCTAAAAAAAGTAACATGTTATAAACTACTGCTGTGGTTCATGATATTGTGAATGTGCTCTACAGGTACTTGGTGATTTCAACACGTTCATCCAGGAGTGCAAAGCCCTCCCAAGACAGATGCAGTGGACGGCAAGGTCATTGTTAGCTAATGAACAGGGTGGTCCCTTTCCACTGTTGTCCGTCACACCCCACCAGCCACCTCGATGTCGCACATTGACTGCATTAGTGGTCCATGCTGCTGCTGTATTCTTCAGCAGACAGAAGCTGGAAGTGCTCTGGCCTTTCCTCAACATACTCACAGATCCTGCTAAACTTGCCGTGAGTATTTCTTCCTAATACCCTGTATCTTCAGTTGTTGAAGCTGCTCTACTTTCAGAATGCCTATCTACCAACTATGGCCGAAGATCACTTACAAGAAGCAAGGCGTGCTCTTGGTGGTGCATTCTATGGTAATTTTTTTTCTTTTGTAATTTTCTTACTTTATTCTTTTTTACCTCCAAATTAATCCATAGCTTGCCCTAGGGGTCATCCTTACTTTGTTGGTGAGGTAAGTCATATCTTAGTAAAGATACTGCACATCATTACTCTCTCTCTCTCTCTCTCACACACACACACACACACACACACACACACTCTCTTCCCCTGCCCTTCTTTGGTTAGTGTGGTCAACCAATGCAAGAGCTCACCTGTCTTACATGTGGAGCAAGAGTTGGAGGTGTAAATCACAAACTGAGAGCTGACAATGCAGCTGCCAGACTGTAAGATAGGTCTCTCATCTACGCCTACTATTTTTTGCTCCAACTGATCTTTTTCCTTTCCTATTTCCAGCCATGACGCTACTCAAATTGGTCATGATCTTGGCGATCCAACTGGCCGCACAACCGTGCCTGCTCCAGAGAGAAATCTCTCCCCTTCCTCCATCTGTGTGCTGCGAGCTCTCATGCACTCTGCCTTCCTTTGGGCTTGCTGTAACAATGACCAGAGAATTGGAGACATTGTTCAACTTGTGAAGCCCCATGTGCCAGTCCAAGCTCTGCCAGAGTTTTTCTGGAGACATTTGGATAAAGATATTGAGCTGCTTGGAAGAGCTGTGGGGAAAGGGTATGAAGAAGCTGCCATGATCGCTCATCTCGTTCTGAGGGAGATTCTGGTTAAAGATCCTCCTGGAAGTGAGCTTATTATTGAAACACGCTTACATGTTCACACTCATGTACTCATTTACATACCATTGTTAACTGTAGCTTCGTCCCCAGGCCCATTTCCAGCCTTTGAAAGCATGCAGCATTGAAAAGCTGGGAATGGGGCTGGGGACAAGGCTACATTCACCGTACTTTTCCTTTTTTGTAGCTGCTACTGTTGGTGTTACAAAGACTCTTGCAGCAAGGAATGCCAGAGAACAGTGGGAGACTATCTTTAATAAGCACTATATTCAACCAGTGCTGGGATCTCTGGAGCAAAAAGTGGGTCTGGCCATGCAAACTATTCTTAGTGACGATGACCAAGGTTAGTGTGCTGACATCAGCATATATTCAGTATACTAGCTGTATGCTAGCTCATCATTTTTTTAAATCTCACAACAGAGCATGATCAGTTATTCTTCCTTGTGTATGAACGTATGGAGCTGATGAACGAGTCTAGCATTCAGCCTCACCTGTGGACCTACCACTCCAGGATCACACTCGAGCACCTTGCACAGACACTCCAGGAGAAAAAGATGAAAGAAAAGCACCCCATCCTCTACGAGTTCCTTCAAGTAGTGAGTCGTACTATTATTGATTTAGCCTCATTTCCAGACTCTCCTTCTACTGCTTTCAAATTCCTATGAGCACAAATTTATGCATGAAAATTTTTCTTAAACTTTCATGTATAAATTCAATTAAAAATGAATGAGGCTACAGAATTACATTAACGCTACTCTGCTTTCATGTATGGAAATTTAGATATTTACTTGTTTGTCTTAGGAGCCAGTGTTGCGTGCCACACAGTATCTGCCTGACATAGTTAGGCTACAGCAGTGTCTTTACGATGCCTTCCATCATCGCCTGGACAAGAAGGAGGCTGTGACACAGACTGTCAGAGAATTTCTTGATAATCTCACTACTGGTAAAAATGTAGCGCACACAGTTCGAATTTAGTAGATGATTCGGTCATTCCTTTTCCTTGCAGAAAATGCTCGTAATGAGTACCAAGAACGGATTGGAAGTTTGCAGCAAGCCTGGGCATTAGTAGGCCACATGCTGAAAAATCACGGTAAAATGGTTGCTGTTTAAACTTGTCGCTGATTTTAGGTGACTTTTGATCATCTTAGCTCGCCTGAGAGTTGAAGAGAAGTACCTAATCCCTGCCATCACTCTTGACACCACCTTGGAGTATCTCATTCCCACCACAACTGAGGCTGGAGCCTGCACCACTGCTCTCGTGGATTTCCTTGTCCTCTCTCACAATGACTTCATTGAAAAGTGCAGAGCTACTGTCTCCAAGGATAAAATGAGGTGGGGAATTGGTTGTGTGTGTGTGTGTGTGTGTGTGTGTGTGTGTGTGTGTGTGTGTGTGTGTGTGTGTGTGTGTGTGTGTGTGTGTGTGTGTGTGTGTGTGTGTGTGTGTGCGTGCACAAGTGCATATTACATGTATGATTGTGTGAGGAATGGGGAGGAAAGACCTTATGCACAAGACTATTGATATTTGGATAAATTACACAAGGTAAAACGTTATGTTTCACACACATACAGCACTGCATTTTGGCGTGAGCATAAAGTTCCCATCACTCACATCCATCGCTGCCACCTGGTGGACTATGAGCACCAGCTACTGTCCATCGTTCTCTCCCATTGCAACTATTCCCTGACCTTTGGGAAAGGTCAGAGTATAAAGTACGACCATGCAGCCCTGCAGAAGCACATTCTGGATCGATTCATTCACGGGAAACCAAGGATCCTCTCAGATATTCCCCACGTGGTCTATCGCAAAGATATCTACACAACAGTCACTTTTGCAGCAGTCCGAAGGAAAGTAAAAAATCAGGTAAGTATAGAGGATATACCATCCCTTTCTCTCTTCCTTGCTAATGATACAGTTACATTGTTTGTCTTATACCCTGCAGGAGCAACTAAACTCTCGTATCAAGCAAGAAATACTCTCTGAACTTCGTACCCCAGACCGTCTCCGTGAGGCACTGGATGTTGTAGAGATTGTTCTTGGCTTCCTCTCCTCTGGTGGAGGAAAGGCTGACAAACCTCTTGGCGAGTACATTGACAGAATGCTCAAAATGAAGAGGAGGCCATTCAGCTCAAAGGTGAATGGGCCAATCCATTCATACACACTCCTTGTGTATATATGTGGCTGTGTGTGCATACTAAGTCCTGTTTTTGTTTGTGTGCACACATGCTTATGGTCATGCCCCATTGTTCGGTACACACCTCATGTACACATATCCCATGCATTGTACATACATGTATACTCATATGCAGGCTAGGGAATACTGCTGCCTGGGCCACATTCTGTCGCTATGGGAGACAATATCGGTTGAGTTAGCAAGACAGCTCTACCTCAGGGGACAGGTAAATTAATATTATGCATTATTGTGAGTTAACCAGTTAACTATTGGTTATTGCACTACAACTTTATATGTATGTTCTCCTATGTGGTTCTTTTTCCAGGAGCCATTTGACTCGGTTCGTGATGAGTTCCTGAAGCCCCTTGAAGAGACTGAAGCAGGTGTCCTGGAGAAATGCCTGAGGCTGTTTGACCTTGACTCTCTCCTGGGTACCCTCTATGAATTCATTGAGACACATGTCAAACATTCTCCAGATGGAGAGCTGGAATGGCCGTAAGTAACATGAAAGAACTTTCATAGATAGCTAGCTTAATGCCCATAAATCAGGAAGTTTTTTGGCAGCAGAAATAAGCTTTTACGATAAAAAAAATATTGTCCTTGTGTTCACTGCCCTGAGGATGTGTATTTCTCACAGTTCATCAATGTTGCATGAATGACATGACATTGTTTTACTGAAAATTTTCCAATCTATAAATTTTCAGGGTCAAAGACACACTAGAAGAGTTTTTGGACAGGAATGATCTGCCACACATTCAGAGTTTTGATGAATTTCCAGATGACATCACTCTGAGCAAAGCCATTGCTGCTTGGAAGTGCATTGTTAATTACCAAGAAAAAGTCAAACAAAGCTAGAAATAAAATTAATAAACATTTGCTGTACTAGATTTGTTTTGATATTATTAACGTAGTTTAACCAGTGCAATTTTATTAATTGTGTACATGATAATTACGATTACTGATCATGATTACATGTTGTGTTTTACTCACGTGTGTGCAATATCTCTGATGCGTGACCAACTGCATGACGTTTAATCACCGGCCAATCAGGTGCCGCAAGTATGCAATGCACACGGACATCGACAATCTCGCCTGCCTCAACTTCAATTCACCCTTAAAAGGTTTTGTGGAATTAGATCTACCACATCATTGCTTAGCAGTGTTGACTTCAGTGAGTTTGCTAATCTCACGGGCCAGCCCCTTCTTACTGTGATGTGTCTTGCAATTTCACACGAACAGCTCAATGTATGCAGCGCAGACCCCTAGGCCCTCCTCTAGCTCTCTTGGGATTGAGGGGGCTGATAATTGCCAGATTGGTATAGGTCGTTACGGCAACATATTCTACACATATTTATCGTGCGACCCTGTACCATGTAGAATATAGGAGCACGTACGCGCACAAAGCTAAAGGTGGAGATCATGCAAGCCACCCGGTATGGCAATCATTGCAGAATCATGAGCTGCTATTTTGAGCTTTAGATGTCTTCATGGTAATATAATTCATTGATCACATGTGTCAAGACATTCTATCTAATAATAATCACATCCAAATTGGTTGTGGAAGGTGACCTTAATTATGAACTTTTATGCAACAAAAGGTCAACAATGCATGATTTCTGCTGCATATAGTGTAGACCACAGCAACTATCAGCTGATTTTGTAATAGGGCAGGATTGGTTGCTGTATGTGGCCTTATTTGTTCCCACATCATTATCGTTAGCTTGTAGCACAGCCAATAATTAAAAAATTAATGGCAGATTCTATTGCACTTGTTCACTAGCACGAGAGCCTAGGCCTGGTGCTTTGTTCCCAATGTAATCTGGACTCTTTATAATTAATAATGGTCGGTGCAGCCTTTCCTACTCAATGACAACACTGAGAAGTTGTCCACCTCACTGTTGTGTATAGACAGCCCCATCCACTTGCATGCACACATGGAAGCATGCATACACCCATTGTGTCACCACACCACATAACATGTTTGTGGTTAGAGTGCATGCTGTTCAATCTAGTATAGTATGCAGTACAAAAATTACAATCCTATTGTTCTTACCCAGTTCATATCCACCATACATTTAGGATCACAATTAATTTTTACAAAGAATAGGTTGCACTTCATACATGGAATTTTACTGGGACATGAACAGTAATTATTATGTTACATAGACTTGAGTACACTTAGATCACGTAATTCCTCTCGTACGGTATCAGTTTTGTCTTGGATACCTTCTGCCGGCGAGTTCTCTGCTGAGTGTGGCTTTTGCTTCTGCCCCTCCTCTTCATCATCGATGGGAACATTTATGTTGCCCTTAAGCAAAGGGGTGGTCGATTCTGAGTCACCTATAATTTCCAAAATACAAGAGCAGTGTATTAAGTTTGAGGCTGACTTGGCAAGACACAAGCATACATATATCCCACTAATTCGAAGGGAAGTAGCCAACAATTAATGCCTGGCGATATCTTTTTTTTTTAATTTAAAGGAGGCTTATCTATGTTAAATGGCGGACAGCATTAAGTTTTGTGTAGCCACGTAGTAGCAACTTTCTCTTGTATGACTACAATTGACTGCAAAGCAAGAGGCTTTTGCTTTAATGGCTTTCCAATGGCTACTAATGGAATGACAAAAATTACATACTAAGTAGAAAAAAATTTTGACGGTTCTCTATAAAGGGCATGCAAGAGACAAAGATTACCATTTTGTATTGTTCCATATAAAGTCTCTGGATATGATGGATGAGTTCTTATAATGCATGTTGAATTATCATCATTGATATTCTTATCATTCATTCTCAGTTGCCACAGTTCCAGCGCCTTGATCAGAGCAATAGCGACCAAGCCCAGAAGAGTTGCACTAAGTGATACATAGACTATCACTGATCGATAGAAGAGTGGTTCACTATTGGGATATTAACGAAGATATCAGATAAATATTTAATACACAGGAACTACTAGAAGTATATAGTATTGTAGCCTCATACCCAGATGTTAAAATAATATTGCAAAACATGGGAAGGACTGGGTACGAGGATACTATGTATGCTTGATCATCCTTACTTTTGAACGTGTATTCGTAGGATAATGTTGTTGACTATCCCGTTGGACAGTCGATCGGCAAAGTAGGCCCATCCATATACAAATGCACTGCTTCCCTATATGTAGAGAGAGGAGAGAGAGGAGGGGGTAGAGAGATAATGATATCAATATTATTATTATACATAGAGTGAATTAATACCACAGTTAGTGCTTTGAGAAAAAGTTGACAAATAAGCAAGTGCATTCATTCACTACCTAGATTATGATCATCAATCCAGTGATGGACAGTCTAGCTACACAGTTATCAGTATTCCACACTTGATAGAACAGTGTCATCACATCATGCAACTATAATCAGCACATCTGCAAACCATGCAAACCACTGTTATCATACCACATACCACTAAACAGACTACCAGACTGTGTCCTCTCTTTTTCTTGTGGTTAGTAGCACTTACTGTGTGTTCTCCAACCAGTAGAGATAGGAGTGTGAGACCCACCACACTTATGGCAGTCCCTCCAACACCAAACAGAACAACAGCAAGGTAGATGTCATCTCCAATCCAGTCACCTGCCGATGCGCTATCTCTTGAAGGATGAAACCAAAACCACACCCTGCAGTGTTTAATAATGATTACTATGACCGTGCAAACACAGGTATATGTATGTTGGTTGCCATGGTAACCACAGCCACCCCTTTGCTCCATTGTGCCTAAGTTGGATCATGTACTGTACGTAATACTTACATTGCAATCCAGACAACAATGATACCAAAGAGATATACCAGCTGTAAGTGGTATTAAAAAAATTATGATCCACATGGTACACTGTTATCTCATGTACTCCTCACCTTTAATCCGATGTATTTGCTGATTATCTTTGCAAATGGAGTAAGTACACAGCTAGTTACAAACAACATGAGGGGTCCAATCGCAATGCTTGTCTATATCATTAATGCTGAATACTTTAGATTAAATTAAATTTTTGAAATGTACCTTATTCAATCCTAGAGTTTCAAGAAGATAAAATGGAAGATATGTGAGTGGAATGACGGTAACAAGTTTGGCAACTATGAAGGTGAATATCACCTAGAGGAGAAACAGACAATGTATGGATGGCTCTTTTTTTCCAATACAGCAGAAGAATGCATATTTACCAAATAAAACTGAGGATTCTGCAGCCACTTATACCACCTAAGCTTCTTCAAGTTCACGTTCGATTTTTCACGGACGAATATTTGGAAGGGCAAAGTGAAAACAAATCCAAATACTATGACAATGAGCGCCAGAACCTGTGTACAAAATTAGTGATTAATAATTAGAAAATCATGTTTAGCTACGTAGCTACGTAGTGTTCAAAAAGCTTATCTTCTTGTACGTGTGTACCTACCCAAAATGTAGTTTTGGTATCGGGGCCAAAGTGCTTTGGATCTTTTAATCCGTCATCCAGTGTAGCCAGCAAGATCCACATCAAGATGAACACAAGTAGAGCACTTGCAACTTGAACACCATACCTATGACATTGTGTATACATATCAATAGTCATGCGCTATAGCAGGACTACATTCATGCATGTACTTGATTTTAATTGTATGTATGCACTATAAAACGTAGTTTACCGACCTGACTGTTAATTAAGCATAGAATGATAACAGAATGGGAAGGGGGGGGGGGAGGGAGTGGATGGGAAATCATGATTTGTACAGTCCCTTGACTCCATGCGTGTTAAATACCTAATACTTTACAAGAGGTGCACCATTACACTCTACATGATAATTCCAGCTCACCACAGGGGCTGATCCAGAAAAATTTCAAGATGGGTGGCTGTTAGTACTAAACTATGCATGGTGGGTGGGTGGCTAGCAATGGCACACCATCTCCTATACTATTGTATACAGAGGATCAAATGGAGGTGGGTGGCTAGCCACCCATTTCACCCCCTCTGGATCAGCCCACGTATCATATAATTTATAATTAATAAATTATGTCTTGTACTAAATTAATTGCTAACCTGATGGAATTCAGCTCCACCTTTATATGCTTATTGGACGTGAGCTCGGGTATCAGTGCCAGCTGACAGATCTGCGTGCTAGCCCAGCCGAACTGGAACACTGCAGCAAAGCTGGAGTAGTATAGCACCTTGAACGGCTCGGCTACATCTGCGCAGCCGATGCACGGATACCAGATGAAGAAAAACGAGCACGCAACGCACAGCACGCCGATCAGGTGAAATATCTTGCGTCTCCCGTACTTGCATACGCACTGGTCTGACCATATACCTATGAAGGGAGTTACCACGGCTCCGATGACTTGCGTGATGAGTAAAATCGTGGCTGTGCTCGACGAGGAAAGTAGCAATACCTTCTGGAAATACATCACGCTATAGGGGTACCACAGCCCCATCACCGTCATGATGTTCAGAACATGCCCTGATCCAAAGGCAATGCGCTGAACTACGGGAAGGTTGTCGCTGTCAGACATTCTCCTCGCTCTTGAGAGTAGAATTTAGATCCTCTGCATCTGTCAGATCATACCTTTCGCGGGCACGCGCGCATCACAACGTATATATAATAGACATGTACTTCGTGCAAGCCACGCCCCCAAAAGGTCGCATAATAGACTAGGGGATCGGGAGAGAGCAACAACGCTGGCGGCTAACATGTATTCTGAGTCTCCTGGTGATCACGATGCTGACGACAATGGAACTCAGTGTCTCGATTTCTCTACCCAAACTGAAAGCACTGTACTTAGTATCAAGCTATCGCTCGGTGCGTTCACCATCCTCGCAAATCTGCTTGCTATCATCCTCATCATAGCCTCGAGGAGGTTCCGAGACTTCCTTTACCGTCTGGTCGTTTACTTACTCATCACCGACATTCTCCAGGCAATTGCTATTTGCCTGGCACTGTTTCCGATCACTGTGCCCGACGATGCGAAACCTGCTCAGGTGAGAAACGGTACGCTGTGGCTTGATTTTTGCGCTGGGACAGGATTTATTCTTATGGTCACTATGTGGATGGGGAACATTGTCATTATCTGGATAGTGGGACACTTGCTAATTCTTGGTTGGCGTGAGCAACGCTCACACCACATTGAAAAAGTGAAGAACCTGCCAGCCCAAACTCTGGTATGCAGCAAGAAGGAAGTACTTGGAGTACTTTTTCTGTTTTTTGGACCCATTTTAGTCGGCTGGATTCCTTTCATTTTGCCTGGACAAATGTATGGAATGTCTGGTCTCTGGTGTTGGATAAAAATGGTTCATCGTACATGTGGTGATCTTGGTAATAAAACCCTGATTGTTGTGTTTATCTTCTTCTATGGCCCTCTGGTGCTGATAGTACTATTTTCACTCATCTGTATGATTCTCACTATTGTTCTTGTGTGCCATGGTGCAGTGAGGAGACATTTCTCTGTCGATCACCACCAACGACGTATGAAAGAAATCATAAGTGCATTAGCATACCCTATGCTGTATTGCACCGTATGTTTGATTCTTTTGGCAAACCGAGTTTACTCTGTTGTTCACCCCAATCAATATCCCGATGTACCCCTTTGGATTGCCCATACTGTAGCTGATCCTGTGCGAGTTATGTTGCCTGCAATAGCCTTTTTGCTTCATCCGTTTGTCTGGCGAGATTTATGCAATCGTGGAAAACCCCCACCCTCCATTTCTGTACAAAAACAAGAACAACCTGATATTCCACAAGGCAAGCATGTAACTGAAGAGGATGATGACATGGAGGACGATTTATTGATCACTCAACCCAATGTAAATAATACATATGGAACCTATGATGATGATGACAGGTACTTGTCCGGAGTTGTTGACAGTTGAGTCGATCCTGTTACTTATGTCTTGCATATAGCATAATTTGTGCATGAATAGTAGTTTACGCTAACTGCGATCCCCCAACCGTTGATGATTTTGTGTTGTAGCTGCTAGTAACTTCAATAATAATTATTATTATGTGCTAAAAGTCAATTGAAATAACCTTTGATGTCAGATCGATCATGCGCACCGCGCCGTGTACGTGTAGCGCAGGGTTGGGTGTGGTCTCGAGTCGATTACGTACGTACCTTGACCTCGCAACGTCCAAGTTAAAGAAAGACGATCCTTCAGGCTTGTGTACATTGTACTAATGGCAAAAACTCCGTGTTGCAAGCAAAACTTTATCTGTGGATTATGCAGTCGTGTTCTAGCGGATCCTCAGCAAACGCTATGCTGTGGAACTCACTTTTGTCGAAGCTGTATCGACGACAAATGCGCGGCAGGAGAGACCGGTTGTCCGGAGTGCAATACCGAGAAAGTAAGATACTTCCGAGACATACACTTCGGGCGCCTCATAAATGGGTTGGAACCTCTCACTCATGCTAATGTTGATTGCTCTCAGTTGTGTAACGTGACTGACCACGGTGATTGCGACAAACAAAGGGATGACAGGTGTACCACACAAAAGCAATCACGTTGTACCCACATGGAAGAAGCCTCTATAAATAAACACCTTTTGACTGATCTCTTATCAAAACTCTCTGAGCTCCAGACAAGTATTTCCGAAAGGCAGGAAAAGATCGAACTAAAGCTTGATGCTCAAGAAAAGGTGCTTCAAGCATTATTCAGCAAGGTTAAGATACTAGAAAATCGAGTTTCTTCGCACGCTCTCCTACCGTACAGTGTTACTGTACCCAATATTGATCACTATATTGAAGGAAGTATAGGTGACGAATGGAAAAGTCCGAGATTTTATACAGGAACACACAGCGATAAACGATACAGATTACAGTTGAGTGTTGTACCTCACAGCATCCATAAACGGAACAAAGAAGCAGCATTATCAGCAAGGCTGCTCATCGCCAGCGGAGAAGCGGATCAGAGGCTGAGATGGCCTTTTCATGCAATGTTCATTCTTACCTTTATGGACCCATCTGGGACAGAGAAGCCATATGAAGTGACCGGGCGACACACTTGGGCAGGCCCCAGTGATGAATCAAGCATGCAGTTTAAAGCCTGCATCACCCACGAAGATCTACTTAAGTATGTACAAGATGATAACACACTTCATGTGTGCATTCATGACCAAAAATTGAACTATCAGCAATGATAATAATATTGTATCACAGTGACTTTGGCTACTACCTGTGTGCAATGCTCATTCATTATTGTCCATTCCATGATGCTTCAAATTGTTTTTTCAATGTCCTTGCAGTGTCCTTTTCCTTCAGATGTTCCTCTAACGCTTCCATAATCCACTTCCCAACATCCTTGATTCCCTTTATTCCAGCATCACGGATGTTTTGCTGTCCCTCCTGACATTTCAAGAGGGAATCATTGTCCACTTTCAGTGAGTAGAGATTCACAGTCCGTAAGGGAGAATCGGAAGCTTTCACTACAATCTTGGCACGAATACCCTATGTATTGTATTGATCATGCACTGGTATATTGCAACCAATATCCAAGTAGACTTGCATGTGTGAGTAGAAATACAATTATTCACTCTTACCCCCACCTCGAAAAAAAGTTGGAAATAGGTGCAAAATTTGGAAAAATTTTCAACATTTCAGGGCATTATATAGAAAGGATCATGCATTTTCATGTTTTTCAGGCAATACCCCTCATTCACATGATTGTACTGGTTACCTCCACTTCTTTCTTGATGGCCCTTTTAGCATGGGCTGGATCCCTCTCACTCTTCTCCTCATCTGCACACTCAGCATAAAGTCTGTCCCCATGAGTCAGACAAACCAGGTGGGGAATGGCATACTGGTTCAATTTTTTGCACCACTCAATAGCTGCTCCAGTATGGGCATTCCTGTATAATAGCTGATCATGTGACATCATGCAACTACATACATATACAGCATGCACATGCACACATGTACATACACAGTACAGGCACTAGGTCCATGACCCTAACCTCTCTTGAGCTGAGGTGGCAGGCTGGCACTAACTGTGGCTGCTACCACACCTATCTCTAGCTCTATAGTGGTCATAATCAACCTCATACCAAACCACTGATAGCAATCCCAGAGAAACATCAGCAACTAGTCAATTACCTCATAACCGCAAAAAAGTAAATTGCTACGGGGGATGTATATGTAATGACCACTGTAAAGATAGATGTGGTACCCGTAGCAGCTGCAGATAATATGGTGCCAGCCTGCCAACTCATGAGAGGTTAGTGCCACCTGTACTATGTATGTACATGTGTGCATAGCTAGCGCATGTGCATGCTGTATTTAGTTATGACATAAGTCATGAGGTAATTCATATTCAAGTTCTTTGAGTTCAGGGCCTCTCTAGAAGGGTGCTGAGACACAGAACTCCATGGATGTATAGTAGACAGGATTTCCAAATACAGTGAGTAGTCTAGAACTTACTTTTTACTTTCGTTGGTGAGATCAATGCCTCGTGTTCTTATCCATACGTAATGCATGCAGTGGGGACTGTCCCATGTAGTGGGTTAGTGTGCATGCTTGCGAGAGTGGTTAACGACCTTTATCTCATTAGTTCTCGTGCATACCAGTGACCTACAGTAGTTTTGCGGTACTGCTACTGGGGATGTGGTAGGTTAATAAGCAACCTCATACCAAAACCACCGATAGCAATCAAAGAAGAAAAGCATAATGCTTTTGTGTGAGTTCTGGGACTGCTATTCACATGCATATTGTGGGAGGGCTGCCCATGCATACACAGTACAGGTATATTAATTGCAAACACTTGAATACAAGCCATGACTTGTACTAGTTACCTGTAATTGACCACAAACACCACCAGCTGAGCCAGGGTGCGAAGGAGGTTAACCAAGTCTGAAATGCTATCGTCTTGATCATCCACACCAGGAAAATCGATGACATCAAAGTTCTCAACTCCTTCAATGCCGTAGAGAAATGGCACTGTGGTGCGTTTTTCTTCCCTCGTACCAGTTTCAATTGCCTACAAACAATTAAGCACCAAGTAAGCACAAGCTGAAAGCCAGGTAGAGATAGTTAACTTACCTTTATTTGAAAGAGTTCCTTGACTAGTGTGGACTTTCCAGAATTTACGAGCCCCACAACACCTACACTAGTATGGCAAGAGAGTTCTGTGCGAAGCTTATGCATCATGAGAGAAAATTTGAGCCACCTAGCTATCAGTCGACGGTGGGAGGCTACTACTGTTGACAAGCCGACATCCTTAAACAGTACGTCCCAGTTTTCTTCGATTTTTTCCAGAGAGGTGGAATCATCAATTCGCTGGTGTTCTGGTACAGTAGAATGAGCAAATCTCCAGTATAGATGACTCTCCAGAGAATAAGTGAGAAATTTGTCATCAACCAGCAGTGGTTCATCATGGTGAAGGCTAGCACTCAGTAGAAATTGAAGTTTGCCAGCATATTTGCTATTGGCAACATCCCTTTCAGTGTCTTTTTTTGTTTCATAAGCTGGAATTGTGTGTCCAGTCTCATCTGCAATGCTGCGAATGTGCCTGCTAACTGAAACATACTGTGTAGTGACGTTCTTTGACACTTTTCTTCGAAATATCCCCAGGCCAAGCTTCAGAAGTTGCCAGTAGCTGACTGTGAGGTTGAAGTCAGAGACTGGAATACGGATGTATTCTTCCATGAAAGCGATGACTATCTGAATGCACATGTGTAGCTCTTCATTTCGCAGCCAGTTAACGTAATCAAGAAGCCTAGCATTGTGCGCTTTAGTGGAGGACTTTTCTGTGTCTTTTCCTGAACTTGGACGAGTCTTTAGTGTTTCTCTTGTGTTGGTTTGCAGCTCCATAAGCTCACTCCGACCTTCTTTCAGGAGACATCTTGGAGACTTGATAGCGGGTAATCTGGTAGCCATTGGACCATTTTCTCTTTTGCTAAGTTTCTCGGTGGCTTCAAAGAGAGACTTCACACTGATTCCAGAGATTGCAGGAATTCTTCCCTGACAATCCCATATCGCATCCTCTACAATCTCTTGAAGATATTTGACAATGTCACGGTTCTCTCCGCTGTTTGAAGCCACATCGGGGCCGAACCATTTCAGGTATTGGCTTTCGTTTGGAGTAGCTTTGAACCAAAGGAAGGAAAACGAGGCCCTTTTCTTTGCCGCAGCAACAAATATGTGAAACAAATCTTCTAATGTTGTTGTCTGATCAAATTGAACAGTTTCACCTCGAAGTTTCGTGATAGCTAAAGCGGCATTGATGAAGAAGCTTTGTGACAAGGGAGGCTTGATCTCTGCACGCTTCAGTGTGCGACACAGATGAGAAGCATTTGGGTCACTGCTTGTGTGAGCAATACAGCTGAAGGCACTTTCAACTGGGATGACCTCTACGATTGACTTCAGAAAATCCTGAATCATTTTAAACCGCTTTGAAGTATGAGGTGTTGAGAGTGAGGTACCATGGGGATATCGTTCGAGAAGAGCTCCAAGAAAGGAGAGCTCGATTACTTCAGCTATGGATAAATTGGCCACCTGCTGTTTTCTACAGGAGATGTTGAATTTCTGCAAAAAAAGGTTGACTTGGATATTTTCACAAGTTAAGTTGTAGTTACAGTCAGTGGTTTGCAGCTCACTAGGAACACAGGTGCAAAAGAAGAAGGAAATCACTCCATAATGATAAGGCCCAGTGTGGTTTACTTCAGAGTTTACCCAAGTACAGTGTTTGATTTTTTATTGCCTATATCAGAATGTTCCAAGTGAGCTGAAATCCACTGAATCAACATACTAATTATTATCTGAACCACCGTAGCAATGTGCCTCTTACAACCAATGCATGCGCAATTTGTGTTACATGGACAACATAATAAACATCATCATAATTATTATACCTAAAGTACACGCCCATTATTGAAAACACGTTCATGTCCTATCCATCACTATACCTTGTGTTTTACTTGCACACTGGGGAAGTGGTATTGCCCGAAATGAGTGAACAGGCATATATTCGCCGTCTCTTCTACTTCCTGGTAATCGTCGCCATCAGACAAAGTTGCAAAGTCCCTTGGAATGGCAAGCAATACTTGGTGCTTCTGAATGGATCGGCTTGAAACGGACTTCTTTTGATCAACTAGAATTTTATACTCTTTCTCACTCTTGCGAAGGTAGAGCACTACTTTGTAAGTAAAGCAGAGATTATCACCGTCCAGAGAGAGTGCTGCAGTTTTGTGATGGCTAAAATGGTGAATCTCGAGTCGTTTGAGTGTTGGACTAATAAAGTCACTGTGAGATAGACTCTCTGGCTCTTCAAACTTCACATGTGGAGATGGCTTTGCATACTGATTCAGTATCACTTCAAGATAGTACTCTGTGTTATGCTAGAACAATAATACACAAACTGTATGAATCAAAATTACAAACAATAGAAACCAAGCTACTATACCTTGTGAAACATGTCTTCCTTTATCTCTTCGTCAGCTGGGTATTCAAAATCGCTGTTCTTACACTCAACTAGGCCTAGAGTGCCGATTTTATGAAATGTTATGTGAGAAGATATGACATTGGATCTGTGACATTTCACATGCTGCAGTACTCCTCTCAAATCCTGCAGTGCATCGAGTACACTTTTTGGACCATCACTATTCCTGTACCTTCTCCTAGTGAATTGCTGAAATACTTTCTCACTGGCTGGGTGACCACCAAACCTTGCATCGATTGTTTGGTAGATGCGACGCTCAATGTGATGAACTACTCTCTGCATGCTGGTATGCACATATGTGTCATTGCTTTCCTGAAGGGCTTCCAATTGCTCAATAATCGATGAACTCAAATCATTCTGAAAATTCTGTGCAACACATGTACAAGGAGCATAATTTTATACACTAGTGTGATGTAAGACATCGTGAGGGGGCGAGCGTTCGCTCGCGATCGCATCAATAATATCATGAAAGGCTCACACCTGAAAGCTTACAATGCTTAGCATCACTGACCTGTCGTTTTCTCTTGAGCTGTCTTGTCCAGTGCACCAAAAAGAAAACGAGGCCACATTGATATGAGCATATGCAGCGTACAAGTGATGACGATCATTACCGAAATGTCCAGACAGACGGACACATGGTCAGATGAACTTCCATTGAACGAACAAATGTGCACGCTCGCCCCCACTCATAATAATTATGTGCAAAGTAAAATGCCCTGTCTGTACAGCAAGCCTTATTATGTAGTGGCCATTAAAAAATTAAGGCCAGTAAAGTGATAGTCCCTTTACAAAGTTGCACACACAATGTCACATGTTCAGCTCATACAGTCATGTACATACCATTAGCCACTACAAAGTGGGGGAGATATATTCCACAAAAATGCAATTACCATAAGGTCAATTCAACCAATGAGTCTTGCACTTGTATTTTTACCTTTTCGGGACTCTGTTGGCTCTTAAACTTTTCCGGCAAGCCACAGGTAGGATTCTTAAGCTTGGTTGATGTCGGATCAAGGTACCTCATCATTCTCGGAATTATGTCATCATCAATGTAGATGGCATGGAAACGACTTTTGTCAGCAACTCTGTCGGAGAAATTTGGTGCTCTGGGCAGTGGGATGATTGGCTGTCCAAATGTGATACACAAGAGATTTTTTTCCAGTAATTCTGGGCAAATTCCTTGGCTCAGGCTCCAGAGATGGGTGGCACACAGATGTGCTAGAATCCCTCCAAATGAAAAACCTTAAAATCAAAGATTGGTACACATAAACTTTAACCACGCTGAAAATACTGTACTACGCATTCATAGATGGTTACAATAATCGTCAAGGTTATCTCAGTCTAATCTGAGATAGCCTGCCAGTAGTTTACTTCAAGTCCCACCCCTCACATGCAAGGAAAAGGGACCTCTTGCTCTTGGTGGCCCTGATATGAAATCTTGTAGGTGATCTTGAGATAATGTTGTAACTACATACATAGATGGAGTCACATGTTGTCAATAGATGCAAGTGTGTGATATATTATAGCAGTTGGGACATACCTGTCAAAACCACGGATGCTCCATCCCACAATCGTTCCAAAATAAACTGAATGGGGAGCTGCTCCAGCTGCTTTCTGAAACCTGTGATTAAACACAATTACGTAAAATAGTTTATCAAACAAATATGTACATGTATGTGAGCTATATTGTGGCTGGAATTCAAAATGTTACAGAATGTTAGAAAATTATTCTTCTGCTCCTCTTAATTTAGCAATATTTGGCCATGGTCACCCCACACCCCCTGAAATATTTTCTAACCTGCGCAGTCTACTATTGCTGATATTTCAGGGGGAAATGCCTCCTTGCCTCCCCTCGCAGCCTCGCATGATGCCCCCAGCCCTCTAAAACGAGGCCTTGCAATAGGCATAATAATCAGAATTGCTTACCATCTTCAAAAGATATGTGACCATGGTTCCACTCTTTCAAACTCTGATGGCTGCTAAATGCCATATAATAGATCATATGGTTGTCGGGTTTGGCCACTCCCTTTGCAATTAGATATTGATGAACAGGAGCACCATGTATCACATTTGGGCTCAGTAGCGGCCATGGTATCTCTCTGTCATTTTCCTTTGGACTCTCAGCTAATTTAGTGTCACTTGCGCTGGACTCCATATCGGACGTGGTACAGGATTCTAGAAAGTCATCCTTGTGTTGAGAGGAGCTCCTTTCTTCTTTTCCTTCAAGAGAAAGGAATTCAGACTTATTGACTTCTGATAGCGAATGTTGATAAGCAAGATAGTCTGAAGCACTCTTCAAACAAGAGCAGTCTAGCAAATGGCAGGCTAAGAGAGAATTCTGAACAATGACTTTGTCAAAGTTCACTTCACTGAATGGCTGCTCTTCTGGCACTTGTTCCAGACTTGACGATTCAGGATTGCGGATAGCATTTTGTTTCTGGATCTCCATCATGCACCACTGAAACACACTACCATCGATGATAATATCAGTATCCCTGGTATGAAGGTTTTCAAGAGCTCTTCGTACAGTGGGAGCTTCAATACCCATATCCAGAGATATTGTGATGAAGGATTTCATGGCCGTCTTCATCATCTCTACTTTACTTTCTTTCGCCTTTTCAGTTTCAGAAGGAATACTTTGAAGAGCGATGAGCTGGTCTCTCAGCTTCTTCATTGGGTCATCAATTTTTGACTTAACTAAAGGAGCAAGAATGGAGATCTCAAGTCATCATTACAGCTGTTAATTTAATTTATGTCTATGTGAAAAGTTTTACTAACTCACCATGGCCCCTATCAATGATAACCTCATTTGGAGACAGAGCATTTGATTCCAGCTTGTTTTCTTGGGTTGCTGCCGTGAGCGGATGATCAGCACTTGTACTAATAGACACTGACTGTCGAGTAACTACTGCACTAGAAGTACCTAAAATAGCATAGTACTGTTATATCCTAAATGAGCAGTGATACTTTAATATAATGTCAGATTCAAGTGTTTAGCACACATAATTTGTAAGGCAGTAAGCTTATTTACTTGCATGTGGTGCATGGACTTTGTGTCCTATTAATTGAGGAGTTCTATTTATTGCACTCACCAAGAAGCCTATCTGCAAGATTTTCTAATTCTTCCATCTTTTTGATGTGCTGGCAAAAAGTTACAAAGAAGCTTGGATCGGCTTCAATCTTTGTTCGTAGTTTGTCTATCACCCTGCTGTAATTTTCACTGTCATTCACATCGTCTTTCTCATCCTCCGTTATGATTTCTAGCTCCTCGAATGTATCGAGCATGTCTACGTTCTCTTTGCATGATCGGAGGAGTTCCTCGTTATGGATGGAAAGAGAATGGAGAGCAGCTTCTATTTCCAGGCGGTCGTCCATTTTCGAGCACGTACGCACTTGTTTGCGGTTGTGAATCTAATTAATCGGTGTCAGACTTTTCAGAGGGCAACCTTTTCCATATTGTACAAATAGCTACGTATACGTTGACGAAGTTTGAGCACAGATCGAATGGCAGCAAGTTCTCCACCCGGTAATGAACGCTACAGCGATCTCAAAGCGCCCGATGCCAAGGTGGCGAAGAACGCAATAGCGAAAGCTGCAAAAGCCCTCCGCACTTTGTTAGCGAATGATGAAAAGAAACTCGATATATTGGTTAAGCACCGTCTGCTTCGCGATAAGAACACTAAAAGCGTCACAAAAGAATTACAAGAAACCATCCTGCAGGAGCCAGCTTTGTTTTGGGTCCTGCTTCGAGAGATCGAAAATTTTGCTGACGGAGCAGAAGCAGCGAGAAAACTTGAAGGTATGAGATTACAATGGCAAAATGCATGATATATTTTGAGTGATATATATATATATTTTTTCCAGCTAATTGTCCTTCTACTGATCATGAAGCCGATGCGGCTAAATGTTCTGCAACAAATCGAGTGCTTCTAGGTAGGCTTTAATACTGGGAACGAGACTGCATTCGGTAATGGTCGCGAGCATGCTTATCGCGATCATTAGTTTTGATGATCATTACCTAATGCTCCACTAATTTACTTTCCATTTTAGATGATTTAAGAAAGAAATTGAGGGTTTTGAAGGATATGAACCCAACAGATGATATAATCAAACCTGCCATTATTGATGCTATTTCCAAGGAGTTGAAAAATTTGACTGATATTGGACTTATCACAAATGAGCTTTCAAGCATGCAGCAGGAGGAATTAATATCACCGGAGTTACTTGCCTGGGCCACTACTGAAACACAGAGGGAGCACAGGCACATGCTTGAAGCCAACACTGCCAGTTGCGATCAATTAGTGATGACATGTTCTCCAGTTGAGCTCAACCATGATGATCTTTACCATGCATCCCTATGCAGTACCGTAGTTAACACATCAAATGACACAGAGCAGTGCAAGAAGTTGCTTCGGAGTCTATCCTACAAGTCACTAAAAGAGCTGTCTCTTTCACAACCCAGTGACATAGCAGCATTTCCAAGGTGCATGATTGCGATCAGTTCTGATAGAGCTGGAGCTACCACATGCTACGTTGCATTTGAGAATATTATCGATTATGAAGTCTGGAAGCAGTTCAGTGATGATCAAAAATCATCCTTTGGGAAAGGTATTGCTGCTTAATCGCGTAGTGATTTGATTGCTTTTCATTCTCTTTCAGTGCTTGAATGTCAAATCGAGAAGTTTCCTACCCTTTACCTTGAAGCAGTTATCAAGAGAGAAGAAAGGCTGGTTCTTACAGGTATAGGGACGTAGCAAACAGTGTATTATTGACAGAATTATAGTAGTTTCAAATTTCCTTTTATGTGTAGGTTTTTCCTTTGGTGGCATATTGGCCCAGATGGTAGCAGCACAGTTGTGGCTTCTACCACACACTCGGACTGACCAGTTGATGTCCAACGTGGTGTGCATCACATTTGGGCAGCCACTTGTCCGGAGCTTACTGCTGACGCATGTTGCCGAGAGTTATCCAGACTTCAGGAACAATGTTCATGCTATTGGTTTAAAAGATGATAACTTTCCGACTATTCTGGAGAAAGTAGATTCTCTGACACTCTCGAAGGAGGTATACATTACTTTTGCTTCGTATAGCAGCCTGATAAAATTAATGTTATGCATTAAATCATCAGATTTTATTATTCACTGTTTTGGAGAATCTACGATGTTTACAAGAGTTCTATGATTGTCAAGAACCAGCATCTGTGACAAATATGACAGTAAGCATTAACTTTAGAGTGATAAGTGAAATAGTCATTATCATCCACTCATCATGATCATAGACTGAATTGCTTTCTTCTGTATCAAACTCGCAATTTGATGCACCAGATGAAATTACTACTTCTACTACTTCACAAAATGGGCCAAAATGCATTGGTGAACATGAAGAAGGTGCCAGAATAATGCCAGATCCTAAAGTTTTGGATGCTAAGAGAGAACTCAAGAAATTATTACAATCACAGCATGAAAAATCTGACATACCAACAGATTTTGCTGCTAAACGGCACTTAATTTTGTGCGATGACTCGGGCTTAAAATTGATTGAAATGAGCAAAGAATTGCAAGAAAGTTTGAAGCATAATAGAATGGATGATTTAATAAACCGAGAATGTTTTGATAAAGTAAGTGACATAAGGTAGATAGATAGAGTTTTAATGTCATGTATAATAAAATGCACCCGGCCAGAATTTGGTCTATGTGACATTACTGTGTATGTAATAGTACGATACTATTCTGCAGCATTCTGCTGGTGTGTACTATCGATCTGTCAAAAAGCTGGCTTACAAACATGAAAGTTGTGAGATGAATAATCAAGAAATCTCCAGTGAATTCCTATGTCCAAAAATTGAACAGGTGAAAGTCACTAGGTATGGAAGTGAAGCCATTATTGTGGTTAAGGGACAAAAACTCTGGTTTGTTCACTCGATACGTCTACCAGCAACACTAGCCCTTAAAGAGCCATTCCAAACACAGGAGGTTTCTGTAAGCTTTAAAGCCAAAGTGGATGATTTCAACTGGAAAGAAGATGAAGTAATCATTCTGTCCCACTTTTCTGAACCAATAACAAAGAAAGTGTGTGTGGAGTTGAATGTAAGTCATATAGGTGATACTGCATGTTGCTATACAGTGTAGCTATAACTGATGCTGATACTGAGTCCATGATAATTATGTAACTAAGTATACTGACCTTATGTTCAATCCATTACCATAGCTTGATAATCACTGCCCTATAGCTACATGCAGTCAAAAGCCTCATTGCATCCAAACTTTAGATCTAATAATTATTAGCCTTGACCAAGGGCTGGCCTAGTACATAGAACTTCACTTATCAATAGTTTATTTGTTTTGATATACAGCTAGACAGTTTGAGCCCAAGGGGTAGGCAAATAGCAAGCTTGGAACCAGCTCGCCTCCTTGAGCTTGGTTTTATGATGTCACTGCTTGAGAAAAGTGCAAACCGTTTCAACAATCTGAATCAAATACGATTAAGTGACTCACCACCTTTTGTCACCTATTTTAAGCAATTTCTCCTTGAAATGCTCTCTGTAGTTCCATATGAGAGTATCTTGTGTGCCGTTGCTCACTGCCATAACAAACGTACGGCAGATCTCTGTACACGTATGATCAAGAAGCTGCATATAGAATTTCCTTTCTCAATAACAACATATGCTAGTTCATTTGTAGCAGCATTTAAGATTCAGCATCTAAAGTCTAGTGAAGCAAAAATGGCTGAATTTTTCAATCGCCTACCATTTGAAGATTGTGCATACTTCATTTGGCTGAAGGCAAAGTACATGAAGGGAACATCATCAAAAGCAGCAGTCACTTCTTTTTCAGAGGAAGTCTTTACCGATCCATACATATTTGTATCTATGGACCTTCTCGATGATGATGCTCTGTATCTGCGAAAATTAGTGCAGCAATCTCTTGAGCAGGTTAATACTCTTTCAGAAGTCAGGGCCGTCTCAAACAAATCAGCCACTGATCTGTACAGTTGGAGCAGTGCAGGTTCTAGCTCATCAAAGCAGGAAGTTAGGAGCTTAAAGTCTCCAATTTCAGTTCTCATTGAAGGAAGAGAAGTGCTGCATCCAAAGAATGACACCTCGACCCCTCATAAGTCAGGATCCAGACTTCGTTCTTATGATGAAACGATGAAGGTGCTCGACAACGCTCGTGGCGGTCAGTTTGACTTGTGTATTGGAGTGCTATGCGGTTTCATGTATCAACACGTTCGAGTGCCTTTCATTGAATTCAATCCGATGACCTTTTGGAAGAGCTTACGTCATCACATTGCTCCCTACTCTGATGTATTTAAGAATGATTCTGAGTTCTGGATATCCATTTTGAAAAGATGTCAAAGAGCTATTGCCAAGGGCTCACAAGTCGCAGAAAACACCTACGATGCCAAGCTCAAGTTTCTAGTGAACAATATTGACCCTGAGACAAAGGGTCATACCACTCCCACTGCTTCAGAGTATTCAATGTACACATTTGAGAAGAAGCTCAAAGAGCTCTGCTCCAAAAAAGGAATCACAAAGGATAAACTAATTGATCGAATTGTTTTTGCTTGGAAAGCACATTTTGAGCAGGAAGCCTGCCCAATGGCAAAGGTTGCCTCAACACACCGTACATTGATCGGTCGATGGATCAAATGGTCATTGATGATCCATGAACTTCGACTTACTTTAGAAAAGCACATCACGATTGCCATACCTGGATTGGTTAACTCTGGCAAGACACAGCTGATACGAAGTCTTTTTGGTTTGGATGTAAGCATGCAAGATTATTGTGTAGCTAACAAGTTTCACTTTCCCTTTTTATCCAGGTCAAAGCTGGTACCACTGAACAGCGGCGTACCATAGTACCATTCATGTACAGTCTTGCTCCTGACGTTAAGAATGTCCACATTATTGATCTACCAGGAGCTGATGATAGTGACAAGAATGTTTCTCAACTCACAGAGTTTCTGAAATTCATTTCACAGATAGTAGTGTTCATTGTCAGCTATGAGTAAGTGTACAGAGAGACATAAAGTACAAGACGTGTTTGGTCTTTACCTAGGAAAATTTTTGGATTCTTTCATTACTCTCTTGCCATGATTATTTATCCAGCAAAGCACACACAAAGGATGCGAAGAAGTGGCTGGAAATGTTTGAAAAAAAGGAAGATGAATCAGCTGAGCCTGATGAAGGGGCCAGATCTGAAGATTGCAGGGTCATATCTGACCCTCAGTTTGAATCGACCATGATCAAAGGGGTGGAGTCTGATGTTCCCATTCTCGTGTGCATGACATTTGCAGATAGACTACTCGCTGAAATGTTGGATGATAATGGAAAGTACAATGAAGGAAGGGCCAAAAAAGATATTGCCAAACATTTTGAGGTAAGAGTCCTAAATCTAGTGACATAGCCACATACAGCTATTCATATGCCGTTCCCTTCATACCTTGTGATATTTGTTTATGTGCATATTATAGGTAGTCAGTGTGGAGTGGGGGATCAAGGGGAGGGGGGAGATGGGAAGGGAGATTCACTTGTTTTTATCTTCCTTTTGCTCCATTAATTTTTTTAATAGGACATATCAAGTGCTTATTATGGCCAAGGGATGTGGGTACCCAAGGGGAAACGAACTCTTGGCTACTATTGTTTCAATCTAAGCAAGAGCAGTCTCGACGATGAGGATGTGAAAGCAGTGGGCATTAGAGTTCCTTCGGATGTAGGGGAGTGGATATGCAGGCAGATCAGGGATGAATTGCACGAAAGTGACACTGCAGAGCAACTTGAAGCCTATTTCAGTCAGTCCTGCAGGAAATTGAAAGAATTATAGGCATGAGCATAAAATTATAGGTAAACATTTAATAGTTAATATTCTACACAATCATGTATACAATGCCGTGACTGTATTTTTGAGTATTAATTTAAATTCTATTGTTCCTCAGCTAGTCATAGGCTATAGTAATTGTAGACTATACATAGCTATAACAGTTTTTATGAGCACTAACTATAAGTTCATTAATGTGTGCATTGTAGTATATTTAATGCGTGTACCATATTTACATGTCACATGTTATTAACATTTGAATGCCCATTGTCTGACTGGTGTCGATGTGTACAATGGTACACTCCATATAATATAGCTATTATGCACAAGGTATTGCTAGAGCTGGGGAATTTGTGATCATGAATCTTATGCTGCATGGGCATACACAACTCAGTTCAAGTTAATAGTGTTGTATACAAGTAATCTTCTCAGTAGATCAAAAGCTATCATGTGGGCAAGTGTTAATAATATAAGTGTGTACGTGTGGCTAACATTGACTGTTCTATACTTCATGGTGGTGTCTGCCATAAGTGGTAAGTCAATTATAGTATCCTACAACCAGAAACATAATATTGTGTGTTATGTACAGCACCAGGTTCTTCACCAAGTCTTCTGCCTTCTCCTACTCCCTCAAGCATTCCCCAAGATTCACAAGGGAATGCAAAATTGTTATGGCTTTGGATCCTGTTGGGAGTATTAGGTGGCTGTCTCCTTCTATTGGGGATTATTGTCATCCCAATAATTATTGTCGTGACCACTGCCAGAAAGAAAAAGAAAACATATACAGTCAATTCAAACAGCCAGTCTATCCACACATGTAGTGCTAGTGGTAAGTATGTTACCCTATTACAATCTGAATAGCAAATTAAGGGCTGTGACAATGTTATAGGTGTATCACAAATGAAAACCATGAAATACCATCGAGGTAATAGCACTGATAGATCAACAAGACTCAACAGTCATGTGACCGTGGGAAGAACAGATAGTGGGCAGCACAAACATATGCAGGCTGTCAACCAAGGGTATCTACTGGCAGCAATTGAACCACACACAAATGACAGAGTTGCTACTCAAAAGAGGCCACTAAAGCCAAGGATTACCCTCTCGTCAAAGCCCAGGGAGGAACAAGAGGAAGATTATGACAGTGACTACTCTGAAGTGGCCATCACAACTGAAGCAGCCAATACAACTGCAGAACAGGGAAGTATGAGCATGTCCATACACCAGAATGTTGCTTACGAACTAGATGAGGATGATATTGTAGCAGTGAACTCAGTACGTCAAGCAGCTGTATTTGGTAGCCCTGTAAGGGAAGGTGGTATACCTCCGCAAGTGAAGAAGCCTCCGGCTGTTAAGGTAAAGCCAAAGAGAACGACATCATTGTCATCATCAACCTTTGAAGCTTCTCTTACATATGATGCTCCTAAGAACAACAGGCCTCTGTGTCTTGAAGATTCCACTGGTGTATATGATATGATCAGGAGTGAATATGGTGGAGAAATTGAAGCCACATCTGCCAAGGACAACCCACGGCGACAGTCCAATGAACCTCAATATTCCAACACAATTAGTGGTAGCATTCAAGGATCTGTTCAAGATCAACAGAAAGTCTATTACAACCACAGAGATCTAGAGCTGATGAAGCGCACTGAAGTGCTATATGGCAATCTTAATGAGGATTCTGTACCTGACTATGAAAATCTGAAGAAAGAGTCTGATACTGGCAAGGTGTTTTATGGTAATCTGAATCAGGAGACTGAAGAAAATGAGTACTATAATCAAAGAGCAATAATGGAGAGCAGAGCTAGTTGTTAGAGCTTGTTTGTGATTATAGCAATAATTCTTGTTCATGCAATCATGGATTCCACATTGTGTAGACATAATATGAGTGGATAGTATAACACTGTAGGCTGTGTGTATACCTTATATAGTTACCATAATCTTGTGATTCAACTGTCATAACATAATATAGTACTGTATGCAGTCTCCATGTCAACAAACAATTTCAAGCACACTCAATCAGCACATACTGTAATTCCAGGTTGAAAGTGCTGGTAAAAATTAATACTTAAAGAATATTATGTGCATAGGCTATAGTTTGCTACAGTGCTTCAGGAAGTAGGCCTCAAGTTTGTCAGCAGTGTCACATGCACAGAGCTCTTCCCTAAGCTGCTGGCATAACCAACCTCCCACATCTGATGGAACTCCTATGTTCACTGCTCTCATATCACTTTCACAAAGACTACTGTGGTGCAGATCTAAACAGTAGCATCCCAGGGTTCGTTTCCCATTTGGTTTCCACATACACTGGCCATAGCAGGAGCTGGATATTTCCTGAAAGTTAAGCATAATGAATCATTATAGAGCATGCAAAATTTTATACATGTATACGTTAGTGAGTGATCAAAATTAATATATTAGTATAACATTAATCACACACTTCCGAGTACAATTAGGGCAGTAATTGGTACTCTTACTTGTACGAGTATGGCCAGTAATAGGATGTGTGATAGTGAGTGCTATTAGGCTGTACAAGTACATGTAAGAGTACTGTTGCTGCCTTAATCGCATGAGAATTAAAGTGTGTGATTAATTGATAATAGTATAGAATTTGCCCTAGGCTACAGCAGAAGTACTGATTACAGACTGAGAGTACAATTACAGCTGTAATCGGTACTCTTGCCTATGGGAGAAATGTATTGTGACTGTAATCACTATACTATTAATTATACCTTGAAATGGTGTTTAATTTTCTGTTTTGCAGCTACTTCATCATACTTGCCATCTACCATCATCTCAGCAAGCATACGATCAGCAAAGGTCATGCACACAAGGACAGGTCTGGAGTCTTCGTCTGTAAGGCCGCTGCTATCACTTGAACTGCCGATATTGTCTGACCCTTCGTCTCTCTTCTCAAATATATGCAACCATTTTATCGCATCCTTTGTGTGGGCTTTGCTGCAAATGATGAACTCAAACCATAATCTTATACGTTACGTCCCCAGTATACCAAAATAGTTACTTTTTTGTGGTTATGAGGTAATTATGAGGATGTAAATATGATGTAATAAATAACAAAACCTCTGGATATTACGCCCTTGAAAGGTAGACAAACTTATATGCTATTGGGGATGTGATAAGTAATAGCTAGTATAACACAGAACATAAGCTCTTAAGGTGGGACAAACTAAATTCATAGTTTATCGTCACAAAGTTTTCAATTTTGCATGCAGGCGGGCGGTCATTATTCAGATTTCAAACCAGCAGAGAGAGCCCTATTCGAACTCGAGATCGTCGAGGCCCTGCCCTCCAATTATAGCGCTCGAGGGGGTGGGGCTAAATTGCCATATATTTACTGTATTGCATCTGAAATCTGAAAATTTTGGAGAAAATCTGAAAATCCACGCGGGCGGTGACGATAAACTGCAAATTCAATTTGCCCCGCCTAACTCTAGTTGAATGTACCATAAATGGAATATTTGTACTATACAACTTACTCATAGCTAACGACAAAGACCACAACTTGAGAAATGAATCTCAGAAATTCTGTGAACTTAAGCACGTCCTTATCACTGTCGTCAGCCCCAGGTAGATCAACAACATGGACACCCTCCACATCAGGAGCAAGTGTGTACATGAAGGGCACAATTGTACGTCGAGATTCAATTGTCCCAGCTTTAACCTATATCAATCATAAAAAACTAGCTGAGAATCAGTACTGTAGGATTACGTCATAAAAATTAATTTATTATTACATCCCCAGTAGCAATTTACTTCTCTGTGGTTATTAGGTAATGATGAGTAATGTATGAGTAGTCTCTTAGGTAATCTACGAGATAACCTAAAATAAAATTCAGCGTCCCTCTGGAGAGTCCTTTTGAGAGACCAAATTCAGTAAAAATGTACTCTTTTATCCATCGAATACATTAGAAGTGGTCTTTCACTACTTCTGGCGAGATAAGGCTCTCCAAAGCAAGGGGGGACCCTTTGACCGCACTGAAAATCTGGCCTTGACTATTGACTATTGAGCATTAACAATGCCCATCGATTACCTGGAGAGACTTTGACTGTTGTTAAGCTGCCCCCGATTCCTAGCTTGACCGCTTGACCTAGTCTGGGTGTCAGACCCTCAACAGGAAGAGAGGGTCTGGTCCATTTCGCATCGCAAACTTGTTCTGCACTGTCAGCAAATGTGGGCCAGTTAAGTAGGTGTTAACCCAAGATAGACAGTGTTAGTTCATAGCCTCTGCAGCGTGTGGTTAACACTTGTACTATGAGTCAGCAAAGCTTGCAAGTGGTTTTAACGCCCCAAGGTACCCATGGAGCGTGAAGAACAAGTCCGTGATGTGAAGTGTACCAGACTGTTGACGGTCTGGCACCCAGCTAGACTATGCTTGACCAGCTTCAAAATTTCACCTTGACTGCTTGATCTCACTTTGACCCGGTCACGGGTGGGAGTACAGTCGCCTATGCAGTGTCCCCTCCCCCCCCCCCTTTTTGCGAAGGCTAGGCTAGGCTAGTCTCGCGCAGCCAGACCCTTACGCGGGAGGAGAGGGTCTGGTGACTTGCTGTACACGGAGTTGTCCGATCCCGCTGGAATGCAATAATTGTCCATTTTACGTGACGTCACGTTAGGTTTATATTGCGCGGCGCGCGCTTGCCTATCATCCCAATAGGCGCGCGATGTTGAATGGCAATGCGCGATTATTGCGCCCACGCGTGACTATGGCAACGCAGAAAAGCTGCAATCTGATTGGTGCCGGTCTGTAGGCAACGGCGGAACAACTCCGTGTATAGCAAGTCACCAGACCCTCTCCTCCCGCGTAAGGGTCTGGCTGCGCGAGACTAAGGCTAGGCTAGGCTACGAGCCTATCCACGTGTACATGTATAACCTAGCATATGAGCGCGTACTTGTGACGACCATTACCGTATCATACGATAGCCTTTAGCGATCTTTACCATTCACGTTTCCAGGTATTGAGCTACTGGGGATGTGGTGACTGATCTACATGCATCCTTACATTGAAACCAAAAAGGCTTCTTATCAGCTGTGTCTTGCCAGAGTTGACCAATCCAGTAATTGCAATTGTGATGTGATTTTTCATGGTAAGTCGAAGTTCATGGATCATGAGTGACCATTTGATCCATCGACCGACGAGGCTGCGATGTGAAGATGCGATAGTTGCCATAGGGCAACCTTTGAAAATTTTTTGCCATTCATGCACCATTCTGTCAATTGAGGTTTCCTTTCCAATTTTTCGTTCTGAGCAGATTTCCTCAAGTTTTTTTTCGAGCATATAGGTTGAATATTTTGTTGATGTGGCAGCAGGATGAGCCTCTGAATCGGCTTCTGGGACAATATTGGTGATTAAAAATTTCAGCTTGCCGTTGTACGTGCGTTCTACAACCTGTGATCCCTTGGTGATAGCTCTTTGACACCTTTTCAGCAATGAAGCCCAGAATTCCGAATTATCCTTGAGTATATCGGAGTAGGGAGCTATCTGATAACGCAAATGTTGCCAGAAAGTCACAGGATTCACTTCTGTGAATGGTACTTGAACGTGTTGATGCACGAAACCACACAGCACTCGAATGCAGAAATCAAAGTGCACTTTACGAGCACTGTTAAGCACTTTCATTGTTTCCTCGTAAGATTGAGCTCTGGAGGTCATTTCTTCATACAAGCAAAGAGCAGAGTTATCATTATTTCGATGTAAAGCCTCTCGTCCCTCTATGAGAACAGCAATGGGAGACTTGAGACTTTTAGATTCTTGGTTAGACACTGAGTTAGCTATCGGAGCTGCACCACCACTCAGTCTATACAGATCAGTAGCCGATTTGCTGGAAACAGCGTCTACTTCTGATAAATTGTTGACATGCCTCAGAGAACCTTGCACCATCTTTTGCAGGTAGAGAGAGTCATCGAGGAGTAGATCTTGGGAGCCAAACATGTAAGGGTCAGTAAACACCTCTGCTGAAAAGGAATCTACCGCAGGCTTTGTTGAAGTACCTTTTGTGTATTTTGCTTTCGACCACATGAAGTATGCACAGTCTTCAAGTGGTTGTTGTTTGAGAAAGCTGGCTTCAATAGACGTCTCGTGCTGAATCTTGAACACTGTCACAAATGAACTGATGTACATTGACAGGGAGAATGGAAATTCAGCACCTAGCTTTTTCAAGATACGCAAGTCACGCTCAACAATTTGCTTATTGTGGCATTGGGCAATTGTGCATAAGATGCTCTCATAGGGAACCACTGCAGCAATATTGCGAAGAAATTTTTTGAAGAAGTTGAAAAAGGGTATAGATTGGCTACTATTAGGATGATGTGGACATCTCTCCAGCAATGACATCATGAATGCATATTCAAGTAGGTCATCAGGCTCGAATTTTGCTACTTTCCTACATCCTGGGCTTAACTTGTTTAGCTGTTATATTGAAAAATAGAATTTGTCTATAATGTTTAATAATACTGCCTGCATGCTCTCGAGTAGTCTGGCAAGCTAGATCCTTTTCTCTTCCCCCCCCCCCCCCCCCCCCACCAAAGAAGAAGAGTCTAGCAAAGGACACTTTTAATTACCATACCTTCGCGAAAAAGGGCCCATGGGCGGTGTACTTTACATTGGATCTAGACTGGGGGATGGGCCGATATTCAAAGTATCACCATCACAGTTACACGCAAAAGAGCGCCCAGGTAAACTACCTACGCGATCATCATTATTTGAATAGTAGCCACGGATACTATTGATTTCAGCCTTGCTCAAGTATGGTTACTAATCGAGGGCAGCCGGCTTTTATCGGGCCGATACTTCATTGTACTGTTGATAGCAACCATAACTCAAATGGCTGGTTTATGAGAACTGCCTTCAAATAATTGAGATACGATTGAAAAATAACCTGCCAAACTGTTGTAGAACCAAGCTTAGTTCGTTTTATGCTGCGTTTGAGCTTCAAAAGAACGACCTTGCACGGCTAGCGATCTTAACCACGCCCACTTAATGGTGATTGTGCATGTGTGTTCCATAGCGGATACATATGGGTGCATATTAGAGTAAACTTTAGACTTTAGCAGGAAATTGAGCCCAAAGTGGGGGGGGGGGGGGGGGGGGGGGGGGGGGGGGGGGGGGGGGGGGGGGGGGGGGGGCTGATATTCCGTAGTGGGCCCTTTTTTGCGAAGGTACGGTACTAGCTTAAAGAGAAGTGTTTAGCTTGCCAGACTAGCTCTCAAGGAAAGTGGTGTGTAGCTAGCTATGTTGTATACAGCAGGAAGATCTCATAATAATTCTGTTATTGTACATGTCTTATCACACACATGCATACAATGAATCAGCACTTACATCTACTTCCACGCAGAGTTTCACTCGTACAGGCTGATGAAAGTAGGAGAATATCTCCACTTCTCTTTCCTCTTGGTTATCGGGAATCTTAATGCTCTTGACATCCGTCTTAAAGCAGATGGAATACTCTTGAATTTGAAATGGCTCCTTGATAGTAGCTGATGAACTGAACTTGAGCGAGTGGACAAACCACAGCTTTTGTCCTTTTGCTACAATGACTGCTTCATTACCATACTTGGTTATTTTCATCTTCTCGATATATGGTCGTAGGAACTCGCTTGAGACATATGTACCGCTCACTTTAATTTCCCTGTCATCATAAGCCAGTTTCTTGATTGAATTGTAGTAAGCACTTGCTGTATGCTATAACACATACATGTACAATGACAGATATAGTCCCATACAAGGTGCAATTTTGCTTACTTGGCTAAACTTTTCTTGCTGTGAATCACCTTTAGGGTAACTGTCTTGTAGCAATGTGTCCCCCGGAGCAAGCTTCAGCTCAGATTCATCATGCACAATCATATGCTGTGTTGCAGCGGAATTTTCACCTGAATGTCTATGACATTGAGATTGTAGTAGTCTCTCTAGTTTGGTCTTGACTACCATAGCTTGGGGATCAGACCAAACAGCGCTGTCTTTGGGCATCTCTGGGACACGAGCACATGTGGATTTGATTTGTGAAGAGTCACAAAGTGAGGACAATACAGTCTGTGGTTGAAGCGGTAACTACTAATACTAACCAAGTACAGGTACAGCCATCCACTAGTAACTTACTTGTGCATTTGTCACGGCGTCAGATGATTGTTCTTGATCCAAGTAAAACTCTTGTAAGTATACGAGATCCTCCAAAACAGTGGATAAATTGACCTATATGTTTGGATAAAGTGCAGTATAAATAGTCAATACATCCCAATTCTACATAATGCTAAACATGTAGCTACACAAAACTATAGTATTATAGACCTGTTGTAGCCTCAGTCGTCCCCAGGCCATTCCCATTTTTTAATTACATTGAAAAACTGGGAGTGGCTTGGGGACTAGGCTATACCTGTTGATCATTTGTGGAAGTAAGGCAGTCTACTTTCTCAGCAATGGCGGGAAAATTGTCAGTGTCTGAGCCAACCACATGCACATTTTTCTTGAAGTCTGGAAATATCTCAGCAACATGTGTGAGTAGATCACTCTTGATTAGAGGCTGACCAAAAGTGATGCATATGAGATTGGATGTCAATTTATCCGTGTTGGTCAGTGGTAGCAGCCATAAATGTGCTGCCAGCATTTGAGCCAACACACCTCCGAATGAAAAGCCTGTATAAGTAAGTGTAGTGTGTAATGTTAATGCATGATCCTCTAAATGGATTTATACTTACCTGTGAGAACAAGCCGGTTCACAGTTTTGATAATCTTCTCTAAATAAAGTGTTGGAAACTTATCAACCTGACATTCGAACGCTAAAAGTATAGAAAGACAATAATACCTCAACTGTTTATGACTTATTGATACACAAATATACACGTACCTTTCCCGAAAGTTGATTTTTGTACATCATTTACCAGCTTCTGAAGTTTGAGATTCTCAAATGCTATATAGCAGGTTGTACCCTTTAATTTGTCTGAAGATAGTGCAATCATGCATCTCGGGAATCCTGCCTGATCTCCAGACTGTGAAACGGACATCTCTGTCAGTGACCCACTATACGACAAGCTTTGAAGTAGCTCCCTGCAGTGCTCAATATCGATGGTTCTATCAACCACGGTGCAGCATAAAGATGCATGATAAAGGTCATCATTATCAAGTGTAACTCGGTCGGGTAGTGGTGTATCGGGCATCAAGACATCTACAGACACATTAGACATTTCCGCTGTGGCCCATTGAAAAATCTCTGGTGACATCAATCCATCATGGTGCATGATAGAGAGCTCCTCCTTCATAAGTTCAACTTGATTACTCAAAATTTTTACCTCCTTGGCGATCGCTTCAGTGATAGCAGTCTTTATCACAGCATCTGTTGAATCCATATCCTTCAAAACGCTCAGCTTATTCTTCAAGTCACTGAGTACTGATCATAAATAAAATTGCTAATTAAAAATTCGCGAAATTTCATAGTACGCCCATTACCAGATCTAGGCTTGCTATACACTGTAGTTGTACGTTTGCTGTTCTTCTTACCTGGTGCCGTAGTTTGAGTTTTAGGAGCCTGAATTGGACAGTTACCTAGTTGTAAAATAATTTCAATAGTAACAGTAGTGACTGGTACAATCAATCCACTTAGCTTAGCTTACCCTGAAGCTTTTTCGCTGCTTTTGCTCCGTCGGGACTAAAAAGGCTAATTTCGTGAAGCAAAGTCCAGAACAAATCGGGGCACTTTCCGATCTTTTCTTGCAAGCCCTTGATCACGTCTTTCTGTGCATCCTTGCGCTCCAGCAGACCACGATCAACGAGCACGTCTATTCTCTCTTTTTGATCAGTTAGCAACTCGCGAAGAATTCTCCCCGTCTTCGCTATTGCCCTTTTTGCCGCTTTCCCATCTAGTCGTGATGTCTGAGGTTGGCTGTTATGAACCTCTACAGTTGGTGAAGAACACGCTGCCATCTTGAGGATGCCCAGAATACACCAGTGTATCCTGCAGTGCCGATTTAACGGCGATTAATATAATAGCGCTATAGCGATTGTGATTTGCGCTGACGTGTTATTACGCGACTGCCAAATCCGCGAGATCGAGACCGACTCTGAAAAATGGACGATCGTGTTGACAGAGAGGCAGCTCTCTACGCTCTATCTAGCTACCAAGAAGAGATTCTCAGGTTGTGTGGAGACTGTGTGGAAACACTGGATGCATTTGAGGAACTAAGTATCATCACAACGAAGGAAAAAGACGATGCCTACGAAACAGAACGGTTCACCGATGCGATTGCCAAGCTGACGGAAAAGATTAAAGCAGATTCAGGCTTCTTTGTGGAATTTTGCCGGCATATTAAGCAGATTGATGAATTACGTGGTATAGCAGATACCCTCCTTGGTGAGTTTGTGATGCACTGAATACTTTCCTCTGAACGGCTTAATTCCCACTGAACACTGATGCAAACCAACGGGATAAAGTGATTGCAGATTGCATTCATAGTGCTTTTATATCATGCATTCAATTCACATAATTATATGACATTAAAGAAGTAACTAGTTGAGCTAGCTAGCTGCTATTGCCAAGGCATTAAAATCATGGAATGGTGTGTGTGAGTACCGTATATATATATATATATATATGTAGGTGCATAGTGATGTCAGCTAGATTGAGTTTTTACACCTATCTTGTAGATGCATACTCCAAAGCTACTTTGGCAGGACAGTCAGTACCCCTTACACCTGCTGTAACCCCAGAAGGAGGGACTCAGTACACTGAAATTCCAAACGGCTCCACCTCCTCTATTGTTCAAGACCCTGCCTCTTCTGTCAGATGCTCCACCTCCTCCATCCAGAGAGAAGCCAATGTCAGGGATGGCTCTGCCTCTGTCATGGACTCCACCTCCAACTCCACCCCTAATTCTTCTGTTGTGGAATTACGTACGTGTTAATTTAATATTGCATGTCTCCACCACTAATTTTTGTTAGCACTATAACATTGGTATTGTAAGTCACTATCATAATGATTTCATAGGTATCAATAATGCGTCAAAAGTTGATGGTCCACTGAAAAAGCTTAAAGAGCGGCTCACTGTATTTCAAGGAATTCCTTGTGAGTCCGAAGAAGTCAAGGAGAATATAGTAAAGATGACGGAAACTGCTTTGAAGAATTTTATCACCACGTGTCTGGACATGGGTGTTGATGCACACACCGTACACATGGTTCTTGAGAGTCTGCACACGAAGGATGTTGATATTGTCATTGATGGAGACGCATACCAATGGTGTATAAAAGAACTCGAGAAGCAGAATAAAATCCGCAATCCCGATTCGCCTTCTCTTCATGAGATAAATGTCCAGCCACTTAATGAAGTAACTTTTTGCAAAGAGGTTGTACAGAATTCAATAGTTACCTGTCACCTACTTGAGCACCCGGATACCAATTTTGTGCATCTGTCAAGTGTGCACTCTTTGTTTGAAGTGAATAAGTCTATGCCCCTTAGACTTGATGCAAAGAAACGGCGAACATTTCAAGACTGTAACTGGATAAAATCAAGTGCCGAATCGTCGTATGAGAGTAGCTATGAAATAGTTGCTTCAACAGAATTGGTTGAGCTCTCAAGCAAATCACACGTTGAAGGAGCAGAGCATCAGTACCTAATTGCCAAAGGAGCAGTCAAGCCGAATGGTCATGTGATCTACTACATTGCGTTTAGCAGTCATCAAAGCTTGAGAGAGTGGAATGACTATTATCCCTCGTTTGAAAAGGGTATGCACATGCTACATGCTTGTACTACACCACTATGTTTATGCACGAGGCAAAGTTGCAGTGTACATGTCGTGTACTAGAATACAAATGTAGCTGGAGTGGCTACCATTGTCCCCACTTAATGTTAGTAATCATTATAATTATTGGTGTGTGTACGCAGGATTGAAGAAGCAACAAGAACAACTGCCCATTCAATTTATTTTGGAAAGACTTTGGGAAGGAGCATCTGTTGTATTAACAGGTGAGACTAGCTTTCTGTTAATGTATAGACATATTGATTCTAGCTATTGGTTGTTGTTTTGTGTTCATAGGGTTTTCATTTGGAGGGATTTTGGCACAGTGTTGTGCCACATATATGTGGAATCTGAGCCAAGGCATTTGCCTGGAGTTACTTGAAAAGAATCTTCTGTGCATCACCTTTGGTCAGCCAGTCATATCACTTCCCAAGATAATGAGCTTCTCTGAGAGAAACGCTGACAAAAATCGATTCCATGCGATCTACATCACTGATGATATTGCACCCAGGATGTTGCGCTATATGGATCCTGTCTATACGGAGTCAGCAATTTCCGATATGTGCTTACCAGAAAAATTCAGAGGCAGGATTAGCTTGAATGAGGTACCAAATAGTAGCAGTATTGAATCACTATTGTGACCTACACAATGATTGTGTGTAAATCTTATTTAATTATCCCACAAAAAAAATACCCTGACAGGTCATGATGATATCATTATTGAAAGTGCATGTGCCCTCAAGGGATTATCCTAACTTGTCCTGCATACAATGTGATATTGCATACTTGTGGTTGTGTACACTTGACTGTAGGGTATCAAAGACATCTAATCTATAGTACCATTGTCCACTGTCCAACCCAGCATGCATTATCCTAATCTTGGGTTGTTTTCGCACAAGTGCAGGCACTAAATACCCTAGGAGGCTAGGCCTACTTCCAGCTTCTCAATATTAGCTGGGAATAGGCCTTGGGACAAGCTAGACTCACCCATACAAATGGACTCTCATATAGTTGTATGTATCTTACACAGATTTTCCAAAACCATCTGAGCACACTGGTTATGCGACAGCTAATAGTACTTCAAGAGTACATGGAAGAGCATGCTGACACACCAAATGTGGTTGGTGATGATTTCCACCCAAGACACAATGAAAAGTCACGTATTCACCACGCTAGTGAGACAGTAGTAAAGCACCTACCCACAAAAATAAGGTCAAGACGACACAAGTTAAGTGACGAAGAAAAAAATTTGATAGATGCAATACAGGATTTGTCTACACTGCTGCGATTGTTGAAACATCAGAAATCATCAATCCTACCTTCAACGTATGTGACGTATGTGAAACTTGGAAATGGAGAATTCAGAGCATGCAAAGCAGGCGATTTGGAATTTCCAGGAGTGGGTGATATCCATGAGGATCTGTTTAAACAGGTATAGTATAGAACTATTAGTGTACTTTCCAAGCCTTTACTGCATTTATTAAAATGCAGCACAATACAAACTTTTATCTTCAAACAATCACAAACAAGTACACCAAGAAACCACCAAAGATTAACTTTGAAGAGGCAGATACTTTGCCTCCCAGCAACTTTGTCAAGCCATTCGTAAGAAGGCTTGAGATTCATCATTTTAGCCACAGCAAAACAGCTGCACTCTCTCTGGATGGTGAGAAACTCTGTTTTACTTCCAAAATTGTGCTGCGTCTAGACAAAAGTGAGAAAGAGCACGAAGTACCTGTTGCTCAAAAAGAATCTGTTTCAAATCGGTCCATTCAGATACACAAGGTGTCCTTACCTTCCCCAAGAGACTTGGGAGGTTCTACCGATAGCACGGTAAGTAATGACTATCAGGAAAGCAAAGAAACAGCCTGTGTGAGGCTAATAACCCATTTCGGAGAGTTCTCCTTTGAAAATGTTGAAGTCAGACACAAGGTATTTTTAGATTATTGTGTAAATTGTCTAACTACATGACACATCAATCATTATTTTTGTTCAGAAATTTCACATATCCTGTCGAAGACAGCAGGTTGCTAACTTATCTGTATCAGAGGTGATTGAGCTATCCTTTCTTGGAGCTCTTCTGGAACGACATCCACGCTCATCATCCCACTCTACTTCAAAACGATACAGAGTGATACAAAAATTTCTTGAGGTCATAGTTGAAGTTGTTCCGATTGAAAGTGTCTTTAGCTGTATTGCAAATATGGCTTCCGATCACGATGCACGACATCTCTGCCATACGTTGAAATTAGCTGACGTAAAGCCTCCTTTGTCATTGACATTCTTCATTAATGCAGCTTTGGCAATCACCAAACTCCGAGGAGAGGCGGTTGAATTTCCTGACACAGCAACGCTGGAAGATTTGTTCTACGTTTTCTTTGTTGCAGCAAAGAAGCTTGCACTGCCGTTGTTGTCTTTCAGTCAGTCAACAACTCCATCAGTGGACGAAGCAAAGTATCTTAAATGGTTTGGCTCCGATATATCTTCCCAAAGCCGGAACAGTGACATGGTGAGGTACTTGCAGCTAATTGTGGAGGATGCCATAAAGCACAGCTCTGGAAGAATTCCAGCAATCTCGGGTATTAGTATCAAGTCACTCTTTGAAGCTACTGAGAAACTAGGTTCTCGAAGTCAAAATCCTCTGCCTACCACCATCAAATCTCCGATATGCCTCCTGAAAGAAGGCCAGGTAGAACTTCAAAATCTACAAAGTATAGCACGAGATCGACTAAAGAGTCAACTGGGTGCAGAAGAAGAAGCTGAGGCGTTCACGAAAGCAAATAACACAATGCTCCTGGATTACGTAAACAAACTGCGAAATGAGGATCTTCGCGCGTGTATCAAGACTATCACTGCCTTCATGGAAGAGCAAGTACGTATTCCAATCTCAGATTTTCAACTATCGGTCAGCTACTGGAAACTCTTGAAGCTTGGCCTGGGAATATTTCGGAGGAAAGTATCAAGCGACTTCGTTACACAGTACGTTTCAGTGAGCAAGCACATTCGAGGCATTGCTGATGAGACTGGACACACAATTGATCCAGATGAATCTAGCAGTATAGCCAATAGCAAATACGCTGGAAAATTGCAGTTTCTGTTGAGTGCTAGCCTTCGCTATGACGAGCCTTCACTTTTTGATGATAAATTTCTCATGTATTCATTAGAGAATCATCTCTACACCCGATTTGCTCACGCTAGTGTGCCTAAGTCTCAGCGGATAGATGAATCTACACCGCTGTACGAAATTGAAGAAAGGTGGGACACTTTGTTCAAAGATGTAGCCATGTCAACTGTTGTGCATTCACATCGCCGACTGGTGGCTCGATGGCTCAAATTTTCACTCCTGATACACAAGCTCCGTGCTGAACTATCCTGCCATGCTACAGTTGGTATTATTGGCCTTGTAAATTCTGGGAAGTCTACGTTGGTTAAAGAACTCTTCAGAATTGAGGTTAGTCTGGCAAGCTAGACCCTTCTCTCTTCCCTCATGTGAAGGAGAAGGGTCTACCAAAGGTCACTTTGAAGATGCAGTTAGCCATGCATGCTTAATTACTACACAATATGCAAGTAGCTGGGCAGTTAAATGATTGAATGGGTACCCAAAGCAGGCACAAGTTCAATTTGCTACAGTCTGCAAACCGACAGGAGTTTAAATTGAGATCTGAATGGACCAATCACAGTCTACTAGTCAGAATCCCACTAGTAATTAAGTGACCTTGCTAGACCCTTCTCCTTCACCACATGAGAGAAGAGAGAAGGGTCTAGCTTTTGCCACTAAATTGAGGTGTGCTTGCACTACCCTAGCATGTATAATTACTGCGTTCATAATATTATTATATCCACAAAACATTGTTTGCACGTATAGGCAGTTGAGACCGGTACAAGAGCAGAGAAGCGTACCACAGTGCCCTTTCTCTACAGCATTCATGGAGTTGAAAACTTTGATGTCATCGATTTTCCAGGTGTCGATGATCAAGATGACCATATTTCAGACTTGGTCAACCTACTTCGCACCCTGTCCCAGCTGGTTGTGTTTGTTGTCAATTATCGGTAATACACTTGTAGATGTCTCATCTCTACATAATGTATACATGTAGAGTACATTAATTTTAGCACAAGTCATGTGTAAAGCATAATCACTCTGCTGCCAAAATTAAATTTAAGGGGGTGGTTTGTAGTTGTGCTTTCAGTAGCCTTTGTTGGGGATTTGGGACTAACCCCAGTGAACTTGTGACCACAGCCCTAGAGATAATCTGTACCCAGTTGTGGTAGAGAATACACACACAACCAAGTGGCTGTGTTTTTCCCTGACAGGAATGCTCACACAAAGGTAGCAGTGGAGTGGTACAGAAAGCTGAACCAGTATGCCATCCCCCACCTGGTCTGTCTGACTCATGGAGACAGGCTTTATGCTGAGTGTGCAGATGAGGAGAAGAGTGAGAGGGACATGGCCTACACAAAGAAAGCCATAAAGAAACAAGTAGAGGTATATACATGTACATCTTTCATCTCCTAATGTAAATGCATACCCACTGACTGCCTCCACTCCCCCCCTCCCCTTGGGAGGAATTTAGTATTGGGATATTATATAGCTGTAGTGGTGGGTATGGGAGGGGGAAACTGAGGCATTTTATGATCTGATTGAGCTTAAATTTCAACTCATGTGCGATAAGCGCAGGCATCATTGAGCTTAAAAAAGCAATTCTTAATTGATATGTACGATCACAGGCGAACCATTTGGGGAGGGGGGGGGGAGCTTTCCTCCTGCCTCCCCCAGTAGATAGAACCCTGATTAGCCTTTTGGAATGATTGTAAGCCTAAATTACATGTACATTTTTGAATGTAGATCATTCAAGAGAAGATTGTAGCAAAAGCTTCAGATTCTCCAATGCGGAGCTTAGGGCTCTACTCACTAAAAGTGGACAATGATTCCCTCCTAAGGTCTGAGACAGGACAGCAAAAAATTCGTGGTGTCGGGATAAAGGGAGTGAAGGACGTGGGGAGGTGGATAGTGCAGTCATTAGAGGTACACCTGAAGGAAGTTGCAACTGCACAGATGTTGAAATCTTATCTTAGGTTGTAACATAGTATAATATTTCTACACTAACAATAGTCTTTAAGTAAAATGTGCATATACACTGCACTCTTAGGATAAGATAGTTATCGTCATGACAATGTCATTGTGTTTTACCTTTTTTCTGTAAATTCAGCAATTTTAATATTCACAAAAACTACCACAAAATTATTTATTTAAAGTCACACATACAATAATTATCAACCATGATTAATGTTCCTTTTATGAGCATGGTTTTTCACACTGAACTATTCATTAACTAGAGTTGCTTCATATTCCTCCTGACGAACGTCATAGCTGCCGTATGTTTTACGGTCTTTAGGTACGAGTTTGTCTTGATCGGGTGACGATGGGCGGATCTTAAGTACATGTGCACGAGCGTCTTTCCACACGCAAGGGTTAACTAAAAAGACCACTGCAGGCAGGACTACTCGTAAAGGATCAGCCACAGAATGAGCGATCCAAAGAGGAACGTATGGAAGCTTGTCTTTGGCATGTACTGTGGAATAGACTCGGTTGATTATAAGTACTATGCAGACACAACAGTAGGCCAAGGGAAATGCAAACATGATGATGATTTCTCTCGTGTAGCGTTGCTTTAGTTCCTTGTTCTTATCGTGCCTCCTCACTTCACCTCGGCAACAGCAAATAAATGCCGTCGTCATAAAAATGGCCACACACAGCACAATCACCATCAGGGGGACATAGAAGAACATTAGGGCAAATGCTAGGGGGATAGAGTGAAGATCGCCACAATGATTTGAGTGGAGTTTTATCCAGCACCAGAGACCAGATAGCCCATACATGCCTCCTTTAGAAACAAGAGGAATGATAGCTATTACTACGGGTACTACAAACAGAAAAATAACACCAAACACCTCTTTAAATTTGTTGCGGGTGCTCTCTTGGTGGATGGAGTGAGAAATTTCCGTGTGAGTTTCTCGCTTACGATACACACGGCGATAGAGACTCCAACCTAGCCAAAGTAAATACAGCACTATCCAGAAAACGACGATGTTTCCCATCCACATTGTCGCCATAATGGTAAAGCCTGAGCCGACACAGGCATCTGCCCACCTTTTACCCGGCCTTATTTCAGCAGGGGCCGTATCGTTTGGCACAATAATAGGCAGTTGTATTATGATAATGGCGAACGCCTGAAGAACGTCGGTGATCATTAGGTAAAGAATCAGACGATAGATAAAGTCTCGAAACTTCCTGGTGTAGACGATGAAAATGATGACCGCCACATTTACAATGATGGCGAACGAACTCAGCGACATTTTGATAGCGAGTACCGAATGAGCAGTTTGGACGGTGAAATTGATACATTTGAGGTCGCGGTATCCACTCATATTGTCGGTTCGAAAGAGCTCCATCTTCAGCTTCTTCTGTAGCCGTGCGGGTGGTTCTCACTTGGCCTGAAGTGTATTAAATACGCATGCGCCAGTTCCCCCTGAGACCTCTCCTATTCATTTGCAGGTACATTTTTCTGCGATTTTACATGCAGTTTTGCGAGTACTAATTTTTGCGATTTGTACGCTAACGTGTGTTTGCGATCGAGTAGTCTCGCGTACGCGGGCGTGGCCAGAGTACATGTAGAGTCTGGCCACGCGAGACTAGTTTGCGAGTATAAAGTTTCGCGTTTTGGGGCCAATCCGCAAAAATATCAAACATTAGGTTCCCCCCCCCCCCCCCCCCCCCCCCCCCAAAAAAGATAAGTTTTGACAATAAAATCCCAAAGCTCAAAAGTACATGGAGGGGAACAAGCAACTTGGTCAATCAGGTCGTTTTCAGAGTCACCAATTTTCTTGCTCAGATGATATAAACGGGGAGCACCTAGGTGTATACATATCCAACAGTGCAATGTCACTAAACAGTAGTGTTCCGTTTTGAATGATCTATTCAAGCTCTGAACCAGAAGTCTATTATATATAGTATTGACACAAACACAGAGATCTGATGAAGTATGCTCAAGTGCATGCTGTGTGGTAATCTTAATGAAGATTCTGTATACCTGGCCTGATTATTATGAAAATCTAAAGAAGGAATCTGATACTGGTGAGGTGCTTTATATATGGGAATTAAAAGGAGAGAATGATGACGAGATAATAAACTTCCTATGTACCTGTACAGCAGAAAAATTTTAATTATTTTGTAAAGTAGCTGCATCCTCTGTGTATTCATTAACATGAGAAAATTTAAATTGCAGACAAAAGTTTTATAGGTGGCAAAATTGGCCAGATTTTCCTCTTGATGAAACTTTCACCTGGTATAATACTTTGTGGCTCAAGATACAATGTTACCTGTGGCAACAGGAAGATCAAATATTGTCTGCAATAATAATAAGAAGATGTAGATAATACATGTATATATAACTATTATTCTGATCATGATTTCATGCATGCATGATTGAGAATAACTAATGTCCTATACACTCATGAATAATATTATAGATTGCACTAAAATAGCTCTGATGGTTACTGTATTGTATAGCTATACAGTTTGCTACAAGACTTTTTAAAGTACGCCTCAAGTATCTTTGTGGTGTCATATGCATGGAGCTCTTCCCGGAGCTGTTGGCATATCCAATCCCCCACCTCTGACGGAACTCCTATGTTCACTGCTCTCATATCACTTTCATGTAGAGTGCTACCGCTCAGATCTAGGCAGTAGTACCCCAGAGTTCGCTTCCTTTTAGGTTTCCAAAAGCACTGGCCATCAAAGTAGTTTCTTGATATATCCTGAAATCATCAGACAACAAAAATTCATCCTAGACTCGCAGAAGTGAATGACATGCTGACAGAAAAGGCCACGGGTGTAAACTGAACAATCATGCTCGATCTACTTTGGACATACTATAGCATGCAGACTAACTTCTCGTAGATTATTGCTACCAACATGATGTTATAAAAGAGCGCCAATTGGATTTGGTTCTGCGTTGGTATCCTGTTACTGAACATGCAGTGGTATCTGGTGGCAACACAGTGATAAAGGGACCTACCTGAAAATGTTCTTCTACTTCTTGTTTTGCTGTAACTTTGTCATACTTGCCATCTTCATCCATCACCTCAGCGAGCACTTTATCAGCAAAGGTCATACACACAAGGAGAGGAACATCAGTGTCCTCGTTGTTGTTAGGGATGTGATCATTTTGGTCGTCAACTTTGTCAGACTCCTTGCCTCTTGTTTCAAATTTAGGCAACCATAGCTGTGTATTTTCTGAAAAAACTTTACTATGAGTAAAGACAAAAAAAGCGGTAATTATTATCATTATGCTCTATACCATCCTTAGTAACATTATTATAACACTCACTCTTGTCTAACGACGAAAATAACCACTTGTGAAATGGATTTTAAGATATCGGTGAGTCTATGCAGCGTCTTATCATTGTCATCAGCTCCAGGTAGATCAACAACATGGACACCCTCCACGTCAGGAGCAAGGGTATACATGAAGGGCACAATTGTGCGGTGAGATTCACTAGTCCCAGCTTTAAGCTGCAAATATTACAGGTTGTATACGTGGTTGGCTATCACTGCCGAATGGGACCCTTTATATCTTAATTCTCCACTCCAGATCATAAAATGAAGCTCTAATGTGCAAGACTAAGCACATTGCCACTATTGCATGTATGCACAGTGCATGGCAAACAAGCCAGAGCATAATATAATTGCACAGTACATACGTGGGTATGTAGAGCACATGTTGCGCAATGCGCCAGTACTACATATAATCCCACATAAAGCATGTATTAGTACTATAATTAAACTAATTGCTGGCCCCTTTGTAAAGGAATAATGAGTCAGTCTAGAGCCTCTCAGAAAGTACACACTCTTTATCTTGAAAGAACTCATTGTTATTCCTTATGTCCATCGAGAGCTTGCAGGGAGTGAGAAAGGCAAGGGTGATAACCAAATAACACCAGAATGTTTGAACAAAGTGATTTATTGTCACTAGTATGCCTAAGGTTAGTAAATAATACTGATTTTTACATGAGTATACATGTAGGGTAGGTGAGGGAGAATGCCTATAGGGACCACTTACTGAGGGGCTCTATCTAACTATGCTCACTTACATCAAAGCCAAAAAGACTTCTTATCAGCTGTGTCTTGCCAGAGTTGACCAATCCAGTTATCGCAATCGTGATGTGATTTTCCAGCATAAGTCGAAGTTCATGGACCATGAGTGACCATTTGATCCATCGACTAACAAGGCTGCGATGCGAAGATGCAATGTTCATCATGTTACGACAGCCTTTGAAAATTTCTTGCCATTCGTGCACCATTTGGTCGATCAAAATTTCATTTCCAATCTTTCGTCTTGAGCAGAATTCCTTGAGTTTCTTCTCAAGCATGTACATCGAGTATTCTGTAGACGTGACTGTAGTATGATCTTCAGATCCTGAGTCACTGTCAATCATATTATTCACCAAAAATTCAAGCTTACCATTGTATTCACGTTTAGTAATTTGTGATCCTTTCGCAATAGCACTTTTGCACCTTTTCAAAAATGATACCCAATATTCAGTATCTTCTTTGAATACATCAGAGTAAGGTGCAATTTTATAACGTAAATGTTTCCAGAAAGTCATTGGATTCATTTCTGTGAATGGCACTTGAACATGCGGAAAAACAAAACCACATAGTACTCGAATGAAAAAATGGAGGTGTGTTTTGCGAATGCTTTTGATTGTTTTCAATACCTCAGAAATTGGTTCCTTAAGTGCTGGTTCATCAACACTTTGACGCAACTTCTCTCTTCCATCAATGAGAACTTCAATAGGAGATTTTAGACTAATAGCATTCTGTTCTGATGTTGAGCTGGGACCAGCATTACAGTAATTCATGTTGTAAAGATCTGCAGCTGATTTATTGGAGACAGCTTCAACTTTCAATAGGCTGTTAACATGCTGAAGAGAATCTTGCACCATCTTTCTCAGGTCTAGAAAGTCCTCATTGCTGAGATCCTGTGAACGAAACACAAACTGATCGGCAAATACCTCTTTTGAAAAGGAATCAACAGCGGCTTTTGATGGAATTCCTTTTTTTATTTCATACTTTGCCTTTGACCACATGAAATATGCACATACTTCGAACGGCTGCTGATCCAAAAAATCTGATCCAAGTGACTCTTGCTCTTGGTGCTGAATCTTGAAAGCATGTACAAATAAACTAGTGTACATCATGAGTGAGAAAGGAAACTCTGCTTTTAGCTGTTTTATGGTGCTCATGCAGCGTTTAACCACTTGTTTGTCATTGCATTGGGCGACTGTGCACAAGATGCTTTCATAAGGAACCACTAAAGCCATATCACGAAGATACTTTTCAAAAAACTTGAAGAAAGGTGATTCACCTGATTGGGATCCTGAACAGTTCAAACGGTTGGGACATCTTTCAAGTAACGACATTGTGAACGCAAACTCAAGTATGACTTGTGGCTCTAATTTTGCTAGCTGCTTACTTCTGGGACTCAACCTGTTGTGCTGTTAAACATCAATATAATTATTGGTAGTACTAGCTATATGAAGTACTTCAATACTATTGTCAATGCTTTCTACGGCATGTACCCTATAATGTTATATACCCTATGCCATTATGATTCTGGTTTGAGCCTGGATTATAAGTTTAATATTAAGAAAGCCAATACTAACCTGGATCAAAATTATATCAAAGTATGTGTACACAAGAATTATAGCTTTATGCTCACCTCTATTTGAACCTTGACCTTTTGTCGAACTGGACGGTAAAAGTAGGAAAAAATTACAATCTCACTCTCTCTTTGATCCCTTGGAATTTTATCCATGCTCGTTTTAAAATTTATGGAAACCTCTTTCACTTGGACAGGATCCTTAATGATTGACAATAGCTTCATCGAATGAACAAACCATAGTTGTTGACCTCCAACTTCAATAACAGCCTCATTTCCATATTGAATAACTTTCACCCACTCAACAAGTGGACACAGGAAATCACTAGAAATTTCTACGGTATTTGTTTTATTCTCTTGGCAATAGCTTATCAGCTTCTCAATTGATCTATGGTAGACATCTGTCATATGCTGCATACATGCACACAAGGCAGTGCTGAAATAATGAAGCACTATCGTGCAAAACCCTCGGCGCAGTTGCCTAAGCACATGCATATATTGCACTGCTGCTATAACCTCGCAGACAACCATCTGACATTGTTCCAGTTTGCAAATTAAGCAGTGAAACGGCCATATTATGGGCTGCTCCTAGATCTATGACCCTGTGTAGCCTGTAAACTACAAGAATGCACATTGCACGATATTGTGTAATTAGCTAGCAGTGTATGCCACGTGTACCAGCATAGTGCCAGGTCAGCAGTTTTGATACACACAAGGGAAGTCAAGAAGCTCACAATATTTTAGTGTGATCAGTGACCAGCCAGTCATGTTATAGGAGCTATCGCTAGACCTACCCACTAGTCTTGTTGAAAAGAAGCCTCACTGTCTCTTCTGTCCACAGAGAGCTCGTCAGGAAGCGAGAACGGCAGTTGTGGTCAGCAAATCACACCAGAACTTTGGAACGAAGCATTTTCAGCAAAATCCACACAATGCACCTGTTAAAAACGCCATGAAGAACCTATGACACATCATTTGGGACTTAAAAACGAGGTATATAGCAGCTAGCATGGTAACAGATAGGCAGACAGACAGACAGACAGACAGAACAACTACCATATGTACCCCTTGCGCATGCGCCGAGGATACTATTTCAGAGTACTCTGGCTTACTGGGTCAAAAATTTTTTGACTGAAAAAATCCACATTTTCTAGCAATGATTCATTCTTTTCAACCAGTTTTAGACTTGAACCATCTTTCACGATCAGTTTCCATTGAGCGGTAGAATTTTCATTGGAATATGCTAGTTGAGAATGTAGCAGTGTTGTAAGTTGTTGCTGAGCTTCATCAATATAAGAAGGAACAATATTTCCAATTAATGTCTCTTGAGCACCTTTTGCTGGTGTTGCCGGTGGGGAAATATGACCTCTCTGTGCATTATTCAAATAAATTATCAAGTGGATGATTGACCAATCATGCATTTTGCAATAAATAAATCACAGACCGTTTTAGGGACAGAGATGGAATATTAATTAAGACACTATGATTACTATTTCAGCTTACTTGTGTGCTCATTATGGACTCTTCGTGTTTTTGACTCAAGTGAAATTCTTGTAAGCATGAGAGATTCCTCAAGATGGTTGGTAATCCCTCCTATATACAATTATCATAACTTGCTGCCATGATATGCATACCACCACATAGGTGATGTTATAGTTATACCACGGTCACCAGGGATTTATCGTGGAAAACCACCCGATCCCGAGGGCGCAGCCCGAGGGAGAGGTGTGGTTTTCCGCAATAAATCCATGGTGACCGTGGTATAGGTATTATATATCCTGCTCCTGATTGGTCCACGGAATTCTCTCCATGGAAACAAGTAGAAGTAATATCAAAGACACCTTCAAACAAAGAAACACTCGAGCAAACGAGTCTCCTGTAGAATATGCTGCACTGAGTGACTGGACTGGTACGAACGAACCATACATACTCGGCGTCGATGATAGAGCCTCAGATAGAGCTACTGACACGACCAAATTTTGACTGCCACACCAGTTGAAGCTACTAGCCAGCTCTGGAACCACTGGGAATACTACCGTTCCTCCTTTGGATAGGTAAGTAGCTTATTGAAGTGAACACTCGATCGAGTGTAGTCTAGCTATAGCACTCAGTATAGCACTGTTTGTACACATGGCTGTGTGGCAGATAGATCGAGCGATAACTAATAGCATCCTGTTGAGTATTAATAATAGTACATCTGCTTCCTGCATCTATGTAAACAATGGTCTACTCACTCTTTTCTGTCTCTCTACATTGGTTTGAGCAAGCTGTTCCTTGTTGCTATGTGAGATGAGCTCTAAAACAAGCGCTCTCATTGGCCAGTCACTTACAAGTAATTACCAGAGGGAGGGATTTATCAGTGATATTTCCTGGTGAATATCACAGTTATACCATGGCTGTTACCTAGGATACAAGGCTGAGTAGGATATATCAAACCTTATTTTAGTCTAAACTTCCTACACTGTATAGCTGAAAAATTTCACAGAAGAAAATTTTTGCCAACATAGCCCAGCTACCTTTGCATTGCAGAAATTTTTGCGGAGTTTATACTTTCGCCAATATAGTCAATGTCGCCATATCCTCTTTAACATACTAGGAGAAAAATGTTGTGGATAAAATATTTGCCAATGAGAGTAGGTGGTCAACCTAGCAAAAATTTCTTTCCTGGTGAAACTTTTCAGCTCTATGGTACCTTAGTTATAGATGCCAGAGAGTCCACCCTCTCTATAATGGACAGAAAACTGTCATCAGCCAATCCAATTGCGTAAACATTGTTCCTGAAGTCTGGGAATATATCAGCAGCATGGGAGAGTTGCTCACTCTGGATTAGAGGCTGTCCAAAAGTGATGCAAACTACACTGGACATGAGATGGTCTGTGTTGGTTTGCGGTAGCAACCACAAACGTGCTGCCAGCATTTGAGCCAAAACACCGCCAAAACAGAATCCTACATGCATGTGTGGTGTGCATACAAATTTAATAAGGTACTTATGATAATTACAAGCAGGGGAGCTCGCTTCGCTTGCTCCCTGCTGCACCCAGTACGCCGGTTATATCATCATTAATAATTATTATAACTGCCTGCATACAAGTGTTGTAAACAGGGCTGTGAAAGGGCAGACCTTGCAAGCATGCATAGTATGGTAAAGGAAAGAGTAGGAAGGGCATTGATTATGTACACAGCACACACAAGATGTTGAAATCTAGCATTGTGGTGCATGCGCATGTGCATTTAGTATATGTACATCCTGTTTGAGCACATGGCCTAACTAATCAGCTGGCCAAGAAACTCGTTAGTTCGCTTGCTGTCTCTCCTGCAAGACTTGCAAAGGCAAGAAGTGGAATACAGAATCTACTACCTCCATGACGATGACTCAGGCAGTATCTTCTCACAATCCAGCTGTTTAGGCTGATGTAAGTGTCCATTGTTGTCTGGTTTTTGCATATTCTGTCCAAGAAACTACTGTTTATGCCTGTAGCTAGTACCGTGATTGGTGCTCACAGAGACTGGCTGTTTCTAGCTCCTGACGCTCAACAGCTAGAGATACAGTGCCTTGTGTCTTGGGGTCAAATTGTTTCTGGTGACCTCCTGTCATGGATGCACGCACGATTATAATCTTAAAGGCATTGTGTCCCTATATTATAAGGGCCACGTGTTACTATTTTTAAAAACATTTGAAATCAACAACAAAACGTGACGAATATGGACGTCACGCGCGCGCAAAAGCGCTAGCGGTATCGATCATACTGTAAGCCGCGCCCACAGTCAGCTATCAATCAATCGATCCCAACGCGCCTATGATGGCGGATAAGCCCAAGAAACGAAGGATACACATCGAAATGAGAGGTAAGCCAGCCCTTCTGCATCCTTCAGTACACTTGTGAAGTCGATTTCACTAGCTAACGCCAAAGTATACGCCCGATCATGGGCGCAGGGCTAACTCGGCCGGCCAGGCATGGGCAAGTGGCGTGATCACGATGTCACAAAACCACATCGCCCACGTACTTGATTGGATAATGGGGATCACCATCCGGCTTCCATTACTAAAAATACGCTTATATGGTGACACAGTTCCTTTAATAATGATGTGTACAATGCAGGAGTAGATATAGATAAGGGAGAGGAGTGTTGAACTACAGTAGTAAACTTGATGGCACTAGTGTGGTACTAGTTGAAGCAATTATCACTGTCACTATCATAACCGAACACAAGCTGCAGGTAGTGCTAATTGGGTTCCTAACACCACACTTGTAGTAGTACAGCTGCCACTGGCTAACTAATGTAAACCATGAAAGCCACTAGCCACACACACCACGAGAGAGGTTGTGAGAAGACCCATGTACCACAGCATAAGCTAGCTGGCTGTGGTTCAGCTTGTGAGGTCAAGTTTCCGAAATCGATTGTCAACACTCCTCTCCCTTGTCTACTCCTGGTACAATGCAATGGTATATTGAAAGCACATGCAGATACCTGTGATAACAACTCTATTGACAGTTTTGACGACCTTTTCCAAATAAAGCATGGGGAATTTTTCAATCTGATTCTCAAACACTAGATAACAAAATTAGTACTATTATAATAGTTACAATGAATACAATAGCTAACCTGCCCCAAACGTTGATCCACTGTGTTCATCACTTAAGCTTAATATCTCCTGAAATGTAAAATCGTCAAATGCCACAAAACATGTTTTGCTTCCTGAATCATCTGAAAAAAGTGCAATTATGCACTTGGGGAATGTCCCTTGATCTTCCAATTGTGTCATGGAGACTGATTGACATGATGAGCTTCGAAGTAATTGGCTGCACTGTTCAGCATCAGTTGCTTCACAAACCACTTTACTGCACAGTGACGCATGGTAAAGATCATCATTGTCCAGCTCAATAGGAGTATACTGTGTCAGCAGAGTATCACAGCTAGAAACAGAACTCTGGTCTGTTTCTGGCCTTTCTTTTGGTCGGGCTTCGGAAATGGCCCACTCATAAATTTCTTGTGAAATTATTCCTTCCTGATGCATTTTGAATAGCTCATCATTCACTTGCTTGATATCGGCACCCAACTTCTCCTCAACATTTATTGTGTCTACGATGGTGCTTCTGATGCTTTCTTTTGACGGCATTGGATTTATGCTTTTGTAATCACTTAGTTTTTTCTTCAAAGAACCTAAAACTGGTTATTAGAAAAATTCAATATTAAGTTCACCCCGGCTGTTCAACTTATGTACATACTGAATAACGGTGGGAATTAAATAATAATTAGTCAAGTGGACATACTGTATAGCGAGAAACTTTCACGGATTTCGAGGTTTGAGAGCCATCCATGAAAGTTTTCTCCGCGAAAATTGGGGGCGTGCTGCACCCACCTATGATTGCAATCCATGAAAGTTTTCTCTGCGAAATTCTCACTCCTACGGATACGTGAAAGTTTTTTCCCTTGAAAGTTTACCACTATACAGTAGCAACCACTGTTAATTTGGCGGTTCGGTATGGATCGCCATATGTATATATACACACACGCATGCATGTATGACATTTTGATGATCAATCATACGCCGTCTTGAGCAATCAAAATCATCGGCCAGCTAATATAATGTAGACTTACTAGTGTAAGAAGTGGTTGAGCATTCAGCTTTTGGAGATGAAGGAGAAAAATCACAGGATGATGCTGCCGTTGATTCATCGTTTAAAGTAGCTTTAGAATATGTACCTAAGTGCATACATAATTATTATATAAATTACGACCAGAAAGCCGGAGTGCTGATATACTAGATTTGAATCAGCTCACCCACAAGAACTTCTGCCAGGTTCGACAATTCTTTCCTCTGTGTGATATGATGGCAAAATCTGTTAAAGAAACTCGGATCGATCTTGATATTTTCTCTTAGCCTAGGAACGACTAGGTCGTAATTTTCACGTTCGTTAGCGTCGTCCTTCTCTTTCTGGGTCAAGACTTTCAACTCTTCTAATGCGTCCAATATATCAGCACTTTCTTCGCAACAGCGTAAAATCTCGTCGTTGTGTCTAGAAATAGCGGCGAGAGCTGCCTGTTTTTCTAAACGGTCATCCATGATTTTCTGCCGGGCACGTACACAGCTACAGTAGCCGACTCACACGTACATGTACATAAACATTGCTGCGCATAATTTACTTCCTGTGCGTATTATCCTGGGACTTCCCCGCAGCTACAGGTCGATGCGTGCGAACGAAAGATGGCAGCGTGTTCATCCGACCCCAGCGTTGAGCTTAACGGACAGCCACAGAAGGTGCTGGTGGATGTTAAATGGGCAAAGAAGGCCATAGCTAAAGTTGCGAGAGTCCTTCGCGAATTGTTGGCGAAACGCGAAAGAGTAGACGTGCTGAAACAACTGGGTCTACTAGAGAAAAAAGACGTGGAAGACGTGGTGAAGGCATTACAACAAAAGATCGAAGAAAGTCCAAGTTTGTTCGGGGTTCTAGTTCGTGAACTAATTAATTCTCTGGATGGAGCAGTTGTGGCTAAGAAGCTTCAAGGTGAATAACTGCCAGTGTGATTCAGTGATACACACGTTGTGTGGGAACTTACCGTACAGTAGAGCATGACAGTACAAATTCACCTGTATGTACTATCACCATCCTAATTGCATACTCTGAGGAGACATTCTTATCCATAATTTCACGCAATTGTACAAACTTCCTGTTTACGTGGGAAGCCTGGTCTAGTTTGCACACCGCATGCAGCGAGAATGCAGGACCTTGCCCCCTCCCTGCCAATACACATACACTTTGAGCTATGTCCATTATTCCGTAAGTTACTACTTTTCAATTTACGTTTATAGATCTCTACACTGATAATCAATTGAAAAATCTCAGGGAAGAGCTCCATAAAATTAATGCTGAAAACAAACCAGAAGCGAAAGAGTTGATCAAGAAAACCTTCATTAGTAACTGTCTACATATGAGTATCGATGCCTGTAACATACTCGAGGCTCTCAAGAATCTTCACACGAAAGATAAACTCATTGGTGTTGATGTATACCAGTGGTGTAAAACACAACTTGAGAACAGGGAGAAAAGTGTTCAGCCACCCACAGTAAGCGAAGTAAACTTCTGCAAAGAGGTGGTACAAAACTCGATTGTTGCCTGTCATTTGCTTGAGCAAGAGGACGTGAGTATTGAGTGCTGTTTGCATGAAAACTCCTTGTTTGAAGGAAACAGATCCATTGGTCTTCAACCAGACGAAGAAACTGCTACAGCACAACGTGAAGGACCAGTCAGTCAGTATCTAATCACTAGTGCTGAAGGCACTACAAATCCTGGTGATTGTGTGATCTACTACATTGCATTTAGCAGTCACCAAAGTTTGAGAGAGTGGAGTGACAACTATAAATCCTTTGAAGAAGGTATTCATGCATGTAGATTCACATTTACAACATAGTGTCACGGCAGCAAGAGAGTGCAAGAGTGAATGCAAATATTGTGTGCAGGGTCACAGTTTATAGGGGGCTGGGAAGTATAATAGCATATCCAAAGCAGGGAGTCTGAGGACAAGATAATTAAAGACTGCTGCTGGTGTCTGACCACGTACACATGTATGTGGTGATGTGGTCAACTATTATGAAACGTTAACCACATTATTGTTACGCTTTTCTTGGGGGGGGGGGGCAGTCAGGAGATATCCTCTAGTTCCCCCACCCCCTCTAACTGTGTGTGTGTGTGTGTGTGTGTTTTATGTATGCTGTGAATATGTACATACATGTATATGTGTAAGTATATAAATTTCATAACTATAGGGTTGATGAAGCAGCAAAACCAACTACCTATACAGTTCATTATGGATATGCTCTGGAAAGGATCATCTGTGGTATTGACAGGTAATGAATATTCAATATCTCTATGGATATATAAATTTAAGTCTATTGCTATAGGGTTTTCATTTGGAGGAAACCTGGCACAATTCTGTGCAGTACAGTTGTGTACCTTGAGCCAAAGCATTTGCCCAGAGTTGCTGGAGAAAAACCTTTTATGTGTCACCTTCGGGCAACCAATCATATCCCAATCATTACCTGATATCGTTGACGGAAAACTTGACAAAAGTCGATTCCATGCTATCTACATCACTGACGATGTGGTACCGAGAGTGTTGAGGTGTTTAGATCCTACCTTTAGTGAGTCTGCAGTCTCCAAGTCAGAAATGGCGGAAAAGATTAAGAGCCAGATTAATTCACAGGAGGTATGTATATGAAGCTCAACAGTACCATATCCCCTTGTAACAGTAGCAACCATAGTTTGGAAAATTTTCATTGTTAGTGTGAGCCATGAGAATTAAAGGGCACAAATCACTCTTTGTCCATACTAACCTATACGGCAAAGGTCACCAGCCACAAAAATTAAATACAGTGAAATTTTCTAAAACGAAAATTTTTAACACAAGATATTCGTGATCTATGGTATTGCCTGGTACCATCTGTATAGGAACATACTTTTGAACTCCCAATTCTGGAGGTGATGGAACTGGGGGAGGGGGGGGGGGACTTTAGCACACATGATAAGTCACTGTATGTAATGATTACTACATGTATGTATATCTGGCTATTGGTTGTACTAGGGCCCTGAATTGGTACCATATAGCGGTAAACTTTCGAGGGAGAAAACTTTTGCGGATCCGTAGGAAGTGAGAATTTCACGGAGAAAACTTTCACAGATTGCTTGAAACCAATCACAGGTGGGTGCGGCACGCCCCCAAATTTCGTGGAGAAAACTTTCGCGGATGGCTCTCAAACCTCGAAATCCGTGAAAGTTTTCTCCCTCGAACGTTTCCCACTATACGGTATTATCCTGCCCCATTGTACTGTGAATGTGAATGTGTGTGCAGAGATTTATGCTATAGATTCCCTTGTGTGTATATATAGTACTACTCTAGAGTTATCAAGTTGTGCTGATTGATTCTTTAGTTGGCAGCAAAGGCAAGGTTACTAGCTACCATTCAGAATAACAATACTGGGCGCAGAACTGATACCATGTTTAGGGTAGTTGGCACGTGTACTTCAGTACATACCATAGTACAACTATTGATAATGTGTAGTGCTACATACAAAGCAGGGTACAAGTTACAATGGCCATTCATTGTACATGTATTTTTTATGCAGCTCTTTCAAAATAGTTTAAGCACATTTGCTATGAATCAATTGATAATGCTACAAGAGTATGAAAATGAGTATGTACTAGTGGAAGATGTAGCTCACACTCAGTCTGTTGGTCACGAAGAACTACATGGCCAACATTCCAGTGAGAATTCGTCCAATCCCACTGCCAAGAGCGGACACAAGTCAAGTGACAATCAGGTTCAGGAGTTGAAGGATGCGATACAAGAATTACGTTCTCTGCTACGACTACTGAAACAACAAGAGTCACCAGGTGTGCCTTTGTATGTAACATACTGGAAGCTTGGAGCTGGAAAATTACAAGAATGTAAAACTCGTGACTTGGCATTTCCTGCGGATACAGCAATTCGTTATAAGGACTTATTTAGCAAGGTATAGGGACCTAATTTTAGTACACATACATGTAATAATGTTATCCATGTACTATTGTGTGTTGTTGTTTTTTACAGCATAAGATAGATCACTATTATAACATGATAAAGAAAGAGTATACGACAAAAGAGTCCATGGTCAAATTTGAAGAAGCAGGTGCTTTGGCACGGAGTGTGTTTGACGAACCTTCTGTCACAAAGGTTGAGATTCACCACTTCATCCATAACGAGACAGCTGCACTCGCCCTAGAAGGTGACAATCTCTATTTTACTTTCAAAGTTAAGCTCCACCTCAACATAAGCAAGAAAGATATTGAGACTGTGGTAGCTGAAGAAAAGTCAGTTTCAAGAAGATGCATAGTGATACAAAAAATATCGGTTCCCCTCCCAAGTGAGTTCGCTGAGTCATCTGACAATGGTGCCAGTAATGTCTATCAGGAATGCAAAGAGACGGCTAAGGTTTGTCTTTTCACTCGTTTTGGAGAATTCCAATGCAAGAACATGGTGGAAGTGTGGCACAAGGTGCGTACTATTTTGGCCATAGACAATGACACTACACATAGGGGATATGAAGTCATTAATTTTGAAGATCGGTAGGGCCATAAACATTACTTGAAAAGTTTTGACCCCCCCCCCCCCCAGTCATATGCCTATGCTATATTAGTCATCAAGGTTTTTCTTGTATTTTAGCTGTTAATGACAGCTAACACTATGGAAAAATTAACATGCATGTACAGTACTGGTACTAAACCTGAACTATGTATGTACTTCTCACTTGTAGAAATTTTATATATCTCCTCGAAGGCAGCAAATGGCTGACTTGCCTGTTACACAAGTGATTGAGCTCTCCTTTCTTGGAGCTCTTCTTGAGCGGCATCCACACTCGTCCTCGCACTTAACTTCAAAACGATATATCATCATCCAGGAGGTCCTGCAGCAAATAGTTGAAGTCGTTCCTATTGAAAGTGTCTTCAGCTGCATCGCAAACACTAGCTCTGATCAGGAAGCTTGTCTAATTTGCGACATGTTGGAGCTTGCCAAAGTAAAGCCCCTTTTATCATTGTCATTCTTTGTCAATGCAGGCTTAGCAATCATGAAGCTTTTAGGTGATAGCGTTGATTTTCAGCATTCTACAACAGTAGAGGATTTGTTTTATGTTATCTTTGTTGCTGCCAAAAAGCTTGCATTGCCTATTATTCTATGGTGGAAAACACCTGAGCCTGAAAGTAGGCACCTGAGATGGTTTGGCCCCGATGTTGCAACAAATTGCCACAATAGTAATTCAGTGAAATATCTGCAAACAATTGTGGAAGATGCTATAAAGGATAGCAATAAAGAAATTCCTGCTGTTTCTAACGATAGCATAGCATCACTCTTTGAAGCTACAAGGAAGCTTGAGGACCGTGAGGATACTTTAGCTATCAAATCTCCTTGGAGTATCCTGAGTGATGGTCAGACAGAGCTCCAGAATCTGCAAAGTAGAGTCCGAGGTGAATTGAATAGTCATTTGAGCACTGAACTGGAAGCTGAGTCAAATATGGCAGCAACTGTCAATACAATGCTTCTTGATTTTGTGAAAAAAATTCGGAACGGTGACCTACGCACCTGCATACAAATCATCACTGCATTTATGGAAGAACAAGTACACATTCCCGTTTCAAACTTTCACCTTTCTGTCAGCATCTGGAAACTATGGAAACTAGGTCTAATATTCCGAAAAAAGGTGTCAAAAGACTTTGTAACACATTATTATATTTCTGAGAGTAAGCACATTGAAAATGTCACCAGTCTTACAGATCACACAGCTAGCTCTGTCGCTGCTAAGAGTAGCCTTGCTGCCAATAGTAAATATGTTGGTAAGCTTCACTTTCTACTGCTTGCAAGCAGTCACCAAAATGAGCCACCACCTGTTATTGATGAACACCTCACCCTCAGTTCGTTAGAGGATAATCTGAGCGCTAGATTTGCACAGGCAACGGAACCAATCGATGAGTCTACTCCACTAGAAGATATTGAAAGAAAATGGGACACTTTATTCGGAGATGTAGGCATGTCAACGGTGGTGCATACTCACCGTCGATTGGTAGCTCAGTGGCTTAAGTTCTCATTATTGATACGAAAACTACGCGAGAACCTCTCTTGTCACACCACTGTCAGCATTATCGGCCTTGTGAATTCAGGAAAGTCCACACTGGTCAAAGAGCTCTTCAGAATTGACGTATGTCCACTATAAAAGCTAATCGTTTTGTATGTATCACATGTTTAGCATAAGCATATCTTTGCTATTACAGGACGTTGAAACAGGTACGAGATCAAAAAAGCGTACCACAGTACCCTTTCTCTACAGCATTCCTGGAGTTGAGAACTTTGATGTGATTGACTTTCCTGCTGTTGACGACCAAAATGAACACATCAAAGATTTGGTCAAACTTCTTCGCACTCTGTCTCAGCTGGTGGTGTTTGTTGTCAATTATAGGTTTGTTTTAGAGTAGATAGAAGCATGATGGGAATTACGTTAAGCATGTGGGGAAATCCTACACTTACGAAAGATAAGTGGGAATAGGCTTGGGGACCAGCTGCTGCTACTATTATGCACTGATTGTGTCGTATTCTTGGTGGCCGGCGCCACCCTGAGAAAGTAGGCACTCTTATAGCGATGTTAGGCTGACACAGTAATATTCTGGGCACAGATGTTGCTGTGTTGCATGTAATTAGGGACAAACCATGTACATGAATGGGAAGCTTTGAGGGGTGTTGCATGCATACACTTGCATACACTTCTAAAATTAATATTTTTGCAGCGATGCTCATACAACTAAAGCTGTCCAGTGGTATAAAGAATTGAACAAGAATGCTCTTCCACACCTGATCTGCCTGACTCATGGAGACAGGCTCTATGCTGAAAGTAAACGTAGATGTGAAAAGAATCTACACAAAGACGCAACTCCAAACGACATTAAAATAGCTATACAGAAGGAAGTGAAGGTATACAAAATGTACTATTCTACTGGATGATTAGCCCAGGAGTAGATTAGATAGGAGTGTTGAACTACTGTACAACACTGCAACAGCATTCCGGTAGGATGACGTAGAGGGAATCTCTCAGTGCAGTTTACACTACTACACTATTGGGCTGGACTTAACATGACCACTATCGATATCCACAGGAGCGTATAATGATAATGAGGAAGAGAAGGGAGAGGGAAGGGGCGTGAATTGCCCACGTGAAAGATTAAAATTTCAAATTTTTCTCACAGTAGTCATGTTACTAAGTTTAGAGCATTGGCGCAATGCTCATGGCGCTAACCGGCATAAGCTACATGTGTGCACTCTAAGTAGAAATGGAAGATTATTCACACCCCCCCAAAAGTGAGATTTTTGCTTCAATAGCATGCACATAGGTTTAAAATTTTTTTTCACTAGTATTCATTATAATTGATAACATTTTTAGCAGTGAACAAGGTTGATATAAGTGACGTTTTACTGATTAGCAAGTTCATGCCATGTGGGATAAAGTTGACACACATTTGATTTAAATGACTCTGCTTGCTCTCTGATAATTGTTTGATCATTCCCAGAGCAAAATAGGTTTGACCAACTCCAGGTATAGCTATGTCAGTGCAACTCATTCCCTTTGTGACCTTCATGGGTGTGTCCTTAAGTACGCCAGTATAGCAGCTCTCTCTGACTTTCATCACAGCATCTTGTCCGCTATTACGCAGAGCCAGAAAGTCATGCAATCCTCGGATACCTGGCAGGTTGCTGTACTTTTTCGTAACTGTTTCTGTCCAGGTTCGCACAATACGACCACTGTCAATCACCACACTGGTGTGTCGTTCCATTACTGCCACAAGTTCTCTCTCACTGAATACATCAGACGCATAAAAGTCCCGTTTCCTTGCAGATAGTTGGATCAATTCACATGTCATCTGCGCTTTCTAGTAGTAGTTTCTTTGCCTGAATCAGGAAACAGTACTTCACTCTCTGATGAGCTGGTCTCCGAGCTGTCGTCCAAGGGGCTACTCATGCGGCTCTCTGAGGGACAATCAAAAGAGGTATCACCTGGACTACCGTAATTTTTCTAATTAAGGCGCCAGGCAAAAATAATTCAAATTCTCAGTTGGCGCTTTATTAGACAAAAATAAAATTAAACGTGCTGGGTTGGCGCTATTATTGGAGTGGCGCCTTGTATTTAGAACGTCATAATCAAACTTTTATTCTGCAGGTACCTGAACATTTCAAAGTTGAGAAGATCATGCAGACACTAGCTAGCTAGATCTACTTCAAAAGTTTACGTATTTTTTAAATATGTTTTTTCTTGCCAACGGTAACGGTGCGGGGAGGAGACTTAGCAGGACAAGTACTAGCACCCTCAGCATCCTTCTTTTTAAAATAGTAGGCCAGTGTCCTCATACCGGTAGACATCTTTGATCACTTCACGCCACTGACTGTACATGTACTGATCGAGTTCGACGTTCCATGATCCAGCGCATGCAGCTGCTACAGATCAGGTCCACGTGCATCGTTCTAATTATCAAGGCGCCAGTAAAAATTAATCAAAATGTCATTTTGGCGCTTTATTAAAACAAAGAAAAATTGAAATGTCATGCTTGGCGCTACAATTAGAGTGTCGCTTTAATTAGAAAAGTTACGGTATTATCCATGATTTGTCCGCATGCCAGAATGAATACTCACTAAATATCTACCACAGGTAAGTAACAGCCCTCTAAAATAACCTATAGTACATTGAAACAGTTAGCATACCTGTTCTGAAGACTGTTAAAACACACTAGCTTCCAAAAGCTGCTTAGTCAGCACCATGTGGTAGTATTAGGTGGGCAGTAATTAGAGTGTGGGCGGATGCGTTGTCATGGTGATCACGTGACATGATTTCCCACTCAATTCTGCACACTTTGACCCCCTAACTATGCAGGTAAGTAGAAGGTAAAGGGTTGTACAAATACAAAAACTTTAAAGTCTTTTTTCTCAAAATGTACAAGTGTGAATAATCTTCCATTTCTACTTAGAGTGCACACACATAGTAATGTAGGCTAGACCAAGAGTGCATTTAGGAAGAGTAGTAGTGAAAACTTTCTGGATTTGACGTCACAGCTGCGGTAGTAGTGGGGCGTGAATATGGTTAGCAGCTACTTACAGTACAGCACTACAGCCACAAAGCCATGTACACTGTCTGCCAGTAGTGCACCTGCAGTGTGGCTTCATGACCTATCACTACACATACTGTGGTACTGGTACAAGGTGTTGCAACCAGGCGGTGACGTCAAATCCAGAAAGAGATATTTTCACTACTACTATGTGTGTTGCACACTCTTCCTAATGCACTCTTGGCTAGACTGAGTCAGCAATTTTTGCGATGGGAAATGGAAGAGAAGCTGGTGGCTGCTGGCGATGCTGGCTTCGTTTCTGTCGAGTAACCCACTTATAACAAGCCTAGGCTCTTGTAGAGACCCTGTGGGGCTTGGCTGCAAATCGAAAGAGAGAGCGAAGTAGCGGTATCACTATGACCCCTCGAATGATTCGATCATTGTCGATCATTCTGATGCAATGCCACAACACACGATCCAAGTACTCTGCTGTGTCGGCTTACTTACTCGATGATCTTGGCCGTCGATTTGTATCGTAAAAATGTTCGCTATTTATACTTGTACATAGTGCTATAGCGCTAGTACATTGTGCATACGTTGACTTGCGTCATCACGCGACTACCGTGAGAAAATTTTGAAATTTTAATCTTTTGCGTGGGCTACTCGCACTCCTTCTCTCTCCCTTTTCTCTTCTTCATTATCATTATGCACTCCTGATATCCAAAATATGCTGGTGTTTGTGACATCATCTTACCGGAACACGTTTACAGGCAGTTCAACACTCCTATCTAATCTACTCCTGTTAGCCCCATCCCCAGGCTCATTCCCAGGTTTCAATGTTTCACGCTTTCCACTTTTCAGTGTGAAACATTGAAAAGCTGGGAATGGGCCTGGGGACAAGGCTACCAGGTGACAAAATCATGGTATTGTAATTAACATTACATAGGCAAGTCAGGATACAATTCAAGAGAATATCAAGGAAGCTTCACAGTCGTCCATGCTGTGTGTGAAAATAGTTTCACTAAAGATGGACAATGATTCGCCTTTAAAGACTCCTGACGGACTAAAAAGTATTCGAGATGCTGGGATTAAGGGGGTGGAAGACGTGGGAGGATGGATAGTGAAGTCAATAAAACAAGATCTGAGAGAAGCTAAAACTGCACAAATGCTGGAGCATTACCTTAAGTTACCTACATCGCTATAATTTTGCAAAAAATTTGTGTGTAAACTATGTATTCTATTGAGTGTATGCAAGGATTTTACTGATAAGGAATAACATTGTATAGTTACTGATTTAATGATAATAGGTCTGAGAACTATAGAGACATTAAAAAATCATTTTCAGTGTTTTCTAAACACATCTGAGTTCACACAAAGTAGCGTTAGCTTACAATAAGTACAGCACACACAAAAATTTAAATTTTTGTGTTCACCTTCAGCAAAGATTGCACATACTCATCATCTGTGACATCATCATCCTCGTACATGTTCTCTGTATCATTGCAACTGCCATAACCTTTGTTAGATCTCTCATTTAATAGTAGCTGAGATGAATCTTTAGCACGGCAGCGTGTACACACACGATGTATATCTTTCCACACATAAGGGTTAAACAGATAGGCCAAAGCAGGTAGTATGACTCGGACAGGATCAGCTACGGCATGAGTCATCCAAAGAGGAATGTAAGGGTAGCTAGTTGGACTTTCATGTGCAGCGGAATGGAGTCGGTTTATCAAAAGAAGCAAGCAAAGTCCGCAATACACCAAGGGTATCACAAGTACAATAATGATGTCCTTCATGTCAGATTTCCTTAGAGCTACAATGGCGTCATGTCTTCTCACTGCCCCACGGCAACAACAGGTAACTGTGACAACTGAGAAGATTGTTGTAAACAACACAATGAAAATAAGAGGGGCATAGAACAATATTAGGTCAACTATCAAGGGTATCTTATGGAGATCACCACAATGATTAATCATGACTTTTATCCAGCACCAGAGGCCAGACACTCCGTACATGTTTCCATGAGCAAAGAGAGGAATGATGGCAATTACAATTGGTACTACCATAAGGAGAAAAAAAATGCCAAGTCCTTCGGATACACGAGGATGAGGGAAACTGTTGATAACATCATAATTCTGAGTACGACGATACAGACATAAACCAATCCAGGCCAAGTACAGGGCAATCCAGAAAATGATTATGTTCCCCATCCATAGGGTCACCACACTTATGAATCCCGACGCGATACAGTCGTTGAACCATCCCTGTCCTGGCCAGGTTGAAGCAGGTCCCTCATCGCCTGGCACAGTAATCGGCAACGATATCATGATGATGGCGATAGCTTGAAGAATGTCGGTAGTCAGCAGGTAGAGAACCAGGCGATACATAAATTTATTGGCTTTCTTCATGAAGAGAATCAAGATGATTACAAACAGATTCACGACGATAGCGAAAACACTCAGCGACACTTTGATATCGAATACAGTTTGGGCAGTATCGGCTTTGAAGGTGATACATGAGCGGTTAGGATTCTCGTGTCCTGTTGCATTATTGCCATGTAGATATAGATGAGGATTATCCATGATCTTCTACCAATAGGTGCTCTTCTCTCACAGACGATCGTGATTAGTTAACAGTTAGGGATTTCACCCTGAAGTTATGCGCATGCGCATCATATTTACATTCTCCGATGTAGTAGTCTTGTTCCCAGACCCCACGCTCTTGGTCTGGGAACGAGACTAGCAGCAGTCAGGAAGATGGCCTATGGGTACCGGTACTATACCCAGTACCCGTACCCGGGTATAGGTCGCTCGTGCGACGTCCCCCACCCATTTGCCGCGATGAGCGAAATCGCCTGAAAGATCAAGATGAGCAAGGCCAAAAACAGACACTCGATCCACGGTATTCCGACATCAGTGACAGAGCGTCGCGTTGGAAACGTGGGCTTGTTGATCATCCAAGCAGCCAAGCAAGGATCGAAGGACAATCTTGAGTTTCTACTAAACTTACCGGGAGGTATGTTGACATGCAGCTCAGCTCATCTAGCTCACGATGTAACCTGTACCTATACGCGCGGCCTCGATCTATGCACACGCAGCTGCTTATCATAGCAGTAGGAAGGTATACAGTGTACTATCAAATTCATTTTAGGAGACAATAGTTCAGTCAAAAGGTTTTATTTTTCACCACTATCCGCTGACTTACAGCTGCTCATTGTTTTTGTTTGTTTACCCTCTGCAGCTAAACAAGGCATCAATTTCACAGATAAATACAACCAGGTGAGCCATTTATACTGATACGTGTAGCAAATATCATAGCTCCATTCCCCACTTCTCCATATGGTTCATTCTGATCAGAACTGTCTTGTAGCTTAGCTGCTATGTAGCTATTCCTTTTCATGAACAGCTGGTGATAACACTGAATCTTGCACGGGGGCCTTGTCACCTACAGAATGAATTTAATAGTATAGTACAGATAGCTTATGTAGCTAGCCAAATATCAGAAATTATATGAACAAGAAATGCTAGTGTGTGTGTGTGTGTCTCAACACACCAAATATTTTACCTCCAGTATTAGTGACCTTTTGTTGGGCTTCCATTGTTAGCATCCTAAATTTGGCAAGTGGGCTACAGCAGCCTGCTAAGTGCTCTCTCGCACTGCAAAGCTGCTACAAGTGTCTGCCTGTTAGTAAAGTACCTTCTGTGTTTAGTGTGTGTGTGTGTGTGTGTGTGTGTGTGTGTGTGTGTGTATGTGTGTGTGTGTGTGTGTGTGTGTGTGTGTGCACTGCAGTGTGACCATGTAACAGCAGCAAAACAACAGGATAGGTGTGTAGGTTAGGAATACATAGACTTCACTGTTTTTTTGCAATTTTATCTAAACTGTCGACAAGTAAGTGATGGAAATTAAAGTAGTTACTTTCACAGTTTACAAAACAAAAACTTAATATCCCCTATAATGTGTATGCGTGTACAAAAATCTTAAGGTATTAGATCTACATGTTGCATGTAGTCACTGCCAGGAGGAACTGTTTGAACTGATCATCATAAAGAATGCTCTGTTTGCACAGGATGAGCCTACATGTACACCTTGGATAACCCCCCCCCTCTCTCTCTCTTTCTCTCTCCCCCTCCCTCTCCCCTCCATTGTAGACACCTCTTATCATAGCAGCCAAAAACGGCCACTACAGCTGTGTCAAACTTCTCATGGGCCATGGAGCCGAGTTGAAGCGAAAAACCAGCAGACTAGGACAAAACCAAGAGGCATGGCAGATTGCCAAGAGAGCAGGGCAAACAAGAATTGCCAACTACATCCAACAGTGTATGAAAGACAAGGAAAAGTTGGGAACCACTAGAGCTCAGCTGGAAGGAGGTACCAGAACAACTGTTGCTTGCTTTATCTTTTTTTTTGTGATCTTTGCTTTTTGTGATAATAACCTGAATATGTAGTAAACAGCTGAATGATCTCTCTCTCTCTCTCTCTCAGCACTGCACTCCATTGCTGCTAATCCCAAGTGTTCCTCTACTGACTTGGAGCGGTTTTCTGTTATCCTTCAGCAGCTCATCAAGTCCTGCGAATATGACGTCAACTCTTCAGACGATGATGAAACACCTCTTCTGCTAATCAGGTCAGTGAATCACATGGTCTCTCTCTCTCTCTCTCTCTCACACACACACACACACACACACACACACACACACACACACACACACACACACACACACACACACACATGGTTTGCACAACCTTGTGTGTTAATTTGCTTATCACACCTCTAGCATTGTGTGTTAATTTGGTACTAAAAGTTCAGTTTCCTAACTCATGTAATTTTGGCTACCCACAATTAAATTTATTGCTGGCCCAAGCTATGAATAATGTAAGATTGTGAGATCCAATACTGTATACTTAATACGAGCAGATCTGGCCATACATGCGTAGATAATTGCAGCTGTCCTGGGTGTATGCTCCGTTGCCACGGGTAACCACGCAATCTCCCATTGTAGCGACTGTTTATACAGCTACCATCTAAAGTACACACATTGTTCGGTATCATGACATTGTACTGTTTAGCAATATCATACACATATACATGTATGTGGTGCAAATAGCGTTTTGCCACACTGGGCCACCGCAGCTGTGTTCTAAAAGTACATGCATTTGTTCAGTATACTATAGTACCTTCAATGCAATAATTATATTATAGTTTTAGCTATATTATGTTATGTGTATTAGCGTTTTGCCATACTGGGTCTGCAGCTGTGCCCCCGTTTTATAACCACCTGCCAAGTTTAGCACGACTATGTGGAGGTGGGCCCACATGGCTGTCTTGGCTCATTGAGCATGTACCAGTATGCCTTAAAAACTGCAGGCAGTAAGTGGATGCCACTCCATTTTTAGGTCTCACTATTAATTCTGTGAATAGCAAAGTAGCCCAAGACTATTATTTATAAGGGCGTGTTTCACGTGTATGAGAGAAAGCTAAAAAGCATAAAAAAGCTTGGAAGACTCTTCTTTCACCACCAAGTCAGATAGGAAATGCATGACAGACTATAGTTTTATGAAGTGTACAAAAGGCATTGCTACTGATCCGGGATGCTGCTGATGGGGATGCAGGACTTTCTGGGTGGGTGGTCTGACCTAGAGAGAGCTCTCTTATCATCGATCACGATTCAGATAGGCTTTCTCTGATCTCTGCCTTTTGGTGTCAGTTGCTGCCAGTGAAACCCCTTATTGTTACAGTGACCTTTGTTATGATAACTGTGGAGCAGCTGAAGCAATACAAGTTGAGTGTGTACACACACACACATGCATGCTGTCTGCATGTATGCATGCATGTGTGTGTGTACTCCATCAACGGAAATGTTTATGTGTAAGCTATTGTAAGGTACCAGTGCACCCAGGCAGCTAGCTAGCTTGCAGGGGATTGTCAAGTCATGTGACAGTGTATGCACGTGCCTAACCTTTTGGGGTAGTTGATTGTGTCATGGGTTTTGCTATCACTGCACATGTTATGCTGGGGAGTTTGGAGGATTTTTGAATTTCGTGTGACATGTACATGCATGCACAAGGGGCCCCTGGAGACACAGATTGTGACACAATGCTGTGTACGGTTTACTATGCTATTGGTTACTTCAGAGCTCTGCTGCTCAACATGTAGTAAACATGTACATGTGGGCATGGTACAGCTGCAGTAGATTGAGGGTTTGGTCTAGTAAACAATCATAAGGGTTGTTGGATCGAATCAAGTCTGTGCAGCTGGTACTTGTGTATTTAGAAGAGCAAAGGAGTGTTGGAGACATTTTTATACTCTCTTTTTCATAGAAAAAAGGGGGTGTTGGGGTATCCTTCTTTAGGAAGCAATTGAAGCCCAGTCCATCTGTCCTTCTAAACCTATAGCACTACATATTTTGGTACCAGCTGAATGTGTGTGAATGGCTGCCATGTGCCAATCATGTAAACCATGACAGCTGTTTTATTGGCTTAATCTAATGTAATAGGGCCTGAAACAATACTGTCAGTGCTATAGGCATGGAGTCAGTCCAATAGTGGGTATTTGGCACAAAGAGACTTGAATAAGCAAAGCTGTCCAGCTGCACCTGTGGTTCTGTCTAATCCTAGTTAGTAATCAGCCTAAAAGTGTGGCTAATTGAACCTCAGTTGGGATGCTTTCTCACCTCTAGCTAGCTCTCCTGATGTAGGCCCCTGTGTAAAGGAATGTCAGACAATGATACTGTAAATATTGCGTGCACTATGCACTATCTAGCCTCATCTCCAGACCCTCTCTCCCAACTTTTCAATGTTGCACGCAGAAAGCTGGGAATGCAGGGCCTGAGGAAGAGGCAATGCACTGTGTATCTATAAGTAAAATATCAAGCAACTTAATCAACAATCTATGTCTTAATTCTGTCACACTCTGTCGTACAATTACACATATCTCAACTAGTATTATTGTATTCTCCATTCGCACACTGCACTATACAGGGCAGCCCAGGTTGGCAACATTCAGGTGGTGTTGAAGCTACTCGGTGATTTCAACGCCACTCCGCTGGTCAATGACATCCACACGGGAGAGAGTGTGCTCCACATCACCTGCAAAATCAAATCCAAGCTTCGATTTTACTTTGCCAAGCAGTACCCTGAGCTTCTCCGGACTCGAGACTGCAATGGCGCCCAGCCTTTGCACGTGGCTTGTCGCGAGAATGATGTAGGTTTTGTGTCGTGGCTGTTCAAGAATATTCTTGCAGAAGAGAGTGCTATGGATGTCAAGCCTGAAGGTCCCGAAACCAGCTCGTTTCGGAGGACGGGATCACTGCCAAATATCATTGATTGTGACCAGCTACCAGCCAGTGCTCCACCCATTATGGCCAGTCGAAAAAGTGCCAACAAAATGTCCAAACTGGTCAATCTTCTCGATGTTAGCCCGCTGACTTCACTTCCCGCTAGACGAGTCCAACGACCATCTTCTCAAGACTACACAGACGGTGTCTTGGTAGAAAACGACGGAGGGGAATCCCCGTTTGATGGTGACGAAGGGGGGCTTACCTTCAGCTTTGAGAGTAGCAGATCATACACAATCTCGGCCAGCAGTAGCAAATCGAACAGCAGCAGATCGAGGTCTAATAGTCCCACGGGGACTCTCACCAATGGCTCCGCCTACCAGAGAACGCATCGTAGGGCAAAATCGGCCACACCATTTGAAAGCAGTGAAGAAGAATGCCATCGTCCACGCGTGGGACAGATCGAACAATCTGTGGAGGAGAATCGTCTTCTCAACCTGGCCATAATTCTCAAAGAGAGTCCGTTAAAGATCAGTGATGTCGTTGAAATTCGGCCATTTTCGGTGACAACAGAAGGTGATAGTGTTTTCCATATTCTCGCCAGAGAGGGCTACACTCAACTTCTCACACTCATGCTTAAGGTTGCTGAATTTGTCAGACGAAGAATTGATCTCAACCTTTTCATAACTCGCGACAGATTCAGTGCGAGATTACCGATTGAAGAAGCTATCCATGCCAAAAACGTTGACTGTGTACGACTCATTCTTCAGTTCACATCGATAGCTGGCCTTCTACCTGAGCTTCTAAGTGATCAGCTTTTGCTCAAGAATGCAGTTTTCACCAATGAACTAGGCATTGTGAAGCTTCTAATCGAGTATGGCTTTCACAAGGGGCTCAGTCCTGCCATATCTCTGGCCATGCTTAGCGAGTATGATGCTGTTCTGAGGGTCTTGCTTCATTACCAGACACAGGTGGTCAATGCTCTCGAGTTTTCTCGCGTCCGACACAATCGACGGCGAACTCTGGATAGAGGTGGGATCAAGTGGGTGGGGTTTCAGCTGGAGAGCGTCAACCCTTCGTGGCTCTACGACTGCTACAATGCTGTAGATTCTGTCTCCAAGGCATTCAGCCTAATGCAAGTGTTCCTCTCGGCCGATGACAATCACAGGTTTTTCCAGCGGCTTGGTCGCGACTGCCTTCATTATTTCAGTGAGACCATCACTTCACCACGAGATGTACGAGTATCTCACCATCTCACCCAGATTACTGAGATCAGTCTCAATGAGAATCAGCTCGATTCTGTCCCCGTGGAGTTATTTCAGCTTCCCTCTCTCCTCATTCTTCAACTCTCACACAACCAGCTTACTTCGCTTCCTTCTTCCGACAATCCGTGGGAGAGGCTGTACACTTCTCGCATCTCAAAGCTCGATCTCGACTGGAATCGTTTGGAGGCCTTACCTGAGGGATTATTCCGAGACCTGGCCAACTCCCTCACGGAGCTTAGTGTCGAGTGCAACTCGCTTCAAGACCTCCCTCCTGGCATTTGGGTGATACCAAAGCTCAAGATTCTTAATCTTGCCAAGAACAACCTCTCTCGTCTCCACTACCTGAGCAATCCACAGTACTTCAGTGATCCTGCCCTCACAAAGACCATAGCTAGCTCATTCACGATCAACAATGGTATACTGCAGTGCACAAAGTCTTTCAAAGATCAAGAATTGGTGGAGATTGAGGATTACCTCATTAAGCTTGCTGATTACCACTACACTGTGTGTGCAGCGAAATTTTGTGCTTGCAAGTTTAACGAGAATGTGATGGATGAGGTGATGGGCATTCATCTTTGCAGAATGGTCTTTTTTCATCAGTCAGGGGACACCGCAAACGTCGAACCAATCAGGAATCCCATGATTCAGGGACAACCCCTCTTCCCCACAAATATTGAGGATGAGAGTGATTCCCCACTCTGCTTGTCCAATGAACTAGAAATTGTCGATCTCTCTTACAACAGCTTCACCGAGGTTCCTTGGGATCTTCCTTGTGTTGCTCCTCAGCTCAAGAAACTTCACCTTCAGCACAACCGGATTCAGGACCTCGACTTGGTACACAGTATGCCACGGCAGCTCGAATCCCTCGACGTGGACAGAAATCAGCTCAGTAATCTTGAAAAGCAACGCCCGATGTCTTTACCATGTGGCCACCCTCTCAGGTTGTTAGCACTGCCAGAGAATAACATGGGAAACTTCTACTGCCGTCACTGTAAGCACAGTGCTCTTGAGCAGCTAGGACGACTCTGTCTTGATCACAACCAGTTAACGAAATTCCCGGTCGTCAAGATCATCTCAGATCACACGTATGATACGGAGAATCCTTCATACAACTATGATTCATTTGATTATCTTCCTATGTATCCAAATCTCTCCATTTTATCAATCGAGGCAAATCAATTGATGCAGTTTCCTAAGTATCTTCATCACCTCTCTCAGCTTAGCTCCTTGAATCTCTCTCACAATGGTTTCCATGAGCTACCGCCTGAAGCCGGGCTTATCAATGCTCAGAATCTGCTCATTCTGAAAATGGAAGGGATGTTCATCAATAACATACCCTCTCACCTGCTACAGAAGCCCACTCCAAAGCTGCTGCTAAGCTATCTCAAGGCTCTCCTACAAAAGTAAGTGATAATCTACTCCCAAGATATTTTGCTCCTGATACACGAATATACATGTATGTACATGGAACATAAGAGTTGAGTATGAAAACTGTACATGTATTTACTACCCACTAGCTCAGCTGCTGTATTATTTGTATCCTTTCTCTCTCAGTTCCAAACCTTACCGTCGTATCAAGCTGATGGTTGTTGGTGAAGGAAACAAGGGAAAGACCTCTCTCCTCCTCAACCTCACAAAGAAAGGTCGAATCATTCGCTTCAAGGATATTGAGATGAGCTACAACCACGTTCCCTTGGCAACGGTGGGTGTCGACCTCGGAGACTGGGAGTATGCCCCTCGTAATAAAAACAAGATCACTTTCATGACGTGGGATTTCGGCGGACAGGAGGAGTACTACGCCACTCACCAGTGTTTCTTGACCAAGCGCTCTCTCTACATCCTAGTTTGGGACATCCAAGATGGAGAAGCTGGTGTGAAGAGCCTCAAATTGTGGCTCGAAAACATCGAGGGTTGCGCACCAAAGTCTCCTGTGATCATTGTGGGCACACACTTGGACACGGTGCCGCAGTCGAGAAGAGTCGAAGTGGAGCAGCAGCTTAAAGCTCGCATACAGGAGCTCTATATAGACTACAGTCACAGCATGTACCGCTACCCCAAGATACAGGAGATCTTCTTCGGCAACTGCCATGACAGCAGACACATGGACAGGCTCAGAGACTACATCTACAACTTTGTCTCTGTCTACAAGCCTCCTGGTGAGTTAACAGTGTATGTACATATATGGCATATAGATTTCAACATAATTATTAACATTATGAAACAGTGGTACACATTTACATTGATAAGTAACACATAAAATATTGTGTGTCACATGCATCCCTTCATTATTCTTTTCAAATCAAAGTAGATGATCTACTATAGCTCTGCTGAAGTAGAAATTCATAGTCACTATCCAACGGTAGAAAATCCCCTAATGGGAGTCATAAGATTATATACGTGCAATATAAAATACCACATCAGCTCATACCATTGTTGTTGCATTGTATGTTGTACAATATTCATGAGGACACCCTAACACACATACTCACACATTTTTTCCGGTTGTCCTCCACAGCTCCTGCTCACCTTCTAAGCAACATCGAGCCTCTCCTTGAGCAGCCAATCCCAGCCTCCTACATCAAGCTTCAGGACATAGTCCGTTCCCTTGCTCACCAGTGCAAGGCAGAGCATAAGATACCAATCTTCAACAAGGAAGCATATAGGTAAGCAGAGTAGAGCTGTAAACCAACACCATATGTTGATGTGTTTCTTTGTTTCAAAAACGTATGCAATGCATGTGCTAGTGGGTTTATTATTGGACGTGTCTGTTAGTCTTTCACATTTGACATATGCTCTCTGGGAATCATTGCACTTTTTTGTAAACATGTACGTGTTCGTGATAGACGTATGACACACACTCTCTCTCTCTCCTCCTCCTCCTTCCATAACAGAGCTGCCCTCCATGAGCTTGGCTACAATGAGAAGCTGGATGAGTTGGATCAAGCCACCAACTTCTTGCACGAGAACGGCATCCTCCTTCACTTTGACGATAGCAGTCTTCTCAGTGATCTCTACTTCCTGGACCCTCAGTGGCTTTGCTCCAACCTCGCCAAGGTCATCACAGTGCAACAGAAAAACCCCTTTCATAAGAGCGGTATGTTTTGTGTATAAATGTAAAATAGAGAAAAGGAGAGGGGAGAGCCCAGGAATGACACTTTAGTATTGTAGGTAAAGGGTCGTTATTATTACTGGTTCACGTGGGCAGTATGCCTTGGTGTACGTGTACATTTAAACTACAGACATGTACACATAATACTATACGTATACTACAGTCATCAAACTTGCAACAGAATATTTCACTGCATCTTTTTTTTTTCATTTTCAGGTTTCATGTTGGTGGAGAACCTAGCACAGATCCTTCAAGGCACCTATGTCAATGAATTCCTCTCTCTCATGCAAAAATTCGAAGTCATTCTCCTCCTTGATGAGAGACGTCTTCTCATCCCCTCCCTCCTTCCTCCCACCGAGCAGCAAGCTTGTCTTGTCTTCTCCAAGGGTGTGTCTGCAAGTTTAACCGAAAAAGACGAGGATCTGATAGATCAAGTTAGCAACGAGCCTCATGCCCCACTCCATCAGACACCCTACCAAGTACTGGCACGATGCTATCTCTTACCATTTGTTCCAAATGGCTTTTTCACGCGAGTGACTGCTAGGTTGATGAGCAGTGATATCGTGGATCACCTCCAGCGATCGATCGTTCCCGGGCCCCTCGACAACCAGCACATTGTGAACAGCCCCCACTGGAAATGCTGGAGAGATGGCATCATTATCACCTGGAACCACATGGAGATCTTTCGCATCGCTCCCATCACTTTTCCCCTGCCAGGGACCACTGATACGCATCTGATTTCCAGCGAGGGGGACAACCAAGTAGAAACCTATAAAGGTGTGGAGATCAACATCGCTGTGCTGCCCGAGGAAATTATGGAAAAGTGCAGTATCTTTCCACGAGAGGACCCTTCAGTGTGCTGTAAGGGAATGTGCATGGCAACGTGGCTCCTTCATCAAGCTACCACTATCATCGATTCGGTCTTTGAAGACTGGTACGAGGTGTTTGCCAAGAAGAAAGGATTCGACTACTCCATCACTCGCACGGCGAATCCGTGCCCAGAGTGCTTCAAGGCCGTTCATGAGGCGAGATACACTGCATCAACCACACCCACTCAGCAGAGAGTGAGAAGGTTCACCAATTCCGTAGCCGAAACAATGGTGGATTATGGTATCATAGCCAGCCAGTCCTCCCATGGACACTTTTACATGTTTTCAAGTCCACACTGCTCCCGTGCTGTCAAAGACGGAATGAAGCTGTCTTGTCCCGTACATGGAGAGCTCATGGTTGCTGATATTTCTCCCGATCTAACATTTTCAGATTTTCCTCCTTCGCTTGTGTTTACAGACCCTAACTGTCTCGTGCTGAAGCAACAACTAGGAGATGGTGGCTTTGGAAACGTCTTCAAAGGGTGTCTTAGTCTGGTGAGTGTAGAGACATTTGAATCTCTCCCCATTTCCTTTCTTTCTCTGACTCCAGTGTGTATATATATGCCTATGCAGGCACTGTGATAATCTACCCTAGATTTGTGATTGGCCAGAATTTTTTGTGCCCATTTGCATTCATGTGTGTGGTTCTATTACATTGTAATAGCATTATGGTATAACATGTAGCATCCTTTCTTACCTACAGCCTGCAGTGGCAGCTACTTCAGCCAAGCTTGACTCACTACGTGGGCACTTTCCTGGTGAAATGTCTAGTCGTGTGATGTCGAGCACACCAGAAGTCATGGAGGTAGCAGTCAAAGAGTTTCGTGGGGACATGGTGGTGGCAGAGCAGGACCCAAACATCCTTGCGGAGGTGAAGGCCTGGGACATCTACCAGAAGGCTAGCTTAGAGGCTCGAGTAATGGTACAACTACAGCACCCTCATATTCTCGGCCTGGTGGGGCTGACGCTACAGCCACTGAGATTGGTGGTCGAGCTGGCTCCGATGGGTGACCTGAAGTCTTGTGCGAAGAGGTTCAGGAGAGCTGGAGTGAGATTCAGCAGGAAGACAATCCAAACAACACTTGTTCAAGTTAGTCATCTGCATGATTGTGTAAACCAATAAACCAAATGGGGTCTTTTTTGCAAGCAAATTGCAGTTTACATGTATACATGTATTTACTATGTACCTTTATAGCTTCCTAACTTAATATTGTGTAGGTAAGCTGTAACTCATGCATGCACTTGTGTACATGATTTTTAGAAAATTGAGTGCTCACAACAATTTTTGATAGTCTAATTTTCACTTTCTAATGTGGTTAAAACTGGCAACAAATTGAGACCTTTTTTTTTTTACAGGTTGCTGAAGCGCTGAACTATCTCCATTCCCGAAATTTTGTGTACCGAGACCTCAAGCCAGAAAACATCCTTGTATGGAAGTATCCGGAGCCAGACACACAGTGGGACCAGGACACTGCCATCTGGGTCAAAGTGGCCGACTACGGCATCAGCAAGCAGGTCTCACCGCAGGGCCTCCGAGGGGTGGAGGGAACACGCCCCTACCTCCCTCCTGAGGTGATTCTTCATGGTGGAAGAGAAGCTTACTCGACAAAAATTGATGTCTATGCTTTTGGGATGTTTACGTATTATTTGATCACTTTTATGTCTCCGTTTGAGACGGATGGGACAGCAGGGAGACCGATCACTGCACTACTGGAGGAGGGAAAGAGACCAGAAGTGCCAGCAAAGGTATGTATAGAGTTTCTGATGGATTCTTGTGATCCTGATGTGTATCTCACACTCTCTCTCTGCCTCCTCCTTCCCTCTTTTTCCTCCTCACTCACATCGCACACAGTACCACCCACAATCTCTTCAACTGTATGAACTAATGTGCTGGTGTTGGAGTGACAAGCCTCAGCACAGACCCACCTTCGATGAGATCTTGAAGATCATCAAAACGGACTCCTTCACTCATCTCCTCGAAGCCACTCCCATCTCGAGGGACCATGATGACATCACAGCTGCCTGCATCAACACCTCGTTGAGAAGCAATTCATTCTCATCATTCCAGACCATGAGCGTCGGTGCTGGAATGGGAACGAGATCGGATACAACTCTCTCATACCACTCTGTGATGAGCATGCTGTCAACAGGTAACAACAGTCCAAGAGAAGACACCACCATACAAGTGTGGTATGGAACACAACATGGAAAGTGTGGAGTTGTCAATTTCCACAAGTCAACCACCAATCATGTACGTATGTGAGATTTGAAAGTTTGAGTTTAGTATGTGTTGTTTAGCTACAAGTGTAGAGTACTAGAATTGTTTGGTGTTTTTGCAGCTTCTGTAGCTACTTTCAATCTAAACACACCTATAGCATGGGCTCCTTTTTATAGCTGCTGTTGGCGCATACACACACACAAACATACACACACACACATACACTCCTCAACAGAGCATCAATATTCCTGGGAAGCCGAAGTACATCAGCTGTGTGAAGGTGATCTGTGGCTATGTGTGGATCTGCACCGTCGGCAACGGTATCCACGTCTACAACACCAATGACATCCAAGAGCCATATGCTTCGTGGGGTCAAGACGACAAACAACAGGTCTACACTCTCCTACACATTGAAGAGACGGGCTCGGTCCTTGCTCTGACGCGCACGGGCATGTACGGTTTTGACTCTGACTTAGGTAGTCCTGATTACTCCCTCGTTCTCGAGCCCAAGGTGTCCGTTAGTGGTGAAGAAACAAATGATCTACTTGAAGGAGTTGTCATTCCACCCTCCAGAAATTTGAAATCGACTGAGGTGTGGGTGTGTTCTCAGACCGGACAAGGCTTCACTCTTCTGCATCCACGAAACTTCAGCGTTGTGGAACGGACTCTAACTCACGATGAAGCAGTAGACCATAGTCGCAGAGTGAGGCACCTCCAGCCAATGATGGTTGATGATTTGAGCTTCCTGGCCGTAGCCAATCAACACACAATCGAGCGCTGGGACGTGGAGAATAGATTGAAGATCGATGAGTTTGACATGATGGATTACTGTAAGGAGTTCTATGGAGATCAAGGTAAGAATAGATAATATGACATTGTATACTTCATTATTCTTCCTAAGCCAAACACAAGTTGAGTGGAGCCTGCAACCATAGAAAAATTTTTGGTCCTACACCATTCCCACATCAAACAAAAATCGGTACTGATGGTATATTATGTTTATGACCAAGCATGGGAAAATAACATACACATGTACAGCTCCAGTGTTGTAATGACTAAGAATGCCCCTATGATCTTTACTCCTTATATTTATATGCACAGGTCGTAAAGGTCGAGTGACCTCCATGACTGTTACTGGAGAGCTGCTGTACGTCGGGACAGGAGGTGGTGCACTGCTAGCTCTCAACTGCTCAACGATGGAGCTCTACTTTGTCTTTCATGCCTACGTGGGAGCCGTACGCAGCCTTCTACTCGTTTCACCCGAACAGCAAACCAGAGCCTTAACTCGACTCTTCTCACGCAAAGATTCAGTCTTATCTGGTGTCAGTATTGGTGGTAGTATGAGCAGCGATGATCTGTCTTTCCAGCAAGATAACGTGATGAAACGTAGAAGATCAAGCCTTGACAGTCTGATGAGTCAGACATCACGTAGATCAATGCGATGTTTTGATTCTGTCCCGTCGGATCGTTCAGTGCTCTTAAGCTTTGGAGTTGGATACCGTGGGGTCGTGGGCGACTCGGAGAACTGTCCACAAAATTTCACCCTGCCTAGTGATGGCAAGAAGATATTCACAAAGCCAGCAAGACCAAGTGTGAAGGATGGCCACCTGCTACTGTGGTCAACGGAACATTGTAGTAAGTACAGCAATGCACCAAACATGATGACGGCTGGCAGCTTTCAGATTGATGAGGTGATTAGCGAATGTGATGAAGTAACGTAATGAATGATCAATGATTTTTGTGTGATGTGTTAATAAAATCACTTACTATTATTTTTTTATAATGATTGTATTAATTTTTGTGTCATGAATTGTTGTTTGATGTGATATTAAAAAATGAATTGGCTATGGAGAAAGGTTACTTATTGCTATAGTGTGTAGCTTTGTACTCGGGCCTTCCCTGTTTTCAACATTTCATGTGAAAAATCCTTCCCAATTTTTTGCATGAAAATGTTGAAAAATAATAATTATGGGAAGGCCTGGGTATGAGGTTAATAGTGTGTACATTCATGTCATAATAATTATTGGATTAAGGGTACACTTAATTACTTTTTATTGCTCAAATTTATTGAACTTAAACCGCGCGCATGGTGGAATCACGTGCACACTAATTACTTTCAATTCGGTCGGCCGGATGTAAGTGGATATTGGACGACTCATGAGCTCAGAGTGTATAAATAGGTCAAGATTGTCAACAATAGGATAGTTACAGAGTCAAGCTATAGTATGAGTGAACGAGAAAGCAGCACAATCTCCCCAACATCTACTACAGCGTGTCAGAACAGCCTCTCCCCGGGCAATGGTTGGCGAGTCGGCAACGTGGGCCTGCTGCTCATCCAAGCAGCCAAGCAAGGCTCACACGACAGCCTCGAGTTTCTTTTCGGCTCCGTGCCTCAAGGTATGAGTCTGTAGCTACTACTTAACGTATGGTGAGGCGCTAAGCAGCTGCTAGAGCACTACAGTGTTTGCGTGATGATCCTGCGGTTTTTAGTATGTCATATCTACACGCAGCCCGAGAACAAGTCGACTATACAGACAGTGAGCACAATGAAGTAAGCTGACAATTTGCGATTTTTTTTTGCATCTTGTATTACACATTATAAATTAAAATTTCTGTCACAATATGCAGACTCCCCTGATGATTGCTGCCAAGAACGGTCATTTGGAGTGTGTGAAGCTCCTCATCAGTTATGGAGCTGACCTCAAACGCTCCACTCCACAACGACACCTGTTGAGCAAGAGCCAGGGGATCCTCCAACTGGCAGAGAAGGCAGGACACCCTCAGGTGGCTTCATACATCCAAGAATGCCTTCAGGACCAAAAGGCTTTGAACACAACACGAGCTCATCTTGAAAGAAGTAAGTCATTTAAAGGCGCACTTGCACGGAAGTAATTTACGCGCGTTGGAATGTGTAATATCTTGAAAAACGCGGCCCAAAAATTCAAGATTACATAATCAGTTGTAACAGTAACACTACATTATTCGTACTCTAGTAGTACTAAGTACTACTGATTACATTCCAGACGCACGCATTATGGCTTCATTACGTAGTGTGAATTTGAATAGTACAACTTCCGTGCAGGTGCGCCTTTAAGTCTATCAATTAAGTGTGAGCCATGAACTGCATGACCTTTGCATGATAGATACAAAGTGTAAAGGTAGCATTTACAATGGGATTGAGGGACAGCACCATCAGTGTGAAATCTTCCAGCTGTAAGATGGTTGACATTCAATTGTGCATGCTGTATCATAATTATGACATGACTTGGAGGATAGCTAGTGTACGTGGGGAAATGGGGGACACCTTCAGTTTCAGGGTGGTAATTACTGTGACTATGGAAGGACTAGTATGGAAATGCTTACTATCTATGAATCCAGGAAGAGAAACAATGTATGCCACGGCATGACTTTATTTTACAATCAAGCAGATGCCTAAAATAAGACAATAGACAATAATAATTATATTATCGTAGTAGCCGAACTGTACTAGAGCACCACAGATCCTTCATCCCATCTACATTAGTAAGTCAGCTGGAAGTAAAAAAAGCCCAGGGTAGCCACCGGGGATCGAACCCAGGGCCTCCTGCTTAAGGAGCTTAATTAATGTTTACGATATTCTTTAAAGATTATCTGATGGCAATTTGTGTCATGGAACACATGCTATTTGTGACTGATCTGTATCTTTCCTGTATACATATCTTATTTGTCTTGTTTGATTTCATTGTTAGTTGTCTGTGAAATTGCTTCAAGTCCTAACTGCACTGATTCGGAGTTGAATACATTCTCCATGGGTCTCAGAAACCTGATCTGGCTGCGTAAATGCGATATCGATGTGTCATTGGACGGAGAAACACCATCACTACTTCACAGGTAATTTGATGCGAGTGCTACAATTATTTAATTATGAATGTGACACTGTGTGTAGGTACATATTATGGTGAAGTATATATGTGACAGGATTTGCGAAAAGGGACCTTTTTGACAGATTTTCAAAATTGAGTTTAGCAGCCATTCAAGTGCCACTAGGATAGCTCTAAATGGTGACCTAATAAGAGCTTATCACACTGTACAGTTAAGTAGAAAAACAGGCTCAATAATGTAAAAATAACTAGCATTCTATTTCCCATAGCAATACAAATATAGGCCATTTTCAATTGCTTATTTCTTAGAATGATATTCTTGTCAAAAAGGTCCCTTTTCCCAAATCGTGTCACATATACATATATTATATTAATTCCAATTTCAATCCCAAATATTATAGGAAAATGATCCCAGTGTCTGTTCAGAATACTGTAGATCTGAAAGTTTTCATATGAAACTTTTGTACGATAAAATTTTTTGTAGGTACGACCCCTTACCACGTTACGTTAATAGCGCGTGTTTCGTAAGATTAATTTTCGTAGCTGCCATTGACTACGAAGATATTTTACAACGAAAATTTCCAGATTTACAATAACTAGAATATAAACCATGCAAAGACAAAATAATTATACCATAGCCCTCATCCTTGAGAATCAGTAGGAGTGGTAGGGCCTATAGGTAGCGATGGTGCTATAGAAATTTCTATTGTTGTTCCTGGCCTTCAGCAAATTAACAGCACAACTACTGCTGCTTGCTGTGTACTGGTAGACAACGTGTTGCTATGTAAACTGTTTTCCATACGACATTATCATGTTGCAGTATGTGTAAATACATAGTGGTTAGTGAGCTTATACCTGAGCCATAGTAAACTCGAAAACAGCTGTGATAGTGTCACAAAATTACCACGCAGCATTGCCCGTTGTTTGTCAACTGCTTTCTATCGTTGTATGTGAGCAAGTATTGAGTATTTGCAACAGTGTACACAACTTTATCGTAATCAAGATTAATGATGTGCATGATGATACCTTTGTGTGCTAGTGAAGGTCATGTATACGTAATATGCAAGAGAATATCGAGTTATTATCATGTGACTTAAATGTTGAACAATTGGGAGGCGTGAATGATCAATAGATGGCAAACAGATCCTCAATAAACAGAGTATAAATCAAGTACTACACCGATGTAATATAAATTTGGTGGGTTAAAGTCACATAGTAACTGTTGTAAACTGAAGAACATAGTATAAATAATAGTCAGACACTGTATAGGAGGTTTCTATGGGATTTAGAAGACCGATGGGCTCTAAGTAGAATCCCGAGCAAAGCAAGGGTTCTACAGAGCCCTGAGGTCTTCTAAATCACATAAAAACTGACTAAACAGTGTCTAGCATCTTTAGATCCTAGCAACAATGCCTAAAGCTTGATAAATAAACTGCTGCTTAGCAACAAACCTAACCATAGGCAAAACTTTTACATGATTTTCTACAGAGCTTTACATGATTTTCTATGAAGGATAGATATTTCAATCTAACCAATCAGATCATAGTATTTGTTACAAGTAGGATCTAAGTAATAATAATAATTCACTGTGTATGGAATAGTAGCTAGCCTGTACGTGTAGTGCCTCCTCACAAGGAATGGCATACGTTCACCACCTACACTGTAGGAACCACTATTATACTTTGTGTGGTATAGAAAGTGTACACAATGTGCATTGTCCAGAGACAACAGTACAGCTTCCAAGCTTGGTCCCTACCATTGTATACTTAAAGCATACAAAGATAACAAGTATTGACAGACCTTATCTATGTTTGCTAACTAAGAACTCTGTATGTATACAAGCCCACTCACATACACACACATAAAAGTAATAATGCAATACTATACATGTGCTGTAGGGCCGTCCAAGCCAATAACTTCAATACTGTCCTGAAGCTTCTCGATGATTTCAAAGCCAACCCAATGAGGAGCAACCACAAGACAGGAGAGAGTATTCTTCACACAGCATGTCGGCAAAGGTCTGACCTTCGATTTTTCATCACTAACAGATACCCCAACCTTCTAAGAAAACGCAACATCAAAGCTATGGCTGAACAGCCTCTTCATGTAGCATGCTCTAGGAATGACATTGTATTCATTTCCTGGCTATTCAAGAATATTCTAGCAGAAGAGAGTGCAATGGATGAGGTTTGTATGCTATCTTCCATACCATCTTCCCTCCCTCGGTGTGAGTCTCTGGCCACTGTCAAGCAGAACTCCGCAAGGCTTGTACAACAGCAGCTCCACACACAGTCTCGACGAACAACAACTCTTTATCGAGCATCTCCTTGTAGATCACTGCTGCAAGTGAACATCGTCGATAATGATCCAGAATCAGACCTCGAAGGCAGTCAAGGGAGATCATTAGAGCTACAGACACCAGACAGTGTTAATGATGGATTTATATTTGCTATAGACACTATTAGAACGTCAAATGGACACGATTCTAATCTTGACAAATCTCTCTCCCAGAGTAGTTCGAGTATTGATGTTCGACCTTCATCTCCTCGACGAGAAGGCTCAGGTGTTCGAAGGATGAGGATCGCAGATATAATGCAAAAAAGCCCATTGACTATTGCAGAAGTCTGCGACCTTCTTCCTTCATTGATGAGCAATGGTGACAGCGTATTCCACATCTTAGCTCGAGAAAATTATGTGGAACTGCTCACACGAATGTTCAAAGTGGCTGAATTTGTTCACTGGAGGACAAACCTCAGTATGCTCATACATCGCTACCTTCCTGACACACTACTGCCCATTGAAGAAGCCATCCGTGCCAAAAATATCGAATGTGTTGAAGTTATACTCCATTTCATGAACATTTCTGATCTACTACCTGAGCTGCTTCAAGATCAGTATCTGCTCAAGAATGCTGTGCTTACTGGTGATTTGGATATTGTTAAAGTTCTTATCAGTTATGGCTTTCACAAAGGTCTACAGCCTGCCATCACTCAAGCTATCAAGGGTGGAAATGAGGAGATATTGAGGGTGCTTCTTCACTATCAAACGAAGGTTGTGAATTCTCTTGAGTTTTCACATGTCACTGACAATCAAGTACGTGCTCTGCATTACAGCAACGGAGGTATAAAATGGGAGGGTCTTGAGTTGGAATCCATTGACCTCCAGTGGCTTTACGACTGCTATGATGCTGTGGATTCCGTCTCCAAGGCATGCAGTCTCATACAGGTCTTACTATCAGGAGATGACAACCACCTCTTCTTTCACCGGCTTGGCCAAGACTGTCTCTACTACTTCAGCAGGGCAGTTACTTCACTGGCACTGATCAAGCATCCTTCCTATCAACTCACGTTGATTACCAGGGTGAATCTCAATAAGAACCAACTCACCGAGATCCCATTGGAGCTGTTCCAACTCCCTTCGCTGCAAAATCTCACCCTTTCCCATAACAGGTTAAAGTTGTTGCCTTCATCTTCTGAAAATCCCAGTGATAGGATCTACACTGCTCCCATCTCAATTCTTGACCTCGACCATAATGAGATTCAGACATTACCAGAGTGCTTTTTTCGTGACTTGGCTCACTCACTGACAGAGCTTAATGTGAGCTGGAATTCTCTGAATGATCTGCCACCTGGTCTGTGGGTTATTCCAAAGCTGACTGCTCTAAAGCTTGCACACAATAACCTTTCTCAGCTTCACTATTTCAGTGACTTGAAATACTTCAATGACCCACTTCTCTCGAATAAAATCGTAGGCTCGTGTCACGTGACCAACGGCATTCTGGTCTGTGAGGATGCTTCTAAAGATGAGACTTCACAACAACTTGACACTTACATGCATAAACTAGCCGACTTTCGGAGTACTGTGTGTGCAGTTAAATTTCTCACTGCTGGAATGGACAGTAACAATATGTCAGATATAATGGGGATACATCTTGCAAGAATTGAGTATTTTTCATCTTCAGAGCAGCATCGTCCACGCACAGCCAGTACTCCTACCATACAGGGTGAGTGTTTGTTTCCAGTAAACGATGGCGAAGAAAAGGAGTCAACAGTTAGCAATCTTATGGAGCTAGATCTCTCACACAACAAATTCAGTCAATTTCCCTGGGATCTTGCTTGCACTGCTCCTCGGCTAATGAAGCTTCACATGCAAAATAATCAAATTCAGGACCTGGATATCGTTCATAGTGTTCCGCGTAATTTGAAATCCTTGGCGTTGGATGAAAATATGGTCACATCTCTCACAAGTGATCGCCCCAAGTCTCTGCCATGCGGTCACCCCTTCAGGTTGCTGACAGTACCTGAGATAGATTCCCACAAGAGATACTGCTGGCATTGCAAGCACAGAGCATTAGAACAGTTATCACTCCTCTCGCTCACTGGGAACCAGTTACCAAAATTTCCATCAGTAAAGATTGTCAGTGAAGCATTTAAGAGAACTGACTACGATTCTTTTGGCTATGAAGCACTGTATCCCAACCTTTCCATCTTGTCACTCGAGCACAACAAGCTACAAAAATTTCCAACTGGTCTCCACTACCTCACAAAGCTCAGCTCGGTCAAGCTTTCCTACAACCAAATTCAGGAGCTTCCCTCAGAGGTTGGCCTGCTAAATCCCCGCCTACTACTTGTGCTCAAGATGGACGGAATGAACATACAAAATGTTCCACCCCATCTCTTACAGAAGCCCTCCCCCAAACTGCTACTTAACTACCTCAAAGCTATACAGCAAAAGTGAGTTTCAATATGCGAACTATGCTTTTACAGTAGTAGCTAATTGTAGTTTCCAAACGCACAAACACTCACATCTCACTATCTCTTTTCCTCTTTCAAACACACACACACACACATGTACACACAAACAAACAATGCTGTGTACAGTTCTAAGCCTTATCGTCGAGTCAAACTGATGGTTGTTGGGGAAGGCAAGAAGGGAAAAACGTCACTGCTGCACAGTCTAACAAAGAAAGGCAAGTTCAAGAATGACGATTTCTCTGTATCGATAGCCTCTGATTTAGCTCCTGAGGCGACGGTTGGGGTCAACATCAAGCATTGGAAGTACGCTCCTCGCAACAAAAGCAAGATTACCATTACGATCTGGGATTTTGGTGGTCCTGAGGAGTACTATGCCATCCATCAGTGCTTCTTGTCCAAGCGTTCTCTCTACATGCTTGTGTGGAACATACAAGATGGAGAGACTGGAGTAAGAGGCCTTAAGACGTGGCTGGAGAATATCGAGGCACATGCTCCAAAGTCGTCTGTCATCATCGTCGGCACACAAATGAACATAACGAATGAGTCTCAGAGGGGAAGGGTCAAAGGTCGTTTCACCCGGCTTATCAGTGACCTCTATGTGAACTATAGCCACGGTGCGTACCAGTATCCAAGTATCAGACATGTTGCATTCATCTACAATCAAGATGATGTTGATAGGTTACGAGACTATATTCACGACTTTGCCTCAAGATACCAGTTTGGAGGTAAGAGGATTGTGCAATTTATACATCAGAGCAATAAAAAATTTATAATCTCTATACTCATGTAGATTCAAGGGACTCCACAACATGCAGTATTGTTGATCAACTTGTCCCAGCTTCCTACCTCCAGCTGCAGGATATTATTCAATCACTGGCCGCCAATTGCCGACTGAGGAACAATGTACCCATCTTTGATAAGGAGACATACAGGTTAGAGTGTCCATACAAATAAGATAGCTATGTTTCTTGTATAGTATTTGACTGTAGTCCTATTTCTCTTATTTTCTATAGGCAAGCCGTCCAAAAGGCTGGATTTATGGAAAACTTAGAGGAGCTTGATGAAGCTACAAACTTTCTGCATGAAAACGGGATATTGTTGCACTATGATGAAGGCAGTGTGCTCAGTGATATCTACTTCCTGGACCCCCAATGGCTCTGCTCCAATCTCGCCAAAGTGGTCACCGTAAGAGAAGATATTTCATCACACAAATATGGTATGTGTACAATACCTTTTGTTAGTGAATTTTATCATCAAATGAATAATATAGGCTTTATGTTGAAAAAGCAGCTTGAGCAGATTCTGGACACAAAGTACCAAAAGGAGATCATAGCACTCATGGAACACTTTGGAATCATCCTGTTTCTTGACGATAAACGTCTCCTTGTTCCTTTGCTTCTTCCATGCTGTGAGAGCAAGGCATGCATTGTATTCTCTAAGATAACGAGTGCAAAACTCAGTGAAGACGATGATACAGCAGCACAGCTTGAGTACTGCAACATACCTCACACTCCTCTCTGCAAATCACCATTCCAATGCTTAGTTCGCTACTACCGTTTGCCGTTTGTGCCAAATGGCTTTTTTGCTCGAGTCATTGCGAGATTTATGAGCACAAAGATGATTGATTACATACAAAGCTCCGTCGAGTCTGGTCCTTTGGATGACACTCTTACGAATCAAGCACACTGGAAGTGCTGGAGAGATGGCATCATAATCACCTGGCACCATATGGAGATTTTTCGCATTGCTCCTATCACTTTCCCCCTGCCAGGGACCACTGATACGCACCTGATTTCCAGCGAGGGGGACAAGCCTGTTGAGACCAGTAAAGGTATCGAGATCAAAGTTGCTATTATGCCAGAGGAGATTGTTGTGAAATCCAATGCTTATCCAAATGAACGTTCCAACATGCCTGTCTCTTCCCATTGCAGAGCCACTTGGCTCCTCCACCAGGCCACGACCATTGTCAATTCTGTCTTTGAAGACTGGTATGAGATCTTTGCCAAAAATACGACTTTCGATTTCAACTTGACAGCTAATCCATGCATGGAATGCTTAAAGTCAGTGCACACATCAGAGCGTGAAGCCTTTGGCTTCCCAACACTGCGACATACGCCAGAAACGCAATCAAGTTCGAGGTCACTGCACTGTAACAGCCCACAACAGGTCATATTCTACATGTTCACTTCTCCCTACTGCTCTCGAGCGGTAGCTGATGGAATGCTTGATGTCGAGTGCCCAAGTCATGGAAGACTCAATTTGAATGACATTGCTCCAGATTTAATCTTTAGCGACTTTCCTCCATCCTTAGTAATCACGGACTCTGATTCTCTGACAATAGGACACTCCCTAGGAGATGGGGGATATGGATCCGTTTTCAAAGTGAGTTTTATAGCAACTGTCTTATTGTTATAGTTATGGGAGGGTTGCTAATTTAGGCTTGCTTCATTTAAGTGAAGTATTATAGAAGATTCTATGAAAGCATGACATTGTACATGATCATTTAGTTGTCATTAGTAGTTTCAACCAATCAAACTTTTAGCAAAACTTCAATCATCTACGAGACAACATGCCTGTGAAATATACTAAGATTTATGTTGCTGTATAATTGTAGGGAGTCCTTGTAGGACAGAAAAGCACCTCAGCAGTGGCAGTGAAAGAATTCCACACCACAAAATATCTTTCTGCCAGTAATACCATTGACCAAGCAGTCATTGCTGAGGAGAGAGCCTGGGAAATCTACCAAAAGGCTAGCCGAGAAGCACGTGTGATGGTTCAGCTCCAACATCCCAACATTGTCGATTTGATAGGGGTCACTCTTCAGCCACTACGACTTCTGGTCGAGTTGGCTCCAATGGGCGACATAAAACACTGCATTATAAAGTTCAAGAAAGCCAGCATTAGACTGAGAAGAACGACTTTGAAAGAAACACTTTTGCAGGTAAGACAATTCAAATGTATGACTAATAACAATATTATTATAATATAACTACAGGTTGCAGGTGCAATGGACTATCTTCATTCTAACTTCTTTGTGTACCGTGATCTCAAAGCAGGGAATATCCTGGTGTGGAAGTATCCAGAGCCCGACACACAGTGGAACCCAAACACCCAGATTTGGATCAAAGTGGCTGACTACGGCATCAGTAAGCAGGTTTCACCGCAGGGCCTTCGTGGAGAGTCAGGCACACGACCCTATCTCCCTCCTGAGGTTCTTCTCTATGGGGGAAGAGAAGCTTACTCGACAAAAATTGACGTCTATGCCTTTGGGATGTTCATCTATTGCCTGATGACATATTTGTCTCCATTTGAGCTACAGGATAGACCCCTAACCGTGCTACTGGCTGAAGGAAGAAGGCCACAGCTACCATCAAAGGTACAGTAGTACTTCTTTCTAAATCACAAAGTTTTGACTGTGATTGAAAATAATACGTACCACAGCTGCATCCCCAGTCTTTGCAGTTGTTTGAGCTGATGTGCTGGTGCTGGAGTGACAAGCCTCAGCACAGACCCACCTTTGGGCAGATACTGAAGGTCATAAAGGCAGATTCCTTCACTCACCTCCTAGACGCCACTCCCATGATGGCAAGCTCAAGAAAGAACCAAGTTACAGCTGCTTGCTTGAAGTCTGCAAGTATTTCTCCCAAGTTGAGCACTTTGACCGTACCAGCTATAAATGATGATGGTTTCACAATGACCTATAGCACAGCATCCAAAGTTCTGTCTCCCATTGAGATTTGGTATGGGACAAGGTGTGGGTCCTGTGGAGTTGTCTGCTTTCATCAGTCTCTCACAGTCAAAGTATATATAATTACTATGATCAGTGTACTAAATATATAGATGTTTGATGTGCCACCTACCGGGATTTTCAGGTTCGTTGTCCACGACCTTTTGAATTTGATTCCGTACATGCACAAAAGTAACCGAATGTTTGCAAAAAGTAATAAAAAATCTTGAAGGTTTGCCTGTGTCCTTGTGACGCTTGCCTGTATAAATTATTAAATCTTCACGCATGCGCATACTGGAGGTGGACAACGGACCTGAAAATCCTGGTACAATTGTACCGTCACACACACACACACACACACACGCACATGTACTCAAACTTACATACACATACTCACTCAAATTCACTAGCACACACATATATATACACTGTACACATACTCACTGATCTCACACACACACACACACACACACACATATGACAGAAGTTTAAGTTGCCAATTGAAGGGAAAGTCTACATCTCCTCCATCTTAACGGTTGGCAGTTTTGTGTGGATTGGCACCGCTGGGTCGGGATTGTTTGTCTACAGAATCCATACTCACAAACCAGTCGCTTCCTGGGGGAAGGAATTGAGTTTGGAAATCTTCACCCTTCTTCACATCAGAAAGACAGCCTCCATCTTGGCTCTTACACACGATGGAATATTCGTGTTTGATAGTGGAATGGAAGAAACTTGTGTACTTGAACCTCGACTGAAGATCGAGAAGAATGGACGATTAGATATAAGTCTAGGAGTGGTGATACCCGCAACTGGTAACATAGAGGACCCGGAGATTTGGGTGTGCTCTGGCTCGGGACGTGGATTTTCGATTTTGCATAATGAGAAATTTAGCATCATTGCCGAAGTGTGCTATTCTGATGGACCTGTAGACAAAGGTCGTATGGTTCGTCACATGCAACCAATCCTGGTTGATGGACGCAGCTGTCTAGCAGTAGCCGACCGTCATCTCATTGAACGCTGGGATGTAAAGCTAAGACAGAAGAAAGATCAATTTGACATGATGACTCATTGTGCAGACTTTTTTGGCAGTCAAAGTAAGTTTAATCACATATGAAGTTTTGCTATTGATATGTTATGCACTCTACTTATAGGACAGAAAGGTCGAACCACCAGTATGACTGCCTCTGGGGACCTTCTATATATTGGAACGGGAGGCGGAGTTCTTCTAGTCCTCAACTGCTCCACAATGGAACCTCTCTTTGTCACCCACGCCTACACAGGACCAATTCGAAGCCTTCTTCTGGTTGCACCCGGGCAGCACTCTAAAATGTTCTCCCGATTATTGTCACAGAATAAGCCACAAATTATGCCAAATCAAGCCAGCCAGACTAGTGATGGCAAGCTTAGTCCTGTCAGCGCATCAGCACCACAACTCAAGGATCCCGTCTTGACAGAAAGACCTGAAAGACCTGCTCTGCACCTCGACCTGCAATTGAAGGCCATGGAGCCCCTTCCAGCAGAACAGTCAGTGTTAGTCAGCTTTGGATTAGGCTATAGGGGAGTAGTTGGAGACACAGAGAACTGCCCTCAAGAGTTCATTCTTCCAAGCAACATAAGCAGCTACAACAGAGTGAAAAAAGCCCCCACTACCAAGCCGGCTAAACCGAATGTGGATGACGTACATATACTACTGTGGTCAGCTGGACGATACAGCAAGCAGATTGGTTCTGCAAAACTTGAATCTCCACAAAGAAGGCTCAAGTCACCGCAACGACAGCTTGAGTCTCCACAGAGACGTGCAAATTCTTCAAGTCAACGGCTAATTCTAACAGGGAAACAAATTAGTCGCGATCACATATGAAACTATACAATCTCTACAATTATTAAATGGTGTTTTATGTCACGATTTTTAAATAATCATTATACCCTCTATTCTTATCATTGATTGTTGGTTCAACCATAATAATAATATTATAACACCAATGTCATCTGCACATGTGCACATACCGGGAATATTTCACACACAATAACTAGTGATATTACTACATGATATTAATACTGTACCTCTGCAATACAAAATCATACAAACAGCCTGATATTGTGCATGACATTACAAGATTCCCTATAGCTTAATTATTCACATCTTTGGTTTGAACTTATTCTTTTCTTCTCTGAGGAAGCCCATGACTGCTATGGGGTCTGAGCTGCCAGCATGCTGCTGTATGCTAGCCTCCCTGCACATGGCACGGTTAGCATCAACATAACCCATATACTTGCTTATTAGTTGGTGTATACAAAAACACAGTCCAGTTCAAATATGTAGGCAAGTATTAACAAGGTACTCAATCACACAAAAAGTTAAGAAAATGAGCTAAAGGTTGCATTAGCTCATGCACATTCAGATTCAAGCAACGTGACCCAATAATCTGGCAGAAAGTTAACGAGTAGTGCATGCATGCACCCAGTTAAAAGCAGCATAAAGGCATACACTATAGACAGACTTACTTGACTCTCATGAATGGGTTGAAGGTCAGTTCCTGGCCAATGGTGGAGGGAATGGTAGGTAGGTCCTTCCCTCTTTTGGCCTACGAACAAGGAGGAGAGGAAGAGCATCAAAGGCCGTACAAAATACAAAGATGTGTGTGCATGCACTGTTGCTGGCTTTGTCTTTGTATGTTTATATTACTAGGAAATGAGGTCCCTTCAGTTGTCACTGAATCTTACTGATCCATGACATTAATTTTGCCTACCATTGCCCATGTGATTTTCTCTTTGATAGCTGTGCTGTCAGGCTCCACATGCTGGGCATAGCGCAGGTTGCTCACTGTGTACTCATGGCCACAATATACTTGCTACAGAAACAAAAAAGGTTGGGGGGGGGGAAGACTAGTGATAAAACTTAGTTGCAATGACTGGAATTTTGCATACAGTATCCTCCGGCAAGGAGCCAAGCACTTCACAGAGAGCATGATACATCTGCTGTGGGGTGCCCTCAAAGAACTTTCCACAGCCACCAACAAAAAGAGTATCACCTGAGAAAACAAGAGCAAGCACACATGGCTTCACATTTCTCTCATGAGGATCCTATAACATACCAGTAAAAACGACTTGGTCTTTTTTGTCTTCACTATGTACATAGTAGCATATGTGACCACTAGTGTGGCAGGGAGTCTCAAGACAATTTACAGTCAGCTCGCCCAGCTGCAGACATGAAGACAAGAAAGGACGACTACTAGAAGGCAGAAATAGCCAAAATGAAGCCATAGTAGAAAGACTCATACCTTGAAGGATTCGTTGTGCTTAACTCTCTTGTTCAGTGCTCCAATTCGGTCATCATTCCCGCAGACAGCGAGACCAGACACCATAGAAACAAGATTCTCGTTGCCCCCTGCGTGATCCCTTCAGTAACACAAGACTCATCAATTTCTATACATCTGAGTCATCAAGGTATATTGGCCCCCTTACCAATGGTGATGGGTGGTAAGAACAGTGGTTAACTGAACTCCTTCACTCTTGACAGCAGATACAACCTTTAAGACAAAAGTAGGGGTGGTGTGATTGATAAGTGCTTGAATAAATAGTGCTAACTGCACACCTCTTGAGGGTTGACAGGGTCTACAATGGCTGCCTCCTTTGTAGCTTTGTCAATGAGCAGATACATGTAGTTGTCAGAGAGGGCAGGGAGCAACTTGATGGTCACGTGACTGAGCTGCTCCATAGAGCGACTGGTGTGGTGCTGGGCCATGCTTGTTAGGGTATGATGAAGAGGTATGACCACAGCAGCAGGACACTTATGCCTCAGGAAAGCTGTAAGCATACGAATATCATTGAAAAGCCACACCAAACACTGCTGGTTCAACACTTAGTTGCCAGCAATGTCCTTTGTACTCCTAGGCCACTCCAAACGAGACTTAAAATACCACAGATCTACCTTAATGATTATGCCTTAGAGCACACTAGAACTTACCCTGATGGAATAGAGAACTTAAGGAGCAGGGTGAGAGCTTGCTTTGCACAGAAAATAGTCGTCTTCCAACCCACCGTGCTAAAACTGCAGGCATAGCCTAACGTGACGACCCTGTACCACAAAGTCAACTCCCGTGGCACATTAGTTAGCATTAATTTTTTTTAAACATTAATCAAGTGTGCATTTAATAAATAGGTGCAAGTATCATAAAGTACAAAAAAAAAACAAAAAAAAACTGCTTTGTATAAATATTGTTTCAAGCATAACTAATGAATCAATGCAATAAACAAATAATATGAGGCTATGTCTTTCAGTTAAATCAGTTTAGCTGTATAGTATAATAATTCCGTCCTACCTACTGAGGGGGTGGAGGTGGAGGGGGTGGAGCACCAGTGGGCGGAGCCGGACCTGGAGGGGGTGGGGGAGGAGGGGCTGTACCGTAGGAGTACATACTGTAACTCGTCTGCTGCTGCTGCTGGTAGTTCTGTCCTGCTGCGTACTGCCCAGGGATTTGTGGACCATACATTGCCTGTGTAGCTGATTGAGACTGTGCAGGTGTTGGCAGCAACCCAGGTCCATATGCACCACTTGCAGCAACTGCTGACTGCTGTGCTGTGCCATTGAATGAGGAGTAGTTGCTCTGCGATGAAGATGAGTAGTTATTCTGATATGAGCCAGAAGAGTGGCTGTTGTACTTTGAACTTGAGCTTTTTCCATAGCCACCACTGTCCTTATCTCTGCCGTTGCTCCTTCCCATTCCGCTGCCTCCTCCCCTCCCCCTCCCACCAGATGAGAAGCCACCACTACCTCCACCACTGCTGTAGCTGCCATTTCGATCTTCTCTGCTGCTTCCACCAGTCATCTCACCACGGTATCTGTACCTCTGTCGAGCTGTGGAGAAAGAAATTATTTTCTTCTTCACAATCCAGAATAGCATAAAGGTTAAACGTGAGATAAAAGCTTTTGAAGGGACAGCCCAATAATTATTGTGCAAATACTTTGCTCAATTATTCTAAATAGTGCCCACCAAAAATTTCTCTCACACTCACATTTAGATTGCAGCATTGTCCTTGCCAGGTGCTGCATGTCATAGAGCCTTGGGTTAATGGACTGGCTGGCCTCCTTGAGCACCTCGATAAGCTCCTTGGCTTGCTTGGCATTGGAAGAGGTAAAGAAGGTATATGCTGTGCCAGTGTTCTCGGCTCGAGCCGTGCGGCCAATACGATGAATGTAGTCCTCCGTGTTGGCAGGAAAGTCAAAATTGATGACATACTTAATGTCAGTCACATCTTTGGATTTTTTCATCAGTCAAGTGAGGTGGACATTTATGTGGTAAGGTGCAAAGAGGGGAATGAGAGAAAACAGGATAGTTCAGTCAAGTTAAGATTAGAGACACACAATTACAGTCACTGATAAAAAGGGCTCACAAAAATCATTATTACCAACAAGGAGTGTAAATATTACAGCAAAAACTTTGCTAGATCTCACATAATGCTGGACACACAAGGACACAGACATGACACACGACCACCAGTGTGAAAGACTCAGACCACAACTCAAAACAAGTGAAACACGGAAGAGTGAAGAGACCACTCTTGCCTTGCTTCAGCCATCTCTTACTGAAGTTATGGTCTTACCTATCTAGCGGTGGGTGCATAAACCAACATCTACATAACAACCCATCCATCCTCTTTTTTTAAAGGCAAAAAGCCTGCACGTTGTCTTCTTCTGTGCCTTAATTTGCCAGTACACAGCACATCCATCTTGATATCAAGAAAACAACACTTTTGGAGCCATGTCCACATACAGTATGGCAGAGAGCCACCCAACTAGACTTGCAGGAACAAGCAAGCCGACGATGGATGGCTGAAAAAGAATGATCAATAAAAAAACACCCTCTTGGATTTAACAAACAAACAAAAGAAATAGATGGGTGTATGAATAAATGGGAAGAGGGAAGAAATTTCAGGAATCTACCACACCACTGCACAGAGGAGGGTGGAAAGAGATAGATATTAAATTGTAACTGCTTTGGAGGGGGGAGGGGGACAAGGAGAGTTAGTTTGAGTGACATGGCCTCCGCAGCACTGCATGGATGTAGCTGACTGGCAGACAGAAGAGGACAAAAGGTAGATGATGCTACACCTCCATCATCCACACTTGATATTTAGATGCCAAAAAAATTATGAAGCTCAATAACCGCATTGTAGCTACCACAAGACAGCTCACAGGGGCAAGCACGGCACAGTCAACACTCCCGAAAAGCTCAGCCATCTGTGAAAAGACTGAGCCCAGTGGGATGAAGAACCGTGCCCTGCACAGAGAAAGCAGACTACAATAGATTACATAACTGATCAGAGAAAGGGGGAGGAGAGATAGAGAGCGAGAGAAAGAGCGAAAAAAGGGAAGGTAGTTTTTCTTTTTTTTGGGGGGGGGACTAGTTTGTTGCTACAAAAAATACCTAATCCTCTGGAAGCAACATCTGTAGCAATCAAGATGGGACTCTTTCCACCTCGAAATTCTAGAATGGTGAAGATGAAAGTGATACAATTTTAGCAATAAAATAGCTATGAGGTGGCGTGAATTCTTACCTCCAAGGACCCACTCCCTTTCACTTTGATGCTTATCACCATGAATACACATAGCAGGCCACCTGTGAGAAATAAAGGAATGATTAATTTGTCAATGGTAAAGCCACACACACACACTCACCCATCTCTCCTCAGTCTTCTAGTCAGCTCGTCTACCCTCTTCTTAGTCTCAACAAAGATGATGGTCTTGTTCTCTCTCTGCCCCATGATGTTTTCAAGCAGCTTCAACAGCTTGTGTTCCTTCTCATAGTCCTCACAAGTCTCGATTATCTGGGTGATCTTGTGGTTGGCACACAGGTCAAGGCTGCCAATATTCACCTAGCAAAGATGTGGTAAGATAATCAAGTAAAGCATGACCACTGATGGGAAGTATTATCTTCATAATTTGGGGCCATAAGCCACAGAACCACCCCAAAATCATGCAGATACATGCATGCATGCGCGCGCGTGCACACACACACACACACACACACACACACACACACACACACACACACACAGCACAAGAATACATCCGGGCTGAAATCCGAAATTGGCCTACTACAAACTAAATTTAGTCCCCAACAAGTATGTTCAGATATTGGCTCTACCTGGATATAGTCTATGAGGAAGTCTTCTGCGAGACCTTTGACCTCCTTGGGCCAGGTAGCACTCCACATGAGTGTCTGACGGTCTGGTCGGATCAGGTCCACTATTCTCCGGATCTGTGGCTCAAAACCCATGTCCAACATACGGTCAGCTTCATCCAATACCTATATAAAGGCAGTAGTATATACACACAAATTTTAATTTGGGAGTATAGAGGGAGTTCGCTCCAGCATGTGGCATAAAAACACATGCACCTTGGCCATTATAGTGCCAAATATATCTTCCTTGCTTACCAGGTAAGAGCAGCGGTTCATGTTGGTCTTTCCAGCCTCCAAGAAATCAATCAGCCGGCCAGGAGTGGCGATACATATCTCACAGCCATCTAGCTCTCTGAGCTGGGGTCCCTTGGGAGCTCCTCCATACACACAGGCAGAGCGAAGGCGACAGCTTCTTCCAAATGTCTGAGCTACCTCATTCACCTGTTGAGCAAGCTCCCTTGTAGGGGCCAACACCAGTACCTTGGGGGGAGAATAGTCAGAGTGTGCATTAATTAGAATGATGTGCTTTAATTAGAACTCTTGTGCTTCAACATTACTTACAATGGGCCCATCTCCTCTAGACAGCTTTGGCTGATGCATAATATGAGTGATAGCTGGTAGAATATACTAAAAATAAAACAAAGTTTACATCAACATTAAGCTACACTATACATTTTTCGGAAAGACTTAACTTACCCCTATGGTTTTTCCTGAGCCAGTCTGAGCAATTCCAACAAAGTCTCTTCCACTGAGTGCCATTGGCCAGCCTTGAGCCTGAATGGGAGTCGGCTCCACAAATCCCTGACGCATGAGAACGTCGTAAATGGAAGCAGAGAAACCAGGCTCTTCAAACGTGAAAACTGGCTTGGGTACGTTTCTGCCTTTCACAATTATCTGTCTAGCATCACGATATGATTTGACTTCACTCTATTTGACAGAGGAAAACAGTTCATAAAAGCGTAAAAAGCCTAAAAGCTTAAAAAGTTCTAGTCTCACCTCAGAGCGAGCTGCTACCTTAGGGCTCTCTTTGTAGAGATTTTTCTCAATCTTGTTCATTCTCGAAAGGTCCCATCTCTTTTTGCTTGGTCTATACTCATTCAACCGACTGAAAAACAAAGAAAAAACAATGAATCAACACCTACAAGACACAAAAAGGTTATTTTATGCCCCCTCAGAACATACAGTAAAATAGTCATAAACCATTATATTTGCCTCTTTCCCTAAGACTTCTATATTTGTTTCACATAGATATGAATGTTACTTTGAACTTACTCTTGTTTGCCGTATCCACCAGAGCCGCCTTTACTGCCATAGCTGTCGCGGCCACCGTACCCTCCGTCCCGACCACCATAACTGTCGTAGCCGTTGCTGTAGCCTCCGTAGCCACCACTGCTTCCCCGACTGTCGTAGCTTCCCCGGTGAGAACTGCGGTGGTGGTACGACATTTTGAGAGACAGAGAAAAAAAAAACAAAAAACGACGTTGGTCAAAAATGGAAGAGAGAAAGTGAGGTTCTTGTGTCTTCTTGAAACATGCGAAAACCGCGTGCTCGAGTGTGTGTGTCATGTTTCCGGTATCTGAATATCGAATTTCAAAAATACATTCCGCGGTTTCTAGTCCGTATTCTCTACATGCACGGAACAACTGATCTCCGCATATTTCCGGATTCGTGTGCAACCACGTGGTATGCGGTAGTTATAGAGCTAGAGGGGAAGATGGCTGACCCAATGGAGCAATACTACATGCAGGCAAGCATAAAATAATCTTAGAGACTATGAAATTATACTTACTTAGTAGTTCATTTACTTCTTTATCTCAGCCCCCTGCTTACGGGGGGATACCCCCTCAACCTCATCCAGGGGCCATCCATATGCCTGGACCCCCTGGTCAATTCATGCCGTATCATGCAGGGCCTCCCCCTCCTCATCCAATGATGGTGCCAATGCCCATGCCAGCATATTCCTATCCCCCTGCTCCTCATCCTGATGCGCTGCCCCCTGGCCCCCCTCCACCTGGACCTGGTCAGCCAATGGGAGCCCCCTATGGAATGTACACCATTCCCCCAGATTACCCTCCTCAAGGTAGACAGAATAATGCGAGGGTGCTCTGTGACAGAGTTGCACACACATATATTAAACTTCACACTCCTATTAAGGAGAACCACTGATTGGGAAATTTTCAAATGATTTTCATTGTTAGCTCGAGCCACGAAATTAGTCACTGATACACAAATGTAACGGAAAGGGTTGTCAGTCACACAAATTAAATGCAGCAAACTCTTCCAGAACGAAATAATTTTAGCACGAAGTATTTCATGATCTGCGGTACTCTGTGTACTTCACCATAGCAACATGTACATTTATTGAAATCCCTCCTCCTCCTCTCATAATTACAGGGGCTCCCCCATTGGACATACCACCTGTTGAACAGCCTATGCCTGTTCCTCCTATGGATGGTACTGCTGATCATCCCGACCACTATATCCCTGAGCCTGTGCGACACTTTCTACCTTACTTCCACAAGCAAATCATGGAGAAGGTACCTATACATAATTAATGTTTCATATTAGTGTTAAGGTCATACCCCCCACCCCTCTATACGTACATGTGTTGACCGAGCACAAATCATGTGATGCATCTTTAAAACTGTATCTATGTGATTCAACAATCAAACTCTTATCATTGATTGTTTATTGTGAACTCTTCTCTTCCTTGTAGAATGTTCCTGAGATTCTTGATATCTATGAGAATGAGTTCAACAAGCTATCAGAGCGCTACTTTGTTGAATTTCCGTGGCCAATTGCTGATTTAGTGGCACCTCTTGTCCATAAAGGTTAGGCAGGAGAGTAACACATATTGACCCCCTTGTCATTGACATATTCATCTGTCTGTTCAGATGAGACTTTTTTGGTCCTTTACAAAGAGCTTCGATTTCGGCACATCTATGCCAAACACAAGGTACAAGACACTGGATATCTGTCTCATTGCTTGGTTTATTGTTGTACATATTATAATATGTTGTGTGTTCGTACTGTAGCCAACCATTGAACAGCGCTTTGAGTCCTACCAAAACTATGTGGAGCTTTTCAACCTAATCATAGGTACATGTATGGTTATACTTGTGCGTGGCCGAAATATTATTGACTAGCAATATCTTCAGGCTCCGGTGAACCAATTGATGTGGAGCTACCCAACCAGTGGCTGTGGGACATTGTGGATGAGTTCATATATCAGGTGCATGTATATATCAGTTATTGGTGCACGTCCTTCTTCATTCTAATTATTTATTCCCCATTCCAGTTCCAGTCGTTTGTCCAATTCCGAGGCAAGCTAAAGAGTCGCTCGACTGATGAGATCCAGCAATTGAAGGAGAACTCTAAAGTTTGGAACATCCACAGCATGCTCAATGTGCTCTACAGCTTAGTGGACAAGTCTAACATCAACAAACAGGTGAGGAAGACCCCGACAATCATCAGTGGTGAAGTCTGTTTGCATGCTATTATGCACTCAGAATCATCGCATTGTATAATTTAACAGTGTAGTGTTAATTGTATATCAATTACTGAGGAAACATGTATCTCTCTCTCTCTCTCTCTCTCTCTCACACACACACACACACACACACACACACACACACACACACACACACGCATACACACTCAGCTTGAGGCCTACTATGCTGGTGAAGACCCAGTCTCAGTAGCTGGAGACTTTGGCAGTCACTCTCTCTACAAGAACCTCGGCTACTTCAGTCTTATTGGTCTCCTTCGCCTTCACACCCAGCTAGGTGACTACCACCAGGCCCTGCAGTCAGTGGCCAACGTTCAGCTCTCCAAAAAGGTGCTGGCGACAACTCGAGTGCCAGCTAGCCAGATCAGTCTTTACTACTATGTTGGTTTCTGCTACCTCATGATGAGAAGATACAGGGTAAAGTTTTCGTTGCGTCATATAATATTATGATTGTTGCCATTGTGTATTGTGTAATTATCCGTAAAAGCCAAGAATTTCACTTTCAAAGATCATTTTTTGTGTGTATCTGATTTTATATACTGTAGGATACCATTCGTACATTCTCCAACATCATAGTGTTCATTCAGAGAGCTAAGAACCATTTCCAGCCAAAATCATATCAGTACAGTATGGTACGTCATCAATGATCACTCTTATTCTTGTGTGTATTTAATCAATCTCTGTTAAATCCAGGTGGTCAAGCTGAATGAGCAAATGCTAAGTATCATTGCCATGGTGTTAACTTTGAATCCACAGGTAAAGATTTTGGCATTAGTTTTTATCGTTTTGTGAATCCTGCATAGTGATTTTTTTTTCATTTCTTGCTCAGCACGTAGATGAGGCTGTGAACTCCCAGCTGAAAGAAAGGTTTCAGGAGAAGATGACCCGACTGCAGAAGGGAGAGAAGAAAGTGTTTGAGGATATGTTTGCCTATGCCTGTCCCAAGTTCATCTCCCCCATCCCTCCTGACTACGACAGCCTGCCAGAGAACTACAACAAGGTGGGTAATTTTCCGTATTGTACATCCTGGTTGTGATGGGTGGTTCTTCTCTCTTCAGGAGCCGACTCAGTATCAGTGTTCTGTCTTCATGGCTGAGATAGAGCAGCAGTTGATACTACCAGTGCTTATGAGGTAAGCCTTCATATAACTGTGTACTTGTTCTCACACCAACAGTTTATACGATTGTGTGTAGTTACTTGAAGTTCTACACAACCATGCCATTGGCTAAGCTAGCTGCCTTCATGGACATTGTAGGTTATTCTTAGCAACAACGGTGCATTTACAAAGTGTATGCTTTTTTTGTGTGTTTATGTGATCAGGATGAAGTAACTTTACAAGAGCACCTACTTCGATTCAAGGTACGCCATTCAAACTAATATAGAAGATTACTCCAATCATTTTTGCGTTCACTCACTTGCACACTCACACACACACACACACACACTCGCTCACTCACTCGCTCACTCACTGTATTCAGCACAAGACCAGGGCTTTTGTGTCCACTACTAAAGGTACCCAGCACTTGGCTGGAGAAATTCGTTCAGCTTCTGATTTAGATTTCTACGTTGATGGAGTAAGTTGTCTGGCTGCTGTTAGTGGATGATCAAGTTTTATGTTTTATGTATAGGAGATGCTTCACATAGCGGACACCAAGATGGCTCGTCGCTATGGTGACTTCTTTATCAGACAAATACACAAGTTGGAAGAGGTACATATAATATTGTAGACATCTTTGAGTTTGTTATAATAACATTACTGTACATCTTTGTTTGCAGCTATGTACAAGAGACTGATTATATAAACTTATTTGCATTATGGATTACACATTATACAATAATAATATCAGATTCTCACAAGTTAAGTGGAACAAAAAGGTCCATGATAACATACTACACAATGTCATATAAAAAGTATAATGTCATATATAAAGTATAATATACATACAGTGCTGTGTACCACCACCGCTAGCCTAGCTTGTGTTAATTAAGTTACATGTATCATACTAGAACACTTGTACCAGTATAATGATTATTGCCATAATCAGCTACATACACCATCCCAGACTGGTCCACTGCTATAGAATGTGGATTGTGAAATTGTTGTGATCCACTTCCCCAGCTTGTGTCAAAGGATGTCAGAAAATCACCTCAAGTGGTAGACATTGATTGATTCTCGATGGTTACAATTCTCTGTAATTATATTTCATCTTCACTGTTGATAGTAATCGTTGTAGGTCCATTAAGGTCACCCTTGCCAGTTCCTTTCTTTCCAATCTGCCTCGAGAATGTTCCATCTTCTGTGAATACCTGAATTCTATGGTATAGGAACAAGGACAGTAGGGATAGTAAGGTACATAATATTATAATTATGCATGCTACATTCCTACATCTGTGTAATGATATTTCAAGGAAATAAGTAGGGATGTAAGGTGTACCTTATTATCCCCACTGTCCTTGTTCCTATACTTTTTTGTGCTGTCATCCCTACTTCATCCTACAATTTTACACAGTAATTGTTAAATTGGCTGGTGAGATTCGTTCAGCTTCTGCGTGATTTAGACTTCTACACAAGCAGTTGTCTGGTTGCTGCTAGTGGGCATGGATGATTGATCCATGATATATCATATTACATGTATATAACTCCGGTTTACGTATAGGAGAATAATTAATTTAAGGAGATGCTGCACATAGAGGACACTAAAATGGCTCACTGCTATGGCGATTTCTTTATCTGACAAATACAAGTAAGAAAGGTACAAGACATTGTAGTGTACAAAAATAAAAGTTTCATAACATTCAATTTCTCTGTTTGCAGCTGTGTACAAGAGACTAAACAACCATACAACACTGATAATAATAATTAATCAAAATAATATTATACAAACTTAGAATATTAGTATACAATCGTTGCCTTGGTCAGCTACGTATACCATCCCAGACTGGTCAACTGCAATTCCACATGGACTTTGAAACTGTTCTGGTCCACATCCATCTGTGCCAAAGGAGGTCAGATGATCACCTTGAGTTGTAAACACTGATACATATGCATGGTGATTACTGCACTCCGTGACGTAAATCTCGTCTTCGTTGCTGATAGCAATCATTAATGGTCCATTGAGATCACCCTTGCCAGCTCCTTTCTTTCCTATCTGCCTCAAGAATTTTCCATCTTCCGTGAATACTTGAACTCTATCGTTCCCTTTGTCAGTCACATATACGTTATTAGCACTATCGAATGCTATATCCCAGGGTTGATTCATTTGTCCAGGGCCCAAACCGTGGGTACCAATGCTACTGAAGTAACTCAAATCAGGATTAAGAATCTGTACCCGATGCCCCCAGCATTCTCCTATATATATTCTCTTGGTCAGTGGATGGATTTTGATTCCAACAGGACACTGACCACTACCCCGAGTACCAACCGCTGTTATGTATCTACCATCAGCTGAAAACTTTTCAATGCGATTGTTTCCTCCGTCAGTCACAAGAATATCTCCACTGTCTTCAATAGCTACTCCATAGCATAGACTAAATTGTCCATTTCTAGAGCCGAATGAACGAATCTTTTCTCCTCTTGAATTAAAGATGGATACACAGTATCCTCCAACTTCTGCCACAACAAGTTCACCCTTCTGATTGATAGCTATGCCCCATGGCTGCTTTACTCTATCAATAGTCTTGGTTGGAGTGCCGAGCTTCTGAACCGGTAGCTTTACAGTGACAGGGAATGGACTTCCATTGATGTGCTCCCCCTCCACTTTGATGTGCAGCTGATACCTCCCTCTACCGGTGGCTTGGTAGCTAATTTCATACTCGCCAGCTTTGATGCTCTTTGCTGTACCTTTGATTTTGTCTTGTTGGTCAACTGATGTTAGTTCACAGGTAAGTGACTTAATCGGGTAAGGGTGGGCCCTCCCGTCATCATTGCAAATGTGAACCACCACAGCTGTCTTTTCCCCTGTTACAGCTACTTCAAGGCCTTTGCCTGTTGCGTAACTTTTCTTGGCTGAGATGGTACCCTTGCCAACCACCCCAAACTGCCGACAACTTTGCGCTGTCTCAGGAGATACTGAAAAATGCACATTTGGTGAATCACAGGGGGATAGCTTCTCTGATTTGATAGAGCCTGTTATCTCTTTGATCTGCTTCACAACTCCTTTCTTCATTTTCATCACCTCTCCCTGGCTTCCTGTCCTCAGGCTCTCCCTCACAAATGATAGACAGCTGGCTAGCTGAGTTTGAATTGTCTCCACTTCATCTTTTTGGGTGGCCAAATTCTTTAGTGTCTGCTGGGTATTCTCGTCCAATAGGCCAATCAACTCATCTTTTCGCAACTCCAGCACTTCTTGAAGTTCGCGAGTCTTTTGTTGAATTTCAGCAGCAATGGCATCCCTCTTTGACTTTGCAGCCTTCGATTGTGCTTCTATTTGCTTCAGTATCTTATTGACATTCTCCAGATGCCCCTCAACTGGTTCCAAGGATGCAACAATCTCACCCTTTTGTCGTTCGAACGTGTCAGTCACCAGATCGTATTGATGATCCCTGTGCTTCTTAACGATGCAATTGTGGCAGATGAGCTCCTCGCATGTCTCACAGTAGAGTTCAAGTTCCTTGCCTTGGTGCAGGGAACAGTAGAGGGTCACCTTTTTTAATGCATCCAGCTGTTTCACCTTCTTTTCAAACTCAATTAGGGGAACTACTTCATGTTTGGAAAACATATCCCAATGGGTGTGGATGTCGACGCAGGCAGCACAAATGAACTCCCCACAATCTCGACAATAGCTAGTTGCAGTTCGTGACTCGGCTTTTGTACACTTTCCACACACAACATTTTGTGGCTCTTTCACTTTTTCAAAGGCATCTTGGATCTCAAAGAGGTGGTGAATGTGGAATGCTGGCTGGAGGTCAGACACAGTTGACCCCTGAGGGAGATTGGTGGACCTTCGGCAAGTGGGGCAGTGTAGGGACACTTGTCCTTGCTGATCTGTGACCACCAGCTTCTGGAGGCAGTCCTTGCAGTAGACATGGAAGCATTGGAGCAGTTTGGGGTCTTTGAAGGCATCAAGGCAGATGGCACACGTTAGCTGGTCCTCCAACTTTTTGAGGGCTTGCTTGGCTACTGCCTCGGATTTGGCCATTGTATTAAACTCGCAAAAATAAGCTTAGGATAGAGAGACAGAGATTTATTCGTTTCTGACGACGGTAACAGTCACCTTTTAATTCTGTGATGAGCTGAGCCTTTACAAATTTAAAGCCCGAAATCACGTGTTGCAGTCATCGCTCAATTGATCAAGTATCGGTACGGTACACTATTTTAGGTTATGAATAATTATTAATGGGGGAGGAACAAAACAACATAATGTGCATAATTTAATTGTTCAGCTTGTGTCCACTTGGATTATTGGATGGTTTGCTACGGATAGTCCTAGTAGAACCCAGAGTGACTGCTGCTGTAGATATCATCAGAATAGCTACAGAACAAGAAAAAAAATCGCAGGTCATACATGTACGTTAATTCTGCTCAACATTAATTTTGAGTTGGTAGTTGACATTAAGTATCCAGACAGAAGGTAAAAGTTTCTATCTGGCTCTAAAGAAGTATGCACACAACACATCATGACCATATCTCTACCTATGTCCATATCCACTGAGTCGGCTCCTAGAGGTAGGGTGCACCCTGCACACCATTGGCTGACCATCAAGGTTACGCTGGTTGTACTTTTTGAATGCCTCCAGAGCATCGTCTTTGTACTTGAAGACCACCTCAGCCATTCCAGCGGCCGGCATGCAGACACCCTCTAGAGGACCAACAGCAGAATATAACTCCTGGAGAGAGAGAGAGGTTTAGCTAGTATATCTATAAAGTGATTCACCTGGCAATGTCATGTATTTCTGATACAGCTAGCTACCTGTATACTGCATTTGAGTAAATTTGCTTACTGCAACGTCGTTCTTTGAGACTGTATCACCGAGGTTGGATATGATCATGGAGGTGAGTGTGGTGATTCCCTTGGAAGAGTGGTGCCTAGCTGACGAGGAGTAGGAGCCTCGGGAGATGGGAGCAGGAGGAGGAGGAGGAGCGGGAGTGGGGAGGCTGTAGTGACTGTCATAGCCCACGTCTGGTGGGGGCCATCCATATGCCTGGACCCCCTGGTCAATTCATGCCGTATCATGCAGGGCCTCCCCCTCCTCATCCAATGATGGCGCCGATGCCCATGCCAGCATATTCCTATCCCCCTGCTCCTCATCCTGGTGCGCTGCCCCCTGGCCCCCCCTCCACCTGGACCTGGTCAGCCAATGGGAGCCCCCTATGGAATATACACCATCCCCCCAGATTACCCTCCTCAAGGTAGACAGAATAATGCGAGTATGCTCTGTGACAGAGTCGCACACACATATATTAAACTTCACACTCCTATTAAGGAGAACCACTGATTGGGAAATTTTCAAATGATTTTCATTGTTAGCTCGAGACACGAAATTAGTCACTGATACACAAAGAAAGGGTCGTTAATTAAATGCAGCAAACTCTTCCAGAACGAAATAATTTTAGCATGAAATATTTCATGATCTATGGTACTCTGTGTACTTCACCATAGCAACATGTACATTTATTGGAATCCCGCCTTCTCCGCTTGTGATTACAGGGGCTCCTCCATTGGACATACCACCTGTTGAACAGCCTATGCCTGTTCCTCCTATGGATGGTACTGCTGATCATCCCGACCACTATATCCCCGAGCCTGTGCGACACTTTCTACCTTACTTCCACAAGCAAATCATGGAGAAGGTACCTATACAAAATTAATGTTTCATATTAGTGTTAAGGTCGTACCCCCACCCCTCTATACGTACATGTGTTGACTGAGCACAAATCGTGTGATGCATCTTTAAAACTGTATCTATGTGTGAGGGAGTAAGAGGGTCTATCGAATAGACAAGCGCTGCGACACAAAGAGTTGAAGATTTAGAGTTGAAGAACAACAATTTTGTAGTCAAAATGGAAGACAAAAATGTGGATAAAAATGCGTGCTTATATAGGAAAACTGGGCTAGGGAAAGTACTAACACACTAAAGAACAAAAAGTAGGCATTCAAGTAACCCAAAGTGTATTCACACAAATAAATAACTATTCAATAGCACAAAACATTCTATAGGAATAAAAGTTATCTCCGGCAAAATACCAAAAATCTAAACAGCTCTATAGTATTGACACTGAACCACTGATCAAAAGTAGGTGTACAATGCATAAACCAAAAAGACTATAGACACAAAAAGATATCTAAGAAACTCAGCTTAACCCTATAGACACAAAAGATCATAACCAAACCCAAAAGACACAAATGACTGTAAAACCAAACTAAATAGGCACAAAGGAAATATTACATAACCAATTCCAAAAGCACCATGCACAATAAATCAAACCAAAGATACAATAGCAATCAATAACATCAAAATAACCTACACACAACACACGAATAAGCCAACTGTTCACACTATGTGATTCAACAATCAAACTCTTATCATTGATTGTTTATCGTGAACTCTTCTCTTCCTTGTAGAATGTTCCTGAGATTCTTGATATCTATGAGAATGAGTTCAACAAGTTATCAGAGCGCTACTTTGTTGAATTTCTGTGGCCAGTTGCTGACTTGGTGGCACCTCTCATCCATAAAGGCGAGGCAGAACAGTAACACATATTGACCCCCTTTTCATTGACATATTCATCTGTTCTGTCTGTTCAGATGAGACTTTTTGGTCCTTTACAAAGAGCTTCGATTTTGGCACATCTATGCCAAACACAAGGTACAAGACACTGGATATCTGTCTCATTGCTTGGTTTATTGCTGTACATACATGTATAATATTATGTTGTGTGTTTGTACTGTAGCCAACCATTGATCAGCGCTTTGAGTCCTACCAAAACTATGTGGAGCTTTTCAACCTAATCATAGGTACATGTATGGTTGTACTTGTGCGTGGCCGAAATATTACTGACTAGCAATATCTTCAGGCTCCGCTGAACCAATCGATGTGGAGCTACCCAACCAGTGGCTGTGGGACATTGTGGATGAGTTCATATATCAGGTACGTGTATATATCAGTTATTGGTGCATATCGTTCTTCATTCCAATTATTTCATTCCCCATTCCAGTTCCAGTCGTTCGTCCAATTCCAATGAGTCGCTCGACTGATGAGATCCAGCAATTGAAGGAGAACTCTAAAGTTTGGAACATCCACAGCATGCTCAATGTGCTCTACAGCTTAGTGGATAAGTCTAACATCAACAAACAGGTGAGGAAGACCCTGACAATCACTCAGTGGTAAAGTCTGTTTGCGTGCTATTATGCACTCGGAATCATAGCATTGTATAATTGTTAATCATATATTAATTACTGAGGAAGCATGTATCTCTTTCTCTCTCTCTCTCTCTCACACACACACACACATACACACACACACACACACACACACACACACACACACACACACACACACACACACACACACACACACACACACACACACACACTCAGCTTGAGGCCTACTATGCTGGTGAAGACCCAGTCTCAGTAGCCGGAGACTTTGGCAGTCACTCTCTCTACAAGAACCTCGGCTACTTTAGTCTTATCGGTCTCCTTCGCCTTCACACCCAGCTAGGTGACTACCACCAGGCCCTGCAGTCAGTGGCCAATGTTCAGCTCTCCAAAAAGGTGCTGGCGACAACTCGAGTGCCAGCTAGCCAGATCAGTCTTTACTACTATGTTGGCTTCTGCTACCTCATGATGAGAAGATACAGGGTAAAGTTTTTGTTGCTTCGTATAATTATATGGTTGTTGCCATTGTGTATTGTCAAGTATAATTGTCCGTAACAACCAAAAATTTCACTTTCAAAGATCAATTTTTGTGTGTATCTGATTTTATATGCTGTAGGATACCATTCGTACGTTCTCCAACATCATAGTGTTCATTCAGAGAGCTAAGAACCACTTCCAGCCAAAATCATATCAGTACAGTATGGTATGTCATCAATGATCACTCTTATTATAATTATTCCTGTGTGGATTTTATCAACCTCTGTTAAAATCAGGTGGTTAAGCTGAATGAGCAAATGCTAAGTATCATTGCCATGGTGCTAACTTTGAATCCACAGGTATAGATTTTGGCATTAGTTTTTATTGTTCTATGAATCTTGCCTAGTGATTTTTTTCCCTTCATTTCTTGCTCAGCACATAGATGAGGCTGTGAACTCCCAGCTGAAGGAGAGGTTTCAGGAGAAGATGACCCGACTGCAGAAGGGAGAGAAGAAGGTGTTTGAGGATATGTTTGCCTACGCCTGTCCCAAGTTCATCTCCCCCATCCCTCCTGACTACGACAGCCTGCCAGAGAATTACAACAAGGTGGGTAGTTTCTGTATTGTACATCCTGGTCGTGATGGGTGGTTCTTCTCTCTTCAGGAGCCTACTCAGTATCAGTGTTCTGTGTTTATGGCAGAGATAGAGCAGCAGTTGATACTACCAGTACTCATGAGGTGAGCCTTCACATAACTGTGTACTTGCTCTCACACAAACATTTATACTATTGTGTATAGCTACTTGAAATTCTACACGACCATGCCTTTGGCTAAGCTAGCTGCCTTCATGGACATTGTAAGTTGTTTTTGCTGCTACTATAGTGCATTGACAAAATAATAATTATACACTTCTTGTATGTGCTCAGGATGAAGTAACTTTGCAAGAGCACCTGCTTCGATTCAAGGTACACCATTCAATTAAATATATGACAGTAGACGATGCCAATCACACACACACACACACACACACACACACACACACACACACACACACACTCTGTATTCAGCACAAGACCAGGGCTCTTGTGTCCACTACTAAAGGTACCCAGCATTTGGCTGGAGAGATTCGTTCAGCTTCAGATTTAGATTTCTATGTTGATGGAGTAAGTTATAACTGTTGTACAATGTAAATAAATGTCATGGTCCCTGGCTGTTCAATATCCAGGAGATGCTCCACATAGCAGACACCAAGATGGCTCGTCGCTATGGTGACTTCTTTATCAGACAGATACACAAGTTGGAAGAGGTATATTATTTATTATACATCTTTGAGTTAGTAATAACAGCTTTATATCTTTGTTTGCAGCTATGTACAAGAGATTGATTATAAACTTTATTGCATTATAGATTACACATTATCATTGAAACAAAAGTTAAGGGGAATGTAATGAACACATAGTACTACAGAGAGGTATATTATGTACAGTTTAGTGTATCACTAGTGTCTAGCTTGTGTTAAGTAGCTAGAACACTTGTATACGATTGTTGCCATGGTCGGCTACGTACACCATCCCAGACTGGTCCACTGCTATACCACGTGGATTTTGAAACTGTCCTGGTCCACTTCCATTTGTGCCAAAGGAGGTCAGATGATCACCTTCAGTGGTAAACACCGACACACGGTGATTATTGTACTCTGTGACATAAATTTCATTTTCATCGCTAATGGCAATCATTGCTGGTCCACTGAGGTCACCTTTGCCCGATCCTCTCTTTCCAATCTGCCTCGAGTATCTTCCATCTTCTGTGAATACTTGAATTCTATTGTTCCCTTTGTCAGTTACATAAATGTTATTAGCACTATCAAATGCTATATCCCAGGGATTAACCATTTGTCCAGGGCCAGAACCATTGGTACCAATGCTACTGAAGTAGCTCAAATCTGGATTAAGAATCTGTACCCTATGGCCCCAGCATTCTACCACATACAACCTTTTGTTTCGTGGATGGATTTTGATTCCAACAGGAGTTTGGAACTGTAGCTGACCACTACCACTTGTACCAACTGCTTTTATGAGTCTACCATTAGCCGACAATTTTTGAATGCAACTATGTCCTCCAACTGTCACAAAAATATCTCCGTTGTCATCAACAGCTGCACTATAAGGTACATTTCCAACACCAAACGAATGGATCTTTTCTCCTCCCAAGTTGAAGATAAACAAACAGTTTCCTTCACATTCTACCACAACAATCTCACCCTTCTGGTTAATTGCCACACCCCATGGGCTTTTCACTTCACTGATGGTCTTCAATGGAGCACCAAGCTTCTGGACTGGTAGCTTCACAGTGACAGGGAATGGACTTTCTTTGATGTGCTCTCCCTCCACTTTGATGTGCAGTTGGTGCCTCCCTCTACTGGTGGCTTGGTAGCCAATTTCATACTTGTGAGCTGCGATGCTCTTTACTGTACCTTTGATTTTGTCTTGTTGGTCATCTGATGTTAATTCACAGGTGAGTGACTTAGCAGGGTAAGAGCAGAATCACCCCTCATCATTGTAAAGATGAACTATCACAGTGGTCTTTTCCCCTAGTACAGCTACTTCAAGGCCTTTGCCTGTTGCATAGCTATTCTTGGCTGAGATGGTACCCTTGCTAATCACCCCAAACTGCCGACAACTTTGCGTTATCTCAAGAGATACTAAAAAATGCACATTTGGTGATTCATGGGGGGACAGCTTCTCTGATTTGATAGAGCCTGTTATCTCTTTGATCTGCTTAATGACTCCTTTTTTCATTTTCATCACCTCTCCCTGGCTTCCTGTCCTCAGGCTCTCCCTCACAAACGACAAACAGCTGGCTAGCTGGGTTTGAATTGTCTCCACTTCATCTTTTTGGGTGGCCAAATTCTTTAGTGTCTGCTGGGTATTCTCGTCCAATTGGCCAATCAACTCATCTTTTCGCAATTCCAGCACTTCTTGAAGTTTGCGAGTCTTTTGTTGAATTTCAGCAGCAATGGCATCCCGTTTTGTCTTTACAGCTTTTGATTGTGCTTCTATTTGCTGCAGTATCTTACCAACATTCTCCAGGTGCCCCTCAACTGGCTCTAAGGATGCAACAATCTCACCCTTTTGTCGTTCGAATGTGTCAGTCACCAGATCATACTGATGATCCCTGTGCTTCTTGACAATGCAGTTGTGGCAGATGAGCTCCTCGCATGTCTCACAGTAGAGTTCTAGCTCCTTGCCTTGGTGCAGGGAACAGTAGAGGGTCACTTTTTTCAGTGCATCCAGCTGTTTCACCTTCTTTTTGAACTCATTAAGAGGGACAACTTCATGCTTCGAGAACATGTCCCACTGAACGTGAACATCGGTACAGCCAGCGCAAATAAACTCCCCACAATCTCGGCAATAACTCATAGCAGTTCGTGTGTCTTTGGTGCACTTTCCACACACAACATTTTGTGGCTCTTTGACTTTTTCGAAGGCATCTTGGATCTCAAAGAGGTGGTGAATGTGGAATGCTGGCTGGAGGTCAGACACAGTTGACCCCTGAGGGAGGAGGGTGGACCTTCGGCATGTGGGGCAGCATAGGGACACTTGTCCCTGCTGATCTGTGACCACCAGCTTCTGGAGGCAGTCCTTGCAGTAGACATGGAAGCATTGGAGCAGTTTGGGGTCTTTGAAGGCATCGAGACAGATGGCACAGGTTAGCTGGTCTTCCAACTTTTTGAGGGCTTGCTTGGCTACAGCCTGGGATTTGGCCATAATTTGTAAACTCGCATAAGTACATGTAAGCTCAGGATCAGGACAGAGAAAGCTGGAGATTTATTCGAGACGACAACGTAACAAACAGGAATTCGGTCACTTTTAAGATGGGCCTAGTCTCGTTCCCAGACCCCACTCTGCTGAGTGTGGGGTCTGGGAACGAGACCCCATTGATCCTATAGAAATCACGTGTTAATTATTGCGCGCGCGCGCGCGTCATCATCAAGTCATGACATGAATAATTAATGAAGAGGAACAAAACAACAAATAATATTATGCAAGGTTAACATTATTAGTCTAGCTTGTGTCCACTTGGATTATCGGCTTGCCATGGACAGTCCTAGTAGAACCGTGTAGAATAAGCTGCAGAAAATAGATAATGTCAGATAGCTGCAGAAAAAGGTCATTGATAATAATAATTAAGAAACATATATGCCTATCTGGCTAAAAAAACGTATGCACACATGACTGTATATCTCTACTTTTGTCTATATCTGCTGAGTCGGCTCCTAGAGGTAGGTGCACCCTCACCATCTAGGTTATGCTGGTTGTACATGTAGTTTTTTTTAAAGGCCTTTGAGTCCAGGCTCATTGTACTCATCCATTCCAGCAGCTGGCTTGTATAGACACCCTCTAGAGGCCCAACAGCAGACCACAACTCCTGGAGGGAGAGGGAGAGAGAGTGCACTAATACCGTATTTTCGCGTTATTAGGCGCATATCGCTAATAAGCGCATACTGTTTTGTTGGCTTAAACACTCGCTATTAGGCGCATTTTGCGTATAAGCGCATAATCGAACTTTGACCTTGCACGGCATAGCTATCTGAGCGCTCGCATGCTAGTTTAGAGTTCCAGCATCTTAGAATTAGTCGAAATCGCTATGGCTATGTTCGATTTTCGCACTCTTCAAGCAGTGTGCGCCTTTTTAGCTGGGCGACATGCAGTAACGCGAACGATCGCACGAGCGAGTATTTGACCACGCCCCTTTAGCGACCATCCGCTCGCGCATGCGTACTTGGATACAGCCGTTTCTACAGCGGTTTTCAGGCCTCAGGTTGGTTGTCCATCGACGACCCCTACCGAACTACGCATGCGTCTTGCGCTCTTAGATATTCATCCCATTTTCGCTCGCTTTGGCGATCTATCATCGAGAATTATGGCTGTATATAGATCAGTCGCTCAATCTGAGCCCTTTTTTGGGGGGGGGGGGGGGGGGGGGGGGGGGGTTATTAGCCAATTTATCGTTCAAAACGATCGCTACGTTTTGGCTATACAAGACTCGTTTTGAAGCTCAAACATAGCATTCAAAATCTAGGGAGTGGCCATAGCCTGTCTCACCACTGCTAATGATAGCAGAACTCGCTGATCGATTGCCCAAGTCTCTGTAACGTAAATGGGCTAAAGGTCTCCAGTCTATTAAAGGCGCATGCGCTGTTCGGCAGGGATCGTCACGTCGCTGGACAACCAACCGGCCGGAAACCCGTTGTAGTTAAGTTAGGCACATCTCGCACCTCGCTTCCTATCCTGTGGAGATAGCGCATGCGCTTAATAACGCGAAAATATACGGTACTGAATTTTACTCACGACAACATCATTCTTAGATCTAGATCTAGTATCTAGAGACTGTATCACCATAGATATTATAGACTATGTAAACGTTTACGTAGTCTATAATACCTATGGTATCACTGAGATTGGATACATGGAGGTGAGTGTGGTGATTCCCTTGGAGGAATGATGCCCAGCCAACAAGGAGCTCATCTCCCCTATCCATTCTGACCATGACAGCCTGCAGGATAACTACAAAGTGAGCTTTGTTTCAAGCTTTTTATTTGTAAATTAGAAGACATACAATGAAACAGCACTACATACAGACCAACATATTTTTATTATTGATATCTTGCTTTGCAATATGCATGGTAAACAGACCTATAATATTATAATAATAATATAATATTATCCAATCGATGTATACATTAACCACTACAAGAAGTATACATGATAGTATCAGAATACTTGTATACGATTATTGCCATAATCAGCTACATACACCAACCCAGACTGGTCCACTGCTATTCCGCGTGGGTTTTGAAGTTGTCCTGGTCCATTGCCACATGTACCAAAAGAAGTCAGGTGATCACCTCGAGTTGTAAACACTGATATACGGTGGTTGCCGTACTCTGCAACGTAAATTTCATCATCACTGTTGATAGCAATCATTGCAGGACCCCCAAGTTCACCTTTGCCAGCTCCTTTCCTTCCAATTTGTCGCAAGTGTTGTCCATTTTTTGTGAATACCTGAATTGTATGGTTAGAGTTGTCAGTCACATACATGTTATTAGCACTATCAAATGCTACATCCCAGGGATTAATGACGTTTTCAGGGCCTGAGCCTTGGTTGCCGTTGTAACTGAAGAAACTCAAATCAGGATTGAGAGTCTGTATTCGGCGGTTGGAGCGATCTCCTACATAAATTCTTCTGGTTTGTGGATGAATTTTAATTCCAACGGGAGACTTGAACTGCAATTGTCCAGTGCCCCATGTGCCTACAGCTGTGATATATCTACCGTCAGTTGAGAATTTTTGAATGCGATGGTTTTGACCATCTACCACAAGAATATCTTCATTATCATCAAAAGCTACACCATAGGGTATGCTGAACTGTCCACAGCCAACACCAAAAGAACCAAACGAGTGAATCTTTTCTCCTTTTGAGTTAAAGATGGATACACAGTTTCCTCCTTGTTCTACCACAATAATTTCACCCTTCTGGTTGACTGTAATGCCCCATGGCTGCTTCACTCCATCAATAGTCATGACAGGAGTGCCAAGCTTCTGGACTGGAAGATTCACAGTGACAGGGTATGGACTTCCTTTGATGTGCTTACCCTCCATTTTGATGTGCAACTGATGCCTACCCCGACTGGTGGCTTGGTAACTGATTTGATACTTGCCCCCTTCAATCTTCTTTATTGTGCCTTTGATTTTAATACGTTCATCTTCTGATGATAATTCACATGTGAGTGACTTGATAGGTTCAGGGCAGACCCTCCCTTCAGCACTACGAATATGAACAATTGCTGTCGTTCTTTCTCCAAGTATAGCTACTTCGAGACCGTTACCTGTCGCATAACTCTTCTTTGCTGAGATGTTGGTGTTGCTAACCACCCCAAACTGCTGACAATTTTTTGCAACCGCTGGAGACACTGAAAAGGACACATTTGTGATTTCACAGGGTGGTAAGACCTCTGGTTTGACGGAATCTGTCATAGTTTTGATCTGCTTTATGACTCCTTTCTTCATTTTCATCACCTCTCCCTGGCTTCCTGTCCTCAGGCTCTCCCTCACAAACGACAGACAGCTGGCAAGCTGGGTTTGAATTGTCTCCACTTCATCCTTCTGGGTGGCCAAATTCTTCAGTGTCTGTTGTGTGGCTTCATCCAATTGATCAATCAACTCATCTTTTCGCAGTTCTAGCATTTCTTGAAATTTTTGAGTCTTTCGTTGAATTTCAGCAGCAACGGTATCTCTTTTTGTTTTAGTGGCCTTCAATTGTGCATCTATTTGCTTTAGCATCTCATTGATACTCTCCAAGTGCCCCTTGACTGGCTCTAAGGACATGACAATCTCACCCTTTTGTCGTTCGAATGTGTCAGTCACTAGGTCATACTGATGATCCCTGTGCTTCTTGACAATGCAGTTGTGGCAGATGAGCTCTTCACATGTCTCACAGTAGAGCTCAAGTTCCTTGCCTTGATGCAGGGAGCAATAGAGGGTCACCCTTTTCAGAGCATCCAGCTGTTTCACCTTTTTTTCAAACTCAACAAGGGGGACAACTTCATGTTTCGAAAGCCTGTCCCACTGAGTATGAACATCGACACAAGTAGCACAGATAAATTCTCCACAATCTCGGCAATAGCTCGTAGCTGTTCGTGTGTCCTTAGTGCAATTTCCACACACCACCTTCTGTGGCTCTTTGACCTTTTCGAAGGCATCTTGGATCTCAAAGAGGTGGTGAATGTGGAATGCTGGCTGGAGGTCAGACACGGTTGACCCCTGAGGGAGGAGGGTAGATCTTCTGCAGGTGGGGCAGCGTAGGGACACTTGTCCTTGCTGATCTGTGACCACCAGCTTCTGGAGGCAGTCCTTGCAGTAGACATGGAAGCATTGGAGCAGTTTGGGGTCTTTGAAGGCATCAAGGCAGATGGCACACGTTAGCTGGTCCTCCAGCTTCTTGAGGGCTTGCTTTGCTACTGCCTCGGATTTGGCCATTGTAAACTCGCAAAAAATAACCTTAGGATAGAGAGAGATGGAAATTAATTTTATTCGTTTCTGACGACGGTAACACACTCACTTTTTAATTTGTGATGAGCGCTAGCGCTCGAGCTAGCTAGCTGTACCCTTACAAATTTAAAGCCCGAAATCACGTGCTAATCATCGCGGTCAGCATCAAGTATCGATATCACATATACATTTTTTAGCTTATGAATAATTATTAATGGGGGGAGGAACAAAACAACATAATGTGCAAGGTTAACATTATTAGTTCAGCTTGTGTCCACTTGGATTATTGGATGGCTTGCCATGGACAGTCCTAGTAGAACCCAGAGTGACTGCTGCTGTAGATATCATCAGAATAGCTACAAAACAAGAAAAAATCACAGATCGTATGTTAATAATTCTGTTCAACATTAGTTCGTAGTAGACTTTAAGCATCAAGACAGAAGGTAAACAGTCACTATCTGGCTCCAAAGAAGTATGCACACAAGAAAACATGATTGCATCTCTACCTATGTCCATATCCACTGAGTCGGCTCCTTGAGGTAGGGTGCACCCTGCACACCATCGGCTGACCATCAAGGTTACGCTGGTTGTACTTTTTGAATGCCTCCAAAGCATCATCTTTATATTTGAAGACCACCTCAGCCATTCCAGCAGCCGGCATGTAGACACCCTCTAGAGGACCAACAGCAGAGCACAACTCCTGGAGAGAGAGGGAGGAGGGAGGGAGGGAGAGAGGATTAGCTAGTAAAGTGATTCACAATGTTGTCATGTTTCACAAGTTTATTTCTGATACATGTATACTGCATTTGAGTAAATTTGCTTACTGCAACATCGTTCTTTGAGACTGTATCACTGAGGTTGGATATGATCATGGAGGTGAGTGTGGTGATTCCCTTGGAAGAGTGGTGCCCAGCCGATGAGGAGTAGGAGCCACGGGAGATGGGAGCTGGAGGAGGAGGAGGAGGAGGAGGAGGAGCGGGAGTGGGGAGGCTGTAGTGACTGTCATAGCCCACGTCTGGTGGGGGAGAGGGGGATGGACTGTAGCCACGAAGCTGAAGAAAAAAAAGACACCACAGATATTCTAGACAATACTTTGCATGATAAAGAATAACTACTGGCAGAAAAGCAATTGTAGTAAAGCTATTGTTAACAGGATGCTAGAATTCTTTACACATAAATTTCTGTTACCAAAAAATTCATGGTACTAAGTGTGGTAGAATGATCACTAAATCAAGGCTAAGGTAGAGAATGACAGCTCAATTCTTACCACACATACAACATACCTGAGATCGTGAATGGTAAGAAGATCTGGCATGTTGATTCTGATGGTGATGGCTCCTTTCCCTCTCTCTAGCATGGTGACTGGACCGACTCTCCCCTCCGCCAATGAATGCTGATGATATAGCTGAGGCCAGGGCTTCCTCACGCCCCCTCATGTAGGTGTCATGACGATGCTCCTTGCTACGAGCGATGGCAGCAGCCAGACGCTCTTCACGACGATGGTGGGAGTACTGTGTTGTGTGGATCATGTCATATGCGGGAAGGAAGAGATAAGGAAACATTATCGAGAATAAGAGGAGAGAGATTAAGAGAAAAAGGAGAGAGAGAGAGAGAGAGAAAGAGAGAGAGAGAGAGAGCGAGAGAGAGAGAATAGGGAATTTAAGGACATGAGCAATATAACCAGAAGCTTCTGTAGGGATTTGCTGTGTTGGTGTAGAGCAATGCTGGGGTGTTGGGAAGCTGGGCACGTCTGGTACTGGCCAGTTACTGTTCCCCAGTCGAATTGATATGCGAAGTTCTGTGATTATTTAGGCAGCACAACTTACCAAAACATACACACACACACAGTACAGTCACACTGACACATAGAAACATAGAGACAGAGATGATGATGATTGAAATATGGTAGCAAGTAAGATCTTTTTCTTCAGCAAGAGACAAAACAAAGCAGATGATAAACAATTGTCAGGAAAGAAGAAGGGGCCGTGAAAGAAGTCAAGTTTGCATTTCTTCTTGTATATGTTTGAAGAGATGTTATGCCACAAATCACAGTTTGGTCAATAGTCAGGACTATTTCCAAGTCGAATGTATCCGTATTGGCCACAGTATTCTATTATGAAAAAGGTTGTAAAAATGGAGCAAGCGTTTCAGCCCATCACTAGTAGACCTACAGCATGTCACTTGTAAGTTTCACACTTGTGATCTTGTCTCCCGATACAAAGCTAACTCCTGCCTATATGTACACGTTCAGAGTTAGGAGAAAGATGAACACAAGATTTGAGAGCAAAGCAAGCATGCTTCAATGAGTACATTGATGCACTCGAGATCACGTTTCCATGCTGGATATCAACTGCAAAGATGGACGCATTTATTTTTTTACACCAGATGAACGTTTGTCCTTTTGGGTACTGAGATGAAAGCTCGAAGACAGTAAGAGCATTAAGACCAAGTTTGTACGATACAACTCGTAAGTATACTTGTTAAGAAGTTAAGAACTTTGGTAAAGTTTCTGATACATGTAAGTCTGCTTTGAACAAGATCAATGATCATGAAGAATCAGTGAAGGCCACAGCACACACACATACACAAACACCACATACATTTACATACACATACACACAGCTACTTGCCTCGCTAGGAGCACTTCCTCCTTTGGATACCCTTAAAGACAAACCTTACTAACTACAACTAGGTATATGATATGAATGCACTACAGTTAGAAGCAAAAGCCACCTGTAATCATGGAGCATGAATCAGACGTAGTGATGCGCTCTAATTAGAATTCAAGGTGGTGCGCTTTAATTAGAAAATTGCCCTGTCATCCTCTGCAAATTGCACCTGTGTTGTGCATATGTATGCACATGTACGAACCCTATCTGCACTATGCATGCTTCAGTGTGTACACAAGATGTGCTCAAGGGGTGGAGAGAAGATCTGGTAAACTTTTTGAACTTGGTTGCATGTGCTTACCTCAGATGAAGACGGTGGGTGGCGCAAACCTGGAACAGTCACAGTGATTTTCTTAGCTTCATCATACGAAGGCAATTTTGCAGGTGTGGTCCTCTGTTTGTGGGATATTGGACCAGGGTCGCTCCTGCGAGTGGGTCGGCTGGAAGGAGGAGGAGGAGGTGGTGGCGGAGATGGGGAAGGTTCATCTACACGAATTGGCTTCATCGGAGAAATGGGGTGGCCCCTAATTGATTGGCCCAATCGCCGGGGAGCAGAGGAGGGGCTTTTGGCTGAAGATGAAGACAGAGGAGTGGTGGGCTGTGATTTTGAGTGCTTGCTCGTGTAGAGAGCCTTTGGCTTTAGCTTGGATCGTAAATCACCAACTGTTCTTTTCTGCTTCTTAGCAAGAACACTACGAAGATCAACAAATTTTGCACCTCCAGTGCCACTTGCCTCCTTTCCATTCTGGTTCTGTGACTGTTGAAATTTTCCAATTTTCCGAGCACCACCCTGAGGGCCTCGATTGAACTTTCCTTGAGGGCCTTTCTTACGACCGATATGTACCAAATCGTCCAGTGACATATCAACTTTGGATGCCATCCTTTTTTTAAATTGCGTGCTTTTGGTTGCTAAAGAGAGTATGAATTCGATAGCCTCTCTTGCAATGAACAGGTAAGCTTATAGCTATCGATGTAGTTGGAGCTTTTTCTACTTATTTGGATAGAAATCTTTAAGTTCACTTTGAATAATCACACGAAGGTAGTAAACGAATAAATGAGCTCTTAAATGAAGTTGAAGATTAGAGTGAGAAGTCCTATTTCCAGAGCTGTACTCCAATGGTATTAAGCCTTGTGGATTCTTTCACACTTGAAAGCGTCAAAAAGAACACCTGCTCTTTGTGTGAAAAATATGGAGTACCTTATTTAACAACAATAAAATTATTTTGACAGTACACGATTTCAATGAGGTTCCTTCTGCTTCTTTGGAGAAAGGAGGGTAGCTCAAGTCTTTAAATCTTAGGAGATGAGCTTGCAAAATGGCGGGTGGGTGGGACTAGCTTTTTAGTAGTATCCACTGAAGCTTTCTAGCTGACGAGAGATCCCAACGAACGGAAAGGAATTCGTTTTTCTTTCAGCAATCATTTACAAATTTCCAACAGTCTTCAAGAGCTGGATGCGATGGAGCTCGAGCACTGAACATTCACTCGAAATTTCATGCAGCTGCAAATCGCACGTGTTCTCGGAATTGCGTAACTATGACGTAATGCGTTATCATGGTAACAAATTAATCCATTAACCCTTTGCTTACGGGCAGTTGGATTGGACAAGGGCCAAAGTGCAGTCAATTATAGGCTCTCGTCGGATGACAGAACACAAAACAATGTGGAGACACGCACACGAAGACGAGGGCGCCAAGGCTCACTCTCTCGCCATTGTCAACGTGAGTGCTAAGCTTTCTAAACCATATACAGAATTCAATATCTATGCTCAGACACTGTATGCCATAGTGATTTGCTTGATAGCTTGTTAAATACTAGTCAAGTAAAAAAAAAAAGTTCAAAATTCACCATTTTTGAGTGTATTGTGTACTGTATCTGCATAGGGTCACGATAAGAAAGGTTTTCGATCACCGAGATCTGGTAGAAGCTCAATATCCTCAGCCAATGGTAAGCAAATCACTCATAAACACAACAGAACTATAAATTATATACACCCTGTGTACTGTAAGTATTCCAAACTAAAGTGGTTTCTGTATGAATATTACTGTAGTCTATAATTCTTTCCCTTGTAGAATCTTTCTATCGTGGTCATCGACGTACGCAGTCCAATACGTCAAATATATCATCAATCTCACGAGTCAGCTATAATTCAGAGCACTATTATGACAGAGCGCTGGTGAGTTAATCTCCTGTACAGCACTGGACTACCACAGGCACTAGTTAGCATCATACATATATATTTTGCATGGCGAATAAAGTGTGCCACTTGCTTAGTAAATTTGACTAGGAGGAGTTCATCATTGCATGAAACTTTGATGAAATGGTGCCAAATGTGTGGCTACGGACAGCTGTTTTAGCCTAATAGGGCCTCATTGGTGAATGTACAGTCTGTATGTGGATACAGTTGTCTGCTGGTAAGAATTAGTTTGGTGTTGTTGTTAGCCATTAGTATTGTGTATATTCCTCCCACCACAGTTAAGTTAGGTTAGGAGTTATAGAGTTGGTATTGTGTATTGCTCCCACCTGTTCTTGTGTCTATCTTGAGTGCCAAGGCTGCCTAATGCATTAATGTTCCTGGTCCACAGCATGTCTGCATAATATGTGTGGGGATTCGTTAAGTAAATTAGCACTACATGAGAGAAACATCCTGTGTTTTGTGTGAATTATCTATACATTATTGAATTGGCTATTCAGACTATTGGCAAAATTATGCCATGCACACATGTAGAATGCATCAGTAGGTACAGTGTGGTACCTTATAAGCATGTATAGGGTCTAGACTGTAACGGAAGTGTGTGCACCCACTCTCTCTCTCACACACATTCATTAACCAACATGTACATATTATATATCGTACGAACAGATTTTCCTCCATGTAATTTCTCCTTCACACTCACACCCACACTCACACACACACACACACACACACACACACACACAATCGCACACCCAGACTCCCACCAACTACCATCCCCCTATCACCAGTGCCACAGCCTCAACTCGCTCTGTGGCTGGCTCTCCAGCCGTCAGTCACGAGGAAGACTTCCGAGAGATCATCGTCTTAGCAGAGAACGCTAAAAATGAGACACTACTCTGTCCACTGTGCCAGGGAGTGTTCAGGGATCCCTACATCGCCACCTGTGGGGTATGTACAACGTTCATCACTTCTGTGTACATGTATATTGTATAGCTTTGCCATCGGGTTCAGGGTTTGACTGGAGAATTTGAATGAAATCTCATGTTTGAACTAATGCTACAATAGTCTCATCCCCAGACCCTCCCAGTGTTTCAATGTTATACGCACAAAAGCTGGGAGGGCCTGGGGATGAGGCTGTGCTTACAATGTATCTTTGTCAAAATCATGACTTAAGAAGCTACATGAAATCCCAAGCTTGGTTCAAGTCAAAATTTGGCTTATATATTTAGGGTATTATCGTGTGTAGCTTATGATTCAGTGTAGTCTAGTTTAGTGGCTTCAAACTATCTTTGGACTGTGTATTTTCTAAGGTGTTGTTGTATTTCATTGTATGTTGTCTTTAATCCCTGTCCAGCACTCATTCTGTCGGCCGTGCTACTCTGGAAGAACAGAGCTGTGTTGTCCTCTAGATGGAACCTCGCTCTCCATGGTGGTCAGAAACCTAGCTGTGAGTCAAGCTTGAAGGAGAGGGAAAAAGAGAGAGAGAGAGAGAGAGTACACTATTGTTGTGATACACAAGGCATTATCATGTATACACAAAGTTATCATGTACTGTGTTGTTTTGTACAGATTGCTGACCAAGTGGGAGAGCTGTTGATACACTGTCGCTATGGATGCAAAATGAGACATGATAACCGAGGAGAGTTTGAGGTGGATCCTTCAGGTACATGTACACTCTGTAATAGACCATGCTTGTTCACTCTCCCCCCCTCCCCCCCCCCTTCCCCTTGTTTTCCCAGGTTGTCCAATGATCATCAAGCTTGGGTACAGAGGTGAACACGAGAATGACTGTGAATACGCTCCTGTACAGTGTCCCAACAGCTCCAAGTGTGCTGTAGTGCAAAAGAAGGATCTTTCAGACCATTTGAAGGAGTGTAGACACGTCAGATGCCCCCACTACAGATACAAGTAAGTCATGTGATAGTCACATGATCGACTTAGACATAAGTTTTCAAGTATGGACTCACTTTGGGCAGCTTACTGATGATTCATTATCTCAAAATGACTAAAAGGGTGTCCTAGTCTCAGAAAAGTGTGTGTATGTGTGTGTGGGGGGGGGGGGGGGGGGGGGGAGGGGGGCGGGTAGTAGAGCCAGATTTCTATAGATCAAATAGCTGATCTCAACACTATCATATTAATTTTGTCCTATGCAGCTGTACCTTTGAAGGTACACATGATGAACTGAAGGCACATCTCGAAAAGTGTAAATTTGAAGGTCTAAAGGGATTTCTTAGCAGAACAGACGACCACCTCGAGGAGTTACAGGAGGAACTGAAACGAAAAGATGAGGAGATCATGTTCCTCAGATCGATGCTTGCGAGCCTCTCAGAGAAGGTGGACCACATGGAAAAAACAGCAGTCAGTAAAATAGGTAAGATACAGAGAGAAAAAGGAGGAAGTAAAGGAGGGAGAGAGAGAATTTGAAATTTAAACATTCTCTAGCTCAATTGGAGGACCGTCAAACTAAGATGCAGCGTGAAGTTGTCGATGCCCAGCAAGGAGTCAACTTTGTCATTGTAAGTAATAATCACATACCTCCTCTAGCTTCTAACGGTTCGTTACATGTACACAAACAGCCATCAATTAAACTCCAATTAGTAGATAATGCAATAGGAGCATCCCCTACAAACAAGGTGCATGTCTACTACAGCTGTTACCCATAGCTCATCCAGGTGTGGGCTGTTTTGACTTCACTTGGCACACTAAAAATGGATATTAGTCTGAGAGTGTGGCAGTTAAGTACAAATTAAGGGTGGTAATTGGTGGCTTAAGTTGATTTTGATATCCTCTGTCATTCCATGTGGCTCTATGTGTGTGCATCTACGTAACTGTGTATGTGTGTTATTATAGAATGAGCTGCAACATGTGCAAGTACAGCTGGGTGTGGCAGGAAGTACGTTAATTAATATATGTATGGTAGCATGAGATTATTTATATTATGTTTTCTCTCTCTATACAGCAATGGATTCCCACCATCTATTCAAGTGCAGAGGCACATTTGTTGGCCACGCTGTACGTTATTGAATAACACTTGCAAACAATGTTTGACCTTACCACATCTCCTCTCCTCCCCTCCCCTCTTTAGGGTCCAGTCTGGGCTTTGTGTGTATCTGGAGATATGTTATTCAGTGCCTCTTCAGACAATACTATCAAGGTACATGTATGACCATCCTCCGTATTTCCACACTGTGCTATTTACTTCATGTTTGTACGTATGATCGTAAACACTAGATCGAGACACTGTGTTGTGCATTACTCCTACATGTAGTGAGAGAGCTATTGTTATTTTGTACAGGTTTGGGACACGACCAGCTTCAAGTGTATGAACACGCTGACTGGCCATGATGGAATAGTGCTCGCTCTGTGTGCACTAAAGTGAGTAGCTACCTACATAACTGCACCTACACGTGCTATCCCTACACGACATTGTTCTTTCATTGGTAGTACACTTTACCCTGAGTACCTAGTTAACAAAGAATTTTGTGACACTTGATCCATGGAGCACATTTAAACTTCAAACCCTGTTAGGTACAGTTAATTTTGGTCCCTGGCTTATACTTACAGTGAAAGTCCTTGACCCATCTTGGATTTCAAGATTTCGAGCAATATTGGGTGCATGGATTAATAGATACATGTAGGCTCCTTAGAGAACTGCATGAATGCTTCATATTCACCACAATTACAGTATCATGTGATTGTCACATGACTTGTTCCCCCACCCCTCAGGGATCAGTACCTGTTCAGTGGCTCGGTGGACCATAGTATAAAGATGTGGAACATTGAGAAGCTGGAGGTTGTGGCATCCATGCCAGCTCACGATAATCCAGTCTGCACACTTACCATAAATGGAAATCGACTCTACAGCGGCTCACTGAAAAGCATCAAGGTGGCTTTAATAATCTATTAATTTTAAGGCATCTAATCGGTGTAATGTAATGCACGATTATTAAATCATGGACTACATTGGGTGGGTGTGATGTGTCTGTTAAAATTGGTTGTAAGTTGTTAGAGATTATGTGATTACTGCATTAGGTATGGGATATTGAGACGAAGAAACTTGTGAAGGAGCTACCCACTCAGAACCACTGGGTCAGAGCGCTTGTCACTTCAGACAAATACCTCTACTCTGGCTCATACCAGGCAGTGAAGGTAATGACAAAGTAGTATACTTTGGATATTGTTAGTAATCTCTCTTGGATACTATGCTGTGCCACCCTGTAGGTATGGGAGTTGGAGACATTGGAGTGTATCCATGTACTTCAATGCCATGGAGGAGGCAGTGTGTACTCACTGGCTGTCACTAGTCAGCACATCATATGCGGCACCTACGAAAACAAAATCAACGTAAGCCAAAATTAATCCAATTTTGAATGTCATTGTGGGCAGGCACTGAGAGTATCAATCCACCCGTAGAATGGTATGTTTATCTTCAAGTTTTGATCTCCCTCTCTCTTGTAGGTTTGGGACGTGAAGACGATGGAGCAAGTGACAGAACTGACTGGCCATGTTGGAATCATCTACTCCCTCCAGGTGCTGGATGGCCCCAGTCCTGGAGGAGCACGCCTCTTCAGCGCCTGCTATGACAAGACCCTCAGAGTAAGCTAAAATTCAACAATCGTAACAACACTTTAATGCTAGTCAGCATGGCTACTGGTTTTATAGTCCAGTAAATTTCTGTTGCTCTCTTCATGTAAGCAGTTGCTTTGATCCTCTATTTTGTGTGATTCATAATAATAAAGGTATGGAACTTGGAGCACATGACTTGTGCCCAGACGCTGGTTCGGCACGAGAGCAGTGTGACCTGCTTGGCTATACAGAAGGGTCGACTCTTTTCTGGCTCAGTTGACAGCACCATCAAGGTAAGCTAGTCTGATTTTCACTGTCTGGGATTCTATTCACTTTGTTCTTCTTTTCTTGATAGGTGTGGCAGTAATGTACCGCATTGGTATGATTTTTTTTTTATAACTCACTTTTTTTGCTGTTTATTCTGCCATCTTGTTATCAAAATACCAATCACTGCGTTAAAGTTCTGTTCATTATCTTTTGTTGTCAAAAAAAGCGTTGGCTTAATCATTAACATTACAGTCATGTAAGCTATTGACACCGTCTGCGCATGCGTAATAGTGCAAGACGCGCACGCTGCGCTTGGATCGAGCGCCGTGAGGACTACTCGACGGTAGTCACTAGGTCTCCCATCATCACGCCGTATAAATCATGCAGTGCTCCTCGAAACACATTCAGAAAGCTCCATTTCTACACCTAGCATGTACTGGAAGCCATGGATTCTCGCCCCAGAACGAGAAGAAGACGAGTCAGCTACATCCTTCGATCGGGATGCCAGGACCAGAGAACCTGCGTAGTCAAAAGCATCGAGCTGTCAGGTTCAGGAACTCGTGGCCGTACTAGGACCAGCCCAACACCCAGAAATCGACTCAGTCTACCCGAAAATGTCGGACAGTGTAGTGGCGCTAGCACCAGCGGCAGACCAGGAAATGTTTCTATGGACAGCGCCTACTTTACGAGCCCCGAGGGGATGATCTGTTCACCAGCCCCGCCTCCTGCCCCCTTGCACCCTCACGCAGTCTGTCCGACCAAGACGAGAACTTCAACATGGATTGCCAGCTTGAGACAACTTCTCAGCCAACCCTCGGGTCAACAAAATCATGCCGAGTCTTTAGAAGAATCCGACTCGGTACTGCACTTCCCAGAATATCTAGTCGGCTGTACAGCGACCGTACCAGAGCGTGAGGAGGAACTAGACAGATTTCTGTTCGAGGTATGGACGAAGGACACGGTGCTCCACCCCCGCTATACCGCCGCTCCCGTGTCCCAATACGTCCGAAAGGTCTCTGAGTTGAGGTTCTTCTTCGAGCAGAAGATGACCGAGGTTGCGCAACGGGAGGCCGCATATCTCAGTGAGTTGATGTATTGTGATGCGAACACGCCTTTTGTGCCATTCCATTCTGAGCAGCTGTCATTGGCTGACTCTCTCCAACTCAAACAGGTTCTGCTGGAGGCCAAGGTGAACTACAAATTTGACCAGATGCGCTACAAGCTAAAGAAAGAAGCTGCTGAGACTGTAGCACAGCTAAGAGCTCACTACATCGCAGAGAATGGAAGGAAAAAGAAGAGATTGCCTCAAAGAGCCACCAAGCTGCTGAATGAGTGGTTTGAACAGCACTTGGACCACCCCTACCCAATGGAAGAGGAGAAGAAGCTATTATCAAGTCACTGTGCTATTACCGTTGAACAAGTGTCAAGGTGGTTTGCCAATAAACGCACCAGGAGCAAGGCCATGAGGGGAATTCCCCAAGGTGGTGGACACAGAGGCACACTATGAAGCTAACTTTGTCCCAAACACTACGGCTGGATGCTGTAAAATTTTGTATGACAATGCAAATTAACATTTTAGTGTGTATCTTTTATATGCAGTTATGAAATTATCCCTATGTTGCAACTATGTGTATGATGCATGAGAGTATTTGCTTAAGTAACTATAAAAATAGTAAAGTACCATTCCGTCATTTTCCAATGCAAAAGTCCTTGAAGACGACATCAAGAATCTCCTCAATGCCAACCTTGCCAGTGATCCTTCCAATGTGCATGATGGCTGTTCTTAATTCCTCCGCAGCCAGGTCGAGCAAACTATCAGCTTCCTCAGGTGTTGACGTCAACTCTAGTGAAACAACAAAACTATTAAACAGTTCTCATTTATTACTGGTATAATATTTCATGGCTACATAATAATAATAGTGCTAAAATTCCATGAACAAGGCACTGGACAAAATTAATCAACTAAACTAGCCTATTAAACTTTTACAGACTAAAAACTATTCTTGCAGGCAGGTACATCTATATTATGTGTTAAGGCTTACTTAGAAATTCTTGAAGATTTTCACAGCAGAGAGCAAGGTTTTGCCTGTGCCTAGCTTGAGTCAGACTGGGATTTCCTGCCAAGGGATTACCACACCTATGTAATGGGTAGAAGGCTTAATGATTATGGTATGTAGAAGAGTATCAGGTAAGTTCTTACATCTTTTCTAATAGCTGCTTCATGCTATCCATAAATGCTTCCACTCCGTTCCCAGTTTTACATGAGATCCAACACAGTGGTACACCTTCAATCTCTGTTAGTCTATCCATCAATTTTGGCGGCAAAAGGTCAATTTTGTTCATTACAACAATGGTACTATCTCTATCAAATACATCAGTAGCAAATCCTTGAACTCTTGAGCCGTCTTTATGGCTCAGCAGCTGCTTTGAAAGTAACTGCAGATCAGAGTTTGTATCAAGGCAGTCGATGTGGAGGCTTGAGTCTGCTATGAGGATTTTCAAATCTGCTGACTCAGCTCTAAAGGGACAATGAAGGTGGCCTTATAATGTTGGAGATTTATTAGGGTGATGTACTTTTTAAGTGCTCTCTTTACTCCTTCCTGTTCAATTGGATCTGTAGAGTCCCTCAGTCCTGCAGTATCACTGCACAGTTTAAGGACATAATGAGGAAACGTATCTCTAAAATATCACCAAAGGTGCAGCACCTGACCACAATGGGATAGCCATGAATGTCTAAAGCTGACTCAAGTACATCTCTTGTAGTGCCAGCAAGTGGTGAGACTATCGCTGCAGGACGCTGACCTACAAAAGTAATGAGGAAGGCCAGGAGAGACTGAATGGAGCATAAATTTATCTTAAACTTACATAGGATGTTAAGGAGACTACTTTTTCCAGCATTTGGGGCTCCAACAATTGTCACATGCACTCCACTTCGAAGTCTCTCTCCTCTGCGACCATCATTTAAGTGAGCGGTGACATCCTTCAACAGCTGTCCCACTCTCCCTCTCACTACGGTAAATACAATTCCAGTTAATGCACAAAGAGAGGGGAGATCCAGCTTACCTTGTGGGAGAAGACCTTCTTCTATGTTCTCATCCTCACCAAAATCTATCACCGCTTCCACATGAGCCACTGACTGTAGCAAGATAGAAAAATTAATATCAATAGCTGACAAAAATAATAGCGTCATGTCCAGTCTGTGCTGTAGGAAACACCAAATGTACGTACGTGTATCAAATTTTTGCTCCATCTATGATACAATTGGCCAAGGTCACCCTGCAATATTGAAACTGATTATCTCATATTCAGGTCATATACAATGCTAATCACCTCCATTTGCCTGAGAGCTTGCTTTCTTTGCACCTCAGTCTCTGCATGGATCAGGTCAGCCAGTCCTTCCACCTCAGTCAGATCAAGCTTTCCATTGAAGAAGGCTCTCTTTGTGAAGTCGCCAGGCTCTGCATGCCTGCAGCCAGGCACTTTACTGAGAGCATTGAGGACAGCAAGGACAACAGCAGGCCCACCGTGAGTCTGAAACTCTACAGAATCCTCGCCTGTGAAGCTGTGAGGACCTATGAGGTATTGGAAGCAAGGCGAAGAAGATTGAAGAGAGCTTTCGGAGATGTATAATACATCGTTATCTTCTCTGTCAGGAGTTGTACGCTTTTTGAACTCTTAAATATAGCTAGCCTAGTAGGTCAGGATTAGTGGAAAATCATAACAGTGAGTTTACACTTGATATACTTCCCAAGTTAGGGCCAATAAACGGTGAAAAAAAAATTAATAAGGACCCACAATAACTTCCAAGCTAAACAACACCATATTCTTACTCTGTATCAAGGATTGTCTCAAATGTCCTTATATGGCATCTAGAGCTATACTCTTACTTTGCTATCTTTTCTATCAAGGGGTGTATGGTTTTTAACTTTTGCATACAGCTAGGTGAGGATCAGCAGGAAATCACTGCCACAGGTGTACGACTGACATACACTGTCATGTACATGTAAGTATACCTGGAAACCAAAGAACAAGAGCATGGTCTATAGTATCACCAGTCTGAGGGTCACAGAGTTTGCTGAAGACTGCCTGTCTCGGCTTAGGTAGAGAGTTCCAGTTGGTTAACTGCAATAGTGCCTAAATCATTCAATTCACAGCAAAGCACTTAAACACTACCGGTACCCAGTTTTAAATCACATATGGTAACTTTAGCAATATTAATAATATAGTTAGGCCAAGCAAAGTTAATTATTAGTTTCTCAGGCCCGTCCGCATCAAATTTTGAGAAAGCCAGACTTTTTTTTCCACGTGACCAGTCATGTGCTCAGTTAATTTAATTGACTGGACCAAGACTAGCATGCACACTAACCGTTCAGTGATTTTCTTCATCTTGAGACCATTTGGTTGACATCTCACAAGTGAAGGCCACACAAAAGTAATGTTTAGCCAGCAGCTAGCTAGCTAGTCCCCTGAGCAACTTAAAGAATCATGACGTCACCTGCTACAAACTCACCAATCTCACAAGGTTAGTAAGACTGATAAAACTTCTATCTACTAAATAGAAAACTAAACTGGATATTAAGCTGGCTACTCTCTCTGGGTTGATTTCAATAGTTGTCTTTCAGCTCCAGCTTGTACACCAACCATGTGCAACACTAGTGACAGTGGGTGTGGTCACTATTGCCACACCCATATTTCATTAAAAAATAAAATAAAAAGCCGCCTCCCGTATGGGTTTAGAAATTTGAAAGCCTGAAAAACTAGTTATTTTGTTTGGCCTTATAAATCTAAAGTTTCTTTCTATCAGATCAGATGATTAATGCATACCTCTTTTGCATGAGGACCTGTTGCTCTAATCACAGCAACTCCTGTGATAAGTTATCATTAATTAGCATTAATCTTATGATCTGATTGTGATCCAATAATTTACCACATTTTCCATGGCCAGAGGACAGTGCAAACACAGTCTCACTCGATGAGAAGAAAGAGAAACGCCTCACAATTCGGTGCCAAACTGGCAATTGTAGTTTAGTATTAGTGGATGAATGATCAGTCGATATCTTCAACACCCAATTTCTGATAGTTCTTGTACATGTGGAATAAGATGAAGATTTTCTTGAGCAGCTTCCTAGATCACGCCACAGTAATGCAGCCTCTTGGGACAGACTCAAACGACAGCTGTGCATGTGCTTCAGCTGGATACATCTGCAAACAGTGAACATGATCTTTCTACCACGTGCTCCGTGCAGAAAGGGTTAACTTTTGCGATGTGGGTGGAGCTACGGTACCGTGTGCGCATGCGCATGACTGGAATCCCAAAAAGTGATAAACCTGATAACAAACTTGCTGATAATTATATAGCGGAGTGCATAGTAGTTTAGAAGTGCCTTGGTTTGAAGTGCCTTAGACGAGATGTTGAAGATCTTTAATCCAAGCACTGTGGTGGCTAAAAGCCTGCAAGGAATTGTAGAAATTATTCTCCGGGGAGCAGCCATTGTAAGTAGCACTTCAACCTGTGTATATATAGGTGATGAAATGGTCGATACTATAATGTCATGTATTGGGATACTTCATAGGTTCTCTCTCTTGCCTGTATTACTGCTGCATCACCGTATTTTGGATTCTTGCAAATCTGTGCAGCACTGTAGACACTATCAGAGAGATGACTCCACCTCCAGTAGTGGTTGGAAACTGTGAGGAGCTTAAGTATGAGATCACAGCAACCACATCCTCCCATAGCAGAACGTTTGGTTTTGACAAGAAAAGTGCTGCTGGCTGGACCATCTTTCTGTCCATCCTTGTGATTATCTACCAGATTTTAGCATTTTTACAGCTCTTTCTTCACTTTAAGCTCCTCCATATCAAAATACCCTTCCTCAAAACCTTTTGGACATTGTTTTTTCTCATTGTATGTTTATCAGTGGTGTAGTGCATGCATCCATGTACAGCCTAGCATAATTCTTATGCATAAAAATTATCAAATTCTCCACATGCAGGACATTGTAGCTATGGCAGTTTATGCTTTCTTCTACTTTTGTGGAGCAACTACTGTTGCTGTTCTTGCCAAAGACTGGAAAGAGCTCATTGATGTGTACCGTGGTGATGAATTTAGAAGAGACTATTATGCCGCAATAGCAGACCATGCCATGAAAATCTACTCAGCTGCTATTGCAATATCTGTGAGTTTGAGAGTTGAATGTATAAATCTCTTTCACTGTATTATCCAGGATTAACAATGTTTGGTTTACTGCCTCATTCTGAAAATAGCCAATCCCTCGACCAGAATTTATATTTTCATACAATTCAATGTTTAGAGTATCTTGATAGCTATAGGTATGAGCCAACTGCTTTCAACTTCATTCAGGTGTTCTCCTTCATTGCAATGGTGCTCTACATTGGAGCTGTGGTCTACTTTCTTGTGGCAAAGCTTCTCCTCAAAAAGCCAACACACGGAGCGGAGATACTGCTGCTAGAAGAGGAAGATGTGAAATCAGAAGAATAGCTATATAAGCTACAGCCATACACATTAATTTTTTAAATTAGTAACTTGATTTGTAGAGGAGAGGATATTGAGACTAATAGTAGTGTAGTAAAGCTATTGTCAAAGTATTATTGTGTGGTTATGCTATAGCTAATATTTGCCGCTGGGATCATCAAAGAGATTGCACCACAGTATTATGATAAAGCTTCATTGGCACCATTATTATATTTTTGTAGGTAGTAGCTAGTACCGTAACATCTTGGGATTACAACCAGTGGTGGGTTTAAGTGGGGGCCTGAGGGGGCATGGGCCCACCCTGTTATTGGACCTCTGTTGGTCACATGCTAACATTTGCACCTATACATGTATGCAAGAATTTCTAACTCGATTCTGTGGAGTGTATTTATATTGAAGGCTTAGTGCTTTAATCTTGATTTGGGGACTCATGTAGAAAAACCTAAAATCACCACTAATTACAACTGTTTTCTTTTCACTTTGGTGTAGATAACAATCATAGCACGCACATGTTGACCAGTTTGCAAGTTATAGTAGCTATAATATGTATTATTCATGGACATTCTTTAGCATGCACTCAAGTGTAATCTTTTAGGAGGCTTACGATAAAAACATCAGGTAGGTAGATGCTGTGCATGCTCTGAGTGATAAATGGGTTATTATTACATCCCCAGTAGCAATTTACTTTTTTGCGGTTATGAGGTAATCATATGCATGGTCAGGGGCTGATCCAGGGGGGTAGATGGGGTGGCTAGCCACCCACCTTTCACTTGCTCGTTTGTATACAATACTCTGTAGGAGTAGGTTTATCATTGCTTGCCAGCCACCCCCCATAGTTCAGTATAGTAATGTACAAGTAGCCACCCACTCAGCCACCCCCCATGGAGCATTTCTGGATCAGCGCCTGATGGTGTAATTTATGAGGTAATCTATGAAGTATTATAAAATACGGTACTATAAATTATATACACCACTTGATAGGTTCACAGTTATTATGTTGATGCCTGTGAATTGTATTATAATTATTATGTCACAAAATTTAGTGCATGTACATGTGAGTGAGTGAGTACAAAATAAAGTGTGCATTCATGGTCAACAGTCAACGATGCAGACTCATTGAGTAACTATTGCATGTGAAAGAAGTAGGAGGATGGTTGATTAGGCACTATTTGAATGCAGTTCAATAATCTGTAAATATAATCTGGTCTATAATACGGTCTCCCTGTCTGTTTTATACAGACTACAGTATCGCATAATCAATCTACATCATATGAGATTGATCATGATCATGGATACACATATTCTACCGTTAGCAGCAATAAGCTTTACTTCCCCAGGTGAGATATTCAATTATCAATTAAATTTAATAATTGTATGGTTCAGAGGATATGTACGTACAGGCTTTCTCTATGGAGTCTCACCCCTGACCAATTGGGCAGCTCTGATCATGACCTGGATCCACTTGGCTTCCCACAGGAGCTGCTTTGCTCTAAAGATTTTGTTGCAGAACTTCTTATCTCCCTAGATCCCTCAAAGTCCTCTGGTGTTGATGGCATCTCTGCAAAAATGCTCCGTTCCGCCGCCTACAGCATAGCTTCAAGCCTCACAAATCTTTTTAATCAGTCCCTCACCACAGGCATCTACCCAAAAGAGTGGAAACTTGCTCGAATTGTTCCAATACCAAAAAGTGACTGCCCCGGCACTTCAGTCACCGGCTATCGGCCAATTTCTATCCTCTCAATTGTAAGTAAAGTCTTGGAGCGCCATGTGAAAGACACTATTGATGAATTCTTAATTCAAACCCACCCAATCTCCGACTGTCAATGGGGCTTTATGCACCATAGATCTTCCGTCTCTGCCCTGATTGCCGTAACCCATGACTGGCTCAGTGCCCTCGACAGTGGGCATGAAGTGTGTGTAGTCTTTTTTGATGTCAAAAAAGCTTTCGATTCGGTTCCACATGTTCCACTTTTGGAAAAGCTGTCAGAAATTGGTTTGAATCCCTACATTATAAGGTGGATTAAGAGCTATCTCATGGACAGGGAGCAGTTTGTAGTAGTGGATGGTGCATCATCTGATCCCCTTCAAGTCCTGTCTGGAATACCCCAGGGATCTGTGCTTGGTCCCCTCTTTTTGTTATCTACATTAATGATGTGGTACAACAAATTTCCAATGGCAGCAGAATTAGCCTCTTTGCAGATGACATCACACTGTACAGAATCATCCATACTCCAAATGATTATGTCAGCCTGCAGTCCGACATCAATGCAGTCAGTACTTGCCTTGCTTCCAAATACTTGAACCTTAATGTCACCAAGTGTTGCTGTTTATTACTCTACCGTAAGAGAACTCAATCAATCACTATTCCAACCCTAACTTTAAACGGTGCCTCACTTGCTCAAGTCAGTAGCTATAAGTACCTAGGTGTGCTCATCACTTCGAACCTTATGTGGTCCTCCCATGTCACCGCCATTTGCAATAAGACCAGAAGATTGGTAGGCATTTTCTACAGACAATTTTATAAACATTCTTCCCAAGACACTATGCTACGTCTGTATACCTCGTTCATTAGACCTCATCTAGAGTATGCTACTGCAGCCTGGGACCCCTTCCTAATGAAGGACATTGAACTAATAGAGAACGTGCAGAAATTTGCCTTGAGAGTCTGCACTAAATCCTGGGATAGTAATTACAGTAGCTTGTTGGAGATCTCCCACCTTCCATCTTTGCAAACTAGGAGACTCCATACTAAATTGTGCAACCTTTTTAAGATTACTAATGGCCTAACTTTCCATCCAAATGCTCCTACACTGAACAGAGTCCTCCACCATCCAAGCAGAACTGTACACAGTCAAGCTATTGTACCACTCCAGTGCCATACACTACAATTCCAAAACTCATTCTTTCCTAGTTCTATTGCGGCATGGAATTCACTTCCACCAGTCACTGTTTCAAACTCTACTCTACCATCCTTCAAGAGAGCACTTAAATCATAATGTACTACAATAATTACTTCACATTTGTCATGTCTATGTTCTAGTTTTGTTTATTGTATCAGGGTACATGCTTTGTACTAGCCTTGCTAATTCGTATATCCTTTGCATCACACTGCATAAAATTAATTAGAAAAAAAAAACAACAACTAAATTTATGTCAGTTATTATTACAATAAATTGTGTAACAGTTGATATTGTATGTAGATAGATACTGTACATTCTTTATTGTACTTCTGACAGCTGGCATGCAGTCATAATACTCACACAATAATGAGTACCAATAATTCCTGTCATCAACTAATTTTAGTACTGCATGTCACTGAATGTCGGATTTGCAGCTGCCAGGGTATCTATTACTTTATGTGTGCTATGGGCATGTATACATTGGTGTGTGTTTATGTTAGGAATGACACAACAGGAGGTGTGTGGAACTGGAAGTTTACCTCACCAACAGCAGTTTTCATTAAGTGAAAGCATTGATTTCATAGTGCCTGCTGCATCAGTGTCTGTTTTTTCTCTTTTAGGAATGACACAGCAACAAGAATGTGGAACTTTCCCTCATCAATAGCAGTTTTCCTTATCAAATGAAATTGTCGACTTCTTAGTGCCGAATGTGACTGCATCAGCGTCTATCGGTTATTTGGTCAATAAACCTCAGTTAAGGTTTGACTGCCATGGCTACATCACATGCTGGCATGCGTGCACATGGTTGGGCTCAGGAGAGTCAGCTACTGACCATCTAAATCATGATATTACTTTCCAGTTATGGAGGCCTAACGCTACAGACAATAGACTCTATAGTTTTGTCGGATCTAATACTTTTCAGTTTATTGGAGCAAACTTGCGAGCTGGACTGAGTGAAGATAGACAGTATTTCAACTTAACTGGATCTCAAATGACCAATGAAAGGTTATTTTTTCAACCTGGTGATGTAATCGGATGGTACATTCATACTGCAGTTCAAACTACTGACTGGCCATTGACGATCGTCTAGAGAGTAGTTTGGCTACTGCAAATAGCTACATCACATGGAGGTGGAGTGCCAGTGTAAACTGTGTCAGTTATCACTCTGATGTAGCTATTTGCAGTAGCCAAACTACTCTCATCCCCTCAGTCATGTTCTAATCTACTCTTGGTCATACCCTACGTCACTGTTGAATTTGGTAGGTATAGCTTTTTGGCTTGAAGCAAATGTTATTATTTTCTCCTGAGCAGAGACTGTATCAGATCCATCACAAACTGGAAGAGTAGTAGCTACAGTGTGTGAACAACTCGGGGAAGACTGTCCTCCAGACATTTCAACCATAAAATCTCCCCTTCCCTCAACCACAACTCCTGACACTCCTGCCTCTATTTCTACCCAATTTAAAGGCAATCTTGCCACCTTGACAACTCCAATAGTAGTGCCTATTACAATATTTATTACCGCAGCTACTCTCTTGGCAGTCATAGTCATGCTGATAGTCTACCTAAGGAGCAGAAGTTCAACTCAAAACATGCCTAATGTGAATGATGCGCATACTACAACTATTAATTTGGAACATAACAAAGCCTACAGAGTGATAGAGAAGAAAGATGCTATTGTCTTAAAAGAGAATGATGCTTACGAAACTGCTGCAGTTACAGCCATTCCTTTGGCAGATAACGAAGCCTACAGAGTGATAGAGAGGAAAGACGCTATTGTTACAAGAAAGAATGATGCCTATGAAGCTGGTGCTATACTCTCGGTCAAGGAAACTGTGGTTGACAACCAAAATATTATATATTATGATACCATAACTTGAAAATCAAATTTAATTTGGACACCATGTATGTATGGCATTGTTTTTTTTTTGTCTATAATATTTCTTGCCTTAATAGCAAAGGATACACAATAGCCACAAGAATACTAACAGTAATAAGTATAAGGCTAATCAAGTGTGTACCCTATTACATAATCAGGGGCGTAGCTTAGCTGTTTCCTAGTTGCCCGGAACCCCCCCCCCCCCCCCCCCCCCCCCCCCCCCCCCCCCCCGGCAGCCAGATTCAGTATGATTGTAGTATGATACTTAGCTGCTAGGAAACCCCCTAGCCTCGTACCCAGGCCCTTTTGAGGGGAGGAGAAAGGGCCAGGTACACACAGTATGCGCATGCGCAAAGTTTACGAAGAATATTCTAGTATAATTCGCCGGATACCATCGCTACCACGTGGTCAGGCAGGTACGGACAACGTATACTAAGCATCCAAAGTCTGTAGTCTCGCGTCCAGACCCTCCTATTTCCGCAGCGCTAGATGTATTGCATCACCAGCACGCGGAAAGGATTCAGGAGAGTGCGCTGGTGATGCAATACATCCAGCACTGCGGAAATAGGAGGGTCTGGACGCGAGACTACCAAAGTCTGTATTTTACATTAATCGCCTTGTGAAGCTTGCGGGCTCGGTATTTGAAAGACTGTTGTACAGCAGACTTTATTCGCTCTCGTCTCAGTTTAGACAAATCATCCTCGGCTTCAAAGAGCTGACAAAAGGGGCAACTGTAAACGGAGGAAACGGAAAACGGAAACGGAAACGGAAACGGAAATCGGAAAAGGGAAATGGTCGTCACAGCAATACGTACACAGTACAAGCTATCAATGCCAGGATAGGAGCTCGAGCAGCAAGTCTAGGAGTGTCGGTGTAAAATCTGGTCTCTGGACTGGACTCATGAACTGACTGACATTTGGACACCTGATAAGGCTATAAATGATGATATGACACATAATATATGCCATGTATCCAACCCCTCCAGTGTTCAGTGTACCAGCGGAGGATTTGGAGACTGAGTAAAATTGTGGCTGTTTGTACAATACATTAAAAGGCTCAGCACTGAGTATACCATCCATTCTCACAAGCAAGACCCAGATTATGCTAAAGCTCATTCGTTTCATCCCAATTCAATTGCCAGTAACTTAAAGTCAGTCCGAGATGTATGAACATTGTCAGATCAGATGATGGATTCTAGAGCTTCGGCACACACACACACACACACTTACACACGACACATCCACACCTTGTGCTGAAGGATAATATACAAGATGTATGACAATGTCACATAGAATTCTTCCTCATTATGTTTAATATGCATTAGTACTGATCATCACAGGACTATGATTCTAAGCATTTAAGACTAATTTGCACACAGTTCACATAAACTGTATTAGTTTGACTCAGAGTCCGATACATCCAGTTTTCTAAAAAAGGTTATTCAGACTTGCTTATGCTGTGGTTTTGCACATTGAAACCTGACAACAAAGCACTGTTCACTGAAAAATACGCCTACTTCCATCAATTTTTTATCACTCTCAGTAGCTAAATAGATCATTCATATTTCTCATTGTACTGGAAGTTAATTCTTTCTCACACTAATTTAAAACTTTAGCTATAGCTGAATATACTGAGATTTGGTGGTAGCTAGCTTTGCCTACACAGTGTTCTATAAATAACTGGGGATGAAATGAATGAGCATTAGCATAACCTGGGGCTTGATTGCGAGAATAGATGGTATACTCAGTGCTGAACCATTTTCAATTTACTTTCAAGCTTATTAATAGTTTTAGTTTGTGATTTCATGTCACTTTTTAACTGTTTGATATGAGACTGCAATTCTGCTATTTTTTTGTTCCAACATTTTATATGCTTATTAATGCTATGAGCACCAAGTCTGCTAAGATTGGAGGTTAGCTTTTATGCTTTTGCTTTATCGTATTCATGAGCAGCTTTTTCTACTTCACTTGCTCCAGTTTCCTCAGATGATGTGTACCCATGCTGCACAATAATTTAATGGTTGAAATAAAAATTGCTCAAGTTCATAGTGCTTCTTGTTTTGAGAAAGTTCAGCCCTTTTCTTTTCAAGTCGACCAACCATTACTTTGAATGAACTAAATGTTGCAATTGATCCACCACAGAGCTCCTTAGCCCAATCATAGAATTGACTCCACGGAATAATATTATAATACGCCTTTCTTAGCAAACTCAGTTTGTAGACAATACCTTTAGTTAAGCAGGTCAACTGAGGTAATTCTCCTTCATCTTCGTTAAGCAGACAAGCCACAGTGAGGCCTGGCAACCTTCCTACTATACTCTCCAGGATAGCTGTCATCATTTGACATCATTTAGTGCTTCTAAAGTGTGCAAGAATTACATACCTCATCTTTATGTTTAACCATATCTGCATGTCACACACACTACAGCTAAATTAATTCCAATTAATGCCTCCCTGTCCTGCTACTACATCCTTGCATACTCCATACGACTTACATTTCAGCCTGAGTAGACCAGGTAACTGGCTGAGGCACTGGGTAGTAGTACAAGTAGCACCGGAACAAGATAGCTAACTTCGGACCAGTAGAAATGACGGGGTAGCAATCCGGGCCTTTCCGCTAACGGGAAATACGACTTAGTAAGGTGCCATAGCCAATTTTGATGGGGCTATTCCAGTTAATGGGGATACACCCCCATGGAGGAGTAAATTTTGATTTGCCTTCCAAGAAAGCCTAATTATTGGACATTACCCCTCAAAAACCAATTAAAAATCAGATTCACCCCCCCCCAAGAATTATTAAAATATGGCAATAGCGTCTTAGTAATCTTGGTCATACCCCCTAGAATTCATTAAATGTAGTTTTACCCCTAGGGTTTAATTAAAAAACAGTTTTTTACCTCTCGAGATTTCATTAAACAACTGTTTTTACCCCTAAAGAATTAATTAAAAAAGCCATTTTTATACCCCTAAGACTAATTAAATTACTCCTCCATGGGGGTGTACACCTATTAACTGGAATAGCCCATGTGCTGATTCCGAATCTGGATGTTACTTTAGCGTACCAGAAAAGAGTCGGCTGAAAACGAATAGCCAGCGTGTGGAGCAACGATGAGCGTGCTCAAACGCTTAAAAATAACGCAGTGGCTAGAGGTCCGGCAACCGGACGCGCTTGGCAGCGCTAGAGGTACAGCAAGGCATCACGTGATCCTGTATGTACGTACGTAGCTCATAGGCGTCGCAGTGCCATTGCTACCCAGCGCTGGCACTGACTAGCTAATTGACAGGATAGACCATTGCATAGAGCTATGGGGATGGTATAACTTTGGGATTTCCATGCTCAAGTAATAGCTCAATCAAGTTCCCATTTCACTGCAATGGCTGCAATACCTGTTCCCCGGCATTAGTATAATCATACTATAGTCACACCTTTCCACCTTGCAAACAAACTGGTACATAGGAATTCAACTTCAATTTGTAATCAAGTTGCCAGACAAATGAACAAACAACATGTCATGTAGATTAAAGAATGCTAAGGAGATTGTAAATTGACATCAAACGTGACATGAACGGCAGAACCACATTTTAGACTTAGGGCTCTGCTTAATACCAGTACACTTGAAGTGGTACCACACAAGACATGAATCACACATAATTGAATTTTCTGTGTCATCTGATATTGAATTGGTGCATCGTCCACAGTACCATACAGGGGTTTTCTTTACTGCTTCCACGACATGCAAAAGAGCAGCCCATCCATCGTGGGTGAAGTATTTCTGTATACTACCTAGACACACATTTTCATCAAGACAGGAGGAAGATATGCGCTCAGGTCTTGTTTCAACTTCTTGCTCTTCTATGAGTTTCCCTGCTAGAGCTGACTCTGCAACTTCAGAGTCCACAAACCAGAGCATGATGACTGTAATAGGAGATGTACAGTATGCACGGTGCACCAGATTTGCCAATACTTAACTGACCTTTCTCCCTGTCAGTTGGGTATTTCTGCACAAATGGTATAGGCTTATTTTCCTTTTTCTTTTTCCGTGGTAGACCGATGATGGTCTTTTCAGCCCCCTTAGGCCTGCCACGCTTCCTAATCTTTGGAGGAAGTTTAATATCTCCCAACCCTGCATAAGTTATGTATAGGATGTTCAAAGGAGAATTTATAGCTCATGTTGAGTGTTGTAACAAGGTTTATGTGTAATGAGTACTGCATACATATGTGTATGCATGTGTATATGAGCATGTGTGTGTGTGTGTGTGTGTGTGTGTGCGTGCAAAGTACATACTAAGGTCTTCACGTGATTCATCATCACTGTCTCCTTGACATCCAGGTGTGTTGCTTTGGCTATTACCTGTATCAATGAGGTTATGGATGTGTGCATGTGTGTCTTTAAGTGTGATTTGGTGTGTGTGTACATGTGTGTGTATGTGTGTGCGTGTGTAAATTAATGGTACATACATGTATCATTGTGTCCTAGACATTCAGCTGTAGGATTAGGATTGCCACTGCCTTGGTCATTATCTGTGTCAACAAAGTGGTATGTAGTACATACAAATATAATTATACATGTGTTAAAATTTCATTAAGTAGGTGCAGTGCATGCAGGTGTGTGTATTTGTACAGACAGCTTGCACTATTATGGCACATACCAAGATTATCACTGCCTCCTTGACATTCAGTTGTAAGAGTGCTGCTACCTTGAGGATTATGTCTATCCTGCTTCTTATTAGTAATTTCATCCTCCATTATGACTGATCCACCGCCTAGAGTAATGCATACAGTACATGATACATCCATACATGATATAATTTTTTTTTCATTTACCTGATGCTGTAGCCTGCACAGTGACTCTCCCTCCATTAGCCCAAGAGTCTCTAACTTGCTTCATCAATGACAGACGCTCTTCAAACTCCGTCATACCAACCTCAGATGCTAGTGAAGATAGCTCCTGTGCTACAGCTTGAGCTTTGTGGAATTTCTGATGCTGAGACAGGACAGTTTTTGTCAATTCTCTGCTGATGCTAGAAACCTATGTAAGAATTATTATACATTAGTGGGACTAATGCATACTTGAAAAATATTACATGTCACATACTAAAACATACGGCACCTGCCTGGAATGAATTGCCAGGTGTAGATATTGTTTTCTTTGCATAAACCTCTTGCATATACGTCATTTTCCACCTCTCTGACACACCTGTTGTGCTAAATAGAGGTAAATGCATCTTCTCCCTCACTGCAAATATGTGTCGACAAGGGAGGTGCATGGTTTTCCAAAACGTACACTGGCAGCTCTCTGCAGTGACTGTAAGAGTGCCAGCAGAAGATGAAACGGTGCAGTTCTCACCATGATCTTGTATACTGGTCACCTTCTTTCGTAGAGCTATCTGTTTTTCGACATAGTTCAGTGCGTATGGAGTCAACAATTCAGCAAACTTCTCTTCGGTCGACTCTTTTGACTGGACAGTGACCCTTTTCTTTGCCATAGCCATCAGTGTTGTGTGATCTCTCTCATTTCAAAGACAAGCAAGAACAGCAAAAAACTGATCAAAAAAGGTTGTCAGGCTTGCATATTTAGAGCAAACACTCTTAATTTTGGAATTAATACATTCCAGGCGATCGTTAGTTTTCTCTCCCATTGTGAAATTAGCACCTTTGAAACATTCTACCCATTGGTGCCGAATTGGATGCCAGTTACTGCTGTAATAGTCAATGACTGACCGCAGACCTGAGCCCAATAGATCTTGGTAGTGCTGCTCGTACTCTGCCTCAGACTTGGAATATACTAGCTGGGTCAACATCTCCAGGGCATGGTCCCGCTCACCAGGACGAAGGCCAAGCTTCTCACATGTTACTTCTCGTTTCATGCTTCACAGAGTGTGAAACAGGCAGATAAGCAAGGAGGCACTGGGAAATTCTTTCTGAAAGACAGCTCGCTCTGTGAAATCCTTGTCTGTGATTACTACTTTAGTGGAAGCCCAGCTAGGATTCTCTGCTTTGAACACTTGTACCATCTTCCTTATTGCTCCTTCTGTTTCCGATGTCGTCAAAAAGGCTCCAACAATTTCACTTTGTCCATTACTGTCTACTATCAGCATCAGGTAAAGAGGCATACGCAGTTCATTCAGTTTATATGTTGCATCCACCATAAGCACCTCTGGATATGCAGCAAAGTTTGTCTTCATTATGCCATCCTGAAATAGTAGCCCAGTAAATGTTTTGGTTTCGTCTGTAAAAATTTCAACTGTTGAACCTAAAGTAAGGGCAACATGATTATATATAATTATGACATTGTGATCTATTCCTAGAAAGTTTAAATCACCTTTGATTGAGTGCAATTGAGCAGTCAAAGCCTCTAAGTTGTTCTTGTCAGAACCCTCACGGATGCTTGTCTGAATATTACTAATATCCTTCAAGGTAACGACCTTGCCTGTTTTATCACTTAGGTGCTGTTGTAATAATTTTTTATCCACCTTCATATTTAGGTAGTCTTCTGCTTCTTTCCGTTCATTCTCGTTTAGTCGTTGCTGGCGAGGTAGATGGTCATAGATATCCTGAGAAAGACAGAATCAAAGCACACACGTATGTACTCATATCCACACGCACGTACACTATAAATACAATGATATATACACAACTCACGACATACACTCATGCACATACACAATATCGTAAATATACACACTTAATCTTGTGGCACAAGCACACACTGAATACACACTCACAACACTTAAACTCACTTTGCTGATTTCGTGATTGTGCTCCTCACTGACTTCAGTCACTTTCAGACACTGACGATCATCACTAAGACTTAGTTTGATACCAGCAGTGCAGCCTTGTTTTAGGGTACTGCAGAAAAGATAAAATGCATCCATGTATTTACAGCCGAAGACCATCACTCTTTTAAAACTCTGCTCATGAGACCGACTCATTTTCAAACAGGTTCATATAGATGATACTCACTTATAGTGTGTCCTTTCTCCTGATCCCTTGTTCTTGTACTTCTTTCCACCAAAGAGACACGTGAGATGAATGTTGTAGTACTTAAGCTCTGGTTTGGCACCCTCTACACGCTTAGGCACACGTTTTGAGGCCGCTTCTAGAGTTCTTGAGTCTCGATGAGTCAGCTGAATAGATCTCGATTTCTCATACGACTTCACCTTTGCTTCAAGATCACTATAAGAGTGAAAAGATTCTCCTATCTCAAATGTAACTCTCGGACTAGAAGCCATGGTAGCTTGCATGGTACATGTACAAGTACATTCACGTACATTGCCATGTATTACATGTATACAGTATGCGTACAATATACGTATAATATTATTATCATTATGCCGCAATATTAAAGGAACAGTGTCACCATATAAGCGTATTTTTAGTAACGGAAGCCGGATGGGGATCCCCATTATCCAATCAAGTACGTGGGCGATGTGGTTTTGTGACGTTGCGATCACGCCACTTGCCCGTGCCTGGCCGGCCGAGTTAGCCCTGCGCCCGCGATCGGGCGTGTACTTTGGCGTTAGCTAGCGAAATCGACTTCGCGAGTGTACTGAAGGATGCAGAAGGGCCGGATTACCTCTCTTTTCGATGTGTAGCCTTCATTTCTTAAGCTTATCCGCCATCGTAGGCGCGTTGGGATCGATCGATCGATAGCTGACTGTGGGCGCGGCTTACGGCATGATCAACACCGCTATAGCGCTTGCGCGCGCGTGACGTCCATATTCGTCACGTTTTGCGGTTGATTTCAAATGTTTTTAAAAATAGTAACACGCGGCCCTTATATAGGGACACAATGCCTTTAATACGCAATACATATGCGCGTGCGTACGCGCGCGCGGTATGTAGAGCTCACGTGATGCTTTGCCGGACCTCTAGCGCTGCCAACCGCGTCCGGTTGCCGGACCTCTAGCCACTGCGTAAAAAATATCTATCTATCTATCTATCTATAGCTATAAGAATGCAGTTCGTGATCATCCATGATCATGGATTGTCTACATTAAAGTGTTCTCTCTAATTTAAGCTTTAAGGCCGCTCCAAATCAATTAGTTGTTTCTCATCCCCGGCCCCCTCGATTTCCGCCCGCATGTAATTCCATCTGTACCAGCACAATACAAAAGTATACCGTTTCAATTTTTGGACGAGTTGAACTTGTAATTTTGAGGACCATTTCCTACCAAACTTGTGATTTTGACGACCGTTACTCGCCAAAAATGCCGCCCGTCCGCATCAATTTTTGGGCTGATTAGGGATGAGAAACAAGTAATTGATTTGGAGTGGCCTATAACCATACCTGAAGCCAAGCCATACATATAATATCCGAGATATGCATGTATGAAGTTGCTATGATTGCCGATACCTAGCACAGAGACATGAAGGTGAATGACATTAAGTGAAGTGGTTGCAGTGGTAATTGAAGCAATAGAAGTGAAGAATTTGCAGTGTTTCTGGTAATTACCACTTCACTTACTATACAATTACCATTTCAACCACTTCATTCACCTTCTGTGCTAGGTAGCTAGATGTAGCAACTTCATGTATGCAGGTCTCAGATATATGTATGGCTTGGCTTCAGGTATGATTAAAGCTTGTAACCCACCTATGATGTGGATCAAAGCTACTGCCAGGGCAACATATGTCATCAGATCAAGGGCTTATAGAGCCCAAAGGGGAAGAGTGCATATAACTGCCATATACAGTTCTGTATACCTAGCAAAATTCAAACCAGACGACAGTGGTTTGTAACTAGTTATAGTAACAATTGCTATCTGGACTGCACTATGGATACTGGGGGTTTTAATATTTTTAGCCTAGATTTGAATTTTGCCAGCTGCCTAGTTACATGCCCTCTTCTCCTTTAACAGTCTATAAGTCCTTGATGCCATACATGCACTGTGGTTCGGGCAATATACATAATATTACATTGCCCTGTGGTATGGCTGACTACTACAGGCAGCTGGCCTATAGTGGTCAAACTCAGACGACACTCTTGTACTGCTGTTGCAAAATTGTGGCTACAAACCACTTAATGCATTCCTACAAGGGCTGTATATGGAATATGATGCACTTGTGCGTGACCTCATACAGCCCTCGCCCTCGTGCTGTATGTGGTTACTGCACTCATACATTATATTCCATACAGCCCTTGTGGGGTGCATGAACTATATAAACTTAAATTAGAGAGAACACTTTAATGTACATTCCATGATCATGGATGGTCACAAACTGCATTCTTATAGCCATATCTGTGTAGCTCAGGTAATCTAAAATGGGTTAAACTAACCCCTTTTGTTTTTGCAGTGCAGCACATGTACTTTGCTGGTTTTTTTGGGGGTTTTTTTTTACGTAATTTTTGTGAATTTTTGTTATTTATAATACTATAATTGCAATAATATTTTTATTCATAATCCTAACACTATTTTAATTGATATTGAATAATTTCTCAAGAATTTTAGCATCATACAATTTCGATAATAATATTATGAAGGTAATGCCATATGGTATTCCAACATGAAGCGTCAAATCATTTTAGTACAAATTTTAGGGATCTGTTTTGTCTACATCCCATCCTATATTTATATAGTAATCTAACAAAAAATTGTTGGAAAAGTATTGGAATTTCCAATATTTTTTGTATGCTATTAGTCACGCCTTCCAAGAAAACATGTCCCAAATCCCAAAGGTTTTCTAATGCATTGGAAATGAAAAAGTGCTAGGCAAACATTCCAACAATATTCTAACACTTTTCCATTACCAAAATTCCAATAGTGTCATGACATCACTTTCCAGCTATGAAGACCTAGTCCTGACTCAGGAGATAACTGTACATACAATCTTATCGGTTCCGACAAAAGCTCGACTTTTTTTGTTATCAAATTAAAGGTGGAAGTTTCATACCAAAGTTGGTGTATTTATCTTAAGCTTGTCGCATATAGCACCTGATTATTAGTGGTCAAATGTGGTGGGAATGTTTACACCAAAATATGGTGGTTTAAAACATCCAAATTTGGTGGAAATATCCCACAAATGCTGTGTATAGTATACTAGTGTTTTAGAGCTAGTTCTACTGCATGAAAGATTGTCCTTCAGATTTCTTGATTACAGGTCTTTCGCCACTGCAAGAGCTAGGGAAACAGAAAAATGTACTTGACTGTGAGGAATCATTGTGACAGTTACATGTGAACATCACACAATATTGTGTGTAGAGAGTAGTTTCATAAGTTTGTGTGTACTCACACTAAAGACTTCAAAATGCAAGTATGCATGTACATGAATGGTTACAACTGTATTATTTGCTGTACTATGAACCCCCTTCCTGTTGTTTGCTTTATATAGAAGATTGGTGTATGAACACAGCAATGAATTGTGCGGCATTGTGGAATATTTTGTGGTTAAAAAATTTTGGTCAAAGCCAGTTTAAGCTACCTTAATGTTGCTAGAATATTTCAGTTATCTTGCACCTTCTAGATTAAGTAATCAAAACAAAGGGAAGGATTAAAATTTAGCCAACGAGAGAGGGTGGTATAAACCTTTTTCTGCACGGTAAATCTTTTCAGCTATACAAAATGTACTTGACTGTGAGGAATCATTGTGACAGTTACATGTGAACATCACACAATATTGTGTGTAGAGGGTAGTTCCATATTTGTGTGCACTCACACTAAACACTTCAAACTGCAAGTATGCATGTACATGGATGGTTACAACTGTATTATTTGCTGTACTATGAACCCCCTTCCTGTTGTTTACTTTAGAAGATTGGTGTATGAACACAACAATGAATTGTGCCGTATTGTGGAATATTTTGTGGTTAAAAAATTTTGGTCAAAGCCAGCTTAAGCTACCTTAAATATTTCGGTTATCTTGCATCTTCTAGATTAAGTAATCAAAACAAAGGGAAGGATTAAAATTTAGCCAATGAGAGAGGGTGGTGTAAACCTCTTTCTGCACGGTGAATCTTTTCAGCTATACAGCACATGTATTACAAACATAGGGTCAAGGCATAGTCTAATGAGGTAAGCCCTCTCTCATTAATGCTTATGAAACCATACCAACTAAACAGCAGCAGAAGAGGGTTTAGCTTGCTAGATTAGGCAATTGTAGGTATTAGGAACATGATAATTGGACATGTAGTACGTAACTTCCCGGCAGAACAGATTTAAACTTACATTGTAGGATAGAGATACATACAGCAGTATCTGTTCACCAAATGCAAATGTCAAGTGCAGTGGCTTCCCTAGGTAGTTTGTGTACTGGGTGCATACTTATAATTTGGTATTGTTACACACACTGCAAAAACAAAAGGGTTAGTTTAACCCAACTTAAGTTATCTGAGTTGCACTGATGATATAATTATGTCTATAAAGTGTTCTTTCAGCTTTATATTATTTGTTACACATATAATATTTCTTGAGATGTGCAGTTGCTATAGATAGCCAAGTGAAACAAAAGTATTTGCAGAGTTTCTGGTAATTACCACTTCAATTACCAATTACAACCACTTCACTTAATGTCATTCATCTTCATGTCCGGTGCTTGGTAGTCATAGCAACTTCATGCATGTCTGGGTACATGTATGGCTTGGCTTCAAGTATGTTAAGCTTAAATTAGAGGGAACACATCAGTGTACATTCCATAATCATGAATGGTCACAAACTGCATTCTTATATAGCTATATCAGTGCAACAACTCAGGTAACCTAAGATGGGTTAAACTAACAGTTGTTTTTGCAGTGCAGGTAGATGCATAAGGCATAAAACTAGCCAAGCTTTACAAACCTATATATAATATACTCAGACAGTTGCAACAGGTGCACTTCCTGATATATTATGTGCATGTATAGTGTCATGTCATGTTTGTTGGTTCCTGTGGTTGTGTTGTAACCGTGTACTGTCTGTTATGGGCTATCAAAAAATACATTTTAGGGGGTTCACTGGTGTATGGACTGGGTACATATGAACCACATGCACTCCACTGGCAATGCTACTGGTCAAGCGTTCTGTGTCGTCATGATGCAGACTGTACCAATAAGTATGTAGTTATGTTCAATGTAAACATGCATGTAGCTATGGCATTCTTACCATTGTGAGCTACATATAGTCCTAGTTGTAATTAAAGCCTCATCAAAGGTTGATTAAAGAGTCACAGTGGACTCCCTGTTTGAGTAAATATTAAGGACACAAGTAAAACAATCAGGGTGAACTTGCTACACAAGTCTCTAACCGCTTTAGTTTTGCTTGCAGCTGGACTGTTTTCCATGATAACCTAAGTTGATAATTGTGATTAGAACATAATATGTGGGTAAGTTTGATATGAATGACACTGTACTGGTAGCTAATCATACTCAAATATGGCTTCAAAAACAGGCAGGCATTACACTAAAATTAGCTGCAAGTTACAGGAACAATGAAGTAGTGAAGTCCCTTTCTTTTATTCTGAAGAGGTCAGAGTCAGGGCCGCTGTAGCTACCATGAGTATTGCAAGGCTGACATCACTACTGGCAATATCAATGGCATCAATGTGATATACATAACATGGAAGCAAGATAAACTTACTTTTTATGAGGACTCATGTTTGGTAACTTTGTTTTCCACTTTTACTCAGTTTCTTGATCAGACAGCTCTCCTTCTGAGCTTTTTCTTCGAATAGAAAACATTTTACTAGCTATTTGCAGCTGCTTGCACTATTTGAATTTGAGTCACATGCACATCACAGGCCTACCAAGTATCACCTAAATGGTGGTGGACTGTGCAAGATGGTACACTGAGCATGAGTGGTTATTGTAATACATGCCTTAGGTGGTGTAGAAACCACACCATATGCAAATCCACTATAATGGTGGTAATGGTTTAAAGTGTGACTTTTACACTGCTGAGGGGAAAATTTCCACCTCTGTTTTACAGTATAAGACAAGTCCGCAAAGTGGTCTGACAATTATTGATGATCGAGCCTTCTTCAACTTCAAGCTATACATGCTGATAATAATGTACAATGCATTTAATATTAATAAGGTGATCAATAGTCTGTGGCATTTTCACAATAGCTGTGGATGCCAACCATGTAGCTAGGGGTGGAGGCATTTTAAAATTATTGGCTACTAACATTGCTCTGTGGCAAAATGAAACGGTCGTTGCTTGTTCTTAAAATGTGCCATGTACACCACATTCCTGGCAGCATGTTTCCTGTTGTACCCTTTCATTTGTCCTGCAATGGTATGTATGCCCACTTCAGAGGTGGCTGAGAGTTTGTGAATGGATTTACAATTATGCTCGTCTGTGCCAGGCTTGGCTTCAATGTACTGAGTGAAATTGCCAGCCAATATTACATCATAGTTGAAGCCACCATCTGGCTCAAAGTATCGTAACCAATCGAGATGTATACTACCAAGTTTGGGGTTTGGATCAAATATTGTCTGTAAAATTTCACCAATGTCTTTGCCACGAGCTGGGATCAAAAAGTCATCAAAGTCGCTCATGATAACATACTTATAAACTCCTTGAAACCTGTAGAGGCAGTTTTGATAGTAGAGAGCTTGAGAGTGATAGAATAAGGCTCCTGGTTTGAGGTACTCCTTCCAGACCTTTAACTGAACAAACCCATTTCTGATGGACTCCTGGAGGAAGGTATCATTGTATGCATCCCCACAAAGGAAAGTTTCTGCAGCATTTACATACACTAAATCTACTCCTATTGTTTTTTGATAACGCAGCCACGCACCAAAATAAGGTGGTGTGCCAAAGACAGTTGTACATGCCATAACACTTGAGGCAAATTCTTTGGAATTATCTCTAAATTTCGGTACAAAGAGAGGATGCTCGGAATCGATTATAAAAATTTCAGACTTATTCTTGGGGTTTTCATACATGACGGACACTTTGCTGTTGTTGTGACCTGGTGTGTCAAAGCAGAAAATGAAAACATTATCATATGTGCACTCAGGGTGACTTGCATGGATCCACCCGTTAATTCTGAGTGCTTTTAGCTCCACTTTGAATATACGATAGCCATCAACAATGCACCCAACTGGTTTAACCATACTTTTGATGACATGAGTCAATATCACTGTAGCATTCGTGTAGTTTCCTCGTGCTCTCTTATCAAAGAAGGCAGCTCTTGGAAACAAATAGCCATAGCTTTCTGCGTAAGACTCGTTGGACGGAATATCTACTACAGATGTTGACTCAGGATCCAGACTCCCACTGGTGAAGCTATGAAACCAAGTTAAAATCTTCTTGGGCAAGGCAAAAATTCTATCAGCTATGTTTGCAGTTTTATTTCCAGTGTCGGCCAGAGTTTCTAATTTGTTGTCTAGAGTGAAAGTTACAAATTTGTCATGATCACTCACATTGGTATCTACTACATTGAGTTCTACAAGTTCTTTTGGCCTGTATGCCAAGTTTGTTGTAGCTTTGTGCTGTGCAGGCACTGGTCGAGTATAATTGACATAAAAGAGCATTATTAGCAAGAATAGAGGCAATACTCCAAATGGGAGAATTAGGTAGTGCACACGCCTAGATTGTATTATGTGTGTGTATGTTTGCACATGTGTAGACAAAGACAATTAATACCTCTATAATATATGATAATAGACCAGTTTTATACTAATTACACCACTGCAAAACACACAAGAACTATTTCATCCCAACCAAGCATTGTCTATTTGGTTGCTGGTACTTTCCACACCCAGCTAGTAGATAGCTAAGTCCTCATCATGGCACACTGGATACACTACTGAAAAATTGTTGCTACTACACAGTTTTTATACAGCCATAGTATGTAAGTTGCACAGCATATGTTATAGTTATACTATAGCCTTGAGTGGTTTATTTGATTTGTACACGAGAGGCAGGCATTTAAACCACGAGGCAAAGCTGAGTGCTTTAAAAGCGCGCCTCGAGTGTACAATCAAATAACCACGATAAGGTTATACTATAAGCATAGATTGTAGAGCTACTACGTATACGGGATTGGAAACGGATTAATTTTGCAAGACACTCCCCCGAATACTCGGCCACAATACGTTGATATGGGAATAGGCCACGAGGGCAAAAAAATTTACCTAAATGGTGGAAATGGGTAGATGCTATCGCTTTGTTTCAACTTCATGATGAAGACAGCTGGTTATTCTCTAGCCCATACAATGCTACAGGCCCTGTACTTCAGTTCTGTGAGTAAGAAAGCTATGAAGAGTCACAACAGAAAGTAAGGGAGGGAGACAAAGTTTCGACATTTTAACTAAGCTTAGTAAGCCATCTTTCCAAGCTGTTTGGCTGTATAACACTGTTCTAAGTGACGTTCGAAGATTCAAAAGGTGCCTATGCAATACTTCAACCAAGTACAAATAGTCTGAAGGCGTCCAGGAGGCCACTAGTCGTAGATACTGATCTCACGGTAGAGGGAGACAAAAGTTTCTGACTCTTACCTCGAACTAGCCACTTCGACGAACAAACTCGCGTCGTGAGCTCCTGGCTTTTGGGTTGACAAACAAACGAAGCTTCAGACAAACAGAACGATATCTCAAGAACACTACCGGCCCTGGTTTTTGGTGTGAATCGCTCGACAGTTCGTCCATGAGCTAGTCAAACGTCCTCGAAAGGTGACCTTTCACTAAATCTTTGCGAGCGCTAAGTATTCAGGAGAGTGTTTCAGGGGCGTTATTATGCGGGACTATGGTGCACGTGATCCCGTTTCCAATCCCGTATATACTCAATAATCTATGGTATAAGTGGCTTGTACTATCATGGTACACAACACATTGTACACAACACATTGTACCCTCCCATGGTATAACTCCCCCAGCTGTGGTATAACTGCCCTAATAGTATAGTGATTACAGTCACAATACATTTCTCCCATAGGCAAGAGTACTGATTACAGCTATAATTGTACTCTCAGTCTGTAATCGGTACTCCTGTTGTAGCCTCTATAGGGCAAATTCTATACTATTATTAATTAATCACACACTTTAATCCTCGTACAATTAGGGCAGCAACAGTACTCTTACTTGTACTCATATGGCTTAATAGCACTCGCTATCACTCATACTATTACTGGCCATACTCGTACAAGTAAGAGTACCGATTACTGCCCTAATTGTACAGGCAATTATACCGTGGCTCGTGGTTACTATGTTGTATAGACAACAGGTGGTGCCTTTGATCTTTACTGTAACCATAGTACTATATAGCTAGCTAGGACTTCATACACCCAACGCTTCCAAAATCAAACAGTAAATTAGCTAATACACACGGATAGGTGTGCATTAGTTAGCTAAGTTGCTGTTTGGTTTCATGTTTGCATTAGCTAAGCACTTTCGGATAGACGTAGAGCAGCCAAACTGTGCCACTTGTACAAAATAGTTCATTGTTTAACTGACTGCCAATCTGCCCCAGTGATCCAGAAGCCCATGACCTACAGCAGGTGCAGAAATCCAATCCAGCTGCAACAATTGAGTACCCATTCCTCACAATTTCATTTCTCTTTCTATCCTCATACGTACTATCTCCCTCTGGAATAATCAACAATGACTCCCTATTAATGTTAAATTCTTCTATTACCAGTGCTGCCAAAAACTCGGATTTGTCCTAATATTAGGATTTTTGACCATGAAAATTGCCTAATTAGCATATGCAAATAAAGCATATTAGGATTTTTCAGCTATCTGTTCCTATAAGACCAATACATTTACGATTTTCTTTAGGATTTCTTGTCAAAAGATGTTGGCAGCACTGTATCACATAATTTTTATTCACTACACATTATGGTTACGTGCTTGTATTACCTCATTGCTACTCATGTCAACCTCATGTTGCATTAATTTTTTTAAAATTATCATAGAGAAAAAAAAGTTGATGTGTCGGCATTAAAGCCCCTTTTGTCACACCCTAACGGACAATGCATGTCTATAAGTATAATTTATATGCCCCTGCTCTCAGTATGGTATGCCACTGCATGCTCAAAATTTATACATGCTATCACAGACATGTAGTTTTGAAGCTATGGAGCATACTCACCAACTATCTATCCTGTTTGTCCCGATTTTTGCCTCAAAATCAAGTTTCCTCCTGTCCAGTTTAATGGCTTATAACTCAGAAATGCTTCAATGGATTCTCTCCAAATTTTGCACGTAGATTAATCAAAGTTAGCATATGCATGGTGAGAAAAAAATATCGTACCCATAGCAACTCTAGTTTGGGTTGCTATGGTAATGCATTCATGGAAAAACATGGATTACATAATTGTGCAAAACCCTCGGTGTAGTCGTCTAAGCACTTGCAGGATGATATAGCTAAAACATGCAGTCATGAAGCTTGAACTGGAGTAACCACAAGAATGTTCATTGCATGCTATTGCACAATGCGCGCGTAATTTGCCAGCTGGACAATCACGTGCTGATATCACATCATGATCTGAAGCTAGATATCGATGAGTCAGCAAAAAGCCATCAAGCGTTGAAGCCAACACAGTCAAAGAAAGTCGCTCTATTTTAGATAGTCGTCGCTTCTAGCCAGTGGCTCATATACAGTGCTATTTCTAGTCATGTCAAGTACCATTGGTGTGTTTCTCGTTGAGAGAGAGCCGAGTTGCTGATCATCGTGGCAGGCAAATCACGCCATATCTCCCGAACAAAATATTTTCAGCGAAATCCACACGATGCAAAGCTTTAAAAGCCTACAAGGAACTCTATGATGCCTCAATTTGGACATACAAACGAGGTATGTAGCAGCTAGTGTGGTAACAGACAGACAGACACACACACAAAACGACTACCGTACCCCTCGCGCATGCGCTGACTACAGCTTTGATTGATATGGTAACATGTACATAAAAGTACATATGGATTTTGTAATTCGTAATATAGTGGTTCATTGTTTATTCCAAGCACCCCATAATGAGAGATTCTAGTTCTGCATGCAGCTTATCCATATGGGCATAGGAACCACAGTGGCTCCAGGGGCTGCCATGGAGCCCCCCCCCCTCTTATTTTCTTGAGCTTGCATTGTGCTGAATTGCCCCCCCCCCCTCGACCCCAGGCTTATCAAACCATGTTCCTATATATATATATATATATATATAGACTACTACATTATGATACCATAGTGATTCACCTCTGTATTGCCCAGTAAGGTAACCGAGTATAATTTCACATGTGGAGCAATTCCCCTTATGTTCTCATTCTCCACTCCACAATGTGAACCAGAGCAACTGTGGGCCAGTGTTATACCATGGCAAGTATAATTATATTATAATATAATATTATAGCTATATGAGTAGCATGGTGGAGAGCTAGCACTGGGCATGCAGCTGCACTTTGTAGGAGAGAACATGAAGCGGTACATGGATATGCCCCCAGGATGCATATCAATTTAAATCACCCACTTTTTGTGACCTTACTACAGGATTTTGCAGAATCCTTGCAACAGGCTAGAAACTTTGTAGACTAGTGTTGCTGTATAAACTGTGATGTACCCGTGTCTGCCATTTCTGTGTGAAGGGGCTGTACTAAAGTAAATAGTGGTTGGTAGTCCCTTTGAACATTGACTTCCATGTTTGGAAGTCACTCAGCCTAGTTGTTGCAAGGATTATGCAAAATCCTGTAATACTATTTCACAAGGCTAGTGGGACACTAGTACACCACTAATCAATCATGTCAATCATAGTATTCTACCGTCATTGACGCACAGTGCACTGCAATTATTCACTATTAGTATAATTAACGCTGAAAGACATTCATATATAAATGACTAACCTCAAACGGCCGGTTTTCATCGCTAGGTGTGAGTTGTAGCTAGTGGCTCAAGTATCATGCATTCACCTCAGTCTCGTATAATCGTCTCATCGTCGGCCAGCCGGCCAGGGACAGCTGCATGTATAGCGATACAGGACGGTTTTAAAACGCTGTGTCTAGAGTCCCGGCACCGGGACGCAATTATTATGGCTTAGAGTACCGTCACCGGTGTTCAATGTGTAAGAAGAAAGGGCCGTTGCCGGGAACCGGCGCCGTGATCGCGTCCGTTGATGTTCGAGTATCGTCACCTGTATTGTAAGAAGAGAACGGTTGGGAACCGTCGCCGTTGATGTTCAAGCCGCAGTGGTTGATACTGGTAGCTAGGGACCGACCGGAGTCCGGGCGAGTCACTGATCACTGAATAAAAATTAAACGGCACCCGTAAATTTTCGCGCGCTATTGTAACAGGGTTTAGGTTCCAGGTGCCTTCTATGGTTGAAAAAAATTCGCTTCCGTTCTTGCCACTTGATCCCTTATTAGTTCTGTATAGCAGTCTAATTGGCTGATTTAGCCTGAAAGAGGGGTTCCGTCGAAACCCTTGAACCCCCCCTAAATCCGCCACTGATTCAGAAGTTATCGCACGAGAAGACTATAATGACACCATAGCCAGTGGCAAAGCTAGGATTTAAGTGAAGGGGGGGGGGGGGGGGGGGGGGGGGTGGCTAAGGCTCAGCAGGTAATCTGTGGCGTAGCTGCGCATGACCTGCTTACTGGCCATAGGGTGGCGATATCAGATACCCCCCGGTAGTCATCATTTGGAGGGGGTCAGTAAAAAAAAAAAAAAAAAAAAATCTGCAAGAACCGTTAGAAATTCTCGGTAGTTCGTGACTCTTCACGTACATTATGTATTCATTGTTCATTGGCGATTCCAGTGTCCTTTGTCCCGTGAAATTTGGTCGCGTATACTTTTCGAGATATTTGCGTTTGAATTTTTTTTCTTTTGTCATACCCGTATACTTTACGTATAAAAAATCGCGTACGCAATTTATTAAAATAATAATTAACGGAACGCGCGACACCGTGGAATTTCTGGGAGGAGGAAGACTTATTGCAAAGTTTTAGGGTCTATCAGGCTGGGTAATTTGGGATCGCTGACTACGAATTTGACATTATTTTTAAGCGTTTTTGAGCACGCTTATCGTTGCTCCACACGCTGGCTATTCGTTTCCAGCCGACTCTTTTCTGGTAGCTACGCAAAAGTAACATCCAGATTCGGAATCAGCACATCGAAATTGGCTATAGCACCTTACTAAGTCGTATTTCCCGATAGCGGAAAGGCCCGGATCGCTACCCCGTCATTCAAGGACTCTGCCGTCATTACTACTAGTCCGAAGTTTGCTGTCTTGTGCCGGTGCTACTTGTACTACCAGTGCTTCAGTCAGTTATATGTACCTGGTCTAGTCTGAAATGTAAGTCGTATGGAGTGTGCTAATAGCAGGACGGGGAGGCATTAATTGGAATTAATTTAGCTGTAGTGTGTGTGTGTGTGTTCACATGCAGATATGGCTAAACATAAAGCTGCAGTTAATGAAGTATGTAATTCTTGCGCACTTTAGAAGCACTAAGTGGTGACAGCTATCCTGGAGAGCATAGTAGGAAGGTTGGCCTCACTGTGGCTTGTCTGCTAGATGAAGATGAAGGAGAATTAACTCAGTTGACCTGCTTAACTAAAGGTATTGTCTACGAACTGAGTTTGCTAAGAAGGCGTATTATAATATTCTATGGAGTCAATTCTATGATTGGGCTAAGGAACTATGTGGTGGATCAATTGCAACAACGTTTAGCTCATTCAAAGTAGCTAATGGTTGGTCGACTTGAAAAAGAAAAGGGCTGAACTTTCTCGAAACAAGAAGCACGATGAACTTGAGCAACTTTTACTTCGACCATTTAGTGTGCAGCATGGGTACACATCATCTGGAGAAACAGGAGCAAGTGAAGTAGAAAAGCTGCTCACGAAAAAGATAAAGTGAAAGCTGAAAAACTAACCTCTTACTTAGCAGACTCGGTGCTCATAGTGTTAATAAGCATATAAAGTGTTGGGACAAAAAAATAGCAGAATTGCAGTCTCATATCTAAATGTGACATGAAATCACAAACTAAAACTATTAATAAGCTTGAAAATAAATTGAAATGGTCATAGTTCCACGCATTCTCTCTGTCAGAAGTTACATCATTCAAATGAAGCTGCAAGTGATGCCAATAAAGAGTCAAATGCTAGGCTGGATTCACTCAAATGTCAGATTTCTATATAAGCTTTAGTATATAGCTCAATCATTGTGTATATAATATTATAGTATCGTATAACTTGGATGCAAACTGAACAATCGTGGCATAATTTGTTCATCATGATGCAGACTGTACCAAAAAGTATGTAGTTATGTTCAATGTAAACATGCATGTAGCTATGGCATTCTTACTATTGTGAGCTACATATAGTCCTAGTTGTAAAGCCTCATCAAAGGTTGATTAAAGAGTCACTATGGACTCCCTGTTTGAGTAAATATTAAGTAAAACAATCAGGATAAACTTGCTACACAAGTCGTCTCTAACCACTTTAGTTTTGCTTGCAGCTGGACTGTTTTCCACGATAACCTAAGTTGCAAATTGTGATTAGAACATATATGTGGGTAAGTTTGATATGTACTGTACTGGTAGCTAATCATACTCAAATATGGCTTCAAAAACAGGCCGGCATTACATTAAAATTAGCTGCAAGTTACAGAAACAGTAAAGTTAGTGAAGTCCCTTTCTTTTATTCCGAAGAGGTTCAGGGCCACTGTAGCTACCATGAGTAGTTACCATGAGTAGTTACCACAAGGCTGACATCACCACTGGCAATATCAATGACATCAATGTGACATACATAATATGGAAGCAAGATAAACTTACTTTTTATGAGGACTCATGTTTGGTAACTTTGTTTACCACTTTTACTCATTTTCTTGATCAGACAGCTCTCCTTTTGGGCTTTTTCTTCGAATACAGAAAACATTTTACTAGTTATTTGCAGCTGCTTACACTATTTTGAATTTGAGTCACATGCACATCACAGGCCTACCAAGTACCACCTAAATGCAGTGGCGTAGCTACACCAGGGCCTACCAGGGTACAGGCCCTGGTAAAATTTGTCTGTGCCCTGCTAAAACTTCTCAATAGCCAGGCATAAATGCACTAAAATAGCACAGAATCTACGGTTGTAATACTAGCTTAGTATACAAGTGCCCGGGTATCTCCACAACTCTGGATACGCCACTGCCTAAATGGTGGTGGACTGTGCAAGACGGTACACTGAGCATGAGTGGTTACTGTAATACGTACATGCCTTAGGTGGTGTAGAAACCACACCACGTGCAAATCCACTATAATGGTGGTAATGGTTTAAAGTGTGACTTTTACACTGCTGAGGGGAAAATTTCCACCTCTATTTTACAGTATAAGGCAAGTCCACAAAGTGGTCTGACAATTATTGATGATTGAGCCTTCTTCAACTTCAAGCTATACGTGCTGATAATAATGTACAATGCATTTAATATTAATAAGGTGATCAATAGTCTATGGCATTTTCACAATAGCTGTGAATGCCAACCATATACGGGTGGAATTTTATTGGCTACTAACATTGCTCTGTGGCAAAATGAAATGGTCGTTGCTTGTTCTTAAAATGTGTCATGTACACCACATTCCTGGCAGCACGTTTCCTGTTGTACCCTTTCATTTGTACTGCAATGGTATGTATGCCCACTTCAGAGGTGGCTGAGAGTTTGTGAATGGATTTACAATTATGCTCATCTGTGCCAGGCTTGGCTTCAATGTACTGAGTGAAATTGCCAGCCAATATTACATCATAGTTAAAGCCACCGTCTGGCTCAAAGTATCGTAACCAATCAAGAGATATACTACCAAGTTTGGGGTTTGGATCAAATATTGTCTGTAAAATTTCACCAATGTCTTTGCCATGAACTGGGATCAAAAAATCATCAAAGTCACTCATGATAACATACTTATAAACTCCTTGAAACCTGTAGAGGCAGTTTTGATAGTAGAGAGCTTGAGAGTGATAGAATAAGGCTTCTGGTTTGAGGTACTCCTTCCAGACCTTTAACTGAACAAATCCATTTCTGATGGACTCCTGGAGGAAGGTATCATTGTATGCGTCCCCACAAAGGAAAGTTTCTGCAGCATTTACATACACTAAATCTACTCCTATTGTTTTTTGATAACGCAGCCATGCACCAAAATAAGGTGGTGTGCCAAAGACAGTTGTACATGCCATAACACTTGAAGCAAATTCTTTGGAATTATCTCTAAATTTCGGTACAAAGAGAGGATGTTCGGAATTGATTATGAAAATTTCAGACTTATTCTTGGGGTTTTCATACATGATGGACACTTTGCTGTTGTTGCGACCTGGTGTGTCAAAGCAGAAAATGAAAACATTATCATATGTGCACTCAGGGTGCCTTGTATGGATCCACCCGTTAATTCTGAGTGCTTTTAGCTCCACTTTGAATATACGATAGCCATCAACAATGCACCCAACTGGTTTAACCATACTTTTGATGACATGAGTCAATATCACCGTAGCATTCGTGTAGTTTCCTCGTGCTCTCTTATCAAAGAAGGCAGCTCTTGGAAACAAATAGCCATAGCTTTCTGCGTAAGACTTGTTGGATGGAATATCTACTATGGATGTTGACTCAGGATCCGGAGTCCCACCGGTGAAGTTATGAAACCAAGTTAAAATCTTGTTGGGCAAGGCAAACATCCTATCGGCTATGTTTGCAGTTACACTTCCAGTGTCGGCCAGAGTTTCTAATTTATTGTCTAGAGCGAAAGTTACAAATTTGCCATGATCAATCACATTGGTATCTACTGCATTGAGTTCTACAAGTTCTTTTGGCCTGTATGCCAAGTTTGTTGTAGCTTTGTGCTGTGCAGGCACTGGCCGAGTATAATTGACATAAAAGAGCATTATTAGCAAGAATAGAGGCAATACTCCAAATGGGAGAATTAGGTAGTGCACACGCCTGGATTGTATTATGTGTGTGTATGTTTGCACATGTGTAGACAAAGACAATTAATACCTCTATAGCTAATTACACCATGACTGCAAAACACACAAGAAGTAGTTTATCCCGACCAAGCATTACAGTCTATTTGGTCACTGGTACTTTCTGCACCCAGCTTGTAGCTGGCTAGCTAGCTAAGTCTTCATCATGGCACACTGGATACACTACTGAAAAATTGTTGCTACTACACAGTATCCATGCAGCCATATTGTGTAAGTTGCACAGCATATGTTGTATATATAGACACAGGAGCGTATGAGCCATACGCCCGAAGGGTGGTGAAGGAGCGTCCGACTTCCGTAGGATGGCCCATAGCATGTTTTAGGCGAAGTACTTGAGGCTGCTTTCCCTTATTTGGAACGTGCAGCTGGTGCAATGCATAGTAGATTACTTAGTACAAGCCACACTGGACCGGCTAATAAACTTAGTCTGTGTCAGCTTGTAGTGTGGTTGTAGTAGGGTGGTTGTGTTGACTCTATCTCAACTGAGTGTGGTCAGAGCTAAGCCAATGGAAATGCCCTAGGCCCTGCAGCTGGCCATTCCATATAAGGTTGTGCATAGCTAATGAACTTCGTCTAACACATCAACTTTCCCTGAAGAGCACCACATGTACACCCACTACCCCGCCTATCGTTAATTAAAGCTCCACCCACACCACACCCTAAACGATTGAATTTGATGACCATGATGCCTAAACAGAATTTCTAGCAGCTAGAGCATGCATTTGTGAGCTAAGTAGACCTATAGTGTAGTGTTTTTACTGCAAAACCACTGTTTGTAAGACACTACCACAAGCAAGCTTGTTCATTTTACCACCAAAAATATAGCTATTACTTGTAGTAATGTGGTAGCTAGTGTCTGGCCCTCATCCGGGACCAACAATAGAAGAGTAGTAGAGCCTTCCGGTACCTGGAACAAGTGCTAAAAATCGGGGACAGTTGGAGCCTATGCGCTCCTGATAGACAATAGGCAGTGCCTTTGATCTTTACTCATGTTACTGTAACCATAGTACTATATAGCTAGCTAGGACTTCATACACCAATGTTTTCAAAACCAAGCAGCAACTTAGCTAATACACACGGATAGCTAGGTGTACATTAGTTAGCTAAGTTGCTGTTTGGTTTCATGTTTGCATTAGCTAAGCCCTTATGATAGACATAGAGCAGCCAAACCGTGCCACTTGTACAAAATAGTTCTTTGTTTAACTGACTGCCAATCTGCCCCAGTGAATTACCTACAGCAGGTGCAGAAATCCAGTCCAGCTGCAACAATTGAGTATACCCATTCCTCACAATTTCATTCTATCTCTTTCTATCCTCATGCTATCTCCCTCTGGAATAATCAACAATGACTCCCTACTAATGTTAAATTCTTTTAAGCATTCTATCACATAATTTTTATTCACTATATACATTATGGTTACGTGCTTGTATTACCTCATTGCTACTCATGTCAACCTCATGTTGCATTTCAAGTTTTGGCATCAAAAGTTATCATAGATTAGAATTTTACCGTTAGTTTCCTATAATCTGATTGGTTAGTAGGAGGTAAATAAGTAGCTTAGTTACTTGTAAATTTTACTTAGTTACCTGTAATTTTACTTAATTACTTGTAAAAGTTGGCCAATAGGATCCATGACAATGTGATAGCTCCAAGGCAAATAGCTTTACTACCATAGCAACAGTTGTAAAATTCTAAATAACTTAGCACACCTTGGCCAATAGGATCCACAGTATTTAGAATCCCTCTGTCCCCTTAGTAACACCCTTGCTTCGCTCGGGTGTCACAGCCCAGGGGGCATCGGGATTCTAAATACTGTAGATCCCTTGGCCTCGGTGACTAACTATTATGAAAAAAAAAGTTGATGTGTTGGCATTAAAGCCCCTTTTGTCATACCCTAACAGACATTGGATGTCAATAGTATAATTTATACATCCTTCCTCTTAGTATGGTATGACTGCATGCTCAAAATTCTAGACAACAAATTGGAAACTCCATACATACCTACCAACCTGTCCAAAACCAAAAGCAGGAAAATATCCCTGAAAAAGCAGGACTTTTGGTCTAAAATCGGGACATTCTTAAGAAATCAATGAAAACAGCCAAATTATCAAGTTAAGGCCGAGGGCAAACTATACTGCACAAAAATGCTGTTAAATAGCATGACAAAGTAAAGAAAAAGTGGATGTCAATTTGTATAGGCAAGAGTATATGATAGAAAGAGGGAGAGTATCCTACTCCATAATTATACTGCTGTGCAAAAGCATTGCGGATAATTAAATTTGAGTGGTTGTGTTAAACAAACTGTGAAGACCAATTATTGGCCAACACTCACTTAACTACAAGGTGGTTGGAGTGGTATACTACAGTTTATAAGGACATATTATATCCGCAATGCGTTTGCACAGCCATATACGGAGTAGGATACTCTCCCTCTCTTTTCTATTATAATATATATTATAATAGAAAAGAGAGGGAGAGTATCCTATATATACTCTTGGTATAGACTATATATGCTGGAGGGCAGGGGGTGCCCTCCAGCATAGTATTGGTAAGAGCCCCCCCTTATTTTCTTGAGCTTGCATTATGCTGAATTGCCCCCCCCCCCCGACCCCCTAACCATGTTCCTATATATATAGACTATACTGCATATTAATTTTTATTATTACCATAATTTCATATGTGGAGCAATTCCCCTTATGTTCTCATTCTCCACTCCACAATGTGAACATTTACAGAGCAGCTGCAGGCCATGGCAAGTATAATTATATATCCCATTGCTATGTTGTTGCTAAGTAAAATATACACCATAATGCACTACCAGTGGCGTAGCCAGCATAGGCGGCTGTAGAGCACAAAATGAGCCCGGGCATGGTGGAGTATCAACAAATGAAACCTTCATTTTATGGCTGAAATTTGATAGTTTAAGCCATTTTTTTCCCATGGTAGCAAGGTCTACCCGGGCACAGCCCTGGTATGCCCTGGCCTGCAGCCACCTATGGTAGCCAGGGTATGGCAGAGTGTGGCTCTCACCACACCAATTAACCTGAACAACAAACTTCCTTCGAGCTTAGGAAAATAAAGATGAACCTTGGCTGTACAAGAACTACCACTAGCCATTTCTTCCATTTTGAAACCCTTTAGCCACGTGCACACCAATGTTTATGAGTTATAGCTACGCCACTGCATGCATGGCACTACCTAAGAGACAAGCAGTGCAATATGAGCACCCTCAGGTAAGCCATGCACAGTGCAATATGAACAGCTCCACAATACCCACAGTGCAATACTGATCAATAGCTCAAGGGAACTCAAAGTGTAATACTAAACCAGCTCTCCCTCGTACCCATGATATAACTATTACATAGTAGCTATATGAGTAGCATGGTGGAGAGCTAGCACTGGGCATGCAGCTGCACTTTGTAGGAGAGAACATGAAGCGGTACATGGATATGCCCCCCGGATGCATATCAATTTAAATCACCCACTTTTTGTGACCTTACTAGTACTATTTCACAAGACTAGTGGGACACTAGTACACCACTAATTAATTATGTCAATCATAGTAATCTACCGTCATTGACGACAAGGTGTTGGCCATGTCACGGTGTACGTGTTGACTAGCACAGTGCACTGCACTTATTCACTATTGGTATAGTTAATGTTGAAAGAAATGACTAACCTCAAACGGCCGGTTTTCATCGCTAGGTGTGAGTTGTAGCTAGCAGTGGCTCAAGTATCATACATTCACCTCAGTCTCGTACAATCGTCTCACCGTCGGCCAGCCGGCACCCCGCAGGCCAGGGACAGCTGCATGTATAGCGATACCGGACCGTTTAAAAACGCTGTGTCTAGAGTCCCGGCACTGGGACGCAATTATTATGGCTTAGAGTACCGTCACTGGTGTTGTGAGAAGAAAGGGCCGCTGGGAACCGGCGCCGTGATCGCGTCCGTTGATGTTCGAGTACCGTCACCGGTGCAAGTTGTAAGAAGAAAGGGCCGTTGGGAACCGGCGCTGTGATCGCGTCCGTTGATGCTCGAGTATCGTCTCCTGTATTGTAAGAAGAGAACGGTTGGGAACCGTCGCCGTTGATGTTCAAGCACTGGTTGATACTGGTAGCTAGGGACCGACCGATCCGGGCGAGCCACTGAGCACTGACTAAAATTTAATAATCTAGCAGGGTCAAGTGGCATAAACGGCACCCATAAAGTTTCGCGCGCTATTGTGACAGGGTTTAGGTTCCGGTGTAGGAGCGATATTATGGGGACCCCCGTGATGTGGGCACCCCCCCCCCCCCCCCGTCCCCAAATCGTAGTCTCGCGTGGCCAAACTCTACTCTCACGGAGAGAAAGAGTCTGGTGAACTGCCATAGAGAACTTTGTTCCGGTGTCACAGCGAATTTGTTCCGGTCCGTGAATTTGTTCCGCCGGAATTTATTCACTAGCGGATCTGTTCCGGATTTCCAGAAAATCAGCGAATTTGTTCCGGATGGGCAACGGTCGAAGTTTCTTTGACACAAGTGCAACCAGAGTCAAAGTACATGTTCCATTTTAATAATTGGAGCTTCTCTGGTGGCATCAGGAGTGGCATAGCCACTTCATACGCCTCTGCTCGGGCGCGGAGTGACATGCGCATATCATGCATTTGGTGTGGGTGTGGATCAAACAGCCTTTATGCATGGTGGTGACCAATGGCAATGTCCAAGCGATTGTCCACAGAAGGCTTCAACGAATCACTGATATTATAGTACACAAAAATCTGAAGACGGTGAAGTGTTTGTTCGCTTCCTAGCTTTCTTTAAGCTACTCTGCAATCGCTATAGGGTAGGGTAGGGCATTTCCGGACGGAGGCAGTTACCGGCCGCCTCACACATAATTGCGTTTATACGGCCAACGGTATTACGTAATCCTTCACCACTAGCCACGAGGTAGGGGCCATGTAAGTACTAGCTGCATCTCATTTCTTGTGATGTGTATCCACACAGAAGCTGCACAACACTGCTCTAAACAGTTACAACTTTTTCTCATTTTAGTCCAGTAGCTGGTTTTTTATGGTAGCTAAGATTTTTCATGATTTGTAAATTATACAACGGCATCAATTTTTTATGATTTATTTTTTCATTTGGTAAGTGTATACTAGAATGTATGGAGAATTTTTAGAATTTTTTCCGGAATTTTTTGACCATGTTATAAGCATAAACCAAATTTTTTTTTGTAAAGAGCTTTCAGAGGTAGTTTCTGGACATTGCATATATTGCATTACTTTATGTATTCACGTTGTATTTCACAATTTTTGGATGAATATTCAAATCTAAAGGCAGAATGTAAGAAGGATGTTGTTCATGATGCATTTGATGCCATATATTGATAACCGCAGCCGCGAATTTTTTATGTACTTTTTCACCTTCGTCCGGTAATGGTCGACATTGTCCGCTCTCTACCTCTGGAACCAGCGGTACTTTGTGCGCACGCCCTGCACGAACGAAGATGGGTGGGGCCACGGTTAAGGGCTCGTTTAGTAGGTGGTGCTTGGGCCTATCTGTGGTTGCATACTCGCGATCTAGAGCTGCTCGTTTGTCTGTGATATAACGCTGTCTTTTCTTAGCTGTCCGAAATATGCCAACCCTATACTCTAAGCCTTGACCTTCGTGTGTCCTAAATGGGCGTGGTTCACTTTTCTTTACTTCTGCATTTGTTAGACTTTATCTTAGGTCAGCCTATCATCATACCCACGTATAATAATAGTTTTAAAAGCCAGTGACATTGAAAAGTTCAAACTGAGAAGTATAATAGCACATTATACTAGGCGGAACATTTGCACGGGCCCGGAACATTTACGCGGTCGCGTAGATTATCCAGGCGGAATATGCACGCTAGTATTGTGGCCCAGAAGGGCCATTTCCGAGCGGAAACGAGCGGCATCGCGAACGAGGTGTGGTATCAAGCGGATATCAGCGGCTTCCTTCGGCTTTTAGCGGCAAAGGGCGTTTTTGAGCGGGAACAAGCGGTAGCTATCGTATTCTTTCCGGCGGAACGTATCCGCCAGCGAATTTGCTCCGCCGGAACTTTGGCGCGGCGGAACAAATCCGCTATGACACCGGCATTGACCTCGTAGAGTAAATTTCGGGCGCTAACATCAAGGAGTTATGTACACACTTGTACCGCATGGGCTGCACTTGGGAAACTAGCTTGTAGAGTAAATTTCGGGCGCTAACATCAAGGAATTATGTACACACTTGTACCGCATGGGCTGCACTTGGGAAACTAGCTTGCGGTAAGCTTTACTACCGACACCTGTAATTTCTATTCAGAAGTACATCATCACCCAGTGGCGGATCCAGGGGTGGTGCCTAGGGTGCCTGGGCACCACCCTAGGCTCCAAGGATGGACTCAGTTCAAATACACATTGACCTAACAGCTAGCTTAGGCACCCCCCTTCAGCTAAGAAACCTTAGTCTATCATGAATTTGACTACAATCTCTGACTAAAAACTTGCTTGTAGAAATAAAAACTCGATTTCCATCGAGTTTTCTGGTTGTTCAATAGTCCCAATCTCGTTCGCGGTAATGATGTGGGCGTGGTTTCTAGTTATGGGGCGTGAGCAAAAAATTTCGCGCACAATTATTACTAAAAGCACCCCCCTACTAGATTTTCTGGATCCGCCACTGATCACCCACTTATCGCCCACAATTTAACGGTGAGCGTCAAGAACAAATTGCTCTATAGCAGTTCACCAGACTCTTTCTCTCCGTGAGTAGAGTCTAGCTGGCCACGCGAGACTAATCGCTAGTGAAATAGGCAACGCCACGCCCCTATTTCACTAGCGATTTGGACCCCCTTTATGAATGGGGACCCCTGCCATATATGGGTAAGCTGTGTACGTACAAGCGCGGCGGAAACGTGTTCTACGTATCGTGGCCCAGAAGGGCCGTTTCCGAGCAGAAACGAGCAGCATCGTATCGTGACCCAGAAGGGCCACTTCCGAGCGGAAACGAGCGGCATCGCGCACGCGGTGCGGCATGAAGCGGATATCAAGCGGATATCAGCGGTTTCCTTCGGCATTCAACGGCAAAGAGCATCTTTGTGCGTGAACAAGCGGTAGGGCACGTGCGATGCGGCAATAAGCGCATGTTGGCTGCATCCTACGCGTATACGGCAATGACAGGTAAGTAGCGGCATTCAGCAACAGGTAATCGGAAATAAGCGGAAGCTACCGATATTCTGCGGCAAGCACGCGGCATGGATCGGTACTTAGCCGAAATCGACGGCTTGGATCAAGGCTACAAATCAATCCTTGGCATAAAAAATTATGCTCCCCCACGCCTTTCGACCACACCCATTCAGTGCTTTTTGCACATGCGCACAAATCGGTAAGCACAAGTGGGTAACGATCCTCAACGATTGTTGCTACTACTGAGTGAAAATCCGCTATAAAAATAACCAGCTCCACTTCCTGTAGAGGAAAGTCTGCTAGTTCTGAACAGAAGACCAATCAATAGAAGACGAGCTCCTTTTTCTGTTCTACTGCCACTTATACACACTGTAAAATTTAATTACTAAACAAACTATTCCCTTTTGACAATATATCTATTACAAACAATAAACAGCCAATAATATTTACTAATAGAGCAAATTCGTTTCTGTGGTTTTTGAGAAAAGAAGGATCACATTTTAATGTTTTCTATAAACTGTCATCTCTTAACAATGTTGTCACTTCTGTTCTTCTGGTCTTAATCATAATATTATATAATCTACATAGGAAAAGAGAGAGAGAGAGAGAGAGAGAGAGAAAAGTAGAGGGGCGATAGACTAAGCCACACAAGTAGAGAATCCGGACGGTTGACCTAAAGCTACAAAACGAGCAATATCTCATGAACCGCTTAGAGTTGAGACATGAAACTAACACCATACGATAGGCTAGTAAATGGGCTCTCTAACAAAACTTGAAGCGAGCTAATCGATTGATGCTGGGGCGCTGCGATGTTGGTTTATCGCTCTATGGAAATATGTATGTAAATAGTGACTCCGCCCATAACTCGCGTACGACGCCGCCGTTCAGCGTGAAACCACCGCCATCGAATTGGCCTCATTGAAAGCTATTTTCTGATACCTAAACATTGGGTATTTCCATTGTGGCCAAGCTGCAATTTTTAGCCAAATTTCGGGCATCCAGAGCTGGTCAAGCGGTCAAGCTAGGAATCGGGGGCAGCTTAAGAACGGTCAAAGTCTCTCCAGGCGATGATGGGCGTGGTTATTGCTCGATAGTCAAGGGTCAAGGCCAGATTTTCGGTGCGGTCAAGGGGTCAAGCATGAAAATTTGCTGGGTCAAGATCTTGACCCCGGTCGCGGGTGGAAGCACAGGCGCTTATGTAGTATCCCACCTTGCTTCTTAGATAGAAACAGCGACCGTTAATTAGAGGGCGTGGTCACAAGTGGGCGTGGCCGCAAACTTTTTGCGCTCGACTATATAGAAACCCCCCTTGAAAATCCTGGCTACGCCCCTGCAGTTCATCAATGCAATAGCCCCCCCCCAAGCTCCACAGTGTTTCTTGCACATGCAGCAGTTTATTGCAACTTTATGAGCATAAATAACAAGTATAGTAATGTAAACAATATCATAAATGTTGGTCCTGGGTTGATGTAACAATGAATGCAGCAGTTCATCATAATTTCTTGTTCATATTGGGATGCCATGTACTGTGACTGACGTGATCCTGTATAGGGATTTTTTTATATAATATAGTAATTTTGCATTTTAATATGCATGGACACATAAAATAGCAGTGGAAAGTGTGCAAAAGTTTGCGTGCAAAATTGCTACAAAACATTGGATTTGTGAGTACCAAGAGTTGTTGGAAACTTGTGCAATACCCTCTCTGGCAGAGCGTAGAACTAAACTAAAGTTATGTCAGTTGTACAATATTTTGCATGGTCACTGTTATTTTCCCCAAGATATTTTTGTGCGCCCTTCAAATCATTACTCTACTAGATCCCATCACATGGTTATTAGTCATGATCAGCCCTTTGCACACACCAATTCTTTTTTATACCCAATTCCATATCTTTGTGGAATAATTTGACGGAAGAGCAAGTGTCTGCTTCGTCCCTACAAGCTTTTAAGAAATTACTTTAATTATTGTTTCATATATAGCAGGGGTAAGCTAGGTGAATCATGACCCATCACTCCAGCTCGTATGATACTATAGCCCGCTAATAGCCTGTGATGCAGTAACGTTTAAGTGACTGCAGATCTATCCAAAGGTTGACGAATTGCAAAACAAGTTTGGCCACTGTCCATGCATAATCAGGTTACATGATCATGGTGACATCACCTCTCCCATGTAGTGGATAACCTGTTGACAACTCTCATAGCTGCTGATTTCCATTACGCAGCAGCTGTATTTTTGTCACTAATAACATGCCCGACCAGAAATTTCAGCAGTACATGTACACTGGTACTGCCATAATTATAAATCAATGATCTGGGAAGGAATTACAGTAGCAGCCAAATAAAAGTTTACGTAGCGTAAGCGTATTACGTGCGTAGATAGGAAGCCTACGCAGCGTACTAACACTGTAGTATAAACGTAGTAGCTGTGCGCATGCTTCCTGATTAGCACTGTCTATGTGTGACATTGTGGGCGGACCAGCCTGCGTACTAGTGTACACCACTTGCCACGTTATGTAATAACGTAGAGTAACTACGCAGCCACGGTGCAATTAGCAGCTTGTAGCGGGCGTACTTGTGGCGTACTTATTGCGTACCTTTTGACCCAACCCTGCGTAGTACTTACGTACTATGGTTACGCTACGTAAACTTTTTTTTGGCCTCTACTGTATTAGATCAGGAACAGTCAGACAGCATGTCTCCTCAATGCACAATGTATATAATTGCTATGCATGGGGGTGGAGAGTGGGAGACGAATCAAACTGGCATAACATGGGGAGGCAAAATATCCAGTGTCTAATAACCCATCACTCAGTAAGCTCACATATACTGGTATAATTAAAAGTTTTAACATATATCTATACCTGACAGCAGTAATAATTTATTGTCAATAGCAGTAGCTATAGCTGATGAGAAGAGTTAATTAATTGTATAGAGGGATTAATGGATGTCAAATATTGTGCATTTTTTATATTTCAAAATTTCTAACAGAGTAATTATAATAGTAAAGGATGGCACAAACACACACAAGGGAGATGAAGCAATAGAGAAGCTAGTGTGTACTTTGAGACACAACAAAAACAAGACACATAGCATAAGCATCATAAAACATCAAAATCCACAGTCCAAGAGGATACACAACAATAATATTATACTAATACTGTGACAGTGGAGCAATATATATAAAGGAAGGGGAAAGACACAACACATTCTGGTGAGATTTTAAGGAGTACAAACAACATTATAGAACACATATGAACTTGTGTACTATAATGGTAGATTGCACAATATTTTAATTGCCGGTCAAAATAATGTCTAGCTAGCTAGACATTTGACCAATTAAAATTTGCAAGTTGTGGCTAGCTCTTACATACTGGCAGGTTGACAGATATAATATTGACAGGTAATCTTTTTTTTAGTGCAGTCATAAAATTATACACATCACACATCATGTCACATTAATTTAATTATCAACCTTGCATGGGCTTTTGGGAGGCTTATAGCCAGTTTTGTACACACATGCAGTTGGTTATGGTTGATGGAAATGGTGCACAATAGTCATTCACATACACACCAGTTAATAGATTCGGTTGATGTGCATGAGTCATGAAATTTAGTGCATGCACATGTGTGGGAGTGCAAAATTAACTGTGCATGCCATATTATGTGGTCATGATTATTCAGTAGCTATTATGAAAGGGTTAAGATTCTACTGCTAGCTTCTCCAGGTGAGATATAATTAAGTTTATCACAATGTTAGGCCATGTAGCTTTCCCTACAGAGTAGCTAAATTTGTGCTCACTATTACAATAATAGTGCATAAATTGGGTTGATATTAATTTTATAAGTTTTATTTATAGTGCTTCTGACAGATGGCAGTCATACATTCATGCAACATATGAATATCTTTAATTCCTAATTCAATGCTGCATGTCATTGAAGGTCCGATTTGCAGCTGCCAGGGTGTCTATTAATTTTGCGAGTGCTATGAGCATGTGATTAATGAGTGTGTATATTTATGTTGGGTGCATACTTATGTTAGGAATAACAGGACAGCAAGATTATAGAACTGGAAGTTTCCCTCACCAACAGCAGCTTTCATTATTAAGTGCAAATATTGATTTCATAGTGCCGAATGTGAGTGCATCAGTGTCTGTTGGTTATTTGGTCATTGTACCTCACTTAAGGTTTGCCTGCCATGGCTACATCGCGCATTGGCATGCACGCACATGGTTGAAGTCAGGAGAGTCAGCTATTGACCATCTATATCATGATATTACTTTCTAGTTGTGGAGGCCTAACACTACAGACAATAGACTCTATAGTTTTGTCGGATCTAATACTTTTCAGTTTATTGGAGCAAACTTGAGAGTTGGACTGAGTGAAGATAGACAGTATTTCAACTTAACTTGATTTCCAACTAACAATAAAAGATTATTCTTTCAACCTGGTGATGTAATCGGATGGTACATTTATACTGCAATTCAAACTACTGACTGGCCATTAATGATTGTCTACAGACATATGACCAGTAGCAATCTTGGGCTACAAACATTTGATATGTATAGCAGAGTGATAACTGATACAGCTTATGCTGACACCCCACCTCCGTGTGATGTCAGTAGCTATTTGCAGTAGCCGCAATACTCTCACCCAGTCAAGTTTTGGTCTTTTGCATTAGGCGTGTCTCAGCAACTGTGTGAGATTCAATCGCTCACTCCTATGGAAGAGCTTATTACAAGAGGAGAAGAACTTGATTATTTAATACCCACAGCTGATTATTTGGTCATTTTGCCTGAGGTTTGATTGTTGTGGCTACATCACAGGCTGGAGTGCACACACCTATTTGAATTCAGTGGGCTTGGCTATTTCTGAGCTTAATCATGACATCACTTTCCTGCTGTGGAGACCTAATTCTGACTCAGCAGATAACTGTACATACAATCTTGTCGGTTCACAAAGGCTCTACTTTTTTTGTTAAGATAAGTCCACAAAATGGTCTGACGATTATTGATGATCGAGCCTTCTTCAACTTCACTTCGGCTCAACCAAGAAACAGCAATGGTGAAATGTTCATCTTCCAACCTGGTGATATTATTGGCCGGTACATTCATAGCATATTTCAAAGCATCGATGTTCCACTATCAGTTGTTTACGGACATGCCACCAACAATGAATGGAGTGCAGGTGTAGAGCCCCAGTGGATATGTACATAACTCTGATTAATGATGATCATACTGACAGTTTAAGAGAGAACCCCCCAACTTTGTGAAGTATCCTTGGCCAGTGACTGTACCATGCCAGGTATTATCATACATGTCAACCTCTCAGTTTCACTTAGAGGGACAAGAGCATGGCAAAATCGTGATTTGCCTGCACAAGGCGGGACACTAATGATTATTGGGAAATGGTCGTCAATACTGCAAGTAGACGTGGCCAGAAATAGCTCTATCTAGCTTAGCTGCTAGGTCGACTCTAGAACATGAAAAAGTAAGTTATTAAAGCTTGATGCATAGTCTGATGCTAATCCCTAGAAACTAAGCTTACTGGCATGTGTATGCTATCCGTTAGCTTGGCTCTGATTTCATGACTGATGCTCATTTAGTACACTCAGGCTGAGCTACTACTTCAAGTCAGCTTCAGAAAGTCGTGACGAACAGAGGGTAAAGCGGGACAGCGGGACAAGTAGTCAAAAATCGTGAGTGTTCCGCCATATTCGGGACGGTTGGCACCTATGTATTATTATCATTTGGTCATCCCCCACATTACTGTTGACTATGGTATATATATAAGCTCTACTTTTAGTATAGCCAACTAGCTCTTCTGAGGGCTAGCTATGTTTACAATGTAGCTATGTGTAGCGATATCAGATAGCTATCATTTGGAGGGGGTCAGTAAAAAAAATCAGCAAAAACCGTTAAAAATTCTCGGTAGTTCGTGACTCTTCACGTATATTATGTATTCATTGGCGATTCCAGTGTCCTTTGTCCCGTGAAATTTGGTCGCGTACTTTTCGAGATATTTGCGTTTGAATTTTTGTCTTTTTTTATACCCATATACTTTACGTATAAAAAATCGCGTACGCAATTTATTTAAATAATCAATGGAACGCGCGGCACCGTGGAATTTCTGGAAGGAGGAGGACTTAATGCAAAGTTATAGGGTCTATCCTGGGTAATTTGGGGTCGCTGATTACGAATCTGACATTATTTTTAAGCGTTTGAGCACGCGCATCGTTGCTCCACACGCTGGCTATTCGTTTCCAGCCGACTCTTTTCTGGTACGCTAAAGTAACATCCAGATTCGGAATCAGCACATCGAAATTGGCTATAGCACCTTACTAAGTCGTATTTCCCGATAGCGGAAAGGCCCGGATTGCTACCCCGTCATTTCTACTGGTCCGAAGTTAGCTGTCTTGTTTCCGCGGTGCTACTTGTCACTACTACCCAGTGCCTCAGCCAGTTACCTGGTCTACTCTGAAATGTAACTCGTATGGAGTGTGCAAGGATGTAATGGCAGGACAGGGAGGCATTAATTGGAATTAATTTAGCTGTGGTGTGTGTGTGTGTGTGTGTGTGTGTGTGTTCACATGCAGATATGGCTAAACATAAAGCTGCAGTTAATGAGGTATGTAATTCTTGCACACTTTAGAAGTACTAAATGATGTCAAATGGTGATAGCTATCCTGGAGAGTATAATAGGAAGGTTGGCCTCACTGTCCTCACTTAACTAAAGGTATTGTCTACGAACTGAGTTTACTAAGAAAGGCGTATTATAATATTATTCCATGGAGTCTATTCTATGATTGGGCTAAGGAACTCTGTGGTGGATCAATTGCAACGTTTAGCTCAGTCAAAGTAATGGTTGGCCGACTTGAGAAGAAAAGGGCTGAACTTCCTCAAAACAAGAAGCATAATGAACTTAAGCAACTTTTATTTCAACCATTAAACATTGTGCAGCATGGGTACACATCATCTGAGGAAACAGGAGCAAGTGAAGTAGAAAAAGCTGCTCATGAAAACGATAACGCAAAAGCAGAAAAGCTAACCTCCAATCTTAGCAGACTCAGTGCTAATAGCATTAATAAGCATATAAAATGTTGGGATAATAAAATAGCAGAAGTGCAGTCTCATATCAAACGGTTAAAAAGTGACATGAAATCACAAACTAAAACTATTAATAAGCTTGAAAGTAAATTGAAAATGGCTCATAGTTCCATGCATTCTCTCCGTCAGAAGTTACATCGTTCAAATGAAGCTGCAAGTGATGCCAGTAAAGAGTCAAATGCCAGGCTGGATTCATTCAAATGTCAGTTTTCTGTATAATAATAGTGAGCTTTTTGAGAGTGTATAGCTCAGATTGTATTCATTGTGTATAATAATTATTATAGTATCGTGTAAATTGGATGCAAACTAAACAATCGTTGCAAAATCGTAGCAAAGAGCATGCATAATTAATTATTGTGCATGTAACTGAGGTGTAATATAATGTGGGAGAGGGGTATATGTTTGAAATTGTGACTTTGTAACAACTCTAGATTAAATAAGATGGCTAGAAATCTAACATCTTTGTTGGTGCCACGATTTGTACTAGAAACTTAAGTATGCAAAGATTAGGACCCCCTTATGTTTAAAAATTTCTATCTCGGCTTTGGAATGAGATATTGAGGTCAAACTTTCACCAAACTTTAAGTAACTGTTATTCAATGGCCAAATTTTAAAAATTTTAATTGAAGGGTAATTAATTAATTAAATTTTTTGTCCGATATCGCTACTATGTGATTGTCAGCAGAACAAAAACAGAGCTCAATCGACAAGCAAACAGCGACTAATAGGCTTTTGACCACATGCACTTTCACATTATTATTTAATTATTTTACATCCCCAGTAGCAATTTACTTCTTTGCGGTTATGAGGTGATTATGGTGTAATTTATGAGGTAATTACAGTGAGAATAATCAGGGCCTCGATGGAGCCTTTCTGAGACTTGAAAATCGGTAAACATGTAGAGTAACTTACACGTACATCCAGCGAATACTTTCTCTGACAAGTACTCAGTGCTGGTCCGACTTCACGCGTTCCTTTGATTTACGCATTAAACTGTAATCCGTGTATAAATAAACCTGTATAAATAAAGCTAGCTAGCGCTATATTTATAGCACGCATGTTTACTATATATAGCATTCACGCATGCAATACGCGTATATGCGTACGCGTGCCACGACAAAAATCAGAGCGCGACGTTACGGGTTTTACCCCATAATATTGCGACATGGATCCCGCAATATTACGTGGTCGGCGTTACGACGTCGTCAGATGGTGACGTCGTCAGATGGTGACCCCGTCATATTGCGAGATCTGCGGCAACGCGGTGTGTAGTGACCCCGTAATATTGCGGGGTTCATTCACGCGAAAAGGCGCATGCGCACTAGTGCGAGCCGTTCAAAGATGGCGTGCTTTTATTGGAACTGACCTTACGGTCGGCGCCAGATCTACTCATAAACATTGTGCTTTCTGCCTTGGTGCATGCGCATAAAGTTTTGATATCAGTTTTATTTTAATGATAGTAAAGGCCAGGAGACCCAGTGGTCAACACAAATGATAAATTGAAAATGGCAGTCAATGTCCAGAAGATTAAAGATGCGATCTTTCTCTCTCAAGGAATTTATTAGCTACATAAATTAATACATTTATCTGTTGTTTGTATGCAATATCATTAATTCTGTTAAAGGGGGAATGCTTCATTGAGTAAATCAGGCTTTTCTTTCCCCGTGTGTAGCTGATGGAACAGAAAACAGTGTAGCTGGTCCTTTGCAATAGTCTCTCTCCTCAAGAGCCTGTATTGACCAGTCTCACTGAGTTCTCAATACATGTACCCATACATAAGGCTCTTGCAAGAAGCTTGCAGGCTGGCTTGCATCAAAATCTGACACATATTGCAAGAGAATCTTATATACTTGCTCAAAAATCTTGCATATTGCAAGAGAAGTGGCCACAATCTTACAAGACCTTGCAATAATCTTGCAAGTCTACCCTTGCAAGATTTCTTGCAAGTCTTGGAGCCATGCAAGATATGAACAATGCACAATCTTGCATGCAAGAACAATGCAAGAGTCTTACAAGATTTGCTGCAGGAATCTTGCAAGATCTGCAAGGGAATCTTGCTACGTACATACATTCACTGTTGCTATGGTAACCAATTCCTCCACCCACATGCTATCATTAAATTTAGCTACACAATAATTACTTTTAGACAATGTCATAAACTACGTATTGCAAAAGTACAAAAGTGTTACGTAGTGTTATGGCAGTTACTTTATTATGCTCATGTACATCTACATTGTATTCTATTATCAATCTTCTTCAGAAATTCTCCCAGTGAGCAAGATGCTTGGCTTGTCTTTATACTTTCAGATTACCTGAATAATAAAAATTCATTACAAGTATTACAATAACAAAGTGGTATCTGATAATAATAATAATTATTATGCATGCTTCTACAAGTGAGTACATAACACAAACACTCAACACTTCAAGGAAAGCATACCTCGCTCATAATAATAGACTAGTAATCATCTATTACTATTAGGAAGTTGTACTTAGAAATGCTGCCTCAAATATTCCTCCCCTCTCCAGGTAAGTTTACAATAACTGTTGTGGGTCAAACTAACTTTTTTGGAATTGCATGCGGATAGGTGGTCATTATTCAGATTTAGTATGGAGGCTGTAGTCAGCAAAGAAGATCGAGCAAGGTGTTGCATTTGGAGTTCATGATAGCCTTAGACCAGCAGGCTAAAGATCAACAAAGTTCATTCATTACTGTTCGATGGATAGTTGTTTGCTAGTTGAGGATACAAGCATTTGCAATAGCCGTGATCACAAAAACGAGAGTGGGGTCAACAGTACTGTTCACAGTAGTAGCTAATTTGCTTATTTGAAAAAAGGATATGGGTGGTGAAACAAACAGTGAATTTGAATTCCCCCACCTAACGCTCAAACTCTTAGACTAAACTATATATCTCAACCACCCAAAACATTCAGCAACCTGTCCCCATAGTACTTCCCAGTAGCTACACACCCAACATTGCAACCACGTCTAATGCCACACATAAAAATATGGGACATTCTTAACCAAAATTATACCAAAATTAATAATAGTTCAAGTGGGGCAAAGAGAACAAAAAAAGGATAGCACAAAATTCTAGAACCAAAAAGTGTGACGGTCTCTCTTAAAGTGGGACGATTGGAGAACTATGCCCCCCCTCCCCCACTGTAGTCTCGCACCAGGTCTCTATATCGCACGAGGAAAAGAGTCTAATGAAACGCATATTCAATTTTGGTTCCCAATATAAGTACGTGACGTGGTATGATTCTTGCACATTACCACTATTCGTGCCAAATTTTATCATGATTCACATACGCATATCTGAGCTTCTCGCCTCTCCGAGCTTCAAGTACGCTTAGCCTACCCCAAACAGTTGGGTAGCTTCATTGATTACTGGCTGAATGCCTGACAGACTGGCCCTCTCTTGGCCCTTTCAAGTTAGTATCGAAATCTTTTTCAAATAAAGCCAGTGACGTAAGCACTGTTCTTCAATCTGATTGGCCACGCCAACATCTTGGCGCATGGAACCAAAATTGAATACACATTTCACCGGGTGTCTAGATTCAATGGAACGTGGAATGGTGGAATGGAATAGTGGAACAGTGGAATAGTGGAATGGTGGAATGGTGGAATGGTGGAATGGTGGAATGGTGGAATGGTGGAATAGTGGAATGGTGGGCTTATTAAACGGAGTGGCGGCGAAATGTGTTGTTTTGGGGCTTTATCTGTTGATTTCAAAACCTGGTTGTACTACCTACTCAATATGGTGCATGTAGCTGTTCTTGTTTTGTAGTATAGTACTACGGCTATATAGTATATTATATGTAGTGGGTAATGAACAAGCCAGGTGCACTGTACTAGCTACTATGTACGATATGCATTATACAGAAAAGCTGCACAACTTTTGTCATGGGTGTGCTACTGCACATTCTATGAATCTACTGTACAATAGACTTTTACAAACCTGGTTGTACTACGCACTTTATAAATTAGTGTGTTGCCATTTAATTTGCTTGTTAATAGTAATACAGTGCAGTGGGTGACCAACAAGCCAGGTGTACTATAGCTACCTGTTGTAGTTCACTATCTACGTATTACATAGTATTATTTGTACAGAAAAGCTGCACAACCCCACTGGCGACACCATGCACCACTAAATTGAAAGTACCTGTGCATGCTTGAAGCAACACTCAGTCAGCCACTGCACAGTAGACCTCATTTTGTTTATGACAATGAACATTGGCAAAGCAGAACAAAGGAGCACCAAAACAAGTTATAAGACTGTTACATTTTTCATTGATGTATCTAGCTAACATTCAGTCATGTGCAGTGGTGTCTCCAGATACTTTGTACACTGGGTGCATAGCTACCTAGTATGTAGCTGTTACAGTCGGTCAGGTGTATGTTTAGAAACCTGGTTGTACTACCTACTCAATACGGTGCATGTAGCTGTTCTTGTTTTGTAGTATAGTACTACGGCTATTAGCTATATGTAGTGGGTAACAACAAGCCAGGTGCACTGTACTAGCTACTATGTACAGTATGCATTATACAGAAAAGCTGCATAACTTTTGTCATGGGTGTGCCACTGCACATTCTATGAATCTACACTATGTACAATAGACTTTTACAAACCTGGTTGTACTACGCACTTCATACATTAGTGTGTTGCCTTTTAATTTGCTTGTTAATAGTAATACAGTGCAGTGGGTAACCAACAAGCCAGGTGCACTATAGCTACTTATTATAGTTCACTATCTACGTATTACATAGTATTATTTGTACAGAAAAGCTGCACAACCCCACTGGCGACACCATGCACTGGTCATGTGCATGAGAATTTTTGGTCTTGGATGTAGCTAATATATAGATCTAGATCTAACATGCCGTATCACTTTTGAAACTTCTGTGTCGCCCCTGTTACTAACGTGCAAACCTTCATAGATGAAGTCCTCATTCTGCTAATAATAATTACGTCGTTTTGACCAGTTGTTTGTTAGTATAGCTAACCATCACTGCCAGTTTAGCTTTTATCACTGCCCATATTTTACTTGTCACTGCCCAAATGGGTAGTGATGCCCCCATATTTTAGGCACTGGTATAACTGACTACTAGCGGCTACGACAAAAACTATTAGCTAGTAGGCTGATATATTTGCTCAATCACTGAAGTTGAAATCTAGACTAAAAGCAGCAGGTAGAACACCAATGACATGCAAATACCTGCTCTACTCTGCAATGTAGTCAAATCAAATGCCTAACACACTACAGAGCCACCCATTCATCAGTTTCTGATGCACTCTTAAACATTGCATACACAGAGCAGTCTATAGTGTGTACGTGGACATGTATACGTATGTTTGCAGTGTACAAGAAGAATAGGTAAAGGGTCGCCAATATGTACTATCGACTATCGACGAATCGCGATCTACAATGTACTCAAACTTGGCTGGGTTTTCAGTTTAATTATGAGGCGGCTGGCCTTCAAGTAGGTTGAAAATCCTTCTAAAGTCAACAGAATAAGGCCCAAGACAGCACCTTTCGCCTCCAACTCGTTCAATAGGCTAGTCCCGCCCACCATTCCACTATTCCACCATTCCACCATTCCACCGTTCCACTATTCCATTCCACCGTTCCACGTTCCACTGAATCTAGACACCCCATTTCACCAGATTCTTTTTCCACATGCAATAAAGAGGCTGGGCACAAGACTACCCCCACTGTATGTATACTAGAGAATTTATTCACCTCAATACAGTAAATGTTGAGTCCAACTGTCCCTTCATCTGAGGCCAGAACTGCATGCACTAGTTGTCCTTTTATTAAGGTGGCTCTCCTCTCTTCCATAACTAGAGGAAGTGGTATTGAAAACGTATGCCATTAAACATCAACTAGCTATTCAGTTCATGCTGACATTAGCTAACTAGCATTAATTTAAAACAAATTAGTGAACGTGGGTTGAAAGGCAGGCTATGCAATAGCATATGGCAGCCAAAACAGCTTATCTGTGAGTGCTTGAGTTTAAGTAGCCAATGAGAAAGGGTGGTGTAAACCTTTTTCTGCACAGTGAATCTTTTCAGCTATACAGCACATGTATTACAAACATAAGGTCAAGGCATTAGACATAAGGTCAAGACACTCTAGAGACGTGCTTAAACTTAATAACGACTGACACTCTAGACACGTGCTTAAGCTTAATAATGACAGACACTCTAGACACATGCTTAAACTTAATAACGACTGACACTCTAGACACGTGCTTAAAGTTAATAACGGCCAACACTCTAAACACGTGTTTAAACTTAATAATGATTGACATGCTAGACACGTGACTCTGAAACCAACGAAGCATTCTTTAGTATAAGTATACATAAATATGCATTATACAGTTAGATTGTATAGAGTATAAAATTGTATAATTATTGTATAATGATTGTATAGTTATATTAATTATGCAAATTATACTATGACTCAGTATAATATTATTATGCTGTTGTACTGAGTATACAATAATTATACCATAATTAGCATGCTGTCTGTCTAATTGTATAATTTATGCTATTGGTTCACAGGTATTATACATAATGATATATAATTTTGTATATTGATCTATTTACCAACTATACAGTTATACATATAATTGGAATATAATCAAGTATATTTAATATATTGATCCAGTCCTGCACCCTTATGCTAATGAGGTAAACCCTCTCTCTTTAATGCTTATGAAACCATGCCAACTAAACAGCAGCAGGAGAGGGTTTAGCTTGCTAGACTAGGCATAGACATACAAATTATAATTGTAGGTATTAGGAACATGATAATTGGACATGTAGTACGTAGCTTCCCAGCAGAACAGATACTTACACTGTAGGATAGAGATGCATACAGCAGTATCTGTTCACCAAATGTCAAGTGCAGTGGCGTCCCTAGGTAGCTAGTGTGTGTATTGGGTAGCCTCGTCCCCATGCAGCCCCCTCTCAGCTTTTTTCACTTGCAGGAAAAAAACGAGAGAAGGCCTGGGATCTAAAGTCATGTGACAAATGTTGGCAAAATGGCGTTGCGCTAGCCTTGCGGCCGCAAAGCGTCGATTTCACTGAAACCTGTTTGGCGTCTTCTGTCGATCAAACGAAGCTCTGCGAGGCCTCTAAGGATCGTACTACCCTCGCTGACAGTCAGTGTAGTCTTCTTTTTCACCCGTATTGAACCAGAGCGCTCGAAAATCGCGCTCGCCCACGCGCAATTTTCACGATCCGCCACCCTTCCTACCCTAGTATATGGGCCTACGTCGCGCACGTGACATTAGATCCCAGGCTCCCCCTCTTCTCTAACGCGTGCGTTGAAAAGATCGGGGAGCCTGGGGACGAGGCTATGTACTGGGTGCATACTTATAAATACTAGTTAAAGCACCGGGCGAACCGGTGTTTTAACTGATTTATTGTATGTGGTTTCCGCTTAAGCATGCGTTGCTATGTGAGTGCGTGTGCATTTCTCATAGCTACGTAGCTAACCCAACTGTATTAATTTTGAATATCGAAGCGATTGCTCGAGACTAGCTGCTCTGCACTGCTGAACTATGGCTGAACAAAGACAGAAGGGTGATCAGCTCCTAGCTCGGTGAGTCCCTGGACTGGGGAGATGTGCCTACGTTACCAGATTTCGATTTTGCGTGAAAGATTTTCTTCCGCGGGATTCTTACCTCACCTTTCCTGCTGCTCTCGAGGATGAACGTAGTCTCTCTGTACTATCGAAGCTCACTGCTGTTACAAATGGCCAGGCGAAGCTCCTCACCATACCCGAATGATCGCTGCTGTCGTCTTCGAACTCTATGGTTGCTGAAAATCAGCCCCCAAGCCATAATAGGCTATCTATGCAGTGCAGCAGACCCTTCAGCGACACTTTTGAAGGACTCCACCAACCAGCCTGAGAGAGCGAGTCATTTTGCTGTACCTGTCAGCTCTCCCGATTGAGAGAAGGCTCAGTGCTAGCTAAGGGCGTGGCCATTCGCGATCGAACTCGCTTTCAACTCAGGGCTCTGAATCACTCGTTCGTCCACCCAAGTCTGGATTCACCGAGCTATTGATGACTGATCACCCTTCTGTCTATGTTTAGCAGCGCAGGAAAGCAGCTAGCCTCTATCCGGATCACGAGGCCATGTTGAAGAGTACATGTACAGTACATGTACAGTACATGCTAATGCAAATGCATAGTGTATCACTTATCAAGATTCGTGAATTTGTGTATAGACTATGTTTGCATAGTACAAGATCAAAGGGAAAATACAGCACACTTTGGAATAATAATTATAGCACACTTTTGGGGCAAATACACTGGCACACTTGCACACAGTATGGAAAATAAAGCACACTTTTAGCCTTTGATCTTATATGGCTTCATACAATAATTTGGTATTATTACACACACTGCAAAAACATAAGGGTTAGTTTAACCCAGCTTACATTACCTGAGTTGCACTGATGATATAATTATGCCTATGAAGTGCTCTTTCAGCTTTGTATTATCTATTACTAACACATATATTTCTTGAGATGTGCAGTTGCTATAGAGAGCCAAGAGAAGCAAAAGTATTTGCAGTGTTTCTGGTAATTACCACTTCACTTACTTCAATTACCAATTGCAACCACTTCACTTAATGTTGTTCACCTTCATGTCTCTGTGCTTGGTAGTCATAGCAACTTCATGCATGTCTGGGTATATGTATGGCTTGGCTTCAAGTATGTTAAGCTTAAATTAGAGGAAACACTTCAAATGTACATTCCATAATCATGAATGGTCACGAACTGCATTCTTATATAGCTATATCAGTGCAACAACTCAGGTTACCGTAACCTAAGATGGGGTAAACTAACACTTGTTTTTTGCAGTGCAGGTGGATGCATAAGGCATAAAACTAGCCAAGCTTTACAAACCTATACATAATATACTCAGACAGTTGCAACAGGTGCACTGCCTGATATAATTATGTGCATGTAGTATCATGTCATGTTTGTTCCTGTGGTTGTGTTGTAACCATGTACTGTCTGTTATGGGCTATCAAAAAATACATTTTAGGGGGTGCACTGCATGGTGTTGGACTGGGTGCATATGAACCCACATGCACTCCACTGGCAACGCCACTGGTCAAGTGTCTTGTGTTGTCTTGATGCAGACTGTACCAAAAAGTATGTAGCTGTGTTCAATGTAAACATGCAAGTAGCTATGGCATTCTTACCATTGTGAGCTACATATAGTCCTAGTTGTAAAGCCTCATCAAAGGTTGATTAAAGAGTCACTGTGGACTCCCTGTTTGAGTAAATATTTGACACGAGTAAAACAATCAGGATGAACTTGCTACACAAGTCTCTAACTGCTTTAGTTTTGTTTGCAGCTGGACTGTTTTCCACGATAACCTAAGTTGCAATTGTGATTAGACCATATATGTGGGTAAGTTTGATATGCACTGTACTGGTAGCTAATCATACTCAAATATGGCTTCAAAAACAGGCTGGCATTACACTAAAATTAGCTGCAAGTTACAGGAACAGTGAAGTTAGTGAAGTCCCTTTCTTTTATTCCGAAGAGGTTCAGGGCCACTGTAGCTACCATGAGTAGTTACCACAAGGCTGACATCACCACTGGCAATATCAATGACATCAATGTGGCATACATAATATGGAAGCAAGATAAACTTACTTTTTATGAGGACTCATGTTTGGTAACTTTGTTTACCACTTATACTCATTTTCTTGATCAGACAGCTCTCCTTTTGGGCTTTTTCTTCAAATAGAAAACATTTTACTGGCTATTTGCAGCTGCTTGCACTATTTTGAATTTGAGTCACATGCACATCACAGGCCTAGCTACAAAGTACCACCTAAATGGTGGTGGACTGTGCAAGACGGTACACTGAGCATGAGTGGTTACTGTATGCCTTAGGTGGTGTAGAAACCACACCACGTGTAAATCCACTATAATGGTGGTAATGGCTTAAAGTGTGACTTTTACACTGCTGAGGGAAAAGTTTCCACCTCTGTTTTTACAGTATAAGACAAGTCCACAAAGTGGTCTGAAAATTATTGATGATTGAGCCTTCTTCAACTTCAAGCTATACATGCATGCTGATAATAATGTACAATGCATTTAATATTAATAAGGTGATCAATACTCTGTGGCATTTTCACAATAGCTGTGGATGCCAACCATGTAGGGGTGGAGGCATTTTATTGGCTACTAGCATTGCTCTGTGGCAAAATGAAATGGTCGTTGCTTGTTCTTAAAATGTGCCATGTACACCGCATTCCGTGCAGCATGTTTCCTGTTGTACCCTTTCATTTGTACTGCAATGGCATGTATGCCCACTTCAGAGGTGGCTGAGAGTTTGTGAATTGATTTACAATTATGCTCGTCTGTGCCAGGCTTGGCTTCAATGTACTGAGTGAAATTGCCAGCCAATACTACATCATAGTTGAAGCCACCATCTGGCTCAAAGTATCGTAACCAATCGAGAGATATACTACCAAGTTTGGGGTTTGGATCAAATATTGTCTGTAAAATTTCACCAATGTCTTTGCCACGAACTGGGATTAAAAAATCATCAAAGTCGCTCATGATAGCATAGTTATAAACTCCTTGAAACCTGTAGAGGCAGTTTTGATAGTAGAGAGCTTGAGAGTGATAGAATAAGGCTCCTGGTTTGAGGTACTCCTTCCAGACCTTTAACTGAACAAACCCATTTCTGATGGACTCCTGGAGGAAGGTATCCTTGTATGCATCCACACAAAGGAAAGTTTCTGCAGCATTTACGTACACTAAATCTACTCCTATTGTTTTTTGATAACGCAGCCACGCACCAAAATAAGGTGGTGTGCCAAAGACAGTTGTACATGCCATAACACTTGAAGCAAATTCTTTGGAATTATCTCTAGATTTCGGTACAAAGAGAGGATGCTCGGAATCAATTATGAAAATTTCAGACTTATTCTTGGGGTTTTCATACATGATGGACACTTTGCTGTTGTTGCGACCTGGTGTGTCAAAGCAGAAAATGAAAACATTATCATATGTGCACTCAGGGTGCCTTCTATGGATCCACCCATTATTTCTGAGTGCTTTTAGCTCCACTTTGAATATATGATAGCCATCAACAATGCACCCGACTGGTTTAACCATACTTTTGATGACATGAGTCAATATCACCGTGGCATTCTTATAGTTTCCTCGTGCTCTCTTATCAAAGAAGGCAGCTCTTGGAAACAAATAGCCATAGCTTTCTGCATAAGACTTGTTGGATGGAATATCTACTATGGATATTGACTCAGGATCCGGAGTCCCACCGGTGAAGTTATGAAACCAAGTTAAAATCTTCTTGGGCAAGGCAAACATTCTATCGGCTATGTTTGCAGTTTTACTTCCAGTGTCGGCCAGAGTTTCTAATTTGTTGTCTATAGCGAAAGTTACAAATTTGCCATGATCACTCACATTGGTATCTACTGCATTGAGTTCTACAAGTTCTTTTGGCCTGTATGCCAGGTTTGTTGTAGCTTTGTGCTGTGTAGGCACTGGCCGAGTATAATTGAAATAAAAGAGCATTATTAGCAAGAATAGAGGCAATACTCCAAATGGGAGAATTAGGTAGTGCACATGCCTGGATTGTATTATGTGTGTGTATGTTTGCACATGTGTAGACAAATTAAGACAAATATAATAATATTATGATAATAGACCAGTTTTATACTAATTACACCACTGCAAAACACACAAGAACTATTTCATCCCAACCAAGCATTGTCTATTTGGTCGCTGGTACTTTCCGTACCCAGCTAGTAGCTAGCTAAGTCCTCATCATGGCACACTGGATACACTACTGAAAAATTGTTGCTACTACACAGTATCTATACAGCCATAGTATGTAAGTTGCACAGCATATGTTATAGTTATACTATAGCCTTGAGTGTACACGAGAGGCAGGCATTTAAACCACAAGGCAAAGCTGAGTGCTTTAAAAGCACGCCTCGAGTGTACAATCAAATAACCACTATAAGCTTATAGTATAAGCATAGATTATAGAGCTACTACGCATACGGGATTGGAAACGGATTAATTTCGCGAGACACTCCCCCGAATACTTGGCCACAATACGTTGATATGGGAATAGGCCACGAGGGCAAAAAAATTTACCTAAAATGGTGGAAATGGGTAGATGCTATCGCTTTGTTTCAACTTCGTGATGAAGACAGCTGGTTATTCTATAGCCCATACAATGCTACAAGCCCTGTACTTCAGTTCTGTGAGTAGCTAAGAAAGCTATGAAGAGTCACAACAGAAAGTAAGGGAGGGAGACAAAATTTCGACATTTTAACTAAGCTTAGTAAGCCATTTTTCCAAGCTGTTTGGCTGTATAACACTGTTCTAAGCAACGTTCGAAGATTCAAAAGGTTCCTATGCAATACTTCAACCAAGTACAAATAGACTGAAGGTGTCCAGAAGGCCGCCAGTCGTAGGTATCTCATGGTAGAGGGAGACAAAAGTTTCTGACTTACCTCAAACTAGCTGCTTCGACGAACAAACTCGTGTCGAGAGCTCCTGGCTTTTGGGTTGACAAACAAACAAAGCTTCAGACAAACCGAACGATATCTCAAGAACACTACTGGCCCTGGTTTTTGCCGTGAATTGCTTGACAGTTCATCCATGAGCTAGTCAAACGTCCTCGAAAGGTGACCTTTCACTAAATCATTGCGAGCGTTAAGTATTCGGGGGAGTGTTTCAGGGGCGTTAATATGCAGGACTATGGTGCACGTGATCCCGTTTCCAGTCCTGTATATGCTCAATAATCTATGGTATAAGTGGCTTGTACTATCATGGTACACAACACATTGTACCTTCCCATGGTATAACTCCCCTAGCTGTGGTATAACTGCCCTATGCTAATAGTATAGTGATTACAGTCACAATACATTTCTCCCATAGACAAGAGTACTGATTACAGCTGTAATTGTACTCTCAGTCTGTAATCGGTATTACTGCTGTAGCCTCTATAGGGCAAATTCTATACTATTATTAATTAATCACACACTTTAATCCTCGTACAATTAGGGCAGCAACAGTACTCTTACTTGTATTCATATGACTTAATAGCACTCGCTATCGCTTGTACTATTACTGGCCATACTCGTACAAGTAAGAGTACCGATTACTGCCCTAATTGTATTTGGAAGTGTGTGATTAATAGGCAGTTATACCATGGCTAGTGGTTCAATACTACAGGCAATTATACCGTGGCTCGTGATTACTATGTTGTATAGACAACAGGTGGTGCCTTTGATCTTTACTGTAACCATAGTACTATATAGCTAGCTAGGACTTCATACACCCAACGTTTCAAAAATCAAACAGCAGCTTAGCTAATACACATGGATAGGTGTGCATTAGTTAGCTAAGTTGCTGTTTGGTTTCATGTTTGTATTAGCTAAGCACTTTCAGATAGATGTAGAGCAGCCAAACTGTGCCACTTGTACAAAATAGTTCATTGTTTACTGCCAATCTGCCCCAGTGACCCAGAAGCCCATCATCTACAGCAGGCGCAGAAATCCAATCCAGCTGCAACAATTGAGGGTAAGATGTAAAAAGCGGAATGTGGAATGGAATGGAATGTGGAATGGAATATGGAATGTGCTTAATATACCTTTTAAAGGATAATTATGTGATCAAACCATCCTATTACTAACTATCCAGTGCCAGTCTATTGTAACACTTGTATAGCATATACACAGATCTAGAATGCTGTATACATTTGTGACTAGTATACATGACATTTGTACTACATACAGTGGCTTCATGGGGGGGGGGGGGTGCATGTGGGTTCATGTACACCCAGTCAATACACCAGTGCACCCCTTAAAATATACTTTTTGATGTCTACCTAGCCCATAACAGACAACTCCCTGTGTATAGCTAGCTACACTGTTTGCAACACAACCACAGGAACATTGCAACGGTTGCACTGTTTACAGTAAAATACAGTCTAAGAATACTACATGCTTGTAAAGTTCCATTACTTTCATGCTTTATACATCCACCTGTGCAATAATACTGAATTATAAGCATGTACACAAGTACCTAGGGACGCCACTGACTATGTACCTATTAAAGAATAACCTCATCTCTGAAGCTAACCTAGGAGTGGTAAAGGCGAGGAGAATAGTTATAGATTATACCTATGCATGACACTAATCTGCCACCCTCTGAGTAGTCTGAGGTTCAGTACTGAGTTTGACAACTAGCTGAGGTGATCTATTATTCAAGCAGATTGTTTACTGAAAACTAGCTAGCTAGATCATGGTCATAGCTCTTAGGTATCCTAATTATTATAATGGACCATATCTCATGGATGACTGTTCGTTCTATTTATCAACACAGTATGCATGGGGAAGGAGCCGCTGCACTAATCTTGTATTTTGAAAGATTGTTATACACAAGAATGGCTTCTACAGCATGCTACAGGAGATGATGTTAATACCATGGCTGACTTTCATAGCATGAAGCTTATAGGAAACAGTTTTTATGACTCAGACGGCTACATGTTACAGTGGTGGAGATACGTGTACACATACATGAATAATTATAATAATCGCTTCACCCTTTGTACAGGTAGTGAGTAATTATTGGGCACGGCCACATAATTAGCATGTTTGTGGTAAACTAAGTGTGTTCCATAGTCCATTCCATATTCCATTCCACATTCCATTCCATTCCGCATTCCGCTTTTTACATATTACCTATTTGGAACGTGCAGCTGGTGCAATGCATAGTAGATTACTTAGTACAAGCCACACTGGACCGGCTAATAAACTTAGTCTGTGTCAGCTTGTAGTGTGGTTGTAGTAGGGCGGTTGTGTTGACTCTATCTCAACTGAGTGTGGTCAGAGCTAAGCCAATGGAAATGCCCTAGGCCCTGCAGCTGGCCATTCCATATAAGGTTGTGCATAGCTAATGAACTTCGTCTAACACATCAACTTTCCCTGAAGAGCACCACATGTACACCCACTACCCCGCCTATCGTTAATTAAAGCTCCACCCACACCACACCCTAAACGATTTAATTTGATGACCATGATGCCAAAACAGAATTTCTAGAAGCTAGAGCATGCATTTGTGAGCTAAGTAGACCTATAGTGTAGTGTTTTTACTGCAAAACCACTGTTTGTAAGACACTACCACAAGCAAGCTTGTTCATTTTACCACCAAAAATATATTACTTGTAGTAATGTGGTAGCTAGTGTCTGGCCCTCATCCGGGACCAACAATAGAAGAGTAGTAGAGCCTTCCGGTACCTGGGACAATTGCTAAAAATCCGGGACAGTTGGAGCCTATATGCACTCCTGATAGACAATAGGCAGTGCCTTTGATCTTTACTCATGTTACTGTGACTATATAGCTAGCTAGGACTTCATACACCAATGTTTTCAAAACCAAACAGCAACTTAGCTAATACACACGGATAGCTAGGTGTACATTAGTTAGCTAAGTTGCTGTTTGGTTTCATGTTTGCATTAGCTAAGCCCTTATGATAGACGTAGAGCAGCCAAACTGTGTCATTTGTACAAAATAGTTCTTTGTTTAACTGACTGCCAATCTGCCCCAGTGAATTACCTACAGCAGGTGCAGAAATCCAATCCAGCTGCAACAATTGAGTATACCCATTCCTCACAATTTCATTTCTCTTTCTATCCTCATGCTATCTCCCTCTGGAATAATCAACAATGACTCCCTACTAATGTTAAATTCTTTTAAGCATTCTATCATATAATTTTTATTCACTATACATTATATGGTTACGTGCTTGTATTACCTCATTGCTACTCATGTCAACCTCATGTTGCATTTTTTTGGCATCGGAAGTTATCATAGATTAGAATTTTTCTGTTAGTTTCCTATAATCTGATTGGTTAGTAGGAGGTAAATAAGTAGCTTAGTTACTTGTAAATTTTACTTAGTTACCTGTAATTTTACTTAATTACTTGTAAAAGTTGGCCAATAGGATCCATGATAATGTGATAGCTCCAAGGCAAATAGCTTTACTACCATAGCGACAGTTGTAAAATTCTAAATAACTTAGCACACCTTGGCCAATAGGATCCACAGTATTTAGAATCCCTCTGTCCCCTTTGTAATACCCTCGCTTCGCTCGGGTGTCACAGCCCAGGGGGCATTGGGATTCTAAATACCGTAGATCCCTTGGCCTTGGTGACTAACTATTATGAAAAAAAAAGGTTGATGTGTTGGCATTAAAGCCCCTTTTGTCATACCCTAACAGATTTTGGATGTCGATAGTATAATTTATACGTCCCTGCTCTTAGTATGGTAGCTATGACTGCATGCTCAAAATTCTAGACAACAAATTAGAAACTCCATACATACCTACCAACCTGTCCAAAACCAAAAACAGGAAAATATCCCTCAAAAAGCGGGACTTTTGGTCTAAAATCGGGACATTCTTAAGAAATCAATGAAAACAGCCAAATTATCAAGTTAAGGCTGGGGGCAAACTAGCTATACTGCACAAAAATGCCGTAAAATAGCATGACAAAGTAAAGAAAAAGTGGATGTCGATTTGTATAGGCAAGAGTACAGGGGCGGATACAGGATTTCAGGAAAGGGGTCAAAGCACTATACGCGTGCGAAGCACGCGCGCAAAATTTTTGGACACGCCCACAAACGGATTAACCACGCCCCCTAATTGCCGCGATCGCGAGGCTGTTTGACAGTAAAATTCTCTATTTAGACTAAGTTTGGAACTTTTGAGGTGAGACTACTATGCTTGATGCTGCAACAACTTGAAAATATTTGAAAAAGTTGAAGTTTAGCTAAGCTAAATGGCTCAATGTTTCTGAAGCTTGCCATCATTTTCAGGCTGAGGGGGGGTCATCTGCCCCCATGACCCCCCTGGATCCGCCCCTGAGAGTATAATTATGATAGAAGGAGAGAGAGTATCCTACTCCATATACTGCTGTGCAAAAGCATTGCGGATAATTAAGTTTGAGTGGTTGTGTTAAACAAACTGTGAAGACTGGGCCAATTATTGGCCAACACTCACTTAACTACAAGGTGGTTGGTGTGGTATACTACAGTTTTCAAGGGCATATACCCGCAATGCGTTCGCATAGCCATATACAGAGTAGGATACTCTCCCTCTCTCTTCTATTATAATATACTCTCAGTGGTATAGACTATATATGCTGGAGGGCAGGGGGTGCCCTCCAGCATAGTATTAGTAAGAGCCCCCCCCCCCCCCTATTTTCTTGAGCTTGCATTATGCTGAATTGTAGGGAGTCCAACCGAAAATATGAAGGTAAGCAAAATCACTCTGCTGCAGCGTTTTCTAGCAGAACCCACCTAGGCAAGTTACAAAGCACACTATAAATCGGGATAGCTCTTGAAAAAATGTGCGTCAAACGCAATGAAAATGTTGTCGTGTAAACACGAAAATGGTACGTGACCAAATGCTGGTCTACTATGATGTTAGGAGATTGCGACTTCAGAAGGGGTATCCAAGCTATTTACTCTTGCTCTGTCCATGGATGCATCCAGAAAATAGCTTCTGGTGATGCTTTCACCTTTCTTAGTCGCACAGTGTACACCATTATAACTATTATGGGTTTTGGTCACGTACCATTTTTCGTGTTTACACGACAACACTTTAATTGCGTTTGACGCACATTTTTTTGAGAGCTTTCCCGATTTATAGTGTGATTTGTAACTTGCCTAGGTGGGTTCTGCTAGAAAACGCTGCAGCGGAGTGATTTTGCATACCTTCATATTTTCGGTTGGACACCCTATGAATTGCCCCCCCCCCCGACCCCCTAACCATGTTCCTATATATATATAGACTACTGCATATTTTATTGTTACCATAATTTCACATGTGGAGCAATTCCCCTTATGTTCTCATTCTCCACTCCACAATGTGAACATTTACAGAGCAGCTGCAGGCCATGGCAAGTATAATTATATATCCCATTGCTATGTTGTTGCTAAGTAAAATATACACCATAATGCACTACCAGTGGCGTAGCCAGGGTATGGCAGAGTGTGGCTCTCACCACACCAATTAACCTGAACAACAAACTTCCTTCGAGCTTAGCCCGGAAAAATAAAGATGAACCATGGCTGTATAAGAACTACCACTAGCCATTTCTTCCGTTTTGAAACCCCTTAGCCACACCAATGTTTATGAGTTAGCTACACCACTGCATGGCACTACCTAAGAGACAAGCAGTGCAATAATATTATGAGCACCCTCAGGTAAGCCATGCACAGTGCAATATGAATAGCTCCACAATACCCACAGTGCAATACTGATCAGTAGCTCAAGGGAACTCAAAGTGTAATATTAAACCGGCTCTCCCTCGTACCCATGATATAACTATTACATAGTAGCTATATGAGTAGCATGGTGGAGAGCTAGCACTGGGCATGCAGCTGCACTTTGTAGGAGAGAACATGAAGCGGTACATGGATATGCCCCCCCGGATGCATATCAATTAAAATCACCCACTTTTTGTGACCTTATAGTACTATTTCACAAGACTAGTGGGACACTAGTACACCACTAATTAATCATGTCAATCATAGTAATCTACTGTCATTGACGACACTAGGCCGTGTTGGCCATGTCACGGTGTACGTGTTGACTGGCACAGTGCACTGCAATTATTCACTATTGGTATAGTTAATGTTGAAAGAAATGACTAACCTCAAACGGTCGTTTTTCATCGCTAGGTGTGAGTTGTAGCTAGCAGTGGCTCAAGTATCATACATTCACCTCAGTCTCGTACAATCGTCTCACCGTCGGCCAGCCGGCACCCCGCAGGCCAGGAAAAGCTGCATGTATAGCGATACCGGACCGTTTTAAAACGCTGTGTCTAGAGTCCCGGCACTGGGACGCAATTATTATGGCTCAGAGTACCGTCACCGGTGTTGTAAGAAGAAAGGGCCGTTGGGAACCGGCGCCGTGATCGCGTCCGTTGATGTTCGAGTACCGTCACCAGTGTTGTAAGAAGAAAGGGCCGTTGGGAACCGGCGCTGTGATCGCGTCCGTTGATGTTCGAGTATCGTCTCCCGTATTGTAAGAAGAGAACGGTTGGGAACCGTCGCCGTTGATGTTCAAGCACTGGTTGATACTGGTAGCTAGGGACCGACCGATCCGGGCGAGCCACTGAGCACTGACTAAAAATTAATCATCTAGCAGGGTCAAGTGGCATAAATGGCACCTATAAAATTTCGCGCGCTATTGTGACAGGGTTTAGGTTCCGGTGTAGGAGCGATATGGGGACCCCCGTGATGTGGGCACCCCCGTTATGTGGGCACCCCCCCCCCCCCCCCCCGTCCCCAAATCGTAGTCTCGCGTGGCCAGACTCTACTCTCACGGAGAGAAAGAGTCTGGTGAACTGCCATAGAGAACTTTGTTTCGGTCCGCGAATTTGTTCCGCCGGAATTTATTCACCAGCGGATCTGTTCCGGATTTCCAGAAAATCAGCGAATTTGTTCCGGATGGGCAACGGTCGAGGTTTCTTTGACACAGGTGCAACCAGAGTCAAAGTACACGTTCCATTTTAATAATTGGAGCTTCTCTGGTGGCTTCAGGAGTGGCATAGCCACTTCATACGCCTCTGCCCGGGCGCGGAGTGACAAGTACATGCGCCACTGCATAGGCGACTGTAGGCTCCCACCCGCGATCGGGGTCAAAGTGAGGTCAAGCGGTCAAGGCAAAATTTTGGAGCTGGTCAAGCGGAATCGGGGGCAGCTTAAGAACGGTCAAAGTCTCTCCAGGCGATCGATGGGCGTGGTTATTGCTCGATAGTCAAGAATGATTTTAGACAAATTACACACTAAGTAGAAGAATTAAATCTAATTCGTGGGGCTTTTGGGAGCACTTGGGGGCATAATTTTTATATGGGCATGCAGAATGGATCAAAACTAGATCTAGAAATTTGACGGAAGGGATTTTTGATTCACGCCTTTGACTCATTAAAGTTATTGCACTTCCCATAATATTATGTTTGTATAGGGAAGCCATGCATTTGCAACGTTTTACGCCCACGCTCTACGTGATGGGCGTGGCCACGCGTACGTATAAACGTGACGACCGTTACCCGATTTGCACAAAATTGCACTGTAGGTGCCTGCTTGCATTGTGTGGCCCTACTAGTACTATGCATGTAGCAACACTATGTGGACTTTTGGGACATTTTTTTTTCTGTTTAGTGTGCACGGTAGCTTGGAAAAAAAAAGTCACGGAATAGTTATTGAATAATTAACATAAGCTTAATAATGCTTCAATGATATACGAAACATATAGCTACTGTTTGGTTATATAACATATTATGTATAATTATACACGTTTTTTCCTTTTCATCTACCCCTATATTGGGCCAGGTCTAACAGAGTGATAGAGAAGAAAGATGCTATTCTTACAAGAAAGAATTATGCCTATGAAGCTGGTGCTACACTCTCGGTCAGGGAAACTATGGTTGACAACCAAAATATTATGTATGCCAAAACCATGCATAACTTGAAAAGATGGGCTCCATGCATGCATGGTATTGTTTGAAATATTTTGTATTGGCTTAGTGGTTACTGGTAGCTACTACTAGCTACAACTCAGTACTTTATTCATAACGATCTCTAACAAAAATAACGGTTATACATGTACAATATAACATAACAGGTAAAATACTGGAAGATGAGTGGAACATATATAGCATGGGTAAACTAGGTGAATCATGACCCATCACTCCAGCTCATATGATACTATAGCCCTCTAATAGCCTGTGATGCAGTGACGTTGACTGCAGATCTATCCAAAGGTTGATGAATTGCAAAACAAGTTTGGCCACTGTCCCATGCATAATCAGGTTACATGATCACGGTGACATCACCTCTCCCATGTAGTGGATAACCTGTTGACAACTCTCATAGCTGCTGATTTCCATTACGCAGCAGCTGCATGTTTGTCACTAATAACATGCCTGACCAGAAACTTCAGCACTACACTGGTACTGCCATAATTATAAATCAATGATCTGGGAAGGAATTATTAGATCAGGAACAGTCAGACAGCATGTCTCCTCAATGCACAATGTATATGTTTGCATAACAGTAATATGCATGGGGGTGGAGAGTGGGAGACGAATCAAACTGGCATAAAATGGGGAGGCAAAATATCCAGTATCTAATAACCCATCACTCAGTAAGCTCACATAATTATATAATTAAAAGTTTTAACATAATATCTATACCTGACAGCAGTAGTAATTTATTGTCAATAGCAGTAGCTATTATATAGCTGATGAGAAGAGTTAAATAATTGTATAGAGAGATTAATGGATGTCAAATATTGTGCATTTTTTATATTTCAAAATTTCTAACAGAGTAATTATAGTAAAGGATGGCACAAACACACACAAGGGAGATGAAGCAATAGAGAAGCTAGTGTGTACTTTGAGACACAAGAAAAACAAGACGCATAGCATAAGCATCATAAAACATCAAAATCCACAGTCCAAGAGGACACACAACAATATACTAATACTGTGACAGTGGAGCAATATATAAAGGAAGGGGAAAGACACAACACATTCAACAGGAGGACAAACAACATGATTATATAACACATATGAACTTGTGTACTATAATGGTAGATTGCACAATAATATTTTAATTGCCGGTCAAATGTCTAGCTAGCTAGACATTTGACCAATTAAAATTTGCAAATTGTGGCTAGCTCTTACATATAGCAGGTTGACAGATATAATATTGACAGGTAATATTTTTTTAGTGCAGTCGTATAATTATATACACATCACACATCATGTCACATTTAATTATCAACCTTGGGCTTTTGGGAGGCTTATAGCCAGTTTTGTACACACATGCAGTTGGTTGATGGAAATGGTGCACAATAGTCATATTCACATACACACCAGTTAATAGATTCAGTTGATGTGCATGAGTCATGAAATTTAGTGCATGCATGCACATGTGTGGGAGTGCAAAATTAACTGTGCATGCCATATTAATATGTGCTCATGATCATTCAGTAGCTATTATGAAAGAGTTAAGATTAATCATGATCATGGATGTACATGTAGTCATGGTATTTAGGTAACCATCAATAGAATGGATAATTGTATGCACGATTAACAGATCACCTTGGACATGAGCTATAAGGGAAGTGAACTGCTGAATAGCAACACATTTCATTTCATTAGCTTTATTCCAACGCTGGAGGAGAAGTGAAGCTATACATATATATGGAACCTGATAGTAATGTATCACATCATATAATACCAACACACCAAGCTTTTTCTTTGTCATATAGCCATAGTATAACAAAGCATGTGCAAGGACATCAGTACAGTGGGAAGGGCACATTTCCTTAGTCATCCGAGTGAATCTCCTGAGGTAAGACCAAAGACGCTCCATCACTTCACCATCAGAAAGTCCAAAACCATCACAACGCAGAGGACCATACAAAATTAAACCTGAATTTATACTGTAAGCTTTAAAGATATGTAGCACAATGTTAACCATGTCTTACTTGACAGGAAGACTTATGACCATACGCATGAAAAGATGGAATGGCAAATGCAACCTTCTCCAAAAGATGACTATCATTTGATTTCAGGTGTCGAACGAAAGTGCAGGCAACATCGTACATAATGTGCAGATTGACTTTTTCTGGTAAACGTTGCAAAAGTTTGCGCAACAAGAATAGACCATAGGACAATCTACATATACCAATACATACATCAGTATAGTATAGTGTACATAACAATATACTAGTCATACACATTACCTTTCACCATGTTTAAGATTGAGGAACAAACAAGGGAATTCATGTTTACAAGCACATCCAAACAGTGCAGTTTCATCTAATGCATGAAATCTTTGAGATGACCGTAGAGAATCCCCAGCAAGGAAATTGTTGCATGCCTATATATAATAATTTAAAATTAGCTACAGCTCATGCAAGTACTAATTTATGCACAACAGTGAATAGTGATACATTTAATGTGCTTGCCCAACCTGTGGGATCTTCTCCAGGGTGGTTGAATGTACAAACTCATCAACAGATGGTTGATCAAGGAAGTATAGCTAGGCTACCATGAAGAGCTTCACGACAACTGTAACCAGCCGAGTGCTTTCTAGGCAAACCAAACAATGCATCCATCGACAGTATCATTGCACCAGCATCCTGTCATAATAATCGAGGATTTATATTAGTACCGTAGAATCCCGCTATTACGCCCCCCTCCCATTTTCAGCCAAAGTTCCTGCACAGGTATTTTTGACCCGCGCATACGCCCCCTCCTACTGTGACTATGAAATCTAGCTATTGGAATGCTTAAGCCCGTAAAAACCATAGCTATAATTAGTACAATAGCTGTTTGTGAGATAGTAAGGCTTACTTTGTCGTTTTTCTCCTGTTTCATCCATCAAACAGCTTGTACATCATGCGCCTACATGGCGACCATCGGTCGGTAATGGTCGTCATGCGGCACTGTCACGATCCCGCGAATACGCCCCCTCCCATGTTTTGCCTGATGCTAGCATGCACAAAAGGGGGGCGTAATCGCGGGATTCTACGGTAATATTATTATAATATCAGGGTTCTGCCCACACTGGTCAGGAGTGGTCAGCCCCAACCACCACTCAATCTTTTTTTTGTACCACCACTCAAGCTTAAAACAGACACCACTCAGAGAGAATAATAGTACTAAAATACTATGTTCAATGCAATATATAATAGTTAGACACTGTTTTGGAGGTTTCTACGTGATTTAGAAGACCGAAGGGCTCTATGTAGAATCCCGAGCGAAGCGAGGGTTCTACGGAGCCCTGAGGGCTTCTAAATCACGTAGAAACCGACTAAACAGTGTCTAACAAATTTAGATCATAGCAACGAGTCATGTGAACGCGCGCGGCGGCGGCGCCTCGCGATCTTGAAGTGTTGCCATAGTCACGAACAGTCCAGCAACGGAGAGAATCCACGATGGCTGTTAAAAGAACTATCCACTGAGCGTCGCTTGGCTCTCCTGCGACACGAGAACACTGGCAAGTCTTTGTTAGCTTCGCTTCTTGAGCGCGCCTGCTTACTCAGTAAGTTCCAAGATAGACTCCACCTACCAATTATTGCATTGTGATCGCGCACGCGCAATGTCTGAACGCATTGGACTTTTACTGTGGACTTCTTGTGCGTACTCAACCAAAGATGTTTGGATATTGATGCTTCAGTAGGGCCGCTAGACTGTAGCTACTGTCTCCATTTTGTTTTTCTTTCTTGGTATCCAAGGATACAACCAAGCTTGGCCTCATGCTTCAAGCAACAAATTTACAGGTTTATATGAGATTTTTACGAGTTTATATGAGAAATAGATACCTACTCCTGACCAATCAGATCACAGTATTTGTTACAACTATGATCTAAAATGCCATCTTCACTACAGCTTAGCCATCACTCAGATCCAGGCAGAACCCTGTAATGTTACAAGGTACGTTTTGGATACCTTTGGACACGCTGGACAAACATTTCCTGAATCAAGACTGGGACATAGGAGGGTAAGATTCCGCAGCTCAACCTTCATCCACCTGCACAGTAGTTATCATGTATATAACAGTCATATCATGCATTTGCCAGTATAAACTAACTTACCGGTACTCTTCAAAAGCATCAATTAAGGATGAATAAATGTCTTTTCTCTGTGTTTAATTTCACATTACCACTAACCACAACAATCTTACTGGATAAATCAATACTGCACATACTTTTATGACAAGATGAGGGGATTTAAAGTATAGAGCTTTGCACAAATCTTTCATAGCAACTTGACACTCTAGTAATAATGCTTCAGCCCAATCCAGCAGATCAAAAGTAAATGCAATTTGTGGTCGCTGAGGGCTTGCTGACCATAACCTAGCACAGACTAATGTTATTACCAGTGGTTCACATTGGCAATACGCAAATTTGATGTTGTGTTCTGTACCTGCATATAATGTAGTTTTAGGAGTACAGCTTGTGCAGGTGGACTATATATTCAGGCTAAACTAGTTCCTTCATGCATTGTGATCAAATGTTTGAGGATTGCATGATGTATCCCAACTACACGTACTGCTGCATTATTATTGCTGTAATTTCATTACTCAAATATTCATGCTCATAGGCACTGATCTGCTGTTAAGGTCCTCAATATATTCTTAGGCTATACAATTAAATTGCTAAGACAATAATTATGTACATACCATTTTCATCAATGCAGCAGAGTGGATGAAGTGTATAACTTGAGCACTGGTGCAGTGGGCGAACATCTACAACCCGATTTGGGAACACAAGTGGCTTAAACATTCCTTCCTTCAAAATGGAAAGTGGAATGATATACTAATAGCATAATGTCATAATAGAAGTATAGCTGCTATATTAGAGTAATTCCATGCACCCGAGCTTATCACTAGAAGCAAATTGAAGAGTGGTTAAACATCACAGGATATTTCTGTAGTTTCAAATACCATGTCAAACATATTTACACTGGCTTTTTAAATACTCTTTAGCTACATCACTGATATACCTGCGCTATTATAGTGTTATGCTTATGCACATGTACATGCTCTGATCTGGATACAAAAATGGGTTAATCATGCCTTTCCGAGTCAGGGATATCAGTGCATGAAAATTCAATAATGTTCAAGTCACATAGTAATGAGTCATGCACTGAGCTAAGGAGTGGCTAGTCTGGACTATATAAAATCTAGCTAGCCAGTTCTGCCACAGATCAGTTGCTATCATCGCAGTAAGGAAATAAGGCATTAGCTATCTGATACTTTACTTCCCATATTTCACCAACACGGAAAATGTTTACCGAGCGATCGATGAGCATCTGCAAAGCAGTTGGAGCAGAAATATGCCCACGATGCACACTGTAAACATCTGTATTTTGCTTCACTGGCACACATGATGCAAGTCTGGTTACTTGGCATGGCATTGCATTCAATGAAAGTTTTCAGCATGGCAAAACGGTTCTTTTCCCAAGCAGCAGTAGCAGCTTTTTGTCTTATGTCGTGAAAACTAGGACCACAGTTAGATCTTGGTCATAACCATCAACGTTTAGCATTGATGACTCTCCATCATCCTCTAGAGAAGTGGCACCTGATTCTTCAAAGCTGGCTGCCTCTGGGCACTCCTGAGTTTGCGAGGTTGTCTCGTCTCCGGGACTTGAACAGGTAGTCATTCCACGCGGAACAGTACGGTGCCTAACTACCCCCCCGTGTTAATCTTTGAGTCAACTTTAGTGAAGGTAGCTTCATTCTCATTTATGTAGCCATATCTTCAAGATGCACGGTGCTTGTCGGATTCACGCAGCCTGCGGTTAAAGTCCACGTCCAACGTCCACGCAGCAGCTCAGCTCGTGAAATTCCATAACTAAAGGGTTGCTATTTTTACCGTAAAACGCACCCCACATTGGGTACTGTAATTTACAGTACTTCCAGTGGAAAAAGTTTCCGAACCGGGTGCTATAGCTAGCTAGCGCTATATTTATAGCACGCATGTTTACTATATATAGCATTCACGCATGCAGTACGCGTATATGCGTACGCGTGCCATGACCGTATGGCGCGCCAAACGTAACAAACATCAGAGCGCGACGTTACGGGTTTTACCCCGTAATATCGCGAAATGGATCCCGCAATATTACGCGGTCGGCGTTACGACGTCGTCAGATGGTGACCCCGTCATATTGCGAGATCTGAGGCAACGCGGTGTGTAGTGACCCCGTAATTATTATTATTAATTTGTTTTTCACACCACAATGGGTGTAGCGATTATTATGTATAAAAATAATAAGTTAAGAGTTAGTGTTAATAGCAGTTAATTTAACAGGTTGATATGTAATTAATTTGTTGAAGTAGTGTCCTGTTCACCTGAGGAAATAATTGGACATCTTGAATAAAGTTTGCACACGCTATAGCTTCATCATTATAGGTTCTTTTGAATTTAGAATGTTAAAACCAAAACTGGTGTATGACAGGATGGGTGCTTCTGTGAAGATGTCATTGGAAGACCAGTAGGTCTAGCTTTGAGACACAGCATTTTTGAGCGTTGTATGACAACATTGTGCAGACTTTGGAGCCTGCTAACACAGTGAAGAATACTAGTATGGCGATTACGAGGAAGCTTCCAAATTTTCCTCAATATATTATTGAAGGTAACTTCCAAAGAATGCAGACCAGGTGATGCCAAACTCCACAGTGAAGAGCCATAGAGAGATAGACAGAAGGTGCGAAACAAGAGGGTCTTAACAGCAGGGTTAGTGGCCGAAAAGGTGGATATTGCGGGGTTCATTCACGCGAAAAGGCGCATGCGCACTAGTGCGAGCCGTTCAAAGATGGCGTGCTTTTATTGGAACTGACCTTACGGTCGGCGCCAGATCTACTCATAAACATTGTGCTTTCTGCCTTTGTGCATGCGCATAAAGTTTTGATATCAGTTTTATTTTAATGATAGTAAAGGCCAGGAGACCCAATGGTCAACATAAATGATAAATTGAAAATGGTAGTCAATGTCCAGAAGATTAAAGATGCGATCTTTCTCTCTCAAGGAATTTATTACATAAATTAATACATTTATCTGTTGTTTGTATGCAATATCATTAATTCTGTTAAAGGGGGAATGCTTCGTTGAGTAAATTCAGGCTTTCCTTTCCCGTGCGTAGCTGATGGAACAGAAAACAGTGTAGCTGGTCCTTTGCAATAGTCTCTCTCCTCAAGAGCCTGTAGATTGTATTGACCAGTCTCACTGAGTTCTCAATGCATGCATGTATGCTGATTTTCAATCCAGTTGGTGCAAGAGTGTATAATAAGGAAGGGAAGAGAGTATCGAACACACTCCGTATACTATGATATGAGTTCGGGAAAGTCACGCGCCAGGAATTCCAACATTGACCAATGAGAGCGCTCGATTCAAGTAACTAATTATGGGCATGGCCTCAGGTGCAAACTAGTGCAATAGCTGCTGAAAACGTGGGCAGATCACGATACAAAACGAACATTCATGAAGAATCTAGCGTAAAACTCATGAAAACACCTCCACTTTCTGCAGTCCTGAGAAAATCGAGTGTTTAGCGACTTGACTTAGTCATGTGCACAAGGCAGAAGTCACATTACTCTCCGAACACATATTACACGGACCATATGGTGCGTTCGATACTCTCTTCCCTTCCTTATTATATACTCTTGGTTGGAGGCACTCAGACTCTCAAATATGGAGGGAGTGTTACTAGGTTCTTTCTCTGAGGTTCTATTCAAATCTTTGATTTGCTTGTGTGTTTGCAGTTTCCCCAGATGTGTCCCTCAGGTCATTTTGTCAGCTCTGTATGTAGCTAATGATCAGTGAGGCTTCATTCCAAACGGCAATCCTGGATACAGAACTGGTTTCCGAGGCACACTCTAACTGGGCATATCATTCAAGTATGTGTCCAACTATGGTCCAACAGACAAAATTTACCTCCTTAATCAGATCTGGGTTTACCAGTCACTCCAGGCTACCCCGAGTCAGTATTAATTTTAATTAGTGAGATCTATCATAAGTCTCACCAATGAGACTCACAAGTCTTAGGCTGGCCGCTGAGGCCAGCGGGCCCGGGGCCATCATGGATGAACTTGACGAACTTGTACGGTTCTCATTGATGCCCGGCAAAGAGCAAACTTGCAAAATGCTCTACGAACAATTTCCAGTTCTTTAGCTAGGTTTATAATACTCCAGAATAGGGAAGCTACTGAGCCTCGATGTCGGGCGGAGAGGAGAGGAAAGTCCTATTCCAATAAAAGCGCACATTCTTGCATGACGCGCACTAGTGCGCATACGTCTTTCCCGTGGACGAACCCCGCAATATTACGGGGTCACTGCACACCGCATCGCCTCAGATCCCGTAATGTAACGGGGTCACTATCTGACGACGTCGTAACGCGACGGTAACCGTGTAATATAATATCTAGTTCGTCTCTGTGATTGAAGCGTCGAGATCTGTCCTTTTCGTCCGCTATAGAGGTCGAGAATCGATCTGTCGAGTTCGTCTCTGTGATTGAGGCATATCATGCACACGCATAGACTGTGCATGTGCAGAGCTAGAGGGTGTCTTTATTCGGTGGAATGGAATAGTGGAATGACCACGCCCACCGAGCGCCTTCTGTGACGACCTATACCCACTATATTTGAGACAATTACAATGCAACCAGGACACAGAAGTCTTCTTGAACCATGGGCTAGCCAGTTGTGTTAGCATTAACGAAGGCGAGCTCAAATTGATCCAATAGGAGACTAGAGAAGTGTGGGTTCGAGATTAGCCTGAAAGTTGATCATTTAACCACCAATATTATCACCTCATAGTTGAAACTTCACGAGTCACCAAGTTCAAGTCAGTGTACTAACATGCTGGCAGTCGTACATACTTGTATTGTAATAAGGTAATTCTGTAATAACTGTTGAAAGAGCCATGCTGAATGTAGCATAATACATTTACAACAACACCCCAAACTGAATTTAGTATGCTTATTTAGATAATGTTACAGTGATGTTAGGCTCTGACTCGGATCCCACCCTTCTCTTAACATCATACTTGGCATCCCCCAAATTCTGCAGTAAAATGAAGCAGTTGCAACTGTACTATCTATTCTCAATGTCATGTTTAAACATTAAGATAGTTCACAAAGTTTTGATGAGTACCGGCTGGGTGGCATTTGTATACCGTGAATTGCCATACAAACTTGTCGTCATTTTTACAAAGAAATTTAGATAATCTCGAGCCCACACTTCTCTGGTCTTCCTGCTAGATCAGTTTGAGCTCGACTTCTTTACCGCTAACACAACTGGCTTGCCTGGCCATGGTTCGCGGACTTCTGTGTCTTGGTTGCAAATATGGTGGGTATAGGTCGTCACAGAAGGCGCTCGATGGGCGTGGTCATTCCACTATTCCACCATTCCATTCCACTATTCCATTCCATCGTTCCATTCCACCATTCCATTCCACCGAATAAGGACTCCCATGTGCAGACGACCTTTTCTTACCATACTATACATACAGCTACTGGGGATGTTGTTTATAAAAACAGATTCCTCAAGTGCATGCACAAACTATGCACCCACACTATCATGTCATGACTCAACTACAGTGTCGTGCAATAGGTCAAAGTGCATGCATGTTATGTTACTCATATGTGCAGGCTAGCTATGCATGCTGATAATAATGTACAATGCATTTATCGGTGATAATAATTTATTACTATAGTACTCTATATCCTACCTATGACATAGATTAAAGCACCGCCAGTGTGTGTATGTGTGGTATTGTACCGTGTCTAGGGAATATCATGATATTGCCCTCAGTGGTGAGGGTAATATCATGATATTGCCCTGTGGTACAATTAGAGGCTTGTAGGATACATACCAGTTACCACACCCAAGCAGGGCAGTCTGGAGTTTAATGCACACTCACTCGTGCGTAACCACATGCTGCCCTCGGGCTTCGCCCTCGTGCTGTATGTGGTTACTACACTCGTGCATTATATACTCCACACTGCCCTGCTTGGGGTGTATTAACTATAACTATAATGTTACCATAATTACATTATTATAGTACATTTCTAGTATCTTCCTTTTCTTTTGATAGTATTATTGAACAACACATGGAACACATCATCACACAGTGGAGAGATCAGCACCACCATCATGTGCCATAACACGACAGTGTTGTGTAGGACAACCTTATAAACTACCACTGATGTAGGTGACCTAGCAACTCCAACACCAACACAGAACATCACCACAACTTCAATATCACAAGAAGCTGCCACACTCAAGAGTCTATTGCCACAATTATTATCAAGGAGTCATCTGAATCACTACTCATACTCCCTGTGGTGGTTGGGGTGGCCGTTTCAGCTACAGTGCCATTCATCATAGGCCAATCACTGTCGTATTTTGCTAATTATGTGCCTAACTACCAAACCACCTGAAATGGACCCCCCAGGGCCGGCTACACATACTCTTCCCCAATGAGAACTGGATGGATTAATTGTGATTCACTTCCTGTAAGTATTCCAAGATATACAGTACACCCAAGAGAAACATCAGCTAACCAGGAAGAACGCTATGTCACAAACATCAGTGTAACCATGAGCCTCAATAATTCACTAAACAGAAGATAAATGTGACATATATATAAATACATACATACCTCTAGGTAGCTGCATAACCATTCAAGAGAGAATTTTACATGACTGCACAATTGTACATGATTGATAAATATCTTTATGACCATAAATGGGAACTGATGCTCATTATGGTATAATGATAGATAGTTTAATGTTAGATAAGGTGAACAATAGTCTGTGGCATTTTCACAATAGCTGTGGATGCCAACCATGTAGGGGTGAAGTTTATTGGCTACTAACATTGCTCTGTGGCAAAATGAATCTGTCGTTGCTTGTTCTTAAAATGTGCCATGTATACCACATTCCTGGCAGCATGTCTCCAGTTGTACCCTTTCATTTGTCCTGCAATGACATGTATGCCCACTTCAGTGGTAGCTGAGAGTTTGTGAATGGATTTATAATTATGCTCGGCTGTGCCAGGCTTGGCTTCAATGTACTGAGTGAAATTTCCAGCCAATATCACGTCATAGTTGAAGCCACCGTCTGGCTCAAAGTATCGTAACCAATCTGGCAAGCTGTATACCGCCAAGTTTGGGCTTTGGATCAAATATTGTCTGTAAGGTTTTGCTGATGTCTTTGCCATGAGCTGGGATCAAAAAATCATCAAAGTCACTCATGATAGCATATTCATAAACCCCTTGAAACCTGTAGAGGCAGTTCTGATAGTAGAGAGCTTGAGAGTGATAGAATAAGGCTCCTGGTTTGAGGTACTCCTTCCAGACCTTTAACTGAACAAACCCTTTTCTGATGGACTCTTGGAGGAAGGTATCCTTGTATGCGTCCCCACAAAGGAAAGTTTCATCAGCATTTATGTACACTAAATCTACTCCTATTGTTTTTTGATAACGCAGCCATGCACCAAAATAAGGTGGTGTGCCAAAGACAGTTGTACATGCCATAACACTTGAAGCAAATTCTTTGGAATTATCTCTAAATTTCGGTACAAAGAGAGGATGTTCGGAATCGGTTATGAAAATTTCAGACTTATTCTTGGGGTTTTCATACATGATGGACACTTTGCTGTTGTTGCGACCTGGTGTGTCAAAGCAGAAAATGAAAACATTATCATATGTGCACTCAGGGTGTTTTGCATGGATCCACCGGTTAATTCTGAGTGCTTTTAGCTCCACTTTGAATATATGATAGCCATCAACAATGCACCCGACTGGTTGAACCATACTTTTGATGACATGAGTCAATATCACTGTAGCATTCTTGTAGTTTCCTCGTGCTCTCTTATCAAAGAAGGCAGCTCTTGGAACCAAATAGCCATAGCTTTCTGCGTAAGACTCATTGAATGGAATATCTACTATGGATGTTGACTCAGGATCCAGAGTCCCACCGATGAAGCTATGAAACCAAGTTAAAATCTTCTTGGGCAAGGCAAAAATTCTATCAGCTATGTTTGCAGTTTTAGTGTCAGTCAGAGTTTCTAATTTGTTGTCAAGAGTGAAAGTTACAAATTTACCATGATCACTCACATTGGCATCTACTGGCCTGTATGCCAAGTTTGTTGTAGCGGTGTGCTGTGCAGGTGCTGGCGGAGTGTAATTGATATAAAAGAGCACCATTAGCAAGAATAGAGGAAATACTCCAAATGGGAGAATTAGGCAGTGCACACGCCTGGATTGTATTATGTGTGTATGCATGTGTAGACGGAGCCATTAATTTTAATACCATAATAGACCAGTCAAGTTTATATACTAGTTAATGTATCGCTTCGAGTGCAATAAATCCCGTATGGCACGAGAAAAAGCGGTACATTAATGTGTGAATCTAGTGTTCAAAACTAGCTAGGCCATTTGCAAAGCTGTGGATCCGATGTCCAGTTGAACGAGCAATCATGTTGTGCTACCCTCACTACTCGAGTCAGAGTGGAGCTGAATCACTGACGTTCAAAACTAGCTAGGTTATCTACGAGGCTGTGGATCCGATCATTTTCCCGTTCGACAAGCGAGCGATTCTATCGTGCCATACTACCCTCGCTACTCAAGCCAGACTGGGTGGAGAGATCGTTTGACTGAATTGCTGACGATCCTACGTTTGATGACCACCGATCTTGCCAGTGAAACAAGGCTACATTGGGCTATAGGTGTACACCCCTGTGGAAGAAGAGATTTACGTTTTCTGCCCTAAATACTAGTTAAAAGTGCAAAATAATCGTAAATACTAATCAATTTGCTCATTTTGCCCTATAAAACTAATCATTATCCCCATTTTACCGTATAAAACTAATAATAATTCCTCCACACCCTGGACAGGTTACCCCATCAATACTCATTATTCACTGCCATGTCCCCTCGATATTTCATTACTGTCTACAACTGTGCCTTCAAAACTTCATTAAAATCCATAAAAATACCGTCATTACTTCATCAAATCACCTCATAATTGACCCTTCAGTACTAATCAACCTTCCTCCACAGGGGTGTATCCTCATTAACTGGAATAGCCCATTTGAGCATGGTTCAAGCTACGACTCGATCGCGAGATTCGAACCTGCATGCTTGGACAACTGAATACCACTGCGACAGAGCGTCTTTTCAGATGATGATCGGTGAATAAACGAGGGTCTACGGCTGCTTTTGGTGAGTATCCTGCCGGCGCCACTGCCAAGGCGAACTAAGCTTTGTTGGGCTGAGCCCAATTGGACTATATTCTGAACGTCCCAGACATTGTGAGCAAAAGAATCAGCGGCTGGAGCAGTAGGCCTACAAGCCTGGTTCCTCCTCAGACTACTGTCCCTGAGGTTTAATCTGCCATACTGAGTACAGCTCCAACTGCTAATCCTTGGCTCACATACCCTGCATACTGGCTGGAACATTCTCCAACTGTATGCATGAAGTGACCTACTGGGGGATTTTTTTGTGTACCATCAACTTGGATGCTTCCTGCAATTATGCACTTGTAGTTTGGTCAGACATGATGTAGACAACTCAATTAGTTAACACAACAATTTTGTATTTGCCACTGAAAAATATTGAACCGCTGTTGGCAGTATGGAATTTATTTAGCCTCGTTCCCAGGCCCTACGAAGGAGAGGAGAGGGCCTGGTACACACTGCTCGCGCATGCGTGGTCTCCATGGTAACCAAGTCGCGGGGGTCATCGACGAGGCACAAACGGAGCTAGTATACCTGAAAGAATACGATCATTTGGATGTGCGTTATTTAGAACTCATACGTTTTGCCAACGCAGCAATAATAATCGGTGAGTCAACGGAGAGCGTATACGGGATATGCATCGTATACTAAGTATACGATGGTATCCGGTGCCCCACATTTTTCTGGGGCACCCGGCGCATGCGCAAGCAGTGTGTACCAGGCCCTCTCCTCTCCTTCGTAGGGCCTGGGAACGAGGCTAGGAAGTTATTACACTACAGAAGCCTTTGATCTTATATGGCTTCATACAATAAATAATAATTACGCCACTGTAAAACACATAAGAACTATTTCATCCCAACAATACATTGTCTATTTGGTCACTGGTACTTTCCAGTCGTTACGCACGCGTACAGTAAGTCCATATAATTATTATTTGGTCAAAGTCAAGTTAATTGCAACCAGTGGCATATCCAGAACTGTGGAGACACCTGGGCACTTCTTGTAGCTACAATAAGTTAGTAGAATGGCAATACATCCATAGACTCTGTGCTATTTTAGTGTTGTAACAGTAGCCAAAATCATGTTTATGTCTGGCTATTGAGGAGTTTTACCAGGGCACAGACAAATTTTACCAGGGCCAGTGCCCTGGTAGGCCCTGGTGTAGCTACGCCACTGATTGCAACGTGAAAGTGCATTACGTCACTCTTGTCTTTGCTTGTTAAATGTGCACTTATGTGACCCTGACTTTAGTAGATGATATCCCGGGAACTGTAGCAGCTACAGCCCCCAAACAAAAACTAATCGAAAGAGGAGCTTCCCCTTGTGCCATCAACTTCTTGACCTAGCGAGTTGGTGAAAGAACAAAGGTGTCAGATCTGTTTTTGTTGCTACATTCTTTTGTTGTTCGACGAAAATGGTGTTGCAAGATGCTACCAAACAGCATAACTGTCCAATATTTTTTGTTCAAAACACCTGGAATACTTAGTTAAGAGATAAAACTAGTGTTCTAGGTGGGTACAAATCATTTTCCTCTGCTTTGTGTGGGGTAGAGGAGTGTGTGAATAATTGCTATATTATCTATGCACTGCAAGTGCTTGGGGGCGAATTGCATTGGTACGTCAAACAAGATAGACTAATCATAAATGTCAAAGCTATGAACATAAAATCTTAATAAAAGGACTACCAGGGCTTAAAGGTACATGTACAGTTATGTTGTAAGCTTGTACCATGTGTAGTACCGGCCATCCATGTTTTCAGATATAAGGCGGTATATGGTTCAGCTGCTTGTTTGCTTACATGATCTGAGTTTCTTTGGCTTGTGATGTGGCCATAAAACTACCCCAGGCCTTCAAGTTCATCCAGTGGTGTCGCCAGGGGGGTGCATGTGGGTTCATATGCACCCAGTCAGTACACCAGTGCATCCCTTAAAATGTAGTTTTTGATGTTTACCTAGCCCGTAAGGGAAAATTCCCTGTATACCCTGTCACAACACAACCACAAGAACCAACAAATATGACACTATACATGCACCTACATATATCTGTGGAAGTGCACCTGTTGCACTAGACTGTTTATAACATAATGCAGTCTGAGAATACTACAGTTCCATTAATTTTATGTTTTATGCTTCCACCCGTATAACAATACTGAATTAGCTATAAGTATGCACCCAGTACACAAACTACCTAGGGACGCCACTGAGTTCATCACTGCTACCATTGCTGTTGTTAAGAAACTGTCTCTTATGGTCCAAAGACACAAGTTCTGTTTAAGGCAACTGGTGACATTCTCGGAAACTCAGTGTGCATGTACATGTGTGTATTGTTCTCCTACTGTGCCTGGATTTGCTATGATACTATTTTGCATGTTCTCTTCACCTGTCTTTATACAGATGGACAACAGAGTCATAGTACTGTAGTGTGAGGAAGATAGATGACTCAACAATCACCTTGGAGTTCCGGGCATGGCTAGCTGACATATAAAGGTACTGTGTGCACTAGGCAGTTTAGTAGCATGCTTTATTTAGCAGCTTCTGGACCACTGTGTGCTAGAGTAGATACAGCCAGGAAAAGTATCGCAGATGGTTGGGTTTCTTTAAAGCAGGGGGGAGTGAAGGGTGAGTCTATTATTATAGAATAGCCAGGTTATCGTTTGCCGTAGTTATTGCTTGGAAGTCTTGGCTCTGTATCAGCTTAGTTGCAATTGTTGTTAGCTAAACTGAATAATGTTGTTTTGTGTGCCAGTAGAACATACTGTATACTTCGACACTGATAGCTTTCTGGATTTAATTTTTTGGAAGGAAGCGTTTATGTCACTTTACAAGTTACATTAAATTGACCATGTGATTTTGCATTCAATGAATACATCTATGGAGTGTTGGCTTGTTTCCTCTTCCTTAGACTATCTATTTTATTAGATGTGTGTGCTCCTTATAAAGAATGCAGTTGGAGCAGTCTTTATGAAGAAATACCAGATGGCTTGTCGAGTCTATCACAGATCCTTGACCTTGATTCCGTAGCTACTGTTACTGCTAAAGCGTGAATAATAATGATTTTGTGTTACTGTGCACCTTTGTAATGTTGGAAAAAAAGATCAGTCTGTAAACATGCTATAGTACCAAGATCAAGAATGGGTATTGTAGCGTGGCTATTATGTTATTGCATGTACACAATAATGGGAGCATGCGGGCGGCTAACTTTGAGTGACGATAACATGAAACGACAATTGCAAAATACTCCTGAGGCAGTTTCACATAGATCTATCATATAACTAGCAATGAAGTCCAAAATAATGGTCAGGTATGCTGTTCGGTAGCGAAACTTGGTGGTCATCTAGGAGTACTGGAATAAATAGGTCCAACGAAATGGGCTCTAACTCGGCTTTGGTGGCACCTAGAAGTTGAAACAAGCTGTGACGGTTATCTTTTGCACAGGGGGGTATGATATAAACTTTGTTATGAGTTTACAGCATGTTCAGGTCTCGATATATAACTTGAGGAAAAAACCATAAATTCTTTTGGTTTCTGGCTGCCATCCCACCTGGTCAACTGCAAACTTCCTGTCTGCAAATCAATCTGCCTGCGCGCGTAACGACTGTTTCTGCACTCAGCTAGTAGCTAGCTAAGTCCTCATCTGTCATGGCACACTGGATACACTATACTGAAAAAAATGTTGCTACTTCACAGTATCCATGCAGCCATATGTAAGTTACATAGCATAATTATATATAGCTAGCTAGGACTCATTCAATGTTTTCAAAACCAAACAGTAACTTAGCTAATGCACATGGATGGGTGTGTATTAGTTAGCCAAGTTGCTGCATGATGTTTGCACTAAGTTGTTGTGTCAACATTAAAGCCCTTTTTTTCATAATATTATCCTAATAGACAATGCAAATCTATAGTATAATTTATACGTCTCTGGTCTTAGTATGGTATGACTGCATGCTCAAAGTTTATACATGTATCACACACACATAAATTTGAAGTTATAGTGTCTGTTCTACAAGCTCTGAATTTTGGCTGTATGCCAGTTTACTAGTATGGTGTGACTGCATGGTCAAAGTTTATACATGTATCACACACATAAATTTGAGTGTTTGTTCTACAAGCTCTGAATACATGTATATGTCGCATGATGCAGCTAGTATAGAATACTTGTGTCACAAGTTTTACTCAAGCAGCTTGGTGATCATGCAGTACATGTACAGGCATGAAAGTTTAACTTGATGCTTCTGTTGAAGTCAGAGTAATCTACATCATGTGCATGTATGGCCTACATATACATGTACATGCCATACTGATACATTAATAGGTACATACACCTACACATGACATTATTGTATTTATATATACCAGCACTTGATGTACACTTTGACATGTACAGTGATGTAGTGTGGCTTTAATTGGAATACTGTATGTGTAGCATACACACGTGTGTAATGCTTATTGATTGAACAAGTAAAAGCAAGACGCAAATTTGTACTTATAAGTGAATATGTAGCCAGGTATACACTTTCACATCTCTGTAGTGATAGCAGCCCAACTGATCATGGATACATGTATCATCACCACCAATCATAAAGCTCAGGTGGCTGCCTGGGAATTGAACTCGGGGCTCATTCTAGGGCCACCATTGCTCTGATTGAATGTGACTGTCATACCTGGCCCTCTCAGATTTAATATTCGGGGGCCCATAATTATATCAGTACAATTAATTTTTTCTCTATACAGCAAGCAAGTTATCAACATCTGTGGTAAAAACTACTACACAAAGGTAAATACATGTACCTGATCCAATGTACATGAGCCAATCTTAATGTGTATCTTGTTTTGTTTACTAGCCATGTAGCTAAGTGACGGACGAGTAGCACTACCGTCATCGTTTCTTCAAAAAGTGCCATACCAAAGTCGTGATGTTCTTCTTATGCCAGAATTTTCTAACTGCGCCTCCTCAGCATCTCCACCTATACTGGAGTCCAGCCGTGCCAAAATCAATAAACCCTCTTCAGTAGCTCCCTTAGAGCATGACCACACTTATTTCAAAAGAGCAAATAAGAAGAAAGGTAAACAGTCAAGGCAAGAAATAGAGTCTGCAGTACAATTTATGTGTGGAGACAAGGTGATGCTCATGCAGAAGGGAAACATCATCACAACTTCAATATCACAAGAAGCTGCCACACTCAAGAGTCTATTGCCACAATTATTATCAAGGAGTCATCTGAATCACTACTCATACTCCCTGTGGTGGTTAGGGTGGCCGTTTCAACTACAGTGCCATTCATCATAGGCCAATCACTGTCGTATTTTTGCTAATTATGTGCCTAACTACCAAACCACCTGAAACAGACCCCCCAGGGCCGGCTACACATACTCTTCCCCAATGAGAACTGGATGGATTAATTGTGATTCACTTCCTGTAAGTATTTCAAGATATACAGTACACCCAAGAGAAACATCAGCTAACCAGGAAGAACGCTATGTCACAAACATCAGTGTAACCATGAGCCTCAATAATTCACTAAACAGAAGATAAATGTGACATATATATAAATACATACATACCTCTAGGTAGCTGCATAACCATTCAAGAGAGAATTTTACATGACTGCACAATTGTACATGATTGATAAATATCTTTATGACCATAAATGGGAACTGATGCTCATCATGGTATAATGATAGATAGTTTAATGTTAGATAAGGTGAACAATAGTCTGTGGCATTTTCACAATAGCTGTGGATGCCAACCATGTAGGGGTGAAGTTTATTGGCTACTAACATTGCTCTGTGGCAAAATGAATCTGTCGTTGCTTGTTCTTAAAATGTGCCATGTATACCACATTCCTGGCAGCATGTCTCCAGTTGTACCCTTTCATTTGTCCTGCAATGACATGTATGCCCACTTCAGTGGTAGCTGAGAGTTTGTGAATGGATTTATAATTATGCTCGGCTGTGCCAGGCTTGGCTTCAATGTACTGAGTGAAATTTCCAGCCAATATCACGTCATAGTTGAAGCCACCGTCTGGCTCAAAGTATCGTAACCAATCAAGCTGTATACCACCAAGTTTGGGCTTTGGATCAAATATTGTCTGTAAGGTTTTGCTGATGTCTTTGCCATGAGCTGGGATCAAAAAATCATCAAAGTCACTCATGATAGCATATTCATAAACTCCTTGAAACCTGTAGAGGCAGTTCTGATAGTAGAGAGCTTGAGAGTGATAGAATAAGGCTCCTGGTTTGAGGTACTCCTTCCAGACCTTTAACTGAACAAACCCTTTTCTGATGGACTCTTGGAGGAAGGTATCCTTGTATGCGTCCCCACAAAGGAAAGTTTCATCAGCATTTATGTACACTAAATCTACTCCTATTGTTTTTTGATAACGCAGCCATGCACCAAAATAAGGTGGTGTGCCAAAGACAGTTGTACATGCCATAACACTTGAAGCAAATTCTTTGGAATTATCTCTAAATTTCGGTACAAAGAGAGGATGTTCGGAATCGGTTATGAAAATTTCAGACTTATTCTTGGGGTTTTCATACATGATGGACACTTTGCTGTTGTTGCGACCTGGTGTGTCAAAGCAGAAAATGAAAACATTATCATATGTGCACTCAGGGTGTTTTGCATGGATCCACCGGTTAATTCTGAGTGCTTTTAGCTCCACTTTGAATATATGATAGCCATCAACAATGCACCCGACTGGTTGAACCATACTTTTGATGACATGAGTCAATATCACTGTAGCATTCTTGTAGTTTCCTCGTGCTCTCTTATCAAAGAAGGCAGCTCTTGGAACCAAATAGCCATAGCTTTCTGCGTAAGACTCATTGAATGGAATATCTACTATGGATGTTGACTCAGGATCCAGAGTCCCACCGATGAAGCTATGAAACCAAGTTAAAATCTTCTTGGGCAAGGCAAAAATTCTATCAGCTATGTTTGCAGTTTTAGTGTCAGTCAGAGTTTCTAATTTGTTGTCAAGAGTGAAAGTTACAAATTTACCATGATCACTCACATTGGCATCTACTGGCCTGTATGCCAAGTTTGTTGTAGCGGTGTGCTGTGCAGGTGCTGGTGGAGTGTAGTTGATATAAAAGAGCACCATTAGCAAGAATAGAGGAAATACTCCAAATGGGAGAATTAGGCAGTGCACACGCCTGGATTGTATTATGTGTGTGTGCATGTGTAGATGGAGCCATTAATTTTAATACCATAATAGACCAGTTTTATATACTAGTTAATGTACCGCTTCGAGTGCAATAAATCCCGTATGGCACGAGAAAAAGCGGTACATTAATGTGTGAATCTAGTGTTCAAAACTAGCTAGGCCATTTGCAAAGCTGTGGATCCGATGTCCAGTTGAACGAGCAATCATGTTGTGCTACCCTCACTACTCGAGTCAGAGTGGAGCTGAATCACTGACGTTCAAAACTAGCTAGGTTATCTACGAGGCTGTGGATCCGATCATTTTCCCGTTCGACAAGCGAGCGATTCTATCGTGCCATACTACCCTCGCTACTCAAGCCAGAGTGGAGAGATCGTTTGACTGAATCGCTGACGATCCTACGCCAGTTTGATGACCACCGATCTGCGAACCTGCATGCTTGGACAACTGAATACCACTGCGACAGAGCGTCTTTTCGGATGATGATCGGTGAATAAACGAGGGTCTACGGCTGCTTTTTGTGCTTATCCTGCCGGCGCCACTGCCAAGGCGAACTAAGCTTTGTTGGGCTGAGCCCAATTGGACTATATTCTGAACGTCCCAGACATTGTGAGCAAAAGAATCAGCGGCTGGAGCAGTAGGCCTACAAGCCTGGTTCCTCCTCAGACTACTGTCCCTGAGGTTTAATCTGCCATACTGAGTACAGCTCCACATACCCTGCATACTGGCTGGAACATTCTCCAACTGTATGCATGAAGTGACCTACTGGGGATTTTTTTGTGTACCATCAACTTGGATGCTTCCTGCAATTATGCACTTGTAGTTTGGTCAGACATGATGTAGACAACTCAATTAGTTAACACAACAATTTTGTATTTGCCACTGAAAAATATTGAACCGCTGTTGGCAGTATGGAATTTATTGCACTACAAAAAGCCTTTGATCTTATATGGCTTCATACAATAAATAATAATTACGCCACTGTAAAACACATAAGAACTATTTCATCCCAACAATACATTGTCTATTTGGTCACTGGTACTTTCCAGTCATTACGCACGCGTACAGGAAGTCCATATATTTGGTCAAAGTTTAATTGCAACCAGTGGCGTATCCACAACTGTGGAGACACCTGGGCACTTCTTGTACAATAAGTTAGTAGAATGGCAATACATCAGTGGCGTAGCTGACATAATTAATATGGGGGTGCCCTCCACTAGTAGGTTCTAATTGTATCAGCTTAGTAGTCCCAGGTAGTTGGCAGCAACACTATTGAACTAGTCACAGTATACAACCCAAGCAAAATCTACCAAAATATAGCCTTCTGTACTCAAGATTGTCAGGTTTCTGTGGATAACTTGCAAGTTAGGCACCACCGGAACGGGAGCAACGGCATTCCAACAGTACATTTTGACGTTAAATTTCTAAATAATGCTCATTACCACTGCTACAATATTGTTTTGTAATCAATGTTCATGTATTTAGAGAGGAATCTTGGGGGTGCCTCGAGGTAAGTTGGGGGTGCCAGGGCACCCTACGCCACTGCAATACATCCATAGACTCTGTGCTATTTTAGTGTTGTAACAGTAGCCAAAATCATGTTTATGTCTGGCTATTGAGGAGTTTTACCAGGGCACAGACAAATTTTACCAGGGCCAGTGCCCTGGTAGGCCCTGGTGTAGCTACGCCACTGATTGCAACGTGAAAGTGCATTACGTCACTCTTGTCTTTGCTTGTTAAATGTGCACTTATGTGACCCTGACTTTTGTGGATGATATCCCGGGAACTGTAGTAGCTACAGCCCCCAAACAAAAACTAATTGAAAGAGGAGCTTCCCCTTGTGCCATCAACTTCTTGACCTAGCGAGTTGGTGAAAGAATAAAGGCATCAGATCTGTTTTTGTTGCTACATTCTTTTGTTGTTCGACAAAAATGGTGTTGCAAGATGCTACCAAACAGCATAACTGTCCAATATTTTTTGTTCAAAACACCTGGAATACTTAGTTAAGAGATAAAACTAGTGTTCTAGGTGGGTACAAATCATTTTCCTCCGCTTTGTGTGGGGTAGAGGAGTGTGTGAATAATTGCTATATTATCTATGCACTGCAAGTGCTTGGGGGCGAATTGCATTGGTATGTCAAACAAGATAGACTAATCATAAATGTCAAAGCTATGAACATAAAATCTTAATAAAAGGACTACCAGGGCTTAAAGGTACATGTACAGTTATGTTGTAAGCTTGTACCATGTGTAGTACCGGCCATCCATGTTTTCAGATATAAGGCGGTATATGGTTCAGCTGCTTGTTTGCTTACATGATCTGAGTTTCTTTGGCTTGTGATGTAAGCCATAAAACTACCCCAGGCCTTCACGTTCATCCAGTGGTGTCGCCAGGGGGGTGTATGTGGGTTCATATGCACCCAGTCAATACACCAATGCACCCCTTAAAATGTAGTTTTTGATGTTTACCTAGCCCGTAAGGGAAAATTCCCTGTATACACTGTCACAACACAACCACAAGAACCAACAAATATGACACTATACATGCACCTACATGTATCTGTGGAAGTGCACCTGTTGCACTAGACTGTTTATAACATAATGCAGTCTGAGAATACTACAGTTCCATTAATTTTATGTTTTATGCTTCCACCCGTATAACAGTACTGAATTAGCTGTAAGTATGCACCCAGTACACAAACTACCTAGGGACGCCACTGAGTTCATCACTGCTACCATTGCTGTTGTTTAAGAAACTGTCTCTTATGGTCCAAAGACACAAGTTCTGTTTAAGGCAACTGGTGACATTCTCGGAAACTCAGTGTACATGTACATGTGTGTATTGCTCTCCTACTGTGCCTGGATTTGCTATGATACTATTTTGCATGTTCTCTTCACCTGTCTTTATACAGATGGACAACAGATGTAGTGTGAGGAAGATAGTTGACTCAACAATCACCTTGGAGTTCCGGGCATGGCTAGCTGACATGTAAAGGTACTGTGTGCACTAGGCAGTTTAGTAGCATGCTTTATTTAGCAGCTTCTGGACCACTGTGTGCTAGAGTAGATACAGCCAGGAAAAGTATCGCAGATGGTTGGGTTTCTTTAAAGCAGCTAGGGGGGAGTGAAGGGTGAGTCTATTATTATAGAATAGCCAGGTTATCGTTTGCCGTAGCTATTGCTTGGAAGTCTCGGCTCTGTATCAGCTTAGTTGCAATTGTTGTTAGCTAAACTGAATAATGTTGTTTTGTGTGCCAGTAGAACATACTGTAAACTTCGACACTGATAGCTTTCTGGATTTAATTTTTTGGAAGGAAACGTTTATGTCACTTTACAAGTTACATTAAATTGACCATGCGATTTTGCATTCAATGAATACATCCATGGAGTGTTGGCTTGTTTCCTCTCTCTTAGACTATATCTGTTTTATTTATAGATATGTGTGCTCCTTATAAAGAATGCAGTTGGAACAGTCTTTATGAAGAAATACCAGATGGCTTGTCAAGTCTGTCACAGATCCTTTATTCTGTAGCTACTGTTACTGCTAAAGTGTGAATAATAATGATTTTGTGTTATTGTGCACCTTTGTAATGTTGGAAAAATGGATTCTGTAAACATGCTATAGTACCAAGATCAAGAATGGGCGTTGTAGTGTGGCTATTATGTTATTGCATGTACACAATGGGAGCATGCGGGCGGCTAACTTTGAGTGACGATAACATGAAAACGACAATTGCAAAATACTCCTGAGGCGGTTTTCACATAGATCTATCATATATCTAGCAATGAAGTCCAAAATAATGGTCAAGTATGCTGTTTGGTAGTGAAACTTGGTGGTCATCTAGGAGTACTAGAATAAATAGGTCCAATGAAATGGGCTCTAACTTGGCTTTGGTGGCATCTATGAAGTTGAAACAAGCTATACGGTTATCTTTTGCACAGGGGTATGATATAAACTTTGTTCTGAGTTTATAGCATGTTCAGGTCCCGATATATAACTTGAGGAAAAAACCATAAATTCTTTTGGTTTCTGGCTGCCATCCCACCTGGTCAACCGCAAACTTCCTGTCTGCAAATAAATCTGCCTGCGCGCGTAACGACTGTTTCTGCACTCAGCTAGTAGCTAGCTAAGTCCTCATCTGTCATGGCACACTGGATACACTACTGAAAAAATGTTGCTACTTCACAATATCCATGCAGCCATATGTAAGTTACATAGCATAATTATAATAGTATAGCTAGCTAGGACTTCATACATTCAATGTTTTCAAAACCAAACAGTAACTTAGCTAATGCACATGGATGGGTGTGTATTAGTTAGCCAAGTTGCTGATGTTTGCACTAAGTTGCTGTATTGGCATAGCCCTTTTTATCATATCCTAATAGACAATGCATGTCTATAGTATAATTTATACGTCCCTGCTCTTATTATGGTATGACTGTATGCTCAAAGTTTATACATGTATCACAGACACATAAATTTGAAGTTATAGTGTTTGTTCTACAAGTTCTGAGTTTTGGCTGTATGCCAGTTTACTAGTATTGTGTGACTGCATGGTCAAAGTTTAAACCACAAACAGCTTTGTTAAAAGTACCCATGACAATTAAACCCTATTGTTAGCAGTAACTGTTATGGCTATAGCATAAGACTATGGCCAGTTGTTAATTCCATGCACCCCATAATGGGAGAGTCTAGTTCTGCAGCTTGTGCATTCAGTACCACTGTGATTCACTGTATTGTCCAGTCAGGTAGCTAAGTAATTTCACATGTGGAGCAATTCCCCTTGTCTTCTCATCCTCCACTCCATAATGTGAACATTTACAGAGCAGCTGCAGGCCAGTGTTATGCCTAGTCTCGTGTGGCCAGCCTCTTACACCTGCGGGAGAGAGTCTGGTAAAGTGCCATATGTCGAGTTGTCCTGGATCCCGATCCTGATCCCGGGCGGGATCCCCTGGAATGTACTGACATCACGTAAATGTGCGTTGCCAATTTTATTATAGTGCACGCGTGTGATTTAATCCATTGTGCGCGATATGCAGTGCAAGCGCTATCATTCATTCTTGCTTGCTCCATGTTGGGAGGAATCTTCACTAACATATCCATATCCAGCAGATAGTCCTTTACTTGCAAAGTTATTGACTTGATCTTTCAACAGCGCCACAAGTCTGGAGAGGTGATATAACGACCACTATAGACTTGGCTTTCGACCTTCGTAAAAGCCCCAGGTAGGCATCCATAACATAGGCTCTTCCCATAGCCTGTTGGAAGAGCCACGAACATGTCGTTCCCCTCCAAAAAGGTAAGATGGCGTCCTTTTGCTGCTCTCGAAGGTCTGCATAGCCAAGACTACTGGCAGCATCCACAACAAAAGGTAGGATTTCACTCCTGTTTCGACTCCAGCTGATAGCCATAGTTGCGCAATCTTTTTGATAACCTGGACCAGTTTACTTCCCGTTCCCAGCCAGATACGCCCACGCAAATCTACATAATGCTTTAAAGCTGCAATCTGATTGGACGCGCCTCATACGAGGCGCTGGGACAACTCGACATATAGAACTTTACCAGACTCTCTCCCACAGGTGTAAGAGGCTGGCCGCGTGAGACTATATTATGCCATGGCAAGTATATAGATTTAGCAGCCATTCAAGTGCCACTAGGATAGTTCTAAATAGTGACCTAATTAGAGCTTATCATACTGTACAGTTAACTAGAAAAACAGGCTCAATAATAGCATAAAAATAACTAACCTTTTGTCTGCCATGGTAGTTTCAATTGCTTATTTCTATGATGTTCTTGTCAAAAACGTAAGGCCAAATCATGTCACGTATAGCTATGAGTAACATGGTGGAGCACTGCAGCTGCACTTTGTACAGAGAACATGAACATGGTATCCTGCACACAAAATCAGTCGCTCCGATCCGCTAACGTACCGAAAGTCCATATTAACTATTTTTATTTTTTGCTGACATCAGCAAAATTGAGAGCTGGAGTAGCGTGTTAACTACTTGGCGTTTTATTCCGCTGCTGGTTGGCCGTTTGGTCTTAGAAAAGTAAGTAGGAGCCGGAGGTTGGTATCATGTATCTCGCGCAAGTCAGACCCGTTAGTCTGGAGTCAATATAGATAACCGTCCCGAATCTTGGCGCCGGACTGCTTGTCCCGCTGTCCCGCCTTACCCTCTGTTTGTCACGACTTCAAGTTCTGAAACTGACTTGAAGTAGTAGTAGTCTCGCGGGCCAGCCCCCTCTAATGCAAGCGTTTTGCGTTAGAGCCAGCCAGCCCCCTCTAACGCAAGCGTTTTGCGTTAGAGGCTGGCCCGCGAGACTAAAGTAGTATAGCTATAGCTCAGTGTAGTGACTAAAGTCTAATGAGCATCAGTCACGCCGCGACAAAATCAGAGTAGCTAAGCTAACAGATAACATACACAATGTAGGTGTAGTTTTCTATGTATTAACGTTAGACTATATGCATTAAGTTTAACATACCTTCTCATGTTCTAGCCGAGATCGAGCTATTTCTGGCCACGCCTACTTGCAATATTGACCGTACCACTGATTAGCCAATAGTCATTACTGTCCCGCCTTGTGTAGACAAATCACGGTTTTTGCCATGCTCTTATCCCTCTAAGTGAGACTGACAGGATGTATTCACTGCTGTAAACTCGGTCTAAAAGTCGATATAAAATATTTTCTGACACCTACAACGCCAAGTTTTCAAGCTAGACTACCGTTTATAGCTAGCTACTACTGATATCCTTCAAATATCTTCACTCCCCGTTGTTCTGGGCCCACATGAAACATGCACAAACCTCCAACCTCCAAATATGGCTGACAGGGAGGTGTAGAACACAACTCTAGTGACTCCAATAACATGGTGCTGATCATAGTGAATCAGAATGGTCACAATACAGTCACCGTAGTACTCATTCTGATAGCCCTTGAAACAATAGAGCTAAAACACACAAAAATCATAGCGACATGCTGGGTGAGGTGTATATAAGTATGTGAACACTCTTGGTCAACTATGGGGTATGGGTCTTGATCTTCTATCCAACTCCACAGGTCGTTCCGACTTTGCAACTGTACATTTAAAACAAAAAATAATAAACAATTAAAGTACTATGCATCATCTAAATGTCCTTTAAATAAAGGACATAGCTACAGACTGTGAGTGAGACTGAAGACATGATGATAGACAGTCCTTAGTTCCAACCACTGACTACCCCCAGCGCCTTTCCCAACATACATACATACATACATACATACACACACACACACACACACACACACACACACATACATACACACACACACACACACACACACACACACACACACACACATACACACACACACACACACACACACACACACACACACACACACACACACACACACACACACACACACACACACACACACTTGCAGGCACAAGGTATACATGCAGGGACACATGCATATGCACGTACAACACTACATATAAGCATCATTTACAAAGTTAGTGTATCACAGCACTTACCACTCAAGCTACTGTGTTGTCTATTTCTCCAGCTCTTATCATGTTGGAACTTAGTAACTAATAGAGAGATCTGTCCCCCTGAGAGTTCTGATTACATGTTGCATGTACACGTCGGCTGTCCCAATGAACTACGGTAATTTTAGCACACTATTTGTATAAAACAAAGACTACCTGCATAAAGATGTCAGGAAACATCACTGACTAACAATAAGACAATGATCATGTGCTTCACTATAATGGAGGCTGAGACTACCAAGCCTGAGAGCATAAAGCACCAAAATCTGTAACATACCATGCAGCCAGATACCGTGGCACTGACAAACATTGACACTATACAATGAGTCCATCAAAGCATTTTCGACTTGTTCCCTGAGTCAGATTGACAATGGGACACTAAACTTGAATGACAGCCATCTTCAGACATGCCGATTGCCAAAGGTATGGCTACTTCACGGCCTTGAAACACCTAGTCAGTGAAACCAGGCTTATCTTTTTACTCTCATAGCTATTTATATTATTCACCTTTTCTGAAGAGAAAACGGCAGTTGCCATCACCAGAAGTCCAAACTGGGGTATGGCATCCAAGGACACAAAGGCGCCATGATCTTTGGGCCCAGTAATTTTTCTATCGACGGCGCGTGCGGTGCATTCGCTAAAATTAATTTTCGCACATATATAGGACTAAGAAAGAGAATCTGACCGTCTATAGGGTCAGTTGAGGCGCTGAATCCGAATTTAAAATCCGTTTTTCACTAAACGCAACTCCTGTATCGCTACGCTAACAGAAACTAAGCGAACGTTGCTCAGAAAACTAGGATAAAGCGGGACAAACTAAAGTCACCGTTTATCGTCACAAAGTTTTCGATTTTGCATGCGGGCGGGCGATCATTGGGGCGAGCCTGAGCGAGCCCCACATAAACGGTACAGCATTATGTATCATTGTATGTATGTATGTATATAGATAGATAGATAGATAGATAGATAGATAGATATACCGTACCTTCGCGAAAAAGGGCCCATGTGCGGTGCATCTTACATTGGATCTAGACTGGGGGGTGGGCCAATATTCGAAGTATCACTGTCGCAGTTAGACGCGAAAGAGCGCCCAGGTAAACTACCTACGCGATCTTCATTATTTGAATAGTTTCCGCGGCTAGCTAGTATTGATTTCAGCCTTGCTCAAGTACGTGTTACTAATCGAGGGCGGCCGGCTTTTATGGGGCCAATACTTCACGATACTGTTGACAGCAACAGTATAAACTCAACCGTAACTCAAATGGCTGGTTTATGAGGACTATACTTCAAATAATCGAGGTACGATCGAAAACTAACCTACCAAACAGCCGTAGAGCTAAGCCTAGTTCGTCTTATGCCGCGTTTCAGCCTCAAAAGAACGATCGTGCACGGTTAGCGATCTTAACCACGCCCACTTAACAGTGATCTCGCATGCGTGTTCCAGGGCGGCTACATATGGGCGCATATTAGAGTAAACTTTAGATCTTAGCAGGAAATTGAGCCTAAAGTGGGGGGTGGGTCGATATTCCGTAGTGGGTCCTTTTTCGCGAAGGTACGGTATATTATATGGTACGACAGTCACATACTGTATATATGCGTATTCTAATTTAGCGAACTGTAAATATACACTCGTGCAGTATACTATACTGCAATTGCAATGCCCATGCCAGAGTGCTAGGCACAAGGAAACCATGCAGGCTTCAATATGAACAGGCGGTATCAACGACCGTACGGAAAAATGAAGACTCGTAGAGAAATCGAGTCAGTCAGCGACAGCACGCAGGATCAAAGATTAGCTCGTAGATAAACCCCAGACCGTGGCAACGGCGACAGCACCGTACCGTGCCAATGGAGACCTCAGGCAACTTGACTGGCAACGCTACGTAGCCTCGGGCTAGGCTAAGCTATGACGGCCGTCAGAACGGTTCAAAACTGCGTCACACGCTGCGGCCTAGTCGCGGCTTGATGGTATGATTTTTCTCATCTGCTGTCATATTAAATCTGCTCCTGCTCATATAACTCTATCGAGCTCAGGCTTGCCCCACTACATGCCCTGCATGACACTAGTTATTCAGTAGAGAGACTAGGATGGCTATGCTCGAGCACGAGATCGCCCGAGCCCCGCCTACTAATTAGAGCGCTCGAGGGGGAGGGGAGAGAGAGAGAGAGAGAGAGAGAGAGAGAGAGAGAGAGAGAGAGAGAGAGAGAGAGAGAGCGGCCTAAGGTACTGTATACTTACTGTATTGGATCTGAAATTTGAAAATTTTGAAAACTTGTCTGGAAATCCATGCGGGCGGTGACGATAAACTGCGAATTCAGCTTGCCCCGCCTAATAGCAAAAAAATAAATGGGTGTTACAAGCAGACATAGATCCAGCAGCACAAATGTGACATGCATGTCATCAGAATCAACTAAAAAAAATCGTTACTGTAGCGTCGGAATTTCTTATATTTAGCAAGAGACGTGGAGGCGAACCGTGTGCAAGTATCGCGGTTTGACCTTTGACCTCGAGGATGTTGCTGGCTATTAAATTGCAAGTGACGTGGGGAACTAGCCGGTTAAGATTGCCTCTTTTTGAATTCTTTGTGCTAACCTTTTCAGGTATGTCGACTTACATTCCTTTGAGAGTTAAAATGACTATGCATATTTAGCTAGTTCAGATGGCAAACTTCCCACGATCACTGTTTTGTGAGGCCTGCAGTGCTGGCCTAACAGTCAAATCACTCCTGAAGCCTTGCTTTGTTGGGTGACACTGATATTGGCAATGGTGATTTGGACATAATTGTATGAAGGCATACACAATTTGCTTAAGTTTGTGCAGTCTACTGTTTGTTAGCTACCGTTGTTTAATCACTTGCGAGAATCAGTAACACTTTACAGCTGCCAAGCTTTAATACTGCAATACATGCAATAATCCAATTTCCATTACGTCACTGTTGCAGGAGGCATTGGGTCTTCTTCCTGAGGATGGTGTGAAGTGTTGGTATATTCTCCACTCAGTCGAGGCCCTCAGACTCTCCCTATCTCACATTATTGAGAGCTGCAAGCTGCCAAAGTGAGTACTAGATTGAAGTAGTATGGGTAGAAACAAATTCAAACTTGAAAGCACGGAACAGAACACATACAAAATAGTCGCGCGCGCAAAATTTTTGCGGCCACGGTCGCCGTTTCTATCTAAGAAGGCAGTAGTTGCTGGTTTCTCAACGATTTTAGCACAGAAATACAAGAAAAAACACAAAGGAGGAGATCTAGGCTAAGTTTTAAGAGATTTTAGTATCTGTATATTGAATCTAGGGGGGGTTTCCTAGCAGCTAAGTATCATACTATAATCATACTGAATCTGGCTGCCAGGGGGGGGGGTTTCCGGGCAACTAGGAAACAACTAAGCTACGCCCCTGGGATGTTGTTTATAAAAATAGATTCCTCAAGTGCATGCACTAATTATGCACCCACACTATTATGTCATGACTCAACTACAATATCGTCCAATGTGCAACTAGGTCAAAGTGATGCATGTTATGCTAATCAGGTGCGCAGGCTAGCTATGCATGCTGATAATAATGCATTTATCGGTTATAATATTACTATAATACTCTATATCCTGCCTATGACATAGATCAAAGCACCGCCAGTGTGCATATATGTGGTATTGTACTGTGTCTAGGGAATATCATGATATTACCCTCAGTAGTAAGGGTAATATCATGATATTGCCCTGTGGTACAATTAGAAGCTTGTAGGATGCATACCAGTTACCACACCCAAGCAGGGCAGTCCGGAGTTTAATGCGCACTCACTCGTGCGTAACCACATGCTGCCGCCTCGGGCTTCGCCCTTGTGCTGCATATGGTTACTACACTCGTGCATTATATACTCCATACTGCCCTGCTTGGGGTGTATTAACTATAACTATAACCATAATTACATTATTATAGTACATTTCACATTTCTAGTATCTTCCTTTTCTTTTGATAGTTATTGAACAACACATGGAACACATCGTGAGAGCACCACCATCATGTGCCATAACACGACAGTGTTGTGTAGGACAACCTCATCAACTACCATTGATGTAGGTGACCTAGCAACTCCAACACCAACACAGAACATCAACTTCAATATCACAAGAAGCTGCCACATCTATTGCCACAATTACTATCAAGGAGTCGTCTGAATCACTACTCATACTCCCTGTGGTGGTTGGGGTGGCCGTTTCAACTAGCTACAGTGCTGTTCATCATAGGCCAATCACTGTCGTGTTTTTGCTAATTATGTGCCTAACTACCAAACCACCTGAAAGACTCCCCAGGGCCGGCTACACGTACTCTTCCCCAATGAGAACTGGATGGATTAATTGTGATTCACTTCCTGTAAGTATTCCAAGATATACACTACGCCCAAGAGAAACATCAGCTATTCAGGAAGAATGCTATGTCACAACATCAGTGTAACCATGAGCCTCAATAATTCACTAAACAGAAGATAAAATTTAATGTGACATACATACATACCTCTAGGTAGCTGCATAATCATTCAAGAGAGAATTTTACATGACTGCACAATTGTACGTGATTGAGAAATATCTTTATGACCATAAATGGGAACTGATGCTCATTATGGTAAATAGTTTAATATTAGATAAGGTGAACAATAGTCTGTGACATTTTCACAATAACTGTGGATGCCAACCATGTAGGGGTGGAGGCATTTTATTGGCTACTAACATTGCTCTGTGTCAAAATGGATCTGTCGTTGCTTGTTCTTAAAATGTGCCATGTACACCACATTCCTGGCAGCACATCTCCAGTTGTATCCTTTCATTTGTCCTGCAATGACATGTATGCCCACTTCAGAGGTGGCTGAGAGTTTGTGAATGGATTTATAATTACGCTCGGCTGTGCCAGGCTTGGCTTCAATGTACTGAGTGAAATTGCCGGCCAATATCACGTCATAGTTGAAGCCACCGTCTGGCTCAAAGTATCGTAACCAATCAAGCTGTATACTGCCAAGTTTGGGCTTCGGACTGAATATTGTCTGCAAGATTTCGCCAATGTCTTTGCCATGAGCTGGGATCAAAAAATCATCAAAGTCACTCATGATAGCATATTTATAAACTCCTTGAAACCTGTAGAGGCAGTTCTGATAATAGAGAACTTGGGAGTGATAGAATAAGGCTCCTGGTTTGAGGTACTCCTTCCAGACCTTTAACTGAACAAACCCATTTCTGATGGACTCCTGGAGGAAGGTATCCTTGTATGCGTCCCCACAAAGGAAAGTTTCTGCAGCATTTATGTACACTAAATCTACTCCTACTGTCTTTTGATAACGCAGCCACGCACCAAAATAAGGTGGTGTGCCAAAGACAGTTGTACATGCCATAACACTTGAAGCAAATTCTTTAGAATTATGTCTAGATTTCGGTACAAAGAGAGGGTGCTCAGAATTGGTTATGAAAATTTCAGACTTATTCTTGGGATTTTCATACATGATGGACACATTGCTGTTGTTGTGACCTGGTGTGTCAAAGCAGAAAATGAAAACATCATCATGTGTGCACTCAGGGTGCCTTGTATGGATCCATTTGTCGATACTGAGTGGTTTCAGCTCCACTTTGAATGTACTATGGCCATCAATAATGCACCCAACTGGTTTAACCATATTTTTGATGACATGAGTCAATATCACCGTAGCATTCTTGTAGTTTCCTCGTGCTCTCTTATCAAAGAAGGCAGCTCTTGGTATCAAATAGCTGTATGTATCAGTGATGGCCTTGATGAAGGGTACATCCTTTATCTGAGGGAAACGATTCCGGTTGAACATAGCAAATTTGTCCTGGAAATTTCCCTCCCCTCTTTCTTGCCGGTATGCTACTGAATGAATGGTTTGCTGCATAGATGGGGTGTAAAAAACACGGAGGACCACAATCAGGGTGAACACTAGAAGGATTCCACACAAATAGATCAGGTATTGCGCACACCTGGATGGAGTATTGAATTAACTTATGATTAATATTTCAGGCCACCTCCCTTAAGATCTAGTAGGTAGACAAAGAACAAATTACCTCAAGCTAAACATCGGGGTGTTTAAGTTAAAATCAATAACCTCTTTGTCTTCCGCCTCCTGCTCTGATCTGTTTCACCACGGCCCTAGATTTACAAGCGTGATAACGTATAACGTATACACCCAGAAATTGATTCTCGAATCAGGATCGAAAACGGTATTGAATCGATCCTGTACCATATGGATCGGTACGGGCATCTGCTGCGCAAGCCTGTATCGATGTCGAAACTCCGTTCCCGATTCAGTAGCGGCTATAGATCTCGAAAAGGTAAGAATCAGTACCATATCGATTCGATATTTTGTTATCCAATGCTGAAACGATCCCGAAATAATCGAACTACTGCTCTAGTTGTAGGTCCCGCCTTACTGACAGCTAAAGCGTGTGATATGTGACACAAAGGAAGGAATGAGAGGGTGGGTGATTCAGTGTTGCATGTAGACAAAACACACACTGTTCAACATACACAATAAATATTCCAACAGTAGCTAGTGAGGATTGCTCCAGTCATGTTCAAAAATTAACTTATTCACTTTTACACTCTCTCTCTCAACAGTTTGGATCTGTTTGGTCTCCTTGAACGTACAACCGTTGAGGCATTCATGGACGATAGAGATGGCTCTTGATATGATGAGATCGTCACGTTCGACAAGAGGGCAGTCCATCTCGTTTGTTATTATGGTACCATCAGGTAGCATGAATGGAATGTAAGGTCTCACAAGGCAACAGTCACCTCAAGTTCTGATGGACTACGATAGCTCATCAGAAGTTGGCCCATAGCAAATCCATCCTGTATGGAAAAAATCGTGTAATAATTTAGATACCGTAACTGATATACAAACTCACATCATCAACTTTATGTTGAATGAATTTCCCATTATGAATCAGGCCTTTTCTACCATTCGATAAGATCAAGTTGACAACCTTGAATGGAACCACCTTCTTGTCTGCATTTTGCAGGTAACCAATGTCAACATCTCCATACCCCTCCCAATGGATATGGATATTCTTAAGCATCTCAGGTTTGCCTTGCTACTGAAAGATAACATGATGGTAAGGATGATCTACATAATTATTCATAAATTAGACCATAGATATTATAGACTACGTAAACGTAGTCTATAATATCTATGATTAGACATACCAGCCCACATTTATAAATATGGTACAGATATATAAATCAGAGCAGTGTTTATAAATATGGCACAGATATATAAATCAGGCCCATATTTATAAATCTATAGGTCAGATATATTATAGCTATATAAATTTAGCTAAATCAGTGTCGTATTTATATATCAGAGGGAGATATACAAGTATAATAGCATTTGTAAGTATTATTGACACACTTGGCACCCCATACCTCATGGATCACATTAGATATCTGTGTGATGGGGGATATGTGGAGAGTAATTTCTCGGATGTAAGATTCACAGCACAATATATTTACATAATAATAGTTGAGCCTTATAATTCATAGGTATACAATGCACAGTGTTGGAAAAGATCTGAAGGTTTTGTTTGCAACAAAGCAAGTGCAAACATTTTTTAATGGAACACCATCTTGCATATCCGAGGATAAAGGGATATATCAACACGGAGCCGCATGCGTTAATTTAGATTTATAAATCTGGCAGTTTGCAAAAGGGGTGTGGTCAAGATGGGCGTGGCATAGCTAGGTCTTGGAGTGGGCGTTGGGCCATAATACCATAGTACTGTGTGTATGTCTTTGAGGTGGGCATGGCAGGATGTAAACCGGCCACTAGGCGACACCAATTATCACTACATCATTCGTGCAAATTGTCATACTTATAATTCTGCCCCATATTTATATACCTGAGTCATATATATAAATCAGACCCATATATATAAATCTGCTTCAGGTATATATATCTGGCTTACATTTACATATCTGGCTCTGATATATAAATCGGATCAACATTTATAAATCTGACCCATGTATATATAAATAAATCAGGTAGATATTTAGATAAATCAATGTCGTATTTATATATCAGAGGGAGATATACAAGTATAGCATTAGTAAGTATTTTTGATACACTTGGCACCCCATACGAGAGCAAATCTTGTGGCAATGTCTCGGCTTGGTGCCTGATGGTTTGCGTAGATGTTTTGTTCCCTCATCAGCCCATTGAAAGTTTCACACCTGTAAAGTGGGACACCATAATGTGGGGGTTGTGGATGTTGTATTGGTTGCTGTGGTTTGTGGGTTTGTATAATTGTACCTACCTTTCTGTACAGTAGGAAGATGTTGGTCCAAAAGCTTTCATACTATCAACAATGTGCATTAACAAGTGGACTTTCTGCTTCTTTGACAGCTCTGGATAAGCCGCAGTGTTGTGATGCTGTCCACAAAATCTGTACACAGTTCTCTCCATCAGTCTCCCTCCTTGTTGGGGTCGTAAAAATCACAATTAATAGTAGGGTTGAAACACCTGTTTTACAGTTACTAAAGTTTACATGTAAGTGACAGATGTTAAAGTAATTAGGTACCTTAGTCAATGCCATCCATGCTTTCCACTCTAGAGCAGAGAGATATGGCATCATGATAAATGGTGCCATCTGTGCCCAGGCTTTGTAGTCCCTTCCAAAGTATGAATTATAGTATCTGCATTAATTCATTATGCATCTACTCTTAATAATTGGTATTGCCATTATCCACTTTTGCTTACCGGCAAATGTTCCCCTTCAACTTTGTTCTAAATCCAGAAAAATTGAAAGCACCTATTCGGGCATTAATTTCTCTTTTCTGCTGAGCTGTCAATTTGGGCATTACTATTTGAAGTAGGTACTTGTATGGGCCGAGCAGAATAGTGTGTAGTACTTCAATAGGTGAACTTCTATAGAAGCATAATAATTATAGTGATCAGAATAGTAAAATTAGGACCATACTTACTGGAATAAATCAGCAGGCAGCATCAAAAGTGGGTTGATACATTCCCGTAGTCCACTGTTTGTTCTCAGAAATTCTTTTCCACCTCCAGGGTTTGAGAGCGATGTTAATAATCTGTCTGAGTGAGGAATTAGATATTCGAAATGCTCCACTTGTTGTTGGATCCACATCTATGTTAACCTGCATGAACCCAACCATAAAATATGTATTGCATGATGTCATATGTACAGTGATTGTAGTCTTGTATCAGTACCAGGCATATTTTATAAAAATATTTTGCACTGCTCCTCATGTGGTTTATTAACTCAAATGCTCTTGGATTGTCAGCCATCAGCAACAACAGTGGTGCCACAACAAGGACGTTCTGCTGCAAGTAGGAATCATAGACCTCCAGTCCCTCTAATTCTAGGCAAAGAAGTTCATCTGATATGGGTTGGGACATCTCAAGAGCGGAAACTTTATCTGAGCAGCATATCAGGTGAATATTCTCTAGTTTGCAGTTTTCATGGCGTGGTAAACCAGCAAACAAGAGAGCCCACACATCAAATTTATGCCACTTTTTTGACCTGTTTGTTATAGATCAACGGTAGTACAATGTTGTGTATCGAATTGTTGAAGTACCTAGTGTCATCTGAAAATAGACACAGTGGTAGCATCACCACAGGTATTCCCATTGATGTTGTCTTCCATTTGTTGGGTGTAAGCTTGGCTCTACATTCCTGTTTAAATATCAGCCTATTATTCTAGTACCACCACTCTTTAAAGCAACTTAACTTTATTCCTCGTTCAATTAGGGCAGTAACTGTACTCTTACTTGTACTCGTACGGCCTAATAACACTCGCTATCGCTCGTGCTATTACTGCCCATACTCATGCAAGTAAGAGTACCAATTGCTGCCCTAATTGTACTCACAAGTGTGTGATTAATTATACTAATAACGCACACACACATGCACACACACACATACGTATGTACACACACACACACACCATTGTCATTATATACCTCAGGTGGCATATCTTCCAAACACTGCTGAGTGTCATTCCAGATTGCAAGTGAGATTGGCCGCTCAGTAGCATAACATATGAATGATGACGTAGACACAGTGATGTGGTCAAACAAGATCATTGGTGTAGTGGATGATATGTTCATTGTACTGCTATAATCTTGTTTGTATTAATCTCTACAGGGTCATGTCAGTCACAATACATGGCATTCTATAATATTCCTGAATAGGAATGATGACGAACTGCTACACCTATGGTTACATCAGCATTGGCTGCTCAAGACCAAAAATCACTGTTCTACATTATCATATATTGTATCATTTGTTGTTATTGGCGTATGGCGTGTACACGATACTTAATTTGTGGGTAATTAATTATTCTGTGTGCAGATCTAGTACTGATTGTGGCTTCATGGCCCTTAATTTGATAATGAGCAGTCCGGTCAGGTCACCCGTAGGTAGTTTTAACTGTGCACTGAAGTAGAAAACAATTGTCTTAGTTTTCATGCATGCATTGCAGAATGAATCTTTGATGTGATCAACTTACTCCAGTATCAGAGGAGAGGGCAGAGGAGTCATAGTGGGGCAAGGTACTATCTATCCATAAATCTAGAAAGAATCTGTCTTTAAGTGTGTTATAATACTACTGAGTATGAGCACCTGAGTGGCACAATAATTTTGGTGCATGCCTCTAGCTCTATAGTCATAAAATAATGATTATTCGTAGACTTGATCTAGAGAGATAAAGATTATTCAAGCTGGCACTAGCTATATAGCCCTAGCTCTAGGTTTTGTATAATTATGCGCACTCATTAGGTACGGCATACTTGAGATAAACAACGTATACCATTAATGCCAGGGTGTACTATCATTAAAAATTTTATCATCGATTTCTTGGCTTCTTAATATGAGCCATGTACAGCATCCTTCTGGGAATAGTAGTCCACTTGTATCCTTGCATTTGTTCTGTTACTTCATGTACTCCAACCTCTGAGGTGGCAGATAGTTTATGAATAGATTTATTGCCAGGTTCAAAAATTCTCTGTGAGACATTCACATATTGAGTTAAATTTCCATCAGCAATAACTGTGAAATTAAATCCACTTTTTGGTTCAAAATATCGAATCCACACCAACCTTATACTGCCAAGCTTGCCAGTCTTGGGATCCAAATTATTAAAAATGTCTGGTAAGAGTTGTTGAATTTCTCCCTCTCTTGAAATTACAAAGTCATCAACATCGGCCATGATAGCATAGTTGTAAACACCTTGAAATCTGTAGAGGCAATTCTGATAATAAAGACCTTGAGAGTGGTAAAACAGTGCCCCAGGTTTGAGGTGCTCCTTCCAGACCTCTAACTGGACAAATCCATTTCTGACTGACTCTTGGAAGAATGAGTCATTGTAAGCTTGACTACTTAAAAATGACTTCACTACGTTTATGTAGACAAGATCTACTCCTAGAGTTTTTTGGTAGCGTAGCCATGCACCAAAATACGGTGGGGAGCCATACACTGTTGTACAGACCATAATACTGGAAGAAAATGTCTTAGCAGTTTCTCTGGATTTAGGAATAAACAGTGGATATTCTGATTCAGTGACGAAAAACTCTAATGTGTTAAATTTTATAGGATTTTCATATACAACTGATACTTTACTGTTGTTACGACCTGGTGTATCAAAGCACAAGATCACAACATCATCATGAGTGCATTCAGGATGGTGTTGATGTATCCATTTGTTCAGACTGATGGATTTCACCTCCACCTTGCTCATGTAGTGACCATTGACTATGCATGCTACTACAACTATAGGATGTTTTTTTGTGATGTGAGTCAGGATCACTGTAGCATTCTTGTATCTACCTCGAGTTCTCTTATCAAAGAAGGCCACTCTTGGTATCAAATAGCTGTATGTATCAGTGATGGCCTTGATGAATGATATGTTCACAATCCGAGGGAAACGATTCTGGTCAAACATAGCAAATTTGTCCTGGGAAATTTGTCCTCTTCTCTCTTGCTGATATGCTATAAACGGATGAACGATTTGCTGCATAGATGGCGGCGGGTAAGAGACATGCTGATAGAGAATCAGGATGAACACTGGAATGATCCCACACAAAATGATCAGGTATCTGCATAGTAGAAAGTTGACTGATAATTTTACATACTAGAGTCGAGGGCCCAATGTTTAATAATCCATCATCATGTTCTACTCACAAATCCCACTCCCTTCATAAACCGAGAACGACCCAGTATAGCGTAGGAAAAAAATACCTCAAGCTAAAGATCGATGAATTCATCTTCAGTTCAAAGGTCACGCCGAATCCGGAGTGACTCGTGGCATGCCATAATTTATATGGGCTATACGCTAAGCGTGCCGCACCCATGGCCCAAGGTACAAGGTACATGCGGGTGGTATACGCGTAGCAGTAGAGAGCAGAGGAGGATGGTCGTAATTAACCTTTTGCTAATAGGTCACTAATTAAATCGCTAATATAGGCTTTAGTGAAGATTTTTGGTGGAAATCGTCGCTATTTTTGAACTCAGCACCATCGATTTACAGGGGGAGCCCCTGTTAACTAGTGCTGTAGAGCGATTTTTAGGCCTTTGGAATGTTAATTAAGGGCTTTTGATTAACATTCCAAAGGCCTAAAAATCGCTCTACAATACTAGTTAACAGGTGCTCTCCCAGTAAATCAATGGTGCTGAGTTCGAAAATCGCAACGATTTCCACCAAAAACCTTCACTAAAGCCTATATTAGCGATTTAATTAGTGACCTATTAGCAAAAGGTTAATTACGACCATCCTCCTCTGAGTAGGGAGGGGCCTGGGTAGTCTCGAAACCAGACCTTCCCTCCGCAGCGCGTAGTTCTTTCAGGATAAAAGAACGAGAGATTATCCTGAAAGAACTAAACACTGCGAAGGGAGCGGTCTGGTTTCGAGACTAGGGCCTGGGGATGAGGCTAGCTATAGCAACACTAGACAGTGACCGCCAATGTTTGATTTCGAATTGACCAAATTACGAGAGAGGAGTATTGGTATGATGACGCAATTCTTCTCTTCTCTGATTGGTCAATCCCCAATCTGAATGATCAGGCAGATTGTCATGCGACCTGCAAACTGCAGTAAGTGCACCTACACCCAACTAGTCTCGTGCGTACCCAGACTCCTTATTGCACGCGGAAATGCGCATGCAGCCATTTCATCATCACACCATTCAAGTCCAGAGTGATTCAAGTCTGTGCAAACCAGTGAATTTGATGATTTTATCATTAGATTTTATGCTTCTTTATATGCACCATGTATATCTTGTTTCTAGGAATTCTGATCCACATGTATCCTTTCATTTGTTCCGATACTAAATGCACTCCAACCTCTGAGGTGGCAGAAAGTTTATGGATCGATTTGTAGTTATGCTCAACTATACTTCCCAGTGACATATTCACATATCGAGTTAAGTTACCATCAGCAGTAACTGTGTCTGTGGTGAAATTAAATCCACCCTTTGGTTCAAAGTATCAAATCCACTCTAATCGTATGCTGCCAAGTTTGGGCCGTGAATTAAAGACATCTGGTAAGACTCGATGAATTTCTCCCCCTGTTACAATTAGAAAATCATCAATGTCGGCCATGATAGCATAGTTGTAAACACCCTGAAATCTGTAGAGGCAGCTCTGATAGTAGAGAAGTTGAGAGTGATAGAATATAGCTCCAGGTTTGAGGTACTCCCTCCAGACCTTTAACTGGACAAATCCATTACTAAGTGACTCTTGGAAGAATGTATCATTGAAAAGTTGACTGCATGGCTGAACTGCATTTATATAGACAAGATCCACTCCGAGAGTTTTTTGATAGCGTAGCCACGCACCAAAATACGGTGGGGAGCCATACACTGTTGTACAGACCATAATACTGGAAGAAAATCTCTTGGCATTCTCTCTAGATTTAGGAATAAACAGTGGATATTCTGATTCAATGATGAAATGTTCTGACGCATTCTTGGGATGTTCGTATACGACTGATACTTTACTATTGTTACGTGCTGGTGTGTCAAAGCAGAAGATCATAACGTCATCATGAGTCAGTTTGGGATGGTGTAGATGTACCCACTTGTTCAGATTGATGGATTTCACCACCAACTCGCTGACATAATAATCGTCGATAATGCACGCAGTCACTTTTAGGCGACTTTTTGTGATGTGAGTTAGAATCCCTGTAGCATTCTTGTATTTTCCTCGGGCTCGCTTATCAAAGAAGGCAGCTCTTGGTATCAAATAGCTGTATGTATCAGTGATGGCCTTGATGAATGGTACATCCTTTATCCGAGGGAAACAATTCCGGTTGAACATAGCAAATTTATCTTGGAAATTTCCCTCTCCTCTTTCTTGCCGGTATGCTACTGAATGAATGGTTTGCTGCATAGATGGAGTGTAAAAAACACAGAGGACCATAATCAGGATGAACACTGGAAGGATTCCACACAAATAGATCAGGTATTGCGTACACCTGGATAGAGTATTGAATTAACTTATGATTAATATTCCAGGCTACCTCCCCTAAAGATCTAGTAGGTAGAACAAATTACCTCAAGCTAAACATCGGGGTGTTAAATGACTTCATTCTTGCTCTAAATAATAATGTCGTGCAAAACGGGTTAAATTTAATGGCGAAGGGGTGGCATAATTCGGGGTGGGGCTCGTTCGGACCCACCCACCTAATTAGCACTGAATCAACCATAGTAACACGCACCAAACAACGAAGCAGCCTCACAGTGAAGCGATGAAAAGATGAATTGTACAGCCTGCCAAGGAGAGGAAAAACAACTGAGAAGCGCTAACGCGCGCAGTGCAGCCGCCAATGACTGGAAATTGCGCCAATTCTCTTTTATGACCACCTCTGTGAACCAGACCCATGAACTCGAGGTGACACGACATTGTATATTAGGCACCGTATAACAGTTTATACAGTCTAGTGTTTTATTACCGGCGAATTTAATAACTTGCGGGGAATCATAACTCTTTACAGCTGCCAAGCTTACTGCAATACATGCAATAATCCAATTTCCATTACGTCACTGTTGCAGGAGGCATTGGGTCTTCTTCCTGAGGATGGTGTGAAGTGTTGGTGTGATCTCCACTCAGTCGAGGCCCTCCGACTCTCCCTATCTCACATTATTGAGAGCTGCAAGCTGCCAAAGTGAGTAACTAGATTGAAGTAGTATGGGTGGAAACATACTCAAACTTGAAACAAGGGGGGGGGGACACTACATATGCGTCTGTACTTCCACCTGCGACCGTGGTCAAGATCTTGACCCAGCAAATTTTCATGCTTGACCCTTGACTGCACCAAAAATCTGGGCTTGACCCTTGACTATCGAGCATTAACCACGCCCATTGATCTCCTGGAGAGACTTTGACCGTTCTTAAGCTGCCCCCGATTCCTAGCTTGACCGCTTGACCAGCTTCAAAATTTCACCTTGACCGCTTGACCTCACTTTGACCCTGGTCGCGGATGGGAGTACAGTCGCCTATGCAGTATCCCCCCCCCCCTTGTTGAAAGCACGGAACAGAACATGTACAGAACATTTGGGTGAGACTATTAACAACATCTTCTGGCAACTGCATGTATAGGTGGTAACACTCCGTTTATATTAATCCTGATTGCAATGTATTCTTCTGTTACACTCAGTCAACATCTTTTCGAAGAGTACCCCTTTTCTGAGCATTTGACACCGCTAGGCACAGTCCAAAAAATTTCCCCTCCAAGGTACATATCACATTTTATGTGTGTAGTTTGTTTTTCCAGGCTACAATTGTCTTCTATCACCATTCATCCATTATATTTATAGTCCAGCAAAGCCTCAGGCTCATCTCAATGAAGATAAACTTTATCAGAAACAACGGCAGCTGAAATTACTCATCAAATTCTATGAGAATCGAATTCATAATCTCTGCACTGGTAGCAACAGACACTTTGGTGTGATACAGGGCTCAAAGGTTGCCTTCTTGGTTGAAGCATCGCAGGCATTTGCACAACTAGAAAATGGAAAGAGATTTGAGGAGTACAAAAAGTCCCTAAAGTTACTTGTTGATGAGCAGCTTGTAGATAAAGAGGCAGTCTATTTCATCCAGTTTGGCACAGAAGCGTCACCTAAGAATCCAGAGCCGCTGCCTTTTGAAGTGAGTCGATCTCAGTGTAAGAGTTTTGCCCATCAGTGGCTAACTGCTCTGAACGGACAAGGCAGTTGTAACCTGTTAGCTGCTCTGAAAGTTGCCCTCACTCTTCAAGAACTTAATACTATTTGTGTTGTGCTCAGCACTCAGTAAGTCAGTACGTAGCTATAGCTATAAAATAAAGACCCTCCTTTTATTTTCTTTCATGCAGCCCAAACCAGGATTTAGCAATCATCCATGACTACCTCACAGACAAATTAACAGGATACAAGTCACCCAAAGTTCATTTAGTAGCCTTCGATTTGCCAATAGAGGTCAATTCTATGTTCTTGAAGATGGCGACCACACTAAAAGGTCACTTTCATGGCTACAACACTTTCAATTTGAAACGTCCAGATTCGAGTACCCCTCCAGACTGCAAGGTTTGTATACAAGTATATGATACACATCCTAGCCTAATCATGCCAGCTAGTATTATCCTTTTCAATTCAGACTTTCTCAGTGGAGGATACAGATATTGAGTGCATAAGAGAAGAGATTAAAAAGACGAAGCAAGTTATTCATGACCTTAACAATCTCCAGCATGGAGTAGTTCAGGATCCACTGCTCAGCATATTGAGAGAGGTGAGTGCACAATATTAGACAATGCCTCTAGTATAGACTCCATCTTTGTTTCAGAAATAAAAAGCCTGGGAGTCTGGGACAATAACAGTATAGTCATAAGCTCACATACCTAGTGCCTCATATGTGTAGCTACATGAACACCTGCTTGTCTAGTCTCATGCGGCTCAGATCCTTCTATGTGCCCCTAAATCCTTTCTCACAGGGTGCATAGGGGGATTCGGGCATGAGAATATGCTCATCAAAAAATAATATCATACATGTAGCTGTCACTGACCACTGAGTGGGCAGAGGATGATGATTTTCAGCTACCAGCCCCACCCACTGAGCCACACTTCCTGCCTTGTTCATCACTAGAATGGCTGGAGCACCATGGACTAGAATGTAAGGGAAGAATATTCTGATCCTTACTCAAACAGCTCTTCAAATCACAGCGATATTTACATGTATAGGGCATGGTCTTAACCTGTACAAGGTCCTGGCACCAAATGCTTATCCACAGCTGGATGGACATGTTCAAATCACTGACAGCAGGGTCCTATCACAGGTGTATGATGTAAGTCATTCACATCAGATCACGCATTCAGCAGAGATAATGCATACTTTCTAGGGCAAAATTTATAATGCATAGAATCTGATGCATAATTATTTAGGTCAGTTCTTCTAGATCAATATTCTTGAAGATCTTGCATGCATTGTGTTAAATCATTGTACATGCAGGTGATGCCTCTGTTTCCATGGCATGATGGCACGTGTAAATACCTCCACGTCGACGTCCATGGCCTTGAGCACTACATCAGGCAGCTTGAGAGCTTCATTGAGGACATGCTACAGCCTCGCTTACAGTGGCTTCTCAGTGGGAGCAGGATGCCTTTTGGGATTCTCACAGAACAACAAGTGTTGCTGGTTTTGGACAGTTCATTTGAGGTCCTAGCACAGATCTTAGTGCTTCAGCAGCACATGAAGACTTTGCTGGAAGAGCAGTTATCACTTGTGAGGAATTTAACTTAATGAGGTATGTCCATAATCATTATTATTATAATATTATTATGGCTAGTATGTGGCTAGATTGAGTTACATTATTATTTGGCACACCCATTTTGCAAATATCATATTAGAAGGAGAGATATAATGTAGGGAATTCAGTCATTTTCTTGTCATTTATAGATTTGGAAATGGATGTTGTGCATGGACGACTGGCTTTGCTAAGCCCAACAGACACAGCCTCAAGGAAGCATGGGAGTGAGTCATGACGTAATGCTGAACTGAGCTTATTGATGGTTTAACGAGTTGGATTATTTTGATAGATTTGTGTTAGGCTTGAGCCCAAGTGGAACCAGTGATCTCCTCTCACCACTCAGAATGATATTTGAGACTGATCAATTCTTCAATTTTGATGATCGGTGTAAGTAGATAGCATGAGAAATTAAATTATCTTGTGTTATCTTGTGTTACTCTGCATTATGCATGTAGTGAATGAAGTTGGGATTTATCTTATTCTCAGCGCAATGCCGAATCAAGATGAGGTAATTCTCTCTCTCTCTGTCTCTCTCTCCAATCACACTGAAATTGCATAATGTACATGTACTCATAGGAGAACATTTGCAGTTACTTGGAGCAGCAGCTTGCTGGTCGAGAGATCAAAGTTCATGTTGTGTACTATGATCTGGAGCCGCTTGCCCACGGACTGGTGATGCCTGGCCGTGAGGGTGGGAGGTACGGGAGCAATGAAGAGGTGGAGAGGTGCCTCAGGGGGATTGCCAGGACCACCGGAGGAAGATTTCACCATTTCAAAGTCTCAGGTTGGTAAAATATAGGTCCATATTCTCTGTCAATGCCAATAATATAATTTATGACATTGTATGAGTACCAGGCTATTAAATCATCTAGCTCTTGTATTATCTGTGTGCAGGAAGTGCTGAAGGAGATGACATCAAGGTAATAATGGCCGAGCTTTCTCTAGCTCATAGCTACCTTGAGACAGCCAACAACATTCTTGAGCACTACAGGAAATTTTGCAAAAGAGTGAGCAATAATTAGATCTAGCAGCTGCAGCTGCTTCTAGCTAGTGCATACATGTACTTAACATTGTTTCGTGTTAATTAACACTCCTTTGTTTGCAAAACAGAATGTTCCATGCTTGGAGTCCATGATTATGTCCCCAGACCACACCAAATCAGCTCTTCCTCCTCCTCCTCTCCACCCAAGGCCAACTACTGCTTCTCTTGCAAGAATGGTATAATAAGTATATTAGTACGTACATGTGGTCAGTTGCATCGGCATGCAATACACATCATGCACGCACTTTCGGCACCAAAAGTTGAAGTTCCATGTATTGTACAGTCTGGCAACATACTCATAATTATGGCAGCTCATTATCTACTACTCATGGCCTATTGATGGTTATTACATTGTAGAATGCTTGTCAGCAAAAGCTCAACTCCTCAGATGATTCTCAGGTGAGTGTTAAGAGGAGAGGTGGCAGAAAGAAGCTTTATCTCAAGACACAGTCATTCTACACAGGACAAGGGCTTAGAAAAGGTGAGCATAAGTGTTGTAGATTCTCTCTGTCCTTGGTAGGAGGTGGGAAGCTGGTGTTAATATTGATTGTACAATGTCATAATTATATTACTGTATGTTACATGATCTGTAAGATTGCATACCCAAAGATGTAAATACCAATACTATCCAGCTACATTTACTGATATCGACAATGCATGCATGCATGATATTATAACTATGACATTAATAATATTAACGCAAATTACTTGGATTTTGGGTTCTTGAAGTATTTCTTGATCAGCGGCATGAAAGCTGGGTGTGGGTGCATTACAATGTAGATGTCCTCTTGTTCGCTGCTATTTGTGCCATCATCTTTTCCCTTGCTACGAGGATTATGCATCACTGCGTATGTATTGTCAGCACTCTCTGCAAGGAATATCATTTGGGCACATTTGACATGTATGACAACAAAAGTAATTAATTACCAGCATGGACTAGTTGTAACTGTATGAGATCAGGAATATTAGTAACGTTTATTCGTGTAAACAATGGAGTATAACTCATATGCAATATTCAAACCTTGTAGTTGAGCTTTTGGGTCCTGACTTGTTGCCCCATTTATCTGAACTGCTCCTCTCTCTAGGTCATGTTTAGCAGAGCCAGCAGGGTCATCAAATACATTCTCATACAATTTAGGTGGTAGAGGCGGAGGCAGCTCTTTTTGTTCATTGCCAATGTTGCCTGTTTCACCTACAGTGTGTTCTGCAATGCTGGGGTCATCAAAAATGTTTTCATACAGCTTTGGCGGCAAGGGTGGGGGCAGTTCCTCTTGATCACTTCCCTTTGTGGTGTCGTGTTTGTATTCTACAGCGGTGGGATTGTCAAATACATTCACGTATAGCTTTGGTGGTAATGGCGGCAATTCTTCTTGTTCACTGCTCTTTCTGTTGTCATTATTGCCCTTGTTGCGAGGATTACACATCACTGCATACGTGTTGTCCATGCTCTCTGTGTAAAAAATGGTAAATAATTATTATGTCACATATACATGATATGTACATGTATTAACTTGGACGTGATAAGGTTACAAAGGACATGTTCCTTATATGACGAACTAGCTATGTCTGCAAGTGGGAACTTGTTGATACTTTCTTTGGCAGCCTATAACTCTCTGAGACCATTACCATCTTTAGCAAAGAAAGTTTACAAAGGATAGCCTACTGTTTTGAATAGCACTATAAGCCTTTAAATTTACCTATATAAAATCAGGATAACAAACCTTGTAGTTGAGGTTTAGAATCGTGATTTACAGGGTCATTCGATCGGATATTCTGTTCAGCATGTTCTATAATGCTGGGATCATCAAATATGTTTTCATAGAGTCTAGGAGGTAAGGGAGGCACCTCTCCTTCTTGTTCACTACTCACTGCAGCAACATCACCATAACCCTTGCTACGAGGATTGTGCATCACAGCATAAGTGTTGTCCATACTCTCTGCATGTAAAAGCAAAAGATGAGGTTGTCTCAAATTTATGTATAGCTAGGTATTATGGGCCCATATTACTGTGACTGGGTAACAGTGCCAATATCCAACAACCAGTTAGTCTACAAAAGCCTTTTTGTTGGTGTTATAGAATTTGGCAAACTAACTGTAAGGCCACCCCCTTCCCACATTAATTATTGTATAAAATAAGGAGAGTAGCTAAAAAGTTATAGATAGCTATAGCTCTTTAGCTGATCTAAACCTAAAGCAGTTTTGACTGGATGCTCTAATTGAATAATACCTTGTAATTGAGCTTTCAAATTGTGATTAGCATCTCTCTCCATGCCATGGACTTGACAGTTGTGTTCTGCAATGATGGGGTCATCAAATACATTTTCGTATAATCTTGGTGGTAAAGGAGGCAGCGTTTCTTCTTCTTTTGCCTTGGAACTTCTCTTCTTAATCGATGCATACACATCCTCTGAGCTGTACTGTGACCCCACTGTGAACTTGATGTTGCTGGCATTATCCCGAGACAACTTTCTGCTATTGTCTTTGTCATCTTCACAGGCCGGATCTTTTCTAGTGGGAGGGACTTCTTCCGGTGGTATCCAACATCCTGGAGTCTGTGAGCTCTGCTCTTTTGTGTTGTAGTAGAGTGCAGCTGTTTGAGGTGTAAGTGAGTCATCCATGTTGATCTTTTGTACCACTGCATATATGGCTTCTATGGGACGAGATTCTTCTTTGGCACATTTAGTGTCCTGATGTGTCTCAGCTACTTTCTCGTCCTTTGTCTTCTTCTTGCGCTTATGTCGCTCGGCCTTGTGGAATAAAGCTTGTAGTTTGCTGTTTTTGGGCTTCCAAGATTTACTAGGTGGTTTTGAAGTAGCTGTGTCTTGCTTCAAAGAAGATGAATCTTGTTTCGGAGTAGACGAGTTTTGCTTTGGAAGAGATGACTTCTGAGATTTGAGAACAGCAGAGCTTTGAGATTTGGGAATGACTGAATTTTGAGCCTTTAGGGCAGTTGAGCTTTGTGATTTAGGAATTTGAGGCATTAGAAGGTCCGTGCTTTGTGATTTGGGAAGTGCTGAGCTTGTGGGAGATAGAAGGTCAGTGCTCTGAGATTGGGTACGACGCTAGGAGAGCATGTGCTTGAGTTGTCAATGGGCTATTCCAGTTAATAGGCATACACCCCCACGAAGGAGTAGTGAAAATGGCTTTTTTAATTAAATCTTTAGGGGTTTTTTAATGAAATCTTGAGGGGTAAAAGCTGCTTTTTACAAGGGGGAGACACTACATAGTCCCACCTGCAACTGAGGTCAAAGTGAGGTCAAGCGGTCAAGGCGGAAATTTGAAGCTGGTCAAGCAGTCAAGCTAGGAATCGGGGGCAGCTTGAGAACAGTCAAAGTCTCTCCAGGCAATCAATGGGCGTGGTTAACGCTCAATAGTCAAGGATCAAGGCCAGATTTTTGGTGCGGTCAAGGGATCAAGCATGAAATTTTGATGGGTCAAGATCTTGACCCCAGTCACAGGTGGAAGTACAGGCGCTTATGGAGAGTCCCCCCCCCCCTTGTTAACAAATTCTGGGGGGAGGGGCTATTGCCGTATAATTTTTAGTGATTCTTGGGGGGACAAATCTAATTTATAATTGGTTCTAGAGGGCTAAAGTCTATTAATTGGGGTTTCTTGGGGGGGGGGGTAGATCAAAATTTACTCCTCTGTGGGGGTGTATCCCTATTAACTGGAATAGCCCAATTCAAGTTATCGTATGAGAAGACTATGATGACCATGGCTAGCACTTTCAAGGATACATTTGTTGGTGTCTATGTATAGATATGGGATTGGTGTATGGCAGCTTGAGACTGGGTCCTGGTGTAATGGATGATTTGTTCATCATACTGCTATAATCTTGTTTGTATTAATCTCTACAGGGTCATGTCAGTCACAATACATGGCATTCAATGTTCCTGAATAGGAATGAAGACGAACTGCTACACTTATGGTTACATCAGCATTGGCTGCTCAAGACCAAAAATCACTGATCATACATATATTGTATCATTTTGTTGTTATTAATACGTTCATACCGCAACACCTGTATGGCGTGTACATGATACTTAATTTGTGGGTAATTAATTATTTTATGTGCAGATCTAGTACTGATTGTGGCTTCATGGCCCTTAATTTGATCATGAGCAGTCCGGTCAGGTCACCTAGGTAGTTTTAATTGTGCGCTGAAGTAGAAATCAATTGTCTTAATTCTCATGCATGCATTGCGGAACGAATCTTTGATGTGATCAACTTACTCCAGTATCTATAGTGTGGAAGGGAGATGGCAGGGGAGTCATAGTGGGGCAAGGTACTATCTATCCCTAAATCTAGAAAGAATCTGTCTTTAAGTGTGTTATAATACTACTGAGTATGAGTATCTGAGTGGCACAATAATTTTGGTGCATGCCTCTAGCTCTATAGTCATAAAAATAGTAATTATTCATAGACTTGTTCTAGAGAGGTAAAGATTATTCAGGCTGGCACTAGCCATATACTAGTAGCAGGAGCATATGAAGGGAAGGAGCGTACATCTAGAATTATTAAAAAATAAAGTAAATTGCAGAGATATCTCGTGTTAGCCTTAATAAATAGACCTAGCTAAACTTACAAATGATTGTAGTGGGTGCTATGCTATACCAGGAACAGTACAATGGGCAGTCTCTATTCACTGGACTACTGGACTCACCTTTGACCCCCAAATACCAACTAAAATGAGCATTTTTTCAGCAGTTGATAGCCCTAGATTGCAGTCGTGTCCTCTCTTGTGTCAGTATATACTGAGTAATAGGCTTTCTAGTCAGATTGGGCCATCAAATATGTTTTCAACTTCATCCTAGCATCTTTAACACTTAACACTAGATCAAAACTAAGATTTCCTACATGTCCTAAGCTACCAAAACATGACATTTCCTCACATTTCCTACACATATCTGGCAGAGGATAGGGTGGAATTTTATGCAACAAGAATTGTGTAGAAAATCTTTCCCTATCCTACAGATTTCCTGTATGTATGAAATCCAAATTTTTTATCTAGTATAAACAAGCAAGTAGCTATTCCTCTCCTGTAGCTCTCCCCTCCCCCCCCCCCCCCCCCCCCCCCCATACCCAGGAATGAGGATGGCATGTTTACACTTTTTCACACTTGTTCGTGAGGCTGTAAATCTGGCTACATTATTATTTCTTAATAGACTAACGCTGTAGAACCTAATTATGCTTTCTCTCTTTCAAGTGGCCACTTTTCAATGTTGTGTACTGAAAAGTTTAAAGAGCTGTGGGAACAAGGCTCTGTTGTGCAATGTAGCTACTGAACTGCAATTTCATTACTCGTGCAGTTTGTCACTAAATTAGTAGAATGACTATAAATTTTATAGCCTAATTTGCCTCTCACACTGTATTAATTGTTGTCCATGTCTGAATGCCTATAATGTTATAGTGACTATGTCATATCCAACATAGGGATTATAATAAAAATGTACTAACTTACTATACATGCATGTATTCCATGCTTTTGGCAAGCCACAACAAGGGTGAGGGGAGGGGGCAGTGCGGCTCAAACAGTTAGGACCTATGGCTATTATACAAGTAGCCTTGAAATAACTATAATGCGTCATCTTACAAAGATTTCACTACCAAAATCCATAAAACTAGAGTTGATCCTGTAGCTGAGTCTAGTAGAAAGTTTAGCTGACAGTCACTGAGAGACCACAACGGTAAATAAAAACTTAATAGCTGGATGGTTTAATTAATAGTGACAACTATCCACAATATAGTAGCTGGAGTTCAGCATTAACCTCAGACAATTACATGTCACATTGGGTCAGAAGAACTGGATAGTGAGACTACATCTAATTCCAGTACAGCACTGCATTAATCAGCACACCTTGAGCTGACACATGTACTAAATTAAGCCTTGTGTACACTATTTGAGGTCAAAGGTGAGTCCAGTATTCCAGTCCAGTAGTCCAGTCCAGTGGTCCAGTCCAGTGAAGTGAATAGAGACTGCCAGTACAATGTGCCAGGAATAGTACAATGTGCCAGGAACAGTACAATGTGCCAGGAACAGTATGACCACAAGTTATTGGCATAATCGGTTCCATATAAATTATGGCAGTTTTCCAACTTGCCAACTGTAACATATACTGGCCATTTTTTGTACTCCAACTACTAGTTATATCATATGGAGTATAGAATTTTAGTCAAGATACATGTATCTACCATGCATTAGCCTGCACAAGAATCAGCCAAAATTACTTTATTTTTCAATATTACCATTGTATCTATGTGACTTATACGCTCCTTCCCTTCATATGCCCCTGCTAGTAGCTATATAGCCCTAGTTCTAGGTCACAAGTTTGTATAAATATGTGTTATAATTATGCGCACTTGTTAGGTACGGCATACTTGAGATAAACATCGTATACTGTTAATGCACCCTAGCGGGCCAGGGTATATACTATCATTAAAATTTTATCATCGATTTCTTGGCTTCTTAATATGAGCCATGTACAGCATCCTTCTGGGAATAATAGTCCACTTGTATCCTTGCATTTGCTCTGTTACTTCATGTACTCCAACCTCTGAGGTGGCAGAAAGTTTATGAATAGATTTATTGCCAGATTCAAAAATTCTCTGTGAGACATTTACATATTGAGTTAAATTTCCATCAGCAATAACTGTGAAATTAAATCCACTCTTTGGTTCAAAGTATCGAATCCACACCAATCTTATACTGCCAAGTTTGCCGGCCTTGGGCTGCAAATTATTAAAAATGTCTGGTAAGAGTTGTTGAATTTCTCCCTCTCTTGAAATTACAAAGTCATCAACGTCGGCCATGATAGCATAGTTGTAAACACCTTGAAATCTGTAGAGGCAATTCTGATAGTAGAGACCTTGAGAGTGGTAAAACAGTGCCCCAGGTTTGAGGTGCTCCTTCCAGACCTCTAACTGGACAAATCCATTTCTGACTGACTCTTGGAAGAACGAGTCATTGTAAGCTTGACTACTTAAAAATGACTTCACTATGTTTATGTAGACCAGATCTACTCCCAGAGTTTTTTGGTAGCGTAGCCACGCACCAAAATATGGTGGGGAGCCATACACTGTTGTACACACCATAATACTGGAAGAAAATATCTTGGCAGTTTCTCTAGATTTAGGAATAAACAGTGGACGTTCAGATTCAGTAACGAAAACCTCTAATGCATTTATAGGATTTTGATATACAACTGATACTTTACTGTTGTTACGGCCTGGTGTATCAAAGCAGAAGATCACAACATCATCGTGAGTGCATTCAGGATGGTGTTGATGTATCCATTTGTTCAGACTGATGGATTTCACCTCCACCTTGCTCATGTAGTGACCGTTGATTATGCACGCTGCTACTACTATAGGATGCTTTTTTGTGATGTGAGTCAGGATCACTGTAGCATTCTTGTATTTACCTCGAGTTCTCTTATCAAAGAAGGCCACTCTTGGTATCAAATAGCTGTATGTATCAGTGATGGCCTTCATGAATGATATGTTCACAATCCGAGGGAAACGATTCTGATCGAACATAGCAAATTTGTCCTGGGAAATTTGTCCTCTTTTCTCTTGCTGATATGCTATAAATGGATGAACGGTTTGCTGCATAGATGGCGGCGGGTAAGAGACATGCTGATAGAGTACCACAATCAGGATGAACACTGGAATGATTCCACACAAAATGATCAGGTATCTGCATAGTAGAAAGTTGATAATTTACATACTAGAGTCGAGGGCCCGGTGTTTAATAATCCATCATCATCGGTTCTACTCACAAATTCCCCTCCCTTCATAAACCGTGAACGACCCAGTATAGCGTAGGGAAAAAATACCTCAAGCTAAAGATCGATGATTTCATCTTTTAGCTCCGCACAAGCTAGTTCAAAAGGTCACGCCGAGTGCATGCTATACGCGCAGAGGAGGTTGGTCACCGATTCTAATTAGAGCGCGTTTGCCATAGGCTGTAATATACGCCCACGCAACCCAGGTCAACCCGCTGAGTCAGCAAAAACCGTACGTTGCATATGGTGCGCGATAATTAAATGCGCTCTGCTATACGCGCTAGTGATTAGACTCGTGGCATGTAGTCAGTCACGAGACTAGTACATACAGTGCTAGTGCTAGTGCAAAATGCAAATACTATATACCATGGACCACCGCGTGCATGCGCAGCTGGGGTTAGTAGGAACGGGGAAATGAGAAACGAGAAATTGGAAATGAGGAAATGGAAATGGTCGTCAATGTTTTTGAGTTTTTTTGTAGCGGGCTGCTCGGGCCCTGGCCCTAGGCCCTATAGTCTCGTTCCCAGACCCCACCCTCTGCGAGGGAAAAGGGGTCTGGTGAATTTGGACCGTTTTCTTGGTTTGGCCGGCTCGGTGCGCGCGCGCCGCCACCGTTGTACTGAAACAAACCTTGGATCTGATTGGTCAGTAATGCTGCTTGGGCGCGGGCCGACGATTCAAATTTATATAGCAGGCAATGGCGCTTTGCATTCCGGCGGTTGGCGAGTCATATGACTGCGCTAAAGCTGCAATCTCATTGGAGCGCTCAAATTCCTTTCCCTGGCCCAAGGATTGTGTCCAAATTCACCAGACCCTTTTCCCTCGCAGAGGGTGGGGTCTGGGCACGAGACTATAGGCCCTATGGCCGGCCTGGGCGCCGGGCGCGGCCCGAGCAGCCCGCTACATATACGTACATAAACTCAAAACAGTGACGACCATTTCCATTTCCTCATTTCTGTACGTACGTATGATGGTCATACATATAGTACATGTGTACATGTACTATACATGTGTACATGTACTATATGACCATCATACGTACGTAGAGCGTGGATTCTATGACCGGTCGACCATGAGTGTACATATACATGTAAAAAAAAAAATTTACAAATATTATTAAAGCAAGTATACGTGTAGTATGTGGACGTGAGATAAAAAGGACTTGTAGTAGGCTGAAAAATAGAAGGTACATGTATAGTGTTGATAAAAATGAGACAAAAGAGAATAAAATCATGATCTTGGAGTCCTTAGACAACCTGCAGCTGGCCTTTGGTTGCCTGAAGTTCAATAGGTTCATGAAGAGCCCCTCGAGTAGCTGAGGATCTGGTTCCTCTAATGGACATGACTGAGGCTCTCAACAGACATATACATGTACTATATGTAGTATAGTATGAGTCCATGAAGTAGTCACGTGACTTTATCCGTGCGCGCGCCTCCATAGCGAGCCTACCCGGCCGGCCGGCCATTGCATACTGCGCTGGGAAGATGGCTTCGATTGTCAACAAACGTAGGAGTGAATATAAGTTAGCTAGCGAAGAGAGAGTGGAGAAAGGTACGGGAAATTTAACAATGTCATGGGAATCGTTTGGCAGGTAGGTGAGGATGGTATCAAAATATAAAGAAAAGATAGCAGGCCTGGGATTCGTGTGGTAGGTAGCTAGGGGTTGCTGTAGCCTCGTCCCCAGGCCCCTCCCTACGTGGGAAAAGGGCCTGGTACACACCGACTGCGCATGTGCAAGATTATCAGTAAAATTTCCGTAAAATTGTCCGTATACTATAGCTTACCGCGTGACATTTTGACTTCTAGTTCAAACGAGCGCCTGGGTAAGTGTCTTCGATGTCGCTTGCCTGTCAACCGCTCTAACGAAGCCTTTGCGTTTGCCTCGCGTGTTTGTTGGCTAAACGCGAGTAGATTTAGAAGATGACGTAATCGTAAAATGATAGTTTACTGAGTATTTTACGGGAATATACGATGTACCCAGAGTCTGTGTACAAACGGGCGCATGCGCAGTCGGTGTGTACCGGGCCCTTTTCCCGCGTAGGGAGGGGCCTGGGGACGAGGCTAGGGTTGCTGGGGAGAGGAAGGATATCAAAAGATAAAAGAAAAGTAGACTTGGGAGTCGTTTGGTAGGTAGGGGTTGCTGGGGTGAGGATGGGTATCAAAAGGTAAAGAAAAGTAGACTTGGGAGTCGTTTGGTAGGTGAGGGTTGCTCCGGGGGTCGAGGATGGATATAAAAAACTAGTATATACTAATTTAAAGAGGACAGTAAGCATGGGATTCGTTTGGTAGGTAGGGGTTGCTGGGGGGAGGATGGATATCGAATATCAATAGATAAGGCCACTCCAATATAATTCATTGTTTCTCATCAACCGGCCGCTCCCATCAAGTTATTATTCATACTTCCCGCCAAAAAATCTCATTATTTACCCACTCAGTCTATGGTTTGACTCTATGAACTCACATCCTGTCAGCTGACTGTGCATTTTAGCGTGTTTTCTTATAGCAGACCTCGCAACAGGCAGCTAGATAGAGCTTCACGATGGTTTTTGTGAGTGCAACTGTCATCCAAGGGGGTACTGGTAGAGCTCTTCTACCCTGGGAGATATTTCAGTGCCATTCAGATTTGCCAAATAGGATGTAATGGTCAAATTTGTTGCATGGTATGCAGCTATATAACAATGAATAATGACCGCCCGCCCGCATCCTCTTGAAGTCCACCTGTGTGATGAGAAACAATGAATCATATTGGAGTGGCCTAAAAGAGAAGTAGACATGGGAGTCGTTTGGTAGATAGGGGGTTTGCTAGGGTGAGACTGCAAAAGGTTAAGATTACGGGATAGTGTTGAACGCACGATTTATAAATGATTGTGCACCAATTTTATTCCCACATGCGCTTATATAATCTAATCAGAAACACGAAGAAAATCAACCATTTCCAGGTTCAAGCAAAGGCCAAGTTTCTGCGTCAGTTTTTAAAGACCACTGACTCAGACAAACCAACTTGACTATCGATCGACCGGAGCAGGGCCAGATGTGTCACTTTTTCGAAAACTCGAGGACTGTAAACTGTCAGACAAGGTTTTTGTGCTCGAGGGTTGCCATTAGTGAGTCACATGGCAGCTGCTTGGCAAGTTTTTATATTTGCTTTGTCTTTGTGTTACTTGACGGAGCTAAAACGCACAATGGGGCCCTGGAGAGACTCATAAGCTATCATTTCGTTCATATATTGTTTTGTATAGACTGTTGACCTTGGCAAAAACTGACGCAGAAATTTGCCATACTTACCTGTGCCATAGAGACTATGGTAGTTTTTCGTTTTTGTGGCCTACTGGGGAAACGACAGAAGGGCTACTTACCTGTACTTAAATTGTATGAAGAGCAAGCACACAGACTGGAATATCGGAACACTATCCCGTAACCTTAAAATTTAATGATATATGTAATTATTATTGATAGCTGAGATATATATAAAGTTCTTTGTATTGTGATCAATATTTGGATTACTTTTCTAATTGGTGCAGGCTTGCTGCTGTCACTGGGTGACTGCAGCTGCCTGTGTGGGACAAACTTCATTCAAGAGTCAGGACATCTAGATTTTGTACATTATTGGGGCGAGTCTGAGTGAGCCCCACACTAGCGGGTTGGCTGGTGCTGTTGCAGTATATGTATAATAATTATATATGGTACGTAGGTACGTACACATTCCGTATAATTTTATAGGTTTGTTCTAATTTGCAATATTTTAATTTCACCACGGATGTATGGAGTCCTCTTGCTATCACAACACTGTGCAGCAACCGCTTTCCAATGAGTTTTTGGAACGCAGAGGAAGGATAAATCGATGGAGACAGGAGAGAGACAGTCCACTTTGCATCTGATACTGCAGCACAGAGCCTCCTCTTCCTCTAGTTTCCTCTTGGCCATCAGTGATGATTCTCCAACCTAACATGCACACACTACGTGTATATGCGTTGCTGTGGACACGTGCATTCACACAGACTGTGCAAGTGCAGAGCACTCAAGCTCAGGCTCGCCTCACATCAAGCCCTGCACGTCACTAGTTATTATTACATTGATGGATACCGTGTCAACATTAATTTGTACAATTATTATTATCTGATTGTGGTCTGATAGACTGTAAACCTTGAATGGTGGGTGGGAAAGTTTTACCATAGTTATTGTATTGAGAAGGGTGGTGGGTGGGGAAGTATTTTTGCCCTATGGCATATAGCCTGAGGCTATGATAGTGTAGTACCTGTGTAGCAATAGAGATGTATAGTGTTGCCCGTGTTGTAATATATAAGTATGGTGTTGCTCGTGTTGCTCCTGTGTAGTCATAGAGAAGTATGGTGTTATCTGTGTTGCTCCATAGAGAAGTATGGTGTTGTCTGTGTTGCTCCATAGAGAAGTATGGTGTTGTCCGTGTTGCTCCACAGAGAAGTATGGCGTTGCCAGGGTTGCTCCTGTGTATATAGTGTTGCCAGTGTTGTCCCAAGTTTTGAACTAGAGTAGAGGGTTGTCACGTGACCTGACCAATCAGATCCTTACTTTGATAGGTAGTCATATGACCCTATTTTGGTGCTGTTGACCAATGGCGTCAACTCTTTGATAGGTACTGTGGGATACATCCGTGGCATGCCATATATGGGCTAAGCGTGCCGCACCCAGGTACAAGGTACATGCGGGTATACGTGTAGCGGTAGAGAGGGGCCTGAGGACGAGGCTAGTTATAGCAACACATACCGTGCTTTGCAGATCACTAGACAGTGACTGCCTATGTTCGATTTTGAATTGACCAATGAGAGAGGAGTATTGGTATGATGACGCAATTCTTCTCTTCTCTGATTGGTCAATCCCCAATTTGAATGATCAGGTAGATTGTCAAGCAACCTGCAAAGTGCAGTAAGTGCACGTACACCCAGCTAGTCTCGTGCGTACCCAGACTCCTTATTGCATGCGGAAATGCGCACGCAGCCATTTCATCATCTCATCATTCAAGTCCAGAGTGATTCAAGTCTGTGCTAACCAGTGAACTTGACGAAATTATCATTAAATTTTATGCTTCTTTATATGCACCATGTATATCTTGTTTCTGGGAATTCTGATCCACATGTATCCTTTCATTTGTTCCGATACTAAATGCACTCCGACCTCTGAGGTGGCAGAAAGTTTATGGATCGATTTGTAGTTATGCTCAACTACACTTCCCAGTGACATATTCACATATCGAGTTAAGTTACCATCAGCAGTAACTGTGTCTGTGGTGAAATTAAATCCACCCTTTGGTTCAAAGTATCGAATCCACTCTAATCGTATGCTGCCAAGTTTGGGCCGTGAATTAAAGATACCTGGTAAGACTCGATGAATTTCTCCCCCTGTTGCAATTAGAAAATCATCAATGTCGGCCATGATAGCATAGTTGTAAACACCCTGAAATCTGTAGAGGCAGCTCTGATAATAGAGAAGTTGAGAGTGATAGAATATAGCTCCAGGTTTGAGGTACTCCCTCCAGACCTTTAACTGGACAAATCCATTACTAAGCGACTCTTGGAAGAATGTATCATTGAAAAGTTGACTAAATGACTGAACTGCATTTATGTAGATAAGATCCACTCCGAGAGTTTTTTGATAGCGTAGCCACGCACCAAAATACGGTGGGGAGCCATACACTGTTGTACAGACCATAATACTGGAAGAAAATCTCTTGGCATTCTCTCTAGATTTAGGAATAAACAGTGGATATTCTGATTCAATGATGAAATGTTCTGACGCATTCTTGGGATGTTCATATACTACTGATACTTTACTATTGTTACGTGCTGGTGTGTCAAAGCAGAAAATCATAATGTCATCATGAGTCAGTTTGGGATGGTGTAGATGTACCCACTTGTTCAGATTGATGGATTTCACTACCAACTCACTGATAAAATAATCGTCGATAATGCAAGCAGTCACTTTTAGTCGACTTTTTGTGATGTGAGTTAGAATCACTGTAGCATTCTTGTATTTTCCTCGGGCTCGCTTATCAAAGAAGGCAGCTCTTGGTATCAAATAGCTGTATGTATCAGTGATGGCCTTGATGAATGGTACATCTTTTATCCGAGGGAAACGATTCCGGTCGAACATAGCAAATTTGTCCTGGAAATTTCCCTCTCCTCTTTCTTGCCGGTATGCTACTGAATGAATGGTTTGCTGCATAGATGGAGTGTAAAAAACACAGAGGACCACAATCAGGATGAACACTGGAGGGATTCCACACAAATAGATCAGATATTGCGCACACCTGGATGGAGTTGAATTAACTTATGATTAATATTCCAGGCCACCTCCCCTAAAGATCTAGTAGGTAGAACAAATTACCTCAAGCTAAACATCGGGGTGTTAAATAACTTCATTCTTGCTTTAAATAATAATGTCGTGCAAAACGGGTTAAATTTAATGGCGAAGGGGGGGCTCGTTCGGACCCACCCACCTAATTAGCACCGAATCAACCATAGTAACACGCTCCAAACAACGAAGCAGCCTCACAGTGAAGCGATGAAGAGATGAATTGTACAGCCTGCCAAGGAGAGGAAAAACAACTGAGAAGCGCTAACGCGCGCAGTGCAGCCGCCAATGACTGGAAATTGCACCAATTCTCTTTTATGACCACCTCTGTGAACCAGACCCGTGAACTCGAGGTGACACGACATTGTATATTAATTTTAGGTACTGTATAACAGTTTATGCAGTCTACTGTTTGTTACCGGCGAATTTAATAACTTGCGGGAATCTAACTCTTTACAGCTGCCAAGCTTACTGCAATATATGCAATTTCCATTACGTCACTGTTGCAGGAGGCATTGGGTCTTCTTCCTGAGGATGGTGTGAAGTGTTGGTGTGATCTCCACTCAGTCGAGGCCCTCAGACTCTCCCTATCTCACATTATTGAGAGCTGCAAGTTGCCAAAGTGAGTAACTAGATTGAAGTAGTATGGGTGGAAACATATTCAAACTTGAAACAAGGGGGGGGGGGGGACACTACATAAGCGCCTGTACCTCCACCCGCGACCACGATCAAGATCTAGACCCAGTAAATTTTTATTCTTGACCCCTTGACTGCATCAAGAATCTGGCCTTGACCTTGACTATCGAGCATTAACCACGCCCATCGATCTCCTGGAGAGACTTTGACCATTCTTAAGCTGCCCCCAATTCCTAGCTTGACCACTTGACCAGCTTCAAATTTTCGCCTTGACTGCTTGACCTCACTTTGACCCCGGTCGCGGGTGGGAGTACAGTCGCCTATGCAGTGTTCCCCCCTTGTTGAAAGTATGGAACAGAACATGTACGGAACGTTTGGGTCCTCCAACTGAGACTATTAACAACATCTTCTGGCAACTGCATGTATAGGTGGTAACACTCCGTTTATATTAATCCTGATTGCAATGTATTTTTCTGTTACACTCAGTCAACATCTTTTCGAAGAGTACCCCTTTTCTAAGCATTTGACACCACTAGGCACAGTCCAAAAAATTTCCCCTCCAAGGTACATATCACATTTTATGTGTGTAGTTTGTTTTTCCAGGCTACAATTGTCTTCTATCACCATTCGTCCATTATATTTATAGTCCAGCAAAGCCTCAGGCTCATCTCAATGAAGATAAACTTTATCAGAAACAACGGCAGCTGAAATTACTCATCAAATTCTATGAGAATCGAATTCATAATCTCTGCACTGGTAGCAACAGACACTTTGGTGTGATACAGGGCTCAAAGGTGGCCTTCTTGGTTGAAGCTTCGCAGGCATTTGCACAACTAGAAAATGGAAAGAGATTTGAGGAATACAAAAAGTCCCTAAAGTTACTTGTTGATGAGCAGCTTGTAGATAAAGAGGCAGTCTATTTCATCCAGTTTGGCACAGAAGCATCACCTAAGAACCCAGAGCCGCTGCCTTTTGAAGTGAGTCGATCTCAGTGTAAGAATTTTGCCCATCAGTGGCTAACTGCTCTGAATGGACAAGGCAGTTGTAACCTGTTAGCTGCTCTGAAAGTTGCTCTCACTCTTCAAGAACTTAATACTATTTGTGTTGTGCTCAGCACTCAGTAAGTCAGTACGTAGCTATAGCTATAAAATAAAGACCCTCCTTTCATTTTCGTACCTTTTTTCATGCAGTCCAAACCAGGATTTAGCAATCATCCATGACTACCTCACAGACAAATTAACAGGATACAAGTCACCCAAAGTTCATTTAGTAGCCTTCGATTTGCCAATAGAGATCAATTCTATGTTCTTGAAGATGGCGACCACACTAAAAGGTCACTTTCATGGCTACAACACTTTCAACTTGAAACGTCCAGATTCAAGTACCCCTCCAGACTGCAAGGTTTGTATACAAGTATATGATATGCATCCTAGCCTAATCATGCCAGCTAGTATTATCCTTTTCAATTCAGACTTTCTCAGTGGAGGATACAGATATTGAGTGCATAAGAGAAGAGATTAAAAAGGCGAAGCAAGTTATTCATGACCTTAACAATCTCCAGCATGGAGTAGTTCAGGATCCACTGCTCAGCATATTCAGAGAGGTGAGTGTACAATATTAGACAATGCCTCTAGTATAGACTCCATCTTTGTTTAAGAAATAAAAAGCCTGGGAGTCTGGGACAATAACAGTATAGTCATAAGCTCATATACCTAGTGCCTCATATGTGTAGCTACATGAACACCTACTTGTCTAGTCTCATGCGGCTCAGATCCTTCTATGTGCCCCTAAATCCTTTCTCACAGGGTGCATAGGGGGATTCGGGCATGAGAATATGCTCATCAAAAAATAATATCATACATGTAGCTGTCACTGACCACTGAGTGGGCAGAGGATGATGATTTTCAGCTACCAGCCCCACCCACCGAGCCATACTTCCTGCCTTGTTCATCACTAGAATGGCTGGAGCACCATGGACTAGAATGTAAGGGAAGAATATTCTGATCCTTACTCAAACAGCTCTTCAAATCACAGCGATATTTACATGTATAGGGCATGGTCTTAACCTGTACAAGGTCCTGGCACCAAATGCTTATCCACAGATGGATGGACATGTTCAAATCACTGACAGCAGGGTCCTATCACAGGTGTATGATGTAAGTCATTCACATCAGATCATGCATTCAGCAGAGATAATGCATACTTTCTAGTGCAAAATTTATAATGCATAGAATCTGATGCATAATTATTTAGGTCAGTTCTTCTAGATCAATATTCTTGAAGATCTTGCATGCATTGTGTTAAATCATTGTACATGCAGGTGATGCCTCTGTTTCCATGGCATGATGGCACGTGTAAATACCTCCACGTCGACGTCCATGGCCTTGAGCACTACATCAGGCAGCTTGAGAGCTTCATTGAGGACATGCTACAGCCTCGCTTACAGTGGCTTCTCAGTGGGAGCAGGATGCCTTTTGGGATTCTCACAGAACAACAAGTGTTGCTGGTTTTGGACAGTTCATTTGAGGTCCTAGCACAGATCTTAGTGCTTCAGCAGCACATGAAGACTTTGCTGGAAGAGCAATTATCACTTGTTGAGGAATTTAACTTAATGAGGTATGTCCATAATCATTATTATTATAATATTATTATGGCTAGTATGTGGCTAGATTGAGTTACATTATTATTTGGCACACCCATTTTGCAAATATCATATTAGAAGGAGAGATATAATGTAGGGAATTCAGTCATTTTCTTGTCATTTATAGATTTGGAAATGGATGTTGTGCATGGACGACTGGCTTTGCTAAGCCCAACAGACACAGCCTCAAGGAAGCATGGGAGTGAGTCATGACGTAATGCTGAACTGAGCTTATTGATGGTTTAACGAGTTGGATTATTTTGATAGATTTGTGTTAGGCTTGAGCCCAAGTGGAACCAGTGATCTCCTCTCACCACTCAGAATGATATTTGAGACTGATCAATTCTTCAATTTTGATGATCGGTGTAAGTAGATAGCATGAGAAATTAAATTATCTTGTGTTATCTTGTGTTACTCTGCATTATGCATGTAGTGAATGAAGTTGGGATTTATCTTATTCTCAGCGCAATGCCGAATCAAGATGAGGTAATTCTCTCTCTCTCTGTCTCTCTCTCCAATCACACTGAAATTGCATAATGTACATGTACTCATAGGAGAACATTTGCAGTTACTTGGAGCAGCAGCTTGCTGGTCGAGAGATCAAAGTTCATGTTGTGTACTATGATCTGGAGCCGCTTGCCCACGGACTGGTGATGCCTGGCCGTGAGGGTGGGAGGTACGGGAGCAATGAAGAGGTGGAGAGGTGCCTCAGGGGGATTGCCAGGACCACCGGAGGAAGATTTCACCATTTCAAAGTCTCAGGTTGGTAAAATATAGGTCCATATTCTCTGTCAATGCCAATAATATAATTTATGACATTGTATGAGTACCAGGCTATTAAATCATCTAGCTCTTGTATTATCTGTGTGCAGGAAGTGCTGAAGGAGATGACATCAAGGTAATAATGGCCGAGCTTTCTCTAGCTCATAGCTACCTTGAGACAGCCAACAACATTCTTGAGCACTACAGGAAATTTTGCAAAAGAGTGAGCAATAATTAGATCTAGCAGCTGCAGCTGCTTCTAGCTAGTGCATACATGTACTTAACATTGTTTCGTGTTAATTAACACTCCTTTGTTTGCAAAACAGAATGTTCCATGCTTGGAGTCCATGATTATGTCCCCAGACCACACCAAATCAGCTCTTCCTCCTCCTCCTCTCCACCCAAGGCCAACTACTGCTTCTCTTGCAAGAATGGTATAATAAGTATATTAGTACGTACATGTGGTCAGTTGCATCGGCATGCAATACACATCATGCACGCACTTTCGGCACCAAAAGTTGAAGTTCCATGTATTGTACAGTCTGGCAACATACTCATAATTATGGCAGCTCATTATCTACTACTCATGGCCTATTGATGGTTATTACATTGTAGAATGCTTGTCAGCAAAAGCTCAACTCCTCAGATGATTCTCAGGTGAGTGTTAAGAGGAGAGGTGGCAGAAAGAAGCTTTATCTCAAGACACAGTCATTCTACACAGGACAAGGGCTTAGAAAAGGTGAGCATAAGTGTTGTAGATTCTCTCTGTCCTTGGTAGGAGGTGGGAAGCTGGTGTTAATATTGATTGTACAATGTCATAATTATATTACTGTATGTTACATGATCTGTAAGATTGCATACCCAAAGATGTAAATACCAATACTATCCAGCTACATTTACTGATATCGACAATGCATGCATGCATGATATTATAACTATGACATTAATAATATTAACGCAAATTACTTGGATTTTGGGTTCTTGAAGTATTTCTTGATCAGCGGCATGAAAGCTGGGTGTGGGTGCATTACAATGTAGATGTCCTCTTGTTCGCTGCTATTTGTGCCATCATCTTTTCCCTTGCTACGAGGATTATGCATCACTGCGTATGTATTGTCAGCACTCTCTGCAAGGAATATCATTTGGGCACATTTGACATGTATGACAACAAAAGTAATTAATTACCAGCGTGCACTAGCTGTAACTGTGTGAGATCAGGAATATTAGTAACGTTTATTCGTGTAAACAATGGAGTATAGCTCATATGTAATATTCAAACCTTGTAGTTGAGCTTTTGGGTCCTGACTTGTTGCCCCATTCATCTGAACTGCTCCTCTCTCTAGGTCATGATCACGTTTAGCAGAGCCAGCAGGGTCGTCAAATACATTCTCATACAATTTAGGTGGTAGAGGCGGAGGCAGCTCTTTTTGTTCATTGCCAATGTTGCCTGTTTCACCTACAGTGTGTTCTGCAATGCTGGGGTCATCAAAAATGTTTTCATACAGCTTTGGCGGCAAGGGTGGGGGCAGTTCCTCTTGATCACTGCCCTTTGTGGTGTCGTGTTTGTGTTCTACAGCGGTGGGATTGTCAAATACATTCACGTATAGCTTTGGTGGTAATGGTGGCAATTCTTCTTGTTCACTGCTCTTTCTGTTGTCATTATTACCCTTGTTGCGAGGATTACACATCACTGCATACATGTTGTCCATGCTCTCTGTGTAAAAAATGGTAAATAATTATTATGTGTCACATATGCATGATATGTACATGTATTAACTTGGACATGATAAGGTTACAAAGGACATGTTCCTTATATGACGAACTAGCTATGTCTGCAAGTGGGAACTTATTGATACTTTCTTTGGCAGCCTATAACTCTCCGAGACCATTACCATCTTTAGCAAAGAAAGTTTACAAAGGATATAGCCTACCGTTTTGAATAGCACTAAGCCTTTAAATTTACCTATATAAAATCAGGATAACAAACCTTGTAGTTGAGCTTTAGAATCGTGATTTACAGAGTCATTCGATCGGATATTCTGTTCAGCATGTTCTATAATGCTGGGATCATCAAATATGTTTTCATAGAGTCTAGGAGGTAAGGGAGGCACCTCTCCTTCTTGTTCACTACTCACTGCAGCAACATCACCATAACCCTTGCTACGAGGATTGTGCATCACAGCATAAGTGTTGTCCATACTCTCTGCATGTAAAAACAAAAGATGAGGTTGTCTCAAATTTATGCATAGGTATTATGGGCCCATATTACTGTGACTGGGTAACAGTGCCAACATCCTTAAACAACTAGTTAGTCTACAAAAGCCTTTTTGTTGGTGTTATAGAATTTGGCAAACTAACTGTAAGGCCACCCCCTTCCCACATTACTTATTGTATAAAATAAGGAGAGTAGCTAAAAAGTTATAGGTAGCTATAGCTCTTTAGCTGATCTAAGCCTAAAGCAGTTTTGACCGGATGCTCTAATTGAATAATACCTTGTAATTGAGCTTTCAAATTGTGATTAGCGTCTCTCTCCATACCATGGACTTGACAGTTGTGTTCTGCAATGATGGGGTCATCAAATACATTTTCGTATAATCTTGGTGGTAAAGGAGGCAGTGTTTCTTCTTCTTTTGCCTTGAAACTTCTCTTCTTAATCGATGCATACACATCCTCTGAGCTGTACTGTGACCCCACTGTGAACTTGATGTTGCTGGCATTATCCCGAGACAACTTTCTGCTATTGTCTTTGTCATCTTCACAGGCCGGATCTTTTCTAGTGGGAGGGACTTCTTCCGGTGGTATCCAACATCCTGGAGTCTGTGAGCTCTGCTCTTTTGTGTTGTAGTAGAGTGCAGCTGTTTGAGGTGTAAGTGAGTCATCCATGTTGATCTTTTGTACCACTGCATATATGGCTTCTATGGGACGAGATTCTTCTTTGGCACATTTAGCGTCCTGATGCGTCTCAGCTACTTTCTCATCCCTTGTCTTCTTCTTGCGCTTATGTCGCTCGGCCTTGTGGAATAAAGCTTGTAGTTTGCTGTTTTTGGGCTTCCAAGATTTACTAGGTGGTTTTGAAGTAGCTGTGTCTTGTTTCAAAGAAGATGAATCTTGCTTTGGACTAGATGAGTTTTGCTTTGGAAGAGATGACTTCTGAGATTTGAGAACAGCAGAGCTTTGAGATTTGGGAATGACTGAATTTTGAGCCTTTAGGGCAGTTGAGCTTTGTGATTTAGGAATTTGAGGCATTAGAAGGTCCGTGCTTTGTGACTTGGGAAGTGCTGAGCTTGTGGGAGACAGAAGGTCAGTGCTCTGAGATTTGGGAAAGCTTGTTTTATCGGATGATAAAATATCCGTACTTTGAGATTTAGGAATTGTTGAACTTGGAGGCTTTGAATATAGGGCCCCAGGCATTTGAACTGGACAAGCTTTATTGTTGGAACAAGCTCTCTCAAACTGCTCAAGTAGGGGAGCAATTTTACTATCCACTGAAATTTTCTTTGGAACTGGAGTAGCACTATCATTAGAAGATGCTCTCTCAGATGGAATGGCTTTATCATCGGAAGATGGATGCACTTTCTCGTAAGTCTTGTGACCTGAAGCAGCTTTGGTCTTTGAAGATGCTTTATCATTTGGAGATGATACCCCTGGTGTGGCTTTGTCATTTTTGGAGACTTTCTCGTAAGTCTTATGACTTGAAGTAGCTTTTGATGATTTATCATTAGGAGATGGATGTACTTTCTCATAAATCTTGTGACCTGAAACAGCTTTAGTCTTTGAGGATGCTTTATCACTAGGAGTTGGTGTCCCTGGAGTGGCTTTGTCATTTAGAGAAACTCCCTCGTATAGCTTACGAGCTGAAGCAGATTTAGACTTCAAAGATGCTTTATCATTGGGAGGTGGTGGCGCTTTTCTGACTGGAATTCTCTTCGATTTGATGGGAGTTGTGTTTGGTGGTGGAGGTGAAGGTGTGAGAGAAGGTGGTGTAGATGAGGGAGGAGGTGGTGTGGGGGGATTCGGCATAATGGAAGAGTGTTTGGGGGGATCTGGTGCTGACACAGGGGGAGCTTGTGTGTGGGGAGGTTGTTTTGGGGGATCTGGACGTTTGGGGGGACATTTCGTTGATTTGGGGGGAACAGGTGAAGTACATGCTTGGGGCACACTCTTTGACCGTGAATCAATCACATGGATATCATTTGAAGCTCGCGACTTATGTGTGTTTATCAGTTTGGCTAGTTCAGGACTTACGGAAGGGTGTGGAGGAGGTATAGGTTTGCTAGCTATTGCCTTGCTTCTGTGATGCAAGGAAATGTGCTGACTATGCAAAGCAGGGCTGCTTTGACGACGAGTTTTAACCTCCTCTGGTGCTTGAAGCTTGATCTGTAGCTATGTATAGTAAATGCATAAGTCTATATTGATTTAAACCTCTCCCAACTTACATAATTATGGATAGCTACCAATGCACAAAGTACTAGACTATGTATTGTAAACCAACTTACATTCACATGCTCTCCACTGGAGTGTCTTTTTTGCAATGGAACATTAGTATGTGCCAAGCCATTTCCAACAGCTTGCTCCTGATCTCCAGTACTGCTCATAGCTATAGCTAGCCTGTCAAAGAGTATATCTTGGTATCTGAAGTGATCGCTAAATGGGGTAAGCTGTGAGTACATAATTTAGAGCAGTCAGATGTCAGATGGTACTAGGCTGGCACCATCATAATGCATATTGGCAAATCTATCCTAATACATCACAATGTGACTGCCAATAAAAGTATCAACACTATTTTCCACCTCAAAGCTAGCTACAGTGTTCTACAACAAAACAGTAATGCATGCCAAGTTCATCAGGATGACTCAAGGCACATGTTGTCTACATATAGTGCTTTCATCTGTCTGCAGTGATGATTATCAATATGGTGTCAAAGAAGCAATTGACTGATGGATATGCCAGCTAGCATGCATGTCACAACAATGATAAATAAACTGGCTTCTGCAGGTAAATCTGGCATTATTGCTAAGACAGATATGGCACTGCTCAATGCATCTGATAAGTTCAATACATGAATGCATGTCCTAGCTTGCACCATCATCATTGGAAGCTAACTATAATTAACTATTGAGTTAGTTTGTTGTTTGTATCGGGAAGACATTGCCTACCAGGTCTAGCTACTAAGCTACTGGTGTGGCAAATAGTTAAAATACATTTATAGCACTAAAAATCGTTCTACTTTCGTCCATGCACTTGAAATACTTATTAAAATTGTTCTGTCTTTGAGCTTTGATTTCTCTCCAAAGTCATTAGGAGACTACGGAGCATACGGGCTGGCATTGTATGCGCATGCGCATACGATGTGCATTCGTGTAGATCTGAACTGGTAATGGTCGTGAGATCCAGTGAATTAAATGGGGCGCGGCAAGAGCGGGGTCGGGGCCCAGTGTGCAAAATAGGGCGCGATCATGTGTCTCGGCAATGATGTCTGATGTCGACAGCACTTACAGCTGGTCCTCCACCTCTAGTCCTGGTGGTGGCTGGAGTGGAAGTAGTGGTAGCTGGGCAATGATAACACCACAGCAGCTGAAGAGAGCAGCGGAAAAAGCGAGAGCAGCTACCAAGTAAGTGATCTGGGCTCAATCTCATGCAGACCCTGTTATAGATGATAGGCCTACTCTTTACTGAAAGATCTAGTTTTGAGATAGAATAAACCTTTTTTTTCAACAGATTTGTTCATTCCCTTGCTGACTGTTGCCACTCCTACATCTTGAAGCATTTGGAAGAATTTCCTGAGAACCATCTCTCGCTGCTGCCTCTCTACGAGCGTGAGTTGATACTTCAGAGGCTGCCCATAGCTGATGTCTGCCTCCTGGAGGATACCAACTTTACTAAAGGAATTGACATGGAGGCATTCTGGAGATTTCCAGTGGAGCTTGCTGAGGTGGAAGACAGTGACATTTTTGTCAAAGAGTGGGGTGAAACTAAGTTCGCCAAAGCTGCTCTATATGGAGAAGTGGCCAGTGTCGTCATAGGCTGCCTACCAAAGGGATTTTGGTATCATTTTCCAAGTGGTAAAGAATTTGTACGTACTGAAGACATGATTGAATTTCTCTATGCTGTTAGAAGGTTCCCCAGTATGGCACATGAGCTTGCCCCAAATAAAGGGGCTGAATTTACTATTCCGCCTCGCTACCAAGACAAGGCTAACTTGTTCCTAAAAGAGGATCTTATCAATGCTGCAGTGAGTTGTTTTAGAGGGGAACTTCCGAAAATTCTCACAGGAGCAGTCGTTGACGATAATGTAAAATTTGAATACATTTGGTTCTTACGTGAGTTGCGTTTTCTATCTGTTACTGGTGTGGACTGGCAACGCTTTACTGTATCAGGTATGGAGTTTGTGCAAGCAGTTGTAAAGGTAGCCACCAACTTGGAGGTGCTGAATCTGTATGGCAATGACTATGATGATTATCAGGCCGAAGAGAGAGAACCATTGGACGATCTTTGTATTAATCTTGCCTCTCATCCAACATTCTGGTCCAAATTTCGACTGTTTCAGATATTCACCTGCTCTGCTGGTTATAGTGTTTCACAGAAATGTTTTAATGAGCTGATTACAGCATTTCTCTCTGCTCCTACGGATCATGCTCAAAAGGTGAGATTTACCGATACTAAGATTGTGGCATATACTACACATCAAAGTCCTAAGTTCAATCAAAGTTATACACACCTCAAGACTATCGAACTAGTCAACTGTACGTTTGTATCAAAATGTCTTGCTTGCCCTGATAGTGTATCTCGATGGCTGGGACAGAACATCAATGTTCTAGAGAGCCCGGAGTCTGACGAATATGCATGCTCCTTTCAAATCAAGGCCTCTTCCAGTCAAGCAAGCAAAAAACGCAGGTATCCAGAGATAGAATCTGATAATGATGACTAACCTCACTGCTATTAAACTTCATCAGCTTTTGTGATCCATGAAGATTCTATGATTACACCAATATCGTGACATTAATATTATTGTAAAATCTTCTGTACTTATGAGTCTAGCCTTGTACCCAGGCCCTTTGAGGGCCTGGGTACGAGGCTATTATGATTCATGTATTAAACTAATTCTTGTCATCAAGTCCTGGCTTTCCAGTGACATGTTCTACTGAATCTCGCATAATTACACTGGGACGTGTGCTCATTGACACGTCTTTGAACTTCAATCTCTATCTGATCTGGCACACTGCGGCCACCGATACAGTGTGCACATGCGCATACCATGCTCTTCAGCACGTGGCCATGGAAAGCTTAGCAGATATGGCAGCTGATGATCTGCCATCTTTTTTGAGGTATCATGGATTGGAATATCATGGATACGATGACTTTGAGGATGACTCGGATCTGGATTATCCAAGGAGAAGATCTGAAGCTCACAAGGCTCGAGACCTTGACAGTGATCGTTTAGCACACAGGTACGGTCTGCTGCATGACCGTAGCACTCTGTGCTATTATATCTGGCTCATATTTGTAAGGCCACTCCAAATTAATTAATTGTTTCTCATCCCCCCTTTATTTCCGCCCGCATGTAATTCCATTTGTACCAGCACAATACAAAGGTATACCGCCTCAAGTATTGCGCGAGTTGAACTTGTAATTTTGACGACCATTACTCGCCAAAAATGCCGCCCGCCCGCATCAATTTTAGGGCTGAGGGGGGATGAGAAACAAGTAATTGCTTTGGATTGGCCTAATAGAGGTTGGATATTATTATTATGTCCTTTCTTGAACTTATGTGGTGCACAGCTTCTGTCCAGTGAAGGTTGGTGTGGAATTGCTTAGTGATCTGTGCCATTCCTACATTTTGATGCACTTGGAGGAGCTTCCTGTAAGCTATCTTTCACTGCTGCCTCTCTCTGAGCGCAAGTGTCTACTTCAGAGGCTACCCATAGCTGATGTCTGCCTCCTGGAGGATACTGATTTCATGAACGACATTGACATGGAGAACTATTGGAGATTGCCTGCCACTGAATTTGTTGAGGTGGAGGAAAGCGAGTACTTCATAGAGCAGTGGGGCAGAGCTAAGTTTGCCAAAGCCATTCTTTATGGGGAAGTTGCTGCTATGGTCATTGATTGTCTCCCAGGTGGATTCTGGTTCTTATTTGCACATGGCAAAAAGTATATTCAGATAGAGGATTTGATCGTGTTTCTCTATGCTGTGAGGAAATTTGCTGAAAGTGAATGTTGGTTTACATATCCATCACACTATGAAGCTATGCTTTGCCTTGACGAAAAGGATGTCATTGTACCAGAGGAGATTCTAGATGCAACAGTAAAGTGTTTCAGAGGGGAGCTTCCAAAAATTCTCAATAGAGTATTTGTGGATGACAATACACAATTAAAGTACGAGTTTTTATGTGAATTAAGACTGTTATGCATTCTTGGTATTGAGTGGGATGGTGTTGGTATGTCGAGTCTAGACTTTGTGCAAGGAATTCTTGAGGAGGCCAGGCACTTGAAGGTGCTTGTTTTGGAGGGCGATGACTATTCCACTTGCAGCAAAACCAATGACTCGAGGCTACATTTGGGTCATTTTTGTAGCAATCTCTCCTCATACCCAACTTTTTTGTCCAAGTTTCGAGTGCTAAAGCTACTCTCTTGTACTCCTGGATATAGCATTTCACAGAAGAAATTCAATCAGTTAATCTCGGCATATCTATCTGCTCCTACTGGTCATGCTCAGACAATGAGGTTTACTGGCGTGAAAATTGAGACACACGAGATGTGCTCAATACCTAGATTTGACCAGAGATATCTGCAGCTAAAAACTATTGAATTGCACCATTGTCGATTTGTATCTGAGTATAGTGCGACATGTGAGGCAATATCTCACTGGCTAGGACAAAGTATCAACATTGTAGCAAACAAAGATTGTGACGTATGCTCGTTTCAAGTAGGCAGTGATGGCTCCCATAAGCGCAGACATTCTGAAAGAGAATCAACTTTTGAAGCTGAAGACTGATAAATCATTTTGTTGTTATTTATTCTGTCATTTTAGTAGTCTATAATGGCTAAGAGCTGTACTTCTTTTGCCATGTATATATCATGCAGTCCTGTTTACTTGTATAATTTTATACATTGTGGGGTAGGGAGAACAGTGACCTACATTATGCCGAATGGTGGATTAACACAATCATGATGATTATGCACACATATATTGATCCATGCATACAGCTGTTGCTCATGATCTTCTGGAGAAGAGCCCAAGTGCAAAGGACAAGCCACTCATACCAAGCAAGGAGCTGTACATCTCTTCCCAAGATGTATGTTAGTTCTAGCCTCGTGCCCAGGCCTTCCCATATAACGTTTCTCACCATTTTCGTGTGAAATGCTGGGCACTAGGCTACATTAGTTCACCTACAAGTTTATTGATGTTATCCATGATCACAATACATTTTGTAGTGGCTTTCCAAGTATGGCTTGGATACACTTGGACTTACCTTCGAGGAGCTACTGCCTTCAAATAAATTCAAAGGAACACTATATAAACATATCAGCCCTCAGGTGTGTAAGATCAGCTAAACAGAACAGTCAAGTACAGTGATGAATAGGAGTTCTATCATGATATTGTGTGATTTAATTGTATGCAGGGTGAAGTTGCTGAGCTTAGTCTGAGCCACCAAGGTCTGAAGAACTACGTAACTCGAGTACAAACTGTGCTCAATCGATACCAGGCCAGAGCGGAGTGGCTTCATAAAGGTTAGTGCGTCATATTTCCAAGTCTCTTCTCTGGTTATTAATACTTAATACTAATTCCCTGCCATCTTGCAGATAAACACAAGTACTTTGGTGCGGTTTTGGAGAGCAAGGTGATACTCATTCTTGATGCCTCCAGCTCAATGAGCGCTCACTGGCCGGAGGTGAAGAATGGAGTAAAGAAGATGTTATCTAGTTTCCTTCCACACATCACAAGGTATCTTAAGTTTAGTATTCCAAGCTGGCAGCTATATTATGGAATTCTAGGTCTACTTCATTCAGCTCAAAGTGTACTGTGTCTAATCTAGATATTTGACTCTGATAAAGGTTTTCCGGGCTTAAATTACTTTGGGGGGAGGGGGTATATAGTTGAAACTCTATGAGATATTCGATCAAGGTGTCTGCATTATTTTCAAACAACGATGTATTTTGTGTAGTTTCAATCTTCTTGTTTATGCCTCAACTGTAAAGAAATGGAAGGAAAAGTCAGTCATGCCAGCAAATGAGAACCTTGAAGAGGCTCTGGTATGGTTGGATGCCCTCAAGACTGGAGGTAGTAGCTGCCTATTGGAAGCCTTCAAAGCTGCCTTGCTCTCGGGGGCTGAAGGGATTTACCTTGTGACTGATGGACATGCGGATCACACTCACGAGTTCCTACTGAACCAGCTACCCAGGCTAAGGAAACAATTTGGTGAACAGTGGACACTGAACACCATTGCGTTCCACTGCACTAATGAGTAAGTTAGACCATGCAAGAGCATTGAGTTGCATGGTTAGATTAACCAAACTTGCATATATGCTGTATGTACAGTCTCAGTAATCTGTGAAAGAATTGACATGACTGTCCATTACTTTGCGCGCACGCGCGCACACACACACACACACACACACACACACACACACACACACACACACACACACACACACACACACACACACACACACACACACACATACACACGCACACACACACAGTCAGCCCCACTCGTTCCTGAAGACACTGGCCCACAACACAGGTGGTAGGTTCCACTCCTATCCCCATCTCTCTCAGGGAGATGACATGAGTAGACTAGAGAGCACCATTCAGACAGCTAGAAACACAATTTCCCAAGCAAGACACTTTCTTTAGCCTATTGAATGTACTTATGTTTGCATGCATGCTTTTTATGTTGTTGTGGTCAATTAGTGCGCATGCGCATAATGCCGCCACCAGTGTGTGCACTTTGCACCTAAAATGATCTGCAAGCCAAGGTGGCCATGTCTGCTCAAGATTCGAAGTCGAAACCACGCGAGTTTCCGGTGGAATCGCTCATTCAGCAGTGCCAACATTACATTGCTATGCATTTGGAGGTATTTCCCGCTAGCCATCTCTCACTACTGCCACTCTCCACCCGGCGAAGTCTACTGTGGCAGCTACCCCTTGCTGATGTCTGCCAGCTGGAGGATACTAAGTTCACTGAAGGGTTGGATATGGCAGTATACTGGAAATCTTCATGGGAGAATGAATATTTAGGTATAGCAGATTGGTGGCCAGATTACGATGTCCAAAATTATTTCCAGGCCGAGTGGGACAACACTAACTATGCTAGGTCAATGCTCTATGGTCTACTAACCACTTGTGCCATTGGAAAATTACGTGATGATAACTTTGAATTCCCCTTCTCGCATGAGAATGGAGATGAGGAGTACGAGGCACGCAAGTACATGTCTGCAATTTCGTTGCTCTATACAGTCAGGAAACCTGACCATCACAATTTACGCACTGATTCTTACCAGCTTAAATTTCCACCCCGCTACTCGCATAAGAATAATAAAGACGAAGAAGACCTTACTGTACCAGAAGTGATGAAATGCTTTGGCAGAGGAGGTGAAGTTCTTCCAAAGATATTTCCTCAAATCGAGGTGTATGATGATGTTGAGCACGATTATGCAGCCATTGTACCACTCTACCTTCGTGACGCAGTATACGTAGGGATTAAGGGTCATATTTTTACAGAACAGGGCCTAGATTTTCTCAAAGCAATTTTAAAGGAAGCCACTCAGCTGGAGGTACTGATGTTGGACAACTGGGGCATAGATGGTGTATGGGAAACCGAATTCTTTGATGAATTTGTTGCCTATCTCTGTTCTTTTCCAAATTTTTTTTCCAACTTTCGATTGTTTAAGGTTCTCTCTTCTGTGTCTGATCTTGGATTCACTGTTTCACGAGAGAATTTCAACAATCTCATAACAACTTACTACAGTTCACCAACTGATCACATGCAAAAATTACACATCTATCAAGCCAAGGTTAAGTGTAGCGACATTTCCTTTGAGTGCAGCCCCGAGATTGACCAGCGCTATCTTGCTTTAAAGACTATTGAACTTGATAAATGTCAGTTTGTTTCGAAGTACAAAGCCACACCACAGATCATATCTCATTGGTTGGGGCAAGGCATCAGTGAGTTACCACGATCGGATCCGAGACCTAGAAATCCTGATGCATACTACTTTAAGATTGGAGACGAAGGTGGAGGCCTTGAGCTCCCTCAGAAACGGAAGTATTCTGAAACATGATCATTTATATGCCAGGCTCTGCTTGACCAGCTCGTAACATCATCAGTGTTAATTTTAACAGCCATAGTCTGAAAATCTTGTCTATATTGCACGTCTCTAACGTTGTATGCCTAAAAAAATGTTCAAGTTCTCCCGCACAAGCATCCGATTGTGTATTGGTGAGCCAAGGGGAACCAAGGTTCAATGGTTCGCGAGATTAGCAATGCGCATGCGCATAGCGTGCCCTCTGCACCTCGATCCAACCACACCGACCTGCTAAAAAAATGTCTGCACGCAAGTTTCTCGTGGAGCCTCTCGTTCAGCAATGTCAACACTTCATTGCGATGCATTTGGAGGAATTTCCCATCAGCCATCTCTCTCTACTGCCACTCTACACGCGGAGAGATCTATTGTGGCGGCTACCCCTCGCTGATGTCTGCCAGTTGGAGGACACAAAGTTCGCGGAAGGGCTGGATATGGCCGCCTATTGGAAATCCTCTTGGGAGAATACATATTTCGGGGCGGTAAATGTATGGCCTGATTTTGATCTCCTACAATATATCAAAGAGTGGGGCGACACTGAGTATGCCAGGGCAATGCTCTATGGTATACTGACCACTTGTGCCATTGGAAATCTAAACGATGATTGGTTTGAGTTCTTTGTACCACAGTGTGGAGAGTCGGGCAAGTACATACCCGCAATTTCTTTGCTTTATGCTGTCAGGAAACCCCACCATGACTTGCGAGACCCTTACCTTAAATTTCCACCCCGCTACTCACACAATAGCAGCAAAGATGAAGAAGGTCTAACTGTACCTGAAGTAATGAAGTGCTTTAGTAAAGAAGGTGAACTTCCGAAGATATTTTCTGAAATTGAGGTGTACGATGATGTTGAGCATGATTATGCAGCCATTGCACCACTCTATCTTCAAAATGCAGTGTACATAGGTGTTAAGGGTCACGTCTTCACACAACAGGGCCTGGACTTCCTCAAAACAGTCTTGAAGGAAGCCACCCAGCTAGAGGTGCTGATGATAGACAGCTGGGGGATGGAGGGCATATGGGAAACCGAATTTTTTGATGAATTTATTGCCTACATCTGTTCTTTTCCAAAGTTTTTTTCCAACTTTCGATTGTTCAAACTTTTTTCTTCTATGTCTGGTCTTGGGTTCTCTGTTTCACGAGAGAACTTTAACAATCTCATGACAATGTACTTCACTGCACCAACCTATCATATGCAAAAATTACAAATCACTCAAGCCAAGATCAAGTGTAGTGACATTGCCTTTGAGTGCAGCCCCGAGATTGACCAGCGATATCTAGCTTTTAAGGCAATCGAACTTGACAATTGTCAATTTATTTCAAAGTACAAAGCCACACCTTCAGCTATCTCTCACTGGTTGGGACAAGGCATCAGTGAGTTGCCACGATTGGACCCAAGGCCTAGTGAGCCTGGTGCATACTACTTTAAAGTTGGAGACAGGAGTGGAGGCATCTCTCGAAAGCGCAAGTTTTCTGAACTAGAATCCAAAGATGTAGGTAGTATACCAGGTTGAAAAGTGATAATGATCATAAGATCAGTAATACAGTATACAGCCTCATCACTGTTACATGTAAAATCACACATTCATGGGAGCTTCTGCGCATGCGTAATAGATACAGCGCCCTGTTGCGTTGATGTTGAGCATGAGGTCAAGGGTCAAATGACATGCACTCGTGTTCACCCTTTACCATGTTCCATGCCCCTGGATCCTACTGTGAGATCTTCAACGAAGTACATGTAGACCATGTTTCTCGTGGAGTCTCTCGTCCAGCAGTGCCAAACCTACATTGTGATGCACTTGGAGGAGTTTCCCGTCAGCCATCTCTCTCTACTGCCACTCTCCACGCGGAAAGATCTACTGTATCAGCTGCCCATAGCTGACATCTGTTCACGCCTTGAGAACACCGAGTTCACTGCTGGATTAGATATGGCGGCATTCTGGAATTCTACGTGGGAGCATGACTCGGTGGGTATAGTAGATTCATCGCATGATAGGGATGACATCAAGCGCTATGTACAGGACAAATGGGATGATGGTGAGTATGCAAGGGAGATGGTCTGTGGGATAGTGGCCACGTGTGCTCTTGGCCATCTGCCTGATATTGAATTTCGAGGTACATTCCTGCCAATACGTGAGTGCAACTGTGAAATTGATTCTGATATACGAATTGGATGGGGCATGCCATTAATTTCGTTTCTTTATGCTGTCAGAAAGACATGCATACATGGCAGGTGCTGCAAACCAGAATTTCCATCACGCTACTCACACAAGAGCAGTAAGAGTGAAAAGGACGTGACGATGTATGAAGTGGTGAATTGTTTCAGTCATGATAGGGGTGAATTCCCTAGGTTTTTTCCTGAGTTTGTCACGATGAATCATATCAATCTGGATCATGTTTACTTCCTTCGAAATGCTGTATACTTGGCAATTAGTAGCACTAATTTTGACGAGCAGTGCCTAGAATTTCTTAAAGCAGTTCTAAAGGAGGCCACCAATCTGGAGATTCTCCTTTGGGATCACTGGGGTGAAGACTTTGAGTGGGAGATGGAGTTTCTTGAGGAATTTTGTACCTACTTGCCCTCTTGTCAATCCTTTTTGTCCAACTTTCAATTGCTCAAGATTCTCTCCACAATGGAGTCAAAGGGGTTTGTCGTTTCACGAAAGAACTTCAACCAGCTCATAACAGCATACTTTGCTGCTCCCACTGATCACATGCAGAAACTTCAGATTACTCGTGCCAAGATTAAGTGTAATGACATTTCTTATGAGTGTAGCCCGAGGATTGACCAACGATATCTTGCTTTTAAGACTCTTGAACTTAATGACTGTCAATTTGTCTCTAAGTACAAAGCCACACCTCAAACCATCTCTCACTGGTTGGGAGAAGGCATCAGTGAGCTACCACAATCAGATTGTAGGCCTAATGCTCCTGGGGCATGCTTCTTTAAGGTTGGAGACAAAAATAGTGGCCTTACTCGAAAGCGGAAGCACTCTGACGTGGAAGAGAATACATGACATTATGGTAATGACCAGACTGAGAAGTGACCCTGTCTTGTTCACCTAATGCTTGCAAGCTAGTCATGATGTCATCATTAATTATTAATTTAATAGTCATAGAGGTACTAGGTGTACATGGTAGATCTACCAACGACTTTAGCGTCTATGTACTACATGTACGTACATAACTGTGAATTTACACGTACACTATGTACGTACTGTACTATAGCACTGGCGTGCCGGTGAGGTCAAGGGTCGAATGCCAGACCACCCTTTACCAGATGCCAGCCTCGTGCTTTGAGCTATGAGTGTTCAACGAAGTAGACCATGCAGTCTCTCGTCCAGCAGTGTCAGCGCTACATTATGATGCATTTGGAGGAATTTCCCGTCAGCCATCTCTCTCTACTGCCACTCTCCACGAGAAAAGATCTACTGTATCAGCTGCCCATAGCTGACATCTGTCTACGGCTTGAGAACACTAACTTCACCGCAGGATTAGATATGGCAGCGTTCTGGAATTCTACGTGGAACCATGACTGTGTGGGTACAGCAGAGTCACCGCATGACAGAGAGGACATCAAACACTTTGTGTAGGATATGTGGGACGATACTGAATATGCAAGGGCAACGCTCTATGGGGTGGTAGCCTCATGTGCTGTTGGTCATATACCTGATGTGGGCTTTCGATGTATATTAAAGCCTGCATATGGGCATAAATGTGATAACCCCGATAGGGAAAATGAATGGGGCATGCCAGTAATTCCGTTTCTCTATGCTGTCAGAAGAACGTGCATACATGGCCACTGCAAACCTGAATTTCCACCACGCTACTCAAATAAGAGCAACAAGGACCTGACAATGTATGAAGTGGAAAACTGCTTCAATCGGTACAGTAGGAAGGGTGGATTCCCCAGGATTTTTCCAGAATATGCCCTGTTGAACAACGTCAATCTGGATCATATATACTTTCTTCGAAATGCTGTATACTTAGGAATTGTCAGCAGTCCTTTTGATGAGGAGGGTCTGGAGTTTCTCAAAGCAGTTCTTAAGGAGGCCACCAATTTGGAAGTGCTTGTTTTGGATCACTGGGGTGACGATTATGAATGGGAGGTGAAGTTTTTTGATGAATTTTGTGCTTTCTTGTCTTCTTGTCAAACCTTTCTGTCCAACTTTCGATTGCTCAAAATTCTCTCTTCACTGTATTCAAAGGGGTTCATCATTTCACGAAAGACCTTCAACCAGCTCATCACAGCTTACTTTGCTGCTCCCACCAATCATGTGCAGAAACTCCACATTACTCATACCAAGATTAAGTGCAGTGACATTTCATTTGAATATACTCCCACAATTGAGCAGCGATATCGTTCTTTCAAGACAGTCGAGATTGGCAATTGTCAGTTTGTCTCCAAATACACAGCTATCCCAGAATCTATCTCTCACTGGTTAGGAGAAAGCATCAGTGAATTACCACAAATGGATCCTAAAGCTATCGAACCTGATACGTACTTCTTTAAAGTTGGAGACAAGAGTGCTCGAAAGCGAAAATATTCTGAACTAGAAACTGAAGACCATGACCAGGCTGAGAGGTAAACACAATAGCATTTTGCTCTCATCACAATGTAGTAATAGTAATATAATACACACATTGTAATACCAGGTGCATGCTATCATCTCAGACTCCTTTGCGCATGCGTTCTATGAAATTCGGGCAACGAAGCCACGTGCATGCAGGATTGACAGTAAAAGCGCAAGGCTGAGGTGCGTACTATACTAGGTGCCGAGGGGCTGCGCGCCAAATAACTCGGCAAGTTTGTAACAAGCATAGCAACGATCTTTACCTAATCAAGTTTACAGAGAGCGAAGGCCATGGATTAGCCATGGAAGAGTTTTGGAAATCCACTTGGAAGGATGCGTATGTAGATGTGGCCCGCTCATTACGCGACAGTGATATAAAAGGCTACTTTCAGGCATGGGAGAGAACCGAGTACGCCAGAGCTGTGCTCTATGGAGATATGGGCCAGCTGGGTGATGGTGACTTTTTGTTCTATTCACCACCCACTGGATACCACGAAGACCGCGGTATGCCAGTGTTTCCATTTCTCTATGCTATAAGAAAACCAAACAAACATTGTATATTTATTAACTGTGACCTTGTATTCCCTTTTCGTTCAACTCTAACAAGTATCATGCATAAACGTGACAGCGACCTGACTGTGTATGAAGTGGTGCACTGCTTCAGTAGCAGTGGTGAATTTCCAAGAATTTTTCCGGTAATCCAAACAACGGAAGAGATGAATCTGGATCATGTACACTTTCTTTGTAATGCTGTGTACTTGGCAATCAATGGCTCTCCTTTTGAGACAAATGCTGTGGAGTTCCTGGAAGCAGTTCTTAAGGAGGCCAGCAATTTGGAGATTCTCATTCTGGATCACTTGGGTGATGAAGGCAAAAAGGAGGTGAAGTTCTATGATGACTTTTGTGTTTTATTGTCTACTTGTCAAGCTTTTTTGTCCAATTTTCAGTTGCACAAAATTTTCCGCTCTTCAATCCATTCAAATGGGTTTGTCGTTTCACAAAAGAACTTTAACAAGCTTGTCACAGCTTTCTTTGCTACTCCCACATATCACGTACAGAAATTCCTGATTACTTGCACTGAGATTAAGTGTAGTGACGTTTCCTTTGAGTGTAGCCCTGAGATCGACCAGCGATATCTTGATTTAAGACTATCGAACTTAGCGGTTGTCAATTCGTCTCTAACTACAAGGCTACACCACAAAGCATCTCTCGCTGGCTGGGACAAGGCATTAGTGAACTGCCACAATCTGATCCTAAGCCTGATACATGCTTCTTTAAGGTTGAAGACAGGCCCACTAGAAAGCGGAAATATTCTGAATAGATCTAGACTTTGAAGAACAGAGTGGAACATGATTGTGGTCCGTTTAATAATGTCATTGATTCTAGAACCTTACTGTGTACACATTCATTCAAACACAGTGCAAGGCTATGGCACACTGTCTTGAGGGCATAGGTTTCTCAGTAGTAGTACATACATAATTATGTACACTTTTCTGTATGGATTTTGCACGCATTACAAGTTAGCTATTAAACTGCTATTCATGTATCCATGCATAATATCAACAACAAAAAAGTAGATGTTTCTTCATTCCAGCTTTTCATTCAATGTTTGCACGCTGAAACATTGGAATGGGCCCTGTGACAAGGTGCTAGACCTTAGCTAGCATTATTGGCAACCTTTACCTAACGTAATGTCGTGCTAGGTAAAGGTCGTCAGAAGATTCTGAAAATGGCGGAGTCTCTCATCCAACAATGTCAGCACTACATTATGATGCATTTGGAGGATTTCCTGCCAGCCATCTCTCTCTACTGCCACTATCCACACGGAAAGACCTACTGTATCAGCTGCCCGTAGCTGATATCTGCCTACAGCTTGAAAACACTGACTTCATCACTGGATTAGATATGGCGGCCTTTTGGAAATCCACTTGGGAGGATGAAGGTATTGGTGTGGCAGAAGACAGTGATGTGGAAGGCTACTTTCAGGTATGGGACAGTGCCGAGTACACAAGGTCAATGCTTTATGGGCTGGTAGCAACAATGGCAATTGGTGACCTGCGTGGTGGTGAGTACTGGTTCCATTCACCACACTACAGGTATCGAAAGTGTCCAGATGGATTACCAGATTCAGGCATACCAGTATTTTCACTCCTCTATGCTATAAGAAAGCCAAATCATGATATAATTCATAGTGGTTGTGAGCTCATGTTTCCACCTCGATACTCTCACAAGAGCAACAAACGAGATAAGGATCTGACAGTCTCTGAAGTGGTGAACTGCTTCAGTCACAGCAAGGAAGAACTGCCTAGGATATTTCCAGAAATTGAGATTCTGAATATAAATGGCATTAGTCTGGATCACGTATACATTTTACGAAATGCAGTATATGTGGGAATCCAGGGTTATCCTTTGAGTGAGGGTCTAGAATTCCTTAAAGCAATTCTTCAGGAAGCCACCAATTTAGAAGTGCTCCTTCTGGATCACTGGGGTGAGGACAATAAATGGGAGATGAAATTTTTGGATGAAATTTGTGCTTACTTGTCTTCTTGTTGGATCTTCCTCTACAACTTTTACTTGAAATTGTTTCTTCATCGTTCGCAAAATTTAATGGGTTCGTTGTTTCACGAAAGGATTTAAACCAGCTCATCACAGCATACTTCAGTGCTCCTTCTGATCATGTGCAGGTAATGGAATTTACTATGACCAATATCCAGTGCTACGATGTTGCATTTAAATGCATTCCCAAACTTGACCAACGCTATATTCCTTTCAAAACTCTCAAATTGTCAAATGATTGCCAGTTTGACTTAGAGTACAAGCCAACACCTCAAATTATTTCTCACTGGCTTGGGCAAAGTATCAGCATATTGGACACAGATGCGGTGGACTCATGCTTCTTTAAGATTCAAGGCAATACTGCTGGTGGACAGTCTTGAAAGTGAAAGCATTTTTAACTATATAAGGACACTGATAAAGATCAAATTTTTGGTTGCTTAGCTATAATTCTTTCATGCGCTGTATTATACCCGCCTGCCTAGCGCCTTGTCACATCACAATTTGCGCATGCGCGAACGTAGCGCTAGTGCATTTATAGGTAAGGATCGTCAACGTTGACAAGTTGTGAAGATGGCTGTGTTCGTGGAGTCTCTTGTCCAGCAGTGTCAGCACTACATTATGATGCACTTGGAGGAATTTCCCGTCAGCCACCTCTCTCTACTGCCACTCTCCACGCGGAAAGATCTACTGTATCAGCTGCCCATAGCTGACATCTGCTTACGGCTTGAAAACACTGACTTCACCACAGGATTAGATATGGCAGCCTTTTGGGAATCTACCTATATAGATGAACGTGCTGGTATGGTAGCTGATGGAGATAATGACATGAAAAGCTACGTGGAGCGATGGGACAGCATCGAGTACGCGAGGGCTACAGTTTATGGCTTGGTAGCTACATGTGCTATGGGCCACCTACGTGGTGGTGATTACTCGTTCAACTCACCACACTATAGAAAGTACCCTGCTGGACATGTCTTCTCTGGAATGCCTGAGTCGGGCATGTCAGTAGTTTCATTCCTCTATGCTGTGAGAAAGCCAAGTGATAACGATGTGCATCATGGCTGTGAGCTCAAATTTCCACTGCGTTATTGTCATAAGAGTGATAAAAATGACAAAGATCTAACAATATATGAAGTGGTGAACTGCTTCAGCCATGGCAAGGGGGAATTTCCTAGGATATTTCCAGAAATTGAGATCATGAATGACATTCATCTGGACAATGTATTCTTTCTTCGAGATGCGCTGTATGTGGTAATCAAGGGTTATCCTTTAGTTGAGGGTGTAGAATTCCTTAAAGCTGTCGTTAAGGACGCCACCAATTTAGAAGTACTCCTTCTGGATCACTGGGGTGAAGATGACGAATGGGAGGTGATATTCTTTGATAAGTTTTGTGCTTACTTATCTACTTGTCAAGCCTTTTTGTCTCACTTTCACTTGTTCAAACTGCTCCCTACAGAATTCTCAGAAGGGTTTGTTGCTTCACGAAAGAATTTCAATCAGCTCATTGCAGCATACTTTGCTGCTCCCACTGATCATGTGCAGAAAATGGAATTTCATATGACTAAGATTCTGTGTTGTGACATTACATTTGAATGTGTTCCTAAATTCGATCACAGCTATCTCCCTTTCAAAACTGTCAAGTTGGACGAAAGTTGTCAGTTTGTCTCAGAGTACAAGCCAACCCCTCAAACTATTTCTCACTGGCTTGGACAAACTATCAATGTGTTGGATACTGATTCGAAAGATACTGGTTCATGCTTCTTCAAGATTCAAGACAATACCCTGGGTGGACGGTCTCGGAAGCGAAAGTATTCTGAACTAGATTCTAATGGTATTGATGAATAATCACATTTTTGTTGCTTGCTAGCTATAAACTACTTGTATATAACTTATTGCTTTTGTAATTATAAGAATCATGAATGCACTCTTCATTGTTGCCAGAATACACTCTACGCTGTTACCAGACCTCACCCTCTGCGAGAGTGGGGACTGGGAACGAGACTGTATACGCCTAGGGCTAGGGTAGGTATGAGACTAGTGTCGTGTCGCCGGATGCCGGATGCCACATCTATACCGGTGCCAGCCCCGGCCCCGCCTACGAAAATACCGGGCGCGACCGCGGTGTCTACCCATAGGTGGTCTACCCATAGGTGGTCTACCCAAAGAGATGCCCCTGCTCCCATGGCCGCTATTGAACAATTTTGTGTGCCCGAGTCTCTCGTTCAACAGTGCCAGTACTTCATCTTGCTGCACCTGGATGAGTTTCCAGTCAGCCATCTCTCACTACTACCACTCCATGTGCGTAAAGAGCTGCTATGGCAAATGCCCCTCGCCGACGTCTGCCAGCTTGAGGGTACGACGTTCACTGATGGACTAGACATGGCAGCTTACTGGAAATATCCTTTCGATGAGTATGAGCAGGTGTTTGAGCGAATGCCACCCGGCGATGAAATATGCTATTTCCATGAATGGGGTGCCACAGAATGTGGAAGGGCTGTGCTTTATGGGCTCCTAACTGCTTTTGCTTTTGGATCTGAATATCTGCCAGATAATACTTTTCATTTCCGTTCATCACTTATGAAAGATGGGGAGCTAGATGGTCTTACATTGCTCTATGCTGTCAGAAGACCAGCTGCATCATATGGCCTTAAGTTTCCATCTCGGTACTCTCACCTAGCAGTCAACCCGGGACGTGAATTGACAGTGGAGGAAGTGGTGAAATGCTTTGGTAGGCATGAAGGTGAGCTACCAAAATTTTTTCCAGGTAGCCTTCTATCCGATGATATTGATCCGGACTATGCACACTTTCTTTCCGAAGTCGTATGCGTATACTTTGTTCAATGCTTTCCTTTGGAGGCAGGTGCAGACAGTTTTGATTTCATCAAAGCAGTTATTAAGGGTGCTGCCAATTTAGAGACGCTTATTTTGGATCAGTGGGGTGAGGATGGTTGTTGGATCTCCTTGGATGATCTTTGTGACTTTCTAACTTCTCAGACCACGTTCTTATCAAAGTTTCGACACTTAAAAATAAATTCTTCAAATTCATGTAGATTTCTGGGATTTACTGTGTCACGAACAAACTTCAATCAACTTATCACAGCATATTTTGCTGCTCCCACTGATCATGTGCAAAAATTGGAGTTTACTCAAACTAAGATCAAATCATATGATATTTCGGAAAATTGTAGCTGTCCCACAGTTGATCAACGCTATCTTCAGTTCAAGACAATTGAATTGTGCAGTTTGTGTCAGTTTGTGTCCGAGGATGGCATTGATGCCACACCTTGGCCTACTACCATTTCTAACTGGTTGGGACAGTCCATCTCCATGCTGGAGACCCCATACACATGGCAATACTTGTTCAAGGTTGACAAAGAGACAAATGCTAATACTCGAAAAAGGAAGCATGCCGAAGCTTTGCTAGATGGTGATTGTAACAATACAGATGATTGATACTTTGTAATCATAATGACCATAACTTTTCCATGCCATACAAGTAGTAAGCCTTATAGTCATGCATTCAATTCACTGGCATCCATAAGTTGTTTCAGAGAATTATTGTTGTTACTGCTGTTAGTGTTGTTAAATATGGCATTCCATACAAGACAAAAATATCAAATGGAAATATCAAGTTCATTTGAAATGAAATGCTGAGGTTGCAAGTTCAGAACAAAATATCAAGTTCATTTGACATGAAATGCTGAGGTGGCTGTGAAATATCAAGTTCAAATGCACTTAACAAAATATCAATTTGCACTTGAAAAAATCTCAAAGGTTCAAAGGTTACAATTACTGGCATGTTTGGCTAATTATGAATTAATTTTAATAACTAGTTTCCTACCCAAAAAATAAAAAAAATATTAAGAGTGCGCATCACAGCGCAGTTGTAATTGAATACGTGCGCATGTGCAAAAGGTAGTTCGCCCCCTGCTGCACCCTATTCAGCTATCTCATGACATAACCACCTGCATACATGCTATGTGAAAGAATGGGATAGCACAGCGTGTCTGATATCTCTAAGTGGCCCTTCATGATGGATGAAGAGTTGAACCAGTGCTTGAACAGCATCCCGGATTTTGTTGCACAGCTTGAAGGACAAAGGCACGGTGTCGATCTCGATTTAATCGAGCGATTGATCATGATATGAGAGCCGAGCTGTTCCTCGAACTAGTAACAGCGCCTTCAGAGTCTCGAAAAACTCAGGACCCCACAGTTCTTTGTATTATCTGCCGAGTGTTCAAGGATCTCAAATCATCGTCACTAGGACCAGCATGACCAGACGCTATATCGTGTTCGTATCTGGCTCACACAGATAGTAGAAACGCCTTACACTGAACTCAAATCAGACTATAGTAACGACCAGTACAAGGGGTAGTCACTGCAATATACCCTGTACTTCCAGCTGCGACGGCGATCAAAGTTTTTGATCGCTAAAATTGGCTCTTGATCGCTTGATCCTGCCTTGAAGCACCTCTTGATCCCTTGATCGACAAACTTTCTACGCTTGATTATTGATCGGTTAAGTGACCACACCCAGAGGTCACGCCCACCACGTATCTATACTTGAAGTAGACTTAACCACAATAATGCGGACCATGCCTCTATTAATACACCTCGCGCAGCACTATGACAAGGTAGCCGAGCTCAAGTTCATATGCATCTATCAGTTGTTTAGTAATTCTCGGAATGATAAATGATGGTATTGATAGGTTCAGCTCTTTTGATAATGTTTAATATCCGAGAACCAAGCAGTCCATCATCATAGCTTCCTCTTCTCCATGATTTTGGCAGGGTCAACTCTCCATAGTTTTACTACTGCACCATCTCCCACATGCAAAATATCTTTGAGTTTTGCATACCAGAGCACACCCTAGTATGTCGCTATGTATATTTGGTAAAGTTATACGCTAAATCAAGTTACAAGACACACCCACACATATCATTTGCACGTGCATGAAGAGTAGGCTGTACATGATATAGCCGAGGCACTTTTTCGAGAGTGCAACTATTTGCTTGGCTAGCGCGATAAACGCATGCTATTCCCATAGAGCATAATATGCATAATGCATTCGATTCCCACCAATGGGCGTGACAGAAACCTGGCCGGAACTTCCTGAAAGGGCGTTGAATATCATTTGCAGCTTACTAAAACTCCTTCATACGTCTGCGTGGAATCATCCTAGTCCTATAGCGATAGCATTTTATCATTGTTAATACTAGTTGATATTAATAATTAACCATAATATCCGTGCTACAGGACAAAGTACAGTTGAAAGTACTACTATTGCTCGATGGAGCATCAGAGTTAACAGTGTGTACATGGTATATACAACGTCTGACATTTTATTTTGTTTTTGATCGTATTTGTGGCCTGAACTCCATCTTGATCCCTTGATCGTTGCTCGTCTGTGTGCTTGATCCCTTGATTTCACTTTGATCGCCGTCGCAGCTGGAAGTACAGAGCACATTGCGGTGACTACCCCTTGCAGTAGCTAGTTCCCCGAGAGAAGGATATCCTGGCAAACGGACTCAGTGTCTAGCTAGTCTGGCTTGTCGAGCCAGGCCCAAGGGCAAGGACACGTGCAGTCAATAGAAATTGTACACATAGGTATCTATGCTGTATGTCACCTGGCCTGATGTCTATTTATGAATGCGCAGCGCACTTTTAATATCCATGGATAGGAAGTAATTTAGTTATTAAAATGTTTAATTAGCCAAACTTGCCAGTAATTGTAATCTTTGAACCTTTGAGATTTTTTCAAGTGCAAATTGCTATTTCATTAAGTGCATTTGAACTTGATATTTCACAGCCACCTCAGCATTTCATGTCAAATGAACTTGATATTTTGTTTTGAACTTGTAACCTCAACATTTCATTTCAAATGAACTTGATATTTCCATTTGATATTTTTGTCTTGTATGGAATGCCATAGTTAAACAAAGTGTTTCTGCTAGTCGGCTTTATGTACTGTAACAATGTCATAAGCAGCATGTGCATATACTATAGCCACATAGGTAGTGTAATCAGTGGTTATGAGTTTTGTAGATGATTATAAGCAATGTTATTATTTCAATGCCTTTTTGTCTACTGTGTAATTTATGCGTTAAATAATGTTGTCTTCATCCTCAAACGTTTCTCAGTTTATTGGGGCGAGCCTCACACTGGTGTGAAATATCAAGATTTTCCCAGTTTATATATTATACAAGCAGGGGGGCTCGCTTCGCTCGCCCTCTGCTGCACCCTATTCAGCTATCTCGTGACATAACCACCTGCATACATGCTATGTGAAAGAATGGGATAGCACAGTGTATGCAAGGGCCATACTTTATGGGATAGTGTCTACTAGCACTCTTGGCCCTTGCCTTCCATATGATGACCCTGACTTGTTCGGCTTTCGTTCACCCCATACAAAAGATGGAGAGCTTTATGCTATTATGCTTCTTTTCGCTGTCATGGCAGATGCAAGCTGGAATTTCCTCCCTCTATGCTCATCACAGTAAGACGATCTCTTGATGCTAGAAGTGCTGAGGTACTTTGGTGGAGGCCGAGATGAGCTAGATCTACCCATTTTCTCCCTGATTGAAATGTGCAATGACATCAAATTAGATCACATGCACTTCAAATCCTTCACAATTTCGTTTACCTAGGCTTCAGGGACGACCATTTGAGGAGAAAGGTCTTGAATTCCTCAAAGCAGCTATCAGGGAGGCCACTCTAGGAAAGATAGCATTCATCAATTTTGGGACCAAATTCATAAGCTACATCGGAACATCTAATCCTGATGAGAGAAAATTCCATTTTCTGCACATGATCAGTAGCAGCAGCAAAATAGGATATGATGAGCTGGTTGAAGCAGTGACGAGACACTCTCTACTCAGAATTGAGTATTTTGAGAGTCGAAAGTTGGACAGAAAGGTTGGATGGGACGATAGAAACGTACAAAATTCGTCAAGCCTGAGGTACTTACACTCATCTTCATCATCCAATTGACCCTCCACCCAACATGAGTACCTCTAAATAAGACAGTTGAGTTGGATTGCTGTAAGTTCATCTCCGAGTATGAAGCCACACCCACCACCATTTCGCACTGATTGGGACGAGGCATTTATCAAATGGAGAGTGCAGAAGAACATGGTTCAGGTGTTTTTAAAGTGGAAAAGAAGATTTCCAACATTGCACACAATTGCAAGAGAAGGCAGACTCTGAGGGTAGTAATATTATTGTTAAAGTATTAAATTTTAGACTGAATCATTGATACAGGCATGTAACAATACTACAAGAGAAAGAATTCCAAACTGGACTTAGATAGGGTTGACAACAAAAAAATTAAAGTTTCGCAAGTCGATTTTTTCACAACCGTGGCATGTTTACCTTACTAATAGTCGACTAAATCCATCATAAAATCCAATTTACCACCTTTGGTTTTCGGGGTATTCGCAGCGCAAGTTTCAGATCGAGAGGCGCAGCTACGGGGTTAAATTTTTTATGACATCAACTTAACCCCTTTTGCTCGATATTTTGCTAACGTGAGTGACCATGGTTGAAGTATACTGGCAAGGACTGTGGAGTTCTGGGCTGACTGTTTCTGGCTTCTAGGAGCTGCCAAAACGTGAGCTAGTAAATTTTCCACAAGCTCTATATCAGATATCACCACACTGCCCAGTGGTCAATTGACAAAAGGTCTCCCTCAGGGTGTTAGTACATGCTACTGGGCCTGTACCATCTGTGAACCAAGTGAAGTTCAGTTTGAAAGTAGTTTACCATCTGGGAAAAATAGCTAAATAGATTTTAACAATCGTGTTGTGTTTCCAAGTGACGTTGTACCTCTAAGTACACCGCATTGTATGGGAAGCCTTACAACTTTGATCATTACTGCTCAGCACAGTAAAAGGGTACTCTTTAGGAATAATTTTGGTGCAAATTTCATGTTTATATCTCATTCCTAACTAAAGTTATGCCTCAAATTGAATTGTCACTCTAAGGAATGCATGTGTAATATGCTATATGTATGCTAATAGCAATGTAAAAATAGGATAAAATTTGGTGTGAAATTGGAATCTTTATCCCTTCATAACTTTTGAACCGTATGAGTTATCAAGACGAAACCTTCACCAAAAGGTTCGGAAAAGACTGAAGTTTCATTCGACTGCTTTAATGTTCACTTTTATGGCTTCAATCATAAACTTGTGTGAGGACTCACACTTCAGACAATATAAATCTTGAACTTGTGTAGATGGCAAGCAACTCCTTAAGTGAAGTTGACTTGGTCTACAGATAGTAAAGGCCCAGTAGGATGTACTAACACCCTGAGGGAGACATTCTATCAATTGACCAATGGGCAGTGTAGTGATATCTGATATAGAACTCATGAAAAATTTACTAGCTCACGTTTTGGCAGCTCCTAGAAGCCAGAAACAGTCAGCCCAGAACTCCACAGTCCTTGCTAGTATACTTCAACCATGGTCACTTATGTTAGCAAAATATCGAGCAAAAGGGGTTAAGTTGATGCCATAAAAAATTTTAACCCCGTAGCTGCGTCTCTCGATCTGAAACTTGCGCTGCTAATACCCCGAAAACGAAAGGTGGTAAATTGGATTTTATGATGGACTTAGTCGACTATCAGTAAGGTAAACATGCCACGGTTGTGAAAAAATCGACTTGCGAAACTTTAATTTTTTGTTGTCAACCCTAACTTAGAGAGTACTAAACTTGCCCAGCATTAAATTTTAGAGATATGCCCCTAGTATAATTCCGAGCGAAGCGAGGCTATAATCGCATACTGTTGAACTTTCCGTGGACGTGGACGACGTCTTTGACAGCCGGTGTCGTATTGGCCAAATGGCTGGACAGCTACAGATAACGACCAGACTTGGTACTGTGACTCTTCAGGTTGTGACTAGCTCCTCTAGCGAATCTTAGACTGTGGCATGGCATGGCTGCATTTTCTCCAGCGTGGCCGAAAGGCTTTTGACGACTAATAATATTAAAAATGTTACATTTGATCTTGTCGATCTTTACCTTACAATGTCAACTCGGCACGTTATGTACGACATGTGATTTGTAGCCTCGTCCCCAGGCTCTCCCTCTCCTTTTCTCAGTTTTACCGTTTTACCTCATCACCCCTGAGAGCCATGTCGAATGTATATGTCGTTGAGTCTCTTGTTCAGCAGTGCCAATTCTACATTTTGATGCACCTGGAGGAGTTTCCAGTCGACTATCTTTCCCTTCTTCCACTCTACAGCCGCAAACAGCTGCTATGGCAGATGCCTATTGCAGATGTCTGCCAGCTGATGGATACAAGATTCACAAAAGGACTGGAGACTGAGGTAACTGAGTTCATATACAGCCATTTCCGATATGAAGACTATTATGGCATCATAGACTGTGGGGACAAGGATGTAAAGCACTACATTGAGAATAGGTGGGACGATGACATGGCGTATGCGAGAGAGATTCTCTACGGACAACTGGTGACCGGCCTGTTAAATTGCCTGCAACAACGAGGCTTGGTGCAGCTGGTGCAAACAGTTTATGGTGATAATGGAGAAATGCATTCCTAAAAAGAAGTTACCCAAGAGAAAGAATCTCCCATGGCTAAACAAGAGATTAGTGAATTCAATCAAGAAGAGAAATTTGCTATTTAAGCAAGGCAAGCGTAGTGGTAATCTCTCAAAGTACAAACTGAAGCGAAACAAAATCGCACTAGAACTTCGTCAAGCCAAACAGGCCTACTTCAGGAAACTCAACCCTAGGAAACCAAAGGAATTCTGGCAAGCAATGAAACATCTTAGGAAATAACAATCCTCAATCCCAACCCTGACGGATGACGATGGAACTGTAGCTCACACTAGTACTGAAAAAGCTGAAATGCTGAATACATTCTTTGCTATAAGTGTTTTAATTCTGAGTCTACTCCTCTGGAAGAAAATGCTACTGCCCGAAATGCACCTCAATTGGATGAAAATCCAGAAGATCTATATTGTTCAGAAGAAGAAGTATTTGAGCTACTCAGCCACCTGGATACCTCGAAATCTAACGGGCCAGATGGTATCTCAGTAAGAATGTTGAAGCACACTGCAATCAGCATCACACCATCAATAACTTGGTTATTCAATTTGTCAATTAGAATAGGTAAAATACCAAATGCTTGGAAGGTGTCCCATGTAGTACCAATCCCGAAGTCATCTACAATGCATGACCCAAAAAACTACAGACCCATCTCTCTGTTGAGTATTCTCAGTAAAATACTGGAGAAGCACATCTTCTCGCTCATTTTGTGCCACCTGGAAGAATTCCACCCACTTTCAGATTCTCAATGGGGCTTCAGAGCTGGGCGCTCAACAGTAACTGCTCTCCTCTCGACAGTTCATCGATGGTTCCAGCTTTTAGAATCTGGTAAAGAGATCTGTGCTGTGTTCCTTGATTACAGAAAAGCATTCGATAGTGTGCCACATCAGCTCTTGATCAGCAAATTGCAACAACTTGGTCTACACAGCAACCTGTTGTCATGGATAACGGACTACTTATCTCAGAGGAAGCAACGAGTTGTAGTGGAAGGTGCCACATCTAGTCAAGCACCAGTATCTTCCGGTGTACCACAAGGATCAGTACTTGGTCCTCTATTGTTTTCAATTTACATCGATGACATCACTGGAGTTGCTCTATCACCACAGTCTGATCTTGTGCTATATGCTGACGATGTTCTACTTTATCGCATGATATCTTGTCTGGAAGATGTTTTAATGCTACAGTCAGACATTGACTCAATTGAGACTTGGTCCGCAGAGCGCCTCTTGCAGCTCAACCCAGTCAGATGCAAACATATGCTGATCTCTAAAAGGAGGCACTTGACTACCGGCCACTTCACACTCTTTCTGAATGGCAATGAACTGGAGGAGGTTGATATATTCAAATACCTGGGAGTCCTGATCAAGAACAACCTTTCATGGACAGATCACACAGCAGAAATTTGCAGCAAAGCAAGGAAGATCTTGGGTCTCTTATACAGGCACTTTTATAATCACTCCTCATCTGAATCACTCAGGCAATTGTACCTTAGTCTTGTTCGCCCACACCTGGAATATGCTGCACAATTATGGGACCCATACACCCAGATTGGCATTGACAGGTTGGAATCTGTTCAAAAATTTGCACTGAAACTGGTCGCACATCAGTGGAACGCAAACTATGACCACCTGCTTGAATTAACTAATGTCCCCAGATTAAGTGAAAGAAGATTACATCTGAAACTGGCACAAGTATATAAGATCATTCACAAGTTGTGTTACTTTCCAGAAGACGTGTTTCAGATGTGAGAAGCACACTCTGAGAGACTTGCCAGAACTGACATAGTCCATCGTCCATTTGCTCGTACTAACTATTTTTACAACTCATTTGTACCCAGTAGTATCGCTGCATGGAATGCTCTTGAAGATGTCCAGGTGTGTACCAATAGCTTGTCTTCATTTAAACGTCTGCTTCATTCTTGTTAATATAAGTGTATATTAATTTTGTGTTTCACTTTGTATTGTTTTATTTGGGTGCACACCCGATTAGCTTTTGCTATTGTGTATCCACTGCTATGCATTGCAGAAAGTTTTATAGAAAAAAAAAAAAAAAAAAAAATGTGGCCATTTCTGTTTTTTCTTCCCTCCTGGTAATAATATAATCACTCAGCTCTGCTTGGACGATGACACAGCTACTACATTTCTCTGTTGTATTAAAAGAGGATATGAAGAGAGACACAATACTGCCAGCAGCTTTGTCATTCCACCACGCTACATTCGTCAAGAGGGTGATCAATTAACCGTAGAGCAGCTGACGCAATACTTTAATGGTGAGCGCCCAAAAATGCTTGGACAAGTCGAAGTATCTGCAGACTATGATCTGAGTGTTCACAGTGATATTGACCTGCATGCAGATGCCAACATACTCTTTCTCAGCGAGATAGATCAACTACTCTTTGTGTATGAGCCCTTTCAGCCGCTAGGGGTGAAGTTTATCATGACAATGTTGAGAATAGCCAAGCATTTGGAGTTGCTTGTATTGCGAGGTAATGGAGAACCACCAAATGCAGCCATATGTATAGATGAATTTTGCACTGAGCTCACCTCGTGCTCCTCTTTTTGGTCTACCTTTCGGATGTTTAAGATCTTATCACGCTTAGTTTGTGATGAATGTTCACTCGAATATTCTATTTCAAGAGACACATTTAACAGCCTCATAAAGGCTTACTTTGCTGCTCCCACTGATCACAACCAGATGGTACAGTTTACTGATACTAAGATTGAGGGTGATAGCTCTGATCGTAGTCCTACTATCGATCAAACATATCTGAAGTATAAAACTGTTCGGCTGGAGAACTGTCGCTTTGTGTCAAGCTCAAAGGCTACAGCTAAGACAATAACAACATGGTTGGGAAGAGAGATTGATGTTCTTGAAAACAAACAAGACTCATGTTTATTTCAGATTAAGGATAAACGTGGCCGGAAGAGGAAATATCAAGATCAAGAGGAATAAGAGCAGCCCATGCCCACTGGACTGAAAAAAGTCCATAACATCATAATAGTTATTAGCTGTATACACATCAAAATATGTAGAAGTAAGATAATTGTATTACATATTGGATGTCAACCGTGTCTTCTCTAATTGGTCACTGAGTTCTTGTCCATTTGAAGTAGCTGCCCCACTCTCCTCACTTCCCTCCTCACTAGAATCACTAATTTCAGGGTCCTCCCCATCCTCCTCCTCCTCCTCATTGTCATAATTAGCATATCCTGAAGCACCGTAGGAGTAGGAGTAGGAGTAGCCAGATGACCAGCCAGTAGCTCCTGATGAATAATCATCATCACCATCATCATCACCATAGCCGTACCCACTCATAGACTGCTTCCCATACGCCAATGATTTTGCTGTGTGTCACAGTGTGTGTGTGTGTGTGTGTGTGTGTGTGTGTGTGCGTGTGGATTAACAATATCTCATGAGAGTATATAGCTCTGACTTAATATGTGCTGGTACATGTACAATCATGCTCTGAAGATTATGACTGAGTAGCTACATGCATACTAAAATTTTTTGGCCTACTCACTGGACATGCTTAGGTCTTTTGTCTCCTTGGTTTGGTAGCCACACTTGGGGCAGCCAATGGGCTCCCCTTTGGCGTATTTCACTCCCTTTCGTCTCACGTGGTCATCACAGAAACATATTTTACATCTGAGACATGAGTACTGACCGAGCCGATTACAAGAGGCACCTGCATATAATATATTTGATATACATGCTACGTACATACACAATTGCAAGTATTAAAAATTACAAATGCATGGATGATTTTTTAGATGGAACATATTTAATGTCAGTCACAGAATCTAGCCGAAGACTGTCTATAAAATTTTACTCTTTGCTAGTTTTGAGGAAGGCACACACACTCCGCCTTGTATTGGTGTAGACATAGCAACACAACTGTACACGTACGAACAACTAGTCTTGCTGGCCAGACTCTCTCATCCCCTTTTCCATTGATCTTCAATAACTGAGGGGCTGAATAGTGTCTAGCTCAGGAAGATGGGCCACTGCCACTTTAGAAACTTTCCTTCCCCTCAATTGGTGTAAATTAATTTGTGTTGCACAAAATGATGTGGCCATCACAAAACTCTGGCCACAGTTTCCAGACTCTCTTTCTCTGCTTGGAACTCTCTTTCCCCTCTTGGAAAGTGGGGTGAGAGAGTCTGGTCAGTGAGACTAATGAACAAACACAATGTCATACATTTTAAGCTCTCTGCCTCCAACTTCTGACAACTAGCCTGGTGCTCAAACTGATCATCCTCACAGATGAAGCTGTCACAGAAGGAACACTTGAACACCCTCCCTCCATGGTCCCACACCCCTCTGTCACACTCAATGCAGGAGGCATCTGTCAGTGGGCAGGTGCAGGCATGAGTGGTGAGGCACTTACGGCCATGACAAACCCAAGCTTCACAAAAGTCACAAATTGCACCCTAGAGAGGAGGGGAGGAGGGGGGGGGGGGGAAGAGAGGTCTCACTAACTTAGAAGTTAGCACATCAACCAAAGCATTCTACAACTCTCCATTCCACATCATTACATACAGTCATCTACATGTACATGTGACACTCACCACCATGCTCAATCCCGTAGCATATGAGCCGGGATGTTTTACCACACAGTCACCTGACTTCATCATACACTTGGTCTTTCCTAATTATAAGACATAAAGGTAAAAATTTCCACAAGAATTCATGACTAAAGCTCATACCACAGTGAGCACAGACTGGCAATTTCTGAACGCTTTGACAAAAGTAGCAAAATGCCCTATTCTTTTGCCGCCTGAAGTCATAAACAAACACTTCAACTGATTATATTGGCATCAGTTAATGCAATAATAAACACCTTTGGCATTTATCACATTCCTGCAAAAAAAAGAAGATTCAGTTCACTTCGTCCATTCTCATACATGTGTACATGTATATACGTACATGTACTTGCATACCATAGTGAGATTGCAGGGGTACTGCACGATACTTCTAGACTCTGCTGAAGCTCTAATGTTCTTCTGACGTTCCTTTTGCTTTTCAGCTTTCTTTCTAGCCCCAGTTTTCTTCTTAGGCATCTTCGAATTTCACTAGCAAGACCAGATGGTGGGTTCAGAGTTCGACGGTGACTTCAATTTTCCGGTAGTTTCGGTTATTTGGAGAAGAAGGGATGGCTGCAAACGTTAAGGTGGAGGGCTCTCCAGCGGCTACAGGAGAAACTATGGACGTTGGAGAGACCAAATTTGAGGAGAACATCTGGTACAAAAAGTATCAGCTACTCAAGAGAAAATGCTCAGAGTTTGAGCAGGTACAGATCTTTAACTGATCATGCTTGAATTTTTTTTATCTATCCACCCCCACTCCTCCTCTTTCTAGCTAAACGATATCCTGTTTACAAGGGCAAAGAAAATTCATCTCATGATTGAGAAAGCCGAAGCAGAAAAAAGGTAATGCCCCAGGCTGTTTAGATAGAGCTAGTAAAGATTGTGTGTTGTGTATGTCCATGAGTTGTTTGTTTTTGTTGTTTTTGCCAGGTCACTGATGAAAAGGTTGGAGCAGTTTGAAGTTGTCGAGTTCCCAAAGATCAGACAAGGCCAGATCCTGCAAAGGAGAAGCCCAGATGACCTCTCCGAACTAGACCACACCCGACCGGTCACGGCTGCTCGAGTGAGGGGAGAGCTTGAGGCAACAAAGGCAGCAGCTTCATCATCATTGTCCACCGTCAACTCAATGGGTGTAGATACCAGAGCACCAAGTATTATGGTCTCGGCACCGCCCCCTTTGCTAGGACCATTTCCAAACGATTCTCAGAGCAGTGGTCAGCCATCAACGACCACTTCTCTGCATCCGCCATCGACTAGTATTACTTTGGTACCAGCAGTGAGTGCCATTCCTGTTGCCATGACAACAACATCAGCAGCCCCACTGAGTAGTGCTAGTGGTAATGTGAGTCGGACACAAGTTGGGGGGAGGGGCAAGAAAGTGACAAAAAAAGACGGGGGTACAGTGCACAAAGGTTCCTCGAAGAAGAGAAAAGGAGACGCTGATCCGAATGCTCCCAAGAAGCCGTCAAATGCATTTTTCTGGTTTTGCCAGGACAAGCGAGCTGCTCTTCAGGAACAGGTGAAAGTGGAGGGGTTGGGAGGTCAACACGACTTGACTAAAGCTCTTGCCCGACTCTGGAGCGAAACAAAGACTGAAGATAAAAAGGTTTGTCATCTACTTAATGATGTTTTGGTTTGTAAAATGTTCCAGTGTATGGTATATATGTATGTATAAGGTTTTTGTAGATTTCCTACCTTATCTTTGTTAGATATACTACGAGAAATACGCCACAGACAAGGCTCGCTACGACAGAGAAATGGAAGACTACCAAAGAAGCAAGCAGGATCCGGGAGGAGGAGGAGGAGGTGGTGGTCAACCATCAACTCCAGCTGCGGCGGCTAGTCTACCTCATGTTGAGCCTCTGGCCCTGACTTCAGCCGTACAGCAAACTGTACCTTTACTGCTTCAAGCAGGGGAAGAGGTGGTCCCTGAACCTTGATGATGTAATGGTGATGTAATCACTAAATTCAATTTGTACCCAAAACATACATTTATACACATTTCTGTCTAGCACTAACAATTGCACTCTGCACTGTATTGTATATACCCTAAGGGTATTTTTATGAAATTTTGGTGAAAAATGGGTACACAATGCCATTATTCGTCTTCCTTAAGTATAGAGTAAACTGAATGACAATGCACTCTCAGTATTGATTGGTATCAGAGGTTGGTCATGATCAGATTATTTCTAAACATTGGGTGTACAATAAAAGCTTAGTTGAGAATAGTAATCTTTTTCTGAGGTCTGGTGTTTGGTTCTGGGAATAGGGCTGTCCTCATGACTGAGTCCAGTTCTCCAAGGGCGGCTTGGGCATGGGCCTGTGTCAGCTCATCTCTCTCTGCACCCTCCACTTGCTTAAGCAAACGATACACCTCCAATAGAGAGTCACCCCCCAATACCTGGTGGCCAAAGAGGTACATGTAACATACTGGGGGTAAAATGTCATGTTTGAGTGCGAAAGTATTTTTTAAGGCACATGCACGCATACACACATACTGCCTGCATTCAATAGTGTAAGTATGATATCAGAAGTGTAATATTATTATTCTCTTGATGATATTGTGTGTGTCCACATATTATCGTAGTCCGGTACTCACTTGTACGGCATCCTGGGAGAGACCCTTGATTAGCAACTTCAACACGGTCAGGGCTGCCTGACGAACTTTGACCTCTTTGTCCGTCTCCAAGATGTGCTTCACGCAGCTCAATATCTAGTATGAAACAGAACAAAAATAATGAAATTTAATGGCCTAATTGAAACAAATACTAGACAAGTCAAAGGTGAACAGATTTAACTTACTTCGTTCTGAAATGGTGCCAGGGAGTATCTAGCCAGTGAAGCCACTTCTGCAAGGTTGGACAGACTACTGGCCCTGATGAGAGGGTCAGGGTCACGAGTGTTGGACAAAACGGCTGCCATAATCTGCTCCATGTAGTGGGGGATGAGCTCATTCATCTCCCTAGCAACCCTCACCAATGCTTCGCCCAGTTTCATCCTCAGCTCGGAACTTCGACTGAGATTTTTAGCACTAGTATCACTACTTTTTGAGCTTTGATCGTAGCTACTGCTGTCACTTTTCATAGAATCTGCACTTTTTAGTTGCCCAGTCTCTTTATTAACTCTTAACGTCGCCCCTTTTGCTGATGCTGGTGGTCCAGTCAAAAGTGCATATTCCTGGCACAATGTGGTGAAGACTTGATCTCGATGTGCTGCTACTGATGCCAGAGCCACCAACCCATTGATTGCAGCTAGGTAGATGTACGTGTCTGGGTGGCTTAGGTGCTTCTGGAAGATAGACAACACCTGGTGAGCGTTGGAGAGTGTTTCACTGTCTTTGGCCTCAATCAGACGAGTGAGAGAGATCAATCCATGTCCTTGAACTGGTATCTGTGAGTCACTTAAATCATTCAAAGCTTGCTGAAATGATTCGTTTACTCCACCTGTTGATCTTTCTTCCCCTTGCTTCTTCACAAGACTAGCGTCACTTACTTTCTTTTTGGACATTTTTGTTTTAGATGCTTGATGCACGCCATCTTCTGACATACTCTTCCCTTCCTGCACTTTCCCTCCTTCTTCACAAACTTCTGCCGTGCTTTTTGCCTTTGAGCTTGGAGGTTTTCTACCTCTCTCACTATCTCCATTACCTCCTTTTCCTTTCAAATTTGCAGTTGACTTCACCTTCTCTGTGAAGGTACCCTCAGATTTCATCTCGTCTGCCTTCTCTCTCATCTCTACTGACCACACTGCTCCGAGAGTGGCCATGCATATTCTGAGATCCCCTGCCAGGTTGGCTAGCTCAGGGTCGGGGTAGTTCAAGGCGATGGTCTCAAGTGGGGAGAGCATGGAGTTGAGAAACGGTCTGTCTTTCCTCTCAATCTGATGGTTACAATGAAATGACACAATAAAATATTATTAAGTACAAGGCTAATTAAGTATGTATCTTTTTGAAGGATTGGGTGGCTAGAGGGTCAAAATTTGGGTATTTTTCCTCAAAATTCCTCCCGAAGTAACAAAACTAGTATTCCTCACCTCTCTTCCTCCTCCTAGAATGGCCGACAAGAGACCAAACACAATGCTCAGTGTGATGGAGCTTCCAGGCAGCTCATCCAGATTACGACCTCCCCCGACAACCAGAAGCAACCCCCTACCACCACCACCACCAATAGTAGTAGCTTTGCCAGTGTCAGGAGACACAAAATATGCATGACAACTGATAATGGAGGACATAGCTTCAAGTAGAAGAGGCATTTTAACGCTTTGTAGAACCTCACTGCTTATATGTTCACAGAGAGCAGCTGCTATATAGAGGACCAATGCGTTGTGGTAGGCCCGAGCGTGCTGGGAGAGTAGGTCAAGTTGGTTGATGGCGCTACTGCCACTACTGCCAAAGCTGCTGTTCAAGGGGTCTTCACGTTCAAGGAGAAGGAGAGAGGAGTCGGTTGATGGTGGGGAGCGTGGAGACTGAGGTGGATGTTTGGTGGTCATAGGACTGGGAGAGGTAGCAGCTGTGTCTGCCGGATTTCTTGAATGAGTTGACGGCGCTGTCTGTGGTGTGTGTGCGTGAAGAGGAGAGAGAGAGGTTGAGGTAGCACCAGATCAAAGTAATGTAGAGACGAGTTGAAGGATTGTTGGAGAAATTTAACGATAGCACTAGGTCTTGATGGGGGGGGGGGGCATTACATCCAAATGTAATAATTAAACTGTTTTAACTCACCTCTTCTTCCCTTGGGTGTGTGTAGCCAGTTTTGTTGCAGAGAAGTGATGCCAAGTGCTTCAGGCATTGAACAAACAGCATCCCCAGCACAGGACTTGATTTGAAGTCTTGCTGAAGCAGATTGAGAACACAACTGCCAACTCTCTCCATCCTCTCTGTGTCCAAGCTCTGTACAGCTTCCAGTTCAGACTGAACTTCAATTGCAAGTCTGTATGTCCCATCAGCTCCTTCAGTGCACACGATATTGAATCCAAAGTGGACTTCCTTAAGACTAAGTTCACTGCTCTCTTTACTCTTTATTCCACTAAGGAATAGCAGAAAATTGAAGACAGTTGCTGTTGATGCTGGTTTTAGTACTCTTGTTATCATCTCCCTGCATTTGGAACTGTGGTTGTAATGAAGAGAAATTATCATACATGTAAGTTGTGAATACTGTATAGCTGAAAATTTTTGCTGGACAAATATTTTGCCAAGCCCAGCTACCTTTGTATTGCAAAAATATTCAGTGGAACAAATTTTCGCCAATGAGGTAAAGGTCGCTATATCTTCTATGTAGTCATTAACACAGGACAAAAAATTTGTGGATAAAATTTCCACCAATGAAAGCAGGTGGCAAAAATTTTCCCCTAGTGAAAATTTCAGTGTATGGTATTAATTTTCAAATGTAGGAGTGACCCACTGGAGCGTACACACCTGAAGTCAGAATTGGAAGGTCTTGTGATTCTCCAGAGTTCAAAGATCAGAGGAAGATAGGGAAGAGTGGCAGTGAGGAAGACAGAGGAAGGCTCAATGATGGTGCAGATCTGAGCATAATTTTGTGAAAAATAAAGTTCAAAATACTACTAAATTTCATTTTTATTTTCAATCCTCACCCTATGCAGATCATCTATGCAAATTTTCAGTGATTCACACAGCTCATTCAAGTCATCATTTGCCATAGCTTCCTCTGGAAAATTTATGGAAATTTATGAAGAGTGCACTCCTGTCATTATTAATATTCATTTGTTTGCCTTACCTCCAGCTAATTGGAGTAGTGGTAGCATGAGCGGCCGGAACAGATACACCATGCCCAGCTCTCTCTGTTTGGTCATCATGGCAGAGACCGTTGCCACAGCAACTCTCAAGAATTGTCTCCCAATGCCATCTTTTGGTAGCCTGAAGAGGGCCAATACCTATTGAAGAAGTATACACCTTACAATTGTAAATCAAGTCTCTTATCTCTAGCTATAAAATAGTTTTGCGCCACAAGCAAGACTATTAAATTTTTATAGTCAAACCAAAGTAACTTGAAGAATAACTTCCGGTACCTGTGGGCAGGTGAGAGAGTAGTATTCCTCAACTGTGGAGACACCAGAGGGACAGCTGGAGATGATCTGAGCGACAGCCTGACACTTCTTCCAATCATTACTGCTATCATCAGCAGATGCACCAGCTACCGTAAAGTTATTGTGCCTAAAAGTTAATGTAATTTCCGTGGCTAAGCAGACTCACTGGTGACTGTGGCCTCAAACACTCCCCTGAGTACGTTTTGCACTCCATTCTTGTGCAGGAGTCGTTGAGACAGCAACTGTCCACAGATCTTCTGTAACCATCTGGTAGTACCTGCTCATAGTCACAATAATAACATAGAGATAATCCCTCCAAAAAAAGCACAACATAATCACCTAAAGATAATACGATATCTCATATACATACCTCAGAATGCTAAACAGTTGTAAAATAGCAAACATTTCATAGACTAAGCACTTACCTCTGGAGGCTGGGCCTTGGAGGGAGGATATCTGCTGAATGGCTAAGAGCTCTCGTACAACAAGAGGCTGGTAGGTCTTACTCAGAAGTCTATGCAGTGCTTCCATGCACCACTCCCTCTCACAAACATTCAATGAGACTGTGGTAGATTCATCTAAAGATTCTGCTTCGCCTTCTTTGACTGCTACATCACCAGGAGTGCCGTGTTGCTGCATCTGTGTTTGACTATGATCGTTTGAATCAGATCTCTTTCCATTGCTAAGACTGCTATCACGAGGAGCATAGCAGATCTGCAGTAAGGCCACTAGGACATCAGAAAGGTGCTGGGATAATAGACTGGGACCTAGTACAGGATTTCCAAAGCACTGCATAAGAACACAGCACATTCTGTATAGGTAACGTGTCTTCTTTTCGTTAGAGATTGTTTCGCTGCTACATTTTTCCACCAGCTTTGCATGACTCAGCCTCATCTTAAGCAGGGCATCAAGAGGTGGTCCTAAGTATGGGAATATGCCCAGTGATACAATAAACTGTGCTAGATTTATGACTGTCTTTTGGTCAGAAATGCTGAGTAAGCTCTTTGGAGCCCGAGGTGCAGCTTTACTGCTGCTGCTGCTACCTACAGCCACCTGGTTGGCAGATCTCTCCATCACATCTTCCTCGTGAAGTGAGCATAAAATTTCGTCTAACACTAGTAAAAGTGATAAACCTTCTGGAATAAACTCCAAGTACGTATTGTGAGCTTGTGGCTTTGTGTCTTGTGTGCGATCTACTATGGATGGATCAGTTAGATGGTATGCATCTTTGAAATGGAGTACTCGGGCCTGAAGGTCACAATATTTGGGGTCTGATTTCTGCAGTAGATCTCGATAAGACCTCAGATTAGCTTGCAGACATTGAGTAAACCCACTTGTGGCTCCAGTGTCATCTCTTGTAGCAGCTGGAGAAGTGGAGATCAGTTCTTTCACGGCGTTCAGGACAGGTCTTACACTCATGGTGGGCCTTTGGAATTGCTCCAATTAACCGAATTATTAGTATCTTCAAAATTACACTAAACTGCGCATGCGTATAAATTACCGCGCGCTTTTTACAGAGCCACGACTTCAGGCATGGTGCGTGGGAGAGCTAAAAGACACCACGTAACTATCTTTATGGGCATTTCCTGAGACTTTGAGTTTATATAGAAGTTTGTGTGAGTGGTAACCAACTTTATTACGTAATTTGTAGGGTGAAAAATAAAGAGCGTGTTCTACAACATCATCACCCAGGTTTATAGGCTAATGCTGTCCTGTTTACTTCCTCTCATGTGTGAAAAACAGAAAACATACTGTCAGTGAGACTACAGTTATGTTGAGTCCACTTGCATTTTTGTATTGGAACTTTAATACGCCATAACATTGATTTTTGAAACAACAAACAAATGCACAGCCTCACGTCAATCTCTGATTATAGTTGCTTAACTAACAGTAATAATTGTGATCATGTGCTTAAGTTTTATGGCTGGATTTCATAAACAGTACTAGACTATACTATCTAGCATTCTCTAATCTACCATAATCACCTGTGAAATAATTTTAATGATGCAACCTTGGGATTCATATACCATGGAATCCATACAGATCTACATGTACAGTACCGTCATGCATGCAAAATCTCTTGTTGGCTATAAAAGTCGCCATCTGACGACTGGGAATCACCATCTCAAATTCACTGTAGTGATTTCAGCAAATCAAGTTTCCGTTCAATTTCTCCAAGTTCAACTGTCACATCATCATGTCATTTATCAAGATAGCCATTGTTATCTGTGCTGTTCTACTTCTAGTAGCAGTGTTGCTACCCACTATGGATGCTGCTCCTGAGCCTCGTGGCCATAAGCCTGGATCTCGTGGGGGCCCTGGACCTAGAGGAGGAATTGGAGCTGGTGGAAGGCCTGGACCACGTGGCGGACTAATTGGAAGACCTGGACCTCGTGGAATTCATGCAGCTGGCCGCTTTGGAGCTAGCTCCCTTGGTAATGGCCCACTTGATAATGGTCCTCTAGGCAAAGGAATACTTGGTGGTAATGGCCTTCTTGTTAACGGTCCTATTGGTAGTGGCCCACTCCGCAAAGGACCGCTTAATAATGGACCTCTTACTCAGTCTGGTGGTGATTGTGAAGAGTCCACCTGCTTGATAGCCTGTCGGCTTGCAATTTCAGGTTGAGAAGTCCTGGTAATTAAGTGACAGCTATCTAGTGAATACTCTAATTTTTTCTACAGGATTTTTGTGATTTGATGCCAGTGAGAAAGGCTAAGATTGCTTGTTTGAAGCTGCAGTTTGCTCCTGGGCCCAAAGTCTGTAAGAAGTTTTGCAACCAGTTCTGTGACTAGAACTGAAGAGGAAAATAAAGGAACAATAATGAGCATTAACAGTAATATAATTATTATTGCTGAGAATCTGTTTTATTAGGCTATGTGTACTGGTCCGCATTTTTTTTTTCTTTTCCTAGCCTGGCTTCAGTGCACACTCTACATTCTATCGCATGTACATGTATGTATATACAAAATTAAAAGTTACCGTTTTTCAGGCTACAACACATGATGTGACAAAAATACGTCATGATGCATGTTATTTGGATGTAGGCATTAATTACCTACACAGCGCTGGACACGGCACCTATGGGAGTGACCTCCCCTTGCTACAGCCCTCTTTTTGAGCTCAGATAATTACAGCCCACGAAGTGGACGCCAGCTATTCTCGATTATATGAAGAAGGCAAAGTTGATATAGTTGGAAATGAAGGCCAATACCATAGTTGAGTAGGGAGGCACACCCGGTTCGCAAACTTTTACCACTGAATGTACTGTATAAAAGTTAACACTCTAGTAGTGAATAACTGGGGGTGCGTGCGCCAATAATTTTAACCCCGTACACACCGATTTATAAAAGGCGCGGGCGCGGGAAGAGCTAGTATGGTTGCAGCCTGCTGAGCTAGGTAGCTACTCAATCGTTTCTAGGATGACTTCTATGGAGCCCGAATACTCTCTGAGTGTTAAGCATAGGGATGATATTAAAGATATATCAGCTGAAGAATCCGCTGAGGAGCATCCTGAAGCCTCTTGGACACTAATGACTACTCAGAGTCTTGACCATGATAATGACTGTGACTCTGTATCACAAAGTCAAGAAGGTCAGGTTGACTGTCCCAGTGTAAGCTATCAACCCTTCCCTAAGCACATTACCCAGGCTCTGGAGTCATTCTATGGCGTGGAATGAGAGGATGGGGGAAGCAATATAGGTCAGATATTGCCAGTGCCGCAGGAGCAACTGGTCTTGAACAAAGCCAAATAGAGGTACAGAGGAGAGTAGCCATGCCCAATGTATACTAATTAAATAGTCCAACTATTCTATAATCCTTTTAGAATTGGATACGTAGAAGAAATATGAAAAGAAAAGCAGCATTTGAAGCAGCTGATAGTGAGGCCAATCTTCCGAGTATAAAGCGGAGGAAGACCACAATGTGGCATGAATATTTGAAAGAGTTTGCGAAGTCAGAAGGTTTGAATGATTCTGGCATGATAACTAACACTGATACTAGTTACTTTTCTGTTTCATTTAGCTGGGAAAGCTGCCATGGCTGACAACCCAGGAATTTTTAATAAAGAAGCAAGTGTAGCTTATAAAAGCTTGACCAAGAAAGAGAAGGAAAGCCTTCAGCAAAGGAGTGTTGATTCAGTATCTGAGCCAATGACAAGGCGAAAAGTTATTCAAAGGGGCAGCAAAGTGTTTGCTCGAATACAGCACTTGGTATAATTATTATGTTTTATCGTATGTACCTAGGCGACCCAACAATTACACAAATATAAATTACAACATGCACGATTGCATGTAACAAAAGTGTTTAATATTAATTTACCTAAAGAGCAAATGAACTGCTTTTATGATGTAACAGCCTTGGGTTTGTGAAGCCCAACAATAAAAATCAAATGTTAGGTGACACACATAGGTCACAAATTTGAGAGAACTTACTTAAGTTCAGTTACTTTATATAGACATCCATTAAAAGTATGTGCTGAATGATGATCATTATTATGGAATGATCATACGCTTCTTCACAATTTACTATGAAATAATTTGGCAGAAACTGAAACAAGTGATGTCAAAGAATTAAGCTTATTAATTTACTGCAAACTCAAAACCATGCACTCATGCAGTGTACGTGTAGCTACCTATAACATTTAATTTTTATCACATTATGCATTGACATAAATAATAGGGCAACCTGATCCATTATTATTCCCCATAATATTATTATAAAAGCTTCAGTGAAATAGCAAATGCATGGCCTGCAAATAAATAATGATATTGCAGTTTGAAGAGCTGGAAAACCTCGGATATTGTGGCTTTGCAGTTGCCTTTTTTGAAGATAAGATGGAGTTAGTAAGTACATCTTCAATGAGTGATTCTTTTCATCCACAACTCATTGAGTATCTTCATGCACTTACTATTACTGGTGAGGTTAATTGTGCATGTATTATATTCACAGCCGGTATGCATGTAGTTATACAGGATTATATTTTTCACTTTCAGCCAACCCTCCAAAACTGGCAAATAACGAAACAACTTGTGCTCCAAAGGTGAACATTAATTCAGGTACGTTTGTTATCACCGCTAAAACAGCTGATAGACTCTATTTTTAAATCACAATCATGATTAGTAGCAAAGTTGAAGAGCAAAAAGCAAACATCTTTAGATGGGGATAAGATTTTGCACTTTTAGCTTAATTATAATAATTATTATTATTATAGCCAACCACAGTAAGGTACAGATGGAACAATCATTATCAGGAAGCTCAAATCAGAAGAATCAGAAATCAGCTGGGAGTAAGGATATTCCAGTGTCAGTAATGAATATAATGTGTGACCATTATTTATATAGCCAATCCACAGAGAAATAGAGCACATGAAGCTCAGAAGAAGAAACCACCAGCTGCTACCAGAGTAGACTGTAAGTTATTAATAATTGTGCCTATAATTTTACTAAAAATGAATGCTTCACAGCTGCAGCTAACCATCCGTCTGCAAGTGTTAATGGGAAATCATCGTCAATTCAGAAGAAAGAGCTATCCTCATCTAAGATTTCAACAAAGAAAACACGTCAAACTTCAAAGAGTCATGATCAGAAGAATCAGATATCAGCCAAAAGTAAGCAGATCATCCTAACTCATACTTTAATTTATAGCATGCATGCAGTTACGGGATAATTTTCCCTTTCAGCCAACCCTCCTAAATTGCCTGAAAATGTGACAGTTTGTGCTCCAAATCAGAAAGTTAATTCAGGTACTTAATCATGTTTGTTGTTGCTGCTAAAACAGGTCATATGGACTCTATTATAATAATTTTGTAAATCACAATGTTAGCTGCAAAACTGAAGAGTACTAAGAAGCAAAAATCTTTAGATGAGGGTAAGATTTTGCACTTCTATATTTCAATACATAATTTCTAATTTTATACAGCCAACCACAACAAGGCACAGAAGGGACAGTCATCATCAGAAAACTCAAACCAGAAGAATCAGGATTAAGCTGCGAGTAAGTCTTGGGATATTTAGCCTACATTGGTGCCAGTAACATATGTAATGTGTGACCATGCTTTATATAGCCAATCCAGTGAGAAGTAGAGCATGTAAAGCTCAGAAGAAGAAATCACCAGCTGCTACCGGAGTGCACTGTAAGTTACAAATAATTGTGCCTACAACACTAAATATGAATATTTCACAGCTGCAACTAACCATCTGTCTGCAAGTGTTGATGGGAATTCTCAAGAGAAAGAGCTATCCACATCTAGTTCAACCAAGGAGAAACGTCAAGGTTCAAAGAGTCAGAAGAATCAGATATCAGCCAAAAGTAAGCTGATCATCCTAACTCTCATATATACTATTGCTATAGACTTAAATTTATAGCAAACCAAGTAGGAAGTCGTACGTCTCAACCCCGTAAGAAAAAACTACCAGCATTATCTAGAGTGCAAAAATTAATAGGTATATGCATGCTAAGATGTATGCTGCCTCCATGCATAATAAAGTGAACTATAATAATAATATAGCTTCAACCAACTTGAGTGGTAATGATGACACTCTGGAAACACCTCAATTAACAGCTGAGATCTCAACTCAAGCTAGTGCAGAAACACCAAGTAAGCTCTATCTTGACACTGATCTATGGAATGAATACTTATTATAATGACCCAACACTCAGCTACCAGTAACCAAACTGGTGACAACAATCTACTATTATCAAATCAGAAAAATCCTCTGTTGACAGCTGAGAGCTCAACACATCTGAAGTTCCAATCAGCTGAGAATTCAAATCAGGAGCAGTCAGCTGAACTCAGGAAATCAAATCAAAATGAGTACTGGATCAAGGAACTGTGCTTGTTCATGGCTGACAAAGCAATCTTAGAGTCTGCTACTTCATGGTTAACTGACTCCATCATTTATGCCGCTAGCATCCTGCTATCTAAGCTCAACGAGGATATTGGTGGGTGGCAAAGTCCACAACTTGGACGAAATCTTGGATTCAAACACATTGTGCCAGGACAAAAGTTTATTCAGGTGCTTCACGACAGGGATCATTGGGTTACTGCTTCAAACATACTAATTCAGTCGGGTGGTGAAACCTGTGTCACTGATTCTGTTCAATTATTTGATAGCTACCAATCCTCCACAGTTAGTATGAATTTGATGAAGCAAGTTTGTGCACTCATAAGGCCTAAAGGTGATCAGCTTAATTTGGACATTGTCAACCTTATGCCACAGCCAAATGGTTGTGACTGTGGTGTTTTTGCGATTGCCTGTGGAACAGAACTGGTATATGGTCATGATCCAGCACCATGCTACTGGAATGTATCCCTCATGAGGCAGCATTTGAAGTGTTGTTTTGAGTCTGGAAAAATGATTAGGTTTCCAACCACCAAGCAATGACGTATTCCTTTGGGAGGACGTGTTAAGTACATGGTTTCTGAGAAGATATACTGTATCTGTAGGATGCCCAACGAGAAAATGCACCCAATGATCCAATGCGAGAGCTGCTATAAATGGTTTCACTTTGATTGTGTCAACTATGACTCAAGCTTGGATTGGAAATGCTCTACTTGTAAACAGTTTTTGGAGGACATGACTGTGTAGTCAATAATAATGAAAATATATTGTGTATAGCCAAACTTTATTGTGTACTATAGCTATTTACAAGTGCATATTCCATGCACTATTATTATTCCACTAATAAATTTGTTTTGATGTAACCATGCATGATCCGAGTGTCTAGACTAGAAAACTCAGCACCTTTGACCAGCAATGTAGTGGAAAACCTACAAACCTGCAGTATGCTTGAGTTGGTGGAAACACTAACTGGAAAACTCAGCACTTTTGACCTGTACTTGAGTGGAAAACCTACAAACCTGCAGTATATATTATTGAATGTAGAGTGGGTTTAGAATCAGATTGAGTTGGGGTTAGGGTGGTGGTGGAAATCAGACACTGGAGAATCTAGTACCTTTTACCAGTACTTCAGTGAAAAACCTAGAAACCTTTTGTATACTTATTTACTGGGAAACCTGGAACCTTGATCCAGTAATTTATCTGGAAAACCATAATGATCATTTATGAGTATAATTATAATAATTATGCAAAGTAGTAGCTGAGGGTGAACTGCTAGATGATCAGTGTGAGACATGCATAACATATAGATTTACAGCTAATTATGATGACATGTACATTAAGATTAGTATCAGTTCATGTCATTGTACACGATGTATCTTAATATACAAAATATTAATTTGAAGAACAATAACAGTAGCACATTCAGAACAGATTACCATAGAGATCTATACATTATTATATTTATTTATACACTCCATATTCATCTTCACTCTCTGAATTGGTTGAATTATCAGAGTCTGAGTCACTTTGGCTACATGCATCTGCAACATCTATAGACACAGGATGATCAACAATGTTCCTAAATGAGGCAACAGCTTTTGAAAGCTGTAACTCGGCTTCCCACAAGAGATGCCTCAATGAGTTAATGGCACCAACATTAAACTGACTATTATTATTCTCTTGTAGCCGTTCAATTTCACCAGTAATAGCAGCAATTCTGTTTGACCAGTATTCAAGCACGTTCTGCATTGCATCTTCCAGTAGTTGTAATTCCTCTTCACTACGTTTTTTCAGCAGGAATGCTTGAATAACATCCCTTTTGGTGTTCCACGGCACGCCTCTTGAAGTCGTATATTCGGCCAATGGAAAAGTTTGCCAAAACTCTGAATTTATTGGCAATATTTCTTGCAATTGCAATGGAGATTGCTCTCTGCCAATATCCAATTGTAAACAAGTTGCATTGTACTCTTCAAGCAACTCTTTGGCTTTTTTAGTTTCTTTGGTGATGGAAGAGGACAACCTTTTTGCAATTTTCTGTCCATCTATATTATAAGTAACACATTATGTTCCCAGCTACATCAACTCAGTACAAAAGCATTGGCCATGTGTGCCACATGCACCATCATGCACTGATGGAGATGCTCTGAGCAATCAAGCAAACCCTTGTACACAGAATGTGCAGCTTACCTGCATATTTGGCTTTCATACACAACAGGTAGTGCCTTTTAACAACAGTGGCCCACAAGCAGGAGTGCAATTGCTTTTGTTTCTCATTTAAAAATGCCTTTCTTGCATCTGTGTACTCTTGATCTTCTTTCTTCCAGCGATTTTTCAGACCATGCTTTCTTTCAAAATCTGCTAGTTGGCAATCCATGCTGTGTATTATTGATATATACTTGATAAACTTAATATTGTACTGATAGCATAATAACTAACTCAAACACTTTCTTTTGGACCACTGCTCTTTCACTGAAGTTGCAACTCGCAAGATGATTGCTGTGGAATAAAAAGAAGCAGGGCATAGCTATGGTCAGTACTCAATTGTTGGTACAATAAATGGATCCAGGTATTAGTTACCTTGCCAGGTAGTAATTGTGTAACATAAAATAATAATGTGTTTTCCACTCAGTCGTAACTGCATGTATATCAAAGATGAACATAATAGTTCGCAATAAAGGTCCCATGGGTGCACATGTATGGTGCACCTTAAGTACATTAAATTTGTACCAGTGTAAACAATGTAATTTGCACCTTGTGGTATGTAAGTCAGTCTCACTGTACCCTCAGGCTTGTTTGATAGTGGAAATACCCTATTTGCAATGCTTGTATACCAGGTGCATGGGGCTCTGCATGGGTGCTCTAAAACAGGTTTTAGACCTCAACAGGAATTTGAGGTGAAACTTGGGGGGGGGGGGGGTAGGTGGACATAATATTAGATTAGTGGGCCCTCTTTTGGGTGACTATGGTATTAAGATTTACACAATTTATGATGGCTAACTTGTTGGCTGGAATCCACCAGTGACAATTACAGTCGTTTCATCCTCAATCCAGCTTTCTATAACTTTGTCATCAATTGCTACTGCATGTATTTGTACATCATGGTATTTAGGTAACCATCAATAGAATGGATAATTGTATGCACGATTAACAGACCTTGGACATGAGCTATAAGGGAAGTGAACTGCTGAATAGCAACACATTTCATTTCATTTGCTTTATTCCAACGCCGGAGGAGAAGTGAAGCTATACATATATGGAACCTGATATAGTAATGTATCACATCATACATACCAAGCTTTTTCTTTGTCATACAGCCATAGTATAACAAAGCATGTGCAAGGACATCAGTACGGTGGGAAGGGCGCATTTCCTTAGTCATCCGAGTGAATCTCCTGAGGTAAGACCAAATACGCTCCATTACTTCACCATCAGAAAGTCCAAAACCATCACAACGCAGAGGACCATACAAAACCTGAATTTATACTGTAAGCTTTAAAGATATGTAGCACAATGTTAAGCATGTCTTACTTGACAGGAAGGTTTATGACCATACGCATGAAAAGATGGAACGGCAAATGCAACCTTCTCCAAAAGATGACTATCATTTGATTTCAGGTGTCGAACGAAAGTGCAGGCAACATCGTACATAATGTGCAGATTGACTTTCTCTGGTAAACGTTGCAAAAGTTCGTGCAACAAGAATAGACCATAGGACAATCTACATATTATACCAATACATACATCAGTATAGTATAGTGTACATAATAATATACTAGTCATACACATTACCTTTCACCATGTTTAAGATTGAGGAATAAACAAGGGAATTCATGTTTACAAGCACATCCAAACAGTGCAGTTTCGTCTAATGCATGAAATCTTTGAGATGACCGTAGAGAATCCCCAGCGAGGAAATTGTTGCATGCCTACAATAATTTAGCTACAGCTCATGCAAGTATTAATTTATGCACGACAGTGAATAGTGATACATTTATTGTGCTTGCCCAACCTGTGGGATCTTCTCCAGGGTGGTTGAATGTACAAACTCATCAACAGATGGTTGATCAAGGAAGTATAGGCTACCATGAAGAGCTTCACGACAACTGTAACCAGCCGAGTGCTTTCTAGGCAAACCAAACAATGCATCCATTGACAGTATCATTGCACCAGCATCCTGTCATAACAATCGAGGATTTATATTATTAATATTATTATAATATCAGGGTTCTGCCCACACTGGTCAGGAGTGGTCAGCCCCAACCACCACTCAATCTTTTTTTGTACCGCCACTCAAGCTTAAAACAAACGCCACTCAGAGAGAATAATAGTACTAAAATACTATGTTCAATGCAATATAATGCCATCTTCACTACAGCTTAGCCATCACTCAGATCATTCTGGGCAGAACCCTGTTACAGTAATGTTACAAGGTATGTTTTGGATACCTTTGGACACGCTGGACAAACATTTCCTGAATCAAGACTGGGACATAGGAGGGTAAGATTCCGCAGCTCAACCTTCATCCATCTGCACAGTAGTTATTATGTATATAACAGTCATATCATGCATTATTTGCCAGTATAAACTAACTTACCGGTACTCTTCAAAAGCATCAATTAAGGATGAATAAATGTCTTTTCTCTGTGTTTAATTTCACATTACCACTAACCACAACAATCTTACAGGATAAATCAATACTGCACATACTTTTACGACAAGATGAGGGGATTTAAAGTATAGAGCTTTGCACAAATCTTTCATAGCAACTTGACACTCTAGTAATAATGCTTCAGCCCAATCCAGCAGATCGAAAGTAAATGCAATTTGTGGTTGTTGAGGGCTTGCTGGCCATAACCTGGCACGGACTAATGTTATTACCAGTGGTTCACATTGGCAATACGTAAATTTGATGTTGTGTTCTGTACCTGCATATAATGTAGTTTTAGGAGTACAGCTTGTGCAGGTGGACTATATATTCAGGCTAAATTAATTCCTCATGTGATCAAATTTTTGAGGGTTGCATGATGTATCCCAAACTACATGTACTGCTGCATTATTATTGCCGTAATTTCATTACTTAAATATTCATGCTCATAGGCACTGATCTGCTGTTAAGGTCCTCAATATATTCTTGGGCTATACAATTAAATTGCTAAGACAATAATTATGTACATACCATTTCCATCAATGCAGCAGAGTGGATGAAGTGTATAACTTGAGCACTGGTGCAGTGGGCGAACATCTACAACTCGATTTGGGAACACAAGTGGCTTAAACATTCCTTCCTTCAAAATGGAAAGTGGAATGATATACTAATAGCATAATGTCATAATAGAAGTATAGCTGCTATATACATAATTCCATGCACCCAAGCTTATCACTAGAAGCAAATTGAAGAGTGGTTAAACATCACAGGATATTTCTGTAGTTTCAAATACCATGTCAAACATATTTGCACTGGCTTTTTAAATACTCTTTAGCTACATCACTGATATACCTGCGCTATTATAGTGTTATGCTTATGCACATGTACATGCCCTGATCTGCATACAAAAATGGGCTAATCATGCCTTTTCGAGTCAGGGATACCAGTGCATGAAAATTTAATAATGTTCAAGTCACATAGTAATGAGTCATGCACTGAGCTGAGGAGTGGCTAGTCTGGACTATATAAAATCTAGCTATAGCCAGTTCTGCCACAGATCAGTTGTTATCATTGCAGTAAGGAAATAAGGCATTAGCTATCGGATACCTTACCTCCCATATTTCACCAACATGGAAAATGTTTACCGAGTGATGAGCATCTGCAAAGCAGTTGGAGCAGAAATATGCCCACGATGCACACTGTAAACATCTGTATTTTGCTTCACTGGCACACATGATGCAAGTCTGGTTACTTGGCATGGCATTACATTCAATGAAAGTTTTCAGCATGGCAAAACGGTTCTTTTCCCAAGCAGCAGTAGCAGCTTTTTGTCTTATGTCGTGAAGACTAGGACCACTTAGATCTTGGTCATAACCATCAACGTTTAGCATTGGTGACTCTCCATCATCCTCTAGAGAAGTGGCACCTGATTCTTCAAAGCTGGCTGCCTCTGGGCACTCCTGAGTTTGCGAGGTTGTCTCGTCTCCGGGACTTGAACAGGTAGTCATTCCACGCGGAACAGTACGGTGCCTAACTACCCCCTGTGTTAATCTTTGAGTCAACTTTAGTGAAGGTAACTTCATTCTCATTTGTGTAGCCATATCTTCAAGATGCACAGTGCTTGTCGGATTCAGGCAGCCTCGTACGTCCAACGTCTACGCAGCATGCAGCTCAGCTCGTGAAATTCCATAACTAAAGGGTTACTATTTTTACCGTAAAACGCAGCCCACATTGGGTACTGTGCAAGTTTCACTTAATTTACAGTACTTCCAGTGGAAAAAGTTTGCGAACCGGGTGGGAGGCAAGCATGCTTTCCAAATATCCGAATTGGATAGAAAAATTGTAATTCAAGGCGGGCACTTTCCTCTGGGCACTTTCACTTCTGACACTATCCACGGTATGGCCGCACAGCAACAGGATCAGCAGGGCGTCTCTCCGTTCCCCACTCCTCCCTCCGTCTTCTACAAGCTCTATACGGACGAAAAAGTGAAGTCAGGCCAGGCTCCTAAGCCACCAGCTCCTGTGAAGGGCACATACACCATGTTTGGAGCACCCTTCAATGTACTGTGATCAGTCTTCATCTATTATGAATACAATACTGACACATGTATCTATGTAGTGCTTATGATTCCAATCATTTTCTACAGACAGAAGATGCCATGATTCAGCCGTTGGAAGATCAGAGCATAAAACGTCTATACCCAGCAGATTATGGTAATAAAAACCGAGCCACTAACTTGGACTTCTTTGATTGTACCTTGCCACTATATTAAATAGCCTTGTCTCCAGGTCCATTTCCAGCTTTTAAAAGTTCAGAGTGCACCTAGGAACACTCTGTATACTGTGATGCTGTTTTTCACTCATTTTCACAGACAAGAAGGTGGAGTTAAGGAAGCTGAATCGCTCCATTCTCATCTGTTTTCTGGAATTGTTGGATATTCTTATCACAAACCCTGCCTCTCCAGCTGTGAGTCGTTTTAGTCAAAAGTTGTGTGCTTCACACTAGCAAATAATTGAACTTGGATAATTATTCTTCATGCACAGAGAGATCGGAAGATTCAGGATCTCACAGTTCTCTTTATCAACATGCATCACCTCATAAATGAATTCCGACCACACCAGGTAAGTATGTTCTCAAGAATAATTCAATGCTTATTCAGGCACAATCTATACCTTCTGTGTCATCCCAATTCCCCCTTCCTTTCATTGCAGGCTAGAGAGACTCTGAGAGTGATCATGGAACGACAGAAGAAACAGCGAGATGACATGATCACTCAAGTACAAAAGTATGCCCAGAGTGATTAATTACGTTTTGTGAAAAAAAGTGGCATGGTCTCTGCATGTAGGCTTGATTGTGAAAGACAATTTGTCTAGAGAGTGAGAGAGCCTACTTGCAGATGACAAGATTGTCCTTGATATTCTGCAGGGCAACAGAGAAAGCTCGAAGTGTCTTGAAGGAGAGTACTGATGCTCTAGCTGGGGCAGCCAGCACAGTGGCCGACAGCAGGAGGCTTGTGGTGGGTGGAGAAATGGGTGGAGCTGATGATGTTGCCATAGTGATGACCAGCACAGTGGGAGGACAAAGGACAAAGGTCAGCTCGCGATCAAGGACACAGCAGTTTGTGGAAATGCAGGATTCTGAACTGTGCAATTTAATTGATTCACTCATAACTGGCTCCACCACATGACCTTGTTATATTACAAGAAAATTTTCAGACAATCAAATTTTCTTATACAGTCCGTGTCATGGGTATGCATGTATTGTACATAAAATTAAAAGATGCACTCTTCCACACGTTTGGAATGTTCAGGATTGATCAGATCTGTGGGGCTGCGTGCATAAACGAGGGTGATCATGGAGACATGTTTTGAGTATATTAAATTTATACACGTACACATGTAGGTTAGCAATTTGTATGAAGACTACACAAAATGCGCATGCGCATATGCGTATATAGGGTGTGCCAGCCCCTCCCACTGTACTTGCACTATGCTGTGCATCAATTAGAATCTTCAGTTCTACCATAGATTATCATGATTATGGCGGAATCAGGAGGTGGAAGTCACGTCAGAAAGAGAAAAGATGCTTCAAAATCCAAGGATAAAACTGATGGCATCAAAGCTTCAGGTGATGATAGCCCTGAGAGAGTATCAGCTAAATCTACCGAGGACAAACCAGTACAGAAGAGTCCTCCACCATCTCATCAGGTGATGGAGGCAGGGAGCTACTGGCTGACAAGGATTGTCTTCACAAGAGCCATTGGCTTCATATACTGTAAATTTTGATACTCTGTCCATACACAATCATTGCATAATGTAACATATTTGTTGTACAGTTGTTGCGTTTCTGGTGGCTCTGCACCAGAACAAGGAGCTACTTGGATCCAATGGCCTTCTCCCCATTCCTCTCTACTTTAACAAGCTACGGGGATACTTTGAGGTGAATATGATCGACCGGATTTTTGTGTATCGACAGAAGTGGTTGTGTGTACATTGCTAGACCTATCTGCAAAGCCTTCTCTCTTATTGTAACAGTATAGCCATGTACACATACATGTACATGTATTATATGTGTACATGTACATATGTATACAGGTTCCTCCAAATGTGACTACCACCATGAAGGCGTTCAACACGGCACCCAGCCTGCTCTGGTGGGCAACAGGGGAGAACATGGACTCTGTCCTAGACGCCATTGCCTACGCTGGTCTGGCACTGTCAGGGTTCCTGGTGATTTGGGGAGCAGGGAATGCCATCATCTTTACACTGCTCTGGGTGCTCTACCACTCTGTAGTCAATGTTGGACAACGATGGTACATGTATATGTAACAGAGTGGTGTTGATAATGCAGCGACGCATGTACATATATGTGTATATGTGACCTGTCACGCAAAAAGGGTACTACCTGACCCAATTGTCAATTTTTAGTTTAATGGCTCAAATTTATGTTTATCCCATATAGACTTCATATACAAAATTTTATTAGCTAATGACAAGTTAAAGATGTAAAAATGACCACAATACAAGTTATATATCCTGCATACCTAGCCGAGTCAGCTAAAAGTATTATGCAGGAATAATTTCACCCAATAATTGATAAAATTTAAACACGTTTTTCTCAAAATTTACTTTTCTGAAGATAGCATCCTTTCTGCATGACAGGTCACATATTATGTACTTAAAGTTTGTGAACTTCTACTCTCTCACACATACGCACACAACTTTCACCCCCAACATTACTCAGGTATTCATTTGGTAAGTACGTGATTGTGTATTGTTTGGCTAGTCTTAATAATTAATGTATGCCCCATATTGCAATAGGTTGGGAGTCTCAGCTGCTGGAGACAGGATTTCTAGCTATCTTCATGTGTCCCTTGTTCAGCCTGACACGCCTCCCTCGGCACACGCCCACAAACTGGGCCGTCATGTGGGGCTACAGGTGGCTCATATTTAGGATCATGCTTGGTGCGGTAAGGGGTCGCCATACTGTGGCTATATGGTAGTCATGTGATGTGTATGTGACAAACAGGGCTTGATCAAAATCAGAGGAGACCAGTGCTGGAGAGATTTGACCTGTATGAACTACCACTATGAGGTATTGTGTATTAATTTTGGAACTATCTATGTGATTCTATTCCCCTTTTCCATTCCAGACCCAGCCAGTTCCCAATCCACTGAGCTACTACTTACATCAAACACCAGAGTTAATGCACAAAGCTGAGACGTTAGCCAATCACGTGATAGAGCTGATTATACCATTCTTTATCTTCCTCCCAAGACCATTTCGTCTCATCTGTGGAGTGCTGCAGATACTCTTTCAGGTACATGACATTGTATGTTTCTCTCTCTCTCTCTCTCTCTCCATATATATTGTTTGCTGGCTTCATCAAGCTTTTATTAATTCCCCTCTCATCACACTTGAAACATATCTCTGTTGTTATCAGGTTATTCTTATTCTGAGTGGTAATCTGAGTTTCCTGAACTGGTTGACCATCCTTCCTGCGATCTACTGCTTTGACGATCTCTCTCTTCGATGGCTCTTCTCCCTCAAGACACGACAGAGGGTCATCGAGATCCAACAAGAAGACAAGGCTGGAGTACAAAGACCGTGGGGTATGGCTGCCTGGCTATGTGATTTCAATAATTATAGGGGATTACCAATAAACTCTCACTGTCACTCCCAGTGGTTTTTGATGAATTTAAGCTTTCAAATTTACCTGTACATTAAGTGCTTTGCTTGACAATAATTTTCAACGCTCAAATTCAGCAATTTACATGTACATAGTGTAGAGCAGTAGTATCTCTTATTGCTGAGATTACCATATATAATATCTTACTGTTGTAGGTTATTACATTCGTCAGGCCTCCTCCGTTGGTTTAGCTCTGCTGCTGGCGTACCTCAGCATACCTGTGGTGCAGAATCTACTTTCTAGCAGACAAATGATGAATACCTCGTTTGATTCACTCAGAATTGTCAACACTTATGGAGCTTTTGGGAGGTAAGGGAAAGAATGATTTTGATCAATAAGTGTCTGTCTGTCAACTCTCTCTCTCTCTCTGACACACACAGTATCACAAAGGAACGTACAGAAGTTATCTTCCAAGGCACTTGGAATACCACCATCAATTCTAAGACTCACTGGCAGGAGCTTGAGTTTAAGTGCAAACCTGGTCGCATAAACCGCCGTCCCTGCATCATATCCCCATACCACTATCGTCTCGACTGGTTGATGTGGTTTGCTGCCTTTCAGAATTATCAATACAATCCCTGGCTACTGCACTTTGCTGGAAAACTGCTGGCGGGGGACCCTAACATTAATTCACTAATTGAGTACAACCCCTTCAACAACAAACCACCAATGTGAGTGTGCTGAAGGGGATCTGAGTGATATGTTAGATGGTAATGGTCGTCAATGAGCCTAGTGTATAAATGTTTGATTAGGCAATGGTCATCATAGTTCACTGTAGAATCACTATCACATGATTCTGTATTTACACAACCATAATGCAGAGGTTTCCACATACAGTACTATAATACAGGGCATGCATGGTAGAGTGAATCAATACTGTAGTTATAATCTCCTTACTGTGATCAATGGACTGTTTGACTGGAATGGCACTACTGTGGGGAAACCCTAGCATGCATAAACATGCACACGCACATGCACATGCACACCACACACACACACACACACACACACACGCACACACACACACACACACATACATACACACACACACGCACACATACACCTTCACAGGTTCGTAAGGGCTCGTCACTACAGGTACTGGTACACTAAGCTTGGCAGCAAGGAGGCAGGGAAGGGACACTGGTGGAAACGCAAGCTGATAGGTGATTACCTACCGGCAGTCTCTGCCCCTCAATTAAGACCAACGCTGGAGTCTCAGGGATGGACATGGTACAATAGAAAACCGAGTTAAGAATGACTTACTATCATAATAATATTAGGTAGTCACATGAAGAAATTTGTACTAAACAGGTAGCCAACTCATGCGTTTGGCAGTTATTATTTTTTCATAAGATTATGCATGCTGTAGCTCCTCCAATGTGCAAATTGAATGGGGTGTACATGTGTGGTGTAACTATGAGTTTTAGTTAGTGCATGGCATGGCTGACTACACTATAGCTTTGTACGTTTGGAGGGGGTATATACTAGTCTTATGTTAACCTTGATGGATCTCACAGATAGCTGTGCATGCCTCACTATGTCTACACAATCTACAAAACACTTTTTCATAAAATCTTTATATGTGTGCAATAAACAGAGAAACGCACACACATAGTGTCATAATACAACATGTACAGTGTATACAGCAACTTTAAGGTCAAGCCAGTTATAAAAAAAATCCACTAAAATATAATATTATCATGATTGTACATTTTTGTTACTTCTGAGGCTTACATAGTATTGTAACGACGCACGTGTGTGTGGATTCTAACGATCAGAGAAAAAGTTTGACAGATTTTTCATAAGATTGTGCATCCACCCTTCTTGATGTAAGGGTTGTCTCTCTTTGGGATTCCATCTACGAGAGGGTCGGGCTCACCTAGGATGTAGTTTTTGAGTCTGAAAGAAAAAGGATGAATATGAAGTAACAGCAATACCAAATGGAACACGGCACGAAAAAAAAAATTTTAAGCCATAAAATAATGCAGTTGTACTTAGGGTGACAGTTGTTTGCAGGTACATATGCCATTACACACAGGTTCCTGACAAATTTAGGAATTCACCCATCACATAACTAGAGTAACAGAGGTAATAATTGCACTGAGACTATAATGCACTCTGAAAATAGCAGAATATATTGTACTAAACAGTATAAGCAACATGACGCACCCCCCTCGCCCACACACATGCACTCAAAATTGGTGCGTCAACACAGATACCTAAGTTAGAAATAAACTATGTGTGGAGTGTACACCGACCATGGACAGATAGCTGCTGCTGCTGCTGCATCATACACATAGAGTAAACATCATAGGAGTCTAAAGTGTGTTGACGGCTGATGGCCATTAGTGCTAGCTCCAATTGCAAGTTAAAAAAAAATGGTTTGCTTAGCATGCACACACACACACACACACACACACACACACACACACACACACACACACACACACACACACACAATTGAGTAGTTTATTTTTCAATGAACATTCCTATGGTGGCATCAGATAACTATGAAATAAGGCTACCAAGCAACTAAAATGATTCAGAAATGCCTATAAATGAGACTGAACATTCAGACAAATGCCCTGTGGGTGTGGCTACGCACACCAGCTTCATACACACAACAAACACACTCATACATCTTTCCCTAATGGCCATAATGTAATGCCATTTACTTAAGACAACAAAAAGGATACTTCGACATATAATTAGGCTCACAGCTCGCTGCTCAAGACTGATGCTGTAGCTCCTCCAATGTATACAGTAACACCAACTCTAATAAAATACTGCACTTCCAGGCTTTAACTTGTGTATGTGTACATGTATGGGTGTAACTTGTGCCATTGACTGTAACTTTTTTAACCTTTCAGTATTAAAAAGCACATTATTTCTTGGCCTTCAGAATCCTTATAGTAGATGCTGTATCTATGCACAGGAAAAGAGTCCGGGGTGAAAGCTTAATGTGATAGTATTCACGATACGGACGCAGCTTGAGTAGCTACTATAAAAGCAAGCTGTCAAAGCAAGTTCCACATATAAGCACACACACAACTGTGTAGGGTATACTATTATATATATATCTTACAACACCAAAGCACACATCCACAAATACACATGTACACAGGGTCAATTGTGCGTAGGGTGACAAGGCACAAGGTAAATGGTCACAAACAACCTCGATAAACAACCATAGTCTAAATAGAGGAATTTGCCAGAAATTTCAAACATATACAACCATCAAAATATTACGGTATCAACCATGCGTGCAAGTAAATACACACCAGGAACCTATTAGCTACAGCTTGACGGCAAACAGAGTGTGTCATAAAATTGCCGAAATATATATAGCAATACATTAGCTTAAAAAAAAACAATTTCAAAGTGATGTATCTTAAAGGTTAGCTAGGCAGTCATCCTTACAGCTCAGTCCCTAGGAACACAGGGAGTATGTAAAAGGAAAGAGAACGTTAACAAGAAAAGGAAGGCTCACATTAGGCTTGTAAGGAAGTGGGATTTGTAAACTTAGGAATGGGAGGAATAAGAAGGGACGGGGAGAAAGAGAGAGAGAGAGAGAGAGAGAGAGAGGGGTGGGAGGGAGACTAATCTTGTTCTCTGTTTACATGCTTTTGAGGCAACCAGATACATGTAGCTACATCCACACACACAACTAGAGCCAAGTTTTAATAACAAGTATAGATAGAACTTGTCAGGAAGCTAACCTCCCACATGCACGCACGCACACACACAAACACACACTCTCTCTCTCTCACCATATACATTTCTATCAAGAACCACTCAAGTTCACAAAGGTTGAGCTTAGAGAATCCACAAACAACAAATGCACAGGGCTAATGTGCACATTCCTCATAGAATCCACCAACAGGGTGTGAAGCACACAGCCACATGATACGCTGACTTCCTGCTAATATTGAGGGTACCTTTACGTTCTATACCCATTAAACTAAATATAGGCACTGCTTCAACTGTCTGCACAATGTATGTACACATATGTATTACAGTGCTGGGTACAATAGCTCATATACCACAGGTTCAAACCCACAGGAAGCAAGTGTGCATTAGCTAAGGCACATGCAAGATATGGGCACATGTACACCTGGTGGTTGAAACGTACGTTCAAGAGTGCTAGTATATCAATATTCTGTATACACATAATTTCGAAGATATCCGAGCATTACTAGCAGGGAATTTCAAGGTTGCCATGTAACGCATGCATCAGTGTCGTGTAACAGAACGTGTGAGAGAGAGTGTGTGTGTGTTTGGGGGGGGGGGGTAGTTAGGGAGAGAAAATTAATAGGCTCATGAAAGTTTACTAAAATCACCAAGTATATGAAAAACTGTTATACATACATGTGTGTGCATGTACTATGTAAAGGTACTAGGTGTGTGCATGGTATATTTAATTGATATTAGTACACTCACTCGTTTGCTGTTATCGAGACTTTCGCTCTCTCGACTGCCACCTCTCTCTGGAGCTGGGAGCGTTCTCGCTCTACTGCCTCTCTGTCCATTGTAAAAATACTGCAGTGGGGAGAGGTGACATTTTTTTTAGTTGACACTACAAGTCGACTAGGTAGCCAACGTTTTAAAGTACTTTCTAGGACAGCTGGTAGGCAAATTTATTTAAGAAGATTCGATTTACCTCTAGATGTGTCAAAGGCTTTCTCGGCCGCTACGCTGCTCACACCACACAGTAAACACAGAGCCTAACCGGGGGTCGACAAAAAGTATGCGGCTATGCGATCGCGACACCACACCCAACTTTGTGTACTTATAACAGTCTCGTGACGTCTCGTGATCCTACGACTGCAGTCACATGACATAACACGTTTGAAGCGAAGAACACTTGAAGCACCTGGCCAGCCTGTGCTGCAAAAACGTTCTTGCAACGTATGTGAGAGAAAATACGAAGCATGGCTTATCCACAGTACGGTCAGATGGAGGCTGGTGGAGACATGGGGCTTTTGCCTACGCCTGGAGACGCGTCTTATCAGCCAACAGCGGCTGCGGCTTATCCACCACCTCCAGCTTATGAGCAGCAACAACAGCAGCAGCAGCAAGGTGCATAAAATTAATGTCTCTGCATGTATTATCAAAGGTCCTTTCTCCTTCCCTCAAAGGACCTGGGACAAGAGTATAATGCAGTTAAGAGTATGTACTCTCATAGCCTCGTCCCCAAGCTCTCTTGGGAGGGGAAAGAGAGCCTGGTAACTACTGCATGCGCATGCGCCAAAATCTCCGTATTCTATCGGCGCACGATCCGTGGACTAGTTGATCATGTTACCATATACTATGCCAGCCAAAGCTCAAAAGCTGCTGAGGCACAATAAAATGGTCATCCGAAGAGCCAAAATCAACATATGCTTGAGTTACCTTATTAAAATATTCTAGGCACCATCGCCAGCTGATGACAATATCTTTTTCGAGAGAGAAACGGCTTACCATGTTTTGTTGGTAAGGGTTGGTGCATGCACACGCAGTCGTTACCATGCTCTCTTTCCCCTCCCAAGAGAGCCTGGGGGCGAGGCTAGTACTCTCAGCTCAGTTGTTAAAAGAATTATAATTGTGTTGTGTGTGTATGATAAATTACACAAGATAGATTAATTCTTGTTGTCATGTATAGGATGAAAAAATGAATATAGCATGTGGCGTGTGTATTTTATAGCAATCTACAGAAATGTATGTATTTCCTTTTCAGTTGCCCCTGAGGCTGCCAATGGCGGGAGAGCTGACTACGAGGAGCGTTCTCGTGATAGAGACAGAGGGCGATCCCCCGGTAGAAAGCGTCGACGTTCCCGTGACAGGGACCGACGGAGCAGATCACGTGACAGAGACAGGAAGAGGAGGAGTCGCTCACGAGATCGGGATCGAGACCGCAACCGTGGAAGGAGCAGGTCACGTGATCGGGATCGTCGAGACAGAAGGCGGAGTCACCGATCTAAGTCTCGTTCAAGGGAGCGCCCGGCTAAGTCTTTGGCAGATAAAGAGAGAGAGAGACAGGAGGAGAAGGAGAGAGAGCGAAGGAACCATAAGAGTCGGAGGAGAAAGGCTTCAATATGGTGGGATGTGGCGCCTCGAGGATTTGAGCATATTTCACCACTGCAGTACAAGGCTATGCAAGGTACACTGCCATATTGTATGTGTACTTAATGTTGCAGTTTAGACAATTAGCATACTTTACCAATTTGTTGTGTTCTCTGAATTAATGCATCTTCTAATAGCGAGCAGTCATTTGTAAGTATATCCTTTCTGCCTTTCATGTACAGCTGCTGGTCAGGTACCCACTATTGGTGTGCCCCCTCCCGCTCTGGGAGAGGCCATTGCCCCTCTCCCCATCCCCCCACCACCTCAGCCGGCAGCTAGCCAGATGACAAGGCAGGCCCGGCGTCTCTACGTGGGCAACATTCCGTTTGGCATCACAGAGGATGCTATGGTGAAGTTTTTCAACGAGAAAATGGTGGAATCCAAGCTGTGTTCAGCACCTGGGAATCCCGTGCTGGCTGTACAGATCAATATGGACAAGAATTTTGCCTTTTGTGAGGTATGAAGCTATGAGAGAAAGAAGGAGAGAGAAATAGAGGGTTTTTTTATGTTTTGCAGTTTCGATCAGTGGATGAAACAACCAGTGCTATGGCTTTCGATGGAATCAACCTGCAAGGCCAATCTCTCAAAATCCGCCGGCCCAAAGACTATCAACCTATACCTGGTGTCACAGGTATTCTTGGTGGTAATGAGTAGTTCTAATTAAAGCACACCTATTTCCAATTAATGTTCACCATGCTGTGTCCACCCACCCACACACACACACACACACACACACACACACACACACACACACACACACACCAACACACACACACCAACACGCTCACTCATCAATGCAGATTCCTCTCTAAAGCATATCCCAGGTGTGGTATCCACTGTAGTATCAGATGGTCCTTGGAAGGTGTTCTGTGGAGGTCTACCCACCTATCTCACGGATGACCAGGTTTGCTATCGATAGTGAGTGAGCGAGCTAAAAAGCTAAGAAGCTTTGTAACTGTGTGAGCTACTTTCATAGATATGGGGTGTAGTGTAATAATTAGTGGGTATAGTGCTTTTACAAGTGTGTGTAACGTGTAGCTAGATATTTTAGAGAGAGATGATTAATTCATCTGTTTCTCTGCTTCTTTCTCCCCCTGGCTCTCTTTTCCGGCAGGCTAGCTCCTGGCTCGGCTTGAACCACAAAAGGCCACACCTACCTACCACGCCCACTTCCTGCTTCTCTATGCACATACAATACACACTTTCTCTTTCAGCTTGCTCACATCACAACCTGAGCTGGACGAAAACATTGCATGTGTTACTATTTTTTAGCATTCTATTTATATACCAACAGGCCGACCAAGCAAGGAGGGATACATACAATATTGTGTGTGTAGTTTATTTTTAGCATGCAAACAGGTATATACAGGGCTGGGGAGACCTACTTCTTGAATTGAAAGTAGACTTTGTTACATAAAACAACGTGCTCGTGCTGTTACCCTTGAGTTGAGCACCACGTAAGTGACTTAACTCTATCTCTCTTTCAGCATGTCTAGTGGTGAGATGGGCATAGTAGACAGGGTACACTGTAGTGTACATGCATCTGTGATCACTGCTGTTTTAAATCTCAGAAACTACAGTCTATGATCATTAATGCTAGAAGCCAAATGGTTTGAACATAGTATTTGAATGATAGAGACGACATCTTTTTTATGTTGATTGAAGGTAATGTTTTTCCTCTGTCTCTTTTGTTAGGTGAAGGAGCTTTTGTCTTCATTTGGAGAGCTTCGTGCATTCAACCTGGTCAAGGACAGTGGCACTACCTTCTCCAAGGGATACTGCTTCTTTGAATATGTCAACCATGACATCACTGACATTGTAAGTCCTTGAATCAGTAATGGACATTGTGTACAATGTTTTCCCACTGAGGAAAAATTAAGGACACCTACAGTTGTATTGTACAGACATTGGCTTAAAATTAATCGTGGACAATTGATTAGGTTTTCCCACAAGTGTCGTCTTTACAATTACATGCACTTGGATGTCAGGTGTTGACCCAATTTTAAATTTGTTGAACTTTTGAAGTCTTCTTTGATGTGCAACATAATTTGTACATTGTTTTAGGCTATCACTGGACTGAATGGCATGGCTCTGGGAGACAAAAAGCTCATAGTGCAGCGAGCAAGCGTGGGAGCTAAGAACCCACTACTGGAGCAGGCATTGATGTCATCGGGTATGCCTCTGCCAATTAACATCCCTGGGCTGCAGATTGATGGGTCTTCTCAGGAGGCAACTGAGGTGTTATGTCTCATGAATATGGTCACCAAAGAGGAGCTGGAGGATGACGAGGAATATGAAGGTAGGGTAAGAGAGAGAGAACGTAACTGAGTGAAAAGAATTTGTTACAGATGGATCAAGAGTGTTATGTAACCAAGTTTTGCATATTTTCTCTGTACTACAGGTATCATGGAGGATGTACGTGATGAATGTAGCAAGTATGGAGAAGTAAGAACTGTTGAAATTCCTCGCCCTATCGATGGAATGTCAGTCCCTGGTGTTGGCAAGGTACAGAAAGTTGTTGATAGTGTGAAAAACTGATCGATTCTGTAGCGTTTGTGCAGCCCACTAAGTATCTCTCTTTCTCCCTCTCTCTCACACACACAGATCTTTGTGGAGTTTAATAGTAATCTTGAGTGTCAGAATGCCCACACAGCACTGGCAGGGAGGAAGTTTGCCAACCGAGTGGTGGTCACTTCTTACTTCCCCCTCCATCAGTTCAGAGAGAGGAACTTTATTGCTGAGTGATGTACCACTGTAGAGGAAGAATTTATTACAGATTTTTGTTGTATATTGGTTGTGCTATACCCCCATTTTCATCATTTAATACGTAAAGGAGAATGTTTGGCTATAAAAGCAAGATGCCTAAGACTTCTCTAATCATAGATTATTGCATATACGTAGTAGCTCTATAATCTATGCTCTAATTAACCGAAGTTTGAAACTACTGAAATTGGTATGGTACTAGCTTGGCAATTGGTCGATTAACCGAATATGAAGTAAAATTGAAATTTCGTAGTCATAGAAACGTGATCATCAAAGAGCCATGCATGCTATGAGGTCTAAAGCCGGCGGTAGGGGCCACGGAGCGGGTGGAGAAAAAGTGATACGCTACAGAACATGCCTGCACAACGCCATAGGTGACGTGCTGAAAGCGAGAGGCTGGCATGAAGTCAAAGAGGGGGAGGAATGGGACTTCTACTGGTGTGATGTGGCCTGGATGAGAGAACACTTCGACCACTGCTACCTAGAGGAGCACCAACGCGTCTGCCACTTTCGAAACCATTACGAGCTGAGCAAGAAAAATCACATGGCAAGAAATCTGAAGCGGTTGAAGAAGCAGCTGGAGAAAGAGTCAAAGCTTGAAGCAGCCAAGTGTGATTTCTTTCCGACAACCTACGAGCTTCCGTCTGAGTACCATATGTTCGTGGAGGAGTTTAAGAGGAACCCTGGTACAATTTGGATCATGAAGCCAGCTGGTAAAGCTCAGGGGAAGGGCATATTTCTTTTTCGAAAGCTCAAAGATATCACTGAGTGGAAGAAGGACGATTACTTTCGCAAAGATGAAGATAAGACAGATCGTGAGCCACCAGAGACTTACGTCGTCCAACGCTACATCGAGAGGCCTTATCTGATTGGTGGGAAAAAGTTCGACATTCGTGTGTATGTCCTAGTGATGTCATACATCCCACTCAAAGTCTGGCTATACAGGAGTGGTTTTGCACGGTTTTCCAATACTAGATTTTCACTTGATTCCATCAGTGATGCCTTTGTGCACCTCACAAACGTAGCCATCCAGAAAACAGCCCCAGATTATGATCCTGAAAAGGGCTGTAAATGGTCACTGCAGGAGTTCCGCATGTACCTCATGGCAAAACATGGGCATGAAGTCGTACGGAGGCTATTCCAGCAGCTTGACGAGATATTCATCAAAAGTCTACAAAGTGTTAAAAAAATCATCATCAATGATAAGCACTGCTTTGAGATGTACGGATTTGATATCATGTTTGATGATACTCTAAAGCCATGGATCATTGAGGTGAATGCTTCACCCAGCCTCACTGCAAGCAGCCCCACTGACTATGACCTGAAGTTTGGTTTACTGGAAGATATGCTGCACATAGTAGACATGGAGGGGAGGCTGAGTGGCAGTGAGAAGAGAGTGGGAGGGTTTGATCTGATTTGGAATGACGGACCTGTGGCATCGGATGAACTGGCTCTCCACTGTGGCCAGCCACTCAGCTACTCCACTAACAGCTTTCTAGGATGTTACAATGATAGAGTGGAACAGTTGAAACATTTATTTAAAGGATCATAGATAAAACAGTTTTCACCATCAGTTATTACATAATAATGATAAACTCTGTAGACTCTACTTGACCTAATAACTATTATGGCTTGCAGGTAATGTTCAAACACATCATTATTCAATTTTATGCTAGTGTGAGGGAGTGGTCCCATGGCCAGATATAGGCATCATGCCTCATCACCATCTGGGATAAAATACCACTATAATCAGTTCTTGAATGTGACCAGTTGCAGGTCCATTAATACCTTGCTGTGTCCTAGTCATGACATTTGCTCTTCCTAATATCTTCAGCTTTTCCTGTCTGCCCGATCTTCTCTAGTGCATCTGCTAACTGCCTCCATGTGGGTTCACCACTTCGTTGAAGCACATTATCTTGTCTGTTCAACCAGGCAGCTACCATTTCAGTCGGAAGATCATTCATTTTCTTAAGTGTGGGATAGAAGAGACCAAGTGCCCCACCAAGCTCAATTAGGTGCTGGTGACTTAAGTCCTTCAAGGATTGGCAAACATCGTGATGATCCTTGATTGCTATAATTATTATAAAAAAAATTTCACTCTTTTTGGTGGGGGATGAAACTTCAAGATACCTACACTAATTATAAATGGCAGCAGAATAAAACTAAAGCTCTCTAGAGATATACATATACCCCACACACACTGTATGACATGAGAGATGCATAGATGCAAGCAAAGAGGAAGGGTCCAGCTTGATAGACTACCATTATAAAGCCTTCTCTGTCCATCACAGCACCAACTATCTTGGTTTACCATAGCCATTCAAGGCTTTGATTGTTGCTGGGCCATTGCATGCTGCCACATGGTCTGTGTATACCTACAATCTGATTGGTCCAATGTGCATCGCTTCCTCAGTAAGAGTGCAATTACAGCAATTATTAAGAAAATAATTGCACAGTTGCTCTATGGGAATTTTGTACAGAGACAAAAAATTTATTATGACTATGACATTTTTTGAGAGAACTACAATACCATACTAAAATCATTTCCTAGGTATTGTAATATCAAATTATACCTAACATATCAAAAGAATCCACATCAGATAAGCAGTACATACCACTGTTACTTAGCTCAGGATCCAGTCTGTTACGATTCGGTATACCTAAAGTCATGGAAATTACAATAGAGAATTACTTCAAGGAACCAACTATCAGTGCATACCAGGATCAATAAATATAGTGAAAAAGGTGTTGGGAGGGTTAGCACCCTCAAGAGTAATAGTGTGCTGCAGTGGTTCTGCAGTTGTACTTTGATCCATAATCCTTGCCAGTAAATGACAGCTGGGGATCCCTCGACCTGGCCTGTAGTCATCCACTTCCTCTTTCTGAATCTGTACACATAGTAGATCACAAACATACACTTACACTATCACATTACAAAGAGGTTGATGGCACAAACTAACCACAGGAGGTTTAAGTGGAATGATCTTCCATCCATTTATTTTAGTACCATCCATTGGAATGTTCAAGGAAATCTTGTCTGACTCAAACAGAATTTGTTGCTCTGGACCTGGCTGGGCATTAATTTTTTTAAATTCCTTCCTGATAACCTGCATATGTGAGGAATACTGGTATTTGCCAGGTTATGCACCCACGGTATCAAGACATACTTTACGGTGTGTTTTTGTATTCCACATCACCACAATATGCACTTCATGGTTGGATTCTTTGGTTACGCGAAACAGACTTGCTGAATAATTTCGCCTCGCAGATGTGAACTTTTTGAAAAAGGCTGCTATTCCAGAAAATTTGCTCAGTCTGAGGACTCCATAGGAGCTTTTATTGCTGAATTCACCACCTTCAAGTAGTTTGAAAGTATAGGGAAGATTCTCCTGTGTGCAGACAGCCCTTGCAAAGCTCAAATCAGATGTGTGCTCTAACATAGCACAGTGCTGCACCTCCACTGTAATTTGTTTCTCAAACTTAATATTTGGCTCACATTTGAACCAAAAGACGGCACTGGCTCGGTCATAATCCTCAGGTGACTCATAATGACCAGCAATAGAGGCTTTAATGGTGACTGTTATTTGCTCAGTGTCTGCCGGAAGGCTGTTCTCCTCTATGTGAATGTTCAGTCCAAATTTCTCCCACTCGAAATATTGTTTTGAGTTAGTGACTGCTATACAAGTTTCTCCACACACATCAACACCTCTCAACCCTTGTAGCAGTGAGAAATCACAGTCACAATACATTACTCCCATTAGTACTAATTACATACTCATAATAGAGCTTATAATTTACATACCCTGCATGCACTGCGTGACATTGTACTATAGCTATGTACGATTTGACGACCCTTACCTTACATGTACTCTTACTTACATTGACCTTGAGCATGTGCAGTGGAAACAGCACATGAGATTACTACGTGTGGTCAATAGGCATGGCCGATCAGGGCCGTAGCCACCAAATTTCAAGTAGTCAGGCAGAAAATGAATGGTCTGTGTGGGCGTGGCACTTGCTTTTTCACACGCGTAGTGTGCATGTGCTAGGGGGGTCTGGGGACATGCGCTTCAGGAAATTTTGGATGTTTAAACCATTTGAGAGCGTTTTTGGTGCATTCTTGAGGGTTATCTGGATGTCTAGATGGCAAGTTTTATCTTAGTGTGATCCAAACACAGCACACAGAGCTGACGTCGAGTTTGATTGCTGCAGGCTCCGCCCATTTTTCATGATCAAGACAGGTAAGCATTCAGGTAGCTTGGAAAAAGTGGTCAGGTAGATACTTACATACCTGACCGGTGGCTATGGCCCTGCTGATCAAAAAGCACAATTTGTAGTGTTCGTGGTCCTTGTTAAGCATTTAGAAGCGAAAATTCATCACTTTCTCGCATTTCCGACATCTAGATAGCATTGGCCACTTGCTAAGATGCCTAGATTTTGAGACTTGGTGATGTTTATGTGGACAATGTTGACAACAACAACAAATGACAGAACTGATTACTTTTATCCTTTGCACAATGTGCATGAGGTAATATGTAAGAGTACTGATTACTGCCATAATTGTACACAGAAGTATTAGTTGTATCATACTACCAGTAATACTAAAAATAATAATATGTACCTATTTTCTGGGATTCTTCCACAGCTATTGAATTTTTTTCATTTTCAGGTTCACTATTGGTGTGCACATCTATATATCATGTAAAGTGTGCATACAAAATGTGTACTGTTATGGATTGAAGAGATGATCTAATCATGCCCATTCAGAAAATTTTTATCCAGTAGTGGTGGTGGTGGGGGGGGGGGGGTATTATCCAACCAAAAACCCTGTGGCCATTTAGTTTACATGAGTACGCTACTGGTAGTTTGCATAGCTAGGCTACTTGTGGTTGTTTACTCTGCTAGATGCAGTGTGTTATGCATAGTATGTGGCATGTGAATGCAAGGATAACAAGCTGTACTGGACAAGAATGATTGATTTCACACTGCAGAGAACTGATAGATGATTCCCAGATCTTAGATTCTGATCTAGCTCAATAAATCACAATTATTTGGCTGCAAGTTGCTAGCATTACTATGCATGTAGAGATAGAGCTACAACACATGGAGATCTTACAATCAAAGCCATACAACCTCATATGTGCATGCATATCGCTATTCTGTGCTAGCTGTGTATTGTATTTGTTCTTGTGCTATTCCCTTTCTAAGTGTTGCATGGTGGTGATGGGGGGGGGAGGGGGATTGGGGGACTCTTGATAGTACTTGACAATTAGGTAGCTTTATAGAGAACAATCGTACAAAACACAAGGTCCATGTAAACTACACTAATCATGGGTATCATACAAACACACATGCCTAATAGTACAATGGTGGTACAAGGAATTTGCTGTCAAATTACATTACAAATAAAACTTTATGCTATCTTACACTGTTTCATAGCTTTCTTGCTGGTCTTACATTGGCTAGCATTATCAATAATCACATCAAACAGCATCATTTTCCGGTCTGTGAATGGCATTGTATGCATATACAGTGAATAGACTCAAGATTGTAGGATAGTATGATATTCATTTATACCAAATACGAATGAAATAGGGTCTGCCCATCTGTGATAATCCTCTTTCTTCTTCGTATCCCAAGGAACTTCATAACAATCACGGCTTCCTCCAAATATGATGACCTCTTCATTTCCCTCAGAGTGAATGACAGTTGTGGCAGAGTGACCCCATCTTCCCAGACGACTTCGTACATCATCATTAGGTACTTCAACCTAAGTGGACACACCGACCAATATTACAGGATGTACATTATTTAGAACTGATAGTATGTATGAGCTAACCTCCTGCCATGTCCAAGAAGTCAAATTTAGTAACCACATATCTTGGTGTGGTGGCTTCATGCTAACACTGAGACGCCCACCAGATATCAATAGGTGAGGATTATTGACACTAAGACCCACGCAGCAGGTGACGTGTTGACCTAATCTTAATGGAGGGAGTTTACCTCCTTTAATTTCAGGTACGACAATAAGCTGCAAGTATGTGTATGTATGTGTGTGAGTGTGTGTGTGTGTGTGTGTGTGTGTGTGTGTGTGTGTGTGTGAGTGAGTGTGTGTGTGTGATCTTTTTCAGTAAGGCTATATAATGAAAGTCACTATGTGATCAGAAGAGTAGGAAAATTTCAAGGGGTATAAGTGATCTTACAACATTTTGTAGTTTAATTTTCACAGACAAGTGTTGATCATACCATTAGGTGCATGTACAGGCATGCTTATTTTATGCGTCTAATTCTTGTGGTTTGTTAAATAATTGCAGAACTCATGGGACCTAGGCCTCGAAAATTTCCCACTTTATGCTAATATTACTAGCTTACCATATTTTTAAAATCAAAAAGATAGATAGGGCTAGTTTTGCTATCCACTTTATTGGGCCCTTGATCTCCACTGTAAAGGATAGCTCTGAACCTATCAATGCTAGTTAGCGTAAAATCTGCACAGGGTGGAGGTCGTTGTCCCGTGAAATCAGGTGAACACCAGCTTCCTGAATTAATGAAAAGGACTCCATAATATTATAGTCAACTTACTTAGTCACGGTGATAATTACTTTCTTTAATGTTGAAAATGTGCATCTCGTTTGTCCATCCACCATTTCCATCTGGCCTACGTCGAATAAAAACTGATTTGGTGTCCGAAGATCCACCTGTCTTCAATTTCACTGACTTCTTGCTTACACGTAGCATTTCTATCACAGTGCGTTCGGGTTCTGCGTACCCACACACCACAGCCAGTTTATCCTTATCAAAATGTACCATTCCACTTGCATCTTTTCTCATGGGACCGTCTTTAGTCTCTGGCGAGAGCTGTGACCATGTAAAAGTCTCCAAGTCAAGTTGGCTGAGCACTCCATTAATACTTTTTCCGCCGATTAGACTCGATCCGTGATTATTGCCGCCATACGCGAACAAGTACTTCCCAAACGATGCACAGGCAACAGCGGTCAGACCAGGATGGTGCTGTCCTGTCGTCTCCAGCTGCTGCCAGGTTCTCTTTTTCACATCAAACTCTTCGATAATCGTGGCTAGGTGGAATCTTGCTTTTCTCGTTTTGTATTTTGGTATAGTTCCGCCCCCTACATAGACATTGCCTTCGACTAGCTGTGAAAAATGCCAAAATCTAGGACTCGGAGTTGTCACCGACGACCTCGGAGCTGACTCATCATCATAATTTGTATCACCGTCATCCTCGCTAGCATCTTCTTCACCAACATCTTTATCACTGATGCATAAATCTAGTTTCTCTGCCATGCTAAACTAAGGTCCACACCCGTACCAAGGTCCACGATGTTTATTTAGGCATAGGTAATGCGCATGCGTGAGCCAAAAGGTCAGGATCATCGTGCATGACTGCAAACCACAAATCTATACCCTTCCTAGATCCTTTTAGTACAGTGGGACCATACATGGGTACAAGGGAAATGTCAAAATTAATGAAAAATGCATACAGTGCTGATGGTCCATTCATCATTGCTGAAATCTTTGAGTGAGCACAGATCTAACTCAATGCAAGAAATTAATGGCTTGTTAAATTTAGGCTTAATGTGCACTGCTAAAAACTATAGGCAATTTGTTTCACAGCATCCATTAATTCGCAAGTATTATCACTGTTAGCCGTCATCTTTTCCAGTGCATACAATATCTGTTGGGCGGTGGGTCGATTGGATGCATGGTCACGTAGGCAATCCCTTGTCAGTTGAATCAGCTCAAAATACTGACTTTTATACTCTAGTTGCTTGAAGTATTTTCTGCGGCGGTCTACTTCAGTGTTGCACGTAGGACTACATAAATCGGAATGGCTTGGCTCAAGATCTTTGGGAAATACCTGTACAAAAGAGTATTATAACTATTAATGGAAAGTTTGGCTATTGTACCAAGGGCTTATCAATAAGCCCTTGATTGTACACAACTTGAAGCACCTGAATCATTGTGAATAGAGCAAGATGACCGAATGAAAAAACATCCATGCTACAATCATAAGTAGGGGGATCAGCCAAAGCCTCGGGAGGCATGTAGACTCGTTCTCCTGGATATGGAGTTAGTCCCTGGAGCTTGGCATTCAAATCAGAAGATAAAGAGCTTCCAAAATCACAAATTTTAGCGATAAAAAATGGTGTCAGAAGTATGTTCTTCGCTGAGAGATCCCTGTGGATGACTTGTGGGTGCAAGTAAGACAGACCCCTAGTTACATCTTTCAATATAGATTGCTTTAAGATAAGAGGAATAGTCAGTGGATAAGATACAAGAAGCTGGTGCAGTTGGTTCTTCAAACTTTCCATCACCAGAATAGGCAATTGGCTTGAGGGATGAAGACAGATGCCAATAAACTGAACTATGTTGGGGTGATGTAAACTAGATATCAAATGACACTCTTTCAAATACATTTCAGCTATATCCCATGCGTCTGAGCCATGATCTGCACACAATACAGAGTTCTTGATCTTTTTCCCAGCACACAAAAGACCTTTGACAACAACCTAGATTGACAAAATAAGAATATGAAATATTAACTATTGGAAGCAAGGCTTGAACATTTACCTCTTCCACCAATCCAAAATATCCATTACCCAGCTGTCTACCAGTAAACTCTCCTTCAACCACAAACTGAGCGAGATCGCTGTTTTGTCGAAGAATGCCCAGCTGGCCACTGGACTTAACAGCATGCATCACTGAACCTAGAAATTTTAATCAGACAATACATGCATGTAGTCACATTATGCAGGTCTAATAATTATTATAGCGAAAGCATTCTGTTTAGTAGTATACTTGCAGCATTTTGACCATACCAAAGAAAATGATGGTTGCTTCTACTAAACGAAGAAGGTTTTCTGACCCAAATTTGCTCCAGCTGTATTGGTAGTCAGCTGAAGATCCTCCAAACAGAATAACTTCCTCTGTTCCATCTGGAAGGACCACTGTTGTAGCTGAATGGCCCCATCTTGGTAATAGAGTGTTCACTGGTAGCAGGATCTAAAATGAGCAATATGAACAGTGAAGGTACCATTCCATCCATAAGCTTAGTATGAGTAGATCTGTGTCTAACATGTTTCCACTGTCTCGATGCTAAATCAAATTTCCAAATGTCCCTTAGACTCTTATCATGGCAAGTACGCCCACCAGACACCAGCAATTGAGGATGTTCTGTATTGAATCCCAGACAGCAGGCAGCATGTTGGCCAACTGTTATTACCGGCCACAGCTCTCCTTCCTTTCCTTCTATCCTGAGAAATTCCTACAGAAAATTTAATGGTACTCTTAGTATGCAAAGTCTCCAATTGTCCCACTTTTTGGTGCTAAATTTCCTGCTGTCCCACTTTTTCTTTACTCATATATGTCCTATTTTTTCAGCTTTTTTGTGCATCATTTTGTCTCTTATAGTTTTGGCTGAAAATTCCACTTTTTAGTAGCCAACAATCCCACTTTTATTTACAGGTCGGTAGGTAACAATATCTGTATGCATGACCTTTACTTACCATACTACTGAAGTTGATGAGATAGAGATCTTTATCTAAACATTTCCCCTCTGGTGGTCTACACCCTCCATAGAGAACTGCTCTGTGGTTGTCTATGCTGGTCAGTGTAAAGTCAGCACATGGTGGAGGTCTTGCTCCCTTTATGACTGGGGAGGACCAGGAACCTAGTATTAAATCAACACATCAGTATGGTGGCCCATGATTTTTATTATTATAGAATCTACCTGCACAAACATCAAAGACATGAATTTCATTTGTCCATCCAGTGCCATCAGTAAACCTTTGATTTGGAATGAATAATGACCCCAACTGGATTGTACGAGCAGGAAGTCCATAACCTCCTATCACTGCTAGTTTGCTGCTGTCGAAATGCACCATTCCAGTGGCATCTTTTCTCATTGGACCATCTGCAGCCACAGCAGAGAGTTGTGACCAGGTAAGAGTTTTCAACTCTAGCTGGCTTAGAGTAGCGTGGAGCTGCTCTCCATCAAATCCACCAAAGGTGTATAGATGCCCACCAAAGAATGCACAGGCAACAGCAGACAGTCCAGGATGTGGGGCTCCCTTGGTCGTGAGCTGACGCCAAATGTCGTTAATGGGATCAAATTGCTCAATGGTTTTAGCTAATTGCTGCCTACAGTTCTCTGAGTTAAACTCCGCTGTGCTCCCTCCACGTATATAGACTAGGCCTTCTGCGGAGGCTGCAGAATGCCAAAATCTCGAGCATGGTTCATACCGATCCATGTCCGGCGGCAACATGCATAGACGACCACGTTGATTCCCACTGTACAGTTGATCCTCCCAGTCAGAGCTCCGGCCTCACATACATAGTATATGCATGCAATTGCAAACGCCCCGTGAAGGGGGTGGTACCTCAGACTAATGATACCAGATCTATCTATACTGCGTCAGTGTTTCATCCAGGATCTAGGAAATCTTAATTTAGAATGATGCGGTTTTTGGAGAGGAAGTTATGGTGGCTTTTTGGGGGTGGGAAGTACAATTAACTTTGGAGGGCCTGGAGCTTAGCTTCTTCTTCCCCTGACTGCTTGTGCATGTGTATAGCCTCAATCCTAGGCCCATTCTAGGATGAGGCTACATTAATTTTGTGTATAGTAGCTAGCCAGCTGGCTCAATAATTGTGTACAAATAGTGAGTGTAGAATGATGATCATTCATCATTCATGAATAATCAGTATAATTATATAGATCCTGTATTTTTATGGCTTGCTAAGCTGCAAGGCAACTCTTAAGTTTGTAGCCACTTGACCAAGTTCACAATCCTCAAGAATTTCACAGAGGCCCTCCCAGGTGGCAGGATAGTCTTCCGATGCACAGCTTAGCCAGTGGTTAAGGACAGCCCTACAACAGTCATTGGCATCCTTCTTGCCGTCATTCCCCCATGCTTCAAGCTGCTGGTAGGTAATTCCTATCAAGCTACCGATCTCTTTCCACTTGTTGAGGATTTGTGGTATGACTTTAAATTTTTCCATTTCTCCTCGTTTGTTCCTCCATTTGAAAACCATCAAATTTTGAAATTTGAGATCAGCTAAGGTTTGCATGGTACATATGTGTGTATATTTGCATGTATTAGTGATGTGAGTCAGTGTGTGCACATACATGTATGAATTATACCATATACATGTCAGAATCTACATTACAAATCATTGTAGAAATTAAACTTACGATATTGCATCTTAATTGGTTGTTGTGCAGCTGTGCTGGTTGACGCTGAAGAACAGATATAAATGAGTATCGTGGAAGTACACTCTTTAAACACTTACCAGTAATATTGTAATTTGGCTTTTGTGCTGGCTCCAGTCTCATCCTTTTTGCAGAAGGACGAACACTGTCTACATAGTTGTGGTTTACAAAAAATTTAGTGAGTGGATGTACTATTGGGACTGCCCATGCATGCTTCACATAATATCATGTACCTGCACAACTACATAGCTTAATTATTAATAATGATAGTTATTCATAGAATGTGGCTACAAGTCCTTAACTGATTATTAAGGTATTCACTCCATACCTCGCTCAACACAGTCATCTTCTGAATCACTGCTAGCACCCAAAGGAACTGTATCTAAAAGTACAATCATACAACACTATTGCAAGAGCACTTTAATAACTGCGCAGTTAGTCATAATGGCTTTAATTTGATGCAGATCATACCTATTTTACATAGCTATCTAATAAAATTATGTACCTTCAACAGGAATGATTACACTAAAAATGTTGTTGGGACGTTTTGCTCCTCGCAGCAAAAGTTGATGAAATAGTCCTTTTCTTCTGATGAAAGGATTGATCTGAGCCTTTAGAACCCGAAGTTGGAAGCAAGGAGTTCCTTGTCCTGGTTCAAATTCATCCATGGCCGCCTTAGTTATCTAAAATGTGCATTATGCCTTGAACAATAGTGAACTTGTTTATAAGTTGAATACTGACCTCAGGGTATATCAGTGGAACAAGCTTCCATCCATCAATATTTTTACCCTCCATTGGAATATCCAAGGTGATGGAGTACGATTCAGTTTCAAATGCAATTACTTGATAAGAAACTTCTCGAGCATTTTTTTGTTTGTAATCATCTTTCACAACCTGTATGTATACCGTTGTTATTCATTGGAAGCTATAATATAATGGTAACTCACTGCAATGTGTGTACGTGTGTTCCACGTCAATGCTATGTGAATTGTATCAGGGACAACTTGTTGACCCAGATGAAACTGACTTGCATAATATTTCCGTTCGTTTGACCCTTGCTGACACACTGCTAATCCAGAGAACCGATTCACCTCAATTGTGCCATAGTAGCCAGAAAACAGACCACCTTCAAGCTGCTTGAAAGCGTAGGGAAGCTGTTTCTGAGAGCAGCTTGCTCTTGCAAATATCAAGTTGGTGGTACTGTCTGAGTTTGCACAGTGCTCCATGTGAATCCTTATAGGCTTGGTAAATGCACAATATGGCAGACAACGAAGCCAAAAAACAGCACTAGTAGGGTGTAAATTCTCAGGGAACATGTATTGGCCAGCAATAGATGCCAGAACAGTGATAGTGACCTTATCCACACCTGCTGGTAGGCTATCTCTTTGAGGGTATAGTTTCAAACCATATTCCTCCCACTCAAGTGGTTGTGTGGAACTTGGGGTGATTTCAAAATTCGTTTTGCCACATACTTTAACACCTTGCAGAACAAAATCTATAGAAAAAATTGAGGCTATAAACGGTACTAAAGACAGGAGGTTGATCTAAAATTAATTGATTTAGGACCAACAGTCTATAGCAGTGAATCTATTAGGGCGTAAATTAACATTGAATTATATAGGCACCACCAGCAGTTCAATATCAAACTTCTTACTGTCACTATTAACACTGGGTGACTACATAATTTTCACCATTTTCAGTATGTTTAGGTGCACATGACATTTTGGGCAACTAAACAGCCCTGAGAAATAGTGACTCTGAGGGAGACATGCACGCCGCAGCTGTCAGTGCTACATATCTGTGGGCATGTTACTGGGAAAACTCTACTTAGCTCTGAAAGCCACTTGAGGTTTTGCTGGTCTAGCCAGGGAACACAGGTGTACTGTACCTGTGAGCCTAAGAGAGCTATATAGCCCCAAATAAGTCATGTCGTGTGTATGTAGTGATCCGTTGTCCATGCGCATTCATAGTACAAGTCAGTACAGATTGTCAATGTTGACTGTGTGGAGCAGCCAACTTGCAATATAAAGTGCAGCAATGGCAGCTAAAAAAAAAACATTACTGACAACTCCACCATTAATTTTTGTACACCATGGCTATACAATATACCTTTCTTTTTCTTGAGATAACGTTTAATGATTTTGGCCAGATTATTCATATCGATGAGTTGAAGAAACAAGCATAATTTTTCCCATGTTGGTTCATACATACTGGGTTTGGTAAAAGTTGGCCACTTGTAAAGAGATTCTGAATTTTCTGAACAAACTGTAGATCGAATTTTTTTGTTGTTTATTAGCTCTGTCAGCACTGGAATCTTGTCTTGTTCCATTGAGTAGAGAACATCCAACATAATGTGACTACCAAGGTCAAAGGGCATTACTGCATTATAATAATAGAAGCTAACTCACAAAATTGCAAATTAAATAATTAGTATAGTCTTACATTTCCTTGTTTTGCTAGTCCAACGACTATTGCAGTTTATTATATCCAGCAGTGACCACTTTTCACCAAGAATGCCTAATTATTCAATGAAAAGAACACACTGTAGCGTGCATAATTTAAGTCCGCCTGCTCACTGTATGTCAAGTTACTTAATTGTTATTGCATATTACTAACTTAGCAGCAGCTAGCATGGTAACAGACAGGCATAGACACACAAACTAACCGCTGTAGTCCTCTCGTGCTAAGGATTAAAAGGTGAGATATTATGCTGCACCACAAACAATTTCGTCTCCCAAAGTGCTATAATTCTGAGTAGCTAGCTGATTGGAGTAGCTAAGGCTCACCAAAAATAAAGGAAACTGGAAACGACAGTCTGCCGAAATCTTTCCTCTTGTAGACGTCCCACGTCACTTCATAGAGCCCAGGGCAACCTCCAAACATAATAACCTCAACAAGTCCTTCTGAGTGAGGGATGGCAGTGAAGGTGTGGCCCCATCGTCCCAACTGGTTTTGAATGTCATTTGGTAGCTTGATCTAGATACATGTAAATGAGTCATTATTTGTACGTACCTATCAGAATCAGATCGAACAAGGTATGACATATGTATAGTAACAGCTACACACTAGAGGAGGTTGGTCACCGATTCTAATTAGAGCGCATTTGCCATAGGCTGTAATATACTCCCACGCAACCCACGTCAACCCCTGAGTCGGCAAAAACTGTACATTGCATATGGTGCGCGATAATTAAATGCGCATTCCGCGAAAATCGTGACCAACCTCCTCTGGCTACACACTGATCAATTGATCTAGATACACGTAAAATTAATGAGTCATTATTTGTACGTATCTATCAGAATCAGATTGAACAAGGTATGATGTATGTATAGTAGTAGCTACACACTGATCAATTCCTGTGTAGTGGCAGCCATACATTTTGTGAGTGGAAGTTTGTGTGACTGCCAGGTTGACCACAAAAATAATTAAAAAAATTAGCATCCCATGAAAATTACCCACTCTACATACTGTATAGCTTGCTATTACCTCCATCCATGTTGCAGCAGCCAAGTTTAGAATCCAAATATCTTTAGGTGGCAATTGATACTTAAGTCGTCCACCAGATATAAGCAGGTGAGGATTCTCAGTATTGAAGTCCAGGCAGCAGGCGGCATGTTGACCCATTCTTATTTGTGGCCATTTATCTTCCTTGTTTCTTTGCTGTACCTTCATTATTGCCTGTCATCAATAATTGCATTGTATAAAATTTATGTGTGCATAAAGTGAATTATAAGAGCACCTTCTTGTCGAAATCAATCAGGTAATGATCACAGCTTTCCTCATCAGTTGCACGGTGTCCTCCATACAGAATTGCTCTGTAAAGATCTACGCTAGTCAATGAGAAGTCAGCACATGGTGGAGGTCTCGGTCCAGAGAAGCTGAAAGAAGTCCACGGACCTGAAGTAAAACAAATACATTTCTCAGTGCTACCTTCCTCCTCCAAGTAACTTAATTTATACAGCCAGTATGAGATGCAAATACTCAAGGAAGTTTCAGAGCATTCTTGTCATGCCCTTTAGCGAGAAATAGATATGACATTGTACTATGCTTTGTCATAATAATATGGGAATGGCACATGGTGTATAAAGGTTGTTATAGAGACTCAAATGGCTGCTGTACTCTAGCCTTGTCCCCAGGCTCTCCCCCTCCTCTGCAGCCCGGGTAGCCTCGTCCCCAGGAAATATCCCTATGGGCCTATGGGTGAATAGATACTATCTTCGTAAAATTAATTTTGTTGAAGAAAATCAACAAAAGTGTGGGAAGATGATTTTTAGGGGGTGCATTAATTAACCACAATAAGCTCCACCCATTATAGGGGTGCACCAGCGTCTGGAGCACCCATAGGTATGTTGCAAGTCATTCAAATGTTTTGGTTGAATCCATTCACATCATGTGAATACCTGAGTGACCATCTTTAAACTTGTGGTTGAAGATATGCATCTCATTTGTCCATCCTCCTCTCCCACTAGATGATTCTCTTCGCATGATAAACCTCGAGCCACGGTCGGATGATCCCCCATTATATTTTGTTGGATCATTGGCATCTACATATCCACACATCACAGCGAGGCTATCTTCACCAAAATGTACCATTCCACTTGCATCCTTTTTCATGGGACCTTCTGCAGTCTCTGGCGAGAGCTCTGACCACGTAAGTGTGTCCAAATCAAGCTGGCTCAGCACTGCGTTAAGACCTCCTACTGCATTGTTACCGCCATATGCAAATAAGTATTTCCCAAATGATGCACAAGCAACAGCGGTCAGGCCAGGATGGTGTTTTCCTGTCGTCTCCAGCTGCTGCCAGGCTCTCTTCTTCACATCAAACTTTTCAATAGTCGTGGTTAGATGGGCCCTTGCTTTTCTCGATTTGTATTTTGGTATATTTCCGCCCCCAATATAGACATTGCCTTCAACCAGCTGTGAAAAATGCCAGAATCTAGGATTCGGAGTTGATTCATCATCTATATCACCGTCATCCTCGCTAGAATCTTCTTCGCTAATCTCACCGACGTATAAATCTGGTTTCTCTGCCATGTTGAATCACGATCTAGGATATATACTATATTCAAGTATCCATGACGATCGACCGCGAATTATGATGAATACAATTGCGTGCTCGTGTAACGCATTGTAACGCCGGGTTAATCAACCACGTACGTTCACCCGCAACAGTAGGGACTGTAATGCGCATGCGTGAACCCGCCTAATTTTTGGCTGCTAATGACTGCAAATCACGAGCCTATCATTTAACCATTATGTCCGTGTTAGTGCCCCTAGATGGTAATGAGCTTATGCATAGGGCACACCTAGCTATTTGCACAGGATAGATTGTTACAGAGGTCATGACAATAATGTTATTATGGAGACATGTCTAGATAAAACCCTACACAGACTGACAGAAGAAAAAAACACAAAGGTTATTCAGTTAATTGATAATTAGTGAACAAAAAATAAGAAGGTAGAAATAAGATTCTGTTGCAATAAAAAGTAGACTTGAAAGATCATAAGTGCTATTTGCATGGATAGTCTGATTAAGTCCCAGTTTAAGTTATATTATTGCACTCTTGAAGCTACTTTGCTCACCTTCAGGACTGATTTTTACCTTACCAGCATGCACCCACTCTTGGCCAAGATTCCGGCCAGTAGATTGATCTACATGTACACAGCTATTCATGTACAAAACCATACACCAAAAGAGGAGATATTGGTTTCTGCCGTGGAGCCAGTGTGGGGAACCTGGGCGAATATCAACATTCCTCAAAATTCTGGTGAGATCTACCAAAGATTGTAAGGTATGTGACAGCAGTTTTAATTAACTGAGTGGTCCCATCTTTTTATCTGTCACTTAGGTGAATACTTGACCGAGCGACTGGAGTGCAAGTGATACTGTCACGGGCGGCAACTAATAAAGTTCACGGAACACATTGCGAAAGAATTGCACGCATGCGCATTACCTAAGACTAAGTGTTGCGGATATGGATGTACGTCACGATTATGCGGGCACGCTCCAAACAACTAACCTGACAAGCACATTGAGTTCGGGCCGAGCGGTGCTCTAAACGTCGACGATGAAACTGTGTGTCATCATATCTTGCACCGAGAAAGACACAAAAGAGACAATTGTTCAAACTTTTGAAGGGATAGCAAACCAAAAGAACTCTCCTTTCAGTTGGGACATCGTTTTCTGGTGTGCGCAAGGATGCCGCCCACAAAATCTTATGAAGTACATTCAGCAATTGTGCCAAACTGAGAAGTACGCTGCGAAACCAGTCGTGAGCCGCGTTTTTGAGTCAAATGTTTCGTTTCTTGGAGGTTTAACTTCATCATTATCGAAAATTTTAAGAGACTGCAGTGGGTCGTGCAGTCATGTGCTTTTGTGTTCCTGTGGTGTTGTTCCAAAAGAGAGCTGCTTCCTTGTTCTTGAAGAAAAAATGAGAAGCATAGCGAAGACTGTTGGGGCTACAGTATTGACAGCGTTTGGAGTTCGCATGTTTCCTCATGAAGAGCTGGACGATGTAAGACAGCTAAGAGAAGGTGTTCACTGGAAATTTTATACCGACCAACATACCGATCGTGCGCTTCATTTCTTGACTCCCGACTTTTGCGTAATTGATGTGAATGCATTGCATCAAATTTCAGCCCATAGTAGTGCACCATTTCTCCAATTCGATGATATATGGTGCTCCTTTGTCTTAGGGCACACCCTTGGGTTGCAAGTATGGAAAATTGAAGCCAAAGCTCTCATAGATTGTACCACGGTCAACCCACCACACTTTTTCCAGTGTTTAGAAAGAAACAAACATCGTGAGAGCCTTTATTTGCATATGTATCAAAATGACTGGCCTCGTTCAATTTTTCATTCAGCTGAGAAGGTAAAGATCACCCAGGCTGAACAAAATAAGCAGCCCGCTGAAGTCTGGAAACAGGGATTTGGTGGCATGAATATGGCCATCACACCAGCGTCAGAGCTTGACTTTGCTGCAGCTGCTTCCTGTGGGATTAAGGTCATTCGAGTGGGTGCTGTAGCTGATGCTAAGGACATGGCATTTGTCATTGATCCAAAAGCTTCATCTACGGAGGAAGATAAAGCCCATCTACTTCAAGCTTTGCCAAGGTTAAGAAATGCCTTATCGAAAGCGAGTGAAAGTGGACTTAAGGTGATTATCACTATGGCCGACTTACCAGGAGGACGCTTTCATTCGTGTTCAGAAGGGTCAGGATCGTACTCATTCTGGGAATCCTCCGTGTGTAGAAGCAGAGCAATCAAATTTTGGGGGTATATGGCAAAATCCCTTGCCGACATGAGTCCATCAGTTGTTATGGGTTATGACATAATTAACGAGCCATACACACCACAGGATCAGGAGAATGGATTTTTTGATGATGCATCACTAGCTCACGCTGATGAACTCAATCAGTTCTACATGGATGTTTTGAGAGAAATTCGCTCACACGATAAAACAGTAGCTGTGATAATCAAAAGCACGTGGTTTGCCAGTCCAAGGAGTTTTGAGATACTGAGGCCCCTCCCTGATCCTCACGTTGTGTATGCCTTTCACGTGTATACTCCTCCTTGCATAACTCTATATCGCTTATTAGGTCCTACTTATATGTATCCTGGCTCTGTTCCACGCTGGCCTTGCTGCCCAGATGATACCATTGAAATCACTAGAGACTATCTCCAACATCTCTTGGAGACAACAGTCCACAGCTGGCAGACGAAGCACAAAATCCCGTCATCTCATATCCTTGTAGCAGAGTTTGGAATCTGCCGTGAGGTGGTTGGAGCTCAGCAGTATATTCAAGATTTGATATCGATTTTTCAGCATTTTGGTTGGAGTTGGTTGGTGTTCTCCTTCAGAGATGAGGAGTGGGATGCAATGGACTATGAGTTAGGAACAGACATGAATAACACGCTTGATCGTTCCACTGAAAACACCCTTTTTAAGACAATATCTAACCACTTTCATTAGTTATAGTTTACTTTTGCACACAGGTATGCGAATATAATAATATGTTTGTACATGACTTGTGAGTCCGAGTTGTGCGCATGCGCAAACTGGATGAACGGCGCGTGGCCTCCCAAGCTCCACCTTCATTTCTGCGCGAAACAACCCCATCCCAAGTCAGCGATGTCGACAGAAGAACGCTTGTGCCTGATTATATCCTGTACAGAAAAGGACAGTGAAAATGCCTTTGGGAGTACGTATAAATCGGCAATTAACCAAAGGGACAACCCCTTCAATTTATCCATCATTGCTTGGTGCTCCGCAAGTTCTCAATTGAAATCCTCTCCTTGCCACATAGTTAAATCAAGCCGTTCCTTCTTAGGAGATCTTCCTTCCTCCCTGTCAGTGCTCTCCCGTAGTGGTGATGGATGCAAGACCAGCTATGTACTATTGTGTTCCTGTGGTGTGGTGTTCAAAGAGAATTGCTTCTCTTTTCTGAAAGACAACATTCAAAGCGAATACAGCAACAGCGACATACTAACAGCACATGGTATTCGTATCTTCCCCCATGAACCTATAGACAATCCATGCTACCAACTGAGAGAGGACACTCATTGGAAACTATACAATCACACCAAAACTGACCGTGCTGTTCACGTCTTTACCCCAGAGTTTTGTTTTCTGCGGATGGAGCTTCTTCAAGTGATTTCATCCCGGTACTCTAACCCTCCATTTTCTCGGCTTGGTCACCTCTGGTGGTCCTTTGTTCTTGGTCATTTCCTCCATTATTCTGTCTGGAAAATTCAAATGGATCATATTGTTGATGTTAGCCATATTCCACCTCCACAGCTTGTGACCAATGAGAGTGGTAACATGCCCAAGTTATTCAATGACTTCTACTTCCATATTGTTGAGTGCAATTGGCCACCTTCCATTACTCAACCATTTCACAATACTGACAAGCTGCAGGCTGTTTTACAGAGCAATAAACAGCCCCATGAGATATGGCAAGAGGGGTTTGGAGGTGTGAATATGTCGGCTGAACCAGCTACAGAGCTTGACTTCACTGCTGCAGCTGCCTATGGTATCAGAGTCATACGCATTGGAGCTGTTTGTGACGCTAAAGATCTTGCTTTCCTTATGGATCCTCAAGCCTCAACTGTAGAAGAGGATAGGGCACATTTTCTTCAGGCTCTGCCTCGACTAAGAAATGCCATTCACAAGGCTGCTGAGAATGGGCTAAATGTGATCATCACCATGACTGACCTCCCGGGGGGAAGATTCCATTCCCATTCCGAAGAACTATGTCCTCTATCATTCTGGGAATCGGCCTACAGTAGAACCAGAACTGCTAAATTCTGGGGGCTGGTGGCAGAATCACTTGCTGACTTGAACACAAGTATCATGGGTTACGATGTGATCAATGAGCCTTATACACCGGCGGACATGGATGTCTGTTTCTTTGATGATATGCCTTGGAATCAAGCTGATAAACTAAACCAATTCTACTTGGATGTACTGAGAGAGATTCGTATGCATGATAGTCAAACTACGGTGATAATCAAGAGCACGTGGTTTAGTAGCCCGAGAACTATAGATATCTTGCGACCACTCCCCGACCCCAATGTTGCATATGGCTTCCACATGTATGCACCACACTATTTGACCTTGCATCGCCGATTCAGTACTCACACTGGTACCTACCCTGGACACATACCTCGCTGGCCAAACTCTGCTTACCCCGAAGCAGACGCTGTTGAGGTAACACCGGACTATCTAAATCAGCTACTAGAGAAGACAGTCCACAGTTGGCAGGTTAAACACAGGATCCCCTCCAATCGAATTCTTGTGGCTGAGTTTGGCATCTGCCGTGAGGTCCAAGGAGCTCAACAGTACCTGGAGGACCTGATTACACTCTTTCAGCGTTTCAAGTGGAATTGGCTCCTTTTTTCTTTCAGAGACGAGGAATGGGACGCTTTAGACTACGAATTGGGCCCAAGCATGGATAACATGCTGAATCGTTCCCCAACCAAACTTTTCCGAGCTGTTGCTGATCACTTTCATTAGAAAAATGAATTAATATTACAATAATTATTAATTAAAGTTATCACCTCAGTTCATCATTAAGTAAATTCATTGTTATAGGGTACCCAGACCTGTGTACTCGTTCCATTGTTTCGTGGTAGTTAACTATTTTCTTCTCAAGAGTCTGAGGATTTTGTCGTACGCTACACGGAACTATATGTGTACTCTGATCAACTTCAAGATTGAGGAAAGCAAATAGTCTATGCATTGTCTCCTTTTGCTGACTGCCTGTCAGCTCATCAAAAGAGATAATGATCTTTCTCATTCCCCTCAAATCAGAGATAGTCTTCTTCCATCGCATTCTTTCTCCTTCAGCGTAGAGATAAAACTCGTCCCAGTCCACTTCCACACTGCAATTGTTCACCTGGTTTTCAGAGTACCATATGTTGTTCTGGAAAGCTATTTTCAGTGAGACGAAAGTTTCCAATAGATTTTCTCGATAGAGGACAATGATAGGAGGGTGATGAAGACCTCGTACGACTTCTTGAAGTCCAAGATTACAATACTCTAGCTGTTCATTGAAAAGTTTAAACCCTGTGTAGCGTAGCCAGAGGTTCCCGGGAAGAAGCATAGCCAGCATATAGTTTAAAAGAGTCCTTGAATCTGCACCCTCTAGCTGATGTTTGTCCAACAGTTCTCTATTCAATGGCTCCATACTGCATTGAATCCGTTTGTTGGTGTTCAATAATTGGACGAGAAGAGTCGATCCAGAACGCCCAGAGCTCACAATCACGAAGCTTCTATTCATGTAAGGTATTTTTGTCACGATAACCTTGATAGTGGCCAGCAGCCACCACCAGAGGTGCCGCCACCCCATCTCCCGTTCTCTTCTTCCAAATCAAGCCCCTCTCAACAAAGCGGGAGTGGCTAGTTCTGCGCATGCGCATGACATTTTGCAAGCCTGTAGAGTGTACTCAAATAGCTAATATACTGGAGAACCACAGCTTCACTGAAAGTTAAAGTAACAATAGCAGCTGTAGTAGCACTAGACACCCAGTGACCACAAAAATTAACTTGTACTGAAATAACACTTCCACTTTCAGAGTACAATATATTATACTTGTGCACCTGTGTGATAAGCAGTTCACAATAAGACTGTTGCTTGCTATGTGGATCTACATGCTAGAATTCAAGGGGCACACTAGCAGGCCACCCCTGTCTCATGTGGTATACATAAAAATTAACTCTTTGTTCCTGTACATCTCTATTGTAGTAAAGGGCAATGCTTTGGTCTTCAGAACACTCTGTGTAGGAGAAGATGGCATCTCCTTTGATCTTCCATAGTGGGACTCGCATGTGGTGGGACAGCACAAATGACATCCAGTAATCATCGACAAGGATGAAGTCTGAGCTCGGGAGATCGTATGTGCTCACCTCCAGGAGGAGTTTGCGAGGAATGAGACAGTTGTCAGCATGAATGAAATGGATCTGTATAGGAGTGTTAGTCATAGCCATGTATCAATATTTTATGATGGTTGGAATATTAGCATTAAAAATTAAATTATGAGATATTACTTCAGTAATATATATTATTATACTTGACATTGACTAAGACATACACCTTATAGCTACAAAAAACTTGTGTGTGCGTGTACATGTAGCACCACAATTCATGTTTTCTGTTTCTGAGTGAATCTTACACCCCTTACAGATGTCCGATAATCTTATCAAAATTCCTCCTTTGTACAATCACAAGATTTCATGGAATCATGGTTTTCACTGATAGGTCAGGATCCACCCCTCGTACTCACAAATGGCCCACACCTGGCGGATGATTGGTTAACAAGCACCCTCAATGGGGAAGGCATGTGATAGAGTCAACTACCCACAAATAGAGATAATCATTATGGTCAGCCCTCACTCCCTCTCTATGTTCTGGCACAAACAACTCCAACAGCTACACCTCAAACATACACACAAGCAGATTCCAAAGAGGAGTGTGAGGGAAAGTTTGAGGCAAATACACAGGAAATAGCTAAGTATTCACTCAAGTGTTAGTGCATGGTAGTAGCATGCATACCTACCTGTCTATCTGATAGCTTCTCACTGCAAAATTTTAGAGCATCATTGTAGTAGCTCTTCCAGAACTGATGTGGATCTTCATCGTTGAGAGAATGCTTGCCAAAGACATGTCCACGGCAGGCAAGAGCTACCCTGGGACCATACTCTTTGTACTTGGCGATGAATGTGGAGACATAATTTGGTTTTGGAATTACATCATCATCACAGATCAGGAGCAGGTCACTCTGCATAAGGTTAGCGACAGCCAATCTGATTATGCAGTAGTAATTCTGGGAGGACTGGATGAGACGAATGTTCAGTTTCTCCATAAATGGAGAGGCTATTTCTGCTACTTCTTTCTGTGTGTCAGAATTATTGTTCCAGATGATCATCTCGAAATTCCCTTGATAGTCCTGCCGTTCAAAGCAGTCAAGAAGACGTCTCAAGTTATACACCCTCTTGTAGGAGCAGACGACAATGGTCAAATCATATCGGGAAAATTTTGTTTGTTGCAGATCCTGCTGTTGAGAAGGAGGCAGAGGAAGAGAGCGATAAATAGAAGAGCTGGCAAATGCTTCCAAGAAAGATTGGTTTGTTAGCTGAGGTGTGAGCGGGTGAGATTTCAGGTAGGCTGTTGCTTCCTCGAGTTGCTGTCGGCTCTGAAGTATTTTCTCAGCATCATTGAGAGTGCCGTAGAAAAGAGGGTAGTCCTTCCCAATGTATTCTTCAATGCCATGCAAGCGATTTACTATGAGTGGTGTGTTTCTCCCCATGCATTCGATCACTGTTGTATTTGCCGGAGCATCGTATAGATCAAGAAAGACAATACTGGAGCTGAGAAGATTGTCATACTCTTCATTATCTACCCTCTCTTTGATGGTGACGCTGTCGTTTATCCTCAGTGTGATTGGTTGCTTATTGCAGTCGAGAAGCTTGTCGAAGCTGACATCTGGAGCTTTCAAGAGATATTTCTTAAAACCATCAGGCACCTTCAGATCAAAGAATGTTTGATAGTTGCGGAGAAATTCACCAATAAAGACGACCCTTTTTTGCTCAGCTTCATCAAATCTTTTCCAGTCAAATTTTTTCTCCTCAGGAAATGGAGTGAGGGGGTATAAGGTGCGTACCACTGGAATGTTCAGATGATTTTCTTCCAATTTCTCCAACAGAAAGCTTTTGACTACGTAGGAGAGTGTAAAAAGACCATGGCATTTCGTCAGTGACTCAAGAAAGAGCTCATTGGTCATCAGTCGTTCAAGATCAGGATACCACTGATAGTTGTTTCGAGGTACCTGGTGAATGAATCCGACCCAAGGCTGGTCAATCACCTTATCATCGCATATCCACTCCTCAACTGCACTAATGCAGAGGATACCATCAGGGGCGTATAAATTGTGAAGAGTGTTAAATGCATTTGCCCAACCACCTCGATGGTGGTCCCACGTTGTAGGCTCACTTTCGAATTTAATTTTCCTTCGAAGACAAATTGTTCTGTCAAATTCATCATCCAGTGATGTCTCAGAATTGCTTGAAAGCTGATCTTCCATGATTTTCAGCTAATAATTTCTCTTGATGATGGTAATTCCTAGATAGGAATAATGTATTGCTTAATAATTATGGTGTCATAATAACGATCAGTGATAAGCATTATTACTTCATGACAGTGTTTATTACTATATTCCTCTGACCCCTTTCCAGGTTGTCAAGGACATGTCTAGTGAACTGGACTAATAAAATTTAATGAAACTGTCACAAAATTTCTAAAAGATATACATCTGTCATGAACTCAATTATACACCTTGAGTATAAACAAGGACATGGTTAAATTGGATTACAGTGGTGTCCATCAAAGAGCATCTGCTGTAGCTTAAGTGGTTGTTATGTAAACTCATTTGGGCATGTGCTAGCAGATAGCAATTAACACACTTTTAGAGGCATTTTAACAATACTATAGTGATGGTGATGACCTAAACTGCCTAGTGCTATAGCTGAACCATTATTGATGAGTAATAGTCATGATCAGTCATAACACACAGTCAAGAGGCTTGCCAATAATGAGGTTCTGCATGTAGCTATTTGAAGGCCAGTTATTAGTTTTGAGCCCCCATCGCTTATATTAAGTAATTCGTGCACATCAGAGCACAGGTGGCATGCAGGCCAGGGCATACCTGGGCTAGGCCCGGGTAGACCTTGCTGCTCATGAGTGAAATAATTATGGCTAAAAAAGTAAAATTTTTGCCATAAAACGAAGGTTTCATATGTTGACTCCCTGCTATGCCCGGGCTCATTTTGTGCTCTATAGACGCCAATGCATCAGAGTTCAGTTTGAATAATTATAATGCATACCTAATATCTATGCAGATACCCTTTTGCTATCTTAGGATTAACATTCTGCTGTAATAGCATACATAAGTAATATTGTTGGGACTCCACAATTAGCTAGGACTTAATTTCAGTATGTCAATCATTGCCCATGATGTCTCAGTTATGACACATAGCCTCCAAGTATACGGATTTGCCAGTATTTTTACTGAATTCTGAGCACAAAATATTGAAAATACTGAAAATTTTAGTACACATATTATAATATATGGAGCATTTCATAAAATACTGAAAAAGATACTGAAGATTGGAGAACAGCTTGGAGGCACTGTGACATGTTATGCGTGAGTATAATATCAAGGATGTAGACAAGTTCTTGAAGAGGGGCTGAGCTAATGTGGCAAGCTATGGCCCCTCCTAGCTCTCTTCTTACATGCATACATGAAGGAGGTGCTAGACCTTCCTCTGATCCTTCGCACTAGCTATAGGAAGAGAGGAGGTCCAGCTTTCCAGACTTTAGAGTACTGTATGCACAAAAAATTGAATATGCAAGGACAACACTACAGTAGCTACGCCATGGCAGATTGTAGCTGTACATTTATACTCAATGATAAGCTGAGACATCTTCATCCTATACAGAACCAAAACAAAACAAAGCAAAAAAAAAAAAAAAAAAAAAAAAAAGAAAAGCTGGAAGGTCATATACCCCGCAGTAAAAAACTACTAGTACTATTGCCATACCAACTTCATGACAACTCAGACAAATTTCATGAATTTTAAGTATAAGTTTTAGGATGATCAGCTAGAGCTAGCACACACACATGCAGAAAGTAGGTAGATCACAATGGTAAAATTTTAACTGTATATATATGCTACAAAGAATTTAAGGGCTTAAAAATTTGTTAATACATGAGAGCCTGAAAATTTATCGGGTGTATGCATGACATGATCAGAGGACATGGCATGTATAAAATATATCGCTATTCTTGTGATAGACCCATCAAATCATTCCTTTGTTTGCTATTGAATATCAGAAGTTAATTTACCCAGACTGTGTAGCTACTTCAAGACAGAAGTGAGACTCACTGTGAATTAATAAGTATGGATACTAAGCGCAAAAGCACCGCGCTTGAAAGGTTTACAAAATTATTCGATCTACAACTAAAAAGAAGTCAGCTAAATGCCTTTCACGACGAGCGCTGGGCTCATTTATTCACCGTGAAGCCTAGATACATGATGCGCCTCTGAAAGTTTGTGTAACTACGCGCAACACAGCGGTCAGAAATAAAAGTATTCGGGGCTCAAATTTTACCATGGACATGACAGCTACATAAGACTTACAGCGCTAATATACAACGGCAAATACAACTCACCTTCTTTGCTTGTGTCCTCCGAAACAGCGATGGCGAATGAGAAGGGAGACGTGGTTGGGCCTTACTGCGCATGCGTAGATTCGAGGATCGCTCCATAAAACATCGGTATCGCTGCGCCAAAATTAATTACTCGAGTAATTGGATAGTATTAAAGACGTACGCTTCACGCAATGAACAGCAGCACGCAAGAAATCCGCATGGATGACCTACCAGTGCGAATAAAGGAAAGAATTCCAGATCCCGAGCCTAAAGCACCTGAGAAAGGATGGAAAATACGAGTCTCCAACCCCTTCATACCACCTGGCGCGAAGGATAGCGTGGCGAAAGCGATAGAATCGGAAACTATATCATCAGCGACAGCCGTGGTACAAGATTTTGAAGCCGAACTAAGAAAGTATTTTGATTTACCATTCGCTAAAGCCTGTAGCAGTGGTTACTCTGCTCTGGTCCTTGCGCTGAAGCTGGCGAGGATAAAAGATGGAGACCACGTACTGATACCCGCATTCACTATGGCTGCCGTGGTCAATGCCGTCGTTGCGGTTGGCGCGAGGCCCACGTTTGTTGACTGCGAGCAAGACCACTTTAATCCCTCAGTCGAGCTGTACGAGCAGCGACTCACACAGAATACTACTGCCTTGATAGTAACCCACACCTATGGCGTCCCAGCTGATTGCTCTGCTTTGCAGAAATTTTGTAAAGCAAATGGCTTGGTCTTCATCGAAGACATTGCAGAAGCGATTGGATCAGATTATTGTGGAAAATTGGTGGGCACATTTGGGGATTTTGCCTGTGCTAGCTTGTATGCAAACAAGACTATCACTGCAGGAGATGGTGGATTTGTGCTCAGCACTTGTCAAAATGAAGAAGACGCCAGCCAACTTATGGATCGAGCAAACAGCTATGCCAATCATGGCTTTTCAAAGGACCATCATTTCCTTCACTTCGAATTCTCGGGAAATTACAAAATATCAGGGTTACAAGCTGCCTTTGCAACTCCTGCTGTGGCTCATATCTCAGAGGTGATGGAAGACCGCTTACGAATCGCACACTGCTACCGAAGGGAGCTCTTTGGTGTTCCTGGCATCAAGCTCATGCCCTCTAACCCTTATGGAAAAGATGCTCCATGGATGTTTGGAGTAATGGTTGAATCAAAGAAATTACGCACAGTGATTCGCCAAAAGCTAGCCAGTGATGGGATAGAAACACGCGATTATTTCTTTCCACTTCACCTTCAACCGATGATGCTGAAGCTATTCAACGAGTATGCCAGTTCAATTGAAGACCTACCAAATGCTGAGCAATTAGGAGCAACTGGATTTTATCTACCAACGTTTTATAACATTCAACAAGAAAGCATAAGATACATCGCACAGTGCCTTAAAAAGGCACTTCAAGATCAAAATGTCTAAGAGTAATGCAGGCAGGAAGCATTTATAGCTAATAATAAGTATGTCCCTTGTAATTGTATTCATAGTGATATCCGCGCGCGCAAATATACACGCGCATGCTCGCTGTGACAAATTTTTGTGGCTGAGTTAGAGTTCAAACTTTGATCATGAATAACATTCGTGACAGAGGAGGAAGGCAGCTGCGCGTTTATAGGGTAAGCAATCGTGAGCTAGCTAGCTAGCGAGTTTGAGTGTGGATCTAATCTAATACGAATGAGTGAGTGGATGGGAATTTAAGCTCTAAAGAGGGTAGCTGGTGGGGGCCGGGGGATGGGAGATGTCATCTGTTTGCTATTATACCATATTATAGCATTCTTTCTTGGTGGGTGCGGCTTGATCAGCAGGCGGGGACCGCCTCTGGCTCGTGATGGTAGACAAGGTTAACAAGGATGAGCCAACTCCAAGATTCTGGCACCATGCATTTTTGCACAGTGGACAGATTTATGTCCGTGGAGGGAGGACACCCTTTTTTAGATCACAGCGTAGTCAACTAGCTGCAACCGTCGAGCAGTTTGAGCCTACGAAGGAAGTTTGGCAGCAGATCGATACCGAGGGAACCCCCCACCCTGGACTGACTCAAGCTGCCTGTGTGTGCGTCGGTGATGTACTGTACATGTATGGATCTGATAAAAAAGTTTTGAGCCAGCTGGACATGAGGGCATTCCTGTGGTCAGAGTTATGGGCTACCACCGAGTTGGACAATGGGGAGACCCCTATGATCAAAGATGCTTGTGGAATTGTGTACTTTGCCAATGGATATCTAGGAGTTTTTGGTGGTTATGCCAGTCGCTCTGGTCCTATTCAATCTGGATCAGAGTTTATACTAAACACGTATGGAGACGAAAACGAAGGCTGGACAAATGAATTTCATATCTTCAATATTAAAAAAGGCAAGCAGCGCAAAAGTTAATAAACAGTAGGTGAGCTGTTAGTGAGGTACCTTTTTTCCAACAGAGCTCTGGTTGTCTCCTACCATCAAGGGAACAAGACCTCCTCCCACTTGTGACTTCACTCTAAACAGCATCAGTGACATTAGAGCTATTTTGTTTGGAGGGTATCAGGATAATGGATTCCAAGATGAGCTTTATATCATCGATTTTGATGCTATTAAACTTGTAAGTTTGGTTTTAGAATTTAGCAGCGTTTGTGAGTACTAATGCATATACATGTAGCTGCAGTCCACAGTTATGCACCTATCAATGCAAAGCCCCACTACCCCCCTCCCCGGGCAGTAGAGGGGATTAGAGCGTCTTTTGACCCCTGAGTCCTGCCCCAGGGGTGGGGCATTTGCATACTCCCCATAACCGACAATATATGCTCTGTATACTACTTATAAAGGAAGTTTCACATCATTTGCAGCTTTCCAATTCCCAGGGTACACATCAGGGGAATAGTAAGGGGTTAGTGGGGGATTATCCAAAAGTTTCAGCCCCTGGGGTGCGTCTTTTGCTACCCCTCTGTGACAAATCCCCACCCTTCCCTGGGTGGGTGGGGGGGGGGGGGTTTACATTGATAGGTGCATTAGTGTAACTTGCTGGCTAATAACTAGCCTACATGTAAGTCCTGTACAATAAAGAACATGCTCTAGATATCATACATTTACTTTTGTACAATGTAACTGCTTGCCACACAAAGGGTCTTGGAATCATTTCTTCAAGCTGTGTTCTGTGGCCTATATATCATGCATGCACATGGCAGGAAATCACTTTCACCAAGATAGAGAAGAAGCGACCATGGCCAGAAGGGAGGGAGAGTCATTCTGCCTGCTGTCTGGGCCTGAACACGGACCACCCACAGCTGCTGATATCTGGGGGGAAGAACATGTACGACCATGCTCTGAAGTTTGAGATTTGGATGCTCGACATAGCAAAGACACTTGACAAAAAATCCTCCATTTGGAGAAAGGCAAGCTGAAAGTTTATGATCACCAGGAATGTTTGCATTTATGGCATAGCTGTTTTAAGAGGTGCATGTGTTTGTACCATTTACGTCACCACACTCTTCAACCATCACTGTACTAAGAGTGTAGATGTTACATTTGCCACTAATGTGAGTAACTTTTTAACCCTACTTTTCAAAGTTTGGTTTCTCAGTGCAATAAGCCTGCTCACAACAGACATCAATCTCTACTCTACTACTGGAGATATAGTTAGAAAAAAAAATCATACATTTTCAGAATTCACCTGTAAGGGCTCTATTCCGGTAGGATTATGTTGAGCTAAATGCCACATGAACTGGTGTGGCTGGTAGAGTAGTTATCTGTGTGCATCACGGTTATGTTAGCACTTACCACTAGTAACCCCCCATCCCTATAATATAACTATCACCCCACTTACCACAGGCTATGGATCATTGCCATTGATAATTTGATGTATACTTACGTGTAGTGTATTCATTATACACATGTAGACTAGACATCATTATGAACCCATTCATGATACAAGTATTTCCTGGCAGTGATTAACAGTGTTGAGTATAATTATCTCTAACCTCATTCCCAGGCCCATTCTCAGCTTTTCAATGTTTCACGCTGAAGCTAGGAATGGGCCTGGGAACGAGGCTATGTATCTCGATAGTATCTTACACATTACATAATAATTTATTATTGTGCAGATACGACTTCCAGGTGGCCAGAGACTATCACGGTGGGGTCACTCAATGACAGCTGTCTTTGTTTGTCCTGGACTAGAGGCAGCCATTGTGTTTGGAGGATCTCCAGAGGACTTTGGAAAGAAATGGAGGACTCCAGAGTTCCAAAGATTAGCTGAGACTACAATTCTCTATTTTGGTGAGTGAATAGTATGTCGTTAGCTACAACAGAGTGATAGAACTCTACTTCAGTGTTCAAATAATAGTAAACGGCTATTGAACATCATTTTTCTATAGGAGATCTTGGGTCTGAGTGGGTATTGCTGGAGGAGAGAATCAAAACTGACGAGTCAGCATTTTTCTTCGATAGAACATCATCATCATCTAAATGTAGGTAGTTTGGGATATACTATTACACTGTAGCTACTGCTCACAAACACACACACACACACACACACACACACACACACACACACACACACACACACACACACACACACACACACACACACACACAAGTAATTAGCGTCATGTGTAACAGTAATAGTAGGGTGTCAGCCACAAAAACAAATTAACCCCTAAGCTTCTAGACAGTTCAGTCTAAGTTAAGGCCCAAAAAAGAGCAAGATGGCCTCTTCAAGTTCAGGTAACATAAGAATAGATAACATTAAGATCATGGAAGTAGGTATAGAAGTGTATATAAAAACTTTAGTTTAGTATATCTGTCTAAATTAATTGCCCAACCATATGACATCTCCACTTCTTAGGAGCAACTAGATGGATGGGGAGAGTTCCCCCGGGGATAAAAGAATTCTTAAACCCACCATTCCTGGTTCTCAAGGCCAGGCATCTAGTCTCCCAATTGCACAAATCATGTTTAGTTAAATAAATGATTGTGACTGTACCTACAAATTAGAATTGAGGGGGAAGGGAGGATTCGTAAATCCTTTTGAAGCATAATTTAAGGAATGTGATTCTGAACCAATGGGAACTGATTGCATCATGCATGTACAACAGTACATAAGCCCATGTAGAAGAGCATATATCCTCCAGTTGGGGACAGCTGACAAACGTCACTCCCAACCCTCTTTTCTTTATCTCAAACACACACACACACACTACCACACATACACATGCACATACAACCCACAGTACACACTGTAGTGGCACCATATGAGTTGGATAGCCAGTTCTCTATGAGGCTGATATTTGCGATGGAGAAGGCTTATGGCATTCCACTGCTCAGCAAGCTTGCTGGGAAGAATCAAGACTTCCAACAGCAGATCCAAGTACGTCAGCCCGATGTCCCATCAGCCATCACCAGGTGGCTGAGTGCAGCTAGTGATGCCAACAAGATGAAGCCAACATGGCGAAACTTGTCAATGGTTCTTCACAAGATTGGCCTTAGTCCCCTGGCTGTGCAGATGGAGGACGTCCTTATGGAACGAGCAATAGGTATATAACTAAATATATTAACCGATAGATTGCTGATGTTCACTGAGCACAACAATAATTATTAGGAGTGTATGAGCCACCCAAAGGGTGACCCCTTTTGGCAGCACATGCACTCCTGAGGGAAAGCATAGGGTAGAGTTAAATATTTTTTTTTTTGTTGTTTGTTGTTTTTTTTTGCTGTGTTGTCCACAGCCACTACAAGTGCACTTAAAGATGACTTCACCTCTCGCTATGGCAAAGTACTGGGAATGGAAGATGATCTTCGTCGAAGAGTCCAAGCATTTGCCAACTGTAGTGAAGCCACCATCTCCATGTTAAAGAGGAAGTATGATGAACTGAGGGTTGACTTTGAACAGCTCAGTTTGCACTCTAACCCCACTTACATCCCAGCCGGGCCTGAACAGCAGACTACATCCATAGGTACATTGCATGGCATCTGTTTCTGATCAGTGTTGTGAAGTTAGAGTGATGATGATTTATTAATTGCAGTCAAAGCTCAGCCCAAGGAGGAATTGGCCACTACAACAGCCACCACTGGACCAATTCTACCCACTGGTACATTAGCTCCTTATCTATTGTTGTCTTTACATCATTACCTGTGCATATGTTGTAGTAGGTCAGGTACCAGTGCATAGTGAAGAAGATGTATCCTGGAAGCAGAGGTTCAATGCGCTTTCAGATCAAAGTGATTCAACTATCAAGCTACTGAAAAAGGAAAATCAACGGCTAAGAGTTATGGTGGAGAAACTAGAAGATCAATTGCCCACCCAGATGGAACAACCAATCTCGACCGCATTCATCAAAGCAGAGCCACTGGAGGAAGATACATTTACCAAAATTCCACGGAATCCAACTTCACCCTCCATTGCTGGTAGACTGATATTATTAAGATAAGCTTCATGCAGGAATTGTGTTTATTTTTACCCATTAAATCTGTAGGACAAGAATCGAGTGATTCACAACAGTGGGAGCAGAAGGAAGAGAAAAAAGTGTCCCGGCTGCTCGCTGGACATAGCGCTTCAACCATACAAATATTGGAAGAACAAAACGAAGAACTAAGAGAGGAAGTTGAAAGCTTGAGATGTCAGCTTGAGTTGCAATCCATGACTGCAGAGCAACACATCAATGGAAATGTGAATGGGGCTATTAGTCCTATGATTGCTGATGCTGATGCTGCTCTACCCGAACCCAATGGTACATATACAGTATAGCCTAAAATTTTTGAGGGGTAAATATTTCATGGTTTTGCAAAATTAATTTTCATGGATAAAATTTACGTGGTCAAGCTTCCAGCCACACATTGCAGCTGTTATGAACTTGAAATTTCACAGGAGAAAATTTTCGTGGCCATGGTCAGACCTGCAAAATCCATGAAAATTTTCAACCTCGAAAATTTTAGGCTATACGGTAGCAGTTGTAGGTCAAAGTGCTGTGTTGATTCACTGTTTCTTCCTTTAGTTGGTGGTTTTGAGTTATGTGGTGTTGATATTTGTGGGGAAACAATATGTGAGATCACAAACTTTGCGCAATTGTTTGAGTGGGAGGACTATGGACTCAAACTTCACATCAGTGAAGGAACTCTTCCAGAGGGTTTAGATAAATGTACTGTCAGTATTAAGGCATCAGTGGCCGGCCAATACCAATTTCCAGAGGACATTCAGCTTGTAAGTGCAATATTTTTACTACGCTGTGAGCCAATATGCAAGTTTGCAAAGGCCATTACCATGGAGATGGAACACTGTGCCAAGTCAGTAAATGCTTCTAAGCTCAGCTTTGTGAGAGCCTTTTGCTCACAGGAGACCCTCCCTTACATCTTTAAGAAGATAGGAGGTCATTTTTCTGAAGACAATTGCTCCGGAACTGTCAAACTTAACGGGTTCTCTATACTAGGTGTAGGGCAAGAGGGATCTTGTCAACGTGAATACGGAACTACCATCTTTCACTTAATCCACCAGAGAAGTATAAGCAATTGCTGTCTCAAAATAGACATTGTAATGACTTGGAATACAAAAACACATCTGAACGTGAGTATGCACACTGTTTGCATAGCATGCTATATAAATATCATTTGGTCGCTAGGCTGTGAAGAGAGAGTACAAAAGAAAAGATGCTGAATTGGATCAAGAAATTGTTGTCGAATTCGAAACTGACCACATCAATATAGATGTCCCATTAGACGACACTTCTGTTGAAGGTGGATGGAAGATTACTCCAAATACTCCTCCAGTTGTACGTCATCAATAATGTTGTTATTGTCTTGTGCATTATTAATACTGCTCATGATCTTCAGGTGCTAAAGCGACTTGTAGACAGCTATGAACAGGGCAAAATAATCCCTAAGTGTCAATTCTCTGCTAAAATTCTACCACGTGAAGGAGAAGATATTCCTTCTCTTCAATGCCAAGTTAAACTGAATGGAGCCAAAGAGCCATTCAATGTAGTGATGCTTGACATTGAACCTCCAATACTCACTACAGGTACATATGACATTCTACAATAAAATTGATGTACTTTAGAGTAAGTTCCCAGTAAGCTCTCTTTTCTGGTTATAGATTAGTGGGATAAACATATTCATTGTTTCTGGTTATGCATGACTATGTTTGGTCTTGTTCCCTTGCCCTTTCTTGAGGCTAGGGACCTTATGTGAGCTATGTATTTGTTCACTCTTCCTAAAATATTCAGTTCGTTCATCAAAGAAGAGATCATCTTCTGAATCAGGTATACATCTATGTAGTGTTAGACAATGTGGGTATTGTTTTGTTCTTCATTGTGAATGCTCTATAACAGATGCTGTTCCTGAGGCAAAGCGGCCTAGGAAGGATCTTACCAAAAAGTCTCGCTCGCTGGATTCAAAAATGCCCTCTATAGCTGAAGACACAGATAGCAATGGTAAGTCAGCTTACTACATTTCCAGGTCACCCCCAGCTTTAATAGCTGGGGAAAGATTGTGGACAAATTAATTTACAGCCCATATTCTCTCCCTCTCTTTAGCATCTTCCCCAGTATCAAGCACTAATTCTGACAAAGCTGCAGCACAATCAGCTGGCATGTGTAAGAGAAGCTGTTATGACATAATATTATTTTTTAAAATTATATATGTGCACACAAATGTGCAGCAGTACCTAACATGAAAAATTTGAACATGTTCAAATGGAGAGATAAGGACGGAGAAGTGAAAAAGTTTCTTTTAAAGCCTCTCATCTTCCATAAATGGAGAAAAATAGGTGATTTTGTAACTCCCTATGAACAGCTTGAGGTATGGTCTAAGGAAAAGGATGCTGAAGACTGTTGCAGTGCTGTTCTCAACCACTGGCTGACCGACCCACCACCAGGACATCCTGCTACCTGGGAGGGTCTCCACGAGCTCCTTAAAGACTCAGGACTTAGCACTGTTGCAGCTCAGCTCAAAGATGCATTAGAGAATGCTATTTAATGGTAACCTTATCTTTAAATAGCTAGTGAAGGAGGATTGTTATTGCTGTGGCTCAATCACCGACTATACTATGTAATACCATGCATGCCTGGTGCACCCTAGTCAATAAAGACAGGCCGTATATACTCGGCTCTTATGGAATGTAACTCAACTGTTCCTCAATAGTGGACTAGTACAATGTATCATAGATTGGTATATTGATTATGAGTATTGCAAAAAAATTTATTCTGTCATGCTTTTCTCTAGTACTTTGCATTCCAGCTCCACTCCACCTAGACAGTGACAGTGAGAGTCCTTGCATACTACAAACCCACACACCTTGTAGAAAGGAGTAGCATTCAGTGTAGAGCACACTCCCAGTCGCACACACCCTTGCTTCAGTGCTCTTCTCTCCAGCTCTGCCATCAGTCTCCGACCAACTCCCTGTCTCGTGACCAAAGGTGAGACATAAAAACCGTACACCTCAAAGTTTACTTCTGTGGAGAATTGTTCTCTATCTGTGCATGGTCCTAAGTGTCCAAATGCTATCACTTGTCCACTTCCATCTTCTGCCACGACAAAGTCATCATTTCTGGCAATCAGCTGGATGTATCGTTCCTTTCTTTGTCTTCTAATCCAGCCACTGATCTGTTCCTTGGAGTAGTGGGCTGAGCAGAGCTGCCTGATAGAGGCTATATGCACCTGGAATATGCTGTCAGCATCAGATTCAACAGCATCACGAAATGTTAGACCAGCCATAAATTCAAGCTAGCCTTTTTCATGACAAAGGTGCTAATCTGCTTCGCGCGTTCGCGCGATCGCATCTATTGTGATTGCATCATCTTTCGACCATTACCAGATGATATTAACATCGTTACGGATCAAAGGTCAATGTACTCTAGAGTCCATTACTACTCATGCGCAGTAGGTTAAATAATGGCGGCTGTGGTGGACGTGAGCGCCTTCCTCGCTGACACACTGACTAGCCGTAGTCTACAGTCTGCAGTGCCTGAAGTCACCCAGAGAGAAGAATGCTGCATGGGAATAGACGAAGCCGGTCGAGGACCTGTCCTAGGTCAGCCACCAAGCTTCTAAGCTTCAGAATAAAGTTTCTGAACTTCATATAGATGTTTTCTTTTATACTTATATAGGTCCTATGGTTTATGGAACTGCCTTCTGTCCACTGGCTATGAAAGATGCTGTAAAGGACCTCGGAGTAGCAGGTGAGAGGGCTGGGGTATTGTGGTGCGCTTTATTTAGAATACCAGCTACTTTTCTGTTGCAGATTCCAAGATTTTGAAAGAGGAACAGAGGGAGAAATTGTTTGAGATGATTAATACTGCAGAGTATCTTGGCTGGAAGGTTGAGATATTGTCTCCAAATCACATTTCCAATTCCATGCTTCAGAGGTAATGTGGAGTTGGTAAAGGGTCGTCCAATTTATGAGTGTCCCTACCTTTGCAGAACCAAGTACAGCCTAAATGCCCTCTCCCATGATACAGCCATTGGGCTGATAAGAAAGGTCCTTGAAGATGGTGTGAACCTCAAGGAAGTAAGTAGGGGATATATTTAAACTGCTGCACAAACATATACAAGTGCATGTATGCAGAATTTAGCTATGCAACTAAAACAAATTCTGGCACATCTCTATCATTATGTGCTACATGCACCCTTATCCAATGCTGTAATTAACAATTTCATTATAATATTTCTTGGTTTCTAAACTATACATTGTTGGTTGGATATTCCCTAATATTCACCAAAAGTACACATAAACAACCTACTCAATATGCACACACACACACACACACACACACACACACACACACACACACACACACACACACACACACACACACACACACACAGGTATATGTGGACACAGTGGGCGACCCAGGCAAGTACCAGTCCAAGCTTCACGAGCTGTTCCCCCAGCTAACCATTGAGGTTACAAAGAAAGCAGATGCACTTTTCCCCATAGTCAGCGCTGCCAGCATATGCGCTAAGGTGAGGTACTGAAACTAGTAGCAAAGTTTATTAATGATGACATCGTTGGTTTTAATAATGATGGGCAGATGTGGTCAGAGTATTATTAGTTTGTGGCCAGTACAAGTTTACATTGTAGTTACTGCAGTGTATATTTTTATGTAATGGATTAAACCCCCTCCCCCCCACTAGTATTCACCACATGTTGAACTGTATTGAATTTAGTGGAGCCCAAGTAGCTATTGCACAAGAATACTCGTACTATAGGATGACTAAAAGGTGTCACAACTGAAAGAATATGTCCATATTTTTAGAGGCAGTTTTGTCTGTATGTATAATAGTACTATTGCCAGTATGTACCTTGGGGGCATAGACCGTCAATGCATTGTACTAACTTTCAAAGTGCTAATTTTCAACGTGCCATGCAAGGTGGTGATCCAATGCTTTAGTCATAGGTCTGTAACGTAGTAAAGCTGCATTGATATTATTTGGTTAAACTGCGGTTGAATTTTAAACAGATTGCCTTTATGATAATATTCCAACCATCTGTATTTCTATGCTTTATCTAATGTTTTTTTTCTACTATCATACATACCCAACACGTACTTATCCTAATGTACTATGTATGATAAACTGTCCTAATGTAGTTTCATAATGCATTACATTGATAACTAATTCCTATTCAACCTTAGGTGGTGAGGGATGAGTGTCTTAAGAGATGGGTGTACGTGGAGAAGGGCGGGGCTGGCTATCAAGATTACAATCTAGGCAGTGGCTATCCTTCAGGTACGTTTGTGTAAAACCAAAACTGAAGTCTGCAATGATATTATTGTACTAATACCACTATAACAGTTGCTGTATTGCTCAATAGGAAGAGAGAGGGTGTGTGTAGTCTGAATGTGTATTGTGTCAGTTGTTGTACCTTTCTATTATGTGGTCGTGATTGTACTGGGTTTAGGTATGTAGCATATAAATGTCCCTTCACTATGTATGTACCCCATAGTAGTGAGCTTTTGTGTACATCTGGTTATGGTTACAGCTATTGGCTGCTGTTGTGTGGTTGGCAAATAGTGATGTACTGTGTACATGCAAATACTAAGGTGCCTGTATGTAATACATGCATTGTGATATTATCTGTTTAAATGTTATTTTGTGGTTGGTGTTACTGGATAGTAGTATGTAGAATTGTCCACCCACCATGTGATTCTGAGCAAAATTCAATAATGGGATGGATAGACACATACACACTTGTACTCTCTCTCTCTCTCTCTCTCTCTCTCTCTCTTATATGCTCACTCGCATACAGGGCTCATAATTCATTAAAATTGTGATTATTAATACTTAGAAATGCTTTTTTATTGTGTTGCTAGTTTTGTAAATTTGTGTTCGAGGGTAATATATCTGCATACATAAAAAAACTGCACTTTAGCATACACTTGCTGAAATTTATAAACATGTGAAATTGAGGCAGTAACTTTGATAGAAGGATGCTCAATCATCAGTTGTATGAATTTCATTAGTGAGCTCAGCTAGGGCCATACCTTAACTTGATTCACTAGCTTGGCCAGTTATGTAAGGATCTTGAGTTCACTGTCCCCACATGACACATAAGTCCATTCAAAGTCCTGTAGAGCAGTATTCATCACCTGAACAGATGCTGGATTGCAAGCAAAGACGTCACTTTATGTGACGATTGGTAATCAACTCCCATTGGATTACTCTATCACCATTTGCCTTTGATCTACACTGATAAGACCATCTTAATTGGTTGTGCCTTAGCTTGTGTTTGAGTTTCTCCCCTCACCTACATGTGTATCTTACTCTCAGCCACTATGACTTGTGCTCACTGTAGTATCTATGGCTAGGCTAATATTGCTAGCTGGACTCATGTTGTACCTAATACATGTGGCCATCAGGTGTCCTTGTACAGTTTGTGGTAGAGTAGGTTAGGCATGTGATGGACACGTGCACATGTATAACTATATATAATTTTTGGCCAATTGCTATCATAACATGTTTACTACCTCTCTACTGAAGTCTAACTTGTGGTCTGTTACTCTAGCTACCAGTTACCAGGTAGGCGCAGTGTGGTCTACCCACAGTCATCAAAAGTAATTGTGTTAGCCAGTTACCTGACTTGTAGTGCTACCAAATACTAGCAGGATTACCTTCATCTATTTTTCTGCATTCCATTCCTATTCCTCAGGATTTGTACTATCTAAAGATTTTGGTAGCATTGATAGACCTCCAGTCTTCTTTGAACATGGAACAGTGGATATGCTAGTCCCTGGGTTGCTAGGCTACCATCAGCCATCAGATTATGTCAACATGTATGGCACCATGGCATTATCTGTCTCCTTTGAACTGGAATGGGTCAATAGTTTAGTGGTGAATGTCACCTCATTAGCACCTACTACTCTCCATTCAACACACACACATAAACATACATGTAGTGCAACGCATACACTGCATACATGTACACACATACTCTATAGCTCAGTCATTTTTGTGTGATTCTCTTGTCTCTTGGGAACTCTATACAGCCTTCTGCGAAAAGGGACCCTGGAGATGAGGCTAAAAACAAACTATTCTAGTGACCCTCCAGCTAGCTAGGGAGCATGGCTTGTTGCTGTCAAAGGCTTTGTTTGTAGGAAGACAGGGAGAAGTCTACCCAGATGGAATACACTCTGTGCTGTGTGGTTGCTATTCAGCATATAGGTTGCACTAATTACTAGGACAGTTGAGATATGCACAACTGCCAATGACTCTCCTGAAAGAAGCAGACAAAAAAGAAGCCCCTGTGTAACTGTTATACATTCCAGTACCTCCTCGCTCTCACAACCACCTTTTTTTGTTTAAAATAATCAATCCAATACTGATTAAAAAAAACGGTTACTACTCCACAGTGGTTTTCAGGTTTGATAGTGATCAAAATTTCCAAGACAAACCTTAAGCTTGAATTTATTCTACCAAGAGTTGGTATAGATTATCTATCCTATTAAACGGTATTTCAATTTGCTTTCTGACAAGCAGTATAAAATCTATATTAGGTTTACTAATGAAGTTGAAACTGGTGAAACCTATGACATTTTGGTTAGAGTTCTCTCCCTCAACTGCACCATAATATGTAACTGGTCTCATGCCCCTTCACCACAAACTCTATGGCTTGGCGGATCCACTGTTTATACTAGTCAAAGGGGTTCAGTGGGTGCAAAGTATACAGTGCCTTGTACACCAAGAATCTTAATTTTTCTAAGGGGACAATTTGATAGACCTTGTTACCTTCTGTAGTTCTCATTTACTGTTGTGATGTCATATGATTTAATGTGATGTCACAACACCTGTTTGTTCCTGTATACCTACCGACCTTCCAGATGTACCTCCTGTGAACTGTACCACATGTAGTCTCCACACACACACACACACACACACACACACACACACACACACACACACACACACACACACACACACACACACACACACACACACACACACACACAATGCTACAGATCCTCAGACCAAGTCCTGGTTGTCTTCTTCAGTGGATACCGTATTTGGTTACCCGACTGTGGTGAGATTCAGCTGGGCCACTTGCAGGACTATTTTGGACAATAAGGCTATTGAAGTGAGATGGTAAGTGTGCCATGCATGTGTGTGTGTATGTAGTCAAGTTGTCTTACATGTAGCATAGTTATTGTGTTGATTGACAATGTGTAAGCACAGTCAGGCTCATTGTCATTGTCATTATATGGAGTATATGATGTAATTCTCTCTCTCTCTCTCTCTCTCTCTCTCTCTCTCTCAGGCCAGATGATGATGATGATTCGGTCTCAGCTGGATGTGCTAAGATCAGTCAGTTCTTTGCTCCAAAGACACAGGACACTTCGAAAAAGAAGCATCGCTTTTTCGAAGAGCGAGGACTCAAAAACATCACAGATTTCTAGCATTTTATGTTTTTATTTGTGTAAACAAAAATTAGGTGTTACACATGGTGCATTGCATTATCTACACCACTTCATCTAATTTTCACTGGAGAAATGGCTTCACACACGTGTTTTACACTCTATCTATATACTATACTATCAAACACGTACGTACGTGCACATGCTATTAATATTGTATGCTCGTCATGTCAACGTGCTGACCATGTGCACTGCACTGCACTTTGACATGTACGTACATAGATCTCTATAATATTATATATAAAAACTGCGATCACACGATGACGTCACATGGCGATCGGTCGATCCTAGTCGAGTCCTTAGTATAAAAACTTTGTACAGCTCGCGCCATTCGATTCTTCAACGTTTGCAACTCGAAAACTGGGTTATTCTTCGTGTCGACTGTGAATTGGCGTTTGCTCGTGTTTCGCCAGAAAGCTGTCGTCTTTCCGATTGTACACTACTGTAAGTTTATAGAGACGCATGCTCGTACCGTATGTGCGGTACTGTCCCTTGTAGAAAATATCTCGTAGTCTTTTCAAATTTTGGACTAGAGTCGAGTTTTATTTTGATAATCCCCTCTCCACCCCACTAACGCACACACTATCGATACAGCATCGAAAGTGAAATAATTTATTGAAACATCTATCTGTCTATCTCCAACACGTACAAATACTTGAAGCCAGAAAAATGACATTACAAGAGGTGGCAATGAAAGTGTTGGCAGTTCCCCTGAACTTGTTGATTGCTGTTTTGCTACTGCCTGTGATGGTGATAGAGTACCTCCTAGATGGACTGAATTTCGTAGCCAGTATTGGGTCATTTCTACAATGTGAGGACAAGGCAACAGCATTCAAATTCATCACTGCTTATCAAACTGGTGCACTGTTGAAAACCAAGTTTCCAAATAGTATAGCTGTCAGATCATAGCACTGTGGGACAGCTAGAGTGCATAACTTTGTCATTTTTAGCAAATAAAAGCGTCACATTATCACTTGGGTCACTGCTATGTTCATTGTTGTAATTCGTCAGAAATCACAAATCCCTCATGATTTATGGCCCAAGTCTGTCAGTTCAAGTGTACATGTTCAGTACATGCTGTGTTGATCCCCACAAATGTGGTACCCCTGTCATAAGTATAGTAGGGTGTATTAATTGATATCATTAACATATCTGTGGTTTTATTTGCTGTTATGAATATTATTAATGATGACTGCCATTACATCATTACTGTGTAGTGGTAGCAAAAATAGTGATATACATCTGTACAGTACAGTACAGTATAGCAGAGAAAAATTGAAATTGAAACATAAATAGAACAACACAGATAGTAATTTGACCTGGCTGCAATCCTGTTAAATTGAAAATGATATGTAGCAAATGTGAAACTCGGCCAATAGCATAATGCATGAGATTTTTTGCTTTCACTGAAGCAAGAGTACTTCTTGATTGTATAGTGACAGTGAGTGAGTGAGTGACAGCAGTGCTTGAAATGATAATTAATTTTGATAATGGCGTCCTAGTGCAATCCATTAATTTGATTACCAGGGTTTCCCCCTCCAGCCACTACATTGGTCAGTTCTGGCATAGAGACGGGTCCATCATTCGTCAGAGCAGCCAGTAGTCCATTATCAGTCTCCGTCCTAAGCCCCAGGCCATGATTTCCCCCACTAATGCTCGCCCCTGACGTAATGAGAGTTAAATTACTATTACTAGATGTGGCTATGGAGAAAGGGTTGACAGTGAGCATGGTTGTGATTGGGGGAGGGGTGGAATTGGGATTTGTGCTCGATTTGACGATGATTTCCAGTTCCTGTCCTTCTTTCATGCGTTGTACGTCCTTATCCTTCCGCACCCAGACATTGGGTAGTTTACGAACCTTGGCAATCTCATGCGGTACGAGTTCCAGTTCTTCGCAGCAAGACTTGAGCAGAGAAGAGTAGCTCAAAGATGGCACTTCAACTTCAACAAAGTCGCTCTCTCCGCTCCCAGAGATGCGAACTTTCACCAAGAGCGATTGAGATTGACGCTGTTGTTGTTGTTGCTGTTGCTGATGGGAAGAAGAACTGCCATTACTCAAAGCACTGCTGGTGCTGGTGATTACGGTCTGTGGTATGGCCAGAGAGGACGACGAGAGCAAGGGAGGAGTGAGCTGTAGTGGGTGGTGGGCAGTGACCAGGGAGGATGGGGGCTGGGGAATGGACACTGAGATGTGGTGCTGAGGCTGAAGTGGCGGAGGTTGCTGCGATGGAGGCTGTTGACTTGGTTGAGACTGGGGTGCAGGTGGGAGCTGAATTGATAGACTGCTAGAGAGAGCTGTAGAGGAAGACAATTAAGGAGAAGAAAGTAAACGAGTAAGAGCAGAAAGGGGAGGGTAGCCTCATCCTCCAGGCTCCTCCCAGCTCTTTCCAATGATGCTTTTCAGCATGCAACATTGAAACACTGGGAAGAGCTTGGGGACAAGGCTAGGGAAGGGGAAAGAGATGGATGAAGAAATGAGGGGCACAAGAAATAGACAGGGTGGGAGAGATAGAAGGAAAGTAGGAGGAAAATGTTGGGAGGGGGGAGGAGGAAATGGGTGTGGCACAAAGGCGGGAGTGGGTGTGGCAGGCAGGGAGAGAAATGGGATGGCCATGGCTAAATGAAAGTAGATTACATAATTTCACTGTAATACAATACAAGGCTGAACTAATAAGGTGGATGCACCATGGATGAAGTCATGGGTACAAGGTACAGTAACAATGTGGGATGGGGGAACATTCTGGGGGTGGAGAGAGAGAGAGAGAGATAAACTATACTTAACCTATAGCAGACAGAGACAGAGAGGGGACTATTATGGAGGCAACCAGCTTGACTCTCACCTACACATGTGCAAAGAAGGGGATAAAATGGAGAAGGCAAAGGCAGAGACAGCCCATGACTAAGATACTAGATACTGCATCTACAAATACTTGGGACATGGAGGAGGCATTTTTGAGGGGGAAGATTAACTATTAAGTTCCAACATCTAGGAATTTTTAGCACAAGTATGCAGAAAAAGAGGAGAGAGGAGAGGAGAGCTATCCCACGACTAAGCAACTGTGTCTACAGTGATATTTTCCAGTGGGCAGGTACACTGTAAACTAAGTTCCAAAATGTCACACTGGCTGGGAATTTTTAGCACAAGCATGCAGAGAGAGAGGAGAGAAGATATTCAAAGATTTTTGGGGGGGGGGGGGGGGGGGGGGGGGGGGGGATATTTTGGAGTTGGTAGGGAAATTTTTAAGTTATAGTATGCAACATCACACCTTTTGATAAATGAGAGGGATTTTTTTTTTGTATACAGGGAAGGAGGGGAGAGAGAGGAGAGATATCGCCCATGACTAAGACACTATAGCGACAATAGATTTGGGACCAATGCCATGTAGGGAATATTATCACCTAGACAACAGGGCTGGAACTTTTACGCAGGGAAAGAGGGGAAAGAAGATATATTGGCCGTGACTAAGACACTGTACTGACAAAAGATTTGGACACATAGGGGGATATTTTGGAGTGGAAAGGTAATGTTTTTGAACTTTAAGGGAATTTTCTTGGAGGTGGCAAGGAGAGAGAGAAGAGAGGTATAGACCATGACTAAATCTACAATAAATCCATTGTATGAGACGTGTAAACTGTAGGTGTATTATTTTAGTGAGCAAGAAAAATAATTTTAAAGTTCCTATATAATCACACTTTGATAGTTGATGGGACATAATGATTATCAGGGTGATCAGCGTTTGTATGTTTGAATCAGGATTCTAAACCACTACCTCTCAGTACATTGGCATAAATTAAATTAGTCTATATTATACAGACAGACAGACATACATGTACATGCGTGTTGGTGCACCAGCTAGGATTTTCGGCATACTCTTGTCGCAGGTGGTGGAGAGATCAAGACAATGTGTGGGTGTGCATGCGGTGGCTTTCCCCCAGGCATGAGAAGGCAGCACCAATCAAAGGGCCATCATGCATAGCTGTGGGCTGCATCGATGCACACTTTAGCGGTTACAAATTTTAAATAATGTGCGTAGGACGTAATTATGTTGTGCTAAGGCTCCCAACTACCTATGCTTGGGCACCTCTTCTCAATGGGCAGTAATTGTGTTGGGTCCCCAAACGTGGGTGTAACTATTAGGAACTAGGCTCCTCCATTCTGCTTATGGGAAGGTTAAGTTGTGACTCCAGCTATTTGCATAGCAGGAAAAGAGGGAGGCAGGGAGACAGCTTAGGCATGAGGTGTGCATGTGGGGGCCCCAATTAGGACAGGATCTATCCAGAGACACTGAGGAAGGCAGGCCAAAGTTTACATGCATATGTAGCTTGAGAAAATGCAGAGTGGTAGACAAAATGATTAATAGCTAGCATCATTCTGCCACAGCCACTAGCCGGTAAACACAGGAGGTGAGGGAGACCCAGAGACTGGTGGGCACCTAAGGGGGATTTGAAGTATTGATAGGGAACTAAGGGGCTAGGCAGCAAGTGTATACATGTACATGTACATGTACATATAGTAGAATAAAGATAGATCTACTGAATTTCATGTAGATGAGAAAGTACATGCATAGTATCAGAGAGAGGTGCGAATAAACAGGGATAGCGTCTCCTCCTCCTGTATGTGTATTGGTCAACTGATTAAAAAGGGCAGTGAGCGATATCACCAGCCTCAAGCTTGGATGGTTAATTGGAGGCAAGACAGAAGGCAAGATTCCAAGTACAGAACAGCGACGGAAAGCAGAGGGCAGCAGAGCAGGGAAAGCACCAGGATAATCATAGATAATAGCTAGGACAGACAGCTTGCTTGAAAAGGATGGTGACATCACCCTACACCACTTTAAACAATACAGATCAACACACATATGTATAGAGAGATGGAGGGTAGGAGTTGAATGACTACATGTATGGATGGTGGGAGAGTGGTGAGGCCGAATAAATGAAATTTTGGAACAGAATAGAACAAATTTCCCCTCTTCCCTGTAGTGGTCAGGAGAGCTTGAAAGAGGGACAAGGATACTACTGCATGCATGTACCAAGTCCCAACAGGTGGACTTAGGTTTCAGTTTAGGGGAGGCCAGAGTAGTGAGTGAGAGAGAAGGGTTGTTAATGAAAGGACTTTGAGGGAAATGAGGCAGCCCCAGTGAGTGGGCTACTTCCAGGTCATGCAGGGCCAATGAAAGGTGAAGGGGTAGGTCAAGTGGGGTCAGTGGAACTGCACTGTAGATGCCATCTACCAAAGTCATACCAATGGCTCCAGGTTTTCTATACCAACCCACACAACCTAGGTGCATGACCTCTACTGGATGGGTCTGGTTGGCTAGCTATTGGATGAAGTCATGTTTATGGCACCTCTCTCCCCTTACACAGACAGCACCTACCTGAGTCGGTGCACACTCTTTTGGGCTCTGGTAATAAATGAGTTGCCAGTGTCCGGCTCAGATTAGACAGATTAGATGTACTAGGTTGTGCTGATGATGTCACCACTAACGAATCAGAAGACAGTGTTGATGGAGTTGACAATCCCATTGATGTCATATTCGTGGGCAAACTTGGGATATTAGGAATAGTTGGAACTGGAGGAAGATTTCCTTGGGAGATTTTTTCAACAAATTTCTCGGCCGATTTCACCGCAGTTGGTCTTCTTCTGTTGCGAATCCAATTCTGCATAGTGTACATGTATGTGACAGTGTGTGTGAGAGAGAGATAGTGAATGTATGTGTTTTGTATAATAGAGATTTCAATAGTAGATTGTCTCATTGTCGTAGCACCATTCATACATTGTCCCTGCATATTTGGACGCTGTACATAGGTTTTATCTCTTTCTTGTAAAACAACATGTAGAAATCACTCAAACGCATACCAAGCCCCCTATATACACAAATATACGCACATGTGGCTTCAATCACAAAACAGATAGATCACCTTGTGTGAATCTAAACTTAACACTTATCGATTCATATACCAGCAGAACAGGTACTATTAAACTGTGTGCATAGCATTAAACATTGAATCCTCCGAACACATGCATACGATATCAAGCTAGCTGTATGTTAGACGACACTACTCACTTGGGAAAAAAATGATATTGTATATTTTAGGAGTATATGCAGACTTAGCACAAGTCCAATCTACACTAGTCTTGAATGCATAAGTAGCAATCTGCTCTATTTTCTCATACCTTATTTTCTTCCTCTTCCGTGAGATGGTTATGTTCGTGTCTACAACTGGCGATGTAATCATTCACCGTACTGATTCGAGCCTTGCAATCGAGTTTGACACATTTCCAGAAAACTCTGCCGTTTTCGCCGTTTCGCACTCTATAGTAGGCGTATCCATTGTGCATGAGAGCGTTGCCTCCCTTGCGGGTCGACACATACTTACAACGTTCTCTAGTTGTCATCGATTACAATTTCTACTAACGTTAGCATAAATTATATTATACTCCAGCAGCCAATGGTAGAGAAGAGAGTAGAATATTAAATAGTACTTCATCAGCAAAGATCATAGATGTTTTATTTCAGATCTTGCTTCCATCCTAGATACCTGACTGTAACAATGACTGTCTTCAATTCAACAATACTATACTGAGCCTTGATCCGAACTTTTGCTAGTACTAAGAACTTATCTAATTATATACACTCAAGTCTACTCACTACGTAACTAAACTAAACTCGCAAAAGAAAGTTTACACAAGAACAGCGCTAACTGGGCTGATTGCATATTCAACACCGCGCGGTGGATGATGCCTCTGTTAAATGCCGCACTGCGGTTACTCTATATAATTCCCCACGTTGGTTTTGTGGGGGTAGATTTCTGGGGGATCACCGCCCACCGGTGAACCCCGATTGATACCAACTGACCGCGAGATTTCGATGGAATGCGCGGACCGAGAAAGTGAAAACACAAACGCAAACCGCCCCAAACTAGCCCATCTATACGATTTGCATGTACCTTCACAACGGACATGTCCAAGCCTGTCTTTTCGGCTGCTGCCGTGTGAAGGTGATTGAGCATGAGCGAGGCGCTGGTCATCCCGCAACGGTAAAACTCCTCCAGGATGGTGCGCTGATAGATGTTGATCAACGTGCGCCGGCGAACATCGAAGGTGATGTTCCCTGCAGGCAGTAGGCCGTGCACAGAGGCACCGCCCGAGGAGCTCTCGTCTCCAACATGCTCTATCTCAATGTCACCCTCTCCTTCGCTGCTTTCCCCGCCACCACCTGCGCTGCTGGCCGATCCATCTCGATCGCCAGGTAGTGAGGGTGGGTCGTCGGTATCTTCGATCTCTTGCGTAATCACAGTCAGCTGTACTTTCCTTGGCTCCTTGGTCATCTCTACAGCGATCTAAACACCTTCTTACGTGGCTAGACAAATGTTAGGATCTTTGATCTGTGTCACACTGAATGAACATCAAACCGTAAATTTGCAGTTTCGGATAAAAAAGTTAAATAGAAATTTCCAAATATTCGTGGTATGGTATAGGTCGTCAGAGCGGGCATCATGGAGCCGGACGAAGCCCTGAGGGAGGCAGCTTGCATTGGGAACCTGAAGGCAGTCAAGAGACTGATCAACAGCGGAATAAGTATCAATTCCCAAAATGCCATGAATGGATGGTAAGTTGAATTAGTAATAGTTCATTTCAATAATGCACCTATCAATATTGCAATGTCAGTATACCGACTACGGGGTGGGGATTTGAAGGGGATTAGCAATTCATTCTCGCTAATGCCCCTGCCATGGGGCACTTCTGAGTAGCTATTATTAGAATATTAGTATGCTTCTTTGATCTGAAAATGAGCTAATGTAGTCTGGGGTATTCTTGTGAAGGGTCTGGTACCCCAGACTAGAGCTAATGCCCCTCCCTTGGGGTACAAATCGATGGCTAATACAGAAACCCCCCTATGTTGCCCCCTATATACCCCGTGAGGGGGGTAGTCGGGGATTACATTGATAGCTGCATAATACCTTCTATGCAGGACTGCATTACACTGGGCTTGCAAGAGGGGCCATGCAACCATTGCCCAAATCCTGCTCCAGAATGGTGCTGATGTCGGCATAAAGACTTTCAAGGGCGAACTCCCCCATGAACTCACCACCTCGACTGAAGTCCTAGCAACATTGAAGATTGAACCAGACAAAGATTTCACCAAAAGATGTTCTGAAGGGACAAGCCATTTGCCTATTGTGCCTAACTACTTGAAAAGTCCTTTGTTTCCATATGCCACCTTAGATTCAGATGACTTTGATAGTGTGGACTTAGCGTCACCTGTAGCAAGTATAGATGTGAACTCAACTAGTAGAGTTAGTCTCAACTCTGAAAGAGCTGGAGATGCAGTTGACCGTAAGTCTGTAGCAAGCTTAAGCACACGTGAGACTAGCAGTGATGGGAAAAACCTTGCTAGTGAATCAAACACCACTATGACAGCACCATTAATTGTCAGAGTACGAGTCCCAGGTGTGGAGGATAAAGACAGTGATTTTGTTGAAGTTGAGGTGCCATCTTTGAACTACTCCTCTCTGCTCGAGTCTTGCTGTGGGGAGCTTGAAATAACGCCTGAAGACGTAACCAAGATCAGAAAACTACCCAATGTGTGGATTAGGAAGGATAAGGACGTCCAACGCTTAAAGGAGGGACAGGAACTGGAAATAATTCTCAAAGCTGAATGATACACACATGATATTATTATAGTGATGGCATGGTCATATAATAATAATAATAATTATGATTGCATGGCTTCTTTGTGTCTATGCTACATGATATTCAATGGATGAAGGATATTATGGCATTCTTTATGACCATGACATACAATGTAATAATAGCATAAAGAGCTCTACTTTGGAGGAAACAATCTTCTCAACTGTTCCAAGAAGATAAATGTCAGTATAGTGTGGGGTCCGAGTCGAATGAAGGCTGGAACAAAGCCCTGAAATAGAAAGTAAGACATTGCTAAATTTGGTAATCCATTATGATATCTAGCCATGGACAGAGTATCCTACCAGTGCCTTGCATCATTATTACCAAGGGCTTATAGACTCCTAAAGGAGAAGAGGGCATGTAACTGCCATACTGTCCTGTGTACCTAGCAAAATTCAAACCGGACAGTGGTTTGTAACTAATTATAGTAACAACAGCTGTCTGAACTGCACTATACATACTGGGGATTTTACTATTTTTAGCCTAGATTTGAATTTTGCCAGGTGCCTAGTTACGTGCCCTCTTCTCCTTTAGGAGTCTATAAGCCCTTGTTATTACACTATTTTCTATTGATTTCATATTCCTGTCAGTCTATATGCTTGTACCATTCAATGCTAGCATGCAATACAGAAAGGATCAGAGTGTAAGGACCATCTAGGAGTCAAATCGACCAATACTGCTTCCATAACTACAGTTTATTTATGCATCATTGCACCTGGGCCATATTATATCTACATGGTACTACAATAGTGTTTAACTGTATCTCCCTTCCCCATTGTGTGCAAAGGATAACGTCAAGATAGTATTTCACTTGCCTTGAAGAATCCCATTGGGCCTGTCCTTGCTGTGTAGAGGAAGCACTGTGCAATTGACCTGTACTCTCCTGGCTGGGCATTCATCATCCTTGTCTTGAGAACATCCACAGGCTGAGTGGCAGCAGTAGCAACTACTCCCTGCAGGCCGTATTTGTGTAGAAACAAACAAAACGTAAATTGAATGAGAGAAAGAGTGTGTGTGTGTGTGTGTGTGTGTGTATGTGTGTGTGTGTGTGTGTGTGTGGAGGGTTATTGATATGAGAAACATGTCATTAGGTACATTTATAGGCATTCCCAGATAATGTACATGTACATAATGGTGAAGGTAAGCCTTTTAACATACAACTTACAGCGATAATACTAGCAGAGAAATGTGTTATGACATTGTCCTCAAAGTATCGAGTTCCCAATAAAATCTGCTTTGTCTGCTCATAAAATGCAATCTGAATCAGAGAAATCAACAAATCAAATGACTCCTTTCTCAGTGGATTATTTAAAAGTTAAAACTCACTTGCGATAGTGTCATCAAGACAGCTCGAAGAATGTTTAGTGAGGCACCAGTCCACAGTTTGAAGAAACCCTCTAGTAATCACAACAAAAACAAAATCTTCAAACGTAGACTACATCACTTAATTTTAATAATCGTACCTTCCATCGTCACTCTTCTAACACCATCCACTACATGCTTATAGCTGTTGAGTTGGATAGTACATCGTAAAATAATCATTATGTCATGATTAGCTCACTTTCTACGCTGTTCTGGTGACAGTTTGACATCATTCTGCATCCTAAAATTGAGTTCAACAGATAACAACATTTGGAATAGAATATTCCTTTATTAAATATTTACCTGATGTTGATGACATCGAATGGACTTCCAACTATACCACCACAGAATCCTGTATGTGGGAGAGAGAGAACACACTCAAGTACAAATCAACTACCTTGGCCACTAGGCTACACACCCACACTAAAACATTGGCCAGGTTTCATTCAATACTAGGCTCTTCCTCCCCTAGTCACATGAGTATTAAATAATTTTAGTGCTGCAAATGGTGCTGGGAAACGAGGAAATCTATTTGGAGGTCAAATGCTGCCATCCTTGAGTTGAGTAGTATGCATAACGATATTCATTGGTATAAAACCACTACAGCCTTTGATGCACCAATGAATTTCCTTATGGGATATGCCACTCTGGTTTAAAGTGTGTGCAGTGTCAAACTCGCACATATTAGGCATTAGTAGGATTCAATACCAGGGTCAATCGGTTCAATCATGTACTGGAACAAACTTGACCAAGTCCACGACCTGAACTCACGACCCCAAATTCACACAGCAGTGCATCATACCACAACCCTGCTAGTTAAAGTACACTCTATTATGTGTGGTAATCTTAGCTATACCCAGCACCAGACTGCAGTCTGCAGTGGCTTACCCCCTGTAGCTCCAAGTAGGATCTTCTGGTAAAATGGAATGCTGCCTGCAAGTTTGAAAGAGTGTTGGCAATCTGAGCTAACATGAAATGCTTGGATAATTAAAATGACTTAATTACAAGGTATTTTAAGAACCATCTGTGTATGGTTGTTGCTGGAGGGCATGGCAGTCTTGTATGTCAACCAGAAACACATGTCACGATCACATGATCACAACATTGCTATACATTAGATAGCTAATAGAGTTGGTCTGTACACTTAGCATCAGTGATTTGGTCATCATACCTCCATCTTTTGGTATCAATCTTGGTCTTAATATTTCGTAGACACCAAATCGAACGGAGGAATATGTAAGCTGCAGGGATAAAAAGCACAGGAATGCAATATTAGCAACCAGATAGAAAATTATCTTCTGGGCAATAAACTTTTAAGTAAAAATCCAAGGGCCGTGAGTAATATTTTGCTTCACCTGTCGAGTTATTGAGGCAGTGAGTCCATTGTAGAGAGATAGAAATCCTCGAGTCTTGACCGCCTGAACAGCCATTCCCACAAACCCCTTGCTCGCCTGCTGCTGGGTCTGAAGATGTACCTATTGCACGATTAACACAAGAATATGTATCATTTCACTATAATAAATATGGTGACATCATGTCATTCGTAGTGCATTATAAAAGTAGTCATTTTGTGCAGACATTTAGGGCAATGGCCCAAGACATCCAATAGTAGTACAGTCACACAGTAAGTTCTTAGTACAATTTTAAATCCTCATACCAGTGCAGCCCAGATGTGGTCACCTATCCACACACTGAGGAACATGATATACTAACTTACATAAGTATATTGACAAAGAGGCTTCTATACAAATGTATACCATGTATATATATAATGCCTGGTTAGTACAAATTTGCAGCTGCTTTCAATGTAGGGCCATTCACCTTGAGCAAGTCCAGTGGGTGAGTTACACACGCTGCACCAGCCGAGGCTACACCACCGAGGTACCACCTGTGGCCCTTACTGTTGGGAGCCATCTTTTAGTCGCTTTGATAGAGAACCTAGTCGTCCAGTGAACTAGCTTTCTTCGTCTCATCACCTCATTTTTAATATCATTTCCTGAAGACCAGGAGACAGCGACGATCACTTCCTATCGAGAAGGTCAGAAGTCCAAAGGTGAAAGTTCAACCTCATGGTCGACAAAGCTCTGAGCTGAGACATTGGAGAAGAGAGATATAGGGAGAAGGAGGGTACAGGATGGCTGAGGTCGTCCACAGAAACCTGGAGACAATGCTCCCTCAGTTGGAGTCGTTGGAGAGCTCAGGAATATTTTCACACGATGAAATAAAGTACAAAAAACAAATTCAAGTTTAAGATGTCCTTCGACATTTTGTGTGATCTAGGGTGCATGTGTGTGCATAGCTACATACATCATGTATTTTGTGTTTGTTGTAGGATGATCATACGTCGTCGCCGTAACCATGAGTACAAGCTTGTGAGGCGGCCAGCTAGGAAGGAGGATTATCTCACCGCCATCCAGTATGAGGTGCACCTTGACATGCTCAGGAAACACAGAAAGAAGGTGGGTACATGGATGTAGCAGATTTTGACTGTTAAAGTAATTGTGGGGATTACCCTGTTAATTTTGTTCAGAAATTTGGAATAGCTACAACTCGAAAAGATGCTGACAATGGAATCCAGAACCGAATTCATGGACTATTCAGGGTAAAAAAAAAACAGTGGAGAATATGTCATTATTGTGGTGTCCTGACGACTGTTGTATCTGATATCCAGCGTGCCCTGAGAAAGTTCAAAGGTGACTTGAAGCTGTGGCTCCAGTACATTGAGTTTGCGAAGAGATGTGGCCAAAAGAGCACACTGTCTAAGCTGTATGGTCGAGCTCTAGCTATTCACCCTAACAAGCCAGGTACACGTATGTTGCAGTGAGGCTATGAAATCTCACCCTGTACACAGTCACTTCTGAAACAAAACATTATCCCTAGTTTATAATAGTACTGAATTTGTACTCATGCTTTTAGGATTGTGGGTGATGGCTGCCAAGTTTGAGATGGAGGAGCTCAACGATGTCTCAGCCGCTCGAGTTCTGATCCAACAAGGACTGAGGGCCAATTCCGACTCCAAGCACCTCTGGCTGGAAGTGAGTCAGTCTTCATCCAACATCAAAATCTAGTGCATAGAAAGAATTGAATTTTGTTTAGCACTGCTAAGTACTTGACTCGAAAAGATATTTTTTTCCCTTCAGCATTTCAGACTGGAGCTTATGCATGCTGATCAGGTACATCTATATAGCATTAATTTTGAGTGCATGTTGTGGTACATGTACTTGTTAATTTTGTCAATTCATCACTAATTATTGTAGGTTCGAAAGAGAAGAGCTGTGCTGGATTTGAAGGAAGGTGATGTGGCAGCGCCAGTTTCTGAGGACTTTCTTGCCTTCAAGACAGCTTTGGTTGTCTTCAAGGAAGCTACCAGAGTCATACCAGGTACAATGAACTATGATTGAGTAATCTACTACTACTGTTAGAATACCATAGAACTGGAAATTTTCATGTTATGAAACATTTAAATGACATAGGAACGACCCCTTGCCACATTAACATTAATAGTATGCATGCGTTTCATAAGATTAATTTTCATAGCTGCCATTGACTAAGAAATATTTTTTTACAACGAAAATTTGGCATCACTGTAAACTGTACACATCTACATGTACCTTATTAGATGATGTTGAGTTTAAAGTGTCATTTTTGCCGATTGTACAACTCTTTGAGGACGCCAGCGAACTCCAGTCAGAGATCTATGAAAGGTATGTACATAGATGTACTAATATTGCACACCACGTCTTTATTGGATAACAATACTTTAATGTAGTTTAAAGTCAAGCCACCCCGCCCACCCTCTGACATGGGATGCTCTGGCAAAGAGACACTGGGTTGCTGTGGATACTATTCTGCTGGAAGGTAAGCTGCAATCTCGTGTACATGTTATCAGTAATGCTGCAATCTCCGGTTTAACTTTAATATTAGTCCCAACAATAGTATGATGTTGCATGGACTCGTAGAACCTTATTTTCATATCTACATGTACATTGCATTTTTTTTACAGTAGACTCTCGTTTCTCCACTTGACTGCACTTCTAGTCTAAAATCTAACCAATAACAATAAAACAGCTTGTTTATATTTGCAATCTTTCACCTTGTAGATGATCAAGTTGCTGAATTAGAGGAAAAATCTGTGGAGATATTCACTGAAGGACTGTCTGTCCTAGCTGGAGGTCAAGAGGTCAACACTGCTTCTGCCATTAGTGAGACAGAGCTGTGGACGAAGTACATTGCTTGGTGTGAGGAGAGACAACAGGATAAGAATGTCTCCGAGGCTCTGAGGAAGAAGGTGGGTGGGTGGTTCGTATCACAGTTCAAAACTGGATGAGGCCTTCATATTCATATCTGCCCCTTATCCTCAATAGTAAACCAGCACATGTACACTGTAATTATGTTGATGCAGATGAGCTGGTATGGTAGATAACAATAATCTCTCTTGGCCACCACAAACATGTTATTGTAAGCATGTTTTGGTTGGGAGGCTTAGAATTTCCATTGTTTACAACTTGTTAGTACATGTAGCTCTATCTATCACCTAACCTACTTTCCTCCAGAGTCTAGTGAGACTGTTGAAAACCTATGACACGTCACTGAAGAGCAGCAAACTCTCCGAGGAGATGTGTAAAAGATACCTGGACACTCTTGAGACGCTTGGACATGCACATGATGCTCTAACAGCCTCTTCTCTGGCCACGGATCTCTACCCCGAGTCAGTGGAGCTATGGCAATGCAGGCTGAGTATAGTGGCAGTAGCCGGGGATAGTGGTGGGGGCGTGAGGACGAGAAGGTCAAAGGTCAGCAGGAAGACAGAAGGAGGGAGGAGAGTGGGGGAGGTGTGTCGGGAGGCGTTGGACAAGGTCCCTAAGAAGGCAAGTGTCACCATAATAATATTACGCTGCTAGAAATGGATGGTTTCTGTAGGTAGTCTCTTATGCCAACATAATCATTAGATGCCTAGTATCAAGAGTATAATAATTATAATAGAAGAGAGGGTAGTGTATAGCAATTTACTTTCTGTGGTTATTAGGTAATGATGATAAAACCTATGGTGTAATTTATGAGGTAATCTATGAGGTACCATAATTCGCAAATTTTTCATTGTTAAAAAATTTTCGTTTTGCGCAAAACGATGAAAATTTTGTACACGAAAATTGTTTACTAGTAATATTATATACAGTGAATATGTGGTGCACGTTTGATATGAACGAAAATTTCGTAATTCAAGACAATTCAGGAGCGTCTCTGGAGCCATTATGGGCCATGAAAGTCGCTAGAAATATAGAATAACTCACACATATATCTAGCAAGTGCATTCTACATGTAAGTTGCCTTTACGCTGTCCAACAAGATAGAGCTATTTAAACGCATACGGTCTCTTGGCTTACATAATCCCATATCCACGTGCAGCTATGCATGTGTGCGCCTCCGCAAACGATCCTTTACCGATTGTGGCTCTATTTACTATTTCAGCTACTAGGCATCTGGTCAAGAGTTGATGCATGTAGCTAATTACCTAATGCATTAATTAGTATGGGGACAGAGTATTTAATTAGGGGGTGATAAGTTAATTACTAAATGGTTTCTGATACACGTCCATTACTTAATGGATGTACCATAATATTGTATCACATTAGGGTCACCAATGCAACATTGTTATTTCATCAAAATTGAATAGATAGATATTCTGGACTCACAAAAATCAGTAACTAGAACATATGTGAGTGTGTGTGAGTTAGGAATGTTCTAGAAGGTGTTACAAAAATGATGTACTGATGATGAGGTCGTAAGTATGACTGAGGTCACAGTTCAGAGTTCACAAGGTATCCACTGCTTATAAATTTAATTGTCATATTAGTGTTACATAATAATATGGTATTGGAAAAGGCCCTGCTAACATGAACATATCAAGTTAGTAAGTCATATTGGGGATTCTCCCTTATATTAGGATGCCCTGCCTCTGTGGCTGTTTTTGCTGGAGCACCAGCTCAAGAGTGGAGCCTCTGAACAAGAAATAGAAGTTCTATTCCAGGTAGGTCATATTATGTTCCTACTTGTAGCTGTATGTGGATGTCGTGCCACACACTCACTTTCCAGGCACTGTACACAATGTGTCTCTTTAGGTGTGTGTGTATGTGTGTGTGTGTGTGTGTGTGTGTGTGTGTGTGTGTGTGTACGTACGATACTTATGCACACATGTGGGTACTATGTGTGTGCTTGTGCATAATAATTATGCACACATTTTCCCATATCTACAACTATTGTTATCTGTAAATCCCCTTTCACTATCCACTGTACCTTCCCAGTCTGGACTGAGCCGTGGTTCAGCTGACATGGTGGTGGAGACCTTATCGGCCAGGTACCTGGACTGGTCAAACCAGCTTGGTGGCATCAAGAGAGCCAGAGCTGTTTACAAAAGGTCAGTGGGTTCATGTAAACTCACACACACTCACACACAATAATCATGGTAGCCAGTGATTAGATGGTTATCAAGGGAGAGTACTGTCCCACCCTGTGCCATGCATGCATGTCAGCTAGCTGTACAGAGAGACACACCCATGCCCTAGGCCCTGTTGATGTTACTAGTCTCAGGTAGTCTCATCCCTCCCAGCTTTTTAATATTGCACACAAAAAGTGGGACATTGAAAAGCTGGGAGAGAGGGCCTGAGGATAAGGCTAGTCTTTAGGCTATTGTTTATAGGAATAGTCTTGGAGGAAAAAATTAATATCAAATTGCCGTATACTTTCTTGCATGTAATAATCATTGATATTGTAAATTTGTTGACTGTTATTTGATAGGTGAATGATGCATACTTGTACATACACATGTGCATACACACACGTCTTTCAGGTTGCTAGAAAAACATCCAGCTCCACTGGCTCTGTTGAACAAGTGCATCCAGGTGGAGAAGAATAGCAGTGAGAGTGGCAACAATATTGCTAGGATAAGAAAGCTGTACGAGTCTGCTTTGAGGGAGTATGGCTCCAGCCAGCCTGGTAAGAGGGGGAAAGGGGATGAACATTACAAGATAGCATCAACATAACTATGTACTTAAACTGAAGTGTTTTGAATATAGACAACACCCTGCGATGATTACTAACATGTTAGCTACTTCCACTTTTATCTGTGCAAAGTGAAGAATTGTACGCATGAAACCAAGGTCTCCTTAAATGACTGCTCTTTCTCACACAGGCCTGTGGTTGGATTGTATCAAAACTGAGCTGTTGTACCCTGGAGGGGACCCGGGCAAGGTGGGTGGCCTGCACTGGAGAGCAGTCAAGGAGCTCCAACCTGAACTAACTGCTGACTTTATCTCAAAGTACTCTCTTCTTCAGCTCTAGTGCATGAAGAGTATTACAGTGACAACATGCACCCATTTCCATTCTCTTATCAAATCAACACTCTCTTTTTGAAGTTTAGCATTGGTCTTTTTTCACTTGGGGCTGGCTCAACACACAGCTGTTCCCAGTCACCCAAAGCTAACTCCAGTCATGATACTGTCTATTTCTTGTGGTTTCAATTATAGCAAAGTGGTAATAATAAGAACTATTCAGATAGTAAGGGGGATGACAATCTCTAAGATCTGTCCGTGTTTGTGCGAGATCAGGGAACCTGAGGACGAGGCTACTAGGAGAGTATGCTAGCTGGCTCACATCTCATAAACAGTATGAGTCAGCTAACTAGTGGAAAGATGGTACCTCAATATGGTCAAGATGTTTACACATTTAAGTTGGTTGGCAATATACGTACCTTGAACTTTATGTGTACACAACAGGCTCGTGCACTCAAGGGATGAATAGTGTGGGTATTAAATCATTATTGTAGGGACTATAAAACTGGAGAAGGTGCATGTGAGCTATGAATAATATTCAAATTCTCAATGGGTCACCTCTTGTATACTCTATTAATGTGGGGGACATATTTGGCTGGTTATTGAAAACTTTATGTAAAACTGATCACAGCATAAGCAGTTAGCAACACACACAAGAACATTACAAAAATCACCGTGACAAGAAAGAGAGTGATGAGGGCAGTTCTTAGAAAATCATGAGTTTTAGGTGGCAAGTCAGGGAAGTCAGCAGAGGAGGCAACTGATGAAATAAACGTTTGTGACATATGGCCAATTTCTAGAGTGGAGCCTCGTAACCTACAGCAATGAAAAAGTGTACAAAAACTTAAAATGGTAGCGGTGACTCTGACGTTAAACAAAAACGAAACTTTGCTGGCTTGGGTATATTAAAACACAACATATAACAATAAAACATACTTCTATACATGTGATCTTGTGGTATAATATATTACAAACAGGGGGTTTAATAAAAAAAACAAAAAAAAAAAGAAGTGGGGAGCAGCAGGTAGATTCGAATGTGCACAGCTTTTGCAGTCTTTTATGTGTATGATCCATATGCATCTACGGTAGTATTTCCCTCGCACGTAAGGTACTGTATGTATGCACCTGCTTACTTGCTCTTGTCAAACGGTTCGTCATCATCGTTTTGTTCCGAGAGCCGGCTGGGATCGGGAGGGTGGCGGTAGGTTGGGGAAGACCAGTTGTAGCGGCTCTTTCTCAGCTTCCATGTACAATTAACCGCCGCGAGACCATAGTATAACGCCATGGCCAGCGAAGTGACGCACACTGTGGCGCAGCTGACAAAAACGAGGACAAAGGCGAGCGCTGCGATGCCGATCACCAGCAAAAATAGCTCCAATATGACAGCTCCGATGAGGCTCCCGATGATCGTGGCCATGGAGTAAGCGAGGAAGGTAACGATCGGCACCCCTCCCAGCGTCGTGAAGGTGGCGAGCGCGACAAATTTCATCGGATGTTCGCTGGCGTACTTTAGCATCTTGTCCTTGATATCTCCCATGTTTATCCTTTCGGGCAAAAGGTGGTCTTGGAGAAAGAAGAAACTACTCACGCAATATAAGCTCATCGACACCTGTCTGATCTGACAGCTGCTTCTCGAATTAATTGCAAAAGGTAATGGGCGTGGCTAGGCTAGCTCACGTCGACCGCGCGCGTCACATGTACATGCACGTGATGCCGCATTTGCGCATGCGCAATAGTTGTGGTGGGATCTTTTGAACAGTTTTGTGAGACACTAAGTATGCCTCTGGCCATTTGCACATAATATGCCCACCATTGTGTTGTACTGTACTTTTTACTCTATAAAAATTAGTTGCTTTGCTTGTGGTTGGGGAAGTGAAAAGTACCAAATATCCACTGAATAGCGGTACATGTAGTAACTGTTATAATTCTTGCTGTATAGGATGTCTTGTGTGAGCCTTCATGAAGACCATAAGAATTTCTTGTCTTGTAATAAATCTGCCAATAGTGCATTGAATGGTCTATAAAATGTCTCCAACATGTGTTTAGTATCGTTTCTCATTTGTAGGTTAGGACTCGTCTTGTAGTTGATAGCATCTTGACTGTTCTCATTGCAGAGCCTTGCTAACTCTGCCCCTTTCTGGATATCAGTAGCACTTTGTTCGACACCTAGGAATCTTGAAATACTGGTGGCAGTTTGTACTGGATCTGCTATGAGTTCCTCAAGGGTTAAAAATAAAAACCTCTCCTTTGGCACAACACTGAGCCATTTACGGATGTGGGTGAAGTAGATTCCCATGGCAACTCGGCTCCGCCCACATTTTGGCATATCATTGCCAAAGATATTGAAGTAAATCTTGTGCACACATTCGTCCAACAAGTGTAACCGCTGAGTGATGCAAGACTCATAGCTGGAATCATCAAGAGAACACACATAACTAGTGGCTGGATCACTCTTGTCTCTCATACAATTATGGAACATGTTCAGTTTCTCTTCAATTCTGTGATGGAACAATGTTGGCCCTCTGAGCTGAACATTGTGGGACAGCTTAATGCCGTACATCGTGCACGAAAACCAAAAGGCAGAATAGAGCATCTTTATGGGGTTTCTCATAATCACGATAAATTTAGCTGACGGTAAAAAGTGGAGAAGCATAACTGGTATGAGGCAGTAGTTGGCTAAATCGTTATCTTCTCTGTTGAATCTAGGCCAGTTGAACATCAGGTTAGGACTCCCATCCATGAGACTAATATTGCTGTTTGCACAGCTGTCTTTCTCAATCAGTGAGATTCCTTTAGCAAAGTTTAGAATATAATTACTAAAATCAGAAGCTGATGGCTCTTTGAAATGCTTATAAGCACCAGCATCAACCCAGAAATGTGGTTCCTTTTCTGCTTGAACACTTTCAGATTGATGGATGAGCCTATTCATGAAACACCAAAGAAAGCTAGATCCACATTTCGGGAATCCAGCCAGAAATATCTTTGGCAAACAGACAAGCTTGGACGAGAAGCTGCTGAAGAAATTCCTACGAAGTACGTCCACTGCTTGAGCTCTGAAGTCTTTCATCCGATTATGAAATGATACATTACCAATGTGACCCTCTAGGTTATCCAGTCGTTTATTGATGCTATAGTCTGTTTCCCAACAATGGTTGGAGCAGCTGTCAAGAAAGCGATCACTAGTGGGAATGATTTTTCGGTACTCTTTCAAATAGCGAGCAGCATTCTTTTTTGCTACTTCTAAAGGTGCTAGTCTGATGAGGTTTGCAGCCTCCAGGCATCTCTCTATATTATCCAGAATTTCTTTCAGATCTTGATCACTTGGACTCGTCAAAGTGACAGATTTTGGTCTAGCACTATTGGAAAGTTTTGTGAAGTCAAAAGGCTGTTGCTTCATTGGAACATTAGCTTCATCTGCTCTATCTTCTTTTCCCTTAGGTTTCTGATCCTCTTCTACATCTATAATCTCTGCACGATGGGGTGAGTCATGTTCCCTGTGGTTCATTGAATGATCTTTGTGAAGCAGGATATTGTTCGAATCCACACCTGCCAAGCTTTCTTTGTTGTAGCTGAAGGAACTGATGTCGCCATTGAATACCAGGTAGCCAGCAAAGAGGATCAACAAAACAAAGACAACTAACGTTTTCCACTTTCTCTTCATGTTGCATGTGTTGTCTTCAGCACACGTACACGGTCCACACTCCCATACAATAAGGAGGCGTGGTTTGAGTGCTGCAATGTAGTGGGCGTGGTTACCAAGTCAAATGACAAAAGTGGGCGTGACGGAGCGGAATTCAAGAGTACGAGTTCTGGCCGATCACGTCCTCGTGTACCACAAGATCGCTTGGAGTTTCTTTGATGTCTATGCGGCGCGGCTCTGATTTCGTGATGACGGCGCGACCTCAATCCACCCCACCTCCTGGAGCTAGGTAAACGAACTATCAGGAGAACTCTAGACTAGTTATCAGGCAACATGTACCGCAGACCTAATAATTGGTTTGCAATCACCACCTGCACAACCGGTGTTTAATTAGCACTTCCACAAAATTAGACCAGAATCCAAACAGTGAGTGTACGTACTCTAAAGACGTAGTGCATGCGCAGCAGTTTCGTCTCTCAGGTGCAAATGGAGTCACTGAACACTGAGGTGGAGCATGCACCCGGCTTCTTTGTGGGCAGTTTGAAGTGAGCTTTTGATGTGTGATATTATTATAGTCAGCAAATGATCAGAAAGCCAGAAGGAGGGGTCCCCATATCGGGTTGCATTTTCTCCCCGCGTATTTAGCAGCTAGCTCCCTCTAAAGGAAGGTCTTATTTACAGCAATGCTTCACAGTGATTAGTGTTTGTCCAAGGATTGTGTTTCTAGTTGACATAGCTAGCAGAATAAGGATACTTAAACAGGTTTTATTGTTTAGTAGCAGCTTCTAACTATTGTGTTCAGCTGTGAATCTCTTTTGCAGCAGTGTGGACTATCGCTGGTATGAGAGTGGATCACCAGAGTCTCCCAGCTCTCCAGTTGAACAGCAAGTTTACTACAGAGAAGTGACAACTGGTGCCACAGCTCCAGCCCACTATCCTCAGCAGTATCCAGTTGCTTACGGCTCAAGAAGCACTGGCATGTCTGCCACCTCTACAGTTGCACCTAATATCTACAATTTGAATGCTTTTCCCCTTCCAAATGGACAAGATAGGACTGTAGGTTTAAGCTCATACCCCGTCACTGCACAGCATCACCCTCACAACCATCATCAACCTCACTACCATCACGTGAAACACCATAGTGAACAAAGTAGCGCTCTGCCTCACCACTATCCCAGACAGTCGCTGCAGTATCACAACTATCAGCCACAGAGAGTGCCAAATGGTGCTATGCCTGAGAAGGAGAGGCTTCGTCGAGTGAGTAGCCCAGAGATGCAGCTGCAGCCACCACCTCAACGTGCTCCACACGGAGCCCGCATTCACTCAAGCTCGAATTCCACTCATTATTCCAAGGTTGTTTTAAACGAGAGGGGCAAGCAGGTGCAGAGAAGAAGCAGTGATATAAAATACAGAGAGAGGCCAGCCAGTGTTGGTGCCCACGGTGCAAGGGAGGAGAGAAGAGCTAACTATCAACGCATAACTGCACAACGATCAGAGGGCTCTCTGCAGTACAATTCCCTCAATCGAGGCATGATATTCAATAGAGATGGTGGAGGTATTGATCCAGTCAGCTTAGTGCAGCACCAGCAACAACAAGGTGAAGAGTGGCCACCTCATCAGTATCCTCCCTCAAGATCAGAGATGAGATCACCTGTGTTCGAAGGGGTGAATGTTCCTCGGAATGCTTACGATAATTTGGAGAGATACCAGACTAATGACTTTGTACCTGGAGAGCCTCACCAAATGAATGCTGAGGAGCAGAGGTAAGAAGGGGAATACTGCAGTACATGTGTTTAAACGAGTATATCCTTGGTTTAGACTACAGATTGATGATTTTGTTGTTGTATATGGAATGAGAAAAAAGGTTCATCTCCGTTGGGAATAATGGTGTTTGCAAAATTTTTAGCCTCATGGGTGCATGTTTACATGCACTATATCAGTTATCTACTCCTGGCTACGTACATGTGGCTTGCTTATAAACACCTTTTAGCTGCTCTATTAAGCATGTCACGATCATCTTTCAACTTGCTTCAATATAACAGCAATGGTAGCTAATTTCTCACAAGTGCTGCAAACACAGTTCCGCAGTTTTTACTTCCTTGTTGTTTTCTGACAACGATCGTATTTCATGAGAGTCATATGGCATGTTCAATGACATGTCATATTGACTCAATTGTCTACCATTGTTCAGAATCTTTGTCCGGTCATGAACAGGTGGTCCAACAAGTGTGTGCATTTATAGTGAGAGTCTATGTAGTTTAAAATGTTATAAATGCACGTTCGATCTTCTCTTCAGGATCCATCAACGGCCAAGTTCCGCCAAAGCCAAGCAAAAATCTACACCCGCTCACGTACAAAGAAGAGCAGTCACTCCAAACCCATCTCTCATGCACAACAGAGGTACGTACACAAATATGTAACTGCTTAACATGTAGCAATTTGTCAAATTGCTGTCAGGTATGAACATTTGTAGCTATTTAGGGTCGTGGGTTTTTGCCCAAGGGGGAGCCGCAATAATTAAGACAACAGCAAAGTAATTCATAGTTGACGGTGTTGTCATGCCATTCCAAGCTGACTCGTGTTGTTTGGCATCCATAATGGTATTCAGGCTTTTGTGCCACCTGCATTGCCTAGGCGACACACTAATAATATTGCTCGTGAATAATACAAACTTGTCGTGAGTCACTTGCTTGCCTCTATAGCTGCTTATAGATGCAGGCTATATATTATTGTATGTATTGTCCAAGAGGGTTTATAGGCAGGAAAGTAGGAAGGATTATAACAATGTGGGCAGTGAATTGTTATAAATATGATTTCTGAGCTGATTTTACATTTTGCGTTAAGTCGTGACATTCTTCATCTTTATATGGCCAAGAAATTCTTACAATTTTGGCACTGCACCACAGGAGCATAATTAATTTTATAAACCAATACTTTGATGAGCGATGTTTGGAGTATTAAGCTATGACCTTAGTCACCTACATGTGTCCTACTTGAGTGCTTGTTGTGTAGTAGCAATTAAAGACAATGTACGGATTCTCATCATATATTGTTATTGTGGTGCATGTACATAGGGGAGGCGTGGTATATCGAAGAGGATGCAGACAGTGGTGTCCCCCCCTCCCCCACCAGCGGAGTAACCGTGGGTCACATGGACCACGCCCTCTTACCGCAGAAGCTCTACTTCTCTACCTCTCCGCCTCCTGCACCCTTGCTCTACCATACCAGTTCGAAATCTCAGCCAACCCCCATGACCAGCGGTAAGTCTGATTCCCCCTACATGCAAGTTTACTACATTATATAGTGACTGCAATACCTTACCAATGCACACACATACACACACACACACACACACACATACACACATACACACACACACACACATACACACATACACACACATACGCACACACATACACACACACACACACACACACACATGCACACATATGCACACACATACACACACACACACACACACACACACACACATACACACACACACACACACATACACACACACACACACACACACACACACATACACACACACACATACACTGATGATATCCAAATGCATACTGAGTGAAAGTGTAACTTTCCTGTAACATAATAGAATTGTGCAGCCATTATAGTAATGTATGTTGTAATTGAAAAACAGTTTACTATACATACTTAAGTTAGCCAGTGCTCACTTAACTCAATTAATTACTTTAATTCAGAGGAACGTACACAAGCTGCAGTGTATGTCACTGTAGATCATCTAGTATTTCATTGTACAGATTCCGCTGCTGTCAGGGGAGCAACAATTCCAAAGCGTCACAGCATTGCTGAGCCTCCAGCTGCCTCTGGTGGCTCTCCCTCTCACTCTCGATCCGGGTCTTCAGAAGGCCACTCCTCGAGGAGATCTAGCCGAGACTCTGGAAGAATGATGGTAAGCCCCTCCCATCACCATCATCATTCTGCCCACCAAACCTCGTCGAGTGTGTCCAGTGGGGACAGAAGCTCTGCCTCTCCCGTCCATGTGTCAGCCTATGAGCAGATGCTTTTCAATGGTAGCAGCTCCAGAAGAAGCCCAAGCCAGCAGGCACCACCTAGAAGTGTTGGTCGATCTGTCTCTTCACCCGATCAAGATTTGCCCTCTGGAGCTACTAGACAAATTGTGTCAGTTGTTAACCAACCATCAGCAGCGCCACAACAAGGTCGTGGTCAGATGGTTTCTGTACCTGAAGCTACTTCCCCTTCAAAGTATGTCAGAAAGCCACACCAGTACGACATTGTAAGGTTTCCTCACAGCTATGATGAGGTGGAGCATACAGAGCAAGGTGTGAGGGTCCTCTCACAGGCCTCCACGAAGAGTGAATCCAAGCTCAATTCCACCAAGTGGTCTCGTTTCACTAAAAGAGGCAGCTCTGAAAAAAGACCCAATCAGCCCTCAAACATGCACCTGAGTGACACACGCTTGAACAAAATTAGTAGGAGGAGAGCAAGTGATAAAGCAGTGAGTGTGAGGAAATCACCAGGTGTGTCAAAGAGGTTCTCAACCGGTGCTGTCATGATGGCAGAGGGTGGGGGAGGTGAAGTTAGGAGAAGGCAAGAGAATTCACAAGCTTTCGTCAAAGCCAAGTATCGTGTCTCCAATCCCGAACCTGGCTCAGAAATAATGAGTCAGCACTTTTCCAGCATCGCTGAGTTTGCAGCTGATGGTCCTGGTAGAGATGCTATGGCTGAGGATAATCTTGTACAAGATGTATTTCTGACTTCTGATGATTTCGAACAGGTAAGTGAAGTTGAATCAAAGATTGTTTTGTACATGTAGTTCATTTGTAGTAATGATTTAGGAGTCAACTATGTTAACTTCTGACGGAATAGCGATAATTAAAAGGTCTCTGTTGAGCACTTTCCAAAAAACAGAAGCCGCTTTGGTAGTAGTGTCATTATGCAGCCCCTATTAAAGTGTTCAGTGAGTAATAAACTACCTCCAATAAACAAATCCATATAATTTAACGGGACTGTTTCTGTATTAATAATTAACTAGGCTATCCTTTCCTGTGCATCAATAAACAACTGTAATTACAGTTGTATCATAACTGTAACTGTAAGGAATTAAGGAAAGTGAACCATACCTGATGCAGAGGAAATCATCCGCTGTGTACTATACTACAGAGTCATGCCTATCACCACATGCATGACAGTATGGTTGATGTAAAGTTTCAGTTGAAGGGCGGGGGATGTACATGCAGTGAGCTTCAGTAGCACCTGATATTCGTATTAGGGAAGCATATTAGTACAGGTGCAGCCATGTAGCTGCATGCATCAGGATGCTCAAGGCGTGGCAACTGCATAACAAGAGTGAATAGTAATTATGACTCTTTGCCTTATGTCATCCTTAGTGGATAGAGGGTTCAGATTCTATGACAAACACAAACACACGCACTAAAGACTGATACACTGTACACTCAGCAGTGGCGCTTCCATGCAGGCAGTTTGAACATGTTAACTACCAAATTCGGTGTAATTGCTAGTCATAACGCTAATTGTTATCTCTGTTGGATGTGTTAATTTAGTTGTGTGGATATGGGGATATTTATGAAACTGAGCGCCAACGGGCTTAGAGGGGGTTCCCGCGGCACTGGGATCCTAACAAGGATGTGTGTGGTACATAGGTATGACATCAAACACTGACATCAAACACGTCTGATGCTATAGCTACAAGTGCATGCTCTGTGGTCCAAATGTTGATTTTAAGTCACGTACTTCTATGGTGTGTATTTACATTGAACAAAGCCATATCTAGAAATGGACACATTGTAAGCTGCACCTTGCTTGGCTTGGCAGGCTGGTATAAAGCCTTTGTTCACTTGCAGTTCAGCTCAAATTTAGTCAGTGTCTACTTTGGTTCTCTTCTTAGTGGTCTGTTGAGCGGTTCAGTGCATAGCTACGTGTTGTGCAATGTCCTATTATATTATGTAAAACTGAAATATAGATAGTGGTCTAGCCTCGAACCCAGACAGTCATGATGCAAAACCACTGGTAGTCCAGTACAGTAAGATAGCATTTGACTTTAGCTTATAGCTTGAGTGAGTTGGAAAGATTTGGTAGAATGATGTTTGATACAACCATCACATCTAGTCTCTATTAATTAGTCATCGTGTATCACTTATAAATAGTCCACTGTAACAGTATTCTGTATTGACAAGTAAAGAAGATTATAAGAAGATTAGAATCCTATCTAAGGTCCCAGTTGTCAAGTAAGGATTTCACACATACTGCGGAGAGATCTACGTAACTTCTCAGCCTTACACGTGGTTACCATGATGAGAACAGTAACGCATACCATATCCTCCAAGGGATATGCTCCGTTGGCAGTTGGTGACCCGGATGAAAGTGATCTAGACTATCCTCTGGCTGCCAGAACTAGAGCAAGCAGCCTGAGCCTTCTATCACCTAGAACAAGCAAGTTTTCAACAAGGTTTAGCTCAAGGAGGACCCGTAGAAGTAGACTAGCTAGAGATCTCTGTGACGGATCAGTGGGGTCACCGAAAAGAGAGTGTAGCCCTCCTCCAACTATGTATCAGAGAACTATGTGCAACAGTCTGGAGTTTGAGTCCAGTAATGGTAGCTACAGAAGGACACCTCCGTCCTTGTACCAAAGGTCTTTGTGGCTATCGAGCAGTGTAGAATTAGAGTGCACTGATAGTAGTAGTAGTGTGCCAGCTGCAGTCACAACTGGTAGAAGGCTGGAACGGTTTGTGAATAGCTGGGAAGGTGTGTTGGAAGAATCAGACAAGACTGATACTGAAGAGTCATTCAGACTTCGAGTAAGTATCCACATAGGGCATCAAATAGGCTATACTGAGCTACAAGTATGTGCATAATGTAGAGCTATTATACATTGCATGCCAGACTCCTGAGCCCTGGTGATGTTCTCAATCCTTATTTGAGCACAAAAACGAGGGCATGATGCCATCTTCATTTGGATCCACGGCTCCAGGTGCACTGATTGGCTTAGACTATAGTGCAGGTGGATGCTACATCAAAAGTGTTCCCACAACAAATATGTATAGAATTGTTGGTAATTGTGTAGGTGCTGGGATGGTTAAAATCTTTACAACCACTTGGCACTTTGCATTTGTTGACATTTTTAGTAAAATGACGGCTCCTAATATTGCCATCATCTTGTTTGTAGTTACCATGGACATACGATTGTTCTCCCATTGTTTACATGTTCGTGTCTTCTCCCATGCATGTGACCTCCCATGTGACCTCCCATGTGTGCATCTCTTCTACTTTTGTGTGGCGCTGATAACCCTGGCAACAGAGTGACTCAGATACTGCAGTCAACATGCACAGGAGGTGAGTCACATTCCAAAATTTCCAATCCACATTCCACATCCTGTCACATGTACAGCACATACATGCAGGAAATCCTAGGTATATCCTAGATCCTGCATTTATTTATACACACATGACACTGTATTACAGTTAAACTGAATAAGATTGCACAATATTTACAATGTGACCCTTACCCACAGCAAAGCTGTGGTTTTGGGAGTTTACCATCATGGGACACTCAATATATCAACAATACTTTTGATGTTGCAGTATTGTAGCCAAATTATTAGAAACAGCCGTGGAATGCACAGGCCATGCAACACCACAGAAAAAGTTGAGCTGAAAACAGGTGCAAGGCTTGATCTTACATGGACATGCAAACATTTAATATTTGCCCACAGCCATTCAATAGTTTACTTACCATGGCTACAATTCTGGTCTGTGGTTTCTTGAAAATGCAATTACTATCTTACCGCTTCCTGCTTGTGTGACATCATTAGCTGCCTGAACACCTACTGTTCAGTTCAGTGTAGCTATAAGACAAGGCATTGGTAGGCTTTATAGACACTTCCATTCTTAGTAGTTTAGGTTTCAAAGGTATTCACTAGGTTCTCTAGGGAGTCAGTACTGGCTACTGTTCATCTCTTTAGTGCAGATACAGTTGAAGTGAAGTGCACAGTTGCAGCTAATCTGTGGTACTAGCTATATAGCCTAAAGAAAGTGAAATTTGACAAGATTGACAACAACCTGGAAACTTCAGAGGGTATTTCATTTGCTAACTACAAATCACTTGCAGATAGTACTGCTGGTATCTTGGGCCAGTCCCTGATCTGTCTGCCTACTACATGTTACTCTGCAAAACCTTCTGCACTCTTACTAGACTGAAGAATTGATTCATTCCTACGCTGGACTGAAGGCCTTGCTTGCTTCATAGTATAATTATACCGAGAGCATAATACCATAGTGTAGCATTCAGTAAAGTCCGTTAGAAAGGCTGTTTGTTTTATATCAGCAGGCACAGTTTACATTTCCTTGTCGAACAACTCTCTACTGGCTGGAGTGTACGCAGCTTTGATTTACATATTGTACAAACAGTTTGTGTGTGGAACTTCAGTTTGCTTGCTAATCAAGCATCAAAGAATCTACGGTTTGTGCACGTTGCATCCATGATGAGCCAGTTTGAAATTCTTGTCACAAACTGTGAAAACAATCACACCACTCCGCTCTATAATGATTACGAGCAGCTACGTCCAAGGAGCTACACAGAGAATGCCCGTGATATACTCCTCACAAAGAACAATGGAGCGTTCACGTTCGATGGAGTCACTACCACTGAGGTTAGTAGTGGGACAGCTGGCTACACTAGAGCACCACTGGTGAGCAGAGATCCTCAAACTAGCTCTTTAGATCGTTGTTCACCCAACTGTCGTCTATTATACCACCACAGTCCGACAAAAAAACCACAGAAACAAAAGAAAGTACCGTTCTTTTCCAAGCTGAAGAAGAGCCGCCGGTCAAAGTCGGCCCACAGTTCTCCAGTTCACTTAGCTGTGCAACAAGCACATCCACTTGGCTGTGCAGCTGTACAAGATTTTGCCAGCTATGATTCTGATGATCAAATCGAGAGTAACTTGGACTTTGGTTTCCGTGGAGACACTAACTGTTGGGCTGGGAGTAATGAGAGCTTTAGTGATCTTGACAGGGGAATGACTAGATCTAGGCTTCTGAGCCCCAACAGCTTTAGAGCGAGATCTTTATCATGTAGTAGCTACTCTCAAACTGACACAGAATTGAGTAGAAGTAGCGAGTCCATTGCCCAGTGGGCCAGCCAAATCTGTAATGGCAGCAGCTGCAGTAGCACCTGCTGCGCTTTGCGAAAAAGCTGTGAGAATGTCTTCACAGCAGCCACTAAAAAGCTCAAATCTTCCCCGTGTAGGAATGGCCAAAGCAAGTCATCTGGTGGATTGATAATGCAGAAGTTCTCAAAGAAGTTCAGCAAGCTCAATCTTGGAGGTGGGGGAGGAGGAAAGAGCAGTGAGAAATCTGGGGGAGGCCTCAAGAAAAAGAAAGGCCGTGCTAGCAGCACGTCGAATCTGGAGAGCCCCGATGGGTAAGTCCTTCTGTATTTACTATGTATGTATGTGCTAATTGTATAGTTTGTTCATTAGTTTTGATTGATTAGCAGGAAATGTTTTTGATGCCTCAGCTCTAAAGCATATATTATTTTTTTAAACTGAAACCTAAATTGACTACTTTACCTAGTGGGAACTGCACACATGGTAAAAACACATATGCATCGGTAGAGGATGATATGGTGCATGAACAGCACTAGTGTACATCTGTTTTTCATCTAACCCCCACTGACACTGAGACCACAGAGATCTCACCACACACATGCCAAGTGGATGTATGATAGTATAGTGTGTAGTAAGTGTGTTTACGACAAGGCAGCACAAATAATCCCTCGGTGGTTTGTTTCTACTATAGTGTGTGTACAGTGGTTTTCACGTCCCAAACTTCAATTGTTGTATATTTAACACACTCGTTCACAAAATATTAATGTGCATGCACACACACACACACACACACACACACTCACACACACATGTACACACATATGCACGCACACACACACACACACACACACAAACACACACATGTACACACACACACATGCATACACGCACACACACACACACAAACACACACACACACACACACACACACATACACACACACACACACACACACACACACACACACACACACACACACACACACACACACACACACATACACACACTATAGTCGCTTGACCCAGAGCATGGAGCAGCTGAGTCCTCTTCCAGTGGACGAGAAGGAGGGGGTGAAAGGGTTCAGCACCCCGGGAGCAACACCTGCTGGGACTCCTCAGATGCCCCGCTCCAGGTCAAAGACCAAACTCACTCGGAGGAGCAGTGAACCCGATCTGGAAGGAGCATGTAAGCTTCCTGTGAAATACATGCTGTCATGTTCTATATTATACAGTTCATTAAACAAGAATATCCCGTTGTACCAGCTAAATACAAAACATGCATTATTGCAGCTCTGTACGCTAATTCTCTCATGTATTACACGGACATGTAGATGTAATTTTTGTTTCAAATACTCATGTACATGTATGTACATACCTCGCATAGTGGACAAATTGTGCCAGTGATTATAAATCCTTGGAGAAATGATTCCCATTCAGCTCGAGTGTTTCTTGTGAAAGTACCAAAACATGTTTGCAAAAGCACTCCTACATGTACCTACATTCACACGCTATGGTGTTTCATTACTCTCTATCAGTTGTGATTGTCTGTGGCATCCATTACGAGCACACAAGTATCACCTCTATTCACAATGCACTTAACTAGAGAATCGAACACAATCATTGTGTTTTGATACTGTTTAATTTGTGTCGTATTCCTAGAGTCAAGGAATGTGCCTACTTGTGATCTCTCTTTCTCTCTTTGGGTGACTTAGTTTCTGTAGTTCATTCAGCTTCTTGTTAATGATTTTGTTCAGATGTCCGTGAGTGCACAATATTAGATATCACGATTTCTCTTAAGATCAGATTTCTTGCAAAGTTAGTGGATCACTTAGTGCAATATAGTGACCGGTCCTGTCATTTTGGTGGACAATTATTTGTTGCTTAAGAAAATTGTGTAGCAAATGAAAAACAAGGTTTATGACATGTTATGGGATACTCATCATGTAGTAATTCATCGATCAAGTGAGTGAGTGAACGATTTGCTTTTCCTTTGCTCCAAAGTGCTGCACTACACACACCTGTACTTTCAGTTTGAAACTTATCTACGTACATCAGCATGATACCTTTAATTCTGACGTAGTACCATGCAAAAGCTGTAAGGTCTCTAGCCAGTTTACACTAGATGATTAGCTACTCACTTTCTCTGTGTGCTCAACAAATTAACTCATTTATTTGATTTCATTCTGGCTTCATGATCTCAAAGTTCACATTTTTGATCTTCAAATATTCTCATCAAATTGTTGCTGTTATGTGACTTAAAATTAATACTTTGATGTGCATTTTTTCCCACAGTGTCAACGTTGTTTAGGAGTGGAAGCAAGAAGAACCTTGCTCAAGATGCCGCTGAAGGTAAGCTAGAGTTTCAAAACGTCATAGCTAGGTCAGTTTGACGTAATATGTAAAGTGGTTTGTGGTCATCTGTTGTGTGTGTGTGTGTGTGTGTGTAAGGCACGTGTGTATGTGTTTGTGTGGCTCTGTGTGCATGTATAAAACCCATACATCATAGAGTTACTTAGATACGTGTACATGTGTATAGCTCTATGATCTAAGAGTAAAAAATCTATGTACATCAGCCATGCACCAAACACAAACAGCTACTTATCCAAACCCTTTGAAGCATCCTTATAAACAGAGCGGTCAGCTTTGTTATCTATTGCCACTTATGCATATACATTATAATATTATACCTTTGATGTACGTCAACTGTTTACCAGTATAGCTTTATGTGTTATCTATAGCTCTGTTCAAGGCCATTGAGCAAGACAGTACTGATGAAGTAAAGCAGCAATTGAAAGTCAGCGGAGCTTCACTCCTCAACATGTAAGACCTACATATGTAGCACACACTAAGCAGCTAGCTCTCAACTTCCTAGAATGTATGTGTTTGCATGTATGTGTGTGTGTGTGTGTGTGTGTGTGTGTGTGCGTGTATGTGTGTATGTGTGTGTATGTGTGTATGTGTGTATGTGTGTGTGTGGGTGTGTGTGTATGTGTGTGTATGTGTGTATGTGTGTATGTGTATGTGTATGTGTGTGTGTGGGTGTGTGTGTATGTGTGTATGTGTGTGTGGGTGTGTGTATGTGTGTATATGTGTGTGTATATACCTGTGTGTGTACCTGTGTATGTAAGTCTTTGTGTGTGTGTGTGTGTGTGTGTGTGTGAATGGGTACAACTTTACTGGAGTCTATATGTTAGTGTGTAGCTGCAGTGCTTCCTGTAGTATCATTAACTTTGTTTAAATTGTGAACTTTACTCATTATAGAACCTTCCTTTTTCCTGCATAAAGGTTCAGTTACTAAAAAACAAACTGGCTTATCCAATCTTATGTGTATACCTTTCCAATATCCTCTGTGTGTGTGTGGGGGGGGGGGGGGAGGGGGGGAAGAGATTAATAGTTTCTCAAAACACTGCTTGGGGGGGGGGGGGGGGGGGGGGGGAGGGAAGTGTAGGGTTCAAACAAGCATTGGAAAATTGATTGCATAATAATATATGTGCACTATAGTCTCAAAATTTTCCAGTCAGTACTAGTGGTTTTAATGATAATTTCATCCATAGGACTAATGGAGATGATTTCTTACCTGTTGACTTGGCAGCCATGTTGAACCACCAGTCGATCGTCAGACTGCTGCTAGAAAAAGGTGGCAAGGACAGTGCAAAATGTAAGTGTAACTAAAAGCACAAAACAAAAGAGACTGCCTAGATGAAGTGATTGCTTGTATGTCACTGAACTCTAGTAATTATACTATTACTACTCATGCATGTAACTTAGTTCCAATTACTGTACAATCTTTTAACCTATGCTTAATTTTCTGCGTTCTTGCACATACATGTACATACAGTTTGTCGAGATCCATTTTCTCGTTTTTCTCGCATCACCACCCTTCTGATGGAGGCTGAGAGAGAGCTTGATCATCTCAAGTGTGAGCTGGTGACGCAGAACGTCGGAGGAAACAGCAAGGTGAAGGAGGACCTTCAGAGACGACTGAGGGAGTGGGAGTGGAAGGCACACCTCCTACGAAAGATGAAGAACAACTACGAAGAAGCTAGTGAGTTATTTTTAGCAACATTAAAGATAGGATATAGATGATATAATGATTGTTTATTTCATTTACAGGTATTCCTGGTCCTCCGTCCAATGTCTGTTTGCATGTGACTTCAAATAGATCTCTCATGGTGACCTTTGGTGAACCTGAGGATGTCAATGGTGCCATGGTTACCAGATACAAGAGTACGTTCCTCTATAAAATTGTATGAATACTATACTCTTTTATGTGCTCTCTCTCTCTCCCCCTCTCCCTCTCCCTCCCTCTCTCCCTCCCCCTCTCCCTCTCCCTCCCCCTCTCCCTCCCTCTCTCCCTCCCCCTCTCGCTCTCTCTCACACACATACACATTCATGCTCACTTTAGTTGAGTGGTGTCGCAGTGACAAGTTTGCTCCTATCGTTGGTGACTTTGTGATGACAGACCTCCGTAGCATGGAGTACACTATTCCTGATCTCAACAATGTAAGAGTAATGGTAGCTACTACATGCATGTCATGTACCTCACAAGATCCTGGAGCTAACTAAATCTTATTTAAAGTGGCTAGCAGAGCTCTTAAGATCAACCTGTCTAGTCCATCAGCTTGAGTAAAGTCTAGTCAGTTTTTAGCCTTGCATACCATCTACAGCTGTGAGGTAAAGACAGTAGAACTGCGATTGATTTAAGAAAATCTTGTTCTCAATTCTCTGCATATCTGTGGCACTAAGCAGCTGACAGTTCATGCTTTTCATACCTTTGGTAGACAATATCAATTCCGATGCACCTAGTGCACACACACGCACATGTACACAGCTGCTGGCCCATTCATTTTGAAGAAAGCTGCACCATAGTATAGATCAAACAGCTGTGGGATAGTTGAGCAGACACGGCTAATTCAAACAACAGATCGAGGAGTGAATGACATTAGTCAATATATCATAGCAAAATCTCTTTGTGATAAAAGAAGTTTCGGGGCTATAGGAACGCTAGTTTGACCATCTAGTCTACAATATTAGCAGTAGCAGAGACAGGAATACAAAAATTATTCCGGCAGGACAGTATTCACAACATCATGTAGCTTGCGTAGAATTTATGTTGAGTCCCACAAATGACGCAACATTGTGTACATTACTGTGCAAGAAGTTTAAAGACATCAATCTTCCACTAACTTGTACATGTACCGGTGTCCTTTGTTCAAGATGTGACACTGTGTGCACATTTACCTCCATGTACATGTGCAGCTACACATAAATCATGTCTTGTTGTAATATGTTTATTTGTTGTTGTAGGGGGAAGCCTACTTTGTCCGAGTGTACGCCTACAACATGAAGGGATTTGGCCCTGCCCAGATGGCCACACCCACCTCCGCTGTGCCATCCAGCTGGCATGACATTGACAGCTCCAAGCCTCGCTATGAGGGGGCCACATACAGTATGCAGCTCATTGCTGCACAGCTGAACAACTTACTCTCCTCTGTTCCTCCTAGTGAGTTTACAATAATCATCATCATCTTAAATCTTGGTGGTACTAAGCTTGATAAAGTGGCTTCATGTTTGTAAACAGTGGACTGTAAGCAATAGCTACATATTTACATTTCTTGCATCTACTTCTGGTGGCTACAATTAAAGAGCTGCCGGTTGCCAAGTTATTTACGTTGCATTTTATCACCAAGTTTCTGGTTCTATGGTATTCCATTTAAGTGCATGGCTGGAATTGTGTGAAAATTAGCACCCTCTGATCATATTATTCACAGCTCCCAATGGAAACCCTGCAACGAACAAGACATCAAAGACAACGGTGAAGAAGAGCATATCCAAGCTCTTTGGCTCAACTGTGAAATTCCACAAGGCTCTCAAAGCGTGAGTAGTGCTTTAGTATATTGAATTAGTCTTTTGTTCCCATGTATATGTATGGGAGAAACACTTGAAATTCACAATCACAGGCATGCAAAGCTTTTTTTGTGTGTGTCTTGGGATTTGTAGGCATTGATGTCCTTTGTAGTACTATAATTACTACTCACTGTTTGCCCACACATGCACATACTTGCATGCATGCATACACAAACACACACATGCACGCACACACATGCACACACACATATATGTACATGCACACTCATCTGATGGCAGAAAAGCTACCCATTCATCCTTCACACACACACACACACACTTACACACACACACACTCACACACACACACACACACACACACACTTACACACACACACACACACACACACACACTTACACACACACACATGCAGTGGAGTGTACATTTCGTCGCTTATCTATACCAAGGATGACAAAATCCTGACCACTGTTGACGATCAGATTCCCATTGTGGAGGTGTCCGATTCACATTCAAGCAACATTGGTTCCGATTTCGTCTGGCTTGCCAAGGTTGCCTGCACTTGGAAACACATCAAGAGTATGACCACAGCCACCGAGCAATACGTGTCCTCACCAGCCGTCCAGTTTCGTCACAAGCTTCTCTGTGCCGTCCTCAACCTTCAAGCAGCTCTCGGGATCCCAAACCTCGGTCTCCTTCACCCAATTCCCTTCAAAGACTCCCATGGAGCAATTGTGTTCGTCATCGTGCATCAATGTAAGGACCCAAACAGCCTACAGACAAAAGGTTCATTGAAGTGGTCCAACCTTCCTCGACTAAGGAGAAAGAGGATACAGCCACTCTTACTAACGCATGGAACAGTGTCCCCTGAACAGCTGGAGATGTTACCAGTGTCTGATCGAATTGTGGTAGATGCTGAGGATGTGATTGCTCACCACAAGAACAGCACTAGCACCCTGACCAGGTAAAGTATAAGCTCCATGATGTAATATTACGTAATTATTTTAGCTACAATGAGACTGTGTGCAAACACACACATATCATGTGACTTGCATATGACCAATGAGAACACCAACTATGTAACACCATCTCTCTTACTAATGTAGTACTGTGCAGTCATAATGAAAGGATTCTCTGCATACATACCCGGCAATATTATAGCTTGGCTGGTCTATTAAGATGTATTCAGGGCATATGTATACCTGTACATGTAGTGTCAGCACTTGGCTGTTACATGCAAACACAATCTTGATGCAACCTATTGGAAAACGTCCTATATATGTGTGTCATTATTATCATCAGTCATGTTCGCAACTGCAGTTTTTATTGATATCTTACCACATGAACTTGCACACTACAGAGGTCTCTATCTAGGCTACCTGAAGGGAAGAAGTACGGTCGCCTCGATGAGAGTGATCTGCTCACGGGAGTACCCCAACGTTCTTCCCCACCACAAGATAAGGGACAACCCAAACATCTCAAGGTAGGAGGGTGACTGACAGATGTACACTATATTACAATTGGATCAGTGCATGTGGACAGCTTTTACATGCATGTTTATACATGTGATAAATTAAGGGGATTATGGTTGTACGCCAAAGCTCACACGATCGAGCTTTTGATACATGTTATTATGCCTGTTGTACATACATGCTTTCCTGAATTTAAGTTATGGTACGTACTGAGAAATAGATACATGTGTAGCCGTTGAAAATGCTGCCTGCATGTACTTTAGTCATGGCGAACTAGCTTAAACCTTAGTTAAGACTACATGTACACTTACATGCTTTGTAATTTTAACTTTGTTTTTCAATTTTCTCTTTCTACAGTGAGGAATGGCAATGGCTGAAGTCACTTTCCTCTCCCTCTCCACCACCCACTCCTGAGACCTCCCCTAGCCACACCCCCAGTCCAGGCCCCTCCCCCACCTTGTCGTCCTCCAGCCCTCTGTCGCTCCAACAAACCCTCCTTCCAGCAGTGGACACGTTTCTTCATAACCTCGGCATTGATAGAGACGAAGCAGATAAACATCAGCTCTACTGTCATGAGGCGATTGAGCTGAACGAAGACATCACACTTCTGCTGGTTATACCATCACATGATCAACTGTGTACTCCGCCTGGTAGCTCAGACCATTTCGCCAAACTGCCAAACTTTGTACCACTGCCTATTAACACCTTTGAGATTAGTAAGTCATACTAAATTTGCTCACCATAGAGCTAAAGTTGATACTACTTTGCTTTGATTTTGTGTAGTGCAACTATTCACTTATCAACAAGCATTTATGACCAACTTTTCCATGGTGTCTGCACGTCTTGAAGTGGAATTTCTTGCCTCACAGCAGAGAATGAGGGAGGCCTTCTCCAACGCAGAGGGAGCAGCTGCAAAGAAGATGCACAAGGAACTGGAGGATCTTCAAGAGGTTTGTTGTTGCATGTTCTCTCTCTCTCTCTCTCTCTCTCTCTCTCTCTGTAATTACTGAGAAAATTACATGTTTTTAGAAAACAGAACTGGAATGGAAGCAGATGAGGTGGATTGATGATGCCGTACAGAAAGGTCGTGATGTAGCTTTGGGCACAGAAACCCTTCTCCCTATCAAGACAATGAGGGAAACAGTGACCAAGCAACAGGAACAGATTGCTAAGAGGCAAAGAGAAAGTAAACAGCAGTGTATAGTGAAAAGATTCATAAGATACACCCTAATACATCTATACTAATCCCAAATGCCTAAGGTCTACAACACAGGTGTGCCCTTGTTTTGAAAATTGGGTAGTGCATGTAGGAAACACTGTTTAATCATTGGGGGGCTCCCTTAGCCTAATAATTATGGATATGCAGGACAATATAATTATTATTATGATTATATAGAATTGTACGTAGAATACAATATTAATGATAATATTGATTTTTCTACCTTTTTGTCTTCAGTTACAGCAATGATCCCATCACCTCAACATCGTGCCACCTCCCCTGCCTCAGGCTACCTCCGGGTATTCCCCGCCTACAACACAGGTCTAATCAAAGGCACTAGTGTCAAACTCTATATCACGATCATGACCACTACCAGTGACGTGATCCGGTTGGTCGTCCACCAGTTGGAGAAGACGAGAGTGGAACGAGGCATACCAGGGAGAATGATAATGGAGGATGATTTGAACGATTTCTATTTGGTGGCAATCAGTGGGAATCAGGAATGGGTTTTGAACGAGGACTATAATCCACTACAGCTCCAACAACAGTCTCAGGCACAAAAGTGCCATCTATATGTTCGCAGACGCTCAGAACAGCAAAGATTTATGGACCAAGTAACAACCGTTTGATTTTAATTAGTGTTCAATTTTGATATCACCTACATTGTACATGTATACGTGTTGTTTCAGCTATGTGTATATGCATTTTACAGGTCTAAATAATAATTATGTATAAGAGTATTGTGTTGCTAATAATTAATGCATGATTGTACATCTAAAGTTACTTCTAAAAGATAGCTATCCTACGTAGTGTCCATGTTCACTTATTGTATTTTTCGCTTTTTCCTGTACCTTGTGCTAACAAGATCTCGCAATAGATCGATGCTTTTCGTAACATCTTCCCAGTCTTCAGTAAGCTCCACTTCATCTCCATGCTCCTCGATGAACAAAAGAGCATTTCGCTTTAGCTGTTCAGCTTTATATGTGTCGGCTAGTATCAAGATTTTGGCAGCATTGTCAATCTGGAGATCGTAACTAAGGTATCGTTCACACAGTGCCTTCAAATGGCTCAATTCGTACTTCTCAGCGTGATGCAAGAGGGATGCAGCATATGTTCTGATGTTTGGGCACTGACCAGTGTAAATGTAAGTCAACAGCTCTTTGAGTATGTCTGGTTCAATGTCATCCAGTGTGATGGTATTCGTTGCAGTCTCTTTCATGTTGTGGGAGAACATAGCTGCAAACACGGGGCACCTTATTGCTAGTATTGCTTTGTGGGCATAGAACTCGGTCTGAGTATCGGTTTCTTCTTGTGTCTGCTTCACCACAAGTGTCATATCACAAAATTTGCTTTCACATTTGTTTTTATCGAACACTAATAATTGACTAAAATCATGCAATGCAGTACAAGAAGGGACCTTGACTTCTTCAATAATCTCAACGGTAGTATTCAGTAGATAGAACTCTACCTCAAGAGAAAAGTTTGGTGGCGCTATATATGATTCTTGCATCCGTTCCTCCCAAGCAATGACGTTCACCGTATAAGAATTTGACTTCTTCAATAATATTGGCCTCTCAGCAAATTTTGAGGTCCTATTTATTATCGTTCCATTTTTGTTTGAGGTTAACTTCTTGATATCAATCCATACATTGCCTAATTTCTCCTCAAACCGTGGTGTAGGTACTAGACTAAGAGATAACGTTACAATGCGTGAAGAAGACTTCCAATTTAATCGCCACGACATAGATAGTAGTTCATGCTCAGTTAGTTCTTTTGGCCTTTTTTCTATTGGAACTTGAAAGGTAACATGTGACTTCTCGGATGAGCTACATAGCCTAGTGATAAACATTGAGTAATGATTTCAGTGGCTCCCTTAAAGTGCAACTAACCACTGAAGTAGCTAACCCCGTGTGCATGTGCAAAGGGTATAAATGTGATCAGTTTGTCCGTCTGTCTGTCAGTGGACATGATAATAGCAAGGGGGGGACACTGCATAGGCGACTGTACTCCCACCCGCGACCGGGGTCAAAGTGAGGTCAAGCGGTCAAGGCGAAATTTTGAAGCTGGTCAAGCGGTCAAGCTAGGAATCGGGGGCAGCTTAAGAGCGGTCAAAGTCTCTCCAGGGATCGATGGGCGTGGTTAATGCTCGATAGTCAAGGGTCAAGGCCAGATTTTCAGTGCGGTCAAGCATGAAAATTTGCTGGGTCAAGATCTTGACCGTGGTCGCGGGTGGAAGTACAGGCGCTTATGTAGTGTCCCTCTCTTGAATAGCCTCGTCCCCAGGCCTGGCCTAGGGACGAGGCTACCACGATAATCACCAGATCTCGAGGCTAGGCATCTGAGCTAAGTTTTTTAATGCCACCAAATGGTTGAAAATCATGAAAAACCAGCTTCTTTTTGCTTAAAATCACTTATGAGGGCCACGAGCGCTACAATCACAAATAGAGGATATTCGAATGATGTCATCAACAAGTTTTAAAAGGTTTAAATTTATTTAAGTTCACTTCTAGAGCTTGTTGATTTTTTTAGGCATGTAGGGTAGCTAGACCAAGCAAGCTAAATCTCAAATTATAAAGCCTAACACTCAATGATTGATTTTTAATAAATCGGCAAACTTTGATGTTTAAGCACAGATATGTATGGATGGGTGGCAAACTGTTGCCACCCGCCATACAAGTTTATGGGAAATGACTCAACTTTGAAGAATTATGTAAAATCAGTCGATTGGAATTAGACCTCCATATTTTAGATTTGAATCCTCTGGGCCATGATTGTTTCTAGGAAAAAATTTGGAGGACTGACTGTAGCAAAACATCCACCCACGCGCAATTACATGATGTCAGATGATGCAATCGAATATCCTCTATATCTATAGTGCGTTTTGTCGACCACGCCTACCGACCACACCCAGTACAGTAGTGTAGGCACGTGATCACGTCCGACCTCCTCTGGTATGCCATGCTCAACTCCAATGTACTAAGGAAAGGGTTGTCGAGTCAGATAGGCATAGGTACTACACTATACAATAAATTATATTATTGTATATAGCATTCAATTTTGCTATTGTATCATTGTCAATGCATGCAGCACGCGGTTATGTGCTCTAGAGATCTCTAGTTAATAATGAAAAATCCTTAATATGATACCGGTACTTACTGGTTGTATACAGGCGTGGTCATAGTAAAGTGTATAGAGATGAATGGAGTTAGGCCTGCGGAGGTGCCTTCATAGCTTACATCGGCGTCATTAAACTTCACAGCCATACTGTATATGTACTAGCGATACACTAAAGTGCACGAGCTTCCTCGCTCAGCTTGGAGCGCGCATGCGCAATTTACGACCATGTGACAATGGGAAATTCCCTTTCAATTTGATCTGCGAGGCCAGTCAATACGCGCTTGTACAGTGTAATACGAATGTAACAGAAAAGATCTTGTTTTGATGCCTACCTAAAGTCAATAGTATTTTAGAGTATACCAGTAAACAGGCCACGGCTTGCAACAGTGACTATCAGTGATAAGACCGACAGCCGTGAGCCAAGAAGAAGGTGCGATCATTTTTGATCACGCAAATTAGGCCCACCTGGTAAGTGGGGTTGAACAAAGACCATGGGAGTATGTAGCCACTATGAATCTCCAAGAAAATAAGGCGATACTGTAGGATATGGCTCATAGACTCAAGAGAGCCCCGTTGGTGGTAGCGAAGAAGAGCGACGTTTTCAAGTCACGCGAACATTGACCAACATGGTGAGTCGAGTCCAGCTAAACTGTAGATTTGTAGTCCACGTAGCTATGTCTGATACACTTGCACCAGTCGAGAGAGCCAGAGTTCCTGTGCCTACCAAGAACGATGTTTTAGAAACTCGCAAAGAAGCCATACAAACCTCGATCGAGTCCGAGTAGAGACCTCGCTTCGCTCGGAACTAGCTAGTATACTACGGCCTATGACTAACTTTTTCACGTGCACGTACGTTTTGGGGCGGCACTTTTTTCTTGCGCATGCGTATAAATTATATTAATTGAAAGGAGCAGCGAAATCTGCTGGTCTTCACCTTGCAATGGGTGTACCGCGTACCGGTATGTATACCATGGTCGCCGCGCCATGTTACTCCTTGCACGTGGGCTTATAATTATGCGCATGCTCATAAACACAGCAAGCCGAGGTATATCAAAAGATGATCTGTAAGCTCTGTAAGTTGGTAATTGGAAATTTTAGCAGCTAGCTTGCAGTCACATAAATCATGTCGGGCGTGTCAACGTCACATTCACTCAAACCTGTACCTAGTACCTAGCGTTCATGTCCAATCTCATAGTAAATTTAATAATGATAGATGCCTAGTAGCAAATTATTTTTTTTGCAGTTATTGGGCAATTATGATGTAACCTATGAGGTAAGTCGAGGAAAATTCAGAGCCTCTCCAGCTGAATGATACGAGAAGCATAATATTATGTCATTATAATTATTATCATAATATTATAGATGTGTACGTAGAATGCAACTGTATGTGTATATATTAATTTTTGTCTTCAGTTACAGCAATGATCCCGTCACCTCAATATCGTGCCACTTCCCCTGCCTCAGGTTATCTCCTGGTATTCCCCGCCTACAACACAGGTCTAATCAAAGGCACTAGTGTCAAACTCTATATCATGATCATGACCACTACCAGCGATGTGATCTGATTGGTCGTCCACCAGTTGGAGAAGACGAGAGTGGAACGTGGCATACCAGGGAGAATGATAATGGAGGACAATTTGAATGATTTCTACTTGGTAGTGATTAGTGGGAATCAGGATGGGGTTTTGAACGAGGACTATAATCCATTACAGTTGCAACAACAGTCTCAAGCACAAAAACGTCATCTCTCTATATATATTATGTTCGCATGCAGACGCTCAGAACAGCTTAGATTTATGGAACAAGTAACAACCATCTGATTTTATATGCATGTCATTTCAACTTTTTGTGTGTTACACTATTTACAAAATAACTATACTATACAAAATTTTTCATTAAGAAAACTATTGCTCTAGCTATAATATTGGCCAATGGCAATGTGAAAGTCCTGAGGCCATGCATGGATACATGTACATGCCCAATACATATTAATGTAAAGCCAAAATTACAATGGTTCAACTTTGAGCTTAGGTTCAGATTGCTCATACATAACTTTAACCAATTCAGCCAAAAGCTCAGCATTCTCTTTCACTGCTTCCCATTCTGCCGTTTTCTGGATTGAACTATGCTTGCTAATGTATAGCAAAGCATTCTGCTTCAATTGTTTTGCTCCATAGGTATGTGCCAGCAGTAGAATCTTTGCAGCATTGTTTATTTGAAGATCATAACTGAGGCGTTGCTCACAAAGTGATTTCAAGTGAGCCAACTGATATTTTTCAGCGTAATTTAAGAGAGATTCAGCATAATTTTTAATATTTGGGCTTTCATTAGTATAGATGTAGGTCAGAAGCTCCTTGAGTACATCAGGCTCAATATCAGACAGGTTGACAATACTTGTTGCATTCTCTTGCATATCATGTGAAAACATCTTTACAAATACTGGTGATCTTGCAGCTAGTACTGCTCTGTGGGCATAAAAGCTTACTGGTGGTGGCAGACTGCCATCTTCAATCTGTGTACCACCTGTACATATAAGTGTAACATCACAGAATTTTTCTTTGCTTTCCATTTCACTGGTTGCTAACAGTGCACCATAACTGTGTACTACATCAGCACAGGGATGAATATCTACTTCTCTGATAACGCGAAGTGTGTATTTTACCAGAAGAATTTCCACTTCAACAGTGATACTTTGAGCCGCATTATAGGGTATTGAGATTCCTGAATCCCCTGAAATAAGATCACACTTCCAGCTGCTTGAGCTAGTGAGTACTGTACTGGAAGACAAGGAGACTTTACATTCAGATCTATCTCTATGTATTTTGATTTTTCTGGGATCTATCCACACATCACCTAACTTCTCCTCAAACTCAGGATTAGGCAGCAATTGAATAAATGGTATCACCTCTCTCATCAAACCCATACCATAGGCCCTGTCTACTGCGTATCTCCAATCAAGTTTCCATTTCATGGACAGTATTTCATTGAATGCTCTCGATCTCTTATCTGGAGATATTTGGAATAAAGTTCCTGATTTAACACCATGTTCATTTAATCTTTGGCTGCATAAGAAAAATAGGCAGTTTCTAGGTTTGAATCACATGTGCAACTATTAATTTTGTACTAGGAACCCTAAATAGAAATAATAAGCATGTCACAAGTTTAATATGGTAGAAGTATAATAAGTGCAGCAGTATGATTAGCCTCGTACCCAGGCCCCGGCTTTGAAAGGCCTGGGTACGAGGCTACAGTATAGTATGATCAACCCCTAGCTTGACTCACGCGTGTTCTCGAAACAACTTTGTATGCAGACGTATACATGGTCTTAGATCAGCTGTGACAGTTTGGATCTCAGGCAGTTCTACTCTAACAATCTCACTGTCCATGGTCAGGGGAGTCGCATGTACACTAAATACACACCATGTCATGTGACCTCAGTTGCCACTGCGCCTCGATACGCGATCTCGATCTCATGCATATTAGTCTCGTTCCTAGACCCCACCCTCTGCGATCGCGATTTCCCTCGTGCCGCAGATCAGATATAGATGGGTGCATGCACCCGGTGTGGGTCTGGGAACGAGACTACAGTATAGTACATGCATATCGCATATCGGCCTATAGCACCGCGTACCGTATCGCATAGACTCGGCGCGGCCGCATAGCGCGTGCGCGTAGCGCCGCATATCTAGTCTAGTCTCGTTCCCAGACCCGGTACCCCACCACGCACGCGTTGGCGGCGATTCTTGGTTCTGCAAGCTCAGCAATCATAACACGTGCGATCACGTGATGATGCGCAAGATCAGAAATCGCTAATATAGGCTTTAGTGAAGGTTTTTGGTGAAAATCATTGCGAATTTCGAACTCAGCACCATCGATTTACTGGGGGAGCCCCTGTTAACTAGCGTTATAACGGTGTGATTTTTAGGCCTTTGGAATGTTAATCAAAAGCCCTTAATTAACATCCCAAAGGCCTCTATAGCACTAGTTAACACGGTACGGGCTTCAGTTACAGCCATGATCACTCATCTCTATGTTCACAGACGCTCAGAACAGCTTAGATTTATGGAGCAAGTAACAACTGTTTGATTGTTATAGTAATATCATCTAGCTGCAATGTCATGTTTTTAACCCTCTGCGCATGCGCAGGAGGGTTACGGTAGTCTGTTTGTGTGTGTGTCTGTCTGCCGGTTACCGCTCTAGCTACTCCAGTGTTGACCTCTACTGTCCAACCTCCATAGTAACCGAATCAGCACCATACTTCAAAGGTTTTTGACCTGTAGATTTTGCTAAAAGCACTTTGTTGGAAAGTTATGTCCAGATTTAGCTCATTCGCTATGGGGTGCCAAGTGTGTCAATAATACTTACAAATGCTATACTTGTATATCTCCCTCTGATATATAAATACAACATTGATTTAGCTAAATATTTGCCTGATTTATATATAGCTATGGGCCAGATATAATATATCTGACTTATAAATATGGACCTGATTTATATATCTGTGCCATATTTATAAACACTGCTCTGATTTATATATCTGTGCCATATTTATAAACACTGCTTTGATTTATATATCTGTAGCTACCATATTTATAAATGTGGGCTAGATTTATAAATCTGGCAGTTTGCAAAAGGGGTGTGGTCAAGATGGGCGTGGCAAAGCTACGTCTTGGAGTGGGCGTTGGGCCATAATACCATAGTACTGTGTGTATGCATGTCTTTGAGGTGGGCATGGCAGGATGTAAACCAGCCACTAGGCCACACCCATTATCACTACATCATTCGTGCAAACTTGTCTTACTTATAATTCTGCCCCATATTTAGCTATATACCTGAGTCATATATATAAATCAGACCCATATATATAATCTGTTTCAGGTATATATATCTGGCTCACATTTACATATCTGGCTCTGATATATAAATCGGATCAACATTTATAAATCTGACCCATATATAAATAAATCAGGTAGATATTTGGATAAATTAATGTCATATTTATATGTCAGAGGGAGATATACAAGTATAGCATTAGTAAGTATTTTTGATACACTTGGCACCCCATAATTCGCGGCCATACTGCCTTGGATAAACTAAGCCACACCTTTCATTTCGTATGCTAAAAATAGGTACTATGACGTCGTGCTATTGTTAGCCATTACGTGCGCAAAGCTTTCCGGTAAAGGTCGTCAACAGGCCAGACTACTGCCAGTATACTATAGCGTGGCTCAAACAAGACAGTAAAAGCTACATTGTACATCGTGGTGGAACTCTGTAGGCGCGCTATTGGGCCAGAATCACTGATTCATCGCAAGTTGGGGCCATGGCAGTGGCAGGGTGAGTCAGCACTTTCTCAGGTAGCTATAGTTTACTGATGCCATCGCTGTTCTATGTAGCTATGTGAAACTATGAAGAATCAAGCCATGGCCAGTGAGTCTCACGATCCAGCTGCTCTTGTCTCGGTTGTTTCATTGAAGTGTGTGCTTCGTGTCGTTGTGAGGCTGCTCGGTAGGGCAGGCTGGTAGTGTTTTTATTAACATCATGGGCAATATAGAAACTCTGCTGTAGCTACATGTACAGCTGATGCTACGAGCGAAGGCTAGCTCACGCCGCTTGATGATATCATCTTCCTAGTAAGCATACAATTGTTGACAACACTATATGCCTTTATATCACCAGTCGATTATTGATCATCTGGCTGTTATTGTTTATAATCATTGAGCTTGGTTGACCCATGCATATGCGTGCATGTAAATCTGGTCTTCTTCCCAAACCACAGAGGTTTTTTTAATGTTGCATGAAAAGATTTAATTTTACCACATAAAGTATCAAGCGCAGAGGGTTTAGCACTTTAGTGTTCATTTTTTTTTGTATCATGTGTGTCATAGCAGCTGTATTATCAGTTACAGGTCTAAATATTTATGTTACTGGAAACTATACACTTATAGCATAGCTTTAGTTTCAAGACTAGTGTTATTACTGTTATGACTTTTTAACCTCAGCTGCTAACGTTAACCATACCATCCCCAGGCCCATTCCCAGCTATTTAATTTTGTGCATTGATTGGCAGATCAGTTCCTGGATGCTATATATTCCCAGGCCACCAAACAGAATTTGTTATAGCTAATCATGATTGCATGCATGGTGCATGAATCTGGATATACTACAGTCACTACTGGGACTCTTTGATGTGAAATTTATTTTAAAAGTACTTGAAAATTATGTGATACACTAAGTTAGTATTTGAAAAATGTTGAGAATATTCTTTCATACTTCAGTAAGTGTATGAAATATACTTGAAAGTTTTCACCAATATTAAATATTTCACACAGTATTTGAAAAGTATCTAAATTTTGGCCATGATTTTTGGAATATATGAAAAATATGTTAATATTGTTAACACATATTTCACATATTATTGTTAATTTTAGCCATTGCTTTGTGAATACATTAAAAATGTGTGAATAACATTTCATACAGTATTCAAAAAATATGTTAAATTTTACTACTATTTGTGAATGCATGAAAATATGTGAACATGTTAGCAAGTATTTCACATAGTACTTGAAAAATATATTAATTTTTACCACTGCTTCGTGAATACATGAAAAATATGTGAATGTATTTTGTTAACGTTTCACTCAGTATATTTTTAAAATATGTGAAATTTTGTTACTGCATGAAAAATATGTAGCTATTATTTCAAGTAAATATTTCACATATTACTAAATTTTGTGAAATTATGGAATCATTTTATAAGTGTAAGAAAAACACGTGAATAATATTTGACATAGTAGTATCGGATGTACATAATCCTCAAAAGGGTCACGAAGTTCACGATCCGTGGAGCCAACAAAGTTTCCTTGATTTAGTAAGGGGTCTATCGCATAGCGTTTACTCCGCTGTCCTTCGAAGAAAGGATCTCTCAATTTGCGTTTCTTAGTCCGACAACGCTCGAGGAAAGGATCCGGCAAGTCAGAATCGCTTTCTTTGGACGGGCGTTTTTCCATACTCGATGAATTAATAGTGTCAAACTGCTTCTCGATCGCTTTATGATAATCGCCTACCACCGCGTTGTATTATAAAAGTGAAAAGTGAGGCACAACGGTGCAGCGATATGCGCATGCGCGTTCCTGGTTTGAACGCATGAGTATGATCGAGCGAGCTCGAGCGCGCGCGCGCACGTATGGTAATCACGTGCGCCATTCAGTTCAAATTCTCGCTAGCTGTACATTGTTGTAGCTTCTAGCTAGGTAGCGGCTGAAAAGTGTTAATACATGCCCGAAGAGGCTGGAAAGATGTGTTGAAACACCGTAGTAGAAGTAGGATCAAGACTGAAAGAAGTGTAAAAAAAATTGTATACACGACGGTGACTGGTTTGTCTCAGTGAATCGTCAGTTTAATTTGAGTCGATAGGATGTATACAGCCACAGCCGATTACCCACATGTTGGACTGAACTACGAGCTAAAGGTATTCGGGTTCTTGTATGACAGTGCTAGATCTATCGTCTCAGGTGAGAAGAAAATCAGTGAACGTCGCGACGATCGCTCATGGAAGCCAATGTCATAAACGCACTGGGGGAATGGGCAGCTAAGAATCTTAGCGCCTTACCACAAGATTTGAGAGAAGCAATATCTGCGAGTAGATCCAGTGATCGTTCAGAGGCGGACCTTTCTCAAGCTGGGCCCAGTGGATCCAATGTATCAAGTAATGGTGAATTAATACTCATAATTTTCCGACTTTCAAATAAGTACATGTAGAAAACTGGTGTACATAATTTTGAAATTGAGATGTCCTCGTTTTAATTTTGCCTTTACAGTACCAATATTTCCCAGTAGACATCCATACATTTTGGAGTGGTGTTTGATAGAGTCCTTGCACGTTTTTATATAGCTTTTGTGCCCCCTACTCCTTCACCCCTTTAAATGAAAGGCTAACTAGGTTTGCCACATCCTCACCAGGATCTAGGAGGGGGTAACACTTGTTACATAAATGTAACAATATTTGGGGTGTATCCATTCACTGGACTGGACCACTGGACTGGACTACTGGACTGGACTACTGGACTCACCTTTGACCCCAAATATTAACTAGAAATGGTCGTTTTGCACTGGTTGACAGTCCTAGAATGCTGTAGTGTTCCTTTTTTAGTCAGGAAGATACTTACAGACCCATGGCCTCACCCTGAGTCATATCGGGCCATTGTGGATTGATAAACTTATCTTGGTTATAGCTACTTGTGTATTTTCCACACTTAGGAAGTCCGGAACTATTATTCATTCCTGTATCTGTCCCATAGCTACCAACTGATCCCAGGCTGTTTACATAGCCTTTCACAAACTCGTACAAAGTTTGAACTTGGTAGAGCCCTCTAATTTGGAAATATTGATACATCTATACTACTAGGAGCATGCATGCTAGATAAAGTAACGGTGAAGAGAACATGCAGCTCATTTCCTTAATTCGATAGCAGAATAGCTAATGGTGTGCCTTTCATTAATTATTGTCCATACTAGTGTATTGCTACTGATTAAGTGTTGTAGTATCATTGTCAAAGGTAATTAGGTGACCTAATTATCAGGGGGGGGAACTTATCCATGTTAGAGCTGTTTAGTATTTTCTATAATAATTAGAGCTGTATATTATGTACGTTATGTTAGTTATATCTGATGTAGCTACATAACATTCATTCACTTCAACAAATGACCTATATATATGTAGGTCTGTACAACCAGCTATCACACTCACAAATGTTTGAGCCTGGTTGACAACATTAGAGCATCATCTGACAGTTAATCGATGAGTCACCATAACAGATCTGTTCTACTGCTACCTTTATTGTATTCAAGTACACTGTAGCTGCCAGTGTAGCTAGTTGGAACTAGACCATTACAAGCAAAATGGGAGGGACCAGCTTGCCAGACAATCCATTGGCACTATAGTACACAAACTGACACAACCTGGGGGCTAAAGAGAGCCTTGTATGCATGATTTTTTTGGGTCAGAGGTGAGTCCAGTAGTCCAGTCCAGTAGTCCAGTCCAGTGATCCAGTCCAGTGAATAGATACACCCCAATATTTGTTGGCCATTATCTAGCAACCAAGGTTACTATCTAGGCAAATCACCGGCTACTACAAAGCTGTGGGTGATCGTTGTAAGTCCTTACTTGAGATTTAGATACCTAATAATATAATAGACTGACCTCATTGGTCCGTGATTGTTACAACCTAATCTCATGTCCAGCCCACTTCTTCCACCCACTATAGAAAAGGTCTGGTCACAACGGGTCACACCCGAGTTACGTATATTGTGGTCCAATCAGGTTGCAGGAAAGTAGTCACATGATATACATGGAATGTAATTATGTACACACCGCTATTTCAGAATTTGTAGCCTACGAATGTTGGTGATTGTGCCAAAGGCCTGATCTGACTCCAATCAGTAGCAGAACCTTTCGAAAAAAATCGAACTAAAGCGCTCTCAGCCTCTCAGTTCATTACTGGAAGTGGTGTTTAATGTACATCATTATTGCAGTTATTGTATTCATATGCTAGTGCGGCCCTTTTGACCAGATCTTTCTCGGGTTTACACCAAACAACCAATCATATAATGGCTGTTTATTTCATATTTGAATGTAGATTTGGATAAACCAGAGTCTAATGCTGCAATTTCAACTGAAAGTGACAGTTCTAGTGTTGGTGATGATGAGAGCATGGATGAATCCATAGAAGATGATAAGATTCACTATCAGCAAACACAAGATGTAAGTATAGCCTCGTTCCCAGGCCCTCCTTCGTAGGGCCTGGGAACGAGGCTAGATGTAAGTAATACTACATGCATGCCACTTAGTAATACTATATTTTGTGTTGTAAAGAAGTCTAGTGTTCAACCAACACCTGTGCCTACAAATGAAGAAGCCAATAATTTCACTGAAATGCTATGTTTTAAACTTTTGGCGTCATATACTGACCATCACTGCCTTCCTTGATCCCAATGGACAAAAAAGACATCCTGTTCATAGTAGTACATGCACTTTGCTTATTATTGGCTTCACTACTTTTTATCTAACAAACATAAACGAAATATTTCAATGCGCCAAGGGTTTTCACTTTAGTTCTTCATTTACGTACTGTGGTTATTCATTTCTGTAGGACCAGCAGGATCAGGATGGTGGCCCGTGGCCAGGGTAAGTACATATATGTGTACCTCGTCAATATAATTGGCTTGGAATATAGTTATTATCTGAATGTTCTCAACCTTACAGTGATGATGTAGTTGTATTTGACTCCGGGGTAGACCTCGCAAGTGTCTATTTTGTCAAGAACGTTGATGGTAAAGCTCTTAATGCCATATACATCAGTATCTGTAATTAATTTGGTTATCTGCCACTTTAATTATCACAGATATGTACTCGGAGCTTATTTTTTGTGAATTTATTAACAAAGTAGAAGATGTTTCACTTCCAGCTATAGTGCCTACGAAATCAGGATCACAGAAAACTGAATTTGCTCAACTGGAGGTAAATTTAATCGAAGTTTACAACTTGCATGTTGTACATCTTGGTTTTAAGGATTTGAATAATATTTAAACAAATGGGCAGTCAAGCCAATCACTTCACACCATTACATATTGCTCTTTGTAATAGAGCTGCCAATCAAACGTCATAATATTTTTTTTATGCAGAAAAACGACAAGTTCTTATGGAAGACAGAAAAGATTAAGAGTCAGAGTGAATCTGCAGCAACCAACTCCAATGCTAGGCGATCATCAAGGGTATCTGGTCCTCCAGTGCGTCTATACTAATGTGACTGTTTCTGAACTTATCAGTTGAGTTTCGTTCATCCACTAATACACATGGCTGCATATTTACCCTCACTTTTGATGTATACATATACCTTGTTCCATTACATTATTGGTGGGTGAGTTTCTATAGCTAGTCCTATGTATCCTTGGCAAGGAAAGATTGTTTGGCTAGGGTTATTACTTTGGCTTCTGGTGCAATCCTTTATATGTGGAGGAATTAGAACACTATGTATAGTCATGCATGCCGCAATACAAACTTAATATGATGGTTGACTGCTGGCAAAAAATAGGAATCACTACACACTTATTGACTGATAGCGGCAAAACAAAACTAATAGCTTCATGCTGTCATTCCAGTGAATGAGTGCTGGTTTTAACAGTGGATACATGAAGTTCAGTCACATAGACAAAGTCTAAGAATCGTAGCAGTCTGTATTTATGTGGTTTCATCACCTGCTTGCTCACTACAGCCTCAAAAGGTAGTTATCCCAGTGCGCGCATACTGAGGCTTATCCTTGCCTCCCTTTGTGGCTGTGACCACTACATGGTTCAAGATAGAGTCCATTATTTCCCAGTGGTTTGTATCAACAAAAAAAAAACCTGTATGGTCAGCTGACACAATAATACTAAGTGCAGTACCTATACCTATATATCCGTAGCTTAGTACTTTCTCTTTATTTCCTTACTTATGCTACAACTGTACACCTAAGACTTGATACAGCCACTGGCCTCACTATAACACAGACTGTACTGCAAATCATGCTTTGAAATTTGCACTGTCATTAATTTTTCCAACAAAATTCACACAAATTTTATACTCCATGATACATAACGTATCATTATTTATTTTTCACACAAATATTTAAAGTACTTTTTGCATATTTTGTGTGACCCATTTTCAAAGGAAATTTATGTAAAATTCTCATACTTTTGTATACTTTTTTACACATGCTTCAAAGATTGTCATACAAACGTTTACATATTATTCAAGCACATTTTGCATATCATGTATGACCTATTTCATAGGGAATTCAAGTACATCTTTCACATCATTTTCACATAATTTCGACAGATGTTTCAAACATATATCCAATAAATTTTGCATATTTTCCTAAAACTTTTAATATAAATATCAATGATATTTCACGCAAAAAATTCACATAAATTTCATTAAGGATTCAAATACGTTTGAAAATAGAGCTGATTCAAATAATTTTCGATTACTTTTCACGTACTATACTTCCAGTAGTGAGTACAGAGCACATAATGTATACGGATCACAGCCACCAGGTTCAAAAGTCATAAATATTGTGCAAATGAATATCTACATGATTGTACAATAATTTGTAGGCCTGCCACTGTTTAATAGCAATCCCTATGTAGATTTAATAGTTACCTAATTTTACCACTTTAATATTGAACTTAGTCAAAAGACAATCCCTATGTAGATTTAATAGTCCTATGCTGTGTCCCTCTTGTATAATGCAGAAAAATACAAATTAGAAAATCCCTATAGTATGTAGATTTAATAGTTACCTAATGTAGTATCTTTACCACTTTAATATTGAACTTAGTCAAAAGACAACTATGTATGCACAAAACTACTCTGCTTAAATACAAGAAAGTTCTAGAAGGTATGTGTGGAGACAGACATTAATTAATCTATTGACAGTGTGAATAGCAAATATCCTGACTGCTTTGCAGACAACCTTCTGAGCATATCTCAAGATGTTAACCAAAGTTCAATCCTAAGTTTCAACTAATAAATACCTAAAGCTATACATAGTACATTACATCACTACACCTAATTTTCTTATTTTTTTTTCAAATATAGTGCTGAGCAATTCCTGTAGAAGCTCGGCATTTGGTTTGACTTCTTCCCGGCCCACTCTTTAGTGGCTAAAACTCGATCACCATACATTTTTTTTTCAAATAATATTATAGTGCTGAGCAATTCCTGTAGAAGCTCGGCATTTGGTTTGACTTCTTCCCAGCCCACTCTTTAGTGGCTAAAACTCGATCACCATACATTTTTTTTTTTCAAATATAGTGCTGAGCAATTCCTGTAGAAGCTCGGCATTTGGTTTGACTTCTTCCCGGCCCACTCTTTAGTGGCTAAAACTCGATCGCCATACATTTTTTTTTTTCAAATATAGTGCTGAGCAATTCCTGTAGAAGCTCGGCATTTGGTTTGACTTCTTCCCACTCTTTAGTGGCTAAAACTCGACCACCATACATTTTTGTAAACAGCAAAGCATTCCGTTTCAATTGGCTAGCACTGCAAGTGTCAGCGAGCAAAAGGATCTTGGCAGCATTTTCAGTCTGTAGATCGTAGCTGAGTCGCTGTTCACACAATGCCTTCAGGTGTTCTAATTTGTATTTTTCTGCATTGTACAAGATGGACACAGCATAGGACTTGATATTGGGATATTCATTAGTATAAACATAGGTCAATAACTCCTTCAGCACGGCTGGTTCAATATCTGGTAGTTTGACAGTGTTAGTCGCACTCTCTTTCATATCATGTGAGAACATTTTTGCAAATACTGGCGATCTTGCGGCAAGAATTGCTTTGTGAGCATAGAAATTGACCTGCTTTGCAGGGTTTTTATCCTCCTGTTGCTCAGTCGCTACAAGCTTCACATCACAATATTTTTCTTTACTCTCTTCTTCATTTTGTGCCAGTAAGTTGCTAAATGTTTGCAAAACATCACAAGGAGGAATGTTCACTGGTTCAATAATGATAAGTGAATTTTTTACCAGAATGATTTCCACTTCTATAGCAATCTCACTATCACAGTATTCTAAATCTACAGTGATGGCCAGTTCATCATTCATTGATGTGAGATCTCTTTCAAAGGTCCTCCTCAATATCATAACATTGTTTGGATTAGAAGGGGTCAACATCTGCCTCCTTTTGCCATCAACATCCAGTACAACATAACCAGGAAGTATCTTCACGTCACCCAATTTCTCTTGGATATCTGAATCAGGCACCATTTTAACACATGGAACTAGTCGCACAAGATCCTGGTGACTACCATTGGTATATTGTCGTTCTCGTTTCCACTTCAAATGCTGCCACTTTATGGATAGTAGTTCGTTCTGAATCTGCTTTGGCCGTTTATCTGATGGGACTTCAAACATGGTAGGTAAATTACAGTTCTCCTCATTGTAGCCAGAACTCCTATAGTGTGCAGATGTGTGCCAGTCTATAATAATTATGTGAAATACTTGAAGTTTGTGGGTCACGACAGACAGTTTGACAAACAGCCAAAACTTGATATCATCAAGAGTATATAATAAGAGAAGAGAGTATTGAACGCTCTATATGGTCCGTGTAGTATGTGTTCAGAGAGTAACGTGACTTCCCTCCTTGCGCACGTGACTAAGCCTAGTTGCTAAACACTCGATTTTTCCTCAGGACTGCGACAAATAGAGGCATTCTTCGTGAGTTTTATGCTAGATTCTATGATGAACGCTCGTTTTGTATCGCAATCTGCTCGCGTTTTCAGCTGCGTTAGTTTGCACTCGAGGCCATGCCCATAATTGTTATTTGAATTGAGCGTTCTCATTGGTCAATGTTTGAATTCCTGGCACGTGACTTTCCGAACACATATTACACGGACCATATAGCGTGTTCGATACTCTCTTCCTTTATTATATACTCTTGATATCATGTATTGGAGCATGCATGCTCAGGCAGGGATGTACCTCTAAACAATTCCTTTGGAACTTGCTACAGGCAAGGTGCTGCATAATACCTAGCAATTGGCCACATTATTGGCTAGTATGGTACATCCTGCTCATGCAGCTATCAATGTAATCCCCCCGACTATCCCCCTCACGGGGTATATAGGGAGCAACATAGGGGATTTTCCTGTATTAGCTATCGATTTATGCCCCAAACCTGGGTCAGGCATTACTGGAACTTTTTTTTTTGTAAATTCCCTAAACCTTGTCCCTAGACTATAGGCCCTTTCCCAGCTTTTCAATGTTGTACGCGCAAACCCTCATGTTCTGCCGGTGTGAAGGGGATACTAATACTACTACCGGGTACAGAATGCAGCTTATTGACTTACATACAATCAAGAGAAGATAAAGGAGGAAGAGTGTTGAACACCCATAGTAAATAGCTAACAGCATTGTGTGTGAGTGACATCACCAGAGTTTACATAGTACTCTCATCTACAGGTGTTGTATAAACTAGGGCGGACACATAATTAGATCAAGTTGTAGCATAATGATATTCAGGGCTCACTAATAATGTAAATATTCATAGCTTGTGACATCACTCACGCACAATGCTGTTACTGCCAGTTCAACACTCTTCCTCTTTTATCTACTCTTGATACAATATATCATTCTTTGACAACACTGAACGTAAAGTGATATACGGCCTTATACCAGCATCAGCTTGAGCCACCTTGGTATCTGTCTGATTCTGAGTCACCATGGGCATACGAGTATTGATCGCCATCTTTGGCAACGCCCCTTCCCTGGCAGCATAGCTGGAGTCTCGCGGGGGTGTGGCCCGCGAGACTAAGCTTAGGGTTGCCACTTGAAAAATTAAAGTTGAAGGATTCCCCCCGATATTCCTTCCATACCTCAGCCTACATGAAAGCAATTTAGGGCACTTGAAGTTTCCCCTCTCCGCATCATATGTCGGTGGTTATACAGGCCTGTATTATCGCATGAAAATCGCGAAAACAGTCAAAACAAAAGGATAGATCGCATAAAGATTGCCCAAAGGGAATGAAGCGATTTTTTGCACGTTTTTGACTCAATACCGATGAGATAAGAACATCGCGGCGCAAAAACGTGCGTTTGGCATTTTTACGGCTTCTCCACGGTCCGTATAGTGGCTATACGTAGAGGTCAAAGGTCGAAATCGCCAAATGGTCCAACGTTGGATCGAAAGCACTCCATGATAAAAGTAACGTGGCGGCAGAATCAAGTCCTGAAATTTTCAGAAGTCACTTGAAAACACGCCTCCAATATAGCAATACTCTCAATATCGCAAAGGAGGTTTGGTTTCAAGTGACTTTTGAAAGTTTCAGGACTTGATTCTACCGCCACGTTACTTCTATCATGGAGTGCTTTCGATCCAACGTTGGACCATTTGGCGATTTCGACCTTCAACCTCTACGTATAGCCACTATACAGGCCGTGGAGAAGCCGTAAAAATGCAAAACGCGCGTTTTTGCACCGCGATGTTCTTATCTCACCGGTATTGAGTCAAAAACGTGAAAAAATCAACAAAAAATCGCTACATTCCCTTTGGGCAATCTTTATGCAATCTATCCCCTTGTTTTAACTGTTTTTGCGATTTTTATGCGATAATACAGGTGTGTATAACCACCGACATATGATGCGGAGAGGGGAAACTTCAAGCGCCCTAAATTGCTTTCATGTAGGCTGAGGTATGGAAGGAATATTGGGGGAAATCCTTCAACTTTAATTTTTAAGTGGTAACCCTACTAAGCTAGCTGGGCCCTACCCGTACCTCACTATATATCGGGATCCCGGAATGGGACATTAGAGTTGGAGTTTGGGACACGCCATGGCACCATTTCTACACTACATTTCCAACCTGTGTGCGTGTGTGTGAGTGAGACAGAGAGCGAGAGAGAGAGAGAAGGGGTGGGGAAAGATATTAAACCGCACAATTAGAACTCTTCACCCTCATGCACTGTATTCATAGAAATAATGTGTAGTGAGTATAGCTATAATAATATCTAGGTGCATCAGTGTACACAATCACCCCCTCGACGCTGTCCTGGTGCCAGCAACTGGTTTAATATATATTAGTAGACACAGACTGCTCTTTTATTGGTGATTAATATTAAATGTATGAAATGCGGTATCGGTCGTCTGACAATGTACAATATCATCATCATCATCTTGTGGATTGAGTCATCGTTAGTCAGTCTTACATCTCTTTGCTGGTGGTTGCATCATTCCTCATCAAGGATATCGTTTCCCTGCTTCACCTCTGTCCACTCTTCTGTAGCTCTCACCTCCACAGCAAACTTGGCAATAAATTTCAGTGCATTCTTTTTCGACAGTGGAACCTTGTGTGCAAAAGCAAGCTGAACAAGACGAACAACATTGTCAACTCGGAGATTTATATAGCTAAGGTGCTGTTCGCAAAACATTCTAAGCAGATCCAATTATATTTGTCAGCCACATAGAGAAGATCATCTGCCATTGCTTTGCTGTTAAGTACGTTGCCAGTGTACACGTAGATCAACATTCCCATGCAGGCTGGAGAACTTCAGGATCAATGTCATCAATCTCAATCCTGTTATTCAGACTCTCCTGCATCTCATGCTCAAACATTCTTGTAAGCACTGGAGATCTAGCAGCCAGTATTACCTTATGAGCAAAGAACTCAACAGATGGTTGGCTGCTATATCACCCTTTAGTGAGCCAACCAATATGATATCGCTGAATTTGTTTCTCTTAGTGCTTTCGAAACTCAGCATGGCTCCTATGTCAGTACTTAGAACCTCTTTTGCAGCAATGGCCAGGAAATTAGAATAATCACTGAGTCCATCAAGGAAGAGACCCAGAAAAGATAACGATACACTGTAAGTGATACAAACATTGTTGAACTTGCTTAGTATAAGATGTGTTCAGATATTGATAGGTCACCGTTGAATCATGGAGAAGGGTGCACTGATAGCCAGTCTCCTTAGTCAATCTCACTATCTCTTGTACAGATATCCTTACTACTACATTCTCCTCTGACTCATCACCTGAATAGAGGAGGAGTCCCAACAGAATCACTGATTACATCTTTCACCTTGTCTACTATTTCATGATCTGGAACATACCGAAGTGTCAGCAAGACTGCATGAACTTTCATTATTTCCCCCTTTCTACTTCAAATACCACTGCAAGTGATTCAGATTGCTGGATGATTCCTTGGACTCAATAGTAAATCTTTCAGTAATTGTATGTTGACAGACTGAACTTGATGTGTGCAAAAGAGAGAATTAAGGTACTTTGGCCCAAAAATCATAGAATCTGATAACACGGACAAAAGAATTATTCTCGAGAACCAGACCACTCCTTCCTACAGCATTGAATTCTCAGTATCTCATCACCAGCACGCAGCTTCCCAGAGCCACCCAAATATAATTACATGTAGCATCCAACATAGGCGTAGGAACCGGGGGGGCCATGGGGGCCATGGCCCCCCCAACCATCTGACTGACTAGTGGGCCAGAGAGCCCAAAGATACAGCCTCTCAACAGACAATTCAGCAAAAACATAAAATTTTCATGAATAAATAGCTACAAACTATCCTCTGATTGACTTACTGCTCGTTCTACAGCCAAGAAATCTTGCCTGTCTGTCCTAACAGTCTCGTTGATAAAAAAATGGGCGTGGTTTGAACGAAATGTGGGCGTGGTCAAACAATTTGCGCGCGCTTCGCGCGCAAATATGACTATGGCCCCCTCAACCTTCAACATGTTCCTACGCCTATGTCCAATATATTATTATAGAGGTGTGGCTGCATGGCATGGCCACTAGAAGGCAGAAGCAGCACCGTGATAGTGAGCAGAAATATCACAGTGGAGGTGGGCGGCGACAAGAAACTTAACTTTGAGTGGCCTAAAGTGCTATGTCAAGGCTCAGACTGTGAGGTCAAGATGCAGTCATTGAGGGAAGTGTTCAAATGGGTTAAAGTAGCCACTGAGCAGAAGATATAAACACAAGTCTGATGGATCCTGATTGCAGATGCATATGGGAGAACAGGCTCTTATGTAAAGTTCCCCCTTGAGTTTAATTACATATTATATGAGTGAATATTGACATGCCTGAGTTGTGCACGTGCCCAATATTTATGTTAGTCTCGTGCCCAGCCCCCAATTTTTTCGCAGGAGGGGCTGGGCACGAGACTAGATTTATGTGTACGTGGCTATAAGCTAGCTACTAATTACCAAATTATAGAACTTACAGATCATCTTTTGATATAGAAGAATTTAATTGAATGGAAGGAGCAGCAATCTGTTGTCTTTGCCAGGTGTAGTGGTCGCCATTTTGCACCGCATGTGCGTGGATGCGTCCATGCTTATAATTATGCGCATGCTCAGAAACACAGCAAGCCAAGGTCAAAATAATTATCCAAAATAGTAGCTATACATGTTACACTCGGCATTCGTATCATCAAGTTAGTCTGTCTTGGGTCTTTTTGCTGGTGGTTCTTGTATGGTTTCAATCAATTCATCAAGAATTTCATTTCCCTGCTTTACCTAGCTCTGCCCATTCTTCTGTAGCTCTCACCCCTGCAGTGTTCTTAGCAATAAACTTCAGCGCATTTGTTTTCAATTGTGATGCATTGTGTGTGAAAGCAAGCCGAATGATACAAGAAGCATTGTTGACTTGGAGACAGTAGGTAAGGTGCTGTTCACACAGTGCCTTAAGTTCATCCAGTTGATACTTGTCAGCCACGTAGAGGAGATCCCCAGCCATTTCATTCATCTTGGGTACTCTACTAGAGTATATATAGACCAGCATTTCCTTGACGGTAGTCGCCATTTTAGATCGGCAAGTGATATTATTGTACCACGCCCCCGGCGCTATGCGCATGCTTACACTATACAACTACACTCATCAGATCATTGTTTGACTCCATTGTCAAAGAAGGAAACTTAAGACAAACTCCACAAATTTTGCCGACATCTTTGCAGTCGCTATCAGTACGGAACTGGAATTGGAAATTGGAATATTAATTTTAGTGCATATTAGTTCTGTGTATAATAATTAAAATAATGCACCTATCAATGCAAAGCCTTACTACACCCCCCTCCCGGGCAATAGTGGGGATTAGAGCGTCTTTCGACCCCCCCGAGTCCTGTCCCAGCTAGGGGTGGGGCATTTGCATACTCCCCATATCCGACAATACGTGCTCTGTATACTACTTATAAAGGAAGTTTCACATTATTTGCAGCTCTCCCAGGGTACACACCAGGGGAATAGTAGGGGGTTAGTGGGGGATTATCCAAAAATTTCGGCCTCAGGGGTGCATATTTTGCAATCTCTCTGTGACAAATCGGGGGGGGGGGGGGGGGGGGGGGGGCTTTGCATTGATAGGTGCATAACATACTGTAAATCTGCATGGAAACTTTCGTGTTAGGAAACTTCCGTATGATAAATTATTTTCTTAGGATTGACAGCATGGACTACGATAATATTTTTATAATGACAGATTTACGGTAGTAGCTATAACTTTATAGGTCTCTTGTATACAGTGCACCAAGTTTCAATACTTGCAGGAATTTTGTTAATAACTATTCAATAATCAATGATTAGCAATCAATTAATGCCAGATAAGAAAACATGATGAAATTGTAACTGCTTGTGTAGTCAACTCAACCTTTGTCTTTTAAATTTGTAAGGATTAAACATTATATCCAGCAAATTATCCATCAAATCAGCATTCCTCTTCACATCATTCCAATCCTCTGTTCGCTTCACTTCATCACCATGCTCGCTGATGTACAGCAATGCATTCTGCTTGAGTTTCTCCGCATTGCAAGCATCAGCAAGTATCAAAGCTCTGGCAACATTGTCTATTTGTAGATCATAGCTAAGGCGCCGCTCACAGAGTATCTTTAAATGTCCTAGTTGGTACTTTTCGGCCTGATACAAGAGAGATGTGCCATGTTCCTTAATGTTGGGACTCTCAGTCGTGTATATATAGATCAATAGCTCCTTCAATACACTGGGCTCGATGTCTGGTAGATTGACAGCATTGGACACACTCTCTTGCATGTTGTGCAAAAACATCTTCGCAAATACAGGCGACCTAACAGCTAGTATTGCTTTGTGAGCAAAGAATTTGACACAAGTCTGGCCTTGAGATTGTGGAAGAGGTGCAGTAAGTACTACGTCACAAAATTTCTCTCGACTCTCTTCTTTGGTGAATACCAGCAAGCTTCCCACGTTAAAAAGTGTGGGGGATGCTGGAATTTGAATCTTTTTGATGGTATCAAAATGACAATATTGAACTGCAATGTGCGAGTCAACAGTGATTCCTTCAGAGTACACATAGTCATCCAATTTCATTTCAGTGGCTTCCGAAAGAATCTTACACTTGAAAGCATTTTGCTTCTCCAATGAAACGTCTTTTCTACTTTCACTTGTAAGGATCATATCACCGATGCTGGGATAGAGATACCCAGTATTGTGATTTATAGTAACACTGCTCAATTTATCGCCAAATTCAGGGGAAGGTATTAGTTTCAGGGTCAATGTTATCACCGACACTGGTACAACAATGTCAGATGCCATGTACATGCCTCGCTCCCATCTCAACTCCCATGATGCTAAAAACAGGTCGTCATAGCACCATGGCCGCTGCTCCGGTGGGATTTGGAGCATAGTGGTTACAGCTTCACCGCTTGACAACTTGGATCTACATGAAAAGAATGCTGATACTTACTAAGTTTACAGTGGCACAATAGAAGGAACATGTGTGCACAGTAGCCTCAGAACGCACAGCCAAGGATGAGGCTAGTGATTGTCTTAGGCAAACTTGTGGCTGCATGCTTGATAGAACAATTGACCAATAACTTCTAATACGCAACCCCCCCCCCCCCCCCCCCCCCCCCCCCCCCCCGGGAATTAATACTATTAGACTGAGAACTAGGGGCTGGTGAGTGGCCCACGAGACTAACAGTAAACTGAGAAAATTTATTGAAAGCTTACAGATCATCCCTCGACAGAGTAGAACGGAGCACGATAGTTGATTGTGGTCGAGATTGATCAACAGTGGCTTGAGACGGCTCGATCTCTGGTCCGATCTCCGGTCCGCTCTCCGGTCCGCTCTCCGGTCCGCTCTCAGCCATTTCCCTCTGCATATCAAACTTCCTTGCCACGTGTAAGATGTTGCGCAATGGTACCACGCCCCCATTTTGTGCGCATGCGCTATGCTCTGATACCGACGCTAACACGTGAAAAACCTGTCAGACCAGTTTGAACCAGCTGGTAGTAGCAGGTTAGCTTAGCAAGACTAGACAGGAATCGCGCCATTCCAGGTAGCTTAAATCAGCCATCGCAGTCCCTTCGCCATTCAAATTCGCCTTCTTTAAGAGCTGTTCATCGATCGGGAGATCGTACCGTGCTGACAGACCACTTCGGAAAAACCGTGAAGATGTATATTCATATCACTTCAGCTGGTGTATTTGTAAAGAAGTACTCCTTCGGTTGAAGGTGGCTAGTAGGTCTTTCCCGAGCCGAACTCTTCGCCGCTCGCCTTTAAGTAGCTTAATTATTTATAGTAATTATACCTTCTCTGCGACCGCTGATTCAAGATGGACTACTGAACTGAAACAAGTGACCTCCGCGCCGAAGCAGGAGATGTCGTCCCCCGCCCGTTCCTGTCCCGCTCCCCCGTCCATCGCCTGCGAGTCTGCCTCGCAAACAACATCCAGCGCACCAAGCCGTACCATCGCTTGCGCTTCGACTTTCGACAACAATGGCAGCAGAAGCGCTGCTAAGAACCAACCCGGACCAACCTCTACCGTGGCCGCCGCCAAACAACTCGGGAAGACGACCCTGATTGCCTTCACGGCAGGGGCCGTGAGTGCGTCGTGCACTACCATCTGTTTCCAGCCACTGGACCTTGTCAAGACCAGAATGCAAGCACGCGCTCTGTTCCCAGCACCAGTCGGAGCAGGCTCATCAGTATGCCTGTAAGTTTGTGTGTGTATGTGTGGTTTGTTTCTACTTGGTAAATTGAATTATAAGCTAAGCAGCTCGCTGTCCTTTTACGACATTCTTGTGGGAGCTGTTATTTCATTTGGTTTGTTCTTATCGCACGCAGGTCCGCTGGTATGTTCTCCACATTCAACACTGTTGTGCAGAGGGAGAACTTCATTGCTCTATGGAAGGGCACCTCACCCGTAAGTGTATGCTTGAGTTGTTTGTTTACGGGTGTCATTCACAAAAAGCATGGTGCAAATTTTATATTTGTTAGAGCCTAGCCTCTGGGACGGTTAGGTGTTTGTCACATATTGTGTTTTTCTGTTTGTCGTCACGAGTTTCCATGTTTTGCTGTTGGTGTCAATGTTCGTGTATGACTTGTTAACTTGCTCTCTCTCTCTCTCTCTCTCTCTCTCTCTCTCTCTCACACACACACACACACACACACACACACACACACACACATACACACACACACACACACACACACACACGCACACACAAACACACAGTCTCTTCAGAGGTGTGTGCCCAGTATTGGTGTCTACTTTGCCACCATCCACTTCCTTAAGTCATTGCTAGGGTAAGTGCGTGCACGCTACCTTCTGTGTTAATCCAATACCCTTTCACACAAATAGCTACTAACATTATCCTGTTTCTTTGTCCCTCCCGAAACCTACAGGAAGGCTGACGGCAACATTGGACCACTGCAAGCCCTAGCTATTGGTGCTTCAGCCCGAGCCTTTGCAGCCAGTACCTTCCTCCCAATTACAGTTGTGAAGACCCGCTTTGAAGTGAGTTCCGACCAATGTTGTTGTTTTTTGTCTGAATTCCAACCGTTTGGCTACTCTTTGATCGCTTGTTGGGAGAATGTTATGATGATAATTATTTCCATTAGTGCCATGGTAACGGCACGTGTGGGGGGAGCTATAATTGCTTTTCTGGACAGTGGCTCCTTCATACAAGCTTGTTACATGTTTAGCTAAGTGGTGCTGGACCCCACTTCAAAGGCCTGGTTATTGGTGAGTGGGACATGAAAGCCTTTTGTGTGCTTCCCCTCCATTAGTTGCTAGGACTGGCTCATTCCCAGAAGCCTGGTGGTGATGTGCTTAGGTGTCACTTTTCAGCTTCTGTCTGCCCACAGCCATGATTAGGGCTGGGGTAATGAAATATTTTAACAAGCCTTCCCCTCATCAGAGCAATAGAGGAAGCCTGTCCTTAAATTAGTGAAATGAGCAGTAATAACTTGAGTGTTTGTGGCCCAGGAGAAAGTGAGTGGGCTCTGATACAAAGGGATGGTGAGAATTATGACTCCAAGTTATGGTACAAAGTTGTGGTACACTGTGTGGTGGCCTGCCAGTGTCACATGATGTGCAGGATTGCATAAGAGGAAGTGATAAACAGGAGGTAGAGTACTGGGGTCAGTTCCCAGTTGGGTGTTGCAATGGAAATTCTCAGAGTTGTGTGTGTATGTATGTGTGGTCAGTTCCCTCTTTTCTATAGTGGCGGATTAGGAACAGAATTGCATAGTCATCTTTGCTTTTATGCTTTGATGTACATTGTATATTGTGTGTTTGTTGTGATTCAACACTTGTCACTAACACACACTCATTGCAGAGTGGGCACTTTGATTACAGAGGAGTTCCCCAAGCTCTCAGATCCATCTGGTATTCAGAAGGTGCCAAAGGTACGTTTGCTATTGTGTTGCACTTGCTATAGGAGCAAGCAAAAACCAAACTGCATCAATTTCTCTGTGCATAGTTAACAACAAGGGTAGGACTACTCATCCATTAGGGTATAGGCATAATAAATGATTTAATGGCCTGGCTCAAATCCTGTTTATCTGGTACTGGGTAGCTTTTATTTGTTTCTCCCTGTAAATGTATTGTGCCCTTCTTTTATCTATTGGATGGATACATGTGTCCTGACTAATCCAGACTTAGTTTATTCATAGCTATGACATTATTTGCTCTCTCCCCTTACTTATAAGCGGTACCAGAACAATTGAATATTGTTGACATGACCTTCCCTTTCTCCTTCCGTGTGTGTGCAGGTCTATTCAGTGGCCTATGGGCAACCCTTGCCAGAGATGTACCCTTCTCTGCCCTCTATCTGACATTTTACACCCAGTCAAAACAGATTGCCAGGAGTGGTAAGTGTTTCATACTTTCTCTCTCCTTGCTCTAGAGTGTTCTGTCTATTGATTGTCTCCTAGTAGGTGGTAATGGGGTCATGCATGTACTTGTATCACTGGTGCTAAGTCACATTTACTGTTAAAATGATATTCAAGGTGTTTGTTGCTTGTTGGCAGTTCCTCTCTAACTGGTTTGGCAGGAAAGGACCTGTGGGCATGGGCCATGAATATGCTTGTGGTATTAGGCTGGTTTTGACATCTGTGGCGCACATCCAGTAATGGTGAATACATGTGGCAATGTGCTGATAACTTGCAACATTAAATTTTGATAATAGTGTGGATTTATACATTCCTGTCGATGTGAATGTGCCTGTGCATGTGTTCCCCTCACTTTTCAGCTAGAGGTGGCTAATTATTTGTTGTGTGTTGACTTCAGTGATATTCATACATACCTGTTTACCTGCATATTTCACTCGCACACACTCACACAAACACACACAGCTCTCCAGAGGGAGCACCTGGCCCCCATTCATAACCTTACATGTGGCGTGATGGCCGGCGTGCTGGCCTCACTGATCACACAGCCTGCAGACGTCGTCAAGACACGAATGCAAATAAACCCCAGTCAATACCCGACTCTCTTATCCACCCTCGCATACACCCTGAGAGAAAGGGGCCCACAAGGACTGTTTACTGGCAGCATGCCTCGTGCTGCCAGACGTACCTTTATGGCGGCTTTCACTTGGTTGTTCTACGAAGAGGTATGTTGTATAAATAACTACATATGTCCTGTTGTAAGTAGAAACACTCTAATAGGGACAATTTACAGTAAATATTTTCTAATTGTTGAAGATTCCTCTGTTATCTGGGACGCTCTAAGCTCTCCAGAGGATGTTTCTAGGCAGAGAGATAGCACTGTAAATATTTGGAACAGTAGGATCATGTTACTAGTTCTTAGCGTTTTGAGTGCCTTTGGTAGTAGACTATTTTGTCTTAAACAGGAATGTTGTATCAATTTACTTGTCAAACCAGATTTACATATACTTCCAATAGGATATTTTTCCTGTCAATCTAGTTCAGTAGTGCTTCATGTTGATAGGAAGTGCTTACATACCATGGTTGATTTGACCTTGTTGCCTTTGATCTGCTCTCAAACGCACCTTAGGAAGCCTAGAAAGGTTATTTAAACCAGTGTTGTGTGCATGGATCTGTTTCCTTGTTTTGCCTTTGTCCCTTGCCTTCCTAGTGAGGTGATTTAGTTGAACTCTCTGCCCCTTTCGATAGTTGCCTTTACCTTGATCTTTCCTTTGTGTTGTACAACATTATGTAGTTGTAAATATTGTAGCTACTGGCAAGGCCTTAGTGGTTGCTCTTCAGCCTTAGGGGTTGAGTTTTACTACATTCTGAACACATTTGCACAATACCACATTGTTTTCTGACACTGTGCGCTAAAAGGTTTCCTTTTACTCTCTATCTCTCTCTCCCTCTCTCTCCAGATCTCCCAGTTCATTCACCGAGGACTGAATGGACGGTAGTACTGACTCCCATGCGAGTTATGATCTTCACCTGGATCCAAGGGACATTCTATGTTGTAGATAAACTCATGCTCCACTATAATTGCTCCTGTCTTGGTTGTATTCCCTCATTTGGTGAATTGTGTTACACACAGAACACTTGTTTGTCATTAGCTTAGGCTTGTTTATCTGTGTCAGAAGGTTTTTCTTCTGTCATTTTGCTCTTACAGAGCTGAGTCATTTTTTTTTATTTTTATTTTAGTTGTCATTAAAGTACCTCAGCAGTTCAAAAGGTTTTGTTTCATCATTAGATCATTCTGGCAAATGAAAATTCTCATGCAACTTGATTTGCTGATTACGTTTACCTAGTGCGCGCCACTGATGCAATAGTATACTTGTCCCCCGCCCTATTATCTAGCTATGTTGTGGGCGTTGGTATTGTTGCGCATGCGTGCCAATGCTAGGCGCGGCGGCGCGCGCCCGTACCGTGAGCATGCGCATATGCACTAATCATTGCATTGACGTAACGTAACATTATAATCGGTGCCCCGCCCATAGATTTGGGTGTGGTCATGCACGGACACACCGCCTCCGTTCTCCTCCGTAAACGGCAATCTATTCGCGGATTCATTGGTGGGTGCACGAAAGTCCTCGCTCGATCAACTAGACGACGAGGCTACAAGATGGCGTGCTGGCTATCGGAGGAAGAGAAGGAGGCCATCCGCCGGAGCAAGCTGATCGACCGCCAGCTGCAACAGGAGAAGAAAAGTCTACGACAAGAGATCAAAATCTTGTTGCTTGGAGCCGGAGAGTCGGGCAAAAGCACATTCATAAAACAGATGAGAATCATCCACGGCGAAGACTACTCGGAGCAGGATCGGCTCGATTTTCGGGCCGTCATCTATCACAATATCCTCAAGAGTATGAAGATCCTTGTGGAGGCGCGCCGGAGGCTACAGATCCCGCTACAGAACCCGAAAAATGAGGAGAATGGCCTCTTGGTGTCAAGCTATCATCGCGACGGCGAATTGACGGACGAGGAGTTCCACCCCTACGTCGATCCGCTGAATGCCCTGTGGAAGGACGCCGGGATCAAGGCTACTGTGAAGAGAAATAACGAGTTTCAGCTGGTATGTCTGAAACATGAACTAGATCAGTTTATTTTGGGGTGTCTTCCTAAAGTCCATTTGGGTGTGGCAAGACAGGATGTTATCAAAAAGTGTATAAGGATGCCAGACCAAGAAGAAGCTTTTTTTCTTTTTATCCCCAGGCAGAATGGTTTCAGTTTTAGCTGGCTTGACAAACTGATGCGTCTCTAGTTCACAAAATCCCCCCCCCCTCCCCAATGTATTTTTGTGTGTGTACAGCTCGACCACACCCCCTAATTTATTCCCCCGCACTTTGCCAGGCTACACAAACCTGTGCGTGGTATGACTAATGTTAGGTCAGCCAGTATGGGTCACATGTTGTATGCCAGGGCCTATATATACACCAGTTGATTTGACTATGACGTCCCAACACTGTCAAGTACAGCAGCTTATTACTAATGGGTTTCTAAATTTAGTTATATTCCCTAATCCATATAGCCTAGCCAATTCACTAATTGAAATTTAATCAGCCTACATAGCTGATCACTTAAACTTCCATTCAGTACGTAGTTTCCAAATTTGTGACCAGTTATTAAAGTACTGGTTAGTATTATTATTATTTCTCTGTTTAGGTGGGACAAACTGAATTCACAGTTTATCATCACAAAGTTTTCGATTTTGCATGTGGGCGGACAGTCATTATTCAGATTTCAAACTAGTTGAGAGACTAGGGATGGCTATGCTCGAGCTCGAGATCGCCCGAGCCCCACCCACTAATTAGAGTGCTCGAGAGGGTGTGGCCCAAGGTACTGCATATTTATCTGAAATCTGAACATTTTTGGGAAAATCAGAAAATCCATTGAATCAAATGATGAACAATTATTCTGAATCCACGGAGGCTTGTGTATGGTCAAACACTGTGACTTTATTAAGTTCTGTGCATACTATAAAGTCCACTTTCTATTGGGAAAATCTTAAAATTCTTTCCCAGCTAAAACGGTTTAGATATCACTTGTTTACTTATCTTGTCAGCAGTAGACCTCTACAGAGGCTTTTGACCGTAAATCTGGAAATTTTGGTGTTATGAAACTTTCATATGATAAATGTTCGTATTGCATAGGAACGACCCCTTGCCACGTTGTGATAGTTGTACATGCATTTTCTGGCATAAGATTAAGTTTCATAGCTGTCATTGACTACGATTACAGTTAGCAAAACTGTGTCATCTTTATTAAGTCTAGAGCAAGCTATATAGTGTATATATTCACACAATCAAAAGCTATTTATCAGAGAAAATTCTAGGCTATACCAGTCATCAATCACAGCAGATCATAGTTCACTTTTGATATGCTACTTTGTCCGTACACATTCTTTGCCAAAATTGGCTCCCTGACAGCATTAGTGATAATATGTTTGTGATTATACTGTTGTATACATCGTTGTGTGGTTAAGTTGGTATTCTGAATACCAGACCTGACATGACCTGACTAGCTAGACTAGGCCAGGAAGTGTGACACATGGTCACTTTGTCTCGTATCTTGCTGCTATGATATTGTGGTACCCCACTAGCTAACTATGTGTACATGTTGATTGTGCTCTTATGTGTGTGAGGGATGAAAGCATGCTAATATGTGCGTCACCGTGTACACACAAATTGGCAGCTGTGGTTGTTTTATTAGGTGCTAATTGGATTAGTCATTACTGGCCAAAATTTGCATACTGTGCATGTACACATCATTGCATGTGCATACAAGGTCTGCATAGTGTTGATTAGGGCAGCTCTATCAAGTGCACGTAAGGCTTATATTAATGTACTGTTATGTCCAGGCTCCTGTGTGCATACTATAAGGATGAGTGAGCTTTATAATCCAATTAATGTGGTAGGCGTGTCTGTCTAGGTATTTTAAAGTGCACCATTTGAAGAGATTTATTGTATATGTCCAGCACATAGAAGCAAAGAGAAGAGTTTGCTGCACCCTTAAAATCGCTGTTTTTGTTAATTTTTGTGGCTAACTGTACATCCATAATATGTAGTAATGTATATACAAGAAGCCTAGCCAGGTAGGGGGAACTTTCAGGCAATAATGTTGTTATAATTATAGGGCTGAACAATACTTCCACACTCCTCCCCTTCTCCATCCTTCTGATCTACAGATAGACGTACAAGTACATACAAATAGAAACATGACATCGTATTTTTTAAGCTTATAGTCTTGTTTAGAAAGTGCACTTTCAATACACCCTTTCACGGACGTTATTATACGCACACACTAATGCATGCACACACACACACACACACACACACACACACACATTCGTATTTCTACAGGGTGATTCAGTGCTATACTTTATGGCTCGTCTTGACACAGTCGGACAACTGGTAATGCTATTCGATATCTAACAGTTTATCTTTTGATTGACTTTCACTTGTTGTTTCACATTTTAATGTTTGTATCTGCACCACTGCTTTATTCTCTCTCTCTCTCTCTCCCTCCTCCCTTCCTTCCTCTGTCTCCCTCCCTTCCTTCATCCACCACACAGGGCTATGTACCAACCAAGGATGATGTGCTTCACTCTCGTAAAGCTACCCGTGGTATCCATGAATACCTAATTGACATCAAGGGTGTTCCATTCAGATTCGTTGATGTTGGAGGGCAGCGATCACAGCGGCAAAAGTGGTTCCAGTGTTTTGACGAGGTGACATCAATTCTCTTCCTTGTTGCGTCGAGCGCCTTCGACCAGACGTTGCTCGAAGACCGTGTTACCAATCGGCTTGTGGAGAGCGTCAACATATTCGACACAATCGTCAACAACAGGTGTTTCCGGTCAGTCTCGATCATTCTGTTCTTCAACAAGACCGACCTGCTCACAGAGAAGATCAAAATGAAGAGCATTAAGGATCATTTTCCCGATTTTGAAGTAAGTTTTCTTCTCCCACCCTCAAATTAATTACAAATCAGAGCCTGAGAGGTTTGTTTTCAGTTGGCTCAGGTATATTACGTGTGAATTGTGGGACATTGTAGGTGTAATTTTGGATACATGGGACCCTAGGAATTCCAGTTGAATAGTTGAAATAGTATGTTTAACATGGTGTGCTATTGGTAGCTAGCCTTAGCTTAGCTAGCATCTGCTTGTTGATAGCAGCCAAACTGTACTAGAGCACCACAGACCCTTCCATTCGTATGTACCTGTACACTGAGGTGTATAGGTGGAGTTATGGAGTCAGAATATACCTGAAGCTCAACACATGGCTATATATACCTTCCTTCATTATTGTTGTTTGATTAACACATGCTGGAAACTTAGCAAGAGATGCAGTGGTGTACTAAATGTGGCAATCTTTGTTGTATTGTCTCTTCAATTATTAGCTCTTGTGTTTGGAGGGTTAGTACATCTTTGCTTCTGTGTGTGTGTGTGTGTGTGTGTGTGTGTGTGTGTGTGTGTGTGTGTGTGTGTGTGTGTGTGTGTGTATGTGTGTGTGTGTGTGTGTGTGTGTGTGTGAGAGAGAGAGAGAGAGAGAGAGAGAGAGAGAGAGAGGGAGGTGACTCAAGAGAAGGGCTACAAGACACTGGAATGTAGGGCGTTGTCTGTAAGTCGTTACAAAGCAATGCATACATAGCATTCACATTTAGTTGATACTTTCATGACAACTGTATTGTCAATGCCTGCAGGGAAATCCCCATGACCTAGGCGACGTCCAAAAGTTTCTTGTCCAAATGTTCAACTCTGTGAGACAGGACCGGACGCAGGAACTGTATCGCCACTTCACAACAGCCACCGATACTAAGAACATTAAAGTAGTGTTTAACATAGTGAAGGATACCATCTTAACAAGGCACATTCAGGACATTATGCAGTTATAGAGACGTACTGGTCATATGATAACAGGACTGCAAGGCGAAAAAAAAAAAAAAAGTTTAAAGCATATAAAAAAAAGCAACAAATTTTTTTGCAAGCCCAATAACTATGTTGTTATGATAGCTTCTAATTATTATTATATTATTTGTATATGTGGTGGGAAATTATGTATGTTATATATAGCTGGGTTTTGTGTATGAATATTGTTTAAAAAATTACTGCTGGTTGTCATTTCTCTTCCAAGTCTGTTGTATTGTTCACCTTTCTTCCATTGTTTTCATCTATGAAGCTTAAAAAAAAAAAGATTAGTGCATTTCTTGGCAAACATTGCATATTGTATTATATTTTATCTGATGATGGGAAAACTTGCACATTTTGCAAAGGGATTGGCCTAATTGGGTATTACAGTGCTAATGGTAGCTGTACTATACTGTAGTCTATTAATTATGCATAACTATTATGCGTAGCGCGTATAATAGTGAAGGTTAGGTGCACGTGATTAAGACCACGCCCCTTACGCATGCGCGCACACGGCGGCGCGGCAGCGCTGGTACCAAGCTGCGCGCGCATAGAGCGCATGTAAGCATACGCATAGGTACTTTCCGTAGAACAAATTCATGCCTTGCATTTTCAATTACAAGGCCTTATTAAAGGAACTCGAGCACAAACACCCACGCGTAGTGACGTTTCTGTTTACATTGCATTCATGCATGCGATCGATATGCATATAAACGCCGTACTGTGCATCTAGATCTTTGTTCAACGGACGTGACGCCTCGGGGCCAGGCATAATTATCGAGCATAGCCATGGAAGGTGAGGACAAAAATCTGAGCACTAGTGACAGGGAAGGTGAATGCGCAGAATCGGGGAGTGTTGCGAATCATAGCGGAGAAGTTTCTGAGACCATTAACAGTGGCACTGGTCAGCCGACGAGCGTAAACGCGGTGGATGGATCGCCGTCTCAAAGCACCACGACGTCTCAACTCAGTCGCAAAGAAGACGACCATAATGCTGACGTAACAACATCGCCGAGTGATGCAGAAGAAGATCAGGACCCTAGTACAGCCGCGAATTCAACGGCAGTGCTCAACAGTTGGCTTACTTCCACAAAACGCTCCGAGATCACGCTGGTCACGGCTGGAAAATCTGGCTCGGGAAAGTCGTCCCTGATTGCCAGTATGCTCGGATTGGAAGGAGAAAATGCTCCAAAAATCAATCATTCTCCTTCATCCGTAAGCGTTGAAGTTGAGATCTTTGAGAGGCGAATCAATGGAATTACACTACGCATAGTTGATACACCTGGAATGGGAGCATCGGACGTGGAAGAGGCAAGAATCATTAGTGAGCTCCAGAAGGCTACTCAGGGGAAAGCTGACATGCTGCTCTACTGCGTGAGCATGTTGCCCACCTCAAAGATTGACAAGCCAGACACAGAAATCATCAAGAAGTTGACATACGCCTTTGGGGAAGACTGCTGGAAACAATCAATTCTGGTGTTCACATTTGCAAACATGGTGAAGAAGGCTAAGCACAAGATGATCATTGAAAAGTATTCCGAGAAATTTCAAGAGCTACTACGAAGTGTGTGTTCTCATGGTGCCCCCAGCTTTTTCGGTAGTGAGCAGTACTCCATTGTCCCAATATTTTCGTGTGATCAAAGTAGAATAACGAGGTCACCGTACGACATCATTGCCTTACCTGCTGGGGAAGATCCTGATGAAGAGATAATTGATGGGATGAGGTGGGATGAGAGCATTTATATGGAGGTGTTGAAGAAATGCAACCCTGAGGCCATTCCAGCTCTTTTGAAAGTAAAAGGCCCGACTCCAAAGCTAGTTCGGTTGGGATTGGAGATTGGTGGATTTACTGCACTTTCTGGAGCTGTAGGAGCAGTTGGAGGCATGGCTGGTGCTGTAGCTGGGGGTATCGTTGGAGGTGCAATCGGAGCAGGAATTGGTCTACTCTTTGGTGGTGCTGGAGCTGTCCCGGCAGCTATTATAGGAGGCAAGATTGGAGCTGGAATTGTGGGCAGCACATGTGCTGTGTCCAGTGCTGTGGGTGGAGGATTAGCAATGGTCGACAACGTCTTTGAATACGAAGCCAAGCAAGCTGAGTGTTCGAAGCTACGAGAGGAGATTGAGGAGTATGAGCAGCACAAGAAAGTAAAAGATGAATGAAGATCTTCAGAAACCATAACATTGTACATTTTTTAGTTCAACCTAGCTGGATAAACAGACCATCCTCTAGCCTCATTTCACTCACAGCGTGCAAAGTTAATTAGCGAGGGAGAGTACATGTTCTAGACTACCAGACTTGTAAATTGTTTTGTACACACTGGGTCAAGCATCATGTAGGGGTAATGCCCTAGGCATTGCTATACATGGCTGACCTATTGTATCCTATACCCCACATGCCACTAAAAATGTAATATCAAAAGGTTATGTAACTTCATCCAGCTTTGATGCTTTAAAATACCATATAAGTGGTAGTGTTTACTACCTCTCAGCATGCTCTTACAAGGTTGTAGCAGCTGCACATGGCTCACATGACTATGTAACCCGGACAAATTGACCGAGCCAAGAACACAATCATGTGCACCTATCCTTTGATTTAGTGAATCTCACAAGTGTTATGACTACAATTATACCAATGTAAGCCACAGCACCCTGAATATGGTTGCATTCTTAAGTGCCTAATCTACACAAGGTTTGAAACATGCATGCAGACAACATCCTACATAGGTTCTTCTTCAGTTTGTAATATAATGCACCCTAGTACCATGTACCATAGTAAACCCCATTCACTACCACAATACATTCTTATCCAAATGAAACTTCAGACAAGCCACTAGCAAGTACTTATTAGTAGAAGCTGTTAGAGAAATCTGTAGCCAGTTTTCAGTTACTGTCAGCGGGCACTTCAGCTATTTGCTATCAAGATTGTAATACACTCTTGTTGAATTTTATTGATATCATCAGCTGGTAGCTTTAGCACTCCATAATTATATTATACATTCTCAGCAGCTGTTGGAGCAGTGACCACCTGTCGGGCAAACACAGCGATGTGGTGCACAGTAGCAGTGGCCTCCATAAGGACAAGACATTGGGGACTCACACACAGCTGCAGACAAATTAATTTTTTTTTTTTTAAAAGCATTTCTGTATGCATGTGTATAAATAAAGTTCACTAAAATTTCAACAGTTACTACTTACATGTATCACAGTGTTCAGGACATACTCCACACCCATGGTGTGAACCATGCATAGATTTGCACGCTAGTGGACACTGACCTACTCATTGAAGTCATAAGTCAGGTAGAGAATGCTAAATTTTACATACAGATTAAAATTACACGTACACGATAAGTGACGTCCACAGATTCCAATGCAGTGAGACTGGGCCCAGCCTGGAAGGAGGCTAGCAGTAAGAAGGAACAGAAGAAGAGTGAGTTTGACTTCCATGATGTTGCTTCTGCTCACTCTGATTGCTGATTCAAGCCAACACTGAATTTTGTCATTTTGGTATCAATGTCAATGATTGGGTCCGGACAGTGTTAATTGGGGTTATGGTGGAGAGGTTATGATTCTGGATGGTAATGTTTTGCGCATGCGCAATTCAGCTTCCGTATGTAGCTCCGCCCACTCGCATACTCATGGCTAGGCTACCCCACGAATGGCGATGAAAGCTCGACAGTAACAGTTGGTCGCGAAACTGAGGCCTCATCAAACAACCTGCAGACACTAGAAGAGCGTACCACAATACTTGAAATTGAGCAGTGGTCTGAGATGACAAATCAGAGAGAGATGACACTGGTGACTGTTGGACGTTCTGGTGCTGGAAAATCAACACTGATAAGCAACATGCTGAGCCTGAAAGGCAGTAATACCCTACAGAGTCAACACTCATCATCACCAGTCACTCAAGAAGTAGAAACTTACTCCAGTGGCCTGAGCAGAGAGGGAGAGGTAACCATCCACATGGTCGACACACCTGATTTCAATTCATCGTATACGAAAGATACTAGGGCCATGGCACTATTACAGGAGAAGACTGGAGCGAGATGTGACATGTTGCTCTATTGTGTCGGCCTTCTTCCTGACTCAAAGATCGACAAAGAAGACAAAGAATTCATCAGGAAATTGACGCACGTCTTTGGAGAGGAGATTTGGAAACATACCATTCTAGTGCTCACATTTTCAAATGCAGTAAAGGAACTCTATCCCAATCAAAGCATAGAACTTCTAGTGAATCAATATGCCGAGAAATTCCAGACCATAATACGCAGTGTGTGCCCTTCATTCTCTGTAGTTTCTGTGTTCTCATGCAACCAGCGCAACACACAGAGGGATCCTTCAACAATTGTCGCCTTACCTGTTGGAAAACATCCAAAAGAGCAGTATTTTAATGGAATAGGATGGGCTGATGGCATACTTTCGGAAGTGCTAAAGAAAAGAACAGCTGATACATGTAGTGTCCCCGCTGTTTTGAAGACAAATTTTCCCACACAGCCAAGGATTATCCGATGGCCTCTTCTCCTTGCTGAACTTTTAGTAGGTACGGTAGCTGTGACTACTGTAGGAGCTGGCACTTGTGGTTACATCGGGGCAGCACTAGAACCTGTGATTAGAAAATTCATTACCGGAAAGTGTGATATGTATTCCTGTGCCGCTATTGCGTCGGTGATGGGCATCGCTGTCATCGGTCCAATGGCTGTTGTGCGAATTGTTTCCCGTATACAGGAATGTGAATCAAAGCAGCTGGAGTTAGACAATGTTCAGAGGGAGGTGAAGAACTATAGAAAGAGTGCAATATCATGAAAACCATTATTTTTATTATACATGTCATTAAAATTGCTCTGATCAATTATTTAACAAGCTTCTTATCGTGCGAAAAAATACAAAATTAATTTCATCTATCCAATATTCAGAAACCCTAGATATATGTACATGTACATTGTATGATGTTGCACATGTAATTTGTGCATGAAAGGGTTTCGATAGCCTTTACACCCCGGATGTTCATGTCTAGATCAAAATAGCAACGTGGGTGGTGTACATCCGCTTGCGGCAATTTGTTTGTACCGCTCGCGCTCTATTTTCGCGCGACAACAAACTACATCCTTGGATTAACGATCGAGACACAGTCATTATACTGGTACCCCAGACTAATATAAAGCTACTCTGCTCTGGTGTGTGCGATACTATGGCCACTTCGGCCGAGAGCAAAGATGATCATCCAAATCGGCCTGCAACGAACAACATGGAAGTCGAGCTCAACCTGAGTTGGTTCACAAAACGAGACAAGCCCCTGATATCTATCAAGACCAAGAAGGATGATACATCTAGCGAATCTTCAAGTTCCGGTAAGTCTGCTGTTAAATATCTTGGCTTGTTAACAAGATTGGGTACAGGGTCGATGAGGGAATTGGTACTTTGTCCATCTCTGCATTAATTTTGCAGAATCAGAGGAAGAAGAAATAGTTCCTAATCCACTGGAGCAATGGTATGCAGCTACACAATGGAGGGAGATGACACTAGTGACTGCTGGACGTTCTGGGGCTGGAAAATCAACATTGATAAGCAACATGCTGAAGCTGAATGATGATGACGCTAAAGATGGAGGACATCCGCAGCACCAACACTCACCGTCTTCCGTCACCAAAGAAGTCAAGATTTACTCCAGCCTGAGAGAGGGGGGAATCACTGTCCGTATGGTTGATACACCTGGTCTCAATGCATCAGACGTGAACGATGCTAGGGCCATGGCATTACTACAGGAGAAGACCGGAGGGAGATGTGACATGTTGCTCTACTGTGTCAGCCTTCTCCCTGATTCAAAAATCAACAAAGAAGACAAGGAAGTTATCAGAAAATTGACACTAGTTTTTGGTAAAGAGGTGTGGAGACATGCAGTTCTGGTGCTGACATTTACGAATGCTGTCAAGGCACTGTATCCCGAACAGAGCATCAAGGATATTGTGGAGGAATATGCTCAGAAGTTCCAATCAGCGCTCCACTTTGCATTTAAATCTGACATCTCAGTAGTTTCAATATTCTTATGTGATCATACCCAAACACAGAGGGAGGCTGATACAATCATCGCCATACCTGGCCTGCAGGGTACAGTCCTGATGAACGATTCATCAAAAATTTACATCAGGGATGGGACGAGATGATTTTTGGCAAAGTGCTCCAAAAGTGCAATCCAGACGCAGCCCCTGTACTTCTCAAGACAAAGCATCCAAAATATCCACGAATAGTTCGGATGCCTCTAAATGTTTGCTCGTTCTTGGTTGGAACCATTGTTTTAGCTGCTATCGGTGGTCAGCCCCTCGGCTTGCTAACAGGATTCCTTGGAGCTAAGCTTGGTGAATTAATCGGATGGTTTACTCCCAGAGTTGGAGCTGGTCTGGGAGCAATGTTGGATATGCAAGTGGATTTGGTGTAGCTGGTGTGATTGTTGGCTTTGGTCTCTTCGTTGGTTTGCAGGAGGCGGAAAGAGAACAATCTGAACTGGATGCTGTTCAAAAGGAACTTGAGCAATATCAAAAAACAGTTCAAAGTCACCCACAGTGTTCCAAGCCCACCTGACATTTGCAGCGGCTACTTAACTAAGTCACGATGTATATATTTTCTTTAGTCTCTCTTGTATAGTATTTTATGCCGTATTGCCCAACCTACGCTGCATTACGATGCCGATTGCGCATGCGTGAAGTTGCAGCATAGCTAATTGGCTATCCGCCCCTCTCAAAAACCACTTGATGATTCAGCGAATTCAGTGATACTGCTCTCATGTATGAGCTCTAGCTCCATCGATCAGCTGACTGAATTCTAAATTACGTAGAGTCATCCAATATCCTAGAAGTTTGTCAAAATGTCGACGATTTTCGGTGATAAACACATAAATGATATATTGGAGAAATGGTATGAAACTACCAACCGGAAGCAGATTACACTAGTGACTGCTGGGCGCTCTAGTGTTGGAAAATCGACTCTTATAGGAAACATGCTGCGACTTAAAGGTGCTGCTGCCCCCAAAAAACGACACGGGCCCTCTTCAACCACTGCCAAAGTGAAAATATACACCAGTAACATAAATGGAGTAGAAGTGAGAATAATCGACACACCTGGACTTGCTGCAATGGACGTGGATGAAGCCAAAGTCATCGCTAGGCTACAAGAGGAGAGTGGAGGGAAAGCCGATATGTTACTCTACTGTGTTAGCCTTCTGCCTGACTCCATAATTGATGAGCAGGATGAGAAAATCATCAAAATATTGAATGTGGCCTTTGGATCTGACATTTGGAGCCATGCAATTCTCATCTTGACGTTTGCAAACATGGTGATACATAACTTAGAAGAGGGAAAGAAGTTTGACGATTTAGTGCAGGATTATGCTACAAAGTTTCAATTGATTCTCCAAAATGAAGGCGAATCATTCTCGGTGACTTCAATACTTTCGTGTCATCGGGATCAAGAAAGGAGGGATCCTTCTATGATTATAGCCCTCCCTGCTGGACACAACCCCAATGAAGAGTTGGTGAAAGGAATGAAATGGGACGAGAGTATACACATAGAATCGCTAAAGAAATGCAACTGTGATGCCATTCCTGCTCTCTTGAAAGTGAGAGAACCTTCACCGAAGATTATTAGGCTAGGTATGCAGATTGGTGGCTACTTACGTCAAAGCAATGGAGCGGTAGGCTTAGGACTGGGTGTTCTTACTGGAACTGTTGTTGGAGGTATACTAGGAGGAGGAGTGGGTCTACTTGCAGGTGGAAAGCGTGGAATTCGTCCAGGTCTAGATATTGGAGGAAAAATTGGTTATGCCAGTGTCTGTGGGCTTGGAATGTTTCTTGAGACTATGGCATCCAGTGTAGACGTAGAGAAATACGAGGAGGAACAGGCTAAACTGGAGAAAATTAAATATGAATTGAAGTTAAGAAACAAAAAAATTGAGGAAGGATACCAGTAACAATATTGAACACTGCAAGGTACCTTGGTATTTTTGATATTTATCATGATGATGGTAATGTAATTTCCTATGCTGTGGTGCGTGGTTTGCGGCGCGCAGGTGTGACGACCCTTTCCATAAAATTTATTACCCTAATTCAGTGAATTGGCTATGAAATATTACAAATACGGTACATGTTGCAGAGGTCGAGGAAACACAATCTGGTATGCATATGATGGCCGACTCACAAGAATACAATACTTTGAGGAGCTATGTACCAGAAGTTACTACTGCTGTCAAGGCTAACCTCACCTCTCTAAGTGGAAGACTTCTTTCCAGGAATTTAATATCATCAGAAAGTGATGCCAAACTTCGCAATGAATCAAAGAGTGAAGAAGTTCGAGCAGCTGACTTGGTTTCATTAGTATTGGACAAGGTAGAGTTGAACAAGGAGAACTATAGGATATTTATTGACATTCTAAGAACAAGCGGAGCCCACTTCAGTGATTTATTATCAAAATTGGAAGTTCAAGAAACTGAATGCATTGGTACCTCTCAACAGATTGCCCAACAGGAATCTGCTAGTGCTTCTAAACTACCTATTGAAGCTCTTGGAATGACATGTGGGTGTGGTATCTGCACCAGTGAATTAGGATGCCCAAATCCTCTTCCAAGTGAAATCAAATTTCCACTCTCTGATAAATGTGTCAGCTCCCTTGATAATAGAGAAAAACAAGATTTTTTATTTGAACTGAGAAGAGATACTGTACAAATAATGAAGCGATTCTATAGACTAGCTTCGGAATTGTACAACAGTATCAACCATAGTCCTAGACCCGTACCTGTGTTAGTTTGTGAGTTAAGGGCCAATTTGTATGAGAATAAAGCTTATCCAAATGAATGGTCTAAAGAATCAATCTTTGTTGAATATGAGGATAAGTTAGATAGAGCTACTAACATTGAAGAAATCTTTAATGTCATCACTAAAATTTGCTCATTTTTTGATTATGACCTATTGGAACACTTAACTAAGATCTTTGGAACTGAAGAAGACAAGAAAAGAATGAAGGAGTACCATGAAGATTTTGCTAATTATGCTAGACGGAGAATTTACGAGTGTCCTTGCATTGAATCGGCTGATAGTACCAAATGGAGTGATGTGTATGTCAAACTGGACTCGAGGCTTGAGGCAAATCTCACTATCGAGCAATTATGAGAATTTCGTTACAAAATCAGCGAAACTTTAAAAAAATTTATATTTCTGCCATCCACTTTTGCTGTGCACAAAGTGGCTGCATAGAGTTAAAATTTTCAGCTCCCTAAATTTATTAAGAAAGTAATTGTTCCACTGTCATCTGAGCAAGAAAAACGATTGAAGCAACTGGGTGTAATACAATTCTCTTGTGAGAATTATAAGTGTGTAAGTTTGTGTACTTAAGTATATCTAGCTAAACTATTATTATTACTTCCCGAGTCCCAATTAGTGAGCGATAAATATGAGGTAACTATCATGAAGGTAAATTTATACTCTAGTCATCCTCAGGGCAATAGTGGAGGATGACTAGAGCATGCATGCTTCGTGCACAATCACAGTATCTTTGCCCCACCTTTCTAAATCCAGGCTATGCCCCTGTACTCGCATGATTCTATCATCTGGTGGCGACAACAGCACCGGCGACCGCCAGTCAAGTACCCGCCAACCAAGATTCAAAACATTCCAAGAAATGCTCCCTTCATCCCAGTGCTATTAAGTGTATTGCCAGATGGTTACGTGAAGCAGCAGAGGGTGCTAATAAGACAATAGCTGTGATGCCTCTCGACGTATCAGACCTCTCCCGTTTGAGAGCAATCATTTTGGCTCCTGAGGGGTCACCCATTAAGGATTATATTCTCTTCTTATATGTCCAACTTCATTATGACACACCTTTCAAACCACCACAAATTTCCTTTGAAACTAAGGTATGGCATCCAAGAGTTAATGAAAACGGGTCTATTTGCTTGGATGTTTTAACAGATTCAGGATGGAACCCAGCTTATACTCTTGAGACTGTTCTTGTAACAATACAATATATGTTAGGTGATCCTTGTTTGAGCCTGGATGATATGTCAACTCAACAGCATTGCGTCAGTACCATAATGATAGACCAAGTTACAACGTGTCTGCTAAAGATTTGACTGAAACAAGTCAACACGGAGGTTATGGCAAATCGAAGTTTGAGGATTATCGAATAGCTTGCATTCAAGCTATACTGAATATATCAGTCGCAAGACGATTGATAAAGTATGAGTGCTCCATCTATTGCCAGAAAAATGGTGAATCTTCGTGGAAATTGATGTTCATTATTCTTGCAGATCTAGCTATCTATTGACAGCATGCAATAAAACACGTTGAAAAGCTGAAAGTGCAGAAACTAACATCATTTACATTTGATTTCTCTGACGAGGTATTAACAATCAATGCTCCAAAAAAAAGTAAAGATGATGATTGGACTATCACACCACAGGGTACATCTGCTTTGACGGTACGCAGGAATGATTGTGATCGTGATCCTCACAAACATAATCCATCCATCAGCGAATTCAAACTGGATTGGGTGCGATCCAAAGCAACACCTCAACAATTCAATGAAAAGTTTAAGCTGATCGGATGCACTCTAGAGGATATGATCTATGCAACTGATGTTTGCATTGATCCCCAGAATACCACATTTGTAGCAGTTGAGCCTTTTGATCCATGTAAAGCTGAAACATTGAAGACTTATCAATGAGTGTGTATTAATTTTGTAGTAGGAGTTGCATTGTGTACTCAATTATTGACTGTGAATACCTTTAAGCATAGATTATTGAGCATATACGTAGTAGCTCTATAATCTATATGCTTTAACAGTACGAAATTGAACTGTATACGTGTATTGTAAATTAAATTTAGAGAAGTTTCACATTCATTGCAGGATAACTGTACAGTGTTGTTACATGTGTGATAGATCATACTTTGAACCTAGAACTTATGTTATTTCCTGTTTGTAAAAATTATTATTGAATATTACTACATCCGTTTTATAAATAGTAAATAGCACCCATTTCTGTTGCTTTGAAGGATTCTATACAATGATCTAGTATCTGCTAAACACAGGAAAAACTCTATACAAATACGGGCTAACGGAATAACCGTCGAATTTTGCCGACGGGAAGAAGTACGGCAGCTAAACGGGATGATCGTTGGACGGACCCGTATGTGTCCCGCCCTAAAACCGCTGCTAATTGAGTTGCGTAACTCATACGCACACGGAGCTCGTTAACGCGTACCGTACTGCTGTTTCTGGGGCTACGTGCTCGTAACGGTGATAGGCGGAGCCCGTTCAACTATTATTCAGAACGCATGCGCGAGTTCAAAAACGTTGGAGACAAGATGGGAGCTATCGCTAGCAAGTCTTGGAGCACCACAGGACCCTACACATGAACTGCTACCCTCTAAGCTGATCTTCCTTTACTTCGTTCTTCATAAAAGGACGTTAAATCGCCCATGGTTCGTAGAAACGAGTCGTCCAAGGGCAAGAGCCTGTGAAAGGTTGTGGCGCCAAATCTGGATATCCCAGAAATCTAGAAGTTAAACAGTCAATAGGTAAGTTTTATGATCATAGAGGTGTGCATTGATCATGATATAGGTTTATAGGTAGCAGTAAGTTCAGTATCCCATGATTCAGGCTGTGTGTGGTGCCTACAGGGGGTTACAGTGTGTCCATCATGCATGGTTTGACAACCGAGTGTGTGACTGTGTGTATGTAGAGTGATTAAGCTAATAGTCTTATGTTTTGATCTTTACTTGTCTGAGTTTAATAAGTTTATATGATGTGTCTGCATCTTAGCTAGCTCACAATTTGTATGTAAAGCAAGCTCTGAGTTTAAGCCAAGTGACCTATGAAGCCTATGTGAGATTTGTTTTATAGTGAAGCCTACATGTGTGTGAGGAGTAAATTGAGCATTAGTGGTGCATGCAGTGTGTAGCTGGGTCGTTGTCTGTCTGGATGTCTCATCCTACGTCAGCAGCCTGTCCAGATGCCTCATCTAATGTCAGGTGATCCAGTAAAGCCTGCATGTGTGTGAGGATTGAAGTTAGAATTTCTGTTGAGCATTATTAGTGACACTTGCAGTGTGTAGCTGGGTCGTTGTCTGTCTGGATGTCCCATCCTACGTCAGCAGCCTGTCCAGATGCCTCATCTAATGTCAGGTGATCCAGTAAAGCCTGCATGTGTGTGAGGATTGAAGTTAGAATTTCTGTTGAGCATTATTAGTGACACTTGCAGTGTGTAGCTGGGTCGTTGTCTGTCTGGATGTCTCATCCTACGTCAGCAGCCTGTCCAGATGCCTCATCTAATGTCAGGTGACCCAGTAAAGCCTGCATGTGTGTGAGGATTGAAGTTAGAATTTCTGTTGAGCATTATTAGTGACACTTGCAGTGTGTAGCTGGGTCGTTGTCTGTCTGGATGTCTCATCCTACGTCAGCAGCCTGTCCAGATGCCTCATCTAATGTCAGGTGATCCAGTAAAGCCTGCATGTGTGTGAGGATTGAAGTTAGAATTTCTGTTGAGCATTATTAGTGAGACACTTGCAGTGTGTAGCTGGGTCGTTGTCGGTCTGGATGTCCCATCCTACGTCAGCAGCCTGTCCAGATGCCTCATCTAATGTCAGGTGACCCAGTAAAGCCTGCATGTGTGTGAGGATTGAAGTTAGAATTTCTGTTGAGCATTATTAGTGACACTTGCAGTGTGTAGCTGGGTCGTTGTCTGTCTGGATGTCTCATCCTACGTCAGCAGCCTGTCCAGATGCCTCATCTAATGTCAGGTGATCCAGTAAAGCCTGCATGTGTGTGAGGATTGAAGTTAGAATTTCTGTTGAGCATTATTAGTGACACTTGCAGTGTGTAGCTGGGTCGTTGTCTGTCTGGATGTCTCATCCTACGTCAGCAGCCTGTCCAGATGCCTCATCTAATGTCAGGTGACCCAGTAAAGCCTGCATGTGTGTGAGGATTGAAGTTAGAATTTCTGTTGAGCATTATTAGTGACACTTGCAGTGTGTAGCTGGGTCGTTGTCTGTCTGGATGTCCCATCCTACGTCAGCAGCCTGTCCAGATGCCTCATCTAATGTCAGGTGATCCAGTAAAGCCTGCATGTGTGTGAGGATTGAAGTTAGAATTTCTGTTGAGCATTATTAGTGAGACACTTGCAGTGTGTAGCTGGGTCGTTGTCTGTCTGGATGTCTCATCCTACATCAGCAGCCTGTCCAGATGCCTCATCTAATGTCAGGTGATCCAGTAAAGCCTGCATGTGTGTGAGGATTGAAGTTAGAATTTCTGTTGAGCATTATTAGTGACACTTGCAGTATGTAGCTGGGTCGTTGTCTGTCTGGATGTCTCATCCTACGTCAGCAGCCTGTCCAGATGCCTCATCTAATGTCAGGTGATCCAGTAAAGCCTGCATGTGTGTGAGGATTGAAGTTAGAATTTCTGTTGAGCATTATTAGTGACACTTGCAGTGTGTAGCTGGGTTGTTGTCTGTCTGGATGTCTCATCCTACGTCAGCAGCCTGTCCAGATGCCTCATCTAATGTCAGGTGACCCAGTAAAGCCTGCATGTGTGTGAGGATTGAAGTTAGAATTTCTGTTGAGCATTATTAGTGACACTTGCAGTGTGTAGCTGGGTCGTTGTCTGTCTGGATGTCTCATCCTACGTCAGCAGCCTGTCCAGATGCCTCATCTAATGTCAGGTGACCCAGTAAAGCCTGCATGTGTGTGAGGATTGAAGTTAGAATTTCTGTTGAGCATTATTAGTGACACTTGCAGTGTGTAGCTGGGTTGTTGTCTGTCTGGATGTCCCATCCTACGTCAGCAGCCTGTCCAGATGCCTCATCTAATGTCAGGTGACCCAGTAAAGCCTGCATGTGTGTGAGGATTGAAGTTAGAATTTCTGTTGAGCATTATTAGTGACACTTGCAGTGTGTAGCTGGGTCGTTGTCTGTCTGGATGTCCCATCCTACGTCAGCAGCCTGTCCAGATGCCTCATCTAATGTCAGGTGACCCAGTAAAGCCTGCATGTGTGTGAGGATTGAAGTTAGAATTTCTGTTGAGCATTATTAGTGACACTTGCAGTGTGTAGCTGGGTGGGTCGTTGTCTGTCTGGATGTCTCATCCTACGTCAGCAGCCTGTCCAGATGCCTCATCTAATGTCAGGTGACCCAGTGAAGCCTGCATGTGTGTGAGGAGTGAAGTTAGAATTTCTGTTGAGCAGTAGTGGTGCATGCAGTGTGTAGCTGGGTCATTGTCTGTCTGAATGTCTCATCCTACGTCAGCAGCCTGTCCAGATGCCTCGTCTAATGTCAGGTGACCCAGTGAAGCCTGCATGTGTGTGAGGAAATTTTATGGCCACACTTCAGCCTCTTGAGCCTGATCATCCTTAAGTATAGCCTTTAATGACCATTGTGTAAGTTTCTTTTCGAGCTCTCATAGCAGCTTGGAGTACTACTTTATATCACGGGTAAGTAGTTGTTGCTAACTAATTGTGGCAAAGTATTTATTAAATTTTGCATTCTCTCGGTAGGCCTATCACACTTTACACATGTCCTCTACTCCTGTATCATAATTCTTCAATTGAGCGTAAGTCATTATTCAAGATTATTCTTAGACTCAAATATACTATACTTTATTTTAGGATCAACTTTTGTAACAAGACTACAAGATCAAGCAGTTTAACATCAACTAAGTTTACACATTCTATATTTCATAATTATGATTTTACTCACTTATCTTGGCTACAGTACTCTTGAGATTCCACGGTCATATCATAGAAATCATAGAAGTTGTTTTGCAGTCTTTTCCTCTTGCTCATCCTAGCTAGTGCTACATATCTTAATCCCAGGAGGTACATGGTAAGTAAATAATTTCTAATTGGAGGATTGCCTCCTACCTCTCTATTTTCTCCTCTCAGGCTACATCTTAAACGAGAAGGCGGGGTATAAAAAGGCCGCGCCCAGGGCCAAAGACGGAAGTAACTTTTAAAATGCACATGGCGATGTTGATGATATTTAACTTCGCGCCCTGTTTATCAGCCATATACATTATAATACTGTATAAAGCACAGCGAACAAGTTCTAGCGTGAGCGCGAACATTAGCACATCACGAGATACGTTTTCAAAAAGCACATGACAAAAAATATGGCTACTTGTTCTGAATCGAGAAAGAAGCGTGCGAGGACTGGATTTCGCTACCAGATGGAGCTGAACTTCGACAGCGAGGATGCCAAACAAGCGTTCCTGACTAGGATCGAGAGCGCCAAGTGCAGACTCGCTCCCAGGGGCTCACGGCCTTTGGACAGTCGCGAGCTTCTTCATTTATTATTGGATGAAGTTGAAGCCACTCCTACTCCTCAGGCTGATTGCCTGGAGATCACTGGAGATCAACGGCACAACCAGACAATTCCCATGCTAGATAACTCAGGTTTGTTGGCTTTACAAGTATCCTGTCATGAAGGTAGCTAAGTTTTTGTGTTCAGGATTCTTTGTAGCCGGTGATAATGAAGATGTTGAAGCCCAGTCGTTATTTATATGTGAACGCAAGACTTTTCTTAGTCTCTGTACTGGACATATGCATCAGTGTCAGTGCCAAGCCAATGCTCGAAAGTTGACCAATACGATCCAGGTACATGTAACAGATAGTCTCACACTCAGACCCCTCTAATGCTTTCATAGGAGGATCTGGGTGCGAGACTAGTCCCCAGACTCGTATATTCGATTCAGAGTGCATACAACTCTCCACATTTCAGAAAGGACATGTACTTCGTGTTGAGTTTCAGTGTCAACGATGTAAGCAAAGACAATGGTGGGCCAGTTCACGTGCATTGGGAGGATTTTACTACCAGTACATACTTTTGATTTACTAGATAGCGTCCTGGGACTAGTCTCGCACCCAGATCCTCCTATGAAAGCATTAGAGGGGTCTGAGTGTGAGACTATCTGTTACATGTACCTGGATCGTATTGGTCAACTTTCGACCATTCATATAATTATTATGTAACATACCCTATACATACACACATAAACAAGTACTAAGCGGATTCTCGCCGGTTCAACTGTGTCAAGAAAAGAGCATTCAACAGCCCAAACAAGGGAACTACAATGCACTAAAGCAGTGCTACCTAAAGTCATTGAACAAGGTATAGTGTACTTCATACATGGTTATACATGTAGTTGTAATTAAGTGCATGTGTGTACTCAGATTTGAATGTTGTGGAGGTAGCACATGATAATCAAAAGCAAGTTATGAAGTACGTCACAGAAGATTTGCACCTCGTGAACTCTTACGACACATGGCATGGTGATTTGTAAACTTTCTGAAACAATTTGATGATAATCATAATAATCTATTCTGTGTTTCAGGGACTAAGAATGTTGCTAAACAAATGAAGATGATCTCATGTGGTACTCAAAAGACAGAAGGAAAGTCTTGGTTTCCAGAATTGTCAGACAAATGTAAGTTACACTTTATTTTGTCGATGAGATTTGTGGCTATCTGCTGTGTACATACAATTAGGCAAAAGTACCAAAGTCCATTTGTACTACTGTATGAAGAACTGTGCTCAGTCTGCCACAAAGCTTAGGGAGAACATCTTGAACATTGTCCAGCACTACCAGGTATACATGACATTGTACAGGTACACCACTCTTGACATGGTATTTTTGTACACATTGTGTAGAACCAACATTCAAATTGCAATGAAGATTCTCTGTGTAAACGACCTGGATACATTCCACATAAGATTCAACTCACCTCACCTGCTGCAATAGAGGCATATGAGAAGACACTAAAGGCTACACTTATTTACAAGGATGCTGAATCATACTGCCGGGTATGTGTTTTTAATGTCATTGTACAAGTTAGAATTGTTTAATGAGCATACATGTACACTGTATGTGTCATTGCAGTGTCGAGATACCTACTGGGTTGAGTCCTTCAACCATCAGCTTCTCACCTACATCCCCAAACGTATTCACTTTGGTTCTGAAACATTTGGCATGCGAATGAACCTTGCTTGCATGGATTGGGTATGTTATTCTTATTGTACTTACTCGTATTAACAACCTACAATATGTCATTGTATTGTACTATGCAATGAAATTGTGTGTAGAGCCAGCACGAGCGAGCGTTTCGTCCAGGATGTGAGAAGACCTGATTGAAGGACTCCCATGAAAGTTCTGGTGAAGACATTTCATTTTGTTGATGAAATCTGGGAGATGTACATTCGTACAAAATTTGCTGATATAAGGTAAGGTTTGTAACGACATGCAGAGAGTGTGCATGTGTGGAGCACATGCCCTTGACTTAGTTGTGATCCATACACTTTATCTTTTTTGGTATCTTTTGTAGAGAGATTGCTTTCTTTGATTTTTTTGCTGGTGGAGGAGCAGTGGCCTGGCTGGAGGACGGACTACCTGTGTCGGAAGCAGTGGCCTGGCTGGAGGATGGACTACCTGTGTCAGAAGCAGTGGCCTGACTGGAGGATGGACTACTGGTGTCCTGGACTGCTGCTAACTGAACCTCAGGATGGGACTGAACAAGCTTCCTGAAATCATCCAAGAAGCTACTAGGCGTCTGATCATAGAGCAACTCAAGCTGCATAGATTTGTGATTGCTATTTATGATGTATTGTTGATATTTTGCTAACTTGGAGTTTTCCCTGGCATGGATGATGGTGATAGTGTGTAAAATATAAGACAAACAACAGCTGGTGAATCTGGCAACCACGTGGTATATAGCCACCACGGAGGTGCTGTGCATACTATATATCGCTATGGAGCCGTATATGTGCGTTTGTAAGACAGTATGTGTAGAGCTGGTAGACATAGCTCTGCTTTCAAATTTGAATCTTAGCGGTGGGGTCAAAGGTCGTGCCCTGGGCATGCGCCTTAAATACCCAAAACGCCGGAAGCGACCGCGCGAATCCTACGCGCAATACTAACGTACGTATTTAACCCCAACCTTCTCGTTTAATGCCTCTAGTATATGGACTACCTTCTCTCAAATTATAGGTACAAATAAGTACGGCTATAATATATTCAATGTAATCAGATCCTGTTCTCTCTGAGGTTGTTTCATCTGTGATTGAAGTATCAACTACCTTCTCTTGTCAGTTTTCATCTCATTCCGTCCCGAAACTAGTATGACAGCTGTTATTATTGTGACGTATACATGTACAATCTGATCCTCCCCTTTTCCTATCTCTCTCTTCCACCAATAGCTTGACTATCTTCTCTTTTATGTTACGTCAACAATCTATCCTTCCCCTTCACTCTCTCTCAGGCTTCCCCACTTTCTCAGATTTTATCATCTTGGATCTTAAGGGGTATGTTTGGCCATAACATCAATGATTCTGTCCACTACCCCATGTATTCTCTCTGTCTTTCAGGCTCTACCATTCAGGAGTGAAGTATCTGTTACCTTCTTTCCTCTGACTTCATCCTGCCAGTTGCTTTTCTTGAAGTAAGTACAGATATATTACTACGACAATACTCTGATTCTTCCCCCCCCTTTCTCTCTCATGCAGGCACTCCCATATGATATGAGTAATGATTCAAACTTCAATTGATTAACATAGTTGTAAAATGTAAGTTATTAGTTGAATAATTTGCTTTACTATGGCATGCTTTCATGATAGATAATAATTACTACAGACTATATATATATGGATCAACCAGGAACTCCAGTATAGACGAACCACTCAACCATGAGTGCCATATACTGAATTGGAAGACGTTAGATCAAAGACAGGTATTCATTGTCTGTCATTGAAACTCACTGTTGTCACATTCAAGTCTTGATTTCTGAACGCTGCCATGCCTATCTGAACTGTTCATTCAATGATTTTTGTTGTCAGTTTCATTTTGTACATATTGCTTTATACTAAACTTTAAAAAAAAAACTTTTTTTTGAAGCTACATGTAGCTTGAATCGCGATATGCGAGCGAGCATGCGCGGATAATTATATTCATTGCGCACAGTGCGCAGTAGCTAGTGCCAATCGCGAGAGACGGAAGTACGGGCTTTAACGAACATTCCCGTCAATGCCGAAGTCAAAGAACGGGATATTAACGGGGAATACTACGGCGAACACGGTTGCTTGGACGGGCCAAAGACGTGTCGCGAACGGTTCCCGTAAAAATAGCCCGTCATATTTGGTCCCACTACGTACGAACACGGCGCCCGTCTTTCGAATGACGGACTTCCGTGAAAGCGCCCGTGTTTGCAGCGCATACGGGCGTTCGTTATGCCCGTGTTTGTGCAGCGGTTTCCCTGTGAAAGTGTGTGAGGACGCAGCGCTACACACTGGCAGCAAGCGGAACGTTATACATGCATGTCAGGGCATCTCTCTCATCACTACGTACTACATACCGGTTTGTCAGAGGTTTCTGGCACCATGCAGCTGCCAAATAATATTACTATACCACATACTACGCCAAAATTAATGTGCATGCTGTTGTTGGCACTACATGTACACGTGTGTACTGTGCTGTGATGATGTATGGCTTTAAATATAGATTATAGTACAGGTACATGTACTACAACAAAGAATGATATCTGCGACTGACTATAATGATAAAGTGTCCATAGCCTTAAGCTTGCGACTTGGTGTTATTTCTTCAAGCATATTATCTACGTAAAGTTGATGTCACCCCACCAATAATGTAGAGAGAGAATTACAGTTATTAACCAAAAGTGATATTTCCATCAATTAGAGTATCAAGACAGTCTGGAATTATCATAAGATAAAGACGGAGTTTGCTGACTCAGCACACCTTCCACTATTAAATGACCACACCAAAAATAAATAAACCTCCTCTGGTTAAAAATAGTACTAGATGTGAATTCCATGACAACTGACATCGTTTTAGAGCTTGTGATATTTTGCCACTCTCACAGGATTCACTGCAAGTTGTAGATGAATCTTGAGAAAGTAATGTTTCTACATCACTTGTGCTTTCAGGCTGTAGCTCAAGGCTATCAACAGAACATTTATCTGTAAAAGCAAAGAAAAGGTAATGCAACTAATAAAGAATAGCGGTTTAGCCCTTGTCCCAGATCCCTATTCCTAGCTATTCCTACGCATGTCATACTGACGACCTTTACCTAGAACTTTGTCCGAGATTTGGGTGTCATCTTCTGACAATCTTGTCTCAGATGTGTTGATTTCTTTCATCTCTAAAAAGTCTCCATCTTCTTGAGATAGTTCACTCTGAGTTGTGTAATCATCCTCAGTGTCTTATTCTGTTGATGGCTGTTGTCCTCCTCTCGCACACTTCATTGGTTTCCTTTTTAATCCTCACCAGTGTGATCACAAATACAATAGCCTAGTGACATAATACATGCACAGGCAATATTTGTGACATACACAATCTCCACTAAAACAGTAGTTTTCATTGCCAAATACAGGGACCAAAAGAAAGTATGACATTGCATTAATTATTATTGGAAATAACGCTGTGTGACTGACCACGTGTGTATCCTACTGGAATCCCTCTAAACTAAAGGATACCCCTGAAATTAGAACTTTTTTAATCAAAACACTATGCAGGGCCCCAGGCTGCTACACAGAGAAGTGTATAAAAATATCTCTGAAATAAGGACAAGCTATTCTGAGAGTTAGGGCACGTGTACTATGAAGAACTGACTAACTACTGTCACACACATTTTATTACCTGTATGACATTTCCAATTGCCAGTCCTAACCACAGCCCAATAGTGCAACAAATTATAGCGGAGAAAATTTTAAATTAATGATGGCAGCAAGTACTGCTTTCCAGCACCTCGAAATATACCACTGATTGTCACCTAAAAAGATGATAAGGCCACACAAACTTGAATGTTAGTTTCTCGTCACCGCCCACGTCTGTTTTAACCTACCGCTTCTGCCTTCATTATTGCCTTGAAATGCCAGCCACGCCTCCTTTTGTTAATTCTTTGGGTGGTTCCAGGAAGCCACACCCTCAAAATTACATATTGAATAATGAATAATCACCGCCCGCCTGCATAAAACTTTAAAAAGGGGTGGACAAGAAACTAATAATATACTTTGATTGGCCCAATGGTGGGTCATTAATCATGAATGGACCAACATTTAAGTCAAGAGGCACAATATTAAATTATAGCAATTGTAGCCCAGATTCAACTATGGAATGGCAGATTTCTGTACATTTAAATTTGACCCAAACTCATACAAATCCAAGTCAGTACATATATTATGTCATGATTGTAATGGTTAATCAATTACCTGAATTCCATCTATGAACTGCCAGGCACTAGCAATGGTCATTAGGAGGCCAACCCTCTCAATTACCTTCCTAATGAGTGTGAAAGATGTAGGTATCTGGTAAGGGTTGTGACACATTTATCTACATGCACTCGCTTGTCCTTGGTGAAAAGCTTTCTAATATGGTTCTTTGTTGCTTGAAGTAAGATGATATAACACAGTGCTAAGAAAATAAACACCACATTAAGTCACAGAATCTATTAAACAATACATCTATACACCCACTGCATGTACAAAGAACTTACAAAGATCAGTGAGAAAACAAACAAACATTTGCAGACTATGATGCTATATATAGCACTTCCCTTAATTAAAAATATCACAGGATACTTATTCTTCCTTAAAAGGCTCTAGCTATACACACACATAGCTACTGATAGGAATGTTTAATGGAATCTAAGGACACGTACGTGACATACATGTACATACCTCCAATTCCGACTGTCACATAAGCAGTTCTCTTGGCAGTCCGTGGCTGACCTGCTCCTAGTTCATTGCCAACTCTGATGGTAGCAGCTATGGACACACCAAGGGGAATCTGGTATGGGGAATGAAAGAAAACAGCTTCAATGGTGCTTCTCCTCGCACAGTGTGGACCACTCAGATTGACTTTGGGTGATTAGGTAGACAAATTTGGAAAAAGGGTGGAGTCTAGAATCGATGACGGTGTTCGAATTCTGCATGTGCATAAACCAAATTTAATTTTTACATCGAGCCTTTTCTGTTTACTATTAATTTTGTCTGGTGTACATATATGCTTAACTTTAAATGTACAACTAATTAATGACTAACCAGAACTAGTCTGGTGTAGCTGACCCTCGCAGGAAGAGGAGGGTCTGGTCAAATGCCTATACCAGGCTTGTGTCAGACATACAGAATCTGGTTGTCCCCGCAAGTATGCAATTAATAGGGTGTTGCGTAAACTGACAACCGCATTGGCCCTGGCCGGCCTAGCGCGCGCTGTATTAAACTGCTACATAGGCAAAACCTACCCTGTATATATGTATAATATTATTATGTATGTGATCAATGGCTGCTACGGTATCGCTGGTAGAGACTGCTAGGTCGGCAGCCACTCATCTCAGATGCAGCTTATTCAAGCCTGAACAGGAGTTGGCCATTTTATCCATAGATGATTAAGACTGCTTTATCCTTTATGGAGGGTAACTAGTCATTGACCAGGTTGAACACTGTCCCAACAACCGACACAACGCTCTTCATTGGTAGTCATCTGGCAGTCCAACAATATTATAATTATTTAGTAGCAAATTGGCCTCTACAATACTACCTTACTTTACATTGCACTTCTCAGCTCAACGGCACGGCCTCAGCGACATTCTCAATACGTACAAGACCATGTGTGATAGCGAAGTGTGCATGTGGTTGACACATTAACCACACCTACTTGAGTGTACACCACGTGTAGTGGCTAATTACATTCCTCTGTCACGAGCCCGGTATAGGCATTTGACCAGACCCTCCTCTTCCTGCGAGGGTCGGCTATGCCAGACTAAACCAGAACTAAAATCACTTTAACTGTACATTCAAATCAGATGCAGTTTGACATTATTTATTAATGCTCAGGTAGTACTATTTACCTTTCATATTTCACTCCAAGGAGTTTCTTTATCCACAAAGTCACTCTGTGTCGCTCAGCTGCATACAAAATTCATGACACTTATTATGAGGTGCGCAATATTTAGAAAACAGGCCTCTCAGTCGCTCCTCACTTGATTTTTGAGGCAGTTTCTTGGCATGTGGCTTCATCACAGCCACAATGCGCTTAAATTCTTCATCCCGCCCTGCATCCATTGCTGTTTATGTAGAGCGCTCTTCAACATTAACAGATTCTGTCACTTCGGTTCGAACGACCCGCGCATTCATAGCCAAATAGCAACCGTTTGTACTTTGACCCTTGCTGCAAAGGTGGGTGGGGCTGGTTTGACCCCGACGTTATCTCGAGCAAAATGGATAAACCTCTAAGTGAGTCACCCTCGTATGTAACGCTTAACATGATGTGCTGTGATATTTGCAGATATTGGTGATCATTTTGAAGTAAAGAGCTCTTTGAAGAATCTCGATTCTGACAAGTTATGAGATCTTGGTGGAGCTTTAGGACTCTTCTATCCCAACCTTAGGAGGATGACCAATATTTTGGATGACATGACAGCAGCCTGGCTCAATAAAGAGGATGATATACTGGACAAGAGTGGTGAACCAACCTGGAGCAGACTAGTGGAGGCACTGGAGAAGATAGGACAGAAAGGAGTTGCTGAGGATATCATAAACGAGAGAGACTATGAATGAATCATCATCAAGAGGTAGCCTTGTCCCCAGGCCCTCTCTCCCAGATTTTTAATGTCGCACGCAAAAAAGCAACATTAAAAAGCTGGGAGAGAGGGTCTGGGGACGAGGCTAATCAAGAGGTATTAAGTATCATTGATTTTACTAGATCACTGTACCATTGCATATACCCAAACATACACCCAAACATACACACATGCATGAAAGATTGGTGGTGGTATATAGTTCGTGGCTTGTTCCTTCTACTGATTATCTCTTTATTGTACATCTATTGGCCAGTACAATGTCATATTTATGCCCTCAATCTCTCCAAGACTCTGCCCTGTTGGGCTTGAACAAGATATGAAAGAGATAAACAGACTAATTGATTTCAAAAGTAATGATATTCGTATTGTGACTGGAGGGAGATGTGACATGTTGCTCTACTGTGTCAGCCTTCTCCCTGATTCGAAAATCAACAAAGAAGATAGGGAAGTTATCAAAAAATTGACACTAGTTTTTGGTAAAGAAGTGTGGAGACATACAGTTCTGGTGCTGACATTTACGAATGCTGTCAAGGCACTGTATCCCGAACAGAGCATCAAGGATATTGTGGAGGAATATGCTCAGAGTCAGAAGTTCCAATCAGCGCTCCACTTTGCATTTAAATCTGACATCTCAGTAGTTTCAATATTCTTATGTGATCATACCAAAACACAGAGGGAGGCTGATACAATCATCGCCGTACCTGCAGGGTATAGTCCTGATGAACGATTCATCAAAAACTTTCGTCAGGGATGGGACGAGATGATTTTTGGCGAAGTGCTCAAAAAATGCAATCCAGACGCAGTCCCTGTACTTCTTGAGACAAAGCATCCATTATATCCACGAATAGTTCGGATGCCACTAAATGTTTGCTCATTCTTGGTTGGAACCGTTGGTTTGGCTGCTATTGGTGGTCAGCCCCTTGGCTTGGTAACAGGATTCCTTGGAGCTAAGCTTGGTGAATTAATCAGATGGTTTACTCCCATAGTTGGAACTGGATTGGGAGCAACCATTGGATATGTGAGTGGATTTGGTGTAGCTGGTGTGATTGTTGGTTTTGGTCTCTTCAATGGTTTGCAGGAGGCGGAAGAGAACAATCTGAACTGGATGCTGTTCAGAAGGAACTTGAACAATACAGAAAAAAGATTATGGAAGTCCTGTAGTATTTATAGCGTATGTATAATCAAAATTGAAATCTGGCCAGGATCTGGTATTTGCATATATTATGTATTGGATGAAAGTCTGTCAACTCAGCAGCCAAGTACTATAGCTACTCCTAGAATGACATGTGATGTAGGTGGCTCAAAAACAGCAAATGAATATTAGCTTTCCAATAACCATGAATTTAGCACACATTCACAGTTGCCATGGACACAGACATAAATAACATAATATACAGTGTGTTGATCCAATGGTGCAATCTGTGATTGCTGTATAATATAGCCAGCTTGAGAAACATATTCCAATGTCTGAGTCACAAGAGTACAAGACTCTCAAGAAGTACATGCCAGTGATCACTACTGCTATCAAGGATGACCTCACTGAATTGAGTGCAAGGTTCGTTTCTAAAGGTATAATATCACCAGGATATGCTGCCAAACTTCGCAATCAATCAAAGAGTGAAGAAGATCGAGCAGCTGACCTGGTTTCTTTATTGTTGGACAAGGTAAAACTGAACAAGGAAAACTATAGGATATTTATTGACATTCTAAGAACAAGTGGAGCCCACTTCAGTGATTTACTCTCCAAGTTAGATCAGGAAACACCCGTTGATAGGTCTCAACAAATACAGCCATGTGCTAGTGCCATTCCTCAGTGGTCCACTTCTCGCTATAGCCATAGAACGTTAGCCCTTGGAATGACGTGTGGATGTGGTATTTGTGCCAGTGAATTAGGATGCCCAAGTCCTCTTCCAAGTGAAGTCAAATTTCCACTGTCTGATAAATGTGTCAGTTTCCTTAATGATACAGAAAAAGAAGATTTTTTATCTGAACTTAGAAGAGATACGATACAAATAATGAAGCGATTCTATAGACTTGCTTCAGAATTGTACAACAGTATCAACCACAGTCCTAGACCTGTGACAGCTGGTGAGTTAAGGGCCAATTTGTATGAGATTAAGGCATACCCTGATGAAAGGTCTGAAGAATCAATCTTTGCTGACTATGAGGAAAGGTTAGATCAAGCTAGAAGTATTGAAGAATTTTTTAATATCATCACTAAAATTTGCTCTTTTCTTGATTACGACCTACTGGAACAGTTAACAAAGACCTTTGGAACGAAAGAGGATGAGAAAAAGAATGATCAAATACTGTGAAGACTTTGCTCAATATGCTAAGCGGAGAATTTACGAGTGTCCTTGCATTGAATCAGCTGATGGTACCAAATGGAGTGATGTGTATGTTAAGCTAGATACAAGACTTGAGGCAAATTCACTATTGAACAATTACGAGAATTTCGCTACAAAATCAGTGAACTTTTAGGAATTTGTATTTCTGCTGCTCGCTTTTGCTGTACACAAAGAGGCTGCATAGAACTGAAACTGCAGCTTCCCAATTTTATTAAGAGGGAAGTATTTCCACATTCAGTTCAGGTGAATTAATCGGATGGTTTACTCCCAGAGTTGGAGCTCGTCTGGGAGCAACTGTTGGATATGCGAATGGATTTGGTGTAGCTGGTGTGATTGTGGGCATTGGTCTCTTCACTGGTTTGCAGGAGGCAGAAAGGGAACAATCTGAACTGGATGCTGTTCAAAATGAACTTGAAAAGTATCGAAAAACATTGTGATGGTGCACGTATAGGCTCGTATCCAGACCTTCCCATGTGAAACGTCGAAAGACATGGGAAGGTCTGGGTACGAGGCTACACTGTTCAATGTTCAGTGCACTGCCCTTTTGGGGTAGCATACATACAATCATATAGAAATGCACAGTACATAACTTAGAAGTTTGTTTTATACGTGCGTAGATCAACAGCGTACGGTGGGTGTGGCAAATAACGGTTTTAGTCTCGTTCCCAGACCCAAATCCCCGCGCGGGGAAGGGTCTGGAGACATTGGAACGGTTTCTTGGTTGTACGGGTGCGTGACTTAACCACAATGTTATGCAATCAATCACGCGCCAGTTGTACGTTGCTACGCAATTTGCGCAATTGAATGAAAAATCGTAGAGCTGCATTTTGATTGGCTAGAGGTAAATTAAGACAGCTGACCTTGTACAGCATTGCTACCCAACAAGATGCAAAGTCATATGAAAACTATACAGCTGCGATCTGATTGGCTTACGCGAAAACACGACTGCTGAGCTTGCAAAAACCAAGAAAGCCTTTCCCTCGCAGAGGGTGGGGTCTAGGGACGAGACTATCCTATCATGTGATGATTTCCTAGGCTCGTACTCAATTAAGCCCCATCAATTAATCGTGGGTGTTTAACAGGTACGAGACGCTGCTTTGTGTGTGCCCAGAGTGCTTCAATTAATTCTTCACCGACCAAGGGGCAGTCACCGCAATATGCCCTGTACTTCCACCTGCGACGGCGATTTTAAGGAAACTTTGATCCCGTACACTACGCATTAACGGAAACGGGGCGTGGCCGACTGTATACGCTTGTTCCGAGCGAAGCGAGGTCTCTACTCGGACTCGATCGAGATTTGTATGGCTTCTTTACGAGTTTCTAAAACATCGTTCTTGGTAGGCACAAGAACTCTGGCTCTCTCGACTGGTGCAAGTGTATCAGACATACGTGGAGTACAAATCTACAGTTTAGCTGGACTCGACTCACCATGTGTTGGTCAATGTTCGCGTGACTTGAAAACGTCGCTCTTCAGTCGCTACCACCAACGGGGCTCTCTTGAGTCTATGAGCCATATCCTACAGTATCGCCTTGTTTTCTCGGAGACTCATACTGGCTACATACTCCCATGGTCTTTGTTCAACCCCACTTACCAGGTGGGTCTAATTTGCGTGATCAAAAATGAGCGCACCTTCTTTTTGGCTCACGGCTGTCGGTCTTATTACTGATAGTCAATGTTGCAAGCCGTGGCCTGTTTACTGGCATACTCTAAAATACTACTGACTTTAGGTAGGCATCAAAACAAGATTTTTTTTTCTGTTACATTCGTATTACACTGTACAAGCGCGTACTGACTGTCCTCGCAGATCAAACTGAAAGGGAATTTCCCATTGTCACATGGTCGTAAA
>OZ220000.1:0-273940 GCA_964291365.2 Stappiaceae bacterium
AAATAAACCCAGTAGATGCGTTGCTTGATCAGCTCTACACGAGATGAAAGACTCTGATTGCACTGCTCGCAGTGGATGATCAGCCTGAAAACTGAAAACCGCCGTATTTTATAGTATCCAGCCACGAATAGCAGTAGCCGCACGCATGCGCGTAAGTGGGCGTGGTTACAACCGCCAACCAACGATGCACGATCGTTCTCCTCGGAATGCGGTCGGAGATTGTATATATGGGACCCTGCTTCGTGTGACCACACCCACCAATTAAAAGCGCGCTATACGCTCGCGCGACGATGACCGCGCATAGTCAGTGGTCTCCAACCTCGTACGTGTAGGTCGAGTCTGTGGTCGAATCCGATTCACGAACGACACTGTAGACACGTGAAACTGCCGGCTGAGAAAGTATTGAATGTACAGGCGTTCTCAACCTGCTAGCTGCAGTGGACCCACTCCAGTCTACCCGATTCAAAGGTGCACTGCACGGCCACGGTAGGGCAACGACTGTACTGACAGGGATCATTTATTGACAATTACGACAGTAAGTGTCATATTATTATTATGCACCTATCAATGTAATACCCCACTACCCTCCTCTCGGGCACTATAGGGGGCAACATAGGGGTATTGACATAGAAACCCGAACCCCACACAGGGGCATTTGACATGCATAATTATGTTCAGTATTGGTCAACTCCCCTATCATTTCCCCACTCGGAATGGAGGATAGAGTAGGGATTTGATAGACAGAGCTGGCCCCACCTAGGGGATATTGATGAGTTAATTAGTCAAATCCCCACCTTGCCCCCTATAGTGCGGGAGGGGGGTAGTGGGGCATTACATTGATAGGTGCATTATAAAGATACAATAAAGAGGTTCCCTCTCCAGGCTGCCTAACACATGATGAGGTTAGGGTTTTGGCAGCCTAGCTTGTCTTTAATGAGCATGGAATAAAGTGCATACACCGAAATGCGATATGGACACAGTAACCTCACAAGTAGCAGTTGTTTGTGCAGTTCTGTTGTTGTGATACTTGGACCCCCAGTCCATATATTCCTGAAACATATGGGCTACCCATGAATCTGAACAATACATCAATGCATGCCTCCTCATATACTTAAATCAGACTGCCTGAAACTTATGATCGGGCCTGCATAAGCAGTTAGCTGTCTTAGATGAATGAGTTGAATGAGTTGGAAAGGGATTGGAAAGTATATATTAGCATGTATACTTCAGTCCCACGTGCACAAGATGATCTTTTCCTTTGGCATTTTGAAATGAGTTACTCAACAGTAGTCATCATGAGTATGGTTCTGTAATTCGTATTAATTGAACTCTGTTACTAATTAGACACTTGTTAAAGGTACGGAAAATCTTTAGCTCCATCATGATACATGCATAGTTAGCAGTAATTACCAATTATCGATAGGTACATAAAATTGACCATTGTATATCTCTATGAAGCTTGAATTGACTAATCTAAATTCCATGTCACCCACTCAAAACCCTTAACTGGTTGAAATTTATGCATGCAACTAAGCGATAATATGTACCAAAGGTCAAATATTGATACTTTCTTGAAGCATTTCCTCCACCCTCTAGCAGCAGCAATAATGCATATCATAATGATAAGGGTTGTTGTACAGATAGCGTTTGTTGAACTGAGTTCAAAGGTCTTTGTTCAATCTTTATGCAATATTCAAGTCAGGAGATAGCTACAGCCCGGGGAAATTAGATGGTTGGTATTCAGTAATCTATGCTAGCTAAAGTTAATATTTAGTTGTTCCGGATCATACAGTTCCACAGCTGAATCATGTAGGTAGAAAATGGAACATGTGTGGAACTGTGAGTTTCCAATCCCTCTACCCCTCCTTAATTGTTGGAGAGTTCAGAGCTGCCATGCAGTCCACGACAAGGGATATACAAAACCCAACTCCAACCTTCCATAAAAAAGAAACATTGCTTTTAGGTACAGTCAGTATTCATAGGAGTCCAGCTATTTCTATTTCAAGTGGGGTCCAGATAGTTCCGAAAGATTGGGACTGGGATTCCAGCAGATATTTAATATACGAACCAGGGGGAACCGAATGGTGGGGGACCAATTTTGTCATGATAGGCTGTTGCATACATGGTTGAATGCTTAATTTGTGACCAATAATTACCCAGTGGGAATATCTACAGAGGGGGCCTGAGTCCCCAAATCAAGATTAAAACTTTCAGTATAAACTAGTAGCTACACTCCACAGAATTGAAATTCTACAGGTGCAAATGTTAGCATGTGATCAACAGAGGTTCAATAACAGGGTGGGCCCATGCCCCCCCCCCCCCCCCCATTAAACCCGCCACTGTAAGAAATTTATGTGCCTAGCTAGCTAAATGTTTCATGGAGAAATTAATACCCACGTACTGCTTTGTACTACAGTACCATTGAAGCAGTGCACTCCCCTGTGTGTAGCTATTATAACCAGTAGCTATACACAGTAGCTATGGCTGCTTTCTGTGACTTAAATTTCGTGGTTTAACGGATGGCATTGGTGCATAAAGTTCCTAGTTCAGCATTGAGCTCTGGTGTTGCCATGCCCAAGCCCACATATGGAATCCAAATGCGGGCTGTGTAGCTACATCCGCACACATATCATGCTGACAGTGCAAATTATCCCTGAATAGTGCAGTGCAAGGTCAGATGGTGGCTAAATTGTTGCATTTGGTGCAGGTATGTAGGCAGGGAGGCTTCCGCGTTGCCTGAAAGCCCCCTCCCCCACTCCCACCTTCCCATTGCTGAGCCTTACAATGCCACTATTAGCTAGCCAGTTTCTCACCTACAGTTGAGCAAGAAATGCGTTTCAATCAGTAAAATTATCTCTTGACTCCGAGATCGAGCACCATTAATATTGCACACACACGGATAATTTAAAGGGGGCATAGTCTCCAAAATTTTGCATGTACTATGTGGAAGCCCCTCAAAAACTTTCTGGTTATGCCACTGTGTGAAACCTCACTAGAGGTGCTAGTTAGGATTGTGAATTTGAGAGTTTACTGCTAGGCATCTCCTGTGCTTGTATGAGTGTCTAAGTATGTTGATTAGCAGCAAGTCAAGTCCTCCCCATACAACTGATGATCATTGTTCCTGAATGGGCAACTTGTTACAGCGTGATTTTGATAATAGCTAAGTTAGGCTCATCGAACCATGCCTTCCGTGCTCCACACCCACCATTTCAGTCACTGGGTTGTTGGCTATATAGTAAATGGCATCCTCATTCTATATATGTGACACTAACCAAGACTGCCTTGTAAGAGATTGGCCTTTTTTTATACCCCCTCCCCCCCCCCCCCCCCCCCCCCCAGTGACCACACTAGTGCCTGTAATTACTACTGTCAGCACCTGGTGGTCTGACATATCAAATGGCTTCCTCATTCTATATACATACAAACATTTCCTGCCTGGTAAGAGTGGCAACACTAGTAGCCACAATTATATATTGTCAGCACCTGGTGGCTTGTAATTGGTCTGACATAGCAAATGGGTCCTCATTGTGTATACATTCAAACAACTCCTGCCTTGTAAGAGTGCCAACAGTGGTGCCCACAATCCTGTATTGTCAGCATCTGGTGGCTTATAATTACAATGTAATTAACCCTCTGCGCATGCCCAAGAGGGTTATGGTAGTCTGTTTGTGTGTCTGTATTACTGCTCTAGCTGCTCCAGTGTTGATTTCTACTGTCCAACCTCCATAGTAACCGAATCAGCACGATACTTCAAAGGTTTTTGACCCGTAGATTTTGCTAAAAGCGCTGTGTTCAAAAGTTATGTCCAGATTTAGCTCATTCGCGGCCATACTACATAGCATTCTTGGCAAGATAAACTAAGCCACACCTTTCATTTCGTATGCTAAAAATAGGTACTATGACATCGTGCTGTTACTAGCTATTACATACACTTGAATTGATTGTGCAATGCTTTCCGGTAAAAGTCGTCAACATCACCTGTACGTGTTTGAGCTATTGTTGACTACTGCCAGTGTACTGTATAGCATGGCTTAAAGACAGTAAAAAGCTACATCATTAAACTCTCTAGGTGCGCTATTGGGCCAGAATTACTGATTCATCACAAGTTGGCGCCATGGCAGTGGCTGCCAGACCCCTCCGAGGGTCTGGCACCCAGACTAGGTAGTGGCAGGGTGAGTCAGCATTTTCTGTAGCTATAGTCCACTGTCCTATGTACATAGGTGGCGGAAGCATTTTGAAGGTGAGGGGGCCCAAGGCACTGTGACATTCTGTGCGCAAAGCGCGCTAGAAAATTTTATGCCACGTCCACTAATTAACGGTAAACCAGTTCGTGAAACATGGCGGAGTTGGGAAGCAACGAAGAATAACACGCAAAAACAGTCGATGGCAGGCAGAGCAGCAATGAAACTAACACTTTTGACTCAGAACTGACAGAAGGTTTGTACAGACAGGACAAGTTTCAGTGTTTTTGCTTAGCATAAGGCAAGAGTGGGAGTGTCAACCTTGAAAAAGTGGGGGGGGGGGGGGGCCATGGCCCCCCTGGCCCCCCCGGTTCCGACGCCTATGATGTAGCTATGTGAAACTACGTGTAAAGAATCTAGCCATGGCCAGTGAGTCTCACGATCCAGCTGTTCTTGTCTCGGTTGTTCATTGAAGTGTGTGCTTCGTGTTGCTGTGAGGCTGTTCGGTAGGGCAGGCTGACTAAAATCTATAGTGCACTTTGAACATCGTGGGCAATATAAAAACTCTGCTGTACATGTACAGCTGATGCTACAAGCAAAGGCACGAAAAGTATTAATTTTACCACATAAAGCATCAAGCGCAGAGGATTTAGCACTTTAGTGTTCATTTAGCCAGGTACCCAGGTCTTCCCATGTTTTTCAAGTTTTTATAATCGAAGGCCTAGGTATATACACTTACTTACCTAAGCAGAACTTGAGCATACATGCACATGCAATCAGGAGCACACAATGATGTTGAGAGAGAGAAGATCAAAGGAGCATGAATTGCCTGCAGAGAAGATTAAAATTCTCATGGTAGTCACGTTACTAACTTAAGATGTTGATGACACAGGTCAACACAGGCACAGTACATTATAGCGCACAATGAATAGGTACTTTGTACAGCTAATATAACCCTTCATACGACGAGTGACGCCTAAATGTGTTGTGGTCAAATACAAACATTTCTTGATCCCATGCGTATTAACAACTGAACTATGGAACTCTATATCTGGTCTGTGGTCGCCTAAGATCCTCTAGGATTGAACTTATGAACGGGGTGGAGAATATTTATATTTGAGTCCTTGATCAAGTCAATTGATTCATCAGCATGTTTTCTCACTGACAGTTTGGAGTAGTGGCTCAGGACTGGCTGTAGCAGTGGAGAGGGGCTTATGATCCATGAAAATGCCCATAAGTGCTACCAAATTACAGATTAGTGTCTTATATGTATATACTGGACTGAGAGTCATGCAGTTAATTAGTCACTAGTTTATATCAATAGACATTAGACGCTGGTCGAGATACACATCTTGGAGTCCGTCAACAGCACAGTGAAGCTACTGCGGAGTGTTTATATCAAAACATGCCTATATGGCAGCCGTAAACTCTCTTACCTTAGCCCTATCTTATAAAATCTACAGGTGATAATTATGACCTGCTATGAGAAAAGGGACCATTTGGGATAAAATTTCAAAACATGAAAAAAATCAAATTTTCTTCACTTTTCTCTTTTTTCAGTCTATCTACAAATATATGTTTTTGGCTTCATATTGATACATTATGCTTTATGTTTGTGATATGTAAGATGTAGTTATGGATGTAATTAGTTGCTCAGATGTGTACAATTAAATGCAAAAATTATTTAATTTTCCGAAAACAAATCTATTAATCTGAGTGCATAAAAATGGCCATAACTCAGCTTGTGATCAGTGTTTTTTCTTGGAACTTTCACCATTGTATGCAGCATACACAAAGCTATCCATTCATGCTAAAAACTCAATTTTTATGAAAAATCCCAAATGGTCCCTTTTCTCATAGCCGGTCACAATTAGCTGTAATTGCATGGATGTGGCCTCATCTGCCTGCACAATTTTTTATAAAAGATTGTACAGTTAAAAAAAAAAACCAAATTAAAACACTTATTGTGGGCATCAAATGAAATCTTGAGATGTAGGTGTCATGGCAAGCAGAGTTATGTTCTCCAAACTTTCAGAAACATCTAAGAAACAACTTACCTTAGCATCTGGTTGCCAAAGAAGTGCCACGAATGCTAGAAATCGTGCTTTTATCAATCACGCCTGTTAACCACACCTAGTACTGCGTTATGCATAAATGGAGGCTTGTCCACACAAAAATTACCAGATTTCGAGATGCAGGCATCCTAGCGAGTTGCAACCCAGAGTTGATATATTATCATAAATGGAGAAAAAACAATGATTCTTTACTCTTTATAGTGCTCGACAAGGGCCACGAACGCTAGAAATCGTGCTTTTGATTGGCCACGACTATCAACTACACCTGCGCATGCTCAAGTAGGTTGTCACATCACAAAAAGATTAACCTTGCATGTTCTGACACACACTTGCATGCGCATCTGGGTACGTGCTCTACAGAGCTCTAGTTTTTAGTAAAATGAGGTAAACTTGGCTTGGTATATGTCTATTCCTATTTCAAATTTTCATGCCGAACTATAGCCTTGTACCCAGGCACTCGAGGGGGAGGAGGGAGCGCCTGATACACACTGTTAGCGCATGTGCTTAATTATTGATCGCTTTTGTCGCGCATGGTGTCATCAGCATTCAACCACACCTAATGGTACATAAGCTTTTGTAGGTCTGACTAACATAAGAAGAAAACCAATCAAGTTCTTTTGAACACGAGATCGTCATTAATTTTAGAGAGACTCCATTCATTATTCAACCAATATAGTTGCCTTTGAACTGAACACGAATCCCTGCCAGTCGTTTGTCTGGCGTAGCCGACCCTCACCGACCATTCACTGCATTTGTTGAGTATCATCTGTTATCGATCAAGAACAACAACTGACTGGAAGATCAGGTAGAATGCCGAAAAACTGCCACAGGCATCAACTAGCCGGCTAGCCCAGCAAATGTTTTTGTTGGCCCAGTAAATTTTTGATCGATGATGTCCGTCAACGTCAGATACTAAAAGTATACAGAGAGTATCTACTATATTCCCAGAATTTTGGGAAATTAAATGCAATCGCAAACAGTGTGTACCAGGTGCTCCCTCCTCCGCCTTGAGCACCTGAGAACAAGGCTAGAGATAATCAACTTAGCTGAACGGACATATGTGCAACACATTGTATGTACACAATTAATTTTAAAGTGGTGTGTAGGTGACATTGAGTGCATGCATGCATACAATTAACGTTCATAGTGTTTAGCCAGATGTACACTAATTCTCACTTGCACGATCTTTCCACCTTTACAGTCTACGCTAAGACCTACAATTTAATGACAAAACGAAAATGATGAATGATTACACAATGATCTAGTATACATCCATACAACTGTCCGTGTATCGTGCCCTACCTAGGGCAGAATGAATTTTTTGTGTTTTTGAAGGCTCATTTCTCGAAGCGCCTCGAGTGGTTCTGTTCCACGCTACTGCTATACACTACCACCATGGATAAGCCTCGTTTTTCGTTCTGGAATGAGTGTTACAGGTTTGCCCCCAATTCGAAGTTCCAGTCAGCCAGAGAAGACCGAGAAACACATGAGCAAGTTGAGCTATTACAAAAAAAGTAGTCAAGACAAAGAGTTTGTAGCCAGAACTAGCTATTTTAGTAGCTAAAGTTTAGTTTAATATTTTGTTAACAGCCTAGCTAGGTACTACTAAGAAAATATAACAGGCTAGAGTAAAATACTGAAGCTCGGACACCAGGCATATTTGGACACTTTATCTCGGAGCAGGCACAAGTGACAAGGGGTGGGGCTATACCAAGTGGTACCTCTCTCCACATCTTGAGCGAGAGCCCTTGCAAGTACTTCAATGCTGCATCAGGACGCCAAGAAAAGTGGTTTCGGAAACAGCTATGTATGTGTATTCATTTTCGTCCAGTGCATGCCAATGCCGCCATGCATGACTCGATTTCTTCCCGATTGGAGATAGTGGTAGCCCCACCCATAAGCTAATCGAATCCCGCCCACCAAGTGCTACCGTCGTTCTGCTGATGCAGGATAACTCGAATTAGTGTAGCACATCTATATCTCAAATATCAGACAATTTTGCACAAATGATTGGATTTTACGGAGAAGTAGCCGCAGAAGATAGATATCTATGGCCTTCTGCATAAGCATCAATAAGAGGATAGGTCAGATCGATGATTTAGTGTTACCTTCCTGCTTACAACCGCAATCTGCAGCATAGCCCAATATCTAGCTGATCAAAACGTACTAAATATAGAAAATCGTCCGATATTTGAGATATAGATATGCTACACTAATTCAGTTGTCCTGCATGAGCAAACCGACAGTAGCACTTGGTGGGCGGGATCCAATTAGCTTATGGGTGGGGCTACCATTTTATGCCTGGTGTCCGAGCTTTAGTATTTTACTCTACACATGCAAGAATACAGTGTATTAGCTAGGGCAGATAACAATAATATTTTCTGGAGGGGTTGAAAGGATTTCAATCTGATGAGGATCACTTGCTTTTGAATTCATATCGTAAGCTCCATTATCTCCACAGCTTGCAACATCACATACCATCACGCATGTTTTGAAGCCATATAAGTGGGGAAATCCCTAAGCGTCTCCAGTACTCATGACAGGATGAACTTCCTCTCTAGGGCACTGCTACTATTAAAGTGGGGGCCCAGCTCGTCAAATCTCTCTTAAGAAATTGCATGATATAGCTAAGATGTTTGCAGATTCTGATTGATAAACATCTTGCAGTGTCCTCTTGTGTCATCGCAAATCCAATGATAGTTTGGTTTTGAGAGTTCCACATTGCTGGACAACAACGAAAGAAACTGTTGTGAGAGTGACCATTCCACCCTGCTATCACCTTTTAAGCCTACAATCTGGCCCTGACCAGTCGAAACTGCCCTTGTCTGTCCAATCTGTTCTCCAAAAATGCAATTACCATGACTAGCTCCCTGCTACCTCCCACCATGCGCCATGCGATCGTGTGCATGCGCACCATATGCATGCAGCTATAAGAGCATATTTTCTGTCTAATTCACTATACTCAAACGACAGAAAATATACGTACCTCCCCCCCCTCCCCCTTATGCACTCTTGATTACAGCTATTGAGCACTGGTCTTCAGATAACCATCTACAGTTGAATGCTATATGCAAATGTGTGACAATCTCTAAGAGGAAGAAACCTATCACTCCCCATCATGTTCTAATTTTAAATAACACCAACCTTGAACAAATTGAGAGCTACAAATACCTTGGAGTTCTTCTTACTGCTGATTTATCATGGTTATCACATATCTCATCAATTAGTCACAAAGCTCGAATGATACTTGGTTTGTTGTAATAGACAGTTTTATGGAAATGTAAATCAGCATGTCTTAAAGCAATTATATCTTTCACTTGTAAGACCTCATCTAGATTATGGCTGCCAAGTTTGGAACCCCCACTTGGAAAGGACAAGAAGGCACTAGAAAACGTGCAAAAGTTTGCATGCAAGATTGCAACAGCACATTGGGATGGAGCTACTTAAACATCCATCACTAGCTCCAAGAATGCACTGAGGACACATGCTAAACTTGGACTGTTGTATAGAATCCTTTACAAACTTTCTTACTTCCCAGAGGACACCTCCAAACTACAAACAAGTAACCTCTCAAACTGTTGCTCACACCAACTAGAGCTCCATGTTCCATTTGGCCACACAATTATACCTCACACTACTTCTTTGTCTACCTAAACATACCATCAACTTATCCACTTCCTATTGCTCCTTTATGCACCAACTTTGCTCACTATAGCTTAGTTTATTATTATTGTCATGGGAGAGCACCAAATTAAAATGTACCCAAAAAGAGGTGACACTCAGTTTACACTCTAACTTTCTGTATTTGTTGTAGGATGGCACCGAAAATAAAAGAGAAGAAGAGGTGACTTGTGTGTCTATTTAAAATTTGTTCACTTACTGACATAACTACAATGCAGCGTTTATGAGATACACTATTTTTTTTTAGAATTGCTCCAACAAGCAGCAAAATTAAAAAGGCGAAACGAAGGGCATATTTGAAAATCGCCACAAGAGTGAGTTCCATAACAGCAACTAAAGGAGCTTAGAATTTATTAATAGTATCTAATGGTAAATAGGTGGTAAGTAATGTAGTTACTTTATATTTTGTTTAGTTACTAAGCAAGTAACTTATAAATTTTGAGGCATGCAATTAGCTTTAATATCATATAGCAACAGTTCAATGTTGTAAACGTGATCCTAAAAAACCAAGAACAGGGCCGTAGGAGAAAGCAGCCCCAATTTTTGTGACTAAGGCAGAAGAGTATAGTTGCGCTGTCCAGCAGTATATCACTGTTGCAAGAGTATATTTGATTGTAGTTAAGTACAAAACTGTAAACAATAAGTGAATGCGTACACACATTAACTTTTTAATGAGCGAGAATTTTGCATATGCACTTCAATTTCTTGCATTCGTGGACCTTACCCACATCCAAATTGCTTCCTTCAGCCCTGATTAGTGTACATTAACAGTATATTAGCAGTCACAACGAGTACATAAGAGAGGGGAAGAGAGTATCTAACTGCTAAAAAGCTGCTTTTGAACACAAAGGTCACCAGACATACGTTTATGTAGTAGTTGTGATAATACGTTGTCAAGTTGTAGTACTAAATATATACAGGTGCACTTTGTACTTCAAAACCAGCTTTTGCACACAGCTATACAGCAGTTAGATACTTTCTTCCCCCCTCTTATCCACTCCTGGTCACAAATATAAGCATTCCAATATGTACATGCCTGTACATTCAATGTGTATGCAATCGTTGAACTACGGTTTTAGACATGAACTGATATTGCTTCTATTCATAGTATCATTCAAAATTTTGTCCTGTGCACTCATGTCTATGAGAGTTACATGCTCTTCCTCTCCCTGCATTTATTCTTATGCACTCTTGGTTCTTCCTTAATTATCAAGTTGGAGAATTGGGCTCAAGTGTTCGACACTCATGCTGTCTTGATGGCAGTTGTGAATGGACAGGTGCTTTTGGCAGGTTAGCCATAAAGAAACCAATACCATTTGGCATATGTTTAAGTAGTAGTACCACAGGAAGCAAGGAAATGAAATCGAAGTTCTCCACTGACAACAGAGCAAAAGAGACCTTCCTTCAAGTCGTATTAGAAAAAAAATCCACTGATGACAACAGATTTCAAGAAATACTGAATGGTATGTAATTTAATAGTTGGCCGCTTGTGGAAGAAATTCTGAATGGTACAGTTATATATAGAGTAGTAGTCCTTCAGCTGCAGCTGTAAAGCAATAAGAATAAATACCAACTCAATCGATATAAATTAATCAAAGGTGTGCGATTAACAATAGGGAGCAACTTGGTGTAGTGGTCTTGGACTCTCAACCCAGAGTTGTGAGTTCGATTCCCACCTGGGCCTTACTGTTGTGACTTTGAGCAAGTCACTTTATTCCAGCATACCAAGCTGTAAAATAGGGATCTAACTTTGGTTTGGGGTGGCAAAAAGGGTAAGAACATCAGTTCCAAGGACAGCCTGGTGTGGTCCAGGTTGGACTTTTAGGTTTTTGCTAACACTGTACCAGTGGTACTGTTATATTATGAGTTCCTGCAAGTTCCTAGCCCGGGCTCCAGGAAGAAATACCAAAACGTGCTGGCTCAGAGGGTCCTAGTCCATAAGGACTAGGGGATGTGACCACATTAGTGGTTGTCCTTGTACTATTTGCCATTTGCCATTTGATAATAGCTATACACCTACGTACCTCCCTTCTTGCTTAGCTGAAATGCTCTGTTTTACTGCTGGAGCATGTATGGCATCCATGAAATCATGGTCGATAATTGATGTGCTATCGGCCAATCATACAAGTTGGCCAGTATTCAAGATTTTACACTAATATGCCAATTTCCTTGGCTTTGAAAAGAAAGGTGAAGAGTGGCAGGTTACAGAATGATAATCATATTAATTAGTTTCATGTGTTCAAATGGCTAAAATTTACCATCAAATGGTCACAGAAACAATCAGTCACTCCCCCTCTATGCTTGCTCCTCCCCCCTAGAAAGCCTATAAAGCAGGGAAAACTTAATTCGCAGTTTTTTGTCACTGCCCGTATAGACTTTGAGATTTTGTCAAAGATTTTCAGATTTCAGATACAATACAGTAAATAGCCGGAAAATTTGGTGGTCTGGCGGTCTGGTTTGGCGGTTTGCCGTTGTAACTGCCAAATTAAAATCTGCCAAAATTTCTAAGTTGCGTACATATGTATAGCAATCCCGTGCCGAACCACCAAATTAAAATCGGGAATGAGACTACTTGTCCTGTACACCAGACTATGGTGTCACCAGGAAGTACAGTTTATGTCTTATTATAATAATATTATTACTATAAAACTTTTGATTGCAGAAACAGATATTGACTTTTCAAAATGCACATACAAGTTTTTGAGATGCTTCATATCTCAAGCCCTTCAAGGTATGCATCATTATAATATTAAGATTTTAGTTGTGCGTGCGTCCATGCATTATGGAAGGTCAGAGGAAGTCATTTGACCTCGAGGCAGAAGATGCCATGCATATCTCTGGCCATTGAGCAACAGAGGCTACAGCTGTGAGTGGAAGTCATGGCACTAGCTATAGGCATGAACATTAGCTCCTTAGACAGATTATAAAAGAACACGCGACAATGGATACTTACATGTAGTGGGCTGCAGTTAGCTAAGCAGCTTGATTCACGAGAAGATATTGTCTGGGTCATCGTCACAGTGGTAGTAGATTCTTTTGGCTTCTTGCCTTCATAGGTCTAGAGAGAGAGAGACGGTGAGCAAAGTAATGAGTTTCTTGGTCTTAGGTCACGTGCTCAAATAGGATAAAATTAATGCGCATGGACCACAAATCATGCTATGCACTGCAATATCAGGTGCCTGCTGTTTATATAATCAGTGCCCATTACTCTCTTCTTTGAGCTATTCATGTGTGCAAGGACTGCCCTTTCACAGCCCTGTTTACAACACCCTTGTAGTATGTAGATCTACGTGTACGTGTGCAGGTGTGTACATGTGCAGGTATGTACGTCGCTATGTGATGGAAGGTATCCGAATCGAGTGCAGCAGGGGGCGAGCGAAGCGAACCCCCCTGCTTGTAATATAATACTTATACATACTGGTTATCATGCTAATTTCAGTATGTAATATGATAATCCTCCATAGTTGATCAGAAGAAACTGAAACCACAGTACATCTCAAAGCCTGAATGGTGGCCTGACAACTTACGATTTATATCACCAAATCATCCTCCAGGTACATGCATACAGGCATAGACTTAATTTATCAGCATGATTAATTATAGTAGTGCCAAAAACTGTAGAAACAAGGACAGCAGATAAAATAACACCCAAGATAATTAGCTACTACTGGATTATTATGTTGAATGTATTCATGTACCTTTTTTATTTAAATAGTAGAATGAGGTTACTTGGCTACTAATCAAGGGAAGCTCTAATTCAAGTGTGACCATTAATTATTTTGTACCAATAGTTGGCAGTGCGACTGACAATAGTACTAACATAAATGACTGTTTATGGGCACTAAGCTTCAAGTAATTGAGATATGATCCAAAAGTAAGCTCAGGCCTGTAGCTGGGGGGGGGGGGGGGGGGGGGTATTTGAACAAACCCATCAGAGAGCCATAATTATGAGAATGATATTCACTGCCAATCTAAGTACAACAACACACTCAGCTATACTTATAAGTGGAGTGGTTACTTTATGTAAACTGCATATCACATTCCACCTAACTAACACCAGACAAGCGTATGTACAACACTGTATGCACAATTATACTGTCTGACAAGCACAAAGAACATTATCACTTTAATCCTGCATGTATCAGAATCTCAAAAGCTACCTCCAGATGCTATCTTATGGAAGTAGAATTCAAAAAAAAATTTCCAAGGCTGGGGAGCATGCCCTCAGATCCCCTAGTAGCTAGGTCCACCCCACACAAAAATTAAAAAAAAAAGAGCCCCCTCCCCCAGCTATGGGCCTGAAGCTGTCACATCAGTTCAGCTTCAGAATGCCCCACTTAAGTAATGCACTTATTAAGGTTACGGTATAGTGATCAAAAAGGTCCAGACATCAATGGACTTAACAAAGAATTTCTCAACAATTATTCATCCTACACTTTTCAGCTTTGAGATATCACTTTGCCTATGATGTCTGATCATGCAGACCAATTATGGTAATTTAATTAGTGCTACTGGTGGGTGCAAAGTCGGCGAATTTTTGACGTCAAATATCTACAGATAAAGGTCAGGTATAAACAATCAGGCCAGCTATGCAAAATCAGCACAATAATCTCAAGGGCCTATCGAGGGGTTTTCTGGAAATAACATACTGATCACAAAAAAATATCACTATTCATGACTCACTTCGGGGGTAGTCAGCTCACTTCTTGAGCCTTTTGCACTCTTCACAAGACACCATCAAAGAAAAACTCTCTGATAGGCACTAGACAAGGGATAGGAATAGCTAAGAAAGCGCTTAAACCAAGGAGCCAGAGAATAGCTAAAGCTGTAGTTGACGTCAAAAATCTTAGCGCGTGAACTTAGAGAAACTGCTGACACGGCACATTCTTGTGGTCATGTTAGTCGAACAGCTGTGAACCGATCCTCAGCAACAGAGAGAGAATTTTGAGTTGTGAGAAGAAGGAGGACTCAGACCACCACAGTGGTAAGCTTATGCATACAAATTAGTAGTAAATAGTACAAGTAGGTATGTCTAATGTGGGCTTTTTTGGCTGGTTGCTATCCTGGGCTTGCCTTAGCTACTGCTATGCCTGGAAGTAAACGCATAGGCTAAACTGTGAAAAGTGTTTCCTTCGTTTATTTAGATCCAATCACTACACCGTAACCTTAAACTGTAACCATGCACTTAATACCGTACCTTCGCGAAAAAGGGCCCATGGGCAGTGCACCTTACATTGAATCTAGACTGGGGGATGGGCTACCTACGCAATCTTCATTATTTGAATAGTAGCCACGGCTACTATTGATTTCAGCCTTGCTCAAGTACAGTTACTAATCGAGGGCGGCCGGCTTTTATCAGGTCGATATTTCACGGTACTGTTGACAGCAACTGTATCTCAACCGTAACTCAAATGGTTGGTTTAGGAAGACTACACTTCAAATAATCGAGGTACAATCGAAAAATAACCTGCCAAACAGCCGTAGAACTAAGCCTAGTTCGTCTTATGCTGCGTTTCAGCCTCAACGGAACAATCATGCACGGCTAGTGATCTTAACCACACCCACTTAAATCGTGATTGCGCATGCGTGTTCCAGGGTGGCTACACATGGGTGCATATTAGAGTAAACTTTAGACGTTCGCTGGAAATTGAGCCCAAAGTGGGGGGTGGGCCGATATTCCATAGTGGGCCCTTTTTCGCAAGGGGACTGTAAATAAATAGTGTGCTTAACCAGAGTTCACAGTAATTAAATGATACAATTGTACAGCATTAATGATGATCATTACATGAATGTGTAGGCAAGGATATGCCAATGACACTTGATGAAATGGTCAAAATTGCTCAGTCTTATCAACAGTATCAATGTAAGTTTATAAGCTGAACTCTCAGTGCAGTTAAGGACAGTCACCGCTTGTTGTGCACGTGCCCAACTACAAGCCAATTAGGCCTAATTAGTGGTCTTGTAATGTGACATCATCCCACATCAGCTATGTACAAGCCATGGCAGAAATGCACAATCGCAGTTTTTGCCATAAAAAACATTGCCGATTTCATCAGACCCCTTTAACTTCCCATCTTAGCTGAGCTGTACTATTGGTGCCTTCATTTGTCAATCAGCTGTTACATGCAAAAACGACAGCTACCAAACCACCATCTTTGGCCATTTTATAGCTAACTCTTCAGCTGTAGCACCTATCCACTGTCGGATATAAGTGGTTCTTCCTCTCTGGCAAACTAGATTTTTACGTTTAGAGGCATCAATTTAGAGGCTCCTCCTATATAATGTTTGCGATTATTAAAAGTGTTAAGGAGATAGTACTTGGGTTGAACTTTATGTGAATACCATTAAGAGTGTACTGCATGTTCTAGTACTTCTACAATGAGCTCACAGTCTAGCCAAATTTATACTGGTGGCATGCCTTAACTGCACCGAGCTCTTCATGCAAATGTATTATGGTACACACATGCATCACAACATGAAAACTAACATCTATCGTACTCAACTAACAAGCATGAAAACCTGATGACATTTCGTTAGTCAATAGAGTTGGGTGGCATAATATCAGTATTCAATTTTATTGTGATTATCCACTTGCTAGATAATCATATTGAGCAGAAAACCGTTCGTTAATTTGGTATAGTGCGATATTGCGATACATCGCGATCGCGATTGTGCATGCGTCAATCATAGTGACCCTCAAGCCTACTATGTTCTTGATGCTGAACGAAGAAAATGGCGGAGTAAGAAAAAAATTTTGTGTCGAACCGCTACGAGTGAATGAGGAGTTGTTCTTCAAGAAATGGAAGACGAGCTAGTGTGTAGGACATGTGAAAAGAACGTATTCAAGAAATCTGAAAATACCAAACAGAAGGTGCACTTTTACAACAACTTCTCGCTGATTCTCACTTTTGGAAGCTGGAAAGGAAATCCGTGCCGTTTTTTATAATTATCGCAAAGCTTTTGACTTTGTACCACCAGTGGCGTAGCCAAGGGCGGGCCTGGTAGGGCCTAGGCCCTACCAAACAACATCCAGGCCCTAGCATTCAAAGCTTCTTGCAATGCATATTGAACACTGAGTATCTATGATATCCTTACAGGATACAAGGGATAAACGAGCTGCTCCTATGCCTAATAAACCCTGCTTTCTTCCCAGAAGCATCAGAAGCGATAAAACAGTGCAAATTCTGAAACTGGCTTGCAAAATTTGATCGCGATTTCAAGGCCTCTATTACTTGATGACAATATTAATTAGTGGGTGTGGTCAAGATTTTTGCACATGCGCAATGGTGCCCTACCAGTTCCATAGCTCTGGCTATGCCACTGTGTACCACATCGTCCACTACTAAATAAGCTTAAGACACTTGATGTGGGTTGCAGATTACCTAACTTTCAGATCTCAGTGTGTGGTTGTCGAGGGTGACAGCAAAAGTTCTTTCTGGAGTGCCCCAAGGATCCACCCTAGGATCCCTTCTTTTTATCATCTACATTGATGAATATGAGCTCAGTTTCTCGGTCCCCTGAAAGTAGTTGAGTTATCTTCGCAGATGACGTGTGCATATACAGGCCAATATCCTCCTGTAGGGACTTCAGATATGTGTAAGATGACATTGAAGTGGTTGAAGAGTGTCCATTGAAATTTTAATCCATCTAAATGCAAATATATGCTTATTTCAAGGAAGAGGACTACAATGCCTGATGAACCTCTTATACTTGGTGACCTTCCCCTACAAAGGGTTGATGCTTTCAAGCTAGTTTCTTGGTGTCTCATTATCTCAAGACATGTCATGGTCTCCTCATGTGCAGGCAACTTGCTCAAAGGCAAAAAACTTCTTGGACTACTCTATCAAAAGTTCTATGGATGTTCTAACACCGATACCCTCATACAGCTAGTTTGTCCACATCTTGAGTATGACCTGTTAGGGCTCCTCATAATATGGCTAGACATCCAAGCAATCGAGAGTGTGCAAATTTGCAAGCAGAATGGCCACTCATAACTGGAACTTAGGTGTACCTCATACGTGTTCTTTATGGAATGCCCTTCCATTTTGAAACTGTAAATGCATCTTCTTGCAACATTTTTAAACTTAATATACAGAGCTATAATTAACTATTGTAGCATTTTATCCATTTTTTCATGTGCCAGGCATATCTTGTCTCATTCATACCACCTTTGTTTATGGGTCCACTTTTATATTAGCATTATTGCTAACCATGTATCCTATGCAAAAGTATAAAACAAAACAACCTTCTCACTCATCTACGAGATCATCCTGCTGATCTTTATGTGGAGGTGGTGCATTAATATTGTAATATGAGCTAAAGTATCGTCCGATAATGTCCTTCATTTCATTTGAATCAGTCCATTGCAACATGAAATGTGAAGCTAAGAAATGGCTGAAGAGGGGATGAAGAGATGATAGTGTTACATGGTTTTCACCAATGTATCAGTAAAAATTGACAAAGGTTTAAGGATCTCAACCAGAGACTCCAAAAGGTAGAAAATTTATTCTCTGAAGGCATTCGATGCCAATTCTTCTGTCTTTTGCAAGGACTGCACAAATTGCTTGTTACTACTCCACAATTTGTAAAACCATGTTGTATGTTGATTCTCATCTTGTATAGCTACATCCCCTGTGCTGTTGAAGCTCCAATTGCAAAAACTTTTCTCTGACGTCTCTAGTTTTCTCCCAACTGCAGCTGAGCAGCTCAATTACAGAACAGCATTATTCAACAGCTCTATGGACATGTTCCACATTGAGTGCTTTAAGAAAATGCCTCCCGCTCGTGAACATGAAGAAAATCCTCCACCTAATAAAGCTAAGGAAGTTTGCTGCTCTCCTGGAAAAAGTTCCTAAGAAGAATCCTCATCAATAAGCAAAGGAAGATATCATAGCTTATATTGACCTGCCACTAAATTATACAAGCAGTAATCCCTTAGACTGGTGGAAGCAATACCATGACAGATTCCCATTGCTTTCACAGAATCAGTGTTCCTCAGAAAACCTATGTATGTGTGGAACCAGCGTGACATCGGAACATGTGTTCAGTTCTGGTGGATACATTATAAATCCACACCGTGCTAGATTATTACCAACCAATGTGAACATGCTAATATTTCTGTCAGAATTGTTGTATATAATTGTGTATAATATTGTGATGAGGATGATTCTCTGTGATATTCGTACATACCCTAATCGAATTCTTCCCAACTCTAGTAGTCAATATGCTAGGTCTGAATTACAATAGAATTTACATGGGACCCACTCAAGGCAAATATGATCTGTAGTTAAGGTTATGGGTGACAAGTAGCATAGAGAAAATATTACAAAGTCACTCAAGAAGGGGACTTACCCCGGCTATCTGTAGCAGTTTTCGTAGATGGCATCTACAGCAACCATTGGGTATTATCTAGACAAACAAAGTTGATCGCACCCCCCAACAGTGAGAATTAACAAGATAGTGGTTACTATTGAGAAACGAATGACTATGTAGCTAGCTAGCTAGCTACTCAGTGCACGTGTATTCCACATGAACGTATTTTGTTCAATAAATAATACTAGCAATACACTAAAGTGCGTGCAGGGCTTGCAGGCCATGCGCAGGCTTACGACCATGTACCGTGTGACTGTGGGGAACTCCCTTCTGGTGATGGTCAGTCAGTGAAGAACCTTTGCGATTGAAGTTTACAACAAACCTCTTGATTGAACAAGACCAGTTATAGATTTGTGGCTAAGAGTTTATTAGTACAGATAGACACCAAGGTTTACTATTGCTGGTGTTGATGAAAGTATTTTCAGCTAATCTTACCACTTGAAACTGACTTACTATGCCCCTGATAATTCACCTGTGCTGTCAATCTTATCCACATGCATGCCAAGGTACACACAAAAACACGATAATCAATTTCTCTTTTCACTGAACCACAAGTAAACAACAATGTACGTCACTCCAAGTTGGTCAATCAAAATGTTTGTTGTTTTTTTTTGGATCTGTGTACACTCTGCCAACTTCTGACACATTTAGCTACATACTACTTCATTTAACTTGTCAAATTCAATATTAGTAATACAAAATCCTCAGCGCCAGCACCAATGGTATTCATTAATAATTATTTAGTAGTTAATATGAACTTACCACATCCCCAGTAGCTATAATGTACCACAGTTTTGATGTGCACGAGAACATAAGGTAAAGGTCATTAAAAGATAGCACGAGCATGTGCACCAAGCTAGCCACAGTATGGGATTTCCCTTTGGGCATTCCCTTGGACATCCCCGACTAAGTCTGATCTGCTTGCATGCATGCTATATATGGCACTATGTACCTTATTTATAATACGGGATTACATAAGCCAAAGGAACACGTGGAATTCGACCAGTGGTACTTGTCAGAGAAATTAACGTGCATCTTTTAAGCATAGATATTATAAACTACGTAAACGGGATTGGAAACCGCTCACGTGAGCCATAGAGTTAATACAAATCATGGCGGGACACTCTGTGTCACCCTGACCGAGGCAGCTGAATGAGGCTCTACTCAAGCCAGTGTTAGTGCTATGGCTAAGTTGAGGCAACGAAATGAAAGCTCTATGATCGAAGAATACTACTAGCAACATTTTGTGAAGAGCGTAACTATCTATCACAGTCTTTTCTGGGGACAAAGTTGCTCGCTACTGTTTCAGTCGCCTCGTCCATACTTGCTCCATAGAACGCTGTACAAAACCACTTTTGGGACTGTATCTCATCTCGCGTGGTAGTAGCTACCAAAAACAGAAGCTGAAAGTCAAAGTATGGTGACTCTGCACTGGGATAGCCACTTTTTGGAGACTATATTGCTACCGTTGGCCCAGAAACCTCGAAAAACACCAAAAACGACGCCATTTTGAAGTCGCCTTGTTGTTGGGACTAGAACACCTCAGATATGGACAGAAGGAGTTTATCGCCGGTACAGGCGGCTCACAGAAGGCCTTGTCCACTGGAATAGCCTAGTTGTAAGCTTCTGAGTGTTTCTATTTGGTAGATATTGGTTGAAAAATGCATGATTTTTGGCCATTTTTTGTGATTTTTTGGTGCATTTTTGTGGTTTTTCTTGTAAATCAAGGCGACACGGATTGCCCGCATGCATGTGTTGCTCACGTGAGCTGTTTCCAATCCCTGTTACGTAGTCTATATTATCTATGTTTTAAGGTATTCGCTGGATACACACGTGACTTACTCTACAAATTAATTACTCAATCTTCAAGTCTCAGAAACGCTCCATAGAGGCCCTGAATTTTATTATAATTACCTCATAGATTACCTCATAAATTACCCGATAAATTATACCATAGGCTTCATCATAATTACCTCATAACCACAGAAAAGTAAACGGCTACTGGGGATGTAATTTACTCTGTGCCTGCACTAGAGTTCATTCTAATTCATAGAGCCTTCACAAAACAAAAGGTAAAAAATCATTTGTGCCAAACCTAATGTGACCCAAAACCGGTCAACACAGCTGTAATGCTCATGCCTGACAGGTCCTCAGGCCTTCAAATTTAAATCAACTGTAGCACTGCCCAGATGTCTGAGTATTTTCTTAGAGTTCAAAAACAATTTAGCCAGCTGCACAAAAGTTGCACCATTTTCATTTGAGGTTTGACTGGTATACTCCGTTACTAACTAAATGCCCACTTGGGCAAACTGTTACCTTTTAGTAAAATATACACAGCATGTCATAAGCAGCACAAATGTCATTATCCATTAATTCAACTGTTTATTATCCTGCGCAGTCTGTCAGTCTGTTTGTCATTGTCGTCCACAGAAATCTTGTAAATCTGGAGATTTAGGTGTTATGGCAAGCAGGTAGGGTCACCGAGCTGTCAGAAACAAACATTACACACTAAGTAGAAAAAAAGAACGACTCACCTGCCAAGGAAGGACCACAGATGCTAGAAATCGTGCTTTTGATCATTAACCACACCTAGTCTAGTACTGCATTATGCATGCAGTTATTTTTATGCTGTACTGATCGTGCATGCTCAATAACTGCATGGGTCATCTGGTTGCAAATGCAAATACACATCGCTATACCTACACGTAACAGCCTACAATTGTGTATGCAGAGCACAGGGGTATATGGTCCAGAGAACCCTAAATAAGTTACTGCTATCATGGATACCCTACAGGTAACATCTCAGATTCAATCCCTGAAAATGCACGGAATACTGGTAAGGCAGTCACTTAAAGTATTATGAGTTACTGCTACCATGTACCCTACAGGCAACATCTTCGATTCAATCCCTGAAATAGAACAGGATACTGGTAGCTAAGGCAGCTAGCAATTTCTTAGAATATTAAGTTACTGCTAATATGTATACCCTACAGGTGACATCTCGGATTCAATCCCTGAAAACATACAGGATACTGGTAAGGCAGTCAGGATTCCTTAGAAATTTGAGTTACTGCTAACGTATGTACCCTACAGTCGACATCTTCGATTCAATCCCTGAAAAAAAACAGGATACTGGTAAGGCAGCCAACAATTCCTTAGCATATTAAGTTAATCCTAACATGGATACAATACAGGAAACTTCTCTGATTCAATCCCTGAAAAGGAACCGAATACTGGTAAGGCCACCATTAATTCCTTAAGCTATATTCTATTACACGGAACAGGGTCAACGATTGCAATGGTTATCCCACACACATATGCAAGGGGTATAGCAATCGGTTTTTCATCATCATCTGTTGTCGGCACAAAAATCACCAGATCTTGACATCTTGACATCTAGGCATCTGTGTGTGTTGTAAGCACAACGAATACTTGTCTCTGTACACTTCAAATTGCTGAACTCGATTCGAGTGCTACCAATCGTGCATTTTTCATTCAGTATGCCTGTAGTATACCCACCACTTTGCTGGCCATGCGCTTTCTGTTCATATGCACAAATTGTTGAGTAAAGTCGTCGCAGATTGTTATGCTTACACAGAGTAAATACAGAACTCATGCTCAGATTATAGCTAGATCAATGCAGGCCATGCAGATGACAGCTGAGTGCATGGGGTATGTACTCTACAGAGGTCTAGTTAGATTCACAATTTGGCCTGACTAGTATAGCCTAAAACACAGTCATTAAATGTGTAGCTATATACGGGTCAAATTCTTAGCCTACACGCTTGGCATCAAACCATGTAAAATAACATCTGTCTGTTATATTCTTTCATTCACGCTACGATAGTTCATCTTTCAACTATCGAAATAACTGACTGACAACTGGCCAAATACACATACATACAATACATTTATGTGTAACAATAGGATAAGAGGCGCATGCTACCTACAACAATAGAGCCAGCTAGAGTATCACAAATAACATTACATAATCATTACCTAATAATGTTCAGTTCTGTTCAATGCAAAGATATCACACTGTCGCAGTCAACTAACAAATGTATACACAGCATATCATATGAAGCATATCCATTTAGTGCCTGCACGAACATTGGTTACCAGGTTCTCATTCTCCTCTCCCTAGAGAACCTTGGTATGAAGCTAGCTACTCTGCATAGCCCAGCACTTGTACTGTGGCTGTAATGCACGTACAAACAACGTATATCTGAAGTAGTCTGACATTTGCTGTTTGCTAATTTTATAGTTAAAAAAGCACCATGATAAAAACCATTCATGTATAGCTGTAATGACATATTCATAATTACAGTAACTACACCTCCCTCTCCAGAGTATGTCACCCAAGCCAAGGTATATATGCTATATTCTGATACAGTGATCTAACACTGTGCTAGCAAATAATTATATCTTAATACAGCTTATTTCACCAGAAACTACTCTAAAGAGATTAGAAGATGTTTCTTGGACTGATTTCCAGACTTTAATTGGCAAAATCCCAGCTCCTATACTTCCATTAATTACAGGTCCACATACATCGGAAACAGTACCTTCAATACTGGTGGATAGAAGGTATACATCATAGGTTTAATAGCATATCAATATTGTTGTGATTAACACAATTTAGGAGACAAAAATCCCTAAATCTTCAGGGATTTAAAGTAGGGAAATCGTCATTGGATGGGAACTGTTTATACAGTTCATTAACTGCTTTACTTTTTGAAAGCCGCGATGGAAGAGAATCACTCAATTTACGTCTACTTTCAATCATACATGCTACAAAACATTTAGATGAGTATGTGGCTAAGGTGAGAAGATTTCAGTTATTGCTATGAAAATGTAGTTTATTGAGGTGTGCACTACTTACCTACAGTATTATTATCCCACATGCAGAAGGGGTAAAATAATCACTGTCATTAATGTTGGCATGAAAATTGTCAAATCTCGAGATATGGGCATCTGAGCGAGTTGTAAGCACAGCCAAAGTCTCAAATTCAGCAAAAAAATTGGTTTCCAAATTGTTAGCAGGGTCCATGTATGCCAGAAATCATGCTTTTGATTGGCCACATGGTGTCACCTATTAACCACATCTAGTACTGCATTGTATTAACATTTTCTTGGTGAATTTTATATTATTTGTGAGAATTAAGCAAGCCAAGTGACGACAAGTTAAACATTGCAAGTAGATCAAGTCCTGTGCTCCATACACCATATAGCCTGAAGTTGAAAATGTTTGTTGGTTGGAGCGTGGCTGCAAAATATTTCTGCCACATAACAGATGCAGTACATTGCTGAAAAATTGACCTTGAAAGCTTTATACTATCTGTTGAAATTTGTAGAATTTGTCAAAATAGTGGGTTAGCTAAAGTACTCAGTTTGAATTGTTGTTGTCAGCAGAAAATTTCACATCTCAAGATAACAATTTTCTTAATTAACTCTCCAGCAACAATGTGTGCCAGAGCATGCAAGCTTAATGTTTTGTTATGTGACGACTCTTACCTAAAGCAAACACAATTGAAACTAGATCTCTCTAGAGCACATACCTCGCATGCATGTGGAGAACCGCGATCATTGAAGACCTTTACCTACCAACTACTGTAGCTTACCGACTTGTGCGCATGAGCAGAAAGCACATGAAAGTAAGTGCAGTCGATAGACATGACAAACAAAAGCACAAGCACTTGTGGGCCATGCTGAGCGATTTGAAGCCCACAGAAGTGGATTTTTCAAAAATTTCTAGTGATTTGTTGTGCTCAGATGCCTAACTCTCGAGATCCGATGATTTTTGTGCTGATAAACAGACAAACACACAAACAGATTGTTTTGTCTAGACAAAATTTACCCCTTGCACACATATGCCAACGCTGTAGTGGGGTTATGGTCGTGTACAATCAACAGCATGATTTCTAGCGTTTGTGACCCTTGTGAAGTGCCACTTTTTTCTCCATTAACATGTCAACTTGCAACTCACTAGGGTGCTTGTGTGGACAACAAATGGACTACCTCTTGCCCATACAAGTGTTATTATGGCACTTATAGCTAGAATAATTGACGCATGGTACCCACCAAGGATATTAATGACCATTTTCTAAGTAGCTAGCTACCAACACTCAGATGGCTAAAACAACTGATACATGAATCATAGCAGATAACCACGCCGCTTTTACAAGCTTATATGTAGACAGAGACTCTGTAGTGAAGCTAAGAGCTCTGACTGAGGGGCCTGAGATTATCCACTTCAACAGTGAAGTCTGGTGAAGTAGAAGTTTGTAAACAAAGTTGAAGATTGAGCAAGCGGCACAACCTTTGACTTCTGCCATCCACCAAAATACTAAATTTGGCTGATATTACTGTGTATGAGTGGCTGATAATCAGCGTCGGCTGGCTAACAAATAAGAACTGCCAGTAATGTTGGTAATTAAAGGGTTGTAGGCCGATAGTAACAGGTACACAGTGTTGATTGTTATCACGAGCTACCTCAGACTTGTAGCTCAAAGATAGTGCGCTAGCAACTCTAAACAAAGACCAATTGCTTCAGGAGGCTGTGCTCTGCACATTGGTATTGGACTCCTATCCTATAGAATTGTAGCATGAGTTACAAAACGAGGGGCAAAGTATTTGGCAAGTACCATCTATAGGAGTGAGTAGTTGCATATTTTGAAATAGGTAAAAGGCCCGTAAGCATATTATACTTTCTTAGTATGCACATTATTTATGCACTGCCTGCCAATTTTTTTTATGTCAGTGTTTGTTCGATTAAGCTCCTTATTCTTGCTACTTTTTAGTATACAAGTCAGTTCTCAGAGATATCCAGAGCACATCAATTCATAGCGGCTGTTGCCGGATCAACTGAAATTTTTATGAGTAAACCAGTTACAACAAACGTATCTGATTTGATGGAGTATATCATGATCAGAGAAATAATGGCCACAGCAAGGAACGGATCTTACTCAGGTTTGTACTATAACTTCCTCACCAATACAGCTAATTATTTTGCCATCAAAATAGGTTATCTTCAGATACAATTTCTTGCCAGTGCCTTAGGCATATATGTCCATCAGCACGCTGAATTCAGTTACGATAATTTCTATCAACTGACTGTGGAACCATGTTTTGGAAGTGGGAAGGAAATACACTGTCATATTATGTGGATTAGATGCAAGGCAGAATCGAGTATGATGAACCACATTGTTCCACTCTTTCCTGGAGATACAGTGTCTGCACCATGTAAATCTCATACCATAAAGTCTGGTTAATAAGTGCATACCTCCTTCCTGTTGTTTAATAAGTGCACGAGCTCAATTAAGACAATAGTAATATTGATCACTCGATCAAGAGTTGTCCACGCCAAGTATAGCTAGTATTAAATTTTTGTTCTCTGCACAAGAGCAAACATGATCTTCTATCGCCATAGCATATTAAATCCAGTGATTGGACTCTTGACCTCGATTGCGAGTCTCACCGAGCCTATTTTGCCACAGTTTTCTAGCAGTGATGGCCTCCAGTCATACGTTCATGAACTACAACAGTAGTGGTCTCCATACTTGCAGACTTCAAACCTGCTGGCTTGGTTAGCTGCGTCGAGTGCTTGCTTGTGCCAACACTGGGCGGAGCCAATTTTTCACTATTAAGCTAATAGGCGCATATTTCTTTACCACTGAGAGTGATAAGTGCATGCGCTTATTAACCAGACTCTACACAAAAATTATAATTAGTATACTCGAACTTCGCCCAAGTTTTAGAGAGCAATATTCAACATTCTAGTTGTGTGCCAGTTGTACTAATGTAGTAACTATTGATTATTGTTTTATACTGCAGCAACTATTGATCAAACTCCAACTGAGTACTTCAGTGAAATTTGTGTGATGAAAGCTTTTAAACAATGCATCTCAGATGAACTACATGGTGAAAAAACTGTTAACTGGATCCAATGCCCATCTTGTCAAAGTTGGTACCACGGTGTGTGCGTGGGGATAGCTGTCAGTACTCTTCCTGCTGATGTTGTTTCACAATTTTCTTGCTGCTGCAGCCATTTTTCTGGAGCACCTACGTTAGTCTGATCATATACAAGTAATGTAATATAAGTTTTTGTTGTGCAGTATTGTTCAGGATCGCTCATACCTGTTGACAATGTCCGATCTCAGAAGTGTCTATCACCACAATGGTATATCAGATGCCATTATTGATTTTTTTGTCAGGTACAAGCATTCACTTGCATGTAGTTCTCCACTCACATGTGTATTTTCTTCATACCTTAGAATCATCCTTCCAGAGTGGGTTGATGACATGGTGAGTAACACTTCTATTGTAAGTGCACTGGTTTATGAGTCAATAAAGGCAAAAAAAAAGATAACTCACAGGAGTATACTTGGGAAAGTTGACCGCACCCTTGACCTCATTGGATTTCCGTGCAGGCCAAGGTAAGATTAAAAGTAAATTGTATGCATAATAATTATTGTGTTTATTTTTCTAAGCTATGACCCAGGCGGAAAGGTTCATGCAATCACATGGCTACTTGCATTAAATACACAGCTTTTACGTGGAATTGAACGTGAATTACCCACCCCAAACCCGCAAAGTTAACAAGGAGCTGCTGCTACCCTGTGCGCATTCTACCTTCTGCTACTTAAGGCTGGTTCACAATGAGATGCAGTCTTGTATGTGTTGCATTGCATCACATTCACATTGATACTTGTCCCAACGTAACGAAACGCTAGGAGCGATTGATGGGGATTCTATTATTGCGTTCCTTTGCACTGTGTTATTGCATCTGACAACCAAAAAAATCGCTGGAAATCATATTAGAAATTTTCGCGTTTCATAAACAAGTGCAAAACAAGGTGTTCTGTCACATTGTGAAGCTTCATCATCCCAGAGTGTCACCAGTTACAGACAATGTTGAAACGTTATTGTCAATAAGCATGACCGGTGGTTGAATGGCATGGTGTAATTGGTGAGTGTTTCGTGTGCAACCACGCATATACGCCTGCTACCCACCAAAGCTCATGTTATTCGCATGCTGGCCCATGTGAACCTTTCCACCTGGAGATACAAAAAGATTGTCCAAAAAGACCACAAAGTTATGATCAGATCAATCACTATGAATCAGTTACAATGTATCTTAAATTTTTCCTACCTATACTTAGTGTACATGTAATAACAAGTTGTATATCCTACTCAGCCTTGTATCCTAGGTAACAGCCATGGTATAGCTGTACGTGATATTCACCAGGAAATATCACTGATAAATCCCTCGCTCTGGCAATTACTTGTAGGTGACTGGCCAATGAGAGCGCTTGTTTTAGAGCTCATCTCGCATAGCAACAAGGCTGAACAGCTTGCTCAAACCAATGTAGAGAGACAGAAGAGTGAGTAGACCATTGTTTACATAGATGCAGAAAGCAGATGTAATACTCAACAGGATGCTGTTAGTTATCGCTTGATCTATCTGCCACACAACCACGTGTACAAACAGTGCTATACTGAACGCTATAGCTAGACTACCCTCGATCAAGTGTTCACTTCAAGAAGCTACTTACCTATCCAAAGGAAGAACGGTAGTATGCCCAGTGGTTCCAGAGTTGGCTAGTAGCTTCAACTGGTGTGGCAGTCAAAATTTGTGTCAGTAGCTCTGTCATCGTCGTATGTACGGTTCGTTCCTACCAGTCCAGTCACTCAGTGCAGCATATTCTACAGGAGACAAGTTTGCTCGAGTGTTTCTTTGAAGGTATCTTTGATATTACTTCTACTTGTTTCCATGGAGAGAATTCCATGGACCAATCAGGAGCAGGATGTATAATACCTATACCATGGTCACCATGGATTTATCACAGAAAACCACACCTCTCCCTTGGGCTGCGCCCTCGGGATCGGGTGGTTTTCTGCGATAAATCCCTGGTGACCGTGGTATAACTATAACATAACCATAGAATAATTTTGTGCTGTTTGCAAGCTCTGGGAGAAAGGCCTATACAGAATGCATGATACTAAATAGGCAGGATTAATATCAATATTTGCTGAGTAAGCATAATGTAAAGTATAAATGTTGCCACACACTGCATGACAAGGCTAATTCCATATAAGGTATGAACATTCATAGCTCAGCCTGACAATGAAAGTGAAATTATTCATTGTGTTAACTACCAAGTGAATAACTATATTTCACAGGGACTTGTGGCACTGGATCCTAGTCGCAGTCGCACCACACAAAGAAGTGTATGTTATTTGCCCTCTTTAAACTTTTTAGCATGACTTCTATTAAATTTAGAGCATATGTATTTGATTCACTGTCCAACACACTAAGTTCGAACAGTAGCGCTGTTGTCAAGGACTTGTCAGGCTTTTTTTCCTCAAATCTTACTCCCATACCTGTGCCGGTAATAATTAATGTTGTCAGTGTAAGATCACATGATGAGTTCTCATAACTTAATTCAGGTTCTACTTCAGAAAGATTCATACAACTGTGGCATTCATGTTTTACACAACTGTATTAGATTGTCAATGGTAGGTACAAGTAATGGTATAATCAATAACAAAATATCTGAATTTGTCAGGAATAAGTTTGTTACACACAATACAAATGTTTGGGAAAATGCTCTCTCCAGGAACTTTAAGGCATAGTGGGTAGGTGGGTGTGGTTTGGGCGGAGTTTGTGACCACATCAACCATTTTGGTTGTTACATCAAAAAAAGATGGGCATGGGGGCCGCTATGCTGAGAGGGCCTGGGGAGAACACTATTTAGATGTGTCCATATACATGCACACTTCAATTTTGGCAGTGGTCGATAAATTTAAAGTGGTCTATAACATAGGTGTAGGAAACATTTGAAGGTTGGGCCATTTGTGCGCAAAGTGCATGCTAAATTTTTGGATCATGTCCATTTTTCACCCATTTTTGCATTGACAACCTCATGGGTTAGCATTTCTTCAAGAGGCAAGGAAGTACATGCTATACCGTATATCAGGAAATTTTCATTTAAAGATTGTTGTTAGCGCAATCCACGAAAGTTAAAAACAAATGACTATACATGCAAGTGTATATATTATGGCAAAGGTTGCTTAATATTCTGTTTCTCGTGCTGACCAACCTTACTTTTTGATAAATTATTTTAGTTTTGAGGTCGAAGGTCAGGTTTAATTGCCTTCTGAGCATGTGCAGTGAGTACCGTTGAAAAAAAGTTGGATTATTGACCTGGAATGTGGTCAGTTAATTGCATTTACAAGCCGACCTACCAACCCTATTCTGAGGAAAGGTCTGCCCGAAAAACAGATTATTAAGTTGAAGTGGCTTTGTCATCCACGAAAAATTAAATGAAATATTGTTAACACGAAATATTCATGATCTTTGGTATGAAGAAACAACCTGCAGGAAAGAACGAGTGGTAAGTCAAGCAAATAGTGGTAATGGCACAAATTCAGGCCAAAATTATGCTAAACAGAGTAGCTAACAGCCTTTGAAGTCTGATGGCACTGCCAAGCTTGATCGCCACCCACTGTCTATGGCTGTACATTAATTTAATTTATAAACATGCTAACCTGTACCTAGCTATACCTGTGCAGTGTACCAGTTCAACAGTTTTAAAGGAGTTCAAGAAAGTTCAAGAAATCAGTCCATCCTCGATTAGAGGACAGATATTGTTGCAGTGCTTTTCTATAACTAGGTACTGTTTGTAATTTCATGATAAATTGGCCACACCTAAGCTCCATCCACAAATTACCTGATTTTCTTCTACTTAATGTGTGTTTTTTGTTTCTCATATTTTCGGCCATATAGAAGTACAAGAAGGAAAAGATCAAGAGTTGTGCATAGCAATCAGGTAATCATTATAGTAGCTACTCTACAAGTAAAAATGTAAAGGCATCCACACGATTAATCTTACCATGTTAAGCAATGATCATGATGGTGACTGTGCTATCATGATCAGCGCAAACATTTTGATGCACTCTTCACATACTTTCACCAACAAATTGTGTCGACATTGTGAAGTATTGCTCCACAACTTTTATCCAGCATTCCAGAAATTCTTTGGTATACTTAAAAGCATGCATCCACACACACTTACCTATCTAGAATCCATCATAGCCATGGCACATTAATTCATATCATTAAATATTTTGTGACATTATGTATGCTTGTTTTTAGTCTGAAACATTTGAAGAAATTTCTGAAAAGCTCCTTAGCAAGGATGAGAGTGGTCTTAAGGTCGTCGACGTGGAGGGAAAGGGGAGAGGCGTGGTATCGACACGCAGGTTCGTGAGAGGCGAGCTCATCTGTGAGTACTCTGGTGAGCTAATCAGCCACAAGGAGGCAAAGGCCAGGGAGGAGAGATATAGCACGGACGAAAGCATTGGATGCTACATGTACTACTTTGAATACAAAGGAACAAAGCTATGGTGAGTGCAGATCATTTACAACTACTTAGCTATACCGACTACTTTTGCCAGGAGAAAATCACAGTGACATCAACGAAATACCGTAGGTCGGGTTTTGATTATGAGAATCTAATGATGTTATGAGCTTACAATCAACAGATGATTGCAATTGAGTGTTCTATTATAAGGTTGGGGTTAACCATTGCAGTTGTTAGATTTGCAATTTGGCCTGACTAGCCTAAAATGCAATCATTAAACTAGCTACACAATCAAACTCGTTCTAAGGCATTATATTGTGTTACATGATACACTAGTGTTGATGCTACAAAGGATAATGGTCGCATGGGTCGACTTCTCAATCACTCCAAGACGCAGGCCAACGTGTTCACTAAGCTATTGGAGGTGAAAAACCAGCCTTACCTCTGTCTGATGGCAGCCAGGGACATTAGGCCGGAGGAGGAGCTACAGTTTGACTATGGAGAGAGAAGTAGGGTGGCCATCAAGTCGCACCCATGGCTGGCTGCTTAGCAGCAGATCCTGATTTTTCTGTATCCATCTCTTTATCAATGTTCACCAATCTGTCAAACAACGAAGCTAGAATCATGTAGAATGTAACCATAAAATCATGTATTGAACAGACAAATAGCTAGTTCTGAATAAATTTATCCAGGCTACACACCAACTACGGTATCACAATATATGCATAATGTACGTGCAGTATCTTCAACCTTAAATACTTGATACTATTTGTACTATGTGTACTCCTAGTATGCATATATGATGATGTACAGGTTACATGTTTTGTGCAATTCCATATAAGGTAGCACAAAGGCCAGTCAGCTGTGTACCACAGACCTTTGTGCTACCTTGTATGGAATTGCAACACATCCATTCACTACAAATAGTTGTATGTGTAGTGTGTATGAATATGTATCTATTTAATAGGTGTAGTTTACCAGTCACATGACAATGAAGCACTATATAGTGCAAAACCCTCCGCATAGTTGCCTAAGCACATGCATAATGTACTGCTGCTATTAACTACAGACAACCATATCATATTATTCCAGTTTGCAAACTAAAGCAGTGAAAGCCATGGCCATCACCTTTGCATAATACTGCACTGCAACCTGTAAACCACAAGAATGCGCATTGCACGATATTATGTAATTAGCCAGCCGTGCATGCCACATGTGCCGAGTAGCCCGTAAAACCACAAGAATGCACATTGCACGCTATTACGTAATCAGCCAGCAGCGCATGCCACGTACGTGTGCCAGCATAGTGCCAGGTCAGCAGTCTTGATGCACACAAAGAAGTTCTGAAGTAAAGAAAGTTGTTCTGTTTTAGATATAGTGAGTTGCTGCAGCTAGCACTTCACGTACGATGTCAGTCCTAACTGTATCAAGAACTGCTGGTGTGTTTTCTATCGAGAGAAGGCGTTCTAATTCCCTGCCACTGGGCATGTTTGGAGGTCTAATCCCCGGGGTAATACTAGATTTTGCGCAGCTGTTATAGTGCTTTTGCATGCTGGTTGCATGACCATTGTGCTCCAGTTTATGATTTCGAGCTTTTGTTATGCACCATCAGAAAATGCACAGCATGCAATACCAGGGGTTCTCGAAGCAATGAAAATACTCTAGCCAATTTGGCTATTAGCTTTTATAGCCAAATTTTATATACAGTAGCTCTCCTCCAAAACCTAAGAAGTTACGGATGTGTACCCCACCCGGTTCATCTCTTGACATGCCCAATATGGAGTCTGAGGTACACGTGTGTACATGTAGGTAGACCACGCTTTCAATAACTACATTGTGTATACATTTATATTCAGATAACTGCACGACGGCCAACTTACTATTCCCTGCGATTACCAATTGGGTGGTGTGGGAGTATGGCTCCTGTGGACCAAGAATGGGTAGGTCGCACCAATGTTATTATTCCTGTACACTCGTATACAATTTAATCCAAAACACGAGGAAAAACCAACAATTTCCAAGTTCAAACAGTGGTCAAGTTTCTGCGTCAGTTTATGAAGACCACAGACTCTCGAACGAACTGACTTGACTATTGTTCACAATAGTCCATCGATCGGAGGAGTGCCAGAAACTGCACTTTTTCGAAAACTCGAAGACTGTGAACCGTCAGACAAGGTTTTACCCCTCAAGATTTTATTAAACAACGGTTTTTACCCCTCAAGGATCAATTAAAAAGCCATTTTTATACCCTTAAGACTAATTAAATTACTTCTCTGAGGGGGGTGTACATCTATTAACTGGAATAGCCCATTGGCGAGTCACATGGCAGCTGCTCAGCAAGTTTTTATGTTCGCTTTCTCTTTGTGCAACTCGACAGAGCTAAAACGTTTTTTCTGGCCCTGGAAACACTTGTAAACTATTGTTTCATTCGTATTTTGTTATGTACAGACTGTTTACCTTCGTAAAAACTGACGCAGAAAATTGCCATACTTACCCACGTGTACAGACTGATAGTGGCTGGTTAGCTTTACGTCTTGTGGCCCACTAGGGTGATGGCAGGAGGGCAACTTAGATTGTATGAAGAACATGCGTAAGAACTGGAATATAACTGTCTAACTTTGACCGTGCGTGGGCAGAACACTATCCTGTAACCTTAACTGAGTTCCTAAGAAAAATTCAAAAGGGGCCTGGTGCACACTACCTGCACATGTGTATGCTAACTTACCTACTGCAAATATTACCTTTGACCATAGATTAACAGTATGGCCTTAGCTGGACTTTTGATAACACACACACACACACACACACACACACATACACACACACACACACACACACATAATATTATAGGACATTCAATGAAACTTGGTATATTGAAATTGTTGTACTCCACCTGCAGTACCATAGTCATACATGGCATATAGAGGGTGAGCCTAAGCTGAGAAACTAACGTTACCATGATCATGCATGGCATATAGGGTGTTCAGTATGTATACACGTATATGTATGTTGCAGCCTGGCTCAAGCCTCTGGATGTTTGTGCTGATATGCCAACTTCCTCCAGAACGGAGACAGTTTGTGGTCTGTAGTGACCATTGTGTACATGGGTAGTCTATAATCACTGGACTGGAATGGTGGAATCACAAATTCAGCAAAAATTAGGTCAAAGGGTCACAATATTGATGCCGATAATGAGTTCAATGGTGATGAGTGTGCTAATCTGAAGTGGCCCATTGGCTACTGTCACTGTAGGAAGCACCCACATTTTTGTATTGTAAACAGCACTTTCTATGTAGCTACTCAGAGTATAGCTATTCTGTGTCAGTAGTAAAAGCCGTCCTGAAAGTCTATAGTTGCTGTCCAAATCAAAAGACTCAGGCTTAGCTAGCTAACAATCTCAAATCTTCTGCCTGCAGACTATGCAACATACACCTCGATCCGTAATTGCCAGCTGAATCATGATATGGACATCAAAGTTGGTGTATTAGTAACAACAACTTCTACCCATGCTCAGCAGGCACCTAGCTAACTGATAGTCACTGTAGATGATGGGGCAAGCAGACAAAACTAGATTAATTTCAGAACTTGATGCTTGTACCTTTTGAAAGGAATGATGCCAATTCTACTAGCCACTGAGGCTTTAATACTGCCATCTGAGTGATATCCTGTTATCTAACCTCTTCCCAATGGCATGGGAATAAGGCTAGCCACTATCCATGGTCCAACAGGCAGCTAGCTGGCAACATTGGCTCACAAATAGGTGCCAGCTGGTTAAACATTAATTCTCCTAATATGTATATTGGGATGATTTTAAGAGCATACGTACATGCATATTGATCTGATCACCATGTACCAATACATTCCCTCTGTTTACATGCAGTAGATGGCCTAGCATGCTTATAGCTACACTAACCCAGTAGTCTAAGGTACAAGGCTTAGACTTATGTTGGGGCGATAGCTATGAAATTGTATGGTATAAATACAGTCATGAATATAATTTGTCGATGCAATGGAAAGTGTCATCGTGATGCTACTAAATCTATGCCTAACTTAGACACTTTAACTTCAGTGAAGCTGTGAGCTAAGCTTGCCATCAAATCACTATAATTTCTTGTCCTCATGGCATAAACTACTCCTGGTAAGGAATGTGACCTTATGGCCTCATTTTTGCTGAATTTGCGATTCCACCATTCCATTCCACCATTCTAGTCCAGTGATTGTAGACTACCCTGTACATGTGCCTGATATTATCTGGACATTCATGTACAATGATTAGTTTATTAGTAATTTAGGAGTTGAAGGGAATTTTTATGTGGTTGTATCAAAGGACATACTATGTGTGTGTGTGAACTATGCTATGTGTAATGAGAATAGGTTTTGCTGTGTAAGTGTGACTGTGTGAGTGTTAAAGGCATTGTGCCACGATATAAGGGCTATTTTTAGTAAATTATTGTCACACGTGATGTAACCACACCCACTAGATTGAAATCCCTACCAGAGTTTTCAGTCAACGGTTGTAGTTCGTGTTTTACCATGTGATTGCAAAAAAAATTTTTAGCAATGTCCAAGAAAGGAGGTGCTGGAAGGCCTTCAGCTGGCAGAGGAAGATACAAGGTCTATCTGGGAATGGACGCTGAGGCTACTGTGGTCATCATCTAGCTAGATCTACCGTGTACAAGTTAGTACTTACTTACCTTTAGGCTTTAGCTCACGAGGCAGTGGTTGCAATCCCACTGAACGAGAGTAGCTCAAGAAGCAGAGAGAAACACTGGTTTAAGTGGTCGTCAACTCTTGCAGCGCCATGTGTACCTTGCTTTCTCCCTGTACCAGTATTTTGTGTGTTCAGGAGCGCGCAACAATAATTTATTATATGCGCGATTTTATTACGATGTGCGTAAACGTTAGTCCACGGTTCTCCGTATACTAGATTTAAATTTAGTAGCAATCACCGCTAGCCGCGCTTATATCGTGACACAATGCCTTTAAGTTGTGCAAGAGTAATGATTTCTTATGCAATAGTTATGATGTACTATGTAATACCTGGTTATCTGTTTAAGTGAGTTGTGCCTAGCTAGAGTGGGAGTAGCCTCGTACCCAGGCGTTCGGAGGGGAGGAGAGAGAGAACGCCTGGTACACACTGTTTGCGCATGCGCTTAATTTCCGAGATATCTCGGAAAATAGGATACTTCAGTAATCCTCCGTGTAACGATGACGTATGAGGCCACGCCTCGCGCACTTATGATTGTATCAAGATCAAGCGTACCTATCGGTATATTTAGCGATTGTTAAATATAGCGTGCCATACGCGCGCGTGCGCAGAGGTTTGTATCTTACGTCACGGTCGGTTTTTAATGTTTACGTATACATCATCAGCTTCCGTTACGCAATAAATCGTAAGTAAATTAAGCGCATGCGCAAACAGTATGTACCAGGTGTTCTCTCTCCCCTCCCCTCCGAACGCCTGGGTACGAGGCTAGAGTGGGAGTTGTTGTGGTATTGGTCAGTGAGTTGTGCATTCTATCTTCTTGATGCTGTAGCTGTTTAATAACAATTTTCGCTGCATTGTCTCTTGAACACTCTACGTGTACTGCGGTTCCTTTACACATATAAATCACCATGCAGTAACAGCTTAGCAATATGGTGAGGGCATGTGCTCATGGTGTGTGCATGAACAAGTGATTGGAGGCTGCCCCATGATGCTCATCATACAACCTAGATATGGACACCTCAGCAAATGCATATGGTGCACTAATACACTAGTACCTCACACATCACACGGTATATGGCCACCTCCAACAGAGCAATCAGAACTTTGCCAGGTCCACTATATCACAAATATGTATATATGGCTCTAATTTTTTTGTATAAACAGCAATAGGAAATGTCAGTTTGACATGTGATTTCAAATTGAAATTGTTTTATTTATGGGATTGTTACCATGGTGACAGTGGATGTTATTAATTACTTCCATATTTGGAATTTTCATTTTTCTTTTAAGTAGTCCTTGTGGTTAGAGTCAAACTCACAGATACCATTTTTATATTGATCCTCTCATCAAATATAGCCTCTGTAACAAGTGAATCTTCATATAAAAATTTAATTTAGGAATTAATTAGAAATACTGTCAGAAAATTTTCAAACTCAACACGTCACCCTCATGGGAATATCTAAACTTGTAACAGAAAAAATTTGAATGTACATAAAAGCTTACAGTAGTTATTGACACACCAAATTATTTTGGGGTTCTTATTGCACTTCAGAAATTTGTCGATGGGACTTGATTTCTTTCTTGTAGTTTTTAACTAGTTCTTCAAGTTCTGACCCACCTGGAACACCTTCTAGGTAGGCAAACATGTAATGTCTGACTTTTCTGAAGTGTTTATGCATGTTTTCATGTGTGGCAGACTCCAACGCTGGTGTTATTGTCTTTTATAGACTTATAATGCTGTATTTGCAGTAGGCCTTCGCATATTGCTTCGCCTGGGCCCAAACACACTCAATGGGGTTAAGCTCACAGTGGTACTTAGGTAGCATGTACACAATATGCTTTTTCTCCTCTCCAAGAAACCTCTCCGCACTGCTTTTCTCATCCTTGAAGTCAGGATGACTTCCTAAAATCTCTCTCATCTTTCAGCTTTCATTCCACGTGTGTTGACTCCCCTCTTGTCTAGAACCTGCCACATTCCCTTTGGTATCTTTCCTAGATTGAAGTATATCTGCTGTGGCTTACCACCCCCACCATCCATCCCTCATTATAGGTTGTTTGCCACCAGGATTGACATTCATTCTTGATTGACATTCATTCTTGATACTACCAGAGCATGTAGAGAGATAAATCAAATTCAGTCTCTAAATTTGCGTAGAGATGAACAATCCATGAATTAGACCTGCCACGCTACAGAAGATCCAAGTGGCAAGAGCCTTAACCTGTGTGTGTGTGTGTGTTGAACATACAATAGCCAAGTATGTGTACATGTCACAATCGGACTTGGCTCCAGACTGAAGCCCAGGTTTACAATTCAGCTCGGCTGCGATGTCGGAAGCTAATGCATGACGTGGAACTTCACCCCAAGCTGATAGTTCAACCAAGATGGTAGCATAGTCTGCCTCATATCTGTAGTAAATACACTCCAAATAGGCTTCTGTCGGTAATTTGGTTGAGAGCACCGGCTGATATCTTCTGGTGTTATCACTTGTGGTAGACTGAGTCAAACAACTCCTACTCTAGGCTCTGATTTCAAACATTTGTACTCATAATCTGGACAACCAGAATAGCTCCATCTACCACTGGTCTCCAGTTTTAAGGTCAAAAGTTACATTTTCAGCCCTGCCCCTGCCACATGCGCATATGTAGACCAACCCAGCCCCACCCTGAGAAAGAGTGCATGAGAGAACCACTACAATTGGTATGGTGATTAGTTGAAGAGGTTTCCCTATAAAGAAGCATGGTCACAACAGACAGGAAATTGTATTTGCTAGTGCAACATTTTGCGCATGCTGTTTACATGGATGCCCTACATACACTGTATCTTTCACCACACTTTGACCTCTTCATACAGAGCTTGCAAGGTATGCCCTTTAGCCAAGTGTACATTAGCAGGCAATGTTAATCAATGTTAATATACTCTTGCCTTTAGCCTACAGTGAGTTAGGTGTAGTATTGGCTTTTAGCATAATAGCACTCATTATAGTATAGCATGCTATTTCTAATTGTGCCATGCTATTAATGCTATTTCTTCCCTGATCCTTTCTTGTAGAAATAGTATGCTATTTCTGCTATTGTAATTATGCTATTTCATCCCCTAACCCCTGCTGAGAAATAGCATGCTATTTATGCTATTATGCTATTTCATCCCCTCATCTCTATATCAGAAATAATGCGCTATTTTAGGCCGTGCTTTGATAATTCCTTGTTTCATGTCCACTGCCCGCATCCATTCCAGGCTACCGCATTGAAATTTATTATTGAACTTTCATAGTATGAATGTCATTAGCTGGCTCACTAATATTATTCATTGAGGAAGCGATCAGCACTATCGTGTCTCTAGCACAGTGAACATTGGATAATAAGGTTTTGGCTAATAGTGCATAATAACTGCCCACTCGCGTCCACTATACAGCCCATTATGGACAGGAAACATTCATATTCCTACTGGTGGCCTCATTAGAAATAGCAAATATGGCATAAGTAATAAGTAGAGAATGATATGGCAAAATAGCAACAGAAATAGCATATTATTTTGCTATTGTGCTATTTTGTTCCCTAACCCCTACTTAGAATGCTATTTCTGGTATTATGTTATTTTATTAGAAATAGCAAAATACTGTACAGTCGAAAATTTTCAGTGGACAAAAATTTCGCCCAACCCAGCTACCCTTGCATTAAACAAATATTTTGCGGAATAAATTTTCACTCATGCAGTATGAATATGATGCTCCTGGTGGAGGTCATTTTGACTTTGATACCAGACTCGGAGGTATTTTATAGAATTAATTACATGTATCTTACAATACGTTAATTCATATTGGGGGAGATGGAATGATTATACTAATGGTGACAAAGCACCCAGCAGCAGTGATAATTCCAGCAGTGTCTCAAGTGATTTAGAGGGTGATCTGAACAGACTCCTTTCCTCTGATAGCTTGTTTGGCAGTTCAGACTCTGATATGGATGGAGGTATGCAGCACTTCAACTATATGACTGATGGTATGATCCATGTAATAATCTGTACTATAAGGGTTGTCACAAAACGACTGTCATCCTAACTGTCTACAGGCATTTCGTCCTTCACAGAGCAGGTGCTGGTCCAGCTCCAATTACAATTTGAGGGGGGCGTTTGATGTCAACATTTTACAGAAATTACCATAGAAACTGGTTGTTAAGCGCATCTCGCTGTTAAGTGCATACTTTTTATTAAGCACATAGTTTTGAGCGAGGTTTACCGCTCTTTATTAAGCGCATATGGCCTGGCAAGCGGCTAAACGATCAACGATCAATCACGACGCAGATACTGTAGGCTAGTAGTTAGCTGGAGTGCCAAGACTTCAAGAAACACGCTCTCTGTTCCCCTTTCGCCCTTCGTTTTGAACATCACGCCTTCAAAATTGCCCATTCTGTTGGCCCTGCCTACCGTGTCTTAGCCCCTTTAATTAAGCGCATACTTCCTGTTAAGCACATATTTTTTGTTAAGTGCATATTTCCTTGTTGCCACAAGTTATAAGCGCATGCACTTAACAACCAGTTTCTACGGTATCATTGGTTGTGTGAGATAATATCTATGTGGGCACAGTGAAAGCATTAAAGTAGATTACGTACCGAGGGCAGTTGCTTTAAATACTTCAGTATTCTACAAAACCAAATTCACCATCTTCCTCATCAGAACACACCCCCTTTCTACTTGATCCTCAGGCTGATTTCGGGGTTGTCCAGTCTCTGTTTTCCTTACCATTCTCGTCATTACCTGTAGAAACAATTACCATTCATTTCACTACATTCCTATCGCCTTAAAGAAGTCGAAATTAACCCAGAAGACTAGAGCTGGTAGAATTAATAATGGAATATGCTTTCTACTTGTAAATGTTATTGAGACTTACTTATTTCCATTCTTCTATTGGTGTTCCCATTAAATTTCTTTGCCCTCAGAGGAGAAGCATCAATTTCACTGTCACTGTCATCAAAGTAATCTCCTTCCTTTTCCATTCTGTGTATTTCAAACTCCAATGTGACAAGCAATGACAGCCATCACAGGCAAACTCACTGATAGTTGCTGTGCCTCCTGCTCTGGGCACTTTCTCAGCTCCACTGCTTCCCTCACCAGCCTTTTTATTTGTATCACAGTCACCAGCTATAATGTGAAGATGTGAATCAATTTGGGTACCCTTATATATTGTGTATGAATAGTACAGTCTCTCTCCCCCTTCAGCAGGTACAAGACCAAAAATATTGCATTTATTCAGCTAGAAGCCACACCCTGAACAGTAGCTGCCTTTGAATAACACTGAGTAGCCACCCTCAAACACTAGCTGTACGCATGTGTGTACACTACTGAATGGGCATGACCACAATCAAAAGCCATTCACAATCTGTTTGTTCAGGCATATGGCAGAAGACAAGTTTGGCTTGGTTCTACGGTAAAGCGGTACCTCACTTTTGATCACACCTCAATTACTTAAAGTACAGCCCTTACAAGCCAGTGATAATAATAGCCACCCTCAAATAATCACCTTCCATCAGTAGCTGTGGCTTTTACTTGAACAAGTATGGTAACTATCTAGCAAACTTACATTTTACTTCCAATATTTCTCCTTTGTATGGTTTTCCTCTGTACTGAAAAATAACAGTCCCACCAATAACAAGATCATCTTTGACAGGGGATCCCCTAGCTCTGTTTGTAGCTTGTCGGCAAGAACCCACATCTCATCATGATTCTTCATCAGGATAAGGCACTAGCTACATAAAACGTGTAAGAGAGAGTGAACATTTGTTTAATGCACCTATCAATGTAACGCCCCACGTTGCTATTCATCAAAGGAGGGCCTTGGATTGGGTTTGTTTGTCACTAGTTGCATCTTCATAACAAAGTACTTTCCGTTTCTCACCCTGTTATGTCCCAAGCTTTATATGGAGTGCCTTCATTGTTTTCATGCAGGCGAGATGGAGGATGACCAACTCAAAGCAAATCAGTCAAGTGATGTCTCCCTGTAAGGATGGTGAGGGAGAGTATTAGTATTCACTTGGCATTGATGTATGTTTAGTGTGTGTGTGTGTGTGTGTCCTGTAGTAGGAAATGTCCTGGTGTCCCTCCCCCTTTGTATTACTCCCTGTTGAGGTGTACTGTGGGTGGATGTGGTTTGGGCTGATTTTGTGACAATATCAATCAGTTAGTTACATAATATTGAGAATTGTCCAAGGGCTTGGACCTAAAAGGGGATATACATGTATCTCTCCAGTACTGTCCTGTATATGTACCTAGCAAACTTCAAAGGTTTGTAGGTATAGGATAAAATCCTAGTGTTTTAGTGCAATATAGTGAAACCTCTAATAACGGACTTCTCTGAGAGGTGGACAATCTCTATACGGCAGACAAATTCCATGCCCCCGATTGCTCTTCCCATAGAAATAGTACATTTAGAACTTCCGAAAAGCTCTACTCTGGACAACGGACAGCCATTGCAGCTCGCCCCCAAAGGACAACAATGTGTACAAAATAACCTCCGAAAGCGAACAAAGGCCAAAACCGCGAGCACAAATCATAATAACATCATACTTTTGAAGCTTGTTACTCAGATAATCTGTCCACTCCTTTGTTTTTTTGTTGATTTTTGCCCTGCAGAGCATGTTTGATTGAGACTTGCTGATTAGCTTCTTGTAGGCCAGCATTAAAACCAATTAACGAGCTCAAGATTGGGAGTGTGGCCAGCTAGTCAACCTCCGAGATAGGGACGACCTCTCTACAACGGACAAGGGTCCTGCCCCCAATGTGTCTGCTATTCAGAGGTTTCACCGTACGTGCATCCATATTTCCCATTGTATTGCTTCATATTAGCAGCTAATGCTTTGGCAGGGAGATCAAACACACCTATAAGAAGCTTCCCCTTAACTACCTTTGCCCCTTCTACCGTTTCAATAGGGATACCAGTTGGCGCTATTTTCCTGATAGCTTTGTTGGACTAAACCAGATACCTGCAAGCAAGAGATAGTCAGAATTCATCCTAAGAGTAGGTGGCAGGCTTGAAATCGCCAAGTACACTGGTATGCACAAGACGTTTCCTGGTCTCTTTAGATCAGCAACAACTGATCCATCATATAGCTCCAGGAACAGTACACCTTGTAAATGAATATTGCAAGTAATTCCATCTACCTGTGTATCATCAAAATGATGTAATAATTAAATGAGAGAGAGAGAGAGATGATGATCATGCAAGGTCTTACTAAAAACAGATGTTCATACAAGGTTTTGAAACCTTACCAAATTCTGATATGATTCTGATCTGAATCTGATATCTGATCATATGGCCTGTTCTGATAAGATACCATGTCAGATCTGGTAAGTATTTTTTGCTGGGTTTGTTGTCAGGACAAAGAAAAGCCCATAGAGAAGAGACCAGTATGACTGGAAGGTGTTTAAGGATTTTTTTTTTTACACCAAAGGAGAGAGAGAGAGAGTGTGTGTGGGTGGGTGTATTGTGGTGTATGTGGGTGTGAGTGAATGTATCATGGGTAATATAGACACCCCTGCATGGGTTCTTGACACAAAATCTCTCCTCTATTGATCGATATCTTCTCTCTTGAATGTTATTGAACATAAATCACACGTACAAAAAACCTCAAATTGTGTGCATGGTATGTTTTTGTGACACATGAGATACATGTATAGCAGTTGAGTGAGGACGTCTCTCTCTCTCTCTCTCTCTCTCTCTCTCTCTCTCTCTCTCTCTCTCTCTCTCTCTCTCTCTGCATGTGTGAGTGAAGCCAATTGTTGCTGTTATTAATTTTTGTGCATGACAAACTGGATACCTCTGCATCTAGTGGACTACATTTTTATAAGTATCTGGTATAAGCAGAGTTGCTCACTTTTACCCCCTAACAACAGACTATTTGTGACTTGGACAGCAAAACAGTTAGAGCCATCGTGGTTATCAGATACATTCCCACTAAGATTGGACATCTTTTTGACAAACTTGTGTGTTTTATACATGTACGTATGTACCACTGCTCCTTTACCGTACGTGCTATAGATTGGCTGTTATTCAGTCTATTTTGATTATGCCAATTACAGAATAAGGTGGCTTGCAAAAGCCATCTTGCCTAAATTGCACAATTAATGTTTGCTCATGTTCATGAGCATATGTCTAGGCTGTCTGTCACAAATAGACATTAGATAGTTGAGATTGTAATTGGATTGAGAGAGATACAGACCAGCTTATAATAGAAATGTGACAGACATATAATGACAAAACAATTATTAGTCCACATGACAATCTCATAACAGACTTTTGTCTCTATTCAGCCTGCTGTCAGGGCTATTCAATTGTTCAGGGCTGTTCAGAAGATATGAAATCAAGCACAAAGTTTGTAACCTCAAAAATTAAAGAGGAAAGGGGAGAGCCTGGTACATTAATTTTGATCATGTACTGGATGTGGTTAGCAATTAGCGACCACTAACACTGACCCTATGGCTGATTGATCGCCCAAACTGACTAACAGGTAAACTAGTTTTGTTTTTGGAGATAGAGAGGAATATTTTGAATGGTGAACGATAATGTCCTACAATCCTACATTCCTCTTTAGATGCAGCAATTCATTCATCTCCATTGATATGAAGTATCTTCAGAAACTTTGAGCCTCTTAGAAATTGCTTTTAGTACAGGGCCTGCCACTTGCAAGATTGTGTGTTACCAGTCAATTCAGGAAATTTTCTCCTTAGCAAGAGTTGAGCACACCTGATACACTATGCAACTGGCTGTCATCATCTGAAATCTGACTATGTTACTATAAAGATGCGATGTTCGTCAGTGATGTACTTTGAACTTCAACAGTCTGTGCAGGGACATTGCAGGGCAATAGGCATGGTCAGTGACCACGTGATTTGTTAATTAATGGAAACTATGTGGTGGTATGCAGATGTGTGCATCCAATTCAAGATTTCGAATTTCAGATTTCGTATAAGATTTCAAGATTTCAAAGATTTCAGCTGAAGTGTATGAGATTTCAAGCTAGTTGTGGACCCGTCGTCCCACCCCTCTCTCTCTCTCTCTTGAAATCTTACCTGAAATCTTGAAATCTCAGCTGAAATATTGAAGACATAGTGAAGTCTTGAAATCCATTCTGAAATCTGAAGATTTCGAAATCTTGTACGAGTTCATACGCAGTTGTGAACCCCTCGGTGTGGGGGGTCCATCAGTTTCCCTGTTACATGTAGTCTATACTGTATACTCATAGTTACATTTTGATTTTTTCGTATGCCTCTCTCTTTCTCCATCTCCCTTGTTCTTGTATGCATCTCTGTCTTTTGCTCCCAATATTTTCAGTTGCCTGAAGCTCCCTCCTGAGGGCTATGTAGGGAGTCACTTACGGCTTCTAGTGCAGGAGTCACCTTTCCCTCTTTCTATCAGTGTTCTAAGACTTATATGTAGTCTTGGTAGTGTTGATGTGTTTGCTTTAACTGTTGCGTCGCCCAACTGTCTTGGGCTGGTGTAGTTTCTGTTCCAGTTATGGTGAGAACCATCTATAGTTAAACAGTTGTTAGTACTCTTGCCAGTTAAATTGAGATAGCTGGATCTGAGACAAATCCCTTGATCATTGACAGTACTTGAGGAGCATTAAATTTGAATATCCATGTTGGTTCTGTCATTGAGCCTGCCATCTTTCTCTCTTTCTGTAGAGCTCCTCGGGTGAACATGAAGGCATGTATGCATGTAATGTGTAAACATTTCCCCCTTACCAATGGCTAGGCCATGTTCTGTGCCTGTTGTTCAGTGCAGGTTGTCAAGTATGTGTTCATTTCTACATTTGTTCTCCCTCTCCACATTGCTACTCATTCTCTGCATTGTCTCACCTCTAAAACCTATCTTGCTGGGCAAACGGCTCCCTGTCTACAGGGCATCTTCTTAAATCACTAACATTGCACTCAGCTTATAGCTTAGTAGGTGTAACTAGACATTTTAAAGAATGATATCGTTGCCTATTGAGCATTTGCGTACATGTGTAGGCTCAATAATTATGCATTTGTGTGTGGTGTCAGTGGGCATGCCTATGGGGGCAACACAAAACACATCAATTGAAGAGTGTGTTGGCAATCTGGCAGAAAGAAGCAAAGAACTGTGTGTTTTTTTATGCTTTACTACATTTTGGGTGTACTTCCACTAAGAGTACAGTCTAGAACTAGTATCTGGCAATTTTTGTGTCCACAAACACCCTAACGACAGATGACGGATGGAAACACACGACTGATTACTTTTCCCCTTGTACATGCATGTGAGGTAATCACCTTGGGCTTTAATTTGTTTAGTTTAATGGACATTCAATAGGAAGTGAAATTACAATGTAAAGCAGGACAAGGGTGCAGACAAGTGTTACTACTTTGATCATCCGTGGTACGTAAAGGTTTTATGAGCATTATCTATGGCGGTTTTTGTTTTGTTTGTTTTTGTTGTCCTACCTTATGGAGTTACTGGGTAGTGTGTAGCCTTTTACATATTTGATAGGTATGTGGTATACCTTGGATTATTGAAGATATAGGACATGCAAGCTCTCTCTCCCTACCTTCTCTTTTTCTCTCTCTCCGTTAATTCACAATTTAAAATGTTGGTGATCAAAGAGAGAGAGAGCTACTTGCTTTTTCCACAACTTCAACAGTCATTAAGCAGATCACATGCCAAAAACGGATAGGTACCTAGTGGGTATCTAGTAAAACCTGTGTTACACACTACTCAAGAACTGTAAGTTATCAAATTCGGTGGGTAAACCCGAGTCATTCTAGGCATGGTGACTCATGCAGGTTGTACAATTTTTACACGAGTCTAATCAAATTACTGCATCCATACCAAAAGTTGTGTTCCTAGTATCCCTTTGAATAGTGTGTGTGTGTGTGTGTTGTGAGAAAGAAAAGTAAGGTTGGGAACAGCATCTATATGCTCACACAATTTCCCATTAATTTTATGTAATAACTTGTAATTTACAGTCAACATACACATACAAATTTGTCATGCATCACGTGATCATAATTTGACATGCTATTAATTTTTTTATTTAAAACAATGTGTTGGGGTGCTGGGTGCCTGGTCTTGAGAACCAGGAATGGTAGGTTCAAGAATTCTTTTATCCCCGGGGAACTCTCCCTACTCACCCAGTTTGCTCCCCAAATTGTGGACATGTGATGTGATGGGCTTATTAAATACATGTACACACTTGTATATTATAGTAGTTGGATTATTTGACCTTGAGGTAAACTTGCTCTTCCTAAGACACCATTAATTTTTTACTTTTTAGATTAGAGCACATGGCTAATTAGGCTAGAACTTTCTAGAAGCACAAGAATATGCATTGCCCTATGCTTAACACTCTGACTGGCCCTAGAGATGACATTGCACTTTGTTGCTCATGCAGTATGCGTGTGAGTGTGTGTGTGTGTGTGTGAAGGAGAGAGAGAATGAGAGCCTCACTGTCCTGGGCTGGTGTAGTTGAGGAACATTATACGTTTTGGTTCTGTCTTTCATCCATGTTGTGCTGGTGAAGAAAAATAACTTGATACACATTCGCATTTGAACACATGTTCAAGCCTTTGATGTAGTGCCGACAGAGACTCGTAAAGAGAGATGGTAACTATGGAGATGCTCTACATTTCACATACATTGTAAGTAAAGCAGAGAACTGCCCCTGGCTGTCACATAATACCCTAGTATACGTTACATTCAACAAATTTGACATGCATGTAGTATATAGCTAGCACATGTTTTGTACCCCCCTTGCTCTTACCTGATTAGGGGCAGTGCAATCATGTATATTGTTATCCTCTCACCCAGATCGGTATGTTGATGTGGTGCTCTGGACACCTGTACAACTGTGCCAGGGTTCAATGAGGATGACCCTAACATCTTAACAAGTAAGCCCTTGTTGAATACATGTACAATGTTCAGCCTATGTTATCGTACATTAAACTTTAAAAGTGACACTCAATGCGTATATGTGAACCCCTTACTGTGCCTGTTGGTTATTGGCCTGTTAGTTATATATGATGGGCTAATGTATGGTATCAACCCTAGCCATTAACGTACAATTTTATACTGGTTTAACGAGATGTATCTCTGACTACTGAAAATTAGCTGGCATGAATAGTTGAGTTCTGAGAACATGTGGTATATGGATACTTTTAGGTACCAGACTTGACTATGCTATACAATTGGGTGTTGACGCAAACGTGGCTGGTGCAAGACATACATGAATATGCCGAAAAAACAGATTAAGGTAAGTTGTTGTGGTTATCCATACTTGTGTTGCAAGCACCAACAGTTTATAACAGGCTTGGGTTCCACATAGTTTGCCTTGGGCAGAGGCTTTTCACCAAACAGCATCTGTGATTTAGGCTCTGCTATTACTCAAACAACAGACCAGGCTGACAACATCATATCATCATAATATATTATATATATAATTATAGTTGTCTGTCCATCTGTTACGGGAGGTCAGCAGAAACGATTTGACCTCTAGACACAAGGTGCTGTATCTCTGGCTGTTGAGCAAAAGAAGCTAGAAATAGGTGATTTCTGTGAGCAACAATTACGGTACTAGCTACAGGCACAAACACTAGCTCCTTGGACAGATTGTACAAAAACCAGGCAACAGTGGATACTTACATGTAGTACTGTACATACAACACAGCCTGGTTACATGTTTGCTGACTTGGCATTTGTGCAATTCCATATTATCAGGTGGCACAAAGGCCAGTCAGCTGTTTGTAATATACAGCACCACAAAACCTTTGTGTTACCTTATGTGGAATTGCACAAGTGCCAAGTCAGCAAACATGTAACCAGGCTATCACCACTTGTCAGTCTTCAGTCATCATGTGCAACAGTTGTACATATGTGATAATGATTTCCTGGTAATCCTGACCTACTAGGCAAATGTGCAAAGCATCACATCACTTGTCATAATTATTGTGTACACACACACACACACACACACACACACACACAGTATATACAAGAAGCTAAGCTATGAAAAGAAACATGACAGTAAACATTTGTTAATTTTTGTGGGCTATGTGTAGCTCTGTGTGAGCTAGACAACAGAATCCTTGTCTCATGTAAAAGTCACCTATGCAAATTTTTAACTCGGGGGAAAAATAAAGATACTTGGTAAAATTAACCAAAATTTCTCCTGACAAATTCTACATTGATCACATCCATTGCTGTGCAATCTAATTTGAGTAGAAAGCACGTCAATTTTTGACAAATTTCACCAACAATTTTTGGTACACCACCCTGATGAGCTGCAAGAACAGCGAAACAGAACACGTGTTCTGTCGGTGGTTCCCATTTTCTGCAGGTATTTATCATCTCAAATGAGCTCCACAATACATGCTGAACGCTGAGGCTCTGGTATGACCTGATGCTTGAGCGACATGGCGCTACTGTGTCTATTATGAAATACCTTGTACGTATATTTAGTTTCCATGATATTTTATTGATCATGAGTGGCTTTACTCTATCTATTGTGGTAACTTCAGGTCATGTTGAGATAGAGAGAACCTTAGGTCTGGTGCTTTTAGGTATGTAAATTATACTGGTGAGATGTATCTCATTCTTGGTCCTTCTTTAACTCCTCCATTCATATTCTTGATATAAGATAATATACTGTGGGTAATTTATCTCTCTCTCTCTCTGTGCTGTATAACAGCTGTGCTACCTTTTATGGAAACACACAATGACCAACTTGGCATTTTCGGTATATCTATAAAAGATATAACAGCTGTTGTGGTGTACCACAAAACATGCACACACACATTATGTACTTAGTCTTAAATTAGTCTGGCGTTGTCAACCCTGGCTCCAGACTTTGACTCCCCCTCCCCACCCCCACCACACACACGCAGAATTGGTGGACAAAATAGATTTGTAAGTTGACAATGGATGTGTATTATTTTACATGTATGACACTAGTCAACACCAATGGAAGGTAATTAAGTATTGCTTATCATCATTCCCTAGAAGATGTGTTTTTTGCTCCCCACACACACAGCTGTCTTCCCCCTCTCAAAATATTAAGCCTCTCATGTATTTGTAGTTGTTTTCCATGCAAAAGATCTTCCTCCCTCTCCTTTAAAATTCCTAGAAAGTCTTGTAAGAGTGTGTGTACTTTTGTCTCAAAAGTTCACCCACCACCCACCCTGCATGCAAAAAGAAGGTAGCACATTGCTAAAAATTAATACTAATGTCTTATTACACCCCCCCCCCCCCCCCCAAGAATCATTAAAATACGGCAAAAACATCTTAGTAATCTTGGTCATACCCCCTAGAATTCATTAAAATGGCAGTTTTACCCATAGGATTTAACACTTACAGGACTGCCTGGACTTTATTTAAACTGACTAGTCTTACTAACTTGCTCCTCCCTAACTTGCTCCTCCCTAGCCCGTCCCCTAAGGGTTATTAAACCTGGTTAGTTTAAATAAAACTTGGCCAGTTCTAATACAGCATTAACACTTACAGGGCTATAGTCACAGATCTGTGACAGGACTGCCTGGACTTTATTTAAACTGACTAGTCTTACTAACTTGCTCCTCCCTAGCCCGTCCCCTAAGGGTTATTAAACCTGGTTAGTTTAAATAAAACTTGGCCAGTTCTAATACAGCATTAACACTTACAGGGCTATAGTCACAGATCTGTGACAGGACTGCCTGGACTTTATTTAAACTGACTAGTCTTACTAACTTGCTCCTCCCTAGCCCGTCCCCTAAGGGTTATTAAACCTGGTTAGTTTAAATAAAACTTGGCCAGTTCTAATACAGCATTAACACTTACAGGACTATAGTCACAGATCTGTGACAGGACTGCCTGGACTTTATTTAAACTGACTAGTCTTACTAACTTGCTCCTCCCTAGCCCGTCCCCTAAGGGTTATTAAACCTGGTTAGTTTAAATAAAACTTGGCCAGTTCTAATACAGCATTAACACTTACAGGGCTATAGTCACAGATCTGTGACAGGACTGCCTGGACTTTATTTAAACTGACTAGTCTTACTAACTTGCTCCTCCCTAGCCCGTCCCCTAAGGGTTATTAAACCTGGTTAGTTTAAATAAAATTTGGCCAGTTCTAATACAGCATTAACACTTACAGGGCTATAGTCACAGATCTGTGACAGGACTGCCTGGACTTTATTTAAACTGACTAGTCTTACTAACTTGCTACTCCCTAGCCCGTCCCCTAAGGGTTATTAAACCTGGTTAGTTTAGGCCAGTTCTAATACAGCATTAACACTTACAGGGCTATAGTCACAGATCTGTGACAGGACTGCCTGGACTTTATTTAAACTGACTAGTCTTACTAACTTGCTACTCCCTAGCCCGTCCCCTAAGGGTTATTAAACCTGGTTAGTTTAGGCCAGTTCTAATACAGCATTAACACTTACAGGGCTATAGTCACAGATCTGTGACAGGACTGCCTGGACTTTATTTAAACTGACTAGTCTTACTAACTTGCTCCTCCCTAGCCCGTCCCCTAAGGGTTAATAATAAAAAATAGTTTTTACCCCTCAAGATTTCATTAATTAGGCCACATCAATTTAATTTCATGTTTCTTGGATCTGCCGACCTTTTTTTTTCCGAGATTTAAAAACTACAATCACATGACCACCATGCATGCTCAATCTTGATCAATCGCAATGTTCAGTGGTCACTAGCAGAAGCAGTCCAAGTGCAGTGTGATAAGGAGGAAGATAAGGAGCTGTCCTCACTTTATAGTCGGTGAGTGGTACTGTCATGGCCATATTCTGCCAAGGTTCAGTGTTTTGGTGGAGTCTTGCATAGAAGCAAGTCGAATCTTAATGATATTCATATTTGCCTACCTACCGACCCTATCTGAGCCTCCCATCTGTCCAAGAAACATGAAATTAATTTTGGTGTGGCCTTATAAGATTGAGAGTCCCAGTGGGAGGCACACTTGCCCTACGTTTGTCTCATGTATGAAGGGGTTGAATACTCAACTTACATGTATATACAGTGTAGCTTATCACAGATGCAGCACTGTAGCTAGTGAACTCACCAAAACTCACATATTCCTATCCAATGTGCTGGACCTAGTTCTACCAACTTAGTTTCGGCCAATGCCAGGCCTCATCATCAGCACTGTGGGCTTCTTCTTCATCCAGCTTAGTCACAACTTAGACCAAGTCAGCAACTATACCATGCAAATTCCACTAACACACTCATCCTAGAGAGAGAGAGAGAGAGAGAGTGTGAGGAATGTGTGCATGGCAGTGTTGCACACACACTTGTGCATTACGTACTGTTACAGTGTATATTGAGTAGCTCTCTCTCAGTGTACATGTACATGTGCTCTGTAACAGTAGATGTAACAGTACGTATATAGACCAACCCACCCAACTTGAACAAGCCTTAAGGGTATGCAAGCACACAAGATTTAGAGTGGCCTAAGTATTGAGTATCCACTCTCTAGTAGATGTTTGCTGACTGGGCAATTGTGCAATTCCATATAAGGTAACTCAGTGGTTTTGTGGTGTTGTATTGAAACAGCTGACTTGCTCTGTGTTACTTCATGTCTATAGCATTGCTTATGCTGAGCATAGAAATGTTTGTGCATACACTAAATGCTGGGTGTATTACAGTATATGTATGTTGAGTAGCTTTCAATGTAAAATTAATGTACGCTGTAACACTAGAAGTAACAGTACATTCCTGACTAAAGTTATCAATTTGATGAAATGTTTTTAAGCAGCACACTATGCTTTTTATTTCAGAAAAATTTGTTGCAAACGCATCAGTCACTGCACTGCTCTTACCCAAAAGTGCACAAGGTAAGGCTGAACATGCTTGACAAGTTACCTCAAGAGTTTTGTGTGTGTTCCTTCCACTTCCACATACAAACATGTCAGCGATCACCCACCACATGCACATGCATTTAGCTACAGGTGTGTATACAAACAGTGTATAGCTACCATATTGGCTAATGTGCAGCTGTGAAGATCATGTGGACATGGATGCAGCTATCGGTGCTTGCATGCAGGGTAGGTGCTCTAATTTTCGTAGTGCATTTTAATTATACTAGGATCCCAGGGGTCACCCTTGCAATGCCATTATACCACGCTCAGGGTACACCTTAGAAAACCAAGAGGTACATGTGCATATAGGTATGTACCTTGAGCCCAGCACTCCACATAGTAGATATGGACTGTTAGGCTATCTTTTGAATGTCAGCCTGTAGAGGAGAGGGAGAGGGAGAGGGAGGGAGAAGGAGAGAGAGAAAAGGAGGGAGAGCAGGGATTCCTCCAGAACAAAATCCAAACAGGGTGCTTAATGATATTCATGAACTTTTAATTGACTATAATTAAATTATAGCTTCAAACTCCACCCATTTTCTTTGATGTTTCAAAATCAAACAGGATGGCCCACCCTGTTTCAGGTATACTAGCGGAAACACTGGGAGAGGGAGAGGGAGAGAGGGAGGGTGGGAGAGAGAGAGAGAGAAGCATTGATCAAACACATGCGCTCCCACTAATCATAAAGTGCCAACTTTAGGCTGACTAAAGAGGTATTGCTGATGAAAAGGAGCCACTCAACCATGCATCTCGTGCACCCCAATTAAGGTTACGGTACACAGTTTAATTTCACGCAGCGCGTGAACATTTATCTACATACAAAAAATTGGGCCATAAGGCGCTTGAAAATTTCATGTCAGTTTTCACATAATTAAAACTCAATATAAGGTCTGCTCTAATTCTACAACAATAGGGGCAGGGCCACACTTTTCAACTTTTCGTTTAGCATGTTTGATGCCTGAGCTATGGCCGACTTTGTGTGCAACGGTATGGCCAAGAGCCGCTCGCGCTGATACTTCGTCGACTCTCAATCGAAAGAGAAGCGATTTTGAAGCACAAACGCTTCATGTGGCCCTCAAGGGTGTTGAAAGCTTGCTGCTGGAAGTGGGGCTCATAGCTTGACTGCCACTCTCTAGGCAAAAACAGACGTGAAAACATTTTGAAGCTACACGCGTGGACCAAGACCAGAAGATGCCGTTCGAGTAAGCGTTAGCTCGACTAGGAGAAACAGTCACAAGTAAGAAGATGGCTGGAACAGACTAGAACTTTATAGCTAACCCTGTTTATGAGATACAGAGTGTTTTGTTTATGCTATTTGAAACTGTTGACCGTAACCTTAATGTCATATAACTAGTACTGTGTATGTGTGTATGTGTGTGCAGCATACACTAGTTAGCACCATAGGACATATACATGTACATGTAGATGCACACTATTAACATGTATATTCTGCACCTCTCTCCCTCTCCCTCTCTCTCTCTCATGTAATATGATGCATCTCAAGCACCCCAATTAAGGTCCTGCAACTTGATTTTTTGTTGGCCAATGTTCCCCCGCTCATCATTGGCCTACCCTATCATGATCCTCTGGTAGCCAGCAATTTTCCTATAAAAACTTTGGTTTCTAGGTGATGGCCAGCAGTTAGCTGTATAATGTTTTGGTGCACTCTTTTCATGAAATACTGTATAGCCTGAAATTTTCGCCAGGGCCAATTTCGTACGCACACACTATTTTCCCTCAGGGTACATGTCTGTCTCTGCTCAACAGTCCACTATTGAGTGAAGATGGCAGTGATTTGGCATTACTACTCCTGGACAGTACCGTCAAATACTTGGAAAACCTGTGGCAGTACTGGACTTGAATTGTATTCAATGGTAACTGGTCGACTATTGTGATGGTGATGTCCTGTAACTGGCCTGTTTTTGCCTCCTGTACTACTGTGTGTGCATTAGGTAATGAGGCCTTTTGTATTCACAGTATGCAGGGTGGCTTCTCCAATATTTAGCAGCAATGTACCCACCTACCCTAATTTTGGCATTACCAATCTCCACCTGGACATCTCATCAGGCATCAATGTTATTTGGTATGTAGGTTACTTATAATGTGGTTCAATTTATAGTTGTATTGTTTGATCAAGTGTACATAATTAAGTAGAAAGAAATCTGGGATCCTAGGTAAATTAAAATGCACCACATAAATTAGCTACACCCTGGCTCTGGCTTCTCTCTCTCTCTCTCTCTCATACACTCACACCCCTCTCTCCCTCCCTCCCTCTCCGAGGAGTTGCAGTTCATTACCAGTAGTAAGGAGGGAACAGTCCACCTAGAAATGTTTGTTTGTGAGTCAATCATTGAAGTACATGGTGCTCTAGTACAGTTCGGCTGCTATCAACACAGACATGAGTGAATGTTAAGCCCCATCCATATTAGACTAAGTCTTGAACTATCATGTTACTAGCTACTGGTGTTGGTGTTCTGCGCTTGGTGATTTAATTATCCTGGCAGACTCCTCGAGCACCAGTTTGGGTATAGGGTTGTCTATCACCTTTAAAGCTGGAGTGGAATTGCTCAGGTGGCTGTGGGGAGCCGTAGCTCAGTGGTCAGAGTAGTAGGCCCTGATTCGATCCCCGGTGGCTACCCTGGGTTTTTTTTTCACTTCCAGCTGGCTTATTAATGTTGATGGGATGAAGGATCTGTGGTGCTTTAGTACAGTTTGGCTGCTATCAACACAGATATGAATGGGGTGAAGGATCTATGGTGCTAGCGCTCTAGTACAGTTCAGCTGCTATCAACATAGATACAAATGGAAGGGTCTGTGGTACTCTAGTACAGTTCAGCTGCTATCAACACAGACATGAGTGAATGTTGAGCCCCATCCATATTAGACTAAGTCTTGAACTATCATGCATATGTGACTTGGCTGTTGTCTAGCGACCATAATCAAAATTGTCAACTTTTAGAGGGTTTTATGTGTAGTGATATTACTAATAACGCGGTGTTCATACTGTGCTCCTGCTAATAATGAGAATAGGTCATGGGCCAACAGAGCTACGTATACACTCTGTTTCCTCCCCCTCCCCCCCCTCTCTCTCTTCTCAGTAGCCAGTGCTGTTGATGAGGCCTGGTATTGGCTGAAACCAAAGCTATGTATAGTTCAAATCCATTGGTGTGGACTACATATACCTCTGGTCCAGCACATGCTACTACGTACATGCTAAAATTGGGGCTTTCTGGCTGTGGTTTTTGCTTCCTGAAGTGCAGAGAGCCCCATCTATAGTGTGAAAACAGTGCTGCATAGTAGCTATATGTGGTTGTTGTGGAGTTCTAGCTGTAGTGGGAGTGAGTGAATCTGGAGCATCTCTACGAGTCCATACCCCTGACTCTGGTGTGCGTATCCAAGATAGGTGAACGGGTAGTGTAAGGGGTGTGTGGGGTTGATACTGACAGTCTGTACATGCAGAATATGCAATGATTGGCAGCACTGGAATAAAATTTAGTCTCTCTTTGTGCTTTGTCGTTGCATGTATGAATCAGCCTCAGTTTGCTCATGCTCATGTGATATCCATGCATTCACTATTAGTGTTATTAAGGCACCAGAGTCCACCTGTCAAGTTGGTTTCCTCTCTTGATGGTCATGTTTAATGCAATAGCTAATGTTTGAAATGGTGGCATCTAGCCTGTGTTACTGCTTGGCATTGTTGGTACACACATACAAATATGCACACACTCAAAATCCTGTGTGTCGGGTTCATAGTTCACAGGATGGATAATTCCATCAATTGAGATGATGACATTCTTCACTATTCTGGTTATGGGTAACCCCACTACCCCCCCCCCACACACATACGCACACACACACACACACACCACATATTCTAACAATGGGAGGTACGAAATTTGTCACATGCCCAATACAAACTGTGACTTCAATGGTGAGTTTCAAGGGTGAACCGCTGGGATCCCGCCATTTTTAGCTTTAGCATAACAAGTATATGGGGACACACCCAAGTTGGCACAGATTGGTATGTGCAAACGTTAGTGAAATACTAATGATCCTTTGAGCTGAGTTTAATGGGAAAATTTGCCCCCTGTATTACTGTGTACATCATAGTTTGCAGGGTCATCAATGGATATGACCTTCTATGATAAATAGTAACCTGAACATTTACACTCCTTACTACCACACACACACACACACACACACACCTCTACCATACCAAACAGTGCAAGACAATAATTCAATCTGCCCTAACATTATCTGATTGGTGACCGTTCCCATAAGCCTGAGAGACAGATTCCATGAAGGTAGAAATGCCAATTGAAACTTTGTTCTCAAATACACATTCGAACTATTCTTCTAAGTTGAATGATTTGGCCAATGGGCAAGCATAATGCATGTTGGAAGGCATTGGTGTGTGATTATTGATGTACTTTTGCTTACAAATTACACTTTCCCTCATTGGCATGTGGTTGGGAATACGAACCACCCTCTACTGATGGTGCTCCAAGGTGTAATTGTATGTACAATCTTCAATTGTAAAATATCTCAGCTTGACGTCACATAGCCTGCTTTCAGCATCAGAAACTGCAGCTGTGGTCAGCAATGCTGTGCATTGTGACAATAGGATGCATGTCAGTAGTACATTATGTTTTTGTTGGAAACTTCAATGCCATGCGTATGAATACAGCCCCTTCACAGTTTGCACTCAGAAGTGGGTTCCCTTTTCTGTTTCCCATCCTCCACAAGCTCTCTCATCACACATCCATTGCAGCTGACAGAAATGTAACTAAAAAGATTATGGAATAAAATCGAGAAAGAAAAGAGAGAAGAGAGATAACAAATGCATAAACTCCATCTACTTTGTCAAACAACCTAACCAAGTACTCTTTAAATTTAGCCTCTCCAGACGACAGTGGATCCAGAGGTGACTGAACTGCTGGAAGGTGATCCAAACTGCTGGAATGGGTTGAATATAAAAAGCAATAGGGAGAGAAAGAGAGACAGACTAACTGTGCTTTTCCCCTTCTCTCCTCCCCTCACGGGCGTCCAACTTGATGATGAAAGGGACTTCCCCTCTCCATTGAGGTACGACGACACACTGCCAAGAGTGATAGCCTTCCATAAAGCGTGACAACCTCCACTGTTGAGATGGGATGTGAACGTACCTACTAGAAAGCCTAGAGATATATTATAGATATAATTTTCACCGTACTGAAGTAAGTACATATGGGTAGTTACGTGTATGTAAAAGAGACTCAGGACTGTGCTTCTCCACTTCTCTCCTTCCCTCAGGGGCGTCCAACTTGATGATGAAAGGGACTCCCCCACTCCATCGAGGTATGACACACCACCGAGAGTGATAGCCTTGCATAGTGCGTGACAATCTCCACTGTTGAGATGGGATGTGAACATATCCACTAAAAGGCCTAGAGAGGGAGATATATTATAGATATAATTTTCACCATACTGAAGTAAGTACATATGGGTAGTTACATGTATGTAAGAGAGACTCAGGACTGTGCTTCTCCTCTTCTTCCCTCAGGGGCGTCCAACTTGATGATGAAAGGGACTTCCCCTCTCCATCAAGGTACGATGACACACCGCCGAGAGTGATAGCCTTGCATAATGCGTGATGATCTCCACTGTCGAGATGGGATGTGAACATATCCACTAAAAGGCCTAGAGAGGGAGATATATTATAGATATAATTTTCACCATACTGAACTAAGTACATATGGGTAGTTACATGTATGTAAGAGAGACTCAGGACTGTGCTTCTCCTCTTCTCCCCTCAGGGGCGTCCAATTTGATGATGAAAGGGACTCCCCTTCTCCATCGAGGTATGACACACCACCGAGAGTGATAGCCTTGCATAACGCGTGACAATCTCCACTGTTGAGATGGGATGTGAACGTATCTACAAAAAGGCCTAGAGAGAGAGATATATTATAGATATAATTTTCACCGTACTGAAGTAAGTACATATGGGTAGTTACATGTATGTAAGAGAGACTCAGGACTGCATGTGCTTCTCCTCTTCTCTCCTTCCCTTAGGGGTGTCCAACTTGATGATGAAAGGGACTCCCCCTCTCCACCGAGGTATGATGACACAGCAATGGCAATGTCAATCTCTCAGCTGTCGAGTTGATACCTTGATTGGTGACGAAGGTGCTGGGAGAGATAGCAATGAGCTGATAGTCCTAGAAAGATATGAAATGTTAAACTCCATCTACATTGTTTATCCTATTTCAAGGTGACTAAACTAAAAGGGACAGAAAGAGAGACTGATTCCTTTTCACACAGCACCTCTTTCTCCGTTTCCTCTGTTTTCCGACGGCAGGGTAGCTGAGGTCAGTGGTGGAGATGTTAAAAATCAGCGTCAGCCTTGTATTTTACCAGCTGAGCTTGACTGAAGGTGATGTCATGGTGAGAAAAAAAATGTCTCGTTTGCTTGTCCTTCACATCTCTTCCTCCGTAACCTTAAGAACTGGAATCTCCCTCTTGAATGAGGTACGATGACAAATTCATCAAGACTTATTGTCTCTGCTGTTGTCTGCAGAGGGGTGGGGAAAGCTGAGATAAGCTGGGGTCAGTGATGGAGATGTTGGAGACAGTGATGAGGTGATAGAGCATCGGTCACAGGTACGACACTTGGGTGTGAGAGATGAGAGCATGGTGATATCTTCATCACACTCAACATGGGAGGGGGGAAGGCTAATAGCTGGTGACTTGGGAGAGGTGAAAGTCCTAGCGATAGCGTCAGTCATTAAGCCATTTTTGTGAGAATTGTTGAGTTATTTCTGATATTTGAGCTGGTGTTTCTGGAGGTAAAGACAACAGTATGTCTCCAATATTTGTCAAGGTACTTGTCTGAAAGTTAGCTCCCAGGTCTGTAATTATGAACTGCTGGAGGCTGGCTGCTGCAGATCGAACACTCAACTGAAGTTGGAGGTGGCCAGACTCACCCACAGACTGTTGGGACTTGTTCAACTCGAGTGATTGGCCAGAATCTATGAACTTGTACTCTGAGGTGTTCTATAATCCCTTTGCATTGCGTGTTTCAAGTGTGTAGCTTACATCTTCTATCTCTAGGTAGCTATGACATTTTTGTACATGCATTATTCCACCATAGATTCCACCATGCGGTCGCCCATATACTACTGTACAGCTACTCAAACCGGAAGTGCAAACCAATTAAGGCGGTCTTAGCGTAGACCTGTCCCAAACTCCAATGGTTTTCCTCCGCCTACGTATAATTTGATGTACATGTAAGTCTTGCTCTCTCAGCTCTCTTGAAACGAGAATGATATAAACTTATGCCAACCATATTATTGGCATAAAATATTCTAATTAGCTATTCTACATCAGGAGAGGGAGTAGCACCCTACTAATACATGTATATATAAAATGTCAGAAATTAATCTCAAGAAAGTATGACAGGCTAACAGCTGCTCCTTGTGACTGCACACATGTAAGATTTTACTACGTAAAATCTTCCCATTATGTTATATAAGGCAATTTTACACCATTACAATTATGTACGACTAGCCTTGTACCCAGGCCATGGGAGGAGGGGGAAAAAGCGGCCTGGTACCTATTGCATGCGCATGCGCCAACACCCCGAGAAAACCTGGGGTTACTTTTTCAGCTTTAGCCTTTACTCGTACCCAGGCCAAGGGAGGAGGGAGGCCCACAATGAAGCCAAGGACACAATGAAATTAATAACATTGTATGTATATGAAACATGGCCATAGGCTATGCTTAAACAATGATACAGAAGTAATTAATAATAGAGGCATTCCAAAATCTTATTAATAGTAGGTATGTATACAGGGTACGAATTAAAAAAAGGTGGATGATTGTGTAGCTAAACCTGTGGGTGTCCTAACTCACAAAAATATGGCTACAGCATTAAACAGTTCTGAACAGCTAACATACCTCTAGTATTTTATTTCCCACTATTGTAGTTATTACACGACTAGAGTCAGTCATCCCCCCAACTTCCCTTCTTGAGCTATATTATAGCCATGTATCCATGCACATTCAATAATAACATGATTACATCAAAATCTGTAAACCTATCATTTACAGTGTTCATCTATCATTTTACCGTTATAGGGTAGCTTATCAAGTGGTGGAAGCAACCGGCACATGTCCCCCCCCCCCCATGACACTGTTTATCAATAGCGGATTACTGACTATAATATCATTTCAACTGCCAGTGGATCCATGGACAGTGCAATGGTATACGTAATACATATAGGTTAGACACTGTTTAGGAGGTTTCTACGTGATTAGAAGACCGAAGGGCTGTACGTAAAATCCTGAGTGAAGCAAGGGTTCTACGGAGCCCTGAGGGCTTCTAAATCACGTAGAAACCGACTAAACAGTGTCCAACCAGTTTAGATCATACGGCACGCACGCTCGAGCTTAGCAGTGTGGCCGTAACCAAGGCCAAGTAACCTAGTAACCATAGCGTCTGTAAATATAGAAAAAGAGAAGATGGGAGAGCGACTTCGACCTGGATATTGAGCTGAGTCTCTTCGCAGCTGCATTATCTATAAGTTTTATTACCCGAGGCGCGAAGCGCGAGGGTACTGTAATCGTTCTGAAACCGGATGTATGTTAGTTCCAGCGTAATCTCAGGATCCAAGCGCTTTAGCTCGGGTCTGATTTGATCTTTTGCCTTGGTGATCGCTAAAGTTGTAACGATTTGTGGGAAAATTGATACAAACGCTTACTTTTCGAGATCCAAGACAAAACCTCGTGGATTACTGCTATCCGTGCGGCCATTTTTAACGTAGTGCTCAGAATTAACCACACCCTAAGGCCGTAATCTATACGCGATCAGGCCGGCTGACGCGACGTGCACGTACGTTGCCCGCAAGCATGACGTAAACACATATGCGCATGCGCATTAGTGATGTACATGCGAGGGTTTGAACACACTGTGTTCCTTGTTTTATTATGCATAACTCTCTGTTACTATCACACTTAGCTATGATCAGTATGTTGCGGGCCATAGGCAATCATAAACATGGGTTTTTATGTGAGGTACAAGGTTTTTTATGGAGTTACATGGGTTTTTATATGGAATAGATGATGTGAGTGGACCAATCAGGTTGCACCATTTGTTATAAGTATGATCTAAATGTACGATAATAATATACATGTATTTGCATGTTCACTATAATGTCTAACTATAGTGCCCCCCCCCCCCAACTTCAATGGTTTTCCTCCACCTACGTGTATGTATAATCTGATGTACACATAAGTATTGCTCTCTCAGCTCACTTGAGGAGGTTTTCGTGCTGAGGTGTGCATTCTCAGGGTGTTAGTGTCACACTCCAGGGGGGGGGGGGGGGGGGAGGGGGGGGGATGAATGTATTGCTGTCTATGGAGCAATTAAAACTCTAGGACACACAAAAGCAGCTACCAAGAAGTAGCACAGACTATTGCATGGTACTATAATATGTTGAGTAGCAGGGACCAGAATTTGAGTGAGAGGCCATCTGCGTGGCTAGTATGACAAATGCATGCTATTCCCATAGAGGCTAGTACATTCATTCCCACCAAGGGGTGTGACACTAACACCCTGAAAATGCATGAATATCACTTGCAAATTCCTTCACACCTCTGCACGAAAACCTCCTATAAACTAATGCCAACCATGTCATTGGCATAAAATATTCTAATTAGCTATTCTACATCAGGAGAGGGAGTAGCACCCTACTAATACCGTACCTTTGCGAAAAAGGGCCCATGGGCGGTGCACCTTACATTGGATCTAGACTGGGGGGTGGGCCGATATTCACAGTATCACTGTCGCAGTTACATGCAATAGAGCGCCCAGGTAAACTACCTACGTGATTGAATAGTAGCGCAGTTACTATTGATTTCAGCCTTGCTCAAGTACGGTTACTAATTGAGGGCAGCCGGCTTTTATTGGGCCGATACTTCATTGTACTGTTGACAGCAACCGTAACTCAAATGGCTGGTCTATGAGAACTGCACTTCAAATAATCGAGGTAAGATCGAAAAATAACCCACCAAACAGTCGTAGAACCAAGCCTAGTTCGTTTTATGCCGTGTTTGAGCCGCAAAAGAACGACCTTGCACGGCTAGCGATCTTAACCACACCCACTTTATAGTGATCGCGCGTGTGTGTTCCATGGCGGATACATATGGGCGCATATTAGAGTAAACTTTAGACCTTAGCAGGAAATTGAGCCCAAAGTGGGGGGTGGGCCGATATTCTGTAGTGGGCCCTTTTTCGCAAAGCTACGGTACATGTAATGTCTCAGAAATTGAAACTATGACAGCATAACACCTGCTCCTTGTGACTGCATGCATACATGTGCTAAGATTTTACGCCAACTAGCTAAAAGTGTAAAATCTCCCCATTATGTTATCATATCAGGGGAGAGGGTAGGACCCATGTCTCAGAAATTGAATCTTCCCTTTATGTGTATATAGCTACACATTACAATGGAATATGGTCTTGGTGTAAAATGTTCCTGTTAGGTAGCTACAGAACGAGAATCATGACGTAAAATCATTGTATGTACAACCATGATGCCTGTGCATTACCCTTCTGTTTTATAATAATGGCAGTACACCATCGTGGAGCACACTATAAACGCGGATGCGTGAACAGTCTCACAACATTGCTGGCTGGGGATTTGCTTCTAGTAGAGTAGTGGATTCCAAAATAGTCTACCAAAGCGTGCTAGTCCGAGTGGAATACTCTTCACCATTTTTAGCTATGCCTATATATATATATATATATATTTTTTTTTTTTTTTTACCTCGGCGTAGTTTCCTCTTTTCTTTGTGCCGCTGTTTATCCCCAGCTCCAGTCCTCTTCTTCCTGTCTCGAACTCTCGAAGGGCAGGTTCTGTGTTGTCTCCTCGCCGGCATGACACTTCTCTGCAATTCGCAGGTGCGTGCACATGGTGCATGCCAATGTTTGCGCATGCGCTTTATTGGTATCAACACATAGTCTGACATCGGATCCTGAATGTCTACGTCTATGACAGTTTTGTCTGCGTGTTTGGAGCAGAGCTCGGTGTGGTAGTGGCAGACTCTGGTGGACGGACTGTCGGTATGTCAGGAATGATATAGTCAGATCTGCGTCTCTCCCTCATCGGGTGCTAGTGGGAATGGTGCAAGAGAAATTTTATAAATACATGTAATGGGAGATATTCATTTATGTAAAGGGTTGTCACATGAACTTGTAGACTTGCAGGTAGACATCTGAATTTTTTTTCACAGATAGGCCTAAGTACCAAGAAGGCAACCCCCAAAGATCAGAAAATTGAAGGTTCTATTGATTTTTTAAAGTTGCTGATTTTTCTGTAGAAACGTATTGTGTGAGGGCGACCTTGCCCTCGCACAATAAAATCAATAGGACCTTCAATCTTTCTGATATTTGGGATTTGCCTTCTTGGTACTTAGGCCTATCTGTAAAAAAAATTCAGATGCCTACCGACAAATTTACAAGTTCATGTGACGACCCCTTTACATAAATGAATATCTCCCATTGGGTAGTGGTACACCCTCGGGGTTTATCGTAGTCTGGCGGGCCAGCTCCAGAGGAGTTCTATCAAGTACCCCCGGTATAAGTGACAGAGTGGGGTGACTTCCTCGCTCAGCACTTGGAGCCATGGGGCAGCAACCATGTTCCTGGGGGGTGGGGGGGGGGGGTTTGGTCACGTCCAATCAGATTCAAGATAATTTTGAATTTCTTACTTAGTAACTAGTGGTGTATGCTGGCCCCATGTGTTACCTGTACCGTTTTTGCATAACAACTACTTATCTACACCTGAAAGTGCCAAGCACCTTGAAGTAATGAAAATGGTGTGGGGGGAGGGGGTTGAAGATCTAAGGTAACCCAGGCTGACATGTGGCCATTAATCAGCATATTTACTTGACCCCTGATAAGCCACCCTTTCTTTGGTTGCTGAAGTGGGGCCTCTATGCTTGTGTTGTGGATGAGGAGGGTTTAACATGCCTGACCTTCGCAGTGGTGCATGGTGTGTCACTACCTGCATGCCTGATCGAGGTATAGGTGTTGGTATGTTATTACCCTGGACTGCATGGCAAGGCCCAATAAAGTACATGATACTAAATTAAAGTCTTCCCCAATGGAACAATGAAACTGCTAATTATTTTATTGGGGCGAGCCTGAGCGAGCCCCACATAAACGGTACAGCAATGCGTGCAATATATGGTATATGTATATATGTATATATGTATGTATGGTACGTCCGTCATCTGCATGCCGCTTCGTAAACTCTGTACAGGGCCGCATGCAATCTTTTGTGCTGAAAAGTCTGTGCTCAAAACAACTGCGACAGCATGCTCTAAATTAGCGTATCTTTGTAATATTTCCCTCGTGGTGTCACGTTTAAGCGAGGCTATGCTAGACATCAAGGAAACCAGGCTTCAAGGTGCAACAGGATCAGCGATAGCACGAAAGATTGAAGATTCCTAGAGAAATTAGTTAGCGACAGCACACAGGATCAACGATTAGCTTGTCGAGAAAAAAGGATAGCTAGAAAGACCAGGACAACACTCCGCGCTTACCATGCCAGTGGAGACCTCATGCAAACTCAACGTTATGTGACCTTGGGCTCTTCCCTCCCCCTAAGAGCCTGGGTGCAAGGCTCAGCCGTCACTGGCTATGGTCACGGCTTGATAGATCGTATCCGTATGGCCTGATGGTTTTACACATGTCTGCTGACATAAATCTCATAGCTCCCTCGAGCTCAGGCTTGCCCCACTACATGCCCTGCATGACACTAGTTATTTGCATCAATGGGAAACTACATTCTCACTCCACCTATTCCTCTCTCTCTCTCTTTCTCTCTTCAATAGCGCTCAACCCCTTTCACACATGGAATAAAGTGTGTTGTTTGTGTGTGAGTTTTTGCCAATATCAGGTACAACTATCCTTGGTTAGGTGTAGTAGTAGTAGTATTTCCACATTAGAGGCAAAATCCAACATGTACAGTTGAGTGCACTAACGCACTGCATGTTGAATTAAGTCATATCATGCGTGAAGGAGTGACGTAATGGGTAACAAGTGAATTTTCTACAATTGCTGATGCGTACATGGTTAGTTCTTGAGGGCTAATTGTAAGGCTTATAATCCTACTGTTTTGTGTGTATGTTGTGGTATTGGGTAAGGCGGTGGGAATGACGTCTGTCCGCTGTCCTCACTATAGAGGCTATATGCTCAATCTGTGTAGAAGACTATGGCTAGTATATCTCTATATATTATTTGTATCAAACTTTACTCAGTCCCCATAGATCTAATTTTATGGTCTCTATGGTAAAATACGTTTGTTTAATCTCCTCCTATTTTTATTAATGGAAGTTACTTCTCTTACTAATAGCACAAGTGTATTATGGGGTGCTAAGTGCTTGGCCTTGAGAACCAGGATTGGTGTGTGTGTGTGTGTGTGTGTGATGTGGAGATATCATACATGTATCTGTTGTGTGACCAATTAACCAATACCTCCTTCTATTATTGTGTCCCCCCACCAATGGTTTAGAAGACACTGAATGTTTCAATTTATTATCGAGCATTTACCATCATTCTAAGAAGGATTAAAGCAGTGTATTTTGGCTATCTCCATACATTTATTGCAACATTGTATGGGAGTAAGTACATGATCGGTGTGCAGGGTTTATTTCAGGATTTCACTTAAGAGGGGCAAACACTGTGGGTATGTGACACCAGTTGCAAATTTTCCTTGCCAGGTGCTGTGAGTTTATAACAACCATGACCTAAGAATGGGCACCTAATGTATCGAGTAATCGGACCAACAGACCCGCAACACTATAATAATTAAATCCCATTGTTTGTCATAGCAGATCACTCAGTAAGAAGTACTTAGTCTGAGCTCTGTCTCATTTGCCGCAGAATTGTAGTTTGCCCAACCTTTTCCTGGTGGTGAATGGATTGCTAGGCAAATCCACAAGGTACAAGGACGTGTGCTGTAAGAGCTAATTGTGGTTTGGTGTGTGGTCTGTTGCTTATATGCTTTGTACCCCCTTGCTCTTACCAGATAAAGTGATAAATTAGGGTTAGTGTAATCATGAATAATATATGATCCCAATCTCAATATCAGGAGTAGAGTCGTTGCCCAGTTCAGCTTTAGATGATAGACTGGAGTGGGTCCACTGCAGCTAGCAGGTTGATAACACTGTGACAAATCCAATGCTTTCTCGTTTAGGCAGCCTGGAGAGAGGAGAGGGAACCTCTTTATTGTATCTTTATTTCATTAAAGTGGCACTTACTGTCATAATTGAGAATGATCTCAAAAAAAAGAGAAGAATATTAATAATAAATGATCCCAGTTTCAATATCGGGAGTAGAATCATTGCCCAATTCAGCTTTAGAAAATAGACTGGAGCGGCACGGTCCACTGCAGCTAGTAGGTTGAGAACACGCTGGCGAATCCAACACTTTCTTGTTTAGGCATCCTGGAGAGAGGAGAGGTAACCTCCTTATTGTATCTTTATAGTATTAATATGACACTTACTGTCGTAATTGAGAATAATATCAAAATGATCCCAGTCAGTAACGTCGTTGCCCAGTTCAGCTTTAAATGATAAGACTGGAGTGGGTCCACTGCAGCTAGCAGGTTGAGAACACTGTGGCAAATCCAACGCTTTCTCGTTTAGGCAGCCTAGAGGGAGGAGAGTGAATCTCTTTATTGTATCTTTATAGTATTAATAATACGTACTATCATAGTTGATAATGAAATAAATAAAAAAAAATATATATCCCAGTCTCAATATCTTGATACCCAGTTCAGTTTTAGATAATAGACTACAGCGGCATGGTCCACTGTAGCTAGCAGGTTGACAATGCCTGTAAAATTCAATACTTTCTCAGCCGGCAGTTTCACATGTCTACAGTGTCGTTTGTGAATCGGATTCGACCACAGACTCGACCTATGAGGTTAGAGACCACTGACTATGCGCAGTCATTGTCGCATGAGCGTATAGCATGCACTTTTAATTGGTGGGTATGGTCACACCATAGATATTATACCCCTTGTACCGGGATTGAAAGTAGTGTGTGCAGCTCCATATACATGTATGTAATAGTGAAGGAACGTACCATCCGTATTATGGTTTCTCTGACCGCATGAAGTGAACTTGCTTGATTTGTCATCTCTTCGAAACATATGAAGACTTAACAAGATGATAATAGATGGTCCTACATCATTTTATATTGGGTGGTGCTTTTGTGGTACATTCAAACTTGCTTCTCGTGCCAGTTTCGAGGGACTGACCTCTTGGCTATGCATACCTCTCCTGGAAAGATAAGGCAACCTACATAGATGGCATCTACTCTGAAGGTAGTGACCTACAGTGAAGTAGAACACTGTCAGGTTGAATAAGCTCCAGGACCTTCAGTAGGATAGTAATAGTACAAAGACTACATGTACATGTACTTTTTGTTGCCATCTTGATAGCCTTCAGTGGCGTACCTCTCATGCCTCTTGTAGGGTTCAGGACTCTTGTTCGCTTTAGCGTCTACAGCTAGGTTTGTGGTATGACGTGGCAGGTCTACATGTATTTTAATAAGATAGTGTGGTATTTCAGAGATAGCAGTACACAAAGACAGTACAAAAAGTTGTTTCTTTGTCAGCCATAGTAGTATATGGATACATTGCTTAGTAATAATATATATACGGATATTTTACGGAAAATTGGAGCAATGAGCACGGGTCCCATACCCATAACATTGTTTCCAATCCCAGTAAGGGTTATAATATCTATGGTAACACGAAGCAGGGTGACCTATATACAATAGCCTCGTCCCGAGCCCCACATTTCAGCTTCAAAAGAACAATCGTGCATCATTGGTTGGCGATTGTAACCACGCCCACTTACACGCATGCGTGTGGCTACTACTATTTGTGGCTGGCTACTATTACATGTATATACAGCAGTTTTCAGGCTGGTTATCCACTCTCAACCTGCAAGTTGCAATCTTTCATCTCATGTAGAGCTGATCAAGGACGAACTGGGCAACGCATCTACTGTTTACTTCTTCTGCTTTTCAAGACTGTGAGTGTCACTTTTAAGGTACCAAAATAATTGCATGGGTGGCATATCACCAAATTGCCCCAAGAAACACTCATATAATTCTATTTCAGCCTCTTAACCTTTGCTGAACATTTTTAGTGTCCTAGATGACCAGAATAGCTCTGTTTCGCATCTACTGCCAGTCGCCAGTTTTAAGGTCAAAGGTTAGTTTTCAGCCCCTCCTCTGTAAATTGTGCATGTGTATGCCAACCCACCCCCACCCCTGTCTATCTGTGCATGCGCATATCAACTATTCTTTCACATGAACAAGGTCAAAGTTCTGCTGCTTGTGATTCAAGTAAGTCTGATGTGTGTGTGTGTGTGTGTGTGTGTGTGTGTGTGTGTGTGTGTGTGTGTGTGTGTGTGTGTGTGTGTGTGTGTATGTGTGTGTGTGTGTGTGTAGAACCAAAGGCAATAGAGTAAGGAGGATGGACTGGAAACGGTCGTATAGAGCTCGACCTGATGTGTATTAACTACCTAATACTTTACTTATGGGAATTTAGAAAAGGAGCACAGATACATTCTACATGGTAACCTAAGTCATAATACCATATGATTTTTACTAAAATTCTTGTAAAAACTACGATAAATTTGTATGGTAGTTGTATACAAATGTATTGCCGCCTAGAAGGGCCAAATTTTACGTTGAAAAATGAACATAAAAGTAATCAGTCCAACCATTAATTATCCTTCTAGTACACCATCCAGATGCACGTAAAGGTGTTAGTACACTTGGAATAGGACACAAATCACAGAAAATTCACAAAAACTACGAAACAATGTATCAAGAATTCCTATATAACCATGTCCAGCCCTATACGCAAGGTTTACTATTAAAATGTATGGACGTTTCCAGTCCATTCTCCCCTTCTAATGTCTATGGCAAAACAGACAGCGGGATGGGGGTTCAAGTAATAACACTGGCGCAAGGGATGTATGGCATTTTGTTGCACCAAAGCACGAGGGCGCAAAGCGGCCCAAGGGTTGAGTGCAATAAATGCCATGCATCCCGAGTACACGTGATATATCTGTTTTCCCGTGGGCACAGTTACCATGGATGCACTAGATAAGGAAAGAAGAGACAAGCTTATTGCTCGAAACAGTACTACAAAGTCGCTCTCTGAGACAGCTCTCGAACGAACTTCTGATCGTCTTGTGACGGATGACTGTGGGGTGTGGTCAAATCGTGTAACGATCGACTAGTCACGTACATATATGTACTTCACGATGAACTACCATCGTTGGTGTGACAAGCATTGTCAAGTTGAGAATCTGAGAAACAAAGCTCGAGATGTTACCTAGCCTAGAAACAAGGTTCATTGATTGCAGACCTACATGTATAGGGCATAGCAAGTACACATATTATACACATACAAATACGACACAAATAATGTTCACCTTTTTATACAGGGAGAATAATCCACACGGATAGAGCCCTCACTCTGGCCCAAGTAGAGCATAATCCTGGCACTACACAGCATCTGAGAGTGCATGTGGATAGAGCCCCCACTCTGTCTCCCTGTCGGTAGAGCCTTTGTCGAAGTCTATTTACTTCTTATGCAGGGGAACGATTCCCTTTGTCTTTGGGTGATGGGATACGAGTGAGAGGTGACTTCGTTATCAGTAATCACGAAGATCGTAGAGAAAGGGAATATGCTCTGGTGACTACTCATTCGTTGATACCGAAGTGTGCTGATGTGAAACATTGGAAAATTGAGTTTCTCAGTAGTACACATATAGCCGAAGAGACGTTGGATAAGTATGTCCACAGCGTAGTTTCATGCTGTGGTAAAGAAAATAGCTCATGTAGCTTTGTCAAATCAGGCCCTTCCACTGCGCTCGAGAATGGGTTCATAAATGCAGGCATGTACTCTTGATGCAGGCAATGATGTAGGTGATTAAAACCGAGTTTTTAAGCTTTTGGTGAGTGCTCATAGCACTCAGAGCTGGAGTTCACTACAGATTGTACAGGACAGGTTTTGCACAAATTATCACTGATAGGAGATCATAGTAGCTTAATTATAGAGAAGTGTACTGCTTGAGTCTGCTCCTCTTACCTTTGCCTGTTCTCTAAGTCTCTCCCTGCATGGCTGCTCAGTGCTATAACTCGCTGGCTGTTCATGCTGCTCCATGTGCTCTTCGAACTTCAGCGCGGTTCTTCTCAGGCTCGTCTCAATTAAGCCACAAAGGCACCAACAGGCAGATGTAACGAGAAATAGTTTGATAACCATGATCCTAGTGCCGACCAATGGCTAACTGGGCATCATAGGGGGATTGATGTAGAAACCCAAGCCCCACACAGGGGCATTTGACATACACCGTGCATAATATGTGGCAGTTACAGGTAGAAAACGTACATTATTCCGAAATTAGGTCTCCTGGTAGTATGTTTTAGTATTTTAGGCCCCAACTTAGTGTACTTTTATCAAATAAATAGGAGTTAATGAAAATCAATTTTGAGCTTTCTACATTGTTTACTGACAAAGTTATAATATTGCAAAGTCAGAAAAAGTGGTCAAAAAGTGTTAGGAATAATGTACCTGTGACTGCCACATATGGTATTTGTCAAGTCCCCTATGTTGGGTATTTTTATACTTACTGACTGTGGAGGAAGAAGAAAGACCAGGAAAACCTCAGAAGATGCAGGATATGGCCAGGTTGTGAAGCACTCAGTCACCCTTACCATGGCTATGTAAACCTCTTGACATCAGCTGTATGTGCAGTAGCGCATTTGTGTGTACGTGTGCAGGTGCATGCACAATCATTCCTTGTTGTCAGGGAGACCTACTTAAGATTACCACAATGTTTTCATAGGCCACTTGCACTGTGCTTTGAGTGGCCCAAAATCCCCTTGGTAACCACTACTACAGTTAATGAGCACGCGTTGCATGCTAGCTACATGTAGCTAGCTAGCTGTGCCCGCGGTTATCGTAATTGGATACCGTAATGTACGCGCGCGTACAGGAAGTCCATATGTTTGGTCAAAATTTATTTGCAACGTGAAAGTGCATTACGTCACTCTTGTCTTAGCTCGAGCTCGAGCTCGAGCTCAGTAAAAGTGCACTTTTGTGACCCCGACTTTCGCGGATGATATCCCGGGAACTGTAGCAGCTACGGCCCCCGAACAAAAACTAATCGAAAGAGGAGCTTCCACTTGTGCCATCGACTTCTTGACCTAGCGAGTTGGTGAAAAAACGAAGGTGTCAGCTCCATTTTTGTTGCTGCATTCTTTTGTTGTTCGACGAAAATGGTGTTGCAAGATGCTACCGAACAGCATACCTGACCAATATTTTTCGTCCAAAATACCTGGAATACTTAGTTAAGAGGTAAAAATAGTGTTCTAGGTGGGTACAAATCATTTTCCTCTGCCTTGTGTGGGGTATAGGAGTGTGTGAATAATTGCTATATTATCTATGCACTGTAAGTGCTGGGGGCGAATTGGTACGTCAAACAAGATAGACTAAGGCCACTCCAATGTGATTCATTGTTTCTCATCACACAGGTGGACTTCAAGAGGATGTGGGCGGGTGGTCATTATTCATTATTCATTATTCATTATTATATAGCTGCATACCATGCAACAAATTTGACCATTACATCCTGTTTGGCAAATCTGAATGGCACTGAAATATCTCCCAGGGTAGAAGCAGAGGAGGTACGACACGGTCAAAAGGGCAGTAATTTAAAGATCACGTGAGCGCATAGTTCTACATTAGAGAACGAGTTAGCTGTCGCGCCCTGGACTTACTCCTATATCCCTTACTTCGTTGACTTTATAATCTTTACAGAAACTGATCGAGCCATCGCGCCCCTGGAACGCCCGCTCGAGAGAGGAGATACAATAATTAATTGAAAACTTTGACCTTTTAATGCGCGACCTAGTATAGTCTGTAACTGCGGTGCAAAAGGTCAAGAATGCAAATCAGGTACTCAACAATGCAATTTACTACCCATTTCAGATGACCTTGTTGACCCCGTCGTACCTCCTCTGGGGTAGAAGAGCTCTACCAGTACCCCCTTGGATGACAGTTGCACTCACAAAAACCGTTGTGAAGCTCTATCTAGCTGCCTGTTGCGAGGTCTGCTGTAAGAATACGCGCTAAAATGCACAGTCAGCTGACAGGATGTGAGTTCATAGAGTCAAACCATAGACTGAGTGGGTAAATAATGAGATTTTTTGGCGGGAAGTATGAATAATAACTTGATGGGAGCAGCCTGCCCCTGGGAGGCGGGCGGTTGATGAGAAACAATGAATTATATTGGAGTGGCCTAACCATAAATGTCAAAGCTATGAACATAAACTCTTAATAAAAGGACTACCAGGGCTTAAAGGTACATGTACAGTTATGTTGTAAGCTTGTACCATGTGTTGTACCAGCCATCCTATGTTTTCAGATATAGTGCTGCATGTACTTATGATCACGTTCAGCTGCTTGTTTGCTTAGATGATCTGAGTTTCTTTGGCTTGTGATGTAGCCATAAAACTACCCCAGGCCTTCAAGTTCATCACTGCTACCATTGCTGTTGTTTAAGAAACTGTCTCATATGGTCTGAAGACACAAGGCAACTGGTGACATTCTCAAAAACTCAGTGTACATGTACACGTACGTATTCCTCTCCTACTGTGCCTGGATTTGCTATGATACTATTTTGCATGTTCTCTTCACCTATCTTTATACAGATGGACAACAGAGTCATGGTACTGCAGTGTGAGGAAGATAGTTGACTCAACAGCCATCTTGGAGTTCCAGACCTGGCTAGCTGACATGTAAAGGTACTGTGTGCACTAGGCAGTTTAGTAGCATGCTTTATTTAGCAACTTCTGGACCACTGTACATGTGTGATAGAGTAGATACAGCCAGGCAAAGTATTGCTGATGGTTGGGTTTCTTTAAAGCGGGGGGAGTCTATTATTATAGAATACCCAGATCATCATTTGCCGTAGTTATTGCTTGGAAGTCTTGGCTCTGTATCAGCTTAGTTGTAATTGTTGTTAGCTAAACTGAATAACATGATGTTGTTCTGTGTGCCAGTAGAACGTACCGTATACTTTGACACTGATAGCTTTCTGGATTTAATTTTTTGAAGGGAGCGTTTATGTCACTTTACATTACATTGACCATGTGATTTTGCATTCAATGAATACATCCATGGAGTGTTGGCTTATTTCCTCTCTCTTGGACTAATACTCTGTTTATCTGTTTCATTAGATGTGTGTGCTCCTTAAAGAGTGCAGTTGGAGCAGTCTTTCATGATGAAGAAATACCAGATGGCTTGTCGAGTCTGTCACAGATCCCTGATTCCATAGCTACGGTTACTGCTAAAGCATGAATAATAATGATTTTGTGTTATTATGCTCCTTTGTAATGTTGGAAAAAGGATTCTGTAAACATGCTATAGTAGCAAGATCAAGAATGGGCGTTGTAGCTTGGCTTTTACGCTATTGCATGTACACAATGGGAGCATGCGGGCGGCTAAAAATTATCCAACTTTGAGCGACGATAACATGAAAACGACAATTGCAAAATACTCCTGAGGCGATTTTCATATAGATCTATCATATAACTAGTAATAACATGAATCTGAGTCCAAAATAATGGTCAGGTACGCTGTTCGGTAGCGAAACTTGGTGGTCATCTAGGAGTACTCAGGGAATAAGTAGGTCCAACGAAGCGGGCTCTAACTCGGCTTTGGCGGCACCTATGAAGTTGAAACAAGCTGTGACGGTTATCTTTTGCACAGAGCTATAATATAAACTTTGTTCTGAGTTTACAGCATGTTCCGGTCCTGATATATAACTTGAGAAAAAAAACATAAATATTTTTGGTTTCTGGCTGCCATCCCGCCTGGTCAACCGCAAACTTCCTGTCTGCAAATAAATCTGCCTGCGCGCGTAACGACTGCTATGATTAGCCAACTAAATGCATCCCAGTGACATGACATGACATGATGTACATGTACGTACGTACGGAAGTTGACCAATCAGAACTAGCCACATCACACGTCCACGGCCGGCCACTGATATAATTAACTATATATATACGTTACGTACGTCCACGAACGTCATTCTCTCCATAATTAATTACATGTATATATTATATATGCGTACGGCCGACGGTTCCGTCTCAGTCGACTAGCTAGGAAGAGCAGAGATCTGCCTACTAAAAGTGTGGCCAAGCGAACAAGTGAGTTTCTTTATTGTGTATAAACGTGTACGTACGTACGGTGGGTACCTCAAACTCAAACCATAAATTATTATTTCACGAGACACTCCCAAGGGCCAATATATATATATATATATATATATTAAATGGCGGAAATCTGTAGCTGCTATCCCTTTGTCTCAGCTTCACGATGAAGACAGCCGGCTGTTCTCTAGCCTATGCAACACTAAAAGCCTTGTACTTCGGGATCAACTATAGAAGACGGACCAATTCTAAAACCCTGAAATAACCCTTTAACCACTACCCTAAACCCAACCCTAACCCTGAAACCTGGTCCATCTACTATAGTTGATCCAATAGGTGGTCAAAAGCCGTCGCAGCATTGAGAAGGCTAATTTCAGCTTTTTGGGTCATTTCGTGAGCTCACCATAGCTCATGAATAATTAATGAGATAACAACCATCAATCATCGGCCGCTCCCTGTTGCCTAGCACTCTTTGGGTGCCGCGTGCAGTTTCCAATCCCAGGTAGGTATGTCTCTAATATCTAGGAGTAGAGACCTTGCTTTGCTCAGAATGATAGTCACGTGATTAGTGGTTTCTATGGGAACATGACCAGTCTACACAGTAGGAGCCCTCATATCAGGAAGTTTTTGTACAAAAGAGACATGCTAGTAGCTAGCGTTAGCTAGTGTTAAATTCCAGACCTCCTTGAAGTAGCATAGGTGTTAATGAACTCTGTTAAGCCAGCTGACACTCTAGTCTACACAAAGCTATGGAGCAACCAGCTTCAAACTTCTTGCCAAATTGGCGAGTAGACCACTTTAGAGCCACGCCTGAAAGCTTTTCAGGCTGGCACAATCTATACTTCTTTTGGAACAAAGTTTGAGGGTGTGACTTTGCTCTATGCATGCTGTGCGCTATCTGGAATAATTGGCATACAATGACCACGCCTCCAAATTCTCCTATACTTGATAATACAAATCTGGCTCCGTGTATTGTGTAAAATGGCAAGTAAGGTAGAGGAGATATCCTGTCATGTTTGATATCTACTTTGACTAGACATTGTTAGCAAGACTGCTGTAGGGTGCTAAAAGCCCTCCAGCTGTTTTGAAAGAAACTACTGGACTAAACAACTTCTTTCAATGCATTTTCCCTATACCTTATTCAGTGTGAAAGGGTGCTACCTTGCATGCTAAACAAAACAATGTCCTCTATCTTCTTCATATGTTAAAATTCGCAAAGAATAGCTACATTGAGAAATCCTGATTGAGGTCAATCTTATCATCACCACTGCACTCAGCCAGGAGGCCATTTAGGAAGCTAGGATCGAGCAGAGAGCTTAGCCTCGTCCCCAGGCCCTTCCCAGTTTTTCAATGTTGCACACTGAAAAGCGAGAGGGCCTGGTATCAGAAATCACGTGCGCGATGTCGATTGTTACGTAACAATCAAGCAAAAAATGGCCACTAAACAAAGCCACCGTTCTAGGCTAAATTTGTGTCAGAGCTCTTCAATCGCTACTCTTTTGTGAACTAAAAGGATCGTACTACACTCGACAGCAAGCATTTGGACCGTACCTCTCGATCGTTGGCGACAAGAGCCCTCCAAATCTTGGTGACCTTTGATACACCCAGCCTGCTGGTAGGTCTCTCTACGGTCTCTCTACGGGTTACGTCACGCACGTGACTTCTGATACCAGGCCCTCTCGCTTTTCAGCGTGCAACATTGAAAAACTGGGAAGGGCCTGGGGACGAGGCTACAGAGAGCTTGCTCAAGTGACTAAGTATGAGTATAAAAACTAGTTTCTTTGTCAGGCATAGTAGTATATGGATTCATTGTTGAGTAACGAAGAGTATATGGACATTCTACGGAAAATTGGAATCGCAATAGTGCAATGCCATGCCCTGTACAAGGAGTATAAACTTTAATATTTATGGTTTCGGGTTGACTCTTAGTCTGGCAGGCCAGCCCCAAACGTGCTTTAATTAGAATCCATAACTAACCTCCTCTGCCCAATCACCAATGTCATCTAGACAAGCAACTCATTTCATTTTCTCATTTTTGTAGGCAATGTCTCAATTTTGGGATATCGTGTGTCCATACATGTATGGATCTACATTCACACATGTATTTTGGTCAATTGGTATTGCCATTGTGATCATTGTCATCATGCACCAGTGTATGAAGATGAACATGTGCAGCACTGTTCTTACGGTTTCAACTGTCCCTATCATTGTCGTCGTTTCCATGATACTTGTGGACAGCTGTTGTATTGTGCCAATTGCAAAGGCTGCATTGAGACGTGGCTTTCAAACTGAGACTGTTGCATGTTTGGTACCAAGACAATCTCTAGCAAGTGAGCTAAAGGACATTCTAAAGCCAGATAGTCACTCGGGTGGATATTATCTACTTGAAGGGCCTCATGGATGTGGCAAGACTACCATTCTTAAGAACACAATAGCTGAATGTGGGTCTGGCATATTGTATGTTCCTTTCAAGGCTCACCATAAACATGCAAGTGATAGTCTGTATTCAGCAATGAAATTTTTAGACTACTGTGAAAGCCATTGGGTGGCATTACGTTCACATCTTGGAGTGCCACCAGGGATTTGTCAAGTGGAGTCAATAGCTCATTTCAAACATGCACTAAAGGTTTTACACCAAGGTGCTGGCGAAATCTCCTCAGAAGATAAGTACCCTCCTACAGTGGTGTTTGACAACATGGCACAAATACTGCGGTATCCAGATGGAATACAAACAATTGATATTCTACAGGATTTTGCAAAGGATACAACAGATGAAAAAGTTCTAAATATTTTATTTGCTTCCAGTGAAAGTTCGGTACCGAACATTATGAGATCACGGTCATCCAAATCGCGACTGCACGAGATAATTACAGTGGGTGACATAACAGATGAAGAAGCTATCCATTACTTAAGTTGCATGTGTCCAGATGCGACCAAAGATGTTGTCAGTAAAGCAGTCAGCTTGGTTGGGGGACGGTTTAATGACTTGGTCATTGCTGCGCACTATATTCAAAAAGGAAAAGCAAATAAACTGGAAAACGGCTTATTGACGAGTATACGGGCAGATATAGTCAATTTACCATCTAGGATTGCTACCGTTTTAGATGAGGTGGTGCAAAGTATGCTTCAGTCACCAAAAACCACAATAACACGAGATGCGTACAATATTTTGGTGAAATTGCTCAACACCAGCGATCTCAAGGCAATCGAAAAGACTAATGTACTATGGATTGACGAAAAAGTAGTTACCTTTGGTTCGCGCCTTGCTCAACATTACTGGAAAGGAATTTTATCAAATTCTACCACTATGGAAACAGAAAGAGAAATAGAGAGTGAAGGGGAAGAGAACACAGACAGAGTGTAGGATGAGAGACAGAGAAGGGGAAGAGAACACAGAGAGAGTGTAGGTATAGCGGGCTCAAGTGACAGAAAATATAGAAATGTATATTATTAGATTGTAGAAGAATTTTTATTGGATTTTTACCTCTGTGACATTACATTATTATATACTAGGGTGATGTAAACCATCGAGGGGGGGCTCAAAATTTGTCACTGCGTACAAAGTATACCACCTGCATAAGATACACTGCTTGTGTAACTAGGATCGTATATCACCAGAGCTATGCCAAGCTGTTCACGAGTTCTCAGAGGAAGGCAGTATAATAAGTTTAGTCCTTAGATGGTACAATCTTAGAACAAATACAATCAATATACAGTCTTCTCTCTGGTACACACATGGTCGGCTTATATAGAAATCCGACATGTTAACACAACAAGCATAGTAATGACACATTTGCATGTACACGAAACAGCACACGCTAGTGACAGTACATCCTAGCCACAGCACATTACACTAGCTAACCTTTACAATTACTCAAAACACAGATGTACTAATAAGTTCTTCACTGCCACCCTAATTACATTTTCATTTTACACTTTCATCATAATTATAATGTACACACATGTATACCTGTACCACAAATAGAATGTTATTATGACATCATACTTCCTTAAGACAATGAATAACACCTGGACATAATTTCGATATGCATGACAGGCTAACTAATTACACATGACATTGTATCTCCTGATCCTGCCTTTTACAAAAGCTAAGAAATGTACTGTCTAGTTGCCTTTGTTGATGATCATGATCTCTTCTTGACTGTTGCTGAAGACTGATTATTTCTTTGGAAGCCAGCTGTGAGAGAGAGAGAGAGAGAGAGAGAGAGAGTGTGTGTGTGTGTGTGTGTGTGTGTGTGTGTGTGTGTGTGTGTGTGTGTGTGTGTGTGTGTGTGTGTGTGTGTGTGTGTGTGTGTGTGTGTGTGTGTGTGTGTGTGTGAAGATGTAATTATGACAGCACAACAAACTGTTCACCTCATACTATGATGCAAAATCATCGAGGGGTAGTCCTCGCTCACATTAATGCTGCATCACTCACACCAGTGCCAAAGGCTAAGTTTACAACTAAAATATTGGCTGCTAATAGGCTAGCTCCTAGTACAGTCCATGTAATAGGTTTTCGTGAGCTATATAGGGCTCAACAGTGTTTCCAGATGTAAAATTTGTCTCTAAATGATGTCACTTTTCCCCGTAGATTTCCCTAGTTAGAATATCCCACATATCTGCTTCTCCGTATTGTCTCCTGTGTCTGCACCTCAAGGATCTGCCTGAAAAGTAGCTAGTTCAACTTCGATATGGACTGTTTCTGGCCATTTCTAATGCTTTGAGGAAAATCAGGGTTCTCCTGCTCAGGAACAGACGATTTATCAGTAAGGATTCAATAGCAAAAGCATGCAAGTAGTGGCTACTAGATCAAACTTAGTAGAGCAAGAAAGAGGTTTGGTCGGGCCTGGCCCTACTAGGCCCACCCCTGGCTATGCCACTGGTAGTACCTGTGTGTTGCTAGCCTGTGTTCAGAAATTTTTATGGAGGGAAAGGGCCTAGCTGGCACATATTGCAGGTGTGTGCACTCTAGAGAAACCTGATATTATCTTCCCTAGAAGCCACTGTATAAAGGTGTACAATATGATGTAGCAAGCACATATCAGGATAATTTGGGTCAAAGTTATTGACCCCCAAAAGGTCAACCAGATAAGGAGGCCCCATGCGTACCCATTTTTGCTGCCTGCAGTTGTCACAAAACAAGAAGAAAAGGTTTCAATGGTCCATAGGCCATTTGAAAAGGCTAACCAACATCTAACTATTTTGGTAGCAGTCACTACTGACCCCTTAACATGCTAACCACCCTCTATCACCTCTAGCTATCCCACAATTGGGGGTTGAAAAATGTGTTGCTATGGTAACTGCTACCAATGATATTTCATACATTGTACCTATGTTACCTGTAACATAAACAATACCTGATTAATTACTATTGTAATGAACTGTGACCAGATGCCTAGTAGCTAATAGTAAATACCGTGATTGGTACAAGTTGTTTTCAGAGGTGAGTGCATGTGCTATACATCTGTGCTATACATAGCCATAACCAAACTATAATATATAGCTGCACGTGGATATGGCATTATGTAAACCAAGAGACTGCATGCATTCAAACAGCTTTATCTTGTTGGACAACGCGAAAGGCAACTTATAATGTATTTGCTGGATACACGTGAGTTATTCTATATTTCGAGCGAATTTCACAGCCCATAATGGCTCCAGAGAGGCCCTGAATTTTCCATGAATTATCTCATAGATTACACCATAGGTTTCATCATCATTACCTAATAACGGCAGAAAAGTAAACTGCTACTAGGCATCTAACTATACAGGAACTTTCTGACTTCTTGCCTGACTGCAGAGTGTAGACAGTGACCCATAGCAAACATATTCATGAGCATGGTCCTGGCTACAAGTACAATGTACCTATCACTAACCTGCTGCTGTGTAAGCTTTATCCTTTGACTAATAGTGGATAATTAAATTAACTACAAGCTTCTCTAGTACACTGTCCATGGTTCACTCTTGATGCTTTTCTTTTCAGTCTGAAAGGGCAAGAAGTGTGCAAATCCCTGTAATACTTAATAGTAACCTCACATAATGTTGTATGTGGAAATCAGTATACACTGAATGGAGCTAACACATTATAGTCAATTGTGGCGTGGTGCATGCCTACCATACTGGCCTCTTACTGGGGCCTTTCTAAAAATGGTACACGTTTCTTGCATGTTTAGGGATGGCAGAAGCATTTCGGTTTATACAGCTCCTTTATCAGGGCATGTGTAGAAAGTAATTATGATACTAAAGTTGTACAGGCTGTTCTTTTCTATACTTGTCACCTAATTCTATGCTGAGAAACCACATACCTATGTATGTATGTATGTATTTGTGTATGTGTGTATATAAGCCCTTGGCGATACATTGCATGTCAACATTAGACACAAATGCTAGCTGATTCCATGGCATCCACAAAAGGCTCAAAAGCTTAGTAGGATATAACTGTACCTAAGTTAACATAGCAGTCTATATCCTCCTGGTAGGCAGTGAAGGAGGGTCTAAGTAGCATAGTTTGGTTGTTGCTAAATACATTTGCTAGAAGCCAATAATAGCTAGCTGATTGGGTAAAGGGTAGGGGTTAGGGTTTGGCAGTCAATTAGACTTTGAACACCTGGATTACCATTGATGGTCATCCATAAGGTCATAAGAGCTCTGTATTACATAGATACCACGCAAACAAATGCTGTAGCAACACGTGCAGAACACGTGGTATGCATACTTTGACCTCCTTTGCCACCCTAACTCATGATTTGCTGGCAAATATGAGAACATTAGACTGGGCCATCTGCAGCTTCTTTTCTTGTTTTTGAGCCAAGCAGCACTCCATGGCTTCAGTAAATGAATTGCATTCCAATACTGACCTTTGCTAGACCCTTTTCACTGTGGGAGTACATATAAAGGTAATTGGCAAAAAAGGATCTAGCTTGATAGACTACCTAATACTCTAATAGTAAGGCCTATACACCCCCCCCCCCCCCAGAGTATGGTTTTCATACAATTTGGTACAATGATCACAACTATCAACATGCATCCTACCACGCATATGATTTCCATACTTCCACAGAATGAAAAAAAGTGTGATTTTTATCCCTTGTGGTATATAATGTTCATACATAGTTAACTTAAAGAAATTTGATATGATAATCATACTTTAAGGAATCATAACATGGATACCATTCCCCAATTTCAGGGGTGTATGCAGGCTGTTTCCCTATCGCCTGGAAACCACCCTTGGCCTCAAAAGTCATGCATATCACAGTGATATTATTGCTAAAAAAGAACAAGTGGAAACCTCTAGATTCTTTGCTTACTTCTTGATTGCTTTGGCACACAGAATCGTGGAGGATTCATCTCGAGTTGTTAGTAGCTCGCGTTAATCAGTAGGCGTGGTCACAAACGTGGGGGTGACATCGCAAAATTTGCCTATATAGAAACCCCCCTCTCTAAATCCTGCATACACCCCTGGATTTTCACACTCAATATAAATCAAGTGTGATATTGAAAATTTGAAATTCACACTAATTAACATTCTAACTATATGATGTGATGTCATTCAACTAAAGCAACTACCAATATTTTCAAGTTTACAATGGCTCATTTTCCTGGGTTTCTTGCTACAATTGGCTACATAGATAAGTGGTAAGTTGATTCTAAGCAAGGAGTATTAAAAAGTATTAGCCATATTTAATAGCTGTAACTATAGTAGCTATAGCTCAGTAGCTAATTCGCCAATGATGATTGACCTTTTTTCATTGTTTCTGATATATTTTGCATGGAATGACTTGGTCCATCCTGACAAGAGGTCATTTTTGCCAAGGATAGAAACATAACCTTAGCTGGCCTCAGGAGTGCTAGTCTCGTTCCCAGACCCAAATCCCTGCACCAGGAAAGGTCTGGAGAAAGGTTGCTTGGTTGTACAGGCTGTCACTTAACCCCAATGTTATGCAATCAATCAATGGAATGCAAAATGGTAGAGCTGCATTCTGATTGGCTAGAGCTAAACCAAGACATGAAAAATATAGAGCTGGGATCTGATTGGCTTAGCAAAAACACAACTGCTGAGCTTGCAAAAACCAAGAAAAAGCTTAACCACCACCAGACCCTTCCCTGGACAGAGGGCCTAGGGTGGGATCTGGGAGTGCTGGCCTAATATCTTCCTCCTTGTACACACATCACACACTATTCTGCACCAGGAAGCCATACAGATCAAAGGCACCACTCACTGCTTTAAAGGCGCACCTGCAAGGAAGTTGTACTATTCAAATTCACACTAGGTAATGAAGCCATAATGGGTGTGTCTGGAATGTAATCAGTAGTACAGTACTTAGTACTACTAGAGTACTGTTACAACTGATTATGTAATCTTGAATTTTTGGGCCGAGTTTTTCAAGATATTGCACATTCCAACCCGCTTAAATTACTTCCGTGCATGTGCGCCTTTAATCCAGCATAGCATAGACCAGGTGACCCAGACACTAATTATGTAACAAGTAGCCACAATTAGAGGTTTCAAAGGCAAAAAGTATAAACACAGTAGTGCCTGCATGCCTTAATAACAACCTGACAAAATTTCATCAACAAAACTAGTTGACCTTATTAGAAATAAATTGGGAACTAGGACACCAAATGTAGCTCCCTTAGACTTGGTACATAGTAGACTTAACTACAAGACAGAGAACTTTGATCAATACCAATTGACATGGACTTAGACTATTAAATAATGCAAATTTGCATACCTTATAGTGGAAAGTTTTAGAGAGAGAAAACTTTCACAAATTAGTAAAGAATAAGAAATTTACATTCACTTTTGTGGACTGTTTATACCAGGTACAGGTGTGGCTGTTGATTTCACTGCTAGGCCCAAAACCTTGAAATACGAAATTTCCGCTATACTGTAGGTGCATGAAATTTCACAATGACCTAAGCAGCTAGTTCAAGAGTAAAAGAAAGGCAAGCTAGCAAAGGAAAGGGTACACACTCTATCCCCACTGCCTTCTTAGATATCAGCTACTTTGAATAAGTACTTTATTATTGCGTAAATGTTTTGTTTTTTTTCTGGATGGACAGATGGAGCTATACTTTTGACATGTGCTCCATATAGAAATTAACAGCTCTCTGCCAGCTGCAGCCAGTGCGAAGGGTCACATCACCTGGACTGTGGGCCAACAGGTGGTGTACCAAAGCAACTACATACATGTATAATCAGATTCTTATACACAATAACATTCCCACAATGAATTGGACAAAAGATAAGGGCCACAGATAACCTAGTCCCATATCATAGCATGCATAAGGACTAAGATAACCTGGTGGCGCATGGCAGAGGCAGCAGTCAGTGCCCAAGGGTCACCTGTGTGCTAACATGCAAGCAAGTCCATACCTACATGTACATATACATGTATAATCAGATTCTCATAGACAATAATATTCCCACAATGAATTGGACCAAAGATAAGGGCCACAGATAACCAGTAGCCAAGCACAAGGTTAAGGAGGTGGCAGAGGCAGCATTGTGCCCTTTCAGTTTGACTGCAATTGGCAAACTTCAAAGGCTCAACCTGTCAAGTTCCACTATTCAAGTAGACTTTGACCTGAGAATAAATAATACCAGCTAAGTATGTAGCTCGATCCCTTGGGTTTTGTATACCTGGTCTCACAAACAAGTTACACCTCATCCAAGATATTATTGTACATTTGTACATGCTGCACTAGCCAGGTGGCAAGTCACCCCTATAGTTCATCACAAATGCACCAAGCCTTAGTGTATTGAAAAGGGATAGGTGGCAAGGAACTACAATGGGCACACTATTATGACAGACAATACTCCGCTCTGACCCACACACCAAGAGTATATATTGAAAAGAAAACCATCCCGTGACAGAGACAATGGCTCAATTGTATCTCACAATGGTTGCTCGAGGCATCTCACAATGGATACCATGGCCTAGATGTGTATTAACTACTTCTAACCACCAATGGACATGGACTTGGACTAATAATGCCCATCCAGCCAACATGTACGTGTAATCCATGAAACTTCACACACCATGCATCCACACGTGCACACACATGCACGCATGTACGCACGCACACACACACGCACGCACGCACGCACGCACGCACGCACACACACACACATACACACACACACAAACCAACCCAAGCAGTTACACAAAGTGAAAGAAGAGGCAAGCTAGCAAAGGAGAGGGCACACACTACTCGTATCCCCCACTATGAGTGGGATAACCATTCCTTAAGGTATGCACAGGCTATCTGCCAAATTTTTATCACACATCTGCCCACCCCTCAAATGAAGCCCATGAAAGTCAGGCATACACAAGGAGCAAAGTAATTTTGTCTATCCGTCTGTCGATCATCTGTGGGTACGAAAATTGCCAAATCAGGAGATTTAGGGATTAGAGATGTTTTATGAGCATCTTAACATAGGAGATGCATAGATGGCTTATTAATGAAACTGGCTCAACCTGAGCACATATTGATCTATTTTCTGTCTAGTGACTATCAGCTGTCGGGAACCTAACTTTGCATGAGGAACTAGCTACTAAATCACAAATTTACAAGGCTCCACTAACTACATGTACTAACAAGCCAATTTCACTCATTCCTCAATCCCATGTTTCAAAGACTTTTAGCGTTGCTAGCAGCAACAAACTATAGGGCATGGTGGGGCTCAATCACTAGATTGATTGGAAATCACCTTTTTACCTTGAACCTAAGCGATCGATGTTCTTGTTAGTATTATGATTGGTGAGCAACAGCGACTTGATAAATTGTATTTCAACATTAAGGGAACAGTTTGCTGACAAAACAATTTTGGGTCTTGTCCTACTTCCCCTGGCAACGTAATATCTTCACTGTCATGGTAGCTTCTTGGACAGGTACATGTACCAGGCCACTACTTTTGAAAATCACGTGATCAGAATGACATGGATTTCTGTTTGCAAGTGTATCCCATGCAGAATGATCTTTCAAAATTCCTGTAGAATATCTTATGATTTTCGCTAAGGCTCGCCCTACACAGATGACTTTCATCAACACTAGTAAGAATTTTCATAAGACAGAACTGGACCATCACTGGGGTAAGGGGTCGTCACACTTTAAAGCTTGCACACAGGTGTGCACACACAAAATCCCAAGTGTGCAAAACAGTAGTGTGAGTTTACATAGTGCATGTGTGTGCAAACAACAATTAATGCATGCACACACTACACACACCATGCTTACAGTGTGTGTGTGTGTGTGTGTGCATAGATATTAGAGAGGGAGGAGGGATTGGAAATGCGCGTATACCCTGTAGATATAAGCTCGTCACGGTCACGTGACTTCATCAAAGTTCGTGACTGGCACAGAACCACATCAAGGCATCCTTTTCAGGCCTTGGCAAGAGCTCTATTTATGCATATCACCTTTCTAACCAACCTACCAGAGGCCTAAAGCCAAAAGCCAAAAAAATAGGTAGTTTTCAGAACTGTTTTCGTAGCTATCACTGTTTTTGTGTACTTTTTATGGGACCTGTGCATAGTGTATAGTTTCTTTCATTATCATTATCATTATCTAGAGAATGCAAACATCGCCTTCAAGTAAGTCCTTTGTTTTCAAAATGACACGTACACTAAGCCCATATCTGTTGTGAGCCAGGACCGTAGACTCCAGCGTTATAAAATTATTAAACGCTCGCTGGGGAACATAACACATCCAGAGAGCTCACGAATGCTTCAGTTGCACTCTGTATCCGACTACAGACAAGGTCCCATCGACTTTTCTTCTGGGTCGATCACCATTTGTGATGGACAAGTACACAAAAGAATTTCAAGCATGTACAATTAAAGCAGGCGTGACTACGTACCAGACCATTCAAATATAATTCACTGCTTGATCCCTTGTTTGATAGCACTACACTTCGTTTTAGTCAGGTTATTGTCGAGTATACTAGGCTGTACAAGGCCATAGGAGCTTGTACCATATAGTGTGCGATCGATACTGACTTGCAAGGGGGGCATGCCGTGACAAGCTTGTTCAGAGACGTCACTATAGAGATATATTTCCAATCCCTCCTCCCTCTCTATTACATATGGTGTGTGTGTGTGCACGTGTATCTAGCTCATCTAGGAGTATCCACTGACTCAGCAAGGCGGTTCACGCCTTTGAATTAAAGATATGCCATCTGGAGTGTTTCCCTGTATAGGGAAGCCATGCATTTGCAATGTTTCCGCCCACATGGTACGTGAATGGGCTTGGCCACGAGTTACGGGATGTGACGACCTTTACCCAGTTCGCTAAATATTGCTATTTGGGGCCACTCTTGCATTGTGTGGCCCTACTATGCCTTGGTGGTTTCTGGACAGTTAATTTTTCTGCTTAGTGTGTGGCCGTCTCTTGAAAAAAAAATTGCATATGCACACATGTATATGCATCAGATAGGATCATATTACAAGGATTAGGGTATCACATACATTGTATGTACATGTGCATACATGTGAGTGCATTAAGGACCGTGAAGGGTAAAAATGGTTAAAAATGTAGGATCAACTCTTTAGATGCTGATGTTTCCACTTGTGAATGTAGACAAAGTAAAGGTATCAATAAAAACTACTGCATGGCCATGTGGCCACGCCCTCTTAATGACATCACAGACACTTTGAACTAACGCACTACGGAGCCCTATCCTTGAGGAGGTGGTCTACTTCCCTATACTTGAGCTGGCTTGTAAACAAGCTAAACTAACTACTGATCGGATTGCTTCTTGATAGCTAGCATACAAAGATAGTTACAACTAAAAACATGGTTTTGACTAGCTCAAGAATGGATGCTTATAGCTAGTAATAGGCATTATTTTAGAAGAAGCAATCCAGCAGATTAGCTATTTACATGTACATCACGAACAATATTTCTACGCTCTTAAGGTAAGCTAAAAGTACTGTTTTCCTGGTTGACAGCCTCTTCAACCACCATCCACAGTAGCAGACATGCATTTTGTGCCGAGTTAGCAGTGCAACTGACCTTCAACCCACATAGGCACAATACAAAAATTAGTGCAAGGCGCCATGCTGGCGTGTGCAGTTACCGCAGTACAAGCCTTTTTACAAGGTAAGTTGTAGCTTGAACAGTGGACAGGCCTTAATGCACCTGAATGGTAGACACATAAACACAGCCCCAAAGCTACTTATCTGGCTATGTATATTGTATAATGTATGCTAACTTAAAACAAACCTCTGCTCTGTGAATCTGAAGTGATTAATCATAGAGTGTGGGAATGCTACATGCCATTCAAAGCTGACTAGGAAACAGGCACCATGTACCTTCACGTTCATCCCAAAGAGCTCTAAAAGAATGGAGAGAGATAGCATGATTGCTGACAAAGAGACCATTCACAAACACACCTACTGCTCACTGAAGGCCACTAAATTTAATGGAGTCTCTATCAGTACATGCTATACATTGTACCTCCACTGAGCTGAAATATCTACATATATGAATACACATACGAACATACATACAAATAGTACACATTAGGGGATGTTTGTGAGACTGGTATGTACACATTTTAATTTCTGTGCCATGCATAGTGAAAGTACTGTACATTCAACGATTGAGCTTTCTTACTTGATGAGTCTCTTTTGCTCCTCGAGTGTGGCTGGTAGCACCAGCAATGGATGGCTGAGCTCCCCACATAAGTTTCGTATCTGATGCTGCAACTCCTCCAAGAATGTTACGAAGATGTTCACCCGAGCATTGGCCATGTGAACTTTGGTTTTCTTGTAATCAGATGTCACAAAGTCATAGTCAACCTAACAGTGGTAGGGAAGAAGGAAGAGTGAGAGCGAGAGAGAGAGAGAGAGAGAGAGAGAGAGAGAGAGAGAGAGAGAGAGAGAGAAGAGAGAGAGAGAGAGGGGGAGGAGAGCAGTCTACGCTAAGACCACCGGAAGTCCATATATGTACCATACATTTTAATGTCAACGTGTGGTTTGTATGGCACCTATGGGGGGTAATGATATGCATGCCATGCACATGGTGCTAAAAATAGTGCATGTCTATGTATCGATATAACTTCTACTATGAGTTAAAATTAGCACTCATTCTATCTTAAGTACCATTGAAAAGAGGAAGAAATGATCTTCACATTGATACCAAGAACAGAACCATAGGTGCCGAGAGTGTCAATAAAGAGATGATCTCAACTTCGGCTGCGTATGGCTGATGGCATCTTTGAATTTGGGGCAAATCTGTAACACCAGCACAGCCAGATCTTGAGTCTAGCTGCCAGATCCCCTTGGTGAGCACTTAGAATATCAAAAATAATTTATCTCTTTAGCCTGTTATATTTTCTTAGTAGTATTTAGCTAGGCTATCAACCAAGGATTAGACTAAACTTTGGCTACTAAAATAGCTATGTTCTGGCTACAAACTCTTTGTCTTAACTACTTTCTTCGTGACAGCTCATGTGCATGTTTTGATCTTTTCCAGCCGACTGGAACTTGGAATTCGAGGCAAACCTGTAACACTCATTCCAGAATGGAAAACGAGGCATCACTGATGTTCATACCATCATGGCAGTGTATAGCAGCAGCATGGAACAGAACCACTTGAGGCGCTTTGAGAAATGAGCCTTTGAAAACATGAAAAATTCATTCTACCCTTGGTAAGGCGTGATACACACTGACATATATGAGATCATTGTGTATATCCACGTAATACGTACGCGCGCATGCATAATCATACATCATTTCCATTTTGTCATTAAATTGTAGGTCTTAATGTAGACTGAGAGTGAGAGAATGTATGTGTGTGTGTATGTCAGTAAAGTGGGAGGAGTATTGTGAGAAACTACTTCTTACAGCTTTGATGTTCCTTTCAATGCTGAGGGGAAGGTAGAACAGAAGAAGCTAGGTGGCTTTGAAGGATGTTCAGTGCATTTCTTGTGGCATCAGCATAACCTTTTCACTTCAGGATGCCATCAATTGAAGGATGTTCAGCTAGTGCATTTCTTGTGGCATCAGCATAACCTTTTCACTTCAGGATGCCATCAAACACCTCCTCAACCCTTTTAGCAGATCCTAAAACATAGGAAGGGAGGGAAGGAGGAAGAGGGGAGGGAGAACAATTATCTTAAGGAGACAATTATTTGCAGGGACATTTTCCCGCGATTATGGCTTAAAACACGTTTTGCGAGTACTAACTTTTGTGATTTGTACGCGGAAATGGTACAGGGTCGACAAATTCTAATGTTCTATACTACTAATACATATAGCTATAATGTATGTTAGTGGGTACAAAATTTTGTATTTGTGGGCCAATCCGCAGAAATATCAAACATTAGTACCCACAAAAAATAGTCACCTTAAGGTAACACAAAGTAAATATTTATCATCCCACAAGTGACTTATATACCTCTCACCTTAATTCCTAGATCTATTTGATGTACCTGTATAGACATAGTGCAAAGGTGTTTATAGATAACTTAAAATCTGCTCCATACTACTATAACTAATATACTTGTGGTAGTGGTAAGTCTTGCAGTATCACTGTCTGGGACTTTCACAGATGGAATAGGATGAGCTGTGGAAAAATTATGCTACACACATAAGAGCAAAAAAACGAGGATAGGTACATTTTTGTACATAGCACTGAAGGCACAAGGTACCAGTGTCAAGTTCACCCGTTGGGCCACTCTAGCAACGTATTCCTTACTGTAACTCGATCCTACTCAACTATAAATATAACACATACCTGTACTCTGAGAACTAGTTTGTTGAATTGACGTAGAGGAGGTCTGCTCCTTCATTTGTAACTCATTCTGTTTCCATATACCCAGAGGGTTTGAGATGATCGATCACCACTGAGTGTCACTTCACCCCCCTCCCATGTTGGGAGGACATGGTTTGGGCGTGGCCTGTGGTCATATATCAATGCTTTTGGCATCTTTCTTTTCCCACATCAAAGAAAGAATTGTACTGACAGTTTGCAGGGCCTTAAGTATATGGATATATATATGCTGATTTCCCTCACCTCAGTCAGCAAAGGTGTAGAGTTTCCTATCCCTCAACACCTGTGCAGCAGAACTCTGCAGCTCCATCTGAAAGCTCTCGGCAGTGTAGTCTCACTCAGTAGCCTCATCAGTTTGCTTATGCAATAGGCCTGCAAAAATATAGGTTGGTCACGCAAATTCTGACATTTAACTCTACGTAGAATAAATGGGGCAAGCCGACAAATATCACTCATACGAGAAAATTACTGTACCTATGTATGTATGTATGTATGTATGCATGTACGTATATATGTATGCAGCGATACGTCGTCCACATGTTCATCATGCAGTACATGTGTGCGTGCACATATTGCAATTCAGTAAAGATCGTCAACATAGATTGCATGTTAACTCTAATTGTAGCTCACCAAAGCAGGAGCCAGTGCCAGACAAAGCCAGCCAGCAAGTTATAAACTTAGAGAACAGCCTTTCAAAAGGTATGAGGCAGACTTGAGCAGTACATGCACTTCTGCTATTATGATCATAGTCTCAATGATTGTTGTGTACAGTCTGTAGTGTTTGCATGTGGCATGTGAAGCACGGACTGCTATCAGCTACTGACTACACCATGCACCCACCAAAGCTCAGTATTAATCACCTACATCAGCAGTCTGAGTTCTTGTCATCACAGTTGCATTGTCATTGTGCTTACCAATTACCCCTGCTGCACCATGAGCGAAGGCTCGCCCCCTCGATGATTTACATCACCCTAGTTAAAATCTATAGTTTTATAATGGCACACCTAAGCCATTGGCCTTCATCCCCACTAAGTGTGTATGTATATGGTTCCAGGGAGCAGTGCCCATTGCATACACTACAGTCCCCAAGACCACACACCTTCAGTATGTGGTCATCAACAGTGACATTCTTCTCCATTCACAGAGGCATACAGGGATCCTCAATCATATGATGTCACCTCCAACAGTGTGGTTATGACTACTGCAAGGAGATACAGAAAAAAATCATATGAGCAATATATGTACAATCATGCATGTATGTACTGTTGTCTCAAATGTAAGTGCACATTTAAATGTATATGTGCAACTACTTTTGGCCCATAGCCAAGGTACCATAGAAACCGGTTGTTAAGGCCGTGCAACAAGGAACTTCCAATCCAATACCACGGTTTCTGCTGCCAGTTACCTCACAAGAGATTGTCCCACCATGTCTGATAAAGTACCAGTATGCATAGGAGAGCTCTCGTGGTACATGTCCAACGATAGCACCACCTTTCATCACACTGACAGCATGTCTGTCATGACTATTGCCATCCTCTCGAGAGAGAGTGAGCTGCTCTCCCAGTATAGGATGCCAATTTAAATGCTCTTAATATAGACGTGATGTCCTTGAATGACACTCTCGATAGTATACTCTTCCATTGCAATCTTAGCGATCTTGACACCTCCAATAGCGGGATACCGCACGTGGTAGATGGCCCCGCCTTCAATGGCTAAGCCCTTTCTATTAAGCGCACACTCGCTGTTAAGCGCATAGTTCCTTGCTATCCATTGTTATAAGCGCATGTACTTAACAACCGTTTTCTATGGTAGGTGCTCATGACATTGTACCCTGGTCATCATATTTCGATAAAATACTGTCATTTACCATCTGACCTGTAAGTCTCCTAGCTAAAAAAAAAAAAGAGCTTTACATGTACCTAGAAACCGCTACAGTCCCAGAAAGTTTTCAAGTGCTTTTTTGTAGTTTTTGGCATGAAAAACACAACTTTTAGGCGTTCCTCTCTTCATAGCTCACTTTACCCTTTGTCTACCAAGCTATCAATAGTCTATCCTCATTTACTAACCTTCACTTTGCCTTTTGGTATCTCTTTTAGCTCCTGAAACAAAACCAGGGACGCGCTACAGTCCAACGAAGTATTTCAATGCATTGTCCACACGATAATTTAGTTTCCAATCCTGGGTACGTAAGTCTCTAATATCTACATGTATGCATATTGATCAATTTTCTGTCTAGTGACCATCAGCTGTCGGGGACCTAACTTTGCATGAGGAACTAGCTACAAGGCTCCACTAACTACTAACAAGCCAATTTCATTCCTCAATCCCATGTTTTAAAGACTTTTAGCGTTGCTAGCAGCAAGAAACTATAGGCGATTGGAAATCTCCTGTTTACTGAGCAATCTACTCAGTAGCTAGTATAATAAATGTATAGCTAACTTGTTTGCAAAAGATAAGAGTCACTGCTAAGCGACCATAAATCAAATATACATGTGCACTCCACCAGGCACCCTATTCTTAGTCTTCCTCATAAGATTTTGCCCCCTTTGGGGATAAATTTGAGGTCAAAGGTCAGTCCAATAGTCCAGTCCACTGCTGACACTCCCATCGCCTTGAGTGTGTATAACTGATATTGAACCCCCATCCGGTGTCTGTTCTACACACACACACACACACACACACACACACACACACTGACTCACAAAAAGACTTACTTGAATCACAAGCAACAGACTCTTTATCTCGATCGAATTTTGACCTTGTCCACGTGAAAGAACGGTTGATATGCGCATGCACAGATAGAGAGGGCGGGGCTGGGTTGGTGCAGTTGAAAAATAACCTTTGACCTTAAAACTGGCGACCAGCAGCTGATAGGAAACAGGACTATTCTGCTCGTCTAAAATTAGTGTTTTTTTTGGGGGGGGGGGGGGGGGGGGGGGATTTGGTGATTTACCACCCAAAGAAAGAGAAGCTGGTTCCACACATACCCCGGGGCGCATGCACGACACAACAGTTGCATACCACTAGCCTATCAGTTTAACATATACGTGACGACCCTTACCTACGTTGAACTCGAGCATGCGCAGTTGAAGTAGCATATGGCATGACTAGGTGTGGTCGAAAGGCGTGGCGCGGCGGATAGGAAACGCGATTTGTAAAAAGGAGGTACGCTTTTCGACATTTCTGACACCACTGTGGCGCTTGTAACTTGCCATGACAACTAGATCTCCAGATCTGTCGATTTTTGTGTGGACGATGACGACAACAATTACTTTACCCCCTGTGCATGCGCGCGGGGTGATTACTGCTGTGCATGAACGTAGAGAATGTAAATGGTAAAGGGTCACTATATTATCAGGAACATAAGCTTGGCTCGCCACTCCTCACTAGGGAAATTAGATTTGCAAGTTAGCAATAAATGTTTGAATGAGTTATGCCAGTCAGTAGGTAGCTACATTATGTAGGGACTTACCTTTAAAAAAGCACCAAAATGCATGCAACAGGTAGGGCAAACGTGCAATTTTAGCACATTGCAAGTACATGTAGCTATACTATGGCAATTAACTGGCACACTTTACATAATAGTTTTGTCAACCTATAATATAGTAGCATGTGCTGGAGGGAGAAAGAGTGAATGTGTGTGAGTGTGTTTCAAACTAGACCACTAGCTTTGTGATGATGCTACCACATGGGTGTAGCCTGATACGGGGCCGGTGGGGGCGGGGGGGGAATTTTCAGGCTTTACATTATACACAATAAACATGCATGGCAATAATTGTTGAATTTTTACCAAATTCTAGTTGTCTTCTCCAAAAATGCACTAAAATAGAAACATTATACTATCAAATTGTTAAAATCATGTTCAAAGTTCATCATTTCCTCCTCATAGAGTGCGTATTTTAATCAGTAGGGTTAAACTTTTTTGCATGCTTTGCGCGCAGTGGTCATCAAGCCCCCTCACATTATAAATTGTGTCTACACCCATGTACTAATCATAATCCTGAGTTTCATTAGCTGGCGACATGGAGGTGTGTTCTACACATGTGAGTATGAGTATTTCACATGTATCTGTAACTGTACACACTTTCACAGCATTTTGGGTCTCAATTCTACATACACTCAGAAGCGTCATACTTTATAGTTCAGAATGTAGTGTTGTGGATGACTGCAGCTAGAGGTACCTCATTGTAGGCACTGACCATAGTCCACAGGGTGCGTCCATTCGACGTGGTCAGAGGTGCCATATTGTTTAAAGTGTGCTGGTGTTGATGGAAAACCAACCTACCAATAGGGCACACTTACGGACACCTGATATACTTACCGGTTATGTAACCTAACTTGTGTCCTTCTTTCTGCATTGCACTGTGGGCCCCCATATCTAAGCAAGCATAGGATTGGACTGACCAATCGTTGCACAGTGCATTATTGATGAAATTTGCTCCACAGGAAACTATGAGCATTGCACATAGTTATGTGGTCTTGAGCTCATACTGACCATAATCCTTTTAATTTACTAGACTGTGCATATATGAATGTTGATCCATCCCCCTTAGAAAGTGAGCTAGGCATTTTTGCATGGTCTATACCATATACCCTATAGATACTCAAATACCTTATCTTATCATGCACATGCCAGTCTCTAAGATGGTGACCATTATGGTAACAACTAGAGACCACACAAAATACCTAGCTCATTTTCCATGAGGCCGAGAATAGGCTTGAGCACATTATGCTTTTTTTCTTGCCTATTATTCTATTCCGCAATTCTTCATATTGTAACCTATTATTCCCATACTACCACCTGATTATTCTCATGAATTTATTTGAGTCAATACATAAAATTAATGATGTATCATACAACTCTAGATTTTTTTTCAGCTGGAGTACCGCTAATATTACTAGAACTTTCTTCTTCATTCGAACTCAAACTCTCATCAGAACTACTGATCTCTAACTCATTACTAGTACTCTCATAAAGAGAACTGCCACTGGGGCATGCAGCTGGTGCAGTCGAATCTGCCATTTTCGCGCTGGATTAGCAACGGTTTCTAATTAACATCCGCTACATGTGACATTAAGCTGGGTTTCCTCCTATTATTCCACCTTTATGCTTTGCTCCTGGCAGTGCCCTATTATTCTAAAAATTATGCCAGCATAATGTGCACCAGCCTAGCCGGGAAGGATTGACAGTCATGCACACAGTCTACTATGGGTTAGAAGGGTACCATTATTGTCAGTATGATACCACATAATTATCTGCAATACTCACAATAATTACCTGTGGAGCAAGTTACAGCCCAACATATTACAAGTGCTATAGTGTTGCAGGTGACTGTGGATAGAGATGACCAAAGAAAATTCCATGTGGTGCTGCATAGAATTTTTGATCACAAAAATCAGCGACAGCTAGATCTAGAGCAGGACAATGTCGAGCATCAGAAGGAAGTTTTGCCATTGATCATCTCCTTCAAGTATGAAGTCACCGATGAAATGTAGGAGGTATCTGGCTAAGCACAGCAGCTGGATTTTATATACCTGATTGCTTGAGATGTGCACCTGCTGCTGATATTTTGATGGCTTTTCAGATGTATCTATGCCATAGTTAAACTATTGAAGCCTATTGTTTACCTCCTTTAGATTGAAGTAGCAATTTTGGAAGTAGGAAGCACAGTTATATATTTATATGCTGTTGATGGTCTTGATATCATGCTTGAAGAATTCAGAACAGATTTTACCAGGAGGATATGAGCTAGCTGCCAAAGGTGGTGAAGAAGCGTGTAACTAATGTGCCATCAAAGTGCATTCTCAAGAAACTCAAATTTTTGGATGTAGTCACTCCCATCATGCCATAGGTGGATGAGCTCTCTATACTGTGCACTAAACTAGCCAATAATTTATATGTATGCACATGCATTTTAATTTATTGCGCCACAGAGACCACTAATAGATCATGCACTTCCCTTATAATTATGGAAACTGTACAGACTTTAATTTGTATTTCAATGGTACCCAGGTGTAGATGGCATGCAGTTGCACACTCCATCACCACCTTCAGTGGCTCATTTGCTCCTGATTCCACATTGGTACCATATCACACATGTAGCCATGCACATACTTCTTCAAAGGGCCTGTGGTCAAAGTGGTCAACCACATCAACCATTGAACAGGAATGTTAACCACACACCTCATAATTCCAAGCATTGGCAACTGTGAATTCCTAAGGAGCAAACTAAAGTATTGTTTAACTGCTTATTATATATGATCAGCTTGTACAATATCCATCAATAGTTTACCTTCAGTTTTATTCCTTCAGGAATAGCCTTCTGCAAAACCTTAATTACGGTGCTTTGAAGCCACCAACTATAGTTGGCTTCCAATTTATAAGGTAAGTTGTCAGCTGCACTGCCCTGCATGTGCAGTATTATAAGTTAAACTCTAAGAAAGAGTTTTTTTTGTGAGATAGGGTGATCTAACCTTATTGAAATGAGAGGGGATAGAAACTAGCTCATTGCAAAAAGTTCATGAAATTTACAAGACAAGAGCATATAATATTGTTATATCCATGCATCAGTGTCTAATCAATCCATTCCCCCATCCCCCACCATGAATATATTATATGTATCATACAATAAATCTGCATTGTTCATGGTCGATGGCAGCTACGAAAATTAAATGTATGCGCACCATTAATGTTAATGTAATATGTGAATACCAGCAACCAGTAATTAGCACAATAGTGGCTGTTAAAGACATATAATATGTATACCTATAATCTGCAAGTAGCTACACAGGAAGCAGGCCTGCTAATAGCGCTCAATCTTACCACATGGCAATTTGACCAGAACATTCCAATAGAACTAGAAATCTAGCTATAATACTATGCTAGCTAGCTTGAGTCAGTTTTGTTAATCAGTCAATGAAAATACTTGCTAAGTTATCATATCATTCTATCAAATACCTGCAGATATTGAACTTATAACATCTCTAAATATTACCTTGACAGCAGAAAACAATGCAAATTCCTGGTAGAAGTGTTGGATATTTATTACATACACACCTACCAACCTGTCTAAAACCAAAGGCAGGACAAAATATCTGAAAAAGCGGGATTTTGGTCCAAAATTGGGACATTCTTAAGAATTACCCAAAATTATCAAGTTAATTGGCATAATAGTACGCAAGATTATTGCTAAAAAAGTGGGACAAAGTAAAGAAAAAGCAGGACAGCAGTAAATTTTGAACCTAAAATCAGGACTGTCCATCTAAAAGGAGGGATGGTTGGATAGTATATACTTAGGTTGTTTAAACGGAGTACTTGGCATGACTTTGAATAGGGACAATTTCACAATTCATGTTAGTCCTTTTATGTTGTTATGTACCATCAGTCATGCTCATGTTTTGGGTGAATTTGCATAGGGTTGATCCAGTGTACATGACATGGATCACCATCTGCCCACTCACGGAGTGCATCATATATAAAGACTGGAGAGGAGAGTGTCCCACTGGTATACCATTCCCATGCTAAGGTCAGAGGGGTCATTGGCATGTAAACATGTCTAAGTAGACATGTGGTGAACTGTAAACATGTGCAGTCACACATATATTAGTATTGATGGCCAGTAGTTTAGTGGAATGTTGACTTACTGTGGCAGTTTCACATTTGTATTAACAGCACTGAAAGACAAACCCTTGCCAGGGATGGTCTACAGCATAATTATATGCTGAGTAAGATATCCTCCTCCCTCTTCCATTATAAACTCTTAGAACATTTAGAAGCTATTGCTCATACTTGTTTTACATCAACACTTGGCAGAATAATGATATTCTTGCCATTATTCTGCCAAGTGTTGACATAAAATGAGTGTATACTTGCTATGAATATTATCTACCCAACCAAGAAACTCAACATACTTGGTATACTATTGTCCTGCCGGCTTTATGGTACCATACCCTGTAAACCTCTATGAAATCTAAGGGTTGTGGCAGCCCATCTGGAGAAGAATCAACCCACATAAACCATCTAATATTCACAAATGCATAGAGACTTGCACTTATAGCAGAACGCAAGGTTATGCTCATGATGGCTGATTAGCACTCTCCAACAGCAAAGATCCCAGGAGAGGTAGCCGAGACAAAAGTTTCTGCCATTATAGGGTAAAGGGTCACTATGACCTAGCTACTGTAGCTGAACAATTATCATCTATACGGGTAAGGAATTGCAAAATCATAGGGTAAAGAGTCGCTATAATCTGAAAACGTACACGAGCAATTAGAGTCACTAGTAAGGAATTCTCCACAGCTTTAGGTTCCTGAATACTAGGTCATGGTATGCATAATATTAGGATTGGCTTATCTACTGTCTCATAGCTGTGCTTGTCAGCAGAACTCTCGACCAAAATCTCCATGTGTGTAGTCTCTATACACATTTAGATGGACATTCATAATATTATAGTCACCATCAACGAGACTTCAATGGCTTTGAATAGTTCTTTTAAACATTAATAATTAAGACAGATACAAAGTCTAACTGTTATTGTGATTAAGAGATCATGCGTTCAAAGTACCTTCTACAGGAGGGAAGGACGCGTTAGGTGTTTAAAGGTGACAATCTAATGTACATCTAAGCAGGCTGTGTGTATAATATTACAATACCTTACCCCTAATATAACCAGCTGTCTATCTGTATACATGCCTGTGGTCTCTTAGTGGTCACCATAATGGTGACAAAGAGATCATGAATTATTAATACTGCAACAGGTTATCAGTGGTGATGTACAGGGGGGTGGGGGTGGCACTCAGGGTGGATTTAATATTAAAAATTCAACTAAGGTGGTGACCACAAAGAGACTATGCATACCAGTAGCTCAGATTAATGGTCTCTTAGGGATGACAGATCGACATTCACATGTATTCATTATTGTAGCAATGAGAATTAAATTGCTCCAAATAATACTGTAGTTCTTCTAAACATTAATTATAAGACACAGTATGGTAACCATTGTGGTGATGAAGAAATCATGCGCTTAATACACACAAAATCTTGTTAGGTGTTTAATGGTAATAATCTAATGAACATCTGGGCAGGCTGTGTGTACATGAATGTCAGTCTCAATATACCTTACCCCTAACAAACTGTCTATCAGTATACATACATAGGGTCTCTCAGTGGTCACCATAATGATGACAAAGAGACCATGGACAATATAATAATATCATGACTGTATGAGTTTCAATTATTTTCAGTGGTGATGTACAGGGATAGCTACATTCAGATCAACATTCACATGCACATTCTTCTAAGATATTCATTATGGTACCAATTGTCTATCAGTATACATGCATGTGGTCTCTTAGTGGTTACCATTATGGTGACAAAGAGACCGTGGACATTATGAATTTCAATTATTTTCAGTGGTGATGTACAGGGATAGCGTACATTCAGATCAACATTCACATGCACATTCTTCTAAGATATTCATTATGGTAGGCATACATATGGTCTCTTAGTGGTCACCATAATGGTATCAAAGAGACCATGGACAATATAATAATATCATTACTGTATGAGTTTCAATTATTTTGATGAACATCTAGGCAGGCTGTGTGTATATGAATGTCAGTCTCAATATATACCTTGGACAATATACCATGGACAATATAATAATATCATGGACAATATAATAATATCATGACTGTATGAGTTTCAATTATTTTCAGTGGTGATGTACAGGGATAGCTACATTCAGATCAACATTCACATGCACATTCTTCTAAGATATTCATTATGGTACCAATTGTCTATCAGTATACATGCATGTGGTCTCTTAGTGGTTACCATTATGGTGACAAAGAGACCGTGGACATTATGAATTTCAATTATTTTCAGTGGTGATGTACAGGGATAGCGTACATTCAGATCAACATTCACATGCACATTCTTCTAAGATATTCATTATGGTAGGCATACATATGGTCTCTTAGTGGTCACCATAATGGTATCAAAGAGACCATGGACAATATAATAATATCATTACTGTATGAGTTTCAATTATTTTAATGAACATCTAGGCTGGCTGTGTGTATATGAATGTCAGTCTCAATATATACCTTACCCCTAAAAAAATTGCTAAGGTGGTGACCACTATGATTACAAAGAGACCATGCATACCAGTAGCTCTGATTAACAGTCTCTCAGGGATGACAGATCGACTTTCACATGCACTAAGATATTCATTATGGTAGCAACGAGATATCAATAGCTCCGAATAATACTGTAGTTTTTCTAAACATAAATTATTAGAAACAGTATGGTAACAATTACGGTGATAAGGAAACTATGAACTCAAAGTATTTCCTATAGGAGGGAGGGACATTCCAATACACACAAAATCTTGTTTTGTGCTTAATGGCTGGTGACAACCTAATGAGTATCTAGGTTAGGCTATGTGTAAATGAATGTCAGTCTCAATATACCTTACCCCTAACAAACTGTCTATCTGTATACATACATGCGGTCTCTTAGTAATTACCATTATGGTGACAAAGAGACCATGGACAATATAATATTATCATGACAGTATGAGTTTCAATTATTTTCAGTGGTGATGTACATGGATAGCATACATTCAGATCAACATTCACATGCACATTCTTCTAAGATATTCATTATGGTAACGAGATTTCAATAGGTCCAAATAAACATTAATAATTAAGACAGATACAAAGTCTAAAAATGATGGTAACTGTACTTGTGATTAAGAGGCCATGCATTTGAAGTACCTTCTAGTGGAGGGAGGGATGTGTTAGGTGTTTAATGGTGACAATCTAATGCACATCTAGGCAGACTGTACAATACCTTATAATTACCCCTAACCAATTGTCTATCAGTATACATGCATGTGGTCTCTTAGTTGTCATGCACCTTTATGGTGACAAAGAGACCATGCACAATATATTAATACTGCAGTGACATAATTATTTTCAGTGGTGATGTACAGGGGGGATGGCACTCAGGGTGGATTTTAATATTAAGGTGGTGACCACTAAGACCATGCATACCAGTAGATCAGATTAACGATCTCTCAGGGATGACAGTTCGACATTAATTATAAGACACAGTATGGTAATCATTACGGTGATGAAGAAACCATGCGCTCAAGTATTTTCTATAGGAGGGAGAGACATTCCAATACACACAAAATCTTGTTAGGTGTTTAATGGTGACAATCTAATGAACACCTAGGCAGGCCGTGTGTATATGAATGTCAGTCTCAATATACCTTACCCCTAACAAACTGTCTATCAGTATACATACATATGGTCTCTTAGTGGTCACCATAATGGTATCAAAGAGACCATGGACAATATAATAATATCATTACTGTATGAGTTTCAATTATTTTCAGTGGTGATGTACAGGGATAGCATACATTCAGATCAACATTCACATGCACATTCTTCTAAGATATTCATTATGGTAACAACAAGATTTCAATAGCTCCGAATATTTCTTCTGAACATTAATAATTAAGACAGATACAAAGTCTAAAAATGATGGTAACCATTATTGTGATTAAGAGATCATACGTCCAAAGTACCTTCTATAGGAGGAAGGGATGTGTTAGGTGTTTAATGGTAACAATCTAATGCACATCTATGAAGGCTATACAATGCCTTATAATTACCCCTAACCAATTGTCTATCAGTATACATGCATGTGGTCTCTTAGTGGTTACCATTATGTTGACAAAGAGACAGCGGACAATATAATAATATCATGACTGCATGAGTTTCAATTATTTTCAGTGGTGATGTACAGGGACGGTGTACATTCAGATCAACATTCACATGCACATTCTTCTAAGATAGGTAATCATTATGGTAGGCAGGCTGTGTGTATACAAATGTCACTCTCAGTCTCAGTATACCTTACCCCTAACAAAATGTCTATCAGTATGCATACATATGGTCTCTTAGTGGTCACCATAATGGTGACAAAGAGACCATGGACAATATAATAATATCATGACTGTATGAGTTTCAATTATTTTCAGTGGTGATGTACAGGGATAGCATACATTCAGATCAACATTCACATGCACATTCTTCTAAGATATTCATTATGGTAACAACAAGATTTCAATAGCTCCGAATATTTCTTCTGAACATTAATAATTAAGACAGATATAAAGTCTACAATCATTATTGTGATTAAGAGACCATGTGTTTGAAGTACCTTCTATAGGAGGGAGAGATGTGTTAGGTGTTTAATGGTGACGATCTAATGCACATCCAGGCAGGCTATACAATGCCTCATAATTACACCTAACCAATTGTCTATCAGTATACATGCATGTGGTCTCTTAGTGGTCACCATTATGGTGACAAAGAGACCATGCACAATATATTAATACTGCAGTGACATAATTATTTTCAGTGGTGATGTACAGGGGGGATGGCACTCAGGGTGGATTTATTATTAAAAAAATTGCTAAGGTGGTGACCACTATGATTACAAAGAGACCATGCATACCAGTAGCTCTGATTAACAGTCTCTCAGGGATGACAGATCGACTTTCACATGCACTAAGATATTCATTATGGTAGCAACGAGATATCAATAGCTCCGAATAATACTGTAGTTTTTCTAAACATAAATTATTAGAAACAGTATGGTAACAATTACGGTGATAAGGAAACTATGAACTCAAAGTATTTCCTATAGGAGGGAGGGACATTCCAATACACACAAAATCTTGTTTTGTGCTTAATGGCTGGTGACAACCTAATGAGTATCTAGGTTAGGCTATGTGTAAATGAATGTCAGTCTCAATATACCTTACCCCTAACAAACTGTCTATCTGTATACATACATGCGGTCTCTTAGTAATTACCATTATGGTGACAAAGAGACCATGGACAATATAATATTATCATGACAGTATGAGTTTCAATTATTTTCAGTGGTGATGTACATGGATAGCATACATTCAGATCAACATTCACATGCACATTCTTCTAAGATATTCATTATGGTAACGAGATTTCAATAGGTCCAAATAAACATTAATAATTAAGACAGATACAAAGTCTAAAAATGATGGTAACTGTACTTGTGATTAAGAGGCCATGCATTTGAAGTACCTTCTAGTGGAGGGAGGGATGTGTTAGGTGTTTAATGGTGACAATCTAATGCACATCTAGGCAGGCTGTACAATACCTTATAATTACCCCTAACCAATTGTCTATCAGTATACATGCATGTGGTCTCTTAGTTGTCATGCACCTTTATGGTGACAAAGAGACCATGCACAATATATTAATACTGCAGTGACATAATTATTTTCAGTGGTGATGTACAGGGGGGATGGCACTCAGGGTGGATTTTAATATTAAGGTGGTGACCACTAAGACCATGCATACCAGTAGATCAGATTAACGATCTCTCAGGGATGACAGTTCGACATTAATTATAAGACACAGTATGGTAATCATTACGGTGATGAAGAAACCATGCGCTCAAGTATTTTCTATAGGAGGGAGGGACATTCCAATACACACAAAATCTTGTTAGGTGTTTAATGGTGACAATCTAATGAACACCTAGGCAGGCCGTGTGTATATGAATGTCAGTCTCAATATACCTTACCCCTAACAAACTGTCTATCAGTATACATACATATGGTCTCTTAGTGGTCACCATAATGGTATCAAAGAGACCATGGACAATATAATAATATCATTACTGTATGAGTTTCAATTATTTTCAGTGGTGATGTACAGGGATAGCATACATTCAGATCAACATTCACATGCACATTCTTCTAAGATATTCATTATGGTAACAACAAGATTTGAATAACTCCGAATATTTTTTTCTGAACATTAATAATTAAGACAAATACAAAGTCCAAAAATGATGGTAACCATTATTATGATTATGAGACCATGTGTTCGAAGTATCTTCTATAGGAGGGAGGGATGTGTTAGGTGTTTAATGGTGACAATCTAATGTACATCTAGGCAGGCTGTGTATATGAATGCCAGTCTCGAGCTCAATATACCTTACCCCTAACAAACCATCTATCAGTATACATACATATAGTCTCTTAGTGGTCACCATAATGGTAACAAAGAGACCATGGACAATATAATAATATCATGACTGCATGAATTTCAATGATTTTCAGTGGTGATGTACAGGGATAGCGTACGTACATTCAGATCAACATTCACATGCACATTCTTTGAAGATTGGTATTCATTATGGTAGGCAGGCTGTGTGTATACGAATGTCAGTCTGAGTATACCTTACCCCTAACAAACTATCTATCAGTATACATACATATGGTCTCTTAGTGGTCACCATAATGGTGACAAAGAGACCATGGACAATATAATAATATCATGACTGTATGAGTTTCAATTATTTTCAGAGGTGATGTACAGGGATAGCGTACATTCAGATCAACATTCACATGCATATTCTTCTAAGATATTCATTATGGTAACAACAAGATTTCAATAACTCCGAATATTTTTTCTGAACATTAATAATTAAGATAAATACAAAGTCTAAAAATGATGGTAACCATTATTATGATTAAGAGACCATGTGTTCGAAGTACCTTCTATAGGAGGGAGGGATGTGTTAGGTGTTTAATGGTGACAATCTAATGTACATCTAGGCAGGCTGTGAGTATATGAATGTCAGTCTCGAGCTCAATATACCTTACCCCTAACAAACCGTCTATCAGTATACATACATATAGTCTCTTAGTGGTCACCATAATGGTAACAAAGAGACCATGGACAATATAATAATATCATGACTGCATGAATTTCAATGATTTTCAGTGGTGATGTACAGGGATAGCGTACGTACATTCAGATCAACATTCACATGCACATTCTTTGAAGATAGGTATTCATTATGGTAGGCAGGCTGTGTGTATACAAATGTCAGTCTGAGTATACCTTACCCCTAACAAACTATCTATCAGTATACATACATATGGTCTCTTAGTGGTCACCATAATGGTGACAAAGAGACCATGGACACTATAATAATATCATGACTGTATGAGTTTCAATTATTTTCGATGGTGATGAACAGGGATAGCGTACATTCAGATCAAGATTCACATGTACATACTTCTATGATATTCATTATGGTAACAATGAGATTTCAATAGCTCCGAATATTTCTTCTGAACATTTAAGACAGATACAAAATCTAAAAATGATGGTAGCCATTATTGTGATTAAGAGGACATGCGTTCGAAGTACCTTCTATAGGAGGGAGGGATGTGTTAGGTGTTTAATTGTGACAATCTAATGTACATCTAGGCAGCTGCAGGCTATACAATACCTTATAGTTACCCCTAACTAATTGTCTATCAGTATACATGCATGTGGTCTCTTAGTGGTCACCATTATGGTGACAAAGAGACCATGCACGATATATATATTAATACTGCAGTGACATAATTATTTTCAGTGATGATGTACAGGGGGGATGGCACTCAGGGTGGATTTACTATTAAAAATTACTAAGGTGGTGACCACTATGATTACAAAGAGACCATGCATACCAGTAGCTCAGATTAACGATCTCTCAGGGATGACAGATCGACATTCACATGTGCTTAAGATATTCATTATGATAGCAACGAGAATTTAATTGCTCTGAATAATACTGTAGTTCTTCTAAACATTAATTATAAGACACACGGTATGGTAACCATTACGGTGATGAAGAAACCATGCGCTCAAGTATTTCCTATAGGAGGAAGGGACATTCCAATACACACAAAATCTTGTTAAGTGTTTAATGGTGACAATCTAATGAACATCTAGGCAGGCTGTGTGTATGTGAATGTCAGTCTCAATATATACCTTACCCCTAACAAACTGTCTATCAGTATACATACATATGGTACCTTAGTGGTCACCATAATGGTAACAAAGAGACCATGGACAATATAATAATATCATGACTGTATGAGTTTCAATTATTTTCAATGGTGATGTACAGGGATAGCGTACATTCAGATCAACATTCACATGCACATTCTTCTAAGATATTCACTATGGTAACAACAAGATTTCAATAGCTCCGAATATTTCTTCTGAACATTAATAATTAAGACAGATATAAAGTCTAAATCATTATTGTGATTAAGAGACCATGTGTTTGAAGTACCTTCTATAGGAGGGAGAGATGTGTTAGGTGTTTAATGGTGACGATCTAATGCACATCCAGGCAGGCTATACAATGCCTTATAATTACCCCTAACCAATTGTCTATCAGTATACATGCATGTGGTCTCTTAGTGGTCACCATTATGGTGACAAAGAGACCATGCACAATATATTAATACTGCAGTGACATAATTATTTTCAGTGGTGATGTACAGGGGGGATGGCACTCAGGGTGGATTTATTATTAAAAAAATTGCTAAGGTGGTGACCACTATGATTACAAAGAGACCATGCATACCAGTAGCTCTGATTAACAGTCTCTCAGGGATGACAGATTGACTTTCACATGCACTAAGATATTCATTATGGTAGCAACGAGATATCAATAGCTCCGAATAATAGTGTAGTTTTTCTAAACATAAATTATTAGAAACAGTATGGTAACAATTACGGTGATAAGGAAACTATGAACTCAAAGTATTTCCTATAGGAGGGAGGGACATTCCAATACACACAAAATCTTGTTTTGTGCTTAATGGCTGGTGACAACCTAATGAGTATCTAGGTTAGGCTATGTGTAAATGAATGTCAGTCTCAATATACCTTACCCCTAACAAACTGTCTATCTGTATACATACATGCGGTCTCTTAGTAATTACCATTATGGTGACAAAGAGACCATGGACAATATAATATTATCATGACAGTATGAGTTTCAATTATTTTCAGTGGTGATGTACATGGATAGCATACATTCAGATCAACATTCACATGCACATTCTTCTAAGATATTCATTATGGTAACGAGATTTCAATAGGTCCAAATAAACATTAATAATTAAGACAGATACAAAGTCTAAAAATGATGGTAACTGTACTTGTGATTAAGAGGCCATGCATTTGAAGTACCTTCTAGTGGAGGGAGGGATGTGTTAGGTGTTTAATGGTGACAATCTAATGCACATCTAGGCAGACTGTACAATACCTTATAATTACCCCTAACCAATTGTCTATCAGTATACATGCATGTGGTCTCTTAGTTGTCATGCACCTTTATGGTGACAAAGAGACCATGCACAATATATTAATACTGCAGTGACATAATTATTTTCAGTGGTGATGTACAGGGGGGATGGCACTCAGGGTGGATTTTAATATTAAGGTGGTGACCACTAAGACCATGCATACCAGTAGATCAGATTAACGATCTCTCAGGGATGACAGTTCGACATTAATTATAAGACACAGTATGGTAATCATTACGGTGATGAAGAAACCATGCGCTCAAGTATTTTCTATAGGAGGGAGAGACATTCCAATACACACAAAATCTTGTTAGGTGTTTAATGGTGACAATCTAATGAACACCTAGGCAGGCCGTGTGTATATGAATGTCAGTCTCAATATACCTTACCCCTAACAAACTGTCTATCAGTATACATACATATGGTCTCTTAGTGGTCACCATAATGGTATCAAAGAGACCATGGACAATATAATAATATCATTACTGTATGAGTTTCAATTATTTTCAGTGGTAATGTACAGGGATAGCATACATTCAGATCAACATTCACATGCACATTCTTCTAAGATATTCATTATGGTAACAACAAGATTTCAATAGCTCCGAATATTTCTTCTGAACATTAATAATTAAGACAGATACAAAGTCTAAAAATGATGGTAACCATTATTGTGATTAAGAGACCATACGTCCAAAGTACCTTCTATAGGAGGAAGGGATGTGTTAGGTGTTTAATGGTAACAATCTAATGCACATCTATGAAGGCTATACAATGCCTTATAATTACCCCTAACCAATTGTCTATCAGTATACATGCATGTGGTCTCTTAGTGGTTACCATTATGTTGACAAAGAGACAGCGGACAATATAATAATATCATGACTGCATGAGTTTCAATTATTTTCAGTGGTGATGTACAGGGACGGTGTACATTCAGATCAACATTCACATGCACATTCTTCTAAGATAGGTAATCATTATGGTAGGCAGGCTGTGTGTATACAAATGTCACTCTCAGTCTCAGTATATATACCTTACCCCTAACAAACTGTCTATCAGTATGCATACATATGGTCTCTTAGTGGTCACCATAATGGTGACAAAGAGACCATGGACAATATAATTATATCACGACTGTATGAGTTTCAATTATTTTCAGTGGTGATGTACAGGGATAGCATACATTCAGATCAACATTCACATGCACATTCTTCTAAGATATTCATTATGGTAACAACAAGATTTCGATAGCTCCGAATATTTCTTCTAAACATTAATAATTAAGACAGATACAAAGTCTAAAAATGATAGTAACCATTATTGTGATTAAGAGACCATACGTCCAAAGTACCTTCTATAGGAGGGAGGGATGTGTTAGATGTTTAATGGTGACAATCTAATGCACATCTAGGCAGGCTGTACAATGCCTTATAATTACCCCTAACCAAATGTCTATCAGTATACATGCATGTGGTCTCTTAGTGGTTACCATTATGGTGACAAAGAGACAGCGGACAATATAGTAATATCATGACTGCATGAGTTTCAATTATTTTCAGTGGTGATGTACAGGGACGGTGTACATTCAGATCAACATTCACATGCACATTCTTCTAAGATAGGTAATCATTATGGTAGGCAGGCTGTGTGTATACGAATGTCACTCTCAGTCTCAGTATACCTTACCCCTAACAAACTGTCTATCAGTATACATACATATGGTCTCTTAGTGGTCACTATTATGGTGACAAAGAGATCATGGACAATATATATATTAATACTGCAGTGACATAATTATTTTCAGTGGTGATGTGTGATGTGATTTACTATTAAAAATTACTAAGGTGGTGGCCACTATGATTACAAAGAGACCATGCATACCAGTAGCTCAGATTAACAATCTCTCATGGATGACAGATCGACATTTACATACGCTTAAGATATTCATCATGATAGCAACTAGAATTTAATTGCTCTGAATAACACTGTAGTTCTTCTAAACATTAATTATAAGACACAGTATGGTAATCATTACGGTGATGAAGAAACCATGCACTCAAGTATTTTTTATAGGAGGGAGGGACATTCCAATACACACAAAATCTTGTTAGGTGTTTAATGGTGACAATCTAATGATCATCTAGGCAGGCTGTGTGTATATGAATGTCAGTCTCAATATACCCAATATGTCCAAAGTACCTTCTATATGTGTTAGGTGTTTAATGGTGACAATTTAATGCACATCTAGGAAGGCTGTACAATACCTTATAATTACCCCTAACCAATTGTCTATCAGTATACATGCATGTGGTGTCTTAGTGTTTACCATTATGGTGACAAAGAGACCATGGACAATATAATAATATCATGACTGCATAAGTTTCAATTATTTTCAATGGTGATGTATGGGGATAGCGTACATTCAGATCAACATTCACATGCACATTCTTCTAAGATATTCATTATGATAACAACGAGATTTCAATAGCTCCGAATAAACATTAATAATTAAGACAGATACAAAGTTTAAAAATGATGGTAACTGTTATTGTGATTAAGAGACCATGTGTTCGAAGTACCTTCTAATGAGTATCTAGGCAGGCTGTGTGTATATGAATGTCAGTCTTACCTGTCTATCACTCTACATATATGAGGTCTCCTAGCATGTCACTATTATGATGACAAAGAGATATGGAACAAATATAATAATATCTCTCATCTCCTCATGCACTACCAAATCCTGCATTATTTGCACATTGTTTCTCTTTAATAACTTATTGGGTATTGGCAGCAATAGAGTGGAATGTATTACCGATAAACCAAGTCCAACACACTAACAAATGCTTGCAACTGCCAGCACAGCTCCTAATGGATGTAATAATAATAATAATAATAACAATAAGGATGAGTTGGGGTGGGCCAGTTGGAAATCTATAGCTACAAAGCATGCGGCTAAAGTTTTAGGGCAGGTGGCCAGCCTAACCCATGGTAAAAAACATCGATCACCACACAAAAAAACAACAACATAAAATCCTATATAGCACAAAAAAACACCCCAGGAAGTCAGTTTAAATTCTTTAGTCCAATGAGAGTCCCTCTACCTATGAGTGGTATATCTCCCTGCAGTAATATCTGGGCCATTTGTAGCTGGAGTAACTCTGCTCTCCACTGGGTCTCCAGTAGATAAGGCCAGACTTAATGTCATCTCCCTCGCAACAAGAGCACCACAGATGGTACTTTTACACTCATTCACCACATATGTAGGCAGAGAATAACATAAATATTGCCCAACACAATAATCACATACCTGTATCCTCCTGTGAAATGTGGCAGGTAAGATTTAGTATACTTACCACAGTTGCTGAGAGTGCCTAACTCAACCGCTTAAATCCAGCACAACCACCTACAACATCCTGCCTAATCAGATCACTACACGCAAACATTGCAATACAACTAAATACTTATCAAAATTCCATACACAGGAAGCTGTAACCAATACACTGCATACCTCATCATGCATACACATGTGCATGCTAACAATAACAACCAATGAGAGAATATTTGCCGTCTAATTCATTATGTTCAAATGACAGAAAATATATACTGCATGAGTTTCCATAATTATTTTCAGTGGTGATGTACAGGGATAGCATACATTCAGATCAACATTCACATGCACGTTCTTCTAAGATATTCATTATGGTAACAACGAGATTCAATAGCTCCAAATAGTTCTTCTAAACATTAATAATTAAGACAGATACAAAGTCTAAAAATGATGGTAATCATTATTGTGATTAAGAGACCATGCGTTCGAAGTACCTTCTATAGGAGGGAGGGACATGTTAGGTGTTTAATGGTGACAATCTAATGCACATCTAGGCAGGCTGTGTGTTATGAGGTGTATGTATTTCAATACCTTACCACTATCCAACTGTCTATCTGTATACACGCATGTGGTCTCTTAGTGGTCACCATTATGGTGACAAAGAGATCATGCATACCAGTAGCTCAGATTAACGGTCTCTCAGGGATGATAGATAGACATTCACATGCACATTCTAAGATATTCATTATGGTAGCAACGAGATTTCAATAACTGTGAGTGATAATACTGTAATTCTTCTAAACATTAATTATAAGACACAGTATGGTAGCCATTATGGCCCAAACCCAACCCTGATAAAGAGACCATGTTTTCAAAGTATCTTCTATAGGAGGGAGGAACATTCCAATACACACAAAATCTTGTTAGGTGTTTAATGGTGACAATCTAATGAAAATCTAGGCAGGCTGTGTGTATATGAATGTCAGTCTCAATATACCTGACCCCTAACAAAACATCAATCAGTATACATATGCATGCATGTGATTCATTAGTGGTCACCATTATGGTGACAATGAGACCATGGAAATACATTAATACTGCATGAAGTTCAGAGTAACATAATTATTTTCAGTGGTGGTGTACAGGGGGAGATGGCACTCAGGGTGGATTTACTATTAAGGTGGTGACCACTATGATTACAAAGAGACCATGCATACCAGTAGCTCAGATTAATGGTCTCTCAGGGATGACAGATCGACATTCATATGCACATACTTCAAAGATATTCACTATGGTAGCAACAAGATTTCAGTAAAATGGAAGAAAATCCCATGAGTCACTCATGGTAAGGATTTACGTCTTTTCAATGACATAAATTCCATGAAAATTGATGGGAATGATTTCATTAAACCTTTTGTACCAAATCCTTCCCATGTATAGACACACACCAAACAAATTCAGTCAAGGATTTATGCCATGGGGTGCCTCTATAATTAAGTGAATTTGTCTTTCCCATGTATAATACAAAGGATCAGGCATTCACAGCAAATATAAAATAGCCATACATAATTTATTATTTTTATGACAAGCAGCATGTCCAGGGTTTCATTTAATAATTATTATTTGGGGTGCAAGGGGGCATGTGCACTTTGATATATAGTACTTTTTCAAGTTAATTAGGCATATTGTGTCCCCTCTCCCAGTGGCGTCTCTAGGTATATACCGGTAAGTTTATGTACTGGGTGCATGCTTAGAAGTGTGATAATGATTACATGCACAGGTGCAGGTGTGAGCACAAAGCTAACAGAATTTTACAAGCCATTAATTGTATTATTACCAGACTGTCACTAGTGCATGCACACACTACATGCACATATACATGACAGTGTATTATTGTTAGCTGTGATTGTGTTTAGTAAATACTAGACAACTAAACAATGCATACAGTGAGTTAACAGCTAGGACCTGATAAACATTAAAACTGTAATTTAAAGGTTGCACTGGTATATGGACTGGGTGCATATGAACCCACATGCACCCCCCTGGTGACGCCACTGCCCTCTCCCCCCCCCCCCCCCCCGACTAGCTAATACATGATTATACATTATAATATTATTATTCAGTGTGTGTCTGACAAAAAAAAAATCCTGTATAAAACCTTGCATTGTACTCTGAAGTGTGTGATTAATATTGTGTTCCAACAGTGCGTGATAAAAAAAATACTTTTGGCTCCATAATTTGACAATCAAAGAGTCAAGACTATCCTCTCTCAATGTTCAAGCTTTCCAGGACATTGTTGCTTTCTAGCTGAGTACTATTCTCTATGACATTGTTACAAATTTTACATAATTACAAAGCACCAAGGATTTATAGCAAATATAAATGGCCATACATAATATGATAAGCAGTATGTCTAGGGTTTAATCCAGAAGTTATTATTTTGGGTGAAAAGGTAAATAATAACTTCTGGATTGTATGGTGATTGTATGGCTATTTTATATTTGTTATAAATCCTTGGTGCTTTGTAAATTCACTTAATTTATTAGTAGAATAGCAAAGTGATACAGGTACAGATATGACAAGATGATACATACTATGTAGTGATACAAACAATAACAGTATTGCAGCAGTGTCCAACAAGTAAAAACATATAAACTTACAAAATATAATACTCAAACAAATGTATGATTACTTAGTGCTTTCTTAAAAGATAGAAAAGATGGATTGGTAACCAATTTGAAAGGTAACTGGTTCCACATTTTTGCAGTGTGACAAAAAAAAAAAAAAAGAGTTAAAAGAACTCACTGAGCGAGTGAAGGGGACATTTAATGTTAGAATATGTGACCTTGTATTATATACAGAAGAAAATAGAGAATACATGATACCATAGATCTTCTAAACATTTGGCACCTCTAATTATTTGACACCTCTAGTCATTTGACACTAAATGATGGAAAATTTTTCGAATTTTTGGCAAAGATAATCATGTACATTATATAGGAATACAATGTGCATGCAGCTAGAATGTTGAATAATTTCCTCTAAAAATTGGGCAAAGCTCAAGTACAACCATGTAAAAATTGTTTATACTATAGCTAAAAGCAGATGACACACAAAGGATAAATGCATGTCTCTATAATAACTGCAAGTAAACGCATAATTAAAAGCTGAACTGAATGCAGTATACAAGTTAAATGACAATGCCTGACGTTTTCAAATGGTGCTTGAGGCCCTAATTGCCGGTTCACAATAGGACGCAAGGCCTTGTGTAGCGTTAATGTGCGGAACGCGAATTTTTCTAATTAACAATCTTTATCGAATTCTTGGCGCAAGACGAAGGAACGCGAAGATAGAATGCGAGTCTACCCTAGCGTCGCGTTGCGTTGCTACAAACATCGACGCGAAGGCGACGCAACGTAACGCATTGTGCAGCGCGCGATTCGCAGACTTTTCGTGGCGCTGGAGCAAAATGAATGCGTAGCTCAAGTTCGCGGGACGGCGCGCTACGCAAGCGCGAGCGCGGCAATTGTGGGCGTTCGCGGGACGGCGCACTTTCTTTTCGTGTCGCTGGAACAAAATTAATACGAGTTCGCTGGACGGCACGCTCTTCGTTGCTACAAGCGTCGATGCAACGCAGTCGTTAGTAGACTCTTCGTGGCGCTGGAACAAAATTAATGCGAGTTCTCGGGACGGCACGCTCTTCGTTGCTATAAGCGTCGACGCGAAGGCGATGCAACGCAACACGCAACTCATTGTGCAGCGTGAATTCGCAAACTTTTCGTGGCGCTGAAACAAGCGTAGCTCGAGTTCGCTGGACCGCGAATCGCTATAGCGGAAGTTCGCGGGACGGCGCGCTATGCAAGCGCGATCGCGGGTGGGGCGGGAATCTTGCGGTTTGCGGGGGAGTTTGCGCATGCGCACTACCGATTCCGAAAGAGGGCCCTCTTGGTACCATCTCGGTGCGATTTAATACCCGCGAGCGAGGTTACTGGCATGCTACCGCTGCCGACGAGTGGTTAATGAGACAGAGAGAAAAAATGGTAGTGATTTCTAAAAAGCAAATTAAGCCCAAGGAAACGCCTATCATTTTATGAATAATTAATGCGGCAAAAAAGTGGTCCGGCCAAAACCTGACCAGCCGGACCGGCTCCGCCACCCATGGTTTACGATACTAGGCTCTATGTGTATAAAAACGATGACTCAGTACACAGGATTACATGACAGGTGTCAGTATACTCTTCACAACTCTCACCATTACACTGTATGATATCTATCAATCATCATAGTAACTTGTCCAGTTGAGTACATAGCATGACCTGTTATTAGGTTGTTAATGAATTGCCATGAATATTATTATAACATTTTCACTGACATTGCACTGAACAGCTTGTCTGAAATAGTTACTGTGAAAATTATAGAAAACTAACATAATTTAGACATAATTCATTGCTCGATCAGAATTTAGACACTTATGCTATCATCACAACACATTTTACATACTATCTAGGTATGTCTAAATTTCATAAGAATGCATAAAAGTGTCATTGAATATATTTCAGACTAGCCACCACAACATTCGGACACTGTCTAGAAACAATACAAAACCAATTTAAATACATTTTGAACAGTGCAATTTTTGTGTTAGTATTTGGACACAAGAAAATACCACACAAGAATATGTCAGACAAAATTCTGACATTGAAATATTACTGATGTTATTTTTTAGACACATTGATATTTCTGTTGAACATTTTTTAGACATGGATATCTTTACCAAACATTTTTCAGACACATGGGTATTTTTGCCTAACATTTTTCAGACACATGGGTATTTTTGTCAAATACTTTTCAGATACATGTACTTGCTTTCCTATCTGATACTATTTACACAAGTTTCAGACACTTTCTCAACAAACGACTGGCATAGTGGGCCCTCCAAGCCCAGCAGTTACCTTCCTGCACTAGTGACCTACCTTTTGTCCAGAAAATGCAATAAATGCACAAAACATCGGATGATATAGCAACTATTTCAATGATTTCTGATGAAATAACCATGAATTTTTGCCTTGGTATCGTTGTTAGCCATCGTGAAATGCCGAAAGTGGGCGTGGTCAACAGGTTGCGCATGCGCATTGTGCAAAATCTTGTAGAATTCCCTCCCCCCTTAATAGCCCTGCATCCGCCCCTGATGTATGTTAGCCTTTGTATCTGTGTGGACAAGGGAAAAGTATTGGTCCCGTAGACCATTGTCAACATCGATCATGACTGTACTTTTGAGGAGCTATTTGGAAAAGTGAAGGTTGGTCCTGAATCTGACAGTATCTCCAGCATGTACACTTACACTCTACTGATATTCATAATAATGAATAATGCCGGAATAATTACCGCCCGCCCGCATCCTGGTGAAGCACCTGCATGGACGGGAAACAATGAATAAAGTTACAGTGGCCTAATTTGGTGTATTTTGGCACAATGAAGTCTAATGGAAGTATTCCGACATGCTCGTTAAGTTTTACTAATTTTTGTTTTGCATTCTTCTAAATCCTTTTGTTGCTTGGCTATGATTTCATTCTGTTGCTTTAGCTGCTCCAAAAGTTTTTACAATTCTTGATGATAGTTATTAGCTTGTAGGGACATGTGCATACTATTAGCTAAATTTGTTGCAACATGATCTCTCATGTCCTTTCGACACAATCTTTCAAAACAGCCAGCATATCTATAGAAGCAGTGAAAACCACATTGCAAAGTGGACATGGCTTGTTGCTTTGCTGTATGGGCTCAATACAGGACTGGCAGAAGCTGACACCACAGCAATCAACGAGATAGGGATTCCTTAGAATACACAGACGTATGCTGCACTTGGGCAACTGTAAACGGAGGAAACGGAAAATGAAAACGGAAAGTGGAAACGGAAAACGGAAACAGAAACGGAAAGTGGAAAAGGGAAAGGGTCGTCACTGCAATATGTACAATGTCATAGTACAAGCTAGTTAGGCATGATAGGAGCTCGAGCAGCAAGTCTAGGAGTGCATGGGTTGGAGTAAAACCTTGACTCATAAACTGACTGACAGTTGGACACCTGATAAGGCTATGAATAATGATCATGACACACAGCTATGCCATGTATCCAACCATGACCCTCCAGTGTTCAGTGTGCCATAGAGGATTTGGAGACCAAGTAAAATTGTGGCTGTTTGTACATATACAGTACATTAAAGGCTCAGCACTGAGTACACCATCCATTGTCGCAATCAAGCCCCAGGTTATGCTAATGCTCATTCATTTCATCCCAATTCAATTGCCACTGAGAATTTTAAACTTCCATTGTTAGGTCAGATCATGGATTCTAGGGCGTAATTAGGCACACACACACACACACACACACACACACACAGACACACACTCACACATGACACACAAGCTATTTATAGAACACTGTGTAGGCAAAGCTAGCTACCACCAAATCTCAGTATATTCAGCTATAGCTAAAGTTTTAAATTAGAGTGAGAAAGAATTAGCTAACAACTTCCAGTACAGTGAGAAATGTGAATGATCTATTTAGGTACTGAGAATGATAAAAAAATTGATGGAAGTAGGCATATTTTCCAGCGAACAGCGCTTTGTTGTCAGGTTTCAACATGCAAAACCACAGCATAAGCAAGTCTGACTAACCTTTTTTAGAAAACTGGATGTATCGGACTCTGAGTCAAACTAATACAGTTTATGTGAATTGTGTGCAAATTAGTCTTAAATGCTTAGAATCATAGTCCTGTGAAGATCAGTACTAATGCATATTAAACATAATGAGGAAGAATTCTATGAGACATTGTCATATATCTTGTATATTATCCTTCAGCACAAGGTGTGGGTGTGTCGTGTGTAAGTGTGTGCGTGTGTGTGTGTGCATGTGTGTGTGTGTGTGTGTGTGTGTGTGTGTGTGTGTGTGTGCCGAAGCTCTAGAATCTAATCATCTGATCTGACAATGTCCATACATTAAACTGGCTTTGGCAATTGAATTGGGATGAAATGAATGAGCTTTAGCATAATCTGGGTCTTGCTTGTGAGAATGGATGGTAGCTATACTCAGTGCTGAGCCTTTTAATGTACTGTACAAACAGCCACAACTTGATTTTACTCAGTCTCCAAATCCTCCACTGGTACACTGAACAATGGAGGGGCATGGTTGGATACATGGCATAATATGTGTCATATCATCATTTACAGCCTTATCAGGTGTACAAATGTCAGTCAGTTCATGAGTCCAGTCCAGAGTCCAGGTTTTACACCGACCCAATGATGCACTCCTGGACTTGCTGCTCGAGCTCCTATCCTGGCATTGACATGATAGCTTGTACTGTGCTGTGACGACCATTTCCCTTTTCCCTTTTCCGCTTTCCGTTTCCGTTTTCCGTTTCCACTTTCCGTTTCCTCCGTTTACAGTTGCCCCTGCACTTGGTTTGAAGTTCTTTTAGCGGCTCTTCTATAGCTTGTTTTCTGGAGTCTAGTGTTGACAAAAGTGTTAAAAAGGCTTATAATTTTCTTTCTTGAATCTGCATAATCTAATTGTAACGTAACGGCAAAAAAGTGCTAGCTACAGCTATAGCTAGTCACTGTATACAGCAAATTAAAACTGTACTTTGTACAGTTGGATCAAATTGATGCTTCAGATTGTATGGAAACATTGTGTGGCACTTGTCGACCAGGCCTTTATTTGTGTGTCTCTTGGGAACTCAAAAGTGTGCCCTGTCCAGCCTACTGGCCTGGAATGACCGTAACAATCACCTTAGTGTTCATCGTATCAGATACATGTATAGATTAGTGGTCTCTCTATTAGCACTCAACCTGACAGTTGCCATAGGCACACTCAATGTTATAATCTTCTATGCTAACATAGTAGCACAAACTAGTACTTTGTTTCCATCAGGGATTGGCTTTGGCTTTGTGTTCATTTCATAGCTTAACTTAATTGGCTTTAATATAATTATTGATGGAATGGACACATACATCAAACATATTATGGCTTCAACTGGCCTTTCCTGTATGTACACCTTGATTGTGATAATTGAACTTAATTTTCAGTACTTTTGGACATTTGGTGGAAAGAAAGATCTAGTGGTCACTCTGGTTATGCTATAATAATATTATTATTAACTCCTATAATATTATATGGACCATCAGCATTGAATTTCTCTTAATTCAGCCACTCTAGAAACATTTTGTGGCTATCTGATACTTCTGTTGAATAGTTGTACCAGCAAGCATACTATTATGCCACTCCTTGTATCCAAGATAATAATTATATATAAACAACTTTCACCACACCCCCAGTAGCTGTAGCTATATATAGTAAATGGTACATATTATGGTAACAGGGTACGTGTGAAGTCAGACCAGCAGTATACTTGTTAGAAAAAGTAAAGTATTTACTGGATATACACGTAAGTTACTCTTAGACTACATGTTCACCGATTTTCAAGTCTCAGAAAGGCTCCATATCGAGGCCCTGAATTTTCTCATAATTACCTCATAAATTACACCATAATTACCTCATAACCACAAAAAAGTAAATTACTACTGGGGATGTAATAATTAATGACCTATGAAAATCTTGCAAAGGGACATGTAATGTTATTGTATAAATTTCGTAGTTAGCTTAAGTTTAGCATTTGAAATTTAATTTTGAGCAGCTTACATTCAGTAATTTCAGCATGAACATAACATTGGCCTAATCAAAATCAGCAGTATACATTATGAAAGTACTAATCTGGCCTGGTTAAGTAATTATAATAGTAGTTTGTTTTCAGTATAGGACTGTATTATCATGACAATTTCAAGAATAGCATGGAATAAAGAGAATGCGATTTGGGGTGCCTGGCCTCAAATTCTTCATCTGATTCAATGTTGCACTGTTGACAATAATAAAAATCCTAAATTGCAATAGGTCAACACTTAATATAATTTAACATACACATTAACAAGCCTGGAGCTCATTTGACTTGGAGTTAAATATTGACTCTGAAGAATCACAGCCATTGCTCCTGCCTACAGAATTAAATCAGAGCACTGAATATTGGATTATCAACCATTGCCGATGAATGTCAAGTGGTTGATAAACACTATTTGTACAGTTATAGAGTGTAACTATGTGTTATCATGTATTATAATAGTTCCTAAGGGCGAGGGTAACATTCACACAGATCTTAAGGGCTTTGTATACAAAATTTAATTCATATCCAAGGACACAATGGGATAGAATAATTATAATAGCTAGTTATCACATTTTTGAAACGTACAACATGAGGAGCAGCCATTGAGGTACCTGCATTATATTATTAACATTATACAAGTCTACATGATATTGATCTGTTTCAATCTGTCAATCAATATTCATTACCGCTCCATGTTCCAGTGCGTCTATTTGGCAGAGTTGATTTGACGTTTACTCCCTATAATTACAATAAGCCCACGATGTAATGTGATAATTATAGATTAAATGTCAGATATATTATAATTTTATACTTACGGGTGCATTTATGTCTATACATCTACCGTAATTGTAGTTGGCTGCATTATTTATGTTGATTGCTCCAACTGTCACCCTGCAGTATACATTACAATAATAGCTAATTGAGAATGCATGCCTATCAAATTAGTAGCTATGCTTTACGCTTGAGCTACTCTTGCCGGTGACACAGTACAAGCATCAACCCAGCCATTTCCAGCGGCTACCGAGACATGTATTCCTTTTCTGATGGCTGCCCTCACAGCATCGTCCAAGGATCGGAAGCCATTTTTCCATTCAAGTGACATACTGTATGAAGCATGGGTATAATATATATAAAGATAGGTAGTATCTGTAATTAATATTGCCACGTTTTATTCGATTCTTGGATTAGAGAACACACATTCATGCATTCATCTTACTTTATAATTGACTTGCTTCCTTGTCTGTGTTGGTTAGCAACCCAATGAACTGCATCGACTGTTTGACTATACATGATGTGGAATAAAAATATTGGCTAAATTATAATCCTATAGAAATTAAGTCCTTACTGGCCAGGGCAAGTGGCTGTTCCTTTGTTGTTTTTGTAACAAGTCCGCACAGCAATTGCAGTTGCTCCCTTTGCTATTCCATATGTGTGGCTTATGACTGTTCCTATAATTGTAATAATTACACAGTACAATATTATTATGACTACTCTATTAATTAAGTTATCAGCTGTCACATGCCTGCAACGTGAGTGCCATGTCCCTGATCATCAGTACGTAAGTGATCAATAGTGTTAGTTCCCCATATTGCACGACCTTGGAACTGAGGGTGACTTGTATCAATACCGCTACAAGATTGTAATAATTAATGATCAAATCGATGTGATCAGCCTGAATTATTGAGATGTATAATCTTACGTATCAATCACATAGACGTTAGAACCTCTGCCATCTATAATATTTAAAAACTTAATGCAAAGGTCTAATTGTTGGTCAAACTTACTGTTTGAATAAATGTAGCTTCCTAAATGTTTAGCGTTAAAATTTCTACGTGAAGATCTCACAAGACCCCAAGGAGCACCAGACTGACTATTACGACAATACCAATAAACAGCTTGCCCATCCTGTACCAAATCAAATCAATATCACTCTGAGCTATAATATAATATTATCACAATACATTTACACTAATTATTGCTAGCTATACTTCACATGTCATGCAACAAAACTAATGTATTCAACTATGATGTTAAATCCTCAGCAAAAACTGTCCCATAAGAGCGTTTGCATCTATAATAGAGAACTATAGCTAGCTCACTGTTATTATTATATCCTTGAGTCTATGCCAAATTATTAATTTCTTGTTCAACAGACCCGATCAACCTGATACTTGTTGCGAAAAAAAAAAAAAAAAAAAATCAAGGTACAACTATGATGCCAGCCATGTAGCTGTCAAAATTGTTTGTAGTCCAAGAGCCACTGCCCAATCACTTTTACATGACAAGGGAATATAAGTGCCAGAGGGGGGGAATATCTTAGTTAATCCACCCCTGTTACCTAGGATACAAGGCTTATGTGGTATATAAACTTACTTAAAAGGGGAAATGTTCATTATAATTGATAATTTTTTTCTCTATACCTACTGACTCCATTTTAATTTTGAAATTAATTTGGCATGGCCTATACAAATTGGTCTTTGTAACAATACATTTTTTTTAATGTATATAAGCTAATGTTTGTGCATTGCTTGTTCATTATTATTTCCTTGAAGAAGACTACAGCAGGCAGTCAAATTTCTGGGCAAAACTATTATCACTCAGTTGGGTTGGTATAACAAGACTGATTCTCCAAGCAAGAACATTGAAATTCCTCTACAATGCAAGCTTTAAGTTAACGCCATACCTTGCTTTTCTCAACATATTCAACAGAACGATGATTCTGTATTTTCTCTGCATCACTGCCATGTAATAAAATTAATCATCATTGGAATGAGATTTGTGTTTGTGATAATAATTAATCTCTTACTATTTGGTCATAGAGGCAGAATAACCACGAAAATCGTTTCCAATACTATACTCACGTAGAATTGGGCCAACATTATCCATTTTCTTCACAGCTTCCTTATGCAAGTCAACTGCATGCATAAAAAATAATATTCTCAGTTATTCACGTTGCATGTATTAGGGAGTTCACGTAATTTTTTTCTTACTCTCTTGGGCAGTGGCTTCCTGTTTAAAGACTACAATATAAACATGTGAAGTTTGAGCCTCATCTTCATAAGTCAAAGACAAGAGTGATTCCCTGAGATTCTGTGGCCATGTCTTCAGTGAGTCAGACTGGCTCCTCTGTGGCTTGTTCTCACCTATAATAGCATACAATGCAGGACATGCATAATGATACTAGCTATATAGGCATTGGTCCCAGCATACTTAATTAAATTAACCTTGTTTTTCACTACGCAGACTGTAAGCTTCAAGTGCTGTTGCTAGCAGCACAAGAAGAAGCTTTAGAGTGGCTTGCTTCATCTCTTGTGACCTTGAGCTGGTGATTGATTGGATATTATTGAAGAGTTGCTTGTTAGTTGTTGCTGCAGCCAGCTATTTCTGCATGCAGCTCTTTTTATACTAACAGCACGGTGCATGCTCATGCTTGGTGTACACCAGTACCGTATAGCTATATTATGTGCTTATAATAAGATATCTTGGATCAGGTGTGTTTGGTTCTGATACCCATATTTCTTACCCTTCCCGTCACTGTTTAATAATTTTTAGACTCTCCATTGCATTCCTGGTAGGCACAGTAATCTAGACGGGACACAGTCAAAACTCACTGTCACTACTGTCAGTATAGCTAAATGTTCTCAATGGATATCCCCCATGCAGTCTGACTGTAGATAGAGTTATTATAGCTATTAGCAGTAGTGTTGAGCCTATTACATAATATTATGTTAATAATATTCTATTCTTTTGTTCCCAGTGTTTTATAGGCCATTGTTCCTGTAAGTTTGTCATTATTTTATTACACATTTTGCAAGGTAGGTAAACAGGCATGCGCAGGCTTCATCTGTTCAATCATCCCTGCATCTATGAATGAAAAGAATGCCTGGAATATGCCTTAGTGAACAGGTTTTCACATTATGTACATGGTATTACTGGATCGTTTCTATAATTACATTAATACTTACCACCCTAATGCAAGATAGTGCATGTGCACAGTACATTAATAATATTCTATTCTTGTTTTTCACTACGCAGACTGTAAGCTTCAAGTGCTGTTGCTAGCAGCACAAGAAGAAGCTTTAGAGTGGTTTGCTTCATCTCTTGTGACCTTGAGCTGGTGATTGATTGGATATTTATTGAAGAGTTGCTTGTTAGTTGTTGCTGTAGCCAGCTATCTCTGCATGCAGCTCTTTTTATACTAACAGCACGGTGCATGCTCGTGCTTGGTGTACACCAGTACCGTATAGCTATTATGTGCTTATAATAAGATATCTCGGATCAGGTGTGTTTGATTCTGATACCCATATTTCTTACCCTTCCCATCACTGTTTTTTTTAGACTCTCCATATTGCATTCCTGGTAGGCACAATAATCTAGACGGGCACAGTCAAAAGTCACTGTCACTACTGTCGGTATAGCTAAATGTTCTCAATGGATATCCCCCATGCAGTCTGACTGTAGGTAGAGTTAGCTATAGCTATTAGCAGTAGGGTTGAGCCTATTACATAATATTATGTTAATAATATTCTATTCTTTTGTTCCCAGTGTTTTATAGGCCATTGTTCCTGTAAGTTTGTCATTTATTGCACATTTTGCAAGGTAGGTAAACGGGCAGGCTTCATCTGTTCAATCATCCCTGCATCTATGAATGAAAAGGATGTCTGAAATATGCCTTAGTGAACAGGTTTTCACATTATGTGCATGGTATTACTGGATTGATTCTATAATTACATTAATAGGTACCACCCTAGTGCATGTGCACAGTACATGTATAATAATATTCTATTCTTGTTTTTCACTATGCAGACTGCAAGCTTCAAGTGCTGTTGCTAGCAGCACAAGAAGAAGCTTTAGAGTGGCTTGCTTCATCTCTTGTGACCTTGAGCTGGTGATTGATAGGATATTATTGAAGAGTTGATTGTTAGTTAATTGTTGCTGTAGCTAGATATATCTCTGCATGCAGCTCTTTTTATACTAACAGCAAAGTGCATGCTCGTGATTGGTGCACACCAGTACCGTATAGCTATAATATTATGTGCTTAAGATATCTTGGATCAGGTGTGTTTGATTCCGATACCCATATTCCTTACCCTTCCCGTCACTGTTTAATAAATTTTAGACTCTCCATTGCATTCCTGGTAGGCACAATAATCTAGACAGGGCACAGTCAAAAGTCACTGTCACTACTGTCAGTATAGCTAAATGTTCTCAATGGATAGCTATCCCCCATGCAGTCTGACTGTAGGTAGAGTTACAGCTATTAACAGTAGGGTTGAGCCTATTACATAATATTATGTTAATAATATTCTATTCAGTGTTTTATAGCCCATTATTCCTGTAAGTTTGTCATTTAGCTATTGCACATTTTGCAAGGTAGGTAAACAGGCAGGCTTCATCTGTTCAATCATCCCTGCATCTATGAATGAAAAGGATGCCTGGAATAGCTATGCCTTAGAGCACTGTAAAAAAAGAAAGGGGTGTTTTGACCAATTTTGGTCGTCTCAGTTGCGCTCGAAATTGTTGCAAATCATGCAAATCATTGAATAAAGTATACAAAGGCCGTTAGCTTAGAAATGGCCATTAGCTTATCATATCATAAGCCGTTTACCATTGGAGTAGATAGCTTAATGGTGCTAAAATGGAGTCATGCAACTGACATAACCAACATGGGTCAATTCGACCATCACGTTTTTTACAGTGTGAACAGGTTTTCACATTATGTGCATGGCATTACTGGATCGATTCTATAATTATTATAATTGGGGCGAGCCTGAGCGAGCCCTACATAGACGAGAAAGTCATGCGCGAATTGTTTATATATATGGTACGAGCGGCGCCGCCGCTCATACACAATACACTGTGCGCATTCCAAAATATTCCGCGCAATACAGACCGCATGTTGTAATGTTTGCGTCCTCCACTGCGCAAGCGTGCAACATACATTGCCACCGTGTTCAAGCATCGTTCAAGCACTTTAGTTTTAATCGTGATCGTTGAATTTCGAAACGAAGACATTTAACATGGCATCATTAAACGACAAGCATTACTCCTCTACATCAGCCCAAGAGCAGGGAGAGAGAGGAGACTTCAAAGAAGACGAGAGAGAGAAAGAGCCCATCGGTACAAAGGTTATAGAGCCCAGAAAGGGGCGGGGCCTGCCTGTGTGTGAGGATGCGGCCCCATACATAAGGCTCTCAGTGCAAGAAGCTTGCAGGCTGGCTTGTATCATATCTTGCAAGAGAATATTATATACTTGCTCAAAAATCTTGCATATTGCAAGAGAAGTGGCCACAATCTTACAAGACCTTGCAATAATCTTGCAAGTCTACCCTTGCAAGATTTAATTCTTGCAAGTCTTGCAGCCATGCAAGATATGAACAGTACACAATCTTGCATGCAAGAACCATACAAGAGTCTTACAGGATTTGCTGCAGGAATCTTGCTACGTGCATACATTCCGAGTCATTGTTGATATGGTAACCAATTCCTCCACCCACATGCTATCATTAAATTTAGCTACACAATTTTTAGACAATGTCATAAATTACGTATTGCAAAAGTACAAAAGTGTTACATAGTGTTATGGTAGTTACTTTATTATGCTCATGTACATCTATATTGTATTCTATTATCAGTCTTCATCAGAAATTCTCCCAGTGAGCAAGATGCTTGTCTTTATACTTTCAGATTACCTGAATAATAAAAGTTCATTACAAGTATTACAATAACAAAGTGGTGTCTGATAATATAATATAGCTAGGGCTATGAATATGCAACATGCATGCATTGTGTTATACCTACACAATTTTGGATCAGTACATAAACTGTGACAGACTCAAAACTAATCAGAATCTATAGGTCTGCATTGCTTAGAGTGTGATATATGGCACTGTAACAAATACTATCTCAGCTAATTAAGGCACACATATAATATTATAGATGTGTGTGTCTCCATATCATCTTCAGTCCAACTGGAGAGAAAAGTCTATCTTTTGACTCACATGGTTCAGAAAATGGGAAATTTGATACACCCCGTGGAGTTGCAGTGGATGGTGATGACAACATACTAGTGGTGGATAGTAACAATCATCGAATTCAAAACTTCACACCATGCAGATGGGAAATTTATCGTAGCAGTGGGAAAGGAAGGGAGCAAGCATTTGGAGTTCAATCGACCTTTGGGTATTGTGATCCATATCCTCTCAATAACAAAGTGTACATATTTGACAATCGAAACAACCGTATCCAGATTCTCAATACAGACCTGACATTCTCCAGCACTTTGGCGGCTTTGGCAATGATGATAGACAATTCCAAGGTCCCTGGGATGTAGAATTTGATAGCAAAGGGAATGTCTATGTCGCGGATATTTTAACTGAAACTATTGTAGTGTTATGTAGTATTCACAGCTTGAGAAAGTTTCAGATTGGGAAGAAAGAGAGTGGTGAAAAGTTACTGAGTTATCCCTCCATTGAAACAGATGTGGTGTATGTGACTGAGTGTACGTGGAACTCGGATGTCGAGTTTCTGCATGTGCTTACATGAGAGGGTGAATTTCTGACATCATTTGGCACAGGAGGAAGTGAGCTGGGAGAACTCAACATATCTTGCGGAATCACTGTGGAAAAAAATGGAGTGGTCTAGCTATGTTAGCAAAAATTAATGATCCCCTGCAGTGCTTTTAGACATCACAAAAAAATTGTTAACAATTAGCTACAAGCTATCCTTGAATATCAGAGTATAGTACCAAGAGTATATAATAAGAGAAGAGAGTATCGAACGCTCTATATGGTCCGTGTAATAATTATGTGTCCGGAGAGTAACGTGACTTCCCGCCTTGCGCACGTGACTAAGCCAATTCGCTAAACACTCAATTTTTCTCGGGACTGCGACAAATAGAGGCCTTTTTCGTGAGTTTTATGCTAGATTCTTCATGAACGCTCGTTTTGTATCGCGATCTGCTCGCGTTTTCAGCCGCTATTGCACTCGAGACCACGCCCATAATTCGTTATTTGAATCGAGCGCTCTCATTGGTCAATGTTTGAATTCCTGGCGCGTGACTTTCCGAATACATATTACACGGACCATATAGCGCGTTCGATATGCTCTTCCTTTCCTTATTATATACTCTTGATAGTACTGAATGGCTGGCTAAACAGTCGTTCCGCCAAATGAGCGGTAGTCAATATACCTACGTACAACTTTAATTTAAGCGGAAGCGCACTTCCGCTAAGCTATAGCGAATCTCTTCTGCAAGTTTAACCACTAGTATAACTTCTCACTACTACATCCTATTTCTTTCATTTTTGCAATGCACCACCAGCACTAACCTCTCTCTATATATTCCAGATCCCATGAGCTGGCTTTGAAGACACCGCGCTAAAGGTCAAACAACGAGCGCTCCTTTCTATTCAAGGACAGTGCTATAGAGCGTCAGGAAATTTAAAAATTTTTTATGACCATTATTATTGCATCATTGTTTTTGTGACATAAATAGATATGCAGCTGAAGCTATAGATCAAATTTAGAATTGTTCCCATGTATGGTAAAAAAGTTATAATCGCTCCAAGATATGCGCTTGCGCGAGTACGATCTACGAGTATTGGGATATTATTACTACACACGTGTCTTGGCTACCCACATGCCAGCTGTTCTACTACCAAAGGTATGCATATGGTATACATAAAAAAAATATGAACATAAAGATTACTTCATGGTATGTCTAGGTTGCAGCATCATGTCTATGACCACCAGAAGTAGCAGACGACGATTATCCTATGGTTCGGATCAGGCTGAGGAACACTCCTCTCCAGCTGTTGTATGTGCACTTTGTAAGCACAGCCACAAGCATATGAGTCAGGTACACACATGGCAAAATACTCAGGCTCGTGATGCAGTTACTGATTATGGCATTACACTAGATGATATAGTATGCCGTCCATGTCGAGATGATATACGCAGGGTTACTGCAAATCCTAGTCACAGCCCTAGATGGGAGAAAATAAAACATGATGTGATTAGATATTTGTTTTGCACACAGCAAAGTAACCGACAGTGATACAATGAAGCAGATTTTAGAAGACGAAAGTCTTCAAATTGAAGGGGACACTATTCCATTTCCAACCCCTCTATGTAATCATCACTACTATACAGTATACAATGCAGTTCAGCCTCAGCAAATTGCCCCACATGTGGAATTTCCTTGAAGCATGTAAAACCCAGACAATGCCCGAATGCTGAATTAATTGTAGAACACTTACGAGATAGTGCTGGCTTGGAGGGCAATTTAACATCAGGAGATAAGGTGTGCTACTCTTGCTATAAATCTCACTTAGTCATCCTGCAAGAAGGAAAAAAATATAGCAAGGATAGTGACCTTCAGTCAATACTTAATGAATTCAGGCAGAAAATAAGCACAGCAGACAATCTCAGTACGTTACAACAAGTGTGTGATTTGGCTATGGACAAAACAATTGTCCATGTAGGTTAGGAGTTGCTACAAAGAAAGGCTATCCTCTTACCAGCTGCTCATGACTTTTTCTTAGAAAAGCATGATGAAATCCTGGCTACTATTGACCTACATGAGTCCGAGGCACAAACAAAAGTTACGTCCATATGGGTACTGAGTAATTTAACCAGTGCTTTGCAACACCATCTAGTATATGCATGCAAGGCACGCAAGTATGGTACTCTTTTATACCGTCCTAGCACTGATTTGGTTCCCCTACTGCAACAATCCTTATCAAAGCTTCGTCAACATGAAAAGAAGGTTCTTCAGGCCCAAACTCCTCAAACCATACACTCACCTCCCCAGTAATTGGGTTTGGAAGATGTCTTGGACAACCTGAATGCTCAAATTCTAGATCAGTGCCGGAGATATTTAGGTAGGGATAAAATGTTTGTTGATGAGTATAGCACACTTGATATTGATAGGGAAATTGACCAGATGAATCCTACACTTTGGAAAGCTATCTGCATGCTGACGAGATCTGCATCAGAAAGAAGGGGAATAGTAAACAAGCAAACAATGTCTAATGAACAACACAAGAAAAGGCTCAGGCACTACTTTTTATTGTGTTCAATGATGTTTTGTGTTGATGACCGCTGCTCAATGCCTATGTAGCAGACCTAGTTGAAAGTCAGGGAGGAAGTGCATTTCTAATCTAGGCACTAAATAAGCTTGGGGTGTGTTCATCTCAAGACACACTAAAGAGATTTATTCAAAGCAAGGTAGACACAAAGAAGGGAAGGCACCCCTGTAGTGGCTTTTTTAATTCTAGTAGCTTTACTGTCATTTCAGTAGACAATATTGATTTTTTACACAGCTTTGCAAGAGTACTTAAGGGTACTCAGAATAGCAGCTGGCATGGGACAACAGTACAGCTAGTACAACCACTACCATCGATAGCTCCAGTACAAAGCCAGGGTTCAATTATTGAGGGCATTGCCAATATGGAGCTTACGTCGCCAAGTGAGCCATTACAAGCTGTAGTAACACAAAAAGAACCATCCCTTTCAAGCAGTAGTATGAGTACATGCAATTCTTTGAGTTTACTTACCGGACAGACTCCACAATCAATACAGCCCCATCAGTCGACATCCAGGAAGCGACCCGAGAGAAGTTCACCCATACCATCTCCTCTGAAGCTCACCTGATCACCAGCATCTAAGTCACGTTGTCGAGCACGTACAGGAACTGAGTATAAAATAGAGATTAGTCATCAACCTAAACCACCATTAGTACAGATTCAACATTCAAAACATGTAAAAACTCTTGACTGTTCATCAATAAATGATTTTATGATGAGTGAGACGGAGAACGAATCATTACAGGATTTGCAATATGAGCTATTTAGCTACATGTTACAAAAGCTTGCCATTGCTGACAGTAGCTCAGAGCATCCATTCATTAACATTCAGGATTATTTTAACATGACCAGAGCAACCCATACTGAGAAGTCTCAAGTAGCTTATCTTGAAGTACTGGATGCCATATCTGACAGCAAAGACACTCTGCTTGAACTGCTACATGACTTATTTTCAAAATTCATTCAGGATCAAACCAGAGAGTATCTAGTGATTGAAGGCGATCAAAAATTATATGAAGTACTTCAATCCCTAAAGTTTGAGTATGGCAGAGAGCTAGATTGGGTTATTTCCATCCCAGGCGACTGGCACATGCTGATGAATTTCCAATCAGCATTAATGAAGCCTTACTTTGATGCAGGGTTAAAAGATCTGGCTAAAGCTGCAGGGTACCCAGTAGCATCAATCCAAACATGTGGGCAATTCAAGAGAACCCACCATTTCCTGCTAGAAGTATGGGAAGCTTTGTATAGGGTTATGATCTCAACGTTCCTCAAACAAGGTCAGTCCCCTATTATCGAAGACCCTCTAAAGGTTATTTCCAACCAGATTATGGCTAACAAAACAAACTTTAACTCAGAAACACTCCACAAGATTATATCCGAAACACAATCGTTGTGTAAGTTTGACGAATTCAAAGCATTTATTCAGGAGCTAGCACGTACAGACAGCACCTGGAGGTTCTGGATACAATTTGTGTTTCAGGACATTGCTGCTTACGTGGGTTTGTTCTTAGCTATTAGGAGTGGAGACTGGTACCTCAGAACAGCTTATGTAAAACAGATGGCACCAGTATTTACTGCATTTGACCATGCTAACTACCGAAAGCTCATATCTAGACATCTAGCTGATATGCTTACTACGCCAGAGTCAGTAATCACAATGTTTCAGCAGGGTGCATTTGTTGTAAGTATCACAGGTGGAAAGTGGCATTCTGTTGCCATTGATGAAGGTCATGAAATGCTTATTAATAAAGCATGCAAAATGTCCATAGTGAGACCTTCTCCAGACCACATCAACAGAATTGCTCACTATCTACCTTACAGAACAAAGGCACTTGAAAATCTCAGTAATCATCTCTTTCCTGAAGAGAAGAATAAACAACATGAGGATGTACAGTTGTATCATCACCACTATCAAAGAAACCAGATGACATTAAAAGGGAACACAACATTGGTTGTCAAATAGAAGCAATCAATAAGTCTGGTATGCTAGAACGTGTATGTACTGACAGAGGGCTCATCAATCCCTTTACAAAGAAAGCTACTACCACCCAACAATCCTGTGATCTTCTTAGCTTTCGTGATATAGGACAACGGGAATTCCTGAACCACATAACATTCTTTATCCTAAAATGACCAAGCACGTCAACCACAGTGAGAAAGCGACGCTTACAAACATTCTCCTCAAAAAAGGTCAACAAACAGCGCATTTCACAGCTAGAGAAGGACAGGAACCTGATTTTATCTTGCATGCGCAAGAAGATCAAGTGGAGTCTTCGCACGGGTATTCCAATTGAAAGAGCAGGAGAGCAGCTCATTGCCCTTCCATTAGCTATATCAGACCACCAGGGGAACCCAAATAAGGGACAGAAAAGTTACATGACCAAAGCTTTAGCCAACAGGTACAAGCAATGTCCTGAACCAATCATTCTTAATGATTACTCTCAGGGATGGCATCCACAGTGCTGCCTGATGGAAGGAATGTTTATGATTAATACTTCCCCACTTGGCAGTCACACTACCTATGGAGATTATGCTAGATTCTTAATGCAAAGGCACATAACCCCCCACTTTTCAAGAGGTTGCACAGAGGTACACCTACTATTTGACAACCCAGGATGACTTAATAACACCCCCAAATTCTTTGAGCAAAAGAGAAGGGATGAGTCAGCAACAATTGCCACTGGTCATACTTGCGATGACATAAATGAGTCCACAAGACTACCAACAAAGTGGAGAGAGAATGTTCTACACTGCCGCTAATGTAAGCGTACACTCGTATGTTTTTTAGCACAGTTTATGTTGAAGCAAGTGCACACTTACCTCTCATCACATCAAAAGTTTTATGTTGCTGGAGCCTTTGCTGAGCAGCTAGCAAACACGTCTTGGTTTGTGGAAGGAAACAACAGCCCGCAACCTGACCCAGCATATTCCTGTAATGCAGAGGAAACAGATACCATGCTATGGTTACATGCCAAGAGGACAAACTGCAACAAGATATTAGTCTTGTCCCCAGATACAGACGTCTATATGATTGGCTTACCCCTACAATGTACGCAAGATAAGGACATCATAGTCCAGATTAGTGACATGAACTCCCAAGAATTAAAACTACTCTATATGAAGCGATTAATAGCAGCACTTTCTAATGACCCTGACCTGGCAAGTGTTGCAGCAGCCACTCATACAAAGGTAGTACAAACACTGTTTGTTGTCACTGGCTGCGATTATATATCTTTTTTCAGTGGAATGGGGAAAGCAACTTTCTTGCGATACTTCTTTCAGCATGCAGAGTTTATAACAGGAGAGTCACAGTACACGCAGGGTTTATTATCAGACACACTACTGGACAATGACGCCCATAAGCAAGGATTTTTGGCCTTTCTCCGCCTCATTGGCACCGTCTATTTTAAGAAACATGCAACTGCATTTGAGTCAAGCTCACCTGAGTCCCACTTCAAGAGCTTTTTAAAGTTCATCCACAGATGTTGAGGAGCAACACAGAAATTGGTTGGAAGACATTCGCCAAAATTCTTGGGATCGAATTACTTTTGAGGCCGAAATGGTTCCCTCCACTGAAGCTTTCTGGCGACATTGGAAGCGTTCTTGCTGGGTGATTGATATGTGGAGGCAAGCAGACAGAAACACAATGCAAGTAGCTGATATCACTAGCTGTGGCTGGAATGTGATTGATGGCATCCTTTCCATAGACTGGGACAGCGATGAAAATCAAGCCACTGTCAATGAGAGAGTACTTCTCTTGACGAAAGGATGCAAGTGCAAGACAGGCTGTACAACAGGCAGGTTTGGGTGTCGGAAGAAAGGGCAAAGCTGTTCTCAGGAGGGATGTGCATGTCTACACTGCTCAAACCTCCCCAGTACCAGTGGAAAAGAGAAGAAAATTGTTCAAGATACTGCTGAGTTGGAGACAGAAGAGAATAGAGGTCAGCCACACTTGAGTGACAATGACAGAGAAATGCAGAACTTCTTGAGCTTCTGTTAGCACCTAGCTACAAGTGATTCAGAAAGTGAGTCAGGGAGTGAAACAGACAATGAGAGTAATAGTGACACCGATATGCTTTCAGATTGACTGTAAGCCTTTTACTTCACTTATTTAGTAGTGTTCTACACAAGTTATTACATGTGTATGTATGTGTTCCATGTACCCATCGTCAGTAAAAATTTTAGGGCAAGTGGAAAACACGGAAAGCGGGAACGGGAACGGGAACGGGAACGGGAACGGAAATGGAAACGGAAACGGAAATTCGGAAAAAATCGTCAGATCTCAAAGTATCTATTGTCAGCGTAGATGGAAATTCGATGCAAGTGTGTTGGTGATGGATGAGAAATGTTATCAAAGCCAAGCCTGACAGCAGTGTCTCATTGTGGATACTCATAGACTGAAATCTATGGTCCCGGTTGAGCTATGTCCGATGCTCAATACAGTTGTAGTCAGGGCTATCAGTGTCTCAGTGTTCTGGTCTGCCGAATGAGTCAAAATATCTAGCTATATCATCTCCCTCAGAAGCTGTCTCAGCTAGCATACACATGATACACAATAGATCAGGCATGCATATGGACTAGGAAGGGGGGGGGGGCACAATAGAAGCCGGCCTCACCTCAGTAATTCTTTTACATGACATTGTATATAATAATATTATGTTGCAGTAAGTATCCAGTACTATGCACAAATCTTTGCCAAGTTACTAAGTAAGGTATATAACCTGTGTGTGTCCACATAGTTGAAATAGCATCAACACTGTCACATCCACTTTCTGCAGTAATAATGTTGGACTCCCAACATACGACTGTTTTCAACACTAGGCTTGTCCCCAGACCACTTCCATATACAAAAGGGTGGGGTGCTTAATAAAATGTACACACCCCACTTTCGTCCCCAGACCCTTCACACGTGTTAAGGCTAATATTATACACACATAGCTACATGCACACACACACATATACACACACACATATACACATACACACACTGCACACTACTCACATTATATGTAGCTACACACCTTCTTGAGTAACACACCCTGGCATTATTCATAAGACCAAGAGTACCTTGGTAAGACTAATTAGAGGCCCCTTTCAATGTCATACTTTTGATGCTCTGGCAAGTTCAGGTCTGGCTGCACATACTTAGAAATAACCAAGTTAGTGTGCTGCATAAATAAGTAACATTGACTAAGGAGCAACAGCTCTCTAGGTCTGTCAGTGTAGCAATTCATGGTGTGTGACCGGGCTCCGATCACCTGAACTTGAGCTGCTTTGTCAAAGATATACAACGCACAATTCAAACACGAGCTATGGCATAATTATGATAGTGCTATCAAGGGAGCTAGCATAGATCTATGGTGGTACAATATTATACATATGTGCGTCTGACGACCTTTTCCGAATTTCCGTTCCCGTTCCCGTTCCCGCTTTCCGTGTTTTCCACTTTCCCAAAATTTTATGATACAGATTGCTCTTTCTGAGCACATGCATCACTTAAAGCAATAGTTAATGCACTGCATACCTGAGTTTTGGGTTGTTCCAATACTTTTTGGAGATGCTAGCGCGTCGACAAACTTGTACCTTCCGAACGCCATCTTCGCCACGAGTTCACATCGAAAGCAAAATAACCGGACAGTCGCCAAATGAAGTCAAGATAGATCACACATGTCTAAAAGGAACCTTTCTGGAATACGTTTTCCAACTTTTTATCGTTTCCTTTTAGGCGGCGAAAGGTATAGCAGGTCGTTCTTGCAACCGTCTTCTGCTACGGACTCGCCTCCATTTCTTGCAGTGCGCATTACGTCATCAAAAAATAAAATTCACGTGACCGCACGATTGGCGGAACGACTGTAAAGAGGAAAGCAGGTTATAGATCATCTACGATTATGTAGCTAGTCTAGATGCTTTATGTTTGCAGTAATAATAATAACATCATATGGCATGCCATGGAAACATGAATGAGCAGCAGGTATGCCTACTGAGCTATCAAGCTCAGTCTGGATACTATCAAACTTGGTCCTGTACCTTTTAGCATAAAATTAAGGAAAATACCTTGGGTTACTCTAGGGAAGGAATTATGCAAAACTCACCTTGGGTGACTCTAGGGAGGGAATTATGCATGTTACATTTTGCATAAATCCTGGATAATATACAGTATAAAGTGCTATTATATGGGAAGAAATTATGCAAAACTCATCTCCAAAGTAAATCCTGAAATAAAGTCATTAATTATCTATGAATATCATTATCTCTGTTCAGAAATTGGACTTCATCTTGCATAAATTCTTCCTTTATAGATAACAACACTAAAGGAAGGAATTGTGCAAAAGAAGATATTCCTGTAGCAAATGTATATGCACAATTGTAACTTAACATAACCGACCTGAGCGCATGCGCCGAACGATTGCGCTAAAATCTACAGGTGTTTGGCGGGTCTGCGACCACAGAATTGCATTTTGTGCCAAAGTTTTCGAGTATGAGAGCTCTCTTCGTCTTGTACGTACCAGTGCTTTTCAGCGCTATAAATGGTCCAAAATTTTCGCCACAATCGACAAATTATGCCAGAGGAGGAGCAAAAGTCACAGCCTGGCCCAACAGTGTGCTATCTCAGCCTAAGAGTCATAATCAAATCGTCCAACCAAGCCAGGTAAACCCATATCTGAAAGTGCCCATGTTAAACTATGAACGTGCCGGATGGAGTATTATCATTGAACCTTACCGTATCTACTCGAGTTGGTATTCATGTGGGGCCAGTCAGGCTTCTTCTCTACTTAACCAGCCCCTTCAAAAGTGGAACAAGCTCAGCTATTATCATCCTTAGGATTCCATTGCCTCATTTGTACACCCTGGCCTGTTCCCTTCATTTCCAATTTGCTTCTCATTGTATGTCTAGTCACACTTTGTGTAACACTGAACATCATCGTAAAAATGGGGTGTGGTACATTTGTTGGCTCTGTGTGAAGCAAATCAATCCTCTCCAAATTCGACTTCAAAATCCTGTTGAAGAAAAAACGCCACATAAAAGCACCGATATTATCATCCGTAGGTTATCATAGTTATGTATGCCAGTGATCTTCAAGTTCATTCATGATTATTATATATCTCTCTACTATATAGGACCTACTCTTCCATCACTTACCTCATTGATAACATGGGGCCTATCTCTCAGTTTTTTCCTATGGATAGATTCCTTGCTACCATTAAGTACAACTGTGGTAATCATTGGGTGTTTTTCCATTCGTTTCTTGTCACTCATGATAACAATATCTGGAGTTTTTTTAATGATTACTAATGAGATTCAGCAACCCTTAAAGAGAGTACCTCATTTACTTATGTATCAGTACAGGTATGCAAAATAAAAAATTAATGCAAATTCAACATAGCTAATTATTATCTTACACCGATATAGCTACAAGCAGGCAAATGAACACTCCTTTGGTGCGTGTGGCCTCACTTCATGTTGTCAACACAAAAATGATGGTATGTATAATATTACAATAGTAGATATAGTAAGTAAGTTACTCCCATATAGGCAATTATAGAGTACTGATTAGCTACAGCCCTAATTATATTTGATATTGATTATTAAATTACTAAGTTTTATTAACAGAAGCAGCTGGAAGGTATGTATTTGTGAAGTATAATGGCGACCTTGCTGTGTATTCCTTTAATGGTAAGATCGCAAACTTAAAGTATCAAATACAAGCAAAGACAGGAATACCAATGGAGGCCCAGAAACTGTATTATCAGAATCGCTTGTTAAATGAGAACAATATTTCATCAATCCTAAATGGCTGCTCTCTTGAGCTATTGCTCAGTTTGTGTGGTGGAGCTAGCCACTGTGATATATGTTATGAGGAGGGTGTGTTTACCTGCACGGATTGCCAGGGTAAAATATATTGTGCTGATTGTTGTAAAAGTGCTCATAAACACCCTTCACACTCATCACACAATCCGGTACCCATTGCCAGCAATTCTATGAATAGCAGTGACTCTGTAAGTTCTCAGTCAAATAAATCGTCCACATCTCTTGTTGCATCATTGCCAAATGAAAATCATGCTGGCACATCTGGCAATGCTGATCCTTGGGATGACGATGATGATATTACTGACTCACCTAATACTAGTCAAGCTTTTATGGAAGCCTCCATGGTTATGACTCTTGCAGAAAAATTTGACTTGACACATTTTAGAAAGTATCAGAAAGAAGCTATTACAGCTCTTTTGTCTGGTCAGGATTGCTTAGTAGTTCAACCAACCGGGAGTGGTAAATCATTGTGTTTTCAATTTCCTGCAGTACACCAGAACAAAATCTCTATAGTTATCACACCCACAATAAGCCTTATGCAGGATCATGTTAAGAACTGTGAATTGTATGGCATCAAAGTAGCATATCTTGGCTCTGCTCAACTAGATCTTCATATGGAAGAACAGCAAGAGCTGACAAAAAGGCTAAATTACGACTCGTAGATGAAAAGAGAGTGTGCCTAATTGCACTCGATGAAGCACACTTATTTCATTATTGGCAAGAATTTAGAAAAGCTTACAAGACATTAGAATCACTGAAGCATGAGTTTCCATCAACTCCACTGTTGTGCTTAACAGCTACAGCACCTCCAGTTGTGGAAGACAGCATACGCTATTTGCTTAGAAACCCTGTAATTAGCAGAGCAAGTGTTAATCAACCAAATATTATGCTTGCTTGTGCGGAAATTCCTTCATCAATACACCGAAAGGACTTTTCCTACTTTGCTTCAAGAGTTTCAGACATGCTACAGAGTGATGAATCTGCTATAGTATAATATTATACTGATTTTATTGATGATGTTGGGCCTATAATGAGTGAACTAAGTAATCATGGCATTGATTCAGTTGCATACTATGGAGAAATGGATATCAGATCCAGAAATGAGAGCTTTGACAGGTGGCGAAATGGAGATGTGAATGTTATGGTGGCTACCAGTGCATTTGGGATGGGAATAAATAAGCCCAATATTCGTCACATAATTCACTACGGTGTTCCCGAGAACATATGTAGTTGGGCACAGGAACTTGGACATGCAGGAAGGGATGGAAATCCAGCAAAGGCAACCATTTTCTACAGCACTACTAATATTGAGCATGGTGGTGCATGGATAAAAGGGCACCTAAACAATCAGGAGCACTGTTCAAGAATCTTAAATGAGTTTTCAGAATCATGGAAGTATGTCATGTCAGACGTAGTCTATCAGTGTCGAAGATCGTCTCTTCTAAACCTCTTTGGAGAAGAAGATAAGGAGCTGGTAAAGCATCCTAAGTGTTGTGATGTATGTGAATTTACAGCTGAGTCAGTAAAGGCTGATCTGTCTAAAGAATTACAAATTCTTTATGATGCTATACAAACATTAGGATCCAAAGGAGAACTTAAAATTACTCGGTGGATAAGGGGAAGTGGATTGGCCTGGACTGATGCCTACAATAAGTCATGTATGTCATATGGAAATTCTCAGGGACACAGTGAGAGGTGGTGGCAGCTATTCATACGCAAGTGTCATGTTCTTGGTGTAGTAAAGAAGGAACTTAAATCAATCATTAAACAAAGTCAACAGTATGGTATTCAGGGAGTAATTTCCAAGACAAGCATATAGGAGAAGCTGTTTTAGAGGTGGGAGAAATATTTATGGTACCAGTTAACACTCAACATGACCCAGTTAATACAGAGTCTGTGTCTAGTAGCAGTTCTCGTAGTGCACAGCAACCAATTCAAGCTAAAGTAGTGAAGAAATCTTTGCGCATAGGTAAGGGTAGTCATGGAGTAGCAACAATAAAAAAGCTTATCGAAGATGAAGAAAACTGGAAAACTATTACAATGAAAGGTGATTACCTGTTTCCTGGTACTTTTTCTTCAGCTATGATGCAAAAAGCATTTTATACTCCTGACTGCACTCAGCTACCACAAAGCACTGCTAATCCCCACTACCTATGGGATGACATTCAGATTTCTATGAGTGGATGGAACAAGGACAGGGAAGTAGATGTTGTAATATCAGGTAAAAAGGAAAAGCTAATGTATAGGATTGCATCTTGCAATGGCGTCAAATTGTGTCCATTTGAATCATGTGACTATGTAGCACCAATATCAGCACAAAGACCTTGTAGCGTTCACAGCAATCTCAAGCTTGTCAAAAGTAACAACAAGGAACCCTGCCCAGTTCAGTTTGCATATCTGTATCCTAGTGATGCTTCAGATCACAGACGATGGATATTTGCCTTTATAAGACATCAAAAGGGTCCCTGTGATTCTCTTCACAGCCATCCCTTACACAGCTCATCAAAGATTTGCTCCAAAGTAAAGCAAATGATTGCTGATGCCACTGAAATCAATCCTAGTGTAAAACCAAGTGACATTGCCAGAGGTAAAGGAATAAACGCTATTCCTGGAGCTATAGACAAGGCAAGCAACCACATGAGGAGGATTGCACGAGAAGTCAGAAAATCAAAGCATAACACGGTAGCTGGTTCAAACTGGGATGTTGCAAACTTTGAAGAAGTAGCAGATGACATAGATTCCAGAGATGATGAATTAACTGGTGATAGTATTGATTCACATCAGCTAAAGAGCCTTGCAAGACCATATCTAGTAGCAACTGGAATAGAAAATGGCATTCAGTTTATTTTCTGCATGAGCCCTTTTATGTCTTCACTCCTAGCAGAATCAGAGTTTGTTGAGGCAGACACTACTTACAACGAGACTCGAGAATATCCTTACTTGTTCAACATGGTAGCATTCAGCTATATAACCATGGACTGGGTGGTAGTAAGCCGTGTCAGAATGAATAAACAAGATGCATCAGCTTACAGCTTGGCATACTCCAAAACATTCAATAGATGCAAATCTTCTAACAGTACCTTTAAGCTGGGGACAAGCTTGTTAGGTGTTGTTGTTGATTGGTCAGACGCAGAGATCAAAGATCTTGGAAATGCAATTGGAAAAGAACTAGCAATCACTCCTTTGAAAGGTTGTAAGGTTCATTGGACACGATCATGGCAGCGAGTGAGGGACCGGATTGCAACGGCAAAGGATAAGGTATGTGAGAAGGGTTTATTCTCATCTATAGCTTCTAGAATTCCAAGCATTTCTGCTGGAAGTAACATTGTGATAGCTTTTGAGGTATTGTGTGGGAAGAAATCAGCTAATACTTTACTTGGCATCATTGAAGGACTTTTAAAAGATGATGCACAGTTTATAGATTCCAATACAAACTGGGCATCTGCAACCAAGTGGGTGGAGTGGTGGATGAGGCCTCAGCACCTTAAACTTCTGCATAAAGACTATGCTGAAATGGATGAGTCAGTCTGGGAACGCTGTCCTTTGGACACAAATGCTGTGGAGAGGAAGAACTTAGACAGCAAGGAATCCCTACCCCAACAGTTGCAGGTAGCTATGACAAATTTATACAAGTATGACAAAGCAGCATGTGTGAAAAATATTGCTGCCAAGCAAGGAGTATCAGTGACATACTGTGATCAAAGTCAAGAAGCAAGAAAATCAGAAGCTACCAAGAGGAATATGAGGAGACAAAAATCCTCAGCAAGTGATCTGACCTCACAGTTTGGACCACCTGATCGTCAGTGTCATTTTGAAAACAGAGGAAAGAAGAGGAAAAGTGCAGCTAGTAACTCAAAGAGTGAAAACGCAAAGAGATCCAAGATCGTGACAGTTATTCCTGAGACAAGTGATGAAGACTCCGACATGGATGACTTTGTACAGTCCAGCTTTCACCAACCAAATGCAAAATATTTTGGACGTAAGCTACAGATGAGGTTTAAAATTAAAGAAACGGGAAAATATGAATGGTTTAATGGACAGATTCTTCATTTTGATCCAAAAACTGGAAAATATGGTGCCTTTTTTCCTTCGAATGGTCAGACAATTTACATCAATCCGTCACAGGAAGATGATGATATTGTATTCTATAAGTAGGTGTGCACACTGAAGCTTTAATCATAAAGTTATTTGATCTTCTATTTAATCATCAACTCATTATACTTGTTATCAGCTGTTGATTAGTTATTGTATGCCTGGTACAATACCATTAATAATATTGTATTGAGTAGATCATACTTGCACATTTGAATATTCCATCCGAGTGGTTTTAATCTATGACCTAGCCTCTAGCTCACATAAATTCTTGCCTTTGTACTGAATCACATGGGGAGAATTTATGTAAGATAAATTCAATTCAAGGAACATCCCCACACCAGTTTCTGAACAGAGATAATGATATTCATGGACAATTAAAGACTCTATTTCAGGATTTACTCCGGAGATGAATTTTGCATAATTTCTTCCCATATAATAGCACTTTATACTGTATATTATCCAGGATTTATGCAAAATGTAACATGCATAATTCCCTCCCTAGAGTCACCCAAGGTGAGTTTTGCATAATTCCTTCCCTAGAGTAACCCAAGGGAATGGTTGCATAATTCAATCCCTAGAGTAACCCAAGGTATTTTTCCTTATTTTATGCAACTGTCTATCTGACATCAAACTTAAAGAGCCTGTCAGTCAAAGAGGCTAGTTAAGAATAATATGATATCATAACATTATGGCTTGGAAGAATAACGTCAGATTTTTCATCCACAAAACGAAAAATGGTTTCATCAGCAAATAATTCACTAAAAACTTTGTGATCTAGCTACCAGATAAATTTCCATTTTCCACCGCAAAGGCCAATGCAGGTTTTCATCAAACTCTCCTTTCATGAGATAGATAAATAGTGACATACAGGCGCCTTTTGCATTACCATGTCCATTGGGTGCGACTTGCAAAGACAGCTTATAGCCATGAGCATGAGTATAGAATGGCTTACTTTGCCACACTACATTTGATTCCTATAATTTGCTGTATTTTGGCACAATGAAGTCTAATGGAAGTATTCCGACATGCTTGTTAATTTTTGCTTGCATTCTTCTAACCCCTTCTGTTGCTTGGCTATGATTTCATTCTGTTGCTTTAGCAGCTCCTGAAATTTTTGCAATTCTTGATGATAGTTATTAGCTTGTAGGCACATGTGCATAGTTAAATTTATTGCAATAATATTATGATCTATCATGTCCTTTTGACACAATCTTTCACGACAGCCAGCATATCTAAAGAAGCAGTCTATTACTGCCAACAGACACTCCTGATTAATATGAATATCTAAAGCTTGACGTTCAGGGTACACTCCACATTTATTAGGGCATGGTACTGGACGAGAAGGGCAGATTGGCCAGTGGTTAGTAGTAACATCTTCACATGTTGATTTGTAGTTGTTACAGTAGTCACAGCTATAATTATGGACGTTTAGGGCACTTTTCTGCTTTGTCACGGCTCTTGGAGGTTTTGCCGCTGAAAGCTCTCACTACAAATGAGCACTCAATGCATGCGAACAAGCAGCCTGACATTGCTTATTCAGTATTTCAGTAAGTACTGCGATAGTTTTCCAAGCTCTCCTATCCATTCACAGCCAAATTCTTTGTGAGAGCAGTAGACTTTCATACCATTTAGAGAATGCTGTAGCTTCTTGTCGGGCATACAAGTAGTGAAAACCACATTGCAAAGTGAACATGACTTGTTCCTATGCTGTATAGGCTCAATACAGGACTGGCAGAAGCTGACACCACAGCAATCAACGAGATAGGGATTCCTTAGAACACACAGACGGGCAACTGTAAAAGACGGAAACGGAAATGGAAACGGAAATGGAATTGGAAACTGGAAATGGAAATGGAAACGGGAAATGATCGTCAAAACATGGAAATGGTCGTCAGACAATCTATAGTCTGAGCTGCAGAGCAAGCTCACCTGGAAACTACGGTGGCCCCGAAGGTCACTTACCCCTCCAATATGTCATCGCGTATCGCATGCTGCGTATGATGATGTAATGACAGTTTCACCGCGTATCGCGTACGCGCGCGCGCGTACGTATCGCATGCTGCGTGTGATGACGTGATACCACATCGCTTATCGCTTGCTGCGTATGATGTTCGTGTTTCACCGCGCGCGCGCATGCTTATCGCACGCGCATGCCGCGTATGATAACGTAATGATAATTTCACCACCTACGTATCGCGTACGCGCAAGAATATCCTCACGATCACATAGTCTGCAAACCTACGCATGCGCGTATTGTCCCTTGCCACGCTACCATCGCCGTCTGCCGATACTGTGACGTGAGATCAGGTTTGCTAAAGTTTCATTTCGCGTCTTGAAGGTGATACTAGACCTTGTTGCAGTCGTATTCAACAGGTAAGAAAACTGTTAACATTTACAAGCAGTAATCACAGTTGTCCAACATTCTTAATAAAGCTCATTCTAACCATTGTTTTAAGTCATGATTGAGCATGTATTCATCAATTTACACTCTTTATGGATGTGGCTGAGCCTTAAGGAATGGCATAATATACTACTTCCACTTTTCATTGGCCAATAATCTCAGATTGAAGGTATTTCAAGTTAAATACACACTCTATCCTCGTGGCTACAAATCTCAGTATACAAATGTGGAATCATATGCAAATTAACAATAGATGAGATAAGGCTAAGGATAATAATGATATTAATCAAGATAATTTACAAGGTACTAGGTTTTTAAGAATATTCATGTAGTATGATGTACAGCTGCATCCTGACAGTGTAAGTAGCCATGGCATGGGCAAGATTTCAACTTTGATGACTTTTTTTGGAACTTGTATCCCTTCAACATATCAGCCCTCCCATACATAAGGCTCTTGCAAGAAGCTTGCAGGCTGGCTTGCATCAAAATCTGACACATCTTGCAAGAGAATCTTATATACTTGCTCAAAAATCTTGCATATTGCAAGAGATGTGGCCACAATCTTACAAGACCTTGCAATAATCTTGCAAGTCTACTCTTGCAAGATTTCTTGCAAGTCTTGGAGCCATGCAAGATATGAACAGTACACAATCTTGCATGCAAGAACCATACAAGAGTCTTACAAGATTTGCTGCAGGAATCTTGCAAGATCTACAAGGGAATCTTGCTACAGCTACATACATACATTCATTGTTGCTATGGTAACCAATTCCTCCACCCACATGCTATCATTAAATTTAGCTACACAATAATAATTACTTTTAGACAATGTCATAAACTACGTATTGCAAAAGTACAAAAACGTTACATAGTGTTATGGCAGTTACTTTATTATGCTCATGTACATCTACATTGTATTCTATTATCAATCTTCATCAGAAATTCTCCTAGTGAGCAAGATGCTTGTCTTTATACTTTCAGATTACCTGAATAATAAAAATTCATTACAAGTATTACAATAATAATAATATTATACATGCTTCTATAAGTGAGTACATAACACAAACACACAACACTTCGAGGAAAGCATACCTCGCTCATAATAGACGAGTAATCATCTATTACTATTAGGAAGTTGTACTTAGAAATGCTGCCTCAAATCTTCCTCCCCTCTCCAGGTAAGTTTACAATAACTGTTGTGGATCAAACTAGCTTTTTTGGAATTGCATGTGGATAGGTGGTCATTATTCAGATTTAGTACGGAGGCTGTAGTCAGCAAAGAAGATCGAACAAGGTGTATGTAGCATTTGGAGTTCATGATAGCCTTAGACCAGCAGGCTAAAGATCAACAAAGTTCATTCATTACTGTTCAATGAATAGTTGTTTGCTAGTTGAGGATACAAGCATTTGCAATAGCTGTGATCACAAAAACGAGAGAGTGGGGTCAACAGTACTGTTCACAGTAGTAATTTGCTTATTTCAAAAAAGGATGTGGGTGGTGAAACAAACAGTGAATTTGAATTCCCCACCTAACGCTCAAATTAACCAAAATTACAAATTAATAATAGTTCAAGCGGGGCAAGGAGAACAAAAAAAGGATAGCACAAGCTTCTAGGACCAAAAAGTGTGACTGTCTCTCTCAAAGTGGGACGATTGGAGAACTATGCCCCCCCTCCCCCACTGTAGTCTCGTACCAGGCCTCTATATCACACGAGGAAAAGAGTCTAATGAAACGCATATTCAATTTTGGTTCCCAATGTAAGTATGTGACGTGGTATGATGCTTGCACATTACCACTATTCATGCCAAACACTAGACAAAAATTTCATACATGTAGGAAATCTGTAGGATAGGGCAAAATTTCCTATACATTTCATTTGTTTGCATAAATTTCGCCCTATCCTCTGCCGGATATGTGTAGGAAATGTGAGGAAATGTCATGTTTTGGTACACAGGACATGTAGGAAATCTTAGTTTTGGTCTAGTGAAATTTTATCATGATTCACGTACACATATCTGAGCTTTTCGCCTCTCCCGAGCTTCAAGTACGCTTAGCCTACCCCAAACAGTTGGGTAGCTTCATCGATCACTGGCTGAATGCCTGACAGACTGGCCCTCTCTTGGCCCTTTCAAGTTAGTATCGAAATCTTTTTCAAATAAAGCCAGTGATGTAAGCACTGTTCTGCAATCTGATTGGCCACGCCAACATCTTGGCGCACGGAACCAAAATTGAATACACATTTCACCAGATTCTTTTTCCGCACGCGATAAAGAGGTTGGGCACAAGACTACCCCCACTGTATGTATATTAGAGAATTTATTCACCTCAATACAGTAAATGTTGAGTCCAACTGTCCCTTCATCTGAGGCCAGAACTGTGTGCACTAGTTGTCCTTTTAGTAAGGTGGCTCTCCTCTCTTCCATAACTAGAGGAAGTGGTATTGAAAATGTATGCCATTAAACATCAACTAGCTATTCAGTTCATGCTGACATTAGCTAACTAGCATTAATTAAAAACAAATTAGTGAATGTGGGTTGAAAGGCAGGCTATGCAATAGCATATGGCAGCCAAAACAGCTTATCTGTAAGTGCTTGAGTTTAACAGCTGCTGTAAACAATAGCTATCAATATAAATGGTTGAATCATACCATTGAAATTATCTTTGCCAGTAACTTCAGAACTCCGCCGTAGCTCCATTTAAGACCCAAACTACTAGCTCTTGATGCTTTATGGCTTTAACTTTCGTCTGGGTCTGTGTTGGCTTCATGTTCACTGATTCTATTCTCCGCAAAATGCAGCTGCACACTCGGGCAGCTGCGCTATGGCGGCCCGCGCATCAGGTGACTTGAAAACGGCCAATGAAATGCAAGCCTTTAGTATGGGCGCGGGCGTGGCGGGATACCGACTAGACCGAATTCATCACTTCTCTGTCATCTCTGCTTCAAGTTAACTTTATTTGACTTTCGATGTGTACTAAGACGAGTAGAAGGATGGAAGACGTCCTCTCAGATGTACCCGCGTACTTCGAGCTATTTTCGCTGGCCACGCCTTCTAAATAATTTCGGCGTAGGTAAGTACGGGCATGGTACGTGCATACATGCTAGTATATAATTTCTCTCTCTCTCTCTCTCTCTCTCTCTCTCTCTCTCTCTCTCTCTCTCTCTCTCTCTTTCTCTCTCTCTCTTTCTCTCACAGAGTAGCTACAGCCATTGACTAGATGTTAGACAAGTTGAAGAATGCATCCGTGACAGAAAGGAATGGACAAAATACAACAGATAAGTTGTGCCTGCTGCTTGATTTATTAATACTCTGGGATAGTCAGTGAGTATTAAGACTTTCAACAGAATCAACTTGACATTTAGACGCACTGGTCAGTTTACTTAGCTGTGTACATACAGCATGGTCAGATACAGACACTACAGAGACTGTCACACTGGTCAGTCGACTTAGCTGTACATACAGCAGTTACACTGGTCAGATATAGTCTCGCATGCCACACCCCTCAATCACAAGGAAAGAGGGTCTGGTGATCATGCGTACAACGAGTTGTTCTGGCGACCAAATCTTGTCGCGTCCAATCAGATTCAAGATTTTAAATTTATTGCTTAGTAATGTCCTACTTTTGGCGCGCGTGCTTATAGCTGGCAATGCAATTTTTGCGGTTGTCCGTGATGCTTTTTGTAATTATTGCATTCCACGCGAACAACTCGCTGTATGCAAGGTCACCAGACCCCTCTTTCCTTGTGATTGAGGGGTGTGGCGCGTGAGACTAGGTCAGATACAGACACAACAGAGACACACTGGTCAGTCGACTTAGCTGTACATACAGCAGTTACACTGGTCAGATACGGACACAACAGAGACACACTGGTCAGTCGACTTAGCTGTACATACAGCAGTTACACTGGTCAGATACGGACACTACAGAGACACACTGGTCAGTCGACTTAGCTGTACATACAGCAGTTACACTGGTCAGATACGGACACTACAGAGACACACTAGTCAGTCGACTTAGCTGTACATACAGCAGTTACACTGGTCAGATACGGACACAACAGAGACACACTGGTCAGTCGACTTAGCTGTACATACAGCAGTTACACTGGTCAGATACGGACACTACAGAGACACACTGGTCAGTCGACTTAGCTGTACATACAGCAGTTACACTGGTCAGATACGGACACTATAGGGACACACTGGTTGGTCGACTTAGCTGTACCACAGCAGTTACACTGGTCAGATACGGACACTACAGAGACACACTGGTCAGTCGACTTAGCTGTACATACAGCAGTTACACTGGTCAGATACAGACACTACAGAGACACACTGGTCAGTCGACTTAGCTGTACATACAGCAGTTACACTGGTCAGATACGGACACAACAGAGACACACTGGTCAGTCGACTTAGCAGTTACACTGGTCAGATACAGACACTACAGAGACACACTGGTCAGTCGACTTAGCTGTTCCACAGCAGTTACACTGGTCAGATATGGACACAACGGAGACACACCGATTAGTTGTGTGTGTGTGTGTGTGTGAGAGAGAGAGAGAGAGAGAGGGGGGGAGAGAGGGAGAGAGTTGTACTGCTACATTGACATTACTGAATAGAGAGAGAAAGAGAGAGAGACAATGAGAGAGGGAGAGAGCTGTACTGTTGCATGACATTATTGAATAGATTATCATATGCTGATATTTTATTCATAAGTACCACAAGTCCGTTTTATTCATAGGTACCACTGTCTGAAGTCTTTCAAGGATCGTGGATGTGAGGTGTTACTAGCAACTGATGTACGTCTATGAGGGATTGGTTTCTGTGTTTACAGTGCCTAATTGCTTAATTCGGTAGGTATGTGGGTGAGTGAGAGGGGAGACAGAGAGCACATACTGTATAACCAAAAATTTTGCTGGACAAAAATTTCGCCAAGCCCAGGTACATGTACCTTTGTATTGCAGAAATATTCGGATAAATTTTCGCCAATGCAGTAAAGGTCACCATATTATCTATGTAATTATTAACACAGGATACAAAATTTGCAGATAAAAAATTCACCAATGATAGCAGGTAGTGAAACTGGTGAAAATTTCTGGCTATACGGTACACAGTGATTTATGTGGTCATGGTATCAGATTCTCATAAGAAAAGGGAAGGCATCTGGCCACAATTTACTCATAGAATAAAAATGGTTATGTCTGTTGTGAATATAGAGTGACTTAAAGCTGACTAAACTATAGCAGAATCTAATAATAATATTCTGTGTAAAGATTCCACGTACTGTCTAGCGTGAATTATTATAGACTTCATAAATTATTACATGAATCTTTTGTACATGCAGGTACCTATTCTAACAGTTGTGCATTCAGTGGATTTTAGAACCATAACTACAATCTATGCTAATGTTCTTATGATTTTGGCTACTTTTGTCTTGTGATCAATTATTAGCATGCGGAGGTTAAGGGGTCGTCGTCGTGCATACTGGTCAAGCACTTAGAATACTGTAGTACATGTCAGACTTCTTGCAAGAGGTCTTGCATCATGATTTTTGAACTAGCTGAAACTGCAAGATTTTTTCTATAATGCAAGAATCCTGATGATCTTGCATCAATCTTGCAAGGTTCTGCAGGGCAAGTGATTGCAAGATCCAACTTGCAGGAATTGTGTAAGATTCATGCAAGATCTTGCAAGACGTTTTTGTATGGGCTTAGAGTCTTATAAATATATTCACGTATTGAAACATCAGATTTTGTAGCTATCTGCATGGTTTTAAATGTCGATGAGCATGGGCTCGGAAAACTCAATCTTTGTAGCTACTTAGACTCAGTTAATGATCCAGATATTTTACAAAGAAGGTGGCTTGGGGGGGGGGGGGGGGAGTGGGATACCATGCACTTATGAGAATCAGTAGACATTGTGTATTGTGTATAATATATCATGCATGCGCCCAAAATTCAGTGGGAGAAATATCTCCCTGGATATACTTTCTTTTATGACTTAAGTACATGCATGGTGTTCATGCAGTCCATCCTTGGCTCACACATGTCATTGCTTAATATTCTTTGTAACAATAGGGAAAATGACGAATGTGGACAAACTAACCACAATTCTCAAAGCTTTGTATGAGAAACCTGGCGCAACTGTACAGGATGCCATAGATGCACTTCAGAGGCTTGCTCCAACTCCAAGTGAAAGAGAGAAAACTGGTAATAATAGCTACTATAATTAAGCAAGAGAGACACGATCAACTTATAATGCCCCATTAGCATTTTTTGGTCCATGGTGGTGGTGTAGGGGTGGGGGAGGGGATGCTCCTGACCTATTAAAAGAAAGTCTAGAATGTCTGTGTGTGTGCACCTTCACTTTTCACATGTAAAATACTCCCGGTATTACAATGGTGTAAGTAGTATATTATAGTACTGGACGACTATAATAATTATCGCTATAGCTGCATGCATGTTTTGAACACGTGAATAAGCAGTCTAGCTTATGAAGTGAGCATCAATCAAGTATACATACAGCATTATGATAAGGAATCTTGCCAAGTGTGCTGATGCATAGGGGCTCAACTTATCTAATTGTGTAGATGAAGAATATTCGGAATTGGTTGCCAAATACAAGAAGACACAGGCAGCAATGAAAGTAGGTGGACCATCAAGCAAAGCACTCATGCCAAAACCGAAGAGTACATCAACTCCCTTCTTTGCAGTTAGTTATTGTATTAAATTAGCCTATAGCTACTTCTGAATCATTTCTTTGCATACAGCTCAATTTTGCACGCTTTAGACAGAATCTTAAGGGATTCCGCAAGACCACAACCAATGTTCAAGTTGTAGGGTTTACCGACCAGGATTCTCATCATGATGTTTTGAAAAAGGGTGCAGCAGGGCTTGAAATAAAGTGCAATCTTGATTTTCTCTCTCTGATATGTTCTGGAGGAGTGGTGCCTGACTCGCTAATTAATGGTAACCCTTGGACTCTAGGAGAGTACATAAAATTACATGGAGGGAACCAGAATAGGAGTAAGAAGGTCTGGGGGATCAATATACCCATTGATGTTGAAGATGATGAAATGAAGAGCCATGATTCTGTAATTGACTGTAATATTTCACATTCAGAGTACAATTATAATTAATTCTTATACCAGACTTGCGTGCACGACATTGTGCATGTATCTATTATTAGAATAATATTATCACTCGATACATGCAGGAATTTACTAATGAAAGAAAGCGTTCCTGTGAGAGTGCTTCATGTTCTGCAACAGATATTCAGTCAAGTAAGTGATAATGTACATATAATAATAATGTGTTGTACTGACATAGTATATTGCTGCAACAGAAAAGCCTCGTACATCAGAGACATTTGCACCAACTCCTGTCATCTTAAGCTCAGATTCTGAGTCTGGAACATCGGAACTACATATGAGAGATGTTACAGGTTGGTGTACTATAATATGGTAGCTGTAGATATGCTCATTCAATAATTATATTGAACAAATGCTCACAATAATTATATTATTTGCCATATGCTCATTCAATAATTATATTATTTGCCAATAATTTTTGTAGTGAAGTATAGCCCTGTCATATGTGAAAAACTGTGCACACAAGTGATTGCAGTAGGACTACTGGGAGTATGGAGGGCGGTCAACATGGACTACAGCTCAAGTGATGAATATGTCATTGATGAAATTGCGAAAGGGGAACAACCATTTCTACCAGAAATGGAGAATTTCTTTGTTGTAGAGATATATAAAGGTAATCTACTATGATATCTATATTCAACGGTCAAAAATTGCTTGTTTGATGTATACACATGACTGCAGGTACATCAAAATACTTATCAGCTAAAGTAGCTGATGGCACATCTAACTTAAAGAATACCATTGTGTATTGTACAAAAGGTAGGTAGATAATATAAATATGAAAATGAAGGGGCATGACGTCATAGTATGCTCGATAATAATATTATAGGTATATTCCTATTGTATGTCATCATAATCAATGCAGAAAAGCAACTGGTTCATTCTAAAAAAGTTCAGGAAATAGACCCCGTGAAAAAGGTTGCTCCTCTGCTTGTACTTTCACCCCACCATGGCAGCGTTTGTTATCTGTGGGAAAAGAGAGGAGTGACACGATGGGAACTGGTGTATACTCCATCTGACACTTGCATTTTGTATGCTAAAAGTCGTGGCCTATATAAATGTTCAGTGGAAGGACAAGTCGTTGAGTTTGAAGTGATAGGTATGATTATAATTATGAATATACTGCGTACTGAACATGCACTAATAAAAAAAAAAATTCCACAGACTCAAGACAGAGTGCTGCAAGCGATGGTGAGCAGACTATATATGCCATGGAATCTTACAATGTCATGACAGTACATGTACTTGAAACATATTCTAGGATCACGCATAGCATTTGAAGAACTTACATTTGGAAATGTAATTGGCCGTGGAAGTTTTGGTGAAGTGCATAAGGGTGTCTGGAATGGAACAACTGTTGCTCTAAAGCGCATAAGATTTCCACCTGAAACTGAGATTTCATCTTTGTCCATTCCTAAAGAAGTTTCCGTACTCAAGTTGGTTCATTAAAGCATTGTGTATAGTACACATTATGTTTATGCATGTTGACAATAATTACGTAGGGACCTGAATCATCCAAACATTATTACCTTGTTTGCGTATTGTATCACAAGAGAAGAAGTTGTACTGGTGATGAACTACGTCAATGGAAGCAACTTGGATAAGTTACTTTTCTCACAACATCTACATGACTACAAAGAGGCAAGATAATTATATTTTTAATCCAGATAATTATTGCAATAATACCACAATAATCATTATAGGTGACCCTGGCCAAGTCTGTGGATATAGCGCTCAAGATTATTGATGCTGTGAATTACATGCATTCTCACATTCCAATTGTAATTCATCAGGACCTCAAACCCCAGAATGTTCTTGTCAGTGTAACTATATGATATAACGATTCTTAGTTAAATTTTGTCTGCTTTAATTATATTTAGGTGAGTTCTGACATGAAGAAAGTGTATGTTTGTGATATGGGACTTGCTAAGGTTAAACAATTGACTGAGTCAACTGTAACATGTATCAGTAAGGGTCCTGGAACTTTCCCATATATGGCACCGGAGATGTTTAAGGAAAGTAGGCGTGGACCTGCAGCAGACATATACTCTTTGGGATGTTTGTTTATTGAACTGTTCAGCAGAAAGAGAGTATGGCCAGGATTAGATGGACCAGGTATAATGCTCAAAGTTCTCGGATCTTACAATACTCCTCCGCAGGGTCCAAATACAAGCCATCTGCCACCTATGGTTCAAGTTCTCTGTACTAAACTCACCAATCTAGAACCAAGTAAGCGTCCCAAGAGCAATGATGTACTGGAAATGGTCTCAGAGTTGGCAAGGTCTACATCAAAGTTTCAAAGCGCAGCCTAATGATTGAAATTTACGGCGTATATAGCTCTATATCACTGATAATGACATTTATTTAGGTGACACATCACATAAAAATGTGCAATAAATGTGTGTATACAACTTTTGCATTGTTTTCATCTATTTCATGTTTTTCCATGCCTAAATCTTGATGGAGAATTGCCCTAGCAGCTACATCAAATTCATCAGGGTACAAAGCAGGTGGTTTGCAAGAGTAATTAACATAACAGTGTGCCCAACCATCAATTGTCAGTGGTTTCTTATAGTCACTTGTTCCTGCAATATTAAAAGTTAAGGAAGCAATTATTATTATTGATTTACATTATTGTATAATAGCTACCATTGATCTCTGGGAGATTGTACAAATCCTCTGGCACACCGGAAGGACAACCTGCCAGACGATTATGACGTATGGTGTGAGTGTTCCATCTACTTTTGAACTCATCTAATGATCTTTCAATCAAATCTCCATACACAAACCCAAGGCAATGACTACAAATTTGCATGCATGCATGATTCATTATAACTGAATATAAAATATCAAACGTACCAATGTACATATGAACTCGGATTTAGCTCTCCACTACCAATCATGTCCTATGGGTGTGTGCAGATAACTATAGAATTATACAGCATAGATTTTGCAAAGACGAGTAGACCTTGAATAAATTCATCCAAAAGTCAGTCACAGATTTACGGAGTTGACCCCAAAAACTTTCAATTCTCTATTAAAATAGTAAAGAATCACTAAACTTTTAAAAAAGAGGCATGTTTGTCCAGCATACAGTATTTGTTGTGGATGATCCATAACGGTAGCTCTTTTCTCCACTGAATTCATCTGTATGGTCGTGCCTAAGCATCATGTGACAGGCAGCAAGGCATGAATTTTCCGTCCCACAGTCACTTCTTACAATTGTAGGTACTCCTGAGAATTTAAACTTCTAATAATTATTTAATATGACAAAATGTTATATCAGAGCTATAATATTATTACACTATGTAGGAATAATAATAATATATAGTTATTACCTTTGCATGATAGAAGCTGTATTAGATAATATAGGAGTATAACTTTTGGATTGTTATTTGTAGATCCCACTTTGAGCCACAAGATCCTTCTTGAGTATCTATATTAATAGGTACAAAATCGCATTCATGAAAAATCTTCATAATAATTATTGTAATTATTATACGTAATATTATAATAATAACATGGTCATCAATATTATAATAGTAAATATGGAAGGCCAATGCTGGACCAGTGATACAGAGGTCCCTGTAGCGTATCTTCCACAGCTCTAAGGATAGTAATAGTATTCAGCATTTGCCTCATACAATTACACTTAAGACATAGTCCAGAGGAGGATGGTTGTAATTAACCTTTTTGCTAATAGGTCACTAATTAAATTGCTAATATAGGCTTTAGTAAAGGTTTGTGATGGAATTCATTGGCAATTTTCAAACTCAGCACCATCGATTTACTGGGAGAGCCCCTGTTAACTAATGCTGTAGAGGGATTTTTAGGCCTTTGGAATGCTAATCAAAAGCCATTAATTAACATTCCACAAAGGCCATAAATCACTGTTACAGCACTAGTTAGCAGGGGCTCCCTAGTAAATCAATGGTGCTAAGTTTGAAATAGCAACAACTTCCACCAAAAACCTTCACTAAAGCCTAATATATTAGTGATTTAATTAGTGACTGATTAGCAATAGCTATAGGTTAATTACAACCATCCTCCTCTGGAGCCAGTCACTTGTGGTATTATCACCCAAACTGCACTCTTAGCCATGCTCATGATTAATTAATGTACTGTATCATAATTATATACCCATCAATGCATCCATGTATTGCAAATCCATAGGGTTTTAGTTTGTCATACCCATCCAGGTGCCAGACAAAATTTGGACCCTGTAAAAACCATTATTTGCATAAGTTTAATAGGCATATGTATGCATACTCAGCTGCACTCAATCATGAATGCAAAATTAAATAATCACACACTTTTGAGTACACCTATGCTATTAATAACAAATGTAACTGTAATAAAGTGTGCACCTTATTTTGATAAACTCTTCTCCTCAGTCTACGCCGACGTCTTCTTTCGACCGCAATTGGGTTCATAATTTTCATTAGCATCATTACAGTAGACCTATATATTAGATGTTTCCAGGGTTAAAATGCTCAAGCTGTTGCATAATAATTATAGTTAATTATTGTGCCTGTGTCATAAGTCTCAGTGTACCTTTTCACAACATAATTATATTTATCTTGGATAATCCTCCACATCTGGCGATATCCAACATTACAGTTAGGCCCATTAATCTCAGTCTGTAAAGGAATGTATGGGATTCATTACTCTTGAACTTTCATTATGCTAAATGCAATATTATAATACCTGAATAGCAACCTTTACCATGAGTAAAGGTGTATAATGTACATTAGAACCTCTTCGAAATAGTCCCATGTCACTCAACCTTTTCTTTAGCCATGTCAAACTGTTAATGATGTATAGCCAATAATATCCGAGAATATTAGATACAAGGGTTTTAATTATAGATTACCCCTTGCACGTCTTTAATTTATGCATGGGGGCATCTCCAAACTATTTTTAATGTCCTTATATAACTCAACATTATGAAGAAGAGGGGTCCCAGGTGTGACCAGTAGACTAGCATATCCATCTAGCATTCAGGTGGGCCAGATACGAGTAGCTATTGTATACTAGCAGCACAGTTAGATAATACCAAAGCTAGGAACTTCCTCTATATGCACTGATGGCAACACTATTAATTTTGATATAGTCTGCAGCTGACAGACATCTGTATCCGAATGCAGCCATGTCACTAAATGGGTGAAGAAAGAGGTATACTCATAGAGGTGTAGGGATAACTAATAAAAACTTATGTCAAAGTTAAAGTTTGAAGATGTCCCCCTAATAATATAATATTATGCATACATACATGCAGCTGGAGATAATTATAATTATTATTGTACCTGGCAGAAACACCATGAAGCAAGCGAAGGTATGCAAGAATCACAGCATACTTTTTGTGCCTCCTCCAATAATGCCTTATGAGTCCTATACATGTTTGATAGTAATGTCAAACATACAACACAGAGTGAGATATAACCGCACAGAACTCGAGCTCATGCGGAAGGGTCATATATTACTTCGAAATTCAACGACTTAGCACAGCACTTACTATCAACTTCAGGATCATCCCTAGAAAGAGCTAAACATGGGACAGCAAGCAGTACAATGAGCAGAACCAAGAAAAGTATACCCAACCTTAGTGACCTCATGATCGAGTGTATATATAAAAGGGCGTGGCTTTCGGATAATCGCTGTCACATTACATCAGGAATAATATCATGCACGTGTATATTACGTATGTGCTACGCTATTGCTTATCATTACTTATGCAGTATGCGCGCTCGTATGGCGCGCCAAACGTAACAAAAATCAGAACGCGACGTTACGGGCTTTACCCCGTAATATTGCGACATGGATCCCGCAATATTACGCGGTCGGCGTTACGACGTCGTCAGATAGTGACCCCGTCATATTGCGAGATCAAGGCAACGCGGTGTGTAGTGACCCCGTAATATTGCGGGGTTCGTTCACGCGAAAAGGCGCATGCGCACTAGTGCGAGCGTTCGAAGATGGTGTGCTTTTGTGCATGCGCATAAAGTTTTAATATCAGTGTTGATAGTAAAGGCCAGAAGACCCAATGGTCAATACAAATGATAAATTGAAAATGGCAGTCAATGTCCAGAAGATTAAAGATACGATCTTTCTCTCTCAAGGAATTTATTACATAAATTAATATATTTAACTTGTTTGTATGCAATATCATTAATTCTGTTAAAAGGGGAATGCTTCGTTGAGTAAATTCGGGCTTTCCTTTCCTGTGCGTAGCTGATGGAACAGAAAATGTAGCTCAGTGGTCTTTTGCTCTCCTCAACATTGTATTGACCAGTCTCGCTGAGTTCTCAATGCATGTATACAATTATGCTGATTTTTGGTAATCCAGTTGGAGGCACTCAGACTTTCAAATATGGAGGGAGTGTTACTAGGGTCTTACTCTCAGGTTCTCTTCAAATCTTCGGATTTCCTTGTGCGTTTGCAGTTTCCCTCGAGTCCTTTTGCCAGCTCTGTATGTAGCTAGCTAATAATCAGTGAGGCTCCATTCCAAACAATCCTGGATACAGAATTGGTTTCATACTCTAACTGGGCTGCATTCAAGTTTGTGTCCGACAAACCTTACCTCCTTAGTCAGACCTAGGTTTACCAGTCACTCCAGGCTACCCTGAGTCAGTATTAATTTTAATTAGTGAGATCTATCATAAGTCTCACCAATGAGACTCACAAGTCTTCCTGGCTCAGTCCAGGCCCCGGCATGATGAACTTACCACCGGAACCGTTGTATGCTGGCTCTCATTGATGCCCGGCCAAAGAGCAAACTTTCAAAATGCTCTGTGAACAATTTTCAGTTCTTTAGCGGGGTTATGATACTCCAGAATAGGGAATCTAGCCTCGATCTCGAAGAGGAGAGGTCCAGCCAGGAAAGTCCGATTCCAATGAAAGCGCACCATCCTTGAACGACACGCATTGGTGCGCATGAGTCTTTCCCGTGGACGAACCCCGCAATATTACGGGATCACTGCACACCGCGTTGCCTCAGACCCCGTAATATGACGGGGTCACTATCTGACGACGTCGTAACAGCAACCGCGTAATATTGCGGGATCTATGTCGCAATATTACGGGGTAAAGTCCGTAACGTCGCGCTCTGATTTTTGTTACGTTTGGCGCGCCATACGCTCGTGCGATACGATACGCGATAGATCATACGCAGCATGCGATACGCGATACGCGGTGAAACTGTCATTACGTCATCATACGCAGCACGCGATAGGCGATGAGGTAATAGGTATTGGAGGGGAAAACTATCGTCACGTCATCACACGCGGCATGCGATACGCATACGCGATCGCGATACGCGATGAAACTGTCATTACATCATCATACGCAGCATGCGATACGCGGTGACGTATTGGAGGGGTAAGTGACCTTCAGGGCCACCGTAGGAAACTCTGTCTACTCTTCGATAGCCTTGTCCTCAGGCTCCCCTATCTTTTCAATGGATATTGTGCTGGAAGTTGGAACAATGATGACAGTGACTTGCCCCCCCCCCTCTAAATAATCCACTGTACTTTGGTGCATCTATGAACAAGCATGCACCCCAGGAACCTTTTGGAGATTTAGGCACATATCACCATGTGTATCTGTATAACAGTGTATGCAAGGTGTAGTGCATGAACATACATAGCTACATCACACAGCATCTATTGCATGGAAGAAAAGTAGACAATACTCAGAAAGATATGTGATGTTGCATGCATGAGTGTTTTCAACACCAAGGGGTGGGTATGGGAGGGAGATGTGTCCCTTCCCGTGCAAAGCGTGAAGCTGAAGATAAATCATCCGATTTACACAGCTTTTTCCATAATACAAGGAAAACTTTCTACATGTACATGTATGAATGGTGGCTAGTCTCAAGGGGGGACAACCAGGTTCCAAGGGAGGGGGGGGGGTGAATCTGTTGTATAGACCTAGTCTGATCAATGCATTTCCATCATTGATCAATGCTAACACATTGCAACACCCTAGCATGTATGCATTGAGCCTTGATAGTTTAGGACATTTACACGCATGCATACACATAAATGGTTTAATTTGTTGTATGCCACCATAATAATATATATTGGCATATTGTCTGTGGTACACCTAAAAAGTCCGATCCATACATTTCCATCATGGACCACATAATCATGACTAAAAATTGCAACTAGCCATTGGCCTTGATACAAGGACGCCTACATTTTTCAGGCATACACTGTATGCTACCATAAACAGTGGATACTGTTGTATACCTAGTCAAGTCCATACATTTCCACCTGTCCTATTAAGTATCAGTGCCAATGCATACAGTTTAGTTGCAATTTTTAGCATTGGCCGATGGTGGAAATGTATGGACTGGACTAGGTATACAGCAGTACCCATTGTTTATGGTAGCATACAGTAAAGCTAATTATATGTATGTCTGAAAAAATGTAGCTGTGCCCTTGTATCAAGGACAATGAATGCAGGCTAGTTGTAGTTTTTAGCATTGGTTGAACACCTACATTTTACAGGCATAATGAAGTTGACTTTGCTGTATGCCACCACAAAAAAATGGGTACAATGTCTGCTGCATATCTAGTCCAGTCCATACATTTCCAGCATCAATTACAGCCAGCTGCAGAAAATGATGAAGAAACTAACGAAACATCTTCCCCAGATGGTGACTCTCAAGCTGATCAGGCTGAGGTACCTTTTTTAGGGGCAACAAACTAATGCAAAGCCAGGGTAATAGTAGGAGTGTGGGCGACTATTATCATAATAACTCTCTTTCTAATCTCCCCATTCTCTATTTTAATGCAAGGAGCCTTCTGCCTAAATTCGATGAACTACTGATCCTATGTGAAACCTATACACCTGGGATTGTGTGCATTGTTGAGTCATGGTTGAGTGAGGACATAGAAGATTCAGAATTGATTATACCAAATTACCAAGTTTTGAGACTTGATCGTAACAGACATGGTGGAGGAATTCTCTTATATATTCATAACAGTCTAACATATAATGTAATTAGTAAGGGTCCCAGCAATCTAGAGTTAATGCTCATCTCTGTGGGTCAGGCCAGCTCAACAAGTAAGTTTTGTATAGGTGTTTTTTATCATTCACCAAGTTCTCCTTACTCGTGTATGGATGATTTTATTCTTTTTTTGGAAGATGTGGACATCTCCTTATTATCAAACCTTATTTTTGTAGGGGATTTTAATATTAATTTTTATAATACTTATCACCCTCTATATCATAAAATGGAAGACATAATGTCTACTTTTTCACTGACTCAGATTGTCAAGGACCCTACCCATGTCAACCAGTCAGGAGCAGACACCTTGCTTGACCTAGTCTTGACCTCTTCAGAAAATCAAGTGGAGTCCTGCGAAGTTCTACCCCCACTTGCTAACTCGGATCATAAAGGGATACTGTTTAAGTGGAAATGGAAAGAAACTGTAAAACGTCCACGTTCAAAGCCGAGAACCATCTGGAGGTGCAACTGGGCAAACTTTGAAATGGCACGCAACCTACTCTCCAATGTAAACTGGGACAGCATAGTGGATCAAATTGATGTAAACAATTCCCTAAGAAACTGGGAAAATTGTTTTATGGAAGTAATGGAAAGGTGTATTCCTAAAGGTACATTGCCACAGCGAAAAACTCCACCTTGGATGACCAAGAATCTCCTTAGGGCTATGTGCAAAAGAAATCATCTGTTTAGAAGAGCCAGAAATACCAATCACCCAACGCATTGGCAACACTACAGGGCTCATTGTAACAAGACTGTGTCTATGCTTCGTCAATCTAAACAAGCATTTTTTGCTAATAATCTGTCTATATCAAACAAAAAATTGTTTTGGAAGACCATGAAGTACTTGAGAAAAGGGCAATCAACCATCCCAACTCTGTCTCGCAATGGACAAGAGGCTAATAATGACATAGACAAAGCAAACATGCTAAACAACTTTTTTGCTGATTGTTTCAATACAAAGCTTCCACCACTGTCTGTGATGGACATGGATAGTGGCAGCCACGAATGTCCTGAAAACCTCCTCTGTACCGAGCAGGAGGTGCTGGTGTTGCTAAAATCTATAGATACCTCTAAAGCCTCTGGCCCTGATAAGATCTCTGGACGAATGCTCAAAGAAACGGCAGTAAGCATTGCTAAACCAATTTCCATGATTTTTAACTTGAGCATTAAAACGGGAGTTTTTCCAAACTCATGGAAACTGTCATCAGTGGTACCAATTCCGAAATCATCAGATAATAGTAGTCCTACCAATTACCGACCAATATCACTGCTGTCGATTCTAAGCAAGCTGTTAGAAAAGTACATCCATGGCCTTATAATGGACCACTTAGAGAGTGAGCATACCCTATCTACAAACCAGTGGGGTTTTCAGGCTGGGAAATCGACAGTTGCAGCATTACTGGGAACATGTCACAACTGGTTGGAGACCATGGAAAGAGGGAAGGAGGTTGAAGCAATTTTCTTTGATTTTAAAAAGGCATTCGACACAGTTCCTCACGAAGCCTTGCTCGATAAACTGCAAGAATTGCAACTAGATGGAATACTAGTCAAATGGATCAGAAGCTACCTCACTGACCGAAAACAACAAGTTGTTGTAAATGGAGCCACCTCTGACACAGTGCCGGTATTATCTGGAGTACCACAAGGTTCAGTCCTTGGCCCATTGTTGTTCTTAATTTATACTGACGGAATTAATGGTCTTAGCCTCTCACCTGGAAGTAATTTGGTTTTGTATGCAGATGATATGCTCTTATACAGACCTATCTCAAGTCATGATGACTATACCTATCTCCAGGCTGATATCAATGCAATTTCCGAATGGGTGGATGCTAACCTACTCCAATTTAATGTTAAAAAGTGTAAAGTGATGAAAATTTCACGGAAAAATCAAGGTGTCGCTGGACCCACACCAGACCTCAAACTACACAATCAAACACTGGAGCGTGTGGATGCATACAAGTACCTTGGACTATTGATCTCCCATGATCTCTCATGGTCAGAGCACATACGGACCATATGCAATAAAGCCAAGAAGTTGCTTGGACTCCTTTATCGTAGGTTCTACCAGTATGCAGACTCAAACACCCTGCTACAAATGTATATATCATTGATAAGGTCTCATCTGGAGTATGGTAGTCCAGTATGGAATCCGTACAAAGCTGGTGATGTTAGATTAATTGAGGGAGTGCAAAAATTTGCTCTGAGAATCTGTACGAAGAACTGGAATGAGAGCTATGAGACGTTGCTAGACATGTGTCAGGCAGTCACATGAGGATCGGAGGATTTTCATAGACATGTCTACAATGTTTAAAACATGATGTGTTTTCCATCAGATATTTTCTGTCCTCACCACACCAATCTCAGGGTCACTAGATTAACTTCTATTCAGGCTCAGGCTCCTCAGCTATACTTTCAACCTATATTTGCTCACACCAATCAATTTTATTATTCATTTGTACCTAAATGTATACGTATGTGGAATTCTTTACCTCCATCCTTAATAACTGTTTCATCTACATCATACTTCAGGAATAATTTCTGGGCTCACATTTCACATTAGCTTCTGCTATCTGTGTGTCCATTGCTACTTTGCATAAATAATAATAGAGAAAAAAAACAAACAAAACAACCAACGCTAAAAATTGCAACTAACCTGCATGCATTGGCTTTGATGTTTTAATAGGACACAGCTACATTTTAAACGGCCTATATACAGTTGCCATTGTAGAGCGTCTGCTGCTTACCTAGTCTGGTCCATATATTTCCATCCACGACCAATGCTAAAAACTGCAACTAATGTGTATATGCATTGGCCTTGATACTTAATAGAGCACAGCTATATTAATTTGATTTTGCTGTATATGCTACCACAAAAAAATGGGTACAATGTCTGCTGCATATCTAGTCCGGTCCATACATTTCCAGCATCGGCCAATGTTAAAATTGCAACTAACCTGTATATGCTTTATAGAACATAGCTACATTTTACAGGGATATATATAATTTGCTTTACTGTATACGTATACTACCCTATGGGTGCAATGTCTGCTGCATATCTAGTCCGGTCCATACATTTCCAGCATCGACCATTGCTAAAAATTGCAGCTAAATTGTATGCATTGGTTCTGATACTTAGTACAATGTCATTTTACAATAATGAAGTTAACTTTGCTATATATGCTACCACAAAAAAATGGGTACAATGTCTGCTGCATATCTAGTCCAGTCCATATATTTCCATCATTATGGACCAATGCTAAAAATTACAACTAACCTGTATTCATTGACCTAATATTTTTATGGGACACAGCTACATTTTACAGTCATACATACAATTAGCTTTGCTGTATGCGTTACTGTATGCGTACAATGTCTGCTGTGTACCCAGTCCGGTCTGTAGATTTCCAGCATTAATCAATGCTTAAACAAATGCAACTAATCTTAGGGCTCAGCTACATGTTAAAGGCATACATCCAATCGAAGCGAAGCTATAATTGCATCACTATTGAACTTTTGGTGGTGGCCAAGGTCGTGTTCCATATCTCCACTATGCTAGCCTCGTCCCCAGGCTCCGTGATCTTTTTAAATGCACATGTAAATTGGGATGGGACTGGAGACAAGGCTATATACACTATGCCTCAATGCTTGACAACTGAATTTAATAGCTTACAGCTTAGGTCACCAGGGTGTGCCTTGACGATGGCCTGACTTTTAGACAATGGTACAGCTCTGTCTAGACAAGAGAGCCCTTAATCTTCTTGATGTCCAGTGTCAATATTCTATCATTGTCATATGTTGACTTTTCCACATGGTATCAATGATGGTATTGCACAATGCAATGCAATGTAATGCACGCATGAGATTCGGGAGCAAGACCACACGCTGAGCATGGATTGCACTTAGTGCGCCCCTATATAATTATAGTTACTATCACATCAAGAAGTTACTGTACAATCTTGGACATACTGGCAGCTAGGATTAGGTAGCATTAAATGCCAGTGCATTTCGAGGGAGCCAGTATAAATCTGGCGCCGCATATAGTGCACAATGGCGAGTAAGGCAAAGAAGATATCCGGCTATGTTTGGTATCTACTTTGAGTAGATAAGCTTACCAAAACTACTATGTGGTGCAACAAGCCCCTCATGTTGTTTTGAAAGAAGATATTGAACTAAATAGGTCTTTCCAACACATTTTTCCTATACCAGTGTGAAAGGGTGTTACCCTGCACTCAAGTTTTGCTATAACGGCTATTAGCTTTGTTGTATACAAGTAGCCCATGCATACAGCCGTGAATGTTAGCCATAAGTTTCAAGTCCTGCCCCATTAGCTTTGCTACACAAGACATGCGAAGTTATTTTTTATATCATCAGGAGCAAGTTTTGCTTAGCTATTTAGCCATGAAGGCTGTTTTTTTTATCCACTTCACTTTTCATTGTGTAGTGCAGATTCCATTGTAGCTTAAAGTAGCTAGAACCAACATTTTCAACGCACTGTACCACGCCCATGATAGCTATCGCATGGAATCTCGCTTAATCAATTGCGCATGCTTAGATTGCCTTCATGAGCAAACTGTGAAGCACTCTCATGAATGACTTTGAAGCTTGAAGGGGATCACAGTCTTCATTGCTACTCAGACACTCAAGCATTGTAGCCTACCTTGGACATGGTAATAAGGATGGTAGTTCAATAGACAAACAAGAATAGTAGGGATAACGATAGTAGGAAATTTGCATCCTTATACATTTTTTATAGAAATGCTATTGCATGAAAAACAGTAAAGGGACACAGGTTACATACTATGATTATCCCTACTATAATTCTTGTTCGTCTACTTTTTGTACTACCATCCCTACTTATTGTAATAGTGACCAACCTTCCCAATAGAAATTGATGCATATGATGCCTTAGAACTTCAGAAAGTATGCAGTAGGACTTCATCACGAGTAACCCCTTGCTTTGACCTTCAAATGTCAATGTTCCAATGCAGTCATTAGTATCACACTTCCTGGAGTGAACTAGTATTATATTATATTAATAACAGTTGGGACATACATGTGTATTTATAAACACTGGCACTTACTAACTGCTTTAAAAGTACAGTTTTGTGTTATGACTGTTGTAGCTGATGTAAGTTCCTCTTCAGACCACTTTATCTGACCACAAACTCCACAGGGGGTGTTAAGATCTCCAGTAAAGTGGCATATTCCGGAGAGATCCATATCAAATCTTTCTGAATAAGGTTTTTTTAGTATGCACTGTAGCTCAACAGGCAGCTTAAAGGGAATCCTTTTTGTTGAAAGCAATTGGTTTTGAGGAGTTTTACTGGTTGTTGGTTCCTTCAATTGTTGTGAATCTATAGTACATTTTAGTATTTCAGGGACATCACCTGTGCTAAGCTTTAAAATGTGCTGAATGTGTGCACAAATGCGCTTTTGATTTTTGCAATGGTTACTGAGACATACTGGACCACGCTCACTTGGCATAACAATTCCCATTGGTATATCTGTATTACCAACTTTTATACAGACTGCTCCTTCATTCCCAATGGGAAAAAAATCAGAATATTCCTAGCATTAGAAATTTAAAGTTATTTTGGATATGTAACACTGATCATCAATGCCTTACCTCTTCAGCAGGAAACTTGGGCCCTTTAGCTGCATATGAGTGATCTGCAATCACATAAATATTGTAATCATAGTTGATTTAAGATGGCCACTATAAATCCGTTGTTCACAAGGTGGGTACAGAGAGACTTATCAGTAGTAATTAAGGTCAGGCATCTAGCTTAGTTGGGTGAATATAATAACTAATGAATTCTGAAAACAATGTTTTATTATTATGTTGTCCATTTTGCTGACCTTCAAAATCATGCTGTGCTGAAATGCCATATATTCCATCTATATCTTCTTCGGCAATTTTTCTTACGACTGTTATGTGGAGGCATTCAGATAACTGTGTAGCAGCCTCTTCAAAAGTAGTGTCAACATATGAATATATGCTATCAATTAATTCTGCCCTTCTGACGTCACAACTACACCAATACACCCAGTGGTGGTCACCAGAATAACCTTTTCCAGCACGAGTGACAAACATGAAGTTACGTGGCTAAATGCATAATTTAAAAAAAATTCAGGGATAATTATAATTAATTTTCGCCTTTTTAGCTTACTTTCAAAGACTTGTTTTGGAAACAAAAATCTTGTAAAATAAACTTTTTTAGTGTGTTGTCACAAAGCGAAATAGCATTGTTGGTTTTCAGCTCATACATGTATATATCTCACTGATGGAAAGTTTAGTCATGGTATCTGGTGTAACATTGTGATCACTCATGGTCTGCATATAATTAATAAAACAAACAAACAAACACGTTTTCAATGGAATTAACGCCGCCATTATAAATAACCATGCACGAGCTGATGGTTAATTTAATACTGTTGTACTCAGAATTTAAGTTAATGCTACACATAATGGCATAATCACGTCTAACTCTCGAAAATTTCCCACTAGCTATACGGGAATTAAAAAGGCTAAGATAACATTAAACTACACAATAGTAAATAGATCTCTACGAGTTCTGTCTTTTTTGTGTGCTATTATAGGCATTGCATGGCTGCAAACAATTCTAAAATATAAATCCAAGCTCACATTGTCACTCCAACATAGGCAAGCTATGGTAGATATGCCCAATGTCGAGTGCATGCAGTTATATATGGATAGAGATTGGCAGAAGTCTAGAGATGAAGCTGCTCTTTTTTAACATACAGCCATGCATGCATATATACAGTGAATTACATATACTTGTGCATAATTCTACCATTTAATTCTGGACGATTTGATACATCCTTTCTGCAGAGACATGTAGGTGTAGCTAGGAACCACGGGGGCTCAGGGGGACAATGATAACTAAATTGTGTGACAGTGCAAACGTATCTATATAGTTCGTAACCCTGTTAACTGCTGGTTTTATCATTTCAGGCATCAATCACAGGAGAATTAAGCAAGATACACAGAGAACACACACAACAGAAATAAAACATGACAGTGACTACACTGACTAAACAGTTAAACATATATGGCACAGAAATGAATACTAACCTAACCAGTCAGCCAAGGTATGGAAATCATTTAACAAACAATGGCATCATATAGGAGAGGGCATAAAGGGAAAGGATCATCACATATTATACCAAATTGCAATCTTTACATGCGCATGTGCAAGGGGTAAAGTAATCGGTCTGTCCATCTGTTACTGTCGTTATCCACAAAACATCACCAGAACTGCATACCTACAGTGTGTCTTTATTGCCATAGTCTAGCAGCTACATCTCAAGCTTGCACTGCTGCACTCCATAGATGACTTAACAACCTTTACCTATACTGAGCTTGAGCATGTGCAATAAGTATGGTTGGCACAGTATATGATCATTATCATGTGGTTTGATGTGAAGATTCATCCCTTCTGTACCATCTCTGATATCTCTGCAGCACTGGCCGCTTGCTGAGATGCCTATACGTCTCCAAGATATGATGATTTTTTGTGGACAGTGACAACAACAAGGACAAGGACACCAGATGGATAGACTCTACCCCTCATGCACGTGCGCAAGATGAAAAAAGATACCGCCTGGGCTCTGTCACACTCAAATTCATTTTAAGGGCTGTACTCCTAGCAATGCTACTAAAGGCAAAGAACAATTGTTTGGGCATTCCAAAGCTGGGCCCGGAGTCGGTGAAAGCCATGGTCTCTCCAAGTGTTTATCAAGTCAAATTTGAACTTGGGTTGGTAGGCAGGAATACAATCCAAGCTAGCTGTCTCCTTTTCTTTCTTATGTTGCCATGTTGAAACTGTCAGATTCATAATGACTAGAGACTTGCATATTATTGAATATTACGATGTACGTTATTGAAAATACACATCCAGATGGTTACATCCCAAGTATACTTTTCTGTGGTTATGAAGTAATTGTGGTATAGCCTATGATGAAACCTATGGTGTAATTTATGATGTATTTTATAATTAATGTTCACTACAGGGAAATTGATGGTACCCCAGGACTATCTGTATGGACACACAAGTCACGATCTTGGACTCCCGTGGCAGCTAGAACTAGATCAAAACAGAAATAGTGATTAACTCTGACTGGGTACATGCTTTGTATTAGCTTAAAGCTATTCATGTGTCCATTGCTATATGCATAAATTGTTATAGAAAAAAAAAAAAAAAAAAAAAAAAAGTATGGCTGGTCCAACTTCACATGTTCCTGTGGCTTATGTAATCCTGTGTATAAATAAAGCTACCCAGGGCTACAAAGCACGGATGCTTTTTATACGCTGTGCGTGTGCCACAATCAATCTGTACTGTGCTCTAGAATTTGTCTCTATGATTGAAGCATCGAGGTCCATCGTTTTCGTCTACTATCTAGATCAAGAGTCGATCTGTTGAATTCATCCCTGTAACCATGTATACACTGTATTGACGACCTTTCACCATATGTGCCATTTACTATTCAGCTACTGAGGATGTGGTAAAGTACTTCATAACCAAGTAGTTATCACCCAATGATACCTACTACTCCTTCCTTTGATATGCCCTTGCATAGAATGGAATAATATGGATTTATCTGGATGTATTCGTGGTCTGGGTCATTTGATATATTATTATATATCCTGATTCACCCTTGTATCCTAGGCAACAGGGGTGTTATAACTAAAATATTACCCTCCCCCAGGCACTTACATATGAAGAAGTTTGGGCAAAAAACGGACATTTAGCTAGCTAGGTGTGACTGACAGGTTCTTTGATGAATCTGATGTGTTAAATCAGAAGTATGCAAGGAGGCTACTAGCTTCCTATCGTGCAAATAATTCATTATTAGCACTTCCGCGTGTGGTCATTCACACTGCTTGGATCAGCATACAATGTGAGAAGAATTAACTCGTTTACACTTGTCACTGGGCGCTCACAGCTATACCCACTGATCTGAAAAAGAGAAAAGATTGTAGGTCTGGCTTCTTGCACGATTGCCCGAAACGGGAGACTATCAGTGACTTTGGAATCAGCTGGAACTTGATCAACACTTCCAACCCAGGCCCGCTTCCTGTTACAATTTTTCTCTAAACGCGTGTAATTGGAACAGACCTGCATTATTGCACCCTGCCTCTGTTATTCCCTATATAAACTAATACAAATTGGGAAAAATGCATTTAAGAATTTGCCCGAGCAGGCAGTGAGGAAAATCATTTGAAATTGGTATCAATCAAGAGCAAATCCTCCAAGGAAAACTACTGTGTGTTACAAAATAAGCTAAAATGCATGTATAAAAAGTTATGCTGAATAAATAGAAATTCCAATACAAATTTCCTATACCTAGAATAGTGTGAAAGGGTGAGACATGGTGACAAATGTCCCCAAACTTCTTCATATGTAATCCCTCTGAAGCAAAAATGGTATGATAGTGCAGTTTGCAAGGTTTTCCCAATGAAAACAGCAGCTAACAATCACCACAGACCACACTACAGACTTCGTTTACACAGATACAGGAAGCTTACTCATGCTAATTGACACTCCACAGGATGCTAGTAGCGCGTTCGTTCATAGCTAGCCACGTGCAGCTAGCTCATTGCATAGCTGTAGCTTTAGCTATCTAGCGAAGTACCCTGGCCGCCATTCAGAGGGAACCAACGTTTGAAAGAGAGGCCAAACTGACTCTGAAGAGTCTCAGTCGCTGATACTAGTATTACTATTGTTCTAAACACTCGTAGCTAGCTTAGCTATGTAGTATGATGTAGCTAAGGCTACTCACAGTCAACTACTAACCTCCATAGTCGAGTTCAATAGATAATTCTTTATCACTATCACAGTTGAATCGGTTTGTTACTCTTGTTACTATGGCCATTGACCGTTTTGTTTACATTCCTCGTCTCCTTGGCAACCACTCAGACGGACCAATCAGGTGCAGGATATATATCAGATGTTGCATGGTAGGCACATGCATTATGGATTATAAAGCCCCTCCCCCTCGGGCTACGCCCTCGGGGTCGCGGGCTTTATAATCCATAATGCACTGCCTACCATGCAATATCTATTACATAAACACTAGTTGGTTCAACTTGTTAACTCACCATATCAGAATCCATTAAGATTTTACATGTATCTGAGAATTATCGTGATGAAGGTTGTACATTGGCAAGAAATCACTACTGACACCTGATCCATCTATCGGCATACTCCTAGTTTTCCCCATTCGTTCCTATCAGGACATAATGAAGTGCTATTATCCATATGAGCTACTTGTAGTTCTGACAAGTGTTATCCTGTATATAAAGTAACAAAACTGGTACCGGAAATTTTGTTCTTAAAGTACCAGCAGCAGTAATATATGTGTAGCTGAAGTTCCCAGTCCCCGAAGAGATCTGCTGAAGTAGCGATTACATACTATAAGCACTGGGTGATTAGTAAAGTTAGGAGTAGTTAGGGTTAGGCAGGCAATGGTTAGCCAAGGATTAGTTGCAAGGGTTAATCTGAATGAGTGGGATAGTATATAAAGGTAAGGTGTATAAAAATGTCAAGAGATGGCTGCTGGCAGCAATGGCAGCAGTGACTGAGTTAGTTTCACCTCTCTGGTGGATGGGACAAAATGCTGTGTGCAGATGTGGGTTGAATCTCGCTCTTGCATGACTTTCACCTTATTTTCCTAGATTTCCTTCAAGTTGTTTGGAGGGTTAATAGTAGTGCCAGTATTATCACTGGTGATGGTATTCTAATAACAAAATTGCTGGCACCAGTGCTGGCACCGTAGATATAATCATAGTGATATAGCTACCTCAAGCTCCGTCTTCTTGAACAGTTTTCTCGTCCTCTCTTTATCCGTTCCTATAGCAAAGAATATAATATATAGTAGCAGTAACATCATTCTTTATGGTCACTAGCTAAAGTGAATAAGCATTAAAATAATTCACATACAGCAGATGACTAGATCAAGATGCCATAACCTATGACATGTACATCACATAAACCACTAAAGTCCATTACATAAGACATATATAAACAACATAAATTCTAAGATGAAGCAGGGATGGCAGCACCAAAAAATATACAAACGACAATAGTAGGGATAATAGGTAAATGTTACATCCCTACATCTTTTTCAATAATGGCATTTCAATGAAAAGATGTAGGGATGGAATATGTACTTTATTTTCCCTGCTATCCCTCTTTGTATATTTTTTAGTCCCAGATTGGTATACACCTATTATTGAATAAACCTTTTAGTCTTTGTCGGGCTAGTTCACTGCGTGAAAATGAGTACTTGGGTTCATTTGCCTTCCTTACGGATTTCCAAGTCAAATCCAGGTAACGTCGTCTATAAACAACTGGGGCTGAGGACATCTACAGTGAATTAAGGATGGATCATAATATTAGAAGGATAGAATCTACAATCATGCATTAATTTTAAGTAGTTTTAACCTTCCTTTGTTTTCTTAATGGACATTCAATAGTATCCTCTGCAGGCTATTAACGTATGCATGGTAAATTTCATGTTGATTATAATAATTTCAAGTAAGCAGCTATATTATTGGCTACCGAATAACAATGATTACTATACTCTAAATCTTCTTTATTGAATAGCATGACATGTTACTATCCACAGTGTGATGATATAATGTTATTTTACAAAGCCTATAATATTATACAATTATGCCTTGAAGGCCAAGTAGAATACATTATAATTTACTGTAGTGCAAGAATACAGATATGGCCAGTAATCCTAGTATCCCTTGGTGCACCACTACTCGTTAACCCTCGGTGCATGCTCCACAGGGTTACGGTACTTGGTTTGTGTGTGTGTGTGCCTGTGTCTGTTACTACACTAACTGCTACATCATCATTTTCAAGCAGAAAGTAAGGTATCATAGGCTTCTTTATTGTGCTTTCTTGGATTTTAACTCATAAATTTTGCAAAAAATAAAGCCTCTGTTCAGGAGATATGATTGTTTTTGCTTCTCCCAATGATCATGGCCACCTTCTCTTGACAGAAAACACACCAGTAGTTCTTGATACATCTAGAATTGATCTCGTACATGAAGAACTAACTATACAACTGACTACTTCTAAAGTAGAGCAACTCTTGACCATCTTGGTTTCTAGGCTTGTAGTGATGGCCTCTTGTTTTAGCTGTCATCAGCACGTGGTTGTCAGCTGGCTGGCCGGCCAACATTCTGCATGCAGCGCTTATGCATTGCACAATAAAATATTTGCAGACTATATGCACATGAAGTGTTATGTGGTTGCACAATAATCGTTAGCATGTCAGAGCATAATATTATATGGAGTGGTCTGATAATGCTTCTTTGCTGAGTAACATGGTGACTCTGAGGATGCAATGTGCCGGGTGTTTTGCATTAAAGTGCCATGTCATCTGGGATACCATGTATAGCCTCTTCATCAGTGATTAATGCTGACAATGTACAACTGGGAGATGTCTCCTTTGTTCAACGGTCAGGGTGCCATATAATTATGGTGACCAAGAAGGTCACTAGCCAGTCGACCAATCACTACCACTGAGCAATGAGCACAATCAAATGATCAGTGGTTGATGCCGGGATATTCAAATCACTTATGCACTAGTGAACATGCACACTTGACAATTGATAGTCAAATAATTGGACATTCCAACCACTCGCTGGTGAGTACTTCAATGATTGACGATAGATGGCAGGACATTCTAATCACTCACCAGTGAACTTGCACACTTAAAGAGTCAATTCAATGGTCAATACATGGTAGACCACTAGCATGCAAATGAATTAAAAGTATGACACATGCACAATTTGTTTGTCTAGTAAAATATCCAGCTCAAAAAAACTTTGCTGCTTTTATTAACAAATGGGAGATTTCAATAACAGCACTAATGCGAAAATTTTACACCTTGCCACCCTTTTGAAATCATGCCCACCACTTATCACAATTATTACAAACAGCTGTTGTTATTGAAAAGAACTCAAGTACCTGCCACCCTAAACAGGCCGTAAGTCCAATTTCATAGTTCAAATCTAGCTTAAAGGTGTGCTATTAAAGCTAGTTAACTTTAAACAGACGTGATTAATTGTTGATAGCTTAAATGTGCATACTCATTGATGTATGATATCATTACATCCCCAGTAGCAATTTACTTTTCCGTGGTTATGAGGTAATTATGATGAAACCTATGGTGTAATTTATGAGATAATCTATGAGGTAATTATAATAAAATCCAGGGCCTCGATAGAGCCTTTCTGAGACTTGAAAATCTAGTACTATGTAGAGTAACTTATGCGTGTATCCAGTGAATACCTTAAAAGCTGCGTATTACTTTCTCTGACAAGTATGCCAGCGCTATATATAGCACACATACATTCATGCATGCAATACGCTTACATGTGCTACGTACCGATCTGTACTGTGCTGTCGAGTTCGTCTCTGTGACTGAAACATCGATCTGTCGTTTTTGTCCGCTGTCGAGGTCGAGAGTCGACCTGTTGAGTTCATCTCTGTGATTGAGGCATAGCACACGCATAGACTGTGCATATACTGATGACCTTTTACCATATGAGCCATTTACTATATTCAGCTACTGGGGATGTGGTGAAAGTTGTTTATCTTAAGCAATTGAAATGTCCAGCCATCAACTGTTAATCGTTCGAGTGTGCATGCTGCTCGTTGGTGAGTGATTGGTATGTCTGATTATGGTGATCCTCTGGTTCACTGTAGCCGTAAAGTGAAGAATGTGACTAGACAAACCAGCTTAGGAGTTGAGTGTTAAGCTGGTGAGTCTATAAAGTAGCGTTAGCTATACATGTATATGTAGCTGGACTAATGATGTCTCCACTGATGGTACAGCAACAGTATTCAACAGTGTCAGTCCTACTGCGGAATTTGGGTACACCATGTATAAACTGTACAGAATTTTGCCAAAGTGCAATTATACCAAGAACAGTGGTTGCCTGCCTGTAGATGCTTTGGATATCTAGTAAAAAAGGAGTACCCAGTAACCTCTTTGTTAATCATTTGTACTGTAGTACTACTGTCCTGGGTAGATACCCCTGCCCAGGCAAGTGCCCACACCACATTTCAAGGGGTCAATGTAGCAGCTTCCATACAAAATTAATGTATGCAATTTATGAGCCAATGTGGGCCTAAATCATGAGTTATGTCTATAATTATAAGCGCCCATGGGTACTTACCCGGGACACTATGGTATTTCTAAAAGTTTAGCACTCTAATTTGCTATTTAACATCCAAGTATTTGAAAAATATTGGCATCTATGAATCCTTAATTCACAAACAAACCAAAATTTTCATAGTTGACCCAATTTTTTGACACATAATGCTCACACTTACCTGCACTTCAACAACACTATTCTGGGAAGCCTTGTCGATGAATTCTTCGCTTGACATTCCCATGCAAGTGGTAGAAAATTACAGAGAATGGGCTCCAGGTGATAACTGATATAATTATGTCAAATGATGAATCCAGTTTTCACAATCTGCAGTAATGACACAGTTATAGTAAGTATATAGCATAAAATACTGCAGGGTGGCATACATCTCAAAATGACTATATTAATGACAGGCAAGACTCAATGAGACTGTTGTAGCTGTGTCCTATAAAGTACTGAAGCCCATGCAGGTTTGGTGACGTGCTCCTGTAATTTTTGATATGACGTACAGTCCGTAGCTATAATGTGTATACCAAATGTACCTGCATGCATGTGCCCTTCAAACTGCCAAGTCCATGCAGGGTTTATTGCAATGCGCTAGGATTTTTTGATGCTTGGAAATTGTTATATGAACTGGACAGGATAATTGATGCCATTGTGCTGTTGATCCTTATTTTTTGAACTCAACATGCAACAAGCCAATTACCCTGTCTGTTAAATAGACATTGTGCTTAAAAGAAACAAGGCTCATGCATGTAGTGGACATACTTGGCATGTCAATTTTAAGTGGGCCTTGGGACATAATATTGTTCAATTTCTTAAAGACTCCAAGGTACTTTCTTAAGGCAGAACAAACCCTCCTGTGTAAAGCTATTATGTTATGAAATTAAAATCAAATGCAGAAGCTTCCCCTTTAGCGTTAAAATGAGGTGTTTTGATACACCCCATATAGGGATGCAACGTACAACATACTATTACTGGATGATGCTTGAAATGTATAGACAGGAAAGTCAATTACCATACTACGTGTATGCCTGTGTCTTTATGTATCAAGGCCCAATGAATGTAGGCTTGTTGCTTCAATTGATGCTGGAAACGGACAACTTCAGAAGGTAGCTACGTTTACACAACACACAATGTGCCTTTTCTCATTATAATATTATAGCAAAGTCAATAAATACGGTGTATAAAATGATACTGACAGCATCTCCTAGTATCAAAGCCCATATATTGCAGGGGTTCCCTACATACTAGCTAATTTACCCTATCAATTCCTTCACTTTGGTTATTTGTTCCAGGACTGAGTATCCATTTTTGCTATTATAATTAATCTGCTTTTGAGATCAGCACTGATAAGTATTACATTAAGAAATGGCCACAAGGTTTTGTATGCTTTGTGAACCCCTACACACAGATATTGGTTGATGATAGGAATGCATGGACCAGACTAGGTACGCAGCAGATAATGTGCCTATTTGACAGGATGTCATACAACAAAGCCAGTTGCTATAGAGTACCATACTTGAATCTGCCTTTGAATAAAGGCCGGTCCCGTATGGGCTCTGAAGTCAATAAATGCCCAACCTTGAACAACTACCAGGTGCCAGCTGTAGGCATGACAGTTAACCATACAGTAAGCATTGATGGGATGTAGCTAGTCGTCCACGAGGTAGAAGCGCATTCAGTAGCTATTAGTAAGCAGCGCTTCTGAGCTGCAAGTAATCTAATGTTTAGAGTTCTGGGAAGCATTTCAGGACATAATTTTTATATCAGCATGCAGATTGGAATGCGGATATGAAAATGTTAAAGCTGGACATTCGATTCAATTACGCGCATGCTGTTTTGACGACCTTTACCCAATTTGTTCAAAACTGCAATATAGGGACCCTGCTTGCATTGTGGCGCTTTAGACTATGTGCCGCTTTTTGGACAATTTTTCCCGCTAAGTGTGCCGCTTGCTTGTTTAAATGCCATGGAGTGATGGTGGGGTTAGTTGGTCATTTTAGAACTTGTACTTTTGGTTGTTAGTACCGGCAGATGTTATAATATGAACACCAGTCTTAAATAAAGGCTGGTCTCCTTTGATACCAGGTCTCCGTGAAGTAGAAGCTTGGGCATATTCAAGCAAATACAGCAACTATGTGTAGCTATGCCTGTAAGATATAGCGGTGTCCTAGTTTAGTATTATTGTGATATGTTAAATATTGGTTAAAGCCAGAAATATATGAACCAGACTACATGTAGGTATACAACAGATTTGATACGGTATCTTGTATCATAGGAAGCAATATCAGCAGATCAAGGGCACTAACAGGTGAATAGCACTCAATTTCCTGTCGTGTATAAATAAACCACAGAAAAAGTGCTGAAACAGCTCGTATTCGGTTAAAAGACCCAGAAAAGCAACTGCCAGTGAGGTTTGTATCATGGAAAGAACTATCACAGGCACCGCTGATAAGCATGTTGCCTGCCTCGTATGGTGAATTGATCAACTTGAGCATTAGCGTGATTACTTTCAGCCATTTTATCATGGTCCCTAGCTGCCTATCTGTCATTAGTATTAGCTGTTCATGGCCTGCCAGTGGCTTTATCCCAAATAATACAATGCTCAGTAAAACCCTCGGGCTTATTCAAGTTACCTCGCGTATTTGGGATAAAGCCGTATAGTATATAGACATGGTCTATTACATACAGCAAAGCCAGCTAGTATAATATACCTGTAAAATCTAGTTATATGTCCTTTGCAGTATTAACACCTAATGCATACAAGTCTATTGAAAGAGTATTATAATCAGTTCAAACTGGAAATGAATGGACCGGACAAGACATACAACAGATATTGTACGTATTTTTGATATGGAGATAAAAAATAATGCGGACTGTGGTGTTTACGTGTGTATCAAGTGCATGCAGGTGCATTGAAATGTGCTATTAGTGGTCGATGCTAGAAGTTTCTGGACAGGATAATAACAGATTCCTTTATTAATTAACTTAACTAGGCACCTAAGTGGCTCTACCTTTTACCTGGCTGATGGTTTGCCTGAACTGTCACTTGATTGTTTATATACGTACTTTCCTCATAACGAAAAAGAAATAAATAATTATGGCTATAGATACAGAAGCACAATTTTTGAACTAGTGGAAACAAAAACAACAGTCAGAAGCAATTTCATAAGAACATGAAACGGATGAGGAGGTTACCTTGGGACCATGTAAAACATTGAATAGTTTCATTTATCACTGCAGACTCTCTAGATAGCATGGTCCATGTGACTGACATCAAACTACTGATCAAGATCATATAGGTGGTGATGATCACCAAAATTAATGTTGTGCGTTATTAATGTGTAGCACACTCTGTTAGCTATAGCTTCTCCGACAATTCCCAACTTATCCCCTTCTCAGGCCAATGAGGGGCTTTGAGAAGGGAGTTGATGAGAGGCACTTTCCCCCCCCCCCCCCCCCCCCCCCCTGGCACTGGGTGAGCATTTAATGACCCATATATAGTGCACCATGCTCCACTATAAAGCTGCAAATTAATCGGAAATCATGCCCAGTAATACCTGATTGACTGCTAGCCATTGGATAGCTATAACTCAATCTTGGTAAGTAGGGGGGATTTGAAACCTCGTTGTCCCCCGCTGGGCCCGGCTGGTAGCGCTGGGGGCTGGGTAGTGGGGCCCGGGTCACCGCCGTGATCAGAGGCTACAGAGTAATATGGTGATCACATCTATCGTTGCCAGAAATCCGCGGACATTTCAAATTTACTTTCGCTAAAACGATTAATTAGAACGTGTGCGTGGACTATGGCAAAATCTTGAAAATGAATTGTACAACATTTTCGAGCATCTGCACCACTTAGATACAACAAATGAAAGCTAAATCTGCCTACGAAGTACCTTTGAAGTGTTCACTGAATTTTCCCTGGAGGCAAGCAATATTCTTGAACTTCTCCATAGACAGCAATACATTTTGGCCTTAGTGTATCATAACTTTCACTTTTTTCAGCCACTAAAACGCGAGTCTTCCAACTTTCGAGCATTCAGTCAACCTATACTAAGGCTAAACTTCACTAAGCTACCATAGACACGAGCTAATCACTGCTCTGGAATTTTCCCAGGCACCACCAAGTTCAGCTACTTTGAACATTTTTTGCTGACTCAGCAAACTGATGACGTCATCAGTTAATTAGTTCGGCCACGATCGAGCTAGGACACTCCCAGTGCGAGGGTAAAGGTGATTTTTAGCGTTTCCAAGCTGAACATGCGACCAAGAGTCAACTTTTGAAGTCTAAATGATGAATTTGTCGTGAAAATGCGATCTTGAACCGTAGTCCAACCTTGGGCTTCTTAGCTGCCACAATAATTGATCATTTATGATAATTTAGTGCAAAAGTCACTTAGTTGTAGCGGTTTGAACATAAATTGTGATTTGGAACGGCTAATAGTGATACAGAAAGTAAGTTTTTGTTAGATATGACAAAAATAACGATATTCATGACAGCTTGTAAACTTGTAATTGGCAACTACAAGGGCTTGTACAATACAAACATATGGATGTCCACTGCTCCATAGGCCATTTCTGGCAATGACCAAATCAGAGAACAAAAGGATCACTACCCTCACCAACTGATGAATTCACAAGATGTATAGCAGAGTTCCTAAATCCCGGCTTGCACCATAGAGCCAGCAGATTCCAGATTCTCTATTCAAGCTAGGTACAGGGTCGATCACTTCGCCGACCACGGCGAAGTATTGCCGTGCACAAAGGGTTAAATCAAGCGTCTAGCGAGCGTCCGCGCGATCACATTATCCGGTCCTACTATGCGGTCCTATTCCACTTTTTGATGCAGTTAATACTTCGGGGAAGAGCTCGTATGGTTGCAGCCTGCTGAGCTAGAGTCATCCTATGGCGTGGAATGAGAGGATGGGGGAAGCAATATAAAGTCAGATATTGCCAGTGCCGCAGGACCAACTAGTCTTGAACAAAGCCAAATAGAGGTACATAGGAGAGTAGCCATGCCCAATGTATACTAGTTAAATAGTCCAACTATTCTATAATCCTTTTAGAATTGGATACGTAGAAGAAAAGAAAAGCAACGTTTGAAGCAGCTGATAGTGAGGCCAATCTTCTGAGTATAAAGCGGAGGAAGACCACAATGTGGCATGAATATTTGAAAGAGTTTGTGAAGTCAGAAGGTTTGAATGATTCTGGCATGATAACTAACACTGATACTAGTTACTTTTCTGTTTCATTTAGCTGGGAAAGCTGCCATGGCTGACAACCCAGGAATTTTTAATAAAGAAGCAAGTGTAGCTTATAAAAGCTTGACCAAGAAAGAGAAGGAAAGCCTTCAGCAAAGGAGTGTTGATTCAGTATCTGAGCCAATGACAAGGCGAAAAGTTATTCAAAGGGGCAGCAAAGTATTTGCTCGAATACAGCACTTGGTATAATTATTATGTTTTATCGTATGTACCTAGGCGACCCAACAATTACACAAATATAAATTACAACATGCACGATTGCATGTAACAAAAGTGTTTAATATTACCTAAAGAGCAAATGAACTGCTTTTATGATGTAACAGCCTTGGGTTTGTGAAGCCCAACAATAAAAATCAAATGTTAGGTGACACACATAGGTCACAAATTTGAGAGAACTTACTTAAGTTCAGTTACTTTATATAGACATCCATTAAAAGTATGTGCTGAATGATGATCATTATTATGGAATGATCATACGCTTCTTCACAATTTACTATGAAATAATTTGGCAGAAACTGAAACTAGTGATGTCAAAGAATTAAGCTTATTAATTTACTGCAAACTCAAAACCATGCACTCATGCAGTGTACGTGTAGCTACCTATAAAGTTTGATTTTTATCACATTATGCATTGACATAAATAATAGGGCAGTCTGATCCATTATTATTCCCCATAATATTATTACAAAAGCTTCAGTGAAATAGCAAATGCATGGCCTGCAAATAAATAATGTTATTGCAGTTTGAAGAGCTGGAAAACCTCGGATATTGTGGCTTTGCAGTTGCCTTTCTGAAGATAAGATGGAGTTAGTAAGTACATCTTCAATGAGTGATTCTTTTCATCCACAACTCATTGAGTATCTTCATGTACTTACTATTACTGGTGAGGTTAATTGTGCATGTATTATATTCACAGCCGGTATGCATGTAGTTATACAGGATTATATTTTTCACTTTCAGCCAACCCTCCAAAACTGGCAAATAACGAAACAGCTTGTGCTCCAAATGTGAACATTAATTCAGGTACGTTTGTTATCACCGCTAAAACAGCTGATAGACTCTATTTTGTAAATCACAATCATGATTAGTAGCAAAGTTGAAGAGCAAAAAGCAAGCATCTTTAGATGGGGATAAGATTTTGCACTTTTAACTTATTATTATTATTATAGCCAACCATAATAAGGTACAGATGGAACAATCATTATCAGGAAGCTCAAATCAGAAGAGTCAGAAATCAGCTGGGAGTAAGGGTATTCCAGTGTCAGTAATGAATGTAATGTGTGACCATGGTTTATATAGCAAATCCACAGAGAAATAGAGCACATGAAACTCAGAAGAAGAAACCACCAGCTGCTACCAGAGTAGACTGTAAGTTATTAATAATTGTACCTATAATTATACTAAAAATGAATGCTTCACAGCTGCAGCTAACCATCCCTCTGCAATTGCAGGGATCATTGGGTTACTGCTTCAAACATACTAATTCAGTCAGGTGGTGAAACCTGTGTCACTGATTCTGTTCAATTATTTGATAGCTACCAATCCTCCACAGTTAGTATGAATTTGATGAAGCAAGTTTGTGCACTCATAAAGCCTAAAGGTGATCAGCTTAATTTGGACATTGTCAACCTTATGCCACAGCCAAATAGTTGTGACTGTGGTGTTTTTGCGATTGCCTGTGGAACAGAACTGGTATATGGTCATGATCCAGCACTGTGCTACTGGAATGTGTCCCTCATGAGGCAGCATTTGAAGTGTTGTTTTGAGTCTGGAAAAATGATTAGGTTTCCAACCACCAAGCAACGACGTATTCCTTTGGGAGGACGTGTTAAGCATATGGTTTCTGAGAAGATATACTGTATCTGTAGGATGCCCAACGAGAAAATGCACCCAATGATCCAATGCGAGAGCTGCTATAAATGGTTTCACTTTGATTGTGTCAACTATGACTCAAGTTTGGATTGGAAATGCTCTACTTGTAAACAGTTTTTGGAGGACATGTGTAGTCAATAATAATGAAAATATATTGTGTATAGCCAAACTTTATTGTGTACTATTTACAAGTGCATATTCCATGCACTATTATTATTCCACTAATAAAATTGTTTTGATGTAACCATACATGATCCGAGTGTCTAGACTAGAAAACTCAGCACCTTTGACCAGCAATGTAGTGGAAAACCTACACTGCAATAAAAGTAAGATTTCCTGCACTTTGCGCCTAAGGAAATGTGTAGGAAAACTGCATTACAGAGCAAATTTCAGATAGTTTACATGAAATTCGGCTCTGTCATGTACATTTAATGTACATTTCCTGATGCAGGAAATTCAACTTTTTCTGCAGTGCTACAAACCTGCAGTATGCTTGAGTTGGTGGAAACACTAACTGGAAAACTCAGCACTTTTGATCTGTACTTGAGTGGAAAAGCTACAACCTGCAGTATAATATTATATTATGGTTTTCCAGATAAATTACTGGATCAAGGTTCCAGGTTTCCCAGTAAATAAGTATACAAAAGGTTTCTAGGTTTTTCACTGAAGTACTGGTAAAAGGTACTAGATTTTCCAGTGTCTGATTTCCACCACCACCCTAACCCCAACTCAATCTGATTCTAAACCCACTCTACATTCAAATTAAATACATAATTATAATGATCATTTATGAGTATAATAATTATATGCAAAGTAGTAGAGGGTGAACTGCTAGATGATCAGTGTGAGACATGCATAACATATAGATTTACAGCTAATATGATGACATGTACATTAAGATTAGTATCAGTTCATGTCATTGTACACAATGCATTTTAATATACAATTGCAAAATGTTAATTTGAAGAACAATAACAGTAGCACATTCAGAACAGATTTACCATAGAGATCTATATTTATTTATACAATCCATATTCATCTTCACTCTCTGAATTGGTTGAATTATCGGAGTCTGAGTCACTTTGGCTACACACATCTGCAACATCTATATAGACACAGGATGATCAACAATGTTCCTAAATGAGGCAACAGCTTTTGAAAGCTGTAACTCGGCTTCCCACAAGAGATGCCTCAATGAGTTAATGGCACCAACATTAAACTGACTATAAATAATTATCATTCTCTTGTAGCCGTTCAATTTCACCAGTAGCTAATAGCAGCAATTCTGTTTGACCAGTATTCAAGCACGTTCTGCATTGCATCTTCCTGTAATTGTAATTCCTCTTCACTGCGCTTTTTCAGCAGTAATGCTTGAATAACATCCCTTGTGGTGTTCCATGGCATGCCTCTTGAAGTTGTATATTCGGCCAATGGAAAAGTTTGCCAAAACCCTGAATTTATTGGCAATATTTCTTGCAATTGCAATGGAGATTGCTCTCTGCCAATATCCAATTGTAAACAAGTTGCATTGTACTCTTCAAGCAACTCTTTGGCTTTTTTAGTTTCTTTGGTGATGGAAGAGGACAGCCTTTTTGCAATTTTCTGTCCATCTATACTATAAGTAACACATATTCACAGCTACATCAGCTCAGTACAAAAGCATCGGCCATGTGTGCCACATGCACAATCATGCACTGATGGAGATGCTCTGAGCAATCAAGCAAACCCTTGTACACAGAATGTGCAGCTTACCTGCATATTTGGCTTTCATACACAACAGGTAGTGCCTTTTATCAACAGTGGCCCACAAGCAGGAGTGCAATTGTTTTTGTTTTTTATTTAAAAATGCCTTTCTTGCATCTGTGTACTCTTGATCTTCTTTCTTTTCCAGCGATTTTTCAGACCATGCTTTCTTTCAAAATCTGCTAGTTGGCAATCCATGCTGTGTATTATTGATACATACATACTTGATAAACTTAATATTGTACTGATAGCATAATAACTAACTCAAACACTTTCTTTTGGACCACTGCTCTTTCACTGAAGTTGCAACTCGCAAGATGATCGCTGTGGAATAAAAAGAAGCAGGGCATAGCTATGATCAGTACTCAATTGTTGGTACAATAAATGGATCCAGGTATTTACCTTGCCAGGTAGTAACTGTGTAACATAAAATAATAATGTGTTTTCCACTCAGTCATATCTGCATGTATATCAAAGATGAACATAATAGTTCGCAATAAAGGTCCCATGGGTGCACATGTATGGTGCACCTTAAGTACATTAAATTTGTACCAGTGTATACAATGTAATTTGCACCTTGTGGTATGTAAGTCAGTCTCACTGTACCCTCAGGCTTGTTTGATAGTGGAAATACCCTATTTGCAATGCTTGTATACCAGGTGCATGGGGCTCTGCATGGGTGCTCTAACTTGACAGGTTTTAGACCTCAACAGGAATTTGAGGTGAAACTTGGGGGGGGGGGGGGGGGGGGGGGGGGGGGGAGGGGTAGGTGGACATAATATTAGATTAGTGGGCCCTCTTTCGGGTGACTATGGTATTAAGATTTACACAATTTATGATGGCTAATTTGTTGGCTGGAATCCACCAGTGACAATTACAGTCGTTTCATCCTCAATCCAGCTTTCTATAACTTTGTCATCAACTGCTACTGCATGTATTTGTAGTCATGGTATTTAGGTAACCATCAATAGAATGGATAATTGCATGCACGATTGACAGACCTTGGACATGAGCTATAAGGGAAGTGAACTGCTGAATAGCAACACATTTCATTTCATTAGCTTTATTCCAACGCCGGAGGAGAAGTGAAGCTATACATATATGGAACCTAATAGCAATGTATCACATCATATAATACCAACATACCAAGCTTTTTCTTTGTCATACAGCCATAGTATAACAAAGCATGTGCAAGGATATCAGTACGGTGGGAAGGGCACATTTCCTTAGTCATCCGAGTGAATCTCCTGAGGTAAGACCAAAGATGCTCCATTACTTCACCATCAGAAGTCCAAAACCATCACAACGCAGAGGACCATACAAAACCTGAATTTATACTGTAAGCTTTAAAGATATGTAGCACAATGTTAAGCATGTCTTACTTGACAGGAAGGCTTATGACCATACGCATGAAAAGATGGAATGGCAAATGCAACCTTCTCCAAAAGATGACTATCATTTGATTTCAGGTGTCGAATGAAAGTGCAGGCAACATCGTACATAATGTGCAGATTGACTTTCTCTGGTAAATGTTGCAAAAGTTCGTGCAACAAGAATAGACCATAGGACAATCTACATATTATACCAGTACATACATCAGTATAGTATAGTGTACATAATAATATACTAGTCATACACATTACCTTTCACCATGCTTAAGATTGAGGAACAAACAAGGGAATTCATGTTTACAAGCACATCCAAACAGAAATATCCTGTGATGTTTAACCACTCTTCAATTTGCTTCTAGTGATAAGCTTGGGTGCATGGAATTGAAGAGTGGTTAAACATCACAGGATATTTCTGTAGTTTCAAATACCATGTCAAACATATTTGCACTGGCTTTTTAAATACTCTTTAGCTACATCACTGATATACCTGCGCTATTATAGTGTTATGCTTATGCACATGTACATGCCCTGATCTGCATACAAAAATGGGCTAATCATGCCTTTCCGAGTCAGGGATATCAGTGCATGAAAATTTAATAATGTTCAATGACAAGTCATATAGTAATGAGTCATGCACTGAGCTGAGGAGTGGCTAGTCTGGACTATATAAAATCTAGCTAGCCAGTTCTGCCACAGATCAGTTGTTATCATCACAGTAAGGAAATAAGGCATTAGCTATCGGATACCTTACCTCCCATATTTCACCAACATGGAAAATGTTTACCGAGCAATGAGCATCTGCAAAGCAGTTGGAGCAGAAATATGCCCACGATGCACACTGTAAACATCTGTATTTTGCTTCACTGGCACACATGATGCAAGTCTGGTTACTTGGCATGGCATTGCATTCAATGAAAGTTTTCAGCATGGCAAAACGGTTCTTTTCCCAAGCAGCAGTAGCAGCTTTTTGTCTTATGTCGTGAAGACTAGGACCACTTAGATCTTGGTCATAACCATCAACGTTTAGCATTGGTGACTATCCATCATCCTCTAGAGAAGTGGCACCTGATTCTTCAAAGCTGGCTGCCTCTGGGCACTCCTGAGTTTGCGAGGTTGTCTCGTCTCCGGGACTTGAACAGGTAGTCATTCCACGCGGAACAGTACGGTGCCTAACTACCCCCTGTGTTAATCTTTGAGTCAACTTTAGTAAAGGTAGCTTCATTCTCATTTGTGTAGCCATATCTTCAAGATGCACAGTGCTTGTCGGATTCGCGCAGCCTCGTACGTCCAACGTCTACGCAGCATGCAGCTCAGCTCGTGAAATTCCATAACTAAAGGGTTACTATTTTTACCGTAAAACGCACCCTACATTGGGTACTGTGCAAGTTTCACTTAATTTACAGTACTTCCAGTGGAAAAAGTTTGCGAACCGGGTGACGGTGTAGTGACAGGATCTAAATAAGCAAAGGAAACACTTTTCACAGTTTAGCCTACGGGTTTACCTCCAGGCACAGCATAGCCTCGTCCCCAGGCCCCTCCCTACGCGGGAGTAGGGCCTGGTACACACCGACTGCGCATGTGCAAGATTATCAGCAAAATTTCCATAAAATTGTCCGTATACTATTGCTTACCGCGTGACATTTTGACTTCTAGTTCAAACGAGCGCCTGGGTAAGTGTCTTCGATGTCGCTTGCCTGTCAACCGCTCAAACGAAGTCTTTGCGCTCGCCTCGCGTGTTTGTTGGCTAAACGCGAGTAGATTTAGAACATGACGTAATCGTAAATTAATAGTTTACTGAGTAATATACGATGTATCCAGATTCTGGGTACAAACGGGCGCATGCGCAGTCGGTGTGTACCGGGCCCTTCTCCCGCGTACACAGCAAACTATCCACGGGAATTTTACGGGCCGTGCTGGTGTACAACTACACACGCGTCCGTATACGTTAGCGACACTGGCCCGTTCATACCATGTGTATAAAACGGGGCGTGGCCTACTCATTGGAACGGGTCGTCAATTCACAGGTGCGTACTCAACCAGTTGCGTATGCACGACACAGGTACGTTCATACTACGGGTATTATACAAGGTCTGCCCAACGTGTTGGAACAGGTCGTCAATTCACAGGGGCATACTCGATCTGTTGCATATCCAGGACACAGGGACGTTTATACTACAGGTGTTATACGAGATGTGCCCAACATGTTGGAACGGGTATGTCAGCTTACGGGTACCTACTACCTGTTAGGACATCCATGACACGGGCACGTTCAGACTACAGGTTTTATACGTGGTGTGCCCAATATGTTGAAACGGGTATGTCGGCTTACGGGTACCTAGGACATCCATGACACGGCCACGTTCAGACTACAGGTTTTATACGTGGTGTGCCCAACGTACCAGAATGAATAGAAATACCGGTACTCTATATGCGCAAACTCACAGCACACACTCTTTATCTCTCTCTCTCTCTCTCTCTCTCTCTCTCTCACACACACACACACACACGCACACAGCTGGATGTCCTAGCTGTCATATTAAAGTCTTATCAAGTTTTCAACAAGAGATACTGTATAGTTATAATTGATCCATTATCATACTATTATTTATTCTTTAATTTGCACCTTTATTCAGTAGTATTTCACGTCATAAATTATAAGGAGTTATAGAACGACTAATCGTATAAACCCGGCATGAACACCGATGATTACCTGCACACACTCGCGCGTATTACTATAGCATGCATAGTCTGACTGTTGCCGCTGAGCAAAGTGCGCATGCGTCCTTCCATTGTGCGCGGGTAATGCATAATTTCTGCACCTGTTGAACGTTTGAAAACGGCAGTCCTGTTTATTGTCAGGGCAGTGATGGCTACTCCAATGCAATCGTCCCGCCTACCACTTACTGATAAGTACGGCAACAAAGAAAAGGTAAAAATTTGCATAATTACTGAGAACACAATGCTAAACCATTATTCAACTTTATATATTTTTCAAAAGGTAACAGTAGTTTATATTACATGTGAGGGGTTACTCAGTTAGAAAAATAGAGGGTACATTAAAGGTGCTCTGAAACGGAAGTCGAACTGCCCGCCTACTTTTTTGAATTCCTGACCCAGTTTTCAAACCACAAACCTGATTGGTCAATCCAACGTCATCGCGAACACGTGACAAAGCTATTATTATTGCGCGATTAGCAGCTGTTCTTACAGCCACAAGTAATCGGTGGAGCTTGAGACTCAGAGACAGAAACGCTGCTTGCGTTGATGGCGTCTGCCATGGTAGCTCGATCTTACGTTCGCGTTGGGTCAGCGGCCTCGTGGTCGCGAACTTATTTATGCCGCAATAATAATATTATACGCAATGCGTTTACGCGCGCGCGCGCCCTTCAAGCGTTTTAACGACTTCCGTTTCAGAGCACCTTTAAGGATTTGTAGGCTTTTACTGGCAGTATTGCACAACAATTATGGGAACACAGGGAAAGGGCATTATGATAATATGATGTAGGGGGCGGCTAGGATAGCATCATTATCTGAGTGAATAGCCCCTCAACTACAATTAATACTACAACAGAAACCTGGCACAGGGTCAACTCAACCTGCAAACAAGGTACATTTAAGTTAAGAAGTATTCATTGCCAACATTAATATTTTTCAACCATATCAAAAAGTGGGTGATTATTTGGGCCAGGTCACACTTATTCACACGAAATGATACACTTGGTCAATGCATTATCTCAATGGAAGAGCATTAGTTTTTTTGTCATTTTCTTATCAGTTGCACTAAATCAAAAATTACCGCACAGGATCACTTTCTTTACATCATTAGCTACACATTAATACCAAACATGCACGCAGGAGAAGCTTCATCTACCTGCCGATATTGCAAATGTATTTTATATTAGCACATATATTATAGGAAAAGTGGGAGTGTCCCATACTTCCGTGTTCGTATCTCCAGTCCAGAAGCTCGTATGGAAAATTACCGCACAGCATTGGGTAGGTAAGAAAGTGGACTTTCACGTGGAATAGGATTCGTAGCCTCATATCCTTGGGCCTTTCTGCCGATTTCGCTCAAATCTGTGACACTGAAAATCGCCGTTCATAATACAACTCTATGGAGAGAGCCGAGAGCGGAAGTGTCAATGACACCCAGTCACGCCTGGTCACACCTATCTATACTACATTTATCGCGTTAGCACACTGAAATAGAATAATCGCTAGTGGTACTAAACTTTTTGATATGTTGCCATAACACTCTTTATTGTCAGAATGGTCGTCCAACCCTCCCATCAACAGGGTCAACTCAACCTGTAAACAAGGTATATTCAGGTTGTGAGTATTCATTGCGAAATTCTTAACTTGCCAGAACACTCCATTTGTCAGAATGGTCGTCTAATCCTCCCATCGACGTCATCCATGAGACACACTCGTACCCAGCCTGGAGGGGGGAATGGTCACGTAGGTTAACATACCTGATGATGTATAGCATTATTTATTAGTCGTTTTTTTTTCTTTTCCAATTTCAAGAGGCCACCAATTACTCATCATGGACAGGCAAGACACACAAATAAACAATCAAAATCAAACATCATGTTAATATATTATTATTTCAGAAAACTGGTCAAAAAGAGCAAGATAAGCAAGCTGTAAGCATACTAGGTCACAAAATGATTTCTAAGAGTGTAAAATTTAATATGCTTTGAATACAACCCAACAGGATAGTAAAAAGACCAGCAATTCAAGGGGTTGGATTAATTTGTAAATATTAATAAAAATTTTTTTATGTTTAAAGTATTAACAGGCACAAGCAGAAGATGTTGACACATACACATCAGTGCAGGCTCCAACAATGGGTGACCGCATTGTAGTAACAGAGAATGAAGTACCCCAGGTTCGATAACTACATCCTTTTATCTTTCGTCGTCATTTTTTTTTTATCATTTCAGGACTCACAGACCAAGAATGACTTAGATGAGGGTACTGGCAAAAAAAAAAAAAAAAAAAAAAAAAAAAAATTGTAAATGTTGATCTCATCTTTTTATCATACACATAGTACTGGAAATCTTTCATCGCACACCCTCCAGCAGTGACACCAACAGCTTTTTTCCTTTCCCTTCTCGGACAGCTGCATTATTGTTCATGCTTCTACACAGTCCTCGACCAGTGGTACATAAATTAATGATCATACTTATAAAGATATCTTATAGCAGAAAACTTTGAGGGGGTTTTCAGGCAACAAATGCAAATGTACATGCACATAGTGGCATGACCGCGTGTATCCATGAATATTAAACCACACAGTGTAAGAAGATCGCCTAACTGTGAAAATTGAGCCCCTCAAAACTTTCCCGTTATACAATATGCAAACATACAAGTATGTATGCTAACATTCTCATTCCTTTGGCCAGTTCAGTGTTCTAATAAGTATACATATGAGCAATAGGACTAGATAGAACAAGGGAATAGCTAAATACCTTAGAGTCCATGGGGAGCACTAACTAGAACAACATATAGGAGCCTGATTTCTGGATAGTCTAGACAGAATGGCAGCTTGGTTAGAGTCTGACATCATATTACATCATAACACTGTTTACCATAGCAACCTAGACTCTATACATATACTGGGGCCTTTAGCCACAACAGCTAGTTTACAACAAGTTCCAGAGCCTAGAAGAAGTAGACTAACTCAACTTCTGCATGAACACCTGGTATTCGTGAGTTAACCCCTACAAACTTATGTAGTAGCTAGTAATAGTACTTACTGGAGATTCTGTTAATTTCCCTGAATGTGTAAATTATGGTCATGTGTGCATGCTGCCCGTGTCCATGAGCCACTTAGGTGGGTAGGGAGAGTTCCCATGGGACAAAAGAGCTTTTTAACCTACCACCCCTAGTTCTCAAGGCTAGGCACCTAAGTGGCTCTGCCTTTTGCTGGGTTAGGTTTGCCTGAGCAGGCAATGAGATGGATGGTTGCCCCTTAGGTTTGGGATTGGTAGTAGAAGATAAACCTACTGAAGTTTCATATAATGTTTGAACTCAAGTGTTCTATACAATGGGAGGGATGAGTTGGGCAGTGACTCTGGTCACTTCACAACTTTAAGGCCGGTTACCCCATTCCTACACTAAACAAAAATTCGTACTTCTCTGATTTAGATGCACCTTTCATTTATCAATGTCGACATAAGCAAACGCACTGTATCTCAGAATGATGTCCAGTGCAACATGTATGATTTACTCGTGAAGGGTAACTTACTGTTTCTGTAATACTTTCTTTAGAGTGAACAGGTGATTGAATTAGTTATATTCACATTGAAACTGACTGACCCCCACACACCAAGCCTTCGTCAAGTGAAAAAAATTGTACTTCCCGGATATGTTCCACCAAAATTAGTAAGACTACATACATAATTATGAGCAACAGCAAACTATGTGTGGAATGCATTTGGTGTTATGGTCATTACCCTTATCACATGTGTAGACAGTACTATAGCAGAATCCTTCTCTCTCCATATGGCCATGTGTATTATCAATAATTATGATGGTTGGCCTACTGTGGTTCTCAGCCCCTTACATTAGCGAATTTTGCCTTCTTGCAGTTTCACTCACCAAAAGGAATTCCATTCCATGTAAATCTTCCAAGCACCATCATCTCCACATGCCTAAGAACACCAAGTATTGCGACTCGCCTCCAGCGGTACCCAGTTTTGTCCAAAGATGTGGTCAGGTAGATTGCTGGATTGTGTAATTACACACGTTATTAATAGCATTATGTAATAGTTAGACACCGTTTTGGAGGTTTCTACGTAATTTAGAAGACCGAAGGGCTCTGTGTAGAATCCCGAGCAAAGCCCTGAGGGCTTCTAAAATCGACTAAACAGTGTCTAACAAATTTAGATCATAGTAACTGAGTCATGTGAATGACCAATCACATCATAGTATTTGTTACAACTATGATCTAAGTTCATTTTACTTATACCAGTGAAATTTATGAAGCACAGAGGTGGCATAACGATCATCGCTACCAGGCTCCAATGGTCATTTCTAAGGATGGCTCACACATATTTGCTGGTGACATTGTGGAAACCCCAGGCCATGGCCATGCCAAAGTGCTCAAATTTATGATGGAGGTAAAAATAATGGTACTTCATGACAATACTTTCAAACTATTACCCTGTACACTAACCTTCCAGAAGGGTTCTGGGAATCTATTAGCGGACTTGAGGCCAATAACAGCTAGACAAGGATTCCACATTCTCCTTGATACAACCATTACCATTCCATGTGACCACCTAAGGCCAAGTACATTATGCCTGAGTAAAGACAACATACTTGTTAAAACAGACACAAACTATCATCCTATTAATGACACGGTGAATTGCTTAACACTACACTATAATACATATTATTATAAGGTATGCTGCATTTCAATAGGAATACAAGGACCTCACCTCTGCTCACCATCTAAAGGAAGTGGCTAATGGTAAACCAGTAGTGGTGGTACCTCTCCTTTTGTACTCTGATGATACCAGTGGAAACAAGTCCAAGAAGTGGAATAAGTTTGACAACTGGTGCATCTTATTAGCAGGTATACTCTTACAGGGATTGTTTTTAAAGGAGGGGCAAACCTGTATGCTAGAACTCTTTTTATTCTTTTGGGAGGGGGGGGGGGTTTGCTTATAAGCACTCACCAGCTATGTACATGTACATGTAGCTATAATGGCACATATCTGTTCAAAAGTATTCAACTCAACCAATATGACAAAGGATGGTGCTTTCATAGGTTTGCCAAAAGCAGATAATGCACAGATGAGAAACATACATCTGTTGACATGCTCCAATCGAGTGGGCGTCCTAGAGATGATCAAGCCGATAATTCCTGACCTACGGATGCTTGAGACAACAGGGTTCTTAATGTTTGACGCTCATCTACAGCAGGAAGTTCTCGTCGTTGCTCCAGTTCTTCTGGGAATGCATGACAATCCAAGGGCATCTGAAGTCGTCAACCATATGGGATCCAGTGCAAACCTGTTTTGTCGAATTTGTATGGTAAGTTGTAAAATTTATTTTAACGCAATCTACCTTATAATTGCTTCTAACAGTGTGACAAGAGAATCAGTCCTCACAAACTGGGTCAACTACGCAGTAAGGCACAAGTTTTGACACAGATTTCCATAATACACCAGGCTCCAGAGCACGAGAGAAGTTTAAAACAAGCACAGTATGGAATAAGAGACAGCTACAATCCTCTTTTTCAGCTGGAAGCAGACCTATACAGGTATATAGAGATATAAACATATAAAAGCACGATACACCACATATTTCCATCTATACTAGGAGCACACCAGTTGAATGTCTCCACACAATATTGCTGGGACCTTTCAAATATCTCTTTGGAGAACTCATGGATCGCCTGAGCCCCGAGCAAAAGAGGAGAGTGGCTGCATGGATTGATTCATTTCCGATATCTGGTTTAACGACAAGGCTGTCAGGAACCATAACAAAGCACCACAAGTCAGCCCATGGCAGGGATTTTAAGCTTTTGGCTCAGGTGGCTTTATTTGTGATATGGGACCACCTGGAGGATCTGGAGCAGCCTATGTGGCTATCACTATGTAAAGTAAGGGTGATCAGGCATGACGGATAGACAACCACAATCACCACTGATCTATACATGTAGGTCTTTCAATCAACATACTGTAAAGAATTCCATCCAGATGATATCACAGAAGTAGATGTTGTAGTAAAGGAGTTCATTGAGAGCGTGCGGCAATACAAACGTGGCCTCCTGAACAAGCCAAAGTTCCACCTTCTGCTCCACTTGCCACAAAATATGCTTGATTTCGGACCACCATCTGCTTATAACACTGAAAGGTATACACAGTGCCTGTATACATGTAGACCATCAGAGCGTGAAATAATTTTAATGACATTGTTTATAATTATCAGGAGCGCATGGTTCATTCTCCTTCCCTTCCCCTCCTCCTCCTCATTTTTTCACAGAAGTTATGTTATGTTGATGACACAAGTCAACGTACGCACAACGTACTGGCTGCACAAGCATATTTATAGTGAACATTTTTATGATACTGATCGATGGCCAAGACCATCGAGTGAGTAGATACAGAAGAGTACTTGAATAGCTCTTCTGGTCAGATCACGTGTTGGGGTGTTGCACCAGAACAATGCGTTGTGTGATTGTTCTAAACTTAGTAATGCAACTATCATGGGAAAAATTTGGAATTAAATTTAATCTTTCGCGTGCGCGATTCATGCTCCTTCCCTTCCCCTCCTCCTTCTCATTATCATTAATGATTTTACAGATGTGAGACTTTCAACGGAGTCATGAGGGAGCACAATCTCCACAGCAACCGCCAAGCATCCAGCAGAGACATCACCACAGACTTTGCGGTATTGGAACAGCTTCAGCATGTGTGTGAAGGAGGTGATGAATCAGCAGAAAATTCTATCAGGTACTATAGCTGTTAACTATATAATACATGTAGTCAGAGAATGAGTCCAAAGTCTCTACCATGTTTTAAGAGTCCCAAAGGCCCAAGGCTGTAGTGTACCAAGCGAAGCAAGGTCACTAATAATAGGTTCCACTGTCAGTTTCACTGTGATATTTTTACATAATTGGCATGTCAAATTATAAACAATATACATACATGTAGGTGTGGGGAAGGACTTAAACACCTTCTAACCATGGATGAAGTTTAGAAGTTATGTGTACGGCATACCTCGTCACAAACTTAGAAGCTCCAAAGCCATCCACCAACCAGATGCTCCCCGAAAGGTGATCTAAGAACAATGCATTAGTTAGTACTATGTTATTGAATCTCTACACAGACCATAAAATCCTCACAATTGTTCCGATTTGTGGATGTGCACACCATTGAAGAGGAGATGGTTCTATGCAGAGAAGCTTGGTCCAAAGGCTTCACAATGAGTACCTGCATTAGTTGGGATGAATCAGTCATCAGCTACAATGCTGTGGTAGACCAAGATGGAGATCTGGTGCACGTTGGTGACTTTCTGGCATATCGAAGTGATGGTTCTAATGAGGTAAAGCGAATTTTCAATTTACAATTCCTTGACTCTACATGTAGGCAGAATTACATTGCGTATACTTGTGTTCATAAACAAAATTAATGTTCACACCAAAGACTATTAGGTACAGCGCTACATTATTATACCTAAGTAGATAATGTTTACACAGTACAGCAGACATACTAATTAACATTCCATAGGGAGCAATTAGTTATCCATTGATCTATCCAGCCACCAGTGAAGTACACCTGCACAGTAGGCAATAGCAGGTTCAGCGTGTAGCTATTGATTCCAGCTTGGCCAATGGCTTCATTAGCCCCTGGTGCATGCGCCAGGGTTAAGGTAGTTCAAAAGTTTTGGCATTGCTTGCTTGCCACCCCTACCTTCTTGACTTCCTGGGAAGTTTTTAACGAATAGAAACGGCTACTCTTCAAGACAAAGAGTGTGTATGCTCAGTACGAGGCCTACAACATATCACTGATCATAGCAGATCATGAATTAACCACTTGAACCATGCAACATTTAAATCCTGTTCTGCAAACATTCTACATGGAGCATACCGTATGATGGGTAATTTTCATTGAGTGCTATTTTCATTATTTTTGTAGTCTACTTGGCAGTCACGAAAGTTTTCATCCACAAAAACTAATGACTGCTGCTACAGCACATGTGCACATGCACACACGCGCAAGAGATACAGGGCACAAAGCGGATTGCACACTGCGCACACGTGACTTCGCCTCCCAGGCCCTCTGTTTTTCAGCGTGTAACATTGAAAAACTGGAATGGGCCTGGGGATGAGGCTAAGTGTCGAGCGATCTCAGATTGAAATTGAGGGTCTACATGCACTAGGCAAAGACTCCAACAATAGCTAACTAGCTATCTTGTTCGTTTTTGCTACCTACTACCGTCATGGGTGTCTGCCTCATTCTTGGCCCCACCCACAAAATTTAGAACGAAAATTAGATGTGAGGACCTACACATAGTCTAGCTTATCTGAATATTAGCACCCCACCATAATAATATTATTATGGTATAATTCATTACGAACAATGCTGTACATGAAAAATTTTATGCGATAACCGACACAAAACTGTTCTATCAATCATCCATTATTATAGATATGACAACTTCTATGCTGGCATTCGGTTTATTAAAGTTTAGGCAGAGTCTTCGTCTTGTCATTGAGTGGATGCTAAGTTTACACATTCTGAGCTACATTTGTACACTTACCTGTTGAACTAAGTTGCAATGTGCAGTAGCTAATTCAGTACAGTATTAAAATTCATGTCAGTGAATATCAGCTATCAAGTCTGTGCTGATACTGTAATACCTTTAGTGTTTAAAATTCTCATGCAGCATTACATTAATTATTAATGTCTGCCACAGTTCTACTTCAGTAGCTCAGTGTTCTCAGATTGCTGTTGTGGGTACTGCCTGTCTGTTGCCAGAGACTCAGAGGGCACAATGATGAAGTTGATAATCGAATTGTAAATACACAGTGTTCAGATAGTACAGTATTTCACCAAGAGCTAGTCTATAAGCCCTCAATGATTTTCACCTTGCCGGTTAGCATCTGGATAATGACTGAGCATAAGGATATAGCTAGCTATCTATTGGTGAAACTTGTTGAAAATTTCTCACAAGATCAGCTACTTTAGATTCTATGCTAGCTACTCATCCAGATCTAAGCAGCTCATGATCCTTGGGTATTACATTTAGTGCAGCCCTTGGAATGACGTATTATTATGCGCATGCCCAAGTATGCAACCAATTTGTGGGCGTGGCACTCCAGTAGTCCATTCTACCGTTCCATTCCACTCCACCGAATTCACATTCCCCAAGAATGTGCTGTGTCAGCAGTTTTTCTACATTAACGCGCTAAGATTTTTGACGTCAACTACAGCTTTAGGTATTCTCTGGCTCCTTGGTTTAAGCGCTTTCTTAGCTATTCCTGTCCCTTGTCTAGTGCCTATCGGAGAGTTTTTCTTTGATGGTGTCTTGTAAAGAGTGCAAAAGGCTCAAGAAGTGAGCTGACTACCAGCAAAGTGAGTCATGAATGTGATATTTTTTGCTGTAAAATTCGATCAGTACGTTATTTCCAAAAAAAACCCTCGATAGGCCCTCGAGATGATTGTGCTGATTTTGCGTATCACGTTTGATTGTTCATACCTGACCTGTATCTGTAGATATTTGACGTCAAAAGTTTGCTGACTTTGCGCCCACCGGTAGCTCTAATTAAATTAGTGCTAATTACCATAATTGGTTTACATAATCGGACATCATAGGTAAAGTGATATCTCAAAGCAGAAAAGTGTAGGATGAATAGTTGTTAAGAAATTCTTTGTTACGTCCATTGATGTCTCGACCTTTTTGATCACTATACCATAACCTTAAAAGGCTTATAATTTTCTTTCTTGAATCTGCATAATTTAATTGTAACGTAATAGCAAAAAAAGTGCTAGCTAGAGCTAGTCACTGTACACAGCAAATTAAAACTGCGGTTTGTACAGTTGGATCAAATTGATGCTTCAGATTGCATGGAAACATTATGTGGTACTTGTTGACCAGGCCTTATTTATGTGTCTCTTGGGAGCTCAAAAGTGTGCCCTGTCCAGCCTACTGGCCTGGGTTGACCATAACAATCACCTTAGTGTTCATTGTATCAGGTACAGGTATAGGATTAGTGGTCTTTCCATATGAAGAAGTCTGGGGACATTTGTCACCATGTCTCACCCTTTCACACTATTCTAGGTATAGGAAATTTGTATTGGAAATTCTATTTATTCAGCATAACTTTTTATAGCTACATGCATTTTAGCTTATTTTGTAACACACAGTAGTTTTCCTTGGAGGATTTGCTCTTGATTGATACCAATTTCAAATGATTTCCCTCACTGCCTCACTGGGCAAATTCTTAAATACATTTTTCCCAATTTGTATTAGTTTATATAGGGAATAACGGAGGCAGGGTGCAATAATGCAGGTCTGTTCCAATTACACGCGCTTGTAACAGGAAGCAGGCCTGGGTCAGAGGATGTAGGACAAGCTTGACCTTTGGCTAATAGGTCGCTAATTAAATCTCCTATATAGGCTTTAGTGAAGGTTTTTTGGTGGAAATCATTGTGATTTTCGAACTCAGCACCATCGATTTACTAGGGAGGCCCCTGTTAACTAGTGCTGTAGATTGAATTTAAGCTCTTGGAATGTTAACTAGTCACTTTTAATCAACATTCCAAAGACCTAAAAATGGCTCTGGAGTGCTAGTTAACAGGGGCCCCCCTACTAAATCGATGGTACTGAGTTTGAAAATTGCAATGATTTCCACCAAAAACCTTCACTAAAGCCTACATTGGCGATCCAATTAGCAACCTATTAGCAAAAGGTCAAGTTCGTCCTACCTCCTCTGGGCCTGGGTTGGAGGTGTTGATCAAGTTCCAGCCTATTCCAAAGTCGTTGATAGTCTCCCGTTTCAGGCAATCATGCAAGAAGCCAGACCTACAATCTTTTCTCTTTTCCAGGTCAGTGGGTATAGCTGTAAGCGACCAGAGACAAGTGTAAACGAGTTAATTCTTCTCACATTGTATACCGATCCTAGCAGTGTGAATGACCACAAGCGGAAGTGCTAATATTGAAATAATTGCACGATAGGAAGCTAGCGCCTCCTTGCATACTTCTGATGGTTAACACATCAGATTCATCAAAGAACCTGTCAGTCACACCTAGCTAGGTAAATATCCGTTTTTAGCCCAAACTTCTTCATATGTATTAGCTATAGCACTCAACCTGACAGTTGCCATAGGCACACTCAATGTTATAATCTTCTAAGCTAACATAGTAGCGCAAACAAGTGCTTTGTTTCCATCAGAGATTGGTTTGCCTTTGTGTTTATTTCATATATAGCTTAACTTAATATAATTATTGATGGAATGGACACGTACATCAAAACATGGCTTCAACTGGCCTTTCCAGCATATACACCTTGATTGTGATAATTGAACTTAGTTACTAGTATCTTTGGACATTAATTTTAGTTGAAAAGAAAGATCCAGTGGCCATTCTGGTTATACTATAATATTATTAATCTCTAATACATGAAAGCTCCTATAATATTATATGACAGCATTGAATTTCTCTTCAGCCACTCCAACTTTTATCCTGGTGGAAACTTAAAAGAAACATTTGTGGCTACCTGATGCTTCTGTTGAATAGTTTACCATGCAATAAACATGTTATGCTATTCCTTGTATTCAAGATAATATTAATATGACCTGAAAAATTACTGTGAAAATCTTGCAAAGGGACATGTAATATTATTGTTAGTTTAGCATTTGAAAGTTAATTTTGAGCAGCTTATATTTAGTACATGCATGCCAGCAATTTCAGCACAAACATAACATTGGCCTAATCAAAATCAGCAGTATACATTATGAGAGTACTAGTCTGGCCAGGTTAAGTAACTAATAGTTTGTTTTCGATTCATACAGTATAGGACTGTATTATCATGACAATTTCAATAGCATGGAATAAAGAGAATGCGATTTGGAGTGCCTGGCTTCATATTTGTCATCTGATTCAATGTTGCACTGTTGACAATAATAAAAATCCTAAATTGCAATAGATCAACACTTAATATAATTAACATACACATTATCAAGCCTATCACTCATTTGACTTGGAGTTAAATATTGACTCTGAAGAATCACAGCCATTGCTCCTGCCTACAGAATTAACCTATAATAAACCCTATTTGTACAATAGAGTTCATGTAATAATAGTTCCTGAGGGCGAGGGTAACATTCACACAGATCTTAAGGGCTTTGTATACAAAATTTAATTATTTTGTATCCAAGAAGACAATGGGATAGAATAATTATAATAGCTAGTTATCACATTTTTGTAACATACAACATGAGGAGCAGCCATTGAGGTACCTGCATTGTTAATATTATACAAATCACATATAGCTACATGATATCGATCTATTTCAATCTATCAATCAATATTCATTACCGCTCCACGATCCAGTGCGTCCGTTTGGCAGAGTTGATTTGATGCTTACTCCCTATAATTACAATAAGCCCACATAGCTATACGATATCCGATAGATTGACACAACAAATTGTTATAGATTGAATGCCATGCAGTTATATAGTATACTTACAGGTGCATTTATGTTTATACAGTTACCGTAATTGTAGTAAGCCTCATTATTTATGTTGATTGCTCCAACTGTCACCCTGCAGTATATACATTACAATAATAATGATTGCCTATTAAATTAGCAGCTATGCTTTACGCTTCAGCTACTCTTGCTGGTGACGGAGTACAAGCATTAACCCAGTCATTTCCAGCAGATACTGAAACATGTATTCCTCTACTGATGGCTGCCCTCACAGCATCGTCCAAGGCTTGGAAGCCGTTTTTCCATCCAAGTGACATACTGTATGGAGCATGGGTATATATTATAAAGAGATAAACACTAGGACCATAGCTAGTGCATAATATAATGAAGTGGATACAGAAAATGTCATACTTGTATGCATTACATTAGCCTCGTACCCAGGCCCTTTGAGGGGAAGAGAAAGGGCCTGGTACACACTGTATGCGCATGCGCAGTTTACGGAGAATATTCTAGTACAATTCGCCGGATACCATCGCTACCATGTGGTCAGGCAGGTATACTAAGCATCCTAAATCTGTATTTTACATTAAAGGCACTGTGTCCCTATATAAGGGCCGCGTGTTACTATTTTTAAAAACATTTGAAATCAACCGCAAAACGTGACGAATATGGACGTCACACGCGCGCAAGCGCTAGCGGTATCGATCATGCCGTAAGCCGCGCCCACAGTCAGCTATCGATCGATCAATCCCAACGCGCCTACGATGGCAGATAAGCCCAAGAAACGAAGGCTACACATCGAAGAGAGGGGTAGTCCGGCCCTTCTGCATCCTTCAGTACACTCGCGAAGTCGATTTCGCTAGCTAACGCCAAATTAAGTACACGCCCGATCGCGGGCGCAGGGCTAACTCGGCCGGCCAGGCACGGGCAAGTGGCGTGATCGCGACGTCACAAAACCACATCGCCCACGTACTTGATTGGATAATGGGGATCCCCATCCGGCTTCCGTTACTAAAAATACGCTTATATGGTGACACAGTTCCTTTAATCGCCTTGAAGCTTGCGGGCTCGGTATTTTGAAAGACTGTTGTACGGCAGACATTATTCGCTCTCGTCTCACTTTAGACAAACCATCCTCAGCTTCAAAGACCTGACAAAAGTCCCTTCGTTGCCGTCAGTGGACAACGGTTTGTGTTGACGATTCGGACCGTCGAAGGAAAAACATTCACTAAAAGCGAGTAAACGTCCTTCTTATAACTTCTTTATTGTTTCTCTGTCAATTCCGCTCACTTGTGATAGCTAGATTTGTCACAATAAGCATCCCTAGCAAAGTACCGTGGTAAACTTAGGCGATTTTAACCCTTTCGATCACAAATTGTTGCAAATTTACAACGATTTTGTATGGACCGTATCTCGGCTAAATAGAGACATGAATAATTCATTGGCGGCGGTTAGACTACCGATAAGAAAACCTGGCCCACACAATAGTCGCGGTCCGGTCGGCACTTTGAAGTGATGACGTCAAAGTGGTTTTGCTTTGAAGAAGCTTTCATCTATGCTTTGATCACTTTAAAAAAAAAAAAAAAAAAAAAAAAAAAGCCAGAGAAGGGTCTAGGAGGTGATGTATGTGTTAGTAGTGTCCCATGAGTCGGTTGGTGTAGTTGCATTCTCTCTCTGGGCTGCATTTGAGCTGCATCTTGAGCACCACCTTTGCGGAGATCGTGATTGCGGGCGTGGCTCGTTCCGTTGCCACGCAACAACCGCAGCCTGGTCGACCCTGTACCAAACGAAAGCTTGCTCGGTGATCTTGTGAATTTTTGTGACTGAAAGGGTTAAGGCATACCGCTGAGGTTGAAGGGTCACGTTTACGGAGTAATAAGCGGACAAAATTACGAATTCCCAGTGTTTATTGGGAAAATAACGCATGCGCAAACTGTGTGTATAAGACCCTTTCTCCTCCCCTCAAAGGGCCTGGGTACGAGGCTAGTATTACCGTGATACAGTGGCGTAGCCAAGGGCGGGCCTATATATAGCAGGGCCAGGCCCGACCAATCTTCTGTGGTGGGCCCTACCAAATGATGCTCAATTATCTGCCTCTGTATACTCTAAATACATGTACTTACAGGTAAATCATCTGTTCTTGCATGAAAGAGCCCTGATTGTTGCCCCAAACCATAAGAAATTGTTCGAAATTGTTCGAAATAAGAGCGCCGGGTTATCCATCGAAAATCGTTTGTAATACGTTAATTAGGGGGTGTGGTCGATTTTAACGACCGCTTACCATACTTGTGCCCTACCATTTTCAGTGGTCTAGCTACGCCACTGCCGTGATACTCTTAGCTTCTTGTACCGAATAAAAATAGAGGCTTTAAATTGAGCTAAAACTATCATAAAGAGAGAGGGTATATTTAGGAAATAAGTAATAGCAAGAGCATATAATAAGAGAAGAGAGTATAGAACGCTGTATATGGTCCGTGTAATAGCTATGTGTTCGGAGAGTAATGTGGCTTCCTGCCTTACCCACGTGACTAAGCCAAATCGCTAAACACTCGATTTTTCTCAGGACTGGACGAATAGAGGCGTTTTTCGTGAGTTTTATGCTAGATTCTTCATGAACGCTCGTTTTGTATCGCGATCTGCTCGCGTTTTCAGCCGCTATTGCACTCGTGTTAGTTTGCACTCGAGGCCACGCACATAATTCGTTATTTGAATCGAGCGCTCTCATTGGTCAATGTTTGAATTCCTGGCGCGTGACTTTCCGAACACACACTACACGGACCATATCGCGCGTTCGATACTCTCAGGCTTCCTATATACTCTTGATAAATTTATAGCAAATGCCATGCTTTACTGATTCGATTCTTGGATTAGAGAGACACATTCATCTTACTTTATAATTGACTTGCTTCCTTGGCTGTGTTGGTTAGCAACCCAGTTAACTGCATTGACTGTTTGACTGCATGGTGTGGAATAAAAATATTGGCTAAAATTATGATCCTGTGGAGATTAAGTCCTTACGCGCCAGGGCAAGTGGTTCCTCCTTTGTTGTTATTATAACAAGTCCGCACAGCAATTGCAGTCGCTCCCTTTGCTATTCCATATGTGTTGCTTATGACTGTTCCTATTATAATTATTTAATATTACCATATATCATGAATCTGACTATTCTATTAATTAAGTTATCAGCTATCAATTGCCTGCAACGTGAGTGCCATGTCCCTGATCATCAGTACGTAAGTTATCAATAGTGTTAGTTCCCCATATTGCACGACCTTGGAACTCAGGGTGACTTGTATCAATACCGCTACAAAATAATTAATGATCAAATCGATGTGATCAGCCTGAATTATTGAGATGTATAATCTTACCTATCAATCACATAGACATTAGAACCTCTGCCATCTATAATAATTAAACACTTAATGCAATGGTCTATATAATTATTGGTCAAACTTACTGTTTGAATAAAGGTAGCTTCTAAAATTATTGGCATTAAAATTTCTATCTGAAGATCTCACAAGACCCCAAGGAGCACCAGACTGACTATTAGGACAATACCAACCATCACCTTGTCCATCCTGTACCAATCAAATCAATATCACTCTGAGCTATATAGCTAATACAATATTTACATTTACTGGCTACTGGCAATTACTTGCTACACTAATTATTGCTAGCTATACTTCACATATCATGCAACAAAATTAATGTATTCGCTAAATCTACTATGATGTTAAATCCTCAGCAAAATTGTCCCATAAGAGCATTTGCATCTATAATAGAGAACTATAATAGCTAGCTCACTGGTGAAAAATATATCCTTGAGTGCATGCCAAATTATTAATTTCTTGTTCAACAGACCCGATCAACTCAGTACTTGTTGCGAAAAAAAAATAATCAAGCTTGGTACAGCTGATGCCATTTGTAGTCCAAGAGACATAAATTTGTATGAGTTTTGTGTACTCTGGTTATATTTGCCTGAGATACAGTAACTATAGGTTCAGGAAATACCACTTTTCACTCATACCAAAGATATTATTTAACCAAAGACAGGTGAGTTTATATCAGTGCAGGAAGTAAACTTACTTAAAAGGGGAAATGTTCATTATAATTGATTATTATTTTTTCTCTACCTACTGACTCCATGGAGTCAGTAGGTGGAGAAAAAAAATAATCAATTAGCACTTTTATGTTATTGGCTTTTGATTCCTTTGAATATAAGAAATTAATTGGCATGGCCTATATAAATTGGTCTTTGTAACGATACTTTTTATTGCATAACAATATGCAAATTGAACCGTTACAGTAGCTATATAAGCTTAGCTAGTGTTTGTGCATTGCTTGTTCATTATTATTGCCTTGAAGAAGACTACAGCTGACAGTCAAAACTCTGGGCAAGAATATTATGGATTGATGTAACAAGAGCAAACATTAATTTACTGATTCCCAAGCAAGAACTTTGAAATTCCTCTACAATGCAAGCTTTAAGTTAATGCCATACCTTGCTTTTCTCAACATATTTAATGGAACGATGATTCTTTATTTTCTCTGCATCACTGCCATGTAATTAAAAAATCATCATTGGAATGAGATTTGTGTTTGTGATAATAATTAATCTCTTACTATTTGGTCATAGGAGCAGAATAACCACGAAAATCGTTTCCGATGCTATACTCATGTAGAATTGGGCCAACGTTACCCATCTTCTTCACAACTTCCTTATGCAAGTCAACTGCATGGATAAAAAATATTCTCAATAATGATGCATGTGTTAGGAAATTCACGTAATTTTTTTTCGTACTCTCTTGGGCAGTGGCTTCCTGTTTAAAAACTACAATGTAAACATGTGAAGTTTGAGCCTCATCTTCATAAGTTGAGGATTCCCTGTGATTCCGTGGCCACATCTTCAGTGACTCAGGCTGGCTTCTTTGTGGCTTGTTCTCACCTATTACAGTATACACGAAACACATAATAATATTAGCTAGCTATATATAGGTATTGCTCCCAGCATACTAACCTTGTTTTTCACTATGCAGACTGTAAGCTTCAACTGCTGTTGCTAGCAGCACAAGAAGAAGTTTTAGAGTTGCTTGCTTCATCTCTTGTGACCTGAGCTGATGATTGATTGGATATTATTGAAGAGTTGCTTGCACGTTAGCTAGCTATCTCTGCAACTCCTTTTATATACGTATATAATGATTGTACTAACAACACAGTGCATGCTCGTGCTTCGTATACACTGGTACTGCATTATGTTCTTAAGATAGCTATCTTGGATCAATTGTGTTTGATTCCGATACCCATATTTCTTACCCTTCCCGTCACTGTTTATTAACTTTAAGACTCTCCATTGCATTCCTGGTAGGCACAATAAACTAGACAGGGAACAATCAAAAGTCACTGTCACTGCTGCCGGTATAGCTAAATGTTCTCAATGGATATCCTCCATGCAGTCTGACTTTAGGTAGAGTTACAACTATTAGCAGTACGATTGAGCCTATTACGTATATATATATGCTAATAATCTTTGTTCCCAGTGTCTTAGCCCATTAAATTATTCCAGGCTGTAAGTTTGTCATTAATTTTAGCCTTTGAGTATAATAGGGGCTCTTAAAAGCATAATAGTGGAGAGATTGATATACACTGTTAAAAATGGTGTGTTGAGTTGCACACTAAATTTCACAGTCAGTTTCCACTAGTGTGTTACATAACACACTAGCACTCTACTGACACACCAAGTGTGTTGCTGGACACACATCTTCACAAATTACATAGAAAGTGTGTTATCTAACACACTTTATAGTAGATGTGCAAAGGTACACATACTATAAAGGTGTCGTAGTACACCCATAAGGGTGTGGGCAAGACATGGGTACCGGGTGGGGCTAGGCTACCGTTACTGATTACGTCATCATAATGACGTCATAACCACGCATGCGCATATTAATGAGCGAGTGTCAGCTTGAAAATGGTGAAGGGTTTGGCCTCTTTTTCCATGTGAAAGAAAAGGTACAGAGCTTTCAAGACAATGAAAAATTACCAAGGTAAGCTTTCTACTCAGATTTGGGGCCCATTGAGTTAGCTAGTTTACTTTAGGGTTAACTGAGCTATGATAGTCTGTAGAAGGGGTTAGTTTCTAGGTTACTTGGTAACGTCCTTAAGTATCATGGTAAGGATTAGCAGCCTATTCGGAAAGATTTCAAGCTTCTAGAGCCCAACACAATTACAACAGGACTCATTAAAAGCCTGTTTAACCTTAATAAAGTAGTTCACTGTTTGTTACTATTTGTTTTACAAAAGATATCATTGCTGTACAGGTGATACCATGCAGTTTGGTTCAGTCAGTCTATACATAGTCTACAAGACACAACTTGAAGGCACTACTGATTGAGAACTTCATATACAAGGCCCTAAGGTGAGAATATCATTATTATCACCTATCCAACATGCTACTATACATATGCCTGGTCTGAAAGTAGCTTTGCCTACTGTTACAAATAGTGGAGAAGTTCTGATACTATTAAAACTTGGTGCTAATACAGCATAAAAAACAACAACAACACTTTTCCAAGACAAAAGGTGTGGCATGATTTTCTATCCTCATTTATCCCCGACCCCCTTTTCTCTATCAGCACCCCACTTAAAATGTTGTTCCTACAACTATGTATTGTATTCTAATTTGAATAGTGTTAAGCATACATCCCTTATCACTGTCTCATATGATCCCTATTTACACATATACCTGTCTCTATCCATCTTACTCCTCCCAACACACACAATTTTATGATTTGTATCACCGTATTTATCCCTGCAGTTAAGCTGCCAAGTTTTCAAGCTAGAACAGCTGTTTAGAGTATGCTGGTAGGTCTCTCCCTCTCACTCTATCTCTTGATTCCTCTCTCTTAATTTCTTTCTCTCCTTTTACCATCTGTACTCCTGATTCTTCTCATTCTTTCTCCCCTCGTTCCCTCTTTCTCCCTCTCCCTGTATGTACAATATTTACTAGCCTTCAAGTCATGTTCTTTTTACATTTGTAGATTCGTAGGGAGCAAACTCTGATAATAGAAGCAGAAAAGACAAGAATATTTGCACAAGAGTGGCTGAATTGGACAAGAAAGATCATAGCATTTGGCCATGCAGAGGCAGAGGGTCGTGATTCTGTAAAGAAATGGTTAAGGATTTATCAGAGGAAGAGCCATCTGAAGGTGAGATATTTTTATTGCATGTGTTCTAAATAATAGTTAGAGGCTGAGTCCAAGGTCTCTAAAGAGCGTAGAGACCATTAGACAAGGCTTCTAACTGATTTAGGATAATGGATATTGTAACCTAACAACCAAGTGCTGCCTAGCTACCATCATCAAATACCCACACTGATCATAGCTAGTGAAAAAGACGCTTCTAAACAAGTGAGCCATCAAGCTAACCTCGGCGAACCAGGCTGTAGTTCCAGCACACTTCAACCGTGCTTCTGTAACCATCTTTTCTGTAACCATCTTTTCTGTCTCAGTGACGTTTGGTATGAGTGGGGCTGCTGTTCGAGTGAACTTGCAACACTAGCGCCAGCCATGAACTTTGACCACGTTGGTGATGACTTCCTGGATGGGTGTGGTTATGACAGCAATGCCTTCTTTCATACTAACGAAGTAGGGGCATAGCTCAACAGCTATTATTACGATCACAAATGTAGTCTTGTCAACAATCGATAATAATAAACTGATTGATTGCATATCTGTACGTATGTATCGTTATCAACATGGCATTGTCACGCGATCAATGTTCTACAAAATTAATGCGTAAGCTTATTCCTGCGAATCAATTGATTGCGAGCTCTTGAAAACCTCGCAATTCACATTTAATAGATACTCACAATTAAAACCAGACTTACGGTATTCCAAACAGCATTGGAATCTGGTTATGTTGTTATTGTATCTCATTTTTAAGCCACTCAAAGATACTGAACTTTCACCCAACTATTTTGTACAGATACCGATGGTCTATATTCCCTCCAACTGCTCACAACATTTTTGGCCAGCAGAAGCAAAGAAAGTATCGTCCACAAATATTCGGTAAGTAGCTTCTAATACTTTTTTTGCTCAGATATAATATATCAGGGTTATAATTAGGGGAGTACCCATGCATAGTGTGGGGATAGATGGGGATGATAATTCTTTGGCTGTTGTGCATAATTACCGGTACATGTATAATAAGTTTGTCCAATAATATTTTGTATTTCTTCCAGGATGCTATTGATCTGGATGAAGAGGCAGGAAACCTGCCACCATTTCCTCAAATTGTGGTTGTGCAGCTTGACGACTCCATGCAATTTTACGTTGCAGTTGAAAACCAATACTGTCACTGGGGAGTGATAGTATCAAAGACAGCATCATTGATTTGATGTGTGTACTTCACATTTGGCATAGCATACCCAAGCTACTATACCCAGTATGTTTGTTTTTACAGTACCACGTGTTAGATATTGTAGACAAACAGTGTATTCCAAACAATGTCACCATCTTGCTTTCTTCTTTAGATAAGTATTAGCTAAACTATGGTTCAGTAGACTCTATATTATCACATTATCTATTGTATTGTTGCTGGTAGCTAAAAAAGATTATCACATGTCAGGACCTATTACATGACATTTAGAAATAAAGAATCTTATTCCATGGCATTTCGTGCATTATTGTTACTGTATCATGATTACCATGTTGTGTGACACCACATTTACAATTCATAATAATTATGCTGCTGTTATGTGACACATATTGTATAGTATTAAAATTAATGCTACTGTAACACATTTACCATGTGTTGTGTGACACGTTGTAGTATTGTAACACATTTATCATGTGTTATGTAACACATAATTCTAGTGCTTTGGAACACACAAAGTAGTGTGTGCTCAATAACACACACAAGCGTGTTAAATTTAAGTACCTGTACCAACACACTAAAAGTGTGTTAACACAACACACTATTTTTAACAGTGTAGTCTACTCTGATGAGGCCTTAGATAATTCACTGTCAATAATATTATTATCAGTCATGGCTGACGTAAAGCTTTTGCATTGTGTCCTTCTGATTCTGCTATTTCTACTCACCTTGCTTCTGTAGGTTTTGTATAGATACTTGTATTATAAGGGAGAGGGGTTGCCATAAGTAGCTACATAACATAATTATGATAAGATATTATTATGAAGGAATATTGCAGGCAAAAGAGTTCCATCATCCATGCATATGGCTGATAATATGTGACAGTGAATCAGTAAGGCCTCATCAGATCAGAGTAGATTGCGTAAGTTTAGCAAATGTTATGTCGATCTCTCCAACACAATATGACACAAATACAATACTAAAGGTCAGAGTGCATGCATGATTGTACACTATATTGAGTTTAAAGAATCATCAACTACTCTGACCACTGGGGAATTCCACAGCTCATCTGGAGTCTGTTTAGCTAAAATTAACCACTCCTCTTCACTACCGTGGGTGGAATCTTGGGTGGGTGGGATTGTAGGATATACACATATAATGGTCTGAGTTTTTTATTATTCCATGCAGTGGTCTGAGGTAATATGATCGTAAATATAACCAGCATACATAGTTCTAGCCTCCCACTATACTATGTCACTCATGTAACATACAGAATGCATAGGATGGTACCACTTTCAGCCAGTTTCTGAGGCTTCTTACAACATTTACAAAGTAAATTCTATTAAGCTTCGTTGTCAAGTGGAGCTATCTAAAAATTTAACTGAATTCAAAGCAAACATATCCTGGTATCGAGAAGAGGAGATCGTTGCTGGAACCACTAATGGAGATATTGATTTTTGTCCAACCTACTCTATGCCTCCTCCATCTAATGATTTCTGGAATTTGAAGTCTGAGCTGACTCTTAGCTAGTATTCAAAACGCTAGCACTGGAATATACTATGTACTATTGTAAACTGCATACTACAGTACCAAGTGAGATAAACTCTCTAATCTCAGTAGGCAGTAACAGATTTCACCTCAGAGACGAAATGTTCTATCGTCAGTCTCCACCATGTCACAGTGATGAAAACCTTTTTATTCATTCCATGAAGATTGTGCACTGTTTAGAAGTACTGGTGAGGAAGTGATATCAAACATATTGACTGAAACAAATGAGGAAAAAATGAGAAGTGAAGTACCAGTAACATCAACCAATGCAACTGTCACAGAGCCGCTATAGGATTTACCAGTTTGGACAATTTCTGTCATCACTTTACCAATGATACTGTCACTGACGATAATCCTTATCCTTGTACTAATGTTCATTATCAAGTGCGTTATAAATCTAAAGCTGCTATACAGTCAAGCCATAGTGAAAATAATTTTGGAACTAGGCCAGAAATACAAATGGCGAACAACTTGATCTCAATGGAACATGTATATGAAGAATTGGATAATTGGAATAATGTGGATGATCCAGAAATGGCTCAGAATGATGAAGTTAATACTGGAGACACAAATGCAAACCAAACCTTGGCTGTCACGGTTGAATCATATGACAGACTGGAGCCTAATATGGAATATAATGCAGCATACAACGAACTTGAGCCACGACTGACGTTTACTAATCCGGCCTACAACAGAAGGGATGAACTAGATCTATGTACAGAAACCAATCCAGCATACCTAAGCAATTGCAATTGATTATGATGTCATTATTAAGATAGCTATCTTTATGTAATTCTTATAATATTCCTGATTATAAATGCTGCAAAAAGAATCTGACTGTGTGTGTACATTTCTCTGTATAATGATATGAATATGCAATATTGTATGGCTATCTTATCTAAGGCACACATACGCTAAATGCAGTATGTCCAAAGTCAAAGTTTTTACTTGCTGAAAATTGTTGGGTTTTTTTTGTGTGTGTCTAAAAGCACTGCAGGCGATCATTTGAACTATCACTAACATACACCACTCCATCCTTGTCCACAGTGATTCCACAAGGTGTGTTGAACTCTCCCGGCTTACTTCCCCCTGTGCCAAATGATGTCAGAAATTCACCCTCACAAGTAAGAACCGAAACTTGATGACATCTGTCACACTCAGTCACATACACCACATCACTCTCAATACTAATACTGGAGGGATAACTCAGTAACTTTTCACCATGCACTCTCTTTCTTCCCAATCTGAAACTTTTTCAAATATTCTCCTTCAGCTGTGAATACTAGAATAGCTTCAGTTGGAAAATCAGCGACATAGACATTCCCTTTATTGTCAAACGCCACATCCCAGGGACCTTGGAATTGTCCATCATCATTGCCAAAGCTGCCAAAAGTGCTGGAGAATGTCAGGTCTGTATTGAGAATCTGGATACGGTTGTTTCGATTGTCAACTATATATGTACACATTGTTACTGAAAGGATGGACTGCAATACCCAAAGGTCGATTGAACTCCAAATGCTTGCTCCCTTCCTTTCCCACCGCTGTGATAAACTTCCCATCCGGTGTGACCTTTTGAATGCGATGATTGTTACTATCCACCACCAGTATGTTGTTATCACCATCCACCGCAACTCCATGGGGTTCATCAAATTTCCCATTTTCTGAACCATGCGAGCCAAAAGATAGTATTTTCTCTCCAGTTGGACTGAAGATGGAGACACACTGCTCACCGCTTTCAACTAAGATTATTTCACCTTTCTGGTTGACTGCAACACCCCAGGATCCTATCACTCCATTGATGGTCTTAATTGGAGTGCCAAACTTCTTTAAAACAGTGACAGGAAATGGACTTCCTTTGTGCAGTTGGTGCCTCCCTGGACTGGTGGGCTGGTAACTGATTTCACACTGGCCACTGGTGTCTGTCTTTTTCACAGAGCACTCTATCTTCTCACCAGTTTTCTCAGACACCAATTGGCAGGTTAGTGTCACACTAGAGGTTTTACTGGCTCCAGGTAGCTAGTGATGCATCCATTGTCAAAATTAAAGATTTTTATCACGAACTGCTACAAAAGAGAGATGCACATGTAAAGCTAGCTATAATCCTATAGCAAGCTATCTTCTGAATTATAGACAAGACTTAAGCTAATTAACAAACTTTAGCAAATTGTCAAAACAAGAGCCCTAGATTTCATGCATAGCACTATGGCTGTGTTATTTTTGTAGCAAAATAGCTACTCCTACACAATAACTTCCAGTTCAGCCTGTAAAAACTAAGGTGTGTCCTGTGGTATGTGTACTTCTCACATAAGTGGCATTAGTTTCAGTAGTTTTGTACTGTAGTAGTACTACGAACCACCTTCCTTGTGCTCGAGATGAGAATATACCCCCCCCCCCTGTAGTAATATTGTTAAAACAGGAGTGCTGGCTAGAAGCTTTTATTGGTAATTTAAACACCTTAATTTGGTGGCCATCATGTTGACATGATGTGCCCTTTCTTCTGTGTGAGGTGTAGAGATGACTTTTGACCATTATCATAATGGTCAAAAGTCATCTACACCTCACACAGAAGAAAGGGCACATGTCAACATGATGGCCACCAAAATAAGGTAAGTGTACAAAAGTTTTTTCTTTTTTGCCTTCTCAGAGTCTCTCTCTCTCTCTCTCTCTCTCTCTCTCTAATGAGATTGAGCAAGAGTGTGTTGAATGTAGAGCAGTAGTGTAGGAACATGATTTAATAAGGGGGGGCTCTCTAGACTAGAATTTAATATATGCAATTCAGCACAATGTAAGCTCAAGAAAATAAGTGGGGGCTCCAGCCCCCGGAGCCACTGTGGTTCCTAACTTGGCAAGCAACGAATGGCTAGGATGTGTGTTAGCTAAGTTGTCACAGTATATAGACAACAGGCAGTGCCTTTGATCTTTAGTGTAACCATAGTACTAGAATCAATACACTATGCACAACACCGTGGCATCTGCACCACCGGTGCTTCATTTTTCCAGTTATGATTAGTTCTTCAAACTCTCATGCTGTATTCACTTCATTGGCATGAAGAAAATCTTTAACTTGGCAGCTTCTTTTTTGAAAGTGAGTAGCAGCTGGCCTTGATATTTAGCACACTTTGTGTTATTTCAGCACACAGCAGGCAAATTTTAGCACAGTACATGTTGTATTGGTGACAGGTAGCACATTATACAATCATGTGTTAAAATTTTATTCTACACACCAGTAATAGTCTATGCTGAATTAGATGTGCTATTTGCATTGTGACAACTGACAAATAGCATTCTGCTGTGCACATTTGCTGTGCTACTTTTGGAAATCAGCACACCTAGTACAGACTTAGCACACCAAATTAGGACAAAACTACATGCTATTTTTCCTGTGTATTAGATAATAAGTGTACCAGAATAGGGGCTGATCCAGGAATTTCAAAGGTGGGTGGCTGTTATTATAATAATATTCATGATGCTAAGACATGGTACGTGGGTGGCTGGCTAACAACGGCACACTATTTCCTATAATATTATTATTATAGTATTGTATAAAAAAGACCAATGGAGGTGGGTCACTAGCCACCCATTCCCCCCCCCCCCCCCCCCCGATCAGCCCCTGTAGAATAAGTAAACCACACCTACTACACTGTCACTCTTCTGATGGAAAAACCATGCTAATTAAGTTAAACTTAACTTGTAGACATGTATATAATATTATGCTATATGATATTATTATACAGAATTGAATGCACAGGTGAGTACATCCTTGAACCTTCTTCTGATGCTTTCTGTAATATTTACGATGAAGAGTATAGCTATTCAACTTGAATGTGAAGTGATCCAACCTAGAAAGTATATGAATGCATGGTGCATATTTAGCTAACCTGGCATCATGAAAAGGGGATCACTGATGGCATCTATAGTGGGACTACTCTAGGTTGTAGATTATGTTCTGCACCTAATCACTGGAATGTATATTCTGTGCTAACTCTTAGTCTTCAAAATGCTAGTACCGGTGCATACTACTGCCAGGTTCATGTACCAGATGAAACCTCTCTAGTCTTACAAGCCAGTAACAGACTTCACTTCAGAGATGAAATGTTTTATGAGCAGTCTCCACCATGTGATAAACAAATCAGCTTCTATTCATTTAGTAGAACTTGTGCACTATTGAGAACTGTCAATGACTCAGTGATCATGACAAAAAGTTTCCCCACTTGGGCTGTTGCCACTCTCACTACTGTAACGGTAGTCATACTCATCCTTCTTACTGTGATTGTTAATATTATAGCAGTATTCATTATCAAGTACCGCAAAGGAAAATCTCAAGCTGCTATAAGTCGGCCAACATACAACTATTTAGGAACAGGCAGTATTAGCCTAGAAATACAAAGGGGTGATAATTATATCTCTATGGAACATATATATGAAGATTTGGATAACTGGAATAATGTGCATGATCCTGAAATGGCTCAGAATGATGAAGAACATACATATGGTCATGCTGAAGACTCTAACACGAATCCAACATGGACGAGTGAAACATAATTTTATGATAGACTGGAGCCTAATATAGAATCCAATGCAGCATACAATGAAATTGAGCCCAAGCTGACAGTGAATAATCCAGCCTATAATAGAAGGGATGAGCTAGATCCATCTAAAGAAACCAATCTGGCTTATCAATGCAATTAAAGGCATTGTGTCACGATATAAGGCGTAATTGCTTCTTAATGAGCTCATTAGTTCAAAAATCCAATTAAAGTGGGTACAGGAAGTATGGGCACGTCCAGTATCACGGTGTAGTGTACGGGTGTTCGCGGAGATCGTGCACATGCAGCGCGAAGATTTTGTCGAAGTCGAGTGGAGAAGCTCGTAATCTTCAGCGATATGGACAACCAAAGAGTAAGAATACTGATAAGTAAAGGCTCGAGAGCAGATAGGCTGCTTGAAATGTCGAGCGCCCGACAGAGCGAGCCTCAGAGGGCAGATTTGAATCTACACGCGCGAACTTACCAGCAATCCGCCACACCCCATGTTCATTTACCGCGTGGGCGCGTCCGGCTTCATTAGCAGGCAATCAGCCCTTATAGCGTGGCACAATGCCTTTAACTGAACACAGCAATATAGAACATGATGATATGGAGTTAATAGTAAAAATCAATTAATATACTGAATGCTGTTTTTCCAGATTGTCGTAACTATATACACTATATATATATATATATATACACTATATTATATAGCTAGGGCTATGAATATGCAACATGCATGAATTGTGTTATACCTACACAATTTTGGATCGGTACATAAACTCAAAACTAATCAGAATCTACAGGTCTACATTGCTTAGTGTGATATATGGCACTGTAACAAATACTATCTCAGCTAATTAAGACACACATATAATATAGATGTGTGTGTCTCCATCTTCAGTCCAACTGGAGAGAAAAGTCTATATTTTGGCTCACATGGTTCACAAAATGGGAAATTTGATGAACCCCATGGAGTTGCAGTGGATGGTGATGACAACATACTAGTGGTGGATAGTAACAATTATCGAATTCAAAAGTTCACACCGGATCGGAAATTTATCGCAGCAGTGGGAAAGGAAGGGAGCAAGCATTTGGAGTTCAATCGACCTTTGGGTGTTGTGATCCATATCCTCTCAATAACAAAGTGTACATAGCTGACAACCGAAACAACCGTATCCAGATTCTCAATACAAACCTGACATTCTCCAGCACTTTTGGCAGCTTTGGCAATGATGATGGACAATTCCAAGGTCCCTGGGATGTGGCGTTTGACAATAAAGGGAATGTCTATGTCGCTGATTTTCCAACTGAAGCTATTCTAGTATTCACAGCTGAAGGAGAACATTTGAAAAAGTTTCAGATTGGGAAGAAAGAGAGTGCATGGTGAAAAGTTACTGAGTTATCCCTCCAGTATTAGTATTGAGAGTGATGTGGTGTATGTGACTGAGTGTGACAGATGTCATCAAGTTTCGGCAATGATGATGGACAATTCCAAGGTCCCTGGGATGTAGAATTCGATAACAAAGGGAATGTCTATGTTGCGGATTTTCTAACTGACACTATTGTGATGTTATGTATAGCATTCACAGCTTGAGAAAGTTTCAGATTGGGAAGAAAGAGAGTGGTGAAAAGTTACTGAGTTATCCCTCCATTATTAGTATTGAAACAGATGTGGTGTATGTGACCGAGTGTACGTGGAAGATGTCATCGAGTTTCTGCATGTGCTTACATGTGAGAGTGAATTTCTGACATCATTTGGCACAGGAGGAAGTGAGCCGGGAGAATTCAACACATCTTGCGGAATCACTGTGGAAAAAAATGGAGTGGTGTATGTTAGCAATATAGCTAGTTCAAATGATCCCCTACAGTGCTTTTAGACATCAAAAAAAATTGTTAACAAGTAGCTACAAGCTAACCTTGAATATTAGAGTATAGTACTGAATGGCTGGCTAAAGAGGAAAGCAGGTTATAGATCATCTACGACTATGTAGCTAGTCTAGATGCTCTATGTTTGCAGTAATAATAATAACATCATATGGCATGCCATGGAAACATGAATGAGCAGCAGGTATGACTACTGCATGAGCTATCAAGCTCAGTCTGGATACTATCAAACTTAAAGAGTTTGTCAGTCAAAGAGGCTGGTTAAGAATAATATGATATCATAATATTATGGCTTGGGAGAATAACATCAGATTTTTTATCCACAAAGCGAAAAATGGTTTCATCAGCAAATAATTCACTAAAAACTTTGTGGTCTACCAGATAAATTTCCATTTTCCTCTGCAAAGGCCAGTGCAGGTCTTCATCAAACTCTCCTTTCATGAGATAATCACCATGTCCATTGGGTGCGACTTGCAAAGACAGCTTATAGCCATGAGCATGATCTTGAGTGTAGAATGGCTTACTTTGGCACACTGCATTTGATTCCTTTAATTTGCTGTATTTTGGCACAATGAAGTCTAATGGAAGTATTCCGACATGCTCGTTAAGTTTTACTAATTTTTGTTTGCATTCTTCTAACTCCTTTTGTTGCTTGGCTATGATTTCATTCTGTTGCTTTAGCTGCTCCTGAAATTTTGCAATTCTTGATGATAGTTATTAGCTTGTAGGGACATGTGCATACTATTAGCTAAATTTGTTGCAACATGATCTCTCATGTCCTTTCGACACAATCTTTCACAACAGCCAGCAGATTTATAGATTACTGTCAACATGCAGACACTCCTGATTAATATGAACATCTAAAGCCTGACGTTCAGGGTACACTCCACATTTACTTGACGAGAAGGGCAGATTGGCCAGTGGTTAGTAATAATTAACATCTTCACAAGTTGATTTGTAGTTGTTACAGTAGTCACAGCTATATGGACGTTTAGGGCATTTTTCTGCTTTGTGCTCTTGGAGGTTTTGTTGCTGAAAGCTCTCACTACAAAATGAGCATTCAATGCATGCGAACAAACAGCCTGCATGGCATTTCTTGTTCAGTATTTAAGTGCTGGTATCGTTTTTCAAGCTCTCCTATCCATTCACAGCCAAATTCTTTGTGAGAATAGTAGACTTTCATACCATTTAGAGAATAGTGTAGCCTCTTGTCAGGTATACAAGTAGTGAAAACCACATTGCAAAGTGGACATGGCTTGTTGCTTTGCTGTATGGGCTCAATACAGGACTGGCAGAAGCTGATGCCACAGTAATCAATGAGATAAGGATTCCTTAGAATGCACAGACATATGCTGCACTTGGTTTGAAGTTCTTTTAGTGGCTCTTCTATAGCTTGCTTCCTGGAGTCTAGTGTCAACAAAAGTGTTAAAAGGCTTATAATTTTCTTTCTTGAATCTGCATAATTTAATTGTAACGTAATGGCAAAAAAAGTGCTAGCTAGAGCTAGTCACTGTACACAGCAAATTAAAACTGTAGTTTGTACAGTTGGATCAAATTGATGTTTCAGATTGCATGGAAACATTATGTGGTACTTGTCGACCAGGCCTTTATTTGTGTGTCTCTTGGGAGCTCAATAGTGTGCCCTGTCCAGCCTACTGGCCTGGGTTGACCATAACAATCACCTTAATGTTCATTGTATCAGGTACATGTATAGGATTAGTGGTCTTTCTATTAGCACTCAACCTGACAGTTGCCATATAGGCACACTCAATGTTATAATCTTCTAAGCTAACATAGTAGCGCAAACAAGTGCTTTGTTTCCATCAGGGATTGGTTTGCCTTTGTGTTCATTTCATATATAGCTTAACTTAATATAATTATTAATGGAATGGACACGTACATCAAACATGGCTTCAACTGGCCTCTCCAGCATATACTCCTTGATTGTGATAATTGAACTTAGTTACTAGTATCTTTGGACATTAATTTTAGTTGAAAAGAAAGATCCAGTGGCCATTCTGGTTATACTATAATATTATTAATCTCTAATACATGAAAGCTCCTATAATATTATATGACAGCATTGAATTTCTCTTCAGCCACTCCAACTTTTATCCTGGTGGAAACTTAAAAGAAACATTTGTGGCTACCTGATGCTTCTGTTGAATAGTTTACCATGCAATAAACATGTTATGCTATTCCTTGTATTCAAGATTATAATAATTCCGAGCGAAGCGAGGCTATAATCGCATACTGTTGAACTTTCCGTGGACGTGGACGTGGACGTGGACGTGGACGTGGACGTGGACGTGGACGAGGACGTGGACGTGGACGTCTTTGACAGCCGGTGTCGTATTGGCCAAATGGCTGGACAGATAACGACCAGACTTGGTACTGTGACTCTTCAGGTTGTGACTAGCTCCTCTAGCGAATCTTAGACTGTGGCATGGCTGCATTTTCTCCAGCGTGGCCGAAAGGATTTTGACGACCAATATTAAAAATGTCACATTTGATCTTGTCGATCTTTACCTTACAATGTCAACTCGGCACATTATGTACGACATGTAAATTATGTGCTAAAGCTGAGCGAGGATTGCACTAAGTGTACCCCTAGTATTAATATGACCTAAAAAATTACTGTGAAATCTTGCAAAGGGACATGTAATATTATTGTTAGTTTAGCATTTGAAAGTTAATTTTGAGCAGCTTACATTTAGTACATGCATGCCAGCAACTTCAGCACAAACATAACATTGGCCTAATCAAAATCAGCAGTATACATTATGAGAGTACTAGTCTGGCCAGGTTAAGTAACTAATAGTTTGTTTTTGATTCATACAGTATAGGACTGTATTATCATGACAATTTCAATTGCATGGAATAAAGAGAATGCGATTTGGAGTGCCTGGCTTCATATTTGTCATCTGATTCAATGTTGCACTGTTGACAATAATAAAAATCCTAAATTGCAATAGATCAACACTTAATATAATTAACATACACATTATAAATCCTATTGCTCATTTCAAATGGACTTAAATTTCGACTCTGAAGAATCACAGCCATTGCTCCTGCCTACAGAATTAACCTATAATAAACACTATTTGTACAATAGAGTTCATGTAATAATAGTTCCTGAGGGCAAGAGCATATAAAATAAAGAGAGAGAGGAGAGAGTATTCCAATTGTAGCACATCCCTGCGAAAAGTAATGACACTCGAGTAGGCTGGTCAATACAGACTGGTGTGTGTGTGCCAATGAGTGTGGCTTTCCAACTATACCACACTAAGCCTAGGAACCACACTTACCATTTTGGGGTGCTCAGATGTAACCAATGTCATATAGCACCTTGATTTTCCACTTTTATAGCTCTTACGTAGCTATAGTAAAATGTATGTACTTTTCGCAGGGTTGTGCTACAACCATATGCACAAGTGTGATACTCTCCCTTATACATTATATACTCTTGCTGAGGGCAAGGGTAACATTCACACAGATCTTAATAAGGGCTTTGTATACAAAATTTAATAATTTTGTATCCAAGGAGACAATGGGATAGAATAATTATAATAGCTAGTTATCACATTTTTGTAACATACAACATGAGGAGCAGCCATTGAGGTACCTGCATTATTAACATTATACAAGTCACATAATTACTACATGATATCGATCTATTTCAATCTGCCAACCAATATTCATTAATTTACCGCTCCACGATCCAGTGCCTCCATGTGGCAGAATTGACAAGATGTTTACTCCCTATAATTACAATAAGTCCACATAGCTATACAATATCATAGATTGATGTGATAAATTGTTATAGATTGAATACCATGCAGTTATATAGTATACTTACGGGTGCATTTATGTCTATACAGCTACCATAATTGTAGTGAGCCTCATTATCTATGTTGATTGCTCCAACTGTCACCCTGCAGTATATACATTACAATCATAATGATTGCCTATTAAATTAGCAGCTATGCTTTACGCTTCAGCTACTCTTCCCGGTGATATAGTACAAGCATCAACCCCGCCATTTCCAGCAGATACTGAAACATGTATTCCTTTACTGATGGCTGCCCTCACAGCATCGTCCAAGGCTTTGAAGCCATTCTTCCATGAAAGTGACATACTGTATGGAGCATGGGTATATATTATAAAGAGATAAATGCCAGATCCATAGCTAGTGCATAATATAATGAAGTGGATACAGAAAATGTCATGTTTGCATATGCATTACATACTGTTAGCTTTTTGTACAGAATAAAAATAGATCTATATAATGCTTTAAATTGAGCTAAAATTATCATAAAGAGAGAGGGACTGAGGGTATATTTAGGAAATAACAGAAGTAGATTAGATAGGAGTGTTGAACTGCCTGTAAACGCGTTCCGGTAGGATGATGTCACAAATACCAACCTAAATGAATAGTGGTCATGTTAAGTCCAGCCCGATAGTGTAGTAGTGTAAACTGAGAAATTCTCCTGCTGTACAGCACTCTATGCAGCTGCAGCTGTGGCCTGTCTGTGTCAGTTTACATTACACCTACCTCAGCTACATGATAGTTCAAGCTTAGTCTAATATTATGGATGGGGCTTAACATTCACTCATCATGTTGATAGCAGCCGAACTGTACTAGAGCACCACAGACCCTTCCATTCGTATCTATGTTGATAGCAGCCGAACTGTACTAGCTAGAGCACCATAGATCCTTCATCCCATTCATATCTGTGTTGATAGAAGCCGAACTGTACTAGAGCACCACAGATCCTTTATCCCATCTACATTAGTAAGCCAGCTGGAAGTGAAAAAAACCAAGGGTAGCCGCCGGGGATCCGCGAACCCAGGGCCTCCTGCTTAAGCTGCAGGTGCTCTGACCACTAAGCTACGGCTCCCCACAGCCACCTGAGCAACTCCACTCCAGCTTTAACCCTTTATGCGCGAACAATTTTGATACACTATTAGTGTTAGAACGCGAAATTTGTTAGGTTAATTTTTAGCGTGTTGTTTGATAACGCTTTGGAGAAGCTACAGATCGCCTAAAGACTAAAGCCAAGGTATTTGCAGATAGCTCTAAGGTGTACTAGGTGTACTATCAGCTTTACATCGACTGCCATCGTCACAAACATACTGGCGATCACCCGCCGCCGTTCGCTCGAGGGGCTATTTTCGGCTCTAAGCAAAGAAAGGAACCTCAGGCCAGAAAGTTCTCTCTGTTTTCGTGGAACACAAGGCCTCCTCCGCTCCTACAGTCAGACCCAAGCCGCTACTCAGAAGCGTCAGCGAGAAAACGTGCCTATGAATCGTCCCGGGCGATCGAGGACTCGGTCAGCTTCAAGCGTCGGTATTCTCCGCCCCTTTGATAGGTTCGCTACTGAACTCGATCCAGTCTGCACGAAGGGGTCACGTTCTAGTTCTCTTAACCGCGCGGAAGTGAATCACGCACGCGGAAGTTACGTTTACACTATGAGGATTTTGTACAGGCAAATTTCAACATGGCGGACAAAACAGCTGGTGAACTCGAGTCAACGCTATGTGTCAACAAAGCCAGTGCGAAGGTTCTTGTATCAAGAACTAGTTGAAATAAGTATATTCTGTTCTATATGCCATCGTTTCGAGAGTACTTCTATCGCAAATTGCGCGTAAGAGCTCTCGTAGTTCGTGCACTACCGGCTGTTGTCCCGTTTTCTACAAACTTCAGAATTCTTGAACATATACTTGCTCGACTTGAATGGACATAAGACTCGGCGTACGACTTCAGTGCCATCATATCTACTGTATTTCTCGTTCAAGTGAGTCATATTTGCCCCAGATGGGGTGCATAAAATCTGAAATTTTGACTACATTCAAGCCCCGCTGTCAGAATTGGCTCAAGATAAGCGGTCAAGTTGAAGGACAAATCGAAAGCCTCCATCATAACTCTCCCTAGCAAAACCAGTCCCATACTCTAGCTCACCATTGTTTTGGAGATACGGCCAATTTTGTGTTGCTCATTTTTTTTTTTTTTTTTTTTTTTTTTTTTCTCTATAATATTATGTTTATGCGAGGTATGCAAAGGTACATGAGTCAGTGATAAGCACTAAATGATACATGCACCAAATAACTTGAAATACACACTGAGTGACAATGACAATACAACAAAATTAATGACACAACACCAATACTAATGTAAGTGAGACCATACTAACAGATTGCGTTTGAAAGATGAAATAGAAGTAGAAGCCATAACACTTGGAGGAAGAGAATTCCACAGTGAGATAGTTTTAGGGAAGAAAGAATTTAAGAAAGAATTAGAATGAGCATAGGGTTGTACATAAATACTCGAATGGCTACTACGTGTATTGTAATTAATTTGACGTAGAGTGGCTGGGATATTAGGAAACTCAAAACGTCCATTAACTAGGTTGTAGAAATAGCTAAGACTCAGATATTTCCTGCGAAAAGATAGTTCAGGCAGCGAGCTCTGTTGTAGGTTTTCGGAGTAGCTAGAGCTCCAACTTTTGCAGCACATTTTCAGAGCAAACCTCTGGACCGACTCCAGCTTCTGGATGTCTTTAATCAAGAAAGGGTCCCATACTTGTGATGCATATTCCAGATGTGGTCTTGCAAGCGAGGTATAAAGCTGAAGTAGGGAAGGTGTTGAGGACATACTGTAGAACTGACGGTAGAGGAGTCCAATGACCTTTCTTGCTTTATTTGTAATTTCCCTAATGTGAGCAGACCATGTTAAATCATCTGTAAGCACAACTCCAAGATACTTATACTGGTGGACTCTTTCCATTGGTTGACCATTTGGAGACTTCTGTGTCTGGAGCATTTTCAGAATTTTTTTTAACATAGATAAGATAGAAAATTTTCGAAAGAACTAGTATAGAGACATTATAACTAGTAGTTTAATATATGTTATAGAAGACTCTTGATCGCTTGATGTGTAAGAGATATTTGTGTGTCAAATCTCGATTAGTTTAATTTTGTGCACCTCCTCCTTGTGACCTTGGTTGACCCTGGGTGTGGCCGGCTGAACGCAGATATATCTGTAGACATATGAATGCGCGTCTTCATAGAAAAGTACAGCGCAAATTTATTCTCGCTAATATTACCTCGTGAGACGCGCTAGCGCTTTGCGCGTTGTCTAGGTAATAAAATAAACAGCCGCACTTCCTGTGCGGTTAAGAGAATGTATGGAAAACGTGACCCCTTCGTGCAGACTGATCGTCAGAAAGGGGAGGACCCTAGGTGACCACAAACCGGATGTAGAGTTCATAGTGCAGTCGCTAGTGCGCGCGAGATCGAGTACTGTTTGTATTCGACCGCCATGACGCTTCTAGGCGTCATTCGTCATAACGCGCGCGCATGCTCTATGATTTGCTGACGCTTTTAGACGTCACTCGCGTATAAAGGGCCAGGGTTAAAGGTGATAGATAACCCTATACCCAAACTGGTGCTCGAGGAGTCTGCCGGGATAATTAAATCACCAAGCGCAGAACACCAACACCAGTAACATGATAGTTCAAGACTTAGTCTAATGTGGATGGGGCTTAACATTCACTCATATCTGTGTTGATAGCAGCCGAACTGTACTAGAGCACCACCATGTCCAGAAATGTGCATTGAGCCTAGGACACCCATATATTTCTATGCAGCAATCGGTTACTGGCGAATTCTAAATAACCCACATTGAACGTCAAGAAAGAAATTACAGAAATTCCCAAACTTGGTACATGATTTGGACAGCCCAAATCAGTTATTCGAGACTCAGTTCGGGGATAATATGAAATTTCAACTGTTCCAACGCATAAATGGATCGGTGCAATTTGGAAATATATATCCAGTAACGGTTGTGCATGAGTGCTTAGTCGACAGTCTCGTACCCAGCCCGTATCTGCACGCGCGAGAAACGGTCTGGTGCACCAAGTTCAAATACTTGGCCCTGTTCCCCCAAATGAGGAACGTCCAATCAAATTGCAGAATAATTACATCATCACATCGGAATGAAATCGCAACGTACCGCGTGCGCGAGTCGATCGTATACGCGTACCTTGTGTATAGGCTAGGCTGGCCATCAGAATGGGAATCCAATAACTAGAAGTATCATTTTAATTGGATTAACATGGTGTGTCATGTGACATGCTCGCTTCCGTCTAGCCCAAGTATTTGAACTTGGTGCACCAGACCGTTTCTCACGCATGCAGATACGGGCTGGGTACGAGACTAATGATTGCTATGAAGTGGGCTGGTCCGTTCAATTTCTCACGGAAGTCCATATGTTTGTATGGCGGGCAAGAGACGGGAGAGCGAGTGTAAAGAGAGCTGAAAAGAACAGCCCAATCGAAGGTTTAACTACCGTTTTTCGTAGTCTACGGTTAGTAGAAAGGCTATTATTCATGACTGAATCGGCGCATTTTGTATTCCTGGCCCTGTTTAGTCGCTTGAGAGCTATGAATATTTATTCCCATAGACGGTAGTACATTTAGAAGGCGCGCGTGACACGGAGTAAAATTATAGTATACGGACAAAAGCTGGCTCCGTGTCCGCGCATTTCTGGACATGGACCCTTCCATTTGTATCCATGTCGATAGCAGCCGAACTGTACTAGAGCACCATAGATCCTTCACCCCATTCATATCTGTGTTGATAGCAGCCGAACTGTACTAAAGCACCACAGATCCTTCATCCCATCTTCATTAGTAAGCCAGCTATATGACTGATTGCCATTTTGTGTACGTCATCCTACCGGAACGCTGTTGCAGCGTTTGTACAGTAGTTCAACACTCCTATCTAATCTACTCCTGGTAATAGCAAGAGTATATAATAAGAGAAGAGAGTATCGAACGCTGTATATGGTCCGTGTAATATGTGTTCGGAGAGTAACGTGACTTCCCGCCTTGCGCACGTGATTAAGCCAAGTCGCTAAACACTCGATTTTTCTCAGGACTGGACGAATAGAGGCGTTTTTCGTGAGTTTTATGCTAGATTCTTCATGAACGCTTGTTTTGTATCGCGATCTGCTCGCGTTTTCAGCCGCTATTGCACTCGTGTTAGTTTGCACTCGAGGCCACGCACATAAGTCGTTATTTGAATCGAGCGCTCTCATTGGTCAATGTTTGAATTCCTGGCGCGTGACTTTCCAAACACATAATACACGGACCATATAGCGCGTTCGATACTCTCTTTCTTTCCTTATTATATACTCTTGGTATAGCTAATGCCATGCTTTATTCGATTCTTGGATTAGAGAAACACATTCATGCATTCATCTTACTTTATAATTGACTTGCTTCCTGGGATGTGTTGGTTAGCAACCCAGTTAACTGCATCGATTGTTTCACTGCATGGTGTGGAATAAAAATATTGGCTAAAGTTATGATCCTATGGAGATTAAGTCCTTACGCGCCAGGGCAAATGGCTCCTCCTTTGTTGTCATTATAACAAGTCCGCACAGCAATTGCAATCGCTCCCTTTGCTATTCCATATGTCCTGCTTATGATTGTTCCTATAAGTATAATTATTTAATATTACCATATATCATGAATCTGATTAAGTTATCAGCTATCAATAATTGCCTGTAATGTGAGTGCCATGTCCCTGATCATCACCACAATATTCATCAATAGTGTTTTTTCCCCATATTGCACGAAATTCGAACTCAGGTTGACTTGTTTCAATACCGCTACAAAATAATTAATGATCAAATCGATGTGATCAGCCTGAACTATTGAGATGTATAATCTTACGTATCAATCACATAGACAACAGAACCTCTGCCATCTATAATAATTAAACACTTAATGCAATGGTCTAATTATTGGTCAAACTTACTGTTTGAATAAAGGTATTTATAGACTTGATCATCGTCATCAAAATGTCTATGTGAAGATCTCACAAGACCCCAAGGAGCACCAGACTGAGTATTAGGACAATTCCAATCACCATCTTCAAGTTGCCCATTCTGTACCAAATCAAATCAATATCACTCTGAGCTATAATACAATATTTACCACAACACATTTACTGGCTACTGGCAACACTAATTATTGCTAGCTATACTTCACATATCATGCAACAAAATTAATGTATCCGCTGAATCTACTATGATGTTAAATCCTCAGCAAAATTGTCCCATAAGAGCATTTGCATCTATAATTATAGAGAACTATAATAGCTAGCTCACTGGTAAAAAATATATCTTTGAGTCCATGCCAAATTATTAATTTCTTGTTCAACAGACCCGATCAACCCAGTACTTGTTGGGAAAAAAAAATAATCAAGGTACAGCTGATGCCAGCCACGTAGCTGTCAAAATTTCATTTGTAGTCCAAGATGTCATAAACTTGTATGAGTTTCGTGTACCAAGTCTGGTTATATTTGCCTGCATGAGATACAGTAACTATAGGTTCAGGAAATACCGCTTTTCACTCATACCAAAGATATTATTTGACCAAGACAGGTGAGTTTATATCAGTGCAGGAAGTAAACTGACTTAAAAGGGGAAATGTTCATTATAATTGATTATTTTTTTCTCTACCTACTGACTCCACTTTTAAATTATTAGCTTTTGATTCCGTTGAATAAGAAATTAATTGGCATGGCCTATACAAATTGGTCTTTGTAAGGATGCTTTTTTAAAATTCTTATTGTATAATAATATGCAAATTGAACTGTTACGGTAGCTATATAAGCTTAGCTAGTGTTTATGCATTGCTTGTTCGTAATTATTGCCTTGAAGAAGACTACAGCTGGCAGTCAAAACTCTGGGCAAGAATATTATTGATTTATGTAACAAGAGCAAACATTAATTTACTGATTCCCCAAGCAAGAACTTTGAAATTCCTCTACAATGCAAGCTTTAAGTTAATGCCCATGCCTTGCTTTTCTCAACATATTTAACAGAAGGATGATTCTGTATTTTCTCTGCATCACTGCCATGTAATAAAATTAATCATCATTGGAATGAGATTTGTGTTTGTGATAATAATTAATCTCTTACTATTCGGTCATAGGAGCAGAATAACCACGAAAGTCGTTTCCAATACTATACTCATGTAGAATTGAGCCAACGTTACCCATCTTCTTCACAACTTCCTTATGCAAGTCAACTGCATGCATAAAAAATATTCTCAATAATGATACAAGTGTTAGGAAATTTATGTAATTTTTTTTCATACTCTCTTGGGCAGTGGCTTCCTGTTTAAAGACTACAATGTAAACATGTGAAGTTTGAGCCTCATCTTCATAAGTTGAGGATTCCCTGAGATTCCGTGGCCATGTCTTCAGTGACTCAGGCTGGTTCTTTTGTGGCTTGTTCTCACCTATTACAGTATGCAAGAAACACATAATAATATTAGCTAGCTATATATAGGTATTGCTCCCAGCATACTAACCTTGTTTTTCACTGTGCAGACTGTAAGCTTCAACTGCTGTTGCTAGCAGCAAAACAAGAAGCTTTAGAGTGGCTTGCTTCATCTCTTGTGACTCTGAGCTGATGATTGATTGGATATTGAAGAGTTGCTTGCACGTTAGCTAGCTATCTCTGCAGCTCCTTTTATAATGATTGTACTAACAACATAGTGCATGCTCGTGCTTGGTATACACTGGTACTGTATTATGCTCTTATGATATCTTGGATCAAGTGTGTTTGATTCCGATACCCATATTTCTTACCCTTCCCGTCACTGTTTATTAACTTTTAGACTCTCCATTACATTCCTGGTAGGCACAATAATCTAGACAGGGAACAATCAAAAGTCACTGTCACTGCTGCCGGTATAGCTAAATGTTCTCAATGGATATCCCCCATGCAGCCTGACTGTAGGTAGAGTCACAGCTGTTAGCAGTAGGATTGAGCCTCTTACGTATATACTAATATTCTTTGTTCCCAGTGATTTAGCCCATTGTTCCAGGCTGTAAGTTTGTCATTAATTTTAGCCTTGTTTGAGTATAATAGGGGCTCTTAAAAGCATAGTATTGGAGAGACCGACATAATTTTTTTACTTACGCAATCTACTCTGATGAGGCCTTAATTCACTGTCAATAATATTATTATCAGTCATGGCTGATTTAAAGCTTTTGCATTGTGTCCTTCTGATTCTGCTATCTCTACTCATCTTGCTTCTGTAAGTTTTGTATAGATACTTAATTGTATTATAAAGGGAGAGGGGTTGCCATAAGTAGCTATTATTATGAATGAATATTCCAGGCAAAAGAGTTACATCATCCATGGCTGATAGTAAGTAATAGTGAATCAGTAAGGCCTCATCAGATCAGAGTAGATTGCGAAAGTATAGCAAATGTTATGTCGATCTCTCCAACATAATATGACACAAATACAATATAAAGGTCAGAGTGCATGCACGATTGTACACTATGTTGAGCTTAAAGAATCATCAACACTCTGACCACTGGGGAATTCCACAGCTCATCCGGAATCTATTTAGCTAAAATTGACCACTCCTCTTCACTACCATGGGTGGAATCTTGGATGGGTGGGATTGTAGGATGCTGCATGCTTGCAGTAGCTAGTAGTATCTGAATGTGATTCACCCATTGTAGTGTGACTGGTATCAGTGGTATCAAAGTTGTTAAATGCGGTCATATCAATATCACTTTGTGTTAATATTATAAGCTTGTGTGTTGAGGTGGTGGCTCATGATCAGCCTGATTTGAACCGTTGCAAAGGAAGTTCAAGCCAGCAGGTTGAAAGATGGATTCTGATCCCCTGAATGATCTTTTGCTGTCACATTTAGCTAGCTATCTGGTTATCTACACTGGCAAGCTTAGGTGAGCTCCAGAGGTGTTCTGGAGTCTATGTGACTAAATGGACATTTCTTGCTCTTCTTGATACCCTGGTGTGACTTCGATTCTAGTTTCCAATTTGTTAGATCTCACAAGGTTCCAATCCAAAGTTTGATCTATTGATCCCTAAAAAAGGGAGTGCTTGCTAAATGAGGATTGAAAGCTGATGCATCAAGTCTACGATTTCCTGAAGCACTTGTAGATGTACAATTTAGTGGACGAATACACTCATGTTGCTCTAAGTGCATGCTGTTGTCATGTTTGGATCAATTTTGATCATCAGCTGGAGCAAATAGCATAGGCATAGGAACCGGGGGGGGGGGGGGGGGGGGGGGGGGGCACTGGGGGCATAATGAATGAAACTGCCGGAACCTCTCACAGGTGATTTGCACACACTCTCTCTCTCTCTCTCTCACCTCACAAGCTGGATCACCTCCCCCCCTCTCACGAGTCACATACACAGTGACTCTCACACTCTCGATTCAGCTGCTAACAGGAAGTCACCAAGCACTCCAGGATTGACACCAGAATCAACCAGCGCACCTGAATCCACTAACACACTAGGATTGACCAGCACAACTGGAGGATCAGCCAGCACACTGGGATCAACTCACTCACCAGAATCCATTAGCTCCCGGGCCAGGATCAACTCACATACCAGGATCCACTATCTCACCAGGATTGACTCACACACCAGGGTCTACTAGCATGCCAGGATCGACTCGCACACCAGGATCCACTACTACCTTACCGGGATCGACTCACACTCCAGGATCCACTAGCACACCAGGATTGACTTGTACACCAGGATCCACTACCACATCTGGATTGACTATCAAACCAGGATCGACCAACTCACCAGGATCCACCAGCACACCTGGATAGCATGCCTGGATCAGCTGATGCATCAAATGTTGCTGGGTTGTTAGAGATACATATCTAAATACTTAGTACAGCTTGTTCCATGTAGCACCCCCAAAAGTACTACTACAGTGGTTAAAAAAGTGTCTGGTGCCAGGATCCTTACAATTGTAAAATGTGTCGCTATATTGGAGGAAAGGGAACAAAAGAATTGGAGGAAAAGAACAAACGAAAGGCAGAGCGGGAACAAAAGAAGAAAGAGAGGGAAGGAGCAGCAAAGAAAAGGCTGAGGAACTTGCCAAAAAGATGGAGGAGTTGGCTAGAAAGCATCAGAACACTACCCAGAATAAATCAAAGTCAACTGGGGCTGCTGGAGTGAAAAGCGCAAGACTAAAAAGAAGGCGAATCGGAGTCGGAGATCAACTCAGACAAATGCTGTGTACTGTGATGTTACTGTACATTCCAAGACGCTCAAAGAGAGGGTACTGGCTTGGAGTGGGTGCAGTGTATATGTGACCTGTTATGAGAAAAGGGACCGTTTGGGATAAAATTTCAATTTCCAATAATTGCCAAAATGTGAAAAAATCAAATTTTCTTCACTTTTCTGTTTTTCAGTCTATCTAAAAATATAGGTTTTTGGCTTCATATTGATATATTATGCTTTATGTTTGTGACATGTAAGATGTAGTTATGGATGTACTTAGTTGCTCGGATGTGTACAATTAAATGCAAAAATTATTTAATAACGCCTATTTTCTGAAAACGAATCTATCAATCTAAGTGCATAAAAATGGTCATAACTTAGCTTGTGATCAATGCTTTTTCTTGGAACGTTCACCATTGTATGCAGCATACACAAAGCTATTCATACATGCTAAAAACTCAATTTTTATGAAAAATCCCAAATGGTCCCCTTTCTCATACGTAGCTGGTCACATATGCCAAAGGTGAAGAATGTATCTGTGAAATAGAGTATGACAAAGAGTTATTGTGTCCTAATTGTGCTATTTAAGTGTTAAATTGTATTCTGAAACTTCATGGTTTATGAAATCAATAACATCATCATGACAGTTCATTTTTTCGAACATTTTCTTAACTGGGAATGTTATTGGGGTGGTTGAGCACCACTGAGGTAAAGAATTTTTGGTGGTACAGGGATGATTGATTGCCGCGATTCGAGGCATATCGGAGCGACGCTTGGAGCTGAAAGCTTATTGCTCGATTTAAAACAGTCAACTTGAGGTCGTAGAGGGCGTCGAGAGCGACCTCTCAGTGCAAGTTTGACCTCGTGACGACGTTCCTAGGCAACGGTTAGGGTGTCCAACCGAAAATATGAAGGTATGCAAAACCACTCCGCTGCAGCGTTTTCTAGCAGAACCCACCTAGGCAAGTTACAAATCACACTATAAATCGGGAAAGCTCTCAAAAAAATGTGCGTCAAACGCAATTAAAGTGTTGTCGTGTAAACACGAAAAAAGGTACGTGACCAAAACCCATAATAGTTATAATGGTGTACACTGTGCGACTAAGAAAGGTGAAAGCATCACCAGAAGCTATTTTCTGGATGCATCCATGGACAGAGCAAGAGTAAATAGCTTGGATACCCCTTCTGAAGTCGCAATCTCCTAGCATCATAGTAGACCAGCGTTTGGTCACGTACCATTTTTCGTGTTTACACGACAACATTTTCATTGCGTTTGACGCACATTTTTTTCGAGAGCTATCCCGATTTATAGTGTGCTTTGTAACTTGCCTAGGTGGGTTCTGCTAGAAAATGCTGCAGCGGAGTGATTTTGCTTACCTTCATATTTTCGGTTGGACACCCTACGGCAACGTTGTCTCGCGCAGCCAGACCCTTACGCGGGAGGAGAGGGTCTGGTGACTTGCTGTACACGGAGTTGTCCCGCTGTAATGCAATAACTGTCCGTTTTTACGTGACGTCACGTTAGGTTTATATTGCGCGGCGCGCGCGCTTGCCTATCATCGTGCATCCCAATAGGCGCGCGATGTTGAATGACAATGCGCGATTATTGCGCCCACGCGTGACCATGGCAACGCAGAAAAGCTGCAATCTGATTGGTGCCGGTCCGTAGGCAACGGCGGAACAACTCCGTGTATAGCAAGTCACCAGACCCTCTCCTCCCGCGTAAGGGTCTGGCTGCGCGAGACTAACGGCAACGCTAGCCACGTCCCCAGGCTCCTCCCAGCTTTTCAATGTTGCACGCTCAAACGCGAGAGGGCCTGGTATCTAATTGCACGTGACTAGCACGCGACTGTACAAAGTATGGGAAGGGTAGAAAATAGATCTACGTATTGCTGCTTTCGTTTACTGGCGAATGTTGCTGTGCTGAGTAAGAGTTCGACTGGAGCTTCAAAAGGCTTTTGAAAAGGCTAGCTAGACTGTTGGGCGCTCTTGCACACGTAAGTCACGTGCAGTTAGATACCAGGCTCCCCCGTTTTTCTGCGTGTAACATTGAAAAACTGGGAGGAGCCTGGGAACAAGGCTAAGGCAACGCTACAAATCGTGCAAACTTAGATGACGATAATTGGTATTTTACGCTATCTTCTCTGTGTCTATGAGTTGGGTTCGATACCTCTGTGTGCTTTGTCATAGCTGACAATCTCAGCTGAAAATCAGTAAAGTTATCACCTTCCATATCACTGTTCTCAGCACTCTTCTGAGGGTGTACATCATGATATTCTTGCGGGGTTTTTTTGCCCTTTCTCCTCAATTTATAGCAACACAACGTTTCGTCCTTTGGGCTTCTTCAGGTGTAAAAACAAACTATAATACTAACAAGAACTCAGTATGAGCTAATAAAACTTCTGTTCTGCGCATGCGCGCACTATTTTGACGACCTTTTCCTTATTGTAGGAAGGACTAGGAGTTGCCATCCGCTGTCGGTGTTCAGTAGTGGTGTTGTTTCGGCTACGTATTTCAATAGCTTCACCTAGTTTCCGATCTACATGATCTTGTGCTCTTCGGACGATTCTGGCTGTGAAAGGGATAGTGGGCACTGGTGAACCGTTGTGTGTAGTGCCATAATGTGCTCCCCATGGGGTTTGCTCATCATTTAGAGCTGTTTAGAGCTGCCCTCCGGTGCTCCAAGAGTCTCTCTCGTACTGGTCTCTTTGTCTCTCCGATGTAGCTCTCTGCACAAATGGCACAATCCAGTTTGTAAATGACATTTTGGTTGTGCATCTACCTTCTATCCCAGCTTGGCAAGCTATGCACCGACCCTTGTTGGGGCACTGTGGGGGTTCCAGAGCTGAGCGTGTTAGGATTGATCTCAGTGTGGGACCACTCCTCTGTGCAATACGGACGTTTACTCCCGACTTCTGGACAACCTTCCTGACCATACGTGAGACCAAAAATATCATTTATAAACTGGATTGTGCCATTTGTGCAGAGAGCTACATCGGAGAGACAAAGAGACCAGTACGAGAGAGACTCTTGGAGCACCGGAGGGCAGCTCTAAATGATGAGCAAAACCCATGGGGAGCACATTATGGCACTACACACAACGGTTCACCAGTGCCCACTATCCCTTTCACAGCCAGAGTCATCCGAAGAGCACAAGATCATGTAGATCGGAAACTAGGTGAAGCTATTGAAATACGTAGCCGAGACAACACCACTACTGAACACCGACAGCGGATGGCCCATGGCAACTCCTTCCTACAATAAGGAAAAGGTCGTCAACACAGTGCGCGCATGCGCAGAACGGAACAGTTTTATTAGCTCATATTGAGTTCTTGTTAGCATTATTCAGTTTGTTGTTACACCTGAAGAAGCCCAAAGAGCGAAACGTTGTGTTGCTATTACTTATAATCATAGTGAGGAGAAAGGGCAAAAAACCCCGCAAGAATACCTTCCATATTATTGTCTTGTGTTGCACTTGGAACTGTATGATCATCAACTCCATCCAACTGTGCATCTGCATCCAAGTGCACATTCTGGTCAGCCTTTAAAGAGTGGCAAACATGACAACCCCCATCATCAAACCCCTTGCTACACCTGACATAATATGTTCATCATTCTCTCCGTCTGTAAGGGAGTCATCACTGCTCTCATCCTCAAGCTCCTTAGCTTTGAGTGCATGTACCATACATGTTGAAGGATAGCTACATGGAAATCTCTTGGCTACACCAAGCCGTCGAACTGGAATGCAACTTGTGAATCCTGCCCCTAACTTGCACAAAAGATTGATCAGAATTTTGTTTAAAAATGAGCCGATTTCTTCTGGTTGTACATTGCTTGCATTGTTGTTGCTTTCATTGGGGAATATAGCTCTTTCACCTCTTGAAGGGGTTGCTTAACTTTGTTCTTTTTCTTTCTTCTGGGAATATGATTCTTGAGATGAGTATCATTCTCCGTTAGCTCATCACAAAACAGGCTGTGGGGATACCTGTACAAGCAGTAATATAATCTATATAGTCATTAGTAGCTAAGTATATCATGTAAGTATGCACACACTGCATACACACATAGCTACCTCTCAATTAAGTGACCCTCATCTCACTGGTCCGACCAGCATTTATGTAGTAAAACCAGCTGACCAGCAAGACCAGCTAAAAACCCAGCAAATTGGCCTAATATCATTAACTTACCAGCAATACCTTTTGAGTTAGAGCTACTTACATATTATTGTTTAAGACAAAAAAATGGCTGTTCCTATCAATATAAAATTTTAAGACCACATGTCCAGTGTTATTAGGGGGTGTGAAACTTACTACCATTGTATAGCTAAGGTCATAGCTAATTATGAGCAAATTTATGAGGTATGACACACACACACGCACACAGGTACACGCACGCACGCCGCATGCATGCACACACATATAATAATTATTATTATAATAGAAAAGAGGGAGAGTACACTATGGTAGCTACTGTGTTACAACCCTTTCCCGGGTTCATGACGCTTGTGGTGATATACATATACTTGAGGTCTCACAGTTTGTTGTTTGTGGACATACTAGCTAGTCTATATGGCATACTAATACAGTAACTAGCTACACTGAGCTGGTGTGGACAAACTGTGAAACCACTTTGTTTGTTACAAGGTCATGACAGACATGCCAAGTGACCCTCATCTCGAGGGTCAGACCCGCATTTTAGCCTATCAACCCGCATTCTCTTGCTCAAAATTTGTATTAGCACTAATGGAGTGACCCGCATTTTAGAGTTTTCTATTCCCTATACTTTGTATTAGAGGGTGGGGCTAAGGAGAAAATGACCCTCATCTCTGTTAGCCAACCTTGGCATCCCTGTCATGAACCCGGTAAAGTGTTGTAGCACTGTACCATAATGAAGTACGTAGGATATACTCTCCCTCCTTCCCTATTAGCTATATACTCTTGCTCACACACATACACACACACTTCTTATCGCCTGATTCATGATCAAGTCTGCTTTGTGCTCTTATCCAGCAAAATTTAATAGCTACGTTGTAAGTTGCATTCTTTCGTGTTGTCCAAAACGATAGAGCTGTTTGAACGCATGTATATATATATATGCGGTCTCTTAATTGGCTTCAGTAATGGCATATCCACATGCGGCTATACATACAGTATGCGTGCACTTCTGTAAACGACCCTTTACCAATCTCGATATTTATTTGATTATCGTGTGGGTATGAATCAGTATCAAACCTAATAATATATATGCATGACAAGAATATCACGAACAAAGAAAGAATATAGTATTAATTATAATGTTGATATACAATGGTCATATCTCTAGTCTGCCTATACTGATGGTTTTAACAGAAATGAGAGCAATGACATGTACGTAATTATAACTACAAGAAATCTACCTTAGAAATTCTAAAACAAAGAGTATCATTAACAAGAAAATGATGATGCTGCAAGTCGGTGTGAGAAATATACTTAAGCATTCCCTGTCCACTTCCAGCTCTGCTCCCATTGCAGACTCTATCGGCAATGCTAGGAAGCGTGTGTTGATCGAATTTTACTACTGTATAATGCGGATTAGCCTCAGCCCTTTTCTGATTCAATAGTTGAACCGTAATTGTGCCTCTAAAGGGCCATTTTAATTCGCTATCAAATTCTCCTTGCATCATGTAGATGAATACAGAAACATGCGTCCCTTTACCTTCACCAAAACCATTCGCATCAACATTTAAGCACATCTTGTATCCTCGTGGATGAGTATAGAAAGGACTGCTAAACCAGCTGCAGTCTGCATTTGAACTTTTATGGTGTCTAAAATCGTGCATTGTAACTTCAAGTGGAATGAGTCCAATGTGTAATTTTAATGCATCTCGCATTTCACTCCTTATTTCGCTGATATTGCCTTCGATTCTTTCAATTTGTGGATCAGGTTGCGTGTTGGCTATTAAAAGTCTAGGATTTCTTTGCATATTGGCCGATGTGCAAGTTGATTCTACCTTGCTTTTGAGTGCCTTGGTTTCTTTCTTGATTACATTCACTTTATCTTCAAGTTGTTGTTCTAGGTTTTGTTTCAAACTGGTAATATCTGGTTTTATTTTCCCCATTTCTTGTTTCATTGCCAGTAACTTGCCCTTCGCATCTTTTTGAAAATCATGATTAGCTTGACACTGCCGCTCAAATTGAACTTGTAAAGACTTTCCAAATTCTTGTTCTAATGCTTGGTTCTTTTTAATCTCTTGCAATGTTTTCGCCATACTTTTAGACTCCTTGAGAAGGTCGGCAATAGTCTGACCTTCTTGATCAAGTTGGTTTTTCATCATCTTGTTTTCCCTCTCTAGTGTTCTGACTCGCTGATCCAATTGGTTACTTAGTTCTTGACTTTGCTTTACTCGTTCTGTAAGTTTCTCTTTATCTGAATTGATACGACGAACTTGAAGTTTTAATTGCTTATTTTCTGCTGTCAATTCTTGTACGGTTTTCTGAACTCTGCTTATTTCTCTCTGATCATTAGAAGCCCTCATAATCATTTCATGATATTTTTTCATTTGGGTTTTATGGGCAGACAATGACTCCTGAAGTTCCTGCACTTGTTTCTCGTAAGTATCTGTTCGAGAAGACAGTGACTTGTTAAATATTTCCAATTGCTGCTCATGACGGTTTAGTGTGCCACTAAAATCCATGAGTTGCTTTTGTTGACAGGATGCTTGCCAAGACATATGAGTTGCCAAGTTCTCAGAAATATGGAGTGGCATATTCTGTCGAGCTAATCTTGTTTCACAACCAGCGTAACTGAAAGGGCATTCGATAATAGTACCTGGGCAATCGTTTTTGAGATGTATTTCAAGACTTTGACGCTCAGGATACACTCCGCAGTCATTTGGGCATGGTAGAGGTCGTAATGGACAGACTGGCCAGTGTTTGTTAGTCACAATGTCACATGTTGATTCATAATTGTGACAGTAATCACAACTAAATGGTCGTTGAAGGCATTTATTTATTTCATGATCAACAATATCTCTCCGAAAAATGTTTTCCTTGCAGTGGGAGCATTTGAGTGGTGCATATTGACATCCTGATAATCTATCAGTACATGGCTCTATATTGAGATGCTGGGGTAAAGCAATAAGTTCTCCTTTCCATGCACACCCAGAATCTTTATGGGAACAGTACACATGCATTTCATTCAAGACTCGCTCTAATTGGCGATTAGGAATTGCTGTAGTGAAGCAACTATTGCAAAGGGGGCATGGCTTGCCCTCAGCCTTGATTGGTTCGATACAAGTACGGCAAAAATTACAGCCACACTCACAATCCATGAGGTGAGGTTCTCTGAGAAGACAAAGGCAAACTGAGCAGTCTGTTTGAAGTTCCTGTGGAGGATCCTTGACAAAGAAACACTCGTATCCTCCTTGGAGCTGCGTCCTTCGTAATGACGTGTGTCCATTATTCTCACCAGTTGCTGAATTGGATGTAACAGAAGCATCTTCCAGGGGTATAGCTTTCGTAGACGCCATATTCTCACTCGTACGCAGATTGGACACACATAAAGATCAAACAAGTCCTTGATAATGCAATGAATATCGAATGACCTCATCGCAGAATATTTATCGAAAGATTACGGAGCGTACGCATGCACTATATCCTCGATCGTGCCACGCCCGATTATTGTAATTAATTGTGCGCATGCGCATGCTTCTTGTGACCATCGCATATGCAGGGGGTAATTTTGCAATTATCGTTGACGTCAATGTTGATTAGAGGTAGCCCTGGACTTGCCCTATTTCCCTAGCTTGTCTTGCCTCCTTATGGTGCTAGACTAGCAAGTCATTCCCTAGCCCGTCCTCTAGTGTTGTTTTAGTATGGCTTCAGTAATTTTAGTTAGTTATTAGCTTTAATTAAGGTCCTCTTCATTGATTTTAGTTAGTTTTAGTTTTTAATTAAGAGCAGAGGATCATTTTAGTTTAGTTTTAGTAATTAAAACTAAAAGGATAAAGGGCATACTATAAGTGCTTTTAGTTTAGTTAACTAACTAAAATGAGCTGATTTTTACCATTTTCTTTTTAGTTTAGTATATGGTATGATTTGATGCAAGTTTGCTAGTTTTAGTTTTTAGTTATGAAAGGCATAGCACAATTAATTAAGTTTTAGTAATTAAAACTAAGGCATAAATTGGGAAAAACCAGGGGGTTTTAGTGTTGGTTTTGATTAACTAAAACAACACTGCCGTCCTCTTTCCTTTTTTGGGTGATCCTAGGAAAGTACCTTAGTGGTGGCAGGTGTTCCCATGATAGTATAATACTATTATCGGTCTATAATCTTATTTCCATGTGGTCAGTCCCTTAAAAGGAACAAACAAGGGTCACCTGTAGACAGACGGATGTTTCCATGACAGGATTTGGCTATACAGTCATGCCTACTGGGCTATCTAAGCCGCGACCTTTCATTGTGTCAGGTGCTTACACACTTTGCACACATGCACATACACTCACATTCTGGGCCATTGCATATCAGCACACATCAACCACAACCTATAGCTATAAAAGTTTGCCACACGGTGTGTTTATTATTATAATATAATAAACAAACTATTATTATAGTCCATTAGTACTCTCCCCACTTTAATTATAAAGACAGGATATAATATTATGGATGTAGCTATGCACTTCGGTCCTCTTGTCTACCTTTCTCCCAACCCCACCCTCTTCTTCTCTCTGTCCTCCATGATCCAGTTCTTGACTGCTGCAGTCTAGTTCATTGGAGGCCACTTCTTCTAAACTATAGCCTCACGAGATCATGAGAGCCTGGGTAGTAGTGTGTACCTTTTCTTTTTGATGCCCTGATCAGGGAAAGTATAATTAACTTTTGTATGTTATCCCACAATGTAACCTCAGTGGTCACATGTGTTCCCATGATGATAATTTTATTACTATGAAGCAAGGGCCATCCTGCCATAACCACAGTAATAACCTTTACTTAATAATAATCATAATATTATATCCCATAAGATGTGATGAATTGGCTGTGTCCATTTGGCTATCGCATATGCATGCGCACACATTCAATTCACAATAATATTATTATCAAAGGCTACACTCCACTCACACTGCTTATGCAAGTTTTGTGTACTTGCAATAGTATTATTATAAAGGGAAAGGGGTTGGCATAAATGGTAACTTAATCTTAATTATGATAATTTTTATTATGAAGGTCCAACACAACATGACACAAAATTTACAATGTACAGTACTGAAGGTCAGAGTGCATGCACGATTGTACACTATGTTGAGTTTAAAGAATCATCAACTACTTTGATCACTGGGGAATTCCACAGCTCATCCGGAGTCTGTTTAGCTAAAATTGACCACTCCTCTTCACCACTGTGGGTTGAGTCTTGGGTGGGTGGGATATTTGGGTGCAGGCACCCACATATGTCCACAGTGGTGGAATCAGAATGTGAATCACCCATTGTAGTGTGAGAGGTATCAGTATTATCAAAGTTGTTAAATGTGGTCATATCAACATCACTTTGTGTTAAGCTTGTGTGTTGAGGTGGTGGCTCAGCCCGATTTGAATCGTTGCAAAGGGAGTTCAAGCCAGCAGGTTGAAAGATGGATTCTGACACCCTAAATGATCCTTTGCCGTCACATTTAGCCCTCTGGTTCTCTACACTGGCAAGCTTAGGTGAGCACCAGAGGTGTTCTGGAGTCTCTCTGACTAAAATAGACATTTCTTGCTCTTCTTGATGCCCTGGTGTGACTTCGATTCTAGCTTCCAATTTGTTAGATCTCACAAGGTTCCAATCCAAAGTTTGATCAGTCTGCAAATGTTGATCCCTAAAGGGAGTGCTCGCTAAATGAGGATTGAAAGCTGACACATAAAGTCTACAATTGCCTGAAGCACTTGTAGATGTACAATTTGGTAGACGAATACATTCGTGTTGCTCTAAGTGCATGCTGTGGTCATGTTTGAACTGATTATGATCATCAGCTGGAGCAGATAGTATGGCAGATTGTTCATTACAGGCAACGTCATCACCCACTGACATATCCCTCATCAGTTCACTGAGATCCTCCACACTAGGGTATGAAATATGTCCATCATTACTATGGTCAGCATTAGTAGCACTGTCAGCCAATTCTTTAGCGTGGATTGAACATTTCTCTTGTAGATAATTGCTCTGTGAAGTATGCACAGTTGCTCTGTGCAAATTCAAGTGTGAATCTTCACTTGAAATCAGTTGTGAGTTGACCTTAGCCACAGCTAGTCTACATGTATCTTCTCTATGTCTGTGAGTTGGATTCGATACTTCTGTGTGTTGTGTCATAGTTGACAGTCTCAGTCGAATATCAATAAAGTTACCACCTTCCATATGGTCCTGTGATGCACTTGGAACTGTATGATCATCAGCTCCATCCAACTGTGCATTTGAATCCAAGTGCACATTCTGACTGGACGATAAAGAGGGACAAACATGACAATCCCTATCATCAAGCCCCCCACTACACCTCACATGTTCATTATTCTCTCCGTCTGTCAGTGACTCATCACTGCTCTCATCCTCAAAGCTCCTTAGTTTTGAGTGTGGCATACATGTTGAAGGATACATGGAAATCTCTTGGCTACACCAAGCTGTTGAACTGGTATGCGACTTGCGAGTCCTGTCCACAACTTGCATAAAACATTGATCAGGATTTTGTTTAAATCTGAGCGGATTTCTTCTGGTTGTACTCTTAGGGCATTGCTGTGCATTATTGTTGCTTTCAGTGGGGAATAGCTCTTTCACCTCTTGAAGGGGTTGCTTAGTGATGTTCTTTTTCTTCCTTCTGGGATTATGATTCTTGAGATGAGTACCATTCTCTGTTAGCTCATCACAAAACTGTGGGGATACCTGTATACAGTATAATAATTATTGTAAACATCACATAAATATGCACACTCTCTCTCTCACACACACACACATGCATGCATGCACACGCGCGCGCATGTGCGTGCACACACACACACACACACACACACACACACACACACACACACACACACACACACACACACACACACACACACACACACACACACACACTCACACTCTTCTTATCAAATGAAATGGCATGATTAAGAAATATCCGCTCACCCATTTCAAACATGGCCTTGGTAGGTTCTCCTGGTCGTCAGCCTCAGCTCCCCCTCGAGCCAGAGGGATGGACTTTACTTTTGGCACTTCAGGCGTTCTCACAGGCTTTCTCCTTCGTCTACGTCTCTCCCTAGGAGGTGGTGGTAGGTTGGTGAACTGTAGCATAGGCTTCATTCCAGGATAACCTGCCATTGTTCGTTGTTGCACTGCCCATTCAAATTCTTCTGATGGCGCGCGTTTTCCAAATGAAGCGCACCAACCACGCCTCTTTTCTAAATAACGCCCATCTATTCAAGTTAGCTTTGCCTGCTATATTTACAGCTAAGTACTCCACGCGCACGGTACAGGAGTCGAATACCAACAAAATGAGCAGTGGGAATCTCTTTTACTACGTCACGTATAAGTACGTGCTGCTGAAGGACGCTCGGCTGGGTGTGCTTTACTACGTACTGGCTCTACTCACTGTACTTTACACTGTGGTTGAGATATTCATACGAAAGGGCTATATGGAGGTAAATACTGATCATAAATGTGGCTACAGCATGCAAATTATCTGCCTGCCTGTTCGATCATGTTGTATTTGTACAGGTTTTGCTGCCATAGTAGGTAAAGGGTCGACCATAGCGACCCTTTACCCACTTTATCCTCCTGCAATACTACGATCATCTCACTTTTCTTACATGATTGTACTACCCTTCCAGTTTGACACACATCCTCTTGGCACTGTGAATCTAATGCTATCTGATGATTTTGCTAATGAGGGGTTCTCCTCCACTGATCTACCCTACTGCAAGGGAGCTGTGCGATGCCAGTACCTTGACCCCTGGGGTCTCAACTGGCCCAGAGGTACATGTGTATGTTTATATTATGGCAACACATAGATCTACATATGTGCAGTATTAATTTATGCTTCTTGACTATAATGCAAGGATTCAACTTTGCTAGATTCTTTATTTGTGATGCGTGTTCAAGATATGTTATTTTAATGTCTTTGTCACTTCCTAATCCTGTGATTACCTTACAGTATTTTTGCCCTTCTCCTGTAGAATCCCGAGCAGTGACCATAACGACATATGCCAAGGATCGCATCCAGCGTCGCAGCAACTCTAGCAACAGTCCCAGGGATGAATACGAGTTAGTGCAGGAAAAAGTCTACTATACACAGGCCCCTGAGAACGTTGTCATCAAGGTGAGTAATGTAGTCTCACGAATTCGAAAGTTTATCTGTTAGCTACAACCTATCCCAAATCTAAGATAGTGTCTCATTTGGGGGGAGGGGAATGCCCTGGAATATCCCCGCAAAAGACCAGGTCCCTCCCCCGTAAAATTCTTATACAATGATAAATAAGTGTAATCACAACCTGCAAGGCTTCCTTATCAATGCTAATTTGGGTAAAAGTGGGTCTAAAATGCAGTCTGAGAGGTCTTGAATTTCAAAACTTGGGGGGGGGGGGGGGGCCATGCCCCCAGAGGTGGCAGTGTTTTATTGTAAGATTGATTTATGTACATAAAAAGATTTTAATAGTCATGCATACGTGTAAAATAGAAATGAATTGGTATGTACATGTATGCAATTATGTACAGGTACATGTATGTACAGTATAGCTACGTTATGCGTACAGTGCATTAGCTGCTACACATGTATAATTTTTATGTTGTGTTAGTTTCGTTGGAGATTCCTTCTTGCCTGAAAAGCCCAAACTGGACGAATCAGTTGTGAAATCATGAATGCACTGGTCAAGTTAAGAGCTATGGTGGTGGCATAGAACACACCATATGCGAATAATGTGCATTTGAGAATTGAGTTTTCTGATGCCCAAAGATAGACAAGGATCCAGTAAGCACCATAAGGTATGAACGAGTAAAGAATCAAGTAGATGATGCACATGAGAAGTTGTAGCGGAAGGATTGTTCTCATGTAGCCAGAGCCCTTTGTCACTGGCTCCATACCCATAGAGATTGGTAGTTCAATGATAATGTACGGGACATATCTCAATAGTGTGAGGAGGGCTTTTAGATACTGATAGAGGATGGCTAAAGTAGTTAGAGATGGTATAAGGACAACTATTGGAAAGGAGTTCAGTTGTGAGATGTTAACAAGTTCTCTGACCAACTGTAGTACTAGCACAAGAGATGACACCAGGCACAGATAGTATATGATCTGTAGAATAGTGTTTTCAAGGATTGTAGTAAAGCTATTGTAGTTTCTTCTTCTCTGCCATCGTGAAGCAAAGTTCCTCCCAGAAATGAGTTTATGGGTCACAAAAGCAGCACACAAGAAAACTAGCAATGCTATGACTTTGACAGTGAATGTACTCATGACAAAGAAGTCATCAGCACGAACTAGTACCCCTTGAAAGCGTACCAAAGTCTTGTTGACCTCTGGCCAAGCAGTGTTTGTGAAAAACATTCTCATCTGCGTGACCTCTTGGCTAATTGTTTGAAGAGTTTCCTCTGCTCCTCTGCCTGCCCTTTTTGCTGCTTTTCCTGCATCAGTACTACCTTTGAATATGCCATATCCAGCCAGACCTACCCCTAGGGCAGCTACAAGTCCGAGCACCATCTTTAAGAAAATCTCAATTTCAGTAGTTGATATTACTCCTGACTCAGCACTCATGCATTACATTGCATTGACCTCCTATGTTTAGTGTTCCATAAATAGCATGCATATTTAATCATAATCATGACTAAAAAACTGCCTTTTTAGGAGTGCTCGTAATCCTCTGGGGGATTCCCCTGCATATGTGCAATCCTCCCTACTATGGCAGTACAAGTAACAGTTGCAACTATTACATGTACTTGTACTGCCATGGATGCATGTTCAAATGCACTGTCTTGCAGCTAGTTTGTTGGTATTATGTACATGACCCCTTTCTTCCCTATGATCAACTGCATCATCATACTCCTCCAGTACCCAGCAGTTTGTCCCATAAAAAAATTTGGTTACTAGGCAATTGCCAATAAGCTTTTATTATTCGGCCAGATACAAAAATTAATACAGAGTCATGACATTGTATGATGCCATGTGTAATATGCAAGTAATTAACCATAGGTCATCACTCGTGTACATGTAGATAAGTGTGCACACATGCATACAATGTAGGTGGCTGCAGGCCAGGGCATACCAGGACTATGGCCGGGTAGACCTTGCTGCCATGAGAAAAAATGGCTTAAACTATTGAATTTCAGCCATAAAATGAAGGTTTCATAATTATGTTGATAATCCACCATGCCCAGGCTCATTTTGTGCTCTACAGCCGCCTATGCACACATGTGCATAGTATACCTTATAAATTATGGCATTCACTCAATAACATGTTCATGATTACCATATTACATCCCCAGTAGCAATTTACTTTTTTGCAGTTATGAGATAATTATGGTGTAATTTATGAGGTAATCTATGGGGTAATTATGAGAAAATTCCGGGCCTCGAAGGAGCCTTTCTGCGACTTGAAAATTGGTAAATATGTAGAGTAACTTACATGTTTATCCAGCAAATACTTTAAAAGCTGCATGTTACTTTCTCTGACAAGTACTGCTGGCCCGACTTCACGCGTTCTTCTGGCTTACGTAACTGTAATCCGTGTATAAATAAAGCTAGCTAGCACTATATTTATAGCACACATGCTTACTATATATAGCATTCATGCATGCTGGTATACGTGTACGCGTGCCACGACTGATCTATGCTGAGTTCGTCTCTGTGATTGAAGCATTGAGATCAGTCCTTTTCGTCCGCTATCGAGGTCGAGAATTGATCTGTCGAGTTCATCTCTGTGATTGAGGCATATCATGCACATGCAGACTATGCATGTGCTGACGACCTTTTACCATATGTACCATTTACTATAATAATTATATACAGCTACTGGGGATGTGGTGAAAGATGTTTATTATTATACAATCCCATTACACATATTAACTGAAAAAGTTCTACCTATGACATGTACTATGTATAGTGTGACTGAATTGCTACTGGATGTACTTGATAGTATAGTACAGCCTATGAACTGATTTCAATGGCAGCTCCTCATCATTTCCATCCACTTCCTCTTCCTGTACTATAAATAGAACTCCAGCAATGTTTAATAATAGCCAATTGAACACTGTCCCTATTGCATTTGCCAGCAAAGCCACAACATAGAACAGCAGATACATCAATCCGGCTGGAGGTGGATTCAAATTGCTCGACTTTCTCCATATAAACTGACTGTATAATACTGCCAGTGTGACGTATAGTGTTGTGTAGAATGCTAAATATAGACCAGCCTTACAGTAGGATGTGGTTAAGAATATTAACCCTTTGTAAGCTGGATTCAGTAGCAAGTTGACAGGTAGCTCAACTAGTGCGTACCATATGGACCACACTACAATTTCTGTATATTCTATGACACTTTTCCACTGACGTAAGAGAAGAACACTGGCCAAAGCCAAGAAGCTTAGTAGAGCCAAGAACACTCCAGGATGATAGTATAGCACATCAACTGCCTGGACTAGTTGCGTGATCCATAGACACTGAGAAAACTCGCTCAAAACGAGTACAAATACCAGAATTGCTATCATCAGTGCGGTCACTAGGCAGAGCCAATAGATGGCTTGTAGGACAGTACTCTCAGTGATGGTGCTGTGTTCTCTCTTCATGATCTCCTTTTTGATGTTGTACTCAGTTATTGTGGCCCATAGTCTTCTTGCTAGGTGGGCAGCGAAGAGGATGGCTGGGAGAGCCAGTGACAAAGCTAAGAAGCTTAACTGTGACATTATGAAACATTTACATGTAGTCAGACTCCTCACACAAACTGGCCCAGCCACTGGCACTGTACTTCTGTATATCTAACAATTTCGACAGAAACACTGGCAGACTTGGTCGACTTTCTTACAAATGACAGGGACCTGTTATACTCAGCACAAAAAGTATTACAACTTCAAGAAATATCTGTCTATAGCTTTCAATGACTTTCTTCACTTTGCACTGCAGAACTGAATGAAAGTGGTAATTTCTAACATCTATACACTACATTACACAGTGACTATCATAGTGAATGCAGCTTGTCTTCACCACCCAGCCTATTCTGAGGAATTTGAACAAAAGAGCAGTCTGCAATTTGAGCAGTTGGGCAGATCAAAGATTTCTAATGCCAAGTCACACTTATACAATCATTTTTGTATTACTCAGGCTGTATGTGTGGCCATGTACACACTCAGTGTACATACTTGGATATGGGCCACACTGATAGTGTTGTATACAGGGTTGCTATAGTATATTACATGCAGCTACCTGTAAGTATAAAGTATCTTGGATAATCAGTTATTTACATTCCAGTTGGACCACAATTTGTTGGCAAGCCTTTGCTATGGGCAGCCATATAGGACAGCGGAACTGTTAGAAGTACCATTATGGCCATCTCTCTCTCTTCTAAGATAAACAATTGTACATGTAGGGAACTAAAATGGTTCTTTTATGTCACCATATATATCCTGATTCACCCTTGTATCCTAGGCAACAGGGGTGTTATAACTAAAATATTACCCTCCCCTAGGCACTTATAATCCCTCTGAAACAAAAACGGTATAATAGTGTAGTTTGCACATAGCAACAAGGTTTTCACAATGAAAACAGATCACCACAGACCACACTACAGACTTGGTTTACACAGATACAGGAAGCATACTCATGCTAATTGACACCACACAGGATGCTAGTAGCGCGTTCGATCTAGCTAGCCACGTGCAGCTAGCTCATTGCGTAGCTGTAGCTAGCGAAGTACCCTGGCCGCCATTCAGAGGGAACCAACGTTTGAAAGAGAGGCCAAACTGACTCTGAAGAGTCTCAGTCGCTGATACTAGTATTACTAGTGTTCTAAACACTCGTAGCTAGCTTAGCTATGTAGTATGATGTAGCTAAGACTACTCACAGTCAACTACTAACCTCCATAGTCGAGTTCAGTAGATAATTCTTTGTCACTATCACAGTTGAATCAGTTTGTTACTCTTGTTACTATGGCCATTGACCGTTTTGTTTACATTCCTCGTCTCCTTGGCAACCACTCAGACGGACCAATCAGGTGCAGGATATATATCAGATGTTGCATGGTAGGCACGTGCATTATGGATTATATATAAAGCCCCTCCCCCTCGGGCTACGCCCTCGGGGTCGCGGGCTTTATAATCCATAATACACTGCCTACCATGCAATATCTATTACATATGGATGTGTAGCATTCATATACCTTTACTGTCTGTCTCCTAGCAACTTAGTAATACATCTCTCTCTTTTTCTAGCTTCTGACTTTCTCTGCTTTTTGAGACTGAATGGCACACACAAGCTTGCAAAAGAAATTCGCTGACAATAGCAAGCTAGTACTTACAGTAGCAGCCAAATAAAAGTTTACGTAGCGTAAGCGTACTACGTACGTAGATAGGAAACCTACGCAGCGTACTAACACTGTAGCATAAACGTAGCAGCTGTGCGCATGCTTCCTGATTAGCACCGTCGCGTCTGTGTGACATTGTGGGCGGACCAGCCCGCGTACTAGTGTAAACCACTTGCCACGTTATGTAATAACGTAGAGTAACTACGCAGCCACGGTGCAATTAGCAGCTTGTAGCGGGCGTACTTGTGGCGTATTTATTGCGTACTTATTGACCCAACCCTGCGTAGTACTTGCGTACTACGGTTACGCTACGTAAACTTTTTTTTGACCTCTACTGTAGGTACAGCTGTTAATTGAGATAGTGAAAAGGGTGCATGGGAAGAGTAATTAAACCACTTGAAAGGCTGATTTTAGTGTCAGGTGCAAAGCCAGTGTAGTTCATGCACTCTTGTGGGATGACCCTAGTAACCTTTCGGACTTGTGGTGTACCTTTTTGCTCTTGTGTGCTTGTATAATAAGTATGTGATATTTTTACCCCTCTCTGTGCATGTGCAAGAGGTAAAGTGATCGGTTTTGTCTGTTTATCGTCTGTCGTCTGTCTGTCAGCACCAAAATCGCCAGATCTGAAGATTCAGGCACACGGTGGTGGGTACATGTAAGTGCAATGGAATAGTCAGAAGTGGTGAATAACTGTCTTCTTTCTGCTTCCTAACACTAGGCACTTGCCACAAACGCTACAGATTATATTGACCACACCTATTGACCAATACCTAGCAATACCATGTGCTGATTCGACTGCACATGTTCGAGCTCAATGTAGTTAAGGGTCATCAAGTTATTAATTGCTCTACAGTACATGTCAGGTGTATAGGTGGGACCCGGTACAGCTACATATTGTACGTGCAGCTCTGAGTATGTTAGCTATACTACGCTACAATGGCTGCAGTGCGTGCGGGGTATGCGCTCTAGAGAGCTCTAGTTTTCAAATAATATCGTACACACACACATACACATATACACACGCACATGTACACACACACACACACACACACACAAGCATATAGTCTCCACACAATGAGCAATGGATAGGCGCCGTTCCCAACCCTGTCTTCTTTCTCACAACATACACACACACACACAGCTGGACCATGCTGTGGTGGCCACTAAGTTCACCGACACAACCGGTCGTTCCAGACTAGCTGCCTCTCATAGACTGCTCAAGGGATACCTGGTCAACAGTGATGGACATACAGTGAGAGAAATGTCATCAGGGAAATCAGATAGGGTGAGTTATGTGGGAGGGAGGGAGGGGGGGAGAGAGAGAGCTCCATATGGATCAGTTATCAAATCAATTGTACATGTACATGTATGACTGCATGGCTACGAAATCTAGGATTTTTGTAGAATTTCATACAGATATCATACATACATGTACATTGTATATGTGTAGAAAACTTCTTTTTTATGCCTCTCCAAAGGCTACTCCCTAACCCCTCAACAATTAACCTAACTAGTATGATCTTTCCCTGTTACCATCATTACAGGTGACTATCCAGGAGCTATTGGAGGCTGCTGGTATAGGGAGTCTGGACGAGGCAACCGATGCCATTGACGGTCGAGGGAGGACGTACCGTCAGAGAGGATGCATACTAAGGGTGGTCATCTTCTATCAGAACTGGTTCTCAACGTGGATTGGAACAACGTGAGCTATTGAAGTGTGTAAAGAAGGTACCAACAGCACTACTGAGTAACTTCATCTTCAGCAATAATAAATTGTTATTGTACATGTATGTGTTACATGTATGGCATACTCTGTACATATAGCTACATGAACACAATGTATACGCATGAAGGCACACACACACATGCACATGCACATACATGTACATGTACAATGTATTATGTACAGTGTACAACAATGTATATGTACATGTACACTGTACGTACACACTTAAACACTCAGATGTACTCTCTTTATCTTTCTCTCTCTCCCTCCCCCCCACGCATGCACACACACACACACACACACACACACACACACACACACACACACACACACACACACACACACACACACACACATACACTTGTATCCTCACATAGTGATCCCGAGTATCGCTACTATGTCCACCATGTGCCATACAGTGAGTACAGCAGTAAGCAGGTGGACCCTCTGATGGAGAGAGAGGAGGTGTTATCAGACGTTGGTGTCCACGGCGCTCAGTGGAGGCTACTCAGAAAGAGATACTCAATCAGAGTGGAGTTTGAACAAGCTGGAAGCTTAGGTAACGATGTCATACTCTATTAACTTTTTTTAGCAACAGTGACAGTGGAAGGATTAGTTCTTAATATTATACGTATACACATAGGGGGTTGGTAGAGGATCTTTAATTGCTGTAGGAGATACTTATGCATTTTTTTAACAGGTAAAGAAGTAGCTGGTGTAGTGAACAGACCATAATTATAGGTGGCTCGGTAACTGTTATACACTGACAATAACACCCTCACTTCATTCGGGTGTCACCTTGGCCTCAGTGTCTAACTACATGTATTACTTAAAAGACATTCCACTGTTTTGCAGGTATATTCTCGCTGCCTACACTGTTACTGAAGCTGGTGTCTGGGATGGGACTGTTAACATTAACCGCCGCGGTCGTTGATACACTTGCTCTCTATATCCTACCTAACAGGAGAAAATACCGTGAGAGTGTTTATGATGAGTCTCCTCTTTTGAAACAAGAGAAAAAGAATGAATAGTCATAGTAGTAGTGATTATTAAGTGTGAGAATGATTGTTATCGTTAGGCTTCGGTGAGCACATTATGCCTTTTTTCTTGCCTATTATAATTGTTTTTAAGTGTGAGAATGATTGTTATTGTTAGGCTTGAGCACATTATGCCTTTTTTCTTGCCTATTATAATTCTTCATATTTTAACCTATTATTCCCATACTACCACCCGATTATTCTCATGAATTTAATTGAGTCAATGCATAAAATTATATAATGACGTAACATACAACTTTAGATTTGTCAGCTGGAATACCGCTAATACTACTAGAACTTTCTTCTTCATTCGAATTCAGACTCTCATCAGAACTACTAATATCTAACTCGTTACTAATACTCTAATGAAGCACATTTGTGCGAAACCCTCGGCGCAGTTGTCTAAGCACATGCATATATTGCACTGCTGCTATAAACTCGTAGACAACCATCTTGACATTGTTCCAGTTTGCAAATTAAAGCAGGGAAAGCCATGGGCATCACAGGCCTATGACCCAGAGTAACCTGTAAACCACAAGAATGCGCATTGCATCATATTATGTAATCAGCCAGCAGTACATGCCACGTGTGCCAGCATAGTGCCAGGTCAGCAGTTTCGATGCACACGAGGAAAAGCCAAGAAGCTCACGATATTTTAGTGTGATCAGTGACTAGTCAGTGGTGTTATAGGATCTATCGCTAAACCTACCCACAAGTCTTATTGAAAAGAAGCCCTCGCTGTCTCTTCTGTCCACGGAGAGCTCATCAGAAAGCAAGAATGGCAGTCGTGGTCAGCAAATCACGCCAGAACTTTTGAACGAAGCGTTTTCAGCAAAATCCATACAATGCACCTGTTAAAAACGCCATGAAGAATCCTATGATACTTCATTTGGGACTTAGAAACGAGGTATGTAGCAGCTAGCGTGGGAACGAACGACTACCGTACCCCTCGCGCATGCGCCGAGGGTTAATAAAGAAAACTGCCACTCGGTTTCTAATTAACGCCCGCTACATATACACGTGACCGCATTATGCTGGGTTTCCCCCTGGCCTATTATTCCAGCTTTTAATATGCTTTTGTGCCCTATTATTCTAAGAATTATGCATAATGTGCGCCAGCCTAGTTATCGTGACATACAGTAACTGTTATGAGGCCCACCTGGGCATTGACAAAAAGCAAAAACGATCAGCTAAGTTTAATAGTAAACATGACATTGTGGAACAGCCAGATAGAGGTGATGAGTTTAGATGTTGCGCATGCGCACCATCTGTGGGCGTGGTCAAACTCGATATACTGTGACCAGGCCACTCCCAGTTCGCAAACATGACCCAGTTGACATATTAAAAAGTGCATGGATGTCGCCTTTTCGAGAGCGATTTCGAGCTTCACTTCATCAAATTAGTCGATTCACTCAAGCTAGCTCTAGTGCAAGTTGAGTAATCAGTCATCTGTGAGTGCGATCGAGGCCTCATTAACCGGGTTTTTGGGTGGGTGACGTCACCCCTTATTGGATAATGATTATGGCAAGTCGTGAAGACGTAGAGGAGATTACATTCGTTGAAGAGCCATTAGACATAAACTACGAGTGTCTGGTATGTCTGCAATTATTAAGAGAGCCTTGGATAGTCGAGTGCTGTGGGCATCACCTGTGCAAACCATGTATCAACAAAATCATTCATGATAAGAAAGGATGTCCACACTGCAGAACTGCCAGGTTCAGGCATATGAGGGATAGAAACCACCAGAGGATCCTACTACGGAAGCGGGTATACTGTAAGTACAAAAGTAAGGGCTGTAAATGGCAGGGAACATTAAGAGAAGTTGATCAACACAGCTCAGCCAGATTCAATTGTGAGTGGTGTTGGGAACCACTACACTGCTATGAGGAAGAGCAGCACCAGTATGTGTGTGCAGTGGCAGTTGAGGTGATTGAGTGTGAGCTGAAGGAATTTGGGTGCTCTGAAAAGTTTCCTCGGATGAACATGCAACAGCATATGCAAGACCATTGTAAAGAGCATATTAAATTGATGAAGCAAGCTTACAAACAATCATCCTCTAAAGTCAGTTTACTGACTGATAAAGTCTATCTACTAGAGAAAGAAGGGCCACAGTTTCGTACAGAAAAGGAGCTAGAACTCAAAGAAATTAGGGCATCTTGTAGTTTGCTCACTGATAAATGTAGTTTGCTCACTAAAAAAGTGGATCTCCTTGAAAAGGAGATTGTACAAAAGGAGATAACACTTGAAAAAGAGAAGGCCTCTAGTCATTCACTTACTAAAAAAGTCGACCTACTTGAGAAGGAAAGGATTCAATTTTGTGAGGAAAAAGATGCAAAACTTGAAGAAGCAAGAGCAAGTTATAGTAGGATAACAAGAGAGATGGAGGTTGTGAGTGGAGAAGTCCAAAGACTCCACATTCAATCCCAGCACTACAGATACGCAGTAGGTTTGTCTGTCTTAGTTGGATTGCTGATTGGGATCTTCCTACAATATCTTTTTCCAGCGATTTTTGTCAAATTTGTTTTACCAGCTGTAGTTTTGAGCGTTTTATTCTTTACCATTTGTGCCTGTTATGTGAATTTATCATCGATCCAATTATCCTAGCTATAGTTAGACTTTAGTCACATGGTGAAGTTTCTTTTTATGACATTGTGTACTATAGTATTATAATATTGTGACCAGCAGCCTATTATGACATGCGTGTACACATATATATATGTATTGATTATCGTGATTCACAAAGCCACATATAATTACTGATATCATGTGACTCAATTCATGAGTCGATCATTAAAATTAATGCATAAGTTAACATTTTATAGTACTTACAAAGTTATAGCTCTATCTAGTAGCTACATAGGTACAGATTGAATGAATTAGCAATTTAAAAGTTGCATAAATTATGCCACATGACTGAATTGTTAAAATCTCAGGTTCAGCACTCTTGTAAACTGGCTAAGTGTATGCATCACATAGGCGGAGGAAGACAGTCGGGGTTGGGGGGGGGCACTAGACATTTGTGAGTGCACAAATCTAAGACCATACCCAACCCATCCACCCCCCATTAATTTTCTGCTGAACTTATATACATGGAACCACAATTAATATGACCTAAACTAGTTGGTGAATTGTATTAAGAAAAGAGAACTACTCTTATTCATGAAATTTAGATGTTGAATCCTATATAGTCAATAGTATGGTATTGATAAGCATGGTTCTGGAAGGGGGGCACTATCCCCACTTCAAGCTGGTTGGGGGGGGGCACGTGCCCCTGGTGCCCCCCTGCTTCCGCCACCCATGCATCACATTATTATCATACATCTACATCATATTATCACAAATCTCAGCAATGATCTCATCAGCTGAGGGGCACTCTTCCATCTCCTCTCTTAAGCAATTTCAAATCAGGTCCACAAATTAAACCCAGCATGGTTGATGGAGTTTAGGTGTTGCTGGCAAGCATCCACTGCAGGGAATTCATTGGTAATCATTTCAATTAGGAGCATTCCAAAGCCGAAGATGTCCATTTGGCAGGGATGCTAGCTTCTGGAGCTGCATAGACAGGACTGCCTGGACCAACTGTTCGAAGCTCTCGCAGAAGATTGACTGAATCGTAATCAGAGACTTCAGCTTCCCATTGATTGTTCGGGAGTAGATCAAGCAAAACATTGGCACTGCTGGTGTCTCAATGGATGATGGGGTGTGGCTGCATCAGGTGGAGGTAGTTAAGGGCTCGGGCCACATCCCGGCTGATAGAGACTATGTGGTCATACTCAATTGGTCTCCTTTCCAGCTCTGATCTCAGGCTGGTTGTCATCAGCTCAGTGAGAATGATAGGCTCTCCTTCAAGAGACGCTCCAATAAATTGGACCATGTTAGGATGGCGAAGACGAGCAGCCGTATTCATTTCTCGATTGTAGAGATGACGATTGTATTGGCATACCAAGAGCTGTCGATAAAAGCAAGTTTCACCCCACAAAAGTTGGCCACGTTGACATCAGCCCATCCTCCTCTCCCAATCTCTTCCTCTATCAGCTCAATCTCCCTCCACTGAACCGGTCAATGAGGTTCTTCCTTACTCTGTTGTATTATAGCCTCAGCTTGTCTTGCCCTCCTCTCAGCTTCACTAGCTCTCTGCTCTACCTCATGAAGATATGTTGTTCCACTGCTGTAATGTGCTACTCAGCACTGTGTACTCTCCATTGCAGATCTTGTGATCTCTCCTCAGCATCAAGTACTTGCTGCTCTGCATTATGAGCTTGCTGGTCAGCATTATGTATTCGTTGTTTTGCATTTTGTGCTTGCTGCTCAGCAACATGTGCTCTCTGCTGTAGATCATGTGCTCTTCTCTCGGCTACTTGTGCCCTGTCCTCCGCCCGATGTAACTCCTGCTTGATTTGTTCCACTATCTACTGGACCTCCTGAACTCTGATCAGAGCTACTCTCTTCCTCTATTGTGTTGCAGTGAGCTGTTCGGCTCGATCTCCATCACCCTTTGATTAGCTATATGTCTCTCTCTCTCTGAATTTCTTCCATAGCTAAGCTTTCTGAAAAATTAAGCTAATATCTAATTATTCCTTTGCCTTTCCTCCCTACAGCTACTCAATAGTTTATCACTTACGAGTATGAGTCTTTTGCTGACCTTTTTCAACTTTCAATCAGTCCCCAATTGCTGTAGCATCTACTTCCTCTTCAATGGTAGCTCTTGCTTTCTCACCAATCTTTAATATCTTCTCCCTGATTCTCTCACAGTCACTGGTTCCCAGCTGGCTGTTTTTGGCCACACCCTCAAACACCCACTCAGAATCAACCTGACCTACACATGTTGAGGAGAATACGTGAGCATTATTTCACTAGGTGTGTTAATCCAAGTTCCTCACTACATACATACAGAGGAGTTCGTAACTTACTGAATGTGCTAATAGTGGTCTCTGCGTCTGTCTTAAATGATCTTCCAGAATTGTTTAGCTACTTCATAAATAGTACCAAACTAGACAACCTCAACTAATCCTGGGCAAAGGGTGATGGTTGTAGCTGAATGGGAATATTGTCTGGTTAGATCTGAAAAATATTTACGCTCATACATACCATTTCAACAATCACTAGCTAGCTAGATCTAAAGTTTATGCAAGCATAATTATCGTAGTGTAGCTAGTTCTAGATTCCATGGCCAGCAGAGAGGAGTGCCCATGCGGCCTGTTTTCTTGGATATGCCAATCACACCAACCTGCTGGTAACTGGTGGAAGAGACAGAAATGATATGGCACTTGAGGATATCTGGATATTCAATCTTTCATCGAAAAAGTGGAATAGGTATAGCTACCAGCTATAGCTTTAATCACAATCATGTGACTCTATCCTGGTAATTCCTATTAATATGAAAAACACTGCATGATCCCCTGCCAGCTCAATTATAGTTACAGAGCCTCCAAGCGGTTCTCAATTTTTCAGTATAAATTTTCGTATTTTTCAATATTTTACCAGCATTTGTGCTCAAACATCAGTATAAATACTGGCAATTAAATTCCTATATTACTTGGAGGTTATGTATTTATGAGGACAGGTTGAAGTATTCCAATATTTTGTACATTTCTCAATGTAGCTGGGACTGTCTATATAGCTAGATATAGCTGCTTATTTTTGAGTGTGCACTGACCGGTATCCTAAGCCTATTTCAAGGGCATCTTTTAGAGGGGATTATGTCAGCAGGAATTATGCACCACTTATATACCATACAATTATAGTATCAAAGTCAATGAGGTAGAGAACAATTATTTGGCCACGTCCTGGTTGATTTCTGCCAAAGAAGACAGCTCGGTGGTTATCAATAACTACTAGTCAATGTGAAGTATGCACATGGAGAAATGCTATACTTCCTCCAAGAGTAGGGGAGGACCAAATGCCTGCAGTAACTCATAATTAATTATGCATATTCAAAGTTCAATCATACTTAATTATGATTACCTCAATTGATGTCAAACAAGTGGATTTCATTGGTCCATCCTCTCCCATCAGTGAGCCTGGTGTGCTTGATAAATGTCGATCCTGGCTGGGTAGGGCCGGAAAGGATTCCATACCCACCTATCACTTCTAACTTGGTGGAAATGTACCATGCCAAATCCAGTCTTTCTAATTGGCCCTCCAGACGTTCCAGCAGGGCAGAGTAATGACCATGTGAACATATTCAGATCCAGAGAGCTGAGGACACCTGTATACATACCCATTCTCATATCCTGAGTTCCTCCGTACATGTACATCCGTTTTCCAAACAGTACTTTGGCAGCACCATTTATAATTAGTCCTGGGTGTGGTGTTCCTTCTGTACTAAGAGGACTCCATACTTCAAAATAACAGTCAAACAGCTCAATTTTATTTGGTTTTATACCATCACCATTTGAAGATTCATCATCATCATGAGTCACTTCACCCCAAACATATAGCTACTTTTCTTCGATCAAAAAAGATATGTGACCTCCACTTGCTATAGGGCCGAGTATAGGTTCATAAATTTCTTGCCATTCCATTCAACCTTTGATGCATAGAAACCGTGGCCATCATTCCACCACATCCACCACAAATTGATTTCAAAAAATGTAGCTATAGTCGCAATCAATTTGTCTCAACATGCAGATAGAGAATTATGTCAACAAGCAGTCATTGAAAAAGAGTTTCACACCAAATTGCATATACATACTAGCTACTCGATGTAAAAAATTAATAGCACTTGCAAGGAAGCAAAGAATCTTAATTAATTAGCTCTGATTTATTTGAATTCTTACATAACTACATCCACCCATACCTTGCTTCCTGGGTAATACAGTAAACAGTACGTGAACACAATAATTGCTTAATACTTGGAGTGGCCCATCCAGTATGAATTGGATACCTAGCTGGCTTGTTCCAAGTTTACCTGGTACATATATACTTGATTGTCAACTTGTGTGTGCAATGGTGTGTATGGAAGCAGTGTACATGCACGTGTTTGTGTGAAGTGGCATGGTAGTGAAGTGTATGTGGAAACCTCTATATTTGTTTTAGCCACATGCCATATGTGGATACTCTTTGATCTTTGATTCTCTGCAACTTGTAAACAAATTATTATAACTAATTAAAGGCAGTTTGCTAAAATTAGCTAATGTACTAATAATTATTGCAGGAAGACTCTAATGAAGACAAGGACTTAGACCGAACTACATTTTTTGAAGATGATATCCAAATCATGATCACTCCAGAGCATTGTTGAAAGATCAATCATCAGCTGCAGTGCATGGACAAAATTATAAATGGGCATGTAGATAATATAAGACTAGTAACTAGTGGACTAAGCCTATATAATGCAAACCAGCTTAAATGGTTACTACAGAAAATAATGTAGTTAGAACTGTCATGCACCCGTGAGGAACTTATCAGTTCTTGAGCTCTGGCCTCGTACCCAGGCACTCCTTTCCTTTGATCAAGAGCCTGCATGGGCATATACTGCAACTGACCATGCCACATTCAGTTAATGATGCTGCATGTATGCTTGCTATTGTGGCATTATGAATGCTATAATAAATCCCTTTTTTTTTGTAGTTAAGTATGTTTTGATCACCATTCTGATATAAGTCAGGATAACAAGTCACAACCACAATATAATATTATAAGCTAGCATGCACAAACATGACGACAAAGCTTGTATCAAACAAGATAAAGATGACAAAGTTGTTATGACATCATAATGATGACATTAATGATATCAATGACATGCACAGTGATGACGGGCATTTTGTTATTCATCACATAGGTATGATCCTCTCGTTATGCAAAACACAGCGGACATGTAAGATCATTACATATAGCCAGGTGATGGTATAGTAATAATATAATAATTAGCTATAGTATACTGTCGATTAAAACAATACATACAGGGAACAAGATCTCTTCTTAGAAGGTATTGTTTTTGTTCCAATTCAATTTATTTCCCCTAGATCTGTGATAAAACCAAATAGCTTGCAATCTTAGTTGCAGGTCCCATAGTATTATTATACTGCATGTATGTTAAGGTCACACTAATTACTGAAATAACCCTCAGCATGCATATAATATGGTAGTCATACAATGCATAGATACATTAGGTGATGGCCAATTTAGTCAAGCGAGGAGTGTCAGCACTAAGTTAGCTGATCTATGCCTAAAATGTACAATGGGGTACTGATATCAATTAAAAAGTCATGCTAGTAATGTGGTATGGATACAAGTAGCGTAAGTTGAGCTGAACGGAGGTAGAAAGTAAGCCCAGATTGCCAGTGTGTAACTAGAGGTGGATTAAGTTACATCTACAAGCTATTCAACATATGTATGCAATAGAGCTGCTAAAACTGTCAGTATAATAATATTATTATAGTAGCAAACTAGTATAAAAGCATTTGCTTCAAGCTTTCTGCTTAAGTGATAATTTAAAAGCTAAACTATTAAACAACTGGCTCGGTCCTCACTGGAAGTTATTAAAGAGAAGATCAATATCAAGACATGGAACAAAGAGCATTGATCATTGGTCTATGCTGGATCATAAATGTATGATGTCAATACATAGGTATATAGCTACAGCATGCAAGTTTTTATAATTAACTAGTCTGTACATGTCAATGATCTGTTCCCATGCTTACAAAATTAACTGCCTATTTTTGATTAATGTTTGCACTGAAATTTAAGTGTACGTATGTACTGATTCAGAATCATTATTATAGGTATTTGCTTCTACTAATGGACTCTACATGCTTAAGGTGAACCTCTTTGGCTACAATAACCCAACTGGAAGATGCCAAAGTTGTGTGTCCATGCAAACTTCAGACCTCATGGGATGTTGTGATTGTCACAACACTACAGAATGTAGCAGTTTCTTGTGTGACACATATTTCAGTTATTGTCTGAGAGCTCTTGGAAGTGAGCAGGGAGGAGAGTGTAGTTACTTTGGAAATGTAATGTCTATCACAAATGATGACGATGGTTTCATTGACTTCTCTCTGAGTACAGTGCCTGGTTTAGACAATCCATTAATCCTACCCGTACTGTCAAATTATTGGAATGTAAGTCTTTGACTAATTGCTTTATGATGGAGTTGTGCATGCACTAAGCATTACAGTAAATTACGTGTTACAGTATAGTACATACTTAATGCACAATAATAATAATTGTTATTGCAAGTGTATTAAGCACTCCATGGACTCAGTGGCAGCCAGTGTGGCACTGTCAGTGTGTACATATGATTGTTGCAATATATCTTATGATGGATGCATAATTATATGTGTGTGTGTGTGTGTGTGTACGTGTGTGTTTGTGTGCGTGTGTATGTGTGTATGAGTGTGTGTGAGTGTGTGTGTCTGTGCATGTGTGTGTCTGTGTGTGTCTGTGTCTATGTGTGTGAGTGTGTGTGTGTCTGTGCATGTGTGTATCTGTGTGTGTGTCTGTGTGTATGTCTCTGTGTATGTGTGTGTGTGTGTGTGTGTGTGTGTGTGTGTGTGTGTGTGTGTGTGCGCATGTGTGATACTGTATGTGTGCGACTGTGTGTGTCATGAGTATATGTATGCATGGCATGCAGTGATTCAAACTTTAATCTGAGGCTATAAGATAAGAATGTAGCTATACTCTTTTTTTTCATAAAGGGAGTCCAACTTTTTATCAATGCAATGGATAATGACACATGTCAACTAAACCAAGATGATCTTAGACTAGTGGATACTCTCATAATTAACCATAACCTGCCAGTAGGAGAAGAGTCTATGAGACAGAACTACACTGGCATATACAACTTCTTATCAATGGACCTCACAATTACAGCAGTTTGCGCTGACAACTTCACAGATGCAAACTGTACGCAGTGTGTCCCTGGACTTACTGGAGCATTATGTGATGTAAAAATTGACTCAGATAATAATTTCTCTAATCCTTCTTTCGTTCTCACCTCTGCTGGTCCTCCTCATCAGCCAACTGATCAATAGGAGAAGTCAGAAGGTGAAATAAAGTGCATCAAAATATTATAATGTCATGAAATAGATTCCCTAAAGATGCCCATCCCCTTCTGATAATCACAGATTAATTATAATTTTGTAATTATATACCATGTATTAGGGGTTGACGCGAATGCAAGACCAAAATTTAAGGTTGTTACAGATTATTATTGTACTGGCGATCAGTGTAGTGCATAAGCTATTCACTGAGTATCGCTCAGCCGCCAGTAGTTATAGCTAGCTATACTGACTGAACAAAATGATCAGACCATAATATCATAACAACTACCGTAATACTACATGTACAATGGCAGTTCAAATCACTGTATACATGCAGAGAAAAACGTACGTGATAGGCTCTTTGCTTTCCAAGTGTTTTCTTACACAGTCATGCATCTCACTACAATCAATCCATGAGTTTTGTCATATTCAGATTTGCTCCAATATAGAGTATATTATTACCATTACACTAATCAATGTAGTTTAATATAGACCTATGAAACAGGCTATACATTTAGCCTGCTACAGTTACGTTAACCGACTTGTCTATAATATATAGTATATATTATTATAATTACTATAGCTAACCGAGACCCTCATCAAGTTATGTTATAACGGTTTGTTATAGTGTTGCAACAAATATAATATTATTATTATGATTATGTATACTCAGGATTGTTACAGCTAGTGAGTCTATATTATGTTTAGTGTGCACATAACTATACAACAAGATCCGAAAGCCTTTAAATTCTCCAATGCTTTAGCTGTTTACGTCTCACTGATACATTTCATGCAGAGGATGTTTCTGCAAGATAGCTAAAAGTTTTTCATGAAAATTGCATTAATTTTGCACACAATCATCTATGAAAAAAATGACAGCTGCTTATGGTTCCAGCTTTAACTTCGAGTCAATTATTTTATATGTGAATGGTCATGAATGCAATGAACTTGCAAAAGGATACCTGGCATAATATAATTATTAAATGTAACTGTAGTTCCCATTTAGGTGCGAATATAATTGGGCCCAACTTGCCAACTTCATGTCACAGTAATAGCAGGAGCGTATGAGCCGCCCAAAGGGCGGCGAAGGAGCGTCCGACTTCCGTAGGATGGCCCATAGCATGTTTTAGGCGATGTACTTGAGGCTGCTTTCCCTTATTTGGAACGTGCAGCTGGTGCAGTGCATAGCAGATTACTTAGTACAAGCCACACTGGACCAGCTAGTAAACTTAGTCTGTGTCAGCTTGTAGTGTGGTTGTAGTAAGGGCGGTAGTGTTGATTCTATCGCAACTAAGTGTGGTCAGAGCTAAGCCAGTGGAAATGCCCTGCAGCTGGCCATTCCATATAAGGTCGTGCATAGCTAATAAACTTCGCCTAACACATCAGATACGCAGACGGACGCTCCTTCCCCCTCATACGCTCCTGGTAATAGCTATATATGATATGCTATGCTGCATGTCAATTAACTCTTAGACTATACCAAATTCACTGGTTAATTCTGAATTAGGAATTCACACAAATGCAAGACTAAATTAAACTTTAAGGTCAATAATATTATTCTATTGGTTTAGTTTTTGGTTTGTTTGCCTGTTAGGTTGATGTACGTCACACTGTGATACAACAGTGGTACTCATATTTGTACTACACCTCAACATGTAATTTAAGCATGGTTCTCCTTTGTGTTAGGGGTTGACACGAATACAAGACCAACATTTAAGGTTAGTACATAATTATGATAAACTGCATGGTTGCTAACACATGATGATACGTCATCAATGCATGGTACACCTCAACAGTCATTTTAAGCATGGTTCTCATTTGTGTCAGGGGTTGACGCGAATGCAAGACCAAAATTTAAGGTTGTTACAGATGATAAACTGATTGCAAAGTTATGTCACATGGTGATACATTATCAATGGTTCACCTCAATAGGCATTTTAAGCATGGTTCTCCTTTGTATTAGGGGTTGACGCGAATGCAAGACCAAAATTTAAGGTTGTTACAGATGATAAACTGCATGGTCACCAACACATAGCTATTATGAATGATACACCTCAAAGGCATTTTAAGCATGGTTCTCTTTAATGTTAATGCAAATATGAGATTAAACTTTAAAGTTGGTTGGTACAGACGATAAACTGGTTGCTAAGTTAATTTCACTGTGTGGACCTGGTTTGTCAACTTTTTAGTGACTAAGTACACCTCAACAGCCATTTATTAAGCACTAAGGGTTAATTGACACCACTGCATGACCAAAATTTAAGTTGGCACAATCAATGGTTACATCATAATATTTAGCATACATTTTAGCTAACCAACAGATAGTGTTTATGATACACATAACCTATAATTACTGAATAATCTACTGGCTTCATTTCGTGGTCTACATTGGTTCTTGAATTGCTGCAATTTTTTGGTCATCAACTTTGAAATTCTTCTGTTCACTAATGATCGGGGAGGGGGGGAGAGGCAGGCAGGGGGAAGCTCCCAAAGAAAAAGAGAAAGAAAGAGAAGTGCCATGTTTTAATTACTTGAGCTAAAGTGATTGGTAGGCTCTGCACTCCAGATAATAGTTACCCCTTTACATTTCAGTGCTTAATTCCTCTCTGCAAAGGCATCGTAGACAAATGATAATAGCTAAGCGGTGTGGCCTGGATTTAGCTGAAATCTACATATTGGTCAGTTCACTAGCTGTGCAATACTGTGTTCCATGCAAGCTATAGCTACCAGGTTGAGCATTCACCCATAGGCTTTCATGTTAGTGGCTGCCCCAGTCTCCAGTCTGGCTAGTAGTGACAACACAAAGTCCAGTGGACTTGATGGTATATCGGGAGAATGCTGAAATCAATTGTTAGCAGCATCACACCATCAATAATGACAAAATGATTCAATCTCTCAATTATTAAACTACTAGCTGAATGGAAGCTGGCGTGAATGAGCTCAATTCCAAAGCGTGGATGTAAAATTAATAGCTACGTATGATCCATATAATAGTAGAGCTCGACTTGTACTATGATGCCACAACCCAGACATTGGGGAAGGTTCCCCCATCACAAGCATTGTACTTTACTATGCAGCTGTAGTGTATTTTCATACACCTTAGGACGTATGAGATTTCTAGAGTACATGGGATTTTGTACCTAGCTATTTTTCCTTTGAAGTATGGCTTCATCATAGTACAAAATACTATCGCCCACTTTACTTCTTCTGATTATCAGCAAACTACTGGAGAAATGCATGCAGATGTGTCTTCTAAAACATTTACAGGAACACTTCCCAATTTCTGACAATCAGTGGGGTTTCAGTAAAGAAAAATCCACAATTGGGGCTCTCTTGATAGCTGTTGATAATAATATTGCGTGGTACACATTACTGGAAGCTGCCAATGATGTGTGTGCTGTCTTTTTCAACCACAGAAAGGTGTTTGATGGTGAGTGCCTCACAAACTGCTTATGGATAAACTAGCTGAAATCAATGCCAACCCACACCTTTTAGATAACAGCTTATTTATGAGACAGAAAACAATAATTGTTGGAGTTAACAGCGCTTCCTCTACTTCCTTATAATTACCCATTATTTCTAAGGTGCCTCAGAGATCAATAGCTACTTGGCCCACTCATATTTTAGATCTTCATAGATGGAATCACTAGACTAAGTGTCCAGCTTTCCAATATGCCACTCTACGCTGATGATCTCCTCCTTTTTTGTGCAATCATAGACCTCCGAGACCAATATTCAGCAGGATATAAATTTGTTACATAGCTGCATTGGATCCAGGAAAACTTACCAATTCAATGCCTCAAAATGCAAATACGTGTGCATGCTCATTATAGTTGCAAGACAGCCCTTAGTCCCATTCAACATCAGTAACATAGCAATTGAAAGTTTACCATTTCAAATACCCAGGAGTGTGGCTTTCTCATAGCTGTACCTGGAACAAACACATTGAAGATATCTTGAAAGTGCCTCCAAATAAATTTGTATGATTATTTATAGAAATGTTATCAAAAGAATAAATCCTGCTGCTGCTGTAGCTATGTGTCACTTGTTCCACCATATTTGCAGTGACTATTACTATGCTGCACCTGTGTGGGACCCTAGCCATCAAACTCTTATACTCAAGCTGTGGAGAAGGACTGATCTGGTACATACGATTGATGAACTCCTCATAAATTCCAAGATTCCAACTTTGAAAGAAAGAAGACCATTACTTAAACTGAGCTATCTTTTCCAGGTGCAAGATAAATGGGTCCTTCTTATTTCCAAATACTCCCCTCACCCTGCATCAAACTTCTGAGAAACTCAGAATCTCAGTTGTTATTTTTAGAGACCACTTGCACAAACAAATGCATTCATATATACTTTCCACATGTTATCTCCTTATACAGAATAATTTCACTCCACTCATTGCTATCATAATAATATGTAGGTGCCTTATAATAATCATGACTTTGTTGTTCTATTATGGGTACATAGTTAGCATAATATTGCTATTAAATGTTAAGTTTGTATCCTTGCCATGTTGTACCAGCAGGATTAACTCAATACTAGAACAACTAGCATTTATCAAACCGAGCTTGCTGGTCTATATAGATCTCTGGTAAGGTAACTGGTTCACACTTAGCTATTATCATCTGTACCAACCTTAAATGTGTTTGCATCAACACCTAGCTAACACAAATGAGAACCATGCTTGAAATGCCTGTTGAGGTGTACCATTGACCCTAACACAAAGGAGAACCATGCTTAAAATGCCTGTTGAGGTGTACTGTATCACTATGTGACATAACTTTGCAATCAGTTTATCATCCGTAACAACTTTAAATTTTGGTCTTGCATTCGCGTCAACCCTTAACACAATGAGAACCGTGCTTAAAATGCCTGTCGAGGTGTACCATTGATAATGTATCACCATGTGACATAACTTTGCAATCAGTTTATCATCCGTAACAACCTTAAATTTTAGTCTTGCATTCGCGTCAACCCCTAACACAACTGTGAGAACCATGCTTAAAATGCCTGTTGAGGTGTACCATTGTTGATGTACCATACTGTGACATCACCTTAGCAACAAGTTTATCATCTGTAACAACATAAATTTTGGTCTTGCGTTTGCGTTAACCCCAAACACAAATGAAAGCCATGCTTAAAATGCCTCTTAAGGTGTGGCTACCATGCATTGTTGACATACCACACTGTGACATCGATATCAACTTAGCATATAACCAGTTTATCGTCGGTAAGAACCTTAATTCTTATAGTTTGCATTTGTGTCAACTCCTAGCACAAATGAGAACCATAGAGAACATGCATTTTATTGCCATATTATTACAGTGGATACCTCACTATAATGGTCACTCCACAATGGTGGCTTACATCCTAAGTTGAGAGTGGCTTTGGTCCTAAGCTGAGATATGATGGCCATTGAGATCTTAAGCTGGGAGTATAGGTTTACTTAAATCCTAAGCTGAGAATTACTTAGATCTTGTAAGCAAACTTGAGAGTGGCTTAGGATCTAAGGGGCTAAAGTTTAATGAATCATATTATGCTGGCTTAAATTCTAAGCCAGATGACTTGTCCTTAATATAACCAACCATTACAACAGCTTAGCTATTAAGCTACATGGCCGTGTGTGTATACAATATTATCAAATTGCCCACATCAATTTTCATGCAAACCTTTAATGGATTATTACTATGGCTGAATACAACATGCATACATGTGATTTATAGCTAGCTAGATTACACTTTGCTATACAGTGTTATGATATCACCGCTAATGATATCACTATATTATTACGACAAACAAATAGACAAGGCATAGCTATAATCAAGTAACAAATAGATGTGCATAATTATTATGATTATAGGATTACAAGTTTGGGACGACATAACTGACTGAGAGACAGTTCCACGCGAATGGTCCCAGCTAGAAGAAAATGAAAAGGAGAAGACAGCATGTGGTCACTCATGCCATGCAGTTCTGTTTCATGCACTCAGTATTGTATAAGTCAAATTCCATGGACAGTGGATCGAGTCCACAACAACTGCCGTTGAGCCTGAGGCTCTGTAGAATACAATAATAGTCACTGTCTATTGCTGAGCAGCATGACTTACTTTTAGATCTCTGCAAACCCTACCCTGCCAGAGTATCACAGTCGGATACTACTAAAATCTGTACCTAATAACTTTAACAGTTATACAGACAGGCTTAAGATTGATTGCTATAGAGATGCATGGTCATTCATGGTGGATACTTCTGTCCGACAGTACCAGGTTTGCCTTGGACCGGCGGACACGCGCGAACACTAATACGCAATGTTTTATACCTTGACAAATAATTAATAATCGCGCGGCGCGCTCTTTCCGGTATACTGTACTTCCGGTCGGATCGTGTTCGCGTTTGTGTTCCTACACTACACTCTTTCATCAGAGATATACAAGAGAGTTTTGACGGATGAGCAATAGTATTTGCTATGCCACGACAGAGCCAAGAATCTGCACACAACAGTTTACATCAGTTATGGATCCTTGTCAGTGCCTGAAAAGCAAAACATTCATCACTAGACTTCCTACACATCCTGCTTCCTAAAGCATAACATTTCCTCACACTTCCTACACATATCTGGCAGAAGATAGGGTGGAATTTTAAGAAATGTTTCAAATTTTGCCCTATCCTACAGATTTCCTACATATATGCATGAAATCCAAATTTTTGCCTATAGCTACGTACCCCATAGACAGCTGATGTATTGTTCAAAGGTGTTGATATGGGATGGCGGGGGCATATGCACGTAGTAGAGTAAACTCAGTCGACTAGTTGAGTCAACTAGTACTGTGGGATGCATGCTCAAGGGGTGGCAGTTGTGACATCAACATTTGCTCTAAATTAGGTAATTGTGCAATAGTATTCCTGAATAAACTTTTTTGTAAGGAACGCATATTGCCATTAATGTCAGCAAGTGCAAGTGGATACGGTGCTGTTTGAGCTACTGAAACACCAGCAGCTTGGAGGTGGCGGAAAGAGTTCCTTAATATGGCAATTACACTCTTAATTGAGATTTTGCTTGTGTTTGTGTTTTCATAGTTTTGGTGAATGTACGAATCTTCTGCTGTTTATGTATAGTTTTTGGTTCAGAGCATAATATGTGTTGTTTGGTGAATGTGCGTAATCTTTCTGTTCCTATTGCTACGATGTTTAGTAAGTCCTTTCATTGCATACTGTCTAGTTCCTTGGGTTTATCTACAAATACATTGCTTAAATTTCTTGATGAGGAATCCAACAAAGTATCAATAGGGGTAATTTTCATTAGCTAGTCTATTAAATTTTATACGCTGCAAAATGTATCCTCTTCGATTTTTATCAGTAGATAAGCCTTTATTTTTACATATATAGTTCTCTATTCCACGCAATACTACGTCCAAATAAGCCATAAAATTTGCTAGTTGCACTGTTCTAAAATGTGATGGATATGACGTAATTTGTTTTAATCTTCTATTTATAAAACATTCATGTCCCTCATCTAAAGCTAGATTATGATAAGGATTCCCCTTCAAACTTACAGTCCATTTGCCATCCATTAAATCATCCAGTAGCTCTTGTGGGAAGGTCAGGTGATCCTTTAGATTTGTGAGAGTCAGTTCTTCGTATTTGTCTCTCGAGTAGGCAAAGAAAATTGGTGCTACTTGTTTAATACACGAATTTCTCAGCATAAAATTACCAGAGCGCATAGCAAAATATAGACCCATATGTGCATTTAGTATTATAAGTAGTTCTGCCCAAAATCAAGGTACTTCATCATTATTTCTTTTGTTAGTTAACTCGGCTATAAAGTCCCAAAGTTTGTTTTCACTTCTCTTTTTCACAGGATACTTGTTTTCATATTTAATTGTACATTTACGTAATGGTACCTCATGCAATCCACTGAGCATATTATGGATATCCTGCCATTGATTGACTTCTTTTTTATGGCCACATTCAAAACACATTTCTTTGAAACCTCCGTCCCATATAATAGATTTTATTAGTTCAGAAGTCAACTTTAGGAGATGCCAGTCTCCTGGCACAGGGTAGAACCAATTGTATTTTAAGGGAAAATTTGCTTGCAGATCTTTAGTTAATTCACATGTTTGATGATCACCAGTTAGTAGAATTTTTTGCAGGTAGCCATCCTCTCCTATGTGTAAATCACCTTTTAATTTGTCTAAGTATTTACCTACATCTGTTATATTAGCTGAGCCTCCTTCATCAACAGCACTGTACACAATTTTTGTCTCCTTTAGGTGGTGTCCAATGTGGCAGGTGTCCTTGTAAATCTTCAGTTAACGTGCTGTCCAATTCATCTGTTGATTTGCCAACTCTACGGTTCATACATTTGTACACAGCTTTATTAAAACATGATGATAATAATCATTTTCAGATTCTGAAATTTGAAAATTGCTTTCGTGTAAGTCTGTTTTTGACATGTGCTGCGGATGTACGAAAGTTTTTAGCTTTGCCTTAGTTAGTTCTTTTAATGATGGGATTTTGTTTACTTGTGTACTTCCTTCATCTTGTGTGTATGCTACTTGACCTGTAAGCAGATTCAATGCTCGTTTAGGGCCACCCTCACCCTTTATGTCTTTAGAATATTTGAGTTTGAAATTCAGGTTATCAAAAGAGACCCTCCATAGTTTTTTTAAGTCTAACTCATCCATCATAGATCTTCGACTAGATCAGTAATCACCATGGCTTTGTATGTGATCTTCACTGCAACAACATCCAAAGGCATTCAGAATTTCAAACCCCTTGTCACACAAACCATATGCATAGCAAAACAGACCTATTATTGTTTGTATAAATGTGGTGGAAGGATTTTTTGTGTAATACAGTAATGAAATTATGGTAAAAATTCTTAGTTTCCTCATGTCATTATATAATTGGGATGACTGTTCTCTGATTTTTTTGATGTAGTCAATGTATCAATAATTCTGGATTAAAATAATCCTGAAGCTTGTCCTCATCTATGCTACTGTCACCTTTAATGAAGGTACGATAATCAAAATTAATTTTGATGTGGTTGGGAATTTTTTACACTGGTCTTCAATTAGCCCCTGTATTTCCTTTATGTTAAGGATTGATTTCTGTTCTTGAAGGGCCTCATTCTCTTTTTCTAGTTTATATTTGTCTACCACTACCTTGTACATAATTTTATGTTCAATTCCTATCAAGCTGTGTACTTTGTTGTCATAATACAATTTCCCCAGCTTGGTGACTCTACAGTATGCACTAAACCCATGGCAAGTAAGATACTTATCTATGCACATACTAAGGGACCTCACATATGAGGATGCTGGTTGTTCCAAATTATTATCACTCATATATTTCTTAAATTAATTTTATCAAGTAATGGTAGTGTGTAAACAAATGTGTTTTCCTTGATTTTGTGTAAAGCCAGTTCAAATATTTTAGCCCTGTGTTTATTTACTTGATTTTTTCCCTCCAAGTCTTTTTTTAACATATCCTCAAGTCTCTCTTTGCTAGAACTACACGTCTCACACACAGTCATTACAAAGCCACTCAAATTCATCTGTGCTGTGTTGAGCCCTTGCCAGATATATACCACTTTTCAGTGAAGTTTGTCGAACATTTGATACAAACTCGATTTGACGAACATCTTCAATATTCTCTCAAGTGAACTCTACACAAATCTTTGGCATTAGGATTAATGGACTGACACATACGCTTGTGTATAAAGTATTTGCCCCACCACTCTACTGATTGGTCACCATACCATGTGGATGGCCCCCATTCTTGGACCTTCATACACTGACAGTTAGTACTAGTTGTACAGCACAAAATACAATGTCTTTGTGTGTATGTGCCATCCCTCAACTTAAGCCAGTGTGGACACCAAAAATTGTTTTTGTTGTGTAGGAAATCTAACTCATACCCTTTACATATGCAACTATCCGACTGAAGTGAAATCCTTACTCCTGACTGTGATACGTATGTTGACATTAATGCTGCATTTTTCCCAGGATGCCCCATCCAATCTGAAACATGATGGTGTGCAAGACAAACGTCTCTCCCTGTCTGTAACCAAATTGAACAGGGGCTGTGAGGTTGGTATGGATGATAAGCAGATGGTCGGCCTCGTTTTTTTGGTGGTTTACCTTCTAAATTGTCACCATTATCCCTGTGATTTCTATCTATTGTTCTCTTTGTGCCTTTTTTTTTGAAGACGATGATCTTGCACTGTCGACCACAGGTGTAGCATTTGGATTCCTGTGTCCGGTTCCACCGTATGAATTTATCATTGGTATGCTACCAAACATTGAATTGCAATAATTTTACAAAGAAATTTACTAGTGCTAATGTGTTTAATACTGCTAAGGGGATGTACAAACACACTGAAGGAATCAAGACACAAAATCCTAATATAACATGCAAGGGTTACCGTAATAATTTGATATTATGGAGAAGTAAGGATAGAAACAACACACACTGGAGGGAAAAGACTGATTGGGGCATATTTTGATTAAAGAACTCCTGGACACCAAATGTGCTGTTAAGTAATATGTCAGCATGACTTGATAAAACCGTGCCTCGTCTATTGAACTTGCCATCTGCACTGGTTTTTAGCACATTAAAGTGTAACCCGCTGTAAATAGAGTAAGCAAGCATGCTGGTGATTAATACCACTACTGATACCAGAATGACCAAGGAAGGGTACCGGAACATGGTGTTTGTTTGGTTGATTGAGCAGTGAGATGGTCCTATTGATGTGACAAACCTAGACAGTAAAGAAGGTCCTAACTTAATGTAGTCATGTGGTGTTAGTGGTTTACATGCTGGATACACATTACAATTATATAAAATATTAAAGTTAACTGACAATTTTGCTATGACAGTAGCATTAATATTAATATAATATGAGGTGTCATTATGGTAACACACTTACAAAGTGGTGGTAGCTACTTCTTTAAAACTGATGGTGATCGATGAAAGCCTTGGTCTGGTGTGACTGTAATGAATGCATGCAGAATTGGAATTAATTCTGTGGAATAACAAGCTGCATACTCCTCACCTGGGGCTATATGCAACAGAATTGCAGAGTAGCTAGTAATGGCTTGAACAATATACCAGAACAAGAAAAGCTTGAAAATCAATCAATAAACAGAACTCTCCGACAATTACAGTGAACTGGAACTTTGCATGTATTTGTGCATACTTGTAGTGTAATACAGGCTTATCATTATCGTAAATAACCGATTAATAATGAATAGCGGGCCTATTAATGGCGATAATTGTTTTGCTGGGAACGTGTCTTACCCGCTTCGTGCCAAGGCCAAACATTAATAAATTTCAATATTAATACCCTCATAACTTCCTTGTAATACGGAGTTATACTGGCTGCTTCACACACTATGTAGAGATGGTGGAAAACACAATGGATGTATCATAATTGATGGGCGGGGTTTTGCCCAAAAATGTACCCAAAAATAGAAGTCGACAGTAACAAGAGTATATAATAAAGGAAGAGAGTATTGAACATACTATATGGTCCGTGTAATGTGTGTTCGGAAAGTCACGCGCCAGGAATTCAAACATTGACCAATGAGAGCGCTCGGTTCAAATAACGAATTATGGGCGTGGTCTCGAGTGCAATAGCGGCTGAAAACACGAGCAGATTGCGATATAAAACGAGCGTTCATGAAGAATCTAGCATAAAACTCATGAAAAATGCCTCTATTTGTCGAAGTCCTGAGAAAAATCGAGTGTTTAGCGACTTGGCTTAGTCACGTGCGCAAGGTGGGAAGTCACATTACTCTCCGCACACATATTACACGGACCATATAGAGTGTTTGATACTCTCTTCTCTTATCATAATATATACACTTGACAGTAAACATCAAGTTAAAAAAATGCGGTTTGTGTTATTGTTTATAGCAGCTAAACTACATGCATCATAGTGCTCAGAATTGAAATAATATTATAGTTTATTTAAGAGTTCTTCTGTCAAGCCAGATACTCGCTGACCTGCTGACTTGAGTAAACCTTTATGTCTTGTAGTCGAATTTTTTCTGGATTTTTATGTCTCGATATAGCTACTCGACCTGCATAAGGAGAGGACCGGTGAGACAGGTATGTTATTATTTAGGTACTTTTACATCACGGACTATAGGTTGATATCGGCTTGAAATCTCTTTGTACCAAAATCAAAGTTGGATCCAGACACTAGCACGGTCAGACTGTAGTTTACGTATAGCTACCTCCCCATGATTAAAAAAGAAACTTCATGTACAGACCAGATAGATCGATGTATTTTATGCCTTTTGGACCGTTGCTTCCATTGTGCTATGTCTACACAGAGCTGTGGTAAGGGATGGTGCTAGGCTATTGCCTTTTCTAGATGGGTCACGCGAGCCATTTTGATGACGTCATCATGTAAAGAAATATTGACCTGCAGACTGACAACTACCTTACAACCGACACAGACAATGCCATAGAT
>OZ220001.1:0-4735 GCA_964291365.2 Stappiaceae bacterium
CTGATGACGTCACCTGAGCCCCACCCACCAATTATCTGCAGAAACATGGCTTCTTCGCTGCACACATTATGGGCATAGCGATTGAAAAAAGCGGTAGGCTAAATGTCCTTGGATCTATATATTTTGGTACTCAGAATGATCTTTACGATCTCATGCAACTGTTCTGCTTTGGCAAAGCAGCCTGAGACAGCCGTTTGTGAAATATCAAGCAAAATCACAAAAATCGTGATACCTGGAGGAAGATTTCTGGAAATAACTCCGTTCCTGCACAACCAGTTGCCTCTGCTAAAGCAGAAGTTAAACTTCTTCACTATCACTGTCAAACTAACTTAGTTAGCAGCTCATCTACGTAGGTTTTCCCTACCGCCTAGTAGTCACCAACTCTCTACAGGCACCCATGCGGCCATTGATCAGATATTGGTGGGCGTGCCCATGTTGTCACATGACAAATCATCGCGCGTGGTAACAATATTTTGGCGGGCTATGTACAGTGTATGTATGCAAACAGCTTGAGGCTTCTGTGTTGACAAATCTCAAAATATCTCCAGCACAACAGGTAATATGACTAAAGATAGCTACAAAAGTTCTTGCTTGTGCTTGGAGGAAGTGCAAATACTCAGATTCACCACCTATGTGTGTGTATACATATGCATATGTGTGTGTGTGTGTGTGTGTGTGTGTGTGTGTGTGTGTGTGTGTGTGTGTGTGTGTGTGTGTGTGTGAGATATACGAGAGAGAGAGGGAGATAATAATAGTACTTAATATTAATTTTGTGCAATATTTTGTACAGTATGCCCATCCCGATAACTTTACAATTGAACTGTGGATATGCACGAACGGCTTTAAGGGAGCTATCATCACCAGAACAACTAAAAAGCAGGAAAGAAATAGCATATGAAGAGTGCAGACAAGGATTTCTTTCCCTGTTTTCAAGTGTTACTACCTATGGTATCCCTGAAGAGTACCAGATAAGTGGTAATCGTTATTTTAATAAATGCTGTGAGAAAATACTAGACCATTTCTCCAAGAAATGGCATCCATCAAGCAAGCGGCTTGAGTACCTCACATCATTTTCAACAGAAAATTGGAAGCAGCTCACTAGCTGTGAGAAGGAGAAGCATACACTAGCTTTCTGTGTAGCATGCTTTAATAACCACCACGAACTACAAGAATGCTTCCCTGGTAAACCCACGTATATTTCTCAGGATCCCATCGTATCACTCCCAGATTCTCAATGTACTATCACAGAAGAAAAGAAATTGACTAGGAAGGTGTTAGGTGAGCTAAACACACTCTGGGAGGAGAGATTTAACCACAGCTTTACATCAAAATTGCCAAGAAATGCCCCTGAGGAGAAACTTACTAACAAAATGCCCAGAGCAGAAAAAAAGAAAAAAGATCGTGAACAAAAGCGACAAGTTGTCAAACAAATTACCCAACACCTTAAAGAAAACACAACAATGACCTTATTAGCAGAAGCAGAGTCTACATCAAGCTACCGTAGGAAACGTTTAGCCCTTTGTTTTGAAAAGCCTGATCAACCTAGTAAAAAACACAAATCACATTCCCCTAGTGATTCTAATTTGACATGGGATGTAGATGCTGCTATATCAGAACTGGAATCCTTCCCAGAGGACCAAATAATAAATTGGTCAGCAATGGCAAGAAAATATAACATTCCCCAAAAAAATGGTGGACAGGTATTAAAAGCAGTAGCAGAGAAAAGGGGCATTGATGTTAGCAGGCTGGACAAAAGGGATAACTCTATACAACGGATTCGAAGGAAGAAGAAAAAGCTAGTTGGGGGTGAGATTTCAACACCATGCCTCCCCACAGTAAAGGAAATAACAGAAGAAAAACAACATCTAGTTGAGTCAGGTGAACTTTCTTTAGGTGAACCATGCACACCTTACATAATCCAAAAATCGATTGCTACATCTTCAGGGGAAATTGAAATCAAATCTATCGAAATTTATGGACGAAAAATTCCCCTCCATTAGCTACGGCAATATCTTCTAGCCAAGCATGAAATGTACATGCGCATAAATATGCCACAAAGCTTGGAAACAGCTCAAACTACCCAGTGTACAAGAAATATAGGCATTTGGCATGACCATTCTACAATCCTGCATACAGGATACATCCTCTTTGCCATATGGATCTTATATGATCCAAAGGTGTTCGTTTCTGAGGAGGAATATGCCATGTTACACAGGAAACAAATTACAAATCTCCAAGAGATTGTGGAAGAGCCAGTGGTATATATGATTGCCCCTAGTACATCTTCACTGGAGCATCAGCTAGCATTAGTACCAGATAGAGTAGATTGCCTGATGGAGCTCTCAAAGCCGATAATCTCCAAGTGTGGAGTCGAGATCAACGACATTTTACGTTTTTTTTGTGGCGATGCACCCGCCAGACAATTTGAAAGAGGAACGCAACTTGGAGGTGTGTACAAGTGCGGTAGTTGCGGTTGTAAAGATACAATGATGGCTGATCTAGCTCATGCACTGCAAAAAACATGGAGAAGCCTTGACGATTTACAAAATTTAATCTTAGCAGGAAAGTTTGGCAACACTCCAGGTCAATTAAAACCATTAGATGGCTTATTAGTTGCTGACCTAAGGGAGGAGCTTAGAGCTAGAAATATTGCCATTGATGGAAAGAAAAAACCACAGCTACAGTTAGAGCTAACAGAGCTTCTACAGGGAGCACAAAGAGTTCCCACCCTCCTCTCTCAAAACCCAACAAGATCTCTCACCTCCCTTAACCTTCAAAACTATGAGATCCTTGATTGTGAGCCTCTTCACGACTTAAAAGGCCACTATTATAATTTGTTGCCAGAGCTAGTAGCACTCTTACCAAGCCCGACGCAGCAGGAATGCAAGGCAATACTTGACTCCACTCTAGTAAAAGACAAAACAAGTGGAGCACTATTCCGAGCAGCTGCCATCAAGGTACTGCTAAAGCTACAAAGAACACCATCGGTTGATCCAATGCTGGTAACACTTTTGAACACAGCAGTTAAGCTTTCGGAAATTTTATACCTGAAAGATTCACAACGAACCCCCAAAAAAATTCTTCAGCTATACAATTGCTCCTGGTTGCATCATGAGCTGTGTATCCAGTTTATGTCCACCCCAAAATTTCAAAGTGTAACTCACTTTTTTGGGCAATACCTTCACGATCTAGTGGTACATGCACCACCTCAATATGAGGTAGTATGCTTAAGGTCAACAAATGCCGAAAGCCAAGAAAGGCTCTTCAGTCAGGCTAAGCACATTAGTCTACAAGCGACCAACCGGAAACCAGAAAATGTGCTACCAACTATACTACTTAGCCTTCAAGCCAGACAGAAAAGTAGTGAGGCTCAACAATCTGTTCAAAAACAAGAGACAATTGTCTCATCTGTTGCCAAAAGCCTACCACCTTACCCAGGCACGACTATTACGAAGTCTTTTATTCAATCAAGGACACATAGTTGGCAAGCACACATGCAGCGCATCAGTCCTTTCCTTGTCTGTGGTGAGAATGTATGGTGGACACAAACTGACGACAAGTCCAGCTATAGGTTTTTTGATTCAGACCATGACCAGGAAAATCACACAGCAGGACCGTCATTACTACATTTTAGTAACCACACCATTCCAGATGTTTTCAAGCGACATACTGAGTCATGGAAAGACATTCTTCAAGATGACAGGATCATGCTACCAGCTCCCTTTATCAGGCTCTACGATAAAGATGGTAACTTAACTACTACCAGGAGCTACCCACGTCAACCTTCTGTGGAACTGTCCTCTACAGAATCCCCATTTGAAAATGGCAGCACAAACAGCCAGGAACTATTACAGAGTACACCATCAGCCCCAGATCAATTAGATCAAGAATCAGCTACTTCGCCAAGTGAACAAATGTCCAGTGCAACACCAGCCCCCGCAAACACAACAATAAACGCTGATACCCCACACCACAGTAAGCTCTTGCACCCTGTTAGTCTATTCCCTGTGAATGACGTACCTTTAGATCAGCAGGAAGACATGGAATGTGAACCATTCAGTAGTGTTACTCCTCACGAAGAGGGCCAGGGTGATATTAGTGTCAACTTTAATCTTCATGACAGCGACGATGACTCCTCCACATCAATGGCAACTCCGAGTCTTCAGACTAAAACTGCAAAACTCCTCTATAGAGCAGTTGGAGAGAGTAGTGACCTCACCGAGTTGGACAATCTTCGACAGGCTTTGAAAGAAAAAAAGAAAAAAAAAGGAAAGAAACCAAGTCAACACAGAATTCAACAATACAAGGCGCTAACAGCAAAGCTAAATCTTCAGGTGTGCTCAGCAAGGCGTGAGGTAAAATCACAGCTTGTTAACTTTGAACGTACTCACTACAAGCAACACGGAAGCTTCCCAGATCGCTCTAAGAGCAGCGAGTATGACATACTAAGGAAGAAATACGACTTTATTAAAAAACTACTTTATAGTTGGGATTCCTATATTACTCTGTAAACAGTGTATTTTTGCTTGTATCCGCCCCTTGCTATGTGTTTCAGTCAGAAATATCTTAGCATGTACTGTATATTATATATTTACCTGTGTACGTTATTTACTTACGTTTTAATAGCATTGTGAGAGAGTAGCGTCTCCTCTTTTGGCGTTGGTAATGTCTTCTCGAACTTTGTTTACCAGCGATCGTCTTGTTTAGCGCCTCGCCCTCTCTCACTGTCACTCAG
>OZ220002.1:0-68399 GCA_964291365.2 Stappiaceae bacterium
CAAAGTACATGTTCCATTTTAATAATTGGAGCTTCTCTGGTGGCCCCAGGAGCGGCATAGCCACTTCATACGCCTCTGCCCGGGCGCGGAGTGACATGCACATAATTATGCATTTGGTGTGGGTGTGGATCAAACACTTTTAATATGCATGATGGTGACCAATGGCAATGTCCAGGCGATTGTCCACAGAAGGCTTCAACGAATCATTGATATTATAACCAGTACACAAAAATCTGAAGACGGTGAAGTGTTTGTTCCTTCCTTCAAGCAGGAGCGTATGAGCCGCCCGAAGGGCGGCGAAGGAGCGTCCGACTTCCGTAGGATGGCCCATAGCATGTTTTAGGCGAAGTACTTGAGGCTGCTTTCCCTTATTTGGAACGTGCAGCTGGTGCAGTGCATAGCAGATTACTTAGTACAAGCCACACTGGACCAGCTAATAAACTTAGTCTGTGTCAGCTTGTAGTGTGGTTGTAGTAAGGGCGGTAGTGTTGATTCTATCGCAACTGAGTGTGGCAGAGCTAAGCCAATGGAAATGCCCTGCAGCTGGCCATTCCATATAAGGTCGTGCATAGCTAATGAACTTCGCCTAACACATCAGAAACGCAGACGGACGCTCCTTCCCCCTCATACGCTCCTGCTTCAAGCTACTTTGCAATCGCTATAAGCCTTGACCTTCGTGTATCCTAAATGGGCGTGGTTCACTTTTCTTTAGTTCTGCATTTGTTAGATTTTATCTTAGGTTAGCCTATCATCATAGCTATGCATAATAACGAGTTTAAAAGCCAGTGATACTGAAAAGTTCAGACTGAGAAGTATAATAGCACATTTTACTAGGCGGAACATTTGCGCGGGCCGGAACATTTACGCGGTCGCGTAGATTATCCGGGCGGAATGTGTACGCTAGCGTATTCTTTCCGGCGGAACGTATCCGCTAGCGAATTTGTTCCGCCGGAACTTTGGCGCAGCGGAACAAATCCGCTATGACACCGGCGTGACCGTTTAACCACTGGCACTAGGCTCGAGGCACGAGAAAAGTCGTGAACGTGTGTTAATGCGGGGTGTATCACACTTTCTTGGTTGGCAATAATATACAGACAACTATGGGGATAAACGCAATATCGATGTTTTTCGAGCGCTAGGAAGCGGCTATCAATAGGAAAGTCCACTTGCAGAGACTTTCCCTAACGGGTTCCTCGTGGCTACCATGACAGAACTATAGCGAGGAGTAGGTGTGACTCGAACATTCGACGCTGGCGCTAACGAGGAAAACGTTCACGAAGGAATTAATTACCACGCCCACATTCACGTTAGAAAGCGTGACCGATCTTGTACATGCACTAATATAGCATAAAAGCCAAAATACTGAGGACAATTACCCCGGCTAGATTCATGGTATGGCATTCATAAGAATTGTACATCCTAATCTATAATAATGCCCTTTGGCTTTTGTAAAGCCGATTTAGTTTAAGCGCTATTAGCCTAAATTGTGAATATTTTTTCCTGCCATCCATCCAAATACAAAAGCTTACCTGACGGCCGACTTGTTGAAAATACCAAAGGACAGATTACTTCAGGTAGTCACGGTATCAGGGCTTCTTTGTCCTCCGTTCTATACAGAGATGTGTGTGGCACGGGTCAAATGACCAGGCAGGTGGCTGACCGAGCAGACTGCTGAATCAAGTCCTGACACTTTCAAAAGTCATCAAACCCATTTTGCGACATTGAGAGTATTGCTATATTGGAGGCATGGCTTCAAGTGACTTCTGAAAGTTTCAGGACTTGATACTATTGTGGAGTGCTTTCGAGGCAATATCGACCTTTGACCTCTACGTGATGTAACCATACGACCGTGGAGAAGCCGTAAAAATGCCAGCACTGTGCCAGGATGTTCTACAAAAACGTGAAAAAATCGCTACATTCTCATTGGGCAGTTGGGCTAGTAAGGAGTCGCCCTCTCGATCGTAATACAGCAGCAGAATGCAGTGTATCAACAATTTCATTTCATTGTGTGCGCTAAGTAACGTACACATTGAAAAGGAAACTTCTTAGTAAAGTGTACATCAATAGCGCACTCTAGAAAGGGCAATTCCCTACTAGTAGGGTCTGCGCTGCAGCACAGACAGCGCACTATCCTCTATTTAATGTGCGTATGCTGCAATGAAATCCGTTGAATCATAGATAATAGAGAGAGGGATTGAAAACGCGCATATATCTCTATAGTGACGTCACGGAACATGCTCGTCACGGCACGCCCCCCATTGCAAGTCAGTATCGTACAGTATAGTACAAGCTCCTATGGCCTTGTACAGCCTAGTATTCAACAGTAACCCGACTAAAAACAAGTGTAGTTCTATCGAACAAGGGATCAAGCAATGAAAAGAGTGATTTGAATGGTCTTGGTAGTCGCGCCTGCTCTTGTACACGCTTGAAATTCTTTTGTGTACTTTTCCTTCACAAACGGTGATCGACCCAGAAGAAAAGTCGATGGGACCTTGTTCACAGTCGAATACAGAGTGCAACTGAAGCATTCGCGAGCTCTGTTGATGTGGTATGTTCCCCAGCGAGCGTTTTAAACGCTGGAGTCTACCCAGGCTCACAACAGATCTGGGCTTAGTGTGTTCATTTGAAAAGAAAGGCCTTACCTGAAGGCGATGTTTGTATTCTCTATGTGACGATAGTTCATGCCAGGCCTTGAAAGAATCTATTCACTATGTACAGGTCTCGTAAAAAGTACACAAGGCCAATCTGTGAGTGGTAGCTACAAAACCGTTCTGAAAACTGCCTAATTTTTTTGGCTTTTGGCTTTAGATCTCTGGTAGGTTGGTTAGAAAGGTGATACGCATACATGGTGCCCTTGCCAAGGCGCGAAAAGGCTGTCTTGATGTGGTTTTATGCCACTCGTGAACTTAGATGAAGTCACGTGACCGCGACGAGCATATATCTACAGGGTATGCGCGCGTTTCCAATCCCTCCTTCCTCTCTATTATCTATGGTTGAATTTCCCTTTCTAGTTTGCGCTGTTGATGTATACTTTACTACGAAGTAAGAAGTTTCCTCATCGATGAAATAATAAGGAAATTGGTCGGTACACTGCTTTCTGCTGTTTTATTAATTGCCATAGCGTAGCACACAATCGAGAGAGAGACTCTTTACTAGTAGACTCTAAGTATACACTGTAGCATACCAGTAGCGCAGTTAAACTTAAAGTCGGTTCACACACCGCGTCGATGCTTGTCGCAACGAAAAGCTAGAAGAGACTGATTCAACCGTTGATTGAGCTTCATTCGAATCCTCGTAAATGCGTGCGTGTAAGCCTAGAACGTGAGAGATACTTCATTCACTTCGTTCGCCACGTAAAGCCACTGAAAACGTAGCGTAAGTTTACGTCACAAATTGTGCTGGCCTTGCCCTTGCGTCAGCCTCGTCCTCAGGCCGTTCAGAGCTTTTCAATGGTGCACGCTGAAAAGCGGGAATGCCTGATACTGTCGATTACTGTTCACTTGGAACATCAGTGAATGCTTGCCTGTGAGCGTAGCCTTGCCCTCGTGTGAGTGTAAAACTAACGTATGGGTTGGAATGCCACGCAATCATTGGGCAAGCAGTTGGCTTACGCATCGTTTTCCGTGGTTTTACGTGGCGAATGAAGTATCTCGTTTGTTCAACGCTCACACGAACGCATTCACGGGCGTTCGAGGTAAAGCGCAATCGACAGTACAAGTGTAGCGCGATTTATTGTACAAGTCACGTGCATGGCGTAACGCGTAGTGAGACCTTCCAGTGCGTCGAAAGTCACCAAGATTTTGAGGGCTCTTGTCGCTAACGATCGAGAGGTATGGTTCAAACGCTAGATACAGAGTGTACTACGATCCATAAAGACCATAACGAGTGAAACTTGTTAAGATAACGTGTGGCTAGCAAAGACTGGCTTTTCGAAGGAACCATCAGACCGCTTGTCTTCGCGTCATCGTGAGCCAAAGTCGTGGTTTCTGCTGCCAGGCCTCCCACTTTTCAGTATGCAACATTGAAAAGCTGGGAAGGGCCGCTAGGTACGAGGCTGCTAGGGTTATCACTTGAAAATTTAAAGCTGAAGCATTTCCCCAGGTATTCCTTCCATACGTCAGTCTACATGTAAGCAATTTAGGGCGCTAGAAGTTTTCTCCTCCACATTATATGGCGGTGGTTATACAGGCCTGTATTATCGCACGCAAATCGACAAAACAATGGGGTAAATCGCGTAATGAATGCCCAATGGGAATGTAGCGATTTTTGTTGATGTTTTTCACGTTTCTGAAGAACATCGCGGCACAAAAAGGTGTGCGTAAGCTTTTTTACGGCTTCTTCACGGCCCGTATAGTCACATTACGTAGAGGTCAAAGGTCAAAATTGCCAACGTTGGATCAAAAGCACTCCACGATAAAAGTAACGTGGCAATAGAATCAAGTTGTGAAACTTTTAGAAGTCACTTGAAACCATGCCTCCAATATAGCATACTCTCAATATCGCGAAGGTTTGGTTTCAAGTGATTTTTGAAAGAATCAGAACTTGAATCTACCCCTACATTACTTCTATCATGGAGTGCTTTCGATCAAGCGTTGGACCGACTTCGATCTTTGACAAAGAATACGTGGGCGAGGCCAATGTATGGATGGTAACTTACAGCCACAAGAACCTTACTAAGCCACAGTAATAATATGTAGAATTTATGTAAATAAGAACGTAGGCCTACAGGAGGTTGAAAGCATCGACAAATAGTTTAAACTACGTTGATTCAGCAGTTTGCTTGGTCAGCCACCTGCCTGGTCATTTTGACCCGTGCCACACCCATCTCTGTATAGAACGGAGGACAAAGAAGCCCTGCATGATGCCGTGACTATCTGAAGTAATCTGTCCTTTGGTATTTTCAACAAGTCGGCCGTCAGGTAAGCTTTTTTATTTGGGTGGGTGGCAGAAAAAATCACGATTTAGGCTGATAGTTAGGCCCAGATAATTCTTTTTTTTTACCGATAATTCATTTCTTCAATGCTGGCAAACATGCCCTATAATTCTTTCAAATGTACCTATAATTATCATTTCTTGCTCCTCAAATTTCATGTAATCAATAATGAATTTAGTGCATACGAAGTGAATGTCAGTAACTGTTATACTGCAGCATAACTGAAGCTTCAATGTAGTCTTCAAGTGCACTTTCTTGACTCGACTTAAATGAATTGGCTAGTAACAAATCCCACATCAACATTCCATATTACCACAAGTTGACAGAACAGCAGTTTGGTGCAGCCCAATATCTGGCTACCAGCAGACCAATAGCTATACTATAAGTTGCTTATAATTCTCTAATATTGCTCATTGCTTCTAGGTACCTATAATGCTCAAAAAAATGCCAGCATTATTTATCTGGGCCTACTGTTAGCGCTTGAACTAAATCAGCTTTACAAAAGCCAAAGAGCTGTACAAATTCTTATGAATGCATTACCATGATGTTAACAAGGATAATTACCCTCAGTGTTTTGGCTTTTATGCTATATTAGTGGATCGGCAACGCTCTCTAACGTGATTGTGAGAGGGATAATTGGCATGCGCATAATAGATAATTCCGGCGTGACCGTTTTCCTCGTTAGCGCCAAGGTCGAAGGTGCGAGTCACACCTACTCGCGCCTCTCCCAGAGTAATGATTGGCAAAAGCCTATTGCGCATATATGGGAGAACGAGCCTATACAGCGGACAGCATACTCGCTATAGTTCTCACAGGAAAATGACTCCATATGGACGGATTTACTCGGTCTACCGTATTGATGAAAGAAGCGGGCGCTACACTGCCTGGAGACGGCGTACCTGTAACACGGACTCTGTCAGTATTCCGTGTACGATATGCACGGTACACGCAGACTCCGTTGCTTGCAACATGCTTACACAGTTACAACATTCGGTATCCGTCCTCTCGGCTTGCGCTACACGGACGCAGTATAGAGCAGCGCGCCAGACTCTACCCCATGGCCCAGACCAGGCCGGCCGGGCCGCGGGCCCGCGCCCTGGATATTGAATCGCGAATACATATAGAGTAGGATAGGGTATTTCCGGACGGAGGCAGTTACTGGCCGCCTCGCACATAATTGCGTTTATATGGCCAACGGTATTACGTAATCCTTCACCACTTGCCACGAGGTAGGGGCCATGTAAGTACTAGCTGCATCTCATTTCTTGTGATGTGTATCCACACAGAAGCTGCACAACACTGCTCTAAACAGTTGCAACTTTTTCTCATTTTGGTCCAGAAGCTGGTTTTTTTTTATGGTAGCTAAGATTTTTCATGATTTGTAAATTACACAACGGCATCAATTTTTTATGATGTGTTTTTTCATTTGGTATGCGTATACTAGAATGTATGGAGAATTTTTAGAATTTTTTGACCGTATTATAAGCATAAACCAATTTTTTTTTTTGTAAAGAGCTTTCAGAGGTAGTTTCTGGACAATGCATATATTGCATTACTTTGTGTTCACGTTGTATTTCACAATTTTTGGATGAATATTCAAATCTAAGGCAGAATGTAAGAAGGATGTTGTTCATGATGCATTTGATGCCATTTACGTGTCATATAATGATAACCGCAGCCGCGATTTTTTTATGTAATTTTTCACCTTCGTCCGGTAATGGTCGACATTGTCCGCTCTCTACCTCCGGAACTAGCGGTACTTTGTGCGCACGCCCTGCATGAACGAAGGTGGGTGGGGCCACGGTTAAGGGCTCGTTTAGTAGGTGGTGCTTGGGCCTATCTGTGGTTGCATACTCGCGATCTAGTGCTGCTCGTTTGTCTGTGATATAACGCTGCCTTTTCTTAGAACTGAGCATTTCTTTTGCGCCCATGCTGATTTCCGCGAAAATATTCATACTCAAAAGTATTCACTATCACTGTGAACCAGTAATATCAGCAATGCTCAGGTGCATTAAGGGCCGGGACAAGCACTTTAGATCTACACTTGTGAGCATGTCAGAGATATAAAGCAAACTCCATATGAATGTTTACCTCCTACCATATTGTAGATAATTCTGGCATGACCATTGGCACTAGGCTCGAGGCGCAAGAAAGCTCTCGAACGTGTGTTAACGCGGGGTGTATCACACTTTCTTGGTTGGCAAGAATAAACTGTCGTCTATGGGAATAAACGCAATATCGATGCTTTTCGAGCGCTACGAAGCGGCTATCAGCAGGAAAGTCCACATGCAGTGAACTTCCCTAGTTGGTTCCTCATAGCTACCATGACAAAATTATAGCGAGTATGCCGTCCGCCGTATAGGCCACCGAAGCCGTTCTCCTATATAGATAATTCCGGCGTGTCCGTTTGGCCCATTGGCACTAAGTTCGAAGCGCGAGAAAAAAGCGAACATGTGTTAGCGCGGGGTGTATAGCACTTCCTTAGGGCCAGGGGTGGGAAGAGCCCGAGGCTATGTAACGTTACCAGTTTGCCTGAACTGGTACGGTACGGTGCTGTTGTTGTCGTTCTAGCCGTATCCTGATTTCCCCACAAGATAATCTTTGATCCATAAATGTGACACCACGAGGGAAATATTACAAAAATGCATTAAATTATAGCATGCTGTCGCAGTTGTTTCTGAGCGCAAAATTTCAGCACAAAAGATTGCATGCGACTCCGAACAGAGTCTATAAAGCGGTGCGCGGATGACGGACGTACCAAACATACATACATACATACACCATATTATTGCAGGCATTGCTGTACAGTTTATGTGGGGCTCGCTCAGGCTCGCCCCAATAAATCAATAGCTTCAATCACCATGTTGAAGCTGTTGATTGTTGAAGCTGTTGAATCCGTTGTTGAAGCTGTTGATTGTTGTTGGTGTTGATGCTAAATCCGTTGTTGTTGAAGCTGTTGATTGTTGTTGATGTTGTTAAATCTGTTGTTGAATCTGTTGTTGAATCTGTTAATTGTTGATTATGATTGTTGAAGCTGTTGAATCTGTTGATCTTGTTAGTATAGTCTAAGATGTTGATTGTTGGTTATAATTGTTGAAGCTGTTGAATCTGTTGATCACCATGTTGAAGCTGTTAATAATATTGTTCTTGATGTTGTTGAATCTGTTACTATTGATTGTTGTTGAATCTGTTGTTGAACATGTTGATTGTTGAAGCTGTTGAATCGGATTGTGCTGAATCTGCTATTGAGGCTGTTGATTGTTGAAGCTGTTGAATCTGTTGTTTAGTCAATTGATCACCATGTTGAAGTTGTTGAATGTTGTTGATGTTGAATCTGTGTTGTTGAAGCTGTTGATTGTTGGTTATGATTGTTGAAGCTGTTGAATCTGTTGTTGAAGCTGTTGATTGTTGTTGGTGTTGATGTTAAATCAGTTGTTATTGAAGCTGTTGATTGTTGTTGATGTTGAATCTGTTGTTGAAGTTGTTGATTGTTGATCATGGTTGTTAAAGCTGTTGAATCTGTAGTTGAATCTGCCGTTGAATCAGTTGTTCTTGTTAGTATAGTTGAAGCTGTTGATTGTCAGTTAAGATTGTTGAGGCTGTTGAATCTGTTGATCACCAAGTGGAAGCTGTTAATTGTTGATGTTATTAAATCTGTTGCTATTGACAATTGTTAAATCCGTTGTTGAAGCTGTAGATTGTTGAAGCAGTTAAATCTGTTGTTTATATCCGTTGATCACCATGTTGAAGTAGTCGATTGCTGTTGATGTTGTTGAAGCTGTTGATTGTTGGTTATGATTGTTGAGGCTATTGAACCTGTTGATCTTGTTAGTATAGTTGAAGCTGTTGATTGTTAGTACAGTCTATTTTGTGTAAGTGTAGGCTCGCCCCAATAAATCAATACCTTTAATCACCATGTTGAAGCTGTTGATTGTTGAAGCTGTTGAATCTGTTGTTGAAGCTGTTGATTGTTGTTGGTGTTGTTGATGTTAAATTTGTTGTTGTTGAAGTTGTTGATTGTTGTTAATATTGTTGAAGTTTTTGAATCTGTTGTTTAAGCTATTGATTGTTAATTATGATTGTTGAAGCTGTTGAATCTGTTGATTACCATGTTGAAACTGTGAATTGTTGTTGATGTTGTTGAATCTGTTTCTGTTGTTGAATCTGCTGTTGTTGAGGCTGTTGATTGTTGAAGCTGTTGAATCTCAAGTTGTTGAATCTGTTGTTGAAGCTGTTGAATCTGTTGTTTAATCTGTTGATCACCATGTTGAAGTTGTTGATATTGAATCTGTTGTTGAAGCTGTTGGTTGTTGAAGCTCTTAAATCTAAACTTGTAGAATCTGTTGTTAAAGCTGATGATCACCATATTGAAGTAATTTGTTGTTGATGTTGAATTTGTTGTTGAAGCTGTTGATAGTTGAAGCTGTTGAATCTGAAGTTGTTGAATCTGTTGTTAAAGCTGTTGATTGTTGAAGGTGTTGAATCTGTTGTTTAATATGTTGATCACATTGTTGATGTTGTTTAATCTGTTGTTGATGCTGTTGATTGTTAGTATGATTGTTGAAACTGTTGAATCTGTTGATCTTGTTAGTATAGTTTAAGCTGTTGATTGTTAGTACAGTCTATCTTGTGTAAGTATAGGCTTGCCCCAATAAATCAATAGCTTCAATCACAATGTTGAAGCTATTGATTGTTAAAGCTGTTGAATCTGTTGTTGAATCTGTTGATTGTTGTTATTGTTGATGTTATATCTGTTGTTGGTGAAGTTGTTGATTGTCGTTGATGTTGAATCTGTTGTTGATGCTGTTGATTGTTGAAGGTGTTGTTGAATCTGCTAATCTTGTTAGTATATTTAGAGCTGTTGATTGTTGGCTATGATTGTTGAAGCTGTTAAATCTGTTGATCACCATGTCGAAACTGTTAAATGTTGATGTTCAATCTGTTGCTGTTGACTGTTGTTGAATCTGCTGTTGATTAATCTTGATTGTAGTAGCTGTTGAATCTGAAATTGTTGAATCTGTTGTTGAAGCTGTTGATTGTTGAAGCTGTTAAATCTGTAGTTGAATCTGTTGAAGTTGTTGATTGTTAATGTTGTTAAATCTGTCGTTGAAGGTTTTCATTGATGAAGCTGTTGAATCTGTTGCTTGTTGTAGGCTACATTATGTGCTCTAGAGAGCTATATCTTTATTGAAGCAGTTGAATCTGTTGTTGAAACTGTTGATTGTTGTAGGCTATTATGTGCTCTAAAGAGCACTAAATTTGTTGAAATCGTTGAATCTGTGGTTGAAGATGTTGATCGTTGTAGGCTACATTATGTACTCTCGAGAGCTCTAGTTCTGTTGAAGCAGTAGAACCTGTTGTTGAAGCTGTTGATTGTTGTAGGCTACATAATATGCTCGACAGAGCTCTAATTTTGTTGAAGCAGTAGAATTTCCTGTTGAAGTTGTTCATTGTTGTAGGCTATTATGTGTTCTAGAGAGCTCAAGTTTTGTTGAAGCTGTTGAATATGTTGATGGTGTAGCTGTTGAATTTGTTGTTGTTAAAGCTATTGATTGTTGTAAGTTATTATGTGCTCAAGTTTTATTGGAGCTGTTGAACCTGTTGTTGAAAATGTTGATTGTTGTAGGCTACATTATGTGCTCTAAAGAGCTCTAGATTTATTGAAGCTGTTGAATCTGTTGTTGTTAAAGTTGTTAGTTGTTGTAGGCTACATTATGTGCTCTAGAGAATTCTAGTTCTGTTGAAGCTGTTGAATCTGTTATTGTTGAAGTTGTTGAATCTGTTGTTGTTAAAGCTGGTGATTATTGTGGGCTATTATGTGCTCTAGTTTTATTGAAGCTGTTGAATCGGTTGTTGAAGATGTTGATTGGTGTAGGCTACATTAGGTGTTCTAGAGAGCTCAAGTTTTGTTGAAACTGAATCTGCTGTTGTTGAAGCTGTTGATTGTTGTAGGCTATTATGTGCTCTCGTTTTATTGAAGCTATTGAATCTGTTGTTGAAAATGTTGATTGTTGTAGGCTATTATGTGCTCTAGAGAGCTCTAGATTTGTTGAAATTGTTGAATCTGTGGTTGAAGATGTTGATCGTTGTAGGCTACAATATGTGCTCTAGAGAGCTCTAGTTCTGTTGAAGCAGTCAAACCTGTTGTTGAAGCTGTTGATTGTTGTAGGCTATTATGAGCTCTAGAGAGCTCTAGTTTTGTAGAAGCTGTTGAACATGTTGTTGAAGCTGTTGAATCTGTTGTTGTTAAAGCTGTTGAATGTTGTAGGCTATTATGTGCTCTAGTTTTATTGAAGCTGTAGAATCTGTTGTTGTTGAAGCTGTTGTTTATTGTAGGGTATTATGTGCAATAGAGAGTTCTAGATTTGTTGAAGCTGTTGAAACTGTTGCTGTTGAAGCTGTTGATTGTTGTAGGCTATTATGTACTCTAGAGAGCTCTAGTTTTGTTGAAGCTGTTGAATCTGTTGTTGTTGAAGCTGTTGAATCAGTTGTCATTGAAGCTGTTGTTTGTTGTAGGCTATTATGTGCATTAGAGAGCTCTAGTTTTGTTGAAGCTGTTGAATCTGTTGTTGTTGAAGCTGTTGATTGTTGTAGGCTAGATTATAGCTCTAGTTATGTTGAAGCTGTTGAATCTGTTGTTGAAGCTGTTGATTGTTGTAGGCTATCATGTACTCTAGAGAGCTCTTGTTTTGTTGAAGCTGTTCAATCTGTTGTTGAAGCTGTTGAATCTGTTGCTGTTAAAGCTGTTGATTGTTGTAGGCTATTTTGTGCTCTAGAGAGCTCTAGTTTTGTTGAAGCTGTTGAGTCTGTTGTTAAAGCGGTTGATTGTTGTAGGCTATTATGTGCTCTAGAGAGCTCTAGTTTTGTTGAAATTGTTGAATCTGTTGATTGTTGTAGCCTATATTACTCTAAAGAGCTCTAATTTTGTTAAAGCTGTTGAATCTGTTGTTGAAGATGTTGATTGTTGTAGGCAACATTATATGCTCTAAAGAGCTCTAGCTTTGTTCAAGCCGTTAAATCTGTTCTTGTTCAAGCTGTTGAATCTGTTGTTAAAGCTGTTCATTGTTGTGGGCTATTATGTGTTCTAGCTTTATTGAAGTTGTTGAATCTGTTGATTGTTGTAGGCTACATTGTGTGCTCTAGAGAGTTCGTTTTGTTGAAGCTGTTGATTGTTGTAGGCTATTATGTGCTCTAAAGAGCTCTAATTTTGTTAAAGCTGTTGAATCTGTTGTTGTTGAAGATGTTGATTGTTGTAGGCTACATTATGTGCTCTAGAGAGCTCTAGATTCGTCGAAGCTGTTGAATCCGTTGTTGCAAGGAGAGTAGTTTGTGGAGCGCTATGTCTTGAGTGCCTTTTGCAGCTGACGAAGGACCACGGTCCGAAACGTTCTGTCTCTACAGTACATTAAACTACGTTCAATAGCGCTCCACAAACTACTCTCCTTGCATCAACAACGTAGTTATGAGCCTTTATTCTAGAATCCGTTGTTGTTGAAGCTGTTGATCGTTGTAGGCTATTATACGTTCTAGAGAGCTCTAATTTTGTTGAAATTGTTGAATCTGTTGTTGTTGAAGATGTTGATTGTTGTAGGATGCATTATGTGCTCTAGAGAGCTCTAGTTTTTTTGAAGCTGTTGAATCTGTTGCTGTTGAGCTGTTGAATCTGTTGTTGTTAGAGCTGTTGATTGCTATAAGCTATTATGTGCTCTAGTATTATTGAAGTTGTTGAATGTATTCTTGTTGAAAATGTTAATTGTTCTAGGTTACATTATGTTCTCTAGAGAAATCTAGTTTTGTCAAAGCTGTTGTATCTGTTGTTGTTGAAGCTCTTGATTGTTAGGTTTTTTTTGTGTTCTAGATAGCTCTAGTTTTTCTAATGTTGTCGAATCTGTTGTTGAAGATATTGATTGTTGTAGGCTACATTATGTGCTCTAGATAAATCTAGTTTTGTTGAAGCTGTTGAATCTGTTGTTGAAGCTGTTGAATCTGTTGTTGTTAAAGCTGTTGATTGTTGTAGGCTATTATGTGCTCTAGCTGTATTGAAGTAGTTGAATCTGTTGTTGAAATTGTTGATTGTTGTAGGCTATACTATGTGCACTAGAGAGCTCTAGTTTTGTTGAAGCTGTTGAATCTGTTGTTGAAGATGTTGATTGTTGTAGGCTACATTACATGTTCTAGAGAGCTCTAATTTTGTTGAAGCAGTAGAATCTCCTGTTGAAGTTGTTCATTGTTGTAGGTTATTATGTGTTCTAGAGAGCTCCAGTTTTGTTGAAGCTGTTGAATATGTTGATGGTGAAGCTGTTGAATCTGTTGTTGTTAAAGCTCTTGATTGTTGTAGGCTATTATGTGCTCTACTTTTATTGAAGCTGTTGAATCTGTTGTTGAAAATATTGATTGTTGTAGGCTATAATTATGTGTTCTAAAGAGCTCTAGTTGTGTTAAGGCAGTTGAATCTGTTGTTGAAGCTGTTGATTGTTGTAGGCTACATTATGTGCTCTAGAGAGCTCTAGATATGTTGGACCAGTTGAATCTGTTGTTGAAGCTGTTGATTATTGTAGGCTATTATGTGCAATAGAGAGCTCTAGTTTTGTTGAAGCTGTTGAATCTGTTGTTATTGAAGCTGTTGAGTCTGTTGTTAAAGCTGTTGATTGTTGCAGGCTATAATGAGCTCTAGAGAGCTCTAGTTTTGTTGAAAATTTTGAATCTGTTGTTGAAGCTGTCTTATAGAGAGGTCTAGTTTTGTTTAAGCTGTCGAAATTGTTGTTGTTGAAGCTGTTGATTGTCGTAGCCTATTACATGCTATAGAGAACTCTAGTTTTGTTTAAGCTGTTGAATCTGTTGTTGTTGAAGCTGTTGATTGTTGTAGGCTATTATGTGCAATAGAGAGCTCTAGTTTTGTTGAAGCTGTCGAATCTGTTGTTGAAGTAGTTGATTGTTGTAGGCTATTACATGTTATAGAGAGGTCTAGTTTTGTTTAAGATGTCGAATCTGTTGTTGAAGTAGTTGATTGTTGTGGGCTATTATATGCTATAGAGAGCTCTAGTTTTGTTTAAGCTGTCGAATCTGTTGTTGAAGCTGTTGATTGTTGTAGGCTATTATGTGCAATAGAGAGCTCTAATTTTGTTGAAGCTGTTGAATCTGTGGTTGAAGCTGTTGATTGTGTAATGTTTCCGCTCATGCACTCCAGCAGGCAACAGCAAATTTGCAGCATGTATAATAATATAGAATAGAGTAAAGACTGAGTACAGCGCTGACTCAGAAAGCACACACACTTTCTATTTATACAAACCAGCATAGCCCTAGCACAGACAGGTGACAAAGATAGTTACACAAGTTAGACATAAACAATTACTGGACATACAGTGTTCACAATACTTGAATACAACGTTATGATATACAATGTTGCAGACAATGACATGACCCAACTTCAGCCTAGAGACGTTACATTGTTCCCCCTCATAATGAGAGTGTGTCCTCACACTTGATCTTCAGAGTCAGACAGGGAGTCCGGAAACGAGACAACATCACCATATCTGTTGGGGGGGCGTCTTGTTCTTGTGGAACGTCGCAATGGTTGCCGGGTTTGTGGAGGGGATTGCTCTTCTACAACAGGCAAGGGCAAAACTGCAAGTTCAAATTCATCAGAATCATAATCTCGTGAATTCAGGGTAGGCATAGGGGATGGAGAGGCTGTTGAAGGTAGACTGTTGTCAGGATCAGAGCATGGTGGCACATTTAAACCAGATACAGGTTTCAAGCGATTAAAGTGCACGACCTTTTTCCTCCTGGGGTGTGTACAATCTTGAATACGATAAACAGTCGGACCAAGCACTCTCACAACCCTGTAAGGGCCTTTCCACGGTCTGTGCAATTTGCGAGAATGACCTCTCGGCACTGCTGGTTCATGCAGCATCACCAAATCTCCAATGGTATATGGCTCTCCTCTTACTCCACGATCATAAAAGTCCTTTTGGCGATCTTGTTGTCTTTTTGAGCACAAACGAACACGATTGTAGGCATCTGACAGCCTCTGTTTGAGTAGACTTGCATACTGACCCGGTGTGGAACTGGAAGGTGTTGGAAGAGAGTAGATTACATCATCTGGAACCCGAGCTTGTCGACCAAACATTAGCTCGAAAGGTGTTACACCAGTTGTCTCATGAATGCTGGTTCTATATGCTAGTAGAAAGCTCCTCCACTACATCTTCAGTTCGCTTGGCTGACTCTCGTGTTCTGACAGTCAATACACCGGGCACTGTTGTTGGATCACTCATGTCATCCACAGCTAAAGCCTCAGTAGCATGAGCTTTTTCTTTGTGTAGTCTTCTTTGTGCTGCCTCGACCAACTCTTGTTGAGTAGCTTTCTGTAGAGCTTCGTCCATGGTGGCTGGCAATTCTTTCATCAGCTCAAGTTGAATAGATGACGAACGAATACCGTGAATGAATTGATTCCTCAATAGTTCCTTAATCTGTTCTGCAGGCCACTTCGGATATGCCTTGTCGGCCAGAGTACGAAGAGCTCCTGCAAACTCAACGAGCTGTTCTCCTGGTTTCTGAGTCCTACTTTGTAGCTTAAACTGCCACTCTAGCTCATTTCCCTCTGGCGCATACTGGGTCCTCAAGCACTTAGTTACCGCTTTATAGTCGGTTGAGTCCATCAGTCCTTGCTGAGTAATCACTCTGAATGGCCCATCATCAAGCAAAGGTAGAAGCTCACCTGTCCATTGCTCTTCAGGAATCTTCGTTTGCTTAACATACATCTCAAACCGTCTGAGCCACAGTTCCAAATCACTACCAGGAGAAAATCGAGCAGGAGGACGAAGACTCATCCTAACAACCTGCTGAGCTGCAGGTGCAGAGCCATGACCACCGGCAGTGGAATCCGAAGTAGACTGCATCCCACTCCTGACACCAATGTAATGTTTCCGCTCATGCACTCCAGCAGGCAACAGCAAATTTGCAGCATGTATAATAATATAGAATAGAGTAAAGACTGAGTACAGCGCTGACTCAGAAAGCACACACACTTTCTATTTATACAAACCAGCATAGCCCTAGCACAGACAGGTGACAAAGATAGTTACACAAGTTAGACATAAACAATTACTGGACATACAGTGTTCACAATACTTGAATACAACGTTATGATATACAATGTTGCAGACAATGACATGACCCAACTTCAGCCTAGAGACGTTACAATTGTAGGCTATTATATGCTCTGGTTTTGTTGAGGCTGTTGATTGTTGTAGGCTATTAAGTGCCCTAGTTTAATTGAAGCTGTTGAATCTGTTGTTGTTAAAGCTGTTGATCGTTGTAGGCTTTTATGTGCTCTATTTTTATTAAAGCTGTTGAATCTATTTTTGTTGAAGAAGTTGATTGTTGTAGACTATTATGTGCAATAGAGAGCTCTAGTTTTGTTGAAGCTGTTGATTGTTGTAGGCTATTATATGCTATAGAGAGCTCTAGTTTTGTTTAGGCTGTTGAATCTGTTGTTGAAGCTGTTGATTGTTGTAGGCTATTATATGCTATAGAGAGCTCTAGTTTTGTTTAAGCTGTTGAATCTGTTGTTGAAATTGTTGATTGTTGTAGGCTATTATATGTTATAGAGAGGTCTAGTTTTGTTTAAGATGTCGAATCTGTTGTTGAAGTAGTTGATTGTTGTAGGCTATTATATGCTATAGAGAGCTCTAGTTTTGTTTAAGCTGTCGAATCTGTTGTTGTTGAAGCTGTTGATTGTTGTAGGCTATTATGTGCAATAGAGAGCTCTAATTTTGCTGTTGAATCTGTTGTTGTTAAAGCTGTTGATTGTTGTAGGCTATTATGTGCTCTATTTTTATTAAAGCTGTTGAATCTATTTTTGTTGAAGAAGTTGATTGTTGTAGGCTATTATGTGCAATAGAGAGCTCTAGTTTTGCTGAAGCTGTTGAATCTGTTGTTGTTGAAGCTGTTGATTGTTGTAGGCTATTATATGCTATAGAGAGCTCTAGTTTTGTTTAAGCTGTTGAATCTGTTGTTGAAGCTGTTGATTGTTGTAGGCTATTATATGTTATAGAGAGCTCTAGTTTTATTTAAGCTGTCGAATCTGTTGTTGAAGTAGTTGATTGTTGTAGGCTATTATATGCTATAGAGAGCTCTAGTTTTGTTTAAGCTGTCGAATCTGTTGTTGTTGAAGCTGTTGATTGTTGTAGGCTATTATGTGCAATAGAGAGCTCTAATTTTGTTGAAGCTGTTGAATCTGTGGTTGAAGCTGTTGATTGTAGGCTATTATATGCTCTGGTTTTGTTGAGGCTGTTGATTGTTGTAGGCTATTAAGTGCCCTAGTTTAATTGAAGCTGTTGAATCTGTTGTTGTTAAAGCTGTTGATCGTTGTAGGCTTTTATGTGCTCTATTTTTATTAAAGCTGTTGAATCTATTTTTGTTGAAGAAGTTGATTGTTGTAGGCTACATTATGTGCTTTAGAGAGCTCTAGTTTTGTTGAAGCTGTTGAATCTGTGGTTGAAGCTGTTGATTGTAGGCTATTATATGCTGTAGTGAGCTCTAGTTAAGTTACCTAGTTTAATTGAAGCTGTTGAATCTGTTGTTGTTAAAGCTGTTGATTGTTGTAGGCTATTATGTGCTCTATTTTTATTAAAGCTGTTGAATCTATTTTTGTTGAAGAAGTTGATTGTTGTAGGCTATTATGTGCAATAGAGAGCTCTAGTTTTGCTGAACCTTTAGAGCTCTAGTTTTGTTTAAGCTGTTGAATCTGTTGTTGAAGCTGTTGATTGTTGTAGGCTATTATATGTTATAGAGAGCTCTAGTTTTATTTAAGCTGTCGAATCTGTTGTTGAAGTAGTTGATTGTTGTAGGCTATTATATGCTATAGAGAGCTCTAGTTTTGTTTAAGCTGTCGAATCTGTTGTTGTTGAAGCTGTTGATTGTTGTAGGCTATTATGTGCAATAGAGAGCTCTAATTTTGTTGAAGCTGTTGAATCTGTGGTTGAAGCTGTTGATTGTAGGCTATTATATGCTCTGGTTTTGTTGAGGCTGTTGATTGTTGTAGGCTATTAAGTGCCCTAGTTTAATTGAAGCTGTTGAATCTGTTGTTGTTAAAGCTGTTGATCGTTGTAGGCTTTTATGTGCTCTATTTTTATTAAAGCTGTTGAATCTATTTTTGTTGAAGAAGTTGATTGTTGTAGGCTATTATATGCAATAGAGAGCTCTAGTTTTGTTGAAGCTGTTGATTGTTGTAGGCTATTATATGCTATAGAGAGCTCTAGTTTTGTTCAAGTTGTTGAATCTGTTATTGTTGAAGCTGTTGATTGTTGTAGGCTATTATGTGTAATAGAGAGCTCTAGTTTTGTTGAAGTTGTTGAATCTGTTGTTGAAGCTGTTGATTGTTGTAGGCTACATTATGTGCTTTAGAGAGCTCTAGTTTTGTTGAAGCAGTTGAATCTGTTGTTGTTGAAGCTGTTGATTGTTGTAGGCTATTATATGCTATACAGAGCTGTTTAAGCTGTTGAATGTGTTGTTGAAGCTGTTGATTGTTGTAGGCCATTATATGTTATAGAGAGCTCTAATTTTGTTTAAGCTGTCGAATCTGTTGTTGAAATTGTTGATTGTTGTAGGCTATTATATGTTATAGAGAGGTCTAGTTTTGTTTAAGCTGTCGAATCTGTTGTTGAAGTAGTTGATTGTTGTAGGCTATTATATGCTATAGAGAGCTCTAGTTTAGTTTAAGCTGTCGAATCTGTTGTTGTTGAAGCTGTTGATTGTTGTAGGCTATTATGTGCAATAGAGAGCTCTAATTTTGTTGAAGCTGTTGAATCTGTTGTTGAAGCTGTTGATTGTTGTAGGCTATTATATCTTATAGAGAGGTCTAGTTTTGTTTAAGCTGTTGAATCTGTTGTTGTTGAAGCTGTTGATTGTTGTAGGCTATTATATCTTATAGAGAGCTCTAGTTATATTTAAGCTGTCGAATCTGTTGTTGAAATTGTTGATTGTTGTAGGCTATTATATGTTATAGAGAGGTCTAGTTTTGTTTAAGCTGTCGAATCTGTTGTTGAAGTAGTTGATTGTTGTAGCTATTATATGCTATAGAGAGCTCTAGTTTTGTTTAAGCTGTCGAATCTGTTGTTGTTGAAGCTGTTGATTGTTGTAGGCTATTATGTGCAATAGAGAGCTCTAATTTTGTTGAAGCTGTTGAATCTGTTGTTGAAGCTGTTGATTGTTGTAGGCTATTATAACTTATAGAGAGGTCTAGTTTTGTTTAAGCTGTTGAATCTGTTGTTGTTGAAGCTGTTGATTGTTGTAGGCTATTATATGCTATAGAGAGCTCTAGTTTTGTTCAAGCTGTTGAATCTGTTGTTGAAGCTGTTGATTGTTGTAGGCAATTACGCGTAAAAGAGAGCTCTAGTTTTGTTGAAGTTGTTGAATTTGTTGTTGAAGCTGTTGATTGTTGTAGGCTACTTTATGTGCTTTAGAGAGCACTAGTTTTGTTGAAGCAGTTGAATCTGTTGTTGAAGCTGTTGATTGTTGTAGGTTATTATGTGCTCTAGAGAGCTCTAGTTTTGTTTAAGCTGTTGAATCTGTTGTTGAAGCTGTTGATTGTTGCAGGCTATAGAGAGGTCTAATTTTTGTTTAAGCTGTCGAATCTGTTGTTGTTGAAGCTGTTGATTGTTGTAGGCTATTACATGCTATAGACAGCTCTAGTTTTTTTTAAGCTGTTGAATCTGTTGTTGAAGCTGTTGATTGTTGTAGGCTACATTATGTGCATTAGAGAGCTCTAGTTTTGTTGAAGCTGTTGAATCTGTCGTTGAAGCTGTTGATTGTAGGCTATTACATGCTCTAGTGAGCTCTAGTTTTGTTAAAGCTGTTGATTGTTGTAGGCTACATTATGTGCTTTAGAGAGCTCTAGTTTTGTTGAAGCTGTTGAATCTGTGGTTGAAGCTGTTGATTGTTGTAGGCTACATTATGTGCTTTAGAGAGCTCTAGTTTTGTTGAAGCTGTTGAATCTGTGGTTGAAGCTGTTGATTGTAGGCTATTATATGCTGTAGTGAGCTCTAGTTAAGTTACCTAGTTTAATTGAAGCTGTTGAATCTGTTGTTGTTAAAGCTGTTGATTGTTGTAGGCTATTATGTGCTCTATTTTTATTAAAGCTGTTGAATCTATTTTTGTTGAAGAAGTTGATTGTTGTAGGCTATTATGTGCAATAGAGAGCTCTAGTTCTGCTGAACCTTTAGAGCTCTAGTTTTGTTTAAGCTGTTGAATCTGTTGTTGAAGCTGTTGATTGTTGTAGGCTATTATATGTTATAGAGAGCTCTAGTTTTATTTAAGCTGTCGAATCTGTTGTTGAAGTAGTTGATTGTTGTAGGCTATTATATGCTATAGAGAGCTCTAGTTTTGTTTAAGCTGTCGAATCTGTTGTTGTTGAAGCTGTTGATTGTTGTAGGCTATTATGTGCAATAGAGAGCTCTAATTTTGTTGAAGCTGTTGAATCTGTGGTTGAAGCTGTTGATTGTAGGCTATTATATGCTCTGGTTTTGTTGAGGCTGTTGATTGTTGTAGGCTATTAAGTGCCCTAGTTTAATTGAAGCTGTTGAATCTGTTGTTGTTAAAGCTGTTGATCGTTGTAGGCTTTTATGTACTCTATTTTTATTAAAGCTGTTGAATCTATTTTTGTTGAAGAAGTTGATTGTTGTAGGCTATTATATGCAATAGAGAGCTCTAGTTTTGTTGAAGCTGTTGATTGTTGTAGGCTATTATATGCTATAGAGAGCTCTAGTTTTGTTCAAGTTGTTGAATCTGTTATTGTTGAAGCTGTTGATTGTTGTAGGCTATTATGTGTAATAGAGAGCTCTAGTTTTGTTGAAGTTGTTGAATCTGTTGTTGAAGCTGTTGATTGTTGTAGGCTACATTATGTGCTTTAGAGAGCTCTAGTTTTGTTGAAGCAGTTGAATCTGTTGTTGTTGAAGCTGTTGATTGTTGTAGGCTATTATATGCTATACAGAGCTGTTTAAGCTGTTGAATGTGTTGTTGAAGCTGTTGATTGTTGTAGGCCATTATATGTTATAGAGAGCTCTAATTTTGTTTAAGCTGTCGAATCTGTTGTTGAAATTGTTGATTGTTGTAGGCTATTATATGTTATAGAGAGGTCTAGTTTTGTTTAAGCTGTCGAATCTGTTGTTGAAGTAGTTGATTGTTGTAGGCTATTATATGCTATAGAGAGCTCTAGTTTAGTTTAAGCTGTCGAATCTGTTGTTGTTGAAGCTGTTGATTGTTGTAGGCTATTATGTGCAATAGAGAGCTCTAATTTTGTTGAAGCTGTTGAATCTGTTGTTGAAGCTGTTGATTGTTGTAGGCTATTATATCTTATAGAGAGGTCTAGTTTTGTTTAAGCTGTTGAATCTGTTGTTGTTGAAGCTGTTGATTGTTGTAGGCTATTATATCTTATAGAGAGCTCTAGTTATATTTAAGCTGTCGAATCTGTTGTTGAAATTGTTGATTGTTGTAGGCTATTATATGTTATAGAGAGGTCTAGTTTTGTTTAAGCTGTCGAATCTGTTGTTGAAGTAGTTGATTGTTGTAGCTATTATATGCTATAGAGAGCTCTAGTTTTGTTTAAGCTGTCGAATCTGTTGTTGTTGAAGCTGTTGATTGTTGTAGGCTATTATGTGCAATAGAGAGCTCTAATTTTGTTGAAGCTGTTGAATCTGTTGTTGAAGCTGTTGATTGTTGTAGGCTATTATAACTTATAGAGAGGTCTAGTTTTGTTTAAGCTGTTGAATCTGTTGTTGTTGAAGCTGTTGATTGTTGTAGGCTATTATATGCTATAGAGAGCTCTAGTTTTGTTCAAGCTGTTGAATCTGTTGTTGAAGCTGTTGATTGTTGTAGGCAATTACGCGTAAAAGAGAGCTCTAGTTTTGTTGAAGTTGTTGAATTTGTTGTTGAAGCTGTTGATTGTTGTAGGCTACTTTATGTGCTTTAGAGAGCACTAGTTTTGTTGAAGCAGTTGAATCTGTTGTTGAAGCTGTTGATTGTTGTAGGTTATTATGTGCTCTAGAGAGCTCTAGTTTTGTTTAAGCTGTTGAATCTGTTGTTGAAGCTGTTGATTGTTGCAGGCTATAGAGAGGTCTAATTTTTGTTTAAGCTGTCGAATCTGTTGTTGTTGAAGCTGTTGATTGTTGTAGGCTATTACATGCTATAGACAGCTCTAGTTTTTTTTAAGCTGTTGAATCTGTTGTTGAAGCTGTTGATTGTTGTAGGCTACATTATGTGCATTAGAGAGCTCTAGTTTTGTTGAAGCTGTTGAATCTGTCGTTGAAGCTGTTGATTGTAGGCTATTACATGCTCTAGTGAGCTCTAGTTTTGTTAAAGCTGTTGATTGTTGTAGGCTACATTATGTGCTTTAGAGAGCTCTAGTTTTGTTGAAGCTGTTGAATCTGTGGTTGAAGCTGTTGATTGTTGTAGGCTACATTATGTGCTTTAGAGAGCTCTAGTTTTGTTGAAGCTGTTGAATCTGTGGTTGAAGCTGTTGATTGTAGGCTATTATATGCTCTAGTGAGCTCTAGTTTTGTTGAAGCTGTTGATTGTTGTAGGCTATTAAGTTCCCTAGTTTAATTGAAGCTGTTGAATCTGTTGTTGTTAAAGCTGTTGATTGTTGTAGGCTATTATGTGCTCTATTTTTATTAAAGCTGTTGAATCTATTTTTGTTGAAGAAGTTGATTGTTGTAGGCTATTATGTGCAATAGAGAGCTCTAGTTTTGTTGAAGCTGTTGAATCTGTTGTTGAAGCTGTTGATTGTTGTAGGCTATTATATGCTATAGAGAGCTCTAGTTTTGTTTAAGCTGTTGAATCTGTTGTTGAAGCTGTTGATTGTTGTAGGCTATTATATGTTATAGAGAGCTCTAGTTTTGTTTAAGCTGTCGAATCTGTTGTTGAAATTGTTGATTGTTGTAGGCTATTATATGTTATAGAGAGCTCTAGTTTTGTTTAAGCTGTCGAATCTGTTGTTGAAGTAGTTGATTGTTGTAGGCTATCAGTATATGCTATCGAGAGCTCTAGTTTTGTTTAAGCTGTCGAATCTGTTGTTGTTGAAGCTGTTGATTGTTGTAGGCTATTATGTGCTCTAGAGAGTTCTAATTTTGTTGAAGCTGTTGAATCTGTTGTTGAAGCTGTTGATTGTTGTAGGCTATTATATCTTATAGAGAGCTCTAGTTATATTTAAGCTGTCGAATCTGTTGTTGAAATTGTTGATTGTTGTAGGCTATTATATGTTATAGAGAGGTCTAGTTTTGTTTAAGCTGTCGAATCTGTTGTTGAAGTAGTTGATTGTTGTAGGCTATTATATGTTATAGAGAGGTCTAGTTTTGTTTAAGCTGTCGAATCTGTTGTTGAAGTAGTTGATTGTTGTAGGCTATTATATGCTATAGAGAGCTCTAGTTTTGTTTAAGCTGTCGAATCTGTTGTTGTTGAAGCTGTTGATTGTTGTAGGCTATTATGTGCAATAGAGAGCTCTAATTTTGTTGAAGCTGTTGAATCTGTTGTTGAAGCTGTTGATTGTTGTAGGCTATTATAACTTATAGAGATGTCTAGTTTTGTTTAAGCTGTTGAATCTGTTGTTGTTGAAGCTGTTGATTGTTGTAGGCTATTAAATGCTATAGAGAGCTCTAGTTTTGTTCAAGCTGTTGAATCTGTTGTTGAAGCTGTTGATTGTTGTAGGCAATTACGCGTAATAGAGAGCTCTAGTTTTGTTGAAGTTGTTGAATTTGTTGTTGAAGCTGTTGATTGTTGTAGGCTACTTTATGTGCTTTAGAGAGCACTAGTTTTGTTGAAGCAGTTGAATCTGTTGTTGAAGCTGTTGATTGTTGTAGGTTATTATGTGCTCTAGAGAGCTCTAGTTTTGTTTAAGCTGTTGAATCTGTTGTTGAAGCTGTTGATTGTTGCAGGCTATAGAGAGGTCTAATTTTTGTTTAAGCTGTCGAATCTGTTGTTGTTGAAGCTGTTGATTGTTGTAGGCTATTACATGCTATAGACAGCTCTAGTTTTTTTTAAGCTGTTGAATCTGTTGTTGAAGCTGTTGATTGTTGTAGGCTACATTATGTGCATTAGAGAGCTCTAGTTTTGTTGAAGCTGTTGAATCTGTCGTTGAAGCTGTTGATTGTAGGCTATTACATGCTCTAGTGAGCTCTAGTTTTGTTAAAGCTGTTGATTGTTGTAGGCTACATTATGTGCTTTAGAGAGCTCTAGTTTTGTTGAAGCTGTTGAATCTGTGGTTGAAGCTGTTGATTGTTGTAGGCTACATTATGTGCTTTAGAGAGCTCTAGTTTTGTTGAAGCTGTTGAATCTGTGGTTGAAGCTGTTGATTGTAGGCTATTATATGCTCTAGTGAGCTCTAGTTTTGTTGAAGCTGTTGATTGTTGTAGGCTATTAAGTTCCCTAGTTTAATTGAAGCTGTTGAATCTGTTGTTGTTAAAGCTGTTGATTGTTGTAGGCTATTATGTGCTCTATTTTTATTAAAGCTGTTGAATCTATTTTTGTTGAAGAAGTTGATTGTTGTAGGCTATTATGTGCAATAGAGAGCTCTAGTTTTGTTGAAGCTGTTGAATCTGTTGTTGTTGAAGCTGTTGATTGTTGTAGGCTATTATATGCTATAGAGAGCTCTAGTTTTGTTTAAGCTGTTGAATCTGTTGTTGAAGCTGTTGATTGTTGTAGGCTATTATATGTTATAGAGAGCTCTAGTTTTATTTAAGCTGTCGAATCTGTTGTTGAAATTGTTGATTGTTGTAGGCTATTATATGTTATAGAGAGGTCTAGTTTTGTTTAAGCTGTCGAATCTGTTGTTGAAGCTGTTGATTGTTGTAGGCTATTATATGCTATAGAGAGCTCTAGTTTTGTTTAAGCTGTCGAATCTGTTGTTGTTGAAGCTATTGATTGTTGTAGGCTATTATGTGCAATAGAGAGCTCTAATTTTGTTGAAGCTGTTGAATCTGTTGTTGAAGCTGTTGATTGTTGTAGGCTATTATATCTTATAGAGAGGTCTAGTTTTGTTTAAGCTGTTGAATCTGTTGTTGTTGAAGCTGTTGATTGTTGTAGGCTATTATATGCTATAGAGAGCTCTAGTTTTGTTCAAGCTGTTGAATCTGTTGTTGTTGAAGCTGTTGATTGTTGTAGGCTACATTATGTGCTTTAGAGAGCTCTAGTTTTGTTGAAGCTGTTGAATCTGTGGTTGAAGCTGTTGATTGTAGGCTATTATATGCTCTAGTGAGCTCTAGTTTTGTTGAAGCTGTTGATTCTGTTGTTGAAGCTAGTTTTGTTGAAGCAGTTGAATCTGTTGTTGAAGCTGTTGATTGTTGTAGGTTATTATGTGCTCTAGAGAGCTCTAGTTTTGTTTAAGCTGTTGAATCTGTTGTTGAAGCTGTTGATTGTTGCAGGCTATAGAGAGGTCTAATTTTTGTTTAAGCTGTCGAATCTGTTGTTGTTGAAGCTGTTGATTGTTGTAGGCTATTACATGCTATAGACAGCTCTAGTTTTTTTTAAGCTGTTGAATCTGTTGTTGTTGAAGCTGTTGATTGTTGTAGGCTACATTATGTGCATTAGAGAGCTCTAGTTTTGTTGAAGCTGTTGAATCTGTCGTTGAAGCTGTTGATTGTAGGCTATTACATGCTCTAGTGAGCTCTAGTTTTGTTGAAGCTGTTGATTGTTGTAGGCTACATTATGTGCTTTAGAGAGCTCTAGTTTTGTTGAAGCTGTTGAATCTGTGGTTGAAGCTGTTGATTGTTGTAGGCTACATTATGTGCTTTAGAGAGCTCTAGTTTTGTTGAAGCTGTTGAATCTGTCGTTGAAGTTGTTGATTGTAGGCTATTACATGCTCTGGTGAGCTCTAGTTTTGTTGAAGCTGTTGATTGTTGTAGGCTACATTATGTGCTTTAGAGAGCTCTAGTTTTGTTGAAGCTGTTGAATCTGTGGTTGAAGCTGTCGATTGTTGTAGGTTACATTATGTGCTTTAGAGAGCTCTAGTTTTGTTGAAGCTGTTGAATCTGTGGTTGAAGCTGTTGATTGTTGTAGGCTATTATATGCTATAGAGAGCTCTAGTTTTGTTTAAGCTGTTGAATCTGTTGTTGAAGCTGTTGATTGTTGTAGGCTATTATATGTTATAGAGAGCTCTAGTTTTGTTTAAGCTGTCGAATCTGTTGTTGAAGTAGTTGATTGTTGTAGGCTATCAGTATATGCTATCGAGAGCTCTAGTTTTGTTTAAGCTGTCGAATCTGTTGTTGTTGAAGCTGTTGATTGTTGTAGGCTATTATGTGCTCTAGAGAGTTCTAATTTTGTTGAAGCTGTTGAATCTGTTGTTGAAGCTGTTGATTGTTGTAGGCTATTATATCTTATAGAGAGCTCTAGTTATATTTAAGCTGTCGAATCTGTTGTTGAAATTGTTGATTGTTGTAGGCTATTATATGTTATAGAGAGGTCTAGTTTTGTTTAAGCTGTCGAATCCGTTGTTGAAGTAGTTGATTGTTGTAGGCTATTATATGTTATAGAGAGGTCTAGTTTTGTTTAAGCTGTCGAATCTGTTGTTGAAGTAGTTGATTGTTGTAGGCTATTATATGCTATAGAGAGCTCTAGTTTTGTTTAAGCTGTCGAATCTGTTGTTGTTGAAGCTGTTGATTGTTGTAGGCTATTATGTGCAATAGAGAGCTCTAATTTTGTTGAAGCTGTTGAATCTGTTGCTGAAGCTGTTGATTGTTGTAGGCTATTATAACTTATAGAGATGTCTAGTTTTGTTTAAGCTGTTGAATCTGTTGTTGTTGAAGCTGTTGATTGTTGTAGGCTATTAAATGCTATAGAGGGCTCTAGTTTTGTTCAAGCTGTTGAATCTGTTGTTGAAGCTGTTGATTGTTGTAGGCAATTACGCGTAATAGAGAGCTCTAGTTTTGTTGAAGTTGTTGAATTTGTTGTTGAAGCTGTTGATTGTTGTAGGCTACTTTATGTGCTTTAGAGAGCACTAGTTTTGTTGAAGCAGTTGAATCTGTTGTTGAAGCTGTTGATTGTTGTAAGTTATTATGTGCTCTAGAGAGCTCTAGTTTTGTTTAAGCTGTTGAATCTGTTGTTGAAGCTGTTGATTGTTGCAGGCTATAGAGAGGTCTAATTTTTGTTTAAGCTGTTGAATCTGTTGTTGTTGAAGCTGTTGATTGTTGTAGGCTATTACATGCTATAGACAGCTCTAGTTTTTTTTAAGCTGTTGAATCTGTTGTTGTTGAAGCTGTTGATTGTTGTAGGCTACATTATGTGCATTAGAGAGCTCTAGTTTTGTTGAAGCTGTTGAATCTGTCGTTGAAGCTGTTGATTGTAGGCTATTACATGCTCTAGTGAGCTCTAGTTTTGTTGAAGCTGTTGATTGTTGTAGGCTACATTATGTGCTTTAGAGAGCTCTAGTTTTGTTGAAGCTGTTGAATCTGTGGTTGAAGCTGTTGATTGTTGTAGGCTACATTATGTGCTTTAGAGAGCTCTAGTTTTGTTGAAGCTGTTGAATCTGTGGTTGAAGCTGTTGATTGTAGGCTATTATATGCTCTAGTGAGCTCTAGTTTTGTTGAAGCTGTTGATTGTTGTAGGCTATTAAGTTCCCTAGTTTAATTGAAGCTGTTGAATCTGTTGTTAAAGCTGTTGATTGTTGTAGGCTATTATGTGCTCTATTTTTATTAAAGCTGTTGAATCTATTTTTGTTGAAGAAGTTGATTGTTGTAGGCTATTATGTGCAATAGAGAGCTCTAGTTTTGTTGAAGCTGTTGAATCTGTTGTTGTTGAAGCTGTTGATTGTTGTAGGCTATTATATGCTATAGAGAGCTCTAGTTTTGTTTAAGCTGTTCAATCTGTTGTTGAAGCTGTTGATTGTTGTAGGCTATTATATGTTATAGAGAGGTCTAGTTTTGTTTAAGCTGTCGAATCTGTTGTTGAAGCTGTTGATTGTTGTAGGCTATTATATGCTATAGAGAGCTCTAGTTATGTTTATGCTGTCGAATCTGTTGTTGTTGAAGCTATTGATTGTTGTAGGCTATTATGTGCAATAGAGAGCTCTAATTTTGTTGAAGCTGTTGAATCTGTTGTTGAAGCTGTTGATTGTTGTAGGCTATTATATCTTATAGAGAGGTCTAGTTTTGTTTAAGCTGTTGAATCTGTTGTTGTTGAAGCTGTTGATTGTTGTAGGCTATTATATGCTATAGAGAGCTCTAGTTTTGTTCAAGCTGTTGAATCTGTTGTTGTTGAAGCTGTTGATTGTTGTAGGCTATTATATGTTATAGAGAGCTCTAGTTTTGTTTAAGCTGTCGAATCTGTTGTTGAAGTAGTTGATTGTTGTAGGCTATCAGTATATGCTATCGAGAGCTCTAGTTTTGTTTAAGCTGTCGAATCTGTTGTTGTTGAAGCTGTTGATTGTTGTAGGCTATTATGTGCTCTAGAGAGTTCTAATTTTGTTGAAGCTGTTGAATCTGTTGTTGAAGCTGTTGATTGTTGTAGGCTATTATATCTTATAGAGAGCTCTAGTTATATTTAAGCTGTCGAATCTGTTGTTGAAATTGTTGATTGTTGTAGGCTATTATATGTTATAGAGAGGTCTAGTTTTGTTTAAGCTGTCGAATCTGTTGTTGAAGTAGTTGATTGTTGTAGGCTATTATATGTTATAGAGAGGTCTAGTTTTGTTTAAGCTGTCGAATCTGTTGTTGAAGTAGTTGATTGTTGTAGGCTATTATATGCTATAGAGAGCTCTAGTTTTGTTTAAGCTGTCGAATCTGTTGTTGTTGAAGCTGTTGATTGTTGTAGGCTATTATGTGCAATAGAGAGCTCTAATTTTGTTGAAGCTGTTGAATCTGTTGCTGAAGCTGTTGATTGTTGTAGGCTATTATAACTTATAGAGAGGTCTAGTTTTGTTTAAGCTGTTGAATCTGTTGTTGTTGAAGCTGTTGATTGTTGTAGGCTATTAAATGCTATAGAGGGCTCTAGTTTTGTTCAAGCTGTTGAATCTGTTGTTGAAGCTGTTGATTGTTGTAGGCAATTACGCGTAATAGAGAGCTCTAGTTTTGTTGAAGTTGTTGAATTTGTTGTTGAAGCTGTTGATTGTTGTAGGCTACTTTATGTGCTTTAGAGAGCACTAGTTTTGTTGAAGCAGTTGAATCTGTTGTTGAAGCTGTTGATTGTTGTAAGTTATTATGTGCTCTAGAGAGCTCTAGTTTTGTTTAAGCTGTTGAATCTGTTGTTGAAGCTGTTGATTGTTGCAGGCTATAGAGAGGTCTAATTTTTGTTTAAGCTGTTGAATCTGTTGTTGTTGAAGCTGTTGATTGTTGTAGGCTATTACATGCTATAGACAGCTCTAGTTTTTTTTAAGCTGTTGAATCTGTTGTTGTTGAAGCTGTTGATTGTTGTAGGCTACATTATGTGCATTAGAGAGCTCTAGTTTTGTTGAAGCTGTTGAATCTGTCGTTGAAGCTGTTGATTGTAGGCTATTACATGCTCTAGTGAGCTCTAGTTTTGTTGAAGCTGTTGATTGTTGTAGGCTACATTATGTGTTTTAGAGAGCTCTAGTTTTGTTGAAGCTGTTGAATCTGTGGTTGAAGCTGTTGATTGTTGTAGGCTACATTATGTGCTTTAGAGAGCTCTAGTTTTGTTGAAGCTGTTGAATCTGTGGTTGAAGCTGTTGATTGTAGGCTATTATATGCTCTAGTGAGCTCTAGTTTTGTTGAAGCTGTTGATTGTTGTAGGCTATTAAGTTCCCTAGTTTAATTGAAGCTGTTGAATCTGTTGTTAAAGCTGTTGATTGTTGTAGGCTATTATGTGCTCTATTTTTATTAAAGCTGTTGAATCTATTTTTGTTGAAGAAGTTGATTGTTGTAGGCTATTATGTGCAATAGAGAGCTCTAGTTTTGTTGAAGCTGTTGAATCTGTTGTTGTTGAAGCTGTTGATTGTTGTAGGCTATTATATGCTATAGAGAGCTCTAGTTTTGTTTAAGCTGTTCAATCTGTTGTTGAAGCTGTTGATTGTTTTAGGCTATTATATGTTATAGAGAGGTCTAGTTTTGTTTAAGCTGTCGAATCTGTTGTTGAAGCTGTTGATTGTTGTAGGCTATTATATGCTATAGAGAGCTCTAGTTATGTTTATGCTGTCGAATCTGTTGTTGTTGAAGCTATTGATTGTTGTAGGCTATTATGTGCAATAGAGAGCTCTAATTTTGTTGAAGCTGTTGAATCTGTTGTTGAAGCTGTTGATTGTTGTAGGCTATTATATCTTATAGAGAGGTCTAGTTTTGTTTAAGCTGTTGAATCTGTTGTTGTTGAAGCTGTTGATTGTTGTAGGCTATTATATGCTATAGAGAGCTCTAGTTTTGTTCAAGCTGTTGAATCTGTTGTTGTTGAAGCTGTTGATTGTTGTAGGCTACATTATGTGCTTTAGAGAGCTCTAGTTTTGTTGAAGCTGTTGAATCTGTGGTTGAAGCTGTTGATTGTAGGCTATTATATGCTCTAGTGAGCTCTAGTTTTGTTGAAGCTGTTGATTGTTGTAGGCTATTAAATGCCCTAGTTTAATTGAAGCTGTTGAATCTGTTGTTGTTAAAGCTGTTGATTGTTGTAGGCTATTATGTGCTCTATTTTTATTAAAGCAGTTGAATCTATTTTTGTTGAAGAAGTTGATTGTTGTAGGCTATTATGTGCAATAGAGAGCTCTAGTTTTGTTGAAGCTGTTGAATCTGTTGTTGTTGAAGCTGTTGATTGTTGTAGGCTATTATATGCTATAGAGAGCTCCAGTTTTGTTTAAGCTGTTGAATCTGTTGTTGTTGAAGCTGTTGATTGTTGTAGGCTATTATATGCTATAGAGAGCTCTAGTTTTGTTCAAGCTGTTGAATCTGTTGTTGTTGAAGCTGTTGATTGTTGTAGGCTACATTATGTGGTTTAGAGAGCTCTAGTTTTGTTGAAGCTGTTGAATCTGTGGTTGAAGCTGTTGATTGTAGGCTATTATATGCTCTAGTGAGCTCTAGTTTTGTTGAAGCTGTTGATTGTTGTAGGCTATTAAATGCCCTAGTTTAATTGAAGCTGTTGAATCTGTTGTTGTTAAAGCTGTTGATTGTTGTAGGCTATTATGTGCTCTATTTTTATTACAGCTGTTGAATCTATTTTTGTTGAAGAAGTTGATTGTTGTAGGCTATTATGTGCAATAGAGAGCTCTAGTTTTGTTGAAGCTGTTGAATCTGTTGTTGTTGAAGCTGTTGATTGTTGTAGGCTATTATATGCTATAGAGAGCTCTAGTTTTGTTGAAGATGTTGAATCTGTTGTTGAAGCTGTTGATTGTTGTAGGCTATTATATCTTATAGAGAGGTCTAGCTTTGTTAAAGCTGTCGAATCTGTTGTTGTTGAAGCAGTTGATTGTTGTAGGCTATTATATACTATAGAGAGCTCTAGTTTTGTTTAAGCTGTTGAATCTGTTGTTGAAGCTGTTGATTGTTGTAGGCTATTATATGTTATAGAGAGGTCTAGTTTTGTTTAAGCTGTCGAATCTGTTTTTGTTGAAGCAGTTGATTGTTGTAGGCTATTATATGTTATAGAGAGCTCTAGTTTTGTTCAAGCTGTTGAATCTGTTGTTGTTGAAGCTGTTGATAGTTGTAGGCTATTATATGCTATAGAGAGCTCTAGTTTTGTTGAAGTTGTTGAATCTGTTGTTGTTGAAGATGTTGATTGTTGTAGGCTACATTATGTGCTCTAGAGAGCTCTAGTTTTGTCAAAGCTGTTAAATCTGTTGTTGAAGCTGTTGATTGTTGTAGGCTATCATGAACTCTAGAGAACTCTGTTTTTGTTGAAGCTGTTGAATCTGTTGTTGTTGAAGCTGTTCATTTTTGTAGGCTTTTATGTGCTCTAGTTTTATTGAAGCTGTTGAATCTGTTGTTGTTGAAGATGTTGATTGTTGTAGGCTATTATGTACTCTAGAGAGCTCTTGTTTTGTTGTAGCCGTTGAATCTGTTGTTGAAGCTGTTGAATCTGCTGTTGTTAAAGCTGTTGATTGTTGTAGGCTATTTTGTGCTCTAGAGAGCTCTAGTTTTGTTAAAGCTGTTGAATCTGTTGTAATAATATTGAAGCTGTTGAGTCTGCTGATGTTAAAGCTGTTGATTGTTGGAAGCTATTATGTGCTCTAAAGAGCTCTAGTTTTGTTGAAGCTGTTGAATCTGTTGTTAAAGCTGTTGATTGTTGTAAGCTATTATGTGCTCTAGAGAGCTCTAATTTTGTTGAAGCTGTTGAATCTGTTGTTGAAGCTATTGAATCTGTTGTTGCTAAAGCTGTTGATTGTTGTAGGCTATTATGTGCTCCTGTTATATTGAAGCTGTTGAATCTGTTGTTGAAGCTGTTGATTGTTGTAGGCTATTATGTGCAATAGAGAGCTCTAGGTTTGTTTAGGGTGTTCAATATGTTGTTGCTGAAGTTGTCAAATGTAGGCTATTATGTGCTCTAGAGAGCTCTAGTTTTGTTAAAATTGTTGAATCTGTGGTTGACGATGTTGATTGCTGTAAGGTACATTATGTGCTCTAGAGGGCTCTACTTTGTTGAAGCTGTTGATTGTTGTAGCCTATTATGTGCTCGAGAGAGCACTAGTTTTGTTGAAGCAGTTGAATCCGTTGTGGAAGCTGTTGATTGTTGTAGGCTATTATGTGCTCTAGAGAGCTCTAGTTTTGTTGAAGCAGTTGAATCTGTCGTGGAAGCTGTTGGTTGTTGTAGGCTATTACGTGCTCTAGGGAGCTCTAGTTTTGTTAAAGCTGTGAATATGTTGTTAAAGCTGTTGATTGTTGTAGGCTATTATGTGCTCTAGTTTTATTGAAGCTGTTGAATCTGTTGTTGTTGAATATGTTGATTGATGTAGGCTACATTATGTGCTCTAGAGAGATCTAGTTTTGTCGAAGCTGTTGAATCTGTTGTTGTTAAAGCTGTTGATTGTTGTAGGCTATTATGTGCTCTAGTTTTATTGAAGCTGTTGAATCTGTTGTTGTTGAAGCTGTTGATTGTTGTAGGCTATTATGTGCAATAGAGAGCTCTTGTTTTGTTGAAGCTGTTAAATCTGTTGTTAAAGCTGTTGATTGTTGTAGGCTATTATGAGCTCTTGAGAGCTCTAGTTTTGTTGAAGCTGTTAAATCTGTTGTTGAAGCTGTTGATTGTTGAAGCTGTAGTTGTTGAATCTGTTTTTGAAGCTGTTGAATCAGTTGTTAAATCTGTTGATAACCATGTTGAAGTTGTTGATTGTCGTTGATGTTGAATCTGTTGTTGTTGAAGCGGTTGATTGTTGGTACTGTTGAAGCTGTTCAATCAGTTGATCTTGTTAGTACAATTAAAGCTGTTGATTGTGAGTACAGTCTATTTTGTGTAAGTGTAGGCTCGCACTAATAAATTACTAGCTTCAATCACTATGTTGAAGCTGTTGAACTTGTTGTAGAAGCTGTTGATTGTTGTAAGCTATTATGTGCTCTAGAGAGCTCTAGTTTTGTTGAAGATGTTGAATCTGTTGTTGTTAAAGCTGTTGATTGTTGTAGGCTATTATGAGCTCTAGTTTATTAAAGCTGTTGAATCTATATTTGTTGAAGATGTTGATTGTTGTAGGCTACATTATGTGCTCTAGAGAGCTCTAGTTATGTCAAAGCTGTTGAATCTGTTGTTGTTGAAGCTGTTGATTGTTGTAGGCTATTATATACTATAGAGAGCTCTAGTTTTGTTCAAACTGTTGAATCTGTTGTTGAAGCTGTTGATTGTTGTAGGCTATTATATGTAATAGAGAGGTCTAGTTTTGTTCAAGCTGTCGAATCTGTTGTTGTTGAAGCAGTTGATTGTTGTAGGCTATTATATGCTATAGAGAGCTCTAGTTTTGTTCAAGCTGTTGAATCTGTTGTTGTTGAAGCTGTTGATAGTTGTAGGCTATTATATGCTATAGAGAGCTCAAGTTTTGTTGAAGTTGTTGAATCTGTTGTTGTTGAAGCTGTTGATTGTTGTAGGTTACATTATGTGCTTTAGAGAGCACTAGTTTTGTTGAAGCAGTTGAATCTGTTGTTGAAGCTGTTGACTGTTGTAGGCTATTATGAGCTCTTGAGAGCTCTAGTTTTGTTGAAGCTGTTGATTGTTGAAGCTGTAGTTGTTGAATCTGTTTCTGAAGCTGTTGATTGTTGAAGCTGTTGAATCAGTTGTTAAATCTGTTGATAACCATGTTGAAGTTGTTGATTGTTGTTGATGTTGAATCCGTTGTTGTTGAAGCTGTTGATTGTTGGTAGTGTTAAAGCTGTTCAATCAGTTGATCTTGTTAGTACAATTAAAGCTGTTGATTGTGAGTACAGTCTATTTTGTGTAAGTGTTGGCTCACCCCAATAAATCAATACCTTCCATCACTATGTTGAAGCTGTTGAATTTGTTGTAGAAGCTGTTGATTGTTGTAAGCTATTATGTGCTCTAGAGAGCTCTAGTTTTGTTGAAGCTGTTGAATCTATTTCTGTTAAAGCTGTTGATCGTTGTAGGCTATTATGTGCTCTAGTTTAATTGAAGCTGTTGAATCTGTTGTTGAAGAAGTTGATTGTTGTAGGCTATTATGTGCAATAGAGAGCTCTAGTTTTGTTGAAGCTGTTGAATCTGTTGTTGTTGAAGCTGTTGATTGTTGTAGGCTATTATATGCTATAGAGAGCTCTAGTTTTGTTTAAGCTGTTGAATCTGTTGTTGAAGCTGTTGATTGTTGTAGGCTATTATATGTTATAGAGAGCTCTAACTTTATTTAAGCTGTCGAATCTGTTGTTGAAATTGTTGATTGTTGTAGGCTATTATATGCTATAGAGAGCTCTAGTTTTGTTTAAGCTGTCGAATCTGTTGTTGTTGAAGCTGTGGATTGTTGTAGGCTATTATGTGCAATAGAGAGCTCTAATTTTGTTGAAGCTGTAGAATCTGTTGTTGAAGCTGTTGATTGTTGTAGGCTATTATATCTTATAGAGAGGTCTAGTTTTGTTTAAGCTGTTGAATCTGTTGTTGTTGAAGCTGTTGATTGTTGTAGGCTATTATATGCTATAGAGAACTCTAGTTTTGTTCAAGCTGTTGAATCTGTTGTTGTTGAAGCTGTTGATTGTTGTAGGCTATTACGTGTAATAGAGAGCTCTAGTTTTGTTGAAGTTGTTGAATCTGTTGTTGAAGCTGTTGATTGTTGTAGGCTACTTTATGTGCTTTAGAGAGCTCTAGTTTTGTTGAAGCAGTTGAATCTGTTGTTGAAGGTGTTGATTGTTGTAGGTTATTATGTGCTCTAGAGAGCTCTAGTTTTGTTTAAGCAGTTGAATCTGTTGTTGAAGTTGTTGATTGTTGTAGGCTATTATATCTTATGGAGAGGTCTAATTTTTGTTTAAGCTGTCGAATCTGTTGTTGAAGGTGTTGATTGTTGTAGGCTATTACATGCTATAGACAGCTCTAGTTTTTTTTAAGCTGTTGAATCTGTTGTTGAAGCTGTTGATTGTTGTAGGCTACATTGTGTGCAATAGAGAGCTCTAGTTTAGTTGAAGCTGTTGAATCTGTGGTTGAAGCTGTTGATTGTAGGCTATTATATGCTCTAGTGAGCTCTAGTTTTGTTGAAGCTGTTGATTGTTGTAGGCTACATTATGTGCTTTAGAGAGCTCTAGTTTTGTTGAAGCTGTTGAATCTGTGGTTGAAGCTGTTGATTGTTGTAGGCTACATTATGTGCTTTAGAGAACTCTAGTTTTGTTGAAGCTGTTGAATCTGTGGTTGAAGCTGTTGATTGTAGGCTATTATATGCTCTAGTGAGCTCTAGTTTTGTTGAAGCTGTTGATTGTTGTAGGCTATTAAGTTCCCTAGTTTAATTGAAGCTGTTGAATCTGTTGTTGTTAAAGCTGTTGATTGTTGTAGGCTATTATACGCTATAGAGAGCTCTAGTTTTGTTTAAGCTGTTGAATCTGTTGTTGAAGCTGTTGATTGTTGTAGGCTATTATATGTTAGAGAGAGCTCTAGTTTTATTTAAGCTGTCGAATCTGTTGTTGAAATTGTTGATTGTTGTAGGCCATTATATGTTATAGAGAGGTCTAGTTTTGTTTAAGCTGTCGAATCTGTTGTTGAAGTAGTTGATTGTTGTAGGCTATTATATGCTATAGAGAGCTCTAGTTTTGTTTAAGCTGTCGAATCTGTTGTTGTTGAAGCTGTTGATTGTTGTAGGCTATTATGTGCAATAGAGAGCTCTAATTTTGTTGAAGCTGTTGAATCTGTTGTTGAAGCTGTTGATTGTTGTAGGCTATTATATGCTATAGAGAGGTCTTGTTTGTTTAAGCTGTTGAATCTGTTGTTGAAGCTGTTGATTGTTGTAGGCTATTATATGTTATAGAGAGGTCTAGTTTTGTTAAAGCTGTCGAATCTGTTGTTGAAGCTGTTGACTATTTAGGCTATTATGATCTCTTGAGAGCTCTAGTTTTGTTGAAGCTGTTGATTGTTGAAGCTGTAGTTGTTGAATCTCTTTTTGAAGCTGTTGATTGTTGAAGCTGTTGAATCAGTTGTTAAATCTGTTGATAACCATGTTGAAGTTGTTGATTGTCGTTGATGTTGAATCTGTTGTTGTTGAAGCTGTTGATTGTTGGTAGTGTTGAAGCTGTTCAATCAGTTGATCTTGTTAGTACAATTGAAGCTGTTGATTGTGAGTACAGTCTCTTTTGTGTAAGTGTAGGCTCGCCCCAATAAATCAATAGCTTCAATCACTATGTTGAAGCTGTTGAATTTGTTGTAGAAGCTGTTGATTGTTGTAAGATATTATGTGCTCTAGAGAGCTCTAGTTTTGTTGAAGCTGTTGAATCTGTTGTTGTTAAAGCTGTTGATTGTTGTAGGCTATTATGTGCTCTAGTTTATTAAAGCTATTGAATCTATTTTTGTTGAAGATGTTGATTGTTGTAGGCTACATTATGTGCTCTAGAGAGTTCTAGTTTTGTTGAAGCTGTTGAATCTGTTGTTGTTGAAGCTGTTGATTGTTGTAGGCTATTATATGCTATAGAGAGCTCTAGTTTTCTTTAAGCTGTTGAATCTGTTGTTGAAGCTGTTGATTGTTGTAGGCTATTATATGTTATAGAAAGCTCTAGTTTTGTTTAAGCTGTCGAATCTGTTGTTGAAATTGTTGATTTTGTAGGCTATTATATGTTATAGAGAGGTCTAGTTTTGTTTAAGCCGTCGAATCTGTTGTTGTTGAAGTAGTTGATTGTTGTAGGCTATTATATGCTATAGAGAGCTCTAGTTTTGTTTAAGCTGTCGAATCTGTTGTTGAAGCTGTTGATTGTTGCAGGCTATTATGTGCAATAGAGAGCTCTAGTTTTGTTGAAGCTGTTGAATCTGTTGTTGTTAAAGCTGTTGATTGTTGTAGGCTATTATGTGCTCTAGTTTATTAAAGCTGTTGAATCTATTTTTGTTGAAGATGTTGATTGTTGTAGGCTACATTATGTGCTCTAGAGAGCTATAGTTTTGATGAAGCTGTTGAATCTGTTGTTGAAGCTGATGATTGTTGTAGGCTATTATGTGCTCTAGAGAGCTCTAGTTTTGTTGAAGCAGTTGAATCTGTTGTTGAACCTGTTGATTGTTGTAAGCTACTATAAGCTCTAGAGAGCTCTAGATTTGTTGAAATTGTTGAATCTGTTGTTGAAGATGTTGATTTTTATAGGCTATTATGTGCTCTAGAGAGCTCTAGTTTTGTTCAAGCTGTTGAATCTGATGTTGAAGATGTTGATTATTGTAAGCTACATTATGTGTTCTAAAGAGCTCTAGTTTTGTCGAAGCTGTTGAATCTCTTGTTGAAACTGTTGATTGTTGTAAGATAATTATGTGCTCTAGAGAGCTCTAGTTATGTTTAAGCTGTTGAATCTGTTATTGTTAAACCTGTTGATTGTTGTAGGCTATTATGTACTCTAGAGAGCTCTTGTTTTGTTGAAGCTGTTGAATCTGTTGTTGAAGCTGTTGAATCTGTTGTTGATAAAGCTGTTGATTGTTGTAGGCTATTGTCGAAACTATTGAATCTGTTGTTGAAGCTGTTTAATCTATTGGTGTTAAAGCTGTACATTGTGGTAGGCTATTACGTGCTCTAGTTTTATTGAAGCTGTTGAATCTGTTGTTGTTCAAGATGTTGATTGTTGTAGGCTACATTAGATGCTCTAGATAGCTCTAGTTTTGTTGAAGCTATCAAATCTGTTGTTGTTGAAGCTGTTGAATCTGTTTTTGTTGAAGCTGTTGATTGTTGTAAGCTATTATGTGCTCTAGAGAGCTCTAGCTTTGTTGAAGCTGTTGAATCTGTTGTTGTTGAAGTTGTTGATTGTTGGAAGCTATTATGTGCTCTAAAGAGCTCTAGTTTTGTTGAAGCTGTTGAATCTGTTGTTGAAGCTGTTGATTGTTGTAAGCTATTATGTGCTCTAGAGAACTCTAATTTTGTTGAAGCTGTTGAATCTGTTGTTGAAGCTATTGAATCTGTTGTTGCTAAAGCTGTTGATTGTTGTAGGCTATTATGTGCTCCTGTTTTATTGAAGCTGTTGAATCTGTTGTTGAAGCTGTTGATTGTTGTAGGCTATTATGTGCAATAGAGAGCTCTAGGTTTGTTGAATCTGTTGTTGCAGATGTTGATTGTTGTAGGCTACATTGTCTGCTCTAGAGAGCTCTAGCTTTGTTGAAGCTGTTCAATATGTTGTTGCTGAAGGTGTCAAATGTAGGCTATTATGTGCTCTAGAGAGCTCTAGTTTTGTTGAAATTGTTGAATCTGTTGTTGACAATGTTCATTGCTGTAAGGTACATTATGTGCTCTAGAGGGCTCTACTTTGTTGAAGCTGTTGATTGTTGTAGGCTATTATGTGCTCGAGAGAGCACTAGTTTTGTTGAAGCAGTTGAATCCGTTGTGGAAGCTGTTGATTGTTGTAGGCTATTATGTGCTCTAGAGAGCTCTAGTTTTGTTGAAGCAGTTGAATCTGCCGTGGAAGCTGTTGGTTGTTGTAGGCTATTATGTGCTCTAGGGAGCTCTAGTTTTGTTAAAGCTGTTGAATCTGTTGTTAAAGCTGTTGATTGTTGTAGGCTATTATGTGCTCTAGTTTTATTGAAGCTGTTGAATCTGTTGTTGTTGAATATGTTGATTGATGTAGGCTACATTATGTGCTCTAGAGAGATCTAGTTTTGTCGAAGCTGTTGAATCTGTTGTTGTTAAAGCTGTTGATTGTTTTAGGCTATTATGTGCTCTAGTTTTATTGAAGCTGTTGAATCTGTTGTTGTTGAAGCTGTTGATTGTTGTAGGCTATTATGTGCAATAGAGAGCTCTTGTTTTGTTGAAGCTGTTAAATCTGTTGTTAAAGCTGTTGATTGTTGTAGGCTATTATGTGCTCTAGAGAGCTCTAGTTTTGTTGAAAGCTGTTGAATCTGTTGTTGTTGAAGCTGTTGAATCTGTTGTTGCTAAAGCTGTTGATTGTTGTAGGGCATTATGTGCTCTAGTTTTATTGAAGCTGTTGAATCTGTTGTTGAAGCTGTTGATTGTTGTAGGCTACTATGTGCAATAGAGAGCTCTAGTTTTGTTGAAGTTGTTGAATCTGTTGTTGCTGCAGATGCTGATTGTTGTAGGCTACATTGTCTGCTCTAGTGAGCTCTAGTTTTGTTGAAGCTGTTCAATATGTTGTTGCTGAAGGTGTCAAATGTTGTAGGCTATTAGGTGCTCTAGAGAGCTCTAGCTTTTATGAAATTGTTGAATCTGTCGTTGACGATGTTGATTGCTGTAAGGTACATTATGTGCTCTAGAGAGCTCTAGCTTTGTTGAAGCTGTTGATTGTTGTAGGCTATTATGTGTTCTAGAGAGCTCTAGTTTTGTTGAAGCAGTTGAATCTGTTGTGGAAGCTGTTGATTGTTGTAGGCTATTATGTGCTCTAGGGAGCTCTAGTTTTGTTGAAGCTGTTGAATCTGTTGTTAAAGCTGTTGATTGTTGAAGGCTATTATGTGCTTTAGTTTTATTGAAGCTGTTGAATCTGCTGTTGAATATGTTGATTGATGTAGGCTACATTATGTGCTCTAGAGAGATTTAGTTTTGTCGAAGCTGTTGAATCTGTTGTTGAAGCTGTTGAATCTGTTGTTAAAGCTGTTGATTGTTGTAGGCTATTATGTGTTTGAGAGAGCACTAGTTTTGTTGAAGCAGTTGAATCTGTTGTGGAAGCTGTTGATTATTGTAGGCTATAATGTGCTCTAGAGAGCTCTAGTTTTGTTGAAGCAGTTGAATCTGTTGCGTAAGCTGTTGGTTGTTGTAGGCTATTATGTGCTCTAGGGAGCTCTAGTTTTGTTAAAGCTGTTGATTGTTGTAGGCTATTATGTGCTCTAGTTTTATTGAAGCTGTTGAATCTGTTGTTGTTGAATATGTTGATTGATGTAGGCTACATTATGTGCTCTAGAGAGATCTAGTTTTGTCAAAGCTGTTGAATCTGTTGTTGAAGCTGTTGAATCTGTTGTTGTTAAAGCTGTTGATTGTTGTAGGCTATTATGTGCTCTAGTTTTATTGAAGCTGTTGAATCTGTTGTTGTTGAAGCTGTTGATTGTTGTAAGCTATTATGTGCTCTAGAGAGCTCTAGCTTTGTTGAAGCTGTTGAATCTGTTGTTGTTGAAGCTGTTGATTGTTGGAAGCTATTATGTGCTCTAAAGAGCTCTAGTTTTGTTGAAGCTGTTGAATCTGTTGTTGAAGCTGTTGATTGTTGTAAGCTATTATGTGCTCTAGAGAACTCTAATTTTGTTGAAGCTGTTGAATCTGTTGTTGAAGCTATTGAATCTGTTGTTGCTAAAGCTGTTGATTGTTGTAGGCTATTATGTGCAATAGAGAGCTCTAGGTTTGTTGAATCTGTTGTTGCAGATGTTGATTGTTGTAGGCTACATTGTCTGCTCTAGAGAGCTCTAGTTTTGTTGAAGCTGTTCAATATGTTGTTGCTGAAGGTGTCAAATGTAGGCTATTATGTGCTCTAGAGAGCTCTAGTTTTGTTGAAATTGTTGAATCTGTTGTTGACAATGTTCATTGCTGTAAGGTACATTATGTGCTCTAGAGGGCTCTACTTTGTTGAAGCTGTTGATTGTTGTAGGCTATTATGTGCTCGAGAGAGCACTAGTTTTGTTGAAGCAGTTGAATCCGTTGTGGAAGCTGTTGATTGTTGTAGGCTATTATGTGCTCTAGAGAGCTCTAGTTTTGTTGAAGCAGTTGAATCTGCCGTGGAAGCTGTTGGTTGTTGTAGGCTATTATGTGCTCTAGGGAGCTCTAGTTTTGTTAAAGCTGTTGAATCTGTTGTTAAAGCTGTTGATTGTTGTAGGCTATTATGTGCTCTAGTTTTATTGAAGCTGTTGAATCTGTTGTTGAATATGTTGATTGATGTAGGCTACATTATGTGCTCTAGAGAGATCTAGTTTTGTCGAAGCTGTTGAATCTGTTGTTGTTAAAGCTGTTGATTGTTGTAGGCTATTATGTGCTCTAGTTTTATTGAAGCTGTTGAATCTGTTGTTGTTGAAGCTGTTGATTGTTGTAGGCTATTATGTGCAATAGAGAGCTCTTGTTTTGTTGAAGCTGTTAAATCTGTTGTTAAAGCTGTTGATTGTTGTAGGCTATTATGTGCTCTAGAGAGCTCTAGTTTTGTTGAAAGCTGTTGAATCTGTTGTTGTTGAAGCTGTTGAATCTGTTGTTGCTAAAGCTGTTGATTGTTGTAGGGCATTATGTGCTCTAGTTTTATTGAAGCTGTTGAATCTGTTGTTGAAGCTGTTGATTGTTGTAGGCTACTATGTGCAATAGAGAGCTCTAGTTTTGTTGAAGTTGTTGAATCTGTTGTTGCTGCAGATGCTGATTGTTGTAGGCTACATTGTCTGCTCTAGTGAGCTCTAGTTTTGTTGAAGCTGTTCAATATGTTGTTGCTGAAGGTGTCAAATGTTGTAGGCTATTAGGTGCTCTAGAGAGCTCTAGCTTTTATGAAATTGTTGAATCTGTCGTTGACGATGTTGATTGCTGTAAGGTACATTATGTGCTCTAGAGAGCTCTAGCTTTGTTGAAGCTGTTGATTGTTGTAGGCTATTATGTGTTCTAGAGAGCTCTAGTTTTGTTGAAGCAGTTGAATCTGTTGTTGAAGCTGTTGATTGTTGTAGGGCATTATGTGCTCTAGTTTTATTGAAGCTGTTGAATCTGTTGTTGAAGCTGTTGATTGTTGTAGGCTATTATGTGCAATAGAGAGCTCTAGTTTTGTTGAAGTTGTTGAATCTGTTGTTGTTGCAGATGTTGATTGTTGCAGGCTACATTGTCTGCTCTAGTGAGCTCTAGTTTTGTTGAAGTTGTTCAATATGTTGTTGCTGAAGTGGTCAAATGTTGTAGGCTATTATGTGCTCTAGAGAGCTCGTTTTGTTGAAATTGTTGAATCTGTCGTTGACGATGTTGATTGCTGTAATGTACATTATGTGCTCTAGAGAGCTCTAGCTTTGTTGAAGCTGTTGAATGTTGTAGGCTATTATGTGTTCTAGAGAGCTCTAGTTTTGTTGAAGCAGTTGAATCTGTTGTGGAAGCTGCTGATTGTTGTAGGCTATGTGCTCTAGAGAGCTCAAGTTTTGTTGGAGCAGTTGAATCTGTTGTGGAAGCTGTTGATTGTTGTAGGCTATTATGTGCTCTAGGGAGCTCTAGTTTTGTTGAAGCTGTTGAATCTGTTGTTAAAGCTGTTGATTGTTGAAGGCTATTATGTGCTCTAGTTTTATTGAAGCTGTTGAATCTGTTGTTGTTGAAGCTGTTGATTGTTGTAAGCTATTATGTGCAATAGAGAGCTCTTATTTTGTTGAAGCTGTTAAATCTGTTGTTGAAGCTGTTGATTGTTGTAGGCTACATTATGTGCTCTAGAGAGCTCTAGTCTTGTTGAAGCTGTTGAATCTGTTGTTGAAGCTGTTGATTGTTGTAGGCTATTATGTGCTCTAGAGAGCTCTAGTTTTGTTGAAGCTGTTCAATCTGTTGTTGAAGGTGTCAAATGTTGTAGGCTATTATGTGCTCTAGAGAGCTCTAGTTGTGTTGAAATTGATGAATCTGTTGTTGTTGACGATGTTGATTGCTTTTAAGGTACATTATGTGCTCTAGAGAGCTCTAGCTTTGTTGAAGCTGTTGATTGTTGTAGGCTATTATGTGCTCTAGAGAGCTCTAGTTTTGTTGAAGCAGTTGAATCTGTTGTGAAAGCTGTTGATTATTGTAGGCTATTATGTGCTCTAGAGAGCTCTATATAGTTTTGTTGAAACAGTTGAATCTGTTGTGGAAGCTGTTCATTGTTGTAGGCTATCATGTGCTCTAGAAAGCTCTAGTTTTGTTAAAGCTGTTGATTGTTGTAGGCTATTATGTGCTCTAGTTTTATTGAAGCTATTGAATCTGTTGTTGTTGAAGCTGTTGATTGTTGTAGGCTATTATGTGCATTAGAGAGCTCTTGTTTTGTTGAAGCTGTTAAATCTGTTGTTGAAGCTGTTGATTGTTGTAGGCTACATTATGTGATCTAGAGAGCTCTAGTCTTGTTGAAGCTGTTGAATCTGTTGTTGAAGCTGTTGATTGTTGTAGGCTATTATGTGCTCTAGAGAGCTCTAGTTTTGTTGAAGCTGTTCAATCTGTTGTTGAAGCTGTTGAATCTGCTGTTGTTCAAGATGTTGATTGTAAGCTATTATGTGCTCTAGAGAGCTCTAGCTTTGTTGAAGCTGTTGAATCTGTTGTTGTTGAAGCTGTTGATTGTTGTAGGCTATTATGTGCTCTAGAGAGCTCTAGTTTTGTTGAAATTGATGAATCTGTTGTTGTTGACGATGTTGATTGCTTTTAAGGTACATTATGTGCTCTAGAGAGCTCTAGCTTTGTTAACCATGTTGAAGTTGTTGATTGTCGTTGATGTTGAATCTGTTGTTGTTGAAGCTGTTGATTGTTGGTAGTGTTGAAGCTGTTCAATCAGTTGATCTTGTTAGTACAATTGAAGCTGTTGATTGTGAGTACAGTCTCTTTTGTGTAAGTGTAGGCTCGCCCCAATAAATCAATAGCTTCAATCACTATGTTGAAGCTGTTGAATTTGTTGTAGAAGCTGTTGATTGTTGTAAGATATTATGTGCTCTAGAGAGCTCTAGTTTTGTTGAAGCTGTTGAATCTGTTGTTGTTAAAGCTGTTGATTGTTGTAGGCTATTATGTGCTCTAGTTTATTAAAGCTATTGAATCTATTTTTGTTGAAGATGTTGATTGTTGTAGGCTACATTATGTGCTCTAGAGAGTTCTAGTTTTGTTGAAGCTGTTGAATCTGTTGTTGTTGAAGCTGTTGATTGTTGTAGGCTATTATATGCTATAGAGAGCTCTAGTTTTCTTTAAGCTGTTGAATCTGTTGTTGAAGCTGTTGATTGTTGTAGGCTATTATATGTTATAGAAAGCTCTAGTTTTGTTTAAGCTGTCGAATCTGTTGTTGAAATTGTTGATTTTGTAGGCTATTATATGTTATAGAGAGGTCTAGTTTTGTTTAAGCCGTCGAATCTGTTGTTGTTGAAGTAGTTGATTGTTGTAGGCTATTATATGCTATAGAGAGCTCTAGTTTTGTTTAAGCTGTCGAATCTGTTGTTGAAGCTGTTGATTGTTGCAGGCTATTATGTGCAATAGAGAGCTCTAGTTTTGTTGAAGCTGTTGAATCTGTTGTTGTTAAAGCTGTTGATTGTTGTAGGCTATTATGTGCTCTAGTTTATTAAAGCTGTTGAATCTATTTTTGTTGAAGATGTTGATTGTTGTAGGCTACATTATGTGCTCTAGAGAGCTATAGTTTTGATGAAGCTGTTGAATCTGTTGTTGAAGCTGATGATTGTTGTAGGCTATTATGTGCTCTAGAGAGCTCTAGTTTTGTTGAAGCAGTTGAATCTGTTGTTGAACCTGTTGATTGTTGTAAGCTACTATAAGCTCTAGAGAGCTCTAGATTTGTTGAAATTGTTGAATCTGTTGTTGAAGATGTTGATTTTTATAGGCTATTATGTGCTCTAGAGAGCTCTAGTTTTGTTCAAGCTGTTGAATCTGATGTTGAAGATGTTGATTATTGTAAGCTACATTATGTGTTCTAAAGAGCTCTAGTTTTGTCGAAGCTGTTGAATCTCTTGTTGAAACTGTTGATTGTTGTAAGATAATTATGTGCTCTAGAGAGCTCTAGTTATGTTTAAGCTGTTGAATCTGTTATTGTTAAACCTGTTGATTGTTGTAGGCTATTATGTACTCTAGAGAGCTCTTGTTTTGTTGAAGCTGTTGAATCTGTTGTTGAAGCTGTTGAATCTGTTGTTGATAAAGCTGTTGATTGTTGTAGGCTATTGTCGAAACTATTGAATCTGTTGTTGAAGCTGTTTAATCTATTGGTGTTAAAGCTGTACATTGTGGTAGGCTATTACGTGCTCTAGTTTTATTGAAGCTGTTGAATCTGTTGTTGTTCAAGATGTTGATTGTTGTAGGCTACATTAGATGCTCTAGATAGCTCTAGTTTTGTTGAAGCTATCAAATCTGTTGTTGTTGAAGCTGTTGAATCTGTTTTTGTTGAAGCTGTTGATTGTTGTAAGCTATTATGTGCTCTAGAGAGCTCTAGCTTTGTTGAAGCTGTTGAATCTGTTGTTGTTGAAGTTGTTGATTGTTGGAAGCTATTATGTGCTCTAAAGAGCTCTAGTTTTGTTGAAGCTGTTGAATCTGTTGTTGAAGCTGTTGATTGTTGTAAGCTATTATGTGCTCTAGAGAACTCTAATTTTGTTGAAGCTGTTGAATCTGTTGTTGAAGCTATTGAATCTGTTGTTGCTAAAGCTGTTGATTGTTGTAGGCTATTATGTGCTCCTGTTTTATTGAAGCTGTTGAATCTGTTGTTGAAGCTGTTGATTGTTGTAGGCTATTATGTGCAATAGAGAGCTCTAGGTTTGTTGAATCTGTTGTTGCAGATGTTGATTGTTGTAGGCTACATTGTCTGCTCTAGAGAGCTCTAGCTTTGTTGAAGCTGTTCAATATGTTGTTGCTGAAGGTGTCAAATGTAGGCTATTATGTGCTCTAGAGAGCTCTAGTTTTGTTGAAATTGTTGAATCTGTTGTTGACAATGTTCATTGCTGTAAGGTACATTATGTGCTCTAGAGGGCTCTACTTTGTTGAAGCTGTTGATTGTTGTAGGCTATTATGTGCTCGAGAGAGCACTAGTTTTGTTGAAGCAGTTGAATCCGTTGTGGAAGCTGTTGATTGTTGTAGGCTATTATGTGCTCTAGAGAGCTCTAGTTTTGTTGAAGCAGTTGAATCTGCCGTGGAAGCTGTTGGTTGTTGTAGGCTATTATGTGCTCTAGGGAGCTCTAGTTTTGTTAAAGCTGTTGAATCTGTTGTTAAAGCTGTTGATTGTTGTAGGCTATTATGTGCTCTAGTTTTATTGAAGCTGTTGAATCTGTTGTTGTTGAATATGTTGATTGATGTAGGCTACATTATGTGCTCTAGAGAGATCTAGTTTTGTCGAAGCTGTTGAATCTGTTGTTGTTAAAGCTGTTGATTGTTTTAGGCTATTATGTGCTCTAGTTTTATTGAAGCTGTTGAATCTGTTGTTGTTGAAGCTGTTGATTGTTGTAGGCTATTATGTGCAATAGAGAGCTCTTGTTTTGTTGAAGCTGTTAAATCTGTTGTTAAAGCTGTTGATTGTTGTAGGCTATTATGTGCTCTAGAGAGCTCTAGTTTTGTTGAAAGCTGTTGAATCTGTTGTTGTTGAAGCTGTTGAATCTGTTGTTGCTAAAGCTGTTGATTGTTGTAGGGCATTATGTGCTCTAGTTTTATTGAAGCTGTTGAATCTGTTGTTGAAGCTGTTGATTGTTGTAGGCTACTATGTGCAATAGAGAGCTCTAGTTTTGTTGAAGTTGTTGAATCTGTTGTTGCTGCAGATGCTGATTGTTGTAGGCTACATTGTCTGCTCTAGTGAGCTCTAGTTTTGTTGAAGCTGTTCAATATGTTGTTGCTGAAGGTGTCAAATGTTGTAGGCTATTAGGTGCTCTAGAGAGCTCTAGCTTTTATGAAATTGTTGAATCTGTCGTTGACGATGTTGATTGCTGTAAGGTACATTATGTGCTCTAGAGAGCTCTAGCTTTGTTGAAGCTGTTGATTGTTGTAGGCTATTATGTGTTCTAGAGAGCTCTAGTTTTGTTGAAGCAGTTGAATCTGTTGTGGAAGCTGTTGATTGTTGTAGGCTATTATGTGCTCTAGGGAGCTCTAGTTTTGTTGAAGCTGTTGAATCTGTTGTTAAAGCTGTTGATTGTTGAAGGCTATTATGTGCTTTAGTTTTATTGAAGCTGTTGAATCTGCTGTTGAATATGTTGATTGATGTAGGCTACATTATGTGCTCTAGAGAGATTTAGTTTTGTCGAAGCTGTTGAATCTGTTGTTGAAGCTGTTGAATCTGTTGTTAAAGCTGTTGATTGTTGTAGGCTATTATGTGTTCGAGAGAGCACTAGTTTTGTTGAAGCAGTTGAATCTGTTGTGGAAGCTGTTGATTATTGTAGGCTATAATGTGCTCTAGAGAGCTCTAGTTTTGTTGAAGCAGTTGAATCTGTTGCGTAAGCTGTTGGTTGTTGTAGGCTATTATGTGCTCTAGGGAGCTCTAGTTTTGTTAAAGCTGTTGATTGTTGTAGGCTATTATGTGCTCTAGTTTTATTGAAGCTGTTGAATCTGTTGTTGTTGAATATGTTGATTGATGTAGGCTACATTATGTGCTCTAGAGAGATCTAGTTTTGTCAAAGCTGTTGAATCTGTTGTTGAAGCTGTTGAATCTGTTGTTGTTAAAGCTGTTGATTGTTGTAGGCTATTATGTGCTCTAGTTTTATTGAAGCTGTTGAATCTGTTGTTGTTGAAGCTGTTGATTGTTGTAAGCTATTATGTGCTCTAGAGAGCTCTAGCTTTGTTGAAGCTGTTGAATCTGTTGTTGTTGAAGCTGTTGATTGTTGGAAGCTATTATGTGCTCTAAAGAGCTCTAGTTTTGTTGAAGCTGTTGAATCTGTTGTTGAAGCTGTTGATTGTTGTAAGCTATTATGTGCTCTAGAGAACTCTAATTTTGTTGAAGCTGTTGAATCTGTTGTTGAAGCTATTGAATCTGTTGTTGCTAAAGCTGTTGATTGTTGTAGGCTATTATGTGCAATAGAGAGCTCTAGGTTTGTTGAATCTGTTGTTGCAGATGTTGATTGTTGTAGGCTACATTGTCTGCTCTAGAGAGCTCTAGTTTTGTTGAAGCTGTTCAATATGTTGTTGCTGAAGGTGTCAAATGTAGGCTATTATGTGCTCTAGAGAGCTCTAGTTTTGTTGAAATTGTTGAATCTGTTGTTGACAATGTTCATTGCTGTAAGGTACATTATGTGCTCTAGAGGGCTCTACTTTGTTGAAGCTGTTGATTGTTGTAGGCTATTATGTGCTCGAGAGAGCACTAGTTTTGTTGAAGCAGTTGAATCCGTTGTGGAAGCTGTTGATTGTTGTAGGCTATTATGTGCTCTAGAGAGCTCTAGTTTTGTTGAAGCAGTTGAATCTGCCGTGGAAGCTGTTGGTTGTTGTAGGCTATTATGTGCTCTAGGGAGCTCTAGTTTTGTTAAAGCTGTTGAATCTGTTGTTAAAGCTGTTGATTGTTGTAGGCTATTATGTGCTCTAGTTTTATTGAAGCTGTTGAATCTGTTGTTGAATATGTTGATTGATGTAGGCTACATTATGTGCTCTAGAGAGATCTAGTTTTGTCGAAGCTGTTGAATCTGTTGTTGTTAAAGCTGTTGATTGTTGTAGGCTATTATGTGCTCTAGTTTTATTGAAGCTGTTGAATCTGTTGTTGTTGAAGCTGTTGATTGTTGTAGGCTATTATGTGCAATAGAGAGCTCTTGTTTTGTTGAAGCTGTTAAATCTGTTGTTAAAGCTGTTGATTGTTGTAGGCTATTATGTGCTCTAGAGAGCTCTAGTTTTGTTGAAAGCTGTTGAATCTGTTGTTGTTGAAGCTGTTGAATCTGTTGTTGCTAAAGCTGTTGATTGTTGTAGGGCATTATGTGCTCTAGTTTTATTGAAGCTGTTGAATCTGTTGTTGAAGCTGTTGATTGTTGTAGGCTACTATGTGCAATAGAGAGCTCTAGTTTTGTTGAAGTTGTTGAATCTGTTGTTGCTGCAGATGCTGATTGTTGTAGGCTACATTGTCTGCTCTAGTGAGCTCTAGTTTTGTTGAAGCTGTTCAATATGTTGTTGCTGAAGGTGTCAAATGTTGTAGGCTATTAGGTGCTCTAGAGAGCTCTAGCTTTTATGAAATTGTTGAATCTGTCGTTGACGATGTTGATTGCTGTAAGGTACATTATGTGCTCTAGAGAGCTCTAGCTTTGTTGAAGCTGTTGATTGTTGTAGGCTATTATGTGTTCTAGAGAGCTCTAGTTTTGTTGAAGCAGTTGAATCTGTTGTTGAAGCTGTTGATTGTTGTAGGGCATTATGTGCTCTAGTTTTATTGAAGCTGTTGAATCTGTTGTTGAAGCTGTTGATTGTTGTAGGCTATTATGTGCAATAGAGAGCTCTAGTTTTGTTGAAGTTGTTGAATCTGTTGTTGTTGCAGATGTTGATTGTTGCAGGCTACATTGTCTGCTCTAGTGAGCTCTAGTTTTGTTGAAGTTGTTCAATATGTTGTTGCTGAAGTGGTCAAATGTTGTAGGCTATTATGTGCTCTAGAGAGCTCGTTTTGTTGAAATTGTTGAATCTGTCGTTGACGATGTTGATTGCTGTAATGTACATTATGTGCTCTAGAGAGCTCTAGCTTTGTTGAAGCTGTTGAATGTTGTAGGCTATTATGTGTTCTAGAGAGCTCTAGTTTTGTTGAAGCAGTTGAATCTGTTGTGGAAGCTGCTGATTGTTGTAGGCTATGTGCTCTAGAGAGCTCAAGTTTTGTTGGAGCAGTTGAATCTGTTGTGGAAGCTGTTGATTGTTGTAGGCTATTATGTGCTCTAGGGAGCTCTAGTTTTGTTGAAGCTGTTGAATCTGTTGTTAAAGCTGTTGATTGTTGAAGGCTATTATGTGCTCTAGTTTTATTGAAGCTGTTGAATCTGTTGTTGTTGAAGCTGTTGATTGTTGTAAGCTATTATGTGCAATAGAGAGCTCTTATTTTGTTGAAGCTGTTAAATCTGTTGTTGAAGCTGTTGATTGTTGTAGGCTACATTATGTGCTCTAGAGAGCTCTAGTCTTGTTGAAGCTGTTGAATCTGTTGTTGAAGCTGTTGATTGTTGTAGGCTATTATGTGCTCTAGAGAGCTCTAGTTTTGTTGAAGCTGTTCAATCTGTTGTTGAAGGTGTCAAATGTTGTAGGCTATTATGTGCTCTAGAGAGCTCTAGTTGTGTTGAAATTGATGAATCTGTTGTTGTTGACGATGTTGATTGCTTTTAAGGTACATTATGTGCTCTAGAGAGCTCTAGCTTTGTTGAAGCTGTTGATTGTTGTAGGCTATTATGTGCTCTAGAGAGCTCTAGTTTTGTTGAAGCAGTTGAATCTGTTGTGAAAGCTGTTGATTATTGTAGGCTATTATGTGCTCTAGAGAGCTCTATATAGTTTTGTTGAAACAGTTGAATCTGTTGTGGAAGCTGTTCATTGTTGTAGGCTATCATGTGCTCTAGAAAGCTCTAGTTTTGTTAAAGCTGTTGATTGTTGTAGGCTATTATGTGCTCTAGTTTTATTGAAGCTATTGAATCTGTTGTTGTTGAAGCTGTTGATTGTTGTAGGCTATTATGTGCATTAGAGAGCTCTTGTTTTGTTGAAGCTGTTAAATCTGTTGTTGAAGCTGTTGATTGTTGTAGGCTACATTATGTGATCTAGAGAGCTCTAGTCTTGTTGAAGCTGTTGAATCTGTTGTTGAAGCTGTTGATTGTTGTAGGCTATTATGTGCTCTAGAGAGCTCTAGTTTTGTTGAAGCTGTTCAATCTGTTGTTGAAGCTGTTGAATCTGCTGTTGTTCAAGATGTTGATTGTAAGCTATTATGTGCTCTAGAGAGCTCTAGCTTTGTTGAAGCTGTTGAATCTGTTGTTGTTGAAGCTGTTGATTGTTGTAGGCTATTATGTGCTCTAGAGAGCTCTAGTTTTGTTGAAGCCATTGGATCTGTTGTTGTTGAAGCTGTTGAATCTGTTATTGTTAAAACTGTTGATTGTTGTAGGCTATTATGTACTCTAGTTTAATTGAAGCTGTTGAATCTGTTGTTGTTGAAGATGTTAATTGTTGTAGGCCACATTATGTGCTCTAGATCTAGTTTTATTGAAGCTGTTGAATCTGTTGTTGTTGATGTTGATTGTGGTAGGCCACATTATGTGCTCTAGCTCTAGTTTTGTTGAAGCTGTTGAATCTGTTGTTGTTGAAGCTGTCGTTGTTGAAGCTGTTGAATCTGTTTTTGTTGAAGCTGTTGATTGTTGGAAGCTATTATGTGCTCTATAGAGCTCTAGTTTTGTTGAAGCTGTTGATTGTTGTAAGCTATTATGTGCTCTAGAGAGTTCTAATTTTGTTGAAGCTGTTGAATCTGTTGTTGTTGAAGCTATTGAATCTGTTGTTGCTAAAGCTGTTGATTGTTGTAGGCTATTATGTGCTCTAGTTTTATTGAAGCTGTTGAATCTGTTGTTGAAGCTGTTGATTGTTGTAGGCTATTATGTGCAATAGAGAGCTCTAGGTTTGTTGAATCTGTTGTTGTTGCAGATGTTGATTGTTGTAGGCTATATTATGTGCTCTAAAGAGCTCTAATTTTGTTGAAGCTGTTGTATCTGTTGTTGAAGATGTTGATTGCTGTAGGCAACATTATGTGTTCTAGAGAGCTCTAGTTTTGTTTAAGCTGTTGAATCTGTTGTTGTTCAAGCTGTTGAATCTGTTCTTGTTAAACCTGTTCATTATTGTAGGCTATTATGTGTTCTAGCTTTATTGAAGTTGTTGAATCTGTTGTAGTTGAAGATGTTGATTGTTGTAGGCTACAATATGTGCTCTAGAGAGATCTAGTATTGTCGAAACTAATGAATCAGTTGTTAAAGTTGTTTAATCTGTTGGTGTTAAAGCAGTTCATTGTTGCAGGCTATTACGTGCTCTAGTTTTGTTGAAGCTGTTGAATCTGTTGTTGTTGAAGCTGTTGATTGTTGTAGGTTATTATGTGCTCTAGAGAGCTCTAGTTTTGTTGAAGCTGTTGGACTGTTGTTGTTGAAGCTGTTGAATCTGTTATTGTTGAAACTGTTGATTGTTGTAGGCTATTATGTACTCTAGTTTAATTGAAGCTGTTGAATCTGTTGTTGTTGAAGATGTTTGTTGTAGGCCACATTATGTGCTCTAGCTCTAGTTTTGTTGAAGCTGTTGAATCTGTTGCTGTTGAAGCTGTTGCTGTTGGAGCTGTTGAATCTGTTTTTGTTGAAGCTGTTGATTGTTGGAAGCTATTATGTGCTCTAAAGAGCTCTAGTTTTGTTGAAGCTGTTGAATCTGTTGTTGAAGCTGTTGATTGTTGTAAGCTATTATGTGCTCTAGAGAGCTATAATTTTGTTGAAGCTGTTGAATCTGTTGTTGTTGAAGCTCTTGAATCTGTTGTTGCTAAAGCTGTTGATTGTTGTAGGCTATTATGTGCTCTAGTTTTATTGAAGCTGTTGAATCTGTTATTGAAGCTGTTGATTGTTGTAGGCTATTATGTGCAATAGAGAGCTCTAGTTTTGTTGAAGTTGTTGAATCTGTTGTTGTTGCAGATGTTGATTGTTGTAGGCTACATTGTCTGCTCTAGAGAGCTCTAGTTTTGTTGAAGCTGTTCAATATGTTGTTGCTGAAGGTGTCAAATGAAGGCTATTATGTGCTCTAGAGAGCTCTAGTTTTGCTAGAATTGTTGAATCTGTTGATTCCTGTAAGGTACATTATGTGCTCTAGAGAGCTCTAGCTTTGTTGAAGCTGTTGATTGTTGTAGGCTATTATGTGCTCTAGGGAGCTCTAGTTTTAATTTTGTTGAAGCTGTTGAATCTGTTGTTGTTGAAGCTGTTGAATCTGTTGTTAAAGCTGTTGATTGTTGTAGGCTATTATGTGCTCTAGTTTTATTGAAGCTGTTGAATCTGTTGTTGAATATGTTGATTGATGTAGGCTACATTATGTGCTCTAGAGAGATCTAGTTTTGTAGAAGCTGTTGAATCTGTTGTTGAAGCTGTTGAATCTTTTGTTGTTAAAGCTGTTGATTGTTGTAGGCTATTGTCGAAACAATTGAATCTGTTGTTGAAGCTGTTTTATCTATTGGTGTTAAAGCTGTTCATTGTTGTAGGCTATTATGTGCTCCAGTTTTATTGAATCTGTTGAATCTGTTGTTATTCAAGATGTTGATTGTTGTAGGCTACATTAGGTGCTCTAGATAGCTCTAGTTTTAATGAAGTTGTCGAATATGTTGTTGTTGAAGCTGTTTAATCTGTTTTTGTTGAAGCTGTTGATTGTTGTAAGCTATTATGTGCTCAAAAGAGAGCTCTAGCTTTGTTGAAGCTGTTGAATCATTTGTTGTTGAAGCTGTTGATTGTTGTAGGCTATTATGTGCTCTAGAGAGCTCTAGTTTTGTTGAGCTGTTGGATCTGTTGTTCTTAAAGCTGTTGAATCTGTTATTGTTAAAACTGTTGATTGTTGTAGGCTATTATGTACTCTAGTTTAATTGAAGCTGTTGAATCTGTTGTTGAAGATGTTAATAGTTGTAGGTCACATTATGTGCTCTAGCTCTAGTTTTGTTGAAGCTGTTGAATCTGTTGCTGTTGAAGCTCTTGAATCTGTTGTTGTTAAAGCTGTTGAATCTGTTGTTGCTAAAGCTGTTCATTGTTGTAGGCTATTATGTGTTCTAGCTTTATTGAAGTTGTTGAATCTGTTGTAGTTGAAGATGTTGATTGTTGTAGGCTACAATATGTGCTGTAGAGAGATCTAGTATTGTCGAAACTGATGAATCTGTTGTTGAAGCTGTTTAATCTGTTGGTGTTAAAGCTGTTCATTGTTGCAGGCTATTATGTGCTCAAGTTTTGTTGAAGTTGTTGAATCTGTTGTTGTTGAAGCTGTTGATTGTTATAGGCTATTATGTGCTCTAGAGACCTCTAGTTTTGTTGAAGCTGTTGGATATGTTGTTGTTGAAGCTGTTGAATCTGTTATTGTTTAAACTGTTGATTGTTGTAGACTATTATGTACTCTAGTTTAATTGAAGCTGTTGAATCTGTTATTGTTGAAGATGTTGATTGTTGTAGGCCACATTATGGGCTCTAGCTCTAGTTTTGTTGAAGCTGTTGAATCTGTTGTTGTTGAAGCTGTCGTTGTTGAAGCTGTTGAGTCTGTTTTTGTTGAAGCTGTTGATTGTTGGAAGCTATTATGTGCTCTAAAGAGCTCTAGTTTTGATGAAGCTGTTGAATCTGTTGTTGAAGCTGTTGATTGTTGTAAGCTATTATGTGCTCTAGAGAACTCTAATTTTGTTGAAGCTGTTAAATCTGTTGTTGAAGCTATTGAATCTGTTGTTGCTAAAGCTATTGATTGTTGTAGGCTATTATGTGCTCCTGTTTTATTGAAGCTGTTGAATCTGTTGTTGAATCTGTTGATTGTTGTAGGTTATTATGTGCAATAGAGAGCTCTAGGTTTGTTGAATCTGTTGTTGCAGATGTTGATTGTTGTAGGCTACATTGTCTGCTCTAGAGAGCTCTAGTTTTGTTGAAAGCTGTTGAATCTGTTGTTGCTAAAGCTGTTGATTGTTGTAGGCCATTATGTGCTCTAGTGTTATTGAAGCTGTTGAATCTGTTGTTGAAGCTGTTGATTGTTGTAGGCTATTATGTGCAATAGAGAGCTCTAGTTTTGTTGAAGTTGTTGAATCTGTTGTTGTTGCAGATGTTGATTGTTGTAGGCTACATTGTCTGCTCTAGTGAGCTCTAGTTTTGTTGAAGCTGTTCAATATGTTGTTGCTGAAGTGGTCAAATATTGTAGGTTATTATGTGCTCTAGAGAGCTCTAGTTTTGTTGAAATTGTTGAATCTGTCGTTGACGATGTTGATTGCTGTAAGGTACATTATGTGCTCTAGAGAGCTCTAGCTTTGTTGAAGCAGTTGATTGTTGTAGGCTATTATGTGTTCTAGAGAGCTCTAGTTTTGTTGAAGCAGTTGAATCTGTTGTGGAAGCTGTTGATTGTTGTAGGCTGTTATGTGCTCTAGAGAGCTCAAGTTTTGTTGAAGCAGTTGAATCTGTTGTGGAAGCTGTTGATTGTTGTAGGCTATTATGTGCTCTAGGGAGCTCTAGATTTGTTGAAGCTGTTGAATCTGTTGTTAAAGCTGTTGATTGTTGAAGGCTATTATGTGCTCTAGTTTTATTGAAGCTGTTGAATCTGTTGTTATTGAATATGTTGATTGATGTAGGCTACATTATGTGCTCTAGAGAGATTTAGTTTTGTCGAAGCTGTTGAATCTGTTGTTGAAGCTGTTGAATCTGTTGTTAAAGCTGTTGATTGCTGTAGGCTATTATGTGCTCTAGTTTTATTGAAGCTGTTGAATCTGTTGTTGTTGAAGCTGTTGATTGTTGTAGGCGATTATGTGCGATAGAGAGCTCTTATTTTGTTGAAGCTGTTAAATCTGTTGTTGAAGCTGTTGATTGTTGTAGGCAACATTATGTGCTCTAGAGAGCTCTAGTCTTGTTGAAGCTGTTGAATCTGTTGTTGAAGATGTTGATTGTTGTAGGCTATATTATGTGCTCAAGAGAGATCTAGTTTTGCCGAAGCTTTTGAATCTGTTGTTGAAGCTATTGATTGTTGTTGGTTTTGTTGAAGTGAAATCAGTTGTTGTTGAAGCCGTTGATTTTTGTTGGTGTTGAATTTGTTGTTGAAGAAGTTGATTGTTGATGATAATTGTTGAAGCTGTTGTTGAATCTGTTGATCTTGTTAGTATAGTTGAAGCTGTTGATTGTTGGTTATTATCGTTGAAGCTGTTGAATTTGTTGATCACTATGTTGATCGAAGCTCTTCATTGTTGATGTTGAATCTGTTCCTGTTGATTGTTGTTCAAGCTGTTGAATAATCTGTTGTTGAAGCTGGTGATTATTGAAGCTGTTGAATCTGTTGTCTAATCTGTTCATCACCATGTTGAAGTTGTTGATTGTTGTTGATGTTGTTGATTCTGTTGTTTTTGAAGCTGTTGATTGTTTGTCATGACTGTTGAAGGTGTTGAATTTGTTGATCTTGTTAGTATAGTTGAAGCTGTTGATTGTTAGTACAGTCTATCTTGAGTAAGAGTAGGCTCGCCCCAATAAATCAATAGCTTTAATCACCATGTTGAAGCTGTTGAATCTGTTGATTGTTGTTGTTGTTGTTGTTAAATCTGTTGTTGTTGAAGCTATTTATTGTTGTTGATGTTGTTGAATCTGTTGTTTAATGTTCATTGTTGATTATAATTATTGAAGCTGTTGTTGAATCTGTTGATCTTGTTAGTATAGTTAAAGCTGTTGATTGTTGATTATGATTGTTGAAGCTGTTGAATCTGTTGATCACCATGTTGAAGATGTTAATTGTTGTTGATGTTGTTGAATTTGTTGCTGTTGATTGTTGTTGAATCTGTTGTTGTTGAAGCTCTTGATTGTTGGAGCTGTTGAATAATCAGTTGTTGAAGCTGGTGATTGATGAAGCTGTTGAATCTGTTGTTTAATCTGTTGATCACCATGTTGAAGTTGTTGATTGTTGTTGATGTTGAATTTGTTGTTGTTGAAGCTGTTGATTGTTGGTTAGACTGTAGAAGCTCTTGAATTTGTTGATCTTGTTAGTACAGTTGAAACTTTTGATTGTTTGTACAGTCTATCTTGTGTAAGAGTAGTCTCGCCCCAAATAAATCAATAGCTTCAATCACCATGTTGAAGCTGTTGATTGTTGAAGCTGTTGAATCTGTTGTTGAAGCTGTTGATTGTTGTTGGTGTTGTTGATGGTAAATCTGTTGTTGTTGAAGCTGTTGAATCTGTTGTTGAAGCTGTTTATTGTTGATTATGATTGTTGAAGCTGTTGAATCTGTTGTTGAAGCTGTTCATTGTTGATTATGATTGTTGAAGCTGTTGAATCCGTTGTTGAATCTGTTGATCTTGTTAGTATAGTTCAAGTTATTGATTGTTGGTTATGATTGTTGGAGCTGTTGAATCTGTTGATCACCATGTTAATTGTTGTTGATGTTGAATCTGTTGTTGTTAAGCTGTTGATTGTTGAAGCTGTTGAATAATCGGTTGTTGAAGCTGATGATTATTGAAGCTGTTGAATCTGTTGTTTAATCCGTTGATCACCATGTTGAAGTTGTTGATTGTTCTTGATGTTGAATCTGTTGTTGTTGAAGCTGTTGATTATTTGTCATGACTGTTGAAGCTCTTAAATTTGTTGATCTTGTTAGTATAGTTGAAGTTGTTGATTGTTGAGTCGCCCCAATAAATCAATAGCTTCAATCTCCATGTGTCCGTAGAACCATCTTGTTGGTATAGTTGAAGCAGTTGATTGTTGGTTATGATTGTTGAAGCTGTTGAAGCTGTTGATTACCATGTTGAAGCTGTTAATTGTTGATGTTGTTGAATTTGTTGCTGTTGATTGTTGTTGAATCTGTTGTTGTTGAAGCTGTTGAATAATTTGTTGTTCAATCTGTTGATCACCATGTTGAAGCTGTTAATTGTTGATGTTGTTGAATTTGCTGCTGTTTATTGTTGTTGAATCTGTTGTTGTTGAAGCTGTTGATTGTTGAAGCTGTTGAACATTGTTGTTGAATCTGTTGATCACCATGTTGAAGCTGTAATTGTTGATGTTGTTGAATCTGTTGCTGTTGATTGTTGTTGAATCTGTTGTTGAAGCTGTTGATTGTTGGTTATGATTGTTGAAGCTGTTGAATCTGTTGATCTTATTAGTATAGTTGAAGCTCTTTATTGACAGTACAGTGCATTTTATGAAGGAGTAGGCTCATCCCAATAAATCAATAGCTTTAATCACCATGTTGAAGCTGTTGATTGTTGAAGCTGTTGAATCTGTTGTTGAAGCAGTTGATTGTTGTTGGTGTTGTTGATGTCAAATCTGTTATTGTTGATGCTATTGATTGTTGTTGATGTTTAATTTGTTGTTGAAGATGTTGATTGTTGATTATGATTGTTGAAGCTGTTGTTGAATCTGTTGATCATGTTAGTATAGTTGAAGCTGTTGGTTGTTGGTTATGATTGTTGAAGCTGTTGAATCTGTTGATCACCATGTTGAAGCTGTTGATGTTGATGTTGAATCTGTTGTTGAATCTGTTGGCGAAGCTGTTGATTGTTGATTATGATTGTTGAAGCTATTGAATCTGTTGATCTTGTTATTATAGTTGAAGCTGTTGATTGTTGGTTATGATTGCTGAAGCTGTTGAATCTGTTGATCACCATGTTGAAGCTGTTGATGTTGATGTTGAATCTGTTGTTGAATCTGTTGGTGAAGCTGTTGATTGTTGATTATGATTGTTGAAGCTATTGAATCTGTTGATCTTGTTATTATAGTTGAAGCTGTTGATTGTTGGTTATTGTTGAAGCTGTTGAATCTGTTGATCACCATGTTGAAGCTGTTAATTGTTGTTGATGTTGAATCTGTTGCTGTTGATTGTTGAAGCTGTTAAATCTGAAGTCGTTGAATCTGTTGTTGAAGCTATTGATTGATGAAGCTGTTGAATCTGTTGATCACCATGTTGAAGTTGTTGATTATTGTTGATGTTGTTGAAGCTGTTGGTCATTGAAGCTATTAAATTTGTTGATCTTGTTAGTATAGTTGAAGCTGTTGAATGTTAGTACAGTCTATCTAGTGTAAGAGTAGAGATCCCCACAGACTAGTACAGGCACGAGCGTCTGTGTTTCGCCACCATACAAATTTGGGTCCTGAATCTCAGCCCGCTCCTCTGTCTGCTGCCATTGCTAAACTATTCGAGTTCCCTCATGAGCCATGAGGACTTGCGCCCAGGTTAGCGGCTACGCAGTTAATTAACATACCAATAATATGCACAGCACATGCTACACGTACATGTACTACATGCGAATGGTTATCATGTGATTTTTTTCCGGTTCCAACCTCCTCTGATCTGTGCATCAAGTTCAAAATCCCGTGAGCCTAGGGTTAAAGCAGTCAACATTTGACCTTTGACCCCACGAATTCGGCCCAAAATAAAAAATCGTCCAGGCAGGTGGCTGACCGAGCAGACTGCTGAAACAATGAAGTATAAACTGTTTTTCGATGCTTTCAGCCTCCTGCATGTTCTTATTCGCATAAATTCTACATAATATTATTGTGTTAGTAAGGTTCTTGTGGCTATAAGTTGCCACCTATCCCATTGACATTGGCCACGCCCACTAATTATTGTACACGCGTGTGTGATTCCAGTCCTTAATGCACCTGAATGTAGGCCGGACAATACCTTGTCATCAATTCTCTAATTGTAAAATTGACGATTCATTTGCGGGATATTGTCTAGCAAAAATTGCTGATGGCACTGATTTGTAGTGATAGTGACTAATAAAGTGAAATCCACGAAATTAAAAGTATTTCTGCTTAGAACTCTATCCGAGTATTTTTTGCGGCAATGTCCTTAAATCCACGAACGTTTTTAATTATGGCTATGAAGGTTTTGATTATGGCTGACTGTAGATAACTTGCTGTTTCAGCTAGTGCAGTGGCGTAGGCAGAAATTTTTTTCTATATTACTCTGTAGTGTACAGGTGCAATATTGTGTGGGTGAGCATGAGCAAGTTTCGTGGCCACACCCCCTTCAGTGTAATGGTGCTCCATCTATATATCAATTACATACTTCATAGCAATTTTTACTAGGTCTAACGATTTGATCGTTTGCCGGATACTGTGCGGCAAAAAATTTGTGTTACATAGCTTCATAGCATTACTTACTAGGTCTAACGATTCGATAGTTTGCCAGATACTGTCTGGCAAAAATGATTAGGTTACATAGCTTTATAGCCATCCTTATTAATGATTCGATGGTTTGCCGGATACTGTCTGACAAAAAGATTACGTTACATAGCTTCATAGTCAGCCTTACTAACGATTGGATCATTTGCCGGATACTGTCCGGCAAAAAGATTACGTCACATAGCTTCCTAGCCATCCTTACAACCAGTAAACAGTTACTCTACTCTTTCAGCAAATTCATATCTGTAGCACTCGAGAAAAGGAGATCACTTCTTTAACACTTTTATCTGCCACTACTTTTCCTCAATTTTTGTTTACACTTTTGTTTCTGACTACTGGGCCTCCTGGCCTCTATTTGTCATTAAAATTATTGTCAGATACTGTCCAGCAAAAAAGATTGCATTACTTAGCAACCTTACTATCATTGCCGGCTACTATCCGGCAAAAAAACTACGTTACATAGCTTCATAGCCATCCTAACTAACAATTCGATCATTTGCCGGATACTGTCCGGCAATATGACATACCATTCATAGTGATATAATATAGTAACATACTCTAGTAACGATTCAATAGTTTGCAGATCCGGAAAAACGATTTCGTTTCATAGCCATCCTTAGTAACGATTCGATTGGTTTGCCGGATACTGTTAGGCAAAAAGATTACATTACACTATAGTAGCTTCATAGCCATCCTTACTAAAAATTCGGTCATTTGTCGGGTACTGTACGGCAAAAAGATTTCGTTTCATAGCCATCCTTACTGACGATTCGATTTGTTTGCCAGATACTGTTAGGCAAAAAGATTACACTACATAGCTTCATAGCCATCCTTACTAAAGATTCGGTCGTTTATCGGGTACTGTCCGGCAAAAAAAGTTTGTGTCATAGCCATCCTTACTAACGGTTCGATCGTTCGCCGAAAACTGACTTATTTTGTTTCATAGCCGTCCTTACTAACGATTCTATCTTTTGTTGACTGACTAGAATGATTTCGACACAGTATTACTCTGTGCACAGAGTGTACAAACATAATGTCCATACATAGCCACTCAGTATGTGCAGACGTTTTCAAAATTAATTTTATGCTGCACCTGGCGATATACCTACAAAATTTGTATAATGCAATAGGTATATCTCTGTACTATTGTATATGCACGGCCTGCAGGACAGTGGAGTCCACTTAATAATTATTACAGTGTGGTCAGTATTAGTGTAAACTGTTATCACTCAAAACTGTAAGTTGTGGCTAGGTAACCATGCACTGTGCTCCTCTATTGCTGTATGTATATGTACAGTGTCCACACTAAAGCAGCTGTGATTAGACATTAATTTGGGCAATAATGTAGGAATGTTATCTAAAGTATCAGTATTTTACCTCTCTTTGAATTAATTAAATTTATGACTAGGAATGTCTAGTGCCCAACGAATGTCCCAACCTTCACTGTCTTCCTCTGCCTATACATGCGTAATGGCTTCCACTTCTCAGTATAAGATCAGTTATATTGAAAATTTTAACAGCTGTTCATGGAAATCAGGTATCAATTACACAGAGTCAAGGATGATATTCATCATCACAGGTATAATACAGCAATACCTAAATAACATATACTGGTAGCCTAAAATCTTCGAGGTTGTAATATTTTGTGGGTTGGAGTGTGGTCACAAAAAGTTTCTCCCATAAAATTTTAAGTCCATAATAGATGCAATGCATTGCTGGAACCTTGGTCACGAAAATTTTATCCACAAAATTAGTTTTTGAGTAAAGTTTGGCAAGAGCATATAATACTACTCATGGTTTTACTGCTCATAGAATATGCAAAACCAACATCTAATTATCATATTTGTGTATAAAACATTACAGCAGTGAGTTACTTGATTGTGTTATGATTCTCGACTATAATTTTACTATAGGAAGAAAAGTATCAGAGAGTGCAAGGTCAGCAAGGGGGTATGGGGTCAATGACTTAAGCAATTATTTATATTCTTTAGGCATTTCTAGGGAACATCACTCATTCATTGCCTTAGGTATTGTTACTTGTGCTATGCACTCGTAACAATACTTGGCAATGAACTTGTGATATTTCCTGGTATCGTGTTCTACCATGGTAATAACGATTTTATCGTATGGCAAATCTGGCGAATGATTGGATCATACATACGTACCCACACACCCTAAAAACTAAAAATTAACTTCGAACGCAGCTAGCAACAGCGACTGTAGAATGACAAAATGAACAAAAGAAGAAGCCTATCGTTGAGCAAATGGCTGTAAAATTAATAATACCAGAGAGGTGTCTTGGAATATTTGTTGAACAAATTCAGAGTAGACACCACACGGTGACCGAGCAAACACCGGCGGCAGTTACAACCAGCTTCCCTCCAGTACGAAGTTCTCTCCATAGCATCGATATCGACATACTAGTAAGCGAAGATAGCTAGCTACCTATCGCTAACACCGTTCTTCATACTTGCCTACATAGCAGCTAGCTGTCCAAACTCACAGTAATACGGGTCACATGATTCAAACAGGGGTACGGGATGATAATGTTTTTTTTCAAAACGTGTTTGAAATTACTTTCCCCATACATTACTATGTAAAAGAATATTTAGACTATACAATAATTATGATTATTAGTGATTTACCCTGGTGGAGGAGTGGTAGCTGGTCGCTTAGTAACAGCTGTACCTGCCTTGTCAGTAGGTTTTGGATCTTGTTTGTGTGTGTATGTGTGTGATAAAATTTAATATAGCTCCTATGTACATCCAGTTTTACACCTTCTAAGCACAGTTTGAATGGATGCTAGGGCTATGTGTACATTTTCTAACCATTTTGCATACAGCTAGCTTAGTAAAGGTTGTTGGGCTTGGCAAAATATCTCTCCACTGAAAATGATCCACTGCATGAAAACTATGGCTAGCTATTGTCCAAGTATAAAGATAGTAGTTGTATGTCACCTCATTTTGGACATAAACCAGGCATATTGCCACTAGCATGGTAACAGATACACACATGATGCGCGCACACACACACACACACACACACACACACACACACACACACTCACACACACACACACTCACACACACACAAGAGGCTTTCAGAAATTTACACTTCTGTGGTGTACGTACTGGTATGTAGAAACCTCCTGGCCCATTTTTACCTTGCTTGCATTGCTGATAGGAGTGACCTTCCAAGCTGTGGCCTGTCTACTGGGTGATACAGGAATACTCTCGAGTCTGTATGGTAAACTGTTTTAGGATAGACACTAAGGTCATACAAAAATTTTCTGTCACAGACCCCATATTTTGTACAAAGCTCTCCCCCACCCCCCCCCCCCCCCCCCCCCCCCAAAATCAAAGTAAGCAAGAAGATATAACCATGATGCCCGCCACACACGTATTAACTTTAATTTGTACAAGTTACTCTGAGCTGGCTAATGGAATGTCCTAGGATGCTGCGTTAGGAATCACATCATTTGTACTAATAATATTAAGGACGAAGTAATTACTTCCTTCACTGTCCTTATTTTCCTGTTATTATAAAACGAGAAATGATGTAATTATTATTTTTTCCTAACCTACCAATCCCACCGTTTTGCGCTATGGTTCTATAGAACATGAAATTAAATTGGTGTGGACCGTCTTGTTTGGGCCCTAGCTATATAGCACTATGCAGTGAGCATGTGTAATTAAAATTGAAGCATTAATTTAAAGGGGTAGTCACCACAATGTGCTCTGTACTTCCAGCTGCGACGGCGATCAAAGTGAAATCAAGGGATCAAGCACACAGGCGAGCAATGATCAAGGAATCAAGATGGCGTTCAGGCCACAAATACGATCAAAATAAAAAAAAATGCCAGACGTTGTATATACCATGCACACACTATTAACTCTGATGCTCCATCGAGCAATAGTAGTAATTTTAACTGTACTTTGTCCGGTAGCACGGATATTATGGTTAATTATTAATATCAACTAGTATAAACAATGATAAAATGTTAGCACTATAGGACAATTCCACGCAGACATGTGAAGGAGTTTTAATGAGATGCAAATGATATTCAACGCCTGTTCAGGAAGTTCCGGCCAGGTTCCTGCCAAACCCATTGGTGGGAATCGAATGCATTATGCTCAATGGGAATAACATTGCGTTTATCGCGCTAGCCAAGCAAATAGTTGCACTCTCAAAAAAGTGCCTCGGCTATATCATGTACAGCACCCTAGAGTGCTGTAGCTAGCGCCGTTTCTTGGTATCTAACTTGAAGCTCCGCACAGCCTCGAAAATGCACGTTATTCCCATAGAGCGTAATACATTTGATTCCCACCAATGGCCGCGACAGGAACCTGGCCGGAGCTTCCTGAAAGTGCATTGAATATCATTTGCATCTCATTAAAATTTCTTCACACGTCTGCGTGGAATCCTCCTATTATCTTCATGTTATGTATGTGCAAATAATATGTGTGGGTGTGTCTTGTAACTTGATTTAGCGTATAACTTTACCACAAATGTACATAGCGACATTGTGTGCTCTGGTATGCAAAACTCAAAGATATTTTGCATGTGGGAGATGGTGCAGTAGTAAAGCTATGGAGATTTGACCCTGCCAAAATCTAGTCTCGCAAGCCAGCCCCTTCACAAAAAAGGAAGGGTCTGGTACAGCGCCGTTACTCGAGTTGTCCTGCTGGAATGCAATTAACACATCACGCGCGCTACGTATTTTTACGCATCCCTTGCGCATTGTGGTGACAAGCTAACCGCACACAGGGCTGTGTACAGCAGGCCAGGTGCGCTGATGCACGTGTGGTTCACGCTTACATACCGCGGTCATGCCGCAGCCACAAAATTTGCATATTCATGTTCCCCAGGATTTCTGGGGAAAAGAACAACTCAAGTAACGGCGCCGTACCAGACCCTTCTTTTTTTGTGAAGGGGCTGGCTCGCGAGACTAGCCAAAATCATGGAGAAGGGGAAGCTATGATAATGGCTGCTTGGTTCTCGGATATTAAGCATTATCGAAAGAGCTGAACCTATCAATAACATCATTTATCATTCGGAGTTTTACTAAACAACTGATAGATGCATATGAACTTGAGCTCAGCTACCTTATCATAGTGCTGCGCGAGATGTATTAATAGAGGCGTGGTCCGCATTATTGTGGTTAAGTCTACTTCAAGTATAGATAGGTGGTGGGCATAACCACTGGGTGTGGTCACTTAACCGATCAACAATCAAGCGTAGAAAGTTCGTCAATCAAGGAATCAAGAGGTGCTTTAAGGCAGGATCAAGCGATCAAGAGCCAATTTTAGCGATCAAAAACTTTGATTGCTGTCACAGCTGGAAGTAAAGAGTATATTGCAGTGACTACCCCTTGAAAATAGGACAAAAGTGAGGGGGCCATGGCCCCCCTTGGCAGGGGCGTATCCAGGGGGGTGCTCAAGCACCCCCCTCCCTGCTGAGAACAATACAGTATCTATGAAGCTCATTTCAGTGATAGCAAGCCAACTGAAGGCAACTTTTAATTTCAAATATCATAAGTTTATGAATCAATTGTAGAATAACTTACTCATGATATATTCACAGCAGATTCCAGCTAGAGAACTACCTCATGTCGCTCCTCTGATCCTTATACGTTATAGAAACATAAACCACACCTCCCCAACGTTAAAGGTCAGAGTACGAGTAGCTACCATGACATAATCACTAAATACACAGCGCATGCGTTAAATGATTTACTAGCGCGGCAATCCAGCGATCATGTCTCTCCTAAGGTTTTTTCACAAAGCAGCATCACAGCAGACTGCTGGTCCTGGCAATAGAGGATCAACTGGCAGAGATGCTACCTCTGCTTTGCCCTTTCAAGTAATGATTTCAGTCAGAGTACGGGGCGACTCACGCGCACGCGCGAACGCATGCATGATGTGGGCGTGTTTCCGAGATTTAAAAGTGGGCGTGGCCAAATTATCGCGCGCGATTATATACTTGCTCAGTACCCTCCTACCAAAAATCCTGGATACGCCCCCGCTTGGCCCCATCGTAGCCACGCCAGTGCTGCATTGTAATATCATTTACAAAGTACAGTGCAGTTGGAAGACAGTGATACACGGTAGTAAAGTCCACACTTAATATTGGTAATTTTGCCAAAAAAATTTCATCTATAGGAGACAGTCGAACTTTTCCAGTCACTGTGATTCAAGTGGTAACATGAAAGCTTTGATCATGACAGAACTAGAGCTCTCTAACCTGTGCACTCCGTATGACATACAAAAACAGTGCCTGACTCAACTACCCTTACCAATTCGAGCATGCGCACAGGTGTGGTCAATAGGCGTGCCCATTAAAAGCACGATGAAGTGGCTCTTGTTAAGAACTTAATAGAGGCAGACTCGTTGCTATTTCTGACATCTTGACACCATGTACTAGCCACTCGCTAAGACACCTACATCTCAACATTTGGTGTTTGTGCTTATGACAAAACCGATTACTTTACCCCTTGCGCATGCGCGCGCGGACGTCACATAGCAGCAAATTACACGATTGTACATAATATTACTTTGTATGCAATGTCATACATTTTAGCATAAAACGAAAATAAGAATTAACTAGCTGCATTGTGATTTGATAGCAGGGACAATAGTAGAAGACAATCTGTATAGGACCTGTAGCCACAGCCTGTATCTACCTGTACAGCTACAGGTAGATATGTATAAACTAAATAGAACCCTACATACAGGGCTGTATCTTCATACCAATAACAGGCTGTAGGATACATGCATGCAGAATGCAGTATACACGCAAACTAATTAAGCTACACCCACCAGTTCCAATTTTAGTTTTTAACTACATACTATCACATGTAGTACTTCCAGTAGGCCCAGACTAAATAATGCTGGCATTTTGTAAAAACAGCATAGATATCTAGAAGTATTTGAAAATTATAGGCAACTTAATGCAAATTGAGTCAAGAAAGTGCACTTGAAGACTACATTGAAGCTTCAGTTATACTGCAGTATATGTCACTGACATTCACTTCATGCACACTAAATTCAATTATTATAATTGGATTACATGAAATTTGAGGAGCAGGAAATGAGAATTTTAGGTACATTTGAAAGCATTACAGGGTATGTTTGTAAGCATTGAAGAAATTAATTATAGGTAGAAAAAAGGATTATTTATCTGGGCCTAACTTTCAGTCCTACACCAGTATTCTCCCCAAGAATAATTCACTGCATGACAGGAGGGAGTGGTTAAAGTGTGGCCTGTGATCACATAAAAAAAATTGGACTACATCAAAGAAAAATCTGTTCTGAAGGCTTGCAGGACCGATATGCTTTGAGTACGCTGCACTGGGGAGAACACTGTGCAATGGGTCTTGCTTGAGACTTGCTCTCTTGACTCCAATGACTGGGTCTTGATCTATAGGGAACAATACAAAGGTGATTGTGAATATGAATTTATTATGACCGCTCACAAGTACCAATTATACATGATTAGGATAGGAAGCAGGGTGGCCGGGACGGCCATGGCCACCCTACTTATTGGCTGATCAAGGCTACACCCACCAATTCATAGCACATGCGCATAGCCATTCATTGATCCAGCAAGCTACCAATGACCTTTTCCCGCTTTCTACAGCTAAATCTTCTTTATTGAACCATCACCCATTGTATTGGCATGTCTCTGCTTAATCTTTTATGACTGGCTCCATTCTATAGCCCACCCACCATCAAAATCCTTACTATGCCCCTGCCTACTACCCCACATGAAATTTCACCCCAGTTTCCACAAACCTTCGCTATGCCCTAATCAATTATCATAACTGGAGAGGAAAGACTCTAGATTCAAATAAATGTACTCGATAGTAAAAATAAACCCACAAAAGTACATGTGCAGAGGTCTAAATAATGCTGCCTACCTTCTTACACAACACATGCACACATACACACACACACACACACATACACATACACATACACACAAACACATATACACATACTAACACACTAGCACAGTGATACACACACATACATGTATGGCTCAAATAGGAAAAGTTGTAGCAAAAAAAGGTAAAATTGCTCGTATGATTGTACATACAAGTAAGCACATTTAACCAAACATGTATCATGCAGACAACCAGCTTTATTGTAGTATCTCCCAAGGACAAGTTCACTACTGTGAACACTAGCTAGTTCACACAATTGCTGCTGAAGTCACCTGACAGGTTACATGTACATGACACATACATGTACAACATACAAGCTCATGCACATGCACTTTTGAATTAAAGCTCACCTTGACTCATCACATGATACACCATGTGACCCCCCTCCCCCCCCCCCCCCCCCCACACACACACAAGCTTAAGCTCATGCACTTGCACACTTGAATTAAAGCTCACCTTGTTCATGTGCATGATCTACTGGAAACAGTTGCTGGTAAGTCTTCATCATCAGAGAGAGAGAGAGATCTGTATATTGGGAAATCATCCTCACCAATAACCAGTCTATCTGTATGAAGAGAAGTCTGTGAATGACCAACCACATCTGTGGTACATGCAACTACCATACACTCCCGCATACA
>OZ220003.1:0-40374 GCA_964291365.2 Stappiaceae bacterium
AGGGATGCTACATACAATGAATGCAAGGTTTCTGAATTGCAACATTTTCAAGCAAAACTGAGTCAAATTTTGCAGATTCCTGTACATGTCTTAATCTTACAAAATGTGCAAAAAGGATGCATCAGAATGGCTTTCTTAATACCTAAGTTCTATTCAAAGGAGATTTTTCCATTGTCTATGGGGCAGGAATCAGCTATAGCTGAACTAGGTGTCATACTACTTACCTGTGGAGACTACCACTATCCCAAGATACATGACCAGGTTTGCATGGCACGTTTTTAGTTTAGCAAGTATCAAAATAATTTCATTGAGAATCATAACTTGTAGGAGAAGAATGGTGAGAGTGATGAAGACACATCAGGAGCACCACCACCCACTGAAAGTAAGCAGATAACCTGGTAACTACCTAGCACAATGTCACATTTTTTGTTCACTATATTCTAAGTCCTGCTGCATGAGTACCTTCTTTTAGTGATCAACAAGCTTATAGTCATGCAGTTAGGTGTTGCCATGCTACACATCAAATTATACTATTAAGTACCACTATAGCTTTCTATTATTATGCTTCATATATATTAATTTTTCACAACTTGTGTAGATGAATTGAGTGCTGAAATTCAGCCAGCTCTGATTCGTGCTCCAATGAAACGCTTGGATAGTATTGGTGAAGATTCAGCTATTGGAACAAGCATAAGGACAGCACCAGCTGGTGATGGTATTAGTACATGCAGTGAGGTATGTAACACATAACATTATATTTTGTATAGCTACTACACGAGACCATTTTTTTACGTTAGGATACAATGGAATTATTCATTAATGAGCCTGGTGATATTGAAAATCCATCAGAAACAGCATTGCTTCCTATTAGTGACAATGCACTCTTTAAAGCCTCCTTGAGGGGAAATCTTGACAAAGTGAAAGAGCTCATTGAAAAGAAAGGCTACAATCCACTCCAGTTCAGCTCATCTCAGCATACATCTCTTCACTATGCTGCAAGAGGGGGTAATGTGGATATTTTAAAGTATTTTATTGAAGAGAGAGGCTGCATGCATTCCCCAGAGGATCACCAAAAGCAAATACCACTTCATGTTGCAGCACGTTATGGTCACTTTGAAACTGTTAAGTACCTAGTTAATGAGCAAATGGTTGATCCAACAAACCTCGACAGCTGCAACAAAACTGCATTAGATTACGCCACTATTAGGGGAGATTTGACAATAGTCAAATTCCTCATGAAAGAAATAGCCAAGTACACACCTATTGCCACCCTTATTCAAAGCAAATCAGTATCATCTTGTACTCCATTGCATTTAGCTGCTAAATATGGACATGTCGATCTTGTAAAATTCTTTTTAACTGAGATACCAGGTTGCAATCCAAATATAAGAGGTAAGAAAAGAAGGCACATCCTTCATGAGGCAGCCAGGAAAGGGCACGAAAATGTTGTGAGATATGTAGCTAAAATGCTACCAAATTCCAAACTGGCATGCTTGGATAAAAATAAGAATACTCCATTACATTTGGTAGCAGCAAATGGTAATCTTAAGTTGACAAGGTTATTAACTCAAGAACTGAAATTTATTACAACCAAACAAAACAAATCTGGCTTCATCCCACTTCATCTTGCTGTTCTTAATGGTCACATAGACATAGTAAAGCATTTAGTTTCTGAAATAGGATGTGATCCTGAAGCACTCACTGCATTTAATTGTAGAACGTCGCTTCATCTTGCTGCTGATGGAGGCTTTCTGGATATTGTTAAATACTTGGTTCTTGAAAGAAACTGTCAGCAAGTGACAGCAGATGCCCGTGATATGATCCCAGCTGAGCTTGCAAGGACAAGGGGATATTTAGAAATAGCTAGGTTTCTTAATTGCTCTTGGATAGATGGTGTTGCTTCCAAGGGGGATCTAGTGTGTCTCCAACAATTTGTGTCAAAGCATAAATACGATCCTAACCTTTTGAGGTATGATGGTATGACACCACTTCATAATGCCTTAATTAAAGGACATATCAATGTTGCAAAATATCTCATTGATAATGATATTTGTAATCCAATGAGTAGAGATGCTAATGACAACACATGTCTCCATATTGCAGCAAAGTATGGGCATCTCTCTATTCTTAAAATTTTGGTTTTTAATCTTAGCTGTGACCCAAATGTCCTTGGTTATCAAAATATGTCACTCCTTCATTATGCCGCAATTGAAAATCATTTAGACATTATGAAGTATCTTGTTGAAAAGCACAGATGCAACCCTGCATGTATTGATACTTGTCATCAAACTCCCCTACACTGTGCTTCACTAAATGGACATCTTGATATGGTTGCATATTTAACACTAGAAAAATGTTGTGACCCTATGCTAAGGAATGCGAATGGATACACTTGTTTAGATTTTGCTGCTTATGGTGATGCAATTGATGTGGTTAAGTTATTTATCTCAGTGTTGAACTGTAATCCCCACACTCGTGGTTCAACAGAGAATGAACATACACCACTCCACTGTGCTGCTGAAGGTGAAAGCATATCTGTAATGGAGTACCTCATTAAAGAGCAAAAATTTGACCCATATGGTCAAAATTGTCATAAACATACTCCCCTTCATCATGCTGCTATGGCTGGGAAACTAAAAGCTGTTAAATACCTTTGTGAAAAGGAATCCTGTGATCCTTCATCTAAGGATAATAATAACCGTACACCACTCATGTATGCAGCAATCAACGGTCACCTGCATGTTGTGAGGTATCTAGTAAAGCATCATTGTTGTGACCCAACACTACCTGATTCATTTGAATGTACTGCCTTACATGGTGCTGCTCAGAATGGACAACTTGAGGTTGTCAAATATCTCACTTTGGAGGCACATTGTGATCCCACTCTTGGAGATGCTGATATTGATTCTTCTTTGCATTGTGCTGTACTTGGTGGACACATAGCAGTCCTCAAAATTTTCACTTGCTCATTAAAGTGCGATGTAAACATTAAGGGGTGGAAGTCACGAACACCACTCCACTACGCTGCGGAGTCTGGATATTCGAACATTTTGCAGTATCTCATTGACGAATGTGGTTGTGACCATCAGAACACGAACTCAGATCAAACAACTCTACTCCATTTCGCTGCTGCCAGAGGACACCTTGATATAGTAGCATACCTTGTTGTTGATTTAAAATTCAGTCCACATAAAACTGATATCTATAACAACACTCCTCTTCATGAAGCTGCCAGAAATGGCCATTTAGATGTTATTAGATTTTTTGTTGAAACTCTTTTGTGCAATATTGACACACGTGGATCATGTGGCATGACTCCTCTACAATGGGCTTTCTTCAAAGGTCACTATCATGTTGTGCGATATTTATATTCACGATTATAGCTTCAGCATAGCTAATATGATAGCTATAATAGCTAGTTTATTATGTTCTGATCTCTTAATATTCATCCAAATTTTCCCAACTGCTTTCTATTCATATATTTAGTTATGTTATTTTTCTGTCATAATTAATACTTTATGCCCAATTGTTTTATTGTTCTCAGTTTGTGTACTGGTTGAGCCTGAGAATTCATCAAGTACTCACAGTGAATAGATTTTGTACTGTCTCCTGAAAGACTTTGAATTATAAACATTAATGATCCATGGAGTGACCATCATTCCATACCAGACAATGGTGTAATACATAGAAAGCACTAGCTTCCGCTACTGTCTCGAATATATTGCCCAATTTTTTTTTCAAAAGCATGAAATTTATATATACACAAAATAACGAAGTTGCAGTAACTCCTATTAATATGCAATACCTCTAATAAGCATCTTTATCTTCCTTCTATAATAATTATATTATAGCTACCTTGCAATTGCTGAAAACTAGCATGACACTAATCTCTTTCTCCATAATTTTCTGTACTGCTATATTAAGTGATTCCATTGAGCATATATAGGTGGCGGAAACAGGGGGAAATGGGTAGCTACAGTCATAAATGAGTCGTCTTAAATTTGTACACCAACGAATGTCTAGTGCCCCCCCCCCCCCCACCCTCACTGTCTTCCTCCACCTATGTTGAGGATTTATTCTCATCTAATCCCACTACATTCATGTCCCCCATGCAACATGATAACAGTATTCCTCAATCAGAATAATTAGGTATCAGGCGACACCTAGTTTTTTGGCAAATACATTACAACTTACAGGCTATATATCAAGTCAGTGATTGGAAAGTATTTGGGCCAGATCTTCTATCACTCCAGTTACATTTGTTAAGTCTATCCACAGATGGTCAGCAGTGGCTCCAGGTCAGTAGAATTCAGAGGTATATAATAGTAGCTAGTCATGGTTGTCCACTGTGGTAACTCAGTGCAGATTTGGAGCACATTACAATGTACAATAGTGCAACCTAGCTGCATCCTATTCCTCAAGTTAACCAATGAGGATAGTAGTAGCTATAACAGACAGATGGACATTACCACTTACATTGATTGCCCAGTACTTGTACGAATACACCCCCAAAAAAGGCTTGGTCCTCAATATTATGACACAATGATCAAATGCTAGGATAATTATGTAGTTCCATCCTTGCATCACTAATGTTTAGGTGAGTCAAATTTACTGACCATAATATATTTGTAGCAAAATAGTTTTCACGATCATAGTTTCTACAAAGAGCCCTTGACACACAGATGCTTGTGTTCATAATTATTGTGAACTACACTTGATAAGTCCAAATACAAGGTGCTAATAAAATGATCAGTACAAAGTTGATCACTAATTTACATGCAGAAATCATGCATGAACATGTGTGGAGTATAATATATAGCTATACCATACAAAGTTAATTTGGGGTATATATAGAGTAGAGTACAGAGCATAACAATGTTGTATATTACAATGGTACAGCACAGCAAGAGTCTTAAGTTTAAATTTTGGCAGTATATCTGTCCACGCATGAAATCTTAGCATTGTCATTTTGATGGATTTTAATTGACATTGGATAAAGATATGCATGCATAATTACAAATAATAGATTTCCCACATACTACGAGACGTCCACTATGGTCCCAAGACATGACATGGGTTTTTTTTTACTAAAACAGCTGCAGTGGAAGATAATGACCACAATGTTACATCATGTAGGGACTTCTTTATCACGTAGCTATGGCTAGTGGTATACTACATGAAATGAAATATCACCATGCAAACAGCCACCCACATGTACACTCTCTTTAATTTAGAAGTATACAGAGAGAGTATGTCATGCATGTTGAGATTGATGAGTGTTGGTACATGTAGCACTTGTTAAGCAAGCTAGGGCGCTCACTAATAGCCATCCTAGACTAGATAGAGCAAAAAGATGATGATAATAACACTGCTCTTCATATAGCAGCTGAGCAAGGCCACCTCTCAGCACTGAAGGTCTTTGTATTCAACTTTCGTTATGATCCCAGTGTCACTGGAAAACATGATTATACACCTTTACACTGTGCAGCAGTTGGAGGTCATCTTGATATAGTTACCCTTATTGAAAAGCATAAATGTGACCCTTCAAGCTGTGTTGACTCTAATCATTTTACTCCCTTTCGTTATGCAGGAATGTAGATATTGTTTCGTACTTAACTCTTGAGCAAGGTTGTGACTCAATGCTTCGAAGCCAAAATCTATCTTCTCTAGATTCTGCTGCTTATGATGAAATACTTATATTCTTTTTATTACAGTACTGAATTGTGATCCTTGCAGACAAGTATCACAAGTCTTGGAATATACACCACTGATCTCTGCTGCTTGTGGGGGTACATAGATATAGTTAATTACCTAAGAACAGAGCAAAATTGCAATCCATCATTAATAAGTTCCTCTCCATTGTGCTGCCTTTAATGGACTTCTTAATGTTGTCCAACATCTTATAGAAAAAGTATACTGTGATCCTTTAGTTAACTGATGATCACAACATGTGTCCTCTACTTTCAGCAGAAAGAAAGAATCATATGCACACCACGAAATTAAAAAATCCTCCACCCAGTGATTCAATAAATTACACACCATTGCAATTTTTGGGCACCTTGAAACTATAAAGTACCTTACCTTTGACCAAGGTTGTGAAACTTAGCTAGCTGCCACTCAAGGTCATCTGAACACTGTTGTATACCTGACCATAGACTTAATCTTAAAGGGAAGTCCACACAAGATTGAGGAATACAATAACACACCACTTCATGATGCTGCTAGAAATGGCCACTTAGATGTGGTCAAATTTCTTATTGAAACTCTTGGTTGCAAAATTGATAGTAGAGGATCATGTAACATGACACCACTTCAATGGGCCTTGTTTAAAGGTCATTATCATATCATACAATATTTACAAAAGTAACTTGCAACAATGCTACTATATATTGGATGATGTTCTTCATAATATTATGATAATTATTATCAGATCAGTTAATATTTTGAAGACTTGTGCAGGTCCACAGTTGGTACATACACAGCTACCATTTATTAAGTCAGAATGTGTTGTTAGCCTCTTGTTTTGCATTCACCTTATTATTGATTTGTGCCACTATTATACATTAATGTCACATGCATGTCTCTATCTTAAGTTAAATCTAACAATGCAAATCCTCAACTTAACCCTGGCTGCCAGAATGAATCATGGATTGCTGCATTAAGACATACACCTGGTATTATTATAGAAGAGACAGTACTGCTGCTCCAGATACCATACAATGCACGCATTATTACCATGCACTCGACAATTTGAAGACTGAGTCTTTTTTGTTTGCATATTTGACCATCGATAATTACACTCATGCAATCTCTATTAACATAGAAAGTGCACCTCAGTATACTCAGGCACCTATCTGAACATGCATGTTAACAATTTAATGTGATGCATCAGCATAAGAACCATGTATATAATTCTTGCCTACAGTGTCTGCATAATTATAGGGCTCTCATTTCAGCTTCTCAATCGCTTAATACCAGTGCAGTGGTAATGTCGAAAAATGATTGTAGTAATGGTAGATACCCATTCATGTATGTAGTATGGGTACAATAAACTAGTAGGTAAATGACTAATTTGAAAACATGTTTTAACTAATAATATTATTGTAATAAAACAATGTCATAATTGATACAAAATACATTTTCTTCAGCTGCCTATAATAATTATACAACTTTAAGGTGGGACAATGACACTTAAATAACACTACTTCACAGAAACTGTTGAGCTAATTGACCCAGGTTAACCTTTAAGAGTGCAGTTCGGAGTGACTGTCTTGTGGCAATTCCTGTACTACCATGTCCATCTCCAGGAGCCCTGTGTAGCCACTGAAACAACAGTTCACTGAGGTAGCTCTTGGGAGGTGATTGTAACAATAGCATTGGATTACTCTGTATAGTATCCATCTCTGCTTGTGAGAAGCCAAGGGCTGCACCAATTTCACGCCATTTTGATGCATGAGCTTGCAACTTGGTATAGATATCGTCATGATCAATATCTGTGAAATGAGTATATCATCTAAATAGTGAGTGTATGAACAACTGTGCATGACTATGTTATCATAAGCATTAGTATGATCCCTATTACATCATAATTATATCATCTTTCCTGCCTTCTGATTCTAATTATACTATCTATCTGAGAGTCGCTGATGAATCATAAATATTTACCTTGAAAGTGAATGTATTATTGAAACTAGAGATCTCTAGAGTACATACCCCATGCACTGCATTGTATCCATCTGGGAGCAACGATCATTGACGACCTTTACCTACATATACTTACTGACTTGTGTGTATGAGCAGAAAACACATAGCCAGCAGAGTGGATGTGGTCGATAGGCATATCAATCATAAACGCACAAATTGTAGTGCTCGTGGCTGTGTTAAATGATTCTAAGCATACTAATCACTGATTTCTATGGATCAATTATGCTGACGTGATCATCTGACGCATAATTCTTGAGATCTGGCAATATTAAGTTTGTGCTGACAGATGACAAACAGAGAGATAAAACTGATCACTTAACCCCTAGCACATGTGCATGGGATAATGATCACTATAGTTGGTACTTTCTCGTGTACAACATAATAACATCAGTATCACAATCATTTTTGCAACTTACTAGTATTACCTTGATCTTTAGTTGATTGACATAATATTACTGATGGATTGCCTATAGCAAAAACTTGTATAAAATTAATGTTTTCTGAATGTCTATATCAGAAAACCTAATATTGGAGTAGCTGTGTGATGAATTTAATATGTACCATGTCCTTCATACAAATCTAAGGGCACAGATGAACCTCAACACATAGCTAAACAACACAACTTCACATATGTACCTAGAGGTGGTTGTCGTCCACGAAAGATGCTAATTTGGTCAAGCAATCTCCGAAGATCAAGAAGTGTACCTCTATTTAGCCTTGACCTGAGAATTCGTAGAAGCATCCATTCATTTTCTGAAATATTACTACGATGTGGTGTTTGCACTGTTACAGCTCTCGGAGGCTGTGACAAGTATTTCAAAAGTGGATATCTGTGATGAAGCTGTTCAGCTACTAATTTCAAAACTTTGTCTTGGATTTGCATGTTTATTGTGTCTTGATTGCACAAGGTTTGGACCACGTGGCCATGAAGTTCAGCATACGGTTCAAAGTATAATAATTTCTCAAGTTTTACTCGCATATCGTGTTCATTGAGGGCATACTGTTGTTCTTCAGTAATACACTTTTCCACACATGGTAAAGAGAATAGAGTTCTCTTTTCAATACTTAACAAAGGATGTGTGACAAAGTCTGGATGTATGAAATACTCTAGCAACTCAGCTTTGGAACAGAATTCATCCCTTGCAGTAAGAACCATTGACATTATATGTGAACGCCTTTCAACCAATGACATCTCATTTCCACATTGGCAGTTCATAAGTAAAAGCAGTGTTCTTTGATCAATAATGTCTATTATGGACACTACACCGTTTTCATCTTGCCAATATATTCCATTCTTCCAAACTGAACATTTTCGCTTGATTACCATAGCCATAATGTGGTTTTGAGCTTTTTCACTTTCGTCATATGTTTCGACATCATTTGAATCATAGAGTGCTTTCTTTGTTGTAAAGGAAAACACAAGTCTTAACAACAGAGCTTGAACGAAGTGAGGGCTAAAAAATTCACCTTTCCGTGTGCATTGGATAAGCCAGCCACACTTGTATAATATATTATCACTTCTCCATTTGTCATGTGGTCTTTGAAGACTGACTAGATTGGGGAAAAAGTAGTATTTCTCTGTTTTAGAATAGACTTCTTGTTTTACAATGGAGTCAATCACCGCTTCATCAGTTATTTCTCTGCAATACTCCATCCTACTTAAGAATGTCAGCAACATACTTGCAGGGCAGTTGAGCTTTTCACTAATACGCTCCTTGAAGAGAGTTAGTGGAACTACTCCAGTGCTGTATGATAATGGACAGTGTTGAGGAAAATTTGAAGGAGCAAACAGTGGACCGAGGAGCTTCTCCAGTAGTGGCTGCTTATCCAGTAGAATCCAGCTCTTATCTATAGCTAATGGATTTTCAATAAAGTGAATATGCCCCCTCTCACTGAGATCATGACACATTCTAATGATTTTATGATCATCTGTTGGAAGTAGATGGAGTGGATTTTGTGATGATTCCTTTGAATAAAATTTGACTTTACTAAATATGCAGGCCAAAGTGATGTAAGCTGTGCCTTTAAATTCCTTCAACAGGAACACATAAAAGTTATGTGAGTTGAAATGTAACACTCTTTCTTCACGAAGATCATTAGTACTGTTCTTTAGCATTTCTTGCAGACTATCCATTTCCCTAGAGATTGACCTTCTGCAATCAATGTGAATCACACCTTTCAAAGCAATAGTCTTTCCATCAACTTGTTTTGCAATCGTTCTCCTTAGTTCACAAACCTTCGTAGCTGGACCTATTCCTTTAGATTGTAGTACATCTGCATGACTACAAACAACAACCATGTGAGCTTTATCCTTGAGTGTTGTGTGAAATCTGTTTTCCATAAAATGGATCCAATAATGGGTTTGATCTTCAATCCTTCTCATTGAATCTGTCAAATTTACTAAAACTATGACAATTGGAGGAGAATTTTTAATGATATCGTGGATAACAGCATCATTACTAGCATAGAACTCCGGCTGACCAGCAAAATCATAGAATGTAACTTCACCATAGATAATACTGCTGAACTTGGTAGGCACAACACCTGCAGTATGTTCAAACTCTGGGCAACTGCTTTCAACACACTCCTTTTGTAAAGAATGAATTAATGTTGTTTTACCTACAGAAGGATTACCAATAACTAAAAGTTTAACTGGAGTTGGAGGTGGCTTTTCACTCGACATACTTTGGAAAAATCTTTGGTGCATGTCGTACAATGGCTGAGGATCTGCTCCATGTTCTATTAGCAGTTTAACAATAGCTGAGTCATATGCAAGGGTTATTGGTGAGTGTCCTTTCTTGTTTTTGATAGATAGGTCTATTCCACCAATAGACAGGAGTATTCGAACAGCTTCAATACTATTAGCCATGCAAGCAATGTGCAATAGGGTACAGCCTTCGTTATCTTGAATGTTGGCATTAATACTTTTCTCAGTTACAACGGTTTGTAAGTCATCGTAATCTCCAACAGCGCACATGTAGTGAAGGGGAGTTTGACCTTCTAAATTTTGTTTTAAAAGATCAACATCTTGAGAATTCAAAAGAATTCTTAACATGTAATTACTGTATTTCAACTCATCGTATTTAACACCTGATATATATGATACATACTGGTCACAGTAATCTCTATTGTGCCTGTATGCAGGCTGACTGAAAAGGCTTAAGAGTTCATGGTAATCACTGTTGAAAGTGCCATCTTTGGACAAATAGTCAGGGGCAGGGAATTTAAAATCTATACTAAAATCAATAATATCTCCTGTACGATTTGAATACTCAAATGATCTTTGGGAATGGGAGTAAAGTTCATGCAATGGTGTATTTCCTTGGTTGTTGGTTTGATTGACATTTGTAGTTCTTTTAACGATGGAATAAGTGCTTGCAATTGCTCTATTGTGACGTAGAGCTAAGTGTATTGGAAGATTGCCTTCAGTGTTTGTAGCATTAATGTCATCACTACAGTTTTTGACCATATAATTTAGGACAGCTGGATCGTTATTATGACAAGCTTCATGCAGGAGGAATGGAGGCAGTTGTAATGAATGAAGAGTATATAGCTCATGTAGACGTTTAATTATAGGAAGCTTTTCATAGCAGCTTGCCAAATGAATAGATAATTTATCATCATTGTTCTTAGTTAAACATGTAGCTGAAAATGGCATCCTTTCTATGAGAATTTGCACAGTGGACGTATCCAATTTACAATATCTATCAGAGGAAGATTTAAGTAGTGTGTGAAGGGCAGTATCTCCATTCAGATTCTGTGAGCCTAGCTGATCAGCACTCAGAGGAGCAGTGAGTTTATCAATGATATCATAGGAAACACTGTTATGCTGGCAGGCTATGTGGAGTGGTAAATTCTTCTGTTTATTAGCCACACCAATGTTACACTGAAATTTGTCTAAAAGTAACTTGATAGCTGACTCATCACGCCAATTCAGTCTCTTACATGGGATGTGCAGGGGTGTGTCTCCTAAGACAGTAACAGCATTACAGTCAAAACTCCTTGCATGAGCAATAAATACTTTCACCATTTTCTCACCATGATAGCACGCTAGATGAAACGGTAACTCATTCTGTGAATTGGCCATGTTCAGAGCTTCCTTATGAGCACCTTTAAGAAGACAGCTAGCAACATGATCTCTTCCCTTTCGACAAGCAATATGTAGAGCCGTGTCACCACAAACAAAATCACATTCTTTTGGTAAAGATGAGGTATTTTGGATTTGAGTGACTGGGCAGCAGTCAGATAGCAACCTTATGGGATTCAGAAAGTCTCTAGAGCTAGCAAAATGTAAAGCTGTTGCACCAGAACATTCAACAATCAGATCAGTTTTACATTTTAACATTTCAATAAGATATAAAACAGTAGCAGCATTTGCTTTTCTACAGGCTATGTGGAGAAGAGTTTCACCATTCTTATTCTTTCTGTCACATAGAGGTTTGGGGATGTATTGAAGAAGGGGATCTATTGAGCACTTCGTCAGTACCTGTCCTAGTAAAATGTGAAATGGAGAGTCACCATCTTTATTAACAAGCTCTACTGAACACTTCATGTGACTAATTAAGTAGTAAATTGTTGGCCATACATCTCTAGCAGTGATCCAATAAATACTTTGTGTTTCAGGGTCATAATATCCTGGACCACCTGTCGTCAGTTTTTGGTTTAGGAACTGACAAGCTATGTGAAGTGGTGTATCACCATTGTTATTTTGCATGTCAATGTTTTCCGAAGTAGCAACAAGCTTTACAAGTTTGACCGACTTGTTTGCGGCAACATGAAGAGGTGTATCTTTATCACAGTTTTGAATTAGCATAGCTTCACTGTAATCATCATTCGATTCCAGTATTTTATGCAGAAGTTCATGCTTTAAATATCGGCATGCCATATGAACAATGGAGTCACCGGTATTATTTTGACTGTAGAGATCAAATGCACCCAGTCGTGACAATGTTTCTAAGCAAATTGGTTGCTTTCCTAAAAAGCATAAATGTTGGGGTAAATTACCATCACTATCACAGAGAGTAAGCTTGGCACCATGTTCAACTAGCCAACCAACCAGTTTAGGTTGCCTGTACTCACAAGCAATGTGAAGAAAGCTACTTCCAATGGTACTACTGAAGACAAAGTCCATATTATTAAGTGCCTCAAACATGTTCAGGTCACCAGAGAAAATTGCAAAGTGAATTGGAGTAAACCCCTCATTGTTGGCACTTACTAAAGCTGCATCGTACCTTTTTATCACCATTTCTATTGCCTGCTGTAGTTTTAGTGAAAGTTCTTTGACTAATGTTAGTTTATATTTGAAGTTATCTGATTGAAATAGACTCCAGTTATCATAAGGTCGTACAATTTGGTGCAATGCCAAATCATCATTTTTGTTTGATATATCAGCTCTACATGACTGAGTACTTAAAATGCAGTTGATTATCTCGTGAGATTTATGTGAACAAGCTATGTGTAATGGTGTATCTCCTTTGTCATCCTGACAGTTAATATCACATCTATAATATAGTTGAAGTAGCTTAGCAGCTTCTGGTGACTTTATTTCACATGCTTTATGTATAGCACACCTTCCTTGTTTATTTGTAATGTTCAAATCAAACTTAATCTCTTCAATCAAGTATTTAATAACATCAAGTTTTGAATTAGCACAAGCTATGTGTAGGAGATTATCACCATTTGCATTTACTGAGCTAATATCACACCTTGTTAGCATCTGAATAATGTCTAGGGAATTTTGTGACTTGTAATCACAAGCTAAATGCAACGCTAACTCTCCCCTTTGGTTGAAGATAGTTTGGTCACAATCACAATTGACAAGGTACTTCACAATACCAGTGCAGCCATACATACATGCATAATGAAGTGGTGTATTTCCTTGCACATCAATCAGGTTTACTGAGAGAATAGTTAAGGCTTTCATTAACTTGAGGTCATTCTGTTCACATGCATAATGAAAGGTTGAATTGATAGATAGATAGCGAATTTCAAATTCATTTCTGGGGAGACTCATACATGGATCATACCCACACTTAGTTATCAAAAATTCTATAATATCTGAATGGGCATTTGATTTCCAACTTTCATAATGTGATTTTGAGTAACATATTTGAAGACGAGCTCTTAGCATGCCACAGGCATATAACAAAGCACATTGATCATTTCCAAATGCAGAAAGGTCACAACCTTTGTGATTAACAAGGTAATCAACAACATCTGGTGCATTATGAGAGCAAGCAACATCTAGAGTTGTGGACTTTCGTCCTCCAGAGAAACTTCTAGTAACATCGTTTCTAGGCCCTAGTTCCTTTATGGTACATGGTTGACTAACAAGTTTCACCATTTCAAGAGAGTGCCTACATGCATAGTCTACAGGTAGTTTTCCATCACGGTCTCTTTGCTTCATGCTGGGTTCACACTGAAATCTTTTAACGAGGTATTGTACAATATCTATCTTTCCAGACTGACAAGCAACATGCAATGGAGTACCACCTGACACTTTAGACTGACGATTTACATTAGCATTGGAAACATAAGGTGATGTCACCATCTTCACTAGTTCTAGAGTTGTACCACTTACCAAGTACAAGGGAAGTTCATCATTGTGGTTACAAAGATTTACGTTACATGTAAAATTAAGCAAAAGGAATTTGGCAATGTCCAAACGGTTGTGCTCCAAAGCTAAATGCAGAGGAGTATTTCCTTTATTGTCACATGTATTCACATCATCAGTATTATGCCTGAAAGATGCTATCAGCTGCATGCAATCCATAGAATGTGAACATGCCACATGGAAAGGAAGTCTTCCTTTGGAATCTTCACATGATAGGTTACAATTTAAGATCTCAATAAGATATTTAGCAGCCGAAAGATTATTACGAGCACAGGCTGTGTGTATCGGTGTACTACCACAGTAATAGTCTCTTTGATGGTAGAGATTGGCATTCTTTGTGGTTGCTAACAATTTCAATACTTCAATATCACTCTCATTCTGACATAACACACAAATATTGAGGTTATCATAGACATCAGATAGTTTGCTTAGCTGCTTCGAAAATCCCTCATTAAGTACTATAAACCTCACTATGTCCATCTGCATATTATTACAAGCAATGTGTAGAGGAGTTAGACCATCACTATTCTGAGTATGTATCTGTGTACATCTAGCACTAACAGCCTCTACTGCTTCAAGTGGCATTTGTGAACTAACAGCATAGTGTAGAGGGAGGCATTGTTTATCATTGAGTAAGTTTGTATCACAGCTAAAGCTTGAGGTTAAGAATAGCACAGTTTTTACACCTTTCTTTCTACAAGCAATATGTAAAGGCGTATTTCCATCGTTATCTTGAGTATTGACATGAATGCAACTACTGCACAATTTTATCAATGCTTCTCTGTTATAATCTTCACGGTACCATAATGGCTCCTGTTTTAGTATAATGTGAAGAGGTAATTCACCTTTGTTATTTCTAACATTAATGTCACACTTTCTTTCCTCTATCATGCACTTGAAGCACTCAAGTAAACTTTGAAATACATTCCGATAATATTTGTCAACTTCATAACATATGAGGTGAAGAGGAGTGTTTCCTTCCTTGTCTTGTTTGTTTACATCTAGTTCATGGTGTGAACTAATAAGCCTAATAGTATCAAGATTGACATGCTCACTATTACAAGCAATATGCAGTGGTAGTTGGCCACGATTATTAAATGCATTCTGATAGCTACTATTTCTTGCAAGAAGGCTTACAGCAGCCTTGTAATGGGTACCATCATACCACATGCATGCTAAGTGAAGAGGATTGTTTCCATCTTGATCTCTAAGATCAACGCCACTGAATGTAGTAGAAACTACTTCAACAAGCTTTTCATCAAAGCAGCTGTACCTACAATTGCTACGAGTAAGCACATAAAGCAACAAGGAGGACCAAGAATCTCCGTTCTTATCCACAGTCAAAGGATGGTCAGCAACCTCCAAGAGATACTGAACAAGACTACCACAGTTTTTATTACTTCTGTCAACAACCTTCTTAACTAACTCAACATCAGGTTGGAAGATTTCCAGGCTTAGGCCACAAAATGCTTTTATTAACTGAACATCAGCATCATAGCTAGAGCAGGCATCGTGAAAAATGGTCTGTGCATATTTTGAATCAGATCCCATAGCTACCTTCAGATATTCTGGGTAAGCACTTAGTAAACTTTTCACATAATCCCACTGTGATTTATCAGTCGCCATGTTTATGCATGTGCATAGTTCTTTACCAAGTAAGAAAGTGCCACAATCCTTCCCAAGCTTAATGAAACTCACCATAAGTGGCAAGTCATCCAGAGAACTACAAACAAGAGGTAATCTCAGTACACGCAACAGTTTTGGATTTCTTATTACTTCAATTTTTTTAGTTCTGCTCTTTAGCAAGAACAGTGCAACCTTAATATGTTCAACACGGGGATGAATCATCCTTGCGTAGCAATTGAGCGGGCTTTTCATTACAACACGTTTAATAGTACCAGCAGCTGAATAAGCTATTGGGCACTCACCATACTTATCCTCCGTTGTTGGATCACAATTCATTTTATTAATAAGATATTCCACAACTTCTAGTCGTCCACAGCAACTCGCGCAGTGTAGTGGCGTGATTCCATCCGGTGTTTTGTGCTCTGGATCTTGAGATTTTTCTTCAATGAGTTCTTTTACCAGTTCAAGATTTCCCTCAGCCGCTGCGCAGTGTAGTGACATGCTTTCACGTATCTTTGGAGTGTTGGCTGGCTTTTTACGCCATTTACGTCGCTGTTTATGTTGATGACCTCTTTGCCTCTCCATTTTTCTCCTCTGACGCTATTCATATCCAAATTTAATTATTCACGTGCATCCTGCCAACGAGCGCTCTGCGCATGCTCAGATCCTAGCGATTAGGACGTAAGTAATAATTCGCACTCGAAAACACCACAAGTACGTATCGACTATATTATTATACTGCTTTGGTGTTTGATGTTACTGCCGAAACAGGTAGTCCACAATCACTGGACTGGAATGGTGGAATGGAATGGTGGAATCGCAAATTCAGCAAATATTACGTCGAAGGGTCACTATAATGTTGTAAAATGTTTGGTGGATAACTTTGGGATGCTGTCACTGTAGGAAGCACCCACATTTTTGTATTATAAACAGCAGTTTCTATGTAGCTACTCAGATTACAAGTTTAATGTATGCAGTATAGACTGTACAGTATTATTGTTTATACGGCCCTAATTTCTATACATGGACATCTGGTCAGCTGTTAGCTTTTGATGTGTTTTGTACGAATAGGTAGAGAAAAATGTTAACCATGTTGGTGTTACATAGCCTTACTGATATGTGACCCCTTGGTGCACTTCGTTATTAGCGTTGGGCCGGGAAACTCTCGAGGGAGAAAACTTTCGCGGATCCGTAGGAAGTGAGAATTTCGCGGAGAAAACTTTCACGGATTTCTTGAAACAAATCACATGCAGGTGGTTGTGGCACGCCCCCAAATTTCGCGGAGAAAACTTTCGCGGATGATTATCAAACCTCGAAATCCGCGAAAGTTTTCTCCCTCGAAAGTTTCCCGCTATGCGGTAGTCTGTATGTCTTTTTGTTACAGTTTTGTATAGGCCTTACTTTTGTTGCATTGGTATAAAATATTAATATGCTTGTACAATATATTCTGGAGATTATTCTATATTATTTGTTGCTGCATTAAAGAGTTCTAAGTGAAAGTATCTCCGCATTCCTCGGCGATTCTCGAACCTGCTTACAATTGGCGTAGTCTCCGTAGTCGGCACGATTGTCCAGTCCCGTAGCGATCGAAGCTAGCGATCAGCCTGACAGTCAGTTCAGTACAGTTAGCTAGCCGTAGACTACGTAGTGAGTTAGCTAGATCAGTGAGTTAGCTAGCTAGCTAGCGAAGTTCAAGTTAGTGAGTAATTTGGTGAGAGATGGCACATAGCAAGCCACTTATCACGCCTGAGGCTTTCTCCGGTGCAGCCTCGGAAAGCTGGGACGAATGGATAGACCATCATTTTTGAGAGTGTCGCCGACATAAACAAACAGTGGGAATCGAACGCTGACAAGCTAAAGTGGCTGAAGGTGCGACTTACTAGTCGAGCCCGCATGAAGGCGTTTCGCCAGCTGCCTGAAGCGACTCGTCGAGATGAGCTGCTCTCCAAAACAAAAGACTCAGGCTTAGCTAGCTAAAATTGTAACAATCTCATATCTTCTGCCTGCAATCTATGCAACATGCACCTCTGTAAATTGCCAGCTGAATCATGATTTGACCCAGTGATGGACTTCAAAGTTGGCATATGACAACAACTTCTATTCATGCTCAGCAGGCACCTAGCCAATTGATAGTGATCATAGATTAATGGGGGCAAGCAGATAAATTTCAGAACTTGATGCTTGTACCATTTGAAAGGAATGATGCCAATTCTACTACATGTAGCTATAGCCACTGAGGCTTAATACTGCCATTCAAGTGATATTCTGTTATCCGTAACCTCATCCCCAGTGGCATGGGAATAAGGCTAGCCACTATTCATGGTTCAACAGGCAGCTAGCTGGCAACATAGGCTCACAAAATTTAATAGGCCAGCTGGTTAATTTATCCTAATATGTACATTGGGATGATTTTAAGAGCATGCGTACAATCATGCATATTGATGCATGTACCAATACATTCCCTCTGTTTACATGCAGTAGATGGCCTAGCATGCTTATAGCTACACTAACCCAGTAGTTTAAGGTACAAGGTTTAGTCTTATGTTGGGGCAATAGCTATGAACTGTTAGTATGGTAAATACAGTCATGTGAATATTGTCGATGCAAAGGAAAGCGTCACGGTGATGCTACTATATCTATAGCTACCTAACTTTAACTTCAGTGAAGCTGTAAGCTAAGCTTACCATCAATCACTATTGTTATCCTCATGCATAAGAAAATGTGACCTTTTTGCCTCATGTTTGCTGAATTTGCAATTCCACCATTCCAGTCCATCGTTCCAGTCCAGTGATTGTAGGCTACCACCGAAACATTAAAGAAGCAGACCGAGATGTGCAAATAAAATAATCCCGATAGCTACCCGTGCTAAAGAAGCATTGACTAGGGAATGATGTTAGGGATCTGTTTCTCACTGCATAAAGTGTAGTGCCCCGTATGCATGGGAAGCTCTTCCATCAAAAAGTACACCATGTCTTGGGCTCTTGAACAAGGAAATCAGTAATTCAATTATTATGGCTTGTGTACTCCGATTTAATTGTTTTTTCAAGCAATGGACACATGTACACTAAGCAGAAAAAAATAGTATGTCCAGAAAGCAGCACATAGTGCACAGTAGGGCCACACGAGTTGTGTGGCCCTACTGTGCATTAGTGGTCACGCCCACTCACATAGTGCGTGGGTGTTAGACATTGCAAATGCATGGCTTCCCCATGCAAACATAATGAGAAACTCTTCAAAGTGCCATAACTTTAATTCTAAGATGTGAATAAAAAATATCTGTGGGCTATACACTCACATTCCATTGTGTGTACTCTTATAAAATTAATTAACTTTCCATGGCTCCAATCCTTACACAGTAGCTTTTTTGGTCAATCGGTCCAATTTTTCGCTCAGAAAATCCAAGCAACAACAAATTTAGTTTGGTTAATGAAAGAATCATGTGATTTGTCCTTAAAACAATACGAAAATCTCTTCATTTCATATGCATGATCAGCTATTCTTTAATCATACGTCATTTATATAGCTTAAAATTTGCCATGATTCAATATTATAATAAAGGAATATTAGCATAGAACTATATCCATTACATAAAATTCTAATTCCTGCTTCCAGCCTTATCTGAAGAAATCAGCTGTAGCTAGTAGTTGTCTGTAAGCTTGGTTTTTCCTGTCTCAACATTGTAGGTAGCACTAACCTTATTCAGTGACCGGGCTTTTGGTCGGTACTGGAGAAAGGGTGAAACCATTCGTACATATAATAGTACTGTCATGTTAACACTAAGATATAGAAAGCAGCAATTGCTTGATATTCACATAAATGTGTATTAATGTCATGTTTGAGACTTTTATCCTACAAACAGGCACTTTACCCCTAAGGCTCATACATAGGAGTGGGCCGACATCTTTTCTCTAAAGTACCGTATAGCGGTAAACTTTCGAGGGAGAAAACTTTTACGGATCCGTAGGAAGTGAGAATTTCGTGGAGAAAACTTTACGGATTGCTTGAAACCAATCATAGGTGGGTGCGGCACGCCCTCAAATTTCACGGAGAAAACTTTCGTGGATGGCTCTCAAACCTCGAAATCCGCGAAAGTTTTCTCCCTCGAAAATTTCCCGCTATACGGTAAGTTTTTAGATATCAACAGGAAATTGATACAAATTAAAGCAGGGGTTGGGGGCAAACGTAAGATAATGGTCCCCAGTGGCGTAGCCAGAAAGTTTTTTTGAGGGCTCGATGTCAAGACACAATTTTACCGCTTGTAACAGCAAAAAACTCTCAAGAAATCTACCTGTTCAGCTATTTATAAGCATTTCTTGCTCAAATGTAAGTGAAAAACTGGCTAACAGAGGCATTGTATGGCTAAGCAATGGGAAGGGTGGGGGGACTTCCAGGCAACACGGAAGCCCCCCTGCCTACGTGCCTGAGTCCCTCTTTGGTGACTATGGTATATCTCGTTTGTCATATTCATGCAAGACATTACCTTGATCATAGCTTGGCCTAGTGTAGAGGTAGGATTCCTATACCCATAGACCAATACAGCAGTCACCACTCCAATAATAATTAGGAGCAATATCACCACAATGACAACAATCACGACAATTCCAGTGATAGTTCCTGTACTGTGTTCACTCCCTGCATGATTGTTGTGGACAGGTTAAATAATCAGCGCATAATCACGAGGAATTGTATATACTTTGTGTCCATGGTTTTAACAACTTAAACATGTACACTAATTGCACCATCTTGAACTCTGTACCTCTGGATCATTGATATGACGTTTTTAATGCTACAATATAATATTTTAGTATAGTCGTACTGTGACTGCATGTTGGGACCAGAATGCCCAGTTTCAATCACATCGTTTTCTTAGCACACATAGCACAACATGTTTACTATTCCATTGAATAACTATCCAAAAATAAAGTTTCTTTGTAGGTGTAGGAAGATGTTGGGGAGGAGGTGACGGAGGGCACAGATATATTTGTGTGTGAAAATGTTTTTGACCAGGCCCATTTGGCGTTATTTGCTGCTAGGCCACTGTTGGCAGGAGTTTCTTGGTTATGCGGGAGTAGAAATGAGCAGTAGGTCAAACAGACTTTGTAGCTACTTATTCTTGAAATTTCATTATTATTACGATATCTCTATAGTCTTGTGCGGCCAGGCTCTTACACCTAAAGGGAGAGAGTCTGGTAAAGTGCCATACATTGAGTTGTCCCAACACCTCGTATGAGGCGAGTCCAACCAGACTGCAGCTTTTCAGTGTTACCATGGTCATGTGCGGATGCAAAACTTGCGCGTTAGTGTAAAACAAATGTTTGGCAAGTGGTTAAGCAAGTGTGCGCCACGCAATATTAACCATAATGTCACATCACGTACAACAATCAATTATTGCATTCCTACACGAGTATTGCACTTGTCCAGACTCTCTCCCTTTAGGTGTAATAGGCTGGCCGCGTGAGACTATGATATATCATGGTCAGGCCTAGTACAGCATGGATAGGCATGGCTCTTGCTGTGGGGGCACTGCCGCCTTCCCAGCTGGTTGGGTGGCATGTGCCCCCAGTGCCCCTCCCCCTCCCCCAGTTCCTATGCCAACAATTATATGTTTGTCCCCGTGTATGCATGCAATCTGTGTGTGTAAATGTGCGTAAACCCACCTGTATTGCCAGGATTAACATCAGGAGGGGGCGTGTCTGGTACTGTAGCACTAACAGTTGTAGCTGCAGTGGTAGTGGTTTCAGCTGCAGTGGTAGTGGTTTCAGCTGTAGTGGTTTCAGCTGCAGTGGTAGTGGTTTCAGCTGCAGTGGTTGCAGTGGTGGGAGCCTCACACTGCTGGGTGTTCTATGGACAGAGAGCAAGAGGGAAGGAGAAGGAGAAGGCCACGAGAAGGGGAGAGAGAGAGAGAGAGAGAGAGAGAGAGACAGAGAGACAGAGAGAGAGAGAGAGTGAGAAGGGAGGGGGGGGGAGAAAGAGCTATGGAGTCATTTCAATTTTGTATGCTGTTAATACTAACAACTCACTGTTAAGGCACAGAAAGACTGAAACCATTCTTGCCTGTGTCTGTCAATTCCATCTGAGCACCTGTTGAGATAGCAAAATAACATTTGAAGCTCATACAACCCTTCCTTTTACTGCATTCTAAATATTCCATGATTGCATGCATGTACATATAGTCATGCAAATAGTATATTGAAACTATTGAGAAGCACGTGAAGAGCTACATGAACATTATAGAGTGACCAATAACGGCATTGCAACCAAGGGAACGCTACATGTGTATTGGACACCCAACTGTATATTAATGACTCCCAAGTACTGTATGCTATATTGATTATGCACAACCTAAAATTAATGCTGGCAACAATTTCATGATGTAATTAAAATTCACCTATTAAGTCTGTCACACCAACCACACTCAAAGGGGGAGTCTGCCGACACAGAAACACACTCCTCACATGATGAAGCCATGATACAATCTGCAAGCAAAATTAATTATTACTGCATGAGTAGCTCAGTACTGGTACAAAGAAGTGGAGGCTAAGGAACAAATGCACTGTCAAACATGCACTATGCATGCATTTTTTTAATACATACGTTACAACTTACAGGCTAAAATAATTACTAGTAGAATGCATAGCACTTTGGGGTAAACGTGAGCGAGTATTTTAATTGACTCAGTGTTGCGTCAATTATGTCATTGCTGCAAGTACATGTACAGCTGCCTTTTTTTGACAGTACGAGAAGTCCTAAGGAATGCCTACAGCTGTATCTCTTTCTCTCCATCTTATCTTGTTATTCATGACCAGCTGATTCCGATTGACAACAGAATCTAGCTCTCTCTAGCTCTTGCTCTCGCCTCCTTTGAGCATGAGGTCTCCAGGTGCATACCAGGCCAGCCCCTCTGGGCCAGCCTGCCTGCTATAAACGAACACGTGTTCATGACATGGCAAAGCATGCTCAATAAAATATTTCGTGCTATGACAGTAGTACCATACTATACATATATTTTGTGCACTTTTTGCAAATGACAGTTGTACCATATATATAATCATTGCGGCAATACTTGTACCGGCTTGCTCACACTCACCCCAATTATCAAGTTAGTCTATCCAAAATTATTGCATGCAGCTAGAACTAATATTAAGTTTAGCCTACATACTTGGTAGTGGTTTTAAGACGTAGGCCGAGTTAGCCAGACTGTCAGATGCATTGAGACCAATCCTGTGGTATTCATAGATAGTCCTCAAAATACCTGCAAATTGGGAAACTCTAACATAACACATGAACCATATGTGGTAGAAGATGATTGGAATGTATGTTTGGGATGAATGGAAGTGATATGTGGGAAGGAAATTATACCATAGACCGGGTCATTGTTGATAACACTGATTAATTTTTAGTCACAGTGCTTTCAATTTCACTACTGTGATATTACTATACTGAAGACGTACATGTACAACTAGCTGAGACTACAATACATGCATGTAGCTCAGCAGAGTTACAGCACTCAACAAGAACCTGCATGTACCTCAGCTGTGCAGTTTGCATTCTTGTGGTTAGTGTGGGCAAGGCAATGTACACATGTAATATCATGCACAGTAAGCTTCTTGGTACATGCGCAAGCTGCTCGAACAGTCAATGCATCAACAGTTCTACATGCACTTACTGTACTAACTGCCCACTCCCAGGTAATTTTAAGGGTTCAATTAATGAAATAAGCATCCCCCCAGATAAGTGTTTACATTCAGAATTAATTATTATCATAGTGAATATGGTTACGTAGAATGGGAAGCTGTATACAAATGCTTCATTGATCCTTGCTGTGAAGCATAAGCAGATAATCGAGGCTTGCATGTGTTTATTTCTGAGCTCTTCCTTATAACTACAATGGGCCATATATATACAGGCTATAATATTAGTCACCTGGTCCTCCAGATCCTTCGACTTGTGTATCGACATAGAATGAGTCAGCCAAGCCAACTACCACTGGGTGATTTTCATCACTAATCTCAGATACCAAAAGAGGAACCTGCAGTAGTACAGTTAAGAGTGAACTATAATACAGTATTGTATTTATCATATACAAACTGCTTACCTCTCTGTATACAAAGTGAATCTCCCCACTCTTAAAGAGAGTTAGTTGAAATGTGAATGTTCCATTGGCAACGTGGTCGTGGTTGTGCACCTTATCCCATTGTATTGTGAACCGGTCCTCTGAATGTGAAGAGAATATCAATAATGTTATTGAAGAAGTACAATGTACTTAATAATAATATTATTGGAAATTGCATGTACTGTATACTGGAAAATTTGATGGGAATTAAATTTGATGGACTGGCTTCACAACTGCTGAACAAAAATCCACCATAATTGCTTACTTGAATATGTATGGCAATCCCATACCAAAATGTCAAGTTTAAATATTTGTGATGTCCATTTTGGATCCAACGGGCAAATTGTAATTCCCAGCAATATTCAGTCTAGATGGCCATGAGGTATTATGTAAACCATGTGTACAAACCAAAGTCAATATACAATAAAGAGACTAGAATAGGTGGTTATCTGAATTGAATTCTAGTTCATACATACATACTAGATTCCCTGTGTTACATGATGCTCTGGTGTGCTACATTCTGAGTAGTGCATGTGCGCACACTTGGCTAGCTGTAGTGCCATGCAGGACATACTATAGTTACATGTATTGTCGTGATACAGGCCACTCATGCCTACTGGTAAGCTTCATCAACAATACACAATGTGGGAAATCATCCAAATAGCCCCCGTGAATAAACTAAATATTTTTATTGTTTGAGCATTGTGAATTAGAGAGAAAGATATTTCTCATTGGTTGCATCTGTGCGCATGCACTGTGTGTGCGCATGCACTGTGTGTATGGGTTGAGTGGCAAGTACGTGATTGGCTACTGTGTTGTTGCCAGTTTAGTATTTAAGTGTGTGGCGGAAAGACTGTGGTCACTCGACAATTCTGCTGCTGTACGGTAAACTTACCCATTAAAATTTGGGGTGTTATGGTAAAAATGTGCATATTGTACATTATTATTATCTTACTGTCACAATTCTTTGTGAGCTACACACACATAATACAGGTCAAGACTCGTCTCTGATCCCAGCTCTGTTGTGCAGCTACTGGTGGTTGGCTCACACATTTTACGTTTTTTTTTCTCCTCACTCACAATTTTCCTCAAAGAGGTTTTTTGTGTATTTGAGGTCTTTTCCCGTGGGCATGTGAGCAGCATACCTAAATAAACTATTCTCGGACTGGTGGTGGTCTAAGATTAACTCTGCAGTTTCCGACATGCAATAAGTTTCTGAAAGCATGACTTAGCCAATGATTAATCATCTCCGCCACCTCATGTTTACATATTGCAATTGCAATCATAACTATTTGATTTGCATGTTGTGTATATTGCTGTGTTCCACTGTTGTGGTGTGTCAGTCATTGGTATACTGGACTGTCATTGTTTAGCAGCACTACATTGCCATGCCAACCCAATCAATACAAAGTTGTGATTGTCTATATATTGTGTTGTGTGTACAGGGTGCAGGGGATGCATGTGCATGCAGTCAGCATTAGATGAGAGACTAGACAAGGTTGCTGAAGTGTTGGTGAATTTTCTATAGCTCAGAAAATGCATTTTGAACATAATATTATTTTACAGATTAGAATGCTAATTCAACAATTACATGTATGTCGTGGATTGGGCCACTTGGCCCTTCAATTTTGCTAGACATTTTCATCCCCTCCTACCGTTATCTCCACCCATGTCAGGCAATGGAGCTTAATGGTCACTGGCATCAATTCTATTGTTCATTGTATTACACTACTGTTGTAAAGCCCACCTGTGCCATGAACCAGGACAGTAGCTGTCTCATTGAGACTAGGATTGAAGTCAGCTTGAAGAGGAGCAATGTACTGGGTCAGATGAATAAATTGATGCAGGAATGTCCCAACATAAATAAAACCTATAAACACAGAAATGCATCACATTAAAGTGCACAATTTAGAAAAGTAAACCATTGTGTGTGCAAATCACCTGCTGTGGTTATTGCTACCGAGTTGATGATATGACCATAGAAGGGAAAGTCAAACATAAGATCACGAACCTGCAAGATAGTTCATAACATAATCATAACATGTACTTAAGGAGGCCCTAGCCCTGAAGTGTGGGTGCACATGGTTTATATATGAGTCGATCCTTTTCAGCTGGCAGATTTGGCTAAATATTTGTAAGCACAATGTCATGTATCTACTGTATAGCTGAAAGTTTCGTGGGAGAAAAATGCCAAGCCTAGCTACCTTTGTATTGCAGAAATATTTTGTGAAATTTATTATTGACAATACGGTAAGCAATCATTAACGTGGGAGAAAAAAAAATCAATCTGCTGACGAGAGCAGGTGGCAAAATTGGCAAAAATTTTCTCCTGGTGAAACTTCCAGCTCTACGGTAGCATGTATATGTAACTTGAATACTCACTAAGACAATATCACACATGTAGGTTCCCATAACGTTGCATGAGAGTGAAGGATTTTTGTGTGCAGTGTTAGATGTGTGCATTAATTTTGTACTTACAGCAAAGAATCGATAACGATCAGAGATGTTGTGGGCCAGGTCTTCTATCACTCCAGTCACATTTGTTAAGTCTATCCATAGACGGTTAGCAATGTCTCCAGGTCCATAGAATTTAGAGGTATAGTAGTCATGATTGTCCACCACTGTGGTGTTGATAGGCAACTGCAGATTTGGAGCACATTACAATGTACAATATTACAATGTACAATAGTACAGGCTGCATCCTATTCCTCTAGTTATTATTTATGCCAATGAGAGTAGTAACAGTAGGCATGTCAGAGTCCAAAAATTTACCTACAAAAAGCCTGCAAACAGCTGAATATTGTGGTGTTTCAGGGATCATAACTGCTCTCTACAGTGAGCTATGAATATGAAACTTGCACCAAAGACATCAATAAAGTTGGCACTACATTACAGTATCTGGGTTGTAACCACTTCCGGCATTGCAGGGTTTCAGGGAATTTCCATAAAATACCACACACTTGATAAGGATGGCACACAAATACATATATTGCCAGTGCAAGTGGTAGTTTGCCCCATGAGGTTCACTACTCTGGTGGATTTAATGCTCCTAGGGGCGCTGATTCCAAATTTTTTAGTAGTCTCAACCATTTCTGAAACGTTTTGTTGAAAACAGCTCAATACGCATGATGAAACGACATATATACATAATATTATGAAAAATGTGTTGAAATCGTGAAAAATGGCATTTTCAGCCCAAACTACCCCTATGTAGATTGTTTTTTGTCAAGAAAGATGCCTTTTACAAAGTGCACACAATTTAAAATCAAACCTTGTTTCTTAAGAACTATATGCTTATCTCACAATTCAGAAGAGGATTCTACTTGAGAAAGGTATTACACAATTATTTTTGTGTGTATGTGTATGTTTGGAGCAGACGTCTACATAAATTCAATGTTTCATGTATGAGCCTGATTTCTGAAATTCTGAGGCAGTGGAATTATACAATCAGCCAAATATGGGTACCAAAAATGTTTTATTCATCAGTAAAACAAGCAGACAAGTACTTACATGCTATATTTCAAATTTGAAGTCAATTGATAGTGTAGTTGTTCAGTTACAGGCTTCCAAAGCGAAACTATAGGCTATGTGCCATGCCCCTATTAGGATATTGCATAATAATAATTATGGTGAGGCAGAAAAATTAAAGCATTTGGAAATTTTAAAACAGCCATATCTTCACAACCACTAAACAGATTTTTATGGAACAAAGATCAAATTGTATTGTGAAGCCTCCTCTATCACTGTATGTAGTAAAGAAAGTGGAGAAACAACTTTTAATTTTGTTGTAATATGCCTAGTAACAGACGGATGGACTTACGTTGATTGCCCAGCACTTGTACAAATATACTTATTAACTGTAAAGGTTGGTTCTCAATAATAATAATTATTATAACGCAACGAACAAATGCTATGATAGACTCCATTTCTATCCTAGCATATCACTAATACAGTGTTAGTCTCACGTACCACACCCCTCAATCAAAAGGAAAGAGGGGTCTGGTGACCATGCGTACAGTGAGTTGTACTAGCGCCCGAAAACCGGGCGCAATCAATCAGATTCAAGATTTTGAATTTATTGCTTAGTAATGCCCTACTTTCGGCGCACGCACTTATAGCAGGCCTTGCAATTTTTGTGGTTGTCCGTGATTTTTTTTGTAATTATTGCATTCTGTGCGAACAATTCGCTGTATGCAAGGTCACCAGACCCCTCTTTCCTTGTGATTGAGGGGTGTGGCGTGTGAGACTAATACAGTGTTAGATGATTTACTGATGTTTGTAGCATAATATAGTTCTCACAATCAAAGATCCTATAAAATGCCCTTGTCACACGTACACAGCTGCTTGCATCCATATTGTGAACCCACGGTGCTAATTAACATGATGAGTATAAAGTTGACCACTTTACATGCAGGACTCATGCAATGACAGCATATATGTACATGTGTGGAGAGTATTATGGCTACTACTTACAAATTAATTTTATTGGGGTATAGAGTAGAGTACAGAGCATAACAATGTTATATTATTGTGACAATGGTACAGCACAGCAAAAATCTTTTCAAGCTAGGGAGGAAGCTCATGCAAATTTGGCTGTTCTGTTGCCATCAGCAAAAGTTTAACTTTGGCAGTATAATATTATCTGTCCACGCATGAAATGACATCAAGTTTTTAAATTTTAACCCTGAAAGATTAGGCCCATGGGTATTATGCCTCATCATAGGCTCAGACATCTGATCACACCCTTAGGCTTGTTAAGATGGTACAAATACAATGCTTGCGCCAGGGTGGACACTCATTTAGACCCTCAACAGGAAATTGAGGCAAAACAAGAGGGAGGATGGAAGTAATATTGTGTTGGTGATCCCCTGTTGTGGGATGACATTATTATAGTAATAACTATCATAATAGTATAGTGATTACAGTCACAATACATTACTCCCATAGCAAGAGTACTGATTACAGCTGTAATTGTACTCTTGGTCTGTAATCGGTACTCCTGCTGTAGCCTAGGGCAAATTCTATACAATTATCAATTAATCACACACTTTAATCCTCGTACAATTAGGGCAGCAACAGTACTCTTACTTGTACTCGTACGGCTTAATAGCACTCGCTATCGCTCGTGCTATTACTGGCCATACTCCTACAAGTAAGATTACCGATTACTGCCCTAATTGTACTCGGAAGTGTGTGATTAACTATACTAATTAGGACACTTAAATCATTAATTACAGTCATTGGATTTTTTTGGAGCCACATTTGCACATTTTGGATAGCAAATTAAAACCTCATTAGTAGTAGCTGTAGCTTTTATTACACACAAAGACAGAATCCTTGCAGTTCTATGTACTATGGTATGTACATGACATTGTGTAAGCTGTGATAATGATGCACTGATAATAGTAATCAACCCATTGATGTATTAGTTTTATCATGCTCCCATTCAGTGATCAGTCCATTAATGTTATCATGCATACTCGTACTCCCACTATTGTTCACAACTACGGGTATGGATTTAGTCACACAAAGACTCGTGGAACACATGCATGACAGCATTGTTTGTAGAATACTACGGTGCCCTAGAGAGAGACACACACATAACTGACATGCGTAAAACTGCAAATGATTCAAATGCAACCGTAAGTGATTCAAGCACAACTGTAAGCGATTCAATCCCCAAACCGTAAACGATTCAATGGTAAGCGATTCGATCATAAGCGATTCAATGTTAAGCGGTTCATTTGTAAGTGATTCGACCGTAAGTGATTTGTAGGTCCTTTGGTATCAGTACGCAAACCTGCTAACGCACAGTAGGTGTGATCGATAGGTGTGGCTAATAAATTTAATAAGTAAGTGTGCTTTCATGCTTGTGGGTTGCAAAAAGAAGTATACCACTCTAGTCCCCTCTTTCTTGCGTAGCTGAGAGGGGTGGGAACAAGACTAATCAGTGCTACTCTAAACCTATTTTGAGGTTGCATTCGAATCACTTAAGTTTTACGAGTGTTGGTTATGTGAGTGTGTCCCTCTTGGCAACCGTAGAATACACAAAACAAACAGCTTTGATGTATGTATGAGGTATGCTTCCCTCCTTTAATGGAAAGATATGCATGCATAATTGGTATGATAAGGTTTCCCTCATACTACGAGATATTCATCATGGTCCCAAGACATAACATGGACTATCTTGTATAAACAGTGGAAGATGATGACCACAATATGTTTCTGAGTCAATAATTAAAGGTAACAGTTTCAGAGAGGAAGTTGAAACTCACAGACTGGGTTGACATGTAAACAGTTACATCTGTAGGGATTTCTATAATTTTATTATGAAATGAAATGTCACCAAACAGCCACCCACATGTGCATGTCCTCTTATGGAAGCACACAGAGAGAGTATGTCATGCATGTTGGGACTGATGGTGTTTGCACTTGCTAAGCAAGCTAGGGTGCTCATTAATGGTCATCCTGGACTAGATATAGAGCAACCATACAGCTGCACGTGGTTCATACTCATCTTTCCTGTCAACATTCAGCACTAGCATGACATTTTCCCATTACTGTACAAATTATGGTAACTAGAACCTAGTCATGCATCATGGAGTAATCTACATTCGTCATGTGGCACGCTGAATGTTAAGACTCACAGTAGTCATAGTTGAGAGTGTACTCTTGTCATACTACATCATGTATAGCTCCAGACTGCATTGATAAGTTAAGATTCAGTGCAGACTTCCTAAGTTTTGGTCAATTAATAGGTTCTTGGAGTAACAGAGGTGATATACCTTCTTACACTAGCTAGCTACATTATATAGATCATGCATGCACACACCCTTGTTGAGGTTTAGTGTCTCCTTAAAGTGGTCACAGTAGTTACTCTCAGAGGTATGCATTGCTGATGGTAACACTACCACATAGCTACACTTTTACAATTTTGATGCCATGGTATGTCACGTCATGAATAATCACCATGCAACTTACTGGGGCTTGTCTTTTGGCACGTTTTGGCAGATAGTGTGGAAACGGCATGAAGTGGTCCAACTGGATATCATCCTCACTACTGGGCAGGGCTGGGTCAAATGGAAGCAGGTCATCACTGGCCTGCCTATCAAAGTGGGTGGCTGCAGAGTCATCAGTCCCTGCAGCAGGACCACTGTACTTCACACCTGCAGAGAATGATGCTGGCGGTGTATGCTTAGCTATTTGGTCCATTGTATGATTTTATTTTGTGGTTATAAAGATAGAAAGTGTGTTCATTATATCATAGATATTATGGGGCATATACATGTAGCTGTAGAATGGGTTTGTAAGTTTACTCCATAGTCAAGCCAAATTACAAGTCTGTAGTTGTGCTTGTCGACCCTGTACTCTATTGTAAAATACTCTTTACAAGTCTATTAATCCATCCTACAGTATTCATTACAAGCAGGGACACTTGCCGCCCTGCTGCACCTGATGTTGTAAGCATCCATCACATGCCAGAGAGTGTTGTAAACAGGGGGTTGTACAGTGAAAGGGCAAACCTTACAAGTAGGAAGGTTCATAGTACAGGGGAAGGAGGAGCTCCCTGTACTATGAACCTATTAAATTGTGACACCCAGGAAACTAACGTCTCCTTTGCATTAGAGATTACTGATGAGCCTGCTAGAAGGCAGCATTCCATACATAATACTGGTGCTATACCATTGGTCATTCACTTTGGAATGAGAAATGCGAGAATTCAAACATAGTAACAATAATTACAAGTTCATAATAGGAAAACTTAGAACTGGTAACTGGAAAGTTTGAAGTTAGTAATGCACAGACATGGTCCTAGCTTCTATGCCACCATAGATTGAGTTTGCATGTGTGTGATTTCTCATGGTACTAGCTTTCAATGCATATGGCTCTTTAACTCAAGAACGGTGACAACGTAAGTTAGCGAAATATATTGTATACCAGCTACTGTTTCACAGATTCACTAGCCAGAAAAAAGATAGAGTTATTCGTGCATCAAAAGTATTGTGCAGGAATATTTCCTGCATGAATATGGTGTATTAATTGGATTGTACAGTAGTATTACTAGTGCCAAAGGAAAGCCATGTTTCCTGTCCACTAATTAATCTTTATCAATATTCTGATTCTGTTGTTGTTGCTACATTGTTACCTATTACCATAATATGCATGGAAAGGGCCAGATTGTTTGATGAATAATAATATTGACACCTTGGATTGGTGACACCTCACTATAATTTAACATTATCTTTGGTCCTAGCTAGACCCTTGTCCCCCTATCCAAATGAGTTTATAGTCGAGGGGAAAGGGTCTAGCAACTCTTGCAGCACTCTTTGTGCAGCTCAGCATATAACATGCAAGTGTGTGGCCACTGTTCATGTGGTTGGTGTGTTAAGTAAACACTACAAGGTCAGGTGCATCACCAGGAGTCTGCCTGCTATAGTAACAATGTAGCGAGACCAATCAATTTGTGTGGCTAGTTAAGGTCACATACCTCTAAGTAAACTTGTTACCATGTATGTATTGCATAACTAACAAGCAGACAGAATCTGTCCGTTGAGCTCTCGTTGCATCAGTTCACAAGAGCTCATTAGTGAGACCTTCCCCATCAAAAATACTCAACATAAATAGGAGAGGGGGGAGGGTCTAGTTGGCCAAACTAGGACATAGTATACTGAGTATTGTTGGTTGCCAACAATCACTATTATAAATCTTGATTCTTTAGACAATACACTGCCACACAGCCTTCATGCGTGTTACACAATGTCAGCTTATAGTTTGTTTATTTTTTTCTTTAGCCCACCTATGGAGATATGAGTCAATGCAAGTAGCTATAATTTTACAATTAACCGATAATATACATAGGAATAGGTTTGTTAAGTAGGCTTGCCTAAGAATGTTATATTATGTTAGTGACGTATTTTGTGATTGCATGATTGTATATGTACAGTTACCACATTCTACCCAATGATTATTGTTGTCCCTGAACTATTTTGTTGATTGTTGTGAATTAAACTCATTGTTAAATGTCACAGATCTCATGCATAATGTACACACAATTATAAGTTATTGTACATTAGGTAGTGTATATTCATGGAATTTCATAATATGTACCATGGCACATTTAGCTACACTATGATACTAGATTATAAAACATGCATGCCTTTGTATATAACCTCTGCACAACAAATAACGGATGAAAATCTCAGTGCAACATTAATATTTCCAGCTATACTATTGACTGTACATGTCAGGGCATGCAGTGTTTATACACTCTTGTACTACATGTGCCTGCATCTATATATGTATGCTTTCTTTATATTGTAAGCTTCAGTGATGTCAATAACTACTCATCTGGAGATTTTGAGAAGCCCTTTTTTGTAAAATCATTACATAATGCATGAAAATTCAGTAGGTTTATCTTCTACTACCAATCCCAAACCTAAGGGGCAACCATCCATCTCATTGCTTGCTCAGGCAAACCTAACCCAGCAAAAGGCAGAGACACTTAGGTGCCTAGCCTTGAGAACTAGGGGTGGTAGGTTAAAAAGCTCTTTTGTCGCATGGGAATTAACTTTCCCTACCCACCTAAGTGGCTAATGGACATGGGCAGCATGCACACATGACCATAATTACACATTCAGGGAAATTAACCGAATCTCCAGTAAGTACTATTACTAGCTACTACATAAGTCTGTAGGGGTTGACTCACGAATCCCAGGTGTTCATGCAGAAGCTGAGGTAGTCTACTCTTCTAGGATCTGGAACTTGTAAACTAGCTGTTGTAGCTAGTATAATATATTATGTATAGAGTCTAGGTTGCTACAGTAACTAGTGTTATGATGCAATGTGATGTCAGACTCTAACCAAGCTATCATATACTCTGTCTAAGCTATCCAGAAATCAGGCTCCTATACGTTGTTCTAGCTAGTGCTCCCCATGGACTCTAAGGTATTTAGCAAAGTTTCTATAAAAAGCCCTTGTCACACAGCTGCTTGTGTCCATATTGTGAACTAGGCTTGATAAGTCCATAGTCAAGGTGCTAATTAACATATGCATGATAAGTTTACTTTACATGCAGGACTCATGTAATGACAGCATATATGTACATGTGAGGAGAGTATTATATAGCTACTACATAGAAGTTAATTTTATTGGGGTATAGAGTAGAGTATAGAGCATAACAATGTTATATATTACTGTAACAACTGTACAGCACAGCAAAATCTTGAGGGAGGAAGCTCATGCAGTTTAATGCCATTTCATGCATGGACAAATATAGCTACTGCCAAAATTAAACTTTTGCTGATGGCAACAAAATTTTAACCCTGAAAGATTTGGCCCATGGGTATTATGCCTCATCATAGGCTCAGACATCACACCCTTAGGCTTGTTAAGATGGTACAAATACAATGCTTGCACCAGGGTGGACACTCATTTAGACCCTCTACAGGAAATTGTGGCAAACCTAGAGGGAGGATGGAAGTAATATTATGTTGGTGTTCCCCTGTTGTGGGATGACATTATCATAGTAATAACTATCATAATTAGTAACTTAGGTCATTAATCCAATCATTTAAAACATTGATTTTATGGAGCCACACTGCATATTTTGGATAGCAAATTAATGATGCTAAAACCTCACTGGTTGTAGCTGTAGCTTTTATATAATTATTACACACAAAGACAGAATCCTTGCAGTTCTATGCACTATAGTATGTACATGACATTGTGTAAGCTGTGATAATGATGCACTGATAATTGTAATCAACCCATTGATGTATTAATTTTATCATGCTCCCATTCAGGTTTGCAACTATGGGTATGAATTTAGTCACACAGAGACTCGTGGAACACATGCATGACAGCGTTTCCCTCCTTTAATGGACATTGATAAAGATAGTATTATAATTGGTATAATAAGCCTCATACTATGAGACATTGATCAATGTCCCAAGACATTACATGGGCTATTTTACTTATCATAGAGTTGGTAGATAACAATTATGATATTAACAATGTCATAATAATGGTATTATGTAAATTGTGGCTCATCGTAAATTTTTTATCTTAATGTGTGATTCCCTCAGAAAAAAAAAAAAGATTTAAAAGATGACATACACTATAATGCGATACACTGAAATGCTGTGCCGGAATGTGGTCAAATGTCTAACAGTAATACAGCAATCCATTCATCATTTTCTGATGTACTCCTGAACACTGCATGCATGGAGCATTCTGTATGATTGCACAGTGAATAAATAAAGGGTCACCACAAGGTACGATTGACAAGATGGCAATCTGCTTGAACTTGGTCAGGTTCTCAGCCTTGCTATGAGGTCTCTAGCTGTCTAGCAAGCTGAAAACCCTTAACAACACATCTCACTATCAGCTCGTTTAATAGGATAGGCTCTGCCCGCCATTCCACTATTCCATTGGATGTAGACACCCATGAAATAATTTATTGTCGAACATTGTGTTACTATGCTTTGTCTGTATTGGAGTCTCTGCACAGTGATTGCTCATGATAGTACTAACCTAATGCCACAAAACAGCACTAGACTTGGTGTGTCCTTCCAACAGACAGCTAGTTCTGACTCCACCCCCAGAAGTCTTTTCCTACTCCATAGCTGAAGATTTCCAACGTCCTGTTATGATTATCAAGGGATTATTCCACCTCCTTTCAGGTTGAAAAACCCAATATTATGTACATAGCTACCTGACCTTCAACCACCCATACAGTGACAACATGCCTGTGTGTGCATTGCAATGCACACACAGGCATGTTGTCAGCTATAGTTTATAATGTAAACAAAAGACTTGAAAGGGACAGCCATTTTCAAGGGTGGCTAGCTAGCTAACTTATGTGTGTATGTGTGTGTGTGTGTGTGTGTGTGTGTGTGTGTGTGTGTGTGTGTGTGTGTGTGTGTGTATGTGTGTGCGTGTATACCATCCATTTAACAGTTCCTACTTATTGGACGAACTAAAGTCAACAATCATCTCAGTAGCTATATGTAGCTGAAAGGTCATATAGCTATGCCACCAATCTCCATCGCTAGGTTAGTGATTGACTGGAAGAAAAACCTTCAGAAGTGTTACATATACTTGTCCATCCTCTAAGGCTTTTCAAGTCAGCTAATCCAGCACTACCTTTGAACTACCGTCCTATTTCGATTCTTCCTATTGTGAGCAAGGTATTGGAACATCACATCTATAACCTTGTATCAAATCACCTAGTTCTCTCTTCACCAATTCCTGCATTACAATGGGGATTCATGCCAAACAGATCAATAACCTCAGCACTGTGCACCCTAACTCATGACTGCTTGAAGTGCCTTGATGAGGGAAGTGAGATCGGCTCAGTCTTCTTCGATCTACGTAAAGCGTTCCATAGTGTACCACATACTCCCCTACTGGACAAACTCTCAGCCTTGCAACTATGTGTGCATCTACTGCAGTGGATTCATAGTTATCTTTCCAATCGATCCCAAACTGTAGTTGTCGGAGGCAAAGAATCTTCTATGCTACCTGTAGTTTCGGGGGTACCCCAAGGATCAGTCTTAGAACCCCTGCTGTTCCTAATCTATATTAATGATATTGTGACCTGTATTTCACCATCCAGCAAGCTTGCACTTTTTGCCGACAATATTGCTTTGTATCGTAGTATTTCTTCATCAGTCGACTATGTGGTATTGCAATCAGACATCACTGCTATCTCGGTCTGGGTATCAGACAACTGGTTAACCCTCCATGCAAATAAGTGCGGCTTTATGTTAATCACCCGAAAACATTTACATTCTATTCCTCCACCACAACTCTTTATCAACCCAGAGACAGAGCTATCGCGAGTAAACTCAGTCAAATACCTTGGAATCCAGATCACAACGGACATGTCTTGGTCTACCCACATAACCAATATATGTAGCAAGACGCGCAAACTCATAGGCCTTATGTATCGTCAATTCCATCTTTGCAAACCTGAATGAGCCCGGAAACTCTACAAAGCATTCATTCGACCACATATGGAATAATGTGGGATCCACATCATTGTAAGAATACCCAAGTATTAGAAAACACTCAAAAATTTGCTCTGAGAACATGTTTTAAGGATTGGTCTTCCCAGTACACTGATTTGCTGGAGTATGCCAGCTTACCATCGCTTGCGAGTTGCCACAAGCAGGCTAAACTCTACCATCTTTTCAAAATTGTACATGGCTTGACAGACTGCCAATGTGCACCCATTATCTGCAAAAGGCCACTATTCAACACAAGACAGGTCTCTAACTTATCACTCCAAGATATTTCTGTAAATACTTCACAATGTTTGTATTCATTTTACCCCCATTCCATATCCTTGTGGAATTCTCTACCCCCTAACCACCAGATGCTCACTACATTTAAAAGACCATTGTCTCAGTAGTTTACTTTAATTAATCATACTGTAATAATAATGTTACTCTCAGTAGTTTACTTATTTACTTCATGGGTTATCATGCTTTGTATTAGCTCTTACTATACAATCATGATCAACTTTTGCCTACATATAATTATCGATTATACGAACTACACCATAGAATTTCTTAATGGCTGAAAGCTGACTGTTAGAGGATGGGCTAGGGAGTTAGTGCAACTATAGTCAGTTTATATAAAGTCCAGCCAGTTCTGTAACAGATCTGTGACTATAGGCCTGTGAGCTGTGAGGGTAGTAAGCCTTTTTTTTTTTTAATTTCTGATGCTGATATCAGGGCTCAACATGATGATTTCATATAACATGAAAATTTTTAGTATCATAATCATGATTCTAGTAACCTATAACATGTTGCTTTTACCACTACAAAATAGAGATTTCAGAAACCAACCTGCTTTACATGGTCAAACTGGTTTTATTGCATCTCACTGTATAGGACTTAAGTTATTATTTGCTGCAGCAATGTATATGTTGTACATGTTTATGTTTGGCAAGTGATGGATATCACTGTACAATTGCATAGTTTTTAATTGCACAGTCTACATCAGACTCACAGATGTGTATCTGTTGCAAGTTAGTGTTGTTAGACTACAATGTCATGCATGCACATTCATGGTAAACATGTTTACTGAAAAACCTGACAGTTTATAATTTTCTGTGGTGTGAGGTTTCTTAAATAAACTGTTATATCCAACACACACATACACTAAAAATACAATTATAGTGCTTGCAAGGTTCCTGTGGCTATACAAAATAGTATTACGTTGTCGTGTCAGGACAAAACTGGTGTAACCGGTTTGTCTCTAACTGTGAGGCTATTTTCATTATACTGGCATACTAGTACAAATCACAGTGTACATATATTATGCAACTTACCGGCATGCCAAATCTGATTGATAAACCAGTCATACTTGAAACTTTATGTATATGTGCAGCCTATAAAGCTTCTATAGTTCTGCCGCACTTCCAGTCAGAATCAGAATCACTGCTTAAGATTTAATAGCTACATTCACTTAGTATCACAGTACAGCTTAACAAAATAGCTTACTATTACATGGTGTAAAAAGTATTTGGGCATGCTGCCTCTGTTCCAGTAAGCCTATACCTTGTCGTTTACTTTGGCACATACATGTAACTATTATGAGCATCTCAGTAGGCTACATCTCAGCAGCAGTGATATTTTTGCAGCTTATTCTCTCAGGTGACATTGAGCTTAACCCAGGACCAAAGGAAGGTAAATTGTTAGTATACCAGATAGCTAATAATGTATTAACAAAGAACTAATGTAGCATGCATGTGGACATGTCTGCCAGCATCCACTTCATGCCACTATTGGCATCTGGCTATAGCCTAAGTGCAGGCATGCAACATGCATGAAAGTAGTAACTGTTGGAATACTACCATCACTTAATCAGTTTAAGTGTGCAGTATCATATCTAAGTCTGTGTTATAGATTGGCTGCTAATAAAAATGAAGAAACATACAAAACCCTTCATGCATGCAGCACATTGCCACAATTCTGCATACATGTGCAGCATGACATTCTGCACAATGGCAGAATAATATCCATGGCATACATACATGCAATACATTGTCACTGGTTCTTCATGGAGTAGACTAAGCTCTATTATAATTATGAGGCTGTCTGAGTCATTATAAGTTATTAAAAATGCATGGTTGTTCTAAATAAAGATTGCTCCAGCTATAGGTTCATACTTATCTGATCTGCTTCCAATAACAGAACTAGCAATCAAAATTTAATGCTGCATACAAATTTGTTCACTAATTATAGTCTGTATCTATGAGTACTATACTGATTAGATTATTATTATGGCACCATCAGCACTTGCACTGTCAGACTCAATAGCAACCCTACTGCTATAATTACACTGTTCATGGTCCAATTTACAGTTGATTGCATGGTGAAGCAGCCTATATGAGAGTATATTATATCCTGTACACTATACTAGTAGCTATATACTGGTACCACATATCTCAAATTTTATGTTAGGTCAGTTGACACCCCGTGATCTAAAGACAGTTCGTACTGAAATATGGGAGGCTCGATTAAAATGGTGTGACATTGGAATTGAACTTGAATTAAGTAAAAGCGATCTTGATACAATCCAACAAAACTACACAGAAGTAAATAAATGCTTTAATGAAATGCTATGTGAATGGGTTAAGAGAGTTGACTTACAACCAAATTGGAATTCTTTGGTCAATGCACTTTGTGCACCAGCTGTTGGGTTAGGTCATTTGGCACAGAAAGTCCAAAGAAAGTATGTTTTAAAAGTTACTAAGGTATCAACCAATGCAGCAGATGCTGATTTACCACAGTGCATACAGAAAAGCCCCAGTAGCAGTCGTAAGGCCTCAGCGAACTCAGTAGTTGCTGATTTTTCATTTCCTCATATTAATGAAGTGGCATCTCTTGATGAGGGTCAAAAGAAGGCTCTTGAACAGCGTCTTAGGGATGAATCACAGGCAATAATGCTGCAATTCTGTACACTATTAGATAGATTTTTAGACTCACTTGAAGAGTCAAGTATGATACCTAAACGACTTATACGCTACTTAAAGAAACCGTTAAAGGTCCTTGATCCAGATGGAGACATGCATGAGTTGGAAACTGCAGCTAACATTGAAGATATCCAAAATGTTATTGAAGAAAATTCTTCTTTTATTGATTTTCGTCTACTTGAACATATGATCAATCTAGCTGGAACAGAAGAAAACAAGGAAGACCTTAAAAAATACAAAGATGATTTTGAGTGCTATGCAAAACGTAGAATATATGAATGCCCTGCAAACTTTGGGCCATCTATCACAGCTAATCATGAAACACTTGTTGTA
>OZ220004.1:0-49017 GCA_964291365.2 Stappiaceae bacterium
ACAATCGAATTTTAAAAAACCAAAAAATGTTGATTTTATGGGATTTTTTCCATTTGGAGCAAAAAATAACTTCGAAGGGACTAAAACCAAATTTCAAATGATCATCCAGAGCAAAAATTTTAAATTGGACCAAAATTGGTCAATTTCTGGAAAATCAAGAAAAAAAATGTCGTCGGGGTTTAACGAGAAAGCATCAATTTTTAATTTTGTGAGGTACACTTCATACTAAAATTGAATTTTTCTGGTAAAAATTCGATTAACTACAGTCTAAAAATCCACATACAAGTGAAAATTTTTGCACCTGGAATTGACATAAATGAATTTGTTGTGGATAAATGCTTGATTTTCGTCATCGCTATATTTTTTAAAGTAACTTGATTTTCAATTCTTTTCATTTTGAGAGGAGTTGATCATCGCAGTTGCGATTTTTGAGATAGATCAAGACTCAAAGACTGTTCATAAAAAAATATTTTCAACAGGAGATTAAATGACTAAAATTAAAAATTTTAGCTCAACAAGTCCAGCACCATTTGCTGGAATAGCTAATAATGTACTTCTGCCCGATGGTTCCCGAGAACCTGTGATGGTTTGCGGTAATCCAGTGACTGGCCAATACCGCTACCGCTCCAACAACAATTGTTGGATTTATGGTGACATTATTAAAACTAAAGCGGGGCTTGAATTTCAGCAAGCCGTTGAACAACCGTCAACGGGCGATTATCCGCATAATCCACTTGTGAAGAAATTAACCGCTGATAATAAAATCAAATTAACCTTAGTGAATTCAATTTTAGCGGGAGAATTAGTCTCTGGTTTAACGAATGTGACTTGGACCGACGGTCAATCATTGTGTTCGATGAGTTATGTTGAAGCTGGAAACTTTGTTGCTTCTCTTCGCGACCAGGGTGAATGTTATAGCGATCTAGTTTTAGATGGCCGTCCCGGATTTGTCACAGTTGCGATCTGGGATTTACTGGAAAAGCATGGCTGGTATCCTGTTAACCCAAGGAAAACACCTGAAAATCCAAATCTTTTAGATCACATTCTAGCAATCTGCGAGGCCCGAAAGCATGGTCCAATTGAACCTTGGGTTCATTATCACCACAAGGCTTCGACAACTTGTAAGAGTGATATCGGTCGGATGATTAGATGTTGCTTCAATGGTCAAGCGACCTTGACAGAATGGGAATTGTATTTTCTCAACATTGCAGCTGAGTAATTACAGTTGAAAATTTTCGGCGGGCCACTATTACGATAGTTGGCCCGTTTTTTCTCTCGATTAAATTCAGCTTTGCTAGAAAAAAATAGCCCAATGCACGCGCGTTTTTGTAGCAAAATTGTCATCGATTAAAAGGTTATCCAGGTGGAAATTTTTTGCACCTGGTGTCGACACAAAAAATTGATCTCGGTAATGAAATTTTCAACATTAATTTTCTCTACCAGGTAGAAATTAAATTTTGGTCGTAAAATTATTTGTAGGGACAAATTGGAAATTAGATCGCTTTTTTGTAGCTATGAAGTCAGTAAAATCAGTAGTTTGAAAATCGATTTTGTAGTGACAAACGGTGTCTAGTAAGTTGCTTTTTTACTAATTTGCTCCAAGATGTCTTTCAGTAAATCTTTGTCTTGATCTCGTTTTAAAAATCTTGGCAAATTATTTTGGAGCCAATCATAAATATAAATTTCATCCAGCTCTGAATTTTGTAGCCAATTGAGTAAAAAGGCACCCATGAGGACTTTGCGTCGAGTGTCAATTTTTCGATTTTGTTTTCGCTGGAGGAGGACTAATTTATTTCTTTTGGCGTTCACTTCAGCGAGTTGCTGTTCAATTGTTTTGCGGGTCACCATTCTTTTCCTTCTGTTGATATTCAAAATATAAGACTAAATTCTAATTTTAAAAAATGCCGACAATTTTATCGAAGGCGGATGAATTTTCCGATGGTTAAAAATATTCGCGGCGGTGAAAAACCCGAGCCCCGATAGGGGTGGTAAGGGCGCACTTACGAGTTTTGCCTTTGGCAAAACTCCGTGCTTAGATCCCTCCGAATTCATCACCATCAACACATAAATCACAATTGGTTTTCTTGGAAGCATGCCGACAGATTTAAATCTCCAGTAACATATTTGGAGATTTTTATTTTGGCAATTTATCACTTAAGTGTGAAACCTATTAGTCGCAATTCTGGACGTAGCGCGGTCGCCGCGGCGGCATATCGTTCAGCTTCTAAATTAAAGAATTATGAAGATGGCATGGTCCATGATTTCCGGCGAAAAAAAGGAGTCGTTCATACAGAAATTATTCTACCAGGTGGATCACAAGCGGACTGGGCCAAAGAGAGAGAAAAACTCTGGAATGTTGCTGAAGCAACAGATAAAAGAAAAAATGCTCGAACGGCTCGAGAAATTGAAATTGCTTTGCCAGTTGAACTGACCCCTGCTCAACGCGTTGAATTGGTGCAAGAATTTAGTCAAAGTTTAGCAGATCAATATAAAGTCGCTGTTGATGTTGCTATTCACAAACCAGAAGGAAAGGACACTGATTCACGCAATCATCACGCACATTTACTAATGACAACAAGAACTATTGACCTAGAAGAAAAATTAGGAGAAAAAACTAATTTTGAGAAATCTGACACTTGGTTGACGGATAGAAATCTTCCAACAACAACAAAACAACTGGAAAATATTCGAAAGAGTTGGGAAGAATACACAAATGAACATCTCGCTAAAGCAAGCCATGATGTTAGAATTGATTCTCGGTCGCATCTTGAACGAGGACTTGAATTAGAACCAACAAGGCACATTGGTGTTACCGCGAAACAAATCAATCGACGTGGGCAATCAATTTTTAGAAAACCTTTGAATAATGGAGAACTTGAGGAAAATTTTGGAATAATTTTTATTGATCCAGGTGAAATTTTACATTTAATAACTTCAGAAAAAAGTGTTTTTACACAAGAAGACGTAGCGCGTTGCATTCAACGCTATGTTACTGAAGATGAATTTCAGGAAGCTTTTGAACAGGTGATGACTTCACCAGAATTAGTTGTTCTACAAGAAAGTCAACCATCTACAGATAAAAATATCTCGCCTCGCTATACTACTCGAGAAACAATCGAAATCGAATCTGGCATAATTAAAACTGCTGAAAAACTCCGCAATTCTAAACAACATCATATTGACCACTCATATGTAAATAACATACTCAAACAACAATCTTCAAAAAATCCAGAATTTAAATTAAGCGATGATCAAGTACGAGGTATCAATCATGTCACCGGAATTGGCAGATTAAAAACTGTTGTTGGATATGCTGGTGCAGGCAAAAGCACGATGCTAGCAGTAGCAAATAATATTTGGACAACTAGCGGTTCACGCGTGATTGGCACAGCATTATCTGGTAAAGCGGCGGCAGGTCTTCAACAATCTTCAGGCATTAAATCCCAAACAATTGCCTCGTTGTTAAAAAGTTGGGAAAAAGATCCTGATCGACTAAGACGCAATGATGTAGTTGTAGTCGATGAGGCTGGGATGATTAACAATGATCAATTATCACAAATTATGGCAAAAGTTGATAGCCAAGGGGCAAAACTAGTACTTGTTGGCGATCCTGGACAATTACAGTCCATCGGTTCTGGCGCAGGATTTCGCGCAATTGTTAATCAGATTGGTGGGGTCAAGTTAACCGAGGTTCATCGCCAATATGAAGGTTGGCAACGTGAAGCCACTAAAGATTTTGCCGAGCAACGTACTGAATATGCTTTGACATCATATTTGAACCATGACAAAGTTGCTCATATTGATGATATCAAAGACCAGAAATCAACATATAAAGTGTTAGCAAGTGATTATGTACTTGATCCAGGAAAAAATCAGAATGAAACAAAGTTGAGTTTGGCATTTCAAAAAAAAGATGTCCAAATGCTGAATTCAGCAATTCGGTGTCTGCGAAAAGAATTCACAGAAATTGGTAGTGGAGAATACATCAAAACCACGAATGGCATAAAAGAATTTGCAACTGGTGATCGTATCGCTCTCTTAAAAAATGATCGAAAGTTAGGGGTGCAAAATGGTTCATTGGCAACTATTGAGCGAGTGGACCAAAAAAAAATAGTGATAAAACTCGATGAGAGTGAACGCTTAATTTCAATTCCATTACATCAATACAATTCTTTTGATTATGGCTATGCAACAACAATTCATAAGTCACAAGGAGCGACTGTTGATAAAACATTTGTTTTAGCTTCGAAAGCGATGGATCGACACACAACATATGTTGCCATGACTCGACATCGCAAAGATGCACAAATGTTTGCTCCCATGAGTGAATTTGATGATGCTGTTAAATTTAGATCCAGTCTAAGTAAATCTGGCTTGGATGAAACCACACATGATTTTGATCATTCATTTAATTTAAATAGAGGTATTGGTATAAGTCCCAGTCCCAGTTCGAGTCAAGATGAAAAAAGTCAATCAAAAGATATAACATTCGAAATCGATTCAGACAGAGGATCCAAACGGGATAACAAAAAATCAAAAATTATTGAAGACGAAAATATACCAATAAACTTTCCCCAACCTTCAAACAATCTGTCTGCTCCAAAATACAAATTACAAGAGGCACTTGATAATTTTGCTGCGGTTTATGAACAAATTTGCTGGCGGAAATCCTTTGACTTGGTTATTACACCAGAGCAAACAAACCAATTGCAAAAGGTTGAAAAAAATATTGAGAAAATAGATTCTACTACATTTAAAAAAATGAAATCGATTAAACCAGAAATGTTAGAATCAATAATAACAAAAACGAGTGGAGTGGAACGGACAGATACATTAACTGAATGTATCCAAAACACTTTGATTCAAAGTAATAATCTTACTGTTAAACCCAAACCCAAACCACAACGTGAAGATAAAAGAGATTATGAATATCGATACCCAGCACCAAGACCAAGATTTTGAGGTAAATTGATTATTTGAAATTTCTTGTGGAAAATTAATTTTTACGGTTGATTTCTTTTTTGTATACTTGTATACATGTATACAAGTTGACAAGTATACAATCTAACAAGTATACTTGTATACTCTAATTACTAATAATGTCATGGGAGATTTAAAATGAAGATTATTTCTTTTGTTGCACAGAAAGGTGGGACTGGAAAAACAACTCTTGCGATTTCTCTCGCCACAATAGCTGTAGATTCTGGTAAATCTGTAGCACTTGTGGATCTCGATCCACAAGTGAGTGTTTGTAAATGGAGCGATCTGCGGCAAAAAGAAACGCCAACAGTAATAGATTCTCAACCAGCACGACTTAAAGCTGTCATTGATCGAGCAAAAAATGAAAAGCTTGATTTGCTTTGTATTGATACGGCGAGCCGAACGGAACAAGCTTCCCTTGAAGCCGTGCGATTGTCTGATTTAGTTGTTGTCCCAATGCAACCATCCGTTGCAGACTTAAAAACAATTGAGGCAACATACGATCTAATTAAACTTGGGCATGGCAAACAAAGTTTGATTATTCTTAATCGTATTAAACATTTCGGAACGAGACATTCTGAAGTTATGCTCTGGCTCAAGAAACAAGAATTACCAATTTGTAAATTTACAGTAGGTGATAGGATCGGCTATCAAGATGCTTTTGCCGAAGGAGCAGGAATCTGTGAATTTGACCCAAATGGTAAGGCAGCTGTCGAAATCCGAAAGATCTACAGACATATTTGTAAACTTATAGATTTGTAGTTTTTCTACTCAAAACAAATGGAGGATTCTATGAAAAAGAGAACAAATCTTGCTGACTCATTAAATGAAGTAGCTAATAGTAAACATACAAATTCACAACCCGTTAGTGAACCAACTGAGAAAAGTAATTTGCAGAAACCAAGTCGCAACGGCACTCTTGCAATTACTGGTCATTTTCCGCCAGAAGTTCGAAACCAATTAAAAATTTTGGCTGTAGAACAAAATCGAACAATGGAAGATATGTTGGCCGAAAGTCTAAATATGTTATTTGCATTGTATGAAAAACCTGAACTTGCGCCTCGTTCAAAAATTGAAGGTAAGTAAGGGCGGGAGTATTAGATTGTATACTTGTATACATGTATACAATCTAACAAGTATACAAGTATACATTTACAATATATTTGACTGTAAGATCAAATTTTTGTGCGAGTTCAAAATGATTTCGATGGGTCTCAAATCAAATTTAAAATGACCCTTGAAGTAAACTGTCGAGTTAGAAATTTTTTGTATCTGGAGTCGACACAAAAATAATCTCGGGTGAATAGATTGATTAAAGGTCCCCGTTAACGAATCAATTATTTTTAGTATCATTTGTATATCAATTGTAAATCAAAATATATTTAACAGTCAAGAATTTTTATAATTGGTTTTGATATTTGACACACGCTTTAGAGGTTTCTACACACGCTTTGGTATAACCCCTTCAAATAAAGCATTTCAAGAGGTATTCTAGAGAAATGACATTTTGCACATAAAGTTATTCAATTATCCGAAACCATCTTATTATTAAGGTTTTAGTGAATATTTTTAAGAACGTGTGTAGAAACCTTATAATTAGAATTTAGAGGTTTCTACACACGCTTTGGTATAACCCCTTCAAATAAAGCATTTCAAAAGGTATTCTAGAGAAATGACATTTTGCACATAAAGTTATTCAATTATCCGAAACCATCTTATTATTAAGGTTTTAGTGAATATTTTTAAGAACGTGTGTCAAATTCTCTAAAACTAATTAGAGTTTAGTGAAAACTGTATAACTTCAATACTTATGTTGTTATTGAGGCGATTTTAATATTTTATATAAGGTTATGAGGTTTCTACACACATCTAGAGGTTTCTACACACGCTTTAGAGGTTTCTACACACATATCTAGAGGTTTCTACACACGCTTTAGAGGTTTCTACACACGCTTTAGAGGTTTCTACACACGCTTTAGAGGTTTCTACACACGCTTTGGGTATTGAAACCCTTGAAAATAAAGGAGTAAAATCCGCTAACTCTAACCTAGAACTTATAACACTAAAAAAACTTCTAGAGTTATAATATAGTTAGTATTATAACATTAGCTAAAGCTAGAAAATTTTAGTCAAAACTATATATTAAAGATAGGACATAACTATTTTATTACGATAAACTAATAACCAATAGCTACTCAATCATCTTTGTTAAAAAAAATGGTAATGAAAGAATAGCTAATCTATTGGAAAAATAATATTGTATCATTCATTCTGTTCAACGATGACCTTAACTTATTACAAAACGTAAAAAATAATATACGGGACTGTTACATAATTCAGTTTTCAACAAAAAAATTTAATAAACTTAATTCAAAAGAAAATCTAAAACTCTATAAACCATCAATTACAAAAAATTATTATATTCAGTTCATAAAACTTAATAAAAAAAACTGTGGAAAACTAAAAAATTTACTTTAATCATTTTTCATAATAAATTATATTATATAACAATCGTTATCATTCCGCAAATTTTCACTGGAGCTATTCAAATGAAAGAAATAATTTTGCGCCCTGATCATTATCCCCAACTAGACCTTTTTGTTTGCGATTTGGTTGATATTCCATTCAAAAGTGATCAGGCATCGCTGATGCATCCAGTTTTTACGCTCTCGAATAAACCTGATTATAATCCACGCATATATCATAATAAAGGAGAAACGATGAAAGTAACTGCTAATTCAGAATATGGTTTAGCAACAATATTTGATCGAGATATTTTACTTTATTGTATATCGCAAAGTGTAGAAGCACAAAATAGAGGTTTAAAAGCTCCCCAGTCTTTAGTGGTGAATTCAAAAAATTTAATGATTGCTATTAATCGACAGAGTTCAGGTACTGCATACAAAGCATTATATAACTCATTTCGGCGATTAAAAGGAACAATGATCGAGACTAATATTTCTAATGGTGGTAAAGTTAGAACAAATATTTTTGGATTACTTGAAAGTGTTGAGGTAATAAGACAGGCAGATAATGGTAGAATAATTGATGTAGAAGTTAAATTGCCAGATTGGATAATGGATGCGATTGAAGGTCGTAGCATATTAACCATGCACAAAAATTATTTTAGATTATCTAAACCGTTGGAGCGACGTTTTTATGAGGTAGCGCGAAAGCTTTGTGGTAATCGTGAACATGCTGAAATTGGATTGAAAGAATTTCAAATAAGATGCGGTTCTAAAGCGTCACTACGAGAGTTTAAACGTTTAGTAAGTAAGGTTATTGATAAAAATTTAAAACATAAACACATACCGCAATTTGAATTTATTTTGACCGATAATGGTAATAAGGAAGCGATACTACATATTTATCCCAATCAGGAATATCTTGAGAAAAAATTGAGCGTAAAGGATTCTAATATAGCAACTTTAACTTTACGAGTTAATCCTGATACTATTAATAATGCGAAAAGATTTTTTATTGATGGAGATGCTGACTATTATTTGAAACGTTGGCGTGCTTTTGTAAAGAAGAATAATATTACTGTGAAAAGTCCTAATGATCATTTTTATACTTTTTGCAAAAATGCTTATGTGGAACAACAAAATATTAAAAAAAAACAAGCGGCTCGAAAATAGTAACAACAGTTTGATTAGCATTGTAATTCGCCGAACGCAGGTTATGGAACTAAAAAATCGATTCTGTAGTTCAGGTTTGATTTTGAAATCTGGACGACAATGCGCTGGCTCTAACTGCAAAAATTTCATCGAAGGGCCCAGCAGCTAATTGCAAGATCACTTCCAGTAAAAATAGCAAATTGAGTCAAAATTAATCAATTTTTGAAAAATTGCGAAAAAAAATATTGCTTAGGATGCACGAGAAAGCAGCTAGTTTTTATTTTGTGATATAGACCTCATAAAAAATTTTCATGCCTCTATCAGCTAATTTTGACATTGATTAAAATATAAAATTTACCTCGCAAGCAGCCAAACCCCGCGAGTACGCGCGATTTCGCGCGAAATTTGTTATCGATTAGAAATTATTCAAGGGGAAATTTTTTGCTACTGGAGCCAAGATAAAAATTAAGCGAGGTGACTAAGTTAGAATTTGTTAGATTTAAAGTTTAAGTCCAAAGCGCAGAAATCGGTACGGCAGCTAATTTCTCTCCATAGTAATTTACGCGTTCACCATCATATAAAATGACTCCAAACGCGAATTGATCTTGGCATGATTCATATAAATCCTTTAATCCTTTGAAATCTTGTGGATAAATAGTTGCAGATGACTTAATCTCGACACCAGCTATCATACCGTCATTTCGTTTTAATACGACATCAACTTCATATTTATTCTTACGTCGAAAATGGTATAATCTTAAACTCATTGGTGCTACTGTTGTCAGCTTTAATATTTCAGAAAAAACGAAAGTTTCAAGTATTTGACCAAATTTATCTCGATTCGTTCGTAGTTGATCAAAATCTAATCCAAGATTAGTTAACAATAAACCCGTATCAAGAAAATGAATTTTTGAGGTTTTAGCTAATTGATTGCGAATACGGGTATGAAATGGTCGCAATAGTCTAATTAAATATAATCGCTCTAATAATCTAATATATCGCTTGGTGGTTTTTTGGTCCATTTCTAGACTTTCTCCGATTTGCCGGAAATTGACTAATTGGCCTGACCATTGAGACAACAAATCAATCACATCTGGCACTTCTGATAAAATAACTGCTATATCTGGCAAATCACGTCTCATTGTAAAGTCAACATAATCTTTGGCCCAATCTTGTCGTTCTTCTTTATTCATATTGAGGTGTTCGGGAAATCCGCCAGCAAGTGTTAATTGAATAAGATCATCTCCTAAAATAAGGTGATTTTGATTGGTTTTAAAATTACCATCAAATAAGTTTTCTAAAAAAGTTGGTGTATTACCTAAAACTTCAGCCTGAGCCAGTGGAAATAATTCAATCTGCCGCATTCGTCCAACTAAGCTATCACCCATCTCAGGCATTTCGAGTATATTCGCTGAACCAGTTAACAAAAATCGACCATAACGTCGATCATTATCGACTGATAATTTGATTGTTCTAAACAATTCTGGAATACGTTGAATTTCATCTAAAATGACAGTATCCAACGTTCGGATAAATCCTAATGGATCTTGTTTCGCGTAATTTAAAGTATCGGGATTATCAAAGCTTAAATATTGACGATCAGAATCTTGAAATTCTTTCGCTAAAGTTGTTTTACCAGATTGCCGTGGTCCGGTTATAAGAGTTACTGGACGATGTAAAAGTGAATTACTCACTTTGGGTTTAACAAAGCGTTTATACATTAGATTTTTATCCTTGATTTGTGAGTTTATTTTTATCAGAAATATATAGAGGTACAAATGTGGATTTCAAGTGTAAAAATTATGGAACTATTAATTACTGAACTTTTAATAAATACTCACTAAAAAAGACCTTAATTTTAGGTTAAAAAAATATATTAGTTGCATATATACAATTAACAACAAAATTGTTGATTTTATAGTGTTTTCAAATTTGTAACAAAAAACTGCGAAGAAATGCTGGTATGTTTAAAGTTTAGATCCAGAGCGCAGAAATTGGTACAGCCATTAAATTGTCTTCATAATATTTTACCTTATCACCATTATATAAAATGACTCCAAATGCAAACTTATTTTGATACAAATCGCGTAAAATTCGTAGGCCTTTAAAATCTGAATTATTAATGGTGCTTCCTGCTTTAACTTCAACACCGGCAATCATACCACTTTTCTGTTTTAATACAATGTCAACTTCATGTCCATAGTGGTCTCGAAAATGATATACTTTCAATCGCATGGTTGAATTTGTCATTAACTTTAGAATTTCAGTAAACACAAAACTTTCAAGTAATGGTCCAAATTCATCTCGATCCTCCTTTAATTGATCGAAAGTTAAACCTACTTCAGATACTAATAAACCTGTATCAATAAAATGAATTTTAGGTGTTTTTACTATTCGGCTACGAACATTTGTATGAAGTGGTCGAAGTATTTTTATCAGATAGAGTCGCTCTAATAATTTTATATAACGTTTTACAGTTTTGTGATTTATGCTTAATTCTGAGGATACCCTTGAATAATTGAGTAATTTTCCAGAATATGCGCTCAATAATTCTATCAAATCAGGTGTTACATCGATCTTCTCCAATAAAGCTATATTGGCAAAATCTCGCATAATTGTACTGTCAATATAATTTTCAAACCATTCTTCGCGAAAATCCTCACTTTCGTTAAGTATCTCTGGGAATCCACCTAAACGCGTTAACTTAATAATCTCATCGATTGCAATTTGGGGTGGGTTAAGATTTTCAAAACTTCCAGTAAATAAATTTTCTAAAAAAGTGGGAACATTCCCCTCAATTTCCGCACGAGCAAGTGGTAATAATTCAATGCGTCGGAGCCGTCCCACTAAACTATCTGCCATTTCTGGCATCTCAAGGACATTTGCTGAGCCAGTTAATAGAAAACGACCATAACGTCGGTCATTATCAACAGATAATTTAATTACTCGAAACAATTCCGGAAATAGTTGAATTTCATCTAAAATGACGATATCACGCTCTTGAATAAATTTCATTGAATCCTGTTTTGCTTCATTAAGTGTTTTAGGATCATCAAAAGTGAAATATTCACGGCCAGAATGTTGAAATTCTTTTGCTAATGTTGTTTTTCCCGCTTGGCGTGGTCCTGTAATTAAAGTAACTGGACTACTTATCAGAGCTTTTTCAACTTTATTTTTAATTAAACGTTGATACATGGCTGTCTTTATCCTTTTTAAGTTGGTGTATGAGTCAAAGATAATTGTGGATAATTGGGAAATCAAGTTAAAAATTTCTATATCCTTTAAATATTGGATTTTTTTTAAAATTATAAAAAATAAAACCCTAAATTCAGGTTTTAAAAAATATTTTTCATTGTATTTTGAGATGATATGTAATATTTTACTTATATACAATTAACATAAAATTTTCAAGAGGTTAAACAATGAAACGAACTGTAGAACAAACTGCGTTATTGTTAGCAGTTATTTTAAATCGAAGTCGGCAAACGCGTGCACGCATTAGCACTAAAACAATTAAAGCACTTGCTAATCGACAGCATATGCGTTGCATGTTTGTCAAAGAGCTGATTGATACACTCGCCGATCGACATGATTGGATTTTGGTTGAATTAGCCAGTGGTGGGTTTGGAGCAGTCTTAGCGCGAACTTTGGAAGCAGCAAGACCAGTTATAACGCATAAATTTTTAACTGAAGACGAGAACCAGGGATTACAAACTGGCGATATTGATTGGGTTTATTTGGAGGAGGAAGCTTTTCCACGAAGTGAACTTGATGAATTAGTATTTTAGCGAAAGATAGAAGCACTAGTTTTTGCAAAAAAGTTGCAATCGATTAGAAATTCTCTAGGGGAAATTTTTGTCTCCTGGAGCCGTGATAAAATTTGAACGAGGTGAAGGGACCGCAACGAATTTGAATTTGATAGCCATACTTCTAAATATATATAAATAAGTGTACTTGAGGATAAAAATTTGATCTCGGTGAGCAATCTGTTTACGATCTGCAGAATAAATTTTCGTTGTAAACGGAAAAAAAGCTGATTTTATCGAGTTTTTCAGGTTTGCAACAAAAACTGACTTCCAGGTAGAGAATTCCGAAATCCGATAACATCAACATTTTTGGATATGCAAGGATGCAATAGCTGAACCTTAAAATTTTCAAAAAATTTTGCGATCGTAACAAGCACTTTTTACGAGGCCACAACAAATTTTCAAAAAACACTGATAAACATTACATTTTTTAGATATGCGATAATGATGGAACTAATTTAGAATTTCTATTCGCAATAATCTCTTAATATTCTGCTAATTGACTCAAAGATTTTATTACCAGTTACCGAATAATATTTCACACGCGCCCGCATCTGGGTACCGAAAGTACTTTAATGTCTCCATCAATCAGAAAATCAATCTCGGTGAATTGATCTGTTTTTAATCTCGATTTTTTTTGTCCTCGAGAAATCATTGTAAAATTTAGTCATAGTCCCTTCGAAGTCATTTTCACTCAAAAATTTAAAAACCCTGTAAAATCAACCTTTCTTTAATTTTCAATGACAATTTGACGTACGGATCATGACAGCTCTTGTTCATCTCGATTAAATTTTTATCCCAGCTCCAGCAACAAAAAACTTCTACCTAGACAATTTTTAATTGATAACAAATTGCCGCGAATTCGCGCGTATTTAGGGGATTGGGGCTGCTAGTGCGGTAAATTTTCCACCCTAATCAATTACCAGTTACTTGATAGCAACATGAAATTTTTCGATGAAGTGTACTTCACAAACTAAAAACTAGCTACTTTCTCGTCCATCCTCGAGACACTTTTTTTTTAAGACTTTCAGAAATTGATGTCAAAAAGTCGATTTTTTAAAATTTATGCTCGAAGAGCCGTTAACAATTTTTGATGATCATTTGATTTTTTTATCAAGAACAATTTCGAAGTCGACCAGACGATGAATTATTCCCACATTCCAACAAACTACTTTTCGTTAAATTTTGCATAAATTGCGGTATTGGTAATGGAGGTATGCCCGAGATACAGCTGGACCGCACGAATATCAAAACCATTATTTATCATGTGGAATCCGTAATTGTGACAAAGCATATAGGGATTGGTGGCAAGCCATCTTTTAATCCTTCCTTTTAACACTTTGCTTCAATTCCCAATTCTCTATCATCAGTTTTTCAAGTTTGTAGAAAGAATAATTTGAAGGGATTCAAACTAATACGTTACTTTTGAATATTTGACACATGCGCTCAAATTCGCCCGCAATAATATTATAGGTATAATTTAAAATATTACATGAAACTCTGATATATCAAAGACTTTTAAATTTTTGTGGGTGAAACTGCGAATCTCAAAAGCCCCGAGTGCACGCATTTTCACGGAAAAAGTAATCAATTAAAAATTCTTTAAGTGAAATTTTTTGCATTTAAAATTGAGAAAAAAATCGGCGGAAATTTTTTATTATTCATTTCAATTAACCCAATTTCACTTCCTTATCTAATTTATAGTTCAGCTGCTTACTATTTCACTTCCTTATCTAATTTATAGTCCAGCTGCTTACTATTTCACTTCCTTATCTAATTTATAGTTCAGCTGCTTACTATTTCATTCTGCCTTAATTAATAAGCTAGTATATATTAATTAAAAATCAATAAGTTATAAAGCTCTAGTTGTTACTAGAGTTACAAAAATTTATAACTCTTTCAAAACCCTTGTATTTAAAAGGATAAAAGAATAATTTATTATCAAATTTGTGGGTGAAACTGCGATAGTATGTGGGTGAAACTGCGATAGTTTTGTGGGTGAAACTGCGATAGAATTACACAGATTATTAACAAGTTATTAACAATACAAAAAATCTGTGGAAAAAAATAAAAAAGTATGGTTATGTTATAGTGAACATTATAAAACATAGAGAATACATTTGAGAGGAATAAAAATGGCAACTACATTACTAATAGATAGACATCAACAACTTGATTTGTTTGTTTGTTCCTTTTCTGATATATCATTTAAGGGCGACAATGCATCGCTGAGTCATCCAGTTTTTTCATTGACCACACATCCAACGGAAGGACAATTCAAGTGCTATGAACATGGTAATAATATACTTAAGGTATACCCATCGCAATTTGGATATGCTACAGTAAAGGATCGAGATATTATTATTTACGGTGTCAGTCAATTGGTAGCTGCAATGAATCGGGGATTCCCACTATCAAAAAGAATCCGCTTTAAAGCCTATGATTTGCTTATAAATACAAACCGTCCCATAAATGGTGCTGGTTATAGTTCAATAAAAACTGCATTACATCGTTTACAAGGGACTCAAATTGAAACAAATATTAAGCAGGGAGGACGAGAATATTTTAAATTATTTAGTTTAGTCGATTCAGCGGAAGCTATAAAAGAGGGTCCAAAAGGACGTATGAGTGAAATTGAACTTGTAATGTCTGACTGGCTCATGGATGCAGTTGAAAATAAACATATTTTGACTTTGAATCGCCAATATTTTCAATTAAGTCGTCCTATTGAGCGTCGGCTTTATGAAATAGCACTAAAACATTGTGCTAATAAAAACATTTTTTGTTTTGGACTTGAAAATATACAACAAAGAGTGGGTTCACATTCCGATCCAAGAGAGTTTAGACGAACAATCAAAACTGTTATTAAAGATGACCAAGAACATGGACATATGCCTGATTACTGTTTTGATATACATAATCATAACCTTATCATAATGCCCAAGCATCAAGGGTGGTCAAATTCAAAAATAAATTTTGAAAACCTCGCTTTGAAGTATGCTTCAAGTCATGATCCTGTCACGATCACAACTGAATATCATAATTGGATTAACAAACGTTCTTTTAAGATCTATAATCCCAAAGGACATTTTATTGCTTTTTGTAAAAGTAAGGAGGCTGAAAGGCTACCCAAACCACTACAAATTTTAAGTTAATATCAAATTGATTAATTTAAACAAAAATTACTATTTGTGGTAATTTGTTTTTATTCGCAGAACGAATGTTATGGAACTAATTCCCAACCAGTAAATAAGGAACCATTATGATTGAATTACCACTGACCAATGAAGATCACTTCTTTATTGATATTTTACAAAAATTGACTGAGGAAGTAGAGTATCCAATTTTTGCTGAATCAGCATTTGATATGCGCGAACGTCACTTTCGTCGAGGGGATGATTTATTAACAATATCCCCATCCCCGTATGGTTTAGCCACAATTGCTGATCGAAAAATACTACTAGCAATTATTAGCCAAGCACTTGCAGCTGTTGAAGTTGGCATAAAAGTCGATCGGTTAATACCAGTGATGGTGCCAGAGTTATTAGCTGCTACTGAGATTAATGATAAAAAGCAAGAACGTGCTGTTATATCGCTCGCTTTCCGTCGACTGATTGACACAAAAATTAAAACAACAATCAAACGTGGTGAACATAAAGAGTATTCATTATACCATTTTTTAGGTAACCAATTTCATATCTTTACTGATAAAGGGCGAATATTTAAAATCGTTGTCGATTTGCCAATTTGGATCATGAATATTATTAAAATTAGAGAAATGAGTGTGTCATTTGAAAATTCGATGTAAAGTTGGTTGTAAGATTTGAAAGTTAAAATTTGCTCGGTTAATTAGCGAAGGAAAAATTTTTGTTCCGGTGAGCCGTGATAAAAAATTAATCGAGGTGATCTGATCCTGGTGCGGATCTAAAATCAAGGTTGATATTTTAATCGACAAAAATACCGATTTGATAGTGCTTTTCAAGTTTGTAGCCAAAAATAACTTTGATGGGACGCAAACTAAATCGAATAGTTTACCTCGGGCACAAAAGTTGCAAATTTACCCAAAATGGACCAATTTTTGAAAAATCGAGAAAAAAATATTGCCGAGAATTGACGAGAAAGCATCTAGTTTTTATTTTGTGAAGTGCACCTCATAAAAAAATTTCATGCCTCTACCAGCTAAATTTGAGATTGATTAAGGTGGAAAATTTACCGCGCTAGAGTCTCAAAAGCAGCGGCTACGCGCGATTTCGCGCGAAATTGTTATCGATTAGAAATTGTCCAGATGGAAATTTTTTGCTACTGGAGCCAAGATAAAAATTTGAACGAGGTGAACAAGATCTGTTTGCGATCCGCACGCCAAATTTTCGTTGTTAATGGAAAAAATACTGATTTTATAGGGTTTTTCAAGTTTGTAGCAAAAACTGACTTCGAAGGGACCAAAAGCAAATTTCAAATGATCTTCTCAAGCAACAATTAATTCACTTGCTACTTTCCCAAATCTTATAGGACTTCTTATCCTTTGTTTTTTCGAAAGCCTCGGATATACTATCACAGGTGAGCAAAAGGTCTAAGAAACACCGACAATGAGCGGATCGATATATCGGCGGGAAGTTCTTGTTTTTATCATTCGTTGGGACTTCTTTTTTGGGTAGGATTGCCGGTCCCAATTCGTATTGATAGAGTTTTTCTCCATCATTGTCAAACAAGCGGCGAGACTTTACGCGATGGATAGATTGTAACCTTCCGTCATAACGAAAGCCAAAATATTCTGGCGGTTCAGGCGGCCATCTTCCCTTTATACCGTGGAAGTATTTTTGACGTTTTTCGATAAGATCAATAGTGCTGAGCCTTGAGCCTTTGAGAAAGACTTTCTTACTAGCAGATACAACATATACAAGTTTGGATGGCGGGTTTTGCATATTAATTAACTTCCCAGAAGCAACACTGAAGTGCCCACCCTTGATTAGTAGTCGTTTTGAACTAGATTATATTAAAAATTTGATCTGTTCAAGCAAAAAGTGCTGCTGATTTTGGGTCTATCAAAACACTTCAGAGAATGTATTGTAGTATGAGTCAGCATGAATGGGAACCTTTTTTCGAGCTTGACTTGACAAATAAAAAAGTTCTACTTATATTCTCTTTTTGTTCATATAATAGAGGATATAATTATGAGACCAAAGAAGAGCTATCAACACTTAAATTTGACGGAGCGGGAAGTGACACAGCGGCACTATGAGGTGGGAATACCGTGTTCTGAAATCGCTGAGATGTTGGGGCGGCACCGGCGCACAATTGAGCGCGAGATTGAGCGGCATTCAATCTATGGTCGCTATGACGCACTGGTTGCTGACAGCGCGTATCATCAAGCTCGTTCGCAAGCGTCTAGTAGTGCTTGGAAGATGACGACTTGTATGCATACAATCATCTCAACCCTGATGAAAGTTGATCGATTAAGTCCTAAGCAAATTTACCATTGGTGTCTTCAAAGGGGGATAAAGATGGTCAGTAAAACTTGGATCTATCGATTGATTCGGAAAGATCGTGATAATGGCGGGACGTTGTATAAATATCTCCGTCGTCGCGGTCGTCAGCGCAAGTGGCGTGGTGGAAAAAAAGCCGGTCGTGGTTACCTGACGAATGTGCGTAATATTTCCGAACGTCCAGCCATCGTGAGTGAGAAGATTCGGTTGGGTGATGGTGAGATTGACACGGTTGAGGGGAAAGGGAAACAGAGCTGTCTGGTGACATATGTTGACCGGGTCACGAAATACCTCAAGATCGGCAGAGTCGAGGGTCTCTCGTCAATCTTGGTTACTGCGGCCTTATTAAAGGCATTGCGCCCGATTGCTCCGCATATTTTGACACTCACCGCGGATAATGGTAAGGAATTTGCCCGCCATGAAGAAATTGCCAAGCAGCTAAGTTGCGATTTTTTTTTCTGTGACACTTATAGTTCCTGGCAACGCGGATTGAACGAAAATACCAACGGCTTGATTCGCGACTTTTTCCCAAAGGGAACCGACTTTCTCAAAGTGACGGATGAAGAAGTTCAATATGTTGAAGACAAACTCAACAATCGTCTGCGGGAAACACTCAATTGGTCTACTCCAAATCAAGCATTTGCCACAGCGTGCGCGAAAGTGACTGCATAAGATCTTCCTGAGGCTCCAGTAAATCTCGGTTTATTGAAATGTTAGGAAAAGTTCAGAGATACCCGAGGGATAGCAAATTTCTCGTGATAAGGAAGTTATATCAATTTTATACTAATCGATTGGGACGTGGGTCACGAAAGCAATAATTTCTTAAAATATTTCTGAATGTTGCTCTGAAAATGCGAAATTTTACTCAAATTTATCACTAAAAATGAAATCGACCTTGACAAATAGAATCTAGTTTATTAGATTTCATGTAATTGGGCACTTCACTGTGGAATATAGGCTTCTTTAAATATCTGTTGAGCTGGCGTAGTAGCTTTTTTTCAGCATTTTTGTTGGTTTCGGGAATGCATTTTTTGGCCATGTCTTGAAACTGTCTCCAAGAGATTGTCTTCACTTCAACTTGTCTATTAGCAACCTTCACATGATTTTGTACTTTCCCCTTGAGCCATTTTTCTTCTCGATCAGATTTCGCGAGCACTATAAGCATCTTCTTTGATTTGGTGTCCTTGCTGTCAAGAAGTTTCTTGGCATATTTCTTAAGTTGTTCAAGGGACGGAATATCAAAACCGCGCTTTGCTTCGATGACGATATGAACTCTGCCCGGATCAACAATCTCAATATCCGTAAACCCCCTTTGAGGAGCGTAGTCCTGTAACCGAATGTACGTGTCTTTGGAAAAACCGTTTAACCCAAGCATAGTGGTGGCAAGCCATTGATTGAAAACATCACACTTAGCAAGTGTCCAGCCGAGACTAAAGGTCATGTGGTTCTCTTTAATTCCGAACAATTCGAAAACTGTATCCACCTGTTGACTGCCCTTCGTCAATTTTGTCATGTAGCCTCCTTGATCAATTGTGCGGGGTTCACTGTGAAGTGTCAAATTACTTGAAATCTAATAAACCAGATTCAATATACATATTTTTGGACAAAAGTCAAGAACTTTTTGTCAAAGTAATATTTGAAAAAATTTTTGTTTCCTGGTAACGTGATAAAAATTTTAACCAAGGTGAACAAGATCTGTTTACGATCCGCACGCCAAATTTTCGTTATTAATGGAAAAAATACTGATTTATCGAGTTTTTCAAGTTTGCAGTAAGGAGCCGTGAAAAAATAGTAGCCGTAGTTTTTTTACCTACGGCTAAAAATTAAATGTTACTTAGAGCTTTGATGATTTTTTTATTTTCACCCCAACTACCGATTTTTTTACCCTCTTCTTCACGATTTTCAATTGCTTCTGACGTTAGTTCCCATGGACTTCTCGATGTATTATGCTCTTTAACATAATTGTTTCTTTCCAATTTATTTAATATTCCGAGAACTATAAAGTCGTTGCCTCCTTTACGGCCAAACCATTTTTTTCTAAAAATACCTGCTCTTTCTGCAATTTCTTTTGGGTGTAAACCGCCACCGGAATCTTTATATTCTTCATAAAGAACTTCCAATACAGAGATTTTTAAGATTGTCTCACCGTAGCAACCTAAATCGTGGTAGGTTAAGGATGTTGAATTTGTATTTGTCATTTTATTTCCTCCATACGTTGTTGAGCAATTGTAATATGCTCTGGGTTTAAGTCAATACCAATGCTATTGCGACCAGTATAATATATTATTAAATCAATGCAAGAAATTTCAATTTCATTGTAATTGATTCTACTAAACTAATTTGATTTAAAGTCGACAGAATCTCAAATTTCCTTAGCACGCGCTAAAAATTGTTATTGATAATAAATTATCTAGGTGGAAATTTTTTGTCCTCTGGTAACGTGATAAAAATTTAAATGAGAGGATTAGACCCAGTGCGGATTTAAAATCAAAATTGGTATTTTAATCGACGAAAATGTTTATTTTACGGGATTTTAGAAAAAACCTGTGGAAACTCAAAAAAATTTTCAAAAAAAATCAAAGAAATATGAAATAATTTCTAAAAATTTCAAATTACTACTCAAGATTTTTTGTATGAAAAAAAAAGTTAACATGATTCTTCCTGAGTTTCAGGTGGGTGATTGCCTACCGATTCTAAAAAAAATGAAGAAGGAACAAGTTCATCTAGTATTAACAGATCCTCCATATTTTTTGGACCGCCTAGATAATATTTGGAATAATTCAGAAATTGCACAGGCGAAAACTCAAAATGGAGTAATCGGTGGAAAATTACCAGATGGTATGAAATTTGATTCAGAGCAGGGGATTCGATTACAAAAATTTATTAAGCCCATTGCAAAGCAAATATTTCGTATTTTAAAACCAGGTGGGTATTTTCTAATGTTCGCCTCACCGCGACTATATCATCGAGCTACTATGGCAGTTGAGAGTGTCGGTTTTGAAATACGAGATTGTTATGCGTGGAGATATACAAAGAAAGCTCAATACAAGGCTTTTTCAATGGATCATTTTATTCGAAAGAAAAAAGATTTAACAGAAGCACAAAAAAAATCAATAATTAAGAAATTGGAGGGGAGAAAAACTCCCCAACTTCGACCACAATTTGAACCTATTATGTGTGCCCAAAAACCTAGAGAAGGTACCTTTATTGACAACTGGCTCAAATATGAAACTGGTTTGATTGCAGGAAATGAATGTTTAGAAAATGGAGTGCCCCAGACAGTTATGACTGTTGAGAAAGAGCCAAGATGTTCAAATAATGGACACGTAACTCCTAAACCAATAGCATTGTGTGAACATTTGATCCGTTTATTTTCTGTAGAAAATCAAATTGTACTTGATCCATTTGTTGGTTCTGGTTCTACTTGTATAGCAGCATACAGTACCGGTCGGAAAGGGATTGGTATTGATATTAATGAGGAACATATTGATATTGCATACAAAAGATTGGAGAATATAAAATGAAAATTCCATCATTACAAAAACGATATGGTCATAGAGGCGTTGCATTATTACGGATAGCTGTATTGGAGGTTCTTTATTTGGCTAAGAAAAATGGAAAATGTATGGGGGGAGCTGAAATTGGACGAAGGGCGGGTATTTTTCGGGAACCAGGTTGGGCGATTAAACAAGGAAACGATTTAATTGTTTGGGGAATTTTGAATAGTTTGGTGAAGGATGGGTATCTTGAAAAATGTACACAACAAGAAGGAAAACAAAAAGGAAAACCAGGTTGGGCCTTAACTGAACAAATGTTTTCTCAACGAGATCGAGAAGTTAATGAAATTCCAAGTTGGGGAGGCGATAAGAGAATTATTGAGATCTATCGAATTAAGCAATGGGGTTTTTGTCCAGGTTGTTTATCTGTTTTACCAAATCGACCAGATATTGATCATATCTTACCAAAGTCAAAAGGTGGTGATGATACTCCCGAAAATAAACAACTACTTTGTCCAAATTGCAATCGTCGACGAGGAAATAAATCCTATAATGATTTTTTGGCTGACAAAATGAAGGATGGTACTAAATTTACAGACTATACTCCAGATGATGAAATTGGAGATTAGTTTTGAATTAAGATTAAGATAGCAATTAAAGGAGGAAATCATAATGGAGTTAGATGACAAGATTATTGATTCGCATTTGTGGGTTTGATCTTTGGTATTATTTTCTTCACTTGCGGTAAGGAGATTTTTCGCATGAATATTATATTTGATTATAGAAGTGATTTTTTAACTAATGTGATCAATGGGGATGAAAATAAGCCTTTAGGCGTTATTGAAAACCACGAACCTTGTTTAGGGCAACCACCTTTTCCCGAAATTATATATAGGCCTGTAGGGTCTGATAAAATAGAAGAGATTCCAGTAACTTCTTCTATGGAAATAATGGAGCGTAATATTGAAAAATATTACGGACATGAGGAAAAAGATGACAGCATCGTATCGATCCCTGTTCATTTAGAGGATAACTCCACGCACATAAATGCTGGTAGAGATATTAAAGATTCAAATTTCACTGCTGGCGACAATAACAACCAAACAATAACCAATAAACGTCCTAAAAATTTAATACAGCGACTTATTATTTGGTTATTTAATAAGTTTTGTTAAGGAGTCCAACAATGAATTTATCAACTGAGCGTTTAAACGCTATGGAGATAGGGATTTTTGACGCAGATCAAAATGAACTTTTAGGTAGAATTGTAATATGGGAACCCACTATAGATCCAGCTGACAAGGGGCTAACTACCTATAAGTATGTAGATGAGGGGAATAGAAAACCTGTAGCAGGGGTTCCTGATACAAATTCAAAGCAGTTGATGTTTACGGGGATTGCAAAACACTACAATGCAACTTTCTATGGGGACAATATTACATCAAGTCAAATTATTGATAATTCAATAAATGTGACTGCGGGTAGAGATATTAATAATTCAACAATAACTAGAAAGTAATGATTTGAGGTAACATAAGTGCTATATCCTAGAATTGTATTAAAAACACTCGCTAACCCCAAAACAGATAACATAATTGAAACTGTTATCAGTTTAGATTTTAAAGTTAATGGCGTTGAGTTTAAGGAAGAACATTTAAAAGCGCATGTAGATGCAATGATTTTGTATAAAGTGGATTCCGTATTATCACTAGAAACTAACAAAAACGAAGGGGAATCTGTGATGTCTTGGGAGTATAATCACCCTTCAAGAAAATCAGGTGCTAGATACTTTCAACATAAATTTTTTAATAAAGTATCAAATAAAATAAAGAAATTACTTGAAAACTCTAATTTCGAATACGTGGAAGAGCAAGTGGAAAAAGATTTACCAGAATTTGAATTGATTGATGTTGAAGGCGACCACGGGATGTATAATGTTCATACGAATAAAGGCGATGTTGCATTAGTACAAAATCACTTTGGTAATTGGAAATTTTTTCATAACGGTTTTTACGAATTCGGAGCTAGAAATAAGCCTCAAATCCTGCAGTATATAAAAGGCCGATTAAATAAAGATGGTAGTATTGACGACTTTAATTCCCACATGCGTATGAGAAATAGTGAAAGTAAACGGGCGGAAATAATAGATAATATCGGTAATACAAATATTGACGCTGAGTCATTATCCAAGCCCCTACAAAAAATTCAAAATATTGAAAATTATTATGAAAACAGCTCAACAAATATTAACGCTGGTCGAGATGTAAACAATTCCAATATAACTAATTAAAAACGGCTGAATTAATTATCAGCCGTTTTATTTTTTAATTCCTGTGGCAATAAGTATATAAGTCCCAATACTTTTGGTTCACCAAGAAGTTATTTTTTTCGTTCCAATGTCCCTTTGAATGAATTTTTGCCAAAAAATTAAAAAACCTTGTAAAATCAATCTTTATTTTGTTTCTAATGACAATTTGATTTGCGGATCGCAAACAGCTCTTGTTTACCTCGATCAAAATTTTTATCACGTTACCAAGGGGCAAAAATTTCCTCCTAGACAATTTCTAATCGATAACAAATTTCCGAGCGATCGCGCTGATTAGGATGAGTGAAAACGTTGCAGTTTCATTGGAGGTGCACTTCACAAAATGAAAATTAGTTGTGTTCTTGTCCATCCTCTCGGCACTTTTTTGACGATTGCTGGAAATCGACGCAAAGAAGATAGATAAGGAACCATGTTAAATTTTTTGTGCTCTATTCGATTTTTTATTGGGAAAATTTCATCATCGACTAGGTAGAGTATTATTCCACATCCCGATGAACTGTTTTCGTTGAATTTGGCATAATAAGATTTTTTTGCTCCTGAGTCAAGACAAAAATTCAAACAAGATGATCAGTATTTATTTCCACAGTATCATCGTTTTTTTCACAAATTTTTTCCTTATCTTTATTTGGATCATTAAGTATCCGAAATACTTGCCAATTAGAGTAATATACCGTTTTATCATCCAAATTTCCATAATCATCTTTGAGAGTAACCTTTACTGTATCAGGTGCTTTAAAACCTGCTGCACGACTTGTCAAGTCATGTGATTTTGCTATAATTTGTAATTTTGAACCAGTCCTAACTAATGAACCAACTTTGTTATCACAACTATCAGTTTGAAGACTGGGAATAATCTCTATGTTTGAAAACAAGGGATGAGGTTGTTGTTGTTGAAATATATCATCATCAGCCTGTAAAATTATAAAATTTTTTTTAACATGGATTACTTGTTTTTGACCTTCATAGATGCCTAATAATCCAAAAATAGGTGGATCACTAGAATATAATTTGAAAAGAGCCGCTGATGGAAGTGTAACATCAGTAAGTTTAACGGGTTCTAAATTTTCATTGATAAACATTGGTTTATCTCCTTTTTAATTTGTCGTTTTACAGAATTTCCAAACTACTTTTCAATGATCGTTTCAAATCCACCGACAATCATCCGCTTACCATCAAATGGCCATGGAGGGCTAAATGGTGAATCTTCTAATTGCATTGCTTCCCACATTTTCTGGTTACCTTGATTACGAGTTGCTTTATCAGTCCACTCATACCAGAAAAATACAACTGTTTCATCATCTTTAGCTTGGACAGATTTCTTAAAATCTGTGACTTGTCCATCTTGGATCTCATCTCCCCAAGCATATACAATCCGGGTGCATCCATTATCCTTCATCATGTCAATGGATAAATTTGCATTGTCAATGAATTCTTGTTTGTTCGCAGTCGGAACTGCAAATATTAAACCTTCAATATACATAATTAATTTTCCTTTTTAGTTAGAGTTTGGCATTCCAATGCCGCAAAATGAGAGTTAAATTTTATCATAATATAAAGTTGAAAAATTTGCAACAACTACTTTTTTATATTGACCGAGGTGAACAAGAGCTGGTTGCGATCCGTAAACCAAATTGTCATTGGAAATCAAATAAAGGTTGATTTTACAAGGTTTTTATTTTTTTTGGGAAAATTACTTCGAAGGGACACTGGAATGAAAAAATACCTCCTCGGTGAACTCAAAATATTGGAGATTGAAAACAGATCAATTCACCGCGGTCGATTTTCTGATTGGGTCAAGGGTGCGGACGTTAATGCCGTCACTAACAATGGGGTGACTGCGTTGGACAAAGCAAAAGAACAATTGAAATTTCATGCTGAACAATTGAGGGAGGACCCCGATAGGACTGATCATCATTCAGAACAATTAAGTAACTTAGGAAAAACTATTGGAATTCTTGTTGCCAATGGTGCTGAATGCGCTACAACATGTTGAGTGGATGCTCAAAAAAGATCAATCAAGTAGATCAGCTCTCGATGCGTTGCTAAATGAAATAACGGACTTTGCCATTGCACCAGGGGACAAAAATTTCCACCTGGATAACTTTGTAATCGATGATGATTTTGTCGCAAAAGTTTGTGTTATTGCTGAACCCTTCCCCAAGGGAAACATAACAAGGTTGATTTTGTAACGGGTTCATAAAATACTGGTCGACTTCGAATCAATTAGTAAATCAATACCGATCCCAGAAAAACTAAAAATGTAGATTTTACTGGATTTATTGATCTTTATACTTTGACATTAATTTATCTGATAGCATCTTCACATCTTTAATAATTTTTTGATCTCTAGTTCGAAAATTAGTTATTTTTCCACCAAGATCAAAATCAATTTCAATTTCTGTAATTGGATTTTCTCTTCCAATCACATACTGCTTTGGTCTGATAATTATTTGTTTAAATTTCATTTTTTATCTCCGCAATTTTTATCGCCGTCAATAGAATATCAATTTTGTCAAATAGTGCAATTTCAATTTTTACTCTCATTAATTATTTTAAATTTGGTTTAGTTCCTTCGAAGTCATTTTTTATTGTAAACTTGAAAATCCAATAAAATCAACAATTTTTAATTTTTTGTGTACGGTATTGGATTCAGATCTGCATGAAGACCCAATCCCCTCGTTCGAATTTTATCACGGCTTGAGGAGACAATAATTTTCACTTGGTAAACTTTGTAATTGATTAGGGGTGTTCTTAAGATCAAAAATTTAATTGATTAAATTAAAACTCAATGCTGATCAAAATTGGCACTGGCACAGAAAAGTTAAATTTGCATTGGCAATAAAATTCCTTTGAAGTATTAACATCAAAATTTTTCAAGCTCTACCAGGTAGATAATTTCGAAATCCGATAAAATCAACATTTTTTGGATATGCAAGAATGCTATAACTGAATCTTAAAATTTTCCAAAAATTTTGCGATCGTAACAAGTGCTTTTTACGAAGCCGCAACAAATTTTTAAAAAACACTGATAAACTCTACATTTTTTAGATATGCGAGAATGATGGAACTAATTTAGAAATTCTACTCACAATAATTTCTTAATATTCTGCTAATTGACTCAAAGATTTTATCAATGGCTTATCCTAAAATAAAGGAGAGCCACTCATTTTTTGATTTTTGGAAGCCAAATGCCAATTATTAAATATCTACCATATTAGTGTTGCTTTCAGGAATTGGATTGAAAACAAGATCTTTCTTATAACTTTCTTTCCCTGAAAGAGTACCACATAATACGATAACAATTAAAAATTTCTGAAATTTTAATTGTCTTAATAAATCAAAGATTTTAAGCCAAACTGGACAAATTAGTCGGAAGAAATCTCTTTTTTGTTTTTCTCGTTGATTATCTCCATCTTTATCAGTAAAGGTACAACCAATAAAGACACAATTTTTAAATTCACCCATTTTCTTCTCCTTGATTTAATTTTTTTGTTATCTATAAATTGTTTTACAGATATAAAAAAAATTTCACCTAGTTAATCTGTATGAAAAAAAATGAAGATGACACGAGGGACTATCATTTAGTCATTTGGGGAAATGTGCTACAGACTATAAAGAAACATCAATTCCAGATAATATACAAGCGATTGACCGCACATTTTGACCAGGGACGAACCGCAGAGCAATAAAAATTTCCCACCCACCCAATACTGACTAACACAATCAACTTGACTTCAAACTAAATGGCGACTATCCTCACCACAAGACTACCACAACCAATATTAAACATCGTTACCCACACCTCTTCAACCCAAGACCAAAACTACGGAGCACACCATGATACTAGCCCGACTCATCAGTACCATTATGATTACCTTCATCCTGACCACCGCACACGCACAAAACTTAGAGGAATGGTTTCAGGCCGCAAGAAACGGCGACCAGGAAACCATCCAAACCTTCATTACCAACGGAGTCGATCTTGAAGCCGCTGATGTGATTGGGGTGACCGCGTTGATGTGGGCTTCATATAATGGGCACACCGATACCGCCGAACTCCTGTTAGCCAACGGGGCCGAGGTTAATGCCGCTACAGAGAGTGGGAGGACCGCGTTGAGATTTGCTTCAGAATTCGGGCACACCGATACCGCCACACTGCTGTTAGCCAACGGGGCCGAGGTTAATGCCGCTACAGAGAGTGGGAGGACCGCGTTGATAGAGGCTTCAGTAGGCGGGCACACCGATACCGTTGCACTGCTGTTAGCCAACGGGGCCGAGGTCAATGCCGCTACTGATATTGGGAAGACCGCGTTGATGTATGCTTCAATTGTCGGGCACACCGATACCGCCGAACTCCTCATCGCCAATGGGGCAAACGTTAATGCCGCTGATGTGATTGGGTGGACTGCGTTGATAGAGGCTTCAGTAGGCGGGCACACCGATACCGCCGAACTCCTGTTAGCCAACGGGGCCGAGGTTAATGCCGCTGATGGGGATGGGGACACTGCGTTGGATTCGGCAAAACAAGGACTGGAATATTATACTGAACAATTAACCGAAGACCCCGATAATGCCGATCGTTATTTGGAAAGAATCGGTAATATCGGAAAAACAATTAACGTTCTGGTCGCAAATGGAGCGGAATGCAATATAACCTGTTGATTATTTAGCCATGTTAAGTTAAGTGAAATTAAAGCGTCGTACCAAATAAGATTGAATGTAGTGCTTCAGTAGTGATCAAGATCGCTTCGGGAACCATTCAGCTAATTCAATGATTGAACCGCGTTAACCAGTGTTACTATTTCTTGCAGCTGAATTATGCGACAGCTCCAGTAGCTATTTAACTGTTATCCTATTAGGAGTCAAGATAGCCACCTAATTTCTAACATTCTTAACGTTACATGTAATTTTAACCGAGGTGAACAAGAGCGATTTGTGATCCGTCCGCCAAATTGTTATTGAAAATCCCATAAAATGTTGATTTTACGGAATTTTTCAATTTTTTAGCAAAAATGACTTCGAAGGGACTGAACCAAATTGCAAATGATCATCCTCGAGCAGAAAAATGACCTTGCAACATTTCACAAAATACACATTTTGTAGGAAGTTCCGCGAACAACAATTCTATTTTGATATTCCGTGATGTCCAAAATCAAAACTTGGGTGACCGCGACTGAAGTTGCGACTCTGCTGTAATCAGGATAACTTTTAGAATATCGGTTTTTATCAAGACAATAATCGCATATTCCACTTTCAATCAACATGTTGAGTTGCACTCAGCACCGTTTGCGCTAAGTAATGCAATAGTTTTTGGTAAGTTAACTATTTTTTTTGAATGATTTGTTCTGTCCCAATCAGTCAAATCAGGGTCTTCCGTCAATTGTTTGGTATGATATTCCAGTTGTTCTTTTGTATGATCCAATGCCGTCCACCCATCTTCATCTACAGCATTCACGTCTGCGCCTTTGGCAATCAATAGTTCCGCAATTTCAGTGTGTCCATCCCTAGAAGCATATATCAATGCCGTCCACCTATCTTCATCTACAGCATTCACGTCTGCGCCGTTGGCAATCAATAGTTCCGCAATTTCAGTGTGTCCATCCCTAGAAGCATATATCAATGCTGTATACCCAGTATCATCTACGGCATTCACGTCTGCGCCGTTGGCAATCAATAGTTCCGCAATTTCTGACTGTCCCCCCACAGAAGCCAACATCAATGCCGTTCTATAACTATAGCTATTATTTACGGCATTCACGTCTGCACCGTTGGCAATCAATAGTTCCGCAGTTTCAGTGTGTCCAAAAAGTGAAACCACTATCAATGCCGTATACCCAGTATCATTTACAGCATTCACGTCTGCACCGTTGGCAATTAATAGTTCCGCAATTTCAGTGTGTCCATCCCTAGAAGCATATATCAATGCTGTATACCCAGCATACCGCCCATCACCTTCAACAGCAGCATTCACGTCTGCGCCGTTGGCAATCAATAGTTCCGCAATTTCTGTGTATCCAAAAAGAGAAGCCAACATCAATGCCGTCAACCCATAGTCATCTACGGAATTCATGTCTGCACCTTGTTCAACTAATGATTTTACAGTTTCAAGATCACCCTCACTTGCTGCATCAATCAAGTCGTTCGCTTGCGCGAATGCTGGCATACAATTCACGGCCAAAACTGTAGCAATCAAAATGACAAAACGTCTCATTGTAACCTCCTAGTTTCGCTATAATGGTCAATTAGATCCGCTTAACTGACCATTGAAATGAATTATTAAAATTCATTAAAAAGAACAGTAATGAAATCATTAAGCCTGTTGAAGAAGAAAGCAACTGAAATTTATCTGCCCAAAAGAAAATAATGGCTACCCTTGATTTTAAAGGGTAACCATTAGATTATAAATAAACTGTTGCAATAAGTATATAATTCCCACTATTTGCCCTCACCTACGGGAGGGTGTATTCTTTCCCCAACAAACCCTGCATAATTTTCGCCATTTTCCGTGCAAAACACGCCAATAACACCACTGTTACCCTTAAACTCACCAGTTAATTCTAAGTCACGCCCATTAAGTGTAAACGGATTAACTAATTTAAATAACCCGTTATTATTAACTTCTATATCAGCTGAAAAATGACTGAATTCTCGGTTTTTAGTATTATCAACTTTAATCACCCCAGATTTAGTGTTGAAATCAACATCAATTATAAAATCATTCACGTCTGAAATTATCTGCTTAAAACACTTTTCAATAACTATACCGTTAAACGATTGCTTACCTCTCAGTTGTTCACTAAGCAACTGACCTCCTGCAGCTAAACCGCCAACTTCATCAAATACTATTACGCATTTAGAATTATCATTGATAAATCCTATAAAACTAACTTGTTTACTATCTAATTTAGCTTTACTGTTTATCATTGAAAATCCAGGTCTATCAGATAACGCTTCAATAGAATTATCGTCTATATTGATAAGCACACCATCTGTATCCTTAGCGTATTGCAAACTATCCTCTGAATATCTTATTAATCCCTCTGAACGATCTATTTTTGAAACAATGTTTGTGGGGACAGAAATTGTTTCAAAACTTGCACCATTATTATTAGGTAATGGTGTGGGGGTGTGGGCACCTCCCCCATCTCCTCCAGACCCTGCACGGCCTCTTTTCATATCATTTTTATCACGCAAATAATCTAAATAGTCTTTAACAATACCTCTCAACTCAACTTTAATGTTAAGATCTAGCATAACATCCTCCTACTATTGTTAACTAATGATAGTATATTATTTACAAACCAAATAAAAGAGACTTCGTCGCTTTGATTAGCAAAATACAGATCTGTTCACCGAGATCGATTTCTAATGACAAAATAGATGTTTTTGGTTAAGTTATTGGCTAATTCTATGACCCACTAATAATCCGACATAGTCAAGATCATTTAAAGTTGTATTGGCAGTTGCTGTACCATAAGTTCCAGAAAAACCTCTTCGACCTCTTAAATTACCTGTTAAAATACTAGAAGTTGTATCACCATTAAATTCCAGATTCATCGTCCCATTCAAAACTCCATTGACTTGATTAATTGAAGTAATCTCTCCTGAAAAACTGATAGATTTTAGCCCATCAACAGTTGCTTCTTCTACATTAGCCTTTATATTCCCTTCTCCATTATCAAAATCTAACCCCATAACAAATGAACCGTAACCCAGATCACCCAAAGCTGGAAATACCATGCTATGGAACCCTTGGTATGTAAATTCACCCCTCAAATTAGAGTTAACATAATTTGCTCCACCATGGTAACCCTCAAATATATCTATACTTGGGGTATAAAGTAATTCACCTGCGGCCTCACCAAAAACATCTTCATATTGAATAAAACCTCCATAATTTAATGGTTCATCATTAGAATTATAGGCAGTTCCATCAAAACTCCATCTTAATTCACCAATTTTTTGACTATTCAATTCAATGTTTGCTTCACGTCCTGAGCGAAAAGTAAATTCATACTCATTTCCATCCGTAAAACTATAACTTCCATTACTATATATAACTGCATTTCTTGCTGGTCCTTCATTAAATGTCCCTAACCTAAGAATTTGAGGGACATCATCACCACCTCTGTCATTATCATTATTAGGATTCTGATTATTTGGTTCATTTCCTCCACCACCTGATCCCGTTACATTAGAACTACCACCAGAACTTCCACCTCCACAGCTTATAAGAAGCGCAGAAAATAGAATTAATACGAAACCTAATATAGTTACTATTTTCATAATGATTTTCTCCAATTTGTTATAATTACAGAACCATAAATCTTTTGTTATCAATATGCAAATGTTAAATGTTTATAACCCTCTCTAATCGATTACAAAATTATCCAGTTGGAATTTTTGTCTCCTCGCTCCAAACACAAAAATCGAACAAGGTGATTTGATTTTGTCTCCTGATAATGTGATTAAATTGGAATGAGGTGAACAAGATCTGTTTGCGATCCCGCACATCAAATTTTCGTTGTCAACGGAAAAAATACTGATTTGATAGCCATACTTCTAAATATATAATTAAGTGTACTCGAGGATAAAATTGGAACTTGCAACTTTTCACAAAATAGACATTCTGTTGAATGTTTCCAAATTGTATCTTTTTTATTGAGAGTTCACTTGAAAAAAAATTGCAATCGTAAAATAATTATTGTAACTTTTTGAAAAAGAAGTTTTGTTCCTGAGCAATGAGGTTAATATCAATATGCTAAACTCAAAAATCGATCTCGGTGAACAACTCTCGTTGCGATCCACAAGTCAAATTTTCGTTGTAAATGGAAAAAAATGTTGATTTTATAGGACTTTTTAATATTGTAGCGAAAAATGACTTCAAAGGGACTTTGGAACGAAAAAATAACTCCTCGGTGAACTAAAATTATTCCCAATTTTGTGAAACATTTTAAAATGATCTTTTGACATTAAAAATTATTATTGTATATTTCTGTTTATCGGGTTTTTTAACTTAACTAATCAGTTTATTTTTAGCAGGTGAACACAAATGACCAAATCAATAACCAACATCGTAAGTCTTCTGGTACTTTCTCTTGGTTTCATTTTCGCACAAGTTCAAATTGCGCAGTCGCAACCAGCAGTAACGCCAACAAAGATTCAAGCAAGTATTGCATTCTCCAATTCAGGTACTACTATAAGAACTAAGAGTATTAGGGAAGGTGAATCAATCCAATTGAGTCTTAGGTCTGTTAATAATTTGGTGGGTGATATAATGGTTAATGTAACTGAGACAGGCGGAAGTTTTCTAAGTGATTCCCAAAAAGGAATTCGAAGATTAACAATTGATGCAGACTCAAGCAGAGTTCTATTTTTTGTACATACATCAAGGGATGATGGTGATTCAGATGGAGGAACAATCACAATTTCAGTAGTAGAAACGGACGAAGTTGAAAGAGATGAAGTACAAGGAGTTGATCGAGGAATCGTTACCGTTACTTTAACAAACTACGATGCACCTGTCTATTCAATTACATCTGCAGGGGATGTCGAAGAAGATGACAGTAATGCAATATTTACAATTACTTCAGTCCAGCCAGGTGCAACTAACACTCCACCACCAAGTTTTGCATTGACGCTAAAGTACATGGTCTCACAAGTGGGTGACTTCTTAACAAATCCTCCAAACTCACCAACTGATAATCTTACCATGGAATTGACCTTTTCTACAAATTCTCCGTTCACGACATCTTTAGAATTACCAATTACCGATGATAACATTGATGAAGCAAATGGGACGATTACTGTGACTCTTGTAGCTGACTCTACCTATGCCCTAGGAATGGCCATGTCCGAAACTTTAAATGTAAGTGATAATGATACACCCGAACTATCCATTGCACCAGGTGAACAAGTCAACGAATCAGAACAAGTTATGTTTCCAGTTACCTCAGATATTGAAATACAAGGGACAAAAACAATCTATTTTAGACCTGCTGAAGTCCAAACTGGTGATTTTCTTAAGGCAGATATAGAAGGGGAATTAACCCCTCAAGAATTGACTTTTTCTTCTGTTTCACCATATACCACCATGTTAATGGTTAGGCTTGATAACGATGAAATTGATGAACCAGATGGATCAATAATGGTGACATTGGTAATTGATTCAACAGAAACTTCTGATTACACACTGACTACTGGAAGAGAAAGTGCGACTGCTCCTATTATAGACAATGATGATCCACCAATGTTAAGTTTTCCAGCTTCTGTAATCGTTAGTGAAGGGGTTCAGAGTGGAGTAGTTGCGATTACTTATGAATTATCCCAATATTCGCTACATGTGATTAGTTTTAGTTATGAAACATCGGATGGTTCTGCACGATTTAGTAATGATGATTACACGCAGGTTCAGAATACAACGGAAGAAATTCCAATCAGGTCAAAACGAGGAATGATTGAAATTTCAATTTTGAATAATGACGACGAAGACGGAGATAAAGAATTTAGCGTGACCTTCAGTAATGTTCAAAATGCAACGATTAGTGGTCAAGGTAGCACATCTGTTACTATTATTGATGATGATGACTTACGCTTAAAACCTACAATTTCTATCTCTGCTGTTGATTCTCCAATTATGGCAGGGCAGTTCGCTGAATTCAACATTCAAACTATACCATTTCGAAATACTGATTTGAATCTAGTTGTTAATTTGTCAGTAACAAGTGAGGGAAACTTTCAATCTTGGCGATTCCCAAGATCAGTTAAAATTACTGGTGATACAACACTTGTGCGTATTAATACTATTGATGATGGGATTGATGAAAAATCAGGAAGCATTATGGCAACAATAAATCAAAATCGCGACTTATATAATTTAGGAGAGAAGAGAAGTGATACAATCACTATTGTTGATGACCCAGAAATAACAAATCCGACAGATACCCGTAATTCTATTGCTACAGCCGCAGTTCAAGCTATTTTACAAGTACAATCTACTAATTCACCATCAGTTCAAAATATGGAATTTAATCAAGATTTAATACGTCCAAAAGTTTCAGTATATGGTTTGACAACGACAATTGATGAAGGTGATATCGCACAATTTCAAATTGTTGCTGAAACTATTTCATCGCAAAACATTGTTATACATATTCACGTAACTAATTCTGGAAATGTGCTCGTTCATTCTTCACCAAAGCAAGTAATATTATCGCAAAATCAGCAATCGGTATTAGTTGAAGTTAACACTTTGAATGATTATGTCGCTGACAAAGATGGAACTTTAGCAATAACTATTCTTAAGAGACCCGAATATATTGTCAGTTCAAATAATGTTGCAACAGTTATTGTTTCAGATCTGGATGATCGATTACGCGCTGAACAAGTGGCAAATTTAAACCAGCGAGTGACATCTCAATTACTTAGTTCGGTTAGTGATCATTCTGTGTCAACAATTGCAAATCGATTGCATTATGCTAATAACTTAGGTGCAAATCCAACCTTTAAGTTTGGAGATAGTCATTCGTTATCAAGTTTTATCACCACTAATGGTGAATTACTTAACAACAATTCAAATTCTTGGTATTCGCTTTTAGATGATACCTCGTTTTCAATTCCACTTAATCCCGAAGGTCGAGGTGATCGTGTAACGACAATTTGGGGACATGGTGATTACTTATCGCAGACGATATCCTCAAGTCAGTTTGCTCACAGTGCAACAGGTGAAGGGTATGTTGGCAATCTTGGATTGGACGCTCAACTTGGTAATTATTCTTTCACTGGTATTGCTGTTTCCGGTTCACGCATTGAATCTGCGTACGAATTTAATGAGATTGGTTCTATCAACTATGATTCCCAACTAACGATTTTAAGTCCTTATGTGAAATTCACAAACTCGACGCAAGATGCATATTTGTCAACAATTTTCGGGATTGGATCTGGAACCACTGCGATTAATGAAACGGAAGGGACATCCACTACACAATTAAATCGTATTGTTAGTGCCACTTTAATTGGTAATCAGCCAATTTATTCATTTACCAATGCGCAACAACAAAGTTCAGGTGATTTAAGTTTATATGGTCAAACGGGATGGCAAGTGTATAATTTGAATTACGTCAACAATCAAAATAGTATTAGCGAGGTGAACCGAAATTTGCAAGTAGGAGCTACCGCTACTTATGAGCAAAAATTAATCGACGCAGGTGAGCTCAAGACCACATTTTCATATGGAGTGATTGGAGATCATCGCGATGGAGAAACAATATTGGGTCAGGAATTGACAAATGACATCAATGTTACACACCAATCAGGGTTCTCTGCGTCAATTGTCAGCGAAGTCGCCTTCACACCAATCACGCAAGGACATCGAACTGCAATCTCGGGAGCCATTGCATTTGATCGCCATCAGGATGAGGTTAGGTTCATGGTTGAACTTACACCAAAATGGGTTAAAACTGAAGGTCAAGTATTCTATTCGCAGTCAAATGATAATTTTTTAATTGCTGGTGATCGTGGGTGGACTGACCCATCAAACTCAAAGTTGACAACGGAGTTAAGCTATGGTCTCCCCGTGTTTGATGCTACTGGCATTGTAACACCTTATACTGCCTATGAGTTGGTAGTAGGTGAGGAAACATTATTTGATGTTGGTGTATCGATGCAAACTTTCAATAATTTACAAATGACTTTCAACTATCGCCAAACTCCCACTTACTCAAAACGGCATGATTTTCAGCTTCGAAGTAACTTGAAATGGTAATTGAAGTTGTCCCGAGATCAAAATTTAATCGATAAAACCAGATCTTGATGCAGATCCTTATCAGTACCGGACAGAGAAAACATAAAATATATTGATTTTACAGGACTTATTCAAGTTTGTAATCAAAATTGACTTCGAAGGGAGTAAAATAAAATTTCAAATGATCATCCTCGAGCAGAAAAATTGACCTTGCAACATTTCACAAAATACACATAATGTGAAAAGTTTAGCAATCCACGCCTTGGTTCGACTAAAAAGTTGATATTGAAGAACCTGGAAAATAATTGATTGTTATTCTCGATGATTTGAATTTCCTTTCGGCATTTTACACATACGACTTCGGCATTTTACACATACGACTTCGGCATTTTACACATAAGCCAAAAATTTTTACTTGTCAAAAAATCCTTATTTTTTAGTAGATTGAACCCTATTTTTGAAACGTTATTTTTGGGCGTAACTCTAGCTAGCTAACACATTAATAACTCTAGCAAAAAAATTACCAACTGACTAGAAATCAGAATAAAAAATTTACTCGATAGCTGAATGCAAATTGGGTAAGGAAGTGAAATGATAAGCTACTATACTACAAATTGAGTAAGGAAATTAAAGAAAAAACAGCTGAACTAAAAATTAAAATAAAAAGTGAAAAAGAAAACAGCAACTAAACTACAAATTAGAAAAGGAATTAAAGTGTGATTTAATTTTAAACTCAGAAAATTTTGCGCCCGAAATTTTCTACCACTATTTTTTTCAATTTAAAGTTCGGATCAGTGGAAGAAAAAAGTAGAGATTATTATAGTATCTGTGAATAACTTTTTAAAAATATTTTACTTTTAATTGATTTTGTATATAATGAACCAAAATTGACTGGGGACTTGAAATGAATAACAAATTTGTAAAACCGTTGCCAGCACAAAAAGACTTCTTTGTTTGTGATGTAAAAGATATTGTGCCCAAAGGTGATATTGGTTCAATGGAACACCCTATCTTTTCCCTATCCAACAAAGATATGCGGGTTCTAGAATATGTAAATGGTAATAATTGGTTAAGAGTTGAACCTTCATTAACTGGACTCGCAACAGTTTTTGATCGTGATATTTTAATTTATTGCATAAGTCAAGGAGTAGCTGCTTTAAATGCCGGTCAGCCAATAAACCGAACAATGCGATTTACTGCATATAATTTAATAACAGCTACTAATAGAAATAATTTTGGTGGATCTGAATATAAATCTTTAGAAAATGCGTTAGATAGATTAACAGGAACACGCTTAAAAACCAATATTAAAAATGGAAAAATTAGAGTTAGAGAAAGTTTTAATTTCCTTGATGGATATAAAGTTATTACGAAAAATAACGCGGGACGAATGGCTGAAATTGAAGTAAAGTTACCGGATTGGTTTTTAGATGCGATTCAATCAAAACATATTCTGACGTACAATCCAAATTATTTTACTTTACGAAAACCGTTAGACCGAAAATTGTATGAAATAATGCGGAAACACTGTGCCAAAAATCCTAAAGGTTGGTCTATAAAATTGTCTACATTACTTAACAAAACTGGTTCCAGATCACCCCTTTTTGAATTTAAACGGTTAATGATTAAATCTGAAACAGCAAATCAGGAAATTAATTATATGCCCGATTACAACTTTTCTGTAGAACAGGGTAATCCTAATCCTTTAATTATGATTGAACCGAAGCCTGAACTGCTTCAAAAGGCTAAGAAAAATAAGCAACGGTCGCAAAATCTGAATCTGAAACCGCAAACGATTGAAATTGCGCGTCAGTATTATGGCGACATTTATGTGTTAATCCATGAGTGGCAAGAGTGGGCGCGGTCTCTTCCGAACAAAATTGACAATCCCGATGGACATTTTCTTGCATTTGTGAAAAAAAAATGTATTACCTAGGTGAAAGTTTTTGTTACTAACTCAAAGATTTTTACTGTTAGAAACAATTGCAAACACTCAACCTGAAAAATAATACAAATTAAATTTCCAATGCTCGGCTCGAGTAACGATTATTCACTTGCAACATTTCACAAAATACCTATTCTGTTGAAAGTTTTCAGGCTTTGAATTTTCTTCTGGCTCTACAACTAAAATTTGACCTCGGTAAACAAATATGTTAGCGATCCCCACCAAAAAGTTTTATAGCAAACAAATAATTTGCTGTGAATAAAATTGAGAATACGCTTGAAAAAAAACTTGCAACGGCAAAATAGACATTGTATATTCTTTAGAGAGATTTTTGACTTGAGTAGTGAGGTTATTAAAAACATGCTAAACTCAAAATCTTATCCTACATGGATAGCCATATTCATCCTTTCACTTTTCATTGCATCCTGCGGTGGTGGCACTGGGAGCAGTGGAAGCGGAGGCGGTGCAACACCAACACCTATTGACAATGGTAATGGAAATGATCCCAATACAATGATGCCAGATCCCGATCCTGACCCTCGAGGTCTTAATGTGGAGTTTGAGAGACAAATTGTTGCCTTAAATCGTCAAGTTGAAGACTTGATGAGCGAAATAAGAACACTTGAGGCAACCCGTGATGCTAATCAGGAGACAATTCGTAGACTTAGAAGCCAAATTGCAGATTTAATGAGCCGAATTGAAATGCTTACGGCTGGTTTTGACCCTACCGAAATTGGTGATCGAACATCGTTATTGGAGAGTAACACATTCAAATCATCCACTGACAGTGGTTCTGTTGTGCGTTTTCGTGAAGCTAATGGTAATACATCATATGTAATTCTTTATGATGATGACTCTATAGAAAATGCTTTAGCTAAGTATTCAGGTATAGAGGTACAGTCTCATTTAAACTTAGCCAATAAAGGTAATATAGAATTTAAGGACAATATAAATTTTTTAGCAGGATATCTAGACGATGCTAATGGTGCAAGAATCACAAATAACGAAAATGAAGATTTTGCAATAGAAAAGTTTGTTATATCAAAAAACGGATTAAATATTGATATGGAATTAATCGGTGTGTCTAATTCTTCGAATAGTTTTACTTCGGATTGGAATATACGAGTTAATGGACCCAATTTACTTAATCTTCCTTCAGGCAATCAAACATATACAGGTTATACTATCACTTGGGATAGAAGTGAAAATGGTGCACCACGCTTCCCAAAAATACCAATCCGTAGGTTTGATATGTCAGTTAATTTTACTAATGGAACAGGAAACATTTCTCAAGATGAATATAATGATGAACTCCATGTTCTGTTTGGTAATCAAATTGGCTCAGATAGAAGATTTCCAGTGGATCCAATTCCAGTGAGTGATAGTACTCCTTTTGATCCAGTTAATTTTACAGACAACTATCTTCATCAATACTATTTAACTGGTGATTTTAGTGTGGATATGGTAACAGGTACATTTACTGGAAATTCATTAGATTTAAAAAATGCTTCCGATACCACTGACAATAGTAAAGCAACTCTTTATGGAACGTTTCATGGAGCTGAAGCTTTCGGTGTATCTGGAGTTTTCCATGAAAATGATGATTCACCAAATAAATTTGGTGCATTAGCTGGATGGAAAACAACCCAATAAAATTGTTAATTTTGATTAGTGTATATACGAACAGTTAATTCATGGAATGAACGTTATGGAACTATTCTATTTATTGGAAACTGATTTAATCGTTTGATTTTTGACTTTGATACCAGATTTTAAACTCAAAGTCAATAATTAATTCGCTGGCAACATTTCACAAAACAGCTAAAGTGTTGAATTTTCTTTCTGGCTCTATCACCAAAATTTTATCACGGCTCCAGATGGAAATTTTCTTACACCTGGATAATTTCTAATCGATTAAAATTTTTCACCAAAACGCGCGTGCATGAGGATTTCGAATCACTATGTAGTCAAATTTTCTACTTGGATCAATTCCAAGTGATCTAACAGAACCATGAAATTTTAGTATGAAGTGCACCTCATAAAATTAAAACAAGAGGCTTTCTCGTTAAACCTCGGGGCGATTTTTTTCTTGATTTCCCCAAAATTGATCAATTTTGGCCCAATTTGTCATTTTTACCGACCAAATGAAAAATCCTTGAAAATTCAGCATTTTATCCATTTACCATAAAAATTGTTGGCGGGGATCGCAACGGAAGTTGTTCACCAAGATCGATTTTTTTAATTGTGGAACCAAGAAGAAAATTCAATATCGACTTTTTGCTTGCTGGGTGAATGAGATCTTACCCCAATAACAAATTATTCCCACATCCCTATAAATTGTTGTTCGTTAAGTTTGGTGTAAATTGCCGTATTGGTGATTGAGGTATGCCCCAGGTAAATTTGGACTGCTCGAATCCCGTAGCCGTTGTTAATCATGTGAAATCCACACCCATGACGAAGCATATGTGGATTGATGGCGGGTAGGTTCGCGCGTCGACTACACAATTTCAACAGATTGTTAATACTACTACGATCAAGGGGACCACCACGCTCTGATAGGAACAACCAGGGTAAAGTCGATTGCCGTTCACGCAGATAACGTCTTAAGAGTCTCAATTCATCGCCAGCAATTGGGTGCATCCCATCAATACCGTTTTTAAATCGTTTGATAAAGATTGTCGATTGCGCCACGTTCACTTGCTCGAGTTTCAGATGGCAAAGCTCTGATACCCGCAATCCGTGGCGATAGAGCATCAAAATCAGCAATTCGTTCCGCACTGGGTTTCTGGTTTGTTTGGTGGCGCGGCGAAGGGACTCAACCTCGGTCGCGGTCACCCAATTTTTTAACTTCATTTTTAAACTTTCTACAAAACATTAGTTGGCAGCTGATTGACCAGACCATAAAATTGCAATGAAATCAAGCATCAAGTTTTGCAACATTCAACAGAATAGGTATTTTGTGAAAAGTTGCAAAATCAATTTTTCTGCTCGAGGATGATCATTTGAAATTTGGTGTTAGTCCCTTCGAAGAGGGAATAAAGTATAAAATGATCTCAGTTATTCATTGTTGAAATAGCTGAAGCTATACACCTACCACCTTATATTTCCATTCACTTGAAATTGATATACTGGATTAGTGTTGGATTTGGTAGCTTGTTCACCATATAGTTCTAATTTTACGTCATGTCCAAAATTGATTTGGTTTCCAATTCGGTGTCTTTGAACGTCCTTACTTAATTCAGTTTTGACGAATGGGGTAAGTATTCCGTCTTGGTCATTCAAATTAATACCATATCCTACTTCTGATTTAAGTTCAAATCCATTGACTCCTTGACGCTCTGTGAAACTATAGTTTGTTCCTACTTTTTGCCAATTTGGTATTGTATCATATGAGTTACCTTGCCTCCAAGCAGGTGCAAGGTGAATTAGTAATCCAATCTGATCATTTGCATGATCAAAATCAAGAGTATTTGTGATTCCCCATTCGTTGTTTGATTCTCCATCGGGAATGTAAATATTTCCAAAATGGGAAATTTCAATTCCATAGTTATTTTGGTAGTTGATACCACCTGAAATTGCAGCCCCAATTTCTCGTTGCTGATTATTGTAATCTCCTAGTAATCCTATTGAAAATTCTGGTTGCAACACGTTGCCACTGCGAAAATCAAATATATGTGAACCATCACCAATAAATCGATAATAACCCGTATCAATCTTCATATTATCAATTAAGTTTTCCTGACCATAGATAAATTGTCGTACATATCCAATCAAGCCATTAAGATTGAGTTCACTATTTTGATGGTTAGATCTTATTAATGACAAGAGATCATTCGACCCTTCAAGTCCAATTGAAAAAATATCACTTGCTAGATTCAATGCTTTGTAGTTTTCTTGTTGAATTTCAATTTCACTAGATCCCCAACCAGCGATTGATTGAAATTGGAATGCTTGGTTGGGTGACCGCCATATTAAATAGGGGTTAATTGTTGATGTTTGAGTATTATACGTTAGTGAATAGTCATTATACTGATCAAATTCTAATTCACTTTCTGAAATCGAAGTTGAAAGTCCTGTTATTAAATACTCATTGATTTGAGTATCAATGCCAAAATTCCCTGTTAATATATTGCCGCTAGTTCCTTGCTCACTCGATTGGGTTTCGTTAATGATATCTTGGTTATCTCCAATTCCCCATATTGTTGTTGGTAAAATAGTTTCTGATGCAGAATTTAAATTTACTGCAAATTTAGAACTACCCAAGACCGACCGCCATGATGTTGAATCTTCGTTTACCAGACTACCACTAGTTTTCAGGAAGTCTTGAATTGAAGAACCGCCATTAAATTCAAGTGTATATTCAGCAGGTGTATTAAATTCTTGTTGAACTCGAAAATTAAGGGCATTCATTGTTCTTGTACTGAGAGAACTTGAGATTAGTGATAAAATTTCTTGATTGCCAGTTTCAATTTGGGTGGCTCTAACCTGTCGATCTTGCAGATCTGAAATAATCATACTGGCATGATTGTGCTCTGCCAATGCATAATTGGAACCTTCAACGATATTAACAGCGATTAAACCATCCTCTTCAGCGATGTTATGATTATGAGTAGGCACTTCAAGCGTAACTGTGGTTTGACCTGCTGATAACTTAGTTGAATATGGTATTTGTGTAGGTCTAAATCGTTCTGTAATTGAAATATTCAATCCTATATTCAAATCGATGCCAGGATTGTCTGAAGCTAGAATATGAAATATGGCAATAGATCCCGCTGGTATTTCAGTAGTACTTGCTTTAATTGAAATTTTTGGTAATTGTGCTTCAGATGCGTTTGGAGTTGGTCCAATTAAATTTGGATTATTTAAAAGTACATTAACCACAGAACCAGCTACCGAAATTCTCGAAAGTTGTGGTGCATTGGTTCTACTGGAATCGCTTACACGCACTTCTTCGGAGAAATTTTCAGCATCAATAGCGTAGCTTGAGCTTGTATCTTCACGAATAGTCGCTTGAATTTTTCCATCTTCAGAACTGTTGAAATTTTCTTTGGTTTTTATTTCAAACGTATTTGAGCCACTTGGTGGAATCGAAATAGATTTGGGCACTCGCCAGAATACAACATTATTTTCTGCGGAAATATCTAAACCAATGATCAATGGTGAACTTGGGGGAGGATTCGCTCTGACTGTGAATACAACTGATTCACCTTCCATTATCGAAGTTGGGTTGGCAGAAATTGAGATGGATGTTTTGCCTCCATCGTTGTCGGAGACATTCACGCTAGCTTTATTAGTGTCATCACTTTCATAATTTGCACCTGAATTGACAAGAATTTCAATCACTCCTTCCCCTTCTTTAGTTTCATCATCGTCGGTTAACAGTGAAAGTTGTCGCGATAATTGACCACTTGGAATTGAAAAAGTCATAAGATCAGGTTCAGATTGATCAATGAAGTTCTTTTCATCAGTAATGCTTATGTTTATTATAGTGTCCTCGGATAAGCGATCTTTAGAAGTAAATCGGAAAACCGCATTTTCTCCTTCAGTAATGCTGGGATTTGCTACGCTAATGGAAATTGTGGTGTCGTTATCCATGATAGTTATATTCACACTTGCGCGTGCAGAAGGTGCGATGGTATATCCTGTCCCAGAGGTTATTGAAGCAGTGATTTCACCATTATTTTCATCAACATTGTCGTTTTCTACGGGTAAAATATATGTTGATTCTGAGGAATTTGGGGAGATTATTACGACTGTTTGTGTACTATCGGAGAGGTAATTGTGAGTCATTTGATCTAAGTTCAAATTGATAAAGAGCGGATAGTCCGCGGTTGCAGTACTAGAAATTTTTAACTCTATAGTATCACTTTCTTTGAAACTTGTACTACCGCTACTTGTCGCGATTGAAACCATTGTGGAAACTTCTTCATCAATAACAGTAACCGAAGCAGAATTTTTTTGTGATGATGCAACATCATAAGTTGTACCATCTTCAAGCATTACAGTGATTGTTCCATCCGAATCATTTGTTCCATTGTTTGTAGTTGCTACATCAAATTCAACTGCTGTTGTGCCAGCTTTTATAGTGGCAAAGGTTGGTTTGCGAACATTATCAATGAAATCACCCGTCACACCAAGCGTCACGTCAAGATCTATTCCTGAACTTCGATTAGTCGTTAATTTGAATCGTGCAGGAGTACCTTCAAATATTTTAGAGTATACAGCTTCAATTGAAATTTCAGGTGCTTCATCGTCATCTGTTACGGCAACCAAGAATGGAATGTTTCTCCCTAGATCAAAATTTGCCCCTGTTTGTCGCTGAAATTGAATGAACACTTCACCCGCGGTTAATCCTTCATCAAAGCTATCATCATTTGTTGGAATGCGAGCTGTCGCTGTACTTGAACCAGTAGTAAAATTAACCATGCTTGGAATATTTGAACCAAGAACATTTCCCGTTCCACGAATCATGTTGTCAGTAAAAGTACTTGTCTCACCATCACTAACAAATAGAGGAATGGAAAAATTCTGTGTTGGACTAGGTGTAGAAGTTAATCTAATAATAATAAAATTACCCTCGTCAACACTTGAAATTCTAGCCACAGAAACAAAGTGATTTGCGGTCATAACCATGACTGTTGCTTTATTAGCAGGAGAATCAGCAGGTTCGTAATTTTCTCCAGTTAGAATCTCAACCTCAATACGACCTTCTTCACTTACTGTTTCGTCCGATGTTGTAGGTATAGTTAAAGATACTGATCTAGATGTTTTTTCAAGAGAAACAGTAGTCGGTAAATCAACTTCAATGAAATCTCCAAAATCAAGCACACTTAAATTAATCACTAGGTCAACTCTGGAATTTTTGTTGGATGAAATTGAAAAACGAGCATTATCACCTTCAAGGATGTTGTTAGATTCTGATGAGATTGAAATTTCAGGTGGATCATCATTGTCTGCAATTGAAATAGAGTCTTCAATATCACCAACTAGTTCAAATTGGATGCTTGCTGAGGTTCGGAAAAATTTGTAATTCACCCGACCAGCTGGTTCATCTAATTCATCATCTTGAATAGGAATAGTAAGTGTCTCACTTGTATCTCCTGCATTAATAGTAATTGGACTAGTTGGAATACTCCCAAGATAGTCACCCACACCAAAAATTTCCTCGTCTGGATAAGTAGATGTTGTTCCGTCACTGATATAAAACTGAATTGGAATATCTACCGAATGTGCGTTATCAATGCTAAAGGTAAATACAAGATTTTGATTAGGTCCTTCTTGAGGTGAATTTTTACTGAAATTAACCATTAAACTTGCGGTATTGATACTAACCATAGCAGAAGTTTCAGAAGGAGTTGTTGATAAAGCATATCTTATTATTGTGGGAGTTAGAAGTGTTACAGATATATTCTGACTAGCTTGACCTGGATGAACAGACTTAGTTGGTATATTTAATATTGTTTCTGACATTTTTGCTTTAAGGACTACTGATGTTGGTTTGGTACCTTCAATATAATTCCCAGAATCAGTTACACTTATTCCAATTTGTAAATCTTGATTCGATTTGTTTGGGGTTGAAATTCGGAATTGTGCGATTTCCCCTTCTAAAATACTATTAGCAACGTGAGTTATTGAAATCGCTGGAGTTGTGTCATTATCTCCGATGGAAATTGGAACTAATTCATTAACAAATAACGGATTCACTTCGTAAAAGAGGTTAGAATTTGGAATGAGTAGCATATTTACTACTCCTGTTGATTCATCGAAATCATCGTTATCTATTGGTATATTAATGTCAGCAGTACGTTGTCCAGCTGTAATTGATACTGATTTTGGTAAGTTTTCTCCTAATACATCTCCAGTTGAACCAGTAATTAAGCTAAATTCGTCTTCCCGATTGGTTTTTGTACCATCAGACACTAGAAACGGGATTGAAATATTATCTGTAAGAACCGAAGAAAGTGTAACTCGAAATACTATCATGCCAGTAGTTTCAAGTACAAAAGATCCAGAAACAGATGAAAGTGTAACATCAGGACCCACATCGTTAATATTAATGGTAGCAGAATTTGCTGGTGCAGAGGCAATTGTATAGGACCCCGAATTAATAGTTGCCGTAATTACACCTGCAGGATCACTATTATTTTTAATAGTTTGAACATCAATAATTTTCTCAATATCACTCGGTCCAAATTCTACCATTCTAGTTATATTTGAGGTGAGATAAAAATTGGTCGCTGAAACTCCAACAGATACTTTGTGTGGTATCTGAGTCTTTGCAGATTTTAGAATTCTAAACTGCGCAATTTGGCCTTCAACAATAGTGCTGGTTACCGCTTCAATAGAGAATTCTGCGTTTTGGTCATTATCAGTAATCTCAAATGTCAGTGAAGCTCTGGAAGCGCGTTCGAATTGAGATCCAGGTGCTTGATCAATAAAAACTTTTAATGTAAATGTTGGTTCATCTAAATTGTCATCAACAGTATCAATACGTAAATTCGCGGTATTTGTATTTGCTTTGATTATTACTGAATTAGGTACATTTCCTTCAAGTATTGTATCAACACCACTCCCATCTTCGCTTGTTACTGCGTTTCGGACTCGAATTGGAACTAATAAGTCACTAGTTGGGTTTGGGGTCGCAGTGAATTCAATATCGATTGCTGTACCTTCCACAATAGTTGTTTGGGAACTTGAGATGCTGATTGTAGGTCCGACATCCAAGATTGAAACGCTTGCAGAATTATCAGGACTAGTGGCGGGGGTATATCCAGTTCCAGCTTGCACAGATACCGAAATGGTGCCTGTATCTGAACTTCCCGAATCACTTCCATTAGATTGAGTCGGTATTCTGAGATATGTTTCAGTTTTTCCAGTTGCAAAAGTGACAGTGGTTGGTTTGGTTCCTTGAATAAAACTATCAGTTGTACTATCTTGATTTGCAATTTCATCAGTTTCAGCGACATTAATGTTAATTTCTAGCGGTCCAGAAGTAGTTGGTGCAGATGCTGTCAGCTTGAACCAAGCTGAATATCCTTCTGTAATTGAAGATGATAATTCTTCAATCTCTACTATAGGATTTGAATTAGTTTGTTGCACTAGTTTAATATATTGCTCCGGGTCGGCACTCAAAGGCTGTGGTTTATTCCTATGTTCTAATAAAATTCGAATTACTTGATTCTCGGAAGATATCCCATTTGAGTGGATGCTCTTTCTAAATTTTGAGTTACTCAATGTATCACTAAGAGTACCTTGAAAATAATCTGTGTTCCAATTATCCTGAAAATTTTTAGGATAAAAAGTGGATGTTGAGTCAATAATATATTCATACTTTGAATTAGTAGGGACTATATTGGTAACATCGGCATAATTCATCTTTAGGTCAGTTGTAGCAAAAACGGATGAATTTAAACAAACTAAGATTAGGGTTATTAAACTAACCAACTGCAAAAATGGTAAGAGTATTCGACTCATCTATTAATTTCCAGTTTGTAATTGATAGTAAATTTTTTATATAAAATTAAATATCATAGTTGAATTTAGAAGTCAATAAAAATTTTATGAGACTAATGCGTTTGGATTTCTAGCTTTTCTTGCAACGCTAGATATTGAGTTGTCAAACATTCAACAGAATGTCCATTTTGTTCAATATTGCAAGCGGCAATTTTTCTTCTCGAGGATGATCATTTCAAATTTGATTTTAGTCCCTTCGAAGTCATTTTTGGTGCAAACTTAAAAAACCTCATAAAATCAACATTTTTTCCATTTACAACGAAAATTTGACGTGCGGATCGTAACGGGAGTTGTTCACCGAGATCGATTTTTAAATTGTGGAGCCAAGGAGAAAATTTAACATCGATTTTTTGCTTGTTGGGTGAATGAGATCTTATTCAAATAACAAATTACTCCACATCCCCACAAATTGTTGTTCGTTGAGCTCGCAGAACTTTCTACAAAAGCGGGATTTTGTAGAAGGTTGAAAGTGGCAATTTTGTTCCGGAAAATTACCATGAAAACCCCCACAATATCAACTTTTCTTATTTTTTTAAAATCCGCTTACAAACTTGGATCCGCATCGAGCATTAATTCTAATCGATTAACGGACTAGTGCCAATTACTTCGAAGACGAAAATCATTTTCTTGTATTAAGTGTAGATCCCATTATAGTACTTAGTTCAATCTATCAACAAAAATAGGAGATTGTAACTGGACACAGAAAATGTTAAAATTTCATAATAACAACCTAGAGGGATCATTATGACAAAACAACTCTCTGAATTACCAAAGCCAGTCCTAAATGAAATTTATGCAAATTTATTCGAAGCCGATCAAATAATATACCGCGTGCTAGATACTTTAAAACGCTATAACATTAATGTTGATCCGCGAGAAATTGAATTTGATGAAATTAGTGACAAAAAACTCACTTGTCTCAATCAAGGGGCAGATGGCATCAATCGTGCACAACTCAATTTTGCTGATATGATATAATAAATAACCTCAGTTTAAACTGGGGTTATAATACCTAGTTACCAAGTTCTTCACAAAATTTTATCCCTCGCAAAGTAATTATAATTAATTGAGCAGATTAATTCTTGATGCGGATCCAAATTACAATCGA
>OZ220005.1:0-32269 GCA_964291365.2 Stappiaceae bacterium
CCATGCAGGTACCTATCCACTTTCAGAGTGTGCCACTTTGGGGAGGCAAGGGCTTATTCCAAGCACTACGTTGTCAACATGAGCAGCAGGTTAAAGAGATCGCAGCTGTTTGAGTCACTCCCTGCTGATCTGTCTCAATACGAGCACTGGCTGCCAGGTTTTCCACTCATTGATGGACCAGGGAACTCAGTGCATGTTGTGTTTAGACCAAACTCTAACGCCACAGCTGCCGACTTGCGTGATGTGCAAGATCAAGAGACAACTTTAGCAAGGGAGTGGTGGATGTCGATCCTTATTCCAGCTCTTAGCCTACTACCGGACGACACCAAAACCCATCTTTTTAACGTACCCAATACAAGTCAGATAACTGGGATTCTTCCCATGTATATACGCATCTACCCTAACGATTTACGTCTCTTGGACGTTGCCCTACAGGCTACAACGAGGGAGTCCAACTTTGAATACCTCTCGTGGTATTTTGTATGTTCTAAGTATGGGCAGAGATTCGACTTAGAGGAGGGGGAAGTACTGGGACCGGCAGCGTTCCATTTGTCTGAGATGTACGACTTCCAGTCGGCGGCGAAGGTGTCCATTCACCTGGCGATGAACTTCAGGTGTAAGGACTCCACGTATTCCCTGTTCTGGGAGCGGGAGAAAACTTACACCTGGAGTTCACCAGGAAGTGAGTGCCAAGTTGAGGAGTGAGTGAGTGAGTGAATGAGTGAATGAGTGAGTTACTTCAGCTGCACACTGAAATGAATGAATGAATGAATGAATGAATGAATGAATGAATGATTGATGATCGAGAGAGGAAGCACATAAACCGAGCTACATGTCATGTACACATTGTCTATTCTATTATTCACAGGGAGAATGAAAAAGGCTCAATTCTTTCTCTTTGGACTGTCTGAACTGGGCAATGTTTCTGTCCCCTGCCCAAGGAATGCCGTTATCGAGGCGGCTACAGGGGGCCAATTTGTACCTTATATCCAGCATTATACTCCAATAGTTAAGGGCATGGAGGACAAGGCACCACTGATCGCTCGGCCTCACTTGATGACTTACCTTCTCGGGGCAGAGTATGTGAGGAAGAGAGCCAAATTCAAGACAGTGTGGGAAGAGGTAAACACACAGAGGAGCATGCACGAGTTGCTGGAAGCCATGCATCCTACAGTGCCATTTGAAGCAAGAATGGAGGTTGTCATCACTGGGAATGACGCATCCTTTCTCTCTTCCTTTCGCCACAAGCACCTCGCTCGTGCAGTGGTGGGAGAGGGGCTCCTGATCAAGGTGAGCGTGTGTCATGAGCAGGGTTGTATGTAATATTTGATAAAAGGTCCCACTTCCTTCACGCAAAGTGTGCTCAATTTGCAAATTTTCAAACTGTCACCACAATAAATCTACATTAGCCTTAGGCTTTTGGATTGGTTTATGAGAAGATCAGGCTTTCTACTAAACAAGTACAACATTAGGTAGCCTGGCTAAGCTAGGGTAGACAACCGAAAACTTAAGTTTCACAAATGTGACCGTATTCGAGAAAATCCTTCGTATGGGATCAGCGCGCTATTCGCGCAATGCGCGTTTTAGTAGCTCTGGTCAAAAACCGTCAAAGTTCGAATTTGTCCATATCCACGTCAAAGAACATTCTTCTAACTGTTACCGTCGCCTACGGAACTTAATCGTAAGCTACTAATGCGAAATAAGCCTTTATATACAGGCTCCTCGATCTACTTAGTGTATGCACCTGCAGTTTATGGAGCCCGTTGCTAAGAGCAATAATTATCGTCGAAATACTGAACGTTTACTCACCTTTTAAGCTTCTTAGGTATCGAATAAGAAGCGGCACTCGTTATAGACGACGAAGTTCGAGAGCAGCTCGACCTTTGCGCTCTTTTCGGACGGCTCCGCCCAAGTTGAATCAATTGATTTCGGGTTCACGCGTAGTATACGAAAATGCTATACGCGTACATAGCAACGCCTTTACACCATAATTTCTCGTTTTCTATGGTTATAGCGCGAACGCAAACAAAGCGGGCTATCTCGAAAACGAAGCGCGCGATCAGTCTGAAACTTGCAAGTGGCTATGATAGAGCTTATGAAAGATGTATCAAACTCAATTTTCACAAAAAAATCCCATAGAGAGGGTTTTAGCCTCCTTTCACAAAATCTGTGGTCATCAAACGTAGGATCGTCAGTGAGTGAGTGATTCAAACGATCTCTCCACTCTGGCTTGAGTAGTGATGGTAACACGGCACAATAGAATCGCTCGCTAGTCGAACTGTCAGATAGCCTAGCTAGTTCTAAACCTCAGTGATTCAGCTCCACTCCACTCCACTCTGACTGAAGTAGCTAGGGTAGCACAACACGATCGCCAGTTCAGCTGGACATCGGATCCACCGACCTAGCTAGTTTTGAATACTAGATTTACACAATAAAACAGTTAATGTCCCGCTTTTTCTCGTGCCATACAGGATTTATTGCACGCACACTCGGGGCGTGACTCAAGGGCAAATACAATGCATCACTCGGCTTCGCTTCGTGATGTATTTGCCTCTCGCCCCGCCCCTCGTGCAATAAATCACGTATGGCACTCGAAGCTGTACATTACTTAGTATTTTATCCCCTTCGTTTTCGGGTGTAGCCTCAGCCCCATAGGATGTACTATAACCCTGAGAGATCAATGGGCAGTGTAGCGACATCTCTTATCTAACGTGAAAAAAAAATTACTGGTTCACTTTTTGGCAGTTATTAGGAGCCAAGTCCACAGTCAGTAAATTTCAACCATAAGAAGTCCATCTATCGTAATCACACTTATGTAAGCAAAATATAGAGCAGAAGGACTTTAGTTTATGTCATTTAAACCCCTAGCTGCGTCCCTTGATCTGAAACTTGCGCTACGCTAGATACGGTATCTTTCTACAAATGCAGTGTTGTCACTCACTCACTCAGTCTTGGTGGTGAACAGTTGCTCAACAAAGCCAACCACTACCAATCCTAATTGTGACTGGATCTGAGAAAACCCGCCAAATTTCCCATTTCTATGAAATTTAAGTTAGCTATATTTTTTGAAAACCTCTACCATAGAGCTAACCTACCTCCAAGTCGGAGACAGATCACGCGCTTCGCTTTGGAGCTAGAGCGCTTTGTTCACTATCGCGCTACAACCATAGAAAACGAGAAATTACGGTCCGAAGGTGTTGTTATGTACGCGTATATCGTTTCCGTATACTGGGTGGAGCCGTTCGAAAAGAACGCTAAGGTCAAGCTAGTCGCGAACTTCGTCGTCGATAACGAGAGCCGCTTCTTCTTCGATGCCTAAGAAGCTTAAAAGGTGAGTGAGTGAACGTAGAGTAGTTTGACGAGTCTAGCTGTATCCTGATAGCCCGCTCGCGGGGATTCTAATTAACGCCCTTAGCAACTGGCTCCGTGTTCGGCAGCTGTATAGACAAGGTAGGTCGAAATGAAGGCCTATTACGCCATGGTAACTTACGTTTTCCCTCCGTAGGTGACGGAAAAGGATAATGAAAAAGGTTTTCTGACATGAATATGAATATGAATATGAATATGAATATGAATACGACAATATGACAAAAACTGGACTTTGACATTTTTTAACAGTGGTACTAAAAACGCGCATTGCGCCATATGCGCGTTTGGACATTATGCCGGTTTCTCTCAGATCCGGTCACAATTAAGGTAATATCCATGCAGGTACCAACTCGTCACATCAGCGGTTATGTCCAAAACCTAGTAAAGGAGCTCTACGAGCCCATGATGGCTGCAATCCATGGTACGCTGACTGGTCCAGGCACCCTGGGGACGGTCCTCTTATGTGAGAGCCTTTTGTCCTTCTTCTCTTCCGGTTGTTACAACCACCAGCCCTACAAGTTGTTGAAGGCTTACGACGTTGCCCCTTTCAGTGCCCTGGCCTGCACCCGGAAGATCGACCTGCGTCGGTTTGCCACACTGAATAACGGGGTTCTGTATGTGAGTAGACCGGCGCTGGAGAGAGTCTGGGTGCCGCTAAAGTCCCTCCCAGCTTCTGCCCGTGCAACGGCATCAGCCATGTTGAGCTTTCTCGAGACGCTTAAGGCTGACCGCACCTCAGAAACGGCAACCACCAGAGCGGCTGCAATAATTGTAAATCAATTCAAGCACGACCTTGTTGAAATGGGCGTGGTCAACAACCGTAAAGATTTTAAGGTCCTAGTGGATGACGGGTACGTTCGGGATGTCATGACTGTAGACGAGTACGTTGCCCAAGTGTTCGTTCCGGACCATCTACCGTCTCAGATGTCCACTAAGGCCTTCCTCACCATGGCAATGGACCTCCTCGACCAACCAACCCTTCGGGAGAAGATTGCAAATAAGTTATTGGTTGAAGCACAGATTGTACCACGCACGATAGTTCATTCCCGGACCATCATCTTCTCCCCCTCAGTCTGCACCTTGCTCACTAAGGGCCAATTATCCGGCAGGCTGATGACGGCGGATGACGCCCACAGGCTGGTAATGGCGACAACTCCTCTGATAACAGACAATTTTGATCTCAGTAAAGAGGACATCCGGAAGATGCAGAGAAAAAGGCCACGCCTGACTCGCTGTGTGCGAAATGCTGTTGAAAAGGTCAGGAGGAGGACGCGAGGACACATGCGTAACATCCTTCCGGTGGTGTGTTTCGCGACGATGGTCCTGGCCAACAAAGAGAAGATGTTCGGGCGGCTGAAGTTAAAGTATAAGCGACTCTACCGGGCGACGAACTTGTCGAGGTATATCCGGCTAAAGGAAATGAAGGAAATAGTGACGAGGACCTGGAATGGGGATTTTGACGTTCGTGAGTGCCGGATAGCCCTCGACAAGGTCGTCGTCCCACGACGAAGGCGGCACTGACCATGTCAAGAGACACGTCCAAAGTGTTGCACTGACCATGTCAAGCGACACGTCCAAAGTGTTTATGTGTGTTTGTGTGCTTCTTTTGTGTCTACTCTACTCTACACTCTGTTTATGTGTGTTTGTGTACTTCTTTTGTGTCTACTCTACTCTACACTCTGTTTATGTGTGTTTGTGTACTTCTTTTGTGTCTACTCTACTCTACACTCTGTTTATGTGTGTTTGTGTACTTCTTTTGTGTCTACTCTACTCTACACTCTGTTTATGTGTGTTTGTGTACTTCTTTTGTGTCGAGGTTCTCTACGTCCCACGACAAAGGCGGCACTCAAGTGTTTATGTGTGTTTGTGTACTTCTTTTGTGTCGGAGTTCTCTACTCTCTACTCTACTCTACTCTACTCTACTCTGTTTATATGTGTTTGTGTACTTCTTTTGTGTCGGGGTTCTCTACATGAGTAGTAGAGTGTAGAGTGTAGTAGTAGACCGGTGTACTTCTTTTCTAGACTGTCAGTAAATTCATTAAATTGCCATCATCTATAATTACAATCAACACCATCAGAAAATGCACAGCATGCAATAAATACTGCATGCGCATGCTCACAAGTACGTTGACACAATTGCCTATACTATACTCCATCTAATGCCCCTATTGCAGGACGCTCCATAGATCTAGCCCCCATATAATCCCCTATCAATGAGGTGGGGCATGACTTTGGTAGGAGCATTAACCGATTATACGCGGAATGTGAATGACGTCATTACCTGTAATAGCTAAATTAATTCAAACAAAGTAGTGTACTAGCCTATTGGCTATATTCAGCGTCCTAGAACAGTTGCCATAGTTATTGACGTTTTTATCAGACAAAGGGTTCATTGTACAACCATCGTACTTCGTTACTTTTGCTACGTATGTACACTAAGTACGCTATTTCTGAACATAAAAGCTTAAAAGCTTACTTACCTCCATACCGTCGCCGTCTCAAGTCCATCCATGGTAAGTAGAACCCTTTGTCTACACAATAAGGTAGATATAGACCTATGTATTCCCAGTACTGTGGTAGAAAACGTCGCGAGTTTAGTGCTCGAGTCGATCGTAGCCATTGTCGATCTCGATAAGTAACCTCGTTAGAACTTCCTTTCTAAAGGTCACCAATCGACCCGAAGCCGGATCGGAGTAAGGTATTTCCTGTACTAACCACAGGTAGGATGCCAAGCCCAAATTGATCTACTATGGAATGGTAGGCGCGGCTATAGCATAGTAGTAATGGCGCGTGCATTGAGATGCCCATGTGGATTTTCTTAACTCAAACTACTTACCAAATAAAATGCCAAAAATATCCGGCACTCCAAAATGATATTTCTCAATGATATCCGACAAACCGTACTGCACATAGCCTTCAAACTAGTGTTGGAGTAACTTCACATGTGACCACATCAGAGATTAAAGTGCACTTTCTTAACTCAAAATAGTAAGTTTTTTCTATGCCAAAGGTATTTCTTGAAACAGAATCACTCACTTACGAAGCCATTTAAGTGATACTAATCAGCAATATATCCCTCCACACATCCCAGTACTGTTGTAGAAAGTGTGCACCAGATTTCATCTGCTAATATTAAGGTATAAAAAGAGGGGTCTAAAAAGCATGAATAAAATTCGCGATTTGAACAAATGATGTACCTCTTACCTTCTACTTTGAAAATTTTTAATCGAAAATTGATTATCAAGCGATTTGGATCAAAAAGGTGGTAAAAGGTCGTTGAATTCAAAGGCTCGAAGGTACTAAGGTCCCCGCCCCCTTCATCTTCATGCGCATGCGTACTATAGGTATACGTACAGTACATTAGCATTTGACCAGACAGCAAAGATCAAGTATTCCGAGTAACTGTAACTATTCTAATGTTTTCTACTGGAACGAACTGCGAGTAATATAAGAGAATATTATTCGACCTCTGCATTTGAATTGTGCAAAATGATGATATAATGGCAGAACACTTTTGTGAAATGCACTGTGGTAATCTTAATCAGTTCAACAATGCACATATGTTAATGACATCGGGAAGGATAATGATTGCTACAAAGAACATCTTCTAGAGAACTATAATTTACTGGGAATTTGTATACCATTGAAAATGAATTTTTAGCCCCACCAACTCTGCAAAGTGAAAAAAGGGCAGCACATAAATCACATACATTAAAATCAATGTCATATGACAAGTACATATATGACCTCTATCTGACATCCTTAAATAGAATCATTTTTATAAGCATTTAAGCTCAGCATCGAAAATTTGCTCTCTTGCCTTGAAGCACTGTATACGGGTGCCTTTTTTGACGTCTATCTCCCACAGAAAGCTAAGGCTACTAATTCTACTATGCCAACGTTGAGCTCATTACCTGCTACTCTGCTGCAGTGAGTCTTGAGTTTCTATTCAGTACCAAGGGAAAGAAAACGTTGGGTAGGACGATCGCGAAGATCGGCGACTAGGGCGGCTATCGTTATTGATCTCTTTCAAGCCTTGGGCGGGGCAAGCGCCTAGCGTGGCGTCCAAGTAGGGTAAGCCCCTACGTGACCGTAAACCGGATATAGAGTTCATGACTCGACTTCCAAATAGAGCCCACTTTCAAATGTTTGTCGTGGATATCCGTATTGGGTGAGTTTTCTGTGCTGATCAATAGAGAGGAGCGAGAGAGAGTGTATTGTGCATGCCGTTTGTGTGTTTAACACACATCACTGTCTATATATAATTACAGCTTGCCTCTTCTAAGTATTAGGGGCATTACTGTATCTCAGGCTCATTAAGGACTGGGGCCAGCTATACGTACGTGCCAGAGATCGTAGATAGTCGAGAATTACTTGCTCAATTAGCGAGTACGATCCTTAAGTTAGTTGTTAGTGTTGACTATAAGTTTGTAGGCTAGGCTATCTTCGAGCTAAAATCGTTTGTCCTCGAGGCAGCTATTGAGCAGCTGAGAAGATGGGAGACGGTTTAACAGGAGCAGTGGAAGCCTTGGGGAAAGCTTTTGGATGACATTCATCGATATTCTGGACCAAGATAAGCTGGCATGTAAGTTGGCAAATGTAGACTCTTGTCACAGCATGCACTAAATGCTAGTTTATGTAATACAAATCATATTACAGAAATTCTGCACGTGTAAAGCCCACACCAATAAGCAGTAAAGTTCACTGTCTTGAGCCAACTAACATACTTGAGCGATGTTTAGTACACCTCCCGGGAACTGCTCCTGTAAGTAGCAAATACAGTTAATTGAATTAATTAAGCATCTAATAACGCTTGATACAAGAGTGGACGTGGCCTAATGAATAATAATTAGTTAGCTCTAGACTGCTCAACTTATTCCATTTGTACATGCTAGTGCATTGCAACATACACAAACAAGCTTTCAAAGTCTGGCACTGATTCGGCTCATATTTACTGGACCCAGTTTTTAACATCCCTGAGATACCAATGCATCAAGTGTGTTTAAAGTCATATCAATGCCCTTCTCTTATACGCCCTTTCCCAACACCTATCTAGTGGAGACTGACTGACTGACTGAGTGTAGGTAAGTACTCTTCCTATCCCAATGTTTACTTGTTCACATGTCATATCAATGCATGCCCATCTGTTACACACAGCACAGATCACTATCAACAACGTAAACATGGACATTGGAAGCATGTAAGCGAATAATAATCGCCTGTTTGCATGTGTAAACGAGACAACCAATACCCAGTTTGCTCAAACTTGCACTATGGTTGCCTGGTTGGATTGGGTGCCTACTGTATGCATGCATCTGCTTTCTGGGCAATTTATTTCGGTTTAGCTTGATTTTTTTGCCTGGTATGTCCCTTGGTATTTGCCTAAATTGTTCAGATAAACTATCCCACGATTGTATTACAAAATGTATGTTTTCACCATAAACTAGCAAAGCTGTGAAGTTAATTCCATCAGTGTCATTATGCTAGAAGTGTGTGCATACCAGCATTGGCATACTTCCAAAACAGTAATACGTGGATGTTTCCACTCCATCTTCCCAGCTATTGTCTATGTAATCATAAATAGTTTCAGACATGCTTGTGTCTTCTGCAGATCTAGAGTAATTGCAGAAGGGGTCACGCTAGACGTGGTCCTGGACAGGGACATGAAAAAGGGGGAAATCCTCACCGTTAAAATCCAAGGTGTATCCCTGGCGTGCTCTGTGGTGGGAACTAAGACTCCTCCACACACCATATCCACACCGGCAGACCCTAAACTGACCCCTACTACTACTAGTCCTCCCCCTACGGACTCTCAGCAGCTGCCAAGCAGCTCCTCCATGGAGCTATCGCATGGTGATATCCCAAAAGATTTGGATCCCTCCTCGGCCCAAGATGAAGGTGAAAAACAAGAGGGGGAAAACGGGGATCATTCACACGTCCCCATAGTGCAAGAAGAAGGCGAGCAATCACAACCTGGCCACACCCACACAGTGTCTGTGGAAAATATCCCAAGAAATAATGAACCAGGCAATGGCGAGCAGCCACAAACCGGCCACACCCCTGCAAATGAAGAAGTAGAGTCCAGCCACACCCAAACAGAGTCAGCACACAGAAAAGGAGATGGAAATGATGGTGGAATGACGGATGATGAGTTGCAGAGAGAGGAGGAAAATAGTGATCCTGGCATGGATGAAAAGATAGACAAATTGAAATCAATGTTAGATCAGGAGAAGAGACGTATCCAGCTCCTGAAGGTGAAGAGTGAGAAATTAGAGAGGAAGAAGGCGGAAATAGAGAGGAGGGAGAGGAAAGAGAGAAAGAGGGAGAAACAGCAGGCGGAAATAGAGAGGAGGGAGAGGAAAGAGAGAAAGAGGGAGAAACAGCAGCAGTATGAGTGCCAATTGAAGTTCCTCCAGGAGGAGCGGCAGAGGTGGGAGAAGCATGTTTCCAGGCAGCCTCAGGAGGACAAGTAAGGATTGGGTAGGAAAAGTGATGCCAGATGATAATTGCATTCTTTTTTTCCCATTGTAGCAGCCAGAGCCAAGTAGTAGTAGTAACACGGCCAAAGTGAGTTGATGACCCCTCTTCCTCTGTAGGTAGTTTACTTCTCTTAATGTAATCCTTAATGTCTTACAATAATATTACAGGAAGAGAAGTGCCCAAGTTTTTTCGTGAGTTGTGTACTCCTGTGCTCACTTGTCTCTATCCAGTACTTTTCATACTTTTCATACAGGCTAGGTTCCGCAAGCGGTGATGATGTGACCCAAGGGTGAGGATTTTCATAATAATTAATATTTATAATTCCTAATTCATAATTCATAATTCATAATAATTCATAATTCATAATTCATAATTCAATCCACATTAAGAAATAATAGTCAGAGGCGACCAAAGGAACAAAGAGAAAGGAGGAAGAGACAGAAGAAGAGCCCGACTCCTAGGTCCTCTTCATCAGAGGAGGAGTCAGAGGAGGAGGATGAATATGACGCATCTTCATCCAGCTCATCTGAAGAGGAGTCATCAGATGATAGTAATGACCATTTGCCACCAAAGTTAGTGTTAGTCAACCGACAGAGGATTGTCTATTATGTTGAAATATCTGTGGCATGTACAGACTCCAAAAAGTTAGGGATCAGCAGGCCAGGGTGGAGGCTTATACCAGCTCCTCCAAGGAGGTGAGCAAGGAGTCTCCGTTTGTTGCACCTTTAAAAATTCTCTTTCCACAGCCAACATCAATAGCCAAGAAGAGAAAGGAGGTGAGGAGTCTGTCTAATACCTTCTTTGCCTACTTCATTGTGTGCATATAAATGCTTTCAGGGGACCAAATCAACTCCAACCAGAGGAAGAAGAAAAGTGACAGGGGGGAGATACTCCGAACAGGAGGTTGCTAATTTAAATACTTTTTTTGTTGATCATATAAATGCAGGCACACCCCCGTCTGTCCCAGAAAGTAAACCATTTCTGATGGCGTACCCAAATCCCAAAAACCGAACACCCAGGGATATAAGGGACAAAGTCAGAAACATGATAAAGTACAAGAAATAAGACTACAAAAATAAATGAAATAATGTACATCGTTAATGTCCCTCATTTTTCTGTGTTCCTTCCCCCTAATTAATTTTTTGGTTTTGTATGTTTTTTGTGCGTTTAGTGTGTTGTCTTTTGGCTTTGTCATCTTGTCTGCGTTTTAGGGGGAAGGGGGCCAGTGGCAAGGTTGCCAAGAAAGTCCACTGGCTTGTCCCTTCCCCCAAATTAATGTTTTTTTTGTGTGTTTGTATAGTGTGTTGTCTAGGGTTTATAAGCTTTGTCTCATCATAGTACTATTATAATCACGAAAATGAATGAACTGCTTAACAAAATCTAGTACCAATTATCCTACTAATGAAATAAATAATGATAATTAAGCATTGGTTGAAAAGGATAAGTAAACTGTGTAACAAATTATAATGCTAAAGCAATGAATGATGGATAGTATAGTTCACAGCTTCTATCCATGGATACAACTGTGCTCGTGGTGTATGACAGTTATACCCTACTGTATAACTGCCATATACCGAGACTGTACATAGCGGGCACAGACAGTGGTTTTCTTAGTGTATACACTACAGACAGGCGGTGCCTTTGATCTTTGAGCTAGTCATAGTACAAGATATATTGTGCATATAAGTTTAGATGATTAGTTCTCTGTGCTTTATGCATCCTAGATTCGGATTAGTATGCTTAGGTAGATAACACCTCTCTTTCCATCTTATTACAAACTGCAGCACCTAGATGAAGACCCACCGAGTCTCCCCAGTCCACTGCAGGAACGACGTCCTCCCAATGCTCATCCCAGTCCATGTACCCCACTTGCACTTAAGCAAATTCTACCCGGTCCATCACAGGAATGCCATCCTCCCAGTGCTCCTCCCAGTCCATGTACACTTAAGCAGATTTTACCCACTCCACCTCAGGAACGCCGTCCTCCTAAGGCTCCTCCCAGTCCATGTACCCCTCTTGCAGTTAAGCAGATTCTGCCCAGTCCACCCCGGGATTGCCGTCGTCCCAGTCCTTGCAGCCAACTTGTACAAGAGTAGTAAGTAGTAAGTACAAGAGTAGACTAGGACAAGAGTGTTAAGTGTTGAACTCCCATGCAAAAGTCTGTCTAGCGTTCCGATAGAGTGACGCAAGTAAAAGTAGTAATCAGTCCTACATGTGGTGTAGCTAACAAGGTGTTACGTAAATACAGCTCCATGAGTCACACATGCATACCTATTACTCATCTAGACAACAGGGCATGACCGTGGTTGACTGTATAAACTACCATGTACTACTTTATACTACAGATTACTCATCTGTGATGTCACTCCACCAGAACGCTATACTGTGTAGTTCAACACTCTTGTCCTTAAGTAGGAAGTTTAAGTTAAGCAACTGTGACCGGATTTGAAATAAAGGGCCCCTTTTTGCGCAAAATCCCAATTTCTGGCACTTCAAACTGTCACCACACAAAAAATACAAGAGTCTAGCTGGTTTATGGGTAGATTAGGCGTTCTACTAAACAAATCCAACGTTAGATATCCTACTGTGCAAAGTTCTGAAAGCTTGAAGTGAGATATAAATCGGCCGATTTTGCACGCGATTGATTCGCGTGCTCGTCAGATCCATACGTGGAAGGGGCGTAGCGTGAAATTTACGAGTTTTAAGTAATGATTGAAGAATGTTTGCTTCAAGTCTGAAGCTCATAGCTACTACTGTTCAAAGGTTATGTGGGATTAAAGAGGATTTTTTTTTGGAAAATGCTCAGATTGAGCCCTTTTCTCAAACACACTCACAGTTAAAGGCATTATACCACGCTTTGTGAGCATGTTTGATTGGATTTCGTTGTCAAACAAAAACTGCACCTGTAGACACTCAGGTGTGCACAAAGTTATTATTATGCAACTGGAATGTGTGAATTTATAGGTTTAGGGTAATTAACAGTATTATTATTCAGTGAACTCTCTTTTAACCCTCACACAACAAAAAGTGTACCAGAAGAGGAGGAAAAAGGAAATGAAGATCAGGAAGAGAAGGGAGAGAAAGCTGGAGCTAGGTGAGTGAGTGAGGGCAGCATTACAACCTAGTGTGCCAAAGAACAATAATAGAAAGAGAATAAGAATTCTAGAGAAGCTTCTTGGCTCACATCTACTGGTTGTGAAAAATGCAAAAATAACACCTAACTTCAAACGTATTTTACTATGGGAATAAATTGTGACCGCCTATGGGAAAACCCGGCATATGGGATTATTGCGCAAATCGCGCAATGCACGTTTATAGTACATCAGTTCAAAAATTGTCCAGCTTTTGTCATATTTATGTCAAATAACCTGTCGTCTAACTTACCGTTGTCTACAGAGGCAAGGCGTAAGTTACCAAGGCGAAATAAGCCTTTTTTACAGCCCCCTCGATCTACCAAGCCTGACAGCTGCTATTACACGGAGCCCGTTGCTAAGGGCGTTAATTAGAATTCGCGCGCGCGGGCTATCTAGCTATGGCTAGATTCGTCGAACTACTGAACGTTGACTCACCTTTTAAGCTTCTTAGGCATCGGCTCTCGATATCGACGACAAAGTTCGAGACTAACTTGACCTTTACGCTCTTTTCGAACGGCTCCGCCCAAGTCGAATTAATTGATTTCCGGTTCACGCGTAGTATACGGAAACGTTATACGCGTACATAGCAACGCCTTCTGACCGTAATTTCTCGTTTTCTATGCGTGTAGCGCGACCACAAACAAAGCGGGCTATCTCCAAAGCGAAGCGCGCGATCGGTCTCAAACTTGCAGGTGAGTTAGCTCTAGGGTAGAGCTTATCAGAGATACATCAAACTCGATTTTCACAAAAAAATCCCATATGCCGGGTTTTCCCGTAGACGGTCACAATTATGTTCGTTTTCTATCTGGGACTGGCACATATACAATGCCTGCAGCCATGTTCCATCAAGAGATTATGATTTTTGGACGCGCAAAAATCAGTACCTGCAGTACAAGTGGGGTTTGGATTGGAAGGCTAGAAAGAGGGCGAAACTTTATCCAAGGTTAGCCCCCTTTTTCGTAGAGCGATTGTTGCACCACTACTATTTCTTCAGTTCATGCCTTGTGCTTATATATGCACAGCACTGTTGATCCCAAAATTGTTGTCACCAAAGCGAAGTTGGAGGAGTTGGAGAAGGCCTTCTCATCAGATCTTCCAGTGAGTTGCTGGATAGTATATTTGCTTTGTACATCAAGTGAGAAGTTTGCTTACTGCAGCCCATGCAATTCCAAAGCATTGCCTTGGAAGAGGACAATTCCATTAAAAGGTACTTTAAAGACTATATCAGAAAGGGCATACTGCCCTCTGAGGAGGCATGCATTAGATTTATAATGAGTACTCCAAATGAAGTGGATAGGAGTTATTTACACCTGTCGGAACATTACGTTCAAGACAAAGTTAAGAAATTTATCAAAGAGGCTAGTAGTAGTAGTAGTAGGTAAATAGTAGTAGTAGTAGTAGTAGTAGAGAAAAGTATATTATTGCATATGTTGATATTGTATATTGGTTTGTAGTATACACCTGGTCCATTATGTTTCATATATGCCATGACTGCAGACTATGGAAACTCGAGTCAGGTATTAGTACTTATGCATATAGACTTACTTATTTCACAAACCACCCATCCCATCATGCAATATTGAGTGAGTGAGTATCGATGGGAAAGTTCTTGTCCTTTTTTTGTACAAATGAATAATGCATTCCTAGATAAGCAGTGTAAATAAGTACAGTCGCATTCATAATGAAATGTAACACAAGTAAAAAATAATAAGTGAGTACAGTCATGAAAAATGAATCACAAATTCTCAAAGAGTAATGGATGCGAGTTGCAAATGTATCGTCTCTAATGACACAAAGGGATGTAATCCACCGGCAGTGTGGGATGAGTTGCATCAAGTTGCATCAACTTCATGGAAATGGTGTTTGGGTGAAATGAGCCTGGACCCTCCCAGATTGGAGTGAGCTTTTAGGAATAATTGGATACCTATTAGACAGTGTTAAGATGTAGCTCAATAGTAGAAGCTTTCCTCACCTCTTCCTCTCCCATCTTCCTTACTTTCCTCTGAGGTACCTCGCTCCCTTCTGTTTGTGTGGACGACTCCACTCCCTCACATTCCTCTGGTGGATTACACCCCTTTGTATCATTAGAGAGGATACATTTGCCTATTAGACAGTGTTTACAAGCTCAATAGTAGAAGCTTTCCTCACCTCTTCCTCTCCCATCTTCCTCACTTTCCTCCGTCCGAGGTACCTCGCTCCCTTCTGTCTGTGTGGATGACTCCACTCCCTCACTTTCCTCCGGTGAATTACACCCCTTTGTGTCATTAGAGATGATACAACATTTGCCTATTACAGTGTTTAGAAGCTCAATAGTAGAAGCTTTTCTCACCTCTTCCTCACCCATCTTCTTCACTTTTCTCCGTCTGAGGTACCTCGCTCCCTTCTGTTTGCGTGGATGACTCCACTCTCTACTCCCTCACTTTCCACCGTCTGAGCTGAGTCCGTCAATGTCGCACCTTCCTTTTCTTCAGCAGGTGCTTACCTCTCCCTCTGCAATTGAGCTTGTCAGGGACATGTATATGTGGATATTGGGCAATATAAGTTTAACACTCATTTGTAGAAGCTTTCCTCACCTCTTCCTTTCTGGCACCTCACCTCCCTCCTTCTCAGTTGATGATTCCACTCCCCCTCACTTCCATCTGTCTGTTTAGACTTCTCTTCAATGTTGCACCTTCCCCTTCTTCAGTATATAGGTGCTCACCCTCTCCCTCTGCAGTTGAGGTTGTTAGAGGCATGTATGTGTGGACATTGGGCAATACAAGTTTAACACTCACTTCTTTGGGGGTAGGTGTTTCCATTCCTTGATCAGGACCAAGCAGGTGTTAGTGTGCAGGAACTTGCATTATATATTGTACAATATCAGTTACCCCAAATACAGGTTTCATACTCAAACTCATACTCATACTCATACTCATACTTGTATTTATAGTACACTCATAGTCATAGGCCATAGTCATAGTAGACATAGTAGTAGTAGTTACACTTCTCGCACCCAGTTTATCAAGGTTTTGATTTAGCAATTAGTATCTACTACTACCACTACACTTACCAGTAATGATATATAGAAGAGGCTCCCAGTATAATCCTCCAGCCAGTGGAATTGTCCATGCAAACTGAGAGTTGCAATGGCACAGCAGAAACAATAATCCTCCAGGCAGTGGAATCGTCCACACAAACCAAGTGGCATGGCACAGCAGAAACATTCACACAGACAGAAGAGAAAGAGGGAGTGGAGATACCAACTCAAACAGAAGTGCAGCGCATGGAATCATCCACACAGAGGAGAGCAAGGGAGTGGAGACATCCACTCAGATGGAGGATGGAGGTACTTCAGTTAGTAAGTGGAGATACCAACTCAAACAGAAGTGAAGGGCGTGGAATCATCCACACAAACGGAGGAGAGCGAGGGAGTGGAGACATCCACTCAGATGGAGGATGGAGGTACTTTAGTTAGTAAGTGGAGATACCAACTCAAACAGAAGTGAAGGGCGTGGAATCATCCACACAAACGGAGGAGAGCGAGGGAGTGGAGACATCCCATGTGTCCACACAAACAGAGGAGAGCGAGGGAGTGGAGTCATTCCATGTGTGCACACAGAGGAGAGCGAGGGAGTGGAGTCATTCCATGTGTGCACACAAACAGAGGAGAGCGAGGGAGTGGAGTCATTCCATGTGTGCACACAAACAGAGGAGAGCGAGGGAGTGGAGTCATTCCATGTGTCCACACAAACAGAGGAGAGCGAGGGAGTGGAGTCATTCCATGTGTCCACACAAACAGAGGAGAGCGAGGGAGTGGAGTCATTCCATGTGTCCACACAGACAGGAGAGCGAGGGAGTGGAGACATCCACTCAGATGGAGGATGGAGGTACTTTAGTTAGTAACAGTAAGTACAGTAAGTAAACTATGAAGGGAGTCCTCCACACAGAGGAGAATGAGGCAGTTGGGTTCACCACAGATGAGATAATAATGTTATATAAAGAGAATGCAAAGAAGAATTAACAAGCTAGTTAGAAGCAACCAGCAGTTCGGAGGATATTGGGGCAACTCTCCATTCCCCTCATCATGATCAGCTGCAAGAGCAATAGCATGACCAGCAACCACCACCAGATAAGGGGGTAAGACTGCATATTATTATTTTATTGATACTTTCATCACAAATGTTTAACTGAATCTCTAGCTCACCCTAATGCCGAAAAATCAACCAGTTGAAGGGGTAAGAAAGTAAATGCCAATACTTAAGGAGTTCGGAGGATATTGTAGGACAACTACTCGGAGGACGGAGGTAAAATCCCCAAAAGAGGAGATCATAGGATATGTAAAACGAACCCAGAGAAGTGTCAACAAGTAAGTTACAAGCAGGAGTTCGGGGGATATTGTAAGAGTATGAAGCAGGCGGATATACACTCCCAAAAGAAGATAGTATGTAGAGATGTAGAGGGTATGTTAAAAAGATGGGTTTTGGTGTCGTCCGGTAGTGAGCTAACTGCTGGAATAAATAAAGACCGAAATCCACCACTCCCTTGCTAAACTTGTCTCTCGATCTTGCACATCACGCAAGTCGGCAGCTGTGGCGTTCGAGTTTGGCCTAAACACAACATGCACTGTGTTCCCTGGTCCATCAACGAGTTGAAAACCTGGCAGCCAGTGCTAGTAGTAAGAAAGGTTGGCAGGGAGTGACTCAAACAGCTGCGACCTCTTTAACCTGCTGCTCATGTTGATGACGCCATGCTTAGAATAAATAAGCCCTTGCCTCCCCAAAGTGGCACACTCTGAATGTGGATAGGTACCCGCATGGGAAAATTATGTAAGTATACTGTATCATAAATTGGTATAGGGTTTACAAGCAGGAGTTTGGAGGATATTGTAAGACATCTACTCGAAGGACGGAGGTAAAATCACCAAAAGAGGAGATCATAGGATATGTATAGACAACCCAAAGAACAAAGCACACCACAGGAAGAGAGAAAGGACGCGTGCTTAGAATAAATAAGCCCTTGCCTCCCCAAAGTGGCACACTCTGAATGTGGATAGGTACCCGCATGGGAGAATTATGTAAGTATACCGTATCATAAATTGGTATAGGGTTTACAAGCAGGAGTTCGGAGGATATTGTAAGAGAGAAAGGATGCGTGCTTAGAATAAATAAGCCCTTGCCTCCCCAAAGTGGCACACTCTGAATGTGGATAGGTACCCGCATGGGAGAATTATGTAAGTATACTGTATCATAAATTGGTATAGGGTTTACAAGCAGGAGTTCGGAGGATATTGTAAGACATCTACTCGAAGGACGGAGGTAAAATCACCAAAAGAGGAGAACATAGGATATGTATAGACAACCCTAAGAACAAAGCACACCACAGGAAGAGAGAAAGGATGCGTCATTCATTCCCTGTGATGACAATCTCCATTCTTGCTTCAAAGGGCACTGTAGGGTGCACGACAGCAAGTATAGTAAGTAAACTATGAAGGGAGTCCTCCACACAGAGGAGAATGAGGTAGTTGGGTTCACCAAAGATGAGATAATAGGTTATATAAATAGCGAGTGAATGCAAAGAAGAGTTAACAAGCCAGTTACAAGCAGGAGTTCAAGAGATACTGTAAGACTACGAAACAGGCAGATATACACTCCCAAAAGAAGATAGTAACACTAAGTACATTAAGTAAACTATGAAGGGAGTCCTCCACACGGAGGAAAATGAGGCAGTTGGGTGCACCAAAGATGAAATAATAGGTTATATAAATAGCGAGTGAATGCAAAGAAGAGTTAACAAGCCAGTTACAAGCAGGAGTTCAAGAGATATTGTAAGACTACGAAACAGGCAGATATACACTCCCAAAAGAAGATAGTAACACTAAGTACATTAAGTAAACTATGAAGGGAGTCCTCCACACGGAGGAAAATGAGGCAGTTGGGTGGACCAAAGATGAAATAATGGGTTATATAAAGTGAGTGAACGCACAGAAGAGTTAACTAGCTAGTTACAAGCAGGAGTTTGGAGGATATTGCCTTAAGAGTATCCAGAAAAGTTAGCATAGCTTAAGCGTCTCTAGAAAACTTAACATGGCTGATGCCGTTGCACGGGCAGAAGATGGGAGAAACTTTAGTGGGACCCAGACTCTCTCCAGCACCGGTCTACTCACATAGAGAACCCCGTTACTTAGAGTAGCGAACCAACGCAGGTCGACCTTCCGTTTGCAGGCCAGGGCACTAAAAGGGTCAACGTCGTACGCCTTTAACAACTTGTAGGCCTCGTGCTTGTACCAGAAGAGTTAACAAGCTAATTACAAGCAGAAGTTCGGAGGATATTGTAAGACATCTACTCGAAAGACGGAGGTAAAAACACCAAAAGAGGAGATCACAGTATATGTATAGACAACCCAAAGAAGTCAAGTTTCAAGCAGGAGTTCGGGGGATATTGTAAGACTACAAAGCAGGCGGATATACACTCCCAAAAGAAGACAGTAAATTAAGTACAGTAAGTAAGTAAACTACGAAGGGAGTCCTCCACACAAACGGAGGAGAATGAGGTTGGGTTGCTACTGTCGATGAATTAGCAGCAGCTCAGAAGTGGAATGGATCCGGAGTCTTGAATCTACTAAGCATCCACTGTAAGTTAGCACACCTGCTATGTTTAATTCAAGCAAAATTAATTGAGAAATCCCAAAAGAGGATATCGTAGGATATGTAAAGACGACCCAAAGAAGAGTCAACAAGCAAGTTACAAGCAGGAGTTCGGAGGATATTGTAATCTGTGCTTCATCCAAAAACTTGTTTGAAATCTTCTCCCGAAGGATCGGTTGGTCGAGGAGGTCCATAGCCATGGTAAGGAAGGCCTTAGTGGACCTTTGAGATGGTAGATGGTCCGAAATGAACACATGGGCAACGCACACGTACTCATCTGCAGTCAAGACATCCTGAACGTACCCGTCATCCACTATGCCCTGAAAATCTTTACGGTTGTTGACCACGCCCATTTCGTATAAACTGAATGCAAAGAAGAGTTAACAAGCTAGTTACAAGCAGGAGTCCGGGGGATATTGTAATACTACAAAGCAGGCGGATATACACTCCCAAAAGAAGATTGTAACGAGAAGTACAGTAAGTGTAACCTATCAAGAGGGACAGAGACATCCACTCAAACAGATGGAAGTGACGCAGATGGACTCCTCCATACATAGGAGAGCGAGGGAGTGGAGACATCCACTGAGATGGAGGATGGAGGTACTTTAGTTAGTAACAGTAAGTGGAGATATCAACTCAAGCGCAAGTGAGGGAGGGAGCGGAGATATCCACACAGGAGAGTGAGGGAGTGGAGATATCCACTCAGATGGAGGACGGAGGTAAGTAGTATTGTATGGAGAAATGAAATGAATTTTTTAGTTAGAGGTGTTCCACCAATTCACCTGTAATCAATGAAAGTTTCTAAACAATTTAGCAGGAAATGCAGTGTAGTTACAACAAAACCTTGATACTACTGGGAGCGAGAGAACACAAACGAGTGTATACCAAAGAAAGGAGGAATCTGTAAGTGGGTGTGGCAAGTAGCTTTCTGGAATTCCCACCTCAAATTACACTCCTGACCCCACCCAGTATCACCGATTTCACTACTACCATACCATCCATTTCATACGTGCATATTGTAATGGACCTACAACGTCATAACTCGCAAACTAATTAACGTATGGGCGTGGTTTGCGGTTTTTTGGAATCCTCGCCTCAAATTGCCCTAGACCCCGCCCTAAAACCTCAAAACCCACGCTCCTATGAAGAAAACATCATATGGTGAAACATATATATAAAAATTCTCCCATGCAGGTACCTATCCACTTTCAGAGTGTGCCACTTTGGGGAGGCAAGGGCTTATTCCAAGCACTACGTTGTCAACATGAGCAGCAGGTTAAAGAGATCGCAGCTGTTTGAGTCACTCCCTGCTGATCTGTCTCAATACGAGCACTGGCTGCCAGGTTTTCCACTCATTGATGGACCAGGGAACTCAGTGCATGTTGTGTTTAGACCAAACTCTAACGCCACAGCTGCCGACTTGCGTGATGTGCAAGATCAAGAGACAACTTTAGCAAGGGAGTGGTGGATGTCGATCCTTATTCCAGCTCTTAGCCTACTACCGGACGACACCAAAACCCATCTTTTTAACGTACCCAATACAAGTCAGATAACTGGGATTCTTCCCATGTATATACGCATCTACCCTAACGATTTACGTCTCTTGGACGTTGCCCTACAGGCTACAACGAGGGAGTCCAACTTTGAATACCTCTCGTGGTATTTTGTATGTTCTAAGTATGGGCAGAGATTCGACTTAGAGGAGGGGGAAGTACTGGGACCGGCAGCGTTCCATTTGTCTGAGATGTACGACTTCCAGTCGGCGGCGAAGGTGTCCATTCACCTGGCGATGAACTTCAGGTGTAAGGACTCCACGTATTCCCTGTTCTGGGAGCGGGAGAAAACTTACACCTGGAGTTCACCAGGAAGTGAGTGCCAAGTTGAGGAGTGAGTGAGTGAGTGAATGAGTGAATGAGTGAGTTACTTCAGCTGCACACTGAAATGAATGAATGAATGAATGAATGAATGAATGAATGAATGATTGATGATCGAGAGAGGAAGCACATAAACCGAGCTACATGTCATGTACACATTGTCTATTCTATTATTCACAGGGAGAATGAAAAAGGCTCAATTCTTTCTCTTTGGACTGTCTGAACTGGGCAATGTTTCTGTCCCCTGCCCAAGGAATGCCGTTATCGAGGCGGCTACAGGGGGCCAATTTGTACCTTATATCCAGCATTATACTCCAATAGTTAAGGGCATGGAGGACAAGGCACCACTGATCGCTCGGCCTCACTTGATGACTTACCTTCTCGGGGCAGAGTATGTGAGGAAGAGAGCCAAATTCAAGACAGTGTGGGAAGAGGTAAACACACAGAGGAGCATGCACGAGTTGCTGGAAGCCATGCATCCTACAGTGCCATTTGAAGCAAGAATGGAGGTTGTCATCACTGGGAATGACGCATCCTTTCTCTCTTCCTTTCGCCACAAGCACCTCGCTCGTGCAGTGGTGGGAGAGGGGCTCCTGATCAAGGTGAGCGTGTGTCATGAGCAGGGTTGTATGTAATATTTGATAAAAGGTCCCACTTCCTTCACGCAAAGTGTGCTCAATTTGCAAATTTTCAAACTGTCACCACAATAAATCTACATTAGCCTTAGGCTTTTGGATTGGTTTATGAGAAGATCAGGCTTTCTACTAAACAAGTACAACATTAGGTAGCCTGGCTAAGCTAGGGTAGACAACCGAAAACTTAAGTTTCACAAATGTGACCGTATTCGAGAAAATCCTTCGTATGGGATCAGCGCGCTATTCGCGCAATGCGCGTTTTAGTAGCTCTGGTCAAAAACCGTCAAAGTTCGAATTTGTCCATATCCACGTCAAAGAACATTCTTCTAACTGTTACCGTCGCCTACGGAACTTAATCGTAAGCTACTAATGCGAAATAAGCCTTTATATACAGGCTCCTCGATCTACTTAGTGTATGCACCTGCAGTTTATGGAGCCCGTTGCTAAGAGCAATAATTATCGTCGAAATACTGAACGTTTACTCACCTTTTAAGCTTCTTAGGTATCGAATAAGAAGCGGCACTCGTTATAGACGACGAAGTTCGAGAGCAGCTCGACCTTTGCGCTCTTTTCGGACGGCTCCGCCCAAGTTGAATCAATTGATTTCGGGTTCACGCGTAGTATACGAAAATGCTATACGCGTACATAGCAACGCCTTTACACCATAATTTCTCGTTTTCTATGGTTATAGCGCGAACGCAAACAAAGCGGGCTATCTCGAAAACGAAGCGCGCGATCAGTCTGAAACTTGCAAGTGGCTATGATAGAGCTTATGAAAGATGTATCAAACTCAATTTTCACAAAAAAATCCCATAGAGAGGGTTTTAGCCTCCTTTCACAAAATCTGTGGTCATCAAACGTAGGATCGTCAGTGAGTGAGTGATTCAAACGATCTCTCCACTCTGGCTTGAGTAGTGATGGTAACACGGCACAATAGAATCGCTCGCTAGTCGAACTGTCAGATAGCCTAGCTAGTTCTAAACCTCAGTGATTCAGCTCCACTCCACTCCACTCTGACTGAAGTAGCTAGGGTAGCACAACACGATCGCCAGTTCAGCTGGACATCGGATCCACCGACCTAGCTAGTTTTGAATACTAGATTTACACAATAAAACAGTTAATGTCCCGCTTTTTCTCGTGCCATACAGGATTTATTGCACGCACACTCGGGGCGTGACTCAAGGGCAAATACAATGCATCACTCGGCTTCGCTTCGTGATGTATTTGCCTCTCGCCCCGCCCCTCGTGCAATAAATCACGTATGGCACTCGAAGCTGTACATTACTTAGTATTTTATCCCCTTCGTTTTCGGGTGTAGCCTCAGCCCCATAGGATGTACTATAACCCTGAGAGATCAATGGGCAGTGTAGCGACATCTCTTATCTAACGTGAAAAAAAAATTACTGGTTCACTTTTTGGCAGTTATTAGGAGCCAAGTCCACAGTCAGTAAATTTCAACCATAAGAAGTCCATCTATCGTAATCACACTTATGTAAGCAAAATATAGAGCAGAAGGACTTTAGTTTATGTCATTTAAACCCCTAGCTGCGTCCCTTGATCTGAAACTTGCGCTACGCTAGATACGGTATCTTTCTACAAATGCAGTGTTGTCACTCACTCACTCAGTCTTGGTGGTGAACAGTTGCTCAACAAAGCCAACCACTACCAATCCTAATTGTGACTGGATCTGAGAAAACCCGCCAAATTTCCCATTTCTATGAAATTTAAGTTAGCTATATTTTTTGAAAACCTCTACCATAGAGCTAACCTACCTCCAAGTCGGAGACAGATCACGCGCTTCGCTTTGGAGCTAGAGCGCTTTGTTCACTATCGCGCTACAACCATAGAAAACGAGAAATTACGGTCCGAAGGTGTTGTTATGTACGCGTATATCGTTTCCGTATACTGGGTGGAGCCGTTCGAAAAGAACGCTAAGGTCAAGCTAGTCGCGAACTTCGTCGTCGATAACGAGAGCCGCTTCTTCTTCGATGCCTAAGAAGCTTAAAAGGTGAGTGAGTGAACGTAGAGTAGTTTGACGAGTCTAGCTGTATCCTGATAGCCCGCTCGCGGGGATTCTAATTAACGCCCTTAGCAACTGGCTCCGTGTTCGGCAGCTGTATAGACAAGGTAGGTCGAAATGAAGGCCTATTACGCCATGGTAACTTACGTTTTCCCTCCGTAGGTGACGGAAAAGGATAATGAAAAAGGTTTTCTGACATGAATATGAATATGAATATGAATATGAATATGAATACGACAATATGACAAAAACTGGACTTTGACATTTTTTAACAGTGGTACTAAAAACGCGCATTGCGCCATATGCGCGTTTGGACATTATGCCGGTTTCTCTCAGATCCGGTCACAATTAAGGTAATATCCATGCAGGTACCAACTCGTCACATCAGCGGTTATGTCCAAAACCTAGTAAAGGAGCTCTACGAGCCCATGATGGCTGCAATCCATGGTACGCTGACTGGTCCAGGCACCCTGGGGACGGTCCTCTTATGTGAGAGCCTTTTGTCCTTCTTCTCTTCCGGTTGTTACAACCACCAGCCCTACAAGTTGTTGAAGGCTTACGACGTTGCCCCTTTCAGTGCCCTGGCCTGCACCCGGAAGATCGACCTGCGTCGGTTTGCCACACTGAATAACGGGGTTCTGTATGTGAGTAGACCGGCGCTGGAGAGAGTCTGGGTGCCGCTAAAGTCCCTCCCAGCTTCTGCCCGTGCAACGGCATCAGCCATGTTGAGCTTTCTCGAGACGCTTAAGGCTGACCGCACCTCAGAAACGGCAACCACCAGAGCGGCTGCAATAATTGTAAATCAATTCAAGCACGACCTTGTTGAAATGGGCGTGGTCAACAACCGTAAAGATTTTAAGGTCCTAGTGGATGACGGGTACGTTCGGGATGTCATGACTGTAGACGAGTACGTTGCCCAAGTGTTCGTTCCGGACCATCTACCGTCTCAGATGTCCACTAAGGCCTTCCTCACCATGGCAATGGACCTCCTCGACCAACCAACCCTTCGGGAGAAGATTGCAAATAAGTTATTGGTTGAAGCACAGATTGTACCACGCACGATAGTTCATTCCCGGACCATCATCTTCTCCCCCTCAGTCTGCACCTTGCTCACTAAGGGCCAATTATCCGGCAGGCTGATGACGGCGGATGACGCCCACAGGCTGGTAATGGCGACAACTCCTCTGATAACAGACAATTTTGATCTCAGTAAAGAGGACATCCGGAAGATGCAGAGAAAAAGGCCACGCCTGACTCGCTGTGTGCGAAATGCTGTTGAAAAGGTCAGGAGGAGGACGCGAGGACACATGCGTAACATCCTTCCGGTGGTGTGTTTCGCGACGATGGTCCTGGCCAACAAAGAGAAGATGTTCGGGCGGCTGAAGTTAAAGTATAAGCGACTCTACCGGGCGACGAACTTGTCGAGGTATATCCGGCTAAAGGAAATGAAGGAAATAGTGACGAGGACCTGGAATGGGGATTTTGACGTTCGTGAGTGCCGGATAGCCCTCGACAAGGTCGTCGTCCCACGACGAAGGCGGCACTGACCATGTCAAGAGACACGTCCAAAGTGTTGCACTGACCATGTCAAGCGACACGTCCAAAGTGTTTATGTGTGTTTGTGTGCTTCTTTTGTGTCTACTCTACTCTACACTCTGTTTATGTGTGTTTGTGTACTTCTTTTGTGTCTACTCTACTCTACACTCTGTTTATGTGTGTTTGTGTACTTCTTTTGTGTCTACTCTACTCTACACTCTGTTTATGTGTGTTTGTGTACTTCTTTTGTGTCTACTCTACTCTACACTCTGTTTATGTGTGTTTGTGTACTTCTTTTGTGTCGAGGTTCTCTACGTCCCACGACAAAGGCGGCACTCAAGTGTTTATGTGTGTTTGTGTACTTCTTTTGTGTCGGAGTTCTCTACTCTCTACTCTACTCTACTCTACTCTACTCTGTTTATATGTGTTTGTGTACTTCTTTTGTGTCGGGGTTCTCTACATGAGTAGTAGAGTGTAGAGTGTAGTAGTAGACCGGTGTACTTCTTTTCTAGACTGTCAGTAAATTCATTAAATTGCCATCATCTATAATTACAATCAACACCATCAGAAAATGCACAGCATGCAATAAATACTGCATGCGCATGCTCACAAGTACGTTGACACAATTGCCTATACTATACTCCATCTAATGCCCCTATTGCAGGACGCTCCATAGATCTAGCCCCCATATAATCCCCTATCAATGAGGTGGGGCATGACTTTGGTAGGAGCATTAACCGATTATACGCGGAATGTGAATGACGTCATTACCTGTAATAGCTAAATTAATTCAAACAAAGTAGTGTACTAGCCTATTGGCTATATTCAGCGTCCTAGAACAGTTGCCATAGTTATTGACGTTTTTATCAGACAAAGGGTTCATTGTACAACCATCGTACTTCGTTACTTTTGCTACGTATGTACACTAAGTACGCTATTTCTGAACATAAAAGCTTAAAAGCTTACTTACCTCCATACCGTCGCCGTCTCAAGTCCATCCATGGTAAGTAGAACCCTTTGTCTACACAATAAGGTAGATATAGACCTATGTATTCCCAGTACTGTGGTAGAAAACGTCGCGAGTTTAGTGCTCGAGTCGATCGTAGCCATTGTCGATCTCGATAAGTAACCTCGTTAGAACTTCCTTTCTAAAGGTCACCAATCGACCCGAAGCCGGATCGGAGTAAGGTATTTCCTGTACTAACCACAGGTAGGATGCCAAGCCCAAATTGATCTACTATGGAATGGTAGGCGCGGCTATAGCATAGTAGTAATGGCGCGTGCATTGAGATGCCCATGTGGATTTTCTTAACTCAAACTACTTACCAAATAAAATGCCAAAAATATCCGGCACTCCAAAATGATATTTCTCAATGATATCCGACAAACCGTACTGCACATAGCCTTCAAACTAGTGTTGGAGTAACTTCACATGTGACCACATCAGAGATTAAAGTGCACTTTCTTAACTCAAAATAGTAAGTTTTTTCTATGCCAAAGGTATTTCTTGAAACAGAATCACTCACTTACGAAGCCATTTAAGTGATACTAATCAGCAATATATCCCTCCACACATCCCAGTACTGTTGTAGAAAGTGTGCACCAGATTTCATCTGCTAATATTAAGGTATAAAAAGAGGGGTCTAAAAAGCATGAATAAAATTCGCGATTTGAACAAATGATGTACCTCTTACCTTCTACTTTGAAAATTTTTAATCGAAAATTGATTATCAAGCGATTTGGATCAAAAAGGTGGTAAAAGGTCGTTGAATTCAAAGGCTCGAAGGTACTAAGGTCCCCGCCCCCTTCATCTTCATGCGCATGCGTACTATAGGTATACGTACAGTACATTAGCATTTGACCAGACAGCAAAGATCAAGTATTCCGAGTAACTGTAACTATTCTAATGTTTTCTACTGGAACGAACTGCGAGTAATATAAGAGAATATTATTCGACCTCTGCATTTGAATTGTGCAAAATGATGATATAATGGCAGAACACTTTTGTGAAATGCACTGTGGTAATCTTAATCAGTTCAACAATGCACATATGTTAATGACATCGGGAAGGATAATGATTGCTACAAAGAACATCTTCTAGAGAACTATAATTTACTGGGAATTTGTATACCATTGAAAATGAATTTTTAGCCCCACCAACTCTGCAAAGTGAAAAAAGGGCAGCACATAAATCACATACATTAAAATCAATGTCATATGACAAGTACATATATGACCTCTATCTGACATCCTTAAATAGAATCATTTTTATAAGCATTTAAGCTCAGCATCGAAAATTTGCTCTCTTGCCTTGAAGCACTGTATACGGGTGCCTTTTTTGACGTCTATCTCCCACAGAAAGCTAAGGCTACTAATTCTACTATGCCAACGTTGAGCTCATTACCTGCTACTCTGCTGCAGTGAGTCTTGAGTTTCTATTCAGTACCAAGGGAAAGAAAACGTTGGGTAGGACGATCGCGAAGATCGGCGACTAGGGCGGCTATCGTTATTGATCTCTTTCAAGCCTTGGGCGGGGCAAGCGCCTAGCGTGGCGTCCAAGTAGGGTAAGCCCCTACGTGACCGTAAACCGGATATAGAGTTCATGACTCGACTTCCAAATAGAGCCCACTTTCAAATGTTTGTCGTGGATATCCGTATTGGGTGAGTTTTCTGTGCTGATCAATAGAGAGGAGCGAGAGAGAGTGTATTGTGCATGCCGTTTGTGTGTTTAACACACATCACTGTCTATATATAATTACAGCTTGCCTCTTCTAAGTATTAGGGGCATTACTGTATCTCAGGCTCATTAAGGACTGGGGCCAGCTATACGTACGTGCCAGAGATCGTAGATAGTCGAGAATTACTTGCTCAATTAGCGAGTACGATCCTTAAGTTAGTTGTTAGTGTTGACTATAAGTTTGTAGGCTAGGCTATCTTCGAGCTAAAATCGTTTGTCCTCGAGGCAGCTATTGAGCAGCTGAGAAGATGGGAGACGGTTTAACAGGAGCAGTGGAAGCCTTGGGGAAAGCTTTTGGATGACATTCATCGATATTCTGGACCAAGATAAGCTGGCATGTAAGTTGGCAAATGTAGACTCTTGTCACAGCATGCACTAAATGCTAGTTTATGTAATACAAATCATATTACAGAAATTCTGCACGTGTAAAGCCCACACCAATAAGCAGTAAAGTTCACTGTCTTGAGCCAACTAACATACTTGAGCGATGTTTAGTACACCTCCCGGGAACTGCTCCTGTAAGTAGCAAATACAGTTAATTGAATTAATTAAGCATCTAATAACGCTTGATACAAGAGTGGACGTGGCCTAATGAATAATAATTAGTTAGCTCTAGACTGCTCAACTTATTCCATTTGTACATGCTAGTGCATTGCAACATACACAAACAAGCTTTCAAAGTCTGGCACTGATTCGGCTCATATTTACTGGACCCAGTTTTTAACATCCCTGAGATACCAATGCATCAAGTGTGTTTAAAGTCATATCAATGCCCTTCTCTTATACGCCCTTTCCCAACACCTATCTAGTGGAGACTGACTGACTGACTGAGTGTAGGTAAGTACTCTTCCTATCCCAATGTTTACTTGTTCACATGTCATATCAATGCATGCCCATCTGTTACACACAGCACAGATCACTATCAACAACGTAAACATGGACATTGGAAGCATGTAAGCGAATAATAATCGCCTGTTTGCATGTGTAAACGAGACAACCAATACCCAGTTTGCTCAAACTTGCACTATGGTTGCCTGGTTGGATTGGGTGCCTACTGTATGCATGCATCTGCTTTCTGGGCAATTTATTTCGGTTTAGCTTGATTTTTTTGCCTGGTATGTCCCTTGGTATTTGCCTAAATTGTTCAGATAAACTATCCCACGATTGTATTACAAAATGTATGTTTTCACCATAAACTAGCAAAGCTGTGAAGTTAATTCCATCAGTGTCATTATGCTAGAAGTGTGTGCATACCAGCATTGGCATACTTCCAAAACAGTAATACGTGGATGTTTCCACTCCATCTTCCCAGCTATTGTCTATGTAATCATAAATAGTTTCAGACATGCTTGTGTCTTCTGCAGATCTAGAGTAATTGCAGAAGGGGTCACGCTAGACGTGGTCCTGGACAGGGACATGAAAAAGGGGGAAATCCTCACCGTTAAAATCCAAGGTGTATCCCTGGCGTGCTCTGTGGTGGGAACTAAGACTCCTCCACACACCATATCCACACCGGCAGACCCTAAACTGACCCCTACTACTACTAGTCCTCCCCCTACGGACTCTCAGCAGCTGCCAAGCAGCTCCTCCATGGAGCTATCGCATGGTGATATCCCAAAAGATTTGGATCCCTCCTCGGCCCAAGATGAAGGTGAAAAACAAGAGGGGGAAAACGGGGATCATTCACACGTCCCCATAGTGCAAGAAGAAGGCGAGCAATCACAACCTGGCCACACCCACACAGTGTCTGTGGAAAATATCCCAAGAAATAATGAACCAGGCAATGGCGAGCAGCCACAAACCGGCCACACCCCTGCAAATGAAGAAGTAGAGTCCAGCCACACCCAAACAGAGTCAGCACACAGAAAAGGAGATGGAAATGATGGTGGAATGACGGATGATGAGTTGCAGAGAGAGGAGGAAAATAGTGATCCTGGCATGGATGAAAAGATAGACAAATTGAAATCAATGTTAGATCAGGAGAAGAGACGTATCCAGCTCCTGAAGGTGAAGAGTGAGAAATTAGAGAGGAAGAAGGCGGAAATAGAGAGGAGGGAGAGGAAAGAGAGAAAGAGGGAGAAACAGCAGGCGGAAATAGAGAGGAGGGAGAGGAAAGAGAGAAAGAGGGAGAAACAGCAGCAGTATGAGTGCCAATTGAAGTTCCTCCAGGAGGAGCGGCAGAGGTGGGAGAAGCATGTTTCCAGGCAGCCTCAGGAGGACAAGTAAGGATTGGGTAGGAAAAGTGATGCCAGATGATAATTGCATTCTTTTTTTCCCATTGTAGCAGCCAGAGCCAAGTAGTAGTAGTAACACGGCCAAAGTGAGTTGATGACCCCTCTTCCTCTGTAGGTAGTTTACTTCTCTTAATGTAATCCTTAATGTCTTACAATAATATTACAGGAAGAGAAGTGCCCAAGTTTTTTCGTGAGTTGTGTACTCCTGTGCTCACTTGTCTCTATCCAGTACTTTTCATACTTTTCATACAGGCTAGGTTCCGCAAGCGGTGATGATGTGACCCAAGGGTGAGGATTTTCATAATAATTAATATTTATAATTCCTAATTCATAATTCATAATTCATAATAATTCATAATTCATAATTCATAATTCAATCCACATTAAGAAATAATAGTCAGAGGCGACCAAAGGAACAAAGAGAAAGGAGGAAGAGACAGAAGAAGAGCCCGACTCCTAGGTCCTCTTCATCAGAGGAGGAGTCAGAGGAGGAGGATGAATATGACGCATCTTCATCCAGCTCATCTGAAGAGGAGTCATCAGATGATAGTAATGACCATTTGCCACCAAAGTTAGTGTTAGTCAACCGACAGAGGATTGTCTATTATGTTGAAATATCTGTGGCATGTACAGACTCCAAAAAGTTAGGGATCAGCAGGCCAGGGTGGAGGCTTATACCAGCTCCTCCAAGGAGGTGAGCAAGGAGTCTCCGTTTGTTGCACCTTTAAAAATTCTCTTTCCACAGCCAACATCAATAGCCAAGAAGAGAAAGGAGGTGAGGAGTCTGTCTAATACCTTCTTTGCCTACTTCATTGTGTGCATATAAATGCTTTCAGGGGACCAAATCAACTCCAACCAGAGGAAGAAGAAAAGTGACAGGGGGGAGATACTCCGAACAGGAGGTTGCTAATTTAAATACTTTTTTTGTTGATCATATAAATGCAGGCACACCCCCGTCTGTCCCAGAAAGTAAACCATTTCTGATGGCGTACCCAAATCCCAAAAACCGAACACCCAGGGATATAAGGGACAAAGTCAGAAACATGATAAAGTACAAGAAATAAGACTACAAAAATAAATGAAATAATGTACATCGTTAATGTCCCTCATTTTTCTGTGTTCCTTCCCCCTAATTAATTTTTTGGTTTTGTATGTTTTTTGTGCGTTTAGTGTGTTGTCTTTTGGCTTTGTCATCTTGTCTGCGTTTTAGGGGGAAGGGGGCCAGTGGCAAGGTTGCCAAGAAAGTCCACTGGCTTGTCCCTTCCCCCAAATTAATGTTTTTTTTGTGTGTTTGTATAGTGTGTTGTCTAGGGTTTATAAGCTTTGTCTCATCATAGTACTATTATAATCACGAAAATGAATGAACTGCTTAACAAAATCTAGTACCAATTATCCTACTAATGAAATAAATAATGATAATTAAGCATTGGTTGAAAAGGATAAGTAAACTGTGTAACAAATTATAATGCTAAAGCAATGAATGATGGATAGTATAGTTCACAGCTTCTATCCATGGATACAACTGTGCTCGTGGTGTATGACAGTTATACCCTACTGTATAACTGCCATATACCGAGACTGTACATAGCGGGCACAGACAGTGGTTTTCTTAGTGTATACACTACAG
>OZ220006.1:0-34555 GCA_964291365.2 Stappiaceae bacterium
ACATAGCTAGGATTGATTTTAGTATAGCCACTCCTATGCTCTGTAAGCCACCTGAAAGGGATTAGCCAGGTGTTCTTTCTTGGTCCTCACTATACACACAAGGCAATAGTTGTGGCATAATTATACAACATACATGTAGATCAGTGCAGATAAACTTCTCGGGGCAAATTTACAAAATCGAATGTAGGATCACTCTACCCGTCCAGTTGATCACTTCTTTTTCAATGCACCCACTCTCCAGATACAAAGTATGAATTGGAAATTTTATCACTAAAAAATTATTGCAGTAAGTGGGTCAGACTTCCATTGAAGCATCTAACATGTCTCAGTGTCCAACTATCTATAGTACCAAGAATCCGTACTCCAATCCTACACTCAGACGATTCTGTCAGAAGCTAGCTACTCAAAGTACAAAACAGCTTCTCAGCAACCATGGACCATGGACCATGGACCGCCACTACTATAGTAGTTGCTGGTTAACAATCCACCCATACATCATAGCATGAATGCTGATAACTATCCACAGTTGCCCATTAATTAACCCACAAAGCGAATAGTTGTGGCAATATGCATATAGATCAGAATCAGTGTACAGAGGATCTACTGAGCAAGAGCTGCTCAGTATCACTAGTGCTAGTACATAGTTGGATAGAGAATGATACTAATAGTTATGATAATAGTATAGCTAGAAATATCAGTTTTAGAGCAGATTCTCAGAACAGATATGCCAGGAGCATCACTCACCTGGTAAGCTGTGCATGGACAAGCATGCCATGGTATGAAAATACAATTCATGTACATGTAGGAGTTTGTTGCTTCTGTGCATCACAGCTGGTGAAGGAGGACATGAATACATACATTGTCCTACAGAGGGCCATATACAGAACACTATAATGTGCTATCTCAACCCTCAGTGTCCAGACAAGTACATATATATACATACAGTGGTATCTGACGAAGATATCACAGCTGTGAGGGATTCTGTCATCAATTTCATGTATCACCAGTTTCATCAACATCAGGAGACTTTTGGCAAGTATTTTGGAGCGAATCAGATGATATCAATTCAGAAAAACTTGAGCTCATTATCAAGGCAAGAAATCAAAGTGCATACACATCAAACCTAAGCATATACCTACTTTTTTAACTGGTTGGCTACTATGCCATTCAAACTAAAGCACCTGCACTTTACGTCTATCTGTGTATCAATGGGGAGCAAGGCACTATGCAAGTATATGTAGCGACTGAACCCTCTAACAACAAAGTAGTCATAATAGAGCCACACATAATATTGTTATTACAGATACAAGGATCCATAGTGGAAAGGTCTATAATTAGTACAGGTAGCATTCTATTATTAGTACAATTTTTTGCCAGCCCCCCCCCCCCCCCCCCCCCCCCCCCCCCCCCCCCCCCCCCCCCCCCCCGTGGGCATCATTTGAGGTCTAGATAAGCTCTTCTAGGGCCAGAGGCATGCATAACACTTATCATGGCACCTATTATCTTGCAAACAGACGGACAAAACTGAGTAGTTCCCTTGTGTACATGTGTACAAGTGTGTATTGGGTATTATTATTCTTCACATAATATAATTATGGATGTGCATACAGGTTGATGCCAAAATCAGTGAGCCATTCACATTTCAGACAAATTTCAGTTGCTCAGATGGACACCAGTGGTCCAAGCACACTACAGTTATAATACAAACAATTGGTATGTAACTAGCGTAGGTCTCAAATTCCCCATAACTACAATGTTTGTAGTAACAAAGCTTTATTTACAACCCTGCAGAAGTTAATATAACTACACACCCGACCAATGATGGTGCTGTGCATATTACGTGCAAATCGAATTACTTGTATCAAGATAACAACTATGATTTGTTCGGCCCAAGTGGAAAAATTAATATCAACTGTGACGATGATGAATGTGGAATGACACTTCAGCATCCACAGACTGGAGAATACTATTGTGAACTTGCACTAGATGGAATTTCCATCAATTCTTCACGCACATTTATAAATTCCACTGAGGACGAAATACCTCCTACTCAACCGATCATAACAGCAGCTCAGACACCACTAGTAAAAATTACAATCAGTGTAGGAGTAGTGGGAGCAGTGCTTTTGATCACAGCAATTATTGCGATTATTGTCATCATCGGTCTTGGCTATAAGATAAGGCGGAATGGATATCAACGGGTTCCTAATGAGGATCCAGGTAAGATTCAGCTTGGTAAACAAATCTCGCATTATACATTGTACACGTACCTATTCTATCATGGTTCTACATAAAAATTACCACTTGCCATGTTTGGACTGAGCCAAACAACTTAACAGTGCTACAGAAAGAAATAACTTGTGTGTATACTAATGCAGACAATGTAGGAGAAGTTGCACAAGGTCAGGGTGCCCAAGCTCAGGGTGCCCAAGGTCAGGGTGCTAATCGTGCTGGAGGTGTTGGAGAACATGATGGGGGTAACAATGGTGCTGGTGCTGGTGGTGCTGGTGGTGGGGGTGGTAATGGTGGAGATGGTTGATGGTCTGGTGTCGAAAGGGGATTCTTACACTCTTAACTACATATAACGCACGCAATTCTCATATCTTGTGTATTACAAAGATTATTGTCTGATATCAGTGTAGTACTATAGTTTTAATATGCTAGTGTATTACAATACAAGGAAGATGATATTCCATCCCCACTCAAGTTATTACTAAATGGGGCAATATACCCATGCAGTGATTTTGGTGAGCTATACAGTGCTACACAGCTAGAGAGTAGATTTTTTTAAACTCTGCATGCACACCCATTTTGACCTACAACGAATAGAAATAGTGATTTTAGCTGCAGTGTTAGCGTGCAAAGCGTCAAAGAATAACAGAAGCTATGACGCACGATGACATTGATCTGGCATCATGTGCACAACATACTGCCGTACAAACGATAAAAAATCCAGAGATCGAAAGCTATGGACAGTGTAAGGTAAGTTTTTGAAGGTAGAGAATCACTCTGGTATGTCCACTTCTACACAATTTTACCATATGTAGCTAGTACGAACAGCCGCCTAGTCAAGTGGTAGGTGTCAAACCCACCGAATTACTTCAAATGCTTTGGAGGATTAAAAAGGCTCTCGGACTGCCTATCGTTAGTATCTTACCTCACTTGGACGCTTTAGAAGCAAAGGGCTCCTCGTATTCAGCTAATAATGCTGTTCTCGCTACCTTCTTGTTTTCAGATCGCCCGTGGGTGTGGTCAATGAAAACGTCATTATCATACACGTGTGTTGGGTGCAACATCATCAAAGCAGACTTCGACCCGTTTGGAGTGACTGGCGGAAACGTTTGCTTCTGGATTCGGTGTTTCCTGCAAAATCTTCGCAGTTCTATACATGCACTAGAAGATTGTTAATGCATAAAGATGCATAGAGGGCAATATTGACTCTTAACTAAGAATTTCATGCAAGATTCTGTGCCTAACATAAATTGACCATATTTTAGGCTATTTTGGCCGATATCTCCAAAACCATTTGCAGTTAAGACTTCTTAGTTGGCACAAAGATGTGTCTTGTTGGTGCCTATCTACAGCTCAAATCAGGGTTCTTAACTATAATCCAATCCTGTGAATCTGTGCCTAACGTAAAAATCAGCAATTTTCGAACATTCTTGTATGCTGAAGCCATACAGAAGGTGGCATCAGCTCACCACTGCAGATGTAAATAGTCCATCCATTGACCTAACTGGATATCAAGTCAAATGAGTATACATGCAAGTTTCACCTAAAAACACTGCAAAAACCACACAGTGGTAAAAATCTACTCTCTTGCTGTGTAGCACTATACTAAACATAAAAACAACACTCATGGTCTGACTCTGCACCATGAGAATTTGACTCCAGATTTAAATACTTTTTGACATTTCCACAAAATTGGAATGTCACCATTACAAAAAATGACCATACTACATGCCCCACATTTAACCAACCTCTTTCAAGAATGTCTCCCTATCCTCCTCATTCTGAGCCACAAACGAGTGGAAATCTTTCCCACTCAAAAATGCCTCCACCTGCGCCTCATAGCGACGATCCTTGATGTTCACAGACACAGCCACAGGCTCCAGGATTGGCTGACGGAAGAGATGCTGGTTGTCACGAAGCCACTGGATGGCACTGAAGGTATCCCTGTCTCTACGCTGGAGCCAATCTAGACGTTGATTGCGAACGTTCTCCATTCGTCGAAGCTCATCTTCAGCTTGCCTGTTAGTTGGATGAAAGATCATTTAATTTTTGAGGGGTGTGGCCCCGGGTCCCTCTCCCCCCTTAAGAATTATTGTTTTGCATGGCATACATTGTACTAGTTTTCCTTTTCAGTCGCTATGCTCATAAAACCCTATACAGAGGTTCAGTATGAATCTTACATGTACATAATTAATGACATACAAGATTATAAGCAAAGGCTCACCCCCATGATGATTTGCATCACCCTAGTAGTTCATCGTACCTGACAACATCCTGATACTGCTCGCTCTCATTCTTGATGTCCATTTGCTTGGTGTGGATCTCATCCATCTGCTGGCCAATGGCTCTCATACGACTGTTCTTCTCTTGAATCTTTCTTCGCAGAGAGTCAACTGGTTCCAGATCCTTCAGGCTGTTCTCAAAAGACTACACAGATAGATCAAGATATAGAGCAAATCACCTACACATGCGAGACATACTTTTGTTCAGCAGTAAGTTTTAAAACACGCGCACACACACACACACACACACACACACACACACACACTAGGTACAAAAATGAATGTGTAGCCCATTATGGTGGCACATATACACACACATACACACATAACCTATGCATTCATTACCTGAATTTCCTTCTTCAGATTATCAATTCTCTTCTTCCTGTTAGCTTCCTCTGTCTGCTTTCTCTCCAGCTCCTGTCTTGGTTCCTCCAGTTCTTCCTCAAGGTTCTGCAGCTTGTCCCGGAGCGACTTGACTCGGTTATCTATCCCTCTTACTTTCTGATTCAAGCCATGAGCCTTCTCTTTCAAGACAGCAATCTTCTGCTCCTCTTTTTGCCGCTTCTCGCGTAGAGGTTGGTTCTTCTTGTGCAGCTCTTTCAGTTTGAGAGAGGTCCTCTTTCGAGCGTCTTTCTTCTTGCTCCACTCCTCTCTGGCTGCTTCATACTCCTACAATAGGTATGTGGTGATTTATCCAAGTTGGCATTACATGTAAATTATAATATTATATCTGCCATATTTTGAAATAGACAGCAGTAGCTTGCTTCAGTCACACACTTGATGTACATGTTCATGCAGTAACTTAAAACCATTCACTACATAAACCTAAGCTAGCAAAAGACAAACAATACATGTAAAAAGTACATTACTCTAAATACATATTAGACATAAACATTACAACCCCAGAGGAGGTTGGTCACGATTTTCGTGGAATGCACATTTAGTTATTGTGCATCATAATATTATGCAATGTATTGTTTTTGCTGACTCAGCGGGTTGACCTATGTGTGGGCGTATATTACAGCCTATGGTAAACGCGCTCTAATTAGAATCAGTGACCAACCTCCTCCGTTACAATCCTAGCTAAACTTTGAATCATCATTATGTATGTATAGTATTTCAAGCCAGGTGTCCTCTGCTTTCTCTCTCTCACTTACCACCCACAGCTTCTTCTTCTTGAGGTAGCCAATCCTTGACATATATTTTTGTCGGTTCTTGAACCGCTCCACATCCCTCTCAAGCAGCTGATTCTTTCTCTGCTCGTCCTCCAGCTCCCTCCTCTTCTCTCGGAGGGTCTTCCCAAGATCAGCCGACTTGGACTTCATCCCCTTTAGCTTCTCATGGCTCTCGTACATCTCCCTAGGGCCAATCTATATACATAAACCACATTTTTGTGGTTTAAGCTAAATTTTGCTTGGGTAGCACTCCTGACTATATCAAAGATGCTTCCCTTTGCCCACTGACTTATTAAAGATAACAAAAGGTGTACTGATGGTGGGGGGGGGGGGGTGAAGGAAGCACCAGCCTATTTGGTAGAGTCATACAAGCACACATACATGCTAAGATACAGGGGTAATGCACTTACAGCTTTCTCAGTTTCTTCAAGGAGCTGGTGCATGTTCATTCTTGCAAATTCCACAACCATATCCTGGATTTTGCATGTAGCATTGGAATAAGCAGTGATACATACCGGTATGCATACAGCTGCTTGACTAGAGGTACTTACCTGTGGAAGGAACTGACAGTGGTTGCCAAGTTGAATGTTCATCTTCTCAACAAGCTCTCTGACCTGAGTAAAAATATGTCATTCTCTCTCTCTCTCAATCTCTCTCCTTACATCTTTCTGCATGACTAATTTGCCATTAAGGAAGTAGGTAGAGCTATTGGTGGTTGCTGAGAGCACTCTCTTAATTACAGGGTTCCTCCCCTTTGGCTCATATAGGTGGATCTCCACAAATCCTTCTTCCGTGTTATGCTTGACAAAGTCCTTGATCTAACATGTATAGCACACAAAAAAAACAGATTCATTAGATACAACTAAACACCGTTTCATTCAAAGATTATCATGGACCAAAAAGAAAACAATTCTAGTGGGGATAATGTTCATTACCTAGTACTATTGCATGCATCTACATGTACTATCAGTGAAAAATCTATGGTGTACAGTATCTTACATCTTTGGCTCTTCCTAGCAGCTTGGGTGAGCCGCCCAGCCCAAGGCACATGGCACACACAATGCTAGACTTCCCAGTACCTGTACAGTCATACAAATACATGAGTGAAGTAATGTGACAGTGAGATATCGTGCACACTGGGACATTTATATGAGACGACCCCTTACCACAAACGTTAGCCACCCCTTACCAAATGCCAATCCTAGATGTAGGCTTACCATTTGGTCCGACTATGACATTGAGGTGGGGGCCTGGGTAGAGATCAACATCATCAAATGTCCTGTACAGGGAAGATAGGTAAGCACACATGAGTATTCCTCAAGCAGGTGGCATGTGCATGTGTACTATGACATTAATTACTTTGGTTTAACTAATGAGAGTAGAAGCGCAGCTAAGCCGTCTATCATTGGTCAATCTTGTCTTCACTACTGGTGGCATAATACAATGGAGTGTGGAGGGGGGAGGGACATGGACACTGGGAAATGTGGCTACAGCTGGAGTAGCAGCTTGTAGCAAAACAGCCACATAATGGTATTCAAAAGGCAAGATTGGAAGGTGCTAGACCACTACGGTGTGTTCGGTACCCTATAAAGCCACGAATAGCCACTGACATAACTCATTATGGTCATGTTCTCATCTCTCTTGCTCTCTCTTTCTTTCTTTCTCTCACACACACACTGCCTCAAAGGAAGGGGTCTAAGGACAAGACTATTAACACACACACACATACGCTCATCACACGCACACACACACATACATTGAATAGTATGGTAGGAATTTGATATTAAACATGTGAAGAATCTGGATCTTCAGACTAGATCTATTGTCTGACACACCCTTTTAACTCATAAATATCAAGGTCTTACAGAAAGTTGTGCAGACGAAGGTAGATCACAGCTCCTCTAGTAAACTGCCCCGTGCTGTGAGTTGGTAAAAGACCATTCACAGGAGCTTCTGTCTTCGAGTGTAGATATCGGCTACTAGACGGCACCCCTGTTGGCATAGACAAGCGAGGAGGCTTCACTTTGACAGGACCAGAGGCAGTGGCCATGTTCTCCTCGCCTCGAAGACGAGCTGACTCAGCAATAAAAATTTTGGCGCGCGCGGGGCGGTGACGTGACGTCGACGCAATGCGCATGCTCTATAAAGGTGTGAAAATTGGAGGTGTGAACCAGTTGGTCGTTTAGCACCGCAAGTCAGTCAGCTGTTTTGTTTCGCGAAGCCACATTGTGATTTTTCAAGAATCTGCATTCGCTTTTCAGTTGCTGTCGAGTCGACTGTGAATCAGTTTCATCAGATCATCAATCAGGTAAGCAAATTAATGACTATGTGTATGTGGTAAACTCTAGATCGAGGTATATCATATGCAAAAGTGTGCGAAATAATTTCTCTACTAAATTTCACATGTCTTAATGTGTTTCAGCGTCACATTCTTGATACCATACGTGTAGGTTGCACTTTCTTATTGTTATCCCCTGGGCTTCATTTCTCGGAGATCGATCGAAGGACATCTACATCTACAGCTAGCTATCCAGGTAAACAACGTCTGTCATGAATACCTTGATGCACACTATTGTCAAAGCCAAGCTTTAATATCACATTGGTATATACCTCTTAGCCTCATCCCTATGCCCTCTCTCAGAATTCAGTGTTGCACACTGAATAGGTGGGGAGCCTGGGGACAAGACTATGCATCACTAGCATGAACGTTTTGCTGAAAATATAATTACCTTTTCTTTGTTGTCACTCTATAGGATGACAGCACCAACACTAGCCTCCACTGTGCATCGCATTCCGTCGCCTGTGTTCGAGTACACCAAGGACCCCACCGCAGTACTTCTTCGGGATGACAGCCAGCCAATGCTATCCTTCTGTGTGCTCGACCAGCTGCGCCGTAGGAGCCAGTTCTGTGATGTTGAACTCAAAATGAAAGGAGACGTCCGGCTCCAAGCACACAAGGTGGTCCTGGCCTCAAGCTCTCCCTACTTCATGAAGCAGTTTACCTCCTCTTCGTCAGCTCTGAGAAAATCCGAGCTCACCCTCAGTGATCCCCTGCTCGACGTCAATGCAGTAGAGCTCCTCGTCTCTTTCATTTACACCTCCGTGCTTCGAATCACCGAGAGCAATGCACACTCTATCTGCCTTGGTGCTCGAATGCTCCAGCTTGAGAGAGTTGAGCGAGCCTGCTGCAAGTTCATGGCTAAGAACCTCAACCAAAAGAACTGCATCAAGAGCTTGAACTTCTCCTTTGAGCATGGTTACCCCCAGCTGCTCAAGAAGAGCCAAGCCTACATCGCTGAGCACATCACTGAAGTTGCTGCCAATCCCGCCTTCTGTAGTCTCTTCCCCAGTGAGCTTTCTGGCATCTTTGAGTGTGAGAGCCTCACTATTCCATCAGAGGAGGCACTCATTGATCTGCTCATCACATGGATGAAGCATGAGCCGGAATCGAGGCAGAAAGAGCTCCACCATCTCATCTCGGCTGCCAAGCTTCGGGGTAGCCTGGAGACAAGCAAAAAGAACTTGCTCAATGCCATTAGCCACCCCCCAGCAGAGGACTCCACCACAATCATTCAGAAGCTACGAGAGATCTCAGAAAAGCCCAAGAAAGCATCAGTGAACAACTCCGACCCCACCTATGCCAACACAGCACAAATGCTCTACGCTGCTGGTGGCATCACCAGTAGCTCAGCCACGAGTGCCGTGGAGAAGTATGACATCCGGAATGGAACCTGGACCAAGAGTACAAGCATGCCCAGAAAGAAGTCCCACTTTGCTTTGGTGACCACAGGAGAGGCACTCTACTCCATTGGTGGTTACGACGGCAGCAAGAGACTTTCATCCATCGATGTCTTCTATCCAGAGGGAGAGAGCTGGTCAGAGGGTCCCTCCATGCGCATGGCAAAGAGTGATTTTGGAGCAGTGTGGGATGGAAAGAGAAGCATCTACCTTATTGGTGGCTACACTGCTGAGTCCCAGGATGTTGCAGCTGTTGAGATCCTCGATGCACACTCCTGGATGTGGAGAAAAGGACCGAAACTTCAGCAAAAGCGATCCTATGTCCAAGCAGCCATTGTCAAAGATGCTATCTATGCAGTTGGTGGAGCAGTTGGGAGCACCAGGCTTGCATCGGTTGAAAAGCTCGAACTCCTCAACAAAGGGGAGAAGCAGCACTCCTCTTGGATCTACGTAGCGAGCCTCAATGTAGCCAGAAGCCGGCCTGGAGTAGCAGCTCTCAATGGAAAGCTCTACGCAGTGGGGGGCTACAATGGCAGTGAGCATTTAAGCTCAGTCGAGTGCTATGATCCTTCCCTCGATCAATGGCAGCTCATCGAGGCTATGGCTACGCCTAGAAACAGCCCAGCAGTAGCAGTGCAGGGAGAGAGGCTATATGTGGCTGGTGGGCATGATGGAAAGAAGGTGCTGAACAGTGTGGAGGTGTACGACCCTCGTGAGAAGAGCTGGATGGAGGCCACATCCATGGACACAGCAAAGTGTGATTTTGCACTGGCTGCCATTGTTGTGACTGGTATTGAATCTTTTGGCACGTGGATGTAATTCACTTAATTTTATGTTTCGTGTGCAACAATCATGCTTTGTACAGGTTGTATACCATCATCATTTTTAATGCAGCTAGCATATTGTTTACATTTTACTAGCACAGTATTGTATGTATATAAACCTCATACAGAAAATATATTAATTATAAATCAGAGATGTATGACATTATACTCTAGAGAGCATATTTGTGGTATATACATAATATAAGACAAAGGAATATTTAGCATACACATGATATCGCATGGTGACAGTTCAATTATTGTAAGACTAGCATGATATTTAGCTTGATTTTTCTGCAGTAGATACTGAAGCATTACTGGCTGTGGAGACTAGGAATGGGGAACTGGAATCTGAAATTACAAAAATACAATTATCATACACGTACCTTACGAGTAATGAGTTCTAGTATGGGACTTACTTGTATTCATGAGTGATGACCATGTACGTTCACTGTCGACAGAACCCCCAGAGATCAGTGCTCCAATCTGACTCCCACTATGGCTTGGCAGGTAAGGTAGCAAAATATCTGACGAAGGTGAGAGAACCTGCCCCCTGTGCTCCTGAGACATCGTGGACATTTGGTGTCCCTGCACGGTGCTAGTTAGGAGTGGCTTCCCAGATAACTTGCTCCCTGGAGTTCTAATATCAACAAGCTGTCCGACTTGTGGTGACTGATAAGCCTTCAATAGCGGGCTTTGCTGTAGGAGCTGTGAGGTGCCTGAAGAATCAAGGCCAAGAAGGTCGTCAACTTTGAGACTGTTAGCAGAATCTAATACTCCATGATGACGACTTATCGGAGGTTGCGAGTCAGTGGGGCATGATGAAGACTGATCAATGTCCACCAGCTTTGCTTGAGGCTCCTCCATTTCAGTTCTTGAGACAACATCTTCAAGTTTGTGATTTGAAGAAGCCTCAAAGTCTTCTTGTGATAGTAGAGGCACCACCCTCTCTTGTAGCCTACGGAAATAGCTAGAATCAAAACTATTTCCACTCTCATGAGAGAGCTGCTGCTGTTCTTCTTCTTCGTGCTCGCTCTCAGATGAGGTGTCTAGATCGAAGTTTGCATCTTGGAAAGGCGTAGGGGGAAGCTCTGACATTAGCTGGTAAGAACCGGAAGGTGGGGTCTGAAACGAAAGCCCTGTCTGGTGTAGTGACCCAGGGGAGAATAAACCAAGTTGAGATGGCACAGTAGAAGGAGCAACTCCTTCTTTTATACTAAAAGCAACTTTTCTCGAGGATGAGGCTACTGATGTATTGCTTTGTAGGGACTGAGATGTATCTTGAGCTTGGCTGGATTTTGCAGTGGAGGGTGTATTTTGTGTTACCAGCTCCTCCAATGTTGGTTGTTGTGACGAGGGGGAAGGCTCAGGAGTTGTACTGCCATCCAATGTTAACGAATGGTTGGAAATTGACTTGGGCGGAGGTGATTCTTCAGCTATCTCCTGCTCACTAACACTATTTTCGTCTCCACTCTCCCTCTCTCCTTTCTCCCCCACTGTGGAGTGTGATTCATCTAGGGATGTATGCCCAGATGTGATGGGAGGACTTTCAATGGACTGTTCCGAGTCTAAGCTGGCATTGTTTTGAGGTGGAGGTGGGCTCTTATTAGAAGATACATTCTGCACCGATTCCTCTTTCTGCTCTACATTTATCATGGAATCCTGCAAAGGGCTGAAAGAAAACTCAATCAAATTTGACTTTTCTTGGCTCTGTGAATCTTCAACATTTTGCACATGTGCTGGTGTCTCTTGAACAGTAGAGTTCAATGTGAAAGGAGAGAGAGATGGTAAGTTAAGCTTTGCTGACAGATCATTAGCCAGTGGAGAGGGCACTGGTGGTGTATGCAGAGCTGTTGATGACTTATATGATGCCGAGTTTATGGAGGGACTTTGCAAGAACACAGGAGAACTTGCTGACTCTACACAAAAGATTGAGTGTCATAATCACAATAGGTATCGTAGTATGCATCTACCTTTTGTTCGCTTTACAGATTTGGTCACTGGGGTCCTGGGGATTTTGTCCCGCACAACAAAGGCATCAGTTCCTGTGAGAAAGTGAACATAATATTATGATTCAGCATTTCAAACTCATAGTAAAAAAAAAAGGAGTCAGCCCTACCCATGGCAGAGATGGGATCCACAAATGCATGGATCTGTCCTGCTTCTGGGGTGCTGGCAGACTTATCAATGCGCTCCAATCCATCTCCACCTGCCACAGCTGCAGCAATCTGCACAACCATATGTAACGACCCCTTACCAATCAGCACTATGCCTATCACTCACTTGCTCAGCCAGAATATCGTGAGCTTTAGGCATGACTGCTGGCCATGGAGTGGCATTCTCCTTATCCTCTTGTTGTGTTCTAGCTCCACCCACCTTTCCCCTCCCATGTTCCAATGCTACAGTTGTCTTATGTACAGCCAATGATGAGCTAGGTTTAGTGGAGTCACGCAGGTGACCTTGAGGTGTTTTTGAAGATGCAGCTATGCTGGTAGTTAGAGGAGACTTCGGTGGTGGCTCTTTTGTATTTGATTTTAACACTTTCGGTTTTAGTGACCTTGGCTTCTTCACCTTGCTAGACTCATCAACCACACAAGTACTTGGATTGGTAGAACTACTACTGATTTGGTCTTTTCTACTCACATTAGTAGTCAACGGAGTGACAGTGCTGACTGGAGTCTGTTGAGAAGTCATGGCGGGGTTGGCAGTACGGGCAGGAGATTCATCATTGAATATGCTTAGGTCTCCAGTCCGAGGCAGGGGAAGAGCAGCGCTTCCAGACTTTCCCAGTTTAACCTGTGGGGCCCTCAGTTTGGATGTATGCTGTTGCTGCTTCTTTGAGGCCGAGTGTGATGGTTGTTGATGATGCTGGTGAGGGGGGTGGTGCTGATGTGAAGCAAGATGGACGCTCCTCGAGATGTTGTGCACTGCCTCTGGTGTTGAAACTAAAATATGTGCACGTAAGTGTACAATGAGAGGGAATGATTCCATAATCTTGCAAAAAAGCAAGACAGTCCATTAGGTGTGTACTGTCATAATAATGAGATCTTTCATTTTAGTTACCTTCGTCTGTTCTTAAGCTGAGATTGACAGGAAGTGGATGCTGTCTCTCTGCCTGATCACCACTGGCCAAGATTGGTAGAGGCTTCTTAGGAGAAGGAGGCAAAAGATCAAAGCCTAGCGACTGAATAATAGGACAAAAAAGAGTAAAAATATCTTTCGTGACAAACAACATACATGTATTATGCACACCGCCATTTACACCAGTGCTTGAATAATGAAACACTAACACTTCACAATAGTCATAGTTGTACATGCAGGAGTGGGTGTGGCATGGGCGTGGTTTACTTCATATATAGACTAGGCTCACTGGTACAATGATGGGTGGTATCTGCAGTACTGGTGCACCCTCTCTCTCTCCTGATCCTCCTCCTTGAAAAGAGGTCTTCTCTCGCAATGACTTTAAGTTCCCCTCCAACTCAGCAATAGTGGTCTCCAATGACGACCGAAGCTCCACAAGTGAGACCCTGGTAATTACATAATCAGATGAGAGGTAAAATATGTCACACTCTAATTGTTTGTCTCAGACTGAAAATACCTCAAGTTTTTGGTAGTTGCCAGGTTTGCCCTTTGAGTCTGGAGGGCTTCGGTGACGTACTGAAGTTCAGCTTCCAGTGACGGCAACTCCTCTGCATTGTGGAAAACACGAAACTAATCCTGATCAACTATTTCACATCTTAAAACATAGCAATGAATTTCTATGACACTGGTATTCACTGCATGCTCATGTAAGTACGTATGCATAGTATGGGTAATGTAAGATCATCACACACATGAAGATCAACTGCATTGATAAATCCTGATGTCACATCATGTGTAGCTAAAAACTCACTTTCCAATAGCTTGTTCCTCAGCACCTTAAGGGAGCAGTTCCATAGTTGTATCAGACTGCAATAATATGATAGATCAATAATAATAGGGTGAACTTCAATTAGGGCGAGTTTGCAAAATTAATGTAAGAAATAACAATACATTGTTCTCCCTATGCAGAATAGATATTACCATATTATGACCACATCAATGCATTTTGACTCTGCCCTATACCATAGCCCACATTACAGAAAAATTTGTACTAAGGGTACAGGGGACCAAGTTGAAGCACGAGGGAAGAGCACTGCTGCTGATACATGTAGTAGAAACATGGTATTATAGGAGTAGCTACACACAATCATCTTTCATCACAAAGTACTGCGGCACCCATAGAACTGACAGTGACTGGTTCACTCTAGATGGCCATATTTAATGAGTGCACTTTCACTGTTGACATGAACCCTGCACTTCAAAGGGTACCCAAAAGCACGGCAAACCACTGCCAACATTGTCTCACATCCTGGACCTCATATCCCCTCAGCAAAAGGCAACAATTAAGTCTCATATCCCCTAAGAAAAAGGCCATGATTTAGCCTAGATACCTGATAATGTTGAGCTGTCCAGCTTCATAGGTGTTCCCAATCTTCCCCTCTCTGCTGAGAGACTCATACTCCCCCAGCAGCATATCTGGTACCTGGCAAATTAGAGCACATGTCATGTAAGGCAAACACAATGTTACTATAAATAGAAGAAGCCCAGATTCATTATGCAAAAAGAAGCCAAGCTTAGATGTGTGGTTGTTGGGTTTATACCACGTTATGTATACTATTATTATTAGGTACTAGGTGGGTGTGCTAGTGGTGACATCAAAACACATCATGGGTAAAGTCCAAAATTAGACACTATGAATATCACATACAGTCCACATGAGGCACTCGTGGAAGCTAATTAACAAGTTGGCGGTTTCCCTGGGATTTACCCTGGGCAACTGGCTACCAGCTATAAAAGTACACGGGGAGCTGCCAATTGTAAACAGTTAAAGATTTGGCAAATCATAATAATTATCGTACTGAAGGCACTAAATCACAGCTGAATATTTATCACTGGAGTTTAATCACTAATGGCAGCTATTCATATCCTCAGCATTCTATCACTTCTGCTCTCTCCGCTTCTCCAAGGAGGTGCAGCACAGCAAGGTAGGCAAGGGTATGGCAGGGGCACTAGTACTGTATCTTCCACTGTATGCAAATTGGAGAGCATAGCCATTGAAACTACAAGTGCACAGCTGCAGCTAAGGGGTGGAGCATACTGAATTTGTAAACAAATGCATGCAAGCTACATAGTTAGAACATGAGGGTGACTGCTTGCTCAAGGCTGGCTAAGCACTTAAGTTGCTCCAGCTAGTATGTCCAGGGCTATAAAGCACAAAACAGCCCACTAAGATAACAAGTTTGGATATTGGTTTGTAAGCTGCACCCTTCAAAGTCAACTAAATGCTTAATACTCTGGTGGATGATATCAGTGATACATTTGTTTTCTCTGCAGAACCAATTCGAATTTTTTATGGAACACACACTAAGACAGAGATATCCAATGCAACTACCTTGACGGTGGGAGCATCCAATCTACTATGGCTGGAGTTTAATGCTACAAGGCAGACAGTCGAGGACATGGCAATTGACTATACCAACATGACTACCTCCTTTCGAAGGAAGTTCAGGGAAGTCAATCCAACATCATTGTGTGATACACACCTCCTTGAGGTTACAGAGAGCAGCAGCATGACTGTACGTGGGCTGTTGGATTCAACTAGCAACACTAACTACAAAATCATCATATACTTTAAAGGTGAGTTAAATTGTACAATTTTATCCACCCGCATCACTCAAGGAACTTGCTCTACTCTCGTGTGCAATATTTGCTACAAAGCAATGCCCCAGTTTGGCTACAAATGATTTAAATGATGCATAATTTTGAAAGGATACAGTCAGGAATGTATACTCCTACGCTCTTGATATGATTATAATACTAGGGTGATGTAAATCATCAAGGGGGTGAGCCTTCGCTCACAGTGCAGTAGGCTTGGTATGAACAATGACAATGTGACTGTGTTGACAGGACTCTTGCGTGGCCAGGCTCTACACGAGACTAAACGAGTGATTACTACTGAGCTTTTAACCCTTTGGTGGATGCATGGTGTAGTCAGTAGCTAATAGCAGTCAGTGCTGCACCATGATGCCACATGCAAGCACAACCATAGATACTTTAGACAAAGTATCTAAGGCACAACTGAGCTCAGACTGGGACAGACTACAGTACAGTACAAGCTTTGCATAACAGTGCACAATCGTTCTTTATTGAAATTATGAGCACAAATTATAGCTTTCTAAAGAAGTGTACTGCTTAAGTCTGTTTCTCCTACCTTTCAAAAGGCTGTTCTGCTGTTCAGTTCTGGCACTAGTGACTCCTGCTTTGGTGAGCTACAATTAGAGTTAACATGCGAGCTACGTTGACGTTCCTTACCAAATTGATATGCGCACGCGCATACTGCATGATAAACATGTGGACGACGTATCGCTACATACATACATATAGGTACAGCGATTTTTTTCGTATGAGTGATTAGTGTGGGGCTCGCTTCGGCTCGCCCCAATTATTACAATATAGGGGAGCCAACAAGTCTAGGTGTAATAATTTCTATGGTTTCCAGGCAAGGGGTTGTGTTTTGTGATCCATGACATACACTTTCAAGGATTTATCTCCAAATCGTATCACATTACACACATTTGCTCTCTCACACACATACACATACATATGTACACCACACCATAGTGCAAAGAGATCCAACGGAACCTCCAACAACACCAACAACAACAAAAGTAGACGTCACCACCACACAAGGTAGGTACACACACACACACACACACACACACACACACACAACTTGTATATAATGGATGCACATCACCGCCATGGCAGCATCTTCCAGTTAATTAAAATGATACCACTCTACAAGGGGAAAACCATTCTAAGCTTGGAGCATGTATAGTGTCCTAATGTATACACAGTTCAGAGGGGTGCTTTTGAAATGTTTGTTCTACTGTATTCATTTCTCAACTATCACTAGCCTTCTCTTCCAAACAGATGAAACATAGACTTACATGTATGCATATTATGTACATTTGCACACATTGACAGTGACAGATGGAGAAACAACATCTGATGCAGTTCCCATTGTACCTCCTGCTGCCAGTGTTCAGATCGAAAGGAGTACATTTGTTTCAGTGGTCATAGCAGTCGTCGTTGTTGCCCTGGTCTTATGCTCCATCATCATCATAGCAGTCGCAGCAGCAATCCATTACCGAAAGAAATTAAAGGACTTACAGCAACGACATGTTAATGACTCTACTCGTCAAATGGCATAGGTAGCAGACTTGTGCTGATTTTTATTGTGTCTCTGTGTGTGTATGTGTGTATGCCAGTATTGCTTTGTTTTTGTGCTTTGTTCATTGTGTGTATATGTGTACAGAGTGTCTATTTGTCCTTTATGGTGTCTGTGAAAATCATGGACTATAACTCTATCATCAAAGAAAAGAAACATCTCACTGTCAAGACTTAGTAGTATGAGAAGGAACTGATCAACATGTGTTCTACAATATCTAGATATTATGCTCATTGGCACTACTAAAAATTACACCCTGTATGACAGTATCCAATATCTCCAGCCAGATCCCCAAGCTCCATGAGAACCCATTGTCTCCTCCCCCACCCATACAAATAATCCCTTTCTGTTAATAAACTAACTACTATACAAACAGATCTAGGTGATAAACACCCTCTGTGTACACAAACTAGAGTACAATGAATACTTCTGACACAAACAAGGCTATCCCATTCAGTCAGTGGAATCTGTCACAAGGTGGTCTGATCAAGGGGGAAAGCAAGAAAATCAATAAACAGAATATTATGCTTAACCAACCTACGTAGTAAGTATCCATTAGTTACAACATAACCAAGCCATGTGACCCTTTATGGACTAGCCTGCAGACTGCACTGGAGCTAGCTCATAACACAATGCAAATACATAAACATTACATTTCTAGATTATATGCTTTGCCTGGCCTATAGGAGATTCTCCCCACAATCTGTCTAGCTCAGCTCAAACATTAATTTTGGGAAGTGTTGCCAGTCCCAAAGAGCCCTATGAATTTTAGGCATTACAGTTAGTAGCATGGAGAGGGGGCACCCCCAGGGATTTTCCCCACCTTACTGCCTAGCTACTTTTACATAATTATTATAGCTAATGGATATTTTCATATATTCCATAGAGTGCAGTATGGTTAATTAGAGAATAGCAATGACATAATTTAAAATTAGGTAATGGCAATTACACAAGCACATGTTGGTCTATGCACAGCATCTAATGTCAGTAAGACCATTCTCCAGTAGGGCATCCATAGTCAAATCATGTTCACAAACTACAATGAACAGAGCTACTCTACCCCACAACAATTTAATCAGTGTACAATGCCTGTATGGTGGAGTATTAGAAAACTATAGTAACAATACCAAGTACCTTAGGTGATTTCCACCAAGCTCTAACTCCTTCATCGCAAATAGAGCTTGGTGGAAATCATCTAAGGTCTATACTTGTAGAAGACCATAACAATATATTGTGCTCCCAGTATACTGATGTTCTTATTTTTCCTAGAAATATCTCACTACAAAATGAACTCTTGGTTGGTGTTTTTTTCCTGCAAATATCTCACTATAAAATTTGGAAGATTTGGTACAATCATACTGAAGAATGTGAACAAACAGCTGCCCTGCACACAGCAGCTGCTATGATAAGAATTCCTTGTTGTGGTCAGTAAGTATAAACATGGACAGCTATAGGGCTAGGGAGCCACTTAAGTGGAGACATGTGGGTGTACGTGTATGTGTGTGCACGTGTATATTGTGTACTACTATACTAGGTGTAATGGTGACATCATGATTAAATCCAAGATTGGGAAGTGTTACACCCACATCTAAGAAAAGTGAGGTTTACCCGTACCCAGGGAGAGTACCCAACAGGTACCAGGTGGCCATGGCGGGTCATTGGGTGGAGGCGCTAGGCAGGCAGGCTATAAAAAGAGAGCAGCCTGCAGTACTAGTGCTAGTAAACAGAATTGGCAAAATAATCATACACAACTATCATCTGAAGATCATCAGAACTCAATCAAGTTCAGCTATATTTATCACCATCACTAAGCAATGTCTCCATCCATTTATACCATTGGCACTCTATCACTTCTGCTCCAGGTTCTTTCAAGAGGAGCTGCAACATAGCAAGGTAGGCAAACATGACAAAAGACACTAATCTTCCATTGCGTGCAAATCAGTAGAGATTGATTTATATTTAGCTACTGAGACTACAAGGAGATACATGTACACAGCTGCAGAGGGAGGAGGGGTGGAGCATGCTGATAAAATTATATATACTAAAATGCTTATCTCGAGGCTCCTACGTGCTACATGTAACTTGGGTTGGTTGTAGAAACTGCATCCTGCCTACAGGTTATTCTCCACCAGTAGGTTTATCTATAAATTGCAATTTTTTCTGCAGAACCAGTTAGAATCTATTATGGAATCCAAAATGAACGAGAGATATACAATGAGACTGCCATCAATGTCACCAATACTGAACTATTGCGGCTGAAATTTGTCGCTGATAAATCGATAATCAGTGCCATGACAAGTGACACTTCCAACTTGAATGTATCCTTCCACGATGTAATTCACCATAGGATCTCATGCTCAAGCACAGAACCACTGATCGACACACACCTCCTTGGAGTTACAGGGAGTGGCAGCATTATCATAGATGGACTATTGGAGGAAACATCCAACACTGACTACAGGATCATCCTCTACTTTGATAGTGAGTTGAGTTGAGTTGAGCAGGCCAAGATTAGTTGGGTTTTTTTTTCTAAATCTTCCACCCCCCCCACCCCACCACCTTCAGTCAGTGTACTGTTATATACATGTATACATAGCAGCAGTCCATTCCATATCCACAAATTAAGAATATTGACTAAAATCAGTCAGCTGAGCCTCCTATACCACAATGCTTACTCTAAGTAATACCCCAATTTGGGTACAAATGATTTTAAATGCATAACTTTGAGTGAATACAGTCAGGAACGTATGCTTGCACACTCCAGAATCATTATTTAGGGGAGCCAACAAGTCTAGCAATAATTCCTATGATTTCCAGGGATCTTTGTGTTTCGTGATCCGTAGCATGAATGACATACACTTTCAAAGGATTTACCTCCATATCATATCACGTTACACACACTCACACTTACACACATGCACACACGCACTCATACACATCTATATCCACAGTGCAAAGTGATTCAACAGACACAATAACAACAACAGAAGCTGTCACCACCACTACTGCCACCATCACACAAGGTACATACATGCAGATACTGATAAACACACACCTCACAGTAGTATCCATCCAGAAAGATTATGAATGCAGGCAGGTGTGCATGGGGGTATAATCTTGGTGATATCTCTCTGCTAGGGAAAAAGTTGGGATACTATTGAAGCTTGGAAGATGCCTAGTGTCCTCCCAATCAAAGAGAGTTTGGAATTAGGGTCTCACGATAATATTATTAGTTTCTCAGCACACTATTCTATAGCTATTACTTGGTATTCACTCCAAACAATCAAAATACACACTTATTGCATACATTTGCACACATAAACAGATGAAGAAACAACGCCTCCTGTAGCTGACACTGGATCCTCTGCTAGTAATGCTCAGGTCAAAAGTAGTACATTCGCTTCAGTGGTTGTAGTGGTCGCCGTTGTCGCTCTGATCGTATACACTGTTACCATGACAGCACTGGTTATTTATTATAAGAACAGGTTAAAGAAGTCAAATTGCAAAGTATGTCCTGAAACTTCTACGGACCAAATAACAGTATAATTGTGCTGATTTTTATTGTGTGTGTGTGTGTGTGTGTCAGAGTGCTTTGGACTGTACATTGTACTATTGTTCATTGTGTATGTGTGTGACACAGTGTTTGTTTGGCCTTTCTGTGAAAATCAACTATTTATTATCTTTAAACATCCTGCTATGAAGTATTGGGGAGGAGCTGATCATGTGTCTGTTATGAAGCTTATCCAGACTTTCCACTTGTGCATTGCAGATTGCATACCCACCTATTGACAATACAAACAAAAATCTTGTTATCAAAACGGATCTAGTTGATAAACAACCACAAGGCTATCAATCAAGATTATAGTTGTCTGCCTGTTTGACCTATGGTTTGACCATAACAGGAATTAATTCACCAATGCTGTATCTCTGGCTACTGAGTGATAGAAGCTAGAACTAGGCGATCTCTGTGAGCGCCAGTCATGGCACTAGCTATAGGCACAAATACCACCTTCTTGGACAGACCATACAAAAACCAGGCAACAATGGGCACCACTTGAGTACTTGAGCTGACCAATGGCACAATGCCAATGTAAAAAGCCCAGATCATGAATTTTGATAGTAGGCCTAGAGCTATACAGTGGGACAGTACCAGGGGAAATCCATTCTATATATATCTCGCTGCATGAGCAACCTCAGATCCTACAGCTGAACTCCTTATTAGGCAAAGTTTATTTATAGTGTGAAAGTATAAAGGCAGTGAAGCATCCAGCCCACAGACATCACTTTCTACCAGTTCAAGGCATCTGAACCTAGATATAGCTACTTAATGGGAGCAAGCAAGTCATGGCTAAACTCTGTACCCATCAACCATTCCTATCACTTCTACTGGTGGTACTGCTTTCACTCCAAGGACTAGAAACTGGTGAGCTCAAAAAGAGACCAACTGCAGTGCTGTAGCCATTGGCTATTCATGCAATTTAGAGCCAAGTTTGCAAATCACCCCCTCCACTTTAAACTTATTAAAGCAAGCCTGACTCATACATGAATGTAGTAGCTACCTTATCCTAATGATAATAGTCATCAGCTTTACATACACTGTTTCAAGTGCTTTTATTTGTTTCAAATTTTGCAGTGTTAGCAGTTAGATGTTGGCAAGGATTGCATCCACCTACTCAAGCAGTCAGTGACCATGTCGATCTTCATTTCACTAAATTAGGAGAAGTACTGATCTTCCGCTGTGAGGGCAACACCACACACTATTCAGACGTGATCTTAGGAACACTACCCGAGATCTACTGTGGTAAAGTTACGCCTCACAACAGCAACAGTGATCGAATAAATATGACCTGGCTGTGTTGGGCCATGGAGAATACAACTGTTAGAATCAGGGGTTTTACATCAATAGGTGGCATTCTTAAGACACTGATGGAGTTTGATGTTTTAGTTCACAATCTCGAGGGAGCATTAAGGGCAACTCCTGCCCCGTGTACACCTCCACCGCCAGAGTCTACCACCACAAGTCCCTCAGAAGATCCTAATGTTGATGAATTCCACCATAATACTTCTATGGATGAACCAACTACAAGCGAAGCAGCCATCACAACCGCAAGAGAGTACCCACTCTATGTAGTGTTGTGTGCTCTGTTCATTCCATTAATACTAGTAGGTGGAGTGGTGACATTATTGATTGTGGTGGTGGTCAAGTGCCCTCGCAAAAATAAGGTGCAAGATGATCCAGAAAGTGTGAACGGTGGAAAGGATCAAGCAACCCAAGAAGCTGATGAGACATTTAGTAGTAACCAAGGAGACACTTCTTCAGATGTTTTACCCAAACAATAATTAGTTGTGTGCTATCATTTTCAACATTTACTAGAAGCAAGTGTAAGATTTTTACTACAGATTACATGTAGTTGTGCAATATAGACTGGTTCACAAGATTTTCAATTTATTTTGGTTTGCACATTCACTTAAAGAGAGAGGTCAATTTTGTGCAGGGGAGGTGCACTTGGCTTGGGGGAGGAGGGGAGAGGTCAAGAGTATAATAATTAGATACTATAGCAATGATGTAATTTTAAATTACCTAATGAAAAATTGCCATTACAATCACTGTGTGTACCGTATTTCCTCGAGTAGAGGCCGCGGCTACTATTAATTTAACGTGTTCGAGTACAGCGGCTACTATTCGAGGGCGGCTACAATTCGAGGGCGGCTACTATATACCATGCGCGTAGTACGCGCGCGCACGCTCAATAAATTATTACATCATCACACACGTATACCACGTGGGTGGGGTGGGTTGGGTTAAAAGTACAAGAATAATACAATGCTGGCATGGACTATGATAGCGATATCAGATAGCTATCATTTGGAGGGGGTCAGTAAAAAAAATCAGCAAAAACCGTTAAAAATTCTCCGTAGTTCGTGACTCTTCACGTATATTATGTATTCATTGGCGATTCCAGTGTCCTTTGTCCCGTGAAATTTGGTCGCGTACTTTTCGAGATATTTGCGTTTGAATTTTGTCTTTTTTTTATACCCATATACTTTACGTATAAAAAATCGCGTACGCAATTTATTTAAATAATCAATGGAACGCGCGGCACCGTGGAATTTCTGGAAGGAGGAGGACTTAATGCAAAGTTTTAGGGTCTATCCTGGGTAATTTGGGGTCGCTGATTACGAATCTGACATTATTTTTAAGCGTTTGAGCACGCTCATCGTTGCTCCACACGCTGGCTATTCGTTTCCAGCCGACTCTTTTCTGGTACGCTAAAGTAACATCCAGATTCGGAATCAGCACATCGAAATTGGCTATAGCACCTTACTAAGTCGTATTTCCCGATAGCGGAAAGGCCCGGATTGCTACCCCGTCATTTCTACTGGTCCGAAGTTAGCTGTCTTGTTTCCGCGGTGCTACTTGTACTACTACCCAGTGCCTCAGCCAGTTACCTGGTCTACTCTGAAATGTAAGTCGTATGGAGTGTGCAAGGATGTAATGGCAGGACAGGGAGGCATTAATTGGAATTAATTTAGCTGTAGTGTGTGTGTGTGTGTGTGTGTGTGTGTGTGTGTTCACATGCAGATATGGCTAAACATAAAGCTGCAGTTAATGAGGTATGTAATTCTTGCACACTTTAGAAGTACTAAATGATGTCAAATGGTGATAGCTATCCTGGAGAGTATAATAGGAAGGTTGGCCTCACTGTCCTCACTTAGCTAAAGGTATTGTCTACGAACTGAGTTTGCTAAGAAAGGCGTATTATAATATTATTCCATGGAGTCAATTCTATGATTGGGCTAAGGAACTCTGTGGTGGATCAATTGCAACGTTTAGCTCATTCAAAGTAATGGTTGGTCGACTTGAGAAGAAAAGGGCTGAACTTCCTCAAAACAAGAAGCATAATGAACTTAAGCAACTTTTATTTCAACCATTAAATATTGTGCAGCATGGGTACACATCATCTGAGGAAACAGGAGCAAGTGAAGTAGAAAGAGCTGCTCATGAAAACGATAAAGCAAAAGCAGAAAAGCTAACCTCCAATCTTAGCAGACTCGGTGCTCATAGCATTAATAAGCATATAAAATGTTGGGATAGAAAAATAGCAGAAGTGCAGTCTCATATCAAACGGTTAAAAAGTGACATGAAACCACAAACTAAAACTATTAATAAGCTTGAAAGTAAATTGAAAGTGGCTCATAGTTCCACGCATTCTCTCCGTCAGAAGTTACATCGTTCAAATGAAGCTGCAAGTGATGCCAGTAAAGAGTCAAATGCCGGGCTGGATTCATTCAAATGTCAGTTTTCTGTATAATAATAGTGAGCTTTTTGAGAGTGTATAGCTCAGATTGTATTCATTGTGTATAATAATTATTATAGTATCGTGTAAATTGGATGCAAACTGAACAATCGTTGCAAAATCGTAGCAAAGAGCATGCATAATTAATTATTGTGCATGTAACTGAGGTGTTATATAATGTGGGAGAGAGGTATGTGTTTGAAATTGTGACTTTGTAACAACTCTAGATTAAATAAGATGGCTAGAAATCTAACATCTTTGTTGGTGCCACAATTTGTACTAGAAACTTAAGTATGCAAAGATTAGGACCCCCTTATGTTTAAAAATTTCTATCTTGGCTTTGGAATGAGATATTGAGGTCAAACTTTCACCAAACTTTAAGTTATTCAATGGCCAAATTTTAAAAATTTTAATTGAAGGGTAATTAATTAATTAAATTTTTTATCCGATATCGCTAACTATGAACCAGTACAGTACACAAAGTCAACAGTCGTCCTCGAGGACCAACTCGCTTTGCTCAAGCTCGCCTTCGTCTTCGTCTGCAGATGCAAATGGGTCGTCGATGTCGCTGCTGCTGTCGTTTTCGCTGGTCAGTTGGCTGGTTGCCTCAGAAATAGCTGATTGGGCATGACGTCACTCCTCATGAATAAAATTAAACGCGGCTACTAATCGAGGGCGGCGTCTATTTCATCGACGCTGCGTGCGTGTGCGGCGTTTATACGAGGGCGGCGACTACTCGAGGGCGGCCTTTATTCGAGGAAATACGGTATGCCCTATACCTACATATACATGTAAAGCACGTAATATTTAATAAGGCCTGTGGGAGGACCAGACAGCTAATGTCTGGTACATGCAGCAATGACATAATTTAAAATTACCTAATGCCATTGTACATAGGTACATACCCACATTGCATTAGCACTTGTGCACAGTATATTATGTGGAATGCTCCAGAACACCTGCAGGTAGGCACTCTATTGGGGATATCTGACCTACTACACTTGTATAAACTATTCATGATCCAGTTAGGTGACAAATTAACATAACTGAGCTACTCTAAATTATATACATTGCTGTACTTACCACTAGTCATCCTCAGGGCAAAAGTGAAGCGAGGTGCGAAAATGATGGCAATTTATAGGCGTGGTTCCTGAGCTTGCGCATACGTGCGGTCCAGTGCAGAGGTCCAAGCACTAACGCGGTTGGCGCAAGCCGCAAAACGTCGGCAAGTTGTACGCCGAGCATTAAGTTGTCCACAAAAGATTTCTTCATTGTTTCTATAAATATGCTTATATGCTTAATGAGCCCATGTACCCATTAGTTACAACATAACCAAGCCATGTGACCCTTTATAGACTAGCCTGCAGACTGAACTGGAGCTAGCTCATAACACAATGCAAATACACAAACATTACATTTCTAGATTAGATACTTTGCCTGGCCTATAGGAGATTCTCCCCACAATCTGTCTAGCTCAGCTCAAACATTAATTTTAGAAAGTGTTGTCAGTCCAAAAGAATTACAGTCAGCAATATGGAGAGGGGGGCACCCCCAGGGATTTTCCCCACCTCACTGCTTATTTACATAATTATTATAGCTAATGAATATTTTCATATAATTATATTCCATAGTGTGAAGGGGAGATGTGGGAGGGATCAAGAGTGCAGTACGGTTAATTAGAGAATAGCAATGGCATAATTTAAAATTAGGTAATGGCAATTGCACAAGCACAAATGTCATGGATGTCGGTCTATGCACTTGTACAACCAAGACAGCTACAGCTATATATTATAATAATTATAACATAGCACAATAATACCAGTATGTGAGCTATGGGACTAGATAGGGGAATTTCTGGTTGGTACATGCAGAATGCTCCAGAACACCTGCAGGTAGGCACTCTATTGGGGATGGGGATACCTGACCTACTACACTTGTATAAACTATTCATGATCCAGTTAGGTGACAAATTAACATAACTGAGCTACTCTAAATTATATACATTGCTGTACTTACCACAAATGGACAATTTATTATGCAGCTACCTACAATAGAAAGAAAATCACCAGATTTTCATAAATACTCCCTGGCTACTCAGTCATCACCAACTACCAATTACTTAGAAGGAGGAAACTGCCATAGTACCCACTACCTACCACATTTAACAGACAAGGTAAGTATGATAAGTATGTACAGCAGCAACCAACACCTGTCCAGGAAATCCCCAGGGTAACTCGCCACCTATTAGGAAGCCTGGTGGGCTACAAATCAGCCAATAATTGAGCTATGTGATAGCCATATAAATAAATACTGCATTGTTAGCTGGGATTACCCAGTGTGGGTGAAAGAGAAGCTCTGTAAAAAAAAAGCTATAAGACCTGACAAACAATTTATTTTGCATAGATAGTGTGATCTATTTGATTGTATCAGTGGTGTCATGGCTGCTCAATGTCTCAACTGTCTCAATGGATCACTACTGCTACAGTTGGCTGCAGCAGTACTCATGCTCCATAGTCTGATGTTGCAAGGTGAGCTGATTGCAGTTGCATTTACTATAGTAGTGAAAACAATAATTTTGGAACTTTTCCTTGCTACTTTTGGGAGAGAGAGAGAGAGAGAGAGAGAGAGATTCACACAAGTGCAAAGTTTCATTTTCATTTCGGCATGCAATCATGCAGTTACTGCAGTATCAGATGCTACCTGCTATAAAGGAGTTGTACTACAAGCACATGCGACTAATAACAGCACCATCAACGTGCATGAGGGAGCAATACTCATTGTCCACTGTCGCTACAATCTACAAGTCTATCAAGATCTAACGTTGACAAATTGCAAAGAGGTGCAGGCACATGATCTATCAGTACAAACAGAGAAAGATCTATCTACAAAAAACATTACCTGGTTCTGCCACGTAACTAGAAACACATCCCGGACCATAGAGGTTTCGGGTTTCACTGCTGGCAGTGGATATCATGTAAACCTATTTGAGTTGGACACTGAGGTGCACGACCTTGAGCAGTGCTTGGCTGATGCGAGGACAACTCCTAGCCCGTGTACAACACCACCTCCGACGAATCCAACAACAATAAGTACCACAATGATTGCCACCACTGAAACAATTTCTACCACCGAAACAACTACTACTAATGAACCATCAACTACTACTACTTCTACACTTCATCCCACAGAAGCAGAAACTATAGATCCAACAGAGAGTCCTGATTTAACTGATCCAAGTAATTTGGACACTATTCAGCAAAATGAAACCACTGATCTTGAAGAAGTTAAGAAATATCCTCTCTATGGTGCAGTGTGTGTGCTAGGTGTCATAGTCATAGTGCAGTTCTGGGTGATAGTGCTGTTAGCGGTGAAGCTATGTTGTGGAAAGAGGAGAGAGAAAGAGGTAGAAGAGGGAAAAACAGTCACAGACCAGCGGCAGAACTCTGACGAAGATAAAGGGACAGTGATCCCCAATAGAGAAAGTATACACATGGAGACTTCCATGAATTTATCAATCTCCAAGACAAAATCATGCACATTCTTTTAGACTGCAGCTACAATGTACATCACTTTTTATATCCTTATTTGTTCAACTTCAGCCAGCTTGCTGACCTTTATTTATGATTATGCTGACTCAGCAGGTCTGGACAACTCATTTCTGCTTATTTTTTTATACCCCAACAATCCCTGCTTCTATTGTGTAAGTTTCTTGTTGTTAAACATTGGAGAACACAATACCTTTTTAACATGGCAATATATTGACATTCAACTTTTATCAACTCTGTCACACACACACAACTCCTAAAAGATTTCCAGAAACATAATACTCTCTTAATATGAGGGTTTATTGACACTCACTCAAATCCTGGGTCATGTATAATTATTTGTTTTATTTTAGTTACAAATTCAGCACAAACAAGTTACAATAGCTGTTATGCCCACACTTTGCCTAATATTTAGAGGTAAATATTTAACATTCCACGGTTCCACGCACAATCAACTCCTGTTTATCACATGTATAGGCGACCACCCTTGCTGAAATTGGAACTCATTAACTATAATTCCTTGAAGAGTACCTTATAATCATGGAGGCGCCAAATAGCTAGAAGAACTACGTATGTTCAACTTTGTCACTTGAATTTTCATAAGCATACCTGAAAGACGATGTCCTTGCCGTCAATAGTGTGCTCATCGACTTTTCCATGAAGCACAGAGCTTACCACCTCCCTCTGCTGGGAGCTCTTGTCATGGAATCCCTCCAGAGAAAGCCACATCGTACGAACCTGGGGAACAAGACATACATACAGACATGTAGCTGATACTAGATCGATGAAGCCTACCTTTTCCATTCTAGAGTGTCGTTTTTGAGTAGCAACTTCTGCAGAGAGTGAGAGAACCTTCTCACTGGCCTTTGACCCGGCTCCTAGCAACTTCCTGGGGCTCCTATGTAAGAATGATACAACATAATACCACACTACATGTACAGTGGACACTCCTCCCCATAATATCATGTTCTTAGCTGAATACTAGTTGATGATGTGACTCACCCAGTTAAGCCCAAGGTTTGCACCTGCTGTTTGCTCTCTTCCTCCAAGCTTTCCAGCTTCTTCTTGAGTTTTTTTATCTCCTTGGAGTAAGAACGATACTCTTCAACAAGTTCACTGTCAAACATGGAATGAAAGAGAGAGAGAGAGAGAGAGAGAGAGAGAGAGAGAAAAATACAAATGTAGGCATGGTTCATTAAAGTGCCCAACATGCCTGGTGTATGATAGTGACTGGTGAGACATGCACTGTTTAATATCGACAGAATTTAAATACACTGACCACACCTGGTGTATGTACGCCATTCCTCGTGTAGTTTGGCGACCAGTAGAGTCCTTTTGACAACATTCTGAGTGTGTCTCACAGTGTGGGCCTGCATGGCATGCACAGACACATCCTTCAAAGCAGGAGCATGGCCCTCGGGGGTTGTGATGAAGCTAGACAGAAACACATTCTTTTCTGTGGAGAGCAAAAAGAATAAGTAGATATAACAATGTGTGTGTATGTGTGTGTGTGTGTGTGTGTGTGTGTGTGTGTGTGTGTGTGTGTGTGTGTGTGTGTGTGTGTGTGTGTATGTGTATGTGTATATGTTTGTGTGTGTGTGTGTATGTGAATGTGTATGTGAATGTGTATGTGTGTATGTGTGTGTATGTGTGTGTGTGTATGTCTGTGTGTTTGTGAGTGTGTGTGTATGTGCATGTGTGTATGTGTACGAGAGAGAGAGAGAGAGAGAGAACTTTTTCTACCTTCCTTGGCTTCTCTGATGCATACTTTCTTGAGCACATAGGACGAAAATCGGAACAAAAAATGGCAGAACTTATCACCTACATGCACATCCAAACATACATGCAAACGACCATGAATATTAGTGTAGGCTATGTGTTATAGAGATGAATTTACCTCCTGGTGAGAGGAGAAGTGAACTGGCCAGGCGAGGGAGGCGAGAGGATGGATCCTCCTGCAAAAAAAACAAAAAAAAAACAGTATGTATAGTATGCTTGGCCACCCCTTCCCTCACATGCTGAATCAACAAAACACTATGCAAACATTGTGAGACTTCCTCCACAGACGATGGAAGTGATTAAACTTGAACTTCTAATTTGCAGCCTACGTTTACACACAGTTTGTGCACTTACCTTGGCAATCTTTGCTAGCCAGTTTGAACAGGCTCTACGGAACTGAGTCTCCTGCTTCTTGTCAAATATCGGCCAACAATCCCTGTAATTAAGCAGTTAATTAATAATTAACAATAAAAATATGGTAAAGGTCGTCACACAGAAACATCCTCCTCAGTTTGCGAACATGGCCCTATTTTCACTCGAATTTTCATACCTAAATTCCTCGTAGGCCATGTGAGAGTCGAGTCTGGAGAATAAGAAGTGCAGAACCACCTCGCTGCCTTTCTTATTGATGTGCGCGAACATGTCCTTGCCCAGCGCGACCTTCACCTTCTCTTCGTGAGCAGAGTCGAAGCCCAGCAAACGCATATTGGTCAGCCATACCCGTCTGAGCTCCTGACGCTCTCCAGCCTCTGAAGTACCGAAGCTTTGAGACATCTTGCGTATGCGGTGCCAGCCCGCGCTTTTTGAATTGTCACGGGTTTCTGGAATATTGAATACTTATCCTGGGGGTTCTGGAATGGGGAATCGAGCCAAAACCATCGTCTTTTTTAACCCCTGGTTGATCTGGCATTGCTGATGCAAGAAAGAAATCATGTCTGCAAGGTTGTGTATTCAGAGACTGACAACTCGGAGATGTCCACAGCAGAGGGTGTTCAAGAGCATTCTAAGAACCTACTCAGCTACAGGATCTCCTTTGCTATCCGGTGAACACTTGAGACATACAAACAAGCAGCTCTCAGTGAACACTATAGTACGGCAACATGGTACCTTTCAGAGAGTACTGAACACTGTGTACATAGATCTAGCTCACAGCAGAAATTTATACTCTTCTGACAGTAAAAGTACATCTGAACAGAATGCAAGCAAGAGTGGGGGTGAAGCTGAGCCGAGACATCGTGATGCAGAAAGGGAACCACTCCCAGAGTGGCCGGATGGAATTAACCCCCATACTGGGGAGAAAGGTGGACCAAGGGGACCAGAGCCAACAAGATATGGAGACTGGGAGAGGAAGGGAAGAGTTAGCGACTTTTGATTGACAGTGATCATGCTCAATACATTGATTTTGTACATGCTAAGCTGTGAATTAATTGCCAAAAACATTGTCTAATACAATATCAGACTTTAGAGAACAAGGCAAAACTTTTTACATTCATGGTAAACACTTCTACTAGCTATGGACGTACATATATAATACTGGTACTTTTGTACAGCTGTCGTGGTGGGATTGATATCATGCCACAGATGGAAGAAACTTGGCATCAATTATACAATCAAATTACTAGACTCATATTAGACTATCATAACAAAATTAGCACAAATTTAACTACGGTTGAATTAGCAACTGAGACTCTGAGAGTTGCATAACAAAGAAAGTCATAGAAGTGTCTGAAATTGTTGAAAGACTTCTAGTATACGAGAGTCAACATCTGCAGTGAAGGCAACTGTTTCAAGGCTGGCGTAGTACTTCATCATTTCACTGAAGTTCTGCAAGTATTAACCATAACAATATCATGACACGGTATAATTATACCAACTATTTGCAATTTATGATCCTAGCCTCATTCTCAGGGCCATACCCCTGATGTTTCGTGTCACGTGCAGAATAATGCCAATTCAGCATAAATGATTATTACCGTACTTTCTAAAAATTCAGCACAAAAATGATAATTATGCTTAAGATTCGCCCAATTTTTAGAGGCAAATATTCAACATTCCAGCTGCGTGTGCATTCCATTCCCGTTTATAGCATAATTATATGGGTGACAACCTTTGCTTAGAAACTATTTTTCAGCATTCAGGAAAGGGTGTCGAATAATTAGATGTGCCAAATTTATAGAAGAACTACAGTATTGAAGGCCAGAAATAATATTATGGGCACTACCTGGGAAATTATCTCTAAAATTCGTCCAGTGATAATAGAAAAAGAGACTTCAAACAATACTGACCTGAATGAGCAGCTGCCTGAGGTAGTCCAGGTTATAGAGGAACCATGTTGTCTCATAGTCCACTCCCTCTTGGTCGCAGTGAGCCAGGTGTTCAGACATCACTGCTATCAGCCGCTGACAGATGACAATGAATACGTCTCTCTGCATCTTCTCACATTCCTCCACTTTGTCTTCAAGGTCTTCAATCTTTCCCTCCAGCTCTTGTCTACCTCCACTGCCCATGGCAACCTCATCCAAGTGTGACAGCTGTGTTGTGGTGTTTGTGTGTATGAGTGTGGGTATGTCAGTGTGTGTCCATGCATGAGTGTGTGTGCCCAGTCACTGTTTCAAAAACAAAGCTACAAAGGTGTGTTGATCCGAAGTGGAGCTATAGTAGTCTGAATAACCAGTACAAATACAAGTACAGCATATATGCACAATGTCATACTACATGTAGCTGTGTGTATGTGCACATGTGCACAGTCCAATACGTTTCTGAGACTGTACCACAAACTGAAGTTGAATAACCAAACACCTGAAGTATATAAATTTTCCTATACATTATTTTGCTATTATTATGTAAGCCCCCACACACCTGCATGTACAAGAAATCACTGAGCCACTGTAAACTTGTTTACCTCCTTTAATTTCTCTTTAGTGTCGGCTAGTTCTTTCACGGACTGGTAGTATGTCCTGTTGCTTTTCTGCACAGTCTGATCAAGAATGTCCCACAGATACTGCCTGCATAAATATTATCAAAGAGCAGAATAAATTATGTTCCATTTCTGACAAAAGGGGCCAGGATTTCCCCTTAAATATATTGCCCACAGAGCTCTACACTGTGGATAGATGTACCCACTACCCTCTAATCAGAGGTGGTCAATATTATGGGATGTACGAAGGTGGTTAAATTTGTAAGCCTGTCTTTGAATAAAAACATCACTCTACTCAAAAATTTCAAATATGCAGAGACTAACTTGGTTAACTGTGGAGTGACTTCAGGGCCAAAGAGCCAGTTGACTACAGCCATGGGGTTCACTATCCCTGTGCGGATCAGCTTGTCAACAACCAGTGTGTGTAGCTATGGGAGGGAGAGGGGGAGGGGGTGGGGGTGAGGAAGGGTAATATGATTGGTCAGTCTAAGTAGGTCTCCATGGCAACACTATAGTTACAAAAATAGGCATTCATTGTGTACAATGTACAAACCTGGGGATTGCAGGCATAGAATTCGGCAACATTCTTAAGACAGATCAACTTTGCTTCATCAGTGTTGACAAGATCAAGAAAGAGAGAGCGAAATCTGTTAGAAGAGTAGTGTGCACACACAATGTAATAGTACTGCAGCATAGAGACCAACTTGAAGAGAGCTAGAAAGCAGTGAGTGATGGTCTTGCTGCCAACATGAAGAACACACTGAGTTAGCACAGTCACTTTTGACTCGAGCAAGTCTGAAAAAAATATTCAAAATTCACCAAATTAAGAGCAGCTTAATGTACTTTCTCTCACAGAGCTCAGACTCTTGCTAGGGACACTTTATCAACATTCAGAGATATTTTTGAGGGAACCTACTGTCAGGATCGATGGAGGAGAGGGAGTCAAGGATTTCACCAAGCTTCTCTGTGGGCTCCTTAGCTCTGATGGCCTCCAACAGCTGGGAAGCAATTGGTGACTCTGGAGGAGGGTCTGAAGAAGTAAAGAAACTGAATTTGAATTCAGGCTTATTATGCTAGGGATGTTAGGGAGATTCTTGTGAGTTCTTGCCATGTCAAATGGTACGTGTACACAATGTAGCTATGACAAATGCTAGTGGTGTGAACTTACTAGGATCATCAGAGTTGAATTTGAATGTTGGAAGAGGCTCAACTGGCAAGAGGGGTGTGAAAGACTCAGGAATCTGCTCAGCAAAGTCATCATAGCAACTCAGCCTGTGGACAACAGTTTTTTTGTTTCAAAATCGCATACAAGTACATACTGACTGTGATTAACTACACACCTTATGCATCTTGAGAACACCTCATTGACAAAGACAGCACTGACATGATCACTGGGCACTTGAATACAAGAGGACCTGCAGTGTTGTCACAATAACATAAGCAGGCAGCTACTTGT
>OZ220007.1:0-160613 GCA_964291365.2 Stappiaceae bacterium
GTCAAATCGTTTCTGGTGTCCTCCCGTTACTGACGGACGGACAGACAGACACACAGACGGACAACTATAATTTTAATATAATGATTGTATTATACACTCCTACCATTTTGGGGGGGGGGGGGGGGGGGGAGGAGTCTGGTGACATTTACCTCCTTTGTAAAAATATGTGTACATGCAGATTTAGCAAAAAATTTTGTTTTTGGTTTTTAGTATTACATGTACTAGTAGTACGTGGTATGCATGATAAACTGACTGTGATCTGTGTAGGGCATAGGGAGACAGGGGCTGCTGAAAGAAAACACCAGAGAATAGAGACAGGAGAATGATGACGAGAAGCAGCAGCTGACAGACCAATCCATGAAATATCATCTGACTGGAGAGAGAGAGAGCACAAACTGGTTATACTCAATAACAACTGTACTGTACATGTATCTCAAAATTGATCATAGTTTAGGAGCATGTGTAATTACAGGATTCACCCACAAACAAAATTCATGGACACATGTGAGGGTGTGGCCTGTGACCATATCAAAGCATTTTATACACGTCTTCCCCAATCAAAAAAAAGAAAAACTAGAGCTCTCTAGAGCACATACCCCACATGCACTGTATGACACATACATGTATATAGCAAAGCATACATGTAGCTACGTATTTACCCTAGCCTCTAGCCTTTAGTCTATAGAACAATATTTCTGACTCGACAACGTGTGTAGTGAAGCCGCATACTATTATGGCACTACTAGGTGTGGTCAATAGGCATGGCCGTTAAAAAAGCATGATTTGTAGCGTTTGTTACTATAAATGCTGTGGAGCATGATGCACACATGTACACTGGTATGTATGTATGAATTAAGTTCAACAAATTAAAGGAGCTATAGATGGGTGGGGGAGTACATACATGTACATGCATGTAGCATACATTTATATGTACGTGGAACATACCAGTTGGTTGCCATGGTAATGATGATGATGAGTGTGGTATTGAGGTCTCCTGTGAGCTCTCCTGTGAGCTCTCCTGTAGAGTTTGCCATCACCACCAGTAGTGTATGAATAAAGTACAGTACAAGGACATTAGTATATCACAAAACTAGAATATATCAGCTAGGAAAATTAATAGGGAATTAAATTTGGTGGTTTGGCAACCGTCAAATTAAAAAATTTCCTACTCACACTCTGTTTACATGCACATGCCTCAAGGGCCTCATACTGTACCTACAATGTACAACAATGTACATTAGCCACATGAAATATGAGCAAATTAAAAATGATCACAAGAACAAGCCATACTCTATTTTCAGTAGCAAAAAAAAATCTATACTAGAGAACTCTTATAGCTCTCTATTTTTGTACTATCATTTACCTTCATCTCCAAAGTTGAAATTATTTCCAAAAAACATCCAAAATATGTCGTTAGGATCAAACTCATCATCATCATAGGCATAATGGTAGCTAGCTCGCCCTCCGTTCATGCCAGATGCTTGGAGACCTTCATCACCAAACTGGTCATATCAGTGTCTCTTCTCTTTGTCACTAAGCACAGAGTAGACCTTGCTCACAGCTGCAAGTAAAGACAGACAATTACATCATGAAATACTCCACGTAAGTTTCATGTATACCAATGTGCAACATTATGGGTGTGTCCCCATAGAGTTGCTGTGTTGAAGCTAAAAAATCACTGGATCCCCAAGCTAGGGATATCTACATTTAGCTCAAATGTCATAGTTTCAATCGCCAATCACAGTCATATCGTTTTTGCTTGGGAATCCTGAGGGACCACCACCATCGAATATCACCATGGAAGTTTACTATGTACAGTGTATGGGGATAAAAGTGACGACACAGCATTTTTGTCCAAGTATGTGATCATCTCTAATGATGTACAAAAATGGTGGAGAGATGCCTCCTCCCCTCAAATTTTGAGCAGGGCGAAAGCACATAGATGAAACAAATATCACCTTATTACTACTACTTTCCAGTCCAATACATGAAAACTGATACATGCGCATGTACGTACACTGTAGCAAACCATTTTATCCCATTATCTAAGAAAGATGTATGCATACATGCAGGAATGCAGAACTGGGAGTACTAGAACATCAATGACATCACATAAATGTACAAGTCACTTGTAATACCTTGAAGCTAGAAATTTTCATGTTGACTAAGTTAGCAGCAACGACCCCATACCACATACATGTAACACTAGTAATGTGAATGTACTTTCATAAGGTTCATTTTCAATAGCTGACATTCTCACAAACATTTCTAAACTTAAATTTACACATGGTGGTAGCAGTACAGATACCTTTGAATGTTTCGTCTGATTTGGGGGCATGGTTTTTGTCCGGGTGTAGCTTGAGAGCTAGTTTCTTGTAGGCTTTCTTGATTTCAACCTCCTCTGCAGTCTTAGATACCCCTAGTATGGCATAGTGGTTACTATCACATCTTAACACAATATAACGAACAAAAAGAGGAAAGTATATATAAGTGACGATCATTACCTAATGTACTAAAAATTGCAATCTACATGAGTCTATTCTGCAATTTTTTTTCTGCTTGTTGTGCACTGCACGTCGACAATGTGTATGTACATCTTCATAACCTCCTCCCTCCCTTACACAGTTAAAGGCACAATCAGATAATTTTGAATCAACTTAAGGAGGGGAACTTTGATGCAAATTAAAGGAGCTAGGTCCCATGGGACCTACCTTATGTGTTGTACAAGTACATTTCAAACTCCAAGGGGTCCCATATCATAAAGATCATCACTGCTCAACATAACTACATAACTCTGTCCCTGTCTCTCTCTCTCTCACTCTCCTCTCTCTCTCTATTAATGTGCACGCTGTATAATTTGTTCACCCTGACCTTTGCACCACTTCCACTAGCTCCTGAGGCTATTCTCTGATTGGTCATTTCCACCACCGCCAACACCAGTAGATCCACCCGATGTTCTTGACTCTGAAGCTCTGCCTCTAGCTCCCCCCCCTTACTCACTGGTTGATTTCCTATTTCCACTAGCTTCTACTGAGTCCACAGTTTTGTGTGGAGATACATTGTGTATAAATATACATACATGTACATCCAGTGTTCTCCCCCAGAATCTTATTAAGGTGTAGTGGGAGGGTGTGCATATGCCATGTCCACAAGCAGCATATTCAAATGTTTAATATAAATGCACCTGTCAATGTGTACCTCCACTATTTCCCTCCCAGGTTGCCCAAGGTACATTGTGTAAGACCAGGGGATTTAACATCTCTCTCACTAAGGCTATTCCAAGTTGTACTTCTGTTTCTGGTCCTGGATTCTTCCAAAGATCATGTGGATGGGTGGAACTACCAGCAACCCAGCAATACAAGCCAATCAGACTCTTGTCATCAAAATGTCTGCACGTCACTTCATGCATGTAGTATACAAACTACTGAGGATGCTGAAAATGTGGAGATTGCCAAAAGCACACAGGCAGGGGATCAAAAACAGAAATACAACTTGGAATGGCCTATTAAATAGCCTCTATCTAGGGGCCGAGTTCTTGATACTTTCAAGATAAATTTTGTACGGTAAACTGTACGACTGACCTATGGCTATCAGATCATTCACAGATTTGACGAACTGAGCCACTACAGGTTGAAGAGCCTAGTTGTGAAGCCCCCCCCCCAGCACAAATGATATAGACAAGCCTACCTTTAGCTTTTGTTGAGGGGAAGAGGCAGTCAGATTTATTAGCTGGTCACTTGGCCACCTCGATCTGACCCGTCCTGTAACCATCCTCAGCCTCTGTTCAGGCAACACTTAGCAGCATCACAATTCACAGCAGGTCCATTTCCTACAACAAAATTTCAAAAATTATGTACAATTAGTTAGGCTCATCCACAGGCAATTAGTATATCGGTAATTTGAGATATAGATCAAGGTACGCGTGCATAAATTTTTCTTTGATGTGGGAAAGTATAGAGCTGAAAGCTTGATCATGCTTTGAATTATTTTTGAGAAGAACACTGCATAAACTATCATGTACATGTGTGATGGTAGAGGCACATACCACATCAGTGAATTACTTTTGTGTGTCCACAAGCATCATAGTCGGGGAGGCCATGACATCAACTTCCTTTCAGAACATCACAGTCGCAGAGACAATGACATCTACATTATATAAAACACAAAATAGCTCTAACAGTAGCAGCAGAAAAGTATTTCATAACACAAAACAAAGTAGAGGTACATACCACATCAGTCAATTGTTATTGTGTATCCACACCCATCACAACCAGGGTAGGGAAGGACCACATGTCTTCACATCAGCAAGTCACTAAACATGCACATTTGCAATATGAAAAAATTAGAAATGCACATGACAGTTTCTAAATAATGCTCACCAAAACTTCTACAGGACAACAGTAACACTCTGTATGAAGAAAAAGGTTTTTGAACCAAACACACAGTACATGCATGCATGCACGCACACACACACACACATAGTTGCAGCAAAAAAAGGACACAAGATTCTCTATTTAGCACACAACTGCACGTATGATGGTAGAGGTACTTACATGTACATGTACCATACATGTTTTGCATGTCAGTACCCAACACAGCTGGAGAACCGTGACATCCATGCCACACACTGCATTACCTGTAAAGAAAGAATGACATACAACATAAACAATGCCTTAGGATACAGTGTTTGTCCACAGTTGCTCCAAGTTCCTTATAGCCTATATAAAAAAGAAAAGGACTTTGTGAACTCACAAGGTTGCAGCATAAAAAGCACACAAAATTCTCTGCTCAGCTACATGCAAGTTCAAAAGTTTGGTGCCAAAAGTGCAACTGCAGACAGCTGTTTTGGCCTAATTAGGCCTCGTCAGTGCAGTGCAGCACTAGGTGGGCCAGCCATGTTTATGTCGAGGCATCAGTGACTTGTTTATATAGTCTAAATAATGCTCACCATACTCCTACAGGACATCATTAAAACAGTATAACCCATTGCTAACCTGTATAGCCCCATCACTCTTCACGTTGCCAATATCTGTCCCATCCATGGCTGCAGGAGTAGAGGTAGACAATCCAGTTGATGTCTCGTTGAATGGATGCATGTAGAGGACATGCACATACGAGTCCTGACCAGCTCAATGCAAGGATTAACCACAGGTAGAGTCGACAGCTTGAGGTATCACCACATTCACTGTGGACATACCTGCATTTGTAAAAAAAAAGGAATGACATAAGTACACAATGCTAGACATGTACGTTGGTTCTTCCACAATTGTTCTGCAGTTCATTCCAGCAAATTGCTTGAGGACAGATCTGTTTTCAAATGTAGAGAGGTGGATTAATGAGCAGCATTTAAATCGGGGGGGGGGGGAGAAATATTGCAAAATGGGTTAGGTATAGGGTCGTCAGTGTTTAAGCATACAGTTAGGCAATGTGTGCGTATTGCACATGCGTACCTTGCTGCAGGAGGTTGATACTGCCAGCCTAGCTGCCTGCATGGAGAGAAATATATATGCACAATGAGGACACTGGAGATAACCTAGTCTTGTTCCAAGTCCTCACCATAGTCAATACAGCCTCCCCCCTCCGTAACCATAGCAAGTCAGTAAACAAACATACTTGCAAAACATATGTACATGATAATAGTGCTCTAAATAGTGCTCACCAAAACTCCTATCACATGAGGGTAGCAACACCTGCTAGTCTATATGAGGAAAAAAAGGTCTTTGTCAACACCCAAACACACACACACACCACCACGTACACACACACAGTTGCAGCATAAAAAGCATATATGATTCTCTAGTTAGCATGTAATCACATGTATGAGGGTAGAGGCACTTACATGTACCATATCAGCAACTTGCTTTTGCATCCATCACAGCTGTGCCATCCCAGATACCTCGCAGATATAAAAGACAAAATGGCTCTAACAATAGCACTAGAACAGTACTAAAAAAAAAAAGTGGCACACTAGCGTTCATGCAGGAGCTCGCTAGACTAGTGCCAAAAGAAAGAAAACAAAAGAAAGAAGTGACACACTAGCATTCATGCAGGAGCTCGCTAGTGGCACACTAGCGTTCATGCAGGAGCTCGCAATACCAGTAAATAAAGTAGCACTTACCGCTGGTCAGATGATGAATCTAATCCCAATGTTAGCGAAGCAATGCAAGGTAGTTCCACTGTCATCTGACGAGCTGGTATATAAATGTGCAAGCTGTATGAAGATAAGGTTTTTTTTAACCAAATGCATAGTGCATACACTCACACACTGCCATATACATGTACATGTACATACATAAGGTTGCAGCATAAAAAGAAGCACACAAGATTCCCTAGTTAGCATACAACTGCACATAATTATGAAGATAGAGGTACTTAAGTACTTACCACATCAGTGTTTTGTTGGACTTTTGTTCACCAAGCACTTGTCTTCACCTCAGACTTGCTCACCTAGAATGTTTACACTAGGGCTTACTTCACTGAGGACTGACTTCACCTTGGACTTGCTAGAGCTTTGTCTTCATCTAGGATTTTCTTCACCAGGCTTGACCTGGACTTTTTCACCTAGATGGCCTTCATCTAGCACGCCAAAGGACTACCGCGACATGATCTGCATCTACAAATTTAACATAGACAAGTGGATTAACATGCAAATTGGGAGGGGGGGCACATGTCAATTGTTGGTACAGAAACCACCAAAAAAAAAAAAAAAAAAACACTCAAACATTCAATTAAACTAAACTGTACTTGGAAGATCTCAAATACACAGAACACACATATGCACCATTCTCCCATTATTGACTTGTCATTTGCATGAACTGGCAGTCCCACCCTACCTTATTGGTCCTTTCAACAGGGTGAGGTCAATTGTAGCACTCTTCACGCTTCTGACATCCATGGCTGCATGAATAGTGGACAATTCAGTTGATGACATCTCGTTGGACGGATGAGGATGGTTGTAGAGTTGAGGGCAGCTCAATTCAAGGATGAAGACCAGTCCAGATATCAACACCTCGAGTCCGAGTCATAACAGAGGTACAGACACAAATCTACAACATAAAAAGCATACAAAATCCTCTAATTAGGACGTTAGGGTTTCATATTGGGGGGATCACACATGTTAGAAAGAAGACAATTGCATGCGTACAAAATTTGTATACCTCATATACAATACTGTTGAATTTTGATAGTGAACTGTAGCTATACACATGGCTACCAGTACTCACAGTAAATCTTAATGTGTAATTCGGATTATTAGAGAGAAAATTTGAATAGCGGTGGGCACTATTTAGAAACAATGCCATAATAATATTATAGACTTTGCTCTGCAGTAGCTAAACAAAATGTAAGCCATAGGGAGAGTGTATTTGGGGAGGGATATTCCCTTCCCCCCAAGGGATGAGGCTATATAACGTATGTAACTACATGCAATTATCATGAAACTAAGCATTCAAAATCACCTTGGAGATATAATAGACAAAAGTAGCAGCACCAGAATAGTATACAACTACATGTGTATGAACAAGGACCCCTCTTAACTATGGGCACGGACCATGTGCGACTGTTTTGTGGTGCACATTGATAATCCCACCTGGATAATTCTTCAAATTTGGTCTGTATGTCAGGATTCAACCTACTTCCTTAGTATATAAAGCTAGGATCGTAGGATATCGGTGCAGTTCAGCCTTCTTTATAAATTTTGCACACACCAGTACCACTTGTATATAACACTGTTCCTATACAGTGTGTATGTACAGCAGATTCATGCACCTTTGCAATAGAAAAAGTGCTAGGACTAAAACCATAGTTGTAGTTCATTTAATAAGCCACAAGCAACAGTTTACACAGCAGGACAAGGTGGTTTATAAGGTAGCCAGTCTGTTGCAAAGGTGCCTGAATTTGCTGTAGCTTGCCCCAAGGTGACAAGGCCATGGAGCAATGTATACATAGGATAATTAGTGGTTTCAGATAAGGGTACTTTTCCACACAGGTGTGCACACCCACATGTACATGTATGCAGCCACAAACTGCTACATATGTGTACTCAAACTGCAACATAAATTAATACATAATGTACATTTGACAGGCTTCATGCACTACCAAGGGGAAGATCCTGAAATATAGACTAAATTTAGAAAGACAGTTCAAATGTGCACCAGATATGAAGCCAAAACACAGGCATAGGCTTGACTGGACTGTACAAATGACATGCTAAAGCCCCATCCATATTAGGCTAAGCTTTGAACTACCACGAAATAGCTACACACCAACTCAGTGTGTTACCTTGCCTTGTTATTTTCTCCCTGAGGCGGCAGTAGCCACGAGGCATCGGCGAGCGAGACACACCTGCAAATAAATTTCAAAAGAAATGGCAAATTATTTTAAATTTGGCAGTCTTGCCGATTTAACATTTCCCAAACTATCACAGTCAGGCCTATTGAAGGTACAGGTGCGTATTTGAACTCACAGCATGATCTTAGACACCTGCCTGCTATCCAGCCAGCTGCAAAAACTTGCAGTTTGTTGGCATCTTTGAATCTCAAACATACTGGGGGGTATTCGTCCACCTGCTCGTCCAGATTTTCAAATGCAGTTCCCCCCATATATACCGTAGTTCGGGATCTGACTAGCACACGTTTTAAAATTTCGTGTTAAAAATTTTTCGGACAAATAGGCGATGTCCGAAAAATTTTTAACACGAAATTTTAAAACGTGAAAAATTTTATACGCGAAAATTTCCCGAACTACGGTATATGCATATGCCCCGATTAATGTCATATTCAAACGACCTTTACCAAACGATCGCATTGAAGATGGATCGGAGCGAGTCGTCTTTCAAGCGTACCTATGAGAAGGTTGTGTGCCAGCTGTCCTCCGTGCAAATGGGAGAGATATCTTGCCGATTTAACGAGCTCTACGCCAAGGCTGGGGTCCAAAAAGTCGCGTCGCGTTCTCCAAGTACTTGAACCTTCCGGTAGCTGTCAGTGGGTCTTCGATGCCTTCAACGAAAAAAGGTACTAGAAGATGAGTGAGTGTGTATTAATTTTACACTTGCTGGATTGTTTGATGCAGGCTTGGGGTCTCGCTGTAAATTTTATGCAGTGATATTAAAGCAAAGTTACGACCACATAGCAGCTAGTACAAAGGTTGTAGCTCCGTGGTGCCTCCAAGGATCGTATTACCCTCACTGATAATCAGTGTAGCTTGATCCGCCACCCTTCCTATCCTAGTATCTCCCCCTTATTTTCTTGCATGCATTGAAAAGAACAGGGAAGGCTACTGTTTAGTCACTTTTTTGAGTTGATAACCATGCTTATACTATACGTACGTACAGTACATTTATACATAATTATTATATTCCCATGCAATCATGTGGGGCTGCTGTTGCTCTGGGGCAAGTTGGACAACCTATCATGCACACACACAAGACTCTGCAGCCTACTAGAACTCTGTCCAGCTCTCTCTAGACCGACCGTGTGAACTACAGACTGTCTATGAGCAGATACTCAACCACAAAACCATCCACACCCACTCACATCATAGGGTAAATGTACCCGTTACCACCTATACACAACTTGTAGATACTGTATAACGAAAATTTTCGGCTATATGTGTAGCAAGTGTGGATCACAATTAGCTTAGCCAAAGTTCAGCTACTTCTTATGATAGATGTAGATAGTATAGTGGCATACATACAACTGGGCTAAGCCCTTTATATAGAAACTGCACAAAGAATAAGGGCTACTCTATGAGACACTGTATAAGACATAATAATGAACAAGTGAATAACATGTTATGTGTTCACATAATTAAGTAAAAGCAGTTTATGGTAGACGTCTTGGCAGCTTATTATCGTTACACTCTTCCCCCCAATGAGGAACCACGTCCCGTGGTTATGGTATAAGATCATCGTAGTCATACACGTTGTTCCCAAATCGGTTTGGAGGCTGGCGATTTCTCTGTGACCTTCGAGGCTGTGGAGTGCTTTCTCCTGAATCAGTAGGAACAATTGCAATCAGGTCGTCTGTGTTCCAAGGTTGACTTTCCACAGAATCTTCCTGCTTTTCCTGCTCATTTGTCTCTGTTGGGCTGCAAGTGATATCACTAGAACCTTGATCTGCTGATGTAGTGCAGATTTTTAGACGATTATGGTGTACTATGAAGCTTTTCCTCCCTTCCTCCTCCTTGATAAGATAATCAACCTCAGAAGTTTGTCTTTTGATGATGAAAGGTCCAGTCCAATGCTTGGTCAGTTTGGGCGAGAGGCCCCTGGGTGTTCTAGGATTAAATAGCCAAACCTTGTCGCCAACATTGAACGGTTTTCCCCAAGCTTTGCTGTTGTACTTGTCAGCTTGTCTTCTCTGTGACAGTTGAAGCTTCTCCCTTGCTTGCAAAAATAAGCCGTGCAGTTTAGTTTGAAGAGTTGCTGTGTACTCTTGATAATTTGTTGGGGCTGTTGGTTCTGCAGGACAAGGGAAACAAAGATCAACAGGTAGGCGAGCTTCATGTCCATAGAGTAAGGCGAATGGTGTAGCTCCTGTTGATTCGTGAACACTAGATCTGTAGGCGAGTAAAACCTGTGGCAGCCAACGATCCCAGTCCTTTTGGTTCTTCTCTACATACATGGATAACATCGTTGTCAAAGTTCTATTGAATCTTTCGACTTGGCCATCACACTGTGGGTGGTAGGCTGTTGTCCGACGTTTATCAATCTGCAACAGATCACAAAGCTCAGCAATCAGCTTGGATTCAAAATTCTTTCCTTGATCAGTTAGCAAGATTTGAGGGACCCCGTGACGACTAATGAGCTCTTCCAACTTCAAAGCAATAGTTTTTGCCTCCTGATCAGGGATGGCCCAGGCTTCTGGCCATTTTGTAAGGTAGTCTGCTGCCACTAGAATGTATTTGTTGCCACCTTCTGTTACTGGGAATGGACCACAAACATCCATTGCAATCATCTCAAAGGCTTCTCCAATTGGCATACTTTGTAATGGTGCACGAGGCAATCTTGCTGGAGGCTTTCTCTGATTGCAGCTACAACAATTTTCAACATATTGCTTCACATCGTCCATCCACCGTGGCCAGTAGTATCGCTGCTGTACTTTAGCTGCTGTCTTCTTAACACCCAAATGACCACCAGTTGGTTTACTATGCAACTCCTTCAGGATCTCCTGTCCTTGCTCCCTGGTCAGCACAATTTGAAGTTGGGGTTGCAAGTGAGCAGCTGGTTTCCATTGTCGAAGTAGTGTACCATTTTCAACCTGAAGTCTGTCCCATTGATTCAACAGACTGCGCATTTCTGAATCCAAAGTTGCTTTATCCAAATCAGATGGTATTCCTTTGTTGGCTTCTTTCCACTGTATTATGTGCTGAATATTAGCATTAGCTTTCTGTACTTCAATACTTGATTGTGTGGGTTTCAAAACTGTTGTCGAACTGACCACTGGCAATACCTCCTGCATTGCTGGGATTCTTGACATTGTGTCTGCATTTGTATGGAGCTTTCCAGGTCGATACTGGACCTCAAAATCGTACTCCTGCAAGGACATGATCCATCTTGCAATCTTAGGAGGTGGATCTTTCATACTCTTCAGCCATTTCAGCGGTTGATGGTCAGTTACTAGTGTGAACTTGTGACCAAGCAAGTATGGGCGAAAATGTTTCACAGACCACACAACAGCCAGTGCTTCTTTCTCAGTGGTAGGGCCACGTCTCTCGACTTTTGACAACTGACGACTTGCATAAGCAATCACTCGCTCGATACCATCAATTTTCTGAGAAAGAACTGAGCCAATGCCATAGTCGGATGCATCAGTGTACAAAATGAAAGGAGCATCAAAGTGAGGGAAAGCTAATACTGGTGCCTCTGTGAACTTTTTCTTCAATTTCTGAAACGCATCCTGGCATTCTTTGGTCCACGAAAATTTTGTCGACTTTTGTGTAAGATGATGCAGTGGTGCTGCAAGCTCTGCAAAATTTGGAATGAAACGTCTATAATATGAAGCAAAACCAATAAATCTCCGTACTTCCTGTATATTCTGTGGAGCTGGATAATCTTGAATTGCTTCTGTCTTCTTGGAATCTGTTGATATCCCATGAGCAGACACTACATGGCCAAGGTAGGCTATTTCTTCTTTAAAAAGAAAGCACTTTGATGGTTTCACCTTTAATCCAGCATCCCTTAGTCTGCATAAGACTTCACGTAGTCGTGCAAGATGTTCCTCAAAAGTGCGAGAGAAAATAACTATATCATCCAGGTAGACCAAACAGGAAGTGCCAACCAGCCCAGCTAGAACAAACTCCATAAGTCTCTCAAATGTTGCTGGTGCATTGCAGAGTCCGAATGGAAGAACTTTGAATTCGAACAATCCTCGGTGGCTGGCAAAGGCAGTCTTATGCTGATCGTCTGGGTGCATTCCAACCTGCCAATATCCAGAAGCAAGGTCCAGGGTTGAAAAGAACTTTGCTCCAGCCAGTGATTCCAATGTGTCCGATATCTGCGGCAATGGATAAGCATCTTTGATGGTTACAGAATTGAGACGCCTATAGTCGACACAGAATCGAATTCCACCATCTTTCTTAGGTACAACAACAATTGGCGAAGACCAAGGGCTCCTGCTGGATTCAATGATGCCGTTATCAAGCATAGAATCTATTTCTTTGTCGATGTCCACCCGCAAATGCCGAGGGATTCTTCTGGGTGGCTGTCTGATAGGGTGAGCAGCTCCTGTATCTATCTGATGTTTAATCAGCTCTGTCCTGCCATAGTCAGTTGCAGACCGTGAAAATACACTTTCGAACTCCTCCAGCAACTGCTTAACTTGCTTTTTCTGTTGATCGGTTAAGGCACTAGATTGGACCAAATTATGGGCCCATTCATGTGAAGGGTTAGAAGATACCATTGCAACTACTTCCGTTTGTTTGTTGGTCTGGGAATCCTGTATTGGGATAAATGAACCAATATGCATTCCTCTATAAAGCTTAATTTCTGACGTAGATGGATTAAGTAGTCTTACAGGTGTTTGGAGTTTAGAGGCATTAGCCAAAACACGTCCCACCAACAGTCCTGTCTTCTGTGAGAATGTGCTGTTGGGTTCCACAAAGCCTTCATATTCACCAGGATTATACTTTAAATCGATGGATGCTGGGAACACAACCTCATGATTAGGTGGCACTGTTGTATCCTCTTGTACAACAACTCTTGCTACTTCAATGTTCCTTCGTCGTTTACTAAGAGGTATCTTCAGACCTTCTAGACAATCAAGTGTGCCATCTTGTAGGTTAATGGAAGCTCCCAGACTACTTAAGAGATCTAGTCCAAGAATACCATCGCTGTTGATATCTCCTGCAATGTAGAATTTGTGCTGCATGTTGAGTGTTCCAACCGTCACATTTGCCATGATGCTGCCCATGACATCTAATGGTTGACCATTGGCAGTTACTGCAGAAAATTCCATCTTGTTGAGAGGGGAGGATTTCAAAGATGGACTCTTATCCCGAATTGAATGATGTAGAATAGAGATCGACGATCCTGTATCAACTAGAAGGGTAACCCCATCTCCATCAACCTGCAAATCAACAAATAGTCCAGAGAAATGAGTACTATCATTAATAGCAGTAGCATATCCTGTTTGGTTTCCCTGCTTCTTAATCCAAGTAGGGCATTCATCTCGAACATGTCCCTGCCCGCCACAACCAGTGCAGTTGGTTCCAGCTGAAAATCCACGTTTTGGACAATGAATGCGGATGTGACCTGGTTCTCTGCACTTGAAACAGATGGGTCTTCCATCGGGGGTCCTGGATGGTAGTGTTGGCCGATTACCCATACGCCCACGCCCACGTCCACTGGGGAATCTCGAAGGTCCACGTTGCTGTACACTCTGTACTTCAGCAGTACCATTCTCCTGCATGGGAAGGTAATCCCTCAGAGCTTCCTGAACACCTCTCCTCACTTCCTGCTGCAAATCAAAACTGTCCGAGACTGCATTTACTGCTCTTGGTTCTGCCAGGGAGGTAGTTCTCAGACTTTGCTGAGCAGACCGAGCTGCACCGAGCTTGCGGGCCATCTTGAGTGCCTCCTCTAAGGTATCGGGACCATCCTGAAGTAGGCGTTCTTGTATATAGCCGTCTCGTATTCCTTCTATAAACTGATCTCGTATGATTTCCGAGCGGGCTTTAGGTGCAAGATCAGGAAGCGCTCTGTTCCCCTGCCTAGTCAGGGCACCAGCAAAATCATCAAAGCTTTCTCCTTCTTGTTGGATGCGACGTCTTAGACGAAAACGTAACTCAAACTGGCAGGTTGTCGGTGCAAAACGTTTCTTCAGTGCAGCCATCAACTGGGAGTAGTCGTTCCGCACTTCATCTGAAAGCCCCAAGGCATCAACAGCTCTGAAGGCGTCATCGTCCAATGCAGCCAGCAATACATCGCACTTTAATCCATCAGCAACTTTTGCAGCTCTGCAGTATGACTCAAACCTTCTTGTCCACAGCTCAAAGTCCTCTGTCATCGAGTAGCGCTTCGGCATCCAAACACTCGAGGTAGCCATTTCGGTGAATCAGAGCTCCTGATATCTGGAGCCGATAAAGTAGCCACCGCTGCCACCAATGTAGCAAGTGTGGATCACAATTAGCTTAGCCAAAGTTCAGCTACTTCTTATGATAGATGTAGATAGTATAGTGGCATACATACAACTGGGCTAAGCCCTTTATATAGAAACTGCACAAAGAATAAGGGCTACTCTATGAGACACTGTATAAGACATAATAATGAACAAGTGAATAACATGTTATGTGTTCACATAATTAAGTAAAAGCAGTTTATGGTAGACGTCTTGGCAGCTTATTATCGTTACATATGTTTTATACATGTACTCTTACTATCTATAACATCTGCTACTAGTTTCACATTAACTGTATTTGTATAAAAGAGAAGTGGTCTAACAAGTCATATAACTGCTCTTGTGGAGTGGGTGTGGTCTATCTCTGTCTCTCCTACACAGAATTTCCATATGGCTGCTGAGGTGTGCTTCAGGGAGCCTGACCTGGACATTATGGACAAGGCTCACGAAATATCCCTAAACACTCTTTAAGAAAGGTGACGACCCCTTACCTAACCAATAATACACCCTTCTCAGGCTTCTGCCTCTTATCATGTGTATCTTTGCTGACAGCTTACATGTAAGCCCTTCTTTCAGGGATGGTTTTTTATCTATGTCTCTAAATAGCTATGACTGTGAATAGTGTTCTAATTAATGGAAAATCAATTTTATGACCTATAGATTTGGAAACTTTTGTGTTAGTAAACTTTCGTATGATAAATTTTTGTATTGAAATTTTTTGTAAGAACGACCCCTTACCACACTAATGTCAATAGTGTGCATGCATTTTTGTAAGATTCATTTTCGTAGCTGCCATTGACTACGAAAATATTTTTACAACAAAGATTTCAGTACATGCATGTACTCTTAGCTGTATATATTCACACTCTCTCTCCCTGTCTGTCTCTCTCTCTTCGTTATTCCATCCTCCCTCCAGGTTGTATTTTAACGTAATGACCTCAAACTGTTTGTCACCTCAGCTACCATAGATGCTGATAAATTTTCAGCAACGTTCCCTGGTCAATCTTTCCTATTGATATTTACTCGTAGCCCCTCGGATGATTACAAAGAGAATGCTGTGTAGCAGGTCATTCAGATTCACCTTCAACATTCTAAAAGTGACATCATCTTGATCTTCACGCCGGTACAGGAGGAAATGGAGGTCACTTGTGAGGCAGTATTGGGTCAGTTGTACATTATGTGTGAAAGTAGTGTCATGTACTTGTGCATATGAGGTCATTACGACGTTTGAGGTTGTTACAACGAGATACAACCTGGAGGAAGGAGGGGAGTGAGAGACAGAGAGAAAGAGAGTGTGAATCTGCAGTCTGATAGTCTTACAGTATGCGTGTGCACTGTTAATGTAAACATGATAAGGGATTGTTCCTATGGACATTTTTTAAGCATGAGAATTTGTCATACAAAGGTTTTGTAGCAACGAAAATTATGTACAGTGTAACTACATGTATGTACACATATATGGCCTGAATCCATCCCATGGCTCCAATCTTTAGAGTATTATACATGGAAAAAATGTTCGGAAAGTGTTGCACTCAAACTCCACCCTCTTTTATTGTAAACAAATGTGATTATCAGAATCATAACAGGAAAATGTCCATTCAGACTCGAACCTCTTCCCACACACCAAACTGCCACGTAGTATACCTACGTGCATAGTAGGCCCTAAATATTGCACTATGTGTAAGTATGCATACTGTATATTGTACGATATATGTTAGTTGGCTCTTTTATTATCACATTTATCAAAGCATTTTTTTATAGTGGGTGGAGCTTGGATGTGGCTATTCTGAGCTATTTGCTAAATATTCCACTGTGTGTAAGCTGCAGTATATGCACACAAACATGCACATGTACACATAGTGCAATATTTTTTCCCTGCTATGCACATAGGTATACTTTGTGGTGCTTTCTGGGCATAAGTTGTCTATACCTCTCTTAGAGTGCATGGGAGTGTTATCATTTCTGTTGAAAATGTCAGGTAACTTATGAAAAACTGTCGCATACACTTTCCTTATTGCCACAAGTTATCTAAGGTGCCCAGTGGTGGGTGATTTACTAATGAGCTACTTGTAGATGCATTGTGCTGAGGTGGTGTGTGTATCCTTCAGAAGGGTGCTCAATCTCAAGCAAAAGAAAAAATCATAGTAAGGGATTCTACTCACAACATCAGCCTTCTTATTGTAATTAAAGGGTTCTCCCCTTTTTCATCTCCCTGTGGGTCACAATATCTATGTTGTCATGTAATTGGTTCTCCATTTTTTATGTTGCAACAATTAAAGGGTTCTATCTCTCTCTCACACACACAGAGTTTATGGTATAATGATTGTAGTGGACTGTGGCTATTGCTATTGTAAGGCAAGGTCTACAGTGTCTAATCCTCACTTTGGTATGGATGCTCTTCAAGTATACCAGGTAAGCACTCGTTATCATCATTAATTTAATACAATTTTTGGGGGATAAACCATGTCACCTTCATAACCACAAGCTGTTTGGTGCCTTTGGTAGCATTCACATAGACATGCTGTGCAGTGATAGACTTGCCAGATGTTGTTCTGCAAGCCGAGAGTGAAATTAATTTTGGTAGTAATGCATTCGTTGAGATTTCCTGATGTCATCTGGCAAGGCTAGTACATGTAGATGGGAGATCATTGAGCTTCAAACTCTGGTATAGGTTGTCATAATAGAAAATAAGCCATGATATACATTGTACATGTACATGTACACATACATGCGGATGTGTACATAATGTGCTGCATGTTAGTCACTGTACATACATACATGTACATGTCTCTTTTCTCTCCCCCTCAGGCTAATGCTTACCAGCAATCTGGATGAGCTGGGAGGAGAGGGCAGGATGAGTAAGCCCCTTTAATCAATTATATGCAAAGATTGGGCTCACGTAGTGTTTCTATTAGAACTAAATTAATTTTTTACTGAACGCAATTTTTGACATCATGTGACTGAAAGCGGTTAAAACTGCTTCTGGGACCACATTTGTGCCAGGATGAAGCTACCAAGTTCGAGAGCAATGAACGGGCTCTCGATTGCTGCCCAAGTCGATCATAAACATCAGCTCTGGAAACGAGATTGCTACAATTCAATTCAGGTAAGTATTGCATGTCAAGTTTGACAAAGTAGCTATAGACAATAGGAGTGTAAGTAGTAATGATCGCTCAAGTATTTGTTCAGTTGGTAGGCTCTTTGTAGGTTCTTTGGCCTACCAAGTTATATATTATATGTTTAGAGCATACAGAGGCAGTATCTGATAGCTGCCTTAAGTAGATAGTAACATAAGAAAAAACTACAGTACAATAAAAATTAACTTTGTTACAGTTCAGGGACGTGTTGAGCATGCCACATCATGAAGCAGTCTGTGTTCTGCTCTCCTGTATGACACAGCCACACATGACACTAGGTACAGTACCACAAGGTGAATACACTCCGTTTTGTCCGGCTGTAACACCTGGTGCAGCGTGCTCGCCTGTGCTTTGCCTTCTTGGAGGGATTGCTCTCAGGAATGGTGGTAGGAACTGTCGGAGAGCGAGAGAACAAACAACTCCTCCACTACGACCAGCTCTTTTCTTGCTGCAGTAGTCTCCTATGAGCTCACTTGCCAGCTTGAGTTCAAATTCCTTGATCGAGCTGAAAGGTGCATCCTCACAATAGCCCTTTTGTAGGATGAAGGCATTTGTGACAGCCACGTCAAGCAGAAAATGAAAGATGTATTTGTAAAATTTTCTGCATTTCATTCTGCAGCTGTAGTAGCCCCTGACTTGGTCTCCTCTGTCAACGCTGCCCATATAGGTGTTGTAGTCCAAGACAGACATGGGGCAAGGCACAGATATCCTCAAACCATCCTTTTGGCGCCGGAGGACGTTAGTCGACTGGGGCTGGCTGGTGGTGGACATGACTGTGACAACCTTACTATCCATCCAAGAACTTGCACATACATTGCCTTTCTGGACTGTGAGAAATTCACCTCTATTATGTGTGTATTTAGTTGTTTTGTGTGTAAATTGTACCAAGAGTATATGAAAGGGAGATAGGGAGAGTATTGAACTGTGCAATACTTTGTGTAACAGCTGTTTGTACAGTTAGCATTTGTATTATTTTGTAATGATATCCAATCTTGCTGAGCACATAACATGGTGCTATGCCAACCAGTGCATACCTATACACATGGCTAGCATAGCACCATGTTATGTGCACATTACAGCTTGGCCACCAAGAGTCAATATCATTACAAAAGCCATACAAACAGTTGATACACACAGTATTATGCTGTTCAACATACTTCCTCCTCCCCTTTCATATATGCACACACACAAACTCTGTTATTCATGCATCCACACACTGTTATGTACACACATGCGTACATGTACATGCACACACACATGCACATACATGCACACTCATAATGTGTACACTCATAATGTGTACACTCACCTATTCTTCAGATTCGGTTTCTTCAACTGGGGAGGAAAACCCTTGCGATCTTTTCTCACAGTGCCACAGGCATAGATGCTGTCCTTCTCAAGATCTTCCAGGAGTTTGAGGCTGGTGAAGTAGTTGTCAAAATAGACATGGTGGTACTTTCCTAGCTTGGAGATCAGGTGAGCGTCTTGACAACTCTAGCTCCTAGCCCATGCTCAGTAGTGTTGTTCTTGTTTCCTGTGTAGACCTTAAACCTCGAGAAGTGGCCATTGGTGCTGTCTGCGGCAACCCACACCTTGATCCCATGCTTGGTTGGTTTCAGTGGCATATACTGTTTCAGCGATGATCTACCCTGAAACTTGATCATTGCCTCATCAACAGCAATGTCACGGTGGGGCTCGTAGGCCTGAGCGAACTTGGTGAACTGGTGGTCAATCAGTGGTCTGACCTTCCCGAGACAGTCATGGCCATCCTCTTCATATGGTACCAGTGTGTCGTTGTTGACAAAGTAGAGATACCGTGAGATCTCAAGGAATCGGTCTTGAGTGATGCGATCAGCCACTGGAACATACCTAAGACAGGGATCTCGTGACCATTAGTCGTTGAGGGACGGAAGATGGTTTATGCCCATCAAAACACTAAATCCCAAGAACGCCTTCAACTCCTCCACTGTTATCTTCGACCATTTGTCATACTTCTCGTCTCCCATTGCTATCTTTGCATATGCATTGCTTTCTTTTACTATTCTTTCCATTAGGTCTGGCGAGACAAACAGGTTGAAGACTTTCAGTGAAGATGTATTGAGTGGGGCCTACTGGGAAGGTGAAAGGATGGATGGATAGGCATGTGATGGTGGTGCTCCATGTCGAATCTTGGTTACCAAAAGAGCTGATGGTGCCTGTACTACTTGCTGCTGGAGTATCATGCAGGGTGTTGGGGTCGTCTTCATCGATGTCATCAACAAATTCATCCCCTTCCAAGTCACTAAATTTGTCATCACTACCATCCATGACAAGCTCATCTGGATCAAAGTCAGGCTCACAGTCAGCAGCAGCATCATCATCGCTATCAGTACAGTACTGCAGCACGTCATCCACAGTCAAGCGGGCCCTTTAGCTGCCATTTAGCTAGTTATTGTGTAATGTATTTATATTCATGAATTGAACTTTACACCATGTACTATCACTTACCGGTTCAATAAGTGCAAGCTTGTAGCGATAAAAGATCGAAAAATCAACGGTGGGAGTGGTCGGTGGAGAGACTCGATTCAATGTCGAATAGGTCAGTGGCTCCTCTGAAGCACAATATTGACTAAAGATGAGTACGGTACAGCTGTAGTGAATTCGCTACAACCACCTTCCGGTGTTGACGCATGCGTGTAGCGAATTCACTTACAATCGGTTAATAATTAAGGTAGAACAATAATAGGATGACCATTACTCATGTACATCACGATCCACACACTTAAATTGTATGCGAAAAAATATGCACTTGTACGTTATACATATTACCCTCTCTTCACACACATTCACATGTTCAAAGGCAGTACTTTCAGCAAAGCAGTCTACACGGAGGCCCCACCCAGGGCCGTCGGAGGCGGGGCGGCTCGAGCCGCCCCACTTTTTTTTATGCCTTACATCCGACCTTTGACCCCCTAAATCTTACCTAAAATATGCCAAACCGCAACACGTGCACGCAGAACCAGCCGGTGCTGATTCAGCACTGTTAATCATCCTGGATATGAGCTCGAGCCACAGTCCTGCGATTATGCATGATCATAAGTGAGCATTCAACAGTGTACTTTGTTCGCGCGCGAATGGAGAGATTTTGTGGGCGTGGTTTAACTTTTTTCGGGCGTGGCTTCAAATTTTGCGCGCGCGCTTAATTGCTACAAACTCTTCTACAGAGAGCCTCCCCGCTCTTGAATACCTTCCTACGGCCCTGCCACCTACGTACGTGACTACCTCGGGCCAGAGGTCATGTAATCAAACATATGGGAATGATAATCAAGATTTTATTACTGTATATTATTGTCTGTATTTTTCTTATGTTTGTCCAGTAGCTCTTTCTAATGATCGAAATCACGAAAAGAATGATGAAATAGCACACTGTAACCTACAATCTTGGGTAACAGTAAGATTCTTGCCCGCGAAATCGACAGGTGCGCGGGTACAATTATGTCTGGAGTCGACTTCAGCTCTTTGGGCAGGTTGATGCCAGGAAGACTCATCCCTTCTCTTTCTCAGTCAAGAAAATATACTTTCAAGACTACATTTTACCACAACAATCTTGGCTATTGCTTGTTGTACGTAGTACTAAAACGTCACTGAAAACGAAGAATAATTACCAAAATTATATCGGCGTTCACTGTTCTCTAGCTTCACGATTCAGCATTCCAACTGGCCGAGTTCTTGTAAATATGTGACCGGATTTGAGAAAACCCTCCTTGTGGGATTTTTTGTGAAAATTGAGTTTGATGCGTCTTTGATAAGCTCTACCATAGAGCTAACCCACCTGCAAGTTTTAGACTGATCGCGCGCTCCGCTTTGGAGATAGCCCGCTTTGTTTGCGATCGCGCTACAACCATAGAAAACGAGAAATTACGGTCTAAAGGCGTTGCTATGTACGCGTGTAGCGTTTCCGTATACTACGCGTCAACCGGAAGTCAATTGATTCAACTTGGGCGGGACCGTCCGAAAAGAGCGCAAAGGTCGAGCTAGTCTCGAACTTCGTCGTCGATAACGATGGCCGCTTCTTCTTCGATGCCTAAGAAGCTTAAAAGGTGAGTCAACGTTCAGTAGTTCGATGAATCTAGCTGTATCTAGATAACTATCGCCCTTAGCAACGGACTCCGTAAACGGCAGCTGCATAGACTAGGTAGATCGAGGAGCCTGTGAATAAAGGCTTATTTCGCCTTGGTAACTTACGACTAGGCTCCGTAGGCGACGGTAACAGTTACAAGAAAGGTTCTTTGACATGGATGTGGCAAAATCTGAACTTTGACAGTTTTTGACCAGAGCTACTAAAAACGCGCAATGCGCGAATAGTGCGCGGATCCCATACGGAGGGTTTTCTCAAATCTGGTCACATATAGTCTCCACTGCAATCATAACAACAAACTACAAGTCTGTATCTATTCTACTTTTCACACTATAGACCTATCTGTACACGCGTTCTCTCGGTTTTTCTGTCTCTGCCAACTTCAGCGTTTTGGGCAGGTTGATGCGAAAGGTCAAAATGATCCCAACTTTGGATGATGTCATCCCTTCAACTTGCACTGCCAGCAGACCAGCCTAGATGTGGATAAGACCTTGTCCGAGGTGCACAAGCTACCGTTAAAAATCCAAAAAGGTGAGTCTAACTTCAATTCTCCATGCCAGGAACGGTTGTGTGACGTCACGCGTGGGTGTTGCATGTGCTATATTATTATTATGCACGCGCATAACAATACTATTACTCGACTTGTAAGGCAAGCCGTGTGTGCAAAAGAAATTATGCTGTGTCAACTTTGATCTCTCCTCCTCCAATTGGCAAGTATAAATTTGAAGTTTCAAATATCCCTCATTTCCTGCATGCTTGCTTGTTGCCAGGTGTTTTTCAGGCTGCATGTAACTTGAACTTAGTGTACATGTATATACAGTGTGGAAAGAAATGTGGATGATAACCATAGCAGAGACTATAATGGAAAACAGCATCACATCAGAACCACTGACAAAAGGTTCTAGAAATATTTATTAATGATCTATGCTTTGTGTGTCCCGATGGCCGATTTCTCAAAATGGAAATGGGAAAATTCCAATACATCAAAAAGTCACGAATATGCATGGTAAGGTTAGTCACAGCAGTTAATTTTTACAAACATAAACCATTCTTCAGGTCAAAACCAGTTTTTTGCAGTTATAGTTTAATATGCAATCACCCCAACTCTGACGAAGCTTAATGTATGTCAACTTCTCTACTACTTTGCCTTTTAAAATGGCACGATTTTATCCAAAGTGACTAAATTACATGAGTTGAAGCTGATATCCTCATCACAAGCACTAGTCTTACACTGTAAACGAGCAAATTACATCTTAAAACTAAGTCTTAGCATACCTTTAACTCAGTCTCCTTTCCTTCCATGCTATGAACAATTTGATTGGCACACAACTGATGGGGAGGTAAGCATCACATGGGATGATGGAGACACTCCAGAGAGTGATGATGAAGAGGAAGAGTCTGAAGATGAACCAGCAGACAAAGATGACCAGTCAGAAACATGAAGATGAACATAGTGATGAGTTTCATGGGCAACAGATCATGGAAGTGACACTGACATCGATTCTAGCTAAACACTGTGACCTTAGTGACCTCTTGTGTATATTATTGCGCATGCATGTCTTTATAATAATATTCATAGCGTTGGAGCCTCATACATACGTAATTGTACACACGTGAAGCCCTGTAGTACGTCATTGTGGTTTGTGGTCTGTGGCCAAATACTACATCCCACACTACATTCCTCATCACCCAATCTACCTGGGTCTTAGTGTAGACTGAAAGTGACAGTTCCAGAGATCCATCGTATAGTCCATAATGTGATGCTGCTTCTCAAGTTACTTGGTATGGAAGATCTACTAACCTTTCACTTTATGGACCCATCTCCTCAGGTATGTATACATGTGCACATGCATGTACATGTAGAGTTATACATGTATGTACAATGTATAGTGTCATTTTCATGCATGGTGTCCTGACTGTCCTCATTTAAACAATACATGTACATGTTCAGCTCAGAGGAGGTACGAAATCGTTAATATTCCATGTGACTCGCACCCATACCAGTTTGTGTCATCATGGGTGTGTCCCACATACAGTTGCTGTGTTGAAGGTTAAAAATTGTGGGATCCCCAAGGGATCTCTAGCTTAAAATAATAGTGTAGTTTCAATCACTGATCATAGCCATATAATTTGTTTGGTGATCCCTCGGGATCATCTTTGACAATCGCTGTCGAAGCTTTACTATGTAAAGAGTATGGGGATAAAAAGTGATGATACAGCATTTTTGAGCGAGCACGTGATCCTTTTGTACCTCCTCTGATACTATCAACACAGACATGAGTGAATGTTAGCCCCATCCATATTGGGCTAAGCCTTGAATTACATGGAGTATGGATTACTATTGAGCTACATGACTTGTACATGTACACAACAATAAAAATTAAGGGATTTAACATTATCCTTCATACTATAATTAAAGGGTTCTCCCCTCTTTCAACTCACCACAGGTCATATATATATATACATGTATGTGTACCTTAATGTGTGATTGTATGTATGTGTACATGTGTGTTTTTACCTTCATGTGTGTGAATGTGTGTATGTGTGAATGTGTGTATGTGTAAATATGCGTGTACCTTTATGTCTGTGAATATGTATGTGTGTACATGTGTGTATTTGTACCTTTATGTGTGTAAATGTGTGTATGTGTATACATGTGTACCTTTATGTGTGTGAATGTGTATGTGTACATGTGTGTTTGTACTTTTATGTATGTGAATGTGCATGTGTGTACACCTGTGTTTGTACCTTTATGTGTGTAAATGTGTGTGTACATGTGTAGCTTTATGTGTGTGAATGTGTATGTCTACATGTGTGTTTGTACTTTTATGCATGTGAATGTGTGTATGTGTGTGTTTGTACCTTTATTTGTGCGAATGTGTGCATACCATTATGTGTGTGAATGTGTGCACATGTGTGTGTACCTTTGTGTGAATGTGTATGTGTGTATATGTGTATGTTTGTACATTTATGTGTGTGAATGTGTGTATATGTGTACATGTGTATGTTTGTACCCTTATATCTGTGAATGTGTGTGTGTGTACAGGTGTGTTTTTATACCTTTATGTGTGTGAATGTGTGCATGTATGTACATTAGTGTGTGAATATATGTGTGTACGTGTATGTGTGTACATGTATGTGTACTCTGGCACATTAAGGCCTGGGGCACGCGTTACGTACATGTAGCGGAGGTGAACGGAATTATTGAAAAATATACGGGGGTGTGGCCAATGGCTGACAGTGAGCTTTGTCTAGAAACGAGTAGCTAGTAAGCTAGAAAATGTCGTGTACGAGATAGCTAGGTGATCGTTAGTTAGTGGTAGGATGTAGTTAGCCTTTAGCATAGAGTTTACATCCATAGGCTAGGCTATTCTTGTGCCATAAGCAGTCGTTAGTGTACTAAGCGCTCGAGGCTACACGGAGCAGCTGGAGATGGTGGACTAAGTCAAGAAAGGCGGCGTATAAAGCCACCCTGGGACTTGCTGTGAGGGTGTCCATTGGAAAGAGCAGACATCATTCTGGTATATTCGTTGTTAGCAAACGATCATAGAGCCATTATAAGGCTATGAATATTTAATTAGCTTAAAATTGACTACAATCTCTGATTTCATAAGGTTGTAACTCCCCGAAAGTATATGCATACAAGACGCTAATTTAGAAATTGGTAGTGCTAAACATGCTTGTTAAGAGGACCTCTTCAACTAAAGCCTGCCTGTTGTTTATATACGCCGCCTAAGTGAGTGTATGGCTATTTTTAACTACAATTAATTAATTAACAGGTGGGCGTGGCCATTAATTAATTAATTGAATTCTGTAATATATCTAGTATCCATGTTTCAAGTGTGAAGTTCATAGCTTGCTTCATGTAGCGTCTGTGGCCTCAAATGTGACCATCACTCCTGTTCAAGTGGACCTAGGCCTTAACTGTTCAGAGTACCTTAATGTGTGTGAATGTGCATATGTGTATACATGTGTGTTTTACCTTCATGTGTGTGAATGTGTGTGTACATGTGTGTGTTTGTATCTTTGTGTGTGAATGTGTGTATGTACACATGTGTTTGTACGTGTGTGAATGTGAGTATATATGTGCATGTGTGTGTTTGTACCTTCATTTGTGCGAATGTGTGTGTGTACATGTGTGTTTGTGTGCGAATGTGCGTACAAGTATGTGTTTGTACGTGTGAATATGTGTATATGTATATGTTTGTGTCTTTATGAGTGTGTAAATGTGTGTGTACATGTGTGTGTTTGTACCTTTATGTGTGTAAATGTGTATGTGTATGCATGTGTCTTTATACTTATATATACATGTGTGTATGTTTGTCCCTGTGTGTAACTTAATTCAAGCACAAGTGTGTATGTGTGTGTACGGGTCTGTGCGTGTGTGTTCACGTTTGGTTATGCATGTGTGTACAAGTGGTTTGTACCTTTATGCATGTGAATGTGTGTAAGTGTGTACATGCGTTTGTACCCTTATGTGTGTGAACGTATATACATGTGAACGTTTGTACCTTTATGTGTGTGAATGTGTGGCTTTTATTTGTGTAAATGTGTGTATGTGTGTTTGTATTTTTATATGTGTAAATGTATGCGTGTACATATGTTGTGTTCGCACCTTTGTGTGTGAATGTGTATGTGGATACATGTGTGAGTTTGTACCTTTATGTCCGTGAATGTGTGTATGTATGTACATGTGTGTGTTTGTACCTTTGAATGTGTGTATGTGTGTACATGTGTGTTTGCCCCTTTATGTGTGTAAATGTGTGTATATGTGTACATGTGAGTGTTTGTACTTTTGTGTGATAATGTGTGTACATGCATGTGTTTATAACTTTATGTGTGTTTATGTGTGTACATTTGTGTTTTTACCTCTGTGTGAATGTGTATGCGTACATGTGTTTGTACGTTTATGTGTGTCAATGAATGTGTACATGTATGTGTACCTTTATGTGTGTGAATGTGTGTACATGTATGTATTTATACCTTAATGTGTGTGAATGTGTGTGAGTACATGTGTGTTTTTACGTTTGTGTGTGTGAATGTATTTGTGTACATTTGTGTGTACCTTTATGAGTGAATGTGTGTATATGTGTACATGTGTTTGTACCTTTATGACTATAAATGTGTGTATGTGTGTACATGTGAGTGTACCTTTATGTATGAATGTGTGTATGAGTGTACATGTGTACATACACGTTTTGTGAATGTGTGTATGTGTGTACTTTTATGTGTATAAATGTATGTGTTTGTACCTTTATGTGTGTGAATATGTGTGTGTGTACACGTGTTTGTAACTATATGTGCATGAATGTGTGTATGTGTGTACATGTGTTTATCTTTATATGTGTGTGTGTACATGCGTGTACTTTTATTTGTGTGAATACATGTGTTTGTACCTTAATGTGTGTGAATGTATGTATATGTGTACATGTATGTGTTTGTACCCTTATGTGTGTGTATGTTTGTATCTTTATGTGTGTGAATGTATGTGTGTTCATGTGTACATTTGCACCGTTATGTGTGTAAATGTGTATGTGAGTACATATGTGTGTTTGTACTTTTATGTGTGTGAATGTGCATGTGTACGTGTGTTTGTACCTTTGTGTGTGAGTGTGCGTGCATGTATATTTGTACCTTCATGTGTATGAAAGTGTATCTGTGTATATGTGTATGTACTTTTATGTGTGTGAATGTGTGTATGAGTGTACGCGTGTACATATGTTTGTGAATGTGTGTATGTACTTTTATGTGTGTGAATGTGTATGTGTGTACAAGTGTATGTTTGCACCTTTATGTGTGTGAATATGTGTATGTGTGTACATGTGTTTGTAACTATATGTGCGTAAGTGTGTATGTGTGTATATGTGTTTTTATCATATGTGTGAATATGTGTATGTGTGCACATGTGTGTGCACCTTTATTTGTGTGAATGCGTGTGTACATGTGTGTTTGTACCTTAATGTGTGTGAATGTATGTATATGTGTACATGTATTCGTTTGTACCCTTATGTGTATGTGTATGTATGTACATGTGTGTTTTTACTTCTATGTGTGTAAATGTGTGTATGTGTGTGTTTGTATCTTAATGTGTGTGAATGTATGTGTGTACATCACCTTTATTTGTGTACATGTGTATGTGAGTACATTTGTACCTTTATGTGTGTATGTGTACGTGTGTGTTCGTGTGTGAATGTGCGTGCATGTATATTTGTACCTTCATGTGTGTGAATGTGTGTGTGTACATGTATGTGTTTGTACCTTGAATGTGTGTATGTGTGTAAATGTGTGTGTTTGTACCTTTATATGTGTGAAAATGTGTACATGTGTGTTTGTTCCTTTATACGTGTTAATGTGTGTGTGTGTACATGTGTGTTTGTACCATTGTGTGTGTGAATGTGTGTATGTGTGTACATGTGTGTGTACATGTATATCTTTATACCTTTATGAGTGTGTGAATGTGTGTTTGTACATGTGTCTACCTTTATATTTGTGATTATGTGTATGGGTATGCATGTGTCTTTATACTTATATATACAAGTGTGTGTTTTGTGCAATTGTATTCAAGCACATGTGTGTACATATTTGTGTATGCACATGTGTGTACATGTGTGTACACATTTGTGTATACACATGTGTGTACATGTGTGTTTGTACATGTGAATGTGTATATATATATATGTGGTGTATAATTGGTGTGTGTACATGTGTGTACCTTTATGCATGTGAGTGTGTGTACATGTGTATGTTTGTACCTTAATGTGTGTGAATGTGTGTATGTACATGTGTGTTTTTACGTTTATGTGTGTTAATGTATGTGTACATGTATGTGTACCTTTATGTGTGAACGTATGTATACGTGTGTTTGTACCTTTGTGAATGTGTATGTGTGTACATGTGTGTGTACTTTTATGTGTGTGAATGTGTGTATGTGTGTACATGTGTACCTTTATGTGCGTAAATGTGTGTACATGTGTATATGCGTTTGTACTTTTGTGTGTGAATGTATGTGTGTACATGTGTGTGTTTGTACCTTTATGTGTGTGAATATGTGTATGTGTGTACATGTGTGTGTTTGTACCTTTGAATGTGTGTATGTGTGTACATATGTGTTTGTCCCTTTGTGTGTAAATGTGTGTATGTGTGTACATGTGAGTGTTTGTACTTTTATGTGTGATAATGTGTGTACATGCATGTGTTAATAATTTTATGTGTGTCAATGTGTGTACATTTGTGTTTTTACCTCTGTGTGAGAATGTGTGTGTGTACATGTGTTTGTACATTTATGTGTGTCAATGAATGTGTACATGTATGTGTGCCTTTATGTGTGTGAATATGTGTGCATGTATGTATTTGTACCTTAATGTGTGTGAATGTGTGTATGTGTACATGTGTGTTTTTACGTTTGTGTGTGTGAATGTATTTGTACACATTTGTGTGTACCTTTATGAGTGAATGTGTGTATATGTGTACATGTGTGTTTGTACCTTTATGACTATGAATGTGTGTATGTGTGTACATGTGTGTGTACCTTTATGTGTGAATGTGTGTATGTGTACATATGTTTTGTGAATGTGTGTGTGTTTGTACTTTTATGTGTGTAAATGTGTATGTGTGTAAATGTGTGTGTACCTTTATGTGTGTGAATATGTGTATGTGTGTACATGTGTTTGTAACTATATGTGCATGAGTGTGTGTATGTGTGCACATGTGTTTTTATCTTTATACGTGTGTATGTGTGTACATGTGTGTACTTTTATTTGTGTGAATGTGTGAATACATGTGTTTGTACCTTAATGTGTGTGAATGTATGTATATGTGTACATGTATGTGTTTGTACCCTTATGTGTGTGTATGTATGTACATGTATGTTTTTGCTTTTATGTGTGTAAATGTGTGTATGTATGTGTGTTTGTATCTTTGTGTGTGAATGTATGTGTGTACATGTGCACCTTTATGTGTGTAAATGTGTATGTGAGTACATATGTATGTTTGTACCTTTATGTGTGTGAATGTGCATGTGTACGTGTGTTTGTACCTTTGTGCATGAGTGTGCGTACATGTATATTTGTACCTTTATGTGTGTGAATGTGCATGTGTACGTGTGTTTGTACCTTTGTGCATGAGTGTGCGTACATGTATATTTGTACCTTTATGTGTGTGAAAGTGTATGTGTGTATGTGTACTTTTGTGTGTGAATGTGTGTATGAGTGTACACGTGTACATATATATTATGTTTGTGAATGTATGTACTTTAATGTGTGTGAATGTGTGTGTACATGTGTGTGTTTGTACCTTTATGTGTGTGAATATGTGTGTACATGTGTTTGTAACTATATGTGCGTGAATGTGTATATGTGTATGTGTTTTTATCTTTATATGTGTGAAGTGTGTATGTGTGCACATGTGTGTGCGCCTTTATTTGTGTGAATGTGTGTGTACATGTGTGTTTGTACCTTAATGTGTGTGAATGTATGTATATGTGTACGTGTATGTGTTTGTACCCTTATGTTTATGCGTATGTATGTACATGTGTGTTTTTACTTTTATGTGTGTACATGTGTGCATTTGCACCTTTATTTGTGTAAATGTGTATGTGAGTACATACATGTGTTTGTACCTTTATGTGTGTATGTACGTGTGTGTTTGTACATTTGTGTGTGAATGTGCGTGCATGTATACATGTGTGTGAAAGTGTGTGTGTATGTGTATGTACTTTTATGTGTGTGAATGTGTGTGTGTGTACATGTATGTGTTTGTACCTTGAATGTGTGTATGTGTGTACATGTGTGTGTACATGTATATCTTTATACCTTTATGAGTGTGTGAATGTGTGTTTGTACATGCATCTACCTTTATATATGTGATTATGTGTATGGGTATGCATGTGTCTTTATACTTATATATACAAGTGTGTGGTTTGTGCAACTGTATTCATGTACATGTGTGTACACGTTTGTGTATACACATGTGTGTACATGTGTGTTTGTACCTCTATGCATGTGAATGTGTATATATATGTGGTGTACAATTGGTGTGTACATGTGTGTACCTTTATGTATGTGAATGTGTGTACATGTGTATGTTTGTACCTCTATGTGTGTGAATGTATGTATGTGTGTACATATGTTTGTACCTTAATAATGTGTGTATGTGTACATGTGTGTGTTTTTACATTTATGTGTGTTAATGTATGTGTGTACATGTATGTGTACCTTTATGTGTGAACGTATGTATACGTGTCATGTGTGTGTTTGTACCTTTGTGAATGTGTATGTGTGTACATGTGTGTGTACTTTTATGTGTGTGAATGTGTGTATGTGTGTACATGTGTACCTTTATGTACGTAAATGTGTGTACATGTGTATATGCGTTTGTACTTTTGTGTGTGAATGTGTGTATGTGTGTACATGTGTGTGTTTGTACCTTTATGTTTGTGAATATGTGTATGTGTGTACATGTGTGTGTGTTTGTACCTTTATGTTTGTGTGTGTACATGTGTGTTTGTACCTTTATGTGTGTGAATGGGTGTACGTGTGTACATGTGTATGTTTGTGCCATTTTGTGTGAATGTGTGTGTGTACATGTGTGTTTGTACTTTTATGTGAGTGAATGTGTGTAAATGTGTACGTGTGTGTGTTTGCACCTTTATGTCTGTGAATGTGTGTATGTGTGTACATGTGTGTTTGTCCCTCTGTGTGAGAATGTATGTATGTGTGTACATATATGTGTTTGAACTTTTATGTGTGTGAATGTGTGTACATGTATGTGTTTGCACCTTCATGTGTGTGAATATGTGCATATGTGTGTTTGTACCTTTATTGGTGTGTGAATGTATGTGTACAAGTGTGTATTTGTGTGTGTGAATATGTGTATGTGTATGTATGTGTCTTTATACTTATACATGAGTGTGTGTTTGTCCCTGTGTGTAACTGTATGCAAGCACATGTGTGTGCGTGTGTACATGTCTCTATGTGTGTGTACACATTTGTTTAAGCATGCGTGTGTACATGTGTATTTCTAGTTTATGCATGTGAATGTGTGTGTACATGCATGTGTTTGTACCCTTATGTGTGTGAAAGTGTGTACATGTGTATATCTATATATGTATGTGGTGTATAATTCTTGTGTGTACATGTGTGCGTACCTTAATGTGTGTGAATGTGTGTATGTGTACATGTGTGTTTTTACATTTATGGGTGTGAATGTGTGTATGTGTGTACATATGTGTGTACCTTTATGTGTGAATGTGTGTACATGTGTGTGTCTGTACCTTTATGTCTGTGAATGTGTGTATGTATACATGTGTGTGTACCTTTATGTGTGTGAATGTGTGTATGTGTGTTCATGTGTGTTGTATCTTTATGTGTGTGAACGTGCGCATGTGTGTGCATGTGTGTTTGTTCCTTTATGTGTAAATGTGTGTATGTATGCACATGTGTGTTTTTACCTTTATTTGTGTAAATGTGTGTGTGTTTGTATCTTTGTAGTGAATGAATGTATGTACATGTGTGTGTTTGCACATTTATGTGTGTAAGTGTACATGTGTTTGTACCTTTGTGTGAGTGAATGTGTGTATGTGTGTACATGTGTTTGTCCCTTAATGTGTGAGAATGTGTATGTGTGTACATGTATGTGTTTGTACCTTTATTTGTGTGAATGTGCGTGCATGCATGTGGTTGTCCCTTTATGTGTGTGAATGTGTGTACATGGTATGCTTATACATTCATGTGTGTGAATGTGTGTATCTGTGTACATGTATGTGTTTGTACCTTTATGTGTTTGAATGTGTGTATGTATGTACATCTTTATTTGTGTAAATGTGTGTATGTGTCCTTGTGTGAATGTATGTGTGTACGTGTGTGCTTGCATCTTTATGTGTATGAATGTGTATCATGTGTGTGTTTGTACCTTTTTGTGAGTGTGTGTACATGTGGGTGTTTGCATATGTGACTTTCCATGACAAAACCAAGCATAATACGCTGACAACCGATATTGAGTTAAGGCCACCATTACCAACTACAACCTTTCAACTGCTGCTCCTGCAAATTTGAAGTCTCTAGCCCGTATAGTCATGTAGATATGAGCCAAAATGTACCCAGATCACCCGTACTATAGTTTTGCAGAAAGTGCAACGAAACATTGCTACGTACATTGCACGCGGAAGTCCGTATACTCGCCGTTTATTAAAAATCCGTGGCCCCGCCCACAAAGTCAACGAGCTAGATGGCTCCAAAACGCTCGAACGAGAGCAGCACTCGCCGTTTCGATGGAAAAGAACGAGAAGACAAGCGTTTCTAAGGCTTGTTTGTACACAAAATCGAAGAAGAAAAGTGGCTGGCGACTTTTTTATTCGCAGCTGCCACGGTTGCCTACAGCAACGAGTCCGTGCCATGAACGCTCTATGTAGCTACACGGCTGACTTCTTCGAGCCATAACTCGGTAAATATAGCGTTCTAGAAGCTACGAAGCAGATTTTCGTGTAGAGGAATGATTCCTCTATCGATCTATGCCAAAAAGTGAAATTCGATAATTATCATCCCAAGCGATTATTATGGCCTGTATCTCAGATTGATGTCCAGCGCATTATGCTTGGTTTTCTCGTGGAGGGTCACATATGTTTGTACCTTTGTGTGAATGTCTCTATGTATGTATATGTGTGTTTTTACCATTATTTGTGTAAATGTGTCTTTATATCTATGTATGTGAATGTATGTGTGTACATGTGTGTGTTTGCATCTTTTTATGTGTGTGAATGTGTATGTGTGTACATGTGTGTGTTTGTACCTTTATGCGAGTGAATGTGTGTATATGTGAGTGATTGTATCTTTATGTGTGTGAATGTAGGTGTGTACATGTATGTGTTTATACCTTTATGTGTGTGAATGTGTGTACATGTGTATGTGAGTATGTGTGTACATATATGTGACCGGATCTGAGAAAATCCGCCATATTGCCCATTCTATGAAATTTTATTTAGCTGTATTATTGAAAACCTCTACCATAGAGCTAACCTACCTCCAAGCCTGAGACCGATCGCGCGCTTCGCTTAGGAGCTAGAGCGCTTTGTTCACGATCGCGATACAAGCATAGAAAACGAGAAATTACGGTTTGAAGGCGTTGCTATGTACGCGTATGGCGTTTCCGTATACTACGCGTGAACCGGAAATCAATTAAATGGACCTGGGCGGAGCTGTTTGAAATGAACGCTAATGTCAAGCTAGTCTCGAACTTCGTCGTCGATAACGAGACCCGCTTCTTCTTCGATGCCCAAGAAGCTTAAAAGGTGAGTGAACGTACAGTAGTTCGACGAATCTAGCTGTATCCAGACAACCCGCGAGCGGGAATTCTAATTAACGCCCTTAGCAACGGGCTCCGTGTACGGCAGCTGTACAGACTAGGTAGGTCGAAATGTAGGCTTATTTTGCCTTGGTAACTTACGCTTACCCTCCGTAGGTGACGGCAAAGGATAATAGAGAGGTTTTCTGACATAAATATGACAAAAACTGGACTTTGACATTTTTTTTACCTGTGGTACTAAAAACGCGCATTGCGCCATGTGCGCGTTTGGTCAATATGCCGGATTTTCTCAGATCCGGTCACATATTTGTACCCTGTGTATCTCTGTGCGTACATGTGAGTTTGTACTTATCTATACATCTGGGTGTTTTTTCCTGTATGTACAAGTATGCTTATATTTATATATGTGACCGGATTTGCGAAAACCCTGCATGTCGCGAAAACGCGCAAGTCGCGCAATGCGCGTTTTTAGTACCTCGGGTCGAAATTGTCAAAGTCCAGTTTTTGTCATATTCATGTCAAAGAACCATTCTACTAACTATTGCCGTAGCCTACGGAGGGTAAACATAAGTTACCAAGGCGAAATAAGCCTTTACTTACAGGCCCCTCGATCTACCCAGTCAGTGCACCTGCCGTACACGGAGCCCGTTGCAAAGGGCGTTAATTGGAATTCCCGCTCGCGGGCTATCCTAGATACAGCTAGATTCGTCGAATCACTAAACGTTGACTCACCTTTTTAGCTTCTTAGGCATCGAAGAAGAAGCGGCTCTCGTTATCGACGACAAAGTTAGAGCCTAGCTTGACCTTTGGCGTTCATTTCGAATTGCTCCGCCCAAGTCCATTTAATTGACTTCCGGTACACGCGTAGTATACGGGGACGCTATACGCGTACAAAGCAACGCCTTTAGGCCGTAATTTCTCGTTTTTTTTTGTGGGTGTGGCGCGATCGCAAACAAAGCGCTCTAGCTCCTACGCGAAGCGCGCGATCGGTCTGAAACTTGGAGGCAGGTTAGCTCTAGGGTAGAGCTTATCAAATATACAGCTAACTAAAATTTCATAAAATTCGCTACATGGCGTTTTTTTTCCCAGATATGGTCACATATACATGTATGTGGTGTATATTTGTACATAGTGTACATGTGTGTGTTTGTACCTTTATGTGTGTGTATGTGTTTGTGCAAATCTGAATGTGTGTGCACACGCTTGTATAAGTGCTTATACTCATGTATAATTGTGACCAGATCTGAGAAAATCCGCCATATTTCCCATTCTATGAAATTTTAGTTAGCTGTATTTTTGAAAAGTTAACTACCTCCAAGTCTGAGACAGAGCGCTCACTTCACTTTGGAGCTAGAGCGCTTTGTTCCTGATCTCGCTACAAGCATAAAAACGAGAAATTACGGTCTGAAGACGTTGCTCTTTATGCGTATAGGGTTTCCGTATACTACGCGTTAATTGTAAATCAATTAGATGGACCTGGGCGGATTATTCGAAACCAACGCTACGGTCAAGTTAGTCTCGAACTTAGTTGCCCATAACGAGAGCCGCTTCTTCTTCGATGCCTAAGAAGCTTAAAGGGTGAGTGAACGTACAGTACTTCGACGAATCTAGCTGTATCCACAGAGCTGGCGATCGGGAATTCTAAATAACTCCCTTAGCAACGGGCTCGGTGTACGGCAGCCGTACACTAGGTGGGTAGAAATGAAGGCCTTGGTAACTTACGTTTACCCTCCGTAGGTGACGGCAAAGGATAATAGATTTTTGGCATAAATATGACAAAAACTGGACTTTGACATTGTTTTACCTGTGGTACTAAGAACGCGTATTGTGCCATATGCGCACAATACGCCGGGTATTCTCACATCCGGTGTCACAGCGAATTTGTTCCGCCGGAATTTATTCGCTAGCGGATCTGTTCCGGATTTCCAGAAAATCAGCAAATTTGTTCCGGATGGGCAACGGTCGATGTTTCTTTGACACAGGTGCAACCAGAGTCAAAGTACATGTTCCATTTTAATAATTATTGGAGCTTCTCTGGTGGCCTCAGGAGTGGCATAACCACTTCATACGTCTCTGCACTGGCGCAGAGTGACATGCGCACATCATGGATTTGGTGTGGATGTGCCTTTATGCATGTCCAAGCGATTGTCCACAGAAGGCTACAACGAATCATTGATATTATAGTACACAAAAATTTGAAGACGGTGAAGTATTTGTTCGCTTCCTTTCTTCAAGCTACTCTGTAATCTCTATAAGCCTTGACCTTCATGTGTCTTGAATGGGCATGGTTCACTTTTCTTTACTTTTACATTTGTTAAACTTTATCTTAGGTCAGCCCATCTTCATACCCATGCATAGTAATGATTTTTAAAGCGAGTGATATCAAACTGATGAAGTGTAATAGCACATTTTACTAGGCGGAACATTTGCGCCGGCCGGAATATTTACGCGGTCGCGTAGATTATCCGGGCGGAATATGTACGCTAGCGTATTCTTTCCGGTGGAATGTATCCGCCAGCGAATTTATTCCGCCGGAACTTTGGCACGGCGGAACAAATCCGCTATGACTCCGGTAACAATTGACGATTCATTTGCAGGATATTGTCTGTCGTTGATAGTACTGATTTACAGTGATAGTGTATATTTTCAAAAATTTCGAGTATTTCACTACATGGCCGCAAGAATTTTCACTTGTAAAATTTCAGTTACGGAATGGCGTCGCCAAAAACTTTACCACATGTTTCTGAGCAGAAATAATCTGGAGTTGTATTTATTTTTGTGCCCATGCTGTGAAATCCGTCAAACCTTTCGTACACAAAAATATTCACTATCACTGTTAACCAGTAATATTAGTAATGCTCAGGACAGGGACAAGCGCCATGTTCATGATGCTAGGATTTTTGCTAATTCAACTCTATTTAAAGAAGCAAGTAATGGATCTATATTGCAAGGGGATACTATGGGTATCAATGGCTGTGACATTCCCATTTTCATAGTAGGGGACTCTGCATACCCATTGATGACTTGGCTAATGAAATCGTTTGCTATAATACTCAATTGACAAGCTCACAGAAAATCTTCAACTACAAACTATCACGAGCTCGTATTGTAGTTGAAAATGCTTTTGGAAGATTAAAGGCCAGATGGAGACGGCTGCTGAAGCGCAATGACATGAGTCTGTCAAACATCCCAACAGTTGTTGCAGCTTGCTGTATTCTTCACAATGTATGTGAAGTTCATGGTGAACGGTTTAATGATCAGTGGTTAGAATCTCTTTCTGAACTACCTCAACCACCAACTGCTAGCCATCGGGATGACACTGCCACAGATGCTCCCAAAGAAATAAGAGATGCTTTGGTTCATTATTTTTCTCATTGAATGCAGTGGTGACGTCTCTGGCTACCATGTACCAGTATTTCCACTACTGTAACAATGTGAAGATCAATGCAGCGCAGTGTGCATGCAGAGACAAAATTATCTGATAACTGTAAATTATATGTAAATAGACATCCACACCACATACATGCACATGTTTATTGTTTACAGATGATAATAATTATGATAATAAAGTTTGTGCATGCGTAGCACATGTCCTTTCACTGCAACGTGCATATGTACATGTTCAACGATACTATTATGCACACATTCACTTCACACATTTGGTGGGTTGTCTTCAAAGGTGTACATGTTACTATAAAATTGCATTGCTGAAGTATCATAGGATGCTTGACTCTGATCACTGCTTGCTCCAGAAACTTGTTCACCCATCATGATTGAAAATAGCTTAAGTTGAAATTCTCTCTGCTCTCTTTTCTGCCTCTCTTCCCTTTCATTCATTCTTTCCTCCATTTTCATCCTTTTCTCTTCCAAGTCAAGATACATTCTATCACTAGATTCTTGAGCCTTCAACAGTCTAATGGACCCATCATTTTCTCGATTTTATCTTCACTCAGTGGACGCTTTCGGTTTCCTTTCTTCTCTTCTGGGATGGGTGTAGCTGATCGACTCTTAACTGGTGTATTGGAGAGCTTAGATCCAGATTGAGGCTCAGTTTCTAGTACATCAAGTGATGTAGAACCATCAGAACTTTCCTTTCCAGCATGTTCCTCTTCAGTATGATCAACCACCTGCACTGACACCGCTGCAGCTGCCACATCGTTATCATCTAGGCTGTCGATCACTACAGGAGGTTTAGTTGATGGTTTGTCACCTATCACAGCATCCAAAGCATCAAGAAATCTCCAGTTGTTTCGTCCAGTTCCTGTCTTATAGTGGCCATCTTTCACCTTTCTGTACTCGCTCTTTAGCTTTTTCACTTTTTCTCGGCATTGATCAGCGGTTCTCTGATAACCAGCATCGCTTAGATCACGGGCGATTTTCTCATAGATTTCTTTATTCCTTCTACATCCCTCTAGTTGGGCTTGAATTGTGTCTTCGCCCCAGATTTCAATGAGTTTGAAGGTCTCAGAATCGCTCCAAGTCGCCATGTTCGTGTTCGCGCCCGAATGGACCCGTGTCGATCCGTGCCAGCCTGGTTGATTTAACAAGGCCACCAAAGCACGGTTCGGTACGGAGTCGCCACGTTCACACGTCAATCGGAGTTTCAGCGTTCGGTGCTGGCAGCGTGCCGACCCGTGCCAGACTGTAAGTGTGAACGTAGTATTAGATCTACACTTTTACGCATGTTAGAAAAACTCCATATGAATATTTACCTCCTACCACATTAATCTGGCGTGACCGTTTAACCACTGGCACTAGGCTCGAGGCACGAGAAAAGTCGTGAACGTGTGTTAATGCGGGGTGTATCACACTTTCTTGGTTGGCAATAATATACAGACACCTATGGGGATAAACGCAATATCGATGTTTTTCGAGCGCTAGGAAGCGGCTATCAATAGGAAAGTCCACTTGCAGAGACTTTCCCTAACGGGTTCCTCGTGGCTACCATGACAGAACTAAAGCGAGGAGCAGGTGTGACTCGAACCTTCGACGCTGGCGCTAACGAGGAAAACGTTCACGAAGGAATTAATTACCACGCCCACATTCACGTTAGAAAGCGTGACCGATCTTGTACATGCACTAATATAGCATAAAAGCCAAAATACTGAGGACAATTACCCCGGCTAGCATCATGGTATGGCATTCATAAGAATTTGTACATCCTAATCTATAATAATGCCCTTTGGCTTTTGTAAAGCCGATTTAGTTCAAGCGCTATTAGCCTAAATTGTGAATATTTTTCCTGCCATCCATCCAAATACAAAAGCTTACCTGACGGCCGACTTGTTGAAAATACCAAAGGACAGATTACTTCAGGTAGTCACGGTATCAGGGCTTCTTTGTCCTCCGTTCTATACAGAGATGTGTGTGGCACGGGTCAAATGACCAGGCAGGTGGCTGACCGAGCAGACTGCTGAATCAAGTCCTGACACTTTCAAAAGTCATCAAACCCATTTTGCGACATTGAGAGTATTGCTATATTGTAGGCATGGCTTCAAGTGACTTCTGAAAGTTTCAGGACTTGATACTATTGTGGAGTGCTTTCGAGGCAATATCGACCTTTGACCTCTACGTGATGTAACCATACGACCGTGGAGAAGCCGTAAAAATGCCAGCACTGTGCCAGGATGTTCTACAAAAACGTGAAAAAATCGCTACATTCTCATTGGGCAGTTGGGCTAGTAAGGAGTCGCCCTCTCGATCGTAATACAGCAGCAGAATGCAGTGTATCAACAATTTCATTTCATTGTGTGCGCTAAGTAACGTACACATTGAAAAGGAAACTTCTTAGTAAAGTGTACATCAATAGCGCACTCTAGAAAGGGCAATTCCCTACTAGTAGGGTCTGCGTTGCAGCACAGACAGCGCACTATCCTCTATTTAATGTGCGTATGCTGCAATGAAATCCGTTGAATCATAGATAATAGAGAGAGGGATTGAAAACGCGCATATATCTCTATAGTGACGTCACGGAACATGCTCGTCACGGCACGCCCCCTTTGCAAGTCAGTATCGTACAGTATAGTACAAGCTCCTATGGCCTTGTACAGCCTAGTATTCAACAGTAACCCGACTAAAAACAAGTGTAGTGCTATCGAACAAGGGATCAAGCAATGAAAAGAGTGATTTGATGGTAGTCGCGCCTGCTCTTGTACACGCTTGAAATTCTTTTGTGTACTTTTCCTTCACAAACGGTGATCGACCCAGAAGAAAAGTCGATGGGACCTTGTTCACAGTCGAATACAGAGTGCAACTGAAGCATTCGCGAGCTCTGTTGATGTGGTATGTTCCCCAGCGAGCGTTTTAAACGCTGGAGTCTACCCAGGCTCACAACAGATCTGGGCTTAGTGTGTTCATTTTGAAAAGAAAGGCCTTACCTGAAAGCGATGTTTGTATTCTCTATGTGACGATAGTTCATGCCAGGCCTTGAAAGAATCTATTCACCATGTACAGGTCTCGTAAAAAGTACACAAAGCCAATCTGTGAGTGGTAGCTACAAAACCGTTCCGAAAACTGCCTAATTTTTTTGGCTTTTGGCTTTAGATCTCTGGTAGGTTGGTTAGAAAGGTGATACGCATACATGGTGCCCTTGCCAAGGCCCGAAAAGGCTGCCTTGATGTGGTTTTATGCCACTCGTGAACTTAGATGATGTCACGTGACCGCGACGAGCATATATCTACAGGGTATGCGCGCGTTTCCAATCCCTCCTTCCTCTCTATTATCTATGGTTGAATTTCCCTTTCTAGTTTGCGCTGTTGATGTATACTTTACTACGAAGTAAGAAGTTTCCTTATCGATGAAATAATAAGGAAATTGGTCGGTACACTGCTTTCTGCTGTTTTATTAATTGCCATAGCGTAGCACACAATCGAGAGAGAGAGACTCCTTACTAGTAGACTCTAAGTATACACTGTAGCATACCAGTAGCGCAGTTAAACTTAAAGTCGGTTCACACACCGCGTCGATGCTTGTCGCAACAAAAAGCTAGAAGAGACTGATTCAACCGTTGATTGAGCTTCATTCGAATCCTCGTGAATGCGTGCGTGTAAGCCTAGAACGTGAGAGATACTTCATTCACTTCGTTCGCCACTTAAAGCCACCGAAAACGTAGCGTAAGTTTACGTCACAAATTGTGCTGGCCTTGCCCTTGCGTCAGCCTCGTCCTCAGGCCGTTCAGAGCTTTTCAATGGTGCACGCTGAAAAGCGGGAATGCCTGGTACTGTCGATTGCTGCTCACTTGGAACATCAGTGAATGCTTGCCTGTGAGCGTAGCCTTGCCCTCGTGTGAGTGTAAAACTAACGTATGGGTTGGAATGCCACGCAATCATTGGGCAAGCAGTTGGCTTACGCATCGTTTTCCGTGGTTTTACGTGGCGAATGAAGTGTCGCGTTTGTTCAACGCTCACACGAACGCATTCACGGGCGTTCGAGATAAAGCGCAATCGACAGTACAAGTGTAGCGCAATTTATTGTACAAGTCACGTGCATGGCGTAACGCGTGGTGAGACCTTCCAGTGTGTCGAAAGTCACGAAGATTTTGAGGGCTCTTGTCGCCAACGATCGAGAGGTATGGTTCAAACGCTAGATACAGAGTGTAGTACGATCCATAAAGACCATAAAGAGTGAAACTTGTTAAGATAGCGTGTGGCTAGCAAAGACTGGCTTTTCGAAGGAACCATCAGACCGCTTGTCTTCGCGTCATCGTGAGCCAAAGTCGTGGTTTCTGCCGCCAGGCCTCCCACTTTTCAGTATGCAACATTGAAAAGCTGGGAAGGGCCTAGGTACGAGGCTGCTAGGGTTATCACATGAAAATTTAAAGCTGAAGCATTTCCCCAGGTATTCCTTCCATACGTCAGTCTACATGTAAGCAATTTAGGGCGCTAGAAGTTTTCTCGTCCACATTATATGGCGGTAGTTATACAGGCCTGTATTATCGCACGCAAATCGACAAAACAATGGGGTAAATCGCGTAATGAATGCCCAATGGGAATGTAGCGATTTTTGTTCATGTTTTTCACGTTTCTGAAGAACATCGCGGCACAAAAAGTGTGCGTAAGCTTTTTTACGGCTTCTTCACGGCCCGTATAGTCACATTACGTAGAGGTCAAAGGTCAAAATTGCCAATGTTGGATCAAAAGCACTCCACGATAAAAGTAACGTGGCAATAGAATCAAGTTATGAAACTTTTAGAAGTCACTTGAAACCATGCCTCCAATATAGCATACTCTCAATATCGCGAAGGTTTGGTTTCAAGTGATTTTTGAAAGAATCAGAACTTGAATCTACCCCTACATTACTTCTATCATGGAGTGCTTTCGATCAAGCGTTGGACCGACTTCGATCTTTGACAAAGAATAAGTGGGCGTGGCCAATGTATGGATGGTAACTTACAGCCACAAGAACCTTACTAAGCCACAGTAATAATATGTAGAATTTATGTAAATAAGAACGTAGGCCTACAGGAGGTTGAAAGCATCGAAAAATAGTTTAAACTACGTTGTTTCAGCAGTCTGCTTGGTCAGCCACCTGCCTGGTCATTTTGACCCGTGCCACACCCATCTCTGTATAGAACGGAGGACAAAAAAGCCCTGCATGATGCCGTGACTACCTGAAGTAATCTATCCTTTGGTATTTTCAACAAGTCGGCCGTCAGGTAAGCTTTTTTATTTGGGTGGGTGGCAGAAAAAAATCACGATTTAGGCTGATAGGCCCAGATAAAAATTTTTTTTCTACCGATAATTCATTTCTTCAATGCTGGCAAACATGCCCTATAATTCTTTCAAATGTACCTATAATTATCATTTCTTGCTCCTCAAATTTCATGTAATCAATAATGAATTTAGTGCATACGAAGTGAATGTCAGTAACTGTTATACTGCAGCATAACTGAAGCTTCAATGTAGTCTTCAAGTGCACTTTCTTGACTCGACTTAAATGAATTGGCTAGTAACAAATCCCACATCCACATTCCATATTACCACAAGTTGACAGAACAGCAGTTTGGTGCAGCCCAATATCTGGCTACCAGCAGACCAATAGCTATACTATAAGTTGCTTATAATTCTCAAGTATTGCTCATTGCTTCTAGGTACCTATAATGCTCAATAAATGCCAGCATTATTTATCTGGGCCTACTGTTAGCGCTCGAACTAAATCAGCTTTACAAAAGCCAAAGAGCTGTACAAATTCTTATGAATGCATTACCATGATGTCAACAAGGATAATTACCCTCAGTGTTTTGGCTTTTATGCTATATTAGTGGATCGGCAACGCTCTCTAACGTGATTGTGAGAGGGGTAATTGGAATGCGCATAATGAATTCCGGCGTGACCGTTTTCCTCGTTAGCGCCAAGGTCGAAGGTGCGAGTCACACCTACTCGCACCTCTCCCAGAGTAATGATTGGCAAAAGCCTATTGCGCATATATGGGAGAACGAGCCTATACAGCGGACAGCATACTCGCTATAGTTCTCACAGGAAAATGACTCCATATGGACGGATTTACTCGGTCTACCGTATTGATGAAAGAAGCGGGCGCTACACTGCCTGGAGACGGCGTACCTGTAACACGGACTCTGTCAGTATTCCGTGTACGATATGCACGGTACATGCGGACTCCGTTGCTTGCAACATGCTTACACAGTTACAACATTCGGTATCCGTCCTCTCGGCTTGCGCTACACGGACGCAGTATAGAGCAGCGCGCCAGACTCTACTCTATGGCCCAGACCAGGCCGGCCGGGCCGCGGGTCCGCGCCCTGGATATTGAATCGCGAATACATATAGAGTAGGGTAGGGTATTTCCGCACGGAGGCAGTTACTGGCCGCCTCGCACATAATTGCGTTTATATGGCCAACGGTATTACGTAATCCTTCACCACTTGCCACGAGGTAGGGGCCATGTAAGTACTAGCTGCATCTCATTTCTTGTGATGTGTATCCACACAGAAGCTGCACAACACTGCTCTAAACAGTTGCAACTTTTTCTCATTTTGGTCCAGAAGCTGGTTTTTTATGGTAGCTAAGATTTTTCATGATTTGTAAATTACACAACGGCATCAATTTTTTTATGATTTATTTTTTCATTTGGTATGCGTATACTAGAATGTATGGAGAATTTTTAGAATTTTTTGACCGTATTATAAGCATAAACCAATTTTTTTTTTTTTTTTTTTGTAAAGAGCTTTCAGAGGTAGTTTCTGGACAATGCATATATTGCATTACTTTATGTGTTCACGTTGTATTTCACAATTTTTGGATGAATATTCAAATCTAAGGCAGAATGTAAGAAGGATGTTCATGATGCATTTGATGCCATTTACGTGTCATATATTGATAACCGCAGCCGCGATTTTTTAATGTAATTTTTCACCTTCGTCCGGTAATGGTCGACATTGTCCGCTCTCTACCTCCGGAACTAGCGGTACTTTGTGCGCACGCCCTGCATGAACGAAGGTGGGTGGGGCCACGGTTAAGGGCTCGTTTAGTAGGTGGTGCTTGGGCCTATCTGTGGTTGCATACTCGCGATCTAGTGCTGCTCGTTTGTCTGTGATATAACGCTGTCTTTCCTTAGAACTGAGCTTTTCTTTTGCGCCCATGCTGATTTCCGCGAAAATCTTCATACTCAAAAGTATTCACTATCACTGTGAACCAGTAATATCAGCAATGCTCAGGTGCATTAAGGGCCGGGACAAGCACTTTAGATCTACACTTGTGAGCATGTCAGAGATATAAAGCAAACTCCATATGAATGTTTACCTCCTACCATATTGTAGATAATTCTGGCATGACCATTGGCACTAGGCTCGAGGCGCAAGAAAGCTCTCGAACGTGTGTTAACGCGGGGTGTATCACACTTTCTTGGTTGGCAAGAATAAACTGTCGTCTATGGGAATAAACGCAATATCGATGCTTTTCGAGCGCTACGAAGCGGCTATCAGCAGGAAAGTCCACATGCAGTGAACTTCCCTAGTTGGTTCCTCATAGCTACCATGACAGAATTATAGCGAGTATGCTGTCCGCCGTATAGGCCACCGAAGCCGTTCTCCTATATAGATAATTCCGGCGTGTCCGTTTGGCCCATTGGCACTAAGTTCGAAGCGCGAGAAAAAAGCGAACATGTGTTAGCGCGGGGTGTATAGCACTTCCTTAGGGCCTAGGGGTGGGAAGAGCCCGAGGCTATGAAACGTTACCAGTTTGCCTGAAGCCTCCACTGGTACGGTACGGTGCTGTTGTTGTCGTTCTAGCCGTATCCTGATTTCCCCACAAGTTAATCTTGGATCCATAAATGTGACACCACGAGGGAAATATTACAAAAATGTACTAAATTAGAGCATGCTGTCGCAGTTGTTTCTGAGCGCAAAATTTCAGCACAAAAGATTGCATGCGACTCCGAACAGAGTCTATAAAGCGGTGCGCGGATGACGGACGTACCGAACATACATACATACATCCACCATATTATTGCAGGCATTGCTGTACAGTTTATGTGGGGCTCGCTCAGGCTCGCCCCAATAAATCAATAGCTTCAATCACCATGTTGAAGCTGTTGATTGTTGAAGCTGTTGATTGTTGTTGGTGTTGATGCTAAATCCGTTGTTGTTGAAGCTGTTGATTGTTGTTGATGTTGTTAAATCTGTTGTTGAATCTGTTGTTGAAGCTGTTAATTATTGATTATGATTGTTGAAGTTGTTGAATCTGTTGATCTTGTTAGTATAGTCTAAGCTGTTGATTGTTGGTTATAATTGTTGAAGCTGTTGAATCTGTTGATCACCATGTTGAAGCTGTTAATATTGTTCTTGATGTTGTTGAATCTGTTACTATTGATTGTTGTTGAATCTGTTGTTGAACATGTTGATTGTTGAAGCTGTTGAATCGGATTGTGCTGAATCTGCTATTGAGGCTGTTGATTGTTGAAGCTGTTGAATCTGTTGTTTAGTCAATTGATCACCATGTTGAAGTTGTTGAATGTTGTTGATGTTGAATCTGTGTTGTTGAAGCTGTTGATTGTTATGATTGTTGAAGCTGTTGAATCTGTTGATCACCATGTTGAAGCTGTTAATAATATTGTTCTTGATGTTGAATCTGTTACTATTGATTGTTGTTGAACTGTTGTTGAACATGTTGATTGTTGAAGCTGTTGAATCGGATTGTGCTGAATCTGCTATTGAGGCTGTTGATTGTTGAAGCTATTGAATCTGTTGTTTAGTCAATTGATCACCATGTTGAAGTTGTTGAATGTTGTTGAAGTTGTTGAATCTGTGTTGTTGAAGCTGTTGATTGTTGGTTATGATTGTTGAAGCTGTTGAATCTGTTGTTGAAGCTGTTGATTGTTGTTGGTGTTGATGTTAAATCAGTTGTTATTGAAGCTGTTGATTGTTGTTGAATCTGTTGTTGAAGTTGTTGATTGTTGATCATGGTTATTAAAGCTGTTGAATCTGTAGTTGAATCTGCTGTTGAATCAGTGGTTCTTGTTAGTATAGTTGAAGCTGTTGATTGTCGGTTAAGATTGTTGAGGCTGTTGAATCTGTTGATCACCAAGTGGAAGCTGTTAATTTTGATGTTATTAAATCTGTTGCTATTGACAATTGTTGAATCCGTTGTTGAAGCTGTAGATTGTTGAAGCTGTTAAATCTGAAGTTGTTGAATCTGTTGTTGAAGCTGTTGAATCTGTTGTTTAAATGGTTGATCACCTTGTTGAAGTTGTTGATGTTGTTTAATCTGGTGTTGAAGCCGTTGATTGTTGGATAGATTGGTGAGGCTGTTGAATCTGTTAATCTTGTTAGCATAGTTGAAGCTGTTGATTGTTACCGTAAAATTAATGTTCGAATTATAGCACCACCCTAATATAAGCGCCACTTGGAGGTTAACGACGATTGTTGCACTCTATTTATAGCGCCAACTGCAGTCACAAAGCGGCGCTTACTAAATAGAAAACGCTGTGCTTTTGTATGTAGTGTCCTATTCACTAAGCACCACCCTAATTTAAGCGCCACTATCGACTTTAGAAGTATTTTTTGGCTCCAATAGAAGCGCCAACTGAAGATTAGAATTAAATTTTTTGGCACTGTAATTAGAACTTTTACGGTAGTACAGTCTATTTTGCGTAAGAGGAGGCTCGCCCCAATAAATCAATAGCTTCAATCACCATGTTGAATTAAGCTGTTGATTGTTGAATCTGTTGAATCTGTTGTTGAAGCTGTTGATTGTTATTGGTGTTTACAATGTTAAATCTGGTGTTATTGAGCTGTTTATTGTTGATGGTGTTGAATTAGTTGAATCTGTTGTTGAAGCTGTTGATTGTTGATTATAATTGTTGAAGCAGTTGTTGAATCTGTTGATCTTGTTAGTATAGTTGAAGCTGTTGATTGTTGGCTATGATAGTTGAAGCTGTTGAATCTGTTGATCACCATGTTGAACCTGTTAATTGTTGTATACGGACGTACCAAACATACATACATACATACACCATATTATTGCAGGCATTGCTGTACAGTTTATGTGGGGCTCGCTCAGGCTCGCCCCAATAAATCAATAGCTTCAATCACCACGTTGAATCTGTTGAATCTGTTGTTGATGAAGCTGTTGATTGTTGAAGCTGTTGAATCTGAAGTAGTTAAATCTGTTGTTGAAGCTGTTGAATGTTGTTGATATTGTTGAATCTGTTGTTGTGGAAGCTTTTGATTGTTGGTTATGATTGATGAAGTTGTTGAATCTGTTGATATTAGTATAACTGAAGCTGTTGATTGTTAGTACAGTCTATTGTGTCTAAGAGTAGGCTCGTCCCAATAAATCAATAGCTTCAATCACCATGTTGAAGCTGTTGACTGTTGAAGCTGTTAAATCTGTTGATGTTGATTCTTGAAGCTGTGGAATCTGAAGCTGTTGTTCAAGCTGTTGATTGTTAAAGCTGTTGAATCTGTTGATCTCCATGATGAAGTTGATGATTGTTGATGTTGTTAAATCTGTTATTGAATCCGTTGTTGAAGATGTTGATTGTTGATTATGATTTTTGAAGCAGTTGAATCTGTTGTTGAATCTGTTGATCTTGTTAGTATAGTTTAAGCTGTTGATTGTTAGTACAGTCCATCTTGTGTAAGTGTAGGCTCGTTCCAATAAATTAATAGCTTCAATCACCATGTTGAAGCTGTTAAATCTGTTGTTGAAGCCGTTGAATCTGAAGTAGTTGAATCTGTTGTTGAAGCTGTTGATTTCCATGTTGAAGTTGATGATTGTTGTTGATGTTGAATCTGTTGCTGTTGATTGTTGTTGAATCTCTTGTTATTGAACCTGTTCATTGTTGAAACTGTTAAATCTGAAGTTGTTGAATCCGTTGTTGAAGTTGTCGATTGTTGAAGCAGTTAAATCTGTTGTTTATATCCGTTGATCACCATGTTGAAGTAGTTGATTGTTGTTGATGTTGTTGAAGCTGTTGATTGTTGGTTATGATTGTTGAGGCTATTGAACCTGTTGATCTTGTTAGTATAGTTGAAGCTGTTGATTGTTAGTACAGTCTATTTTGTGTAAGTGTAGGCTCGCCCCAATAAATCAATACCTTTAATCACCATGTTGAAGCTGTTGATTGTTGAAGCTGTTGAATCTGTTGTTGAAGCTGTTGATTGTTGTTGGTGTTGTTGATGTTAAATTTGTTGTTGTTGAAGTTGTTGATTGTTGTTAATATTGTTGAAGTTGTTGAATCTGTTGTTTAAGCTATTGATTGTTGATTATGATTGTTGAAGCTGTTGAATCTGTTGATTACCATGTTGAAACTGTGAATTGTTGTTGATGTTGTTGAATCTGTTTCTGTTGTTGAATCTGCTGTTGTTGAGGCTGTTGATTGTTGAAGCTGTTGAATCTCAAGTTGTTGAATCTGTTGTTGAAGCTGTTGAATCCGTTGTTTAATCTGTTGATCACCATGTTGAAGTTGTTGATATTGAATCTGTTGTTGAAGCTGTTGGTTGTTGAAGCTCTTAAATCTAAACTTGTAGAATCTGTTGTTAAAGCTGATGATCACCATATTGAAGTTATTTGTTGTTGATGTTGAATTTGTTGTTGAAGCTGTTGATAGTTGAAGCTGTTGAATCTGAAGTTGTTGAATCTGTTGTTAAAGCTGTTGATTGTTGAAGGTGTTGAATCTGTTGTTTAACATGTTGATCACATTGTTGAAGTTGTTGATGTTGTTTAATCTGTTGTTGATGCTGTTGATTGTTGTTATGATTGTTGAAACTGTTGAATCTGTTGATCTTGTTAGTATAGTTTAAGCTGTTGATTGTTAGTACAGTCTATCTTGTGTAAGTATAGGCTTGCCCCAATAAATCAATAGCTTCAATCACAATGTTGAAGCTATTGATTGTTAAAGCTGTTGAATCTGTTGTTGAAGCTGTTGATTGTTGTTATTGTTGATGTTATATCAGTTGTTGTTGAAGTTGTTGATTGTCATTGATGTTGAATCTGTTGTTGATGCTGTTGATTGTTGAAGCTGTTGTTGAATCTGCTAATCTTGTTAGTATATTTAGAGCTGTTGATTGGTGGTTATGATTGTTGAAGCTGTTAAATCTCTTGATCACCATGTCGAAACTGTTAAATGTTGATGTTCAATCTGTTGCTGTTGACTGTTGTTGAATCTGCTGTTGAAGCTGTTGATTAATCTTGACTGTAGTAGCTGTTGAATCTGAAGTTGTTGAATCTGTTGTTGAAGCTATTGATTGTTGAAGCTGTTAAATCTGTAGTTGAATCTGTTGAAGTTGTTGATTGTTAATGTTGTTAAATCTGTCGTTGAAGGTTTTCATTGTTGAAGCTGTTGAATCTGTTGCTTGTTGTAGGATACATCATGTGCTCTAGAGAGCTATATCTTTATTGAAGCAGTTGAATCTGTTGTTGAAACTGTTGATTGTTGTAGGCTATTATGTGCTCTAAAGAGCTCTAAATTTGTTGAAATCGTTGAATCTGTGGTTGAAGATGTTGATCGTTGTAGGCTACATTATGTACTCTAGAGAGCTCTAGTTCTGTTGAAGCAGTTGAACCTGTTGTTGAAGCTGTTGATTGTTGTAGGCTACATAATATGCTCGACAGAGCTCTAATTTTGTTGAAGCAGTAGAATTACCTGTTGAAGTTGTTCATTGTTGTAGGCTATTATGTGTTCTAGAGAGCTCAAGTTTTGTTGAAGCTGTTGAATATGTTGATGGTGTAGCTGTTGAATCTGTTGTTGTTAAAGCTATTGATTGTTGTAAGCTATTATGTGCTCAAGTTTTATTGGAGCTGTTGAACCTGTTGTTGAAAATGTTGATTGTGGTAGGCTACATTATGTGCTCTAAAGAACTCTAGATTTGTTAAGGCAGTTGAATCCGTTGTTGAAGCTGTTGATTGTTGTAGGCTATATGTGCTCTAGAGAACTCTAGATTTATTGAAGCTGTTGAATCTGTTGTTGTTAAAGTTGTTGGTTGTTGTAGGCTACATTATGTGCTCTAGAGAGCTCTAGTTATGTTGGAGCAGTTGAATCTGTAGTTAAAGCTGTTGATTGTTGAAGGTAATTATGTACTGTAGAGAACTCTAGTTCTGTTGAAGCTGTTGAATCTGTTATTGTTGAAGTTGTTGAATCTGTTGTTGTTAAAGCTGGTGATTATTGTGGGCTATTATGTGCTCTAGTTTTATTGAAGCTGTTGAATCAGTTGTTGAAGATGTTGATTGTTGTAGGCTACATTATGTGCTCTAGAAAGATCTAGTTCTGTCGAAGCTGTTCAATCCGTTGTTGTTGAGTCTATTGTTGTTAAAGCTGTTGATTGTTGTAGGCTATTATGTTCTCAGTTTTATTGAAGCTGTTGGACCTGTTGTTGAAGATGTTGATTGTTGTAGGCTACATTAGGTGTTCTAGAGAGCTCAAGTTTTGTCGAAACTGAATCTGCTGTTGTTGAAGCTGTTGATTGTTGTAGGCTATTATGTGGCTCTAGAGAGCTCTAGTTTTGTTGAAGCTGTTGAATCTGTTGCTGTTGAAGCTGTTGATTGTTGTAGGCTATTATGTGGCTCTAGAGAGCTCTAGTTTTGTTGAAGCTGTTAAATATGTTGTTCAAGCTGTTGATTGTTGTAGGATATTATGTGCTCTAGAGAGCTCTAGTTTTGTTCAAACTGTTGAATCTGTTGTTGAAGCTGTTGATTGTTGTAGGCTATTATGTGCTCTAGAGAGCTCTGGTTTTGTTAAAACTGTTGAATCTGTTGTTAAAGCTGTTGATTGTTGAAGGTAATTATGTACTCTAGAGAACTCTAGTTTTGTTGAAGCTGTTGAATCTGTTATTGTTGAAGTTGTTGAATCTGTTGTTGTTAAAGCTGGTGATTACTGTGGGCTATTATGTGCTCTAGTTTTATTGAAGCTGTTGAATCTGTTGTTGAAGATGTTGATTGTTGTAGGCTACATTATGTGCTCTAGAAAGATCTAGTTCTGTCGAAGCTGTTCAATCCGTTGTTGTTGAATCTATTGTTGTTAAAGCTGTTGATTGTTGTAGGCTATTATGTTCTCAGGTTTATTGAAGCTGTTGGACCTGTTGTTGAAGATGTTGATTGTTGTAGGCTACATTAGGTGTTCTAGAGAGCTCAAGTTTTGTCGAAACTGAATCTGCTGTTGTTGAAGCTGTTGATTGTTGTAGGCTATTATGTGGCTCTAGAGAGCTCTAGTTTTGTTGAAGCTGTTGAATCTGTTGTTGTTGAAGCTGTTGATTGTTGTAGGCTATTATGTGCTCTAGAGAGCTCTACTTTTGTTGAATCTGTTGTTCAAGCTGTTGATTGTTGTAGGATATTATGTGCTCTAGAGAGCTCTAGTTCTGTTCAAACTGCTGAATCTGTTGTTGAACTGTTGATTGCTGTAGGCTATTATGTGCTCTAGAGAGCTCTTGTTTTGTTAAAACTGTTGAATCTGTTGTTGTTGAAAATGTTGATTGTTGTAGGCTACATTACGTGCTCTAGAGAGCTCTAATTTTGTTTAAGCTGTTGAATCTGTTGAAACTGTTGAATCTGTTTTTGTTGAACCTGTTGATTGTTGTAGGCTATTATGTGCTCTCGTTTTATTGAAGCTATTGAATCTGTTGTTGAAAATGTTGATTGTTGTAGGCTATTATGTGCTCTAGAGAGCTCTAGATTTGTTGAAATTGTTGAATCTGTGGTTGAAGATGTTGATCGTTGTAGGCTACAATATGTGCTCTAGAGAGCTCTAGTTCTGTTGAAGCAGTCAAACCTGTTGTTGAAGCTGTTGATTGTTGTAGGCTATTATGAGCTCTAGAGAGCTCTAGTTTTGTTGAAGCTGTTGAAAATGTTGTTGAAGCTGTTGAATCTGTTGTTGTTAAAGCTGTTGAATGTTGTAGGCTATTATGTGCTCTAGTTTTATTGAAGCTGTTGAATCTGTTGTTGTTGAAGCTGTTGTTTATTGTAGGCTATTATGTGCAATAGAGAGTTCTAGATTTGTTGAAGCTGTTGAAACTGTTGCTGTTGAAGCTGTTGATTGTTGTAGGCTATTATGTGCTCTAGAAAGCTCTAGTTTTGTTGAAGCTGTTGAATCTGTTGTTGTTGAAGCTGTTGAATCAGTTGTCATTGAAGCTGTTGTTTGTTGTAGGCTATTATGTGCATTAGAGAGCTCTAGTTTTGTTGAAGCTGTTGAATCTGTTGTTGAAGCTGTTGATTGTTGTAGGCTAGATTATAGCTCTAGTTATGTTGAAGCTGTTGAATCTGTTGTTGAAGCTGTTGATTGTTGTAGGCTATTATGTACTCTAGAGAGCTCTTGTTTTGTTGAAGCTGTTGAATCTGTTGTTGAAGCTGTTGAATCTGTTGCTGTTAAAGCTGTTGATTGTTGTAGGCTATTTTGTGCTCTAGAGAGCTCTAGTTTTGTTGAAGCTGTTGAGTCTGTTGTTGTTAAAGCGGTTGATTGTTGTAGGCTATTATGTGCTCTAGAGAGCTCTAGTTTTGTTGAAATTGTTGAATCTGTTGAAGCTGTTGATTGTTGTAGCCTATATTACTCTAAAAAGCTCTAATTTTGTTAAAGCTGTTGAATCTGTTGTTGAAGATGTTGATTGTTGTAGGCAACATTATGTGCTCTAAAGAGCTCTAGTTTTGTTCAAGCCGTTAAATCTGTTCTTGTTCAAGCTGTTGAATCTGTTGTTATTAAAGTTGTACATTGTTGTAGGCTATTATGTGTTCTAGCTTTATTGAAGTTGTTGAATCTGTTGTTGTTGAATCTGTTGATTGTTGTAGGCTACATTGTGTGCTCTAGAGAGTTCGTTTTGTTGAAGCTGTTGATTGTTGTAGGCTATTATGTGCTCTAAAGAGCTCTAATTTTGTTAAAGCTGTTGAATCTGTTGTTGAAGATGTTGATTGTTGTAGGCTACATTATGTGCTCTAGAGAGTTCTAGATTCGTCGAAGCTGTTGAATCCGTTGTTGCAAGGAGAGTAGTTTGTGGAGCGCTATGTCTTGAGTGCCTTTTGCAGCTAACGAAGGACCACGGTCCGAAACGTTCTGTCTCTACTGTACATTAAACTACGTTCAATAGCGCTCCACAAACTACTCTCCTTGCATCAACAACGTAGTTATGAGCCTTCATTCTAGAATCCGTTGTTGTTGAAGCTGTTGATCGTTGTAGGCTATTATACGTTCTAGAGAGCTCTAATTTTGTTGAAATTGTTGAATCTGTTGTTGTTGAAGATGTTGATTATTGTAGGATGCATTATGTGCTCTAGAGAGCTCTAGTTTTTTTTGAAGCTGTTGAATCTGTTGTTGTTGTTGAGCTGTTGAATCTGTTGTTGTTAGAGCTGATGATTGCTATAAGCTATTATGTGCTCTAGTTTTATTGAAGTTGTTGAATGTATTCTTGTTGAAAATGTTAATTGTTCTAGGTTACATTATGTTCTCTAGAGAAATCTACTTTTGTCAAAGCTGTTGTATCTGTTGTTGTTGAAGCTCTTGATTGTCAGGTTTTTTTGTGTTCCAGATAGCTCTAGTTTTTCTAATGTTGTCGAATCTGTTGTTGGAGATATTGATTGTTGTAGGCTACATTATGTGCTCTAGATAAATCTAGTTTTGTTGAAGCTGTTGAATCTGTTGTTGTTGAAGCTGTTGAATCTGTTGTTGTTAAAGCTGTTGATTGTTGTAGGCTATTATGTGCTCTAGCTGTATTGAAGTAGTTGAATCTGTTGTTGAAATTGTTGATTGTTGTAGGCTATACTATGTGCACTAGAGAGCTCTAGTTTTGTAGAAGCTGTTGAATCTGTTGTTGAAGATGTTGATTGTTGTAGGCTACATTACGTGCTCTAGAGAGCTCTAATTTGTTTAAGCTGTTGAATCTGTTGTTGTTGAAGCTGTTGAATCTGTTGTTAAAGCTGTTGATTGTTGTAGGCTATTATGTGCTCTAGCTGTATTGAAGTAGTTGAATCTGTTGTTGAAATTGTTGATTGTTGTAGGCTATACTATGTGCACTAGAGAGCTCTAGTTTTGTAGAAGCTGTTGAATCTGTTGTTGAAGATGTTGATTGTTGTAGGCTACATTACGTGCTCTAGAGAGCTCTAATTTTGTTTAAGCTGTTGAATCTGTTGTTGTTGAAACTGTTGAATCTGTTTTTGTTGAACCTGTTGATTGTTGTAGGCTATTATGTGCTCTAGTTTTATTGAAGCTGTTGAATCTGTTGTTCTTGATTGTTGTTGATTGTTGTAGGCTACATTATGTGCTCTAGAGAGCTCAAGTTCTGTTGAAGCAGTTGAACCTGTTGTTGAAGCTGATGATTATTGTAGGCTACATAACGTGCTTGACAGAGCTTTAATTTTGTTGAAGCAGTAGAATCTCCTGTTGAAGTTGTTCATTGTTGTAGGCTATTATGTGTTCTAGAGAGCTCAAGTTTTGTTGAAGCTGTTGAATATGTTGATGGTGAAGCTGTTGAATCTGTTGTTGTTAAAGCTATTGATTGTTGTAGGCTATTATGTGCTCTGGTTTTATTGGAGCTGTTGAACCTGTTGTTGAAAATGTTGATTGTTGCAGGCTACATTATGTGCTCTAAAGAACTCTAGATTTGTTAAGGCAGTTGAATCTGTTGTTGAAGCGGTTGATTGTTGTAGGCTATTATGTACTCTAGAGAGCTCTAGATTTATTGAAGCTGTTGAATCTGTTGTTGTTAAAGCTGTTGAATCTGTTGTTAGAGCTGATGATTGTTGTGGGCTATTATGTGATCTAGTTTTATTGAAGCTGTTGAATCTGTTGTTGAAGATGTTGATTGTTGTAGGCTACATTATGTGCTCTAGAAAGATCGAATTCTGTCGAAGCTGTTCAATCCGTTGTTGCTGAATCTATTGTTGTTAAAGCTGTTGATTGTTGTAGGCTATTATGTTCTCTAGTTTTATTGAAGCTGTTGGATCTGTTGTTGAAGACGTTGATTGTTGTAGGCTACATTATGTGTTCTAGAGAGCTCAAGTTTTGTCGAAGATGAATCTCTTGTTGAAGCTGTTGATTGTTGTAGGTTATTATGTGCTCTAGGGAGCTCTAGTTTTGTTGAAGCTGTTGAATCTGTTGTTGTTGAAGCTGTTGATTGTTGTAGGCTATTATGTGCTCTAGAGAGCTCTACCTTTGTTGAAGCTGTTAAATCAGTTGTTTAAGCTGGTGATTGTTGTAGGATATTATGTACTCTAGAGAGTTCTAGTTTTGTTCAAGCTGTTGAATTTGTTGTGGAAGCTGTTGATTGTTGTAGGCTATTATGTGCTCTAGAGAGCTCTAGTTTTGTTAAAACTGTTGAATCTGTTGTTGTTGAAGATGTTGATTATTGTAGGCTACATTATGTGCTCTACAGAGCTCTAGTTTTGTTGAAGCAGTTGAATCTGTTGTTGAAGATGTTGATTGTTGTAGGCTACATTATGTGCTCTAGAGAGCTCTAATTTTGCTTAAGCTGTTGAATCTGTTGTTGAAACTGTTGAATCTGTTTTTGTTGAACCTGTTGATTGTTGTAGGATATATTATGTGCTCTAAAGAGCTCTAGTTTTGTTAAGGCAGATGAACCTGTTGTTGAAGCTGTTGATTATTGCAGGCTATTATGTGCTCTAGAGAGCTCTAAATTTGTTGAAATTGTTGAATCTGTTGTTGAAGATGTTGATCATTGTAGGCTACATTATGTGCTCTAGAGAGCTCTAGTTATGTTGGAGCAGTTGAATCTGTTGTTAAAGCTGTTGATTGCTGAAGGCTATTATGTGCTCTAGAGAGTTCTAGTTTTGTTGAAGTTGTTGAATCTGTTATTGTTGAAGCTGTTGAATCTGTTGTTGTTAAAGCTCTTGATTGTTGTAGGCTATTATGTGCTCTAGTTTTATTGAAGCTGTTGAATCTGTTGTTGAAAATGTTGATTGTTGTAGGCTATAATTATGTGTTCTAAAGAGCTCTAGTTGTGTTAAGGCAGTTGAATCTGTTGTTGAAGCTGTTGATTGTTGTAGGCTACATTATGTGCTCTAGAGAGCTCTAGATATGTTGGAGCGATTGAATCTGCTGTTGAAGCTGTTGATTATTGTAGGCTATTATGTGCAATAGAGAGCTCTAGTTTTGTTGAAGCTGTTGAATCTGTTGTTAATGAAGCTGTTGAGTCTGTTGTTAAAGCTGTTGATTGTTGTAGGCTATTATGAGCTCTAGAGAGCTCTAGTTATGTTGAAAATTTTGAATCTGTTGTTGAAGCTGTTGATTGTTGTAGGCTATTATGTCCTCTGGAGAACTCTAGTTTTGTTAAATCTGTTGTTGAAGCTGTTGATTGTTGTAGGCTATTATGTCCTCTGGAGAACTCTAGTTTTGTTAAATCTGTTGTTGAAGCTGTTGATTGTTGTAGGCTATTGTGAGCTCTAGAGAGCTCTAGTTTTGTTGAAGCTGTTGAATCTCTTGTTGAAGATGTTGAATCTTTTGTTGTTAAGGCTGTTGATTGTTGTAGGCTATTATGTGCTCTAATTTTATTAAAGCTGTTGAATCTATTTTTGCTGAAGATGTTGATTGTTGTAGGCTACACTATGTGCTCTAGAGAGCTCTAGTTTTGTGGAAGCTGTTGAATCTGTTGTTGAAGCTGTTGATTGATGTAGGCTATTATATGCTATAGAGAGCTCTAGTTTTGTTTAAGCTGTTGAATCTGTTGAAGCTGTTAATTGTTGTAGGCTATTATATCTTATAGAGAGGTCTAGTTTTGTTTAAGCTGTTGAATCTGTTGTTGAAGCTGTTGATTGTTGTAGGCTATTATATACTATAGAGAGCTCTAGTTTTGTTCAAGCTGTTGAATCTGTTGTTGTTGAAGCTGTTGATTGTTGTAGGCTATTATGTGTAATAGAGAGCTCTAGTTTTGTTGAAGTTGTTGAATCTGTTGTTGAAGCTGTTGATTGTTGTAGGCTACATTATGTGCTTTAGAGAGCTCTAGTTTTGTTGAAGCAGTTGAATCTGTTGTTGAAGCCTTTGATTGTTGTAGGTTATTATGTGCTCTAGAGAGCTCTAGTTTTGTTTAAGCAGTTGAATCTGTTGTTGAAGCCTTTGATTGTTGTAGGTTATTATGTGCTCTAGAGAGCTCTAGTTTTGTTTAAGCTGTTGAATCTGTTGTTGAAGCTGTTGATTGTTGTAGGCTATTATATCTTGTAGAGAGGTCTAGTTTTGTTTAAGCTGTCGAATCTATTGTTGTTGAAGCTGTTGATTGTTGTAGGCTATTACATGCTATAGACAGCTCTATTTTTTTTAAGCTGTTGAATCTGTTGTTGTTGAAGCTGTTGATTGTTGTAGGCTATTATATGCTATAGAGAGCTCTAGTTTTGTTGAAGCTGTTGAATCTGTGGTTGAAGCTGTTGATTGTAGGCTATTATATGCTCTAGTGAGCTCTAGTTTTGTTCAAGCTGTTGATTGTTGTAGGCTATTAAGTGCCCTAGTTTAATTGAAGCTGTTGAATCTGTTGTTGTTAAAGCTGTTGATTGTTGTAGGCTATTATGTGCTCTATTTTTATTAAAGCTGTTGAATCTATTTTTGTTGAAGAAGTTGATTGTTGTAGGCTATTATGTGCAATAGAGAGCTCTAGTTTTGTTGAAGCTGTTGAATCTGATGTTGTTGAAGTTGTTGATTGTTGTAGGCTATTATATACTATAAGAGAGCTCTAGTTTGTTTAAGCTGTTGAATCTGTTGTTGAAGCTGTTGATTGTTGTAGGCTATTATATGCTATAGAGAGCTCTAGTTTTGTTTAAGCTGTCGAATCTGTTGTTGTTGAAGCTGTTGATTGTTGTAGGCTATTATGTGCATTAGAGAGCTCTAATTTTGTTGAAGCTGTTGAATCTGTTGTTGAAGCTGTTGATCGTTGCAGGCTACTATATCTTATAGAGAGGTCTAGTTTGTTTAAGCTGTTGAATCTGTTGTTGTTGAAGCTGTTGATTGTTGTAGGCTATTATATGCTATAGAGAGCTCTAGTTGTGTTAAGGCAGTTGAATCTGTTGTTGAAGCTGTTGATTGTTGTAGGCTACATTATGTGCTCTAGAGAGCTCTAGATATGTTGGAGCGATTGAATCTGTTGTTGAAGCTGTTGATTATTGTAGGCTATTATGTGCAATAGAGAGCTCTAGTTTTGTTGAAGCTGTTGAATCTGTTGTTAATGAAGCTGTTGAGTCTGTTGTTAAAGCTGTTGATTGTTGTAGGCTATTATGAGCTCCAGAGAGCTCTAGTTATGTTGAAAATTTTGAATCTGTTGTTGAAGCTGTTGATTGTTGTAGGCTATTATGTCCTCTGGAGAACTCTAGTTTTGTTAAATCTGTTGTTGAAGCTGTTGATTGTTGTAGGCTATTGTGAGCTCTAGAGAGCTCTAGTTTTGTTGAAGCTGTTGAATCTCTTGTTGAAGATGTTGAATCTTTTGTTGTTAAGGCTGTTGATTGTTGTAGGCTATTATGTGCTCTAATTTTATTAAAGCTGTTGAATCTATTTTTGCTGAAGATGTTGATTGTTGTAGGCTACACTATGTGCTCTAGAGAGCTCTAGTTTTGTGGAAGCTGTTGAATCTGTTGTTGAAGCTGTTGATTGATGTAGGCTATTATATGCTATAGAGAGCTCTAGTTTTGTTTAAGCTGTTGAATCTGTTGAAGCTGTTAATTGTTGTAGGCTATTATATCTTATAGAGAGGTCTAGTTTTGTTTAAGCTGTTGAATCTGTTGTTGAAGCTGTTGATTGTTGTAGGCTATTATATACTATAGAGAGCTCTAGTTTTGTTCAAGCTGTTGAATCTGTTGTTGTTGAAGCTGTTGATTGTTGTAGGCTATTATGTGTAATAGAGAGCTCTAGTTTTGTTGAAGTTGTTGAATCTGTTGTTGAAACCGTTGATTGTTGTAGGCTACATTATGTGCTTTAGAGAGCTCTAGTTTTGTTGAAGCAGTTGAATCTGTTGTTGAAGCCTTTGATTGTTGTAGGTTATTATGTGCTCTAGAGAGCTCTAGTTTTGTTTAAGCAGTTGAATCTGTTGTTGAAGCCTTTGATTGTTGTAGGTTATTATGTGCTCTAGAGAGCTCTAGTTTTGTTTAAGCTGTTGAATCTGTTGTTGAAGCTGTTGATTGTTGTAGGCTATTATATCTTGTAGAGAGGTCTAGTTTTGTTTAAGCTGTCGAATCTATTGTTGTTGAAGCTGTTGATTGTTGTAGGCTATTACATGCTATAGACAGCTCTATTTTTTTTAAGCTGTTGAATCTGTTGTTGTTGAAGCTGTTGATTGTTGTAGGCTACATTATTTGCTTTAGAGAGCTCTAGTTTTGTTGAAGCTGATGAATCTGTGGTTGAAGCTGTTGATTGTAGGCTATTATATGCTCTAGTGAGCTCTAGTTTTGTTCAAGCTGTTGATTGTTGTAGGCTATTAAGTGCCCTAGTTTAATTGAAGCTGTTGAATCTGTTGTTGTTAAAGCTGTTGATTGTTGTAGGCTATTATGTGCTCTATTTTTATTAAAGCTGTTGAATCTATTTTTGTTGAAGAAGTTGATTGTTGTAGGCTATTATGTGCAATAGAGAGCTCTAGTTTTGTTGAAGCTGTTGAATCTGATGTTGTTGAAGTTGTTGATCGTTGCAGGCTACTATATCTTATAGAGAGGTCTAGTTTGTTTAAGCTGTTGAATCTGTTGTTGTTGAAGCTGTTGATTGTTGTAGGCTATTATATGCTATAGAGAGCTCTAGTTTTGTTCAAGCTGTTGAATCTGTTGTTGTTGAAGCTGTTGATTGTTGTAGGCTATTATGTGTAATAGAGAGCTCTAGTTTTGTTGAAGTTGTTGAATCTGTTGTTGAAGCTGTTGATTGTTGTAGGCTACATTATGTGCTTTAGAGAGCTCTAGTTTTGTTGAAGCAGTTGAATCTGTTGTTGAAGCTGATGATTGTTGTAGGCTACATTATGTGCTTTAGAGAGCTCTAGTTTTGTTGAAGCAGTTGAATCTGTTGTTGAAGCTGTTGATTGTTGTAGGCTACATTATGTGCTTTAGAGAGCTCTAGTTTTGTTGAAGCAGTTGAATCTGTTGTTGAAGCTGTTGATTGTTGTAGGCTACATTATGTGCTTTAGAGAGCTCTAGTTTTGTTGAAGCAGTTGAATCTGTTGTTGAAGCTGTTGATTGTTGTAGGCTATTATGAGCTCTTGAGAGCTCTAGTTTTGTTGAAGCTGTTAAATCTGTTGTTGAAGCTGTTGATTGTTGAAGCTGTAGTTGTTGAATCTGTTTTTGAAGCTGTTGAATCAGTTGTTGAATCTGTTGATAACCATGTTGAAGTTGTTGATTGTCGTTGATGTTGAAACTGTTGATTGTTGGTAGTGTTGAAGCTGTTCAATCAGTTGATCTTGTTAGTACAATTAAAGCTGTTGATTGTGAGTACAGTCTATTTTGTGTAAGTGTAGGCTCGCCCCAATAAATCAATAGCTTCAATCACTATGTTGAAGCTGTTGAATTTGTTGTAGAAGCTGTTGATTGTTGTAAGCCATTATGTGCTCTAGAGAGCTCTAGTTTTGTTTAAGCTGTTGAATCTGTTGTTGAAGCTGTTGATTGTTGTAGGGTACTATATCTTATAGAGAGGTCTAGTTTTGTTTAAGCTGTCGAATTTGTTGTTGAAGCTGTTGATTGTTGTAGGCTATTACATGCTATAGACAGCTCTAGTTTTGTTTAAGCTGTTGAATCTGTTGTTGTTGAAGCTGTTGATTGTTATAGGCTACATAATGTGCTTTAGAGAGCTCTAGTTTTGTTGAAGCTGTTGAATCTGTGGTTGAAGCTGTTGATTGTAGGCTATTATATGCTCTAGTGAGCTCTAGTTTTGTTGAAGCTGTTGATTGTTGTAGGCTACATTATGTGCTTTAGAGAGCTCTAGTTTTGTTGAAGCTGTTGAATCTGTGGTTGAAGCTGTTGATTGTAGGCTATTATATGCTCTAGTGAGCTCTAGTTTTGTTGAAGCTGTTGATTGTTGTAGGCTACATTATGTGCTTTAGAGAGCTCTAGTTTTGTTGGAGCTGTTGAATCTGTGGTTGAAGCTGTTGATTGTAGGCTATTATATTCTCTAGTGAGCTCTAGTTTTGTTGAAGCTGTTGATTGTTGTAGGCTATTAAGTGCCCTAATTTAATTGAAGCTGTTGAATCTGTTGTTGTTAAAGCTGTTGATTGTTGTAGGCTATTATGTACTCTATTTTTATTAAAGCTGTTGAATCTATTTTTGTTGAAGAAGTTGATTGTTGTAGGCTATTATGTGCAATAGAGAGCTCTAGTTTTGTTGAAGCTGATGAATCTGTTGTTGTTGAAGCTGTTGATTGTTGTAGGCTATTATATGCTATAGAGAGCTCTAGTTTTGTTTAAGCTGTTGAATCTGTTGTTGAAGCTGTTGATTGTTGTAGGCTATTATATGTTATAGAGAGCTCTAGTTTTGTTTAAGCTGTCGAATCTGTTGTTGAAATTGTTGATTGTTGTAGGCTATTATATATTATAGAGAGGTCTTGTTTTGTTTAAGCTGTCGAAACTTTTGTTGAAGTAGTTGATTGTTGTAGGCTATTATATGCTATAGAGAGCTCTAGTTTTGTTTAAGCTGTCGAATCTGTTGTTGTTGAAGCTGTTGATTGTTGTAGGCTATTATGTGCAATAGAGAGCTCTAATTTTGTTGAAGCTGTTCAATCTGTTGTTGAAGCTGTTGATTGTTGTAGGCTATTATATCTTATAGAGAGGTCTAGTTTGTTTAAGCTGTTGAATCTGTTGTTGTTGAAGCTGTTGATTGTTGTAGGCTATTATATGCTATAGAGAGTTCTAGTTTTGTTCAAGCTGTTGAATCTGTTGTTGTTGAAGCTGTTGATTGTTGTAGGCTATTATGTGTAATAGAGAGCTCTAGTTTTGTTGAAGTTGTTGAATCTGTTGTTGAAGCTGTTGATTGTTGTAGGCTACATTATGTGCTTTAGAGAGCTCTAGTTTTGTTGAAGCAGTTGAATCTGTTGTTGAAGCTGTTGATTGTTGTAGGCTATTATGAGTTCTTGAGAGCTCTAGTTTTGTTGAAGCTGTTAAATCTGTTGTTGAAGCTGTTGATTGTTGAAGCTGTAGTTGTTGAATCTGTTCTTGAAGCTGTTGAATCAGTTGTTAAATCTGTTGATAACCATGCTGAAGTTGTTGATTGTCGTTGATGTTGAATCTGTTGTTGAAGCTGTTGATTGTTGGTAGTGTTGAAGCTGTTCAATCAGTTGATCTTGTTAGTACAATTAAAGCTGTTGATTGTGAGTCAGTCTATTTTGTGTAAGTGTAGGCTCGCCCCAATAAATCAATAGCTTCAATCACTATGTTGAAGCTGTTGAATTTGTTGTAGAAGCTGTTGATTGTTGTAAGCTATTATGTGCTCTAGAGAGCTCTAGGTTTGTTGAAGCTGTTGAATCTGTTGTTGAAGCTGTTGATTGTTGTAGGCTATTATATGCTATAGTGAGCTCTAGTTTTGTTTAAGCTGTTGAATCTGTTGTTGAAGCTGTTGATTTTTGTAGGCTATTATATCTTATAGAGAGGTCTAGTTTTGTTTAAGCTGTCGAAACTGTTGTTGTTGAAGCTGTTGATTGTCATAGGCTATTACATGCTATAGAGAACTCTAGTTTTGTTTAAGCTGTTGAATCTGTTGTTGTTGAAGCTGTTGATTGTTGTAGGCTATTATGTGCAATAGAGAGCTCTAGTTTTGTTGAAGCTGTTGAATCTGTTGTTGAAGCTGTTGATTGTTGTAGGTTATTATGTGCTCTAGAGAGCTCTACTTTTGTTTAAGCTGTTGAATCTGTTGTTGAAGCTGTTGATTTTTGTAGGTTATTATATCTTATAGAGAGGTCTAGTTTTGTTTAAGCTGTCGAAACTGTTGTTGCTGAAGCTGTTGATTGTTGTAGGCTATTACATGCTATAGAGAGCTCTAGTTTTGTTTAAGCTGTTGAATCTGTTGTTGTTGAAGCTGTTGATTGTTGTAGGCTATTATGTGCAATAGAGAGCTCTAGTTTTGTTGAAGCAGTTGAATCTGTTGTTGAAGCTGTTGATTGTTGTAGGTTATTATGTGCTCTAGAGAGCTCTAGTTTTGTTTAAGCTGTTGAATCTGTTGTTGAAGCTGTTGATTGTTGTAGGCTATTATATCTTATAGAGAGGTCTAGTGTTGTTTAAGCTGTCGAATTTGTTGTTGTTGAAGCTGTTGATTGTTGGAGGCTATTACATGCTATAGACAGCTCTAGTTTTTTTTTAACTATTGAATCTGTTGTTGTTGAAGCTGTTGATTGTTGTAGGCTACATAATGTGCTTTAGAGAGCTCTAGTTTTGTTGAAGCTGTTGAATCTGTGGTTGAAGCTGTTGATTGTAGGCTATTATATGCTCTAGTGAGCTCTAGTTTTGTTGAAGCTGTTGATTGTTGTAGGCTATTAAGTGCCCTAGTTTAATTGAAGCTGTTGAATCTGTTGTTGTTAAAGCTGTTGATTGTTGTAGGCGATTATGTGCTCTAATTTTATTAAAGCTGTTGAATCTATTTTTGTTGAAGAAGTTGATTGTTGTAGGCTATTATGTGCAATAGAGAGCTCTAGTTTTGTTGAATCTGTTGTTGTTGAAGCTGTTGATTGTTGTAGGCTATTATAAGCTATAGAGAGCTCTAGTTTTGTTTAAGCTGTTGAATCTGTTGTTGAAGCTGATGATTGTTGTAGGCTATTATATGTTATAGAGAGCTCTAGTTTTATTTAAGCTGTCGAATCTGTTGTTGAAATTGTTGATTGTTGTAGGCTATTATATGTTATAGAGAGGTCTAGTTTTGTTTAAGCTGTCGAATCTGTTGTTGTTGAAGCAGTTAATTGTTGTAGGCTATTATATGCTATAGAGAGCTCTAGTTTTGTTCAAGCTGTTGAATCTGTTGTTGAAGCTGTTGATTGTTGTAGGCTATTATATGCTATAAAGAGCTCTAGTTTTGTTGAAGTTGTTGAATCTGTTGTTGTTGAAGCTGTTGATTGCTGTAGGCTACATTATGTGCTTTAGAGAGCTCTAGTTTTGTTGAAGCAGTTGAATCGGTTGTTGAAGCTGTTGACTGTGTAGGCTATTATGAGCTCTTGAGAGCTCTAGTTTTCTTGAAGCTGTTGATTTGTTAAAGCTGTAGTTGTTGAATCTGTTTCTGAAGCTGTTGATTGTTGAAGCTGTTGAATCAGTTGTTAAATCTGTTGATAACCATGTTGAAGTTGTTGATTGTTGTTGATGTTGAATCCGTTGTTGTTGAAGCTGTTGATTGTTGGTAGTGTTGAAGCTGTTCAATGAGTTGATCTTGTTAGTACAATTAAAGCTGTTGATTGTGAGTACAGTCTATTTTGTGTAAGTGTAGGCTCGCTCCAATAAATCAATAGCTTCAATCACTATGTTGGAGCTGTTGAATTTGTTGTAGAAGCTGTTGATTGTTGTAAGCTATTATGTGCTCTAGAGAGCTCTAGTTTTGTTGAAGCTGTTGAATCTATTTCTGTTAAAGCTGTTGATCGCTGTAGGCTATTATGTGCTCTAGTTTAATTGATGCTGTTGAATCTGTTGTTGAAGAAGTTGATTGTTGTAGGCTATTATGTGCAATAGAGAGCTCTAGTTTTGTTGAAGCTGTTGAATCTGTTGTTGTTGAAGCTGTTGATTGTTGTAGGCTATTATATGCTATAGAGAGCTCTAGTTTTGTTTAAGCTGTTGAATCTGTTGTTGAAGCTGTTGATTGTTGTAGGCTATTATATGTTATAGAGAGCTCTAGTTTTGTTTAAGCTGTCAAATCTGTTGTTGAAATTGTTGATTGTTGTAGGCTATTATATGTTATAGAGAGGTCTAGTTTTGCTTAAGCTGTCGAATCTGTTGTTGAAGTAGTTGATTGTTGTAGGCTATTATATGCTATAGAGAGCTCTAGTTTTGTTTAAGCTGTCGAATCTGTTGTTGTTGAAGCTGTTGATTGTTGTAGGCTATTATGTGTAATAGAGAGCTCTAGTTTTGTTGAAGTTGTTGAATCTGTTGTTGAAGCTGTTGATTGTTCTAGGCTACATTATGTGCTTTAGAGAGCTCTAGTTTTGTTTAAGCTGTTGAATCTGTTGTTGAAGCTGTTGATTGTTGTAGGCTATTATATCTTATAGAGAGGTCTAGTTTTGTTTAAGCTGTCAAATCTGTTGTTGTTGAAGCTGTTGATTGTTGTAGGCTATTACATGCTATAGACAACTCTAGTTTTTTTTAAGCTGTTGAATCTGTTGTTGTTGTAGGCTGTTGTTGTTGAAGCTGTTGATTGTTGTAGGCTACATTATGTGCTTTAGAGAGCTCTAGTTTTGTTGAAACAGTTGAATCTGTTGTTGAAGCTGTTGATTGTTGTAGGCTATTAAGAGTTCTTGAGAGCTCTAGTTTTGTTGAAGCTGTTAAATCTGTTGTTGAAGCTGTTGTTTGTTGAAGCTGTAGTTGTTGAATCTGTTTTTGAAGCTGTAGTTGTTGAATCAGTTGTTAAATCTGTTGATAACCATGTTGAAGTTGTTGATTGTCGTTGATGTTGAATCTGTTGTTGTTGAAGCTGTTGATTGTTGGTAGTGTTGAAGCTGTTCAATCAGTTGATCTTGTTAGCACAATTAAAGCTGTTGATTGTGAGTACAGTCTATTTTGTGTAAGTGTAGGCTCGCCCCAATAAATCAATAGCTTCAATCACTATGTTGAAGCTGTTGAATTTGTTGTAGAAGCTGTTGATTGTTGTAAGCTATTATGTGCTCTAGAGAGCTCTAGTTTTGTTGAAGCTGTTGAATCTGTTGTTGTTAAAGCTGTTGATTGTTGTAGGCTATTATATGCTATAGAGAGCTCTAGTTTTGTTTAAGCTGTTGAATCTGTTGTTGAAGCTGTTGATTTTTGTAGGCTATTATATCTTATAGAGAAGTCTAGTTTTGTTTAAACTGTCAAAACTGTTGTTGTTGAAGCTGTTGATTGTTGTAGGCTATTATGTGCAATAGAGAGCTCTAGTTTTGTTAAAGCTGTTGAATCTGTTGTTGAAGCTGTTGATTGTTGTAGGCTATTATATGTTATAGAGAGCTCTAGTTTTATTTAAGCTCTCGAATCTGTTGTTGAAATTGTTGATTGTTGTAGGCTATTATATGTTATAGAGAGGTCTAGTTTTGTTTAAGCTGTCGAATTTGTTGTTGTTGAAGCTGTTGATTGTTGTAGGCTAATACATGCAATAGACAGCTCTAGTTTTGTTTAAGCTGTTGAATCTGTTGTTGTTGAAGCTGTTGATTGTTGCAGGCTACATAATGTGCTTTAGAGAGCTCTAGTTTTGTTGAAGCTGTTGAATCTGTTGTTGAAGCTGTTGATTGTAGGCTATTATAGGCTCTAGTGAGCTCTAGTTTTGTTGAAGCTGTTGATTGTTGTAGGCTATTAAGTGCCCTAGTTTAATTGAAGCTGTTGAATCTGTTGTTGTTAAAGCTGTTGATTGTTGTAGGCTATTATGTGCTCTATTCTTATTAAAGCTGTTGAATCTATTTTTGTTGAAGAAGTTGATTGTTGTAGGCTATTATGTGCAATAGAGAGCTCTAGTTTTGTTGAAGCTGTTGAATCTGTTGTTGTTGAAGCTGTTGATTGTTGTAGGCTATTATATGCTATAGAGAGCTCTAGTTTTGTTTAAGCTGTTGAATCTGTTGTTGAAGCTGTTGATTGTTGTAGGCTGTTATATGTTATAGAGAGCTCTAGTTTTATTTAAGCTGTCGAATCTGTTGTTGAAATTGTTGATTGTTGTAGGCTATTATATGTTATAGAGAGGTCTAGTTTTGTTTAAGCTGTCGAATCTGTTGTTGAAGTAGTTGATTGTTGTAGGCTATTATATGCTATAGAGAGCTCTAGTTTTGTTTAAGCTGTCGAATCTGTTGTTGTTGAAGCTGTTGATTGTTGTAGGCTATTATATCTTATAGAGAGGTCTAGTTTTGTTTAAGCTGTCGAATTTGTTGTTGAAGCTGTTGATTGTTGTAGGCTATTACATGCTATAGACAGCTCTAGTTTTTTTTAAGCTGTTGAATCTGTTGTTGTTGAAGCTGTTGATTGTTGTAGACTACATTACGTGCTTTACAGAGCTCTAGTTTTGTTGAAGCTGTTGAATCTGTGGTTGAAGCTGTTGATTGTAGGCTATTATATGCTCTAGTGAGCTCTAGTTTTGTTGAAGCTGTTGATTGTTGTAGGCTATTAAGTGCCCTAGTTTAATTGAAGCTGTTGAATCTGTTGTTGTTAAAGCTGTTGATTGTTGTAGGCTATTATGTGCTCTATTTTTATTAAAGCTGTTGAATCTATTTTTGTGAAGAAGTTGATTGTTGTAGGCTATTATGTGCAATAGAGAGCTCTAGTTTTGTTGAAGCTGTTGAATCTGTTGTTGTTGAAGCTGTTGATTGTTGCAGGCTATTATATGCTATATAGAGAGCTCTAGTTTTGTTTAAGCTGTTGAATCTGTTGTTAAAGCTGTTGATTGTTGTAGGCTATTATATCTTATAGACAGGTCTAGTTTTGCTTAAGCTGTTGAATCTGTTGTTGTTGAAGCTGTTGATTGTTGTAGGCTATTATATGCTATAGAGAGCTCTAGTTTTGTTTAAGCTGTTGAATCTGTTGTTGAAGCTGTTGATTGTTGTAGGCTATTATATCTTATAGAGAGGTCTAGTTTTGTTTAAGCTGTTGAATCTGTTGTTGTTGAAGCTGTTGATTGTTGTAGGCTATTATATGCTATAGAGAGCTCTAGTTTTGTTCAAGCTGTTGAATCTGTTGTTGTTGAAGCTGTTGATTGTTGTAGGCTATTATGTGTAATAGAGAGCTCTAGTTGTGTTGAAGTTGTTGAATCTGTTGTTGAAGCTGTTGATTGTTGTAGGCTACATTATGTGCTTTAGAGAGCTCTAGTTTTGTTGAAGCAGTTGAATCTGTTGTTGAAGCTGTTAATTGTTGTAGGTTATTATGTGCTCTAGAGAGCTCTAGTTTTGTTTAAGCTGTTGAATCTGTTGTTGAAGCTGTTGATTGTTGTAGGCTATTATATCTTAGAGATGTCTAGTTTTGTTTAAGCTGTCGAATCTGTTGTTGTTGAAGCTGTTGATTGTTGTAGGCTTTTACATGCTATAGACAGCTCTAGTTTTTTTTAAGCTGTTGAATCTGTTGTTGTTGAAGCTGTTGATTGTTGTAGGCTACATTATGTACTTTAGAGAGCTCTAGTTTTGTTGAAGCTGTTGAATCTGTGGTTGAAGCTGTTGATTGTAGGCTATTATATGATCTAGTGAGCTCTAGTTTTGTTGAAGCTGTTGATTGTTGTAGGCTACATTATGTGCTTTAGAGAGCTCTAGTTTTGTTGAAGCTGTTGAATCTGTGGTTGAAGCTGTTGATTGTAGGCTATTATAGGCTCTAGTGAGCTCTAGTTTTGTTGAAGCTGTTGATTGTTGTAGGCTATTAAGTGCCCTAGTTTAATTGAAGCTGTTGAATCTGTTGTTGTTAAAGCTGTTGATTGTTGTAGGCTATTATGTGCTCTATTCTTATTAAAGCTGTTGAATCTATTTTTGTTGAAGAAGTTGATTGTTGTAGGCTATTATGTGCAATAGAGAGCTCTAGTTTTGTTGAAGCTGTTGAATCTGTTGTTGTTGAAGCTGTTGATTGTTGTAGGCTATTATATGCTATAGAGAGCTCTAGTTTTGTTTAAGCTGTTGAATCTGTTGTTGAAGCTGTTGATTGTTGTAGGCTGTTATATGTTATAGAGAGCTCTGGTTTTATTTAAGCTGTCGAATCTGTTGTTGAAATTGTTGATTGTTGTAGGCTATTATATGTTATAGAGAGGTCTAGTTTTGTTTAAGCTGTCGAATCTGTTGTTGAAGTAGTTGATTGTTGTAGGCTATTATATGCTATAGAGAGCTCTAGTTTTGTTTAAGCTGTCGAATCTGTTGCTGTTGAAGCTGTTGATTGTTGTAGGCTATTATGTGCAATAGAGAGCTCTAATTTTGTTGAAGCTGTTCAATCTGTTATTGAAGCTGTTGATTGTTGTAGGCTATTATATCTTATAGAGAGGTCTAGTTTTGTTTAAGCTGTTGAATCTGTTGTTGTTGAAGCTGTTGATTGTTGTAGGCTATTATATGCTATAGAGAGCTCTAGTTTTGTTCAAGCTGTTGAATCTGTTGTTGTTGAAGCTGTTGATTGTTGTAGGCTATTATGTGTAATAGAGAGCTCTAGTTTTGTTGAAGTTGTTGAATCTGTTGTTGAAGCTGTTGATTGTTGTAGGCTACATTATGTGCTTTAGAGAGCTCTAGTTTTGTTGAAGCAGTTGAATCTGTTGTTGAAGCTGTTGATTGTTGTAGGTTATGTGCTCTAGAGAGCTCTAGTTTTGTTTAAGCTGTTGAATCTGTTGTTGAAGCTGTTGATTGTTGTAGGCTATTATATCTTATAGACAGCTCTAGTTTTTTTTAAGCTGTTGAATCTGTTGTTGTTGAAGCTGTTGATTGTTGTAGGCTACATTATGTGCTTTAGAGAGCTCTAGTTTTGTTGAAGCTGTTGAATCTGTGGTTGAAGCTGTTGATTGTAGGCTATTATATGCTCTAGTGAGCTCTAGTTTTGTTGAAGCTGTTCATTGTTGTAGGCTACATTATGTGCTTTAGAGAGCTCTAGTTTTGTTGAAGCTGTTGAATCTGCTGTTGTTAAAGCTGTTGATTGTTGTAGGCTAGATTATGGCTCTAGTTTTGTTGAAGATGTTGATTGGTTTGTAAGCTACATTATGTGGTCTAGAGAGTTCTAGTTTTGTTGAAGCTGTTGAATATTTTGTTGTTGAAACTGTTGAATCTGTTTTTATTGAACGTGTTGATTGTTGTAGGCTATATTATGTGCTGTAAAGAACTCTAGTTTTGTTAAGGCAGTTGAATCTGTTGCTGAAGCTGTTGATTGTTGTAGGCTATTATGTGCTCTAGAGAGTTCTAGTTTTGTTTAAGCTGTTGAATATTTTGTTGTTGAAACTGTTGAATCTGTTTTTATTGAACGTGTTGATTGTTGTAGGCTATATTATGTGCTGTAAAGAACTCTAGTTTTGTTAAGGCAGTTGAATCTGTTGCTGAAGCTGTTGATTGTTGTAGGCTATTATGTGCTCAAGACAGCTCTTGATTTGTTGAAATTGTTGAATCTGTTGTTGAAGATGTTGATCGTTGTAGGCTACATTATGTGCTCTAGAAAGCTCTAGATATGTTGGAGCAGTTGAATCTGTTGTTGAAGCTGTTGATTGTTGTAGGCTATTATGTGCAATAGAGAGCTCTAGTTTTGTTGAAGCTGTCGAATCTGTTGTTGTTAAGGCTGTTGATTGTTGTAGGCTATTATGTGCAATAGAGAGCTCTAATTTTGTTGAAGCTGTTCAATCTGTTGTTGAAGCTGTTGATTGTTGTAGGCTATTATATCTTATAGAGAGGTCTAGTTTGTTTAAGCTGTTGAATCTGCTGTTGTTGAAGCTGTTGATTGTTGTAGGCTATTATATGCTATAGAGAGCTCTAGTTTTGTTCAAGCTGTTGAATCTGTTGTTGTTGAAGCTGTTGATTGTTGTAGGCTATTATGTGTAATAGAGAGCTATAGTTTTGTTGAAGTTGTTGAATCTGTTGTTGAAGCTGTTGATTGTTGTAGGCTACATTATGTGCTTTAGAGAGCTCTAGTTTTGTTGAAGCAGTTGAATCTGTTGTTGAAGCTGTTGATTGTTGTAGGCTATTATGAGCTCTTGAGAGCTCTAGTTTTGTTGAAGCTGTTAAATCTGTTGTTGAAGCTGTTGATTGTTGAAGCTGTAGTTGTTGAATCTGTTTCTGAAGCTGTTGAATCAGTTGTTAAATCTGTTGATAACCATGTTGAAGTTGTTGATTGTCGTTGATGTTGAATCTGTTGTTGTTGAAGCTGTTGATTGTTGGTAGTGTTGAAGCTGTTCAATCAGTTGATCTTGTTAGTACAATTAAAGCTGTTGATTGTGAGTACAGTCTATTTTGTGTAAGTGTAGGCTCGCCCCAATAAATCAATAGCTTCAATCACTATGTTGAAGCTGTTGAATTTGTTCTAGAAGCTGTGGATTGTTGTAAACCATTATGTGCTCTAGAGAGCTCTAGTTTTGTTGAAGCTGTTGAATCTGTTGTTGTTAAAGCTGTTGATTGTTGTAGGCTAGATTATGGCTCTAGTTTTGTTGAAGATGTTGATTGGTTTGTAAGCTACATTATGTGGTCTAGAGAGTTCTAGTTTTGTTGAAGCTGTTGAATCTGTTGTTGTTGAAGCTGTTGATTGTTGTAGGCTATTATGTGCTCTAGAGAGTTCTAGTTTTGTTTAAGCTGTTGAATATTTTGTTGTTGAAACTGTTGAATCTGTTTTTATTGAACCTGTTGATTGTTGTAGGCTATATTATGTGCTCTAAAGAACTCTAGTTTTGTTAAGGCAGTTGAATCTGTTGCTGAAGCTGTTGATTGTTGTAGGCTATTATGTGCTCAAGACAGCTCTAGATTTGTTGAAATTGTTGAATCTGTTGTTGAAGATGTTGATCGTTGTAGGCTACATTATGTGCTCTAGAAAGCTTTAGATATGTTGGAGCAGTTGAATCTGTTGTTGAAGCTGTTGATTGTTGTAGGCTATTATGTGCAATAGAGAGCTCTAGTTTTGTTGAAGCTGTTGAATCTGTTGTTATTGAAGCTTTTGATTGTTGTAGGCTACATTATGTGCTCTAGAGAGCTCTAGTTTTGTTGAAAATGTTGAATCAGTTGTTGAAGCTGTTGATTGTTGTAGGCTATTATGTCTTCTGGAGAACTCTAGTTTTGAGAAATCTGTTCTTGAAGCTGTTGATTGTTGTAGGCTATTATGTGCTCTAGAGAGCTCTAGTTATGTTGAAGCTGTTGAATCTGTAGTTGTTAAGGCTGTTGATTGTTGCAGGCTATTATGTGCTCTAATTTTATTAAAGCTGTTGAATCTATTTTTGTTGAAGATGTTGATTGTTGTAGGCTACATTATGTGTTCTAGAGAGCTCTAGTTTTGTTGAAATTGTTGAATCTGTTGTTGGAGATGTTGATTGTTGTAGTCTATTATGTGCTCTAGAGAGCTCTAGTTTTGTTGAAGCTGTTGATTGTTGTAGGCTATTATGTGTAATAGAGAGCTCTAGTTTTATTGAAGTTGTTGAATCTGTTGTTGTTGAAGCTGTTGATTGTTGTAGGCTATTATAATATGCTGTAGAGAGCTCTAGTTTTGTTCAAGCTGTTGAATCTGTTGTTGTTGAAGCTGTTGATTGTTGTAGGCTATTATGTGTAATAGAGAGCTCTAGTTTTGTTGAAGTTGTTGAATCTGTTGTTGAAGCTGTTGATTGTTGTAGGCTACATTATGTGCTTTAGAGAGCTCTAGTTTTGTTGAAGCAGTTGAATCTGTTGTTGAAGCTGTTGATTGTTGTAGGCTATTATGAGCTCTTGAGAGCTCTAGTTTTGTTGAAGCTGTTAAATCTGTTGTTGAAGCTGTTGATTGTTGAAGCTGTAGTTGTTGAATCTGTTTTTGAAGCTGTTGAATCAGTTGTTAAATCTGTTGATATCCATGTTGAAGTTGTTGATTGTCGTTGATGTTGAATCTGTTGTTGTAGAAGCTGTTGATTGTTGGTAGTGTTGAAGCTGTTCAATCAGTTGATCTTGTTAGTACAATTAAAGCTGTTGATTGTGAGCACAGTTCATTTTGTGTAAGTGTAGGCTCGCCCCAATAAATCAATAGCTTCAATCACTATGTTGAAGCTGTTGAATTTGTTGTAGAAGCTGTTGATTGTTGTAAGCTATTATGTGCTCTAGAGAGCTCTAGTTTTGTTGAAGCTGTTGAATCTGTTGTTGTTAAAGCTGTTGATTGTTATAGGCTAGATTATGGCTCTAGTTTTGTTGAAGCTGTTGAATCTGTTGTTGTTGAAGATGTTGATTGGTTTGTAAGCTACATTATGTGGTCTAGAGAGCTCTAGTTTTGTTGAAGCTGTTGAATCTGTTGTTGTTGAAGCTGTTGATTGTTGTAGGCTATTATGTGCTCTAGAGAGTTCTAGTTTTGTTTAAGCTGTTGAATATTTTGTTGTTGAAACTGTTTAATCTGTTATTATTGAACCTGTTGATTGTTGTAGGCTACATTATGTGTTCTAGAAAGCTCTAGTTCTGTCGAAGCTGTTGAATCTGTTGTTGAAGCTGTTGATTGTTGTAGGCTATTATATGCTATAGAGAGCTCTAGTTTTGTTCAAGCTGTTGAATCTGTTGTTGTTGAAGCTGTTAATTGTTGTAGGCTATTATGTGTAATAGAAAGCTCTAGTTTTGTTGAAGCAGTTGAATCTGTTGTTGAAGCTGTTGATTGTTGTAGGCTATTATATGCTATAGAGAGCTCTAGTTTTGTTTAAGCTGTCGAATGTGTTGTTGAAGCTGTTGATTGTTGTAGGTTATTATGTGCAATAGAGAGCTCTAGTTTTGTTGAAGCTGTTGAATCTGTTGTTGTTAAAGCTGTTGATTGTTGTAGGCTATTATGTGCTCTAGTTTATTAAAGCTGTTGAATCTATTTTTGTTGAAGATGTTGATTGTTGTAGGCTACATTATGTGCTCTAGAGAGCTCTAATTTTGTCAAAGCTGTTGAATCAGTGGTTGTTGAAGCTGTTGATTGTTGTAGGCTATTATATACTATAGAGAGCTCTAGTTTTGTTTAAGCTGTTGAATCTGTTGTTGAAGCTGTTGATTGTTGAGGGCTATTATATGTTATAGAGAGGTCTAGTTTTGTTTAAGCTGTCGAATCTGTTGTTGTTGAAGCTGTTGATTGTTGTAGGCTATTATAATATGCTATAGAGAGCTCTAGTTTTGTTCAAGCTGTTGAATCTGTTGTTGAAGCTGTTGATTGTTGTAGGCTATTATGTGTAATAGAGAGCTCTAGTTTTGTTGAAGTTGTTGAATCTGTTGTTGAAGCTGTTGATTGTTGTAGGCTACATTATGTGCTTTAGAGAGCTCTAGTTTTGTTGAAGCAGTTGAATCTGTTGTTGAAGCTGTTGATTGTTGTAGGCTATTATGAGCTCTTGAGAGCTCTAGTTTTGTTGAAGCTGTTAAATCTGTTGTTGAAGCTGTTGATTGTTGAAGCTGTAGTTGTTGAATCTGTTTTTGAAGCTGTTGAATCAGTTGTTAAATCTGTTGATATCCATGTTGAAGTTGTTGATTGTCGTTGATGTTGAATCTGTTGTTGTAGAAGCTGTTGATTGTTGGTAGTGTTGAAGCTGTTCAATCAGTTGATCTTGTTAGTACAATTAAAGCTGTTGATTGTGAGCACAGTCTATTTTGTGTAAGTGTAGACTCGCCCCAATAAATCAATAGCTTCAATCACGATGTTGAAGCTGTTGAATTTGTTGTAGAAGCTGTTGATTGTTGTAGGCTATTATGTGCTCTGGAGAGTTCTAGTTTTGTTTAAGCTGTTGAATATTTTGTTGTTGAAACTGTTGAATCTGTTTTTATTGAACCTGTTGATTGTTGTAGGCTACATTATGTGTTCTAGAGAGCTCTAGTTCTGTCGAAGCTGTTGAATCTGTTGTTGAAGCTGTTGATTGTTGTAGGCTATTATATGCTATAGAGAGCTCTAGTTTTGTTCAAGCTGTTGAATCTGTTGTTGTTGAAGCTGTTAATTGTTGTAGGCTATTATGTGTAATAGAGAGCTCTAGTTTTGTTGAAGTTGTTGAATCTGTTGTTGTTGAAGCTGTTGATTGTTGTAGGCTACATTATGTGCTTTAGAGAGCTCTAGTTTTGTTGAAGCAGTTGAATCTGTTGTTGAAGCTGTTGATTGTTGTAGGCTATTATATGCTATAGAGAGCTCTAGTTTTATTTAAGCTGTCGAATGTGTTGTTGAAGCTGTTGATTGTTGTAGGTTATTATGTGCAATAGAGAGCTCTAGTTTTGTTGAAGCTGTTGAATCTGTTGTTAAAGCTGTTGATTGTTGTAGGCTATTATGTGCTCTAGTTTATTAAAGCTGTTGAATCTATTTTTGTTGAAGATGTTGATTGTTGTAGGCTACATTATGTGCTCTAGAGAGCTCTAATTTTGTCAAAGCTGTTGAATCAGTGGTTGTTGAAGCTGTTGATTGTTGTAGGCTATTATATACTATAGAGAGCTCTAGTTTTGTTTAAGCTGTTGAATCTGTTGTTGAAGCTGTTGATTGTTGAGGGCTATTATATGTTATAGAGAGGTCTAGTTTTGTTTAAGCTGTCGAATCTGTTGTTGTTGAAGCAGTTGATTGTTGTAGGCTATTATGTGCAATAGAGAGCTCTAGTTTTGTTTAAGCTGTTGAATCTGTTGTTGTTGAAGCTGTTGATTGTTGTAGGCTATTATAATATGCTATAGAGAGCTCTAGTTTTGTTCAAGCTGTTGAATCTGTTGTTGTTGAAGCTGTTGATTGTTGTAGGCTATTATGTGTAATAGAGAGCTCTAGTTTTGTTGAAGTTGTTGAATCTGTTGTTGAAGCTGTTGATTGTTGTAGGCTACATTATGTGCTTTAGAGAGCTCTAGTTTTGTTGAAGCAGTTGAATCTGTTGTTGAAGCTGTTGATCGTTGTAGGCTATTATGAGCTCTTGAGAGCTCTAGTTTTGTTGAAGCTGTTAAATCTGTTGTTGAAGCTGTTGATTGTTGAAGCTGTAGTTGTTGAATCTGTTTTTGAAGCTGTTGAATCAGTTGTTAAATCTGTTGATAACCATGTTGAAGTTGTTGATTGTCGTTGATGTTGAATCTGTTGTTGTAGAAGCTGTTGATTGTTGGTAGTGTTGAAGCTGTTCAATCAGTTGATCTTGTTAGTACAATTAAAGCTGTTGATTGTGAGCACAGTCTATTTTGTGTAAGTGTAGGCTCGCCCCAATAAATCAATAGCTTCAATCACGATGTTGAAGCTGTTGAATTTGTTGTAGAAGCTGTTGATTGTTGTAAGCTATTATGTGCTCTAGAGAGCTCTACTTTTGTTGAAGCTGTTGAATCTGTTGTTGTTAAAGCTGTTGATTGTTATAGGCTAGATTATGGCTCTAGTTTTGTTGAAGCTGTTGAATCTGTTGTTGTTGAAGCTGTTGATTGTTGTAGGCTATTATGTGCTCTAGAGAGTTCTAGTTTTGTTTAAGCTGTTGAATATTTTGTTGTTGAAACTGTTGAATCTGTTTTTATTGAACCTGCTGATTGTTGTAGGCTACATTATGTGTTCTAGAGAGCTCTAGTTCTGTCGAAGCTGTTGAATCTGTTGTTGAAGCTGTTGATTGTTGTAGGCTATTATATGCTATAGAGAGCTCTAGTTTTGTTCAAGCTGTTGAATCTGTTGTTGTTGAAGCTGTTGATTGTTGTAGGCTATTATGTGTAATAGAGAGCTCTAGTTTTGTTGAAGTTGTTGAATCTGTTGTTGTTGAAGCTGTTGATTGTTGTAGGCTACATTATGTGCTTTAGAGAGCTCTAGTTTTGTTGAAGCAGTTGAATCTGTTGTTGAAGCTGTTGATTGTTGTAGGCTATTATATGCTATAGAGAGCTCTAGTTTTGTTTAAGCTGTCGAATGTGTTGTTGAAGCTGTTGATTGTTGTAGGTTATTATGTGCAATAGAGAGCTCTAGTTTTGTTGAAGCTATTGAATCTGTTGTTGTTAAAGCTGTTGATTGTTGTAGGCTATTATGTGCTCTAGTTTATTAAAGCTGTTGAATCTATTTTTGTTGAAGATGTTGATTGTTGTAGGCTACATTATGTGCTCTAGAGAGCTCTAATTTTGTCAAAGCTGTTGAATCAGTGGTTGTTGAAGCTGTTGATTGTTGTAGGCTATTATATGCTATAGAGAGCTCTAGTTTTGTTCAAGCTGTTGAATCTGTTGTTGTTGAAGCTGTTGATTGTTGTAGGCTATTATGTGTAATAGAGAGCTCTAGTTTTGTTGAAGTTGTTGAATCTGTTGTTGAAGCTGTTGATTGTTGTAGGCTACATTAAGTGCTTTAGAGAGCTCTAGTTTTGTTGAAGCAGTTGAATCTGTTGTTGAAGCTGTTGATTGTTGTAGGCTATTATGAGCTCTTGAGAGCTCTAGTTTTGTTGAAGCTGTTAAATCTGTTGTTGAAGCTGTTGACTGTTGAAGCTGTAGTTGTTGAATCTGTTTTTGAAACTGTTGAATCAGTTGTTAAATCTGTTGATATCCATGTTGAAGTTGTTGATTGTCGTTGATGTTGAATCTGTTGTTGTTGAAGCTGTTGATTGTTGGTAGTGTTGAAGCTGTTCAATCAGTTGATCTTGTTAGTACAATTAAAGCTGTTGATTGTGAGTACAGTCTATTTTGTGTAAGTGTAGCTCGCCCCAATAAATCAATAGCTTCAATCACTATGTTGAAGCTGTTGAATTTGTTGTAGAAGCTGTTGATTGTTGTAAGCTATTATGTGCTCTAGAGAGCTCTACTTTTGTTGAAGCTGTTGAATCTGTTGTTGTTAAAGCTGTTGATTGTTGTAGGCTATTATGTGCTCTAGTTTATTAAAGCTGTTGAATCTATTTTTGTTGAAGATGTTGATTGTTGTAGGCTACATTATGTGCTCTAGAGAGCTAGTTTTCTAGTTTTGTTGAAGCTGTTGAATCTGCTGTTGTTGAAGCTGTTGATTGTTGTAGGCTATTATATGCTATAGAGAGCTCTAGTTTTGTTTAAGCTGTTGAATCTGTTGTTGAAGCTGTTGATTGTTGTAGGCTATTATATGTTATAGAAAGCTCTAGTTTTGTTTAAGCTGTCGAATCTGTTGTTGAAATTGTTGATTGTTGTAGGCTATTATATGTTATAGAGAGGTCTAGTTTTGTTTAAGCTGCCGAATCTGTTGTTGTTGAAGTAGTTGATTGTGGTAGGCTATTATATGCTATAGAGAGCTCTAGTTTCTATAGAGAGCTCTAGTTTTGTTTAAGCTGTTGAATCTGTTGTTGTTGAAGCTGTTGATTGTTGTAGGCTATTATATGCTATAGAGAGCTCTAGTTTTGTTCAAGCTGTTGAATCTGTTGTTGTTGAAGCTGTTGATTGTTGTAGGCTATTATGTGTAATAGAGAGCTCTAGTTTTGTTGAAGTTGTTGTGAAGTTGAATCTGTTAGCTGTTGATTGTTGTAGGCTATTATGAGCTCTTGAGAGCTCTAGTTTTGTTGAAGCTGTTGATTGTTGAAGCTGTAGTTGTTGAATCTGTTTTTGAAGCTGTTTGAATCAGTTGTTAAATCTCTTGATAACCATGTTGAAGTTGTTGATTTTCGTTGATGTTGAATCTGTTGTTGTTGAAGCTGTTGATTGTTGGTAGTGTTGAAGCTGTTCAATCAGTTGATCTTGTTAGTACAATTAAGACTGTTGATTGTGAGTACAGTCTATTTTGTGTAAGTGTAGGCTCGCCCCAATAGATCAATAGCTTCAATCACTATGTTGAAGCTGTTGAATTTGTTCTAGAAGCTGTTGATTGTTGTAAGCTATTATGTGCTCTAGAGAGCTCTACTTTTGTTGAAGCTGTTGAATCTGTTGTTATTAAAGCTGTTGATTGTTGTAGGCTAGATTATGGCTCTAGTTTTGTTGAAGCTGTTGAATCTGTTGTTGTTGAAGATGTTGATTGGTTTGTAAGCTACATTATGTGGTCTAGAGAGCTCTAGTTTTGTTGTTGAATCTGTTGTTGTTGAAGCTGTTGATTGTTGTAGGCTATTATGTGCTCTAGAGAGTTCTAGTTTTGTTTAAGCTGTTGAATATCTTGTTGTTGGAACTGTTGAATCTGTTTTTATTGAACCTGTTGATTGTTGTAGGCTATATTATGTGCTCTAAAGAACTCTAGTTTTGTTAAGGCAGTTGAATCTGTTGTTGAAGCTGTTGATTGTTGTAAGCTATTATGTGCTCTAAAGAGCTCTAGTTTTGTTGAAGCTGTTGATGTAGAAGCTGTTGATTGCTGTAGACTTTTATGTGCTCTAGAGAACTCTAGTTTTGTTGAAGCTGTTGAATCTGTTGGTGTTAAAGCTGTTGGTTGTTGTAGGCTACATTATGTGCTCTAGAGAGCTCTAGATTTGTTGAAGCCGTTGAATCTGTTGTTGTGGCCGTTGATTGTTGTAGGCTACTATGTGTTCTAGAGAGCTCTAGTTTTGTTGAAATTGTTGAATCTGTTGTTGGAGATGTTGATTGTTGTAGTCTATTATGTGCTCTAGAGAGCTCTAGTTTTGTTGAAGCTGTTGAATTTGCTGTTGAAGCTGTTGATTGTTGTCGGCAATTATGTGTACTAGAGAGCTCTAGTATTGTTGAAGCTGTTGATTGTTGTAGGCTATTATGTGATCTAGAGAGCTCTAGTTTTGTTGAAAATGTTGAAGCTGTTGATTGTTGTAAGCTATTATGTCATCTGGAGAACTCTAGTTTTGTTGAATCTGTTGTTGAAGCTGTTGATTGTTGTAGGCAATTTTGTGCTCTGGAGAGGTCTAGTTTTATTGAAGCTTATGAATCTGTTGTTGCTGAAGATGTTGTTTGTTGTACGCTATTATGTGCTCTAGAGAGCTCTAGTTTTGTTGAAGCTGTTGAATCTGCTGTTGTTGGAGCTGTTGATTGTTGTACGCTATTATGTGCTCTAGAGAGCTCTAGTTTTGTTGAAGCTGTTGAATCTGTTGTGGTTGAAGCTGTTGATTGTTGTAGGCTACATTATGTGTTCTAGAGAGCTCTAGTATTGTTGAAGCTGTTGATTGTTGTAGGCTATTATGTGCTCTAGAGAGCTCTAATTTTGTTGAAAATGTTGAATCTGTTGTTGAAGCTGTTGATTGTTGTACGCTATTATGTCATCTGGAGAACTCTAATTTTGTTGAATCTGTTGTTGAAGCTGTTGATTATTGTAGGCTATTATGAGCTCTAGAGAGCTCTAGTTTTGTTGAAGCTGTCGAATCTGTTGTTGTTGAAGCTGCTGAATCTGTTTTTGTTGAAGCTATTGATTGTTGTAAGCTATTATGTGCTCTAGAGAGCTCTAGTTTTGTTGAAGTTGTTGAATCTGTTGTTGTTGAAGCTGTTGATTGTTGTAAGCTATTATGTGCTCTAGAGAGCTCTAGTTTGTTGAAGTTGTTGAATCTGTTGTTGTTGAAGCTGTTGATTGTTGTAAGCTATTGTGTGCTGTAGAGAGCTCTAGTTTTGTTGAAGCTGTTGGACATGTTGTTGTTGAAGCTGTTGAATCTGATATTGTTAAAGCTGTTGATTGTTGTAGGCTATTATGTACTCTAGTTTAATTGAAACTGTTGAATCTGTTGTTGTTGAAGCTGTTGATTGTTGTAAGCTATTATGTGCTCTAGAGAGCTCTAGTTTTGCTGAAGCTGTTGAATCTGTTGTTGTTGAAGCTGTTGAATCAGTTTTTGTTGAAGCAATTGATTGTTGTAAGCTATTATGTGCTCTAGAGAGCTCTAGTTTTGTTGAAGCTGTTGAATCTGTTGTTGAAGCTGTTGATTGTTGTAAGCTATTATGTGCTCTAGAGAGCTCTAGTTTTGTTGAAGCCGTTGAATCTGTTGTTGCTAAAGCTGTTGATTGTTGTAGGCTATTATGTGCTCTAGTTTTATTGAAGCTGTTGAATCAGTTGTTGAAGCTGTTGATTGTTGTAGGCTATTATGTGCAATAGAGACCTCTAGTTTTGTTGAAGTTGTTGAATCTGTTGTTGTTGCAGATGTTGATTGTTGTAGGCTACATTGTCTGCTCTATAGAGCTCTAGTTTTGTTGAAGCTGCTGAATCTGTTGTTGTTTAAGCTGTTGATTGTTGTAAGCGATTATGTGCTCTAGAGAGCTCTAGTTTTGTTGAAGCTGTTGAATCTGTTCTTGTTGAAGCTGTTGAATCTGTTATTGTTGAAGCTGTTGAATCTGTTGTTAAAGTTGTTGATTGTTGTGGGCTATTATGTGCTAAGTTTTATTGAAGCTGTTGAATCTGTTGCTGAAAATGTTGATTGTTGTAGGCTACATTATGTGCTCTAGAAAGATCTAGTTCTGTCGAAGCTGTTCAATCTGTTGTTTAATCTATTGTTGTTAAAGCTGTTGATTGTTGTAGGCTATTATGTTCTCTAGTTTTATTGAAGCTGTTGAATCTATTGTTGAAGATGTTGATTGTTGTAGGCTACATTATGTGTTCTAGAGAGCTCAAGTTTTGTCGAAGTTGTTGAATCTGTTGTTGTTGAAGCTATTGATTGTTGTAGGCCATTATGTGCTCTAGAGAGCTCTAATTTTATTGAAGCAGTAGAATCTCTTGTTGAAGCTGTTCATTTTTGTAGGTTATTATGTGTTCTAGAGAGCTCTAGTCTTGTTGAAACTGTTGAATCTGTTGTTGAAGCTGTTGATTGTTGTAGGCTATTATGTGCTCTAGAGAGCTCTAATTTTATTGAAGCAGTAGAATCTCCTGTTGAAGCTGTTCATTTTTGTAGGTTATTATGTGTTCTAGAGAGCTCTAGTTTTGTTGAAGCTGTTGAATATGTTGATGGTGAAGCTGTTGAATCTGTTGTTGTCAAAGCTGTTGATTGTTGTAGGCTATTATGTGCTCTAGTTTTATTGAAGATGTTGAATCTGTTGTTGAAGCTGTTGATTGTTGTAGGCTATTATGAGCTTTAGAGAGCTCTAGTTTTGTTGAAGCTGTTGAATCTGTTGTTGTTGAAGCTGTTGAATCTGTTGTTGTTAAAGCTGTTGATTGTTGTAGGCAAGCTGTTGGATCTGTTGTTGTTGAAGCTGTTGAATCTGTTATTGTTAAAGCTGTTGATTGTTGTAGGCTATTATGTACTCTAGTTTAATTGAAGCTGTTGAATCTGTTGTTGTTGAAGAAGTTGATTGTTGTAGGCTATTATGTGCTCTAGTTTTATTGAAGATGTTGAATCTGTTGTTGAAGCTGTTGATTGTTGTAGGCTATTATGAGCTCTAGAGAGCTCTAGTTTTGTTGAAGCTGTTGAATCTGTTGTTGTTGAAGCTGTTGAATCTGTTGTTAAAGCTGTTGATTGTTGTAGGCTAGTATGTGCTATAGTTCTATTGAAGATGTTGAGTCTGTTGTTGAAGCTGTTGATTGTTGTAGGCTATTATGAGCTCTACAGAGCTCTAGTTTTGCTGAAGCGGTTGAATCTGTTGTTGTTGAAGCTGTTGAATCTGTTGTTAAAGCTGTTGATTGTTGTAGGCTATTATGTATTCTAGTTTAATTGAAGCTGTTTAATCTGTTGTTGTTGAAGGTGTTGATTGTTGTAGGCTATTATGTGCTCTAGTTTTATTGAAGATGTTGAATCTGTCGTTGAAGCTGTTGATTATTGTAGGCTATTATGAGCTCTAGAGAGCTCTAGTTTTGTTGAAACTGTTGAATCTGTTGTTGTTGAAGCTGTTGAATCTGTTGTTAAAGCTGTTGATTGTTGTAGGCTAGTATGTGCTATAGTTCTATTGAAGATGTTGAGTCTGTTGTTGAAGCTGTTGATTGTTGTAGGCTATTATGAACTCTAGAGAGCTCTAGTTTTGCTGAAGCGGTTGAATCTGTTGTTGTTGAAGCTGTTGAATCTGTTGTTAAAGCTGTTGATTGTTGTAGGCTATTATGTACTCTAGTTTAATTGAAGCTGTTTAATCTGTTGTTGTTGAAGATGTTGATTGTTGTAGGCTATTATGTGCTCTAGTTTTATTGAAGATGCTGAATCTGTTGTTGAAGCTGTTGATTGTTGTAGGCTATTATGAGCTCTAGAGAGCTCTAGTTTTGTTGAAGCTGTTGAATCTGCTGTTGAAGCTGTTGAATCTGTTGTTAAACCTGTTGATTGTTGTAGGCTAGTATGTGCTATAGTTTTATTGAAGATGTTGAATCTGTTGTTGAAGCTGTTGATTGTAGGCTATTATGAGCTCTAGAGAGCTCTAGTTTTGTTGAAGCTGTTGAATCTGTTGTTGTTGAAGCTGTTGAATTTGTTGTTAAAGCTGTTGATTGTTGTAGGCTATTATGTGCTCAAGATAGCTCTAGTTTTGTTGAAGCTGTCGAATCTGTTGTTGTTGAAGCTGTTGAATCTGTTTTTGTTAAAGCTGTTGACTGTTGTAAGCTATTATGTGCTCTAGATAGCTTTAGTTCTGTTGAAGCTGTCGAATCTGTTGTTGTTGAAGCTGTTGAATCTGTTTTTGTTGAAGCTGTTGATTGTTGTAAGCTACTATGTGCTCTAGATAACTCTAGTTTTGTTGAAGTTGTTGAATCTGTTGTTGTTGAAGATGTTGATTGTTGTAAGCTATTATGTGCTCTAGAGAGCTCTAGTTTTGTTGAAGTTGTTGAATCTGTTGTTGTTGAAGCTGTTGATTGTTGTAAGCTATTATGTGCTCTAGAGAGCTCTAGTTTTGTTGAAGCTGATGGATATGTTGTTGTTGAAGCTGTTGAATCTGTTATTGTTAAAGCTGTTGATTGTTGTAGGCTATTAAGTACTCTAGTTTAATTGAAGCTGTTGTATCTGTTGTTGTTGAAGATGTTGATTGTTGTAGGCTATTATGAGCTCTACAGAGCTCTAGTTTTGTTGAAGCTGTTGAATCTGTTGTTGTTGAAGCTGTTGAATCTGTTGTTAAAGCTGTTGATTGTTGTAGGCTAATATGTACTCTAGTTTAATTGAAGCTGTTGAATCTGTTGTTGTTGAAGATGTTGATGTAGGCTATTATGTGCTCTAGTTTTATTGAAGATGTTGAATCTGTTGTTGAAGCTGTTGATTGTTGTAGGCTATTATGAGCTCTAGAGAGCTCTACTTTTGTTGAAGCTGTTGAATCTGCTGTTGAAGCTGTTGAATCTGTTGTTAAACCTGTTGATTGTTGTAGGCTAGTATGTGCTATAGTTTTATTGAAGATGTTGAATCTGTCGTTGAAGCTGTTGATTGTTGTAAGCTATTATGAGCTCTAGAGAGCTCTAGTTTTGTTGAAGCTGTTGAATCTGTTGTTGTTGAAGCTGTTGAATCTGTTGTTAAAGCTGTTGATTGTTGTAGGCTAATATGTACTCTAGTTTAATTGAAGCTGTTGAATCTGTTGTTGAAGATGTTGATTGTTGTAGGCTATTATGCGCTCTAATTTTTTTGAAGATGTCGAATCTGTTGTTGAAGCTGTTGATTATTGTAGGCTATTATGAGCTCTAGAGAGCTCTAGTTTTGTTGAAGCTGTTGAATCTGCTGTTGAAGCTGTTGAATCTGTTGTTAAAGCTGTTGATTGTTGTAGGCTAGTATGTGCTATAGTTCTATTGAAGATGTTGAATCTGTTGTTGAAGCTGTTGTTTGTTGTAGGCTATTATGAGCTCTAGAGAGCTCTAGTTTTGTTGAAGCTGTTGAATCTGTTGTTGTTGAAGCTGTTGAATCTGTTGTTAAAGCTGTTGATTGTTGTAGGCAATTATGTACTCTAGTTTAATTGAAGCTGTTGAATCTGTTGTTGTTGAAGATGTTGATTGTTGTAGGCTATTATGTGCTCTAGTTTTATTGAAGATGCTGAATCTGTTGTTGAAGCTGTTGATTGTTGTAGGCTATTATGAGCTCTAGAGAGCTCTAGTTTTGTTGAAGCTGTTGAATCTGTTGAATCTGTTGTTAAACCTGTTGATTGTTGTAGGCTAGTATGTGCTATAGTTTTATTGAAGATGTTGAATCTGTTGTTGAAGCTGTTGATTGTTGTAGGCTGTTATGAGCTCTAGAGAGCTCTAGTTTTGTTGAAGCTGTTGAATCTGTTGTTGAAGCTGTTGAATTTGTTGTTAAAGCAGTTGATTGTTGTAGGCTATTATGTGCTCTAGATAGCTCTAGTTTTGTTGAAGCTGTCGAATCTGTTGTTGTTGAAGCTGTTGAATCTGTTTTTGTTGAAGCTGCTGATTGTTGTAAGCTATTATGTGCTCTAGATAGCTCTAGTTTTGTTGAAGCTGTCGAATCTGTTGTTGATGAAGCTGTTGAATCTGTTTTTGTTGAAGCTGTTGATTGTTGTAAGCTATTATGTGCTCTAGAGAGCTCTAGTTTTGTTGAAGTTGTTGAATCTGTTGTTGAAGCTGTTGATTGTTGTAAGCTATTATGTGCTCTAGAGAGCTCTAGTTTTGTTGAAGTTGTTGAATCTGTTGTTGTTGAAGCTGTTGATTGTTGTAAGCTATTATGTGCTCTAGAGAGCTCTAGTTTTGTTGAAGCTGTTGGATATGTTGTTGAAGCTGTTGAATCTGTTATTGTTAAAGCTGTTGATTGTTGTAGGCTATTTTGTACTCTAGTTTAATTGAAGCTGTTGAATCTGTTGTTGAAGCTGTTGATTGTTGTAAGCTATTATGTGCTCTAGAGAGCTCTAGTTTTGTTGAAGCTGTTGAATCTGTTGTTGTTGAAGCTGTTGATTGTTGTAAGCTATTATGTGCTCTAGAGAGCTCTAGTTTTGTTGAAGCTGTTAAATCTGTTGTTGAAGATGTTGATTGTTGTTGGCTACATTATGTGCTCTAGAGAGCTCTAGTTTTGTTTAAGCTGTTGGATCTGTTGTTGTTGAATCTGTTGAATCTGTTATTGTTAAAGCTGTTGATTATTGTAGGCTATTATGTACTCTAGTTTAATTGAAGCTGTTGAATCTGTTGTTGTTGAAGATGTTGATTGTTGTAGGCTATTATGTGCTCTAGTTTTATTGAAGATGTTGAATCTGTTGTTAAAGCTGTTGATTGTTGTAGGCTATTATGAGCTCTAGAGAGCTCTAGTTTTGCTGAAGCTGTTGAATCTGTTGTTGTTGAAGCTGTTGAATCTGTTGTTGTTGAAGCTGTTGAATCTGTTGTTAAAGCTGTTGATTGTTGTAGGCTATTATGTACTCTAGTTTAATTGAAGCTGTTGAATCTGTTGTTGTTGAAGATGTTGATTGTTGTAGGCTATTATGTGCTCTAGTTTTATTGAAGATGTTGAATCTGTTGTTGAAGCTGTTGATTGTTGTAGGCTATTATGAGCTCTAGAGAGCTCTAGTTTTGTTGAAGCTGTTGAATCTGCTGTTGAAGCTCTTGAATCTGTTGTTAAACCTGTTGATTGTTGTAGGCTAGTATGTGCTATAGTTTTATTGAAGTTGTTGAATCTGTTGTTGAAGCTGTTGATTGTTGTAGGCTATTATGAGCTCTAGAGAGCTCTAGTTTTGTTGAAGCTGTTGAATCTGTTGCTGTTGAAGCTGTTGAATCTGTTGTTAAAGCTGTTGATTGTTGTAGGCTATTATGTACTCTAGTTTAATTGAAGCTGTTGAATCTGTTGTTGTTGAAGATGTTGATTGTTGTAGGCTATTATGTGCTATAGTTTTATTGAAGATGTTGAATCTGTTGTTGAAGCTGTTGATTGTTGTAGGCTATTATGAGCTCTAGAGAGCTCTACTTTTGTTGAAGCTGTTGAATTTGCTGTTGAATCTGTTGTTAAACCTGTTGATTGTTGTAGGCTAGTATGTGCTATAGTTTTATTGAAGATGTTGAATCTGTTGTTGAAGCTGTTGATTGTTATAGGCTATTATGAGCTCTAGAGAGCTCTAGTTTTGTTGAAGCTGTTGAATCTGCTGTTGAAGCTCTTGAATCTGTTGTTAAACCTGTTGATTGTTGTAGGCTAGTATGTGCTATAGTTTTATTGAAGTTGTTGAATCTGTTGTTGAAGCTGTTGATTGTTGTAGGCTATTATGAGCTCTAGAGAGCTCTAGTTTTGTTGAAGCTGTTGAATCTGTTGTTGTTGAAGCTGTTGAATCTGTTGTTAAAGCTGTTGATTGTTGTAGGCTATTATGTTCTCTAGATAGCTCTAGTTTTGTTGAAGCTGTCGAATCTGTTGTTGTTGAAGCTGTTGAATCTGTTTTTGTTAAAGCTGTTGATTGTTGTAAGCTATTATGTGCTCTAGAGAGCTCCAGTTTTTTTGAAGTTGTTGAATCTGTTGTTGAAGCTGTTGAATTCTGTAAGCTATTATGTGCTCTAGAGAGCTCTAGTTTTGTTGAAGTTGTTGAATCTGTTGTTGTTGAAGCTGTTGAATCTGTTTTTGTTGAAGCAATTGATTGTTGTAAGCTATTATGTACTCTAGTTTAATTGAAGTTGTTGAATCTGTTGTTGTTGAAGCTGTTGAATCTGTTTTTGTTGAAACAATTGATTGTTGTAAGCTATTATGTGCTCTAGAGAGCTCTAGTTTTGTTGAAGCTGTTGAATCTGTTGTTGTTGAAGCTGTTGATTGTTGTAAGCTATTATGTGCTCTAGAGAGCTCTAGTTTTGTTGAAGCTGTTGAATCTGTTGTTGCTAAAGCTGTTGATTGTTGTAGGCTATTATGAGCTCTAGAGAGCTCTAGTTTTGTTGAAGCTGTTGAATCTGCTGTTGAAGCTGTTGAATCTGTTGTTAAACCTGTTGATTGTTGTAGGCTAGTATGTGCTATAGTTTTATTGAAGATGTTGAATCTGTTGTTGAAGCTGTTGATTGTTGTAGGCTATTATGAGCTCTAGAGAGCTTTAGTTTTGTTGAAGTTGTTGAATCTGTTGTTGTTGAAGCTGTTGAATCTGTTGTTAAAGCTGTTGATTGTTGTAGGCTATTATGTGCTCTAGATAGCTCTAGTTTTGTTGAAGCTGTCGAATCTGTTGTTGTTGAAGCTGTTGAATCCGTTTTTTGTTGAAGCTGTTGATTGTTGTAAGCTATTATGTGCTCTAGAGAGCTCTAGTTTTGTTGAAGTTGTTGAATCTGTTGTTGTTGAAGCTGTTGATTGTTGTAAGCTATTATGTGCTCTAGAGAGCTCTAGTTTTGTTGAAGCTGTTGGATATGTTGTTGTTGAAGCTGTTGAATCTGTTGTTGAAGCTGTTGATTGTTGTAAGCTATTATGTGCTCTAGAGAGCTCTAGTTTTGTTGAAGCTGTTGAATCTGTTCTTGTTGAAGCTGTTGAATCTGTTGTTGCTAAAGCTGTTGATTGTTGTAGGCTATTATGGGCTCTAGAGAGCTCTAGTTTTGTTGAAGCTGTTGAATCTGCTGTTGAAGCTGTTGAATCTGTTGTTAAACCTGTTGATTGTTGTAGGCTAGTATGTGCTATAGTTTTATTGAAGATGTTGAATCTGTTGATTGTTGTAGGCTATTATGAGCTCTAGAGAGCTTTAGTTTTGTTGAAGCTGTTGAATCTGTTGTTGTTGAAGCTGTTGAATCTGTTGTTAAAGCTGTTGATTGTTGTAGGCTATTATGTGCTCTAGATAGCTCTAGTTTTGTTGAAGCTGTCGAATCTGTTGTTGTTGAAGCTGTTGAATCCGTTTTTTGTTGAAGCTGTTGATTGTTGTAAGCTATTATGTGCTCTAGAGAGCTCTAGTTTTGTTGAAGTTGTTGAATCTGTTGTTGTTGAAGCTGTTGATTGTTGTAAGCTATTATGTGCTCTAGAGAGCTCTAGTTTTGTTGAAGCTATTGGATATGTTGTTGTTGAAGCTGTTGAATCTGTTGTTGTTGAAGCTGTTGATTGTTGTAAGCTATTATGTGCTCTAAAGAGCTCTAGGTTTGTTGAAGCTGTTGAATCTGTTGTTGTTGAATCTGTTGTTAAAGCTGTTGATTGTTGTATGCTATTATGTGCTCTAGAGAGCTCTAGTTTTGTTGAAATTGTTGAATCTGTTGTAGAAACTGTTGATTGTTGTAGGCTACATTATGTGCTCTAAAGAGCTCTAATTTTGTTGAAGTTGTTGAATCTGTTGTTGAAGATGTTGATTGTTGTAGGCAACATTATGTGCTCTAAAGAGCTCTAGTTTTGTTTAAGCTGTTTAATCTGTTGTTGTTCAAGCTGTTGAATCTGTTGTTGTTAAAGCTGTTCATTGTTGTAGGCTATTATGTGTTCTAGCTTTATTGAAATTGTTAAATCTGCTGTAGTTGAAGATGTTCATTGTTGTACGCTACAATATGTGCTCTAGGGAGATCTAGTATTGTTGAAACTATTGAATCTGTTGTTGAAGCTGTTGAATCTGTTGGTGTTAAAGCTGTTCATTGTTGTAGGCTATTATGTGCTCTAGTTTTATTGAAGCTGTCGAATCTGTTGTTGTTCAAGATGTTAATTGTTGAGGGCTACATTATGTGCTCTAGATAGCTCTAGTTTTGTTGAAGCTATCGAATCTGTTGTTGTTGAAGCTGTTGAATCTGTTTTTGTTGAAGCTGTTGATTGTTGTAAGCTATTATGTGCTCTAGAGAGCTCTAGTTTTGTTGAAGTTGTTGAATCTGTTGTTGAAGCTGTTGATTGTTGTAAGCTATTATGTGCTCTAGAGAGCTCTAGTTTTGTTGAAGCTGTTGGATATGTTGTTGTTGAAGCTGTTGAATCTGTTATTGATAAAGCTGTTGATTGTTGTAGGCTATTATGTACTCTAGTTTAATTGAAGCTGTTGAATCTGTTGTTGAAGCTGTTGATTGTTGTAAGCTATTATGTGCTCTAGAGAGCTCTAGTTTTGTTGAAGCTGTTGAATCTGTTGTTGTTGAAGCTGTTGAATCTGCTTTTGTTGAAGCAATTGATTGTTGTAAGCTATTATGTGCTCTAGAGAGCTCTAGTTTTGTTGAAGCTGTTGAATCTGTTGTTGAAGCTGTTGATTGTTGTAAGCTATTATGTGCTCTAGAGAGCTCTAGTTTTGTTGAAGCTGTTGAATCTGTTCTTGTTGAAGCTGTTGAATCTGTTGTTGGTTATGATTGTTGAAGCTGTTGAATCTGTTGATCTGGTTAGTGTAGTTGAAGCTGCTGATTGTTAGTACAGTCTATCTTGTGTACAAGTAGGCTCGCCACAATAAATTAATAGATTCAATCACCATGTTGAAGCTGTTAAATCTGTTGTTGAAGCAGTTGATTGTTGAAGCTGTTGAATCTGTTGATCTTGTATAGTTGAAGCTGTTGATTGTTAGTACAGTCTATTGTGTGCAAGAGTAGGCTCGTCCTAATAAATCAATAGCTTCCATTACCATGTTGAAGCTGTTGTCTGTTGAAGCTGTGAAATCTGTTGTTGAAGATGTTGATTGTTGAAGCTGTTGAATCTGAAGTTGTTGAATCTGTTATTTAACCTGTTGATTACCATGTTGAAGTTGTTGATTGTAGTTGATGTTGGTGAATTTGTTGTTGAAGCTGTTGATTGTTAAAGCTGTTGAATCCAAAGTTGTTGAATCCGTTGTTGAAGCTGTTAAATCTGTTATTTAATTGGTTGATCACTGTGGAAGTTGTTGATTGTTGATGTTGTTGAATCTGTTGTTGAAGCTGTTGATTGTTGGTTATGATTGTTGAGGCTGTTGAATCTGTTGACCTTGTTAGTATAGTTGAAGCTGTTGATTGTTAGTACAGTCTATCTTGTGTAAGAGTAGGCTCGCTCTGATAAATCAATAGCTTCAATCACCCTGTTAAAGCTGTTGATTGTTGAAGCTGTTGAATCTGTTGTTGAATCTGTTGTTTTTTAATATGTTGTCGATGTTTAATATGTTGTTGTTGAAGCAGTTAATTGTTGTTTATGATGTTGAATTTGTTGTTGAATCTGTAGTTGAAGCAGTTAATTGTTGACTATGATTGTTGAAGCAGTTGTTGAATCTGTTGATCTTAATAGTATAGTTGAAGCTGTTAATTGTTGGTTACGATAGTTGAAGCTGTTAAATCTGTTGATCACCATGTTAAAGTTGTTAATTGTTTATGTTGTTGAAATTGTTGCTATTGATTGTTGTTGAAACTGTTGTTGAAGCTGTTGATTGTGGAAGTTGTTGAATTTGATGTTCAATCTGTTGTTGAAGCTGTTCATTGTTGAAGCTGTTGAATCTGTTGTTTAATCTGTTGATTGTAGCTGTTGAATCTGAAGTTGTTGAATCTGTTGATGAAGCTGTTGATTGTTGAAGCTGTTAGTAGTTGAATCTGTTGAAGCTGTTGATGTTGTTGAATCTGTTGTTGAAGGTGTTCATTGTTAGTTATGATTGCTGAAGTTGTTGAATCTGTTGTTAAAGTTGTTGATTGTTGTAGGCTACATTATGTGCTCTAGAGAGCTATAGCTTTGTTGAACCAGTTGAATCGGTTGTTGAAACTGTTGATTGTTGTAGGCTCTTATGTGCTCTAGAGACTTCTAGATTTGTTGAAGCTGTTGAATCTATTGTTGAAGCTGATGAGTATTGTAGACTATTATGTGCTCTAGAGAGCTCTAGTTTTGTTGAAGCTGTTAATTGTTGTAGGCTATTATGTGCTCTAGAGAGCTCTAGTTTTGTTGAAGCAGTTGAATCTGCTGTTGAAGCTGTTGAATCTGTTGTTAAAGCTGTTGATTGTTGTAGGTTATATTGTGTTCTTAAGAGCTCTAGTTTTGTTGAAGCTGTTGAATCTATTGTTATTGAAGCTGTTGAGTCTGTTGTTAAAGCTGTTGATTGTTGTAGGTTATTGTGTGCTCTAGGGAACTCTAGTTTTGTTGAAGCTGTTGAATCTGTTGTTGAAGCTGATGAGTATTGTAGGCTATTATGTGCTCTAGAGAGCTCTAGTTTTGTTGGAGCAGTTGAATCTGCTGTTGAATCTGTTGTTAAAGCTGTTGATTGTTGTAGGCTATTTTGTGCTCTAGAGAGCTCAAGTTTTGTTGAAGCTGTTGAATCTGTTGTTATTGATGCTGTTGAGTCTGTTGTTAAAGCTGTTGATTGTTGTAGGATATTTTGTGTTCTAGAGAGCTCTAGTTTTGTTGAAGCTGTTGAATCTGTTGTTATTGAAGCTGTTGAGTCTGTTGTTAAAGCTGTTGATTGTTGTAGGCTATTATGTGCTCTAGGGAGCTCTAGTTTCGTTGAAGCTGTTGAATCTGTTGTTGAAGCTGTTGATTGTTGTAGGCTACTTTGTGCTCTAGAGAGCTCTAGTTTTGTTGAAGCTGTTGAATCTGTTGTTGAAGCTGTTGATTGTTGTAGGCTACTTTGTGCTCTAGAGAGCTCTAGTTTCGTTGAAGCTGTTGAATCTGTTGTTGAAGCTGTTGATTGTTGTAGGCTATTATGTGCTCTAGGGCGCTCTAGTTTATTTGAAGCTGTTGAATCTGTTGTTGAAGCTATTGATTGTTGTAGGCTACTTTGTGCTCTAGAGAGCTCTAGTTTCGTTGAAGCTGTTGAATCTGTTGTTGAAGCTGTTGACTGTTGTAGGCTATTATGCGCTATAGAGAACTCTAGTTTTGTTGAAGCTGTTGAATCTGTTGTAGAAGCTGTTGATTGTTCTAAGCTATTATGTGCTCTAGAGAGCTCTAGTTTTGTTGAAGCTGTTGAATCTGTTGTTGAAGCTGTTGATTGCTGTAGCCTATGATGTGCTCTAGAGAACTCTAGTTTTGTTGAAGCTGTTGAATCTGTTGTTAAAGCTGTTGATTGTTGTAGGCTACATTATGTGCTCTATAGAGCTCTAGTTTTGTTGAAGCTGTTGATTCTGTTGTTGAAGCTGTTGATTGTTGTAGGCTATTATGAGCTATAGAAAGCTCTAGTTTTGTTGAAGCTGTTGAATCTGTTATTGTTTAAGCTGTTGATGGTTGTAGGCTATTATGTGCTCTAGAGAGCTCTAGTTTTGTTGAATATGTTGAATAGATTTGTTGAATATGTTGATGGTGAAGCTGTTGAATCTGTGGTTGTTAAAGCTGTTGATTGTTGTAGGCTATTATGTGCTCTAGTTCTATTGAAGCTGTTGAATCTGTTGTTGTTGAAAATGTTGATTGTTGTAGACTATATTATGTGCTCTAAAGAGCTCTAGTTTTGTTAAGGCAGTTGAATCTGTTGTTGAAGCTGTTGATTGTTGTAGGCTATTATGTGCTCTAGAGAGCTCTAGATTTATTGAAGCTGTTGAATCTGTTGTTAAACCTGTTGGTTGTTGTAGGCTACAATATGTGTGCTAGAGAGGTCTAGTTATTTTGGAGCAGTTGAATCTGTTGTTAAAGCTGTTGATTGTTATGTGTTCTAGCTGTTGAATCTGTTGTTGTTAAAGCTGGTGATTGTTGTGGGCTATTATGTGCTCTAGTTTTATTGAAGCTGTTGAATCTGTTGTTGAAGATGTTGATCGTTGTAAGCTACATTATGTGCTCTAGAAAGATCTAGTTCTGTCGAAGCTGTTCAATCTGTTGTTGTTGATTTGTTGTTAAAGCTGTTGATTGTTGTAGGCTATTATGTTATCTAGTTTTATTGAAGCTGTTGAATCTGTTGTTGAAGATGTTGATTGTTGTAGGCTACATTATGTGTTCTAGAGAGCTCAAGTTTTGTCGAAGTTGTTGAATCTGTTGTTGAAGCTGTTGATTGTTGTAGGCTATTATGTGCTCTAGAGAGCTCTAGTTTTGTCGAAGCTGTTGAATCTTGTTGTTGAAGTTGTTAATTGTTATAGGCTATTATGTGTTCTAGAGAGCTCTACTTTTGTTGAAGTTGTTGAATCTGTTGTTCAAGATGTTGATTGTTGTAGGCTGTTATGTGTTTTAGAGAGCTCTAGTTTTGTTGAAACTGTTGAATCTGTTGTTGAAGCTGTTGATTGTTGTAGGCTATTATGCGCTCTAGAGAACTCTAGTTTTGTTGAAACTTTTGAAACTGTTGTTGAAGATGTTGATTGTTGTAGGCTACATTAAGTGCTCTAGAGAGCTCTAGTTCTGTCGAAGCTGTTGAATCTGTTGTTGAAGCTGTTGATGGTTGTAGGCTACATTATGTGCTCTAGAGAGCTCTAGTTTTGTTGAAGCTGTTGAAACTGTTGTTGTTAAAGCTGCTGATTGTTGTAGGCTATTATGTACTCTAGAGAGCTATAGCTTTGTTGAAATTGTTGAATCTGTTGTTGAAGATGTTGATTGTTGTATGCTACATTATGTGCTCTAGAGAGCTATAGTTTTGTTGAAGCAGTTGAATCTGTTGTTGAAGATGTTGAATCTGTTGTTAAAGCTGTTGATTGTTGTAGGCTATTATGTGCTCTAGTTTTATTGAAGCTGTTGAATCTGTTGTGGTTGAAGATGTTGATTGTTATAGGCTATATTATGTGCTCTAGAGAGATCTAGTTTTGTCGAGAATGTTGAATCTGTTGTTGTTGAAGCTGTTGAATCTGTTGTTAAAGCTGTTGATTGTTGTTGGCTACTTTGTGCTCTAGTTTTGTTGAAGATGTTGAACCTGTTGTTGAAGATGTTGATTGTTGTAGGCTATTATGTGTTCTTGAGAGCTCTAGTTTTCTCGAAGCTATTGAATCTGTTGTTGATACTGTTGATTGTTGTATGCTATTATGTGTTCTAGAGAGCTCAGTTCTGTTGAAGCTGTTGAATCTGTTGTTGAAGCTGTTGATTGTTGTAGGCTACATTATATGCTCTAGGGAGCTCTAGCTTCGTTGAAGCTGTTGAATATGTTGTTTAAGTTGTTGATTGTCGTAGGCTATTATTTATTCTAGAGAGCTCTAGTTTTGTTGAAATTGTTGAATCTGTTGTTGAAGATGTTGATTGTTGTAGGCTATTATGTGCTCTAGAGAGCTCTAGTTTTGTTGTAGCTGTTGAATCTGATGTTGTTGAAGCTCTTGAATCTGTTGTTAAAACTGTTGATTGTTAATAGGCTATTATTTGCTCTAGAGAGCTCTAGTTTTGTTGAAGCTGTTGAATCTGTTGTTGAAGCTGTTGATTGTTGTAGCCTATATTATGTGCTCTAAAGAGCTCTAATTTTGTTGAAGCTGTTGAATCCGTTGTTGAAGATGTTGATTGTTGTAGGCATCATGTGCTCTAAAGAGCTCTAGTTTGGTTTAAGCTGTTGAATTTGTTCTTGTTCCAGCTGTTGAATCTGTTCTTGTTAAAGCTGTTCATTGTTGTACGCTATTATGTGTTCTAGCTTTATTGAAGTTGTTAAATCTCTTGTAGTTGAAGATGTTAATTGTTGTAGGCTACAATAAGTGCTCTAGAGAGATCTAATATTGTCAAGACTATTGCATCTGTTGTTGAAGCTGTTTAATCTGTTGGTGTTAAAGCTGTTCATTGTAGGCTATTATGTGCTTTATTTTTATTGAAGCTGTTGAATTTGTTATTGTTCATGATGTTGATTGTTGTAGGCTACATTATATGCTCTAGATAGCTCTAGTTTTGTTGAAGATGTTGAAGCTGTTGAATCTGTTTTTGTTGAAGCTGTTGATTGTTGTAGGCCATTATGTGCCCTAGTTTAATCAAAGCTGTTGAATCTGTTGTTGTTGAAGATGTTGATTGTTGTAGGCTACATTATGTGCTCTAGAGAGCTCTAGTTTTGTCAAAGATGTTGAATCTGTTGTTGAAGCGGTTGATTGTTGTAGGCTATCATATGCTACAGAGAGCTCTAGTTTTGTTTAAGCTGTTGAATCTGTTGTTGTTAAAGCTATTGAACTAAAGTTGTTAAAGCTGGTGATTGTTGTGGGCTAATATGTGCTCTAGATTTATTGAAGTTGTTAAATCTCTTGTAGTTGAAGATGTTAATTGTTGTAGGCTACAATAAGTGCTCTAGAGAGATCTAATATTGTCAAGACTATTGCATCTGTTGTTGAAGCTGTTTAATCTGTTGGTGTTAAAGCTGTTCATTGTAGGCTATTATGTGCTTTATTTTTATTGAAGCTGTTGAATTTGTTATTGTTCATGATGTTGATTGTTGTAGGCTACATTATATGCTCTAGATAGCTCTAGTTTTGTTGAAGATGTTGAAGCTGTTGAATCTGTTTTTGTTGAAGCTGTTGATTGTTGTAGGCCATTATGTGCCCTAGAAGCTCGAAGCTGTTGAATCTGTTGTTGTTGTTGAATCTGTTGTTGTTAAAGCTGTTGATTGTTGTGGGCTAATATGTGCTCTAGATTTATTGAAGCTGTTGAATCTGTTGTTGAAGATGTTGATTGTTGTAGGCTACATTATGTGTTCCAGAGAGCTCAAGTTTTGTCGAATTTGTTGAATCTATTGTTGTTGAAGCTGTTGATTGTAGTAGGCTATTGTGTGCTCTAGTGAGTTCTAGTTTTGATGAAACTGTTGAATCTGTTGTAGTTGAAGATGTTGATTGTTGTAGGCTACATTATGTGCTCTAGAGAGCTCTAATTTTGTTGAAGCAGCAGAATCTCCCGTTTAAGCTGTTGGTTGTTGTAGGCTAAATTATGTGCTCTAGAGAGCTCTAGTTACGTTGGAGCAGTTGAATCTGTTGTTAAAGCTGTTGATTGTTGTAGGCTATTATGTGTCCTAGAGAGCTCTAGTTTTGTTGAAGCAGTTGAATATGTTGATGGTGAAGCTGTTAAATCTTGTTGTTAAAGCTGTCAATTGTTGTAGGCTATTATGTGCTCTAGTTTTATTGAGGGCTGTTGAATCTGTTGTTGAAGCTGTTGATTGTTGTAGGCTACATTACGTGCTCTAGAGAGCTCTAGTTATGTTGGAGCAGTTGAATCGGTTGTTGTTGAAGCTGTTGAATCTGTTTTTGTTGAAGCTGTTGATTGTTGTAGGCTATTATATGCCCTAGTTTAATTGAAGCTGTTGAATCTGTTGTTGTTGAAGATGTTGATTGTTGTAGGCTACATTATGTGCTCTAGAGAGCTCTAGTTTTGTCAAAGATGTTGAACCTGTTGTTGAAGCTGTTGATTGTTGTAGGCTATTATATGCTATAGAGAGCTCTAGTTTTGTTTAAGCTGTTGTTGAAGCTGTTGATTGTTGTAGGCTATTATGTGCAATAATTGTTGAAGCTGTTGAATCTGTTATTGAAGCTGTTGATTGTTGTTGGCTAGATTATGTGCTCTAGAGAGCTCTAGTTATGTTGAAAATGTTGAACTGTTGTTGAAGCTGTTGATTGTTGTAGGCCATTATGTCCTCAGGAGAACTATAGTTTTGTTGAATCTGTTGTTGAAGCTGTTGATTGTTGTAGGCTATTATGTGCTCTAGTTTTATTGAAGCTGTTGTTGAAGCTGTTGATTATTGTAGGCTATTATGTGCAATAGAGAGCTCTAGTTTTGTTGAAGTTGTCGAATCTGTTGTTGTTGCAGATGTTGATTGTTGTAGGCTACATTGTGTGCTCTAGAGAGCTCTAGTTTAGTTTAAGCTGTTCAATCTGTTGTTGCTGAAGGTGTCAAATGTTGTAAGGTATTATGTGCTCTAGAGAGCTCTAGTTTTGTTGAAATTGTTGAATCTGTTGTTGTTGACGATGTTGATTGTTGTAAGGTACATTATGTGCTCTAGAGAGCTCTAGCTTTGTTAAAGCTGTTGATTGTTGTAGGCTATTATGTGCTCTAGAAAGCTCTAGTTTTGTTGAAGCAGTTGAATCAGCTGTTGATTGTTGTAGGCTACTATGTGCTCTAGAGAGCTCTAGTTTTGTTGAAGCAGTTGAATCTGTTGTTGAAGTTGTTGATTGTCGTTAATGTTGGTGAATTTGTTGTTGAAGCTGTTGATTGTTGAGGCTGTTGAATCTGTTGACCTTGTTAGTATAGTTGAAGCTGTTGATTGTTAGTACAGTCTAAGAGTGGCTCACCCCAATGAATCAATAGCTTCAATCACCGTGTTGAAGCTGTTGATTGTTATTGGTGCTTTTGATGTTAAATCTGTTGTTGAAGCTGTTTACTGTTGATGATGTTGAATTTGGTGTTGAATCAGTTGTTGAAGCTGATTATTATTGCTGAAGCAGTTGTTCAATCTGTTGAACTTGTTAGTATAGTTGAAGCTGTTGATTGATGGTTATGATAGTTGAAGCTGTCGAATCTGTTGCTCACCATGTTGAACCTGTTAATTGTTGTTGATGTTGAATCTGTTGCTTATGCTTGTAGAATCGGTTCTTGAAGCTGTTGATTGTTGAAGTTGTTGAATCTAAAGTTGTTGGATCTGTTGTTGAAGCTGTTGATAGCTGAAGCTGTTAAATCTGCTGTTTAATCTGTTGATCATCATGTTGAAGCTGTTGATATTTATAGGCTATCATGTGCTCCAGTTTTGTTGAAGGTGTTGATTGTTGTAGACTATTATGTGCTCTAGAGAGCTCTAGTTTTGTTAAAGCTGTTGTTGTTAAAGCTGTTGAATCTGTTGTTGTTAAAGCTGTTGATTGTTGTAGGCTATTATGTGGTCTAGTTTATTGAAGCTGTTGAATCTGCTGTTGTTGAAGATGTTGATTATTGCAGGCTACATTATGTGCTCTAGAGAGCTCTTGTTTAGTCGAAGCTGTTGAATCTGTTCTTGTTGAAGCTGTTGAATCTGTTGTTGCTGAAGCTGTTGTTAAAGCTGTTGATTTTTGTAGGCTATTATGTGCTCTAGTTTTATTGAAGCTGTTGATTGTTGTAGGCTATTATGTGCTCTAGTTTTATTGATGTTATTGAATCTGTTGTTGAAAATGTTGATTGTTGTAGGCTACATTATGTGCTCTAGAAAGCTCTAGTTTTGTTGAAGCTTTTGAATCTGTTCTTGTTGAAGATGTTGATTGTTGTAGGCTACATTATGTGCTCTAGAGAGCTCTAGTTTTGTTGAAGCTGTTGAGTCCGTTGTTGTCGAAGCTGTTGATTCTTGTAGGCTATTATGTGTACTGAAAAGGTCTAGTTTTATTGAAGCTTATGAATCTGTTGTTGCTGAAGATGTTGTTTGTTGTAGGCTACATTATGTGCTCTAGAGATCTCTAGTTTTGTTAAAGCTGTTGAATCTCTTGTTGAAGCTGTTGATTGTTGTAGGCTATTATGTGCTCTTGAGAGCTCTAGTTTTGTTGAAGCTGTTGAATCTGCTGCTGTTGGAGCTGTTGATTGTTGTAGGCTATTATGTGCTCCAGTTTTGTTGAAGCTGCTGAATCTGTTGTTGAAGATATTGATTGTTGTAGGCTACATTACATGCTCTAGACTAGAGAGCTCTAGTTTTGATGAAGCTGTAGATTGTCGTAGGCTACATGATGTGCTCTAGAGAGCTCTAGTTTTGTCGAAGCTGTTGATTGTTGAAGGCTATTATGTGCTCTAGAGAGTTCTAGTTTTGTTGAAGCTGTTAATTGCTGTAGGCTATTATGTGCTCTAGAGAGCTCTAGTTTTGTTGAAGCAGTTGAATCTGCTGTTGAAGCTGTTGAATCTGTTGTTAAAGCTGTTGATTGTTGTAGGTTATATTGTGTTCTTAAGAGCTCTAGTTTTGTTGAAGCTGTTGAATCTGTTGTTATTGAAGCTGTTGAGTCTGTTGTTAAAGTTGTTGATTGTTGTAGGTTATTGTGTGCTCTAGGGAGCTCTAGTTTTGTTGAAGCTGTTGAATCTGTTGTTGAAGCTGATGAGTATTGTAGGCTATTATGTGCTCTAGAGAGCTCTAGTTTTGTTGAAGCAGTTGAATCTGCTGTTGAATCTGTTGTTAAAGCTGTTGATTGTTGTAGGCTATTTTTTGCTCTAGAGAGCTCTAGTTTGGTTGAAGCTGTTGAATCTGTTGTTATTGAAGCTGTTGAGTCTGTTAAAGTTGTTGATTGTTGTAGGCTATTTTGTGTTCTAGAGAGCTCTAGTTTTGTTGAAGCTGTTGAATCTGTTGTTATTGAAGCTGTTGAGTCTGCTGTTAAACCTGTTGATTGTTGTAGGCTATTATGTGCTCTAGGGAGCTCTAGTATTGTTGAAGCTGTTGAATCTGTTGTTGAAGCTGTTGATTGTTGTAGACTACTTTGTGCTCTAGAGAGCTCTAGTTTCGTTGAATCTGTTGTTATTGAAGCTGTTGAATCTATTGTTGAAGCTGTTGATTGTTGTAGGCTATAGAGAACTCTAGTTTTGTTGAAGCTGTTGAATCTGTTGTTATTGAAGCTGTTGAGTCTGTTGTTAAAGCTGTTGATTGTTGTAGGTTATTGTGTGCTCTAGGGAGCTCTAGTTTTGTTGAAGCTGTTGAATCTGCCGTTGAATCTGTTGTTAAAGCTGTTGATTGTTGTAGGCTATTTTGTGCTCTAGAGAGCTCTAGTTTTGTTGAAGCTGTTGAATCAGTTGTTATTGAAGCTGTTGAGTCTGTTGTTAAAGCTGTTGATTGTTGTAGGCTATTTTGTGTTCTAGAGAGCTCTAGTTTTGTTGAAGCTGTTGAATCTGTTGTTATTGAAGCTGTTGAGTCTGTTGTTAAAGCTGTTGATTGTTGTAGGCTATTGTGTGCTCTAGGGAGCTCTAGTTTTGTTGATGCTGTTGAATCTGCCGTTGAATCTGTTGTTAAAGCTGTTGATTGTTGTAGGCTATTTTGTGCTCTAGAGAGCTCTAGTTTTGTTGAAGCTGTTGAATCAGTTGTTATTGAAGCTGTTGAGTCTGTTGTTAAAGCTGTTGATTGTTGTAGGCTATTTTGTGTTCTAGAGAGCTCTAGTTTTGTTGAAGCTGTTGAATCTGTTGTTATTGAAGCTGTTGAGTCTGTTGTTAAAGCTGTTGATTGTTGTAGGCTATTGTGTGCTCTAGAGAGCTCTAGTTTTGTTGAAGCTGTTGAATCTGTTGTTGAAGCTGTTGATTGTTGTAGGCTACTTTGTGCTCTAGAGAGCTCTAGTTTCGTTGAAGCGGTTGAATCTGTTGTTATTGAAGCTGTTGAATCTGTTGTTGAAGCTGTTAATTGTTGTAGGCTATTATATGCTATAGAGAACTCTAGTTTTGTTGAAGCTGTTGAATCTTTTGTGGAAGCTGTTGATTGTTCTAAGCTATTATGTGCTCTAGAGAGCTCTAGTTTTGTTGAAGCTGTTGAATCTGTTGTTGAAGCTGTTGATTGCTGTACGCTATTATGTGCTCTAGAGAACTCTTGTTTTGTTGAAGCTGTTGAATCTGTTATTGAAGCTGTTGATTGTTGTAGGCTATTATGAGCTATAGAAAGCTCTAGTTTTGTTGAAGCTGTTGAATATGCAGTTGAAGCTGTCGATTGTTGTCGGAAATTATGTGCATTAGAGAACTCAAGTTTTGTTGAAGCTGTTGAATCTGCAGTTGAAGCTGTCGATTGTTGTCGGAAATTATGTGCACTAGAGAACTCTAGTTTTGTCAAAGTTGTTGAAGCTGTTGATTGTTGTAGGCTATTATATGCTATAGAGACGTCTAGTTTTGTTTGAGCTGTTGAATCTGTTGTTGAAGCTGTTGATTGTTGTAGGCTATTATGTGTAATAGAGAGCTTTAGTTTTGTTGAAGCTGTTGAATCTGTTGTTGAAGCTGTTGATTGTTGTAGGCTATTATGAGCTCTAGAGACCTCTAGTTTTGTTGAAGCAGTTGAATCTGTTGTTGAAGCTGTTGATTGTTGTAGGCTATTATGAGCTCTAGAGAGCTCTAGTTTTGTTGAAGCTGTTGAAGTTGTTGAATCTGTTGTTGAAGCTGTTGATCACAATGTTGAAATTGTTGATTGTTGTTGATGTTGTTTAATCTGTTGTGTTGAAGCTGTTGAGGGTTGAACCTGCTGAATCTGAAGTTGTTGAATCTGTTGTTGAAGCTGTTGATCACCATGTTGAAGTTCATGATTGTTGTTGATGTTGTTGAATCTGTTGTTGTTGAAGCTGTTGATGTTGTTGAATCTGAAGTAGTTGAATCTGTTGTTGAAGCTGTTGATTGTTGTTGAATATGTTGTTGAAGCTTTTGATTGTTGGTTATGATTGTTGAAGCTGTTGAATCTGTTGATCTTGTTAGTATAGTTGAAGCTGTTGATTGTTATTACAGTCTATTGTGTGTAAGAGTAGGCTCGTCCCCATAAATCAATTGCTTCAATCACCATGTTGAAGCTGTTGACTGTTGAAGCTGTTAAATCTGTTTTTGAAGATATTGATTGTTGAAGCTGTTAAATCTGAAGTAGTTAAATCTGTAGTTGAAGTTGTAGATAGCTGAAGCTGTTGAATCTGTTGTTTAATCTATTGATCACCATGTTGAAGTTGTTGATTGTAGTTGATGTTGCTGAATCTGTTGTTGAAGCTGTTGAATCTGAAGTTGTTGAATCTTTTGTTGAAGCTGTTGATTGTTGTTGAATCTGTTGTTGAAGCTTTTGATTGTTGAAGTTGTTGAATCTGTTGATCTTGTTAGTATAGTTGAAGCTGTTGATTGTTAGTACAGTCTATTGTGTGTAAGAGTAGGCCCGTCCCCATAAATCAATTGCTTCAATCACCATGTTGAAGCTGTTGACTGTTGAAGCTGTTAAATCTGTTGTTGAAGATGTAGATTGTTGAAGCTGTTGAATCTGAAGTAGTTGAATCTGTTCTTGAAGCTGTTGATAGCTGAAGCTGTTGAATCTGTTGTTTAATCTGTTGATCACCATGTTGAAGTTGGTTGTAGTTGATGTTGCTGAATCTGTTGTTGAAGCTGTTGATTGTTGAAGCTGTTGAATCTGAAGTTGTTGAATCTGTTGTTGAAGCTGTTGATTGTTGTTGAACCTGTTGTTGAAGCTTTTGATTGTTGGTTATGATTGTTGAAGTTGTTTAATCTGCTGATCTTGTTAGAATAGTTGAATCTGCTGATCCTGTTAGTATAGTTGAAGCTGTTGATTGTTAGTACAGTCTATCATGTTTAAGAGTAGGCTCGCCCCAATCAATCAATAGCTTCAATAACCATGTTGAAGCAGTTGATTGTTGAAGCTGTTAAATCTGTTATTAAAGCTGTTGATTGTTGAAGTTGTTAAATAGTAAGTAGTTGAATCGGTTGTAAAAGCTGTTGATTGTTGAAGCTCGTGGATCTGTTGTTTAATCTGTTGATTTCCATGTTGAAGTTGATGATTGTTGTTGATGTTGAATCTGTAGCTGTTGATTGTTGTTGAATCTGTTGTTATTGAAGATGTTGATTGTTGAAGCTGTTAAATCTGAAGCTGTTCAATCTGTTGTTGAAGCTGATGATTGTTGAAGTTATTAAATCTGTTGCTTAATTGGTTGATCACCATGTAGAAGTTGTTGATTGTCATTGATGTTGTTGAATTTGTTGTTGAAGCTGTTGATTGTTGAGGCTGTTGAATCTGTTGACCTTGTTAGTGTAGTTGAAGCTGTTGATTGTTAGTACAGTCTATCTTGTGTAAGAGTGGGCTCTCCCCAATGACTCAATAGCTTCAATCACCGTGTTGAAGCTGTTGATTGTTGAAACTAATGAATCTGTTGTTGAAGCTGTTGATTGTTATTGGTGCTTTTGATGTTAAATCTGTTGTTGAAGCTGTTTATTGTTGATGATGTTGAATTTGGTGTTGAATTACTTGTTGAAGCTGATTATTGTTGAAGCAGTTGTTCAATCTGTTGAACTTGTTAGTATAGTTGAAGCTGTTGATTGATGATTATGATAGTTGAAGCTGTCGAATCTGTTGCTCACCATGTTGAACCTGTTAATTGTTGTTGATGTTGTTGAATCTGTTGCTTATGCTTGTTGAATCAGTTCTTGAAGCTGTTGATTGTTGAAGCTGTTGAATCTGAAGTTGTTGGATCTGTTGTTGAAGCTGTTGATAGCTGAAGCTGTTAAATCTGTTGTTTAATCTGTTGATCATCATGTTGAAGCTGTTGATATTTATAGGCTACCATGTGCTCCAGTTTTGTTGAAGCTGTTGATTGTTGTAGGCTATTATGTGTTCTAGAGAGCTCTAATTTTGTTAAAGCTGTTGTTGTTAAAGCTGTTGAATCCGTTGTTGTTGAAGCTGTTGATTGTTTTAGGCTATTATGTGCTCTAGTTTTATTTAAGCTGTTGAATCTGTTGTTGTTGAAGATGTTGATTGTTGTAGGTTACAATATGTGCTCTAGAGAGCTCTAGTTTTGTCGAAGCTGTTGAATCTATTGTTGAAGCTGTTGATTGTTGTAGGCTATTATGTGTTCTAGAGAGCTCTAGTTTCGTTGAAATTGTTGAATCTGTTGTTGTTGAAGATGTTGATTGTTTAAGCTACATTATGTGCTCTAGAGAGCTCTAGTTTTGTAAAAGCTATTCAATTTTTTGTTGTTGAAGACGCTGTTTGTTGTAAGCGACATTATGTGCGCTAGAGAGCTCTCGCTTTGTTGAAGCTGTTCAATCTGTTGTTGAAGCTGTTGATTGTTGTAGGCTATTATGTGCTCTAGAAAGCTCTAGTTTTGTTGAAGCAGTTGAATCAGCTGTTGATTGTTGTAGGCTATTATGTGCTCTAGAAAGCTCGTTTTGTTAAAGCAGTTGAATCAGCTGTTGATTGTTGTAGGCTATAATGTGCTCTAGAGAGCTCTAGTTTTGTTGAAGCAGTTGAATCTGTTGTTGAAGCTGGTGATTGTTGTAGGCTATTATGTGCTCTAGGGAGCCCTAGTTTTGTTGTAGCTATTGTATCTGTTGTTGTTGAAGCTGTTGAATCTATTGTTAAAGCTGTTGATTGTTGTAGGCTATTATGTGCACTAGTTTTATTGAAGCTGTTGAATCTGTTGTTGTTGAAGCTGTTGATTGTAGTAGGCTATTATGTGCAATAGAGAGCTCTAGTTTTGTTGAAGTTGTTGAATCTGTTGTTGTTGCAGATGTTGCTTGTTGTAGGCTACATTGTCTGCTCTAGAGAGCTCTAGTTTTGTTTGAGCTGTTCAATCTGTTGTTGCTGAAGGTGTCAAATGTTGTAAGGTATGTGATCTAGAGAGCTCTAGTTTTGTTGAAATTGTTGAATCTGTTGTTGACGATGTTGATTGTTGTAAGGTACATTATGTGCTCTAGAGAGCTCTAGCTTTGTTAAAGCTGTTGATTGTTGTAGGCTATTATGTGCTCTAGAAAGCTCTAGTTTTGTTGAAGCAGTTGAATCAGCTGTTGATTGTTGTAGGCTATTATGTGCTCTAGAGAGCTCTAATTTTGTTGAAGCAGTTGAATCTATTGTTGAAGCTGTCGATTGTTGTAGGCTAATATGTGCTCTAGGGAGCTCTAGTTTTGTTGAAGCTGTTGAATCTGTTGTTGAAGCTGTTGAATCTGTTGTTAAAGCTGTTAATTGTTGTAGGCTATTATGTGATTTAGTTTTATTGAAGCTGTTGAATCTGTTGTTGAAGCTGTTGAATCTGTTGTTAAAGCTGTTGATTGGTGTAGGCTATTATGTGATCTAGTTTTATTGAAGCTGTTGAATCTGTTGATCGTTGTAGGCTATTAAGTGCAATAGAGAGCTCTAGTTTTGTTTAAGTTGTTGAATCTGTTGTTGTTGCCGATGTTGATTATGTGCTCTAGTTTTATTGAAGCTGTTGAATCTGTTGTTGTTGAAGCTGTTGCTTGTTGTAGGCTATTATGTGCAATAGAGAGCTCTTGTTTTGTTGAAGCTGTTAAATCTGTTGTTGCAGATGTTGATTGTTGTAGGCTATTATGTGCAATAGAGAGGTCTAGTTTTGTTGAAGTTGTTGAATCTGTTGTTGCAGATGTTGATTGTTGTAGGCTACATTGTCTGCTCTAGAGAGCTCTAGTTTTGTTAAGCTACATTATGTGCTCTAGAGAGCTCTAGTTTTGTAAAAGCTATTCAATTTTTTGTTGATGAAGACGCTGTTTGTTGTAAGCGACATTATGTGCGCTAGAGAGCTCTCGCTTTGTTGAAGCTGTTCAATCTGTTGTTGAAGCTGTTGATTGTTGTAGGCTATTATGTGCTCTAGAAAGCTCTAGGTTTGTTGAAGCAGTTGAATCAGCTGTTGATTGTTGTAGGCTATTATGTGCTCTAGAAAGCTCGTTTTGTTAAAGCAGTTGAATCAGCTGTTGATTGTTGTAGGCTATAATGTGCTCTAGAGAGCTCTTGTTTTGTTGAAGCTGTTAAATCTGTTGTTGCAGATGTTGATTGTTGTAGGCTATTATGTGCAATAGAGAGGTCTAGTTTTGTTGAAGTTGTTGAATCTGTTGTTGCAGATGTTGATTGTTGTAGGCTACATTGTCTGCTCTAGAGAGCTCTAGTTTTGTTAAGCTACATTATGTGCTCTAGAGAGCTATAGTTTTGTAAAAGCTATTCAATTTTTTGTTGTTGAAGACGCTGTTTGTTGTAAGCGACATTATGTGCGCTAGAGAGCTCTCGCTTTGTTGAAGCTGTTCAATCTGTTGTTGAAGCTGTTGATTGTTGTAGGCTATTATGTGCTCTAGAAAGCTCTAGTTTTGTTGAAGCAGTTGAATCAGCTGTTGATTGTTGTAGGCTATTATGTGCTCTAGAGAGCTCTAGTTTTGTTGAAGCAGTTGAATCTGTTGTTGAAGCTGTCGATTGTTGTAGGCTAATATGTGCTCTAAGGAGCTCTAGTTTTGTTGAAGCTATTGAATCTGTTGTTGTTGAAGCTGTTGAATCTCTTGTTAAAGCTGTTGATTGTTGTAGGCTATTATGTGCTCTAGTTTCATTGAAGCTGTTGAATCTGTTGTTGAAGCTGTTGATTGTTGTAGGCTACTATGTGCAATAGAGAGCTCTAGTTTTGTTGAGATTGTTGAATCTGTTGGTGCAGATGTTGATTGTTGTATGCTACATTGTCTGCTCTAGAGAGCTCTAGTTTTGTTTAAGCTGTTAAATCTGTTGTTGCTGAAGGTGTCAAATGTAAGGTATTATGTGCTCTAGAGAGCTCTAGTTTTGTTGAAATTGTTGAATCTATTGTTGTTGACAAAGTTGATTGTTGTAAGGTATATTATGTGCTCTAGAGAGCTCTAGCTTTGTTAAAGCTGTTGATTGTTGTAGGCTATTATGTGCTCTAGAAAGCTCTAGTTTTGTTGAGTCAGCTGTTGATTGTTGTAGGCTATTATGTGCTCTAGAGAGCTCTAGTTTTGTTGAAGCAGTTGAATCTGTTGTTGAAGCTGTCGATTGTTGTAGGCTAATATATGCTCTAGGGAGCTCTAGGTTTGTTGAAGCTATTGAATCTGTTGTTGAAGCTGTTGAATCTCTTGTTAAAGCTGTTGATTGTTGTAGGCTATTATGTGCTCTAGTTTCATTGAAGCTGTTGAATCTGTTGTTGAAGCTGTTGATTGTTGTAGGCTACTATGTGCAATAGAGAGCTCTAGTTTTGTTGAAGTTGTTGAATCTGTTGGTGAAGATGTTGATTGTTGTATGCTACATTGTCTGCTCTAGAGAGCTCTAGTTTAGTTTAAGCTGTTAAATCTGTTGTTGCTGAAGGTGTCAAATGTTGTAAGGTATTATGTGCTCTAGAGAGCTCTAGTTTTGTTGAAATCAGTTGAATCTGATTGTTGTTGGCAAAGTTGATTGTTGTAAGAGCTCTATTATGTGCTCTAGAGAGCTCTATCTGTTGTTGAAGCTGTTGATTGTTGTAGGCTAATATATGCTCTAGGGAGCTCTAGGTTTGTTGTTGATCTGTTGTTGAAGCTGTTGAATCTCTTGTTAAAGCTGTTGATTGTTGTAGGCTATTATGTGCTCTAGTTTTATTGTAGCTGTTGAATCTGTTGTTGTTGAAGCTGTTGATTGTTGTAGGCTATTATGTGCAATAGAGAGCTCTAGTTTTGTTGAAGTTGTTGAATCTGTTGTTGTTGCAGATGTTGATTGTTGTAAGCTACATTGTCTGCTCTAGATGAGCTCTAGTTTTGTTTAAGCTGTTAAATCTGTTGTTGCTGAAGGTGTCAAATGTTGTAAGGTATTATGTGCTCTAGAGAGCTCTAGTTTTGTTGAAATTGTTGAATCTGTTGTTGTTGACGATGTTAATTGTTGTAAGGTACATTATGTGCTCTAGAGAGCTCTAGTTTTGTTAAAGCTGTTGATTGTTGTAGGCTATTATGTGCTCTAGAAAGCTCTAGTTTTGTTGAAATTGTTGAATCTGTTGTTGTTGACGATGTTAATTGTTGTAAGGTACATTATGTGCTCTAGAGAGCTCTAGCTTTGTTGTTGATTGTTGTAGGCTATTATGTGCTCTAGAAAGCTCTAGTTTTGTTGAAGCAGTTGAATCAGCTGTTGATTGTTGTAGGCTATTATGTGCTCTAGAGAGCTCTAGTTTTGTTGAAGCAGTTGAATCTGTTGTTGAAGCTGTCGATTGTTGTAGGTTAATATGTGCTCTAGGGAGCTCTAGTTTTGTTGAAGCTGTTGAATCTGTTGTTGTTGAAGCTGTTGAATGTGTTGTTAAAGCTGTTGATTGTTGTAGGCTATTATGTGATCTAGTTTTATTGAAGCTGTTGAATCTGTTGTTGAAGCTGTTGATCGTTGTAGGCTATTATGTGCAATAGAGAGCTCTAGTTTTGTTTAAGTTGTTGAATCTGTTGTTGTTGCAGATGTTGATTGCTGTAGGCTACATTGTCTGCTATAGAGAGCTCTAGTTTTGTTCAAGCTGTTCAATATGTTGTTGCTGAAGGTGTCAAATGTTGTAGGCTATTATGTGCTCTAGAGAGCTCTAGTTTTGAGCAGGGCGAAAGCACACAGATGGAACAAATATCACCTTGTTACTACTACTTTCCAATCCAATACATGAAAACTGATACATGCACATGTACATACACTGTAGCAAACCATTTTATTCTATTACCTAAGAAAGATGTATGCATACATGCAGGAGTGCAGAACTGGGAGCACTAGAAAATCAATGATATCACATAAATGTACAAGTCACTTGTAATACCTTAAAGCTAGAAATTTTCATGTTGACTAAGTTAGCAGCAACTACCCCATACCACATACATGTAACATTAGTAATGTGAATGTACTTTTTTTTCTCACAAACATTTCTAAACTTAAATTTACACATGGTGGTAGCAGTACAGATACCTTTGAATGCTGGTTGATTTCCTATTTCCATTAGCTTCTACTGAGTCCATGGTTTTGTGCGGAGATACATTGTGTATAAATATACATACACGTACATGATAATGTAAATGGTTAGCACTCAAAACTGTAAGTTGTGGCTAAGTAACCATGCACCGTGCTCCTCTATTACTGTATGTATTATGTATAGTGTCCACACTAAAGCAGCTGTGATTAGACATTAATTTGGGCAATACTAATTTTGAGCAGCATAATTTTGAGCATTATAGGGATGTCCTGGCATTTGAGAATAATGCTAGCATTATTTTTGAAGCATTATTGGACCAACTTTTACATCTGCTCACAAATTTTAAAACAAGCAGGTGTTTTTTGTAGTCACTGAGTGACATAGAGTACTTGGAGACTAAAGCAACTAGAGACTCACAGAGGCTAACACAGACTTGTCATTGACCTCTACTAAGATAACCTTTGACCCTGAGTGAATGACATCATACATTATAACTTACAAACAGCTTCACAGAAAGACAAGCACGCTGTATGGAAGACTACATAGAGACCTCTGTAATGCTCCAATACAATAATAGATGACTGATGACATGTTCCTTTTTTTTTTGTATCAAAGTACATAGATTTGACAAGAATAATGCCAATACCTTGAGTATTATAAGGGCTACCTTGAGCATTATAGGGGCATTCCTGAGCATTATAGGGCCATTATCTGGGAATTTGAGAATAGCATTATAGGCCAAAATTTTAGCATAATTTACAAAAGCCTGGAGTGGATATGGGAGATATATAGTACTATAGCCAGATGATCGACCTGAGGCTTATAAAACCAGCTATAACTTAGCAATGGGTTGTCATAAAAACAGGAAACAACCACAAGGTAGCTGAGAGATTGCTGTCTCTCCTGAGGTTTGAATCAAGCAAATCGGTTAAGAACACGCCATACAATTTCAATTTTTAGCTCTATGGAAATTTGTATGTAAAATGATTTCCAGCATGTAGATTGTAGCTCGTGCATGCTTCATCCGTTCAACGGGAAACACCCAGTGCTAATATATAGGCCTCATTGAGAGGAAGCTATTCACACCTTAACCATAAGGATTACTATCACTGCCACTCTGCTATTGAGATTGAGCCAAAACATCGGGCATCTGGAATCACTACTGTACTATAGCTGTGTGTGGTCCCAGCTCCATAACTATAATATACCCCTGAAAAATGATTAATATTGTTCCACTCTGTAGATGTGGTATGGTAAAATATGTACTCCTAGAGCAGCCAGCAGCCACCTCGGGATGGATGCACACACTTCAGACAACACACCCACACATACAGCAACTGCTCTCAGCATCAAAAACAATATTATACCACTCACAACAAAATAACTAAAAACATACATGTACCATGTGTTACACATGTATATATTATTTACGGCATTTCAATGTATTGTGGTGGTGATGCTATAATTAAATTTTTATTAGTTTGATACCAGTTTTGCTGATGTTCTTTGAATTTTTCCGTGTATTCTGTCCTCTAGCTAGCACTGCAACTCAGCAAATGCACTCTCAGAGGTCTACCTGTGGAATATATAATAATGTCAAGAGTATATAGTAGGAAGAGAGCGGGAGAGTATCATACTGTTGTGCAAATGCATTGCTGATAATTAAATTTGAGTGGTTGACTCAAGCTGTGAAACCCAACAGTGCGGCAGTTGGTTAATACCAAGGTGGGCTGTCATAGACCAATTATTGGCCAACACTCACTTAACTTACAAGGTGGTTGTGTAGTATATTACAGTTTACAGGAATATACGGGTTTAATTATTTGCAATGCATTTGCACAGCAGTATGCAGAGTAGGATACTCTCCCTCTCTCTTCTATTATGTTCTCTTGATGATGTAAATGATAATTCACTCCCTAGTTAAACAAACTCACCGTAGAAAATCAGACTTGTATATTGTTTTGCCACACGTTCCTCACTGGTCACCTTGGCCTGTATACAGTCGAAAAAATGACATTATAATGATGTAGTTGATAATTATAAAAAATGTCTTGTACATACCTCATGCAAATTAATAAACAATACACATACATAAATCAATGTACACTATGGAAGCTTTAGGACTCTAATTAAAGGGATATCCTCTCAATGCCTTTCTCCTATGCATCTTTGTCCAGACCTCAGACTCTACCGTAGGAAAGTTAGCCAGAGCTATAAATCTTTATAATTACAGGGGCATTAGCTCATTACCTCGTGAGTGAGGTTACCATTGAGATCGTGAACCATAGTGCGTATAAAAATTAATCGAGACACAAGCAATAATCATTACAATTGCAGTATACAGAAAAACGTAGATTGTACAGTGACACTACATCCCTAAATTTTTTAGGTCTGCATCATGAAGTAGAGTTGTCAGAGCACATACCCCATGTGTACTGCTCGGCATTTTCAACAGTGTGTGTCTGTGTGTGCCATAATATAATAGCCAACACTCTGTGACTCAAGAACCCTTACATGTACCTGCATTTAGCTTGAGCATGTACAATCGAAACAGCATGTGTGCATAATGCAGTACTAGGTGTGGTTAATAGGCATGGCCGATCTTATAGTTTCTAGCATTCATTACTGGCGTAAGAAGGGGGGGGGGGGGGGGGGAGGGGGACTATAGGCCTTAATGCCATATAAAGACAGAAAGTAAGAATCAAACATAATCCTAGCTGTAATAACATTGTAAGCCTATCAACATATTCTCTGTCTAGTGCTGAACGTAGTATACTACATGTATCAAAAGGTCTCTCATTTATTCCCGAGTCCAAGTCTATAGACCACAATGATATAGCTACAGGCCTCTCGAAGCTCCATAAAAAATTCTCGTACAATACGAACTAGCTACTAAATAAAAAACCCTACTTCAATCACAACACAACAACACCACACTGTCAAACAGTACCGGTAACCAACCAGACCCACCTAACTCAACCTTTGATCCCTGGGAAAAAATCAAACATTCAAAGTGAAAAATAACTCCCTTACTAGGGCCGAAAGCAAAAACACGTTCCTCAATATAAACTAGACCAAGAAATTATCTCCCTAGGTACAAACAACAAACAAATTAAAGGTGACAATATCACCAAAGCCGAAAGAACAGCAATCAAATCATTAAAAAACAACAAAGATATAGTCATCAACAAAGCCGACTGAGGATCAACCATTGTAGTGTTAAACAAATGCTACTACATTGAGGAAGGCCTCAAAAATCCAGACGAACCAAAAGTATACAAACAACTCAAAGCAGACACCACTGCCTTCATAAGAACCTACATTATGAAATTCCTAGTTGAACTTAGATTCCAAATATGGATGCCAATGGAATTTGTCAATTTTTGCACACCCTCCGTACAATTCAGAACCTCACAATTCTACTTCCTAAAAAAGATACTCAAAAACCCAATGGGCATAAGACCTATTGTTTCCAGTCTCAATAGCGTAACTGAGAACATCTCAAGTTTCGTAGACTACTGGCTTCAACTACTAGTCAAACAACTTCCGTCATTTCTAAAACAGACCAAGGAATTTGTTGACCTAATCACAACCATTCAAATTCCACTAAACAGTACTCTAGTCAGATCCTCACTATATACGAACATACCACACAAAGATGGCATCACATCCAGCGTCAATGCTCTCAAACGGGACCAAGATCCATATCCTCTACGGCCACCAATCGAGTTCTGGAGGAAATACTAAACATTGTCCTCAAGAATAACGTCTTTGAATTCAACAGAGACTTCTTCCTCCAACTACAAGGAACGGCCATGGGCACCAAAATGGTCCCAGCATATGCTAAGCTATTCATGGGGTCATTGGAACCTATCCTAGCGTGGCTAGGACATCCATACATACTTCTATAGAAAAGAGACATTGACGACATATTCCTAATATGGACAGGCACAGACGAACAACTAAACACATTCATCACAAATATCAACAAAGTCCACTCCACGATCAAATTCACACACAAATAAGAGAGAAATGAACTTATATTTTTGGATGTTACGCTCTACAAAGGCCCAACTTTAAAGACAGAGGCCTCCTGGATGTTAAAACACACATAAGACCGACCAACAAACAATTGTACATCCATAAAACCTCATACCACCCCAAAAGTGTGAAAACAGCCATCCCAAAAGGAGAAACACTAAGACACCTCCTCACAAACACACAAGGGGATACACTCAAACTTATTACAAACAAACTAAAAGACAAACTCATTGAAAGAGGCTACAAAGCGGAGGAAATTACAATTATCATTCGACAATATCCCTTCCATAACCGCACTCAACTCACCAAGAACAACAACAAAACAGCAACCACACCCCCAGTACATGTAGTCCTCCCGGTCAAATTCAGTCCCACATGCAAGGACATTAGGGAAATCCTATACACATATTGGCCGGATATCGAACATGACACACTAGTTAATGCCATATTCCCTAACAAACCAATGACAGCATACAAAAATTGGACTTGCTAGGATGTGTGTACTAGCAGTACGAATGTTACTCTTTTAATGCTACTACTATATCCCTAGCATTTTGAATAATTATATGGCTTAGTATTAAACACATCATAGATCCACGATCGGGAGCTACTATTGGGTTATGGGGGATACATCTAGACATAAGCTATAGCGTATACAAACAAGATGTGCACAAATTAATATTCGGTATGGAGTTCCCCGGGGCCATGACAAGTACGACTTTGCCGAGCTCACCAGTTTCAGTGTTCTTAGCCTTCAGCTGGATTGCTCACTCTGCTTCGGCATCTCCATGGATCAAGCGCTCATTGACACGGAATCGTAGGCCTGGGAACGAGACTGCCACTCCGTTCCCAATCCGATCTGCTCACACGTATCAGATATCAGATCTGGAGCTCTGACTAGTGCACTGGAACCGGGTTGCAATGTATCACGCGCGTCCATACACGCAATGTTTAACGTGGTTGCGCGTTCTGCTGAAGAGGCTTATAAATATTCACGTACATGCGCAATTAATGTATCGATAATAAGACTAATCAGGCATTTCATGGCCGTAGACAAGTAGGTGCTTGGGGGTGCTGAAGCACTCCCAAATTTTTTATATGTCTAATACTTGGTACGTTTAAGCACCACAGTTGTACTCGAAGGACTGAGAAATCCATGATTCAGATTATCTAGTATGCATGCTGCTCCTTAGCCAGGTCATTTTTATGAACTTTCTTATGGTCCAATGATCGACACAGTCTAGGTTAGACCACACCTATGTAGTCAATGACCTTTGACCTTTGAGATCAAGCACCCCCAAACAAAAAATCTTGTCTACGGCCCTGCATTTACAAGCAAATTGAAGTGCCTGTAGTTTATGTCCCATGCATATGATATTCTCTGCACCTATGCAGACAGTAATCATGTGAGTGTCCGTGTGTGTGTGTGTGTGTGTGTGTGTGTGTGTGTGTATGTGTGTGTGTGTATGTGTGTGTCTGTGTGTGTCTGTGTATATGTGAAGATGTAGATGTGGATAGCTGCTCTTGAAAAGTTCTCATTGCGCCCATGCACATAATAATATTATTATGTTTCTATAACAGGGAGAGAGATAGGCGTGAATATAAGGTGTGTAGCTATACAGAGAACTAAGGAGAGAAATCAAAGAGTGAGGGAGGAATACAAAGTAGACTAGATATGACATAAGTCTACACAGATGTGCACAGGGTTACTTTTAATTGCACTCTCCATGGGCTCAAAAGAAACAATAGCTCTCACAAAAGACTGTTTATAGTAAACTAATTAAAATTTCACATCTTGTGCTGAATAATTAGCATATAATTAGCTACATGCATCGTGTACATGGCCCCTGCTTTGATTGGTGTACAAGCGCCCAAGGTCATTCGTTCTCTTCGAAGCTATCGCAACCGTGAATTATCGTCGTGTGATTTCTACTATGATTGACTCCTCTGACAGGGGCCTGAGCAATCTCCATCGCTATGGCGCTAAGGGATGTAATGTAAGTGGCATGGGAAAACGTAACATAGCTTATGGGCTACGAGCGCCCAAGTTGGGCAACTAGCTACAGGCAAATTACTTCAATTCACTTGCGTTCGAACGTACGTTCGCTCTAGCAAGGGGAATCAGAGGGGAAAGGGGGAGGGGGGTGGTGTACAGACTGATAGGTAGCTTTACGGAATTCCTTGGTATTATCTTTTGTTTAGGGCAATGTGTTCTTCGATTCCATGTGTCCAGTAGTCCAGCGTACCTAGCTAGATTCCACCCGCGATCGTGCCTCGATATCTGGCGCACGCTATGCCCGGACCATATGTTGAAAGATATTTTGTAGTCTATAGGAGACTGGTGTTCATGTGTGCATTCTTGTCAGCTACTCGCGAGTGAACTTGATGTTCGGGGACTGTTGATCGTGATCGAAAAAGGAGGAACTCAGTGAGCAACGTTTCCAGGTGAGTGTTACTAAGTTTCAACTTTGACTGTAAAGATCTTGGCATGATTAGGCCACTCCAAATAAATTATTTGTTTCTCATCCCCCCTCAGCCCTAAAATTGATTCGGGCGGGCGGCATTTTTGGCGAGTAATGGTCGTCCAAGTCACGAGTTTTGTAGGAAATAGTTGACAAAATTACAAGTTTAACTCGCCCAAAAATTGAAGCGGTATAGTTTTGTATTGTACTGGTACAAATGGAATTACATGCGGGCAGAAATAATGGGGGGATGAGAAACAACTGATTGACCATATGCAGAATAAATTTCTAAATAACGCACGCCTAAACGTTAGTATACAAACATATGGGACTGAGGGCACCAACACGAACAGACCAGAAAGCAAGAAATGCACTAACTTTGACTAGCTAGAACTCCACACAAACAGCAAAATATCCGTCAACTGCGGTTGCTGTACAAAGAACTACAACAAAATAAGTGACCTATGGCAATTTTGTGTCCTACTTTGCCACAAAATCCAGAGTTTCTCAAGAACATCTTTGCTGGGTCCTCTTTTCAAACGTTTCTTGGTTTATAAGCACCATAGAGCACCCCAACAAAAGGTTCAAGGGCTTGAGCACGTTCTACTTCACCATTTCTACAGCATGCAGCTGTTTACATTCTTTAGGTGGGGCTTTCTGGGCTTCAGGAAGCGAAACAAACCACACGGCATTCTTGTGGCGAGGACATTTTGTGGTGTGTTTCGCTTCCTGAAGCCCAGAGAGCCCCGCCTAAAGAATGTAAACAGCTGCATCTGTAGAAATGGTGAGGTAGAACGTGCTCAAGCCCTTGAACCTTTTGTTGGCGTGCTCTATGGCGCTTCTAAATCAAGAAACGTTTGAAAAGAGGACCCAGCAAAGATGTTCTTGAGAAACTCTGGATTTTGTGGCATCAAGAGCAAAGTAGGACACAAAACTGCCATAGGTCACTTATTTTGTTGTAGTTCTTTATACAGCAACCGCAGTTGATGGATATTTTGCTGTTTGTGTGGAGTTTTAGCTAGTCAAAGTTAGTGCATTTCTTACTTTCTTGTCTGTTCGTGTTGGTGCCCCCAGCCCCATATGTTTGTATACAGACGTTTAGGCGTGCGTTATTTAGAAAATTTATTCTGCATATGGTCAATTGATTTGGAGTGGCCTTACCTAAGGTCGAGTGACACAGGACAAATGTACAGCATACATTATTATACTGCTAAGCAGGGGAGTTGTGTGGGTTGTCGTGGAAGACAGTGACCGTGCGAACGTAAACAGCCAACTCAGTTGGGAGGGGGAGAAGGGTACATTTTACCGAAGGAAGGCTGTATGCAACTTGCAACCTCTGTAAAGCAGTACGTACTGCTAGTGTGTAAGGTGTTTTAAAGTAGAGTACAAAGGTCACCAGACATACTTTTGTATAGCCAGTTATAATTTCAAGTTGTGGTATTAACATATTGTGTAGGTGTACTTTGTGCTTCAAAAGAGCTTCTTCAGGTAGATATTCTGGAATTAGATACTCTCTTATTTACTCTTACTGTTAAACAAGCATTGAAGTATAGTATACCTAAGCCCAACGAGGCTCCAGTGTTGGGCATGTACATATGTAGGACTGGTGTATTTCTTTGCCTTGTTATAATTATTGTTGATGTAGCAGGTGGTGAACTTGCCACTATATATATTGTTCTCTTGGTGAGCTACTGATACTTCTGGTCTTCAGGAGCTTGACAGGCTGATCCGTGTAAGCATTAAAGTACATGTAGCTATAGATCCATACGAGCATAGCAGAACTTGAAGGTTATCAGTGTTGCCAGGTCTACAGATTTAGCTGTATTCTACAGATTTATGTACTTGCATTGTATAAGACGGTAGTATGGACGAATAAAGGCTTCTCTGGGTGACATATTAGAAACAGTCATTAATGTGATAGAATAATGACATCAACTTCTCTCTACAACTGCTATGTATGATGTTATATTTATACTTAGAGAATAACTTTTGGTTTCCATGACTTCCTGTCTACCGTCAGGCTCTGGGAAGAAGCCTATGTGGTAAAAGAAGGTTAGAGATCAACTAGCATGTGTGTGTGTGGGGGGGGGTCATTTTTTGCATTCAGCTGTGTTGTTACTTCATGCCCGTGGTATGGTGTTGAGAAGTTCTTACTACAAGTGTGCATATATGTATACTGGTGTATGTTGTGAGTTTTTCTACATGTGCCCTGAATGTGCATGTAGTTGTACTATACTAGAACCATAGCTTGCTCTTAGTGTGTATCATGCACACATACACATAATATTATTTAGTATTTGGTTATCTCTTTTTTGCTTCAGAGAGGGTGTGAAGTTGATGGCGTGCTGATTACAGAAGATTAGAAGAGAGAGTGGCTGGCCTGTATCGTACAGAAGGAACACACCTTAATGTCTGTGAACAATTTTCTAACATTCTCTCCTTCCATCTGATCCAACATCTAATGAAGTTATGCTTGGCACATGCTGGGTGGATGACGCTGATCGTTTCGCACCACATTCCTCGAATGGAAGCTGCTTTTGCTCACAAACTAAAACTTGACTACTCACCTTCCCCCATCGGTCATGTCACCTTATATTTTCATTATTTTTGTAAATTTTCACGGGGACGGCCAGGCTAAATCCATGATTCCCATAGTTAAACCTCTTGTTCTGTTGTTTATGTAGGAGTCTGTACATGGATGCTGATGTACGTGGATGACTGTATTGGAATGGTAACGTTTGTCGTGTGTGTTTATGTGTGTGTATCAGCAAGGGCATATACTGGCCATAGGCAGTGGCTGCGGGAGGGGAGCTTTCGGAGAGCCAGCACAGCTTTCCCAAACATTATGTGTTAATCCTTTTGTTCTGTTGTTTATATAGGAGTGTGATGCTGATGTACATGTATCGGAGTTCGTAAGGGGGTGCTGAAATCACAGCTTTGCTGGCCATAGGCAGGGGGTACGGGAGTGGAGCTTTCATAAGTTTATTTATTTTGTGTGAAAGCCAGCACATGTTAGCAAGGGCATATGTGGGAGTTATGTGCGAGGAAGCTTCTCGTAAGAGGAATGCTCAATTAGAGGGTGATAGTTTGTGGTGAAGTCGCAGCTTTGTGGGCCATAGGCGGTGGCTGTGGGAGGGGAGCTTTCGGAGAGCCAGTACAGCTTTCCCAAAGATTATGTGTTAATCCTTTTGTTCTGTTGTTTATGTAGGAGTGTGATGCTGATGTACATGTATCGGAGTTCGTAAGGGGGTGCTGAAATCACAGTTTTGCTGGCCATAGGCAGGGGGTACGGGAGTGGAGCTTTCATAAGTTTATTTATTTTGTGTGAAAGCCAGCACATGTTAGCAAGGGCATATGTGGGAGTTATGTGTGAGGAAGCTTCTCGTAAGGGAGTGCTCAGTTAGAGGGTGATAGTTTGTGGTGAAGTCACAGCTTTGTGGGCCATAGGCGGTGGCTGTGGGAGGGGAGCTTTCGGAGAGCCAGCACAGCTTTCCCAAAGATTATGTGTTAATCCTATTGTTCTGTTTTTGATATAGGAGTGTGATGCTGATGTACATGTATCGGAGTTCGTAAGGGGGTGCTCAGAGGGGGCTGAAGGAGGGGAGCTTTCGGAGAGCCAGCACAGCTTTCCCAAAGATTATGTGTTAATCCTATTGTTCTGTTTTTGATATAGGAGTGTGATGCTGATGTACATGTATCGGAGTTCATAAGGGGGTGCTCAGAGGGGGCTGAAGGAGGGGAGCTTTCGGAGAGCCAGCACAGCTTTCCCAAAATTTATGTGTTAATCCTTTTATTCTGTTCTTTATATAGGAGTGTGATGCTGATGTACATGTATCAGAGTTCGTAAGGGGGTGCTCAGAGGGTGTGGTAGTGGCTGCGGAAGGGGAGCTTTCGGAGAGCCAGCACAGCTTTCCCAAAATTTATGTGTTAATCCTTTTATTCTGTTCTTTACATAGGAGTCTGATGCTGATGTGCGTGTATAGGAGTTTTCATCTGTGCGTGTGTGTATCGGAGTGGTAATGTTTGTTGTGTGTTTATGTGTTCATGTTAGCAAGGGCGTATGTGGGAGGAAGCTTCTCGTAAGGGGTTGCTCAGTTAGATGGTGAGTGTTAGTGTGTGTGTATGTGTGAGTGTTTTGGACTTTATGTGTGTGTTTATGTGCATGTTAGCAAGGGTGTATGTGGGAGCTATGTGGGAGGAAGCTTATTGTAAATGGGGTGGTCAGGTAGAATTAGTCCATGGAAAAGCGTGCATGGCCAGGGGAGCTTTTGTTCGGGGTTGCTCAGTTAGAGGATGAGGTAGTAATAGTCCATGGCGCATGGCAAGCCTGCTGGGGTAGATGCAGGAAGCTTTTCGTGCTTAGTTGGAAGGTAAGGTAGTAGTAATAGCCCTCAGTTAAGTCACCATGTATTCAACTGTAGATCTGATGTCGAGCAAGGGATCTGCACTCTACACGATGTCCAGAGGATAGGTAAGACATTTACACACACATAGGCTTGTAAGTAATTGTACCTATAATAGTAAGCTGGCTGTCCCTAAAATTTGCTTTCAATTCATTGGTAAACTCTAATGTACCTTTTCTCTGCTGATTTTTGTATCATTAATTTTGTCTTCTTGTATCTCATTTTCATTGTTGCACTTGATTGTTTTGTACTCCCTCCTCATTTTTAGCTGCTCATTGTAATATTCATTGTTTATTTCCTTCTTAATTTCCTTTTTGTAGCTCATTTTTAATCATTCCTTACTATTCAATTTAATATGATGTAATCTGTTCTCTACAATTGGCTACGCGCACGCGTATTCTACGTGCGCGTACCGCGTATATTGGTGCACAAAAAGCGCAAATATTGGCATTGGATAGCGTATGAATATTTGCCGATGGGATCGATCTCCATTCCCAGTATATAGACCAATGCATCGATAAGGAAGTTGCATTCCGCTTCTACAAGCCTTGGTACGCTTGCAAGCTGGGAATGAGATCGAGACCTACTTTGATACTCGTACTCGTTCGTGGACAGAAGGACCTCGGGAGTGTCAATTGAGAACAGGCTAGATGTGAGCAAGCGAAGGCACACCTCGCTATGTGTATATATACCATGGCGCTTTTCTATAAAATTCTCGTTGATCGTGGCTAGATCTCGGCGTGAACTCGACGGTACAATCTTTAATCGTGGTTTAACATTATGAACCTGTCTATTAACGTATGCTTGCAAGCTGGGAATGAGATCGAGACCTACTTTGATACTAGTACTCGTTCGTGGACAGGAGGACCTCGGCAGCGTCAATTGAAAGCAGGCTAGATGTGAGCGTGCGAAGGCACACCTCGCTATGTGTATATATACCATGGCCCGTTTCTATAAACTTCTCTTGGATTTTGGTTAGATCTCAGCGTTTGTCTCGAGCCACCAGAGGCGTGAACTCGACGGTACAATCTTTCATCGTGGTTTAATATTATGAACCTGTCTATTAAGCTGAATGAGCATAAGAGTGTGTGAGTAATTCAGCTTGTTGTGTATAAGAGCACGCGATTGGAATGTACCGAGCATTTTGGATAAGCCTGCTGTTATGATGGCACATCTTTCAACAGTAAGACTCGGCTAAGATGGCACATCCTAAGCCAGTGAAGGGGTATAAGAGTGTGTGAGTAATGTGTGTGTGTGTGTGTGCGTGTGTGGCAGTCCCATGTAGAAAACAGCAAATAATTCAATTTCGACCGAGACGGAATAATGAATGAACATGTTCGTTCACTCCTCGAGTTTGAACGCGATCGGTTGCTATAGCCAGTAGTTACGCGCTTGCAACCGTGACGACCTTAGGCCATTTATTGCTAACCGGGCGTGGCCCCACCCACCCGTGCAACACAATGTTCAGTACGTGCAAAAGACAGAGTCGTGACTGGATCAAGAAAGAGAAGACCGGACCGGAGGAGGTAAGTAGCTGTAATCGTAATATAGTCTTAACCATCGACAATCGGTACTAGAATTGAAAACTAAGCCTGTGTTTCGGTAGCCATGAAGCTAGCTAGGTGATAGTGACTAGTGTTACCGAAAGTAGTGGCATGTATAGCCCTTATTTATCCCCCTGTAAGCAGTATCGAAATTAACTCAGTCATTCTTTACTTGCGTCAGTGGGTAGCAACACCTTGGAACCATCAGATGGTCGAGTAGTCCCTATTCTCTTGGTGTGCATTAATTAGAATGATCACGAGGTATTAACTGTTGTGGACACATGGTGCTTTGGCAGCAACAGCAAGACAAAAATAAAGCTAAGTACAGTAGGTAGTGATGTGAAATGATGTTCAGTAGCATAAGATATGACCAGCAAGTTAAAAATAATGACTTGCTAACACCTAGGACGTCCTGCTTTTGTTGTGTGACCTTCAGCCCATCTCGTTCGGTTTTTGTGTCCCGATCCATCGCAGCCTTTTGTTGAGCACTTGCTCTGTTTTCTCCTTCTCTGTCCAGCAGTTGTACTTGCAGATGAGGATGAAGATGTTGGAGCAGAAGTTTGTGCTGTCAAGGAGGTAGACGACACAACAGTCGGTGGTGGCAAGTAATCTGGACGGTGATCGGGAGCAACATAACGGTCAACCATGTTTGTCATTTTATCAGCTGAAATACTGTGAAGGTGGCTATCACTGTAGTTGGTGGTTGGGACTCCAACTGCAGTGCTGACTCGGACCTCGGACACGAAGTGGAGAATCCTTCCACTCACCAGCAAAGCAATTCTCACGCATCTTCATCACCACATTTCCATTGTGTACCTTCACTACAAGAAAGTCATGGAGTTTGTGCACACCGGGAAGGTCTGAGTACTTGTCTCCAAGACTGTCTCGCCAGGTGAGAACATGCTGTCCATCTTCAATGAATGTTGTAGCACTCTGATCACAGATAGTTTTCAGCTCATGAATGGAGAACACATCTTCTCTCTTATAGGCACTTCCAATCACTGAAAAGAGACGGTCTGGGGCAAACTTTGTGTGTCCAGCTACCATGAAGCTGATATGGATGTGGTTGATCTCTCCAGAACTCACCATCTCTATGGCCCAAGAGAATAAGTACTTATTATTGTATGAAGCCATATAAGATCAAGTAGTGCAATAACTTCCATACTGCCAACAGCAGTTCAATATTTTCCAGTGGCAAATACAAAATTGTTGTGTTAATTGAGTTGTCTACATCATGTCTGACCAAACTACATGTGTATAACTGCAGGAAGCATCCACAAAAACCAGGTTGATGGTACACCAAAAAATCCCCTAGAAGGTCACTTCATGCATACAGTTGGAGAATGTTCCAGCCAGTATGCAGGGTATGTGAGCCAAAGGATTAGCAGTTGGAGCTGTACTGTGGCAGGTTAACTGACCTCAGGGACAGTGAGTAGAGGAACCAGGCTTGTAGGCCTACTGCTCCAGCTGCTGATTCTTTTGCTCATAATGTCTGGGACGTTCAGAATATAGTCGAATTGGGCTCAGCCCAACAAAGCTTAGTTCACCTTGGCAGTGGTGCTGGCAGGATACTCGGCAAAAGCAGCTGTAGACCCTTGTTTATTCACCGATCATCATCCGAAAAGATGCCGCTCTGTCGCAGTGCTATCTTGTCCAAGCAGGTTCAAAACTTGTGATCGAGTCGTGGCTTGAACCATGCTCGAACGTACCGGCCTCATTTCACAAGATCGGTGGTCATCAAACGTAGGATCGTCAGTGATTCAAGCGATCTCTCTCAGCTTGTTGCGTATCAGAGTGAGCAATTGGAATGTACCGAGCATTAAGGACTAGCCTGCTGATAAGATAGCACATCTTTCAACAGTAAGACTCAACTATGATGGCACAACTTTAAGCTGAATGAGCATAAGAGTGTGTGAGATATGTACGTACGTACATATGAAATTTCAGCTTGTTGTGTATAAGAGCGAGCAATTAGAATATACCAAGCATTTAGGACTCGCCTGATGTTAAGGTGGCACATCTTTCAATAGTAAGACTCGGCTAAGATGGCACATCTTTAAGCTGAATAAGCATAACAGTGTGCGAGTAACGTGCGTGCATACATGTGTAACTTCAGCATGTGTATAAGAGCGCGTACCGAGCATTTTGGACTAGCCTGCTGTTAAGATGGCACATCCCTAAGCTGAAAGGGTATAAGAGTGTGTGAGTAATGTATGCGAGTACAAGTGAAATTTCAGCTTGTGTGTTACAGTGAGCAATATAAATGTACTGAGCATTTAGGTGACTAGCCTGTTGTTAAGATTGCACATTAAGATGGCACATCTTTAAGCTGAAAGAGTACAAGAGTGTGTGAGTAATGTGCGTGTGTACATGTGAAATTTCAGCTTGTTGCGTATTAGAGCGAGCAATTGGAATGTACCGAACATTATGGACTAGCCTGCTGTTAAGATAGCACATCTTTCAACAGTAAGACTCACCTATGACGGCACACCTTTAAGCTGAATGAGCATAATAGTGTGTGAGTAATGTACGTGCGTACATATGAAACTTCATCTTGTTGTGTATCAAAACGAGCTATTGGAATGTACCAAGCATTTAGGACTCGCCTGCTGTTAAGATGGCACATCTTTCAACAGTAACACTCAGCTAGGATGGCACATCTTTAAGCTGAATGAGCATAAGAGTGTGTGAGTAATGTGCGTGTGTACATGTGAAACTTGAGCTTATTGTGTATCAGAGCGAGCGATTGGAATGTACCGAGCATTAAGGACGAGCCTGCTGTTAAGATAGCACATCTTTCAAAAGTAGGACTCAGCTAAGATGGCATATCTTTAAGCTGAATGAGCATAAGAGTGTGTGAGTAATGTACGTGCGTACATGTGAAACTTCAGCTTATTGTGTATCAGAGCGAGAGATTGGAATGTACTGAGCATTAAGGACTGTCCTGCTGTTAAGATGGCACATCTTTCAACAGTAAGACTCAGCTAAGATGGCACATCTTTAAGTAGAATAAGCATAAGAATGTGTGAGTATCGTGCGTGCATACATGTGAAACTTCAGCTTGTTGTGTATCGTAGCGAGCAATTGGAATGTACCAAGCATTTATGACTGGCCTGCTGTTAAGTTGGTACATCTTTCAACTGTAAGGGTCCACTAAGCTGGCACATCTTTAAGCTGAATGAGCATAAGAGTGTGTGAGTAGTGTACGTGCATACATGTGAAACCAGCTTGTTTAGATGACACATATTTCAACTGTAAGACGTAGCTAGCATGGCACATCTTTTAGCTGAAAGGGTATAAGCTTGTGAGAGTAATGTGCGTGTGTATATCAGCTTGTTGTGTATTAGAGCAAGTGATTGGAGTGTACCATGCATTTATGTGACTAGCCTGCTGTTAAGATGGCACATCTTTCAACGGTACGACTCAGCTAATATGGCACATCTTTAAGCTAAAAAGGTATAAGATTGTGTGAGTAATGTGTGTGTGTGTACATGTGAAAATTCAGCTTGTTGTGTGTTGGAGAGAAAAGATCAAATGTATCAAGCATTTTGGGTGCATAGCCTGCTGTTGAGATGGCTCATCTTTCAACAGTAAGACTCAGCGTAGATGGCACATCTTTAAGCTAAAAGAGCATAAGAGTGTGTGAGTAATGTACGTGTGTACATGTGAAACTTCAGCTTGTTGCGTAAAAGAGCAGGTAATTGGAACGTACTGAGTATTAAGGACTAGCCTGCTGTTAAGTTGGTACATCTTTCAACTGTAAGGGTCCACTAAGCTGGCACATCTTTAAGCTGAATGAGCATAAGAGTGTGTGAGTAGTGTACGTGCATACATGTGAAACCAGCTTGTGTATCAGAGCGAGCGATTGGAATGTACCATGCATTTAGGACTAGCCTGCTATTAAGATGGCTCATCTTTCAACAGTAAGCCTCAGCTAAGGTGTCATATCTTTAAGCTGAAAGAGTGTAAGAGTGAGTGAGTAATGTATGTGCATACATGTGAAACTTCAGCTTGTTGTGTATCAGAGTGAGCGATTGGTATATACCAGCATTTAGGAGCAGCCTGCTGTTAAGATGGCACATCTTTCAACAGTATGATTCAGCTAAGATGGTATATTATTAACCTAAAGTGCATAAGAGTGTGTGAGTAATGTGCTTGCATACATGTGAAACTTCAACTCGTTGTGTATCAGAACGAGCGATTGGAATGTATACTGAACATTTAGGACTATCCTGCTGTTAAGTTGTACATCTTTCAACAGTAAAACTCAGCTACAATGGCGCATCATTGAGCTGAATGAGAATAAGAGTGTGTGAGTAATGTATGTGTGTACATGTGAAACTTCCGCTTGTGTATCAGAGCGAGCAATTGGAATGTTCCGAGCATTTAGGACTAGCCTGGTATTAAGATGGCACATCTTTTAACATTAGGACCCAGCTAAGATGATACATCCTTAAGCTGTATAAGCATAAGAGTGTGTGAGTAATGTACGTGTGTGCATATAAATCTTCAACTTGTTGTGTATCAGAGTGAGCAAATGGAATGTACTGAGCATTTTGGAGTAGCCTGCTGTTAAGATGGCACATCTTCTAACAGTAAAATTCAGCTAAGATTGCATATCTTTAAGCTGAATGAGCATTAGAGTGTGTGAGTAAAGTATGTGATTTCATGTGAAACTTTACCTTGTTGTGTATCAGAGTGAGCGATTGGAATGTGCCGAGCATTAAGGACTAGCCTGCTGTTAAGATGGCACATCTTTCAACAGTAAGACTCAGCTAAGATGCAGATCTTCAAGCTTAATGAGCATAAGAGTGTGTGAGTATAGGACGTGTGTACATGTGAAACTTCAGTTTACTGTGTATTAGAGCAAGCGATTGGAATGTACCGAGCATTTTGGACTGGCCTGCTGTTACGATGGCTCATATTTCAACTTTAAGACTCAGCTAACATGGCACATCTTTAAGCTGAAAGGGTATACGCATGTGTGAGTACTGTGCGTGTGTATATCAGCTTGTTGTGTATCATAGCAAGTGATTTGAGTGTACCAAGCATTTATGTGACTGACTTGCTGTTAAGATGGCTCATCTTTCAACAGTAAGACTCAGCTAAGATGGCATATCTTTATGCTGAATGAGCATAAGAGTGTGTGAATAATGTACGTGCATACATGTGAAACTTCATCTTGTTTGTATCAGAGCGAGCAATTTGAATGTACCGAGCATCTAGGACTAACCTGCTGTTAAGATGACACATCTTTCAGCAGTAAGACTCGGCTAAGATGGCACATCTTTAAGCTGAAAGAGCATAAGAGTTTGTGAGTAATGTGCGTAAGTTCATGTGGAACTTCAGCTTGTTGTGTATCAGAGCGAGTGATTGGAATGTACTGAGCCTTTAGGACTACCCTGCTGTTAAGATGGCACATCTTTCAACTGTTAGACTCAGCTAAGATAGCATATTTTTAAGCTGAAGGAGCGTAAGAGTGTGTGAGTCATGTGCGTGCGTACATGTGAAACTCCAGCTTGTTGTGTATCACAGCGAGCGATTATAATTTACCAAGCGCTATGGACTAGCCTGCTGTTAAGATTGCACATCTTCTACAGTAAGACTTAGCTAAGATGGCACATCTATAAGCTGAAATAGCATAAGAGTGTGTGAGTAATGTGAGTGCGTACATGTGAAACTTCAGCTTGTTGTGTATCACAGCGAGCGATTATAATTTACCAAGCGCTAAGGACTAGCCTGCTGTTAAGTCGGCACATCTTTCAAAAGTAGGACTCAGCTAAGATGGCATATCTTTAAGCTGAATGAGCATAAGAGTGTGTGAGTAATGTACTGCATACTTGTGAAACTTCAGCTTGTTTGTATCAGAGTGAGCGACTGGAATGTAGCGATCATCTAGGACTAACCTGCTGACACATTTTTCAACAGTAAGACTAAAGCTAAGATGGCACATCTTTATGCTGAATGAGCATAAGAGTGTATGAGTAATGTATGTGCATACGTGTGAAAGTTTAGCTTCTCTGTATCAGAGTGAGCAATTTGAATGTACCGAGCTTCTAGGACTAGCCTGCTGTTAAGATGACACATCTTTCAACTGTAAGACTCAGATAAGATGACATATTTAAGCTGAAAGAGCATAAGAGTGTGTGTGTAATGTGCGTGTGTACATTTGAAACTTCAGCTTGTGTATCAGATCGAGTGATTGGAATGTACCGAGCAAATAGTACTAGCATGCTGTTAAGATGGCACATATTTCAACAGTAAGACTCAGCTAAGATGGAATATCTTAAAGCTGAATGAGCGTAAGAGTGTGTGAGTAATGTACGTGCATACGTGTGAAACTTCAGTTTGTTGTGTATCAGTGCAAGCGATTTGAATGTACCGAGCATTCAGGACTAGCCTGCTATTAAGATGGCACATATTTCAACAGTAAGACTCAGCTAGGATGGCTCATCTTGAACCTGAAAGAGCATAAGAATGTGTGAGTAATGAGCATGTTTACATGTGAAACTTCAGCTTTTTGTGTATCAGAGCGAGTTTGGAATGTCCCGAGCATTTAGGACTAGCCTGCTGTTAAGATGGCACGTCTTTCATCTGTAAGACTCTGCTAAGATTACATATCTTTAAGTTGAAAGAGCATAAGAGTGTGTAAGTAATGAGCGTGTGTACATGTAAAACTTCAACTTGTTGTTTATCAGAGCGAGTGATGGAATGTACAGAGCATCTAGGACTACTATCCTGCTGTTAAGGTGGCACATCATTCAACATTAAGACTCAGCTAAGTCTGCACATCTTTAAAGGTGCTCTGAAACGGAAGTCGAACTGCCCGCCTACTTTTTTGAATTCCTGACCCAGTTTTCAAAGCACAAACCTGATTGGTCGCGTTAACGTTGGATTGACCAATCAGGTTTGTGCTTTGAAAACCGGGTCAGGAATTCAAAAAAGTAGGCGGGCAGTTCGACTTCCGTTTCAGAGCACCTTTAAGCTGAATGAGCATAAGAGAGTGTGAGTAATATACGTGCGTACATGTGAATTTTAGCTTTTAGTGTATCAGAGCGAGCGACTGGAATATACGTGTCCCGAGGATTTAGGATTAGCCTGCTGTTCAAATCTTTCAAAAAGTAAGACTCAGCTAAAATCTCAGTGCACTTAAGGACTGTCTCAAGTCGAAAAAGTTACAATTTTCACTCAAATTCATGAGCTTTTAATACCACCTAGCAAGATAGTGAGAGGCTCTTCAAGGTACCATATGAAAGGCCAATCCAAGTGCCTTCTAGGTATAAAAAAAATTAACCGCAACCAATTAACCTATTAGGCGTTACAGCGACATTCAGCCATGCTCTCTAAAACGCTAAATCGAGCTATCCGGAATTTAAACGGCCACTTTTATCAAACCTTAGCTACACGAATGGAAGCTCACTATGATGATCTAGAATATCATCGGACGGATTGTCGAAAAACCTACCTGTTAAGATTTTATTCACAGAAAACCTGATTTTGGGCGTGTCTACGGCACGATCTTCTGCATGTAACTCCGAATCGAAAGCAGCTATCCACAATCCGTCCGATAGATCATCAACATCGACCGTCAGCTTTAGTTTTTTACCATTAGTGCTGCGAAACTATGAGCACTTGAATTCCGGACAGCATTTGCTTGACAAAATGGGCTCAAAACTGCGACTGTGCGGCTTTTTACCGTGGCTTGTATAGGCCTTATATGGGAGTGACGTCACGGTACAAGCCACTAATTGGCTTGCAGACGGGCACGCGCCAAGGCTTATGAGACATGCCTTAACTGCACTGAGATGGCACATCTTTAAGCTGAATGAACATAAGTGTGTATGAATAATGTACGTGCGTATATGTGAAACTTCAGCTTGTTGTGTATCAGAGCGAGCGATTGGAATGTACCGAGCATTTAGGACTAGCCTGCTGTTAAGATGGCAACAGTAAGACTCAGCTAAGATGGCACATCTTTAAGCTGAATGAGCATAAGAGTGTGTGAGTAATGTATGTGCATACGTGTGAATATTCAGTTTGTTGTGTATCAGAGAGAGCGATTGGAATGTACCGAGCATTTGGGACTAGCCTGTTGTTAAGATGGCACGTCTTTTAACAGTAAAACTTAGCTAAGACGGCCTATCTTTAAGCTGAATGAGCATAAGTGTACATGAGTAATGTACGTCCACACATGTGAAACTTCAACTTGTGTATTAGAGCAAGAGATTGGAATGTACTGAGCATTAAGGACTAGTCTGCTGTTAAGATGGCACATCTTTCAACAGTAAGACTCAGCTAAGATGACCTATCTTTAAGCTGAAAGAGCATAAGAGTGTGTGATTAATGATCATGTGTACATATAAAACTTCAGCTTGTTGTGTATCAGAGCGAGTGATTCAAATGTACAGTGCATCTAGGACTAGCCTGCTGTTAAGATGGCACATCTTTCAACAGTAAGACTCAGCTAGGATTGCACATCTTGAAGCTGAAAGAACATAAGAATGTGTGAGTAATGAGCATTTGTATATGTGAAACTTCAGTTTGTTGTGTATCAGAGCGAACGTTTGGAATGTCCCAGCATTTAGGACTAGCATGCTGTTAAGATGGCACATCTGTCAACAGTTGGACTCAGCTAAGATAGTGCACTCTTATGTTGAGTGAGCATAAGTGTGTGTGAGTATTGTACGTGCATACGTGTGAAACTTCAGCTTGTTGTGTATCAGAGTGAGCGATTGGAATGACTCGAGCTTTTAGGACTAGCCAGCTGTTAAGATGGCACGTCGTTCAACAGTAAGACTCAGCTAAGGTGGCATATCTTTAAGCTGAAAGAGCATAAGAGTGTGTGAGTAATCAGCGTGTGTACATGTGAAACTTCAGCTTGTTGTTTATCAGAGCGAGTTGTTTATCAGAGCATCTAGGACTACTAGCCTGCTGTTAAGATAGCACATCATTCAAAAGTAAGACTCAGCTAAGATTGCACATCTTTAAGATGAATGAGCATAAGGACTGGGACACCCATACTAGAGCATGATTTTAGCTGTAACGTCAGCCATCACATCTCTAGAACACTACATTATATGGACACGAATGTTTCACCAGAAAATAGCTCAACTCTTTCTCTCACTGCGAACTAATTGATAGACACACCCATTAATTAATGTCCTCCTTATGATGTCATTCACAAAGGTTTTTTAAAGACAAATTAAAAAAAGGCGGCGGTGAAGATTGACCTTGACGACTATGTCTCTAGTCCTTAAAATGCCTAACTACTAAATATCACAGGGGCAAGTTGATCTATCTTCACACTAAGCGGGAATGCCACAAAATATAAGAATTTTAGGGTAACGTGGGGGTTGTTTACCTGAATATCATCTGTCGCATACAGCAGTTCTTTCTGCCCTAGGGCAGTATGCCTTAGAATCATTGATACTTGTTTCGTATAACGGAGATATTTTTACAGCTAAGCGTCTTCACCATTGCCTCAGCTACCCTCTGCCTTTGTACAGCTACTCTATGGCAATGATCGTGGTTATGTGACTAAACATATAGCGGTACATCGTGCGCACATGATCTTGCTCTGGCACGCGCTTACCCAGTCCTTAGACTACCTGAGGTGAGTGAATTTTAGCTTTTTGCGTATCAGAGCGAACGATTGGAATGTACATGTCCAGAGGATTTAGGACTAGCCTGCTGTTCACATCTTTCAACAATAAGACTCAGCTAAGATGGTACATCTTTAAGCCGAGTGAGCATAAGTGTGTGTGAGTAATGTACGTGCGTACATGTGTAACTTCAGCTTGTTGTGCATCAGAGCGAGCGATTGGAATATACCGACATTTAGGACTAGCCTGCTGTTAAGATGGCACGTCTTTCAACAGTAAGACTGAGTTAAGATGGCCCATCTTTAACCGATTGTACGCGAGAGACGCCTTAAGGCACATGCACGTGCATGTCATTAAGCGCGAGAGACTCCTCAAGGATACAGCTGCATAGTGTCAACTATAGCAACTGCTTTTGTCACGAATTGGCAACGGTGCTTTATCGTGGTCTTGCGAGGGCTTCCCCACTCGTCGAACTTCGCCCTAGTGTGGTCAACTTGCATAGGTTGTATAGGGGATTTACCAGGAAATTGACATCGAAGATTATTACATTCCTGAGGTAAGAATAGTATACACATGGGTAGCACTATGATCGCGCTACACCATAATACTTGCAATAAATATAAAATACAGTGACACTGAGCTACTAAAGAATGGCTAGGAGGGCTAAGCTAACTGCTGAAGCTGTGCTTGAGGAGCTTGAGCTTGAGCTTGAGCATGACTTGGATGTTGATGAGCCCATGATGCCTGGGAGTGATGATGAGTTCAGTGACCTGGACGATATAGAAGATGATGACGACAATGATGATGATCATTGCTCTCTACCCCACTCCCCTGCAAGTGGCTCAAGCTCTGACATCGGTCACTCTCCATCCCACCCCCCTCCCAGTGATACACCAGGGTTGAACTCGGACAGCGTCCGTCACTCTCCATCCCACTCCTCTCCCAGTGATACACCAGACACACTCCCATGTTGGACCTCCACACTCACTCCGGTTACCATCACACCATTCACCTCACCAGTTTGTCCCAAGGTTGCCATCCCAGAATCACCATCTGACATCTTCCAGTTGATGTTCACCCCAGCTCTTCTCGACTCCATCGTAGAACAGAGTAATCTGTATGCTAAGGAGGTAATGGGTGAGGAGAAGTACAGTTCGTGGGTGAAAATTACGAGTGAAGAACTGAAAGCTTACCTCGGGTTTTGCATCTTGATGGGTATCAACCATCTACCAGCCCTTGATTATTGGAGCACTGACCCAGCACTCCACTACTCCCCAGTAGCCAACCGGATAACTAGAGATTGTTTCGGGAGATATCACGTTTTCTCCACTTTGTAGACAACTCAACACTAACACTGAGGGGATCACCTGGGCACGACCGGCTTGGAAAGGAGTAACCTGTGGTCGATCATCTATTGTCATGCTTCTCGGACCTCTATGATCCACATAGAGAGGTAGCTGTCGATAAAACTATGATCAAGTTTACAGGTCGTTCCAGTCTTAAGCAGTACATGCCGATGAAACCAATAAAGCGAGGCATCAAGGTCTGGGCCCTAGCTGACAGCCATAACGGCTACTTCCACTACTTTCAGATGTACACAGGTAAAGAGGGGAGTGGTGAGAAGCACCTGGGGCAGAGAGTTGTCAAAGACCTCACAAAGCACTTGAAGGGCAAACATCACCATGTCTTTTTTGATAACTATTTCACTAGCGAGCAGCTGCTGCGTGATCTAGCAGAAGATAACATCTACGTCTGTGGAACTGCCCGAAAAGACCGCAGAGGCTTTCCTCCATCCTTGATAAATGCAAAGCTAAAGAGCAGGTCTGCATTTGCATGTGCTTGTGTGTGTGTGTGTGTGTGTGTGTGTGTGTGTGTGTGTGTGTGTGTGTGCATGTGTGTGCATGTGTATTTGTTCAAGAAATATCTGTGTGTGTGTGTGTGTGTTAGGGAGAGAGGAGTAAATACATGTAGCTATGTGTACCTTTTTGATGAAAGGACTTACACTTTGTAATATTTCAGCAAAATGCCTGGATATAAAGATGGTGATATTTCATAATTCCCAGCTATATGTGTATGTATATTCATGTGCTGACAAGCACCTGCATGGATCATAAAGTGTGTGTGTGTGTGTGTGTGTGTGTGTGTGTGTGTGTGTGAGAATGTAATATGAGTAGCACAGAATGAATTTCACTTTTACACAAAAATTCAATAATAAAAATTTATTATTTGCAGAGGTGACTCACAAACTGTCCAGGCTGATAAGGTGTCAGCAAGTGCCTGGATGGATCGCAAGGTGGTGATGGTAATGTCCACTAACTGCCAGCCATCAGATAGCAGCACTGTTCAAAGAAAGCAAAAGGATGGCAGTAGTGTAGAAGTGCCATGCCCAGCAAGTATCATCTCGTATAACAAGTTTATGGGGGGAGTGGATCGGGAGACCAGATACGCGGATACTATCGCTGCCGATCAAGAAGTAGGAAATTTTATAAGTATATTTTTTACTTTCTTCTTGATGTGGCCATTACCAACGCCTATATCCTCATGAAGACCTCCAGCAACTCCAGCCCCTTCAAAGACTTCAAGTCGTTCCGACTACAGCTGGTCAAGGATCTGATTGGGGAGTACTGTAGTCGTCAGCGTCGAGGTCGTGGAGGGACCGTCATCCACCCTCTTCCGTTCCGGCACTACCCCATCAGACTAGATGACAACGATGGGCCTAGACATCCACGGGGTCCTTGTGCTCTCCACCGCAACATCCACCACAAGCGTGTCCTCTCCTCCTGGTATTGCCGTGAGTGTGGGGAGTGGTTGTGCCATAATGGAGAGCCATCGAATGACTGTTTTATGAAGTGGCATACATGTCTACATGTCTAACTTATCAGTAACTGTTATACTCTCACTTCCCTATTTTTATTCACTTTTATGCTGCTTCTCCCTGTTTGTTCACTTTGTATTACGGTATCTATCAAACTTTTATGAGCCGAGTGCTCATAACCTACACCACCACAGCGATTAGTCAAGTGTAGCATGCTCAGGGGAGTTACAGAAATGGTTCTCTTAGCTAAAATTTTAGCGAAATCAACACTAACTACGCTTGCTTCTTGGTCACTACCAAACGAGAAAAAAATCTTTAATTCTACTGACCGCGGGTGCGGCCAAAGCCGCTGTACCAGTTCTACGTCAACTTGAGTCAAAGCCTACAGTTGTTTATCCCTTAGCTACTTGTTTATCTTCTTCTTGTATCTATATCCGCGGCCCCCAGGCTTTGCACACACTATTTACCTATGCTATTCACTCGATCAATTTACAATTTCATCTTGTTCGTGCAAGATCCAGCCCAAGATCTTCGAAAATCGTCGTAGCTGGGCATCATGGGCATCAATCGATAGCTCTTCCATCACTCTTCACGTTGATATCAACTTGTCCTTACAAAATATGAAGCATCTTGGAGATACGACCTTTGGCAGTCACATGTTATACAATATTTCACTCCACCCAAAATTAATTTCGCTATACGGGAGAGCACGCGCGTCACATTTTGCATATAATCGGTTAAGCTGAATGAGTGTAACTGTGAGTAATGTACGTCTGCACGTGAAACTTCAACTTGTGTATCAGAGCAAGAGATTGGAATGTACTGAGCATTTAGAACTAGCCTGCTGTTAAGATGACACATCTTACAACAGTAAGACTCGGCTAAGATGGCACATCTTTAAGCTGAAAGAGCATAAGAGTGTGTGAGTAATGAGTGTGTGTACATGTGAAACTTCAGCTTGTTGTGTATCAGAGCAAGTGATTCAAATGTGCAGAGCATCTAGGAATAGCCTGCTGTTAAGATGGCACATCTTTCAACTGTAAGACTTGTACATTTTTAAGTTGAATGAGCATAAGAGTGTTTGAGTAATGTACATGCGTACATGTGAAAGTTTAGTTTGTTGTGTATCCGAGCAAGCGTTTGGAATGTGCCGAGCATTTAGGACTTGCCTGCTGTTAAGATGGCACATCTTTTAACAGTAAAACTCAGCTAAGATGGCTCATTGTAAAGCTGAAAGAGCATATGACTGTGTGAGTAATTTGCATGCCTACATGTGAAACTTCAGCTTGTTCTGTATGAGAGCAAGGGATTGGAATGTGCTGAGCATTTAGGACTAACCTGCAGTTAAGATGGCACATGTGTGAAACTTCACCTTGTGTATCAGTAAGACTCAGCTAAGATGGCACATCTGTTAGGTGAATGAGCATAATAGTGTGTGAGTAACACACGTGTGTACATGTGAAACTTCAGCTTAATTGTCGTGTATTGGAGCGAGCGTTTGGAATGTACCGAGCATTTAGGACTTGCCTGCTGTTAAGATGGCACACAGTAAGACTCAGCTCTCAGCTAAGTTGGCATATCTTTAAGCAGAATAAGCATAAGAGTGTGTGAGTAATGAACATGCATACATGTGAAACTTCAGCTTGTTGTGTGTCAGAGCGAGCGATTGGAATGTACCGAGCATTTTGGAGTAGCCTGCTGTTAAGATGGCACATCTTTAAGACTCAGCTATGATGGCACACCTTTAAGCTGAATGAAGAGTGTGTGATTAATGTACGTGTGTACATATGAAACTTCAGCTTGTTGCGTATGAGAGTGAGCAATTGGAATATACCGAGATTTAAGACTCGCCTGCTGTTAAGACGGCACGTATTTCAGCAGTAAGACTCAGCCATGATGGCACACCTTTAAGCTGAATGAGCATATGAGTGTGTGAGTACTGTACGTGCGTACATATGAAAGTTCAGTTTGTTGTATATCAGAGCGAACAATTGGAATGTACAGAGCATTTTGGACTAGCCTGCTGTTAAGATGGCACCTCTTTGAACAGTAAGACTCAGCTAAGGACACATCCCTAAGCTGAAAGGTTATAAGAGTGTGTGAGTAATGAGTGTGTGTACATGTGAAATTTCAGCTTGTTGAGTGTTAGAGTGAGCAATTCAAATGAGCAAGTATTTATGTGACTAGTCTGCTGTTAAGATTGCACATCTTTCAACAGTAAGACTCAGCTAAGATGGCACATCTTTAAGCTGAAAGAGTATAAGAGTGTGTGAGTAATGTGCGTGTGTACATGTGAAACTTCAGCTTGTTGCGTATTAGAGCGAGCGATTGGAATGTACCGAGCATTGAGGACTAGCCTGCTGTTAAGATAGCACATCTTTCAACAGTAAGACTCAACTATGATGGCACACCTTTAAGCTGAAAGAGCAGAATAGTGTGTGAGTAATGTACGTGCATATGTATAAAACTTCATCTTGTTGTGTATCAGTGCAAGCAATTGGAATGTACCGAGCATTTATGACTCGCCTACTGTTAAGATAGCACATCTTTCAACAGTAAAACTCAGCTTAGATGGCACATCCTTAAGCTCTCAGGGGTGTTAAGGACTGGGTCCAGTATAAATGAGCTGAATGAGTGCCAGACTTTGAAAACCTGTTTATGTATGTTGCAATGCACTAATATGTACAAAATTTTATCCAGACAAAGTTTAGCACAGTCTAAAGCTAATTCATTAATTATCAGGCCACGGCCACTCTTGTATCAAGCGTTATTAGGTGGTTAATTCAATTAACTCCACACACTATATTTGCTACTTACAGGAGCAGTTCCCGGGTGGTGTACTGAACATCGCTCAAGTATGTTAGTTGGCTCAAGACAATGACCTTTAGCGCTTATTGTCATGGGGTGTACACTTACAGAATTTCTGTAAACTGCTAATATATATGTTTTGTACTACTACTCGATACATAAATTAGCATCTAGCGCATGCAATGACGAGAGTCTACATTTGCCAACTTACATACCGGCTTATCTTCATCCAGGACATCGATAAATGTCATCCAAAAGCTTTCCCCAAGGCTTCCACTACTCCTGTTAAAGTGTCTTCCATCTTCTCAAAGCAGCTGCTTAGTAGCTGCCTCGAGGACAAACGATTATAGCTTGAAGGTAGCCTAGCCTACGAACTTATAGTCAACACTAATGACTAATCTAAGGCTCGTACTCGCTTACTGAGCGACTAATTATAGACTAACTACGATCTCTAGCCTATACTCGGTTCGTTTCTAAACGGAGTGCTCTGGCAGCCATTGGCCACACCTCCGTAAATTGATTAATTTTCTCCGTTTACTTCCGCACGCGCGCGTAATACGTACGTATAGCTGGCCCCAGTCCTTAATGGACCTGAGCTCAATGAGCGTAAGAGTATGTGAGTAATGTGTGCTCAGGTAGGTTAAGGCCTGGGTACATAGAGGTCAGTGTGTAATCACGTGCGCACCATATAACGCTGTACATTAAGTCATGTGATCGCGGCCGTAGCCATATAGTAGCTGTACAAAGATAACAAGGAGCTGAGCGGCGATAAAAACGCCTAGCTGAGGGCATATCTCTTGTATACGAAGCAAGTATCGTTATTTCAAGCTAGGATTCTATTTGGCATGAAGAAGAATTGTTTGAGACGGGAGATATTAAGGTAAGAACGATCGCATGACCCCCTGATTTCTTACATTTTGTGGCATTGTCGTTTAGTATATCAACAGATCGGCCTGCCAAATGTGATCCTAGTAGTTCGGCATAAGGGCTATCTACTGAAGCTACAGAGACGGTCATCCAAGTTGATCTTGACCGCCGCCTTTTGCCATTTAGAGCCGTTAGTAATGACGTCATAAGCACAAAACTAATTAATGTGCGTGGCCGGAAATTAATCTTGCTGTTTAAGGAAGAATTGTTCTATCCCTTGGCGAAGGTTTGGTGTCCATATCATGTATTATTACAGAGATATAGTGGTTAACCCTTTGAACGCGAACATTATAGCCGTTAATTATTCCCGTATCGCGAACATTGTATTTATCAAAGACAAGCGTTAGATACAGTTGGACCTCTAAGCGTCATTTAAAGCTTAGGTGCGTATTCTAAGCCTTTATTTTTATGTAGTTGAGCTCTGTGCAGCTTTAACTAAGATTTCAAAGCCATATATGAAATATCCAACACTCTGTAAAAGGATAAAAGCTAATAAGCTAACTGACCTTCGCCGCCATTATCGCGATGGCTGCCGTCGCCGATTGGCTTATTCCTCTCCTAGCTTTTTAGCTTAGTAGACTATAGCTACGTGGGCGCTTGGACCTCTGTTAGCTGTGTACGAAGTTCTGTCATCGTGGCTTCGACCGTTCTGTAGAAAACGTCCCGAACGTTCGCCCGGGTCGATCGCCATTACGATCGACGGCCATGAATAAACTTATCGATAGCGGTCGCTAGGTTCAAGGCTACGTGACCTGAAGCCATAGGTGAGCGTATAAGGCCATAGGTTACTCACAGACTAGACCTGATATGGTGGGCGGTGCAGCTAGGCTATGAATATAAATTGCCTATTTATCGAACGCTAGTGCCTTCGGCATATATATATGGCATCCGCCCTGATATACGGGTACGCGCGTGCATATATATATGGCATCCGCGTTCAAAGGGTTAAAAATATGGCTAAATTACACTACTGAAATTGGTATCCCAGGCCTTAAGTCACCTGAGTGTGCATACACTGTACATGTGAAGCTTCAGCTTGTTGTGTATAAGAGCGCATGATTGGAATATACCGAACATTTTGGACTAGCCTGCTGTTAAGATGGCACATATGTGACCTTCCATGACAAAACCAAGCATAATACGCTGACAACCGATTTTGAGTTAAGGCCACCATTACCAACTACAACCTTTGAACTGCTGCTCCTGCAAATTTGAAGTCTCTAGTCCGTGTAGTCATGGACGTATGAGCCAATATGTGCCCGTACTAAAGTTTGCAGAAAGTGCAATGAAACATTGCTACGTACATTGCACGCGGAAGTCCGTATACTCGCCGTTTATTAAAAATCTGTGGCCCCGTCAACGAGCAAGATGGCTGTCAAAACGCTCGAATGAGAGCAGCACTTGCCGTTTCGATGGAAAAGAACGAGAAGGCAAGCGTTTCTAAGGCTCGTTTGTACACAAAATCAAAGAAGAAAAGTGGCTGGGGACTTTTTTACTTGCAGCTGCCACGGTTGCCTACAGCAACAGGTCCGTGCCGTGAACACTCTATGTAGCTACATGGCTGACTTCTTCGAGCCATATCTCGGTAAGTATAGTGTTCTAGAAGATACGAAGCAGATTTTCGTGCAGAAGAACTATTCCTCTATCGATCAATACCAAAAAGTGATATTCGATAATTATCAGCCCAGGCGATTATCATGGCCTGTATCTCAGATTGATGTCCAGCACATTATGCTTGGTTTTCTTGTGGAGGGTCACATATTTCAACAGTAAGACTCAGCTAAGATGGCACATCTTTAAGCTGAAAGGGTATAAGAGTGTGAGTAATGTGTGTGTGTACATGTGAAATTTCAGCCTGTTGTGTGTTAGACTGTGCAATTCAAATATACCGAGCATTTAGGTGACTAGCCTGCTGTTAAGATTGCACATCTTTCAACAGTAAGACTCAGCTATGATGGCACATCTTTAAGCTGAAAGAGTATAAGAGTGTGTAAGTAATGTGCGTGTGTACAAGTGAAACTTCAGCTTGTTGCGTATCAGAGCAAGCAATTGGAATTTACCGAGCATTTAGGACTCACCTACTGTTAAGATGGCACATCTTTCAACAGTAAGACTCAGCTCAGATGGCACATCCCTAAGTTGAAAGTGTATAAGAATGTGTCTGTGTACATGTAAAATTTCTGCTTGTTGTGTGTTGGAGTGAGCTATTCAAATATACCAAGCATTTAGGTGACTAGCCTGCCGTTAAGATTGCACATCTTTCAACAGTAAGACTCAGCTAAGATGGCACATCATTAAGCTGAAAGAGTTTAAGAGTGTGTGAATAATGTGCGCGTGTACATGTGAAACTTCAGCTTGTTGCATATCAGAGCGAGCAATTGGAATGTACCGAGCATTAAGGACTAGCCTGCTGTTAAGATAGCACACCTTTCAACTGTAAGACTCAACTATGATGGCACACCTTGAAGCTGAATGAGCATAATAGTGTGTGAGTAATGAACATGCGTACGTATAAAACTTCAGCTTGTTGTGTATCAGTGCGAGCAATTGGATATACCGAACATTTAGGACTTGCCTACTGTTAAGATGGCACATCTTTCAACAGTTAAGATGGCACATCTTTAAGCTTAATGAGCACAAGAGTATGTGAGTAATGTGAGTGCAAACATGTGAAAATTCAGCTTGTTGTGTATCAGAGCAAGCGTTTGGAATGTACCAAGCATTTCGACTAGCCTGCTGTTAAGATGGCACATCTTTCAACAGTAAGACTCAGCTCAGATGGCACATCCCTAAGCTGAAAGAGAATAAGGGTGTGTGAGTAATGTGTGTGTGTAAACGTGAAACTTCATTTTGTTTTGTATCAGAGCGAGCAATTGGAGTGTACCGAGCATTAAGGACTAGCCTGTTGTTAAGATAGCACATGTTTCAACAGTAGGACTCAACTATGATGGCACACCTTTAAGCTGAATGAGCATAATAGTGTGTGAGTAATGTACCTACGTACGTATGAAACTTCAGCTTGTGTATCAGAACGAACATGTACCGAGCATTTAGGACTCACCCACAGTTAAGATGGCACATCTTTCAACAGTGAGACTTGACTAAGATGGCACTTCTTTAAGCTGAATGAGCATAAGAGTGTGTGATTAATGTGTGTGCATTCATGTGAAAATTCAGCTTGTTGTGTATGAGAGCGTGCGATTGGAATGTACCGATCATTTTGGATTAGCCTGCTCTTAAGATGGCACATCTTTCAACAGCAAGACTCAGCTAAGATGGCACATCCCTAAGCTGGAGGGTATTAGAGTGTGTGAGTAATGTATTTGTACATGTGAAATTTCACCTCGTTGTGTGTTAGAGTGAGCAATTCATATGTACCGAGTATTTAGGTGACTAGCCTGCTATTAAGATTGCACATCTTTCAACAGTAATACACACCTAGGATGGCACATCTTTAAGCTAAAAGAGTATAAGAGTATGGAAATAATGTGTGTGTGTACATGTGAAACTTCAGCTTGTTGCGTATCAGAGCAAGCAATTGGATTGTACCGAGCATTAAGGACAAGCCTGCTGTTAAGATGGCGGACCCGGCTAAGATGGCGCATCTTTAAACTGAATGAGCATAAGAGTTTGTGAGTAATGTATGTGCGTACATATGAAACTTCATCTTGTTGTGTATCAGAGCGAGCAATTGGAATGTACTGAGCATTTAGGACTTGCGCGCAGTTAAGGTGGCACATCTTTCAACAGTAAGACTCAACTAAGATGGCACATCTTTTAGCTGAATGAGCATAACAGTGTGTGAGTTATGTGCATGTGTACATGTGAAACTTGAGCTTATTGTGTACCAAAGTGAGAGATTTGAATGTATCGAGTATCTAGGACTAGCCTGCTGTTAAGATGGCAGACCCGGCTAAGATGGTGCATCTTTAAACTGAATGAGCATAAGAGTTTGTGAGTACTGTATGTGCGTACATGTGAAACTTCAGCTTGTTATGTATCAGAGTGAGCGATTGGAATGTACCGAGCATAGAGGACTAGCCTGCTGTTAAGATGGCACATCTTTCAACAGTAGAACCCAGTTAAAATGGCATAATTTAAGCTGAATGAGCATAAGAGTGTGTGAGTATTGTACGTGCATACATGTGAAACTTCAGCTTGTTGTGTATCAGAGCGAGTGATTGGAGTGTACTGAGCATTTAGGACTAGCCTGCTGTCTAGATGGCACATATTTTAACGGTAAGACTCAGCTGACATGGTACATCTTTAAGCTGAAAGGGTATACGCGTGTGAGAATAATGTGCGTGTGTATATCAGCTTGTCGTGTATCAGAACAAGTAATTGGACTGTACCAAGCATTTATGTGACTAGTTTGCTGTTAAGATGGCACATCTTTCGACTGTAAGACTCAGCTAATATGGCACACCTTAAGCTGAAACGGTATAAGAGTGTGTGAGTAATTTGTGTGTGTACATGTGAAACTTCAGCTGGTTGTGCGTTAGAGTGAGAAGATTGAATGTATTGAGCATTTAGGTGCATGGCCTACTGTTGAGATGGCTCATCTTTCAATAGTAAGACTCAGCTAAGATGGCACATCTTTAAGCTGAAAGAGCATAAGAGTGTGTGAGTAATGTGCGTGTGTACATGTGAAACTTCAACTTGTTGCGTATCAGAGCGGGCATTTGGAACGTACCGAGTATTAAAGACTAGCCTGCTGTTAAGTTGGTACATAAGTGTCTGCTAAGTTGGCACATCTTTTAGCTGAATGAGCATAAGAGTGTGTGAGTAATGTATGTGCGTACATGTGAAACCAGCTTGTTGTGCGTCAGATTGGAATGTACCGAGCATTTAGGACTAGCCTGCTATTAAGACAGCACATCTTTCAACAGTGTGATTCAGCTAAGATGGCTCATCTTAAAGCTGAAAGAGCATAAGAGTGTGTGAGTAATTTTCATGCTTACATGTGAAACTTCAGCTTGGGTATCAGAGTGAGGGATTGAAATGTGCTGAGCATTTAGGACTAACCTTCAGTTAAGATGGCACATGTGTGAAACTTCAGCTTGTTGTGTATTAGTAAGGCTCAGTTAAGATGGCACATCTCTTAGCTGAATGAGCATAATAGTGTGTGAGTAGTATACCTGCATATTGGAGCGAGCGTTTGGAAAGTACCGAGCATTTAGGACTAGCCTGCTGTTAAGATGGCACATCTTTCAACTGTAAGACTCAGCTCTCAGCTAAAATAGCACATCTTTAAGCACAGTGAGTATAAGAGTGTGTGAGTAATGAACATTCATACGTGTGAAACTTCAGCTTGTTGTGTATCAGAGCGAGCGATTGGAATGTACAGAGCATTTTGGACTACCCTGCTGTTAAGATGGCACATCTTTCAACAAAAAGACTCAGCTATGATGGCATACCTTTAAGCTGAATGAGCATAAATAAGAGTGTGTGGGTAATGTACGTGTGTACATATGAAACTTCAGTTCGTTGTCTATCAGAGCGAGCAATTGGTATGTACCGAGCATTTAGGAATCGCCTGCTGTTAAGATGGCCAATCTTTCAGCAGTAAGACTCAGCCATGATGGCACACCTTTAAAGCTGAATGAGCATAGTAGTGTGTGGGTAATGTACGTGCGTACGTATAAAGCTTCAGCTGGTTGTGTATCATTGAGAGCAATTGGAAAGTACCAAGCATTTAGGACTCTCCTGCTGTTAAGATAGCAAATCTTTCAGCAGTAAGACTAAGCCATGATGGCACACCTTTAAGCTGAACGAGAAAAAGAGTGTGTGAGTAATGTATGTGCGTACGTATAAAACTTCAACTTGTTGTGTATAAGAGCGCGCGATTGAAATGTACCGAGCATTTTGGACTAGCCTACTGTTAAGATGGAACATATTTCAAGAGTAAGACTCAGCTAAGATGGCACATCTTTAAGCTGAATGGGCATAAGCATATATAAGTATTATGCATGTGTACATGTGAAACTTCAGCTTGTTGTGTACCAGAACAAGTGATTGGAATATAATGAGCATTTACGACTAGCCTGCTGTTAAGATTGCACATCTTTCAAAATTAGAACTCAGCTAAGATGGCACATCTTTTAGCTGAATGAGCATATGTGTGTGTGAGTGATGTGCGTGTGTACGTGTAAAACTTCAGCTTGTTGTGTATCAGAGTGAGCGATTGGAATGTACCGAGCATCTAGGATTAGCCTGCTGTTAAGATGGCACATCTTAACAGTAAGACATGGCTAAGAAGGTACATCTTTAAGCTGAATGGGCATTAGAGTGTGTGAGTAATGTAAATGCGTACATGTGAAACTTGAGCTTGTTGTGTATCAGAGCAAGCAATATGAATGGACCGAGCATTAAGGACTAGCCTGCTGTTTAGAGGGCACATATTTCAACAGTATGACTCAGCTAAGATATCACATCTTTAAGCTGAATGAGCATAAGAGTGTGTGAGTAATGTACATGCGTACATGTGAGACTTCAGCTTGTTCAGTATCAGAGCGAGCAATTGGAATGCGCTGAGCATTTAGGACTAGTCTGCTGTTTAGAGGGCACATCTTTCAACAGTAAGACTCAGCTAAGATGACATATCTTTAAGCTGAATGAGCATAAGAGTGTGTGAGTAATGTACGTATGTACATGTGAAACTTCAGCTTGTGTATCAGAGAGAGCGATTGGAATTTACCGAGCATATAGGACTAGCTTGCTGTTAAGATGGCACATCTTTCAAAAGTAAGACTTGGCTAAGATGGCTCATCTTTAAGCTGAATGAGCACAAGAGTGTGTGAGTAATTTGCGTGCTTACATGTGAAAATTCAGCTTGTTGTGTGTCAGAGCGAGAGTTTGGAATATATTGAGCAATTTGACTAGCCTGCTCTTAAGATGGCACATCTTTCAACTGTAAGACTCAGATAAGATGGCACATCCCTAAGCTGATAGGGTATAAGAGTGTGTGAGTAATTTGTGTGTGTACATGTGAAATTTCAGCTTGTTGTGTGTTAGTGTGAGCAATTCAAATGTACTGAGCATTTAGTTGACTTGCCTGCTGTTAAGATTGCACATCTATCAACGGTAAGACTCAGCTAAGATGGCACATTTGTAAGCTGATAGAGTATAAGAGTGTGTGAGTAATGTGCGTGTGTATATGTGAAACTTCAGCTTATTGCATAACAGAGCGAGCAATTGGAATGTACCGAGCATAAAGGACTAGCCTGCTGTTAAGATAGCACATCTTTCAACAGTAAGACTCAACTATGATGGCACACCTTTAAGCTGAATGAGCATAATAGTGTGTGAGTATTGTACGTGCGTATGAATGAAACTTCAGCTTGTTGTGTATTTGAGCAGGCAGTTGGAATGTAACGAGCATTTAGGACTCATCTACTGTTAAGATGGCACATCTTTCAACAGTAGGACTCAGCTAAGATGGCACATTTTTGAGCTGAAAGGGTATAAGAGTGTGTGAGTAATGTGTGTGTATACATGTGAAATTTCAGCCTGTTGTGTGTAAGAGTGAGCAATTTAAATGTACCGAGCAAATAGTTGACTTGCCTACTGTTAAGATTGCACATCTTTCAACAGAAAGACTCAGCTAAGATGGCACATCTTTAAGCTGAAGGAGTATAAGAGTGTGTGAGTAATGTGCGTGTGTACATGTGAAACTTCAACTTGTTGAGTAACAGAGCGAGCAATTGGAATATATCGAGCATTAATGACTAGCCTGCTGTTAAGATAGCACATCTTTCAACAGTAAGACTCAACTATGATGGCACACCTGAAGCTGAATGAGCATAATAGTGTGTGAGTAATATACGTGTGTACGTATGAAACTTCAGCTTGTGTATCAGAGCGAGCAATTTGAATGTAACGAACATTTAAGACTCACCTACCATTAAGATGGCACATCTTTCAACAGTAAAACTCGTCCAAGATTGCACATCTTTTTAAGCTGAATGAGCATAAGTGTGTGTGAGTAATGTGCGTGCATACATATGAAAATTCAGCTTGTTGTGTATATATGTGACTGTCTATGAGAAAAGCCGGCATATGGGATTTTTTTGTGAAAATTGAGTTTGATGTATCCTTGATAAGCTCTACCCTAGAGCTAACCCACCTGCAAGTTTGAGACCGATCGCGCGCTTCGCTTTGGAGGTAGTCCGCTTTGTTTGTGATCGCACTACACACATAGAAAACGAGAAATTATGATCAGAAGGTGTTGCTATGTACGCGTATAGCATTTCCGTATACTACACGTGAACCAGAAATCAATTAATTCAACTTGGGCGGAGCTGTTCGAAAAGAGCATAAAGGTCAAGTTAGTCTCGAACTTTGTCGTCAATATCGAGAGCCACTTCTTCGATGTCTAAGAAGCTTAAAAGGTGAGTCAACGTTCAGTAGTTCAATGAATTTAGCCATAGCTAGATAGCCCACGCACGCGAATTCTAATTAATGCCCATAGCAACGGGCTCTGTGTACTAGCAGCTGTCAGGCTTGGTAGATCGAAGGGGTTGTAAAGAAAGGCTTATTTCGCCATGGTAACTTACGCCTAGCCTCTGTAGACGACGGTAACAGTTAGAAGACAGGTTCTTTGACATAAATATGACAAAAGCTGGACTTTGACAATTTTTGACTTGATGTACTATAAACGCGCATTGCACAATAATCCCATGTGCCGGGTTTTCCCACAGACGGTCACATATGTGCACGATTGGAATGTACCGAGCATTTTGGACTAGCCTGCTGTTATGATGGCACATATTTCAACAATAACACCTCAGCTAAGATGGCACATCCCTAAGCTGAAAGGGTATAAGAGTGTGAGTATTGTGTGTGTATGCATGTGAATTTTCAGCTTGTTATTTGTTAGAGTGAGCAATTCAAATGTACCGAGCATTTAGGTGACTAGCCTGCTTTTAACATAGCACATCTTTCAACAGTAATATTCACCTATGATGACACATCTTTAAACTGAAAGAGTATAAGAGTGAGTATGTAATGTGCGTGTGTACATGTAAAACTTCAGCTTGTTGTGTATCAGAGCGAGCAATTGGAATGTACCAAGCATTAAGGACTAGCCTGCTGTTAAGATAGCACATCTTTCAAGTGTAAGACTCAGCTATGATGGCACACCTTTAAGCTGAATGAGCATAAGAGTGTGTGAGTAATGTACGTGCGTACATATGAAACTTCAGCTTGTTGTGTATCAGTGCAAGCAATTGGAATGTACCGAGCATTTAATACTCATGCGCTATTAAGATTGCACATCTTTCAACAGTAAGACTCAAATAAGGTGGCACATCTTTAAGCTGAATGAGCATAAGAGTGTGTGAGTAATGTGCATGTGTACATGTAAAACTTGAGCTTTCTGTGTATCAGAGCGAGCGATATGAATGTACCGAGCATCTATGACTAGAGATGGCACATTTTTCAACACGGCTATGATGGCACATCTTTAAACTGAATGAGTATAAGAGTTTGTGAGTAATCTATGTGTGTACATGTGAAACTTCAGCTTGTTGTGTATCTGAGTGAGCGATTGGAATGTTCCAAGCTAACAGGACTAGCCTGCTGTTAAGATGGCACATCTTTCATCAGTAGGACCCAGCTTAGATGGCGTATCTTTAAGGTGAATGAGCATAAGAGTGTGTGAGTAATGTACGTACGTACATGTGAAACTTTAGCTTGTTGCGTACCTTCAGCTTGTTGTGTATCAGAGTGAGCGATTTGAATTTACTGAGCATTTAGGACTAGCCTGCTGTTTAGGTGGCATATATTTCAACTGTAAGACTCAGTTAACATGGCACATCTTTAAGCTGAGAGAGTATAAGCGTGTGAGAGTAATATGCATGTGTGTATGAGCTTGATGTGTATCAGAGAAAGTGATTGGAATGTACCAAGCATTTATGTGACTAGCCTGCTGTTAAGATGGCACATTTTTCAACAGTAAGACTCAGCTAATATGGAACATCTTTAAGCTGAATTGGTGTAAGAGTGTGTGAGTATTGTGTGTGTGTACATATGAAACTTCAGCTGGTTGTGTATTAGAGTGAGAAGATCAAATGTACCGAGCATTTAGGTGCATAGCCTGCTGTTGAGATGGCTCATCTTTCAATAGTAAGACTTAGCTAAGATGGCACATCTTTAAGCTGAAAGAGCATAAGAGTGTGTGAGTAATGTGCGTGTGTACATGTGAAACTTTAGCTTGTTGCGTATCATAGCGGGCATTTGGAACCTACCGGGTATTAAAGACTAGCCTGCTGTTAAGTTGGTACATCTTTCAACTGTAAGTGTCCGCTAAGTTTGCACATCTTTAAGCTGAATGAGCATAAAAGTGTGTGAGTAATGTAGGTGCGTACATGTGAAACAAGCTTGTTGTGTGTTAGTGTGAGCTATTGGAATATACCGGCATTTAGGACCAGCTTGCTGTTAAGATGGCACGTCTTTCAACGGTTAGACTCAGCTAAGGTGGCATATTTTTAAGCTGAAAGAGCATAAGGGTGTGTGAGTAATGTGCGTGTATACATGTGAAAATTCAGCTTGTCGTGTGTAAGAGCACGCGATTGGAATGTAACGAGCACTTTGGACTAGCCTGCTGTTAAATTGGCACATCTTTCAACAGTAAGACTCAGTCAGCTAAGATGGCACATCCCTAAGCTGAAAGGGTACAAGAGTGTGTGACTAATGTGTGTGTGTTCATGTGAAATTTCAGCTTGTTGTGTGTTACAGTGAGCAATTCAAATATACCGAGCATTTAGGTGACTAGCCTGCTGTTAAGATTGCACATCTTTCAACAGTAATACTCGCCTAAGATGGCACATCTTTAAGGTGAAAGAGTATAATAGTGTGTGAATAATGTGCGTGTGTCAGCTTGTTGTGTATCAGAGCGAGCAATTGGAATGTACCGAGCATTAAGGACTAGCCTGCTGCTAAGTTAGAACATCTTTCAATAGTAAGACTCAGCTATGATGACACACCTTTAAGCTGAATGAGCATAAGAGTGTGTTATTGTGTATCAGAGCGAGCAATTGGAATGTACCGAGCATTTAGGACTCGCGTGCTGTTAAGATGGCAATCTTTCAGCAGTAAGACTCAACTAAGATGGCACATCTTTAAGCTGAATGAGCATAAGAGTGTGTGACTAATGTACATGTGTACATGTGAAACTTGAGCTTTTTGTGCGAGCGATTTGAATGTACTGAGCATTTTGGACAAGCCTGCTCTTAAGATGGCACATTTTCCTACGGTTAGACTCGGCTAAGATGGCACATCTTTGAACTGAATGAGCGTAAGATTTTGTGAGTAATGTACGTGCGTACATGTGAAACTTCAGCTTGTTGTGTATCAGAGTGAGCGATTGCAATGTACCAAGCATACAGGACTAGCCTGCTGTTAAGATGGCGCATCATTCAACAGTAGGACCCAGCTAAGATGGCATATCTTTAAGCTGAATGAGCATAAGAGTGTGTGAGTAATATATGTGTGTACATGTGAAACTTCAGCTTGTTGTGTATCTGAGCGAGCGATTGGAATGTATCAAGCATGTAGGACTAGCCTGCTGTTTAGATGGCACATATTTCAACTTTAAGACTAGGCTAACATGCCACATCTTTAAGCTGAAAGGATATAAGTGTGTGAGAGTAATGTGCATGTGTATATTAGCTTGTTGTGTATCACTGCAAGTGATTGGATCGTACCAAGCATTTATGTGACTAGCCTGCTGTTAAGATGGCATATCTTTCAACAGTAAGACTCAGCTAAGATGGCACATCTTTAAGCTGAAAGAGCATAAGAGTGTGTGAGTAATGTGTGTGTGTACATGTGAAACTTCAGCTTGTTGCATATCAGAGCGGGCATTTGGAACGTACTGAGTAATAAGGACTAGCCTGCTGTTAAGTTGGTACATCATTCAACTGTAAGTGTCCACTAAGTTGGAACATTTTTAAGCATAAGAGTGTGTGAGTAATGAGCGTGCATACATGTGAAACCAGCTTGTTGTGTATTAGAGCGAGCGATTGGAATGTATCGAGCATTTAAGACTAGCCTCCTATTAAGATGGCTCATCTTTCAACAGTAAGACTCATCTAAGATGGCACATCTATAAGCTGAATGAGCATAAGTGTGGGTAATATACGTGTGTACATGTGAAACTTCAGCTTGTGTATCAGTGCGAGCGATTTGAATGTACTGAACATTTAGGACTAGCCTGCTGTTAAGATGGCACATCTTTAATCTGAAAGAGCTTAAGAATGTGTGAGTGATGAGCATGTGTGCATGTGAAACTTCAGGTTGTTGTGTAATAGAGCGAGTGATTGGAATGTGCAGAACATTTAGAACTAGCCTGGTGTTAAGATGGAACATCTTCAACAGTAAAACTCAGCTAAGATGGCACATCTGTAAGCTGAATGAGCATAAGAGTGTGAGTAATGTACATGCACAATTGTGAAACTTCCGCTTGTTGTGTATCAGAGCGAGCATTTGCAGTGTACAGAGCATTTAGGACTCGCATGCTGTTAAGGTGACACATCTTTCAATGGTAAGACTCAACTAAGATGGCACATCTTTAAGCTGAAAGAGCATAAGTATGTGTGAGTAATGTGTGTGTGTACATGTGAAACTTCAGCTTATTGTGTATTCGAGTGAGCGATTGGAATGTACATGTACCGAGCAATAAAGACTAGCCTGCTACGATGATGGCACATCTTTCAACAGTAAGGCTCAGCTAAGATGGCACATCTTTAAGCTGAATGAGCATAAGCTTGTGTGAGTATTGTACGTGCATACATATGAAACTTCAGCATGTTGTGTATCAGAGCGAGAGATTGGATTGCACTGAGCATTTAGGTCTAGCTTGCTGTTAAGATGGCATATTTTTCAACAGTAAGACTCAGCTAAGATAGCACATCTTTAAGCTGAATGCGCAAAAGAGTGTGTGAGTAATGTACGTGTGTACGTGTTAATCTTAAGCTTGTTGTGTAACAGAGCGAGCGATTGGAATGTACCGAGCATTGAGGACTAGCCTACTGTTAAGATGGCACGTCTTTCAACAGTAAGACTCAGCTAAGATGGCACATGTACCAAGCATTTAGGACTAGCTGGCTGATAAGATGGCTCACCTTTCAACAGTAAGACTCAGCTAAGATGGCTCATCTTTAAGCTGAATGAGCATAAGAGTTTGTGAGTAATGTATGTGCGTTCATGTAAAATTTCAGCTTGTTTTGTATTAGAGCGAGCGATTGGAATATGCATGTACCGAGCATTTAGGACTTGCTGTTAAGATAGCACATCTTTTAACAGTAAGACTCAGCTAAGATGGCATATCTTTAAGCTGAATTAGCATATGAGTGTGTGAGTAATGTACGTCTGCACATTTGAAACTTCAATGTGTTGTGTATCAGAGCAAGCAATTGGAATGTACTGAGCATATAGAACTAACCTGCTATTAAGATGGCACACCTTTCAACAGTATGACTTAGCTAAGATGGCACATCTTAAAGCTGAAAGAGCATAAGAGTGTGTAGCTAATGAGCGCGTGTACATGTAAAACTTCTGCTTGTTGTGTATCAGAGCAAGTGATTGGAATGTACAGAGCATATAGGACTAGCCTGCTGTTAAGATGGCACATCTTTCAACAGTAAGATTCAGCTAAGGTAGCACATCTTTAATCTGAAAGTGCATGAGTATTGTGCGTGCAGTGCGTACATGTGAAATTTCAGTCTGTTGTGCACCAGAGCGAGCTATTGGAATGTACATGTACTACTCATTTAGGACTGGCCTGCTGTTAAGATGGTACATCTTTAAGCAGTTAGACTCAGCTAAGATGGCACATCTTTAAGCTGAAAGAGTGTAAGAGTGTGTAAGTAATGTGCGTGTGTACAAGTGAAACTTCAGCTTTTTGCGTATCAGAGCAAGCAATTGGAATTTACCGAGCATTTAGGACTCGCCTGCTGTTAAGATGGCACATCTTTCAACAGTACGACTCAGCTCAGATGGCACATCCCTAAGTTGAAAGTGTATAAGAATGTGTGTGTGTGTACATATGAAATTTCTGCTTGTTGTGTGTTAGAGTGAGCAATTCAAATGTACCGAGCATTTAGGTGATTAGCCTGCCATTAAGATTGCACATCTTTCAACAGTAAGACTCAGCTAAGATGGCACATTATTAAGCTGAAAGAGTTTAAGAGTGTGTGAATAATGTGCGCGTGTACATGTGAAACTTCAGCTTGTTGCATTGTAGAGCGAGCAATTGGAATGTACCGAGCATTAAGGACTAGCCTGCTGTTAAGATAGCACACCTTTCAACTGTAAGACTCAACTATGATGGCACACCTTGAAGCTGAATGAGCATAATAGTGTATGAGTAATGTACATGCGTACGTATAAAACTTCAGCTTGTTGTGTATCAGTGCGAGCAATTGGATGTACCGAACATTTAGGACTTGCCTACTGTTAAGATGGCACATCTTTAAGTTTAATGAGCACAAGAGTATGTGAGTAATGTGAGTGCATACATGTGAAAATTCAGCTTGTTGTGTATCAGAGCAAGCGTTTGGAATGTACTGAGCATTTCGACTAGCCTGCTGTTAAGATGGCACATCTTTCAACAGTAAGACTCAGCTCAGATGGCACATCCCTAAGCTGAAGAGTGTGTGAGTAATGTGTGTGTGTAAACGTGAAACTTCATTTTGTTGCGTATCAGAGCGAGCAATTGGAGTGTACCGAGCATTAAGGACTAGCCTGTTGTTAAGGTAGCACATCTTTCAACAGTAAGACTCAATTATGATGGCACACCTTTAAGCTGAATGAGCATAATAGTGTGTGAGTAATGTACCTGCGTATGTATGAAACTTCAGCTTGTTGTGTATCAGAGCGAGGACTAGCCTGTTGTTAAGATAGCACATCTTTCAACAGTAAGACTCAACTATGATGGCACACCTTTAAGCTGAATGAGCATAATAGTGTGTGAGTAATGTACGTGTGTACATGTGAAACTTCAGCTTGTTGTGTATCAGAGCGAGCGATTTGAATGTACCGAGCATTTAGGACTAGCCTGCTGTTTAGGTGGCATTTATTTCAACTGTAAGCCTCAGCCACATGGCACATCTTTAAGCTGAGAGGGTATAAGTGTGTGAGAGTAATATGCGTGTGTGTATGAGCTTGATGTGTATCAGAGAAAGTGATTGGAATGTACCAAACATTTATGTGACTAGCCTGCTGTTAAGATGGCGCATCTTTCAACAGTAAGACTCAGCTAATATGGAACATCTTTAAGCTGAATTGGTATAAGAGTGTGTGAGTATTGTGTGTGTGTACATATGAAACTTCTGCTGGTTGTGTATTAGAGTGAGAAGATCAAATGTACCGAGCATTTAGGTGCATAGCCTGCTGTTGAGATGGCTCATCTTTCAATAGTAAGACTTAGCTAAGATGGCACATCTTTAAGCTGAAAGAGCATAAGAGTGTGTGAGTAATGTGCGTGTGTACATGTGAAACTTTAGCTTGTTGTGTATCATAGCGGGCATTTGGAACCTACCGAGTATTAAAGACTAGCCTGCTGTTAAGTTGGTACATCTTTCAACTGTAAGTGTCCGCTAAGTTGGCACATCTTTAAGCTGAATGAGCATAAAAGTGTGTGAGTAATGTAGGTGCGTACATGTGAAACAAGCTTCTTGTGTGTTAGTGTGAGCTATTGGAATATACCGGCATTTAGGACCAGCCTGCTGTTAAGTTGGCACATCTTTCAACGGTAAGACTCATTAAGATGGCACATCCCTAAGCTGAAAGGGTATAAGGGTGTGTGACTAATGTGTGTGTGTTCATGTGAAATTTCAGCTTGTTGTGTGTTACAGTGAGCAATTCAAGTATACCAAGCATTTAGGTCACTAGCCTGCTGTTAAGATTGCACATCTTTCAACAGTAATGCTCACCTAAGATGGCACATCTTTAAGGTGAAAGAGTATAAGAGTGTGTGAATAATGTGCGTGTGTACATGTGAAACTTCAGCTTGTTGCGTATCAGAGCGAGCAATTGGAATGTACCAAGCATTAAGGACTAGCCTGCTGCTAAGATAGAACATCTTTCAATAGTAAGACTCAGCTATGATGGCACATCTTTAAGCTGAATGAGCATAAGTGTGTGTGAGTGATGTACGTGCCTACATATGAAAGTTCAGCTTGTTGTGTATCAGAGCGAGCAATTGGAATGTACCGAGCATTTAGGACTCGTTTTCTGTTAAGATTCCAATCTTTCAGCCGTAAGACTCAACTAAGATGGCACATCTTTAAGCTGAATGAGCATAAGAGTGTGAGTAATGTGTGTGTACATAATAATATTACTATTATGAAACTTGAGCTTTTTGTGTATCAGAGCAAGCGATTTGAATGTACTGAGCATCTTGGTCAACCATGCTGCTAAGATAGCACATCTTTCAATAGTAAGACTCAGCTATGATGGCACATCTTTAAGCTGAATGAGCATAAGTGTGTGTAATGTACGTGCATACATATGAAACTTCCGCTTGTTGTGTATCAGAGCGAGCAGTTGGAATGTACCGAGCATTTAGGACTCGCGGGCTGTTAAGATGGCAATCTTTCAGCAGTAAGACTCAACTAAGATGGCACATCTTTAAGCTGAATGAGCATAAGAGTGTGTGACTAATGTACATGTGTACATGTGAAACTTGAGCTTTTTGTGCGAGCAATTTGAATGTACTGAGCATTTTGGACAAGCCTGCTCTTAAGATGGCACATTTTCCAACAGTTAGACTCGGCTAAGATGGCACATCTTTAAACTGAATGAGCATAAGATTTTGTGAGTAATGTACGTGCGTACATGTGAAACTTCAGCTTGTTGTGTATCAGAGTGAGCGATTGCAATGTACCAAGCATACAGGACTAGCCTGCTGTTAAGATGGCGCATCATTCAACTGTAGGACCCAGCTAAGATGGCATATCTTTAAGCTGAATGAGCATAAGAGTGTGTGAGTAATGTACGTGCGTACATGTGAAACTTCAGCTTGTTGTGTATCAGAGCGAGCAATTGGAGTGTACCGAGCATTAAGGACTAGCCTGTTGTTAAGATAGCACTTTTTCAACAGTAAGACTCAACTATGATAGCACACCTTTAAGCTGAATGAGCATATAAGTGTGTGAGTAATGTACGTGCGTATGTATGAAACTTCATCTTGTGTATCAGAGCGAACAATTGGAATGTACCGAGCATTTAGAACACACCTACTGTTAAGATGGCACATCTTTCAACAGTAAGACTTGGCTAAGATGGCACTTCTTTAAGCTGAATGAGCATAAGAGTGTGTGATTAATGTGTGTGCATTCACGTGAAAATTCAGTTTGTTGTGTATGAGAGTGTGCGATTGGAATGTACCGATCATTTTGGATTAGCCTGCTCTTAAGATGGCACATCTATCAACAGCAAGACTCAGCTAAGATGGCACATCCCTAAGCTGGAGGGTATAAGAGTGTGTGAGTAATGTGTGTGTGTACATGTGAAATTTCACCTTGTTGTGTGTTACAGTGAGCAATTCATATGTACCGAGTATTTAGGTGACTAGCCTGCTATTAAGATTGCACATCTTTCAACAGTATTTCACACCTAGGATGGCACATCTTTAAGCTAAAAGAGTATAAGAGTGTGGAAGTAATGTGTGTGTGTACATGTGAAACTTCAGCTTGTTGCGTATCAGAGCGAGCAATTGGATTCTACCGAGCTTTAAGGACTAGCCTGCTGTTAAGATGGCAGACCCGCCTAAGAAGGCACATCTTTAAACTGAATGAGCATAAGAGTTTGTGAGTATTGTATGTGCGTACATATGAAACTTCAGCTTGTTGTGTATCAGAGCGAGCAATTGGAATGTACTGAGCATTTAGGACTCGCGCGCAGTTAAGGTGGCACATCTTTCAATAGTAAGACTCAACTAAGATGGCACATTTTTAAGCTGAATGAGCATAACAGTGTGTGAGTTATGTGCATGTGTACATGTGAAACTTGAGCTTATTGTGTACCAGAGCGAGCGATTTGAATGTATTGAGTATCTAGGACTAGCCTGCTGTTAAGATGGCAGACCCGGCTAAGATGGCACATCTTTAAACTGAATGAGCATAAGAGTTTGTGTGTAATGTATGTGTGTACATGTGAAACTTCAGCTTGTTGTGTATCAGAGTGAGCGATTGGAATGTACTGAGCATTTAGGACTAGCCTGCTGTCTAGATGGCACATATTTCAACTGTAAGACTCAGCTAACATGGCACATCATTAAGCTGAAAGGGTATAAGCGTGTGAGAATAATGTGCGTGTGTATATCAGCTTGTTGTGTATCAGAACAAGTGATTGGACTGTACCAAGCATTTATGTGACTAGCTTGCTGTTAAGATGGCACATCTTTCGACAGTAAGACTCAGCTAATATGGCACACCTTAAGCTGAAAAGGTATAAGAATGTGTGAGTAGTTTGTGTGTGTACATGTGAAACTTTAGCTGGTTGTGTGTTAGAGTGAGAAGATTAAATGTACCGAGCATTTAGGTGCATAGCCTACTGTTGAGATGGCTCATCTTTCAATAGTAAGACTCGGCTAAGATGGCACATCTTTAAGCTGAAAGAGCATAGGAGTGTGTGAGTAATGTGCGTGTGTACATGTGAAACTTCAACTTGTTGCGTATCAGAGCGGGCATTTGGAACGTACTGAGTATTAAAGACTAGCCTGCTGTTAAGTTGGTACATCTTTCAACTGTAAGTGTCCGCTAAGTTGGCACATCTTTTAGCTTAATGAGCATAAGAGTGTGTGAGTAATGTACATGCGTACATGTGAAACCAGCTTGTTATGCGTCAGAGCGAGCGATTGAAATGTACTGAGCAACTAGGACTAGCCTGCTATTAAGACGGCACATCTTTCAACAGTGAGATTCAGCTAAGATGGCTCATCTTAAAGCTGAAAGAGCATAAGAGTGTGTGAGTAATTTTCATGCTCACATGTGAAACTTCAGCTTGTGTATCAGAGTGAGGGATTGAAATATGCTGAGCATTTAGGACCAACCTTCAGTTAAGATGGCACATGTGTGAAACTTCAGCTTGTTGTGTATTAGTAAGACTCAGTTAAAATGGCACATCTCTTAGCTGAATGAGCATAATAGTGTGTGAGTAATATACCTGCATATATGTGAAAGTTCAGCTTGTTGTGTTTCGGAGCGAGCGTTTGGAATGTACCAAGCATTTCGGACTTGCTTGCTGTTAAGATGGCGCATCTTTCAACAGTAAGACTCAGCTCTCAGCTAAGACGGCACATCTTTAAGCACAATGAGCATAAGAGTGTGTGAATAATGAACGTGCATACGTGTGAACCTTCAGGTTGTTGTGTATCAGAGCGAGTGATTGGAATGTACAGAGCATTTTGGACTAGCCTACTGTTAAGTTGGCACATCTTTCAACAGTAAGACTCAGCTAAGATGGCACATCCCTAAGCTGAAAGGGTATAAGGGTGTGTGACTAATGTGTGTGTGTTCATGTGAAATTTCAGCTTGTTGTGTGTTACAGTGAGCAATTCAAATATACCGAGCATTTAGGTGACTAGCCTGCTGTTAAGATTGCACATTTTTCAACAGTAATACTCACCTAAGATGGCACATCTTTTAGGTGAAAGAGTATAAGAGTGTGTGAATAATGTGCGTGTGTACATGTGAAACTTCAGCTTGTTGCGTATCAGAGCGAGCAATTGGAATGTACCAAGCATTAAGGACTAGCCTGCTGCTAAGATAGAACATCTTTCAATAGTAAGACTCAGCTATGATGGCACATCTCTAAGCTGAATGAGCAGAAGTGTGTGTGAGTGATGTACATGCCTACATATGAAAGTTCAGCTTGTTGTGTATCAGAGCGAGCAATTGGAATGTACCGAGCATTTAGGACTCGTTTTCTGTTAAGATGCCAATCTTTCAGCCGTAAGACTCAACTAAGATGGCATATCTTTAAGCTGAATGAGCATATGAGTGTGTGAGTAATGTGTGTGTACATAATATTATGAAACTTGAGCTTTTTGTGTATCAGAGTGAGCGATTTGAATGTACTGAGCATCTTGGTCAACCATGCTGCTAAGATAGCACATCTTTCAATAGTAAGACTCGGCTATGATGGCACATCTTTAAGCTGAATGAGCATAAGTGTGTGTGAGTAATGTACGTGCATACATATGAAACTTCAGCTTGTTGTGTATCAGAGCGAGCAATTGGAATGTACCGAGCATTTAGGACTCGCGGGCTGTTAAGATGGCAATCTTTCAGCAGTAAGACTCAACTAAGATGGCACATCTTTAAGCTGAATGAGCATAAGAGTGTGTGACTAATGTATGTGTTTACATGTGAAACTTGAGCTTTTTGTGCGAGCGATTTGAATGTACTGAGCATTTTGGACAAGCCTGCTCTTAAGATGGCACATTTTCCAACAGTTAGACTCGGCTAAGATGGCACATCTTTAAACTGAATGAGCATAAGATTTTGTGAGTAATGTACGTGCGTACATGTGAAACTTCAGCTTGTTGTGTATCAGAGTGAGCGATTGCAATGTACCAAGCATACAGGACTAGCCTGCTGTTAAGATGGCGCATCATTCAACAGTAGGACCCAGCTAAGATGGCATATCTTTAAGCTGAATGAGCATAAGAGTGTGTGAGTAATGTACGTGCGTACATGTGAAACTTCAGCTTGTTGTGTATCAGAGCGAGCAATTGGAATGTACTGAGCATTTAGGACTCGCGCGCAGTTAAGGTGGCACATCTTTCAATAGTAAGACTCAACTAAGATGGCACATCTTTAAGCTGAATGAGCATAACAGTGTGTGAGTTATGTGCATGTGTACATGTGAAACTTGAGCTTATTGTGTACCAGAGCGAGCGATTTGAATGTATCGAGTATCTAGGACTAGCCTGTTGTTAAGATGGCAGACCCGGCTAAGATGGCACATCTTTAAACTGAATGAGCATAAGAGTTTGTGTGTAATGTATGTGTGTACATGTGAAACTTCAGCTTGTTGTGTATCAGAGTGAGCGATTGGAATGTACTGAGCATTTAGGACTAGCCTGCTGTCTAGATGGCACATATTTCAACTGTAAAACTCAGCTAACATGGCACATCTTTAAGCTGAAAGGGTATAAGCATGTGAGAATAATGTGCGTGTGTATGTCAGCTTGTTGTGTATCAGAACAAGTGATTGGACTGTACCAAGCATTTATGTGACTAGTTTGCTGTTAAGATGGCACATCTTTCGACAGTAAGACTCAGCTAATATGGCGCACCTTAAGCTGAAAAGGTATAAGAGTGTGTGAGTAATTTGTGTGTGTCATGTGAAACTTTAGCTGGTTGTGTGTTAGAGTGAGAAGATTAAATGTACCGAGCATTTAGATGCATAGCCTACTGTTGAGATGGCTCATCTTTCAATAGTAAGACTCGGCTAAGATGGCACATCTTTAAGCTGAAAGAGCATAGGAGTGTGTGAGTAATGTGCGTGTGTACATGTGAAACTTCAGTTTGTTGTGTTTCAGAGCGAGCAATTGGAATGTACCGAGCATTAAGGACTAGCCTGCTGTTAAGATAGCACATCTTTCAAGTGTAAGACTCAGCTACGATGGCACACCTTTAAGCTGAATGAGCATAAGAGTGTTTGAGTAATGTACGTGCATACATGTGAAACTTCAGCTTGTTGTGTATCAGAGCAAGCAATTGGAATGTACCGATCATTTAATACTTGCGCGCTATAAAGATTGCACATCTTTCAACAGTAAGACTCAAATAAGATGGCACATCTTTAAGCTGAATGAGCATAAGAGTGTGTGAGTAATGTGCATGTGTACATGTAAAACTTGAGCTTTTTGTGTATCAGAGCGAGCGATATGAATGTACCGAGCATCTATGACTAGCCTGCTGTTAAGATGGCACATTTTTCAATACGGCTATGATGTCACATCTGTAAACTGAATGAGTATAAGAATTTGTGAGTAATCAATGTGTGTACATGTGAAACTTCAGCCCGTTGTGTATCAGAGTGAGCGATTGGAATGTTCCAAGCTAATAGGACTAGCCTGCTGTTAAGATGGCACATCTTTCAACAGTAGGACCCAGCTTAGATGGCGTATCTTTAATGTGAATGAGCATAAGAGTGTGTGAGTAATGTACGTGCGTACATGTGAAACTTCAGCTTATTGTGTATCAGAGCGAGCAATTGGAGTGTACCGAGCATTAAGGACTAGCCTGTTGTTAAGATAGCACATCTTTCAACGGTAAGACTCAACTATGATGGCACACCTTTAAGCTGAATGAGCATAATAGTGTGTGAGTAATGTACCTGCATATGTATGAAACTTCAGCTTGTGTATCAAAGCGAACAATTGGAATGTACCGAGCATTTAGAACACACCTACTGTTAAGATGGCACATCTTTCAACAGTAAGACTTGGCTAAGATGGCACTTCTTTAAGCTGAATGAGCATAAGAGTGTGTGATTAATGTGTGTGCATTCACGTGAAAATTCAGCTTGTTGTGTATGAGAGTGTGCGATTGGAATGTACCGATCATTTTGGATTAGCCTTTTCTTAAGATGGCATGTGAAACTTCAGCTTGTGTATCAGAGTGAGGGATTGAAATGTGCTGAGCATTTAGGACTAATCTTCAGTTAAGATGGCACGTGTGAAACTTCAGCTTGTTGTGTATTAGTAAGACTCAGTTAAAATGGCACATCTCTTAGCTGAATGAGCATAATACTGTGTGAGTAATATACCTGCATATATGTGAAAGTTCAGCTTGTTGTGTATCGGGACTTACTTGCAGTTAAGATGGCACATCTTTCAACCGTAAGACTCAGCTCTCAGCTAAGACGGCACATCTTAAAGCACAATGAGCATAAGAGTGTGTGAGTAATGAACGTGCATACGTGTGAAACTTCAGCTTGTTGTGTATCAGAGCGAGTGATTGGAATGTACAGAGCATTTTGGACTAGCCTACTGTTAAGATGGCACATCTTTCAACAAAAACACTCAGCTATGATGGCATACCTTTAAGCTGAATGAGCATAAATAAGAG
>OZ220008.1:0-24807 GCA_964291365.2 Stappiaceae bacterium
GAAAGAATGTAGCAAATGAGTCGATGACTGATGTTCGTACATCGTAAGATGTATGAAATATTGTGAGCAATTTTTTAAATGGTTTCCATGCTGTCACAATACACATAAACTTTCTATCATGAAGCTCTATAATAAAATAGGATATGAGTATTAGTAGAAAAGGATAGAGTGCAACTAGGTAATCCAACGCTAAGGCCTGAAGGGTGGTTATGTTGAGACAAATATCTGGAAGGACGGAACAAAGTATGTCAAGATTCCAAAAACTGTAAAAAATGAATATTATCCTTGTTGGTGTCAGTAGTGCTGGAGCATTAATACTAAGTATGGGCATTATCAAACGTGCAAAAACAGGCGTTGATAATGCTTGGCTGTACCAAACAACTCCGTGAAGGCGGGTAGATGTCACATTGATGTTAAACAGAAGCACAATGAAGTAGAAGAATGTTACTGGAATAAATCCGACTAAGACAAATTTCCACCAGTTTTCATTGCCATCTGGGCACTTCACACAACTGAGATTGTATGAGAGTACAAATGGACTGTGCTCATCTTCACAGTCGCCACACAATAGGCCTGCTCTGTGAAAGTAAGCACAGATTGATCCATTGAGCAATGCTTCTGGGTTTTCTGGTAGCCAGGTGTGCACAGATTTTTTGTTGTTCACACAGTTGTAATAACATGACCCTGCAAAGGTTGATTTGTTCTGAATGTCGTAGGTCACACAGTTGCAGTCCAGCACAGCAGAACGAAGGTATTGATTATCACACATGACTGCATCATTATGACTATCACCACACTCGCATTGACTCTGATCTTTACAAATGTACCATGTTGGACACATACTGCCACTGCTACAATTGGCATATCTGCCAGTGCTTTTGCTGGCACACTTTTGTATACTTGATTGACTAGATGCTGCTACAAATACAAATACTACCATTGACAATACCTTTAATAAAGGCTGTATGGCAGAGAAAGTCTGATACATTGCCATTCGAGCCCCATGGAAAATCGGGACACTATGCTGGAGATGTATGTATTGTATAGCAAAATCCATATACATGTTTTTTAGTATATCTCTCTTGTTTATTGGGTGTACTGCTTCATTAGTAAATAGGTAGTATATCAAATAATCAATCAATCGGTGTTTTTCCTAGTGACTTTAGAACTACTTTCATTGTTGAAACAAGACTAATGCAAAGCCTTGGTCATCAAATAATGTTTATATTGATATATGCTATGAGTGTGCTAAGAATTGGCAATAGGCCTGCTCTGTGAAAATCATAATTATTGCAGATGGAGCTATTTAATAGCATTTCTGCTCTCTTGGGTAATGGTGTCGTTACTAATACATTCTTTTATTTTTAGCAGCTGTAGAACTGCACCAGAATGTCCATTTCTGCATAAAGCATTCATTGTTTGAATTGCAAACAATGGACATTCACTGTTATTTCTACAGTGGTGTTTACTATTTGGGTTAAAGCTACCGGGTCATTCCATGTCAAATCAACCAGGAAAATCTCAACAATTTCAATTTTTTTGAAAGTTTGCACATCAATAGTACCTACTAACAGGGTAATCTATGCCAAATTTCAGCATGTGAAGTTAATTAGAGTTGAGATTCAGCTGTTTAGACTTTATTTGACCATATCCATTAGATTGCTACCTCTTGCACTGCAAATGCTCATAACTTTATTTCTGAAAAAGATGTAGAGTTCAAACCAACACAACATTTAAGCTCTTGAAATTCTCTTTCGGGTGATATCCAAAGTGACCACAATTGATGACATTTAGGCATAAATTAAGGTACAGGTTTGTAGTTTGACATTAATTTGTGGGAAAACCGTTATTTTGTTTCCCTCGGCATTTGTGTTTACAAGTAGTTTGGACCAACATTGTTTAGTGTCTAAAATTCAGTTTGGGATGTCAATGGGATCGGGAGATATAAACACTGACATTGTGGTATACATATACAAAATTCTAAGTTACAGACATTGCATTGTTTGTGCATGATGCATAATAAGGCGACACTTCAATTAATTTTAGTCTTAGTTAACGCTCGGCGCATGCGCACGAGGATTACAGTAGTCTGTCTGTTTGTCTGTTTGTCTGTGTGTTACCAGCCTACTGACTGCATGAGAACTTTATTCTAAGAAATGAACATACCAACCAAATTTACACTGGTCTCCTGAGATTTTCAACTTTGGGATTTATCTAAAATCGTTTTGTTCGGAAGTTATGGCTCCATTTATTCTTTTTAGCATGCAAGGTGCCATTTTTTTTTTTCATTCATTCATTCTTGCGCTCCCATGCGCGCTTTCTATTAATAGCAATGCTACTGTACATTGAGCTAAATTGAGGCGCCCACCCACCCTTGCTCTTGCTGCATGCCATGTGGTAATAAATTGGGAACTATTGATTGTAAGTGTGCTGTTGTATGATAACACCACTCCACCAAGGGCCTCTGCCACATTTCCACTGAAGGTACTATTTCTGACATAAATGAAAGAATCAGACGTTGCCGTGACTCCACCTTCAATCTGAGCCCTGTTGTATGTCAAATGGCAGCCAACAGCTTGCAAGCTACCGTAGTGAGCAAATAGTGCACCTCCTTTTTCTGCACAGTTTTCAATAAATATGGAAGTGTCAATCAAAATGTTGCTAAAGGCTGAAAATATCGCTCCACCAAGTGGACAAAGAAGTATGTTTGTGATAGAAGTAATCTAGTAGCTTTAGTTTACTTGCAATCTTGACTAGTGGACCCTCAGAATTGTTGCCACAATTGAAAAGGAACGAACTTTTCATGATTTTAACTGATCTCATGTGGAATACAATTACTGCTGTGCCTTTGCCTTCTATACCCTGAAAGATGGTGTCTTCTGCTATAAACCGTTTGACTTGGATGATTGTGTTACTGCCACAGTCGATGAAATGCAGACCCTTTATTGATACAAATTTGATCTGACTGATACTGAAGCTTGCTGAATGGCTGGTGCATTGTAGAAACACAATTTCATTAACTTAGCAGCTTTCATCATTGAAAATTTGTCCATTTGAATCATTGAAATTCCTCTGTCGAAAGTTTGATTTCCTGGCAAAAAGGAGAGAGATATCTTCGTGTCATTGCCATAATATCCGTGAGACTTATTGGCAATCTGGTAGATCATAATGCAGGGCTGTTTAGGGCACAGAACGTTTGGTGATGGCATAATGTAATAGTGCACCGCATTGGTAGTGTACTCAGTGTTCACTAAGAAAATAGCAACAACAAGAAAGTATCTACTCATTGTACTTTCAGTATAGTAACTGTTCACTACATCTACTGTGCATCTGCAAGATGATAAACTCTTTAGACTACGACTGTGCATGGGGCCTTTATATAGAGTAGTGTTATTTCCTGCTCACTGAACTATGTATGTTGTGTGCAGCATAGTGCAGCTTGTGGCTACATTTTCTATAGCTACTGCCATAAAATTACAATTCTTTCCATCATTCAATTAGTGCTGCTATTAGTCTGAGTTTTGGGTGTGATATGTACAAGCAAAATCATTGCATCACCAAAGTAATTAAGCAACCACCAATATGAACATCATTTGAGGGCATGGGTATAATCTTATTAAGTTTAGTTGGGGTGATTTTGTTCTGTTGTTATGATATATAAGTATTATAACCTCAATATTGTTGTACTGGAACTTGGCTTCACTCCTGGAGTCTATACAATACATGTGTGTGTGCTTAATATGCAAGTAGACAAGGAAGCTTGGGTCAATACTGTCTGTAAAATACCACAGTATAAATTTGGCATAAATGCTATATTTACAGGTAGTGGTACTGTAGCGGACCATTCCCTGTGATCTGAGACTATATGAACACGAATGGGGATGTTGTAAGATTGATTAGTGGTGTGGTGATGTTCTGTTACAGCTTTGTAGAGGCATACTACAAGAAGCACTACATGTATTGTAGAATTGTGAGTGCATTTGTGTATGTCTCTGTGGGATATAACCCCATGCAGCTGTATGGGTGAGGTCTCTTGTAGATGCACATATAATTGAATCATGCTGATTTGATTAGGCACCAGGAACTGTGGTTGGTTTTGTATGGATTTTAAGTGGACATACATCCGTGGGAAGTTTGTTGTGTTTGGGTTAATAGTATACCATATATGTAGATAGTAAATTATGAAGATTATTAGCTGTGTGAGTGGCGTGACATAGTGGTATCACTCTAACCTTACACCCAGGAATATTATCCTACTGCTGCATGATAGTTTACTTAATCTTTATTAGGTGTGTATCCCAGTAGGAAGATAAACAGTGCATAACTTTTTATGCATTTGATTTTTCTTAGTAATGGCTCATTAAATTGTTCGTGTGTGCATGTGGCAGGCGAGCTGGTCAACTAGCCAAACCAGACTCTGCATAAATATGTATCGAGGTTTCTATTGGAGCTAGTACTCGAGATGATCTTTTCTTGTGATGTCAAGGATGTATTAAGTTTATATTGGTTATCAGTGGCAAACATCGAGTATCCAGATTCGCTGCACTCATTTGGGATGGGTGACTAGTTTCTGATTAACTTGACTGGATGCACCAAAATAATGTTTAATAGCCAAGCAATATCACATCCATGCGTACATATTATTCTTCTCTGCATATGTGTGTACTAACAAATATGAAATCTGTGATAGCTATAATAATAAAATTGTGAATAAATGTGTGATAATAAAATAAAATGTGATAGCTATAATAAAATTATGTCATGACTATGGCTTTGCTGTTAAGATACGACAACGTTAATGTCTTTGTGCACACATAGATGATAGGCTCATCTTTTCTTCGAGACCAGCCAAGAGCCGATGAGAAAGATGACGTATAAAAGAGGGACAAGCATGGCTATTATTACAAGTGTTGCTATTGCAGTTTGATAGTCTTTATGGCTTCGAAGAGATGCTCTTCCTAAGGCAATGGTGAGGCAAAAGCTGAGAAATATCAAGAAGTGTAAATCTGTTGATGGATAGCGTACAGCTGTCTTCTTGTAAGGTTGAATGTTGATGATGGCTAACAGGTAGATAATCACTAAGATAACAACGTATAAGAAGAGTACATCCGATGAATCTGTCGTAGCAAGCATGACATTTACGAATAATCGGATGAGTAGTACTAGCACCGAAAACCATCGGCAGTCAAATGTTCCCGGTTCAGTTCCATCCTTGTAGCAGCCTTGAAATGAATCGATAAAACCATGAAGAATGTTCCATCTTAGTGGAATGAAGGAAAGAAGCTTTTGAAAGAACTGAAATGGATAGAGAATTAAGACAACTAAAGGAGCAATTACAAACAAAACAAAGACAACCAATGCAAAAATAGCATATGGAAGGTGATCACGTCCGAAGTATGCAACACTGGGTGAATAGAAAAGTCCCAATGTTGATGTATTTGAGCCAAGTTGATGTATCTGAATTGGAATTAAAAGGTCCATTGTTACATTCATGATTTTAACATATGATAGTAGAAAGATGGTAGCGAATGCATCGATAGGCGATGTCTGTACCTTCCATGATTTTTGGAAGATAGATATCAAACTCTGAAATGGCTTCCATACCATTATAATGAAGCAGATTTTTCGATCATAAAGCGTGATAAATAAATATGAAGTGAACAAAAGTAGAGAAGGATAAAATGCCACTAGATAATCCAAAGCTAAGGCTTGAAGGGTGGATACGTTGAGACAAATATCAGGAATCACTGAGCGAAAGAGATCAAGGTTCCAAACGCTGTAAAATACTAACAGTACCTTTGCTGCTGTTCGATTTGCTGGCTCCTTGATGAAACCAAGCATCATCCCTCGTATGAGAATAGGCATTGACAGAGCTTGGCTAAACCAGACAACCCCATGAAGGCGGGAAGAGGTCACATTGATGTTAAACAGGAGCACAATGAAATAGAAACATGTGAGAGGTACAAATCCAGCCAAGATGAACTTCCACCAGTTTTTGTGGCCATCTGGACACTTCACACAACTGAGATTGTATGAGAGTACAAGTGGACTGTATCCCTCTTCACAATCACCACACAGTAAACCTGTTCTATGAAATTGAGTACAGACTGAATTGTTTATCAGCTGTGTTGGGCTATTGGGCAGAGGATGATATGTAACATTGTAGTGACAGTTGTAGTAGCATGTTCCAACATATGTTGCTTGAGTCTCATCATTGTAGGTTACACAGTAGCAGTCAAGAACATATATAGAGTGCAAGTTGTTGTAATAGTCACATACAATTTCACCTTTATGTTGATATCCAAAGCGACAGGTCTTCTCTGAGGTACACATAAACCATGTTGGACACATGCTACCGTCAGTACAGTTAGCTAATTCATGTACTAGTCCACTGCAGTCACTATTTGCCATTGGTGGGTTATATGCACTAGCCAGTATCTTCTTTGGTTGGTTACATGTAGCCAGCATTATAAATGCCAAGTAGAATATGTATTCCATGATGATTATTTTTAGTAGAAAATTAGTGCTATCAGAAGTAGTTAGTGGTTCTATAGCTACTAATACTATGCTGACCATTGCCTGCGTATTATTATATAACTGCTTTTAATTTTGTTGTTGAAATCAAAAGCACGTTTTAAGTTGACAAATTTACTTATAGGGTATTTCTAAACATTTTAAAAGCTGATTCAGAGTCATCCCTCTGGGTATTGTTACTGTTTTGCTAAGTGCAAGTGTTTATTATAGTCATTACACCTCTTATCTGTCATAACAATTCTGTGTACTATGGTGGCATAATGATATGCTTGTACATATGGAAGGATACTTGGTTTATATGTATGTAGTGCATGTGTGCATGGATGCACACTCATCATCTGCTCCTATGCTAGTGAATTGTGCGATGACCCCTTATCATTCACTTTACAGTGGACAGTATATATATTATACTTGTGTACTGATGTATGCTTAGGTTTGAGATAATGAATGACGAAAGTGCATGCATGGTTTGGTTGAACATTTCGGGTATAGCATTATTCTTGTCTGCTGGTTTTACCCTATGAATACTTTCAAGTTACATTTTGTCATATGGAATACATTTTCGTGTTGGTGAAGGAATTTGTAGATGAAAGTAAACACTTTGCTCGATTGTTATTAACCCTCGGCGCATGCGCGAGGGGTACAGTAGTCGTTTTGTCTGTCTGTCTGTCTATCTGTCTGTCTGTTACCATGCTAGCTGGTACATATCTCATTTTCAAGTCCCAAGTGAAGTGTCATAGGGTTCTTCATGGCGTTTTTAATAGGTGCATTGTGTGGATTTTGCTAAAAACGCTTCGTCAAAAGTTCTGGCGTGATTTGCTGATCACGACTGCCATTCTTGCTTCCTGATGAGCTCTCCGTGGACAGAAGAGACAGGGAGGGCTTCTTTTCAACAAGACTAGTGGGTAGGTTTAGCGATAGCTCCTATAACACCACTGACTAGTCACTTATCACACTAAAATATCGTGAGCTTCTTGGCTTCGTTTGTGTGTATCAAAACTGCTGACCTAGCACTATGCTGGCACATGTGGCATGCACTGCTGGCTGATTACATAATATCTTGCAATGCATATTCTTGTGGTTTACAGGTTACTCTGGGTCATAGCAGTGTGATGCCAGATGGTTGTGTATAGTTTATACATGTAGCAGCAGTGAAATATAGCTATGCATGTGCTTAGGCAACTGTGCCGAGGGTTTTGCACGATAGTGCTTCATTTCTCTTAGGATCTGGTAGTTTTGCAATGTTGCAGTAATTTCATAATAGCAAAATTATGATAGAATAGCACTAGCTAATATTTAAAAGGCCAAGAGTTATACAAACATTATTGGTAATGAATTAAATTATACATGAATGATTCAATGCATTAAGCCATGACTAAAATTGTCTGAGTTATGATGAAATTAATCTGTATATAGGCTACAAAATTTATCTCTTCTTTGAGACCAGCCAAGAACCGATGAGAAAGATGATATATAGAAGGGGGCCAAATGCAGACATAGATGCAAGTATTACCATTATATTGTGATAGTTCCTTAATCCTTTACTTAGAAGAGTTGCTCTTCTGAGTAAAGCAATGAAACAAAGGCTAAGAAATACCAAGAATTGCGAATCTGTTGATGGATAGCGGACCGCCTTCTTCTTATAGGGTTGAATGTTGATAATGGCTATCAGATAAATGATCACTAAGATAACTGTGGATAAGAAGAGTGTAGCTGATGAAATTTTTGCTACAAACATGAAATTTATGGATAGTCGGATAAGTAATATTAGTGCTGAAAACCATCGGCAGTCAAATGTTCCCGGTTCAGTTCCATCCTTGTAGCAGCCTTGAAATGAATCAACAAAACCATGAAGAATGTTCTATTTTAGTGGAATGAAGGAAAGAAGCTTTTGAAAGAACTGAAATGGATAGAGAATCAAGACAACTAAAGGAGCAATTATAAACAAAACAAGGACAGTCAATGCAAAAATGGCATATGGAAGATGATCATGTCCAAAGTATGTGATAGTGGGTGAATAGAAAAATCCCAATGTGAATGTGTTAGAGCCAAGTTTATCTATTTGAGTTGGAATCAGAAGGTCCATTGTTACGTTCATTACTTTAACATATGATAATAGAAAGAAAGTAGCGAATGCATCAATAAGTGATGTCTGAACCTTCCAAGACTTTTGGAAGATAGAAATCACATTCCGAAATGGCTTCCATACCATTACAATGAAACGGATTTTTCGATCGTAAGCTTGATAAGTATATATGAAATGAATAACAGTAGAGAAGGATAAAATGCAACCAAGTAGTCCAAAGCTAGGGCCTGTAGGGTGGTTACATTGAGACAAATATTGGGAATCACAGAGCGAAATAGGTCGAGATTCCAAAAACTATATAATACTAATAGTATCCTTACTGCTTTTAGTGTCACTTGTTCCTTGATGAGAGCAAGCATTACCCCTCGTATGAGAATGGGCATCGACAAAGCTTGACTAAACCAAACAACTCCATGAAGGCGGGAAGAGGTCACATTGATGTTGAAGATGACCACAAAGAAATAGAAGAGTGTGAGGGGCACAAATCCAGCCAAGATGAACTTCCACCAGTTTTTATGCCCCTCTGGACACCTTACACAACTGAGATTGTATGAGAGTACAAATGGACTATATCCCTCTTCACAATCACCACACAGTAAACCTGTTCTATGAAATTGAGTGCAAACTGAGTTATTTATCAACTTCTTGGGGTTATCTGGTAGACGATTATATTTGGCATTATTATGACAGTTATAAATGCATGTCCCAATATGCGTTGATTTAGTCTCTTCATCATAGGTTACACAAATAGCAGTCAAGAACAGATGAAAAGTGGCGGTCATTGTCGCATAGAATTTCGCCTTTATTTAGATTTCCACAGTGACAGGTCTTCTGTGAGGTACAAGTGAACCATGTTGGACACATACTATCATCACTACAATTAGCTAACTCGTGCATGATTCTGCATGACATTGTACTAGCTAGTACTTTCCTAGGCTGGTTGCATTTAGCCAGGATGATGAAAATCATGAGCGATATTATTGTTCTATTATAGTTCATGATGATCGAGATGTTTAGCCAAATATTAACTTCAATGTTTGTGGTTTAGAATTATCACATGCTGACTATACCAAGAGTACATGAATGACGAATGACATCACATCTGATCGCTAATACAGTCTGTGTTGTAGCAACACTAGCTCATTAGCTGTACTTACATTAACTATTGCCCACAAGGGACAGCTCTACCTGGCTCTTTGCAGCTGCACCACTTGCAGTTTACACAAGAGCAGATCAGGTTGTTAATACCACAAAGCAATCAACTACTACGTCACTCATGGAAAACACTGTCTATACTACTACTATGGAGGTTGCTCACTCTTGTTAATGTACTCTTGACTATACCTAACACTACATTCTAGATATACTATGTTTAATTGAAACTAAAAGCAAGTCTTAAGTTAACATGCAGATTTACTTTGCCAATAATTTTAACTTCTTTACGATTGGTTCAGAGTGAGCCCTATCATTGTTTTGCTAAGTGTGTGTCCTTCACTGCACTTTCAACTTTAAGTTATCATGACAATTCCATAAGCCCTAGCATATGTGCTTGTATACATACGGGAGGAGGCTTAGTTTGTGTTTAAGTGTGTGTGTTTTTGCATGTGTGGGTGTGTACATATGCGCTCTATCAGTGTATATGCTACATACTATACTAGTTTATCTTCATTATAATAATTATGATGATTCCTTTTAGTTCCCTCCACAACTTAAGATCTCTGCATATGTGACAACTGATGATAAAATTAACAACTGTATATAATACATTAAAGTAGTTATTGTGATGTATCATCATTACACTAAAATTAGATTTGTCCGTCCATCCTTCTGTCAGTAACGGGAGGTCAGCAGAAATGGACTTGACCTTGCGACACAAGATATTGTATATCTGGCTGTTGAGCGTCAGAAGCTAGAAACAGGCAGCTGTGTGCCCTTCATATATACTCTTTCCTCTACCATACTATGACTGCTTCATGCTTGCAAGGTCTGCAACACTTCATGTATGCAGACAGTGTTATACAAATAATATATGGAAGATTAACCATCCGGTACAGCAGGGGGCGAGCCCCCCTGCTTGTGTATAACAAGATTATAGATGTAATACTTGACACCGTATACGCATGTACTCATTTGCAAAATTGTAATGCTTGAACAGTTATTCTTAGACTAATGTTTAAACCATTTAAACCGATCCATCTCATTCTTGAGGTCATCCAGAAACTGATCAGAGAGGCTATATATACAATTGGAACAAAGGCTGTCAAAAAAGCAAGGATTAACATAATTATGTTGAAGAAGAATTTTTTCTATTGTTCCGTGAATACAATAATGAAGAAGTAGAAGACCGTTGGTGGCACGAGTCCCACTAACATGAACTTCCACCAGTTCTTATTGCCGTCAGGACACTTCACACAGCTGAGATTATATGAGAGTACAAAAAATTAATACAACAGAAAAAAATGGGTTAAAAGTGTTTTCTCAACAAAACCTATATGCTTAACTAGTAAAATATCTGATACACTTCATTCTTGAAATCATCCAGAAACTTATAAGTGATGCTATATATACAATCGGAATAAAGGTTACCAAAAAAGCAAAAATTACAGTGAACATGAGAGAGAAGAAGCTACCTGTTGTTGCAACATCTCTCGCAATAGCAGCAATGAATACAAGACTGACTAGAATATAGAATACTGTATCTGTTGAAGGATAGTGGGAAGCAACCTTCTTGAATGGTTGTATATTTATTGTAGCTATTGAAAGGACAAGGAAAGCAATAAGACCATATACAAAGAATATCATCGACAAAGTTGTTCCATATATAATGAAAAGCAGTAGTCGAGTCAGGTGGATGAGTGTTGAAAACCATCGACAATCAAACGTCCCAGGTTCAGTCCCATCCTTGTAACAGCCTTGAAAGGAGTCAACAAAGGCATGGAGAAAGTGCCAGTTTAGTGGAAAGAAGGAGAGGAACTTCTGAAAAAATTTAAAAGGATAAAGAATAAAGATCATTGTAGGGATGCTCACAAATAATGTAAGGATAATTAGTGCTGTGATGGCGTATGGAAGATGTTCATCTCCAAAGTAAAGGACAGTTGGAGAATAGTATAATCCAAATTGTGTTTTGTTTGTTCCCAGTTTGTAGATTGTAGTAGGAATCAAAAGATCTGCCGTGATACTCACTGCTTTGACATAAGACAGCAAAAAGAAAGTAGCAAAGGAATCAATAATTGATGTACGAATTTCCCAGGACTTTCGAAACATAGACAGTACCTTACGAAATGGTTCCCATATGACTACTAATACAGTATATTGTCTGTCATAGAGCTCAATAAGTAAGTATGAAAGCAGTATCAGCACAAATGGATAAAGCGCAATAAGATAGTCCAGAGCTAATGCTTGAAGGGTGGTTACATTGAGACAAATATCAGGAATGATAGAACGGAACAAATCGAGGTTCCAAAAACTGTAAAATATCAAGACGGTATCTGTAGCTATCAGTAAACGTGGACTACCATGGCTCAGTTCAGATTTGATCAGACGAACAAAAGCAGGTGTAGATACAACCTGACTGAACCAGACTACTCCGTGAAGACGAGAAGAGGTCACATTGATGTTAAAGATGACCATAAAGAAGTAGAAGAACGTAAGTGGCACAAATCCAGCCAAGATGAACTTCCACCAGTCTTTATGGCCATCAGGACACTTCACACAACTGAGATTATACGAGAGTACAAGTGGACTGTATCCCTCTTCACAATCACCACACAATAGGCCTGTTCTGTGAAAGTGAGTGCAGGCTGAATTGTTAAGTAAGTCGTCTGGTTTTTGTGGCAGTTCCTTGTAAACCATGTCTCTCATTACTTTTAGATTTTTGTTTGCACAATTGTAGAAGCACAGTCCAAGATAGGTAGAGCCAGTGTTACTGTCATAGGTCACACAGTGACAATCTAATAAAGATGATTCTTTACGTATATTGTCACATACAATTGCATAATTGTGTTCATCTCCACACTGACAACTGTTTGTTGAGTTACAGAGGAACCATGTTGGGCATATACTGTCATTGCTGCAATGGAAATGTCCATTTTCTATCAGTTTAGTAGCACCAAAGACGTGGTTCATCCCTTGACTTGACTGGCTAAACACTATAACTAAACATAAGTTTACTAGTGCATTATTTGACAGTTTCATGTTGGCCGTTACTGCATACACGGTTCACAAACAACACCTCGCTAACACCCTTTTTCTTGTGGTGTTTGTGCACAACCTCGAGTAAACATTGTCTATGTTATGTGAACAGATGTTGAAGTACAATGTTATGTCAAAACTGCAGATGTATACTGAAAAAGGAAAGGTAATGATCAACAACTTAGGTGCTGATAAACATGTTGTGGTTTATTACTCCGTATTATGATTTCAATCATATGTATTTATATGATTGAAGAATAATATTCTGCTTTGTTTAGTGCACAAATATTATAGTGGTACCTCTCTATTACGGAAGCCCTTTTGGTCGCATGAATTAATTATCCTGATTAAGGAGGTGTACTTATTTCATAGGTAGTTTTGTGCATGGTGACTTCTCTATATACAGCTCGAGCAATAGACAGTGTCCTGATTAGAGAGGTATCCTTATTTCAAGTACTTAATTGATCAGAGGTTCCACTGTATAAAAAGTGCGGAAGCAATGGCGTATATGGAAGAGGGCCTGAAGATCCCATAGTCTCCCATATTTTATACACAACAAAACAAACCTGGAAGAAGAAGAATGTTACTAATGTTACTAACATCAACTGCCTGGACTCTATGCTTGTGCACATGCCTGCAGAGAATTATGGTGCTTTTAGCCTAACTAAGAAGATACCAAGTTGCATGCTGTCTTCTCCTTTGGAGTATATATCGGTTTGTATAAGTGATGAAATTGAGTACAGACTAAGTTATTAACAGGTTTGGGCACTCATGGGCTCCTGCATATATCATGTTATAGCCAAGATAATGAGTGTTAGCCATGCAGAAATTAACTTCCACATTTCAATGCCAAATTCATGGTAGTAATAAGAACTAATACAAGCTGACAACTGACTAATAGTAGATCTATTATTATGTGTGTGGGCACATATGCACACACACGCATATACAGATACATTTAAAACACAAGCTGAACCTCTTCCCATGCAATGCCCTAGAGGAATAACTCTGAATAAGCTGTAAAACCTTAGAAGCATCAAATTTGTCAACTCTGACACTTTCTTTAGAATGTACACATTCATCAGACTGGTGTGTGTGTTGATTTTGTGGCTATTGTACTGGTTAACATTGACCATGTGATGATTCCTTAATCATTATGATATATCCTTATGAGCAGACTGTATACTTATGTTAAACAATGTGTATGCTAAGTCTTGATCATGATGGAAATGATGTCTGTATCATTTTGGTATTGTTTACATGATCACCCTATATCCAGGGTTCTGTGAGAATTCTAAATTTTTCACGAAAATGGTGATCTTAATCTTACCAGACATATATGGCAAGCGACTCTTTTTTTTTATTGTAAAACACACAAAATAATAGTAAATTATAATAGTCTCACAAAAGTATCAGTCCTACCTCTAGATCTTTCTAAATCTAGTCACTAGCCAAGAAGTGATGAGAACAATGGTGTAGACAAGTGGAATTAAAGCGAATATAAATGCAGATATCATCATTGTGATCTTTTCAGTCTTTGTTGCCATGGCAGGTTCCCTTCCGAGAAATAAAATAAATACAAGACTAAGAAATATAAAGAATATGGAATCTGTTGAGGGATAACGAACAGATTCCTTCTTGTATGGTTGAATGTTGATAATTGCTATCAGAAATACGACTAATATGATGATAGCATATATAAAGAATACATATGACCTAGTTATTCCAAAAACAATAAAAAACATTAGTCGGATAGATAACGTAAATGCTGAAAACCATCGACAATCAAACGTCCCCGGTTCGGTCCCATCCTTGTAGCAGCCTTGAAAGGAGTCAATAAAGGCATGGAGAAAGTGCCAGTTGAATGGAAAGAAGGAAAGAAACCTTTGAAAAACCCGAAAAGGATACAGAAAGAAAACAACTGTGGGTATGATAGCAAGCAATGTAAAGAAAACCAAGGCTAGAATAGCACATGGAAGGTGTTCGTCTCCAAAATAGTGGACAGTGGGTGAATAGTACACTCCAAATGTGGATATATTTGAGCCTAGTTGGTACATTTGAGTAGGAGTAAGAATATCAGTGGTAACACTCAAGACTTTGACATGGGCTAGCAAAAAGAATGTAGCAAATGAGTCGATGACTGATGTGCGAACATCGTAAGATGTATGAAATATTGAAAGAAGTTTGTGAAACGGTTTCCATAGTGTTACTATATACACAAACTTTCTATCATGAAGTTCTATAATGAAATAGGATATGAATATTAGTAGAAAAGGATAGAGTGCAACTAGGTAATCCAATGCTAAGGCCTGAAGGGTGGTTACATTGAGACAAATATCTGGAAGGATGGAACGAAGTATGTCAAGATTCCAAAAACTGTAAAAGATGTACGTCACTTTTATTGGTGTCAGTAGTGCTGGTGCACTTAGACTGACAATGGGCAGTATCAAACGTGTAAGAACGGGAATTGATAATGCTTGGCTGTACCAAACAAGTCCATGAAGGCGGGTTGATGTCACATTGATGTTAAAGAGGAGCACAATGAAATAAAAGAATGTGAGAGGTACAAATCCAACCAAGATGAACTTCCACCAGTTTTTATGACCGTCTGGACACCTCACACAACTGAGATTATAGGAAAGTACAAATGGACTGTGCTCATCTTCACAATCGCCACACAGTAGGCCTGTTCTGTGAAAGCGAGTGCAGACTGATCCATTGATTAATGTCTCCAGTTTTTCTGGCAGCCAGGTGTATGGGGTTTCTTTGTCATTCATACAGTTATAGTAGCAACTTCCAACAAAGGTCGAGTTTGTCTTAGCATCATAGGTCACATAGTTGCAATTCAACACAGCTGAACGAAGATTCTCATTGTCACATATAACTGTGTGGTCATGACTATCTCCGCATGTACATTGTTTCTGTTCGTCACAAGTGTACCATGTTGGACATAAACTGTCATTGCTGCAGTTGGCATCTTTGCTAGCACTTTTACTACATTTTTGTGTATCTGATTGACTGGAAGCTACTATAAGCATAAAAGAAACTGTTGACAATACCTTATACAAAGTTTTCATGGCAGACAAACCCTGATGCATCGCCATTCAAGGGCCCATGGAAGACAGCGTACTGTGTCGGAAATTATTATTATTTACATTGGCACTGTATAACGAAGTCCGTGAATGAGGTGATAGTATAATTATGTATATCTCTTGTGTATTGGGTGTTTATACTGCTTCATTGGTAAACAGGAACTATATCAACTAAGAAATGAAAGCAAAGTGTCGATGATTGGTAAACAGGAACTATATCAACTAAGAAATGAAAGCAAAAGTATCGATGATTGGGACTCTGATTTTGTACACACAGCTTCACAGTTGTGAACAGTATTATTATAATTGGGAGGCTTGGTTTGTGTTTGAGCACTGTATGTGTGTATTTGTGTATGGTGAGTCATGTGGCATGTGTGCTCAGTTAAATACACTACTTTATCATATATTGACCTCTAAAACAAACATGTGGGAGTGCGTGGAAAGCAACACACTTGATATTTTCCCGTATCAGTCATGTTGGTCACATGCAAAATCCATATCAGTCATGTTGGTCACGTGATTACCATATCAGCAGCTGTTGAATGTTTGTACTAGCCAGCGTTAGTGAGCACTGGCCTTCACACAAAGGCCAAGGTGAGTTGCTAATGTCAGACTTTTTGGTTTTATTCTTGTTATCAAGTTACTACGGATAAATAAGCTAAGGTGCCGCTGCACTTACCATACTTAGCTACACGTCTTTAGTAGCCTTCAGCTGCCATTGTAGTGACTAGCTAGCTACGGTCCCTTTGTGTCGCTTAAGTTCTTGAAGCTCCAGTACTTCTTTACATACAATAAATATCTTATCACCATAGTAGAACAACGATACCTTGGAAACATCACTCGTTCATTGCCTCAAGCATTGTTACTTGTGCTACGCACTCGTAACAATATGTAGCAATGAATTCGTGATATTTCCTGGTATCGTTGTTCTACTATGGCAATAAGTTATCATGTGACCATATCATGACAATCTCTTCAATGACTTTTACGGAGTTCACAGTATGCATGTTTGCACTAATGTGTGCCAAATCTTGAGTTGCATAAAATGATGAAAGCATAATTATTATCAGGTGTTTATTTAGAAATTTCTCGAGGGGGGGGGCAACAGTGATATATTGTGAAATTAGGAGGGGCGATGGATTAATTTGGGATCATAAGTTATTTAACTGCCAATATTCCGGGGGGGGGGGGGGGGGGGGGGGGGGCAATGCCCCCTTTGCCCCCCCCCTTAAATGAAGCCCTGATTATATTATACATGCCTAGAGCATTTGGGTATTATTTACATAACTCCTTATCTGTTAGATATACCCATGCAGTGTTGTGTTTGAATTCTTTCCGAATCTATCAATGGTGGGGAACAGTATCCTCAGTTGCAAACTATAACACGGAGTGCACATGCACATTCTATGGCTCATGTGACTCGGTTATTTCCAATCCCATCTGCATGATCTATGGCCAAATGCAGACATAGATGTAGTAGTTCTAACCTTGTTTACAGTTGATTCAGAGTGATCCATCTGAGTGAGTATTGTCACTCTTTGCTAAATGTGTGTGTGTGTGTTACTGCTGCACCTCCTACTTATCATAACAGTTCATAAGCCCTAGCATATGTGCTTGTATACGTACGGGAGGAGGCTTAATTTTTTATGTTTAAGTGTGTGTGTTTTTGTATGTGTGGGAGTGTGCAAGTACATGTGTATGTACTATCATCAGTCAGTGTATATGCTACGTATGTACTATACTAGTTTATCTTGATCATTTGACGATTCCTTTCTGTTCCCCATATAGAGCGCACAATATTATACTTGTTCGTATATTCTGATGATAGGTGTAACAATGACTGTACTGGAGTGCCTGCCTAGATCATTTTGGCAGTGTGTACACAGCTCTATCTGTTAGCTCTACCCATGCCTTGTTGTGTTAGATATATAATATTGAGGTTCAAATGTACTGTGGATCCATGTTGTGCATTCACTGACAAAATTGTATCAAAGGTACTTCTACTGGCCACAGCAATTGCTTCATTAACTTCATGGTAGTGTTATATAGTAGTCTGTTTGCCTACTATGCTTTTTAGATGACATGTGTTGCTAGGTGGAAGTCAACTACTCCTGAATTGTATCCATAATTAATATGTACTGATAAAACCAAAGGTGATGTCATCCATGAGCACTGGTTTACTATGCAATGTCCAGAATCCAATTTGCTTCCAGTATTATTGTTATATAATGTTATGATTCTTGTAGCTTATTTGTGATGTGTGACAACTGCTGGTAAAATTAATGACTATATTTGTGATAGTTATTGTGATGTATAGTACATGTGTTAATATGCATGTACATATAATACATGCCATGTACACATGACTGCTTGAATTTGACTAACGTTTAAACCGGTGATGCCTGATCCATCTCAGTCTTGAGGTCATCCAGAAACTGATTAGAGAGGCTATATATACAATTGGAACAAAGGCTGTCAAAAAAACAAAGATAAACGTGATTATGTTAAAGAAGAATTTTTCTGTTGTTGCAATATCTCTTGCAATGCAAGCGGTGTACGTGAGGCTGAATAGAATGTAGAAGATCGTATCTGTTGAGGGATAGCGGGAAGCAACCTTCTTGAATGGCTGTATGTTTATTATAATTATCACAAAGATGACTAGAGCAATAAGACTGTATACAAAGAACATCATTGACAAAGTCATCCCTTGTATGACGAAAAAAAGTAACCGAATTAAAAGTACAGTTGTTGAAAACCACCGACAATCAAATGTCCCAGGCTCAGTCCCATCCTTGTAGCAGCCTTGAAAGGAGTCAACAAAGGCATGGAGAAAGTGCCAGTTTAGTGGAAAGAAGGAGAGGAACTGCTGAAAGAATTGAAAGGGATAAAGAATTAAGATCATTGTAGGAAAGCCTACAAAGAGTGTGAGAATAATAACTGCTATGATAGCATATGGAAAGTGTTCCTCTCCAAAGTAATGGATGGTAGGAGAATAGTATAGTCCTAGTTGTAGTCTGTTTGTCCCCAGTTCGTAAATTTGTGTAGGAATCAAAAGGTCAGCTGTAACACTCAACACTTTGACATAAGACAGCAAGAAGAAAGTAGCAAAGGAGTCAATAATTGATGTGCGAATGTCCCAGGACTTTCGAAACATAGATATTGCCTTGTGAAATGGCTTCCATACGGTTACTATTACAGTGTATTGTCTATCATGAAGCTTAATAAGTAAGTATGAAAGCAGTATCAGCACAAATGGATAAAGTGCAAGGAGGTAGTCCAGGGCTAATGCTTGAAGGGTGGTTACATTGAGACAAATATCAGGAATAACAGAACGGAGCAAATCAAGGTTCCAAAAACTGTAAAATACCAAGATGGTCTTTGTAGCTATCAATAAGTGTGGACTTCCGTGGCTCAAAGCAGACATAATCACACGGATAAATGCAGGCATAGAAAGAGCTTGACTGAACAAGACTACTCCATGAAGCCGGGAAGTGGTCACGTTGATATTAAAGACGACCACAAAGAAGTAGAAGAACGTAAGCGGTACAAATCCAGCCAAGATGAATTTCCACCAGTTTTTGTGGCCATCTGGACACTTCACACAACTGACATTGTATGATAGTACAAATGGACTATATCCCTCCTCACAGTCACCGCACAATATGCCTGCTCTGTGAAAGTGAGTGCAGGCTGAATTGTTGAGTAGCTCTTCTGGTTTTCGTGGCAATTCTTTATAAACAAAGTCCCTGTTTTTTTCTGGATTGTTGTTTTGGCAGTTGTAGAAGCACAGCCCAAGATAGGTAACCCCACTGTTTCTGTCATAGGTCACACAGTGACAGTCTAGAAGGGCCGATTTTTTGTTTTCAGTATCACACACAACTGCATTGCTGTGTTCATCTCCACACTGACAGTTTTTCTGTTCACTGCAGATGAACCATGTTGGGCATGTACTGTCATTGCTGCAATGAGAATATCCATCTTCTGTCTCTTGACTTGACTGGCTAAGCACTACAACTAAACATAGAATTACAAAAACTGCGTTTGACAGCTTCATGTTGCTACATAAGCATCAGCTCACTAACACTATTTAACAGCTGCATTGCTTTAGCATTTGTGCATAGCCTTAAGTAAACATTGTCTATGTTGCATGTGATGTTGAAGTAAATGCAGGTGCTGGAAAGGAAAAGCAAACGATCAACAGCTCAGGTGATGAATGAAGTATGAAAACATGCACGTTGTGATTTTTTTGAGTGTATTCATGGTTGAAGAATAATCAAAATCCTGCCTTGTTGTATGAACATATGTATTGGTTATAGCACGGGCACGAGGGATCTATGCGATATATTGTACCAAAGCTTGAGGGCGCTTTGCGCCCAAGGGCTGAGTGCAATATATTGCATAGATCCCAAATGATACTATGTAGAAGGGATATTAATCATATTATATGTCCCAAAGGGGAAGAGGGTATGTAACTCCCATACTCTCCTGTGTGTACAGAAGCTCAAACCTAGCTGGAACAGAAGAACATTACCATAACTTTAGTAATTAATGTCAGCTGCCTGGACACTATTGTGCTTGCAGAGTTTTACTACCATTAGCCTTAGTTAGATTAAGTTGCATGCTCTCTTCTCTTTTGAGGTCGATATTCACTTGTAAGTAAACCTATTTTATGAAAATGAGTCAGTGCAATTATTCATCAACACCATTGGGCTATTCAATAGAGAAAGTATTTAGCATCATGGCGACAGTTGTAAAAGCATGATCCAACATTAGTCTCATTAGACATGTAGTAGCAGTCGAGAACATATTCAATGATGAAGAGTATTGGCTGTTGTCACATACAATTTTACCTTTGCTTTGATTTCCACAGCGACAGCTCTTCTGTGAGGTATAGGTGAACCACATACTGTCATCACTACAGTTAGCTAAAATTAATATACATACGACCCAGTACTCTGTTTGGCTGGTTGCATATAGCTAGCAGGGCAATGAATGCCAGGAGTGATTGTGTGTAGTCTGTGATGATTTGGCAAGAGTACATTAACAAGTGTGTGTAATCTCGCTGTAGTGGTAGTGTATAGACTGACGTTCTCCACGAGTGATGTTGCAACTGATTGCTAACACAGTCTGCAATCAGTTGTAGTAGCACCGTATAAACTATTACCCCGAGGGCTGTGCTTGGCTCTGTGTAGCTGTACATAGCTTTGCATAGCACTTGCAGTTTACAAGAACAAGTTGTTAATACTACCACGTAATCAACTACTATGTCACTTGTGGAAATTGCTGTCAACATTATTACTATGGATGTTACATACACTCTTGTTGTTGTAATCTTGATTTTACTAAAATGCCAAGTTTTATGGTTTTTAACTGTATGAATTGACACCTGTGCCTATACATTCTACTAAATTTAGTTGAAACCAAAAGTAAGTGTTAGGGTTGATAAATTTGGCTTTTGTAGTTCATTAAGGGTCGTCCCTTTGGGGTATCAACATTACTATGTGTGCTTGTATGCACACAGAAGGAATGAGGCTTAGTATGTGCATTAAATATATATATATATATATATGTCCACACACACAGTCATCAGTCTGTGTATTTATCTGTTACTGTACTAGTTACGTTGATCATGTGATGATTGATTATTTTCCAGATTGTATACTTACATTTAAAACTGATATATACAATATCTTGAGGTGCATGAGAAGATAGTCTGTATCATTTTGGTATTGTTTGTATAGCTCTTAATCTGCTATCTATACCTGATATCAAAGGTTTGAAAAATTAATGTACACAAAATTTTTCACAAAAATAACAACAAAATTTATGGAAATAGCAGTCCTGCCTCTAGATCTTTCTAAAGCTAGTCACTAACCAAGAAGTAATGAGAAAAATGGTATAAAAAAGTGGAATTAAAGCGAATATGAATCCAGATGCAATTGTTGCAATATGTGCATTCTTTAGTGGCAAAGCTGGTTCTCTTCCGAGAAAAACAAATACAAGGCTAAGAAATATTAAGAATATGGAATCTGTTGAGGGATAACGAACGGATTCCTTCTTGTATGGTTGAATATTTACAATTGCTATTAAGAATATGACCAATAAGATAGTAGCGTATGTAAAGAACATACTTGACTTTGTTAGTGCAAAAATGGCAAAAAATATAATTCGGATTAATAATGTAATTCCTGAAAACCATCGACAATCAACTGTCCCAGGTTCAGTCCCATCCTTGTAGCAGCCTTGAAAGGAGTCAATAAAGGCATGGAGAAAATGCCAGTTGAATGGAAATAGGGAAAGAAATTTCTGAAAGAACCGAAAAGGATAAAGAAAGGAGATAACTATAGGTGTGGTCACAAACAGTGTAGAGATAACCAAGGCTAGAATAGCATATGGAAGGTGTTCGTTTCCAAAATAATGGACAGCTGGGGAGTAATAAAGTCCGAATGTGCATGTGTTTGAGCCTAGTTGATATATTTGAGTAGCAGTGAGAAGATCAGTGGTAACACTCAAGACTTTGACATGTGCTAGCAAAAAGAATGTAGCAAATGAGTCGATGACTGATGTGCGTACATCGTAAGATGTATGAAATATTGAAAGGAGTTTCTGAAATGGTTTCCATACTGTCACTATGCACACAAACTTTCTATCATGAAGCTCTATAATGAAATAGGATATGAATATTAGTAGAAAAGGATAGAGTGCAACTAGGTAATCCAACGCTAAGGCCTGAAGGGTGGTTACGTTGAGACAAATGTCTGGAAGGATGGAACGAAGTATATCAAGATTCCAAAAATCGTAAAAGATGTACGTCACTTTTATTGGTGTCAGTAGTGCTGGTGCACTTAGACTGATGATGGGCAGTATCAAACGTACAAGAACAGGACTCGATAATGCTTGGCTATACCAAACAAGTCCATGAAGGCGGGTTGATGTCACATTGATGTTAAACAGAAGCACAACGAAATAGAAGAGCGTTAGTGGTGCAAATGCAACTATGATGAACTTCCACCAGTTTATGTGGCCATCTGGGCACCTCACACAACTGAGATTGTATGAGAGTACAAATGGACTATACCCCTCTTCACAGTCACCACACAATAAACCTGTTCTGTGAAAGTGAGTGCAAAATCGTCTATTGATCAATGCTTCTGATTTTTCTGGTAGCCTGCTGTACACAGCTTTGTTGTTATTAACACAGTTGTAATAGCAAGATCCAACATAAGTGGAATTGGTCTTATCATCATAAGTCACACAGTAGCAATTCAACACAGCTGAACGAAGATGCTTATTGTCACACTTAACTGCATAATTATGACTTTCATTGCACTTACATTGTTTCTCATCACAAAAATACCACGTTGGACAGATCCTGTCATTGCTACAGTTGGCATTTCTACCCAGCATATATTTGCTACACTTTTGTGTATCTGCTGATTGGGTGGAAGCTACTGTAAGCATCAAAACTACTGTTGACAATATCTTTAAAGACTTTTGTAAAGTTTTCATGGCAGATAAAACTCTGATACATCACCATGAAAAACAAGGGTGCTGCATGTGTCAAAAATATAATTACATTAAAGAAAGTCTGTGAATGAGGTGATACTGCATGTGTATATCTCTTGTGTATTGGATGTTTGCACTGCTACACTGGTAAACATGAACTATGTCAATTAAATGCTATGAAAACAGAACAATTATTGGGACTCTGATTTAATGCACACCACTTGCACAGTTATGAGCAACATCTTGGATGGGAGAATGGGTTTGTGTTGAAGCACATGTACATGCATATGTATGTGTATGCATGTGTGGGTATGTGCACGTGAACATACAGTCATCAGTCTAAGTGCTTCTGTACTAGTTTATCTTGATCACGTGATGACCCCTTTTGGCACTATGTGTAGCTATACACTAATATATACCACCAAGCCTTGAGTTACATGAAGTGATGAAAGTATACATGCCTAGAGCAGTTGGTATTGTTTAGATAACTCCTTATCTGTTAGTTATACCCTGCAGTATTATGTTTGAATTCTTTCTGATATTTAAGTTCAAATGTATGTGTGACACGTTATGTACTAAGTAGCTACCTAACTATCACACAAAATGGCAATCTTGATCTTATTGATACTATTACAGACGATAGGCAACTACTTCATTTTTTGTGTACACAGTCCATAAAGCAAAAAATTATGACAGCCTTACAAAAGTATCAGTTTGTCTCTTTTTAAAGCTAGTCACTAGCCAAGAAGTGATGAGAATAATAATGTAAAAAAGTGGAATAAAAGCACATACGAATCCAGATATTGTCATTGCAATATGTTCAATCTTTGATGTCATAGCTGTTTCTCTCCCGAGAAATAAAATGAATACAAGGCTGAGAAATATGAAGAATGTGGAATCTGTTGAGGGATAACGAACAGATAGCTTCTTGTAAGGTTGAATGTTGATAATTGCTATCAGAAATATGACTAATAAGATGGAAGCATACACAAAGAACGTCCCTGACAAAGTTAGGCTATAAATGATAAAGATTATAATTCGGAGTAGTAGCGTAAGTGCTGAAAAACGTCGACAATCAAATGTCCCAGGTTCGGTCCCATCCTTGTAGCAGCCTTGAAAAGAGTCAACAAAGGCATGGAGAAGGTGCCAGTTAAATGGAAAAAAAGAGAGAAACTTCTGAAAAAGCTGAAAAGGATAAAGGAAGGAGACAACTGTAGGTGTGATGACAAACAACGTAAGGATAACCAAGGCTAGAATAGCATATGGAAGGTGTTCATCTCCAAAATACTGGACAGTGGGTGAATAGTACACTCCAAATGTGGATATGTTTGAACCTAGTTGGTTAATCTGAGTAGGAGTGAGAAGATCAGTGGTTACACTTATGATCTTGACATGGGC
>OZ220009.1:0-223189 GCA_964291365.2 Stappiaceae bacterium
GCCACGCAGATGGCCTCTCACTCAAATTCTGGTCCCTGCTACTCAACATATTATAGTACCATAGCTTGCAATAGTCTGAGCTATTTCTTGGTAGCTGCTTTTGTGTGTCCCAGAGTTTTAATTGCTCCATAGACAGCAATACATTCATTCCCACCCCCCCCTCCCCCAGAGTGTGACACTAACACCCTGAGAATGCAAGAATATCACTTGCATCTCATAAAATTCCTTCACACCTCAGCACGAAAACCTCCTCAAGTGAGCTGAGAGAGCAATACTTATGTGTACATCAGATTATACATAGGTAGAGGAAAACCATTGAAGTTGGGGGGGGGGGGCACTACAGCTAGACATTATAGTGAGCATGCAAATATATTATTATTGTACATGTATTACGTATACCATTGCACTGTCCGTGGATCCACTAGCAGTTGAAATGATATTATAGTCAGTAATCCGCTATTGATAAACAATGTCATTTGGAGGGTGGGCATGTGCCGGTTGTTTCCACCACCTGATAAGCTACCCTATAACAGTATAATGATAGGTGAACATGTAAATGATAGGTTTACAGCAGAGGAGGCTGGTCACCAATTCTAATTAGAGCGCGTTTGCCATAGACTGTAATATATGCCCACACAACCCAGGTCAACCCGCTGAGTCAGCAAAAACCGTACATTGCATATGGTGCGCAATAATTAAATGCGCATTCTGCAAAAATCTTGACCAACCTCCTCTGGGTTTACAGATTTTGATGCAATCATATTGTTATCAAGACAAATTGAATGTGGATACATGGCTATAATATAGCTCAAGAACTCAGGCACATTAAGGCCTGGGGCGCGCGTTATGTATGTATAGCGGAGGTGAACAGAAATTATTGTAACGTATACAGGGGTGTGGCCAATGGCTGACCGTGAGCTTTGTCTAGATCTAAAAACGAGTGGCTAGTAGGTTACAAAACATCGTGACTGAGGTAGCTAGGTTATCGTGAGTTAGTGATACGATGTAGTTAGCCTTTGGCATAGAGTTTATATCCGTAGGCTAGGCTATTTTTGTGCCACGAGCAGTTGTTTGTGTATCAAGCACTCGAGGTTACACGGAGCAGCTGGAGATGGTCAACTAAATCGAGAAATGCGGCGTATATAGCCGCCCTGGGTCTAGCTGTGAGGGTGCCCATTGGAAAGAGGGGACGTCATTGCGGTATATTCTTTGTTAGCAAACTGTAATTTTCTATCATAAAGCCATTATAAGGCTATGAATATTTAATTAGCTGAAAATTAACTACGATCTCGGAATTCATAGGCTTATAACTCCCCAAAGGTACATGCATATAAGTTGCTAATCTGGAATTTGGTGGTGCTAGACAAGCTCTTTAAGATAATCTCCTCAAATAAAGCCTACCTGTTGTCTATATACACCGTGTTAGTGAATGTATGGCTATTTTTAATTATTATAAATTAATTAAGGGGTGGGCGTGGCCATTAATTAGTTAATTAAAATATTTAATATGTCTAGTATCTATATTCCAAGTATGAAGTTCATAGCTTGCTCCATGTAGCTTCTGTGGCCTCAAATGTGACCATCACTCCTGTTCAAGTGGACCCAGTCCTTAACTGTACAGAGAAGGGAAGTTGGGGGGATGACTGACTCTAGTCATGTAGTAACTACAACAGCAGGAAGTGAAATACTAGAACCCACAGGTTTAGCTACACGATCATTCACCTTTTTTAATTCGTACCCTGTATACATATAGTCTCGAACCAGCTCCCCCTCCGCGCGCAAATTTAAACACGAAAAATTGAAGGAGGGGGAGAGCCTGGAAGATCTTGATCACATGCTGGACATGGTTTTCAATTAGTGGTCGATATCGCCTACGCACCGCGACCGCCACTGCTGACTATGACTCGGCAGTTTTCAATGGCCTGTGTGAACGATCAACGATCTGAGTATTCCAACCATTGATCTGCTGACTAAATCATCTGAGGTTCTCCTTCGCTAAACATAGAGCTAGCTAGGGTACCTTTTTGTGAGCATTGGTCCTTGGAGCGATTCTTCTGGAGCGATCCTGTCGATCGAAGTAGCTCAGCTAGCCCAACTGTGTTCGACGAAGTACAGCCTCAGGTGATCTAGTCAGCAGATCGATGGTTGGTACACTCAGATCGGCGATCGTTCATGGCTCCATACAGGCCATTGAGTCATACATGTACAAGTGTAGTCAGCGTTAACAGTCGCGGTGCGTGGGCGACATCGACCACTAATTGAAAACCATGTCCAAAAAACGTCATCCATATCCAGCACGTGATCAAGATCTTCCAGGCTCTCCCCCTCCTTCAACTTTTCGCGTTTATATTTGTGTGCGGAGGGGGAGAGCCTGGTTCGAGGCTAGTATACATACCTACTACTAGTAAGATTATGGAATGCCTCTATTATTAATTACTTCTGTATCATTGTTTAAGCATAGCCTATGGCCATGTTTCATATACATACAATGTTATTAGTTTCATTGTGTCCTTGGCTTCATTGTGGGCCTCCCTCCTCCCTTGGCCTGGGTAAAAGTAAAGGCTAAAGCCGAAAAGTGTAACCCCAAGTTTTCTTGGGGTGTTGGCGCATGCGTGTGCAATAGGTATCAGGCCACTTTTTCCCCCTCCTCCCACGGCCTGGGTACGAGGCTAGTCGTACATAATTATAATGGTGTAAACTTGCCTTATATAATATAATGGGAAGATTTTACACAGTAAAATCTTACATGTGTGCAATCACAAGGAGCAGCTGTTAGCCTCTCATAGTTTCTTGAGATTAATTTCTGACATTTTATATATACATATATTAGTAGGGTGCTACTCCCTCTCCTGATGTAGAATAGCTAATTAGAATATTTTATGCCTATAACATGGTTGGCATAAGTTTATATCATTCTCGTTTCAAGAGAGCTGAGAGAGCAAGACTTACATGTACATCAAATTATACGTAGGCAGAGGAAAACCATTGGAGTTTGGGGCAGGTCTATGCTAAGACCGCCTTAATTGGTTCGCACTTCCGGTTTGAGTAGCTGTACAGTAGTATATGTAAGCTACACACTTGAAACACGCAATGCAAAGGGATTATAGAACACCTCAGAGTAAAAGTTCATAGATTCTGGCCGATCATACGAGTTGAACAAGGCCCAACAGTCTGTGGGCGAGTCTGGCCACCTCCAACTTCAGTTGAGTGTTCGATCTGCAGCAGCCAGCCTCCAGCAGTTCATAATTACAGACCTGGGAGCTAACTTTCAGACAAGTACCTTGACAAATATTGGAGACATACTGTTGTCTTTACCTCCAGAAACACCAGTTCAAATATCAGAAATAACTCAACAATTCTCACAAAAATAGCTTCATGTAAAATATCGTAATACTAAACTAACTCTAACCTAGATCTCTCTTGCTGCTAGTCTCTGTAACAGGTTTCAACTATCTACCTACAAGTGTTCGTTATTTATGAACCGATCTTCATGGCCATCTCGGATCATTGCTTTGTTTCGGCGAACTTCAGGCGAGTGTTCAAGTTGCAGTGAACTGTCCTGGCTGCTTGATTACTTGGTCACATGAACATTCCATCCCATAGATTAGCACTTTGCCGTAGATTCCGGTAAGTCCTTGCTCGTGTTGAGATATAGCCACACAGAGTCTCAGAAAAATGTGTTTGTAGCCGTGTCAACCAGTGGTGTGTCGTCATGCATAGGGCTTCAATCACTGTTAACTTACACGAGGCATGCGCAAATATCATAGACCACCCTACCTGACTGTAGCCCGCGTATACGTCAATCACGGTTGATTGCTGATAACATTCCATAGTACCAATTTAGGAAGTCTTAGCGTAGACTGTATAGACATTACAGTGAGCATGCAAATAGATCGTACATATACTACTGCACCATCCACGGATCCAGTTGAAATCAAAATATTATTATACTCAGTAATTATATATATGCACCACTTCTGGTTTATCGTCCATTTAGGGCTCGCTCAGGCTTGGCCCAAATTATACATCATTAATTACTGTGCATGACTTAGGGGGATGACGGTAATTATGACCCTTTGGGATAGTATGCAGGGACATGAAATCATGCAATTGCAAGTTTGGTGATAGTTTTACAGTGAATGCATGTGCATACGTAACAATAATAATATTATTATTGTGATTATGCTATTTATTATAGCTCTAATGAGAGAGTCCCAGACCGTCGCGAGATCAGAGCAATCACCAAGTGAGTTTAAATAATAATAACTATATTATTACACTCCTCAGTAATGTAAGTAGTGACCAACATAGTGCGAAATTTTTTAGGCAACATCCACATTTCATGGCATAGGCATAGGCGTAGGAACCGGGGGGGCAGTGGGAGCACTTGCCCCCACAAGCTGCAGGTAGGGGGGGGGGCAATGCCCCCACAACCAGAGCCATGCCAGGATGCTGTACTAGGTCTGCTAGGTCTGACTATGATTCATTCCATGAATATAGACAGCTCCAGAGTATACTCTACTTAACTTACAGCTCGTTTCTTCATTGCTACAACCAAGAAACTCTGGTTTACCCATCCCAGGTCAAAACTTCAGCCTCGCTGATGCAAAAAATGGGTGTGGTTTTTACGAAATGTGGGCGTGGTCCAATATTTTCCACGTGCTACGCGCGCAATTAACATATTATGCCCCCACAACGTCCAACATCTTCCTATGCCTCTGCATGGTGCTTTATGCGTGTGACTTTTTCAACTGTTCAAAGTGGCTATCTTGGTATCTACACATTTAGATCACTACCTGACTCAGTTGCCTCTATGGTAGCTACACCCTTATATTATGTATATGGTAGAAATATGCTGTCAAATGGCAGTGCGTAATGACGTGGCATTTTCAAATTTTGTACTGACATTATACAGCAGTGTAGCAGTGTGAAGTAAGCTTTTGCACTGCTATACTGTTACACGCAGCTGGTGACCTAATCCAGTGTACAAGCATCTATATTTCTAGGTTAGGCACCAGTGTAACCTATGATTGTGGCATGCAAGCTTTTTCTCTAGACTAGAGGGAAATAAGTAGACCGTCATCTGGGCATTGTCAATTTGACCAATGCCCCTACTGGCATTTCTATTTGATGCATGCTAGTATAAAAGCTAACTGTAACCTATAATGGTTTTTAGCTACCGTTCTATCATCCATTGCAGGTACCTCTGTCCAACCTCCTCCCTCCACCCTCCAAGCTACTACCTCCGACCTCCACCCTACACCATCTACCCATCCACAAGTACATGTACCTACCCCAGGGCTCATGCACACACATACACAACAACTACAGATTATAGGTTTAGACGCTGAGTTTTTTTTTGTTTATGATGGTAGTTTAAGTAAACGGGGCTTCCCTTCGGGGAAGCCCCGTGTAGGCCTTTTAGCTTTAGTTAGTCAAAACGATGACGGAACGTGCAAAACTCTATTTAAGAATGTAGTTCGACCACGACTGACTGGTAACGAGACAATTGACATACGGAGGTTCTTCACTGGGGTTACATGGAGAGATTACCACAATGGCATGCCTTATGATGAAGCAATGGAACAAGTGAAAAGTTTGTTGAAGGATGCCATTGTGGTAGGGCATAACATCAAAAGTGATGAAAGAGCTCTGTGTTTCCACCTGGATGAAGTAGCCCACCGGGTCATTGACACAGCAACCAGCACAGCTTTGAATGATCTTGTTCCCTCTGAGAGGGGCAAGATCAATTCAAAGCTGTCTGGACTGGCCTCCTCCCTTCTCGGGAGGGATATCCAGAGTGGTGCTGTGCATGACCCGGTGGAGGATGCCTTCGCTTCCTTGGAGATCTTTTTAAAGTATAGAGAGATCTTCGAGGAAGTGGTCTCTCCATGTAGCTCCAAGACAGCAACGCTACTGGACGGATCCGGACGGACTATTCGTTTAGACTAACTTTTTTTGTGTTTATGTTTTGTTCCCAAAGTGTCATGTTCCTTTTTTGTTTGTATGTCATTTTTGTTATCAAAAAAAAAAAACCCAAAAAAACTGCCATGTGTTAGTTTTATTGTTTTTGTAAGAGTGCTGGGGGAGTGAACGGCCATCCTCGTTAAGTGGATGAATTGCATCTCAGTGGTGTCAAGGGTAATGACTGACGCTATTGCTAGGACTTTCACCTCTCCCAAGTTACCGGCTATCAGCCTTCTCCCCTCCCATGTTGAGTGTGATGAAGATATCACCATGCTCTCATCTCTCACACACAAGTGTCGTACCTGTGACCGATGCTCTATCACCTCATCACTGTCTCCCCCAACATCTCTGTCACCGACCCCAGCTTATCTCAGCTTTCCCCACCCCTCTGCAGACAACAGCAGAGACAATGAGTCTTGATGAATTTGTCGTCATATCTCATTCAAGAGGGAGAGTTCCAGTTCTTAAGGTTACAGAGGAAGAGGTGTGAAGGACAAGCAAATGAGACATTTTTTTTTCTCACCATGACATCACCTTCAGTCAAGCTCAGCTAGTAAAATACAAGGCTGACGTTGATTTTTAACACCTCCGTCACTGACCTCAGCTACCCTGCCGTCGGAAAACAGAGGAAACGGAGAAAGAGGTGCTGTGTGAAAAAGAATCAGTCTCTCTATCTGTCCCTTTTAATTTAGTCACCTCGAAATAGGATAAATAATGTAGATGGAGTTTAACATTTCATATCTCTCTAGGACTATCAGCTCATTGCTATCTCTCCCAGCACCTTCGTCACCAATCAAAGTATCAACTCGACAGCTGAGAGATTGACATTGCCATTGCCAGTGGTGTGTCATCGTACCTTGGTGGAGAGGGGGAGTCCCTTTCATCATCAAGTTGGACGCCCCTGAGGGAAGGAGAGAAGAGAAGTACATGCAGTCCTGAGTCTCTCTTACATACATGTAACTACCCATATATACTTACTTCAGTATGGTGAAAATTATATCTATAATATATCTCTCTCTCTCTAGGCCTTTTTGTAGATACGTTCACATCCCATCTCAACAGTGGAGATTGTCACGCGTTATGCAAGGCTATCACTCTCGGTGGTGTGTCGTACCTCGATGGAGAGGGGGAGTCCCTTTCATCATCAAGTTTGACACCCGTGAGGGAAGGAGAAGAGGAGAAGTACAGTCCTGAGTCTCTCTTACATACATGTATCTACCCATATGTACATACTTCAGTACGGTGAAAATTATATCTATAATATATCTCTAGGCCTTTTAGTAGATACGTTTACATCCCATCTCAACAGTGGAGATTGTCACGCATTATGCAAGGCTATTGCTCTTGGCAGTGTGTCGTCGTACCTCGGTGGAGAGGGGGAGTCCCTTTCATCATCAAGTTGGACGCCCCTGAGGGAAGAAGTGGAGAAGCACAGTCCTGAGTCTCTCTTACATACATGTAACTACCCATATGTACTTACTTCAGTATGGTGAAAATTATATCTATAATATATCTCTCTCTCTGTAGATACGTTCACATCCCATCTCAACAGTGGAGATTGTCATGCATTATGCAAGGCTATCACTCTCGGTGGTGTGTCGTACCTCGATGGAGAGGGGGAATCCCTTTCATCATCAAATTGGATGCCCCTGAGGGAAGGAGAAGAGGAGAAGCACAGTCCTGAGTCTCTCTTACATACATGTAACTACCCATATGTACTTACTTCAGTACGGTGAAAATTATATCTATAATATATCTCTCTCTCTAGGCCTTTTAGTAGATACGTTCACATCCCATCTCAACAGTGGAGATCGTCATGCGTTATGCAAGGCTATCACTCTCGGCAGTGTGTCGTACCTCGATGGAGAGGGGGAGTCCCTTTCATCATCAAGTTTGACACCCCTGAGGGAAAGAGAGAAGAGGAGAAGCACAGTCATGAGTCTCTCTTACATACATGTATCTACCCATATGTACTTACTTCAGTACGGTGAAAATTATATCTATAATATATCTCTCTCTCTAGGCCTTTTTGTAGATATGTTCACATCCCATCTCAACAGTGGAGATCGTCACGCGTTATGCAAGGCTATCGCTCTCGGCAGTGTATCGTACCTCGATGGAGAGGGGGAGTCCCTTTCATCATCAAGTTTGACACCCCTGAGGGAAAAAGAGAAGAGGAGAAGCACAGTAGATACGTTCACATCCCATCTCAACAGTGGAGATCGTCATGCATTATGCAAAGCTATCACTCTCGGCATTGTGTCATCGTACCTCGATGGAGAGGGGGAGTCCCTTTCATCATCAAGTTGGACGCCCCTGAGGGAAGGAGAAGTGGAGAAGCACAGTCCTGAGTCTCTCTTACATACATGTAACTACCCATATATACTTACTTCAGTATGGTGAAAAATTATATCTATAATATATCTCTCTCTCTAGGCCTTTTAGTAGATACGTTCACATCCCATCTCAACAGTGGAGATCGTCACGTGTTCTGCAAGGCTATCACTCTCGGCAGTGTGTCGTACCTCGATGGAGAGGGGGAGTCCCTTTCATCATCATCTCTGAGGGAAAGAGAGAAGAGGAGAAGCACAGTAGATACGTTCACATCCCATCTCAACAGTGGAGATCGTCATGCATTATGCAAGGCTATCACTCTCGGCAGTGTGTCGTACCTCGATGGAGAGGGGGAGTCCCTTTCATCATCAAGTTTGACACCCCTGAGGGAAAGAGAGAAGAGAAGCACAGTCGTGAGTCTCTCTTACATACATGTATCTACCCATATGTACTTACTTCAGTACGGTGAAAATTATATCTATAATATATCTCTCTCTCTCTAGGCCTTTTTGTAGATATGTTCACATCCCATCTCAACAGTGGAGATCGTCACGCATTATGCAAGGCTATCGCTCTCGGCAGTGTATCGTACCTCGATGGAGAGGGGGAGTCCCTTTCATCATCAAGTTTGACACCCCTGAGGGAAAAAGAGAAGAGGAGAAGCACAGTAGATACGTTCACATCCCATCTCAACAGTGGAGATCGTCATGCATTATGCAAAGCTATCACTCTCGGCATTGTGTCATCGTACCTCGATGGAGAGGGGGAGTCCCTTTCATCATCAAGTTGGACGCCCCTGAGGGAAGGAGAAGTGGAGAAGCACAGTCCTGAGTCTCTCTTACGTACATGTAACTACCCATATGTACTTACTTCAGTATGGTGAAAAATTATATCTATAATATATCTCTCTCTCTAGGCCTTTTAGTAGATACGTTCACATCCCATCTCAACAGTGGAGATCGTCACGTGTTCTGCAAGGCTATCACTCTCGGCAGTGTGTCGTACCTCGATGGAGAGGGGGAGTCCCTTTCATCATCATCTCTGAGGGAAAGAGAGAAGAGGAGAAGCACAGTAGATACGTTCACATCCCATCTCAACAGTGGAGATTGTCACACTTTATGCAAGGCTATCACTCTCGGCAGTGTGTCGTCATACCTCGATGGAGAGGGGAAGTCCCTTTCATCATCAAGTTGGACACCCGTGAGGGGTGGAGAGAAGGGGAAAAGCACAGATAGTCTGTCTCTCTTTCTCTCCCTATTGCTTTTTATATTCAACCCATTCCAGCAGTTCAGTCACCTCTGGATCCACTGTCGTCTGGAGAGGCTAAATTTAAAGAGTACTTGGTTAGGTTGTTTGACAAAGTAGATGGAGTTTATGCATTTGATATCTCTCTTCTCTCTTTTCTTTCTTGATTTTATTCCATAATCTTTTTACATAAATATTCTTAATTTTAGTTACATTTCTGTCGGCTGCAACGGATGTGTGATGAGAGAGCTTGTGGAGGATGGGAAACAGAAAAGGGAACCCACTTCTGAGTGCAAACTGTGAAGGGCTGGACTGTATTCATGAGCAAGGCATTGAAAATTTCCAACAAAAACATAATGTACTACTGACATGCATCCTATTGTCACAATACACAGCATACAATTACACCTTGGAACACCATCAGTAGAGGGTGGTTCTACAATAATATTCCCAACCACATGCCAATGAAGGAAAGTGTAATTTGTGAGCGAGAGTACAACACACCAATGCCTTCCAACATGCATTATGCTTACCCATTGGCCAAATCATTCAACTTAGAAGAAGAGTTCGAATGTGTATTTGAGAACGAAGTTTCAATTGGCATTTCTACCTTCATGGAATCTGTCTCTTGGGCTTATGGGAACTGGTCACCAATCAGATATTGTTAGGGCAGATTGAATTATTGTCTTGCACTGTGTGGTATGGTAGAGCAGTGTGTGTGTGCGAGTGAGTGTGTGTGGTAGTAAGGAGTGTAAATGTTCAGGTTACTATTATTTTATCATAGAAGGTCATATCCATTGATGACCCTGCAAACTATGATGTACACAGTAATACAGGGGGCAAATTTTCCCATTAAACTCAGCTCAGAGGATCATTAGTATTTCACTGACATTTGCACATACCAATCTGTGCCAACTTGGGTGTGTCCCTATACTAAAGCTAAAAATGGCAGGATTCCAGCGGTTCACCCTTGAAAATCGCCATTGAAGTCACAGTTTGTATTGGGCATGTGACAAATTTCGTACCTCCCATTGTTAGAGTATGTGGTGTGTGTATGTGTGTGTGTGTGTGTATGTGTGTGGGGGGTAGTGGGGTTACTACTCATAACCAGAATAGTATAGTGAAGAATGTCATCATCTCGGAATTATCCATCCTGTGAACTATGAACCCAATACACAGGATTTTGAGTGTGTGCATGTATGTATATTTGTATGTGTGTACCAACAATGTCAGGCAGCAACACAGGCTAGATGCCACCATTTCAAACATTAGCTATTGCATTAAACATGACCATCAAGAGAGGAAACCAACTTGACAGGTGGACTCTGGTGCCTTAATAACACTAATAGTGAATGCATGGATATCACATGAGCATGAGCAAACTGAGGCTGATTCACACATGCAACATCAAAGCACAAAGAAAGACTAAATTTTATTCCAGTGCTGCCAATCATTGCATATTCCGCATGTACAGACTGTCAGTATCACCCTCACACACCCCTTACACTACCCATTCACTTATCTTGGATATGCACACCAGAGCCAGGGGTACAGACTCGTAGAGATGCTCCATATTCACTCACTCCCACTACAGCTAGAACTCCACAACTACTGTACATATAGCTACTATGCAGCACTGTTTTCACTACATAGATGGGGCTCTCTGCACTTCAGGAAGCAAAAACCACAGCCAGAAAGCCCCAGTTTTAACATGTACGTAGTAGCATGTGCTGGACCAGAGGTATATGTAGTCTACACCAATGGATTTGAACTATACATAGCTTTGGTTTCAGCCAATACCAGGCCTCATCAACATCACTGGCTACCAAGAAGAGAGAGAGAGAGGGGGGGGGAAACAGAGTGTATACGTAGCTCTGTTGGCCCGTGACCTCTTCTCATTATTAGCAGGAGCATAGTATGAACATCGCGTTATTAGTAATATCACTACACATAAAACCCTCTAAAAGTTGACAATTTTGATTATGGTCGCTAGACAACAGCCAAGTCACATATGCATGATAGTTCAAGACTTAGTCTAATATGGATGGGGCTTAACATTCACTCACTCATGTGTGTGTTGATAGCAGCTGAACTGTACTAGAGCACCACAGACCCTTCCATTCGTATCTATGTTGATAGCAGCCGAACTGTACTAGAGCACCATAGATCCTTCACCCCATTCATATCTGTGTTGATAGCAGCCGAACTGTACTAGAGCACCACTGATCCTTCATCCCATCTACATTAGTAAGCCAGTTGGAACTGAAAAAAACCCAAAGTAGCCGCCAGGGATCGAACCCAGGGCCTCCTGCTCTGACCACTGAACTACGGCTCCCCACAGCCACCTGAGCAATTCCACTCCAGCTTTAAAGGTGATAGACAACCCTATACCCAAACTGGTGCTCGAGGAGTCTGCCGGGATAATTAAATCACCAAGTGCAGAACACCAACACCAGTAGCTAGTAACATGATAGTTCAAGACTTAGTCTAATATGGATGGGGCTCAACATCACTCATGTCTATGTTGATAGCAGCCGAACTGTACATGTACTTCAATGATTGACTCACAAACAAACATTTCTAGATAGACTATTCTCTCCTTGCTACTGGTAATGAACTGCAATTCCTCGGAGAGGGAGGGAGGGAGGGAGAGAGGGGTGTGAGTATATGAGAGAGAGAGAGAGAGAGAGAGAGAGAGAGAGAGAGAGAGAGAGAGAGAAGCCAGAGCCAGGGTGTAGCTAATTTATGTGGTGCATTTTAATTTGCCTGGGATCCCACATTTCTTTCTACTTAATTATGTACACTTGATCAAACAATACAACTATAAATTGAACCACATTATAAGTAACCTACATGCCAAATAACATTGACGCCTGATGAGATGTCCAGGTGGAGATTGGTAATGCCAGAACTAGGTAGGTGGGTACATTGTTGCTAAAGATTGGAGAAGCCACCCTGCATACTGTGAATACAAAAGGCCTCATTACCTAATGCACACACAGTAGTACAGGAGGCAAAAACAGGCCAGTTGCAGGACATCACCATCACAATAGTCGACCAGTTACCATTGAATATAGTTCAAGTCCAGTACTGCCACAGGTTTTCCAAGTATTTGACGGTACTGTCCAGGAGTAGTAATGCCAAATCACTGCCATCTTCACTCAATAGTGGACTGTTGAGCAGAGACAGACATGTACCCTGAGGGAAAATAGTGTGCGTGTACGAAATTGGCCCTGGCAAAAATTTCAGGCTATACAGTATTTCATGAAAAGAGTGCACCAAAACATTATACAGCTAACTGCTGGCCATCACCTAGAAACCAAAGTTTTTATAGGAAAATTGCTGGCTACCAGAGGATCATGATAGGGTAGGCCAATGATGAGCGGGGGAACATTGGCCAACAAAAAATTAAGTTGCAGGACCTTAATTGGGGTGCATGAGATGCATCATATTACATGAGAGAGAGAGAGAGAGAGAGAGGGAGAGGGAGAGAGGTGCAGAATATACATGTTAATAGTGTGCATCTATATGTACATGTACATGTCCTATGGTGCAAACTAGTGCATGCTTACTCCAGCCGCACACACACACACACACACACACACACACAGTACTAGTTATATGACATGAAGGTTACGGTCAACAGTTTCAAACAGCATAAACAAAACACTCTGTATCTCATAAACAGGGTTAGCTATAAAGTTCTGGTCTGTTCCAGCCATCTTCTTACTTGTGACTGTTTCTCCTAGTCGAGCTAACGCTTACTTGAACAGCATCTTCTGGTCTGGGTCCACGCGTGTAGCTTCAAAATGTTTTCACGTCAGTTTTTGCCTAGAGAGTGGCAGTCAAGCTATGAGCCCCACTTCCAACAGCAAGTTTTCAACACCCTTGAGGGCCACACGAAGCGTTTTTGCTTCAAAACCGCTCCTCTTTCGATTTTGAGTCGACGAAGTATCGGCACAAGCGGCTCTTGGCCATACCGTTGCACACAAAGTCGGCCATAGCTCAGGCATCAAACATGCTAAACGAAAAGTTGAAAAGTGTGGCCCTGCACCTATTGTTGTAGAATTAGAGCAGACCTTAACTAGTTGAGTTTTAACTATGTGAAAACTGACATGAAATTTTCAAGCGTCTTATGGCCCAATTTTTTGTACATAGATAAATGTTCGCGCGCTGCACGAAATTAAACTGTGTACCATAACCTTAATTGGGGTGCATGAGATGCATGGTCGAGTGGCTCCTTTTCATCAGCAATACCTCTTTAGTTAGCCTAAAGTTGGCACTTTATGATTAGTGGGAGCGCATGTGTTTGATCAATGCTTCTCTCTCTCTCTCCCACCCTCCCTCTCTCCCTCTCCCTCCCTCTCCCTCTCCTCTACAGGCCGACATTCAGAGGATAGCCTAACAGTCCATATCTACTATGTGGAGTGCTGGGCTCAAGGTACATACCTATATGCACATGTACCTCTTGATTTTCTAAGGTGTACCCTGAGCGTGGTATAATGGCATTGCAAGGGTGACCCCTGGGATCCTAGTATAATTAAAATGCACCACGAAAATTAGAGCACCTACCCTGCGTGCAAGCACTGATAGCTGCATCCATGTCCACACGATCTTCACAGCTGCATATTAGCCAATATGGTAGCTATACACTGTTTGTATACACACCTGTAGCTAAATGCAGGTGCATGTGGTGGGTGATTGCTGACATGTCTGTATGTGGAAATGGAAGGAACACACACAAAACTCTTGAGGTAACTTATCAAGCATGTTCAGCCTTACCTTGTGCACTTTTGGGTAAGAGCAGTGCAGTGACTGATGTGTTTTGACAAATTTTTCTGAAATAAAAAGCATAGTGTGTTGCTTAAAAACATTTCATCAAATTGATAACTTTAGTCAGGAATGTACTGTTACTTCTAGTGTTACAGCATACATTAATTTTACATTGAAAGCTACTCAACATACATATACTGTAATACACCCAGCATTTAGAATATAGTTGTAACAAATGCAGCAATCTGATTGGTCAGTTAGAGGTCCATTATTTCACTTATAGACCTCCTGAGAGGTCTTATAAGTAGGTCTAATATTGAGCTGCCATAGGCAGAGAAAGATGCACAGTGCAACAGTAGCCTTGTCCCCAGGTCAAATACCATGGTTACAGTTGCTATATTCCAAATCAGTTAGAGACCTCGTCCAATGGTCTCTATGCTTTTTAAGAGACCCTCAGGCCCTTAGTAGCACCCTCGCTTTGCTCGGAATGCTACAGCCTCGGGCCTTCGGGTCTCTTAAAACGCATAGAGACCTTGGACTCAGTCTCTAACTATTATTTAGTGTATGCACAAACATTTCTATGCTCAGCATAAGCAATGCTATAGATATGAAGTAACACAAAGCAAGTCAGCGGTTTCAGTACAACACCACAAAACCACTGAGTTACCTTATATGGAATTGCACAATTGCCCAGTCAGCAAATATCTACTAGGGAGTGGCTACTCAATACTTAGGCCACTCTAAATCTTGTGTGCTTGCATACCCTTAGGGCTTATTCAAGTTGGGTGGGTTGGTCTATATACGTACTGTTAGTTCTACTGTTACAGAGCACATGTACATGTACACTGAGAGAGAGCTACTCAACATACACTGCAACAGTACCGAATGCACAAGTGTGTGTGCAACACTGCCATGCACACATTCCTCTCTCTCTCCCCTCTCTCTCTCTCTCTCTCTCTCTCTCTCTCTCTCTCTCTCTCTCTCTCTCTCTCTCTCTCTCTCTGTCTCTCTCTCTCTGTCTGTCTCTCTCTCTCTCTCTCTCTCTAGGATGAGTGTGTTAGTGGAATTTGAATGGTATAGTTGCTGACTCGGTCTAAGTTGTGACCAAGCTGGATGAAGAAGACATTGGAGAAGCCCACAGTGCTGATGATGAGGCCTGGCATTGGCTGAAACTAAGTTGGTAGAACTAGGTCCAGCATATTGGATAGGAATACGTGAGTTTTGGTGAGTTCACTAGCTACAGTGCTGCATCTGTGGTAAGCTACACTGTATATACATGTAAGTTAAGTATTCAACCCCTTCATACATGAGACAAACGTAGGGCAAGTGTGCTTCTCACTGGGACTCCCAATCTTATAAGGCGACACCAAATTAATTTCATGTTTCTTAGACAGACAGGAGGCTCAGATAGGGTCAGTAGGTAGGCAAAAAAGAGTATGAATCTCATTAAAAAGTCATGAATATCATTAAGATTCGCCCTGCTCCTATGCAAGACTCCACCAGAACACTGAACCTTGGCAGAATATGGCCATGATAGTACTACTCACCGACTATAAAGTGAGGACAGCTCCTTATCTTCCTCCTTGTCACACTTGGGACTGCTTCTGCTAGTGACCACTGAACATTGCGATTGATCAAGATTGAGCATGCATGGTGGTCATGTGATTGTGTTTTTAAATCTTGGAAAAAAACAGTTGGCGGATCCAAGAAACATGAAATTAAAAATTGATGTGGCCTAAATGTACATGTGTACATATGTGTATTGGGCTATTCCAGTTAATAGGTGTACACTCCCACGGAGGAGTAATTTAATTAGTCTTAGGGGTATAAAAATGGCTTTTTAATTAAATCTTGAGGGGTAAAAACTGTTTTTTATTATTAAATCCTATGGGTAAAACTGCCATTTTAATGAATTCTAGGGGGTATGACCAAGATTACTAAGATGTTTTTGCCGCATTTATTGATTCTTGGGGGGGGGGGGGGTGTAATCAGACATTAGTATTAATTTTTAGCAATGTGCTACCTTCCTTTTGCATGCAGGGTGGGTGGTGGGTGAACTTTTGAGACAAAAGTACACACACTCTTACAAAACTTTCTAGGAATTTTAAAGGAGGAAGATCTTTTGCATGGAAAACAACTACAAATACACGAGGGGCCTAACATTTTGAGAGGGGGAAGACAGCTGTGTGTGGGGGGAGGGGAGGGTGTGGGGAACAAAAAACACATCTTCCATTACCATCTTACCTTCCATTGGTGTTGACTAGTGTCGTACATATAAAATAATACACATCCATTGTCAACTTACAAATCTATTTTGTCCACCAATTCTGCGTGTGTGTGGTGGGGGTGGGGGTGGGGGGGAGTCAAAGTCTGGAGCCAGGGTTGACAACACCAGACTAATTTAAGACTAAGTACATAGTGTGTGTGTGTGTGTGTGTGCATGTTTTGTGGTACACCACAACAGCTGTTATACCTTTTATGGATATACCAAAAATGCCAAATTGGTCATTGTGTGTTTCCATAAGATAAATTACGCACAGTATATTATCTTATATCAAGAATATGAATGGGGAGAGCTAAAGAAAGACCAAGAATGAGATCCATCTCACCAGTATAATTTACATACCTAAAAGCACCCGACCCAAATAGACAGAAGGTTCTCTCTATCTCAACATGATCTGAAGTTACCACAATAGATAGAGTAAAGCCACTCATGATCAATAAAATACCATGGAAACTAAATATAGGTACAAGCAGGAGTTGATTAGATAGGAGTGTTGAACTACTGTACAAATGCTGCAATAGCGTTCCGGTAGGATGACATAGGCAAATTGGCAATCAGTCATGTAGCTGAGGTAGGTGTAATGTAAACACAGACAGGCCACAGCTGCAGCTGCTGCACAGCAGAGGGAATCTCTCAGTTTACACTACTGTACTACACTATTGGGCTGGACTTAACATGACCACTATTCATTTAGGCTGGTGTTTGTGACATCATCCTACCGGAATGCGTTTACAGGCAGTTCAACACTCCTATCTAATCTACTCCTGGCATCAGCGTTCAGCATGTATTGTGGAGCTCATTTGAGATGATAAATACCTGCAGAAATGGGAACCACCGACAGAACACGGTGTTCTGTTTCGCTATTCTTGCAGCTCATCAGGGTGGTATACCAAAAATTGTTGGTGAAATTTGTCAAAAATTGACGTGCTTTCTACTCAGATTAGATTGCACAGCAATGGATGTGATCAATGTAGAATTTGCCAGGAGAAAATTTTACCAAGTATCTTTGTTTTCCCCGAGTTAAAAATTTGCATAGGTGACTTTTACATGAGACAAGGATTCTGTTGTCTCACACAGAGCTACACATAGCCCACAAAGACTAATAAATGTTTACTGTCATGTTTCTTTTCATAGCTTAGCTTCTTGTATATACTCTGTGTGTGTGTGTGTGTGTGTGTGTGTGTGTACACTAATTATGACAAGTGATGTGATGCTTTGCACATTTGCCTAGTAGGTCAGGATTACCAGGAAATCATTACCACAGATGTACAATTGTTGTACATGATGACTGAAGGCTGACAAGTGGGATAGCCTGGTTACATGTTTGCTGACATGACATGGCACTTGTGCAATTCCACATAAGGTAGCACAAAGGTTTTGTGGTGCTGTATATTACAAACAGCTGACTGGCCTTTGTGCCACCTTATAATATGGAATTGCACAAGTGCCAAGTCAGTAAACATGTAACCAGGCTGTGTTGTATGTACAGTACTACATATAAGTGTCCACTGTTGCCTGATTTTTGTACAATCTGTCCGAGGAGCTAGTATTTGTGCCTGTAGCCAGTACCTTAATCGTTGCTCACGGAGATCACCTATTTCTAGATTCTTTCACTCAACAGCCAGAGATACAGCACCTTGTGTCTCGAGGTCAAATCATTTCTGCTGACCTCCCATAACAGATGGACAGACAACTATAATTTTATATATATATATATGATGATATGATGTTGTCAGCCTAGTCTGTTGTTCAAGTAATAGCAGAGCCTAAATCACAGATGCTGTTTGGTCAAAAGCCTCTGCCCAAGGCAGACTATGTGGAACCCAAGCCTGTTATAAACCGTTGGTGCTTGCAACACAAGTACAGTGCATCCTCGCATATCCGCACCCCTTTTATCCGAATGCTCGGTTTATCCGAAATAAACGAGCTGATTACGTAATACTCACGTGATCCACCATGTGCGTTTCAAGTATGCTTTGACAGCAGTAAAATGGCTGCCTCAACATGTAGGAAACACAAACGAGTTGTTCTATCATTAGGCCACACAAAGTAGATTCGCAGATTATCGTCACCGCCCGCATGCAATTTGGAAAATTCTGTTCATTATTCATTATTTATATGAATTTGCACAAATCATTCAAACCTTTAACATAGCTGTGTCCAAAACGTTTGTTTCTCCCTAGTCCTTAGGCTAGCAAATGGAAAATCGTTAAAACAGCCTAGATATGCTGCGATCGCAACGAAGTGAGCTTTCACATATGACCTTTGACCGTCGACTTGTGCAAGCCACACCCTCTCATTGAGGGGCGTGGCTCATTATCTTAAAGAAAATAACCAATGAATAATGAATAATGACCGCCCGCCCGCTTGGAATATGGGAAAAGTGCTGACGATAAACTATGAATCTAGTTTGGGTGGCCTTAGAAAACAAGTTGTGCATACTTGATAGGTTTGCTAAAGGTGAAAGAGCGACTAATATTGCTAGTGAATTCGGTATTGGCAATTCTACAGTGAAACAACTAGCTAACTTTTCAATCCTGTCTTAGTACGCGTAAATGACTGTGCATGTGTATTGATAAATATGTGATATGTACATGCATGTATGTATATGTACCATTACCATAACTAATCTCAAACAACGTTTTACATATCCGAAAATTTCACTTATATGAAATGGAGTTGGTCCCAACCATTTCGGATATGAGAGGATGCACTGTATGGATAACCACAACAACTTATCTTAATCTGTTTTGTCGGCACATTCATGTATGTCTTGCACCAGCCACATTTGCGTCAACACAATTATATACAAGTCTGGTACCTAAAAGTAACACGCACATCCATATACCACATGTTCTCAGACTCAACTATTCATGCCAGCTAATTTTCAGTAGTCAGAGATACATTTCAAAGCAGTATAAAAACTAGTGACATGCAGAACATGGTTTGGGGCGAGCCTAAGCATGTGCAGAATGGAATAGGAATGTGAAGTTGATGATTGACACTTTAATGTACATACGCACATGAAACAAGCCTGCGTGCTCTAGCGGCCGCTTGTCAGTATTGTTCTTACACTATAGCGCTAGTTCACGGTACCTATTACCTCTTGTGTCTTTTCGTCAAAGAGGCTAGGTGTGAGCTCTATGTGAAGATGGCTTGCAAGAGAAAGCTCGACTATTTCGAAGTGTCTGAGGCGAAGGAAAGCTCTAACGCTGTCATTGATGGGATGGTGACCGAGCTGAGCCCTGTGAAAAAAAAAGCAAGAAGGACGAGTCAGTGAAGTATTTTAGCGGAGAAGTATGTGATGGAAAAGGCAGTCTGAGGGCGATCTGTTTTCTGTCAGAGGAGTTAGTAGAACCTGATTGTTCTTGCATAGGAAAGGTATTTGAAGCAGACGCCATAAGTTGGTGTGAAATTATTGTCTGTCAGTTCATGCGCATGCGATATGCAGTTGATGTCGATTGGATGGGGCATGAATGTAATATTGCATTGATGCGCTAAATTAGAACATTCATATATACAGAATACATACGTGTATATATATATATATATATATATATATATATATATATATATATATATATACTGTGATCGCCCCACACTACTCGCTAGTGTGGGGCTCACTCAGGCTCGCCCCAATTATACGTTAATGGCTAGGGTTGATACCATACATTAGCCCATTATATGTAATTAACAGGCCGATAACCAACAGGCATAGTAAGAGGTTCACATATGTTATATATCTTGTTAAGATGTTCATTGAACCCTGGCACAGTTGTACAGGTGTCCAGAGCATAACATCAACATACCGATCTGGGTGAGAGGATAACAATATACATGATTGCACTGCCCCTAATCAGGTAAGAGCAAGGGGGGTACAAAGCATGTGCTAGTTATACTACATGCATGTCAAATTTGTCGAATGTAACGTGTACTAGGATATTTTGTGACAGCCAGGGGCAGTTCTCTGCTTTACTTACAATGTACGTGAAATGTAGAGCATCTCCATAGTTACTATCTCTCTTTACGAGTCTCTGTTGGCACTACATCAAAGGCTTGGAACATGTGTTCAAATGCTCATGTGTATCAAGTTATTTTTCTTCACCAGCACAACACGGATGAAAGACAGAACCAAAACGTATAATGTTCCTCAACTACACCAGCCCAGGATAGTGAGGCTCTCATTCTCTCTCTCTCTCTCCTTTACACACACACACACACACACACACACACTGCATGAGCAACAAAGTACAATGTCATCTCTAGTGTGGGTAGGGCCAGTCAGAGTGTTAAGCATGGGCAATGCATATTCATGTGCTTCTAGAAAGTTCTAACCTAGTTAGCCATGTGCTCTAATCTAAAAAGTAAAAATGGTGTCTTAGGAAGAGCAAGTTTACCTCAAGGTCAGATAATCCAACTACTGTAATATACAAGTGTGTATTTAAGAAGCCCATCACATCACACGTCCACAATTTGGGGAGCAAACTGGGCGAGTAGGGAGAGTTCCCCCGGGGATAAAAGAATTCTTGAACCTACCATTCCTGGTTCTCAAGGCCAGGCACCCAGCACCCCAATGCATTGTCTTAAATAAAAATTAGCATATCAAATTATGATCATGTGATGCATGACAAATTTGTATGTGTATGTTGACTGTAAATTACAAGCTATTACATGAAATTAATGGGAAATTGACTGTCACAACCTGATTAAAATAGTATGTGAGCATATAGATGCCGTTCCCAACCTTCTTTTCTTTCTCACAACACACACACACACACACACACACACACACTCAAAAGGATACAACTTTTGGTATAGATGCAGCAATTTTGATTAGACTGGTGAAAAATTGTACAAGCCATGAGTCACCACACCTAGAATGACTCAGGTTTACACACTGAATTTTGATAACCTACAGTTCTTGGGTAGTGTGTAACACAGGTTTTACTAGATACCCACTGGGTACCTATCCGTTTTTGGTATGTGATCTGCTTCATGACTGTTGAAGTTGTGGAAAAAGCAAGTTAGCTCTCTCTCTCTCTCTGTTTGATCACCAACATTTTAAATTGTGAATTAACGGAGAGAGAGAAAAAGAGAAGGTAGGGAGAGAGAGCTTACACGTCCTATACCTTCAACAATCCAAGGTATACCACATACCTATCAAATGCTTAAAAGGCTACTAACTCCATAAGGTAGGCACAACAAAAACAAACAAAACAAAAAACCACCATAGACAATGCCCATAAAATCTTTATGTACCACAGATGACCAAAGTAGTACACTCGCCTGCACCCTTGTCCTGTTATACATTGTAATTTCACTTCCTATTGAATGCCCATTAAACTAAACAAAAGCCCAAGGTGATTACTTCACATGCATGTACAAGGGGAATGGTAATTAGTCGTGTGTTTCTGTCTGTTATCTGTCGTTTGGGTGTTTGTGGACACAAAAATTGCCAGATACTAGTTCTAGACTGTGCTCTTGGTGGAAATACACCCAAAATGTAGTAAAGCATAAAAAAAACTCACCGTTCTTTGCTTCTTTCTGCCAGATTGCCTGCCAACACACTCTTCAATTGATGTGTTTTGTGTTGCCCCCATAGGCATGCCCACTGACACCACACACAAATACATAATTATTGAGCCTACACATGTACGCAAATGCTCAATAGGCAATAATGTCATTCTTTAAAATGTCTAGTTACGCCCACTAAGCTATAAGCTGAGTGCAATGTTGAGCAATTTAAGAAGATGCCCTGTAGACAGGGAGCTGTTGCCCAGCAAGATAGGTTTTAAAGGTGAGATAATACAGAGAATGAGTAACAATGTGGAGAGGGAGAACAAACGTAGAAATGAACACATACTTGACAACATGTACTGAACAACATGCAGGCACAAAATATGGCCTAGTCATTGGTAAAGGGGAAATGTTCACACATTACATGCATACATGCCTTCACATTCACCCGAGGAACTCTACAGAAAGAGAGAAAGATGGCAGGCTCAATGACAGAACCAAAATGGATATTCAAATTTAATGTTCCTCAAGTACTGTCAATGATCAAATTTAACTGGCAAGAGTACTAACAGCTGTTTAACTATAGATGGTTCTCACCATACCTGGAAGAGCTTGTATGCACAGAAGCTCAAGACAAACGTTCCTGGATTAAAGGAAACATCCATTCAACCTGTAGAAACTACACCAGCCCAGGACAGTTAGGCGACGTAACAGTTAAAGCAAACACATCAACAACACTACCAAGACTACATATAAGTCTTAGAACACTGATAGAAAGAGGGAAAGGTGACTCCTGCATTAGAAGCTGTAAGTAACTCCCTACATAGCCCCCAGGAGGGAGCTTCAGGCAATTGAAAATATTGGGAGCAAAAGACAGAGATGCATACAAGAACAAGGGAGATGGAGAAAGAGAGAGGCATACGAAAAAATCAAAATGTAACTACGAGTATTTAGTATAGACTACATGTAACAGGGAAACTGATGGTCCCCCCATACCAAGGGGTCTGCAACTGCGCATAAACTCGTACAAGATTTCGAAATCTTCAGATTTCAGAATGGATTTCAAGATTTCACTATGATTTCAATATTTCAGCTGAGATTTCAAGGTTTCAGGTAAGATTTCAAGAGAGAGAGAGAGAGAGAGATGGGTGGGGCGACGGATCTGCAACTAGCTTGGAATCTCGTACACTTCAGCTGAAATCTTTGAAATCTTGAAATCTTGCTTGAAATCCTGAAACCTTATACAAAATCCGAAATTTGAAATCTTGAAATTGGATGCACACATCCATATACCACCACATATTTTCCATTGACTAACAAATCACGTGGTCACTGACCATGCCTATTGCCCTGCAATGTCCCTGCACAGACTGTTGAAGTTCAAAGTACATCACTGACGAACATCGCATCTTTATAGTAACATAGTCAGATTTTAGATGATGACAGCCAGTTGCATAGTGTATCATAAGTGTGCTCAACTCTTGCTAAGGAGAAAATTTCCTGAATTGACTGGTAACACACAATCTTGCAAGTGGCAGGCCCTGTACTAAAAGTAATTTCTAAGAGGCTCAAAGTCTCTGAAGATACTTCATATCAATGGAGATCAATGAATTGCTGCATCTACAGAGGAATGTAGGATTGTAGGACATTATTGTTCACCATTCAAAATATTCCTCTCTATCTCCAAAAACAAAACTAGTTTATCTGTTAGTCAGTTTGGGCGATCAGCCATAGGGTCAGTGTTAGTGGTCGCTAATTGCTAACCACGTCCAGCACATGATCAAAATTAATGTACCAGGCTCTCCCCTTTCCTCTTTAATTTTTGTGAGGTTACAAACTTTGTGCTTGATTTCATATCTTCTAAACAGCCCTGAACAATTGAATAGCCCTGACAGCAGGCTGAATAGAGACAAAAGTCTGTTATGAGATTGTCATGTGGACTAATAATTGTTTTGTCATTATATGTCTGTCACATTTCTATATAAGCTGGTCTGTATCTCTCTCAATCCAACTACAATCTCAACCATCTAATGTCTATTTGTGACAGATAGCCTAGACATATGCTCATGAACATGAGAAAACATTAATTTTGCAATTTAGGCAAGACGGCTTTTGCAAGCCACCTTATTCTGTAATTGGCATAAACACTTGAAATCAAAATAGACTGAATGACAGCCAATCTATAGCACGTATGCAGGGGCGTAGGCAGGATTTTCATAGAGGGGTTTCTAAATAGGTGGCACGCATGCACACGCGCCAAATTTCCAGACCACGCCCACTTTTCGACCTCGCCTACTAATTAACAACCGCTAGCGACGATCTACTGACAGAAAAATGATTGAAAATGATCCAAATGCTGCCGTTTTGTGGTTCCTGAACGCAGAGAATGACAGAGTAAGACCTCACCTATTTCTGTTCATGATTTATCTACATACGTAAACATTGATCCTGGAAGTCAGGGGGGGGGTTTCTGGGCAACGGTGAACCCCCCCTGCCTACGCCCCTGCGTATGGTAAAGGAGCAGTGGTACATACGTACATGTATAAAACACACAAGTTTGTCAAAAAGATGTCCAATCTTAGTGGGAGTGTATCTGATAACCTCCGTGCACGATGGCTCTAACTATTTTGTTGCCCAAGTCACAAACAGTCTGTTGTTAGGGGGTAAAAGTGAGCAACTCTGCTAATACCAGATACTTATAAAAATGTAGTCCACTAGATGCAGAGGTATCCAGTTTATCATGCACAAAATTAATAACAGCAACAATTGGCTTCACTCACACATGCAGAAAGAGAGAGAGAACATCCTCACTCAACTACTATACATATATCTCATGTGTCACAAAAACATACCATGCACACAATTTGAGTCTTTTTGTACGTGTGATTTATGTGTGTGCACATACATATTGTGGCTGTGTGTGTGAGTGTGTGTGTGTTTTGAGTTTGAGAAGGACTTTTAAGAGAATAAAGTGCTACATGTATGTTCATAGTGAGGAGTGCCAAGTAAAGATGTACATATATAAGGTGAGCCCAAACCTTATCTTCCTGAGTCATGTTGTAAGGATGGCTTTATACCAGTGACAGATACCAGATTTGTTAAGGAACTAAATCCCACTGTCCTCAGGCTCCCCAGTCTTTTCAACATTTCAATAACATTCAAGAGAGAAGATATCGATCAATAGAGAGGAGCTAGAGATTTTGTGTCTAGAACTCTAATTTAATCATGCAGGGGTGTCTATATTACCCATGATACATTCACTCACACCCACACACACCACAATACACCCACCCACACACTCTCTCTCTCCTTTGGTGTAAAAAAAATCCTTAAACACCTTCCAGCCATACTGATCTCTTCTCTATGGGCTTTTCTTTGTCCTGACAACAAACCCAGCAAAAAATACTTATCAGATCTGACATGGTATCTTATCATTTGAAAAGGTTTCAAAATCTTGTATGAACATTTGTTTTTAGTAAGATCTTGCATGATTATCTCTCTCTCTCTCACTCAATTATTGCATCATTTTGATGATACATAGGTAGATGGAATTACTTGCAATATCCATTTACAAGGTGTACTGTTCCTGGAGCTATATGATGGATCAGTTGTTGCTGATCTAATGAGACCAGGAAACTTCCTGTGCATGCCAGAACACACTGGATTACTCTTAAACACAGATGGTGTTCCTCTTTTCAATTCCTCTAAGGCATCACTTTGGCCAGTGTACTTGGCGATTTCAAGCCTGCCACCTACACTTAGGATGAATTCTGACTATCTCTTGCTTGCAGGTGTCTGGTTTAGTCCAACAAAGCTATCAGGAAAATAGCGCCAACCAGTACCCCTATTGAAACGGTAGAAGGGGCATAGGTAGTTAAGGGGAAGCTTCTTATAGGTGTGTTTGATCTCCTTGCCAAGGCATTAGCTGCTAATATGAAGCAATACAAATATGGATGCACGTACAGTGAAACCTCTGAACAGCAGACACATTGGGGGCAGGACCCCTGTCCGTTGGAGAGAGGTCATCCCTATCTCAGAGGTTGACTAGCTGGCCACACCCCCAATCTTGAGCTCATTAATTGGTTTTAATGCAGAGGGGTGTGGCCTACAAGAAGCTAAATCAGCAAGTTACAATCAAACACACTCTGCAGGGCAAAAATTGACAAAAAACAAAGGAGTGGACAGACTATCTGAGTAACAAGCGTCAAAAGTATGATGTTATTATGATTTGTGCTCACAGTTTTGGCCTCTGTTCGCTTTCGGAGGTTATTTTGTACACATTGCTGTCCTCTGGGGGTGAGCTGGCTGTCCGTTGTCCAGAGTAGAGCTTTTCGGAAGTTCTAAATGTACTATTTCTATGGGAAGAGCAATCAGGGGCATGGAATTTGTCTGCCGTATAGAGGGTTGTCCACCTCTTGGAGAGTCCATTATTAGAGGTTTCACTGTATTGCACTAATGAGGGTGTACTTGTCGCTCGAAACACTAGGATTTTATCCTATACCTACAAACCTTTGAAGTTTGCTAGCTACATATACAGGACAGTACTGGAGAGATACATGTACATCCCCTTTTAGGTCCAAGCCCTTGGACAATTCTCAATATTATGTAACTAACTGATTGATATTGTCACAAAATCATATCCACCCACAATACACCTCAACAGGGAGTAATACAAAGGGGGAGGGACACTGGGACATTTCCTACTACAGGACACACACACACACACACTAAACATACATCAATGCCAAGTGAATACTAATACTCTCCCTCACCATCCTTACAGGGAAACATCACTTGACTGATTTGCTTTGAGTTGGTCATCCTCCATCTTGCCTGCATGAAAACAATGAAGGCACTGCATCTAAAGTTTGGGACATAACAGGGTGAGAAACGGAAAGCACTTTGTTATGAAGATGCAATTAGTGACAAACAAACCCAATCCAAGGCCCTCCTTTGATGAATAGTAACGTGGGGCATTACATTGATAGGTGCATTAAACAAATGTTCACTCTCTCTTACACATTCTATGTAGCTAGTGCCTTATCCTGATGAAGAATCATGATGAGATGTGGGTTCTTGCCGACAAGCTACAAACAGAGCTAGGGGATCCCCTGTCAAAGATGATCTTGTTATTGGTGGGACTGTTATTTTTCAGTACAGAGGAAAACCGTACAAAGGAGAAATATTGGAAGTAAAATGTAAGTTTGCTAGATAGTTACCATACTTGTTCAAGTAAAAGCCACAGCTACTGATGGAAGGTGGTTATTTGAGGGTGGCTATTATTATCACTGGTTTATAAGGGCTGTACTTTAAGTAATTGAGGTGTGATCAAAAAGTGAGGTACCGCTTTACCGTAGAACCAAGCCAAACTTGTCTTCTGCCATATGCCTGAACAAATGGATTGTGAATGGCTTTTGATTGTGGTCATGCCCATTCAATAGTGTACACACATGCATACAGCTACTGTTTGAGGGTGGCTACTCAGTGTTATTCAAAGGCAGCTACTGTTCAGGGTGTGGCTTCTAGCTGAATAAACGCAATATTTTTGGTCTTGTACCTGCTGAAGGGGGAGAGAGACTGTACTATTCATACACAATATATAAGGGTACCCAAATTGATTCACATCTTCATATTATAGCTGGTGACTGTGATACAAATAAAAAGGCTGGTGAGGGAAGCAGTGGAGCTGAGAAAGTGAGAGCATGCCTGATTTGCGAACGACCTATAGTAACCTTTTCCAATTAACCTACCCACAACAATACTAACCCTATTGTTTGATCCTGAACCCTCAACCCTACCCTCTGCCTAACCCCTACCTAATCTACATTGTGCGTTCGCAAATCGTGCATCATATGGAGAAAGTGCCCGAAGCAGGAGGCACAGCAGCTATCAGTGAGTTTGCCTGTGATGGCTGTCATTGCTTGTCACATTGGAGTTTGAAATACACAGAATGGAAAAGGAAGGAGATTACTTTTGATGACAGTGACAGTGAAATTGATGCTTCTCCTCTGAGGGCAAAGAAATTTAATGGGAACACCAATAGAAGAATGGAAATAAGTAAGTCTCAATAACATTTACAAGTAGAAAGCATATTCCATTATTAATTCTACCAGCTCTAGTTTTCTGGGTTAATTTCGACCTCTTTAAGGCGATAGGAATGTAGCGAAATGAATGGTAATTGTTTCTACAGGTAATGATGAGAATGGTAAGGAAAACAGAGACTGGACAACCCCGAAATCAGCCAGAGGATCAAGTAGAAAGGGGGTGTGTTCTGATGAGGAAGATGGTGAATTTGGTTTTGTAGAGTATTGAAGTATTTAAAGCAACTACCCTCGGTACGTAATCTGCTTTAATGCTTTCACTGTGCCCACATAGATATTATCTCACACAACCAATGATACCGTAGAAACTGGTTGTTAAGCGCATGCGCTTATAACTTGTGGCAACAAGGAAGGAAATATGTGCTTAACAAATATATGCGCTTAACAGGAAGTATGCGCTTAATTAAAGGGGCTAAGACACGGTAGGCAGGGCCAACAGAATGGGCAATTTCGAAGGCGTGACGTTCAAAACGAAGGGTGAAAGGGGAACAGAGAGCGTGTTTCTCGAAGTCTTGGCACTCCAGCTAACTACTAGCCTACAGTATCTGCATCGTGATTGATCGTTGATCGTTTAGCCGCTTGCCAGGCCGTATGCGCTTAATAAAGAGTGGTAAAGCTCGCTCAAAACTATGCGCTTAATAAAAAGTATGCGCTTAACAGCGAGATGCGCTTAACAACCAGTTTCTATGGTAATTTCTGTAGAATGTTGACATCAAACGCCCCCCTCAAATTGTAATTGGAGCTGGACCAGCACCTGCTCTGTGAAGGACAAAATGCCTGTAGACAGTTAGGATGATGGTCATTTTGTGACAACCCTTATAGTACACATTATTACATGGATCATACCATTAGTCACATAGTTGAAGTGCTGCATACCTCCATCCATATCGGACTCTGAACTGCCAAACAAGCTATCAGAGGAAAGGAGTCTGTTCAGATCATCCTCTAAATCACTTGAGACACTGCTGGAGTTATCACTGCTGCCGGGTGCTTTGTCACCATTAGTATAATCATTCCGTCATGAATTAATGTATTGTAAGATACATGTAATTAATTCTATAAAATACCTCCGAGTCTGGTATCAAAGCCAAAATGACCTCCACCAGGAGCATCATATTCATACTGCATGAGTGAAAATTTATTCCGCAAAATATTTGTTTAATGCAAGAGTAGCTGGGTTGGGCGAAATTTTTGTCCACTGAAAATTTTCGATTTGTACAGTATTTTGCTATTTCTAATAAAATAACATAATACCAGAAATAGCATTCTAAGTAGGGGTTAGGGAACAAAATAGCATAATAGCAAAATAATATGCGATTTCTATTGCTATTTTGCCATATCATTCTCTACTTGTTACTTATGCCATATTTGCTATTTCTAATAAGGCCACCCACCAGTAGGAATATGCTTGTTTCCCGTCCACAATGGGCTGTATAGTGGACGCGGGTGGGCAGTTATTATGCACTATTAGCCAAAACCTTATTATCCAATGTTCACTGTGCTAGAGATACGATAGTGCTGATCGCTTCCACAATGAATAATATTAGTGAGCCAGCTAATGACATTCATACTATGAAAGTTCAATAATAAATTTCAATGCGGTAGCCTGGAATGGATGTGGGCAGTGGACATGAAACAAGGAATTATCAAAGCACGGCCTAAAATAGTGCATTATTTCTGGTATAGAGATGAGGGGATGAAATAGCATAATAGCATAATAGCATGCTATTTCTCAGCAGGGGTTAGGGGATGAAATAGCATAATTATAATAGCAGAAATAGCATACTATTTCTATAAGAAAGGATCAGGGAAGAAATAGCATTAATAGCATTAATAGCATGGCACAATTAGAAATAGCAGTGTTATACTATAATGAGTACTATTATGCTAAAAGCCAATACTACACCTAACCCACTATAGGCTAAAGGCAAGAGTATATTAACATTGATTAACATTGCCTGCTAATGTACTCTTGGCTAAAGGGCATACCTTGCAAGCTCTGTATGAAGAGGTCAAAGTGTGGTGAAAGATACAGTGTATGTAGGGCATCCATGTAAACAGCACAGGGGCGGATACAGGGGGGGGGGGGGCTAAGGGGGCTGTAGCCCCCCCCTCAGCCCAGAAACATAGGCTTTTTTAATACAAAAATGGACCCTAGCCCCCTTCCTCTAGCCAATATAGCCCCTCAAGCTAGGATCTATCATGAAATTGACTAAAAAAATACACCAAAAATGTCAAAAACTGACCTTTCTGCTGCCATTTGTACTCGATCTCGGCCGTTTTGTGGGCATGGTCTAAAAATTTCGCACGCTTTGCGCGCAATTATTATTTTAGCTCCCCCCCCTTCAGGATGTCTGTATCTGCCCCTGCAGCATGCGCAAGATGTTGCACTAGCAAATACAATTTCCTGTCTGTTGTGACCATGCTTCTTTATAGGAAACCTCTTCAACTAATCACCATACCAATTGTAGTGGTTCTCTCATGCACTCTTTCTCAGGGTGGGGCTGGGTTGGTCTACATATGCGCATGTGGCAGGGGCAGGGCTGAAAATGTAACTTTTGACCTCAAAACTGAAGACCAGTGGTAGATGGAGCTATTCTGGTCATCCAGATTATGAGTACAAATGTTTGAAATCAGAGCCTAGAGTAGGAGTTGTTTGACTCAGTCTACCACAAGTGATAACACCAGAAGATATCAGCCGGTGCTCTCAACCAAATTACCAAACAGAAGCCTATTTGGAGTGTATTTACTACAGAAATGAGGCAGAAAATCTGGGATTATGCTACCATCTTGGTTGAACTATCAGCTTGGGGTGAAGCTCCATGTCATGCATTAGCTTCTGACATCGCAGCCGAGCTGAATTGTAAACCTGGGCTTCAGTCTGGAGCCAAGTCCGATTGTGACATGTACACATACTTGGCTACTTCGCAAGATAATTGACATACCTAATTTATAAGGTAGCTATGGATGCATGGTTTGTTGTATCCTTTAATATTCTCAGTATCTTTTTATTGAATCGCTGTCATTCTCAGTGCTGAGTATAATATATATCTACACCCACATACGATGACCGAGATGTATAACAGTGTGTTGACCGGCAACCAACATGTCATGCTATCAGATTTGATGCAGATTTCATGCCCAAATTGGCCTCGTGTCTTTGGTGCATACCTATGCAGGCATTTGTGTACACGCATATCTTGGCCTTCTCTAATCTGTCATTACTTAGAGAAACTTCTGGTGGAGAATACTTTGAACAGCACTACAGTAGAATATCCATGCTGAAGAGGAGAGTGCGGACATGAACCAACTCGACAGCTACTCTGTGTTTGTTCCTTATACTTGCTCTCAACGAAGCACTCAAGGAAAAGTTACTTAAAAAAGATGCTGGTTGCCTCCACCTCCTCCACATCCAGAAGACTAAGCTGCTTGCTATAAATGAAAGAGATCCCCACTATTAATCTATAGAACTTGAAGAAGCCTTAGAAAGGTAATTTAATGACGAGTCTCTCTCATCATGGTTATCCCTTATTTCTCTATAGTTGTTTTGAATAACACTGATATTTATAACAATTAATTGGCTCAGAGGTAAGTTATGTTGAGCACATATCATAGTATATATTCACTGTGTTAGGTAGCCACCACCTTATTTCAGCCACTTAGTTCAAGCCCCTACATGCCCTAGTGGCAAAACTCCATTTATGAGATACTAAAACTATTTACCTCTTTAAATAGGCAGCCACCTCTCTCTATTTAATAATTAATTACGTCACTGATCTGCATCACCTCGACTGCAAAAGGATGTATTTGAATGGCATGAGAGTAACGTCGGTGTCAATACAGGCCTCACGGTGGCATCCCTGCTGCACAAGCAACAAGTGTAGCAAGCATAGTCATTGGACAAGACCTTCGACATGTGGAATTGGTACATACTAATTCAACAAATGGCAGGGGTGAGGGGAAGGGCACCCATATCCAGTTAGTCTTCACTGGACACATGCCCTTTGCAACATGCCAACACGGCTAAACCATGTGACTTCAGCCTATTACCATGCCCTAACAAGTGCATGGACCAGCAAAGTTGAGTGTGATAATCACTGCAATGGCTGTGAGTTTGTGGGGGAATTAGCTAGGCCAGCATGAAGCAACATGTGACTTCAGCCTATTACCATGCCCTAACAAGTGCATGGATCAGTAAAACAAAGATCACCTCAGTACGTAGGAAAGATACGGAGAAGCATATAATGGAGTGTCCCAAACGACTCTATGAATATCCACACTGTAAGGAGACAGGGGACTACCAAGCGAGGACAACTAAACACCTATAAGCGTTCAAAGATGGAAGATGTTTGTCCCAATGAAGGATGCACAGAGAAAGCCTTGTGCTGTGACCTTCCCAAGCACAGGCAGGAATGCCCACGAGAACTAGTCATGTGCAAGTATGCTTATTTCAGCTGTGATGAGAGAGGAGATGACTGAGAATATGAAGGAACATACAGTTTTGGGGGGGGGGGGACCCACTGGATGAAATCCTGGCAAGTCATGTTTGTTAAGTACATGTACACTGCTTTATAGTTACCACATGTAACTTTGTAATGCTGTAGGTATACATAGACCTGCATATGCAATGAGTATGCCAGTCTCGTGAAAGGACCGAGTAAATCATAGCATCAAAAATTTATAGCTCACACTGCTCTCCGGTACCACCCTACTTATAATGTCCTCTATCTTAAGGACGAGACACTCTGTTTCAGGGTGACCAGTGCCGTCATCAACTGCACGCAGCTCAAGCCAAACACTATCTGGTGACTGAACTTGCATCTGATCCTGTACTTTATCTGGATGCAACGTTGGATTAATTTACCGCTAAAAATTGTGCATTACTAAGATTAAATATTGCAGTTCATCTTCAAGTTTGTTCATACAGCAAGAAACTACCAGTGATGGCACTTTTTTGGCTATGAGGGGCCCGAGATAATGCCGCCATTTGGAGCCACAATGGAAGAAATCACTCAATCACTTGCTAACGTGAAGAAAAAGCTTAATGAACGAGATGAGAAACTAAAGAGTTTGAGTCAGTGTGTCTGAGCTTGGAAAACATGGCACTCTGTGTATAAATATGATGAAACACAACTACAAATGAGCTGAACACCCTACATTTTAAATGATAGAGCAGTCCCAACTCATCAATAGTGTGCAGAAACTGTAGCTTTTAAAATACAATGTTACATTGTTTAATATTCACATACTTCTTGTGCAACAGAGGAGGTACGTACAAACTATAAAATGATGCTATGGTAGTAACCACACACATCAGCAACAGAATATAACTGTAGCAATCAAGAGTAAAAATGATAGGAGTATTTAAGGAGCCATGCAGCACTACAGTAGAATATCCATGCTGAAGAGGAGAGCATGGACAAGAATCAACTCAATAGCTACTCTGTGTAGGTTCCTTATACTTGCTCTCAATGAAACATTCAATGAGGAAAATTACTTATTGCCGTGAGCATGGGGAATTGCAAAGCCTAGCTAGAATGCTTTCTACCAGTGTGATCTAGTATATGAATGAATGTTGGGGAGACCCTCTCAAATATCAAGGTACGAGTATGTATCCTCTGCTACAGACTAAGGCAAACGCTTAGGTTCATTAAGAAGAAAAATATTGTAAATTCTAGAAGAAAATTCAAAGGTTGAAATATGAATTATTAAACGGTTGCCAATGTTGCCTTGCTCACTGCACCATCACACCCCCTACTGCCTCCACCTCCTCCACTGTCACCCCCACATCCACTTCCATAACCTCCTCGACAGTCACCCTACTACCAAGAACTCTGAACTAGGACTCTGTACATGTCATTTTAAATGACAAAAACTCCAGTACAGTTGCATGTATTAACTGTGTCACCTAATGCTAGGTTAAGCGCATGGCTGTAGCAGTGGGTGTACAATGCACGTGGTTCCTCAGGTTCTGTGCCATAGCTGCAACAGCTGCCACGTGGTGTGCTATGAATATTAATTGCTAATTAAACTTTGCTGTGGCATGCATGCAGGGTGCACATAGCATTAACGACCTTTATCAAAAGATTGACCAAAAGAGTGGCTCTTACGGCCCTGTATTATGAATGTTTTTTTTTTTTTGCTAGGACACATACAATAGCATGGCATGCTAATTCAATGGCAGTGCCCTTTTGATGGGTATCCAAGTGGCAGGTCATTGGCAGAAAATAGTAAGTCCTGGTGTTCCATCGTACCTCACCAACCTTGAGCAAGAGACATCCACTTTGCTTCCATCACTATCAAATCACTTTCAGAACTTTCACGTCTTCTTGCCTTCCGTTTCTTTCTCATCACTGGTGTCCATTCCTCTTTTCCATCCCTTGTTTTGTAGCTCACTCCAGGTCCCTGCTCTCGACTTTCATAGGTGACATCAAGACATTTTGACAGATCTGGGCTACTAGCACAACTGGAGGTCGTAGGCACAGGAGATAACTGGCTTTTGGATGAGGCTGGGCTTGTAAGGGCAGCAGCTGCTTCAGTTGGAGTGTAATCCTGAGATGGTTGGTGTGCAGTAACTGGAGAGTGCTACTTTCAAGCACCGTTTTCATTGCTTCAGTTGTAGGAGGCTTCATCTGGATGGTAGTACACTGGGTTGGGAACTTTTTAGCAACTATAGACTTCTTGTTCACTTTCCTTTTTGTTGTTTCTTAGATGGTTGATTTCTTTCCAGGGCTGGCCAGAAAAAGGAGACGGAGAAACCACCAAGGAGTGCCTAACAGTCCACTGAGCCTCACATAACTTAACTCCTAGCTGTGCAATTGCAGATAGACAGAAAGGGGGACACCATGGTCCTCTAAGCTAGCATACTGGCCCTCTAGAACAGCTACTCTAATCTTATGTCTTGTGCAAGTCGCCCGAGGACGTGTGTCCATCTAGGGGAGGGATTTGTGACGTTTATTCTAGTTATGTCATTATTACCTAATTGTAAATCCAGTTCTGACTGGTTTGACTGGTTTGACCGGTTTTGGTCAGTCTGACCTCGTGCTGTTGAGTTGTGCAACGTCTAGCTAGTGTTGAAATATTGTGCATTTCTCTCTCTCTCGTTTTCTCTCTCTCTTACAATTATACCGTTAAAGTCTGGTTAATAAGTGCACATGCTTATTAAGTGCATATTTTCTAATAAGCACATGCTTCCTTCTGGTTATTAAGTAATGTTTAATAAGCACATGCGCTCAATAAAGACGATAGTAATATTGATCGCTTGATCGAGAGTTGTCCACAAGTATAGCTAGCATTTGTTCTCTAACCAGTTTCTGATAGCTGCATAACAGCGAACATTGTGATCTTCTATCACCACAGCATAATCCAGGGATTGGACTCTTGACCTCAACTGTTGAAGCAAGTCTCACCGAGCAAGACAGCTATTTTACCACAGTTTTCTAGCAGTGATGGCTTCCAATCATACTTCATACTTTCATGAACTACAACAGTAGTGGTCTCCATACTCACGGACTTCAAACTTGCTGGCTTGGTTAGCTCAAGCACTTGCTCATACCAACAATGGGTGGGGCCAAAATTTTATTCTCTATTAAGTGCACATCACCTAATAGGTGCATATTTCCTTACCACCGAGAGTGATAAGTGCATGCACTTATATCAACCAGATGCTACGGTAATTATTTACGCTATAAGAGACCTTGTATGCTACACAAAGGCTTTCACAATACACAGTTACGCCATACCTAAAAGCATCATGGACATAAATTGACAGAAGGCTGTCTCTTTCACTCTCTCAGTAAAGCCATACATAAAAGCTCCCCACAAATAGTCAACTCTCTGACCTTGCACAACCAAGATACCACTCAAACATCACCAGACCCTTCCTCGCACAGGGATTTGGTCTGGAAACGAGACTAACTCTGTATACAGTAGTGTGTCCATTGTACTTTTACATGTAGGTATGACATTAATGTGTGCACTGTGAAAACCTTTGTGTAGAGAGAGAAACAGTGCAACTTGACCACAATATTATGCAATTATCATTATGCACGCAAATATGCATGTTGCTAAGCAATATGATGGACATGCTGATCACACAGTTGTGCATGTGCAAGGAAGTTAGTACATGTATGTGCATGCGCACACACATAAACTAGGTAAAGATTGCCAATGTAGACTCCAAATAACATGTATATATTATAGTAAAGCTATGGAGAGCGGCCAGGGTGTTTGTTAGTGAAGCTGATCGGCCACACAGGTAGACTTAAGGGACATACTGCAGGCAAAGATAACCCCTGGAAAACAGTGCTGCTACACGGAAATTCAGTAGCTAGGTTTATCTTCCACTACCAATCCCAAACCTAAGGGGCATCCATCTCATTGCCTGCTCGGGCAAACCTAACCCAGCAAAAGGCAGAGCCACTTAGGTGTCTAGCCTTGAGAACTAGGGGTGGTAGGTTAAAAAGCTCTTTTGTCCCAAGGGAACTCTCCCTACTCACCTAAGTGGCTCATGGACACGGGCAGCATGCACACATGACCATAATTACACATTCAGGGAAATTAACAGAATCTCCAATAAGTACTATTACTAGCTACTACATAAGTTTGTAGGGGTTAACTCACGAATCCCAGGTGTTCATGCAGAAGCCGAGGTAGTCTACTTCTTCTAGGCTCTGGAACTTCTTGTAAACTAGCTATTGTAGCTAATGGCCCCAGTATATGTATAGAGTCTAGGTTGTGCACACATACTCACACACAAAGTTTATTTGTGCAACATGTGTATCAGGTTTAGTCACAAAAATGTTGGTTGAGGGAGTACAGTTTGAGTTGACAGCCACTTGTACATGGATGGCAATGCATATCTATACACCATAGGCATTGGAATGAGGAACAGGGAATGGGGAGTGGGGGCAAACTTTGTCATACTGATGCACCCACACATGGTATGTGCCCAAAAAAAGCACTGCTAGTACATGTGGCTTTTAGACATGAAATAGGGCTAGTTTCATTGCTGCTTTAGGCCAAAAGTTCATCATCATACCACCAAATTCACAAATAGTCCTCCAATTAGTGAAGTGGTCTTTGTATCCATGATGTTATACAATCTTGGCCCCTTTCAACTTCAAAATGCTTCCTATGCCTATGCTGCACACTATTGTATGTTCAACACACACACACAGATTAAGGCTCTTGCCACTTGGATCTTCTGTAGCGTGGCAGATCTAATTCATGGATTGTTCATCTCTATGCAAATTTAGAGACTGAATTTGATTTATCTCTCTACATGCTCTGGTAGTATCAAGAATGAATGTCAATCAAGAATGAATGTCAATCCTGGTGGCAAACAACCTATAATGAGGGATGGATGGTGGGGGTGGTAAGCCACAGCAGATATACTTCAATCTAGGAAAGATACCAAAGGGAATGCGGCAGGTTCTAGACAAGAGGGGAGTCAACACATGTGGAATGAAAGCTGAAAAGATGAGAGAGATTTTAGGAAGTCATCCTGACTTCAAGGATGAGAAAAGCAGTGCAGAGAGGTTTCTTGGAGAGGAGAAAAAGCATATTGTGTACATGCTACATAAGTACCACTGTGAGCTTAACCCCATTGAGCATGTTTGGGCCCAGGCGAAGCGATATGCGAAGGCCTACTGCAAATACAGCATTATAAGTCTATAAAAGACAATAACACCAGCGTTGGAGTCTGCCACACTTGAAAACATGCATAAACACTTCAGAAAAGTCAGACATTACATGTTTGCCTACCTAGAAGGTGTTCCAGGTGGGTCAGAACTTGAAGAACTAGTTAAAAACTACAAGAAAGAAATCAAGTCCCATCGACAAATTTCTGAAGTGCAATAAGAACCCCCAAATAATTTGGTGTGTCAATAACTACTGTAAGCTTTTATGTACATTCAATTTTTTTCTGTTACAAGTTTAGATATTCGCATGAGGGTGACATGTGTTGAGTTTGAAAATTTTCTGACAGTATTTCTAATTAATTGCTAAATTAACTTTTTATATGAAGATTCACTTGTTACAGAGGCTATATTTGATGAGAGGATCAATATAAAAATGGTATCTGTGAGTTTGACTCTAACCACAAGGACTACTTAAAAGAAAAATGAAAATTCCAAATATGGAAGTAATTAATAACATCCACTGTCACCATGGTAACAATCCCATAAATAAAACAATTTCAATTTGAAATCACATGTCAAACTGACATTTCCCATTGCTGTTTATACAAAAAAATTAGAGCCATATATACATATTTGTGATATAGTGGACCTGGCAAAGTTCTGATTGCTCTGTTGGAGGTGGCCATATACCATGTGATGTGTGAGGTACTAGTGTATTAGTGCACCATATGCATTTGCTGAGGTGTCTGTATCTAGGTTGTATGATGAGCATCATGGGGCAGCCTCCAATCAATTGTTCATGCACACACCATGAGCACATGCCCTCACCATATTGCTAAGCTGTTACTGCATGGGGATTTAGCTATATGTGTAAAGGAACCGCAGTACACGTAGAGTGTTCAAGAGACAATGCAGCGAAAATTGTTATTAAACAGCTACAGCATCAAGAAGATAGAATGCACAACTCACTGACCAATACCACAACAACTCCCACTCTAGCTAGGCACAACTCACTTAAATAGACAACCAGGTATTACATAGTACATCATAACTATTGCATAAGAAATCATTACTCTTGCAAAACTTAAAGGCATTGTGTCGTGATATAAGTGTGGCTAGCAGTGATTGCTACTAAATTTAAATCTAGTATACGGAGAACCGTGGACTAACGTTTACGCACATCGTAATAAAATCGCGCACATAATAAATTATTGTTGCGCACTCCTGAACACACAAATACTGGTACAGGGAGAAAGCAAGGTACACATGGCGCTACAAGAGTCGACGACCACTTAAACCAGTGTTTCTCTCTGCTTCTTGAGCTACTCTCGTTCAGTGGGATTGCAACTGCTGCCTCGTGAGCTAAAGCCTAAAGGTAAGTAAGTACTAACTTGTACACGGTAGATCTAGCTAGATGATGACCACAGTAGCCTCAGCGTCCGTTCCCAGATAGACCTCGTATCTTCCTCTGCCAGCTGAAGGCCTTCCAGCACCTCCTTTCTTGGACATTGTTAAAATTTTTTTTGCAATCGCGTGGTAAAACACGAACTACAACCATTGACTGAAAACTCTGGTAGGGATTTCAATCTAGTGGGTGTGGTTACATCACGTGTGACAATAATTTACTAAAAATAGCCCTTATATCGTGACACAATGCCTTTAACACTCACACAGCCACACTTACACAGCAAAACCTATTCTCATTACACATAGCATAGTTCACACACACACATAGTATGTCCTTTGATACAACCACATAAAAAATTCCCTTCAACTCCTAAATTGCTAATAAACTAATCATTGTACATGAATGTCCAGATAATATCAGGCACATGTACAGGGTAGTCCACAATCACTGGACTAGAATGGTGGAATGGAATGGTGGAATCACAAATTCAGCAAAAATGAGGCCATAAGGTCACATTCCTTACCAGGAGTAGCTTATGCCATGAGGATAAGAAATTATAGTGATTTGATGGCAAGCTTAGCTCACAGCTTCACTGAAGTTAAAGTGTCTAAGTTAGGCATAGATTTAGTAGCATCACGATGACACTTTCCATTGCATCGACAAATTATATTCATGACTGTATTTATACCATACTAACAATTTCATAGCTATCACCCCAACATAAGTCTAAGCCTTGTACCTTAGACTACTGGGTTAGTGTAGCTATACGCATGCTAGGCCATCTACTGCATGTAAACAGAGGGAACGTATTGGTACATGGTGATCAGATCAATATGCATGTATGTATGCTCTTAAAACCATCCCAATATACATATTAGGAGAATTAATGTTTAACCAGCTGGCACCTATTTGTGAGCCAATGTTGCCAGCTAGCTGCCTGTTGGACCATGGATAGTGGCTAGCCTTATTCCCATGCCATTGGGAAGAGGTTAGATAACAGGATATCACTCAGATGGCAGTATTAAAGCCTCAGTGGCTAGTAGAATTGGCATCATTCCTTTCAAAGGTACAAGCATCAAGTTCTGAAATTAATCTAGTTTTGTCTGCTTGCCCCATCATCTACAGTGACTATCAGTTAGCTAGGTGCCTGCTGAGCATGGGTAGAAGTTGTTGTTACTAATACACCAACTTTGATGTCCATATCATGATTCAGCTGGCAATTATGGATCGAGGTGTATGTTGCATAGTCTGCAGGCAGAAGATTTGAGATTGTTAGCTAGCTAAGCCTGAGTCTTTTGATTTGGACAGCAACTATAGACTTTCAGGACGGCTTTTACTACTGACACAGAATAACTATACTCTGAGTAGCTACATAGAAAGTGCTGTTTACAATACAAAAATGTGGGTGCTTCCTACAGTGACAGTAGCCAATGGGCCACTTCAGATTAGCACACTCATCACTATTGAACTCATTATCGGCATCAATATTGTGACCCTTTGACCTAATTTTTGCTGAATTTGTGATTCCACCATTCCAGTCCAGTGATTATAGACTACCCAAGTACACAATGGTCACTACAGACCACAAACTGTCTCCGTTCTGGAGGAAGTTGGCATATCAGCACAAACATCCAGAGGCTTGAGCCAGGCTGCAATATACATATACGTGTATACATACTGAACACCCTATATGCCATGCATGATCATGGTAACGTTAGTTTCTCAGCTTAGGCTCACCCTCTATATGCCATGTATGACTATGGTACTGCAGGTGGAGTACAACAATTTAAGTTTCATTGAATGTCCTATAATATTATGTGTGTGTGTGTGTGTGTGTGTGTGTGTATGTGTGTATGTGTGTTATCAAAAGTCCAGCTAAGGCCATACTGTTAATCTATGGTCAAAGGTAATATTTGCAGTAGGTAAGTTAGCATACACATGTGCAGGTAGTGTGCACCAGGCCCCTTTTGAATTTTTCTTAGGAACTCAGTTAAGGTTACAGGATAGTGTTCCGCCCACGCACGGTCAAAGTTAGACAGTTATATTCCAGTTCTTACGCATGCTCTTCATACAATCTAAGTTGCCCTCCTGCCATCACCCTAGTGGGCCACAAGACGTAAAGCTAACCAGCCACTATCAGTCTGTACACGTGGGTAAGTATGGCAATTTTCTGCGTCAGTTTTTACGAAGGTAAATAGTCTGTACATAACAAAATACGAATGAAACGATAGTTTACAAGTGTTTCCAAGGCCAGAAAAAACGTTTTAGCTCTGTCGAGTTGCACAAAGAGAAAGCGAACATAAAAACTTGCTGAGCAGCTGCCATGTGACTCGCCAATGGGCTATTCCAGTTAATAGATGTACACCCCCCTCGGAGAAGTAATTTAATTAGTCTTAAGGGTATAAAAATGGCTTTTTAATTGATCCTTGAGGGGTAAAAACCGTTGTTTAATGAAATCTTGAGGGGTAAAACCTTGTCTGACGGTTCACAGTCTTCGAGTTTTCGAAAAAGTGCAGTTTCTGGCACTGCTCCGATCGATGGACTATTGTGAACGATAGTCAAGTCAGTTCGTTCGAGAGTCTGTGGTCTTCATAAACTGACGCAGAAACTTGACCACTGTTTGAACTTGGAAATGGTTGGTTTTTCCTCGTGTTTTGGATTAAATTGGATACGAGTGTACAGTAATAATAACATTGGTGCGACCTACCCATTCTTGGTCCACAGGAGCCATACTCCCACGCCACCCAATTGGTAATCGCAGGGAATAGTAAGTTGGCCGTCGTGCAGTTATCTGAATATAAATGTATACACAATGTAGTTATTGAAAGTGTGGTCTACCTACATGTACACACGTGTACCTCAGACTCCGTATTGGGCATGTCAAGAGATGAACCGGGTGGGGTACACATCCGTAACTTCTTAGGTTTTGGAGGAGAGCTACTGTACATAAAATTTGGCTATAAAAGCTAATAGCCAAATTGGCTAGAGTATTTTCATTGCTTCGAGAACCCCTGGTATTGCATGCTGTGCATTTTCTGATGGTGCATAACAAAAGCTCGAAATCATAAATTGGAGCACAATGGTCATGCAACCAGCATGCAAAAGCACTATAACAGCTGCGCAAAATCTAGTATTACCCCGGGGATTAGACCTCCAAACATGCCCAGTGCAGGGAATTAGAACGCCTTCTCTCGATAGAAAACACACCAGCAGTTCTTGATACAGTTAGGACTGACATCGTACGTGAAGTGCTAGCTACAGCAACTCACTATATCTAAAACAGAACAACTTTCTTTTACTTCAGAACTTCTTTGTGTGCATCAAGACTGCTGACCTGGCACTATGCTGGCACACGTACGTGGCATGCGCGGCTGGCTGATTACGTAATAGCGTGCAATGTGCATTCTTGTGGTTTTACGGGCTACTCGGCACATGTGGCATGCACGGCTGGCTAATTACATAATATCGTGCAATGCGCATTCTTGTGGTTTACAGGTTGCAGTGCAGTATTAAGCAAAGGTGATGGCCATGGCTTTCACTGCTTTAGTTTGCAAACTGGAATAATGTGATATGGTTGTCTGTAGTTAATAGCAGCAGTACATTATGCATGTGCTTAGGCAACTATGTGGAGGGTTTTGCACTATATAGTGCTTCATTGTCATGTGACTGGTAAACTACACCTATTAAATAGATACATATTCATACACACTACACATACAACTATTTGTAGTGAATGGATGTGTTGCAATTCCATACAAGGTAGCACAAAGGTCTGTGGTACACAGCTGACTGGCCTTTGTGCTACCTTATATGGAATTGCACAAAACATGTAACCTGTACATCATCATATATGCATACTAGGAGTATACATAGTACAAATAGTATCAAGTGGAATAATTATTTAAGGTTGAAGATACTGCACGTACATTATGCATATATTGTGATACCGTAGTTGGTGTGTAGCCTGGATAAATTTATTCAGAACTAGCTATTTGTCTGTTCAATACATGATTTTATGGTTACATTCTATATGATTCTAGCTTCGTTGTTTGACAGATTGGTGAACATTGATAAAGAGATGGATACAGAAAAATCAGGATCTGCTGCTAAGCAGCCAGCCATGGGTGCGATTTGATGGCCACCCTACTTCTCTCTCCATAGTCGAACTGTAGCTCCTCCTCCGGCCTAATGTCCCTGGCTGCCATCAGACAGAGGTAAGGCTGGTTTTTCACCTCCAATAGCTTAGTGAACACGTTGGCCTGCGTCTTGGAGTGATTGAGAAGTCGACCCATGCGACCATTATCCTTTGTAGCATCAACACTAGTGTATCATGTAACACAATATAATGCCTTAGAACGAGTTTGATTGTGTAGCTAGTTTAATGATTGCATTTTAGGCTAGTCAGGCCAATTGCAAATCTAACAACTGCAATGGTTAACCCCAACCTTATAATAGAACACTCAATTGCAATCATCTGTTGATTGTAAGCTCATAACATCATTAGATTCTCATAATCAAAACCCGACCTACGGTATTTCGTTGATGTCACTGTGATTTTCTCCTGACAAAAGTAGTCGGTATAGCTAAGTAGTTGTAAATGATCTGCACTCACCATAGCTTTGTTCCTTTGTATTCAAAGTAGTACATGTAGCATCCAATGCTTTCGTCCGTGCTATATCTCTCCTCCCTGGCCTTTGCCTCCTTGTGGCTGATTAGCTCACCAGAGTACTCACAGATGAGCTCGCCTCTCACGAACCTGCGTGTCGATACCACGCCTCTCCCCTTTCCCTCCACGTCGACGACCTTAAGACCACTCTCATCCTTGCTAAGAAGCTTTTCAGAAATTTCTTCAAATGTTTCAGACTAAAAACAAGCATACATAATGTCACAAAATATTTAATGATATGAATTAATGTGCCATGGCTATGATGGATTCTAGATAGGTAAGTGTGTGTGGATGCATGCTTTTAAGTATACCAAAGAATTTCTGGAATGCTGGATAAAAGTTGTGGAGCAATACTTCACAATGTCGACACAATTTGTTGGTGAAAATATGTGAAGAGTGCATCAAAATGTTTGCGCTGATCATGATAGCACAGTCACCATCATGATCATTGCTTAACATGGTAAGGTTAATCGTGTGGATGCCTTTACATTTTTACTTGTAGAGTAGCTACTATAATGATTACCTGATTGCTACGCACAACTCTTGATCTTTTCCTTCTTGTACTTCTATATGGCCGAAAATATGAGAAACAAAAAACACACATTAAGTAGAAGAAAATCAGGTAATTTGTGGATGGAGCTTAGGTGTGGCCAATTTATCATGAAATTACAAACAGTACCTAGTTATAGAAAAGCACTGCAACAATATCTGTCCTCTAATCGAGGATGGACTGATTTCTTGAACTTTCTTGAACTCCTTTAAAACTGTTGAACTGGTACACTGCACAGGTATAGCTAGGTACAGGTTAGCATGTTTATAAATTAAATTAATGTACAGCCATAGACAGTGGGTGGCGATCAAGCTTGGCAGTGCCATCAGACTTCAAAGGCTGTTAGCTACTCTGTTTAGCATAATTTTGGCCTGAATTTGTGCCATTACCACTATTTGCTTGACTTACCACTCGTTCTTTCCTGCAGGTTGTTTCTTCATACCAAAGATCATGAATATTTCGTGTTAACAATATTTCATTTAATTTTTCGTGGATGACAAAGCCACTTCAACTTAATAATCTGTTTTTCGGGCAGACCTTTCCTCAGAATAGGGTTGGTAGGTCGGCTTGTAAATGCAATTAACTGACCACATTCCAGGTCAATAATCCAACTTTTTTTCAACGGTACTCACTGCACATGCTCAGAAGGCAATTAAACCTGACCTTCGACCTCAAAACTAAAATAATTTATCAAAAAGTAAGGTTGGTCAGCACGAGAAACAGAATATTAAGCAACCTTTGCCATAATATATACACTTGCATGTATAGTCATTTGTTTTTAACTTTCGTGGATTGCGCTAACAACAATCTTTAAATGAAAATTTCCTGATATACGGTATAGCATGTACTTCCTTGCCTCTTGAAGAAATGCTAACCCATGAGGTTGTCAATGCAAAAATGGGCGAAAAATGGACATGATCCAAAAATTTAGCATGCACTTTGCGCACAAATGGCCCAACCTTCAAATGTTTCCTACACCTATGTTATAGACCACTTTAAATTTATCGACCACTGCCAAAATTGAAGTGTGCATGTATATGGACACATCTAAATAGTGTTCTCCCCAGGCCCTTTCAGCATAGCGGCCCCCATGCCCATCTTTTTTTGATGTAACAACCAAAATGGTTGATGTGGTCACAAACTCCGCCCAAACCACACCCACCTACCCACTATGCCTTAAAGTTCCTGGAGAGAGCATTTTCCCAAACATTTGTATTGTGTGTAACAAACTTATTCCTGACAAATTCAGATATTTTGTTATTGATTATACCATTACTTGTACCTACCATTGACAATCTAATACAGTTGTGTAAAACATGAATGCCACAGTTGTATGAATCTTTCTGAAGTAGAACCTGAATTAAGTTATGAGAACTCATCATGTGATCTTACACTGACAACATTAATTATTACCGGCACAGGTATGGGAGTAAGATTTGAGGAAAAAAAGCCTGACAAGTCCTTGACAACAGCGCTACTGTTCGAACTTAGTGTGTTGGACAGTGAATCAAATACATATGCTCTAAATTTAATAGAAGTCATGCTAAAAAGTTTAAAGAGGGCAAATAACATACACTTCTTTGTGTGGTGCGACTGCGACTAGGATCCAGTGCCACAAGTCCCTGTGAAATATAGTTATTCACTTGGTAGTTAACACAATGAATAATTTCACTTTCATTGTCAGGCTGAGCTATGAATGTTCATACCTTATATGGAATTAGCCTTGTCATGCAGTGTGTGGCAACATTTATACTTTACATTATGCTTACTCAGCAAATATTGATATTAATCCTGCCTATTTAGTATCATGCATTCTGTATAGGCCTTTCTCCCAGAGCTTGCAAACAGCACAAAATTATTCTATGGTTATGTTATAGTTATACCACGGTCACCAGGGATTTATCGCAGAAAACCACCCGATCCCGAGGGCGCAGCCCAAGGGAGAGGTGTGGTTTTCTGTGATAAATCCATGGTGACCATGGTATAGGTATTATACATCCTGCTCCTGATTGGTCCATGGAATTCTCTCCATGGAAACAAGTAGAAGTAATATCAAAGATACCTTCAAAGAAACACTCGAGCAAACTTGTCTCCTGTAGAATATGCTGCACTGAGTGACTGGACTGGTAGGAACGAACCGTACATACGACGATGACAGAGCTACTGACACAACCAAATTTTGACTGCCACACCAGTTGAAGCTACTAGCCAACTCTGGAACCACTGGGCATACTACCGTTCTTCCTTTGGATAGGTAAGTAGCTTCTTGAAGTGAACACTTGATCGAGGGTAGTCTAGCTATAGCGTTCAGTATAGCACTGTTTGTACACGTGGTTGTGTGGCAGATAGATCAAGCGATAACTAACAGCATCCTGTTGAGTATTACATCTGCTTTCTGCATCTATGTAAACAATGGTCTACTCACTCTTCTGTCTTTCTACATTGGTTTGAGCAAGCTGTTCAGCCTTGTTGCTATGCGAGATGAGCTCTAAAACAAGCGCTCTCATTGGCCAGTCACCTACAAGTAATTGCCAGAGCGAGGGATTTATCAGTGATATTTCCTGGTGAATATCACGTACAGCTATACCATGGCTGTTACCTAGGATACAAGGCTGAGTAGGATATACAACTTGTTATTACATGTACACTAAGCATAGGTAGGAAAAATTTAAGATACATTGTAACTGATTCATAGTGATTGATCTGATCATAACTTTGTGGTCTTTTTGGACAATCTTTTTGTATCTCCAGGTGGAAAGGTTCATATGGGCCAGCATGCGAATAACATGAGCTTTGGTGGGTAGCAGGCGTATATGCGTGGTTGCACACGAAACACTCACCAATTACACCATGCCATTCAACCACCGGTCATGCTTATTGACAATAACGTTTCAACATTGCAGTGTCTGTAACTGGTGACACTCTGGGATGATGAAGCTTCACAATGTGACAGAACACCTTGTTTTGCGCTTGTTTATGAAACGCGAAAATTTCTAATATGATTTCCAGTGATTTTTTTGGTTGTCAGATGCAATAACACAGTGCAAAGGAACGCAATAATAGAATCCCCATCAATCGCTCCTAGCGTTTCGTTACGTTGGGACAAGTATCAATGTGAATGTGATGCAATGCAACACATACAAGACTGCATCTCATTGTGAACCAGCCTTAAGTAGCAGAAGGTAGAATGCGCACAGGGTAGCAGCAGCTCCTTGTTAACTATGCGGGTTTGGGGTGGGTAATTCACGTTCAATTCCACGTAAAAGCTGTGTATTTAATGCAAGTAGCCATGTGATTGCATGAACCTTTCCGCCCGGGTCATAGCTTAGAAAAATAAACACAATAATTATTATGCATACAATTTACTTTTAATCTTACCTTGGCCTGCACGGAAATCCAATGAGGTCAAGGGTGCGGTCAACTTTCCCAAGTATACTCCTGTGAGTTATCTTTTTTTTTGCCTTTATTGACTCATAAGCCAGTGCACTTACAATAGAAGTGTTACTCACCATGTCATCAACCCACTCTGGAAGGATGATTCTAAGGTATGAAGAAAATACACATGTGAGTGGAGAACTACATGCAAGTGAATGCTTGTACCTGACAAAAAAATCAATAATGGCATCTGATATACCATTGTGGTGATAGACACTTCTGAGATCGGACATTGTCAACAGGTATGAGCGATCCTGAACAATACTGCACAACAAAAACTTATATTACATTACTTGTATATGATCAGACTAACGTAGGTGCTCCAGAAAAATGGCTGCAGCAGCAAGAAAATTGTGAAACAACATCAGCAGGAAGAGTACTGACAGCTATCCCCACGCACACACCGTGGTACCAACTTTGACAAGATGGGCATTGGATCCAGTTAACAGTTTTTTCACCATGTAGTTCATCTGAGATGCATTGTTTAAAAGCTTTCATCACACAAATTTCACTGAAGTACTCAGTTGGAGTTTGATCAATAGTTGCTGCAGTATAAAACAATAATCAATAGTTACTACATTAGTACAACTGGCACACAACTAGAATGTTGAATATTGCTCTCTAAAAATTGGGCGAAGTTCGAGTATACTAATTATAATTTTTGTGTAGAGTCTGGTTAATAAGCGCATGCACTTATCACTCTCAGTGGTAAGGAAATATGCGCCTATTAGCTTAATAGTGAAAAATTGGCTCCGCCCAGTGTTGGCACAAGCAAGCACTCGACGCGGCTAACCAAGCCAGCAGGTTTGAAGTCTGCAAGTATGGAGACCACTACTGTTGTAGTTCATGAACGTATGACTGGAAGCCATCACTGCTAGAAAACTGTGGCAAAATAGGCTCGGTGAGACTCGCAATCGAGGTCAAGAGTCCAATCACTGGATTTAATATGCTATGGTGATAGAAGATCATGTTTGCTCTTGTGCAGAGAACAAAAATTTAATACTAGCTATACTTGGCGTGGACAACTCTTGATCGAGTGATCAATATTACTATTGTCTTAATTGAGCTCGTGCACTTATTAAACAACAGGAAGGAGGTATGCACTTATTAACCAGACTTTATGGTATGAGATTTACATGGTGCAGACACTGTATCTCCAGGAAAGAGTGGAACAATGTGGTTCATCATACTCGATTCTGCCTTGCATCTAATCCACATAATATGACAGTGTATTTCCTTCCCACTTCCAAAACATGGTTCCACAGTCAGTTGATAGAAATTATCGTAACTGAATTCAGCGTGCTGATGGACATATATGCCTAAGGCACTGGCAAGAAATTGTATCTGAAGATAACCTATTTTGATGGCAAAATAATTAGCTGTATTGGTGAGGAAGTTATAGTACAAACCTGAGTAAGATCCGTTCCTTGCTGTGGCCATTATTTCTCTGATCATGATATACTCCATCAAATCAGATACGTTTGTTGTAACTGGTTTACTCATAAAAACTTCAGTTGATCTGGCAACAGCCGCTATGAATTGATGTGCTCTGGATATCTCTGAGAACTGACTTGTATACTAAAAAGTAGCAAGAATAAGGAGCTTAATCAAACAAACACTGACATAAAAAAAAATTGGCAGGCAGTGCATAAATAATGTGCATACTAAGAAAGTATAATATGCTTACGGGCCTTTTACCTATTTCAAAATATGCAACTACTCACTCCTATAGATGGTACTTGCCAAATACTTTGCCCCTCGTTTTGTAACTCATGCTACAATTCTATAGGATAGGAGTCCAACACCAATGTGCAGAGCACAGCCTCCTGAAGCAATTGGTCTTTGTTTAGAGTTGCTAGCACACTATCTTTGAGCTACAAGTCTGAGGTAGCTCGTGATAACAATCAACACTGTGTACCTGTTACTATCGGCCTACAACCCTTTAAATACCAACATTACTGGCAGTTCTTATTTGTTAGCCAGCCGACGCTGATTATCAGCCACTCATACACAGTAATATCAGCCAAATTTAGTATTTTGGTGGATGGCAGAAGTCAAAGGTTGTGCCGCTTGCTCAATCTTCAACTTTGTTTACAAACTTCTACTTCACCAGACTTCACTGTTGAAGTGGATAATCTCAGGCCCCTCAGTCAGAGCTCTTAGCTTAACTCCAGAGTCTCTGTCTACATATAAGCTTGTAAAAGCGGCGTGGTTATCTGCTATGATTCATGTATCAGTTGTTTTAGCCATCTGAGTGTTGGTAGCTAGCTACTTAGAAAATGGTCATTAATATCCTTGGTGGGTACCATGCGTCAATTATTCTAGCTATAAGTGCCATAATAACACTTGTATGGGCAAGAGGTAGTCCATTTGTTGTCCACACAAGCACCCTAGTGAGTTGCAAGTTGACATGTTAATGGAGAAAAAAGTGGCACTTCACAAGGGTCACAAACGCTAGAAATCATGCTGTTGATTGTACACGACCATAACCCCACTACAGCGTTGGCATATGTGTGCAAGGGGTAAATTTTGTCTAGACAAAACAATCTGTTTGTGTGTTTGTCTGTTTATCAGCACAAAAATCATCGGATCTCGAGAGTTAGGCATCTGAGCACAACAAATCACTAGAAATTTTTGAAAAATCCACTTCTGTGGGCTTCAAATCGCTCAGCATGGCCCACAAGTGCTTGTGCTTTTGTTTGTCATGTCTATCGACTGCACTTACTTTCATGTGCTTTCTGCTCATGCGCACAAGTCGGTAAGCTACAGTAGTTGGTAGGTAAAGGTCTTCAATGATCGCGGTTCTCCACATGCATGCGAGGTATGTGCTCTAGAGAGATCTAGTTTCAATTGTGTTTGCTTTAGGTAAGAGTCGTCACATAACAAAACATTAAGCTTGCATGCTCTGGCACACATTGCTGCTGGAGAGTTAATTAAGAAAATTGTTATCTTGAGATGTGAAATTTTCTGCTGACAACAACAATTCAAACTGAGTACTTTAGCTAACCCACTATTTTGACAAATTCTACAAATTTCAACAGATAGTATAAAGCTTTCAAGGTCAATTTTTCAGCAATGTACTGCATCTGTTATGTGGCAGAAATATTTTGCAGCCACGCTCCAACCAACAAACATTTTCAACTTCAGGCTATATGGTGTATGGAGCACAGGACTTGATCTACTTGCAATGTTTAACTTGTCGTCACTTGGCTTGCTTAATTCTCACAAATAATATAAAATTCACCAAGAAAATGTTAATACAATGCAGTACTAGATGTGGTTAATAGGTGACACCATGTGGCCAATCAAAAGCATGATTTCTGGCATACATGGACCCTGCTAACAATTTGGAAACCAATTTTTTTGCTGAATTTGAGACTTTGGCTGTGCTTACAACTCGCTCAGATGCCCCTATCTCGAGATTTGACAATTTTCATGCCAACATTAATGACAATGATTATTTTACCCCTTCTGCATGTGGGATAATAATACTGTAGGTAAGTAGTGCACACCTCAATAAACTACATTTTCATAGCAATAACTGAAATCTTCTCACCTTAGCCACATACTCATCCAAATGTTTTGTAGCATGTATGATTGAAAGTAGACGTAAATTGAGTAATTCTCTTCCATCGCGGCTTTCAAAAAGTAAAGCAGTTAATGAACTGTATAAACAGTTCCCATCCAATGACGATTTCCCTACTTTAAATCCCTGAAGATTTAGGGATTTTTGTCTCCTAAATTGTGTTAATCACAACAATATTGATATGCTATTAAACCTATGATGTATACCTTCTATCCACCAGTATTGAAGGTACTGTTTCCGATGTATGTGGACCTGTAATTAATGGAAGTATAGGAGCTGGGATTTTGCCAATTAAAGTCTGGAAATCAGTCCAAGAAACATCTTCTAATCTCTTTAGAGTAGTTTCTGGTGAAATAAGCTGTATTAAGATATAATTATTTGCTAGCACAGTGTTAGATCACTGTATCAGAATATAGCATATATACCTTGGCTTGGGTGACATACTCTGGAGAGGGAGGTGTAGTTACTGTAATTATGAATATGTCATTACAGCTATACATGAATGGTTTTTATCATGGTGCTTTTTTAACTATAAAATTAGCAAACAGCAAATGTCAGACTACTTCAGATATACGTTGTTTGTACGTGCATTACAGCCACAGTACAAGTCCTGGGCTATGCAGAGTAGCTAGCTTCATACCAAGGTTCTCTAGGGAGAGGAGAATGAGAACCTGGTAACCAATGTTCGTGCAGGCACTAAATGGATATGCTTCATATGATATGCTGTGTATACATTTGTTAGTTGACTGCGACAGTGTGATATCTTTGCATTGAACAGAACTGAACATTATTAGGTAATGATTAATGTTATTTGTGATACTCTAGCTGGCTCTATTGTTGTAGGTAGCATGCGCCTCTTATCCTATTGTTACACATAAATGTATTGTATGTATGTGTATTTGGCCAGTTGTCAGTCAGTTATTTCGATAGTTGAAAGATGAACTATCGTAGCGTGAATGAAAGAATATAACAGACAGATGTTATTTTACATGGTTTGATGCCAAGCGTGTAGGCTAAGAATTTGACCCGTATATAGCTACACATTTAATGACTGTGTTTTAGGCTATACTAGTCAGGCCAAATTGTGAATCTAACTAGACCTCTGTAGAGTACATACCCCATGCACTCAGCTGTCATCTGCATGGCCTGCATTGATCTAGCTATAATCTGAGCATGAGTTCTGTATTTACTCTGTGTAAGCATAACAATCTGCGACGACTTTACTCAACAATTTGTGCATATGAACAGAAAGCGCATGGCCAGCAAAGTGGTGGGTATACTACAGGCATACTGAATGAAAAATGCACGATTGGTAGTACTCGAATCGAGTTCAGCAATTTGAAGTGTACAGAGACAAGTATTCGTTGTGCTTACAACACACACAGATGCCTAGATGTCAAGACGTCAAGATCTGGTGATTTTTGTGCCGACAACAGATGATGATGAAAAACTGATTGCTATACCCCTTGCATATGTGTGTGGGATAACCATTGCAATCGTTGACCCTGTTCCGTGTAATAGAATATAGCTTAAGGAATTGATGGTGGCCTTACCAGTATTCGGTTCCTTTTCAGGGATTGAATCAGAGAAGTTTCCTGTATTGTATCCATGTTAGGATTAACTTAATATGCTAAGGAATTGTTGGCTGCCTTACCAGTATCCTGTTTTTTTTCAGGGATTGAATCGAAGATGTCAACTGTAGGGTACATATGTTAGCAGTAACTCAAATTTCTAAGGAATCCTGACTGCCTTACCAGTATCCTGTATGTTTTCAGGGATTGAATCCGAGATGTCACCTGTAGGGTATACATATTAGCAGTAACTTAATATTCTAAGAAATTGCTAGCTGCCTTAGCTACCAGTATCCTGTTCTATTTCAGGGATTGAATCGAAGATGTTGCCTGTAGGGTACATGGTAGCAGTAACTCATAACACTTTAAGTGACTGCCTTACCAGTATTCCGTGCATTTTCAGGGATTGAATCTGAGATGTTACCTGTAGGGTATCCATGATAGCAGTAACTTATTTAGGGTTCTCTGGACCATATACCCCTGTGCTCTGCATACACAATTGTAGGCTGTTACGTGTAGGTATAGCGATGTGTATTTGCATTTGCAACCAGATGACCCATGCAGTTATTGAGCATGCACGATCAGTACAGCATAAAAATAACTGCATGCATAATGCAGTACTAGACTAGGTGTGGTTAATGATCAAAAGCACGATTTCTAGCATCTGTGGTCCTTCCTTGGCAGGTGAGTCGTTCTTATTTTCTACTTAGTGTGTAATGTTTGTTTCTGACAGCTCGGTGACCCTACCTGCTTGCCATAACACCTAAATCTCCAGATTTACAAGATTTCTGTGGACGACAATGACAAACAGACTGACAGACTGCGCAGGATAATAAACAGTTGAATTAATGGATAATGACATTTGTGCTGCTTATGACATGCTGTGTATATTTTACTAAAAGGTAACAGTTTGCCCAAGTGGGCATTTAGTTAGTAACGGAGCATACCAGTCAAACCTCAAATGAAAATGGTGCAACTTTTGTGCAGCTGGCTAAATTGTTTTTGAACTCTAAGAAAATACTCAGACATCTGGGCAGTGCTACAGTTGATTTAAATTTGAAGGCCTGAGGACCTGTCAGGCATGAGCATTACAGCTGTGTTGACCGGTTTTGGGTCACATTAGGTTTGGCACAAATGATTTTTTACCTTTTGTTTTGTGAAGGCTCTATGAATTAGAATGAACTCTAGTGCAGGCACAGAGTAAATTACATCCCCAGTAGCAGTTTACTTTTCTGTGGTTATGAGGTAATTATGATGAAGCCTATGGTATAATTTATCGGGTAATTTATGAGGTAATCTATGAGGTAATTATAATAAAATTCAGGGCCTCTATGGAGCGTTTCTGAGACTTGAAGATCGAGTAATTAATTTGTAGAGTAAGTCACGTGTGTATCCAGCGAATACCTTAAAACATAGATAATATAGACTACGTAACAGGGATTGGAAACAGCTCACGTGAGCAATACATGCATGCGGGCAATCCGTGTCGCCTTGATTTACAAGAAAAACCACAAAAATGCACCAAAAAATCACAAAAAATGGCCAAAAATCATGCATTTTTCAAACATTTTCGAGAATATCTACCAAATAGAAACACTTAGAAGCTTACAACTAGGCTATTCCAGTGGATAAGGCCTTCTGTGAGCCGCCTGTACCGGCGATAAACTCCTTCTGTCCATATCTGAGGTGTTCTAGTCCCAACAACAAGGCGACTTCAAAATGGCGTCGTTTTTGGTGTTTTTCGAGGTTTCTGGGCCAACGGTAGCAATATAGTCTCCAAAAAGTGGCTATCCCAGTGCAGAGTCACCATACTTTGACTTTCAGCTTCTGTTTTTGGTAGCTACTACCACACGAGATGAGATACAGTCCCAAAAGTGGTTTTGTACAGCGTTCTATGGAGCAAGTATGGACGAGGCGACTGAAACAGTAGCGAGCAACTTTGTCCCCAGAAAAGATTGTAATAGATAGTTACGCTCTTCACAAAATGTTGCTAGTAGTATTCTTCGATCATAGAGCTTTCATTTCGTTGCCTCAACTTAGCCATAGCACTAACACTGGCTTGAGTAGAGCCTCATTCAGCTGCCTCGGTCAGGGTGACACAGAGTGTCCCGCCATGATTTGTATTAACTCTATGGCTCACGTGAGCGGTTTCCAATCCCGTTTACGTAGTCTATAATATCTATGCTTAAAAGATGCATGTTAATTTCTCTGACAAGTACCACTGGTCGAATTCCACGTGTTCCTTTGGCTTATGTAATCCCGTATTATAAATAAGGTACATAGTGCCATATATAGCATGCATGCAAGCAGATCAGACTTAGTCGGGGATGTCCAAGGGAATGCCTAAAGGGAAATCCCATACTGTGGCTAGCTTGGTGCACATGCTCGTGCTATCTTTTAATGACCTTTACCTTATGTTCTCGTGCACATCAAAACTGTGGTACATTATAGCTACTGGGGATGTGGTAAGTTCATATTAACTACTAAATTAATGAATACCATTGGTGCTGGCGCTGAGGATTTTGTATTACTAATATTGAATTTGACAAGTTAAATGAAGTAGTATGTAGCTAAATGTGTCAGAAGTTGGCAGAGTGTACACAGATCCAAAAAAAAACAACAAACATTTTGATTGACCAACTTGGAGTGACGTACATTGTTGTTTACTTGTGGTTCAGTGAAAAGAGAAATTGATTATCGTGTTTTTGTGTGTACCTTGGCATGCATGTGGATAAGATTGACAGCACAGGTGAATTATCAGGGGCATAGTAAGTCAGTTTCAAGTGGTAAGGTTAGCTGAAAATACTTTCATCAACACCAGCAATAGTAAACCTTGGTGTCTATCTGTACTAATAAACTCTTAGCCACAAATCTATAACTGGTCTTGTTCAATCAAGAGGTTTGTTGTAAACTTCAATCGCAAAGGTTCTTCACTGACTGACCATCACCAGAAGGGAGTTCCCCACAGTCACACGGTACATGGTCGTAAGCCTGCGCATGGCCTGCAAGCCCTGCACGCACTTTAGTGTATTGCTAGTATTATTTATTGAACAAAATACGTTCATGTGGAATACACGTGCACTGAGTAGCTAGCTAGCTAGCTACATAGTCATTCGTTTCTCAATAGTAACCACTATCTTGTTAATTCTCACTGTTGGGGGGTGCGATCAACTTTGTTTGTCTAGATAATACCCAATGGTTGCTGTAGATGCCATCTACGAAAACTGCTACAGATAGCCGGGGTAAGTCCCCTTCTTGAGTGACTTTGTAATATTTTCTCTATGCTACTTGTCACCCATAACCTTAACTACAGATCGTATTTGCCTTGAGTGGGTCCCATGTAAATTCTATTGTAATTCAGACCTAGCATATTGACTACTAGAGTTGGGAAGAATTCGATTAGGGTATGTACGAATACCACAGAGAATCATCCTCATCACAATATTATACACAATTATATACAACAATTCTGACAGAAATATTAGCATGTTCACATTGGTTGGTAATAATCTAGCACGGTGTGGATTTATAATGTATCCACCAGAACTGAACACATGTTCCGATGTCACGCTGGTTCCACACATACATAGGTTTTCTGAGGAGCACTGATTCTGTGAAAGCAATGGGAATCTGTCATGGTATTGCTTCCACCAGTCTAAGGGATTACTGCTTGTATAATTTAGTGGCAGGTCAATATAAGCTATGATATCTTCCTTTGCTTATTGATGAGGATTCTTCTTAGGAACTTTTTCCAGGAGAGCAGCAAACTTCCTTAGCTTTATTAGGTGGAGGATTTTCTTCATGTTCACGAGCGGGAGGCATTTTCTTAAAGCACTCAATGTGGAACATGTCCATAGAGCTGTTGAATAATGCTGTTCTGTAATTGAGCTGCTCAGCTGCAGTTGGGAGAAAACTAGAGACATCAGAGAAAAGTTTTTGCAATTGGAGCTTCAACAGCACAGGGGATGTAGCTATACAAGATGAGAATCAACATACAACATGGTTTTACAAATTGTGGAGTAGTAACAAGCAATTTGTGCAGTCCTTGCAAAAGACAGAAGAATTGGCATCGAATGCCTTCAGAGAATAAATTTTCTACCTTTTGGAGTCTCTGGTTGAGATCCTTAAACCTTTGTCAGTTTTTACTGATACATTGGTGAAAACCATGTAACACTATCATCTCTTCATCCCCTCTTCAGCCATTTCTTAGCTTCACATTTCATGTTGCAATGGACTGATTCAAATGAAATGAAGGACATTATCGGACGATACTTTAGCTCATATTACAATATTAATGCACCACCTCCACATAAAGATCAGCAGGATGATCTCGTAGATGAGTGAGAAGGTTGTTTTGTTTTATACTTTTGCATAGGATACATGGTTAGCAATAATGCTAATATAAAAGTGGACCCATAAACAAAGGTGGTATGAATGAGACAAGATATGCCTGGCACATTAAAAAAATGGATGAAATGCTACAATAGTTAATTATAGCTCTGTATATTAAGTTTAAAAATGTTGCAAGAAGATGCATTTACAGTTTCAAAATGGAAGGGCATTCCATAAAGAACACGTATGAGGTACACCTAAGTTCCAGTTATGAGTGGCCATTCTGCTTGCAAATTTGCACACTCTCGATTGCTTGGATGTCTAGCCATATTATGAGGAGCCCTAACAGGACATACTCAAGATGTGGACAAACTAGCTGTATGAGGGTATCGGTGTTAGAACATCCATAGAACTTTTGATAGAGTAGTCCAAGAAGTTTTTTGCCTTTGAGCAAGTTGCCTGCACATGAGGAGACCATGACATGTCTTGAGATAATGAGACACCAAGAAACTAGCTTGAAAGCATCAACCCTTTGTAGGGGAAGGTCACCAAGTATAAGAGGTTCATCAGGCATTGTAGTCCTCTTCCTTGAAATAAGCATATATTTGCATTTAGATGGATTAAAATTTCAATGGACCACTCTTCAACCACTTCAATGTCATCTTACACATATCTGAAGTCCCTACAGGAGGATATTGGCCTGTATATGCACACGTCATCTGCGAAGATAGCTCAACTACTTTCAGGGGACCGAGAAACTGAGCTCATATTCATCAATGTAGATGATAAAAAGAAGGGATCCTAGGGTGGATCCTTGGGGCACTCCAGAAAGAACTTTTGCTGTCACCCTCGACAACCACACACTGAGATCTGAAAGTTAGGTAATCTGCAACCCACATCAAGTGTCTTAAGCTTATTTAGTAGTGGACGATGTGGTACTGGTACAAAGTCAAAAGCTTTGCGATAATTATAAAAAACGGCACGGATTTCCTTTCCAGCTTCCAAAAGTGAGAATCAGCGAGAAGTTGTTGTAAAAGTGCACCTTCTGTTTGGTATTTTCAGATTTCTTGAATACGTTCTTTTCACATGTCCTACACACTAGCTCGTCTTCCATTTCTTGAAGAACAACTCCTCATTCACTCGTAGCGGTTCGACACAAAATTTTTTCTTACTCCGCCATTTTCTTCGTTCAGCATCAAGAACATAGTAGGCTTGAGGGTCACTATGATTGACGCATGCACAATCGCGATCGCGATGTATCGCAATATCGCACTATACCAAATTAACGAACGGTTTTCTGCTCAATATGATTATCTAGCAAGTGGATAATCACGATAAAATTGAATACTGATATTATGCCACCCAACTCTATTGACTAACGAAATGTCATCAGGTTTTCATGCTTGTTAGTTGAGTACGATAGATGTTAGTTTTCATGTTGTGATGCATGTGTGTACCATAATACATTTGCATGAAGAGCTCGGTGCAGTTAAGGCATGCCACCAGTATAAATTTGGCTAGACTGTGAGCTCATTGTAGAAGTACTAGAACATGCAGTACACTCTTAATGGTATTCACATAAAGTTCAACCCAAGTACTATCTCCTTAACACTTTTAATAATCGCAAACATTATATAGGAGGAGCCTCTAAATTGATGCCTCTAAACGTAAAAATCTAGTTTACCAGAGAGGAAGAACCACTTATATCCGACAGTGGATAGGTGCTACAGCTGAAGAGTTAGCTATAAAATGGCCAAAGATGGTGGTTTGGTAGCTGTCGTTTTTGCATGTAACAGCTGATTGACAAATGAAGGCACCAATAGTACAGCTCAGCTAAGATGGGAAGTTAAAGGGGTCTGATGAAAATCGGCAATGTTTTTTATGGCAAAAACTGCGATTGTGCATTTCTGCCATGGCTTGTACATAGCTGATGTGGGATGATGTCACATTACAAGACCACTAATTAGGCCTAATTGGCTTGTAGTTGGGCACGTGCACAACAAGCGGTGACTGTCCTTAACTGCACTGAGAGTTCAGCTTATAAACTTACATTGATACTGTTGATAAGACTGAGCAATTTTGACCATTTCATCAAGTGTCATTGGCATATCCTTGCCTACACATTCATGTAATGATCATCATTAATGCTGTACAATTGTATCATTTAATTACTGTGAACTCTGGTTAAGCTCACTATTTATTTACAGTACCCTTGCGAAAAAGGGCCCACTATGGAATATCGGCCCACCCCCCACTTTGGGCTCAATTTCCAGCGAACGTCTAAAGTTTACTCTAATATGCACCCATGTGTAGCCACCCTGGAACACGCATGCGCAATCACGATTTAAGTGGGTGTGGTTAAGATCACTAGCCGTGCATGATTGTTCCGTTGAGGCTGAAACGCAGCATAAGACGAACTAGGCTTAGTTCTACGGCTGTTTGGCAGGTTATTTTTCGATTGTACCTCGATTATTTGAAGTGTAGTCTTCCTAAACCAACCATTTGAGTTACGGTTGAGATACAGTTGCTGTCAACAGTACCGTGAAATATCGACCTGATAAAAGCCGGCCGCCCTCGATTAGTAACTGTACTTGAGCAAGGCTGAAATCAATAGTAGCCGTGGCTACTATTCAAATAATGAAGATTGCGTAGGTAGCCCATCCCCCAGTCTAGATTCAATGTAAGGTGCACTGCCCATGGGCCCTTTTTCGCGAAGGTACGGTATTAAGTGCATGGTTACTGTTTAAGGTTACGGTGTAGTGATTGGATCTAAATAAATGAAGGAAACACTTTTCACAGTTTAGCCTATGCGTTTACTTCCAGGCATAGCAGTAGCTAAGGCAAGCCCAGGATAGCAACCAGCCAAAAAAGCCCACATTAGACATACCTACTTGTACTATTTACTACTAATTTGTATGCATAAGCTTACCACTGTGGTGGTCTGAGTCCTCCTTCTTCTCACAACTCAAAATTCTCTCTCTGTTGCTGAGGATCGGTTCACAGCTGTTCGACTAACATGACCACAAGAATGTGCCGTGTCAGCAGTTTCTCTAAGTTCACGCGCTAAGATTTTTGACGTCAACTACAGCTTTAGCTATTCTCTGGCTCCTTGGTTTAAGCGCTTTCTTAGCTATTCCTATCCCTTGTCTAGTGCCTATCAGAGAGTTTTTCTTTGATGGTGTCTTGTGAAGAGTGCAAAAGGCTCAAGAAGTGAGCTGACTACCCCCGAAGTGAGTCATGAATAGTGATATTTTTTTGCAATCAGTATGTTATTTCCAGAAAACCCCTCGATAGGCCCTTGAGATTATTGTGCTGATTTTGCATAGCTGGCCTGATTGTTTATACCTGACCTTTATCTGTAGATATTTGACGTCAAAAATTCGCCGACTTTGCACCCACCAGTAGCACTAATTAAATTACCATAATTGGTCTGCATGATCAGACATCATAGGCAAAGTGATATCTCAAAGCTGAAAAGTGTAGGATGAATAATTGTTGAGAAATTCTTTGTTAAGTCCATTGATGTCTGGACCTTTTTGATCACTATACCGTAACCTTAATAAGTGCATTACTTAAGTGGGGCATTCTGAAGCTGAACTGATGTGACAGCTTCAGGCCCATAGCTGGGGGAGGGGGCTCTTTTTTTTTTAATTTTTGTGTGGGGTGGACCTAGCTACTAGGGGATCTGAGGGCATGCTCCCCAGCCTTGGAAATTTTATTTTGAATTCTACTTCCATAAGATAGCATCTGGAGGTAGCTTTTGAGATTCTGATACATGCAGGATTAAAGTGATAATGTTCTTTGTGCTTGTCAGACAGTATAATTGTGCATACAGTGTTGTACATACGCTTGTCCGGTGTTAGTTAGGTGGAATGTGATATGCAGTTTACATAAAGTAACCACTCCACTTATAAGTATAGCTGAGTGTGTTGTTGTACTTAGATTGGCAGTGAATATCATTCTCATAATTATGGCTCTCTGATGGGTTTGTTCAAATGCCCCCCCCCCCCCCCCCCCCCCCCCAGCTACAGGCCTGAGCTTACTTTTGGATCATATCTCAATTACTTGAAGCTTAGTGCCCATAAACAGTCATTTATGTTAGTACTATTGTCAGTCGCATTGCCAACTATTGGTACAAAATAATTAATGGTCACACTTGAATTAGAGCTTCCCTTGATTAGTAGCCAAGTAACCTCATTCTACTATTTAAATAAAAAAGGTACATGAATACATTCAACATAATAATCCAGTAGTAGCTAATTATCTTGGGTGTTATTTTATCTGCTGTCCTTGTTTCTACAGTTTTTGGCACTACTATAATTAATCATGCTGATAAATTAAGTCTATGCCTGTATGCATGTACCTGGAGGATGATTTGGTGATATAAATCGTAAGTTGTCAGGCCACCATTCAGGCTTTGAGATGTACTGTGGTTTCAGTTTCTTCTGATCAACTATGGAGGATTATCATATTACATACTGAAATTAGCATGATAACCAGTATGTATAAGTATTATATTACAAGCAGGGGGGTTCGCTTCGCTCGCCCCCTGCTGCACTCGATTCGGATACCTTCCATCACATAGCGACGTACATACCTGCACATGTACACACCTGCACACGTACACATAGATCTACATACTACAAGGGTGTTGTAAACAGGGCTGTGAAAGGGCAGTCCTTGCACACATGAATAGCTCAAAGAAGAGAGTAATGGGCACTGATTATATAAACAGCAGGCACCTGATATTGCAGTGCATAGCATGATTTGTGGTCCATGCGCATTAATTTTATCCTATTTGAGCACGTGACCTAAGACCAAGAAACTCATTACTTTGCTCACCGTCTCTCTCTCTCTAGACCTATGAAGGCAAGAAGCCAAAAGAATCTACTACCACTGTGACGATGACCCAGACAATATCTTCTCGTGAATCGAGCTGCTTAGCTAACTGCAGCCCACTACATGTAAGTATCCATTGTCGCGTGTTCTTTTATAATCTGTCTAAGGAGCTAATGTTCATGCCTATAGCTAGTGCCATGACTTCCACTCACAGCTGTAGCCTCTGTTGCTCAATGGCCAGAGATATGCATGGCATCTTCTGCCTCGAGGTCAAATGACTTCCTCTGACCTTCCATAATGCATGGACGCACGCACAACTAAAATCTTAATATTATAATGATGCATACCTTGAAGGGCTTGAGATATGAAGCATCTCAAAAACTTGTATGTGCATTTTGAAAAGTCAATATCTGTTTCTGCAATCAAAAGTTTTATAGTAATAATATTATTATAATAAGACATAAACTGTACTTCCTGGTGACACCATAGTCTGGTGTACAGGACAAGTAGTCTCATTCCCGATTTTAATTTGGTGGTTCGGCACGGGATTGCTATACATATGTACGCAACTTAGAAATTTTGGCAGATTTTAATTTGGCAGTTACAACGGCAAACCGCCAAACCAGACCGCCAGACCACCAAATTTTCCGGCTATTTACTGTATTGTATCTGAAATCTGAAAATCTTTGACAAAATCTCAAAGTCTATACGGGCAGTGACAAAAAACTGCGAATTAAGTTTTCCCTGCTTTATAGGCTTTCTAGGGGGGAGGAGCAAGCATAGAGGGGGAGTGACTGATTGTTTCTGTGACCATTTGATGGTAAATTTTAGCCATTTGAACACATGAAACTAATTAATATGATTATCATTCTGTAACCTGCCACTCTTCACCTTTCTTTTCAAAGCTAAGGAAATTGGCATATTAGTGTAAAATCTTGAATACTGGCCAACTTGTATGATTGGCCGATAGCACATCAATTATCGACCATGATTTCATGGATCCCATACATGCTCCAGCAGTAAAACAGAGCATTTCAGCTAAGCAAGAAGGGAGGTACGTAGGTGTATAGCTATTATCAAATGGCAAATGGCAAATAGTACAAGGACAACCACTAATGTGGTCACATCCCCTAGTCCTTATGGACTAGGACCCTCTGAGCCAGCACGTTTTGGTATTTCTTGCTGGAGCCCGGGCTAGGAACTTGCAGGAACTCATAATATAACAGTACCACTGGTACAGTGTTAGCAAAAACCTAAAAGTCCAACCTGGACCACACCAGGCTGTCCTTGGAACTGATGTTCTTGCCCTTTTTGCCACCCCAAACCAAAGTCAGATCCCTATTTTACAGCTTGGTATGCTGGAATAAAGTGACTTGCTCAAAGTCACAACAGCAAGGCCCAGGTGGGAATCGAACTCACAACTCTGGGTTGAGAGTCCAAGACCACTACACCAAGTTGCTCCCTATTGTTAATCGCACACCTTTGATTAATTTATATCGATTGAGTTGGTATTTATTCTTATTGCTTTACAGCTGCAGCTGAAGGACTACTACTCTATATATAACTGTACCATTCAGAATTTCTTCCACAAGCGGCCAACTATTGAATTACATACCATTCAGTATTTCTTGAAATCTGTTGTCATCAGTGGATTTTTTTTCTAATACGACTTGAAGGAAGGTCTCTTTTGCTCTGTTGTCAGTGGAGAACTTCGATTTCATTTCCTTGCTTCCTGTGGTACTACTACTTAAACATATGCCAAATGGTATTGGTTTCTTTATGGCTAACCTGCCAAAAGCACCTGTCCATTCACAACTGCCATCAAGACAGCATGAGTGTCGAACACTTGAGCCCAATTCTCCAACTTGATAATTAAGGAAGAACCAAGAGTGCATAAGAATAAATGCAGGGAGAGGAAGAGCATGTAACTCTCATAGACATTAGTGCACGGGACAAAATTTTGAATGATACTATGAATAGAAGCAATATCAGTTCATGTCTAAAACCGTAGTTCAACGATTGCATACACATTGAATGTACAGGCATGTACATATTGGAATGCTTATATTTGTGACCAGGAGTGGATAAGAGGGGGGAAGAAAGTATCTAACTGCTGTATAGCTGTGTGCAAAAGCTGGTTTTGAAGTACAAAGTGCACCTGTATATATTTAGTACTACAACTTGACAAGGTATTATCACAACTACTACATAAACGTATGTCTGGTGACCTTTGTGTTCAAAAGCAGCTTTTTAGCAGTTAGATACTCTCTTCCCCTCTCTTATGTACTCGTTGTGACTGCTAATATACTGTTAATGTACACTAATCAGGGCTGAAGGAAGCAATTTGGATGTGGGTAAGGTCCACGAATGCAAGAAATTGAAGTGCATATGCAAAATTCTCGCTCATTAAAAAGTTAATGTGTGTACGCATTCACTTATTGTTTACAGTTTTATACTTAACTACAATCAAATATACTCTTGCAACAGTGATATACTGCTGGACAGCGCAACTATACTCTTCTGCCTTAGTCACAAAAATTGGGGCTGCTTTCTCCTACGGCCCTGTTCTTGGTTTTTTAGGATCACGTTTACAACATTGAACTGTTGCTATATGATATTAAAGCTAATTGCATGCCTCAAAATTTATAAGTTACTTGCTTAGTAACTAAACAAAATATAAAGTAACTACATTACTTACCACCTATTTACCATTAGATACTATTAATAAATTCTAAGCTCCTTTAGTTGCTGTTATGGAACTCACTCTTGTGGCGATTTTCAAATATGCCCTTCGTTTCGCCTTTTTAATTTTGCTGCTTGTTGGAGCAATTCTAAAAAAAAATAGTGTATCTCATAAACGCTGCATTGTAGTTATGTCAGTAAGTGAACAAATTTTAAATAGACACACACGTCACCTCTTCTTCTCTTTTATTTTCGGTGCCATCCTACAACAAATGCAGAAAGTTAGAGTGTAAACTGAGTGTCACCTCTTTTTGGGTACATTTTAATTTGGTGCTCTCCCATGACAATAATAATAAACTAAGCTATAGTGAGCAAAGTTGGTGCATAAAGGAGCAATAGGAAGTGGATAAGTTGATGGTATGTTTAGGTAGACAAAGAAGTAGTGTGAGGTATAATTGTGTGGCCAAATGGAACATGGAGCTCTAGTTGGTGTGAGCAACAGTTTGAGAGGTTACTTGTTTGTAGTTTAGAGGTGTCCTCTGGGAAGTAAGAAAGTTTGTAAAGGATTCTATACAACAGTCCAAGTTTAGCATGTGTCCTCAGTGCATTCTTAGAGCTAGTGATGGATGTTTAAGTAGCTCCATCCCAATGTGCTGTTGCAATCTTGCATGCAAACTTTTGCACGCTTTCTAGTGCCTTCTTGTCCTTTCCAAGTGGGGGTTCCAAACTTGGCAGCCATAATCTAGATGAGGTCTTACAAGTGAAAGATATAATTGCTTTAAGACATGCTGATTTACATTTCCATAAAACTGTCTATTACAACAAACCAAGTATCATTCGAGCTTTGTGACTAATTGATGAGATATGTGATAACCATGATAAATCAGCAGTAAGAAGAACTCCAAGGTATTTGTAGCTCTCAATTTGTTCAAGGTTGGTGTTATTTAAAATTAGAACATGATGGGGAGTGATAGGTTTCTTCCTCTTAGAGATTGTCACACATTTGCATATAGCATTCAACTGTAGATGGTTATCTGAAGACCAGTGCTCAATAGCTGTAATCAAGAGTGCATAAGGGGGAGGGGGGGGGAGGTACGTATATTTTCTGTCGTTTGAGTATAGCGAATTAGACAGAAAATATGCTCTTATAGCTGCATGCATATGGTGCGCATGCACACGATCGCATGGCGCATGGTGGGAGGTAGCAGGGAGCTAGTCATGGTAATTGCATTTTTGGAGAACAGATTGGACAGACAAGGGCAGTTTCGACTGGTCAGGGCCAGATTGTAGGCTTAAAAGGTGATAGCAGGGTGGAATGGTCACTCTCACAACAGTTTCTTTCGTTGTTGTCCAGCAATGTGGAACTCTCAAAACCAAACTATCATTGGATTTGCGATGACACAAGAGGACACTGCAAGATGTTTATCAATCAGAATCTGCAAACATCTTAGCTATATCATGCAATTTCTTAAGAGAGATTTGACGAGCTGGGCCCCCACTTTAATAGTAGCAGTGCCCTAGAGACGAAGTTCATCCTGTCATGAGTACTGGAGACGCTTAGGGATTTCCCCACTTATATGGCTTCAAAACATGCGTGATGGTATGTGATGTTGCAAGCTGTGGAGATAATGGAGCTTACGATATGAATTCAAAAGCAAGTGATCCTCATCAGATTGAAATCCTTTCAACCCCTCCAGAAAATATTATTGTTATCTGCCCTAGCTAATACACTGTATTCTTGCATGTGTAGAGTAAAATACTAAAGCTCGGACACCAGGCATAAAGTGGTAGCCCCACCCATAAGCTAATTGGATCCCGCCCACCAAGTGCTACTGTCGGTTTGCTCATGCAGGACAACTGAATTAGTGTAGCATATCTATATCTCAAATATCGGACGATTTTCTATATTTAGTACGTTTTGATCAGCTAGATATTGGGCTATGCTGCAGATTGCGGTTGTAAGCAGGAAGGTAACACTAAATCATCGATCTGACCTATCCTCTTATTGATGCTTATGCAGAAGGCCATAGATATCTATCTTCTGCGGCTACTTCTCCGTAAAATCCAATCATTTGTGCAAAATCGTCTGATATTTGAGATATAGATGTGCTACACTAATTCGAGTTATCCTGCATCAGCAGAACGACGGTAGCACTTGGTGGGCGGGATTCGATTAGCTTATGGGTGGGGCTACCACTATCTCCAATTGGGAAGAAATCGAGTCATGCATGGCGGCATTGGCATGCACTGGACGAAAATGAATACACATACATAGCTGTTTCCGAAACCACTTTTCTTGGCATCCTGATGCAGCATTGAAGTACTTGCAAGGGCTCTCGCTCGAGATGTGGAGAGAGGTACCACTTGGTATAGCCCCGCCCCTTGTCACTTGTGCCTGCTCCGAGATAAAGTGTCCAAATATGCCTGGTGTCCGAGCTTCAGTATTTTACTCTAGCCTGTTATATTTTCTTAGTAGTACCTAGCTAGGCTGTTAACGAAATATTAAACTAAACTTTAGCTACTAAAATAGCTAGTTCTGGCTACAAACTCTTTGTCTTGACTACTTTTTTTGTAATAGCTCAACTTGCTCATGTGTTTCTCGGTCTTCTCTGGCTGACTGGAACTTCGAATTGGGGGCAAACCTGTAACACTCATTCCAGAACGAAAAACGAGGCTTATCCATGGTGGTAGTGTATAGCAGTAGCGTGGAACAGAACCACTCGAGGCGCTTCGAGAAATGAGCCTTCAAAAACACAAAAAATTCATTCTGCCCTAGGTAGGGCACGATACACGGACAGTTGTATGGATGTATACTAGATCATTGTGTAATCATTCATCATTTCCGTTTTGTCATTAAATTGTAGGTCTTAGCGTAGACTGTAAAGGTGGAAAGATCGTGCAAGTGAGAATTAGTGTACATCTGGCTAAACACTATGAACGTTAATTGTATGCATGCATGCACTCAATGTCACCTACACACCACCTTAAAATTAATTGTGTACATACAATGTGTTGCACATATGTCCGTTCAGCTAAGTTGATTATCTCTAGCCTTGTTCTCAGGTGCTCAAGGCGGAGGAGGGAGCACCTGGTACACACTGTTTGCGATTGCATTTAATTTCCCAAAATTCTGGGAATATAGTAGATACTCTCTGTATACTTTTAGTATCTGACGTTGACGGACATCATCGATCAAAAATTTACTGGGCCAACAAAAACATTTGCTGGGCTAGCCGGCTAGTTGATGCCTGTGGCAGTTTTTCGGCATTCTACCTGATCTTCCAGTCAGTTGTTGTTCTTGATCGATAACAGATGATACTCAACAAATGCAGTGAATGGTCGGTGAGGGTCGGCTACGCCAGACAAACGACTGGCAGGGATTCGTGTTCAGTTCAAAGGCAACTATATTGGTTGAATAATGAATGGAGTCTCTCTAAAATTAATGACGATCTCGTGTTCAAAAGAACTTGATTGGTTTTCTTCTTATGTTAGTCAGACCTACAAAAGCTTATGTACCATTAGGTGTGGTTGAATGCTGATGACACCATGCGCGACAAAAGCGATCAATAATTAAGCACATGCGCTAACAGTGTGTATCAGGCGCTCCCTCCTCCCCCTCGAGTGCCTGGGTACAAGGCTATAGTTCGGCATGAAAATTTGAAATAGGAATAGACATATACCAAGCCAAGTTTACCTCATTTTACTAAAAACTAGAGCTCTGTAGAGCACGTACCCAGATGCGCATGCAAGTGTGTGTCAGAACATGCAAGGTTAATCTTTTTGTGATGTGACAACCTACTTGAGCATGCGCAGGTGTAGTTGATAGTCGTGGCCAATCAAAAGCACGATTTCTAGCGTTCGTGGCCCTTGTCGAGCACTATAAAGAGTAAAGAATCATTGTTTTTTCTCCATTTATGATAATATATCAACTCTGGGTTGCAACTCGCTAGGATGCCTGCATCTCGAAATCTGGTAATTTTTGTGTGGACAAGCCTCCATTTATGCATAACGCAGTACTAGGTGTGGTTAACAGGCGTGATTGATAAAAGCACGATTTCTAGCATTCGTGGCACTTCTTTGGCAACCAGATGCTAAGGTAAGTTGTTTCTTAGATGTTTCTGAAAGTTTGGAGAACATAACTCTGCTTGCCATGACACCTACATCTCAAGATTTCATTTGATGCCCACAATAAGTGTTTTAATTTGGTTTTTTTTTTTTAACTGTACAATCTTTTATAAAAAATTGTGCAGGCAGATGAGGCCACATCCATGCAATTACAGCTAATTGTGACCGGCTATGAGAAAAGGGACCATTTGGGATTTTTCATAAAAATTGAGTTTTTAGCATGAATGGATAGCTTTGTGTATGCTGCATACAATGGTGAAAGTTCCAAGAAAAAACACTGATCACAAGCTGAGTTATGGCCATTTTTATGCACTCAGATTAATAGATTTGTTTTCGGAAAATTAAATAATTTTTGCATTTAATTGTACACATCTGAGCAACTAATTACATCCATAACTACATCTTACATATCACAAACATAAAGCATAATGTATCAATATGAAGCCAAAAACATATATTTGTAGATAGACTGAAAAAAGAGAAAAGTGAAGAAAATTTGATTTTTTTCATGTTTTGAAATTTTATCCCAAATGGTCCCTTTTCTCATAGCAGGTCATAATTATCACCTGTAGATTTTATAAGATAGGGCTAAGGTAAGAGAGTTTACGGCTGCCATATAGGCATGTTTTGATATAAACACTCCGCAGTAGCTTCACTGTGCTGTTGACGGACTCCAAGATGTGTATCTCGACCAGCGTCTAATGTCTATTGATATAAACTAGTGACTAATTAACTGCATGACTCTCAGTCCAGTATATACATATAAGACACTAATCTGTAATTTGGTAGCACTTATGGGCATTTTCATGGATCATAAGCCCCTCTCCACTGCTACAGCCAGTCCTGAGCCACTACTCCAAACTGTCAGTGAGAAAACATGCTGATGAATCAATTGACTTGATCAAGGACTCAAATATAAATATTCTCCACCCCGTTCATAAGTTCAATCCTAGAGGATCTTAGGCGACCACAGACCAGATATAGAGTTCCATAGTTCAGTTGTTAATACGCATGGGATCAAGAAATGTTTGTATTTGACCACAACACATTTAGGCGTCACTCGTCGTATGAAGGGTTATATTAGCTGTACAAAGTACCTATTCATTGTGCGCTATAATGTACTGTGCCTGTGTTGACCTGTGTCATCAACATCTTAAGTTAGTAACGTGACTACCATGAGAATTTTAATCTTCTCTGCAGGCAATTCATGCTCCTTTGATCTTCTCTCTCTCAACATCATTGTGTGCTCCTGATTGCATGTGCATGTATGCTCAAGTTCTGCTTAGGTAAGTAAGTGTATATACCTAGGCCTTCGATTATAAAAACTTGAAAAACATGGGAAGACCTGGGTACCTGGCTAAATGAACACTAAAGTGCTAAATCCTCTGCGCTTGATGCTTTATGTGGTAAAATTAATACTTTTCGTGCCTTTGCTTGTAGCATCAGCTGTACATGTACAGCAGAGTTTTTATATTGCCCACGATGTTCAAAGTGCACTATAGATTTTAGTCAGCCTGCCCTACCGAACAGCCTCACAGCAACACGAAGCACACACTTCAATGAACAACCGAGACAAGAACAGCTGGATCGTGAGACTCACTGGCCATGGCTAGATTCTTTACACGTAGTTTCACATAGCTACATCATAGGCGTCGGAACCGGGGGGGCCAGGGGGGCCATGGCCCCCCCCCCCACTTTTTCAAGGTTGACACTCCCACTCTTGCCTTATGCTAAGCAAAAACACTGAAACTTGTCCTGTCTGTACAAACCTTCTGTCAGTTCTGAGTCAAAAGTGTTAGTTTCATTGCTGCTCTGCCTGCCATCGACTGTTTTTGCGTGTTATTCTTCGTTGCTTCCCAACTCCGCCATGTTTCACGAACTGGTTTACCGTTAATTAGTGGACGTGGCATAAAATTTTCTAGCGCGCTTTGCGCACAGAATGTCACAGTGCCTTGGGCCCCCTCACCTTCAAAATGCTTCCGCCACCTATGTACATAGGACAGTGGACTATAGCTACAGAAAATGCTGACTCACCCTGCCACTACCTAGTCTGGGTGCCAGACCCTCGGAGGGGTCTGGCAGCCACTGCCATGGCGCCAACTTGTGATGAATCAGTAATTCTGGCCCAATAGCGCACCTAGAGAGTTTAATGATGTAGCTTTTTACTGTCTTTAAGCCATGCTATACAGTACACTGGCAGTAGTCAACAATAGCTCAAACACGTACAGGTGATGTTGACGACTTTTACCGGAAAGCATTGCACAATCAATTCAAGTGTATGTAATAGCTAGTAACAGCACGATGTCATAGTACCTATTTTTAGCATACGAAATGAAAGGTGTGGCTTAGTTTATCTTGCCAAGAATGCTATGTAGTATGGCCGCGAATGAGCTAAATCTGGACATAACTTTTGAACACAGCGCTTTTAGCAAAATCTACGGGTCAAAAACCTTTGAAGTATCGTGCTGATTCGGTTACTATGGAGGTTGGACAGTAGAAATCAACACTGGAGCAGCTAGAGCAGTAATACAGACACACAAACAGACTACCATAACCCTCTTGGGCATGCGCAGAGGGTTAATTACATTGTAATTATAAGCCACCAGATGCTGACAATACAGGATTGTGGGCACCACTGTTGGCACTCTTACAAGGCAGGAGTTGTTTGAATGTATACACAATGAGGACCCATTTGCTATGTCAGACCAATTACAAGCCACCAGGTGCTGACAATATATAATTGTGGCTACTAGTGTTGCCACTCTTACCAGGCAGGAAATGTTTGTATGTATATAGAATGAGGAAGCCATTTGATATGTCAGACCACCAGGTGCTGACAGTAGTAATTACAGGCACTAGTGTGGTCACTGGGGGGGGGGGGGGGGGGGGGGGGGGGGAGGGGGTATAAAAAAAGGCCAATCTCTTACAAGGCAGTCTTGGTTAGTGTCACATATATAGAATGAGGATGCCATTTACTATATAGCCAACAACCCAGTGACTGAAATGGTGGGTGTGGAGCACGGAAGGCATGGTTCGATGAGCCTAACTTAGCTATTATCAAAATCACGCTGTAACAAGTTGCCCATTCAGGAACAATGATCATCAGTTGTATGGGGAGGACTTGACTTGCTGCTAATCAACATACTTAGACACTCATACAAGCACAGGAGATGCCTAGCAGTAAACTCTCAAATTCACAATCCTAACTAGCACCTCTAGTGAGGTTTCACACAGTGGCATAACCAGAAAGTTTTTGAGGGGCTTCCACATAGTACATGCAAAATTTTGGAGACTATGCCCCCTTTAAATTATCCGTGTGTGTGCAATATTAATGGTGCTCGATCTCGGAGTCAAGAGATAATTTTACTGATTGAAACGCATTTCTTGCTCAACTGTAGGTGAGAAACTGGCTAGCTAATAGTGGCATTGTAAGGCTCAGCAATGGGAAGGTGGGAGTGGGGGAGGGGGCTTTCAGGCAACGCGGAAGCCTCCCTGCCTACATACCTGCACCAAATGCAACAATTTAGCCACCATCTGACCTTGCACTGCACTATTCAGGGATAATTTGCACTGTCAGCATGATATGTGTGCGGATGTAGCTACACAGCCCGCATTTGGATTCCATATGTGGGCTTGGGCATGGCAACACCAGAGCTCAATGCTGAACTAGGAACTTTATGCACCAATGCCATCCGTTAAACCACGAAATTTAAGTCACAGAAAGCAGCCATAGCTACTGTGTATAGCTACTGGTTATAATAGCTACACACAGGGGAGTGCACTGCTTCAATGGTACTGTAGTACAAAGCAGTACGTGGGTATTAATTTCTCCATGAAACATTTAGCTAGCTAGGCACATAAATTTCTTACAGTGGCGGGTTTAATGGGGGGGGGGGGGGGGGGGCATGGGCCCACCCTGTTATTGAACCTCTGTTGATCACATGCTAACATTTGCACCTGTAGAATTTCAATTCTGTGGAGTGTAGCTACTAGTTTATACTGAAAGTTTTAATCTTGATTTGGGGACTCAGGCCCCCTCTGTAGATATTCCCACTGGGTAATTATTGGTCACAAATTAAGCATTCAACCATGTATGCAACAGCCTATCATGACAAAATTGGTCCCCCACCATTCGGTTCCCCCTGGTTCGTATATTAAATATCTGCTGGAATCCCAGTCCCAATCTTTCGGAACTATCTGGACCCCACTTGAAATAGAAATAGCTGGACTCCTATGAATACTGACTGTACCTAAAAGCAATGTTTCTTTTTTATGGAAGGTTGGAGTTGGGTTTTGTATATCCCTTGTCGTGGACTGCATGGCAGCTCTGAACTCTCCAACAATTAAGGAGGGGTAGAGGGATTGGAAACTCACAGTTCCACACATGTTCCATTTTCTACCTACATGATTCAGCTGTGGAACTGTATGATCCGGAACAACTAAATATTAACTTTAGCTAGCATAGATTACTGAATACCAACCATCTAATTTCCCCGGGCTGTAGCTATCTCCTGACTTGAATATTGCATAAAGATTGAACAAAGACCTTTGAACTCAGTTCAACAAACGCTATCTGTACAACAACCCTTATCATTATGATATGCATTATTGCTGCTGCTAGAGGGTGGAGGAAATGCTTCAAGAAAGTATCAATATTTGACCTTTGGTACATATTATCGCTTAGTTGCATGCATAAATTTCAACCAGTTAAGGGTTTTGAGTGGGTGACATGGAATTTAGATTAGTCAATTCAAGCTTCATAGAGATATACAATGGTCAATTTTATGTACCTATCGATAATTGGTAATTACTGCTAACTATGCATGTATCATGATGGAGCTAAAGATTTTCCGTACCTTTAACAAGTGTCTAATTAGTAACAGAGTTCAATTAATACGAATTACAGAACCATACTCATGATGACTACTGTTGAGTAACTCATTTCAAAATGCCAAAGGAAAAGATCATCTTGTGCACGTGGGACTGAAGTATACATGCTAATATATACTTTCCAATCCCTTTCCAACTCATTCAACTCATTCATCTAAGACAGCTAACTGCTTATGCAGGCCCGATCATAAGTTTCAGGCAGTCTGATTTAAGTATATGAGGAGGCATGCATTGATGTATTGTTCAGATTCATGGGTAGCCCATATGTTTCAGGAATATATGGACTGGGGGTCCAAGTATCACAACAACAGAACTGCACAAACAACTGCTACTTGTGAGGTTACTGTGTCCATATCGCATTTCGGTGTATGCACTTTATTCCATGCTCATTAAAGACAAGCTAGGCTGCCAAAACCCTAACCTCATCATGTGTTAGGCAGCCTGGAGAGGGAACCTCTTTATTGTATCTTTATAATGCACCTATCAATGTAATGCCCCACTACCCCCCTCCCGCACTATAGGGGGCAAGGTGGGGATTTGACTAATTAACTCATCAATATCCCCTAGGTGGGGCCAGCTCTGTCTATCAAATCCCTACTCTATCCTCCATTCCGAGTGGGGAAATGATAGGGGAGTTGACCAATACTGAACATAATTATGCATGTCAAATGCCCCTGTGTGGGGTTCGGGTTTCTATGTCAATACCCCTATGTTGCCCCCTATAGTGCCCGAGAGGAGGGTAGTGGGGTATTACATTGATAGGTGCATAATAATAATATGACACTTACTGTCGTAATTGTCAATAAATGATCCCTGTCAGTACAGTCGTTGCCCTACCGTGGCCGTGCAGTGCACCTTTGAATCGGGTAGACTGGAGTGGGTCCACTGCAGCTAGCAGGTTGAGAACGCCTGTACATTCAATACTTTCTCAGCCGGCAGTTTCACGTGTCTACAGTGTCGTTCGTGAATCGGATTCGACCACAGACTCGACCTACACGTACGAGGTTGGAGACCACTGACTATGCGCGGTCATCGTCGCGCGAGCGTATAGCGCGCTTTTAATTGGTGGGTGTGGTCACACGAAGCAGGGTCCCATATATACAATCTCCGACCGCATTCCGAGGAGAACGATCGTGCATCGTTGGTTGGCGGTTGTAACCACGCCCACTTACGCGCATGCGTGCGGCTACTGCTATTCGTGGCTGGATACTATAAAATACGGCGGTTTTCAGTTTTCAGGCTGATCATCCACTGCGAGCAGTGCAATCAGAGTCTTTCATCTCGTGTAGAGCTGATCAAGCAACGCATCTACTGGGTTTATTTCTTCCGCTTTTCGAGACTGTGAGTATCATTTTTAATACTTAAAGATGTTCGTTGATCATGAATGGCTACGATTGCATTTCACTACGAATGCATGTGTGTGCTAGTCTCGCATCACTCTAGCTCCTTGAGAGTCGAGTCTGCATGGCCACTGAGACTCAGTGAGAGTGAGTCTGGCCATACAACACTATGACAGTGCATGCATGCATGAGCATGGCCTTGTCTTTAGTGAGCATGGAATAAGGGCATTCACTGAAAATTAATGTAATATGGACGGCAAGCCGGAGGCCCAGCAGCGGTGGAATGTTTGTGACTCATAGCTAGCTAACATGCCTCTATGAAAGAGCATGATCACATCCGCAAGACACTTGAGCCAGAGTAGCTTTAATAATATTAAGCGGTAGATCTAACTAGGTAAAATGGGATAATCGTGGGTTACATTGGCCTGCTAGCAATTAGCCATGCGTTAGTGGATAGTAAGGCAGCTGGGTTGGTATGCTCTGGTAGTTGAAAGCGACATTTTTTTTATTTAGGAATCCATGCTAGTTTAGTTGGGCCCTCAAGAGGGAATTGCTTGGAATAGCTAAGAGGGTATCAATTAGCAGCAAGTTAAGTATGATGATGGGTAGAATGATTAATCAAAAGGGTGTATTATAAACCTCATTCAGGGCCATAATATTATAGCCACCAGTAAGGCAAGGCGAATAGTACTTTTTCATCCATCACTAACAGTCTTTTTAAGCTTAATTAAAAGTACCTGGGGGGGGGGGGGGGGGTGTCCGTTCCGAGATGTCTCCAGCCATACCTCACTTTTACCCTCAAAAAATGAATCATAAATGTTCTCAGACAAAATTTTCCTGGAGGAGCATGCGCTCACACACCCTAATGAACATGAGCGTATAATACAAGTGCTACATCCACACAGACCATTCATCCACTTGAATACGCTTGAAATTAAAATTGTGATAAAATCTGCAGGGGATCATGCAAACGAGGATCAGTCTTTTGGAGGGTACAACTATTGATCATTAATTTTTGACTAAGTGCTGCAGCTGACCATTAAACCATTCCTTGTGTGCTCCATACCCTACCCAGTGGCTGTTAGTACTAAAGTACGGTACATAAATCTGAAACCTCCCTTGAACTTGTCAGGTTATTGTTATATTTGTGCAATTAGAGCATTCGAATCCCCCCTACCCCCCAAGATTAGGGAGCATCATGTCAGCTCCCCCTATCCACTGCTTAAGCTCTACAGCATGCAAACACTTTTGTCAGATAGGCACTTTTGATTGTGCATGCTCAAATTCTGCTTAGGTAAGCAGACCACAAATTGAATGATCTGTAGTGTTTACACAATATCAGATCTATATTGCAGTGTCAGACAAGTTTTGCTTAGGTGGTTAAGTATATAGACCACAAATAGACTTTGAATGGCCTTTAGTGTTTACACAATGTCATACCAATTATAGCCACCAGATGCTGATAATACAAATTAATGACCAGAATTGCATTTTTATTTTGCATGTTTAAGTTCTGCTTAATATATTTTGAATGGTCTTTAGGTTTACATAATGTCAGACCAATTATAGCCACAAGGCACTGACTGGTTTGATTGTGCATGTTTAAGTTCTGCTTAGTAAGTATGCATGTAAGTAGACCTTGAATTTTCTGTAGTGTTTACACAATATCAGACCAAATACAGCCACCAGGTGCTGACAATACAAATTAATGGCCAGAATTGCTAATTATGCACTTTGATGTTTAAGTCCTGCTTAGTAGCTGTAGACTTTGAATTTTCTGTAGTATTTATACAATTCCAGCCACCAGGTACAGAGGGGATACATACTTTTGGGCACAACTCTTACCATTGTAGAGCTCAAGCAGTGGTTTGTAAGAAGAGGTTTTGGGATAGGGGGGCTGACACAATGCTATATACTTTCGTTCACTGATCTAGATGAGCTGGATGGAAACCTTCAAGTTGGAAATATTGAAAACGAATTGGAAATAGCTCTGGAAATGAATAATTTTTATCTCTCGTTGAACTACCAATTTCACAATTTCACATTTAGCGGCTAATCCTCAGCATGCATAGTGCAGTCTGGACAGCTGTTTTTACTATAATTAGTTACAAACCACTGTCTGGTTTGAATTTTGCTAGGTATACAGAGCACTACGATAGTTACATGCCCTCTTCCCCTTTGGGGTCTAGACGCCACTAACAAGCTTATATATGGTATTGTGTTGCATGAATATAGAATTGAGACAAAATACATCGGAAGATTGCATGGTCGCTAGTAGTTAATTAAATTATGATCACAAATTAATCTACAATACTTCCCCTTTGAGAAAGTTTCTAAATGAACCCCTGAGTATGGTATCCACAGGATTCTAGCTACATGTACACACACTGAGGTAATCAGAATTCATTATATTATATCTACAGTGGAGTACTGTTCGAACTCCAATGATCGTTGGTATTGGGGCAAATGCCTCCTTCGCCCTCCCCTATATTATTAAACTGTACATATGACGCTGCACCCAACAACTACTGGTGAATCAATTCTGATCATCACACTACTGTTATGGTTACCATGATGATAGCTATAGTAAGAAGATAGCATATGGTTACGCCATGATCATTGGAGATCATACTATATTCCACTATCCTAAATAAACCAGTACCAGTATGGTAGATATAACAGTCTAGCTGTATGCAGTGTCATAATCAGATTTAAGCTGTTACTGGGCTTATTAAATTTTAGTCTAGTGAAAATACTGTATGACCTATAATCACAGCATGATCATGTGGTCTCCTTAGGTATCAATATGGTAACCGTGTGGTTTTAGCTGCTTACGGTTTGGTGATCAGATTCACAGTACAATGCAATCTGAATCATAGAAGGTACTAATATGGTAACCATGAGAGTCTAGCTATATGCAGTGTGATGTTCAGAATTGCCGTGGACACACTGGTTGTTAAGAGCAGCTCGCTATTAACCACATACTCTACGTTTTGTGTGAGCCTTATCACTCTTTATTAGGCACATATGCTTAGCAAACTGACCAAACAAGTACAGTGCTTCAAGGCAAGAGAGCAATTTTTTTTTAATTTTGCAGTCAAACAAGCTTCACTGTGCTATAACATCTGCAGATATCATAAAACCCACTTTTATCATTTTTGGCACAACTCTCTATCCCCATATATAACTAATAGAGATAAGCACATGCTTCCTGTTAAACGCATGTCTTTGTTAAGCGCATATTTCCTTACTGCTGATCATGAAATGAAAGTTTAACAATATTTTTTCATAATCAATCATGTGATACAGCTGTGATTAGCCATGCCCTCCTAAACACTCTTTCTAACATTCTTTCAGCAAGATTTAGCTTTACCAGTATCGAATGTAATCATCATTGCTTTCACAAATATCACGTTAGATGACTCATAAAGTCTGAATTAACAAGATTGTCACATTATTGTTTTTAGATGCAGATTATAGTGTTATGAGTGTTGTCAGTAGCTAAGTGTTATGTGTAATAAACGTGCTGGAACTTTGATTAAGAATTTGTTTGTAGTACATGTGTTGATTTTTGAGGGTTTAATGTGTTGTTGCTATGTTGTGTTGTCACTTGTGTGTGGTAACATGTCAGTTATATTTGTTAATGTGACGTTGCTATGTTAGCCATGTTAATGTTGTGTAAATGTGTTACAGTGTGTTCTGCTGTCTATACTGTATAGCTGGAAATTTTCGAGGGATCCAATTTTCATGGAAGGGCAATCTGCAAAGATTTCGCAATCTAATTTTCGTGGATGGGCGTTCCAGAACGTGTGCCGCGGTTCAAACCAGACAAAAAAATCAGTGAGCGATGAGTAGTAGCAGAAATGACAAGAGAGTAGCATATGATAGAGGCTATGGTCCGTGGTTATCAAGAAAGTTTGGTGTGCTGCTGTTGGAGAAGAGCTATCTTGCATGAGAGAAGTATCGCAATCCGTTCGCTGTAGCAGTTATATGATCGGGAGTAATCATCGGTCACGTCCCAAGCTTGGCAGTATCGCAGCTAGACACCTTGAAATAGCGTAACAGAGACAGTCCCGTAGAAGAAGCTCAACAACAACAAACTGGTGTGAAGTAGACCAGCTGTCAGATCGATCAAGCAGCATTGCAATCATGGTGGCCACGCCCCCTGCTAATCGCACATACATGGGTCGCATGAATGTGCGTTTAGGTTTTATTTCAAGGATTAATTTTCGTTGTTTGCCAGTCAAGCACGAAAACCGCAAAAATTGGATTCCTCGAAAATTTCCAGCTATACGGTATAAGCTGACCATGTATGTACCAATGTTCATGTTATTGAATAAGAATTTTAAGTGCAGTTGTTTGTCGGTGCCAACACCAGCCGCTATCAAGTACCCACGTTACAATATTACCTTTCCACTTACTGCTATAAGCTCATTCTTCAGATTCTATGGTATTTGTAGCACAGAGATGATGCATATTTATAGCAAGTCATGTTTTTATATCTTATGCAGATCAGATATGAATCGAAAGCGTTGTTCTGTTTCAAGAGAACTTCTGCCATACAAACCTCTGTTTCGTGATTTTAAGGACCCCAAATATGATTTCAAAGCACCAATACCACGTAAAAGACCAATCCCTCAGAGAAAAAAAGTTGTAAGCAATATGCATGCAATAGTGGTCTTGCTGCTTATTTGCTAACTTGGCTAGCAAAAGAGATCAAGTAGCAACAGTAGTGTCGCCACGGGGGTGCATGTGGATTCATATGCACCCAGTCCATCCACCATTGCACCCTTTAGCTAAATGCTTACCAAGCCCTTAAGTCACTGTATGAATTGTCTTGTTACAATGTAGGTTAACCATTCAGGTTAACCAAGGTTAATACCGAGTCGGGGAAGTCGGCTTGGGGACGGGCTGGCTGGGAGGATTATTACCGGTAGTAGGTGTTTGCGCATGCCTGTGCACCCGGTACACTTAATGGTAGGTGGGGTCAGCGACCTCGTGCATAAGATAGTCACTCATGCGTGTGGGTTCAGCCACTCAGTCCATGTGTTGGCTAAGACAGAAGCAAAGCTACTTGGGCCAGGATTGGATCTCCCACCCAAGCTACCCCACCCTCTTTTCTCGTAATGGTGGTTGGGGAGTTGCTAGTTTTCTCCAGTGGGTGGTTTCATCCACTGTGAATGGGCTTGGGTATAGGCGGGGCATACCCCGCCCATCTCCCCCCAAAATTAGCAGGGGTTATGATTGTCAGGGCAGGGGGGAGAAAAGCTAGGGGACGGGGGTACAGTGACGATTATCATAACCTCAGCCTGCTGTGGCTCCAGAGGTCCTATACCCAGGTGCCCCTACCCGCCACAACCTGATGCAGTTTGTGGCGGTGGCTGCATTGCATCAGAGATGAGAGTATTAAGTAGTAGTATAACTGCATAACCACAGCCAGTATAGCAAGTGTACTGGTACATGTAAGTGTACCTACATGCACTTATTGCACCATTGAATTTTACAACAATAATACAAGGCTACCGGCATAAACATCAAGCATAGAGTAGCTACCTATCCTGTACTTACTATACATCTGCTAGCTTAATTGTGCACCATACTTCTAAGTATGCACCCAGTACACAAATTACCTAGAGACGCTACTGATTAGCATATTAATTATACTAGAACTTGGTAATTACATATGCATGGTATGTGCAGAGAGCCCCTATAAATAGTAGGTCCATGTATAGTAAATTTGAATGCCAGGAAAGTGGGCTATAGTCAATAGTACAATGAACCCTAAAAGTGTTATATGTTAACATCTGCATGTATAGGTGTCTCAATCACAATTGCATAGTGGTACAGCCATAGATGAGCAGACTGATTTATTGGATAGTGCTTTTTCACCAGAATATTCATCTACAACTTGTGTGAGGAGCTGTTTATACTATCACTGTGTTTATAAGTTTATAAGCCTGTGATCATATAAATTTTGAGATTATCAGTTTATGTTCTTAAACAGGGCATGCTTTTACGAGCTGATTGTGTGCACTTTGTACCTTCTAATCCCCAATCTACTGCCCCCCTGCCAGAGGAGGATAATGTGAATACAGATCTTCTGCCCACGTCAGAGGATTCTTCAGCTAAATCACTTCTCTCTGTAGGTTATTAAATTTATTGCATGTATATGCACAGATTTCATGAATCCAATCCAATATGATAGCTACCAATAGAAGTTATCCATTTGTATATAGGGAACAGAGAATGATGCTACTCTACCTAAAGATAACCCTGAAGTTGTAAGCTTTATAGTTATGAGTGTTTTGGTCTGAAGTTTCTATTGATGTTATTAGCTACAGTGCATAAAAAATTTTTATATTAGGTATATGCGTTTTCTCTTAGGCATGTATTACAGGCTATGCATGAAATCTATATACCGTAGAAACTGGTTGCTAAGCACATCAAGTGCATACTTTTTATTACGCTTATTCTGTTGGCCCCACCTACCGTGTCTTAGCCCTTTTAATTAAGCACATGCTTCCTGTTAAGTGCATGTTTTTTGTTAAGCGCGTATTTCCTTGTTGCCACAAGTTATAAGTGCATGCACGTAACAGCCAGTTTCTACGGTAGTATATACATGCTGCGCTTACAGATGTATAATGATACTTAATTTCTCTATCATAAGTTTGTGCTCTTGAATTGCACCTATAGGTTAGCACCCTGAAGCTAAATGTCGATGATGTACAAGCTTATAGCTTATTGTTGAAACAGGAGAAGACCGCTGTGTTTTGTAACTACAGTTTTACTGCAGTTATGGTGCAAGATTTTGAACTCAATAAGGATAAGTGCTCCGTGGAGTTGAAAGTATAACTAATAATCACTGCATGAATGCTTTCCATAATAAAGTTGATATTCATTGTTTAGAGAAACCACTTTGTAGTTGTGCAGCGGAGAGGAATCATGTTTTGTGATAAGAGATGTGAATGGGGTTACTGGTGCTACTGTAATCCATCTAACTGTGTGAAAAGTATGTGCTCTGAAGTGGAAATATCATATGAAGGTGAAGTTAGATTATGCTGGTATACTTGTACAATATACACCAATTCTCCAACACAGAGCTTGAGTCACTAGCTCCATATTGTATGCACATTAAGGCTGTAAAGACACTTGTTGAGGCTTTTGATACTGAACATAATTTAACTCCGAACGACTTTCTTAATGGTAACAACATAATAGTGATATCAAATACTTCATTACTGTATATATATTTTTTACTATAGATCCAAGCAGGCAAATAATTCCCACTCATGCTGATTTAGAAGTAAGTTAAATATTTCATATTACTTATCAGGTGTGTGATCTTTGCTAAAGACAGGATTTCAAGGAATATTTCCAATTAGTCAAGACAACAGTATGGTTTGTGTTTGCATCCCATCCCAAGAAAATGAATATGGTGTAGTCGCAGTTGTCAACCATAATCTGTACTGTATGCTTTGTCGTCATGCATGTAAACATACTCTTCATACCAAACAACTGATCGAATCTGAACACTGCCCTGAAATCCTCGAAGAACTGTCAAGACGGTTAAGCTTATCCCAAACAAAGTCTTCCAAAACAACCTCTCCAGTGGGAATTTCATGGAAAAAAACACCTTTTTTGCTCCCACAAACTCAACAGAGTATTTTACGTAAAGGCACTCTCTCGTTTTTGTCTACTGGAACAGAAGATGCTGAAGAACTTATAATTCCATCACCTATTGAGCCCCAGCAGTGCCCTTCATGCCGGTCAGTGCTACAGAGGTTTCAAGTTGCTCTTCCCTTAATTTTTGAAAGAAGTATACATAAAGGATTGGGTAAGGTTACAGGTTATAGTTAATATACCTCTCTGCCAGGGATTAATACAGAGGAGGGCACATTGGGATTCCCTCCCCCCTGAAAATTGCATAGCATTATACTAAATCATTTGTCCAAGTGGTCTCAATAAGTACCGTACAGAAGCCACCATTGCAGAGACAGTCTCAGAGATTGTAAATTTCTTGGGGAGAGTATACCTCCAGATCTGCCCTACTTTAGTACACTACCACCTGCTAGAATTAATTTCCCCACACTTCGAAAAAGCCTATATTAATTCCTGACTATACCCAAGTAGTAAGTACATGACTGTATGTAGGTACTGTATCATACATGTGCTAATGCATGCATGCATGGGTGCATCAGAAGTGTAGATTGTATCGATCGCAAATTAGTGTTGCACATATCTCACTTGAGGTTGTGTAATAGTTAAACTATCAGTAGGTATATACAGCCTTAGTTAGGAAATTATGTAGCAAACTTACCAAGTGCATAATTATATTATACCAGTTCTAAATAATTGTGCATACCATAGTGTTCCAGGTATAAGCACCCATGGGTGCTTAAGCAAAATTCGTGCACTATGCCCACGTGGGTGCTCACCCAGGGTACTACTACTATGTTGACCCCTTGAAATTTGGTAAGTACATGGGTGCTTATCCGATAGTGGCCACTTGCCTGCGATTTTGTGGGGGAGCCTGATATATATGCTTGAGGTGTGAGCCAGCCACTAAGAAATAGGCTGAAAGCTCAGCATATCACAGCACTGTACAGATAGTCGAACTCCAGCTGGAGCTTGGCAAGTTCAACTACATGTATCTGTGTAGCGCTACTCTCTCAGGCCCTTAGTGGCTGCCTCATACCTGAAGCGTATCTGGCTCCCCTAGATATTATTAAGAATACATTCCATGCACTATATGCAGTTTATATCATGTACTTGCACAAACATCACTTGTTTACCACCTGTGTATAGTGTACAGGTTGAGGTGTCTGAATGATAGATGTGGCCTTACTGTTCACTTTGATGGATCTGATTATGCAATTCTTAACATGGGCATATTTCTTGTTTCATATGGTGTGTTGCGGTCTTACATGCATCATTTTCTTCACAGTGGGTTAGTTATGATATTATGATGAAATTTGGCATGTCATTCTATCCCATTGCTATCACTGGATGAAAATTTGGATTTCATATATGTAGGAAAACTGTAGGATAGGGCAAGATTTTCTACACATTTCATTTGTTTGCATAAATTCTGCCCTATTTTCTGCCAGATATATGTAAAAAAAATGCCAGGAAATGTCATGTTTTGATAAGCAGGACATGTAAAAAAAATCTTAGTTTTGGTCCACCCCATTACAATCTACCAAATTTCTACCACAATTATCTTCATTACACTACAACAGCATTGCCATCACCTTATTAAATGTTTGGGACCAACCAACCAAAATTAATGACTGCCATTACATCTAGCTTAATTAATATTGTGAAATACCAAAATTGGAAAATCACCATGTAGCTAAGTATGAAGTTTTGATGGTTTCTTTTTTAAATGCTAACCTCATCCTATGTAGAATGTGTTGGCGGTCTATTTAGACATTTCCGACAGAGTATTGATCTATGCTATAGTGATGGCAACTCTTTAACTGTGGGCTGCAGATTTAGTATGGTTTCTGTTTATTGACAAGAACATACTTAGCAAAAATGAAAAATCTGATTAGTGAAATTTTATTCAAGAAAGCAACCGACATCCTAAGTAGAAAAGTTTATTTTTATTGCAACCTTACGGTGGCCCAAAAGGGCCATGTCCATTACCAATTTCAACATTTCTAATTACCAATTTTAAGTTTTCTCATTACCAACTTCCAACTTGGATATTTCTCATTACCAATTTTGAATTTTTTTCATTTTGACTTCCAATATGTACATTTCTCTTTACTAAACTAGCTTTTCTAATGTGGACATTTCCAATTTCCAATTTTGACTTTTCCTTTGATATTTCACAATCATTACTATTTTTGATACCTACAAGTGTGTATTGATAGTTTCTTTTCATAAAATTAATGAAAACCCCTTCTGCCAGGCAAGGAGTTGGCTTGCTCCTTTCAGTTCCCTTCCCCAGGCCATTTGCCTGTGGCCCCTCCTAAACCCACAACCCAGGTAATGTAAAATGAATATCCCCCCTAAGTCTTGACTTGATTAACAATTCAAATCCCTCACCCTGTATCGTGTTTTGCAATACATACCATGCATAATTTTACTAGCTCCTCATACAGCTTAACCATGGTAGCTATAACAGCTTGGATAAAATTAGTGTAATGTAGCTAGCTATACTGAACTGACTTAGTAGTTTCATTTCAGCTAGCTTTGATATTCAGTTGTATGGTTACAGGGCAGAGAAAACAGGAAGGAGTAAGTTCTAAGTGTTCAAGTGGCTAAAGTTTTACTTAATGGCCATAGAAACTCCCATGCGGTCAAAAAATTCCACCCCACCCTTCCCAATGTCCTATGACTGGCATAATATAATATCTACTTAGGGGGCACAGTCAGCAGTCTCTGAGTCATTTTTCTTATGGGAGGGGAGGGGAGGGGCATGCAGAGCCCTCTCCCCGATCACCTTAACATAGTTTATCTTTAATACTGCTTGTGTATATCAGAAAGCCTAAGAATTTGTCTCCCAACTGTGTCAAAATTTGCTGCCCCCAGACCCCCTAAAAGGTCACAAGCATGTAGTCGTTGGATCCAGACCAAGGTCCCGTAAGAAACTTTATATATTACACACAAGCTAAGATAATGTGAAATATCAAATTAGAAATTGAAAAAAGTCAAATTTGGTACTTGGAAATGTCCATATTGGAAAGCAGAAAAATCCCAGTACATAATATTATTAGAAGTCAGAAATGAGAAAATTCAAAATTGGTCATGAGAAATACCCATACTGGAAGTTGATAATGAGAAATTCAAAATTGGTAAATGGAAATATTGAAATTGGTAATGGACATGGCCCTTCTGGGCCACCATACAACCTAGTAAAATAAAAATTTGCTCATTTTGGTGCTGTTAATTTTGTAAGTGCAGTAACTTGCTTTGTTTCTCTGCAACTGACTGGTTTTACTTTATCAGTATGAGCATTTAGGATGTGTGTTAGCATTATTTGCTAGGCAGCCCTACAAACCACAGTGTATAGTAGGGTGGAGTTTTTCTCTTTTTGATTGACCACATCCTAAGTTGTTAATTTATTGCTGTTTGCCTGCATTTATATTGCAGTAGCTTGTGATTGACTAATATTCGGGATGTGTGTTAGTATTGTAGAGATGGTGATATAGTGTGATTTTGCTAACAATGTGATGAAGAGTATAAGATTTTGTAAAATATAGTTTGCCTGCAGTAATAAAAAGTGGGCCTAGGCGAGATTCTGACCAATTCATCCGGTTTGCATAGCTTGGTACGTTGAGCTACCTTCTGGCTATCAGTACGGCTTTGATAGGAACATATTCGACATTACCTTGATAATGAAACTGAAATTGAATAAGCCCAAAGAAAATTAGCATAATTAGCTATTTGTTTGCTCTTTTTTTCCGTAGCATTTTCTGGACCTGAGATCTTTTTAGCACTTACAATGATTGATTTAGGATGTATCATTGCTGTTTCTCATAATTCATAGGTTTCAATCATCACAGATTAGCTGCACCATCATCATTACCTCATAACCACAACTGCTATATTTTTTGGCACTATTATGCTCAAGTTTAACCAAGACTAAATTTATGATTTCAGGTGCCCACTCTATACGTTTCACAATATTATGTCAGCTCTTCATGCTGATAGTGGTGAAAGGAATTTCAAGACATCCTTCCCTTACAACTGGCTCAGAGCTTCATGGTATCACTACCTGAACATCCTGGATATTGATTACCCCAGTGGGTTCGTCTGTCCAAAATGTGGTGACCAACCCAAAACTATAGTTTGTGATGCAACATCTCTAGCATTTCGTCGTCAGCTACTGCCAACTGAAGAAGTATCCCCATGTACAGATGAATATGCACTGCTACAAGGATGGTATGCATGTATACAGTCATGTATGGCTATTATTGCACTTGCTTCTGAATTGTATGTTTAAAGTGATGGCTCTTTTATGTATTAGCTCTATTCATGACCGAGTATTCATTGATGACCACAAATGTCGCCAGTTATTGAAGACGTACGCTTCCACTGCTACTGACAATGACATACTTGCACAATACCTTGCTTCAGATGTGGATAATCTTTTAACACGCTTATCAGAATACTGTCCTGCTCTAGCGAATCTGATAATCCACATGGAAAAACCTATTCCCTGCCCATATGTTTGTTCCAGCTTGTTCTCAGATCTGTCAACTAAGTCTCCTGTCTGTGCTCTTCTGACTCCAAGTCCACAGGTTATCAATCTGATGAGTGACCTCTGTAATGGATTGGAAGTGAGAAAATTCCCTGAGAGGTGGAAGTTCTTGCAAGACAATGTGCCCATTTTGCATGATTTAATTTGCAAAATTGGACCAGAAAATACATTGCTCCCATTAGAATATCGGCCATTGGTGATTAGTATGGTGCATAAGGCACAGCTACCGTTTGTATCCACTCCATTACACCCTTGTATTCCAGTATCGGTAAACTCAGCACTAGACAGCAAATCCTACTTTCCATGTTTACCTGTGTTGTGGGAGCGTCAAAGGTACAAAGCTGATAAACAAAGTCATACATCATGGTGTACAAAACTGTACCGTGGCCATCCCTCTCTCCTACCTGGAATATTCACTGTGTTCTGCCCTCATGGTTTGCCAACATTATATTATTCATTACATCTTGTTTATGCCAAACATTATGCTTGTATAGGTATATGCTACGGCTTTCAGCTGATGCTCTCTTGTGAATCTCCAAACATGCCTTTCACTATTGTCCGTACCCGATTTACAACAGGTAAATAATAGCATGATGATTGTTGATCTTTGTCATGCTGACTACTTATTAATGTTTCTTATTAGCACCCCAGTACATCATATATGATAATGCCTGTGGATTGCACACCTATTGCCTTAATAGAGATCCAAACTTCTTCAAAACAACAAAGTTTTTGGTGGATAGGTTTCACTGGAGTAATCACACCGGTAAATCTGACTACAATCCATGCTTGTGGTAAACATAAATTCTGCAATTTTGTAGGATGTAGTAGGGCATACAATATAGTGTGCTACCCTTCACTTAGTCATTTGAACACTGAAGTCAATGAACAGGCAAACTCCAGTATCTCAATGTTGAAAAGTCAATTGTCCTACATGAATGAAAGAAACTTTTTTAACCATTTGAAGCTATTTTTATGGCACAGGAATCAAGCAAAGCTAAGCGGTATGGTTAGCTACTGCACAACCATTGATACAAGGCCAAGGACCTCACAATGAGCCATCTGCAGGAGTCCATCTACCTGGCTGATGTGGTCACACAGGTGAGGAAGGGGGAGGAGAGAGGGATGGAAAGAGGGAGGGGGAGGGAGCGAGAGAGGCACAGCTCCAAAATAGTTCATTTCCAAGAGTTTCCAACTTGTAAACTATCGTAAAATGCTTGTATACTATTTGTAAATGAACTAATTTTACAAGTCTTGTAAACTAGGTTTGTGCATGCGTATTTCCAAGGTAGTTTTACAACTTGTAAACCCAGGCCTTTTGAACTGTGAGGGAGAGGGAAAGAGAGAGAAGGAGAGAGAGAGAGGAGATAGAGGGAAGGAGAGTTGGATCAATTGCTGGAGAGAGTAATGAAAGAAAATGGGAGAGGGCCAGAAGAGATAGGGACTAGAATCAGACAGCAGTCAGATCTTTATTCTTTACAATATCAATATGCAACAATGTATTAATTTATACAATGACAAATAGCTACAACATGTATTGTCCCCCTGCAGGCCTCTATGCATGGTATCTCCCACCATTTCCATGTTTTAAGGAAATTTTTAGACACAGTGAGTAGGTATACATCCATTATTTAACAGGTGGTCAGGGTGGAGAGAGGGAAGGAGATGGACAGCACTGAGCTAGAGTCAGCTTCAGCAGTGCTTTCTAAACTCACATAGTTTGCCGGACAGCAGATCAGTCGAGAACATGCTAAAGGTGACTGTGTTCTTTCCAAGGCATTTGGTTGTAGAATGCCCCAAAGATAGTGGTCATAAACTCCACTTAGTCACACCCACCAATACATGTAAGTCTTTTCTCTGGGATACAAAGTTTATGGTGTATTTTAATAGGTGTAGTTATATATATATTGTGCTTGGCTAGTACTCTGTACCAATTGAGAATCAGTGAATCTCTACCACCATTTATATATTAAACAGTCTGGACTCATGCTATCCTCTGTTACACCGCACCACCTGCAGGAATCCATCTGTCTGGCCAATGTGGTCACACAGGTGAGGAGGGAAAGGAGGAGAGAGAGAGAGGGAGGGAGGGAAAGAGGGTTAGGGGTGGGGGAAATGGAGGAAAAGGGGTCATTATATTACATAGATTGAGCTTGACATAATCAAGTTTGGGCACATGCATATGGTGTGCATGGTGCAGCCATTTTCGTATTGTTGGACTTTGGGACTGAACAACATCAATGCTGGCAAGGAACATTGCCAACTACTCTAGAATGTAATGAAACTTTGGTTTTTTATTTCATGGCTTTAAAATTACCTGTTTCAGGAAGTCGTCTTTGTTGATTTCTGGCCAGTGATCAGTGTTGAGGATCTCTCTGGCTATATTACAAAGCAGGCCATACTTGATGGGCAGGACTACAGGTACCTTGCCATCCTTGCTTTTGGAGGACGACATGATTTCATCCCTCCAACTGAATAGATATTCGTTGATGACTCCGGTAAGCTAAAGCTACTAGCAGCTAGGTACACCTCAATGTTGGCTCTGTATGCCTTTGAGGTACACTAGAGCATGTACTCTGTGCTGTAGATTTAGGGGTAATGTATTGTGGACAGTTGGCTTTCTGAATTTACATGCATGTTAATTATTGGTTTGTGGCTGTCTCACAGGCCTAAGACTTGTGGACATGGTCAAGAACAGTGGCTTGGATTTGATAGAGACAGCTGAAGCAACTAAAGTTTGCCGTACAAAAGTGGATGGCAAAGTGCAGAATGACCAAACATGACCAAACATGGGCAGGATAAAGATGTATGTCTATTAGCAAAGAGAGAGAAAGGAGAGAGAAAGAGGAGAGAAGAGAGAGGAGATGACTTGTTCTTTGTTCTTTTTCAAATTCTATTCTTGGATAAGGTGTCCGTTGGTAAAAGTCATAGAACGGCAAAATATTTTCAACTCTCTTACACCAATAAGTCAATCTTGCATGAGACTGTCCATTTTCAGATATAAATTTTGTCCTTTGGGGCGTGACTTTGGTGTCCATAGGTTGCAGTGTACAGTAAACTATAGGGAATGAGTCATGACCGTGGCCTCTTATTTGCATTGTTGAGGTTCCATAATAGTTGCAGTCAGTTGTCGGAGGTTCCATTATAATAATAATATTACAAATGCTACTACTTCTCTCTTTTTTTCTCTGTATGCATTCACTCACCTTCTGGTACGTCAACGAAGGAAGCCTTGGACAACCGGGTCAGTAGTGACATTCTAAGTTGAGCCCATCTCACACTGCTTGTCATTATTGTGGTGGCTATGGCTCCATCAGCTCCTTAGACAATGAAACTCCCTCCTTCAAGCTTTCTCCTGGTGCTATGGAGGTTGTAGCCCAGAGGCTTCATGCACTGACTGAACTTGTGTTTATTAATGTACTATACATGTAAGTCGCTGTATGTAATGTACTCTTGTATAAATAATATTGTACGAAGAGTCTGTATGTTAATTTGTGCGTTCATGTAGTCTCTGCTTATTTACCAATTAAGTTTTAATCCATCCTTGTTATTAATTTTTGGTGTCATTTTTCCTATATTCTTCACAAATATATTCTGTCATGATGTTAATGAGAACAATCAAGTTTTTGTCTTGAGGCTCACAAGCAGACATTTTATTTGGCCATATTTTGTCAAGGCCATGCCAAATTAATTTCATTTCCACAGAGGTCACAGCTGATAGCCTAATCTTCAACTCTGTGGCTTCGTGGACAGCATGATGTTCTGTGGTTTAGTTTATGGGGATGTATGTAGAACAGAGAGGAGCCAATACCAACACATGTGCAGTAGTCTGTAAGCCCTTGACAGCATAAATACTAAGCAAACATTCCATCCCTTTAATGTTTTTGCTATCTCATGGATCAGCCAGCTAAAATCTGGGAACGAGCCTGGGGATGAGGCTAGCCAGCTGGGGTTGTATTAGAATTATCAATCATTACCTATAAATGTATATCGTGTAATAGCTCATGCTACCATGTAAATAAAAAAACAAGATAAACCCCCCTCTTCTACAAATGCTTTCATCACTCACTCACCATTACATACAACTAGACTCAGCTCTCTAGAGTAGAGCACATACCCCGCACCTTTACCTAAATTGCATGTGCAATCAAAACTGCATAATGCATAATGCAATACTAGGTAGGGGTGTGGTTAATAGGCATGGTCAAGGGAGAAAAAAAACGAGGTTTTTTCCCCTTGACCATTATTTTCTTCTGTTTGTGGACTCTGGTAAATGATTTGAAGCACAAAGAGGCCAGTAGATGTGATCTCAGCTGTTTGATGGTGGCTAATTAATTATCAATTGTGTGTATGCTACCCACAAACCTCTGTAGCTATGTATCTACTTACTATTGCAGATATGCTGTACACGAAGCCATACAGTTTGAAGATTAGGCTATCAGCTGTGACCTTTGTGGAATGGTGAACAACGCAATGGTAGCAAACTACCAACCATTGAAGAAGTACGGTATGCTTTCCACAAGAATTGCTTGTTGTTGAAGGCTATGATGTTTAACATGATTGTTGACAATGTAGCAGTAAATAAATGCTAACCACATCATGCATTTTTATGGCCACATTGTCCACGAAGGCTTGCAGGGCATGGTTTGCATGGTTGAAACCTGCATGTGGCCACATGAAAAATTTGGGATTATCCCCATTCAACATCCAAGCAAATTCAGTAGTAGCTGCTAAAAAGGCTTCATTGGTCAACATGTATAATTATGCTAAAAAACAGGTATGTAGATTATTTTGTCAAAAAATCAGGATTTTGATTTAGTGTGTGAAATATGTGGTAATAATATTCAGTTTTCATTGCAATGGAAGGAGAAAGTTCTCCCATCCGTCCGGATGTTTGCTGACAGCTTGCACCAAGCAAGGACTGCTGAGGAGCGAAAATGGCAACTGAACGAGCTCCACAAGCCACAAGGCATGAGTACACAACCCTCTAGTCCTGCAGCTGAATATAGGTCATCAGCTAGTTGTCCTGGTCACTCATCCATCTCCAGCCAATTTCCTCATTGCAGAGAGTGTGGGAGCACCTGCCCAATGCCCCCAGCATCAAGTCAACTACAGCTATGACCTCTGCAGAGCCATGTCATAGGAAGGCATAATTATCATAGTGATTTCTAATTGTGTGGCAGAGGTTGTCTTTAACTTTCAAACAAAATTGCTATGATACTTGATACTGCTGTCAACATCAGCATAGCAAAGAGTATCAGTTGAGCCCAAGCTTAGTGGTCATAAAAGGGAACTAAGGAAGCTTGATGATCACATGGAGCTGTTCATTATTGGTATCATTCTAGATAACACATCCCTTTATCTGAGTGAAGTTTATACAAAACTTGGTTGTATACCCGTGCAATACATGTGTACTTGTAGCAAGTTGACCTGAGGTACCGGTATAGGTGTTAGGTGTGTAATTGTACATGCAGGAGCTTGCAACAAGCATCCCCAGACTGACAACCCCAGCCCCTGAGATATGGTGTTAGGTGTGGAAGCATGGGCCTGTATTCTATTGATTACCTTACTGAATGGAACATGCTTTCCTCTGGCTGTCTCTGCTTACGATACTGGCAGTAAATATGTGGATGTCTGTGAATGCTGAGTCATTACGTTTAACTAGCTATTCAATGGCGGAGTTAGTTGAGGGTGGGTGGGTGGATTCAGTAACTACTGGTACTGATAATAGACCAATTCCTTTGGGTCACCTTAGCATGCAGATTCGTGAGTCAAGAATTGCGACAGTAAACAACATGTTGCTGAGCCTGTAAGCCATCAATTGTGCTCTGCTTTGTCAACCACTCAACTATTCCTCTAATTGCATACTGCTCTGAGTCTCTGTACATGCATTTAATTAACTGTACTATTAACTTTGTACGACAAAATATAGCTGCTACATCTTAAAATGCAAGTCCATTGAAACTACAAACCAGCTGGGAGGGTGGTTTTAAAAACCAGCAAGTCTATGTCACAGAAGCAGTTCTGTGGCTCCACTGTAGTTAATCAGCAAAGTACCACTATAGGCCACTTATGTGTATTATGAGCAATAAATTACTACTCCCACTATAGAGATTAAGGGCGGAGAAAGGGTAGTAAAAATGGGGGGAGGGGGAGCTCAGATGTTTGATGGCCACAGTTATGCTATGGGCCACAGCCCACCTAGGGGAGTCTGGGGGCATGCCCCTTCAGAAAATTCTCTCTGAGTGAGTTTCTGAAGAATTTTGACAGCCATTTTGGGGCTGCTTTAATAGCAATTTTTTCTTGAGCACTGATGTACAAATAATTCACATCATTCATGATGGTACAATAAAATTATAGTATGGGCATTTGGTAATATGAGGGAGCTCAGCCCCCCTTGTTTCCGAAGTGGAGGAGGGGGACTCGAGTCCCTGTGTCCCTCCCCCCCCATTTGTCCGCCCTTGAATGCTAAGAATGCACCCTCTACAGCTCTCTCTCTTTGTCACACACACACACTCGCACACACTGACTACATGTACACACACTGCACACTTACACTGTGCTGCATGTCCTAGCTCCAATTCCAATTTCTGTAGCCGAAATCAGAGCCTAGAATTATTAATAATGGATAATATTATTGCTTCTAAGAACTATTAGCAAAGGATCCATCAACCTTGGCAGTCACAAAATTATATCATAAAAAGAAAGTCTTTGATCATAAACACATAATGAAGTGTCAAATTGACTGTACCACAAATATTTGGAGGGCAGAGTACGGTGACAAGAGTAGCCTACTCCACTGTAGCCACATTTAGCCAGACTTCTGCTGGGGTGATTCAGACTGTTTCATAGGCGGAGGAAGACAGTGGGGGTTGGGGGGGGGGGCACTAGACATTCGTTGGTGTACAAAATTAAGATGATTCATTTATGACCATACCCATTTATTTTACTGCCGTACTTCCCATGGATCCACAATTAATAGGGCCTGAATTAGTTGTTGAGATCGGAGTTGAAATTAAGAGAAGAAAACATACTTATTCACGAAATTTAGACACTGAATCCTACATAATATTACAGTATTGATAAGCATGGCTTTGGAAGGGGGGGGCACTGCCCCCACTTCAAGCTGGTTGGGGGGGGGGGGGGGGCACGTGCCCCTGGTCCCCCCCTGCTTCCGCCAACTATGTTTTTATTGGTTAGAATTTGTATGCTTACTCAACACCTGTGCATTCCCATATAAGGATATGTACAGGAATGGTTGGTTGGTGGGCAAGTAAAAACAAACCACAATCATCCTTCAAAGTTTGAAGGTGTTTAACGTTCAGTGTTTCTAACAAGGTGATCTAGCGTTATTGAGGATTGAAACTAGTTCATTGCAAAAAATACTGAAAGTTCACAAAATTTACAAGACAAGAGCATAATAATATTGTTATATCCATGAATCAGTGTCCGATCAATCCATTCCCCCTACCCCCCACCATGAGTATCATACAATGTACCATCAGTCGCCACTAATTCATTGATTTATATAAATTTGCAAACAATGATTGTTAGATTCCAGATAGCCGAAGCAGAGTATATCTCCCCTCTGTAATTTGTAGGAGGATGATTATTTTGTGGCCCTTTTCTCTCTGTTCTATATTATACACTCAATAGTTGCATTTTGACTGTTCTTTTATGTCCCTCTCTCTCTCTCTCTCTCTGGAATATATGCTTTGGTTCTGTCATTGAGCATTGTATTCTGTAGAGCTCCTCAGGTACACACACACACACACACACACACACACCCACACACTCACACTTACACGTATGCACAAAATGACTGAGTGTGATGTCCCCCACTGTTGTGTTTGCCCCTTGTATTACTGTGTGCTCATTAAGTCATTCAGCTTTGTGAGTTCATGGTTTGCAGGGTGGATTCATCAAGTCATTCCAATTTTGGATTATGCATGAGACCTGCATTTCAAGAAAGACAAAGAATTACTCAAGTCCATCCAATTGTTAGCTACTCATATGGCAGCCAAGTCATGGCATGGTAGACATAATCAATACACTATCTCTCACCACTCTCACAAAATCGAAAATAAGTTTTATTATTTGCCCTCTAATTATCTTATATTCCATCCCTCGAAACCATCATTGTAAATATTTGCAACAACCCCATGCTAAAACTGTGTCATATTTTTTATAAGTTCAGTAAGATTGTGGAATAGCCTGCCTGAAAGTATTGCTGCATGCATGTGAACAATTAAAGCAAGTATTCGTCTGTTCTGTTGTAACACTTAATTTTTTTGTATTGCTCCTTAATACTAGCAAAAGTGCATTCAGTGGGCTGATTCCATGTAGAATTGTTCCCAGGGACTGGCTCAGGATCCAGCCTGGGATATGTGGGATATGGAAAGGGACTGACCCAACTCCTGCTATGACACAGTTTATAGGAAACAGGTTCTTAAGTTCATTTAATTTTCATCTTCTGTACTTATTATATAATAGCAGCCCCACTTCTTAACAGTTATGCATGATGACCAGCCTTTTTCCTAACTTCATTAGCTGCTGAATACTCCCTTCGTACAGAGTCTGAATAATTATTGTAATATTATTACGGTCTAGCTATCACCCTGCTGTGATGAAAATGAAGATCAACAGTTCCCTAAACTGTTTCATGGAATAATGGAATCTGAAACTATGGCATTCACAGACCAAAATTCATGTGTTAAAATCCAACTGAACACCTTAAGCGATATTATAGCTAAATAACAAAAATCAAATATCAAACTGAAATCAAATGGAAAATTCAGAATACTGAAAACTGTATATTGGAGATGACATTGCCTGATCATATTTCACACTCTAAATCAATATCCTGATTTTTGACAAATGATATATCTGTTTTTCAGCATGTCGGCCAATGAAGCCTTTTAGTAGTTGCTAGTGAATATCCTTGGATGTTGAATAGGGATAATTTTTTCATGCAACCACAGCTAGGCTTCAACAATGTAAACCATGCCCTGCAAGCCTTGGTGGATGCATAATGCATGAGGTGGTTAGCATTTTTATGGCTACATTGTCAACAATCACATTAAACATGATCATAGCCTTCAATAAGCAATTCTTGTGGACAACACACCGTACTTTCTTCAATGGTTGGTAGTTTTGCTGCCATTGCGTCGTTCACCATTCCATGAAAGGTCATAGCTGATAGCCTAATTGTCAACCGTAGACAGCATATTTCCATGTTTTTGTGGTCTTGTCTTTGCCAGTAGTAGGTATAGTAGGAAGTAGCTATATTATAACTACAGAGGTTTGCAGGTAGTACACATACGGCTTCTGATAACTAGCCACCATCAAAGAGCTGAGGTCACACCTGACTGAGTTTATAGTAGTAACAAATTCAGTTAAAAATGCAAGTGTGGTCATTTGCACGCATGAGTTCAAAATCACTGAACCCACGTAGGACATGCAATCTGGTGATGTGTTTGACATGTGTTAACCTATTTATGTAAGATTATTAAGTTGCATGGTAGGTAGCCCATGCATGATCAGGCGATATCAGCAAATAGATGTTACTGCATTGTTGCAGTGTTGTCACATGCACTGCTGCTTTCCATAACTATGCTAACTACATGTAGTACACAATACTTGTATTAACTTCTGTCACTGTCTACGTGGACTATATCTTACAGTACAGGAATTCACATGCAACAGTTACTGTTGTCAAGGGAATTATGAAGTGTGGTAAAAACGGATAATCAGCCACAACAAAGGCATGTTTCTTGTAAGTGTTTTCATGAATTTCAATCCGGGGCATACTGCAGCAATGATATTAATAATATTAGGTATGTTTAATGTTTACTATATATACTTGTCATTGTAGCATGCATTGTATGGTGTTGCTTCTTTCCCTGTATTCATATCACCCCTGCATGATTGTGTTCACCATAGATCAGTAAAGTATGCATATTGAACCTTTTGAACATCAGTGGGACGAACCTTCACAAATCCCACACAAGTACAAGTCTACTGAATATGTGCACATACATGTTGCTGTAGAAACGTAACTAGGACACCTGCATCTCGAGATTTCGTTCACGACAAAATGACGCAACTGATTGCTTTACCCCTTACGCATGTGCGCAGGGTAACAAATAGTCAGTGGTACCATTTATGTGACAAAGACACTGCCTAGAACATGTGCAAAGGGGAATTTAAAGTAATTGGTCCATCTGTTGTTGTTGTCATCCACAAATAATCAGGCAAATCTGATATCATGGTATACAGGTAAAACTGTTAGGAACGTCACGACTCATGTTTGCTTCTTAGTGGTAAAGAAGGGCCACAAATGATAGAAACTGTGCTCGGTCATACCAACTAACCATACCTAGTAATGCATTATGCATGCAATTTTTCTCAATTGCATGCTCAAGACCAGTATAGGTAAGGGTCGTCAGATCACAAATGCGAGTTATAATGTCTATAAGTGCACAGTTTCTTAGTCTACATATACTGTTAACAATTGTGAAGTGTGTATTAATGTCCCTCATCAGCTTTGTAGGGCACATGCATACCCCATGCGCTTTGCTGGGGTTAAGATATTCAGATTGACGTTCATAAACACACGCATTCTAAATGTTAACCGTTGTGAGGCAGTGCATAATATACCTTGATGCACACACACATACATAATATACACCGAGTGGTGGTAGTGGTGGAGGAGGATGGGGTGGATTTAGATGGATACTACGTACGTAAAATAGCAACCATTATGGTTACAAAGAGATCAAGTGTGCCGATAGCCTAGATTAATAGCTGTTTGCATCTCATGGGCAGGGTTTTATACAGGATTTTTCGCTAGGGGGGTGGAGATAAAACACCAAAATCTCTAGGGGTCAGGGGGCATCCCCCCCCCCTCCACCACCACCACCAGAAATCAGGTTTGGTGAAACTTAAATTAAAGCATAGGACAAATTATAGTCAGGGTTGGTCCAGTGTAAGTGTACGACATGGATCACCATCCGCCCACTTACACAAGAGAGAGTGTCCCACTAGTATATCATCCCTGCACTAAGATCAGAGCGGTAATGGCATGTAAACATGTCTAAGTAAAATATATAAGCATATGATGAGCTAAATAGTCACATACACTTACAATCCTGCACTGTTCACATTTGTGTATTAACAACACTGAAAGGTCACAAACACTTGCGTCTACAGCATATATGCTGAGTAAGATACTCTCCTCCCTCTTCCATTATAAACTCTTGGAACAAAATCTGATTGATGTGTTTGGAAATTTGTTGGTAGACTATCATCCTGCCAAATTGTATTCTTTGCTAAATTTCTTGCTATACATGTGGTAGTAACCACAACTTATCTGCCAACTTTGGTTTTCATTTCTGTCACTTGGGATACTGAAGTACATACCATATTCTGTAAACCTTTACGAAATCTAACGGTTAATTGTGGCATCCATTATTACATACAGTCAGAAACTTATGCTACCTCTCCTGGGATCTTTGCTGTTGGAGAGTGCTAGATTAAAATCAGCATGATTACGTTCAGTGTAAGCCTCTATGCATTTTGAACACTGATTACTAATAAGATGGGTTTATGTGTATTGAGTGTGATTCCTGTCCAGATGGTACAGGTATGTGATAGGGTAAAGGGTCACTATGACCTAGCTACTGCAATTATCCACACAGGTAAGGAATTCCAAACAAGTGATAGGGTAAAGGTCCATACTATTGTAGCACTTCGAACAATGTTATTATCAATACGGGTAAGGAATTCCGAACTAGGGTACAGGGTCACTATGACCCAGCTACCCTAGCAGAATAATTATCTATACAGGTAAGGAATTCCAAAGTGATGAGGTAAAGGGTCACTATAACCTATTGTAGCATGTCGAGCAATTGTCAATAATACGGGTAAGGAATTCCGAAACTATAAGGTAAAGGGTCACCAAATCTACGTATCGATCGACATGCATAGTCGGAGTCAAGCAATTAGAGTCACTGGTAGGGAATTCTTCACGGCTTTCTCGACCACTATACAGGTCATGCTGTACATACTATGATTAGGATTGGGTTATCTACTGTTTGATAGCTATGCTTAGTGCCAGCAGAAATCTCCGCATGCGTTGAGGCTTAGATGGTCACCATTATTGTGACAAAGGAGACTATGGGCAATTTAGTATGAACTAGAGGTCTCTAGCTACAACAAATCACTGATTACAGGGGGGAGATGGCACTCAGGGTGAATTTAATATTAAAAATTACCAAGGTGGTGACCACTATGGAGACCATGCATACCAGTAGCTCAGAATAACAGTCTCTCAGGGATGACGTACATTCAGATTGACATTCACATGCATATTTTTCTAAGATATTTATTATGGTAGCAATGAGATTTCAATAGCTCCAAATAATACTGTAGTTCTATAAGACACAGAATGGTACTGTTACGGTGATAAAGAAACCATGCACTCAAAGCATCTCCTGCAGGAGGGAGGGACATTCCAATATACACAAATTCTTATTAGGTGTTTAATGGTGACAACCTAATGAATATCTAGGCAGGTTGTGTGTATATGAATGTTGATCTCAATATACTTTACCCCTAGCTAACCAACTGTCTATCAATCACATGATACATGCATGTGGTCTCTTATAGTGGTCACCATTATGGTGACAACGAGACCATGGACAATATATTAATATACATCAGGTTCAGTGACATAATTAGTTTCAGTCCGGGTGATGTAAAGTGGGATGGCACTCAGGGTGGATTTACTATTAAAAATTACTAAGGTGGTGATCACTATGGTTATAAAGAGACTTTGCATACCAGTAGCTCAGATTAACGGTCTCTCAGGGATGACGTACATTCAGATTGACATTTGTATGCACATTCTTCTTAATTATAAGACGCAATATGATATTCATTATGATGATAAAGAAACCATGCGCTCAAAGTATCTTCTATAGGAGGAAGGAACATCCCAATACACACATAATCTTGTTAGGTGTTTAATGGTGGCAATCTAATGAACATCTATGCAGGCTGTGTGTATATGAATGTCAGTCTCAATACCTTACCCCTAACAAACTGTCAATCAGTATACATGCATGTGGTTTCTCAGTGGACACCATTATGGTGACAAAGAGACCATGGACAATACTGCATGAATTTCAGAGTAACATAATTATTTTCTGTGATGTACAGGGATAGCATACATTCAGATCAAAATTCATATGCACATTCTTCTAAGATATTCATTATGGTAACAACGAGCTCCAAATAGTTCTTCTAAACATTAATAATTAAGACAGATAGTACAAAGTCTAAGAATGATGATAACCATTGTTGTGATTAAGAGACCATGTGCTTGAAGTACCTTCTAAAGGAGGGAGGGACATGTTAGGTGTTTAATGGTGACAATCTAATGCACATCTAGGCAGGCTATGTACATATGAATGTCAATCTCAATATATATACCATACCCCAAACAAACTGTCAATCCTGAGTACACATGCATGTGGTTTCTTAGTGGTCACCATTATGGTGATCACTATGGTGACAAAGAGACCATGCAATACATTAATACTGCATGAGGTTCAGAGTAACATAATTATTTTCACTGGTGGTGATGTAAATTATCTCTTGCGCATTCACTTGGGGTAATAATATTGTCCATGGTCTCTTTGTTACCATAATGGTGACCATGAATGTCAATCTGAACTATGTAGAATGTGTTTAAATGTCTATCAGAATGTACCTAAATAATGCTGTGGTTCTCTGAACATTTGCATCTCGGGGATGAAGGGCGAGCAGGAGCGCAGGAGCGGGCGCGAATGTCAGTCGGCGATCTGTTCACGCCATGCCTCGGATTCGCGGAAGTTTCGCGGCGCTGGCCATGGAGCGCCACGGGGATGAAGGGCGAGCAGGAGCGCTGGTCGGATTCGCGGACGTTTCGTGGCGCTAGAGCGCCACGGGGATGACGCAAGGCTTTGTGTAGCGTTAATGTGCGAAACGCGAAATTTTTTCCTAATTTTTAATTTTTATCGAATTCTTGGCGATCAGACGCAAGAACCCAATGCGAAGGAACGCGAAGATAGAATGCGAGTCTACCCTAGCGTCGCGTTGCGTTGCTGGCGACACAACGTAGCGCATTGTGCAGCGTCGATTCGCAGATTATTCGTGGCGCTGGAGCAAAATTAATGTGTAGCGCGAGCTCGCGGGACGGCGCAATGCGAAGGACGCGAAGATAGAAAACGATGTCTACCCTTGCGTCGCGTTAGCGTCGACGCGAAGGCGAGCTGGAACAAAATTAATGCGAGTTCTCGGGACGGCACGCTCTTCGTTGCTACAAGCGTCAACGCGAGAGCAAAGGCGATGCAACGCAACGCATTGTACAGCGTGATTTCGCAGACTTTTCGTGGCGCTGGAACAAGCGTAGCGCGAGTTCGCTGGACGGCGCAGTACGCAAGGTCAAGCGCGCGGGGCTCGAGCTTTGTGCAGCGTCGAATCCCTATAGCGGGAGCGAAGGGGCAACGCACAGCGTTAAATCGCTATAGCGCGAGTTCGCGCGCGGTACGGCGCGCTATGCAAGCGCGATCGCGGGTGGGGTGGGCGTTTTTGCGGTTTGTGTGGGCGTTTTGCGCATGCGCACTACCGATTCCGAAAGAGGGGCCTCTTGGTACCATTTCGGTGCGATTCAATAGCTCCAGTGGCACACTCACATTGATATGCATTAACAAGGTCCTATTGTTATAGTAGAGATTGTGTTTTTAATACAAAGAACAAATATAGGTGACAATAAGTACTAGTCAACTTACAGTGCAAGTGCCTTGGTTTTGACAAGGGTTTGGCAAACATTCATTGATATTAGTCTGACAGTTTGTTCCCTCATAGCCTGGAGGGCAGGAACAGGTGTAGCCACCATGACCATTGTTACAACAGGTAGCCCCATTTTGGCATGGAGACTGTCGCCGATAGGGATAGAGATCTATTGAGAATATGTATTCCTTGTGATGCTTAAAAGAATAATATTCCATTCTTACAGATTTCACAGTTCCTTCCTGAATACCCAGTTTTACAAATACATTCATTTGGTACATTGCAATATCCTCCTGTAGAAGCTGTATAAGTGAGATCAATGTGAAACTTATTAAGAATGCTATGTTTGCACGTACAACAACCCTGACGTGGTGTACATGTGTCACAGTTAAGTCCTATCCATCCACTCCTGCACCTATATAAAATATAAATGTAAATATTAATTGTTCATGCAGCGGCATATTTCACATACGAGCATTCTCCAGGACTGCTGCATTATCCTCCAACTGAATGACATCCGCTGGAACACACAGCTGTTATTTTTGTACAGTATAATAAGATGTAAACTTATATGTTTAAGCTATCATATATTAATAAACATTGTTATGGCATACATCTGCCTTTTGCACATATATAGATTTGCCAGAGAAGGCACTGGGGTGGTTTCCTCTATGTTTAGAATGGTTGTGGAAGACAAATTTTCATGCTTGCACTACAAGACTGTGTTGCTGTAAGATGTAAAATGCCCAGGGCTCTTGAAACAGTGAGTTTGAAAAATACTTTTTTTTTGTTTGGATCTTGTGAGAAGTGGTCTCTTTTGTCATAATATTATCCTATCGTATATTATATTATGTACTTACGGGTTATACAACCACTAGATGGTCCACTCCATCCACTTAAGCATATCCTCTGTCCATTTGTCCCACAGCTGTAGTGTCCCCCACTGTTGTTTCTAGCCACACAGTGTGCGGCACAGTTACTGCCGTAGAAGTTGCTGCGGCACTGCACTCTGAAGCTCAGCTCAATCCTGCTGTTTCCATGGATACCAGTATATGCTCTTCTTGATGTAAATGAGGAGCTTGGAGTCAGTGTTATAGTGACATAGATGTCATCAACGTGGTCGTCAGAATTGAAGATATCATAGTCCTCCACTTCAATGAACATTCTCACTGTACCCTGTATTGTTTGTACACAATAAAAGTGCTGCAGCTCTTACCAATAACATAATAATAATGAACTAACAATTTGCTGCAGATTATGTGCATCATAGGTGTAATATGCTACTATTCTGTTGTGTTAGTATGGTTACTATGGTTTATCTCAGCTGTTAAACTGTAGGCATGGCATGATGAGCTCCATCAATAATGACTTGAATATCTACTTACAGGCCACACACTTCCACTGAAGGTCATTGGATTCGGTACACCACTGGCAATTGGTGAGCTAAAGGTGAAATTGTCATCTCCTATTTCCCCTGTGCTGTATCTGCCCAGTGGACAGTTGTTGGGATTTCCATCATTTGATGTAGATGATCCTTGCAGACAGAAGACAAACTGATTGTCACAATTATTACAGCTGAAGAAACCATAATCACAGCAGTCATCGTTGCTGTCTCTATTACGGCTGTTTGATAAGTATGTGCCCTCACTTCCAGCCCGTAATCAGCTTGGATAAGCTGTACGAGGTATTAGTTAAGGTTTGAAGTTGCATCTAGCACATTATGAGTCTAAACTGCATATACTTTTCCTTCTAGCTCACCTGCGGTAGCGTTATACTCTCTAAGACTAGTAATCATACAAAAATGTCCAGCTTAGCTTTCCTCTCCATTTTGCTCTATAAATAGCGATATCCAACCTCCAGTTTTTATGCCCCTTTTTTGTGCAGGCGTACTTGTACAAAAAAATTACAGCTGTGCCTTCACCTCAGCAATTTTAAGAAAGTAGAGTGTGCACAGATCAGTATAGAATTTGTTCCGCGAAAATCGGTCAAGTATTTCCTGAGATAGAGCTGTTTCGATCTTTGCAACGCGCAAACGCAATGTATTTACTATGGGGAAAAAATTTTACGCGCGCGTCTATGGGAATGCGTGGCACCGACCATTACCAGTTTGCGTTTGTGAACCCGCGTGCTTCTACTTCATGTCAAGCTAAATGAATGCTTTCTAGGGTAAGTTGAGTCGCTGAATTTGAATTTTCCATCTGTTTTGTGTAAAAATGTACCGATGACAATGTTTACGCTTAAATACGGGGAGATATATGGCTGTTTTGATGGTAGGATGACGAGATCGAGCTGTGATTCACTCACATACTGAATCAGCAGCCTCAACTTCATAAAGTAGCACCCTGCATTTGTCATGACGTTGGCTTTCCCCTCCCGGAAATAGCACTGATGCTCAGAACAGACAACTAGCACCCTGCATCATGCGTAGCCTAGTGCATGGCTCAGTATGTGTAGTAATTTATTGTGGGGAATATGTGCGTTAGAGTGTGACGTCATGCATCACATGATATGTCCATATTCGTATGTGTGCAATGCAGCATTTTATGTCAGATTGTTTACTGTAGATGGCAACGATTGCATATCCTGGTCCACACTGTAAACAAGTGGGCATTCTCTGGAGGCTATGATTTTGTTTACTAACAACCAAACAGCATCTTGGCTGAGAGCTAAACCAATTGAAGAAGTACAAGAACTGATGAAAAAGGCTTGCTCAAAGGCCCCAGAATTTAAATATCAGTATGAAGAAATAAGAAAGCATATGCGTGAAGAAAGAATCGAACTTCTCAGGGCTAAACAACTAGCAGTGCTTGCTGCTCAGGAGAGAAGTGTGAAGCAAAAGGAGCAGCTAACTCAAGACATCATCAAGTATGGCCTGTGGCAATCATCTGCCCAAATATCCGATGGCTTACATTAACTAAAATCGAAGACAGAAAAGTTTAAAATTCTAAAAGCTCAGCTGAACTTTCGCAAGAAAGTGTTGCAGCAAGTACCTCTGAACAAAGAGATTTTTTCACCACTAGAAATGGGAAGCAGCTAACAATCGAAGAAATTAGCAGCAATCTTGCCCTATTGCTTCAACACTCTACTCAAGTACCTACCAACCTGCTTACATCCTTGAATCAAGAAGGTCTAGTTGGAAAGAGGATAAGGAACAGATGGTGCAACCCAAATGGTACTGAGCAGTGGTATACTGGTTGTATACTGAGTGTTGTTCCGGGCACAACCGAGTGGTTCAACGTGCAGTATGATGGTGAGCAGGAAGTGCTGTCACTTAACTTATATACTGATATTGATAATGGTGACCTTGACATCATTGGATAGCTACGTGAACAGCTGGTCTTTTTTTTATGACACTGTTACAATATTTTCTGACTTACTTTGAGCCTTGAATTATTAGTTGTGTAAATGCATACAAATTGCATTATGTATGAATGCTTTCTTGTTCTCTTTGATGCCATCAAATAGGCCTCTATATCTCATTCACACTGGTGCAAGTTTCATTTTCATATGTAATTCCTATCAAAAGTTACGGGAAAACAAAATTTTCATGATTTTTACTACCTTCGGTGCCATGCAATGTATTAGAATTTGCTAATATTTCCGTAAAGTAAAAAAGCATACTTAACTTTTTTATTTGTTCATAACTCCAGCTAGGAATAAGATATGAAGATGAAACTTGCACCAGTGTGCTCAGAATAAGTTGGAGATTCATGTCATAATTAAAAACCATAGCACTTGGAAGGTTTAATTTTTTATTGGATATCCCTACTATAAAAGTAGACTCGGTTATCTGTCATGCTGCTAGGCATGCCCAACTCGAAGCATTGGAGTGGGTGGAGCTCAAGTGCACTCAGCGATAAACCACGCCCCTAACTTTCATTAAGGCTTTAATAGACTTCTAGTATATCAGATGGTGGAATGATCATGAATGATGCTCCTAGCCCAGCTATCAACTTAATTGACTACATCTGTGATTCATACTGGCAAAAAAATGTTATGCAACTGATAGATAGAGAAAAACTATTGTTTCTATACACTGACTTGAACTGAAAAATCTGACTAAATTGCAGCTCATGCATGTCACTCATCATCAGAGTACATAAAGGTTTTCACAGGTAGAAATTTCATAATGATATTGTCATACTGCAAGTTCAGTGGTCTTCATATCTTCAGATATGGATGCTGATGTGCTGATTAACTTCATGGAGGTGCCATCAGTGTGATCTTTAGGTATAAAAATCAAATTTGGGAAATATAGGTGACTCCACTGAGCTAAATTTAATAGAGAAATGTGCATGAGGGCTACACATTGTGCTGGTTGGCAATGCTAGTAATTGGTTGCACCTACTCATGCTGTACTAGTAATACTGGTATAAAAAATACTGTATGACTAGCTATGCATTTATGCATTCAGCTATAGGGCATGTATACATAGGATAGCTGCATGTATGTGCTTTAGATTGAGCTCTAAAATTGTCCACAAATTATAACTAAACTGGTATGTCTTGACAAGTGTTCAACTTAGTGTCAGAAAAGAAGCACTTACCTCTTTTTCTCTTTTTCACGCAAAAAATAGCCATGAGAATAACAACAACCACAACCAGCACTATAATAATGATGAATAGTACAACTGCAGCTACACTCCCTCCTACAATACGCCCTGCAGAGCTATCTGAAGAAACACCTGTAGGGAATCAAGGGAGTGTATGTAAAATTTTATAGCAATATGGAATTGCAGTAGCTACACCTGGTGGTGCTGTTTCTGTATGAGTAGTAATTATATTGAGCTCAAGTTCACAGGTGAAGCCAGTGAATCCTGGGGCACACGAACAGTTGAAGGAGTTCACTCCGTCCTACATTACCAATAAAAACTTAATTATGTCACCATATGCATTGTAGAAAAGCATTCACCAGACAAGTTCCTCCGTTTTCACATAGGTCAGGATCACAGTCATTGGTGTTGATCTCACAGCGATCTCCTTCATAACCCTCTAAACACGAACAGTTGAAAGAGTTCACTCCATCCTACAATACCAATAAAAACTTAATTGTGTCACCGTATGTATTGTAGAATAGCATTCACCAGGTGACAAATTCCTCCATTTTCACAAGAGTCAGGATCACAGTCATTGGTCTTGATCTCACAGCGATCTCCCTCATAACCCTCTGTGCACGTACAGTTGAAGGAATTGACTCCATCCTACAATACCAATAAAAACTTAATTATGTCACCATATGTATGTAGAAAAGCATTCACCAGGTGACAAATTCCTCCATTTTCACAAGGGTCAGGATCACAGTCATTGGTCTTGATCTCACAGCGATCTCCCTCATAACCCTCTGTGCATGTACAGTTGAAGGAATTGACTCCATCCTACAATACCAATAAAACTTAATTATGTCACCATATGTATGTAGAAAAGCATTCACCAGGTGACAAATTCCTCCATTTTCACAAGGATCAGGATCACAGTCATTGGTCTTGATCTCACAGTGATCTCCCTCATAACCCTCTAAACACGAACAGTTGAAGGAATTGATTCCATCCTACAGTACCAGTAAAAACTTAATTATGTCACCATATGTATTGTAGAAAAGCATTCACCAGGTGACAAATTCCTCCATTTTCACAAGGGTCAGGATCACAGTCATTGGTCTTGATCTCACAGTGATCTCCCTCATAACCCTCTGTGCACGTACAGTTGAAGGAATTGACTCCATCCTACAATACCAATAAAAACTTAATTATGTCACCATATGTATGTAGAAAAGCATTCACCAGGTGACAAATTCCTCCATTTTCACAAGGGTCAGGATCACAGTCATTGGTCTTGATCTCACAGCGATCTCCCTCATAACCCTCTGTGCACGTACAGTTGAAGGAATTGACTCCATCCTACAATACCAATAAAAACATAATCATGTCACCATATGTATTGTAGAAAAGCATTAATTCACCAGGTGACAAATTCCTCCATTTTCACAAGGGTCAGGATCACAGTCATTGGTCTTGATCTCACAGTGATCTCCCTCATAACCCTCTGTGCACGTACAGTTGAAGGAATTGACTCCATCCTACAATACCAATAAAAACTTAATTATGTCACCATATGTATGTAGAAAAGCATTCACCAGGTGACAAATTCCTCCATTTTCACAAGGGTCAGGATCACAGTCATTGGTCTTGATCTCACAGCGATCTCCCTCATAACCCTCTGTGCACGTACAGTTGAAGGAATTGACTCCATCCTACAATACCAATAAAAACTTAATTATGTCACCATATGTATTGTAGAATAGCATTCACCAGGTGACAAATTCCTCCATTTTCACAAGGGTCAGGATCACAGTCATTGGTCTTGATCTCACAGCGATCTCCCTCATAACCCTCTGTGCACGTACAGTTGAAGGAATTGACTCCATCCTACGAGAAATGAAGCACTATCGTGCAAAACCCTCGACGCAGTTGTCTAAGCACTTGCAGGATGATATAAAACATGCAGTCATGAAGCTTGAACTGGACACTCCACAAGAATGTTCATTGCATGCGATTGCACAATGCGCGCGCAATTTGCCAGCTAGACAATCACGTGCACGTGCACGTGCTGATATCACGTCAATACATGATCTGAAGCTCGAAGCTAGCTAGATATCGATGAATCAGCAAAAAGCCATCAAGCGTTGAAGCCAACATAGTCAAAGAAAGTCGCTCTATTTTAGATAGTCGTCGCTTCTAGCCAGTGGTTCATATACAGTGCTATTTCTAGTCATGTCAAGTACCATTGGTGTGTTTCTCGTCGAGAGAGAGAGCCGAGTCGCCGATCATCGTGGCAGGCAAATCACGCCGTTTCTCCCGAACAAAATATTTTCAGCGAAATCCACCCGATGCAAAGCTTTAAAAGCCTACAAGGAACTCTATGATGCCTCGATTTGGACATACAAATGAGGTATGTAGCAGCTAGTGCGGTAACAGACAGACAGACAGACACACCCTCCACACACACACACACACACACACACACACACACACTAAACACAAAACGACTACCGTATACCGTACCCCTCGCGCATGCGCCGAGGGTTAATTATGCATGGGCGGATCTAGGGGTATGGCCCTCTTCTTGCTCCCAGCATATGCATGCTACAAAGAGCTAAACATGACCAACTATGTCAGTATTTATCATTCTAAACATAAATACCTCAGCAAGAAAATTCTCTTGAAATAATGAGCCTCCTGTGGGGCAAGTGGAAAACACGGAAAGCGGGAACGGGAACGGAAACGGAAATTCGGAAAAAGATCGTCAGATCTAAAAGTGTCTATGGTCAGACTGCCAACTAGTTATCAGGTACTATACTAAGTAGATGGAAATTCGATGCAAGTGTGTTGGTGATGAGTGAGAATTAACCAATTAATGCTACCAAAGCCTTGCAAGCCTGACAGCGGTGTCTCATTGTGGATAGAGTGAAATCCATGGTCTCGGTTGATCTATGTCCGATGCTCAATACAGTTGTAGTCAGGGCTATAGTGTCTTCCAGTCCGAGTGAGTCAAAATATCTAGTTACATCATCTCCCTCAGAAGCTGTCTCAGCTAGCATACCCTTGATACACAGTAGATCATGCATATGGACTAGGAAGGGGGGGGGGCACAATTGAAGCCTCAGTAGCTAATTCTTTTACATGACATTGTAGCTATGTATGTTTGTAGTAAGTATCCAGTAATATGCGCAAATCTTTGCCAAGTCACTAAGTGAGGTGCATAACCTGTGTGTGTCCACATAGTTGAAATAGCATCAACACTGTCACATCCACGTCCTGCAGTAACAATGTCGGACTCCCAACATACAACTGCTTTTGACACTAGGCTTGTCCCCAGACTCCTTCCATATACAATAGGGTGGGACGCTTAATAAATGCACACACATTCGTCCCCAGACCCTTCACACGTGTTGAGGTTAAAAATACTATACACACACGCATGCACACACACTGAGACACACATACAAACACACTGCACACTACTCAGCACATTGTGTACACACCTTCTTGAGTAACACACCCTGGCATCATTCATAAGACCATGCAAGACTCTATATCTTGATTAGAGGCCCCTTTCAATGTCATACTTTTGATGCTTTGGCAAGATCAGATCTGGCTGCACATACTTAGAAATAACCAAGTTAGTGTCATGGTGCTGCATAAATCCGTAAACAAGCGGTTCAATTAAGGGGGCTTGTCCAAAGTCCTTGTGGAAAAATTAACGTCATTATGACGTTAGGGGGGGAGGGGGTCTTAGTCCATGACGTTTAAAAACTGCATTGTCAGCAGATATTTGGTACAGTTCTAGTTGTGATTATGCATTCTTGTGGTTGAACAAGTCTAGACTTGCCTCCAGCATTGAATTTTAGTGACAGCTGTGTCAAGCACTACATTGCTAGAAGTGTAGCTACTGATAACCTGCGCTACCTGCGTGTGTGAGCCATGTCAAAATTCAAATGCCAAACTGGTTTTATAATAATAGTGCACATTCAGATAATAATTGTACACTCATACTCGCACACACACACACACACAGTTTCTTTCATTCAAATTCAGACTTTTCAGTGTTGAATCTTGCCTAAAATGTTGTGACGTTAAGAGGGGGGGGGGGCAAAAGTTAATGTCATAATGACGTTAATTTTTCCACAAGGACTTTGGACAAGCCCCCTAACATTGACTAAGGAGCAACAGCTCTCAGAGTCTAGTCATGCCCTGTGACTCCGATCATCTGATCTTGAGCTGCTTTGTCAAAGATATACAACGCACAATTCAAACATGAGCTATGGCATATAGTGCTATCAAGGCAGCTTGGTGTTACTATTATTATATGTGCGTCTGACGACCTTTTCCGAATTTCCGTTCCCGTTCCCGTTCCCGTTCCCGTTCCCGCTTTCCATGCTTTCCATTTGCCCCCTCCTGTGCTCGCTAATTAGGGCATGGATAATATATACGCTTGACATGTACCACCATTCTGGCATGAGTCTGGTTTACAGTCATCGGTATTGATAGTACAATTGTCTCCCTCCCACCCAATCACACAAGAACAAGTGAAGTTGGCCACTCCATCCTGTTAGTGGATAGAATAGCTAAGTAGAGCCATTGTCAATTTATGGCATATTATAACTATCATTTGTAAGTCATGATATCCACTCACATTGCATGTTGCTCCATTTTGACAGGGGTTAGGATCACAGTCATTAATGTTTTGATCACAATTGGCACCAGTCCAACCAGCTTCACAGACACAGATATAAGACGTTGTATTGTCCTTGTAATAGAAATGTATCACTATGCTAAACTTTATGAGAGTACACATTTGTTATGAAAATCACAATTTTCCTATACTGAATCACACCTGCATGCCTTCATGAACAGATTATATATATGAGCATATGAGCATATGAGCATGCCGGCCGGCAGACAAAACTGAGATGGCTGATGATGATGGACTTTAAGTAACCCTTCCTGATACAACACCCCCCTGAACTCAGTGCACTGTAATATGTATATGGCCTGGTACCTATAGCTACATACAGTAAAAATATACCTGCTGCTGACAGGCACCATTCACACAAGGATTTGAAGCACACTCATCCAGGTTAGCTTCACTGCAGTTGGTACCACTGTACCCTGGAGGGCAGGGGCAGGTGTAACCACCACTACCATCATTAGTACAGTTGCCTCCATTTTGGCAGGGTGCCTCTTGCTCACAGGGAAGATCTAGAGAAATTTACTTTGTGGTTTAGTCACTTTCTATGCATGAGATGCATGCTGTGGCTTATACAACAGCAGTGAATAGTTATAATAGTATCATCCATATTAATGTACGGTACTAATGAGAGGGATGAGGTTATATAAGAATGTTAGAGGACAGTAATGCAACAGTTTTGTGCATATATATATATATAGGCAATAAAAAAAAATAAGATCCTGCATGGATATTGTTGTCCAGTGCATATGTTCCAAGCATATTATAGAAATTCATGCCTATAGATCAAAGATTTCTATAGAAACAAGGCTGCAAATGGACAAGATGTAACACTGTCAAAACATGTACATGTTATGTGGGATACTATAGTCTCACTACCTCTCTGTGTCGGTTTACACAATGCTAACAAGTAATATCGATATCATGCACCTCTACTCATGCACACCAATGGGTATTACATTATAGGAAGTGAAAGGGAGCCTAATTGATTGTATTACTTCCAGCATGTCATGGGATGTCGACAGGTTTAAACCTATAGTGAGGACAACTGCAAAGAGATGACCCTTGTTAAACAGGTGAATGACATATGCATGGTTTATCTGCATATGTCTATATACAGTGACCAGTCATTGGTTGGTAGCTGCACCATGTACTATAGTCTGCATGTATAACTTACATATTATTGTACAATTCCTAGAAGGATCACTCCACCCACTTAAGCATATCTTCTCTCCATCAGGTCCACAGTCAAAGTGCCCCTCAATGTCATCTCTAGCCACACAGTATGTGGTACAGTCACTGCCATAGAAGTTGCTCGTACATTGAAGTCGAAAACTCAGCTCCATTACGCTTATTACATTGATACCATTGTATGCTCTTGTTGAAGTAAACGAGGAGCTTGGGGTCAGAGTTATATTGACATAGATGTCATTAACATGGTCATTAGCATTAAATCGATCATAGTCATCCACTCGAATGAATAGTCTCACTGTACCCTGCAGTATTTGTATGCATGCAGTAAGCTGTAGTGGGGCTGAACAATTATTATAAACTATAGGCTTCGAACTCTGCAACTGCATGTGGATTGTGAATATTTTGGAGCAGATATATATATATTCAGCACAACAATGCAAGTAGCAACTTGAATGTACACACATCATGATAGCCTGTGACATATTATAGGTATATAGGTAACATACTTCATTGCTGTAATGATTATGATATATAGGTAGCTAACTAAGTGCTACTAAAATTCCAAACTAATGTTCCTAATGCATAATTCTCAGTCACAGCGTTCCCAATCCTATTATCATGCCAGTGTAATTGCTAAATCGAAGTTACAGGCCTGTAACTAGAGCTTGCTGCGGATTAATTGGCTATGCCAGGCAACCCTGACGCTCATACCTTAAAGGCTTTACATGGTTGACATAGCCGCTATATTATATACTATAGGTGTTGCCTGATGTCTGACTACCTGTAACGGCTATAAAAGCACACAGATACTGGAATATTATTAATCTTACATACATCCATGCTACTTCTGAAGTATGACTTACTGGCCACACACTTCCACTGAAGGTTATTGGATTTGGTACATTGTCAATTGATGAGCTAAAGGAGATGTTATCATTTTCTATGTGTGACATTGTAGTGTATTTGCCCAGTGGACAGTTATCAGAGTTTCCATCATTAGCTGTAGATGATCCTCGCAGACAGAAGATAAACAGATTATCACAAGTTCCACAGTCAAGATCACAGCAGTCACTGTTGCTGTCTCTATGGCCACTGTTTGTGTAAGTGTGAGCCATCACCTCCAGTACATAGTCAGCTTGGGTGAGCTGCACCAAAGAAAAAATTATGCAATAGGCATACCAAGCTAGCTTAAGCATGTCAGTATAATAGGTGCGGTGAACTATAACAACCTTACCTACATAAATGTTAGTCCTGCTGGCCGGGCACTTTTCTAAAGTGAGAGTGCATGTCTGGCCAGGAAGACTATGTCTATACTTACTGTAATAAAGTTATCAGACACGCTTGCTGCTTACCTTTGGCAGTAATAATACATTCTTTAAGATCAGTAGCAATGTGAGAACAGTCAATTTCATCTTACTAGATTCCAACCAAGATCTGTCGGCTAGCTAAGATATTGTTCTGCTGCAGCATGCACTCACGGTTCTCAGTATGTGTCAGTTCCTCATACTGAGAAGGATGGGTGGAGCTTCTATACCTCTCTCATGACATTTGACATTACATTGTATGTGTGTCAGTGTGATGTAATAGTGTAGCAGAATTGCTATGTCTGGTTTTTGTGTGATGCTAATTGTTATGGTTCATTTCTGAATTGTCTAGTTTGTACCTCTTACACATCTGTAATGTATGCAGCCCTGTTGGGCTTAACTAGAACAGCCCTGAGTTTTGTATAAATAGCCATAGTTTGGTCATTGTGAGTGGTCCTTGAAGTATCTACAATCCCATATCTAATACAAGTGTCATCTGTGAAGCCCACGTGCTCTGCTCTGAATGTGCTTGCCTGGCTATTGGATGGCCTCCTGCTAAACTCCTGCTACCAAGCAGTATAGAACCCCACAGAAACGTTACAATAGTTATCGACTGGAAGTCAAGGAATTATGGCAATAAACAACCAATCCTGAGGGTGCAGCCCAGGGGAGACATTTGTTTACTGAGGGAAGTATGATATGGGCCATATCGTCTTTTTGTCCCCTAGGAAAACGTTACTATTGTGACTCATGTCACCTTTTAGTTACCTAGGAGAGAATTGTGAGATCTGCAGATATATCAAGTACGCATGCAGTTATACGGTATGGTGAAGTGCAGTACACTTGAGCATTATCATAACCATAATTTTTATGGCCTGCATGTGATAGCACCAAACTCTCTAAGATTATGTGAAATTGATATTTTAATTTTCCTCTCCACTTTACGTTTCATTGAAAGGATGTTTTACTTTACTGAGAATACACATCATAATTTTTATATGCATACATCTATACATAAAAATTTAGCACAGGGAATACACATGTTCATGATGTTCAGTGCATGCCATTATGCAATAATATTATTCTTGAGCCAACATTACTGTATCAGGACGTAAGCACTTTCACCACTTGGTATGGAATCAGTGCTTGGTGAAGCATTCTTGCTCTCAGTCATACTCACATTGTCCTCTTGTATTTTGTCATCTACAACACATTCAGTTGCCATTGCAGGTACCATGTGAACGTATGCGTCATGTTCATCTGCTGGATGGAAGTAGTATTATAATAATTGTTTGTCCAGTTTTCATCCTCCCTCCCATCTCCCCACCTTACCCCCACCCCCTCCCCCCAAATCCCAACTATCCACCTAGCAATTTGAAGAGTGTGATCTTTCTCAAATGACTATATGAATGTGTGGCTAGTCCATTTATACCTCATCAAAGTTGCACTCTCTTCCATACCCCCCCCCCCCCCACCTAAAAATCAGCTGGATACGTAATAATGTGCAAATCCCCATGCATTATCATCAGCCAGGATGCTGGAGCCACACACTGATTACATAGCTAGTGGTTGATTCATCAGTTTGCTTACTTAATATGTATTCATAAATCACATCCTCGTCTTTATCATCATCTTGGGGACACATGGTGCTAGACTCGTATGCAGGATTTGGTGAAATATTATCAACTGATGAAGGAATACCAGTAGCCTTCTCTGAAAGCACTGCATGTGTTAATATTATCTGATGAAACCAATGATAATTATTATTGACTGACTGTGCATCTTTCTTGTCTTTATATAAAGAACAAAAACGGTCAGTATGATAGCACTGATTAGTAGCATCACTATAATGGCTGCTGCCACTCCACCACCCACTGTAGGGGAGCTGACACTACCACCGATGTTACCTACAGTTAGCACATGCAGTGAGGTAGCTAGGATACATTGGATATTATTGCCACTATACACTGCTCTACCTTTATTATCAATATCAGCATTAATATGCACTTCACAAGTTCTTCCCTCAAAGCCTTCCTGACAGACACACTCAAAGTTATCATTCTGTAAATCCTTAAAAGTATATTATAGATAACCTTATAGCTATGCAGGTCACATCATGATAATTGCTATCTAGCCATGCGTGCATGCTTTAATTTCTTTACAACACAGGTTCCACGGAGACAGGGGGATGTGGCACAGGCACTCGTGTTTTCACAGTTGAAGCCAGTGAATCCTGGCGCACATGTACACTCAAATGTATTGGGAGAGTTGCTGCAAGTTCCATTATTGAGACAAGGATTTGAATGGCACATCATCAAATCAATTTCACAATTCCTTCCCTATAATTGTCGTGGAAGTAAATGGAGCATAAAATTAATGTAAGTTGCAGGCATAGTAGTAATGAGGATACATCATGATATTACGGTGTTATGTATATTGCATACTGTAAAGCCTTCCTGACAAGTGCAGCTGTAATCGTCAATGCTGTTCACACACACTCCTTCATTTTGGCAAGGGTCAGGGTTGCATGAGTTTACTAATTGTTCAGTGCAATTCTCTCCCTGGTATCCAGGAGCACAGCGACAGAAAAATCCTCTAATATTGCTCTCAATTTCACACATAGTCTCATTTTGACAAGGAAACTGCAACTCAGTGCAGGGAAGGGGATCTGAATGATTAATGAAATTTAAAGTTACATGCAATACTAACTTGACAATAATGTACACCGTGAACACTTATACCCGATACATCAACTCACAACAATGATCCCCTGGCACACATTGGTAACAGTCAGTGCTATTCCAACCGTCATTGCATCTAGAAACAGTTACGTGAATCATAACATGCAACATGTACAGCCACTACAAGACTAGTATATCATTACTAGTAAGTAGTTATATATACTCAAGAGTAAAACAAAAACATACAGGCATTTCCCTGAGCTGTTGCAATATCCTCCATTTAGATAACATCCACTAGAACATGCAGCTGTATGTAGTAGAGATTATGCAGTGCACAATAATACCATCAACTGGAGAATTAAAAGCTCTCATGCATGATCAGTGCATATCAATGCTTACGATCTGTACAGTTACTTGAGGGTTCACTCCATCCATGCAAGCATATCTTCTCTCCATTTGATCCACAGCTGTAGTGCCCTGCACTGTCATTTCTAGCCACACAGTATGTTGTACAATTACTGCCATAGAGGTCACTGCTACATTGAAGTCTGAAACTGAGCTCAATCCTACTGTTCCTATAGATTCCAGTGTATCGCTGTCTTGGTGTGAATGTTGAATTTGGCACTAGTGATATGGTGACATAGACATCATCGACGTGGTCGTTAGAGTTTAGAGGATCATAGTCCTCCACTTCAATGTAAAGTTTTACTGTACCCTGCAGCATATTACACATTATGGATGTTGCATAATATTTGATGGCTAAATGTACATGAATAACATTAATACATGCTACAGATCTAACAATAATAGTCACTTTTGATTTTGAAAACTCATTGTATTCTGAAAAGAGTTGTAGTGAAACCACGTGAGAATAACAACACGTTGATCAATTTCTTAATATCATTACTTCAAAGCACAGACTAGACTAGTTTCAGTAAGGATACATGTTTTTGTTACCTCATAAGAGAAAGATTTGATAATGATGTTGTCTGTATCTCTGTAAGGTTAGGCCCAACTTCCCAAAAAAGATTAAAGATACACACTGCTATACATGACATCATAGCAGCTGCTATTGCTCATGATATCCATAAACCGTGGTCATGCGTTTCACTCTCTACCAACATACAGGCCACACATTTCCACTGAAGGTCATTGGATTTGGTACACCATTGAAAATTGTTGAGCTGAAGGTGAAACTGTCCCCTTCTGTATATCCCCCTGTGCTGTATCTGCCCAGTGGACAGTTGTTGGTGTTTCCATCATTTGATGTAGATGATTCTCGCAGACAGAAAATGAATTGATTGTCACAAGGATTTGTACACCAAATTAAATCATCACAGCAACCTCTACTGTCACCAGCTGTGCTATCACTGTTTTGGTAGGTGTGTGCTCTGACCTTTAGCTCATATCCAGCTTGGATAAGCTGAAAAAACGTCAAAAGCAAGTCAACATTAAATTTTGTGCATGCTCCTTGAACATTTTGCACAATGTCATGCAACCATCAGTACAATCCCTTTAATATGCAGCTCACTCACCTGTAGCAGCAGAACACTTTCTAAGACCAGTAGCAACACAATACAGTTTAATTTAATTTTCCCCTCCATTTCGTTTAGTGATAGTTGTTTTCTGACTCTTCGTGCTTGCCTAAATACCAGTCATAGGATTAATTGGGTGGAGCTAATATAGACCACACCCTAAATTCATGACAGCTTGATATTGATGTAATACTGTGACTAGTAAGCTTGAGACAGTGTATGTGTACTCTACCTATTTACATGTCAAGAAGGTGCTCGCCAATTAATACTTTAATCCGGAGTGACTATAGTTATTTCATTAGATCTGATCCACTGGTGTGACAATTAATTTTATGCGCATGCGCGCTTGTGCAATCTGGCCTGAGGGTGGGGCTGACTCCATTTAGCAGCGTCAACAACAAAGTAGTCACTACACTGACTAAGCCAACGTTAATTTGAGGTCTAAAGTCAATTCATCTCCATGGATATATTAAAGCATTTCACCACTTGGTGCACCTGAGTCACTGCAACATCTCTCCTTGAAATTTAGGATCTCTGAGACTGGCTTCTAAGACCACATGCACATAGTGCGTACATGACAGCACATAGAGTTGGGTGTATGAAATGACTATGCAATTAGGTTTAAAAAGGCAGGGCATGATCCCCTCCTCCTCCACATACTATCTATGTGTACAGGCCTGGTTCTATGTGCTTTCTTAAAGCTGCATAATGTATACATGCGCCAAAATCTTTGGATCAGGTGCACTGATAGTCATTGTCCAAGACTGTACTACATTTAATTGCAGGAGGTAGGGATCATTTTTAGGATGTGCTTTACCTATTTACAGTGCAGGCTAGGTGGTTCCATTGACACAGGGACCAGAGGTGTGCACATTCATCTTTCTCCACCTCACATTCCTTTCCAATCATTTTCATGCCAGGTGGAATTACATAACGCAGTACATATGCCATATTGTGGTATAATTTTGTATATGATGCCAGAAGCACATGATTGTACAATATTATCATGATTGTATATTGCTAAGTATTAATTATTAATGTTGTTATTACAGTACACATTCATTTCATGCATCGTGTGGCTATTGATAGGAAGTGTACATGCCTCATTAAATTGAATAGGGATTTTCGTTGGTGGCTTTTGGAATATCATAATCACAAGCTGCAGCTTCTTTACTGAGGTCGGCCTTCTCTTCCGCATTTTCAGGAAAGGTTGTGGGTGCTAGTATGCTGACTGACTTCATGAAAGTGTAAGGGCTGTCATCTGTTATAATAATTGGTAGGAAGGACATAAGAGAAGTATACGATGAATCTTGAATTTACTTAGTCTGACCTTCCCTTAATTTCCCATGGACATGAAGGAGAAGGATCTTGCAAAGGTCACTTTTGGAAGCACAATTAATTATTACACAAGATCTAGTTGTGGTTAGCTAGCATGGCAGATATATAGTTGAATGGGTACTCAATGCAGGCACAAGTATGACTTGTACTATCTCAGCGGCAAACCCATAGGAGCTTAAATTGACCAATCACAGTCTACTAGTCTAGTAATTAGAAGTAGACTCTTCTCCTTCATCAGGAGGGAGAGAGAGGGGTCTAGCTTGCCAGAAATTTACTACATTATAGGCAGTGGCATTGCCAGGGGGTGCATGTGGGTTCATATGCACCCAGCCACCCACCCCTTAAAATGTATGCTTACCCAGCCCATAACAGATAATTCCCTGTACACGCTGTTTATAACACAACCACAGGAACCAACAATGCTACGGAGGGTCTAGCTCAGTAGACTATTTAGGGAACATTATATGAGAATTAACAGCTTGGTTTACATACCAAGATTAATATCCAGTTCTTCATAGAGAGGACAAGGCTCTTGTTCAAACTTGGCACTTTTTGTGAATGTGCCGTTCCCATTTGTAATTTCCATTGCATAGACCGGGTTGTCAGTGGCATTATCATAATTTGGAGGATCTGAAATAGCATGACAAAATGACAAACCAATTTGGTTCTGTACATGTGAGTCAGCATGCACATTCCATGTGCAGCTAGGATATTACTAAGGTATTCCAAGTACTAAATTGCTAATACCAATGGTTTTTTGAGCTCGCTGTTATATCAGCTCATAATTGTAATGTCAGAGCAGACTCATGGGGGCTGATCATGGCTATACCTATAGTAATGTTTAATGAACACTGTCAGAATGTGGCATTTTCATACCATAAACTTCTCTTTTCCTCTTTTTCACACAAACAACGGCCACCGGAATCGCAGTTATCACAACCAGCACTACAATGAACACTACCGCAGCAATACCGCCTCCTACATAAACAAATACTCCTCCTGAAACATCAGAAGCACCTGCATGGACGCATACAGTCTTCATAGCAGATAGTTTACATTACAGACACTTCACTGCAAACCTTGTTTTTCTGACTTTACATCAGCATTGATCTTGAGTTCACAGATTGAGCCATTGAATCCTGGGGCACATGTGCACTTAAATGAATTGGGAGAGTTACTGCAAGTTCCACCATTAAGACAAGGGTCTGAACGACACATGTTAAAATCATTTTCACAATTTCTGCCCTGTGAGCATGAATCAATATGTTTAAACAGATTAATGTCTGACATGATAATGCTACATAGTTCTGTTGTACATGCTTTCTTAACATTGCATACATCAAAATCTCCGGGACAAGTACATTGGTAGTCATTATCCAAGACTGTACTACACTTAGCTCCATTTTGACAGGGTCGTGGGAGACAGGGATCAATGGCATTCTCACAGCGACGACCAAAAAATGCATCACCGCACAAACACTCATAATCATTGAATAGATCCTGTAAATTTTCAATATTATGTATTCAATTTGTCGCCTATCTCTATTTTTTTTTCCTACTTACAGTGCAGGTGGCTCCATTGAGACAGGGACCAGAGGCACACTCATCTCTCTCCACTTCACAGTTCATTCCATCCCAGCCAGGTGGACAAGCACAGAAGTAATCAGCAACAAGATCCTGATATGGATGCAACAAGAGTGCATAAAAGTATGGAGAAATCTGGCCAGTTTTTAACTAGTACTCACAAAACAGCGTCCGCCATTCTGGCAAGGATTAGTAGCACAGTCATTAATGTTCACACTGCACCTTTCCCCAGTCCATCCTGCCTCACAAACACACAGGTAGCCATTAACTAGATCCTGTGTGAGAACAATAGTAATATATTTGGTAGGGGTTAGAGATGTCATTACCTGACAAATTCCTCCATTTTCACAAGGGTCAGGATCACAGTCATTGGTGTTTATCTCACAGCGATCTCCCTCATAACCCTCTGCACATAAACAGCTGAAGGAGTTCACTCCATCCTGCATCATGTAGAGTTAACCCTTGAAGCTCTAGTACACTACTCTGGTATTATTTCCTTACTTGACATGTACCACCATTCTGGCATGAGTCTGATCTGCATTCATTGATGTTAATGGCACAAGTGCCTCCGTCCCACCCAGTTACACAAGAGCAAGTGAAGCCAGCAATTCCATCCTGAAAACGTTTATACATCATACCTTGTACAGTACAGTAATCCAAATTGAAAGTACATATTACTCACTAACCAGCATTGTTTAATTATAAACAGACTGTGTAAGTACCTGTTGCAGACTGTGCATGTAAGTACCTGTTGCAGCTGTTTCATGATATTGAATATTGAATACAAAACAGAACCTCATTCAACGATCCATGTAATTATATCACAAAGTGCATAATTACTACATAATTACTGCATAATTACTTACATAATTACCGGTATGTAATCCATGCCCGTATAATGTTTCAGTATAGTATAAAGTAGTATGATGCAAACAAGCATCCGTTCATTCATTTCAATGGAATATTCCAGCTAGGACAATTAGTATACTCACATTGCATGTTGCTCCATTTTGACAGGGGTTAGGATCACAGTCATTGATGTTTTGATCACAATTGGCACCAGTCCAACCAGCTTCACAGGCACAGGTGTAGGACCCAACATTGTCCTGAAGACATGCACTAGATATCTTTGATTGTCAAAAACAATAACTTTAGCTATTTTGAAACAACTATCTAAAACATCTTTCTGTTTAGCTATGGCTTCAGAGGACAATGGTTTGTTGAAGAATACCAAGTATGAAAGTTCAGTAAGTTTATCTTCCCCAACCAACCAAACATTCGAGGGAGAAACTTTCACGGATTTCGAGGAGAAACCATCCCATTGCCCATACTCAGGCAAACCTAAACATGTAGTCTGTTAGGGAAAATACCTGACAGGAACCATGCACACACGGACTTGAAGCACACTCATTTAGATCGACTTCACAGTTGGTGCCACTGTATCCTAGTAAACACTGACAGTAATAGCCACCAATCCGATCCTTAATAATGATTAACTGATGATCACTACACCATCATTATTATTTTCATGATCAGCTTACGTGACAGCGTGCACCATTCTGACAAGGACTAGAGGCACATTCATCTCTTTCAGTCTCACACTGGTCGCCGTGGTACCCTGAGACACACTGACAAGTAAAGCCATTCACTTGGTCCTGTGGAACATTTTATGTTAACAAGTATGGAATTCCTGCTAGTTATTTACCATGCAAGTGCCGCCATTGAAGCAAGGATTCGGGGTACAGTCATCACGATTTATTTCACAATGCATTCCAACGTAGCCAAGTGCACAGTTACAGGTATAGTTGTTTACTATGTCCTTCATGGTAACAATGGAACCGTTATTGATTCAACCTCAGATGATGATATTAATAACATAGAAACTTACAATACATGTTGCTCCATTCCTGCAAGGATTTGGCTGACAGTCATTGATGTTGATTTGACAGCTGTTGCCCTCAAACCCAGTGGCACACTCACATCGGTATGCATTAACAAGATCCTAAATATTATATAGTCTCTTGAAATATCAAGAATTGAGCAGACGTCTTACAGTGCAAGTGCCTTGGTTTTGACAAGGGTTTGGCAGACATTCATTGGTTTCACTCTGACAGTTTGTTCCCTCATAGCCTGGGGGGCAGGAGCAGGTATACCCACCACGACCATCATTGGTACATGTGCCTCCATTTTGGCATGGAGACTGTCGCTCACAGGGAAGGAGATCTATTGTTATTGAATTCACAGAAGAGTTCATAGTTCAAGTTTCAGTACTTACCAACTTCACAGTTGCTTCCTGAGTACCCAGAGTGGCATATGCATTCATTTGGCACATTGCAATACCCTCCAATGGAAGCTGCATAAGGTCACACCAGTATAAAACCACGTTTATCAACCCTGTGGCTTCATGCCATCTGATGTTCACTTATGAGGTCAAGGCTGCTAATGGACGGACATTTGTTTGCTAGGTGACTCATACAAGAGAAAATGTGTACACAAGTGGCCCCAGCTGTCATGAATAGTGGTACATGATGACATATTGCCATTCCTTGGTCAATTAGATCATTCATACTCTTCTCGGACTAGTACAGTATTGTTTAATATTGTGAACTCACAACATCCCTGCCGAGGTGTGCATGTGTCACAGTTATGTCCAGTCCATCCACTGTTGCATCTGCCATATTTATCAGAATGAAAACTTGAGTTGAAGTTGGCCTACTGGAATTATTAGCTACAAGAAAAACATACAAACATTGTCCAGGATTGTTGCAGTATCCTCCAACAGCATGACATCCACTAGAGCATACAGCTGTTGTTATAAATTGCATGATTCTGCATTACAAGACTGCTTGTATCATACCATACAAACTTACGGGTTATACAACCACTAGATGGTCCACTCCATCCACTTAAGCATATCCTCTGTCCATTTGTCCCACAGCTGTAGTGTCCCCCACTGTCATCTCTAGCCACACAGTGTGTGGCACAGTTACTGCCATAGAAGTTGCTGCGGCACTGCACTCTGAAGCTCAGTTCAATCCTGCTGTTTCCATGGATACCAGTATATGCTCTTCTTGATGTAAATGAGGAGCTTGGAGTCAGTGTTATAGTGACATAGATGTCATCGACGTGGTCGTCAGAATTGAAGATGTCATAGTCCTCCACTTCAATAAACAATCTCACTGTACCCTGTATTGTTTGTACACAATACAATATTGCAGCTCTTACCTTTAACATAATAATAATACTTTGTTGCAGATTGGGTGCATCATAGGTGTAAAACTGAACAAGCAAACTCACATAGTCACACACACACTACTACCCTGTTGTGTCAGTACGATGATCATGGAGCTATATTGATAACGACTTAAATATCTACTTACAGGCCACACACTTCCACTGAAGGTCATTGGATTTGGTACACCACTGGCAATTGGTGAGCTAAAGGAGAAACTGTCATCTCCTATTTCCCCTGTACTGTATCTGCCCAGTGGACAGTTGTTGGGATTTCCATCATTTGATGTAGATGACCCTCGCAGACAGAAGACGAACTGATTATCACAAACTCCACAGCAGAATAAGCATGGATCACAGCAGTCATCGTTGCTGTCTCTACTGCGGCTGTTTTGATAAGTATGTGCCCTCACTTCCAGCACATAGTCAGCTTGTATAAGCTGCATCAAATTGAAATGTTGTCACTGTGATCATGACATATAGACTCAGGAGTAGATTAGATAGGAGGGTTGAACTGCCTGTAAACGTGTTCCGGTAGGATGATGTCACAAACACGAGCATAAATGAATAGTGGTCATGTTAAGTCCAGCCCAATAGTGTAGTAGTGCCTGCTGTGCAGCACTCTATGCAGCTGTAGCTGTGGCCCGTCTGTGTTTACATTACACCTACCTCAGCTACATGCTACATGACTGATTGCCATTTTGTGTACGTCATCCTACCCAGGGTTTCATCCAGAAATTTTTGGTTGGGGAGGAAGGGGGCATGGCACTTTCACATACAGTACCCCCATTAAAAACTAATATTAAAGGCATTGTGCCACGCTATAAGGGCTGATTGCCTGCTAATATAATGAAGCCGGACGCGCCCACGCGGTAAATGAACATGGGGTGTGGCAGATTGCTGGTAAGTTCGCGCGTGCAGATTCAAATCAATTCATTTCAAGCAGCCTATCTGCTCTCAAGCCTTTACTTATCAGAATTCTTACTTTTGGTTGTCCATATCGCTGAAGATTACGAGTTTCTCCACTCGACTTCGACAAAATCATCGCGCTGCATGTGCTCGATCTCCGCGAACTCCCGTACACTACACCATGATACTGGGCGTGCCCATACTTCCTGTACCCACTTTAATTGGATTTTTGAACTAATGAGCTCATTAAGAAGCAATTACGCCTTATATCGTGACACAATGCCTTTAAATTTTGTGGTTTTTAGGTAAGGTAATACATAGTGCATTCTTAAACATTAACTTGGCATCATACTTACTTCTATGAGAATGCTGTTTACGTACATCATAATATACGTTCCCCACCATCTACATCAACTGTTGAGAGAACCCATAGTGATATGAAACTGACAAAAACTCAGCTACGAAGTTCATTGGAAGAAGATACCCTTGACCAAACTCTTAGACTGTGTATTGAGGGTCCACCTACCCTATCAGATGAAGATATTGACTTAGTTTTTAGAAATTGGAAACAGCAGAAACCAAGACAATAATTTATACTTACTTGAGTGCTAATGCTTGGCAATTAATTAAATTAATGTCAAAATCTCAGGGGGGGGAAGCTTCCCCCCCCACTGGATGAAACCCTGCTACCGGAACGCTGTTGCAGCGTTTGTGCACTGTAGTTCAACACTCCTATCTAATCTACTCCTGATAGACTAGATCACGTCAATGACCACTTACCTGTGGCAGTGATATTAGGATCATTGTACTTTGTAAGATCAGCAGCGATTCGAGGACGTTCGACATATTAACCATCTTTCTTTCATGCGGCGAAGATTATTAAACCGTAGTCACAGTAGTTTTGTGCTGCAACACCGTTTATTAATGGTTGGGCGGAACTCGTATGATGTCGGCCTACGGGAATTTCCCAGGCTGCCTCTCAGCGGAGGCTCAAGGTGCCTACGTTTAATATGCCAGCTAATGAATATTGGGCGTGATTCGTCAGTGATAATCTTTCAATGTGTGTAGCTACGTCTAGTCTAATCATGGACTCCTGCTACTGAGTATCTGGTTCCCCATACTACGGTTCAGCAATGATAATCATCTGGCTTATAGTGTCACTGTGGCCCCCCTGCCGGCAGCTAAGCAGGCTTAGTTTTGAGGACCTCAGGCTGGGCTCTAGATCTAGTGAATCGTTCTACGAACCGTAGTAACTCAGTGATACCCCAGACTAGTTGATGAGAGTTTGAGTCTACTAGACAAGATTCACACCATACAAAGTACGTATATTTATACAGTGTAATGATCAAGTTTGGCCTCTACTATAGGATCATAGTGATTCAGTGAGAATTCAATGCAGCCATATTAATACTAATGGCCATCACAGCTATAGTATGAACTATCTCCTTATATAATGTGTGCTTTTGGTATACAGAGTTACTATGGTAACAGTATCTAATGTCACTAAGACCATTCTCCTGTAGAGCATCCACAGTCAAATTATGTTCACAAACTACAAACTAAAAGCTACCCTAGCCCACAACAATTTAATCATATACAGCGCTTGTATGGCGGAGTATTGGTTCACACTGGTACCATAGTAACAATGATTTCCACCAAGTTCTAACTGCGCCAAAGGCACAGTTAGAGCTTGGTGGAAATCATCTAAGGTACACATAGGTCTCTCTCATAACATAAATATATTATGTTCCTCCATCACATAATATAAGCCATAGCATGATATTCAATTTCGGTGATCAAGCCAGTGGATCATGTGACCGAAATCTACCCCTCAATCCTAGTATCACGTGGCCATGCGAGACTACCCTCAACCCATTGGTACCAGTGTATGATATGAGTCATGGAACAAAACCAGCCAGCATAATTATACACTCAATGCATGATCTACATCTACCACACTGAGACTTGTAATGCACTATGATCAGTTGTATCCATAGTAATTATGATAATATTATACACATAGCAGCTAGCTTTTACCCTTGGTTCTATAGTACAAGTCATCACCACTATTAGCTATTTTAGTCAAGTCCTTTATTTATCTTGAGGGTGAATTATATCTATATAATCTATATAGTGTTTGGGATGTCATAATCGTGATCAGTAGCTCCCTGACTGAGGTCACTCTTCTCCAGATCTTCAGAAAAGGTCATGATTTTTGGTTTGGTGTAATCATCTGCAGAGGGGCAAATTAATGGAAGCTATTGTACATATTGTTGAATGTCAAGCATGCATTGCAAGGACCAATATGATGTGACCATATAATTATACACTTAATCAATGTCTATCCCAACTTTTATGCACTATATAACTTATTGTAGAGATTTTGGTTTCTCGCCCTGAGGAGGATTGGAGCATCCAATTGAAACATCAGCAAGATAAGTTTCAAGATCAAGTTGTCTATCAAGAGAACCTTCATCATTTCATGTCCACTAACTTATTGTTCTGCCTCACTAACTGAGATTACATGGTTCTTCATCCTGAGGGAAAGAATTTACATTTCTGCCAGATACATGATTCTCCGTCATACCATAGACGAGGTTGTCAGCTGACCGATTGGTGAATGTGTAATCTGGAGTATCTATTGATGTAAGGATAATTTTAAATGATCATCGGACAGTCACCATAGATGGACATACAATAAGCTTACATAATAGTAGCTAGTATGCTGGTTACTATAGTCTATTGCGCTAGACCCTTTCTAGCGTTTATACTTCCATGATCCATGTGTAGTATAATAATAATAATTATATGTGCCAGGAATTAAGGATCTAGCTCAATAGACCAGCCGTTTACAAGCTAGGACTCATGACATTACTCAATAATAGCTTATAGCTATCTTGTTGTTGAAAGAAGAAATGTCTCAGAATAGTTAATGCTCAACTAACTCTCCTCCTTCTTTCGACTCATAACGTGATAGTTTACACTATAGTACTGATTTCTGGATAAAACACATAAAACAGTAGTATATCAATTTCAATTCGTACATACCGTTAACTTTTATTTTTTTCTTTCTCACACAGGTAACAGTCACCACAACTACAGCTAGTACCACCACCATTATGATAATCAACACCAGTGCAGCCAGACCACTTCCCACATACACCACAATGCTTCTTGGAATAGCCAAGAAAGTGTCTGCATTGAAACGCGATAATGCCAGGATTGTATGCATGATAGACATGTCTACAAACCTTTTTGTTCCAGATCTGCTTTAGCACCAGGGACAATTCCATCACAGGTGGAGCCATTGAACCCAGGGGCACATGTACACTCAAATGTATTGGGAGAGTTGCTGCACGTTCCACCATTGAGACAAGGGTCTGAGCGACACATGTTCATGTCAATCTCACAACTCCTTCCCTGTGCATACATATTATAATATGCTTGCAAGTGTGTAGCTACATGTCCAATCTTGTTGACTACCATACCTCAAACCCTTCTAAACAGGTGCACTGATAGTCATTGTTCACAGTGTTGCATTCAGCTCCATTTTGACAGGGTGGAGGCTCAGGGAGACACAGATCCAGGAAGGTCTCACAGTGCCTACCAAACTAACCCTCTAGACATGTACATTTGTAGTCATCAACCAGATCCTGTAGATTAATAATTATGCATACATTGTAGATACTCGAGAATTCAACATTCTGTGCTTAATTCATACTGTGCATTGGGCTCCATTTTGACAAGGCTGAGAGGTACAATCATCTCTATTCTCTGTACAGTTTCTCCCCTCCCAGCCAGTTGGGCAGTTGCAAAGATAACCATCAATTTGATCCTGTCAGATTAGGCTTATTATCTAACAGTGCTGTTATGCTCACTTGAACTCACAGAGCAGTTTCCACCATTCTGGCAAGGATGTATAGCACAGTCATTAATGTTCACACTGCACCTTTCCCCAGTCCACCCTGCCTCACAAATACACAGATAGCCATTAACTAGATCCTGTGTGAGTGCAAACTTGAATGAAAAAAATACAGGTATTTAAAACAAATCGGACATCACCTGACAAGTTCCTCCATTTTCACAAGGGTTGGGATCACAGTCATTGATATTGGTCCCACAATAAGTTCCTTCATAACCTGGTTCACACAAACAGCTGAAGGAATTGACTTCATCCTATATACAATTAACCTTATACTGATGATCATCACCTTTCATACAAGATTAGCACTTACCTGACATGTGCCATGTTTACATGAGTCAGGACTGCAGTCATCGGTGTTAATATGACATGTGTCTCCATCCCACCCAGCCACACAGGAACAAGTGAAGCTGGCGACTCCATCCTATCAAATCACATTGATCAATTATTCAGACTACTTGCGGTTAATCAGTGCATTCCATTCTGACATTAATATTACTAGGCTATGGCTGAGATTGCATGCGAATTTATCTACGCACATTGCATGTTGCTCCATTACGACAAGGGTTAGGATCACAGTCATTAATATTTTGATCACAATTGATGCCAGTCCAACCAGCTTCGCAGACACAAGTGTAGGATGCAATATTATCCTAAGCCATAATAAATCACTTGAAAGGAGAAGATAAGTGTAACATATTTTTAATACCTGACAAATGCCATTCACACAAGGATTTGAAGCACACTCATTCACATCAATTTCACAATTGGTACCATTGTACCCTGGCAAACACTCACAATAGTAACTGTTAATACGATCCTAAATAATATTATAGCATTGAATTATGAGGTTATTGGATGATCTAATATTGCTTCAACTTACGTGACAGTGTACTACATTCCGGCAGGGATTAGAGGCACATTCATCTCTTTCAGTCTCACACTGGTCGCCGTGGTACCCTGGGACACACTGACACATATATCCACCAACCTGGTCCTGTGTAGAATTCAACTAACTAGTTAGTGCAGCTACAATAATTTAATCTTACAAAGCAAGTGCCACCATTGAAGCAAGGATTTGGGCTGCAATCGTCACGATTTATCTCACAGTGCCTTCCAATATAACCAGTTACACAGTTGCAGGTATAATTATTCACCATGTCCTGGAAAAAACAGCTAGTTTTTAAAACTTAGTTACAGTGTGCTATACTCACAACACATGTTGCTCCATTCCTACAAGTATTTGGCTGACAGTCATTGATATTGATTTGACAGTTGGTGCCTTCAAACCCAGTGGAACACTGGCATTGGTATCCATTCACAAGATCCTATAAGGTCATGCATGCTCACAGTGAATGTCAAGAAATAAGCAATAGAAATATTACAGTGCAAGTGCCTTGGTTTTGACAAGGGTTTGGTGAACATTCATTGATATTAGTCTGACAGTTTGTTCCCTCATAGCCTGGGGGGCAGGAGCAGGTGTACCCACCACAACCATCATTACTACAGGTACCTCCATTTTGGCATGGTGACTGTCGCTGACAGGGAAGCAGATCTGTGAGATTACACACAGCTACTTAATAATTATTGGAAGTTGTGATGGCATACAGATTAGGTTCTATAATAATGTGCGTTCTTACCAACTTCACAATTGCTTCCTGATTACCCAGAATGGTAAACACATTCACCTGGCACATTGCAGTGTCCTCCTACTGTAGCTGCATGCATGTAATCATACTGTCAAGTGACATACATGTTGTTTTGCACTGACTAGCAGTATGTATACATTGTAGTCAACATGCTAATATGCCTACGTATGATACTGTACCACTCCCATAAAATTAATTGTGCACAAGGGTCACAGTAATTCATTATTAGATCTTCCATGGGTGCAATCATAATTATGACATGTTGTACACCATCGTGTTTTCTTAATGAGATCATGTTAAATTACTTACAACAGCCCTGGCGAGGTATACATGAGTCACAGTTATGTCCAGTCCATCCACTACGGCACCTGTCAAAGCATTAAAACATCAATCTACAATCCATTAGCTATTATTGATGACCTACGAGCACTCTCCAGGACTGGTGCAGTATCCTCCAACTGAATGACTCCACTGGAACACACAGCTGTTGTTTGTGTAAATGATTATTATTTTAATACCCACATACCGTATAGTGGTAAACTTTCGAGGGAGAAAACTTTTGCGGATCCGTAGGAAGTGAGAATTTCGTGGAGAAAACCTTCATGGATTGCAATCATAGGTGGGTGTGGCATGCCCCCAAATTTCGCGGAGAAAACTTTGGGGGAGTGGTTCTCGAAATCCGCGAAAGTTTTCTCCCTCGAAAGTTTGGCAATATTAAATATACACATGTAGCTACTATATTATAATTATATGGAATTGGATTGCGTGAATGCAGTACAGGATATATTTATATATTAGAATTTTACTGCTAGTTTCCAGTAATCTGATTGGTCAATAGGAGGTAAATAAGTAGCTTAGTTACTTGTAAATTTTACTTAGTTACTTGTAAAAGTTGGCCAATAGGATCCATGATATTATGATAGCTCCAAGGTAAATAGCTTTAATATCATAGCAACAGTTGTAAAATTCTAAATAACTTAGCACACCTTGGCCAATGGGATCCACAGTATTTAGAATCCCTCTGTCCCCTTAGTAACACCCTCGCTTCGCTCGGGTGTCACAGCCCAGGGGACATCGGGATTCTAAATACTGTAGATCTCTTGGCCTCGGTGTCTAACTATTATTTAGATCCTACTTGTAACAAATACAGTGATCTGATTGGTTGAAATGGAGTATCTATCCTTCATAAAAGACCTTGTAAGCTCCATAAAAAATGATGTAGGCTCTCATAAAAAACCTAGTAAATTTTTTTGCCTGTGGTTAGGTTTGTTGCTAGGCAGCAGTTTATATGTCAAGCTTTAGGCATTGTTGCTAGGATCTAAAGCAGTTAGACACTGTTTAGTCGGTTTCTATGTAATTTAGAAGACCTCAGGGCTCAGTAGAACCCTCGCTTCGCTCGGGATTCTACACAGAGCCCTTTGGTCTTCTAAATCACATAGAAACCTCCTAAACAGTGTCTAACTATTATATATACAACTCACAGGTTATACAACCACTAGATGGTCCACTCCATCCACTTAAGCATATCCTCTGTCCATTCGTCCCACAGCTGTAGTGTCCCCCACCGTCGTCTCTAGCCACACAGTGTGTGGCACAGTTACTGCCGTAGAAGTTGCTGCGGCACTGCACTCTGAAGCTCAGCTCAATCCTGCTGTTTCCATGGATACCAGTGTATGCTCTCCTTGACGTAAATGAGGAGCTTGGTGTCAGTGTTATAGTGACATAGATATCATCAACATGGTCGTCAGAATTGAAGATGTCATAGTCCTCCACTTCAATGAACAGTCTCACTGTACCCTGTTACAGTATTGTTTGTATAAGTTTACACAATAAAAGTACCGCAGCTCTTAACAATAATGAACTACTTTAGTTGTGCATTGTGTGCATCTTAGATGTTAGAGGAGTAAATTTACTCGCGATCGCTTACTAATAATTACACATAGAATATTAACATTGTAGTCAAATCGACAACACAATAATTTAATACTTAACAATGATACATCTGCTTACTGGCCACACACTTCCACTGAAGGTCATTGGATTTGGCACACCACTGGCAATCGGTGAGCTAAAGGTGAAACTGTCATCTCCTATTTCCCCTGTACTGTATCTGCCCAGTGGACAGTTATTGGGGTTTCCATCATTTGATGTAGATGATCCTCGCAGACAAAAGACAAATTGATTATCACAAACTCCACAGCAGAATAAGCATGGATCACAGCAGTCATCGTTGCTATCTCTATGGCGACTGTTTTGGTAATTAAGTGTGAGCTCTCACCTCCAGCACGTAGTCAGCTTGGATGAGCTGCCATATATATATATGAATCATGAGGCGACCCCGCACACTTAACGAAGTGCCATTAACTTGCGTTGTAGGCTTGCATGCTCGCTTTATCTAATTAAAGCTATAAAATTATATGCCCACCTTCGGTAAGTTTATGCCTGATCAGCAACGTTGCAATTACAGTCAGCTTTAGCTTAGCTTCCATTTCTGCAGCAACTCCAGCTTGCATTAACTGTGATGTTGGGTGGGGCTCGTACGACTATCGAAACTACGTACTCATTTTGTCGAGCTGGCATCGACGAGATTGGAAGAACGCTTCTCGTTAATTCATGATCAATTAAAATATTCAAAATTAATGATTATCATGACTATCTGGACTGTGTTATATTGTATTCATGAAAGTACTCCTTGCAGACTTCATAACTGCCTATCATGATGGCACAGGCCGGGGCGATCTTAGCCACTCGTGGGACCAGACCAGCATAGAGTCCTCCATAACCATGTTCAGTCACAACATTCCTCAGCACATTGAAGAGAGACCCAGCACCAAGTGAACGCCCATGGTTCCCTGATTCACCAAGATCAACCTGTTTAAATGTTGAAAAGGATAAATTTAATACATACAAGATTAGTTGATCTGTAGAGGCTTGTGATTATCAAAATCCATATAGGGCCAATTTTAGTCTCACAAGCCAACCTGTCCTGTGAAAAAATCGAGAAAGGGTCTGGTAAATAACGTACAATGCCATGTACCATCCGCTTGTCCCCAGGTAGAGTGTATGAACTACCAATGAGATTGCAGAAATAAGTTACACGATACCACAAACACGCATGTTCACTAAATAATAATTTCACGCAAATGGTATAGGCAGTGGCAGAGAAGGTTGTACACATGCTACGAGTAGGCTACACAGAAGCTTTGGCTATTAATTAGTATTTTCACCATCTTGAGCTATGAAGCTAAAGCAGAGATACATGTAATCATATTGCACATGAACTGTGTAGTGAGTACACATAATTTGTGGTCATGTTTGATGATGTGACGTTGTCACATACATTCCATGGGGACAAGGGGATGGTACGTTTACCAAAACCTTTCTTCATAGAGGGCTGGCCAAGGTCTAATGTGCAAGCATATGGAGGACTTCGATCAGGCCCCAGAAGGTTTACCTGGCTAGCTAGTCTATTAAACTTGTATAGGAGTACGAATCATCATTCTATACAGTAAATGTTGGCCAATTGTATTAGTTCTTAATGATGATCATTTTTATTGGGAATAACAAACCCAGCACAGTGAGTAAGTACAGCATGCACACTGACTTCCTATCTCTTGTCCCCCCCCCCCCCCCCCCCCCCCAACATACACAATATTAAGCAAAAATAAGATCACATCCTACCTGCATGTGTGTCTTGGCAACATCCAGAGGGTTGGTCAACACAGCAGAAACACCTCCAGCAATACTGCCAGACACAAATGGCACCAGGGAAGAGTAACTGGGATCAAGCATCAAGTTCAGTCTGAGCTTCAAATACTCATAACCAAACCAGTAGACAATGGAGAAAGGTACATCCCTGAGTAGCATTGGTGAGAGTCCTCTCCACAGGCTAAGAACTCCATTCTGCTGTACAGCATTTCGTATGACACCGACTAGTTCTCGATAGCTGTACCCTAACCTAGATTGCATTTTAGTTCTGACTAACTCCACAGGACATATTGCAGCAACAGCCACAGTTCTAGATATTGTTCCAGCTACCATCGGTGCCATAACATTCGTTTTGTGTGGTTGAAATCCAAGTGCTACCTTCAACTGGTCATAGCTTGTGTAATAGATCACAGTTGCTGGTACGGCCATTGCCAGTGTTGGCGATAAACCTTTCCACCAGGATCGTACGCCCTCCAATTGGGCTATCTTGAAAAAAGCATCAAATGTGCTCCGAAATCTCGGGAAGTGGATGTGATTTCCCTCTGGTGTGACTACACACATACTGACACCATCCAAGCACCTGCACTCCAGTAGGTAGCATGGTTTGGCGAGAGTTGCCTGCTGCTGGGCTTGAAGACGAACCTTGACAACGTCAAATGGTGTGGTGAGCAGAGATGTTAGTACAGCTCCAGAACAAGAGGATAACATCTGCTGAACTGGTGTGATGTTTGGGAGGGTTGATGCACCAACATCATAGCCTCCCCTCAGGGAAGACATAGCCACACACTGGAGGGAAATAGGTAAACTGAAAGGATTTATAGTGATTGCATCATGTTGCCAAATTGCTTGGTTGAGCTTGCACAAGGTAATATTCAAGGACAATACACTTACAGTATAGCACTTACCCTCTTTAGAAGGTCGAGAGCAGGCCAAGCTCAGCTTACTGGGTTTATCAGTTGCTCTTTGACTGCAACCTAGTCCTCTGGATTGTGTTCCAAATGGTGCACATGTATTCTCCGTACAGCATAATAGAGCTAGAATGCGGATCCGAAAATTGGAAACTATAGCGTACGCATAGCGCATGCGCATACTATAATATAGCCTCGTCCCCAGGCCCATTCCCAGGTTTCAATGTTGCACGCTGAAAAGCGGGCTATATCAGAAGTCACATGACTTTGCATCACTAGCCCTTTTCAGTGCGCGTGCATGCATGCAGCGTTTACGTGTAGCGCGTACGCGTGCAACGTGCAACATGAACATTGAAAAACTGGGAATGGGCCTGGGGACGAGGCTAATACTATACCCAGTACCCGTACCAGAACTAAACCAATTACATCATCGATGGTGTGACCGTCACATGATGACCAAAACAACTTTAACTGTGAAAAGATAGTTCCAGTTCTGAAGCTGATACGACGTCTCTCTCTCTTCCAAGGCATCAGTTAGACCTATAGGCTAGTTCAGAGTCAACTCATCAAGCTACTGTGTATTTCTTGTTTCTGAAGAAGAAAAGAAGTAAAGAATAAAGTGTCAAGATGTCCAAGCAAATGGAAAGTATCCAAGAATCAGAGTATAATTTGTGATCACAATTGACCTTTCACTTAACAAAGCTGGGCAGTACTGTGTAGTACTGATACTTGCATGACAATGTTAATAATTACTAGCTCTGGCTAGGAGAGAATTTAATGGACACTAAATTTAGTAGTCTTCACATGTCTAGCCTTAATCTAATTGCCATTGATCCTTAACCCAATATTTTAATCAACAGAACATCTCTTTAATCTAAAGGTAAGTAGAAACATGGCTAATGTTGTAAAGGCATAAATTTATTGTATTGTGGTTTGCTCTGTAGTTTGCTTCTAAGCAAATGGCCAGAAGTGCTAAAAAGTGTGAAAAAGACGAGAAATCAGAAAAATTGAAGTTGAAGAAGGTGAGCATTAGTGTAATTTATAACTCTTATACTTTATAATCGCTATAAATTAAACATTCACACAGGCTCTTCAGAAAGGTAACCTTGAAGGGGCCAGGATTCATGCAGAAAATGCAATCAGGCAAAAGAACCAGGTAGATGCACTAGGTTCACGGTGCAAGATATGATGATATTATGAATCCGATTCCTACATCACAGGGGTTGAACTTTCTCCGAATGAGTGCCAGAGTGGATGGCGTTGCTTCACGTGTTCAGTCGGCCATTCAGATGAGACAGGTAACTACCATGTATATGCATGCTGATTGACTACTATGTACATGCACTAGATATCTTTTGTTTTGCTCTACTATCGTGTATGTGTACAGCAGTAATGACTTGTTGGCCTTCTTTAATAGGTTACCAACTCCATGGCAGGTGTTGTCAAATCAATGGATTCAGCTCTCAAATCGATGAACTTGGAAAAGGTACTTGACTATGAAAAGAGCTAGTTAGGACTCAGGAAGTCTAGCCTTACCCCCACGCCTGTTCCAATCTTCTCAATATTTCACACTCAAAAGCTAGAAATAGGCTTTGGGGATGAGGCCATAGGTATTCGGCACTGCAGTAACATGGTTAGGATATCTAGCCTTGTCCCCAGGGTCCATTCACGGCTTTTTGATGTTTCACACTCAATATTCTTTACAATGAGACTGTAGGAAATCAGTAAATGATGATGATTGTAGAATTATGGATGTTCCTTATCTCAGGTTGCTGGTGTGATGGATCAGTTTGAACGTCAGTTTGAGCACCTTGATGTGCAGACCCAGACCATGGAGGAGGCCATGAGTGGAGTCACCACACTCACAGTACCAGAGGTCAGAATTGAAAACACGTTCATAGACTTTTCATTTCCATAATGACTTAAAGACTACAACTTTGTATAATTTGTGGCCTTGTCTCCTGGATCCCATCCCCCCCCAATAAAAATTATTTTCACTATTTGCCTTCTTTTTCCAGGATCAAGTGGAGAGCCTGATGCACGAAGCTGCTGATGAAGCTGGGTAAGCTATAATATAGCCTCATTGTAATATAATATATCAAGTATTTTTTATGAGGCAACACATTTCTTACATAGTTTGGAGTTAAATATGGAGCTACCGACTGGTCCTACAGGAGTAGCGTCTAGCACAGCTGAACAGGTAAAACAAAATATCATGTGGCAGAATTGAAGGTCATATTGGCTGTTTTATTTCCGTAGGATGAACTTTCAGCTCGCCTGGCACAATTGAGAAACTCCTGAAGAAAGAAACTGCTTACGTATATTGTTGTATAATATATGCATAAGTCCAACTACTAGACTAAGGCACTCCCATGTCTATCGTGTATGTGTAGTAAATGTAGTGTATTGTGAATTCAGCCATTTTGAATTTTATTGCCTCCAATGACTTGTATTGTCCGTATTTGTGTACGTTATAAACTCTAAACTAAGGGTGTTGCTGAATACAACATGTGTTACATGACACTGTACATAGAGTAAAAAAAGAAAGATGAATCCTAAGCCACGAAATGTCTAAACAAGATCTCCTGGATCACGTTCATGATCTGTTTTTACAGTCACCTTTTTCCCTGAGCCTTTCTTGAGGGCACCGGCCCTTGCACTGCTCAGCGACTCACTTGAATGTAAGTTCTGTATGGCCACACCCAGCTTCTCCAGCTGTTGGGTCAATTCAAAAAGAGATGTGTCGTCTTCACTCTTCTCTTCCCCGCTTGGCTGGGCTGTAGCTGCTGATGCAGCACTACTGCTACTCTCCTGGGCCACTTTGACCTGGTCAATCTCAAAATGTTTCAGAGTGAGTTTTTCTTGCATCTCACGGATTTCATTCATTCGTTGAAGCATATCAGAATTACCTATAGTGGAACACATCAGGTTAAAAAATGTAAACGTACCATAATTTGGGAAAGATCTACTATTATTAATAAACTGTTCTTCAAGCTAAAATTTTAATATAAAGCAAGATACTACAAACGTTCACCATAGCCTAAAATTAGCTTTAGGATATGGCCAAATCAGTCAGGCCGGTGATAATGAAAGAGTTTAGCGAAAATTTACGCTACCATCTGTTTCTGTTCTCCTACCAAAGGCATTGAGTCTCCCTTCTTCAAAGTCCTCCAAGAGATGCCTCAGGGATTGTTCAGACTGCTTCACGGCATCAGACGAAGACCGAGTCTTATGCTTAGCGAATGCGCCTCTCTTAGGACCCTTCACGGCTCTTGTGTCTTCAGGTCGATACCTTTCCTCAGTCAACGCTGCCATTCTCGAAGTTTGCGGTCGTCCTGGCCTATAGTGTCTGAATGAAATGAACAAAATTAATTACAATCACGTGCGGCGTAACCCCGCCCCTCTTTCACTCGTGTTCACGGTGCAGGGACGAAGATGAAGTAAGTTATCCGTTAGAATCAGCGTAGCTAACTAATTCTGTGTGTCCAAAAGGCCTGGTTGAATATAGAAAAGTTAATTTATTTTCGTATGATTCGCTTTTCGTCCTGTTAGGCTCGAGCTGTGCTACTTTAGTCAGCACAAGATCTTCCCCAGCCGGGGTAAGAAATTCGTCAGAGTGGATGGTAAGGTAAGTCAAAACAAATGAACTAAGACTTAGGAGTAGTATTAATGTATTATTATCTCTGTAAAAATTTAGTGGAGAACGAGAGTTTGTTGAGCATCAGGGTGAACAACGGGTGTGCATTATTTAGAAGTATATGTATTGCACAACCATGACAATGCAACTTTTATGTGATGTGCAGCTTTGTTGGCTCCTTTGATTTTATATTGTGCACACTTCGTCAAATCATAGGTTTTCAATTTTTCCAATGGCAAAGCGGAAAAATCACACTTTATGCGTCGGAACCCTCGTAAGACACGATGGACTATTCTGTATAGAAGAAAGCACAGGAAGGGTACACAGGAGGAAGCAGCAAAGAAGAGAACACGAAGAGGAAACGTGAAATTCAATCGTGCCATCCAAGGAGCCACTTTGGAGTCCATTCTGCAAAAAAGAAATCAAAAACCTGAAGTAAGAAAAGCCCAGAGAGAGCAAGCAATAAGGTACGAAGATCAGTATAATTTTTTTGCTTGACTCTGAGGATTAATCCTGGTGATTTTTTGACAGAGCGGCAAAAGAAAAAGCAGCTGCTAAAAAGAAGGCTACACAAAAAGTCGCAACTGGCAAGGTATGTGATCATAGTGTGTATGTGTTTTAAGTGGATTGTGGTCGTGAGGTTAGTAATAGTGTAAAGTTGAGTAGCTCAGGACAGTCTGTTGCCTTGGTAGTAGCATGTTACTGTATCAACAAGTGCATGGCCACAATTGATATAGGCTTTGAAACGTACATCTACATGTACAAAAACGTAAACGTTGAGTGGATGTACTTGAGCAAGTAGCATTTGCCCATACCCACTAGTGAATATATTACTTTCCTTTCGGTGAGTAATCAATAATATTGTTTGCGTATGTATTGTATTGTCTGTACATGTTGCTACATAGTATATAGCTTGTTATTGTTTCCTGGGTGTCTGTTTCACCAGTACAAGCTGGTTTCCCTTATAAGGTATAAGTGCTGTTATTTTAGTGTGTTTTGCTGTTGTGTCTCCCATGCAGGTTGGAACTAAAGCTCAGTTGCCCAAGCAGAAAGCAGCAAAGGTTGTTGCTGGAAAGGGCGGAACCTCGCGTAGTGGACAGAGACGTTGAAAACAAACCTAAATTTTGTTCTCTGTTTCCTGTTTCTCTACATTTATGATCTATGATGACTGTTCATTCAGCAAAGAAAAAGATGTGGTGTTTGTGCCAATGGAAAAATGAAATGAAAGTGTTGTGCATGCTAGTACAGTACCAGTACGTAACGTACACAATGCATGTTTGATCGGCCACGTGTTGGCGTTTCGGATATTTAGAGTAATACGGTATCTACCCACAAAAAGAAAAATGGCGATTCGATGCCCTCCGAGGTGAGCCCGCGGAAGCCAATATTCTCCCTCGATTTCTGCAAGCTAGTGGGCCTTTGGCGATAAACTGCAATCAGCAGCAAGTAAAGTAATCCTGCTAGGGCAAACTCTCCCTCCAAGACGGCTGGGAGACGCGCTAGATTTGAAATGAGCGAGTGTTTTCCTTGACACCCTACGGAGCCTCGTCGCAAGCTTTTGGAAGATGTATCCACAGCATATGTACCCGCCAGGCCCAGAATACGCTTCTGGACAGAGTCAGATGGGAATGGAAGCGTCCAGAAGTCCGGCACGGTATCCCTACATGACCTACTACGGCTCTAAAGGTCCAGATCCGAGTGCCTATGGCGGTATGGTCGGTGGTGGCATGCCGCCTGGTCACCCCTATGGCGGCGGGAAGCCGCGTGGACTCTCCGGTCAGGAGCTGATGTATGGTGGGAACTGGAACTCTATGATGCAAGGACCTGGCTACATGGGTGCACCCCCTATGAAGGTAGACATGGGTGGCCCTTATGGCATGCAGGTAAAGCTTATGGGCCTGCTTGGGTGTGGGGTCATTAAAAGTTCAAAAGAGAAGCAATTTTTTTTGTCAGTTTCGTGTGTGTGTGCGAAGCAAGAACTGTCATGGATGTTAACAAAGCTTTTTGGTGCTTTGCTGGTAAGCTTTGGATGTGTTTCTAACAGCTTTGAAGATTTCAATATTTATGTGAGGTTTGGAAAAGGGTCCAATGTAGTGTGTTGATACATGTGTGTGGAGTGAAAGAATTTAGGGTGTGCTTTATTATGAGTATGTGTGAGGTAGACCCCCTTTTTGTTCATAATTCCCGCCACTGTTAGTGTTTGGGGAGATCCTCTAGACCTTTTTGTTGTGAAGCTGTTGGCTGTCCCTAAATTCCTTGAATAGTTTTTACTGTGACTATACTTGGTGTACCCTAACATAGTGTGAGTACAATGTATGGAGTCTGGGCCTTGTGGTTACCTGCTCCCAGCTCTCTGATCTAGTTAGTGACATGCAAATACCCACAAACACTTATCTCTGCAGTTCTTCTCAAAACACTTGGTTTTAGAGAATTTCTTTTTCTAAGCCTTGATAATTATGTGACCTCTCTCTATCTCTCTCTCTCTCTCTCTCTCTCTCTCTCTCTCTCTCTCTCTCTTTTTCTCCCCCTCCTTCCTCCTTTGTTGGCGTTCATAGCCGGACATGTACGGTGGTGGATATATGGACTCTGTTCCTCACCCTTCATCTGCAATGGGTGGTTACCCCAGCAGTGGCTACCCCGCCCCTCCCCACCAATATCCTTCAAGTAGCCAGTACACACACTATGGCAGTGGTGGTCACTCTACGACAGGAATGCCCCCTCCACCTCCCCCACCCCCTCATCGGACCATGATGGGATCAAGCGGAGGAGGTGGATCTCATGGACCAGGTACCCCCGGATCTGTTGGGGGAGATATGGGGTCGGCCACTCCTTCTCAGACTATAGATGGATATCAGGTTTGTGTGTGTGTGAGTGTTAGTGGAGCGAGTGTGCATGTATGTGTGTGTGCATTTGCCTTCACACATGTGAAGGAAATCTTGCTACAATACTAAATTGACTGATTTTGACACGTAACTTCACTTTAGTTACTAAAATCTTTTCCTAAGCTTTTATGTTCTGTATTAAAGCAACAATGAAAGGCAAAACTCATCCCATGGAGTGGTCGGCCATGAAACAGTAGCAACACTACTTATGAACAAAAAACAATAACCAATATTAAGCAAAGCCCCCCCCCCTTTAGTGATTTCTCTTCTTTACTCATTGCATGCGATGGAGCTGTGAACAGTATGTTATGATATTTCTTGATACAATCATGTCGCCAATATTTACAAATAGAATGGTGCCTTACATGATTAAATCTTGATTAAAGCCTGCATTCAGTCTCAGTAATATTATACGTGTGCGTATGCACGTACACCTACAGTGTATGTGTGCATACATGTGTGTAATAAACTTCGTTTGTGATTTTCGTTTCTGAGTTTAGCACAACTATCTCTGTAGAGGGTAGAATCCCTACCAATTCAAACTGGATATACCTGTAGTTATATAGGAGTGTTTATGCTGATGCATATGATAATTTTTATATGCCAGTGGGGTGCATCGTGAAACTGTTTTATATAAAAACATTGAAAAGAATAGTGTTAAAGTTTACATCATGTCTTTGATTCGGAAAAGAATTTTTTGGTCAATCGCAAAAAGTCAGCCAAGTATTTGTACACTGTCGACTGAAATATCACATCTTCCGGTTAATATGAATCGAGATAGTGTGTGTATACTTTTCATATGACATCATGTACAGTGTGTGATGGTTTTGAACTTGCCAGTCGTAGTTTTCAACACTCAACAGATATCTCTTTTACTTACGTTAGACCATGCCTGAGCAGGCACTGGGTTCTTCCAAATTTTAGTATTCCTAACTCACAACACTGCTTGCACCTATGTGGACATTCTGTAAGATTGAGTCATTGATGTATGCATGCTTCAATCTGTGGTATTTTGCAGAGTGGTATGTCTGGTGGCAGTATGGGGGGCTATGGTGCTGCTGGTGGTGGCAGCACAGCAGATGCTCAGTGGAGATCACCTGCTCCAGCCTCAAGCAGTGCCTCTGCTCCTACAGCTCAGGGCTCGTCAAAGAGAACGTGGAGCGGACAGGTAAGAGTGATCGTGGAAAGTACCCATGCAAACCTTTGATTTACAACGTATGCATCTAGGAGTACATTGCATATGTACGTGTATACACTGTCCCTTGGATTTGCTTTTTGTAATCTGATTGAGATGTTACATGTACTAGACTGCAAACCACAATGAGTGTACATGTAGCTTAATGTATAGATTCTGTCTATTAATCTGATCTTTCCTCTTTTTCTCTTTCTACTAAACATAGGAACAGAGAGCAGCCAGTGGAGGGGGAGTTGCACCACCTCCAGCACAAGGCTCTGGAGGAGGTAGCAGTCCATGGACTGCCTCTGGATCCTTTGGAAGCAAGCCATCAACGCCTGGACCTCAAACGCCACAGCCAAGCTCCCATCAAGCTGCTCCTTCTCCTGTTCAACAGCCTTCTCAGTCTGCCACTCCGAATCAACCACCCAGTGGGACACCTGGCTCTCAACAACAGCAGCAAGGGTCACAACAGCAAGTTTTCAGACAGGGTAGTCAATCGTTTGGCAGCGCTATGTCCCCTAGGACCCCCTACAGCAATCCAGAGCCCCTCCAGAAACAAGGATCAATCTCAAGCCTACGAGACGCTCTCATTGCTAACACTCCTTCAGCACCTACTCCACAGCAGCAGCAACACTATGCTTCATACAACAGTCCTCGGCTTGCTAGCGATCATCAACCATCCCCCATTGCTCCACACACCCCCGATGCACAAACACCCGTGGGAGCCGGTAGTGGGGGGAATGCTGTGATGTCCCCTGCTCTGGCGGGGGTGGTTGTACATCAAGATTCGCTAGGAGGGGGCAATGATCCAGAATTAATACGGACATTTTCCCGTCAGAATTCTGAGATTCCATCAAAAAGTGGGTCGAATGATGCCTCACAAACCAACAGCAGTAGTAGAGTGAGCCCTTTTCAAGTTGAGAGCATCCTAGGCATCAAGAATGATAAGCCTATAGAGCCAGTTTCACCAATGATTGGTGTACAGCAGTCTCCTGTAGGAGCTTTGCAACACCAAGGCAGTTATGCAGAGAGCGTTAATTCACTCAGAGATGGCAGCGCTGGGCTACAGTCACCACATGGCCCTCCTATGTATGGGCCAGGGATGGTGAATTCTCAAGATGGAGGAGGGCAGAATACAGCAGCATCTGGTGGTCGACCAGACTCACTGGGATTCTACGGAAGAGGTGGTATGGATACACAGTCTTCACCGTCACTACTGGAGGGAAAGGTACATTTGTATACTGCAGTGTGTTTATGTGATTTGTATCTAATTTGACATTAGCACATATTCACACTTGTAACCTGTGGATGGTTTAAGTATGTGATATTCTTTCTCTCTCTCTCTCTCTCTCTCTCTCTCTCTCTCTCTCCCCCACTCACCTATTCAGATTGGAAAGACATCTTCAATGTCACCTGTGACAAGAAGTCATCCAGTGAGTGCATTCTAAATAATGCCCACCATACGTTTGGCCTTACCTTCTGCGACTTGCACTATATACCGACCATGTGTAGGGGCATGTAAATACAGTTGTGCACACATGCGTACACATCCACTGCTCTGACAGCCCCAAAGGGCCACATGTGTAGGTGTGCTTTAATTAGAATAATTAGTCAGACACAACATGTGGTTTCAGCATTCCTGCCTTTGAACAAGGGGGAGGGAGGGGGGAACTATGGTTGCCTGGGTGTTTGTTATGGATGAATCCAATTAGACAACGGTGAGGTATGACAGCCAGTTGACCCTGTGCTGTAATGTGTGTACAGTGTAGGAGTAAGCATATAAAATAAACATAATGGATGTATACTATGCCATGTGTGCAACATATTGTATTGTGAGTATGTATTCATGTACTAAACAAGGGAACTGAGCCCATTATGAACCATATTGTGGAGTATTGTGTGTGTATTCCTTGTACGTCTGTAAAAACTGTGTGCTGTAAATGGATATCGCATTCCAAAAGCAGTGTTTTTGAGCTGTTGAGTGGGTGCCACTACTAGATTGGCACTATGGACTGTAATTATGCATTGGTGCTGCAGTACAGTATGTGTTGGTGTGTGGGTGGGTGTTAGGTAATGCTGGAATTAATGTGCTCAGTGTACTGTTAGTACCTCAAGCATAGCCTTATTATTTCGTGGATGTTATCACCGTTCTCTCTCTCTCTCTCTCTCTCTCTCTCTCTCTCTCTCTAATCTCAGTCTATCCTTGATCAATATGGCTACTCAAGTGACCAGCAACGAAAAGAATTCTTGGATAGCCTTTTCACGTTTTTAGAAAAAGAAGGTAAGTTTGAATTTTTTTCTACGAATAACCTTGTATGTATTGCATACAAGTGTATTATGTAATGTGTGTGCTAGTGCAGTTCTTTTCAATTTGCTATTTAATGTGCACAAAATCCAATTTCTGTTCTGCTCGAAATTTATGGGCCATGCAGTGATGACTAGACTAGTATACATATACGTGGTAACATATGGGGTTGGTTGATGTGATTACCAGTGTGTTGTTATGCACCTACAGTACCGCTCACAGGTAACTTGACAAACGAGTGCGAGTGACACGCGAGTGTGTATGCTCCGCATGCGAGTCCGTTTTCGGAACGTGCGTGTACCTTGACGAGCACTCACGCGGGTGCACGCATGTACTCGTGACTTGATGGCGAAAATGTAGTTAGTTAGAAGCTTGTCTACTCCTAGTTGTTCTTTCACTGCCTCTCTTCGCCCAAAAAGTCTCATGCAAGTGCATATGCAAGCACTCGCGATCGTGTGTGCAAGTATTCGAGACTCAACAGGGAAAATGCAGAAAGTTAGAAGCTTGTTTAGCCTTAGCGGTTCTTTTACTGCTTCTCTTCACTCAACAAACTCACCAGTGTTCATCAAAAAATCTAGTAAGCACACTAACTGCCTGTTGTCTCGATCTTGCCTCCTTTTTGCTGACGTCGCAATAATTGGGCCCTGCCTTCTAGCATGCACACGTACAAGCGCTCGCCAGTGCACGAGTACGTGTCAAGGGTGCATTCTGCACACTCGTGCAATATCCACGCCCTTGCGAGTTGCCACCTCGCTACTTGCGTGTATTTATCAAGTTACCTGTGAGCGGTACTGTATGTTTAGAGCCAAGATTGATACATTAGTACATGGCAACCGTACTGTAGTGCACGTACAGTTCTGTATGTGATGTGTGTGCCTCTTTATTACGCAACTCCATTTGACTACTGTTAGCAATTTGGCCTGGTTAGGAAGAAAACAGCCAGTAGTTGTGCACATATATTATGTATCTATGTCCATTACATAACTTCCTGACCAAAAGGGCTACAGTAGTGTACATATACATGTATGTATGCCAAGTGCTAGTCTTTGCCTGTGATGACTCAAAGGAACCATTGTACATTTGTATAATTACACCTGCTCTGACGACATTTAATCTGGCCTCGGGAATACCACTGTATCCTGGCAACCACGACACTAATACTCTTAGCAGGATGTACACACCCTAACCATTTCCATTGTACACCCTACTTGGTAGGTAGGGCTGTCAGCTCATTTTATTCTTTTTTGCTTTTCTAAGGGCATTGTGCGCTTATGGAGCTTCCGTTACCTGGCCCTAGGCCCTACCTAGCCCTGTTCAGTGCATGTTTTGTGTCACTACACTCAACCCATATAAGGGCATCACATGACATATGGTTTTGGAGCCAAATTTATGACAATTTGGTTTGTTTCTGAGTGAGATAATTTGTGTCATAACTGTGGTAACATGTGTACGCATATGTGTAGCCACCCCTACTATACTGTGTGTACATACCAGTATGAGGGTCCATTCACCCAGTATGGGGAATTGCCTAATACCTCAGTTATGCATTGGTGAGTAGTGATGGTGTCTGGTTCCAATGATGTGGCAGGCTTATCAAATAAGAGCCAGTGGGATTTCTGGGCCGTTTCCTGATAAACTGTAGTGTATACCCCTTATATGGTATGCCTGTCTGTGTGTGTGGGGAATTCCTTCTAGTGCAAGTGTATGTATGTATGTATGTGTATGTGTGTTATTGATAGGCAATCTATGTGGCCTACATTTTGCTCTACTGTCACAACAGGTAGTGCTTTTGTATGGCTCACCCTAAAACCCCATACCCATAACAGAGGTATTGAAGGGGCATAACTTTCCCGCCCATACTTAGTTACAACTCTGTTGGGTTGGGCAATCTTGTTAGTGGTTGTGTGTGTGTTTAGGAAGTGAGCCCTCTGTACAGTAGTATTAGTGGAGTGTATGAATGTAAGCAGCTTTTGCAGTGGAAAGCCCCTAAGTATTTGAAACCACTTAGTAGTAGTTAATTGGATATTTCATAGGAAATTGTGTTGGGAACAGATGGTAGGCTGCTACACTGTTATGAAGCTGTACACTGTATATTATGTGTGTGTTATGGAGTATTGCATCATTATAATGTAGTCCTTTATGTGTGTAGTGCTCAACAAGTATGTATGCATGTACCTGTACATGCAATGCGCATTCTATTGGTAGTTAATAAATGGACGTTACTCTATTTCTTAATGGGTGCAAATGTTTCCATGGTGACATATGCATGTACATACATATGTACATACATATGTACATACTACATGTATGTTATACTGGTTGGTACATTACACATGTATTACGTATAGCGGAGCCTTTTAAGTCAGTCTGTAGTTGTAACCTGATCACTTTGACCCCTTTAATGTCTACAACACTGTAAAAAGGAAACCAGCCTCCTTAGCCACTCCCTTGATTAAGAGCTCCCTAAGACTATAGTACCTAGAGTGTACGCTTGCAGAACATAGGCACATACAATTAAAAATCAATGTTCATTAAATTACCATTATAAAGTATAAGCCATTCGTTTATTAGCTTCCTTGTAACCTCTAATTTTTTGTACTGTTATAGTGGAATACGCTTTCCTAACCTAACCTTATTGCCCTTTCTTACAAGTGATTTTACTTTACATGCGCATCTAATTTGATAGCTTTGCTCACTTCGTCATCGTCATTGTGTTTCTTTGTTTCTTTGTCCAGGTATTCCACTAGTGAGATTACCAATGATATGCAAGATGCCATTTGATTTGTACAAGATCTACAACAGTGTACGGTTACTTGGTGGATTTATCACAGTAAGTTTTGAGCATAAGCAATTTCAGTGTAGCTGCTGTTTCTAATTAAAGCACACCTTTCTATCTTGTTCAGGTAATGGAGAAGCGATTATGGCGTGATGTGCTCAAAGCAGCGACTGGAGCGTCAAATTCCAACTCTGGCTCACTAAGAACTTTACAACAGTACTACACCAAGCTCCTCCTACCTTACGAGTGCCATGTCAGCAATTTGGACATCACCCAGTGTCTGTCAAAATTCGAAAACTCTTCCTCTCTTCACTCTAGCCTTAGCTCACCCAGTAGCCAATTGTCAACAGACAGTGATCGAATGAACCACTACCCAGACTTATCTGCATTCGATAGTAATACCATGGATCCGAAACCAAGGCTGAATGGAGAGGCAGAGCTAGACTTAAGTAACGACCTGGCAAGTAAGGATCGGTTGTCACAAAGACTAAATTCACAGGACAGTGGTGACAGTGGTGCCATGAATACTCAGGAGTCTTCCCAGCTTGATAGTCAGCTAGCTTCGGCATTGAGACAGAAGCCAGACGATAACCACACCCTGGAAATCCCTGAAGATTCATCAAATTCATTCGATAGTTACTCACAAGGGATTACCGAACCACTGCCTGATATTAGTGTACAAGATGCCGAATCTGTACTTGGAATGTCTCCTTCTCCATATCCCCCCAATCAACCACAGCCCCCTGGGGGCCCAGGTACCCCCTCAGGTGGTCACAACACTTCATCTCCTTCACATTATCCCCCTGGATTTCATGGTGGCCCCCCAAGCACTCCCAACACTGGAGGCCAGGAAATGATGGAGATTGGTGGTCGATCAACACCCACTGGCTCGGCTGTCCCACCAAACCACCCCTCAGCCAGCGCCTACCCCCCATCGTACCCTATGGATCCCTCTCTCGGGGGGTACCCATCCTCTATGCCCCCCGGCTACCATCCATACAATAGCCCCTCTCCACATCCCCCTTACAACATCCCAACACCTCCCCCCAACTTTCAACACCCCTCCTCCATGATGCGCATGCCCTATGGTAATGGTAGTCATTACCCTGGCATGCCCCCCTCCATGGCTATGCATGGCCACATGTCACCAATGGACTACCCACCCACAGGATCCTACCGATCAGCTGTCATGTCCCCCCATGGACCAATGGGCATGCGAGACATGACGCAGCCGTATCCTGGCCACCATACTATGCCCGCCGAGTGGCATTGGCAGCAGAGACTGAGCTCTCTGCCCCCGCACTTGCAATCAAGCTACTCAAGGCACATGGCTGCACAGCAGAGTGCTAGCGCGGCTGCAGCACTGCGTCAGCAACAGCACCAACAGCAGTTAGCTGCAATGCAGCATCATCACCAACAGCAACAACAGTCACATGCACAGCAGCAGCAGCACCTTCAGCAGTCTTTGAGGGGAAGTCCTGGACATGGACATGGAATGGGAATGGGACACAGTGGAATGGATGGTCCAGCCAAGATTCACATGCAAGACCATCAGAATTTTGCCAGGAATAGGTCGGCAGAGATGATGAAGATGCTCTCCGATCGTACGTCATCAGCATCACCCAGACCAAGCCATCATAGACCACCAGAGGTAAGCATACATGTACATACATGTGCGATATTACATGCATGTAGCCAGTGTAGCAATATGCAGCTCTGTCGTCTGTTTGTTTTTGCATTTAAATCCCTTCCATAATGTGTGTGCAGAGATATAATTGGTTTGCAATTAATTTTGGGAGTTTATGATTGTTACGTGTACCTCATTGTTACATTTAGCCCACCTGTATACACGTATGTATTTGCATATACATTGTACAAAGCTATGGGAATGTTTAGGTCATAGTGCATGTACACTGTGCTGTGTTGATGCAAGTGGGAGTAGACTGTAGTCTTAAATTGTAACCACATTGATTAAATAGTAAGAAAGTTAAGTTCTGTAAGAAGTCTATATGATAGCTCTAATTGCTATTAATGAAAGTATAAAAAAAATTAGGTGGTAGTTACATGTGTTACTGCTGCAGTATTATGTTACCACATCCCTTCTCTCTGCCATTCAATTTTTTAGGTGAGTGGTCCAGAGGCTAAGCAGCTGCAGCATCACCACCAACAACAGCTGGGTCAGCAACAATCACACCACTTCCAACAGCAGCACTCCAAGGCAGCAGAGCAGGCCAAGGCAATGAGGAGACCCCTGCCTGATTGGAGCAATTGTGTGGAGGGCACCAAACCTCATCTGGTCAAGAGAAAACGGCTCAGATTTATGGACTGCGGTAGGTTGCATGCAGATGTGTTGTGTGAGTGTGTATGTGTGCATGCATAAGTGAGTGAGAGCTAAATACATTGTGAAATCAAGTTGTATGTGTGTACCAATGGCAATGTGAAATTTTGATCTCTTGCCCCCCCCCCCCTTTCCCTTCCCTTTCTCTCCTCAGGACAAGTGGAGCCATGGAGACTGATGATGTCACTAAAATCTGGTCTTTTAGCCGAATCAACGTGGGCCCTTGATACCCTCAACATCCTGCTTCGAGATGACACCAGTGTGGGCTACTTCTACCTAAAGCACCACCAGAGTCTACTCAGCACACTTGTCGACCATTTCAAGGAGACACTCCTGGAGATTTTCGATCTTGAATTTGACAACATCCCCACATATGTGAAAGGTCACGAGGGCACAGCGCCAACAGCAGTGCAAGGATGTAGAAAAGGAGAGAAAGCCTCAGAAAAATGGCTGTCGAAAGTCACCAGTTCAGATTTCGATGTGTTAACGAGAGCATCACAACAACAACAAAATGGCAGAGAGGGCTCTTCTAACGGAAAGAAAGGAGTGGATGAGAATGATAGTGGTGAGAACAAAGAAGATGATGATATGGAAGATGATGAATATTCTATACCAATCGTGAATGTTTTCGATACAAGTCTACTGAGATTAGGCAAGAGCGACAGCAGATTACACGTTCAGATGCCCAGGGCTGATGAGGGCCTGTTCTTCCCTGAAGTCAAAGACAGCCCAAAGATCATGTCTAATGAAGAGAGAAAGGAATTAGAGGAGAACGCAAGATTGCAGCGTATCGACCAGACGCCTGTTGCCCTTCTATTGAAGAGAGAAGCTCTCCTTAGCCAAATTCCTCTACACCGCTTTGGTCGACTCAGCAGAAGCCCTCGCAGAAGAGAGAGAAGTTTTTATGAGGAGATTCGTCAGAGAGAAAGCTTAAGTCGAGCTGAAGAGGACCATTCGAGTACCGCTGGGAGCAGCAAGGGCAGTGTCAGTGAGGAAAACAAGACAAGAAATGAGTGCATCAGTCCTGACATGCCAGATAAAGTGTTTGCATATAATCTTGCAAGCTCGCCCAAGTCAGCACAGATGCTGACAGAGGAATGCGAGATACATCAGAAGGAGATCCTCCCGCTCTGGAACGTCTCACCTAGCAGAGAGCTGCTGCAAGGCAGGTGTCTGTGCATCTCCAACATCCTCAGAAGTCTCTCCTTCATTCCTGGAAACGACTACGAGTTCTGTCAGCACCCCAACATTCTCATCATTCTGGGCCGACTGCTCATGCTGCACCACTACCACCTGATACACACGACAAAGAAGCCACAATCGCCAGCCATTAAGTCACCTCCAATTGGTGAGAGTAATAGAGGGGCAGAGGGGGATTCCCTGATGAACGAGGCAGAAGGAGACGAGAGGGACAGTGATGTATATGTCAAACCCGATGAGCCTCACTTTGACCCAGCCTCTGATTTCTGGTGGTGGGATTGCTTGAAGATGCTTCAAGAGAACACGTTGATCATTCTCTCCAACATAGCTGGTCAGTTGGACCTCTCTGTCCTGCCTGAGCTGATCAGCTACCCCATCATTGATGGCTTGCTACACTGGGCTGTGTGTCCTGCCTCTCTCGCCATCGACCCCTTATCAGATGTGCCAATGATCGGTAATGTCTCCCCTCATCGACTGGTGCTTGAAACACTTGCCAAGATGTCAATTTCCGAGGTGAACGTCGATTTTGTGTTGGCCACTCCTCCCTTGACACGATTGGATCTCCTCTTTTCTCAGCTCTGTGAGTTTATTGGACAGAGAAAGTTTCCTGTCGTAAAGCAGTTTGCCCTCGTACTGCTATCGAACCTAGCCCAGGGCAGCGATGTAGCAAGCCGTCTGATTGGTCAGCAAAAAATGGTCGTCTCACTGCTCATAGAATGTTTGGAGATTGCTGAACACACATCTTGCTACACAGGAGGAGCACTGGTTGGTGGCTACAACCCTGAAGATCCTAACAGCCTCTCGACAGCCATGCTAAGACGTGCTGCCACAACGCTACACTGCCTGTCCAAGGTGCCGGCCAACAGAACAGCCTTTCTCCCCTACCGTGATCGAATGCTCTACCTAGCAACATCCCAATATGTAGAACCTTCAATCTCCAGCATATTAATGGACATGCTGTTCGAGTTTGGGAAGTTATAGTATTAGTGATTGTTCTCTTTCTCTCTCTCTCTCTCTCTCTCTCTTCGCCCTCACTTTTATCTTTTGATGCATATCTTTGTTTAGGAATAATATTGTTTGACTGTAGTGTGTTGTTTTGTTTCTGTGCACAGTATATCACCACATCCTTCCTGCAAGTATTCACTGGTAATCGTGCTATGCTATTTTATGTCCACTCATTTGTCGTTTTGGTAAAATGTTGCTTTTTTTTTTTTCTGACGAAAATCTCTCAACTGTAGCTTTTTGACCTGCTAGTTTCAATTCTTCCACTAATTTGTGTATTATGTTATTGTCATAGCTAATAATTTCTGCTAAGATGATCATTATCATTGCAACTGTGATGATTTATTAGTACAATACTTTCTCTCTCCTCTTGCTCTCTTTTTTTTTTTTTTTTTTTTTTTTTCTTCTTTCTTTTCATCTATCATCCACCATGCCATTTTGATAAAATACGAGCCATCTCGGTGCATCAATCACACATGCTCTATTATTATACTGCTAATTGCTTTAATTCCATTCATTCACTGTTATACTGAGTATTATTCATTTGGCCTTTTGGATTGCTATTAATATTTCCTTTTTCTGCAGTGAATAATCAAACTCCCAACATAATGTGTGAAAATTAATTAGTACAATAATGGCCATAAGCTAGTGTACAAATAGTCTGGCAAGCAAGACACTTCTCTCTTTCCTTGGTGAAGGAGAAGAGTCTAGCAAAATATATACCTTCTATGAGGGACAAGAGAAATATCTAGCTTGCCGGATCAGTGTGCGAAGAATTTTGACATTACATAGGTAACATGATCACCTGACTGATAATTAGAATACTATGGTCACATGACTAGTACTTGCGTGATTACCTAGGCAATGGAGTTAACATGGCCACTCTGAATTGCATCTGGAGTCTTTCAATGTCTGCATCCAGACTGGCTAAATCGCTCCTAAACTCTGCTTCACTGGCTGTTGTCCGACAGCTAGTACCGGTCACAGATGAGAGAGTTGACCTGCTTGGACTTTGAACCCCCTGACTTCTCAATAACTCCACACCACTCGTGGAATACGTGTGCTTTGAATGAATAACTGATCTCTGAGTGCGATGGGTGGTTGAGTCATGTGACTGCTGTGACCTTGGTTGACTCTTCACACTGCTTCCTTCCACCATCCTCTCCTTGAGGCATAGATCTCTCTCACTCAGCAATGAAGTCCCAACATCAATACTTTCTGAGTCCAGATCTACTATTGTTCTGCTGGGTTGATCATCAACATGAGGAGTTATAACACTGAGGGTGTTGACCCCCTTGGTGTTCTGTTCTCGTTGGCTGTGAGAAGCATCGACTGTGCTTGCTTCAGACACACAGCTTGGGGAATTTTGCTGCAGATGGAAATCTTGATATTCATTTCGAGTATCAGTTAGGTTCAAAATCTGAGATTCCTCATGGGTTCTATTTTCTCTGCCAGCGTAATTGGCCAAAAACCTTCAGAAAAGGATAACACGCATACCCAATAAATTCCTTGAATACTTGCTAAGTCTTACTGATCAACAGCTCCATCATTGACAAGTGATTGAAAATTTTGCACAGCTCTTTGAGAGACAGTGTAGCAGGTTCGACTGGAGGAGGGTGCCTGATGCTCAATCCTCAAATCAGAGAGGAAATAAGCCAGACATTGCCGCAGCCCTCTGAATGATAGAGGGGAAGTGCATTGAATAGAGAAAGAAGAGAGAGAGAGAAGCGGGGAGAGAAGGGGAGAGAGAGAGATTGAACACTACATAACTCACAGGTATTGGTCTTGTGATTGGAGTAGCTGTGTTTCCTTCTCGGAGATAGAGAGCTTCATCAATTGAATTTCATCCTGTGCTCTGTCCAATGAAACTTGTATTTGAGATACACGAGCGCTCTCCTTCAGATAATCTGCAATATACATGTGTAACCCAGTGGTGTAAAAGATTGTACTACTGGACACATGACACACATGTAGCAACATACCTTGTTTTGATTTGACCAGCTCCTCACTCAGAATACCCAACTGATGTTGAATGTCTTCATTCTGAAAAGGACAGGGTGTTTCAACCAAATCAACATGCATTTACATTTTTACCTCAGCTTTTGCTCGCTTCACAGCATCTTCAGATGACAATTGTGCATAACGCTGCTCCTAAATAGTGTTACGAGAAGAACTAATGCCTAGACTATCAACCAAAGGATACTATTAATTTGCTATTGTGATCTTCGTGTATTCTAATCTGCTTTACAACTAAACTCCTGCTTTGTCTTGACAGCATTTCAAATCACCTGCTGGGTCATCTATAAAAGGCCCCTGATTTTGTGTGTGTATTATCAGTCCCAGTCTATCACTATTGGAGAGCCTACTGCTAAAAGCGTTGAACTGCAACAATGTTGATGTCATAGATAAGATGTAGCAGAAACAGGTAGTAAGTCACTTTTGTACCTCCTCCGCAGTTTTCTTTTGTATTCTGAGCTGATTGAGTAGCCGGCTGGTCTGCTCCACTTCTTTCTTTAGAGCCAGGATCTGGGCGTTGCTGGATTCAACTGAAAGCCATGCAGAGAAGGTATGAACCACAACCATCATACATGTATGCTTCATTAGAAAGTACATGTATATACTTACAACTTACATTCTCTCTGAAGAGCTTCCTGTCTCTTTGTAGAGTGATCTAACTGACCTTTGACCTTGGAGTAGGCAGTCTCACTGCTCATAAGCTGCCTGTATGGGTGGATTTGAACTAGTACACTCTTTAATCCACCACTACTTCTACTTACTCAAGCAATTGAGATTTTTCATCTTCCACTTGTTGTAGCTGTGCCTGAAAGTAAGCTAGAGAGGGAGGGTGGTCGAGCAGTAGTAGCTTCTGGCACTGGAGGGAGAGCTGGCTGCAGTACAGCCTCAGCGAGCGCTCCATGCTCTCCAACTGAGGCACAGCTCCACCTGAAAGTTTAGACATGTATGATAGTAACCAAATAGACCATTAGCACTACTCTTATACATTCATATCATTTACCACCAACCCACCCATTGCTAAACTAGTCTCTGACACTTACTCAGGCCAATAATCTTCTTGATTGCATCAATATCGTGCTGCAGTGTACTCAGCATCTCCTCTGCTAGCAACTGAATGCTGTGTACGCTAGAAGTGGACCCATCACCCACCACACCAGTAGTAGTAGCTTTAATAGTACGAGTACAAGGAGCACTGGATAGAGGTTGCTCGGTATTGTCTGTAGGACCAGTACCCATAGACACACCAGGAACTGAGTTACATTGCTGAGATGGTCCACCAGAATGGTTCTCTCTCTCTTCTCCTCCAGCTCTTCTTGGCCACTGAGGAGGGAGTGCCTGTTGTTGTTGAGCTAGAGCACAGTGGGGGCACACTAGTGAAGGTAGTGGTAAAGCAATGGTGGGATACTGTGAGCCAAAGGGAATAGGAGGGGCATAGTACGGATGATGACGGTGGTGATAGGGACAGAAATTTGGCATGGAGGAGCAATGCGCTTGAAGACCATGATCATGAAGATTTAAGGGAGCATTTCTCTCAGTGAGTGGCCCATCTGCGGAAGCACTTTCCCGATTATTAAGATCATGATTCTTCTTGGTGTCAGCAGAGCGTGATCGTTTATGTCTCATCTGTTCAGTGTTTATCTTCCTTTTCACTTGAACATCCTTTCTTCTTGATTTACGAGGATGACTGACAGCTCCATCAATGCTGACACTTTTTAGTGGCTCACTCCCCATACATGTACCTTGGTGCTTGTCAGGGCCACCTTCACTGGTAGCTTCAGCCTGTAGCTCTCCGACAGCTGTCGGTTCAGTTGCTGACCTTGCATGTACATGTACGTGTCGAGGTTGTGGTTGTGGGTCGTTCTTGCGAGGTGTAGAGCAAGCGTGAGGATGGTGGACATGCTTGGAGGCTCCAGGGAAGGGAGGTGGGTCAGCTGACACAGGCCGTCCTGCTCTCCCATTAGCAGTGGGGGAGGAAGGCTGCTGCAGAATAAATAAACAGCTACCAGCATTAAGCATCAGGTGTATGCATGACAAGCCAAATTCTCTGTGATAAAAAATTTCACATTTACCATTAGTGCACATGTACCTCACGAGTGTTTTTTGTGTGTACATAAAGCAACTACAACATTCCAATTGATTGTGCATGCATACATATTAAAGTATAGAGAATGTATACGTATATGCTTAGTGTGATTACCAGTACATGTATACGTGTAGATCTATACCTTGGCTGATTTTTGGCGGGTTTTAGTGGTAGTGGACCTTTTTGTCAGCTTCTCAGCTAGTTTTCCTTTGGCTTGTGCTCCTTGTATCTCACCTTGGTTACAAGGACCAGGTGCATAACCTAAAATTAAGATAATTTATCAACACTTGATATTTATACACTTTGTAATATGGAGCATGGTGCATGTATATGTACAGGATACATGTACATACACATGTGACATACATGTACATACGACCACAAAACGGCATATCCATGGTGCTGTGGTGTACTCTAGCACATGTACAATGTATGTACGTACCTTGTTTGTCAGGGCTCAGCAGAGTCTTGAGGAGAGCAGCACACCTGTCCAGCCCTCGAGACAGCGAGACAACCTGTAAGGGAAGCACACCACATGTAACACCACTCCCTTGTATGAGTAGGCATATATACTGGCTAGCCAGAAATTTATGGGCAAAAACTCTCTGAAGCTGGAGGATGATAGCACCACTTCACATGTACATGTATGTAGGTATTATAATATATTGTATACTTGAAGTACAATAACACATGTGTATGGACTTCCTCCATAATTATGAATACATACATGTTCACTTTCATAACATTATACTCCTATTAAATTAGTTTTGTTAGAAGCCACGCTGGTAGAGACATACAAGTGGGCATACTTCACTGCATGATGGTATTTGAACTAAAAGTATCTAACTGTTCAAACATTCGTTTGACTTATCACTGTTTCCTGTTATTCTACGTACCAGACAAATATTTTAACCCTTCATGGTGCATTTTCCGGGTAATTGACTTCTACATGGAGTCAACTACACAGCCCATCCACTTTGCATATAAACCACAGCTATGTGGTATGCATGTATATTATAGTATTAATGGCAGCACAGATGTATTTATTGATGGCAGCTGCTGCATACATTGATACAAGTGGGAGTCGACAAATGACGATATGTACGCCTAATTGGAATTCCTCATTTTGTCAGAGTAGAGATATGTAAATAACTAGATTGCTGGGAGAGGAACTCTTCATTGGTCAAAGAAACAAGTCTCGATTGTTAAACGCTCTGTGCTATGACAGTTACTGCTGAATGACATTAGAGAAATAATTTAAATGGTTTAGCCATTCAACACTGAAATTTCAAGAGGACATTCAATATTTCAACAAGGTAAGTTTGAGGCAGTTTGGAAGTGAAGGAAAATTTGGATGGTATATTTAAATAGCCTAGAGTAACCGGGGAAACAGTGGTGTGCATCTATTTGACCACAGAAACTTGTAGCTAGGTGAGTTGAGGTGTGTAGTACCACTACATATGGGGTCAATGGACCGTACAGTAGCCTACTGAGTAGATTGTTTCACCTGCTCTTCAGTGTCGGTGGAGTAAAGAGAAAACTTCCCTGTGTTTAGCATTCTGCCGAGCCTCTGCACTGTCTAGCTGGGTGTGGTAATTAATTGACCTATGACCCTCAAGCTGCAAGTTGGCGCCCAAAACTGTTTGTAGGCGGGGCTAGACTGTAAACTGAAGCTAGCTAGAGCTAGCATGACTGAAAGCAAAATGCTGCACCGAGGTACACCGGGATGATCACTAACTGCGTTATAGAAAAGTTAATTATTTATGTCTATCTCTCTATTATTATAGTGTGCTGCAGAATGCCTGGATTCTCAAAGCTGGCATTTCAAGTCCACAGTGAGCATGCCACAGCTCTACTCCATTCCTTCAATGAGCTACATCAGCATGGAAGCATCCTCTCTGATTGCATTCTCTCTGTTTCTGGAGCTGAGTTCCCTGTACATAGGTGCTTTCTTGCTGCTTGTAGCCCATACTTCCACGCTCTCTTCACTTCCGAGATGAAAGAGAAGACCAGTTCTCAGATAAAGATCAGAGGCATAGAGGCAGATACATTTCAACCAATACTAGACTTTCTCTACTCTGGTGAAATATCACTCAACGAGAATAATGTCACTGAGGTCTATCCTGCAGCAAAATTGTTTCAGCTGGAATTGCTACAAAAAATCTGTTGTGACTACTTCATCAACCAGCTCTGTACCTCAAACTGTATTGGTATTTGGAAGTATGCACGGAGATATAGCGATACTTACCTTGAGAAGTCAGCGTGGGATTACTTGACGGTGCATTTCACGGAACTGATCGACTGTGAGGAATTCTCAAATTTAGACTCTTCTGATCTCTCTGTGATTCTTTCTTCAGACGAGCTAGAACTCAACAGTGAGATGGATAGTTACTCTGCTATGACGACCTGGCTAAAACACGACCTCAGTTCACGAAAGAAGAACATCTTATCTTTGGTTTCCTGCATTCGATTTCCTCTCCTTCCACTCTCCTCTCTCAACTCCCTCCTATCTAAAGACATCATCGTCACTTCTGATAGGAAGATTAAAGACACACTGATTCAGGCGAAAAATGCTCAGCGTCTAAGAAGCACCAAATCTCGTCAAAAGAACACACACGCCTTTCAAAAGACAAACCTGACACCAAGAAAGAGTAAGAGGAATCTGTCAGTCATTGGAGGATACAGTGGCCACTTTGTAAAAGTCTGTGAGAGTTACGATGATACCACAGATCACTGGGAGATCAATGAGCAGCTTGAGCTCTCGCCATGCAAGCATATCCATTGGGTAGGAGTGATAGGCTACCGAATCTATACAATTGGGGGTGATTCGCTCACAGATATTAACCTCATTCTGTCAAAGTTTACACCCTACGCATGGAGTCTTCTCCAGACAAGTGCACTGAGCAAAGAATGGGAGGTTGAAGCCACTCTGCCCAGTGACTGTTCCAGTATGCAGTTCTGTACAATGGATGAATGTATTTATGGCTGTGGAGAGACACTGCTGGATGGAACCTTGATTCATGGGATCATACGCTATGATCCTGGCGCGGGAAATTTGGAGTATCTGACCACTCTACCAACCCCACGAGTCTCCATGAGCTTTTTAGCTTACAGTGGCAACCTTTATCTCATTGGAGGCATAGATCCAAACACTGGTGCCATACTGACATTGTTTGAAGGCTACAATCTGAATTTGAACTCTTGGGAAAGCTATTCAAACTTGAAAACTGGACGATATCACTTGGGAGCTGCAGCTCTGGATGGACACATCTACGCTTTTGGAGGAATAGGTGACTCTGAGGGAGAAATTAACACCCAGTTGAGATCAGTTGACCGCTTTTCACTAGATTCACATCAGTGGTCATCTATAAAGCATCTTCCATCTGCCAGGGCAGCAATGGCATCCTGTGCTTGGAGAGAGAAGATCTACTGTATTGGAGGAGAAACAGCTGAAGATGTGCATACGAGAGATGTCTTTTCATTCAGTCCTGCTGATGAGGTGTGGGTGGAGTGTAAACCACTGAAACACTCAAGAATTCATCCCAATGTTATTATTATCTAATACCTGTTCAGATGCTCACTCATATTTACCTTTCCAATCATATTTTCTTTTCGATTGTAATTAACATGTGGACAGTGGTGATACATGTATGAGCATAGGATTACCTTCATAATTATAGCGAGAATGTTAGCAATCTTAATTACTGAACTTAACTCGGGATATAGTTTGTTTCAGGCTGGGAGGCTATTAAGAGTCTACAGTGCATCAAAATGGGAGTGATTAAAAAAACTGTAGATCATTATCTTTGCACTGCTTGCTCTGTAGTACTGTGTTGTGTACCGTGTGGTTTCTACATGCATGTGGTTATCACCACTTTGATACCACTATGTGGTCATGTGATGGACAGATTAACCAGTTGAAGGTAAACTGACACACTGACACACCTTCCTACAAGCGCAGGCAGGGCTATACAAAGAAATAATGCTAGTCTTTTGTGTGCTATTAGTAGGACTGATCACTGCACCAGCGGTCCCTTCTCTAGCTCAGGGAAGGGATCAACCAGTTCCTCCATCTGGAACCAAGTGTCATCCAGTGCCTGGCAGAAATGCAACTTGTGTCTGCAAAACTGACAAAGGAATTATTGACCTGACTCCACTCTTAAACAGTGATGGGACACCCAAGTAATTTTATAGCAAGAAACTGAAGTGCTGTGATTGTTTATTATCGATCAAGGCATTTACCCAAGATTGTATATTCTACAGATTTACAGGAATTGTGGATGATAATGATTTTTCATACACTTACAATCCTTGTAAACCTTTCCAAAAGCAAGGAGAAAATGGTTGTGATGAGACTCATGTAAGCCCAGTTTATATAATGAGGTTAGTATAAGTTGTGTAATAATTATGGCAGATATGTCAAGCTCCAAACGATGATCCCAACCAATTCTTTGACATTGCTGCTCCTGGTACTGAGGCAATGTATGTGGACACTGATGGAAGTCCCTATATCTACTACACTGGGCCAGGCAACAGGTGAATGAACATCACGTGAAAGTGATCTTACTATTGCAGAGTTCAATCCTTATAATTATTTATTCATGCAGGGACACAAGAGTGTACCTTACATGTGATGAGTCAGCTGATACTCCAGTAGCAACTACTGATGGAGATACTGTTACCCCACTAAGTTATGTATGTGTTGAATGGCAACAATCTTTGCTAATTAAAGCTGGTCCTTAATACAAATGTTACTCTCTAGGTGTTTCACATTATAGCAAAGGAGTCTTGTCCCAGGGGAGACCAATCTATAGCTAATCATGTGCCAATTGGGGAAGTTGGAATTGGTATCATCTGTGGGTGAGTTAGCTAACTTACTAGTTCTACAGCTTTAATAATCTGTTCATAATAATTATCTTCTAGGATCCTTCCATGTGCAGTTATTGTCTACATTGTGGTAGGAATAGTGATAATGAAGTACCGTTTCAAAGCCACAGGAAGTGATGTCATCCCAAACAAGAATTTTTGGACAGCACTTCCCCTCCTCGTTAAGGTAGACAGCATAATTTGTGAAACTGGACTGATAGCTACACGTTAATGTATTCTCGCTATAATATATATTATTGGTATTTGCTGTACTATTCAGGATGGCTGTGTGTTCACATTCAGTCCTTTAACTGGACTGATCAAAGGCAAGGTTGCAGAGAAGAAAGGCTATGACTCAGTTGACTAAGTGATCTAGCTTCCAGCCATTGACTTTCATTTTCAAGAAATAATATTATTATCATGATACTCTAAGTATGGTGTATGACTGTATCTGTGCTTTGAGCTCCAGAAATCTGCATAATTGTCATGCTATTATTAGTAGCATACATCTCCTTATTTGGAGCCATTAACCACCTTGGAATTTAATGCTGCATGGGATCAGGAGAACAAAGCTAATAAAAACTTGCTACAGGACACTTGAGAATGCCACTCTGTGTATTAGGTCATGACATTATGCACATTATGATAGAGAGATCAATGTGATCCAAATAAGCACAGCCACAATCATGTGATGCCTATGTGCACGTAACTTTATGCAGTCAGACTATAGTTCTCATTTGCAAAAAAATAATGTTAATACTTTGTACTGTATTATTTGGGCTGATCCTTGTACCAGTGGTACCATCAGCAGCTGACAAGACTGGGACAAAATGTCCTCCAGCTCCAGGCAGGACAGAGACTTGCGTCTGTCAAACTGACAAAGGGATTATTGACATGACACCTTTCTCAAATGGTGATGGAACAGCCAGGTATACAATACAATACTAGCTGTATTTGTGATTAGCACAATGTTGTTCATAAAGTTTATGTTGCATTGCTGAATGGCTGAAGATTTACAGGTCTCCAAGATAGCAATGATTATTCGTACTCCTACAACCCATGTCAACCATTTGGTGGAAATTTGCCAGGAGAATGTAATTCTGTCCATGTAAGTGTGCATCCTACTGAGGCCATGTGATTTTTTAAATGCACAAACACGGCTGGTCACTCACTTAGATATGTCAATTTCCAAATTTTGATCCTGAGGGAAGCTTTGATATCGCTGATGTTGGCTCAGAGGAGATGTGGATAGATACTGATGGAACACCTTATCTGTTTTACACTGGGCCAACAAACAGGTGATTTTAATGCAAGTTTAATGCTGGTTGAGGGCTGATAGTTATGTGTATCACTTACATGGTACATGGATGCAGGGAGACTAAAGTATTCCTTCACTGTGATCCATCAGCCAATACCCCAATGGCGACTACTGATGGAGATACTGCAGAGATTCTCCATTATGTATATAATAAAATACATTATGTAGCGAACAACCATCGATTCTGTGATGAATTGTAATCATTAAATTCACAGGTGTTTGACATCAAGGCCAAGGCATTTTGTTTCTCACTGCCAGGAGGAGGAGTAGCACCAGGAGAGATTGGACTAGTTATCATCTTTGTGTATGTTGCATACAAATCAAGCATGATGAAAGTCATTATTATTGCTTAAAGTCTGGCCAGTATTGTATTCATGCCTCTCCCCCAACGTCAATAATAAAACAGTCTTCTCAGGAATATTCCATGGCCAGGCCTATAGTTAACTGTACAGCCCACACTGACTCATATTGTTATGCCGCATATTAAACAGCCTTCTCAGGAATATTCCCTAGCCAGGCCTATAGTTAGCTGTATAGTGCATGGGCACTGATTTGCATTGTTTGCTTGCTCACAGGATTATACCACTGGGAATTGTCATTTACATTGTTGCTGGTGTGCTAATAATGAAATATCGTTACAATGCTGCTGGAACTGATGTCATTCCAAACAAAACATTCTGGATGAAATTTCCTGTGCTCATTAAGGTTAAACACAGCTAAAATTGTTTATTATTACACATTAATAGCAGTATTAATGCTATAGGATGGTTGCCTATTCACAATTAGTCCAATAACTGGACTGATCAAAGGCAAAGTTGGAGAGAAGAAAGGCTATGAGTCGGTCGGCTAACTCAGTACAACTATCATGTTAGCTATAGTTTATTATTAGGAATGTTGGTGATTGATCATAAGAGTCTATTAAATTTTGTTCCACAAGAGGTATGCAACACATGCTTGTCACATGACTGTTTAATTGACTATTATGCATGATGCATGAATGAATTGATTATGTAATGTTTATCATTTAATGGCCATGAATTTGGCCGTACTTTTAATGTGTATGAGGATCATGTGATTACAGAAAGGGGTGGTACTTTTTAAATTTAGTTGTTGCTATGCCCAGAAAACAGACAACAAAACACAGCAAAATAATGCTGTCTTTATGTGTTTTATTAGGATTAATATTTTTAGCTGTTGTGCCTTGTGCAGCTCAACAGACTGGAACAAAATGTCCTCCAGCTCCTGGGAGGAGTGAGACCTGCGTCTGCCAAACAGACAAAGGAGTGATTGACTTGACCTCCCTTTCGAAATCAGATGGAACAGCAAGGTAAATTCAGTTAACAAAAAGCTCTATTTCTTTCTTTATTATGCTATGTCTGTGTGGCCATGGCTGCAATACAATAAATGTAGGTTTACTGGTCTACAAGATCCTAATGATTACTCATACTCGTACAACCCTTGTGTACCTTACCAAGGCGAATATGACTGCAACACAATTCACGTGAGTCCTCAAATTTACTGTACAGCTTGCACAGTCTTGTAGTATACAACCTGTTAATTCCATGCACTATATACACCCGTAGGTCTGTCAAGTTTCAAATTTCGATCCTACTCAAAATTTTGATATCGCTGATGCTGGCACAGAGGAAATGTGGATAGACACTGATGGAACACCTTACCTCTATTATACAGGACCAGCCGAAAGGTGAAACAGTCTAAGCAATATAATATTATTATTTTATATGCATATCTGAATCAATATGCATAGAACTACTTCTCTGTAATCTTACAGGTTTGTTAAAGTGTTTCTTCATTGTGATGAGTCAGCTACAACTCCGTTAGCATCCACACAGGGAGATTCTCAAAAGCTCCTCCACTATGTATGTAAATTTATAACTGCATGTTGCAATAATATAATATACTAGCAACCAGCATCTGCTATCAAAATATTACCATTAATGCATATATTTATTATTGTAGGTATTCGACATCACAGCGAGAGAAGTTTGTCCTGGAGAGGGTGGTGGAGGGGGAGGGGGAGCTGGAGGTGTAGCTCCAGGAGAACTGGGACTTGTCATCATCTTTGTGTAGGTCAACCTCTCACATCAAACATCCTGCACAATAATTTTATTTTTGTTCTACAACAGGATCATTCCTTTAGGAATTGTCACCTACTTTGTTGCTGGTGCTCTGATTATGAAGTATCGTTTCAATGCCACGGGGACTGACATTATTCCCAATAAAAAATTTTGGACATCACTTCCGTTCCTCATTAAGGTACATCGAATTTGAGAAGTTCTTACCATCATAATGACAGTCTCTTTGGCTCTTTCAGGATGGCTGTCTGTTCACATTTGGTCCAATCGTTGGACTAGTTAGAAGTAAGGTCGGCAAACAGGGATATGAATCATTGGGCTAGCAGTTGGAGCTTGTGCATTTTTCTATGTATAAACTGTACCTGTACTAGTCTTGTCTTTTGCTAGTATTTTATTTTCATGGATTATCTATTTTTTAAGCTAGCTATAGTTATAGTTCTTGTATGAACATATGCATGTTCAGTGGAATACTATTATTGTTCAAAATTAATATTCATGGTAATTAAATCTATGAATAATTGTATATTGTACATTGAATTCTAGCTGAGGAGATGTTCATGTGACTTGCCAAAAGGGGTGTGCATAGCTATACATGATATGGCCACACAGTTCTTACTGAAGCAAGAGGCACTAGACCTCCTCCTAACTGTGCTGCTAGGGTTGCTATGCCTACCCTCAGCAGTTGTAATGGCACCCAGTGGGACAAAATGTTCTCCAGCTCCAGGAAGAAGTGAGACTTGTGTCTGCAAATCAGACAGAGGAATAATCGACTTGACTCCTCTCTCCAATAATGATGGAACACCAAGGTAGTTTGTAGCCAGCTACTGGCTATTAAATGATGCTACTTAGTTCAATGTATACCTGGCAGATTTACTGGTCTCCAAGACCCCAATGGTTACTCATACTCCTATAATCCGTGTAAAGCATACAGAGGAGACTATGACTGCTCTAATATCCATGTAAGTAGCTATAGCATTGGTCTTGTCATAGTTAGCTATACATAAGCCAGTACTGACTAACCAACAGATCTGTCAGATTTCAAATTTCGATCCAACGGTCACATTTGATATTGCTGATGCTGGAACTGAACAGATGTGGTTGGACACTGATGGAACACCATATGTTTATTACACAGGACCAGGTGACACTCAGAGGTGAACTATAAGGTAGCAGTTCATACTATACGATGATTATTCTCCACACATTAACATAGAGAGACAAGAGTTTATCTTCACTGTGATGAATCAGTCTCTGCCCCAATAGTGACAACAGAAGGAGATTCTGGAATCATTTTTAACTATGTATGCTAAGCCTGATGATATTACTATAATCTTTTATATTACTTGTTGTGTGGTTCTTGTGATTGCTGACTGCAGATATTTGACATCAGAGCTAAGGAGGTCTGTCCCAGTGGTGCTGGTGGGGGTGTGGCACCAGGAGAGCTAGGAATTGTCCTCATGTTGGTGTGAGTTTGTACTAATCAGTATTACTATTGTGTAGGCCTGTGAGTCCGACATAGTGACATCATTCTCTGTTGCAGTAGCTATAGAGAAAAACCAATTCCCTATATATGTAGACAATTAACTTAATATAGAGCCCTAAGGTTGACAAAGCATCTGCTGAGATTTTAGCTAATATTAGGGCCAAATTAATGACATTGTATACTGATTTACTAAGTTGTCCGCAGACTCGGAATCGTCATTCCTTCCACCTATGACATTGTGTCATCATTTCAAGTTATATATATATAGAGTATGACATTATATCTATTTTCTATTTCAGCATCCTTCCTTTGGGACTCATCAGCTACTTTGTCATAGGAGCATTAATAATGAAATATCGCTACAATGCTACAGGAAGTGACATCATTCCCAATAAAGCATTTTGGATAATGCTGCCTGGTTTAATTAAGGTATGGCTAGCATACAATATCTTGCTGATAGCAGTTTTTCATGCCATTAATTCTGCAGGATGGCTGTGTTTTCACATTTGGTCCAATCGTTGGATTCTTCCGGGCAAAAGTCAGTCAGAGCAAAGGCTATGAGTCACCAAATAGCTAGCTGCATAACTCCTTTCCAATTTATGGCTATAGTGTGTATGACATTCTGGTGTTCAAATTTTTATACAGCTAACCCCTACCATTTCTAGGAGATCATTAATTTTTCTTTTTGACGGCAGAGAGCAACGATTGCACACAATCATGTCGCACTACTAGACTGGGTATGCGCACAAGTAATACACCTGACGGTGCACGCTAGCATTGACTTTTTCCTATGGATTCGCATTCTTACGTCATACAATGTTGACTTGAAGGTCATTGCCATCCATCCCAGTCAAAATGTCTGTTCAAGCAACGCTCTTGGCACTACTGGGCTGTGCTCTCGTATCTCTGACTATTGCTAATGATAGGGTGTGCCCTGCACCTACTGGATCACCATCGACTTGTGTATGCCAGACAGACGATGGTTTGATCATTGATTTGAATCCTCTTGCCAAAACAGATGGAACGGCTAAGTAATATTCATGATTAGTGATATGTATATGAACTAGTCTACTGAATTTGTCAATGCAGCAATTGCAAGTTGACTATGGCATATTGATTTATGTATAGAGGCCATATCCCAGGGCATGTAGGGGTCTCGCCTGTTATTACTACATTGTATATTATTGTAGGATGGTAATTTATCCAAGTATAGATCTACGATAAGCTTTAGTAGCCACAGTTAGAACACATGATTTGCATTTTGGTTGATTCTGTTGCAATTGTGTGTCACATCAGTGAACTTTCAAGAATAGAACTTACATGCAGTTAAAGCGGCACTTTCCAGAATGGTTTAGCCTAAGCCAGCATGTATATGTGTAAATGGGGCTATAGTGCAAGTTGGTTGGCATTGCATGGCAAACAGTAGTGTTTGTGCTCTCATAGAAATGATAAACATGCATCGCAGGACCTGGTACAATAATATTGTTATTGCAACAATGTTAAGCATGCATATTAGACAAGTCTTGAACTATCATGCATACATTATAATATTATTATACTACTAATTCAACCACATACACTGATATTATTATCTCTCATTATTTGAATCCAATTATTGGATAATTAGAGACAATATTTAAGCTATAAAGACTTAGTTTTCCAAATGTAGCATTGTGTTTGAATATAGTAGCTACCTGATTCTTTATTTAACAGCTATAGATCTAGATAATATACTGGATCTAGTTACTGATATTAAGTTTTTACACTTGTGCTCAGACTAGCCAATAGATCTAGATCTACCAGACTGCACTCCATCATGCTAATGATATTGCTGATGCTAATATTTCTAGGAGGTTCTTATTTTCTTTTGCAAAATTGCACGCAACACATCACACTCCATGGGCATGCGCATAAACTTGTGACATCGAATGCGAGCGGGCTATACGCTATGTACTTATGTACGTACGTATAAATATTATTATGCCAGGAGTTTTCTGACGTCATGCAAATGTGAAGCTATACCATCCCGGTACGGTCAAAAATTGAAAATGTCTCTTCGACCGACAGTCTTGGCGCTACTGTACCTGGCCATGGGATGTGCTCTCGTGTCCCTGGCTGTGGCTGGTGATGATGAGGCGTGCCCTGCACCTACTGGGCCTGGGGCACAATCGACTTGTGTGTGTCAGACTGACGCTGGTCAGATCATTGATTTGCGCCCTCTTGCCAACTTCAACGGAACGGCGAGGTATATTTATGTTAAAATCTAGCTTTAGATATAGACTACCATATAGCCTCGTCCCCAGGCCCATTCCCAGCGGTTTTCAACTTTGGCATGCTGAAACTTGGTTGAAAACTACGAGGAGCCTGGGGACGAGGGCATGTAGACCATTGAATCACTAGAACACCAGCATCTCAGTGGCGGATTTAGGGGGGGGGGGGGTTCCTGGGGTTCCATGGAACCCCCCTTTGGGCTGGACCTAGTACTAAGAAGTACTGATGATAGGCTAATAGAACCCCCCTCTTTGGCTAAAGAACTAAGAAAACTGCTACTGTAGCTCACCTTAGCATGCCTTAGCAGAAGTTTCGATCCAAAACAGCTCGATTGACAGGTAGGGCAACTCTAAAACGATCGAAAATGGGCGTGTTTTTTTTCAAAAGTGGGTGTGGCTTCTAAAAATTTCGCGCGCTTTGCGCGCAACGATACTGTAACAGAACCCCCCTTCAAGAAATGCTGCATCCGCCACTGCATCTCACCGAACTATGACCAAGCTATTGACAAACACACGAATATCTAAGCACACTGAAGGTCAAAGTACGAGCTAAGTTATCATGCATGGAGCGAAGAGTTTAGTTTAGCTACTAGCTAATAGTTTCTTGAACACATTTACAGGAGTATCTCGGTTTTTATGGTCCTATTGACGCATACACATACAGTGGATACTAGGCCCTTCTCTCATGTAGGGAGGGGCCTAGGGACGAGGCTAATACGGGCAATACTGTTTATCAATGACGATCCCTGCCTACCTCTGGGCAAGGAGCAGATTGTGGAACAACACAGAATCACAGATCAATTATGCATGGCCCTTCCTCCAGGCCCTTTCATGAGAAATCTTGTCGACTGTACGTCATTTTAGGAGTATAGGGGGTTGTGACTAGAAAGCAAAAGAGAAATATAAAGGCACGATCGTTAGCCTTGGTAGCTTTGTATGGGCTCAAGTTCAGAAGATGGACTACTAGGCTCTATCGTTGGCTCCCCGGACTATACTCGACTCAAAAGGCTATATATATAAGCCTAGCTTATTTTTACAATATCCAAGTGTGCACTGTATATATACTTAGACCACTTTGCTACCTCGTATATTTTGCATACTAGTATCCATAATATTTTACGATGATTTTTACAAATAATTTGATGTATGCACAAACAGTGGATACCAGGCCCTTCTCCCGCATAGGGAGGGGCCTGACGACGAGGCTATACCCGTATGTGAGGAATCTTGTAGTAGGCCACACCAATTTGATGTTTTGTTTCTTGGACAAAAGAAAGCTGAAAACAGAACCAGGAGGTTGGCATGATAATAAAAAATAAACTAATTAAGAGGAGGTGTGGCTTAGCAAATTGTGAACATCACTAGTCCGCACTCCTGCAATCTATTATTTTGGTGGTGAATACTTGTACAAACTGTTGTTCTATAGCAGCAAGACGGTCACTCTTGATATCAGTTCTGATGAGTATTTACCTTGTAGCACTAATAAATTTTAATCTGTAACTGGCCAAGAGTCTGAATCTATGTATACTGGCTAGGCTATAGTGCCTGACATCTTAATTAAAAAGAGACCCGCCGAATCCGAGAAACAAAAAATTAAGCTGGTATGGCCTTATTATGGATCAGTAGGAATCGGCCACATTACTCATATACGTCTCAAAGCAAGCAAGGGCTCGGCATTAGTGCCTTGTAAGGTTTTGTATTATACTAGCCGGAGTCCATGCTGACACTGCAGGTGTCATGTCCAAGAAACCAGACAGGGAAGATGTGTACAGCAGTGTTACTGTGAGAGGTTGTAGCCACACGGTGACTATGGACCATGCTCCCCGACCGAGTATTGATGACATGCCAAAACCAAAGCGTACATACATGTGCACTTCAGTTTTGATATTAAACTTGGGTCAGGCTGAGAATGACAATACTTGTTAGTGATACTTGGCAGCGTATTAGCGTATGCTATTAGTCAGATTTAAGTGTGTAAATCACAAAAACAACTCACATGAGAATATTATTTTGAATCGTGGTTTGACTTGTAGACTTACACAATCATGCATTCAAGTATACACAGTGTATAGTTCTCGTGAAATTAATTCTACAGGTTCAGTGGTGTGAAGGATGAGAGTGGTTACACATATGATTACAATCCATGTGCAACCTTCACAGATAATGAAATATATGTGAATGTCTTCGTAGGTTCTGATACTATCAAAGCAGAGACAGTATATTATAACTTTGTAGCCAATGTTCTCTTTTCAGATGTGCCAGATTTATGCAGCAAATAATGAACGTGCAGAATTCAGCATTGCCATTGATGATGAGCAAATATTCCATGAATCATCTTCCGGCAAATACTACATCTCCTATGGAGGACCAGAGAATCGGTGGATTAATAATAGCTAGCTGAAATGGTCATTAGCCTGGTGCTTCTTAAACCAAGGGAAGTATAAGGAACATGTACAAACATGAAAAGTGTTATGCATTTTATTGCCCACAGACTAACCAAGGTGTATCTCAACTGTGACCAGTGTATTCGTGATGGAAAAATCACATCTGTTATGCAACCTGATGTTCATGATTACGTAATTTTGGTTTTTGTGACTGTGGTATAGTTGCATGTAGCTATTAAAATAATATGGTTTACTGTCAATTTGCAGGTCCTTCAACTTTACTCCTGCCATGCCTGCCCTGGAGGATGTAGCTATGACACTAGTGGGTGTGGTGTTCAGCCCAATATACTATAGTACATTAAATTTAATTATTATCAAACTAACTAGAATCAAGGTCAGGTACATGAATCAGCCAAATAATTTCTGAACGTAGCCATTATATTTGTCTTTGCTAAATTTCTCTATAGCTACATGTACTGCTGATTCTTCATCAATAATATTACATTAATTTTGTGTCTAGAGTACTGGCAATTTTTAGTGGTGGTTATAAGGGTCGCTAGGAGAGCTATGTCTAATTATGTGCTGCTGGGTTAGTGGTTCATCTGCAAAGTAGTTTTCAAGCATGCCATGATAGTATCCTGCTAACAGAGTTCATCTACACCATAGATAAAATTAATGATTGGAGAGGGATTGGAAACAGACCGCGTATGCTATACATCTATCTGTGTTACCCATTGATGATCTTTACTTGGTAGTTCATACCTGCCATTATTATAGTTCCAAAGCCTACATTCTATGGATCATAATGAGCCATTAAAGCTGCCTTACAATCAATTCTAATGCCGGTGTGCTAGAGGTGCAGAAGAGTACTGCATTTTGATGCATTTTTGTAGCTAAATGGTGGACTAAGGCAGATAATGTGCATAAAAAATTAAATTCAGAACTCCTGGCCCAAATTTAAACGCGAAAAGTTGAATTTGCGCGCGGAGGGGGAGAGCCTGGTTCGAGGTTAACATTTCCATTGATGAATGTCATAGATATGTCCAAAAACTTATGTGCTAAGTACTTGAGGTACAACATAACCATAATACAAGGGAAACGCGGATGGTTGCGTATTATAAAATACGACGTTTCCAATCCCCTTCCCCCTCCTTTATCTATATCTACACACTATTATACTGCGCATGGTGACGCGCGAAGGCGCGCAAAATTCTTACAGGGCATGCGCAATAATGGAATGAAACCTTTTCGTGATGTTTGCGTGCACTGTTTACACATGTACATGTCATATCCTATTACTTCGTTAATGTACTTACGTCATGTGTTAAAAAGCTCAAGGAGTTCTTAGCAGCCGTCAAAATGAGCCTTCAGTCTCTCGTGTCAAACCGACCAACACTCCCGGCACTTCTGTGCCTTATCAGTGCTCTCGCGGCTCTGGCTGTGGCTGATGATAAAGTGTGTGCTGCACCTACTGGTGATGGGGCTCAATCGACTTGTACATGTCAGACTGACGCTGGTCAGATAATTGATTTGCGCCCTCTCGATCTCGCCCAGAAGAGTGGAAAGCCAAAGTATGTCATGGTTATTCTTTCCAAGCCATACCCATACGATTTATTAAAGCAATCAGACTGCCACCTTGTCAGTAGCATGTCAGTTTATGTATGTTTGGTTAGGGCAGGCATGTCTTGCCCCAGGCATGGGTCTTGTTTTTCTGATGAAATACCATGTAGTTGATGGTCTGTGCTTTTTGGTTGTGTTTGTAGTAGAGAGGACGGTGTGGTTATGTGGGAGCCCCTGTGTGGGTTCATTAGTGAAACCCATGGGAACCACATGTACCACCGAGTGAGTATGTACTACTTGCTGTACGCAACACCTGTACAAAGCGGTTGTGGTGACTATTCAGATCATAGCTGTAACAAATGCTGAAATCTGATTGGTCAAAACAGGTGGTATGTATCTCGTATAACACTAGTAAACATATCAAGAAGTTTTGGCCAGAAAGGGACATTGGCCTTAGAAGTGTGAATGACACTTGCCTTTGTTGTGCGAGGTGTAAAATAGTTGGAATGCACCTTCTCCTTGAGCCTCTGTACTGGCCTCTATGGCTACATAGTAGCTGCCAAGCGGCCAACTTCTAAGTTAATCGGCCCGGAATCTGAACATCAATTATACTCGATTTATGCTTGTAAACATAGTTCAACACCTCTAGTTAGTGACTGTAGGTTCCGGAATTTCATTCGTTTCGTGTATTTAGAGTAGGAACCTCTCAAAGTACACGACCTTTGCTATTCCCATATATACGTAATAGTAAGAATGGCGAAGATGAATTTGGAATCGGCCCGAAGCGCGTAAATGCTTTCAGGTTATATTTGGTATGATTGAGAAGGAAATGATACAGAGAATGTAATGGTAGGTTCCAGAAGTGCTTAAAATTTAATGTAAGAGAGATATGTTCCAAAATATACAATAGTAGTGTAAATCTCCATAGACGTGGAAGGTGCGAGATGGTGATAGAAGCTGGAATGTCCATGAACTTTTTGATATGATTCTCATATAACACTCGTAGCTTGGAGCATGAGGCCAAGCTTGGTTGTATCCTTGGATACAAAAAGTGGAGACAGTAGCCACAGTCTAGCAGCCCTATTGTGACACCACTATCCAAGTATATGTGGTTAGTATACACACAATACACACCCTAGCATGTCACAAGGAATTCAGACATCAGACGTGTGCGATCATGATACAATAATTGGTAGGTGGAGTCGACTTCGAACTGGCTGAACGAGCAAACGCGCCCAAGAAGCGAAGCTAACGATGACTAACCAGTGCTTGCGTGTCCTAGGAGAGCTAAACGATGTTCAGTGAGTAGTTCTTCCAACAGACATCGTGGATTCTCTCCATTGTTGAGCTCTTCGTGGCTACTAGTATAGCAACACTTCAAAATCGAGAGGCACTGCCGCCGCCCATGTTCACATGACTCAGTTGCTATGATGTTAGACACGGTTCTAAATCATATAGAAACCTCAAAACAGAGTCTATTATTTATACATCAGGAGCGGCAGCTCATATACATGTATGTGTTGGGGGTTCTTCTGGCCTAGTACACCACGTAGAATATGTTAATAGTCTTTGAACCTCACTTCGGTTTTCAGTTACCCCACATACATGCACAAGTGGTAAAGTGATTGGTCTTTAAATTTCCTTCTGTTGTTCTTGTTATTGTCAAAAAAGTCACCTGATCTCAAGATTTAGGCCTCTGAATGGCATCAAACATTTGAAATGGCAAAAAAAAAAGGTAGCTACTCTTTACTAGACATTATGACTCTAAATAAGGACATATTCTCGAGCTCATACATGACTATGTGATAGTCAGCAAAGTGGCTTTGGCAGCTGCTTTTAATTAACGTGTACACATGTCATGAGTCATTGTGCTATTCCATGCATACTACCTAAGGGCACTTGGTACTGGTACATTCCACAGGTGTAGTACATGTATCACTTGAGCACACCATTTAACTAGAGCTCTCTAGAACACATACCCTGTGTGCATTGCATGACATTGCTATTATACTGTAGATCTAGTATAGCTAGCTGCGAATAGACTCTGAGGACTCGATGACCTGTACCTGTTATTGTGCTTGAGTACTAGCATGCTCAGTCTAAATTGCATATATCTACATAGGTATTGGGTGTGGTCGATAGGTGTGGCCAATAAAAACGTACGATTTGCGGTACTTGTGGCCCATATGAGGTGCCCAGAAGCAAAAGGTAAAGTGGGTAAGTTTTTCACCATTTTCGCAGCATTTGCCAGTTAAACAAGTCTGAGCAAGGCAGGTCATCGTGTACCACATACTGTAAATTTTTTGTGTTGTACAGTCACATTCTGTATGCACCAGCAAAGTTTGTGAGTACAATAATTTCATGGAAAGCACACCATCATGTACTTGTACATGTGCCTGACCGAATTGCTACTTGCTGCTTATACTTGCTTGTCTCTCATCACCATATTAATACTAGTGTCACGCAGGGCCTGGTTTGGGGGCGAGCCTGAGCATCCGCAGTGTTAACAACTGCTGGATATGATATAAAACTTGAAGTGTATGCCGTGTTGAGCAGATTGAATCCATCTACTAAGCCAGGCTTGTCCCTAGGAGTGGGATGGGGACAGAGGGTAGCTTCTATCACGCCATGAAGTCTATAGCAGGGGTATTGATTATAATATCCATGACCACTTTTTTCTATAAGTTGCTTGTCTGACTCGATGCCATGGCTATTCGCTCACGCTGATGTACGTACGCAGCTAGAGCTTCCTTTCTCTTTTTGACTTGCGGATCATGTTTCACTGTACTGCTAAAGCCTCGTCCAGCTTGGGGGCGGCTGGCACAGCGTTGAAAGTGTGAGTGGCATCCCTCTTCCATGATGCCAGGTGGCGGTCAGCCAGAGTGCAAACATTGAAGATTTGAACTGGGAGTGGCCTTGGAATGAGCATAGATCATGGGTGTGCGCAACAGACTATTTTGCACTTATGCCTATAGTACCATGCTATGCATATATTTCACGCGCATTGCGCACATGATGGTCATACCATATATACATATATTGCAAGCAATGCTATGCCATTTATGTGGGGCTTGCTCAGGCTTGCCCCAATAAGAGAAATTGTATACCTGGTGGTATTGGTACATGCCACAATCAGTTCGTAAAGCTCCAGCTAACCGCTAAATCATCTTTGTGTGCTTAGCACTTTGTAAGCCCAGCCTTACTTCTCTCCCAGCCGTGGCCCATATGTCACTAGTATAATTTAAAGTTATACATGTATAGTAATTTAGTTAGTTACATTCACTTTTGTGCATTTTGAAATAATAAGTAGTCTTGGTATGTATATATCACTGAAATATCTCTTTCAAGATCTGAGAATTTGGCATAACTGAAAATTGAGCTAATCATATTATTACTCTCACAGGTTCAGTGGTTTGAAGGGTGCTAGTTATTCCTATAGTTACAATCCTTGTACCCCGTTTAATGATGGAGCCAAGTGTAAAAACATCTTTGTGAGTGCCATACAACTGTACAATCATGTAGCTATGGCGATGTTAGTATTGTGAGGCAGTCTCTTTTCTTTATCAGATTTGTCAGCATGTGATTGGAAGTAGCACAGAATTCACAGTTGCCAGTGTTGAAGTGCAAATACTCCAAAACGCATCTGGAAATTATTATATCCACTACACTGGACCAAGTCGGTAGGTTAACTTAAGTGTTTTCTGCTCCTACTACCTAACCGATACACATTTCACAGGGACACAAAGGTGTATCTCAACTGTGATCAGTGTAATCGAGATGGAGCGATCACATCCATCACACAACCTAATAAAGCTGACTATGTAATTTTCAGCTATAATTATGACTGTAACAGCTAATCAAAATAATGTGATCATTTGTCTATTCCCAGGCCCTTCAACTATACTCCTGCCATGCCTGCCCCGGAGGATGTAGTACTAATACTAGTGGGTGTGGTCATGGCCATGGTCATGGCCATGGTGGTGTTCAGGCTGGTTACATAGGAATCATCCTCATAGTTGTGTAAGTCAGTTGCTCACTACTGTAACAGTGATGTGAAGGGGCTGAGAACCAGAATCCCAATTTTGATAGTCAAACGTATTCTATGATCTCGAAAAGTTTCAAGCTTTTCAACAATTTTGTGGGGTACAATACAATACAATGTCATGGGTATTTTTTATGCTCGAATTCAACTTTAATGCCCTGGTTCTCAGCTGAGAATGTGTAAGAACTTGTTTGACCTATGTTTGAGGCCACTGTCAATATAATTATGATATTCAGAATCATTCTTTCTCTTGTTGCCTACTTTGTCATCGGAGCTCTACTGCTGAAGTTCCACTTCCAAGCCTCTGGCACTGACATCATTCCTAATAAGTCCTTTTGGATCCAACTACCTCTTCTCATCAAGGTAAAGTAAACTTGTGACCATAGACCAGTCACCAAGGCTAGGCTAGGTGGCTCTGCCCTTTGTGTGGTTCATTCAGGTGTGCCTGAGTGAGTACTGGGGTGGTTTTCCATAGGCTGGGAATTTTTCTGAACTTTCATGTTGCTACAACATAACAATCAGAAACAAAAAGGGTGTGGTCATGGCTCATGATACCTGATGGCATTGGATAGGTCTGTGATTTTATTGAGAGTGAGAATACTATCCCACGGATATCCTCTGATTGCGTGGGGAACAACTAAGTCCATATTGGTAGTCCACTTTCCGCTTTACCAGTACCAAATTAATTTTCTACTTCATGTATGTACACTGTAATACCACTACCGAACTGCCAATTAAAATCCGCTAGTATACTTGCAATGACTGTTTAGGACCGAACTGCCAAATCTAACAACCACCAATATTTCCAGCTATGCAGTAATAAGTTGTATATTTCCAGATTGTGCTAATTAGATTTGTATGCTGTAGCCATAGAGGGTTCAGAGTTCATAATAGCATGTACGAGAGCAGCCTAGGCCTATGCAGTAGCAGTGACCACATAGTTCTCTTTAGATAGTAACATACATGATACATGATAGGTGTCCAAATAATACTTTGTTGTGGCTGATACAGCTACTAAGAATACTATTGTGGTGGTACCAAAAATTTCATTCGAGGGAGCATTGTATATGTTCCACACAGATGCCCAACCGCTGCTTGGTTACATAACCGGACATCCGGTTGTGTAACCAAATGACCTGTTGTACAACAGGACAGGTATAGGTGGGGTGATTGATATGTGCTCATGTACAGGCCAATGCTCACGCAGATCGAGGGAGTGAGGTTTCAGGATAGTTATGCATTGGGATCAATCCATATGCAATTATTTTGGTTGTGCAACAGGGCTAGCTGATCTTGGCCGGTTATATATTGGGCTGTCCGGTTGTGGGACGGGGCTAATTGATCCTGGCCAGTTACATACTGGGTACCCGGTTGCAATGGGGCTGACCCATTATATATCAGGATCAGTCCAGTTGTGCAACAGGGCTAGCTCATCTTCGCCGATTATACATCAGAATATATCCATGCTGTCCAGTTTTGCAACAGGACAAGTTAATTCTGATCGATTGTACATCGGGACTAGTCCGGTTACATATCAGGGTAGCTGGATCCCTACCTGGTTGCATAACTGGTCACAGTGAATATAGGGTTAGTCAACCGGATGTCCAGTTATGCAACTGGCTGCCCGGTTGTATAACAGGCGTCCAGTTACATAACTGGCACAGTTGGCCATCTGTGCAGAACATATATTATTCTAACTTTCTCATTAATTTTAATCACTGCAGGATGGCTTTGTATTCACATTCAGTCCATGTGTCAAGTTCATTGGTGAGAAAACAGGGAGGAGAAATGACTATCAAAAGATATAGCTTCATAAAATTTGACGGCAAGTATAAGTTGTTAAGATCTGTAAATTAACTTTAATGCTGTTGTGACGTACACACACTCCACGTCATTTGACTTACCATGATAATATTGTACTACACTACTTGATGTAACTACAGTGCTTGTACATGTGTACATATGCAGTCAGTTCATGTAATTGCATATTATTATGCTCTCATTTCACTTTATTATTGGATGGATGATGGTGTGTCATTTCATAAAACAGGTATACTAAGATTTGAATAGGGTGTAAGGGTGACTGCAGAAGATATGTAGTTTCTTACCGCTGGGTTTAGAAACCAATCTGTGGCACTGCTTTCCAAGATACAGCTACTTGCGTGATTGTACATTACTACTCCCATGCCCCTATGTTTGGTGCTGGTAAAATAATATTATACTGGTACCGTAATTGTAAAGTTATCGAATGATTAAGTTGTTGTCTAGCCAAAAGGTTTACTATTAGAATCTAACTGCTGGAAATCGCAACATAATATGCATACATTAATCTTCAATATTAATTATTCTCCTCACTGGCACCATCAGTAAACACACTGCCTGGCTGAGACCTCAGTACAACAGCATGTCATGTGTTTTGATAGTAGCTAGCAGTCTTCTGGCAATTAGGCTGCATTCAGTACTACTTTAGCACTCCTTTAGCTGCTGTTGTGGACATGTTAATAAGGCATCAATGCACCACAGTCCTAAATTGATCCTTGTGCGGTGACGATCTTTACCTAATCATCAGAATCCTTCTGTCGAATAAAGGTCGTCAAACTCTCTTATACGATCGTCAAGCTCTCTCTTCCAGGTGAATCCCACACAGTGTATTGGTATAATTATTATTTCTGTTTCCTCTGAAAATCACAATGTCACTGACAGCGACCACACATGTACATCAAAGAAGGAGCTTTAGTCTCGCAAGCCAGACCTAGTACCTTCACACGCACGCGGGACTTGCGAGACTAATTTAGGCGTGCGTCACCGCCTTGCGCATGCGCATTTTGACAATACCGATAGGTCTTGAATTTTTGAAGCAAAATCATGTGATGCTGCAATTTACTATTTGTAGCCAACTGAATGAAATAAACAAAGCAACGAAATGGCAGTTTCCGACATCAGACTTTTTCGGCTCGGACGGATACCCACGCTGGCTTCGGCAGCGATAATCTTCCTTCAATTTCACTGGCAACTAGCCACGGTGGTGGCGGACCCTACTGGAACGCAATGCAACCAGCCTGATGGGCGATATGAGACTTGTGTCTGCCAGACTTCAGACGGGGTTATTGATCTCACTGGTCTCGCAAACGACGATGGGGAATCTGCGAGGTATACATGCGCAAGTTTGAAGTCAGCTTCTGCTGTTAATTTAATATACCATAGTCGAACTTAGCCTGGTATAGTTTAATAATAGAGATTAATACATCATTAGATGCATGACATTGTATATCATCCAGATATCACTGATAGGCTAAGAGCTGATGCTACGGGTGTTGCATAAAAATGATCATAATTATTGATGGTTTGTTTTTGTTACCATAACACTCTAGGTTCGATAATCTTCAAGATGCCAGTCTGTTCACCTACACATACAATCCATGTACCGCCTTCTATAGTGATATCTGCTATGACCAAGTCTATGTAAGTTCTGCATCACAGGATACATGCATGGCGATGACAATACTCAAGACTACTATCATTGCATGTATATAATAATAATATTATGTGCAAGTATACACATATGGCTATTATTGACTATATATTGTGTAGTGAGTGTAAAAATTCATGCAGAGCTGTCAGCAATCATCAGATGGCACACAAGGTTTTAACATTGCTAGTGATGGAACAGAGCAGATGTGGATAGATACTGATGGAACCGTCTACCTCTACTATACGGGAGATGAAAACAGGTTAATCCACATAATATTTTTATTATTCCCTTCACTCACAAGTCATTTTTTTTGCAGAGAGACAAGAGTAAATTTGCACTGTGATATGACTGTGAAAGACCCACTAGTATCGACAGATGGAGACAGTGCAGTACCTCTTACTTATGTAAGGCTCAATGATTATCTCAACAAGTCATTAATTTTATACATTCACAGTGGGTTGATCTAGTTTTGTTCTTGACGATGTTCAGGTTTTTGACATAACTGGTTGTGATGTGTGTCCTGGTGGTTGTGACGGTGGTGGAGGGGGTGGAGGAGGAGGTGGAGGGGAGAAGCACAAAGGAGGAGGAGTGGGTGTTGGAGCTGCTGGGATTGTTGTCATAACAATGTAAGTTATTTTCAAACTTTGTGTTGCACTTGTTAGCAATAAACATAGCTGTCGTGAATTTTTGCATGAGGCATTCCCAGTTAATAATCAGATCAATTAAGGGCAATGAATTTTCATAAGCTTTAAATTGTGTTGTATTATGATTCTGATCCATGTGTGTGTAACAGACTGATTGCTGGTATCGTCACATACTTTGTGGCTGGTGCTCTCATCATGAAATTCCACTACAAAGCGACTGGAACGGACATTATTCCAAACAAGAAACTTTGGTTTGCACTTCCATTTCTTCTCAAGGTACCAGTCACAAATTAATTACAGTAATATTGTCTGAATAATAATGTAGTTCTATGCTTGTGTCTATGTGAAAGAATACTAAAATATTTAATATGCAATACACTTAAAGTTAAATGCATGCATGTGCTCATAATTACTGCAGGATGGATGTGTATTCACGTTCAGTCCATTGTGTGTTGGCTTGATCCAAGGAAAGATCCAAAGCAAGAAAGGCGGCTATGATGAGATTCCACCATAATTTATAGCATAATGACAATGTACGCTCCTAATGTCATAACAAACGAACAAGGATTAGCTAGCTATGTGTTCTATGCAGTGGCTACATCCATTGCACTGTGTTGATGTTATCGATATCAGGAAATGGTCGTCAATGCTGCCGCTGGGTGTGGGTGGAGGTACTAGGTCTAGTATATGTATAGTTCTGCGCGCGCGCAATGCGCAGTAGCGCAAGTTGTAACCTGGGTCGAGATGTCGTACGCCAGCGTCTTCTTCGTTGCAATAATTTGCTCCCTCCACTTTCAGATCCTTCTATCTACGGAAGCTTCTACGGAGCCGTCTACGCCCAGCCCAGGCAGTCACAAATGTCCGCCAGCCGAAGGTCGCAGCGAAACTTGCGTCTGCCAACACGACAAAGGAATCATTGATGTAACCTCTCTAGCCAATGACGATGGAACAGCAAAGTATGGCTAACGTGTATCTATGCAAGACAATATAATAATAGCTAGTGGCCTGTTTAAGTAATTAAGTTGCTCTATCTAAACTGCTGTGAGATATGGCAGTATCTGAGACCTGGCTAGCTTCATGGGGAAATGTTCTCTGTGTCATTAAATTTATATAAATGGTGATAATAGCAACAATTGAGTGTGTGCGCTTACATTGTAAAAGCATCTATATAGTGACTGATAAATTGTCCTGATAGCTATAGCTAACTTCAGTAGTAACTTAGTATTCTCACACGATACACATGCATGTGACCTTGGAGAACACAATACAACCTGCCAAATTTGATTGTACCTTACTAGTGTGTCCTGACTCACATTCTGATCTATGCAGATTTGTGGATATCACTGACTCATCTGGATATGGCTACGACTACAATCCCTGCAATACATTCAAAGCTAAACACTGTGATAATAAAGATGTCTTTGTATGTTTTTAGATGTTACTATCTATCTGCATCACACTAGCTGTCTACAGCTAATAAGTTAAACAAAAGGTCTCTCAAAAGTTTGTATAGCCATGCACCAATGCAAAAATGTATATGCCCTGGGGATATATGCATAATAAGATCGAATAGCTCTGGCTTCATCCTAAGTCTACCACAGCTTAGCCCTGATGCACATATGCAGGGTAGCTTCATCCATGCATACAATGTAATCGCATAATACTAGGTATTATGCATGGCTGCTAATGATTTCTGGAACATGAAAACTTATAATGCACCACAATAATACCTAATACACAGAACTGCCAGATAGATGGCAAGAAAGGCTACATCATTGGCGATGTTGGTACAGAGGAGATGTGGATAAATGAAGATGGAGATCCATTTCTCTACTATACCGGCTCTGACAAAAGGTACACACCCGAGTAACTATTACAGTTGTAGCAAAACTATGTACATCTGTATATATAAAGAAGATGTAACACCACAACTAGACTATTCACAGGATTTACTCCTAGCTAGGTACTCAGGCATGTAAATATGAAACTTGTACAAGTTACGGCTTGCATGTAGCTTGTGGCTAAGTTTCACTTTTAGTCACTTATACTGACAATATGAATGCCCTGGGTACATACTGATAGCATTAACTTGAAGATACATCAACACCTGACATAGGATATCTAAAGTATCTCTCATTTGTGATCAATCAGTCAGAAATTTCACCTTCACCACTACTGGAGATTCCATCACAGTTCTGCATTATGTAAGCCATGCTCTTATATTATGCTATAGCCTGACTCCTAAGAGCCTGGACATGAAGCTGTATAGGATATCAATCCCTCTTGTTAATATCTTTGTAGATATTTGATCTGACATCATGTCATGTGTGCCCTGGAGGGTGCGTTGCTAACCCAGGAGGTGGTGGGCAAACCTATGTTGGTGGCATTATTGGTGTGATTGGAATTGTCGTCATCATTCTGTAAGATATAGTATCTATACAGCACAATGTAATGTTCAAATATATCACTTTTGAAACCTTGTCCCATGTATAGACTGCTTGTAAGTATAGTGACTTACTTTGTGGCAGGAGCACTCATCATGAAATTCCATTACCAAGCCACTGGCACTGACATAATCCCAAACAAGCAACTATGGGTTTCGTTTCCCTTCCTGATCAAGGTGAGCTGGATACTCGTTATGAGGTTTTCTATGGAGCTTACAAGGTTCTCTATGAAGGATAGATACTTTAATTTAGCCAATTAGATGTCAGTTATTTTATTACAAGTAGGATCTATGATTAATAATACAGCTGGAATTGCATGCTGATCTGATCCATTATTAAATTTGTTGTCACGATTTATCATTTTATGTAGGATGGATGTGTGTGTACATTTGGTCCTTGCTTTCATTTTATTCGAGACAAAGTCAGAGGTGGACAAGGCTACAAAACATCGATGCAATAGATAATTTCTGGACTATGGATGATCACACAGATAGCCACTTAATAAAGATCAGATTCTATAGAGATAATATCATGCTGAGTGTGTAGTATATTGGATCTATTTATCACTTAGTGCAATTCCCTTGTTTGTATTCATCCATTGTGCCATTGAACCATGCATTGTGCATGAATTGTTGATCTGCATACCTAAACATGCCTATGAACTGGGGAGGTGACTGCTCCAAAATACAGTACTGTGCATGGTCATGTGACTTTGCTTTTGATAACAATGACCACAAATAGCTACTTTGGCCACAATGTGCATGCATGCAGTTCAGCTGAGCCCATCCAAAAGAGAAGTCCAATGACAAGAACACGTACAATCTTACTGATTCTACTCCTCTGTCAAGAGAGCTTGATGCTTCTCTGTGCAGCTGTGCCAACTGGAACAAGATGTCCACCTGTCAAGGGAAGAGAAAGAGAGACATGTGTTTGTCAGACTGATAAAGGAGTCATTGACTTGACCCCTGTTGCAACCACAGATGGAACTCCCAGGTGAAACTGCCGAGCTAAGCAGACTAGCTTAGGTAAACTAATCAGATACTTTTTTGGTTTTACAGATTTTCTGGTTTGAGAGATGGCAACAATTACATCTACTCATATAATCCCTGTACAACATACTCCACTACCCTGTGTACCAATGTTCACGTACGTTATAGGATATATATGATAAATATATCTGGTTGCCTGTAGCTCCTACAATACGGGTAGCATAATTTACTTACTCCACTACATACCCTGTGCACCAATGGCAATGTTCATGTACATTATTTACTAATGGACAGCTGCTTGAATGTAGAATGTACTCCAATGTTCACCTATGCTATTTACTCTTAGACCTAGACTATAATACTTTAGATCCTACTTGTAACAAATACAGTGATCTGATTGGTTGAAATGGAGTATCTATCCTTCATAAAAAAACCTTGTAAGCTTCATAAAAAATGATGTAGGCTCTCATAAAAAACCTAGTAACTTTTTTGCCTGTGGTTAGGTTTGTTGCTAGGCAGCAGTTTATATGTCAAGCTTTAGGCATTGTTGCTAGGATCTAAAGCAGTTAGACACTGTTTAGTTGGTTTCTATGTGATTTAGAAGACCTCAGGGCTCAGTAGAACCCTCGCTTCGCTCGGGATTCTACACAGATCCCTTTGGTCTTCTAAATCACATAGAAACCTCTTAAACAGTGTCTAACTATTATTTGTACAATAGTGAGCAGCCTGCTTGTATCATCATTCTCAGTCTCTCTTTCAGCATTTCAATTTTGTGATTACACGGCAATGAAAAGCTGGGAAAGTGTCTATGGATGAGGCTAATATATGATATGCATGTACATGCAGGCTTGCCAGACATCAGACACTGATCCAAGTGAGACCTCTTCCATTGCTGATGGTGGGACAGAGGAGATGTGGATAGATAATGATGGCACACCTTACCTGTTTTACACTGGACCACCAAACGAGGCCAGGTAGCTACATGTACTGAAACATTTTAACTACCATATTTGGTAGACTATAAAACTAATTTTAATTCAGAGAAACCAAGGTGTTTCTTGAATGTGATGAGAGTGCTAAAGAGCCAATAGCCACTACCGTAGGGGACACACCTCCAAGGGAAATACTGCATTATGTAAGCCACCATATCATGTTAACATTAATTTTGTGTGTGTATATGTGTGCATGCATATGTAGCCTCGTCTCCATGGCAAGCTCAGCATGCAACATTGTATTGCTGGGAGGAGTGTGGGGACTGTGGGGCTATAGACCGGGGCTATGGGATTTGGTACCCCATGTATAGAGCAGGCTATGTATGTATGTATGTATGTATGTATGTACCTCCGAGGGTATGTATGTATGTATGTATGTATGTATGTATGTATGTATGTATGTATGTATGTATGTATGTATGTATGTATGTATGTATGTATGTATGTATGTATGTGTGTATGACATTGTATATAAGCAAATTTTGTACATACAGGAGTTTAACATCACAGCAGCAGATGCTTGTCCACGGGTGGCCAGTTCAAACTCTATTGCAGGTGTTGTTGGATTGGTGCTGATGCTTCTGTATGTTAACTATCAAACAATATATTATAATACTATGCTTTCCTCTCCTCTGTAGCGTGCTAGTGGGATTGGTAACCTACTTTGTGATTGGAGCACTGATCATGAAGTTCTATTACAGAGCAAGTGGAAGTGACATTATCCCCAACAAGAGTTTTTGGCTCCAACTTCCACTTTTAATACAGGTGTCTTAGCATTAATTAACTAGATACTGTGACAGGGGATTGATCTCAATTATCTCAATTGCATGATCCAGGACGGATTTTTGTTCACATTTGGACCATGTGTTAACTTCATCAGAGAGAAGCAAAGAAGTGCACAAGGCTATCAGAAAGCGTAAACAATCCATTGTCATCAGAAATCTCTGTCAGCAGTGTTGTAATTTTCATTCATAACGTACTATTAATTTTATGACAATGTGTAGCTGAATTGTTATAGTGTGACATTGTAGCAGCTACCTAAGTCCTTTCTGAGGGGTGGGGCTGGGAACAAAGCTATATTAGTAGCTGCTGATAATGACACTAAGGACCACTTGGCCACTCAGGTGCATTGTGTTGAAATATTTGGTGGTATCATGTGATCATATTATTATCATGATCATGTGTATGTTTGTTCAGTAGATTGTTAATGAATGATAAAAGTGCATCTCTTTGAGACTGGCAAGAAGTGCAGCCATGCTACAAACACAGAATCTAGCTATAGTAGCCCTGCTAATTGCTGGACTGCTCTATCTACAGTGTCCACAGTGTGAAGCTCAAACCACTGGGCCCACAGGGAGTAAGTGTCCTCCGGTGAAAGGGAGATCTGAGACCTGTGTTTGTCAAACCAAAGAGGGTTTCATGGTTGACTTAACTTCACTTGGCAACACTGATGGAACACCAAGGTAGGTATACCATAATTGATATATATGTGTAGCAGCACAGGAGTCCATTTTTTTACCATTATATTTCAGATTCACAAGTTTGGATGATGGTAATGGCTGGTTGTACTCATACAATCCTTGCAAACCTTTCACTTCTCAATGTGGCAGCAACCTCCATGTACAGCAAAGTATCACTAATTCATTATGTCTATAATAATAAATATTGTTTCCACCTGAGTATAGATCTGTCAAACAAAGGCAGACAATCCAGAAGAAAACCATCCCGTTGCTAGTGGTGGTACGGAGGAGATGTGGCTTGACACCGATGGCACTCCCTACCTCTACTACACTGGACCTGGTCCAGAGCCAACAGATCCAAACAGCAAGAGGTTACACTGATGCTAGGTCTGATTATTGAACTATACATCAATGATCAATCAATCCATGTAGAGAGGCATTGGCATACTTACATTGTGATGAGAGTGCTACAGATCCCAGAGTAACAACTGTAGGAGATAGTAAAAGTTTTCTTCGCTATGTAAGATAATATTAATACAATGTCACAGGTGTGTCACTGTGCACTCATCATGTATGCATTCCATGCATGCATATGATACTGTTATACAGATAATTGATGTTTATTCCATAAAAGCCTGTGAAGTAAAAGCGTCAGCTCCTCCACCTGGTGGTGTGGCGGCTGGTGAAGTAGGAATTGTTTTGATCGTCCTGTAAGTATTGCTTTTACAGCATGACAATATTTTTTGTCACTGACATGTGTTATGGTGATATCCGACTACAGCTTGATAGTTGGAGTTGGTGCCTACTTCATCATCGGAACACTGGTCATGGTGTTTCACTACAAAGCGAATGGAAGCGATATTATTCCCAATAAGAATTTTTGGATCCAATTCCCACTTCTCATCAAGGTAGTACTACTTTCACTGCACTGAGATCAGCTTAATAGATAAGGGTGATACCTTAAATTCTGAATCCGTCTGTTATGATACAGGATGGATTTGTATTCACATTTGGACCCTGTGTTACCTTCATCAAAGTGAAAGTTAGGGGGTCTCAGGGCTACGAGAAAACCTAGCTCACCTAGCTGTACTCTATATGCATACTCATAACACTGAACAATCAAAAAAGACCAGCTGTTTAGTGTGTGTAAATCATGTGCTACATAATTTATTAATAAATAATTAGCGCTAATTTGCTACAATGTACTCGAAAGCTGAAATGGATTCTGCTAGTCTGGTCTGGTTCCGTTCCAGTGACCGAGAACAGCAAGAAGGGCGTGGGTTGCAATTCAGCGCGCCGAGCCCCACCCCTTTTGTTCAACTGTTACATCATGGAGCTTCGCTTTGTCTTTCTGTGCTTACAGAGCCTCTTGCTAAGCTCTGTAACTGCTGATCCCAGTGGAAGCAAGTGTCCTTCAGCTTCTGGGCGGGAAGAGACTTGTGTGTGCCAGGCTGATGGTGGGGTCATAGACCTGACACCTCTTTCCAACACAGATGGTACTCCAAGGTATAAAACCGCGATTCATTGATCATTGCCTATGATTTTACATTGTATGTGTAGATATGCCGATCTCCCTGATGCTCAAAACCGCTACTCATACTCTTACAATCCTTGCTCTGCATATCAGGACTCACAGAACAAAGGAGACTGTGATAACATCTATGTGGGTGATTATTGTATTACATCCATCACTACGTTAATTGTAGACCTGTAATTATTTCTAGATGTGTCAGTCCCATAAGGATGTTATTGGAGGGGGCCCTGGAGATGAAGCAATATGGATAGACACTGATGGTATTCCTTATGCATATTATGAAAAGTCATCAACAACAGAGAAGCTCATTGAGCAAGCCTCTACTGAGCAGACTAGGTCACCCTTATTAGATGAGTGAGTATGCTTAATTATCATTATTGGTGGCAATTGTCTGTCTGAAAGATGATGAAAATGTTTGCCTTTTCAGCGAAGCGAGAGTAGGTTATGTACACCTGTTGTGTGATCCAAGTGTCAAGCTGTCTGATACCCAGTTTATTTTTGCTGGAGAGTCACCTCGATTAAACTATGTGAGTTTTACTTGAGCCATGCAACCTTACCATTGGATAATGAATAGCAAGAGTAGATGCTAAAAGTTATTATATTATTATGCTCTACAGCACTTCAATATGACGTCTTGCCAAGTGTGCCCTGGAGGATGTGAGTCCCCCAACCCCCCAGAACCAGAACCTAACAAGCCCAAAGGTCATAGATCAACAGCAGCTGGAATTGTAGGACTAGCACTCATAGCTTTGTAAGTATGTATGTGTCTTTATATGTCATCCAATTTATACACACTAGATTGGATTATAACAAAGTATGGAAAAAAATATCATACATGTGTTCATACCACATAATATACAATGATAGGTGCATCATAGGTGTTATTGCATACTTTGTGGCTGGAATACTCATCATGAAATTCTACAAGAAGGCGAGTGGAACTGACATCATTCCAAACAAGCAGTTTTGGATCAAAGCACCATTCTTAATTAAGGTACAGTTCCCTGACCAAGAATGTATTAAAATACTGAAAGATTTAAGGAATCTGTTATGAGTCATGAGAAGCTTATGACTCCAATTAAATTTTATCACACTACTATGGTCCTTTTTTTTTGCAGGATGGATTTGTTTTTACATTTGGTCCGTGTGTCCGTCTTGTGAGAGTAAAGATTCGAGAAAGACAAGGATACAGAATGAACTGATCAAAAATGCAAATTAATGCATTGCAAGTCTATTGAGTCTTTTTTTTTTTTTTTTTTTTTTTTTACTTGGAACACATTTCCTTTCAATATTACATTCACTCCTCCAACTCTTGTGTTATAGTATGGCTATTTTTAAGAAGGGGCGGGTCTGGTCTGTTCCCGTTCTGGCAATCACGTGTCACTGCATGTGGTGCATTTCTGCACGACGAGCCCCACCCCCTTTTGATTCAACCGGGTCATGGAGCTAGGCTTTGTCTTTCTGTGCTTGCAAAGCCCCTTACTAAGCTTTATAACTGCTGATCCCAGCGGAAGCAAGTGTCCTTCGGCTTCTGGGCGGGAAGAGACTTGTGTATGCCAAGATGATGGTGGGATCATCGACCTGACGCCTTTTTCCAACACAGATGGTACTCCAAGGTACAGTAAACCGCCCATGATACTTTGATTATGAGTCTAGATGTGCAGTCTAATAATTGTACCATTACATTCAATGCATTTGCAGGTACACTGATCTTCCTGATGGTCACAATGGGTACACATACTCTTACAATCCTTGCTCTACATATCATGACTCACAGAACAAAGGAGATTGTGATAACATCTATGTGGGTGATCCATGCTGCATGCTGAAAAGTGCATGTCTATAGCTTGAAAATATCTGAGAGAGCCTGAGGAGGAGGCTAGATTATTGTATTACCAGTATAGTACCGATCATGGCAATGGAGATGCTGCTAAGCCGGCAGTGAACGGTCAGCGGTTACAGCAGTATTGTGACAAGCCAGAATGGGACAGTCTGATGATTGGCATGATTACAACTAAGATAAATGATTTAATGATGACCTACTTTTATTTAGGGTACGGCATTAATAATGTCATACCCACGGGAAAAAAACCTCAAACACAAAAAAAAACTCATTGAGGAAAAATGTGAGAGAGGAGAAAAAAACCGTTTGTAGCTAGTGCACTTCATTTGAGTGTCCAGTATTAGACAGCCCTAAGGAACAGGTTAGCCACATGGTTCACATCAGAGATACATCATTACCTGGAAAAGACAACTTAGAAAGAAAACAGTTGTGAATTAAAAACAAATAGTTGAGCCAATAAGTAAACTAACTAAAAGTTTACCAGGGCTAGCTGAGCTTTTAGCAGCAGAATTGCCGAGACTGAACTCAGATAGCCCGCCTTACACTTAAATACCCGTAGACTCGTCCAACCAGGTTCTGTACGTATTACGTAACTGCATACCATATTATGCTCGCCAGTAATCCAACATTCACAGCGCATGCGCGTTTGATGCAATCTATGAGAGCTAATTTTCTCTCTAATTCGCACACTCAAACGATAGAAAATACATCTCTCAACTAATGCCATGCACATGCATGCAGCCCCCACCACATGCATTCACAGTTAGCTCTCAGAATGATTGGGTAATCATGGCAATGGAGGCATCAAAGAAAGACTGGAGTAGTCAGCTATAGCTAGTCACTGAGATGTGACCGCAAACAGTACACCTCAACATAAATACCAGTCACTACAACCCAATGGCCTTTGAGACTTGAAGTCTGCTGGTAAGTGAATCTTTGACATACCCGTCTTTAGCATTTTCGCTGCGCCAGCGCCCATGTCGCTTAAACATACGATCCGGTACACCTGCATTGGCAGCTGCAGAGGCTCCACCGGCCCTGAGGCTGTGTAGCCCATACTGTCGCTTATCGAGGCCAATGGCTTGAAGTTTCTCCAAAACTGCTTCATGGACTGTAGTATAGCTCAAGCCTCCATTATCTCTCAGTCTACTTACGTTCTTAGTGTTGACGATGCCCCTGCCTGAAAAGGAACGACTCAGAGCTGTCGCAGGTAATGTGAGCCATGCTCATATACCTTTCTAACATTGTCACGGGGCAGAGGTCAGTATTGGTACGTGCAATCACTACACGTGCTCCTTGCCTCAGCTGATCTGTCTTGCTTGACTCAATAAACAACTCCATATGGTCACCATGGATGGTGACGTCGCATAGTCTGAGTTTGGACAATTCGTCAAATCTGAGGAATGCAGCAAACCCAAGGAGGCAGATTGATAGTGCCCTTACATCTGCCAGGCTAGCATCTTTAGGACCAAACTTTTGCACTAGTAGTGATAGATGCTCGGGTGTTATTGGCTCTTTCTTGGTAGTTTTGTGTGCTAAAAGTCTTTTTGCTCCAGCCAACACTTGCACTACAATTGGATGAGTAGTGATATCTTCTACCGTGGCCATCCTATGCACCCAAGATAAAGCATTAACTGCTTCCTCAAGAGGCGCTGCTGTTCTTGCACTCTGCGCTAAATAACTTAAGTATAGAGCAACATGGATAGGCTTAGCCGGTAGAGTGGGGACTTCCTGACGGCTAGCTGCCCACCTTTTCCATCTACCAAAAGCGCCACTATACTTCTTCAATGTGGTAGGGGCTTTCCCTTGCAATACTAAGGAAGGCAACGTAGCAGCCAGATCCTTTAGACAGGGGTCTTCAATGGACTCAAAATCTAGCCAGGCACCATGAGCAAATACATCTGCAAAAAGCAGCATAATAATATATGTATGTGACCATAGTAATTTCAGGTTACTTCTAAGCATTAATCCTGATGACTGGAGCTTAATCTAATGTAAGCATAGATCTGTAATGCTCACCGAGAGCCACCACTGCCCACTGAGGGCACATTAACATCCTACGGAGGATAAAATTAATATCCTTCACTTTGCCCACCGAGGGCCACATATATGCTGCCTACTGAGGCATAATAGTCGCCCACCAAGGGCAAACCCAAACCCAAACCCAAACCCTCCAAGGACAATTATAGGCAGCAATGGCCAGCAACCAGTGAAATATCTCATAGCTACATGCCATTGCCCACTGAGGGTGCACCAGCAACAACAATTAATACCCACCGAGGGTATGAGCAACTCTACTTAATGAGGCAAGATTCCCGTACAGACACTTTATATTGTACGCTTTGCCAGAATCATTTGTGATAAACGGAAATCCATACCAGGCCAGGTACAGCCAGCCTCCAGAATTTGCTGATCTGGTAATGTACAAACCACTGGGCAGAACCCAAACATAAACCATGCACAGTTGAATCAAGTCAACAATAACATAATATTTTTATTGTGCTTAACATAATATGCAGTACAATGATAGGGCTTACATAGTATTAAAGCTATTGATAATATTTTATCAGGGTGAACAAACAGGGCAATAACCACTAACAGCTAGGCAGAATCCACAGTTATATGGTCTGGGGGGCTGAATAAAATCCAAATATACAACCAAAAGGAAAGAGTCATCTGCCAGAGAATCACCGAGGTTGCTACCATTATGGCCAGGCTGAAACAGACCATCATAAACTGGTTGTAAAAACCAGGCATGAATGAATGGAGCTAGGTGAACACCATCAGGGCATAACAGTGGCCAAAAATTTCCACATAGGAACCACCAAGGTGCCTCTGGTCTTACAGACCTCTGCATGCCTTAATGCTCTACCAACAAGGTATACTGGTGGTACAGCCAGCACATTTCATCTTTCCAATTAACTGTGAACGTATCCACAGCCTCAGCACCTGGACACCAAAACCTACTATGAAACCGTGCTACTTGACTGTTGTGTGAGGCTGCGAAACAGTCAACTGTATGTGGCCCCCAAGCCATGTTGATAAAATTAAAAAAGTTAGGATCAACCATCCAATCATCAAAATCCTGGATCCTGCTGATATAGTCAGCTAACTCATTTTGAGACCTTGGGATCCATTCCATCTCCAATTTTATACCATTTTGAAAGCATACTTCATAAATAGCCATAGCTCCATCTTGCAAATGTGTTTTTTTACTACCCGACTGCACAATGCGCGTCACATTCTGGTTGTCTGTAAACCACTTCACAATATGACCCTTCAACTTGGGCGCCAAGGAACACAACACATGATAAACAGCTTTTAATTCTCTCCAAGTTGAACTCAATTGGGCTTCATGCCCCGACCATGTCCCATGTACAAACTGTGGACCTACCTCCACAGAGTACCCACCATAACCAGAGTCACTGGCATCTGAAAAAACTATACGGGTTGCTCCTGATTTAAACCAAATAGGTTGACCATTTAAAGCAACTATATTATTCTGCCAGAAAGAAAGCTCTTCTTTAGCATCCTCGGTGAGGGCAACCCAAGCATACCAGGAAGAGTAACTATTAATTATAGCATATAATGCTCTGGTGCGTAGCCGAGCAATAGGACCCAGAGCCAAGCTCATTGACATAATTTGGCCAATAATGCTAGCAACAGCTCGTATGGGCACTCTACTGGGATGAGTGATACCAAGGGCACTATCCTTTAACCGCTCAATTTTTTCTTCAGGGACACGGAAGCATCCCAAAGTCAGATCTATAATAAAACCAAGCCAATCACCCACCTGATGTGGGTCTAATTTAGACTTGACCATATTAAGTACAAAACCGGCATCTCCAAGGTCGGCTTGGATGGCTGTACAATGCTCCACTGCTTCCTGCAAAGTGGAAGCAGCACCAATCCCATCGTCAATATGGACAATGACACGTCTACCTTTTGCTTGCCAATATTTTACTAGTGGCCTGAGCAACTTAGCAAAAACATAACAAGCTGTACTAAGGCCAAAAGGAAGCACTCGAAACATGAAAAACTGTCTGCAACCTCCAGGCTCATACCATGAGAAACCGAGATAGGACCAGCAATCGTGATTAATATCAACATGGTGATAACCCGACTTTAGGTCGAATGTTATCATAAAATCACCTCTCTGAAATAGGGATGGGATAACATTTAGGCCTTCATACTTAAATACTAAGTACTGATTCACATAACGGAGATCAATAACAAGCCGCTGTTTCCCCTTAGCATTGGATACAACCTGGAGGGGGCTACATACCAACGGACATTCATTACATTCTACAATACAGTTGGCAAGTAAAAGCTCCCGGATGGAATCAGACACAAAAGATGCATTATCTAGAGCAGAACGGTGATTCTGCATGCACACTGGTGGAGGTAGCCTAATAAAGGGAAGCCGATACCCAGAACGAATAATTCCCAACACAAACTCAGACGCCTCTAACTCATCTTCCCAGAATTTGATGCACTTTTTAAGCCTACCCTGGACTGAAACAGGGCCTTGATCCACCTGATCAGCTGCATGAGAATGAGTAGGGACATTCATAAAATCTGACTGAGATGCTAATGCAGCTTCAACATCTGCCACAAAATAAGGGGGGACTAAAGAATGAGGATCCATATCCATAAACCAGACATAGGCTCCAGCATCTGAAGTAGAGTAATAAATTTTAGATAACTGACTACAGCTAGTTATTCCATGACAGACAAAACAACACCAGATCGACAGAACAAATTAAGATAATGCAAGCATGCACACAATGAGCAAACATGACCAATTATCACGCAAGGAAAAAACACATAACAAAGACAGACAGTCTATGTAAGCATGTATAACATGTCCCACTGCCAAATAAACAACGACACCAATAGAGAAAAACAGAATATTGAATGAATAAGTGAAGCGTCCAGCACAACACAACTACACCACCATGCAAGTTCTAGTTACTTGCTTGTAGCACCAGGAGCTTTGTTCAATAACTTGGGATAATACCTCCTATAGTGGCCCGGCATGCCACACTCAAAACAAGGGCCAAATGTCAAGGGGCTTACCCCAACTTGGGCTGGATTCTTAGAGAAACTCTGCTGCGGAACAGGCCCAGCTGCTTGGTACACATTGGCAGTGGGAATAAATTGGCTGGCCACTGTAGCCAGACTACCAGGCAAAAAAGCCGAGTTCCTAGGCCCCTGAAAATTCCAACCACGCCTAGGAAAAGACTTCCTAGCTGAGCCTCTGCCAATTTTCTGCGCAGGCCTCAATTTTTTGCCTGCACGGGCATCCGCCCTGAGTAATCGTTTCTCGTCATCCTCATTATCAGCCAATTCGTCCTCAACATATTCTTCAACCGTCGCCCACCCATTATCTGACCTGTCAGCTATTCTAATATGTTTCTGACGCTCATTTATAATTTTCTCACCTTCTTCCAATAGCTGCTTTGCCCTTTCCACTGCAGCAGGTCGTTCGTCCAAGGCGGAGCGAGCCTCCGAGAGCTTTAGACGCACCTCCTCGTTATGACGAAACTGCTTTTCGTGGCCCTTCTTGCGGAAGGTCGGTGCTTTCTCCAGCTTGATCTTCTTCACTAGCTTTTCGTCAGCTGCTTCTCTTTCGGAAGATAGCTCCCGCTTCATCACCGCCAGTTCATCTTTTATGCCTTGACGCATTGTTGCCATCAAAGTTTCTAGCTGGGCGTTGGAAATACCGGACGTGGAAGGCGGAGCACCCGAAGTGGCCATAACGTAGCGACGAAGACGAAGACGAAGATACAGAGTGAAGTTGGAACGTAAGTTTACCAGGGCTAGCTGAGCTCTTAGTAGGAGCAGAATTGCCGAGACTGAACTCAGATAGCCCGCCTTACACTTAAATACCCGTAGACTCGTCCAACCAGGTTCTGTACGTATTACGTAACTGCATACCATATTATGCTCGCCAGTAATCCAACATTCACAGCGCATGCGCGTTTGATGCAATCTATGAGAGCTAATTTTCTCTCTAATTCGCACACTCAAACGATAGAAAATACATACATTTGGACCCTGTGTTACCTTCATCAAAGTGAAAGTTAGGGGGTCTCAGGGCTACGAGAAAACCTAGCTCACCTAGCTGTACTCTATATGCATACTCATAGCACTGAACAATCAAAAAAGACCAGCTGTTTAGTGTGTGTAAATCATGTGCTACATAATTTATTAATGAATAATTAGCGCCACTTGTATCGCTACAATGTACTCGAAAGCTGAAATGGATTCTGCTAGTCTGGTCTGGTTCCGTTCCAGTGACCGAGAACAGCAAGAAGGGCGTGGGTTGCAATTCAGCGCGCCGAGCCCCACCCCCTTTTGTTCAACTGTTACATCATGGAGCTGCGCTTTGTCCTTCTGTGCTTACAGAGCCTCTTGCTAAGCTCTGTAACTGCTGATCCCAGTGGAAGCAAGTGTCCTTCAGCTTCTGGGCGGGAAGAGACTTGTGTGTGCCAGGCTGATGGTGGGGTCATAGACCTGACACCTCTTTCCAACACAGATGGTACTCCAAGGTATAAAACCGCGATTCATTGATCATTGCCTATGATTTTACATTGTATGTGTAGATATGCCGATCTTCGTGATACTCATACCCGCTACTCATACTCTTACAATCCTTGCTCTGCATATCAGGACTCACAGAACCAAGGAGACTGTGACAACATCTATGTGGGTGATAATTGTATTCATCCATCACTACGTTAATTGTAGACCTGTAATTATTTCTAGATGTGTCAGTCTCATAAGGATGTTATTGGAGGGGGCCCTGGAGATGAAGCAATATGGATAGACACCGATGGTATTCCTTATGCATATTATGAAAAGTCATCAACAACAGAGAAGTTTGTTGAGCAAACCTCTACTGAGCAGACTAGGTCACCCCTATTAGATGAGTGAGTATGCATAATTATCATTATTGGTGGCAATTGTCTGTCTGAAATATGACTAAAATGTTTGCCTTTTCAGCAAAGCGAGAGTAGGTTATGTACACCTGTTGTGTGATCCAAGTGTCAAGCTGTCTGATACCCAGTTTATTTTTGCTGGAGAGTCACCTCAATTAAACTATGTGAGTTTTACTTGAGCCATGCAACCTTACCATTGGATAATGAATAGCAAGAGTAGATGCTAAAAGTTATTATATTATTATGCTGTACAGCACTTCAATATGACGTCTTGCCAAGTGTGCCCTGGAGGATGTGAGTCCCCCAACCCCCCAGAACCAGAACCTAGCAAGCCCAAAGGTCATAGATCAACAGCAGTTGGATTTGTAGGACTAGCACTCATAGCTTTGTAAGTATGCATGTGTCTTTATATGTCATCCAATTTACACACACTAGATTGGATTATAACAAAGTATGGGAAAAAAATATCATGCATGTGTTCATACCACATAATACAGGTGCATCATAGGTGTTATTGCGTACTTTGTGGCTGGAATACTCATCATGAAATTCTACGAGAATGCGAGTGGAACTGACATCATTCCAAACAAGCAGTTTTGGATCAAAGCACCATTTCTAATCAAGGTACAGTCCCTGACCAAGAATGTATTAAAATACTGAAAGATTCAAGGAATCTGTTATCAGTCGTGAGAAGCTTATGACTCCAATTAAATTTTATCACACTACTATGGTCCATTTTTTTTTTTTTTTTTTTTTTGCAGGATGGATTTGTTTTTACATTTGGTCCATGTGTCCGTCTTGTGAGAGTAAAGATTCGAGAAAGACAAGGATACAGAATGAACTGATCAATTAATGCATTGCAAGTCTATTGAGTCTTTTTTTTTATTTGGAACACATTTCCTTTCGATATTACATTCACTCCTCCAACTCTTGTGTTATAGTATGGCAATTTTTTAAGAAGGGGCGGGTCTGGTCTGTTTCCGTTCTGGCAATCACGTGTCACTGCATGTGGTGCATTTCTGCACGACGAGCCCCACCCCCTTTTGATTCAATCGGGTCATGGAGCTAGGCTTTGTCTTTCTGTGCTCGCAAAGCCCCTTACTAAGCTTTGTAACTGCTGATCCCAGTGGAAGCAAGTGTCCTTCGGCTTCTGGGCGGGAAGAGACTTGTGTATGCCAAGCTGATGGTGGGATCATTGACCTGACACCTTTTCCAACACAGATGGTACTCCAAGGTACAGTAAACCGCCCATGATACTTTGATTATGAGTCTAGATGTGCAGTCTAATAATTGTACCATTACATTCAATGCATTTGCAGGTACACTGATCTTCCTGATGGTCACAATGGGTACACATACTCTTACAATCCTTGCTCTACATATCATGACTCACAGAACAAAGGAGATTGTGATAACATCTATGTGGGTGATCCATGTTGCATGCTGAAAAGTGCATGTCTATAGCTTGAGAAGATCTGAGAGAGCCTGGGGAGGAGGCTAGATTATTGTATTACCAGTATAGTACCGATTTTTTCGTACGAGGGGCTGGTGTGCGAGATTATTTCCCGTATTAGCTGTTGAAAAGTAGATCTAAAGGTCTATAGGCCTAAATAGTCTCATTCCAGACCCCACCCTCAAGAGGGAAAGACATGCGTGCAGATACGGGCTGGGTACAAGACTAAGGCCTAAACTGACTTAATAATTTCTAGATGTGCCAGTCCCATCAATATGTCATTGGAGGGGACCCTGGAGATGAAGCAATATGGATAGACACGGATGGAACTCCTTATGCATACTATGAAAAGTCATCAATGGTGAAGAAATTCACTGAGCAAACCTCTACTGAACAACTTAAGTCCCCCTTAGACGAGTGAGTCTCAATAATATTATTAGTGGCTGCATACATATTAGCTGAAGATGACTAGCTAAAAGTTTTGCCGTTTCAGACCTGCTAGGTTTGGTTATGTGCACCTGTTGTGCGATCCAAGTGTCAGTTATGTTGATACCAAGTTTATTTTTGCCGGAGAGTTATCTCAATTCCACTATGTGAGTTCAGACCAGACTGATAATTCCTGTATAGACACTCAATGTTGTACATAGCACAAATAACTGCCTTTGCAGCACTTCAACATGACGTCTTGCCAAGTGTGTCCTGGAGGGTGTGATTCCCCCAATCCTGGTCCTAGCAAACCCAAGGGTCATACGTCAACGGCAGCTGGATTTGTAGGACTAGTACTCATAACTTTGTAAGTGTGCAATGATTTGTTATGTCACCCAGTTAATCTCATTTAATAAGAGCAGTCTTGTAGACTATAACTACCGGGTAAGTATTGAGATCTCATGATTGTGTTTATTCAATGTACCACAATGTCATATAGGTGTATCATAGGCATCATTACGTACTTTGTGGCTGGAATACTCATCATGAAATTCTACAGGAAGGCAAGCGGAACTGATATCATTCCAAACAAGCAGTTTTGGATCAAAGCACCATTCCTAATTAAGGTACAGTCCATATCTGATTAATTAAAGAACGCATACTGGAGCCTGAAATAGGAATTGGGAGATCTAGAGGCTTATGATGACTTGATAAATTTATCATTATTACGGTCTTTTTTATAGGATGGATTTGTTTTCACATTTGGTCCATTTGTCCGTCTTGTGAGACGAAAGGTTCGAGAAAATCAAGGATATAGAATGAATTGATCAAACACATGATAATGCTTGATGCAGTCTATAATAGCAGTTTGTGGATTTTTCTTTGATATAATCTAGGGTACTCATTTATTTTCAGTCATTCTTCATTTTTAATACCTTCATCCTTCCCATTTCATAGTTTCAGTGTGCCAATATCGGAATTGAACGCAAACTGGGCCATTGTCTCGTGCCCATACGCGCACGCCCGGCGCCCAGACTGAAACTCCATTTATACGCAACTTGTGTAAAATTGAACGGGTATATCCCAGTCCAGAAGCCTAGCAGTGTTCTGTTGAAGGTTCTAGGACGAGTGGTACCGAAGATGAGTGGTGCAGTTGCTAAGAAGGCGATCCAAGTGAAATACAAGAAGATCTCTTTCAAAGATCTTGAATTTGATCAAGGAGATGACGTGAGTGTGGGATACTGGGTAGCTGGACTCCGTTAATAGTGTCAAATTCTCTCTCTCTCTCCTCAGTTTTTTGAGAGAGGTCAGTTTGGTGATGTAAAGAGAGCCAGATGGAACGACAAAGTTGTTGCTGTCAAGTGCTTCACCTCAGCTGATCGCAAAGGTGGATTTTCAGAAGAGGTATGAAACACACACACAAATCTATCAGTCTAATACCTCTCTCTTGAACACAGCTTGTTTGTCTGAGTCTGCTTCAGTCTCATGAACACATTGTCGAGATGCATGGTGCATGTGTCAGTGATCATGTAAGTAATGTGACACTTTTTAGCTACTCCGGTAGTGATCATTATTAGAGTTGTGGTCCTCATAGCCCTTCATTGTCTTGGAGTTTGCACCTATGTCCCTGGAGAAAAGTGAGTTAAAGTTTAGCAATAGTTGTCCTTAGATTAAACAAGTTCTTACTTCATTCCACTCCCCCCCCCCACACACACACACACAGTCCTCCATGACAAAGGGAAAAAACAGTATCGCTACCACGCCGAGCATGTGATGAGTTGGTCGAGGCAGATTGCCCTGGCATTGGAGTATATCCACAGCGAGGACATGCTGCACAGAGATGTCAAACCTTCAAAGTGAGCACACTAGCTAGCTGCACATCCACACCCCTTGGGAAAACAATGCTAATGCATGAAGCCACAGCAGAATTGCACCACTGGCTGACGGCAGCTTTGTGGTGCTATACGTGTGGTGGTGAGTGTATTGCACACTCATCTTGATTGTGGTTTTCATTCATGGTACATTCATCTTGTTACTTGATTCATCTTGACCCTTCTAGTGTGTTGCTGTTCAAGGATGGACTGTTGCTCAAGCTGTGTGACTTCGGTACGGCTAAAAAGTTGGAACACACCCTCACCAATGCTGTTGGCACCATAAGATACATGGCTCCGGAGGTCATTCGAGGTATATGCAATCATTAATTGTTGTTTGCTCTATGGTACAGCCCTGTATGTCAACGTAGTAGTGTAGGATCACACACACACACACACCACATACACACAACATGCACATATACACACACATTCACACACACGCACACACACCCACACATACTCGCAAACATTAGCCATTCATATTGCCGAACATTAGAATTTGTTTACCCTTTTTACCACATCTGTGTACAAATTACATATGTTAGTACATGCAAAGTGTGCTTTGAACCAAAATCGCAAAAAAAGTGTGCCTGCAAATAATTGTCACCTTAAGGTAGCCTCATCCCCAGGCCCATTCCCAGTATTTCAATGTTGCGTGTAGTATTGAAAAGCTGAGAGGACCTGGGGACGACACACACGCACATACACACACACACACACACACTCACACTCACACTCACACACACATACACATACACACATGCACATTCACTCACACATACACATACACATACTTGTACACTCACATGCACACACACTCTCCACCATACCTCCACTCACCTGTAGGGAGGAACTACACAGAGTCATGTGATGTCTTCAGCTTTGGTGTTGTATTTTGGGAGATGATCACTCGGAGGAGACCCACACTGGGAGCCGGGAAGGGCCAACACAGTAACATGGCCATACTCTACGCCATGGCCAACGGTAAGAATTGGTTATTCCCTTGTAGCAGGAAACTTTGGCGAGGTTTTTAATTTGGTGATTTGGCAAATTTTTCAAAGATCACCAAATTACAACTCACCAATTTAAACTTTATGCGTGTACACTTATGCCACTAAGCATTCGGATCATCAAATTTAAATTCCGCCAATACCAAATGACATCCATTTCACCAAATTTAATGCTCACCAAAGTTTCATGCTCTATGTTAATACAAGTTAAGGTAGCTCTTTTTGCCAGGGGGTGGAATTTTGAGAGCTCAAATGCTCTGCTAGCTAAGATCCCCAACCAAGAACTCAATCACTGAAAATATTATCATGTAATTTTATTCTTTTTTAGGTCAGAGGCCACCAAAAATCTCAAATATCCCAAAGGCACTCTCGGATATGATCTCAAAGTAAGCTTGTCGTGGACATTTCTGGTGAATGATGCTATACAGTTATTTGCCATAGTAGAACGCGATACCAGGAAATATCACGAGTTAATTGCCAAGTATTGTTACGAGTGAGTAGCACGAGAAACAATACCTAAGGCAATGAACGAGTGATGGTTCCTAGGTATCGCGTTCTACTATGGTAATAACGATTTTATCGTATGGCAAACCTGACGAATGATTGGATCGTACATAGCCACACCCCTAGAAACTAAAAATCTATTCCGAACGCAGCTAGCAACGGCGACTGTTGAACGATAAAATGAACGAAAGAGAAGCCTACCATTGAGCAAACGGCTGTAAACAATACCAGAGAGGCGTCTTGGATCATTTGTCGAACGAATTCAGAGTAGACACCACACGGCAACCGAGCAACAACAGCGGCAGCTACTACCAACTTCCCTCCAGTATGAAGTTCTCTCCGTAGCATCAATATCGACGTACTAGTAAGTGAAGATAGTTAGCTACCTATCGCTAACACTGTTCTTCATACTTGGCTACATAGCAGCTAGCTGTCTTTCTCTTTCAAACTCACAGTAATACTGGTCACATGATTCAAACACACGGTGATACGGGTCACATGATTCAAACAGGGGTGATAACGGTTTTTATCAAAATGTGTTTGAAATTATTTTCCCCATACATTACTATGTAAACGAATAATTAGACCATACATTAATTATTCCACAGGTGCTGGGATAATGAAGCTCAGAACAGACCATCCATGAATGAACTCCGAGTGAAGCTAGAAAAGCTTTGCAAGGTGCGTGTAACTGAGCATCACTGTGCTCAGCTGTAGATCATCTCGTGCTAATAAAATCATATGTGTATGTTTTACAAGTATGTGGATGAAGCCAAGCCTCTGGTGTCAAAGCGTCAGCCAAAGCAAAGGAAAGAGGAGCCAACTCAGGGAGACACGTTCGCTGCCTCCAAACCAAGCACACAGCATGAGAACCCAGACTATAAGAAGGAGAATGAGAAGGACGCAGATGGCAGTACCAATGGAGTGGGGACAGTGGAAGAGAAGAAGAGTGCTACCATTACTCCTCCGGAGTCAACTCAACCTCCTGAACTCCCTCCTAGGGATAACACCACAAGTGATCAGGTTGGTGGTTAATTGTCAACCTTGAGCACTCTAGACATTCTCTCTCTCCCTGTCTCTTTCCCCATCAATTCACAGTTCAGGGACAGATCTGCCACTGCACCTGGATCTCGTCCCACTAACATTGGTGGTCGCTCCGAAGGCAACCCACCTCCCACTGATGATCAGTCCTCGTCACAACAACGACAGTCCTACAGGAAGCAAATCTCCACCCCTGAGACTTCCCACACACCTCCGTTCCACCATTCCACCGTGTACCCCCCACCAGGACAGTATCATGAGTCCCCTGGCAGGGGGAGCAAAGCCCATCCTTATCACCCGTTTTCCCCCGCCGGTCGACAGGTCTCTGAGTATGGGAATATCCAGGTTGAAGAGAGCTATGGGACAGAGAACATTCTGAAGCAACAGTCGGAGCGTTTTGCTAACTACGAGTCTCTAGCCATGAAGAAGAAGCAAGCACCGACAAGTGAGTAGGCTTATGCTACTCTGCACTCTGCACTCTGACCTTTAGACTCTTAGACTAGTGTATTTGTGTAACACCTTTGTGCTATGTGTATGTATGGATTAGTGTGTGTTTGGTTTGTGTTTTGTGAGGAGTGAATGTAAATCTTGTCCATGATTGTTCGTTTGCTTGGGATGTGAATTTTCATCAGTGAAAGTTGAAAAAACTAATGCTATAAGATTCTGCTATGACTGTTTGCATGGAATATGTAACTATTAATATTATTACAAATACTGGCTCATTCATTTTCTGCCTGCTTTTTTAATCCTGAAGGGAATCCTTCACTTCCAGAGACCGGTTCCCCATACTACATTCCAAGTCTGGAGTCAGACTTACAAGTAAGTCAACTATTAACCTGTTGGTTCACTGATACAAGAATCATCGTAATAACGAATGTTTTGTTATTCTTCAGCCATGTATCCCAGTTGAAGATAATATGGAATCAAAAGAGCTATATCGTCAATACAGAACGGTAAGGTAATATTGGTTTTATAAGAAAGTATAATCATATGTTAGTTTTGACTTCACATCCATAGGTTGCTGATCAAGTTGTGAGAGCAAAGAAAGAGTATGAAAGTCTCTTGGAAGAAAGGTGTGTATTAATATAATTATGACGGTGATATTCTACAAAGACTTAGTATTGATTGGTGACTATGCTGATGGTTTGTTGTTCTCAGTACAAAGCTGGATAAGGAGTTGAAGTACGATCGACAGAAGCTGGAGGCTAACAGAGGACTCACCCAGCAGCATCACCAACTACTACAGCAAAAGGTGACCTGTAAATCCTTGCTAACTAACCAGTGGTGACTGTAAAATATTATGCTCTCTTTTTTTTTTTGTCTTTGAATCATGGATGCAGGATCAGTTGGTGACAGAGTTGCAAGAACACCAGGAGAAACTGAACAAACTAATGGCACAAAATGATCAATTCAGCAGCACTAATGTTATAAACTAGTCTTTCAAAGATTATGCAGAGTGTGTGTATAATAATTTTATGTATTTAATACCAGTAATGTATTAAATAGTATTGTGTCATACTCCGTGTATATGAGTTTGTCCGCGTGGTTAAATGTATTATGCATGCATGCATAGCGCATACTATAATTTGCGGTATCAGACCCGCCCACTCTAGCTTAGCACAACATACCGCCACGATGATGGTTCTGAACTTCTCGCTGCTGCAACTCGGGCTCCTACGGCTACTGCTAGCGCTGTTGCTGTTGTCTCGTGGAGCAGTCAGTGATCCATCTGGGACCCAGTGTGCGCAGGCACCAGGTCGAGAGGAGACGTGTGTCTGCAAGACAGAGGGCGGGATCATTGATCTGACACCATTTTTCAACAGAGATGGAACACCAAGGTAGTCAAAACTAAAGATATTACATTTTTAGATGTACAGTTCTACCTACCATTGCAATGAATATTTCAGAGCTAGTCTGTATGTTCTGCTACTCAAGGAATTGCCAAATTTTAATGTTTTAATAGACTTTACAATGTCATACTGGCTGCTGCACGTGCTCTAGCCTCTGGCCCCATCAAAATTATTATTAATTATTGCAGATTTGCAAATCTAGCTGACAACCATGATGAGAAGTTATCGTACTCATATAATCCATGTCAAACATTTCAAGACACTGATCCATGTGACGATGTATTTGTAAGTACACACTAATTAAGTCTTTTATAATTATATGCACTGTCCTGTCAATTAATGCTCAGATTTGTGCATATGTGCAAGATAACAACAATGTGCCCATTGCTCCAGCACTTTCAGAGGAGATGTGGATCGAGGAGGATGGTACTCCTTATGCCTACTATGCTAACACTGACAATGGCCGGTAATAAACTGCTCGATGCAAGTTGAGGGGGGGGGGGGGGCAAAGCCTCATGATCAAGGGGACTGAAAATTTGCACCTTTCCTATAGCCCTGATAACTAGCCTTATCTCCAGATTCATTCCCAGGTTTTCAGTGTTGCGTAATGAAAAGCGGGAGGTAACATAGAAAAGAAACTAGGAGCCTAGGGACGAGAAACTACTTAATTATTAAGTGTATGTATGATTGTGAATTTTGTAGAGAAACAAAAGTGTATCTGAACTGTGACCCAGGAGTGGGGCTTGAAGACACAGTGGCTATAGCTGATGGTGAAATACATGGAAGACTGCATTATGTAAGCTAACTCACTAGCTACACGGTCTAGATCTATCAAGCACACATGCAGCATGCATGCATGTGCCAAATGGCTATAATAATATAATTTTCAAGTTCCAAAGCCATAAGATGTGAGATATAGCTACTGATTGGTGGAAACCACCACAGTGACGTGACACACATAATTATGATTACGTATGACCATTTGAATGCATCACAATGTCATCTTTTTTGGTACATGTATAAATTAATTAAATCTAGTTCTTCAACATCTCATCATGCCAAGTATGTCCTGGTGGTTGTCATACAAAAAGTACACCAGTCGCAGTGATAGGGATCATCGGACTTGTAATCATTGCAGTGTATGTGCATAATTTGTAACAGCTATATTGTGTCCATATTTGACTTTTCACCACATGTAGATCTACAGCCATATTACTCAAGTACATAAAGCAACTAAACTTGAACGACTAAGTAGGGATGGCAGGGTAAAAAAATACACAAACAAGAGTAGGCGGAATGTAAATAACAGACAAGATGCATCCCTACATTTTATTTTCAAGTGACTGTGTTTCTATGAAAAAGCATGTAGGGATGCATGTTAATATTATATTATTGCATATATTAATGTCCGGGCCATCCCTACTTATAGAGTCTACCGACTCTATGATAGAACGCCACTCCAGTGACCATAATAATAACAGAGTTATTATGCTTTGCAATATTTCAGGGCTGTATGTGCACTCATTACATACTTTGTGGTGGGAGCTCTGATCAATAAGTTCTACAGAAAGGCCTCCGGAAAGGACATCATTCCACAGCGAGAGTTTTGGTTCCAGTTACCCTTTCTAATTAAAGTAATTAGCTAACCACGGCACAGTCCATTTGTTGTTAATTTAATTACTCTCCCTCCTTGGTGTATGCAGGACGGATTTGCGTTCATGTTTCGACCTTGCTATCGTCCCATTGTGGTTAAAATTAGGAGCAGACAAGGATATCAGTCAACAAATTGATGTATTTAATATTCTTTTATCAATGAAAGTATTGACCAGATCCTACAAGTATTAAAACTTTGATCTCATGTTTGTCATAATAATATTCACCGTTGTCACTATTAACGCTATGTATGTTGTATTACAAAAACTAGAGCTTACATACATGATATGACTGTGGTTGTAGTTACGTCATTCTGGCATTGTGTTGACCGCACTGCACAGCTGGCTGGCAATGTGTGTTGCAATAGTTGTTGGTTTACAAATCTTTAGTGGTTAGGCACATGCTTATGTCACGTACTAGTATACAGCCGTATCAGACCCGCCCACTCTAAGTTGAATAAATAAACAACATTATGCCGCTATGATGAAGGCTGTGAACTCCACGCTACTACTACTGCTGCTGTTATTGTCTCGTGGAGCAGTCAGTGATCCATCTGGGACGCAGTGTGCGCAGGCACCAGGTCGTGAGGAGACGTGTGTCTGCAAGACAGAGGGCGGGGTTATTGATCTGACACCATTTTCCAACAAAGATGGAACACCAAGGTATTGTGAAAATGGAGGCATCGCAGCAATGACAGATGTAGCTAGCTAAACATGCAGCCGAGATTTTTAACTATGGACTCATACTATTGTGCACCTGTCAATGTGTACCCCCACTATCCCCCTCCTGGATTGCCCGAGGTAGGGGATTTGACATCTCTCTCATCAAACGCCTTTATCTAGGGGCTGAGTTGTTGATCAAATCCCCCTACTTTCAAGATTCTATGGTAAACAGTACCACTGATATATGGCTATCAGATCATTTGCAGACTTGCCTTGAGCCAACACAGGTTGAAGGGGCCTGAGTTATGTCAAATGCCCCACCCTGGGGGAAGGACCTTTCATCAATCCCCTTGTCAAAGCCCCTCATCAGCCCGGGAGGGGGTAGTGGGAGATTTGATTAACAAGTGCATAATAGAGCATAGAGCTAGCTATTATATGGTTCTTAATATTAATTTACAATAATTGCTGTGTCCACCCCGCCCCCCCCCCCCCCACCCTTCTGAGTCTCCAAACACACACACTGTGACACATCAATAAACAAATATGTACAATGTATTAGATTTGCAAATCTTATTGACAACAACGATCAAACCTTGAAGTACTCATATAATCCATGTAACACATTCCAAGACGTCAAGTCATGTGATCAAGTTTTTGTAAGTGTACATAATGTGCTGCAGATGAGGGAATGTATCATTACCCTTATGTTTGCATATCTTTGCTCAGATTTGCCAGTATCTTCAAAACGGTGACAATGTGAATATTGCTCCAGCACTTTCAGAAGAAATGTGGATAGAGGACGATGGAACTCCTTATGTCTACTATGCTAACACTGACAATAAGAGGTAATTAAGAATTAAGGTCACATGACTGCCACTTGATTATATCATGAGCCCTTGCTTCCTTCTTTATTATGACTTCTGGTTGCATGGATTAAAATTTAGTTCAAATACTTGTAGAGAAACGAAAGTGTATCTGAACTGTGACCAAGGAGTGGGTCTCAGGGATGCTCTGGCTGTAGCTGATGGTGAAATTGAAGAAAGGCTGCATTATGTGAGCTGGTTTGCTAATATTAGTAGGTGCATAGTTAATAGCTAATGTACATGTCTGTATCATAGCCTCGTTCCCAGGCCCTTCCTTTCTCCTTCCCTCAAAGGGCCTGGGGACAAGGCTAGGCTGTATCATAGTTATTTTTATGACTTTGCCAAATAAGGTCAAATAAGTTAGTTCAATTCAGGCTACCATTGTATGATGATAATCTATTGTACTTAGCTAGTCAGTGTATGCAATACGTACTATATACATCACACATGAAATGTCCATGTATACTATATACATCTTATGTTCGCATAATATTATTGTGTATGCAGTTTTTCAATATCTCGTCATGCCAAGTGTGTCCGGGTGGTTGTCACACAAATCCTGCGGCACCAGTTGAAGGAATCATTGGACTTGTGCTCATCACAGTGTATGCGTTATGATACATGTACATGTATGTATACTCGATCCACTCAAACACGGTTCAAGTAAATCCAAACATTATTGCCATCTAATGTAGTTGAGATTGCTCCCAGGGTTTCAAATTTTGTAATTCTGTGGAATTTTATTTGGTGGCAATGATGTTTGGATTTTACTTGTACCACTCACATGTATAGGTAACTCCACCCAGACACTATGACATGTAGAAGACTGAAGTACAGGCCTAAAATACTGTGCATATACTAGCCTCGTCTCCAGGCTCTCTTGGGGAGGGAAAAGAGAGCCTATAGCTGGAGACTAGGCTAGGTATAACCAAGAGTGCATTAGGAAGGCACATAATAGTAGTGATTTCTGGATTTGACGTCACAGCCGTGGTAGTATTGGGGCGTGAATATGGTTAGCAGCTACTTAAAGTACAGCGCTACAGCCACACACTGTCTGCCGGTGCAGTAGTGCACCTGCAGTGTGGCTTCATGGCCTATCACTACACATCTGTGGTATACTAGTACAAGGTGCACTTGGTGATGTCAAATGTTATTGTTATATTATATTAACTTGGTATAACATATTAATATTATTATTTATGATCCTAGAGTCTGATTCACTATAGAATCTGTATTTTACATGTTGCGCTTTGCACTACTCTCAGGGCGATATATGCACTTGTCACATACTTTGTGGTGGGAGCTCTGATCAACAAGTTCTACAGAAAGGCCTCCGGAAAGGACATCATTCCTCAGCGAGAGTTTTGGTTCCAGTTACCCCTTCTAATTAAGGTAATTAGCTAGTCCATTTGTCATTAATTTGGTTATTAATTATTTCTCTCCCTATTTGGTGTATGCAGGATGGGTTTGTTTTCACGTTTGGGCCTTGCTATCGCCTAATTGTAGCTAAAGTTAGGAGCAGACAAGGATATCAGTCAACAAACTGATTTGATATACTTCATACTTTGGCATTATTTATTGTGAACAATACAAGTTAACGTTAATATGTATTATTGGGCTCCCTAGCTCGTGATGTTAATAATGTTTGGTGGCTTTTGTGCATTAAATTTGATGTTGATCAGACAAAGTTATTGTATTAATTAATTAACTCTTTACTGACTAATATTTGAGCTAGCAACTTGAGTACTCACTCATAATCATAGCAAGACATCATGCAGTTATGATAGATAAATGGCAGACATAATTATAATCTAATCATTTGCTACAAGATTCCCATTAACCTCATAACGTTGTCGAGGTTCTCCGTGGCAATGATCTTTGCTTTGTCAGCACCGTCCCTTAGCACTTGGTCCACAAAGCCAGGGTCACTCTCTAGTTCCAGTATTCTTTCATTAATAGGTCCCAGCTTCTCCACCAAGAGCTCAGCAAGCTCATCTTTCAAATGAACAGTTTCTTTTCCCTCAAATCTCTCGCACACCTCATCATGGCTTAGCTCCGCCAGAGCACCATATATGGAAACTAAGTTTGAGACACCAGGTCGGTCTGTGGGCTCAAAGGTTATTCTGCTCGTTGAGTCTGTGACAGCCTTTCGTACTTTCTTTCGAATGTCGTCAGGTGAGTCTGTCAGGTTTATTCTGCTTGTTTCCTGGTTATCAGATTTACTCATTTTTTCTAGAGGGTTACGTAAACTCATGACACGCTGAACCTCACCTAGTGGTATGAAAGAGAGAGAGAGGATGTGTAGTAAGTCAATAAACATCTGCTCAAAACTGATATAAACTGATTTGTCAAACCTAGAAGTGGCTTTGGCTCGGGAAAAGTGTCACCATATGTTGAATTGAAGGACCTAGCTATGTCCCTTGCCAGTTCAAGATGCTGTAGTTGATCATCACCAACTGGAACATGAGTAGCCCTGAACAACAAGGAAATTAGATCCTAAAATCAATGGTGCACATAATTATTTATAAGTCCACTCACTTGTAGAGCAGAACATCAGCTGCCATCAAAACTGGGTAAGCAAACAGGCCAAGGCGAACAAGATCTCTGTTATCAGTTGCCCCCTTAGCCTGAGAGAGAGAGAGAGAGAGAGAGAGAGAGAGAGAGAGAGAGAGAGAGAGAGAGAGAGAGAGAGAGAGAGAGAGAGAGAGAGAGGTGATGCATACTTCCATTTACTTGCATCTTCTTTGCAGTCGCTACCTTCCATTGTGTCATCCTGTTGAGCCAGCCAGTTGGAGTCCTGCAGCCTAGCAACCAAGCCAGCTCAGCATGTTGTGGCACCTAATACATATAAACAACAAACAGTTTACACAATGTAAACCATACAACTTATCACTAAACGCTGCCTTGCCCCAACTTATACCACCACTTGTAGCAATTACTTAATTATACAGGGGTACACCTACCATACACAAGCAAGACAAATCAGGAAAACTAAACAGTTGCCATCTTTAAAGTACTTGCACTGGGCACTGATAGCCCCATTAACATAGTTCCCTCCAACTATGGTTGGCTTAATTAGATTAACAATGGTACACACACAGCACGGCCAAGTGCACCACTGTACCAGCACAGGCTAATGGCATCTAACGTGCATACATAGTGCTCGCATAAGGATAGCAATCAATACCCATTACCACGGTATCCAAAAATAAGGTCACCACATGTACGTATGTATGTGAAATTTTAATATTATGGGGATACACCCGGTTGGGCAGCATATTGTATCAATATTTACTGGGTGAAGCACCGACACTGTCACACATGACTATCAAATGTTGCAACACTCCACCTGAGACTGCTGAAAAAGGATTGTTTTATCGGGGTCCACCCCGCAGGCCAACAGACAAACAGCCATCTGTCTGATATTCTGCTTGAGCAGTAGGGGAGCCTGGTCCACGGTCAGTGAGTGTAGGTCTACGATACTGTATAGTACACTGCTGCACTGGCCTTGCAGCTGGACCCAGCGGCGAATGGCACCCAGGTAGTTGCCCAGTTGGGCCGTTCCAGAGGGCTGGATGCCAGAAAAGATCCTCTTGATCTGCTGAGCCATGTTTTCTTGCCCATATCATTAGCGCATATAGCACGAGGGTTGCGTGGGCGTTAATCACATCACGCACGAGATCGAGATCCAGTAAACACACGTACGTACGTATACGTATACGAATATAATATCGAACGCGAACCGCGCCCACTAATTATCGTAGTCGAGAACAGACGTGCTTTTTATACAGCGTGAGTCTACTTGAAATGTATAGTTTGGAGACACCAAGACCCTATCAACTTTGAAGTGAGTGACCGTAAGTACTACTAGGACCTTATTGTGTGCGCTCTGACAGCGAGGTAGCTAAACGTATGCCGTAAATTACCTCTCTAGATAGCAACTTTTCGGGTCGATGATAAATTGCAGATTTTGTGGTAACTTGATCCCAATCTGTGACCTTTTCCATAATAAATTCTCCTTTGTGGATTGCCATTGCACGTTGGCACAGATATACAGTTGATGAACAAAGCATATAGCCTATCTATGTAGAGTGCTATTAACACCTCGTTAGCGCTGGGAAGCGAATAATTATCGTCACCATGTCTATAACTACTAGACACTGTAGCATGTCTGTACACACGAAGCAGCCCTGGAATGTGATGTAGCTATCAGACTAGTAGGAGCTATTCTGGAATTTTGTATTATTAAAATATGAAAGGGTAAATGATTTCTACACTCGCCTATAGGTGTATGCAGCTGACATATTGCATGTTATGTTTGTTTACTATTTGCTGTTTGTCACCGAAAGCTTGTGGCATCCACAACTCAAACTGTGATACAGGAAAGTATTTGTTGACAGTTCAATCCTCTGATACCAGTGCTGTGTGGTGCATACGTAAGCCTACTGTTGCTGAGCTTTGTTAATAGTATGAGGACATGGTTATCTATTTTATACCCTATTGCCTGCATAGATTTCAGACTAATTCCTTTGGCAGAGTTTTGCAAAACAAGTATATGGCCTAGCCTTGTTCTCTAGACCCTATTCCCAATCTTTCAATGTGTACATGGTGCTCTAGTATAGATTGGCTGCTATCAACACAGACACGAGTGAATGTTAAGCCCCATCCATATTAGACTAAGTCTTGAACTATCACGTATGTTGAAAAGCTCAGGGAGCCTGGGGATGAGATATATAGAGTGACTATGATGATGTCATTTCCGTTTCACTTCCGCATGGCAAATTCAAACTCGATTGCTCACTTTGTAGGGCCATCTTTGCATTTCTTCATAAACTAGCATAGCAGTAGTATGTGGAGAGGCATCCGGTTATGCAGAAAGTCTAGAAGAGCTGTGACTATGGCTCGAGTATGGCTCACATTTGTACTACGAGGCTTGGTCCTACCGATCTTGCCATGCGGAAGTTGGTTTCTATGGGTGACATCACGTCCTCATGCGCAGTCGCTCTATATGGCCCACATAGCCTGGCAATTTATTTCTTCTTGTCTCACAATGTATATCAATTAAAAACTTTTTGGCATGCATCTTCTGTCTTCTGATCATTGTTCTCAATTCACTCCGAATGGTTAGTTTAGGAACTTCAGTATACCTATGAAAATAAAATTAAGAGGGCTGGTTCATAATTATTTTATTAGCTGCTGTGTTTGTAAAATGTGCCCACACATTTTAGTGGAGGGAGAGGGAGGAAGGTGAGAGAGAGGGAGAGAGAGAAAGAGAGAGAGAACAACTGCTTGAAGTCTGGTCTACACCATAGTATAGTCCAGACTTCTTTGCAAAGCCTGACACATCCATAGGTGGGTTGAAGCCCTAGGTGCATCTGATAGTAAATGTAGTGGAGGCTTGAGAGATAGCGACGTTGATGTGGCTAGTTGGCCATTAGGGAGGTGGAGTGGTTAAAATACAAATACCTTAAAGGGTATCTGTGTATAGAAATATTGTATTTATAGGCACATTGCTCACGCACAAATATATTCATCTTGTCATGTGTATGTAACAGTCATCCAGCAATTTTTTTAGCCAAGCCATAGAGCTTAACCTTTCATGTAGCTAGCTACGTAGCTATAGACATAAAGGCTGATTCTTTTTTTTTGACTGAGAGTTTGTTCTTGTAATATCAAACTGTATTTTTGATGGTGAGTTTCATTGTGGACGGAAGGGTGAAAAATGACCTGGTCAAAGTGTACATGTATCATGCTAAAAGTTTGCAATCATGTTTAATCTCAGCTAGCAAGTATTTGAAAGTATTGCTCCACATGTATATGCTGCAGTATGATAACAATAAGCATTGCTATGCAAACATATACACAAAGGGTTTAGGATAACCGACCCTGGTCAGGAGTGTAGTGCCAGTAGCCAGATACCGCATGCAGCACATGTACAGTACTGTGATGTAGTTTGGCAATGCCAGCACATGTATGTCCTACAGATGACCGTACAAACTGGCATTTGGGATCCATTTAGGAAATATTACATTACAATGAAGGTTGTGGTGTTCCAACATTATTGTAGCATGATATAAATGTTTGGTGACTGATCCAGGATAATTTGTGATATTTGTGAATAGAAAAAGCTTCAGTGATATGATTTTTTTTTACCTGAGAGGTAATCACTCATTTGTCATGTGTATCTATTTTGTCTACCACTGTAGGTCTACTGATAACAAAACTTCAATGCTAGAAATAGAATTAATTGCCCCTCAGGCTAATAATTGTAGGGGAAGCTCCTCATGTACATGTACATGCGTCACTTGTGGTAATTTCTTACGATATCTTGTCCTGTGTGGTGATATGGATGTGATGTGGTTTACCCCAAAATTAATAATAGAATATTATTGCTATGATCTCTCTTCACTTCCTGTGTAAGGCTTTGGAGTTGACCCACAGGACAAAGAGCAAAAATATTCATCAGAAGTGTTTCCCGTTGGCTTACGAAAGGGTGGGTGATGTAGTAACCTTTCCTTATAGGCCAGTTTCAGCCTTGCTATCTCTAGACTCTTGACCTCTGCCCCTTACATAATGCCTTATTGTCCCATGTCTAGTAGTAGATTTGAACCTCTTTCAACTCGATTTTTAACAGGATACTGTGCACTATCCCAGCTGCTTTGATAATATTTAGTTAGCCCTTGCTCTCCTGATGTGCAAAAATTAAAGAAAAGATTTTTTGCGATGGGGAGAGCCTGGTTTGAGGCTATATGTACTGAGTGCCCCATGAAACTGGGATAGTTAAGTCAGCTGTCCCGAACAAAATCCATCGGTGGTCTTGTTTCCCAGCCTTTCGATGTTGGCACGCTGAAAAAGCGTGCAACACTGAAAAGCTCGAAATGGGCCTGAGGACGAGGCTCATTGATGCATGCAATCAATCCTGCATCAGTACCGGTATAGTGCATTCAAGCAGGGTAAGACTACACTCTTTATGGCTAAAATATTTATTTGTAGCAATTTAGCTACTACGGGGCAACTATCGCTTATAAACCCCCTCACGCGTGGGTCACAGAGCATTTGCTACAAGTATGTGAATCAGTAGCCGTAGAGATAGTACACATTTACAAATGGCACTGTCCGTATTACTTGGATCTGAAAGTTGTATTTCAATTGCCTTGGGAGTTGACAGTTCTCAACTTCACTAATTTGACAAGTTACTGTTTCATGGTTTATAAATTGAAGTTATTGCTGACTGCTCCGTATCATACTTCATATTATGGGTGTTTTCTGTTCTATCTAGGCCCTGGGCACTCCCCCTCCATCCCTTAATTTTGATAAGTTAATCAATGAGGTGATTTACAGTACACCCTTTTAGGTGCATCAAATAGCTGATTCTGCTGATACGTACAATAGGTATTGTTGTTGAAATGTGTGTCAACCATGTCTGTTTACATGCACTTAGTGTCAATGCCTCCAACCTTTTAACATGTAAGATGACGTAAGACGTAAGATATCTAACAGCAAGTCTTTACTGTTGCTCCATAAGTACACATGGTAGGCTTCGTCACTGTTTTTGTGATGTGAAAAACAAACCTATTGTCATGCATACACACTCTCAATAGCGTACTTGCATTTGTACATGTATAATGCAGTGTATGCTTGTACACTGACTTGTGCATGCTTGTATACTGACTTGTGTATGCTTGTATACTGACTTGTGCGTGTTTGTATACTGACTTGTGTGTGCTTGTACACTGACTTGTGCATGCTTGTATATTGACTTGTATAATTTTAGACGTATACAATTTGTAAGCTGAAGCTTCTAAGCTTTTACACTCAGTGCAGTGTGCTTGCTCAGTTGTGTACACAGGATATTTGGGTATGAATGAGCCATTGACTACTCTTTTGACTAACCGTGTTTGTAACATCGGGTAATCCCACTCTTACCATATAATTTACATTGCCATTATTCATGATCATTGCTCTGTGCATGCGTGTGTAATAGTGTGTGTGTGTGTATATATATGTGTGTGTGTATGTGTGTGTGTGTGTGTGTGTGTGTGTGTGTGTGTGTGTGAGTGTGTGCAGGTATGTGAATAGTGTTTATGTGTATCTGTGTCTGTATGTGTGTGTGAGAGTGTGTGCAGGTATGTAAATAGTGTGTGTGTGTGTGTGTGTGTGTGTGTGTGTGTAGGTATGTGAATAGTGTGTGTGTGTGTGGTGATCTATATGTATCTGTGTCTCTATATGATCGTTCAAATTTGACTTTCCAGCCAGCGGTATGCTTTCCCTTGCATCACTAGTTACAATGTCATTGCTTTAAGAATGGCCTGCATGTGCCAGCACTGGAGTGTACATTGTTTGTATACTAAATGAATGTACACCATGTATTCATCTATTTGCTTACAGTGGCTTGTGTGGGTAAACTTTAGACAGGTAATCCACTTAAAGTGATTGGCAACTTCCTTATTTGGTAGTGGGCATTTGCTATTCTTCCCCATTCTTGTGAATTTGTACAGCCCTCCTTTCAGTAGCTGACCAAATATCCCCTCTAACCTCACTGCATTATGCATTATCACATACAGGATACAATGGCGTCAAAAGTAGTCGAACAGCCATCGAGGTACGTAAATGTCCAAGTCAACGGTCTCCCCAGCCCTGGAGCATCAGACAAGCCGACATCTGTCTCGAAACCATACCCCCTTGAGACACACCTCTCTGAACCTTGTATAAAGGTCGGTGAGAGTTCATCTTCTACTAGCAAAGCACCTGGAGCTTCTGCCACGACAATATCTAGAACGTCGACGGATGCAAAGTCTGAGCAGGCTATCCGTGATGCAAAGTTTAAGCTCCTTATACCTGGAGTAGCAGACAAAGGGGAGTGCCAGCAATGTCAAGAGCTGAGTCAGCTACTTACTCTTTGGGAGCTGGGGGTAGGAGGAATTGCCAGAAACTGTAGCAAAATCCTAGTGCAGTTGAACCAGGCTAGAGAGGCACACCAGGCACTGGAGTATCGACTAAAGGAGAAGGCAGAGATCGAGAAATCAGTACCTGTCACAAAGAGCTTGAATGTGACTTCACGAGCACAGAAGTCTATTTACAGAAAGTCCTTGTACACTGAGCAAGGTGCCACCAGTAACAGCAACAATGGCACCGCCTATTTAGCAGAGCAGATGTACCCACCTAAGGAGAGCGAACTGCGTCTGGTGAACAGCAGCACAGAATGTGTCTCCCTCCCCTATGAGCACTACCTTCAGGTTCTGAACACTCACTTGGGTCAAGCCATTGACCTTTGTCAACAGCTAGCTGCTGCCTGCTTTAAAAGTAATCAATCTTTCACCTCTTCTTCAACTACTGTTAGTGGTAATGCTGCCACCACTGCTACTGGTAGTACACCTCGCTTGAGGAGACAACCCACTGCTCCCGCAATCAAATCTACAGCAGTATCCAGGTTAGAAAAGAAATTGTAGGATGGAAAGCCATGCATGGAGGATTTATTACACATGTAGCTATATTATACTGTTTGCCCCTAGAGAGTTTCATGTTATGTTGTAAATCGGCTTTATTTGGAGGATTTGTGGGCCAGCCCTTTCCTAGAATTACTAAGTTTATAGTAATAATTCGTGTACAACAAAACTTGAGGGCAGATCCTGGCTACCCCAAGCAGACTGAATTTCCTCATCTTAATTTCCTGCAGTTACATATATGTTCATGTACATGTACATGTGCATGTGTATGGAAAATTTGTATAGCTTCATCCCAAGGTTGCTCCCAGTAGTGGCTGTAATGTTCATTGAAAAACTGAGAGTGGCGTGCAGGGGACAAGCCTACAATAGCAAGCTTTGTTCCCCCCTCCCCCTCCCTTCCCCTCCCCCAGAAATCTTTGAATTTACAGTACTCTCTTGTATCGATCCTTTCCTACAGATCCTCAAATACACCTGTAATCAACTCCCTCCACCCCACTCCACTGCAGTCACTAGCCGAGGAAAAATCTTTTTCAAATGAACACCCAAAATCTAGCAACTTCACGCGAGCATCAAGTAGCCCCGGCATCCACTTACTCAATACGGGTGAGCTAAAACATGCCGAGTCTGACTCAGAGCTACATGATAAATCGAGAGAGAGCGAGAGACTCGCTAAGACAATGATCTCCTCGAGTGAAATGGAGGATGGATGGGTAAAAGTTGCAGTAAATGGTAGTAATTCTTCACCAGATAAAGAAGTAGAATCTGAGGATTATGCATTTAAGTCTGACAGCTCAAGCGTAGTAACCCCACAACATAACCCACTACTGACTGTCCTTGGAGTTACAGAACAGAAGAAGTTGGCTAAGGAGGCAGTGAAGGCTGAAAGTGACGACCTGTCAGAGCTTGTCCTGTCGTCTTCATCTACTGCATCTGACCATGTGCGGGACTCCATTTTGAGTACGTACTCGGACAGTGATGTGAAACAGGTCATGTCAAAGATTGCTGGTCTGGAAGAGGAGAGGATTAAACTGCTGGACACCATAGACAAACTGCACCACGAGAATCAGTTGGTAAGACTTTACTCCCTCTCTATCTTTCTCTCTCTCTCTCTCTCTCTCTCTCGTTTCCCTCTTCTCAATTCTCATTCTACCTGCTAATTTACTATTATGTTTTTCAAATCATGTTTTCTCTTCTTGTTAAATCAACATAACGAGTGGGAGATCAAAAGTTTTGGCATGGGGCTCAAAACTAACAAGCCTAATCGATACATTTACAGTGCAGTGTTGTACAAATCAAATCCATTTGGGATCCACTGCACCTTGGCCTTAGCCGGCCAGTGTGCCATAACACAAGAGCTAGTCCAAAACGACTGCCAGAAGCTGTGCACATAAACACTGCCCAATTGGTCTCAACAGAGACCTTACATGAACATCATGTGGGTTATATGCATGCCAATTCTGTGCTTCATTGAAACAACAAAAAATTTTTAATGACACCAAAGACTATAGTATAGCTATGTGGATGGCCAGTACTGTATTGTACTCTACTGTATTTCTAGTGTATGGGACATTATGAGCACAAACATCATGTGGATCTTCTGCATGCCAATTCTGTGCTTCACTAAAACAACAAAAAACGTGTCCAAAAATTGATACTAAGACAACAGTGTGGTTGAGTGATTATTATATTATATGTGGCAAGTACTCTATTGTATATATATTCTAATGTATGGGACATTGTGAGCAACATATTATTATGTTGCAATGTGCATTGTGTGTGTTTCCTCTCTATTCGTGGGTCATGTGCCCATCATGTGCCCATCCATGATGTGGGGTTGTGCATAGTGATGGAATAATGGGGGATTGCACGTGATTGTAGGGGTATACTCTCCATTAACTGAACATACTCAGGTTTGACTGTTTAATGTTGAAATAACAATGTATCGGTCCATACAAAGTGCTAAATGGCCAAGAAGCCACTTCCCAAGCAGCAAAATTATCTTGAGATTTCTTGTTTCCAGGTTCACCAGTCTCTCGGTGATATTTTTGGTGACCTTCAAAGCAAGGATCTCCAGCTGACCCTGGCCATGCAGGACCTCTCCATAGCAACAGAGGAGATAAAAAAGGCAGCAGAATTCAGAAGCCGGCTGGAATCCTTGGAAAGGTATGCGTGTGTGTGTTATATATTGTCGTCTCATATAGCATGTCCCTACAATATTATCATTGTTGTTTTTGTGTGATACACTGTAGTAATTGAAAAAATGAGGGAGCCTGGAGACAAGGCTCATAAGTATTAGTCTCGTTCCCAGCCTCTCTCCCTAATTAGACAAAGGGGGAGAGAGTCTGGTAGTTTTGGACACTTTTCTTGTATTTGCGCACCTTCCCAGTTGAAAATTGCAACTACCAATCAGATTGTAGCTTAGCTCTCGCTACCGTAGTATCAATTATAGTATACAAGTATAATCAGAGAGAGAGGCTGGGCACAAGACTACGTAAGTATCAAATCTGATTATCTGAACACTCTGAGTGATGCATTGGTATCCTGCCTTTCATAGTGAAACAGGTGTGATTATAATCCACCTTTTGAGTAGTATGAGCACATGGATGGCTGCATGCTATGGAAACTGACAAGCTGGGTATCTCCCACTGATGGCTGCCAGATAATAGCATATACATGTAGTTATCACCCAATCTCCAAGATTATGCATGCATTAGGCCGGCAGCAGCTCCATAGGTAGGTCTATATGCCAGGATTGCAAGTTACATTAATCATGTCTGTTCTACTTAATAATAAAGTACTCAAATCACATTAATTCTGGTCTGGGCTTCTTGTACACAGTAACAAAGTTTACTGTGTACGATCAGAGTGTACCATCTTGGTGTATCATGATCTGTCTTGTTCTTCCCCCCACAGAGAGAAAGCTCAGCTGACAGAGCACCTTAGCAGCCTGGAGGACGAGAGTGCAGCTGTCAAGGTGTCCCTCATTCGACTGCTCCAGGAAAAGTCAGCCACCAACAAAACTCTGGCTCTGGAGAACTGGAGACTCTCACAGAGGGTAGGATAGTACATAATGATGATACTATCCTTAATCTTAATCATAGCCCTTTATTGTATGTCTTCATCCCTTATTGAGTAATTACGGCTAAAGCCATCATGATGTCATTAGTGGTTGTGTAGTCAACATAGAGATGGTAGGAACTCATAATTTTTTCCCTTATAGTACCAGAAGCTGACATGGGTACTCATATTTTGAATGCAATTTACTGTATGCTGCAGATGCGTCAAATGTCTGTGAGAAAGCTGAGTCGTCATGGTCCCAGCAGTGCATCCTCCCCAGGGGCGGAGGGGGACAACATCAGCGTGACCAGTGGGTTTAGTACCTTCAATGAGGATGCAGGACTGCAGGAGGCTTACATTGGCTTTGTAAGAAATTAAGCCAAGATTAATGTACTTTGTGTATGCGGGGTACACCGTATAATTGCTCGGTGTATGGCTGCTTTAGTACGTACCGTATAACTGAAAATTTACGCTGGACAAAAATTTCACTAAGCCCAGCTACCTAGCTTTAAATATTCGGTGGAATAAATTTTCACCAATGTGGTAAAGGTCGCCATATCCTCTATGTAATCATTAACACAGGACAAAAAATTTGTGGATAAAATTTTCACCAATGAGAGCAGGTGGCAAAATTAACGAAAGTTTTCTCCTGGCGAAAATTTCTGGCTATATGGTACATGGTACACGATAAATGCTTCTAGTTCTACTAGTGGATATTAATTTTTAAAACTTTTGTGAGCTTGAGCCAGTGACTGCTATTTTTAGTGAGAATTTATGTGTCTTGGTGATGATGAATTTATATTTGATTTATCAGTATTTTCTTTGCAGGATGATGCTGGTCACTTTGTTCACAAGCAAGGGTTCTTGACAAAACAAGGAGCAAAGGTCAAAAGCTGGAAGAGAAGACTGTTTGTCCTCAACACAGATGGTCTAGCCTACTTCAAGACTGAGCAGGTAAGAGAGAGAGAGAGAGAGAGAGAGAGAGAGAGAGAAAGAGAACTACACCCGTTCTTCTTCCTCTAGCCAATTCAAACAATACCATTGGAGAAAATCGACAAAGTTCAAGTCAGTCATGGCAGGTACATTATTGCACATCCATGTACAGTACAACCCAGGGATGTTCTATACTATACGTTCAATGTGTCATTCAAACATCATACAAACCATCAATTCACATCCACAGGCCTATTCAACCCAACATGTTTGAAGTGCACACCCAGGGTCGTGTGTTTTTGCTGTCGGCTCCTTCTGAGGACGAGATGCAATCATGGGTGGGCATGCTGCAGACTCTTAAGCAGTACAACAAAGTTTCGGTAAGTTTCAGACCATTTTGTAAATCCAGGTCCGTGCTGTGACGACCTTTACCTATTGATACGGGCCCCTAAAGTACATGTAGCTCTGCCTTTTGATAACGTGCCTGAGCAGGCACTGGTGTAGTTTGGATTGATAAATTAAACCTTTTTGAACTTTTATATTCATATTACTATACAGGCCCAAGCTCAGATCCAAGCTCAAGAGTTGGCTAAAGCACGAGCACAGTCAGAGATCAATGGACAGGCACAGCAAGAGCCACTAGTACTGCAAAACACAGCCGAGTCAGCAGATGTAAAGTCCTCCGAGGATGACTCTTCTCAATTGCACCGAAAGGTCGTCCAATCAAAAGACTCGGAGTTGGAGCCAGTCAATCTGCCACAGGTCCATCATCACCAACCCCTCACTCAGACCACATCTGCCCCATACCACAACAGACTCAGAGACACACTCTCAGAGTCAGAAGAACCAAGTGAGTACAATAACATGTACAGTGCAATTCTCGCCTCATCCCCTATTGGACAGTCCCAGCTGTCGTTCAAACTATTAGGGCCCAGACGAGGTGGTAGTACTCATGTGAGGGAATATTGTACTCGTGGTAAATACATTCACAGAATTGTAGTAGAGTGGGTTGATGTGTTTTCACATTGTAGGTGTAGACACATGAGCCAGCATCTAAGGCTTTCCCACGTTCAAAAATAACTTAAGTTTGAGACTATTGGAGATTGTCTGATCCCATCCA
>OZ220010.1:0-1096171 GCA_964291365.2 Stappiaceae bacterium
CCTGTCGCACCGGTTCCGGAGCTCCTGTGCAAGAGATGCATATAATGTATTGATTCACTGCGCCCACCATGGATACGGTCTATATGACTGGACTGCATGCCATGACAGCTATCTAATGGGATTGTGCTATGACGTCATCATTGGGGGTTTGTATGGAGTTACATCATAGGCAATCCATACAAGGCATTTACCGTATTTCCTCGATTAATGGACCATGCTCGAATAATAGACCATGCTCAAATAGTCGACCCTCCTAGAGGCCTCACGGAAAAATAGTAGACCATGGCCGAATAAGAGACCCGGTCTCTTATTTGAGTTCATCGATTTGCGCATGCGCACTAAGAAAGCACGTGGTGGATCAAAAAAGGACGCGATTTTAGGTTGCGCAACTACAATTTTTGTAGTGGCTACTTGTAGTGCTTTCTTTCATTATTTCAGCACGGTTCACTATATTTTCATCGGCACATCGCTGGAAATGGTGGATTTTTAACTTCTATAGTATGACGTGTTAAAATCCACCATTTCCAGCGATGTGCCGATGAAAATATAGTGAACCGTGCTCGAATAATGGACCATGCCCAAATAAGAGACCGGGGGTCCAACCCTCTTCAAAAAACAAAAGACCGGGTCTAATAATCGAGGAAATACGGTAGTATGACATCACCTCTAAAGCCTCTGCTTCTAGGTCAATCAAGGGTTTCATTTCAGAACTCTAAGATCTACTTGGCATCCCATTGCTTTGTAAGTTGCTAATCCCTTCCCACTTTGTGTACGTGCTCTTCATTTTCTTTTTCTCTTCCGTGGTTGGTCTCACCCTCTCCTAAATTCAATTGGCTGTCCGACATGCCACGAGGTGCAGAAATAAATAAATTAATAAATAATAAAATGCTTCAATGTGCTGTGCATGTGTGTGTGTGTGTGTTTGTGTGTGCTTATGTGTCTGCATGTGTGTGTATGTGTGCGTGTGTGTCTGCATGTGTGTGTGTGTGTGTCTGCATGTGTGTGTGTGTGTGTGCATGCGTGCGTGCGTGCATGCATGCATGCGTGCCTGCATGCGTGCGTGTTTGTATGTGTGTGCGTGTTTGTATGTATGTGTGTGCAGTGTGAACAAGCATCCCAGTGCTTGAACTGTACTGAAGACATGCAAGGCGAGTGTCTCCCTGGTTGCCCTGGACAAAATCTTGAATTCAGTTTGGAGGAAAACCCCTCTGTTGATGGTAAGGATCATGTGACACCGTCAGGTTTTCGCCGTGCACGCACACATGCATGCGCACATTCACACATGCACAGATGGATGCAGACAAATGCACAAATGCATGCACACACATGCACACACGCACTGTGCACACATGCACACCAATTCACATACCGTGCTGTCGCGTCTATAAGCAGGTGTTTGCAGCCGTATGTTCAAACTTCAAACCATGCTGTTGTTCAACGTATGCTTCTATACAAACATTGGTCTCCGTCAACATCATCAACCCACACTGTAGAGCAGGGACTTAGCAGCCGGTCTGCCCGGTACGGCCACATTTTTTAACACAATGCCCAAAGTGCCCACAATGCAGGATTTTGCACCCTATTGATTTCCAAAGATTTCTCCCTGGGGATACCCCGACCCCCGATCCCCTCAAGTCGGACCACGTCCAACGGCGGTGCTACGCGTCTGTGTATGCATACTCAGCGATTCTGCCAGCTATGCTAGTTGTCCTGGACTCAATCCTGATTACAGTTTGGAACCCCATGTACTGTGCAAGCACATGTACACGTTCATGCACTTTGTAGTGTACCGCACTCGGCCTGTGGGGGTTGTACGGTGTTTTGAGTTACGGCACTGATAGTAGAAATGGAAACTACATGGCTTGATTTAAAACATAAAGATAAGTGCAACGTCCAGTCATCCAAAATTGTGCAAGTCAATGTCAGTTATCCCGCATAGTAAGCTTGAAACTGCCACAGTTGCTTCAAAGGTTAAGGCCATTGAAGTATTTACTCCGAGGCTTGTGTTTGCCATCAGTAGTACTATTGAAGAACTATCTGATCATTGTCTGGCCAATGGGCTCATAGGTGATGGAGCATATAGACAATTACTAGAGTCAACGAGTAGGGAACTTACTGATGGTGATTAGGAAACATATACATAGTGACAGTCGATGCTTCAGCATATTTCTGAATGCATTGAGGGAGATACTGCCGCCAATAATGGATAAGCTTATTTCAGAGATTAAGGCAGAGAGCGAGAAACATACTTCAGTGCCAGCAGTAAATGCTAGTGTATCAGATCTACCACCAGAAGTAGATGAGAACTTAAAATTTTGTATTGTTCTTGACAAGTATGAAAAGGTAACCAAGAAACTAGTTAAAGCTGATCTTGAGAAAAAAACAACTACAGAAAGAGCTAGAATCAAAAATAAGGAAGAATGAAGAGTTGAAGGATGAGCTCAGTAGGATAAAAGCTAAAGGATGTGACAGTGAAAATGCTGAAAGGATCAAGTACTTGAATGGGGTAATTGCTGAACATGAGGGTGAGATATGTAAGCTGAAGAAGACTATTAGACAAAAGAATAAAGAAATTGAAAAATGTCATATAGCATGAAGAGAGAAAGGGCGATGGTTCAAGAAGAGAACAAGGTAGTTATTGAGTTGCGAAGGGAAGCAAGATAAGTAGAAGCAGAAATGCGTAAGAACTTAAAACAGCAAAATGACAAACTTCGGCAAGAAAATGATCAATTACAACAAGTAAATAAGAAAGTTCAGCAAGAAAAGGATGAAATTCAGCAAGAGAAATGTAAACTTGAGCAAGATAATGATAGGCTTGAGAAAGAGAAAGATAAGCTTCAGCATAGTATTGATACCCTTCAGCTAGAAAAGGATGAGTTAAACAAAATGTTTCAGAATGAGCTTGAGGTGATGCTCAAGAATTTAAAACAGCAAAATGATAAACTTCAACATGAGAATGATCTACTACAGCAAGTAAAATATAAGGAAGCTCAACAAGAAAAGGATGAAATTCAGCATGAATATAGCAAGCTTCAAAAAAGTTATTATAGACTTAAGCAAGTCGAACATGAACTAGAGCAAAGGCGTTCACAAGAGAAAAGTGAGTTTGAGAAATACGTGGTTAAGCTTAATGCAAAGTTTCATAAAGAGTTCGAGAAGCTGAAGCAGAAGTACAATAGAGAATCTGAAAAGAATCAGTGGTGCTCAAAGTCACATCAATGATCACAGGATACTAACTCTTGAGGTTTAATAGCCTCAGATTTGTAGGTAATTTGAAAGTTGATGCCTTTCTCCTGATAATGATGTAATTATCGTAACACATAATATAATATTATACTACCTATAATTATGCTACTTATTTCCATGGTTGCCAGTAGCCTCCATGGTTCTTAATGTAACTACAGACGCCCTCAAACACTGGGATCTCATCAGGATCGTGATATCCCTGGTCCTGCAGATCCCTCGGCTCTTTAGCATAGCTATTGTAGCGTTCAAGCAACTTTTGAAGCATGTCTGGCTCCTTACTCGATAGTTCATCGTGTTCACTTGGATCATCAACTATGTTATAGAGACAATATGGATCACAATTTTCACCCTTAGGCCCGTCTTGGCAGGGGTAGTGTAGTGGAGACCACATCAAAGCATCACAGTGGGTGGCCATTTTGTTAACAATTAATTTGTAGTCTCCTACAATTATTGCTCCAATTTCACCCTTAGTGAAGTTGAATCCTAGTACAATCTCTTTGTGAGGAGCTGTAGTGTTCTCCCCTGTAACAATAGGCCATACGTCCAGTCCATCTACTGGGAACTTTCTTGGCCCTGAATCAGATGGATCTACTCCTGCTAGCTTGCAAAAAGTGGTGTACCAGTCAGCAATGTGGATGAAGCTTTCTGATGTGTTCCCTCTCATCTTGTCTGGTAAAAGTCCACCATTTACAAAGGCTAGACTCCTAACACCTTCCTCAAAGTAAGTACCCTTACATCCTTTGAGTGGATAATTGCTTCCCATGCAGGGAGCCCCTCCATTGTCAGCTGATACAACAAAGATGGTGTTATCCCACATGTTGTTTGCTTTCAATAGTTCTACCACATGTCCAGTAACATTATCAGCAACACTGACCATGGCTTGATATGTACGCCTTGAACTACAAGTCAATCTTTCTGAATACGACTCTAACCACCTTCTTGGTGCTTGAAAGGGAGCATGGACATTGTGCAGTGGGAGATAGAGAAACATTGGGTTGCTTGAATTATGCTTTGCAAAAATATTTGTCAAGTCCTCCCTATAGATGTAGCTGTCATATGTTCCATGACGAGAGTCGGTATGATTGTCCTTCCAAAAATCAATCCCACAGCTTATTCTCTCGTCCATGTGATCTTCCGATCCACCAAGAAATCCAGATGATGTGTCAAATCCTTGATTAACGGGAAGAAACTCTTTTTTGTAGAATCCTAAATGCCATTTTCCCACCATATATGTGGCGTATCCAGCCATCTTTAGCTTAGCAGGTAGAGTTGTCATATTGATGTTCAGTCCTGCTTTGCCATTCGGTGGAGAGTTCCACTGGTGAACGTGATGAGGCCATCTGCCTGTCAGAAAAGAAGCTCTGGAAGGTGAGCAATATCTGTAGACATAGTGTCGATTGAGAATGAGGCCTGTCTTGGCTAGCATGTCAAAGTTGGGGTCTTTATTTGAGGGTTGTGAAAGCCAACATCAGCAAATCCCCAGTCATCAACCAACACAAACACAATGTTAGGTGGAGTGGTCGTTTGAGCAATAGTACTCCCCATTCCTTGAAAGCATACTAGTAACAACAATCTCATGAAAATTAAAGTTCGAATTACCATCATTTTGAAGCCAGCCTGCACTGCAATAATCTGATGGTCTAATTAAATTAAATAGCTACAAGCAGTGTACATATTGCATTTGGGAAGTCATGTGATGTGTAGCACTTTATTCATAGCTATTAACCAGCATGACTTTATTCATGCACACTTCCACCTAGTAGTCTATAGCTGGCTACAGTTATGCAATTTGCAACTAGCTACTTGCAAAGCATCACATGATCAATTTTGAATAATATCACCAAATTATGTTAATAATTGAGTGTCTACAAAGATGTTTAGAATAAGCCACATCAGTGTGCATCTGATGCTATGCTACTGTGCTGTTGCAATTGCTCAAGCTACTCTACCTAACATTGTGTTTATCTTAGTCGATGACTGGGGATTTGCTGATGTCGGTTTTTGCAACCCTCAAATAGTGACCCCCAACTTTGACGTGCTAGCCAAGACAGGCCTCATTCTCGATTGACACTATGTCTACAGATATTGCTCCCCCTCGAGAACTTCTTTCCTGACAGGCAGATGGCCTCACCACTGTCATCAGCAGGGGCGGATCCAGGATTTTACTGAGGGGGGTTCTATTTTTAAAATGCGCGCAAAGCGCGCGCGAAATTTTTAAAGCCACGCCCACTTTCCGAAGAACCACAACGATTTGCGTGCGTATATTCAATGGTTGCTTCAGCTACAGATCGAAAAATTATGTTAAGGTGAGTGAGATCAAGAGTCTGCTGGCTACTATTCATGTTGGGAAAGGATTCTACTAGTCCATAGTCATGATTGCTTTGTGCTAGAGCAACACAAATAGGGATTTCAGGCATACCGGGGGTGTGGTCTTAGGCGAGAGGGGGGTTCGTCCGAACCCAACGAACTACCCCTGGATCCGCCACTGATCAGTGGAACCCTTCACAAAGTGCCAAAGTAGGCCTGAACATCAACATGACAGCTCTCCCTGCTAAGCTTAAGCTAGCCGGGTACTTCACTCATATGGTGGGTAAATGGCATCTGGGATATTTTAAGAGAGAATACCTGCCAGTCAATCGAGGAATTGGTACATCATCTGGTTTCTTGAATGGGGCTGAAGATCATACGGATGAGAGATTAGGAGTAGATTTTTGGAAGAACGATAGCTTTGACTCTCACAATGGAACATATGATGCCTATCTCTATCGAGACGATTTGACCACCATTTTTTCCTTCAAGTGAGCCGCTTTTTCTCTATCTTCGAATTCCATTGCACAATGTTCACAGCCCCTTCCAAGCACCACAGGAGTGGTTGTATTTATATCCTGAGAACTCCACTTGTGATTTGCCTATCAAGCCATGGTCACTGTTGCTGACTATGTTACTGGACATGTGGTGGAGCTACTGAAAGCAAACAACATGTGGGATAACACTATCTTTGTTGTGTCAGCTGACAATGGAGGGGCTCCCTGCATGGGAAGCAATTATCGATTCAAAGGATGTAAGGGTACTTACTTTGAGGGAGGTGTTAGGAGTCTAGCCTTTGCAAATGGTGGACTTTTACCGGACAAGATGAGAGGAAAGACAACAGAGGGATTCATTCACATTGCTGACTGATACACCACCTTCTGTAAGCTAGCAGGAGTAGATCCATCTGATTCAGGACCAGGAAAGTTCCCGGTAGATGTGTGGCCAATAATTACAGGGGAAAGTACCATATCCCCTCATGAAGAAATTATGCTTGGATACAACTACAGTAGATCTGAAATAGGAGCAATAATCATGGGAGACTACAAGCTTATTGTCAACAAACAATTCAGTGACTGTGACTCTCTGATGTGGTCTCCACTCCACTACCCATGTGTAAATGGAACAGTAGGTGAAAACTGTGACCCATACTGCCTTTATAACATCATGGAAGATCCAAGTGAATGTAATGAGCTCTCAAACAAGGAGCCAAAGATACTTCAAAAGTTGCTCCATCATTATAATGAGTATGCTAAAGAGCCGAGGGATATGCAGGACCAGGGCTGGGTATCATCCAGACGGAATTCCAGAGTTTAAGAATGCCTGCAACTAACATGAAAGAACATGGAACATACTGGAAATAACCATTGCACAATAATTAATTAGTATGTTAAGTTGATCATGTGTTTGGATTGTTGGTCAATTGTAAGAGAGATCAGAGTAGATGTTATTGAGCTTTGGCTTTGAAGTGCTCTATAAACCAGAACAGCATTAATTATAAATTTCGGTGTGTGACATTATAATACTAACTACATGTAACCTCATTCCCAGCTTCCAATGTTGCATTCTAGCTGAAAAGTGCATGCTGGGAGAGAGCTTGGGGACGAGGATAAGCTGCATGATCTGATCCTAGTCACACAGAGAATTAATGATGGTCTATAAGCTATATATAATGTGTAGTTTCCCATTATAGCCTCGTACCCATGCAGGCTTTCCCATATTTTTTTGCATGACTCTAACCATGATAATTATTATCAAGCATGACATTGTGTATCAAAAAGAGCAGTAATGCTGGGATGCACACACAAGAAAGATGAGCCAATGCAATATTATGTGAGAGTAACAAAAGAGTAATAATTAAGCGAGAGTAGAGAGACCTTTACATGTAATTAAGGATTAGCGACAAGTCCAATTAAATTGGATTATAGATCAGAAAGAGATATCACTACAATACACTGCAGCTCTATGGATGGATGGGAAATGTCTCTAGTTCATCTTTGATATTTCAAATTTGGTGGTCATCACTTCCTCATCAGAGTCTAAAATGAGAGGGAGAGCCCTGGAAACAAAACAGCACAGTCACAATAGAACACAGGATGTTTGTTACACGTACATAGCTGTAGCATGGTGTCACTGAGGGGGGGGGGGGGGGGGGAGGGGGAAGGGGTTGGTTCTTCTCACCACCCCAAATGTAGACGGCTAGACAAACTAATTTGTGATGTATTCCTGCCCCCCCCCCCCCCCATACACACACAGAAAACAAATTTTCACAAGGCTTTGCCTTTACCCTCTGTCACTAACCATGTAGCTATCATGTATCTAGCTGTGGGATTCAGTCTACTCAGTGTGCTGTTTTCTCTCTGTTTCTGCTTTTGCACTGGAATTGCTATAAGGGAAAGGGAATCAGAAGAACGTGACGAATGGAGTCGATTCATAACACTTTTGCCCTTTTTGCTATCAACTGTTCTCACTCTGTGGACATTTGTATGTGGAATTCTCTCCATGGTCATTGGTACTAGTTTGTCACATGATGAAGACTACCAGGAAAGGTATGGAGTATCAATCGCTGCCCTAGCATATCTTGTTGGTACTCTCAATTTTGGTGTCTCTATTGCTACAATTTCTGTTGGGTGTATTCTTGGGGTACAGATGTTCTTGTAATTAGTTCTGTTTGATCTCATTCAGTTGCTGTACTTTGCATGTAGCTGTGATATAGTATTCTCTTTTGTTCTATACACATGTATCCATGTACTCAATGGTCATGACAAAAGTCGTAACCATAGTGATAAAAATTATAACATTCTGGCTAGAAATCTAAGGTTGACCATGCAGTACACCACCAGGAACATTGTGGTTGCTGAATAGTCATTAATGTATGTTAACACTATGCCAAAGATTTAATATCTACGTCATGGAAATGCTTACAAGTTCAGTAATAATGCAGCACACAATTAGCTAGTTACAGCACTAGCTAGTTTTAATGTTGGCACTGGATCAGTGCCAGTCATGTGGTAAACCATAATAATATTATTATAGGTAGACTGTGTATGAGTGCATGATATTGTGACTTTGTCATGGGTAACTAGCTAGTAGCCTCATCTCCAGGTCTATCTCTGCATTATTCACTTGAAGGGAAAAATGCAAGACTGGGCGCCTGGAGACGAAACTAGGCAACAAGTGTGTATGACACAACATAATCATTGTCAGTGTGGCTGATGGCAGTTGAGACCATGACCTTATTATAAATTTACGAAATTAATAATTTATCAGTCACTATAGCTAATTATGCTAATGATGCTATGTACTAGGACTGTTCGTATCCTGCATGCCCATATCAGAGCATTAGTATCATTCGGGGCAAGCCTGAGTGAGCCCCGAATACACAAGAAACTGGAAGCAGTGTATATTTATTTATGTACAGTAAAGCTCCATACACGAGCGAAGGTTAACCCCGCTTGATGATATCATCTTCCTAGTTATATAATTTTAATTGCAGCATGTGTGCAGGTGGATGAGTGAAGAGATAGCTGAATTGGGTGCAGCAAGGAGTGAATGAAGCAAGCCCCCTGGCTTGTATATTTTTAATTTAAAACATGATAATTATTACAGACTTATCCACCTCTATTACACCAAACACAAATACTAAATCTAAGAGAATACAAAAGTCCTTGTATATAGCACAAAACCAATTGGAATCTTTTAAGTTCTATAAACCTAGAACCTTATGAAAGGCACAGCACAAGTAAATAATTAAAACTATAAGGCAAAAACTAAGGGGTTTAGGTAGTATTGGTTTGATTAACTAATACGACACACTCCGCGTTCCGGCGAATCCCTATAATGTTCCTTTGGACAGTATTTTCTATCAATCCTGTCGCAATAGCAAGGATTATAAACTGATCTCTTAATACAGCTACTGTGCTCTCTCTTCATTCTATCTAGCTGAGACTGAAGTGAGCTGTTCCTTCCACTTAGGGTACTGTTCTTTGCATGAAGATCATCATTTTCACTTTTGAGTTTGATATTCCTTTCCATATACTTGTCCTTTGTTTGTTGTAGCTTCTCAATCTCGCGCTCAATTTTTTGATACCGTAATCTTAAGTTTTCACGCATTTCTGCTTCCAATTTCCTTGCTTCTCTATGCAAGTCAGCTGCTGCACTGTTTTCTTCTTGGAACATTTCCCTTTCTCTTTTCATCCTCATGTGGCAGTCCTCCACTTCCTTTTCTTTTTCTTTCACTCTTTTCTGTAAGTATATTATCTCCTGCTTGCGCTCAGCAATCATCATCTTAAAGTGCTCAATCCTTTCTTTGTTCTCATTCTCACGACCTTCAGCTTTTATTTTATTAAGTTCCTCTTTTAGCTTTGCATTCTCCTCAATTTTCAATGCAAGCTCTTCTTCTAGCCTCTCTTTATCATGATTTGCTTTGGCTAATCTCACAGTTGCTTCTTGGAACTTAGAATGAATATCAGTTGAGCTAGCGCTGTCACTTGCTTCTATTGCTTGATATTGTGGTGAACTGATATTCACCAGTGGTGTTGAAGCAAACTTTTCATGGTTTTCTTCAATTTCTGGAACAAGCTTGCCACTGATTGTGGTGGGAAGACTCTTGGTCAATATCTGAAGAAATAGGCCTAAGCATCGATTGTCGTTTCGAGTATTTTCTATTATTTCTTGCAACAAAATTCTTGTTTTATCTGCTTTACTCTTATTTGTGGTCTCACATAATTTCCTGTACGTTTCACCATGCATGAGTCCGCAGGCCAAGCAATGATCGCATACTGCCTCAACATAGCTACTGATTGCAGAAACAAGCTGTGGAGTATGCATTTCAATAATTTTTGCCTTCGAAGCAACTGGGACGATCTCGGGTATATTACTTGTAGTCAACTTCCTAAATTTAGAACGAGCAGATAATTCCAAAGTTGGCTCAGAGTTTCTCCGTTTACGCTTACGGCTCTGCTGAGATTGCAGCATGCACTTTCGGACTGCTCTTCCATTTCTTGTATAAATGGTGGCACCCGTCTCCCCTCCTGTGCTGAAAATGCTACATTTCTTAATATTTCCATCATGACTTCAAAAAGGGTTTGATCAGTGGCAACTGCATCCTTAACGGCAGTCAATAAGGTCCTGACCTGCTCTTCAGATGTGGTGGTTGATTCTAAAATACGTTTACGAACTTCATTGCCTATGAGTTGTTTCGAGAGACAGTGATCTGACACCTCTTGTACAATATTACAAAGAGCAACAACTAACTGAGGGGTGAAGCTTGTCAAAATTTGTGCTGCCATTATCTCCAATCACTTCAATTAACGCACAATGATAGCATGTGGCCCTGCGGTTTGTTATGCGCATGCGCGCTGGCACTACCGTCACGGTCAAGGGGAATCCCAAAGCCTTATCTTTGGTCCTGCCATAGATAATTAAGACTGCGTAACCGCAGTCTTAATTATCTATGGTCCTGCATATCCCTTTATGTACGGCCATATAAATGTTCTAAAGCGTATCTTGCTCCTGTGCCAGCTATACTGCAACTTTACACTAGATCTCTCTAGAGCACACTACCCCGCGCGCTGCATCGATCTGATTATGAGCTATATCAATGATCTGAAAGCTGTAGCAGCAGTAGCACTAGCAGCAGAATGCACTAGCACTATACCGGGACTACCAATAGCAGTTGTGAACGACCTTTACCTACTTAGACATACCATATGTATAGCGGGAAATTTTCGCATGGTGCAAAATTTCGCGGTTTTCGCGGATAGATCGGCCGCCGCGAGAATAAGAACCGCGAATTTTTCTAGTGCTAGTTATGGACTATTGGTGGGTGTGGTCTCGCCAGTCTAAAATTAATGAGAGGGAGAGCCCTGGAAGCAAAACAGCAATTCCACGAAATTTTGCACCAGCGAAAATTTCCCACTGTACCGAGGGGTCCGACACTCCCACAAAAAGCGTACGAGATTTCGAAATCTCTGGATTTCACGGAAGATTTCGGGATTTCTCTGAAGATTTCGAGATTTCACTTGAGATTTCCAGATTTCCGCTGAGATTTCGAGATTTCAGCTGAGATTTCCAGATTTCAATAGAGATTTCCAGATTTCAATGGAGATTTCAATAGATTTCTCTGGATTTCCTCGACTCCTGGTGCATGGCATGATATAGGATCATGAGTCAATGCCCTGAGGCTGACTCCGTTTTGACTGGTAATAGCAGTTTAATGGTACGGTACATACGGTAGTCTAGTCAAGTTTTGTATATATTGCCGGTTATCATGATATTTGAACATTGATAAGAAGCATGCGGAAGCCTCAATGGGCAGGCTATGCAATGAGGCTATAGAATAATATGCTAGCTAGCTATAAGGCGTGCAAAAGCTTCCTTAAAAAAACATGCATCCAAAAGTATAAATACATGTAGTATCAGTGTAGTTGTATAGTGAATTGACTCTGAAGCTCTGTAAGTCAATCGCTCGATCGTGATGAGTAGGCCACGCCCATGCAAGTGTTGACTCCACCCCCATCAATAGGAAGCGGAAATTTACGGAGTTAGAATACGGAAGTCAACTAATTTCAAGATTTCTGATTGAGATTTCAGGTAAGATTTCCGGATTTCAGCAAAGATTTCTAGAGATTTCACCCAAAGTGTACGAGATTTCTACGAGTGTCGGACCCCTCGCACTGTACGGAAAGCTCAACTACACACCAGGGGTATCAGAATACCAGCATGGAACATACTGGCAACCTTGGAAATAACCATTGCACAATTAATTATATTTTATAGTTGAGTTGATCATGAATTTATCATAGAAAGATCAGAGTAGATCATGAATTAAAACAAGCATTGAGCTTTGCAATGGTTTTTAAGTGCACTATAAACCTGAGCAGGATTTGGTGTATGACACTGTATTATAGTATTAGCTACTTGTCCCTAGATAGGCCCTGGCAGATTATGCCAGCATAAAATAGGCACTTCTGAGCATCAAGAATTACGCTGGAAACATAGGTAAAGTTTTTGACAAATAGGTACACTTTAAATTGATTTCCTTGAGTCAGAAGTAGAGCCTGTGCATCAGCCGCAGCTGAACACATGTTCTCTATCTTGAACAATTCCTTCTCTTCACGTGCACAACAGGAGTCTTCTTTGGAGGATTACATCCAACTATCAGTCATGTTACAATATAACTATCGAAAAATATAACTCTAGTAGCGTATCAAGCAATATCATCAGATGTACATATAAAGTTATGTGAAGAAAAATTCTTTCTCAGCTGAAAGTGTTGGGAGAGAGGGTCTGGGGATGATCGAGGCTAAGCTGCATGATCTCTAGTCCAGAGAATGTTGGCCTAATTGTAAAGCTAGCATATGTAATAGTTTTCATAATAATAATATTGTACAACTCTATTATCAAGGTCAAAATCACGTCAGTAATGCTGGGATGCACGCATAAGTACAAATATCAATAGATAAGCCAATGCAATGAGCATGTGAGTGTAAGAAAAAAAAGTAAAAAAGTATGAGAGTATAGAGACTTTAAGGATTAGCGACAAGTCCAATTAAATTGGATTACAGATCAGAAAACAGATATCACTACAATACACTGCAGCTCTATGGATGGATGGGAGATGTCTCTAGTTCATCTTTGATATTTCAAACTTAGTGGTCATCACTTCCTCATCAGAGTCTAAAATGAGAGGGAGAGCCCTGGAAACAAAACAGCACAGTCATAATAGAACACAGGATGTTTACTACATGTACATAGCTGTAGCATGGTGTCACTTTTTAGAAGGGGGGGGGGGGGGGGGGGGGAGGGGGGAGGGGGTTGGTTCTTCTCACCACCCCCAAATGTAGACGGCTAGACAAACTAATTTGTGATGTATCCCTGCCCCCCCCCCCATACACACACAGAAAACAGATTTTCACAAGGCTTTGCCTTTACCTTCTGTCACTAACCCTCCCCTGAAAAACTACATGTATTTGAAATAAAACATTGAGCAGGAACTTGCACTCACTTGTCCATTGCTGTTGTTGGTAGGTTCTCTTCCACCCAGCGTAGATCATCCTCCTGTCAAGACAGAGGTGGCAGTGGTAATGTCATAACCAAGCTAATCAGTATTTTACTACACTCACTGCTTGAGTTAATACAGTTGGAGGTGCCTCTGACTCTGACTTGGTCATCTGTCTCATCTTTACCGTGTCTGTAAGGGAGAGTAATATGCATGATGGCCTTCTGCAGGTCGTGAAATTTTTTTACCTAATTCACAGTACATTCCTTACAGTATAATCAAGAGTACATAATATATACTCTTGGTACAATAATTATGCTATGATTTGTAGCAATTCTTTGAATCGTTTATCAAAAGAACGTACCAAAGTTCTTATTTGGTCCCTGTTCGGGCTCTTCTTCATCAATATCCTCGTCATCATTGACAAGGGAGTAGGCAAACCTGATAACAAGCACGAAAAAAGGAGTAATGAATACAGTAACTGTTGTGCAGAGGGACTGTTCACAGAGTAAAGCCTAAACATGCAGTATTGCTCAAAAACAAGGGAACTCTACTCTCTACTGTACACGTCTTGGCTAAAGACTCAGAGTAGTTCTCATTTAAAGGTATCACATTTCTAAAAGCTTGTTCTTCTATTCATATCGTGTACTAATAGCTTATAATTCATGCACATTACGATTGTTTCCGTCCGTGTACGCTTGTAGTGGATGAACAAGAAGGTTGTACATTTGTACCTGTTTCTGTTCGCACTTGGTCTCCAAATGATCATTACAATGAGAAGAATGAACGCAAACAGAACATGCCAGAAGCACTCTCTCAGCCACACCTCTTTCCAATCCTGAAACAAAATTTATTGTCAAGTAGCTATGCAAATACTAGGAACTAAAGCATCCAGTACAGTACACATAGAGTGCAGTATATTAATTTTACCAACCAAACATGAAAATATTCAGATATATGTATGTGCACGTACACATGAAGAATGATTTCTCTCTCCTTTAGTGTTTCTCCTTCCCTCTTCTAGATGCACATGCACACACGCACGCACGCACACACACTCACTCGCTCACTCACTCACACACACACACAGCCACTCACTGTTAGACAATTTCCAGTAGGGAAGTTCAAAGTAACAAGTGCCCATATCACAAACCCTAGTGACGCCACAACAGCAAAGATGAGAGTGTAGGCAAAGTGATTGTACATGGCGAGTTTGACGTAATTCTTCCTGAGTCGGAGCGTTCTCCTTGTGTCCACAATGGCTGTGAAGATCCAGTACATGACAAATGTGTCAAATATTAGCAGAAGGGCCAGGGTGACTGTGGATGCCGCATCACGAGAGACAAATGTCTCCTGCAGAAAGTAGAAATAAGTAGTTACATGTAATAAGCCTGTAGATGCATGCATACTTCAACTTTAGAATGCTAATCCAAATATATGAAACTATTGCAGTATGTGCTAAGTGTGTATTTTTCACTCTACCTACTTAATCGTTCTAATTTCAAATTTAACCCGCTACATAAATGGCCAAAATGCAATGTCCTGCATGCTATAGGCCACCACAGACTCACACTTCTAACTCTTATGATTGTATTCATAATGTACATATGCACCCCTCTCTCTCACGCACGCACACGCATGCACATGCACACACACACACACACACACACACACACACACACACACACACACACACACACACACACACACACACACACACACACACACACACACACACACACACTAGGCTATGGTACTAAAATAACCGGTTTGAATATCACCCAAAATTACTTTCTCTGACACTTTACGGACACTCTTTCCTTGGAGCCATTGACTATCTCCACCAATACAAGTGTCCTAGCTAGCTGGCAACCAGACTAGCAACTAGCTAATGTAGCTACTTGTACACACACGAGGTCAACGATTGTGGTCACTCTGGTACACGATCTTTGACCTAAAAATAAAAAAGTGAGCTGAAAATCAAAATGAGGATGGGGTGGGACTGAGAAATTGGTATTTTGTTACCATGGCCTTACTAACTCTGATGATTTCATCCATAACTTATCTTCTCTCACACACTCACATTTCTAGCTCTTATGATTCCATCCATGACAGCCAGTATGGTATAGACCACTCCAATGGCCACCACCTTGCCCAGAGAGTCTCCCAGACGAGGCCTCACGGTACCAAATCCCATCGCCACGATGATCAGGAGCATGCGAGAGAGGGCTCTCTTCACGGCAGACACTAGTTCGGCTATCATGATCAGACCAGAGGCTGGAGGGAGAAAGGAAGGGAAAATAGTTTGGTATATGAACTGCATATACATCATAAACCTAGGCTTAGATTGAGACTATACATACACTAGCTAACAATGTCATACATGTACATGTACATGTAGGAAGCATTAAAGAACACCACATATACATGTAAGAGGAGGGAGAGAGAGAGAGAATATTCTCTTACGATCATGGCCGGTATTAACAGAGCCGTACTCGGACACAAACAGCATCTTTTCCAGGAACCCTAGCAAGATGACTGCCAGCACCCAGAACTGCAGTCTCACCAGGTCTTTGTAGGAGCAAGCCATCATCACAATCCAGGCAAACGCATAGATGGTGTACACTGCTGTCATTACTCCATAGAACTGAGGTATATACATGTACAACATTGACACAACAACTGAACTCACATCGTACACTTAAATAGAAAGACTTCTCATACACATACAATCACTTGTTGGGCTGAGTGCATTTTGCAAATTTGGCTGTATAGAGTCATAACCATTTTTACTTTTAGGACTGATTAAAAGACTACATATACGTGACCCTCCACGAGAAAACCAAGCATAATGCACTGGACATCAATCTGAGATACAGGCCATAATAGTCGCCTGGGATGATAATTATCGATTTTCGCTTTTTGGTATGGATTGATAGAGGAATCATTCCTCTACACGAAAATCTGCTTCGTAGCTTCTAGAACGCCATACTTTACCAAGTTATAGCTCGAAGAAGTCAGTCGTGTAGCTACATAAAGCGTTCATGGCATGGACCTGTTGCTGTAGGCAACCGTGGCAGCTGCGAATAAAAAAAACTCGCCAGCCACTTTTTTTCTTCGATTTTGTGTACAAATGAGCCTTAGAAACGCTTGTCTTCTCGTTCCTTTCCATCGAAACGGCAAGCACTACTCTCGTTCGAGCGTTTTGGCAACCATCTAGCTCACTGACTTTGTGGGTGGGGCCATGGATTATTAATAAATGGCACGTATACGGACTTCCACGTGTAATGTACATAGCAATATTTCATTGCACTTTCTGCAAAACTTTAGTATGGGCAATCCGGGTACATTTTGGCTCATATCTCCATGACTACACGGGCTAGAGACTTCAAATTTGCAGGAGCAGCGGTTCAAAGGCTGTAGTTGGTAATGGTGGCCTTAACTCAAAATCAGTTGTCAGCACATTATGCTTGGTTTTGTCATGGAAGGTCACATATAGTGCCTAGTCTTGAAGATCACTACACACCACTGTACCAACTGTTTCGACGACTTTTACCACACACTCATAGTTTGTCATCAACTTACCACGAGTGCAGGATAGTCCACCGCACTTAGGAAGCCATGAGGATTACGCATCTTCAGTGTTAGGCTGACATTCAGCGAGCCATTTCCCTCCTTCTGTAGGGTACGGTTGTGAACGACTAGGATTTGGATAAGGTACATGGCACTCCCATTCTGGACAGTAAGGATGTTTGAATCCCTAGGAGCGGCAGTCTATAGTGTGTGTGTGTATGGAAGAGAGTGAAAGGGAGGGATGGGGATGAGAGAGAGAGATCAAAGTGACAATGAAAGATGTCCAAATTGATGCAGAAATTGCCATGCTCTATATACTGAGATTCAATAAGATGGTTTCACGCACCTGGTTAATGTCCCGATGGAACACACTTCGTTTTTTAGTGCTTGTTGCAGAATTAGGTCCACTTGGATTAACCTCAGCAGGTGTTGAGTTGGTTGTTTTATTTGGTGCCGGCATAGCAGCTTTAGGAGGCTCTGTCGTAGCAGGTTTATCACCATTCGATGTAGCTTGTGGTAGATGGAAGCGAGAAATCCAAGATTCCTGTAGGTATGAGAGTTGAGGGGGAGGAGTAGAGAGAAAGAGGGAAAGAAAAAGAGAGAGAGAGAGAGAGAGAGAGAGAGTAAATGAATACAACATGTGTATAGATCAATACAAGAGCATTAAATTTAATAATGGAATACACTTACATGAGAGAATTGAGTTTTCTCTTTGCTTGCATTCATCACTGGTGAGAAATATTTAGCCATCAACTCCAACCCAAGGAAACTTTCTCCCCAGTCCCCTAGCCTCTTTCCACAATTCTAGTACAGAATATACAGTATGAAAGATCGTACTTCTCAAAACATACACACATGTACGATACTATACAAGAACATACCTTTCCTGGTATTTCATCACCAACAGTGTTGGCACACATGGCCTTGTAGAGCCTAGCTTGAATTTGGAATGGTACATCATCTCTAGTGGCTGTGAGTAAGGACACATTATGCTATAAATCTGGAAATTTTCGTTGTAGAAATATTTTCGTAAAATGGCAGCTACAAAAATTAATCGCATGCACACTGTTAATGTTAATGCGGTATGGGATTGTTCCTACAAAAATTTATCATACGAAAGCATCACAAAACACCAGACTTATGGTACATGCACATACACATACACAGGAATACTTGTGGTGGGCATTAATTAGAACCCTCCTCACCTTTATGAAATCCTTTTACTTCAATTGTACTTCCATCATAGAGTCCTATCTCCTTACACACCCCAGCAACATCAGCCTTTGGCACATAACTAGGCTTGGTTTGCTGGAAAAAGTAAGCAATATATTTTTGTGAAGTTCCCGGGCTTCTTCTCAACAAGACTTCTTGAAGGACATCCAAAAATAAACCAGGAAAACCCACTACAGTAGTACATGCATATACGATAGCCGTAGCGGTAGGTCACATCATAGGGGCATAGATAAATAAGACTGCGTATATTAAATATAGGTATTATATTTATACACAAACTCACAGCTGTATCGTCGGAAATTGCAGGCAGAAAGATATCAAAGTTTGCGATACCTCCAGCTGGTTTGGCGCTCACCAAGGAGATAGGTAAGAAACATACCACCAAGCACAGGCACAAATGCGTAGCCGGAGTCATCTTGGACTTTGTAGAAAAGGCGCATGGCACTGAACTTTCAACTCTCTAATTACGTAATCGGTAATTCCACGTGTACATTTTGGGCGTGACCGACTGTGCTAAAAATAGCACATCCGGTCACGCCCAATAAAGTTTGCACTTTGTACTTAACTTGTGGGCGGTGGAGTTTCATTGACAACAGCTGTCAAACAACCCACCTTCTCTCGACGCGATCTCGTCTCTTTGCTTTTTTTTCTCTCTCTCTACAATGCGATAGTATCTCTATTCAGTAGATCGTAGGCGCTATTTTAAAAGCTTAGGAGCGTAAAGAAACGAATAGGCGAAGAGTGAGACAATTTTTTGCGAGAGAGAAGAGGGAGGTGAGGTGATGGATTGGGACTGCGGATTTTCGGCGAGTAGCTACCAGCAATTTATGATGGACGAGGGAGAGATGGAGGAATTCCGCTCGGAAAAGAGCGTCAAAGCTGGAAAAGTGAGGGAAAAAAATGTGATGTATGAATCACTGTGGCTGCTATGTGTTTGAAATATTAAAATATGTTAACTGATCCTTTGATTAAATACAAAACTGTGGTTTATTTAATACAGAGTGCTTTAGTGTTTAATGTGAATTAGTTACCTTTTTTCCCTAGTTTAATAATTTGTAAGATCATACTTGTATTTTTCAACCCATGCTTGTGTTTAAATAGATTTTTAATGCCAAATGTTAGGGTAGGCACAAAAATTGCATGTGTATGTACATGATTAAGTAGAGTGCAGATGTGGGCCCGCTAGCTGTGGGTGGTACATACAGCAACTTAACAACTTGTCTTTGATGTGATAATTATCTTATAACCTGTAAATGAATTTTGCTCTTCACCACATGACCCCTCCCATGCTAACACCACATGCAATTAAGAATCCCAAAATTGACAGTTTTTAAATAGTTTATATAATGTATGTATGCATTTATGTACACCTTTATGCCATAGATGATAAAATTCTTAATTTTGAAATTCATTCACCAAAAAAATAGAATTTATGTGGTCATTCTAATTCCCAAACATATTATTTCTGTAGTCTCCTGAAGAGATTGAAAGACTTTCAGTGGATGAAAATCTCTCTGAAATGGAGCGAGCAAGCTTGCTAATTTCAACAGGGCAAGATGTCCAGAAGGTGTGTGTGATAGAGCACCTGGCTGATTTGATGAGAAAGCATCAGATGGAGTGCCTCAGTAAAATCATACCAAAGATTTGTGTAAGTTGATAACATTTAGCATTGCAGAATTACATTAGTACGGCATAATAGCAGTGGATGTATGAATTGTTTGACTTTAGTAAGTGCTAAAAACATACATGTACATATACAGCCAAGATGATACATCTACCAGTGATGTTGCTAAAGAGCGGAAGAGCGGCACGGCACCGCTCTAAAGATTCTAAATTACCTTTGATGTGGTTCAATATAATTATATGTGGTTATTTAACATGGTGAACAAACTTTGGTGTTTACCACAGCACCGCTCTATAATTTTTTTGCTGGGGACATCACTGCATCTACTAATACACATACTCATACATATACAATGTATGTACTGCACAGGAGATGCTACCATCTTTTAGTGTTGAAATTCACGAAGCTGCTAGTAAGACTTTCACAGAGCTGGTTCAAAAGGACTTGATACCAATTCACATCTTTACAACAAATTGTATGTTTGCAATTCTAGCACAACTGGACAATAAGGAGAAGTGTAAGAGAGAGAGAGAGAGAGAGAGAGAGAGAGAGAGAGAGAGAGAGAGAGTAAGCTTGCTTTCCCCCCGCAGGTATATCCAATGCTTGGCTGTCCATGGTTCTCTCTAGTATTCCTTATCTCCCCAAGGACACAGTGAAGCGTCATATCCTGACTACAGCACTGGCTAAGGGACAGCTCTCTCAGACTGTCAACTCAAGGCAGGCTAGCTGCAAGATTATCGGTGCTCTAACATCAAAATTCGAGCCATACTGGTAAGTATCCACATATGCATATTATAGCTCACTTCTGTGTAAATGACATTAGTTTTACTTTTGTGTTAGGTCAAGCAACTGACCAACCTAATGAAATCCATTTTTGTCAGTTCTGCAAATTTCTCTCTTTGTTAAATCTAATCACCAGGCCGTCCTAATCATATTATTAGGCTAACTCACCCTACATGTTATTAACCGAAAACACCACCTGTTTAGATGTCATAAAAGCTTTACTGCACTTACTTTTCTTTTATTCACAGGTTGAAGAATGAGCTACTCTCGCTGGCCACTACACTATGTCAGGATGTTGACTCAGGGGTCAGAGAGGTCATGTGCCAGCAGCTAAACGAGCTTGCAAGAGGTTTAGGGTAGGTCTAGTGATTTTAGTGTGTGCATGTGTTAAATTGTGAATGGCTATACATAAGTGTATGTAAGACTCATGTGATAGTGGTGCATATGCATGTAAATGTGAAATGCTGCCATATGATTCAAGTTGGCAAATTTACACCATTTAGTAGTAGTCATTTTCACAAAATATTTGATCTCTCTCCCTCTCTCTCTCTCCTCTCAGCCTAGAACAAGCCAAAGCTTCTATCCTGCCAGAGTTAATAGAGCTGATGAATGATGAAGAGTGCTGTGTTCAATGTGCTGCACTAGAGACTCTTTGTGATCTCATCTCTTTTCTAGACGAGGCCACTCTTAAGACACAGATTGTCCCACTAGTGAAGAAGTTCTGTCAGCGTTCTTTTAACTCTGGTGACAACTCACTCACAACTATGGTCAGGTTACTTGGAAGACTGTGTGATCTGCTAAAAGGTCAGTCCTTTAGAATGCCTGTCCCTTAGGAACTTGCTCAAGTTTGTGCATGTGCAAATGCGTATCTGAGCACCTCAGTAGGCCTTATCCAGTGCCACAAATCTGAAAATTTTCATTCATTGCTGTTGGTAGCTACAAAATTTAAACTTATTAATTTTATGAATTGCACAAAATTTGTGCCAGTAAAATTAATATTTATGCATGGATGATCTTTTGGATACCATCTACCTACCAAATTATTTTGCAGTACATGCATGTATATTTTTATTGTATAAATTATAGGAGCGTTGACTACAGACCAGAAAATCTGGTTCATCCAGTTTTACCAGAAGCTGTCCGAGTACACTCGTCCGGTGACTACAGCTTCCCCTAGCCCTGCCCACCGGCCAATGTCATCAGCCCAGCGTCAGTTAGAAGCTGCAGAGGACAAAGTGCAGGTTGAGTGTAGAAGGCTCTGTGCTTACAACTTCCCAGTAAGTTAATTTTAACTAATTATAGAGGTTTCACCCTCATAAATCAGCTAGGAGGCTATAGCAATTATTATGCATCTTATTTTATTTTTGCCTTTTGCTATCCCATTCTAATGTACTCCTGGTTATCCCAATCAAAGATAGATATTTCACATTGAAAGTGTGTTGGTAATCTATACTAAGAGCAGTGCATTTTTGGGCATATAACAACAGAGACTAATGCAGATTTTGATTAGATTCACAAATCACTACATTGCCCATGGCTTTACAACTAAATTTAGTTATCCTCAGGGGATCTACTACCCTACATGTATTTAATAAAAGTTCCACTAATAGGCATGGGGTGGGTGTGTTGACCAGAGGCAGTAATGATTACATAATGTTGTATGAATCTCTTTCACTTCTTGTTTGATGTATTGGTATGTGTAGGTCACACTTCATGAATATATGTTAGTGCATCTGCTATGAAGTGTAGCATATCAGCCAAATTTGTGAAAACAACGCTGTACCTGTAATCACTTGGGTCTATGAATAATGAATACTTGGCTCAATTGTTATTCTCTCTCTCTCTCTCTTTCTCTCTCTCTCAGGCTATGCTCCTCTTTGTTGGTGATGAGGCCTTTCAAACTGACCTTCTACCAACTCTTCGAAAGCTTTCTTCTGATAACAGTTGGATGGTTAAAAGAACCATAGCATGTGGATTTCATGAGGTCAGTATAGATTAATACTGCATGCTTTCTTTAATATGATTGCACTATGAGGTACTGTGTAAATTCATTTCAGATTGTGAAGTTTCTTAAGAAGAACTGTTTAATACTGTGTGGCATCTATCAAGCACTCTTGAAAGATAGTTCAGGCGAGGTAAACAACCCTTTTGTAGATTAAGTAGATTTACCGACTGATTGTACTTTGCATATGTAGGTATTGATGGGTCTGGTTCATCACCTCCCTGAAGTCATGGAGTGTTTCGCTAAAGCAGGTGGTCTCCCTCCAGATACTCGGGTACATTACATGTATTTACGTGTAGTAGCAATAACCACATAATATCACAATCATTTTGCACTCTGCATGTATGTCACAGCATGTGACTGTTACATAGTACATTTACACAATTACAAGTTTCTCTCTCTTTCTCCTTTCCCCTTCCTTCTCTCTCTTCTTGTTGTCCTTCTGTCTCTCCCTTTCCCTCTCTCTCCCCCATCCCACTCTTTTTCTCTCTTTCCCCCCTCTCTCTCCTCCCTCCCTCTCCCCATAGCAACCCGGTCTCTTAGATTTCATCCAGCCTCTCCTAAGCTGCGAGCAAGTAGCGTCCAAGTTTCGCCAGTGGAGACTGCATGAGCAAGTGATAGCCAACTTCCAATGCCTAGTGGTGTGCATGACATCAGACCAACTCTACACAAAATTTGTGCCCATCATGTTCAAATACATTACAGGAAGTGTGAGTGATCATGTGACCAGAAGTGATACTTGATTAACATTTTGTTTTGTATTTTAGTGTGTTTTGCCAGTGAAGCATGCTGCCATTCAGACACTCTGTCTGTTCATCAGACACATTCGCAGACAAGAACAACGACAAGAGCTATGTACCAGAATCATTGAAGGTACATGTTTTAAACATGTACAGATGTGGCTGCAATGATGTCGAGCATATTATTATACTGTTACCTAAAATTTACTATGTAGCCTTGTCCCTAGACCATTGTTTAGCTTTTTAATGTTTCACGTTGACCTTTCAGCATGGAATGAGATAATTAAATTTTAGATTCCCCCCCCCCCCCCCCCCCCCCCAATATTTCTCTGTTTTCTCTCTTTCATCTCTCAGAGTGTGGGAAGAGCACAAATTGTCGGCTCAGACTGTTGTTCATTGATATTTGTGATGTGGTTCTGGACACATTCTCTCGAAGCTTCTTCAAAGAGAACTTCTTTGAAGCTGTTCTAGAATTAGCACATGTGAGCAAAGGTTACATGTATTCCTATAATATGCACAATGTTGCTTACATCTATCCCTTGATTTAGCATGTTGCTACATGTACCATAGTTTTCTAGTTTCAAAGATTTTCACCTCATTAAACAACCTCTTACCCCATTATCACTAGTACCGTAATTCGCATTATTTTCGTTTGCAAATATTTCATGTTAGAAATTTTCATGTAACAAAATTTTCATCCATTTCACATGTGCGCCATATATTCGCTACATATAAAACTATTGGTAAATAATATTTGCGTAAGATATTTTCGTCGTTTTGGGCTGAACAAAAATTATTTAACAACGAAAAATTCGCAAATTACGGTAATTCGTGGATACCTAGATACTTGACTATAATGTATGTGGTTGTTCTCTCCTATAGGATCCAGTAGTGAATATCCGGCTGCGTTTGTGTCGCATTTTGCCTAGTCTCAAGTCTACCCTGAAGCTACCTGGAGACAGAGTCCTTCTCCAACAGCTAGAGCAGACAGTGAGGAAGCTCATCTCCCAGGAGAGGGACCCTGATGCATCACAGGCCATTAGGGAGGCTGTCATGGAGATGGACAGGATTGAAGTGGCCATGGAAACTGTAAGACTTAGTATAGTGAACTAGGATCTTTGTATAGAGTTTTAGCAAGAAATTCTCTGAGCCTATGCTACGACAAGCCAGCATTAGTAGTGGTGCAAGTTTGGAGATTAAAAATTTACTATATATAAGCATGACTTATACCTTAGCAAGCTAACTTTGGCAATGATGACTCGTAGATAAATTTCTGTAATATATAGTCTCTACATGTAAATCTCTGTATACATGTACTTGATACCAGTTACATGTAACTGTATTGTACAAATTTACTGCAGTTGACACGTCGCACATTCTTTGAGGCTGACCTTCACGATCAGAAGAAAGAAGAGGAAGAGAGAGCCCTCCTACAAGCTGAGGAGAGAGAGAGAGAGAGCAGAGACAAAGAGAAGCAACCTCAGAACAAAAAGCTAACCAAGCCAGTCTCTAACCTCAAGCCAATGCCTAGTCCAAGGATGGAACATCGTAAAGGAGGCTCGCAGATATCACTAGGTCCTGGTGGAGGGGGCTCCAATGTAGGGGGAGTGTCACCATCACTGGCTCACAGGAGCATTGGTGAGTGTGTAAAACATGCATGCATTCATGTAACATGTAGCCCCATACCCTGGTAGTTTAATAGAAAGTGGTTGTACAGCATTCATACATTTACAGTTAACTAATGATAGAAAACAGACATTAATATTAATTTTTGCTACTTTGAAAAATCAAGCAATAAAAGATAATTTTTTGTGTCTGATTAATCAAATGGTAGGCAAGCAAAGAGGAGGCCTAGTGATGAAAAGTCTCTCCTCTCCCCCTACGAGTGATCACAGTGGCCTCTCCATCAATCCTTCCTCTACCTCTACCAACTCAAGTTCCAGTAGCATAGGTTCTCACTCAGCCGGAAGCTCTCCTAGTCCCAGTCACGCCAGCAGAATAAGACTGAAAAGTGCCGATAAATCACCATTGACTGGATCGCCTAAGACAAGTCCAGCAACTAGTAAAGCTAATAAAGTGAACTCTTTGACAGCAGCTGGTTTGTCGTCTAAGCAGCCAGCATCAAAATCGAAGGATAGTGTAAATGCTGTGTCATCGTCTAAAGTGTAAGTGGATGAAATCAATGTATAGGCAGTATTGTTAATTTGTTGCTTCTCTCTCTCTCTCTCTCTCTCTCTCTCTCTCTCTTCTCTCTCTCTCTCTCTCTCTCTCTCTCTCTCTCTTCCTCTCTCTCTCTCTCTCTCTTGCTCCTCACATACAGAGCATCTACTAGTCGGAAAAAACAGTATGGTCTGGAATATTCCAATTCTTCAAAATCACGGAAAAGAACATGATTATATTTATAATTTATGTGTCCTCATTTCTATATTATTATATCTCCGCAGTCCCTTCACCAATATTCTTTATTGGCATTGCATAGAATTGGCCGATGTTGGGTAAGGGTCGTCACGAGTGGAACGTGGTCGTCATCGCACGTGGGGTGGGCTTCTTTTAGAATAGTCACTATCTGTCGAAACATGTCTCTAACAAGTGACCAGTGGAAGGAGAAAATAGCCTCTTTACTCGTTGGAATCAACAGGTGACTCAGTCTATGTTCATACCTATGTACCATAAGCTATCTGTGATACTGCCTTCATTCTTGATACAACTGAGGGCAGCATCTGAATGTCATATAAGCATTTGTATAAAGTAACTTGATTATGATTAACATTCATGATTCTTCAGGTACAACCCTGACAACGTAGACACATTGGAAGACTATGTTCGTTTCCAAGCTGAACAAGATGCCTACAACTTTGAAGCCAATCTAGCACTCCTCAAGCTGTAAGATGCACATCTGCTGGTGTTAAAAATACTAAGGATATCTCTTTAGTGTTACCATTATTATTAAATGATGTTAATACATGTATAGGTATCAGTTTCAGCCTGGTCATATCAATACGACAGTGGCTCTCCAGATTTTATTGAAAGCTCTCATTAACCTACCAAGGACTGACTTTGTCATGCTCAAGTGTGTTCTACCTCAAGACCTCGTATCCTTGTCAGTCGTAATACTTACTCTATTCTGCACTAGCCTTGACCCATGCCTTGATAAAAATTTTTAACTATGTTGTTTGCATGTGGTGTGGTGCAATTTTAGCATCTTGCCTAATGTCACTTGTTCTTGTGTTTATTTCTTGACGTACTTATAGCAAAGGGATAGTAGTGTGCAGCAAGTCGTCTCTCTCCATGGTCTACTGGAGTCTTGCCAGTTCAAGCAGTTCTGGACTGAGCTGAAGGATTGTACAGAAGTCACTCAACATGTGAAGGGGTTTGAAGAAGCCATCAGAACATGTGAGAAAAATGACTTTTTATGCATTTATCTTTATCATTCACTCTCTTCCTCTCTCTCCATGCAGATATCTGCAGTGTAGTCGATGTCAGTTATCAAAGTGTGAAGCTTGATCTCCTCAGAGACTATCTTGGTGGTCTGGATGATGATTCTCTCTCTCAGGTGGCAGCCTCTCGTGGATGGCAAACAGTCACAAGAGAAGATGGAACAAAGATGATGGAGATTAGGAAACAAGAGGCAACCATAAAGCCCAAGAAGATCCTAGCTAAAATTGACTTTGACAGTGAGTTATAAATTTTCCAACAAGCTTATGAAATTAGTGCTCTCTCTCTCTCCTTGAACTTTGCAGGTGTGTCAGGAATTTTGTCGGCTGCTGCAGCCCGATAGAACTCATTATTCAATTTCTGTATTAATTGGTTTCCATCTTATAATAATTATCATTGATTATAATAATTAACACTGCATTTTATTATTACACTAGTGGTTTTCTGCTATACTTTCCAGCAACTCCACCCACAGATCGTGATGTGTTTGGTCCTTCTTTAACATGCTCCACCCTTCACTCTTCCTCACAGCTGCTGTGTTTGATACAATAAATTCTATACACACCTTCTTCAAATTGAGTGCATTATGAGTTGTGGCATGAATGAGTGTACTTATGACGGTACTGGTTGTCAGTGAATTGATAAGTTCTTCCTCACACATCTTTTGCAAACCAGCGATGCCATATTCTTCAGCGACCGGGAGCAATTGGTAAGCAATCTTCTCTATATCAGCAACCTTTCCAGTATACACGTAAGACAGAATTGCATCCATAGCAACTACAGGAACATCAATCATCTCAACTCTTTCATCACTTGTATCATCTGCAGTTTTACTCTCCCAACGACCAGAAAAACGTGTCTTGAAGAATTGAGATTGTGAGGCTAGGATAACTTTGTGAGCTTTGAACTCCTTTCCATTGGCTACAAGTGTGACATCCGTAAAGAGGTCATTTTGGCGAGCTTCTTCCATGAACTTGCTGAGGCTGAAATTGTTTGGTAATGGTGGCTCCTTATAGGACACCTTGATTTCACATTCAAACATTATACTCTGTGAGTCCTGTACTTTGAATAGTGGCAGATACTGTTTGAAGGTGATCACACTGGGATCTCCACTTATAGTGGAGACCACATTAGCCTCTGAAATTGAACCAAAACTGAAGCCAGATACTTTTGACTTAGGCAAGCACTGTGACAATTTTGTCGGTCCTTGTGAGACAGATGTGGCCTCGAACCGTTCTGTCAAATCATCAAAATTAGATGATCGTGTTTTTAATCTTGCCTCCACCCATACATCATCCCTTTCTCTCGGCAGGACAACCGTTTGTTGGGGTCTGACAGGTCTACCTATCCCTGAATTACAAGTGACACTGACTACTATAGGGCCGCTACTAGCGGCACCGACTGTAGATAGACGTCTTAGCTCAACAGATAAACTTTGCTCACCAACTGGTGGTGGTGGTGTCTGTGCACACTGATCTCCATTGAATATGGTGAGCATCCACGTTGTGGCAGGCTTAGCTCCACTTGGTGAACTAAACGTGGGGCTGTTGAACTTACTAGTATCAGAGTTAAGTAGCCGTGTTTCCAGATCACTGACCCTCCACTCGAAGGTAAAAGTGTAGCTGTCGAATGAAGTTTCACAACCAGCCATGTCACCCAGGCCCCCCGATCTTTTCTACGTTGCACGAGAAAAACTGAGGACGAGTAGTCTCGTGCCCAGCCTCGCCTCTCTATCGCACGCGGCAAAATTACGCATATCAATTTTGGTTTCGTGCGCCAAGATATATCTTGGCGCGCGCGGCCAATCAGCTCAGATTGCATATAATTATTATTGTCAAGAGTATAATAATATTGGGCTATTCCATTTTATAAGTGAATACCCCCCATCGAGGAGCAAATCATGAAATGATACCCCCAAGAACTAATTAACTCATTTTTGGTACCCAAGATTAATTAATTTGGACCCCCAGGATCAATTAAATTCATCAGAAACACCCCCTAGAAATTAATGAGTGTCCGCTGTACTCCCCTGGAAGAATTAAGGGACCTGTGCAGAGGATATTTTAAGTAGCAAATGTCCCCAAGATTAACAAGATTAATTAAAATTGCCAAAAAGGGCCTTCAAGAAACTCATTAAATTGTTAAAAAAAAAGCCCTCTGGATCTCCTCAATGGGGGGTGTATGCCTATATAATGGAAAAGCCACGCCCATTATAATAAGAGAAGAGAAACGCGACTTCCCGCCTCCCTCTCATTCCCTCTCCCTCTCTCCCAACCACCCCCTCCACTCTCCATGCATGCAGACATCTGCACAGTGTAGTCGATGTCAGTTATCAAAGTGTGAAGCTTGATCTCCTCCAGGACTATCTTGGTGGTCTGGATGACGATTCTCTCTCTCAGGTGGCAGCCTCTCATGGATGGCAGACAGTCACAAGAGAAGATGGAACAAAAATGATGGAGATTAGAAAACAAGAGGCGACCATTAAACCCAAGAAAATTCTAGCTAAAATTGACTTTGATAGTAAGTTCGTTTGATTCTTCAATGGGATTTCAATGATTGCTCTATTTAATTCTACAGGTGTGTCAGGGATTTTGTCTGCAGCTGCTGCACGATAGAAACATAGTATTACATTAACATCCTGTTTATACTATTAAGAAATTTAATTTTTATAACAATGTGTATGCATGGTGAACAGCTAGAAAATTTAGCGTTGTACTAGTTAATCAAAACTAAAACTAAAACCCCCTTAGTTTTGCCCAATTTATGCCTTAGTTTTAATTACTAAAACTAGATTACTAGAAATCACACAACTATAGGGAATACTATGATGTCTCACTCATTGTATAGCTATGAGAATAATGTGTACATGTATGATGCCTATGATGGAACTAATCTACCAACTTATAGATTCGGATGGTTCTTGCTCTTGCCCTTGCTTGTCAGAGTATGTATATGTGCGTATTGATAGTGTGGAGTGTTTCTCTGCAATACTATATTCCAGTAACTCCACCCACAGGTCATGATACATTTCATCCTCCTTCAGTTTGCCCCACCATTCACTTTGCTTGACTGATGCAGTATTTGACAGGATGAAGTCCATAGCAGCTTTCTTTAAATCCAATGCATTGTGAGCATCAGCATGGATAAACACATCTATGGCAGAATCATTTGTCAGTGATTTGGCAAGGGCTTCCTCACTCATCCTTCGTAAGCCCACTAGTCCATACTCTTCGGCAACTGGAAGTAACTGGTAGGCGATCTTCTCTATATCAGCAACCTTTCCGGTATACATGTACAACAAGATTGCCTCCATTACAGGTGCTGAAACATCAGTCATCTTGACTCTGTCACCATTACTGTCCATCCATCGACTAGCAAAACGTATCTTAAAAAAAGGTGATTGTGAGGCTAAGACAACTTTATGTGCTTTGAACTCCTTTCCATCAGCTACGAGTGTGACATCCGTAAAGAGCTTATTTTGGCGAGCTCCTTCCATGCACTTACTGAGACTAAAATCCGATTCATTGGTGAATTCAGAGAACAATGGTGAAGGCTCCTTGATCACATGTATTGGTTTATCCAGTGACCAAATCTTGATCTCACACACAAACATCACACTCTCTGAATTGCGAACTTTGGATGTTTCCAGAAAATGATTAAAGGAGATTACATTGACGCCACCACTGTTAGTAAGTATACATGACTGAGTGGTTGACTTTGGTAACTTTGTTGGGCCCTTGTGATTTAGTCCCAAACAAACTACGGTTATACAATTTCAAATTCTTTCTGGCAATAAATGTCGGAGGCTTCAGATTTGCCTCCACCCATATATCCTCACCATCATACTTTTGTTTCGGAATCACTAGTCCACTCAGTGTGGGAACCTGAACTAGTATTGATCTTTCTATTTGACTATCGTTAGTAACAGTGGTTATTGGAGTTGTAATACTGACAATACATTGTAGTTCAATCGACAGATATGACTGATTAATTGGTGCTGATCTCTTACTGCTAAAATGATCTCCACTGGGTATAGTGAGCATCCATTTTGTGGCTGGCTGTGCTCCAGGGGGTGAGCTAAACACAGGGCTCTTCAGATCACTAGGGTTGTATAAACGTGCTTCAAGGTCATTGACTGTCCACTGGTAGGTAAAAGTGTAACTATTGAATGAAGTTTCACCACAAGCCATGTCACTAGGCTACAGCTGTTACACTAGAAATTTAATGATACATGTATAATATATGTACTCATAGATATGATGTGTACCTTATGTTAGCATAACAGTTACGTATCATTATAAGGTAGCAAACTATAAATAGAATGTCAAAAATAGATGGGTATGGTGTTGTTTTACAACCAACGTTGACATAAACACACACGGTCATAATATTCATTGACACATGTATAAAATTTCAAACTGGTCAAAGATATAGGAAGGGCCGGGAGGGACAACAGTTCAAAATGGCTACATAATCGTATGGTATTATCTCGAAATCTCATACATTGTTATTATTCTTATGCTAAGTTGCTCAACTTCAAATGAAATGAGATTCTATTGCCTTATACAGTATCTGGCTGTACATGTGGAGCTAGTGCTTTTCCGAGGCTGCAATGTTTTCCAGCAATTCCACCCATAGATCATGATGTGGTTACTCCTTCAACTTGTCCCACCATTTACTCTGCCTCACGGATGCAGTATTTAATACAATGAACTCCATGCATGCTTTCTTCAGTAAATCAGGTGCATTGTGAGCTACAGCATGAATGAGTATACCTAGCTATATAAGAGACAGTGTTGGTTGTCAGCAATTGATAAGGGCTTCCTCATACATATTTCGCAAACCCACTAATCCTAGCCTCGTCCCCAGGGCCAGGGCCTGGGGACAAGGCTACCACTAATCCATACTCCTCAGCAACTGATAGCAACTTATGTGCAATTTTCTCTATGTTGGCAATTTTTCCAGTATACATGTATAACAAAAGTGCCTCCATAGTGACTGCAGGAACATCTGTCATCTCAACTCTCTCACCACTTGTAGCTACCAACAGCTGTAGGACTCACCCAACAACAAGAAAAATGTGTCTTGAAGAACTGAGATTGCGAGGCTAAGACAACCTTATGTGCTTTGAACTCTCTTCCATCAGCTACGAGTGTGACATCCGTAAAAAAGATTATTTTGGCGAGATGAACTTGCTGGGGCTGAAATTGGTTGGTAGTGGTGGCTCCTTGGAGGATACCTTGATTTCACACTCAAATGTTATACTCTGTGAGTCCTGTACTTTGAATAGTGGTAGACACTGTTTGAAGGTGATCACACTGGAGTCTCCACTACCAATAATAGTGGAGACCACATTAGCCTCTGAATTTGAACCAAGGATGAACCTTTCAAGTTTATAGGCATGCACAATTTTGTCAGTCCTTTTGAAACAGATGTGGCCTCAAACTCTGTCAAACGATCGGAATTAGATGATTAATCTTGCCTCCACCCATACATCGATATCATCACTTTTTCTGGCAAATGCGAGTCCCAGATTGAAAGGTCTGGCAGTAGCTATTTGTCCCCACGTTGGATGCTGTGAATCTACTGTTACCGACTGTTACCGTTGTAGAGCTATTGTGGACGGAAAGGACGACGCACTTCTCTGCGAGGGAGTACAAAGCTGCAACAGGTGGATGCATCGATATTGTGCAGGTGTCTCTGTCGAGCACTACGAGTCTCTTGACCAGTCTCCTCTTCCTTTCAACTGCTCACTGTGCGTACAACGAAAGCAAGCTGCCATCATTGATGAACTAAAATCTACCATCGCAGCGCTAACAGCTGAAGTGGCCGAGCTACGTAGTGCTGTATCTGTGCAACAACTTGAGAATAACGACCAGAGTAAGTGGTCTGACGTAGTTGCACGAAGGCCAAGAAGGCCGCGAATAGCTACCCGAAGTCAGAATCGCACAACAAATGAAAACAGCAGAGTCCTCGGTGCTGGTACTGGCCCTAATACCGTTGCTGCTGGTAAAGTAAATCAACCCCCTGATACACCTGATAAAGTGGAAAGAGTTACAGTTCATGGAGTAAGAAGGGTGTGGGGGACAAAGAAGGATGCTTCCACTACTGTAGTGCTGCAAACAATTCGACAACTAACCAAAATAGACCCTGAAAAGCGATTGATTGTGAAAAGGAAATTTCGAGATGGTGAATCAGGTCGACGTGATCGATGGTGGTTTCTGATTAGAGGTTCTGAGGCTGCTCTAGGTGAGCTAGAAAGTCTGTGGAGCTGTGTATCCCTCCAAGTGGGATGGAAGCTAGAAATGTGCACAAAACCCAGTAATGACGAGAGTAAGGAGGCGAATGGAAATGTACATGCAAATCACAATAATGAGGAAAGTATTGATGCCCTCAATGGCTCCAGCAACAGCCCTGCTCCCACCAATGCAAGCAACCCTGAAACATCTGGTGCGACACGTTCTGATCAGCCAAACAATAAACAAACAGGCAACGTTGTTGTCAACAACTCTAACTCCAGTCAGTCTGACTCACACAGCAGTCACCACAGTTCAGCTGCGTCCCCTGATAAGGGTGTTTTTTTAGACAAATAACTACTGGTAAGGAAAATGATTTTTCTAACCTTAATATTTTGTACTTTAATGCTAGAAGTTTAATTCCTAAAATAGATGAACTTAGGCTGATTTGTGCTACTAGTTCCCCTCATATTGTTTGTATCGTAGAAACCTGGTTGGGTGATGACATATCTGATAGTGAAATTACAATTAACGATTATAATGTAACTAGGTTAGATAGAAATAGACACGGAGGTGGGATTGCTTTTTATATAAGATCCGACTTACATTCTGAGATTGTACTCAAACAACCTTATGATTTGGAATTTATGTTGCTTTCTATTGTTAATTTTAAGTTTTCTTACAAAATTCATGTAGGCCTTTTTTATCGTCCCCCGAGCTCACCTCCTAATGTACTTGATTTTTTATATACTTGTCTTCAAGATGTTAATGTTAACGTTTTCTCAAAGTTTTTACTTCTGGGGGATTTCAATGTTAATGTTAAAAATCCATCCCACCCCCTGTTTGCTGATTTGTGTAATATATTGCATAGTTTCTCTCTTACTCAGGCAGTCCAAGAAGACACCCACATGAGTCCCCAAGGCAATGCATCACTCATAGACTTGGCTCTGGTTTCTGAAATTATATTGTTATCATCGTGTTGTGTTATTCCTCCCTTGGGTACATCAGACCACAATGGTATACAGTGTTCACTAAAATGGAAAACAAACAACCCACTTAAATCTAATGCAAGGAAAGTCTGGCGGTACAATCTGGCTGATTTCGATACTGCAAACAACTTGTTGGATTCAATTGACTGGGACAGTCTCCTGTCTGGTGACATCAATCAAGCTTGGGAGAGTTGGAAGCAAATGTTTATGTCTATCATGGATCAATGCATTCCACACACAACAATCAAAGCTAAACGCAATCTCCCATGGATAAATATCGAGTTAACTAAGTCAATGCGGGCAAGGAATCTTGCCTATAGAAAAGCAAAGAGGAGTAACTATCCCAATCACTGGAATGCATACAAAAAGAAACGTAACCAAGTGGCAAACAAGCTGAAATATGCAAAAAAGAAATTTTTTAACTCCCTTAATCCTTCAAATCCAAAATCTTTCTGGAAGGCAACTAAAATTATGACAAAAAAGGAAAGTAGAATACCTGTCCTTAAGTCAGACAATGGTGAGCTCATCTCGGATGATCAAGGAAAAGCAGAAATTTTGAATAACTATTTCTCTAACTGTTTTAATACGAGTGTACCCCCATTAACGGTGAATGATCGTGACTTATATGCTACCACTTCATCTGATTGTCCTCTAGAACTTCTGTGCACCGAAGATGAGATTCTAGAACTACTGCTTTCCTTGGATACTATGAAGGCAAACGGTCCAGATGATGTCTCAGCAGCTATGCTTAAGGCTACAGCTCCAACCATTGCTAAAGGAGTTAAAATCTTATTCAATAAGTCTATACAGCTTGGTGAGGTTCCAAGAGAATGGAAACGATCGTCAGTCGTGCCAGTACCAAAGAGTAATGATACATGCCAAACTAGTAACTATCGCCCAATTTCCCTACTATCAGTACTAAGTAAGCTATTGGAGAAACATCTATACAAGCATATTTTGAAGCACATTGAATCAACCATGCCCTTGGCTTTGCAGCAATGGGGTTTTCGTTCTGGAAGATCTACAGTTTCTGCCTTGCTGGATGTTGTGCATAAATGGCTCGAGTCAATGGACATAGGCAAGGAGGTCTGTGCCACCTTCTTTGATTTACGCAAAGCTTTTGACTCTGTTCCCCATCGATCATTACTGGAAAAACTCAAGACCTCTGGTGTTAATGAACACATTCTAGGCTGGTTGTTCTCCTACCTACAGGGTAGGGAGCAAGCAGTTGTCTTGGATGGAAAAACATCATCAACTGTTCCAGTTCTATCAGGTGTTCCCCAAGGCTCTGTCTTGGGTCCCCTCCTTTTCCTGATATATATTAATGACTCGGCAAGTGAACATCTGAACCCCGGTACTTACATAACAATGTATGCCGATGATCTCCTACTGCACAGAGAGATTAACTGCCCCGAAGATTATTTTAAACTGCAACAGGATGTAAACAAAATAGCTAATTGGGTTGATGTGAACCAATTAACACTTAATTCAAAGAAATGTAAATTTATGATCGTCTCCAGACGCCGTGGAAGATCTGTTCCTAACTGCACACTCACTCTTAATGGTCAACCAATGGAAAGAGTCCACCAGTATAAGTATCTTGGAGTTGTGCTTACAGATGATTTAACATGGTCTGCTCACATTAGGGAAATTACAAATAAAGCAAGAAAGGTCATTGGACTCCTCTACCGTCAGTTCTACAGTATGTCCTCAACACCTTCCCTACTTCAGCTTTATACCTCGCTTGTAAGACCACATCTGGAATATGCATCACAAGTATGGGACCCTTTCTTGATTAAAGACATCCAGAAGCTGGAGTCGGTCCAGAGGTTTGCTCTGAAAATGTGCTGCAAAAGTTGGAGCTCTAGCTACTCCGAAAACCTACAACAGAGCTCGCTGCCTGAACTATCTTTTCGCAGGAAATATCTGAGTCTTAGCTATTTCTACAACCTAGTTAATGGACGTTTTGAGTTTCCCGATATCCCAACCACTCTACGTCAAATTAATTACAATACACGTAGTAGCCATTCAAGTATTTATGTACAACCCTATGCTCATTCTAATTCTTTCTTAAATTCTTTCTTCCCTAAAACTATCTCACTGTGGAATTCTCTTCCTCCAAGTGTCATGGCTTCTACTTCTATTTCATCTTTCAAACGCAATCTGTTAGTATGGTTTCACTTACATTAGTATTGGTGTTGTGTCATTAATTTTGTTGTATTGTCACTGTCACTCAGTGTGTATTTCAAGTTATTTGGTGCATGTATCATTTAGTGCTTATCACTGACACATGTACCTTTGCATACCTCGCATAAGCATATTATAGAGAAAAAAAAAAAAAAAAAAAAAAAAAAAAAAAAAACTCGGCTATAGACGTTTTAGCTCAACAGATAAACATTGCTCACTAGTGGACAATCTCCGCTTCAATGAATATGGTGAGCATCCACATTGTGGCAGGCTTAGGTGAACTAAATGTAGCTGTGTTTCTAGATCACTGACCCTCCATTCAAAGGTAAAAGTGTAGCTTTTGAATGAAGTTTCAATATCACCACCCTCAATTCAAGTCACAAAGGTCAAAATCAACACACCCCCTATAGATATATGTGGAGTCTAGGGCTTGACAATTTAACTTTTCAACTCATGATTCTTTTGGAGACCACACAGCTAACCAGATGACTTGAACACATTTTCTGCCACTGTACATGCAGCAGGTGAGTAGATGGACAATTGTAAAGTAGGAAGTTAATTATTGTGTTCATCATCTCAGTCCTGAAAAACAAAATGTTTTTCTCTCTTTACATGGTAGCTGAGTAATAATACTTATGACATAATTTGTAATAATTTCCAATAATTAAAACTAGGGCACTGACTGCAGTACTAACAATGCATGTGATCAGAATCTGTCCTAATGAATTTCAGCAATAGCTTCCACTAATTCCATCCATAGCTTGTGATAAATTTCAGTCTTCTTGCTTTTGAGCTTGTTCCATCCTTCGCTTTTGCGAACTCTTTGTGTGTTTGAAATGATGTAGTTCATGCACACTTTTCTCAAATCCCGAGCATTATATGTTTCGGCGTGAATAAGAATATCGACAACATTCTTATCTGTTACTGTTTCAGCCAATGCTTCTTCACACATTTTTTGCAATCCCTCTAGTCCATATTCTTCTGCAGTAGGTAGGACTTGAAAAGCAATCTTCTTAATGTTCGTGGCTTTACCAGTGTACAAGTACGATAGAACAGTATCCATGACAACTTCAGGTACATCAGTCATTTCTACTCTACTCTCACCGTTCTCCTGTCCCGACCATCGATCCTCAAACCGAGTTTTGAAGAAGGGTGACTGAGATGCAAGGACTGCTTTGTGAGCTTTGAACTCCTTTCCATCAGCAACTACTAGTGTGACATCAGTGAAGAGACAGCTGTGGCGTGCCTCGTCCATCACCTTACTGAGGTTGAACTCTGGTAGAGTCGTTTTGAGTGAGATTGGCTCCATGTGTTTAGGACCCTCCAATTTCCACACTGTGATCTCACAGTCAACAATCACACACTCTGAGCTTTGTAGACCTTGGGAACTTAGTGAAAATAAGTCAGAAAGGTGAATAAAATCACAGTGCTTGTACACTTTTGTTGCAGTATGATGGACTGATCCTATCACATTCGCCTCATCCAGTTCATTGCGATAAGCCTTCATGTTCACTTCTGCATATGTATGCATCCAGTGTGGGAGGCGTCGAACATACTGACCATTAAGACTTTCTAAGTTAACATTTGCATAAACAGTTAACTGGCTGGGTGTTTGCCTCAATTGAACATAAGTACCTTCCTCATCTTCTGAAACTTTTGGGTTAGCACTACATTCTAGACTATTGTAATACCTCACTAAGAAAATACAAAATTTAATGTCAGTGTTTATTAAATTTCCTGGGGGAGGGGGGCTCGTGCATGCATACAGGTTGTCACCTGTAGATCTACACATGCATGATTGTGTGCTGCTAATCATGAATTTAAGTCAGAATATGTGTTTATATTTGCAAAGCAATGTATAGGATGATCAGACTTAGATATATTATTTGTATACTCATGTATTATAGCTAGCTCACACTGGTGACACCAAAATTACAAACTATCTCTTATTTTGTCTAGTGTCTATCTAAACAACTGGTATGCCTGTTAATGCGTTAAATTTGCTAGAGCTACATCATAGTGGCTACATCTTTTCTTTTATTAGTTGTTCAAGTGAGTATCTTAGCTGGTTGACATCATCATCTGTGGCCAATTTGGACTTGGATTCAGGTGTAAACTAGAATTTATGAGTGGATATGAAATACACAATGTACATAACACCTCTGAATGTGGCTTTTAATAAAGATCTTACCCTATGACAATTTTGGAAGCTTTGTCTGTGTTTCAGCAATATTTGATTGCTCTGACGTGAATCAAAGCTCTCTCCACCCCATAATAAAACAATTAATCTATTATACACAATTTCACGGAGCGAATACTCGTGATATGCTTTGCTTATTGTTTTTTTAGCTCTAAATCCAACATGCCGAAGCTTATCCTCAATGTTTAAAATATACTCAACCTGTATAATGTTAGAGATAAATTATTGTGCACTTTAATTAGCCTATAGTAACTACTATGTGCTTCACCTGCAGTGCTTGCTTCTCAAAATTTGCCATATCATAAATTTCTTTGATATCTCCAACTGCCAAGCCAATCTGCAGCCAAAAAAGTAACGTCTCTCTTATTAGACTAATTTAGCCTTGTACCCAGGTCTTCCCATGTTTTTCGATGTTTGGGCCTGAGTACAAGGCTAAGACTAGTTAGCAAGCTATTATATTATTTTCACCAACCAAAAGGTTTGCAAAAAGGACTGGCATAACAATAATGAAGATAATCCAGATGATAATGGTCAGTGCTGAGTAAGGATATACTGCTGACAATTGATCATCTTCAGTAGTTGGTACAAACGAGTTAAAGTCCTCCCCAACCGTTCCTTCAATTACTTTGAGTAGTGCAATACCGGGAGCAAGAAAATAAGCTGAACTCTGCAGCATAATAATAATGTTGTATATTTGACATGTTAGAGTCATTGACTTATACAATGTCCTTTAACTCACTGCAATAATATTATTATAATCATTGACAGAGAGATAAAATACTAGACTAAACCCAGCTATCAGCAGGCACATGAGAACAGCTGTCTTCAAGAATGTCACTAACACTCTTGAAAGCATGAGAGCATACACACCAACAAATTGAAACTGGGTTGAGAGAACAATAAACTTTAGCCATGTTAGTAAGATTACAACTGTTCCAATCGCTGACTGCCAATTAAATGGGCATAAACAGTCATCCAAGAAGTATACTGGTACCACATAGACCAAGGAAAGGATGAAAAGTGGAAACTCTGAAACAGTAGACCTATTCACAACACACTCAATGAAATCCTGTAGCTGATAGAGAGGATTTGTCTCCTTAACATCCCTTGCTGAAATGACTCTTTTTAGAGCTAATAAAACTAGGGTCATCCTCGCCACTAGGCCAAACAGTGAGCAAACAACAGTCTCTGTTGCCAGTGCCTTTATCAGTACAGTTGCACTTTTTGCTCTTTGCTCTAACAGTTAAAGAAATCAGTTAGCTATGCAATACACAATCCCACAATCATAATACATACTACATGTTGATGTGGTATTTGTTTCATTGATGGTTACAACCGTCAAGTTTCCTATAGTCATAGATTATGAGACAAGTTAATTAACATGCTTTGTAACTACACAGATTTACCATTAAAACATCGACTATCCCGTGAATGAGTAAGACTCAGTGCAAGTGCTGTGATGATGCAGAGATGGATAAGGTACAAAAACCAATGCAGGAAGCTAATCCAACCGAAACTTTTCCACTTGTAATGAATGAGGCTAGTTATGACAGGATGGGTGAGCAGTTTTTGCCTCTTATACTTGACCTGAACATTATCACATAAAATAGTAATGCCTATAACCGTACAAGATACATTCAGTTTGTATCACTTAACAATAAGTGACAGTGGATGGAGCTCTTTTATGAATCCTTTTGGCCTCTCCCATGTTGTGTCATTGGGCACATCTTTGTCATGGTGAGTTTCATGCAAGTGAACACACTAATATTAACAGACTTTCGCATATGTGCATTTAGATACTTACTAGGATTAGAGACGCCCATCTCATTGATACTAGAAGGATTCAAACTGCGTCTTTCAGGCTCAGCAAAATCATCAACATAATCATAATTAAATATCACAGCATATCCGTGCACTGACTGCTTGTAAGTGACCTCCATACATTTATTCAATACAATTTCAGCAACATCTATAATTAGGAAATAGTCCAATGCATCTTTGCAATGCAGGCATGTAGAGCAGTGGCGTATTGAAAGGTGGGCTTAGCAGGCACAGGCCTACCCTTCTGTTTTCAGGTAATTCTATATACTGTAGGTAGCTAATAACTCCCCAACTTCATGATTGCGAGCGCGTGCGATGAGCGCTGCAGCTGGCAAGTAGCTAGTGGGTGTGGTTTTCGATCATTGCGCAATTGCACGTTCACTACTATAGCTACAAATTCAGTCTACCTAGATCTTCTACGTCGTTGGGTTGCTTCACCTTGGTTCATACTTTTCAGTGATGTGCTTTAATATGTTTAAAAATACCCTCAATATTGATCTGAGAAGGTCACTAATGCAAAAAAAAAAAATACCTGGGGGAGTCATTGATGCCCCCAGACCTCCTAGCCTACCCATAATTTTTTTCTAGAATCGCCACTGATGTAGAGTACACACTGTTATAATTATTGTAGCTTTCCATACCTGGCATGTGTTGCACTAGTTCACGGAATGGAGTAGTTTCCTCACCATCTTCATTTATGTATGTATACTGTAAGACACGCCACCATGCACCTCGGCTCAATAGTTCCTTGGCAGTTTCACTGTAAAAGAATTGCATGCATGTACTTTGATAGCTATAATCATAGTAGTAAGTACTACTACAGGCGTCAGCATTCCAATGAATGCCTTCCTATCATTGTGAGCCTCGTCATGGTACGTGTTCTATTAATTTTATCTGTCAGTGACCAAAATTTTCTAATCTTTTGAACCACTCTAGACAACTAGTAATCTCATAATATTATTATTTAATACACCACCATGTGGGGTATAAATACAGGTTAGTTCAGTGTCATTATAGAAAAAAAACAGAGGAGCACATTACTATAATATTATAATTATTATATTAAACATCAAAGGATATTAGTTTTAAATTATGGTTACTTAAAATTAGTGACATGCAGCTATGGCCATGGGTTCTTAGGAGTGGTGTGCCTCCCTGCTGTATAGATCATACGTATCAGTTAAATACTGTACACAATCTCACCTGAATCCCCCTTTTATTGCTTCTACCATTGCTTCTGGATGAACTATCACACCTTTATCAAACAGCAGTCGAACAATCTCCGTACGTCCATATTTGCAGGCCCGAACCAGAGGTATATTTAGTGATGGCTATAATATCGTATATCATTAATTTTTGCATAATATGATTGAAATTATGTAGTAGCTAGACACTTCCTGATCACCTGATAGCTGTGAAAAATAAAGTTAATTAATTACGTCTACATGCATAATCTTATCCTCATACTTTGATGTTGTCATGGATGCATCTGGTTCATCCTATACATGTATGATTAACATCAACAGTTGATGAATCGATCGTGGAGTTCTTACCTTACTGGGTCTAATGTGCATACAAGAGAATAAAAACAAGGTACCATACTTAGTCTATACTTACGCCAAATCTCCTTGAATATTTACATTATGCTCTGTTATGAGCTGCTCTGCAAGCTGCACATGACCGTACCCACAGGCTGTAAGAAAAATCGTCCCATTTTGACCATCTCGATACTGAAGACAGTCTGGATATTTCTTCACCATTACTTTGATGATCCTATAATAAAATTATAGCCCAATTTTTGCCAAAAGAAAATTTTACCATCTGCGCACTCTTTGAATTTCATGAGTGTAATACAATTAATGTAGCTGGGCTTGACGCATATTTTCTCCTGTAAAATAATTTTGGCTATATTCAGTCTGATCTTGTATTGTTATAGGTGCATGTATGCATGAATATGGCAATAATCTTACATTTCAGTTAGTGTCATAACTCACTGAGTTCTTCCTTTATATGCTGCTACGTGAACCGGTGTTCCATTAAACTTGTTTCTGAGAGTATTGAGCTCAATCTTGAGCCGGGAGCAAACTCCAAGTAAAAATTCTACTACCTTGACGTGTCCGTACAAAGCAGCAAGATGAAGTGGAGTTTGTTTGGATTTTCCAGTCATTGCTTTCAGTTGATTACTGTGTGATGTTGATGTGTGCTCATTCAAGAGTACTTTCACCACATTACAGTGACCATGTAAACTGGCATTATGCAGGGGAATAGACTCAAATTGCCCCCGCAACATGGTGTACTCTGGATCATGATCAATCATTGTAGAAACCACTCTGATAGAATAATAGTGCATTTTGTCAATTGTTTTTGTTAGCATGTACAGTTGTGTGTACATGTTTACTACTGTATCAATCAACATGACACACACACACATACACAAATGGATAATCATGATTACTCACTCATCATAACCCAAGCGGGCAGCAATGTTGATTGCTGTATTTCCAGCTTTGTCCCTCTTTTTCATATCTATTTACGTAAAATAATAATTACACACCTGACCAAGAGTCATGCACTGCTATAGAGCAATAACCACATGCGACTCAGCATGCTGCTGTATTTATATAACAAATTACATCTCATGTGGGACTGATTACTGGTTTTGCTTGTGGAACTCTATTGTCACGTGAAAGTTCCACTGACTTGTGTATGGGAGTTCAATACTCTTGTCATGATCTATCCTTGATGAATACCATGATATAGTATAGGTAGATGAATATTACTTCATGTATGATTTTGCAGATACGTATACTAATAGCTCATCATTAATTTTAATATGGGAACTCATACTAAGTAATGTACCACTGTAAAATAAAATTTTTTGACCCTCTTAGTTTACTAAATGCTTCATGGTTATGGTGGCTCTGTAGCTACCTACACAGAAGCTATATGAAGGCCACGTCAGATGGTCTACTCAGAGAAACTCTCTGAGTGCTGCATGGTTTAACCCACAGCGGACCACAGATAGGTTGTGTTGGTTGTCCAACAGTTTATCATTAACAATAACAAAAAATGCCACTGGGAATACCCCACATTATTGTATTTGCCAGCCTTATAAGGTAATTGTTGGATAAAATCAAAGGTCCCAAACTAATTTTATTACACTGGTCTATCAGATAATTACAGTACACTGATAATCACACAAGAAGTAGCTACCTAAACTCTGACACCCCTTTTTATGCAGTTCACCACTGGTACTACTAGCTAAAGCCCTGGGTATAGCTAACTTATCACTGTACCGCACATTTCCAAAGGCCTCCATGCATGGGCATGATCGAATCATGATCGATATCACGTATACGTAGTCAAAGAAATGTTCAATCTGCTACTTAGGACCATATTCAATAACCATCCTGATCATGAGTAGGAACTGGACCTAACTTGTCCAACTAGTTAATTCACACTGTTTAATAGTTTAAATGTTCTCCGGATCCAATTGCAAGTTGGTCACTTAAACTCGATGACTCAGTTAATCTAGCTATCATTGTTGTAACCTGATAACACTGACCTGCTTTTAGTTCTTCTAGAAGCATCTTAACTACTGCATGTCTATTAAAGTGTGCAGCAAAATGCAAGGCAGTGAACTCATTCTCTTTATCAAGGTAGTTATCAACATCTGTTTGGTTCAGTAAATCAACGTTAAAGCGGTTTTCCCTAATTGCCTGTAAATGATAAATTAAACAGATATAATAGCAATACATAGAGCTGCTATAAGCTGGGTCGCCTACATTGATTATCTCCAATTCATTGCATGGTGTGTTAGATCTGTACACCTCATTTTCCTGATAATACATAAATCGATATACCCGGGCGGTAATGTAATAATATAATATTATTAGCTATAGTGTAGAACTAGCTTACAGCCCCATTCCCGCTGACTGAATTCATTTTCAACTCGTGAAGTTCAATCTGAGACATTTCTATCAATCGAAGGCAGTCTCGCGCTTACCTCTCAACAGTCTACACTAAGACCTACAATTTAATGACAAAACGGAAATGATGAATGATTACGCATGCACGCGTATGTATTACGCGGATATACGCAATGATCTCGTATACGTCCGTACAACTGTCCGTGTATCGCGCCCTACCTAGGGCAGAATGAAATTTTCGTGTTTTCGAAGGCTCGTTTCTCGAAGCACCTCAAGCGGCTCTGTTCCACGCTAATGCTATACACTGCCACCGTGGTATGGACATCGATAAAGCCTCATTTTTCGTTCTGGAATGAGTGTTACAGGTTTGCACCCAATTCAAAGTTCCAGTCAGCCAGACAAGATCGAGAAATGCACGAGCGAGTTGAGCTGTTACGAAAAAAGTAGTCAAGACGAAGAGTTTGTAGCCAGAACGTAGCTATTTTAGTAGCTAAAGTTTAATCTAATCTTTGGTTGACAGCCTAGCTAGGTACTACTAAGAAAATATAACAGGCTAAAGAGAGAAATTATTTTAGATATTCGAAGTGCGTTCGTGCTCATCAAGTGGTTCAAGCAGACTTGAGATTCGGCTGGATCATCGCTCTGGTACTTACCTACTTCTGGCTCGAGTGCCATGGTGCTGTTTTGAGTGTTACAGATTTGCACCCAATTCAAAGATGCCATCAGCCATAAGCGGCCTAAATCTGGATCATCTCTTTATCGGCTATCTCGGCGCCTGTGGTCTTGTTCTTGGTATCAATGTGAAGCTCAGCTCTTGCTCTTTTCAATGGTGCTTAAGATAGAACAAGTGGTAACTCACAGGAGAAGTTACATCCATACATAGACATGCACTATTTTTAGCACCACGTGTATGGCATGCATATCATTAACCCCCATAGGCGCCATACAAACCGCTCATTGACATTAAAATGTATGGTACATATATGGACTTCCGGTGGTCTTAGCGTAGACTGTCAATCACGAGGGCTCGAGATTATTAAGTGGGCGGAGTGTACTACCTGGCGCGCATGCGCAACAGGGGCTTGCGTTTCGCAGATCGTATGTACACAAGCTTGACAAAAAAATGATGTAGCACTAGCACATGTAATATTAACACAACGTCATTAATTCTATAATGAGCTTCTCAAAGGCAGGAATCAAGGAACAACGGTTCGAAATGGCTGCAAGTAAGAGCGGATGAGTGTGTGCACACCAGTCATCAAAATGTCACACAGCATAATTACCTTATATTTGCTAGTGGAGTTCTTCATCTCTAAACTGCTTAGTGCCATAAAGTGGTTTAGTGAATAAACTCTGTGTGTGTAGCAAGGCTTCATATCTCTGTTCACGACGGGAAAATGGAAGAAATTTCTCATCTATCACTCCATTTATCCAAGACAGAACAAAAATGGAGATTAGAAACAAGAAGCGACCATTGAAGATCTTAGCTAGGATTGATTTTTAATTCGACAGTAAGTCTCTGACAAGCTTTCAAAATAAACAGTACATCTCTCCTTAATTTCTGCAGGTGTTCCAGGAATTTTGACTGCTGCTACATGACAGACTTAATTCTATCCCTGTAGCTACATGTCTTAATTTGCCATATCCCATCTTATTCATTAGATGATGCCAAAAATGATGAGAGTTAAGTCTTAATAACGTTATTGTTATTATTAGGTACACCAATATTTTAGCCGGGAGCTGTTAAGGGGTAGTTCTGGTTCTAAAGCTAAAATAAATATTAGTAGGAGTATATTACACATTACCACTGTATGGATTTAGTACTTTTCTGCATTATTTTCCAGTATCTCCACCCACAGATCATGATGTGTTTGGTCCTTCAACCTTCACTCTGCCACACAGTTGCAGTATGGGATATGATAAATTCTATTCTATAGCTACATGCCTTCTTCAAATCGGATGCATTGTGAGCCGCAGTGTGTATGAGGATACTTATGACAGTATTGCTCGTCAGTGATTGGATAAGATCTTCCTCACACATCTTTCGCAAATCAACCACACCGTATTCTTCAGCAATTGGGAGTAACTGTTGAGTAATCTTCCCTATGTTGGCTACCTTTCCAGTAAACATATAGCTAGGACAGCATAAGGCAGAACTTAGGCCATGGATAATAATATAGTACGCTTGCACCAATATAAGTTATTTGGCCAGTTAATTATAGACCTAATTGTCACTATTAGCACATTAGATATAGGTGGCAATAATTAATTTTCTGATGAGCAACTTAGTGTAGGGTGGGGCTATTATTACAAGGAACAGTTTTAATATGAATAAGATGATCGATACAAACCAATCATGAGGGGGACAGCCTTTGCTCACAGTAAACCTGTACGTATAACTTAATAGCTATTAATAGTTGGAATAAACAGGTGCAGCTCATGAGTGAAGATAATAATGAATACAGTGACACTGACAGCAATGCCGATACAGCGGCTATTATAATTAAATGCGGCACGAAGTAAAATGCATTGAATTACGTAGTCTCAGACTTTACAGCTTCTTCTTTATCACACCATGAAGAAGCTTAGCATAGGGACCATCTGGATTTCCAGAGCAATTCTTCTTATTCTTGCAATCGTCCTTTTTCCATCCACAATAGCTACAGATGATCACCATTCCACTTTCTAGTTCATAGGGAACAAAATTGTGTCTTCCACGACCATCAAACGCGGCCCCAACGCTACGACCAACCTTCTTAAGCTCTTTGCCTAGAGGCATTCCGTTGATATAGTATTAAACCAAACTCACAAAACTGCAAAACGGCCCATACTCAGGGAAAGTCCCAGGTAAATCCCCTCGATAATAGCTGCGTCACCACTCACGCAATACAATCACGCGGTCATGTATCTCACAAGCCACTGGGGATCATTAGTGCCATGTGTATTTAGCCTCGTCCCCAGGCTCCCTCAGCTTTTCAATGTTAGCAAAGCTGAGGGAGCCTAGGCCTAGCGCCTGGGGACGAGGCTAATGTATACTGACGTATGAATGCAATAGTAAATAGATGTATGGTAAATGAATGATATCCCCACGCCATACATAAATTCATGTCAGTAGTATTGTTATAATAGTACTAGTCATATGAGTGATGTTATTAGCAACCATAAAATTTAATACTCAGAACTAAAATTTAATAGAAAGGTATGACAGCTGAGTATGACTAGATAGTGCCATGTACAGTATAAATGATTGCATGCATGCCCATATGTATGTATGTGAATGTGTGTGCCTTTATGTAGATGTGTATAATAAATGCATGAGCAAAATAATAATGTCTATCAGTATGAAATCTCACACAATACCATGTAGCTAATTATGATCACAGCAGAAAAGTAACGATTCCACACATGCAGTCCGATAGTTACAGGTCAAATTGGAATTGTGGGGGATTAATTGTTGTAGGTGCGGCAAATGTCTGAGTCTGATTAGGGTATATGGACATCCCAGCAGTATTGGCTGTGGAATGCTTTTCAGCAATATTTTCCAGCAATTCCACCCATAAATCTCGATAAGCTTGCGTCTCTTTCAGCTTGCCCCAGCCTTCACTCTGCCTCACGGATGCAGTATTTGATACAATGAACTCCATGCATGCTTTCTTTAAATCGGGTGCATTATGAGCTGCAGCATGAATGAGCATAGTTACAGCAGTAGTGCTTGTCAGTGATTTGATGAGCGCTTCCTCACACATCTTTCGTAGACCAACCAAGCCATACTCTTCGGCAACTGGGAGTAGCTGATAGGCAATCTTCCCTACATTAGCTACCTTTCCGGTGTACATGTACGACAGAATTGCCTCCATAATGACTGCAGGAACGTCTGTCATCTCAACTCTATCACCAGTATAGCCAATTGTTCGGGGATCTGTCCAGCGACTGGAAAAACGTGTCTTGAAAAACTGCGATTGCGAGGCTAGGACAACTTTATGTGCTTTGAACTCCTTTCCATCCGCTACGAGTGTAACATCCGTAAAAAGGCTGTTTTGGCGAGCTTCTTCCATGAATCTGCTGAGGCTGAAATCTGATAATTTGTCAGCATTGGTGGTATCTGGTGAGGGTAATAGCTCATTGGCTACATGTATTGGTTTATCCAATGACCATACCTTGATCTGACATGAAAAACTCACACTCTTTGAACCATTTATTTTGGACATTCTCAGAAATCGATTGAAAGTGATCACATTGGTGCCACCAGTGTCTTGTAGTGGTAAAATACCTGCTGGTTTTGGCTTATACAAACGCAGTTTTGTTGGTTCTTGAAAGGTATGTGTACATACCTCTACACCAGCCATACTACCAGTAAGTATGCTAGGTGTCAGATTTGCCTCCACCCATACATCCTCATCATCATCATCTTTTTGTTTCTGAAGTACTGGTGTATTTGACAATGTGGGAGGTGGTCCCAGTCTCAATCCTCCAATCCCAAACCCAAGTTGTTGTACGGGTGCTGCGGATCCTATCTGTAGCACACCTCCAGCGCTACTAGTAGCACCGAGTAGTGGAGTAGCTTTGGCACAGCAAGCCAGCCGTGTTAGCTCAGCAGATAAATATTGCTGGCCAACTAATATTGGAGGTGCCTGCATACGATCTCCATTGAATATGGTGAGCATCCATTTCGTGGCAGGCTTAACTCCACTTGGTGAACTAAAGGTAGGACTGCTTAACTTAATAGGGTTATGTAGGCGTGTTTTGAGGTCATTGACTTTCCAATTGTAGGTAAAAGTATAACTATTGAATGAAGTTTCACTACCAGCCATGACAGTCCACCTATGGCTACCTAACACTAGCAGTGATCTATACATTGTGTTAAAATTAGTACTAGTTACCATCTAAGGAGTGCAAGCTATAAATAGATTAGTGCATAAAAATAGCAACATCCCATAGACACAATACACTAGTTTTATAGATGGTAGTTACGTACATGTACTTCATTAATATGTTGAATTGAGTTTGTCAAAGATGGGAATGGGAGGGACAACAGTTCGAAATGCCTGCATACACATAATATATTATGTGTGTGTGCATAATGTGTATATAATTATCATGTAGGTGTGTTTGTAACTTTGTATACATCAGCCATACCAACATAACCTCCCACACAACATACAGTACTACTACATGTATACCAGGAGCCCATGAACTGCCCACGGGCAGCAAAGGAGCATCTAAGTGCGTATACCATCAGCTCACTAAGCCAGAGTTCAAGGATGACCATAAAATTAATGGTAATCCATGTGTGCCATGTGTTCAACCTCTAATTGCATCAGGCATGGCTGCCAGCAAGTATAAACCACTAAACCATGCTACATAGAGCTAACCAAATGTACAACAGTGGTACTACTAGCGATTATGACAACTGATAGGATAGCCTATGTATGCATACTTAGACGCTCCTTCGTGCCCTTTGGGCACTCGTGGGCTCCTGATAGTACCTTAGGTGAAATTTGCTTGTGGAATTCTTCATCTCTAAACTGTTTAGTGCCATAGAGTGGTTTAGTGAATGAACTCTGTGTGTGTAGCAAGGGCTCATATCTCTGTTCACGACGGGTAAATGGAAGAAATTTCTCATCTATCACTCTATTTATCCATTCATCTCTCTTCAATTCAGCCCTGAGAGAGAGAGAGAGAGAGAGAGGCAGCTTTAAGCATATGACTTGTCAGGATTGTGCATGCAAGTTTACCTTGCCATCTCCACTGAGTTATATGATGTGGCTACTTTCAGTGTTGGACTCAGTGGCTTGTGCCTCTGTCTCCACACCTCCTCTGGCTGGCGGAATGGACCTTGAACCTTGACCTTTGACACCAGAGGCGGCAGTGTGATCCCATCCTTTGTATCTGATGATAGTGCCCTATCTCCATGAGAGCTCATTTGGTCTTGCTGTGTAGTTCCATCCGATAATGCTCTTTTCTTTTTTGGTCTGTTCAGTTTTCTTAGATAAGTAAATCGCAATGACTTCATACGTTCTTCAAATGGATGAGATAAGCTGTGCATAAGGCACATAATATAACTGTGATTCAAATGCACAGCGTCAGTTGTCATGTGACATTCACATTACAGTCTGCACTTTACCTGCTATATGGAGGCTTGAAGACACCTTCTCTCTGTACAACCACAACAAAACAATAAGTCCAGTAAATACAGTAGCCACAATAAAGAGATATACAACCATGTACTTACACATTGTGTGCTCAGCATGTAGTGGTGTTTTCTAGCCTCTTCTTCAGCTTCCATCTGTCCAGAGAGTTAATAAAATAATAGATAATGGGGGGGGGGGGGGGGGAGCAAAAACATTAATATTGACTGCTTTGAGATGGCTAAATTATCGTGGATACACCATCATTGCATTCATTGGAGGTAAGGCCACACCAAGTTAATTTCTTGTTCAACGGAACACCAGGGAATGAAGTAGGGTCGGTAGGTAGGGAAGAAAATAATAATTAAAGATGATGTCACTTCCTGTTATTGCTTCCTGCTCTGATATAGAAAGTTGATGTCTTTACTAAAACATTAGCTTTGGTACAAGCAAAAAACAGTAACTGAGTGTCTCCAGTCATTTAGCCAGAGTTACGTACAAATCTAGTGTTCTACAAAAGAAATCACGTGGCTATCAACATTGTGTTTGCACTTTGACCTTTTCCTTAATTAATTTTTTTTTTTTTTGGTATCAGCAAAATATAGGGTCGATCGGGTCCGTTGAACAAGGAATTAAATTGGCATGGCCTAATGAAACGTGTACACTGACTTAAGTTTCCTCACCTCTTGTTGTCTCTCTTCCTCTAAAAGTCTCTCTCTTTCCTCCCTCTCTTGCTGAGCTTGCAGTTGTGTCCTCCTTACTTCATTGTTCTTGGCCAGTTCTTCCATATTCCTCTTGTGAGCATAGTAGTCAAACACATACTTCCTCACATAGTAACCCTTCCAAGTGCTCTGGATCTGAACAGATTAACAAAAAAGTGATGGAACATCCCCTCAATATTATCTTAAACATCGTGATATCAGCTGATTTTTGAGGTCTCAGCTTATGAGCTTTTTATGTTAAAAAACGATATGGTGAAAATATCTTACTTTTTACATGAACTGTTGTAGCAAAATATCTTACCCTAGCTGCCATTTTGTTGTAATATCTCCATTTCATCTCCTCATAGTACTCCTAAAGGGTAGAAAGATGACTCATCAAAGTGTGCGCAGCCATGTATGCAATGCATGTACATTAATATAATCATATACAGTACATGTACCTTGGCCCGAAAGAAGAATGCTTTTCTTCCAAGATATCCTCTTATATACTTTTGGAGTACAATGGCACACTTGTTCATGTACCTACACAATGTCATATGCACTATATCAATGCAACATCTCTCTGTGTATACGTACATCACTACAGATCAGATACAGGACACATATGACACACACAAACACACACTCTTTGAACTCACTTGAGGTGAGCTCTAAACCTGCATCCTCTGAACCAGCTCTGTATGGTGACAGCTGCATTGTACTCTTCCACACGGTGGGCTTCTGCCTCTCTATGAGAAATTTATGCAAATTTAGGGGGCACAGGCGAAAAAGACAGTATAAATATGAACCTCTACATATCTAGTGAACATAAATTTACTTTGAAGCGGCCACTACAGCTAGCAGTATGTCTCTCCGGCTCTCCCAAAGTCTCACAAACTGAGCCATTCACTGATTGTGCTCGTGTGTCCAATCTGGCTGAAAATGTGTCACCATAGCAACTAGGGGCGTGGTTTTCTCCACCTTCGACCGGTACCGCGCGCGGTACCCGGTACCCGGACCCACGGTCCACTAAAATACGCATGCGCGCGCGTTACATGTACGTACATGTACATGTACATGTGAACGATCCGTCCTCCGTAATCTACTCCGTTTATAAGTTTCACATTTCCGTTTAGTGAGCTCTGCAGACCCTTCTTGGCTTCGTTTGGGGATCGGCTTGTTCCACTTCCAGCAATGCACGATGCTTTTGATATCATTCGACTGGTCGAGAAACTGCCGCTCAAGATCTGCGCCATCGCAACGTGGGGTAGGTTGCTTTAGTATAAAAATTGACAGAACGTGACCTTTGGTGGGCATTAATTAGAATACCCGGTTCCCTCCTCCTTTTTTAGAGTATCCAGTTACAGCCAATTATTGGTATTACATAGGCATATTTCACTTATATCTGGCTGTATTATCACCATGTATGCCTGTAGTTTTGTTCAAGGAGCATAACTTTTATAAATATTTTGCAGCTGACTCGTTCATCCTGAGCACGTGCAGTACAAAGAATGAGGCTCACCTGTTGGTGTACAATATCAAAGAATCAACAGGTAGCAATAGTTTGTTCTACTGGAGCTGTGTGTGATTATTGTGTGCATGTTGAGTTTCTTAGCTCGTTATTAAAAGTATGTTGGGTGTGGTTTTGTGTGCGAGTATTATGAATGCTTTATTTACATATTGGTATATTAAAGACTGGTTATGGATTACTTGTTTCTCAGATCTGGACAAGATTTATGATGCAAAGCTCACAAAAACACTCAAGAAGTTCACTATCAAACCAATCACACAGGTAAATGGTCATTTGCAACACGAGGTATACTTTTCAGTGACTGAGTTCTCGATTGGGGGTCATTAGTTAGTTAGATTGTGCTACACCATCCTGGACATTATCTTACTCAAAGATAATGTCCGGGATGGTGTAGCACGGTCTAACTAACTAAATAAGTAAGAGGTGTACTGTATGTTTCATTCATTGTGGTGTACTCTCTCTCTCTCTCTTTCTTTTCCTCCTCCCTCCCCTCCAGTTGGCAGTAGTTCCAGAGTGCAACATATTCCTTGGTCTCTCCGACAGTGAAGTATTCTTTGCCGATCTAGAGACATTTACGATCCTTGGTCACCTTCCCAAGTCCCGCGGTGCCACCTATTTTGCCGTAGACTGGCAGAAGCTTCGTGGGAGGGTGGGGTTTGGGCGGGAACTGAGAGTGGGTGTGTCTACAAAGAAGAGACTGCAGTTGTATGAGTGGAAGAGGAACTGCTTCAACATCACAAAGGTGAGTTACCTCTTTAGCTTATCTTGTGGCTACAAGTGTATCACAGAGCCTAAAATTTTCGAGATTTAAAAATTTTCGCAGATTTCACGAGTCTGAGCATAGCCACGAAAATTTCTCCCACGAAATTTCAAGTTCATAACAGCTGCAGTACGTGGCAGGAAGCTTGACCACTATCTCTGAAAATTTGTTTTTGAGCAGAATTTGGCAAAACCACGAAATAGCTTTGGGGTTGCTTGTAGAAGATTTTGTTTATATGTACTGTGCATGTACACATGGCGCTTGTGATGGTTTCCTCTTGGTTTTGGAATGACATTGTTGTGTATATGTCGGTCATCACCTTTTGGATTGGAATATCTTGAAGATATCACTACTCGATGGATGTTCTGTGGCGTGGCCTGTGCATGTTATGCATCTGTTCTATTATCAACATCTACCGCATGCAACAATCCAAAAGCCACTATCTCACCATGTAGAGTAAACTTGCATGTTTTTAGACGTGATTTTCTAAACATGGCATAATATGCACATATCTACACTGTACATGTGCATATGTGAGTGTATACCTATGAACTATGGACAACAAGAATTGTTAGGTGTATAGACTCCTAAAGAAGAAGAGGGCATGTAACTGCCATGCTGTCCTGTGTACCTAGCAAAATTCAAACCAGACAGTGGTTTGTAACTAATTATAGTAGCAACAGCTGTCTGGACTGCACTGTGCATGCTGAGGATTTTACTATTTTTAGCCTAGATTTGAATTTTGCCAGGTGCCTAGTTATATGCCCTCTTCCTTTAGGAGTCTATGAGCCCTTGGTGTGTGAGTACTGCATTGTACTTGACTTTCATTATTATTATCACAGGCCGACCACAATTTTCCAGACACCCCTAAGGCATTTGCGTGGGTGGGGGACAGTCTCATTGTGTGTATCAAGAAGGACCTCTACCATGTCACTGTGAGTGCTTGCACGTTATACTTGTGTTATCCCCACCCCTACCCCGCCTCTCCCTCCTCCATCTCCTTGTCATATGCTCATTCTCCTTGGCCAGGCTGCATGCTACATATACATGATAGTTCAAGGCTTAGCCTAATATGGATGGGGCATTGACACTCACTCATGTCTATGTGTAGCTGTAGTCAAATCATTCTGCTATATACCCCACCCCTCATAAATTTCTACATGTATAATAACATGCATACAAAATGTGGAATGTGCACCATGTAAACAAATGTTATATGTACCATTACAGACATGTATCTATATTGTATGTGGTACCTCTAGATTGATGGGGACACCAAGGAGCTATTTGCCATCGGCACCAATCGCACAGAGCCGTGCTTCCTCCCGCTAATAAGTGGGGAGATCCTCGTCTTAAAGGACGAGATGCAGGTCAGCCTGGACTCGAGCGCCAAGCCGACTCAGCAACAGCCATTGATCTGGTCCGATCTGCCAGCGGTCATTGAACATGTGCACCCCTTTATGATTGGACTGCTGCCCAAGTAAGGGAGGGTGTGTGTGTGTGTGTGTGTTTGTGTGCATGCATGCATGAGTGTGAGTGTGTGTGAGTGTATGTGTGTGAGTGTATGTGTGTGTGTGTGTGTGTGTGTGTATGTATGAGTGTGAGTGTGTGTGTGTGAGTGTTTGTGTGCGTACATATATGAGTGTGAGTGTGAGTGTGTGTGTGTGTGTGTGTGTGTGAGTGAGTGTTTGTGTGCGTGCATGCATGAGTGTGAGTGTGTGTGAGTGTATGTGTGTGTGTGTGTGTGTGAGTGTTTGTGTGCATGCATGTATGACTGTGAGTGTGTGTGTGTGTGTGTGTGAGTGTTTGTGTGCGTGCATGCATTAGTGTGAGTGTGTGTGTCTGTGTGTGTGTGTGTATATGTTTGTGTGTGTACCTCAAGTACATGTGGCTATCAGTACCAATCTAAAGCAACCCAAAGTAACAGTATCCTGTCAATTCTCCATTTGGCCTCATGTGCATGTATATTATGAAGAGGTTATGTTATTTTGTGATATTTGCAATAATAATAATATACAGTGTATAATGATCTTATGTTCACTGTATATAGGGGTATTGAAATCCGTGCTTTGGAGCAGAAGATCCAGGTACAGACAGTTCGGATGCCAGACGCTGTCAAATTTATCACTAGCAGCCAGTGAGTTATGTAATTCAACGGTAGTTATTATACTGTGTGGAAACTCTTGAGGACCATGGATGAGCCTGTGCATGTTGCTAAACATTTTAATATTTAAAAGTAGGCTTTATTGGGTTATACTAATCCACAAAAATAACAAAGAATTAAATTTTGTAAATGTATTCATGTGTTATGAAGGTTGTGCATCCTTTATAATTAGACAATGTGTATGTATTGGGTATTGTCTAGGAACACGCTAATAGCAAGCCAGTCTCAAGTCTACAAGCTGGAACCTAAGCCTTTTGAGCAGCAGGTGACACAGCTGGTGCAACACAGGCAGTTTGATCTGGCTCTACAGATAGCCGTAAGTGGGAAATCTCACTCTCTCTCTCTCTTTCCTCCCTCCCTCTCAGCTCATTTCTCTCTCACCTCAGGATCTCATAGACGAGGACAGAGAGAGGAAGCGAGAGAGAAGAGATGGAATCGTCCGAAGATTTGCCTTCTACGAATTCTCCAACCACAAGTTCAAAGAATCGTTAGAGCACTACCTGGAAATCAAAGAAGGTGAGCAAAGATTTTTGCTTCTGTTTAAGTATTTAAATAAACCTCCGGGATATGATGCTTACACGCAGGAGTGAGATAGTAGTTAATAATGGAGTTCTAGTCATGTTAATGTACACGAAAATTCAGTAGGTTTATCTTCTGCTACCAATCCTAAACCTAAGGGGCAACCATCCATCTCATTGCCTGCTCAGGCAAACCTAACCCAGCAAAAAGTAGCCACTTAGGTGCCTAGCCTTGAGAACTAGGGGTGGTAGGTTAAAAAGCTCTTTTGTCCCATGGGAACTCTCCCTACCCACCTCGTGTACAGTATGATTGTATATGTAATATATAGTTTCAAGATCTTAATTGGGGTGCATAAGGTCTTGCAACTGTTTTGTATGCCCATGACCCCTTTTATCATTGGACTACTCTACGATCCTCTGGTAGCCAGTAATTTGCCTATAAAAACTTTGGTTGCTAGGCAATGGCCAACGGAATGTACATGTAGGCCTCTTTGTGTTTTGAGTGGACTTCATTGTGCAATTTCTCAATTCTCATGCATGACATGATTGTACATGTGTGCTTTCACTATTGTACAATGTACGTGTATGTAATATTGCTTGTGCTGCAGATCCGGTGAATGTGATTGGTTTGTACCCTAGCCTGCTACCGTCAGAGCTCCGTAACGTCATCTCTCAGCACAACCACCCAACCAAACCCCCCGTGCTATTGGGGGAGGAGCTGGAAGAGGCCATGAAACATCTCATTACCTACCTAACACAGGTACATTGTATTGGCTCTGCCTTTTGCTTGTTTGGGATGTGTCTGATAAGGCACTGGGGTGGTTTCCTTAGGATATATAGAAGATAAGCTTCTTCTTGAAATTTCATGTGCTACCCACTGCTAATCTTCAAGGCTGAGTGAATGATTCTACCGTTTATTAGGTGTGTTATAAGCTGGCTCTGGGACAGTTCTCTAGACTTGGAAGATTAGCCTTCTAATGTTTGTGAACTCCTTCTCCCGTTAATTCCAATGTAGATTGTGACTGTTTTCTATAATATACTGTATGGTGGGAAACTTTTGCTGGTGCAAAATTTTCACGGAGTTGTCTCCTAGCCCTTTAGAAGAATATTTCGTGGCTTTTAATTTCACACTGGTGCTCTGGCAAGACCACTCCCACTGATAGTCCATAGTAAGTGCTATCGAAACTTTTGTAGTTCATATTTTCACTACGGCTGATCTATCCACGAGAACTTCAAAATTTGCACCGTGCGAAAATTTCCCTCTATACAATAAGTAGTTCAGGTAGCCAGATAGGAGTTATTTTTATGCATGTTGAGATAACTCTATCGTTTTATTTGATCATTTATGCACACCTATATAGATGCGTTACCAAGAGCAACAGAAACTTCAGAAACACCAAAAGGCAGAGATCGCTGAGCACCACCTCGGAGACACTGACCTAAAAACTGTAACTGGTAAGACTCGCATAAACAATATGACTCCCTGCTTGTTACATGTAACTATATTTTTTTGACCATTCATTTCAGAGAGGCTACAGTTGATTGATACCACGCTGCTGAAATGCTACATCAAGGTTTGTAAAATTAATGCTCTCAACTATAGTTACACATGAAGTTAGCTAGAAATAGTCGTTGAATTGGTTACGGAACGACCTTTTGAACTTTTTGTTATTGTGATTTAGACTGGCAACAATACTCTGATTGGCTCCCTTGTTCGTCTCCCTGACAACTACCTGCACATGGCTGAGAGTGAGAGAGTGCTAAGGAACGAGGAGAAATACCAGCAGCTCATTGACCTCTACCGATCCAAGAAGGAGCACAAAAAAGGTACGTACGTGTATACTGCCGAGAGAGAGAGAGAGAGAGAAATCCTTGGTCGTATAGGTGAACCATTGAAATTTTATGCAATTTTGCTTCTCTCCATGCAGCTCTCCAGATGTTGAAGCAGTTCAGCAAGGGTCCTGTGAGTGGTCTCTCAGGTGTGTGGCCAACCATTGGATACCTCCAGAATCTCCGAGGGGAACACATTGACCTTGTCCTGGAGTACTCTAAGTGGATCATCAAGGTACATATGTGCTGTAGAAGCTGTATTATTTTTCATTCAATGTACATGTGTGTACTTGTATACAGTGTACTGTTGGCTTTGTATTTTATATGTATGTGTAAAAAAGTTTCATCACTTTAAGAGCCATGAAATTTTTTAACAATGTACAAACATTGCAGTTCTGATATTGATGAGAATAATAATAATTTATTGTATATTGAACTTTGACCTTCAATACAAACATATAGGAGTACGTGGGCGGCAACACGCCTGATATTTTGCCATATCAGTCATGTTCGTCACGTGCAAAATCCATATCAGTCGTGTTGGTCACATGATCACCGTATCAACAGTGTTGAATGTTTGTACTAGCATAGATAATATAGCGTAAATGCTATATTATCTATGGTACTAGCCAGCACTGGCACTCGCACAAAGGCCAAGGTGAGTTGCTATTGTCAGACATTTTGGCTTTGTTGTCAAGTTAGATAAATAAGCTAAGGTGCCTGGCACTGTACTTACTGTACTTAGCTACACACTTTTAATAGCCTTCCTAGGCGTGGCAGCTGCCATCATACACATAGTGACTAGCTAGCTACAGTCCTTTCGTGTCACTCGAGCCGAGTCTTGAAGCTCCAGTACTTCTTTATATATGATAAATACCTTATCACCATAGTAGAACACCGATACCTCGGAAACATCACTCGTTCATTGCCTCGAGCATTGTTACTCGTGCTACGCACTCGTAACAATACGTGGCAATGAACTCATGATATTTCCCGGTATTGTTGTTCTACTATGGTAATAAGTATATAGCTCAATAGAAATTCTCCATACATTGTAGCTCTGATTCTGAGGCTTATTTGTATGTTCTTTTTTTAGGAGAATGAAGACGATGGTCTTCGTATCTTCACGGAGGAGAGTTCAGAGGTTGAATCGTGGCCACGGAATAAAGTGCTCGACCACCTGTCATCATTTGCACCTCAACTAGTCATACCATACCTGGTGAATAAACGTTGCCAATGAATGTTGGTCTTATCATTTACATGTGTACAGCCAGAATTCCATGTGTGTGCATGTGTCTAAATATTAATTTCGACATAAGCTGCCATGATTTTGGAATTTGCTACGCATATTGGTCTAGGCAGGCAGGTATATACACTGTAGCTGATCCACTTTTCTGTATAGTATATATGACAGTCGAACCTGAAGCGTCTATCAATAGTTGCACCTTTTTTTTATTTTTCTCAATGCTTTCATTTTAGCTACTTGTATTATTCAATTCCTGCAGGAGCATGTCATAGGTAAACTGGAGGACACCACACCAACCTTTCACAATCGGCTGGTGGAGATCTACCGAGAGAAAGTGTGGAGACTACTTGAAGCTCTCAAGCAGAGCACAAGACGTAAGATATTCCGAGGAAATAAGGAAATGAGGACCACTGTCACCCCTCCCTTTATCAGCCTCTCTCTCTCTCCTTTAGCTCATCAAAGAATGTGTGCTGGGGATGAACCAGGTGAACTAGGAGTGTTGAGAACAAAGCTGCTTCGATTTCTCCAGACTTCCAGACATTATGAAGCCTCTACACACATCAGCAAATTCCCTAAAGAAGGTACTTACAGTGTATGTGCACACGTGTGTGCGCACATGTGAGTATGTATGTATGTGTGTTTTTACCTGCTTAATCGAAACTTGATTTTCCTCCAGACATGTTTGAGGAGCGTGCATTGCTGTTATCTCGTCTCGGTCGACATGAGGTAGCACTGGCCATCTACGCACACGTCCTCAAAGAACCAAAGAAGGCAGATGAGTAAGTTCACGTCATTGACCACAGTGGCTCTCCATTTTTCTTGATTCCTGCTGTATGGTTTAGATAGCTGTGCCTGAGCAGGTACTGAGATGCCTAGTTCTATGTTAATTCAATGTGTGTACATATACATACATGTATGTACAGCTACTGTCGAAAGAACTATGATGCTGATAAGGAGGAGAGCAGTGATGTCTACCTCTCCCTGATCAGGATGTATCTTCACCCGCCTGACCTGAAGGAGTACGGGGTGCCACGCCCAGAACCAAATGTCAATGCTGCACTACGAGTGATAGCCTGCCACCACCATCATGTCAATACAGCAGAGGTGGGTGGAGTCAAGAGTGTATTGGCTAGTGAAACAGTATGGATAAGATTTCCTTATATTGGACACACGTACATTGTACACATTTTGTAGTTCTTGTAAAAATTCAGCACGTATTATTATTCAACACCCTTTACTGAATGATTGAAAATAGTTTTCAATTTTCTGCAAACGTTATCACACGTATACCATGTGACCAATCAGACTAGAATTAACGTCAGTTCAACCACCAACAGGTATTAAAGCTTCTACCTGACAATATTCCGTTGCACACCATTCAAGATTTCCTCACCACCATACTCAAGGAAAAGACACTGACCATGAGAAAAATTCAGGTCATTAGGAGTCTTCGACATGCTGAACACTTACAGGTGTGTGCAAAAATAACCCTTCTTTAGCTACATGGTCATAGAGTCAGTAGACCCTATAAGTATCCTTGGCTGGGGCTAACCTCGTCCCCTGCTCCCTGATCTTTTCAGTGTGCAACACTGAAAAGCTGGATGTAAGGCCCAGGAATGAGGCTACTAGGGACAGTTGAGAGTATCCTGATAGAAGATGTCCTTGTGCTGGGGTAGTATGGTTGTATACTGTTCTCATTGTTGCTGTAGGTAAATCTTCAGAAGATCAATAACCAGTCTCCGAGTTTCACCATAACTGACAACACCAAATGTTCAGTGTGCGAGAGAAGACTTGGAACAAGGTACATGTACAGATAAACAACAGTGAATGTCCACATACATGTACATGTATAGTGTTATGCCGTTCAAAACACTTCAGTGTGCCTAAGTTTTCAGCGTCTTCAGTTTGTGATTTTTTGGCAAGGGTCGTAACATCTGTGTACTGTAAAGTACAGTCCGATTGTGTATGTACTGTCTGTATGTAGTTAGGTTGTGGGTGTGGATGTGATTACATTGTATACGCAAAGTGCATACAACTTGTAATCTTGAAAAGTACGTGTATATAGCCTCGTCCCCAGGCCTTCCCGATTTTTCGCGTGTAACGTTGAAAAACATGGGAAGGCCTGGGGACGAGGCTACGTGTATGTATGAAGAATTATTTGGGGCTGTTAAGGAGTTGAAAATTTACTAAAGGCAATTTACTTACTCTTCTCTCTCTCTCTCCATCCCTCGTCGCAGTGCGTTTGCGAGATACCCTGATGGTTCGATAATGCACTACTACTGTGCCAACCTTCCTCAGGAGCAAACTGCTCAAGTGGCTAACGCCAATTCTTCATCCTCGGACTCGTATCATAAACCAACGTATCGTGATCCTCTCGAAGATTCATTTGACTCGACTAACCCGTTTTGATGGAAGTGATTTTAGTGGTTTTCTATTTCTTGTTTTTAATTATATCGTTACGTCTTGCTATTATGATTCCTTTTTTTTGTGTGTGTGTGTGTCTGTGTTTTGTTATGTTATACTGTGCCGACTTTTTTTGGGCTTATACAAAAATTAATGCATCATGTGATATGCAGGTACGAGTGTAATATTGAAATTTTAATTATGCGAATTATCCAATAATTATCAAATTATAGCATGCATGTGTATTACACTTAATTAAACACACAGTAATACTTATAATTGAGGCAATACAAATAAGACGATGTCACAGTCAATAATTGTACATTTTACATAATTTTTTGAATAATTGCCTGATGATAAATTTATTGCTCTATATAATTATCGGTAATATAATAATAATATTCCAGCTATGTAACCAATTAATGCATGGCAGTTATGTATTCAGAAATGAATATAAATCAACCACAATACAACCATTCTAAAACAGTCACGCTGTTCTCTTTTCATATTGACGTGAGTGGAGTACTAGATTCACTCCCTGTCCTCTCTTCTTTCTCCTCCATTGACTGAGGAGCTGGCTCTACTTTCATCAATCTTTGCCGAGAGAGCGAAGACGAGATTCGTCCCTGAGGAGTGGGCGGAGTTTTACTCCTCTCTTGTTCGTTTGGGTCTTGCATCCACCCTTGATCATGGCTGCTGCGTTTCGGACGGCCTTGTGAATCAACAGAACCCGTACTAGTCTTTCTCTGTTTCTCATCAAAATCATCTAACCTTGTAATTTTTCCTTCTGGCTTTCCTTTTGATTTGTCCTGCTGTGGTGTGACTTGTACGCGGGTGCCATTCAATTCTGCACCATCTGATTCTACTGAGGAGGAGCCAAGCCATTCAGTCACATGCTCGTCCTGTCTCTGCACAGTTGGTCTCCTATCCTTTGCTTTCTTCTTTATCTCGGCCATTTTTGACTGCTTGCGAACTTCGTTCGAGTCCCGTTTAGCAAGTGGCTGATGAGCAAATTCTATCCTGCTGCCGCCAGGAGATTTTGCTCTGGGGCTAGGACTAGACTGCGGTGAGTGGTCACTAAATCCAACACGCTTGGCAATTGAGCTATCGGATGTTGTCTTGTGCACTTTCCTATGCCCAGAAGAGGTCAAAGTCTGATCTTCTTGAGGTGTTCCAGGTATGTGGAGGGGGTACTGGGTCTGTGCTCGGCCACTGTCTAACCTTTCCCTCTTGGTTCCAATCTGGGTTGATTGTGTCTTAGCATTACGAACAAGTCTCTTCCACTGCTTCAACTCAACTGCACCGGGATCGTCTATGAACGCAACACGTCTCGTGCCCTGTCGTCTTTTGGTGGGCTGGGGGACCAGGGGGGATGTAGCAGCGTCACTGCCCCCTGATGACAATAAATCTGTTCCCCCCTCAGCTCTAAGCTTGGCTAGATACTGTGAGACAACACTGGATATGTTATTACTCCCAACACCTGCCTGGCTCTCCTGTTTTTTCAAATTGGCTGTGATACGCTTGGACGCTTCCTTGAGCGAAATTTTTGGCTTGTTCACTTCATCTCCTTCTTCGTCTGCTTCGTTCAAAAGTTCATCAGTTGTCTCTTTCAGCACAGCCTGTGTGGCCAATGCTCGATTGAAGACAGTCTTCTGTCGAGATCGCAGAGAAGACTTTGATGCTGTGGGTGTCTGTAGAGGCTGCCTTGTTGCTTTATCCGGTGTTGGCTGTCTCTCTTGGTTCAGTTCTTTGTTCAGTTTTTGCACATCATCAGATAGCTGTTTCTTTGGCCTCCAGACTTGATGACTCTCTCCCTCACGAAGATATATCGACTGAGCTTGCTTCATAACTGCAACGAGTTTTGGAGTCGGCTTTCCACCGAGTTGAAGCTTCGAGGGACGCTTGGCATTCTGGATTCGAACCTTCTTCACTTTGTTCCATCCAGACTGCTCCTCCCCGCCACTTTCCTGCTTTTCCTCTAAACTGGCTGTTTTGTCATTTTCTACCATGTCAAGGCTCCTAGCTGCCACCTTTTGCCAAATGGCTTTGGTCTTTGGGGAGCCAGCCTCCTCACCACTATGTTTTTCAGCTTCCTCTGACGGTCTCTCTCCTTCTCCCTCTCCCTCTCCTTCTCCTACGTCTTCTTCATATTCGTCCTCTTCTTCTTCCTCTGCCTCTTGTAACGGGGACAGATGGCCATTTTGCTGATACTCATCCACACCATCTGTGCATAAAGACAACAATAATTATAATACTGTATCAATATACCATAGTATCACTATAACCATAGCCATGGTATAGACAATAGTATTATATACACCCAGTGACACACAATTGTATATGTACATGTACCAAATGATATATAGATGTTGGTTTTGCATATTCTACAAGTGGTGAAGCCGCGAGTAGAACTGCGAAACCAACATCTAACTATTTTGATAGCAGTCACTACTGAACCATTAACATGCTAATGACCCTCTATCACCTCTGGCTGTCCCACAATTGGGGGTTAAAAAATGTGTTGCTATGGTAACTGCTACTATAATATCAATATTAGGTCATAGTAATAATTATTATAGTACTGAACTCCATAGAGACTGCTAAACACTGACTCAATGCAGCTGTGAGATTTATATGGCAACGATGGATGGAAGATGGCATGAATAAGAGCAGTGGATCAGTAATAAGATGTATAAGACTTTATAGGGCCTCTCGAAAAGGAGTATGCAACAAAAAAAAATGTTTAACTCACATGCTGGTTCTTCGTCCAGTCCATTCTCATTGCTGTATTGTCTCTCAAGCTCATCGTAATGCTCATCAAATTCCCTGGTCAGCGAGTCTCTTGCATTTCTGCAATTCAATAATTAATGGAGTGATAATAGTATAGAATGTACATGTACCTGTACTAGTGGGTACGGGGTGGGGCTTACTTGTTAAAGAAGATGGCTACTCTCTTGAGCTTTGAACCAATGGATGTGTGCCTCACCCAGTTGGCAAAGACAGCCAGAATGAGATAGAAGATTGTGAAACTGAACAGAACCTGTTATAAGAGCGAGGAAAGCATTTTAGTCTTCTCTCTCTCTCTCTTGCACATACACACACACACACACACACACACTCACAACGTGTACACATACAAAATGACCGAAATGAAGCTAAGTAGAATTATGCAGATGACACAAGTCACACATGTCAAGATACTGCACTATACATTGTGTACTTACGACAATGTGTATGTAGGGGTTGATATTGTTGAAGAAAAAAGTGCTGAGTACATAGGGACCTGAGGTGGCAAAGCACTCTAGCTGGTTTCCCATACAATTTGTTTCAAAGTCAGACAGAACAAAGAACGCCACCGAGGACAGTCCAAAATAGTTGGGGTTTATGTAGACCAACCAGCGATACCTGCAAGCAATAATCGAGACGAATCACAATTTGCAGTATAGGACAAGTTTTTATTGTGAGTTGCGAGTTTTTCCTGAGTTCATATCTAACAGATTTGCAAATGAACTTGTTTGTATTCTATAATGCAGTGGCCGTAGCAATGTTCAACCTAAATCTACAACCTTCCCTCCACCCCCTCCCCCCTCCCCAGCAAACAGATAGCTACATGTATTTGCATGGCTTGAAGTAATCCAACACTGATTTTTGGCCAGCATTTCTGCTTGTTGGCGACTCACCCCCAATGCAGCACTTCAACTGGAACAAAGAAGCCGCTAGAGAAGCCAGCAACAGCAGCAATGATAGGAGAGAGACGGAATGCCTTTGCAGGGAAGGTACAGATGAGGGCAATGAGGAGAGCTATCCATGTCTGGTTGAGAGCAACGTTGGTGAGAACAACTTGAAGGTAGACAAGTAAGTCGTAAGATTGAGCATTCACCAGCTGCAGTGTGTGTACATGTGTGTGTGTGTGTGTGTGTGTGTGTGTGTGTGAGGGAGTGTGTAAAGCCTAGTTCACAATAGTGCAAAAACGTGCGACACGTGTTTGATGCAACGTTCAAACGCAAGGATAGGATTGATTTCTATCTCTGCGTTGCTGACACACCAGTAGACGCATCAGATCGCACCTGCCATAAGCTTATAGTGGTTTTAAGTTGTGTGATAATTGTATGAAACCCCCTTGACGCATGGTAACGCAGCCGCTTGCATATATATTGTGAACCTAGCTTTAGTATGTGGTTCACGTAGCTTAAGATAGCTGATATTATGTACAGTTGCATTCACTGTTTACAGTAGTCCTTGTAACTGCTAGTTAGTCTGATATTATAAGCTACATGTCCATATAAAAGGCAAATATTTGAAATCAAAACACATACAGTGGAGAGATGAAACAATAAGCTACATCCATGTACATTGTATACTGTCACTACAGTACCCACCAGTAAGTAGAGCAAGGTTGTTGAAAAGACAACAGGTAAAAACGAGATGGACTGAAATCGAATGAACCCCTGAATCACGATGTCGTGAGCTCGTCCAATCCCGTCAGCTCTCTCAAATCCGTACACGTTGAGAGCTGGTTGGTAGTAGAGGTACATTGCAGGGAACATGAAGAGGGCACTGGCAGTGGAGAAGACACACACTCCAGCTATCACTAGAAGAGCTGCCTCCTCCTGGATATATGTGGTACCTATAGGATGTTGTCATAAATGTAATTAAATAGACGTGATTACGGTGGAAAATTTCTGAGCGAGAAGAACGAAACTAAATGGAAATGTCAAATTTGTGCAAATTTCCCACCCTCAAAAGATTCCAATAGTGTTTGCCTTGTGTGGAATTATCCTTGCACATAGTATGAAAACCCAGTTGTGAAACTTTACAAGTGCTGTCGACGACCCCTACCAACTTCTAAAGGTAAGGGTCGTCACACCTACCAGTACCAACTCACCAAGTGTAAAGGCATAAAGTGCAAACATGAATGGTAGGAAGAAGAGGACACTCATGCTGACTCTCTTGGAGGCCCTGGCCTCTAGGGCAGCTATCCGGGTCAGGTTACTGCCATGACGCTCTCCAACATTCTTGGCTCCCTTGATGATGTGTTTGAAGGTGGAGCTGAGAGAGTCCACAGAGGTCATTGATATACTGTATTCCTTCCACCTGTACACAGGTACATGTAAATGTATATACACACATACATAGAATAGTATTTTTTTCCACAAAGCACAGGGAGGAAAAAGCCTAACACGTACTTAGTGAATATATAGGCACTTCAATTGAGTAGAAATAAAATTTCTATATTTAGTCTATGTGGATCAAGGAAGACGAGAAAAACAGGGCACAAAGAATCCCCTGACATATTGTAAAGCAGTGCATGCTTCCTGTATGCTATATATTGTGCAAGCCTTGATGTATATAGTATACACATACAGGCCAAGGTAGATGTACACTGTGTACTTGTATTGTGTGTGTACGTATGTACCTTGCTTGTCTTATAGCCTTCTCAACCAGCCTAGGTTCCTTGGAGCTCTGGTAATTCTCGGTGATGATCTGACGCATCTTGAAGTTACCAAGCATGTCCATGATCACATCTGTATCAATGTACATACATATATATATATGCACATGAGTACAGTATTTCTTTAGTGGACTAATTGATTGGGGATTGAGTCAGACATAGTCTACTGTATAGCTGATAATTTTTGCTGAACAAAATTTCACCAAGCCCAGCGGAACAAAATTTTCGCCAACAAGAACAGGTGGTGAAATTGGTGAAAATTTTCTCCTGGCGAATATTTCTGGCTTTACGGTATTTAGATTTCATTGTTCACCAGTTAGGCATTATTTGTGGGAAATAATGCCAGATTGGTGTAGGAATGAAATTGAGCCATGTAGATACTTATCTCTCTGACCTGCTGGGTTGTGGTCCTCCAGTGATGGAATAATGAGACCTTGCTCATAGTATCTTGACGTCAGGGCACTCACAAACACTTCATATGCCTTCTCAGGTGCTCCGTGGTAAGAAACCTATGAAAATATGTATACTCAGTCATAGCTAGTACATGTGCACAGACAAGATACAGGCACATACACACAAACATGTACATGTACATGCATGAAGCCAGTGGGATACATTACATTGTAGCTAGGGTCTATTTTATAGTGTATACAGTGTTGCCAGGTGTACAGATTTATCTGTATTCTACGGATTTGTGTAGTTAATACGGAAGTATGGACTGATAGAAGCTCTTACCTTCATTTCTACGGATATCTAGTATCTATGCATGTTTGTTGGCGACCTTTACCTGCCTATGCCTAACCAGTTTATGCGCATGGGCAGAAAGCGCATGGGCAGAAAGCACATGGATAATCACATCCCCAGACTGACTGCCCTGTACCAGGTCTGGTGACAGTTGAGTGGAAGGGGTAGCTAATTGAAGCATTACTAGTAGACTGTTTTTTATTAATGGTGTATTCTGGTGCAAAAATCTGTTGTTGTTTTTTTTCTGTGTGTATCTAGTAACTATGCATTCAGACCAGTTACCACCCTAGACACTGAACTCAGTCACTGATCCTGGATTTTTTGGGGAATCAACCAGGCAACACTGTGTATAGTTGCCCGAAAGTTCCAAACATATCCTTTCTTGGTATGTGTGCACTTACAACAAACCTGTTTCTGAAAGCTGTTATATACAATATACAATGCAGGTAGTTACACCATAGACAAAGGAGGGGGAGAGGGATTGGAAACGGCAGTTATAGGCGTGTTTCTCTTTTTTGTGTACCTCTAGTAAACTAAATATGCAAAATTATCACTTGGTTGAAGTTTCTGGATATACTTACATGGTTCAGGAATGTAACTGAATGGGCTAGGACACCTAAAATGATTTTGGGTAAGCATGCATATCATATATCTCCCTACCGAGCTAAAAATCAGCTATATAGCAATAGCCAAAATTTGTGTACCTCTAACGAGTGTCCAATTATAGTTTAGTGCTCTATATATGGCTCATAATGATCGTCAGGACACAAGCTATGCAACCATACTAATGATGTCATGCAATGAACAAATTATAGTTGCTTTCCTCCCCAAAATAGGGGTAAAAAATTGTCAGAGAGAAACACGCCTATGACTGTAAGTGTACATACATATACACAGTGCGTTTCCAATCCCTCTCCCCTCCTTTGTCTATGGTTACACCAACAACAAGTGTGTTACCGGTAATGACAAGTAGAAGGCATTTATCACTTGGAGGAAAAGTTAAGCATTATTCATGGAGGTGTAGCATCCTCACCTTTCCATCTGAAAGCAGGACCAGCCTGTGGAACATGTGGAAGATCTCCAGTCGAGGCTGGTGGATGGTGAGGATGACTGTACGGTTGGAGTCAGCCAGTTTGTTCAGGTGAGTCAGAAGCTCAAATGAAGCAGTGGCATCAAGACCTACATGAAGGTATGGAGGTGACACACATCTCTACATCTCTCTCTCTCTTTCTCTCTAGTTACCAGAAGTTGGTTCATCCAGGAAGATGACACTGGGTAGCTTGAGCAGCTGGAGGGCAACCACCAGTCGTTTCTTTTGTCCTCCACTGAGCCCTGGACCTGTGGCTCCACCCACTGGAGTGTCCGCTAACTTCAGTAATCCGGTCTATATAAAATGGTGCATTCATATGCATCTTATAATTGCCTGTAGCTCAACAGGTATACACGTACACTGAGGTGCTTAGACTTAGACTTGCATGAGAGCTACAAATTACAGAATTGAAAGCTCTTTTGTCACAGAGGCACCACCAAAGTGACTCATCACTGTCCACAGTGCATTAGAAAGAGTGTGTAATACACATAGTAGTAGCCGTTCAATGTAGTGGGCCGTGAATATGGTTGACAACTACTTAAACTAGAGTACTATATACAGCCACAAACCATGTACTGCCAGTAGTGCACCTAATTACATAAATACATGTACATGTACATGTACCTGTGCAATACCTACATGCGTACATACCACTTCCATGACTCTGCTTAATAAATCAAATTATGATTGGCTCCACCCATTGACACGCCCACAGCCTACAAATACCTACATGTACTTACCACTTCCATAACCTGCTCCACTCTTTCGAATTTCTCTCTCATTGTGAACGTCTTGGGTAGCTTCATCTGAGCGGCCAAGGTAAGGTTCTCTCTCACTGTCAGCTCCTCATAGTAAGGAGCAGCCAGCTGAAGAACATAGCCAGTGTTGGCCACATACCAGTCACGGATCTCCTCAATTGGGATGCCGTTGATGTAGATCTCACCCTATGTGTGTGGTGTGTGGGTGAGAAATAGAGGGAGAGGGAGAGGGAGAGGGAGAACGGGGGAGAGAGGGTGGGAGAGAGAGAGACAATATACATTGTTTAGGTTCTATACCATAAAGGAATTACTGAATGAAAATTTTGTGGAATGTGGTGCCTAATCACACTCTTAACCTGCAGTACAACAGCTTCTGTATTGGCTACAGGTGCTACGAACCTATTAATTCAATGCAGGTGCAAGGTACAATAATGTATAATGTATACCAGCCAATGAACCAATAATAATTGACAACAGACTATTCATTATTGAAGCTTCTGTCAATGCTCAATTATGCACATGTACCACACATGCAATTAAATTCCAAAATGTAGCCTGTAGCCATGTTACAATTTCACAAGTAGCCGAGTTACGACAACACGTCTGGCACCCCCCACCACACACACACACACACACATACATACATACATACATACAAGTATACAATGACCCTGATTTCTTATATTTCACTATCACCAGATTACATTACATGTAACTGGGTCATTTCTTATGCGTGCACGTACATCTAACAGAAAGGGCTGGGATAAAATGCCTAATACATGTATGTATATATACCCAGGGTACACCAGTTCGAACCTTAACGCCACTAGCAATAGATGCCTATAGCCTCAAGAACCATAGAGGTGGTGTTTATGCACATATCAAGAGCTTACAAACCAAAGCAGGCTTTCCTTTTTTAGTTTGTGTATCAGGCTGAGCATGATAATAGCTACACACACATACTAATACAACAGTGACAAGATTCTATAATTATTTGTTTGCAATCGCCTAGCAACCAGAGTTTTTATAGGCAAATTACCAGTTACGGGATGAGTGTAGGTGATCATAGGGTACATAGCCTGATGATGAAAGGGGGAAATGGGCAAACAAATCAGTTACATGACATTAATTGGGGTGCATTCGACCATGCTTCTCATGCACCCTAATGTGTACATTCTCAAACTAGAATGGTACGTATATGTACCCAATGTACATTGTATGCCTTGATCTCGAAAAGTTGTACATGGACTGACTGACTAAGCATATGGTAGTGATTGGCGAACAAAGTGCTAATTTCCACTGGATTTACACTTAATTATACCATACATACCATGCCAATTATGGTAATTAGGTACATTTCGAACAGCTAGTAAATCGCATACTTCTCAAATAAATTGACTCTGGATAGAGTATTATTATAGAAAAAGCTTGAGTGGTCTAGGCATAGCCCACAATCTAAGCTAAAATTACCATAGCTACATTGTAAGAATACACGCCAAACTATGATGTGTGTACACTAGTGGACAATACATGTGAACATATTGCATTATACATGCATAGGCGGCTGTAGAGCATAAAGTGAGTCCGGGCATGGTGGATTATCAATATAGCTATGAAACCTTCATTTTATGGTTAAAATTCAACAGTTTAAACCACATTTTTATCATAGGCAGTAAGGTCTACCCGGGCTTAGCCCTAGCTGGTATGCCCTGGCCTGCAGCCACCTATGTACATGTATACATGTAAAACTACTCAAGGATAATATTAGAAATTTTTTCTTCATTAGCACACTATTGTTTAGGCTAGCAGAGTGCATACCACCACTGCTACAGTATTCCAACAATTTCTGCATATTTATTAGTACTGTTAATATATATACACTCAAGTTAATGGACAATGGCATAATACGCCTATACATGTACATGTGTCCAAACATGACTCGTGGTTGAGGGGATGTTGATGCATGTTCTGTCCATAACAACGGTGTGAGGAAAGCCCCACACACTTCAGTCTATCCAATTTATATACTTAGTGACATAATACTATTATTTAATACACTAGAAATTTTCTCAGCTAGGCTGCCTGTCTACCATAGTTCCTATACAGCTATAGGACTTTATATAAACGGCTACTCAGGGGTTCCCTACACACTAGTCAAATTAGCCATTTACTACTGCAGCCTTCACTTTGCCAGGCTACTAGTCCCTGGACTGAGTAGCCAATTTTTGCTATTGTTTCCTATACAACCTGCTTTTAATGTCAGCAGTGGTTGGCAATATCTTTGAGAAATGGCTACAAGATGTTGTAAGGTTCGGGAACCCCTGCTACTATTTTTATTGTTCTAGTACTTGCTCAGGTGTTGTACTAAGAATCGATGCAAAAGGCAGCTAGGGCCAATGAGCAGTGAATCACATGTAAATTAAGCCTATAGCAGAGTATTAAACTCTCTCGAAGTTTCCCCTTGTAAAGAAACTGTCACTGTTTAGCATGCATACCTTGAATGTTCCAGTTTTTCTCCTAGCCGTCAGTAGATCCAGGAACGTAGTCTTGCCGCAGCCAGAGGGTCCCATGATACCGATCATCTCTCCTGGGTTGAAGTAGATGGATATTCCCTTAAGGATCTCTTTAATCACTCGGCCACCGAATGCTTTCTTCATCTCCTCAGCCGGCGACTGCATAGACTGGTTACTAGCGGTAGAGTCAAAGCTCTGTGGTGTGTGTGTGCAATGTGTATAATACATGCAGTATTTGTTATTAGTTTTTCTTTGGAAATTATACTGAGTTGACGAGTTGAGGTAGATACACATGTACATGTACATGTACATGTACATGTACATACATGCATGTAGAAAACAGGTCATTCTTTGAACTGTTTTCATAGTTTGCTCACTCAAAATCAACTATTCTCGGAATCTTCCTAAATATTTCAGTAAGGGGTGACATCAATGCAATACAGTAACTAATATGGTATTCCTGATACCCACCCACATGGCAGCAGACCAATTTCTGTAATCTATAGGCAAAATCTATCAACACCAGATTAAGAGTTTCCTTGCATAAACCAGTGGTCTCCTATCAGTGACTTTACCCTGGTGTTGGTCAATCTCAGAGTGTGTTTATGATATCCAAAGTGCCAAGCCAAAAACACTCATGGCTTGCTACAGAATCATGCATATACACCATACACTACAGATTACCCCTAGTCCCAATATCATTAACTTTTCCCAATAATTTATTTCACACTGTTGGCCAACGCTGAGGACGTTAGTAAAATTCAATGTGTGAAATAGGAAGCACATAAAATTATTAAGATGGATAATTTTTAGACTGCCACTAAACTTTTAGGGCAAGCTCTCTCTCTCTCTCTCTCTCTCTCTCTCTCTCTCTCTCTCTCTCTCCCCTCCTTCCCTCTCCTCTCTCTCACCTGTGGCTGTTTTTGAGGGATTGGCTTCTTTGTTGTTCCATTCTTCTTTGATGACGACACATTACTGGCAGATCGTGACCTCCGGGAGGAGGAGCTAAACCCTCGAGATCGCAGCTCTATGCTGGGAGATTCCGCAGGATTGTTGGAAAAGTAGCTAGTCTGTGTGTGTGTGTGTGTGTGTGTGTGTGTGTGTGTGTGTGTGTGTGTGTGAGCGTGAGTGTGTGAGTGTGTGAGTGTGTGTGTGAGTGTGTGTGTGTGAGTGTGTGTGTGTGAGTGTGTGAGTATGAGTTATGTACATATACAAGCTCCTTCATCACTCAGAATTAATAGTCACTTAGTCAACCATTGAAAAGAGATAGTCAGCGTATACGTATGCCGTGTGTTTATGCATGTGTGTGAGGAGGTGTGTGTGAGTGTGTGTGTGTGCACGTAATGTATTTTCTTGTTTACAAAATCCTAAAATTATCAGAGGAGTGTGCGTATTCCTGCATCATCAACAATATTTATGCAGATGCCTTCACAAAACATAGTTATCCCCTAAAGAAACCATGGCCATCTGTGATGCCAACTCCACCATGCAAATACAAAATCACTGGTGCTATAACCTATAAACTTCACCATTAACAAGCTTTTGGAGATATTGATGGCCTACAAATTAATAATAGCTATTAATTATCATTCCTCGCCTCAACTGTACTTAGCCTTTAAGTACAGTGTTTTATGTACAGCCTTGTTCCCGGGCCAAAAACTACTAAAGTAGCCTGGGGACAAGGCTAAACTTCAATCTCATAGCGTTTGAACATAGTGAAATGCAATTTCCAGCTAAGCATACATGTACACAGTAGCTGCTGAATACACACAAACACTCTTGCTTCCTTTAAACATTCAATAATGCAGCTTCATGTACACATACCACTAATAATTTATTACTATCTAAAAGTTGATGCCAAATTTACACACGTCTATGTGTGTGCACACACTAACAATTTCCCAGTAGCATGCACAACCGGGGCACACACACACACGTGTGTAAACATCAGCCCTTAAATTGCAAAACATCACCGATGACCAGTAACGTATACCGTGCCTAGCTACATGTACATCCATACATGTGTAGGTAGGTATTCTTACATATAGGTAAATCACAGGTGCTTCTGTAACACTATCTCTATAAATTATAGCCACAAAATTGAAAGATGACACAGAGGGAATGCTACATGTGTGATCTACTAAATTCCAAGTTAGGGCATGGGTCTGTTGAAAGCCAGATATTGCTGTTTCCTGCATAGTCGAACCACCCCACACAAGTGCGACTGCTTACATGAAGTTTACAAAATCAAATAAAGTAAATATCCCCCTTTTAATTTAATTTAATTTCTTCTCCATCGTAATCTGTAATTGGAGGCATGATACCTTATTAAGTGATAACATCTCACGGTAGCCGGGCGTAAATACCTCGAGTACAACATTTCACAACGAATTTCACCAACTACACGTAAGTGGTAACTTAAAATGGGCACTAGTACATGCACCAGCTGTTAATTACCATGGCAACATATCCTCACATTAATGGAATTACTAACAGGTTATTGAGGAACCGACACTACAATGTCAAGTACATGTGCATATATCCTTACAACTGTATACTCTCCTACTCTCTCAAAAACGTTATGTCTAACTGTCATCCAGGTTTCCTCCGATATTATTGCAATCATAATTATCAATGGCTGACTGGCGACGATTAATAAAGTATATGTGTTAGGTATTGCTCTGATGATGTTGCAATAAAGTCATTGATGGTAAAAGTTAATGGAGCATGCATGTATGGGTACACATCTACATGCAAGCCCCATCCATATTAGACTAAGTCTTGAACTATCATGTTACTACTGGTGTTGGTGTTCTGCGCTTGGTGATTTAATTATCCCGGCATGTATCATGGTAAGTATTAATCGTATCCAACGTAAGCTAGCGCCATTCCTACTCAAATAAACTTTTCGCATTCCACTACTCTATTAAATTAACTCTGTACTCACAGCATTTCTGATAAGGGATGGAAGGTTGAACTGGGACTGTCTCCGAGAGGAGGACATAGACAGTCGGCGGTAGCGCGTTGTCCGGCGATGATTGAATCCAGGATCTACATGCACATTGTAAAGAGTGTGAGAGTGTGCATGGACGTGTGGGGGTGTGGGAGTGTGAGTGTGTGTGTGTGTGTGTGTCCATGAACCATACTTATGACATGCTTAAAAACACAAAGATTGATGTCTGGTGATATTTGGGCTGTCACACAATCGGAATATTGCAACAAGTCAATCCAAACCAAGGGGAGAGAGAGAGAGAGAGAGAGAGAGGATACACCACTCACCTTCCTCTGTCTCAGAATCTGAGTCTTGTTCAGTGATGTTGCTGAGCACGATGGGAGCTGTCTGATCCTTCTTCTCGTCTTTGAGAGCTTTCTTGGCTTTGAATTTTACCGAGTAATAAAGGTTGAGGCAAGACACAGCTATGGCTTCGTCATCCTCACATACAGGGAACTGTCGTACAAAGAATATGTCAGCATAATTCATTTATATTGTATACCGTATAGCCAAAAATTTTCACTGGACAAAAATTTCGCCAAGCCCAGCTACCTTTATATTGCAGAAATATTCGGTGGAATAAATTTTTGCCAATAGCAGTAAAGGTCGCGATATCCTCTACGTAATCATTAACATAGGACAAATAAATCATGGATGCCAATGAGAGCAGGTGGTGAAATTGGCAAAAGGTTTCTCCTAGTGAAAATTTCCAGGTACATGGTGTATACGGTATATCATACATATATGTGGAGATGCACAGCTAGTGACATTTGCATCAAATGTCAGTTCTCAAGGCTTAGAGGTACCTAGGCAACTCTGCATATTCAGCATTGCATGACCATGACAGCTGACTTTTTATGTGTATCAATTCAACCTGTCTACCACACCCTTGGCATAATTCATTAGCTTGAAAAAGCATTACCGCAATGGTGGCTAGTACAAGTGCACGTGTTTGAGATTCGGTTGTAGAAGATTGACTCAGAATTTTGGCGCACCTGTAGCTTTGCATCGGTCTCTTCAATGTCTCCTCCCTCCAGCGAATCAAGGTAGGCATCTTGCTTTCTCTCCAACCACCACACCCAAGTAACGAATGCCATCTTGATCAACATACACACCACAGCTAGGCCGACCACAATAATGGCTACAATGATCTTGGACCAGAGAGGCCAGTTGTCGGATGTCAGCTCACCAAGTTCTAGCTGATCGGGACATTGGCTGTTACAAAGAATACCTGTGGTTGTATAGTCAGATTGAGCGAACATAGTATTATGTAGGAGATGGAGAGATGTGTGTGTGTGTGTGGTGTACACGTGACAGAAAGAGGGAGAGGGAGTGGAAGGGAGGGAGGGAGGAGAAGAGAGGGAGATAGTGGAAAGAGAAATCACCATGGTTACTAAATTAACGCACACATGTACACAACATAGTATGAAATAAGGTCAGGAAGCAACACTCAGTACCTATTCTGTCATAATACACACAATGAAAGAGACAGGAAGGAGGGCCCCAGTGCTAACAAGAAACAGCAAATCTCAGAAAAGGATTAGCAGCATAAAATTAATAGCAAAAATAACACCACACCCAGACTCTGGCCACAACAAAGTTACTCAACCTTGCTTTATACATACACACACTGGTTCTATACCAATTTAAGGGATACCTCAACCCCTAACTCTCATCATGTACTCACTGTGGCATGTTAATTAAATTAGCTATGATCTCATGGGGGAAAATATCGCAAATATAAATTTGATATAAATACGTACCTTGACAGGTATCGGTGAAGCCAACGGTCCCCGTTCCATTCTGCCAGGCAGCGAGGGCATCACGGATGGTACCACCTGTTGTCAGCCAACGGGATGACCAACGGCCAGAGGCAATGCTGTGTCTGTGTGTGTATGTGTGTGTGTACATGACATTTTGTACATGAAGCAGAGCGATAGGATTTAAAGTAGCTAAATGAGTATTATGGGGGAAAAGAAAAAAAAACATTGCTAGCAGAACTTATGACTGGAATTCCATTTGTACGAAACATAGTGTGCACCTTTGCACATGTTAGTTGCCATGGAAACACTGTAATATCCAGGCATACATGTGTGTGTACATCCTCAGTTACTACTACTATAGTGTAGCTAGTACATGATAAATTCTGTGGCTGCTACGCAATCACTTGGCTGAAGTATTATTGAAAAACAACCATGGCACTAACAGCACTTAAGCTTGTTTCTTGTTTATGAAGTCAACCAGCCCTTAGGTACAGATATATATACTTAAGAAGCAAATATAGCTGAGAAGCCTATAGAGTTTAATTGCTGCAGCTCATTGTGAAAGCATTCTGCAAAGGGATTTGAATTCCAGTGAAACGGCTCAATTGAGGAAACAGAGAGGAGGGGGGAACAGCCAGATCGAATTATTGGTAAACAGTTTGCGGTTTGTGAAGCATTTCCGTGTTGTTGGTGTGCATGTGCATATACCTACATGCTGTGCGTACACACAACACGCTCTGTAAAAACAAACTTAAGAAAGAGGAAGCTTCACTTTTCATAGTCTTGCTAAAATAAATTTCACATTGTATTATATCACAAAACACATGAATATACTAACTCATACAGGATCCTACAACCAACTTTCACACTTCTTAGGAGGTTTAATCAATACCAACAATGCCATGAACTTTCACAATGTCATAGTATAGTTTCAAACAAGTTTAGCACGATATGCACTTGTCCGAGGGTTGTTCGGGGACACTCTGACTCATACTAATAAAATATCCTCTCACAGCATAGCAATGGACACTGAACTACATATATGTAAGTATGTGCATGTAATCTAACAACCAGAACTGAATTTCTTAATTAAGCTTCATTTCCTAAACCAAAAATTCAAAGGATGCACTAACTCATCCACAAGTACATGCACATCCATGACGTACATGTACACCCACTTCCTCTTTACTACATCGCAATGAATCCTACAAAGAGCGTAACTACATCAATCCTCCACATGGTAACATGAGTTCAGCAATATTTCCTAAGACCTTCAAGAAGGGCTGCAAGAACTTGTTTACATGTACACACAAACCCGTATATTGCAATGAAAGCTGTGGTAAGTGTAACAACAACAAACAAAAAGATCTAAATTTCATAACCTGGAACAAATTTATCACCAATTCTTACTGGTGTACACACACTACACTAACTCTCATACTTTACTACAGTCACAGCAGTGAAAGGTATGACAAATGTAACATCAACAAACTAAGACCTGAATCTCATAACCTAGAATAAATGCAGCACCATCTGTGTTTCTTCCTGCTATATTGGGAAAGTTTCAATAACCAAATGAAGACTAACTTTTACGTACAGATGCACTTACACGTGCCCGCACTCAAATCTGGTTTTCCAATGAGCACTAAAATATTCAAACCAAAGAACTTTGGCATATTTTGCTATCGTACAGTGAGAAACTTTGGTGAGATTTTAATTTGGAAAATTGGCGAAATTTAGACTTGCCAAATTTAAAATTCACCAATTTAAGCTTAATTAACACATGCATGCCTATGACACTGCTCATTCAGATCACCAGATTTAAATTCCGCCAATATCAAATGAGAGCAGTTTCACCAAATTTAATGGTTGTACCCGCCTGCTATACAGTATTTTGTAACTAAGATCTATCAGCCAGCCATATAACAAAGGACAAAAAATTCATACCATCTAGTACATGTGACGTACAAAAAGGTACATCACAGCACATCAATTGTCACATGTGCTCCTAATAGAAAACAGGTGTTATGCACATACGTACTATTAGCCACTGTTGAATAATCTGGGGTGTGCAAAGACCACTTGGCAAGTCCTTAAACAGCTAGGCAAACACACACACAACTCTTCATCACATTATCACCTCACTGGAGCCATTAGTACCATCAATCAACAACGGTGAATGGATCAAGTGTCAAAAAACTTCATAACATCACAATGAAGTTCAATTCAACTAGCTTGTGAACGGTGTTCTTTCACTTTAGATAGTGCAAAGCTAGCTAGCTTGTTCCAGGTCCTTCTAACCAGCTACACTCAACAAGCAACAGTATAAAAGGTGGGGACTTATGCATATGATCTTAGTACACCCTTTCATATCAGTATGCCACTTGCTGTAGGCAAATCGTGCAGCATCTCCAGTATGCATATCTCAAAGATTGATCGAAAAACAATTATTAAGTACTATTGCGTTACTACCTGCAGGCTTAACATTGTAATTACAGCACAGTATTGGTTTACAATGGATCACCTACATGTCTGGTCATGCACCAATTCTAATGAGGACGCACAAATAGACCGTGTATACCAAATATGGACTGAATGTAGTCTATAGGGTGTTGGGGTGCACCATACACACTGATACACACTGATACACACGATACACATAATTAATGTCCACATGTACTATGCCAGGCTGCACTATCACCCCAGTGTTTGCTATAGAAAATTAATGATCACACACACCTACACACATACATGTACATGTACACACACACACACACACACACACACACACACACACACACACACACACACACACACACACACACACACACACACACACACAAATGAGCCCTGCTTAGCTCAAGTACCATAGTATGAGGTTAGTTAGCTAGCCACCTGCTAAACAGGTGGCACTGGAGTGATTTACCTGTGCACTCCATCTCACATCTGTGGCACTTTTGTACTCAGTCCACCACAATGTGTGTAGAAATAAATAAAACTAATATGCATGGTATGCCACAAACATGGAGTTCAAGAGAGTAAAGGTACACATCTGATGGTCTAGTGGTGGTCAAAATATGCACACACTTTCAACCACAAATATAAAAAACATTTCCTAGCTGCCTCCTAGGATACTGTCACTATTTATGCTATGTAGTTGTGCCATCTGTAAGTTTGCACAATATCAGAGCTATTTCTGATAAGATAATTTACTCAACAGGACACAGACATATGTCTGCATGCAAGCTACAATGTCATGTTTCTAGAAATTTTCAATCAATTCCAAAACTTAGCTAAGAGGGTTTCGAGACCATCCCTGTGCCTGTTCATGCTCAGGCATGTTGATTAGCTATAGGTTGTGCAAATGGCAGACGTTAGGATTGGGGTCTAGAAATTAAAACCTAGCTTCTGAATGTACTCACAACTTTGTGTTGCACAGACCATGAACTGAATCGAAGATTAAGCATAATTTTCCCACGCACCTACAAACTACATCCTGTTGCAGTATGGTCATTTTTGCAAAAAGAATTGTACAAATATTCCTCTCTAGTTCTCAAGGCTTGGTAGGTAGTTACCTCAAGGCACAGCCACTGAGGTAGGTAACAATAGCTATAAACTGACATGACCATATGTGGAAAATAGTTGTACAGCCAAGAGGATGTGGTTTGTAAGTTTGTATTTGTGTGTGCAGAACAACAATGCTATTCAAGAATTCATGGTCTGTGCAATATTAGGTCACAACTCTGTCAGGAAATGCCTGGAGGTGTTACCCCTATTCAGAGTATTCATAGACAGTACAATATCCCATTGTTTGCATACAGCATGCTTCACTGATGCTCAGATCCACATTCATGAGTTTAAATTCACCTCAGGGTACTTACTATACATACATGTAGCTATGGCTTATTAAAAACCATTCAGTACATAAACACACTTTATATTACACGCATCCCAGGATACTTGAATAAATCTGCAGCAACTCAAATGCTCAACGCCAGCAGCAGGAAAACTGTGATACACAGAGTGACACAGCCTCATTCCCAGGACCTATTTCCTGCTTTTCAATGTTATGATTGTGTTGAAATGACCGGGAGAGCCTGGGGATACGAGGCTAGAGCAACATGATATTATGTGTGCGTATTAACAAATGGCAATCTAAACCATCAAAATCCACAGCAGCATAAACATACACAAACACACACACGCATACACACACACACGCACACACACACAAACACGCACACACATAGAGTGAGTGGCGCCATTCCCACCTGCCATGGCCTGGATAAGCAGGAAGATGACTTAACCAACAACTGATCGTTGGCCCACACTGTTGACAAGAGTACAGATGCTATTTGTGCAGGCGTAGTTTTCATGCACGGCACCGTTTTCCGTTCTGCAGTATGCCTAACACACTTGTGTAAATTTTGTGCATATTATTATTGAATTTTGTTGTTGATCATGGCAAAAATTACGCTAGAACGCCATCTGTGGGTTTATGTTGACTGCATGGCATCTCAGTTTCAAATTCTTGACGATGGACAAGCTAAGATGCAACCTCGTGCAGACACTCTGTCAGGAATAACTTCCCCAGCATACTGCAAGCATCTGCTGCTCAAATACCCAATGTATACACTACAAAGCCTTGGCTGTACATGTGGAGCTCTAATCCATGCCACCATATAGTAGCATGTAGAATGCTTTGGCAAGATCAACGGTTCAACTTTCGATAGACAGTCCTAACTATATAAAAAAGTCACTGCTTACACATGTATGTACTTACTGGTACTAAAAGGTTCACTAACAGTGTGTACATGCAGCACCAATCTATGCCACCTCCATTAATTTATAAACGTCAAAAATAATATGCACGTACAATGTTCTTGCAAGATGGTAATTCATCTTTCGATTGATGGCCGGTACATCTTGAAATTAAGAAAGATCCATGTATGCAGAAGTCTCCGGCCCACTCAGGTACACACCATACATGCTCACTGTGTACATGTATGTGCAGTGCCACCTCCATCATATCAGTTATTACATCAGGTTATGTTTTACTTGCAAGATGGTTCAATTTTCAACAGCCAGTCTAAATCTATGGCAAAGAGGATGTACTCACCTACTTACAATAAAAACTCACTGTGTATGTACAATGCTACTTTATGCACCTTATAACAGCAGATAAGCACGTACAAAGATTTGCTACCTAGATCAGTGGTTCAACTTTCGATAGATGGTCTTGACTACACAAAAAAGCCACTCTGTAGTACAAAGGCTCATTTAATTTGCTTATGCCATTACTTAGACATACATGTACAACGTTTTTGTAAGATATGGTTCAATTTTCAACAAAGAGGCTTCAACATTATACAATGTTTTCGCAAGATGGTTCATCTTCTAATAGGCATACAATCTTATTAAAACTAGGGGAAAAAAAGAGGCCTAACTCAGGCATTGTCTATGGAATGCTAAAAAAAAGCAGAGCCACCGAAGTGTATTACTTGTCTTTGAGAAGTAGCTACATGCACGTGGGGAGGGGGGGAGGGGGGTGTTTGCAATTACTCAAAAATTATAGGGAACCCTCACAATGATGGTTGGCTACGATGTAATAAGAGAAACTGGCATCTTCCAGGAATCCATTAAATACATGTACATGTACATGCAAATGCCATGTGGCTCATAGCCATGCTTACATGTAATGACCATCATATGGAAGTTCTAGTACACGTACACGTACACGTATAAGTGGACCCCCCCTCCACATCGTAAGGTCACCCCAGAAATGATGCAGGATATGTCATTAAATTTAATTTCAGGACTTTTTAAACCTTCATGTATCCCAAGGATGTGCATAACAGCAGAATGGTTTCAGTGCACAATGTTATTAAGATTATTATGGACATAATTAGTTATATTTCCTTTGCAGAGACGATGAAATTTCACCTGAACTAATTTTGTATATGACTACCATACTAGTGATTGTCAGATCATCGTATTGAATATTGCTAAGATAGTTTAGATATCTGTGATCATAATTTGTAATTCTCTTTCATTTTGACACGTGCACTGGGGGGGGGGGGGGGGGCTTTTTCTCAATGATACTACGTGCATGCCACCACGTACATACGTACATTTTATCATCTAGCTCTTAGATCACCCCAAAACCAGTTGACAAAAACACGGAAGGAATGCACCTGGTGGACCACATAACATCAACAAACACGAAGGTATAAACATAACAATTGATCACCGCTTTGCATTTTGGGAGTTATTGTTACTTGTAGCCTTTGTCGGCGGTATTTAGAAAGCGGAAAGGTCACGAGGACATCGATACGGTGGTGATGGGGCTTTCCAGGAAAAGATCATTAAGTTCACAGCTACAAGTGAATATGCTTAAATTTTTAGGCTCTTTGATCATGCACATACACTCAATTGCTGTAAATTTTTCCCACACTTCTCTAAAAACAAGAAGCTACAAGCGAATATTTTTAAACTCTTGGGTCATACTCGTGCTCAATGGTGCTAATTTCTTCAATACACTTCTCTACAAAAGCACTTGTATAGTAAGGTTAACTGATCCTCACTCAATTACATAACACAATTTAGCACTTTGCATCACCACAAGTTGAGGATTCCCAATGTGGGGTCTCTTGGCCCTCAAAAGGTCAAAAAAAGGTTCAAAAGAAATTCCTGTGGTATTATACAAGATTAGATTATAGACATGTAGCAACTTCCTGCTTGCTGTACATTCTCAAGCTAATGCCAAGGGCTGCCATGGGATGTGACCTCACAGTGATAGCAAGAGGAGATACATCATTGTAGAACAGAGACAGTGACAAAATGAGGTGTTATCCAAATGTGTGGGTGTGTGTGAGAGCTAGATGATCATTATGTGGTTGTCAAAGACAACGAGCTGGTTAGCTAAGGACTACTCAGGCTATTGCTAAGGGCTGCCATGAGATGTGGATGTGACCTCACAGCCATAACATGAGAGAGAGAGGCCGGGAAAAATAATGTCCAAGTGTTTGTGTGGGTGGGGGATAGTTTGTGGCTGTCAAAGACAACTGCACTACCTAGACAAGCCTCATCCTCAGGCCCTATTCCCAGCCTTTCAACGTTGTGTGCTGAAAAGCTGGGTAAGGTTTGAACAGAGAAATAATTAATACGCATATAAGTTAATTAAGGACTTAGTTTGAGGTAGCCAATTTTCAGCACACAGAAAATTGGAGAATAACCCCAGAGACAAGGAAAGACAGTTGAAGTGACTCATGCATACAAAATTGACCACGCACCACTAAACTTTTATCTGTCAAACTGTGAATTTAGAACTCTTCCATACTAGTTAAACCTCAAGAGATGGCATGGATATAGTTGCACACCTTCCTAAAAGCTGAGTTAATGGAGTGTGGCAAAATTCACAACCACTTGATGAACACCAAAAATGTAATCACATCAGCCATAAACAATCTCAAATTAGCACTTATAACACTGAGACCAATACAGAATTTCCTCAAAGTTGAGTGAAAGTGAGTGTGGCAATTGAAGTAAAATCCAAGTGTACCATATCCAAAGCTAGCACCAATTAGTAAGTTGATGAAGATGCATAACATACTTACCTAAATGACATGGTTCCCCTGGTGAACTCAATGGAGTCTGAGCCCAAGACGCTTTCCGCAGAGTTTCCCCACAGGGTGGAGGTAGCCAGGTAGATGTGCTGGAAACATTGGGTCACATAGTAGCTCAAGAACGACACCTGTAAATGATTTGGATAGCATAAAACGACATTCTCAACACCCTCTTCTCTCTCTCACACACACACACACACTCACATGCATGCACAAACACACACACACACACACACACACACACACACACACACACACACACACACACACACACACACACACACACACATTCTATCTCCCTCCACTTCCCTCCCTCGCCCCTCTCCCTCCCTCTTCACCCCTCTCAACCTCTGCAGTAACCACTGTAGTACTCACTTGTGTGGTAGCTACATCTAGTGTATTGTTCATTGTTCCTCCATATTCTCCTGCAATCCTCAGAAAGTCCAACACAATGCCAAGGCCACCTGCTCCATTTCCTTGGGCATTAGATGCCGCTTCTGTCGACCGTTCCAAGTTGGCCACTGTTGCCAGTCCTGGTGCTAGGAGGTAGATATCATAGAGACTAAAAACTGTAAAAGTGGGAGTGTTTTCAGGGTAGAATTGTAGCTGTCCACTGCTGTCACGCTGAGTGAAGACACAGTGAGCTGAAATGCAGCATGGATAGCCGAAACGATCTGTGTCATTGCAAGCTTCATTCGATTGAATTGTGTCGAGTAAGCGTTGAGTGTCACTAGAAGAGCGATTCCCGGACGTTTCAAGGTTGAAAACAGCTTCGATGCCGTCTAAGTAGTCAATAAACCACGAAGAGTCAGCAAAAACATTCAGCTCGGTGGTAGAGTTAAGAACACCACGAGTCCACTTGGCATGGTTAGTCACGCCCACTCCCCCAGCGCTCGATCCTGCAAGGATAACTTTACTAGCATCCAGTAAGCCATAACTATCACGTAGCTGCATAATAATACTTTGATAGATGGTCTTGCCACGAAACGTAAAGAGAAGTTCACTAGAGTTTCTAAAATTGAAACAACCGGACTGGGAGTTTGTTGTATAGTTGAAGCAGCTGCATTGAGATGCACCAGATTCGACAGCACTTGTGGTAGTCGTCTCTTCCCCTAGCCATATGTCGCTACTGCAGTACGGAATTAGCACGTGGTTGTAGTCGTGAAAGAGAGGGTTTTCTGTTGGATCCATGTCAAGAATGTCCCTTCCCTCGATCTCCAAGTTATCAAGAAAGCACTGCATTGATGCCATGAGTGGAGAGATGGTGCGACGTGCGGTCGCTACATCACTATACACAGTTTGCCTCCAGGCATTGAACGGATCAAAGCGACCATAGGGTATCACCTCAGGCTGCGAGTTATCTCTGATGTCTGCTCTCTCACGTACCTATAACATGAAAAGTAATGTAAGGCGATCCTATCTAGGTATGGCCCTATATAGTTACATACCTAGTCTCATAGTGTTTATGGCATTACTATTGTCATACAGAGTCTCAAAGTGCACAATTATACAGCCTCATTCCCATGCCAGGCCCTTCCAGCTTTTCAATGTTACACAAGCTAAGAGGGCCTAGGGACGAGGCTACATATTAACTTATGTGTGATCAGTCAAGAATATGATATGCAAGAGAAGTGGTGAAGTGGAGGTTGTTGACTGGAAGAGTTTAAGCTAACAAAAGCTTTCTCTTAAATCAACTCCATTAGATTATTCACCATCAGGCTGACTAGTACTTTCACAGAAAAGAGTTAAGTTAGATATTTATACCACGTACATGTAGCTGGCAACTTGTTGACACATTGTGAGATTCAGTGTGTTGAAAACAGTGATAAAGCTAGTACAACCGATACTTACATTTCTTGTCACCACTTCATTTGACTCCTTGACATAAAGAACCCACTATCTCACCAAAATTAAAATTTTCAAGGAAGTACCCACACCACACTTTACTTTGAAGCCTTACCGCTCTGACGAAGAAGCGTCTATTGCAGCTCTCTCTGTTGTAGCAGAGTCCGCCGCTCTCCAAGAACACGATCCAGTTGTCCGAGGCCGTGTTTCGACGTATAAAGAAACCAGCTCGTGTGAAATCGTTGCACAGTGCCATGGGGTTCGAGGCACGCACCCACATCATCTTGTCTCTCTGAATCACTTGAGCATCTGCTAGATCTAGCTGCAGCCATGATAGAAGCAGGGAGACAGCCAGGAATGGGAGTAGCAGCTGCAGCCCCGCGGCTGCACGTGGATGGGTCTTCATCAAGTAGAGTTTCTCAGGGCCACAGAGATTATATTAGCTGATAGTTCACTAGTAGTCAGAGAGTTTAATACTTCGATTTTGTATGTTATAAGGTTGGCTAGCTGGAAAAGAAATGATCACCGAGTAGTGGAGATCCTAGCTATATTAAAATATTCACCAACTTCACACTAGACTGTTTTGGGTGTGGGTCTTCGGAAATGAGGAATGGGAGGGGCTTGTAGGTCCAATTAATATGCCACGCCTCCTAGTTAGTTGATTGCAGGAAGCGATAGTAAAAGTGCTTCGCTGGCAAAAAGTGATCGATTGGTGTAGCTACATCGAGAAAGTATTGACAACTGTGGAGACTCAAACAGTGAAAGTTGACTTTAAACTGAGACGATCATGATCAGCTTATTAACTGTATGAACCACTTCAGGGGCTATTTTGTTGTGATTGAGAGGAAATGGATGAAAGTAGATCTACACCTCAAATGTTAAATGAGTTTATAGACTCTCAGATATCAATGAATCATACGTCAGGGCGACCTTAATATTAGCCACTTAGACTAGGTGGTCTCAGTCTCGAAACCAGACCTCTCCCTCCGCAGCGTTTAGTTCTTTCAGGATAAACACGCGGAGGGAGGGTCTGGGAGACTGCATAGCGCCTTGCGCCTATACTCGTACTCGTACTCAACATTTACATGACGTCACGCGTTGGGCCCGCCCATGGCCCACACGATGCCAAGAGCTAGCCAGTTGATATTCACTTGGCCGTTTATGAGAGCTGTGGACCTTCTCTACGATTGAATCAGCCTTTGTAAAGTACCTAGATCTACTAAACTTGTCGAACAAAGTTGATCTGGTCGCTCAAACGTTCAAACGTGTTACGTCACTCACGTTCTGCAATCTGATTGGCCCGCCAAGATCTTGGCGCACGGATCCCAAAACGGTATAGGCAGTCTCCCAGACCCTCCCTCCGCGTGTTTATCCCGAAAGAACTAAACGCTGCGGAGGGAAAGGTCTGGTTTCGAGACTAAGGTGGTCTACCCTTATGTACAAGTATTTGATTACTGTGCAAAAAAGTTGTATACGGCAAAAAATTACTCACACACTACAAGAAGTGGTAACCTGAGTTACATGTATGTATTAAGCATTAATATGATTGTAGATATTAAATCGTGCGGCTGTGATAATAAACTGTGTACAACCACACCCTCATGAACCAACTGGTGATCTGCTAATCACTGTGGTAAGGTCAATCATAGATAATCTATGGGTAAACGTGTAATTTAATACTGTAATTCGCAAAATTTTCGTTGTTATAAAATTTCGTTCCACCCAAAACGACGAAAGTTTCTTACACAAATATTATTTACCATTAGATCATACTTGTAACAAATGGTGCAACCTGATTGGTCCACTCACATCATCTATTCCACATAAAAACCCATGTAACTCCATAAAAAACCTTGTACCTCACATAAAAACCCATGTTTATGATTGCCTGCGGCAACATACTGATCATAGTGTGATAGTAACAGAGAGTTATGAAATAAAAATTATAGCTAAGGCGAGACAAACTAAATTCACAGTTTATTGTCAAAAAGTTTTCGATTTTGCATGCGGGCGGGCGGTCATTATTCAGATTTCAAACTAGTAGAGAGACTAGGATGGCTATGCTCGAGCTCGAGATCGCCCGAGCCCCGCCCACTAATTAGAGCGCTTGAGCGAGTGGGTGCGGCCCAAGGACTGTATATTGCTGTATTGGATCTGAAATCTGAAAATTTTTGGCACAATCTGAAAATCCATGCGGGCGGTGACGATAAACTGTGAATTCAGTTTGCCCCGCCTAATGCAGCCGCGAAGAGATTCAGCTCAATATCCAGGTTGAAGTCGCTCTCCATTTTCTCTTTCAAGTTCTTTGTTTACAGACGCTATGGTTACTAGGTTACTTGGCCTTGGTTACGGCTGCACCGCTAAGCTCAAGCGCACGCGCCGTATGATCTAAACTGGTTAGACACTGTTTAGTTGGTTTCTACATGATTTAGAAGCCCTCGGGGCTCCGTAGAACCCTCGCTTCGCTCGGGATTCTACGTACAGCCCTTCAGTCTTCTAAATCACGTAGAAACTTCCTAAACAGTATCTAACCTATAATATTATTTAGTATTATACATAGTGAATATATGGCGCATACATGAAATAGACGAAAATATTGTTACACAAAAATTTCTAACATGAAATATTTGCGAACGAAAATAATGCGAATTACGGTATGCTGGGCAGTCTGTATCTTCAAGAGTAAATTATATACTCTTGGTAGCGTTCTCCGCTCCACAGTGTGCATTTATGGAGCAAGTCAGTGCTATACCAGTAGCTATTGGTACCCAGGTAGGATGCTAACCAACTCTGTGAATAATTGCGTTTGAGAATGGCTAGATACATGTAGCTACTCCTTGACTACAGTAGATTGCAAGTTGGTTGACCAGTTGCAAGTGCAAAATTCAAAGTCACCCAACCATAGATCAGAGCAGTTCACCCACGAATTTCATTATAATTATACCTTATCAGCTAGTGCTTTGATCTATGGTTGAGTGAGTTTGCATTTTGCATTAACAACTGGTCAACCAACTTGCAATCTACTGTATACAGTGTGCAGATCTAAAGTAGGAAGGCAGAAAGTGCATGATGTCATCATTATATGTGACCTTCCATGACAAAACCAAGCATAATGCGCTGACAACTGATTTTGAGTTAAGGCCACCATTACCAACTACAACCTTTGAACTGCTGCTCCTGCAAATTTAAAGTACCTAGCCCGTGTAGTCATGGAGATATGAGCCAAAATGTACCTGGATCGCCCGTACTAAAGTTTTGCAGAAAGTGCAGTGGGCTTTTCCAATAATAAAGGATACACCCCCACGGAAGACTGAAATTGTCATATGACCACCTAGATCTAATTAAAGTCGGGTACACCATCAAGAATTAATTAACTGGAACATTAAGACCACCAAGAAATCATTAATTGTCTTCCGTCCCTCTTAAATTAAGTACCCTCAGGCTCAGCATTAGGATCATCTACCTGGACCATAAAGAAAATTATATTAATTAGTGATGGGATCAGGGTTCTTCCTTAAATTATAGTAGGTAAGCGTAGTTTGGGTGGAGTTTTGACCACATGAATCATTTCAGATTTACCACATCAAAGAAACTTACATATTAAATTTAAAGCATGGAGGTCGTTATGTTGAAAGGGGCTGGGGAGAACAATATATAGGGGCTTTTCAATCTTATAACCATATACTTGCTTTCGAGGAATAACTATGTACAAGACACAATAGTATTGTTACATAGCAAATTTATACTTGTGGGTCCTTATGTTTTTCACTATTAGTGAGTCTGATGTAACATCATTTGTACGCCCTTGGCAATGATTTCCTGCTAATCCTAACCGACTAGGCTAGCTGTATGCAAAAGCTGAAGGGCCGGTGTACAATTGCAACGTATCACAGAGAAGATACATAGCAACATGAGAGTACAGCCTTTTACGCTATTAAACTAGGAAAGTATGTCCTTGTTTTTTTTCATTATTAGTGAATCCCGTGTCAAGGTGTATATGTACACCCTTGGTAATAATTTCCTGCTAATCATGACCTACCAGGCTAGCTGTATGCAAAAGCTGAAGTGTGTACTTGAACAGAGAAGATCATAGTAGCAACATAAAAGTACAGCCTTGTACACCCACAGTAATGATTTCCTGCTACTCTTAACCTACTAGGCTAAAATTGAAGGGCGTATAATGACAGAGAAGTTAGCAACATATGAGTACAGTATTGGACACCATTAAACTAGGAACTTATTTTTTTATGGATCCATTATTTCCTGCTAGCTACCCCAACCTTCTAGCAGAGCTGTGTGCAAAAGCTGAAGGGCGTAAAACTTATGACAGAGAAGATAGTGAGTACTGCCTTCTTTTATTATTAAACTATAGGAAACTAGAGCTCCCTTAGAGCACGTACCTCGTGCGCTCATGTTGATACTAATATGCAATATCTAGATCTGCAGGAGCACACATTCATTTGCAACTTTTACCTGCCAATGGCCAACCAATTTGTACAATGGGCAGAAAGCACATGAACAGCTCTAGGTGTGGTTGAGGTCAACAAAAACGCACTATTTGTAGTGCTTATGAGCCGGGCTATGCAATTCGAAGTGAACACAAGCAAGTTTTTTCCGATGATTTGATGATGCTTACAGCTTGTTCAGATAATGAGGTGTCGAGATCTGGCTATTTTTGTGCTGACGACAGATGACGGACAAAACCAATCACTTCACCCCTTGCGCATGCACATGGTTTAATAATTATATCTTTGAATCAATTAAAATCAACAATTTATGACTTATGTTGTACAACAGACCCTTTGCTAAGTTGGGATTAATAGATCAATTACGGCATATTATTGCCATGCAAAGGAAAAAAATTAACAATGCCAAAGGTCCAAGTGTTAAGTTTAAGATTTTAATTCCTGATGAGCCACTGATTCAGCTGTGATTTAAAGAAACGTGCCAACAGCAATACAAATGTATGGGAAAAGTTATTTCTGGTGGCTAAACCTCCCTCCCAGACTTTTCACCAACACAGTGTTCTCCCCAAGAATAATTCAAGGCATGATGGGAGGGCATGGTTTGGGCGTGGTTTGTGGCCACACTGAAGCTCTTTCCTTTCCCACATCAAAGAAAAATCTGTGCTGAAGGCTTACAGGGCCGACATGCCTCAAGTATGCTGGGGAGAATACTGCAACATAATGATGTAGCTGTAAGTCTCAGTGTAGCCTAACTGAAGGTGGACCTGCAGATAATGAAAACCTCTGTAAATTGTGGAAAGTTTATTGTACTTAGCCCCCTTTGGCTGAGAAAGTTGTGTACATTCCTATAGCTGGTCCAGTTAGCTGTACTATACAGCCCATAGCCAGATTCATTGAAAGGGAGTACACGTGAAAAAGTGGACATGTGACCTGCAACCTAATGTGTTTAAGTTGAGTATGTATTATTATAACTAGTGCACATGGGTGGCCCAACAATCTTTAATTCTGTTCATGACTACAGTGGTGTTTTCATGTTGGTTCATGTGCACCACACCTGATGTGCACCCTGTATAATGCTTACCAGGTCCAAGCTCACTGTATGCACTGTTTACTTGTGTAGTATTTACCATGCACAATCACAGCTAACAAAATTTTAATTCACTGTCATACATGCTCCATGGTACCTACCTGGTAGTTTGTGCACTAGTGACAGTCTGATAATACAATAATTGGCTTGGAGTTATAAACCTTTGTGCACGCAACTGTGCATGTCATTGTCACAATTCTAAACATGCATCCAGTACATAAGCACCTAGAGACGCCAGTGGGTGATAATGTTAAAGACGCCACTTTGAATACTTATCAGTTTTAGTCTGAAAAGGGGGGGTGCACATGCACCCCCTGCCTACAGGCCTGCTATATTAGCCATGCAGCTTAATACACTATCCTCCAAGCTCAGGAGCAGAGGCTCAAGAATTAATTAAGGTCAGCCCACTGGTGGCATGCACAAATGGTCATTGACAAGCTATTACTGAAGTCCCTAGAGGTGATGTGGTATCTATAAGTCCGAACTTCTCGTCGTGAAGCAGAATTTGTGTAAAAACAACTCAGTGCCACTAATGCTGTGGATAATATTTCTTAAGGTTAATTTTCATAGCTGCCACAAATAACTAATAGTATAGTTATGGAACTTTCAGTGTACATGTACAAGACAGTTACATGGTTTATATTTACATGTACAGCAGTGATGTCTCTAGATAGTTTGTGTACTGGGTGCATGCATGTTAGAATTGTTGATCACTGCACAGGTGGGTGCACAAAGCTAACGGAAGTTTGCAAGCCTATAAACTACATGTTATAAATATTGCATGCACTGCCAGGTAGGTACATGTATTATACTACATGTAGTACACTTGCTACTGGCTTATTCAGTAAACATCACTACTATTAAACATGGCATACAGTGACAGTTAAAGGCTAGGTAAACATTTAAGTATTATTTTAAAGACTGGGTGCATATGAACCCACATGCACTCTCCTGGCAATACCACTGATGCACAGGACATGATTAAGATAGCTACAGTATCAACAAGAAATCACCATACCAAGTTTGAGATATTTCTGATCTATTGCTGAATTTATAAAAAATCTAGCATTCTTCCCATAGGTTTGTATTATGTTTCTGCCAACCACCATATAAACCTATGTCGCTTATTGGCTATAGCAATTAGGATTTTTATACATCAGATAAGTCTCGAACTTAGCATGGTGATTGCTTGGACATTGTATTGTTCATAAATTTTCAAGTTTGTTACCATAGCAAACTGTAATTGTATGGACACACAAGTCACAATCTTGGCCTAAATCAAAACAGAAATTGTGATTAGCTCTGACTGGGTACATACTTTGTATTATAGCTTTTAGCTATTCATGTGTTCATTACTATAATAATATTATAGGGAAAAAATGCATTGAGGAATTTTAATCTATATATATACCTATCACTAAATCGTCACATGATCTCCCTAGACTACTTAAAATACACATCCTGTGAGCAGCAAGCTGATCAGTTTTATTTATGACATGTACATGGCTATCTCATCCAAGGAGAACTAGATTTTTTTGTGCATAGCTAGGCACTCTTAGCTGTTTGTCTATAGATCTGCTGAACAGAAACTTACACGTACACAATGTATCGCTGCTTTAATTGATGGTCAGTGATAATAAGCAGCAGCTGCTATAGCTAAATATTTGGCTAGCTAACCGTGACAGTGCCAATACAAATCCCTCCTAGAATCTGAATATAAAATATCCTAGAAATAACCTCTACAGCTCTCTTGTGTACATCCTTGACAGCCCCTTGCAGAATGCACTCTTAGCAGTCCCTTTCAGAAATTAAGTATGTCTTTAAATTTATTCCCCACAATTTGCACAGTGCCCTCTAATAATCCTTTCATATAGTATTGATACATATAGCTACTGTCTGATAGTTATAGCCACACAATATTTTTTGGTGGTACACCCCGAGACAAAGTTAATATCAACTACCACATCTGGCAATAACACATGAATAGGAGACCTAGAGGGAAATTGGTATAGTAGGGTGGGGCTGTGGGTGTGAGATTCACCCTTGATATTGAATGTAACATTACAAGTGAGCCGTGTTTATCTCGGCTTCCTAGGTAGATATTAGCTAGTTCTATAGCTAGGTCTTACTTCTGAGGATTACCTAAGTTGCCATAGAAGCACAATTATATATTATACAAATGTCACATGTACAGTAGATCATCTATAATTTAATTATCTTCATTAGCATCCCCTGTCAAGATGAGTACAAGTCCAGGCAAACTATTGGTAATACCACTTGGAATCATTAAAGAGTAAGAGTCTTCCGTGGGGGTGTATCCTTTATTAATGGAAAAACCCAATGAAACATTAGCCTCGCCCCCAGGCCACTCCCAGCTTTTCAGCGTGCAACAACATTGAAAAGCTGGGAGTGGCCTGGGGATCGGGACGAGGCTGATGAAACATTGCTACATACATTGCACGCGGAAGTCCGTATACTCACCATTCCAGTTAATGGGGATACACCCCCACGGAGGAGTAAATTTTGATTTACCCCCCCAAGAAAGCCTAATTATTGGACATTACCCCTCAAGAACCAATTATAGATCAGGTTTACCCCCCCAAGAATCATTAAAATACGGCAATAGCATCTTAGTAATCTTGGTCATACCCCCCTAGAATTCATTAAATGGCAGTTTTCCCCCTAGGATTTAATTAAAAAACAGTTTTTACCCCTCGAGATTTCATTAAATAACTGTTTTTACCCCTCAAGAATTAATTAAAAACGCCATTTTTATACCCCTAAGATTAATTAAATTACTCCTCCGTGGGGGTGTACACCTATTAACTGGAATAGCCCAATGAGCTAAATGGCTGCCAAAACGTTAGAACGAGCAGCACTCACCGTTTTGATGGAAAAGAACGAGAAGACAAGCGTTTCTAAGGCTCGTTTGTACACAAAATCGAAGAAGAAAAGTGGCTGGCGACTTTTTTATTCGCAGCTGCCACGGTTGCCTACAGCATGCAACAGATCCGTGCCATGAACGCTCTATGTAGCTACACGGCTGACTTCTTCGAGCCATAACTCGGTAAGTATAGCGTTCTAGAAGCTACGAAGCAGACTTTCGTGTAGAGGGATGATTCTTCTATCAATCCATGCCAAAAAGTGAGAATCGATAATCATCACCCCAGGCGACTATTATGGCTTGTATCTCAGATTGATGTCCAGCGCATTATGCTTGGTTTTCTCGTGGAGGGTCACATATAATCCTACACTGTGATGAGCTGAGATGAGATATGTGGGGGGAGGGGAGGACCACAAGATTTCCTCCTGACTTACTCACTGCCGGTGCCTTGAACCCCTCAAGCCTTGTATGTGAACTTGGCGACCCTATACCACATACTTTATTTTCATGACGACCTTTACCTTATGATATCATTATTATAGCACTGTACCAAGTACATGTACCCTTTGAAAGCCTGCTTGTTGCTCACAGTGAATGGTTCACTTCATGTACTTGTAAATAGTTTCTATAGCTACTTACATCAATTTTTGTGATCAGCATCTCCATAACCTAGCTGAAGATGACTTTCGTGAGATATACCGTGAGCTAGTGACTATCAAGGCTGGCTACTACCAACTTGGCATAGAGCTGGGTCTTCCACCTGGAGAGCTGCAAGCTATTCAACAAACAAACTCACAAAATGTTGCACAGGCACTTACTCAAGTACTACTAACATGGCTCAGACAGGAGTATAGTATTGAAAGACACGGTCCTCCAACATGGCAGAGACTGGTGGAGGCAGTGGGCAGTCCCTCTGGTGGGAGTAACTATGCCTTGGCTATGGATATAGCTAGCAGACATTGTACAAGTATGCTCATAATACTATAGTGTTCACTGGTGGCTGGTATATTCAAACTATACTTCATCCCTTTAGACCATGATGGTCATGATAGAATGCAAAGTGCAGGAGTTCCTCCTTCCAATATGTGGCCTCCACCGCTGTATTTCCCCTATAGCCAACAGCCACCTTTCGAATTCCCATGCTGGAGAGGTAAATGTAACATGAATACCAAGATCGGGGTGCTATTTAGTGGTACATAACTGAGATTATTCATAATATGCATGTAGGTGGCATGTGTCCTAATTCTCCTTATCATCAACCTCCCTGGTCATGTGCACAGCCGGGACCCATGCGAGTGCACAGCAGGAACTCTTTTCAAGGTAAACTGATTAAATGAGTATTCAATATTCATGGGCAGTGCTTTTCCCTAGTTATGTTATCTCAGTGTCCATGGAAATAGTGTGGATATTATTTTTTGTTTATGTTGTGTGTAGGTATACCATTTCAGTTTAGCTTCCAGGAGGGTACGCCACCACAGCACGAGCCAAGTTGGACACCACGTCCAGGACAAGAGCGGAATGAAGGTATGTACTTCATGGTAATTATCTGTTATTTGAGTAGAATGGTATAGTTGTTAATTCTTTATCTAGAATCCGAAGTTACTTTATCTTCAAAACGGCGGAAACTTGATCCATCTAAACATCCTTTGGGACAAGTTCCATTTTCTACAAACATCACACAGCACATTGACCACTGGCGCCGAAAGCTGATAGACTCATACCTAGCTCAGGAATGCTCCTCCGACGCATGGCCACCACTCAAGCTTGTCCAGTTTGTTCAGCTTGCGCTAGTCAAACAGGATGAACATGCTGATCACATCGGTCTTAAGACAATTAGGAAAGACATTGATGAAGTGTACGGGAAAAAATCTAAGATAGGTTTTAGTGAAATGTTTGAAAAGATTGACCCTTCATCTTTAATTTTATTTGAGGGTCGGCCAGGAAGTGGCAAGACCACTCTAATGGTTAAAGTGTCGTGTGATTGGGCAAGAGGAACAATCTTACATTCCAAGCTCGTGGTATTAGTTCGGCTGCGATACCTTAGTAAGAAAAGGGATATCTATTTACATGACCTACTGCGAGTTGCTTATGGTGCTCCTTCTCAGGCAGACATTGACGGCTTAGCATCTTACATTGAGGGAAGACTCGGTGAGGATGTAGTATTTATCTTGGACGGTTTTGACGAATATGCTCCAGGTGCAAGTGATGATAATTATGTTTCTAAACTTATACTGAAGCAAGTGTACTCCAGGTCCATTGTGATAGTGTCGTCTCGCCCAGCTGCCACTCAGCGTTTTCGCCAATGTACTACAAAATGGGTTGAGGTGATGGGATTTTTTAATGATCAGGTAGTACAGTACATTACCAGCTATTTTGAGAAGAAAAAGGAGAAAGAAAGGGCCAAGCAACTTATACAGCATTTAGAACAACACCCTAACTTAATGAACCTATGCTATCTTCCCCTCCATTGTGCTATGCTGGTGTTTCTGTATGAGCAAGGAAATGCTACTCTACCAGTGACTGAAACTGAATTCTATCGTGACTTTACACTCTCCATTCTTCTACGCTCCTGTCAAAAGAACAAACATGCAAATACTCCACAAAAGTTCAAATCATTTGACTGCCTTCAATGTGATAAGAGGAAGATTTTTGGTAGAATATGCAAATTAGCCTATGAGGCAACAGTTGATTCTCAACAAGTTTTTGAAAAGACTGAACTTGATCAGCTTAGCTCTAATGATAGCGCAGGTGATGCTGAAGGTAGCCTTGGTCTGGTTGTGATAGATCGCTACTTTGTCAAGCTTGGTATAGATGAGACTTACACCTTTCTTCACTTGACCCTACAAGAGTTTTTAGCAGCTGTCTACATTGCTGGGCTTAGTGAGTCTGAACAAAAAACTATTGTAACTACTCACTGTGGTCAAAAACATCTTCATGTTACATGGCAATTTTTACTTGGAATGTTAGACTATTCTAAAGAGAGCACAGTGAACCTATTCAAGCTAATACTAGATGCTACTCGTGACAACCATTTACTTCATATCCAGTGTGCCTATGAATCACACCACAGTGCTGCATGTACTGATGTCTTACACTTTCACGAAAACAACCTTATGTTCAATAGTATTGGAGCTTTTGATCTGGCGTGCATTACTTATGTTTTGAAAACTACCGAGTATACTACAATTGAGTTAAACTTTAAATTCTGTAACTTTAGTGTCGATGATGCTGTGGCTCTCTTGAAGGGAGTTGGTGACCATCAACTTTCACTGACAGTCTAGTATGTTATGATGTATTATTGTTGTGCATGTATTATGTCACATCATTGCTCTAATTATTCCACCACAGTGAGGGTGAAGCTGTACAGTCAGTGCTGGATGCTCTCAGTCTTGTCACAGTGCCTGGTCTGATTGAATTATCGTGAGTTCATTCTTAGTAGCTATGTGTGCATGGTAGTAGTAGTGCATATGTCTTAGTCACACCTGTAAGGAGTGTAGGTCTCATGTGCTGATAGTGGTTTATCATGAGACACAAAACAATCATGTAATTGTATTGAGTTGCTAATTACCCTATTCACTGCAGTCTGAGTGGTCTTGATACAAGAGTGAGTGTGAAAAACAATCTTAAGCTCAGTGCTAACCTTCAAAAACTGATGTAAGTCAACTTAACCCAAATCCATACCTCTGTAGCATTATGTGTAGTGAAGGCTGTAGTGCATAATAGTATGTCCAGCTGGCCATAAGTGTACTAGTATACCTTGTCTTCATGTTACCACCCAAACAGCTGGTGGGAAGTTTACTGTTGTGATTGATTTAATTAATTTTGTTGCCATTCATGCAGACTTGTCAATAATGACATCACTAATCTTCGACAATTCAAATACTGGCCTAACTTAGAGGAGCTATAGTAAGTATCATTGTAGCTATGCAGTGAACTGTTTGACTGAGCATGGTTACCCAGGCCAGATGGGAAGGAGTGGCCGTCATGATACTCACATACAGCATCAAACATTGTTTCTTCCTATTGCCCTATTAGTTTTGCTGAGGCTATAATAGTAATGGCTGTTTATGTTTATTTTTTGTGCATTAGTATTGAGGAGACTAGTTGTCCACTGACTGTACTGGAAGCAATCAAGCACTGCACTAACCTGGTGAAGCTCAAGTGAGTAATACATGTAGTTTATCATCTTTATGCTATCCGATGATAGTTAAAATTCAATGTGTGTATGATGTTATAAATTTGATGTGGTACACCTACCTCTGTGAGTGTTCTTTCTGAGCCAAATTTAGATCATGTGGTGTGGGTGCAGTTTGTGGCCACATCAAAGCTTTGAGCCTCACCACATTCCCACATCAAAGTAAATTAAATTAGTATTGAACACATACATGTACCGTAAATCTGGAAATTTTCATGTAATCAAATTTTTGTAATAAAAATTTTCATGTAGAAAAATTTTCGTAGGGCAACTCCGCCTACGAAAATATTTTTACATCGAAATTTTTTAGCAGTACGTACATGTAGACTTGTGAAGAAGACCCACGAGTTCGATCTAGTGAGCAACCGAGATCACAGGGAAATAATCATGAATAGATCGAGACATTGCTAAAGACACAATCGATACCTGCAGAACCAGAGGGACGCATAGGAGTACACGCGCACGCGTACTCATGCTCCCTCTAATATTTCGTACCGTAAATATTTCGCTGTTTTAATTATTCAGTGTAGAAAATATTTTGTGATATTTAATTTCATAGTCTTTAGTGACTATGAAAATATTTCAACAATGAAAATTTCCGGATTTACAGTATGAGGCCAATGTGCCTCATGTATGTTGGGGAGAACACTATGTAGTATTTGAGAATGAAATGACAACTGTTTTCCAATACAGAATCAATGTGGATGACTATAAAGCTCAAGTATTGGGAGAAAGTCTCAAGTATACTTCAAAACTTCATACCATTGAGTAGGTCATGTAAGATTGAGTACAATGGTTGGTTTGAATCCTCACATCCATAAGTGTATGTAGTGTAAGGCCATTCTGTATCATTTCCAGCCTCCCCAGTACTCAATTTAAATGTGGTTACAAGGGACAAAACCTTCTTTGAGAAGCTGCATATGGAAATATCACCCCATACATTGTGTGGCAATGAACCTAATAAGGGTGGGGTAGTGGTGGGTTCAGAGGTCAAAGTAAATGAATTCACATAATGTGTTGTTACTTATGCCATACAGTCTTCAGTATAGTCAGTATGGTGATGAAGGAATTCAGGCTTTATTTGACGGTATCAAAAATTGTGAAGAGCTCAAAGAACTCAAGTAAGTCACACTGTAAATTTCTAGTCAGCAGCCAATAGCATTTTTCATTGTCAACTTAATTACCACATGGAAAATGCCTAGGAATGATGCCACTGCTAGCATTTTCATTGTTGACTAGCTACATGGAAAAATGCATATGGACGATGATGCCACCACAATTGCTGTTCATAGGAAACCATGAACTAGGCAATGAGTAGAGGCACTCCTTCTAACTACATGTACACAACCACCCAGTGAATATTAGGACCCATGTTGAGCTAGCTACATGTATGCATTTTGGCTTGCAGTATGTCCCGTGTCAACATTAGTTGTCATTGTTGGCAAAAAAAATCACAGAGTGGTCAGACAAAACAGCAGATATTATTTCTTTTGTTCCTAAAATGGCCATAATCACTGCAAATCATACCTCTTAAATGGTCAAACTTATCAACCACAACTACTCTAGCCAATTTAGTGCACATGCAGGCTGATAGTACAATGCAGGCAAAATATGCAGTCTACTGTACATTGCAACCATGTACCAGGGGACTCCCTCTTACTAGTTCAAAATCATGGATAGTGTAGTCACACCCCTATGCAAACATTAGCACAGGATAAACTTTTCACCAATGATACATGTAGCACTAAGCAATACCTTGATCAATGTACTGACCCTATACTACCTCTTCTTCTCTCCTACAGTCTTTGGGACAACAACCTCACAGATAAGAGTGTACCATGTTTAACAGAGTTGATTAAATCAGCCAGAAATCTTGAAAAGCTCAATTTTAGGTAAGTCATACTATCAGTTTACAATACCTCATGATTATGCCTTATTCACTGCATCATTGATACCATCATAATATTATCAAGGCTGTGATTATCATGTATGCAGGGACAACCAGTTCACTTCAGAGGGAAAAGAACAAATAGAGGATGCAGTGAGAGAAAGAAACTCAGTAGGAGGTATGAGTGAATTGAAGCTTGAAATATTATGGTGATGTGTGTACTTGTGAGTTATTGTATGTCAGTTATAGTCATGATTGTACTTTGCTTTTTTTGTGGTTAGCCACATAATTGTACATTTGCCCACAAGGTTAATAATGTTATGTTAATAATTTTTGTGCAAGGAACAATAGTAATTGTGCAGTATTGGTTAGTTTACAAAATTGCTATGACATTATATTGTTGCATCAGTATTAGTTGTAGTGGTAGCTGTCCCTTTTTGATCTCTACAGACAACAGAAAATTAATGTTACTACCAATTTTATAATAATTGTGTATGCACAGCTGTTACCTGATCATATTGGTAAGCTGAGTTGTTTCTGTCAAGGTAGTGAGAGGGAGGGGGAGGGAGAAATGACTGATGATCATCACCAGAGGATCCATGCTGGGAAGGGTGTGTGGCATAGTATGGGGAGTGGGAGGAGCCAGAGGGATGGGGGAAGGGCACTCCATCGAGACGGAGAGGGACCTATAGGAAGACAGTAATACGATTACTGCCAGTCTTAATCATGTAGATCATGCAAGGATAACAATATTCTTTACCGTTGTAGACTCTAGAACAGTATGGAGTTGTTCTCACAAGAGAGAGACAGGTGGAGATAAGGGATAGGAGAGAAAGAGAGAGAGAGCGGGGGGGTAGGAAAGAAGTTAACTCACCACTTTGTCTTCTCCATGAAGTCTGTTGATTCGACCACTGTTCATCATACCCACCACCATAGCTCCATGAACTCTGACCTCCACCTAGACTTGGAGACCCATACCCACCAGACATCCTCTGTCTCTCTGCATAGCTATATCCACTCCTCTGCTCATAAGGACTTGAGGAGTTCCAGCCTAGATCTTCTCCTCCTCCTTGCTCCCAGCTGCTTCTTCTTTGACTTGGTGAGTTGTAGCTTCCATAGGCTGAGCTCGGCGAGGGTGCTAGTCCACGGAAACCACGACTGTCTCCTTGAGAGCTGTGGTACTCACCTCCTCCACCAGGGGAACTAACATCACTGCCTCCTAAGGAATGTCTGTGTTGTGCAAATATTTCACACTTCTATGCTTTTATTGGCATAGCATCTTTTCTGTATTTCAATGTTATGCACGGAGGGAGGGAGTCTGATTTGAGGCTACATAGTTAAAGCTGAGAAGCTCACTTGATCCGCTCACTCACACCACTTACATATGGGATTACACTTACAATGTCTATACATGCAGCTACTGCAACTGAGAGCAACGTCACTTAATAGCTCTTCTGTCACATCAAATGAAATTTAGCATAATTTTGTGTGGACCTACCTAATTATTCTCCTGGCAGGCTCAGGAGTGCTGTAGCTCCTGTGAGGTCCCTCGCGCTGACTGAACCCTCTCTGTGGCTGATAAGGACCCAGCACTCCTTGAGGCTTCAGTGTTCTTGGTGGCATGGTCACACTGGGGAGGAGCTTGGCTTCAAAGATGTAGTCATCAGGATAGTGAGGGTCTCTGAAGCAGGCACTGCAGTGAATGATAGTAGTCAATCTTTATACTAGTGTTTCTCCAAAAAAGGAAAATCTTCAAGTTGGTAATGTCTATGATTGTGATGTTTGAGCTCTTCAATGGGGTACATGTATGTTTATAACGCAGTCCATGCTGAATACTCATCTTCATGGACAACTGATCCTTAGAGCTGGCAACATTCAATGTCGTACACGTACAAAGTGAACTACAACTACTCCATACTCGAATGTCTTTGCATCCATCACTAACCTAGCTGTACACAGTGTAGTTTAACTCACCAGATGGCATAGGATTTCTTGATGTCACATAGAGTAGGTACAGGAGACTCCACCAGTCCCCTAGTTCACACACTCTGGTCATACGGTAGTCAGTTGACAGAGTTCCTCTCATGCCATGAGCAAATCCAGGATTCATTTCCACCGACTGTGTGTGCAAAAGAGTAAAAAACATTTTCCATACCAATCCTGAAATCTGAGGCAGAAGAGCACAATTAACCCTACTGGTGTATGCTGACCTGTTGTTGTGAATCTTTGTTTTCATAGAGCATCTTGAATATTGGATAGAGCCTGTTGTAGCGGTAGACAAATATACGATCTGATCCAAGACTGTTCCTCTCAGCTGTAAAGATTATGCAATAAAATTTCTTTGTTATAGTCAGTAATATTTCTTGCAATGCAATAATTATGGCAAATATCCACTCTATAGCAGGCAACATACAAAACAGTTTTCACTACACAGTCAATATATCAGCTAGATACAATGTATTATCAACTGACCTTCGTATGGAGTGAGGTTTGGGTAGACAAACGAGAGTGCTCGGAGAAGACGTCGTTCATCGACAAACGGCAGGAGAGCCACACCCTGCCATGCAAACTTCTTACCATTCAGATCAACTTTGAAGTTGGTAGGATAGAAATCAATGATGGGAGAATCCTGTGGATCGAGAAGGAAAAATGGAATGGAGAAAGTGAAGAGGAAGAGAAAGCAAGAGAGAGAGATAGAGAGATAGATAAAGAGACAGAGAGAGAGAGAGAGAGACAGGGAAGAGGGAGAGAGAACCTACATCTCTCATCATGAGTTCTCTCCATGAATGAGGTAGGAATTTCCCACTTGATGCAGGAAACACTCCCATAAGCTGCTCGAGGGGAGCAAAGGGTGTGGTTCCTTTATCAAAGTCGTTGCGGACCCTGGTGATGTTCTTGAAGTCAGAGGCAAACGGAGCATAGTGGTAGGGGTAGAACCACTTCCAAGATGGACAACCCTGCATGCAAATTAAGTTACAGAATGATGTATGGCTGCATAAATAACATCACATGTCTTATTGCTATAGCTAAGTTCAATTTTGCTAGCCTTGTGCATGTACATGTACATGTAGCATTAAAAAGCCGGGAGAGTGCCTGAGGATGAGACTAAATAATATTACTCGTATTATTGACTGAGCAAGGTAAGATGCTCAGACATACATACATGGGGTGAAGACCTTTGCTTAATGTATAAATTCAATGCTAACAGCAAAGTTTTGATTTGATATATACTAAGGTTATAGTGACCAGCTTATTCAAAACGTTGCTTATGATAGCACTGAAAGAGCTAGCCTCATTCCCAGGCGCTCGAGGTGGAGGAGGGAGTGCCTAGTACACACTGTTTGTGCATGTGCTTAATTACTGATCACTTTTGTTGCACGTGGTGTCATCAACGTTCGACCACACCCAATGCAACATAATAAACGGTTTAGGCTTTTAAGCTTTTGTAGGTCCAACTAACAAAAGAAGCCAAGCGATCAAGTTCTTTTGAACACGAGATCGTCATTTAGAGAGACTTCGTTTATTATTCGACCAGTAGTTGTCTCTGAACTGGACGCGAACCCCTGCCAGTCGTTTGTCTGGAGTAGCCGACCCTCGCCAACCATTCAATGCATTTGTTGAGTACCATCTGCCATCGATTGAGAACAACTAACTGGAAGATCCGGGAAATGTCAAAAAACTGCCACAGGCATGTAGCTGTTCAGCCGGCTAGCCCAACAAATCTTTTGTGGGCCCGGTAAATTTTTGATCGATGACATCCGTCAATGTCAGACGCTAAAAGTATACAGAGAGCATCCTGAAGATATACTATTTTCCCAGTATTTTGGGAAATTAAACGCAGCGCAAACAGTGTGTACCAGGCGCTCCCTCTTCCCCCTCGAGCGCCTGGGAACGAGGCTATGAAAGAACTCGCACAAATATGGGTACTAGAACTCAATTCTGCCAACCTGGTAATAGTACCCCAGCACCCAGCAAAGGCCACGAGTGTACTGCTCTGCCAAACTACGGGTGAACTCATCATAATCACTGGGGACACCGAACTTGTTATTGTAGTAGCGCTCCTTCCAGCCTTCCTCCCACAGGCGGACATTGTCCTCTGGCTCACTGTCACTGTCTGGATATAGAAATATACATACATGTATATGTACAATATACAGTATAGCTGGAAATTTTCGCCGGGAGAAAATATTCGCCAATTTTGCCACCTGGTCTTGTTGGCAAAAATTTTGTTCCATGAATCTTTTATCCTGTGTTAACAATTACACAGAGCATATGGCGACCTTTACCGTATTGGCAAATTCTGCAATACAAAGGTAACTAGGCTTGGCGAACTTTTTGTCCAGCAAAGATTTTCAGCTATATAGTATGTACACCTAACAGTGTTTACTGTGAAATAGCAGCAATGTACAATTTTCAATTAAACACCCTAATTTAATAAATCCTCCTGGACTCGTTTGCAGGAGCATGCTGTATGTAAACATTATTTACCATCATCACGAGGTCTCTTTCTTCCAAATGCAGTAGGCAGGTCACCACCATTGGGTACACCTCCTGGTAAACTCATTGACCTACAGACAATACAATGTACAGTGTACAATATATGTACATAGGTATTAATACAATGTACAGTGTAGTATATATACATGTAGGTATTAATTTGGCATTTGTGAAGTGGATGACTAGGTTGCCAAATTTCATTCCCCACCAAATTTTCCCATTACTATTTGCTACTACAGTAGGAGGTATAAAAATGGTGACGTTTCCGTTCCATTCCGTTTAAACAGAAACAGATACCATTTCTGTGCAGTTGAAAACGGTGAACTGCGTTCAATGAAACGAGAATTGAACAGAAACAGAACGGCCCTACACTAGCGCCGTTTGTATTAGTGGTGCGTGCCCGTGCAGAATGACAGCTAGCTAGCTGGCAGTACTGGCTTGGCAACGATGGTGCGAGACCAGTCTTGAGGCACACAGTTTCTCAAGCGGTCAGCTCCACGAAGCAGCCTCCAGCAACAGACACTGGCCTTCTCGAGCAGTCAGTTCCACGGGGAAGCCTCCAGTAATAGATAGTTTCTCAAGCAGTCAGCTCGACAGCGCAGCCTCAAGCAACATTCGAGCGGTCAACTACACGGAGCAGTCTCCAGCGATAAACAGCTTGGCAGGTACTCGAACAATGGCATCTTGATAACAGGGGTGAAGGCGATCTCACTTTCCACAAGCTTTTCTTTACAACTCGATCAACGAGCATGGACGTGGTGTACTACTGATCGCAAGCATGAGCGGCCGGGCCCGAACGGAATGGAATGGAAATACACCAGTGGTGTGCAGGTGATAGAACGGCAAACGGCAGAGCTCATATTCCGTTTCGACAGAACGGAACAGAACCGAAACGTCACCGTTTTTATGCCTCCTACTGTACGTATATCTGTGAACTAGCCTTTGGTGGTGTGGCTGATAAGAGACACTAGCACTATCACTCAGTTTGATCCACCACCTCCACCACTTCCTCCCAAACTGGACCTCTTCAACTGGTCCTTGAGGCTGCTAGCTGCACTCTGATTGGTCGTCAGGGACGAGGCCATTCTCATCTGGTAGGCCTCCTGCCGAGGGTTCTGGATGGGAGAGGGACTCGAACCAACAGGCTGTATGTGTGTGTGTGTGTGTGTGTGTGTGTGTGTGTGTGTGTGTGTGTGTGTGTGTGTGTGTGTGTGTGTGTGTGTGTGTGCAATGTACACGTGGTGATTATAAAGGATAATACAGCAGCAATTTCATGATCAATATCTCGTATTCATCAACTTTTGCATAATATGTAAGCACAAGTGGCATTAAACTATACACACAGGACTTCATGCAGGAACATTCCACTCAAACCAACATCAAAATGTGTCTATCTATGATGCAGTATAGCCGAAAATTTTCACTGGATAAATTTTCACCAAGCCCAGGTACCTTTGTATTGCAGAAATATTTGGTGGAATAATAATTTTCGCCAATGTGGTAAAGGTCGCCATATCCTCTATGTAATTACTAACACAGGACAAAAAATTTGCAGATAACTATTTCACCAATGAAAGTAGGTGGTGAAATTGGTGAAAGTTTCTCTTACCTTTGGTGCAAACTGGCCTTGGGGGGTCCACTTGGGAGAGTAACCCTGCAATGATTAATAATATCATTATGCTCAAGGACTGCCAAAGCTATAAATCTGGCAGTACCACTGTTCTTCTTTTCTTCTGCTTCTGTCTCCGTCTAAATTCTTTCTCATTCTGTCGACGATTCTTGAAAATTTCATCCTCCACTTTACCAAGCTCTATGTACATACATGTATGTTAAGACAAGGTAATTAATATTTTGTACTACTATTCACCTGTCAGAATAAGCTGGACTCTAGGAAGATTGACTTTACCATTATGAGTCAAATAGCCCTATAAAACAAGAAGACGTGATCCTCATTATTTATGCACAGCAAGTTATACATATATGTATATGTACAGCACACTGTACAATGAACATACATGAGTCTGAGGGACGACTTGTTTGTAGAGTCTAATGAGTCTGTCAATGGCACCTTCTCTGATCTCCAGTGAGGGAAGGTGAGGGAGGAAGTCATTGCCAACAAAGAAACACATGAATACCCAGTCATCTATGGCTCTCTAGAGAGGAGAGAGAGGGAGGGAAGGAGATATAAATAAAGAGAGAGCAGACAGGAGGTTACCAATGCAATTCTACCCATAAACTCACCTCCAAGTCAAAAGGAAAAGGCAGACCATCAATGCAAAGCTCTCGCTCTAAATATTGCAACATGAAAAGGAGCATTCACACACACACACACACACACACACACACACAGTGATAAATACACATTACAAGACTTAGTAATACACGTACCTCCCTGAGCACTGGTAGTCTGATGAAGACGAAATCCTTCTGTGCTGCCCCACTGGAGTTGGCCATCTCATCAAACTGTCCCTGGTTTGTGTTCATACGGTCGTGGATGTAGTACTGCAGACAGATGGCCAGCCTCACCATGAACTCTGTACCTGGAGTGATACAGTTGCTGTCAAACCCTTTGGCTTGATAGGAGGGAGCTGACAGCCACGGCTCTCTAGGTCCTCTCGGATATACATGATCTCATCATGCTTCTCACTGGGGTACAAAATGATTTACTAGATCACAGCATATATGTACATACAACTATACATGGAATCTAGACCCACATCAGTGCCCATCCATCTAAACACAAAACCACTATATATACGACTGATATTAATTTTGTCACCCCTTCTTTGAGATTTTTTTATAGTAAAATCCATTTTTCCTCCGAATACCACTGTATTTAGTTATTGTCTCTCAAATAAAGCACTATATGACATGCAAGTGCACTGAATATGTCCTAATGACAAACTTATCCAGAAGCATGAATGAATGGATAGATAGAGGCTGCCAGGGGAAAACATCACAGTTACAGTTTCTACTCAGAGTCTACATAATAATATTAGATTTTTAGTCAATTCATGCTGAGGTGCGGCACTGAAAACAAGGGAGGATAGGGTTTAAAATGCCTTTGCTATGCCATCAAGAGCAGATGCCATGCCTCATATTAAAATTAAAAGATGTATTTGAATTCAGCATTTAAAATTCAGGTTGGCATATCATAACGAATGAATGGATACCCACGGGATTGATCAACTGACTCACAGTGTTAATTTACCAGATGGTGTAGTACTTCAGTTGAACTGAGGTTCTCTAGATAATGATGATGGAATTTCCTCTTGAATGTTAGGCTCAAAGATATCAATCATGTTGAACGGTATCCTCATCCTCCAAGGGCCTAGCCTCCGAATCCAGGCCAGGGACCGATCGTAACATGTCACAAGTCTGACACCATCCCAGTGAGTCAGGGTCGGCCAAGCGACACTACGGAGTCTGATACCACGCACAGAAAGTTTACACGCTTTCATGAAACAACAGTGAAAGAGTTCCTGGATTGAACTTGACCAGACAGAAATGTACAAGTATAGTTGGTACAGGGTCGATGTATTGTTACCTGTTTTGCTGACTCGACAATATTTTTGCTGACTTGGCACAGAAGAGTTCAGGGCCGGCCGGCTGTTCAATAGCGATCGCTTTTAATCTACACAGCTGTAGTGACTGAAGTGAGTTAGCAGGATTTATATATATGCATGAGTCATACAGTCTCCAGGCGATGTAGTTTTCATTATAATAATTTGTGTGTATGTATGCACAGGTAAAGGAATCTGTGGTGTCACATCTCTTGTTCAGATCTCTTGTCAGTTGTGGTATGCCTCTTTGGAGTGTTGAAGAGTGGAGGGCTAGAATAGGCAGTTCCTGGGCTGCTCTGGGTCGACCTGTTGGCTGTTCTAGTCACTGCAAACAGAGGAGACATTATGTGTGTTGTCCACTGTCAGGAGGAGGGGGAGGGATGGTGGTGTCTACTACACCCACGATGACCAACGTTACGTTATTGATGCTCTCTGTGTCGTTGGTCATAGTTCTCCCACTGGAGGCTGGATCCTCTCCTCTCCTTCACAGTGAGTTAGTTGGACGTATCATTAAAGTGTCTAAAATTAAATATCATACATGCACATGTATGTATGTATACTTATGGTACGGAGTAGGCAGGGTAAACAACAATATGACTGCCTTATTATAGGGAGTGACAGTGAACTTGTGGTCTTCCTTTGACGCCTGGATGTAGCCGAGAGCATTGAGCTAGCTTTTTGGGTATTACATGTAAACACTTCATTGCCCCAGTGTAGCTACATAGTTGTTAGGTGTTCATTTAAATCTCTGAACTAAGGTGTAATTTTACTTGAACTAGTGTGGTATGGCCATAATATCATGAATACTGTGTGTGCATATGTAATTATGATATAATCTATGTGTGTATCCATGATTGATTATTCTCCCTAAGATTAGAGTGCTCCTATATGTGAACAGTGCCTAATCTGACAGTGTATGTAGCTGTATTGGCAGTGCATGAGTGTGTGTATGTGTCTTTGTTTGCTTTCGACTATTCATCTCGTGCATCCCAATTAATGTCATGTAACTACTATCTATGTGTGTGTGTTTGCAATCGCCTAGCAACCAAAGTTTCTATAGGCAAATTACTGGCTACAGGATGAGTGTAGGTGATCGTAGGGTAGCCTGATGATGAAAGGGGGTCAAGGGCAAACAAATCAGTTACATGTATATAGCATTGATTGGGGTGCACTCGACCATCATCCCGTGCACCCCAATTAATGTCATGTAACTACTACGTGTGTGTGCATATGACTGTGAATATGTGTGTGATGCCAGCCCTACCTGATGTTCAGTTTCAGATGTATATAATAGTGGAAACCATAGAGGTGTGTACCTCAATGGTAAGGGTTATTCCCCACAATCTTGATGCACTTGGCTGTGGTATATAGTGGGTGGGATGCCGTGGTCTAATCAACCGTGTCCTGTGAGGTTTCCCAGCAGATGTGTGCACATTGTTTCGATTATTAAAATGGGTGCTCTTATGTATGTACAGTATGATCTTTATTGTCCCTAACTTCATGTATAATACTATGTACTATCTAAGTAGCTGATATAGATGTAAGTGTAGCTTGTATCATCACATGTACTTGAAACCACTGCTTTGCCTGGATGTGATGTAATTTTATACCTTTAGCAGGTTCAAGGATATGTTACCAAGGCAACATAAGCAGTGGATGGAGATATACCAGTCATCTCTTTCTAGTCTTATGGAACGAATTGTTGTCATGGAGCAGTGGCAGTGTAAAGCAGCTAGTTGGTGTGCTACTTCCCAGGGACTTGTTTGCGTCCATAAACAGTGTCCAGCCCGGCAGCAGTGTATACATTGTCAGTGCATTAGCCATTGCTATAGTGGTAACCATGGAGCTGGAGACAGCTGGTGCTGTTCAAGCCTCCCTCCTATTAAGGTGTGGAGACATAGAGCTCAACCCTGGACCTCTAGGGAGAGAATGTAAGAGGACCACTGTTGATTCAGTCAGATATATGATGTTTATGACTAGTGTTTAATTTCTCTTCTTAGATCTTGAGAAGGTTGATAATTCATACACATTGAGTGAGTCTAAATGCCTTGTTTATATCCCAAAAATTCTGGTTAATAAGTGCATGCATGTGTACTGTTTGTTATATGTGCTTATAATTATTAATAATTAAGAAGTATGTACTTATTTCTTTATGCGTATGTGTATATGCTTCCCCTTCTCTGTTGTTTGTGCATTAGTTATGTGTCCATGTATGTATGTCTTCTCTATATCTCCAGCTGAGGATGACTTTCACAGTATCTACAGTGAGCTTGTGACCATCAAGGCTAACTACTATCAACTTGGTATTGGGTTGGGTCTACCTCCTGGAGAGCTGCAAGCCATACGCAAAGGAGCCCAAGATATTGAGCAAGCTTTTGCTGAGGTGCTGCTGGCATGGCTTAGATGTCGCCAAAATATTGACAGTTTTGGTCATCCAACATGGCGTGGGCTGGTGAAGGCAGTGGACAGCCCTGCCGGGGGAAACAACCCTGCACTAGCTATGGATATTGCTGCAAGACATCCTGCAACCAGTATGAAAACATACATGTTCGACCTCTTGTAATGTTACAAGGTTGTGATTTGTGAACTGGCACTGATTTCCCTCATGATTGTCATGGCGCACATGACTATTGCTAGTATGGTTTCCTGGTTGCTGGATCAGGGGTAGTTGCTCTTAAGTGGTGCTAATTATAGCTGGGTAAACTGTCTTGCCATTGCTCTATCAGTGTGGTGATTTCTGGGCTCATATGTATTACTCCTGTAGTCTCGTGCCCAGATTCTTTATCACATGTGGAAAAAGAGTCTGGTGAAACACGTATTCAATTTTGGTTTCGTGCGCAAAGATCTTGGTGCAGCCAATCAGATTGCATGTCACAGCTTTATATTGTGATGCTACCTTGAAACATAGGACTACTCCGACAATCGTTGGGCATTCAGCCTGCAATCAATGAAGCTACCCATCAGTTTGGGGTAGGCCAAGTATACTTGAAGCTCGGGCAAGGCAAGAAACTCAGCTGTGTATATGCGAATTAAAATTTTGGCGCAAATAGTAGTAATGTGCGAGTTTCACACCACGTCACGTACATACATTGGGAACCAAAATTAAATATATACATGTTTCACCAGACTCCTTTTCCGCGTGCGATAAAGAGTCTGGACACGAGACTACTACTCCTGTAGGGTACATCTGGTCAGATATTCAGCAAATGTGTTGTTGATATTTGCATGCAGTGTGCTTGCAAATAATTATCATAATCGTGATATTAAATTTTGTGGATGGTAATAATCGTGGCACACATTTTTAACATCGCCCAACACTGCCTTGTAATATTAATTTTTGTAGCTGCCATCAACTACGATTGACAGCAGAATTTTCCAGATTATATATGGTATTCTGTCCTAATCGACTCTTGATTATATATATAGTGGAATCCCGCCTTCCTGATACCCCTGAAGGGCGGCCATCTATGATAATGCAGACATTTTGCATTATTCCCGAATGCATCCCCATAGACCTAAATAATAGTTAGACACTGTTTTGGAGGTTTCTACGTGATTTAGAAGACCGAAGGGCTCTATGTAGAATCCCGAACGAAGTGAGGGTTCTACGGAGCCCTGAGGGCTTCTAAATCGCGTAGAAGCCAACTAAACAGTGTCTAGGTCATAGCAAACGCGTGCACCGAGTCATGTGAACGTGCGCGGCGGTGGCGCTTCTCGATCTTGAAGTGTTGACGAACAAATATGCACGAAGAGTCCAGCAACGGAGAGAATCCATGATGGCTGTTAGAAGAACTATCCATTGAGCGTCACTTGGCTCTCCTGCGACACGAGAACACTGGAAAATCTTTGTTAGCTTCACTTCTTGAGTGCCCCTGCTTACTCCAAGACAGACTCCACCTACCAATTATTGCATTGTGATCGCGCACGCGCAATATCTGGACTTGTACTTGGACTTCTTGTGGTGTGTACTCAACCGCAGATGCTTGGATATTGATGCTTCAGTAGGGCTGCTAGACTGTAGCTACTGTCTCCATTTTTTTTCTTTCTTGGTATCCAAGGACACAACCAAGCTTGGCCTCATGCTTCAAACAATAAATTTACAGGTTTATATGAGATTTTTACGGGTCTATGTGAGAATTTTACGAGTTTATATTAGAAATAGATACCTCCTCCTGACCAATCAGATCATAGTATTTGTTACATCTACGATCTAAATGCAATTAGAGCCTCTGAAATGTGGACACCTCGCTATTCTGAAAAGCAGACACTAGTTACAGCCTTAACAGGATCACTGCCCAAACAAACTCACCTTTATAGTAGATCTTTTGGCAACAAATTTATAGATTCATTGGTTGAACAAACAATAAGAACAGCAAAGAGCTAGTTAGATTGCTAGAACTGCTAAACTCTCTGCATGTTTGTAGCTTCCATGTGCTTTACTTGTGAGGTCATAGGTCACATTACATCATTGGATACAGCAGTAAGCCACACACATGTTATATCAATAACCCCCAAAAAGAGGACACCATTGATAATCTGGCCACTAGTACTGGGTTCCAATGATGTTAAGATTGGAGGGGCTTACATACCTATGTGTGTATATTCAGTATATTTATGTGAGTATATGTAGTATAAATTATTTCAGGATTCTGTTTTAAAGAGGGTGATATACAGTACCAAAATTCTACTATCAGGAGAGAGGGGGGAGGGGAACCTCATATTGAGCGGAGGAAAGCCAATTCCTATGGGAGTATCCCAGCCCTGAGGGCGAGGGGGTGAAAGCATCCCCTGCCCATCCCCCCTGATATAAATTCTGAATCATGCATATTGAAATTGTAGCCTAGGCACTAATAGTTCAGCCAACCATTCCTCCATTCTTCCAGATCAACAGCAAGCAGTCACGATGCCTTCTTATAGCATTCAACAATTAATTTCAGGCTGTCAAATGTTTAATAAAGATGACCAAGGTGATTAAGATCTTTAATAAAAGTTGACCATTTCATGGTATTAAGCACATAATATTACCATATAGCGGGAAACTTTGGCGAGGTTTTTAATTTGGCGAATTGGCGATTTTGCGGGAAATCGCCAAATTTAAAATCCGTCAATATTATTTCATGCACTATTGCTCTATGCAGAGGCACTCGCAATCGCCAAATTTAAAATCTGCCAATGCATTCTGATGATGGTTTCGCCAAATTTAATGCTCGCCAAAGTTTCCCGCTTACGGTATTATCCTGGTATTTATAGCACCACCTTCAAAGAAGTTCAAGCGTGCACCATCAGCAATACCTCCTATCGGTCAGGTTCAGCTCTCAGCTGACATATTACAACAACTTGATCACTGGCGTCAAAAGCTTGCAGGCTCATACCTTGCAGAAGAGTCAGAGTCAGATGCATGGCCACCTCTGAAGATAGTTAATTTTGTCCAACTAGCACTAGTCCAACAGGAGAAGCACACTCGACATTTAGATCTTCGCACAATTGTGAATGACATTGATGAAGTGTATGGGCATAAAGTTAATGTAACTTATGACGGTTTATTTAAGAACCTAGACCATAGTTCCCTACTTCTAATTGAAGGCCGTCCTGGAAGTGGAAAAACTACTCTATTAGTGAGAATCTCATGTGATTGGGCAAAGGGAAAAATTGCAACATCCAAGCTTATCATACTTGTGCGGCTACGATACCTTGACAATACTAAGGAAATCTACCTTCATGACCTATTACGCATTGCATGTTGTGCTTTATCACCTGAGGACATCAGCGGCTTGTCCACTTACATTGAAGGAAGACTTGGTGAAGATGTGGTATTTGTATTAGATGGATTTGATGAATATGGCATTGGAGCTAATGTAAACCACTTTATTTGCAATCTTATCCGAGGAAAGATATTTTCGCGGTCCACTGTTATACTGTCGTCTCGTCCAGCTGCTACTCAAGGTTTTCGTCAAATTGCTACACAGTGGATTGAAGTTGTTGGATTTATGAAGGAACAGGTGATGCAGTACATACACACATACTTTGAACAAGATAAAGAAAAAGGTGTTCAGCTCGAGCAACATTTGAGTGAACATACTAATGTACTGAACCTATGTTATCTACCTATTTACTGTGCAATGCTGGTGCACCTCTATGAACAAAAATCATTTCTTCCTGAAACAGAAACTGAATTCTACCGGTATTTTACTCTCTCTTCCATTTTCCGTACTATTAGTAAAGGCACCAAATACATAGATAAGTTGACTTCGTTTGATCAACTGTTACCAAAGGAAAAATCAATTTTTGATAAGATATGTCATTTGGCATTTAAAGCAACAATTGAATCTCGGCAAGTTTTCAAGAAGACTGAAATTTCGGACATTTGTGGTGATGTTGGTTCCATGAATGACAAAGAGAACCCTGGACTACTTGTTATTGATCGTTGCTTAGCGACAGTTGGTTATGATGACACCTACTCGTTTCTCCATCTCACACTGCAGGAGTATCTCTCAGCTCTCTACATTGCTGATTGTGATGAAAGTGAACAAGTATCTATCATCACTTCTCATGCCAATAAGAGTCATCTTTATGTTGTGTGGCGTTTTTTATTTGGAGTCTTGGACTATTCTAAAGAGAGCACAGTGAACCTATTCAAGCAAATACTCAATGCTACTCGTGACAACCATTTACTTCATATCCAGTGTTCCTATGAATCACAACACAGTGCTGCATGTACTGCTGTCTTACACTTTCACAAAAACAACCTTATGTTCAAAAGTATTGGAGCTTTTGATCTGGCGTGCATTACTTATGTTTTGAAAACCGCTGAGTATACTGCAATTAAGTTAAAATTTAAACAGTGTGACTTTAGCGCTGATGATGCTGTGGCTCTCTTGAAGGGAGTTGGTGACCGTCAACTTTCACTGACAGTTCAGTATGTTATGATGTATTATTGTTGTGCATGTATTATGTCACATCATTGCTCTATTATTTCACCACAGTCAGGTGAAAGCTGTACAGTCAGTGCTGGATGCTCTCGGTCTTGTCACAGTGCCTGGTCTGATTGAATTAGAGTGAGTTCGTTCTTAGTAGCTATGTGTGCATGGTAGTAGTAGTGCATATGTCTTAGTCACACCTGTAAGGAGTGTAGGTCTCATGTGCTGATAGTGGTTTATCATGAGACACAAAACAATCATGTAATTGTACTGAGTTGCTAATTGCTCTATTCACTGCAGTCTGGATGGTGGTCTTGGTACAAGTGTGAGTGTGAAAAACAATCTTAAGCTCAGTGCTAACCTTCAAAAACTGAGGTAATATCCCAAATCCATACCTCTGTAGCATTATGTGTGGTGAAGGCTGTAGTGCATAATAGTATGTCCAGCTGGCCATAAGTGTACTAGTATACCTTATCTTCATATTACCACCTAAACAGCTGGTGGGAAGTTTACTGTTGCCAGATGGGAAGGAGTGGCCGTCATGATACTCGCATACAGCATCAAACATTGTTTCTTCCTATTGCTCTATTAATTTTGCTGAGGCTATAATAGTAATGGCTGTTTATGTTTATTGTATTAGCATTCGTGGTACTAGTTGTCCACTGACTGTACTAGAAGCAATCAAGCACTGCACTTACCTGATGGAGCTCACGTGAGTAATACAATGTCACATAGTTAATCAGGTTCATACTATCTGATGATAGATATAAATTTGATGTGGTACACCTACCTTTGTGAGTATGCTTTCCAAGCCAAATTTTAGAGCTTATGGTGTGGGTGGAGTTTGTGGCCACATCAAAGCTTTGAACTTCATTACATTCCCACATCAAAGTAACTCAGTATTGAAGGCATACATGTGTGAGACCAATATGCCTTATGTATGCTGGGGAGAACACTATGTAGTGTTTAAGAATGATATGACAGTAGGTTTGTTCTTCCCATTCAGACTCTATCACTGTAATCTTGATGTCTCTAAAGCTCAAGTGCTGGAAGAAAGTCTCAAGTGTACTTCAAAACTTCGTACCATTCGGTAGGTCATATAAGATTGAGTACAACATTTGGTTTGAATCTTCATGTCCATAGGTGTATTTAGTGTAAGGCCATTCTATGATTCCCATATCATTTCCAGCCTCCCCAGTACTCAATTTAAATATGCTTACAAAGAACAAAACCTTTGAGAAGTTGCATGAGAAATTTCACCTCATGCACTAATAAGGTGGGCTATTAGTGGGTTCAGAGGTCAAAGTAATGTTGCTGTAACTGGGGAGAGGTTGTAGGAGTTACAAGTGTCGTATATGGTTGCTAGGAGAATCTAGTAAATTTGCATTATACATGATTGTAGACCATGTGTTTCATCCATGAATGAAATGTCATGTGCATGTACACTGAATGCTGGGCATCCTCAACCCAGCCTCCCATGACACATGATGTGTTGCTACTTCTTATTCCATATAGTCTTAAACATAATCAGTTTGGTGATGAAGAACTTCAGGTTTTATTTGACGGTATCAAAAATTGTGAAAAGGTCAAAGAGCTCAGTAAGTCACGCTATTATTTTCTAGCTAGTAGGTTGCCAATAGCATTAGTATTTTCATTATGAACTTACCGCATGGAAAAATTCCTAGGGATGATATGCCACCACTATTGCTGTTTGTAGGAAACCCTGAAATAAGCAATGAGTAGAGGCACTCATTCTAGCTACATGTACACAACCACCCAGTGAATATTAGCTTTCATTAAAGGAATGCATGCATGGTTACCATAACAGTATTGTGCACTGACAAATCACATATCTCTCATAATTTCGATAAATTGGGAATCGTGGGGCAACAACAGCGAGGAAGCAAGAAAAAGTAACTGACAAAAACCAATACACGCACTAATATGCACATACAACAACCGAGAACAGGCACTGCACAAATACACACTGGGACCAGCCAAATGAAAAAATACTTTATTTAGAATATGTGGCCAGCATATTCAAGGGAAAAAAAATGCTCTATAAAACCTCAGTGAGGAAAAATTGTGAGGGGAAAAAACCAGGTCCCAGGGCTAACATTAGGTAAAATAATAGTGTTCTGGTTCCAGGTAAATGAGCCTAGGGCACTCCAGAGCGATGCACTCCGACTGAGTGTATAGAGAGTGAGGTCCATTAAAGATCTCAGGATGAAATAGTGCATGGCGTTGAGAATAACACTTTTGGGTAGGAAAGCATGTATGTGAAGAAATGCACCTAATAGTATAACTATAAACAACTGCAACATCCAGGTGGGGAAAATTTCCTCGTTGAACAGAATGCTGTTGTCCCTCCAGCTCCAGCCTTAAATAGCCAACCTATAGCTTCATAGCAACTCAGAAATGCATGATTACTTCCATCTGTACAGGCAAGGCTACCAGCCCCACCCCCATTGTTGCAAGCATGCAAGCCCTAACACTAGAGAGCTTATTTTCCATCTAATTCGCTGCGTTCAAACGACAGAAAATACACTACCCATGTTGAGCTAGCTATATGTATGCATTTTGGCATGCAGTATGGGCACAGCATATTTACACATGGTAGCAAATAATGCTTAAGATGGGTACAAGGGACTTGTACATGCACAAGGTATGGTTTTGTCCCATGTCAACATTATTGTTGTCATTGTTGGCAAAAACTCACAGGGTGGTCAGACAGTGCTATCAAAACAGCAGATATTATTTCTTTTGTTCCTAAAATGGCCATGATCACTGCAAATCGTGCTTCTTAAATGGTCAAACCTATCAACCACAACTACTCTACCCAATTTAGTGCATATGCAGGCTGATAGTACAATGCAGGCAAAACATGCAGTCTCCTTATACTGTACTGTACATTGCAACCATGTACCAGGGCACTCCTCCTTACTAGTTCCAAATCATGGATAGTGTAGTCATACCCCTACGGACAAGATTCACTCTGAGAGTGAACAGTCCCATGCAAGGTTAACCATCTGGTGTAAAGAGGATTTTCTGTTTATTCATAACTGTATGCACTCTCTGTACTAAGGATACCTCCCTACTATCATAGTATGGTCACTTCAATAGGGTCCTGCAGTGTTAATAACTCAGAGGTTCCACGTTGTAGTATCTTTACCACTTTAATATTGAACTTAGTCAAAAGACAACTATGCACAAAAACTACTCTGCTTAAATACAAAAATCAGTAAGCCTAGAAAGTTTTAGAAGGTATGTGTGGAGACAGACATTAATCTGACAGTGTGAATAGCAAATATCCTGTCTACTTTGCAGACAACCTTCTGAGCATGTCTCAAGGTGTTAACCAAAGTTCAATCCTAAGTTCCAACTAATCAATACCTAAAGCTATGCATAGTACATTACATCACTACATTCCTCCCCCTTTAGTTCAAACTAGCACAAAAATAATGAAGCACTATCGTGCAAAACCCTCCGCACAGTTATCTAAGCTCTTGCAGGATGATATAAAACATGCAGTCATGAAGCTTGAACTGGAGTAACCACAAGAATGTTCATTGCATGCGATTGCACAATGCGCGTGCAATTTGCCAGCTGGACAATCACGTGCTGATATCACGTCATGATCTGAAGCTAGATATCCATGAGTCAGCAAAAAGCCATCAAGCGTTGAAGCCAACACAGTCAAAGAAAGTTGCTCTATTTTAGATAGTCGTCGCTTCTAGCCGGTGGTTCATATACAGTGCTATTTCTAGTCATGTCAAGTACCATTGGTGTGTTTCTCATCGAGAGAGAGCCGAGTCGCCGATTATTGTGGCAGGCAAATCATGCTGTATCTCCCGAACAAAATATTTTCAGCGAAATCCACATGATGCAAAGCTTTAAAAGCCTACAAGGAACTCTATGATGCCTCAATTTGGACATACAAACAAGGTATGTAGCAGCTAGTGCAGTAACAGACAGACAGACACACACACACACACACAAAACGACTACCATACCCCTCGCGCATGCGCCGAGGGTTAATAACTAGTAATACACTAAAGTGCAGGAGCTTCCTCCCTCAGCTCGGAGCGCGCATGCGCAATTTACGACCATGTGACAATGGGAAATTCCCTTTCAGTTTGATCTGCGAGGACAGTCAGTACACACTTGTACAGTGTAATACGAATGTAACAGAAAAGATCTTGTTTTGATGCCTGCCTAAAGTCAATAATATTTTACAGTATACCAGAAAACAGGCCACGGCTTACAACATTGACTATCAGTGATAAGACTGACAGCCGTGAGCCAAGAAGAAGGTGCAATCATTTTTGATCACGCAAATTAGGCCCACCTGGTAAGAGTGGTTGAACAAAGACCATGGGAGTATGCAGCCAGTATGAGTCCCCGAGAAAATAAGGCAATACTGTAGGATATGGCTCATAGATTCAAGAGAGCCCCGTTGGTGGTAGCAAAGAAGAGCGACGTTTTCAAGTCACGCGAACATTGACCAACATGGTGAGTCGAGTCCAGCTAAACTGTAAATGTGTAGTCCACGTATGTCTGATACACTTGCACCAATCGAGAGAGCCAGAGTTCTTGTGCCTACCAAGAACGATGTTTTAGAAACTCGCAAAGAAGCCATACAAACCTCGATCGAGTCCGAGTAGAGAATTCGCTTTGCTTGGAAATATTTACATAAAACGGTCAGGAGGTTGGCAAACTCAATTTGAGCGCCTAGGTCCATGGTTTCCAAGATCTTGTGCAACAGCATTGTTTGGATAGTCAGGTAGAGCATTGTCATCAGTTTCATCTTCCTTGTTGCTCTGGTCCCCATGGTTGGTCTTAATGCGAATGTCATCTACATGTCTGCGAGTCACTTGACCATTTGGTAATTCTACATTGTACATCATCTGTCCATGCTGAGGTATTACTTTTCCTGGTTTCCATGTAGAATCACTTGATCCATGATTTCGGATGTAAACAATATCACCAGTCTGGAATGCTCTGTCCTTTGCATGTTGGTCATGTGCTGTCTTCTGTCTCTCTTGTTTATCTTCAACTCTTGCATCAATGTTGGGCTTCAGTAAATCCAGGTGTGATTTTGATTTCCTACCCATAAGCAGTTCAGCTGGTGAAATGCCTGTGGTAGAGTGTTGTGTGATCCGATACTGGAATAGGAATCAAGCAAGGCGGGTTTCTAAGTCTCCTTTGGTAGACTTCTTTAGACCCACTTTAAACATTTGTACAGCTCTTTCCACTAATCCGTTGGAGGCAGGATGGTAAGGTGGTGACTTGATGTGTCGGATGCCATTCTTTTGCACAAATTCGTTAAATTCTGAACTGGTAAATGCTGTTCCATTGTCTGAGAATATTATGTCAGGCAGGCCATGAGTTGTGAAGATCGGAGTACATGAATGGTCGCATGTGAACTTGTTGACGGCACAATTTTCACTTCTAACCACTTAGTGTGCACGTCGACCACTACAAGAAATAATTTTCCGATAAATGGTCCTGCATGATTGATGTGTAAGCGTGACCAAGGTCGTTTTGGCCAAGTCCAGGGATGAAGTGGAGCATTTGGTGGGGCTTTGCGGTTTGCTTGACATGGTTGACACTCTTTCACCTTCCCCTCTAAAGCTGAGTCGATGCCTGGCCACCAAACAAAGCTTCATGCTAGACTCTTCATTCGTGATATCCCTAGGTGTCCAGTATGGAGCTTTTCCATTATTTTTGCTCATCCTGGGGCTGGTACAACAATACGATTCCCCCATATTATGCAGCCATCTTCAACACTGAGTTCGTTCTTTCTGTGAATGAATGGCTTGATATCATCTTGACTTTGGCAGTGGTTTGGCCACCCTTGCAATACCATGTTGCGTACTTTAGATAGGAGTGGATCTCTGTTGGTCCAGGTTTTGATTTGAGCTGCTGTAACTGGTGCATTCTGGAGTGCATCCATCAAAAAAAACAGTGTCTCCTGGTGTAGGAACTGACTTTGGTATATCTAGTAGCGGTAGGCGACTTAAGACATCAGCATTGGCATGGTTTTCTCCTGACTTGTATGAGATCACATAGTCATATGCACTGAGTGTGAGTGCCCATCGTTGAATTCTTGCTGATGCCATAGCGAGTACTGGCTTTGTCTCATTGAAATGGTACTGTAGTGGTTTGTGATCTGAGTAGATTGTGAATCGTCTTCCAAAAAGATATTGGTGAAACTTTTTGACACCAAAAATAATGGCTAGGGCCTCTTTGTCAAGTTGAGCATACTTCTTTTCAGCTGGTGCTAATGCTCTGGATGCAAACGCTACTGGCTTCTCTGATCCGTCTTCCATTCTGTGGGAGAGCACAGCTCCGACTCCATATGGAGAGGCATCACACGAGAAAACGAATTCTTTGTCAGGATCATAGTGCACCAAACGGGATGATGATGTTAACTGTTGTTTTGCTTCTTGAAAAGCTTCTTCTTGTGCAGTACCCCAGGTCCATTTGGATTTCTTCTGCAGGAGTTGATAGAGTGGTGCAAGCATACTGGAGAGATTTGGCAAAAATTTCCCATAATAGTTTGAGACCAAGAAATGAGCATAACTGATTCACATTCTGTGGTGCTGGGGCTTCTGCAATTGCTTTGATTTTCTCTGGAGTGGGACGTAGTCCTTCTGCCGAGATGTAGTGACCTAGTTACTCGACAATGCTAAGCATAAATGCACACTTCTTCTGTTTCAGCTTCAATCCTGCTGTTTCTAATCTGCTTAAGACTTCGTCCAGGGTTTTGATATGTTCTTTGTCTGATGCTCCTGTCACCAAAATGTCGTCAATGTATACAGATACATTTGGGATTCCTCTGAGTATACCTTCCATTGTTCGTTGGAAGATTGCCGGTGCTGAAGACACACCAAATGGGAGTCGACTGTACTGGTATAGCCCTTTATGTGTATTAATGGTGACATATTCTCCTTGAATCTTCATCCAACTCTATCTGCTGGTATGCATGAGCCAGGTCAAGCTTTGTAAACTTCTTTCCTTGAAAGAGTGACGCAAATAGGTCCTCAATTCTTGGGGTTGGATAGCTGTCAACTTTGGCAGCTCGATTGACTGTGACTTTGTAGTCTCCACATATGCGAACTGATCCATCTGGTTTCATGACTGGCACTATAGGCACTGCCCAGTCTGCAAATTGCACTGATTTGATGATTCCATCACATTCCAACCGTGCTAGCTCCTGCTCAATTTTGCTTTGTAGAACATATGGGACTGTCCTTGCTCGGTAAAATCTGGGTTGCACATTCGGGTCGATGTGTATTTTGGCTGTAGCATCCTTGACCAATCCTAATTTGTCCTGGTCAAGCACTGACTGTAGCCTGTCAGATGTTTCAGAACTGTAGGCAGTTGACCATGAGGGTTTTCCAGTCAAGTCGTATGCTCATCAACCAACCTCTTCCCATGAAGGGAGGACCTAGTCTATCAAGCTAGACCCTTTTTCGCCCGACGACCTTTGCCTACTCCCCACACGCGCGAAAAAAGGGTCTAGCAAAGGTCAGGTTTAATGAAACTTTGTCTGGCCAATCAGATTCAGCTTTTGAAATTCATGCAAGTAATTAATGCGTGGGTGTAGAGTAGCCTTTGGCAAAAAACAGGCAATAGACTAGGCCTACTATGCGTATTATAGTCTTAGAGCTTACTGTCAACATCAGACTGGGCCATCTACAGCTTCTTTCCTCGTTTTTGAGCCAAGCGCGCACTCGTATGGCTTCAGTCAATGAATTGCATTCCAAGACTGACCTTTGCTAGACCCTTTTTCACGTGTGGGGTGTGGGGAATAGGTAAAGGTCGTCGGGTGAAAAGGGTCTAGCTTGATAGACTAGGGAGGACCTGATCCAGCAGCAACAATTGCACGTAATTGTATTCTCTGTGATTGGTATTGAACTGTAACATCAATTGCTCCTAGTACCTTGAGTAGCTCTCCAGTGTAGGTGCGTAAATTTTCGTTGGTATACGTTAACTTGGGTGCCTGATCATTTGACCGCAAACCATTGTATGTGGCTTCGCTGATTATGGAGTAACGTGCTCCTGTATCGACTTCCATTTCCAGGTTTGCATTGTTGAGGCTCACTTTCACTTTTATCGGTTTGGCTCCCTTCTTCTGTCCACTGACATTGAACAGATTGTAAATCATGTCATCTGAGCTGTCACCTGTATCGTCCTCCACTAGCTTGTGTGTATTCCTTGGGGTGTTTCTGCGTTCTTTTGGTTGGGTTGACTGCTGTACTTTTGCTTTGCTTCTGCATACTCTGGCTAAGTGTCCCTTTTTGTGGCAGTAGTGACATTCAGTTTCCTTGAATCGACAAAATGTTGCAGCATGTTTTCCTCCACATCGATAACAGGAGTTGCTGGGCTGTTCTGATGACTGCATCTTGTGCACGGTGATGCTACTTGCAACTGATTGTGGCTCACCTAACTGTCTTGCATTTCTTTTCTGCAATCTCAGCTGCTTGAGCTATTTCAAAGGCTTTTTGAAAGGTGAGGCCACTGGCTTCTCCAAGAAGCTTCTTTCTGACACTCTTGTCTTTTACTCCAAACATTAGTCTGTCTCGCAGCATCTCTTCCAAACTGTCGAACTTGCAGTGTTCTGATAATCTTCTGAGCTCTGCTACAAACTCAGCTATGGTTTCTCCTTCTTTTTGCATACGCCTGTTAAATGTATACCGCTGCATTGCTGCTGGTGGAGGTGGTGTATGATGGTCTTTGACTAGCTTGACGATTTCTGCAAACGTTTTCTCAGTTGGCTTATTAGGTGCCACCAAATTCCGGATGAGTTGGTACGTCAACACACCACACACACTAAGTAGGATGGCTCGTTGCTTATCAGCATTCTTGACATCATTTGCAACAAAATACTGTTCTAGCCGCTCGCAGTAGGAGACCCAATCCGCTTGACTGTGGTCCAAATCTCCAATGGATCCATGTTTTGCCATTTTTCTTTGCTTGAATGATAGTTTATCCTCGTCGCCAATTGTAGTATCTTTACCACTTTAATATTGAACTTAGTCAAAAGACAACTATGCACAAGAACTACTCTGCTTAAATACAAAAATCAGTAAGCCTAGAAAGTTCTAGAAGGTATGTGTGGAGACAGACATTAATCTACTGACAGTGTGAATAGCAAATATCCTGTCTACTTTGCAGACAACCTTCTGAGCATGTCTCAAGGTATTAACCAAAGTTCAATCCTAAGTTCCAACTAATAAATACCTAAAGCTATACATAGTACATTACATCACTACACATGTACAGTATACCATGTGATCAAAAGTTTTTGCTGGAGATAGAATTAATTTCACCAAGGCCATCTACATAAGTATGAATTTTCATGAATTTTATTTTTGCCAATACAGTAAAGGTCGCCATATCCTCAATGCAAGCATTAACACATGAGAAACAATTAAACTTTTCACCAATGATACTTATAGCACTAACCAATGCCTTAATCAATGTGCTGAGGCTGATATACTACCTCTTCTTCTCTCCTACAGTCTTTTGGGCCTCTCTGTACTAAGGATACCTCCCTACTATTGTAGTATGGTCACTTTAATAGGGTCCTACAGTGTTAGTAACTCAGAGGTTCCACATATAGTATACCATGTGGTCAAATGTTTTTGCTGGAAATAGAATTAATTTCACCAAGGTCATCTACCTTGTGGTATTGCATAAACATTAATTTTCATGAAATTAAATTTTAGTTTTGCCAATACGATAAGGTCGCCATATCCTCTATGCAAACATTAACACAGGAGAAACAATTAACACAGATAAACTTTTCAACAATGATACATGTAGCACTAACCAATGCCTTAATGTACTGATCTCTTCTTCTCTCCTACAGTCTTTATTCAAACAACCTCACAGATAAGAGTATACCATGTTTAACAGAGTTGATTAAATCGGCCAGAAATATTGAAAATCTCATTCTTCAGTAAGTCATACTATCCGTTTTCATGAATATGCCTTATTCACTGCATCATTGATACCATTATAATATTATCATGATTATGATTATCATGTATGCAGCCACAATCAGTTCACTCTAAAGGGAAAAAAACAAATAGGGATGGCAGTGAGAAAAAGAAACTCGGTAGGAGGTATGACCAAAGTGGAGTTATACATGGGGTTGTGAGTTTTTTTTGGTTGTTGGCCACATAATTATGAGGCCATTGTATGTTTACCCACAAGGTTAATAATGTTAACAATATTTATGCAAGGAACAATAGTAATTGTGCAGTATTGGTTAGTTTACAAAATTGCTATGACATTATATTGTTGCATCAGTATTAGTTGTAGTGGTAGCTGTCCCTTTTTGATCTCTACAGACAATAGAAAATTAATGTTACTACCAATTTTATAATAATTGTGTATGCACAGCTGTTACCTGATCACATTGGTAAGCCGAGTTGTTTCTGTTGGGGTAGTGAGAGGGAGGGGGGGGAGAAATGACTGATGATCATCACCAGAGGATCCACACTGGGATGGGGGTGTGGCATAGTATGGGGAGTGGGAGGAGCCAGAGGGAGGGGGAAGGGCACTCCATCGATACGGAGAGGGACCTGTAGGAAGACAGTAATATGATTACTGCCAGCATGTAGATCATGCAAGGAGAACAATACTCTTTACTACTGCAGACCCTAGGACAGCAAGAAATTATTCTCACAAGAGAGAGAGATAGACAGGTGGAGATAAGGGATAGCAGAAGGAAGGGGGGAGAGAAAGAGAGGGTAGGAGAGAAGTAACTCACCACTTTGTCTTCTCCATAGAGACTGTTGACTTCATTATACCCGCGCCACCATAGCTCCATGAACTCTGACCTCCACCTGGACTTGGAGACCCATACCCACCAGATGTCCTCTGTCTCTCTGCATAGCTATATCCACTTCTCTGCTCATGAGGACTTGATGAGTTCCAGCCTAGTTCTTCTCGTCCTCCTTGCCCCCAGCTGCTTCTTCTTTCACTTGGCGAGTTGTAGCTTCCATAAGCTGAGCGTGGTGAGGGTGCCAGTCCACGGAAACCATGGCTGTCTCCTTGAGAGCTGTGGTACTCACCTCCTCCACCAGGGGAACTAATGTCACTACCTCCTAAGGAATGTCTGTGATGTAGAGAAGAGATCAAATATTTCACACTTCTATGCTGCATAGCACAGTGTCATGTAAACCAAGCTGTCACCCTCCTTCATCTTTTCTGCATTTCAATTTTGTGCATGGAGGGAGTGAGGCTGGTTTGAGCTTGGCTACATTGTTAAAGCTGAGAAGCTCATTTCAATAACTGATTCCCACATAGAAGTGTATTTAGAGCCACAAAAATGCCCCAAAATAGCTCTTCTGTCACATCAAACCATAAGTTTGTGTGGCCCTACCTAATCAGTCTCCTGGCAGGATCAGGAGTGCTGTAACTCCTGTGAGGTCCCTCACGCTGACTGAACCCTATCTGTGCATGGCTGATAAGGACCCAGCACTCCTTGAGGCTTCAGCGTTCTTGGTGGCATAGTCACATTGGAGAGGAGCTTAGCTTCAAAGATGTAGTCATCAGGATAGTGAGGGTCTCTGTAGTAGGCACTGTAGTGAATGAATTTTATATCAGTGTTCCTCCAAGCAAGGAAACTTCTTCAAGTTGGTAACTTACCAGATGGCGTAGGATTTCTTGATGTCAGTAGAGAAGGTACAGGAGACTCCACCAGTCCCCCTAGTTCACACACTCTGGTCATATGGTAGTCAGTTGACAAAGGTCCTCACATGCCATGAGCAAATCCAGGATTCATTTCCACTGACTGTGTGTGCAAAAGTGTAAAACATTTACCATGCCAAACCTGAAATCTTAGAGAATATAGTCTAGAGCCTGATCAGGCACGCGTACAGTAGATCAGGAAACGATTTCAAGAGTAAAATGTACTGTGCAAGGTTGCTGAGTTGGTAAAAAGTTGTATTCATACACATGTACATTAGTACAGAAATAAGAGACAGAGGAGTAAAATTAAACCCAATTGGTGCATACTGACCTGTTGTTGTGAGTCTTTGTTTTCAGAGCATCTTGAACACTGGGTAGAACCTGTTGTAGTGGTAGACAAATATACGATCTGATCCAAGACTGTTCCTCTCAGCTGTAAAGAAAATTCTTTGCAATCAACAAAATTTCTTGTAATTCAATAATTATGGCAAATATCCAATCTATGGCATGTACAACTTTCCAACATACAAAACAGTTTTCACATCTAATCTATCGTACATATAACAGATTCTTGAACATCGTTGCTCATTACACAGTTGATATTTCACGTACATGTAGCTACAATGTATCATAAACTGACCTTCGTATGGAGTGAGGTTTGGATAGACAAACAAGAGTGCTTGGAGAAGATGCCTCTCATCCACAAAAGGCAGGAGAGCCACATCCTGCCACACAAACTTACGATTCAGATCAACTTTGAAGTTGGTAGGATAGAAATCAATGATGGGAGAATCCTGTGGATCGAGAAGGAAAAATGGAATGGAAGAGAGACAGAGGAGAGAGAGCAAGAGACAGAGACAAGGAGGAGAGAGATCTCAAGAGAGAGGGAGGGAGAGAAAAGCGAGAGAAAGAGAACCTACATCTCTCATCATGAGTTCTCTCCATGAATGAGGTAGGAATTTCCCACTTGATGCAGGGAACACACCCATGAGCTGCTCAAGGGGGTAAAGGGCATGGTTCCCCTATCAAAGTCGTTGCAGATCCTTGTGATGTTCTTGAAGTCAGAGGCAAATGGAGTGTAGTGGTAGGGGTAGAACCACTTCCAAGATGGACAACCCTGCATGCAAATTAGAAGTTATAGAATGACGTATGCCTGAATGAATATCATCACACGACTTATTGCTATAGCTATGTTTAATTTTGCTAGCCTTGTGCATGTACATGTAGCATTAAAAAGCTGGGAGAGTGCCTGAGGATGAGGCTAAATAATATTACTCGTATTGTTGACTGAGCAAGGTAAGATGCTCAGACATACATACATGGGGTGAAGACCTTTGCTTACAGTACAAATTCAGTGCTAACAGCAAAGTTTTGATCAATACACTAAGATTAAAAGTGACCACCTCATTCAAAATCTAGCACTGAAAGAGCTCGCATGAATATGGCTACTAGGACTCAATTCTGCCAACCTGGTAATAGTACCCCAGCACCCAGCAGGGGCCACAAGTGTACTGCTCTGCCAGGCTACGGGTGAACTTATGGCATTATCATCACTGGGACACTGAACTTGTTATTGTAGTAGCGCTCCTTCCAACCTATCTCCCACAGATGGACATTGTCCTCAGGCTCACTGTCATTGTCTGGAAATAGAAATATACATACATGTACAATATACAATATAGCCAGAAATTATTGCCAGGAGAAATATTTGCCGATTTTGCCACCTGGTAAATTTTGTTCCATGAATTTTTTGTCCTGTGTTAACGATTACATAGAGCATAATATGGTAACCTTTACCGAATTGGCAAATTCTGTAATACAAAGGCAGCTAGGCTTGGCGAAATTTTTGTCCAGTGAAAATTTTCAGCTATATGGTAAGTACACCTAACAGTATTTACTGTGAACAGCAGCACACATTCATAAGGCACAATTTTCAATTAAACACCCTAATTTAACAAATCCTGCTAGACCCGTTTGCAGGAGCATGTTGTATGTAAACATTATTTACCATCATCACAAGGTCTCTTTCTTCCAAATGCAGTAGGCAGGTCACCACCATTGGATACACCTGGTAAACTCATTGACCTACAGATAATACAATGTACAGTGTACTATATATTCAAGGTGTGGCTCTACAGTGAGTACTGTTAAAGGTTGACAGTCGGTCCACTCGCACATGCCCAAATGGTATTGATCACTCGAACAACAAACAGAACTAGCTTCAGCGCACATAATAAGAAACTGAAATTCTGGTATCAAAGGAGAAAAAGGAAGTCACAGCGGTATCTAGGGATTAAGCAAACCAATCAAATATTTGCTGCATAGCTCCAATAGCAACACACAGTAGCGCATAGCGTGTGCATGGCAGGACATATAGCACTTATCAACTGGTTGCCCAGGAATTATGGCAATCTCGTCCTCGGACTATGCCTTTGACTTGGTTGTTTACACTGCCATAATTCCTGGACACCCAGTTGATTACAACCTTTGGTGGTGTGGCTGATAAAAGGCACTAGCACTATCATTTGATCCACCATCACCTCCACCACTTCCTCCCAAACTGTACCTCTTCAACTGGTCCTTGAGGCTGCTAGCTGCACTCTGATTGGTCGCCGGGGATGAGGCCATTCTCATCTGGTAGGCCTCTTGTCGAGGGTTCTGGATGGGAGAGAGGCTACAACCAACAGACTGAGTGTGTGTGTGCGCACGTGTGTGTGTGTGTGTGTGTGTGTGTGTGTGTGTGTGTGTGTGTGTGTGTGTGTGTGTGTGTGTGTGCGTGTGTGTGTGTATGCGTGTGTGTGCAATGTACACATATGAGTAAAGCAGGATTAAAGGCAGGGACAATAAATACAGTAGCAATTTCATGATCAACCTCTCCTTTTTGTCAACGTTTGCATAACGTGCAGGCACAAATGGCATTAATTTAAACACACAGGATTTCACATGGGAACATGTCACTCTCAAAATTTATACATGCACCAACATCAAAACGAGTTGATACATGGTAAAACTTACCTTTGGAGTCCACTTGGGACAGTAACCCTGAATGAGGCTCAAAGATATCGATATCATGTTGAAAGGTATCCTCATCCCCCATGACCTAGCCTCTGGATCCACTAGGGACTGATCGTAATTCACCATCTGATCTGAGTCAGGGTCGGCCAACTGGCGGCCAGAGTCTGACACCAAGCATAGAAAGTTTACACACTTTCATGACACAACAGTCAAAAAGTTCCTCACACCAGTCATTTAGCACAATGTATGCAGCAAGAAGAGCCTGGGTACGAGGCTAGAGTCGCAGTGTTCGTATACCACCACAAGCTACGGTGTACATGTACTTGGTACAGGGTCGTACTCAAGAATGTTGCCGACCATGTACCAGTGTAAGTAAAGGGCTATTCCAGTTAATAAGGATACACCCCTATGGAGGAAATTAATTAGGTTTTAAGGGGTGTGACTTCTCAAACTTCAATTATTGTACTGAGGGGTCAATAGTTGAGCCACTAATTGAGTTTTGAGGGTAATCAATCCTGAAGTAATTTGTGTGTGTTAGGGTACAGGTGAAAGTTTATAAGTTTCGAGGGGGTGACTTCTCAAACTTTATTATTATTGTACTGAGGAGTCAGAGTTAAAGAGCTAATTGAGTTTTGAGCCGGTCATCAAATCTGAAGTAATTTGTGTGTTAAATTGTGTGATATTATGGATCATGTCTATCTATTGGAGATCTTATGCAATAATAAAATAATGTGGATGCATTAGCTGTTTTTTTTATGCTGATAGGTTGACTGTGACAGACCTTATAAGAAACATTGTGACGATAGACCAAATGACAAACGTCTCAACACACTTTTTCGCTAATATTAGTATAATAATTATTTAATTACCATACCATAATTATTGGCGCTTTAATTACTTTTAAATAAAGTCTTCCAAGTTGAAATGTCGTTGAGTTATTGTTAATTAATATTTATTACTTCAATGAGAAATTAAATAAATGATGATCAAAATAATAATATGGTATAATAGTAGGGAAACGTCGTAGCTATAATATAGATGATCATGATATCACAAGAAAAGACTTGAACATTATGTTAAATAAGCAATAACTACAGCTAATAGTTCTTCATTGCTCACTCACACTGGGGTCTACATCATTTCTAGCCTCGAGCTCGTCCCCAGAAAAACCAGGAGGGCCTGGGGATGAGGCTACATCATTTCCTGATTCTTTATCAAACATCTCATTTCTAACTGTCTCCACCAACAACGTGATATCATCATCATAGAGCTTTACTGGAGGCTCAGCATCCAAAAATTCAGCTTCATGCTGCAACACAGCCCTCTCCAAGCTCATCTGTTGCTGCTTGTCACTGATAGTTTTCTTTAGTGTTGCTTGTGCTGATTTTAGCTGTGACATCTCTTTCTCTAGATCAGGCTCCAGATTTGACTTAATTTCCTGAGTAGTAGAGGTGCTCATGAGTTGATACAGATGATTAACTGCATCATATGCTTGTAGCATCCTGTCCCTGTTTCTTTTAATTGCAGTAAGAAAGTGCTCTCTTGCAACATCATCATTAATAAAACTCTCGGAATCTTCAATGACTTCTTCAGCTTGGATTTGCAACAGACGAGTACTCTTCAACCTCCAAGACGCATAAATAGCTCCTTCAATTGCCTTCTTATTGTGAAGCTTGTCTCTCACGCTCTTATCCTTACAAAGTTCAGTAGCTTTCTCATTCCAGTGCTTCCTAAATTCTTGCCTGAGCCCTGCAACATTATCAATTTCATCCTTTGAATACAGGTGGATTCCATAGTTTTGTGGACTGAAATCAAGAGTTTGTCTAAGTGGCTCTGATGATGAAGCATGATCTTGACTTTTTTCAAAGAACTTGAACAGAGTTGACTGAACTTTGCATGGCTTTTTGGGATTGGATGCTACTTGCTGTGTGTTTGCTCTCCTTTTGGACATGCTCACTAGTTACTTGAGAAGGTAGACAATTAGGTACTGCTCTAGTACCTGTCACATGACTATCATGCTGTGCCTATGTGTGAAAAAATTATTAACCACAAGGGTAGCTAGGTGCATGTCCCAGGGGGTGATTGGTTTAACAACAGAGGAGAGTTTTGCAGCAAGGATAGCAGTGATCAAGAAACTTTGATTCAGAAGATGTGTTCCATGGAGAAAGGTCTACTGACTCCCAGCTTAAGTGGTATACTATAATATGGTGTGCACTAGAACATGTGATTATAATGCTTAAAACTTGTCCAGAGAATAGAAGAGAATTCTTTGATAAGTGGCTGGCTAAACTAAGGAGGGAAGCTTCACATGGATATGATGCACTAGCTACTTCATGTTCAGAATTGCAGTCTCTTATTAGTCATTATCCTGAAGTACCTTTCCTAAAAAACATCTCTAAACTTAACAGTCAAATCGAAGACAATCATTCAAAGGCATTTCTGCCTGGAAGCTGCAAACACCTAACTCCGTTAACAACTACTGCAGATGGAAACTGCCTCTATAGGTATGTTGTGTACACAATATGATGCATTATTAGCCACATGAGAAGACATACTTTGTTGTTAAGGTAAAATCTGGAAAAATTACTGTTATATGTATGATCAGTGACAAATAGTCTCCAGTACATACCCATCAGAAGCTCTGTTTCTGTGGTCCCATTGTAGGCCACAACTAGTGGTGTGGCTAGCTACATAGGACAAGGTTGGGTCCCCCAGATAATGATCTTTATGGTCTTCTATAAATGCTATATCAATTCAGAAAAAAATTTAAACTAAACCCATAAATCATCAGAATTATAATATTATAACATTATTATGCTAAATTATAAGTGCTAGTTAACCACTATACTTCATTCCTATGCCATCATGTAACTAGTTAGAATGACCATAAGGGCATTATAGAAAGAGAGAGGAGAGTGTTACACTGGTATACCATCCCCAGGATTTAATACAGGATATTTCATTTGAGGGGGGAAATCATAATGTGCGATAACGTACTGTGTCTGGGGGCACGCTCCCCCAGAAAAGTTTGAAATTTCCTACCTCCGACACTGAAGCTGGTGGCTTCTGAGACCACATGTGCAAGCAAAAGGGATACAAATTCTTGTATAGCTTATAATTAGTGTACAGGAACTTTCAGACTTCTTAGTGTCAAACTGCAGAGTGTAGACCATGATACACAGCAAATGAGTATGGCCTTCCACTACATGTAACTGCCAGCCACTACCCTGCTGTTGTGTAAGCTATATCCTTCGACTAGTAGTGGCAAGCTTCTGTAACACACGGTCTATGGTTCATGCTTTATGCTTTTCGGTCTGAAACGGCAAGAAGTGTGCAAATCCCTGTAATAATTTTCAGGCCGGGGAGGGGGGGGAGGAGCCAGTCAGGGCCGGGGGATATCCCCTGGTTCCCCCTTTGAATAAATCACTGCATCCCTATATACAGAAAGTTCAATGTAGGGGTCAGTAGCTAAGTACGTCTGATCTAGCATGTAGTCAACTCAGTAAGAGTCTGGCCCACGAGACTAGCAGTTACCATGGTACTTAGCACTTCAGTACTGGCAATACTGAAAGGTCACAAACTCTTGCCAGGGATGTTCTACAGCAAGTGAGATGCTCTCCTCCCTCTTTTCTTGTTATAAGGCATGCACTAGCCAGGCCCTAGTACATATCATGATATAGTTGAGCTGGTATGAACCACATGCATTATGAGCAGGCCCAACATAGCAGCTGTCTATGAGGTTGTGTGATTTGTCACCTTTTGTAATTCACTGTGGTGTAAATTACCAGCTTTCTTCTCTCCCTGCCTTAGGTAACTTAGTGATATGTACATTAGGCTGTGTAGCTTGTAGCAACTGTAGAGGATCCCATCTGCTAAACTGTACTGGGGACAATGTTGTGGTGATCCAAAGCCATATAACAATGTAATTATAATATTATCCAGTGTTGGGCAGTCAGGGATTAAATCATGGAGAACCCCTCCCCCCAGCTTCCATGGAAGCAAACTGCATGCATGTCTATAGTTAGGGCTCACATTTTCTTGAGCTGGCGATATAATATACTTTTGTGTTAACTGCCTTTGATCATTGGAGTGTTGTTTAGCAGAAATTCTGAAGATGTACCCTTATTGGTTGATAAGCTCTGCTGACCTACCATTACTGCAATGGTAGAGAATGCTCTGCTGAGGAGTTGGGGGGGGGGGGGGGACGTCATGTTTACTCATTGGGCTTACATTTGAAACTTGTGCTAACCTTATGTCAACTTCTAACAAGTCAGTTTGACTGGATGGTAACCTTGCCAAGGATAGCTCAGCTAGTACAATGTATATAAAATTATACTCAGCTGGTCTTATGTGTTACAGTAGTTGCAAGTTGGTTGACCAGTTGCAAGTGCAAAATTTAAAGTCACTCAACCATAGATCAAAGCACTTCACCTATGAATTTCATTACCTTATCAGCTAGTGCTTTGATCTATGGTTGAGTGAGTTTGCATTTTGCATTTGCAGCAAGTGTTTGCAACTGATCAACCAAATTGCAATCTACTGTACCTAGCACCTTGTAGACTACACCTGTTGTGGGACTGATAAGGAATGCAAAGTGTACAGTACTTGTTTACATACAGTGTTTAGCTGTCTACTGACCACTGTACAGAGTACTATTAGTACCTGTAGCTTGTAGCTATGCACAGGCCCAGTATGTTACTGTAGCCTACCACATGACAGAAACTTGTGTTGATAGCTAACATGCATTCTCATTACCTCATGTTGTTACCCCCCCCAAGCAATTATTGGTTTTTGTCTGTCTGTCTGTCTGTCATTACCATGCGCATGCTCGATCTCAATGTAGCCAAGTCATAAAGTGCATACAGCTACAGCTCTGAGTGGACTCTTTACAATGGTAGCGAGAGTTACGCAAAAAGGCTACAGAAGTAGTAGCACATCTAAAATAAAGTGTGTCAAGCTTAGTATACCTTAGTGGGCTTAAGTTTGCTGTTTAACGGTCGCTCAATGTGGTGTGAATGTACTCTGATGACTCAGAAACTGCATGTGGTGTATACCTATCAGCTAATTTAGTGATTGATCCAATTGAATCTGCTTACTAAAACATAACTAGGAGGCCAATGCCACCATAGTAGCCTGTGCAGTGACATTAATAGTGTCCAAGCCAGTACCAGTAGCATGAACTAGGTAAAATTTTTAGTGTCAGTTCACCAGCAGTTTATCAATGCATAAAAAAAGACATATAGGTCTACCCCATGCCGAAAAGTATCTGACAGTACCTGTGGCCAGCTAGCTACGTACTGATCACCGTCTTTCACTAGTATGTTTTAGTAATGGACATCTCAAACGCACAGTGGATTGATTGGAATTCACTACTTGTCACAACATTATTATGCTAGGCTGTATTTTGAATATCATTACTGGATATAGGATGAGCCTTACAGTATACAAGCCTGGGAACCCATTCTATAAGAAAATATAGGTGGGTTGTTTCTAACTAACCTAGCTATATACAGGTAGTGTAAGTCTCCAACTAGTGACTAGTGAATATCATTAACTGTATAACCCACAACCCACATTGTACATCTAACTGTCTCAAAATGGGTTATTATCACATTCTGAGGTTCACCAATTGCAGCAGCATGTATATGGCTCACAGATGTATCATGTATGTATGTACTGTGTATGTATTTACAGTATTTGAAAATAGAGAGACCATTTTCGATATAGCTATTCATCTATCAACATTAATGGCCAACTTGAAAGCAGAGAAGACTGTGGCATGCACGTTTGTCTGCAAGCATCTGAAACATTAAGCAGGCCATGATCACCAAGTAGCCACAACAAGTTTAAGAAGCACACTGCAGTAAAGCTCTACTATGTAGCTGATAGAGACTCGTAGGCTTTAACCATCCTAGTTCAAGTGTTACAATACAGCCATAGATAGACTACAACTAGCTGATAGCACATCAAGTTCAGTCAAGCACAGAACAAATTTCAAGGGCAGGTCCATGATAGTTGACAGTTGTATGATTAAATTTTGTTCAGGTAGCAGTGGCACAGCAGCCTGCTGAAACACTGTGCTCTCTGGGCGGGCCTCTCATGTCAGCTTCCCTGGCTGTGCAGCCATCAGCCCAAGGCCATGATGCTTGAAAATGATGTTTCTGTGAACCAGCAAATGAACTGAACTCTTATGTCCTACACTGCTGGTGATGATGTAGTCAAAAGGCCAAAATCCGAGCCACTTACCTCAGTGGCCGACCATAACCGCTCAGGCAACGTCGGCCGTAATGGCCGTCCAAGCCAGCCTCAAGCATGGACAGCACTGAGGTGCCTAAGTGTATCTACAAGCGCAGACAGACGGTGGTCACTAGCACGGTTATCCTAGTGGTAGCAGTTTACTTAACACCCTCTTAACTTACAACCATGCAGCTCCATTGAGGTTTGTCACTGGGCAGGTCCAAGTCTTTTGAGGCCAAGTACACAGTACAGCAATGTAATAGTATATGTGTGTACACTAGCAAGGGAGAGCACCCAATCAGTAGTAGCCATGTGTGCATGTAAAAATCATTCTTTTCTGCTTGGATAAAATTATGCACACATGCAAATTTTAATATAGTCCACCCAACTGCTGGTGATAACACCCTATGGGTTGGTCTGACATGTCATGCACCAAACTATAAAAAAAATTACACACTATTCTGACTATCATGGTGGAGTTAACAGTTAACTGTTGGAGTGGAGTGACACCCCCCCCCCCCCCCCCACTGACCCCTTCCTCTGTGAATCTATATTGTGGGTAGGGTGATTGGATTCCTCGTGGTTACAACATACTAGGCTGTGCTTTAGTATCTTGATGTACTATGTTGGTAATATTAATTTTGCTATAGTAGCCTAGTATACTATGACTTAAACAAAATAAAATTTTAAAGTTGTGGCATTATTTCTTTATTTGTGCAGGGCAGTATCAACTTTATGCTGTGGTAATGAAGAGAGCTTTCATGTGGAACTACGAGTGAGAACACTTTGTGAGCTGGTGATTAATGAAAACTACTATCTGCAACCTTCTATTACGTCCTTACTTGACTCTGATGGGATAGGACAAAATGCCTTGGTTGCTACATCAGGCAGTTATGATAAGGCATCATGTAGCAATGTCAACCATGACCTGGCCAGAATAGTTCTTAGACTGGACTGCCTTGCAACATCAAAGAATGGTGAGTGGTCAAATATGTTCCATGTTTACGGGTTAGCATCAGTGTTAAAGAAAAGTATAATCTCTATATACCCTGAAACAAATAAAAGAATTAGACCACTGTTTCACCGTAAAGTTCCCCCACGTATCTTGGATGTTCAGTCCCAAGATTCAATTCCTATAACAATCATGTGGACACATTTACACAACAAACCTGGAGACATGAGTAATGCTTGGTCTCCAAATCACTTTGTACCCTGCATTTCTAGACAGAGCATTATAGGAGATATTCCTTCATCAATACCACTAAATTACAAGCATACAAGCAAAGATAGCATTCCAAGCTCCAGCTCTTCTATTGCAAGTGAAGGATACTGCCTTTCTCAACAGGCGATAACAAAGCAGGACAATGCTTCCTTCACACTCTCCTTATCCCCCACTTCAAGTGAACCAGGAGCCTCTCTCTCTCCACAGTCGTCAAAGCAGCAGGACAATGCTTCCTTCACACTCTCTTTATCCCCCACTTCAAGTGAACCAGGAGCTTCTCTCTCTCCACGGTCGACAAAGCAGCAGGACAATGCTTCCTTCACACTCTCTTTGTCCCCCACTTCAAGTGAACCAGGAGCCTCTCTCTCTCCGCAACCAACAAAGCAGCAGGACAATGCTTCCTTCACACTCTCTTTATCCCCCACTTCAAGTGAACCAGGAGCTTCTCTCTCTCCACGGTCGACAAAGCAGCAGGACAATGCTTCCTTGACACTCTCTTTGTCCCCCACTTTAAGTGAACCAGGAGCCTCTCTCTCTCCGCAACCAACAAAGCAGCAGGACAATGCTTCCTTCACACTCTCTTTATCCCCCACTTCAAGTGAACCAGGAGCCTCTCTCTCTCCACAGTCGTCAAAGCAGCAGGACAATGCTTCCTTCACACTCTCTTTATCCCCCACTTCAAGTGAACCAGGAGCTTCTCTCTCTCCACGGTCGACAAAGCAGCAGGACAATGCTTCCTTCACACTCTCTTTGTCCCCCACTTCAAGTGAACCAGGAGCCTCTCTCTCTCCGCAATCAACAAAGCAGCAGGACAATGCTTCCTTCACACTCTCTTTATCCCCCACTTCAAGTGAACCAGGAGCTTCTCTCTCTCCACGGTCGACAAAGCAGCAGGACAATGCTTCCTTGACACTCTCTTTGTCCCCCACTTTAAGTGAACCAGGAGCCTCTCTCTCTCCGCAACCAACAAAGCAGCAGGACAATGCTTCCTTCACACTCTCTTTATCCCCCACTTCAAGTGAACCAGGAGCCTCTCTCTCTCTACAGTCGACAAAGCAACAGGACAGTGCTTCCTTCACACTCTCTTTATCCCCCACTTCAAGTGAACCAGGAGCCTCTCTCTCTTTACTGTTGATAAAGCAGCAGGACAATGCTTCCTTCACACTCTCTTCATCCCCCACTTCAAGTGAACCAGGAGCCTCTCTCTCTCCACAGTCGACAAAGCAGAAGGCCAATACTTCCTTTTCACAATTTACTCATCTCCCACTGCAAGTGAACCAGGATCGAGCCTCTCTCTCTCTACAGTCGACAAAGCAGCAGGACAGTGCTTACTTAACACTCTCTTTATCCCCCACTTCAAGTGAACCAGAAGCCTCTCTCACTCCACAGTCGACAAAGCAGCAGGACAATGCTCTCTATTTATCTCTTACTTCAAGTGAGAGGCCCTGTCTCTCTGCACATGTACATGTACAGCCAACAAAACAGCAAACTGCCAATGTAGGAGAAGGACCCAGATACTCTCTACATCCAAAGAAGTGTAAGGCTTCCTTTAAACCATTGGCAACGTCATCACCCTTTATAACAAAGGAAGGATTACCACTCTCTTCACAACTGACAGAACAGGTCAAGGCTTCGTTTATACCATCCTGTTCACTCATTTCTAGTGAAGAACCCTCTCATTCTTCACAGGAACTGAAGCGACAGGCTGAAGCTTCCTTCACCCCCTCCACTATTGACATTTCTGATGGAGAACACTCTCCGTCTTCGCAGGGAATAAAGCAGCAGACCAAGGCTTCCGTTACACTCTCCTCTTCTCCCATTTCCAGTGAAGAATCCTCTCAACAAATAAAACAGCAGGCTAAGGCTTCTTTCACACCCTTCTTGCCATTAGGACGCAGGTACAAAACAAAACCAAGAAAGCTGTGGAAATCTGCTTCTTCAACTACCAGCAAAAGATTACTACAATTACCTGTCACTCCTAAATGTCGAATCTCGGCTAAAGATTCTCCTTCAACTACCACTCCTAGTTCGGCTGCAGTAAATACAACTATGATATTTAGCATTTTATCAGACTCCTTGAGTCAAAAAGGGACATGGTCTAAACGAAAAGCAAGCGGTGATAGCTCTTCAAATTCCATTACAAAGTACTTTAGAAGTAGTGAAGGACAGCCCATTTCCTCTCGCATGGCCAAGCTACCAGCTTCCAGGGTTCAGCCTATACCAAAAGTAAGTGTACAATCTCTCTCACCGCAGCCAGTTTCAAAGCATAGAGATACCCTTTTATCCCATGATTTAAATTTGACTTGTAGTGTGGCGACATCCACAATATTTAGTATTTTGACGGACTGTATGCATCATCCAGAGACATGTGTCAAGAAACAATCATCCACTTGTAGTTCCTTTATTATAAAACACTTTCAGTCATCTCAGTCTCCAGAAAAAGTATTGAGTGCTCTGCATCCCCAAAAAGATGATGCTTCTTGTCACAGTGAGCAAGGCAATGAAGAGTTAGCATCGATTTTTGATAAAATAGTCCATCACAGTTCTGATGACTCTGATGATGACAACTTTGAGTATACATTCCATGGTACTAGTACAGATGACAACCTCTGTATAGATGAAATGGAACATTCAAGTTCCAAAGCTAACAGTCACTCACAGTCGAAAAAAGATCTAAGTAAAGATGGCAACCTTAGCGTAGATGAAATGGAACATTTTAGTTCCAAGGCTACTAACATACCCAGTGACTCACAGTCGGGAAAAGATCTAAGAAAAGATGACAACCTTTGTATAGATGAAATGGAATACAAGGCTACTAGCACAGCCAATGACTCACAGTCGGAAAATGGTCTAGAACTTGATGACTTTGTAGAAGTTTACTCCCAATCTGAGTATTCTGATCCATTGCCATTCCCAGATGTTTCTCCTGAATGGTATGAGAGACAGCGTACTATGGAAGTTCATAATGCCTCAAGAGAACAACGTCGGAGTGCACATTCTGCGGAAGTGAATGATCAAGGATCGATTCTATTTGTGGTAAGGAGCTGTGTTGATGGATTGTTACAGGAAAACATTCTATCATTACAAAATGATGCCCAACATCTCCCATGTGGACCTAAAAAACAACATCTTCTCTCTCTTATTGCTGTTGGAGAATACATTTTACAACATGGTCCTGTAGTTAAGACTCAAGATGTAGGTAACGTGTATAACCAACAAAAAGGCCTAGTGCGGAGAAAGTTTTCAATGGAGCTATATGAAGTATTCTCAAAGCATCTCAATCTTGCCCAGATCTACATGTTCAATATGGCATACCTCACACAAAATACTTTGAATCTCACTGCGGTCATCTCTTCTATTACATCTGTGATCAATTTTGAAGATGTAGTAAAGTCAAGCATTCAAGATCAGTTAAAAGAAAAGTTCCCACAGATGTTGAAATATCTTGATAGCCACCGTGATAGACAAGTTTTAAAAGCTCTTATTGCAGATCTGACAAACACTAACTTTACTGCCAAACTGCAAGGTATCAAAAGCCGAAAGGGAACAAGGAATGCAGTAAAATCACTTCCATCACACTTGTTGCAATATTCTAACATCAGAGCAACATCACAAATTGTGAGAAGTGACATGACGAATGTTCAGCAATTCAAACTAACTGAAAGAATTATCTCAGCTAGAAAAATTAAGGAGATTAAGACAATTGGCGAAGGGAGAGGAAGAAAACTGAAAAGCACTCATTTCCCTGAGTTATCTACGATACTAGCATATGCATTTGGAGAAACTGATGGCAGGATTCAAGCTCATCCAAGGCTTACGACAGGAACTTTGTATAGGTGTACTGATAATGCCATGACAATGAAGCAAGCAAGAGAAATCTTGCTTGCAGTAGCACCAAAAGGATTCAGTATCTCTCTAAGCTCATGCTTCAATTATACTGAAAACTTTAGAAAGGGGACCATTCAATCCAAGCAGCATCACGCAGGTAAAGGAGTCAATGCACCTCTTTCATTGAGGAAGCCTCCTCGTACAGGTGTTGAGCAGCTTGTAGTAAATTTGCATTGGACAACCGCCAATGTTAATCTAATTGTTGACAGCTGTCATGGGTTGTCTCACTGCTTGGTTATATCCAAAGATGCTAAATCTATAGTTCAAACAGACATCGCTCCTGTTCAACATCCCGGACATTCATGGAAAAAAAGATTGGAGCTTCCTGACCATTCCTGGGACCAATCAAGAGTAAATGCAGTCACCCCAATGACGTTTCTATTTCTATTAACCAAAGTTGATACACTGCCTGGTAGCTCAATCAATCATTTAGACATTCAAGTTTCAGATACTACAGTACTCCAACTGACTAGAACAGGGCAGAGTGTAACACTAATAAACCTATCATTTTATGAACCAGAAACGACGTTCAGATGTCTTAATGAGATCTTCTATCTGTTGTCATTGTCAGAATTAGATGTTTTCTTCAGGGATTCGAGGACACATGAGATGAAAAAAGAATGGGTATTTGTAGTAGATAACGGCCCGGCCGAACAGCCTAACTCTCATATAGTGAAGATGTGCCTAGTCCGCTTACTCAACTTTCTTAAGCTGGACAAAATTTGTCAAGTTTCATTTGCTGAGTATCACTCAAAACGTAATTTCGTCGAGCGAGTCCATGCTGAAGAGAATAGAGTACTCTCTAAGCATGGACCATTCACCAGTAGACCTATTCATCAACAAGCACAACCTGGCACGAAAGAGCACAAAGAAAACATAGAGCATGTAGCTGATCAAGTGTGTAAGTGCATACGTCAGGGGTCATTTGGTGGAAGATCGCTTCTATGCTTCAGGGGTGTGCGACAAGAAGACTGTGTTTTTTCAGATGAAGAACAGTTGCATACCTTTTTAGGACTCAGTGAGGAGGGGAAAAGCCTTTTTTCTCCTACATCATACTCTGTTGTTCAAGGAAATGTACTTAGATGTATTGCATTTTACTGGAAGCTAGACAGTAATTTTCAAGGAGAATACATGGCTGACTACAAGTTGATTAACAATGCATTGGTGGATGGCGTGAGAACTTCATGGACAGATAAATATACCACTGCCTTGTATTCTATTGGTGATATACAAAGTAGAAGGTATGAGTTACAACCAATTCCCGATTACTTACGCTGGTTCAGGACTGGAGAGCTCCATTATCTTGCATTGGAAGAGCGAGCATTATTGAGAGGTCCATGGGATGAAATTCCTGCTTCATATATGCCGTCAAGGATACTGGACTTGTGTCTGTCATTGGTTCAAGATTTCACAGATGATCTCATCAGTCAGGTAGCCCTTTTGTCTTGGGTGACTCCCAGTGAAGTCAGACGATATAAAAGTAAACTTGATGATCATCTTGAACATCAGATGAAGTCAGAAAGAGAGAAATATCGCTGGAAGACTCACTTTCTTTATCGATACAAGACAAAACCTCAGTTAGAGGCAATGTGCAGGGAATTAAGAATCCCAGTGACTTCATCACTACAAAAGTATCAATTAGTTAGCTTAATAACACAAAAAAACGGTGAAGCCCCACCACCTGAGTCTTCTACTACACAGTATTGTGGAAGGGTGCAAGACATACCAACAGCGATAACAAGAATAAACAATACTATGACTATTCCTCATTTGAGATCCATTCTAAAGTATCATGGTTTACCACACCTTGGTACAAAAGAACAACTGGTCATGCGAGTATACTTGTTACGCCATAATGAAAGTGCTGCTGCTGCTGCTAGAGAAGAGGAGCAATTGAGAGACCTTATCAATCTAGCATACAAAACCATCAGAGAGCAAAGACGTCTAAGCATTACAGCTCATGTTTACAGGAAAAGGAAGTTTACTCTTCAGAAGAAGGATCCTCATTTTGTACCTCAACCTCAGCATGTTCAGACAGAAGAAGACTTGCAATCATTATTTGAGCCTTTACTGATTCAGATTAACACCAATAGAAAGAAACGCAAAGTAGCTGATGAAACGTTAGCTTTTAAACCACAAGTTTCATCTTGTGAGATAAGTACGTCTGATTCAACAGATGAAAAGGTGCTACTTCAACGTGTTACTCAAGTAGGATCGAGAATTAAGTTACAGTGGACATTTGATGAGGTAGGCACAAGTGGATGGAAGCCTGGGTGGTATGTGGCTATAGTTCAGAGCTACAGCATTGATACAGACATGATAACAGTGACATATCAAGCTGAGCCAAATGTCACATATGACGAAGAACTTACTCCCTTAATTGCCAGCGGAAAGATAAAGCTGCTCTGGTCTCCCATATAGCTAACTAGTTACATTCAACATCAAACAACCTGTAGCTACTTTTGAAAGTTTCCGTTTGAACAACACTTTTGTTTATAGTATGATGTGTCTATTCATTAGTTTATAGGTCCCCATGATTAGAGATTTTATTATTGTTAGAGGAAGCTATAATTACCTTTATGGGGTAATATTATGAAATATAAAATTAGTTATAATGGGTAAAGCAATTAATTACCGATAAGTACTGTGATTAGAGGAACATTTATTAGTTTTAAGAGGGTAAAGTATGGCACATAATTAGTACTGTGGGGGTATGTATCAAAGTTAATCATTGTGTTATAGGGGTCTACTCAGTTAATTAAGTATTGAGGGTAGTAGTTTAGTTTTAATCATTGTATTGTAGGGGTCCTCTCAGTAAATTATGTATTGAGGGTACAAATACTGAAACTGGTCCTCCATAGGGGTGTATCCTTATTAACTGGAATAGCCCAAAGTTTAATATAAACTTTGGTTTGTGTCTCGACAATATTTTTGTCGACTTGGCACAGAAGGATATAGATGGTTCAACCGGCGATCATCGATCGCTTTTAATCTACACAGCTGTCGTGACTGAAATGAGTTAATAGGATTTATGTATATGCATGAGTCATACAGTCTCCAGGCAATATAGTTTCATTTTTGTGTGTATGTATGCACAGATAAAGGAAATTATCTATGGTGTCACATTTCTTGTTCAAATTCTTGTCAGTTGTGGTATGCCTCTTTGGAGTGTTGAAGAGTGGAGGGCCAGAATAGGCAGCTCCTGGGCTGCTCTGGGTCGACCTGTTGGCTGTTCTAGTCACTGCAAACAGAGGAGACATTATGTGTGTTGTCCACTGTCAGGAGGAGGGGGAGGGATGGTGGTGTCTACTATACCCATGATGACCAACGATACATTGTTGATGCTCTCCATGTCATTGATCATAGTTCTCCCACTGGAGGCTGGATCTTCTCCTCTCCTTCATAGTGAGTTAATTAGACACTACTCTTTGTATAATTATGTACTATGATGAAGTCATATGTCAAAGGAAAAACAAAACCCATGTACTCTAGAAATCTCATACACCCTAGGGGGTGTTTGTAAATACACCCCGGCTGCATAGTAAAGTACAGTGCTTGTGGTGGAGAAACACTCCCCAGTGTCTGAGTTGTGGCATCATAGTACAGGTCAGCTGTACCATGGTTTTCTATAGCCTTGTCCCCAGGCCCTCTCTCCCAGCTTTTTAATGTTGCACGCAAAAAAGTGGGAGGAGGGCCTGGTACGCGATGTCACACACGTAATGCAAAGGGTAGATTCAAGGTAGAATTGATTTAATTGAGCATGGGCATGACGAACTCCAACACCATAACGTGCCCACACGTGGGCAAGACCTGAACTTTGCGATTGTGATCAGAAAATAATGTCAGTAGAGCAGCTATACGTGAAGTTATGAACACCATCTTCGGCAAGTGAGACAAATAGCCAACCCCTCAGCCTGTAGCTGATAGTTGTGAAGCTACCGACAGTTTTTGAAGTCGCCGCTCGATCGCAGCGATCAACAGCACTGTCAGCAATGGATCTTGTGTAACAAACGATCGATTGACATCCAAGGATCTGGCCTAAGGCTCCATTTCTCAGGCGAAAGTATTCTACACATCAAGCTATTCACTCAACAATGCTATAGACAAGTCGCCGTTCGATCGCGACAATCTACAAAACTGTTTCTGAGCTTTCTTTGCCAAATTAGGACTGTAGCCGATCGGCAATCGAGACAGTTTGTACAGCACTGTCTTTTCGAATCGACATTGAGACTTTGTAAGTAGTATCCCATGATCGAGATTTAGAACAAATTTATTGATCCTTGCTAGGTCGAACAGAGAGCTAGAGAGTGGGCTATTTACGTGCTTGCAGTGAACCTCGCCCACATTCATTAAATGATGACGTGTACAGTGTGACGTCACATACCAGGCCCTCCTCTCGCTTTTTTGCGTGCAACATTAAAAAGCTGGGAAAGCTAGAGAGGGCCTGGGGACGAGACTAGGTTTTCTAATGTGTATGGATTGTACCCTTTGTGTGGTATAATGGAATTCCTCGGCTTCACCCTCAGAATACCATTATACTATTATACCACACTCAGGGTACAATACCCGTACACCTTAGAAAACCACAGTACAACTATTACAAAACGTCTCATGTTTTTCATACACACACTACATGATTGTACTATCTGATACAAGTCATGATTAGTACATATCAATTAGCTATTCAGTTTAACCAATAATCTTAACTTTACATGACTTGTTTCTCCTTTAGTGTGTTTACAATAAATGTAGTATGCCTGTGTGGACAAACCATGTATGTATGCTCATTTATGATTGTGATTTCTATAAGGAGAGCTCTATAGTCATGTGTTCAGTTGACTATGTACCGGAACATGCCTTAAGGGTCACTCCCTATGGTTATGATGAACACTGCTGTGGGATGTAGTGGGGTGCCTTGGTCTAATCAGCCATAACCTGTGAGGGTTATTTTGGTGAACCTCCAACAGATGTGTGCGCATTCTTTCATAGTTTAATTGTAAAAAGAGGTGCTCCTATATGTGTACAGTATGATCTTTATTGCTCCTGGCTACATGTATTAGCTATTAGCTAATATTGTAGGTATGAGTACAACTGCATATCATGTACATGTTGTTTTAATATTATGGTCATCTTCTCTGCAGGTGGTTCAAGGATGTGTTACCATGGCAACACAACCAGTGTATGGAGCTGCACCCGTCATCTCTTCCTAATCTTATGGAAGGAGTTGTTCTCATGGAGCAGTGATAGTGCAAAGCAGCTAGTTGGTGATCTACTTCCCAGGGACTTGTTTGTGTCCATGAACAGTGTCCAGCCTGTCAGCAGTATATACATTGTCAGTCATAGGCGTAGGAACCGGGGGGGCTGGGGGGGCCATGGCCCCCCCAACCATCTGACTGACTAGTGGGCCAGAGAGTCCAAAGATACAGCCTCTTAACAGACAATTCAGCAAAAACATAAAAATAAACAACTACAAACTATCCTCTGATTGACTTACTGCTCGTCCTACAGCCAAGAAATCTTGCCTGTCTGTCCTAACAGGCTCGTTGATGCAAAAATGGGAGTGTTTTGAACGAAATGTGGGCGTGGTCAATTTTTTTTGCGCGCGCTTCGAGCGCAATTATGACTATGGCCCCCTCAACCTTCAACATGTTCCTACGCCTATGTCAGTGTATTAGCCGTTGCTATAGTGATAACCATGGAGCTGGCTGCTGTTCATGCCTCCCTTCTATTAAGGTGTGGAGACATAGAGCTCAACCCTGGACCTCTAGGGAGAGAAGGTGAGAGGACTGATGGTATACTTGTAATCAGATGTAACATTGACGTTGGTCTCTTTTTGTAGATCTTGAGAAAGTAGATAATTCTCGTGTGTTAAGTGAGTTCATTTTGTATATGTTAACAGTTTGTCAAACGTAGATAGGTCCATCATCTCATGATCTTTTTCTTTGCATGATATACAGATTCCATGGATAGTTCCACAGCTAATTGATGTGTATGCATCATCCATCATGATCACTCCACCTCCTTATATAGATACACATGTAGTACCATAGTGTTGTTAACTATGCCTAGGCTTACCTGTGCATATACCCATGTCTATAGTTACCAAGGAGGGGCTATATAGTTTGTTTTAGCATCATCTTTTCTCTTTTTTTTCAGCTGAAAATGATCTCAGGGTTGTCTGCCAGGAAGTAGTAGACATCAAGTCTACCTACTACCAGTTTGGAAAAGAACTAGGCCTACTACCTCGGGACTTGGACTCTATACGAAGGTCATTCCATCATGATAATGATCAAGCCTTTGATCAGGTTTTACTGTTGTGGCTGAGACAGTGCTATGATGTTGGCAGACATGGTCCTCCAACATGGCGGAGACTGGTAGAGGCTACGGACAATCCTACTGGAGGACACAATCCTTCCCTTGCAATGAATATTGCCAGCAGACATCCTCTACATGGTATGTGTAACATCTCTCTCTCTCTCTCTCTCTCTCTCTCTCTCTCTCTCTCTCTCTCTAGTAGATTATAGTCACTGTGCTTATCCTATACTGGATCTACATGTACCCGCAATGCTTGCTTTAATATTTTGGGGTATAGCCATACATGAGAAATTTTGCATACATAAATATCCTTAAACTAGAGTGAATATGCATTGCGCATACACACCTACATTTATGAAGCATCATGGGGTCCATCAATCATCTTCATCCTATGCTAAGATGCAGACTATTGTATATTTCTCCTTGTCATCTGTCATTCTGCTTCTCGTAAACGTAGATCCACCGTACTCGTTACACCGGTTAGCAACAATAGTGCCACTGTGTGTGCGCCAGTAAGAGCTGTAGGTCTACACTGCATACAGAAAATTAGCATTCCTAAGCATAACGGACGTACATATACATGCAAAATGAGATGCAAAGCAGGAATTGCTGTCTCATGCTAAGGTGCTCGATAATGAATCCTAACCTGTGCGTAGAAACTATGACATTATAGTATTGGATAAATGTAATGTGCCAAAATATAGGTACAACTGATTCAGTCCATCATCCTTATAGCCACTCATGTTCAGCATCACAGCAACCAGTGGCACAGGCTCACAATACTTCATTCAAGCCAGAACAAGTTCCTGGCTACCAGACGTTTGGTAAACTTGAGTAAAGAAGATGTGTTAACTTTTATTAATACTATTTTATTTCCAGGTGCTACTAACTATGTGGCCCCTCCCACTGCCCCCACACCTCACCATGCAGTACAAGTTCCACAATTTTGCAACCAACAGCCCCCCGCTATGATGAAATATTCTGGAGACTTCCTTCGGGCCCCTGAACCATTTCCCCCGACAAGAGTACCCCCTCCTAGGGATGCCCCTGTCCCTTATCCTGCTCCCCCTCCCCCTCAAGGAAAACCTTTGTTTCCAAATACTAATTCACCTTTGACAGGTACGTACATACATGTACAGTCTCCCACACAAAGCTTGGTTTGATCATGCTGACTGTCATAAGCATACTAACAAAGATGTACTCTACATAAGAGTAATTGTACTTTGTATGTGACAACAATATTGCAGGTAGAGCAAGCCAGTCTCAACCAACCTACCAGCACCAACCTCCATATCAACCTCCGTGTTACCAACCTTCACAACCAAATATGGCATCACATGATATCAAGCAAGGTACATGCACTATATTATGATTTTTAAGGGATGTTTAAAGTTTGTTTACAACCAGTTACGCACACTTTATTCACATCCCAATAACTTTTAAGCTACCAGAGATTGATTCAGGTGATATTATTAATTGTGTGGACCCTCAACTGCCACCGTATGACATTATGCTGACAGATCTCTGGATATAAGCCACTCAAAAACTTGATAAAAACTTGATAAAACGCTGGTACATAGCGACAAGTTTTTCATCTTGTTTGTGAGGTCAAGGTTCACACACTGTACAAAAAATTTATAACCGATGGGATATGTGGCCCTGACAACGCCTCTATGGCCTAGCAACTATAGAGTCGATAACACATGTAAATGTAAGAGACTCAAACCATTGTTGCAGACTGTCATCGAGCAAATTAATGCCCAGCATTGGTATTACATGCACTAATCATTTTTATTCTTCAAATTGTAGGCACTAATGGTTCGGCTAACCATCCTTGTGGCCACTCAGTTCATCCAGCATCACAGCCAGCAGGCATACTGCCTCATAGCACACCACAGCACATGGCACCAGGCTTGCCTCCTCAATTTATACATAGACAGCCATCTTCCAGGCCTACATCCATGAAATTTCAAATGAGGGGTATACACTTGTAACTTGTTATTCAAATCTGTAAATGAATTACTTCCCACATTCCTGATAGCACAATGAATGGTAAAGGTCGGTAATAGTTAGTAATAGTGTGTAAGTTCGCCTACCGAGCAATGTGCCCCAATGTCCCTCCAAAGAGGCCACTGACTGAATTTTGTTTTTAGTTACCTCATATGTTTACCTCATATGTTTACCTTCTAACCACAAAGAAAGTCTGTTGCTGCTGGGGATGTAATACATGTTTGCATATGCAGTGACATGTACACTATAGAAGTTTAAAATGAGCTATCTTACGTAATAATCATATACAATGTAGTCACGATAAAGCTATTGCAGGAGGAACAACTCCATTTCCACCATTCTACCACAACCCTTCATATAACATGTACCATCCTGTGTGTCCACCAGGATATAATATGGTGTATAACCAGCAACAAGGTGTGTATATATACTATAACAGCCAGATTCTGTTAGCTGTAAGCATAGATAATAGAGAAGAAGGAGGGATTGGAAACGCGCACATACCCTGTAGATATATGCTCGTCACGGTCACATGACTTCATCTAATTTCGTGATTGGCATAAAACCACATCAAGGCAGCCTTTTCAGGCCTTGACAAGGGCACCATGTGTGCATATCACCTTTCTAACCAACCTGCCAGGGACCTAAAGCCAAAAGCCAAAAAAATTAGACAGTTTTCAGAATGGTTTTGTAGCTACCACTCACAGATTGGCTTTGTGTAGTTTTTATGAGACCTGTACATAGTGAATAGGTTCTTTCAATGCCCGGCATGAACTATCGTCACATAGAGAATGCAAACATCGCCTTCAAGTAAGTCCTTTCTTTTCAGAATGAACACACTAAGCCCAGATCTGTTGTGAGCCTGGGTAGACTCCAGCGTTTAAAACGCTTGCTGGGGAACATACCACATGAACAGAGCTGGCGAATGCTTCAGTTACACTCTGTATTCGACTGTAGACAAGGTCCCATCGACTTTTCTTCTGGGTCGCCGATCACCGTTTGTGAAGGAAAAGTACACAAAAGAATTTCAAGCGTGTACAAGAGCAGGCGCGACTACCAAGACCATTCAAATCACTCTTTTCATTGCTTGATCCCTTGTTCGATAGCACTACACTTGTTTTTAGTCAGGTTACTGTTGAATACTAGGCTGTACAAGGCCATAGGAGCTTGTACTATACTGTACGATACTGACTTGCAATGGGGGCATGCCGTGACAAGCATGTTCCGTGACGTCACTATAGAGATATATGCGCGTTTCCAATCCTTCTCTCTATTATCTATGCTGTAAGCTATGCTTTGTTGTAGGTGGGCATGTTTACTATAATTCTCCAAAAAGCTACAATCAGTATGCTAACGCTAACCCAACTGTCCACATTGCTGGCCGTGAAAGTGATCAAGGTAGCGTAAGGTACCATAATATTTCAGCCAGGTAACTTGTCAGCAGCATATCTCTCGAAGTATACATCGCACGAAGGTCGAACAAAGACCTTTGACCTCAGTGTCTTGATCTCTACTTCGTTAAAAATCCTCACCTTCTGGAAGCAATCATTCTTGCTCTCAGAGGGCGGAGAAGTTAGCAACAAATAAATCAATAATCAGCTGATCGTACGTACAATCAGCCACTCGTTTAAACTCTATGCACAAATTTTCAGCCAGTTTGTGGTTTTAGGTGGGCGTCTTGGAATTTTATCATGCTTGCTCCATTGAAATGTACAGCGGTTGATCTTAGTTACTGGTCAAAAATCAGTGTCTTATGCTAAGAGGTTGCTGAGAACAAAGTTGGCCATTTCACGATAACATTACATTTTCCTAGGTGCACCATTTCAGTTTGGCTCTCAGCAGGGTATACCACCACTGCACAAGTCCAGTTGGACACCACATCCAGGACAAGAGCAGGATGAAGGTATGTACTTATTGGTAATTTTGTGATACCGTATAGCCAAAAGTTTTCGCCAAGCTCAGGTACCTTTGTATTGCAGAAATATTCGATGGAATAAATTTTCGCCAATACAGTAAAGGTCACCATATGCTCTATATAATAGTTAGTACAGGACAAAAAATTCACAGTAAAATATTTTTGACAACAAGACCAGGTGGCAAAATTGGCAAAAATTTTCTCCTGGCGAAATTTTCTAGCTATATGGTATTTGTTTTTTGAGTAGAATGGTATAATTGTTAATTCTTTATCTAGAATCCGAGGTTACTTTATATTCAAAACGGCGAAAACTTGATCCATCTAAACATCCTTTGGGACAAGTTCCATTTTCCATAAGCAACGCACAGCACATTGACCACTGGCGCCAAAAACTGATAGACTCTTACCTAGCTCAGGAATGCTCCTCCGACGCATGGCCACCACTCAAGCTTGTCCAGTTTGTTCAGCTTGCGCTAGTCAAACAGGACGAACATGCTGATCACATTGGTCTTAAGACGATTAGGAAAGACATTGATGAAGTGTATGGGAAAAAATCTAAGATAGGTTTTAGTGAAATGTTTGAAAAGATTGACCCTTCATCTTTAATTTTATTTGAGGGTCGGCCAGGAAGTGGCAAGACCACTCTAATGGTTAAAGTGTCGTGTGATTGGGCAAGAGGAACAATCTTACATTCCATGCTCGTGGTATTAGTTCGGCTGCGATACCTTAGTAAGAAAAGGAATATCTATTTACATAACCTACTGCGAGTTGCTTATGGTGCTCCTTCTCAGGCAGACATTGACGGCTTAGCATCTTACATTGAGGGAAGACTCAGTGAGGATGTAGTATTTATCTTGGACGGTTTTGACGAATATGCTCCAGGTGCAAGTGATGATAATTATGTTTCTAAACTTATACTAAAGCAAGTGTACTCCAGGTCCATTGTGATAGTGTCGTCTCGCCCAGCTGCCACTCAGCGTTTTCGCCAACGTACTACAAAATGGGTTGAGGTGATGGGATTTTTTAAAGATCAGGTAGTACAGTACATTACCAGCTATTTTGAGAAGAGAAAGGAGAAAGAAAGGGCCGAGCAACTTATACAGCATTTAGAACAACACCCTAACTTAATGAACCTGTGCTATCTTCCCCTCCATTGTGCTATGCTGGTGTTTCTGTATGAGCAAGGAAATGCTACTCTACCAGTGACTGAAACTGAATTCTACCGGTACTTTACTCTCTCTTCCATTTTCCGTACTATTAGTAAAGGCACCAAATACATAGATAAGTTGACTTCCTTTGATCAACTGCTACCAAAGGAAAAGTCAATTTTTGATAAGATATGTAATTTGGCATTTAAAGCAACAATTGAATCTCAGCAAGTTTTCAAAAAGTCTGAAATTTCAGACATATGTGGTGATGTTGGTTCCATGAGCGACAAAGAGAACCCTGGATTACTTGTTATTGATCGTTGCTTAGCGACAGTTGGTTATGACGACACCTACTCATTTCTCCATCTCACACTTCAGGAGTATCTCTCAGCTCTCTACATCGCTGGTTGTAATGATAGTGAACAAGTAACTATCATCACTTTTCACACTAATAAGGGTCATCTTTATGTTGTGTGGTGTTTTTTATTTGGAATCTTGGACTATTCTAAAGAGAACACAGTGAACCTATTCAAGCTAAGACTAGATGCTACTCGTGACAACCATTTACTTCATATCCAGTGTGCCTATGAATCACACCACAGTGCTGCATGTACTGATGTCTTACACTTTCACGAAAACAACCTTATGTTCAAAAGTATTGGAGCTTTTGAACTGGTGTGCATTACCTATGTTTTGAAAACTGCCGAGTATACTACAATTAAGTTAAACTTTAAAATGTGTGACTTTAGTGTCGATGATGCTGTGGCTCTCTTGGAGGGAGTTGGTGACCGTCAACTTTCACTGACAGTCTTGTATGTTATGATGTATTATTGTTGTGCATGTATTATGTCACATCGTTGCTCTACTTATTCCACCACAGTGGGGGTGAAGCTCTACAGTCAGTGCTGGATGCTCTCAGTCTTGTCACAGTGCCTGGTCTGATTGAATTAGAGTGAGTTCATTCTTAGTATAGTAGCTATGTGTGCATGGTAGTAGTAGTGCATATGTCTTAGTCACACCTGTAAGGAGTGTAGGTCTCATGTGCTGATAGTGGTTTATCATGAGACACAAAACAATCATGTAATTGTATTGAGTTGCTAATTATCCTATTCACTGCAGTCTGGGTGGTGGTTTTGGTACAAGTGTGAGTGTGAAAAACAATCTTAAGCTCAGTGCTAACCTTCGAAAACTGAGGTAAGTCAACTTAACCCAAATCCATACTTCTGTAGCATTATGTGTAGTGAAGGCTGTAGTGCATAATAGTATGTCTAGCTGGCCATAAGTGTACTAGTACACCTTGTCTTCATGTTACCACCTAAACAGCTGGTGGGAAGTTTACTGTTGTGATTGATTTAATTTGTTGCCATTCATGCAGACTTGAACGTATTGACATCACTGATCTTGGGCTTGAGGAAGGATTCAAACACTGGCCTAACTTAGAGGAGCTATAGTAAGTATCATTGTGGCTATGCAGTGAACTGTTTGATTGAGCATGGTTACCCAGGCCAGATGGGAAGGAGTGGCCGTCATGATACTCACATACAGCATCAAACATTGTTTCTTCCTATTGCCCTATTAGTTTTGCTGAGGCTATAATAGTAATGGCTGTTTATGTTTATTGTTTGTGCATTAGTATTGGTTACACTAGTTGTCCACTGACTGTACTGGAAGCAATCAAGCACTGCACTAACCTGGTGAAGCTCACGTGAGTAATACATGTAGTTTATCATCTTCATGCTATCTGATGATAGTTAAAAAACATGTATGCTGTTATAAATTTGATGTGGTACACCTACCTTTGTGAGTGTTCTTTCCAAGCCAAATTTTAGAGCTTATGGTGTGGGTGGAGTTTGTGGCCACATCAAAGCTTGAGCCTCACCTGTTTCCATATCAAAGTAAAATCAGTATTGAAGGCATACATGTATGAGGCCAATATGCCTTATGTATGCTGGGGAGAACACTATGTGGTGTTTGAGAATGAAATGACAATAGGTTTGTTTTTCCATACAGATTCTATGGCTGTAAAATAAATTTTGATGTCTTTGGAACTCGAGTGTTGGGAGAAAGTCTCAAGTGTACTTCAGAACTTCATACCATTATGTAGGTCATGTAAGGTTGAGTACAACGGCTGGTTTGAATCTTTAGGTGTATGTGGTGTAAGGCCATTCTGTGTCACATCATTTCTAGCCCCCCCCCCCCCCCAGTACTCAATTTAAATATGCTTACAAAAGACAAAACCTTCTTTGAGATGTTACAAGAGAAATTTCACCTCATGCATTAATATAATAAGGTGGGCTAGTGGTGGGTTCAGAGGTGAAAGTAAATTTGCAGTATACATGATTGTAGACTACGTGAATGAAATGCATGTACACTGAATGCTTGGGCATCCTCAACCCAGCCCTCCCATAACACATGATGTGTTGCTACTTCTTATTCCATACACATAGTCTTGGTTGTAATAAGTTTGGTGATGAAGGACTTCAGGCTTTATCTGATGGTATCAAGAAATGTGAAGAGCTCAAAGAACTTTAGTAAGTCACACTGTTACTTTCTAGCTAGCAGGTAGCCAATAGCATTTTCATTGTCAACTAGCCACATGGAAAAATGCCTGGCGATAATGCCACCACTAGTGCTGTTTATGGGAAACCATGATAAGCAATGAGTAGAGGCACTCATTCTAGCTACATGTACACAACCACCTAGTGAATATTGGTACCCACATTGAGCTAGCTACATGTATGCATTTTGGTGTGCAGCATGGGCACAGCATGTTTACACATGGTAGCAAATAATGCTTGAGATGGGCACAAGAGACTTGTACATGCACAAGGTATGGTTTTGTCCCGTGTCAACATTATTGTTGTCATTGTTGTCAAAAAATCACAGGGTGGTCAGACAGTGCTATCAAAACAGCAGAAATTATTTCTTTTTGCTCCTAAAATGGCCATAATCACTGCAAATTGTGCTTCTTAAGTGGTCAAACCTATCAACCACAACTACACTAGCCAATTTAGTGCATATACTGTACTGAACATTGCAACCATGTACCAGGGGACTCCCCCTTACTAGTTCCAAATCATGGATAGTGTAGTCATACCCCTACGGATGAGGTTCACTCTGAGAGTGAACAGTCCCATGCAAGATTAACCATCTGGTGTAAATAGGATTTTCTGTTTGTTCATGACCGTATGCACTCTCTGTACTAAGAATACCTCCCAACTATCATAGTATGGTCACTTCAATAGGGTCCTGCAGTGTTAATAACTCAGAGGTTCCACGTACAGTATACCATGTGGTCAAAAGTTTTTGCTGGAGATAGAACTAATTTCACCTACCTTGTAATGCATAAACATTAATTCTCATGAAATTTATTTTCGCCAATACGGTAAAGGTCGCCATATCCTCTATGCAAGCATTAACACAGGAGAAACAATTAACACGGATAAACTTTTCACCAATGATACATGTAGCACTAACCAATGCCTTAATCAATGTACTGACCTTATACTACCTCTTCTTCTCTCCTACAGTCTTTGTCGGAATGGCCTCACAGATAAGAGTGTACCATGTTTAACAGAGTTGATTAAATCGGCCAGAAATCTTGAAATCCTCTATCTTGAGTAAGTCATACTATCAGTTTACAATACCTCATGATTATGTCTTATTCACTGCATCATTGATACCGTCATAATATTATCATGACTATGATTATCATGTATGCAGGGCCAATCAGTTCGCTCCAGAGGGAAAAAAACAAATAGAGGAGGCAGTGAGAGAAAGAAACTCAGTAGGAGGTATGACTGAATTGAAGCTTGAAATAATATTATTAGGGTGATGTGTGTACTTGCGAGTTATTGTATGTCAGTTATAGTCATGATTATACTTTGCTTTTTTTGTGGTTAGCCACATAATTGTACATTTACCCACAAGATTAATAATGTTATGTTAATAATTTTTGTGCAAGGAACAATGGTAATTGTGCAGTATTGGTTAGTTTACAAAATTGCTATGACATTATATTGTTGCATCAGTATTAGTTGTAGTGGTAGCTGTCCCTTTTTGATCTCTACAGACAACAGAAAATTAATGTTACTACCAATTTTATAATAATTGTGTATGCACAGCTGTTACCTGATCATATTGGTAAGCCGAGTTGTTTTGGTCGGGGTAGTGAGAGGGAGGGGGAGGGAGAAATGACTGATGATCATCAGCAGAGGATCCACACTGGGAAGGGGGTGTGGCATAGTATGGGAGTGGGAGGAGCCAGAGGGGAGGGCACTCCATTGAGACGGAGAGGGACCTGTAGGAAGACAGTAATATGATTACTGCCAATCTTAGTCATGTAGATCATGTAATACTCTTTTCTGTTGTAGACTCTAGAACAGCATGAAGTTCTCACAAGAGAGAGACAGGTGGAGATAAGGGATAGGAGAGAAGGGGGGTAGGAAAAAGTTAACTCACCACTTTGTCTTCTCCATGGGGTCTATTGATTCGACGACTGTTCATCATATCCACCATTATATCTCCATGAACTCTGACCTCTACCTGGACTTGGAGACCCATACCCACCAGATGTCCTCCATCTCTCTGTATAGCTATATCCACTCCTCTGCTCATAAGGACTTGATGAGTTCCAGCCTAGTTCTCCTTGACCCCAGCTGCTTCTTCCACTTGGTGAGTTGAAGCTTCCATAGGCTGAGCTTGGCGAGGGTGCAAGTCCACGAAAACCATGGCTGTCTCCTTGAGAGCTGTGGTACTCACCTCCTCCACCAGGTGAACCAACATCACTGCCTCTTAAGGAATGTCTGTGGTGTGGAGAAGTGGTCAAATATTACTTCTATGCTTTTATTGGCATAGCACAATGTCATCTAAACCAAGCTCTCCCCCTCCATCTTTGCTGCACTTCAATTTTGTGCATGGAGGGAGAGAACCTGGTTTGAGCTAGGCTACATAGTTAAAGTTGAGAAGCTCATTCCCACATAGAAATGTATTGAGAGCCACAAAAATGTCCAAAGATGTCTCTTTTGTCACATCAGACCATAAGTTTGTGTGGACCTACCTAATTGTTCTCCTGGCAGGATCAGGGGTGCTGTAACTCCTGTGAGGTCCCTCATGCTGATTGAATCCTATCTGAGGCTGGAAAGGACCCAACACTCCTTGAGATATCAGCGTTCTTGGTGGCATGGTCACGTTGGAGAGGACCTTGGCTTCAAAAATGTAGTCATGAGGATAGTGAGGGTCTCTGAAGCAGGCTCTGCAGTGAATGATAGTGATCAATCTTTATACTAGTGTTTCTCCAAAGCTAGAAAACTTTTATTATGCCAGTAATGTTTTGATAAATAATCATGATTATGACTTTTGAGGGTCTAGCAGCTCTTCAATGGGGTACATGATTGTATTGCATGTTTATAAAATTAATGTCAATTATTAATACTCATCTTCAGGGGTAAACTGATCTTTATAGCTGGCAACATTCAATATCATACTTGTACAAAGTGAAATAAAATTGCTCCACACTCAAATATCTCCACATCCTTCACTAAAAGCTACCTGTACACAATGCAGTTTATCTCACCAGATGGCGTAGGACTTCTTGATGTCATGTAGAGAGGGTACAGGAGACTCCACCAGTCCTCCTAGCTCACACTCTCTGACCATATGGTAGTCAGTAGACAGTTCCTCGAGCAAATTCTCAGTTCATCTTTACTGACTGTGTATGCAAAAAGAGGATTAAAATTTGAGAGAGTACAACCTAGTGCCTGCTCAGGCACACCTGTACTAGATCAAGAAGTAATTATTTCAAGAGTAAATTTGGTATTCATGTACATCAGTGGTACTTTTCAATCTACTGACCTGTTGCTGTGAGTTTTTGTTCTCATAGAGCACCTTGAACACTGGGTAGAGCCTGTCGTAGCGGTAGACAAATATCCAATCTGATCCAATATTGTTCCTCTCAGCTGTAAAGATTATGGCATGCAGTAAATTAGAGCTGCACTTGTGAAATAGAAAGAAAATTCAAAATTTCTTGCATGCACACAACTTAATAATCCAAGAATATGGCAAACAGGATTCTTGAAGATCCAAAACAGTTGCATATTATTCACTACACAGTGGACATTTCAGCTACATGTACATACAGCTGATATGAGGTATTCAATCCACCACCTCAATCACCTCCTCCCAGACTGGACCTCTTCAACTGGTCCTTGAGACTGCTCGCTCACTCTCACCTGGGACATTGGCATCAGATAGGATCATCTGGAGGAGAATACATGTAATTACCGGATTAGCTTTCACGTAGTATCTTTCTAGCCTCGTACTCAGGCCTTCCCATGTTTTTCAACATTTCCTGATTTTTCACGTAAAAACATGGAAAGGCCTGGGTATGAGGCTGGTATCTATCACACATAATGTACACAATACTGATAACTTGATTGTTGCACAAACAGATTCTATGCACAAGCAACAAAAACATTACTGAACATTTCTTTTACATGTAGCTAACTGTAATATTAAGCAAATGCTATCATACACACTTCAATAAACACGCATTCCAGTTCCATCCATTATAAAAAGTTGTCCACGACTAATCCCAAACCGAGGGGAACCACCAGCCAGTGCCAGTTCAGGCACACCATACGAGTCTATACTAAGAATCGATGCAAAAGGCAGCTAGGGCCAATGAGCAGTGAATCACATGTAAATTAAGCCTATAGAAGAGTATTAAACTCTCTCGAAGTTTCCCCTTGTAAAGAAACTGTCACTGTTTAGCATGCATACCTTGAATGTTCCAGTTTTTCTCCTAGCTGTCAGTAGATCCAGAAACGTAGTCTTGCCACAGCCTGAGGGTCCCATGATACCAATCATTTCTCCTGGGTTGAAGTAGATGGATATTCCCTTAAGGATCTCTTTAATCACTCGGCCACCGAATGCTTTCTTCATCTCCTCAGCCGGTGACTGCATAGACTGGTTACTAGTGGTAGAGTCAAAGCTCTGTGGTGTGTGTGTGCAATGCGTATAATATATGCAGTATTTGTTATTAGTTTTTCTTTGGAAATTATACTGAGTTGACGAGTTGAGGTAGATACACATGTACATGTACATGTACATACATGCATGTAGAAAACCTGTCATTCTTTGAACTGTTTTCATAGTTTGCTCATTCAAAATCAACTATACTCAGAATCTTCCCAAATATTTCAGTAAGGGGTGACATCAGTGCAATACAGTAACTAACATGGTATTCCTGATACCCACCCACATGGCAGCAGACCAATTTCTGTAATCTATAGGCAAAATCTATCAACACCAGATTAAGAGTTTCCCTGCATAAACCAGTGGTCTCCTATCAGTGACTTTACCCTGGTGTTGGTCAACCTCAGAGTGTGTTTATGATATCCAAGGTGCCAAGCCAAAAACACTCATGGCTTGCTACAGAATCATGCATATACACCATACACTCAAGATTACCCCTAGTCCCAATATCATTAACTTTTCCCAATAATTTATTTCACACTGTTGGCCAACGCTGAGGACATTAGCAAAATTCAATGTGTGAAATAGGAAGCACATAAAATTCTTAAGATGGATAATTTTTAGACTGCCACTAAATTTTTAGGACAAGCTCTCTCTCTCTCTCTCTCTCTCTCTCTCTCTCTCTCTCTCTCTCTCTCTCTCTCTCTCTCCCCTCCCTCCCTCTCCTCTCTCTCACCTGTGGCTGTTTTTGAGGGATTGGCTTCTTTGTTGTTCCATTCTTCTTTGATGATGACACATAACTGGCAGATCGTGACCTCCGGGAGGAGGAGCTAAACCCTTGAGATCGCAGCTCTATGCTGGGAGATTCCGCAGGATTGTTGGAAAAGTAGCTAGTCTGTTGGTGTGTGTGTGTGTGTGTGTGTGTATGTGCGTGTGTGTGTGTGTGTGTGAGCGTGAGTGTGTGAGTGTGTGTGTGTGAGCATGAGTGTGTGTGTGTGTGTGTGTGAGTGTGTGAGTATGAGTTATGTACATATACAAGCTCCTTCATCACTCAAAATTAATAGTCACTTAGTCAACCATTGAAAAGAGATAGTCAGCGTACACGTATGCCGTGTGTTTATGCATGTGTGTGAGGAGGTGTGAGTGTGTGTGTGTGTGCATGTAATGTATTTTCTTGTTTACAAAATCCTAAAATTATCAGAGGAGTGTGCGTATTCCTGCATCATCAACAATATTTACGCAGACGCCTTCACAAAACATAGTTATCCCCTAAAGAAACCATGGCCATCTGTGATGCCAACTCCACCATGCAAATACAAAATCACTGGTGCTATAGCCTATAAACTTGGTCATTAACAAGCTTTTGGAGATATTGATGGCCTACAAATTAATTAATTATCATTCCTCGCCTCAACTGTACTTAGCCTTTAAGTACAGTGTATTATGTACAGCATTGTTCCCGGGCCAAAAACTACTAAAGTGGCCTGGGGATGAGGCTAAACTTCAATCTCATAGCATTTGAACATAGTGAAATGCAATTTCTAACTATGCATACATGTACACAGTAGCTGCTGAATACACACACTCACACACACACACACTCTAGCTTGCTTCCCTTAAACATTCAATAATGCAGCTTCATGTACATGTACCACTAGTAATTTATTATCCAAAAGGTGATGCCAAATTTACACACGTCTATGTGTGTGCACACACTAACAATTTCCCAGTAGCGTGCACAACCGGGGCACACACACACATGTGTGTGTAAACATCAGCCCTTAAATTGCAAAACATCACCGATGACCAGTAGCAGTTGGGTATACCGTGCCTAGCTACATGTACATCTATACATGCATAGGTATTCTTGCATATAGGTAAATAACAGGGGCTTCTGTAACACTATCTCCATACAATATAGCCACAAAATTGAAAGATGACACAGAGGGAATGCTACATACATGAGGTAATGACCTACTAAATTCCAAGTTAGGGCATGGGTTCTGTTGAAAGCCAGATACTGCTGTTTCCTGCAAAGTCGAACCACCCCACACAAGTGCGACTGTTTACATGAAGTTTACAAAATCAAATAAAGTAAATATCCCCCTTTAATTTAATTTAATTTCCTCTCCATCGTAATCTGTAATTGGAGGCATGATACCTTATTAAGTGATAACATCTCACGGTAGCCGGGCATAAATACCTCGAGTACAACATTCTCACAACGAATTTCACCAACTACACGTAAGTGGTAACTTAAAATGGGCACTAGTACGTGTACCAGGTGTTAATTACGATGGCAACATATTCTCACATTAATGGAATTACTAACAGGTTATTGAGGAACCGATACTACAATGTCATGTACCAAGAGTACTCTTGCATGTACATGTGCATATATCCTCAAGACTGTATACTCTCCTACTCTCTCAAAAATTATTTATGTCTAACTGTCATCCAAGTTTCCTCCGATATTATTGCAATCATAATTATCACTGGCTGACTGGCGACAAGATTAATAAAGTATATGTGTTAGGTATTGCTTTGATGACGTTGCAATAAAGTCATTGATGGTAAAAGTTAATGGAGCGTGCATGTATGGGTACACACCTACATGTATATGTATCATGGTAACCATTACCAATGTAAGCTAGCATCATTCCTACTCAGATAGACTTTTCACATTCCACTACTCTATTAAATTAACTCTGTACTCACAGCATTTCTGAGAAGGGATGGAAGATTGAACTGGGACTGTCTCCGAGAGGAGGACATAGACAGTTGGCGGTAGCGCGTTGTCCGGCGATGACTGAATCCAGGATCTACATGTACATTGTAAGGAGTGTGAGAGTGTGCATGGGCATGTGTGTGTGTGTGTGTGTGTGTGTGTGTGTGTGTGTGTGTGTGTGTGTGTGTGTGTGTGTGTGTGTGTGTGTGTGTGTGTGTGTGTGTGTGTGTGTGTGTCCATGAACCATAATTATGACATGCTTAAAAACACAAAGATTGATGACTGGTGATATTTGGGCTGTCATACAATTGGAATATTGCAACAAGTCAATCCAAACCAAGATGGAAGAGAGAGAGAGAGAGGATACACCACTCACCTTCCTCTGTCTCAGAATCTGAGTCTTGTTCAGTGATATTGCTGAGCACAATGGGAGCTGTCTGATCCTTTTTCTCGTCTTTGAGAGCTTTCTTGGCCTTGAATTTTACTGAGTAGTAAAGGTTGAGGCAAGACACAGCTATGGCTTCGTCATCCTCACATACAGGGAACTGCAGCACAAAGAATATGTCAGCGTAATACATTTATATTGTATACCGTATAGCCAAAAATTTTCACTGGACAAAAATTTTGCCAAGCCCAGCTACCTTTGTATTGCAGAAATGTTCAGTGGAATAAATTTTTGTCAATAGCAGTAAAGGTCGCCATATCCTCTACATAATCATTAACATACAGTGCTACAGGGCAAGAGAGTAGATTTTTACCACTGTGTGGTTTTCGCAGTGTTTTCAGGTTAAACTTGCATGTATCTTCATCTAACTTGATATCCAGTTAGGTCAATGGATGGACTATTTACATCTGCAGTGGTGAGCTGATGCCACCTTCTGTATGGCTTCAGCATACAAGAATGTCCGAAAATTGCTGATTTTTACGTTAGGCACAGATTCACAGGATTGGATTATAGTTAAGAACCCTGATTTGAGCTGAAGATAGGCACCAACAAGACACATCTTTGTGCCAACTAAGAAGTCTTAACTGCAAATAGTTTTGGAGATATCGACCAAAATTGCCTAAAATATGGTCAATTTACGTTAGGCACAGAATCTTGCATGAAATTCGTAGTTAAGAGTCAATATTGTGCTCTATGCATCCTTATGCATTAACAATCTTAGTGCATATATGGAACTGCGAATGTTTTGCAGGAAACATCGAATCCGGAAGCAAACGTTTCCGCCAGTCGCTCCAAACGGGTCGAAGTCTGCTTTGATGACGTTGCACCCAACGCACGTGTATGATAATGACGTTGTCATTGACCACACCCACTGGCGATCTAAAAAAGAGAAGGTAGCGAGAACAGCGTTGTTAGCGTTGAATGCGAGGAGCCCTTCGCTTCTAAAGCATCCAGGCGAGGTAAGATACTAACGATAAGTAGCCCAAGAGCCTTTTTAATCCTCCAAAGCTTCGAAGTAATTTGGTGGGGTTGACACTTACCGCTTGACTAGGCGGCTGTTCGTACTAGCTACGTACGGTAAAATTGTGTAGAAGTGGACGTACCAGAGTGATTCTCTACCTTCAAAAACTTACCTTACGCTGTCCATAGCCTTCGATCTCTGGACTTTTTATCGTTTGTATTGCAGTATATTGTGCACGTGATGCCAGATCAATGTCATCACGCGTCATAGCTTCTGTTATGGAGCGATCTTTCTTTGACGCTTTGCATGCTAACACTGCAGCTAAAATCACTATTTCTATTCATTTTAGGTCAAAATAAGTGTGCATGCAGAGTTTTAAAAAAATCTACTCTCTTGCTCTGTAGCACTGTAGGACAACCAAAAAATTATGGATGCCAATGAGAGCAGGTGGTGAAATTGGCAAAAAGTTTCTCCTAGTGAAAATTTCCAGGTACATGGTGTATACGGTATATCATACACATAATTATGTGGAGATGCACAGCTACTGACATTTGCATCAAATGTCAGTTCTCAAGGCTTAGAGGCACCACCTAGGCAAATCTACATATTCAGTATTGCATGATCATGAAAGCTGAAGTTTTATGTGTATCAATTCAACCTGTCTACCACACAGCAGGAGACTGATCTACCATACCCTTGGCATAATTCATTAGCTTGAAAAAGCATTACCGCAATGGTGGCTAGTATAAGTGCACGTGTTTGAGATTCGGTTGTAGAAGATTGACTCAGAATTTTGGCGCACCTGTAGCTTTGCATCGGTCTCTTCAATGTCTCCTCCCTCCAGCGAATCAAGGTAGGCATCTTGCTTTCTCTCCAACCACCACACCCAAGTAACGAATGCCATCTTGATCAACATACACACCACAGCTAGGCCGACCACAATAATGGCTACAATGATCTTGGACCAGAGAGGCCAGTTGTCGGATGTCAGCTCACCAAGTTCTAGCTGATCGGGACATTGGCTGTTACAAAGAATACCTGTGGTTGTATAGTCAGATTGAGTGAACATAGTATTATGTAGGAGATGGAGAGATGTGTGTGTGTGTGTGTGTGTGTGTGTGTGGTGTACACGTGACAGAAAGAGGGAGAGGGAGTGGAAGGGAGGGAGGGAGGGAGGGAGGAGAAGAGAGGGAGATAGTGGAAAGAGAAATCACCATGGTTACTAAATTAACGCACACATGTACACAACATAGTATGAAATAAGGCCAGGAAGCAACACTCAGTATCTATTCTGTCATAATACACACAATGAAAGAGACAGGAAGGAGGGCCCCAGTGCGAACAAGAAACTGCAAATCTCAGAAAAGGATTAGCAGCATAAAATTAATAGCAAAAATAACACCACACCCAGACTCTGGCCACAACAAAGTTACTCAACCTTGCTTTATACATACACACACTGGTTCTATACCAATTTAAGGGATACCTCAACCCCTAACTCTCATCATGTACTCACTGTGGCATGTTGCTATGATCTCATGGGGGAAAATATCGCAAATATAAATATGATATAAATACGTACCTTGACAGGTATCGGTGAAGCCAACAGTCCCCATTCCATTCTGCCAGGCAGCGAGGGCATGACGGATGGTACCAACTGTTGTCAGCCAACGGGATGACCAACGGCCAGAGGCAATGCTGTGTCTGTGTGTGTATGTGTGTGTGTACATGACATTTTGTACATGAAGCAGAGCGATAGGATTTAAAGTAGCTAAATGAGTATTATGGGGGAAAAAAAACAAAAACATTGCTGGCAGAACTTATGACTGGAATTCCATTTGTACGGAACATAGTGTGCACCTTTGCACATGTTAGTTGCCATGGAAACACTGTAATATCCATGCATACATGTGTGTGTACATCCTCAGTTACTACTACTATAGTGTAGCTATACATGATAAATTCTGTGGCTGCTACGCAATCACTTGGCTGAAGTATTATTGAAAAACAACCATGGCACTAACAGCACTTAAGCTTGTTTCTTGTTTATGAAGTCAACCAGCCCTTAGGTACAGATATATATACTTAAGAAGCAAATATAGCTGAGAAGCCTATAGAGTTTAATTGCTGCAGCTCATTGTGAAAGCATTCTGCAAAGGGATTTGAATTCCAGTGAAACGGCTCAATTGAGGAAACAGAGAGGAGGGGGGAACAGCCAGATCGAATTATTGGTAAACAGTTTGCGGTTTGTGAAGCATTTCTGTGTTGTTGGTGTGCATGTGCATATACCTACATGCTGTGCGTACACACAACACGCTCTGTAAAAACAAACTTAAGAAAGAGGAAGCTTCACTTTTCATAGTCTTGCTAAAATAAATTTCACATTGTATTATATCACAAAACACATGAATATACTAACTCATACAGGATCCTACAACCAACTTTCACACTTCTTAGGAGGTTTAATCAATACCAACAATGCCATGAACTTTCACAATGTCATAGTATAGTTTCAAACAAGTTTAGCACGATATGCACTTGTCCGAGGGTTGTTCGGGGACACTCTGACTCATACTAATAAAATATCCTCTCACAGCATAGCAATGGACACTGAACTACATATATGTAAGTATGTGCATGTAATCTAACAACCAGAACTGAATTTCTTAATTAAGCTTCATTTCCTAAACCAAAAATTCAAAGGATGCACTAACTCATCCACAAGTACATGCACATCCATGACGTACATGTACACCCACTTCCTCTTTACTACATCGCAATGAATCCTACAAAGAGCGTAACTACATCAATCCTCCACATGGTAACATGAGTTCAGCAATATTTCCTAAGACCTTCAAGAAGGGCTGCAAGAACTTGTTTACATGTACACACAAACCCGTATATTGCAATGAAAGCTGTGGTAAGTGTAACAACAACAAACAAAAAGATCTAAATTTCATAACCTGGAACAAATTTATCACCAATTCTTACTGGTGTACACACACTACACTAACTCTCATACTTTACTACAGTCACAGCAGTGAAAGGTATGACAAATGTAACATCAACAAACTAAGACCTGAATCTCATAACCTAGAATAAATGCAGCACCATCTGTGTTTCTTCCTGCTATATTGGGAAAGTTTCAAGAACCAAATGAAGACTAACTTTTACGTACAGATGCACTTACACGTGCCCGCACTCAAATCTGGTTTTCCAATGAGCACTAAAATATTCAAACCAAAGAACTTTGGCATATTTTGCTATCGTACAGTGAGAAACTTTGGTGAGATTTTAATTTGGAAAATTGGCGAAATTTAGACTTGCCAAATTTAAAATTCACCAATTTAAGCTTAATTAACACATGCATGCCTATGACACTGCTCATTCAGATCACCAGATTTAAATTCCGCCAATATCAAATGAGAGCAGTTTCACCAAATTTAATGGTTGTACCCGCCTGCTATACAGTATTTTGTAACTAAGATCTATCAGCCAGCCATATAACAAAGGACAAAAAATTCATACCATCTAGTACATGTGACGTACAAAAAGGTACATCACAGCACATCAATTGTCACATGTGCTCCTAATAGAAAACAGGTGTTATGCACATACGTACTATTAGCCACTGTTGAATAATCTGGGGTGTGCAAAGACCACTTGGCAAGTCCTTAAACAGCTAGGCAAACACACACACAACTCTTCATCACATTATCACCTCACTGGAGCCATTAGTACCATCAATCAACAACGGTGAATGGATCAAGTGTCAAAAAACTTCATAACATCACAATGAAGTTCAATTCAACTAGCTTGTGAACGGTGTTCTTTCACTTTAGATAGTGCAAAGCTAGCTAGCTTGTTCCAGGTCCTTCTAACCAGCTACACTCAACAAGCAACAGTATAAAAGGTGGGGACTTATGCATATGATCTTAGTACACCCTTTCATATCAGTATGCCACTTGCTGTAGGCAAATCGTGCAGCATCTCCAGTATGCATATCTCAAAGATTGATCGAAAAACAATCATTAAGTACTATTATGTTACTACCTGCAGGCTTAACATTGTAATTATAGCACAGTATTGGTTTACAATGGATCACCTACATGTCTGGTCATGCACCAATTCTAATGAGGACGTACAAATAGACCATGTATACCAAATATGGACTGAATGTAGTCTATAGGGTGTTGGGGTGCACCATACACACTGATACACACTGATACACACGATACACATAATTAATGTCCACATGTACTATGCCAGGCTGCACTATCACCCCAGTGTTTGCTATAGAAAATTAATGATCACACACACCTACACACATACATGTACACATACACACACACACACACACACACACACACACACACACACACACACACACACACACACACACACACACACACACACACACACACACACAAATGAGCCCTGCTTAGCTCAAGTACCATAGTATGAGGTTAGTTAGCTAGCCACCTGCTGAACAGGTGGCACTGGAGTGATTTACCTGTGCACTCCATCTCACATCTGTGGCACTTTTGTACTCAGTCCAACACAATGTGTGTAGAAATAAATAAAACTAATATGCATGGTATGCCACAAACATGGAGTTCAAGAGAATAAAGGTACACATCTGATGGTCTAGTGGTGGTCAAAATATGCACACACTTTCAACCACAAATATAAAAATCATTTCCTAGCTGCCTCTTAGGATACTGTCACTATTTATGCTATGTAGTTGTGCCATCTGCAAGTTTGCACAATATCAAAGCTATTTCTGATAAGATAATTTACTCAACAGGACACAGACATATGTCTGCATGCAAGCTACAATGTCATGTTTCTAGAAATTTTCAATCAATTCCAAAACTTAGCTAAGAGGGTTTCGAGACCATCCCTGTGCCTGCTCATGCTCAGGTATGTTGATTAGCTATAGGTTGTGCAAATGGCAGACGTTAGGATTGGGGTCTAGAAATTAAAACCTAGCTTCTGAATGTACTCACAACTTTGTGTTGCACAGACCATGAACTGAATCGAAGATTAAGCATAATTTTCCCACGCATCTACAAACTACATCCTGTTGCAGTATGCTCTTTTTTTGCAAAAAGAATGTGTACAAATATTCCTCTCTAGTTCTCAAGGCTTGGTAGGTAGCTACCTCAAGGTACAGCCACTGAGGTAAGTAACAATAGCTATAAACCGACATGACCATATATGTGGAAAATAGTTGTACAGCCAAGAGGATGTGGTTTGTAAGTTTGTATTTGTGTGTGCAGAACAACAATACTATTCAAGAATTCATGGTCTGTGCAATATTAGGTCACACTTCTGTCAGGAAATGCTTGGAGGTGTTACCCCTATTCAGAGTATTCATAGACAGTACAGTATCCCATTGTTTGCATACAGCATGCTTCACTGATGCTCAGGTCCACATTCATGAGTTTAAATTCACCTCAGGGTACTTACAGTACATACATGTAGCTATGGCTTATTAAAAACCATTCAGTACATAAACACACTTTATATTACACACATCCCAGGTACTTGAACAAATTTGCAGCAACTCAAACGCTCAACACCAGCAGCAGGAAAATTGTGATACACAGAGTGACACAGCCTCATTCCCAGGCCCCATTCCCAGGACCTATTTCCTGCTTTTCAATGTTATGATTGTGTTGAAATGACCGGGAGAGCCTGGGGATACGAGGCTAGAGCAACATGATATTATGTGTGCGTATTAACAAATGGCAATCTAAACCATCAAAATCCACAGCAGCATAAACATACACAAACACACACACGCATACACACACACACGCACACACACACAAACACGCACACACATAGAGTGAGTGGCGCCATTCCCACCTGCCATGGCCTGGATAAGCAGGAAGATGACTTAACCAACAACTGATCGTTGGCCCACACTGTTGACAAGAATACAGATGCTATTTGTGCAGGTGTAGCTTTCATGCACGGCACCGTTTTCCGTTCTGCAGTATGCCTAGCACACTTGTGTAAATTTTGTGCATATTACTATTGAATTTTGTTGTTGATCATGGCAAAAATTACGCTAGAATGCCATCTGTGGGTTTGTGTTGACTGCATGGCATCTCAGTTTCAAATTCTTGACGATGGACAAGCGAAGATGCAACCTCGTGCAGACACTCTGTCAGGAATAACTTCCCCAGCATACTGCAAGCATCTGCTGCTCAAATACCTAATGTATACACTACAAAGCCTTGGCTGTATATGTGGAGCTCTAATCCATGCCACCATATAGTAGCATGTAGAATGCTTTGGCAAGATCAACGGTTCAACTTTCGATAGACAGTCCTAACTATATAAAAAAGTCACTGCTTACACATGTATGTACTTACTGGTACTAAAAGGTTCACTAACAGTGTGTACATGCAGCACCAATCTATGCCACCTCCATTAATTTATAAACGTCAAATATGCACGTACAATGTTCTTGCAAGATGGTAATTCATCTTTCGATTGATGGCCGGTACATCTTGAAATTAAGAAAGATCCATGTATGCAGAAGTCTCCGGCCCACTCAGGTACACACCATACATGCTCACTGTGTACATGTATGTGCAGTGCCACCTCCATCATATCAGTTATTACATCAGGTTATGTTTTACTTGCAAGATGGTTCAATTTTCAACAGCCAGTCTAAATCTATGGCAAAGAGGATGTACTCACCTACTTACAATAAAAACTCACTGTGTATGTACAATGCTACTTTATGCACCTTATAACAGCAGATAAGCACGTACAAAGATTTGCTACCTAGATCAGTGGTTCAACTTTCGATAGATGGTCTTGACTACACAAAAAAGCCACTCTGTAGTACAAAGGCTCATTTAATTTGCTTATGCCATTACTTAGACATACATGTACAACGTTTTTGTAAGATATGGTTCAATTTTCAACAAAGAGGCTTCAACATTATACAATGTTTTCGCAAGATGGTTCATCTTCTAATAGGCATACAATCTTATTAAAACTAGGGGAAAAAAAGAGGCCTAACTCAGGCATTGTCTATGGAATGCTAAAAAAAAGCAGAGCCACCGAAGTGTATTACTTGTCTTTGAGAAGTAGCTACATGCACGTGGGGAGGGGGGGAGGGGGGTGTTTGCAATTACTCAAAAATTATAGGGAACCCTCACAATGATGGTTGGCTACGATGTAATAAGAGAAACTGGCATCTTCCAGGAATCCATTAAATACATGTACATGTACATGCAAATGCCATGTGGCTCATAGCCATGCTTACATGTAATGACCATCATATGGAAGTTCTAGTACACGTACACGTACACGTATAAGTGGACCCCCCCTCCACATCGTAAGGTCACCCCAGAAATGATGCAGGATATGTCATTAAATTTAATTTCAGGACTTTTTAAACCTTCATGTATCCCAAGGATGTGCATAACAGCAGAATGGTTTCAGTGCACAATGTTATTAAGATTATTATGGACATAATTAGTTATATTTCCTTTGCAGAGACGATGAAATTTCACCTGAACTAATTTTGTATATGACTACCATACTAGTGATTGTCAGATCATCGTATTGAATATTGCTAAGATAGTTTAGATATCTGTGATCATAATTTGTAATTCTCTTTCATTTTGACACGTGCACTGGGGGGGGGGGGGGGGGGGCTTTTTCTCAATGATACTACGTGCATGCCACCACGTACATACGTACATTTTATCATCTAGCTCTTAGATCACCCCAAAACCAGTTGACAAAAACACGGAAGGAATGCACCTGGTGGACCACATAACATCAACAAACACGAAGGTATAAACATAACAATTGATCACCGCTTTGCATTTTGGGAGTTATTGTTACTTGTAGCCTTTGTCGGCGGTATTTAGAAAGCGGAAAGGTCACGAGGACATCGATACGGTGGTGATGGGGCTTTCCAGGAAAAGATCATTAAGTTCACAGCTACAAGTGAATATGCTTAAATTTTTAGGCTCTTTGATCATGCACATACACTCAATTGCTGTAAATTTTTCCCACACTTCTCTAAAAACAAGAAGCTACAAGCGAATATTTTTAAACTCTTGGGTCATAATCGTGCTCAATGGTGCTAATTTCTTCAATACACTTCTCTACAAAAGCACTTGTATAGTAAGGTTAACTGATCCTCACTCAATTACATAACACAATTTAGCACTTTGCATCACCACAAGTTGAGGATTCCCAATGTGGGGTCTCTTGGCCCTCAAAAGGTCAAAAAAAGGTTCAAAAGAAATTCCTGTGGTATTATACAAGATTAGATTATAGACATGTAGCAACTTCCTGCTTGCTGTACATTCTCAAGCTAATGCCAAGGGCTGCCATGGGATGTGACCTCACAGTGATAGCAAGAGGAGATACATCATTGTAGAACAGAGACAGTGACAAAATGAGGTGTTATCCAAATGTGTGGATGTGTGTGAGAGCTAGATGACCATTATGTGGTTGTCAAAGACAATGAGCTGGTTAGCTAAGGACTACTCCAGCTATTGCTAAGGGCTGCCATGAGATGTGGCAGCCATAACAAGAGAGAGAGGCCTGGAAAGATAATGTCCAAGTGTTTGTGTGGGTGGGGGATAGTTTGTAGCTGTCAAAGACAACTGCACTACCTAGACAAGCCTCATCCTCAGGCCCTATTCCCAGCCTTTCAACGTTGCATGCTGAAAAGCTGGGTAATGTTTGAACGGAGAAATAATATGTATGTAAGTTAGTATAGGACTTAGTTTGAGGTAGCCAATTTCAGCACAAAGGTAACACTGAAAATTGGAGAACAAGCCCAGGGACAAGGAAAGACAGTTGAAGCAACTCATGCACACAAAATTGTCCATGCACCACTAAACTTTTATCTGTCAAACTGTGAAATTTGAACTCTTCCATACTAGCTAGACCTCAAGAGATGGCATGGATATAGTTGCACACCTTCCTAAAAGCTGAGTTAATGGAGTGTGGCAAAATTCACAACCACTTGATGAACACCAAAAATGTAATCACATCAGCCATAAACAATTTTTAATTAGCACTTGTAACACTGAGACCAATACAGAATTTCCTCAAAGTTGAGTGAAAGTGAGTGTGGCAATTGAAGCAAAATCCAAGTGTACCATATCCAAAGCTAGCACCAATTAGTAAGTTGATGAAGATACATAACATACTTACCTAAATGACATGGTTCCCCTGGTGAACTCAATGGAGTCTGAACCCAAGACGCTTTCCGCAGAGTTTCCCCACAGGGTGGAAGTAGCCAGGTAGATATGCTGGAAACATTGGGTCACATAGTAGCTCAAGAACGACACCTGTAAATGATTTGGATAGCATAAAACGACATTCTCAACACCCTCTTCTCTCTCTCTCTCTCTCTCTCACACACACACACACACACACACTCACATGCACGCACAAAACACACACACACACACACACACACACACACACACACACACACACACACACACACACACACACACACACACACACACACACACACACACACACACACACATTCTATCTCCCTCCATTTCCCTCCCTCGCCCCTCTCCCTCCCTCTTCACCCCTCTCAACCTCTGCAGTAACCACTGCAGTACTCACTTGTGTGGTAGCTACATCTAGTGTATTGTTCATTGTTCCTCCATATTCTCCTGCAATTCTCAGAAAGTCCAACACAATGCCAAGGCCACCTGCTCCATTTCCTTGGGCATTAGATGCCGCTTCTGTCGACCGTTCCAAGTTGGCCACTGTTGCCAGTCCTGGTGCTAGGAGGTAGATATCATAGAGACTAAAAACTGTAAAAGTGGGAGTGTTTTCAGGGTAGAATTGTAGCTGTCCACTGCTGTCACGCTGAGTGAAGACACAGTGAGCTGAGATGCAGCATGGATAGCCGAAACGATCTGTGTCATTGCAAGCTTCATTCGATTGAATTGTGTCGAGTAAGCGTTGAGTGTCACTAGAAGAGCGATTCCCGGACGTTTCAAGGTTGAAAACAGCTTCGATGCCGTCTAAGTAGTCAATAAACCACGAAGAGTCAGCAAAAACATTCAGCTCGGTGGTAGAGTTAAGAACACCACGAGTCCACTTGGCATGGTTAGTCACGCCCACTCCCCCAGCGCTCGATCCTGCAAGGATAACTTTACTAGCATCCAGTAAGCCATAATTATCACGTAGCTGCGTAATAATACTTTGATAGATGGTCTTGCCACGAAAAGTAAAGAGAAGTTCACTAGAGTTTCTAAAATTGAAACAACCGGACTGGGAGTTTGTTGTATAGTTGAAGCAGCTGCATTGAGATGCACCAGATTCGACAGCACTTGTGGTAGTCGTCTCTTCCCCTAGCCATATGTCGCTACTGCAGTACGGAATTAGCACATGGTTATAGTTGTGAAAGAGAGGGTTTTCTGTTGGATCCATGTCAAGAATGTCCCTTCCCTCGATCTCCAAGTTATCAAGAAAGCACTGCATTGATGCCATGAGTGGAGAGATGGTGCGACGTGCGGTCGCTACATCACTATACACAGTTTGCCTCCAGGCATTGAACGGATCAAAGCGACCATAGGGTATCACCTCAGGCTGCGAGTTATCTCTGATGTCTGCTCTCTCACGTACCTGTAACATGAAAGTAATGTAAGGCGATCCTATCTAGGTATGGCCCTATATACATACCTAGTCTCATAGTGTTTGTGGCATTACTATTGTCATACAGTCTCAAAGTGCACAATTATACAGCCTCATTCCCATGCCAGGCCCTTCCAGCTTTTCAATGTTACACAAGCTAAGAGGGCCTAGGGACGAGGCTACATATAAACTTAGTCAAGAATATGATATGCAAGAGAAGTGGTGAAGTGGAGGTTGTTGACTGGAAGAGTTTAAGCTAACAAAAGCCTTCTCTTAAATCAACTCCATTAGATTATTCACCATCAGGCTGACTAGTACTTTCACAGAAAAGAGATAAGTTAGATATTTATACTACGTACATGTAGCTGGCAAGTTGTTGACACATTGTGAGATTCAGTGTGTCGAAAACAGTGATAAAGCTAGTACAACCAATACTTACATTTCTTGTCACCACTTTATTTGACTCCTTGACATAAAGAACCCACTATCTCACCAAAATTAAATTTTCAAGGAAGTACCCACACCACACTTTACTTTGAAGCCTTACCGCTCTGACGAAGAAGCGTCTATTGCAGCTCTCTCTGTTGTAGCAGAGTCCGCCGCTCTCCAAGAACACGATCCAGTTGTCCGAGGCCGTGTTTCGACGTATAAAGAAACCAGCTCGTGTGAAATCGTTGCACAGTGCCATGGGGTTCGAGGCACGCACCCACATCATCTTGTCCCTCTGAATCACTTGAGCATCTGCTAGATCTAGCTGCAGCCATGATAGAAGCAGGGAGACAGCCAGGAATGGGAGTAGCAGCTGCAGCCCCGCGGCTGCACGTGGATGGGTCTTCATCAAGTAGTTTCTCAGGGCCACAGAGATTATATTAGCTGATAGTTCACTAGTAGTCAGAGAGTTTAATACTTCGATTTTGTATGTTATAAGGTTGGCTAGCTGGAAAAGAAATGATCACCGAGTAGTGGAGATCCTAGCTATATTAAAATATTCACCAACTTCACACTAGACTGCTTTGGGTGTGGGTCTTCGGAAATGAGGAATGGGAGGGGCTTGTAGGTCTAATTAATATGCCACGCCTTCTAATTAGTTGATTGCAGGAAGCGATAGTAAAAGTGCTTCGCTGGCAAAAAGTGATCGATTGGTGTAGCTACCGCCATCGAGAAAGTATTGACAACTGTGGAGACTCAAACAGTGAAAGTTGACTTTAAACTGAGACGATCATGATCAGCTTATTAACTGTATGAACGACTTCAGAGGCTATTTTGTTGTGATTGAGAGGAAATGGATGAAAGTAGATCTACGCCTCAAATGTTAAGTGAGTTTATAGACTCTCAAATATCAATGAATCATACGTCAGGGCGACCTTAATATTAGCCACTTAGGCTAGGTGGTCTTAGTCTCGAAACCAGACCTCTCCCTCCGCAGCGTTTAGTTCTTTCAGGATAAACACGCGGAGGGAGGGTCTGGGAGGGGGGTCACTAGATTCACACAGGTTGACTTACACACGTGATCATCACGTGCGCATTTATGCTAGCACATGCACGCGCGCCATTTACGCGGGAGATTTGTACAGTAGTTGTACAATGGAAGCTGGGCCAGGTGCAAGCTGTACTAGCCCTAGCCCAGAGGACAGTCCTAGTCCAGGAGGCAGTTCTACCTGGACAGAATCCCTTAAACAAGTTGGAGTATACTTCGAGGGAATCGTGGATGACGCTGACACTCTCCTTCTTGAGCACACAAACACAACTGTCACTACATATGGAACCAGAACATCTAGAACGATCCAGGTATAGCTAGAGAAATAGTTATTGCACACAAAATGACAAAAAATCTAATAATTTCAATGCATATGTGACAAAAAAGTCTGTCTATCGATCACATAATTTCTCCTCTTTTACTGCATACAGCAATCTGCAGAAAACAAAAAAGTATTCATAAACAAGAAAGAAGGTGACTGTAAAGTAAACTTTGATGGAATTCCCTTCAGTATTGATGAAGAGAGGGTCTTAGACTGCCAGTATGGCTGTCACTATTATAAGGAAAAGAAACCAACCAGCAAGCGGCAACGATTTCAAGGAACAAAAAAGGTGGGCTGTCAGGCCAAAATTAAGATAAAAAAATTCAGCACCTATCCAGATTATAAGATTACTCCAGAACAAACTAAGGGGAAAAGTCAGCGAGAAATACAGCAACTTCAAAAGGGACGCCTAGAAGATCTCAAATCAGCTCTTAAACAAACAAAACCAGATGTGCGAGTAGTAACAAAATACTGGGTGTCAATGCCATCAACAGAGGCACATAGTGGACATCCAGTTGGAAATAGTGCCATGTATAGTCAAAGAATCCATCCACTTTTGGTTGCCAAGATCACTGAAATGGTATTAGATGGAATTACAAACACAGCTGAGGTGAAACGATCATTAAGGTTTTATGCTAATACCATCTTGGCAAGTCAGGTGGGAATAAAATTTTCCAAACAAAATCGTGCTTTCTTTCCCACAAGCATTGATATCCGCAACCATATTTATGCAGCCAAGAAAACACTTGAGCTTAGCAAACTAGATCAGGAGAACGTTAGACAAATAGTTGAGCAACACAGAAAGGATGATCCTACCTCATCATTCTTTTTCCGCCCCTTGATCAAGCAAGAAGTCAAGACTGAGCAGGGATGCGATGATATGAAAAGGGCACCAAATGATGATGACCTGCACCCAGGATGCTACAAGGGAAATACAGGAGGTGATGACATCATTAACATAGCTGGTAGTACCTCAAAGTGTCAACAAACGCTACTACTAGTTCACCAAGAACAGTGGCAAAAAGAATTATTGGGAAAGTATGGCAATGACATTTGTCTAATCGATGCCACATACAAGACCACCAGATATGATATAGCTTTATTTTTTATTTGTGTGAAGACTAACACGGGGTACACAGTAGTGGCAGAATTTGTAATTCAAGATGAAACTGCACAGAAGATTCAGGAGGCCTTAGAAATACTAAAACAGTGGAATCCACAGTGGAAACCTAAATATTTCATGACTGATTATTCTGAAGCCGAGCTTTTAGCAATAGAGAAATGCTTTGTAAACACTAAGGTGTTTCTTTGTGATTTTCACAGGGAGCAGGCGTGGGAAAGGTGGGTCAAAGACCACAAACATGGCTTGTCTAAGCAAGAACAGGAGGAACTTCTTTCCTTGCTTAGAGCGTGTGCTAACGCACCCTCACCACAGAGTGTACACAAGGAAGTGGATGAACCGTCACCTGGTGCAGAACAGGACAGCAATGCTCTTCAACAGGCCCATAATCTATATGTATCGGGGTATGATTTAGCAGTAGCGGACCTAAAAGCTTCAAATGTTTGGACAGATAACCAGGAAGTGCAAACATGGTTATCTACATACTGGCTAACAATACCCAAGGTAAGTACATAAGCTCATATGCTTACAAAATGTATCAGTAATAGTATTTACACAAACATGGTGTACATGTACATGTACATGTACATAATATGCTAACACATCTGAAGGGGGTAGACAGTCATGGGGCCCAGGGAGACACTCTCTCTGTACATAAATACCCTGATAACCCTCCCGTGAGAACTTGTTTCTATTAAATGCACACTAAGACATGGCCAGGATGGACTGGGGAGATGTACATTGTATAATAGTATTACAGTCTTGAGCTACGGTCAAATGCCTTGAGGTTATTAGCTACATACGATGGTGTACAATAGCATAAATGAATTAACCCTGTCTATTGAAATTGTAGAGATGGGCTCGAGCATATCGAGATGACGAGTACCACTGTGCAGTGAACACAAACAATGGGATTGAAGCACAAAATCGGCTTCTTAAGCACAGTTATCTTTCTCAAAAAAAAATCTCACATTATCATCACTACTCTCAGTACTGCTTAGGCAATTTTTGCCAGATAACTATGAAAAGTATGCAGCTGCACAGTTCAGGATGACAAAAGCTTACCGGCAGTACTATTCCTGGGTTCCAGAATTTTTACATCAAAGACCTCGTTCAGTAATAGCACACAGTCTGCAGAGAATAAAGAATTGTGAAAAAGAGAAGTATATTGACGCAGATGTACAAACATTAGATGCTGCTAAAGGGATGTTTTCAGTAAAATGTAAATCAGGGCAATCTGTTACAGTAAACTTTGGAGTCAATTCTGGATCACCATCATGTACATGCCAAGATTGGGTAACACATCATCTACCATGTAAGCATTTCTATGCCATATTCCAACTCAAAAAAGGATGGAACTGGGACAAACTTCCCAAGGAGTATGTAAATTCACCCCGATTATCTTACGACAAGGATGTACTCATGTCTTCAGTTCCAGATGAACCCACCCATGCTATGGAACAGATCAGCTTATTAGACTACGAAGAAACCGGTTTGGAAGACACTTCCCCAAGCTCAGAACCAACAAAACAAGTAAGAAAAATAAACATGTATACTTCACTCATGTGATACATGTACATAATCATTATTTTTTAGCTTATAGACAATCAGGGCGAAAGTACACAGAGTCTGAGAAGAAGAGTTAAAGCTACTTTGCACAACCTTGAATCAGCCACATATGCAACTGATGATGCCTCAAAACTTGAAAATCTCCTTCAAAGGCTAGAAGACCTGAATCAAAGTTTTAGGTCTTCATTACCTTTGGAGAAAGGGTTAAGTCTCCGTCCAAGTGTCCTTGTTTCCAGAGCAAAAAAGTTAAAGTAAAGAGCACTCAAGCGTTTACAAAGAGCAGCTAACCTATCTTCACTTGTAAACACTGACAAGGGTAAACCAGGCAGGAAAAAGCAACACTGGAAAATCCGAAATCGTGTTGGAATGAAAGTTGACAGGTTAAAGAAAGTAAGTTTATGTATAATTCTTTAGTGCTCCAGAGGACTGCTAATGACAACTCCTGGAAACATACAATGTACATGATCCCACAATACAGTACTACACAGTAACTGGGTATGTACATGTAATATGTGTACACCTGTGTGGTTACTGCATACTGTACTGTGATGTAAACAAGAAACCACAACAGCCTAGCCATATATAGTGCATATAAAGTGCTGTGCACACACTGTGGCAGGGCATGTCTGATCAACAAACCTTTAGTGTACAGATTTTTACCTTGATGTGGTTATAGGCCCTATCTAAATCATGCAGATTGGGAAAACACTGACAAATTACCACAAAATACTGCTACTAGTTTTCACTTCTGGCTTTACTGTGTACATGTAGGTAACAGAGGAGAAAGAGAACGTTAAGGCACAACTTCAGCCAACACCTACATGTATTAATGGTAGACATACCAATTCTACTCAATTACAGCATAATAAGGAGAATGTGCCTCCTAATAATGGACATCCAACTAGCACTGGTAAGAATACTATGAATATGACTCACAACAAAGTTTTAATACATCTCGACACATACTCAGGTGTTAAGAGGAAACGTTGCAGATGCTGTCCTGCCTGCTTGAGAAATGATTGTGGCCAGTGTCGCTATTGTCTGGACAAGCCAAAGTTTGGAGGTAGAGGAACATTAAAGCAGTGCTGTATTGAAAGAAGATGCGAGAAAAACAAGGTATGAAGTTAATCATACACACCACAGAAAATATTAAAGAAAGTACAATACTGCAATTACAGGCTAAAAGACCCTGTGGAGTTTCAAATGGACAGATACAGACCACACAGGTACAACACCTACATGCAGCACATCTAATGACAGGAGTCCATTAGTGCTATGTTAATTTTCCTAGGATAAGGCTAAAAATTCAGAGTATCAGCAAAGAGCTCCCCCTTCTATCCCAAATGATCAGCATTCAATCCTTCTATCAGCTTCAACCCAGTTACAGTCACTTGACCGTGGGATTATTCCGATCCTAGGGGATGGCAACTGCTTATTCCGGGCTCTCTCAAAGCTGACTTATGGCAGCCAAGAATGGCACTCTTTTATGAGACAAACACTAGTTGACTTTGTATCTCTAAATCGTGAGGTTTTTCAGTCATACTGTACAGAAGATATCACAGATCACTTATCTAAGATGAAGTATGACAGGACATGGGGCACCCATGTTGAGCTTCAAGCGGCAGCTTCCCTGCTAAAGCTACCAATTTATGTGTTCACACAAAAAGGTGGCAGTGGTGACTACTACTGGGAGATATTTAAGCCCATGAAGGATCCTCTCAAGCTTCCAGACTCTACCATTGAAAAGCCCCGAGGTGTTGACCATTACGAAATTTGCCATACTCTGGATTGTCACTATGATCTCATCACACTAACTGATGGACTTCGGCCGATAGAACCTCCATTTATAGAGACTCAACACAGCTATTTAGAAATTTGAGTACTTCTACTCCAGATATTAATAAATAATATAGAACTATATGCACCATACCTTAAAGTGTTCCAATCATGACATATCTTGTCTCTCCTTGGCCTTCGCATTTACAATTCACTTGCTTGTGTAAATTGTCTACTCGATTTTGGAAAAGGGGGCGGTACGCGATGGGCGGAGGCAGTGGTCACATGACTTCCGCAAGTCAACCCGTGTGAATATAGTGAACCCCGGTCTGGGAGACTGCTTAGCGCCTACTGTTGATTTCCGTTCCGTTTGAACGCCCACTCCGTTCCGCGTTCCGCGCTGCGCGCGTATTAGTTGGTACCGCGCAACATTTGAATTGTGGATACTTGCGCAGCAGTAGTATGACGTCCGCCGAGCCTAGTAGAAAAGCTCCGTATGCAGCCGATCTTAGGTGGAGAATGATTTGGCAGAGAATTGGGATGGAACTCCCATACCGCACTATAGCTGCAAATCTCAATGTTGCCCTGGGTACCGTGTACCATATCAACCGACGTTTTATGGAGACTGGAGATGTGCATCCAAAAGTGGCACCCCAACGGACATATCTCCGGACACTTAGCCATTCTGATGAGCTTTACATCCTAGGCTTGATCATTGATAGCCCCAGCCGTTATCTGAGTGAGCTTTGCCAGGCTATCGAGGATGTATGTGGAAAGTCCATTTCTCCATCTGCTGTGTGCAAAGTTATTCACAAGCATGGATTTACGCACAAGAAGTTGCAGCATGCAGCTAAGCAGCGATCACTCCAGTATCGTGGTGAGTATATGGCTGAAATTCAGCTGTATCACCGAGACTGCTTTGTGTTTATTGATGAAACAGGATGTAATAGTAAGGATCACATACGTAAATTTGGTTATGCTATGAGGGGAGAAAGTGCTGTGGATCATAGGTGGCTTCATAGGGGTACAAGAATCTCAGCTATTGCTGCAATGTCTACCTCAGGCATTTTGGCTGTAGAGCTGATGTCAGGATCAGTTAATGGTGACAAATTCTTTGACTACGTTAGAGGATCTCTAATCCCAGAGATGCTACCATTTGATGGTGAGAATCCAAACTCAATCGCAGTTCTGGACAATTGCTCAATCCATCATGTTCAGAAAGTAACCCAACTATTCAAGGATGCTGGGATACTTGTCCTTTTTCTCCCCCCTTACAGCCCCGACTTCATGCCAATAGAGAAAACATTCAGCTTTGTGAAGTACTACTTGAAGGACCATGACGACCTGTGGCAATCCATGAATGATCCAACAGTACTTGCTCAAGCAGCATTTGACAGTGTCAGTACCTCACATTGCAATGGATGGATTTCAAGTTGTGGATATCCTTAGATACTATACTGATACAAGCACTTTTGACTATTATGAATATTTAATTGTATTATTTATTGTTTATGTTGTATGCATACACAATGTCATGACAGAAAATTTATTAGAGCTTCCTTATGTCAGATAGTATCGTTGCTTGCAACTCATCATACTGGTCTTTGCTGATAGCACCACAGTCGAGTAAGGCATGCCACTTTTGGAGCTGGTCAATACACTCTGACCTGATGCTGACTCTTCGTCCAGGTGACGTAACCAAAGTGGTGGGGGCTGTGCATGTGCTGGATGTAGTGGCTGAAGATTTGCCACTTGAAGAGGATGATGCCAATGCAGATGTTTCTGATGACTTTTCTGAAGACTGAAAAAATCGCTTTTTAGGTGCCTGAGTGATCGAGTCATGTTTTCCCATCTCTATCATATGGGCCCATGCTCTTTTCTGTTCAGCAGAGTATCGACTGCCATGTGTGTCATGAATTTGTTTGTAGATTTCATCCACTTTAGCCATCTTTACAGTATGTCCTTCGTACCGTGAGGAACCAGGCTTAGATGATTTAGCAGTGGGGGATTTAGATCTTGAGCGTTTGGACCCTCTTTTTTCTTGTTTCTCTTTTGCTGATTCTTGACTATAGCACCAAAGTGTAAGCTGCTTGGACTTTTTGCCCTCACACTTCTCTAAAAGCTTTTTCAAGTCTTCATCATCCAAAACCCACTCTTTCTTGCCCCTCAGCCCATGTCCAGGCTCAATATAGCCAAACTCAAGCTTGTCGATATCAGGCCGAGGAATGTCAGTTGGGAAAATGCTCAATATAAGTTGTTTCATTTCATGGTAAGTTATCTCTTTGGCAGGTTCAATCTTTGCCATGATGAAGTCACTCTTTTTGCTTGGGTTGACAATCATTACCCTAAAAGAGTATCGAATCATGATCACCTTATGCTGATCACGATCATCATCTTCTTCACTTGAGCTCTCAACACTCAAAGGACTCTATGATAGAGATACAAACATGCCGCAACACATGAAACACAACCCTAAATAATGCCTATCAATGTAGTCATACCTGAGGCTCAGGGTCATCTTCAAGAGAGATTGGCGAGTTGCCATATGTGATCGGCTCTTCCTCTGAATTTAGATGTTGACTAGAACTCGGAGAGGTCCAGGCCTGTGCTCCCTCTCCAGATGCTGATGTGAAAACACTGTATGGTGTATCATCATGATAGTATTGACCGTCGGGTACTGGATATCTAACATGGCTTGCTCCAGCATAGGTTGCTGGATATGCGCCCCAGCGATGATAGTAGCTTTCCCACCTTTCCATACCGCTTTGGATTATCTTCTGTTAAACACTGTAGAGATAGCTGCATAGCGCATGTAGACCTCAGCCTTCTCGCGCGCGCTTGCGGTCGAATGGCGCGCACGCGCGGAACGCGGAACGGAGCAAACGTTCAAACGGAACGAAAATCAACAGTATACTCACATTTACGTGACGTCACGCGTTGGGCCCGCCCACACGATGCCAAGAGCTAGCCAGTTGATATTCACTTGGCCGTTTATGAGAGCTGTGGACCTTCTCCACGATCGAATCAGCCTTTGTAAAGTACCTAGATCTACTAAACTTGTCGAACAAAGTTGATCTGGTCGCTCAAACGTTCAAACGCGTTACGTTACTCGCGTTCTGCAATCTGATTGGCCCGCCAAGATCTTGGCGCACGGATCCAAAACGGTATAGGCAGTCTCCCAGACCCTCCCTCCGCGTGTTTATCCTGAAAGAACTAAAAGCTGCGGAGGGAGAGGTCTGGTTTCGAGACTAAGGTGGTCTACCCTTATGTACAAGTACCGTAAAGTCTGGTTAATAAGCACACATGCTTATTAAGCACATATTATTTAATAAGCGCATACTTCCTTCCTGTTATTAAGTATTGTTTAATAAGCGCATGCGCTTAATAAAGATGATAGTAATATTGATCGCTCGATCAACAGTTGTCTACGCCAAGTATTTGTTATCTAACCAGTTTCTGATAGCTAGATCTAGCTGCACGAGAGCGAATGTTGTGATCTTCTATCACCATGGCACAGCATAATCCAGGGATCGGACTCTTGACCTTGACCGTTGAAGTGAGTCTCACTGAGCAAGACAGCAGCTACTTCGCCGCAGTGTTCTAGTAGCGATGGCTTCCAATTATACTTTCCTGGACTATAACAGTAGTGGTCTCCATACTCGCAGACTTTAAACTTACTGGCTTGGTTAGCTCGAGTGCACACTCGTGCCAACAGTGGGTGGGGCCAATTTTTCATTCTCTATTAAGCGCACATCACCTAATAGGCGCATATTTCCTTACCATCGAGAGTGATAAGCGCATGCGCTTATTAACCAGACTCTACGGTATTTGGTTACTGTGCAAAATAGTTGTATATGGCAAAAAATTACTCACACACTACAAGAAGGGGTAACCTGAGTTACATGTATGCATTAAGCATTAATATGATTGTGGATATTAAATTGTGCGGCTGTGATAATAAACTGTGTACAACCACACCCTCATGAACCAACTGGTGATCTGCTAATCACTGTGGTAAGGTCAATCATAGATAATCTATGGATAAAGGTGTAATTTAGTACCGTAATTCGCAAAACTTTCGTTGTTATAAAATTTCGTTCCACCCAAAACGACGAAAATTTCTTACACAAATATTATTTACCAGTAGTATTATGCATAGTGAATATATGGCGCACATATGAAATAGACAAATATTGTTGCACGAAAATTTCTTCCTACTTTAGATCTGCACACTGTATAGTCAAGGAGTAGCTACATGTATCTAGCCATTCTCAAACGCAATTATTTACAGAGTTGGCTAGCGTCCTACCTGGGTACCAATAACTACTGGTATAGCACTGACTTACTCCGTAAATGTGCATTGTGGAGCAGAGGACGCAAAGATACCAAGAGTATATAATTTACTCTTGAAGATACGGACTGCCCAGCATACCGTAATTCGCATTATTTTCATTCGCAAATATTTCATATTAGGCAGAAAGTGCATGATGTCATCATTATATGTGACCTTCCATGACAAACCAAGCATAATGCGCTGACAACCGATTTTGAGTTAAGGCCACCATTACCAACTACAACCTTTGAACTGCTGCTCCTGCAAATTTGATGTATCTAGCCTGTGTAGTCATGGAGATATGAGCCAAAATGTACCCGGATTGCCTGTACTAAAGTTTTGCAGAAAGTGCAATGGGCTTTTCCAATAATAAAGGATACACCCCCACGGAAGACTGAAGTTATCATATGACCACCTAGATCTAATTAAAGTCAGGTACACCATCAAGAATTAATTAACTGGAACATTAAGACCACCAAGAAGTCATTAATTGTCTTCCGTCACCCTTAAATTTAAGTACCCTCAGGCTCAGCATTAGGATTGTCTACCTGGACCATAAAGAAAATTATATTAATTAGTGATGGGATCAGGGTTCTCCCTTAAATTATAGTAGGTAAGCGTAGTTTGGGTGGAGTTTTGACCACATGAATCATTTCAGATTTACCACATCAAAGAAACTTACATATTAAATTTAAAGCATGGAGGTCGTTGTGTTGAAAGGGGCTGGGGAGAACAATATATAGGGGCTATTCAATCTTATAACCATATACATGCTTTCGAGGAATAACTATGTACAAAACCAAGAGTACATTAACAAGAGTGTGTAACCTCCATAGTAGTAGTGTAGACGGCGTTTTCCACGAGTGACGTAGTAGTTGATTGCTGACACAGTCTGGGTTGTAGTAACACAAGCTCATTAACATGTTCTTACATAAACTATGGTACCACAAGGGCAGTGCTTGAATCTGTACAGCTGCACCTTTGCACAGCACTTCAGTTTACACAAGAACAAGTTGTTAGTACCACGAGGCAATCAACTACTACGTCACTCATGGAAAACGCCATCTACACTACTACTATGGAGGTTACACACTCTTGTTAATGTACTCTTGACAAAACACAATAGTATTGTTACATAGCAAATTTATACTTGTGGGTCCTTATGTTTTTCACTATTAGTGAGGCTGATGTAACATCATTTGTACGCCCTTGGCAATGATTTCCTATGGGCTATATAGTATAGCTAACTGGACCAGCTAGGAATGTACACAACTTTCTCAGCCAGAGGGGGCTAAGTACAATAAACTTTCCACAATTTACAGAGGTTTTCATTATCTGCAGGCCCACCTTCAGTTAGGCTACACTGAGACTTACAGCTACATCATTATGTTGCAGTATTCTCCCCAGCATACTTATGGCATGTCAGCCCTGCAAGCCTTCAGCACAGATTTTTCTTTGATGTGGGAAAGGAAAGAGCCCAAAGCTTCAATGTGGCCACAAACCACGCCCAAACCATGCCCTCCCATCATGCCTTGAATTATTCTTGGGGAGAACACTGTGTTGGTGAAAAGTCTGGGAGGGAGGTTTAGCCACCAGAAATAACTTTTCCCATACATTGCTGTTGGCACGTTTCTTCAGATTATACCTGAATCAGTGGCTCATCAGGAATTAAAATCTTAAACTTAACACTTGGACCATTGGCATTGTTGATTTTTTCCTTTGCATGGCAATAATATGCCTTAATTGATCTATTAATCAAAGGGTCTGTTGTACAACATAAGTCATAAATTGTTGATTTTAATTGATTCAAAGATATAATTATTAAACCACGTGCATGCACAAGGGGTGAAGTGATTGGTTTTGTCTGTCATCTGTCGTCAGCACAAAAATAGCCAGATCTCGACACCTCATTATCTGAGCAAGCTGTAAGCATCATCAAATCATCAGAAAAAACTTGCTTGTGTTCACTTTGAATCACATAGCACGGCTCATAAGCACTACAAATAGTGCGTTTTTGTTGACCTCAACCACACCTAGAGCTGTTCATGTGCTTTCTTCCCATGCGTACAAATTGGTTGGCCATTGGCGGGTAAAAGTCGCAAATGAATGTGTGCTCCTGCAGATCTAGATATTGCATATTAGTATCAACATGAGCGCACGAGGTATGTGCTCTAAGGGAGCTCTAGTTTCCTATAGTTTAATAACAAAAGAAGGCAGCACTATCTTCTCTGTCATAAGTTTTATGCCCTTCAGCTTTTGCACACAGCTCTGCTAGAAGGTTAGGGTAGCTAGCAGGAAATAATGGATCCATAAAAAAATAAGTTCCTAGTTTAATGGTGTCCAATGCTGTACTCATACGTTGCTAACTTCTCTGTCATTATATGCCCTTCAACTTTAGCCTAGTAGGTTAAGAGTAGCAGGAAATCATTAATGTGGGCGTACAAGGCTGTACTTTTATGTTGCTACTATGATCTTCTCTGTTCAAGTAGTACACACTTCAGCTTTTACATACAGCTAGCCTGGTAGGTCATGATTAGCAGGAAATTATTACCAAGGGTATACATATACACCTTGACACGGGATTCACTAATAATGAAAAAAAAACAAGGACATACTTTCCTAGTTTAATATCGTAAAAGGCTGTACTCTCATGTTGCTATGTATCTTATGTTGCAATTGTACACCGGCCCTTCAGCTTTTACATACAGCTAGCCTAGTGGGTTAGGATTAGCAGGCCAGATTCATTGAAAGGGAGTGCACGTGAAAAAGTGGACATGTGACCTGCAACCTAATGTGTTTAAGTTGAGTATGTATTATTATAACTAGTGCACATGGGTGGCCCAACAACCTTAAATTCTGTTCATGATTACAGTGGTGTTTTCATGTGGGTTCATGTGCACCACACCTGTGCACCACACCTGTGCACCACACCTGTGCACCCTTTATAATGTTTACCAGGTCCAAGCTCACTGTATATGCACTGTTTACTTGTGTAGTGTTTACTATGCACAAACACAGCTAACAAAATTTTAATTCACTGTCATACATGCTCCATGGTACCTACCTGGTAGTTTGTGCACTAGTGACAGTATGATAATACAATAATTGGCTTGGAATTGTAAACCTTTGTGCACGCACCTGTGCATGTCATTATCACAATTCTAAACATGCATCCAGTACATAAGCACCTAGAGACGACAATGTTGAGGACGCCACTTTGAATACTTATCAGTTTTAGTCTGAAAAGGGGGGTGCACATGCACCCCCTGCCTACAGGCCTGCTATATTAGCCATGCAGCTTAACACACTATCCTCCAAGCTCAGTAGCAGAGGCTCAAGAATTGATTAAGGTCAGCCCACTGGTGAGCATGCACAAATGGTCATTTACTGAAGTCCCTAGAGGTGGATATGGTATCTATAAATCTGAACTTCTCGTCGTGAAGCAGAATTTGTGTAAAAACAACTCAGTGCCACTAATGCTGTGCATAATATTTCTTAAGGTTAATTTTCATAGCTGCCACAAATAAATAATAGTATAGTTATGGAACTTTCAGTGTACATGTACAAGACAGTTACATGGTTTACATTTACATGTACAGCAGTGGCGTCTCTAGATAGTTCGTGTACTGGGTGCATGCATGTTAGAATTGTTGATCACTGCACAGGTGGGTGCACAAAGCTAGTGGAAGTTTGCAAGCCTATAAACTGCATGTTGTAAATATTGCATGCACTGCCAGGTAGGTACATGTATTATACTACATGTAGTACACTTGCTACTGGCTTATTCAGTAAACATCACTACTATTAAACATGGCATACAGTGACAGTTAAGGGCTAGGTAAACATTTAAGTATTATTTTTAAGACTGGGTGCATATGAACCCACATGTACTCCCTTGGCAATACCACTGATGCACAGGACATGATTAAGATAGCTACAGTGTCAACAAGAAATTACCATACCAAGTTTGAGATATTTCTGATCTATTGCTGAATTTATAAAAAATCTTTGAAATAAAGCATTCTTCCCATAGGTTTGTATTATATGTTTCTGCCAACCACCATATAAACCTATGTCACTTATTGGCTATAGCAATTAGGATTTTTATACATCAGATAAATCTCGAACTTAGCATGGTGATTGCTTGGACCTTTTATTGTTCATAAATTTTTTGTTACCATAGCAAACTGTATCTGTATGGGCACACAAGTCACAATCTTGGCCTAAATCGAAACAGAAACTGTGATTAGCTCTGACTGGGTACATACTTTGTATTAGCTTTTAGCTATTCATGTGTTCATTACTATAATAATATTATAGGGAAAAAATGCATTGAGGAATTTTAATCTATTTACTTGTCACTAAATCGTCACATGATCTCCCTAGACTACTTAAAATACACACCCTGTGAGCAGCAAGCTGATCAGTTTTATTTTATGCACATGTACATGGCTATCTCATCAGCTGAAGCTTAGAATAGATAGTTATACATGACATGAATGGATCAGACATATGTGATAGGATTTGCGAAAAATGGACCTTTTCAGTGACAAATTTTTCAAAATTGAGTTTAGTTAAGTGCCACTATAGGATAGCTCTAAATAGTGACCAAATTAGAGCTTATCAAAGAGTATGGTTAAGTAGAAAAACGGGCTCAAAATTACCATGATATTTTTGTCAAAAAAGGTCTCTTTTCCAAATCATGCATGTCACATATAATGTCATACATATAGTCATAGCCTAAGAGCTAGCTTCTTGCATGGGTAGAATGCTGCAGTATTGCTACAAATGACTTGTCATGGAAGGGTCCCCGATCTCATATGAAAGTGGGGACCCTGGGGTCCCCAAAATATTATGAAATTGGGGACGGGGGTCCCTAACTTCATATGAAAATGGGGATCCGGGGTCCCCTTTTTGGGGGGTCCCCATTTTCATATGATACCGGATCCCATGCCCAGAGCTAGAGGCCTAGCGCCTAGAGGCCGGGCGCGGGAGGTACGACAGGAAGTGATGTATGATGGCGTTGCATGGTAAGGAATTTAATTAAAGCGATCAGGAATGCGGACCCGCTTATCTGCCTTTTCGTTGAGAGGACTGCTAGATCTTAATGAGAAGGTGCAAGATTTCAAATTTTGAAGCTCATCATCATAGCTTTCTACTTTGTAAATCAGCCATTTACTGGTGAGCAAAAACAAGAGGGGTCTTTGCAAATATTGCAAGGGAACAGTCAAAATTAGCAACTGAATGTTAGTGGACACTTGACTGACCTAAAAAAGTAAAAGATCCATACAAATTGACCACATATTCTGGACGGCTGTTCCACAAATGGCTCGGGGAAAATACAACCTACGTCCTTAGAATCATCCAGATCCTTCATCAAACAGCTTGAGCCTTGAAACCCAAGCGTTAAAATTCTCAAAATTTTATGTACACTGTCTATGGAGCAAATTGCTGGGTGTGGTCTGTCACATGTTTCCTGTCGTACCTCCTCTGGATTGTTCCGAGCTAAGCGAGGTCTCTACTCGGACTTGGCCGAGATCGTATGGCTTCTATGGCCACTTTTGCATCGACTTTAAAACCTCGCCTTTCTTGGTGAACTTAGAGACTGGTTTCTTTTGAGTGGCAATGAACGTGAAACATGGATTTCTACATTGTGGCACTTTGGCGAGGCCTACGTGGCCTCAGCATTGGTGAATTCAACTCACCCGTTGAACTTTTTTTCGCGATGTCTTAAATCCTCGCATTCGAGGCCGCCGTGCTGGGTTCTTTGTTTACTCCAGTGATACCAAATCAAGTGGAGTATCCACTAGCTAACTCTTAGTTCCAGATCTATCACCAGTGTCTTTCAGTTAATGCTTTTAAAATTGTAGTGTTCATTGGGGCAAGCCTGAGCGAGGCTAGTCTAGTGAGCTAAACCCTCTCTCGCTTATTGTTTAGTGGGCGTGGTTTCTTAGAATACGAGAGAGGGTCTAGCACTATTTGCGTAATGAGTTTTGAACTGACCAATGAGCTTGCGTTGGCTGAATTCCAGCCAGTAATTTGCATACGCAACTTCCTCATTTAGAACATGACCACAACACCACGAACATAGTAACACAGATGCACATGTGGTTTAGCAGCTGCAAAGCTGTCTGAGTGGATGTAAGCTGTGAAATAACAGCCTTCCTTACAGTCTACCCCAAGACGCCGGTTTGCTTGGAAAATAGGAAATGATATTCATACAGTGGCTTGTGGTAGCCTAGCCTAGCAGCACATGGGCTCCATGAGGCCTTATCAGGCCTTACTACGTGTAGCAGACCACAAATATGCACACATGTGATCAATTTCCGTACACTACACACGGATACTACAGTAGTCTATAACGCGCGCCGCGAAGGACTTAGACGGTTGCTCACAGAATGAACTTTTTTCACATTTTGCAAGCTAGAATCTTCAACACAGGTGGATGTCTCAGTTTCACACTGAGCCAGTACAGTGCCCTAATGATATGGATCGTGTACTGCAAGTTCTGGAGTTCTCAGATGTCTATTACTGATTTGATCCACTTGCAAAGTCTGGTTCAGAAACCAAGTCTACCAAAGTCAGCGGTCAAAATGGAGCACCACCAAAGAATTGTTTGTTGCCAATCTTTCCCGCTTGGGATGTTGTTAGTAGAGAAGTAGAAGTGTAGTTTAGTCTTTGTCCTGTTGATTTAGCTAGCGTAGTTCTGAAGTTATGTTTGTCAGAATTGCTAAATTTATTTTAAGTTTAATACTGAAAGTAAGTGTACAAATCGGACTACCGTCGCTCTTGGGCTCATCCAGTATACTCTACTGGTACTAACCTGATGTACAAGAGTGATTCTGGGGTGCTCAGATGTCCACTACTGAAATGATCCACTTTGGAAAGTGCTGCCAGACATATCAGGTCTTATCTTACCTACCGTTTTGTTCGGAAACTCCGGTCTTCTCTGATCTTGGTTCAGGTATCAAACGCGAGTAGAAGAGTTACTCTAGCTAGGTTATACTTAGTAAAGGCAAGCACTTATGTTTCTAGAAAGTTATACTTCTGTACATTATACCGTGTCTAATCCATGTGCTCAAAGGTCACGCATATTATTAACCCCCATACGTACAATACATTTCACCGTTTACTATGCAAGTATATGGACTTCCGGGCGTCAACGGGTAGACTGTTAAAGGTGTAGTTTTTAGAATAGTTCTAGCCGTATAAGGACTATTCTTGTATCGAAGTGTTTTCACCACTTTCTTGTATTTCTTGGGGTCATTAAACTGCTTTACCTTTCCTTTTGTCACGATGGTTACCTTAAGGAAGATGACCATCAGTCTATACTGGTATGAATACTATTATTGTTAATCTGATAGTAAGGCCATCAAGTATCTGCTCAGGCACACCTATAAGGTAGACCCAGACATGCACGTACCTATAACTGATGGAGGAGTACAGCTATTAGTGGGCACCCCAGGCTCCGACCAGGCCCATTTTAATACTATGACTTACTTTCACTTCAGGGATTTGTGTCCCAGCATCTTGAACCGCGGCACTACTTGGTGCTTGAAGAGGTGAATCGAACGTTAGGCTTCTCTTTGACTTCACCAAGGTTCCAGATGCACGACGAGGCTTCTTGGGAGGAGGAGGGTGAGAAAAATCAGGCGTGTTTGCCGCTGCCAGAGTCCCAGGTCCTTCGGTCCGCTCAGGATTCGTTACTGTCACGGAACTGGATGGTGGCCGGTGGCAGTGATAGGCTGACACGCGTTTCATCAATTACCTTCTTCAAGGTGTCTAAGGCATTTGGTCCCTTTTCAAGCTTGTTGAAGCAGGGCCTACAAGTGTGTACTTTATCAGCTGGAGCATTGCTGCAGTCAGTCAACGATGGTGTGAGGTAGTTCGCCACAAAGTCAGCTACGTCCTGAGTGGCCTTGGAAGGCGGGAGTATGGTCCTGCACTGACTGGTCTTAGGGAGCTGTACATGACAGAGTATGCACGCCATGGTTGAGTCAATTGTACCATGTACCATGGCAGATACGGGCTAGGTACGAGACTAGAGTAAGGCTCGGAATGGGAATCCAAGTATCATTTCAATTAGATTAACATGGTGTGTCATGTGACATCCTCGCTTCCGCCTAGCCCAAGTATTTGAACTTGGTGCACCAGACCCTTTTCCTCTTGAGGGTGGGGTCTGGGAACAAGACTAGCGACGTCGACTAGACTATAGTGTGTACCGTAATGGTTCGAATTATAGCGCCACCCTGATTTAAGCGCCACTTGGCGTCTTGGACATTTTTTTGGGTTATAAATATAGCGCCAATCAACGATCAAAATTTTAAAATGTGGCGCTTATAATTAGAGCAGACCACGTGGTGTTATCGGATTGAACTGCAGCTAGCTGTGGATTTTTTTTTCTTTTGGGAGACGATGGATGCTTCACGCTGCAAGACACTGCACTACTATTTCATAACAGCAGTCATGACCTCACTCATCAAGGATATGGGGCTAGACCCAGCTCATCAGTAAGGGAGCCGCTGTCAAGGAAGAGTGTGCATGACTCTGAGAAGGAAAACGATCATTATGATGTGCATGATGATGACAGTGACGTCCTAATTACCAGTGTTGAAGGTCCATCATGTAGTACAACTGGTAAGCAGCTTAATATAGTTACATTTGCAGTCAATTTCAAACCTACTGAATCACTCACTGAATTTATGCAGTTTGTCATATGAGAGTTGGGAAATCGAAAAGGAAAGTGGGGAGGCCGAAGAAAATGGTTCCAGCAACCACTGTGGTGAAACCAAGAGTACCATGTCCACCAGTAAGAGTACCACATCCATCCACCAAAAAAAGGTGCTGATGAAGTTTCTGCTGGTAAAGTTAAAATGCTTCTGTTGTACATGTAGTTGGTCATTATTTCACACAATATTAAACAAGTGAGAATGACAAATGCATCAGGCAATAATATTCAAATGTACAGAAGGCCAAGATCACAAGATATTCATGATTCCATGGATCCAGAGCTGCTGCCAGACGTTTTGGAGTACACCACAAAAATTGTCAGCATTGGCTGAAAGAAGATTGGGACCGGAAGAGAAGACAAGGTAAACATCACCATAAGAACCAAAAAGGGCAGGGGAGAAAAGTGTCGTATCCAAAGGAGTTAGAAGATCAGCTGGTTAAATGGATCCTAGAAAAGTGTGAGCAGAGTCACATACCTGTCTCCAGAGAAATGATTCGGCTTAAGGGTCTCTCTTTAATCAAGCCTAGTTTACCAGGTTTCAAGGCTTCTCAAGGTTGGCTTAGAAGGTTTCTAGCACGTCACAGTCTCGTACTCCGAGCTAGGATGTCAATTGCACAGACGCTGCCTTGTGATCTAGAAGAAAAAATTGCACAATTTCGTCAAAGTATCCGCTATGTCAGAGAGAATGGAGACTTTCCGTATCAGCTAATAGCGAATATGGACGAAACCCCGGTTTATTTTGACCTTGTGCCATCCAAAACCGTCGACGTGAGAGGGAAGAAATCGATAAGAGTACGTACTATAAAGTCAGAAAAAAAAGCACATCACTGCAGTGCTCTCCTGTGCTGCAACTGGAGATATGCTTCCGCCCATGATCATTTTTAAGGGCAAAACAACCAGATCAATCCATGGTGTTAGAAGCAAGGAAGGAGCAGTAATAACACACCAACAGAAAGCCTGGGTGGATGAGGACATCATGAAGCAATGAATAACCAAAGTATGGATTGTATACCCCAAGAAACGGCCATCGCTACTAATCCTTGATATTTTCAGTTCACACATAACCGAAGGAATCAAGTCAATGTTTGAGCGATTCAACACTACTGTAATTGTAATTCCTGGCGGCTGCACTTTGGTTTTGCAACCTCTTGACGTGAGCATTAATCGACCATTCAAGGATCAGCTCAAGAAGTGCTGGGAGAAGTATATGCTGGAGCAAAGTGATCTTTTAAGTGATGCAGAGAAGATTAAGCCCCCCACCAAACAACACATTGTTGATTGAATTGATCAAGTAAATAAAAAGCTCCACCAAAATGCCACAATTGTGAAGAAGTTATTTCTGGTGACAGGGTTATCTAATGCTCTTGGAGGACGTGAGGATGATCAAATACGAAATGACCTTGTTCGAAAGGAAATTGATGAAATTTTGACAGAAGTGTTTGGCGAGCATAGCATGCATGGGATTTACCAGTAACTCCATGGAAAGTACTACAGATCCATTTGAGAGCGATACTACCATGTCTTCACAAGACAGTGCATCTGCACATGATCACGAATGCACAAGTGATTTATCTCCCATCACTGATTCGGATCACTCTGTTTCTGCTCCAGAATTCAAGGAAATCAGTGATTTTGAGTCTGATCCTCCATCATGCTAATTCACTAGCTCATACATTGTTAACTTGACATCTCTTCATCAGTGCAATCAGTCCATCATCAATCATTTGATCTTGTATTTTATAGCCATCATTATTATTATTCAGCGATTTGTTAACTCATTCATTATGTCTACTAAATTTCTGTGAACTGCTTTTCCAATTAATGCTCATTATTTAAGTCATGTGATAGGCATACATGACATGTACATGATCATGATTATGCAGCATGCACGTACAGTGTATACGTACATAATAATATGAAGTGAATGATTAAGTGGAGGTGGCGTCAATTCTATGCCTACTGTACATTGTCTTGGGCTAGCTTGAACTTCATTTCCTCTAAGATGGTTGTCAGTTTGTCCACCAGCTTCTTTTTCCCCTTGAAGGTATATATGCACGGTATTTCTAGTCCTCCTTCCAAAAGTATAGAACGCTGCCTCCTTCCAGTTAGCTACTCTGCAGCTAAATTAAATCTCCCCATCATGACCGGCAATAAAGTGCCAGCTGGTCTTTGAAATCTCTCTAGGGATGTGTCCAACAGTTGTTCCCGACTTCTGAACAGCCACTGCAAAACGATCAGCGGGGTTGCCATGCTCCCTGTCCAGGGGTATTGTTTTGGCACTATGGCACCACTGTTGGTGCCAGAGCAACTTACAGTGGCGTCAAGCACACAATATCAGGGCTTGGTAGCTGTATGATTCATATCTTGTTCATATAATCTATTAGCTAGTACTGGATGAACACCTGTGCCCTTTATACCCAACTACATGGTTGGCGCTGGGCATGGCAGAACACATGATCGATTCTTTTCTGTACCCCTCAACTATTGTCATTGAAGTAGCTAAAATTAATATTAATTTTACTTCAATAACAATAGTTGAGGGAATCTAACTACTTCAATGACACTGTAATTGAGGGAAAGGAAAAGGATTGTGTGTAGCTAGCTAGTTGGCCTATATTGTTTTACAAATTACTGATAAATGTTCTTATGTATGCGGTGCCAAGCTGAATTTTGGCACCAAAATGTTGTCTCCACCCTAAAAAATTTTCAGCACCCCTGCCTGTCTGTACTGAGTTCCTTGCCAATAGTAGGCGTCCAAATAGCTTGATAAACGTGAAAACCTCGTATCACTGAACAAAAACTGACTTCGAAGTCTCCCGGCATATCTGCAGAAAAAGGTGGCTCGGTAAGATTTTAAGCATCACGAACTGGTTCTATTTACTAAGTGCCACCCTAATTTAAGCGCCACTTCCGACCTAAGGTGTTTTTTTTTTTGTCAGTTCTAATTAAAGCGCTAACTGGAACTTAAAATTAAATTTTCTGGCGCTATAATTCGAACCATTACAGTACCTCCCACCATCGAGGAAGTATTGACAACTGTGGGGGCGCAAACAGTGAAAGTTGACTTTTGAATGAGATAATCATGATCAGATTATTAACTGTATAGCCACTTCAGAGGTGTCTTATTATGATTGAGAGGAAATGGACAGAAATAAAATTTTAAGTGAGTTTATTATTATACGCTTGAGTGAGTTTATGAACTAGATTCTTTCAAACAGCACAATCAAATTATTACTACAAGGATTAGGAAGAATAATTTGGGACTATTAAAATGTGGCTGAGTGATCATGGATGATGATATTAAAGTAGTGTCCCACCCCTTGCTAGTGTGCTCCACACCCTCACAAGCTAGCCTAACTCCAAGTAGTGATCAGCTAATTCTTTCCTATTGCTGTGATGCCTCTTGTAGCATCTTTCAGTGACCATTAGTATGCCCAGGCCGCTCTACATTCCCGTGACGGGGTAGGATAGCTGACATCATGCATTAGCTGTAGCTATTTTCAAAGAGGTTGCTTGATCCCACAGGTATTTTGTACACATAGATCTGATAGGAAACGGTTAAAACAGTAAGCAGAGCAATGATTTATTTTGCTTGTGGGGGGACCGAGGGATTTCTCCCTCACTTGTTCATTGCTTTGTGCATATGCATACGTGAACCTGGCAATGCTTTACCTATACCACACACATTGTGCATGCATTGCGTGACGACCTTTACCTTATATCTAAATATTAGAGAAAATGCAGAAGTACCCTTTGAAAGCCAGTTTGTTGCTTACAACTAGAGTTACGAATACGTGGAAAAGCCTCACACATGCACACCTATGTTGATCTGGAGATCCTGGCTTTGGTCGTCCTATCATTTGATCGTCTTCATCCCATGCTACATACTATCATATACTTTGCCTTATCATCCGTTGTTCAGCTTCTAGATCCGTCATACTCGTGCAGCACAGTGTGACCGGCTAGCAACAATAGTGCGGCTGCATGTGTGCACCATTAAGAGCTGCAGGCATGCGCCACATACAGAAAATTAGCATTCCTAAGCGTGACGGACATACATACACACAGATGCAAAATGAGATGCGAAGCAGGATTAGCTAAGGCACTTGGTAATGAATGATCCAATTCATATACATGTAGACTAGATGATCATTATAGCTACTTGCATTTGTTACCACCATCCCCAAAATTTATAGCTGAGGATGATTTTCGAGAGGTATATGCTGAGCTGTGGACTATCAAGGCTAACTATTACCAGCTTGGTATAATGCTGGGTCTACCCCCGGGAGAGCTGCAAACCATTCGACAAGCAAATTGTCAAAATATTGCACAGGCATTTACAGAGGTGTTACTAGCATGGCTCAGACAGCAGTATAACGTTGAGAGATACGGTCTTCCAACATGGCAGAGATTGATGGAGGCAGTGGCCAGTCCTTCTGGTGGGAGTAATTGCACACTTGCCGAGAAAATTGCTGAGAATCATCTTATGTCCAGTATGAAAAGTTATGTTTTGTATGTTCAATGATGTTAAGTCCCTCTCCTTCTGCCCTCTCCTCTCTCTTCCTACCTTTCCCTCTCTCCCCAACATATATAGTGTGTTGTAAGATATCAAGGGACTAGTATTTCCGAGGCTAATCATGCATGCTATAAGTTTAGTGAACTACAACACATGTAGCTATATTACATGTATGTGATATGTATACGTTGATAATCTTCACCCGCTAGCATTCTTGTAATGTGCTACATGTGCACATGAATACTACATACATTGTAATTATAATACTTGCATAATGAGTAGGGGGTACTTTTATATAGGTATGTCTATACAATAGTGTGGGACTCGCTCAGGCTCATCCCAGTAATACCGTATAGCCGGAAACTTTCGAGGGAGAAAACTTTCATGGATTTCAAGGTTTGAGAGCCATCCACGAAATTTGGGGGCGTGCCACACCCACCTATGATTGGTTTCAAGCAATCTGTAAAAGTTTTCTCCGCGAAATTCTCACTTCCTATGGATCCGCAAAAGTTTTCTCCCTCGAAAGTTTACTACCATACGGTACTAGTGTATAATATGTGACCCGCTATGAGAAAATCAACCATTTACAAAATTCGCGTTTTTGGTATAGATCAATGCAAAATTTACTGTAGAGTTCAACGGTCAAAAAATTAGGCTCTAAAAAGGTTCCTAGGCCGAGTTATGGCCAAAAAATTGTACACAGGTCCTATGGGGTGCCAAGTGTGTCAATAATACTTACAAATGCTATACTTGTATATCTCCCTCTGATATATAAATACGACACTGATTTAGCTAAATATTTGCCTGATTTATATATATGGGCCTGATATATAATATATCTGACCTAGATTTATAAGTATGGACCTGATTTATATATCTGTGCCATATTTATAAACACTGCTCTGGTTTATATATCTGTACCATATTTATAAATGTGGGCTAGATTTATAAATCTGGCAGTTTGCAAAAGGGGTGTGGTCAAGATGGGCGTGGCATAGCTAGGTCTTGGAGTGGGCGTTGGGCCATAATACCATAGTACTGTGTGTATGTCTTTGAGGTGGGCATGGCAGGATGTAAACTGGCCACTAGGCCACACCCATTATCACTACATCATTCGTGCAAAATTGTCATTCTTATAATTCTGCCCCATATTTATATACCTGAGTCTTATATATAAATCAGACCCATATATATAAATCTGTTTCAGGTATATATATCTGGCTCTGATATATAAATCGGATCAACATTTATAAGTCTGACCCATATATAAATAAATCAGGTAGATATTTAGATAAATCAATGTCGTATTTATATATCAGAGGGAGATATACAAGTATAGCATTAGTAAGTATTTTTGATACACTTGGCACCCCATACAGGTCATCCATCTCTCAGTTTACAATTTTTTGAGAAATGGAGCCTTGTGTACGTACATAGCTCAACGTTCAATACTTCCGTATACGTTCCGTATTACGCCACGTGGTTTGTTCACCATAATGAATTTGCCGGGAAAGATGGCCACAGAGAGAGTGCCAGTACAGCAGTCCAGGTCTTGGGAGAAGTTACCAAGCGATTCGATGGCGAGTACGATGGGTAAGTTGTGTAAGATCGTTCGTACAGTTAAGCTGCATGTATTAAACACTCGTGGGTGTGGTTCTTTGACAGCATGAACTACTTCTAGCCAGGTTACTGAGAAGAGAGATAGCCTTTCATAGATTTTCGTTCTCTGTGTGCCGTTTGGCATGGACTACGATTGTGGAAAGTTGTGGTAGTGTTGTAGAAAAGAGTGATCAAGTTTTAGCTAGGAGTAGTGTTATGTTGCCCTCAAGTACACACACTATTCTGTCACTTAGGTCTTCTTCAGAGCTGTTGGATCTGATACTTTGTGAGGAGCCTGGGATAAGTGTATAGAGATGGACAAAACAAAGGTAAACTTGAGAGTGTGATAGACAAATCATGGGAGTGTCACAGATTGTGCATGCTGTGTGCATGTACGCCATACTGCCTGTGTGCTGAGAGATAAGAATCCGCAGAGAGGGAAAAAGTGAGAGAGTGAGAGACAGATGGGAGGGGGGGGCTGACTATTTACGACAGGATAGGTGTGTGCACACATAACTTTGTGACATAAGTTCGAGCAGTGTGCCTCGGCTTGATGACAAAGTGGATATTGCTGGTTCAGGTGATGGCACTTCGGTGTGTATTGCTGGTGGGGGAGGCAGTCAAATATTGGCTGTTCACTCACTTGTGGATGTTCCACAGGTATTACTACCACTGGATCGTATCGAGGGAATACATGTAGGCTATTGCCTGCATGCCGATGGTTGACCATTCACTTTGGATTCCGCCCACATGTAGACATGCATGTCACATTCAATGTTTATGTTCATACAGTGTTGTACTCTCTCTCTCTCTCTCTCTCTCTCTCTCTCTCTCTCTCTCTCACACACACACACACACACACTCACTTTCTCTCCAGCTTGGCATCTCAGGTGAACTGATTGATAGACATGGCATGGCTCCTTGTTCCGACTGAGTCCTCACTGACGAGCAACTCAAGGCTGTGGCTTTCTCAGACAGATCAAGGTTTCCATCTAGATGCTGCTGGTGTTGAGCTCTCCTGGTCTACATAGATAGTTACATGTAGGCAGTGATTTTGAGTGTTTTTATTACAGAAGTGTTATGGCACTGTATATATGATGAAAGGGCGGGGTTGGCGGGTGGGGCTGTCTGCTTGATTGCTGGTGGTGCTCTAGTCTGGGGGTACCTAGTCTCGTGCCCAGACCCCACCTCCAAAGAGGAAAAGGGTCTGGTGAACTTGGGCCGAATCCTTGGGCCTGCGCTGAGGAATTTCCACGCGCCAATCAGATCACTGCTCTGGCACTGTCATGTGACTAGCTTACCGCAGGAATGTAACATCGCTATACTTGCTGTACAAGCCAAATCGCACACGCAATCATGCTGACCAATCAGATCCTAGCTTTGCTTAAACGCTAATCGCCTGTGCGGCCATACAGACCAATCAGATCCGAGCTTTGCATGGCCGGGTCAGCGCGCGCCGTAGAACGAGAACCGAGGATTCGGCCTAAGTACACCAGACCCAGAGGAGGTAGGACGAGCTTGACCTTTGGCTAATAGGTCGCTAATTAAATCGCCAATACAGCCTTTAGTGAAGGTTTTTGGTGGAAATCGTTGTGATTTTCAAACTCAGCGTCATCGATTTACTGGGGAGGTCCCTGCTAACTAGTGCTGTAGATTGAATTTAAGCTCTTGGAATGTTAATTAGCTGCTTTTGATCAAAATTCCAAAGATCTAAAAATCGCTCTGGAGTGCTAGTTAACGTTCTACAACTTAAATCCAACTTCCTAATTATTGGGCTCACCTTCATATGCACGGATAGTACTCCTTGCTAGGAAAACAGCGCTGGCTTTTTTACACCACAAAAATCACTGCTTCTGGGTGTTGGTATTGTAACGGTAGTCGTATGAGGTAAAGATCGTCAGGGTTCGTTTTCCTCCATTATGGCAGAATATAGGCACAGTTTTATTGCTAATTACGAATGATCGATGGGTAGTAGCAAGGCTTTTGCATCAAACAAAGCAAGGGATCCTTCTGCTGGCGAGGAAAAGTAGAAATTTTATTACGCATGCGCATTTGAACACGCGTTCAAGGTAAAACTGTAATGATGCACTTTCAATCCAGATTCCAGTATACTAGTACCGGCCGCATGGATAGACTGTATCCGGGGCGCGCGCAGTTTATCCATGCGGCCGGTACTAGTATACTGGAATCTGGATTGAAAGTGCATCATTACAGTTGTGTTCAAATGCGCATGCGTATTAAAATTTCTACTTTTCCTCGCCAGCAGAAGGATCCCTTGCTTTGTTTGATGCAAAAGCCTTGTTACCACCCGTCGATCATTCGTAATTAGCAATAAAACTGTGCCTATATTCTGCCATAATGGAGGAAAACTAACCCTGACGATCTTTACCACATACGACGAACGTTACAATACCAACACCCAGAAGCAGTGGTTTTGTGGTGTAAAAAAGCCAGCGCTGTTTTCCTAGCAAGGAGTACTATCCGTGCATATGAAGGTGAGCCCAATAATTTGGAAGTTGGATTTAAGTTGTAAAACGTTAACAGGGGCTCCCCCAGTAAATCGATGGTACTGAGTTCGAAAATCGCAACGAATTCCATCAAAAACCTTCATTAAAGCCTGTATTGGCGATTTAATTAGCGACCTATTAGCCAAAGGTCAAGTTCGTCCTACCTCCTCTGCACCAGACCCTTTTCCTCGCGAGAGGTAGGGTCTGGGAACGAGACTAGGGGGTACCAGACCCTTAGGTGGTACTCGTGGACAACAAGAACACGAGTGGCTGTTGTGCGTCCAGCATTGGCGATAAACGCCGAGTAAGTCGAGGGCCTCAGCTACACTCGGCCATTGCTGCTCCCAGACTGTACTCTGTTCACTAAGCGCGGGTGTCGTCATGGAGATCGACCGCAGTTTGTAGATTTTGATTGAGTGATAATACTGTAAGTCCATTCACGTAGCTAGCTAAAACTGAACGCCATTCTTTCTCCCGAGCGGTACAGGCACTAAACAACCTCGTATCGCGATGAAAACTTATGAATGGATAGACAAAAGACCTAGCCTCGTGCCCAGGCTCTCGAGGGGGAGGAGAAAGAGAGCCTGGTACACACTGTTTGCGCATGCGCTTAATTTACCGGCATTCCGGTAATTCCGTAATCCTCTAGGATACTCTCCGTATATCTCATGTAGCTCACGTCATCAGACGTCAAAACCGCAAACCATTGCATGCTCTCTCAGGCGATGACTTGCCAGCGTTTCGCGATGTATCGCTCGTCGATCTAACGGTTTTAGCCGTCCTTTGTCAATGAAAACAACTGTTGATGGGTAGTTGGAGGCTTGGAGCTGGATCAGTGCCACAGCAGCCCAGTTTCTAGGCCGTTCCGTATCGATGAAGGGACGGCTTGGAGTCTCGTTCAGCAAGATCTCCTGAAATGAACTTTGAACATTATTCTGAGGTACCGTTTAGTTCGATCGTGTAGATTACTAAGCTAGCATAGCCTAATAAAGCCCAACAAAGCTTAAAAGCTTAGCAGCTAGTTTATTAATATTATTACGTAACATAGCTGTGGGCAATCGTCGATGACGCAAAAAGCGACAAAAATTTGAAATAATTAAGCGCATGCGCGAATGGTGTGTACCAGGCTCTCTTTCCTCCCCCTCGAGAGCCTGGGCACGAGGCTAACAAAAGACCATAGGAGGTTTTCGCGCAGAAGTGTGAAGGAATTTTAATGAGATGCAAATGATATTCACGCGTTTTCAGGGTGTTAGTGTCACACCCCTTGGTGGGAATGATTGTATTGCTGTCTATGGAGTGTAGTGGTATTATTGAAGCTCTAGAAAGTACAGAAGCAGCTACAAAGAAACAACGCGAACTAAAGCAAGCTAAGGTACCATACATTGTGTAGCAGGGAGAAGAGTTTGAGTGAGAAACCATCTGCTTGGCTAGCGCGATAAACTGCGGCATGCTATTTCCATAGAGGCTAATACATTCATTCCCACCAAGGGGTGTGACACTAACGCCTTGAAAATGTGTGAATATCATTTGCATCTCATTAAAATTCCTTCACACCTCTGCATGAAAACCACCTATACTTTCAAAAAATCAAGAAAAAAAGTTGAGTCGAGTATTGAACCTCCTAGCGCACACTCATATTTTATTGCAAATGGTCGATTTTCTCATAGCTGGTCACATATAATTATATTGTGGACAAGGATACAAACTAATTTTGTGCTGGTTTAGATCCACCTTCAAAAAAGTTGAAGCGTACTCAGCGTCAGAAGAAGAAAAAGAAGTCAGTTCAGCAGTCAAAAATCCTAAAGACACGATCACCTCAATTACCGGAGGAGTTGAAGCGTACACCATCACCACAACCACCAGAGGACCTGAAGCGTACACCTTCTGTTCAACCTCCAATGGGTCAAATTCAGCTCTCAGCTGACATATTACAACAACTTGATCACTGGCGTCAAAAGTTTTCAGGCTCATACCTTGCAGAAGAGTCGGAGTCAGATGCATGGCCGCCTCTGAAGATAGTTAATTTTGTCCAACTAGCACTAGTCCAACAGGAGAAGCACACTCGACATTTAGATCTTCGCACAATTGTGAATGACATTGATGAAGTGTATGGGCATAAAGTTAATGTAACTTATGACGGTTTATTTAAGAACCTAGACCACAGTTCCCTACTTCTAATTGAAGGCCGTCCTGGAAGCGGAAAAACGACTCTATTGGTGAGAATCTCATGTGATTGGGCAAAGGGGAAAATTGCAACATCCAAGCTTATCATATTTGTACGGCTGCGATACCTTGACAAGATTAAGGAAATCTACCTTCATGACCTATTACGCATTGCTTGTTGTGCTTTATCTCCTGAGGACATCAGCGGCTTGTCCGCTTACATCGAAGGAAGACTTGGCGAAGATGTGGTATTTGTATTAGATGGATTTGATGAATATGGTATGGGAGCAGTTGAAAACCACTTTATTTGCAATCTTATCCGAGGAAAGATATTTTCGCGGTCCACTGTTATACTATCGTCTCGTCCAGCTGCTACTCAAGGTTTTCGTCAAATTGCTACACAGTGGATTGAAGTTGTAGGATTTATGAAGGAACAGGTGATGCGGTACATACACACTTACTTTGAACATGACAAAGATAAGAGTGACCAGCTTGAGCAGCACTTGAATGAGCGTCCTAACGTACTGAACATATGCTATTTACCTCTTTACTGTGCTATGCTTGTATTCCTCTATGAGCAAGATTCATTTCTTCCTGAAACAGAGACTGAATTCTATCGAGACTTTACTCTCTCGTCCTTTATCCGCAGTATTCGCAAAAGAGCTGGAAACATAGCTAAACTGACTTCCTATGATCAACTACCACCAAAGGAAAAAGCATACTTTGATAAGATATGTATGTTTGCATTTAATGCAACAGTCAAATCTAAACAAGTTTTTGAAAAGGATGAACTTTTGCAGATTTGTGGTGAGGGTTCGATGAATGATGATGAGAACCCTGGATTACTTGTTATTGATCGTTATTTTGTCAAGTTTGGGCTTAATGAGACATACTCCTTTCTCCACTTGACACTGCAGGAGTATCTTTCAGCTGTCCACATAGCTGGCTGTGATGACAGTGAACAAGTGGCTATTGTGACTTCCTACTGTAATCCAAGTCTCAGGCATCTTCAAGTTATGTGGCGTTTTGTATTCGGAGTCTTGAATTATTCTAAAGAGAGCACAGCGAACATAATCAAGCAAGTACTAGATGCTACTCGTGATGACCATTTACTTCATGTCCATTATGCCTATGAATCACAACACAGTGCTGCATGCACTGATGTCGTACTCTTTCATGAAAACAGCCTTGAGTTTGAAGACAAACATAATTTGAGATCTTATGACTTGGTGTGCCTTACCTATGTTTTGAAAACTGCTGAGTATACTACAATTAAGTTATACTTTTATAGTTGTAACCTTAGTGTCAATGATGCTGTGGCTCTCTTGAAGGGAGTTGGTAAACGTCAACTGTCACTGACAGTAAAGTACGTTATACGTTATGATGTATTATTGTTGTGCATGTATTATGTCACATCATTGCTCTAATTATTCCACCACAGTATGGGTGGAGCTGTACAGTCAGTGCTGGATGCTCTCAGTCTTGTCACAGTGCCTGGTCTAATTGAATTAGAGTGAGTTCATTCTTAGTAGCTATGTATGCATGGTAGTAGTAGTGCATATGTCTTAGTCACACCTGTAAGGAGTATAGGTCTCATGTGCTGATACCGTATAGTGGGAAATTTTCACTGGTACATAATTTCGTGGAATTGCCTCCCAGCTCTACAGAAGAAAATTTCGTGGTTCTTAATTTCGCGCTAGCGCTCTGGCAAGACCACACCCACCAACAGTCCATAATTAGTACTAGAAAAATTTGTGGTTCTTATTTTCGTGGCAGTCAATCTATCCGCGAAAACCGTGAAATTTTGCACCATGCGAAAATTTCCCGCTATATGGTAGTGGTTTATCATGAGACACAAAACAATCATGTAATTGTATTAAGTTGCTAATTACCCTATTCACTGCAGTCTGCTTGGTGGTGGTGGTGGTGCAAGGGTGAGTGTGAAAAACAACCTTAAGCTCAGTGCTAACCTTCAAAAACTGATGTAAGTCAACTTAACCCAAATCCATACCTCTGTAACATTATGTGTAGTGAAGGCTGTAGTGCATAATAGTATGTCCAGCTGGCCATAAGTGTACTAGTATACTTTGTCCTCATGTTACCACCAAAACAGCTGGTGGGAAGTTTACTGTTGTGATTGATTTAATTTGTTGCCATTCATGCAGACTTTACAGTATTGACATCACTAATGGGCTTGAGGAAGGATTCAAACACTGGGCTAACTTAGAGGAACTATTGTAAGTATCATTGTAGCTATGCAGTGAACTGTTTAACTGAGCATGGTTATCCAGGCCAGATGGGAAGGAGTGGCCATCATGATAGTCACATACAGCATCAAACATTGTTTCTTCGTTGTTATATATTTGATGTGGTACACCTACCTTTGTGAGTGTTCTTTCCAAGCCAAATTTTAGAGTTTATGGTGTGGGTGGAGTTTGTGGCCACATCAAAGCTTTGGGCCTGACCACATTCCCACAGAATGAAATGACGGTAAGTTTTATTTTCCCCCATGCAGACTCTCAGACTGTTATTTTGATGTCTCTGGAGCTCGAGCATTGGGAAAAAGTCTCAAGTGTACTTCAAAACTTCATATCATTAGGTAGATCATGTAAGGTTGAGTACAATGGTTGGTTTGAATCCTCGGTGTATCTGTGTTTCCCATATCATTTCCAGCCTCCCCAGTACTCAATTTAAATATGCTTGCAAAGGACAAAACCTTCTTTGAGAAGTTGCATGAGAATTTCACCTCATGCACTAATATGGTGGGCTAGTGGTGGATTCAGAGGTCAAAGTATTATTGCTGTAACTGAGGAGAGATTGCCGTGTGCATGTACACTGAATGCTGGGCATCCTCAACCCAGCCCTCCCACAACACATAATGTGTTGCTACATCTTATTCCATACACACAGTCTTAGTGGTAATGAGATTGTTGATGAAGGACTTCAGGCTTTATCTGACGGTATCAAGAATTGTGAAGAGCTAAAAGAACTCATGTAAGTCACACTGTTACTTTCTAGTTAGCAGGTAGCCAATAGCATTTTCATTGTCAAATTGCCACATGGAAAAATGCTTAGGGATGATGCTACCACTATTGCTGTTTATGGGAAACCAAAATGAGCAATGATTAGAGGCACTCATTCTAGCTACATGTACACTGTAGTGTACTGACTAGTCTAGTGAACTAGCTAGATACAATCACTGTTTGGTGCTGTGCACGCGGCAAGATAACTTTAAGAGATAGAACTTAGTCAATAGACAATGCAATGCAATACAATACACAACTGGTACAATACAGCAACTTATATAGCAAATCCTAACACAAAGAATATTCTACAACATATGACACTTAGGCTACTCTTAAACCATTCTCATGCACTTTAACTGTTACCTAGAGAAATTCACACACAGTAGAACTTAACAAAATTACATATTACACTAGAGCTTACAGTTACAATAATTAAGTAGAAAGTGTTACTTTAACACTACCTATACATAACTTAATAACAAACACTACATACACAACTACCTGGTAAATATTGGCACCATGTTGAGCTAGCTACATGTATGCATTTTGGCATGCAGCATGGGCACAGCATATTTACACATGGTAACAAATAATGCTTAAGATATGTACAAGAGATTTATACATGCACAAGGTACGGTTTTGTCCCATGTCAACATTATTGACACGGGACATAAGGCCATCTACCTTGTGGTATTGCGTAAACATTAATTTTCATGAAATCTATTGTCACCAATACGGTAAAGGTCACCATATCCTCTATGCAAGCATTAACACAGGAGAAAAAATTAACATGGATAAACTTTAGCAATGATACATGTAGCACTAACCAATGCCTTAATCAATGTACTGACCTTATACTACCTCTTCTTCTCTCCTACAGTCTTTGGAACAACCACCTCACAGATAAGAGTATACCGTGTTTAACAGAGTTGATTAAATCAGCCAGAAATCTTGAAATCCTCGATCTTGGGTAAGTCATGCTATCAATTTACAATACCTCATGATTATGCCTTATTCACTGTATCATTGATACCATCATAATAATTATTATCATGACTGTGATTATCATGTATGCAGCTGCAATTGGTTTACTCCAGAGGGAAAAGAACAAATAAAGGAGGCAGTGAGAGGAAGAAACTCAGTAGGAAGTATGACTGAATTCCAGGAGTTGCACATAATATTATTGCCATGATTGTACTTCCAAGTTATTTTGTAGTTAGCCACATAATTATGAGGCCATTGTACATTACCCACAAGGTTAATAATATTAATAATAATTTTTGTGCAAGGAACAATAGTAATTGTGCGGTATTGGTTAGTTTACAAAATTGCTATGACATATTGTTGCATCAGTATTAGTTGTAGTGGTAGCTGTCCCTTATTGATCTCTACAGAAAATAGGAAATTAATGTTACTACTGTAATCCGACCGATGGAGCTTGCGAACTATCGCAGATATTCTTCTTGGGCTTAGTTAAGATGTTGATAATACGACAACCAATGAACATACATACATACACGGCATTTATAGAGTATTAACACAATGAACAAAAAGTGAGGCCTAACTATCATACAAGTACAAAAGCGCTAACTACTAGAACAAAGAGTATAAGGATCACCACTGAAGTGGTTAACACCTTTCACATGTTACTAAACATAATGTACACAAATGATATAAGTTACATAACACTTAGATCCTATTAACAAGATAAGTACAAATCAACATTAACTAACAAATACACATTGTTCAATAACCTAGCTTTATGCAATACATGTACTTGCTACACTTGCCCCCCTCCCTTCGAGAATTCGTCCCGAATTCTAATCATGTGTGATAAACTGTGCGAAACGTTCTGGGGGGTGTCGGTGTCTGTGTGGATAACGTCGAGTGGGTTCATTTTCGAGAAGTTCCATGTCTTGACCAAATGTCTGAGGTGTAATCAATTGTTCATCAGTAACGGAATCAGGTTGAATTTCCAGTTCGACAAGTTCATTCTCAAATCTAGTCCCAGGTGTACAAAGCTTAAGTCGGTCAAAATGAATGATGTGACATTGTTTCCTTCCACGAAGCCCTTTGATCTTATAGTCACTGTCTGAAATCTTTTCAACTATCTTGTAGGGACCAGTCCATGGGTGATGAAGTTTCCTTGACTGTCCTGGTGGAATCACAGTCGAATGCAACCACACTAGGTCTCCAACAGCAAATGGCTGTCCGTGTATTCGTTTGTCATAGTGTTCTTTTCGGCGTTCATGACTTGCTCCTAGTTTCTCTCTGGCACAACTATAGGCTTCTTCCAATCCCTTCTTAAGTTGATTAGCATATTCTGTTGTTGGCATGTCCTTGTGGTTCCCGGTTCCATACATTAAATCGATCGGTAGCTTGGCTTCTCGACCAAACATTAGATAAAATGGCGTAAATCCAGTCGATGCATGAACACTTGTGTTATATGCCATGCACACTTTGCGAATGTGATCTTCCCAATTGAACGGATGTTGTCTGGTTGTTGTGGCAAGCATATCTAGTAGAGTTCTGTTGAATCGCTCCACTAAACCATCGCACTGTGGGTGATAAGGTGTTGTCCGTGTCTTGCAGATGTTAAGAAGCTTGCAGATCTCCTTCATGAGTTCAGATTCGAATTGTCGTCCCTGATCTGAATGGAGTTGTTCAGGTGGTGAAAACCTGCAGAACATCTCGTCCGTCAGCTTTTTAGCAACGGTGGTCGCTTCTTGGTTTGGGATAGCATACACTTCCACCCACTTTGTAAAATAATCTGATGCTACCAGTACATACAAGTTTCCAGTTTCACTCTCAGGCAGTGGTCCCATTATATCAACACCTACCACCTGCATAGGGTAACCTGCTTGAATTGTCTGTAGGGGTGAGCGGTTTTTCTTTGGTGCTGTCTTTCGTGTAGCACAGGCTTCACAGGTATGGCACCATCTCTCGACATCTTTCTGCATTCCTGGCCAATAGAATCTTTGCTTGATTTTATTCAGGGTCTTGTCCTCACCAAGGTGTCCACCAAGTTCTCCAGCATGAAGTTCCTGAAGTATCACCTCTCGAATTGCTCGTGGTGCAATCAGCTGGAGACACGAAGTTCCATTTGTGTCCACATACTTCCTCTTCAAAATACCATTCTTTACTAGCAACTTGCTCCATAGCTGGTTTAAACGTTGAGCATCTGGTCCTTGGCCCCTGACATCATCAGAATTCGGTCGCTCTCCCTTTTCTACTGCTTTGAGCATAAATCCAACTGGACCATCATCAAGCTGTATCTTCCTTAACTCTGCTGGTGATTTCTCTGTCAGGATAGTGGTCTGTTGCTCTGCAGCTATCACTGTGTTGTCGAAGTGGTTTTCTCTCCCACACTGATTACAAGGTTGTCGTGAGAGTGTGTCAGCATTCTGATGTTTTCTTCCAGGTCGGTGAGCAATGGTGAAATCATATTCCTGCAATCTCTCCAGCCATCTTGCAAGTTGTCCTTCTGGTTCTTTAAAGTTGGATAACCAGGTCAGAGAACCATGGTCTGTCCGAAGTAAGAAGTGTCTACCTAGGAGGTATGGTCGAAAATGCTGCACAAAATTGACAACTGCAAGTAGCTCTCGTCTGGTCACACAGTAACGTCGTTCAGGCTTAGTCAGCACTCTGCTCGCATAGGCTATCACTCGCTCGCTCCCGTCTTCCTGCACCTGCGACAGCACAGCTCCAATCCCAGTGTCACTGGCATCTGTATCCAAAATGAACTCTCTCTTGTAATCTGGAAACGCCAGAATGGGCGCTGTCACGAGTCTGAGACGAATCTCCTCGAATGCAGTCTGGCACTCGTTCGTCCACTCAAATTTGGCTGTCTTCTCGGTCAGGCGGTGGAGAGGTTTAGCGATGGCTGCAAAATCCTTTACGAACCTACGATAATAGTTCGCCAGTCCAAGGAACTGTTGAACTTCCTTCCTACTTGTTGGAATTGGCCATTGTGCAACTTTCTCGGTCTTACTCGGATCTGTCCGCACACCTTCTGCTGAGACAATGTGGCCTAAAAACTCCACCTGCAAGGCACAAAAATCGCACTTAGCTGGTTTTAGCTTAAGTCCAGCCTCCCTTAAACGCTGAAAGACTTCCCGGAGGTTCCGCAAGTGGTCCTGAAATGTCTCACCAACAATGATGACATCATCCAGGTAGACCAAACAGCTTTTCCACTGCATTCCCGTGAGAACCATGTCCATCAATCTCTGAAATGTGGCGGGGGCATTGCATAAACCAAACGGCATCACTTTGAACTCAAACAGGCCACTTGGGGTAGTGAAAGCTGTCTTCTCCCGATCTTCTGGGCTCACCTCCACCTGCCAGTATCCACTGATGAGGTCCAGAGTGCTGAACCACTTAGAACCAGCAAGTGTTTCGAGGGTTTCGTCCACTCGGGGAAGGGGGTAGGCATCCTTCCTAGTAACAGCATTGACACGTCTGTAGTCCACACAGAATCGGGTAGATCCGTCCTTCTTCTTGACGAGTACTACTGGAGAAGCCCAAGGACTCTCTGATGGTTGAATAACATCCTTGTCCAGCATCTCCTTAACTAGTCTCCTTGCTTCATCCTTCCGAAAGGTAGGCATCCTCCGAGTCTGCTGACGGATTGGTTGAGAATCTCCCGTGTCAATTCGGTGTTGTATCCTTCCTGTCCGACCAAAATCATCCGAGCTCTGAGCAAAGATATCACTATAGTCCAGTAGAAGTGCATACAGCTGCTCCTTCTCGCTCTGGTTGAGTCTATCGTCTACCTTGTCGACCATTTCCCACAAAGTGCTGCGGTGATCATTTGAGGTTTCTGAAACACTCTCCTGTGTTGAAGCAACAGTTGTAATGGCATCATCTGGAATTTGCTCCATCTCTGCTATCTTGGTTCCTTTGGGAATGGTGATGGTTTCATCCCTGAGGTTGAGGAGTCGTACTGGAACAGTAACTCCATCTGGCTTGACAATAGCTCTGGCCACCATGCATGGCTTTCGTTCCTGCTTGCTGCTCTCCACCATCCAAATCGCGTTAGATGCACTGGGTGGGACTCTTCCAATGGTTTCAATCTCACTACGTGGTGGCACCTGTAATGTGTTCTCCAAAACAACATTAATACAGGAAATGTCTGGCTTGCCTACACTACCACTTAGTGTAACCATCATTCCTCGCTCCTTAAAGTGCAACACATCCCTGTTCTTACTTAGCTCCACTATGCACCCATGCGTTTTCAAAAAGTCTCGTCCCAGGATGACATCAGACATCAGAGTGTCAGCTACTATCATCTTCACTGGGAATATTTCACCTTGCAGCAATTGCAGCTGTTGCTGTGTTGAGCCGTGAAGGTGTAGGGGGCTCCCCTGCACTCCAACCAGTCCAACTCCAGTACCCACAGGGTCCAGCTCAGCTCCAGCAGTGTTGACTCGATCCCAGACCTCCTTGGATAGTACAGTAGCTGCAGCACCTGTATCAACTAAAATGCTTACAGTTACTCCATTAATCTGTCCATTTAGACCAAATCCCTTCTTGGAACCAATTGAAAACGTGGGTACTGTGGTTTCCGAGATGTCAGTGAGCGTGTCAGTCCCATGAGCCTCTTGGTTACCCTCGCATGCTTGGCTCACTGCACCGAGGGTTGCTCGTTTCCCTGCCTCCTGGTGTTCGTCTGCTTCTTTGGTGAAGCACAGTCCTTAGCCGCATGACCTTCACCACCGCAGTTCCAACACTTGAATGGCCTGCACCTAGATCTCTGTTTAGGCCTGCCACCTCCTCCACTGGCTCCCGGCTGCTGTAGCGATGTAGGCGAACGTACGGCATGCAACTCTGCTTCGATTCGTTCCATTCGCTCGAGTATCAGCTTCAGCGGGTCGTCTCGTGCATGGTGGGCGGTGCCAGCAACGATCGCTGAGCCATCAATATCGACTTGCGACACCGTCTGTTTCGTCGATGGTTGCAGATACGATTCGATTTCGAGCGTCAGTCGTATAGCATCACTGGTGGTTTTTGGCTTTCCCTGCTTGACTGCGAATGCAACTTGGGGGTTGTCTAAACGAGCCAGATATTGATTCAGCGCAAGTTGCTCCCTCGCGTCGTCCGTCAGGTCGGGATACGCCTTCTCAGCTAACAATTTGAGATCCTCTCCAAAGGCAGCCCAATCCTCTGTCCTCTTTTTCGTACGAGTCTGCAGTTCGGCCAGGTACAGCTCCTTCTTGCTCTCTGGTTCGAATCGCTCCTTCAGCGCTTTCTTAGCCTCCTTGAAATCTGCGCGTGTAGCCTCGGGCAGCCTTCTGAACACCGTTCCTGCCCTTCCTGTTAAACGCACACACAGCCAATTGAGCTTCGCAGGCCCATCCCACTCATTCACCGTCGCGACGCTCTCGAAATGATGAATCCATTCATCCCAGCTCTTTTCGCCAGTGTAGAGTTCAGGGAGTACTGCGGGTCTGCTCATCGTTAGATTTGTGACTTTGGAGGTTCTCTGTCGAAGTTGATGGAGCGATCCTGCCGACTACGCCAATTGTAATCCGACCGATGGAGCTTGCGAACTATCGCAGATATTCTTCTTGGGCTTAGTTAAGATGTTGATAATACGACAACCAATGAACATACATACATACACGGCATTTATAGAGTATTAAAGGCATTGTGTCACGATATAAGGCGTAATTGCTTCTTAATGAGCTCATTAGTTCAAAAATCCAATTAAAGTGGGTACAGGAAGTATGGGCACGCCCAGTATCGCGGTGTAGTGTACGGGAGTTCGCGGAGATCGAGCACATGCAGCGCGAAGATTTTGTCGAAGTCGAGTGGAAAAGCTCGTAATCTTAGGCGATATGGACAACCAAAGAGTAAGAATTCTGATAAGTAAAGGTTCGAGAGCAGATAGGCTGCTTGAAATGTCGAGCGCCCGACAGAGCGAGCCTCAGCGGGCAGATTTGAATCTACACGCGCGAACTTACCAGCAATCCGCCACGCCCCATGTTCATTTACCGCGTGGGCGCGTCCGGCTTCATTAGCAGGCAATCAGCCCTTATAGCGTGGCACAATGCCTTTAACACAATGAACAAAAAGTGAGGCCTAACTATCATACAAGTACAAAAGCGCTAACTACTAGAACAAAGAGTATAAGGATCACCACTGAAGTGGTTAACACCTTTCACATGTTACTAAACATAATGTACACAAATGATATAAGTTACATAACACTTAGATCCTATTAACAAGATAAGTACAAATCAATATTAACTAACAAATACACATTGTTCAATAACCTAGCTTTATGCAATACATGTACTTGCTACACTACCACTAATAATTATTGTGTATGCACAGTTGTTACCTGATCATATTGGCAAGCCGAGTTGTTTCTGTTGGGGTAGGGCAGGGAGAAATGACTGATGATCATCACCAGAGGATCAATGCTGGGAAAGGGGTACGGCATAGGGTGGGGAGTGGGAGGAACCAGAAGGAGGGGGAAGGGCACTCCATTGAGATGGAGAGGGACTTAGGAAGACAGTAATACGATTACTGCCAGTCTTAGTCATGTAGATCATGCAAGGAGAACAATATACTCTACTGAAGTGACATAGCTCTCAGTTGCAGTGGCTGTATAGAAACAACGAAGATTCTTTTGTGGACAACTTAATGCTCAGTGTACAATTTGCTGACATTTCGACTAGATGCTCTAGTCATCCTCAGGGCAAAAGTGAAGCGAGGTGCGAAAATGATGGCAATTTTGTATGGAGGAGGAGATGGCACGTATGAATGGTAAGGGGTAACCGTTTTGTCTGAAAGTAGTGGTGGATAAAGGAAGCCTTGTACATCCAGAAGACCCCTACTAATAACAGGCTCAACCATGACGAGGGGTACGAGTTGCCAGGCTGCTGGATCGCGACCATGAAGAAGTTAGGCAGCAGGGTCAGCTCAAGCTGTGCTAGTGCCAACCAGTTTGGAACTCTGCATCAGACTGCATGTGCGCGCAAGCTCAGGAGCCACGCCTATAAATTGCCATCATTTTTGCACCTCGCTTCACTTTTGCCCTGAGGATGACTACAGTATCTAGTCGAAACGTCGGCAAGTTGTACACTAAGCATTAAGTTGTCCACAAAAGAATCTTCGTTGTTTCTATAATACTCTTTACTGTTGTAGACTCTCGAACAGCATGAAGTTGTTCTCACAAGAGAGAGAGGGGGGGTAGGAAAGAAGTTAACTCACCACTTTATCTTCTACATGGAGTCTGTTGATTCGACCACTGTCACCACCATAGCTCCATGAATCTTGACCTCTACCTGAACTTGGAGGCATCCTCTGTCTCTCTGCATAGCTATATCCACTCCTCTGCTGATAAGGACTTGATGTGTTCCAGCCTAGTTCTTCTCCTTGCCCCAGCTGCTTCTTCTTCCACTTGGTGAGTTGTAGCTTCCAAAGGCTGAGCTCGGCGAGGGTGCTATTCCATGGAAACCATGGCCGTCTCCTTGAGAACTGTGGTACTCACCTCCTCCATCAGGGGAACCAACATCACTGCCTCCTAAGGAATGTCTGTGGTGTGCAAATATTACGCTTGTATTGGCATAGAACAATGTCAAGTAAACCAAGCCCCCCCCCCCCCCATCATCTTTTCTGCATTTCAATTTTACGTTCGGAGGGTGGAAGCCTGGTTTGAGGCTACACAGTTAAAGCTGAGAAAGCTCATTTTGATAACATAGAAATATATTTAGAGTCACAATAATGCCCAAAAATAGATCTTCTGTATAGAAACAGCGAAGATTCTTTGTGGACAACTTAATGCTTGGTGTACAACTTGCTGACATTTTGACTAGATATCATCCTCAGGGCAAAAGTGAAGTGAGGTGCAAAAATGATGGCAATTTATAGGCATGGCTCCTGAGCGCATGCAGTCCGGTGCAGAGGTCAAAGCACAAACACAGTTGGCGCTAGCGTGGCTAGAGCTGACTCCACCCCCTAACTTCACAGTAGCAATCCAGCAGCCTGGTAACTGGTAACTCATAACTCGTAACCCTCGTCCCAGTTGAGCCCATTGTTAGCAGGGGTCTTTTGGATGTGCAAGGTCTCTTTTACCCTGAGCTGGACAGGATTAGTGGCTCTGTCCAGCACCCTAGTGCCTTCCCAATTCACTTGATGTTGCTGATCCCACCAATGCTCCGCGATGGCAGATATCCCTGTGTCCCCCTTGTTGCTTGCATCCACACACAGACACACATACACATACACACACACATACATACATGCATATACACACACACACTCTATCTCCCTCCATTTCCCTCCCTCACCCCTCTCCTTCTCTCTTCACCCCTATCAACCTCTGCAGTAACCACTGCAGTACTCACTCGTGTGGTAGCTACATCTAGTGTATTGTTCATTGTTCCTCCATAATTATTCTCCTGCTACCCTCAGAAAGTCCAACACAATGCCAAGGCCACCTGCTCCATTTCCTTGGGCATTAGACACTGCTTCTGTCGACCGTTCCAAGTTGGCCACTGTAAACCGTAAAAGTGGGAGTGTTTTCAGGGTAGAATTGTAGCTGTCCACTGCTATCATGCTGAGTGAAGACACAGTGAGCTGAGATGCAGCATGGATAGCCAAAATGATCTGTGTCATTGCAAGCTTCATTCGATTGAACTGTGTTGAGTAAGCGTTGAGTGTCACTAGAGCGATTCCTGGACATTTCAAGGTTGAAAACAGCTTCAATACTGTCTAAGTAGTCAATAAACGACGAAGAGTCAGCAACAACATTCAGCTCGGTAGTTGAATTGAGAATTCCATGAGCCCACTTGGCATGGTTGATCATGCCCACTCCCCCAGCGCTCGATCCTGTGAGGATAACTTTATTAGCATCCAGTAAGCCATAACTATCATGGTAGCTGCATAATAATACTTTGATAGATGGTCTTGCCACGAAAAGTAAAGAGAAGTTGACTAGAATTTCTAAAATTGAAACGACCAGACTGGGACCGGAGTTTGTTGTATAGTTGAAGCAGCTGCATTGAGATGCACCAGATTCGAAAGCACTTGTGGTAGTTGTCTCTTCCCCTAGCCATATGTCGCTACTGCAGTACGGAATTAGCGCGTGGTTGTAGTCATGAAAGAGAGAGTTTTCTGTTGGATCCGTGTCAAGAATGTCCCTCCCCTCGATCTCCAAGTTGTTGTCAAGAAAGCACTGCATTGACGCCATGAGTGGAGAGATGGTGCAACGTGCGGTCGCTGCACCACTATACACAGTTTGCCTCCAGGCATTGAACGGATCAAAGCGACCATAGGGTATCACCTCAGGCTGCGAGTTATCTCTGATGTCTGCTCTCTCACGTACCTGTAACATGAAAAGTAATGTAAGGCGATCCTATCTAGGTATGGCCCTATATACATACCTAGTCTCATAGTCATGAAATGATGAAGGTTCTCTTGATAGACAACTTGAACTTGAAACTTATCTTGCCGACGTTTCGATTGGATGCTCCAATCCTCCTCAGGGCGAGATCATGTCTACAGAAGCAACTGAGAAACTGAAATCTCTATAGTCTCATAGTATTTATGGCATTACAATTGTCATACAGAGTCTCAAAGTGCACAATTATACAGCCTCATTCCCATGCCAGGCCCTTCCAGCTTTTCAATGTTACACAAGCTAAGAGGGCCTAGGGACGAGGCTACATATTAACTTATGCATGATTAGTCAAGAATATGATATGCAAGAGAAGTGGTGAAGTGGAGGTTGTTGACTGGAAGAGTTTAAGATAACAAAAGCCTTCTCTTAAATCAACTCCATTAGATTATTCACCATCAGGCTGACTAGTAATTTCACAGAAAAGAGTTAAGTTAGATATTTATACTACGTACATGTAGCTGGCAACTTGTTGACACATTGTGAGATTCAGTGTGTTGAAAACAGTGATAAAGCTAGTACAACCAATACTTACATTTTTTGTCACCACTTCATTTGACTCCTCGACATAAAGAACTCACTATCTCACCAAAGTTAAATTTTCAAGGAAGTACAACCCTTGTCAGCTAACTTGAAGTAGAATTTTAGATAAAACAGCAAATGGGCAGACTAATTGACCTCAAGTATGTGTAGTGTACATAATGTCTACACAATGAATACATGTGCACTGTTAGGTACAGAGCTTTGCAGGTTATACTCGATACAGGGTTTTGCAGAATCTTTGCAACAGGCTAGAACTTTGTAAATGTTGCTGTATAAACTGTGAATGCACCCTCGTCTGCCATTTCTGTATGAAGGGGCTGTACTAAAATAAATAGTGGTTGGTAGTCCCTTTGAACATTGACTTCCATATTTGGAAGTCACTGAGCCTAATTGTTGCAAGGATTATGCAAATCCTGTAGAGGCTAGAAGCATGGTTGAGTTGCTATGTTGAGTGTCACCATGGAAATGCATCTTTAAATCTAGTTACAGCTGCTCCAAATCTAATAAAGGCACTGCATAATCTATTTAGGAGGCCACAACTATAAACCGAGTCTTTTCCTATTCCTATTTCAATTGACAAGTAACCTACACAGCTCTGTACATATGTAAGTAGCCATAGGTGCATACCGTAACAGTGCATGTGTATACAGAGATTTGCAGGTAGGTTGAGGGACTAGTTCTGTAGCTGATAACCACAACATGCTCATAATTGAATTTCTAGACTACAGTGATGTATGGTGTTGTGGCCAATTATGTTTACATGAGTAACTTTCAACTCTGCTACAGTCCCTCAACCTACCTGCAAACCTCTGTACTCACTGTGTGTAGACATTATGTACACTACACATACTTGCCCATTAATTTTGCTATTTTGTCTAAAAATTCTATTTCAAGTGAGCTGAAAAGGGTTGTACCCACACCACACTTTACTTTGAAGCCTTACCGCTCAGACGAAGAGGCGTCTATTGCAGCTCTTTCTGCTGTAGCAGAGTCCGCCGCTCTCCAAGAACACGATCCGAAGCCCTGTTTCGACGTATAAAGAAACCAGCTCGTGTGAAATCGTTGCACAGTGCCATAGGGTTCGAGACAGGTATAGTAGGTACCCAAGTCATCTCGTCTCTCTGAATCACTTGAGCATTTGCTAGATCTAGCTGCAGCCATGATAGAAGTAGGGAGACAGCCAGGAGCGAGAGTAGCTACAGCCCCTCGGCTGCACATAGATGGGTCTTCATCAAGTTGAGTTTCTCAGGGCCACAAAGATTTATATTAGCTGATATCGATAGTTCACTAGTAGTCAGACAATACTTCCATTTTGCAGAGATGCCAAGGTTGGTTAACACAGATGAGGGTCATTTTCTCCTTAGCCCCACCCTCTAATACAAAGTATAGGGAATGGGAAATTATAAAATGTGGGTCGCTCCATTAGAGCTAATACAAATTTTGAGTAGGAGAATGCGGGTTGGTTGGCCAAAATGCGGGTCTGACCCTCGAGATGAGGGTCACTTGGCATGTCTGATTTTGTGCGTTGCTAGCTGGAAATAAATGATCACCGACTAGTGGAGATCCTGCTTTGGATGTGGGTCTTCGGAATTGAGGAACGGGAGGGGCTTGTAGGTCCAATTAATATGCCACGCCCCCTAATTTGTTAGTTGCAGGAAGCGGAAGTAAAAGCGCTTCGCTAGCAAAAAGTGATCGTTATCGCCATCGAGAAAGTTCCGACAACTGTGGGGACGCAAACAGTGAGAGTAGACTTTAAACTGAGACGATCATGATAAGTTTATTAACTGTATAAGCCACTTCAGAGGCAGTTTTGTTGTGATTGACCCGGGGGAAATGGATGGAAATAAACCTCAAGTTTTGAGTGAGTTTTATACGCTTGAGTGAATTGTAAATAGATTTTAATATCAAACAGCACAATTAAACTATTGCTACAAGGAAGGATAATTTGTGGCTATTAAATATTGTGGCTGAGTGATCGTGGATAATAACCATGATGATAAGTTGTGTTCCACCCCTTGCTAGTGTGCTACCACACCCTCACAAGCTAGAACTCCAACTAGTGATCAGCTAATTCTTTCCTATTGCTGTTGATGCCTCTCGTAGCATCTCAGTGACCATTAATACACCCAGGCCACTCCGCACTCACAGGGTAGGATGGCTGACATCATATACTAGCTGTAGCCACTGATTTTCAAGGAGGTCACTTGATCCCATAGGTATTTGTACATAGATCTGATGGAAAATAGTTAAAACAGTAAACTAGGGCAGTGATTCATTTGCCTGTTGGGGGACAGAGGGGTTTTTCCCTCACTTGCTCATTGCCTTGTGCATATGTGTATGTGTGCATGGTCCTTACAGTAAACCATTCATTTATAGACTAGATGGTCATTATAGCTACTTGTATTAATTTTGTTACCACCATCCCCAAAAATCTCTAGCTGAAGATGATGTTCGTGAGGTATACTCTGAGCTGTGGACTATCAAGGCTAACTACTATCAGCTTGGTATGATGCTGGGTCTACCTCCTGGAGAGCTGCAAACCATCCGACAAGCAAACTCTCAAAATATTGCACAGGCATTTACAGAAGTGCTAATCATGTGGCTCAAACAGCTATATAATGTTGAGAAGTATGGACTGCCAACATGGCAGACACTGGTGGAGGCAGTGGGTAGCCCTTCTGGTGGGAATGATCGTGCACTTGCTGAGAAAATTGCTGAAAACCATCTTGTGGCTAGTAAGAATACCAGAGTCTCTCTCTCTCTCTCTCTCTCTCTCTCTCTCTCTCTCTGTCTTGTATAATATTACATGCACTAATGAGTATTTCAAATCGTAGGCACTAATGGTTCAGCTAACCATCCTTATGGCTACTCAGTTCATCCAGTATCACAACCAGCAGGCATAGTGCCTCACAACACACCACAGCACATGGCGGCAGGCTTCCAAATGATTGGTAAATTGAGTTCTACATCATTCTGTGCATGTATCATTAATTTTCATGTACAGGATTTCCTAGTACTGGTAATACTGGCTATATGACCCATCCCACTGGTCCCCTGCCTCCTCAATTTGCACACAGACAGCCATCTTTCAGGCCTACATCTGTAGAATTTCCAATGAGGGGTATAAAAATTAATACAACCTGTATATAATATGAAGTACTTAACATACCCCTAGTAGCCACAGTGAATGGTGAAGGTCACTAGTAGCAGGAGTATATATCACGCACTCACATGCTAGTACTGATAAAGGCTGTTTCATGTACTGGTGTACATCTTAGATAAGCACACGGGATACCACACTCACTGTCCATAAGTCGATTACGAAATTAAAGGTGAATTCTAAGTACAATGTCATTCAATTGATAATGTGTAAGTTCACCTACTACTTATGGGAGCTATGTGCCCCAGTATCCCTTCAGAGAGGCACTGAATAAGTTACCTCATAGGTTTACCTTATAATTACCTCATCAACCCTACAAAAGTACATCGCTACTGGGAATGTAATAGCCTTGTACCCAGGCCTTCCCATAATTAAATATTGAAAAATATGGGAAGGTCTGGGTATGATTCTGAGCGAAGCGAGGTCTCCACTTGGGTTCTATTGGGCTTTGTACGGCTTCTTTGCGAGCTTCTAAAACATCATTCTGTCTCTCCACAGTGAGTCAGGCTCCATCGCCAGCTCCAGGGACGTCAAACAGAGTGGACTACCTTCACGAAGAACCACAGCAACTACAAATATCCAGTTGTGCTAAACTCGACTCGCCTGTCGAACTCTTTTCGTGACGTCTAAAATAGTCGCTTTCTCTCTCCACAGTCAGTTAAGCTCCATCGCCTGCTCCAAGGATGTAAAAAAGAGTGAGCTACCTTCACGAAGAATCACGGTAACTACAAGTCTCCAGTTGTGCTGGACTCTACTCCCCCGTTGAACTCTTTTTCACGACGTATAAAATCGTCGCTTTCTCTTGGGTTGAGGCTGCCGGATCCTTTTGCTTTCACCACTGATAACATAAGTTGTGGACTATCTACCAACTAACTCTTAGCTTTAGATCTATCATCAGTATCTTTCAATCCAAATGTTTTTAAAATCCTATAGGTGCGAATATTTTCTGTACTGACTGTCTAGCCTCGTCCCCAGGCTCCCTGATCTTTTCAACATTGCACGAGAAAAGAGGGGGAGCCTGGTAAAACTTATCATGTGCGTGACGTCAGGTGGAACCAACTTCCATATATGGCACAACAGCAAGTTGGCCAAAATCAGGGCTAGAGATACCGAGAGTTCAAGTTCTTCGATCAGTATGTTACAATTGGCTATGAATCAGCAAGTGAAGATGCTTCTGCCCCTTCACTACAAGTCAAAAACTGCAATTTGCATGGTAACTCAATCGTGTCCACGCCCAGGTGGAACCGACTTGGACGAGAGCACGTGGATCGAGTTACAGTACAAATCGCAGTTTTTGATACACAACAAATGGACTGAAGGGCCTCCACTTGCTGATTCATAGCTGATTGTAACGTTTAGATCGAATTTCGGTGAGAAATTCCGTCTCTTGAGCCAGCCAACTCGCTGTTGTACCATGTATGGAAGTTGGTTCCACCTGACGTCACGCACGTGATAAGTTTTACCAGGCTCCCCCTCTTTTCTCGTGCAACGTTGAAAAGATCGGGGAGCCTGGGGACGAGGCTACTGACTGTCCTCGCAGTATGGATTACAAGGGAGTTTCCCCATCATCATGTGTTCATAAATTGCGCATGCGCCCAGGCTAGAGCTAGAGTGACCTGTACATACGTACATGTACCAGAGGAGGTTGGTCACAATTTTTGTGGAATGCGCATTTAATTATCGCGCACCATATGTAATGTACTGTTTTTGCTGACTCAGCGGGTTGACCTGGGTTGCGTGGGCGTATATTGCGGCCTATGGCAAATGTGCTCTAATTAGAATCAGTGACCAACCTCCTCTGTACATGTACCTATGCATGCACTGCACTTTCGAGTATTAATGCACACCTTGTACCTGGGAGAGTTCAAGTTCAGGGTTCACTGAGCGAGGACTACTGCACTTATAAGTGTATCGCTAGTATTATACATAGCTACAGCATATACGTACCTTCGCAAACATGGGCGGTGCACCTTACATTGGATCTAGACTGGGGGATGGGACAATATTTGAAGTATCACTATCACGGTTAGACACAAAAGAGCGCCCAGGTAAACTAACTACGCGATCTTCATTATTTGTATAGTAGCCGCGGCTACTATTGATTTCAGCCTTGCTCAAGTATGGTTACTAATCAAGGGCGGCAAGAGGCTTTTATCGGGCCGATACTTCACGGTAACAGCAACCATAACTCAAATGGCTGCTTTATGAGGGCTGCACTTCAAATAATCGAGGTACAATCGAAATATAACCTGCCAAACAGCTGTAGAACTAAGCCTGGTTCGTCTTATGCCGCATTTCAGCTTCAAAAGAGCAATCGTGCACGGCTAGCGATCTTAACCACGCCCACTTAATAGTGATTGCGCATGCTTGTTCCAGGGCGGCTACATATGGGCGCATATTAGAGTAAACTTTAGACCTTAGCGCAGGAAATTGAGCCCAAAGTGGGGGGTGGGCCGATATCCCGTAGTGGGCCCTTTTTCACGAAGATACGGTATATATTTATCATACATATACTATAGCCTCGCCCCCAGACCCTGTCCAGCTTTTCAATGTTGCATGCTGAAAAGTGAGAGGGCCTGGTATCAAAAGTTACAGGGGGGGGGGACACTAGTCTGGGTGCCAGACCTTCAACAGGAAGAGAGGGTCTGGTCCACGTTGCATCACATACTTGTTCTGCACTGTCAGCAAATGTGGGCCAGTTAAGTAGGTGTTAACCCAAGATAGACAGTGTCAGTTCATAGCCTCTGCAGTGTGTGGTTAACGCTATGAGTCAGCAAAGCTTGCAAGTGGTTTTAACGCCCCAAGGTACCCGTGGGGCGTGAAGAAGTTTACCAGACCCTCTCTTCCTGTTGAGGGTCTGGCACCCAGACTAGGGGACACTGCATAGGCGACTGTACTCCCACACGCAACCGGGGTCAAAGTGAGGTCAAGCGGTCAAGGCAAAATTTTGAAGCTGGTCAAGCGGTCAAGCTAGGAATCGGGGGCAGCTTAAGAACGGTCAAAGTCGCTCCAGGTGATTGATGGGTGTGGTTAATGCTCGATAGTCAAGGGTCAAGGCCAGATTTTCAGTGCAGTCAAGGGGTCAAGCATGAAAATTTGCTGGTCAAGATCTTGACAGCGGTCGCGGGTGGAAGTACAGGCGCTTATGTAGTGTCCCCCCCCCCTTGAGTTACGTGCATAACATCGATCGTCATGTGGCAATGGAACTAAAAATGGCCCACAAAAGAAAGCTACATGTATCATCCAAGCTAAATGTGTATCAGGGCTGTTCGATTGCTTCTCTTTTGTAAAGTAAGAGGATCGTACTACACTCAACAACAAGCATTTGAACTGTACATCTTGGTCGTTGGCAATGAGAATGCTCTTCATCTTGGTGACCTTTGTTATACTAGCTCGCCAGTATGTTTCTAGTCTCTCTGCTGGTGACATCATGCACGTGACTTCTGATACCAGGCCCTCTGGTTTTTCAGCATGTAAAAGCTGATGCTACATACACTATAGACATTTAATCGTATGTTTTAATTTCGTATGATAAAGCTCCCTGACTGTCGACCACACCCTTGTAATTCACCTACAAAGGTGACATGCATCAAGAATGGCATTGCGTGATGATCTTTCTCCCACTTTGTTAGCCTTTTTAGCTTCTATTACAATCGAATTGAGGACAAATGCTGATAGATCTCTGGGTAAGCCGCTCAAAGACGTGGCAAAACTTTGGTACGTAGTGACAAACTATTCGCTGTGTGTTGTGAGGTCAAAGTTCATGCATTTTAATATCGCAAAAAAATTTTGATGTTCAAATTTGGTAGTTCCTTTTTTTATACAGAGCACTCGTTTAAATTTTTTACTGTACAAAAATTTCACGTTATTACCGTACCTCTAAAAATTCAGCACAAAAATAATAATTATGTTCGCCCAATATTTAGGGACAAATATTCAACATTCCAGCTGCATGCGCATTCTAGTCCCGTTTATAGCATATGTGTGTGATGACCTTTGCCAAAAATTATAAATGATTTTCCATCATTCGGTAAAGAGTGTCGAATAATTAGCGGCCAAATTTTTAGAAGAACAATGGTAATCATATGGTCACAATGATAATTATTATGCTATTGCAGGCAGAACGGCCCCATATCCGCCGTTCTACAACTATCCTCTATATCATCATCCTACATATCCACCACGATATAATATTATGATGGCACCACATAATTATACATAATTCCGGCGTGAACGTTTAGCTCATTAGCGCCTGGGCGTGACCAGCGTGTAGGTGTGAGGTTCCGCCCCTTGGTTGGCAGAAGCTGAACTATGGTCATTAGCTGTAGTGCATTCGATTGCAGCAATCGCTATGGAGAGAAGCCTGGGCTCGGGTTCTTTCGTTTCCCTTGCTTACCTGCCGAGAGAAGGAGGAGGTGGATCGCTGCTGTACGAAGAAAAGATTGGAAGCCCAGCAAATATTCGAGAATCTGCGGAGAACACTTCGTTTCAGGTGAGCCGTGCTTGATATCATAGGTTGTTTAAGCAAAGATCAAAATAAGAACGTGATAGTCAGTCATTTACGTTCCTCTCTTATTCAAGAAGGTCCGTAGATATTCGCAGTGATGTGGACTACGTCCCCTCAGTGTTTGCTTACACAAAACAGCCACAATCAGAGGCGGGTGTGCGTCAAATGGAGCGCCAGAAAAGAGTGGACGAAAGAAGGCGGGTCTCCGGGCAGAAGCAGCAGAGCGTGATAAAGAGAACCAAGCAGATCTAGCCAATCTTTTTTATCACGATGACAGTGAAGAAGAGCTGATAGTACTATTGGATTGTGGCACCCAGACTGAGAGTTGCCTCATGGTAGATAATGATGCCCAGACTAGCCAAACTGAAGCAAGTACACAAGTTTCATTGGTTCCTACTACTCCAACCACCCCAATTGTGTGCTGTCTACCAAGGGCACCATCAACAGCAACGACTCTTAGTTCTGAGCTATTGAAGGACAATGATGAAGTCACCAAATTCTATACTGGCCTCCAAATCTAACGCCATCAAGGACCAAGGTATCACCATCTGACAGCCTGCTCCTTACGCTTATGAGGTTGAGGCTAAATCTTTGGATTGAAGACCTATCGTATCGATTCGGCGTACCTGTATCTACAGTTGCTGATGTGTTCCACAAATTGATCTCCGTAATGTATGTCCATCTCATATTTCTTATTGAGTGGCCAACACGAGAAACCTGCTGCACGAACATGCCTCAGATATTTAGGGATCTGTATCCTCGAGCTCGCTGTATTATTGATTGCTCCGAGATCTTCATTGAACGTCCATATTCATATCAGGCAAGAGCACAAACGTACTCTAACTACAAGAAATACAACACGGTCAAGTTTCTGGTAGGAATTACGCCATCAGGAGCTATATCATTTCTCTCTAAATGTTGGGGTGGCCGAGCAATGGATAAGTGTATCACATGAACAGTGGCTTTTTGAGGCTCCTAGAACCAGGAGACATTATTCTAGCAGATCGAGGGTTTGACATCGGTGATGATAATATTATTGCTCTTCATGGTGCCAAGCTGGTGATCCCATCATTCACACAAGGGAAGAAGCAGCTTAGCATGCAAGAAGTAGAGTGCTCAAAGAGAATCGCCAAGGTCCGTATTCATGTTGAGAGGGTAATTGGACTGTTGAAGAATAAGTATACTATTCTCCAAAACATATTACCTGTTACTCTTATAAAGCACAGGGATGACATTGATTTTGCTTTTATTGACCAACTATTAACTGTTTGTTCTGCACTTATTAATTTGTCCCCCAGTGTTGTTCCTTCTTTAAAAATACATTGTTATTATTAAACAGCATACAAATTTGATCATGAGGATGCATGCTATGAAAATGTGAATAAAATTTGTTACATGTGCATGTCACATACAACAGCTAGCTAATTATTAAACCTGTTCTCTGCAAGTGTCAGAGCAATACCACTTGCCCCTAGGTTTATGGGTGATGCCAACACACTTGAAGTGGAACCATTTCACTGGATAGTTAAGATTGTCACAGGCAACCATTCGACCAACATCTTCACCACCACACCAGCAGTAGGTGGTAGCTTGATGTGATGTGCTGGATGTGTTGTCATGTGAGTGTGACTGCACTGTGTTGGTACCGTTTGTGTCTAGCTGTTCTCAGGAGAGCAGCTGTTCTTGCGTGTAAGTCCACGGTCTGGAAATGAAGTAGGCAAAGATATGTCCGTATTCGATCTTCGGCCAGCAAGCCATGTCTGAGCGCCATTTGTCGCTCGCTCCCGGCGTGTAGGGGTCATCTTTGAGGGAGAGACCAACGGCTTCCAGTTTCCCTCGATATCTGTCTTTCCCTTGCTTGTCTAGAGTCTCGAAGTAGCTGCTCATGCTTATGCTTTAGTACTCGTGCACACGCTTCTGCCAACCAAGGGGCGTAACTTCACACCTACACGCTGGTCACGCCCAAGCGCTAACGAGCTAAACGTTCACGCCGGAATTATGTATATATAACTTGACAAATGAGTGCGAGTGACACGCGAGTCAGTTTCCGGAACTCGCGTGTACCTAGACGAGCACTCGCACGCGGGTGCACATGTGTACTCGAGACTCGACGGCGAAAATGCAGCTAGTTAGAAGCATGTCTACTCCTAGTTGTTCTTTCACTGCCTCTCTTCGCTCAACAAACTTAACCAAAAAGTCTCGTGCAAGTGCGCGTGCAGCACTCGCGATCGCGTCTGCGAGTATTCGAGACTCGACGCCGAAAATGCAGAGAGTTAGAAGCTTATCTAGCCTTAGCGATTCTTTTACTGCCTTTCTTCGCTCAACAAACTCACCAATGTTCATCAAAAAGTCTAGTAAGCACACTAACTGCCTGTTGTCTCGATCTTGCCTCCTTTTTGCTGACATTGCAATAATTGGGCCCCGCCTTCTATCACACACACATACGTACGAGCGCTCGCCGCGCCCGAGTCCAGTCTATAGTATAGCATTCGAGTACGAGCGCGTGCGCGTCGAGGGCGCACCCGCGTGCGATATCCACGCCCTCACGAGTTGCTACCTCACTACTATACTCGCGTATATGTATCAAGTTACCTGTGAGCGGTACTGTATGTCTAGCTGGCAGCAAGGTGTGTATACTGTAGCCCAGATTTTATTAGCTGTAAGGTATGTTTTATCATAGGTGGGCATCTTCATTATAATTCTCCACAAGGCTACAATCAGTATGCACCACATTATAACCCACCAGTCCACACTGCTAGCCTTGAAAATGACCAAGGTAAGAAATTGCTAAGACAAAGTTGGCCATTTCATGATAACATTACATTCTCCCTGGTATAGCACCACCTTCAAAGAAGTGCAAGCACACACCATCAGCTCAACCTCCCATTGGTCAAATTCCACTCTCTGCTGATACAATGCGACAAGTTGATCATTGGAGGAAAAAGCTTGCAGGCTCATACCTCGCTGAAGAGTCAGAATCAGATGCATGGCCACCTCTGAAAATTGTCAATTTCATCCAATTAGCACTAGTCCAACAGGAAAAACATGCTCGACATTTAAATCTTTGCACAATCAGAAATGATATTGATGAAGTTTATGGGCATAAGATTAATGTGAAATACGATAATTTGTTTCAAAGCTTGGACCACAGTTCACTACTTCTGATTGAGGGCCGACCTGGAAGTGGAAAAACAACTCTGCTAGTGAGGATCTCATGTGATTGGGCTAAGGGAAAAATTATAAAATCCAAACTTATCTTATTTGTACGGCTGCGATACCTTGGCAAGACTAAGGAAATCTACCTTCACGACCTATTGCATGCTACTTGTGCTCTATCCCCTGAGGACATTAATGGCTTGTCATCATACATTGAGGGCAGATTCGGTGAAGATGTGGTGTTCATCTTGGATGGTTTCGATGAGTATGGCATTGGAGCAGATGCAAACCACTTCATTTGCAACCTTATCCGAGGAAAAGTATTTTCGAGGTCCACAATTGTACTGTCATCTCGTCCAGCTGCCACTCAAGGTTTTCGTCATATCGCTACCCAGTGGATTGAAGTCGTTGGATTTATGAAGGAACAGGTGATGCAGTATGTGCAGACGTACTTTGAGCACGATAAAGAAAAGAGTGACCAGCTAGAGCAGCACTTAAACGAGCATCCTAATTTAATGAACTTATGTTATCTACCCCTTTACTGTGCTATGCTTGTGTACCTCTATAAGGAAGATTCATTTCTGCCAGAAACAGAGACTGAATTCTATCGAGACTTCACTCTGTCTTCCTTTGTCCGCAGTATGCGCAAAGCCTCTGAAAACGTAACAGAGCTGACTTCCTTTGATCAACTACTACCAAAGGAAAAAGTATATTTTGATAGGATATGTCATTTGGCATTTGAAGCAACAGTCCAGTCTCGGCAAGTTTTTAATAAGTCTGAACTCTTGAAGATTTGCGACGAAGGCTCAGTGAACATCAAGGAGAGCCCAGGATTACTTGTTACTGATCGTTACTTTGTCAAGTTTGGACTTAGTGAAACATACTCATTTCTCCATCTGACACTGCAGGAGTACCTCTCAGCTGTCTACATCAGCAGTTGTGATGACAGTGAACAAATGACTATCGTGACTTCCTACTGTAATCCAACTCTAAGGCATCTTCAAGTTATGTGGCGTTTTGTGTTTGGAGTCTTGAATTATTCCAAAGGGAACACAATGAACCTAATCAAACGAATACTCGATGCTACTCACGGTGATCATTTACTTCATGTCCATTATGCCTATGAATCACAACACAGTGCTGTGTGTACTGATATCTTACACTTTCACAAATACAACCTTAAATTTGAAGACAAACATAATAATTTGAGATCTTATGATTTGTTGTGTATTACTTATGTTTTGATAACTGCTGAGTATACTACCATTAAGTTAAATTTTGAACGTTGTAAGTTTAGTGTCGATGATGCTGTGGCTCTCTTGGAGGGAGTAGGTGACCGTCAACTTTCACTGACAGTCCAGTATGTATTATTGTTGTGCATGTATTATGTCACATCATTGCTCTAATTATCCACCATAGTGAGGGTGAAGCTGTACCGTCAGTGCTGGATGCTCTCAGTCTTGTCACAGTGCCTGGTCTGATTGAAATAGAGTGTGTTCATTCTTAGTAGCTATGTGTGCATGGTAGTAGTAGTGCATATGTCTTAGTCACGATCACACCTGTAAGGAGTATAGGTCTCATGTGCTGATAGTGGTTTATCATGAGACACAAAACAATCATGTAATTGTATTGAGTTGCTAATTACCCTATTCATTGCAGTCTGATTGGTGGTGGTGGTGAAAGTGTGAGTGTGAAAAACAATCTTAAGCTCAGTGCTAACCTTCAAAAACTGAGGTAAGTCAACTTAACTCAAATCCATACCTCTGTAGCATTATGTGTAGTAAAGGCTGTAGTGCATAACAGTATGTCCAGCTGGCCATAAGTGTACTAGTATACCTTGTCTTCATGTTACCACCTAAACAGCTGGTGGGAAGTTAACTATTGTGATTGATTTCATTTATTGCCATTCATGCAGACTTGTCCATGTTGACATCACTAATCTTGGGATTGAGGAAGGATTCAAACACTGGCCTAACTTAGAGGAGCTATAGTAAGTATCATTGTAGCTATGCAGTGAACTGTTTGACTGAGCATGGTTACCCAGGCCAGATTGGAAGGAGTGGCCATCATGATACTCACATACAGCATCAAACATTGTTTCTTCCTATTGCCCTATTAGTTTTGCTGAGGCTATAATAGTAATGGCTGTTTACGTTTATTGTTTGTGCATTAGCATTATGTGTCCTAGTTGTCCACTGACTGTACTAGAAGCAATCAAGCACTGCACTAACCTGGTGAAGCTCACGTGAGTAATACATGTAGTTTATCATCTTCATGTTATCTGATGATAGTTTTAAAAAACATGTATGCTGTTATAAATTTGATGTGATACACCTACCTTTGTGAGTGTTCTTTCTGAGCCAAAGTTTAGAGCTTATGGTGTGGGTGGAGTTTGTGGCCATATCAAAGCTTTGAGCCTATCCATATTCCCACATCGAAGTAAAGTCAGTTTCAAAGACGTACATGTATGAGGCCAATATGCCTTGTGTATGCTGGGGAGAACACTAAGTTTTATTTTCCCCCATGCAGACTCTGGGGCTATAATTTTGATGTCTCTAAAGCACGAGTATTCGGAGAAAGTCTCAAATATACTTCAAAACTTCATACCATTAAGTAGGTCATGTAAGATTGAGTACAAGGTTGGTTTGAATCCTCATGTCCATAGGTGTATGTAGTGTAAGGCCATTCTGTGTTTCCCATATCATTTATAACCTCTCCGCTACTCAGTTTAAATATGTTTACAAAGGACAAAACCTTCTTTGAGAAGTTGTATGAGAAATTTCACCTCATGCACTGGGCTAGTTGTGGGTTCAGAGGTCAAAGTAATGCTGCTGTAACTGGGGAGAGGTTGTAGGAGTTATAAGTGTTGTATATGGTTGCTAGGAGAATCTAGTAAAATTTAATTTGCATTATACATGATTGTGGACTACATGTGCTTCATCCATGAATGAAATGCCATGTGCATGTACACTGAATGCTGGGCATCCTCAACCCAGCCCTTCCATGACACATGATGTGTTGCTACTTCTTATTCCATACACACAGTCTTGGTGGTAATCAGTTTGGTGATGAAAGACTTCAGGCTTTATCTGACGGTATCAAGAATTGTGAAGAGCTCAAAGAACTTGAGTAAGTCACACTGTTACTTTCTAGCTAGTAGGTAGTCAATAGCATTTTCATTGTTAACTAGCCACATGGAAAAATGCCTAGGGATGATGCCACCACTATTACTGTTATAGGAAACCAAAATAAGCAACGACTACCTGGTGAATATTGGCACCCATGTTGAGCTAGCTACATGTATGCATTTTGGCATGTGTGAACAGTTGGCTTATGTATGTGTTGTGTGTAGGTTATTTTGATGTTATTGACTGCTATTGTATCTTTGGTTTGATGTATTGTGCATGGTATTTTTGGAATTGGTTATGTAATATTTCCTTTGTGCCTATTTAGTTTGGTTTTACAGTCATTTGTGTCTTTTGGGTTTGGTTATGATCTTTTGTGTCTATAGGGTTAGGCTGAGTTTCTTAGATATCTTTTTGTGTCTATAGTCTTTTTGGTTTATGCATTGTACACCTACTTTTGATCAGTGGTTCAGTATCAATACTATAGATCTGTTTTGTGTTGGTAGATTTTTGGTATTTTGCCGGAGATAACTCTTATCTCATTGTAAGCCTATAGAATGTTTTGTGCTATTGAATAGTTCTTTATTTGTGTGAATACACTTTGGGTTTCTTGAATGCCTACTTTTTGTTCTCTTGTGTGTTAGTACTTTCCCTAGCCCAATTTTCCTATATAAGCATGCATTTTTATCCACATTTTTGTCTTCCATTTTGACTACAAAATTGTTGTTCTTCAACTCTAAATCTTCAACTCTTCGTGTCGCGGCGCTTGCCTATTCGATAGACCCTCTTACTCCCTCACAGCATGCAGCATAATTAATTCTACACATGGTGGCTTAAGATGGGTATGAGAGACTAGTAGCTATCGTGTGCTCACAGCAGAAATTATTTCTTTTGTTCCTAAAATGGCCATAATCACTGCAAATACAGAGGTTTGCAGGTAGGTTGAGGGACTGTAGCAGAGTTGAAAGTTACTCATGCAAACATAATTTGCCACAACACCATACATCACTGTAGTCTAGAAATTCAATTATGAACAAGTTGTGGTTATCAACTCCAGAGCTAGTTCCTCAACCTACCTGCAAATCTCTGTATTAAATTGTGCTTCTTAAATGGTCAAACCTATCAACCACAACTACTCTACCCAATTTAGTGCATATGCAGGCTGATAGTACAATGCAGGCAAAACATGCAGTCTCCTTGTACTGTACTGTACATTGCAACCATGTACCAGGGGACTCCTCCTTACTGGTTCCAAATTATGGATAGTGTAATCATACCACTATGGACAAGGTTCACTCTGAGAGTGAACAGTCCCATGCAAGATTATTTATTCCGAGCGAAGCGAGGTCTCTACTCAGGCTTGATCGAGGTTAGTATGGCTTCTTTGCGAGTTTCTAAAACATTGTTCTTGGTAGGCACAAGAACTCTAGCTCTCTCGATTGGTGCAAGTGTATCAGACATACGTGGACTACAAATCTACAGTTTAGCTGGACTCGACTCACCATGTTGGTCAATGTTCGCGGACTTGAAAACGTCGCTCTTCCTCGCTACCACCCAGGGGCGTAGCCAGGGGGGTGCACAGGGGGCATTTGCCCCCCCCCTTTTTTTCCAGCATTGATTACATAGCTAATTGTTATTTCGACTTCTTACTGTATAAATACCAGCACTGAGTTGTTTTGGTAGTCTTAGAGTTGGAAAGGGTCATAGATAGGCTGATTATAAAGTCATTTCTTTCCTAACAAACCTTCGAGCGAGCCGCTCGTGCCTTGTCTTCGAGTTCGATGGGTTCAAAGGTCACATCAGAATGCTCGAACAGTTAATTAGTAGGTGTGGCTTCTGGTCACAAAAAAATTTGCGCGCTTTGCGCGCAATCGCATTATCTTTGCCCCCCCTTTTCTAAAATCCTGGCTACGCCCCTGCCACCAATGGGGCTCTCTTGAGTCTATGAGCCATATCCTACAGTATCGCCTTATTTTCTCGGAGACTCATACTGGCTACATACTCCCATGGTCTTTGTTCAACCCCACTTACCAGGTGGGCCTAATTTGCGTGATCAAACGTGAGCACACCTTCTTCTTGCCTCACGGCTGTCGGTCTTATCACTGATAGTCAATGTTGCAAGCCGTGGCCTGCTACTGGTAGCTATACTGGTAGCTATACTCTAAAATACTATTGACTTTAGGTAGGCATCGAAACAAGATCTTTTCTGTTACATTCGTATTGCACTGTACAAGCGCATACTGACTGTCCTCGCAGATCAAACTGAAAGGGAATTTCCCATTGTCACATGGTCGTAAATTGTGCATGCGCGCTCCGAGCTAAGCAAGGAAGCTCCTGCACTTTAGTGTATCGCTAGTTCATAACTGTATGCACTCTCTGTACTAAGGATACCTCCCTACTATCATAATATCAAGGGCGGCAGAAGCATTTTTGGGGTGGTCAGGTGTAGAAATAAATGGCACGCTTGTGTGCTACGATTTTCATGACTATGTTGTCATCATAATCAGCCTTGAGTTCACTGGCATGCTATCACTTCCAATGAGTATTTAATGAGACAGTACAGAGAGGAAGATGGCTGTAATTTCTAACTTGCAAGTAAAGTAAGCCCAAGGACATGCCTCTCGTTTTATGAATAATAGTTGCTCATTAATGAAGCAAAAAAGTGGTCTGGCCATAACCTGACCAGCTGGACCGGCTCTGCTGCCCATGAGTATGGTCACTTCAATAGGGTCCTGCAGTGTTAATAACTCAGAGGTTCCACATACAGTATACCATGTGGTCAAAGGTTTTTGCTGGAGATAGAACTAATTTCACCAAGGCCATCTACCTTGTGGTATTGCATGAACATGAAATTTAGTTCCACCAATATGGTAAAGGTCGCCATATCCTCTATGCAAGCATTAACACAGAAGAAAACAATTAACACGGATAAACTTTTCACCAATGATACATGTAGCACTAACCAATGCCTTGATCAATGTACTGACCTTATACTACCTCTTCTTCTCTCCTACAGTCTTTGGAACAACCTCACAGATAAGAATATACCATGTTTAACAGAGTTGGTTAAATCAGCCAGAAATCTTGAAAACCTGGATCTTCAGTAAGTCATACCATCAGTTTACAATATCTCGTCATTATGCCTTATATTCACTGCCTTATTGATGCCATCATAATATTATCATGACTGTGATTATCATGTATGCAGGGGCAATCGGTTCACTCCAGTGGGAGAAGAACAAATAAAGGAGGTAGTGAGAGAAAGAAACTTAGTAGAAGGTATGACTGAATTGAAGTTAATCATATAGTCATGATTGTACTTTTTTTTTGTAGTTAGCCACATAATTATGAGGCCATTGTACGTTTACCCACAAGGTTAATAATGTTAATTGTTAACAATAATTTTTGTGCAAGGAACGATAGTAATTATGCAGTATTGGTTAGTTTACAAAATTGCTAGGACATTATATTGTTGCATCAGTATTAGTTGTAGTGGTAGCTGTCCCTTTTTGATCTCTACAGACAACAGAAAATTAATGTTACTACCAATTTTATAATAATTGTGTGTGCACAGCTGTTACCTGATCATATTGGTAAGCCGAGTTGTTTCTGTCGGGGTAGTGAGAGGGAGGGGGAGGGAGAAATGACTAATGATCATCACCAGAGGCTCCACGCTAGGAAGGGGGTGTGGCATAGTGTGGGGAGTGGGAGGAGCCAGAAGGCAGGCCGAGGAAGGGCACTCCATCGAGACGGAGAGGGACCTGTAAGAAGACAGTAATACAGTTACTGCCAATCTTAGTCATGTAGATCATGCAATACTCTTTACTGTTGTAGACTCTAGAACAACATGAAGTTGTTCTCACAAGAGAGAGAGAGACAGGTGGAGATAAGGGATAGGAGAGAAGAGAGACTGAGAGGGGGAGTAGGAAAAAAGTTAACTCACCACTTTGTCTTCTCCATGGGGTCTGTTGATTCGACGACTGTTCATCATTTCCACCACTATATTATCTCCATGAACTCTGACCTCTACCTGGACTTGGAGACCCATACCCACCAGATGTCCTCTGTCTCTCTGCAAAGCTATATCTACTCCTCTCCTCATAAGGACTTGATGAGTTCCAGCCTAGTTCTTCTCCTTGACCCCAGCTGCTTCATCTTCCACTTGGTGAGTTGTAGCTTCCATAGGCTGAGCTCGGCGAGGGTGCAAGTCCACGAAAACCATGGCTGTCTCCTTGACAGCTGTGGTACTCACCTCCTCCACCAGGGGAACCAACATCATTACCTCCTAAGGAATGTCTGTGGTGTGGAGAAGTGGTCAAATATTACTTCTATGCTTTTATTGGCATAGGACAATGTCATCTAAACCAACCACTCCCCCTCCATCTTTGCTGCACTTCAATTTTGTGCATGGAGGGAGAGAGCCTGGTTTGAGCTAGGCTACATAGTTAAAGTTGAGAAGCTCATTCCCACATAGAAATGTATTGAGAGCCACAAAAATGCCCAAAGATGTTTCTTTTGTCACATCAGACCATAAGTTTGTGTGGACCTACCTAATTGTTCTCCTGGCAGGATCAGGGGTGCTGTAACTCCTGTGAGGTCCCTCACACTGATTGAATCCTATCTGAGGCTAGAAAGGACCCAGCACTCCTTGATATGTCAGCGTTCTTGGTGGCATAGTCACGTTGGAGAGGACCTTGGCTTCAAAAATGTAGTCATCAGGACAGTGAGGGTCTCTGAAGCAGGCACTGCAGTGAATGATAGTGATCAATCTTTATACTAGTGCTCCTCCAAAGCTAGAAAATTTTTATTACGTCAGTAATGTTTCAATAAATAATCATGATTATGACTTTTGAGGGTCTAGCAGCTCTTCAATGGGGTACATGATTGTATTGCATGTTTATAAAATTAATGTCAATTATTAATACTCATCTTCAGGGGTAAACTGATCTTTGTAGTAGGCAACATTCAATATCATACTTGTACAAAGTGAAATAAAATTGCTCCACACTCAAATATCTCCACATCCTTCATTAAAAGCTACCTGTACACAATGCAGTTTATCTCACCAGATGGTGTAGGACTTCTTGATGTCATGTAGAGAGGGTACAGGAGACTCCACCAGTCCTCCTAGCTCACACTCTCTGACCATACGGTAGTCAGTAGACACAGTTCCTCGAGCAAATCCTCAGTTCATCTTTACTGACTGTGTATGCAAAAAGAGGATTAAAATTTGAGAGAGTACAACCTAGTGCCTGCTCAGGCACACCTATACTAGATCAAGTAGTAATTATTTCAAGAGTAAATTTGGTAGTCATGTACATCAGTCGTACTTTTCAATCTACTGACCTATTGCTGTGAGTCTTTGTTCTGATAGAGCATCTTGAACACTGAGTAGAGCCTGTCGTAGCAGTAGACAAATATCCAATCTGATCCAAGATTGTTCCTCTCAGCTGTAAAGATTATGGCATGCAGTAAATTAGAGCTGCACTTGTGAAATAGAAAATTCAAAATTTCTTGCATGCACACAACTTAATAATCCAAAAATATGGCAAACAGGATTCTTGAAGATCCAAAACAGTTGCATATTATTCACTACACAGTGGACATTTCAGCTACATGTACATACAGCTGATATGAGGTATTCGATCCACCACCTCAATCACCTCCTCCCAAACTGGACCTCTTCAGCTGGTCCTTGAGACTGCTCGCTCACTCTCACCTGGGACATTGGCATCAGATAGGATCATCTGGAGGAGAATACATGTAATTACCGGATTAGCTTTCACGTAGTATCTTTCTAGCCTCATACTCAGGCCTTCCCATGGTTTTCAACATTTCCCGATTTTTCACGTAAAAACATGGGAAGGCCTGAGTACGAGGCTGGTATCTATCACCAGGGGCGTAGCCAGGGGGGTGCACAAGGGGCATTTGCCCCCCCCCCCTTTTTTCCAGAATTGATTAATTGTTATTTACGACTTCTTACCGTATAAATACCAGCACTGAGTGGTTTTGGTAGTCTTTAGAGTTGGAAAGGGTCGATCAGTCATAGATAGGCTGACTATAAAGCCATTTCTTTCCTAACAAACCTTCAAGCGAGCGTGCCCTGTCTTCGAGTTCGATGGGTTCAAAGATCACATCATAATGTTAACATTATTTAATTAGTAGGTGTGGCTTCTGGTCACAAAAATTTTGTGCACTTCGCGTGCAATTTGCCCCCCCTTTTCTAAAATCCTGGCTATGCCCCTGATCACACATAATGTACACAATACTGATAACTTGATTGTTGCACAAACAGATTCTATGCACAAGCAACAAAAACATTACTGAACATTTCTTTTACATGTAGCTACACTGTAATATTAAGCAAATGCTATCATACACACTTCAATAAACATGCATTCCAATTCCATCCATTATAAAAGTTGTCCACGACTAATCCCAAACCGAGGAGAACCACCAGCCAGTGCCAGCTCAGGCACACCATACGAGTCTATGCTGTGCTTACATGTACATGTATAAACACAATGTGTGTACATGTAGCTTGTCCCATTATTAGTTATCAACCTACTGTACTTGGGAGAAAACTCACTGAAATGTTTTGTGATGCTGGGTTGATGTTCATATGGTCGTGGATGTAGTACTGCAGACAGATGGCCAGCCTCGCCATGAACTCTGTACCCGGAGTGATACAGTTGCTGTCAAAGTGTGAGTCCTTTGGCTTGATAGGAGGGAGCTGACAACCATGGCTCTCTAGGTCCTCTCGGATACGCATGATCTCATCGTGCTTCTCACTGGGGTTACTAGATCACAGCATACATGCACATACAACTATACATGGAATCTAGACCCACATCAGTGCCCATCCATCTAAACACAAAACCACTATATATACGACTGATATTAATTTTGTCACCCCTTCTTTGAAATGTACATGTATATAGATTTTTATAGCAAAATCCATTTTTCCTCCGAATACCACAGTATTGTCTATCTTGTTCAGGATTTTTTTCAAATGAAGCACTATATGACATGCAAGTGCACTGAATATGTCCTAATGACAAACTTATCCAGAAGCATGAATGAATGGATGGATAGAGGCTGCCAGGGGAAAACATCACAGCTATAGTTTCTACTCAGAGTCTACATAATAATATTATTAGATTTCGGTCAATTCATGCTGAGGTGCACTGAAAACAAGGGAGAATAGGGTTTAAAATGTCTTTGCTATGCCATCAAGAGTAGATGACATGAACGTTAAAGTGTGTTTGAATTCAGATAGCTACAGGTTGGCATATCATTACAAATGAATGGATACCCACGGGATTGATCAACTGACTCACAATGTTAATTTACGGTTAATTTACCAGATATATATAGTGTAGTACTTCCGTTGAACCAGTCAGACGGTGCCAGTGTGAGGTTCACTAGATGATGATGATGATGATGGGATTTTTCATCTTGAATGTTAGGCTCAAAGATGTCAATCATGTTGAATGGTATCCTCATACTCCAAGGCCTAGCCTCCGGATCCACCAGGCCAGGGACTGATCATATCAGTTTAAGCATCAAGTTGTCATAAGTCTGACCGCCACCATCCCAGTGAGTCAGGGTCGGCCAAGCGAGACTACGGAGTCTCGGATACCACGCATAGAAAGTTTATACGCTTTCATGACACAACAGTGAAAGAGTTCCTGGAGTGAACTTGACCGGACAGATTTGTACAAGTATTTAGTTGGCACAGGGTCGATGTATTGTTACTTGTTCAGCTGACTCGACAATATTTTATTTTTGCTGACTTGGCACAGAGGAGTTCAGGGCAGGCCGACGGTTTGTTATAGGTTCACCAGCGATCGCTTTTAATCTACACAGCTGTAGTGACTGAAGTGAGTTAGCAAGATTTATGTATATGCATGAGTCATACAGTCTCCAGGCGATCATAATAATTTGTGTGTATGCACAGATAAAGGAATCTGTGGTGTCACATCTCTTGTTCAGATTTCTTATCAGTTGTGGTATGCCTCTTTGGAGTGTTGACGAGTGGAGGGCCAGAATAGGCAGCTCCTGGGCTGCTCTGGGTCGACCTGTTGGCTGTTCTAGTCATTGCAAACAGAGGAGACATTATGTGTGTTGTCCACTGTCAGGAGGAGGGGGAGGGATGGTGGTGTCTACTATACCCACAGTGACGACCGTTACATTATTGATGTTCTCTGTGTCATTGATCATAGTTCTCCCACTGGAGGCTGGATCCTCTCCTCTCCTTCATAGTGAGTTAGTTGGACGTATCATTAAAGTGTCTAAAATTAAATATCATACATGCACATGTATGTGTACTTATGGTACGGAGTAGGCAGGGTAAACAACAATATGGCTGCCTTATTATAGGGAGTGACAGTGAACTTGCGGTCTTCCTTTGATGCCTGGATGTAGCCGAGAGCATTAAGCTAGCTTTTTGGGTATTACATGTAAAAATTTAGCATTAATTGGGGTGCACTCGACCATCATCTCGTGCACCCCAATTAATGTCATGTAACTATTATGTGTGTGATGCCAGCCCTACCTGATTTTCAGTTTCAGATGTATGTAATAGTGGAAACCATAGAGGTATGTACCTCAACGGTAAGGATTATTCTCCACAATTTTGATGCACTTGGCTGTGGTATATAGTGGGTGGGATGCCGTGGTCTAATCAACCGTGTCCTGTGAGGTTTCCTAGCAGATGTGTGCACATTGTTTTGATTATTAAAAGAGTGCTCTTATGCATGTACAGTATGATCTTTATTGTCCCTAACTACATGTATAATACTATGTACTATCTAAGTAGCTGATATATCATCACACATACATGAAACCACTGCTTTGCCTGGATGTGATGTAATTTTATACTTTTAGCAGGTTCAAGGATATGTTACCAAGGCAACATTAGCAGTGGATGGAGATACACCAGTCATCTCTTTCTAGTCTTATGGAATGAATTGTTGTCATGGAGCAGTGGCAGTACAAAGCAGCTAGTTGGTGTGCTACTTCCCAGGGACATGTTTGTGTCCGTGAACAGTGTCCAGCCCGGCAGTAGTGTATACATTGTCAGTGCATTAGCCATTGCTATAGTGGTAACCATGGAGCTGGAGACAGCTGTTGCTGTTCAAGCCTCCCTCCTATTAAGGTGTGGAGACATAGAGCTCAACCCTGGACCTCTAGGGAGAGAAGGTAAGAGGATCAATGTTGATTTAGTCAGATATATGATGTTTATGACTAGTGTTTAATTTCTCTTCTTAGATCTTGAGAAGGTTGATAATTCACACATGTTGAGTGAGTCTAAATGCCTATATATCCAAAAGTTCTGGTTAATAAGTGCATGCATGTGTACTGTTGATTATATGTGCTTACACTGTAATAATCATTAATAATTAAGAAGTATGTACTTATTTCTTTATGCGTATGTGTATATGCTTCCCCTTCTCTGTTGTTTGTGCATTAGTTATGTGTCCATGTATGTATGTCTTCTCTATATCTCCAGCTGAGGATGACTTTCACAGTATCTACAGTGAGCTTGTGACCATCAAGGCTAACTACTATCAACTTGGTATTGGGTTGGGTCTACCTCCTGGAGAGCTGCAAGCCATACGCAAAGGAGCCCAAGATATTGAGCAAGGTTTTGCTGAGGTGCTATTGGCATGGCTTAGATGTCGCCAAAATATTGACAGTTTTGGTCATCCAACATGGCGTGGGTTGGTGAAAGTAGTGGACAGCCCTGCCGGGGGAAACAACCCTGCACTAGCTATGGATATTGCTGCAAGACATCCTGCAACCAGTATGAAGATTATGTACAATGTCATGCAGGTTTTATAATAACATTATACATCACACACACACTCTCTCTCTCTCTCTCTCTCTCTCTCTCTCTCTCTCTCTCTCTCTCTCTCTCTCTCTCTCTCTTTCTTTCTCTCTTTCTTTGTCTCTCTCTCTCCTCTCTGTACTGGTAGGCAGTAATGGATCTGTCAATCATCCCCACAGCAGCACAGTTCCTCCTGTATCACTTGCACAGATACCAAACCAAATGACTCTACTTTCAGACCATGAAGCTACTGGTGAGTTTACAGTGAATTTGCCACCTGCCCTTATTGCTATTTTTTTTTCTCCTGGTGTTATTATTACCTGGGGAGTATGGTGTGCTTTACCATCTTGAAATCCATGAAATTTTCCTGCATACAAAAATAGCTAAGTCGGCAAAAGTTTTTTCCATGTAATATTTGTGCTGTGTGGTACTGACCATACCTATCGACCATAGGCATGCACTCATAATCATTTTTACTCATACATGCATGTGAAATACAATGTACAAGTTCTATGAGCTCTAGTTTAATATCTGCTGTGCATCAACACAGTATACAAACGTGTTTACATAATATGACATTTCACTTTATTTGTACTCAGTATAAAACCACCTTACTTTGCCTAGCTGGAGACTTGCATACATTCATGTACAGGATTTCCTAGTACTGGTGGTGCTGGCTATATGATCCATCCCACTGGTCCTCTGCCTCCTCATTTTGCACAGAGACAGCCATCTTTCGGGCCTAGCCACAGTGAATGGTAAAGGTCACTAGTGGCAGGAGTATATATCACTCACTCACATGCTAGTACTGATAAAGGTTGTTTCATGTACTGGTGTACATCTCAGATAAGCACATAGGATACCACACACACTGCCCGTAACTCGATTACGAAATTAAAGGTGAATTCTAAGTACAATGTCATTCAATTGATAATGTTTAAGTTCACCTACTACTTATGGGAGCTATGTGCCCCAGTATCCCTTCAGAGAGGCACTGAATAAGTTACCTCGTAGGTTTACCTTGTGTACCTCATCAACCACAGCGCTACTGGGGATATAATAACCTAACCTTGTACCCAATTCCTATAATTAAATGTGGAAAACTATGGGAAGGCCTGGGTGTCAAAAAGGCTAGGGATATAATATCGATATATACTTGCATATAGCTGTATAATATATTTACTAAAGTGTATCATACATATACTATAGCCTTGTCACCAGGCCCTTTCTAGCTTTTCAATGTTGCATGCTGAAAAGTGGGAGGGCCTGGTATCAGAAGTTACGTGCATAACGTTGACCGTCATGTGACAATGGAGCTAAAATGGCCCACAAAAGAAAGCTATTGTCCAAGCTAAATGTGTGTCAGGGCTGTTTGATTGTAGCCTCATTCCCAGGGTCCCCGATCTTTTCAACGCAAGCGAGAAAAGAGGGGAGCCTGGTACGCGAAATCACGTGCATGACATAAAGGTAGAACCGTAATTATTGCGCATGGATGAAGCGGTTATAATTAGCACATCATGCGCTCTTCCATTTATAGTGCACCATAGAGAATAAAACGATGGCTGTAAGGCAAAGAAACACTAGCTCAATGGAGCGATTGATGGACCAAGAAGGTATAACTATCAATTGAGAGTGATTAAAGAGCTTGTTGCTGTTGGAGTGGAGTTGTTGGCTCAGCCGTCCCGAATCACCTGAGTTGTTCGTCGAAGGTTGATCATCAAACGACAGTTTGTTTTTGTCCTAAACAGACTAGAAAGGCATCATGCTAGCTAAGGTACTGTAGTGAAACCTTCACTATTTGTTCTTTTTGACTATATTTGATGATTTCTGTGTCCTAAAAACCTGTGGTTTTAGTCACCCACGTTCATTATTTATGACATTGTTCACGTGATTTCACGTACCAGGCTCCCCCTCTTTTCTCATGAAACGTTGAAAAGATCAGGGAGACTAAGGACAAGGCTAGTTCGATTGTTCCTCTTTTGTAAAGTAAGAGGATCGTACTACACTCAACAACAAGCATTTGAACTATACATCTTGGTCATTGGCAACGAGAATGCTCTTAATCTTGGTGACCTTTGCTGTACCCAGCTCACCAGTATGTCTTTCTACAGTCTCTCTGTGGGTGACGTCATGCATATGGCTTCTGATACCAGGCCCTCCTGCATTTCAGCATGCAACATTGAAAAGATGGGAGGGCCTGGAGACAAGACTACATACACTAGACATTTAATCGTATGTTTTAGTTTCGTATGATAAAGCTCCCTAAATGTCGACCACACCCTTACAATTCACTTACATAGGTGACATGCGTCAAGGATGGCATTGCATGATGATCTTTCTCCTGTTTTGTTAGCCTTTTAGCTTCTACTATAATCGAATTAAGGACAAACACTGATAGATCTCTGGATAGGCCGCTCAAAGACTTGGCAAAACTTTGGTACGTAGTGACAACCTATTCATTGTGTTTGTGAGGTCAAGGTTCATGCACTATTTTAATATCACAAAAATTCGAACATTCAAATTTTGTAGTTTTTTGTATACAGTACAGAGCACTCATTCAAAATTTATAATAACATATAAAAAATTCCCGCTATATGGTATTATCGTATTTCAAAAAATTCAGCACAAAAATAAGAATGTTCAACCGTAAACATTCAACATTCCAGCTGCACACGCGTTCTATTCCCGTTTATAGCATATAATGTGTGACGACCTTTGCCAAAAATTAGAAATGGTTTTCCATTATTCAGTAAGGGGTGTCAAACAATTAGAGGTGCCAAATTTTTAAAAGAGCAGTAATGACACAGTCACAATGATATTATGTTATTGCAGGCAGAACGGCCCCATTTACACCATTCTACCACTATCCTCCATATCACCATCCTGCATATCCACCACGATACAATATGATGGCACCACATATGTCTAGCTGGCAGCAAGGTGTGTGTATACTATAACCCAGATTTTATTAGCTGTAAGGTATTCTTTATCATAGGTGGGCATGTTCATTATAATTCTCCACAAGGCTACAGTCAGTATGCACCACATTATAGCCCACCCGTCCACACTGCTAGCCTTGAAAATGACCAAGGTAAGAAGTTGCTGAGACAAAGTTGGCCATTTCATGATAACATTACATTTTTCCTGGTATAGCATCACCTTCAAAGAAGTGTAAGCGTGCACCATCAGCTCAACCTCCCATTGGTCAAATTCCACTCTCTGCTGACATACTACAGCTACTTGGTCACTGGCGGAAAAAGCTTGCAGGCTCATACCTTGCTGAAGAGTCCAAGTCAGATGCATGGCCACCTCTGAAAATTGTCAATTTTGTCCAACTAGCACTAGTCCAACAGGAAAAGCGTGCTCGACATTTAAATCTCCATACAATTATGAAAAATATCGATGAAATTTATGCACATAAGATTAATGTAACTTATGACAATTTATTTCAAAACTTAGACCATAGTTCTCTACTTTTAATCGAGGGCCGACCTGGAAGTGGAAAAACAACTCTGCTAGTGAGAATCTCATGTGATTGGGCGAAGGGAAAAATGATAAAATCCAAACTTATCATATTTATACGGCTGCGATACCTTGACAATACTAAGGAAATTTACCTCAGTGACCTTTTACGTGTTGCTTGCTGTGCTTTATCCCCTGAGGACATCAGTGGCTTGTCGTCCTATATTGAAGGAAGACTTGGTGAAGATGTAGTGTTTGTACTTGATGGTTTTGACGAATATGGTGTTGCAGCCGATGAAGATAACTTTATTTGCAACCTTGTCTCAGGAAAGGTATTTTCGCTGTCCACTGTGATCTTGTCGTCTCGTCCAGCTGCTACTCAAGGTTTTCGTCAAATTGCGACACAGTGGATTGAAGTTGTCGGATTTATGAAGGAACAGGTGATGCAGTACATACACACATACTTTGAACACGATAAAGAAAAAGGTGTTCAGCTTGAGCAACATTTGAGTGAACATACTAATGTACTGAACCTATGCTATCTACCTATTTACTGTGCGATGCTGGTGCACCTCTATGAACAAGAATCATTTCTTCCTGAAACAGAAACTGAATTCTACCGGTACTTTACTCTCTCTTCCATTTTCCGTACTATTAGTAAAGGCACCAAACACATAGATAAGTTGACTTCCTTTGATCAACTACTACCAAAGGAAAAATCAATTTTTGATAAGATATGTAATTTGGCATTTAAAGCAACAATTGAATCTCGTCAAGTTTTCAAAAAGTATGAAATTTCAGACGTTTGTGGTGATGTTGGTTCCATGAATGACAAAGAGAACCCTGGATTACTTGTTATTGATCGTTGCTTAGCGACTGTCGGTTATGATGACACATACTCGTTTCTCCATCTCACACTACAGGAGTATCTCTCAGCTCTCTACATTGCTGATCATGATGAAAGCGAACAAGTATCTATCATCACTTCTCACACCAATAAGAGTCATCTTTATGTCGTGTGGCGTTTGTATTTGGAATCTTGGACTATTCTAAAGAGAGCACAGTGAACCTATTGAAGCTAATACTAGATGGTACTCGTGGTGACCGTTTACTTCATATCCAGTGTGCCTATGAATCACACCACAGTGCTGCATGTACTGATGTCTTACACTTTCATGAAAACAACCTTGAGTTTAATAAAATTGGACCTTTTGATCTGGTGTGCATTACTTATGTTTTGAAAACTGCTGAGTATGCTGCAATTATACTAAACTTTGAAATGTGTAACTTTAGTGTCGATGATGCTGTGGCTCTCTTGAAGGGAGTTGGTAACCATCAACTTTCACTGACAGTCCTGTATGTTATGATGTATTATTGTTGTGCATGTATTATGTCACATCATTGCTCTAATTATTCCACCACAGTGAGGGTGAAGCTGTACAGTCAGTGCTGGATGCTCTCAGTTTTGTCACAGTGCCTGGTCTGATTGAATTACAGTGAGTTCATTCTTAGTAGCTATGTGTGCATGGTAGTAGTAGTGCATATGTCTTAGTCACACCTGTAAGGAGTGTAGGTCTCATGAGCTGATAGTGGTTTATCATGAGACACAAAACAATCATGTAATTGTATTGAGTTGCTAATTACCCTATTCACTGCAGCCTGTTTGGTGGTGGCAGTGGAAGAGTGAGTGTGAAAAACAATCTTAAGCTCAGTGCTAACCTTAAAAAACTGAGGTAGGTCAAATCCGTACTTCTGTAGCATTATGTGTAGTGAAGGCTGTAGTGCATAATAGTATGTCCAGCTGGCCATAAGTGTACTAGTATACCATGTCTTCATGTTACCACCTAAACAGCTGGTGGGAAGTTTACTGTTGTGATTGATTTAATTTGTTGCCATTCATGCAGACTTGCCTATATTGACATCACTAATCTTGGGCTTAAGGAAGGATTCAAACACTGGCCTAATTTAGAGGAGCTATAGTAAGTACCATTGTAGTTATGCAGTGAACTGTTTGACTGATACCCAGGCCAGATGGGAAGGAGTGGCCGTCATGATACTCACATACAGCATCAAACATTGTTTCTTCCTGTTGCCCTATTAGTTTTGCTGAGGCTATAATAGTAATGGCTGTTTATGTTTATTGTTTGTGCATTAGCATTGCTAGCACTAGTTGTCCACTGACTGTACTGGAAGCAATCAAGCACTGCACTAACCTGGTGAAGCTCGGGTGAGTAAAACATGTAGTTTATCACATCTGATGATAGTTAAAAAAAACATGTATGCTGTTATAAATTTGATGTGGTACACCTACGTTTGTGAGTGTTCTTTCTGAGCCAAATTTTAGAGCTTGTGATGTGGGTGGAGTTTGTGGCCACATCAAAGCTTTGAGCCTCTCCACATTCCCACATCAAAGTAAAATCAGTATTGAAGGCATACATGTATGAGGCCAGTATGCCTTATGTATGCCTTATGTATGTGGTGTTTGCAAATGAAATGACGGTAGGTTTGTTTTTCCCAACAGACTCCCTCAATGTAAACTTGATATCTCTAAAGCTCAAGTGTTAGGAGAAAGTCTCCAGTATACTTCAAAACTTCATACCATTAAGTAGGTCATGTAAGGTTGAGTACAATGGTTGGTTTGAATCCTCATGTCCATAGGTGTATGTAGTGTAAGGCCATTCTGTGTTTCCCATATCGTTTCCAGCCTCCCCAGTACTCAATTTAAATGTGGGTTACAAGGGACAAAACCTTCTTTGGGAAGCTGCATATGGAAATGTCACCCCATACATTGTGTGGCAACGAACCTAATAAGGGTGGGGTAGTAGTGGGTTCAGAGGTCAAAGTGAATGAATTTGTGACTAACAACTACTGGTAATTTACCCATACAGCCGTCCTAGCCAGCAGTAGTCAGAAAAAAATGTTATATTACCGTAACTGTGGGAGAGGGGTAGGGTAAGAATTATAAGTATCATTTAACTATAATATGGTTGCTAGGAGAATCTAGTAAATTTGCATTATAGACTGCATACGTTTTCATTCGTGAATGAAATACCATGTGCATGTACACTGAATGCTGGGCATCCTCACCCCAGCCAGCTCTCCCATAACACACGATGTATTGCTACTTCTTATTCCGTACAGTCTTCAGGTTAATCAATTTGGTGATGAAGGACTTCAGACTTTATTTGACAGTATCAAGAATTGTGAAGAGCTCAAACATCTCAAGTAAGTCGCACTGTAAATTTCTAGTCAGCAGCCAATAGCATTTTCATTGTCAACTTGCCACATGGAAAAATGCCTAGGGATGATGACACCGCCATTGCTATTATGGGAAACCAAAATAAGCAATGAGTGGAGGCACTCGTTCTAGCTACATGTACACAACTACCTGGTAAATATTGGCACCCATGTTGAGCTAGCTACATGTATGCATTTTGGTGTGCAGCATGGGCATAGCATGATACACATGGTAGCAAATAATGCTTAAGATGGGTACAAGAGACATGTACATGCACAAGGTATGGTTTTGTCCCATGTCAACATTATTGTTGTCATTGTTGGAAAAAAATCACAGGGTGGTCAGACAGTGCTATCAAAACAGCAGATATTATTAATTTTTTTTTTGTTCCTGAAACGGCCATAATCATTGCAAATCATGCTTCTTAAATGGTTAAACCTATCAACCACAATTACTCTACCCAATTAGTGCATATGCAGGCTGATAGTACAATGCAGGCAAAACATGCAGGCAAAACATGCAGTCTCCTTATACTGTACTGTACATTGCAACCATGTACCAGGGGACTCCCCCTTATTAGTTCCAAATCATGGATAGTGTAGTCATACCCTTACGGACAAGGTTCACTCTGAGAGTCAACAGTCCCATGTAAGATTAACCATCTGGTGTAAATAGGATTTTCTGTTTATTCATAACTGTATGCACTCTCTGTACTAAGGATACCTCCCTACTGCCAGGTAGGAGTTATCATAGTATGGTCACTTCAATAGGGTCCTGCAGTGTTAATAACTCAGAGGGTTCCACGTACAGTATACCTTGTGGTCAAGTTTTACTGGAGATAGAATTAATTTCACCAAGGCCATCTACCTACCTACCTAGTATTGCATAAACATTAATTTTCATTTTCACCAATACAGTAGAGATCGCCATATCGTCTATGCAAGCATTAACACTGGAGAAACAATTAACATGGATAACTACCACTAACTAATGCCTTAATCAATGTACTGACCTTATACTACCTCTTCTCTCCTACAGTCTTTGGAGTAACCACCTCACAGATAAGAGTATACCACGTTTAACAGAGTTGATATTGGCCAGAAATCTTAAAAACCTCAATCTTATTCGGTAAGTCATACCATCAGTTTACAATACCTCGTGATTTTGCCTTATTCATTGATGCTGTCATATCATCGGCATGACTGTGATTATCATGTATGCAGGTACAACCAGTTCACTCCAGAGGGAATAGAACAAATAAAGGAGGCAGTGAGAGAAAGAAACTCAGTAGGAGGTATGACTGAATTCTGGAAGTTACACTTCCAAGTTGTTTGTAGTTAGCCACATAATTATGAGGCCATTGTACATTTACCCACTAGGTTAATAATGTTAACAAAAATTTTGTGCAAGGAACAATAGTAATTGTGCAGTATTGGTTAGTTTACAAAATTGCTATGACATTATATTGTTGCATCAGTATTAGTTGTAGTGGTAGCTGTCCCTTTTTGATCGCTACAGACAACAGAAAATTAATGTTACTACCAATTTTATAATAATAATTATTGTGTATGCACAGCTGTTACCTGATCATATTGGTAAGCCGAGTTGTTTCTGTCGGGGTAGTGAGAGGGAGGGGGAGGGGGAAATGACTGATGATCATCACCAGAGGATCCATGCTGGGAAGGGGGTGTGGCATAGTGTGGGGTGTGGGAGGAGCCAGAAGGCAGGGGAAGGGCACTCCATCGAGACAGAGAGGGACCTGTAGGAAGACAGTAATACGATTACTGCCAATTTTAGTCATGTATATCATGCAAGGAGAACATGCAATACTCTTTACTGTTGTAGACTCTCGAACAGCATGAAGTTGTTCTCACAAGAGAGAGAGACAGGTGGAGATAAGGGATAGGAGAGAAAGAGAGAGGGGGTGGGGTTGGAAAGAAGTTAACTCACCACTTTGTCTTCTCCATGGGTTCTGTTGATTCGACAACTGTTCATCATATCCACCACTATATCTCCATGAACTCTGACCTCTACCTGGACTTGGAGACCCATACCCACCAGATGTCCTCTGTCTCTCTGCATAGCTATATCCACTCCTCTCCTCAAAAGGACTTGATGAGTTCCAGCCTAGTTCTTCTCCTTGACCCCAGCTGCTTCTTCTTCCACTTGGTGAGTTGTAGCTTCCATAGGCTGAGCTCGGCAATGGTGCAAGTCCACGAAAACCATGGCTGTCTCCTTGGGAGCTGTTTTACTCACCTCCTCCACCAGGGTAACCAACATCACTACCTCCTACGGAATGTCTGTGGTGTGGAGAAGTGGTCAAACATTACTTCTATGCTTTTATTGGCATAGCACAATGTCATCTAAACCAAGCTCTCCCCCTCCATCTTTGCTGCACTTCAATTTTGTGCATGGAGGGAGAGAGCCTGGTTTGAGCTAGGCTACATAGTTAAAGTTGAGAAGCTCATTCCCACATAGAAATGTACTGAGAGCCACAAAAATGCCCAAAGATGTCTCTTTTGTTACATCAAACCATAAGTTTGTGTGGACCTACCTAATTGTTCTCCTGGCAGGATCAGGGGTGCTGTAACTCCTGTGAGGTCCCTCGCGCTGATTGAATCCTATCTGAGGCTGGAAAGGACCCAGCACTCCTTGAGATGTCAGCGTTCTTGGTGGCATGGTCACATTGGAGAGGACCTTGGCTTCAGAAATGTAGTCATCAGGATAGTGAGGGTCTCTGAAGCAGGCTCTGCAGTGAATGACAGTGACCAATCTTTATACTAGCGCTCCTCCAAAGCTAGAAAATTTTTATTATGTCAGTAATGTTTCGATAAATAATCATGATTATGACTTTTGAGGGTCTAGCAGCTCTTCAATGAGGTACATGATTGTATTACATGTTTATCATACTTGTACAAAGTGAAATAAAATTGCTCCACACTCAAATATCTCCACATCCTTCACTAAAAGCTACCTGTACACAATGCAGTTTATCTCACCAGATGGCGTAGGACTTCTTGATGTCATGTAGAGAGGGTAAAGGAGACTCCACCAGTCCTCCTAGCTCACACTCTCTCACCATACGGTAGTCAGTAGACACAGTTCCTCGATCAAATCCTCAGTTCATCTTTACTGACTGTGTATGCAAAAAGAGGATTAAAAAATTTGAGAGAGTACAACCTAGTGCCTGCTCAGGCACACCTATACTAGATCAAGAAGTAATTATTTCAAGAGTATTCATGTACATCAGTGGTACTTTTCAATCTACTGACCTGTTGCTGTGAGTCTTTGTTCTCATAGAGCATCTTGAACACTGGGTAGAGGCTGTCGTAGTGGTAGACAAATATCCAATCTGATCCAAGATTGTTCCTCTCAGTTGTAAAGATTATGGCATGCAGTAAATTAGAGCTGCACTTGTGAAATAGAATATTTCTTGCATGCACACAACTTAATAATCCAAAAATATGGCAAACAGGATTCTTGAAGATCCAAAATAGTTGCACATTATTCACTACACAGTGGACATTTCAGCTACATGTACATACAGCTGATATGAGGTATTCGATCCACCACCTCAATCACCTCCTCCCAAACTGGACCTCTTCAACTGGTCCTTGAGACTGCTCACTCACTCTCACCTGGGACATTGGCATCAGATAGGATCATCTGGAGGAGAATACATGTAATTACCGGATTAGCTTTCACGTAGTATCTTTCTAGCCTCATACTCAGGCCTTCCCATGTTTTTCAACATTTCCTGATTTTTCACGTAAAAACATGGGAAGGCCTTGTTACGAGGCTGGTATCTATCACACATAATGTACACAATACTGATAACTTGATTGTTGCACAAACAGATTCTATGCACAAGCAACAAAAACATTACTGAACATTTCTTTTACATGTAGCTACACTGTAATATTAAGCAAATGCTATCATACACACTTCAATAAACATGCATTCCAGTTCCATCCATTATAAAAGTTGTCCACGACTAATCCCAAACCGAGGGGAACCACCAGCCAGTGCCAGCTCAGGCACACCATATGAGTCTATGCTGTACTTACATGTACATGTATAAACACAATGTGTGTACATGTAGCTTGTCCCATTATTAGTTATCAACCTACCGTACTTGGGAGAAAACTCACTGAAATGTTTTGTTATGCTGGGTTTGTGTTTATATGGTCGTGGATGTAGTACTGCAGACAGATGGCCAGCCGCACCATGAACTCTGTACCCGGAGTGATACAGTTGCTGTCAAAGTGTGAGTCCTTTGGCTTGATAGGAGGGAGCTGACAACCATGGCTCTCTAGGTCCTCTCGGATACGCATGATCTCATCGTGCCTCTCACTGGGGAACAAAATGATTTACTAGATCACAGCATACATGCACATACAACTATACATGGAATCTAGACCCACATCAGTGCCCATCCATCTAAACACAAAACCACTATATATACGACTGATATTAATTTTGTCACCCCTTCTTTGAAATGTACATGTATATAGATTTTTATAGCAAAATCCATTTTTCCTCCGAATACCACAGTATTTAGTTATTGTCTCTCTTGTTCAGGATTTTTTTTCCAAATGAAGCACTATATGACATGCAAGTGCACTGAATATGTCCTAATGACAAACTTATCCAGAAGCATGAATGAATGGATGGATAGAGGCTGCCAGGGGAAAACATCACAGCTATAGTTTCTGCTCAGAGTTTTCATAATAATATTAGATTTTTAGTCAATTCATGCTGAGGTGCACCGAAAACAGGGGAGGATAGGGTTTAAAATGCCTTTGCCATGCCATCAAGAGTAGATGCCATGCCTCATGTTAAAATTAAAAGATGTATTTGAATTCAGCATTTAAAATTCAGGTTGGCATATCATTACAAATGAATGGATACCCACGGGATTGATCAACTGACTCACAATGTTAATTTACCAGATAGTGTAGCTAGTACTTCAGTTGAACCAGTCAGACGGTGTGAGGTTCACTAGATGATGATGATGATGGGATTTCCTCTTGAATGTTAGGCTCAAAGATATCAATCATGTTGAATGATAGCCTCATCCTCCAAGGGCCTAGCCTCCGGATCCACCAGGCCAGGGACTGATCGTAACATGTCATAAGTCTGGCTAGTCTCGCGCAGCCAGACCCTTACTCGTAAGGGTCTGGCTGCGTGAGACTAAGTGTTGGCCAAGCGAAATACGGAGCCTGACACCACGCATAGAAAGTTTACACGCTTTCATGACACAACAGTCAAAGAGTTCCTGGAGTGAACTTGACCGGACAGACTTGTATATACAAGTATAGTTGGTACAGGGTCGATGTATTGGTACGTGGAATTGTTTTGCTGACTCGACAATATTTTATTTTTGCTGACTTGGCACAGAAGAGTTCAGGGCCAGCTAGGGCCAGCTAGGGCCGGCCGGCGGTTTATGGTTCAACAGCGATCGCTTTTAATCTACACTGTATAGCTGTAGTGACTGAAGTGAGTCTAGTTAGCAAGATTTATGTACATGCATGAGTCATACGTATACAGTCTCCAGGCGATGTAGTTTTCATTTATATAATAAATTTGTGTGTATGTATGCACAGATAAACGAATCTGTGGACGTGGTGTCACATCTCTTGTACAGATTTCTTATCAGTTGTGGTATGCCTCTTTGGAGTGTTGAAGAGTGGAGGGCCAGAATAGGCAGCTCCTGGGCTGCTCTGGGTCGACCTGTTGGCTGTTCTAGTCACTGCAAACAGAGGAGACATTATGTGTGTTGTCCACTATCAGGAGGAGGGGGAGGGATAGTGGTGTCTACTATACCCATGATGACCAACATTACATTGTTAATGCTCTCTGTGTCATTGATCATAGTTCTCCCACTGGAGGCTGGATCCTCTCCTCTCCTTCATAGTGAGTTAATTGGACACAGCACTGAAGTGTCTCATATTAACTTGATTTTGTCATACACACACTACATGATTGTACTATCTGACATAAGTCACGATTAGTACGTATCAATTAGCTATTCAGTTTAGACCAATAATCTTAACTTTACATGACTTGTTTCTCCATTAGTGTGTTTACAATAAATGTAGTATGCCTGTGTGGACAAACCATGTATGTATGCACATTTATGATTGTGATTTTTCTAAGGAGTGCTCCTATAGTCATGTGTTCAGTTGAGATAGAAACTATGTACTGGAACATGTCTTAAGGTTACGAGATACAATTTTAATTTCGCGCGTGCGATCATTAATCTCTATACAAAACATTGGGCTGTATAGCTGAAAATTTTGGTGTCAGTTTTCACGGAGTCAAAACACTATGCGACCGTATTTATGGTCTGTTCTAATTCTACAACAATAGGGGCAGGGCCAGATCTTCCAACTTTTCGTTTAGCACGTTCGAGGCCAGAGTTGTGATCGATTATGTGTGCAACGGTACAGTCAAGAGCTGCTCGTGCCGCTACTTTGTCGACTCTCGAGTGAAAACGGAGTAGTTTTGAGGCCAAAATGACCCATCTGGCCCTGGAGGGTGTTGAAAGCTCGCTGCTGGAAGTGTAGCTTGTAGGTTGACTATCATTGTGTAGGCAAAAACTGACGCCGAAATTTTTTGAAGCTATCCGGGCTGCTGCGTGTGGACCAAGGCAAGAAGATATCATTCAAGCCAGCTTTAGCTCAGCCTGGAGAAACAACTACAAGCAAGAACAAGACTGAAACAGACTAGAAGTTTGTAGCTAACTATGTTTATGAGTTACGGAATATTTTATTAATTATTCATGAAACTGTATCCCGTAACCTTAAGGGTCACTCCCTATGGTTGTGATGGTCACTGCTGTGGGATGTAGTGGGATGCCTTGATCTAATCAGCCATAACCTGTGAGGGTTATTTTGGTGAACCTCCAACAGATGTGTGCACATTCTTTCATAGTTTAATAGAAAAAAGAGGTGCTCTTATATGTGTACAGTATGATCTTTATTGCTCCTGGCTACATGTATTAGCTATTAGCTAATACTGTAGGTATGAGTACAACTGCATATCATGTATGTGTTGTTTTAATATGGTCATCTTCTCTGCAGGTGGTGCAAGGATGTGTTACCATAGCAACAAAAGCAGTGTATGGAGCTACACCCGTCATCTCTTCCTAATCATATGGAAGGAGTTGTTCTCATGGAGCAGTGATAGTGCAAAGCAGCTAGTTGGTGATCTACTTCCCAGGGACTTGTTTGTGTCCATGAACAGTATCCAGCCCGCCAGCAGTATATACATTGTCAGTGTATTAGCCACTGCTATAGTGATAACCATGGAGCTGGCTGCTGTTCATGCCTCCCTTCTATTAAGGTGTGGAGACATAGAGCTCAACCCTGGACCTCTAGGGAGAGAAGGTAAGAGGACTGATGGTATGCTTGTAATCAGATGTAACATTGACGTTGGTCTCTTTTTGTAGATCTTGAGAAAGTAGATAATTCTCGTGTGTTAAGTGAGTTCATTTTGTATATGTTAACAGTTTGTCAAACGTAGATAGGTCCATCATCTCATGATCTTTTTCTTTGCATGATATACAGATTCCATGGATAGTTCCACAGCTAATTGAGGTGTATGCATCATCCATCATGATCACTCCACCTCCTTATATAGATACACATGTAGTACCATAGTGTTGTTAACTACGCCTAGGTATACCTGTGCATATACCCATATCTATAGTTACCAAGGAAGGGCTATATAGTTTGTTTTAGCATCATCTTTTCTCTTTTTTTTTCAGCTGAAAATGATCTCAGGGTTGTCTGCCAGGAAGTAGTAGACATCAAGTCTACCTACTACCAGTTTGGAAAAGAACTAGGCCTACTACCTCGGGACTTGGACTCTATACGAAGGTCATTCCATCATGATAATGATCAAGCCTTTGATCAGGTTTTACTGTTGTGGCTGAGACAGTGCTATCATGTTGGCAGACATGGTCCTCCAACATGGCGGAGACTGGTAGAGGCTACGGACAATCCTACTGGAGGACACAATCCTTCCCTTGCAATGAATATTGCCAGCAGACATCCTCTACATGGTATGTGTAACATCTCTCTCTCTCTCTCTAGTAGATTATAGTCACTGTGCTTATCCTATACTGGATCTACATGTACCCACAATGCTTGCTTTAATATTTTTGGGTATAGCCATACATGAGAAATTTTGCATACATAAATATCCTTAAACTAGAGTGAATATGCATTGCGCACACACACCTACATTTATGAAGCATCATGGGGTCCACCGATCATCTTCATCCTATGCTAAGATGCAGACTATTGTATATTTCTCCTTGTCATCTGTCATTCCGCTTCTCGTAAACATAGATCCGCTGTACTCGTTACACCGGTTAGCAACAATAGTGCCACTGTGTGTGCGCCAGTAAGAGCTGTAGGTCTACACTGCATACAGAAAATTAGCATTCCTAAGCGTAATGGACATACATATACATGCAAAATGAGATGCAAAGCAGGAATTGCTGTCTCATGCTAAGGTGCTCGATAATGAATCCTAACCTGTGCGTAGAAACTATGACATTATAGCATTGGATAAATGTAATGTGCCAAATATAGGTACAGCTGATTCTGTCCGTCATCCTTATAGCCACTCATGTTCAGCATCACAGCAACCAGTGGCACAGGCTCACAATACTTCATTCAAGCCAGAACAAGTTTCTGGCTACCAGACGTTTGGTAAACTTGAGTAAAGAAGATGTATTAGCTTTTATTAATACTATTTTATTTCCAGGTGCTACTAACTATGTGGCCCCTCCCACTGCCCCCACACCTCACCATGCAGTACAAGTTCCACAGTTTTGTAACCAACAGCCCCCTGCTATGATAAACTATTCTGGAGACTTCCTTCGGGCCCCTGAACCATTTCCCCCAACAAGAGTGCCCCCTCCTAGGGATGCCCCTGTCCCTTATCCTGCTCCCCCTCCCCCTCAAGGAAAACCTTTGTTTCCAAATACTAATTCACCTTTGACAGGTACGTACATACATTTAGAATATAGTTGTAACAAATGCAGCAATCTGATTGGTCAGTTAGAGGTCCATTATTTCACTTATAGACCTCCTGAGAGGTCTTATAAGTAGGTCTAATATTGAGCTGCCATAGGCAAAGAAAGATGCACAGTGCAACAGTAGCCTTGTCCCCAGGTCAAATACTATGGTTACAGTTGCTATATTCTAAATCAGTTAGAGACCTCGTCCAATGGTCTCTATGCTTTTTAAGAGAACCTCAGGCCCTTAGTAGCACCCTCGCTTCGCTCGGGATGCTACAGCCTCGGGCCTTCGGGTCTCTTAAAACACATAGAGACCTTGGACTCAGTCTCTAACTATTATATATATCCTGATTCACCCTTGTATCCTAGGCAACAGGGGTGTTATAACTAAAATATTACCCTCCCCCAGGCACTTATAATCCCTCTGAAACAAAAACGGTATAATAGTGTAGTTTGCACATAGCAACAAGGTTTTCACAATGAAAACAGCAGCTAACAATCACCACAGACCACACTACAGACTTGGTTTACACAGATACAGGAAGCATACTCATGCTAATTGACACCACACAGGATGCTAGTAGCGCGTTCGATCTAGCTAGCCACGTGCAGCTAGCTCATTGCGTAGCTGTAGCTTTAGCTATCTACCCATACAAAAATCACAACCTTGCTACTACCTTGTTACCACCTTGTTACCAGGTTGTAACAAGCAGGCCCCAACTAGCTTGTTACAACCTTGTGACAACCATGTAACAAGGTAGTATTTGACACGGTAACAACCTTGTAACAAGGTTGTGACAAGCTTGTGACAACCTAGTACATAGATTGTAGGAAAACTGTGATAACCTTGTCACTACATTGTAGGAAATAACCTTGTGCTGGCATTGTCAATACATGACATGTGAATGATGCTATATTATAATGCATGAGTAGTTCTAGCTGGCATTAAAACACTGTCAATACTCTATACTTGTCAATGACTTGGGTTTCTGCTTGATATGATAGCTGCTGCACTTGTCCTATCAACATGAATTATAATAACTATGGTCAAAATACATGTACCAGTGTGTAACTTTTAGCATGTCAGGATCTGACTTCACTGCGATACTATTACAATACTATTATATATGTATACCATATAGCGGGAAATTTTCAAGAGATTCAATCTTCACAGATAGGCGATCTTTTAACATTTTGTGGTTCCAAATTTACAGATGCACACATTATGCCAATAAAATGGACATACAATGTACATGTACTTATTTGTGGGCCTAATTTTTTTCCAGTGCATGAATCAACTGTGAAATTGGATCCCTTGAAAATGGTAACAAAATCATGAGAATTGAATAAGTAGTCATTGGACCTACCAAAACCATGGTCTCCTATATTATTCTTCATATCGAATAGGGATTACTTCCACCTTATTAATTTAAAACAACCAAAAATACTAATTAACTTCAGGTGTTAAGTTTGACATTGTATGCAGGGATTCACTGTATATGCGCATGCACTAAGTTTTACTGCACGGAGAATTTTCTACTGAGTATAATTTGTTGGATACCATCGACACCACGTGGTCGGGCCAGTAGAGTACAGACAATGTATACTATGCACCTGAATTCTGTATTTTATATAAATCACTTTGTGAAGCTTGTGGGCTCGATATTATCAAAGGACTGTTGTATGATAGACTTTGTTCGCTCTCGTCTCACTTTAAACAAACCTTCCTGGGCTTCAAGGACCCTGTTAAAGTCTCTTCATTGGCGTTGGGCAACTGACTGTGTTGACCCTCTGACTCTATCATCAAAAAACTTAAACTAAAAGCAAGCAAAACTCCTTGTTATAGCTTCATTATTAGCTAGCTGTCAATTTTACCCGTTTGTCATAGCTAGATATGCCATGAAAAGTAGCCTTGGCTAAGAACTGCTGTAAACTTTGGTGATTTTGGAGGCCGAGGATCATGTTTACAGAGTAATAAACGGACAAAAATACAAATTCCTAGTGTTTCCATAGGAATAAGGTATGCACACACAGTGTGTACCAGGCAGTTTATCCTCCCACTCAAAAGAGCCTGGGTACGAGGCTAATGGAGGGTGTGTACAAGGTAAGCTATGCATGTACAGTAAGCTATAATAGGCAAGTATTATGTGGCTGTTCTTTTTCTTAATAGCACTGTATAACCTACAGTGTAGCTGTAAAGTGAGCTTCAAAACATAATTTCACTAACAAATACTCTAAATATCAAGGAAGAGGCTAGCTAGCTAGGTGTAACTGAAGCCAGTGAAGGCCTCTACAGTACGGACCCATATCAGTTTAGCCTAACCAGTTAGCCTGGTAAGCAAGACCACCCTGCCACCTGCCGGCTTGAGCTTAGCTACATGTATAATAACCTTTAGACCATTAGCCTTGTGGGATCAGCCTGTTGGACTCCCTAGCTTACCAATTAACTAGTACAAAAATGATTAGTCTTGCAAGAGTAAGCACAAATTCTATCAAACTCACCTCATTTATGTTTGCATCAGCGTTATGATAAGTTTTAGGTCCCCATTTTAGCGCGGCAATACTTGGGAGTTCGAGTAGGAATGCTCACTGCACTGGTAGCTAGAACAGCTGCTCACAAATATTTGAATACGGTGTGTACTATTTAGAAGCGGAAGTGGGCGTGTACGCGTTTCCAGTCTAATAGCTGCAGCTGAGCTAGCTGAGCTAGCTGAGCAGGCGAAGGTAACTTCAAAATGCCAATAGCAGCAAGAGTCTACCAGATCATATTAGATCTTGTAAAAATATATATATAAAGCTCCAGACTATGTATTTTGGTGAGTCGGTGTACGCAGCTAGCAAAAACTACACTGAATAGCCAGACTCCACTGAGTAGCGGCTAGCTACTACAAGGGGGGGTCACTCCCATAGGCGCCGTGTCCAGAGCTGCGACCGGGGTCAAGATTTTTGACCGTCGAAAAACGGCCTTGACCGCTTGACCACGCCGGATTTTTGCCCTTGACCCTTGACCATCGATTAACTGCGCATGCGCAAAAGGATCGGCCACGCCTCTTGATCGCCAGTAGTGCCTTATAGATAGTGCCCAGCATACTGCTTGACCGTTTGACCGACCCCCAGAAAGTGCCTTGACCGTTTGACCGCATCTTGACCCCGGTTGCAGCTCTGGACACGGCGCCTATGGGAGTGACCCCCCCTTGTACTAGACGGTGACTGTCAGTGTCCCAGGTCTCTCGGAGCTGAGTGGTCTGGCCAACCTCGTTTCCAGTGGCCCCTGATGATGATCGCATAGGTAGCTACTCCGAGTTAGTGAGCAATTTAAGTTACCATTGCTCAGAATAGGCACACTCGTTAGGATTGCCAGCCCAGGACAAGGACAGACCATTGGTAACTAGCTATTAACAGCTTCAAGTTGAGAAATAACCTATTCATAAGGTGATTGATGGTGGCTAAACTTACACTGCTGCAGGTACCTGTACAGTCCTCTCATATCATAACGCAATATTATGTACTTGACATTTTTGTCACAATCTTGCCACAAGGTGGTTGTAGCTACAGGATTCAATACAACCTGATTCCAAGGTCGTTGCCAGCATGTGATCAGTTGACAACCTGTATACAACCTTGTGATCACATTGTACATGGTCCTTACAAGGTTAAAAACAACCTTGTTACAAGGTTGTTGCCAGCTTGTGATGGGTTCACAACCTGCACACAACCTTGTGATCTGGTTGTTACAAGGTTGTGACAACCTTTACCAGGTTGTCACAAGGTTGTTACAACCTTGTGATTTTTGTATGGGTAGCGAAGTACCCTGGCCGCCATTCAGAGGGAACCAACATTTGAAAGAGAGGCCAAACTGACTCTGAAGAGTCTCAGTCGCTGATACTAGTATTACTAGTGTTCTAAACACTCGTAGCTAGCTTAGCTATGTAGTATGATGTAGCTAAGACTACTCACAGTCAACTACTAACCTCCATAGTCGAGTTCAGTAGATAATTCTTTCAAGAGTAGATTAGCCATAAGAGCGTTGAACTACTGCAGGCCCCATATAAATGCGAAACATCTGAATGACGTTGCACATACGCTGCTTTGGTTAGCCACAATGTACTGTAGCTGTTGCTGTGTAAACTGTAAATGCAGTGCTGGCTCTGTGAATATCATTAACTGACTAGCCAGCTGCCCCAGTGAAAGCCACAATACTAGGCTTATCTGCCCATCACCCACTTATGATATCGATACACACTCGCTGTGCTGATTATCTGATTTTCTGACGTCATTCAGACGTTTCGCGTTTTATATGGGGCCTGCAGTAGTTCAACACTCTTATGGCTAATCTACTCTTGTTCTTTGTCACTATCACAGTTGAATCAGTTTGTTACTATTGTTACTATGGCCATTGACCGTTTTGTTTACATTCCTCGTCTCCTTGGCAACCACTCAGACGGACCAATCAGGTGCAGGATATATATCAGATGTTGCATGGTAGGCACGTGCATTATGGATTATAAAGCCCCTCCCCCTCGGGCTACACCCTCGGGGTCGCGGGCTTTATAATCCATAATACACTGCCTACCATGCAATATCTATTACGTACAGTCTCCCACACAAAGCTTGGTTTGATCATGCTGACTGTCATAAACATACTAACAAAGATGTACTCTACATAAGAGTAATTGTACTTTGTATGTGACAATGATATTGCAGGTAGAGCAAGCCAGTCTCAACCAACCTACCAGCACCAACCTCCATATCAACCTCCGTGTTACCAACCTTCACAGCCAAATATGGCACCACGTGGTATCAAGCAAGGTACATGCACTATATTATGATTTTTAAGGGATGTTTAAAGTTTGCTTACAACCAGTTACGCACACTTTATTCACATCCCAATAACTTTTAAGCTACCAGAGATTGATTCAGGTGATATTATTAATGATGCTAATTGTGTGGACCCTCAACTGCCACCGTATGACATTATGCTGACAGATCTCTGGATATAAGCCACTCAAAAACTTGATAAAAACTTGATAGAAACGCTGGTACATAGCGACAAGTGATTCATCTTGTTTGTACAAAAAATTTATAACCGATGGGATATGTGGCCCTGACAACGCCTCTATGGCCTAGCAACTATAGAGTCGATAACATATGTAAATGTAAGAGACTCAAACCATTGTTGCAGACTGTCATCGAGCAAATTAATGCCAACATTGGTATTACATGCACTAATCATTTTATTTTTCATATTGTAGGCACTAATGGTTCAGCTAACCATCCTTGCGGCCACTCAGTTCATCCAGTACCACAACCAACAGGCATAGTGCCTCACAACACACCACAGCACATTGCGGCAAGCTTCCAAATGATTGGTAAGTTGAGTTCTACGTCATTCTGTGCATGTATCATTAATTTTCATGTACAGGATTTCCTAGTACTGGTGGTGCTGGCTATATGACCTATCCCACTGGTCCCCTGCCTCCTCAATTTGCTCACAGACAGCCATCTTTCAGGCCGACATCCATAGAATTTCAAATGAGGGGTATACATTTGTAACTTGTTATTCAATCCTATATATAAGTTACTTCCCTCATCCCCAGTAGCACAATGACAGTCGGTAATAGCTATTGTGCATATGCACTCTCATGCTGATGCTGATAAAGGTCGTTTCATGCTATATGTACTGGTGCACCTCTTAGATAAACACATGTGATAACGCATGCACATGCTGCCCATAACTCGGCTACAGAAGTAAACTGAGTTCTAAGTCCTTTCAATCAATAGTGTGTAAGTTCACCTACTGAGCTATGTGCCCCAATGTCCCTCCAAAGAGGCCGCTGACTGAATTTTGTTTTTAATTACCTTATATGTTTACCTTCTAACCACAGAGAAAGTTTGTTGCTGCTGGGGATGTAATACATGTTTGCATATGCAGTGACTTGTACACTATAGAAGTTTAAAATGAGCTATCTTACGTAGCAATCATATACAATGTAGTCACGATAATGCTATTGCAGGAGGAACAACTCCATTTTCACCATTCTACCACTACCCTTCATATAACATGTACCATCCTGTGTGTCCACCAGAATATAACATGGTGTATAACCAGCAACAAGGTGTGTATATATACTATAACAGCCAGATTCTATTAGCTGTAAGCTATGCTTTGTTGTAGGTGGGCATGTTTAGCTACAATCAGTATGCTAGCGCTAACCCAACTGTCCACACTGCTGGCCGTGAAAGTGATCAAGGTAGCGTAAGGTACCATATTTCGGCCAGGTAACTTGTCAGCAGCATATCTCTCGAAGTATACATCGCACGAAGATCAAACAAAGACCTTTGACCTCAGCATCTTGAGCTCTACTTAGCTAACGATCCTTACCTTCTAGAGGCAATTATTCTCGCTCTCAGAGGGCGGAGAAGTTAGTAGCTAACAAATAAATCAATAATCTGCCGATTGTACGTATAATCGGCCACTTGTTTAAACTCTATGCACAAATTTTTGGCCAGTTTGTGATTTTAGGTGGGCGTCTTGGAATTTTATCGTGCTTGCTCCATTGAAATGTACAGTGGTCGATCTTAGATACTGGTCGAAAATCAGTGTCTTACGCTAAGAGGTTGCTGAGAAAAAAGTTGGCCATTTCACGATAACATTACATTTTCCTAGGTGCACCATTTCAGTTTGGCTTTTGGCAGGGTATACCACCACTGCATAAGTCCAGTTGGACACCACATCCAGGACAAGAGCGGGATGAAGGTATGTACATATTGGTGATCTTGTGATACCATATAGCTGTATATAATAGTACCGTACCTTCGCGAAAAAGGGCCCATGGGCGGTACACATTACAGTGGATCTAGATTGGGGGGTGGGCCGATATTCGAAGTATCACTGTTGCAGTTACATGCAAAAGAGCGCCCAGGTAAACTACCTACGCGATCTTCATTATTTGAATAGTAGCCGCGGCTACTATGGATTTCAGCCTTGCTTAAGTACGGCTACTAATTGAGGGCGGCTGGCTTTTATTGGGCCGATACTTCACGGTACTGTTGACAGCAACCGTAACTAAAATGGCTGGTTTATGAGGACTGCACTTCAAATAATCGAGGTACGATTGAAAAATAACCTGCCAGACAGCTGTAAAACTAAGCCTATGCCGCGTTTCAGCCTCAAAAGAATGATCGTGCACAGCTAGCAATCTTAACCACGCCCACTTAATAGTGATCGCGCATGCGTGTTCCAGGGCGGCTACATATGGGCGCATATTAGAGTAAACTTTAAACCTTAGCAGGAAATTGAGCCCAAAGTGGGGGGTGGGCTGATATTCCGTAGTGGGCCCTTTTTCGCGAAGGTACGGTAAAATATTTTCGACAACAAGACCAGGTGGTGAAATTGGCGAAAATTTTCTTGCAAAAATTTCTAGCTATATGATATTTGTTTTTTGAGTAGAATGGTATAGTTGTTAATTCTTTATCTAGAATCCGAGGTTACTTTATCTTCAAAACGGCGAAAACTTGATCCATCTAAACATCCTTTGGGACAAGTTCCATTTTCTACAAGCATCACACAGCACATTGACCACTGGCGCCAAAAGCTGATCGACTCTTACCTAGCTCAGGAATGCTCCTCTGATGCATGGCCACCACTCAAGCTTGTCCAGTTTGTTCAGCTTGCGCTAGTTAAACAGGACGAACATGCTGATCACATTGGTCTTAAGACGATTAGGAAAGACATTGATGAAGTGTACGGGAAAAAATCTAAGATAGGTTTTAGTGAAATGTTTGAAAAGATTGACCCTTCATCTTTAATTTTATTTGAGGGTCGGCCAGGAAGTGGCAAGACCACTCTAATGGTTAAAGTGTCGTGTGATTGGGCAAGAGGAACAATCTTACATTCCATGCTCGTGGTATTAGTTCGGCTGCGATACCTTAGTAAGAAAAGGAATATCTATTTACACGACCTACTGCGAGTTGCTTATGGTGCTCCTTCTCAGGCAGACATTGACGGCTTAGCATCTTACATTGAGGGAAGACTCGGTGAGGATGTAGTATTTATCTTGGACGGTTTTGACGAATATGCTCCAGGTGCAAGTGATGATAATTATGTTTCTAAACTTATACTGAAGCAAGTGTACTCCAGGTCCATTGTGATAGTGTCGTCTCGCCCAGCTGCCACTCAGCGTTTTCGCCAACATACTACAAAATGGGTTGAGGTGATTGGATTTTTTAAAGATCAAGTAGTACAGTACATTACCAGCTATTTTGAGAAGAGAAAGGAGAAAGAAAGGGCCAAGCAACTTATACAGCATTTAGAACAACACCCTAACTTAATGAACCTATGCTATCTTCCCCTCCATTGTGCTATGCTGGTGTTTCTGTATGAGCAAGGAAATGCTACTCTACCAGTGACTGAAACTGAGTTCTACCGGTACTTTACTCTCTCTTCCATTTTCCGTACTATTAGTAAAGGCACCAAATACATAGATAAGTTGACTTCCTTTGATCAACTACTACCAAAGGAAAAATCAATTTTTGATAAGATATGTAATTTGGCATTTAAAGCAACAATCGAATCTCGGCAAGTCTTCAAAAAGTATGAAATTTCTGATATTTGTGGTGATGTTGGTTCCATGAATGACAAAGAGAACCCTGGATTACTTGTTATTGATCGTTGCTTAGCAACAGTCGGTTATGATGACACCTACTCGTTTCTCCATCTCACACTACAGGAGTATCTCTCAGCTCTCTACATTGCTGATCGTGATGAAAGTGAACAAGAATCTATCATCACTTCTCACACCAATAAGAGTCATCTTTATGTTGTGTGGCGTTTTTTATTTGGAATCTTGGACTATTCTAAAGAGAGCACAGTGAACCTATTCAAGCTAATACTCGATGCTACTCATGGTAACATTTTATTTCATATCCAGTGTGCCTATGAATCACACCACAGTGCTGCATGTACTGATGTCTTACACTTTCATGAAAACAACCTTGAGTTTTATAGCATTGGAGCTTTTGATCTGGCGTGCATTAATTATGTTTTGAAAACTGCCGAGTATACTATAATTAAGTTAAATTTTAAAAGTTGTAACTTTAGTGTTAATGATGCTGTGGCTCTCTTGAAGGGAGTTGGTGACCGTCAACTTTCACTGACAGTAGGGTATGTTATGATGTATTATTGTTGTGCATGTATTATGATCATTGCTCTAATTATTCCACCACAGTCAGGGTGAAGCTCTACAGTCAGTGCTGGATGCTCTCAGTCTTGTCACAGTGCCTGGTCTGATTGAATTAGTGTGAGTTCATTCTTAGTAGCTATGTGTGCATGGTAGTAGTAGTGCATATGTCTTAGTCACATCTGTAAGGAGTGTAGGTCTCATGTGCTGATAGTGGTTTATCATGAGACACAAAACAATCATGTAATTGTATTGAGTTGCTAATTATCCTATTCACTGCAGTCTGAGTGGTGATGGTGATGTCGATGAAAGTGTGAGTGTGAAAAACAATCTTAAGCTCAGTGCTAACCTTCAAAAACTGATGTAAGTCAACTTAACCCAAATCTATACCTCTGTAGCATTATGTGTAGTGAAGGCTGTAGTGCATAATAGTATGTCTAGCTGGCCATAAGTGTACTAGTATACCTTATCTTCATATTACCACCTAAACAGTTGGTGCAAAGTTTACTGTTGTGATTGATTTAATTTGTCACCATTCATGCAGACTTGTCAATATTGGCATCACTAATCTTGGGCTTGAGGAAGGATTCAAACACTGGCCTAACTTAGAGGAGCTATAGTAAGTATCACTGTAGCTATGCAGTGAACTGTTTGACTGAGCATGGTCACCCAGGCCAGATGGGAAGGAGTGGCCGTCATGATACTCACATACAGCATCAAACATTGTTTCTTCCTATTGCCCTATTAGTTTTGCTGAGGCTATAATAGTAATGGCTGTTTATGTTTATTGTTTGTGCACTAGCATTGGTAACACTAGTTGTCCACTGACTGTACTAGAAGCAATCAAGCACTGCACTAACCTGGTGAATCTCATGTGAGTAATACATGTAGTTTATCATCTTCATGCTATCTGATGATAATGTGTGTATGCTGTTATAATTGTATGTCTACCATTGTGAGTGTTCTCAAATTTAGATCATGTGGTGTGGGTGGAGTTTGTGGCCACAGCAAAGCTTTGAGCCTCTCCCCATTCCCACATCAAAGTTAAATCAGTATTGAAGGCATACATGTATGAGGCCAATATGCCTTATGTATGCTGGGGAGAACACTATGTAGTGTTTGAGAATGAAATGATAACTGTTTTCCCATACAGACTCAGTGTGTATGATCTTTATGACTCTAAAGTTCGAGTATTAGGAGAAAGTCTCAAGTGTACTTCAAAACTTCATACCATTGGGTAGGTCATGTAAGGTTGAGTCAAGAGTATATTAGGAAGAGTGTGCAACCACACATAGTAGTAGTGAAAACATCTCTTTCTGGATTTGACGTTACAGCTGCTGTAGTAGTGGGGCGTGAATATGGTTAGCAGCTACTTAAAGTACAGCACTACAGCCACAAAGCCATGTACACTGTCTGCCAGTAGTGCACCTGCAGTGTGGCTTCATGGCCTATCACTGCACATCTGTGGTACTAGTACAAGGTGTTGCAACCACGCGGTGACGTCAAATCCAGAAAGAGATGTTTTCACTACTACTATGTGTGTTGCACACTCTTCCTAATATACTCTTGGTTGAGTACAATGCTTGGTTTGAATTCTCATGTCCATAGGTGTATGTAGTGTAAGGCCATTCTGTGCTTTCCCATATTATTTCCAGCCTTCTCAGTACTCAATTTAAATGTGGTGGCAAGGGACAAAGCCTTCTTTGGGAAGCTGCATAATTATGGAAATGTCACCCCATACATTGTGTGGCAATGAACCTAATAAGGGTGATGGGTTCAGAGGTCAAAATAAATGAATACCGTAGGTTGGGTTTTGATTGCGAGATTCTTTTGATTGCGAATTGTGAGTTTTTGCATAACTCGCAATCAAACGAATCGCAGTTAAAAGAATACGCAATGAATATTACACGTATAACCACGCCCCAAGCACTCGATTGATCGAGCGCTCGTGCATTTTTGCACGTGCATCCTAGCCACTGAGATCGAGATGAGCCATCCGTGATCAATACTTCAAGTCAACTGCCAACACCCAGCTGTTGCCAACACAAACGGTCCTAGTAAGTCTCTAGCTCTGACTAGCCATCTTGCCGCTCGATCGATCGTACGGATATGGCATTCTATTAATAGTCGGCTAGCCCACCCCATGCAGCCTCACTACAAGCCACACCTTTAGCTACGGTTGAGGGTGTGGCTTGCCCGCTTAGCAATTCGCAATCATTAGAATCGCAATCTAGCTTGTACAGCACCATTTGCAATCGTTTAACTACTCATTCAAAACCCGACCTGCGGGGTGTGACTGACAGCTACCAGTAATTTACCCATACAGCCGTCCTAGCCAGCAAAAATGTTACATTACCGTAACTGTGGGAGAGGGGTGAGGTAGGAGTTATAAGTGTCATTTAGCTATATTATGGTTGCTAGGAGAATCTAGTAAATTTGCATTATAGACTGCATACGTTTCATCCATGAATGAAATGCCATGTGCATGTACACTGAATCCTGGGCACCCTCACCCCAGCCCTCCCATAACACATGATGTGTTGCTACTTCTTATTCCATACAGTCTTCCGCTTAATCAGTTTGGTGATGAAGGACTTCAGGCTTTATTTGACGGTATCAAGAATTATAAAGAGCTCAAAGAACTCGAGTATGTCGCACTGTAAATTTCTAGTTAGCAGCCAATAGCATTCTCATTGTCAACTTCATTACCACATGGAAAATGCCTAGGGATGATGTTACCACTATTGCTGTTTATAGGAAACCATGAAATGAGTAGAGGCACAACCACCCATAGCCTCGTTCCCAGGCCCTACGAAGGAGAGGAGAGGGCCTGGTACACACCGCTCGCGCATGCGTGGTCTCTATGGTAACGGAGTCGCTGGGGACATCGACGAGGCACAAACCATGCACAAACGGAGCTAGTATACCTGTAAGAATACGATCATTTGGGTGTGCGTTATTTAGAACTCGGACGTTTTGCCAACGCAGCAATAATAAACGGTGAGTCAACAGAGAGCGTATACGGAATATGCATCGTATACTAAGTATACGATGGTATCCGGTGCCCCACATTTTTCTGGGGCACCCGGCGCATGGCAAGCAGTGTGTACCAGGCCCTCTCCTCTCCTTCGTAGGGCCTGGGAACGAGGCTAAACCACCCAGTGAATATTAGTACCCTTGTTAAGCTAGCTACATGTATGCATTTTGGCAGGCACAGTATATAAACACATGGTAGCTTAAGATGGGTACAAGAGACTTGTACATGTACATTATGGGTTTGTCCTATGTCAACATTGTTGTCTTTGTTGGCAAAAAATCACAGGGTGGTCAGACAGTGCTATCAAAACAGTAGAAATTATTTCTTTTGTTCATAAAGTGGCCATAATCACTGCAAATTGTGCTTCTTAAATGGTCAAACCTATCAACCACAACTACTCTACACAATTTAGTGCATATGCAGGCTGATAGTACAATGCAGGCAAAACATGCAGTCTCCTTATACTGTACTGTACATTGCAACCATGTACCGGGGGACTCCCCCTTACTAGTTCCAAATCATGGATAGTGTAGTCATACCCCTACGGACAAGGTTCACTCTGAGAGTGAACAGTCCCATGCAAGATTAACCATCTGGTGTAAATAGGATTTTCTGTTTATTCATAACTGTATGGACTCTCTGTACTAAGGATACCTCCCTACTATAATTATTATAGTATGATCACTTCAATAGGGTCCTGCAGTGTTAATAACTCAGAGGTTCCACGTATAGTATGCCATGTGGTCAAAAGTTTTACCTTGTGGTATTGCATAAACATTAAATCTATTTTTGCCAATACAGTAAAGCTAGGTCACCATATCCTCTATGCAAGCACTAACACAGGAGAAACAATTAACACGGATAAACTGTTCACCAATGATACATGTAGCACTAACCAATGCCTTAATCAATGTACTGACCTTATACTACCTCCTACAGTCTTTGGAACAACCACCTTACAGATAAGAGTATACCATGTTTAACAGAGTTGGTTAAATCGGCCAGAAATCTTGAAAAGCTCAATCTTGGGTAAGTCATACTATCAGTTTACAATACCTCATGATTATGCCTTATTCACTGCATCATTGATACTGTCATAATATTATCATGACTGTGATTATCATGTATGCAGGTTCAATCGGTTCACTCCAGAGGGAAAAGAACAAATAGAGGAGGCAGTGAGAGAGAGAAACTCAGTAGGAGGTATGACTGAATTGGAATTACACAAATTATTGTACTAGCTTCTTTTTTTTTCAGTTAGCCTCAAAATTATGAGGCCGTTGTACATTTACCCACAAGGTTAATTAATATTAAAATAAAGTTAACAATTTTTGTGCAAGGAACAATAGTAATTGTGCAGTATTGGTTAGTTTACAAAATTGCTATGACATTATATTGTTGCATCAGTATTAGTTGTAGTGGTAGCTGTCCCTTTTTGATCTCTACAGACAACAGAAAATTAATGTTACTACCAATTTTATAATAATTGTGTATGCACAGCTGTTACCTGATCATATTGGTAAGCAGAGTTGTTTCTGTCGGGGTAGTGAGAGGGAGGGGGAGGGAGAAATGACTGATGATCATCACCAGAGGATCCACGCTGGGAAGGGGGTGTGGCATAGTACGGGGAGTGGGAGGAGCCAGAGGGAGGGGGAAGGGCATGCACTCCATCAAGACAGAGAGGGACCTGTAGGAAGACAGTAATTTGAATGTTGCCTGTTTTAGTCGTGTACATTATGCAAGGAGAACAATACTAATGTAGACTCTAGGACAGCATGAAATTGTTCTCACAAGAGAAAGACAAGGTGGAGATAAGGGATAGGAGAAGGGGAGAGGTGGAGAGAGAGAGAGAGTGTAGGAGAGAAGTTAACTCACCACTTTGTCTTCTCCATGGAGACTGTTGACTTGACTACTGTTCATCATACCCACCACCATAGCTCCATGACCTCTGACCTCTACCTGGACTTGGAGACCCATACCCACCAGACATCCTCTGTCTCTCTGCATAGCTATGTCCACTCCTCTGCTCATAAGGAATTGAGGAGTTCCAGCCTAGTTCTTGTCCTCCTCCTTGCCCCCAGCTGCTTCTTCTTCCACTTGGTCAGTTGTACCTTCCATAGGCTGAGCTCGGCGAGGGTGCTAGTCCACAGAAACCATGGCTGTGTCCTTGAGAGCTGTGGTACTCACCTCCTCCACCAGGGAAACCAACATCACTGCCTCCTAAGGAATGTCTATGATGTGGAGAAGAGATCAATATTTCACACTTCTATGCTGCATTTCACAATGTCATGTAAACCAAGTTGTCACCCTCCTTCATCTTTTCTGTATTTCAATTTTGTGCATGGAGGGAGAGAGCCTGGTTTGAGCTAGGCTACATAGTTAAAGTTGAGAAGCTCATTCCCACATAGAAATGTACTGAGAGCCACAAAAATGCCCAAAGATGTCTCTTTTGTCACATCAGACCATAAGTTTGTGTGGACCTACCTAATTGTTCTCCTGGCAGGATCAGGGGTGCTGTAACTCTTGTGAGGTCCCTCGCGCTGATTGAATCCTATCTGAGGCTGGAAAGGACCCAGCACTCCTTGAGATGTCAGCGTTCTTGGTGGCATGGTCACATTGGAGAGGACCTTGGCTTCAGAAATGTAGTCATCAGGATAGTGAGGGTCTCTGAAGCAGGCTCTGCAGTGAATGATAGTGATCAATCTTTATACTAGTGCTCCTCCAAAGCTAGAAAATTTTTATTATGTCAGTAATGTTTTGATAAATAATCATGATTATGGCTTTTGAGGGTCTAACAGCTCTTCAATGGGGTACATGATTGTATTGCATGTTTATAAAATTAATGTCAGTTATTAATACTCATCTTCAGGGGCAAACTGATCTTTATAGTAGGCAACATTCAATATCATACTTGTACAAAGTGAAATAAAATTGCTCCACACCCAAATACCTCCACATCCTTCATTAAAAGCTACCTGTACACAATGCAGTTTATCTCACCAGATGGCGTAGGACTTCTTGATGTCATGTAGAGAGGGTACAGGAGACTCCACCTGTCCTCCTAGCTCACACTCTCTGACCATACGGTAGTCAGTAGACACAGTTCCTCAAGCAAATCCTCAGTTCATCTTTACTGACTGTGTATGCAAAAAGAGGATTAAAATTTGAGAGAGTACAACCTAGTGCCTGCTCAGGCACACCTATACTAGATCAAGAAGTAATTACTTCAAGAGTATTCATGTACATCAGTGGTACTTTTCAATCTACTGACCTATTGCTGTGAGTCTTTGTTCTCATAGAGCATCTTGAATACTGGGTAGAGCCTGTCGTAGCAGTAGACAAATATCCAATCTGATCCAAGATTGTTCCTCTCAGCTGTAAAGATTATGGCATGCTGTAAATTAGAGCTGCACTTGTGAAGTAGAAAAATTTCTTGCATGCACACAACTTAATAATCCAAAAATATGGCAAACAGGATTCTTGAAGATCCAAAACAGTTGCATATTATTCACGACACAGTGGACATTTCAGCTACATGTACATACAGCTGATATGAGGTATTCGATCCACCACCTCAATCACTTCCTCCCAAACTGGACCTCTTCAGCTGGTCCTTGAGACTGCTCGCTCACTCTCACCTGGGACATTGGCATCAGATAGGATCATCTGGAGGAGAATACATGTAATTACCGGATTAGCTTTCACGTAGTATCTTCCTAGCCTTGTACCCAGGCCTTCCCATGTTTTTCAACATTTCCCGATTTTTTGCATTAAATGTTGAAAAACATGGGAAGGCCTGGGTACGAGGCTGGTATCTATCACACATAATGTACACAATACTGATAACTTGATTGTTGCACAAACAGATTCTATGCACAAGCAACAAAAACATTACTGAACATTTCTTTTACATGTAGCTGCACTGTAATATTAAGCAAATGCTATCATACACACTTCAATAAACATGCATTCCAGTTCCATCCATTATAAAAGTTGTCCACGACTAATCCCAAACCGAGGGGAACCACCAGCCAGTGCCAGCTCAGGCACACCATACGAGTCTATGCTGTGCTTACATGTACATGTATAAACACAATGTGTGTACATGTAGCTTGCCCCATTGTTAGTTATTAACCTACTGTACTTGGGAGAAAACTGTTTTGTTATGCTGGGTTGGTGTTCATATGGTCGTGGATGTAGTACTGCAGACAGACGGCCAGCCTCGCCATGAACTCTGTACCCGGAGTGATACAGTTGCTGTCAAAGTGTGAGTCCTTTGGCTTGATAGGAGGGAGCTGACAACCATGGCTCTCTGGGGCCTCTCGGATACGCATGATCTCATCGTGCTTCTCACTGGGGTACAAAATGATTTACTAGATCACAGCATACATGCACATACAACTATACATGGAATCTAGACCCACATCAGTGCCCATCCATCTAAACACAAAACCACTATATATACGACTGATATTAATTTTGTCACCCCTTCTTTGAAATGTACATGTATATAGATTTTTATAGCAAAATCCATTTTTCCTCCGAATACCACAGTATTTAGTTATTGTCTCTCTTGTTCAGGATTTTTTTCAAATGAAGCACTATATGACATGCAAGTGCACTGAATATGTCCTAATGACAAACTTATCCAGAAGCATGAATGAATGGATGGTTAGAGGCTGCCAGGGGAAAACATCACAGCTATGGTTTCTACTCAGAGTCTACATAATAATATTAGATTTTTAGTCAATTCATGCTGAGGTGCACTGAAAACAAGGGAGGATAGGGTTTAAAATGCCTTTGCTATGCCATCAAGAGTAGATGACATGAATGTTAAAGTGCGTTTGAATTCAGATTCAGGTTGGTGTACCATTACGAACGAATGGGATTGATCAACTGACTCACATGTTAATTTACCAGATGGTGTAGCACTTCAGTTGAACCAGTCAGACAGTGTGAGGTTCACTAGATGATGATTTCCTCTTGAATGCTAGGCTCAAAGATATCAATCATGTTGAGTGATAGCGGCCTCATCCTCCAAGGGCCTAGCCTCTGGATCCACCAGGGACTGCTGATCATAAGCCATCTGAGTCAGGGTCGGCCAAGCTAGACTAGTACATACTTGATGACACAACAGTCGAAGAGTTCCTCACGCCATGCGTTTATTCATTGGGTCTGCAGATGGCTCGGACAGAAATGTACCACCAGATCCTGCACCTTGGTACAGGGTTGACATACGGTACTTTGAAAGCGGAATGCTGACTCGACAATAATAGTATTGTTATTTTTGCTGACTTGGCACAGAAGAATTTCAGACGGTTCATTCAACGAACGGCGATCGGCGCTTTTAATGATGTCGTGACTGAAGTGAGTTTGCAGGATTTATGTATATGCATGAGTCATACAGTCTCCAGGCGATGTAGTTTTCATTATTGTGTGTATGTATGCACAAATAAAGGAATTTGTGGTGTCACATCTCAGTCTTATTCAGATTTCTTGTCAGTTGTGATATGCCTCTTTGGTGTGTTAAAGAGTGGAGGGCCAGAATAGGCAGCTCCTGGGCTGCTCTGGGTCGACCTATTGGCTGTTCTAGTCACTGCAAACAGAGGAGACATTATATGTGTTGTCCACTGTCAGGAGGAGGGGGAGGGATGGTGGTGTCTACTATTCCCATGATGACCAACGATACACTGTTGATGCTCTCTGTGTCATTGATCATAGTTCTCCCACTGGAGGCTGGATCCTCTCCTCTCCTTCATAGTGAGTTAATTGGACACAACACTGAAGTGTCTCATATTAAAGGCATTGTGCCACGATATAAGGGCTATTTTTAGTAAGTTAATGTCACACGTGACGTAACCACACCCACTAGATTGAAATCCCTACCAGAGTTTTCAATCAACAGTTGTAGTTCGCGGTTCACCACACGATCGCAAAAAATTTTTAGCAATGTCCAAGAAAGGAGGCGCTGGAAGGCCTTCAGCCGGCGGCGGAAGATACGAGGTCTATCTGGGAACGGACGCTGAGGCTACTGCGGTCATCATCTAGCTAGATCTACCGTGTACAAGTTAGTACTTACTTACCTTTTAGGCTTTAGCTCACGAGGCAGCGATTGCGATCCCACTGAATGAGAGTTAGTTCAAGAAGCAGAGAGAAACACTGGTCTAAGTGGTCGTCGACTCTTGCAGCGCCATGTGTACCTTGCTTTCTCCCTGTACCAGTATTTGGTGTGTTCAGGAGCGTGCGACAATAATTTATTATGTGTGCGATTTTATTACGATGTGCATAAACGTTAGTCCACGGTTCTCCGTATACTGGATTTAAATTTAGTAGCAATCACCGCTAGCCGCGCTTATATCGTGACACAATGCCTTTAAATTTTGTCATGCATACACTACATGATTGTACTATCTGACATAAGTCACGATTAGTACATATCAATTAGCTGTTCAGTTTAGACCAATAATCTTAACTTTACATGACTTGTTTCTCCATTAGTGTGTTTACAATAAATGTAGTATGCCTGTGTGGACAAACCATGTATGTATACACATTTATGATTGTGATTTCTCTAAGGAGAGCTCTGTAGTCATGTGTACAGTTGAGGTAGAAACTATGTACCGAACATGTCTTAAGGGTCACTCCCTATGGTTATGATGATCACTGCTGTGGGATGTAGTGGGGTGCTTTGATCTAATCAGCCATAACCTGTGAGGGTTATTTTGGTGAACCTCCAACAGATGTGTGCACATTCTTTCATAGTTTAATAGTAAAAAGAGGTGCTCTTATATGTGTACAGTATGATCTTTATTGCTCCTGGCTACATGTATTAGCTATTAGCTAATACTGTAGGTATGAGTACAACTGCATATCATGTATGTGTTGTTTTAATATGGTCATCTTCTCTGCAGGTGGTGCAAGGATGTGTTACCATAGCAACAAAAGCAGTGTATGGAGCTACACCCGTCATCTCTTCCTAATCATATGGAAGGAGTTGTTCTCATGGAGCAGTGATAGTGCAAAGCAGCTAGTTGGTGATCTACTTCCCAGGGACTTGTTTGTGTCCATGAACAGTATCCAGCCTGTCAGCAGTATATACATTGTCAGTGTATTAGCCACTGCTATAGTGATAACCATGGAGCTGGCTGCTGTTCATGCCTCCCTTCTATTAAGGTGTGGAGACATAGAGCTCAACCCTGGACCTCTAGGGAGAGAAGGTGAGAGGACTGATGGTATGCTTGTAATCAGATGTAACATTGACGTTGGTCTCTTTTTGTAGATCTTGAGAAAGTAGATAATTCTCGTGTGTTAAGTGAGTTCATTTTGTATATGTTAACAGTTTGTCAAACGTAGATAGGTCCATCATCTCATGATCTTTTTCTTTGCATGATATACAGATTCCATGGATAGTTCCACAGCTAATTGATGTGTATGCATCATCCATCATGATCACTCCACCTCCTTATATAGATACACATGTAGTACCATAGTGTTGTTAACTATGCCTAGGTTTACCTGTGCATATACCCATATCTATAGTTACCAAGGAAGGGCTATATAGTTTGTTTTAGCATCATCTTTTCTCTTTTTTTTTTCAGCTGAAAATGATCTCAGGGTTGTCTGCCAGGAAGTAGTAGACATCAAGTCTACCTACTACCAGTTTGGAAAAGAACTAGGCCTACTACCTCGGGACTTGGACTCTATACGAAGGTCATTCCATCATGATAATGATCAAGCCTTTGATCAGGTTTTACTGTTGTGGCTGAGACAGTGCTATGATGTTGACAGACATGGTCCTCCAACATGGCGGAGACTGGTAGAGGCTACGGACAATCCTACTGGAGGACACAATCCTTCCCTTGCAATGAATATTGCCAGCAGACACCCTCTACATGGTATGTGTAACATCTCTCTCTCTCTCTCTCTCTAGTAGATTATAGTCACTGTGCTTATCCTATACTGGATCTACATGTACCCACAATGCTTGCTTTAATATTTTGGGGTATAGCCATACATGAGAAATTTTGCATACATAAATATCCTTAAACTAGAGTGAATATGCATTGTGGACACACACCTACATTTATGAAGCATCATGGGGTCCACTGATCATCTTCATCCTATGCTAAGATGCAGACTATTGTATATTTCTCCTTGTCATCTGTCATTCCGCTTCTCGTAAACGTAGATCCGCCATACTCGTTACACCGGTTAGCAACAATAGTGCCACTGTGTGTGCGCCAGTAAGAGCTGTAGGTCTACACTGCATACAGAAAATTAGCATTCCTAAGCGTAATGGACATACATATACATGCAAAATGAGATGCAAAGCAGGAATTGCTGTCTCATGCTAAGGTGCTCGATAATGAATCCTAACCTGTGCGTAGAAACTATGACATTATAGCATTGGATAAATGTAATGTGCCAAATATAGGTACAGCTGATTCTGTCCGTCATCCTTATAGCCACTCATGTTCAGCATCACAGCAACCAGTGGCACAGGCTCACAATACTTCATTCAAGCCAGAACAAGTTTCTGGCTACCAGACGTTTGGTAAACTTGAGTAAAGAAGATGTATTAGCTTTTATTAATACTATTTTATTTCCAGGTGCTACTAACTATGTGGCCCCTCCCACTGCCCCCACACCTCACCATGCAGTACAAGTTCCACAATTTTGCAACCAACAGCCCCCCGCTATGATAAACTATTCTGGAGACTTCCTTCGGGTCCCTGAACCATTTCCCCCGACAAGAGTGCCCCCTCCTAGGGATGCCCCTGTTCCATATCCTGCTCCCCCTCCCCCTCAAGGAAAACCTTTGTTTCCAAATACTAATTCACCTTTGACAGGTACGTACATACATACATGTACAGTCTCCCACACATAGCTTGATTTGATCATGCTGACTATCATAAGCATACTAACAAAGATGTACTCTACATACATGTAAGAGCTGTGTAATTATACTTTGTATGTGACAATAATATTGCAGGTAGAGCAAACCAGTCTCAACCAACCTACCAGCACCAACCTCCATATCAACCTCCGTATTACCAACCTTCACAGCCAAATATGGCACCACATGATATCAAGCAAGGTACATGTACTACATGATTTTTAACGGATGTTTAAAGTTTGTTTACAACCAGTTGTGCACACTTTATTCACATTCCAATAACTTTCAAGCTTCGGGTGGTCTTATTAGTGATGCTAATTGTGTGGACCCTCCATCTGCCACCATAATTACGTCATTATGCTGACAGATCTCTGGGTACATAGCGACAAGCTATTCATCTTGTTTGTGAGATCAAGGTTCACACATTGCACAAAAAATTTCAATCATTCAAATTAAATTACCTCGTGATATAACCGATGGGATATGTGGTCCTGACAATACACCTGCGTCCTAGGTCTATAGAGTCGATAATACATGTACATATAAGAGGCTTGAGTACATAACATCATACCCAGCAACCACTCAAACCATCGTAGCAGACTGTCATCGAGCAAATTAATGCCCAACGTTGGTATTACATGCACTAATCTTTTTTTTTTTCAAATTGTAGGCACTAATGGTTCGGCTAACCATCCTTGTGGCTACTCAGTTCATCCAGTATCACAACCACCAGGCATAGTGCCTCACAATACACCACAGCACATGGCGGGAGGCTTCCAAATGATTGGTAAATTGAGTTCTACATCATTCTGTGCATGTATCATTAATTTTCATGTACAGGATTTCCTAGTACTGGTGGTGCTGGCTATATGACCCATCCCACTGGTCCTCTGCCTTCTCAATTTGCACAGAGACTGCCATCTTTCAGGCCTACATCTGTAGAAATTCCAATGAGGGGTATAAAAATTCTGTATATAATATGAAGTACTTAACATATCCCTAGTAGCCACAGTGAAAGGTAAAGGTCACTAGTAGCAGGAGTATATATCACACATTCACATGGTAGTACTCAGATAACGATTGTTTCATGTACCGGTGTACATCTTAGATAAGCACACGGGATACCACACACACTGCCTGTAACTCGATTACGAAATTAAAGGTGAATTCTAAGTACAATGTCATTCATGTGTAAGTTCACCTACTACTTATCTGAGCTATGTGCCCCAGTATCCCTTCAGAGAGACACTGAATGAGTTACCTCATAGGTTTACCTTATAATTACCTCATCAACCACAGCGCTACTGGGGATATAGTAACCTAACCTTGTACCCAGGCCTTCCTATAATTAAATGTGGAAAACTATCAAGTACCAATCCTACCAACCAACTATGGGAAGGCCTGGGTGTAAGGCTAGGGATATAATATCGATATATACTTGCATATAGCTGTATAATATATTTACTAAAGTGTATCATACATACACTATAGCCTTGTCACCAGGCCCTTTCCAGCTTTTCAATGTTGCACGCTGAAAAGTGGGAGGGCCTGGTATCAGAAGTTACGTGCATAACGTTGACCATCATGTGACAATGGAGCTAAAATGGCCCACAAAAGAAAGCTATCGTCCAAGCTAAATGTGTGTCAGGGCTGTTTGATTGTAGCCTCATTCCCAGGCTCCCCAATCTTTTCAATGCACGCGAGAAAAGAGGGGAGTCTGGTACGCAGAATCACGTGCGTGACGTAAAAGGTAGAACCATATTTAATTATTGTGCATGGGTGAAGCGGTTAGCACGTCACTCGCTCTTCCATTTATAGCGCACAATAGAGAATGAAACGATGGCTGTAAATCAAAGAAACACTAGCTCGATGAAGCGATCGATGGGTCAAGAAGGCATATCTATCAATCGAGAGTGATTAAAGAGCTTGTTGCTGTTGGAGTGGAGTTGTTGGCTCAGCCATCCCAAATCACCTGAGTTGTTCGTCGAAGGTTGATCATCAAAAAACAGTTTGTTTTCGTCCTAAACAGACTAGAAAGGCATCATGCTAGCTAAGGTACTGTAGTGAAACCTTCGCTAGTTGTTCTTTTCAACTATATTTGGTGATTTTTTTGTACTAAAAACCTGTGGTTTTAGTCATTCACGTTCATTATTTATGACGTTGTTCACGTGATTTTGCGTACCAGGCTCTCCCTCTTTTCTCGTCAAACATTGAAAAGATCAGGGAACCTGGGGACAAGGCTAGTTCGATTGCTCCTCTTTTGTAAAGTACTACACTCAATAAAAAGCATTTGAATTGTACATCTTGGTCGTTGGCAATGAGAATGCTCTTAATCTTGGTGACCTTTGCTGCACCCAGCTGGCCAGTATGTCTTTCTACAGTCTCTCTGTGGGTGATGTCACGCATGTGGCTTCTGACACCAGGCCCTCCTGTTTTTCAGCATGCAACATTGAAAAGATGGGAGATCCTGGGGACAAGGCTACATACACTATAAACATTTGATCGTATGTTTTAATTTCATATGATAAAGCTCCCTAAATGTCGACCACACCCTTGTAATTCACCTACATAGGTGACATGCGTCAAGGATGGCATTGCATGATGATCTTTCTCCTGTTTTGCTAGCCTTTTTAGCTTCTACTATAATCGAATTAAGGACAAATGCTGATAGATCTCTGGGTAGGCCGCTCAAAGACTTGGCAAAACTTTGGTACATAATGACAAACTATTCACTGTGTGTTGTGAGGTCAAGGTTCATGCATTATTTTAATATCACAAAAATTTTGAATGTTCAAATTTTGTAGTTTTTTTGTATACAGTACAGAGCACTCATTCAAAATTTGTAACATGAAAAATTCCCACTATACGGTATTACCATACTTCTAAAAATTCAGCACAAAAATAAGAATGTTCGACTGCAAATATTCAACATTCCAGCTACACACGCATTCTAGTCCCGTTTATAGCATATAATGTGCGACGGCCTTTGCCAAAAATTAGAAACGATTTTCCATTATTCAGTAAGGGGTGTTGAACAATTAGAGGTGCCAAATTTTTAGAAGAGCGGTAATCACATGGTCACAATGATATTGTGCTATTGCAGGCAGAACGGCCCCATTTACACCATTCTACCACTGTCCTCCATATCACCATCCTGCATATCCACCACAGTATAATAATATGATGGCACCACATATGTCTAGCTGGCAGCAAGGTGTGTATACTACTGTATAACCTAGATTTTATTAGCTGTAAGGAGTATGCTTTATCATAGGTGGGCACGTTCGTTATAGTTCTCCACAAGGCTACAATCAGTACGTGCATGCACCGTATCATCATAACCCAACTGTCCACACTGCTGGCTCTGAAAATGACCAAGGTAAGAAGTTGCTGGGACACAGTTAGCCATTTCACGATTACATTACACTTTTCTTGGTATAGCACCACCTTCAAAGAAGTTGAAGCGTGCACCATCAGCTCAACCTCCAATTGGTCAAATTCCACTCTCTGCTGACATAATACAGCTACTCGATCACTGGCAGAAAAAGCTTGCAGGTTCATACCTTGCTGAAGAGTCCAAGTCAGACGCATGGCCACCTCTGAAAATTGTCAATTTTGTCCAACTAGCACTAGTCAAACAGGAAAAGCGTGCTCGACATTTAAATCTCCATACAATTAAGAATGATATCGATGAAATTTATGCACATAAGATTAATGTAACTTATGACAATTTATTTCAAAACTTAGACCATAGTTCACTACTTTTAATTGAGGGCCGACCTGGGAGCGGAAAAACAACTCTGCTAGTGAGAATCTCATGTGATTGGGCGAAGGGGAAAATGATAAAATCCAAACTTATCATATTTGTACGGCTACAATACCTTTACAATGCTAAGGAAATCTACCTCAGTGACCTTTTACATGTTGCTTGCTGTGCTTTATCCCCTGAGGACATCAGTGGCTTGTCGTCCTATATCGAAGGAAGACTTGGTGAAGATGTGGTGTTTGTACTGGATGGTTTTGACGAATATGGTGTTGCAGCCAATGAAGAAAACTTTATTTGCAACCTTGTCTCAGGAAAGGTATTTTCGCGGTCCACTGTGATCTTGTCATCTCGTCCAGCTGCTACTCAAGGTTTTCGTCAAATTGCGACACAGTGGATTGAAGTTGTCGGATTTATGAAGGAACAGGTGATGCAGTACATACACACATACTTTGAACAAGATAAAGAAAAAGGTGTTCAGCTTGAGCAACATTTGAGTGAACATACTAATGTACTGAACCTATATTATCTACCTCTTTACTGTGCGATGCTGGTGCACCTCTATGAACAAGAATCATTTCTGCCTGAAACAGAAACTGAATTCTACCGGTACTTTACTCTCTCTTCCATTTTCCGTACTATTAGTAAAGGCACCAAACACATAGATAAGTTGATTTCCTTTGATCAACTGCTACCAAAGGAAAAGTCAATTTTTGATAAGATATGTAATTTGGCATTTAAAGCAACAGTCGGATCTCAGCAAGTTTTCAAGAAGACTGAAATTTTGGATATTTGTGGTGATGTTGGTTCCATGAGTGACAAAGAGAACCCTGGAATACTTGTTATTGATCGTTGCTTAGCGACAGTTGGTTATGACGACACCTACTCGTTTCTCCATCTCACTCTGCAGGAGTATCTCTCAGCTCTCTACATCGCTGGTTGTAATGATAGTGAACAAGTAACTATCATCACTTTTCACACCAATAAGAGTCATCTGTATGTTGTGTGGCGTTTTTTATTTGGAATCTTGGACTATTCTAAAGAGAGCACAGTGAACCTATTCAAGCTAATACTCGATGCTACTCGTGTCAACCATTTACTTCATATCCAGTGTGCCTATGAATCACACCACAGTGCTGCATGTACTGATGTCTTACACTTTCACGAAAACAACCTTATGTTCAAAAGTATTGGACCTTTTGATCTGGCGTGCATTACCTATGTTTTGAAAACTGCTGAGTATACTGCAATTAAGTTAAACTTTAGAGAGTGTAACTTTAGTGTCGATGATGCTGTGGCTCTCTTGGAGGGAGTTGGTGACCGTCAACTTTCACTGACAGTCCTGTATGTTATGATGTATTATTGTTGTGCATGTATTATGTCACATCATTGCTCTAATTATTCCACCATAGTGAGGGTGAAGCTGTACAGTCAGTGCTGGATGCTCTCAGTCTTGTCACAGTGCCTGGTCTGATTGAATTACAGTGAGTTCATTCTTAGTAGCTATGTGTGCATGGTAGTAGTAGTGCATATGTCTTAGTAACACCTGTAAGGAGTGTAGGTCTCATGTGCTGATAGTGGTTTATCATGAGACACAAAACAATCATGTAATTGTATTGAGTTGCTAATTACCCTATTCACTGCAGTCTGTGTGGTACAAGTGTGAGTGTGAAAAACAATCTTAAGCTCAGTGCTAACCTTCGAAAACTGATGTAAGTCAACTTAAACCAAATCCACACCTCTGTAGCATTATGTGTAGTGAAGGCTGTAGTGCATAATAGTATGTCCAGCTGGCCATAAGTGTACTAGTATACCTTATCTTCATATTACCACCTAAACAGCTGGTGGGAAGTTTACTGTTGTGATTGATTTAATTTGTTGCCATTCATGCAGACTCCGCGGTATTGACATCGCTAATCTTGGACTTGAGGAAGGATTCAAACACTGGTCTAACTTGGAGGAGCTATAGTAAGTATCATTGTAGCTGTGCAGTGAACTGTTTGACTGAGCATGGTTACCCAGGCCAGATGGGAAGGAGTGGCCGTCGTGATACACACATACAGCATCAAACATTGTTTCTTCCTATTGCCCTATTAGTTTTGCTGAGGCTATAATAGTAATGGCTGTTTATGTTTATTGTTTGTGCATTAGCATTCATGGTACTAGTTGTCCACTGACTGTACTGGAAGCGATCAAGCACTGTACTAACCTGGTGATGCTCATGTGAGTAATACATGTAGTTTATCATCTTCATGCTATCTGATCAGTGTTCTCCCCAAGAATAATTCAAGGCATGATGGGAGGGCGTGGTTTGGGCGTGGCCTGTGGTTACATCAAAGCTTTTGGTCTCTTTCCTTCTCCACATCAAAGAAAAATCTGTTCTGAAGGTTTGCAGGGCCGACATGCCTTAAGTATGCTGGGGAGAACACTGCTGATGATAGTTAATAAAACATGTATGCTGTTATAAATTTGATGTGGTACACCACCTTTGTGTAGCCTCGTCCCCAGGCCCATTCCCAGCTTTTCAATGTTGCACGCTGAAAAGCGGGAGGAGGGCCTGGTATGCGAAATCACGTGACGGAGAGAGAAGATGAGAGAAGGTCCAGAGCACATCGTGGGTCAAAGGTCACCAGACTTGTAAGCTTGCAAACAACAAAAGACATGGCTATATCACTACCATATGAGTGAAATGCGATCCTTCGAGGGCTCAGAGTTTATGTTTTCAGTTGATAGAAGATATGGAGAGTGTCAAAACTGTTCGGTTTACTCAATCTCGATTGACCTACTTTTCATTTGCATCATGCCACATCAACATCGATCATCATGATACGCCGCACATGACTTTGTGTACCAGGCCCTCCTCCCGCTTTTCAGCGTGCAACATTGAAAAGCTGGGAATGGGCTTGGGGATGAGGCTAACCTTTGTGAGCGTTCTTTCCTAGCCAAATTTTAGAGCTTGTGGTGTGGGTGGAGTTTGTGGCCACATCAAAGCTTTGAGCCTCACCACATTCCCACATCAAAGTAAAATCAGCATAGAAAGCATACATGTATGAGCCTTATGTATGCTGGGGAGAACACTATGTAGTGTTTGAGAATGAAATGACAGTAGGTTTGTTTTTCCCATGCAGACTCTATGACTGTAATCTTGACGTCTCTAAAGCTCCAGTGTTGGGAGAAAGTCTCCAGTGTGCTTCAAAACTTCATACCATTAAGTAGGTCATGTAAGGTTGAGTACAACAGTTGGTTTGAATCCTCACATCCATACTAGGTGTATGTAGTGCAAGTCCATTCTGTGTTTCCCAAATCATTTCCGGTACTCAATTTTAATGTGGTTGCAAAGGACAAAACCTTCTTTGAGAAGTTGCATGGGAAATTTCACCTCATGCACTAATAAGGTGGGCTAGTGGTGGGTTCAGAGGTCAAAGTAATGTTGCTGTAGCTGGGGAGAGGTTGTAGGAGTTATAAGTGTTGTATATGGTTGCTAGGAGAATCTAGTAAATTTGCATTATACATGATTGTAGGCTACATGTGTTTCATCCATGAATGAAATGCCATGTGCATGTACACTGAATGCTGGGCATCCTCAACCCAGCCCTCCCACGACACATGATGTGTTGCTACTTTTTATTCCATACACACAGTCTTGGTGATAATGAGTTTGGTGATGAAGGACTTCAGGCTTTATCTGACGGTATCAAGAATTGTGAAGAGCTCAAAGACCTCATGTAAGTCACACTGTTACTTTCCAGCTAGCAGGTAGTCAATGGCATTTTCATTGTCAACTAGCCACGTGGAAAAATGCCTAGGGATGATGCCACCACTAGTGCTGTTTATGGGAAACCAGGAGTAGAGGCACTCGTTCTAGCTACATGTACACAACTACCCTGTACCTGGTGAATATTGGCACCCTGTTGAGCTAGCTACATGTATGCATTTTGGCATGCAGCATGGGCACAGCATAATATTATTTACACATGGTAGCAAATATTGCTTAAGATGGGTACAAGAGACTAAGTCTTGTACATACACAAGGTATGGTTTTGTCCAGTGTCAACATTATTGTTGTCATTGTTGTCATTGTTGGCAAAAAATCACAGGGTGGTCAGACAGTGCTATCAAAATAGCAGATATTATTTCTTCTGTTCCTAAAGTGGCCATAATCACTGCAAATCATGCTTCTTAAATGGTCAAACCTATCAACCACAACTACTCTACCCAATTTAGTGCATATGCAGGCTGATAGTACAATGCAGGCAAAACATGCAGTCTCCTTATACTGTACTGTACATTGCAACCATGTACCAGGGGACTCCTCCTTACTAGTTCCAAATCATGGATAGTGTAGTCATACCCCTACAGACAAGGTTCACTCTGAGAGTGAACAGTCCCATGCAAGATTAACCATCTGGTGTAAATAGGATTTTCTGTTTATTCATAACTGTATGCACTGTCTGTACTAAGGATACCTCCCTACTATCACAGTATGGTCACTTCAATAGGATCCTGCAGTGTTAATAACTCAGAGGTTCCATGTACAGTATACCATGTGGTCAAAAGTTTTTGCTGGAGATAGAATTAATTTCACCAAGGCCATCTACCTTGTGGTATTGCATAAACATTAATTTTCATGAATTTTATTTTCGCCAATACGGTGAAGGTCGCCATATCGTCTATGCAAGCATTAACACATGAGAAACAATTAACACGGATAAACTGTTCACCAATGATACATGTAGCACTAACCAATGCCTTGATCAAGTACTGAGCTTATACTACCTCTTCTTCTCTCCTACAGTCTTTATCGGAACGACCTCACAGATGAGAGTGTACCATGTTTAACAGAGTTGATTAAATCAGCCAGAAATCTTGAAATCCTTGATCTTGAGTAAGTCATACCATAAGTTTACAATAGCTCATGATTATGCCTCATTCACTGCATCGTTGATACCGTCATAATACTATCATGACTGTGATTATCATGTATGCAGGGACAACCAGTTCATTCCAGAGGGAAAAGAGCAAATAGAGGATGCGGCTACAGTGAAAGAAAGAAACTCAGTAGGAGGTATGACTGAATTGGAGCTTGAAATATTATGGTGATGTGTGTACTTGCGAGTTATTGTATGTCAGTTATAGTCATGATTGTACTTTGCTTTTTTTGTGGTTAGCCACATAATTGTACATTTACCCACAAGGTTAATAATGTTATGTTAATAATTTTTGTGCAAGGAACAATAGTAATTGTGCAGTATTGGTTAGTTTACAAAACTGCTATATTATATTGTTGCATCAGTATTAGTTGTAGTGGTAGCTGTCCCTTTTTGATCTCTACAGACAACAGAAAATTAATGTTACTACCAATTTTATAATAATTGTGTATGCATAGCTGTTACCTGATCATATTGGTAAGCCGAGTTGTTTCTGTCGGGGTAGTGAGAGGGAAGGGGAGGGAGAAATGACTGATGATCATCACCAGAGGATCCACGCTGGGAAGGGGGTGTGGCATAGTATGGGGAGTGGGAGGAGCCAGAGGGAGGGGGAAGGGCACTCCATCGAGATAGAGAGGGACCTGTAGGAAGACAGTAATACAGTTACTGCCAGTCTTAGTCATGTAGATCATACAAGGAGAACAATACTCTTTACTGTTGCAGTCTCTAGGATAGCATGAAGTTGTTCTCACAAGAGAGAGAGAGAGACAGGTGGAGATAAGGGATAGGAGAGAAAGAGAGAGGGGGATAGGAGAGAAGTTAACTCACCACTAGTACTTTGTCTTCTCCATGGAGTCTGTTGATTCAACCACTGTTCATCATACCCACCACTATAGCTCCATGAACTCTGATCTCTACCTGGACTTGGAGACGCATACCCACCAAATGTCCTCTATCTCTCTGCATAGCTATATCCTCTCCTCTGCTCATAAGGACTTGATGAGTTCCAGCCTAGTTCTCCTCCTCCTTGCCCTCAGCTGCTTCTGCATTTACTTTGGTTTTATTAGCTAATCTGAGACCTTTATTCAGGAAGTAAAGCATTATTTAAAAAATTTTTGCTCTAAAAACATTGTCCAGAATACGCCTGAATTGATATCTAGGCATACAAAACATTGAAAGATAGCTGGAAGTAGCTAGTAGTAAGTAGTTGTCTGATGCCATCTGTGTCAGGTACAACACTGTGACCCCCCACTTATGATTCCTAACTGATGCCTATGATTACCGTAACTGTGGGAGAGGGTGGGGTAGGAGTTATAAGTGTCATTTAGCTATATTATGGTTGCTAGGAGAATCTAGTAAATTTGCATTATAGACTGCATACGTTTCATCCATGAATGAAATGCCATGTGCATGTACACTGAATCCTGGGCATCCTCACTCCCAGCTCTCCCATAACACATGATGTGTTGGTACTTCTTATTCCATACAGTCTTCGGCTTAATAAGTTTGGTGACAAAGGACTTCAGGTTTATTTGACGGTATCAAGAATTGTAAAGAGCTCAAAGAACTCGAGTAAGTCACACTGAAAATTTCTAGTCAGCAGCCAATAGCATTTTCATTGTCAACTTAATTACCACATGGAAAATGCCTAGGGATGATGCCACCACTATTGCTGTTTATAGGAAACCATGAAATGAGTAGAGGCACTCCTTCTAGCTACATGTACACAACCACCCAGTGAATATTAGTATCCATGTTGAGCTAGCTACATGTATGCATTTTGGCAGGCACAGTATATATAACATTATTGTTGTCATTGTTGGCAAAAAAATCACAGGGTGGTCAGACAGTGCTATCAAAACAGCAGATATTATTCCTTTTGTTCCTAAAATGGCCATAATCACTGCAAGTCATACCTCTTAAATGGTCAAACTTATCAACCACAACTACTCTACCCAATTTAGTGCATATGCAGGCTGATAGTATAATGCGGGCAAAACATTCAGTCTCCTTATACTGTACTGTACATTGTAACTATGTACCAGGGGACTCCTCCTTACTAGTTCCAAATCATGGATAGTGTAGTCATACCCCTACGGACAAGGTTCACTCTGAGAGTACGTGAACAGTCCCATGCAAGATTAACTATCTAGTTTAAATAGGATTTTCTGTTTATTCATAACAGTCATAGTACCAAGGGCAGCAGAAGCACTTTTTGGGTGATCAAGTAATAAATGGCATGTTTGCGCACCACAATAATTTTTATTTTCATGACTATGACATCGTCATAATCAGCCTCGAGCACTGTATTTCACCAAGGCCGTCTACCTTGTGGTGTTGCATAAACATGATATTTATTTTCGCCAATACAGTAAAGGTTGCCATATCCTCTATGCAAACATTAACACAGGAGAAACAATTAAACTTTTCACCAATGATACATGTAGCACTAACCAATGCCTTAATCAATGTGCTGACCTTATACTACCTCTTCTCTCCTACAGTCTAGTGAGCAACAAACTCACAGATAAGATTATACCATGTTTAACAGAGTTGATTAAATCAGCCAGAAATCTTGAAAAGCTCAATCTCAGGTAAGTCATACTATCAGTTTACAATACCTCATGATTATGCCTTATTCACAGCATCATTGATACCATCATAATATTATCATGACTGTGATTATCATGTATGCAGGGGCAATCGGTTCACTCCAGAGGGAATAGAACAAATAGAGGATCAGCAGCTGCAGTGAGAGAAAGAAACTCAGTAGGAGGTATGACTGAATTGAAGCTTGAAATATTATTGTGATGTGTGTATATAGTCATGATTGTACTTTGCTTTTTTTGTGGTTAGCCACATAATTGTACATTTATCCACAAGGTTAATAATGTTATGTTAATAATTTTTGTGCAAGGAACAATAGTAATTGTGCAGTATTGGTTAGTTTACAAAATTGCTATGACATTATATTGTTGCATCAGTATTAGTTGTAGTGGTAGCTGTACCTTTTTGATCTCTACAGACAACAGAAAATTAATGTTACTACCAATTTTATAATAATTGTGTATGCACAGCTGTTACCTGATCATATTGGTAAGCCGAGTTGTTTCTGTCGGGGTAGTGAGAGGGAGGGGGAGGCAGAAATGACTGATGATCATCACCAGAGGATCCACGCTGGGAAGGGAGTGTGGTATAGTATGGGGAGTGGGAGAGCCAAGGGAGGGGGAAGGGCACTCCATCGAGACGGAAAGGGACCTGTAGGAAGACAGTAATACGATTACTGCCAGCCTTGGTCATGTAGATCATGCAAGGAGAACAATACTCTTTGCTGTTGTAGACTCTAGGACAGCATGAAGTTGTTCTCACAAGAGAGAGAGAGAGACAGGTGGAGATAAGGGATAGGAGAGAAAGAGAGGGGGGGTAGGAGAGAAGTTAACTCACCACTTTGTCTTCTCCATGGAGCCTGTTGATTTGACCACAGTTCATCATACCCACCACCATAGCTCCATGAACTCTGACCTCCCCCCGGACTTGGAGACCCAGATGTCCTCTGTCTCTCTGCATAGCTATATCCACTCCTCTGCCCATAAGGACTTGATGAGTTCCAGCCTAGTTCTTCTCCTCCTTGCCCCTAGCTGCTGCTTCTTCCACTCGGTGAGTTGTAGCTTTCATAGGCTGAGCTCGGTGAGGGTGCCAGTCCACAGAAACCACGGCTGTCTCCTTGAGAGCTGTGGTACTCACCTCCTCCACCAGGGGAACTAACATCACTTCCTCCTATGGAATGTATGTGGTGTGGAGAAGCAGTCAAATATTTCACACTTCTACGCTTCTGTTGGCATAGCACAATGTCATAAACCAAGCTCTAGATCTCACTCCTTCATCTTTCTGCATTTCAATTTTACGTACGGAAGGAGAGAGGTACATAGTTGAGAAGATCATTATGATAACTAAATCCCACATAGGAAGTTAAATGTATTTAGGGTCACAAAAACGCCCAAAAAATTAATAGTTCTCTTGTCACACTGAACAAAATTTAGCACAGTTTTGTGTGGACCTACATGTACATGTACCTAATCATCCTCCTGGCAGGCTCAGGGGTGCTGTAGCTCCTGTGAGGTCCCTCGCGCTGACTGACCCTATCGATAAGGATCCAGCACTCCTTGAGGTTTCAGTGTTCTTGGTGGCATGGTCACGTTGGGGAGGAGCTTGGCTTCAAAGATGTAGTCATCAGGATAGTGAGGGTCTCTGAAGCAGGCACTGCAGTGAATGAATTTTATATCAGTGTTCCTCCAAGCAAGGAAATTTCTTCAAGTTGGTAACTTACCAGATGGCATAGGATTTCTTGATGTCACATAGAGAAGGTACAGGAGACTCCACCAGTCCCCCTAGCTCACACACTCTGGTCATATGGTAGTCAGTTGACAAAGTTCCTCGCATGCCATGAGCAAATCCAGGATTCATTTCCACTAACTATGTGTGCAAAAGTATAAATTAACAAAAACATTTTCCATGCCAAACCTGAAATCTTAGGGAATATAGTCTAGGGTCTGGTCAGGCACACCTACAGTAGATCAGGAAACAATTTCAAGAGTAAAATGTACTGTGTAAGGTTACTAAGTTGATAAAAAGTTGTATTCATATACATGTACATTAGTACAGAAGAGACAGGAGCAAAATTAAACCCTATTGGTGCATGCTGACCTGTTGCTGTGAGTCTTTGTTTTCATAGAGCATCTTGAATATTGGATAGAGCCTGTTGTAGCGGTAGACAAATATACGATCTGATCCAAGACTGTTCCTCTCAGCTGTTAAAGATTATGCAAAAATTCTGTTGCAATCAGTAAAATTTCTTGTAATACAATAATTATGGCAAATATCCAATCTAACGGCATGCACAACAACTTTTCCAACCTACAAAACAGTTTTCACATCTAATCTATCGTACATATAACAGATTCTTGAACATCATTGCTCATTACACAGTTGATATTTCACCCACATGTAGATACAACGTATCATAAACTGACCTTTGTATGGAGTGAGGTTTGGGTGGACAAATGAGAGTGCTTGGAGAAGACGTCGTTCATCCACAAACGGCAGGAGAGCCACACCCTGCCAAGCAAACTTCTTACCATTCAGATCAACTTTGAAGTTGGTAGGATAGAAATCAATGATGGGAGAATCCTGTGAATTGAGAAGAAATAATGGAATGTAGAAAGTAGGGAGGAAGAGAGACAGAGACAAGAAGGCGGGGGGAGGGGGGGGAAGAAAAGAGAGAGAAAGAGAACCTACATCTCTCATCATGAGTTCTCTCCATGAATGAGGTAGGAATTTCCCACTAGATGCCGGGAACACTCCCATGAGCTGCTCGAGGGGGGCAAAGGGTGTGGTTCCTTTATCAAAGTCATTGCGGACCCTGGTGATATTCTTAAAGTCAGAGGCAAACGGAGCATAGTGGTAGGGGTAGAACCACTTCCAAGATGGACAACCCTGCAATATATATCACATGCCTGAATGCAAGAGTTATCACACACATTTTACTGTATGTACAAGGATTGGCATTTGCTTGTAGCACATTTAAATATAATAACCAATGGCAAACAGTAAGATAAATGGGCTCCCACTAGTTATTTTTTAATAGCTACAACATTCAATGTTAACTGAAGGGGAAGCTTAGACATTCTTATATCTCATAAAAGCTACAATGCCTTGTGCCTACCTGGTAATAGTATCCCAGTACCCAGCAGAGGCCACGAGTGTACTGCTCTGCCAGGCTACGGGTGAACTCGTCATCATCACTGGGGACACCGAACTTGTTATTGTAGTAGCGCTCCTTCCAACCTTCCTCCCACAGGCAGACATTGTCCTCAGGCTCACTGTCACTATCTGGAAATAGAAATATATGTACATGTACAATAAACCTAACATTATTTACCGTGATACAGCAGCGCATATTCACAAGGTACAGTATATTTGTATCAGTAATATAGAATAAATCCTGCTGGGCTCTTTAAAGTTTGCAGGAGCATGTTGTATGTAAACATTATTTACCATCATCACGAGGTCTCTTTCTTCCAAATGCAGTAGGCAGGTCACCACCATTGGGTACACCTCCTGGTAGACTCATTGACCTACAGATAATACAATGTACAGTGTACTGTATATGCATATAGGTATTAATTTGGTGTTGTGAAGTGGACGAGTAGGTTGCCAAAATTAATTTCATTCCCCACCAAATTTTCCATTTGCTTTTATGTATATCTGTGAACTAGCCTTTGGTGGTGTGGCTGATAAGAGGCACTACCACTATCACTTGATCCACCATCACCTCCACCACTTCCTCCCAAACTGGACCTCTTCAACTGGTCGTTCAGGCTACTAGCTGCACTCTGATTAGTCGCCAGGGATGAGGCCATTCTCGTCTGGTAGGCCTCTTGCTGAGGGTTCTGGATGGGAGAGGGGCTTGAATCAACAGGCTGTGTGTGTGTGTGCAATGTACAAGTATGAGTAATGGTAAAAGCAAGAATAATCCATATACAAAAAGCAAGGAAATACAGTAGTAATTTCATGATCAATCTCTTGTATTCATCAATTTTTGCATAATATGTAAGCACAAGTGGCATTAAACTAATACACACAGGACTTCATGCGGGAACATTCCACTCAAACCGACATCAAACTGTGTTGATTTATGATACAGTATAGCCAAATACTTTCACTGGACAAAAATCAAGCCCAGCTACCTTATATTGCAGAAATATTTGGTGGAATAAATTTTCGCCAATGTGGTAAAGGTCGCCATGTCCTCTGTGTAATTATTAACACAGGACAAAAAATTCACAGATAACAATTTCACCAACAAAAGTAGGTGGTGAAAATTTCTCCTGGCGAAAATTATAACCTAACACTGGTACACTAAAACTTACCTTTGGTGCAAACTGGCCTTGGGGGTCCACTTGGGAGAGTAACCCTGCAATGATTAGAGAGGAGAGAGAGGGAGGGAAGGAGATATAGATAAAGAGAGAGCGGAGGTTACCAATGCAATTTCACCCATAAACTAGTACATGCATGTAAACATGCATAAGGGAAATCCTAGAAATAATATATGGTGGGAACAATTGGAGCTTGTAAGTAGGTGCTAACCATTGGTGATGAATATTCAGCTTCTTCTAGAAATGTTATTTTTAGAATGGTCTAAAAGTAGACTGAGGACACTAAGTCTAGTTTTGTACAAGATGGCCTCTACTTCTCTGTCATGTAATCTGTGTAAAGCTAATACAGTGTGATGTATAGAAAGTATAATGTAAGATCTGTGTATAGGCTGTAAATAAACCCCTCATGTTACATGTCCACAAATTTGGGGAGCAGGCTGGGTGAGTAGGGAGAGTTCCCCCGGGGACAAAGAGCTCTTTAACCTACCATTCCTGGTTCTCAAGGCCAGGCACCCAGCACCCCATACACACCTTTGTTACTAATAAGAATGATGGGGAGACTTGACATTTGCATAAACAAAAGGATAGTTTAGAAATTTAGAAAGAATAAATTAGAAATACTGTAATATACAGCCTTATATGATGTAATTATTTAATTAATGAGATAAGAAGACAGGAAAATATGCCACAAGTTTAATACCAGATCAATGGGGACTAGACAGTGTTTGTGCGCACATATATGGGGGTGCACTCCTATTCAGATGAGCATATAGCCTCCACAGTGAAAATAGCGGACAGACATTGTTCCCAACCCTTTCCCAATACCACAAAACACACACACACACAGTGACAAATATGTAATACACGCACCTCCCTGAGCGCACTGGCAGTCTGATGAAGATGAAATCCTTCTGTGCTGCCCCACTGGAGTTGGCCATCTTATCAAACTCTCCCTCGTCCTCTTTGGCCTCTCCTGTACACTCTTTCATAGCACGACCTGAACAGGGTTGCTAACAATGATCAAATTACATTAAAAGTTCTCTTAAATTTGATTTTGACTAGATGACTGGGAAAGGAAATGTCCTTATTGAGATTACATGTACATGTATATATAATGTATCTATCAACTAGTCTCAAAAGCTACTGCTTTCAAAGGATGAACTCACAGAAATGTTTTGCCATGCTTGGTTTGTGTTCATAAGGTCATGGATGTAGTACTGCAGACAGATGGCCAGCCTCACCATGAACTCTGTACCTGGAGTGATACGGTTGCTGTCAAACCCTTTGGCTTGATAGGAGGGAGCTGACAGCCACGGCTCTGTAGGTCCTCTTGGATATGCATGATCTCACCGTGCTTCTCACTGGGGTACAAAATGATTTACTAGATCACAGCATACATGTACATAAAATTATACATGGAATCTAGACCCACCTCAATGCCCATCCATCTAAACACAAAACCACTATATATACGACTGATATTAATTTTCTCACCCCTTCTTTGAAATGTACATGTATATGTATATAGACATCATGTAGCTGCATAATAATACTTGGATCCAACAGAAAACCCTCTCTTTCACAACTACATCCACATACTAATTCCATACTGCAGTAGTGACATATGGCTAGGGGAAGAGACGACTACCACAAGTGCTGTCAAATCTGGTGCATCTCAATGCAGCTGCTTCAACTATACAACAAGCTCCCAGTCTGGTTGTTTCAATTTTAGAAACTCTAGTGAACTTCTCTTTACTTTTCGTGGCAAGACCATCTATCAGTGTCAAGAATGTTCCTTCCCTCGATCTCCAAGTTGTTGCCAAGAAAGCACTGCATTGACACCATGAGTGGAGAGACGGTGCGACGTGCGGTCGCTGCACCACTATACACAGTTCGCCTCCAGGCACTGAACGGATCAAAGCGACCACAGGGTATCACGTCAGGCTGCGAGTTATCTCTGATGTCTGCTCTCTCACGTACCTGTAACATGAAAAGTAATGTAAGGCGATCCTATCTAGGTATGGCCCTATATACATACCTAGTCTCATAGTGTTTATGGCATTATTACTGTCATACAGAGTCTCAAAGTGCACAATTATACCGCCTCATTCCCATGCCAGGCCCTTCCAGCTTTTCAATGTTACACAAGCTAAGAGGGCCTAGGGACAAGGCTACACATTAACTTATGCGTGATCAGTCAAGAATTATTATGATATGCAAGAGAAGTGGTGAAGTGGAGGTTGTTGACTGGAAGAGTTTAAACTAACAAAAGCCTTCTCTTAAATCAACTCCATTAGATTATTCACCATCAGGCTGACTAGTACTTTCACAGAAAAGAGTTAAGTTAGTATTCTAGTATACTACGTACACGTAGCTGGCAACTTGTTGACACATTGTGAGATTCAGTGTGTTGAAAACAGTGATATAGCTAGTACAACCAATACTTACATTTCTTGTCACCACTTCATTTGACTCCTTGACATAAAGAACCCACTATCTCACCAAAATTAAATTTTCAAGGAAGTACCCACACCACACTTTACTTTGAAGCCTTACCGCTCTGACGAAGAAGCGTCTATTACAGCTCTCTCCGTTGTAGCAGAGTCCGCCGCTCTCCAAGAACACGATCCAGTTGTCCGAGGCCGTGTTTCGACGTATAAAGAAACCAGCTCGTGTGAAATCGTTGCACAGTGCCATGGGGTTCGAGGCAGGCACCCACATCATCTTGTCTCTCTGAATCACTTGAGCATCTGCTAGATCTAGCTGCAGCCATGATAGAAGCAGGGAGACAGCCAGGAATGGGAGTAGCAGCTGCAGCCCCGCGGCTGCACGTGGATGGGTCTTCATCAAGTAGAGTTTCTCAGGGCCACAGAGATTATATTAGCTGATAGTTCACTAGTAGTCAGATAATACTTCGATTTTGTTTGTTATAAGGTTGGATAGCTGGAAAAGAAATGATCACCGAGTAGTGGAGATCCTAGCTATATTAAAATATTCACCAACTTCACACTAGACTGCTGTGCTTTGGGTGTGGGTCTTCGGAAATGCGGAATGGGAGGGGCTTGTAGGTCTAACTAGGGGTACACTTAGTGCAATCCTCGCACATAATTTACATAGTAATGTGCCGAGTTGACATTGTAAGGTAAAGATCGACAAGATCAAATGTGACATTTTTAATATTGGTCGTCAAAAACCTTTCGGCCACGCTGGAGAAAATGCAGCCATGCCACAGTCTAAGATTCGCTAGAGGAGCTAGTCACAACCTGAAGAGTCACAGTACCAAGTCTGGTCGTTATCTGTCCAGCCATTTGGCCAAATTATACGACACCGGCTGTCAAAGACGTCCACGTCCTCGTCCACGTCCACGTCCTCGTCCACGTCCTCGTCCACGTCCTCGTCCACGTCCACGTCCACGTCCACGTCCACGTCCACGTCCACGTCCACGGAAAGTTCAACAGTATGCGATTATAGCCTCGCTTCGCTCGGAATTAATATGCCACGCCTCCTAGTTAGTTGATTGCAGGAAGCGATAATAAAAGTGCTTCGCTGGCAAAAAGTGATCGATTGGTGTAGCTATAGCCTCGAACCAAGGCGGCTCGAGGCTAGTGTACGTGTAGCTACCGCCATCGAGAAAGTATTGACAACTGTGGAGACTCAAACAGTGAAACTTGACTTTAAACTGAGACGATCATGATCAGCTTATTAACTGTATGAACCACTTCAGAGGCTATTTTGTTGTGATTGAGAGGAAATGGATGAAAGTAGATCTACACCTCAAACGTTAAGTGAGTTTATAGACTCTCAGATATCAACGAATCATACGTCAAGGCGACCTTAATATTAGCCACTTAGGCTAGGTGGTCTTAGTCTCGAAACCAGACCTCTCCCTCCATAGCGTTTAGTTCTTTCAGGATAAACACGCTGAGGGAGGGTCTGGGAGACTAGCTGCTTATACCACGTACCATTTTGGATGATCAACATTAATTTTAGGCCAGGCAAAGTACATTTATAGTTTAGCATCAGCGCCCGCATGTCACCGCTTCAAGCCGATTTGGCCGAAATTTGAGGGGGGGTGGCACTAATTTGGGGGCGGAGTAAGGTATAAGGGGCGTGGTTCAATCACGTGAACGACCAGTAATTTAATTAAACTACTGCCCGCCCACATGTACTTTGAGGATGTGGCTGATGCTAAACTATGAATGTAGTTTGCCTGGCCTTACATGATGTCACACGTTGGGCCCGCCAACACGATACCAAGAGCTAGCCAGTTGATATATTCACTTGGCCGTTTATATGAGAGCTGTGGACCTTCTCTGTGATCGAATCAGCCTTTGTAAAGTACCTAGATCTACTAAACTCGTCGAACAAAGTCAATCTGGTCGCTCAAACGTTCAAACGCGTTACGTCACTCGCGTTCTGCAATCTGATTGGCCGCCAAGATCTTGGCGCATGGATCCAAAATGGTACAGGCAGTCTCCCAGACCCTCCCTTCGCGTGTTTATCCTGAAAGAACTAAACGCTGCGGAGGGAGAGGTCTGGTTTTGAGACTAAGGTGGTCTACCCTTATGTACAAGTATTTGATTACTGTACAAAAAGTTGTATACGGCAAGAAATTACTCACACACTACAAGAAGGGGTAACCTGAGTTACATGTATGCATTAAGCATTAATATGATTGTGGATATTAAATTGTGTGGCTGTGATAATAAACTGTGTACAACTACACCCTCATGAACCAACTGGTGATCTGCTATTCACTGTGGTAAGGTCAATCATAGATAATCTATGGGTAAAGGTGTAATTTAGTACCGTAATTTGCAAAATTTTCGTTGTTATAAAATTTTGTTCCACCTAAAACGACGAAAATTTCTTACACGAATATTATTTACCAATAGTATTATGCATAGTGAATATGTGGCGCATACATGAAATAGACAAAAATATTGTTACACGAAAATTTCTAACATGAAATATTTGCGAACGAAAATAATGCGAATTATGGTAGCGTAAATTACCAGTTTCGGCCAACTTATTTCCGCGTGTAATATCTCTTGAACAGAACATCGCATGAAGATCAGACAAAGACCTTTGAACTCAGCTCAATAAGCTCTATTAGCCTGATGATCCTTACCGTATTCGTTCAATAATTTTCGATGCTAGAGGGTGATGTATATGCAGCCGAAATCATCGATCCTCGGCCAGCTACAGGGATAATCGGCTGTTCATTCGATGCTGTGCAACGATTTTTGGCCAATTTGCGGTTTTGCGTGGGCGCCTTGGAATTTACCTTTGACCTGCTTCATAGAGCAGTGCAGTGGTCGATTTTTGGCGCTGGACGAAAATCGGTAACTTACGCTATGCTGGGCAGTCCGTATCTTCAAGAATAAATTATATACTATTGGTATCTTTGCGTCCTCCGCTCCACAATGTGCATTTACGGAGCAAGTCAGTGCTATACCAGTAGCTATTGGTACCCAGGTAGGACGCTAGCCAACTCTGTGAATAATTGCGTTTGAAAATGGCTAGATACATGTAGCTATTCCTTGACTATACAGTGTGCAGATCTAAAGTAGGAAGACAGAAAGTGCATGATGTCATCATTATATGTGACCTTCCATGACAAAACCAAGCATAATGCGCTGACAACCGATTTTGAGTTAAGGGCACCATTACCAACTACAACCTTTGAACTGCTGCTCCTACAAATTTGAAGTACCTAGCCCGTGTAGTCATGGAGATATGAGCCAAAATGTACCCAGATCGTTTGCAGAAAGTGCAATGGGCTTTTCCAATAATAAAGGATACACCCCATGGAAGACTGAAATCGTCATATGACCACCTAGATCTAATTAAAGTCGGGTACACCATCAAGAAGTAATTAACTGGAACATTAAGACCACCAAGAAGTCATTAATTGTCTTCCGTCCCCCTTAAATTTAAGTACCCTCAGGCTCACCATTAGGATTGTCTACCTGGACCATAAAGAGAATTATATTAATTAGTGATGGGATCAGGGTTCTCCCTTAAATTATAGTAGGTAAGCGTAGGAGTTTTGACCACATGAATCATTTCAGATTTACCACATCAAAGAAACTTACATATTAAATTTAAAGCATGGAGGTCGTTATGTTGAAAGGGGCTGGGGAGAACAATATATAGGGGCTATTCAATCTTATAACCATACACATGCTTTCGCGGAATAACTATATGTACAAGACACAATAGTATTGTTACATAGCAAATTTATACTTGTGGGTCCTTATGTTTTTCACTATTAGTGAGTCTGATGTAACATCATTTGTACACCCTTGGCAATGATCTCCTGCTAATCCTAACCCACTAGGCTAGCTGTATTCAAAAGCTGAAGGGCCGGTGTACAATTGCAACGTATCACAGAGAAGATACATGTACATAGCAACATGAGAGTACAGCCTTTTACGCTATTAAACTAGGAAAGTATGTCCTTGTTTTTTTTTTCATTATTAGTGAATCCCGTGTCAAGGTGTATATGTGCACCCTTGGTAATAATTTCCTGCTAACCATGACCTACCAGGCTAGCTGTATGCAAAAGCTGAAGTGTGTACTACTTGAACAGAGAAGATCATAGTAGCAACATAAAAGTACAGCCTTGTACGCCCACAGTAATGATTTCCTGCTACTCTTAACCTACTAGGCTAAAGTTGAAGGGCATATAATGACAGAGAAGTTAGCAATGTATGAGTACAGCATTGGACACCATTAAACTAGGAACTTATTTTTTTATGGATCCATTATTTCCTGCTGGCTACCCTAACCTTCTAGCAGAGGTGTGTGCAAAAGCTGAAGGGTGTAAAACTTATGACAGAGAAGATGGTGAGTACTGCCTTCTTTTGCTATTAAACTATAGGAAACTAGAGCTCCCTTAGAGCACATACCTCGTGCGCTCATGTTGATACTAATATGCAATATCTAGATCTGTAGGAGCACACATTCATTTGCAACTCTTACCTGCCAATGGCCAACCAATTTGTATGCATGGGCAGAAAGCACATGAACAGCTCTAGGTGTGGTTGAGGTCAACAAAAATGCACTATTTGTAGTGCTTATGAGCCGTGCTAGCGATTCGAAGCAAACACAAGCAAGTTTTTTCCGATGATTTGATGATGCTTACAGCTTGCTCAGAAAATGAGGTGTCGAGATTTGGCTATTTTTGTGCTGACGACAGATGACGGACAAAACCAATCACTTCACCCCTTGCGCATGTGCGTGGTTTAATAATTATTATATCTTTGAATCAATTAAAATCAACAATTTATGACTTATGTTGTACAACAGACCCTTTGCTAAGTTGGGATTAATAGATCAATTAAGGCATATTATTGCCATGCAAAGGAAAAAAATTAACAATGCTAATGGTCCAAGTGTTAAGTTTAAGATTTTAATTCCTGATGAGCCACTGATTCAGCTGTGATTTGAAGAAACGTGCCAACAGCAATACAAATGTATGGGAAAAAGTTATTTCTGGTGGCTAAACCTCCCTCCCAGACTTTTCACCAACACAGTGTTCTCCCCAAGAATAATTCAAGGCATGGTTTGGGCATGGTTTGCGGCCACATTGAAGCTTTTGGGCTCTTTCTTTTCCCACATCAAAGAAAAATCTGTGCTGAAGGCTTGCAGGGCCGACATGCCTTAAGTATGCTGGGGAATACTGCAACATAATGATGTAGCTGTAAGTCTCAGTGTAGCCTAACTGAAGGTGGGCCTGCAGATAATGAAAACCTCTGTAAATTGTGGAAAGTTTATTGTACTTAGCCCCCTCTGGCTAAGAAAGTTGTGTACATTCCTAGCTGGTCCAGTTAGCTGTACTATATAGCCCATAGCCAGAGATCATTGAAAGGGAGTGCACGTGAAAAAGTGGACATGTGACCTGCAACCTAATGTGTTTAAGTTGAGTATGTATTATTATAACTAGTGCACGTGGGTGGCCCAACAACCTTAAATTCTGTTCATGATTACAGTGGTGTTTTCACGTGGGTTCATGTGCACCACACCTGTGCACCCTTTATAATGTTTACCAGGTCCAAGCTCACTGTATGCACTATGCACAATCACAGCTAACACAATTTTAATTCACTGTCCTCCATGGTGCCTACCTGGTAGTTTGTGCACTAGTGACAGTATGATAGTACAATAATTGGCTTGGAGTTGTAAACCTTTGTGCACGCACCTATGCATGCCATTATCACAATTCTAAACATGCATCCAGTACATATTAAGCACCTAGAGACGCCAGTGGGTGACAATGTTGAAGACGTCACTTTGAATACTTATCAGTTTTAGTCTGAAAAGGGGGGTGCACATGTACCCCCTGCCTACAGGCCTGCTATATTAGTCATGCAGCTTAATACACTATCCCCCAAGCTCAGTAGCAGAGGCTCAAGAATTAATTAAGGTCAGCCCACTGGTGAGCATGCACAAATGGTCATTGATAAGCTATTACTGAAGTCCCTAGAGGTGATATGGTATCTATAAATCCGAACTTCTTGTCGTGAAGCAGAATTTGTGTAAAAACAACTCAGTGCCACTAATTCTGTGGATAATATTTCTTAAGGTTAATTTTCATAGCTGCCACAAAATAAATAATAGTATAGTTATGGAACTTTCAGTGTACATGTACAAGACAGTTACATGGTTTACATTTACATGTACAGCAGTGGCGTCTCTAGATAGTTTGTGTACTGGGTGCATGCATGTTAGAATTGTTGATCACTGCACAGGTGGGTGCACAAAACTAATGGAAGTTTGCAAGCCTATAAACTGCATGTTGTAAATATTGCATGCACTGCCAGGTAGGTACATGTATTACCGTATAGCCGGAAATATTGGCGGTCTTTAAATTTGACGGTTTGGTCTTGAGCAGCCCAAATAAAAATATTGGCGGATTTAAATTTGGCGGTAGGCCCGCCTAGCACACATATAATATGCGCGCACACGAAATTTGACGGATTTAAATTTGGCGGTCGCTTCCCTGACCACCAAACCACCAAACCACCAAATTTTAGTCACCGCCAATATTTCCGGCTATACGGTATACTACATGTAGTACACTTGCTACTGGCTTATTCAGTAAACATCACTACTATTAAACATGGCATACAGTGACAGTTAAGTGCTAGGTAAACATTTAAGTATTATTTTAAAGACTGGGTGCATATGAATCCACATGCACTCCTTAGCAATACCACTGATGCACAGGACATGATTAAGATAGCTACAGTGTCAACAAGAAATCATGCATGCACCATACCAAGTTTGAGATATTTCTGATCCATTGCTGAATTTATAAAAAATCTTTGAAATAAAGCATTCTTCCCATAGGTTTGTATTATGTTTCTGCTAACCGCCATATAAACCTATGTCGCTTATTGGGTATAGCAATTAGGATTTTTATATATCAGATAAATCTCGAACTTAGCATGGTGATTGCTTGGACATTGCGTTGTTCATAAATCTTTTTGATACCGTAGCAAACTGTATCTGTATGGACACACAAGTCACAATCTTGGCCTAAATCGAAACAGAAACTGTGATTAGCTCTGACTGGGTACATACTTTGTATTAGCTTTTAGCTATTCATGTGTTCATTACTGTAGTAATATTATAGGGAAAAAAATGCATTGAGGAATTTTAATCTATATACCTATCACTAAATCGTCACATGATCTCCCTAGACTACTTAAAATACAAACCCTGTGAGCAGCAAGCTGATCAGTTTTATTTATGTACATGGCTATCTCATCCAAGGAGAACTAGATTTTTTTATGCATAGCTAGGCACTCTTAGCTGTTTGTCTATAGATCTGCTGAGCAGAAACTTACACGTACACAATGTATCGCTGCTTTAGTTGATGGTCAGTGATAATAAGCAGCAGCCTATGGCTAAATATTTGGCTAGCTAACCGTGACAGCGTCAATACAAATCCCTCCTAGAATCTGAATATTATAGTATAAAATATCCTAGAAATAACCTCTACAGCTCTCTTGTGTACATCCTTGACAGCCCCTTGCAGAATGCACTCTTAGCAGTCCCTTTCAGAAATTAAGTATGTCTTTAAATTTATTTCCCACAATTTGCACAGTGCCCTCTAATAATCCTTTCACATAGTATTGATACATATAGCTACTGTCTGATAGCTATAGCCACACTATTTTTTGGTGGTACACCCCGAGACAAAGTTAATGTCAACTACCACATCTGGCAATAACACATGAATAGGAGACCTAGAGGGAAATTGGTATAGTAGGGTGGGGCTGTGGGTGTGAGACTCATCCTTGATGTTGAATGTAACATTACAAGTGAGCCGTGTTTATCTCGGCTTCCTAGCTAGAAATTAGCTAGTTCTATAGCTAGGTCTTACTTCTGAAGATTACCTAAGTTGCCATAGAAGCATAATTATATATTATACCGAACCATTAGAAATGTCACATGTACAGTAGATCATATAGAATTTAATTATCTTCATTAGCATCCCCTGTCAAGATGAGTACAAGTCCAGGCAAACTATTGGTAATACCACTTGGAATCATTAAAGAGTCAGTGGCCAACTATCAAGAATTAGTATAAGAGAGTTAATCTTTCCATCAAGAAAGTAATTAAAATATGATAGCTTTTACCGTCAGGAAGTAACTAAGAGTCTTCCGTGGGGGTGTATCCTTTATTAATGGAAAAGCCCAATGAAACATTAGCCTTGTCCCCAGGCCACTCCCAGCTTTTCGGTGTGCAACATTGAAAAGCTGGGAGTGGCCTGGGGACGAGGCTAATGAAACATTGCTATGTACATTGCATGCGGAAGTCTGTATACTCACCGTTTATTAAAAATCCGTGGTTCCGCCCACAAAGTCAATGAACTAGATGGCTGCCACGAGAGCAGCATTCGCCGTTTCGATGGAAAAGAACGAGAAGACAAGTGTTTCTAAGGCTCGTTTGTACACAAAATTGAAGAAGAAAAGTGGCTGGCAACCTTTTTATTCGCAGCTGCCACGGTTGCCTACAGCAACAGATCCATGCCATGAATGCTCTATGTAACTAGTCTCACGTGGCCAGACTCTACTCTCATGGAGAGAAAGAGTCTGGTGAACTGCCATAGAACACTTTGTTCTGGCATTGACCTTGTAGAGTAAACGGCAGGCGCTAACATCGAGGTGTTATGTACACACTTGTACCGCATGGGTTGTAAGTTAGCTTGCGGTAAGCTTTACCACCAACACGTAGTAATATCTATTCAGAAGTACATCATCACCCACTTATCACCCACCAATTTAACGGTGGGCATCAAGAACAAATTGCTCTATGGCAGTTCACCAGACTCTTTCTCTCTGTGAGAGTAGAGTCTGGCCATGCGAGACTACTATGTAGCTACACAGCTGACTTCTTCAAGCCATAACTCAGTAAGTATAGCGTTCTAGAAGCTACGAAGCAGACTTTCGTGTAGAGGGGTGATTCCTTTATCAATCCATGCCAAAAAGTGAGAATCGATAATCATCACCCCAGGCGACTATTATGGCTTGTATCTCAGATTGATGTCCAGCGCATTATGCTTGGTTTTCTCGTGGAGGGTCACATATAATCCTACACTGTGATGAGCTGAGATGAGATATGTGGGGGGAGGGGAGGACCACGAGATTTCCTCCTGACTTACTGCTGGTGCCTTGAACCCCTCAAGCCTTGTATGTGAACTTGGCGACCCTATACCACATACTTTATGTTTTATGACGACCTTTACCTTATGATATCGTTGTTATAGCACTGTAGCAAGTACATGTACCGTTTGAAAGCCTGTTTGTTGCTCACAGTGAATGGTTCACTTCAAGTACTTGTAAATAGTTTCTATAGCTACTTACATCAATTTTTGTGATCATCATCCCCATAACCTAGCTGAAGATGACTTTCGTGAGATATACCGTGAGCTAGTGACTATCAAGGCTGGCTACTACCAACTTGGCATAGAACTGGGTCTTCCTCTTGGAGAGCTGCAAGCTATTCAACAAGCAAACTCACAAAATGTTGCACAGGCACTTACTCAAGTACTACTAACATGGCTCAGACAGGAGTATAATATTGAAAGACATGGTCCTCCAACATGGCAGAGACTGGTGGAGGCAGTGGGCAGTCCCTCTGGTGGGAGTAACTATGCCTTGGCTATGGATATAGCTAGCAGACATACAACAAGTATGCTTATGATGATAATATTATAGTATTCACTGGTGACTGGGTATAATTATTGTTATGAAACTATACTTTGTCCATTTAGACCATGTTGGTCATGATGGAATGCAAAGTGCTGGAGGTCCTTCCAATATGGGGCCTTTACCACTCTATTTCCCCTATGGCCAACAGCCACCTTTCGAATTCCCATGCTGGAGAGGTAAATATAACATGAATACCAAGATTGGGGTGCTATTTAACTGAGATTATTCATAATATGCATGTAGGTGGTACACAATTCATGCGTCCTAGTTCTCCTTATCATCAACTTCCCTGGTCATGTGCACAGCCGGGACCCATGCAAGTGCACAGCATGAACTCTTTTCAAGGTAAACTGATTAAGTGAGTATTCAATATTCATGGACAGTGCTTTTCCCTAGTTATGTTATCTCAGTGTCCATGGAAATAGTGTGGATATTATTTTTTGTTCATGTTGTGTGTAGGTATACCATTTCAGTTTAGCTTTCAGGAGGGTACACCACCACAGCACAAGCCAAGTTGGACACCATGTCCAGGACAAGAGCAGGACGAAGGTATGTACTTCATGGTAATTATCTGTTTTTTGAGTAGAATGGTATAGTTGTTAATTCTTTATCTAGAATCCGAGGTTACTTTATCTTCAAAACGGCGGAAACTTGATCCATCTAAACATCCTTTGGGACAAGTTCCATTTTCTACAAACATCACACAGCACATTGACCACTGGCGCCGAAAGCTGATAGACTCATACCTAGCTCAGGAATGCTCCTCCGATGCATGGCCACCACTCAAGCTTGTCCAGTTTGTTCAGCTTGCGCTAGTCAAACAGGATGAACATGCTAATCACATTGGTCTTAAAACAATTAGGAAAGACATTGATGAAGTGTATGGGAAAAAATCTAAGATAGGTTTTAGTGAAATGTTTGAAAAGGTTGATCCTTCATCTTTAATTTTATTTGAGGGTCGGCCAGGAAGTGGCAAGACCACTCTAATGGTTAAAGTGTCGTGTGATTGGGCAAGAGGAACAATCTTACATTCCATGCTTGTGGTATTAGTTCAGCTGCGATACCTTAGTAAGAAAAGGGACATCTATTTACACGACCTACTGCGAGTTGCTTATGGTGCTCCTTCTCAGGCAGACATTGACGGCTTAGCATCTTACATTGAGGGAAGACTTGGTGAGGATGTAGTATTTATCTTGGACGGTTTTGACGAATATGCTCCAGGTGCAAGTGATGATAATTATGTTTCTAAACTTATACTGAAGCAAGTGTACTCCAGGTCCATTGTGATAGTGTCGTCTCGCCCAGCTGCCACTCAGCGTTTTCGCCAACGTACTACAAAATGGGTTGAGGTGATGGGATTTTTTAAAGATCAGGTAGTACAGTATATTACCAGCTATTTTGAGAAGAGAAAGGAGAAAGAAAGGGCCAAGCAACTTATACAGCATTTAGAACAACACCCTAACTTAATGAACCTATGCTATCTTCCCCTCCATTGTGCTATGCTGGTGTTTCTGTATGAGCAAGGAAATGCTACTCTACCAGTGACTGAAACTGAGTTCTACCGGTACTTTACTCTCTCTTCCATTTTCCGTACTATTAGTAAAGGCACCAAATACATAGATAAGTTGACTTCCTTTGATCAACTACTACCAAAGGAAAAGTCAATTTTTGATAAGATATGTAATTTGGCATTTAAAGCAACGGTTGAATCTCAGCAAGTTTTCAAAAAGTCTGAAATTTCAGATATTTGTGGTGATGTTGGTTCCATGAATGACAAAGAGAACCCTGGATTACTTGTTATTGATCGTTGCTTAGCGACAGTTGGTTATGATGACACCTACTCGTTTCTCCATCTCACACTACAGGAGTATCTCTCAGCTCTCTACATTGCTGATCATGATGAAAGTGAACAAGAATCTATCATCACTTCTCACACCAATAAGAGTCATCTTTATGTTGTGTGGCGTTTTTTATTTGGAATCTTGGACTATTCTAAAGAGAGCACAGTGAACCTATTCAAGCAAATACTCGATGCTACTCATGGTAACATTTTATTTCATATCCAGTGTGCCTATGAATCACACCACAGTGCTGCATGTACTGATGTCTTACACTTTCATGAAAACAACCTTGAGTTTTATAGCATTGGAACTTTTGATCTGGCGTGCATTACTTATGTTTTGAAAACTGCCGAGTATACTACAATTAAGTTAAATTTTCAAAGTTGTAACTTTAGTGTCGATGATGCTGTGGCTCTCTTGAAGGGAGTTGGTGACCGTCAACTTTCACTGACAGTCTAGTATGTTATGATGTATTATTGTTGTGCATGTATTATGTCACATTGTTGCTCTAATTATTCCACCACAGTGAGGGTGAAGCTGTACAGTCAGTGCTGGATGCTCTCAGTCTTGTCACAGTGCCTGGTCTGATTGACTTACTGTGAGTTCATTCTTAGTAGCTATGTGTGCATGGTAGTAGTAGTGCATATGTCTTAGTCACACCTGTAAGGAGTGTAGGTCTCATGTGCTGATAGTGGTTTATCATGAGACACAAAACAATCATGTAATTGTATTGAGTTGCTAATTACCCTATTCACTGCAGTCTGATTGGTGATGGTCGTGAATGTGTGAGTGTGAATCACAATCGTCAGCTCAATGCTAGTCCTAACCTTCAAAAACTGACGTAAGTCAACCCAAATCCATACCTCTGTAGCATTATGCATAGTGAAGGCTGTAGTGCATAATAGTATGTCCAGCTGGCCATAAGTGTACTAGTATACCTTGTCTTCATGTTACTACCTAAACAGCTGGTGGGAAGTTTACTGTTGTGATTGATTTAATTTGTTGCCATTCATGCAGACTTGTCAGTATTGACATCACTAATCTTGGGGTTGAGGAAGGATTCAAACACTGCCCTAACTTAGAGGAGCTACAGTAAGTATCATTGTAGCTATGTAATGAACTGCTTGACTGAGCATGGTTACCCAGGCCAGATGGGAAGGAGTGGCCATCATGATACCCACATACAGCATCAAACATTGTTTCTTCCTATTGCCCTATTAGTTTTGCTGAGGCTATAATAGTAATGGCTGTTTATGTTTATTGTTTGTGTATTAGCATTGTGAGTACTAGTTGTCCACTGACTGTACTGGAAGCAATCAAGCACTGCACTAACTTGGTGAAGCTCACGTGAGTAATACATGTAGTTTATCATCTTCATGCTATCTGATGATAATTAATAAAAACATGTATGCTGTTATAAATTTGATGTGGTACACCTACCTTTGTCAGTGTTCTTTCCAAGCCTGGGCCAAATTTTAGAGCTTATGGTGTGGGTGGAGTTTGTGGCCACATCAAAGCTTTGAGCCTCGCCACATTGCCACATCAAAGTAAAATCAGTATAGAAGTCATACATGTATGAGACCAATATACCTTACTTTATCTATGCTGGGGAGAACACTATGTAGTGTTTGAGAATGAAATGACAACCGTTTTCCCATATAGACTCCAGTACTGCAATCTTGATGTCTCTGGAGCTCGAGTATTGGGAGAAAGTCTCAAGTGTACTTCAAAACTTCATACCATTCAGTAGGTCACGTAAGGTTGAATACAACGGTTTGTTAGAATCCTCATATCCATAGGTGCATGTAGTGTAAGGCCATTCTGTGTTTCCCATATCATATCCAGCCTCCCTAGTACTCAATTTAAATGTGGTTGCAAGGGACAAAACCTTCTTTGGGAAGCTGCATATTGAAATGTCACCCCATACATTGTGTGGCAACAAACCTAATGAGGGTGGGGTAGTGGTAGGTTCAGAGGTCAAAATTTGTAACTGACAACTACCGGTAATTTATCCATACAGCTGTCCTAGTCAGCAGAAATGTTATATTGCCATAACTGTGAGAGAGGGGTAGGATAGGAGTTGTAAGTGTCATTTAGTTATATTATGGTTGCTAGGAGAATCTAGTAAATTCGCATTATAGACTGCATATGTTTCATCCATGAATGAAATGTCTGTGCATGTACACTGAATGCTGGGCATCCTCAACCCTCCCATAACATATGATGTGTTGCTACTTCTTATTCCATACAGTCTTCAGAATAATCAGTTTGGTAATGAAGTACTTCAGGCTTTATTTGACGGTATCAAGAATTGTGAAGAGCTCAAAGAACTCAAGTAAGTCGCACTGTAAATTTTCTAGTGAGCAGCCAATAGCATTTTCATTATCAACTTAATTACCACATGGAAAAAATGCCTAGGGATGATGCCACCACTACTGCTGTTTGTAGGAAACCATGAAAATTTAATAATCAATTAGTAGAGGCACTCATTCTAGCTACATGTACACAACCACCCAGTGAATATTGGTACCCATGTTGAACTAACTACATGTATGCATTTTGGCATGCATTATGGGCACAGCATATTTACACATGGTAGCAAACAATGTTTAAGATGGGTACAAGAGACTTGTACATGCACAAGGTATGGTTTTGTCCAGTGTCAACATTATTGTTGTCATTGTTGGCAAAAAATCACAGGGTGATCAGACAATGCTATCAAAACAGCAGAAATTGTTCCTAAAATGGCCATAATCACTGCAAACCATGCTTCTTAAATGGTCAAACCTATCAACCACAACTACTCTAGCCAATTTAGTGCACATGCAGGCTGATAGTGCAATGCAAGCAAAACATGCAGTCTCCTTATACTGTACTGTACATTGCAACCATGTACAAGGGGACTCCTCCTTACTAATTCCAAATCATGGATAGTGTAGTCGTACCCCTACAGACAAGGTTCACTCTGAGAGTGAACAGTCCCATGCAAGATTAACCATCTGGTGTAAATAGGATTTTCTGTTTATTCATAACTGTATGCACTCTCTGTACTAAGGATACCTCCCTACTATCATAGTATGGTCACTTCAATGGGGTCCTGCAGTGTTAATAACTCAGAGGTTCCACGTACAGTATACCATGTGGTCAAAAGTTTTTGCTGGAGATAGAATTAATTTCACCAACCTTGTTGTATTGCATAAACATTAATTTTCATGAAATTTATTTTCGCCAATACGGTAAAGGTTGCCATATCCTCAATACTAGCATTAACACATGAGAAACAATTAACACAGATAAACTTTTCACCAATGATACATGTAGCACTAACCAATGCCTTGATCAATGTACTGACCTTATACTACCTCTTCTTCTCTCCTACAGTCTTTATCGGAACGACCTCACAGATGAGAGTGTACCATGTTTAACAGAGTTGATTAAATCAGCCAGAAATCTTGAAATCCTCTATCTTGAGTAAGTCATACTATCAGTTTACAATACCTCATGATTATGCCTTATTCACTGCATCATTGATACTATCATAATATTATCATGACTGTGATTATCATGTATGCAGGCTCAACAAGTTCACTCCAGAGGGAAAAGAACAAATAGAGGATGCAGTGAGAGAAAGAAACTCAGTAGGAGGTATGACTGAATTGAAGCTTGAAATATGGTGATGTGTGTACTTGCGAGTTATTGTATGTCAGTTATAGTCATGATTGTACTTTGCTTTTTTTGTGGTTAGCCACATAATTGTACATTTACCCACAAGGTTAATAATGTTAGCAATAATTTTTGTGCAAGGAACAATAGTAATTGTGTGGTATTTGTTAGTTTACAAAATTGCTATGACATTATATTGTTGCATCAGTATTAGTTGTAGTGGTAGCTGTCCCTTTTTGATCTCTACAGACAACAGAAAATTAATGTTGCTACCAATTTTATAATAATTGTGTATGCACAGCTGTTACCTGATCATATTGGTAAGCCGAGTTGTTTCTGTTGGGGTAGTGAGAGGGAGGGGGAGGGAGAAATGACTGATGATCATCACCAGAGGATCCACGCTGGGAAGGGGGTGTGGTATAGTATGGGGAGTGGGAGGAGCCAGAGGGAGGGGAAAGGGCACTCCATCGAGACGGAGAGGGACCTGTAGGAAGACAGTAATACGATTACTGCCAGTCTTAGTCATGTAGATCATGCAAGGAGAACAATACTCTTTACTGTTGTAGACTCTAGTGTCTAGAACAGCATGAAATTATTCTCACGAAAGAGACAGAGACAGGTGGAGGAGAGAAAGAGAGAGAGAGAGGGGGTAGGAAAGAAGTTAATTCACCACTTTGTCTTCTCCATGGAGTCTGTTGATTCGACCACTGTTCATCATACCCGCCACCATAGCTCCATGAACTCTGACCTCTACCTGGACATGGAGACCTATACCCACCAGATGTCCTCTGTCTCTCTATATAGCTATATCCACTAGTCTGCTCATAAGGACTTGATGAGTTCTAGCCTAGTCTTCCTCCTTGCCCCCAGCTGCCGCTTCTTCCACTTGGTGAGTTGTAGCTTCCATAGGCTGAGCTTAATGAGGGTGCTAGTCCACAGAAACCATGGCTGTCTCCTTGAGAGCTGTGGTACTCACCCACCAGGGGAACCAACATCACTGCCTCCTAAGGAATGTCTGTGGTGGAGAAGAGATCAAATATTACACACTTCTATGCTGTATAGCACAATGTCATGTAAACCAAGCTGTCACCCTCCTTCGTCTTTTCTGTATTTCAATTTTGTGCTTGGAGGGAGAGAGCCTGGTTTGAGCTAGGCTTACATAGTTAAAGCTGAGAAGCTCATTCCCACAAAGAAATGTATTTAGAACCACAAAAATGCCCCAAAATAGCTCTTCTGTCACACCAAACTGTAAGTTTGTGTGGACCTACCTAATCGTTCTCCTGGCAGGCTCAGGAGTGCTGTAGCTCCTGTGAGGTCCCTCGCGCTGACTGAACCCTATCTGAGGCTGATAAAGACCCAGCACTCCTTGAGACTTCAGTGTTCTTGGTAGCATGGTCACATTGGAGAGGAGCTTAGCTTCAAAGATGTAGTCATCAGGATAGTGAGGGTCTTTGAAGCAGGCACTGTAGTGAATGAATTTTATATCAGTGTTCCTCCAAGCAAGGAAATTTCTTCAAGTTGGCAACTTACCAGATGGCATAGGATTTCTTGATGTCATGTAGAGAAGGTACAGGAGACTCCACTAGTCCTCCTAGCTCACACAATCTGGACATACGGTAGTCAGTTGATAAAGTTCCTCTCATGCCGTGAGCAAATCCAGGATTCATTTCCACTGACTGTGTGAAAAAGTGTAAAAAAATACATTTACCATGCCAAACCTGAAATCTTAGGGAACATAGTCTAGGGCCTAGTCAGGCACACCTACAGTAGATCAGGAAACAATTTCAAGAGAAAAATGTACTGTGCAAGGTTACTAAGTTGGTAAAAAGTTATATTCATATACATGTACATTAGTACAGAGGAGCAAAATTAAACCCTATTGGTGCATGCTGACCTGTTGTTGTGAGTCTTTGTCTTCATAGAGCATTTTGAATATTGGATAGAGCCTGTTGTAGCGGTAGACAAATATACGATCTGATCCAAGACTGTTCCTCTCCACTGTAAAGATTATGCAAAAATTCTGTTGCAATCAGCAAAATTTCTTGTAATGCAATAATTATGGCAAATATCCAATCTATGGCATTTACCACTTTTCAAACAGTTTTCACATGTAATCTATCGTACATATAACAGATTCTTGAACATTATTGCTCATTACACAGTCGATATTTCACCTACATGTAGACATAAACTGACCTTCGTATGGAGTGAGGTTTGGGTACACAAACGAGAGTGCTTGGAGAAGACACCTCTCATCATTGCTCATTACACAGTTGATATTTCACCCACATGTAGATACAATGTATCATAAACTGACCTTCGTATGGAGTGAGGTTTGGGTAGACAAATGAGAGTGCTTAGAGAAGACGTCGCTCATCCACAAACGGCAGGAGAGCCACACCCTGCCAAGCAAACTTCTTACCATTCAGATTAACTTTGAAGTTGGTAGGATAGAAATCAATGATGGGAGAATCCTGTGGATCGAGAAGGAAAAGAATGGAGAAAGTAGGGAGGAAGAGAGAGAGCACAAGAGACAGAGACAAGGAGGGGGGGGGAGAGAGAAAGAGAACCTACATCTCTCATCATGAGTTCTCTCCATGTATGAGGTAGGAATTTCCCACTAGATGCTGGAAACACTCCCATGAGCTGCTCAAGGGGGGCAAAGGGCGTGGTTCCTTAAACAAAGTCGTTGCGGACCCTGGTGATGTTCTTGAAGTCAGAAGCAAACGGAGCGTAGTGGTAGGGATAGAACCATTTCCAAGGTGGACAACCCTACAGTATACATGTACACACACATGCCTGAATGCAAGTTATCACACACATCTTACTGCTATAAACTTTTGAAGATGTGACACACATGTACATGGATTGACATTTGCTTGTAGCACAAATTTTATGCTGATAATAACCAATGGCAAGCAGTAAGATTAGTGGGCTCCCACCAGTTAGTTTTGAAAAGCTGCCATGACTTATATATTCCTTGTTAATTGAAGAGAAAGCTTAGACGTTCGATGCCTTGTGCCTACTTGGTAATAGTACCCCAGCACCCAGCAGAGGCCACGAGTGTACTGCTCTGCCAGGCTACAGGTGAATTCATCATCATAACTGGGGACACCGAACTTGTTATTGTAGTAGAGCTCCTTCCAACCTTCCTCCCACAGGTGGACATTGTCCCCTGGCTCACTATAACTGTCTGGAAATAGAAATATACATACATGTACAATATACAGTATAGCTGGAAATTTTCGCCAAGAGAAAATTTTCACCAATTTTGCCACCTTGTCTTGTTGGCAAAAAGTTTGTTCCATGAATTTTTTGTCCTGTGTTAACGATTACATAGAGCATATGACCGTATTGGTGAATTCTGTAATACAAAGGCAGCTAGGCTTGGCGAAATTTTTGTCCCGTGAAAATTTCCAGGTATATGGTAAGTACACCTAACAGTATTTACTGTGAAACACCAGCACACATTCATAAGGCACAATTTTCAATTAAACACCCTAATTTAACAAATCCTGCTGGACCCGTTTGCAGGAGCATGTTGTATGTAAACATTATTTACCATCATCACGAGGTCTCTTTCTTCCAAATGCAGTAGGCAGGTCACCACCATTGGGTACACCTCCTGGTAAACTCATTGACCTACAGATGATACAATGTACAGTGTACTATATATACAAGGTGTGGCTCTACGGTGAGTACTGTTAAAGGTTGACAGTCAGTCCACTCACACATGCCCAAATGGTATTGATTAGCCTCGTTCCCAGGCCCACTCCCAGCTTTTCAATGTTGCACGCTGAAAAGCGGGAGGGTCTGGTATCAGAAATCACGTGCGCGATGTCGATTGTTACGCAACAATCAAGCAAAATATGGCCACTAAACAAAGCCACCGTTCTGGGCTAAATTTGTGTCAGAGCTCTTCAATCGCTACTCTTTTGTGAACTAAAAGAATCGTACTACACTCGACAGCAAGCGTTTGGATCGTACCTCTCGATCGTTGGTGACAAGAGCCCTCCAAATCTCGGTGACCTTTGATGCACCCAGCTTGCTGGTAGGTCTCTCTACGGTCTCTCTACGCGTTACGTCACGCACGTGACTTCTGATACCAGGCCCTCCCGCTTTTCAGCGTGCAACATTGAAAAGCTGGGAATGGGCCTGGGAACGAGGCTAGGTATTGATCACTCGAACAATAAACAGAACTAGCTTCAGCACACATAATAAGAAACTGAAATTCTGGTATCAGAAAAAGGAAGTCACAGCGGTATCTAGGGATTAAGCAAACCAATCAAATATTTGCTGCATAGCTCCAATAGCAACGCACAGTAGCACATAGCGTGTGCATGGCAGGACATATAACACTTGTCAACTGGTTGCCCAGGAATTATGGCAATCTCATCCTCGGACTATGCCCTTGGACTTGGTTGTTTACACTGCCATAATTCCTGAGCACCCAGTTGATAACTATTACAACCTTTGGTGGTGTGGCTGATAAGAGGCACTACCACTATCATTTGACCCACCATCACCTCCATCACTTCCTCCCAAATTGGACCTCTTCAACTGGTCCTTCAGGCTGCTAGCTGCACTCTGATTGGTCGCCAGGGATGAGGCCATTCTCATCTGGTAGGCCTCTTGCCGAGGGTTCTGGATGGGAGAGGGGGTACAACCAACAGACTGAGTGTGTGTGTGTGTGCTCGTGTGTGTGTGTGTATGCGTGTGTGTGCAATGTACACGCATGAGTAAAGCAGGATTAAAGGCAGGGACAATATATACAGTAGCAATTTCATGATCAACCTCTCCTTTTTGTCAACGTTTGCATAATATGCAAGCACAAGTGGCATTAATTTAAACACACAGGATTTCACATGGGAACATGTCACTCTCAAAATTTATACATGCACCAACATCAAAACGAGTCGATACATGGTAAAACTTATGCACCTATCAATGTCAGTACCGACTACCCCCCTCACGGGGAGGGGTGGGGGTTTGAAGGGGATTAGCAATTCATTCTCCCTAATGCCCCTGCCATGGGGCACTTCTGTAGTCTCGCAGGCCAGCCCCTTCACAAGAGAGGAAGGGTCTGGTCAACTTCGCATCATGAGTTTGTGTTGCAGAGTCAGCAGTGGGCAAGCAGTACAAGGTGTGAGTAGTAATTCGATGCTGTTTGTGGTAAGCCGTGACGCTGTTCTGGCCGGACTATTCGGCGCACACCATACCGAGTATGCGCTATAAGCATGTACACGGTTAGTATGCATGCACAGCACGAGCTACTACATGTCGATGCGTGGTTAACACGGAAAATCGTGGCAAACACTCACAAAACCATGATGCGAAGTTGACCAGACCCTTCCTTCGTGTGGGGAGGGGCTGGCTCACGAGACTAGCACTTCTGAGTAGCTATTATTAGTGTATTAGTATGCTTCTTTGAGTCTCTTTGGCTCTGAAAATGAGGTAATGCCCCTCGCTTGGGGCATAAATTGATGGCTAATACAGGAAAACCCCCCGGGGCTATGTTACCCCATATATACCCCGTGAGGGGGGTAGTCAGGGATTACAATGATAGCTGCATTACCTTTGGAGTCCACTTGGGAGAGTAACCCTGAATGAGGCTCAAAGATATTGATATCAATCATGTTGATAGGTATCCTCATCCTCCAACAGGGCCTAGCCTCTGGATCCACCAGGGACTGATCGTAATTCACCATCTGAGTCAGGGTCTGCCAAGCCAGACTAGAGTCTGACACCACGCATAGAAAGTTTACACACTTTCATGACACAACAGTCAAAAAGTTCCCCACACCGGTCATTTAGCACAATGTCTGCAGCAAGAGCCGCAATGTTCATCACCTGTTTTGACCACAAGCTGCGGTGTGCACATGTACTTGGTACAGGGTCGTACTCAAGAATGTTGCCGACTCGACAATATTTTTGCTGACTTGGCACAGAAGGGTTACAGTACAGTATACAGATGGTTCAATAGCGATCATCGATTGTTTTTAATCTACGCAGCTGTCGTGACCGAAGTGAGTTAGTATGATTTATGTATATACATGAGTCATACAGTCTCCAGGTAATGTAGTTTCATTTTTGTGTATACATATGCACAGATAAAGGAAATTATCTGTGGTGTCACATTTCTTGTTCAAATTCTTCTCAGTTAAGTTGTGTTATGCCTCTTTGGAGTGTTGAAGAGTGGAGGGCCAGAATAGGCAGCTCCTGGGCTGCTCTGGGTCGACCTGTTGGCTGTTCTAGTCACTGCAAACAGAGGAGACATGTGTGTTGTCCACTGTCAGGAGGAGGGGGAGGGATGGTGGTGTCTACTATACCCATGATGACCAACGATACATTGTTGATGCTCTCCATGTCATTGATCATAGTTCTCCCACTGGAGGCTGGATCCTCTCCTCTCCTTCATAGTGAGTTAATTAGACACTACACTTTGTACATGTACTATGATGAAACCATACGTCAAAGGAAAAACAAAACCCATGTACTTTAGAAATCTCATACAACCCTAGGGTGTATGTAAATATGCCCCAGCTGCATAGTAAAGTACAGTGCTTGTGGTGGAGAAACATTCCCCAGTGTCTGAGTTGTGGCATCATAGTACAGGTCAGCTGTACCATGGTTTTCTATAGCCTTGTCCCCAGGCCCTCTCTCCCAGCTTTTTAATGTTGCACACAAAAAAGCGGGAGGAGGACCTGGTACGCGATGTCACACACGTGATGCAAAGGGTAGATTTGAGGTAGAATCGATTTAATTGAACGTGGGCACAACAAACTCCAACACCATAACGTGCCACGCGTGGGCAAGACCTGAACTTTGTGATTGCGATCAGAAATAATGTCAGTAGAGTGGCTATACGTGAAGTTATGAACACCATCTTCGGCAAGTGAGACAAATAACCATATTTATGACTGTGATTTCTCTAAGGAGAGTTCTGTAGTCATGTGTTCAGTTGAGATAGAAACTATGTACCAGAACATGCCTTAAGGGTCACTCCCTATGGTCATGATGATCACTGCTGTGGGATGTAGTGGGGTGCCTTGAGGGTTATTTTGGTGAACCCCCAACACATGTGCATGTGCACATCCTTTGAGTCCTCTTGTGTATGTACAGTATGATCTTTATTGCTCCTGGCTACATGTATTAGCTATTAGCTAATATTGTAAGTATGAGTACAACTTACTCAACATGTGCATGTTGCTTTAATATTGTAGTCATCTTCTGCAGGTGGTTCAAGGATGTGTTACCATGGCAACATAACCAGTGTATGGAGCTGCACCAGTCATCTCTTTCTAGTCTTATGGAAGGAGTTGTTCTCATGTAGCAGTAGCAGTGCAAAGCAGCTAGTTTGTGTACTACTTCCCAGGGACTTGTTTGTGTCCATGAACAGTGTCCAGCCCGGCAGCAGTGTGTACATTGTCAGTGCATTAACCATTGCTATAGTGGTAACCATGGACCTGGAGACAGCTGCTGCTGTTCAAGCCTCTCTCCTATTAAGGTGTGGAGACATAGAGCTCAACCCTGGACCTCTAGGGAGAGAAGGTGAGAGAACTGATTGTACCAGTACCGTATAGTGGGAAAATATTTCATGGTGCAAAATTTTGCCATTTCCACGGATAGATCAGCCACTGCGAAAATGAGAACCACATCATTGGCTTGCGCTAGAGCACTTATTATGAATTAATGGTGTGTGTGTGGTCACCGGAGAGCAGGTGCGAAGTTTAAAATCATAAAATTTTCTTCTGAAGGCAACACCGCCAAATTTTGCACGAGCAAAAATTTCCCACTATGCACTTTACTTGTAGTCAGAGTCAGAATCTGATGTGATGTTCATGACTAATGTTTGGTCTCTTTTTGCAGATCTTGAGAAAGTAGATAATTCCCGTGTGTTAAGTGAGTTCGTTGTATGGTAACAGTTTGTCATATCTGTAGATAAGTGAATCATCTCATGATCACACAAGTAATACTACTATGACGTTAATTGAGCCTACACACACGTACTTCTGTATCTATTTAAGACTTCATGGTCCTGAACTCTGTGTTAGAGTGCCATTTTTGTTATATCCATAAAAATTTTTTCTTTAGCTGAAAATGACCTCAATGATATCTGCAAAGAGGTAGTAGGCATCAAGTCTACCTACTACCAGCTTGGTATAGCACTAGGACTGCCAGCAGGAGAGTTGGACTCCATACGAAGATCATTCCATCAAGTCATTGACCAAGCCTTTTATGAGGTGTTATTGGTATGGCTGAGGCAGCGCCACGATGTTCAGAGACATGGTCCTCCAACATGGCGGAGACTGGTGGAGGTAGTGGACAGCCCTAATGGAGGAAACAATCCTGCCTTAGCTATGACCATCGCCAGCAGACATGCTATATCTGGTATGACTGCGTATGATTATTTCTCTCTCCTCCCATAGCTTGCATGATCTGTATTAGGTTATCGTCAGGAGGGGGGGGGGGGGGGGAGGGGGGAGGAGACAATACTATGTATGCAAGTTACTCCCTTCCAGCTGATAGTCCTATGTAAAATTCTGTATAGCAAGATCTAGTACACTCTTATTGAAGTGTACATGCATGTATACTGATTACTGACTGTATGCACACATCACTGTTTCACATGTGCATGAAGGGTGGTGACACATACTGGACTGACTCCCTGGCCAGTTTACTTATTGCGTGGTGCTCTATTTGTGTGGCTGTCAGTGTCCCTCCTACATATGAAACACAATGTCACACTATATCACTTTTGAAGCCGAAATTAGGTTAAAGAATTTTATATCCCGTTGCTACGTTGTTGCTAAGTAAAATATTATGCCATATTGCACTAACCGCAAAATATTACACTAATGCACCTATTAATGTATTGCCCCAGGTACCATCCTACGGGCAAGGGGTGGGGATTTGACCAGTATAAAATCAATTCCCTCTCCCCTGGAGTGACTTGGCAATGCTCTTGCCTGAAGCGCGGTTGCAGTTAGTGCAATATGACTTTGCAGTTATGCACCTATCAATGTATTGCCCCACCTACCCCCCTACTAGCAGAAGGTTGGGATGTGATCTCATTTTTACCAAAAATCTGCCCCACGTCAGGGGGGATTTGATCTATATTTACACATAATAGGGTGAAAATGTATAGTCCTAGTGGAGGCATTTGATCACAGCATGATCAAAGAATTAGCCGGTCCTGTAGAGAATCCATAGGGCTCTGTAAAAATCCGTCAATGGAGCGTACATTGAGCAGGGCAAAGGCAGAAATGACTGGTAAGCAATACGCATGGGTGGAGTCATATTGTCGATCGCAAACCAACAGCTACTAGTAATTACAAGCAAAGGAACTTGCATGGCCACTCGGGCATGATAATAGCTCATGCTTTGTTTCTTGGGTTCTGGACACCCAAGCTCGATTACAACAATGATGCTTGTAGCTAGCACCAACCAATCATGCCAATAGTCTGTGCCATGTGGATTTGACCAAGCCCCTCGATCACGATTTGACCCGAGGTTCGATCGATGGTTGAAAGCTGATTTGAAGAGTGGCTTTATGGAACCGTTTCATGTGAGGTAAGCTTGTCTCTTCTTTCTTTTTTCAAAATTCTATAGTCTTTTACACGTGTCCATGGTAGCTGTGCCCACGGGATATAAAATAATTATATCATGCACACTCATGGCGTTTATTGCACTCAGCCTTCGAGCCACTTCGCACCCTTGTGCTTCAGTGCAATGAATACCATACATCCCTCGCGCCTGTGATTTATATAACTATTACATACCCACTAAGTTATCACGAACTGATCATGCTGACTATCATAATCATACTAACAAAGATGTACTCTACATAAGAGCTGTGTAATTGTACTTTGTACATGACAATGATATTGCAGGTAGAGCAAGCCAGTCTCAACCAACCTACCAGCACCAACCTCCATATCAACCTCCATGTTACCAACCTTCACAGCCAAATATGGCACCACATGAAGGTACATGCACTATAAGGGATGTTTAAAGTTTGTTTACAACCAGTTGTGCACACTTTATTCACATCCCAATAATTTTTAAGATACCAGAGATTGATTCAGGTGGCAATATTAGATCCTCCAACTGCCACCATATATGTCATTATGCTGACAGGTCTCAGGGTATAGGGTACTCAAAAAGTTGATAAAAATATAATAGCAAGCTATTCGTTTTGTTTATGAGGTCAAGGTTCACATATTGCACAAAAAAGTTTCAATCGTAATTACCTTGTGATATAACCGATGGGATATGTGGCCCTGACAATGCACCTGCGTCCTAGGAACTACAAAGTCGATAATACATTTACATGTAAGAGGCTTGAGTACATAACATCATACCCAGCAACCACTCAAACCATCGTAGCAGACTGTCATCAAGCAAATTAATGCCCAACATTGGTATTACATGCACTAATTTTTTTTTTTTTTCAAATTGTAGGCACTAATGGTTCGGCTAACCATCCTTATGGCCACTCAGTTCATCCAGTATCACAACCAGCAGGCATAGTGCCTCACAACACACCACAGTACATGACGGGAGGCTTCCAAATAATTGGTAAATTGAGTTTTACGTCATTCTGTGCATGAATCATTAATTTTCATGTATAAGATTTCCTAGTATTGGTGGTGCTGGCTATACGACCTATCCCACTGGTCCCCTGCCTCCTCAATTTGCACACAGACAACCATCTTTCAGGCCTACATCCATAGAATTTCAAATGAGGGGTATACATTTGTAACTTGTTATTCAATCCTATATATAAGTTACTTCCCTCATCCCCAGTAGCACAATGAATGGTGAAGGTTGGTAATAGCTATCATGCATATGCACTCTCATGCTGATGCTGATAAGGTCGTTTCATGCTATATGTACTGGTGCACCTCTTGCATAAACACTGTGTTAATGTATGCGCACACTGCCCGTAACTCGGCTACAAAAGCAAACTGTGAGTTCTAAGTAGTAGTGTGTAAGTTCACCTAGCGAGCTATGTGCCCCAATGTCCCTCCAAAGAGGCAGCTGACTGAATTTTGTTTTTAATTACCTCATATGTTTACTTCATAATTATTTCATAACCACAAAGAAAGTTTGTTGCTGCTGGGGATGTACATGTAATACATGTTTGCATCTGCAGTGACATGTACACTATAGAAGTTTAAAATGAGCTATCTTACGTAATAATCATATACAATGTAGTCACGATAATGCTATTGCAGGAGGAACAACTTCATTTCCACCATTCTACCACAATCCTTCATATAACATGTACCATCCTGTGAGTCCACCAGGATATATGGTGTACAACCAGCAACAAGGTGTGTATATATACTATAACAGCCAGATTCTATTAGCTGTAAGCTATGCTTTGTTGTAGGTGGGCATGTTTACTATAATTCTCCAAAAAGCTACAATCAGTATGCTAGCGCTAACCCAACTGTCCACACTGCTGGCTGTGAAAGTGATCAAGGTAGCGTAAGGTACCATATTTCGGCCAGGTAACTTGTCAGGAGCATATCTCTTGAAGTATGCATCGCACAAAGATCAAACAAAGACCTTTGACCTCAGCATCTTGAGCTCTACTTCGCTGACGATCCTTACGCAATTATTCTTGCTCTCAGAGGGCGGAGAAGTTAGCAACAAATAAATCAATAATCTGCTGATTGTACGTATAATCGGCCACTCATTTAAACTCTATGCACAAATTTTCGGCCAGTTTGTGGTTTTAGGTGGGCGTCTTGGAATTTTATCATGCTTGCTCCATTGAAATGTACAGCGGTCGATCTTGGGTACTAGTTGAAAATCAGCGTCTTACGCTGAGAGGTTGCTGAGAATAAAGTTGGCCATTTCACAATAACATTCTTTTTCCTAGGTGCACCGTTTCAGTTTGGCTTTCAGCAGGGTATACCACCACTGCATAAGTTCAGTTGGACACCACATCCAGGACAAGAGCGGGATGAAGGTATGTACTTATTGGTAATTTGTGATACCGTATAGCCGAAAATTTTCGCTAAGCTCAGGTACCTTTGTATTGCAGAAATATTCAATGGAATAAATTTTTGCCAATATGGTAAAGGTCACCATATGCTCTATATAATTGTTAGTACAGGACAAAAAATTCACAGTAAAATATTTTCGACAACAAGACCAGGTGGCAAAATTGGCAAAAATTTTCTCCTAGCGAAAATTTCTAGCTATATGGTATTTGTTTTTTGAGTAGAATGGTATAGTTGTTAATTCTTCATCTAGAATCCGAGGTTACTTTGTCTTCAAAACGGCGAAAACTTGATCCATCTAAACATCCTTTGGGACAAGTTCCATTTTCTACAAGCATCGCACAGCACATTGACCACTGGCGCCGAAAGCTGATAGACTCTTACCTAGCTCAGGAATGCTCCTCCGACGCATGGCCACCACTCAAGCTTGTCCAGTTTGTTCAGCTTGCGCTAGTCAAACAGGACGAACATGCTGATCACATTGGTCTTAAGACGATTAGGAAAGACATTGATGAAGTGTATGGGAAAAAAACTATGATAGGTTTTAGTGAAATGTTTGAAAAGATTGACCCTTCATCTTTAATTTTATTTGAGGGTCGGCCAGGAAGTGGCAAGACCACTCTAATGGTTAAAGTGTCGTGTGATTGGGCAAGAGGAACAATCCTACATTCCATGCTCGTGGTATTAGTTCGGCTGCGATACCTTAGCAAGAAAAGGGACATCTATTTACATGACCTACTGCGAGTTGCTTATGGTGCTCCTTCTCAGGCAGACATTGACGGCTTAGCATCTTACATTGAGGGAAGACTCGGTGAGGATGTAGTATTTATCTTGGACGGTTTTGACGAATATGCTCCAGGTGCAAGTGATGATAATTATGTTTCTAAACTTATACTGAAGCAAGTGTACTCCAGGTCCATTGTGATAGTGTCGTCTCGCCCAGCTGCCACTCAGCGTTTTCGCCAACGTACTACAAAATGGGTTGAGGTGATGGGATTTTTTAAAGATCAGGTAGTACAGTATATTACCAGCTATTTTGAGAAGAGAAAGGAGAAAGAAAGGGCCAAGCAACTTATACAGCATTTAGAACAACACCCTAACTTAATGAACCTATGCTATCTTCCCCTCCATTGTGCTATGCTGGTGTTTCTGTATGAGCAAGGAAATGCTACTCTACCAGTGACTGAAACTGAGTTCTACCGGTACTTTACTCTCTCTTCCATTTTCCGTACTATTAGTAAAGGCACCAAATACATAGATAAGTTGACTTCCTTTGATCAACTACTACCAAAGGAAAAGTCAATTTTTTATAAGATATGTAATTTGGCATTTAAAGCAACAATCGAATCTCAACAAGTTTTCAAAAAGTCTGAAATTTCAGACATTTGTGGTGATGTTAGTTCCATGAACGACAAAGAGAACCCTGGATTACTTGTTATTGATCGTTGCTTAGCGACAGTCGGTTATGATGACACCTACTCGTTTCTCCATCTCACACTACAGGAGTATCTCTCAGCTCTCTACATTGCTGATCGTGGCAAAAGTGAACAAGAATCTATCATCACTTCTCACACCAATAAGAGTCATCTTTATGTCGTGTGGCGTTTTTTATTTGGAATCTTGGACTATTCTAAAGAGAGCACAGTGAACCTATTCAAGCAAATACTCGATGCTACTCGTGGTAACAATTTATTTCATATCCAGTGTGCCTATGAATCACACCACAGTGCTGCATGTACTGATGTCTTACACTTTCATGAAAACAACCTTGAGTTTTATAGCATTGGACCTTTTGATCTGGTGTGCATTACTTATGTTTTGAAAACTGCCGAGTATACTATAATTAAGTTAAATTTTAAAAGATGTAACTTTAGTGTCGATGATGCTGTGGCTCTCTTGAAGGGAGTTGGTGACCATCAAGTTTCACTGGCAGTCTAGTATGTTATGATGTATTATTGTTGTGCATGTATTATGTCTCATCATTGCTCTAATTATTCCACCACAGTGGGGGTGAAGCTGTACAGTCAGCGCTAGATGCTCTCAGTCTTGTCACAGTGCCTGGTCTGATTGAATTAATGTGAGTTCATTTAGTAGCTATGTGTGCATGGTAGTAGTAGTGCATATGTCTTAGTCACACCTGTAAGGAGTGTAGGTCTCATGTGCTGATAGTGGTTTATCATGAGACACAAGACAATCATGTAATTGTATTGAGTTGCTAATTACCCTATTCACTGCAGTCTGGATGGTGGTGGTGGTGCAAGTGTGAGTGTGAAAAACAATCTTAAGCTCAGTGCTAACCTTCAAACACTGAAGTAAGTCAACTTAACCCAAATCCATACCTCTGTAGCATTATGTGTAGTGAAGGCTGTAGTGCATAATAGTATGTCCAGCTGGCCATAAGTGTACTAGTATACCACCTAAACAGCTGGTGGGAAGTTTACTGTTGTGATTGATTTAATTTGTTGCCATTCATGTAGACTTTTTCGATTTGACATCACTAATCTTGGGCTTGAGGAAGGATTCAAACACTGGCCTAACTTAGAGGAGCTACAGTAAGTATTATTGTAGCTATGCAGTGAACTGTTTGACTGAGCATGGTTACCCAGGCCAGGTGGGAAGGAGTGGCCGTCATGATACTCACATACAGCATCAAACATTGTTTCTTCCTATTGCCCTATTAGTTTTGCTGAGGCTATAATAGTAATGGCTGTTTATGTTTATTGTTTGTGCATTAGCATTGTGGGTACTAGCTGTCCACTGACTGTACTGGAAGCAATCAAGCACTGCACTAACCTGGTGAAGCTCATGTGAGTAATACATGTAGTTTATCATCTTCATGCTATCTGATGATTGTTAAAATTCAATGTGTGTATGCTGTTATAAATTTGATGTGGCACATCTACCTTTGTGAGTGTTCTTTCTGAACCAAATTTAGAGCATATGTGTGGGTGGAGTTTGTGGCCACATCAAAGCTTTGAGCCTCACCACCTTCCCACATCAAAGTAAAATCAGTATTGAAGGCATATATGTATGAGGCCAATATGCCTTATGTATGCTGGGGAGAACACTATGTGGTATTTGTAAATGAAATGAAGGTAGGTTTGTTTTTCCCATACAGACTCTGTAGGTGTAATCTTGATGACTCTAAAGCTCAAGTATTGGGAGAAAGTCTCAAGTGTACTTCAAAACTTCATACCATTAGGTAGGTCATGTAAGGTTGAGTACAGTGCTTGGTTTGAATCCTCATGTCCATAGGTGTATATAGTGTAAGGCCATTCTGTGTTTCCCACATCATTTCCAGCCTCCCAGTACTCAATTTAAATGTGGTTGCAAGGGACAAAACCTTCTTTGGGAAGCTGCATAATTATGGATATGTCACCCCATATATTGTGTGGCAACGAACAGTAGAAATTATTTCTTTTGTTCCTAAAATGGCCATAATCACTGCAATTTGTGCTTCTTAAATGGTCAAACCTATCAACCACAACTACCCTACCCAATTTAGTGCATATGCAGGCTGATAGTACAATGCAGGCAAAACATGCAGTCTCCTTATACTGTACTGTACATTGCAACCATGTACCAGGGGACTCCTCCTTACTAGTTCCAAATCATGGATAGTGTAGTCATACCCTTACGGACAAGGTTCACTCTGAGAGTCAACAGTCCCATGCAAGATTAACCATCTGGTGTAAATAGGATTTTCTGTTTATTACCCGAGGCGCGAAGCGCGAGGGTACTGTAATCGTTCTGAACCGGATGTCTGTTAGTTCCAGCGTAATCTCAGGATCCAAGCGCTTTAGCTCGGGTTTGATTTGATCTTTTGCCTTGGTAATCGCTAAAGTCGTAACGATTTGTGGGAAAATTGATAGAAACGCTTACTTTTTGAGATCCAAGACAAAACCTCGTGGATTACTGCTATCCGTGCGGCCATTTTTAACGTAGTGCTCAGAATTAACCACACCCTAAGGCCGTAATCTATACGTGATCAGGCCGGCTGACGCGACATGCACGTTGCCCGCGCATGCGCACGACGCGACGTGAGTACCGTACGTACGTACCGAGGGCCGGCGCGGCCTAGGGCCTGGGGCCCGGGGTGGGCAAGTATGACGTAAACACATATTCGCATGCGCATTAGTGATGACATGTAGATCAGTTAATTAAACACGCCGAGGGTTTGAACACACTGTGTTCCTTGTTCATAACTGTATGCACTCTCTGTACTAAGGATACCTCCCTACTGTCACAGTATGGTCACTTCAATGGGGTCCGGCTGCGTTAATAACTCAGAGGTTCCACGTACAGTATACCATGTGGTCAAAAGTTTTTGCTGGAGATAGAATTAATTTCACCAAGGCCATCTACCTTGTAGTATTGCATAAGCATGAAATTTATTTTCGCCAATACAGTAAAGGTCGCCATACCCTACATTAACACAATTAACACGGATAAACTTTTTACCAATGATACATGTAGCACTAACCAATGCCTTGATCAATGTACTGATACTACCTCTTCTTCTCTCCTACAGTCTTGTTGAGAACAACCTCACAGATGAGAGTATACCATGTTTAACAGAATTGATTAAATCAGCCAGAAATCTTGAAGAGCTCAATCTTCAGTAAGTCATACTATCAGTTTACAATACCTCATGATTATGCCTTATTCACTGCATCATTGATACCATCATAATATTATCATGACTGTGATTATCATGTATGCAGGTTCAACCAGTTCACTCCAGAGGGAAAAGAACAAATAGAGGAGGCAGTGAGAGAAAGAAACTCAGTAGGAGTTATGACTGAATTGGAGCTATACATAGTATTATAGAGTTGTGATTGTACTTGCGACTCTTTTTGTAGTTAGCCACATAATTATGAGGCCATTGTACATTTACCCACAAGGTTAATAATGTTATGTTAATAATTTTTGTGCAAGGAACAATAGTAATTGTGCAGTATTGGTTAGTTTACAAAATTGCTATGACATTATATTGTTGCATCAGTATTAGTTGTAGTGGTAGCTGTCCCTTTTTGATCTCTACAGACAACAGAAAATTAATGTTACTACCAATTTTATAATAATTGTGTATGCACAGCTGTTACCTGATCATATTGGTAAGCCGAGTTGTTTCTGTCGGGGTAGTGGGAGGGAGGGGGAGGGAGAAATGACTGATGATCATCGCCAGAGGATCCACGCTGGGAAGGGGGTGTGGCATAGTATGGGGAGTGGGAGGAGCCAGAGGGAGGAGGAAGGGTACTCCATCGAGACGGAGAGGGACCTGTAGTAATATGATTACTGCCAGTCTTAGTCATGTAAATCATGCAAGAACAATACTCTTTACTACTGCAGAGTCTAGGACAGCAAAAAATTGTTCTCACGAGAGAGAGAGAGAGAGAGAGAGACAGGTGGAGATAATGGATAGGAAAAGGAATGGGAGAGAGAGGGTGAGAGGGTAGGAGAGAAGTTCAATCACCACTTTGTGTTCTCCATGGAGACTGTTGACTCGACCACTGTTCATCATACCCACCACCATAGCTCCATGAACTCTGACCTCCACCTGGACTTGGAGACCCATACCCACCAGACGTCCTCTGTCTCTCTGCATAGCTATATCCACTTCTCTGCTCATAAGGACTTGATGAGTTCCAGCCTAGTTCTCCTCCTCCTCCTTGCCCCCAGCTGCTTCTTCTTCCACTTGGTGAGTTGTAGCTTCCATAGGCTGAGTTTGGCGAGGGTGCTAGTCCACGGAAACCATGACTGTCTCCTTGAGAGCTGTGGTACTCACCTCCTCCACCAGGGGAACCAACATCACTGCCTCCTAAGGAATGTCTGTGTTGTGCAAATATTTCACACTTCTATGCTTCTATTGGCATAGCATCTTTTCTGTATTTCAATGTTACGCGAGGAGGGAGGGAGTCTGATTTGAGGCTACATAGTTAAAGCCGAGAAGCTCACTTGATCCGCTCACTCACACCACTTACATATGGGATTACACTTACAATGTCTATACAGCTACTGCAACTGAGAGCGATGTCACTTAATAGCTCTTCTGTCACATCAAACGAAATTTAGCATAATTTTGTGTGGACCTACCTAATCATTCTCCTGGCAGGTTCAGGGGTGCTGTAGCTCCTGTGAGGTCCCTCGCGCTGACTGAACCCTATCTGTGGCTGATAAGGACCCAGCACTCCTTGAGGCTTCAGTGTTCTTGGTGGCATGGTCACGTTGGGGAGGAGCTTGGCTTCAAAGATGTAGTCATCAGGATAGTGAGGGTCTCTGAAGCAGGCACTGCAGTGAATGATAGTAATACTAGTGTTTCTCCAAACTAGGAAAAATCTTCACGTTGGTAATGTCCATGATTGTGACATTTGAGCTCTTCAATGGGGTACATGTATGTTTATAACGCAGTCCATGCTGAATACTTATCTTCATGGACAAACTGATCTTTAGAGCTGGCAACATTCAATGTTGCACGTACAAAGTGAAATAGAATTGCTCCATACTCGAATGTCTTTGCATCCTTCACTAAAAGCTAGCTGTACACAGTGTAGTTTAACTCACCAGATGGCATACGACTTCTTGATGTCACGTAGAGTAGGTACAGGAGACTCCACCAGTCCCCCTAGCTCACACACTCTGGTCATACGATAGTCAGTTAACAGAGTTCCTCGCATGCCATGAGCAAATCCAGGATTCATTTCCATCGACTGTGTGTGCAAAAGAGTAAAAAACATTTTCCATACCAATCCTGAAATCTGAGGCAGAAGAGCACAATTAACCCTATTGGTGTATGCTGACCTGTTGTTGTGAATCTTTGTTTTCATAGAGCATCTTGAATATTGGATAGAGCCTATTGTAGCGGTAGACAAATATACGATCTGATCCAAGACTGTTCCTCTCAGCTGTAAAGATTGTGCAATAAAATTTCTTTGTTATAGTCAGCAAAATTTCTTGCAATGCAATAATTATGGCAAATATCTATAGCAGGCAACATACAAAACAGTTTTCACTACACAGTCAATATCTCAGCTAGATACAATGTATTATCAACCGACCTTCATATGGAGTGAGGTTTGGGTAAACAAACGAGAGTGCTTGGAGAAGACGCCTCTCATCGACAAACGGCAGGAGAGCCACACCCTGCCAAGCAAACTTCTTACCATTCAGATCAACTTTGAAGTTGGTAGGATAGAAATCAATGATGGGAGAATCCTGTGGATCAAGAAGGAAAAATGGAATGGAGAAAGTGGAGAGGAAGAGAGAGCAAGAGAGAGAGATAGAGAGATAGATAAAGAGACAGAGAGAGAGAGAGAGAGAGAGAGAGAGAGAGAGAGAGAGAGAGGGGAGAGGGAGAGAGAACATACATCTCTCATCATGAGTTCTCTCCATGAATGAGGTAGGAATTTCCCACTTGATGCGGGAAACACTCCCATAAGCTGCTCGAGGGGAGCAAAGGGTGTGGTTCCTTTATCAAAGTCGTTGCGGACCCTGGTGATGTTCTTGAAGTCAGAGGCAAACGGAGCATAGTGGTAGGGGTAGAACCACTTCCAAGATGGACAACCCTGCATGCAAATTAAAAGTTACAGAATGATGTATGGCTGCATAAATAACATCATCACACGACTTATTGCTATAGCTATGTTTAATTTTGCTAGCCTTGTGCATGTACATGTAGCATTAAAAAGCCGGGAGAGTGCCTGAGGATGAGGCTAAATAATATTACTCGTATTATTGACTGAGCAAGGTAAGATGTTCACACATACATACATGGGGTGAAGACCTTTGCTTACTATACAAATGCTAACAGCAAAGTTTTGATTTGATATACACTAAGATTATAGTGACCAGCTTATTCAAAACGTTGCTTATGATAGCACTGAAAGAGCTAGCCTCGTTCCCAGGCACTCGAGGGGGAGGAGGGAGTGCCTAGTATACACTGTTTAAACATGCGCTTAATTATTGATTGCTTTTGTCGCGCATGGTGTCATCAACGTTCGACCACACCATAGATATTATAGACTACGTAAACGGGATTGGAAACCGCTCATGTGAGCCATAGAATGTGCACGCGCACTCCGTGTTATAGTTTGCGATTGAGGACACCTGCACCATTCACTCGTACTTGCCTGTATGGCCTGGCCTGGTGTTCAAACGTACTTGTATCTGAACCTGGCTCACCTTTTCTTCCCTGAATCGAAGGTACACTGACAGTTGGTATCATTGGATCAGCCCAGTCACGACGATGCAGTAGCGTGATGATTGGTGTGGACCATTTTGTCGATCAATGACACGCCCGTTGGTTATCTACTAGAAGCAGTGAGCACTCAGTGAAGGCGCGGTGGTGTGTGGAAGACCTGGAAACAACTTATCCTAGTGTCTATGGCTGTCTTTGTACAGCATTATCAATGAGGGTGCCCTGATCATGGCAGTCAGCCTGGCCTGGCCTGGCTCAGATGGACCAAGCCTGCAATCCAGGTACTTTTTAGTAAGTAGAGTCTAGAGTCACCATGCACTGTCACAGTAATGAAAAGTTCACTAGTAGCCAGTACAAATGTACTTTCTATAACGTAGTGACATAGAAGCATGGGTGGAGCACATACATGTACTACACATTGTGTAAACTGTTTTATGCCCCCACCGTGACTCTATTCTAGTTCCATGCATATGAGCCCCCTGAAAGTGGCTAATCCAGGTATTTCCAGATTTTCCATCCTTAATCTATGCTGGTTGACAGCCTCTGTAACCTTGAAAAAGCTTGCTAGAGTGAGGGAGCTAGAGTCGGCACACCCAACAATGCAGCAGTTTCCATGATAAGTCATGGTTTATGTATTCGGTACAGTTGAAAAACTGAAACGTTTGTCTATTGGTGGTGGTGGTGGGGGAGGGGGGGAGGGGGGTCTATGAGACCAGAATGGTTTGTCGAGCTCCACGGTATGTGTGTGTAGGCTATGGTTGTTTTAAAACATCTTGGATCATTTCGTTGTTCCTTTGCTACAATGCCATACAATAGACATGCACAATAATTTTGTGATTTTTGACTCAAACTATATGCTTTACTGATTGTTTTCAGTTCTTCTCAGTACCCTATCCCAGTGCATGCACTTCATGACTATCAGAATGTGTTGAGTATTCCACCTCAAGACCTGACTCAATTGATGTCCAGTCCCACAAAGTCTGGCATCTTGGAGGTTAAAAAAAACTGCGTTTCAGTGAAAAAGAAGGTTGGTAATACACTTTTATAACCCTTCATGTATCTATTCCGGTATCTCCACAGGTTACCTATTTTCTCAAGTTTTGACTGGCAGAAGACTCCCTTTGTGGCTGTGGCTGTAGTCCCACAAAGTTTTCTCTCCTAGCTAGCTAGCGTTTGTGTGTGTCATTTTCATGTGAATTTATGTGAAAAATTACTTTTTGACAGGGCTATGTTAAATTTAGACTGTTGTTGATGTGTACAGTGTGGTAGAGAGCGTCGCTGTAGCTCAGTACGAGCAGTATCCTAGGTTTTTAGTTCGTGGTTTTGTGGTTCTTTGAGCGGGCGCGACCGTTTCTAAGGTCGCAAACTATAACGCGGAGTGCGCAAAGCGCTTGTACAGGTGTCTATGGCTCACGTGAGCGGTTTCCAATCCCGTTTATGTAGTCTATAATATCTATGACCACACCCAATGCAACATAATAAACAGTTTAAGCTTTTAAGCTTTTGTAGGTCCAACTAACAAAAGAAGCCAAGCGATCAAGTTCTTTTGAACACGAGATTGTCATTTAGAGAGACTTCGTTTATTATTCGACCAGTATAGTTGTCTCTGAACTGGACGCGAACCCCTGCCAGTCGTTTGTCTGGAGTAGCCGACCCTCGCCAACCATTCACTGCATTTGTTGAGTACCATCTGCCATCGATCGAAAACAACAACTGACTGGAAGATCTGGGAAATGTCGAAAAACTGCCACAGGCATGTAGCTGTTCAGCCAGCTAGCCCAGCAAATCTTTTGTGGGCCCAGTGTCATAGAATACGGGCTCCGGGTAAAATTTTCTCCCCCAGAGGTAGCGGTCTAAGGATACTTCCTCCCCCTGGAGTTTCTATCCGTTTATGAAGCTAGGAAAAAGGCTCCATCCCTAGGAAATTTTCTCCGGGGTGCAAATGTAAGGTTGCGATCGCTGTTGCTAGATTATATGTACGATACTCTGCACTGGAAAGCTCGCCAGGAGCCTAAAGCAACAGATCTGCAAGGTAGACTGTATATAAATATTTTATACCAAATTGCAATACAGTTGGGCGGAGCCAATCGAACTCGCACGGTACGCGGAACAGAAAACAATCTAATTACTAAGTATGCTGCTGTCGTGTTGATAGTGTGATGGCTACCCTGCTGTCAGTAGGATGATTTGCTGCATGCATGGTCGTCAGATAAGACTAAGAGATCACCTCAACTCAAATTCTCATAAATCGGAGTCATGCGGGTGACACAATGATGGAGTTACAGGGGCGGATCCAGGGGTGGGGGATACAGGGCACACGCCCTCCAAGCCCAGTAGTTATCCTCGGATCATGTAGTCGTGACCTATCTTTTGTCCAGAGAATACCAGATGATCTAGCAATTATTTCAATGATTTCTGATAAAAGAACCATGATCTTGCCTTGGTATCGTTGTTATCCGTCGTGAGATGCCGAAAATGGGCGTGATCAATCATTTGCATATGCATAATCTTGTAATCAGTTTTTTTTTGTGCCCAATATCATTATTAAAATTATGCATGGCACAGTATAACTTCATGCATGTACAAGTAAGTGAAAGTTATGAGTTCGTGTCATATTTTATTCGTCTCTGTTCACGGGGGGGGGGGGGGGGGAGGATTTTTACTAGAGGGGGAGATATTTTCCTAGGAAATCCACTCTGGGGGGAGAGGTTGTCCTTAGGATATTCTCTCCCCCGGAGAAAATTTCCGGGGGGAGGTTCTGTCCTGTGACACCAGTAAATTTTTGATCGATGACGTCCGTCAATGTCAGACGCTAAAAGTATACGGAGAACATCCTGAAGATATACTATTTTCCCAGTATTTTGGGAAATTAAACGCATGCACAAACAGTGTGTACCAGGCGCTCCCTCCTCCCCCTTGAGCGCCTGGGAACGAGGCTATGAAAGAGCTTGCACAAATATGGGTACTAGAACTCAATTCTGCCAACCTGGTAATAGTACCCCAGCACCCAGCAAAGGCCACGAGTGTACTGCTCTGCCAGGCTACGGGTGAATTCGTCATCATCACTGGGGACACCGAACTTGTTATTGTAGTAACGCTCCTTCCAACCTTCCTCCCACAGGCGGACATTGTCCTCAGGCTCACTGTCACTGTCTGGATATAGAAATATACATACATGTACATGTACAATATACAGTATAGCTGGAAATTTTCGCTGGGAGAAAATATTCGCCAATTTTGCCACTTGGTCATGTTTGGCAAAAATGTTGTTCCATGAATCTTTTGTTAACGATTACACAGAGCATATGGCGACCTTTACCATATTGGCAAATTCTGTAATGTAAAGGTAGCTAGGCTTGGCGAAATTTTTGTCCAGCGAAAATTTTCAGCTATATGGTATGTACACCTAACAGTATTGACTGTGAAACAGCAGCAAGGTACAATTTTCAATTAAATACCCTAATTTAACAAATCCTGCTGGACTCGTTTGCAGGAGCATGCTGTATGTAAACATTATTTACCATCATCACGAGGTCTCTTTCTTCCAAATGCAGTAGGTAGGTCACCACCATTGGGTACACCTCCTGGTAAACTCATTGACCTACAGATAATACAATGTACAGTGTACAATATATGTATGCAGGTATTAATTTGGCATTTGTGAAGTGGACGACTAGGTTGCCAAATTTCATTCCCCACCAAGTTTTCCCTTTACTATTTGCTACTACAGTAGGAGGCATAAAATGGTGACATTTCCGTTCCATTCTGTTCCGTTTAAACGGAAACAGATACCGTTTCCGTGCAGTTGAAAATGGTGAACTGTGTTCAATGAAATGAGAATTGAACGGAAACAGAACGGCAGTGCCGTTTGTACTAGTGGTGCACACCCATGCAGAATGACAGCTAGCTAGCTGTGGTACTGGCTTGGCAACAATGGTGCGAGACCAGTCTTGAGGCAGACAGTTTCTCAAGCGGTCAGCTCCACGGAGCAGCCTCCAGCGACAGACACTGTCCTTCTCGAGCAGTCAGCTCCATGGGGAAGCCTCCAGTGACAGACAGTTTCTCAAGCGGTCAGCTCGACAGCGCAGCCTCAAGCAACACTCGAGCGGTCAACTACATGGAGCAGTCTCCAGCGATAAACAGCTTGGCAGGTACTCGAACAATGGCGTCTTGATAACAGAGGCGAAGGCGATCTCACTTTCCACAAGATTTTCTTTACAACTCGATCAACGAGCATGGGCGTGGTGTACTACCGATCGCAAGCACGAGCAACCAGGCCCGAACGGAATGGAACAGAAATACACCAGTGGTGTGCAGGTGATAGAACGGCAAACGGCAGAGCTCACATTCCGTTTCGACGGAACAGAACAGAACGGAAACGTCACCATTTTTATATCTGTGAACTAGCCTTTGGTGGTGTGGCTGACAAGAGACACTAGCACTATCACTTGATCCACCATCACCTCCACCACTTCCTCCCAAACTGGACCTCTTCAACTGGTCCTTGAGGCTGCTAGCTGCACTCTGATTGGTCGCCAGGGATGAGGCCATTCTCATCTGGTAGGCCTCCTGCCGAGGGTTCTGGATGGGAGAGGGACTCGAACCAACAGGCTGTATGTGTGTGCAATGTACACGTGGTGATTATAAAGGATAATACAGTAGCAATTTCATGATCAATATCTCGTATTCATCAATTTTTGCATAATATGTAAGCACAAGTGGCATTAAACTATACACACAGGACTTCATGCGGGAACATTCCACTCAAACCAACATCAAAATGTGTCTATCTGTGATGCAGTATAGCTAAAAATTTTCACTGGACAAAAATTTCACCAAGCCCAGGTACCTTTGTATTGCAGAAATATTTGGTGGAGCAATAATTTTCGCCAATGTGGTAAAGGTCGCCATATCCTCTATGTAATTACTAACACAGGACAAAAAATTCGCGGATAACTATTTCACCAATGAAAGTAGGTGGTGAAATTGGTGAAAATTTCTCTTACCTTTGGTGCAAACTGGCCTTGGGGGGTCCACTTGGGAGAGTAACCCTGCAATGATTAATGATATCATTATGCTCAAGGACTGCTAAAGCTATAAATCTGGCAGTACCATTGTTCTTCTCTTCTTCTGCTTCTGTCTCCGTCTAAACTCTTTCTCATTCTGTCGACGATTCTTGAAAATTTCATCCTCCACTTTACCAAGCTCTATGTACATACATGTATGTTAAGACAAGGTAATTAATATTTTATACTACTATTCACCTGTCAGAATAAGCTGGACTCTAGGAAGATTGACTTTACCATTGTGAGTCAAATAGCCCTATAAAACGAGAAGTCGTGCATCCTCAGTATTTATGCATAGCAAGTTATACATATACAAGCAGGGGGCTCGCTTCGCTCACCCCCTGCTAAGCTAGCTACGAGTGTTTAGAACACTAGTATCAGCGCATCTTCTGCCTTGAGGTCACATCACACATGCATGCTATATTAAAGGTGTTGTAAACAGGGCTGTGAAAGGCCAGACCTTGCACACACAAAGAGCTCAAAGGAGAGAGTAAAGGGCACTGATTATGTAATAGATATCACATGGTAGGCAGTGCATTATAATCCATAATGCACGTGCCTACCATGCGACATCTGATATATATCCTGATTGGTCTGTCTGAGTGGTTGCCAAGGAGACGAGGAATGTAAACAAAATGGTCCATGGCTCATTCAACTGACAAAAAACTATCTACTGAACTCGCTGACTTTTTCAACTATGGAGGTTAGTAGTTGACTGTGAGTAGCCTTAGCTACATCATACTACATAGCTAAGCTAGCTATGAGTGTTTAGAACACTAGTATCAGCGACCGAGATTCGGTTCAGCTTCTCTTTCAAACGTTGGTTTCCTCTGAATGGCGGCCAGGGTACGTTTTTCACTTCACTAGATAGCTAAAGCTACAGCTACGTAATGTAGCTAGCTAGCTGCATGTGGCTAGATCAAATGCGCTAATAGCATCCTGTGTGGTGTCAATTAGCGCGAGTATGCTTCCTGTATCTGTGTAAACCAAGTCTGTAGTGTGTTCTGTGGTGATAGTTAGCTGCTGTATTCATTGGGAAAACCTTATTGCTATGTGCAAACTGCACTATTATACCGTTTTTGTTTCAGAGGGATTACAAGTGCCTGGGGGAGGGTAATATTTTAGTTATAACACCCCTGTTTCCTAGGATACAAGGGTGAATCAGGATATATGTAAACAGCATGCGCCTGATATTGCAGTAGTATACTGCATAATTTGTGGCACAGGCACATTAATTTCATCCTGTTTGAGCACATGACCTAAGTAATCAACAGGCCAAGAAACTTGTTAGTTTGCTCGCCCTCTCTCTCGCAAGACCTGAGAAGGCAAGAAGCCAAAAGCAGAATCTACTACCTCCATGATGATGACCCAGACAATACATTCTTGTGAATCAAGCAGCTTAGCTAACTGCAGCCCACTATATCTAAGTGTCCATTATCACGTGGTTTTTGTACAGTCTGTCCAAGGAGCTAATGTTCGGACCTGTAGCTAGTGCCATGATTGCCGTTCACAGGGATCGCCCAGCTATAGCCTCTGTTGCTCAATGGCCAGAGATAGCGCATCTTCTGCCTTGAGGGCACATCACTTCCGTTGACCTTCCGTAATGCACAGACGCACACACAACTATAATCTTAATATAATGATGTACATGTACACATGTATAGCACACTGTACAACGAACATACATGAGTCTGAGGGACGACTTGTTTGTAGAGTCTAATGAGTCTGTCAATGGCACCCTCTCTGATCTCCAGTGAGGGAAGGTGAGGGAGGAAGTCATTGCCAACAAAGAAACACATGAATACCCAGTCATCTATGGCTCTCTAGAGAGGAAAGAGAGGGAGGGAAGGAGATATAGATAAAGAGAGAGCAGACGGGAGGTTACCAATGCAATTCCATCCATAAACTCACCTCCAAGTCAAAAGGAAAAGGCAGACCATCAATGCGAAGCTCTCTCTCTAAATACTGCAACATGAAAAAGAGCATTCACACACACACACACACACTCAGTGACAAATACCCATTACAAGTAATACACATACCTCCCTGAGCACTGGCAGTCTGATGAAGATGAAATCCTTCTGTGCTGCCCCACTGGAGTTGGCCATCTCATCAAACTCTCCCTCCTTCTCCTTGGCCTCTCCTGTACACTCCTTCATAGCATGACCTGAACAGAGTTAATAACAATGATCAAATTACAATAAAAGTTCTCTTAAATTTGATTTTGACTAGATGACTGGGAAAAGGAAATTTCTTCAATGTCAAATATTTCCCTGGTCTCTTGCGTTACACTAATCTGAATAAAGAAAGTGACTGTACATGTGTATGGATATCACCCACCTAGCTGTCCACATATCTCGCATGGCTTTGGCTGCCCTGGTTTGAACTCCTCCCTGAGAATGGTGAAGTAAGGCTCATGTGTTGCCAGCCCCAGCATAATCAGGTCTGCATCAGCTCCGTAAAGACAGTGGTGGGTGTTGGGGTCATGATCAGGCTGACCTCGCTGGCGACGAATGAAATCCATGATCTTGTGTTCACCTTCACCAGGGACATTGGCATCAGATAGTATCACCTGGGAGGAAAAAAGTACGAGCACTTTATTGACAAAAATATCATTGATCAGATTTTAACACCAGTGATTTCAACAATGTAACAGTGAGCCTGAATGTCAGCTCCACCTACTAGCCATCACGTATACACATGTAGCTCAACACCAATACAAAGGTTTGCTACAGCTAGTTCCTACTCCACAAGATTATTGCTCAATCTCATACTAGTAGCACAGCTTGCCCTTTTTGAGATTACATGTACATATATATATCATGTATCTATCAAATAGTCTCAAAAGCTACATGCACTGCTTTCAAAGGATGAACTCACAGAAACGTTTTGCCACGCTGGGTTTGTGTTCATACGATCGTGGATGTAGTACTGTAGACAGACGGCCAGCCTCGCCATGAACTCTGTACCTGGAGTGATACAGTTGCTGTCAAAGTGTGAGTCCTTTGGCTTGATAGGAGGGAGCTGACAACCACGGCTCTCTAGGTCCTCTCGGATACGCATAATCTCATCGTGCTTCTCACTGGGGTACAAAAATTGATTCACTAGATCATGTATGAACATACAGTTACACATGGAATTTGGACAGTAGTGCCTGAGCAGTTGCTTGGGCAAGCCCATAAAAACCAAAATTACCACAATTGATTCTCCTTCGGCCTTCCCCGGAATGTATAGTACATGTAACAGGTTAGGCTGCTAAATGAACCCTTCATAGCAATGCTAATCCATTTTCATTTTAAATTTTACAACCATTTGTACATGTATGTATATGTAGGTATTGAAATCCAGCCTAATGCCAGCCAACCTTATCCAGAAGCAGAGCCACTAGGACACCTACATGTAACACCTAGGCAATAATTAGTAATTGATTAAGGGGTTCACCTGCTTTCCTTCGATGCCCTGAACCGTCTAGACCTCTGCTGGTTCATCTTAGCCCTGGGGGCCACTCCGTCGATGGCCATGTAGAGCAGCCGGCGAGGGCGGACGATGTTGAAGATGCGATCAATGTACTCAAAGATGGCCACCATCATCTCATCCTCATCCTTGGGGGCAGGCCTGAAAGGGGAATAAAAAAAATTAATATCTGTCAGGTGTGCTAATATGAATGTCTACGTAATGCATAGTGCACCAATCAGATCTAATTTGGCAAAAATAGCAAGTATGTATAGGTGTTTAAATTTCGCACAAGTTAGGTGGTACTGTACAATAATTCTTGAATGGTATGGCTCAATATGATGCTAATTTAATGATGTATTACATGAATCAGCGTTGAACAGAGTTTAATGTATTGATAGTATACACACAATAGATTTCTTTTAACTGTGGATTAGCTGCATTAGTTCACTAAAAATATCTGATCAGTCTACATGTTTTTCAGATGTGCAAGCACACTTGCATAACACACACATGCATGCATGCATGCATGTGCACACACACATGCACATGCACGTGCACACACACATACACACACACACCGAGATCTACCAAAAATAGTTGCTGCACAACTGCTAATAAATTTTGCTAAGACTTCGATACTAGGTTTATCATTGACTCACTTGTCCTCAGGATGGCAGCATGGGTGGATGATGCCATTCATGTCAAGGTAGAGGTTGTCAAACTCTACATCATTAGGGTTAGGCTGAGTAGCATCCACTGGAACCTGGAAATTTATCCATATGTGCACATAAATGATAATAATATTATACTAGTGCATGTACACATGTACGTACATGTACATGTGTTACATACATGTGTACATGTACATGTACATGTATGCATTGATAAAGTAAATGTATAACAAACGTTCACAACCTCTGAGAATCTTTCTACTATAGGTTAAGAATTTACTCATGCAAGTGTGTGCTAAAATTATATCTTCTGTTTTGGAAATAAACATGCACGTGTGTACGTGTTGACATTAAATTACATGCATGAATACATGAATGTAGACATTATTATTAATTTCGTATAAACAACCTAACACTTGTTTTTCTTTAACCACTTATTGACTCACCTGGTATCCATCGATGGTCTGTGCCTTATCCTCCTGACAGGGAACTACTATGGATGGATACTTACGAGACAACCAACGAAAGAAGGCAGGAACTCCCATAGCTATTCATTAATTGAATAGGTCACTGAGCTCCAGACTGAGGGAAAAAAAGAATACTTTATGTTCTGATAAACAGATACCACACTTCAGCAAGTTCGTCCAGAAGCACGTTGATATACAATGCACTAAGCACACCTGCGCCCACGATTTCGAAATAGAGCACACCACCGTTGTCGCAAAGGTCAAGGTCCCACTTACGCGGCTATTGTGACGACCATTTCCAGGTTTAATGAACAGCCCTTAATAAGTTTGCGCATGCGCAAGTTGGAATTTATTGTACTTTGACCTCCAAGAAGCACTGCACATGGCTGCTCCAGGTTTTCCAGTTCAGGTTTCTTCCAGTAATGGTGGAGTGGACGGTACAGTCACCACAAGAGAGCAGGTGAGTGAAGTTGATATGCCAGACTATAAAATTATTGGCTTAAATGAACCATGGACAGATATAGTCTGGGTGCCAGACCCCATGCAGACTAGGCCCAACAACTGAGATAATCTCCTAGTGTTTCACATACTGGTTGATTATTCTTAGCCTGTTGACATTGTTACTGTTTTTAATACACTTGTAATTTTAATCATAATTATACTTTTGCTAAATTAAAAGTATGAAGTTGAACGAAATGTCCGTATTATCTATTCTGCTCTGCGAGACTCGAACGATGTCGTTGGCGAAGGTGTCCGCCTCATGAGAGAGAAACACATCCAGTACCTCAAGAAGGGCATCAGACACCTCTCAGCCAGCTTCGACGGCCTTGACGCCAGCCGACCATGGCTCTGCTACTGGATACTCCACTCCTTTGCTTTACTGGATTACCCCATACCGGATGATATAGCCAGAGATGTGGTGGACTTCTTGTCCAGGTGTCAGTCACCTGTTGGAGGATTCGGAGGTAAGTTGTCATTTGCCTAATATTCCTTAGTTATATGACCTTCAGAGTTGCATGTATTCATAGGCTTGGCACATCAGTGGCTCTGTGTGTGCAAAAATCTACATGTATGTCACTTCCTTTTGTCAGAATCTCTCTCTTCCCCTCCCTTCCTCCTAATTTCATACAGGTGGTCCAGGTCAGCTTCCTCACCTAGCCCCCACATACGCTGCAGTTCTTACTCTCTGTACCATAGGATCAGAGGAAGCATTCAGTGTCATTGATAGGTAATGAGCATGGTTGGACGTATACCATAGATCTGGAAATTTTCGTGTTAGGAAACTTTCGTATGATAAATTTTTGTATTGAAAATTTTTCATATGATGAACCCTTTACCACATTAACATTACAATGTAATTGTGCGCATACGTTTTCGTAAGATTAATTTTCATAGCTGCCATCTACTACGAAAATATTTTTACATTGAAAATTTCCAGATTTACAGTAGAATATCATGGTACATGTACTGTACATGTACAATGTAGTGTATATTCATGATTGCTATTGAGTATCGAATACTGAGTTCCATATACTCCTCAGTTGATATCTGTTTTTGTTGCTCGTTCAGACCCAATCTTCAGAGATTTTTGCTGAGCTTGCACCAAGAAGATGGCAGCTTCATCATGCATGAGGATGGGGAGGTAGACATCAGGTAAAACAAAACATCATCTCTTGAGACAAAAGATATGACCATTTCTCCCCCTCTTTCCATTCCTCTTTCCTCCCTCCCTCACACACACCACTCCCAGAGGCACCTACTGTGCTATAGTGTCAGCTATGCTCACCAATGTCCTCTGCCCAGACCTTCTCACCAACACAGTGGAGTGGATTGTCAGCTGTCAGAGCTACGAGGGAGGCTTCTCTGCCGTCCCTGGCACAGAGGCTCACGGAGGATACACATTCTGTGGATTTGCCACCCTAGCTCTGCTTGAGAAGACAAAACTAGTGGACATCAAATCGCTACTGGTGGGTGTGGTATGAGCTGCTATTAGATCATAGTTGCAACAAATACTGAAATCTGATTGGTCAGAGCGGGTGCTATAAATATCATATAACACTCATAAAATTCTCATGTACCACTCGTAAAATTTATAGCTTGGAGCATGAGGCCAAGCTTGGTTGTTTCCTTGGATACAAAAAGTGAAGACAGTAGCTACAGTCTAGCAGCCCTATAGAGCATCACTATCCAAATATCTGTGGTTGAGTATACACACAATACACTGCCTAGCACTGTAGAAGGCATTCATGCAACATTCATGGTGCAATAATTGGTAGGCGGAGTCTACTTTGAACTTGCTGAATAACAAAAGAAGCCCAAGAAGACAAGCTAACAATGACTTACCAGTGTTCGCATGTTGTAGGAGAGCTAAGTGACGTTCAGTAAGCAGTTCTAACAGCCATAGTGGATTCTCTCCGTTGTTGAACAGTTCGTGACTATGGCAACACTTCTAGATCGAGAGGCGCTGCCGCCATGTGCATTCACATGACTCTAGATCTGTTGCTGTGATCTAAATTTGTTAGACACTGTTTAGTCGGTTTCTACGTGATTTAGAAGCCCTCAGAGCTCCATAGAACCCTCGCTTTGTTCGGGATTCTACACAGAGCTCTTTAGTCTTCTAAATCATGTAGAAACCTCCAAAACAGTGTCTGACTATTATTTGTACACTGCATGTAAATTTAGTTTTATCGCCATGAAGCGTGTGCACATTATGTGTTATTCTACTGTATGTGCATCTCGTGTGTTTCGTACAATCTCTCCTTGCTAATGTTACATACATATGCAAATACATGCACATGCACATGTACATATACATGCCAATTGTTCTCTGCTGCACTGCACTAATAAGGGCCCAATTAAGACTATTAGACTAAAGCAGCTGGTGCAGATTAATGCTATTGTGTGCACCAGCTGTCAATACAATCCCTTCATCCTTTCTCTCTCTCTCTCCAGCGGTGGATCACTCGAAAGCAAATGAAATTAGAAGGCGGTTTCCAAGTGAGAGAATTTACAACACCATCACACACCGTTTACCACACATTCCTATCTCTTGTATGTGTTTAGGGTCGAACCAATAAGCTCGTTGATGGATGCTACTCTTTCTGGCAAGGTGGAGTGTTTCCTCTTATCTATCTAGCCCTCAAAGAGCAAGGTAATCTAGTGGGTAAACCCTTACTAATCACTGTGATTATGTATTGTCATGTGACTGTCAGGTGACAAGGCATTGGATGCAGAGCTGTGGCAGTTTGATCAAGAAGCACTGCAAGAATATGTTCTTTACTGCTGTCAGCATCCTCATGGCGGACTCATTGACAAACCTGGAAAGTATGTGAAGAACTTCAGTTCCTTGCTGATTAATTCACCTCTGATCTCTCTCTCTCTCACACACACACACACACACACCCCTCGACTCTCTTAAGGGCTCGAGATTTCTACCACACCTGCTACTGTCTCAGTGGTCTGTCTGTGGCTCAGCATTGCTATGGCAACAAGAACATTGTCAACATCACTTTAGACTCAGATTCTGTACTGGTGAGTAGAATCAATTTCCATTTTTTATGATCGATAATTATGAGATACAGTAGCAGTAAAATGCTAAATGGTGCTTTTATGGCAGCTAGTGTGGTCGAGTTGAATGTCTGAGGGGATACAGTTGTACTAGGATCAGTTGTATGTCCATAGTAATGATTTTCTGCTAATCCTGATCTACTAGGCTAGCTGTATGCAAAAGCTGGAAAGTGTGCAGGTCATAGATAGCAGTGTGAAAATAGAAACTGTAGTAGGCAACATAATATAAGGTCCCTTTTTCATATCGCTGTACCCCTTACAGAAACCAACCCATCCTGCATTCAACATAGTGGCTGATAGGGTTCAAAGTACATATAAGTATTTCTCCAAGCTGGCATCTCCCCACCTTCTTCACGAAGACAAACCACAGGAGGCAGCGAAGGAGGAGGACTAGCTGAGACTGTACTGTGATGTGTGTGCATTTGTGTGTTTGTGAAGTGTGAATGTAATCAATTACTGCAGTGGACCTATAATATCTCCGTCAAAATCTTGCATTGATCATATGCTGTTGTCCAGAATAATTATTAATGTTAGCAATTATTTACCACGATCATGATGTAACTACTGCGTGTTTGTTGCTGGGCAGTAGCTCATACATGAGGGTGCACATGAAGCTTTAGGCATCATTGCTATTAAGGAGCTAAAAACGCTAGTTACATATAGTTTAGTTGGTTTCTGTGTGACTTAGATAACCTCAGTGATTGAAGAACAGTGCTATAGTTACTTCACTGGACCAGGATCATTCCACATAGATCCCATCGTGGTCCGGTCTTCTAAGTCATGACTTTGTAGAAACCTAGCTCCTAAACAGTGTCTAATTATTATACATGCATGCAGCTCACCTGCTGCTATACTTTGATCGAACATATTATATGCATGCACACCACTGAACATGAACGACAAATTTTTTAATGATAGAGCAAAGTATAGTATATTATATATAGCATAATACAAATGTATGATGGTAGTGTATATACCAGTAACATGGAGAGAGAGATAGAGATAGGTGCATGTGTGCAGTAGTGAGATACATGTGATGATTAGTGCAATGAGGGACATACAACGAAGATATACGCACTAAGTGACCTGCTGAATGTAATAAAAATGACAAAACAAAACGAAAAAAATTACACGTATGGACAGAACAAGAAAGTCGGAAAAAATGGAAAATAGCTTTAAGATAATATGTAATGTTTGTTAATATGAGTCTTGTGAGAAGTCAACCTGTATAACAATACTACTATATAGGCAGGTATATCTCTTCTAAATGACAAAATGAGGCTAGTAACAAAAAAAAAAAAAAAAAAAAAAAGTGTGATTAAAACAAGACAAATTTTTGAAAGCTTGAATGAAATGAGAAGGTAGGGAAAAAAGTACCCAAATAAGGAGAAATCCAAAAATAGAGATTCTGTAATACCTGGACTCGACTGAAACGACAGCAGTAGTTAAGAAGTAGTAACAATTAAATGTTGATAATAAAAAGACAATAAAAGATAGTCCGTTGCTAATAATAATAATTGGGTAAGTTTGTCTTTGAATAGCTTGCAATTGGTGGTTAAATTGATGATAAATGTATATCATGCAATGGAGGTCATATGACTTCAGGGGGCTATTTTTAGGTACACGGTGACATCATCATGATGTCGATGTATTTTGGTCTTGCTGGACGGGAATGTTCGGGTGTTGGTGATTAGAGGAGTCCTGATTTTGCTGACCTTGCGATTGTTGACTGTTCTTGCTGCCCTTTGGGGAGGAGTAGGCCTTGTAGCCTGTGAGAAGACAGTTGCGACCTAGTGTACCAGCACCACAGTCACAGAAAAATCTGGAATAAAGAGAGAAGATAAAAATAAATAAATTGACTGTTTCTCTCTCTCTGACCCTCCCTCCTCTTTCCTCTCCCTCTCTCCCTCCTTCTCCCTTCCTCTCTCCTTTCTTCCCCTCCCTTCTCAGCCACATGCACACACTCCATCATACATTACCTACCTGTCATGTCTCACAAACTGGACTTGGTGATTCTTGTGGCATTTGTGCACACAGTTGACACAGATGGCATCACTCTCTGAGCTCTCGCAGGTCAGACAGCGGTAAAAGTCATGCATGGGGTAGCTGTTGTCTCCGGAGATGGAGTAGAGACACTTGCCCATCTCAATAGCCTCTTCTAGTGTTCGCCTGTTGTCATACACCTTGTTGTCTGTGGGACAAGAAAGTTAGAAACGTCATTAATTAATTGTTGTAGAGGAGTAAAACAAGACTCTACAGTGCTTGCACACATAAATTATTAATCCAGACACATCTAAAAGATTCTGACTCACTTTTTAGCCTAGGACTGACTCCAGTGGCTAAACAGATTCCATCATAATGATTATCAAACACCTCGTTCTCCTCGATGATCCCACCTCCTCCGTTGGTGACCTCGATACCAGCAGCTCGACCTCCAAATACTCTATTCCTAGTCAGCTGTGGCTTACTGCCTGAGCTGATCAAGACACCTACAGATATGAGTGAACATAGTGAAGCGGTTGATTTACAGAAGCTAGGAATTACTGTTAATTCTAGTCCTATCCTTTGGCTAAATATATTGAATAAAGGTGTAGGCAGTGCTATATCAACTAACTGGTAGTACAATGATAATGATAGGCATTAGAATCAGCTACATTGTGTACATGTGAACTCATGATCATACACTATGGCATCTCTCTTGGTAGCTAAATTCCTTACCTGTGAGTGTGTTGTTGAAGATGTCGTTCTCCTCGAGCACCCCTCTGCCTGAGTTGAAGATGCACACTCCTCCCTCCTTTCCGTTGTAGATCTTATTTCTTCTCAGAGTTGGGTTGGAGTCAGTCTTGATCCAGACACCAGCCAGGGCATTGCTGTAGATGTCGTTCTCCACAAGCAATCCCTCACCAGAGTTGTAGATGAGGACACCACCATTCTTCCCACCAAAGATTTTGTTTCTTCTGATGACTGGATTGCTACCAGTTCTGTAGAGAGAAAAAAAAAGGAAGAGTCATTGTCACACTTAGTCCAAGAAATGTGTCAATGAGTTTTTGCTATGATATTGTCTCATTTCACCTCTCTCTCTCTCTCTCTCTCTCTCTCTTCCCTCTCACTTCATCTCTCTTCCTCTTAATTACCTGATCTGGATTCCAGAGAAGCTATGGTTGTAGATGTCATTCTCTTCCAGCACTCCTCCTCCATTGTCGTAGAAATAAATACCGACCTGTTTTCCGCTGTGTATTCTGTTGTGTCTCAGTACTGGATTGCTACCTGTTGTGATCCACACGCCGGCCAGGGCATTGGAGTGAATCTCGTTACCTTCGATCAGACCTCTGCCATTGTCGTGCTGTAGATGTGTGTGTGCATAATGAATATGAAACATTTAATCCATACACCAAGTCAAATAGTGTCTCATGGCAAAGCTGGGGATCATTAGAAATACAGGAACTCAAGGATTTCAGCGGATCTCAAGTGCAAATTTATTATTAGAATATAGGTGTAACAAATACTGCAATCTGATTGGTCACATTGAAGCTTCTAACCAACTTAGAAACCTGTAGGTTTACTAAGTGCCTCTAGCACTTAGAAAACCTACTTAGTAAACCCACTTGGTTTAGCATAGCAACAAAGCATTAGCTATGTGACAACCATACATAGTGCTGTATTATTACACTAACTGTGGTAAACCTTTAGCCGTCTACTATCAGCCCACAAAACCACACTCACTGTATAATTGGAAGTGAATAGCGCTTGCTCGAAGCACGAGGCTCAGCACGTTTTGCCACACCCACGATGAGCGTTAGTGCTGGTGACTCGACGAGTTGATCGGCGCAAGAGTAGGTTGCTAACTCATAGTTCATACTATATAGCTCACTAGCTAGCTTCTTTTTCATCTCAGGCTCTCATTTTGAACTGTCATGGTTACGGTTGCTATATTCTAAATAAGTTAGATACCTCGTCCAATGGGATCTACGATCTTGGACTCGGTATCTAACTATTATTTAGTTAATAGACCACTGTGTTTGTGAGGTAATTTCTAAGCTTACCACATAGATGCCTCCATGTAGTCCGTGGTGAATCTCATTATTCCTAATGATAGGGTCACTCCCCGTTCTGATCTGCACTCCGGCCAGTGTGTTGCCATGGATTTTGTTGTTCTCCAGGACACCACGCCCACCTCCAAAGAAGTACACACCCCCTTGGAGTCCGCTGTGGATCTCATTGTCTTTGAGCGTTGGGTTGCTCTCTCCCGTGATCCAAACACCAGCATATGTGTTTGCATAGATCTTATTCTCTATGAACTGCCCTCTACCCTACAAAACGCAAAAGTGAATAATTGATAAAAGAATATCTTCAACTGTTTTTGTCCTCTCTCCTCTCTCTCTCTCTCTCTCTCTCTCTCTCTCTCTCTCAAACACATAGCCTGATTAACTCCCAGCCAGATAGAGAGGACATGTTTAGAGTAATATTTGGAGAGCACGTGGCATTTAAAGGCTCTCCAAATTACAACCACAAATATGAGCTTACTTTGTCGTGCACGTAGACCCCTCCTGTCGATCCATGGTGGATGAGGCACCTCGTGATGATAGGGTTGGCATCATTCTTGATCTCAATACCAGCAATGCGGTTTCTGTGGATGTCATTCTCCTCCAAAACACCCTGGGATCAGAAGAAATCATGAATAAGATAGCTCTAGTGTCTCTCTCTCTCCCCCTCCCCTCTCTTCCTTCCTCACCTGTCCATCTTGGAACACAAAGAAGCCCACATCTTTTCCATGATGCACTTTGTTTTTTCTGAACACTGGTGAGGCATAGTTCTTGATCCACACACCAGCCAACTTGTTGCTGTGGATATCATTGTAGTCAAACCGACCCTGCAAGTAAATAAGTTATGATAGTAAGATTGTCAAACCATCAAGCCATTAATAAAGTGTTTGACTACTGTAGCATTGTACAGTAGACAAACTGAATGGGTAAAGATCGTCAGCGCGCCCGATCATCAGGTAAAGGGTCGTTGCAAGTATATGCATGCCTGTACTAAGTTTCTCACCTGTGCATGGTCATCGATGAAGATGCCGACATTGTTAGCATTGCTGACGGTGCAATGTGTGATCCAAGGCCGCGCCCCCTCTCCGTGGACGTAGATACACGCCCCACAGAACGAAGTGTTGGTGAAGTGACAGTTGTGGACAGAGATCTCACTCTTTTCTGGCACACAGAGACAGTACTGTCTGACATTGGGGGTGTCCTCAGGGGCATCAAACTGTAGAGAGTGGAGAACAAAAAAAAAAGGAAGATTAGAAATAAGAGCTGTGTTTAAGTACTTTAACCTGATTGAATTCTCAATAGGCACACGCATGCGTAAAGAGATGTTCTTTAGGCATAAAATTTCACTAGTAAAAATTTTTTTTATCAGTGTTATAGCCAGCTAGTGGGGTGTAAGATTTGCGGAAACCGTGTAGATATTAAATTTTGTAGCTATGACAAATTTTGCACCTTTATTTCCATGTTGCAGATGGAGGGTAAGGCGGTCGTGGTTCCAGATTTTGACAGCTGTTTCACTTCAACTACTGTCTGTGTGGAGCTGACTAGTAGAACCTTCTCTGCACCTGTTGAGTGAGAGTGATGGAGAGGGAGACAGAAAGAGAGAGAGAGAGAGAGAGAGAGGTTTAACAAGAAGTTGCAAGCATAGAACTGTAGAGGACAGATCCAGCATCATAAACCCACCCAGACACACTCACACACGTGGCTGCATGCACACGCTCATACTACAGCAATCTCCGCATGCCTCAATCAATCTCTTAAAAATACAAATATCACTTATACGTGAAAACAAGTACCAGAATCTAGGGAAAATCACACAGATATCTATCCCGAGTGATCGAACTATTTTCCACGCACACCGTGGTACCCTGATAGGTGAAGCATGGCAAGCCACAGGATAGCACCAGCCACAGACAGAGAACATTGCCGTTTAGACAAGATCTACCAACATTCCTACCCACTGCATGCCCACATGTACATGTACATGATATGTGTGTTTTGTCCATACAGGTAAGTATACTAGACCCTAATATGTTGGCTTGTATAATGCTGTATAATGTTATGAAGTTGTGTGAACGCTCTGAAGGGAGTGTTCTACCAGAAACAACCAACTTGCACATGGTGGTCAGAAAATTACTACAAGATGCCGTACACGCCCAAACTATGCAAACATACACACTCACTCACTCACTCACTCACTCACTCGCGGCGCACACACAAAATGCTCATATAAGCACACGTGTGTACATCAGTCGTATCCATATATGTACTTACAGGATTAAGCATAGTTTGAAGGGTATGCAGCTATTCAAACAGCAAGTCAAAACACGTTCAATTTGGAGCGCCTTGATAGATGTTTGGTTTCCGTGGCTCCTTTGAGCATCCAAACCACAGGCATACCCCACCCACCTAATTACTAGCAACATTGTGGTCTAGTACTGTCACCGGATACTTCCTCTTAGGGCAGAAAGTCAGCAGCTTCAAGACTGACTGAATGAGGTAAGCTTTCTCAAACCTTGCCAAGTCCCTTAGACACCACTATAATATCCTCTGAGCATCCTGGACTATCTAAAGCTGTCTGTTTTTTCAGAAAATTTCTCACCAAAAATTAGTCCATAGTATTAAGCACGTGCACCACCACCATTCCGGGAATATGGATATACACTTTACCACTTCCTTCACCTCTCTTGGTTTTTGTTTTCCATCCTACCACCATGTTTGTCCAAAAGCAAGAGTTCCCCTCGTTCAGGGTATTATGCTTCTACAGGCAAGGGCACAAACCATGCAGCCCTGTCTCTCTCCAAAATTAAACAAACCAAAAGAACATGTTCCAGTAGGCTCCAAGTCTGCACCAATCACCCCCTTCAAGTTATGGGATACATTTGATTTCAGGTTGGAATGCCTGTTTCCTTTATGCTTGATATTAATTTTATTAGCCAAATAGTTATTTTTGCCTTCATTTTGGCTGGGGAGTATTTTGCAGTGTTTGCTAGCTCTCAAATGTGCTAGTGACCTCACTTGCAGTACCTCCAAACCAATGCTTGTATAAGTAATTGTAAGCTTCCTGCCTCTAATCACATATTCACATTTTCATTTTTTTTGGAGATATATATGGAATAGCAGAGCCACTTTGACTGACTGTGCACTGAAGTGATTTCCAGAGTCACCTAGCCCAGTCTTGTAATAAGATCACAAGCTAATTTCTTAGTCAGTTCTGTTAACTGGTTTCCTGGTGATGTACAGGGTTTGTGTATTAACACCACCAAAACACGACACTTCCTGTCCACTTAACACACACCCTTTTACATCACATCCACACTAATTGCCCAGGAAGGAACTTTGCTGTAACTAGCCACACACATGCTGAAGGTGATAAAATGCAAGCTCCATGTCTGGCTTGCTTTTACACTGTCAATAGGAGTAGTTTGCTAATAATAATGAAATGTACATTAAGTACATTTCCTGTACTAAGGGTTAAGGGGTAAGAACTTTACAATTTTATATTAAACCTATAACACCCCCCCTCGCATGCACACACAGGCTTGTACATGTACATGTACATGTAGCATGTTTGGAGACGAGTTAAATTCCCATTAAGGTATAAGCTAATATCCTGTTTTTATAACTCATCAGTGTATTAGATGTCGACACACACACACACACTAATATGCCCCCCATTCTTGGACTAGCTTTTCAACGCTGCATATGCATTGAAAAGTGGGTGGCTCTTCAGTGTATAACATTGAAAAACTGGAATAGGGCCTGGAGAGGACTATTGTATCCAACTGTGTGTTTTGAATGGGCTTCTCCATAATTTCAACTTATCAATTTTGCCTATACCTACCTGTATACATGTATGTACATATAACAATTATTTATACTAGCTTGTCCTGGACAATTTAACACATTTCCTGTATGAGGTGTGCATGTACATGTAACAGCAACTTGGGTCACCAGTAATTTACGCTAACACTATACCAAGCATCAGCTACATTTCCTGTACCTACCATCCCAAGGCTAGCTGTCTACCAGTAGTAAGCATGCCTATAGGATAAATTGAGCTTAGCATACTGAAGCTCTCCTTTGAAGATCTACTAAGTAACTACTCCTACAAGGCTGACATATCCACTTCCTGCACTAGCTTTAGGGCTGAAACAAGTTGTGTATACAGAAGTAAAGTTGTAGGTTAATTCTTTACTTTGAAGAGCTCTAATTAGCAGGTCACTACACTACATTAGACACTATTTCCTGTACTTGCTATGCATGTGGTCAAAAATATATAATATTATACAGAGAGTGTATTATATGGATGCTTTAGTGGGTTACCTAACACAGTATCCTTTTGGACCCAGCTTAGTATTGCTCTTTGAAGAGATATGGTTAAATGCATGTACAAAGCATCAGACATGCTTCCTGTACTGGCTATGAGGGTAAGCATGTGGTCGTACATGCATGTCTACATATACATGCATGTGGTGCACAGACTTCAGGATAATATTGCTTCACTCCTTTGAAGATTTCTAATTACTGACCAGTTTGCAGACACTTTGAAAGCTGCATCTCCCACTCTCAACCTATGCACCCTATGAGGGCTCTGTGTGTGTATGTTTGTCTGTTTGTCTGCATGTGTGTGTGTCACTTGACCCCAGCTATCACCAAGCACCTGGCCTGGTGACTGAGATAACTACAACAGAGGTAGTACAAGGCACTGCAAGCAGAGGATATTCGACAAGAGTTCTGGTCAGCTGGCCAGACTAATCAACCGGAATGAGCTAAAAATGTGTTTTAGTGTACACATTAAAGTATGAAAATTACTGGTATAAAAAAAATACGAGTTTTAACTGCATTTCTTGCATGTTGTAATTGCTTGACTAGCTGTTGAAATGCTGAAAATCTTATTTGCTCCTAGTTTTGACCAACTGACAAAAATTTGTACAGTGATTCTATGGCTCATACATATAGTACATGGACCCCCCTCCCTCCCTCCCCTATAGCAAATAATTTGCACTTACAACATGTACTAGCTGTACAGTGATTGAATGTGCATTCAAACCTGTACTTAAACATCACAAGTGTAATTAGTAGGTAGCATATTATATTGTATACCTGCTACAAGCAAAGGTACATGCTCTTGTAGCTTATGTACAAGATTACCTACAACATGTACACAAACATGTACATACATATATTATACATGCATGACACATGTACAGGTACATGTAGCGTGCTATAAAACACACTTGTTCAGTATTAGCTCTCCAACCAATCAAGCAATGTTCTACATACACTATACAAATAGCTATAATGCTGTAGTGCTCTTCTTAGACTAACTTACAGCACGAGCAAATTGCTTGTGTACGAGAGGGTGTTTTTTTTTTTCAACGGTGCATGTGCACTGTACAGTACATCTGACATGCACACGACATTGTACACATGTTGGTCAATGTTTCTGAATACACGTGTCATGTTCCAGCAACAACTCCCATCACAAGGGAGTATGTATATTCACTGATCCAAAATATCATAAACTAACAAACTCAGTACTTTTTGGGATCTCATGTGAAATTGTTGTATACTGTGGTGTGCGTATTAGCCCTCATGTGCATTTGCTTGCATGTTCTAGTTGAGGTTGTATATGTACACGCACTGTAATTAGTGTTGTTCAACGTCTATGAATTTATTCAGGCTGATGGCATATTTATGTAGGAAGCAATTGCAAGAGCTACATATTTATAATATGGCAGTCTAATACACACGAATGGATTGCTCATAAGCTTAAAATAATACTCCTAAAAGCCATTGCTTGAGATAATAGATAATATTTGGTTGTCAATGTAAGTACAGTGAAATAGTCACCCACAGGGCACCTCGTGTACAATTATGCATGGAACTATGATGGAACTATGATGTTTAGATCACCAGGTTACACAATGTCATGAAGTTTGAAAAAAAAAAGAACTGCCTCACTTTCAGTATACATATCAATGCTTAGCCTAGTGTCTGTTGGTGCCCACAAACTGGCACGTCGTCACCACCATGTGCAGAGGGAACAAAACCATAGCTCAGTGAGGCCAAGGTTTAGATACATACACTGCACAGACTTCCACAACATGTCTTGGTAAGCCGATCCACCAAAAGAACTCCATTGATAAACTCTGATCTGACCACTGGCCCAGACATGTAATTAGTTCCCACAGTGCATGTACATGTACATGTACATGTACATGCATGTAGACAACATGGAGCCTGAGTGAAGCAGCTGGTCAACATTAATTAAGAGGCACGCAGACAATTTTCACTCTTCTCTCACACCTAAAATTAATGTTCCCCTGTCTCCTTCCCTCTCTCTTTAAATATAGAAACATACCTGCTCCAATTAGTGAAACTGGTCTGTCCAACACTAGTGCCTCATTGTAGACTCCTGGGTGAACAACAACCCTGGTCTCCTCATCCATAGGGGAGTCACTGATGGCCTCAGCAATGGTGGAGTAATACTGGAAAGAAGGAAGAGAGAGGGAAGGAAAAAAGAGAGAAAGAAAGAGAGAGAAAGAGAGAGAGAGAGAGAGAGAGAGAGAGAGAGAGAGAGAGATGAAAACAAACTATCATGAATACGAGATACTGCAATATGATACATAGTAAATACTGCATTTGTTGCTAAGGTAAGTCTAAACAACAAACAAGTCTAGATGAACAAACATCACTAATAATTTAATTACCTTCACATCTGCAGCTTCTTTCCTCAGTGGGTGTGTCACCGGTAGTGCCGCCAACTTGGTGTACACATGAGCAGCACCGTGCTATATAAATAGAGCGAAAAATTAAAATCTTAGACAATCACAGCTTTATATAATTGCTGGATACCTCTATAAACTTTACCGCTTAGTAGGTTGTAATTTAATTTGTGATACAAACGAGCAACACACTATTAACTTGGATAGGTTCACATGTTAACAATCTGTACCTTAACCCTAATTAGAAACATTTCCCCCTGTCCTAATTAAACTTAATTAGCAAGCTTGCAAACATGAATCCCTCTCCCTTTCCAATTTTTGTCTCTCTCTGTTCCTTCTCCTCCCACAGATCAGACACTTACCAACACCTATTTACAACTCTACGTGGAAATTTCACAGGACAGTTAGCACTAGTTTGCAGGTACTCTTTCAAACTAGTGAATTCACATGCGGACAGTGAAAGAGTTACAATCTTAGCTTGCTAACAGTGAAGGCTTGTAAGGACTCTCAAATGTGTGGTAGCTTGGACACCTTTTTATCATTGCAAGCACCACAAGATATAGTCCAATATGCACTATGTTATTACGAAAACTTCGACTGGACACATCCTTGCAGGCATCATCGCGTTTAGCAAACAAGAAAACATTCACTGTAAATTGGCTGTTGTATGTGTCCATTAATTGTGGTTATTATTGCAACAGATAAAGGCTTGCTCATGTGTGCTTAATTCACCCAAAACATTGAACTATTCACTCAAACTAAACAATAATTTACATGTTCACTAGCATACTTTAAATTGCAAACAATATACTGGTGGCCCTATGCACACATGCACTACTCACCATTACACTGAACTGCTCCTTATATGTGAAATAGTTGCCTAGCGATTGTGACGAGTTCATTCTGGGGTCGGGGGACAGCGACATGGTCTGTTCGGGAACAATGTAAGCCTCGTCCATCTCGTAAACCCGGTGAAACAGGTTTTTCCAGAGCGAGTCCAGATTCCCGATCTGGTTGAATCTCCGACATGCTTTGCTGATGTTGATCAAGTCATTTTCTCTTAAATAGGAGAAAATTTGAACTAGTACTTCGTTGGGTAGACCGAGTATTCCTTGCATATAGTTCAGTTCTGAGTCATCGTACATAGAAACTAAATATGTGGGAGAGGGGATGGGGGGGGGGGAGGGAAGGAGAGAAAGAGAGCATGTGTTAATACAGCTTTTGAGTAAGTGCAGGAGCGTAGAGAATTATGAAAAAGGCATTTTTAACGTGTATTCATGCTTATGTTTTTGAGTGCACATGTATGCATGCGTGTGCGCATACTTGGTGTTTATGCTTGGTGTGTTTGTGTGTGTATACCCAATGTTTATTTGGTCAAGAAACTAAACAACCATCCTTGTGCACACAATGATTACATACACAGATTACACAGATTAGGCCGCTAGACCCAATCACTTCTATACAAGGACACTATCATATTCCATGAATGCTTAGGAGAGTGCATAGAAGTGGTGGTGATATGATACACATAGCTGAAACTACCCGAGACTGGCACATTTAATTAGTACACACACCAATAGCAGGCTGCCCTAGGCAACGGACCACTTCAGAGAGAGGATAAGATAGCAGTGTGGAGGTCTAATAGGCTTGAGATGGCCGACCAAGTCTCTGGCAGGATTCTTTTAATACTATCACTCCCCCCTCCTTAGCCTGCACCATATCCAACAATGGGATAGAACAGTACAATATACTTTGCCGTATTGCTTGTTGTTCTTTTTACTAACAGTCATACGCATATTGTGTAATTTTTCTTTAATGATTGACAAAATTTTTCCCTTACTGATCTTTGACTGCTAAGTACATGCACAGGCATACATGTATGTAACTACACACGTCATCAAATTAAAACCTTGTTCATAACAATTATATTTACTAACTGCAGTGCCTTTCAGTGGTAACAAGAGTGCACAGAATTAATTACAAACATAAGTACATGAGTTCACACACACACACACACACACACACACACACACACAACAGTATCACTAACTGCAAGTTCAGCACTTATTAAACTATGTTTTTAAAAGTACAGATTTACACACACAAACTGTACTCAAAACATACTATATAATGTATGCAGATTGCACAACTGACAAGCAAATAAGATTCAAAGTTTATCACAGGTTGTTGGGTCGGATTCAAAAAAACAAAGTCGTAGATAACAATTCAAATGCTAGCCAAATACCACCTCACTGCGCCAAATCCACCCCAAATCGACCTAGAGTTCAGTGAAGCCTCCCTTACCGACAGATTTGAATACACTACAGCTTGCTGATAAGCATTCAAATCGCTTACTGGAGCTAAACCACCCTCTCCTGTACCAAATTTGCCCGACTGAGACATGTCAATTCAGTGATGCATAACCAATCTTGGGTAGATTCAAAATAATCTGGTAGATAATAATCACACAAGTTGCCGTGGTAACATTAAGTATTCAAACTATTACCAACACACCCAGCGTTTGGTAGATTTTAGATATCTCAACATTTCAACCCAGTGAAGCAAAACCGTTGTTGACTGGAGAATGGTATTCATGCATTGATAAAGCAATTCAAAATCTCAATTTGCAAGTTTACTTTTCGACTTCAGTGGTACAATTCAGTACACACAAGTACGTACGAGTAAAAAGGGGTGTGTTGGTGCACGTATATTTTGCTAACTGTGCAATCAGGACTAGGATGACATAGTGCATCCCACCCCTTGGACCTTATGCACACAGAATGCTATACAGGCTCTTTGTCGGCGTATAATAACATAGAGTACTACAGAAAATTCTGATGCCTTGGGATGATAACATGTAGATCCTAGTCTAAGATAGCACCGTTCAAATTATTTGAAGTTTTGAGGTGCACATGCATAGAGCATATGCATGCACACACTGGAGATATCCACACTGGCACACACTTTACTCACAAAGCTAACTAGGTGTGACCAGCTAAACATATGTTGCACAAAAGCCTTCTCTACACACACCCATGCCATGCGACCTCATACATGCATGTGACATGTATGTACATGCATGTTGTAGTACCACATGTGCCTGCCAACATGCACATGTGGTGTGCTAATTTGCATTCCTCGGGATCACACACACCCCTCTTGGGCCGATTCTTGTCAAAACTGGTTCCCAGGGCTTCACTCACTCGATCACTCTTCACTACAATTACAGCGGCCACTGATTCAGTGTGATAAGCTTCTTGGCTCCCCCTGCCCTGTCCCCTACTGCACCCATGTACATGTACACCTACATGCTACATGCATGTACATGTACATGTGGGCAGGTGGGTTTAGGCTTGTTAGCTTCTTAGCTTAGCTGCATAGGTATGCAAAGAAAACCATACTTTGCACTGACATCCAGCAACATCAATAGTGTATAGTGTATCGGAAAGGTGTACAAATGCTCAGGCATCTACTTGTAGATAAAACATCTTTGCACTGTGTCTACTGCTTCATGTACATGCGACTACCCCTATATTATACTATTGCTGGATATGTATAAGGACAATATATCATGATATCCTAGCCCCACCCCACCTCACACCTATAGCACTCTATGGAGTGCTTCCCTCTACAAGTCCAGTGCAAAAGTGATGATGAAAATTGGATGTTTACGAACACACAACAGCAACCCTCAAATGCCTAGTTAGTACATGTACATGTGAATTAACCATACGTATATACACTGTTAACAACAAGGACAAATGCATGGTTAAGGTTTTAAAGACATGGGTGCTACATGTAATTGGTACATGTACATGAACAGATATACAACATGTACAAGATAATTACAAGTCATGTCTTACAAGATTAAGATACATCACACATCATGCAAACCAGTAAAAGGTACAGCTATACATTTGCATGGTAGGTCAAAGCTTAAAAGGTCAAGTGAGAGTTCAAGCCCTACTCTCTTGCTCAATGGCTGCTGCTACTATACTACAGGAACCCTCTCCCCCATACTCTGTTGTAGAGGTGTTGGGGTGGTAATAGCCTGAACAGCTGTCACTAAAAACGCAAAAAGGACACCGCTCTACAGCGGGTAGGCTTCCTCTAGGGCGACAAAGGAACTAGGACAAGTGGTTGTGAGTAAACTACTCCAGATTTTGAGTTGGTGGCCAGCACTGCAGGTGCTTCACAAAGTGGCCACAGCTACTTAGCAGACTCCAGACTAGTTTGGATAGGGATCACGTTTAGTGGCCCACTGTAAAGAGGGTGATGGAGATTAGTGCAGTTGGTTAAAAATTGGGAAGGGCCACTATATAGAAGCAGATCTGCACTCACTGTGTGTGTGTGTGTTTGTGTGTGTGTGTGTGTGTGTGTGTGTGTGTGTGTGTGTGTGTGTGTGTGTGTGTGTGTGTGTGTGTGTGTGTGGCAAGTGCAAGAAACTAGCAGCTACATTGTATAAAGAACTACTATTTAATTTGAGATAAAAATTCAAGGAACGTGGGTACCTTAACTCTGCAGTTTTTACCAGCTAAACAGTGCTGTGTGTGTCCTAGTTTTCTTAACTAATTCCAAGCCATGTCCTTGCCAGATTCTCAGATATCGCAGATCCTTAGCTCATTCCAATACATCAAAGCTAGCTGTCGCACTCCATTAAACACAATATCACAGCTACCAATGATAGTGCTTAAACTAGACACACTTCCCTCGAGAGAAACAGCTAAAAAGCGCAATCTAGATAACAGCTAGCTTGCATTTCTACGTGCAACCTATCCATCCGTGTGTCACAAAGAATGCTCGAGGTGTGTACAAGTTTGTATAGCAGGACACACTATATGCACGCACACCTTTAGGCTGCATATGTATGCATGCATAATATAGCTAGCTACAATAGCCAGTACAGCAAAGCATGCATGCAATAGCTTGCATAGGCAAAGAAAGGTTGGAATATGGTCATGAGGCAATAAAATGGGTCATTGACCACTAAGTGATATTCACATGCTCCATTAGATAGATTGCAGTGATAGAGGTATACAGTAGCTAGGCCAGGCAGCTGTCTCCAACCTTAGCATGCATGGAGGGTGACACTTGTACAGTAGTTTGCCAGCATGGACATTACATAATCTATAAGAGCTAGGCAGGGCTGGGAAAGTTCTGAGCTGGAGTGAATTATCAACTAACCATGAACTTATAAAATGACATCATTTTCAGAAGATAGCATGCATACAGTAGCTGCACGTAGATAGGCAGCTATCTTGTAGCTATAATATTATAGTAGGTGAAAAAAATTATGACTGATTAGTCAAAATAATTGCTAAGCTCATTTATCTTTTTTTATGGCATGTAATTAATTAGCCAAAAAGGAAGCAGCTAGAGAAATTCTCATGGAGCCACTAGTCTGAAGTTTAAACTAGAAATTACATCACTTCTCAACACTATGATATAATCATAAATTGCTGTCCTCTCATTGGTCAGATACAGTAGGATATTTCAACCTTCAGTGGTGCTATATAAGAACAAGCCAAATAGCAATACAGCTAGAGCAGTGTGGTCAGTTAAGAGCCCCCCCCCCCCCCCCTTGGTCCCACCTTCTTGTAGTTAATGTTCCAATGACCAACCCATTGGCTGCCCACAATAGCTGCCACATTGCCAACACCATGGAGAAATTGTTGAACTATGGGTCTGTCAATCAATTGGTGTCAATCAATTGGTCCCAATTGCTGTAATAAAATATCTCATTTCTACACAGAGACAAAAGAGGGTGATGTAGCACCTTAATTATCACCTTATAGATTTTTCTTTTTATTCTGCTGGATCCTAGGCTTGGACATTATTTATACACCGGCCTACAGCACATTACTTAAACTAGGAAAGATCCTTTTTGAAGTCAAGGATCTATCAAAAACTGGGTGCTCACTCTAGGGATTCCAAGAGCTTCAACTCCATTAGCACCACACCTAGCTAATGAGGTGATGGCAACTTCAACACACAGCTACTCCCTTCTGCTACTATCCAGCTAAAACAAGAGTAGCTACTTAGAGAGAGCTGCTGCTACCTGTAACAATGTACCTAGCTAAAACATGAGAGGTAGGTGGGTACATTTGGAGGCTCTCGGAGCCCCGTGCTTACATGCTGGTTTGTCTTATATATACATGTACTATGGTAGAGGGAGGCAGGAATGGGAATGAGAACTAGAGAGCTTAGCATAACATTGTCATCCAAAAGTGAGTAACATCATCAGCCACAACATATGGCAGTGAATTGAGGGCAGCTCCACCAGCAAATACCCTACAGGGATTTCCATTGCCCAGCAATAGCTGCCAAGCAGCCAAGAAACTAAAAAGTCTGATTGGTGACAGTCACTACTTGCATAAGCCTGGAGGTCTACACTCACTCTCACTCACACTCACACACACACACACACACACACACACACACATGCAATAAAATTTGTAACAATATAATCTCATATGGACATCTATGGATTGATGCATTCACTCCATCGTCCATCAGCACTGCAAATTACAACATGCCAAGTCAAAAAGCCAAAAAGCTTGACTTTAATCTGTGAACTGTACATCTGGACATCATAATGCATGCCATTACTCACTTATAAACCTTAACTAGAAAGTGTAAAGCCAGACACAATAAGAATTACACACTAATCAGAGATGATTAACAACACACTCACACATCTGGACATCTACTACACTGCACATGTGCATGTATCAGATTCACATGTACATGTACATGTACATGTACATGTTATAATGGGATTAGGCACATGTCCCTGTGCCCCAACATACACTATCACCTTGCAACCAGAATACCAAAGATTAATAGTTGTGGGTGAGAGATGGACCAAACAAAAATCACCATGGTCACTAAATTGAGTCATGGTAGCTTTGTGCAGACACAGAATTAACTACCTACTGTCTATGGGCTACAAATGCTACACAGGTGGCTAGGGGGTTGGTTATGTTAGAGCTGTATCTGTGTAGTTAGGGGCTGGCTTAGTATACAATGAGGTGGGAGAGGTGTGTGCTTTCCAGCAGTTGAGGCACATCCCTACAGGTTGGAGAGGTTGGACAAAGATTGTCCAGTTGTTTGGCTAAGGTTGGGTAAGGTATACTTGGTTTGTGTTGGAAGAAAAAAAAATTAGCATGTGTTCTAAGAAAAAATTTGGGGAGAGGGAGTGGTTGTGTGTGTGTGTGTGTGTGTGTGTGTGTGTGTGTGTGTGTGTGTGTGTGTGTGTGTGTGTGTGTGTGTGTGTGTGTGTGTGTGTGTGTGTGTGGGCATAGGCAGAGTGCATAAGGGTAACTTGGTAGATAATGAAAATCTAATTATAAATCTAATTATATGGTATACTCCCACATGTTTGTGGGATTCTTCACCTTTTCTTTTTCTGTCTGTCTGTCTCTCTCTCTCTCTCTCTCTCTCTCTCTCTCCCCCCCTCCCTCCCCATCCTCTTCTCTTCCCTTCCCTTCCTCCCAGATACACCCACACATCACATCCTATATCACACACACTTTTTCCATATCCTCAATCAATTAAAGTACATCATATTCAATATTCATTAGCTGACAAATAACACCTACCCCATTAAGCACACTTCCTGTCTTATATCAATTATTAAATCAGGCAGGTCACTACAGAGCATTAATTGAATCTCACTACCTTAGCTACAGTGCAGTTTATCCTAGCAACCCAGGGCCACTATGATTTAACTATTTTTGATCCCTCTCCACAACTGAAAGAGGACCCTAGACCCCAAGAAAGGGATGTGGGGAGGAAGCTAAGCCTATAGCTCAAAGGAGGGCTAGTGTAAACAAATCTAAGTAATCTAGTTACAACTGGCTGCTAGATTGTGATAAGTTATCACACAGGACACTAATAACTATAATCTGCTATCTCTCACTCTCCTACTCTTCTTTGCTTATTCACAGCCTAAATTATTAGTGAGTCCACTTGAAAGGCATATATGTAACTATTGTTAAAATACACCATTAATAAACTATATAATATATATATATATATATATATACATGCATGTACATGCTTTAGCTCAGATGTAATATTTATTCTGTACCATTGCATTCCAAAGAGGGTATCAATGAAGCTCCTTTGTTCATATAATTACTTCAAAGAGTTAATTAATTAGAGCAACAACTACAAGTACAAGTCATTGTACTCTAATTACCCAACTTACAGATTTACACCTGCTCTACTAGAAACAATTACACCTAACAGATTGTTATGTAAACTGTAAGTTAAACCCATTGTGCACTAATTTTCAATTCAGAGTTCTGTCTCCAAATCTACAAGTACCAACTAATTAATTATTATTAATTTTGATCTCTTATTAATAATAATAAACACAGAAAATTACTACACTGACAAATTAAATTAGCAAGCTGGTTTTAATCAACAGTACATATCTACAACTTTTACACTAATTTGATACACATGCAGCCTAAGGGATGGCACCACTACATTCAATTTTATACAGCCTGAACATCCCAGGGACTTGGTTTTCTTTGCAGAAAGTACATGGAGAGACACGCATATGTGCATGTAAAACAATCTGTGCTATATTACAAATTAATTTTATACATGGCCTTGACGGCCTAGGGGATGAATTTCTTGCATCAAGTACAGAGATGTGTATGTAATAATGCACACATTCTGCGCTAGTGGGCTGATAAATGTAGCAAAATTACTCCAGTCTTGCTAAGTATGTACTGTGTACTGTAGACCTATGTGTAGAAGATCTGTACAGTGATACTGGAATTAAATTACAAGGATACAGTACATCATGAGTGTACACTTCTTTGTGTAGAGATGGATTATAAAGGAAACACTGTCATAGCAGACAGAACCTAAACATCTTAATCAAATGTACTCTATATACACGAGTATGTATGAGCAAGTTGCGGTGATTATGCCCTGAGGAACATGTCTATAATACCCACTGTTCGACAGAGTGTATCTACCAGTAACTACCTACCCATGCTAGTGAACATGGACTTTACTATTCTTTTCTCAGCTGATGTAACATTATAGGACAGTGGAATGCAATGCTTCAGTGAGCCTTAGGCAGCTAAGGGTGTGTGTACCAAAAATGTGGGAATGTCCAAGGCATATATATGACATTGTATTGTATTGTAGCATGTCGATGTGGCTTCAGCATGCAGGGAGGCGATAAGCATACTGAGCATATATAGCCTTAAGCCATAGCCACAATCTGTGTGTGGGGATTCTAGGTGTCTTTAATGCTAGCCTCAGGGTAAATTACAGCTGATCACTCATCCTTACACACAGTATAGTCACGGCTAATACATGTAGGTTGACATCATTACTTGTACCATGTACCACAAGGCTTACATGCAGTCACTCCAGTGACAAAAGCTCCAGGTATATCACATAAATATTTTTCTGACCATTTTCTCTCTTATTGCCAAGCTCTGAATAGCCAGGTAATGGCAGGCATGAGCATGCACTATTTTATCAAGGAGATGAGGTTAGTTGGACATGTAAACTGGAACCAGTAGAGGGAAGAGAAGGTGACCTGGCTGACCATGGTGGCCAAAGCCTTGAAGAATTCTGCTAATCTTATCTGCCAGCTACTGCAAGCTAATTATGAGCAGCCAAGCAAGCATGAGCAAGCAGAATCAGCAGAGGAAGAGAAGGTGACCATGGTGGCAAAAGCTTCCAAGCCAATCTGATCCCAACCTATTTCAAGCTAGCTAAATGAAATCAAGCATGGAGTGTGAGGAGTGTGAATTGGTGTATCTATCAGGACTAGAAATTATCACTCATGCCAAAGTGATGAGAGAGTGTGATACACAAATTTAATAAATTTGGGGGGGGGGGGGGGGGGGGGGGGAAGAGAGAGAGAGAGAATTTTGTTGGAGGGAGTGTGATGGCCTGCATCCCATAAGTTGTAAGTTTGAAGGGAGAGGGAGGGGACTTGTATACAAGAACCAACTAGCTAGCCTCGTTTATTGGATGCCAACTGATGTTAAGCAGCAGAACAGAGCAAGGAGACCTACTAGCAACCAAAATGGACATAATACTGGTCACCCTCTAAGCCAGAATTGAATCTCCTGAAGACCACAGTATGGCCACTAAAATTACCAATATGCTTACCTAGCTGTATACAGATTAGATCCAGGCTAAAGCACAGCTACACGCAGGATTTGCCACAGCACCATCAAAGACTTCAAACCAATGGAGCCTTTCTTTCTTCTACCTCAGTCTTTCCAACTAGGTTACCTAATTCTCCATCATTCTAGACCGGCTCCTTTAGGGCACACACAACATCAAACCATATAGGATGCATTAACTACACCAACAAAGATTTTTACTAACCAACAGAACCTTTGTTCTATTCCAACCTATCCAACTAGGTTACTTAATCTCTAAAGCCATTCTAGACTAGCTAGCTAGCCCTTAGGGCACACACACACACACCATCAAATCACAATAAATCTGTGCCACCAAAAAGGATGCAATAACTACATATTGCCTGAGTTTATTTGAGATAAAAATACATGAGGCAAGGATTCTGATCATATCATGTACCACTGTCATAATAAATTTTCATATTGATTTTTAGAATGAAAAATACACTTGTGCATCACACACAAACACACACATACACACACACACATACACACACACACACACAATCATCCAAACTCCATTACTTATCCTAGGAGCTAGGCCACACTTTGAGCAGCAACTCCACAAATGCAGCGCGGCTAGCCAGTTGATCGATATGTCTAACTTTCAAAAAATATTGATATCAGAGTCCAAGCCACGCTATTGTCCTCTATGGGCATGTGCGTGTAGGCATGTTACTCCTTTCTTCTAAATATGAAGATGAAATGTCTAAGGCTTGAATTTGTGGCAACCAATCTACAGCCACGTGTGTACGATGCATTGTACAGTGCGGTCCCTACCCTACACTCCCCCCTCTCCCCCTCTCCCCACCACCCCACACACACACCATAGATATGCATGTAAGTACATGTATGTACACGAGTACACATGCAATTTTGTGATTTCACAAGATAATTGTAGATTTAGTCTATGTTGTGGTTACAGTTCATGACAGGCAGTTGTGGCCAATCACTGGTATTGTGAATTAAGCTGTTTACAATTGTGATAGGAGATAATAATAATAATGATAGTAAAGCTAGCTAGGAGATGATGTTGACAACCACATGATAAAATATGTATACACAGTGGTTGTAGTGGTCGTTCAGTAGATCAACACCTTTAGAGATACTGTACCACATAAGCTCTAAGGGCTGTCTCAACTCCATTGGATCATCAACTACATTTTCAAGGATCTTTCAATGATGAGTATAGTCTCATCATTGAGACACTCTGTTTTAACCTCAAAGATAGACTAAACCAGTGAGCATGCAAGGAATTACTAATTGGCAATTAATTAGTGTAGGGGTTACCTTCCAGACTGTCGTCCAGCACCGGGCTTGCTGTATTGTTGCCAACTCTCTTCTTCTTTCGAGGAGTAGTCACCTGCTAAAAGTTGTGTGTGCATTAGTCCATATGTACCACATGATCATTTCTCTTTGTGCTCTACATACAGAGGCTTACAAACCATAAATTCTATTATTCTCTCCATCTAGAAGTTACATTTGTAGCTCTGTAGACTAGAAATAGCTAAGCTTGGCCTAAAATAAAAATTGTAGTCTGTCTTTTACGATTACGATGTACAACTGAAGTTCTTTGTGTACTAACCACGACATAATATTACATCATTGTACATAAAATATTACATGTATACTTACACAGTCGCAGCATGGCTTTCCCCTCATCCTCTTTACAGCTCTCACTGTGCTCATGGCCAGTTCTAATTAGAGGAAAACAAAAGAGAGAAAATTGAAAAACACGGACACTACTTTGTACACTAATGTACAGGTTTGAAGTATCAATCAGCAATTATGTTGAACATAGAGAAAGTTTATCAAGTACGCATCAAAAAAGAGGACATTTCCGGTCCCTTTATCATTTTGCGAAGTCCCAAAGGAGTCTGTAATTAGACCGGTTGGCTATATTAATGTGCACGCCCATATCTGGTACTAGGTGGGGTAAAACCATTCGTCCACTTACAACATTTGCTACAGCAAAAAATGCACTACTTATTTGTAACCTAGACCACCAATACACTGCACTAGCCTCTACACGTAAATCCAGCTACACAGAACTAGTGTACAAAAATATTCCTGAAATGAGGACAGCTCGTTTAATCAGGATCAACGAACACTTCAAACTTTGCTGCTGGTGTCCACAATAGACAATAGTCTTGCTTAGATACACACACACCCTACATATTATACACATGTGTCACTATCGGAATGTTTTGTGTCAGGTACGGTGAAATCCTGGTATGCAGAATTTGACACCAGTAAATGCATTCCAGGAGTGCGCAGGAGCGGTGCCCCCATTCACGCAACACTGCACAGAGCCTAGTGGGACTTGGATATACAGTCTGTACTGATAGAGACGGTTAGTGTATGAGTTTAATGGGGAAATAAGGTAACAGATTGTTGGTGTTACTTGATCTCTGTGCAAACTTTCACTCCCTACTTGCAAATGTGCGTAATTGTCTGCACATTTTCTATGATTCGTCCTCTCTCTCTCTCTCTCTCTCTCTCTTTCTTACTCTCTCTCCCTCTCCCTCCCTCAATCTCACACCCTAGTTCCTTCAATTGAGCATATCATTCCAGTCCATCTTCTTTCCATCTGAGCTGACCAACTCTCCATTTACTCATTCGCACGTACAATATCTCTCACACAATCACACAAACGGACAAACAACACATACTCCCTCACAATCACATCAAAGCAACTCGATAAGATCATTCAATCTACCAGCATGTTTTGACTTGTGCTAGCTCAGTATCTACACACACACACACACGATATCAGGCTTTTCCCCATTGCTATCGTACTTTTCACAACTTGCAATATTTGAGTATATGGAGAAAATATATACTCAGGCAAACGGCGGTTATCAATATTTAAACACTGCATTCACACCCTCACAAGGAGTATTGTAAACTGTCCAAGCTACTAGCATCAACATTTGCCCACAAATCGTATTATCAGCGAAAGTTTTTGGCTCGCTGACTAGATGCGAGTGCAGATGAGCATGTGTGTGTGACTATGTGTGTATGTTTTAGCAGAACTGAGGTGGGGGAAAGAGGAAGGGGGTGAATTGAGTCTTGGAAAGTAAAAGCAGCGTTGCCACAAATTTCAAATAAAGGATGTGGATTGGGCTGCAGTCACATTGCGAGGCTATGATTATGTCATAGCCATTGCAGTACTCTTGCAGTAATCTGTTGTGTAGAAGGCAAGAAATACATTGGACACTTGGTGCACATCGTTCCAGCTACACTGAAAAGAATAACTATTCCCACATGAAATGAAGCCACCTCCTTTAAATTAGCAAGGGTGTCTGCAGTAGAGAGCTCCCACTGAAAACCTCAACTCTTGCACACATGTGAATGGTGCAGTATTTAGCATACACACTCTAACATTTGTAACACCACTGTGCTCACTTACACAAACTGTGACAAGGAGAACGGGCTGAAAAAAGGAGCGTGTCAATTTTTGCAGGATACAATTGATCAACACCCTAGGTGATTGTTTTGCTCAGCTGGGTCATTCAACAAACTTTAGGTGGTTTTTACTTACATGAATTTTACCAAAATGGACGTGTTAATCTGAGAAAGCTTTCAGTGTAGCTACATGTATGTGTGTGCGTGAATGGGTAACCCTATACACCATGACTTGTGTATGTGTATGTGTACATGTACAATACAGTGTTGTGAAGAGGAACACACAGTGTATGAGTAGGAAAAGAAAGTTACAAATTTGTTCCCACTAGAAAAAAGGTAACTATACAGGAACCAACTATCTAACACTATCAGAATCACTCCTTTCCCCCTATCTATCTCTCTCTCTCCCTCTCTCTCTTTTTTTCTTTCTTGCTCTCTCTCCCTCCCTCCCTCAAGATCAAGCTACAAACATTTGACACTGAAATAAACAACTTTTCCATAATATGTAAGCTCTTTCTATTAAACTGATACCCTTCTCTAAGGAAGATTGTACACTATAGCTAGCTTGTGCAATAATTTGTAAAGCCTGTCACAAAACGAGTTATAGAATTAGACCCCCTCCCTAGCTGAACATAGACGGTGCATGTAAATTCACATGCAAACTACTGAAGACGACAAATTTAGTATTATGAATACATGTGTGTGTGTGTGTGTGTGTGTGCATGGACAACTAACAAAAGTGTAGAGCTACAGAAATTGAACTGAAATGTAACATAATATTCTCTAGTCAGTGTTTTGTACGGATACAAGTTGACAAGAAGGCATGCATGCATTGGAACTTGCACAACAAGGCTTACCAGCAGTACAGAATAATAGTGATGTTTTTTCGTGTGGCGATATCCATATCACAGTATGCACAAAACAATTATGTACATTGATCGTACGGCAATATAATACTAGTACAACTGTAGATGCTACTTAAATAGCTCAAATACTAAGTCTCGAATATTTTGTACATGGAAATTTTGCAAATTTTATAGCATGGTCCTAATGGGTGCGTTTGTGCACGGAACATTATGAAAGTGATAGTTGCAGTTCACTCTATCTCATCAAAAGTATTATTAATGCACCACTTTTGGCCTTGAAAGGTGAACAGTATCCCCACAACAAAACTCTTTATCTCTCAAGGTGGGAACAGCAACATTATTGCTATTTTTATTACAGAGGTTGGAGCAGATAGATACCGCCTAGTGTAGTGCTCAAGTGGAACGTTTCAGTTTTAAAAAGAGGAACATAGGGTCAACATCCATCTCTCAACCCAGTACCTGGGAACTCACAAACATGGTACTTCTCAGTGTGTACTAACTATTGATCGATCACGCACCGAGCCTAGCCTAGTACCCAGTCCAGCTCTCTTCCTTTTTGCTAAATACTTCACTTCATGGTGTTTACGAGTTGAGATGGCTCGGGCCAGTTCGATCCCTTGCAGCTAGCTACGCAGCTATACCCCAGGGTGGATTAAATAACACTCTGTTGACAAGCTAGCATCATAGTGAAACAGGCTGCATGCTGTTTGTGCCATGCCCTGTGCCTGGTGTATGGTTGCACTGTGCCAAGTCATCATCACCATACATACACGTTACAAAATGAGTGAATATTTACCATGTTTGTGAGGTCCCAGGACCAGTACTAGGTTGAGCCAGACATACAAATTTTGCACATGCTCCAAAAAAAAATTCAGTTGCAATGGTCGATACAGTAACACAAGATGTGGCTATTTCTCCCATGATGAAAATTAATGTTCAGGATAAAAATTTGGTCTACATCACTTTCAACACCCACAACTTCAATCCTTCCCTGCCTAGCTGGTAATCATGCCAAGCCTTTCATCCTCAGTTTGGATCTCCCTATGGGTTAGTTTCTTTGCCACACTAGGGAGCCATATTCGCTTCACTTTTCACAAACATAAACGCCCCACAGCCATGGATGTACATGTAGCTACATGCATATTATTGCAGATATACATACATAATATTGGCTGGTTTTCTTTCCGAGGTATATACTGGTAAAGCAATTACGCTAGGTTTTGGCCACAAGTGAAAAGAAACATTGGCCCACGATGCCAATACAGAGCTACGCTAATGATGTTATCAGAAGGCTTGGTAGCAATGTTTGGTGTATGTTTGTGCCAGGGCACACACACACAATGTGCAGACATACACACACAAGTACAAACTGAAATTTGCAGTAACTCAGAGAAATTGTATTATGAGACTCGCAGTCAAAATAAATAATCAAAGTTGGGTGTTTTTTCACTCTGGATTTGTAAATCGGCGTGCACATTTACAAAGATCACACACTGGTACAGGTCGGGCATAGACCTGTGTTCGTCGCTACCAATAGCACATTTTTCAAAATGCTTTGTACCTCGACTTGCTATGTGCTAGCACGAGATATTGCAACTCCTCTATACAGACTTCCAATGCATAACTTGAGTGTATAGTGGAACCTCGGTTTATTGCAAACACCCCTAGAGAGAGTGCAAAGAGTCCAGGTTAATTTTATCCAAAGAGGTACCTTGTACGTATGTGTGTGCCATTTTCAGGGATAGTTTTTGAGTACACACCTTTCTATATTATACATGTAAATGGGGACGTACATGGCTATAGTATCCCGATTAAAAGGAGCTGCCTTCATTTCAGGTATAGTTTTTGTTATTTTGCTAAACAGTTTCCTGACTAAAGGACACATCCTACTTTTTGGGATATCCTTTTGAAGGGGCTGAACACTGTATATGAGGATAGCTTAGCAGCCACACAGTAGCACCCACCCACTTGAGAGTGTACACTGGGGCATGGGCAGACACTTGCGACCACTTGAAAAAGCCTCCAAGCTTACTACAAATCCTGACCACCAGCATGGTCATTATATGCATACCTCTACCATCTCTATGTAGACTTTTTAAGCTTGTGAAGCCAAACCCCTCACGTGTGTGCAGGGAACCAAATCTGCTTATATTGTCACTTGTGAATGTTTTGATCACTGAGATCAAATCACACGCTGAGATTTTCAAATCATACAAAATTTTGCCTGAAACGAAGAAGGGCTCGGATTACAATTATCATTGCTCTCACTGCCATGTACAACTAGACCGACAATTTGTTTTTTTTTGCACGAGACGATAATTTGAATATTAATCGATAATGTGAGCAAAAAAAATCAATACAGGTATCACTCATGCAACAAGCTCTTCATCTGATTGGTGTGTACGTTACAATATTATGTACCTGTCTCTTGCTCACTAGCCTCGTAGCACTTCAAAGTACTTTTTAGCTTTGTCACAAACACGTTGTGTACTGCAATACAAGGGTTTATTAGGGAAATCGGGCAACACTGTCAACATTTCTCCTTGTTAACAATGTTCTGTCCCTTGTAAGCGTACAAACTCACAACATGGAGTACAGGAGCAGTCTTCAACGCTTCCCTGTCTTGTACACAGCAGGAGGCCGTCGAAACGAGTATGAACTACCACACAAGCCACGTTATTGCACGAGATTTTCGCGGAAGGCCCGAATGGCATGCGCACAGTGCAGTGCAGCTCGCATATTTTCGTCTCGAGCCTGGTACTACGCTGCACTGAGCTTGCGCGTGCAACATATAGTGTAGCGTAGCTACTTAGCTGTACACAGTACAGTACGTAGTCTATGGAGCTACCAACGCGTGGGCTGAAGACGTATACTCGCGCATAACACATCACATATGCCGCCCAGCTGACCAACCGTGTCTGTACTGAGCATGCAGAGCGAAGTACAGCTAGCTAGCAACGTAGCCTAGCGATCAGCAGAATCATAGGTAGCGTATGAATCTTATCTACCGGATAGATACCTGATGTGTAGTGTCTCCCTCGTAGCTATGATACAGTTTCAGGGGCGTAGTTCTCCTCTCGGTTCAGTTGCAGTACAATATTACACACAGACAGACGGTCTTGCTTGTCTCTTTCGACTCGACTCTCTCTATGATATTTTTAAACTTTGCAGTCACATACACGCACTTCGAATGCGCGGTTGGTAGAGAAACGGCGAATGCAGTGCAGAAACAATTGCCGCTGGAGCAAAATGCAGTCCAAGTCCTGAAGGGCTTTCTTCGTTTTTTTTTTAGGACCAGCAGACTTTAGTATTCCAAAGTTCTGTACAGAATACGTCACAATCACCTTCACTCTCAACGATGTGCTGCAGTAGCGGCGAACTGACTTAGCGCTACTCATAAACTCAACCTAAAGCTACACTTGACTCGACTCGAAGTTTTTGTGGGCAGGAAGACGTTGACCAGAGTTTATGCTTGACAGCTCGGCGATTTTTTAGGTGAACTTTGAGGTGAGTGGGGTGGCGAGGAAATGCGTGGCCAAATCATCGCACAAAACTCTACCACAAACACACCATAGATAGCCCACAAGAGCGCAGCCCGCTGGCTATCTTGGACCACAAACAGGAACGGACTTACACAAAAGCCAAAAAGCCTTATTCATGGGGGGGCTCGGGCCGCTTAGCGCCTTAAACTGAATTTACACCCCTCACACATAAACTGAATGGCTTCAACTTGGCCGCAAACATAGCTAATGAATTACTTCACAGTAGCCGTACTATGGCCACGCCGTATTTAGTAGCTAGCTACGGAAAGTGTGGCTTACCTATCCAAGGACCTTGACACGACGTCGTTCGATTCTCTCTCGGGCTGGTAGTAGTAGGACTGGCTCCTCCGTACGTTGAAAGCATCTTTAACTTTGTGATTGCTCTATCGCGAAACAAAAACACAAGTGACCTCAACTGGTGCTTCAAAGGCCTATTATAATCGAACACACACGTGTTTTTGATTGTGCCAAAAGGCCGTATACTTGCCCGGGAATTTGGCGGTATGATCATGTACGAGTTCGCTGATTGGTCGGTTCGAAAATGTACCGGAGGTGGCTGATAGACACGCCCTACCAACACCTTAGCAACGGAGCCACAATTCCAAACACGAGGTATGATTTAGGAAGTGAAAAACGAGGTAAGTGCCCGTGGTGCGCATCTTTCCCCACCAGTACAGTAAATCTTTTCTTGAGCTCTGTGTATGGCCAATATCTACCAAGCTACATGTATTTATGTACACATATCTTCCCATTTGTAATCCATTTAGTATTTCCTAAACCCTGTGCATAGCCAAACCTGCATGTGTTTGTGCACACATAATTTCAGTATTTTCCACCCAAATCCTCAATGTAAAATTTTATTCACGTATTGAAACCCCATTCTAATGAGTCTGGCTACAATTGTCGTCAACAACCGTAATCAATGACTCGGAAAATATTGAATCCTCAGGTCATGATTGTATAAAGAACTAGAATGAGTGGTGAAAGTGATAACACTCCATCTCTATCTCCCGCACCATCAGTCAGTATTGATGCCACTACAACCTCACATACTCATGAAAAACCCATAAAGTCGCTACGTTTCAGCGATTCCATCGAAGTAAAACATCAGGAAACAGGCAGCGTTAGTGGTAGTAGTAAAGATACTGAAGCGAAAACTGCACAAAAAGCTACAAACACTGATAGCAGATCAGACAAAGTTTTGAAAAAATCTACAGAAGCAAACAACAGCACTACTGCAAAAAGTAATGTCAAGGGAACATGTGCAAAATTTCTTAGAGAGAACCCTCGATTTTTGAATGAGCCCATTTGTCAAGTTTTACCCAATGAATTGAGTGGTTCAGTCGGTGATTGCTTAAGTTGGAGTTCTTCCACGGACAGTGTGTCCATTGTGGCCACAACTATACATGATAGAAATGAAAAGCCAGTCCGAGCATCAAGAGACTGCCCCAATAAACCGTAAGTTAATCCCTTTAGTAATATCGAACACATAAACTGTATCCCAAGGGTATCTGCAATAGATTTAAAAGATAGATATCATCTTGAGGCATGTATGTATCTGTGTAAATTTTCCCCAGTCATAACCTTTGATGGTAAACCAGCTTGTAGGTGCATTGTTTAGAAGCGGCTTGTGGTATTTGTACCCATTCTTAGCGGTGGTTACTAACACTTGTGACATGCAATCCGGTTGATCTCTTTGTTACTCATGGTGGTTGGATATCGATCACTACATGCAGATGATCCTAATGCTATATTTGTCCATCGAAGAGTATACACAGAGATCATGCGGTAAACCAGCTGTGCGATTGGACTTGTGCATAAATGGCATCGTCTCTTAATAATTAGGCATACCATACATACCAGGATTTGTTTAGCTGTGATACCTTTAGTGGAAATACAACTCATACATGATACAATAATACATAAACCTTTCTTTATTTTACATCTCTGTCTCTCTCTCTTTCCCTCTCCCTTCTCTCCTTTCTACCCACACAGCTACAACTCCACCAGTCAGAGCACCTACCTTCCACCAGCAGACAAGCAGAGACCACAACCACTCAAAAAGCATCATCCCTTCCCAAAAATCGATGGCATTGGTAGGTTTACCAACGAGTATATTTTATGCATGGTATTAATTTTATTGTTGAACATACACCAATAAAAGGACACCCTTGAAACACAAGGACACCTCAGCTAGGACACTGTGCGTGGTCCCAGTTGCACAAAACAAGATCTCTCCCAGTGAACCTTGCGACTGCTATATTCCAAGGGCATTTGCAACAATTAAATTGTATTCTCAAGCGTGTTTAGCTGAGCTAGTTACCAGCATTTAATAGCATTGACAAGCTGGGAAGAGACCTACCTGGAAATTAATGATGCCATGAATTTGCTATCCAATTTACCCAACATGGGGCATACCGGCAATATTCTCATGCTTGACATTTGTCGCACTTTTGAAGTGGTGACATAACGACATTCTCAAATCAGCATTCATTAACCTCTTACTATGCTGCATGCACTCTACAATGCCATGTCTCACATCCCATATGCCATCATGTAGTCTACTTCGTTCCTATGTAACGAGTTCCACTTTTTGTATTGATAATTATATGAGGCAGGCATAATTCAATTACAGGAATAGTGGCCAATGGCAATAATTAATTAAGGGTGACCTAATTAGATGTCAGCTAGCAAGCGTCCGTGACAGTGTTATGTCCTCTGCCATTTAGCCAACTCCACTTCAAAGTGAGTTCCTACAGACAGTTGGTCTTAGCATAGTATTGGGTTACCGGTTCGACTATTAGTATGAACATGTGTAGTGGAGCCTTCTATTGCAGCTGTAGTTGGAATGTGCATGGACAGCAGCATTTATACTATACTGCTGTAACTCTTGCTTACTCTTTGAGTAAATCCCTTGGGGGCCTTTGAAATAGCTACGTAGGAAATCAGAATTCCTCTATTAATAAAGGACACTTCCTTTAATCGGAACTTGATCATGCTGCATAGTCCTAGTTATCAGGTGGACAAATATTAATATAGAAATATACTACCTCTGGAATGAGGAAATCTCCTACATATTCATGTAGGTTTTAATCACTCACTATGTGTGGTCCAGGTACATGGGGAGTCTGAAGTACACGATACTATCTCTGAAACTTAATGAGGATGCCTCCTTAAATAATGGGATGATTAACCGAAACTATCTTAAGAATGTCTGTATTAAATTCATTGAAACAGGAGGTCCCACTATATGTTTAAATGATCTCATTTAATGAAAGCTCAAAAGATTAATCTTCTATAACCCCAAGCCTGGAAGGGGGCCAGTGGCCTGCCTAGCTAGGCATATGTATATACATGTGAACTGTGCAAATGGCATATACAGCCACTAAATGAACTACGTAAGGATGGCAGATAAATGCATGTCATCATTGTGCTTTTACTTATTCAGCCCCTCTGATTAATGAAAAGCCAGTCGTGGTGAAAGAGCGAATCTCCTACGCTCACCAGTACAACTGCAGGACTGACCCCAATGAACCCACCAGAGGCAAAGTGAGTGCAAAATCGTGGTTTTTCAGTGGAATGGAGGAAGGGGGGAAGGAAATGGATAATGAAAATTTAATTTGTAATCTGCTAGTTATTAATGGGAACGTGATACAGGATTTACTGTGGTATGGTGGTCTTGTACTAATGCGGTTTTGGCTAACCTGAAACAGCACAGTGGAAAATACCTTAAATCATCGTGGCGGGCTTGTTTTGAGCCAGATACACAACGTCATGCATGCTAAGAAATGTACACTAAAATCGCACATGTAGATATACACATTGTGCATGTCCTATACATGTGGTACATAACTTGTCTAATGTTCCAAATTATAAGCTTAATATGGATGAGGGTGAGACTTTGAAGTATTAATACACAATACAGAGTTTCGTGAAACAATGTTATTTTTGTGATAGGCTTTCAGTTAGTAATAACATGGTTATCATGACCATAGTGAGTGGAAAGTCTCTCGATTCCACAAAATTTATCCACCTGAAATCGAAAGTAGTAGTATAATACTCTATTTCTATGATAATAATTATTTGCTGTAGCTCCATGGAAGTTTTGTTTGGGAGCCTCACAAGCCAGTCAACACTCAACAAACAGTCCGGTCAAAAACTGATTGAAGAAATGATATTTACATACATATGTACATAATTATCTATGTCTCGAATTTGTCTATGCAATTTGTGTCGTTTTTTGTGAACACTTTCATCGGCCAAATGACTAAAGTAATGATCAATCTGAACTGCATGATGTTCACCATAATGTTGCGTACAGACTACAACATTTGCATTATGTAACAAATCACATACAACTATGCAATGAAATAACATTCAATATCCATTCTGACCTTATTTGTTCTGAGCTAAAATGTCTCAACAGTCTTACTAACAACATACCATTACTACATACACATAACTGCTAAATATTTTGTCTCTGTTTTGTATGATGTGTACATGCATGTACGTGTGTGAGTAAGCATGTAACACTACAGCTAAACCTAACTGGAGTCAATTAACCAAAAGCCTTCTATGGTTGTTCAACAAATCAAATATCTGTCTGCATGTACTTTATTGGCGAGGAACGATCTGGCTTGGCACGCTGCTTATTAGCGTGCGAAGGTTTTAAGCTTTTAAGCTTGGAATTGGCAATGACCGGCAAAGGCTCTCCACTACACGTTGTCATGTTTGCATAATCAACGGCTACACAACGTACAGATGGTTGTCCAGTCGGGCAATTTAGCGCATGGAAAGAGCCACTAACACTGTTACGATTGATCTCACCCGTTTTGGTGGGAGGGCTATTGTCCGTGCTGATTGCTTTTCTTAAGTTGTTTTGCTCGGATTCCTGAGAAGCTGCATTTGGCAGGGAATCTGGTGGGTGGCTGAAAGTGTGTGTACGCATTCCAGAGAACTTATGTTGTGCTGGCTCTAAGCCATCATCATCATTACAGCTCAAAGAGGGGTATTCTACTGCATGAGGATTTCTACTTGTAGCCTCTGGAATGTTGCAATTGATTGGATGAGTATGATATGTAGGAACTGTCTCTAATTCTCTCAGGTTTTCCTGCTCATTTGAGTTATTGGTTCCTTTATTCCTAGTTGATCTGCTACATTCTGATAGCTTGGTACCTGTTTTATCAATGACCATGGGACAGTTATTGGCTTTGAAGTTAGGCTTGCTATCCAGTTTCCTAGTTATTTCTGGCAGTCTTTTCTCACAGACACCTCCCACGTTGCTGCTAAACTGTGCCTGGCGTTGCGAGGTATTTTGTGGTGTGAGCTTTGACGTGGTTTTGTGTAGCACAGCCACCATTTTCGGTCGCAGTTTCGATGGTGGCAGCACACATCCCTTGACATGGTAATTACTAGGAACACCCCCTTCATCATTATGCACTGTGCCACTGCCAGCGTTGCCATGGTGCTGAATACCTGCAGTATTTAGATCATGACTCAGCATCTCAAAATCAGCAGAAATCTTGTCACAACATTTTGTTTGTTGTTCTTTCCTGCCTGTGGAGCTGCTGGCTAGTAAACCCCGAATCCCACGTGAACCATGGTCACGTACCTGATTGATTGTTGATACAGACATTGGCTCATGACTGCATGACAGTGCAGTACAGGCATCGGAGGCTGATGGTAATCTAATTAGTGTGGGATTTTCATTGGTGGAAGCTTGGTCATGATTGTCTCCTTTCGTTTTCAGGGCCGTGTTGAAACGAGTGGTATTCGAGGCAGGAACCAGTGTCCTTGATGTGGCTTCATTTACTGGCTTATTGCTGGCATTTTCTCCTACTTCCCCCTTCCCCTCAGTGCCCCTTTCATTTTGTCCTTGAATTAGTCCCACATGTGTTTTTGGAGCCTGTTTTGGCGATAATAAAGTATTTTCTCGTCCAGTAACTCCAGTATTGGGTATAGAGGTAGTTAATTGACTTCTGAGTTCCTGTTTGGTAAGTGGGGAATGATTATTCCTCCCTCGATTCACAGAGCCCACAGGCAATATCTTCTTCCCAACATGTCCATCTATGGCAGTGGATTTTCCCCTCTTATTATCATAGTAATTGCAGTCATCCCTAGTGGTGGCTTCCAGTAACCCTATTTGAACAGATGTACGTATACAGCGTGGGATCCTACATTCAGACGTACATGTGTTCCTCTGCCGCAGTTTTGACCTGCCACTGTGTTCATTAACATTCTTATTACTCTCTTTGGTCTGAGCATGACTGGATGGGCAGTCATTCAAACTCAATGGAATATCCCTCGGCTTATCTCGTTTGGTATAGTGTGGTTGTCCAGCTCTGACCACTGAATTAGGCCTCCTGGTGAGTGTGAGCTCTGGGCCTTGGCCCTCCTGCTTGGACTGTTTATGAGTGCTGCTTTTTTCACTATCAATAGGTGCATTGCTGCTGTCCGTATAATTGCCTGGCTGGTGCCTATATTGTGATACTGAAACCATTAAAGGTTTGAAGCTAGCAGCTATAGGGGAATTAAATTGCTGTACTGCCACAGCCTGCCTCCACCTTTGCACACCTGATTTTGAATTATTATTACATGCATGCCTTTCAATGGGTTCATTATGCAGTGAAGTCTGCAAAGTGCCTCGATTCTGTTGATCAAACTTAAGAAGCCCAGGAGGGTGATCGAGTTTCGACTTGTGTTGCATCTCAGAGGAAGCTTGGTTGCAGGGTCCGTGACATAAATCATCCTCTGGTTCCTTCCCTTGCCATGGTGGTGTACTGTTACTCTCCTTACCATTATCGTACTCTGTTTCAAGTCCTACCAATCCACCAGTCACCACACACCTAGCCTCTTTAGGACGTGAAGCCACCACAGGTGGTAATTGCTCACAAGTAATTATCTCCTTGGAGTGCACCATACTAGTACCCCCGGCATTGTCTGTAGTGGCCTTTGATCGCAATTCACAGCACATCCTGGCTGTATCATTTCTTAGGCTTCTGCTGTGAACACTGGTCTTGTTGGTGCTAAATTCTACGTGGGTTATACTATGAGAGAATCCCATTGGCAGTGTATTGTTGATGTCCTCAGCATAGCACATGCCTTTTTGAGATCTGGCACTGTTTGCTGCACAGCAGTCATAACTAGTGGTCACGACCTCAGAAGGAGGAGGATGTGGTTGTTCATGTAGGGTATTGCTCGTACTACTGTCCTTTCTGTGTGTCAGTGGACTGCAATGAAGTGTGCTTCCATTTCGGTGCTTTGGAGAAGATGTTTGCTCACTTTTGGACTCTTTATTCTTACAGCCTTCTCTGTGTATCTGTGGACTATCTTGAGGAGATGGTAGTTCATGTAGGTTCTCCTTTATACTACTATATTCTCCATGTTTCTGTGAACTGCAAAGGTTTACACTATCATGCGGTTTTGTGAGCATCGGAGAAGACAATAGCTCATGCAGGCTATCTTCCCTCTTACAGTCCTCCCTGTCACTGCAAGAATATGTGCTATCATGTTGCAGTCGCTTTGCGATTACAGGTGGCAATATTTGTTGCTCACATAGAGTATTCTTAATGCTACTGTCATCGCTACACCCTTGTTGGCTGCAGCAGTGTATGCTACCATGCTGCTTTGCGACCATATTTGGCTTGTGTGGTGACTGCATGGTTTGCGATTGCATGGTTGTGGTACCAGTGGCCACTACACTACTATTGAGCAATGTTTCTGTTTTCGAATTCAGTGTTGGACTACAACAGTCCAGGTCTGCTGTGGTCAGCTCAACCCTCACAACAGGAAGCTGGCCATGAGAACGGGAAACTGCGGCTGCATCCAATATCACATTATTATTGTTATAATTGCTATTAGGTGCGCTGGAATGGGACTTGACATCATCAACCATACAGGAACTCGGTGAAAGCTCAGCTTCATCACCCTCCTCCTCAAGTATAGGATCCATTTCCAAAGAAACCGAACTCATTTTTCGCTTTCTAGATGCAGGAGCGATGCACGCACTATACCGAAAGGGCATCGTTTCTGAATTATTGCCATCATTGATATCTTGGGCCATATTGTGCATGGAAATCTCTGGTTGGCTGAGATTTGAGTCTGAGTCGCATGACACATCTGGAAATATGAATCTCTTTTCATGTACAGCAGACGATAGTGGTATGGGAGTGAGCTGATGTTTTGGAGATCCAGTCTTAGTTGGAGTGGATTGGGAATCCGACCTTTTCACTGCTTTAGTACCAATATCTTCACATGAATGCTTCAGAGCAAGTGGGTGTGTAACAGGAGGCATGGTTGTGTAAGAAAAAGTCCTATTAAGAGTAGAAGTATTAGTACGGACAGACGAATTTGAACTTGCTTTGGAAACTTTTACAGGGAGTTTCAAAATGCTGAAACACTCATCTTCCATAGAAATGGAATTGCCCGAGCTTTTCAAAGCTGAAATGACTTTGTTGCGTCCTTGTAGGTGTGGAATATCTTGTAGAGATCTGAATGGCTTAATGTTGGGTCTTCTTGGAGAGAAATCAGCCGGGGACGAAGGTTCACTCAGACAAATGATTTCTCTCATTCGCTTGGGCAACTGTCGTTCATGGACACTTATGGTGAGGGGAGGAGAAAACGGTATAGCTTTATTGCTGGCTTGATTTTTTAGATTAGGACGCTCACTAGATGATTTAGAGACAACCTGTATAGAAATGTAAGTACCATATAGCGGGAACTTTTCGCTGGTGCAAAATTTCGCGGAATTACCTCCCAGCCCTTCAGAAGAAAATTTTGTGGTTCTTAATTTTGTGCTAGCGCTCTGGTGACACCACACCAACCAATAATCCATAACTAGCACTAGGAAAATTCGTGGTTCTTGTTTTCGTGGCAGCCAATCTATCCATAAAAATCTCAATATTTTACACCATGTGAAAACTTTCCGCTATACGGTATGCTAAAATGATGCAAAAGGTTATGCAGATTATGATTGTAAGATCTAACTCACAATGCCCTAATTTTACATATGTAGGTTTGTTGCTGTATCATGCAGTGGGACCAAGGGCTTATAAGCCCTTAGTGGGACAAAATAGTTAGGGACAAAATAGTTACCTCTCAGGTAATCAGTAATCTTAGCTAGTAAAAAGCCAAATACTTGGAGGGTTACTAGTAGTAATTACGTGAGTAGGAACATGTGTACATGACCCACTAAGAGTAAGTATACACAAGCACAGTGGTAAATGAGTGGTATCCAACTTCTATTGCTGCCACATACTATACTACCATTCAAGTACATGTACGTGTTTGGCCATAAACAGCTATAGTGAGTAATGGGAGTTAACATGAGTAGCTACTATCACTATAAGGTCATGTACATGTATCTATAGCTTGGCCAAAATAGTGAGTAAAGACTACAGGTTTATCAACTCAAAACAGCGTCAGTAAGTCATAGAGTTGTCGCTTCACTATCTCCTAACATGACTACACACCACAGCTATCCTAAAGCAGCGAGTAAAGGCTTACAGGCGCAAGCAGTGGTCAAATACTAATGTTGTTATACACTAACAGCAAGAAGCTGACTACAAATTTAGTCACAAATAGTGAGATCTGAATAAAGCCAGTAAATAATATTTATTAAAGTGGTCAAGCAGCCAATAGTTTTCTTTTTTTTTTTTTGCTTTGAGTATATGTCCACTATGGAGTTTACAAACAGCCTTCTCACCTCACTACTCTCCACATCCTGCTCTTCTATGGTTCCTTGCTCTCGTTGTCGCTCTTGTTCCTTTTGCTGCCATTTCTGCTCATCTTGCTGCCACTCCTGTTGTTCTTGCCGCTCCTGCTCGTCTTGCTGCCTTTCCCGTTCCTCTTGCTGCTGCTCCAGTTTTGCTTGCTGCTCCTGCTCCTTTTGCTGTCGCTCTTGTTCTTCTTCCTGCTGCTCCTGCTCCTCTTGCTGTCGCATGGCCTCTTCTTCAATTCTCCTCCATTGCTCCATTCTTCTTTTGATGTTATCAACTGTTGGGCAGTTACCTGATGTTGGTGGCATTGCGTTGGGAGTGAATGCCTTGTTCCCATTCTTAATACCACCTTTCGCTGCTCGTGCTGCGGCTGGTGTCTTGGATTTGGATTTGGAAGCATCTGGTACTGCACCTGTACCATAGTATGTAGTATGTATGTATGTATGCATACAAACCTGTTTAATAAAACACCCGAAATATGAATGAAGCAGGAAGCATTGATCTCATATGGTATGAGTGATGTTGATCAGCTAGCTTGAAAATTATTATTGTGCATAAAAATGAGCTTTCTTCTTGAATCCATAATACCAACTGTTGGGTGTACAAGCATAACAATAATACTGTTATGCAAATTTTTTAACAGTCAATCATCCGCCAGCCATTCCTCACCTGTAGCTGAGCCACTGTCTCCACCCACTCCACCACGGTAGGTGTTGATGCGATGGAAGATAGATTTTCTCCTCTCATCCAGTGATCCCTATAAGCATGTACATGTGTAGATTAAAGCTAGGTTCACAATATGGACGTAAGCAGCTGCATTACCATGCGTCAAGGGAGTTTCGTACAATTATCACGCAACTTATTTCCGCTATAAACTTGTGGCAGGTGCGATCTGATGCGTCTACTGGTGCGTCGGCAATACAAGGATAGAAATCGATCCTATCCTTGCGTTTGAGCGTTGCGTCAAACGTGCATCGCGCGTTTTTGGCATATTGTGAACTAGGCTTAAAAATAGCTACATCCAGGAGCACATCCAGGAGAGAGTTAATACAATGCACTACATATATCATATTCATAAAGCCTCGTCCCACGAGGCTCCTCCCAGCTTTTCAATTTTGCAGCCTGGGAACGAGGCTAATGTTCACATAAATCAATATTGCTGTAAGAGCAGTTGTACTTGTGGGGGGGGGGGGGGGGTGGGGTGGGTCCCATGGCTATGTACACTAATGATTGTACAATTGCCGTAGTACTCGAGTTTATATCATTACATTACATAAGTTTTTTGATGGGGGACGTGGTCTCATGTATATTTGTACACTAATCTTTCAGCTAATAATTAAAGTAGTAGTAGTGGTAATTGTGTACATCTCCCCTTCAAATTATCTTATCATCTCAACTTTGATGTGTACTATTATTGAATAACATAGTCAACAATGCCGTAAGAGTGTGCGTCCCCTACCTATGATCTTGAAAGCCACAGGTATTGAAGTCTAAAAGGATTTATACGCAAACTTTAATTATTGCTATAGTATTATTATTGTTACCTGGGAATCAGCCTTTCTGGTGCGTCTCATTCCGGGTCTCCATACTTCATGATTCTCCCCATCATGCAGCATCTTGGATATGGTCTGTCTGTGTCTATAGAGGAGCCTTCTCAGGCCAGCCCCGCCCACTGATCCCGCCCCTTCACCACTGCCTCCTCCCCCTTCTTCTTCCACCTGTACATCATTAAAGGAGACCTTTCGTTTTTCCCCTGTAGCAGTACCGCTACTATTCATCGACAATAGACTGTCCCCTCGCAGTCCCTGGCTATTTGTGTGTGGGGAAGTCGGAGAAATTTCGTTGCTTTCTCCTTCCCCCTTGCTAGTATTCTGAACGTTCACTTTCTTGAAAAGCAATGAACCAGATTCATTTTTAAGACCATCTTGAGCTCCATAATTTATGTCTTCCTCACTTTCATCAATACACAGCTGGTCGTTATTGATGGCCACTTGTGTGTGAGTGGGATTAACGTTTGAACTGCTGATAGGACTTGTCTGTAGATTACAATGAGATGATCCTTCCACAAGTGTTGATTTGTTGCTGCTTCTCACTTTTCCAGAATGAGATTGGTCTTTACTCGTTTGTGTCCTAGTGTGTGTGTACAAAATTATGTGTGTGTGAGGAGTGTGTGTGTGTGTGAGGAGTGTGTGTGTGTGTGTGTGTGAGAGAGAGTGCGTGTGTGTGTGGTTATGTGTGTGAGTATGTGTGTATGAGTGTATGTGTGATATTGATGGTGTGATATAGTGTGTGCAAATCTCTGCGTGCATGTCAAAGTTTTCAGTGTATTGTGGCTCATGAATCAGGATTGTAGTGAAATGTGAATACATTGGGTGGTATTCGTAGTTATAATCTAATTATCTGTCACTGATTGATGACATATTCACCACAATCCCATTCATGTCCACGACTGTTCCCATAATATGCCACAGGAAAATCTTCAATGCACTCGATACAGTGCCCGTATATATTGTATCTAAACATAAGAGGCTTAGGTAGCGCTGTGGCCTCATACCCAGGCATTCCCATGTTTTCACTTGCATGAAACAACACCAGAAGGCCTGGGTACTAAGCTAGCTTAGCAGTGTATGTTAAATTTCCTTTAGTTTAGGCTTTGGCGATGGCAGATAATCCTTCTGACATTTTGTATACACGTACTATGCCCGTATAAACAAGCTTGTGCACACGAATGGACACAAAAATGTTCCTAGTTATACACAAAATCGATATCTTTTCAACACACAATCACATGCAGCCCTGACTTCGCATCATGGTGTGTTGAAAGTAGCTAGCAATCATATATTTATCGTTGATTGAGCACAAAGTAACTGAAACATTAAATATCATTCATGCATGCTTGCATAAACATGAAACTTTGCTTAGATAAAAGTGCTTGATATACATATAGTGTGTGTTGGCCACAAAGGGACAAGAGAAAGGTGTTTTTTTTTGTTTAGAGAGAGACAAAGAAAGAGAGAGGAAGTCTTCTAGTTGACTTACCACTTTATCATGATGGTCTTCTTGAGCCGAGGTATGATGTGGGACTGCCTTAAAGTGAGTGCTGTCCATGCCAGCAGTAGGTACAGAAGTGTCATCGCTAACAGCACCTGTGCAGTGAATAATAAGTGATAGAAGTAGTGGCTATTAATATGTATTTTTAGCCTCTCTCTCCCTCTCTCTTCCCTCATAACCTTTGATTGAGGAGTTTCGTACAAGGAGTATGCCAAACATGACTAGCTACCTCCTTCTTTCCCTCTACCCCTCCCTGGCCCTCCTCCCTCTAGTAATAAAATAAAATTCAATCCACTTAGCCAACATATGCTCCTGGAAGCCTTGCAGCTACACCTCACTGTATGTGGCCAATGACATAACCACGTGGTTATATTCATCTGTGGGACTCTGCTATATATGTATGTACTCAATTTCATCACTGGGTACACCCCAACAGGACAGAGGAACAGTGGATCGTATTTCTCTTTCCTTTTATCCCGTCAATTGTTAATTTGGCTTGGTGACAAAAAATTCGAACTCAGAACCTTGGCACTATACCCACTATACCTATTGCCACAGTGCTAATCATTAAAACCAGAGCACCACAAAAATTAAACTCCGTGCAAGCATGAGATTAATTGTTAATTTTTCTCTACTCATGCATATCATGCATGGATCAAATAGGCAATCATGATAATATGTTTGCACACAGGCCACATAGTCTGAAGGGACTGTATAGATCCACATCTGTTTGGGAGTGGGGGGAGGGAGGAGGGAGGTACATACACTCTTAACTTCTATCTGTTGCTGAAATGAGCTTAGTCTTTCATTCAAAAAGGTCTACATTATAGTATTTATGTGAATGTTGTGCAAACAAATAAACAAGCCTTTCCAAGAAAATTAAAGTAATTACACTGTATGATTGTATGAAGTATTACCGCATGTTGTATAAACAGGCAATACACAGGAGCTAGCCTTGTCCCCAGGCCCATTCTCAAGATTTCAATGTTCAGAATGAAAACTGGGAATGGGCCTGGACGTAAAGCTAGGAAGAATACGTACCAGATTACATTGCACATACACATGCTCAGACTCACTACTACATTGAGGTAGGGGTTGACGGAATCAAGACTGAAGTATGACAGTATGTAGAGTGCTGAACTTGGATAGCACTCGATGTCCGACTCGTAAGGACAATAAACCTCATAGTTCTCCAGCAACACTCGAGACACGGCCGTAAAACCGTAGAAATTAGGGTTGATGTAGAACAACCAACCGTACCTGTAAGTGATGAAGTCATGATGTTATTCCAACCAAGCACACTCATAAATCAAGCACAGCAAATCAGACAATTCTACAGATGTTGTATGTGATCATACACATAATTATGCAATGCAAAAGTGTTGCAATTTATGTCATATACCACAACCCCTTGTAAAAGAGGTACATAACAATAATTATGTATGCTAGGGCAAGGCATTTGATTTACATCAGGCTCAGACAGTAGACATCAGACAGTAATACAATATTGTGTAGTGCTAAGTGTCTCAATGCAGTAAGTATGTATGCCGCTCAGTAATTAGTATAATTGAATGAGGAAAATTGGCAAATACATCTGTTCTCTATGCATAATGTGAGTGTATGAATCCAACAGTGGATAATTCATGGACAATGCCATGGCCAAAATCTGATTCTACTTGCTTTATGGAATAGAATGTGGACACAAAAAAAGTAGTAACCACAATTAAGTCAGTTCCTGGCTTGAAGTCAAGTGTGAAACCAAAGACTGAATTTATTATGTTAGCCTCGAAGTCTAGAGTTTATCGTATAATCATGATGATACATTGTATTATAATCCGATTTAAGTTCTGTGACATAATGAGGAATAATTAATTGTCTTGCTCGCTTGAATACAAATGCAAAACCAGGAATTTTTATTTCCTTCTTGCTCAGTAATGAGTATAATTTAATTACTGCATAAGAGTAAAAAGCAAATTTTGGCAGATACTATGAGACATCTGCTCAACACGTAGCATGTGTGAATCCAACACAATTGATTTATTATGGGAAATCCTACAGCCAAAACTTGATTCTACTTGCTTTGTGAAACAGAATGTGGACAAAAAAAACCGTGCAGTAATTCACGACCACAATTAAGTCTTTCCTGGCTTGAAGTCAAGTGTGAAACCAAGACCATATCACATACTAGCCATAAAGTCTAGAGCCTGTTCTATTGTAAGTTAAATCACCTTGCTTTGTGGAACAAAATGTGGGTGCAAAAAAATGTGTAGTAATTCGTAACCACAATTACATTTGTAGCTGGCTTGAAGTCAAGCGTGAAACCAAAGACAGGATTAAGCATGCCACTCGTAAAGCCTAGAACTTACAATGACTTACATCATCTAACTAAACTGTGTGACAAAAGATCAAAGTATAGGATTATACCTTGCTGGCTTGAAGTCAAGTGTGAAACCAAAGAGTGGATTAAGCATGCTAGCCAAAAGTCTAGAGCTTATTGTAATTTCTGTGCAATAATCCAATTCATATTGTGATCAAAACAAGTCATAATTTTGTTTCGTTGGCTTGAGCACCAGTGCAAAACCAGGAGTTGGTAAAAAAATGCCAGTCTCAAAGCCTAGGGGTTATTGTTAATCCGATTTGAAATCAAGTGTAGGATGAAGGCATGGCTAATTTCATTTTGCTATCTTGAAGTGCAAGGCCAAAAGCATTTTAGTCAAAAATATAGGTTGCCATAATGTGCTACCATTGATTCAAGTTTGCATGCAGATCAAAGTGTAGCTCCAGGGCATAATTAATTTATTTCCTTACATGATAAATGCATTAAGGTGTACAGAAGTGTTCTTATAATCAGATTCTGTGTGCACAAAATTACACGCTGAGGGATTAGGAGAGTGGGAGGGAGGAAGGACCGGGGGAAGCTGACTTATGCCTACCTTATCTGCCATCAGTGGGATAAAAATACTAAAATTCAGCTAGGGAAAACTGTGCAATTGGATTAGAGCTGGAAGCTTTGAAGCTATACATACACCTACCACTTGGTTTCATACTCATCTAAAAAATGAAATTATGGTATCGAGGCTGCCTGTCAAGTTTATGCAAATTCAATAAAGCAACAGCCTGGAGCCAATGGCTACCAATCTGTTAATTTTGAACTGATTATGATTTGAAAGTTTACTGTGGTCAATTTCATGCAAATTGTTCATCACTTCAGCTTCAAAGATGTGCAAAATTACGCCAGAATTGACTTAGGCTAGTTGAAGTAATTATGTTTGATTGAACCGACCAGTTTTGAGCCGCAAACTCGATCAATATTAACTCACTGGTTTACACACTGACACTGCTCTCTCATGCAAGTAGACCCTCCATAAGGTTATCTCTGTTGAGACTGCCATATTAAATTATGTACAAGGGTATTATGTATTAGCTTAAGCCTACCATTGCATGCTGTATGTTTAATTTGTCAGCCGCTGGCCTCACTCTCTCACAATTGACCAACTAAAAATCATTTTTATAAGTTTTGAGCCTTATGTCTGCCCACCTAGTCTTATCGAGATGCCTGCTTGCACCACCATACACAGATGACCTGATAATTAAAGCTCTTTTCTTAGGAGCTAATCAGCTGCTCTTGGCTGGCCTTGCACTTATGACATTGTGCTAATCAGGATGCAAATGAGATTATGCCCTCTGGCTATTCGATCGTTCAGACGCCTTGTACCTGGGACTTCCCACATAATATACAAAAAATTCAAAATTTGCGTATCAGCCTGAGTTATACTAGGCTGTATTTTCGTAGAGAGGTTCTTGGTTGGTCAGTCAACATAATGCAGTGATACATTATACTTATCCTTGCACATATTATGTGAATGTGTTTGTACGATGTTGATCTAGGACAGAAATCTAGCACTGCCATTTGCTATTGTATGGCACGTCATCCAATCCCTTAATTCATGCATGCATAGAGAAACCACTTAATTTAGTCAAACTGAGCAAGCTAGCCAGCTTCAAAGCTTAGGGGGATGGTTAATGTCTGGCATCACATAATACTGCAGCCCAGAGTAGCTTACAAATGTTGTCTTTGGTGCATGGCCACAATGATTTATTTTACTGGCCAGAAATTCCAAGGTGTGAAAACCAAGGATGATCAATCTTGTTAGCCTGATCCGATTACCAGCAAACACACAACAATGAGCTTTGTTTTACCATCCTATACCTGTGGTAGGCAATTGTCACTAGTGATATCATCCATGACACACATGACATGTCTGCAATGTCTTAGAAAAATTAAGTTAGTACCACTTTGGCTACAAGGCATTAGTAATAAGTAAATCCATCCCCCCTCCCCCCACACTGCTATTTGCTCCATCTGACACTGCTGTTCCTTTTTAATTAGATTAGTTACCACCACTGCAATGATCTCCCTACTCACATGTCCTAAGTACATAAAGTTAATTTGGAGTGGTTACCAGATGACGCTATGACAACAGATGGTTGTTTTTGTGGTGCGTCTCTGCATGCCAGTGTACATCTAGGGAGTCACTCTAACCAGGTTAGACCTATTGACAGTCCTTGTATCTGCTCACCACTTACCTTAGTTGGGGTAGCCAAGTAGAAAACAACCACCTTGGATTAAGTTACTGCTGCAATAAAATGATAGGTTAGCTAATGAACGAGTGACAACAGAGGTGGCTTTGTCCACCTGTTTTTCATTAACTGGCCATGGCTGCCATACCAAATAAACACAGTTGCATGGCTATGTGGTTACTTGATCACGATTATGGTAACGTCCATTTACCTCATAGGGGGGCTCTTGCCAAACCAGGAGCTTCTTCCCCCCACCCCCCTCTCTCTCTCCTCTCTCTCTCTCTCTCTCTCTCTCTCTCTCTCTCTCTCTCTCTCTCTCTCTCTCTCTCTCCGTTGAATGGCCCTTGTGGGACTGTCAGTCACTCTAAATTTAGTAAACACATCTGTTAAAAACCTAGAGAGATGTTTGTCCTCTCCTAGGATTAGCCTGATACCATTGTACATCAAAGGACTAGCTGCTTGTGTGTGAGTCACAAAGCCCTGGCTGCTTGTTAGGTAAGAAATCTAAACCTTTTTCTGCTATTACTGGCATCGCAGACACTTTCTAGGAATGAAAATTTTTCATGCTCTTGGATCCACACGAGTAGCTGCTTAATTGGATAGCACAGTGTTGTGGTTCAGTTGACCCTGGGTAAACAGACAAGACCACAGGCAGCTTTTTCAGGAATTATGAGCTAACTGCAACCAGTAGTGAACTGTGTTGATTCTGTGACATCTACGTGTCTTGTTTAGCAAGGAATAAGCTTGGCATGTTCTCTTTTAGGAAACCACAAGAGATCCAAGGAGCTTATTTGAGAGTAATGAGGTCAGCAGTGACCTGTTGATGGTATGACATCTATGTATACGTGTGTTGTTAATTGAGGAATAAGCCTGTTTTCCTCTCTGGCTTTGGAAGCTACACAGCTAAGATGAGATTTGGGTGAGTAGAAGGGGCTTATTTTGAGAGTAACGAGGCAGCTGCTGCCAGCAGTGAGCTGTTGATAGTGTGACATCTATGTATAGGTGTCTTGTTAATTGAGGAATAAACTTGCTCTCCTTGGAAGCCACAAGAGCCAAGAAGAGATTTGAAGATAAGTGGGTGTAAAGTGGGAATATGATAGCATTGGAGTGGGCCATCAAATTGTCACACTGTGGATTCTGTTGTTGGTGATCTTTACCATATCAATATCACTACGTCAACACCAAAGCATTACACACCATTGAATCAATTTTACTTAAATCTCCGTACACCCACAACCCTAATATAAATTTCCCCTAATGCAAGAATGTATACACTTTAGAGTGCTTGTGGTGTGTGTGTGTGTGTGTGTGTGTGTGTGTGTGTGTGTGTGTGTGTGTGTGTGTGTGTGTGTGTGTGTGTGGTGTGTGTGTTGTGTGTGTGTGTACAATGTATGTTTGCATATTGCATGTATGCTATGTCCACTTATCAAACTTAAGCTAGTAGAGCTTATGCACCTATCAAAGTAATGCCCCACTACCCCCGTCCGGGCACATGCGGGGGCATTTGACTGCAATTGAGCCAAAACAGTGCCCCGGGGGGTGGGGGCATTGAATTCAGTAATAATTGTCACCATTGAGGGGTGTGGCTTGCCAGACTGGCTATGCTATAATATGCATCCATACTGTGGCTGTCTGGCTCCTTATGGTAGAGTAGCAAACCCATCCTTGTGAGGCTAGATTTATCTGTGTTCAGCACGAAGGAAAGCTCTTTTGTCTGCATTGCTTGTTCATATTACGTAGATGTCCACTAGATGGGGATTTGACGACATTTGAACGAGGATTTTACCCCACATGTGGGGTCATTGACTGCATGCTAGGTAGTCAAATCTCCGCCTATGTCCCTGGATGTGTGGAGGTGGGGCCTAACTTTGATAGGTGCATAAGGTATGAAGCTCGACTTATTAAGCATACGTTACATGCGCTGTGCTCTCATATAAATTTAAACACACACCACAGGTATGCAGAATACTCACCAGTCGGGCATGAGCTTTGGTGGTACAAAGAACCCTCCCACAAATCCAGCTACGGCACTCAACACTGGTGAGATGCGGTGAGCATAGTCTGGTCTTGCAGCGATGACAAAGACTAGCATAGCCACCCATGTTTGGTTGAGAGAGATATTGAACACTGTGGTCTGTAGGAACACCCAGAAACTGTACTGATCATAGGGGATAGCCTGTAAGTATAGACAGTTATTATCACCCGGAACTTGAAGGGTAAGAGCTTTTTAACTCGACGACCTTTACCATACCCTACACTAGTGTGTGGTAAATGATCGTCAATTTTAAAGGTATGAATTGCAATCAATGGCTACCTAACCTTGGGGCTACATCAAAATTTAATAATACCGGGGTAATTACCAGGAGGTAGATGACAGCTGAACTTGCAGTAATCGGAAGCAAAGCAAGGGCAGAGAAGCGAATAAAAGTCTGCAGTACTAACTCCCCAGGGTGACCCACTCCATCTGCATATTCTAGGGTGAAGATCTGGGTGAAGAAAAACACCAAGCCATTTAAATCGAGCCACTGATAGTCATGAAGGTAAGAAGAGTCAAATAGATCTACCTCAATTGCTTTTTGAAGGTAGCTGTAGATGATTGGAAACATGAACAGAGCACTTGCACAGCTGAAAACACCGAATCCAGTCAGTACTGAAGTAGCATCATGTGTCTGGAGATACACTGTGCCTACATTTTACAACGTATTATTGTAACACAAGCCTGACCATGCACGTAATCATGACAAGTGATACCTACTTACCAAGAAGTAGGCCATAACCAATGAAGATTACCGGTAGGTATAGTGTCTGTCCCAAGTTAGCTCTTTTAGTTGCTCTGGCCTCCAAAGCTCCAAGACGATTCATAGAGCCGGCTGTATTGCCAGACCTCCTCCTGAATAAAGCATAGGCTTGAAATCTCTCTCTCTCTCTTTCTCACACGCGCACACACACCTTTGTTGGAGGTGTTCCTCATCCACACTGTTACACACCTCTCCAATTGCATTCTCCACTGCCTGTGGTTCATCGCTCTCTTGATAGTAGTTTAGGATTGCCATACGTTCCTCTTCACTGCCAAGCATATCCATGATCACGTCTGGATATTGTAATTAATAACTCAAGATTGCACATCTGTCTAACTATCAAGTAAGCATTCTTTGGCATCATGCAATGCACCACAGGCATACTGTATTCTGATTTAATTTTTGTAAGTGGTACCTGCTGGATTTTTGGAATCAAGGGCATTTGACCTCCTGGTGAGACAATTGTGCTTGTGAGCATCCAAAAACACTTCATAAGCCTTGTCAGGTATTCCATGATAGGCTACCTGTATGTGTATAAGTATGCACTACCGATGATACAATCACACACTTTCATGGCTCTAACTATAGAGATAGGCCAACATCGTACAATATGTTTATGTTATGTATAAAAGTTCTATAGAACCGATATCATGTTCATCACATAAATAATATCACAGGGGAGAGGTTAAGCCATTATCACATATTTACAATTTTTAAGGAGTATAATTTGCAATTCTGAGCACAAAAGGACAATAATAATTAGCTATGGTTTCTCTCACCTGTCCCTGACAGAGAAGCATGATTTTATCAAACATGTGGAATATTTCCAGCCTTGGTTGATGGATAGTGAGAATGACGGCACGATTGGAGCTAGCCACTCGATGAAGGTGGGTTAGTAGTTCTAGGGATGCGCTGGCATCGAGACCAGATGTTGGCTCATCCAGGAAGATCAGACTGGGCATGCTCAGAAGTTGGAGAGCAACACAAAGGCGGCGCTTTTGACCACCGCTTAGTCCAGTTCCAGTATTGCTACCGACTGGTGTGCTTGCCATGGCTGTCAGCCCAGTCTGAGGATAATAAAATGACGAATGTATTACAACATGGCCAGCATTTAAGGAAAAGCATAATGATATTATATTTAAGCACCTCTCTCATAACTTTCTCAACATGGTCCAATTTCTCGCTGAGGGACAGTGTTGTAGATAACCTCATCTGAGCAGCCAAAGTCAGATTCTCTCTCACGGTAAGCTCTTCGTAGTAAGGAGCAGCCAGTTGAAGGACATAACCAGTGTTGGCCACATACCAGTCATGGACTTTGTCTACAGGTATGCCATTCACAAGAATCTCCCCCTGTAAACGTATATGAAAAAAATATAAAGAAGTCTAGGGAATTAAAATATTGAATGTATTGTGTTATTTAGCATGTGTGCACTCCAGAAGCACTGTCTGAAGGCATGTATGTGGCCATAATTATATACTTGATATGAGTCTCCTCTACGCCTTCCAGCTAAGAGATCAAGAAATGTGGTCTTCCCACTTCCTGCAATTATTAAAGAGAAGCATTGTCAATATAATTAAATAGGTTGTTGATTTGACTGATACCTGACGGTCCCATTATAGCTACTAGTTCTCCAGGATTGAAGTAGGTGGACACTCCCTTAATGATCTCCTTCTTATGACCTTTGTCCTTTTGATGGAGAGTCGGTTGGTGGCGTCTGCGCATCCTTTGTTTCCACTTTGTGACCCCTCCATGACCTCCCCTTTTCTGCTTCTGCTTCTTGGCATGGAGCTCTTGAAACTGGTGGATAGTTGCAGCAAAATCTACGAAGTCAATGAAAGGAAGTGACTGTTGGATTTGTACACTTGCCTATGATGTTTGCAACCATGCCATGCTGTCCTATGTATAATTGAATTACTGTTTTGGCAAGCTATATACCAATGTTTAGTACTTACCTGGCTCTTTTGACAGTATTGTTTGTCCTGTTTCCGAGTCAAGCCTTTGTATCTCAACTCCTCTCTCCTCTTCATCATGGTCAATCTTATCCTCATCTCCCTCCTCATCTCTCCACCCAATGGTTTTACCCCGTCCAGCCACCCTCACTCCCTCACTCTCTTCATCACCAATAGCTGCAGCAACGGAGAGCAGTCTCTTGCGCTGGATTGGAGTCTTGGCTCTTTTCAATGCTGACTTTGAAACAGTCACAGAGTACCTGTGTACATGTCAGTTATTAATGGCCAAAAGAGTGGAAGAATTAAGTTTAATATATCTATAAGATTATAGTGAGGCCTTTAACATTTGATGTGAAGATCATCATATCCTGCTCACTTCTATGCAGATGTTTCAAGGTTTGCATGTCAGGTGAATTGTACAACAAGGACTACATGTAGCTACTAGTGTATTTCAGAGCTCCTCAGCAATAACACTTCAATTTGGCATCTAGCCAAAATTTATAGCTGTGGTTGCATTAATCCTTAGAAAGGAAGTTTCCCCTTGAACAATTAAATTATTTTACTAATATCCATGCTCTGTATACACGGCTTCTGTTTATGATCAAGAAAAGGCTGCATGCATCCATGTGGCCTGGTTCACAAGCATTGCATCATCCCTAGTATCACACTATTGCAATAATTAGTGGTAGAGCTATGGCAGATAATGGAGGAAGATTCACAAGATTTGATCCTTATAGATTGACGGATGATGATACCAAACTCACTGGTTGTGAACTGGGATGTGGATCTTATGCTAGAGTACTAGAGGTAACATTTCGGGGACTGAAGTGTGCTGGAAAGAAGATCCATGATGTACTGCTATCCCAGGGAGATGCTAGCTATACGGTATGCAGATTTGAAGAAGAGTGTCGTTTACTCAGTCAAGTACGCCACCCCAACATTGTCCAGTTTCTGGGAGTCTATTTCCAACAAGGAGTGCAAGTACCCATCCTAGTGATGGAGTTTCTCCCCACCAACCTCACTTCCTGCATTGAGCAATACGGCATTCTCTCAAAGGAGATCAGCTACTCCATCCTTCATGACATAGCTCTGGGTTTGTGCTACCTTCACAGCCAAACTCCTCCCATCATTCACAGAAATCTCTCTTCCAACAATGTCCTCCTCACCCCCAACATGACAGCCAAGATCTCAGATCTGGGTGTGGCCAGGATCCTCAACCTGACCCTTCTACAAGTCAGTCGCATGACACAGACTCCTGGGACCCCTGCCTTCATGCCACCAGAAGTGATGGTAGCCAACCCCAAATACAACACAAGTGTTGATGAGTTCTCCTATGGCATTATGATGATCCACATTTTCAGTGGCAAGTGGCCAGAGCCACAGGTTGGCCCAAATTGCACAGAACCTGACGGCACAATGATTCCAGTATCTGAAGCTAAGAGACGAGAGGTGTTCTTTCAAGCTATTGAAAATGATCACCCTCTGATGGATCTCATCCTCAAATGCATCCATAACCACCCCCAGTCAAGGGCTCACGCCAGTGAGATTGTGCGACGTCTAGCAGAGATGGTGTTGCTGTTTCCCGCTTCGTTTGCCAACCGACTTGAAATGTTGAGATACATTGAAACAGCTTCTGTCACAGTTGTCAAATTGAAGAAAAGGCTTGATCATGTTGAGAACTACGTATACCTTGCTTCTAAACAACAACAGGTATTCATAAACCTTCAATAGATTCTAAATCTCCTTGTAAGCTATTTCTACCTACAGACTGTAAGTATTCTGGGGCCTCTTCACTAATTATGCTGAGTAGCTAGCTAGCTAGATTATGTTGTATTAGCTATGTGTCAATCTACATCTCTCTATTTCTCCAGCCACTGCAACCTAGTAGTATTACATGGGAAGCATGCAAAGAATTACCCATCAGCATGAACAGTGGTCATGCCACAGTCATCAATGGAAATGTCTACTATGGGGGAGGAATGACCAAATCTCTGTCTAAAGATGACGTCGCTGACAATATTGTCTTTTGCTATGATCCCATACTGGGTGATCCTATACTGGGCAGCTGGACTTCCTTACCTCCTCTTCCTGTTAAACACTTTTCCCTTGGTCAAATCAACAACGAATTGGTAGCCACTGGTGGAGTCCAAAGAAAGCACAAGAATGCGATTCAAAGTGCAGTGTACACATTTGATGAACGAAGCAAACAATGGGAAATCAGGATTCCTCCCATGCCTACTGCTAGGTGTATCCATGGTGTGTTGAGTACACGATCAGCTCTAGTGGTAGCTGGTGGACAGGTCAAGAATTCTTCCAATGATAGTGATAGCTACACAAACTCGGTTGAAGTCTTCAAGCCAGATAAACAACAATGGTATCGAGCCATGCCGCTTCCAGTTTGCCTGTTTAACATGTCAGTGGCTCTACTACACGACACTTGCTATGTCATTGGAGGCTACAGGGATCAAGTGCTAAGCCAAGTATACTTTACCACTGTTGAAACCCTACTCAACAGCACGGTATGTATAGACCAGACCACCAATGATCTGGATGCCATTTGGAATACTCTTCCCGCCAACACACCCAATTCCCAACCAGCATCAGTGGCACTAGCTGGATATCTAACCTCCATTGCTGGAACTTCTTGGGACACTGATGAACCACAAACAGGAGTCTATGTTTACTCTCCCTTGAGTAGTACGTGGGACAAAATTGGTGATCTACCTGTCCCTCGAGAGATCTGCACAGCTATTGAAATATCACCATTGGAGATGCTGGTGATAGGAGGGTGGACACCAGAGAATGGTGACAAGAATACTGTCATCAAGGGAAGAATACAATTCCTACCAGAAACAGTTTCTTAAAGCTATACTCTCTTTTATGTGTGAAGGACCGTACTTTTACTATATTTGGACTTGTTTTAGGTTCTTAGGAGCATTGCACCTATGTTAGTATAGTTTAGGTTAGGTCTTAGGTATGTTTAGTTGAGATTAGGTCATTTTGTCACCTTTTGTCACGTGTTTGTCCCATTTCTGAGCCGAATCTTTGTATATGTCTCAACTCCTGTCGCCTCTTCACCATGGTCAATCTTATCCTCACCTGCCTCCTGTTCTCTCCACCTAATGATATTTCCCTTTCCAGCTACCCTCACTCCCTCACTCTCTTCATCACCAATAGCTACAGCAACAGAGAGATTTCTCTTGTGCTGGATTGGTGTTTTGACTCTTTTCAATATTGACTTTGAAACAGTCACAGAGTACCTGTGCATAATTATTATTGCTTTCCTATTTGGATTAATTATCATGTCCTATCTGCTACTATACCATATATTATCTGTAGTAGATAAATTTTCTACATGCTATGAAGATCTTTTATGCATGCATGTGAGTACATGATTGTATTAAAGTGAAATTGTAAGGCTTATAAATTATTATGACTCATAGTAGCAGCTAATTATCCCAAAAAAGCTATTGTTGTGGACATGCCTGTTGAAAGATTTCCCTCTAAGGTCATGAAGCTGGTAGATCTCGTGTGCATGCATGTGAGTACATGATTGCATTAAGCAGTAACTGAAAGTTCATTTGTCTCTATAATTGTAAGGTTTTAATTAGATATGTTATGACTCATAATAGCTATTATTGTAGACATGCATGTTCAGTGAAAGACTTCCCCCTAAGTTCATGAATTCTACTGGATATTCATGTTTGTAAGGCTCTGTTTGTGACCAAGCAGCCCGTGCAAGGTGTAGCCGCTAAATGATTGTAGACAACTTCTGAATTATTGGACAGGAATTATCATAATAATGGCAGAAAGCAAGGAATTACTTGATCCTTATGGACTGAGAGAAGATGGCATCAAATTCACAGGTCGAGAGCTGGGACGTGGCTCCTATGCTACAGTACTAGAGCTAGAGTACCTGGGTCTGAAGTGTGCTGGCAAGAAGATCCATGATCTATTACTAACTCAGGGAGATGCTAGCTACACTGTATGTAGATTTGAGGAAGAATGTCGTCTACTCAGTCAAGTACGCCACCCCAACATTGTCCAGTTTCTGGGAGTATATTTCCAGCAAGGAGTGCAAGTACCCATCCTAGTCATGGAATTTCTTCCCACCAACCTCACCTCCTGCATCGAGCAATATGGCATTCTCCCAGAGGAGATCAGCTACTCCATTCTTCATGATGTGGCTCTGGGCTTGTACTACCTTCACAGCCAAACTCCTCCCATCATTCACCGAGATCTCTCTTCCAACAACGTCCTCCTCACCTCTGACATGACAGCTAAGGTCTCTGATCTGGGTGTAGCCAGAATGCTCAGTCTTGATCAAAAGAGCCGCATGACCCAGACTCCTGGTACTCCTACCTACATGCCACCAGAGGTGATGGTACCCAACCCTGTCTACGACACAAGTGTTGATGAGTTCTCCTATGGCATTCTGATGATCCATGTATTCAGTGGCAGTTGGCCACAGCCGCAGGTCGGGCCAACACGAATGGAGAATGGCACGTTAGTCCCTGTCACTGAAGCTGAACGTCATGAGAAATCCCTCAGAAAATGTGGTGACGACCACCCACTAATGCCACTTATCCAAAAGTGCATTGACAACAACCCTCAACAGAGAGCCCGTCTTGGTGAAATTGTGGAACGACTAGCAGAGGTGGTGTTGCAGTTTCCTGCCTCCTTCGCTAATCGACTTGAAATGCTGAGACATATTGAAAAAGCTACTACTACAGTTGCTGAGTTTACTACCACCATCACAAAGTTGAGGAACAAGATTAACCATATTGAAGAGTACCTCGCTACAAAACAGCAGCAGGTATATTATAAATACTATCATAGTAAGTGTGTGTGTGTGTGTGTGTGTGTGTGTGTGTGTGTGTGTGTGTGTGTGTGTGAGTGTGTGTGTGTGTGTGTGAGTGTGTGTGTGTGTGTGAGTGTGTGAGTGTGGCATACACTTTTGATAAATTTGGCTTCATATTACCAAATCATTCCCTTTGACTACTAGCAATACGAGAACTTCACTAGACTATCTAGCGACTCTACTACTTGAATTTCAAAAGCAGTGTTCTGATCACATGATTAGGTGGAGGGGGATAGGGTGGATAACCACAAATCATACTAGTTATACAGAATTTGCACTAAGTTGAAGTTATATTGAAGCAGTTTGGTATACTATTGGAGTATTGCCAATATTATGATAGTAGCTATGTCTCAATGAGTTATAATTCTATTTCTCTACAATTTTACTTCTCTAGCCACTGCAGCCTAGTAGTATTACATGGGAAACATGTGAAAAATTACCAATCTGCATGAACAGTGGTCATGCCACAGTCATCAATGGAAAGGTCTACTATGGAGGAGGATTGACAAGCTCACTATCTGAAGGTGATGGCATCGCAGATAACCATGTCTATTGCTATGATCCTGTACAAGACAAATGGACATTGCTACCACTTCTTAGTGTCAAATATTTTGGTCTCGGTCAAGTAAAAAATGAATTGGTAGCGACTGGTGGTGTTCAAAAGTACGGGAAGGGTGACATACAAAAGGCAGTGTACACATATCATGAACAAACTCGACAATGGCAAGAACAGAAAATTCCCCCCATGCCAACAGCTAGGTGTCTCCATGGTATACTGAGCCTGAAATCTGCATTGGTTGTAGCAGGCGGGCAAGTAAGTAGCTCGGATGATAACGGCAGTTCTACAAATGCAGTTGAAGTCTTCAAGCCAGATGAACATCAGTGGTATCAAGCTAAGCCACTGCCAGTTTGCCTTATCAACATGCCAATGGTTCTCCTACATGATACATGTTATGTTATTGGAGGCTACAGGGATCGACCACAATGCCATGTCTACTACACAAGGGTAGAAGCTCTACTCAGTAATATTGTGGCTGAAGATCAGACGACTGAAGATCTAAGTGATGTTTGGAAAAAAATCCCCACTGATATGCCAGTTTGCCATCCAGCTGCAGTGACACTAGCTGGAAATCTGTTGACTATTGCAGGAACAGCAAAGGAGAACAGAGAACTACTTACTGTACAAAACGGGGTGTACATGTACTCATCTTCAAGTGGTACATGGAACCACATTGGTGATCTATTGACTCCACAGAGACTCTGCATAGCTATTGGAATATCACCATTGGAGATCCTGGTGATAGGAGGATGTACATCAGAGGGTGGTGATAAGAATACTGTCCTCAAGGGAAGATTACAGTTCTTATGGCACCATAAACTTCATTCAGATATTTAAATAATCTTAAAGCTATAACTTCAATGTGTTTTGTATCACACTTGTACAACTTAATTACCGGCGTTACTATTAATTTTATTCAGCTTACCTTAAGTTTAGGCAAGCAACAGATATTGCATCCTCATCCTGACAAAATGGCAGCTGTAAAAAAATAATAATAAAGCACTCATAATTATTATATAGCTAATGCCTCAAGTATGACAACAAGACTACTACCATAACTTATTTAAGACCTATTGTATGCTTGTTAATTACTTACAACAGATTCTGAATCTTCATACTTGTTCCAATAATTCCATTTTAGAAACCAATTCTGCTGTCTCTCCACCATCTTGATATACACAGATAGTCCAGCCTTGAGCATCAGGCACAGCAATGACACAAACAAAATGGCTCCTAAAATAATGAACTGTAAATGAATATTCCAGTACGGAGAGAGTTCTCCGAGTACTACAGTTTCAGGACATTGGCTATTGCAGTGGGGGCCATCACATCTGTCTTGAAATTTCACGCATCCCCCCAACTGGGTTGCTTCCATCCACGCACGTATGGCCATACGGATTGTAATGTGGTCAGTTTGTAGTGTGGTATTGTTCAAGTGACGAAGGTGGTAGCTTTTCCAATAGTCACTTGATACAGTGTGCCTAAATTGTAAGTTAGAAAGAGAGAATAATCAAAATAGTGCTAAATAGCATGTATGACATTGTGCAAAGTGTGCAAAAATAGCTGATAATGACACATTTTGATGACAGTAATATTATTACTAAATTTTATCGCAAGTGACTAGTTGTTATTTTCAGCAACTAACAGCAATTGTCACCCTCACAATAAGAAAACTTACGTTATCCATGCAGTTGTGCACACGCAGAAAACCATACACAAGTACATATGTGCATGCACAAACAATTATGTTTTTACACACATCACAGGAAAAAACACCACACACATGCACACACACCTGATAAGTGCCAATTTTTAATGGTATATACTTAGAAGTCATGCACATCATACCTGAATCTGTTGTTCTCAAAGGTCACACCAATATCTTCATTTCCAAAGAGCCTATCCTCTCCCCAGAGTGTTGAGGTAGCAAAGTACACATGCTGAAAACATGACGTAACATAGTAGCTCAGGTTCCCTGATGCTCTGTTATCAAAAGACATAATAGTATGTAGTGACGTGTTCATGCTTCCGGCATATTCCTGAACTGTTCGCATAATCCCTATGATATCAGTGGATGGAAGTTGATCCAAGAATGTTGTTAGTAGGTAGAGATCGAATCGACTGAAAATCACCATTGTTGGAATGTCTTGGGGATAGAGTCTCGAATCAGACAGCAGAGTGTGAGCTGAGATGCAAGATATTGGATCATCTTCTAAGCATGTTTCAATAATTTCTCCTTTCTTGACAAGCTCTTTTATTTCATCGGGAGCAAACTGGTCGTAGATGCTACCTCGATAATCAATAAACCAAGAGGAGTCCATTAATATGAGTAATTGGCAGTTTGGATTGGCAGATTGTCTGAGCTTACGCTGCACCCATTTAGCATGGTTCATAACTCCAACGCCACCAGCACTGCTGCCAGCAAAAAGAACTTGTTGGGCTTTTGTGAGTCCATGATAGATGAAAAGATCCCTGATGACGCTTCGAACTATTATAGCACCACGAAAGGTGAATTGATGTTCAGCATTCAGAATTGGATCAAATGTGAATTGAAAATTGTGATCTTGAGCTTTAACATAATTTCTTGTTTTCTTTAACCAGAGATCACTGCTACAGTATGGAATCAGAACATGATTGTATTGATGAAATTCTGGATTCTCATGTTGATCAGTAGAAAGTATATCTCTGCCTTCTACTTGCCATAGTTTGGAGCTCTCTGCTCTATACTGCTCGGAGAATCTCCAGATGGAAGTCATAAGTTTTGAAGTCACTGTGAGTGGTTCGCTGCTGTAATCGTTCCAAGCTTGAGTGACGTTGATGAATTTTGATCCATTCACCGTCTGAGTGTACTGCTTTCGAATACTCTGCTGGATAAATCGTTCGTTGCATGACTTGGGTGTTGTGCAGCCTCCCCCGCTTTCCAAGAAGATGACCCACCTCGAGAAGGCATCCTCAACATCTGTCAAATTGGACGAGGTAGGATTATTCTTTCGGATAAAATAACCAGCTGGGGAGAAGTCATTGCAGAGGGCTCCTCGCTCAATGGCCTGGGTGATGTTGTGCCATACCAGGCTGCTTGATGAAGCTGCTACTGATAGAGAAGCGAGAAGTAAGCAAAGGCTAAGATACATCTTTGTGAAACATATGAATGAACCACAAATCACAATGTGTACACACCTGTGTGCATGCACTCATTTTATAGTCGTGGTCTCGATCTAGAAATAATGGCACTATGTACTTTTGATTAATGTGAAAAGGTTAAAGGTTGATGTACTGTGACAGTCTTCCTCGCTAGTTAGCAGAATGTGGCTATCATTGTAGTATACACCTGCCATAAATTTTGTCACACTAGAATATGTCATAAACCTAGACAAGGACGTCAAAATTTAATTAGCAATAAGATTGCACCAATCTTATCATAGCTACTACATGTATAGAATTTACTTTCGACACCTAGCCACTGGTTTATATTCATACACAATCTGTATTGAAATGAACATGTGGTGCATATATCTTTGTTACCGTGAGTAGTTATAAATTATAGTGAACCACTACGATAAAGGACATCTTGGCAACAGCAATGTTTGTCCTTAATAGGGAGGTTTCCTATTTTCAGAGGTCTAAATTGTATTGAGAGTGTAGTTAGGGGCAAGAAATCGTCTATCATATATAGAGGGTTTTTTGTATTGCATCCTTAATATGGGGAGTTGTTTATTGAAGGTTCGAATTCCACTGTATTATAACTCTTTGTAGTAAGTAACATAGTATCCACATAGAGTGTTTTTGTTCACCAGTCTGGGGTGAGCCTGACATACTTCAGGTATGAGGCGGCCACTAAGGGTCTAAGAGAATAGGCTGAATGCTCAACCTAGTGGCTAGCATAGCACAGCACAGCACTCTACAGTTAGTGAACTCACCAACTCACCTGATCCTGCCCGATGATAGTAATATCTTCATGACAGTTTCCTATTATGCAATAAAAACAGGATTACCTGATGTGTACAACAATAACAACATATGTTGATACAATCTGTAGGAAGCACACCTTTGTTTGTCATACAAATGTGTTGCTATCTTACAAACACCAGCCAAGCGATAAACATGGAGTATACTACACTACTCTTATAATGCTCATAATTATAGTATGTACTACAGCAAAAGAAGTAACAAGAGGTAAAAACAAATTGAGAATTTAATTTGCTATAGGAAGGTGTTGTTTATTGAAGGTTCCACTGTATTATAACTCTTTGTAGTAAGTAACATAGTATCCACATAGAGTGTTTTTGTTCACCAGTCTGGGGTGAGCCTGACATACTTCAGGTATGAGGCGGCCACTAAGGGTCTAAGAGAATAGGCTGAATGCTCAACCTAGCGGCTAGCATAGCACAGCACAGCACTCTACAGTTAGTGAACTCACCAACTCACCTGATCCTGTCCGATGATAGTAATATCTTCATGACAGTTTCCTATTATGCAATAAAAACAGGATTACCTGATGTGTACAACAATAACAACATATGTTGATACAATCTGTAGGAAGCACACCTTTGTTTATCATACAAATGTGTTGCTATCTTACAACACCAGCCAAGCGATAAACATGGAGTATACTACACTACTCTTATAATGCTCATAATTATAGTATGTACTACAGCAAAAGAAGTAACAAGAGGTAAAAACAAATTGAGAATTTAATTTGCTATAGGAAGCAAATTAGCTAAGAGACAATGGCCGGAACATTAGGTAGCCAAGAATCTCTTCAGACAATTCCACTACTTGACAATGTGCAGCAAAGAGAACAAAATAAGTGCTGGTTCAGGATACCAACATACAAACCAAGAAGAATAAAAAATAAGGGAGCTATTTTGGTGCTAACATGGAACTACCTGGTCATGAGTGAGTTTTTTCTCCTAATGCGTTACAACAACATCAATTTCGACAGAATTTGGCAACTTGTTGGTGGATTAACGCTGCCAGTAGCCGGATGGCTTGCCGATATCTACATCGGACGATACAAATTGCTAAGCTGTAGCATGTGGATCCTGTGGTTCTCTATAGTGGCTGCAATAATTAGTCTCACTGCGGCACAATTGTTTGAAGCTTACTCTCAAATTAACACCAAAATATGTTTAATCATACTTATTGCCATGGCTATTGGTTTGGGTGGCTTTCAAGCAAATATTATCCAGTTTGGACTGGATCAACTACACGATGCTTCTACAACGGAAATTAAGGCCTTTATTATCTGGCATATCTTTACAATATTTGGTTGCGGTGTCATCTTAGACTTTGCGTTGTCTTGTTTAAGTACAAAGTACGAAACCATCACACTTTTGCTCGTATGCGCACACCTCACAATAGCCGTAATTTTGCTAATATGCTTCAAAGATTCGCCTTGGTTGATCAAGGAGCCAGTGATGCAAAATCCGTTCAAGCTTATCTACAAAGTTATCAAGTATGCCATCAAAAACAAGTACCCAAGACAGAGAAGTTCGTTTACGTATTGCGAAGATGAGCTACCTTCTCGTATTGACTTTGGTAAGAACAAATATGGAGGACCATTCACAACTGAGCAGGTGGAAGATGTAAAAACATTTCTAAGGCTCTTTCCGATAGCTGTGCTTGGAGGGGTACTAGCTGGTGAATTCCTTCTGATAAAAACTGTTCGGCATCATATACTTCAACAATTTGTCAGGTATAGTCTGTCTAATTGGCTTAGTTGGTCAGAAGTAATCACATCAGATCATTCACTGAGAGAATGCTATATTGAACTCAGCTTTCGCCATATGTTTGTCTACAGTGCAATATGGGTAGTAATAATACACGAAACTCTTCTATATCCCATATTTCAGAGATACTATCCTGAGATTAAAAGCACCCAAAAGGCCATGATAGGTATGATACTACAAACAATATCGATTACACTACAGATAATTTTTGAAGTGTACTCTCGGCACACATTTCTTAAACACAACAGTGCTCAGAACACAACACTTCCTTGTGTGTTCTTTGATCATTGGAACACTCAAAGTATGAATTTTGACTATCGTTGGATGGCAGTACCTGATGTCTGCACATCCTTATCCATACTGATGATTGGTATTGGTTTTTTGGAATTCCTCTCAGCCCAGATTCCACTCCAGATGAAAGGGATAATGCTGGGAACTGGATATGGAACAATCCTCATTGTTGGTATAATAAGTGCAGTGCTCATGCTGCCATTCAAGGCAAAACTCTCAGTTTGGGGTGAGGGAACTATCAGTTGTGGATTCTGGTACCTACTTCTAGCCTTTCTTGTTCAACTTTCAGCATGCTTTGCTTTGGTGATGCTGACGAGAAGATACAAGAGAAGAAAGAGGGAAGATGTGCTGCCAAATGAACACTATTTCGCTGAAAGATACTATTCAAAAGATTAGCCATGCACCGTACAAACAGGTTGTATAATAGATAATAGGTAGTGAGTGTACAGACTTTAGAATGCTGTTATCAGAGTTAGTTTTTAATTTGTTGTCAAAATTACTGACTCTGAATATGAATTACTGGTTTTACATAATTACTGCACAATCTAATGTCATGGAAAACCTATGTGTATTGGATGTGAGTAGCCTCGTACCCAGACCTTCCCATGTTCTTCATGCAAAAATTGTGAAATGTTGAAAAACATGGGAAGGCCTGGGTACGAGGCTAGGATGTGAGATCTATTATTAAGCACATGTAGTATCAAGAATAGTACTGCACTGATATGTTATACACATACTCACCCAATTATCTGGCTTTGTTTGCCACAAATGGCCACTATGATCAGTGTACACTATACTGCACTGTATTACATTATTAAATCTACTGTGACATTGTGTAGGTCACTGAATCTAACTAGTGACAAACTGCATGCAATAGGAAGTTCATTGTTGAATTACATGGACTTCTGAGAATTTGTTTGTGACAGCTTGTTCCAAGAGTAGTGTAGCTATAAATTTACTATCAGACTTGAAACCACTCACAAAAAGCTTACAAACAGAGTGCATGTGCGTGTAAACTATTTGGTGAAGCCTTTCACTAACTATATCCAGATAGTTCTACTGGTTTCACTAGGGATCGGCTATGGTTGTTTTCAAGCAAATGTTATCCAATTTGGTATCGATCAGTTGACAGATGCTTCAACGGATGAAATAGTGTCATTCATAAATTGGTATTCTTGGTCTTATATAAGTAGTGGATCATTTGTAAATCTCCTACCTGTGTGTATTGGTCCACCAGAAAAATTCATTGTTCCACTACTACTGTGTGTGAGCCTTAGCATTGTAATGGGATTAATAATCTGGTGCAATGATACTCTGGTTAAAGAACCAGTGACAATAAATCCTTTCAAGCTAATATACAGAGTTTTCAAGTACGCCATTAAGCACAAACACCCAGAACAAAGAAGTGCTTTTACTTACTGTGAAGATGAGCTTCCTTCTCGTCTAGATTTTGGAAAGAGCAAGTATGGAGGACCATTTACAACTGAGCAGGTGGAAGATGTGAAAACATTTTTTGGGGGACTGGGGTTGGTTTTGATCGTAAGTGCAGTGTTTGGTATGACTGATGAAAAAAGTTTCAAGAAAGCTCTGCTGGATGTAGCAATGGAAGGCAAAAAAACAGATGTTTGTCCTTTGACATTTGTTTTCACTGATCTTTATTATATCACTGTGATGGTCATGATACCATTGAATGAAGTAATCTTCCGATATTTCACCGCTGTACTCCTAGGATTACACGACATTTGAAGAGCACTATTGGAATTATTTTGCAACTTGGAAGGTATATCACATTGATAATACTTGTTACTGTGGCCCGACACGATATGAACGTACATACATACACTAACACAACCCTTCATTGCATATTCCAGGACAACCCACTTAATGACACAGTCCCTTTGGAGGCAGTTGACTATAGATTATACTCAATACCAGAGTTTATATCTGCTATTTCCTACATCATGATTCTTGTTGGTGCTATTGAGTTCTTATGTGCCCAGATTCCATACTCAATGAAGGGATTAATCGTTGGAATATTTTATGGTTCTACGGTGCTGTTTTTAGTACTGAATAGAGTAATATCACACATGTTCCTTCTTAAATCTTCGATTTGGGAAGGAAGAGCTTTGTTCAGTTGTGAATTTTGGTACTTGCAAACTAAGCTGATATTCCTATTGATAGCAGTCATAAGTTCTCTGCTAGTGGCAGTTTACTACAAGAAGAGAAAGAGAGACGATGTTCTTCCAAATGAACAAATCTTTGCGGAACGATATTATTCTAAGAAACTGCAGTGTGCATAGCTAACTATACCCAGAACATAATTTACTATGACTCCATATTATTCACCTACGTATACAAGTATACATGTATTGGTATCTATGCTCGTTCAAAGATATAGTATACATGGGGTGACTGAAAGTTACTCTCTTAATCATTTTCAAAATATTATATTCCTATAATAGCTACTAATTATTGATACTGATAAAATTTCAAGTTTTGCATTAGTCTCCATGCTATAACAATGCAATGTAATGCATACCTTTGTGCTTCAAATACAAATATTGTAGAAAGTTGGTGCATGAAATGCCTGGTACAAGCCTATTATCAGAACAAAGTTGCAACTTATAAAGAAAACAAAACAACTATGGTATTTATGGGCATTAAGTTAAGGACTGAGTCCAACAAAATTAATAGCTGTGTTTGCTATAGCCTAGTCATGCAGGCCTTTCTCCCACCTTAAATACAAACAGCTACTGGCACTCATAATGAGCTGGTATACACCACTATAATTATGCAGTTCTCTACATATCTACAGACACTATGGCTATCAGAGTGTATAACAGATCTGATCATATTATATAAATGTCAGCCCTCTAAATGGTACCTGTCACCCATCCGTGTAAATTATTCCTATCTTTGGTCTCAATTAGCCATGCACTGAGCAGTGCATAATGAAAGTTCAACAGGCTTGGCTGATATCTCTTATAGCAGTTCATAAGAGAACCTGCACAACTACACATTCTCCTGCAAATAGCTACATGGCATTATCATGCATGTATATTCATTCAGTATGCTAGACACTATAATATGCTAAGTATCTGTAGCTAGCTAAATATACACTTGTATGCATACTACTTATTGAGTGTGGTGGCCTTTATTTTCCTACTTTCATGCTGTTTACATTTAACATAATAGTAATAAGTAGTATCAGGCTACACTATACTGCACTGCACGTATGCATTACATTGTTACTGTGACATTGTGTAGGTCACTAAATCTAACTAGTGACAAACTGCATGCAAAGAGAAATTCATTGTTGAATTACATGGACTTTTGAGAATTTGCTCGTGACAACTTGTTCCAAGGCTAGTGTAGCCATAAATGCATGTGTTTACACTCAGAGTTGAAACTACTCTCAATCACTTGTAAGATGCTTATATTATATAAACAGAGTACATGTGTATGTAAAGTAGTTAATGAAGTCATTGTTATAGTGTAATGAGGCATGATGTTTTTGACATCAAATTTTACCTATTATAGTAGTCTCATCAAGTATTTTTGGGAAAAGAGCTCAACATCATAAGATAGAGAACCACAATTTGTCTGCTACAGTAAACTGGATCTATTAATGAAAGCAGACGAGTGTACCATGGCTACTGACCTCGATGAAATAATGGATAACAGCACATCATGTGCGCTATTGGACGAAAATTTAGTTGAATCAGCCACTCCTAGTACTATTGAATCAAGTGTTGATTTGCTACAAAGTGATAAACACATTAGCATTCAAGAACGTCTCAATATGTGCTTTAAACCAACCTATAAGTTGAGGAAACTCAAGAACAAGGGAGCCATTTTGGTGTTGGTATTCAACTTCTTGGTTACAAGTGTGTTCTACTACATCAGCTTGAAATCAATAGCTCCAGAACAATATTGCACATTGTGCTTCAAATTGATTGAAGTGCCCATTGGATTAGTTTTACCTTTCGCTGGGTGGCTAGCAGATATCTACTTTAGAAGATACAAAGTCCTTGTTTTTAGCATCGTGATAATGTGGATTAGTGCTCTGCTTCTGACGATAATTTTTATGGTAGAGAGATTTGTATTGTTCACTAACTATATCCAGATAGTTCTACTGGCTTCACTAGGGATCGGCTATGGTTGTTTTCAAGCAAACGTTATCCAGTTTGGTATCGATCAATTAACAGATGCTTCAACAGATGAAATAGTGTCATTCATAAACTGGTACTTCTGGTCTTATAGTAGTAGCGGAACGTTTGTGAATCTAGTATCCGTATGCATTGGTCCACGAGAAAACTTCACTATACCATTACTGTTGTGTGTGAGCCTTAGCATTATAGCAGGTTTGATATTTTGGTGCAATGGCATTCTAGTTAAAGAACCAGTGACACTCAATCCTTTCAAACTAATATACAGAGTTCTTAAGTATGCCATTAAGCACACACACCCAGAACAAAGAAGTGCTTTTACTTACTGTGAAGATGAGCTTCCTTCTCGTCTAGACTTTGGAAAGAGCAAGTATGGAGGACCATTTACGACTGAGCAGGTGGAAGATGTGAAAACATTCTTTGGGGGACTGGGGTTGGTCTTGATTGTAAGTGCAGTGTTTGGTATGACGGATGAAAAAGGTTTCCAGAAAGCTCTACTGGATGTAGCAATGGAAGGCAAAAAAACAGATGTTTGTCCTTTGACATTTGTTTTCACTGATATTTATCATATCACTGTGATGGTCATGATACCATTGAATGAAATAATCATCTTTCCGATATTTCACCGCTGTACTCCTAAGATTACACGACGTTGGAAGACCATCATTGGAATCATTTTGCAACTTGGAAGGTATATCATATTGATATCACTTGTTTCTGTGGCCCGGCATGATATGAACATACCTGCATACACCAACACAACCCTTCGCTGCATATTCGAGGACAACCCACTTAATGCCACAATCTCTTTGGAGGCAGCTGACTACAGATTGTACTCAATACCAGAGTTTATATCAGCTCTTTCCTACATAATGATTGTTGTTGGTGCTATTGAGTTCTTATGTGCCCAGATTCCATACTCAATGAAAGGATTAATTGTTGGAATATTTTATGGTTCTATGGTGCTGTCTGTAGTACTGAATAGAGCAATATCACACATGTTCGTTCTTAAATCTTCTACATGGGAAGGAAGAGCTTTGTTCAGTTGTGAATTTTGGTACTTGCAAACTAAGCTGATATTCCTATTTATAGCAGTCATAAGTTCTCTGCTAGCGGCAGTTTACTACAAGAAGAGAAAGAGAGACGATGTTCTTCCAAATGAACAAATCTTTGCGGAACGATATTATTCTAAGAAACTGCAGTGTGCATAGCTAACAATATCCAGAACATAATAATATTATTATTCACCTTACAAGTATACACGTACTGGTATCTATGCTCGTTCAAAGATATAGTAAACATGGGGTGACTGAAAGTTACTCTCTTAATCATTTTCAAAATATTATATTCCCATAATAGCTACTAATTATTGATACAGATAAAATTTCAAGTTTTGCATTAGCCTCCATGCTATAACAATGCAATGTAATGCATACCTTTGCGCTTCAAATACAAATATTGTTGAAAGTTGGTGCATGAAATGCCTGGCACAAGCCTATTATCAGAACAAAGCTGCAATTTATAGAAGAAAAAAGCAACAACTATGGTACTCATGGGCGTTAAGTTAAGGACTGAGTCCAGCAAAATTAATAGCTGTGTTTGCTATAGCCTAGTCATGCAGGCCTTTCTCCCACCTTAAGTACAAACAGCTACCGGCACTCATAATGAGCTGGTATACACCACTATAATTATGCATTTCTCTACATGTCTACAGACACTATTGCTATCAGAGTGTATAACAGATATGATCAAATTATATAAATGTCAGCCCTCTAAATGGTGCCTGTCACCCATCCGTGTAAATTATTTCTATCTTTGGTCTCAATTAGCCATGCACTGAGCAGTGTATAATGAAAGTTCAACAGGCTTGGCTGGTATCTCTTATAGCAGTTCATAAGAGAACCTGCACAACTACACATTCTCCTGCAAATAGCTACATGGCATTATCATACATGTATATTCATTCAGTATGCTGGACACTATAATATGTTAAGTATCTGTAGCTAGCTAAACGAAATTATTATACACTTGTATGCATATTACTTATTGTGTGTGGTGGCCTTTATTTTCCTACTTTCATGCTGTTTACATTTAACATAAAAGTAATAAGTTGTATCAGGCTACACTATAATGCACTGTACATATGCATTACATTGTTACTGTGGCGTTGTGTAGGTCACTAAATCTAACTAGTTACAAACTGCATGCAATGAGAAATTCATTGTTGAATAACATGGACTTTTGAGAATTTGCTCGTGACAGCTTGTTCCAAGACTAGTGTAGCTATAAATGCATGTATTTACTATCAGAGTTGAAACTACTCTCGATCATTTATAAGATGTATGGTAAACTAGATCTATTAATTAAAGAAGATGAGTGTACCATGGCTACTGACCTCGATCAAATAATGGATAACAGCACATCATGTGCGCTATTGGACGAAAATTTAGTTGAATCAGCCACTCCTAGTACTATTGAACCAAGCACTGATTTGCTACAAAGTGATAAACACATTAGCATTCAAGAACGCCTCAAGATGTGCTTTAAACCGACATATAAGTTCAGGAAACTCAAGAACAAGGGAGCCATTTTGGTATTGGTATTCAACTTCTTGGTTACAAGTGTGTTCTACTACATCAGCTTGAAATCAATAGCTCCAGAACAATATTGTACATTGTGCTTCAGATTGATTGAAGTGCCCATTGGATTAGTTTTACCTTTCGCTGGGTGGCTAGCAGATATCTACTTTAGAAGATACAAAGTCCTTGTTTTTAGCATCGTGACAATGTGGAATAGTGCTCTGCTTCTGACGATAATTTTTATGGTAGAGAGATTTGTATTGTTCACTAACTATATCCAGATAGTTCTACTGGCTTCACTAGGGATCGGCTATGGTTGTTTTCAAGCAAACGTTATCCAGTTTGGTATCGATCAATTAACAGATGCTTCAACAGATGAAATAGTGTCATTCATAAACTGGTATTCTTGGTCTTATATAAGTAGTGGAACGTTTGTGAATCTCCTACCTGTGTGTATTGGTCCACCAGAAAAATTCATTGTTCCACTATTACTGTGTGTGAGCCTTAGCATTGTAGTGGGATTAATAATCTGGTGCAATGATACTCTGGTTAAAGAACCAGTGACAATTAATCCTTTCAAGCTAATATACAGAGTTTTCAAGTATGCCATTAAGCACAAACACCCAGAACAAAGAAGTGCTTTTACATACTGTGAAGATGAGCTTCCTTCTCGTCTAGATTTTGGAAAGAGCAAGTATGGAGGACCATTTACGACTGAGCAGGTAGAAGATGTGAAAACATTCTTTGGGGGACTGGGGTTGGTTTTGATCGTAAGTGCAGTGTTTGGTATGACAGATGAAAAAAGTTTCAAGAAAGCTCTGCTGGATGTAGCAATGGAAGGCAAAAAAACAGATGTTTGTCCTTTGACATTTGTTTTCACTAATATCTATTATATCACTGTGATGGTCATGATACCATTGAATGAAGTAATCATCTTTCCGATATTACACCGCTGTACTCCTAGGATTACACGACATTGGAAGATCATTGTTGGAATGATTTTGCAACTTGGAAGGTATATCATATTGATATCACTTGTTACTGTTGCCCAACATGATATGAACATACCTGCATACACCAACACAACCCTTCGCTGCATATTTCAGGACAACCCGCTTAATGCCACAATCTCTTTGGAGGCAGCTGACTACAGATTGTACTCAATACCAGAGTTTATATCTGCTATTTCCTACATCATGATTCTTGTTGGTGCTATTGAGTTCTTATGTGCCCAGATTCCATACTCAATGAAGGGATTAATTGTTGGAATATTTTATGGTTCTACAGTGCTATCTTTAGTATTGAATAGAGCAATATCATATATATTCATGCTTAAATCTTCTACATGGGAAGGAAGAGCTTTGTTCAGTTGTGACTTTTGGTACTTGCAAACTAAGCTGATATTCTTATTTATAGCAGTCATAAGTTCTCTGCTAGTGGCAGTTTACTACAAGAAGAGAAAGAGAGACGATGTTCTTCCAAATGAACAAATCTTTGCGGAACGATATTATTCTAAGAAACTGCAGTGTGCAAAGCTAACAATACCCAGAACATAATATTATTCACCTTACAAGTATACACGTACTGGTGTCTATGCTTGTTCAAAGATATAGTATACATGGGGTGACTGAAAATGTTATTCTCTTAATCATTTTCAAAATATTATATTCCCATAATAGCTACTAATTATTGATACAGATAAGATTTCAAGTTTTGCATTAGCCTCCACACTATAACAATGCAATGTAATGCATACCTTTGTGTTTCAAATACAAATAATGTAGAAAGTTGGTGCATGAAATGCCTGGCACAAGCCTATTATCAGAACAAAGCTGCAACTTATAAAAAACAAAACAAAAACAACTATGGTACTCATAGGTGTTAAGTTAAGGACTGAGTCCAGCAAAATTAGCTGTGTTTGCTATAGCCTAGTCATGCAGGTCTTTCACCCACTTTAAGTACAAACAGCTACCGGCACTCATAATGAGCTGGTATGCACCACTATAATTATGCATTTCTCTACATGTCTACAGACACTATGGCTATCAGAGTGTATAACAGATCTGATCATATTATATAAATGTCAGCCCTCTAAATGGTACCTGTCACCCATCCGTGTAAATTATTCCTATCCTTGGTCTCAATTAGCCATGCACTGAGCAGTGTATAATGAAAGTTCAACAGGCTTGGCTGGTATCTCTTACAGCAGTTCATAAGAGAACCTGCACAACTACACATTCTCCTGCAAATAGCTACATGGCATTATCATGCATGTCTATTCATTCAGTATGCTAGACACTATAATAATATGTTAAGTATCTGTAGCTAGCTAATTATACACTTGTATGCATACTACTTATTGAGTGTGGTGGCCTTTATTTTCCTACTTTCATGCTGTTTACATTTAACATAATAGTAATAAGTTGTATCAGGCTACACTATACTGCACTGCATGTATGCATTACATTGTTACTGTGACATTGTGTAGGTCACTAAATCTAACTAGTGACAAACTGCATGCAATAGGAATTTTATTGTTGAATTACATGGACTGGACTTTTGAGAATTTGCTTGTGACAGCTTGTTCCAAGACTAGTGTAGCTATAAATGCATGTATTTACTATCAGAGTTGAAACTACTCTCAATCACTTGTAAAATATAAACAGAGTACATGTGTATGTAAAGTAGTTTATGAAGTCATTGTTATAGCGTAAAGAGGCATGATGTTTTTAACATCAGATTTTATACAAATGCAAAACCTACTATAGTAGTCTCATCAAGTATTTTTGGGAAAAGAGCTCAACATCATAAGAATGATAGAGAACCACAATTTGTCCGCTACAGTAAACTGGATCTATTAATGAAATGAGACGAGTGTACCATGGCTACTGACCTCGATCAAACAATGGATAACAGCACATCGTGTGCACTATTGGATGAAGATTTAGTTGAATCAACCACTCCTAGTACTATTGAATCAAGCGTTGATTTGCTACAAAGTGATAAACACATTAGCATTCAAGAACGTATCAAGATGTGCTTTAAACCGACGTACAAGTTCAGGAAACTCAAGAACAAGGGAGCCATTTTGGTGTTGGTATTCAACTTCTTGGTTACAAGTGTGTTCTACTACATCAGCTTGAAATCAATAGCTCCAGAACAATATTGCACATTGTGCTTCAAATTGATTGAAGGGCCCATTGGATTAGTTTTACCTTTCGCTGGGTGGCTAGCAGATATCTACTTTAGAAGATACAAAGTCCTTGTTTTTAGCATCGTGATAATGTGGATTAGTGCTCTGCTTCTGATGATAACGTTTATGGTAGAGAGATTTGTACTGTTCGCTAACTATATCCAGATAGTTCTACTGGCTTCACTAGGTATCGGCTATGGTTGTTTTCAAGCAAATGTCATCCAATTTGGTATCGATCAATTAACAGATGCTTCAACAGACGAAATAGTGTCATTCATAAACTGGTACTCCTGGTCTTTTATTAGTAGCGGAATGTTTGTGAATCTAGTAACTGTATGCATTGGTCCACAAGAAAATTTTATTATATCATTACTGTTGTGTGTGAGCCTTAGCATTATAGCAGGTTTGATATTTTGGTGCAATGGCATTCTAGTTAAAGAACCAGTGACACTCAATCCTTTCAAACTGATATACAGAGTTCTCAAGTATGCCATCAAGCACAAACACCCAGAACAAAGAAGTGCTTTTACTTACTATGAAGATGAGCTTCCTTCTCGTCTAGATTTTGGAAAGAGCAAGTACGGAGGACCATTTACGACTGAGCAGGTGGAAGATGTGAAAACATTCTTTGGGGGACTGGGGTTGGTCTTGATTGTAAGTGCAGTGTTTGGTATGACAGATGAAAAAGGTTTCCAGAAAGCTCTACTGGATGTAGCAATGGAAGGTAGAAAAACAGAGGTTTGTCTTTTGACATTTGTTTTCACTGATATTTATTATATCACTGTAATGGTCATGATACCATTGAATGAAGTAATCATCTTTCCAATATTTCACCGCTGTATTCCAAGGATTACACGACGTTGGAAGACCATTTTTGGAATCATTTTGCAACTTGGAAGGTATATCATATTGATAACACTTGTTACTGTTGCCCGGCATGATATGAACATACCTGCATACACCAACACAACCCTTCGCTGCATATTTCAGGACAACCCGCTTAATGCCACAATCTCTTTGGAGGCAGCTGACTACAGATTGTACTCAATACCAGAGTTTATATCTGCTATTTCCTACATCATGATTCTTGTTGGTGCTATTGAGTTCTTATGTGCCCAGATTCCATACTCAATGAAAGGATTAATTGTTGGAATATTTTATGGTTCTATGGTGCTGTCTTTATTATTGAATAGAGCAATATCACACATGTTCGTTCTTAAATCTTCTACATGGGAAGGAAGAACTTTGTTCAGTTGTGAATTTTGGTACTTGCAAACTAAGCTTATATTCCTATTGATAGCAGTCGTAAGTTCTCTGCTAGTGGCAGCTTACTACAAGAAGAGAAAGAGAGACGATGTTCTCCCAAATGAACAAATCTTTGCGGAACGATATTATTCTAAGAAGCTGCAGTGTGCATAGCTAACTATACCCAGAACATAATTTACTATGACTCCATATTATTCACCTTACAAGTATACGCATACTGGTATCTATGTTTGTTCAGATAATATTATACAGTTTACACAATGAAAATTGTCGGCATGGGATGACTCAGTGAAAATGCTACTCCCTGGATTACTTTCAAAATATTATATTCCCATGATAGCTACTAATTATTTTCAAGTTTTGCATTAGCCTCCATGCTATAACAATGGACACCTTTGTGCTTCACTTAAAACACAAACTGGGTGCATGAAATGCCTGGTACAAGCCCATTACCAGAACAAAGCTGCAACTTATAAAAAACATATGGTATTCACACATGGGCATTAAGTTAAGGACTGAATCCAGCAAAAGTGTTAAAAGTCGTAGCTGAATTTGCTAGCCTCCTCCCTATGTAGGCCTTTCTCCCATGGCCATGTTAAGTATAAACAACTACCAGCACTCACAATGAGCTGGTATACACCACTATATGCAATTCTTTACATATCTACAGACACTATGGCTATCAGAGTGTACAACAGATCTGATCATACACAAACATCAGCCCTCTAAATGGTACATACCTGTCACCCATCCGTGTAGATTATTTCTATTCTTGGTCTCAATTAGCCATATACTGAGCAGTGCATATAATGAACATTCAACACATTTGCTGGTGTCTCTTACAGCAGTTCATAAGATAGAGAACTTATATAATACAACTATACAAACCCCTGCAAATAGCTACATGGCATTGTTATAATATCATGCATGTACATGTATATTCATTCGGCATGTGAGACATCTCTTTTCCTCCTCATGTGATATTCAGTGATTGACAGTATAGCTGAATTGTTTTTTGTCAGTAGCTAGCTAATTGCCAAATAATTTTGCCCTGAAGCCTTGTGATAGGCCATAGTAATCACATAATCCAGGAAATCACTAATAACTTCCTGCTATGAATCCTTCCAATGACATGTGTAAGAGCTTGAGTGTAGAATTTCCTATAATTAAATTCTTCAAGAGAGCACATCTATTACAGACGGTGAATATACCATAATTATTATACACTTGTATGCATACTACTTATTGAGTGTGGTGGCCTTTATTTTCCTACTTTCATGCTGTTTACATTTAACGTAAAAATAATAAGTTGTATTGAGCTCTAAGTTCGTTACTTCATATCTCTCTGAATCAAAGCTGGTAATGTGGTTCCATTTCTTTCTGTTATGAGATATGAACAAACCATATGACTTCACAGCACCAACATTATCTTCAACTTCGCACTTGACAATTATACTACTTTTATGGTGGAAGATTCAACTTCCAGAATTGGAGCACTAGGCATCAAATCTTCTATCACAAATTTCTCTGGCTTCTTACATTGCTTTCCAGAGCCATACCTATTGGCAAAGCTCAAGTAGATCTCACAGTAGGGCTTTGTAGGATCTACATTCTCAAGAACAATAAACCCTCTATCCCATCCAGGCTTATGAATTTTAACCTTGTTTGTGTAGCTCTCATACTCAACTCGACCGGTAACATGGCACATGTCTATTCCCATCTTGTTATATCCTTTGGGGTAATCAAAACTCAACATAATGGTAGACTTTGATGTTGCATTTAACTTCACTCCCATGTGCTCCACAGTTGGAGGGTGCTGATTCATCACCACTGGTATGTGTATGCGGGCACTCAAGGGTCCCTCTAGACCGGCAAGATTCACTGTGCACACTTGAATATTGTTCTGCTTCCATCCAATCAATATGTCAGAATCCTGTATGTTAATTTCATCATTTCCATCTATGTCATCAGAACCAACTGAGTGAAACCATGGTGGATCACGGTCATCTATATAAATATGGTAGCCACGGAGAGTGTCTCGTATGTTGTCAGAATCTCTCAACTTAACCTTCAAGTGCTTCCCATTAGGCTCTGCAGAGACGTCCACTAGAGCTTTTGGCAGTGGGAATCTATTGGCATCAGCAACTAAAATCACTGTACTTGTACGAGACAGAATTTTCTCCATTTTACCTTCAAATTCTTTTACAAGACTCTCAACTTCATTTTTCAGCTTGTCACGTATGCTCTCAAATTTGAGCTTAATCTTATTTGATGTCATGAATTTTTTAAACTTGTTTTTTTTTGCTGATTTCTTCAAGCTTTGCATCAACATACCCAAGTAGCTCATTTATGCGCTGTAACAGTAACTCAGGGTCCTCATCTTCTTGCAGGGAACGATTTCTATTGAACTTAGATCGTAGCTTATCTATTTTACTAGAAAGATACTTGGTGCCCATGAAACAGTCAACGGCTGCATCAGAATTTATGTCCATATCAGTAAATCTTGTTTCAATTGAAGATACAATACTTCCAAATGTTTGAAATAAGGCAAGAGCTGCACCCACTCCTTCTGCCATTACAAAAACTTCAGTTAGCTAGCTAGCTAGTTACTAATCAAGGATAAAAGGAAATTCAAACCACCAATGGACTGAGTGACAAGAATTTATGTAAGAGAAATCAGAGAAGCATTCCCACTGTTACCTTCATTCCACAACCATCATGTGGGTGCTAACCCTTCTGTATTACAGCACCAATCTATGTACTCTATCATGTAGCTACAGAGGCCATAACTGATCAAGCCACCTAATACACATACAAGAAATTGATACTGGTGGGCACAGTACGTACCAATCATAGCATGTGTAAAAAGATAAACTGTTGTAAATCCCACAGGAACTCTGATTGATGTGGTGTGTACATACAAGTATCCTTGTGTTACATCGCCATCCTTCTCTCTACATTTTCATGACATATTAAATTCAGCCAAGCAAGGGAAACTGTATCTTCATCCCAGGAAAGTTGACATGTTGAGAAGGCAAACCAGGAAGTGCATGGATTAGCTCACTACTACTGTTTTTCATCAAGCTTGAACACTTCCACTGAGTTTTTAGAACTGTACATTGTTGTCATTGGAGCTACTTAATTATTTACCTACCTGGTCTAACTAGGGCCAATTTAGACTCAGCACATACCCCACGGAGATACCTATAGCTGTAATTGTATGGGAGGTACTAGGCTTCTTTCGACTCTATTATATATTATGTGTACATAGTTTCTTGAATTCACCCATCTCATACTCTCGAGCACTTATATACTTCACAGAGCTTATGGCTGCATTCTATGTAAGGATCAGGTGTCAAGCATTCTGTAGTATACCCAACTTCTGCCGTTTGCACATACAGGGAATGTTATATGTATGTATAGTGTGGAGTACCATCAAAAGTACCCATAATTATAATTCTGGACTTCTACACATCCTTATCTTTACTGATGATTGGTATTGGTTTTTTGGAATTCCTCTCTGCTCAGATTCCACTCCAGATGAAGGGAATAATGCTTGGAACGGGGTATGAAACAATGTTTTTTTTTGTAGGTATAATAAGTGCAGTGGTCATGCTGCCATTCAAGACAAAACTTTCAGTATGGGGTGTGGGAACGATAAGCTACGGATTCTGGTAACTACTCCTAGCCTTTCTTGTTCATGTCTTGCTGTGGTGATGCCGACAAGAAGATACAAGAGATGTACTGCCAAATGAACACTATTATGCTGAAAGATACTACTTGAAAGATTATCCACATTGTAGCTACACTGTGTATAATCTTGCAGTAATCAATGTAAAATTGTTAACTGTTGAGTGTGTGGACTTACCCTGATTAGTTCTTGTAATGAAAATTAATATATGCTACATACTAAATGAAGTGCTTTTAATAAAAACTTAGTTCTGGTGTTGTTTAAACTAGTCTGATTTTAGCTTAAGTTTAGAAAATAAGAAATTGCTAAAGACCAATGCTAAAGTGACTTACTTACATGTTGCTGTACTTAGATGTCTTGACTACAAGACTGGTACCAGGACACAGCCTGAGGCATTCCTCATACATGCACATGCAGCTGCTGCTATGCAGTGTTGCATAGAAGACTAAACTGTGTGCAACCAATCTACGTAATGAAAACCATCTATGCCTGTGTGACATGGCTTGTGCATGCAAGACCTAAGCATGTAGCTGCTATGTTGGTTTTTCGTCAGCCTTTCAGTATGATACATGAATTCATACTTAGATCCAATGTAGACATTTGCCATAACCTCCATAGTCAAAGGCAAAACCAATGTGCTGATTTATGCTTTGTTGTCCCAGTTTACAAAGTATTACATTTGTGGTTAGCTATGTTGAAAAATTAACACAAAGTGAAACAGAAATTTGAAGGGGTACACCACAGTGTGAACCTACATATCTGTAGCTATCAGAGTGAGCTAACTAGCGTAGTATGTGCTAAGTTAAACTGATACTTTTGCTATTTTTGGAAGCCCTATTGATCAGTAGGTACAAGTTGGACTATATAGTATAGAATCCTATGTGACCCTCTAAATGGGTGTAACTTTTGAGTACTGCAATGATAATTTGAAGTAGCCTGTTTCTCAAGTTTTCTGACAGGCATTTCTGCACAATACTTGTATTAGTTGCAATGGCAAGCAGTGATTCATCTTGTAATATTATACATAGTCTCCCTGGAGACCTAGCACAAGCATCTGAAGCATCAGTCCATCTTGACAGCGTTCTAGCCATTAGTAGTGAGATATCTGCCGTGGAATATCTCAAGATGCATTTCAAACCATCGTACCAGTTGAGAAGATTCAAAAACAAAGGGGTGCTTTTGGTGTTGGTGTTAAACTTTTTAACTACTTGTGTATATTACTATTTAAGTGGATCAGCACAAGAAAGTCATAACCATTGTAGGGTGTGCTTTAAATTCATATTGGTGCCTTTAGGATTAGTTCTCACATTTTCTGGATGGCTTGCCGATGTTCGATTTGGGCGTTACAATGTAATCTATTGGAGCAGTCTAATGATGTGGCTAAGCAGTGTGCTCCTAGTAATTAGTCTAATCATTACACGAGTAGTGAAGTGGCATGCAAATTTCCTTCATATAGTCTTCCTAGTGTGTTTGGGAATAGCGTACGGTGGATTTCAAGGAAGTATAATCCAGTTTGGCATTGATCAACTGATAGATGCTTCATCGGATGAAATTGTGGCATATATAAATTGGCATTCCTGGTCTTACGTTAGCAGTGGAGCAATTGAAGCAATTGAAGTATTTGCTTCTGAGTGTATCAGCCAAGAGCATAAGATTCTTACACCATTTCTGTTGTGCCTTGGTCTCAGTATCCTCATTGTTCTGCTCTTCCTGTGTAACACTGTGCTCATTAAAGAACCGGTGACCCAAAATCTCTTCAGACTTATACATAATGTTCTCAAGTATGCCTCAAAGTTCAAGCACCCTCGACTAAGAAGTGCCTTCACATACTGTGAAGATGACCCTCCGTCACGCATTGATTTTGGAAAGAGCAAGTATGGAGGACCATTCACAACTGAACAGGTGGAGGATGTGAAAACACTTTTCAAGCTTTTAGGAATAGTTATCATTGCAGGAGCTTGCTTTGGTATAAGTGACGATGAAACTTTTATGCGACACACACTAGAGGTATTTGGAAGCCAAGTACATATTAGTGAATGTTATTCTCAGTACTTCTTCACCAAAACTTATTATATCACAATAGCTCTTTTAATACCTTTCAATGAGTTCATCATTCATCCTTTGTTTCATCGCTGTCTACCAAAAATTAGCTGCTATTGGAAAGTATTCTTAGGAATAGTCATACACCCTGGAAAGTACATCATACTTATGATACTTCTTACCAAGGCTCGTCAGTTGACAAATAACTCCCCAGCACATGTAACAATCCAGTGCATATTTTATGACAACCCAGCATCCGTAATCAGCAATACTCTTGACTATAGACTATTTGCTATCCCAGAAGTCATATCGGCCATATCATTTGTATTATTCACTGTTGGCTCTATTGAGGTGCTTTGTGCCCAAGTTCCCTATTCTATGAAGGGATTGGTTATTGGTGTATTCTATGGTTCATGGGTATTATTTTTCTTTATCAATAACATGATGGTTCAAATTTTCATTTGGAAATCACATCTTTGGAAAACAAAGTCAATATTTAATTGTGGATTTTGGTATTTGCAGATCAAGTTGATTGTTAATCTTATTGTATTTTTTATCTCCTTGCTAGTCATGGTGTACTACAAGAAGAGAAAGAGAGATGATGTGCTACCAAATGAACAGATTTTTGCTGAAAGATACTATTCACAGTAAATTTGGGAGATCGAAGCTTGCAACCATGTATGATATTTGTTTTGTGAGTATAGTTTTTTTCAGTTTGTAATAGATCTAGAGTTTATAGAGAATCTGATTAGCTACCATGCAATTCTGTACATACTTCTAATAGTCACACATAATGTTTGCAATGTACATTGTTAAGTCTGAGCATACAAGACTTCCCATTTGGGGTGTGGGGTTATATTTAATTAGCCGTGGATTCTGTATGGTACCTATATATATACCTCCAGCCTAGTTGTTCATGTTTCACCTTAATCATGCATGTCACCAGGAGAAAGAGGGAAGATGTACTGCCAAAACTATATTATACTGAAAGATACAATTAACTGGGACATAGTGTATTGTATACAAATAGGTCATGAGTATGCAAACCTTTCGAATAGTCTTATTGTGATTTGCTCTCTGAATTATTCCTCATGATACTTAATTAGTCTACTGATGGCATCACTTTTGAGATACTACAATAGGCTCGTGATAGAACTTACTAGCCGGTCCTTGCACGTTTGCTAAACAAATCTATCTAGGGGAAAACAAAATTAATTCCCACCAGTTGTCAGGACACTTGTCTATCTTTATGCCTATCTTGTCTGAAACCATGTTCCTTGATCTCTGACTGAGACCTAGATCTATCTACAGGTAAGAATTAGGTGGCGATTCACTACACCTGCTAGTTACTGAACATGTTAAATGCCATGTAATGACCCAGGGCATGACATGATAAGCCTCTACATGGATATCCTAGCCAAGGCTGATAGCTATGAGCCAGCCAGCCACCTGCTACATGATCATAGTGACTCATGTGACATGAGTCACTATGATCACATGGAGTCACTATGATCATGTGGCAGGTGGCTGGAATTTAATCTTCAGTTGTATTACTGCTATAGCACTGGTAAAACTGAAGATTGGATAGTTTGCAAAAAACACAATTTTACAAAAATTAATTAAGTTTGAATTAGCATGATGGCTATAGTCACATGGCAGACTACTGGCTGGCCCATAGTATAGCTATATATAGAGCCCAGCACTGTTTAATGCTCGATATTTTGCAAAGATACAAGTTTGTAAAAACGCAAGATTGACAAAATATAAGATAGATAAACTGCAAGACGGACAAAAATTAATGCAAGCTTGAAAAAATGTAAATAATTATTAGCCACTAATGCTGGCGCTAGCGGTAGCTAATTTAAAATTAACCTGACGATCATCATGTGGCAGGCTCTGCATGGCTTGAACTCATAGCCCGGGCGCATACGCAAGGGGTAAAGTGCCAGTGCGTCGGTATAAGTGCTATCAAATCGTAGGAAACAGTGAAAATTGTGTGTATGCGTTTGACCCGGGCCACAAGCAAATCGTGCATAATAATTCTCAGTATCGGCCACGCCTATCGACCACACTTAGTCACGCTGTTTTCACTGCGCATGCTCAAGATAGGTATGGGTGCAGCCATCTCTTGATCTATAGCGCTAGCTATAGAGAGCTATAGCATAGTCATGTCATGTCAGGGGTGCAGCACTATCACGATGTATTTCAATAGTTATAATTAGCTATACACTATATACAGCCTATATATACTGCTGTGCACGCGGGGTATTTGGTTTAGACACGTGCACAGGATTGGGAAAAACCTGGTTTGCAAAATGAAAAAAAGAAAATGCAAGTTTGCAAAAATGCAAAGTTGATAAAATTCAAGTTTACAAATGCAGCTTCGATAAAATACAAAATGGAATGGCCCTTCTGGACCACCGTACTAGTGTTGTACTAGTTAATCAAAACTAATACTAAAAACTCCTTAGTTTTGCCCAATTTAATTATAATTACTAAAACTAGGTAAGTGTACTATGCCTTTCATAATTAAAAACTAAAACTAGCAAACTTGCATCAAACCATATCATATACTAAACTAAAAAGAAAATGGCACAAATCAGCTCATTTTAGTTAGTTAACTAAATTAAAACGATCGTTAGTAGACCATTAAATTTTATCCAATTAGTTTTAATTACTAAAACTAAGCAAAACGATCCACTTCTCCTTAATTAAAAACTAAAACTAATTAAATTCAATGAAAAGAACCTTAATTAAAAACAATAACTAATTAGACTTAGCAAAGCCATACTAGTACAACACAACACCGTACCTATGCACATCGCAACTTCTTGGAATAATATTGTTCAGCAAAAATTTGTTCGTTTGGTAAAACATCATCTCTCTTTCTCTTCTTGTAGTAAACATACAGTACGAAAGCACTCGTAACTGTTATCAGTAGAAACATTAGCTTAGTTAGCAAGTACCAGAATTCACAACTGAACATAGCCTTTGGATCCCAAACAGAGGACTTAAGCACGAATATATGTGATATTGCTTTATTCAATACAAAGGATAGCACAAGGGAGCCATAAAATACTCCAACGATTAATCCTTTCATTGAGTATGGAATCTGGGCACATAAGAACTCAATAGCACCAACAAAAATCATGATGTAGGAAATAGCAGATATAAACTCTGGTATAGAATATAATCGATAGTCAATTCCCCCCAATGAGACTGTGACATTAAGAGAGCTGTCCTCAAATATGCAAAGGGTTGTGTTAGTGTATGTCATTTTCATACTACTGTGTCGGGCCACAGTAGTAAGTGTTATCAGTGTGATATATCTTAAAAGTTGCAAAATCATTCCAAAAATGGTCTTCCGATAGCATATGATGTTGGGAATACAGCGGCGAAACAATGGAAAGGTGACCATTTCATTCAGTGGTATCAAGAGGGTTGCAGTAATATAATAAATGTTAGAGAAAGCAAATGTCAAAGGACAAACCTCTGTTTGTTTGCTTCCCATTGCTACACTCAGTAGACTTTCCTGGAAACTTTTTTCATCTGTCATACCAAACACTGCACTTACGATCAAGACCAACCCCAACACTCTAAAAAATGTTTTCACATCTTCTACCTGCTCAGTTGTGAATGGTCCTCCATATTTGCTTTTCCCAAAGTCTAGACGGGAAGGAAGCTCATCTTCACAGAAAGTAAAAGCACTTCTTCGTTCTGGGTGTTTGTGGTTTTTGGCGTACCTAAGAACTCTGTGTATTAGCTTGAAAGTGTTTATTGTCACTGGTTCTTTAATGAGAACATTATTGTGCCAAAATATCAGACCCACTACAATGCTAAGGCTGACACACAACAACATTGATACAATAAATTTTTCTCGTTGACCAATGCACAGAGAGAGAAGATTAATGAATGTTCCGCTACTAATAAAAGACCAGGAGTACCAGGTTATGAACGACACTATTTCGTCTGTTGAAGTATCTGTTAATTGATCGATACCAAATTGGACAACATTTGCTTGAAAACAACCATAGCCGATCCCTAGTGAAACCAGTAGAACTATCTGGATATAGTTAGTGAAAGGCAAAAATCTTTCTATGATAAAAATTATCAGCAGAAGCAAAGTACTAATCCACATAGTCACGATGCTGAAAATAAGTACTTTGTATCTTCTAAAGTAGATATCCGCTAACCACCCAGCAAAAGGTAAAACTAATCCAATGGGAACTTTAATCAATTTGAAGCACAGTGTGCAATAATGCTCTGGAGTCAGTGATTTGTAACTGATGTAGTAGAAAACACTTGTAACCAAAAAATTACTCACCAGCACCAAAATTGCTCCCTTATTCTTGAGTTTCCTTAACTTATAGGTTGGTTTAAAGCATACCTTGAGACGCTCTTGTATGCTAATGCGTTTATAACTTTGTAGCAAAGCAACATCTGATCCAGAAGTGCTAGGTGCCATGGATGACTCGATTACCGAATCTTCATCCGATAGTGCACACGTTGTCAGGCTGCTATTCATTGTTCCCAAGTGGTTAGAGCTTGCGGCAGTTATACACTACGTATACTACTTCCACTCAGAGACCCAGTTGACTGGAAATAGTGGAGAAACTGTAGGGCCAATCTTACAAAAAACTCAGTGAGGTCCAAAAAGCAGTCAGTTATGTATGTGCCACGGTGTGCACTCTGTAAATGACTTGAGAGCGGCCCGGTTTCAACAGTGAAAGTAAACACAATGGCATATGTATTATTAACAAACCATCGTCAACAAATTTGTGGAAGCCCATATAATTCAACAATGAATTTTCATTGCAGTATGCAAGTTTGTCACTAGTTTGCATACAAGGTTCAACTGTGAAAGTAAACACAATGGCATATGTATTTTGTACACTTTTGAACAAACCATCACCAACAAATTCGCGGAAACCCATATAATTCAACAATGAATTGTATGCAAGTTTGTCACTAATTTGCATGTAGCATACAAGGTGTGCTACGGTGGCTATTAGGTGATGTGCGCTTAATAGAGAATAAAAAATCGGCCCCACCCATTGTTGTTACGAGTGAGCGCTTGAGCTAACCAAGCCACAAATGATGTGATTTCAGTAGTTGAAGCACCATTCAATTGATCAACTCCAAACTGGACAACATTTACTTGAAATCCTCCCAAACCAAATGCCAGAACAACTATCAGTAAAACTGTTAGAATTTTATGGATTTTGCTGTCATTAAATACAATATATCGGATTATCTTACCAACCGATCACAGCAGGTTGTGGTGGGGAGTGCAACGTCAAGCCCTATCAAAGCTCTCTCAGGTGTCCCTCAAGGATCAGTACTGGGACCACTCTTATTCCTAATCTATATTAATGATGTTGCAATGGTACCAATATCCCAAGACTCAAAATTGAATTTATTTGCTGATGATGTACTCCTCTATAAGATTATTTCTACAATGGAAGACTATACTGCAACCCAAGGTGACACTAACGCTATTGCAGACTGGTCAGATAATAACTATCTACTAACTATTTCTGAATAATTGTTTATTAGACCAAGTTGACACCTTTAAGTACCTGGGGATTCTTCTTAGTTGCGATGTATCATGGTCACCTCATATTGCCATGGTCTGCTCCAAAGTACGCAAGGTGATTGGACTTCTGTACAGAAGATTCTACCCAGTGGCAGATACACACACTCTTACCCACCTCTATACCTCTTTAGTTCGACCACACCTGGAACACGGATGTCCAGTATGGGCACTGCATACCCATAGAGACACCGAAGCTCTAGAGAGTGTGCAAAAGTTTGCTTGTAGGATGGCCACTCACTATTGGAGATCGAGCTATGAGGAGGTCTTGGAATTAATAGACTTGCCAACTCTAGAGAAGAGAAGACTTCACTTGAAACTTGGTCATCTATTTAAAGTTGTTCACCATCAGTCTTTTTTCCCTAATGGCATCATATCACTCAGACAGCACTCACAATACAATTCCCGTTCTCTTCATCCTTTAACTCTTCAGCAACCCTTTGCCCGTACTCAATCATAATAATTATTATCATTCTTTTGTACCTCATACCATTTCAATTTGGAATACACTGCCTTATGAAGTTACTTCTACATCTTCTTGTACTGTATTTAAATGTGTACTACAAAGTCATATATACCATAGTAGTGTTTATTGTACAGTTTCAGTTTCAGTCTCTCTACATGTTTGTCAATAATATATATTGTACTTGTGTTCACGCATTTTTTAATCTTTTGTGGGTCAACATTTATTAGCTTCTGCTAACTGTGTATCCAATGCTAATGCAATGGATAAACTTTTATAGAAAAAAAAAACAAAAAAACATTTGTACTGTTGTTAGTAGCACAAGAACTAATCCACATTGTCCAGATACTGCAACATATCACTCTGTACCGACCAAAACGTACATTAGCAAGCCATCCGGCAATGGGTAATATCACACCAACAATGGTCAGGACACTATTAATAACCAAATTATTGTATGATATCAATTCTTATTGAGCAAGTAATTAGTTAAACTGGTTACCAGAAAGCTCCACACCAAAACCAAGATTGCTCCCTCATTTTTTAGTTTTCTTGTCTGATACTTTACTCTGTGGCATATTTGTAAACGCTCCTTGCTTGTGATTGTATCAGGTTGTGATGAAACGTTTCTGCCACTCGCTGATATTTCCAGTTCTTTTTCAGTTTTCTGTTCTTCCATATCCTAGCTAGCATGCACTGTTCGCTTCAAACTGGGGTTTTTCATACGTTTGTTATTCAAATACCATAGTAGCTTCTTTGCATGTTGAAAATTTTCTATTGACAGCATTACTAGTATTAAATTTTGTGAATGTATGTGGACATCTTTAGGACTATTCTTAACAAACTTTATAATAATACAGCTCATTGGATACACTTTTATTCTTCTGTTGTTGGCTCATGCTAGCCTTGTCCCCTGGGCTTTCACGGTAAAATCAATTTAAAACATCTTTCTATGAAGTACTGGTATGTGATCATGGGAATGCATGAATGGAACATGTATGCGTGTTTATACAATGTTCTTTAATTTCTGTATAGTGTGTAATACTGCAGCTATTGTTGTAATTCACAAATGTAATACCTCATCAATACAGTGGATGTTTGAATAAACACCAGGACTAATAATTCTAAAATATGAGAGCTCGATTGAGCAAAGGTGATATGATTCAGTAAGCAATGAGAAATTTCTTAATTCACTAACCAGTACTCATTACTAAAAGAAGAGAAATTCAGTTGTATAACTATTATTTGCAAGAAGGTAAAATGTCTGAAGTGGATTTAGGAAGTCTGAATGGGGAGTCATCAGCATGCACAAGTGATGGTTCAGGGTCAGATGTATTTTCAAATTCTAATAATATTACTGCAAAGGAGTATTTTCAAGCTTGCTGCAAAGCATCTTACCGAGTAAGAAGACTCAAGATCAAGGGAGCAATATTGATAGTAATCTGGAGCTTCTTGGTAATGTGTACATATCACTATACTTCGATGACTATAACAAATAAGAATAATGATTCTATCTGTAATATTATTGTAACCGTGACAGGTGTGATGCTACCTCTGGCTGGATGGCTGGCTGATGTACGTTTTGGACGCTATAAAGTGATCCACATTAGCATTTGGATCATGTGGATGAGCTCTATGTTGTTGACAGTAGTTGACGTTATCTTTGATATTGTGAAATCCTATGATGATAGCTATGTGCATCAAATTATTTCAGTAGTGCTCACCATCTTCTTGTCCATAGGCTACGGAGGATTTCAGGCCAACATCATCCAATTTGGGGTGGACCAGCTTATAGATGCATCAACGATTGAAATAACATCATTTGTGGTTTGGTATACATGGACAATGTGTGGCAGCAAGCTTACAATGTGTGGTATCCGTCTGCTAACTTGCGTGGATTCAAAATATTTCACGATAGGACCTCTGGTCATTTGTACCAGCCTTACTTTGCTAGTGAGCTCCAATTGTTTGTTCAGCAACCAACTCATAAAGGAGCCAGTGACACAAAATCCTTTCAGCTTAATCTATAGGGTCATTTGTTACGCAGTCAAACACAATCGACCTCAATATAGGAGTGCATTTACATACTGGGAAGATGAGCCTCCATTGCGCATTGATTTTGGCAAAAGGAAGTATGGAGGACCATTCACAACTGAGCAGGTGGAAGATGTAAAAATATTCTTCAAAATTTTGGGACTTCTTTTGGTTGCAAGTATACCCATGGGTATCACCTACAATTTTTCTAAATTTGGAAACTCCCTCAGTCACATATATTTTGGTAAATTTAGCAATGACAACATGGCATCACCAAATAGATGTTTTCATAATGATTTCTTTGATAACATTTTCGCCGTATTTGAATTTATCATCATACCACTGAATGAAGTTATCCTCTATCCTGTGTGCTACCGGTTCTTTACTATCAAAAGCCAATGGAAGACATTCCTGGGAATATTTTTAAAAATAGGTGGATATATGACACTGATCATTTTAATTACTTACGCCAGGGTGAGTTTTGCAGATACCAGCGAATCTTCCAGTACTGGTAATAATTCGACAATTCATTGCTTATTTCAAGAGAATTCTGATCCTTTAAACAGTGTCATTGACTACAGATGGTTGATTCTTGTATCATTTCTGTTTTCACTTTCAGATGTGCTTCTTACAATTGGCATCATTGAGTTCTATTGTTCTCAAGTTCCTTATTCTGTGAAGGGATTAGTGGCCGGTTGCTATTATAGTGCCCTCGGACTTGTCATCTTATTCAACTCTGGCATAACTCAAGCATTCAAAGAGAAAACATTTTCTTCGGTGATCTTTGGATGTGAATTTTGGTACTTACAAACAAAACTCATCTTGATGCTCGTTGTGATATTCCTGTTAGTAGTAGCAATCAAATGTTGCAGCGTAAAGAGGATTAGAGAAGATGTCCTTCCAAATGAGCATATTTTTGCTGAGCAATATTATTCAAGAGTAACTGATTCTGACTAAAAATAGCTAATAACATGATTTCTATAATTATTAAGACCGTGATACAGTGTTCAAGTGTATGACCTGCAGACGTAGTGAGTGTTTGTAACTACATGCCATACTTATAGCAATACATTACTCTTACTTGTACAAGTATGTACGGCCATAGCATAATAGCATAGGAGATAGCAACTGCTATATTAGGTTGTAGGAGAGCATAAGGAATACAAATAGTGTACATGAATTTGCACAGTATGGAGAAAATATCTATCAGGAATTATTGTTACGTGATAATGAAAACAATCTTGGAGTAAATGAATATCTCATACATGCTTTTCATATATGTTAGAGACATACGTACCTGGGATTGGAAACTGCGCACACCCGCCTATAGTGTGCTAGGCAACAGGAAGTGGCCGATGGTTGTTACCTCATTAATTATTCATGAGCTATGGTAAACTTGCGAAACCAAAAAAACAGAAACACCAGTCTTCTTGATGCTGCAACTGGACTTTCGACCACCTATCCTCATTTATCATCTCATTTGTAAGTCTTCTAGCTAAGAATCGAATTAAAACCTTGCGTGTACCTAGAAAGTGCTATAGTCTCATGAAATTTATTAATGCTTTTTTGTCGTTTTGGCACCAAAAAACCAACTCTAGGCGTTTTTCTCTTAGTAACTCTCTTTAGCTTTTGTTTATTGGGCTATTGACTCATGTACTGACCTTCACCTTGCTATTCACTTAGCTCCTCTAGAAAAACCAACAACATGCCACAGTTCCACAAAGTATTTCAATAATGGTGTAACAAACATTGTCTGCGCAATAATTTAGTTTCCAATCCTGGGAGCGTAAGTCTCTAATATCTATGATTTAATTATGGTGAAATGTGCACTACAACTATTGTATAAAATTAATGTTCACACTGTAAGCAACCGTAGTATCAGAAAGAGATGGACACATATCATGCATACATGGCTGTATACTATGCAGTACCACGTCCGCCAAAAATTACTGTAAGTAGTATCTTTCTGCAAAGATTTGTTCATTTGGTAGCACATCATCTCTTTCTCTTCTTGTAGTATACTACGGCTAGCAGGAAACTGATAAGTGCAATGAGGTTGATGATCAACTTGATCTGCAAATACCAAAATCCACAATTAAAGATTGACTTTGTTTTCCATAGATTTGACTTCCAAATGAAAGGTTGAACTATCATATTATTAAGAGAGAGAAAGAATACCAATGAACCATAGAATATCCCACTAACTAATCCTTTCATGGAGTAGGGGACTTGGGCACAAAGCACCTCAATAGAACCAATGAGTATCAGTACAAATGATATGGCTGATATGACTTCTGGGATAGCAAATAGTCTATAGTCGAGTGTATTGCTGATTATGGACGCTGGGTTGTCATAAAATATGCACTGGATTGTTATAATATTATTACTAGCTAAGGCATCGCTTGCTATTAAATCATGCTGACGAGTCTTGGTAAGAAGTATCATGAGCACAATATACTTTCCAGTGTGCATGGCCATTCCCAAGATGGGTTTCCAGTAGCAGCTAATCTTTGGTAGACAGCGATGAAACAAAGGATGAACAACAAATTGATTGAGAGGTATTAAAAGAGATATTGTGATGTAATAAGTTTTGGTGAAAAAGTACTGGGAATAACATTCATCAACAAATACTTGGCTTCCAAATGTCTCAAGTGTGTGTTGCACAAAGGTGTCATCATCAGTGATACCAAAGCAAGCTCCTGCAATGATAACCATTCCTAAAAGCTTGAAAAATGTTTTCACATCCTCTACCTGTTCAATTGTGAATGGTCCTCCATACTTGCTCTTTCCAAAATCAATGCGTGAAGGAGGGTCATCTTCACAGTATGTGAAGGCGCTTCTTAGTCGAGGGTGCTTGAACTTTGAGGCATACTTGAGAACGTTATGTATAAGTCTGAAGGGATTTTGGGTCACTGGTTCTTTAATGAGTACAGTGTTGCACAGGAAGAGTAAAATTATAAGGACACTGAGACCAAGGCATAATGATAATGGTGTAAGAATCTTAAGCTGTCGGCTTGTGCAATCAGAAACAAGTGCTTGAATCACTTCACTGCTGATATAGGACCAGGAATACCAATTTACAAATGACACAATTTCATCCGATGAAGCATCTACCAGTTGATCAATGCCAAACTGGATTATACTTCCTTGAAATCCACCATACCCCATTCCCAAACACACTAGGAAGACTATATGAAGGAAATTTGCATGCCACTCCAATACTTGTGTAATGATTAGACTAATTACTAGAAGCACACTGCTTAGCCACATCATTAGGCTGCTCCAATAGAGTACATTGTAGCGCCCAAATCGTACATCGGCAAGCCATCCAGAAAATGTGAGAACTAGTCCTAAAGGCACTAATATTATTTTAAAGCATAAACCACACTCACTATCATAACTTTCTGGTGCTAATTCAATCAAGTAGTGACATACACACATTGCTAGGAAGTTCAACACCAACACCAAAAGTGCATTTTTGTTCTTGAGTTTTCTCATCTGGTATGATGGTTTGAAAAGCATCTTGAGATATTCCACAGTAGATATCTCATTACTAACTAAGACATTTTCAAGATGGGATGATGCTTTGGTCACGCCTCCATTGGTGAGAGTACATGATGAATCCCTGCTTACCATCATGAAGCACTATAGGCATACTCTATACTCAGATAACTTATGACCAAAGCTGATTTTTCAATAATAATCATATAGCTGGTTACAACTGCAGTTGCTAATCTTTTGAATACATGCAACTTATCTATCATCACTTTGAAATTCTCTGTAGCTACGGATACCAAGTAATATTTGGAGGAAAGCCCATAGGTACTGTGTTGGATACTTCCTTATAAACTTGAAAGTTGTTGGTCTTTTTATCAGTACTTGTTATATGGTTACTTTCGTCGTACCATGGATGCAGGACACCATAAATTCTCTGGAAGTCTACCAACAACACGGAAATTTCTAGTAGAGTAAGCGATCGATCCTCGGACGACAGCAATACTCGGACGCTCTAGCGGACGTTGACGAGGGGGTGTGGTCTGGACGAAGGCTCCACTAGATAGGGCCTTGGCCTAGCATCAACATATATCAGAGTTGGATGCGTACCTTTACTATCTTCGGTGCTAGAGCTGCTCAAAGGCAATGTCCGATTGCATCAAACCTCGGACAAAAGTATTTGTTTTCGGATCGCTCGAAGAGACGGCTGGGGGTGGGGTTTGCACACCTCGGCTGGACCGCTGCATTCTACCCAGATAGGGTCTCAGCTACAAAACACGTTTAGTATCCCGTCTTGCTAAGTTTTGTATATTTTATTCTGACATTATCCGAAATTTTCGGACTGAGACTATCACAGCTCGAGTAGGCACGAGCTCCAAATGCGCTTTATTTAGAATTTACAGCACTTGGGCGTGGTCTCATCGCAATAGGATCGCAGCGATCGAGTGACAACGTGGTCTACGATGTTGCATATTCTCCTGCTTACCCGAAATTTTCGGGCTAATGTCAGAGTAAACTCTACAAAACTCAGCAAGACGGGCTACTAAACGTGCTTTATAGCTGAGACTCGACCTGTATGGAATGCAGCGGTCCAGCCGAGGTGTGCGAACCCCACCCCCAGCCGTCTCTTCGAGCGATCCGAAAACAAATACTTTTGTCCGAGGTTTGATGCAATCGGACATCGCCTTTGAGCGGTTCTAGCACCGAAGATGGCAAAGGTACGCATCCAACTCTGATATATGTTGATACTAGGCCAAGGCCCTACTTGGTTGAGCTTTCGTCCAGACCACACCCCCTCGTCAACGTCCGCTAGAGCGTCCGAGTATTGCTGTCGTCCGAGGATCGATCGCTTACTCTATAGACATCTACAGGCTAGCTATAGTAAAATGGTAGGTGTTTGGTTGTTGTTGTAAACTAATGTTTTAAACACCAAACTGATTCTCTACTACAACCATTGAAAGTGTATAATTAATGTACTATCAAACTATTACAAATATTATATAGAGTAAGCGATCAATAGTCGGCCGGACCGATTTTCGGACGCGCGTCCTGGACGAACGGTGCTACCTCTCGATCTCGCAATTACACCAGTGTGTACCTCAGTCTCTGCGCTACTTGCAAACTTGCGATGAGCTGGAGAGCTCAATGTACCGCGGCACCACATCAAAGAAAAGCGGAGGGGTCGAAAACTGCAGTTTTCGGACAAAACGATCGTTATTCGACTTTTGCGTGCAGAACTGGCTGTGAACGTCGTACAGCTTCCGGAATCGAGATTCCAAGCCTTCCACCCTTCCTCTATCGTGGTCTAAATTATTGACCGCAAATATGACGGTTTGCGGTTTAGGCGCGCTCGTAAAGATCTTGCGTCATGTGATCAATATCCGGACACGTGGATTTTGGTGCAATGCTCCATGAAGACAGTGCTAGCTGACTGGTGAGAGCTTGATAGTAGGTTCTACAATATAAATGGCATTTATAATTGTATCACTCCCATGCAGAGTACTTATATTGCCATTTTGTAACAGTTAAGGCTCAAAGATGCACCAGCAGCCAAAGCCGCTTCCACTTTCAAAGCGGATCATAAGGGATACATCATTGGAACCACCCTTCAAGGATGACTTTGGTTTAACTCGTGGTGCATACAGGACGTGGGAAAATGTTAGCATGCAAAATGCACTGAAGGCTGTTGACAAAGGCGAGTCCATTCGTCGTGCGGCAGAACTGTATAATGTTCCACGAAGTACTCTCTATGATAGAGTGAGTGGAAAGGTGATGCATGGAGCAAGGTCTGGACCTCAGCCATACCTTTCTGTTGAGGAGGAGGAGGAGTTAACCAATTTCCTCCTTGAGACAGCTAAGATTGGGTATGCTCACACAAGGAAGCAAGTCATTGCTCTCGTGCAACAAATAGTCAATAGCAAGGGTATAGCAACAACCGTAACCAATGGCTGGTGGGAGCGATATGTTCAGCGGCATCCTCAGATAACCTTGCGAGTAGCTGTGCCATTTTCGTATGCTAGAGCAATGGCAACAGACCGAGAGGTCATAGATCGTTACTTTGACATGCTTGAAGATTGCCTGCGGTCCAATGGGCTACTAAACAAAGCTACATGCATCTTTAACTGCGATGAAACTGGCCTTCCCCTCGATCCCAAATGCCAAAAAGTTGTTGACAGGGTTGGATGTAAAAATCCTAGTTATCTGACTAGTGGATCGAAATCGCAGATTACGGTGATGGCTTGCACATGTGCAGCGGGGTATCCCATTCCCCCCATGGTAATTTTTGACAGGATGACACTGAATGAGTCCATGACAAAGGGTGAGGTACCAGGATCTATTTATGGGCTCTCTCATAATGGTTGGATCACAAGAAAACTTTTCTGTGAATGGTTTCAGCACTTCTTGAATTCTATTCCATCTGTGCGTCCTGTTATCCTCCTCCTTGATGGCCATTCGGCACACTATTGTCCTGAAACCATTCGAATGGCAGCCAAATAAAAGGTTATTCTCTGTGCTCTGCCACCTCACACAACCCACCTTACCCAACCCCTGGATATAGGGTGTTTTGCACCTTTGAAGGCGTCATGGAGGGAAGTTTGTCACACATTCTGTGCTTCTAATCCTGGACGAACTGTGTCTCGGTATGACTTCTGTGAGGTGTTTAAGAAAGCCTGGTATAAGTCATTTTCCATGCCAAACATAACCAATAGCTTCAAGGCTACCGGTGTCTGCCCACTCAACCGAATGGCCATCTGCTTACCTGAAGAAGAAGATGGCTTCTCTTCATTCAAGCCTAGCTCTCTTACAGAGAAGACAGGACTTGCATATATACCTCTATATAGCCCTACCCGTCCTCGAGTTACTCATTCATCAGGTACTCACGAGGCAGTGACAGCTACCAAAAGCCATTTACGTACACCTCATCAATACACTCCAGCTAGTAATGATCGTTCACTTTCTTGCATGACTCCACTTTCCTACTCCGAGCCCAACCTATTTGATCAGTCATTCACATCATCCAAAACACCAACTATGTCGGTTCCTCTTCCATGTGCATCGACTATCAGCAAGTTTCTTGAAATTTCCAGCTGTCCAAGTCAAATGCCGACTAAGCATGGAAAGTCAGCAGGGTGAGTTTTGACGAGTTTAGAGAACTTGCAGTTGATCCAAGAATGGGAAAAACAGAAGCAGGAGAAAGCACTACAAAAGGAAGAAAGGAAAAGATTAAGGGAGGAGAAAGCAAAAAAGAAGCTGGAGGAGGCCAAAAGGAAGAAAGAAACGGCAAAACGTAAAGATATGACTTTTCATTGTTATGATGAATTTGTAGGTATTGTACCTATGCCTTTTTTTTTTTTTTTTTACTGATTTTTAATACAGGTTCGAAAAAGGAGCCTCGGAGAGTCCGAGCAAGGAGGATCACAGTATCTGACAGCTCTTCTCTCAGTTCTGAAGAAGAGTCAGAGGAGAATGGTATGCATCATAATACAACAACCATGTAGACTACTAACATAAGAAGCATACTTGTAAACTTTAACAGGGGAAGTAATTCACTAAAGATTGCCCTGTTAGCAGCTCAAGTTTACATGTAGTAGCACTAAATAATCAGCAGTGGTTTACCACCATGTTATTTGGAGGTCAGTCTGCTTTATGAGTTGTTCAATATATGTATATACATGTGTAGTAGTTGAAGAATTATTTTGTCGTGGCATCTAGCTAATTAACATGATTGCATGCTTATTATATTGATTATTATAGGGATATATGACTCCACTCCCTTGAACAAGTGGAGTGAGGAGGATCACTGGAGTGGCATGGAGCAAAATAGCTTATTGTTTGAAGAACAACCAGAGTTTAAACCACCTAAACGAAGTACTAAGAAAAGTCAGAAATCAGCAGCTTTTGGGTCATCAGATGTCAATGATCCTTGGCAGGTGGCTTTGACTACCCATGGGCATGCTGCTAAAAGCGGTAAGTTTATGTGTGCAATACCCTTATGAATGCAATGTTACAGCAGTGCATGAAATTCCAGGCTCAAAGAAGAATCAGAAATCAGTAGATTTTGAATCTCCAGTCTCATCTGACCCTCAGCAGGTGGCTCTTCCAGAGAGGAACAGGAGTACTCATGGACATGCTGCTAAAAGAGATGCAAATGGTGGGTTTGTGTATAGAGCTGTATGTACATGTATGTGTACATGTTTGCATGACATGAAATAAAGGCATTACTTTCTCAATGTAGACTCAAACAAGACTCAGAAGCTATGTACTACTGCATCTCCAGACTTACCTGACCCTCAGCAGGCTACTGTTCCAGCGAGGACCACCCGTGGGCATGCTGCTAAAAGAGATGTAGCTGGTCAGTTTGTGTGCATTGGTTACATTTTGGCATGACATGCAGTAGTGGCTTTACTTTCTCAATGTAGACTCAAACAAGACTCAGAAGCTATGTGCTACTGCATCTCCAGACTTACCTGACCCTCAGCAGACTGCTATTCCTGTGAGGGCCACCCGTGGGCATGCTGCTAAAAGAGATGTAGCTGGTCAGTTTGTGTGCATTGATGTACATGTACATGTACATTTTGGCATGACATGCAGTAGTGGCTTTAATTTACTTTCTCAATGTAGACTCAAACAAGACTCAGAAGCTATGTGCTACTGCATCTCCAGACTTACCTGACCCTCAGCAGGCTGCTGTTCCAGCGAGAACCACCCATGGGTGTGCTGCTAGAAAAGATATAGCTGGTCAGTTTGTGTGCATTGGTGTATATGTACATGTACATTTTGGCATGATATGCAGTGGTGGCTTTGCTTTCTCAATGTAGACTCAAACAAGACTCAGAAGGCATTGTGCTACTGCATCTCCAGACTTACGTGACCCTCAGCAGACTGCTGTTCCTATGAGGACCACCCGTGGGCGTGCTGCTGCTAAACTTGACTCTCATGGTAAGTGGATGTATTCAATACATGTGCATGTACAAGTAATGTTACTGTATAATAATTATTATTTCAGGCTCTAAGAAAGGACAGAAATTAGACGTGCCTGAGTCTCAGGAGTCTACTGTCCGTGGGTGTGCTTCTAAAAGAGGTACTACTGATGAGTTTTGTGTGTATTGGTGTACAAAATGTACATGTGCACATCCACATGCTTGCATAACGTATGATAATATTATTGTTCAATGTAGACTCAAGTAAGACTCAAAAGCCAGGTACTATTGTATCTTTGGACTTAGCAGACCCTCAACAGTCTATGCTTCCAGTGAGGACCCGTGGACATGCTGCTAAGAGAGACGCTAATGGTAAGTTTGTGTATACATGTACATGTGCATGAATCTTCATGTACATGTACAAGTGTTAAAGCTGCATGTACATGTACACATGTTCAATGAATCGTTGATAGCATCAATTGTTCAATATAGACTCAAACAAGACTATAGCCCAGAAGCGAGATGCTAAAACATCTTCAGACTTACCTGACCCACCACAGGCTGACTTTCCAGTGATGACCACCCGTAGGTGTGCTGTTAAAGGAGGTCAGTTTGTGTGTAGTGGTATATGTTTGCATGACATGCAATGATTGCGTTACTTACTCAATGTAGTCTCAAACAAGACTCAGAAGCTATGTGCTACTGCATCTCCAGACTTACCTGACCTTCGGCAGGCTGCTGTTCCAGTGAGGACCACCCGTAGGTGTGTTGCTACTAAATTTGACTATCAAGGTCTCTTCCTTTAACATACTTCTCTCTCTCTTGATTACAATATTCAGCATACATGTACAAGTATTGAGACAGTATAATAATAATTACTTCAGGCTCTAAGAAGGGACAGAAATCAGATGTGGCTGAGTCTCAGGAGTCTTCTATCCATGGGTGTGCTTCTAAAAGAGGTTCTACTGATGAGTTTTGTGTGTAATGGTGTGCGCATCCACATGCTTATGTTTGCATGACATACGATGATAATGATCAGTGTAGACTCAAACAAGACTCAAAAGCCAGGTACTATTGCAGCTTCGGACTTACCTGACACTCAGCAGGCTGCTATTACCATGAGGACTACCCGTGGGTGTGCTGCTAAACAAGACACTAATGGTAAGCAATACTGTGCATGTATGTACATTACAAGTATTAAGATCACGTGTATGGATAATTTCAGATTCTAAGATGGGACAGGTATCAGGATCCCCAGAGTCTCAGGAGGCTATTGCTTCTAAAAGTGGTAAGCTTTGTGTATTGAGTACATGCAAGAGCTTATCGAGCCACCAAAGGCGGCGAGAGGGCCTGCAACGGTCATAGTACGTACATATAGACGAAATCCTAGATGTTACTAAAAGTAGTACAAACTTTCAATGAACAAGCTAGTACATGTATAGGTACGTTTGTACCTGGTTTTATGGTGACTTGCTGCCATGCTAAGCCTTTATTGGCAGCGCCAAAGGTACAGAAGGCATTACCGATCGTCAGGACAAGTGAAAACGTGAGAACACTCGAATCGATCAGAGACAGCAGCAGTGACAAACAGCTAGCTGCTGAATCAGTGACTCGCCATCGCTAATACAGTGAATAGACCTTTTGTTGGACTAAACTGGGGTGACGAGACATCGAAAGCCTTCGTTCTGAGTTAGTCTTTGTTGAAAATATATACCAGAAGCTTACCTGATCGCCTCACTGTGACTCCCTCTGTGAGCGGGAGCTGGCAATTCTTGATTTTGTTTAAAACACTTACTGGCACTTAGGGGCGTCGAGAACCACCTGGAAGGACCATGATAGCCTCCATTCTTTGTTGGATCTTGAAAAGAACGGGCTTACAAGTTGCCTTTGGCAGCTCGATAAGCCCTTGGTACATGCATGTATATGTACATGTACATGTATATGTACAAAATGTTTAGGATCAAAGAAGACCCTGAGGTCATTCACTGGTGGCTCTCAGAACTTATCTGAGTCTCCTCTTCCTGCAAGGACTAAGGGTGGGCGTGCTGCTAAGAGAGGTGTAACTGGTATGTTGTGTGTGTAGTTGCATATCCCCGTGCTTATTTCTACAAACTGATGACAACATAGATTTTATATAATCTAGATTCAAACAAGACTCAGATGCCAAGTGCTATAGCATCTCTGGACTTACCTGACTCTCAGCAAGCCGCTATTTCTTTGAGGGCTACCCGTGGGCATACTGCTAAAAGAGACACCAATGGCAAGCTTATGCATAATATATGTACATATAAATGTGTTAAGGCAGCAAAATGTAAATTTCAGACTCTAAGAAGGGACAGAAATCTGGATCTCTGGACTTGCTTGGTGTTGACCCTAAGATGGCAGAAAGGGCAAAATGTGATCATGGTGGTAAGTATGCATGATTATGGATACTGAATTACCATGTGACCATCCTCATTTTCAAGCATTCACATACGAACTGGTTGGAAATAGTGATGAGCCAGTTGTTGTGTCGGACAGTGGTTCAGATCCCTTGATCAGCTGGTGGATTGAAGCTCTTGGTCTGTACGAGACTGACAAGGAAACACTTTTGTCACAGAGTGAGCTCACAGATAACATCATCAATGCAGCACAAATTCTCTTAAGTGCACAATTCCCATCCATTGGTGGATTTCAAAACACACTTTTGGGCATGAAACTCCAGTTTAAGCCTGTATCAAGGGAGATTTCAAGTATTCAGATTCATCACACAGGTATAGACTTTGTTCTTTGTACACTTATGTGGAAATACTGCTCAAGACTCATGCCTAATTTAGGTGAAACCCATCATTGGATATGCTCATGTTCTCGTAAAGGAGCAACGATTGTGCAAGTCATGGATAGTCTAGGGCTATTCATGCCACTTAATCTTTCAACTGTTTTGCAAATTGCCAAGATTTATTCAGTTCCTACTGATCAGTCAGTTCTGGAAATTCAGAAGTTGTCTGTCCAGCAGCAGCATGGGACTATTGATTGTGGGCTGTTTTCTATAGCGTTTGCGGTTGAAATGTGCCTGGGCCGTAATCCACAGTATGCATCATTCGATCAAAAGAAGATGCGTGAGCACCTCTACACCTGCTTCAGAAATGGAGTAATTACATCCTTTCCAAGTATGTCAAGCAGTGAGCTGTTACCTCGCCCCTCTCCAGTGCACCACAAAGTGAGGGTCTATTGCAGTTGTCGTATGCCTGAAGAGTACGACGAGTTTATGATTTCTTGCGATGTGTGTCACCAATGGTTCCACACAAGTTGTGTAAATGTAAAAGAAGACTATTTTCCAGATCAGTGGGAGTGCTACACTTGTAGGAATTAGCTTAAAATGTCAAACTTTTTACATAATGCAATGTTTTTGTGTTCAATAATTGCCGTCCGGAAATTGATCCCCGAAATGGTACTGAGCATGCGCTGTGGCTGACCGCAAATATTCATATTTGTGGTCAATATTTTAGGCCATGCTAGAGGAAGGGTGGAAGGCTTGGAATCTCGATTCCAGAAGCTGTAGGACGTTCACAGCCAGTTGTGCACGCAAAAGTCGAATAACGATCGTTTTGTCCGAAAACTGCAGTTTTCGACCCCTCCGCTTTTCTTTGATGTGGTGCCGCGGTACATTGAGCTCTCCAGCTCATCGCAGGTTTGCAAGTAGCGCAGAGACTGAGGTACACACTGGTGCAAGTGCGAGATCGAGAGGTAGCACCGTTCGTCCAGGACGCGCGTCCGAAAATCGATCCGGCCGACTATTGGTCGCTTACTCTAGATAGATTGTACTCTTTTTAGTAGTTATGAATAGGACATCAGCCAAAAGTGAAAAACAAACATGTTATCATGCACATCATCACATTTGGTAGCACATCATCTCTCTTTCTCTTCCTGTAGTATACTATGGCTAGCAAGGGGCTGAAAAAGGCAATGAGGTTGATGATCAACTTGATCTGCAAATACCAAAATCCACAATTAAGGATCGATTTCATTTTCCATTTCTAATGAAAACTTGAATCATCCCATTGTTGAGAAGCATAATGAACACCACTGAACCACAGAATACCCCGATAACCAATCCCTTCATGGAGTAGGGGACTTGGGTACACAATACCTCAATTGAGGCATCATTTGTCATAAATTCATGCTAAAGAACCTTGGTAAGAAGTATTGTGAGCACAATAGTGTACCTTCCAGTGTGTATTGCTATTCCCAAGAAGTAAACCTGGTTCAATTGATCCGGATTGGTATGACATTTTGTAAACGGAGCTTAATACGAATCTACATGAAGTACTTTAGGTCCCAACTACTAATGAGAAGTGTTGCTCGATTATGTTAAATAGACTATCTTCCATCCCTTATCAGTAAAAGGGCAGAAGTCCTGATCATACAAATAATCTCAGCACATACAATTTGTCGGCAATTTCTTATCTTATCCCTATCAATCAGACTATTTTAGCATGCGCTACATAGTAATATATTTAATGTGATTATTGTTGCACACATGTAAGCTCACTCCAGGATGTAGCTATAATCCATACATATACGAAGAAAACTACTGCACCAGCTCATTATGAGTAGCCATTTGTGTACAGAAATAATACCCATGAGTATAACAACTCGCAATGTAAATTGGGACAACAAAGCACCATTCAATCGTATTGATTTTGAGTCCATTTCGTATATATAGCAGATCTCTTTATTTGAACGCCTATTGACCTTGTAGCTGGCATATGTTGGTTATTCATCAACACTCCAGAGGATTGTAGTGGCATCTTGTACCTGGTGCAATGGCCAACAGAGCACCTGCATGGTCCATAATCATGTGGCTTTCCTCTCTATTGCAATAATACTATTCTTATACAGGGTAAATGATATGTCTAATATTGTATGTGTGAGGATGCATGCATGCCTGAGCACTGCACTTGAAACCATGCAGTACTGATCAATCAGCTTATATCTGAACAATCTCAAGCACGCTATAGCTAGTTATCAGATTCTGAATATTATTATTAAGATAGTGGATGTGATGGCAAGCACGGAGTCATTGTGCACTCTCTCTGGATACAAAGATCATCCAAGAGTATCTGAATCATCAGTCCGTCTTAATAATATCTTAGCTACTAACAATAAGATAACAACTGTGGAATATCTCAGGATGCTTTTCAAACCATCATACCGAATGAGAAGACTCAAGAACAAAGGGGCACTATTGGTGTTGGTGTTGAACTTTCTAGCTACTTGTGTATATTACTATTTAAGTGGATCAGCACAAGAAAGTCACGAGTATTGTAGTGTGTGCTTTAAATTCATATTTGTGCCTTCAGGATTAATTCTCACATTTGCTGGATGGCTCGCCGACGTACGATTTGGACGGTACAATGTACTCTACTGGAGCAGCCTTACAATGTGGCTGAGCAGTGTGCTCCTAGTAGTTAGTTTAATTATTACACTGGCAGTGGAGTGGCAAGCAAATTACCTTCAAATTATCTTCTTAGTGTGTTTGGGAATGGGGTATGGTGGATTTCAAGCAAACGTAATCCAGTTTGGCATTGATCAATTGATAGATGCTTCCTCTGATGAAATTGTGGCATATATAAATTGGTATTCTTGGTCTTACGTTAGCAGTGAAGCAATTGAAGCATTTGCTTCTGAGTGCATCAGCCAACAGCTTAAGATACTTATACCATTTCTGTTGTGTCTTGGTCTCGGTATCCTCATTGTTCTGCTCTTCCTGTGTAACACTATGCTCATTAAAGAGCCGGTGACCCAAAATCCATTCAGACTTATACATAACGTTCTCAAGTATGCCTCAAAGTTCAAGCACCCTCGATTAAGAAGCGCCTTCACATACTGTGAAGATGACCCTCCGTCACGCATTGATTTTGGAAAGAGCAAGTATGGAGGACCGTTCACAACTGAACAGGTGGAGGATGTGAAAATATTTTTCAAGCTTTTGGGAATGGTTATCATTGCAGGAGCTAGCTTTGGTATAACTGTCGATAAAACTTTTATGCATCACACACTTGAGGTCTTTGGAAGCCAAGTACTTATTAGTGAATGTTATTCTCAGTACTTCTTCACCAAAACTTACTATATCACAATAGCTCTTTTAATACCATTCAATGAGTTCGTCATTCATCCTTTGTTTCATCGCTGTCTACCAAGAATTAGCTGCTATCAGAAAGTTTTCTTAGGAATAACCATACACACTGGAAAGTATATTGTGCTTATGATACTTCTTACCAAGGCTCATCAGTTGACAATTAATCCCCCTACAAATGTAACAATCCAGTGCATATTTCACGACAACCCAACATCCATAATCAGCAATACACTTGACTATAGATTATTTGCTATCCCAGAAATCATATCGGCCATATCATTTGTACTGATCCTTGTTGGTTCTATTGAGGTGCTCTGTGCCCAAGTCCCCTACTCCATGAAGGGATTGGTCATTGGTGTGTTCTATGGTTCATGGGTATTCTTTCTCTTTCTCAATAATATGATGGTTCAACTTTTCATTTGGAAATCACATCTTTGGAAAACAAAGTCGATATTTAATTGTGGATTTTGGTATTTGCAGATCAAGTTGATCATCAACCTCATTGCACTTATCAGTTTCTTGCTAGGCATAGTATACTGCAAGAAGAGAAAGAGAGATGATGTGCTACCAAATGAACAAATCTTTGCAGAAAGATACTATTCACAGTAACTTTGGGAGAACGTGGCATCCAGCCAGGCATGTAGTTGTTTTTGAACTTTCGACTCATAAGCTACTATAGTTTCTCAGATTGTTATGGAGTTAGCGTACAATCTGTCCACAAAAATTCTAGGCTGCTTAAGTGTACATGTTTGCAATAATAGTCATGTTGAAGAGATTAATTTCAATCAGGTGCACGTGTGAACATTTTTAAACAATGCACTGCATGTTATCACAACAGGCCACTATGTTGACATCAACAATTAAAGCAGAACCAATTTTGGGAAAAGAATGTATTATGAATCAGCCTAAAGCTTTAATTATTCCCTCTCAATTTGAGTTTGTTGGAGATAGCAGAAGCTTATATTTCTTTGCTGAATTAATCACTTGTGACTCTAACAATGAACAATAGCACATCGTGTGCACTCTCAGATGATGATATAGCTGAATCAACACCAAAATGTAAGGCAGATGTGGTATTGCTACAAAGCAACAGTGTAAATACAATTAGTATACAGGAACGTCTAAAGATCTGTTTTAAACCGACGTACAAGTTGAGAAAAATTATGAACAAGGGAGCAATTTTGGTGCTGGTATTTAACTTCTTGGTCACAAGTGTATTTTATTATACCAGCTACAAATCATCGATTCCAGAACGATACTGTATAATGTGCTTTAAGTTAATTGAAGTGCCCATTGGATTAGCCTTGCCATTTGCTGGGTGGTTAGCAGACATCTATTTCAGCAGATATAGAGTTCTTCTATTCGGTATTGTGACAATGTGGATTAGTGCTTTACTCCTGACTACTATTTTTGTCATAGAAAGATTTGTGCCTTTCACTAACTATATCCAGATAGTTCTATTGGCGTCATTAGGAGTCGGCTATGGTTGTTTTCAAGCAAATGTTGTCCAATTTGGTATCGATCAGTTGACAGATGCTTCAACAGATGAAGTCATATCGTTCATTAACTGGTACGCCTGGTCTTATGTTAGTAGTGGTACTTTTGTAAATCTTATCTCCGAGTGTGTTGGTTCTCAAGAAAAATACATCGTACCATCGTTACTGTGTGTGAGCCTTAGCATTGTAGTGGTTCTGACTTTTTGGTACGATGGAGCACTCATTAAAGAACCAGTCACGCAAAATCCATTTAAATTGATATACAGAGTTCTCAAATATGCCTTAAACCACAAATATCCAGAACGGAGAAGTGCTTTTACTTACTGTGAAGATGAGCGTCCTTCTCGTCTCGACTTTGGAAAGCACAAATATGGGGGACCATTCACCACAGAACAGGTGGAAGATGTTAAGATATTCTTTGGAATATTGGGGATGTCTTTGAGTGTAAGCGCAGTTTTTGGCATGACTGATGAGAACGATTTCCAAGTGTATCTTCTGAAAGGTGTACAAACAAACCAAGTTACATTCACTAAATGCATGCAAAGATTTCTATTCACTGACACCTATTACATTGCCGTAACACTATTGATACCTCTAAATGAAATAATCATTTATCCTCTTTTTCATCGCTGTACACCCAGCATCAAATGCCATTGGAAAGTTTATTTTGGAATGATTATACAAATTGTGAGGTACGTTCTGCTAGTTACACTTTTGACTGTATTCAGAAAAAGCTTTGTGGAGACAAATGGACTGTCTGCTAATGTGACACCTTTATGTACCACATTTCAAGAGAGTTTCAATGACAACGTATATGCTTACGGAGTGTATAGTTCTATACCAGAACTCCTATCTGCCATCTCCTACATGTTGATAATAATTGGTGCCACAGAATTTCTATGTGCCCAAGTCCCGTATTCCATGAAAGGTTTGATGGTTGGAATATTCTACGGATCACTGGTGCTCTTCCTTGTACTTAACAAGGGAATTTTTACACTAAAATCTCCTTCATGGAACTTTGGAACTATATCCATATGTGGTTTTTGGTACCTGCTGATAAAGATTTTCTTTTTGTTGGTTACAGTTGCCCTATCACCTTTAGCATCACTGTGCTACAAAAAGAGGAAAAGAGATGATGTTCTACCGAATGAGCAAATTTTTGCAGAACAATATTACTCAAAGTACAGTAGTTGATACATTTTTTTTTGAATTTGGATTACCAGTATAAGATGATTGAGTAGCTAGTGGTTAAATATGCAGCATCTTTGTCCAAGTGTGTGAGATAACCTTCCATAATTATAGCAACGAAAAGTGTTTTTATAAACACTGAATACTCAAAACACAAACAGCTGTATGGACAATGCTGCTACATACAGTTGACTGTACAAGTAATGTAACTATTTCATGTTATTTGGATCTAATATATCATTCTACTGTCATGTGCAGGTGGTTAATACTACTGTCCAACTGTATTATGTAATAATACAAAGCTTATTTTGCAAACATTGATATGCTTTGATTTCAACATATTATCTTTTTATGTGTAGCAATTCATACATAACAATATAGCTAGTAACCTTAGAACCAAGTGTTGTGAATACTAGGATGGCCGGGGTTTCCGATATGAAATACCAAATGGATATTATATACAAAGGTAAAGTTTTGTATTGAGTAAAAAACACATCTACAACTGTCGTCATGTTTATCTTTCAGTTTCTGTTGGGAATACAATGTTCACTAGAAGTTGATTTATAAAACAGCAAAACAGACAACATGAGATACACATACAACAATTTATATCCATGATGAAATTTCACAGCTTTACCAGTTTGCAAATTTCAAAATAACTGTAACTGTTACATAATATCCGATGGCAGCAATATTTCGTTACACATTGACTGATTTGAAAAATAATTAAAGTTAGCATCATTAGACTTTAATTACTAGGCTTAATTTTAAGTAAATCATGGCGTGCAAAATGTGTTACTACTTATTAACCTTAATTCTATCATGGTTCACAAGTTCAGTCTATAGTGACACAGTGTACATAAGTGCTACATCTAATAGCTCATGTTCATATTGTGTAACAATTTCCCAGTTTGCTGCTAGATTCAGTCATCATCATGAATCCAACACTACAGCTATTCTTCTACCTGGAAATCATGTTCTTAAGGAAAACCTCATCATCAGAAACGTATCATTCTTCTCAATTTTAGTGTTGGATAGTACCAGGACGGAAGAAGTCTCCTTATCATGTGCTGAAGATGCTAGCATAAAGTTTCAAACAGCACTGAGTATTAAAGTAAGCAACATTGCATTTATTGGCTGTGTAGCAAATGAAATAGAGAATGTAGATCAGTTCAGACTTGATGATAGTATTTACATATTTTTGAATGACACACCAGGATTGGCTTTCATTATCACTAACACTTCTATAAACATACGAAGAACATTATTTCTTTCTCCTACTGGATCAGTAGAGAACAGCTCAAGATATGCAAAGATATTTCCGGTAGAATTTTATGGAGTGATCATCAGCTTTAACAGCACAATAGTAATTTTTGACAGTACATTCAAAGGAAGCAAGGCTAAATTAGGAGCAATATATGCCGAGAGGAATGATCTAGTGATCATGAGATGTAACTTTTCTGATTATAAAAGAGTCTGCAAATATCAGTGTTTTGGTGGTGCAGTGTTCTCAGTCGATAGTAGGGTGGCTATTTCAGAATCAAACTTCATAGGCAATGAGATTAGACATACATTGTCGAATGGATGTCGAGGTTCAAATATTACAAGAGGGGGAGCTCTGGGGTTCATTGATAGTAAAGCTCTCATTGACCAGACCAACTTTATTGACAATAGCGCTTGTACAGGAGGAGCATTGTATACACTGAAAGGTATGGTTTCGGTACTCAATGTTAATTTTATGCAAAATAGGGCATTTTCAACTGGAGCAGGCGTGAGTGCAATAGCAAGCTACATGTACATAAACAACAGTAATTTCATGTTCAATGTAGCAACAAGGGAAGGGGCTTTGAGTACAATCATATCTGATGTTATCATAAACAACAGCACTTTTTACAGCAATGTGGCCGGTGTACATGGTGGAGCAATAAAGACAAATAGGACATGTATCATTATATCTCAGAGCATGATCCTAAATAATGAAGTTAATTATGTTGGAGGTGGAATCTATGCCACACACAATTCAACAGTGATCATCGAAAGAAGCATTCTTAAACACAACTGTGCGTGCAAAGCTGGAGGTGGCATAAAAGCACACCATGATAGTAAGTTGCTATTTTTAGACAAAGTAATCATCAAAAATAACATAGCTTACTATGGAGGAGCAGTGCATATGCATTTTACGTTACTTGTATCTAGTGGCACACTGATCATTGCAAATAACAGTGCTGCTCTAGGCATCTTTGCTTTCCTTTACAGCTTAGGCTTTCTTAAGAAAAACATCACATTGGAGCATAATACTGGCTCCTTGTTTGTCTTCAATAGTTACCTTAAGGGAGATGGTGACATCCATGTTGCTCACAATAAACAAAGTCAGAATTCCACAGCCAGTCCTGAAGTACAGGAGGGAGGTGGATTGACCTGCATCTTGGGAAGAATAGATCTATCTGGGCGGGTGTTAATTGAGCTTAACAGAGCATCAAATGGTGGTGCAATATTGGCTGTAACTAGTCGAGTAACCCTTGAAGGTAAGGTCACTTTGAGTGGAAATTCAGCTACGGCCACTGGAGGAGCTGTCTATGTTTACCATGGAGAAGTAGTAATAACTGGTCGTACACTAATAATGAATAATATGGCAAAATACAGAGGTGGAGGAGTTCATTCCATCAGTTCTTCACTAATTTTGGTCCACGATGACATAAAGGGAGCATTACCAGCTTATCTATACCTCATATCAAATGTGGCAAAATGGGGAGGTGGTGTTTGCCTAGAAGTGAGCGCAAAAATTTTTCTCATTACAAGAAACAGGCTGATGCATTTCATAAGTAACAGGGCAGAGTATGGTGGAGCAATCTATGTTGCTGATGATACCAATCACGGAACATGTGTTAGTGGTTTAGACTCTGTAACTGCTGCCTCCGAATCAGAATGTTTTTTCCAATCAATTACACCACGAAGTCGATTAATGACAATTAACAAAACAATTTCATTTTTCAACAATACTGCAGAGTTCTCAGGATCAGTTTTATATGGTGGATTGTTGGACAGATGTACAGTGAATGCACTGACAAACAAGCACATCAGATACTCAAGTCTACCAGGGTTTATGGATGATATTCAGAAATTTACAAATTCCGAAGCAGTTCGAGTATGCTTTTGCAAAGATAATGAAGCTGATTGTGGCTATCAACCGGAACCAGTCAGAGCAATGAAAGGAAGAAGATTCAGTGTTGAGTTGGTAGCAGTAGATCAGGCAAACAACTCACTTAGAGGCAACATTAGTAGCTACTTGCAGAACAACAACAGCAGTTTTGATGACGGGCAATGGTATCAGAGTGTTAACTCAGTCTGTACAAGCTTAACGTTTGCTGTTTATTCATTTGCAGACAATGAGACACTCCATATTTACCCTGAAGGTCCATGCAAAAGTGTTGGAATTTCCAAGCGTCGAGTAGAAATTGAATTTATTCCCTATAGCTGTCCAATTGGCTTTGAAGTTTCAAAAGGAAACAAACACAATTGTACGTGTGACTGTAATACAGATCTTATCCAGGTTGTTAGCAAGTGCAATGCAGCTACTTCATTACTGACCAGAAAAGGAAATAGCTGGTTTAGTGCCATCAAATACCAGAATAAAACCCACTTTCTTACACATAAGTACTGCCCATTTGACTACTGTGTCTCTATCTTGCCAGAAATCAGTGTAAATTTGAGTATTCCTAATGGTACTGATGCTCTGTGTGCTTCCAACAGATCAGAACTTCTGTGTGGCAAATGTTAACCAGGCCTTAGCCTCTCTATGGGGAGCTCACATTGCTTAAAGTGCCCCTCATACTGGCCTGCGCTATTAACAGCGATCATATTTGTGGCTTTACTATCTGGCTTAGCACTTGTGGTTATCATACTCTACCTTAATTTGACTGTGGCTGTTGGATCACTTAATGCACTGATTTTCTATGCAAATATCATGCTTGCAAACATGAGCATTCTTATGCCAGCACATGGGCCAACTTTTTATACAGTATTCATTGCCTGGATGAATCTAGACTTAGGATTAGATATTTGTTTTTATCCATGAGATGGATATGTATGCTAAAACTTGGATACAGCTTGCTTTTCCCATATATATCATCAATCTTCTTTTTATTGTCATCATTGTCTGCGAAATTTCGACAAAATTTGCCAACTTAATTGGCAGAAAAAATCCAGTCGCTACTTTAGCCACATTTATCCTTCTTTCGTACACCAAGCTACTCCAGAGCATTATTGCAGTGCTTTCATTTGCTCACTTGAGGTACCCTGATCACATTGAAGTTGTGTGGTTAGCTGATGCTAACATTAGATACCTCCATGGAAAGCATATCCCACTCTTTATCACTGCAGTTGTGATCATAATGCTAGGTATATCATACACTTTTCTGTTACTCTCTTGGCAACGGTTAGTGAAATTTTCAAACTGGAAGCTACTGATGTGGGTGAAAAATACTAAACTGACATCCTTCATGGATGCATATAATGCTCCATACCATCCAAGATTTTGTTACTGGACTGGTCTTCTTTTGCTAGTTCGAGTGACTCTGTATCTTGTTTCAGCTCTTAACCCCTCAAAGGAACCCAAAGTCAACTTTGCTGCTATCATGGTTGTCATATGTAGTCTTTTAGCCCTCTCAACATTTCAGGTGTACAAGAAATGCTTCCTAAACATCTTAGAAGTTGCCACATAGCTACTACAACATAATCACTGTCAGCATCATTCAGCTGGTAGCATATGAAAACAGCAGTACAGTGAGTTACATTTCAGTAAGTGTGTCATTCACAACTCTTTTATGTATCATCACTTATCACATCTTCACGATTATCCCTGTTAGAGAATGGCTCATAAAGTACCTCAGTCACTACTTATTGCAAGGTGAAGACTCCGACATTCTGACAAGAAGCCAGCACATTGTAACTCATACAGAAGTGACTTTTAGACATGCCACTGAACAAATCTGAAACTTTTTAACTGACAGCTATACAGATATCTGACAGATATTCAGAATGATATTAGCTATTACGTCCCCAGTCAATTATTAATCTTCTTAACCAATGTCCACCATGCTCTTAATAATTGTCCAAAATGTGACGTTATCTATCTTGATTTCAAGAAAGCCTTCGACAGCGTACCACACCAAGAACTATTGCTGAAGTTGTGGAAGGTTGGTGTAGTGGGTAGCTTGTGGAGATGGTTTCGTGAATACCTGTCCAACAGATACCAACATGTTTGTATCAATAATTCTAATTCATCAACCCTACCTGTAATTTCAGGTGTTCCCCAGGGAAGTTTTCTTGGCCCCCTTCTATTTCTTATCCACATAAATGACTTACCACTTTCATTGAAACACTCTGAATCATTTCTATTTGCCGATGTTACTAAATGTCTCAGACCAATATGTTCTCCACACGACTGCATCCAACTGCAATCCGATCTCGATGCATTGTCTTCATGGAGCTCTGACTGGAAGCTTATGTTTAACGAGACTGAATGCTCTCTCCTTTCTATTGTCTCCGGCCATACATCTGCAGAGCAAAGTGAACACCAGTATTTCATTAACGAACGACCAATCTCTTCGAGTAATCAGCAAAATGACCTTGGTATCATGACATCTTCAAACCTATCCTGGTCTCACCATGCATCTAAAATAACATACAAGGCTTATAAAATACTAGGTCTGCTTCATCGCACATTTTGTTCTACAAACAATGTCCCCGCCAAGAAAAGATTGTATATCTCACTTGTAAGATCACAGCTCCTCTATGGGTCCCAAATTTGGAGACCACTCCAGCTTAAAGACATGAAACCAATTGAATCACTCCAGCGTCGTGCCACTAAGTACATACTTAATGACTATACTTCGGACTACAGATCAAGACTAATCAAGCTCCAACTCCTACCTCTTTCAATGCTGCTAGACCTCAATGATATCTGTTTTTTTGCAAAGTCACTGAAACTCATTTCGGATAACAATTCCTTTGATATCACAAAATACATCAAATTCAGCCACAATCAAACCAGATCTAGAAGTTACAAAAAGTTAGTCCAGCCCCTTGTTAAGAACAATAGAGACAAACAATTCTACTTTAACAGATTACCATATCTATGGAACTCACTCCCTCCAATTGACCTTAGTCTCTCTTTCACAACAATTAAAAGAAAATTAACAGACATCTTTTGGAATTCATTCTCAGCCAACTTCAATACAGACAACAATTGTACATACTATTACAAGTGTCCATGTCCAAGCTGCTTCACTCATCCCAAATCATGTTTCACCTCATTATGATCATATATATAGCTAAATGCATCAAACCATATTAACTTTGTTATCATTCCCATAATTATATCATGTATTATTTTAGTGTTCTTGTCAGGCTGTTACAGTCCCAGTAGCAGTCCTTCAGCCACCAGCTGTAAAGTAATAATAATTAATTTTTCAGTCACCCCATGTAAACTATATCTCTGAACAAACATAATTATAGATACCAGTATGTGCACTTATAAGGTAAATAATATTGGAGTCATGATAATAATAGGTATAGTTAGCTATGCACACTGCAATTTCTTAGAATAATATCGTTCGGCAAAGACTTGTTCATTTGGAAGAACATCGTCTCTCTTTCTCTTCTTGTAGTAAACTGCCGCTAGCAGAGAACTTATGACTGCTATAAATAAGAATATCAGCTTAGTTTGCAAGTACCAAAATTCACAACTGAACAAAGCTCTTTCTTCCCATGTAGAAGATTTAAGCATGAATATATGTGATATTGCTTTATTCAATACTAAAGATAGCACCATAGAACCATAAAATATTCCGACAATTAATCCTTTCATCGAGTATGGAATCTGGGCACATAAGAACTCAATAACACCAACAAGAATCATTATGTAGGAAATAGCAGATATAAACTCTGGTATTGAGTACAATCTGTAGTCAGCTGCCTCCAAAGAGACTGTGGCATTAAGCGGGTTGTCGTGAAATATGCAGTGAAGGGTTGTGTTGGTGTATGCAGGCATGTTCATGTCATGTTGGGCAACAGTAACAAGTGATATCAATATGATATACCTTCCAAGTTGCAAAATGATTCCAACGATAGTCTTCCAATGTCGTGTAATCCTAGGAGTACAGCGGTGAAATATTGGAAAGATGATTACTTCATTCAATGGTATCATGACCATCACAGTGATATAATAGATATTAGTGAAAACAAATGTCAAAGGACAAACATCTGTTTTTTTGCCTTCCATTGCTACATCCAGCAGAGCTTTCTTGAAACTTTTTTCATCTGTCATACCAAACACAGCACTTATGATCAAAACCGACCCCAGTCCCCCAAAGAATGTTTTCACATCTTCCACCTGCTCAGTCGTAAATGGTCCTCCGTACTTGCTCTTTCCAAAGTCTAGACGAGAAGGAAGCTCATCTTCACAGTAAGTAAAAGCACTTCTTTGTTCTGGGTGTTTGTGATTAATGGCATACTTGAAAACTCTGTATATTAGCTTGAAAGGATTAATTGTCACAGGTTCTTTAACCAGAATGCCATTGCACCAGATTATTAATCCCACTACAATGCTAAGGCTCACACACAGTAGTAGTGGAACAATGAATTTTTCTGGTGGACCAATGCACACAGGTAGGAGATTTACAAACGTTCCACTACTAATATAAGACCAGGAATACCAATTTATGAATGACACTATTTCGTCTGTTGAAGCATCTGTTAATTGATCGATACCAAATTGGATGACATTTGCTTGAAAACAACCATAGCCGATCCCTAGTGAAGCCAGTAGAACTATCTGGATATAGTTAGTGAAAGGCAAAAATCTTTCTATGATAAAAATTATCAGCAGAAGCGAAGTACTAATCCACATAGTCACGATGCTGAAAATAAGTACTTTGTATCTTCTAAAGTAGATATCCGCTAACCACCCAGCAAATGGTAAAACTAATCCAATGGGAACTTCAATCAATTTGAAGCACAGTGTGCAATAATGCTCTGGAGTCAGTGATTTGTAACTGATGTAGTAGAACACACTTGTAACCAAAAAATTACTCACCAGCACCAAAATTGCTCCCTTACTCTTGAGTTTCCTTAACTTATAGGTTGGTTTAAAGCATGCCTTGAGACGCTCTTGTATGCTAATGTGTTTATAACTTTGTAGCAAAGCAACGTCTGATCCAGAAGTGCTTGACTCGATTACCAAATCTTCATCCGATAGTGCACACGTTGTCGGGCTGCTATTCATTGTTCCAAGTGGTTAGCGCTTGCAACAGTTATACACTACGTATGCTACTTCCACTCAGAGATCCAGTTGACTGGAAATAGTGGAGAAACTGTAGGGCCAATCTTACAAAAAAACTCAGTGAGGTCCAAAAAGCAGTTTACGTATGTGCCACGGTGTGCACTCTGTAAATGACTTGAGAGCGGCCTGGTTTCAACAGTTAAAGTAAACACAATGGCATATGTATTTTGTATACTTTGAACAAACTATCGTCAACAAATAACAAATTCGTGGAAGCCCATATAATTCAACAATGAATTTTCATTGTATGCAAGTTTGTCACTAGTTTGCATAGCTACAAGTTCACGTGACTGTGAAAGTAAACACAATGGCATATGTATTTTGTATGACTTTGAACAAACCATCACCAACAAATTCGCGCAAGCCTATGTAATTCAACAACGAATTTTCATCAGTGTATGCAAGTTTGTCACTAGTTTGCCACGTAGCATACAAGGTGTGCGGTAGTCTCGTGCCCAGACTCCACCCTCTGCGAGGGAAAAGGGGTCTGGTGAATTTGGACACAATCCTCGGGCCAGGGAAAGGAATTTGAGCGCTCCAATGAGATTGCAGCTTTAGCGCAGTCATATGACTCGCCAACCGCAGGAATGCAAAGCGCCATTGCCTACATATATTATAGCTAAATTTGAATCGTCAGCCCGCGCCCAAGCAGCATTACTGACCAATCAGATCCAAGGTTTGTTTCAGTACAACAGTGGCGGCGCGCGCGCACTGAGCCGGCCAAACCAAGAAAACGGTCCAAATTCATCAGACTGCCCCTAGCCCTTTTCCCTCGCAGAGGGTGCAGTGGGGTCTGGGCACGAGACTAGGTGTGCGGCGGGTAATATGTAAAAAGTGGAATGCGGAATGGAATGGAATGTGGAATGGAATATGGAATGGACTATGGAACACACTTGGTTTACCACAAACATGCTAATTATGTGGCCATGCCCATTAATTACCCACTACCTGTACAAAGGGTAAAGTGATTGCTGTAATAATTCATGTATGTGTACACGTATCCCTACAGCAGGAATTCACCACTGTAGCAGTCTGAGTCATAAAAAATCACGGTTTCCTATAGTGGAGGCTAAACTTCATGCTATGCAAAGTCAGCCATAGTATTACATCATCTCCTATAGCATGCTGTAGAAGCCATTCTTGTACATTCGAGTATAACAATCTTTCACAATACAAGATTAGTGTAGCGGCTAGCTAGTGTCCCCTTCCCCATGCATACTGTGTTGATAAGAATTAATAGAAACAAACAGTCATCCATGAGACATGGTCCATTATAATTATTAAGAGCTATGACCATGATCTAGCTAGTTTTCAGTAAACAATCTGCTTGAATAATAGATCACCTCAAACTGATTATCAGACTGGGTACTGAATCTCAGACTACACAGAGGGTGGCTGATTAGTGTCATGCATAGGTACATATAATCCTCCTCCCCTTTACCACTCCTAGGTTAGCTTCGGAGATGAGGCTATTCTTTAATAGGTACATAGTCACTGGCGTCCCTAGATACTTGTGTACATGCTTATAATTCAGTACTGTTACACAGGTGGATGCATAAAGCATGAAACTATACAAGCATGTAGTATTCTCAGACTGCATTATATTATAAACAGTGTAACAGGTGCACTAGTGCAACTGTTGCACTGTATAGAACCAACAAACATGACACTACATATCCTGTGATTGCGTTGTAAACAGTGTATACAGGGAATTATCTGTTATGGTCTAGGTAAACATTAAAAAAATACATTTTAAGGAGTGCACTGGTGTACTGACTGGATACATATGAACCCACATGCAACCCCCCACCCCCCTCCCACCGCGAACCCACTGTATATAGTACAATGTCATGTATACGGCATTCTAGATCTGTGTATTTGCTATACGAGTGTTACAAATGACTGGTTAGTAATAGGGTACCCTAAAAGTGGTTGTATTATCCTTTAAAAGGTATATTAAGCCAGGAGCAGATTAGATAGGAGTGTTGAACTACTGTATAAACGCTGCAACAGAGTTCCAGTAGGACGACGTACACAAAATGGCAATCAGTCATGCAGCTGAGGTAGGTGTAATGTAAACACAGACAGGCCACAGCTGCTTAGAGCATATGGCTTAGAGTGCTGCACAGCAGGGGGAATCTCTCAGTTTACACTACTGCACTATTGGGCTGGACTTAACATGACCACTACTCATTTATGCTGGTGTTTGTGACATCGTCCTACCGGAACGCGTTTATATGTACAGTACAGGCAGTTCAACACTCCTATCTAATCTACTCCCGATTAAGTACATTCCATATTCCATTCCATGTTCCATTCCACATTCCATTCCATTCCGTATTCCATCTTACCTGTGCGGCGCCTATTAGGTGATGTGCGCTTAACAGAGAATGAAAATCGGCCCCGCCCATTGTTGTTACGAGTGAGCGCTTGAGCTAACCAAGCCACAAATGATGTGATTTCAGTAGTTGAAGCACCATTCGATTGATCAACTCCAAACTGGACAACATTTGCTTGAAATCCTCCCAAACCAAATGCCAGAATAACTAGCTATCAGTAAAACTGTTCGAATTTTATGGATTTTGCTGTCAAATACAACATTTGTACTGTTCAAGTGTTAGTAGCTAGCACAGAACTAATCCACATTGTCCAGATACTGCAACATATCACTTTGTACTGACCAAAACGTACATCAGCTAGCCATCCGGCAATGAGTAACATCACACCAACAATGGTCAGGACACTATTTGTAGCTAACCGTCAAATTATCGTATGATATCAATTCTTATTGAGCAAGTAATTAGTTAAACTGGTTACCAGAAAGCTCCACACCAAAACCAAGATTGCTCCCTCATTTTTTAGTTTTCTTGTCTGATACTTTACTCTGTGGCATATTTGTAAACGCTCCTTGCTTGTGATTGTATCAGGTTGTGATGAAACGTTTCTGCCACTCGCTGATATTTCCAGTTCTTTTTCAGTTTTCTGTTCTTCCATATCCTAGCTAGTATACACTGTTCGCTTCAAACTGGGGTTTTTCATACGTTTGTTATTCAAATACCATAGCAGCTTCTTTGCATGTTGAAAACTTTCTATTGACAGCATTACTAGTATTAAATTTTGTGAATGTATGTGGACATCTTTAGGACTATTCTTAACAAACTTTATAATAATACAGCTCATTGGATACACTTTTATTCTTCTGTTGTTGGCTCATGCTAGCCTTGTCCCCTGGGCTTTCACGGTAAAATCAATTTAAAACATCTTTCTATGAAGTACTGGTATGTGATCATGGGAATGCATGAATGGAACATGTATGCGTGTTTATACAATATTCTTTAATTTCTGTATAGTGTGTAATACTGCAGCTATTGTTGTAATTCACAAATGTAATACCTCATCAATACAGTGGATGTTTGAATAAACACCAGGACTAATAATTCTAAAATATGAGAGCTCGATTGAGCAAAGGTGATATGATTCAGTAAGCAATGAGAAATTTCTTAATTCACTAACCAGTACTCATTACTCAAAGAAGAGAAATTCAGTTGTATAACTATTATTTGCAAGAAGATAAAATGTCTGAAGTGGATTTAGGAAGTCTGAATGGGGAGTCATCAGCATGCACAAGTGATGGTTCAGCGTCAGATGTATTTTTAAATTCTAATAATATTACTGCAAAGGAGTATTTTCAAGCTTGCTGCAAAGCATCTTACCGAGTAAGAAGACTCAAGATCAAGGGAGCAATATTGATAGTAATCTGGAGCTTCTTGGTAATGTGTACATATCACTATACTTCGATGACTATAACAAATAAGAATAATGATTCTATCTGTAATATCATTGTAACCGTGACAGGTGTGATGCTACCTCTGGCTGGATGGCTGGCTGATGTACGTTTTGGACGCTATAAAGTGATCCACATTAGCATTTGGATCATGTGGATGAGCTCTATGTTGTTGACAGTAGTTGACGTTATCTTTGATATTGTGAAATCCTATGATGATAGCTATGTGCATCAAATTATTTCAGTAGTGCTCACCATCTTCTTGTCCATAGGCTACGGAGGATTTCAGGCCAACATCATCCAATTTGGGGTGGACCAGCTTATAGATGCATCAACGATTGAAATAACATCATTTGTGGTTTGGTATACATGGACAATGTGTGGCAGCAAGCTTACAATGTGTGGTATCCGTCTGCTAACTTGCGTGGATTCAAAATATTTCACGATAGGACCTCTGGTCATTTGTACCAGCCTTACTTTGCTAGTGAGCTCCAATTGTTTGTTCAGCAACCAACTCATAAAGGAGCCAGTGACACAAAATCCTTTCAGCTTAATCTATAGGGTCATTTGTTACGCAGTCAAACACAGTCGACCTCAATATAGGAGTGCATTTACATACTGGGAAGATGAGCCTCCATTGCGCATTGATTTTGGCAAAAGGAAGTATGGAGGACCATTCACAACTGAGCAGGTGGAAGATGTAAAAATATTCTTCAAAATTTTGGGACTTCTTTTGGTTGCAAGTATACCCATGGGTATCACCTACAATTTTTCTAAATTTGGAAACTCCCTCAGTCACATATATTTTGGTAAATTTAGCAATGACAACATGGCATCACCAAATAGATGTTTTCATAATGATTTCTTTGATAACATTTTCGCCGTATTTGAATTTATCATCATACCACTGAATGAAGTTATCCTCTATCCTGTGTGCTACCGGTTCTTTACTATCAAAAGCCAGTGGAAGACATTCCTGGGAATACTTTTAAAAATAGGTGGATATATGACACTGATCATTTTAATTACTTACGCCAGGGTGAGTTTTGCAGATACCAGCGAATCTTCCAGTACTGGTAATAATTCGACAATTCATTGCTTATTTCAAGAGAATTCTGATCCTTTAAACAGTGTCATTGACTACAGATGGTTGATTCTTGTATCATTTCTGTTTTCACTTTCAGATGTGCTTCTTACAATTGGCATCATTGAGTTCTATTGTTCTCAAGTTCCTTATTCTGTGAAGGGATTAGTGGCTGGTTGCTATTATAGTGCCCTCGGACTTGTCATCTTATTCAACTCTGGCATAACTCAAGCATTCAAAGAGAAAACATTTTCTTCGGTGATCTTTGGTTGTGAATTTTGGTACTTACAAACAAAACTCATCTTGATGCTCGTTGTGATATTCCTGTTAGTAGTAGCAATCAAATGTTGCAGCGTAAAGAGGATTAGAGAAGATGTCCTTCCAAATGAGCATATTTTTGCTGAGCAATATTATTCAAGAGTAACTGATTCTGACTAAAAATAGCTAATAACATGATTTCTATAATTATTAAGACCGTGATACAGTGTTCAAGTGTATGACCTGCAGACGTAGTGAGTGTTTGTAACTACATGCCATACTTATAGCAATACGTTACTCTTACTTGTACAAGTATGCACGGCCATAGCATAATAGCATAGGAGATAGCGACTGCTATATTAGGCTGTAGGAGAGCATAAGGAATACAAATAGTGTACATGAATTTGCATAGTATGGAGAAAATATCTATCAGGAATTATTGTTACGTGATAATGAAAACAATCTTGGAGTAAATGAATATCTCATACATACTTTTCATATATGTTAGAGACATACGTACCTGGGATTGGAAACTGCGCACACCCGCCTATAGTGTGCTAGGCAACAGGAAGTGGCCGATGGTTGTTACCTCATTAATTATTCATGAGCTATGGTAAACTTGCGAAACCAAAAAAAAACAGAAACACCAGTCTTCTTGATGCTGCAACTGGACTTTCGACCACCTATCCTCATTTATCGTCTCATTTGTAAGTCTTCTAGCTAAAAATCGAATTAAAACCTTGCGTGTACCTAGAAAGTGCTATAGTCCCGTAAAATTTAATGCTTTTTTGTCGAAACCAACTCTAGGCATTTTTCTCTTAGTAACTCTCTTTAGCTTTTGTTTATCGGGCTATTGACTCATTTACTGACCTTCACTTTGCTGTTCACTTAGCTCCTCTAGAAAAACCAACAACATGCTACAGTTCCACAAAGTATTTCAATAATGGCGTAACAAACATTGTCTGTGCAATAATTTAGTTTCCAATCCTGGGAGCGTAAGTCTCTATTTAATTAAGGTGAAATGTGCACTGCAACTATTGTATAAAATTAATGTTCACACTGTAAGTAACCGTAGTATCAGAAAGAGATGGACACATATCATGCATACATGGCTGTATACTATGCAGTACCACGTCTGCCAAAAATTACTGTGAGTAGTATCTTTCTGCAAAGATTTGTTCATTTGGTAGCACATCATCTCTCTTTCTCTTCTTGCAGTATACTACGGCTAGCAGGAAACTGATAAATGCAATGAGGTTGATGATCAACTTGATCTGCAAATACCAAAATCCACAATTAAATATCGACTTTGTTTTCCAAAGATTTGACTTCCAAATGAAAAGTTGAACCATCATATTATTAAGAGAGAGAAAGAATACCAATGAACCATAGAATATCCCACTAACTAATCCTTTCATGGAGTAGGGGACTTGGGCACAAAGCACCTCAATAGAACCAATGAGTATCAGTACAAATGATATGGCTGATATGACTTCTGGGATAGCAAATAGTCTATAGTCAAGTGTATTGCTGATTATGGACGCTGGGTTGTCATAAAATATTCACTGGATTGTTATATTACTAGCTAAGGCATCGCTTGCTATTAAATCATGCTGACGAGTCTTGGTAAGAAGTATCATGAGCACAATATACTTTCCAGTGTGCATGGCCATTCCCAAGATGGGTTTCCAGTAGCAGCTAATCTTTGGTAGACAGCGATGAAACAAAGGATGAACAACAAATTGATTGAGAGGTATTAAAAGAGATATTGTGATGTAATAAGTTTTGGTGAAAAAGTACTGGGAATAACATTCATCAACAAATACTTGGCTTCCAAATGTCTCAAGTGTGTGTTGCACAAAGGTGTCATCATCAGTGATACCAAAGCAAGCTCCTGCAATGATAACCATTCCTAAAAGCTTGAAAAATGTTTTCACATCCTCTACCTGTTCAATTGTGAATGGTCCTCCATACTTGCTCTTTCCAAAATCAATGCGTGAAGGAGGGTCATCTTCACAGTATGTGAAGGCGCTTCTTAGTCGAGGGTGCTTGGACTTTGAGGCATACTTGAGAACGTTATGTATAAGTCTGAAGGGATTTTGGGTCACTGGTTCTTTAATGAGTACAGTGTTGCACAGGAAGAGTAAAATTATAAGGACACTGAGACCAAGGCATAATGAAAATGGTGTAAGAATCTTAAGCTGTCGGCTTGTGCAATCAGAAACAAGTGCTTGAATCACTTCACTGCTGATATAGGACCAGGAATACCAATTTACAAATGACACAATTTCATCCGATGAAGCATCTACCAGTTGATCAATGCCAAACTGGATTATACTTCCTTGAAATCCACCATACCCCATTCCCAAACACACTAGGAAGACTATATGAAGGAAATTTGCATGCCACTCCAATACTTGTGTAATGATTAGACTAATTACTAGAAGCACACTGCTTAGCCACATCATTAGGCTGCTCCAATAGAGTACATTGTAGCGTCCAAATCGTACATCGGCAAGCCATCCAGAAAATGTGAGAACTAGTCCTAAAGGCACTAATATTATTTTAAAGCATAAACCACACTCACTATCATAACTTTCTGGTGCTAATTCAATCAAGTAGTGACATACACACATTGCTAGGAAGTTCAACACCAACACCAAAAGTGCATTTTTGTTCTTGAGTTTTCTCATCTGGTATGATGGTTAGAAAAGCATCTTGAGATATTCCACAGTAGATATCTCATTACTAACTAAGACATTTTCAAGATGGGATGATGCTTTGGTCACGCCTCCATTGGTGAGAGTACATGATGAATCCCTGCTTACCATCATGAAGCACTATAGGCATACTCTATACTCAGATAACTTATGACCAAAGCTGATTTTTCAATGATAATTATATAGCTGGTTACAACTGCAGTTGCTAATCTTTTGAATACATGCAACTTATCTATCATCACTTTGAAATTCTCTGTAGCTACGGATACCAAGTAATATTTGGAGGAAAGCCCATAGGTACTGTGTTGGATACTTCCTTATAAACTTGAAAGTTGTTGGTCTTTTTATCAGTACTTGTAACATGGTTACTTTTGTCGTACCATGGATGCAGGACACCATAAATTCTCTGGAAGTCTACCAGCAACACGGAAATTTCTAGTATAGACATCTACAGGCTAGCAATAGTAAAATGATAGGTGTTTGGTTGTTGTTGTAAACTAATGTTTTAAACACCAAACTGATTCTCTACTATAACCATTGAAAGTGTATAATAATAATAAATTAATGTACTATCAAACTATTACAAATATTATATAGATAGATTGTACTCTTTTTAGTAGTTATGAATAGGACATCAGCCAAAAGTGAAAAACAAACATGTTATCATGCACATCATCACATTTGGTAGCACATCATCTCTCTTTCTCTTCCTGTAGTATACTATGGCTAGCAAGGGGCTGAAAAAGGCAATGAGGTTGATGATCAACCTGATCTGCAAATACCAAAATCCACAATTAAGGATCGATTTCATTTTCCATTTCTAATGAAAACTTGAATCATCCCATTGTTGAGAAGCATAAAGAACACCACTGAACCACAGAATACCCCGATAGCCAATCCCTTCATGGAGTAGGGGACTTGGGTACACAATACCTCAATTGAGGCATCATTTGTCATAAAATCATGCTGAAGAACCTTGGTAAGAAGTGTTGTGAGCACAATAGTGTACCTTCCAGTGTGTATTGCTATTCCCAAGAAGTAAACCTGGTTCAGTTGATCCGGATTGGTACGACATTTTGTAAACGGAGCTTAATACAAATCTACATGAAATTGCAGCACCAATTGCAGGTGAGTACTTTAGGTCCCAACTACTAATGAGAACTGTTGCTCGATTATGTTAAATAGACTATCTTCCATCCCTTATCAGTAAAAGGGCAGAAGTCTGATCATACAAATAATCCCAGCACATACAATTTGTTGGCAATTTCTTATCTTATCCCTATCAATCTGACTATTTTAGCATGCGTTACATAGTAATATATTTAATGTGATTATTGTTGCACACATGTAAGCTCACTCCAGGATGTAGCTATAATCCATACATATACGAAGATAACTGCTGCACCAGCTCATTGTACGTAGCCATTTGTGTACAGAAATAATACCCATGAGTATAACAACTCGCAATGTAAATTGGGACAACAAAGCACCATTCAATCGTATTGATTTTGAGTCCATTTCGTATATATAGCAGATCTCTTTATTTGAACACCTATTGACCTTGTAGCTGGCATATGTTGGTTATTCATCAACACTCCAGAGGATTGTAGTGGCATCTTGTACCTGGTGCAATGGCCAACAGAGCACCTGCATGGTCCATAATCATGTGGCTTTCCTCTCTATTGCAATAATACTATTCTTATACAGGGTAAATGATATGTCTAATATTGTATGTGTGAGGATGCATGCATGCCTGAGCACTGCACTTGAAACCATGCAGTACTGATCAATCAGCTTATATCTGAACAATCTCAAGCACGCTATAGCTAGTTATCAGATTCTGAATATTATTATTAAGATAGTGGATGTGATGGCAAGCACGGAGTCATTGTGCACTCTCTCTGGATACAAAGATCATCCAAGAGTATCTGAATCATCAGTCCGTCTTAATAATATCTTAGCTACTAACAATAAGATAACAACTGTGGAATATCTCAGGATGCTTTTCAAACCATCATACCGAATGAGAAGACTCAAGAACAAAGGGGCACTATTGGTGTTGGTGTTGAACTTTCTAGCTACTTGTGTATATTACTATTTAAGTGGATCAGCACAAGAAAGTCACGAGTATTGTAGTGTGTGCTTTAAATTCATATTTGTGCCTTCAGGATTAATTCTCACATTTGCTGGATGGCTCGCCGACGTACGATTTGGACGGTACAATGTACTCTACTGGAGCAGCCTTACAATGTGGCTGAGCAGTGTGCTCCTAGTAGTTAGTTTAATTATTACACTGGCAGTGGAGTGGCAAGCAAATTACCTTCAAATTATCTTCTTAGTGTGTTTGGGAATGAGGTATGGTGGATTTCAAGCAAACGTAATCCAGTTTGGCATTGATCAATTGATAGATGCTTCCTCTGATGAAATTGTGGCATATATAAATTGGTATTCTTGGTCTTACGTTAGCAGTGAAGCAATTGAAGCATTTGCTTCTGAGTGCATCAGCCAACAGCTTAAGATACTTATACCATTTCTGTTGTGTCTTGGTCTCGGTATCCTCATTGTTCTGCTCTTCCTGTGTAACACTATGCTCATTAAAGAGCCGGTGACCCAAAATCCATTCAGACTTATACATAACGTTCTCAAGTATGCCTCAAAGTTCAAGCACCCTCGATTAAGAAGCGCCTTCACATACTGTGAAGATGACCCTCCGTCACGCATTGATTTTGGAAAGAGCAAGTATGGAGGACCGTTCACAACTGAACAGGTGGAGGATGTGAAAACATTTTTCAAGCTTTTGGGAATGGTTATCATTGCAGGAGCTAGCTTTGGTATAACTGTCGATAAAACTTTTATGCATCACACACTTGAGGTCTTTGGAAGCCAAGTACTTATTAGTGAATGTTATTCTCAGTACTTCTTCACCAAAACTTACTATATCACAATAGCTCTTTTAATACCATTCAATGAGTTCGTCATTCATCCTTTGTTTCATCGCTGTCTACCAAGAATTAGCTGCTATCAGAAAGTTTTCTTAGGAATAACCATACACACTGGAAAGTATATTGTGCTTATGATACTTCTTACCAAGGCTCATCAGTTGACAATTAATCCCCCTACAAATGTAACAATCCAGTGCATATTTCACGACAACCCAACATCCATAATCAGCAATACACTTGACTATAGATTATTTGCTATCCCAGAAATCATATCAGCCATATCATTTGTACTGATCCTTGTTGGTTCTATTGAGGTGCTCTGTGCCCAAGTCCCCTACTCCATGAAGGGATTGGTCATTGGTGTGTTCTATGGTTCATGGGTATTCTTTCTCTTTCTCAATAATATGATGGTTCAACTTTTCATTTGGAAATCACATCTTTGGAAAACAAAGTCGATATTTAATTGTGGATTTTGGTATTTGCAGATCAAGTTGATCATCAACCTCATTGCATTTATCAGTTTCCTGCTAGCCGTAGTATACTGCAAGAAGAGAAAGAGAGATGATGTGCTACCAAATGAACAAATCTTTGCAGAAAGATACTATTCACAGTAAATTTGGGAGAACGTGGCATCCAGCCAGGCATGTAGTTGTTTTTGAACTTTCGACTCATAAGCTACTATAGTTTCTCAGATTGTTATGGAGTTAGTGTACAATCTGTCCACAAAAATTCTAGGCTGCTTAAGTGTACATGTTTGCAATAATAGTCATGTTGAAGAGATTAATTTCAATCAGGTGCACGTGTGAACATTTTTAAACAATGCACTGCATGTTATCACAACAGGCCACTATGTTGACATCAACAATTAAAGCAGAGCCAATTTTGGGAAAAGAATGTATTGTGAATCAACCTAAAGCTTTAATTATTCCCTCTCAATTTGAGTTTGTTGGAGATAGCAGAAGCTTATATTTCTTTGCTGAATTAATCACTTGTGACTCTAACAATGAACAATAGCACATCGTGTGCACTCTCAGATGATGATATAGCTGAATCAACACCAAAATGTAAGGCAGATGTGGTATTGCTACAAAGCAACAGTGTAAATACAATTAGTGTACAGGAACGTCTAAAGATCTGTTTTAAACCGACGTACAAGTTGAGAAAAATTATGAACAAGGGAGCAATTTTGGTGCTGGTATTTAACTTCTTGGTCACAAGTGTATTTTATTATACCAGCTACAAATCATCGATTCCAGAACGATACTGTATAATGTGCTTTAAGTTAATTGAAGTGCCCATTGGATTAGCCTTGCCATTTGCTGGGTGGTTAGCAGACATCTATTTCAGCAGATATAGAGTTCTTCTATTCGGTATTGTGACAATGTGGATTAGTGCTTTACTCCTGACTACTATTTTTGTCATAGAAAGATTTGTGCCTTTCACTAACCATATCCAGATAGTTCTATTGGCATCATTAGGGGTCGGCTATGGTTGTTTTCAAGCAAATGTTGTCCAATTTGGTATCGATCAGTTGACAGATGCTTCAACAGATGAAGTCATATCGTTCATTAACTGGTACGCCTGGTCTTATGTTAGTAGTGGTACTTTTGTAAATCTTATCTCGGAGTGTGTTGGTTCTCAAGAAAAATACATCGTACCATCGTTACTGTGTGTGAGCCTTAGCATTGTATTGGTTCTGACTTTTTGGTACGATGGAGCACTCATTAAAGAACCAGTCACGCAAAATCCATTTAAATTGATATACAGAGTTCTCAAATATGCCTTAAACCACAAATATCCAGAACGGAGAAGTGCTTTTACTTACTGTGAAGATGAGCGTCCTTCTCGTCTCGACTTTGGAAAGCACAAATATGGGGGACCATTCACCACAGAACAGGTGGAAGATGTTAAGATATTCTTTGGAATATTGGGGATGTCTTTGAGTGTAAGCGCAGTTTTTGACATGACTGATGAGAACGATTTCCAAGTGTATCTTCTGAAAGGTGTACAAACAAACCAAGTTACATTCACTAAATGCATGCAAAGATTTCTATTCACTGACACCTATTACATTGCTGTAACACTATTGATACCTCTAAATGAAATAATCATTTATCCTCTATTTCATCGCTGTACACCCAGCATCAAACGCCATTGGAAAGTTTATTTTGGAATGATTATACAAATTGTGAGGTACGTTCTGCTAGTTACACTTTTGACTGTATTCAGAAAAAGCTTTGTGGAGACAAATGGACTGCCTGCTAATGTGACATCTTTATGTACCACATTTCAAGAGAGTTTCAATGACAATGTATATGCTTACGGAGTGTATAGTTCTATACCAGAACTCCTATCTGCCATCTCCTACATGTTGATAATAATTGGTGTCACAGAATTTCTATGTGCCCAAGTCCCGTATTCCATGAAAGGTTTGATGGTTGGAATATTCTACGGATCACTGGTGCTCTTTCTTGTACTTAACAAGGGAATTTTTACACTAAAATCTCCTTCATGGAACTTTGGAACTATATCCATATGTGGTTTTTGGTACCTGCTGATAAAGATTTTCTTTTTGTTGGTTACAGTTGCCCTATCACCTTTAGCATCACTGTGCTACAAAAAGAGAAAAAGAGATGATGTTCTACCGAATGAGCAAATTTTTGCAGAACAATATTACTCAAAGTACAGTAGTTGATACTTTTTTTTCGAATTTGGATTACCAGTATAAGATGATTGAGTAGCTAGTGATTAAATATGCAGCATCTTTGTCCAAGTGTGTGAGATAACCTTCCATAATTATAGCAACGAAGTGTTTTTATAAACACTGAATACTCAAAACATAAACAGCTGTATGGACAATGCTGCCACATACAGTTGACTGTACAAGTAATGTAACTATTTCATGTTATTTGGATCTAATATATCATTCTACTGTCATGTGTGGGTGGCTAATACTACTGTTCAACTGTATTATGTAATAATACAAAGCTTATTTTGCAAACATTGATATACTTTGATTTCAACATATTATCCTTTTATGTGTAGCAATTCATACATAACAATATAGCTAGTAACCTTAGAACTGAGTGTTGTGAATACTAGGATGGCCGGGATCTCCGATATGAAATACCAAATGGATATTTATGATACACAAAGGTAAAGTTTTGTATTGAGTAAAAAACACATCTACAACTGTCGTCATGTTTATCTTTCAGTTTCTGTTGGGAATACAATGTTCACTAAGAAGTTGATTTATAAAACAGCAAAACAGACAACATGAGATACACATACAGCAATTTATATCCATGATGAAATTTCACAGCTTTACCAGTTTGCAAATTTCAAAATAACTGTAACTGTTACATAATATCCGATGGCAGCAATATTTCGCTACACACTGACTGATTTGAGAAGTAATTAAAGTTAGTATCATTAGACTTGAATTACTAGGCTTAATTTTAAATAAATCATGGCGTGCAAAATGTGTTACTACTTATTAATCTTAATTCTATCATGGTTCACAAGTTCAGTCTATAGTGACACAGTGTACATAAGTGCTACATCAAATAGCTCATGTTCATATTGTGTAACAATTTCCCAGTTTGCTGCTAGATTCAGTCATCATCATGAATCCAACACTACAGCAATTCTTCTACCTGGAAATCATGTTCTTAAGGAAAACCTCATCATCAGAAACGTATCATTCTTCTCAATTTTAGTGTTGGAGAGTACCAGGACGGAAGAAGTCTCCTTATCATGTGCTGAAGATGCTAGCATAAAGTTTCAAACAGCACTGAGTATTAAAGTAAGCAACATTGCGTTTATTGGCTGTGTAGCAAATGAAATAGAGAATGTAGATCAGTTCAGACTTGATGATAGTATTTACATATTTTTGAATGACACACCAGGATTGGCTTTCATTATCACTAACACTTCTATAAACATACAAAGAACATTATTTCTTTCTCCTACTGGATCAGTAGAGAACAGCTCAAGATATGCAAAGATATTTCCGGTAGAATTTTATGGAGTGATCATCAGCTTTAACAGCACAATAGTAATTTTTGACAGTACATTCAAAGGAAGCAAGGCTAAATTAGGAGCAATATATGCCGAGAGGAATGATCTAGTGATCATGAGATGTAACTTTTCTGATTATAAAAGAGTCTGCAAATATCAGTGTTTTGGTGGTGCAGTGTTCTCAGTCGATAGTAGGGTGGCTATTTCAGAATCAAACTTCATAGGCAATGAGATTAGACATACATTGTCAAATGGATGTCGAGGTTCAAATATTACAAGAGGGGGAGCTCTGGGGTTCATTGATAGTAAAGCTCTCATTGACCAGACCAACTTTATTGACAATAGCGCTTGTACAGGAGGAGCATTGTATACACTGAAAGGTATGGTTTCGGTACTCAATGTTAATTTTATGCAAAATAGGGCATTTTCAACTGGAGCAGGCGTGAGTGCAATAGCAAGCTACATGTACATAAACAACAGTAATTTCATGTTCAATGTAGCAACAAGGGAAGGGGCTTTGAGTACAATCATATCTGATGTTATCATAAACAACAGCACTTTTTACAGCAATGTGGCCGGTGTACATGGTGGAGCAATAAAGACAAATAGGACATGTATCATTATATCTCAGAGCATGATCCTAAATAATGAAGTTAATTATGTTGGAGGTGGAATCTATGCCACACACAATTCAACAGTGATCATCGAAAGAAGCATTCTTAAACACAACTGTGCGCGCAAAGCTGGAGGTGGCATAAAAGCACACCATGATAGTAAGTTGCTATTTTTAGACAAAGTAATCATCAAAAATAACATAGCTTACTATGGAGGAGCAGTGCATATGCATTTTACGTTACTTGTATCTAGTGGCACACTGATCATTGCAAATAACAGTGCTGCTCTAGGCATCTTTGCTTTCCTTTACAGCTTAGGCTTTCTTAAGAAAAATATCACATTGGAGCATAATACTGGCTCCTTGTTTGTCTTCAATAGTTACCTTAAGGGAGATGGTGACATCCATGTTGCTCACAATAAACAAAGTCAGAATTCCACAGCCAGTCCTGAAGTACAGGAGGGAGGTGGATTGACCTGCATCTTGGGAAGAATAGATCTATCTGGGCGGGTGTTAATTGAGCTTAACAGAGCATCAAATGGTGGTGCAATATTGGCTGTAACTAGTCGAGTAACCCTTGAAGGTAAGGTCACTTTGAGTGGAAATTCAGCTACGGCCACTGGAGGAGCTGTCTATGTTTACCATGGAGAAGTAGTAATAACTGGTCGTACACTAATAATGAATAATATGGCAAAATACAGAGGTGGAGGAGTTCATTCCATCAGTTCTTCACTAATTTTGGTCCACGATGACATAAAGGGAGCATTACCAGCTTATCTATACCTCATATCAAATGTGGCAAAATGGGGAGGTGGTGTTTGCCTAGAAGTGAGCGCAAAAATTTTTCTCATTACAAGAAACAGGCTGATGCATTTCATAAGTAACAGGGCAGAGTATGGTGGAGCAATCTATGTTGCTGATGATACCAATCACGGAACATGTGTTAGTGGTTTAGACTCTGTAACTGCTGCCTCCGAATCAGAATGTTTTTTCCAATCAATTACACCACGAAGTCGATTAATGACAATTAACAAAACAATTTCATTTTTCAACAATACTGCAGAGTTCTCAGGATCAGTTTTATATGGTGGATTGTTGGACAGATGTACAGTGAATGCACTGACAAACAAGCACATCAGATACTCAAGTCTACCAGGGTTTATGGATGATATTCAGAAATTTACAAATTCTGAAGCAGTTCGAGTATGCTTTTGCAAAGATAATAAAGCTGATTGTAGCTATCAACCGGAACCAGTCAGAGTAATGAAAGGAAGAAGATTCAGTGTTGAGTTGGTAGCAGTAGATCAGGCAAACAACTCACTCAGAGGCAACATTAGTAGTTACTTGCAGAACCACAACAGCAGTTTTGATGACGGGCAATGGTATCAGAGTGTTAACTCAGTCTGTACAAGCTTAACGTTTGTTGTTTATTCACTTGCAGACAATGAGACACTCCATATTTACCCTGAAGGTCCATGCAAAAGTGTTGGAATTTCCAAGTGTCAAGTAGAAATTGAATTTATTCCTTGTAGCTGTCCAATTGGCTTTGAAGTTTCAAAAAGAAATAAACACAATTGTATGTGTGACTGTAATACAGATCTTATCCAGGTTGTTAGCAAGTGCAATGCAGCTACTTCATTACTGACCAGAAAAGGAAATAGCTGGTTTAGTGCCATCAAATACCAGAATAAAACCCACTTTCTTACACATAAGTACTGCCCATTTGACCACTGTGTCTCTGTCTTGCCAGAAATCAGTGTAAATTTGAGTATTCCTAATGGTGCTGATGCTCTGTGTGCTTCCAATAGATCAGGACTTTTGTGTGGCAAATGTAAACCAGGCCATAGCCTCTCTTTGGGGAGCTCACATTGCTTAAAGTGCCCCTCATACTGGCCTGCACTATTAATAGCGATCATAATTGTGGCTTTACTATCTGGCTTAGCACTTATGGTTATCATACTCTACCTTAATTTGACTGTGGCTGTTGGATCACTTAATGCACTGATTTTCTATGCAAATATCATGCTTGCAAACATGAGCGTTCTTATGCCAGCACATGGGCCAACTTTTTATACAGTATTCATTGCCTGGATGAATCTAGACTTAGGATTAGATATTTGTTTTATCCATGAGATGGATATGTATGCTAAAACTTGGATACAGCTTGCTTTTCCCATATATGTCATCAGTCTTCTTTTTATTGTCATCATTGCCTGTGAAATTTCGACAAAATTTGCCAACTTAATTGGCAGAAAAAATCCTGTTGCCACTTTAGCCACACTTATCCTTCTTTCGTACACCAAGCTACTCCAGAGCATTATTGCAGTGCTTTCGTTTGCTCACTTGAGGTACCCTGATCACATTGAAGTTGTGTGGTTAGCTGATGCTAACATTAGATACCTCCATGGAAAGCATATCCCACTCTTTATCACCGCGGTTGTGATCATATTGCTAGGTATGTCATACACTCTTCTGTTACTCTCTTGGCAATGGTTGGTGAAATTTTCAAACTGGAAGCTATTGATGTGGGTGAAAAATACTAAACTGACATCCTTCATGGATGCATATAATGCTCCATACCATCCAAGATTTCGTTACTGGACTGGTCTTCTTTTGCTAGTTCGAGTGACTCTGTATCTTGTTTCAGCTCTTAACCCCTCAAAGGAACCCAAAGTCAACTTTGCTGCTATCATGGTTGTCATATGTAGTCTTTTAGCCCTCTCAACATTTCAGGTGTACAAGAAATGCATCCTAAACATCTTAGAAGTTGCCACATACTACAACATAATCATTGTCAGCATCATTCAGCTGGTAGCATATAAAAACAACAGTGCAGTGAGTTACATTTCGGCAAGTGTGTCATTCACAATTCTTTTATGTATCATCACTTATCACATCTTCACGATTATCCCTGTTAGAGAATGGCTCATAAAGTACCTCAGTCGCTACTTATTGCAAGGTGAAGACTCCAACATTCTGACAAGAAGCCAGCATGTTGTAACTCATACAGAAGTGACTTTTAGACATGCCACTGAACAAATCTGAAACTTTTAACTGACAGCTAAACAGATATCTGACAGATATTCAGAATGATATTAGCTATTACATCCCCAGTAGCAATTTACTTTTCTGTGGTTATGAGGTAATTATGATGAAACCTACGGTGTAATTTATGACGTAATCTATGAGTTAATTATAATAAAATCCAGGGCCTTGATAGAGCCTTTCTGAGACTTGAAAATCTAGTAATATGTAGAGTAACTTACGCGCGTATCCGGCGAATACCTTAAAAGCTGCGTGTTACCCCCGTGTACAAATAAAGCTAGCTAGCGCTATATGAGTACGCATACACTGATCTGTACTGTGTTGTCGAGTTCGTCTCTGTGACTGAAACATCGATCTGTCGAGTTCATCTCTGTGCATGTGATTGAGGCCATAGCATGGACACGTACACGCATAGACTGTGCATTATTATACTGACGACCTTTTACCATACTACTGGGGATGTGGTGAAAGTTATTTATGGTAACAAGCATTGCTCACAAGAAAAATATTTGCTTCACTATTGGTTGATTATGCAGTATTATCTATACAATCCAGACAATCATTACAACATAGATTATAGATTATAGAGCTACTTACATATACACCTTGCTCATGATCAGATTCAGGCAGGTAAGATAGATCATGGTATGATCACTAAATATTTTGAATACATAGTAAGCAAAAAAATTCCCCCTTCTATAATTATACCGGTATATTATATATGGGAATTGGATGTTGCATACTCACATTGCATGCACATATCACTGCTGCATGAAACCGGGTGTGTGTACTCTATATCATTACTCATTGTTCCTATGATAGGTCTGCTTACTCATGGAGGTGGAACGCATATTACCATAGTTGGCATTTCTGACAATGGGTACACAATTATTGTTCAAATTCCTTGGAAATCTAAAAAATTCATTGTTTCTAGTCAATTTCCACTTACACACACAGGAAAGATTCTTTGTTTACAACTGTAGTAACATGAAAATTTACAGTCTTTTTGATATCAGTGCAATTGTTTTCAATGATTGTAGTTCTGAAATACAACAAAAACACCATTTAGTAGGTAGCAGTAGGCAATTAGTACTCATTAAAGCCTTATTTTACAATGGTTGTACAATGAGTTAACAACCATTGCATTTTTTAATGCAACATTTTTACAACATTGAACATTGTTTTGGCAAAATACAACCGTTGCATTGGTACGATTTTGTAAAATTTTGGTGTTGTAAAAGTGTTGTAATTTTAGTAAATTTACATCATATTCTGGTGATTCTACAACAGTTGTAAACTAAAAAAAATTCCTGTGACAGGTTAATTCCATTCATGATGCATGTTCTGGCATTCCAAGGTAGCTAGATCATGCTCATTAAGTGATGAATAATACAAAGGTATAATTATATAGTTACTCACCATGACATTAGCTGCAACTGTATACTGGCTACTATAATTAGATTAAAACTAGTCACGCCTACCACAGGAAAGATTCTTTGTTTACAACTGTAGTAACATAAAAATTTACAATCTTTTTGTCAATGATTGTAGTTCTGAAATACAACAAAAACACCGTTTAGTAGGTAGCAGTAGGCAATTAGTACTCATTTAAGCCTTATTTTACAATGGTTGTACAATAAGTTAACAACCATTGCATTTTTTAATGCAACATTTTTACAACATTGAACACTGTTTTGCCAAAATACAACCGTTGCATTGGTACGATTTTGTAAAATTTTGGTGTTGTAAAAGTGTTGTAATTTTAGTAAATTTACATCATATTCTGATGATTCTACAACAGTTGTAAACTAAAAAAATTTCCTGTGATATACACTGTTTCAGTTCTGAGAAGCATTACAGTGCATTAAGGCACACAGATCTTCATATATAATTTGGTGAAAAAGCACCACTGTTTATATGTTATGCAGCAGAATAATAGTTTTAGTGTAGAAAGTATGTACCCACTGTACCTCAGTTACAGTAGCATAGTGTCTCTTTGTAGCTTCATACTAAAGAATAGGAGTGAAACATATTTTGTGCTAGTACTGATACTGCTGGCTTTGGTAACATGTCTGTGCTGGTACATCTGGCTAGGCAAGACAAGGAGAGAGAACGAACTTGCTCAGCAGCAGCAGGCTGTCTTGGTACTTATGGAGGAGAGGATACCTTTCTCATCAAATTTTGAAGCAAAATCATTGATTCAGAAATATGGACAACAAGTGGACAAAAATAGGAAGTTGATAAAGGAAATTGATCATAAAAGTAAGGAAGTGGAGAAAATCAGTGCTGCAAAAAGGGAGCTTGATGACTCATATGAACAGTTGAAAGACATCCTAAGTAAATGTGAGGCTAAACGCTGTACATTGAACAAAGAATTAAAGCAGAAATGTTATGAGCTAGGACGTAAAAACAAAAATTTGGAGGAGACAAGTGCCAAGGTGGAAGAGATGCAAAATACGTTGGAGAAGGAGCAGAATAACAGTGTAAGAATGCAAGAAGATTTGAAATACCTTCAAGAAGAGTTAGCAAGAGAACAGGATGAAAAACGGATATGCTAGAAGTAGTAATGCAAAATCTGAATGAAGAAAAAAACGAACTCTATCGACAAAAGATGGCTCTTGAGCAATTTAATAATCAACAACTTAAACACTGCAGAGATCTGGAGCATGAAATACAGAAAGAGAAGAAAGAAAATCATGGTTTAAATGTGCAGCTATCAGATTGCAAACAGAAGAACAAAAAACTTAAACAGACACTCAGTGAACACAAGCAGAAGACCAATATCACTATATAAAGTGCAGCAGGGATCAAAAGAAAAATTAATTGGCAAGGGTGAATTTAAAAGCAGACAGTGATCTGACAATTTGTAGTCTGACTCAATGTTCTATAAGCAATTACTTATAGAAGCTTTTCAACCTACTTTATAGTTAATCCCTTATTAAGGCATCTGCCACAATTAAACATTAATTTTCCTATGCTACCAATATAACAGTAATTATATTATTATACAATGCATGTTGCACAAACGGCCCTATAGCTAGAGTTTTGCAAGCGCCATTAAATTGCCTGATATGCAATGTCTCATTAACTTGGATGTCTGATATGCCAGGCACTGCATGCATGTGGTGTGGACCAGCTTGTTAGACAGCTATAGTTGCTAGTAGATGCTATATAGAATTGAAATTAGGTCATTTAAAGTCAGAGAAAGGGACTAATGAAAGTGGTGCAACTTTAAATTGTAAACATATATTATAACAGGAGTCCCAAGGACATATATAGAATAGAGTTAGCAATGGAAAACTTTCATTCAATTTCATTTCAACATCCAAAACAGTAATTGTACTTGAAATAACGAAACGTACAGTAAACAACAGCTTGAAGTTTAGGCAAGGCGTGTGCAAATAGCTTAGCCTATAGGACATGGACGGGTCATACGGAATTGAGAGAGAGCTGGAGATATCTGCAAATACCAGAAATGTTTCACCACCACCTCTGGATGGTACAATTACAACTACAGAATATTTACAAACATTCTGTAGAATCACATATCGGATGAGAAGGCTCAAAAACAAGGGAGCAATCTTGGTTTTAGTATGGAGCTTTCTGGTAATGAGTGTGTATGGCTACTTGTTTGACACTGTATTGCCAGCATACCAAGACTCAATTGTATACAGTGTCCTTGTCATTGTTGGTGTGATGTTAGCCATTGCTGGCTGGCTAGCTGATGTACGTTTTGGTCGGTATAGAATGATACGTTGCAGCATCTGGACAATGTGGATAAGCTCCATGCTATTGACAATGAAATATGTTGTATTTAGCCTAATGGAATTCAATGAGCAAGGCTTAATGTCCCAAATTCTGAAAGTTTCGCTAATCATTGTTCTGGCATTTGGTTTGGGAGTATTTCAAGCAAATATCATCCAGTTTGGAGTTGATCAATTGAATGATGCTTCAACAACTGAAGTTACTTCATTTGTGGCCTGGTACACATGGACTCTTATAAGTAGTAATATTTTTGCAAATTTAATTAATATGCTTGTTTGCTTTGATTCTAAATATTACCTGATAGGACCACTGCTCATTGCAACGTGTCTTACTGTCATTGTGAGTACAAATTACATGTTCAGTAATCAATTCATAAAAGAGCCAGTGACACAGAATCCTTTCAAGTTAATCTACAATGTTGTCAGATATGCAATCAAAAATGAGCACCCTCGACAAAGGAGTGCCTTTACTTACTGGGAAGACCATCTCCCTTCACGTATTGATTTTGGAAAAATAAAGTATGGCGGGCCATTTACAACTGAACAAGTAGAGGACGTCAAGATGTTCTTCAAGATGCTAGGAATAGTTTTCATTGCAAGTTGGTTCATATCCGTTGAATTCAATTTTCATAGACTTGAATTTTATGCAACCTACCTCACTGGACTACCGGCATTCAGCATTAATCACACCTTTACTCAATGCTTTTACAAAGATTTCTTCGAAAATACTTTCATAATTACTGGACTGCTTTTAATACCACTGAACGAATTTCTTCTTTACCCTCTCTTTTACCGATGTATAGCAATCAAGAGTCACTGGAAATTTGGGATAGGTATATTTCTCCAGCTAGCTGGATTCATAGTGCTCATAACATTAGTCACTTATTCCAGATCAAGATATATTATTGAGAATGATGATGGACACTCTTACAATAATCACACGGTTCAGTGCTTATTTCATCTGAAGTTTAACCCTTTAATAAGCAAGGCCATTGAGTACAGATGGTTTGCTGTGGTAGAAGTTTTATTTGCTATTTCATTCATAGTGGTTGTGATAGGTATCACTGAATTTTATTGCGCTCAAGTACCCTACTCAATGAAAGGATTAATGGCAGGGATTTACTATGGTTTCCTTGGATTCTGTGTCATGTTCAATTATGGCTTATCACAAGTTTTCAGATTAAAATTACACATTTGGGAAACGAACTCAATTTTCAGTTGTGGGTTCTGGTACTTACTGACAAAAATATTCCTGATAATTATTGCAATACTTATGACTGTGTTAGCGGTCAAGTATTACAAGAAGAGGAAAAGAGAAGATGTCTTACCCAATGAACACATATTTGCAGAGCAATATTACTCAGTAAAGAACAGCAGTGACTAATTGAATATCTTGCCAGAGATGCACTGCATGTGGTTATATACATTAAGAAGGCTTAAGGATAATGACATCATCAGGTGATACTTTTGTTAGAAATTGTTTGGGATAGTCGTCCTAATTGATATTTGTGTTTCTGTAAGCTGTCATGTAGTAGAGGCCACAAAGCAATACCTATACTTTATATATCTTCCTTCCCACCACTTTGCTCCCAAAGGGCTTGATAGCTCAATTGGTTGAGCATCACATTGGAGATGTGAGAGCGTGGGTTTGATTCCCACTCAAATCCTGAGATTTATTGCTAAGGAAAATATCTCAGGACTTGTATACAAATGCTACAGTAATGAATCCTTCATGAGTTAGGCCTGATGGCTAGAGCATTTAGCTGAGTGCCACGGTGATAGCATCATCACTGCATGCAGGGGTGTTCATAAGAGAAGTTTGTTCAGAATATAGCCATATTGTTGCCATAGGTGCTTAATATATGTACGGCCATTGCCCTATTCAGTCATCATACTTGGGTGTTAGAGAATGGTAGTTACTCATCACATTATTTTTCGGAGCCTGTCACATAATGAGTTGTACAGATCAATTGAGCCTGAAATTAGTGTATGCTAATGTAAGGGAGGTGTAAGGAGGCGTGCATAAGGGTGAAGTATGCAGTGGGGTATAGCTACCAATTCTAAATACTCATGATTGCTGCAACAGAATTGCTAGAATCACATAGCTAATGTAATAGTAGAATAAGTTTGATCACAGATCTTAGCACTCATATCTGAGAATTTCAAAATAATTATGAGGTGACTCAACCCCCTTTTCTTTCTGAGTGGGGCATGCACAAGTTGCAAGCTTAAGTGTTGTAAACAATGTTTTGCTACACCCCCTGCATCTGAGACTCATCATAGAGCAGACAATGATTGATACAACATTAGCTTTCATTAAGAGTTTTGATGATGATTCAGAAGCAGCTTGCTGTGTATACCACAAAGTACCTTGCGCAGGCCACCTATGAGGAATAGTTACATTCAACTAAATGTCATATCAAGGGATTAGTTAGCCTCGTCCCCAGGCCCATTCCCAGCTTTTCAATGTTGCACGCTGAAAAGCGGGAGGAGGGCCTGGTAGGCGAAGTCACGTGACGGAGAGAGAAGGTGAGAGAAGGTCCAGAGCACACCGCGCGTCAAAGGTCATCAGACTTGTAAGCGCTACAGCTTACAAACAACAAAAGACACGGCTATATCGCTACCATACGAGTGAAATGCGATCCTTCGAGGGCTCAGAGTTTACATTTTCAGTTGATAGAATGTACGGAGAGTGTCAAAACGGCTCGGTTTATTCGACCTCGATTGACCTACGTTTCGTTCGCGTCATGCCACGTCAACATCGATCATCATGACACGCCGCACGTGACTTCGCCTACCAGGCCCTCCTCCCGCTTTTCAGCGTGCAACATTGAAAAGCTGGGAATGGGCCTGGGAACGAGGCTAGGGATTAGTCTCTGGGTGTTCAACGGCTGTGATGCACGAAACAACAACACCTGGGGAGGGTCTAATGAAAATGTCAGTATAAATGACTTACAAGAGTCCCCAAAGATAATATTATTAGAATGCACACACACAGTTGTTTGTATAGAAAGTTTTTTTTTCAACTGAAAAACAACCATCAGATGGTAATTTGAAATTAATGAAATGTCTGGTCAGTTTGAAGCTTAGATCTAGTGCAAAGCATGGTCAATCGGACATGGAGGAACAGAATACAACGATCGTAAAAGAATTGGAGACAACAGTAAGCGGCAGGAAGGTCTCATCTCAACCCGATACAATTACAACCAAAGAATATTTACAAGCATGCTGTAGAGTATCATATTGGACAAGAAAACTCACTGAAAACAAGGGAGCAATCTTGGTTTTGGTATGGAACTTTCTGGTAATGAGTGTGTTTAACATATCAGGATATAGTTAGTAACAGTGTCCTGGCCATTATTGGTGTGATGTTACCCATTTATTTACCGGCTGGCTAGCTGATGTACATTTTGGTTGGTACATTGCAGCATCTGGACAATGTGGATAAGCTCAGTGCTATTGACAACCACGTATGTAGTATTTAGCTTCACAGAATTCAATCATAGCAATTTAATGTGTAAAACTCTGATAATTATATTAAGTTTTGTTCTGGCATTTGGTTTGGGAGCGTTTCAAGCAAATATATATAATCCAGTTTGGAATTGATCAATTGAACGATGCATAAATTACATCATTTGTGGCCTGGTACACATGGACACTTACAAGCAGCAACATGATTGTAGGTTTCATCAATATGCTTACTTGCATAGAGTTGAAATACTACCTAGTAGGGCCACTGCTCATCACAACATGTCTCACGATTGTTGTGAGTACAAATTACTTGTTCAGTAATCAACTCATAAAGGAGCCAGTGACACAGAATCCTTTCAAGCTAATCTACAACGTTATCAGATATGCAATCAAAAATAAGCACCCTCGACAAAGGAGTGCCTTTACTTACATTACTACAACAGAGCAAGTAGAGGACGTCAAGATGTTTCTCAAGATGCATTGAATAGCTTTTATTGCTAATTTGCTTGTATCCAGGTACTGAAATCAGTTTTTTTAAAGTTGAATTCTGTACAACCTATCTTGTTTAACAAAATCACACAGACTCAAATACATACGTAGTACAATCGTCGTGACGTTTACAGCGCATGCGCACTGGAAGTCCCCGTGATCTGTGATCTTGCAGCAAAAGCCTAAAGCCTCGCAAAAGGCAAAAGGGCGTGTCTAAACCATGATACCGTGCTGACGACCGACGAGTAAAAAGGGGTGGTCACTTGCCTCGCTATTCTGACCCCTATATCATTGAGCACCCGATTCAGATTTGAACTGAACGTAATGGCTCTTCAAGAAGCTTCATTTTCGGGATTTGAGTCATACACGTTAACCGGAATTCAATTGAGTCAACGCGTCCTAGGCCATGGCTCATATGCTCAAGTAATAGAGTTGGAATACAGGGGGCTGAAATGTGCTGGCAAGAAGATCCACGAGATGCTTCTTGATCAAGGAACAATGACCTACACTGTCCGTCGATTTGAAGACGAATGTCACTTACTTAGTCAAGTACGCCATCCTAACATTGTCCAGTTTTTAGGGGTCTTTTTTGAAGAAGGAGCTCGAGCTCCCTACCTAGTTATGGAGTTTCTTCCGATCAACCTCACCTCCTGCATTCAAGAGTATAATATTCTTCCTACAGAGATTGTCTACTCCATCCTTTATGATGTGGCCTTGGGTTTACACTATTTACACAGTCATTCACCTCCAATCATCCACCGAGATCTCTCTTCTAACAATGTTCTTCTGACACCCAATATGACAGCAAAGATATCTGACTTAGGTGTGGCCAGGATTTTTAATCTAACCCCGCTACAGGTCAGCCGTATGACACAGACTCCTGGTACTCCAGCTTATATGCCACCAGAGGTGATGGTGGCCGACCCCAAGTACGATACTAGCGTTGATCAGTTTTCTTATGGGATTTTGATGATACATATCCTAAGTGGAAGATGGCCCGAACCACACAGGGGTCAAACGTACACCGATGCTGAATCCGATAAATTGATTCCTGTGTCAGAAGCGGAACGTCGGCAAAACTACATCGATGCTATTGGAAATAGTCACCCCCTTATGAGTTTTATCCTGAAGTGCATCAATAACAGCCCTCGACGTAGAGCCCCAGCCAGTGAGGTGGTGGAACGACTTGCTGAGCTTGTTCGACAGTTTCCTTCTTCATTTTTGAATCGCATTGAACTATTGAGCAGAATTGAAGCAGATGATAATGAGAAAAAAAGACTGCATGATGAAAGTGAAAGAAAGTCAGATGAAATTCAAAGAAAGGAGGAGGAAATATCCAACTTGAGCAAAGAAAAAAGTGCATTGGAGGAAGTAATTGCTAAGAAAGGTGATGAAATTCATGTAGAACTCCAACACAAACTAGAAGAGATGGAAGAATTGAAGGTGACACACTCTTTAGAAATACAACAGCTGAGGATTGAGATGAAAGAAATGTCAGAACATCAGCAAGTTATACTGACAGAAAAAGAATCAGCTATTGCTGCAAATGAGCGGCTAGCAACAGAAAATATCCTTCTAAAGCGGAGGTTAACACAGAAGGAAAACAGTAACCAGAGTAACATGAAGTTGTTCGAAGAAGAGATTAAAAGGGAAAGAGAGAGGTACTTGGAGCAATTGAAAAGCAATATACAGGAATACGAAGAAAAACTCAGGGAAGAAAGAAGAATTTATGAAGAAAATATTCAAAAAGTACATGAAAGAATGGAAGAATATCACAGTGAGGCTACTGTCGAGAAGTCAACCCTGGAAAGTCAAATCCGAGATTTAAAAGCTGAAATAACCCACTACGAAGAAGTATCAAAAGCCAAAGATGACACTTTGTCGACAAAAATAGCTGAAATTGAAGCTAAGAAAAATGCTCTTAATAAAAAAGATGCTTCTATGTCAGCACTCCACGAAGAGCTTGGGAAAGTAAGAGAATATCTGGCTGCCAAAAAACAGGTAATTGTATACGGTAATGTATGCTATACATATCAATGACTATATTTGGGTTAGCAGTGTTCATAGCATTGTAAAACTTTTGATCGGCCACTTTGTTAATTACCCCGTGCACATGCGCAAGGGATAAAGCAATCGGTTTGTATGTCTGTCCTGTGTCGTCATTGTTGCTGTGGCACGAAAATCGCCAGATCTCGACATGTAGGCATCCAAAGGAGTTGTAAGCGTAACCAGACCATCAAAATTGTTGTAAACTGGTTTCTGTATACTTTGAATCATTTAGCAGGGCCCATGAGCGCTACAAATCGTGTGTTTTTGTTGGCCACGCCTATTGACCACAACTACTGGTTGGCCATGCATGTGCTTTCTGCTCATGCGCACAACTTGCTAAGTCTAAGTAGGTAAAGGTCTTTTGTGATTGGTAGTGCTGTTACTGCTGTAGATCTAGTGCTGTGCTGCTGTTACAACATTCATATGATAGCTCATAATCAGATTGATGCAGCACGCAGTGTAGTGTGCTCTAGAGAGCTCTAGTTTGGAAAGTACTGTTATGTACTTTGTACTATGTAACTATGGCATTAACTTTATGAAACTGTCATAATATTTGGTATATTTATCGTATTGATAAAATTATTCAGCCTCTGCAAGCCAATATCACCTGGAGACCATGTGCAAGTCTACCATTTAAAATGGATAGTGGACAGTCAATAGTGATAAATGGACTGGTTTACTATGGTGGTGGTCTGGCATCTGCTGGAAAAGATTGCTGCATCTATTGTTACAACCCATATCAGAATCAATGGACCACTTTAGCACAGCTTTCAGTCAAGAGATTTGGTCTAGGGCAAATCGGTGGAAAACCGATAGTTGTTGGAGGACTGAAAAAGGACAATTCAACTAGTAATGAATTATTCTATGCAGAAGAACGATTTTCCAAGTGGAAAAAGTATTCCCCCCCCCCCCCCATGCCAACTGCTAGAAGCTTTCCAACCGTTGTGAATTACCAGTCTTATCTTATAGTTGCTGGCGGTATTGTGGATGGTGAATATGTACATGCTGTCGAGATACTCAGTGTGGCATATCAACAATGGTTAATCTGTGCAAGTCTGCCTTTGCCCTGCTACAACATGTCTGCTGTGGTCATTCAAGATAAATGTTATCTACTTGGGGGATTCAACAATGATGGAACTCTTAATCGCGTGTTCTATGCCACAGTCAGTGATCTTATTCGTTCAGGCTTTTCCTACACTCTTTTGCCTTCATTAATCTGGAAAAGTCTTCCAGAAACTCCAACCTATGGCCCAACAGCAACTGTAATTGCTGGGTCCCTCTTCATCTTAGGTGGTGATGAGACATGCACACAAACAGCGACTCAGGAACAGATTCATGTTTACTCTCCTTCAAGCAATAGTTGGGTATATGTCAATGATTTACCAGCTCCACGAATAGAAGCAACAGCTACAGCACTCTCACCGACAGAAATTCTCTTAATTGGTGGCAGAGGAAGTAAGGACGTTGGTACTGTGAATACTGTATACAAAGGAGTTGTTCAGATTGTAACATAATAGTATGTGCCACAACATTTTTTGAAATTAGGTTGTGTATATTGTCTGCTTTCACTACATTTTCTATTTCTACATGGTATAGAATTCTCATTATATAAAATATTAGCATTATAATAGGATGTACAAAACAAACTGATGTTAATTGATCTGTGCTTTAAGACATGCCAGAGGCTCTTGCTGATGGTCTGGTAGTTCGTCTGTCAAATGCTTGAGACAACTTTTGAAACTCTTCTTTTCAGGTACGGCAAAGTAAAACTTCTCATAACTATCATTACCATCTGGAACAACATCAATGTATAAAGGGTTATGTATTAAGCCTAATTATTGGAGATTATTATGTGTGGGGGGGGGGAGGGGGGCAGGCCCACCTTCTGCTCCTCCCCAGCCCCAGCCCCCCCCCCCCGTTCCTACTCCACTGATAGCTATTGCTTTGTGACCTCTACTGACAGCATAGCCTCGTCCCCAGGCTCCCTCAGTTTTTCAATGTTACACGCAGAAAAACAGGGGAGCCTGGGGATGAGGCTACTGACAGCATACAGAAAACACAGGACAAACTATCCCTACCAATTTCGATACTAACGTAAGTAGGTGTGCATGAGGGTAAAGTATACAGTGGGACAGCTAGCAATTCAGAAACAATAAATACTCATGATTGCTATAGCATGCTATGTAGCTACTATTTCAAAAAATGCACTGCGACGTGATAGTGTACACATGCACACAAAAGAGTGTTAAATTTAGGAGATTTGCACTTCAAGATATGATAGAGCTGTTGTATTTCCTTGATAGAGTAAATATGGCTTTGCTACAGGTGATATAGATATCTCACTGCAATTTAGCCAGAGTAATGCACAGAAATTTATTTGACCAAAGTACCATGAGTTTACATTATCAGTGCAGGAGCTAATAATCATTATTAATGATGTCATAATTAATAACACAACATGCCATTGGGTGCAACTGCAATAAACAAGTTGTGTACCAGTTTATTAACTAATACATGTATAGGCATGGCAAACATTATATGTCATTGTATTCCCCACTACGAATTGATGTATTCTCAAGACATTTGTGATTTTGAAAGTGTCACTTTTAAACACTGAAACTACTAGTGAACAACTTGTGAGGTTAATAACTGACAACATTTGTTATCGCTACAATTATCAACATTGTAGCCCAGCCCTCACAACATGCTTATGGATATACCCAGCACTATATCTATTAGGCTATATAGGTTGTCGTAGCTAGATTTAACTTATATTATTAAGTTCATCTACCGATCAAGTAAAAGTAACTATGACTAATATAATAGCTGGTGAGAAAAGAAAATCCATTTTCAGTTTCAGATATTCAAAGGTCGATTTAAAGTTTTGCATTGTGTTAAGCATTTTGCTTTGCTTCATTTGGATGATATTTTCTTTGCCAATTGTTCTTTTCCATATCTACAATCAACAACAGGTAAGTTTGGCATGCACACATTAAAGGTACCTTCATAATCATTATGCTAGGCTAACAATAATTTTATATCAGTACATGCATGCATTGTACATGCAGTGACTCTCTTATACACTATTATTCTGTAAACTATTACCATACCAATACAACTTGCTCCTCTCAGGAAGCAGTCCATACCACTACCGATGATTTGATTCAGATCAAGAATGCAACACTGAACTGTTCCCAGGGATTCACTGTTGATACTAGCACAGGATACTGCACACCAGTTTGTGGAGAATGGAGTGAATTGTCACAAAATACAATATTGTTCTTCAGAATCATCAAGAACACTTTCTATGCTATTCACATCCTAGGAACTGTTCTTGCTCTTGGTCTTTCTTTTTACAACTACAAAATCATGTAAGCAATCTCAAATTTAAAGTTTCATGGTCTCTCTCAGCCTTAGTCACTGTTAGAGTAGCTACATACCCCCGGAAAAGACTTAATAACAATTATTAAACATTTTTAGGTTTAAATTTCCATCTATTCTACTGGTGTACTACTTACTGACATATACTTTCATTGATATACTTGACGTTATCACCTCAATTGGACAAGATTCTTTACTCTGTACATCTTTCGATCTACTACAAACTACTGAACTTTCTACACCATTTTGCTCCTTCTTAGGTAAGAGTTTATACTGTTATGGCTGACAGTGTAGCATTATATCTCTTATACCTATAATAATTATGGTAATTCACGTTAAACTCAGAGTATGTTTTTGCACAGGTGCTAGTATCATATTTTCCAGTATCATGCGTGGCTACTGGTGGTTTTCTCACACAATAGCAGTCTTCTGGAGTGTTTGGTTTCCTGTTCATGCCAGAAAGATTCATCTCACTAGATACATTAAATTTATACACATTCTTACCATTGTGATTGCACTCACTCTTCCAATAATTCCTGTCGGAGTTTTGTTTGGAACTGGAGGATACATCCTAAGTTCATATACTGTATCCCTGAGCACTTGCCTCCCCAGGAATCTAACCACAGCAATGTATATTTTCATCCTCCCTATATGCATTGTTATACCTACAGGCATCACCTTTAATCTCCTCACAGTATGGAAACTCTTGAAGATGAGACTTCATCCAAAACAGGTGTGGCACCTATCCTTAAAACAGCTATATCTAGAATACAGAAATCCAGTCAATGATCCTTCAGCATACACGCAAGCCAGTATTATTACCTACAAACTTCTAGATCACAACACATTGTTGCATGTTATAGCTAGATGGTAACATAACAAATTAAAGTGGAATCATGCTATAGGTGGGGCAACTCAAAATGAAATTTGCACTGTATGGATCCAAAATGTTATCAATGAAATATGCAGAAGCTGAAAGGGTTGAAGTTTTTATCATCTTCTTTGACATAATAAATTGCAATTGCTTAAGGTTTGCATATAGCCCATACATACACAAGCATCTGCAGGTAGATCGATACAATCATGCATACCGGTAGTTGTCGTTTATTTTGTACTAACAATAAGTCAATACTGTTATAGGGAAGAATTTTTACAGCTGAATTCAAGCTGCTCTGGTTCTTTTTCTACTTCTCCATTGCCACTATTTGTGGCCTTGCTCTTATTGGGGTTATATCAGGAAAGTCATACCAGAATCAACAGTCATACTCCAATTATTTCTACTGTGAATCCTTTGGTATTGATCCAGACAACCCTTGTGTGCTTGAAGTGGATGGACATAGGGATCAGTCTCTTGTAATTGCAACTGATGCCATGTTTATCTTCACGCCGTATATCATACTCATCTACATTCTACCAGTAGAAAAACTGATGAAAAGAGTAAAGACAATGATGGAGACTAGCTAAGGGCACAAATCGAACAGTATACTGTGGTAACTGATTTAGTGTCACTGCAAACGATTATCAGCAACACATTGGCATTATCCTTTGTGTAAACACATCATAGTTTAAAATGAACCAGAATGGACAATTACATCACAATAATAATTATTAATAAGCTGCTCTTCATATTTTGTGCCAAAAACATGGCTGAGACAATTTTAAAAGTTGATTCACATAGCTAACAATGTACATGTAAGTACAGTATAGTAAATCTTGGCATACATATCCGAGAATTTAAAATATAAGGTGGCTCAGCCCCCTATTCTTTCTGAGTGGGGCACACAGCAAGTTTATGCCATTTGATGTGCTACACTGTCTGCGGTACCACGTTAGTTTTCGTTGATGATGTAGCAGGTTGTTGTGTATACCACATAGCACGCACCTTGTGCGGGCCACCTAATTTCATGCTGCAGTCACTTTCAACTAAGTGTCATATCAAGGGATTAGTCTCTGGATGTTGCTGTGATGCACGGAAAATAACAATGATGTAACAAAGCCGTGCAGTCTGTCGGTACGGCAACATAATAAAGTAAAGTCTAGCTAGATGAAGCATTGCACAACAAACATGTAACCAACAGCAAGATAACCATTTATGGTGATTCTTCACAAATGATACACCTGGGGAGGGCTTGATCAAATTGTCACTGAGTATAAATGACTTACAAGAGTCCCCAAAGATAATATTATTAGAATGCACACACACAGTTATTTGTATAGAAAGTTTTTTTTCAACTAAAAAACAACGCTCAGATGGCAATTTATGTCTGGTCAGTTTGAAGCTTGGATCTAGTGCAAAGCACGGTCAATCGGACATGGAGGAACAAAATCCAATGATTGTAAAAGAGCTGGAGACAACAGTAAGCAGCAGAAAGGTCTCATCTCAACCCGATACAATTACAACCAAAGAATATTTACAAGCATGCTGTAGAGTATCATATCGGACAAGAAAACTCAAAAACAAGGGAGCAATCTTGGTTTTGGTATGGAACTTTCTAGTAATGAGTGTGTTTAACTATCTATTGACATATTATCAGGATATAGTTAGTAATAGTGTCCTGGCCATTATTGGTGTGATGTTACCCATTACCGGCTGGCTAGCTGATGTACATTTTGGTCGATACAAAGTAATACGTTGCAGCATCAGGATAATGTGGATAAGCTCAGTGCTACTGACAACCACATATGTAGTATTTAGCTTCACAGAATTCAATCATAGCAATTTAACGTGTAAAACTCTGATAATTATATTAATTTTTGTTCTGGCATTTGGTTTGGGAGCATTTCAAGCAAATATCATCCAGTTTGGAATTGATCAATTGAGTGATGCATCAACTACTGAAATTACATCATTTGTGGCCTGGTACACATGGACACTTACAAGCAGCAACACGATTGTAGGTTTCATCAATATGCTTACTTGCATAGAGTTGAAATACTACCTAGTAGGGCCACTGCTCATCACAACATGTCTCACGATTGTTGTGAGTACAAATTACTTGTTCAGTAATCAACTCATAAAGGAGCCAGTGACACAGAATCCTTTCAAGCTAGTCTACAAGGTTGTCAGATATGCAATCAAAAATAAGCACCCTCGACAAAGGAGTGCCTTTACTTACTGGGAAGACCATATCCCTTCACGCATAGACTTTGGGAAAATCAGATATGGTGGGCCGTTTACAACAGAGCAAGTAGAGGACGTCAAGATGTTTTTCAAGATGCTTGGAATTGCTTTTATTGGTAGTTTACTTGTATCTACCGAAATCAGTTTTCTTAATGTTGAATTCTATACAACCTATCTTACTAAATTGTTTGGCAACAACGGTCATACCGAAAGTATCCTCAGTCAATGCTTTCACAAACATTTCTTTGCTAATATTCACATAATTCTTAGGTTTCTGCTGATACCACTGAATGAATTTCTCTTCTATCCTCTCTTACACCAATGTATAGTGATTAAGAGCCACTCGAAAATCTTACTAGGTACACTGTTTGAGCTAGCTGGATTCACTGTTCTTGTAATTTTAATCACTTATGCCAGATCACAGTACATAGAGATTACTGATACAGCTCTGTCTCATAATTATACTATTCAGTGCCTATTCCATATGAAGTCTAACTCATTAAAAACAAGGAGTGTCATTGACTACAGATGGTTTGTTCTGGTACAGTTCTTGTTTGCTGTTTCAAACATGATGCTTGTGGTAGGTGTCATTGAATTTTACTGTGCTCAAGTACCGTACTCAATGAAAGGATTAATGGCAGGGATTTACTATGGTTTCCTCGGACTATGCACTATGTTCAATTATGGCTTGTCACAAGTTTTCAAGGCAAAATTACACATTTGGGAAACAAGGACAATTTTCAGTTGTGGGTTCTGGTACTTATTGACAAAAATAATCCTGATATTTATTGCATCATTAGTGGCACTTTTAATTGTCAAATATTACAAGAAGAGGAAAAGAGAAGATGTCTTACCCAATGAACACATCTTTGCAGAGCAATACTACTCAGTAGAGACCAGCAGTGACTAGAATTTCTTGTATAATTGCATTGTGGTAGCTAATTATAACTACATCAATTTTATACCTTTATCACACTAATTTCACACACTATTTTGCACAATCCGTGATAATATTATTTGATATGTACAGACTCTGAGAGAACAACTCTATATATTATACATACCACTCTCAAACACCCCCTATGAATATAGGGCAATGGCTACATACACGTTGCACACACTAATCAGTTATGGGAACAATAATTTAACTATTGCCCTATGGCCTCTACAGCAGAAGTTAGGGTATCTGGTCAAATTATTCCAAGCAATTTCTATACTAATAATAGGAGGAGCACATTAGGGTAATTTACAGAATGGAAGAGCTGGCAACTCAAAAACAAGAATGTTAATTTAATCTATGTCAGAACTGCTATGAATACTACTCACATGGCTATACTACAATATAATTATTATGTCATGTTAAAAATTGCGACTAGACGTGTATGCACACTAAGAGAATTAAACTTAGGATATTAGCACTTTAAGGTGTGCCAGAGGCTCTTGCTGATGATCCAATAGATCATCTGTCAAATGTTTGAGACAACTTTTGAAGCTCTTCCTTTCAATGTCATCTTGAGGTATGGCAAAGCAAAACTTCTCATAACTGTCATTACCATCTGGAACAACATCAATGTCTGCATCGAGAAGCTTACGAATGCATGTTTGCAAGCGAGCTTCCAAGAGTGATGCCAGCTTCCACAGTAAACGTTTGCTGGTTCCGTGGAGACACAGTGACACTGTACTGTACCCTTCAGGAGGGAACGTGGGCCGTGAGTTGAAGTCAGTGTAGAATATTTCAGTTGAGAGTGGTGTTTCGGCAGGATGTTCTGATACCTGGTGGCTTACAGTGGCAAAGACATCAGTAATACGAGGGACGTACTCCTTGGGAACAAAATCACCAAATAGCTTCTGCCACTTTGCTGGGGAAATTTCTGACACACTGGAAATGAAATTTCTGAAGATCTCGTCACAGTTGGAGTCCTTGAGTTGGTTGAATTTAGGTGATCGTACGTACTCCATTAGCAGTCGCACAACATGGAAGGTTCGTATGCAATGGTAAGCATTGCCCTTCTGACGAAAGGATCTCAAAATTTGAGCTGTCATTTCAACGACCATTCCAAATTCACCAACAGACATCTTTCCATCTATAGCTTCAATAACCTGTTGTAGGAAGTTTGGTCCAGTGAGTGCTGTCTTGCTGCGAGAATCTGAGGGCTTGAGAGAAGAGAGCAGACCTCCATTAGTGGAGGATGCAAGCTTTCCTGGTGTTGTAAGATTGTTATCAATGACGGCAAAAATTAGATCGCATTCAATTGGTGGTGCACAATCAAACTCTAGCTTCACTTTGAGACGAGGACAGCGAGCACCCTTTCCCTTATGGATGTAGATGATGCCACACTCTTCAAGCTGTGCAGCAAATCTGTCTATGCAGTCAAAAGGAGATGCAGGAGATTGCAGTAAGCAGCACATGTCAATGTCACTCCTCCTGCCAATGGGAAAGGAGCCAAATACATAACACACATCTTTGGGGTTGCCCTGATAGCCGATCATTCGACAGTACTGTGAAGAGAGGAAGTCTATGCTTACAGTGGCAGCACAGCTGTACAAAGTGGAGAGGTGGCACCCACGGAGACATAGATCAGCATAAAGAGCAGAATCTTGCTTCTTCAGAATCATTTTGGTAGCATCAATGAAATTGAAATGAATATTGCTATACTTATCAGCCATACTTCTGACAGCTGTTAGATTTTCTACTTTATCATCCCAAAATTTCACCAATGTTATATCCTTGTTTTCAGACAACAGCTTCTTGATGATGCGTACCTTGAATTGGGCTGACGTCTCAGTATCTGAGGTAGAGTCTGGCTTAAAATAGACTTCATCAGGGTATACTTGAGCCTCTTTTAAAACTCTCTCAACTGCTTTCTGTGTTCGCTCGATTCTTGCAGTTAGCACCACAGTCAAGCTTCCAGCTCTTCCTTGATGGTCATGATAGTCTGCCAGTGCTGGTCCTGGGAGTACACTCAAAGGTGGCATGAGGGAGTCAGGGTGGCCAAGCCATCCCCTGTGGAGCCACTGCTTTCCAGTAGCACGCTCGTAAATTTCTCGACCGTCTTTGGGATCAACAGAGTTAAACAGCGTTAGATCGAAATCGAAGACAAATAGTTGAGTCACTTTCTGTGCACCAGTGCATATAGAGATTTTATCAGCAGATATGGCTTCTTGGCTGTCATTGGAGTTGCTGACTGTCATTCTTGGTAAGAGCTTATGGTAGTCAACATTTGACAGAATAATGTAGGGATTGGTTGTACCTACTTCATCAACCTTTCGCACAGCTACTCCGATAATACCTTCCAAGAAAATCTCTTTGTCCTTCATGGGAATGTATGTTTTGCAGTCAAGCAGCTTGTTGGAGTCCTTGGATGATGCTTGGCTTTGTTTGGAGAGAGTGATATGAGGGATTTGATTTTCACTGGACAGACCTCTTGGTAAAACTACGACGGCAGCTTGGACATTCTTATCCTCCACAGAACTGACCACCTTTATTTTGACTCGCTTTCCAATCTTGGTGTGCAGGAGTAACTTTAGTGAGGGCTCAAAAGCGAGTGTAGCATGATCAGCTTGGATTTCAGGGTGAGTTGGGGGAAATGCATTTAGTAGCAACCACTGAGATTCTTGTGTCAGGAAAATGCCAGTGTAGAGAGCGACAAGTGGTTCCGTTGAGTCTACAATATTGGCATTCTGAGGCTGGCAAAGGGATAGAAGAGAAAATGACTGTCTGTTCTCCTTGTCAATCTTTCGAAGACCTGGATAGGACAACTTGGGAGGCACTACCACAGCCTGTGAATCCTTCTGCCATCTTTGATACATGCTGAGAGATGCAGCGTGATCAAGATTGTGCACACATCTCGCTCTGTACATCTCTAGCATTCGATTATCAAGGCAGGGTACTTCTAGCACAGAGCAAGGGATGGCAAGGAGGTTGGATATGTAGATAAATGACTGGTACTCCCACAGTTGGGAGTTTGTGTTGTCGATGATAATCACTCTCTTATGGTCTAAGATGGCATTGAGGAAATGATCAAAACAGTGGAGGTGAGCTTTGTGAAGCTGACTGGTGCTGAAAGCATACTTGCTATCATCTGTGAAGAAGTCGTCAGCACTACAGATAGCCACCTGAGAGGGATCTTCAAGGCATTCTGAGCAATGGTACGAAAGGAAGGATTTTCCACTGCCAGGTACACCACGCAGTATAATCACGTGAGATGAGTGGTTTGAAGTGCTTTTCTTTGGTTTTAGTTTCTCAACTTCTCTCACTACTTTGTCCAAGTCCTTACCACCATCCGCTTCAAGTGACCGTGTAAGGGTTTCTTTTTGAGCTGGTGTGATGACTCCATGATCAACAAGCTGACTGATTCGATCCGAAACTATTGCCATGAATGAGGGTGGAAGACAAGTAAAAGAGTGAGGTAGGGTCATTAGCGTCTCATAAAATCCATCAACTTTTGGGCCAGATGTGGAGCAGAGAAAGAGTGTCCTGATCTTTTGAGTTCCAATTTGCATATCAGAGAATTTCGAATAGAGGGCTGGGACGATTGTTGCTGTATGTGCCTCGCGTTGCATTGGCCGAGAGAGCTTCAACAACGTCATATGGGGTGTATATTCGGCAAAATTACCTGGTGTGCGAACCCCAGCATTCAGAAGTTGTTCCATCAGCATCGAAACTAGCTTACTAAGACCATGATTTGGAGCCACTTTTGCGTAGAGCAAGCGCCCGTGAAAGTTGCCCACTCCTGTGAATTCCAATACAGTGGAGGGTGGTAGAATCTGTACAAAGCTACGTTGGAGATTTCTCAGCACTTCTTGAGCTGCCTGAGACTGAGTCTCTGACTCAATTCGAAGCATGCAGAGAGTGACATGGAGGGCCTCAAGCGTAAGGCATCCAACAGCAAGATCAGGTGCACAGCTGCAGATGTGTTGAAGGATCTCTCCAACTTTCTTTAGGACTTGTGCATTCTGTATTTTGATGCACACAAAATGGGTGGGTCGGTCTTTATCACTGTAGCCTGTCTTGGAGGTAGGGGCATCGTCATCGATTAATTTGATCTCTGCTTCAGGCTTCTGCTGTACCTGATTGCTAGCTTCTTGACCAGAATCTGCAGATGCTGCAGATTTCGTGGGAGGTGGTACAATATCGGTGATCACTTTACCTCCCTTTGAACCAAATACGTTATCCAGCCCTGACCTCTTGTCCCAGACGATTTCATCTCGATATTTGAAATACTGGATCCGATGTTTGGGTACTGCCAGGACATTATGACCAACGGAGGCGAGATCTTCCCAACTAAAAGCCATGAATGGCTTCTCTATAATGCCAACAAAGCGATCAAGGTATCCAATAGTGAAGTCCTCAGACTGCAAGTCTGAATCCCAGAGGATGCGGGAAATGACATCAACTGCTTGCCTTAGTCGTGGCTTCTTGCCTGTCTGTTCATCTTGTTGACCTGACTTTTCCATCGTATCTTCAGAGCATATACTTTCAGCTGATGTATCGGATACACTATTAACACTGGGCTGAGCTTCAGTATTCGGACGCCATCCTGGATGGAGGTTGCGGCAATTGCTTCCAAATTTACATTTTTTCTGCAAATAAAATCGACACACTTCTGTTTTCTTGGGTGTCGCTGTCGGTTCAACTGTTTTGCTTGAATTTTCAGCTTTGGATTTTATAGAGGATTCCACTGCTTTACTAGCTTTACTAGCTTCACTAGCTATTTTAACAGGCTCCATTTTTGCTGTACATTTGCTGGAATTCTTAGCATTTTCTTGTTTGTTCTCAACTGCATTGCTTGAGTCCTCAGTCTCAATTTTATCATGTTTCTCACTTGAAAGTGGTCGATTTTCTAACCATTCTCTTGTCACATCGACTAGTGTGTACAAGTAGAAAGAGCCAAAATGACTGGCTAGTTCAGTCAGCAGATGTTCCTTCAGTCCAAGCAAATCTATGCCACCCTGTGGTATGATTTTTGGAAGTTCCTTAGGATAATTAGCTGTGTAGAGAGAGAGTAGACATCATTTTGATTAAAACTAGTGTGATCACTAGCATGATTCGAATAAAGTACCCGGTATACTTGGAATCTTTTACTCTATGGCTTTAATGTTATTAGTGGTAGAAGATGAGTCTTTTTAATGGTGTTGTAATAGTTTGTAAATTGTGCATGCTAATAAGGATAGAAGCTACCTACTGGGTAACAGTATTCAGTAGCATGCAGGCCAGTACTTAAGTATCATCATTTGTATGGTATGGGAAGTACAAGCCCTCCCCCCCCCCCCCCACCCCGAGGTATAAAATCAATGAATGATACAGTTTGTACCATTGACAGCATACATAATTATCATGCTGAAAGTTTATAACTAGTCATAACAACCACTGGTACCATGGAAAGTGGTTTATTCAGAATCTTTCATAGTGTTTATCTAACTGGAATAACTCTCACTTAGCATAATTGTATAGAAAGTGAAAACTCTATTCATAGGCCAGTTAGATAATACTGTGAAACAATTCTGAATAGCCATCAAATCTTTATTATGCATGCATGGTGCCAATCGTTAAGATAAATTTATGAATAGATGTTGTTATAAATATCACTAGCTGCTGCTGTGGTATACACACCCATATCATGTATGTGGTAATTTGTATGAGCTCCATTACCAGTAACATTAATGGAGCATGACTAGTCTAAGACCACATGCATCAACCGTCTACAGAACCATGCTATATGGCTCCTGCATACTTGGCATATATTATTAAGGTCACAGCAGACTATGGTAAGCTCACCTGAGAGGAGAAAGGTCACCACAGGCCGCTTGTCCACCTTCAGCGTTACAGAGGCTGGTTTGCTGCCTTCAGGGCGAGCCACGTCGACCTCCTCGGGGGAATAGATAGACTGCAAAGCCTCGAGTTCTTCGGCTAGTTCGTTCTCCATGTTCCTTGATAGCTATACTTCGGGTTCCTCGCTCGATAGTTGATAGCTACAGATATCGCCACGTTCTTTTATGTACTATGGTACGATTGCGGATGTGTGGTGCAAGTGTCCTAAGCGTGACATTGCACTTCCTGTTTCAAGCAGCCCAACCCCCTACACGCAACACAGCCTCTCCCACCTCCAGCTCGACATGTACACGTCGACAACTGCGCATGCGCATATGAATTACGTCAAGACATTCTGGGAACGCCCTATTTAACTGTTACATGCAAGGAAGTGACCTTTTTACTGACAGCATCTTAGAAGTAAGATAGAAGGCAGATTTTTTTTATACACTGAACTAAGGCAAGAATGTCCACATCGCTGCTTTTAATATTTATTAATAGAATGACAGAGAGTTCAGTAAAAAGTAGCACTAGAACACAGATCCTGCTATCACTTGTGGTCATACTGGTCACCATCATTGGTCTCTTATGCAGACAAATACTCAGGCTGAGATGTTGGAGGGTAACAAAAGACAGCACTCATGATCAGTGTCACGATGAGCAGCCACTGCATGATATTTCAGAACAGCAAAAAAGAAGAATACTAGCAGAAGCTGAATGTAAACAAACAGCTTTCAAGCTACGACAAGAACTACTGGCAGGAAATAAAGCACTTAAAACACAAGTCTATCAGCAAAAGGAAGAGTTTAGTAAATTGAGTGATGATAAACGGAAGTATGATGAGTTTATGAAACAAATGAATGATAAAGTGACAAAGATGAATGAAAAAACTATGAGCTAACATTAGAGCTTTATCAGTTAGATGATAGCCTGGATGTGGAGTGTAAAAATCAAAATGAGACACAACTGATGCTGGAGGAGACAGAAAGGAACTTACTAAAGACCCAAAGAGGGCTAGAAGAGACAACCATAAACTTGCGGCAAGAGCAATCATTGAGGATGGATCTACAAAACAAACTGAAGGAGGAGCAAAACCGAAGGAGAGTGGTGGTGACTTCACTGCAGGATGAAGTTAACCAATACAAGCAAGAACTTGAACAGGCTAAACTAAATCTTGATGCTGCTATGAGAGAAAAACAGAAGGAGAAACATAGTCTTCATGGACAGATAGACGAGTGTATGAAGCAACAGAATAGTTTAGAAGATGAGAACAGGAGGTATAAAGTTGAATTGGAGTGCATAAGGAGAGAGAAAGAGAGTTTAAGGGCTGAACATCAGCAGCTGTTGGGAATGTTTGAAGCTCTTAGGTGACAAAGTGAAACTAGATTCATCCCTGCACATCGCCCAGAGGAGTTGTCTCACACTCAAATCTCGTCAGAAGCTCTTTGGAGACAAAATGAAACTAGATTCATCCCTACACATCACCCAGAGGAGTTGCCTCACACTCAAATCTTGTCTCACATGCTCAGTTTGGAACCTCCACAGCAGTGCCCTAACCCAGGTCGATGTATAGCTTGTCAAGTGGGATTGGAAGGCAGATGCACCACTGAGAATGTTTCCTATGAGTTTAAGTGTGTCCTTTGTTCATGGAGCCACAATGGAATAACAAAGAGACCGATAAGAGAGAGAATCCTAGAACATCGGAGAGCAGCCCTGAACAGAAACACGCAAAACCCCGTGGGAGATCATTATACCAATAAGCATAGCAATTTATCACCACCTAACATCCCCTTCACAGTCAAACTCATGGGGTAATGTCGACCGCTAGCTAGTAGAAGATATATTTGAAGTAGCCCCACCTTTGAGATTGATACCACAAAATCTGCAAACCTCTAACATTTCAATCTATCTGCCTATTAAAGCATCACTTAGTTCTTGCTAGTTTTGAGTTTTGTTTGTCTTACTCCTAAAGAAGTCAAAGGGTGAAACACATTTCATCGCTGTTAACCTAGCAATAAAGCCCAAAACAAGAAATAGTAGACAAAGTGCATAAAAAATGTTACAGGATGTACAATGCTGCCTGTTTTGCTGGAGTATACAGGTGATGGGAAATTGATGAGTGGAATGCTTTAAGGGTGGCTTTAGCTAGCAGGAGGTGGCTTTAATTGCTTACAGGAATTTGCACACTTTGATCAATTCTTGCCCTTTCAGACCAAAAAGCAAAAAGCACGGACGGTAGAGGGATAGTTAGAGCAGCTTCTATAAATACAGTTAATTTAATAAGCCACTCATATATACTAGTCAAAATGAAACACAGCAGCATAGTAGCTAGTGCCCTGTAGCTGAGGCCTATGCTCATGAATATATTTGCTATGGGTCATGATCTACACTCTGCGGTTAGGCAAGATGTCTGCAAGCGAGTACAGCCATCCGAATACGCGGCAATGCGCATGCGCATATGAATTACGTAACTACCACATTCTGGAAACGCCCATTGTAAAAAACCGTGTTTACGTACATGTACATGTACATGTGTGGAAGTGACCTTTGCTCGAGAGTCTCGTATAGCTACCCACTTACAAGATAAAAGACGGGCAGAACAGTAAGGCAAGAATGTCCGCGTCGCTGCCTTTATTAATCCTCAACAATACGGTGACTGACAGTCCAGTTATCTTTGGAGTGAAGCTTAAGAGTAGCATTCACACAACGCCCGTCCTGGTCGTAGTATCACTTGTGGTCTTGCTAGTTACCATCATTGGCCTCCTTTGCCACAAGCAGCGATGTTGGAGAGTATTAATAGAAGACAGCACTCAGTCTCATGATGAGCAACCGTTGCATGGCATTTCAGAGCAAAAGAAACAAAGAATCTTGGCAGAAGCTGAAGTAAAAGCAAAGGAGTTCAAGCTACGACAAGAACTGCTGGTAGAAAATAGAGCGCTAAAAACACAAGTCTATCAGCAAAAGAAAGAGTTTAGTAAACTGAGTGATGACAAACAGAAGTGTGATGAGTCTATGGAACAAATTAATGATAAAGTGACCAAGATAAATGAACAAAATTATGCTCTGATTTTAGAACTTTCTCAGCTAGATTACAGCTTGGACTTGGAACATAAGCGTTTAAATGAGACACAAATGACCCTGAATGAGACACAAACAACGCTAGAAGAGACTGAAAGGGAGTTATACGAGACACAAAGAAGGCTGCAAGAGACAGCTACACTCTTGGAGCAGGAACATAAACTGAGATTGGACTTGATTGAAGATTTCAAGCAGTTACAAAACAAACTGAAGGATGAACAAAACCAAAGGAGAGTAATGGTTGCTTCACTGCAGAAGGAACTTACCCGATGTAAAGAAGAACTTGAACAGGCTAAACTAAGTCATGATGCTGCCATGAGAGAAAAACAAAGGGAGAAACGTATTCTTCATGGACAGATAGAGGAGTATAACAAGCGTCAGAAAGAGCTTGAAGAGAGACTGAAGGGGGAAAAACAAAAGTATGATGCTGAAATAAAAGTTAGGCAAGATAGACTGAATGCATGCATTGATGAGAACAAGGGATACAAAAAAGCACTGGAGCTCATAAGCATAGAGAAAGCAAGTTTAATGGCAGAGCATAAGCAGCTCTTGGGAAAGTTTGAGGCAGCTCTTGAGGAACTTGATATGTACACTGAGCGACTCAAGCCTGACAGGTGCCCTAATCCGGGTCAGTGCTTGGCTTGCAAAGCTGGATTAGAAGGCAGATGCACAATTAAGAATGTTGCATACGAGCTTAAGTGTGCCCTTTGTTCAACATGGAGCCACACTGGGGAGACAAAGAGACCAATAAGGGAGAGAATCCAAGAACATGGAAGAGCAGCCCAGCACAGAGATGTGCAGAACCCTGTGGGACGTCATTACGCCAATAGACACAGTGGCCCACAGATGCCAGCTATCCCCTTCATGGTCAATATTACTGGGAGAGCTGTAGGCAACACAGATCGCTAAGCGATTTGAAATAGCCCCACGATACACAGTACCATACACACGTGTGTAGAAGTATAGCATATTTTAGATTTAGCATCATCTTGTTAGATTTTTTATTCTTCTAAAAAAAAAGTCCAAAAGGCAAAGCAGTATGTTATGTTGCACTGTATTAAAGAGAGTAGTCTACAATATCTGAACATAAACAACTCTTGGGGGAGTTTGAAGCAGCATTTAAGGAACTAGATATGTATACTGAAAGACTTGAGAAGTAAACTGAAACTAGAAAACACACGACAGCTGACAAACAGGCAATATAGTAGGCACTATATTATTGTATTATAATAGGGTAGCTATGTATGTAGAGATATAACCATATAATATTAATTCTTGCTATAGTCTCCCATATAATTTCACATAGTGAATGACATGATATTGTATGTTCAGAATCTCTTGTACTTATGTGATAATGATTCATTTCATAACTCCAGTAGATATTAATATAATATAGGTTATAGTTAATGCACCAGGCCCCTACTGTATGTGGTTACTCATGAGTGCATTACTCCATACAGCCCTTGTAGGGGTGCGTTAACTGGTTTTGTAGCCACAATGTTGCAATAGAGAGTTTGACCACTAGGCCAGCTGCCTGTAGTAGTACAGCTGGGCAACATATTGCCCTAACCACCAAACCATGCATATGCACAGTGCGTGTATGGCATTATATTATGTTGCCCTGGCGGTATGATCTACGTCATAGGTGGGCTACAAGTGTGCATGTTTGCCTAGCATGTATGGGAGGATATATAATATTGATGTGATGACTGAGGGCTAAAAGTTAACATCATCAGAACATACATGTCTGCATGCACAATTAAAAAATGTGTAGAGGTCACTGAAGTCAACCACGGAGCTATGGTACTATATAGTAAACCAGCAAATTTCGTTGCATCAACTAGACCAAATTATTTCATGCACATGCATGCCATGGTTGGATGTTTACACCACACATATCATGATATGGCATTAATTTTTTTATACATGCACACTCAATGTATAGATTCCTGCACTATCCGATCTTGTTTGGTGAATATCTTATTACTACATGTCTAATGTTGATATTTACGTATCTGTGCATACTTCTAATTACAGTCACTGATACAACGGTAGTACTATTATACTATGTATTCATGATGTACCATGCATGGGTCCACTTATATTATCATGGTTTATCACAATCAGTTAATATGATAATCAAATCTCCCTTATATACACACTAAATACAAATCACACATTAATTATGTCATCAGGATGCTTTCCTGGCTGACATAAATAGATGTTAAAAGTCAATTCTTTACTTCATGCTTGAGCATACAAATCACTTCGTACCCCTGATATGAAAGGATTAATCAGTTGTATCATTGTATTGTGGCCCATGCCAGATGCCCTTTTTGCTTTGACTGACAGACTCAAGTCTACCAGTTGGATCATTGTCACAATAGCCTTCAGTGGCCATATGAATGTATAATCCTCATTACCACCTAAAACTGTTATTGTTACAGCCATTTGATTGCTATCAATATACGACGAGACTCATAGTTGCATTAATTTTTGTAGCCTGGGCCATAAAATGGATAGAATATGCCAGTTCTGCTGTGATCATTCCATACAGATTGTGTGTAGACACAGTTGCTCCTCAAGAGTTCCCATGCACCACATACTCACGACCATCATCAGTACCTAACTTAGACAAGATTGCTACTGTTGATTGAAGTCGTTTCTTATCACGTTTAAGTTGCTCAGCATATCTTTCCATAAGTCATGTGTTCCTTTGTTTCTGTTTCCATATGGGCATCCATTTCCTTCCTAGGAAGTGTTGTTTCACATCCTGCATATTCATATTTACATTTTAATTCCTGAAGGGGGAAATCCTTGGATTTATGCTCACATCTAGGAATGCCTTCTTTACCGGAATTATTTGGGCAAACAACAGGATATTGGTCACATACTGGCCAGTGTACCGTTGTGATGTCTTCCTGAATAGATTTATGTCTACAATATGCACAATTAAAGTGATGTTTGGAGCACATATCTTCCATGTGGGAAAAAAAAAGCCTTTGTTGAATTTAATAGCTCCCCACAAGAATTGGGACAATCCACCTTTGCGTATGTACATGTATCACGGTGTTGATCTAGGCTTCTTAGCTCACCCACCCATTCACACCCAATCTGATACTCAGTACATGTGTACATTTGACCTGCAAGTCAAGAATCTTGTGTTCTGTCTTCTTATCAAGGATCGCAATGAAGTCTGCCTTATTGCACAGTGGACACAGTTTTTGATATTGATTATCCTCTATATAGCTACAGAAGTGTTGTCCACAACATTTGTTCAAATGTGGATCTTTCAAAATAGCTAGTCAAGCAGATTGTACACTCAAACTCTTTTGGAGGGGCTTCTACAAACTCACAGTCATACCCTTGACTCATTATTGCAGTTCAATGACGGTTTACTAGGTCACACAGGAAAAAAATCTTCATTTACAATTGTTGTAATATGTAAATTTACAGTCATTTTGCAATCAGCACAATTTTTTGCAAGGATTGCATTTCTGAAATACAACAAAAACACCATGTAGTTGGTAACAGTAGGCAATTAGCACCAATTGAAGCCTTATTTTACAATGATCGTACTAGCAATCTACAATCATTGTGTTTTTAAATACAACAATTTTACAAGATCAAGTGCTCCTTTGCCAAAATACAACCATTGCATTGGTACAATTTTGTGAAACTTTAATGTGGTAAAAATAATATTATTGTAATTTTAGCAAAATTACATCAAATTCTGACAATTCTACAATGATTGTTAACTGAATTTTTTTCCTGTGTCACACGACATCATAGCAAGAGGAAACGGTAGTGCTAGCGCATGCGCAGTCGTGGGAATATGACGACCATTACCAATTACTCGTTTATGTAACAGCCAATCAGTCAGCAACAATAACACGTCATGATATTATCAGCAATGAACAGCTACGTCTAACTACTATGGCAATTACATCAGTTCCCAGTTCAAGTTCCAGATAATTAACAAATCAAGTGAGTTACTTCCAGCCATGATCCTTGTTGAGCTTGTGAATTAGGAGATCAACAGTTTCTTCCATGTTAGAAGATGTTTTCCCTGAGACCATCCATTCATGTTCATATACATCCAGAGTACCGACTCCACTGGACTGGTACATCACTGTACCACCAGCATTCTTCACGTCATCAATGATGTTATGAGAACAAGTAACTTTGAGTGTCTTCATCACCTCTGGAGCGCAGTTGAAGGCCATGAGTGAATGGCAAATGGTGGCTGTCGTCTTCTTGGCCTTAGCGATCTTACGGACAAGGTTGACCACTGGACTGTGGTTAGGCTTTCCTTTCTCGGGTTTCTCTTGATAGCGAAGCCGATCCATACAGTAGCCGCTGATGAAGAAGAAGGCGACGTAATCTTTCAGCTTGATGGCGTCGATGTCCCTGTAGACTCGTATGGGGTCATGGCATTCGTTGCCCTGGAATTCAAGCATGTTGTTACCCCAGAGAGTAGAAATGAGCTCCATCTCGAATCCTTCCTTAGGTAGCCTCTTTTGTAGATACTGCACCTCCAATTCGTCGTAGTGGCTCTCAACAAGCACACCAATCTTGCCTTTTGTGGGGATATGGCTTGGGACCTCTGATTCAGAGAGGTCATGCTCAGTTGTGTTGGGTTGAAATGTAACTTGAACATTCACGGTTGTCCCCTCCAGTGATTTTGGTAGGTTAAGCTCGAGTGTGAAGTCGTCCAGTTTTTGGCTGATGGGCTTAGGCAATCCTTTTCCTACTATTTCCACACGGGTGTCCTTGCTTTGAAAATCAATTGCATCTTTAGGAAGAAAATCAGGAGAAAGTGCAAGATGCAGCTTACCATCAGCTGGAACAATTGGGGCAAAGTGCAGGGTAAATGGACTGGGGTTGTTGTACACCAAGGTGTAGATGTGTGCCAAGTAGCACAACTCAAAGATATGATAACCGGACTTTGCATGGCCTCCCTTATCTGCATACTCGCCAGTCATGATTGGCACACCGATATCCGTGACACGAAAGTAGATTCCACCACGATCAAGGTCCACAAAAAAGGCACAATAGAAGGCAGACATTGCAGTGGCAAGCTCTTTGAATTTCTCAAAGTTGGCATCATGCTTAGTGGTACCCATCTGGATAAGATAGCAGAGAATTCCCTGCTCTTGCTGCCAGAAATCCTTTGTGCTAAACCAGGTAAACATGAGGTTGTAGCCATTGGTAGGGTGCCTCTCAACAGCATCAAAGCAGCCACCTCTGAACCTATCAATGCCTCCCAGTTCGTCCATGGCGATTGCTAGTTCCCTTGCAACCTTAAGGCAATCTTCCTGCAGCTGCACACGCTTTGCCTTGGTGTCAGGTGGAAACAGCGTTTCATCGTCGATCGTAGATTCGAGGTAGAATGCAACACGGGTGAGATTCCATGCAATCTTCAGGTTGTGTCCGATAATTCCACGATCCTGCTGCCAGCTGTACTCTTTGTCAAGTGTCCAGTCCTGATAAAATCGCTCTGCAACAAGGACACTTCCATCTTCCTTATCGTGCTGTGGAAAATATTCTATAATGTCTTCTGTCAGAAAGAGAAGCATGTGATGAAGTTGCTTCATTTCATCAGCAAATTCTGGCTTTCCAGAGAGAGCACAGATGAGATTGATCAAGTAGGCAGGAATGTGGTCACCAACTGAATTCCAGTTCTTTTTGGCATGGTTTATCCCCAGATATTCCTTGTGTGGAGACAGCGATTGAGGATCCAGGTGCGAAAAATAGTTGCCGTACTTGGTCTTGTCCAGAAAATAGACATTGAAGGCCTCAACAGTAGCCAGAATGTCTTTGAGAGCCTCGAGATCTCCACTAATGCGATAGTACATCGTAATACCAGCCAATGCATAGATTTGTTCATACAACGGGATGGTGTCTTTGTCATCACCACTTTTCGACGGCAGGTGGGCGTCAGTTCCATCGTAGTACGAGGCCCACAGAATGGATTTGCCGTCGGGCATCGCGAGACGAAACGTATCGCGCTGATATCTGACTCCTTCGCGAAGGGCGGTGAGGTATTTCTCCTTCCCTGTCAGTTGATACGTGACTGCGTAGCCATACAGCAAGCGAGACAACACAGCGACTTCCTGCAGGCTGCTCTTGGGCTGGTAGAGCTCGTTAAGTTCGGTACGATAGCGCGTAAAATTCACGTCGCCGTCTGAAAAGAACGCGTTGAACCAGGTGTTTCCTTGCGCGCTGATCATGTCGATCCACCAACGAGGTTCTTCGAACATGATTTTGCCTTTCTTATCGGAAATTTGCTTTCCTTGCTGGTCGTACAGCAGAAAAACGGTGCGGACATCGATGCGATTACGAAGATGGTCACGAAAGTACACGCCCTCGACCAACACGAGAGCGCCCACGGTGAGATATACCTTCAGCTTATCGCCAGGCTTGGCCGTCGAGGGATCATAACCTTCAGGCGTACCATAACGGTCATAACTACCGCTCAAGTTGGGCAATGGGCGATACCACACTTCGGAGTTGACGTACGCATAGATGAGATCGTTTCCAGAGTAATCTTCGCTACGAATGCGGAGCTTGAAACAGCAGTCTTTAGGAATAAGTTCGGTTACGTATCCCAGATAGGTAGTCTGCTGACAAAACTGTCGCGCAGCCATTATGATTACTGTCTTACACGTTGCTGCTGACTGCGGCAACTCAGCACTCAGCGGTTCGACCTGTCGTTTTATGCTATGCGGTGTTCATACGCTAGCGCAAGCGATTGGCGCGCGATTAGTCGGTTATTGCGCATGCGCATAGATGTTCGAAACTTCGGCAGTACCTATGACAAGTCGCATGCTTGTATGACATCTTATACCCAGGCTAGACACTTTACTATTACTTGTAGCGGCTAAACTAGTGAGATACTTGAAGTTTTGTACAGTAATAGCGTATGAATGTGGAAGTAGCTTTATACTCCCCCATTTCAGGATTCCGCAAGCCGCACTAATCACATGATGTCCAACAACTATCTTTAAACACCTGGCAGTGGTGCCATAAATATGGTAGCTAAACATGCATTCACTGCACCGAGTCACAGTTTAAAACTTAATTAAAGCTGTTATGATTCTCGCAGTATTCCTTAGAGCCATTAGTAGGCATGGAATTTTGCATTATACTAGCCTCACCCCCAGGCCATCTGAGGGGATGGAACTAGCATTATACATTAACCTTCCTAAGATCATGATCATGTAATTCTTACTTTGACTACACACCACAATAGTTGCTTCCAACTACTGGGAGTGTTTCTATGTCAGAGTGTAATTACATCTATACAGAGAGAAGGAAGGAATTCTGATCCCCATATTATTATAAAGCATGCAAGAAGCACATGACATAATAAAATAACCGAATACATTGTACTCCCATGCCAGCATTGCAGAATACAATAATTCAAGCCTGTATTCTGACGTTACCACAGTGAAATCCTAACCAGTCACTGCATGGCAGCTACAGTCTACAATACCATCATCAGAAGCTAGTGTCACGGGTAACTCTACAAGAGCAAAACAGTTATAATTATGTGTCACAACAGACATGGTTGATTTAACTTGTACAGTAGCTACCGTGATAATGATTTTACATATTATATCAATGCAGAGATACATAATAGCACAAAATTAATGCTAAGTTAAACTCTAATGCACCCAGAAACAAATACAACATGGAAATAACAGAACAACGATATCGCTTTATAATATATTAATATCGGTATATATTAAATCCACCAGATAATAGGTGTATTGAACTATCTAGCTAGTGCCCTATAGCATGTTGGGAGGATGTGATGACAGGATTTGCCATCCAATCAGGACATACATGCTTGCATGCGCACTTGAATGTGTACATTGTGAAGTCAGCTATGGAACTATGATATATAAACAAGTCACACTGTATCAAATCAGACCAAATTATTTCATGCCCATACATGGTTTATGTGTTTATGATATGTATGCATGGCAATATTTCATGTCCATTAGTTATAGATACATTACCTTATGTGGTCTTGTTTAGCAGATCCCAAATCATAATATTTTATTATGTGTCATGATGTTGATCATACACACCTGTGCATACATATACTTCTACATGAATTTCATTGTTGATAGTTATTCCTGTATTCATGATTTACAATGAAATGGCCCATATATTATCTCACTACTTTATCACAATCATTTATGACAATCAAACCTCCTATAATACACTCTAAAAACAATAGAGGCTAGTCACACAATAGGTTTGTCATCAGGATGCTTTCCAGGCTGACATAAATAGACATTAAAAGTCATTTCTTTATCTCTTCCTCGAGCATAGTAATTACTTTGTGTCACCGATATGAAAGGGTCAAAGGTCACTCCAGTCGTATTATTATATTGTGGCCTATGCCAGATGCCTCTTTTGCTTTGGCTGACAGGTTCATACCTACCAAATGGGTCGATTAGTTCAACAGTCACAATTGCCTTCAGAGGCCATGTGAGTTTATAATCGTCATGGCCACCTAATACACCTACTGTTACACGTATTTGATCATTGTGTGTATAGAACCACAATTGCATTCTGTAGCCTGGGCCATACAAAGGATAGAACACACCAGTTCTATAGCATATACTCGTCACAGTCTTGGTGTAGACACAGTTGCATCTCAAGAGTCTCCTTGCTTCACCCAATTTACGACAATAGAAAATAGTTAATGCTTCAGCTTCTTTATTCTCACACACAAACTGCTCAGCATACCTCTCCATAAGTTGTAAGTGTTCCTTCGCTCCTGTTTCCATATGAGTGTCCACTTCCTTTCTAAGAAATATTGTTTCACATCCGATGTAATGATACTTACATTTAACTTCCTGAAGGGGACAATTCTTCAACTTGTGCTCCTCCACTTCAAATCTAGGAATGCCTTCTTTACCACAATTATTTGGGCAAGCAACAGGATATTGATCACACACTGGCCAGTGTACAGTGGTAATGTCTTCTTGAGTGGATTTATGTCCACAATATGCACAATTAAAGTGACGTTTGGAGCACTTTTTTTCCAAGTGGGAAGACAGGAGCCGTCGTTGAACTAGTTCACCACAAGAATTAGGGCAGTCCATTTCAGTGTACATGCATGTATCACAGTGTTGATCTAGGCTTCTTAGGTCGCCCACCCATTCACACCCATTTTGGTGTTTTCGACATTTGACATGCAAGTCAAGAATCTTACGTTCTGTCTTCTTATCGAGGATCACAATGAAGTCTGCCTTATTGCACAGTGGACACGGTTTTTGATCATCAATGATCCTCTGTATACAAGGCTGACAAAAGTGTTGTCCACAACAGTTGTTTAAATATGGTTCTTTTAAAATATTTAAGCAGATTGTACACTCAAATTCCTTTGGAGGAGTTTCTACGAATTCACAGTTGTATTGCTCACCCATTATTATTATTTTACAGCTCAATCGCACAAGGCTTAGCCTAGTTTCTCGATGATTATTCTGCCAGGTAGTATACCTCCCCCTAAACGTTTAGCTATTGAGTGGCTAATTGGAAACACAGTCACATGATGTATAATAAATTCACTCAAGAAAGAAGAAAGGTTATGCGATATTTGCGCATGCGTATAAGGATGACGACCACTACCGATTATCGATAAGAAAGAATCAGGTTACTGTGGATAGTCAAAGATATTGTGTTCAAGTTTCATACTAGTATGGATTGTACAGTAAACCGACACAACATACATTTAATAGTCTAGGATACTGGAAACAATGGAAGGTCATCTCCAAAACAGACAAAGCCAGCCCAGTTCTGTAAGTATGAGTAGTTGGGGTCCTTGCATAACTCGTCCCGTGCCGTTTCCAATGCCTCTGATGGGCGAACTCCTGGTTGAAGAGCTATTTCATAGAAATATCGAACAAACTGAACAGTAGATTCATCAGGAATGTTCCAAATAGTTGCTATCACTGTCAAGGCTCCTGCAACTCGAAAAGCATTGGCCAGGCTGTTCGATGACTCAAGCAGTACAGAGGTACCTAAAGCAGAGACGCAGGTAGACAGAAATACTAGGCGTGTATCCTTGAGATTCAACCCATGAATAGCTAAAGGTGTAAGTATGCCTACTGCAGCAATGTGTGCAAATTTTTGTGCTCTGTATGTGTTAAAACCTGACAAAGCTAAGCCAGAGTTTGCATCACCCCAGATGGTTGAGGAAGACACTTTCAAATCAGGCTTGCCAAATCCATGAGTGGAAAAATGCGCAAAAAGGGGTGAATTTAGTTTGAATATCGAATCTATGGTCATATCGTTGCCACACTTTATGTGTACATTCAATTCAGGATGAGAATTTGAAGCAATTTCTTTGATGATGTCTGCTTCAGACTGTGATGAAGGCAAAGGTTCACACCTCTCAATCTCAGTTAGCGAAAGCTTCTCCATAAACATTTCCAGTACCTGCTTCATGACTGAAGATTCTTCACTGATAATTGGTTCTGGGAGTGTTAGATCATAATTTGGATTAGCAAAAATGAAGCATTCACTATTGGGAAGATCAAGTGGGGTAGGTACATCCGGCTGACTTACATTTTTCTCTGTGCTACTCTGTTCACTATTGGATTTTATCCCATCTGCTTGTTGTTGTGGAACTGAACTTGAATAGCAACTACTAGCACTAGATGATATAGAAACATTCTTTGATTGTTGGTTACCCTCCATACCATCCTGGGCGAGATATCTAATTGTGCATTCACGAAGTAGCTCACGGCAAGCATTAATATGACTAATTGTGCAATCCGCAAACAAAAGGTTCCCATCTTCACCGGGAAGTAAGTGGAGTGGTAGTGCATTATAAGGTTCCAAAGAAAGGTAAACGTGTTTCACTTTTGGTTGTTTGATCTTCTTCTGAACAGAAGAAGGAAAAAGAGCTTTGCTAAGCTGTCTACCTGCCTCTTCTAGCTTCTTTACAGCTTCAGAACTACTGGTATGAATGCCTTCACTAGTGTAAGCATTCCATTCATGTAGCCAATCCTTTATCCGTCGGTTGCATACAGTAAAGTCGACACTGATTAGCTCACGCTCTCCATCAGGTAGAATGGTTAACACATACATCTCAAGAAATGCACGAAGCTTCATTTCATCATGTTTTCCCACCTGGATGAATTCTATTACCAGTTCATCTGGCTCTAAGATCTTCTCAATCGGTATTTGATTGGGAACATCAACAACTGCACTCCAGCACCGGAATGCTTGCTTCTTTAGAAATTCAGATTCCATTTTCTCATGGTTTTCCTCTATTGACGAGGCTGTATTTCTACTAGAACGAGAACCTGAGGCTTGGAGGCTATGAAGTGCTTTAGCGGTAGAACAATATGTACTCTTAAGACCCTCCATAATAGCTACAGCTTTGAACTCCGAATACAGGCTTTTCCATCTAATCATCATATCACTCACTACCCTCACATCTAAATGTTTCAGAAGTATAGCATTCATAAGGACCTCTTGGCGTAGTGTGGCAACAGCTGAAGGTACCTCCTTCATGAGTAGTGTCCCCTGCTGCAACTGGACGCCAATAAGGGAGAGGATTATCTTCTCTCCGGTAGTGAGAACTTTTCTGGCGCTATCAAACTCATTCAGCTTCAGGAATATTTCTGTATAACAAATACATGTGCATTAACTTTTGGCTCTTGTACATGGCATTGTATGTATGTTAATAGGCATACCTGTCAATTGGATTAGAACTTCACCATCTTGTAGAGTCACCATTGTTCGTGGTTTGCTGATAACATCCTGGAATTGCTTTGTGGCAAAATGCCTAACCTGATATGGGTGGTTTTCTACGTCTCTCAGAGCTGATGCTAGGCTCATTTGTTGGGGTTGATCAGAGAGTTCTTGAAAGGGAATGGCAGTGCCAGTTTGGCGTGCTAGGACAAGACCTTTTGCTGTTGCAACTATTTGCTCATAACCCCCTACCATCTGCTTATACTCCCAACTACAGCTCTTTGCATAGGCAGGCAAAAGTGATTCAATCTTTTTGCAGTATTTAACAATAGCTGCACAATCTTCATCATTGATTGGAGTATATCTTCTGTTGTAAGAATCAACTAGACCTGTAAGGACTTTGAGATGAATACTCACATACTCCTTTGTGCCAAGTATTGAGTAATCAAATAGCACCAGGCAAGCACGTAGCATTACATTGATCGATTTAAATCCTGTATTTGCCGAGTTAAGAGTGTATACACGGGTACACACTACTGTGATTGCAAGGGCAAAAAGGGAGTACACAAGTGGATACAGCGTCTCATGCAAGTCGGACTTAAGGTAAGTGACAAGTTGGGGACTTTCCTGTGATGTCAGCTCAGCCGAAGCCTTAGGGTCAATGATAGAGCTAACCCAATCTTTCATGAATGTCCCCACACTATGGCCAAACAAACTGAGAATCCTTGTGAATTCATCAGCAACGCCATTCAAATGCTTTGATGTAAGCTCATGTGTTAAGGCAAGTGATGGTGAAGTACGACTAGCTAAGCAGTGGAAAAAAATTTCCCAGTACTGCTTTGAAATGATCACCAAACCACTGGGCAAAAAAGTAGCACTCTGGTCGGCACTTGTCTCAGAACGGAATTGAATCCAGTGGCTAATCATGATCTGGCATAATTCTGCAGCCCCAGGTGGCAAGAGAGAAGGAAGCCTTTCAATAGAATAGAAAGCCTCACAAGCTTTGAGCCACTGGGATACAAAATCACGACAAAGTGCTGTGCTGTGCATCAGCCTAAACCCCATTTCAGCGACAGTTTGAGCATCAGTATGCTTCTTAAGCATATTCAAAGCTGCACACTTTCTTAGATAACCTTTAGCCCAAGAAGGGTTAACTCTTACGGCTTTTTCTGCGTCTAATAGCGCATTCTCGTACTGTTCAAGCTTGTAATATGCTAGACTTCGATTGCTGAGTACGGCATGGTGGGTGGGGTCGAGGGACAACGCTTCAGTGTACGCTTCCACCGCTTTCCTGTATTGAGGGGGCTTACTGGTAATATACCCGTTTCCTTTGTTCTTCAACTCTTCAACTTCTTTATCAGCCATATAAGTTTGTTGCTTGACGTTTGATAGCACAGTCAGGTGTAAATTAACACAATCGCCTTTCAGTCACCCTATGCCATGTATGCTGATTCAGCTTGATCGAGAGCACGGTACAGCCCCACCCACTTTTGTAGTTAATTAACTAATTCTTGGTAGCACGCATGCGTGATTCTACTAAGAAAGCTGAATTTATCATAATCTTAGTAATGACTCTACAGCCGCTCATAATGTCATTGTGCAAATATAACGTAACACATTGGCTTACTAATGAGCTTAAGTAGACAATAAGGAAGAAAGTTGCTACTGTAAACAACTGCACCTTAAACGGCATAAACTCAGTATTAGCATATCAGTTGGAGTCCAGATGGTTCTCTGGTTGTCACGGATATAGACATTGAATGTCATAGCTTGCTCGATAGCTCTTCTCCTTTTGATGCTTATTACTCCGTTTCCATCTCAAGAAAGAATTAAAAGAAATCTCGGTTGTATCATTACAGCATGTCCTGTCTCAGACGCCTAATTTGCTTTGGTTTATGGGCTCTAGACATCCTTCTGCATCTACCTCAACTATCACAATGGCCTTCAGTGGCCAAGTAAAACACTATTGTTACTGCCATTTGTTCACCCAAAACTGTCCAGATGAACAGCTGCATTCCATAGCCAGGGCCATATAGAGGATAGAAGAAGATTGTTCTTGGGTAACCATTACTGACAATTAGCTATTGTGTTTTTAAGCTCAGTGCTTGACTTGCATTAGCTAATTCTGTTTGTAGTATCTTCACAAATGTGCCTATATAAAATTAGCCAATTCCTTCTCACGAGTGTTGCAGCATAGCTGTCCATTAGCTGTAAATTTTGCTTTGTTTCTGTTTCCATATCAGTGTCCATTTCCTTCCCATCAGGCAGTATTGCTTCACATCCCATGTAATCATACTTACATTTAACTTCCTGAAGTGGGCACTCTTTAGATTAATGCTCCTCCACTTCACATCTAGGTACGCCTTCTTATTCTGGTAATGGATTTATGTTCACAGGGACGTTTGGAGCACTTTTCTTCCAAGTGGGAAGACAGGCATTGTCATTGAACTAGCTCACCACAAATCAATAACCGGGGCAATGAACCATAGCCTATGTATATGTATCATAATTCACCCACCCATTCACACCCATTTGGTTCTTTTAGCATTTGACCTGGCTGTAAGTCAAGAATCTTGCGTTCTGTTTTCTTATTGAGGATCATAATGAAATCTGCCTTATTGCATGGTGGACACGGTTTTTGATCATCGATTATCCTCTGTGTACATGGTTGACAGAAGTATTGTCTGCAACATTAATTTTATTCAAATGTGGTTCTTCAAAACATTCAAGCAGATTGTAGCTACACTCAAACTCCTTTGGAGGGGCTTCTACAAATTCAGTCGCACTATTGACTCATTGTGTCAGTTTAATCATTCATAGATGGCTAGTTTTCTCAAATATACCGCCTGACAGTGTTCTCAGCTGAAGTAATAGTAGAATTGGGAAAACGACATCATGAGAGAAAGCAAAAACACATGCGCATTCTAGAGGATATGACGACCATTACCGATTACTCGTACTTCATTCACCAGACTACACTTACACACTGTTAGAAAAAAGGTGCTACTGTGACACCTTTAGGGGTGCTAATAGTATGGTTTATATTTGACACCCTAGGGTGTACAAATTTTGACACTCCTATGGTGCTGTGCTAGCACCCCATGGGTGCTAGCATAGGGTGCTACCATAACACCTTTGTGGTGCTGTTCTCAGACCCTATGCATGCATTGCATCACCTCCACCTTTTGACTAAATTGCTTAAAAAAAATAATATTGTTACAATATTAAATTTTACAAAACATTAGTGATGCAAAATGAACTGCAGCACAAAAAATCTACAAACAGCTCCCTACACAAAGTCAGTTCTGCATGTTGCGAATTCTTGTATACATTTTGAAAACCCTGTACAATGAAAACGTTGCCATTAAAAAAATGATGTACAACAACTGACTAAGTGTGTGTGCACAAAAGAAGAGGGGTGGTGAAATAAAGGGAGAGAGGGAAAGAGAAAGCTTTGACAGAAAAAAGGAAGGGAAAGAAAGAAAAAGACGACAGAGAGTACAAATGCTTACCCAGTTTAGTGTCCTAACTGAGTTGGTAATCATGCTACACTCTGTAGCAGCTGTGAGTATCGGGTACAAGAGATAATTGCAGCAAATCAAGAGAGGAGAGGGGGGAATATCTTGTTCATACATAGTAGCTGTAGTATAAATGCATGAGAAATAATAATAGCAAGTTGGAGAGAGAGAGAGATGACGGAAAGAGTTAAAATACTTACCCAGTTTAGTGTCCTAACTGAGTTGACAATCGTGCTACACCCTGCAGCAGCTGTGAGTATTGGGTACAAGAGATAATTGCAGCAATACTGAGAGAGGCAATGCCTTGTTTATACATGGCAGCTGTAGTATAAATGTATAAGAAATAATAATAGCGAGTCGGACAGACAGAGAGAGAGAGAGAGAGAGAGAGAAAGGGGAGGTGAAATAAAGGGAGAAAAGGAAAGAGAAAGCCTTGACAGAAGAAGGGAAGGGAGAGAAAAAGAGGAAGATGACAGAAAGGTACTAAAGCTTACCCAGTTCAGTTATGTAGTGTCCTAACTGATGGTGCTACACCCTGTAGCAGCTGTAAGTATTGGGTACAAGATAATTCCAGGAATATTGAGAGAGGGAGAGAGGGTAAAATGTTGTGTTCAAACACGGTTGCTGTAGTGTAAAAGCGTGACAAATAATAACAAGTTGGAAAGAGAGAGAGAGTAGACGGGGGGGGGGGGGGGGGGGAAGAAGAGAGAGAGGGGGGGCAGAGGGAGAGGAATAGAGAGAAAGAGAGAGGGAGGGGGAAAGAGAGAGAAAGGAGAGGGAGAGAGAGAAAAAGATAGAGAGGGAGGGGGAAAGAGAGAGGGGATAGAAAGGAGAGGGAAAGAGAAAGAGAGAGAGAAAAACGGAGAGAAGGGGGGGGAGAGAAGCTACTTCGAGGTTAATATTTAGATATTGATCATACCTTCTTTATGTAAATAGCTAGATCTTGATGAAAGGTAATAACGGAGTTTGGGCTCGAGCTTCAGTAGCTGGTGCACCTTTTACAGCAAACCAGAAAGCACAGATAAACAGAAAGCACATAATCAGGCACTGCATTAGAGTCTATGGTGCGACTTATTTGGAGTAGCACAGAATCAGAATGCCACCTTTAATCTATAAAGCACTTTGTTTTAAGTTCAGCTTACTGAAATTGAAGAAGTAGATTCATCCATCTCTCTCTAAGAAGTAGCCACGAAACTTGTGAAAATTTTAAAAGGTGAAAGTTTGTCACGTGATATGGTATAGAATGCGCGCATGCATGATCAGCGCGATTGCCCCGCCCCCCTAGAGCACAAAATTAGTCTAGCACCCCCACAGTGTAGTATTAGCACCCATTCATCATGATGGGGTGCTAGGATAGCACCCTACCAATGGAGTTGCAAACATGGGGTGCTATAGTAGCACCCCATTTTTAACAGTGCACCTTTCGCAAGGCTTGTGCCACTTTAGTTATGTGATTCAAAGCGACATAATAATATTATAGAGCCAATCAGATTCAGCAACAATTACACATCATGATATTATTAGCCAATTATGCAATGCCAACGGAACAGCTACAGCTATTATTACACTGGGCCAGTTCAAGTTTCTGAAGTTCCAGTCTGGTAGATTAGATGAACAGCAACTCAAGCGAGCTACTTCCAACTGTGCTCCTTGTTGAGTTTGTGAATTAGGCAATTGACAGTTTCTTCCATGTTAGAAGAGGTTTTCCCAGAGACCATCCATTCATATTCAGAGTACCGACTCCACTGGGCTGATACATCACAGTACCACCAGCATTCTTCACATCATCAATGATGTTGTGGGAACAAGTAACTTAGTGTATCTTCATCACCTCTGGAGCACAATTGAAAGCAATGAGGGAATGGCATATGGTAGCTGTTGTCTTCTTGGCCTTGGCGATTTTATGGATGAGATTGACCACTGGACTACAAGTGTGCATATTTGCCTAGCATGTATGGGAGGATATATAATATTGAAGCGATGACTGAGGGCTATAATTTAGCATCATTAGAACATGATACATACTTGCATGCACAATTGAAAATGTGTAGAGGTCACTGAAGTCAACCATGGAGCTATGGTAAACTGGCAAATTTCATTGCATCATCTAGACCAAATTATTTCATGCACATACATGCCGTGTTTGGATGTTTATACCACACATAATATTATGGCATTTATACATGCAGACTCAATGTATGAACTCATGCACTATCCAATCTTGTTTTTTGGTAGATATCATAACATCATGATGTTGACATTTACTGCATATGTGTGCATACTTCTACAGGCCTTTCCAAATACTGTCATTGATAGTTATAACAGTATAGTTATATGTATTCATGATGTACCATGTATGGGTCCACTTATTATCTTGGTTTATCACAAATAGTTGTGACAATCAAACCTCCCATAATTTATTATACACACTAAATACATTGTCAAGTCACACATTAATTATGTCATCAGGATGCTTTCCTGGCTGACAGAAATAGATGTTAAAAGTCAATTCTTTACTTCTTCCAAGAATATACATTGTGTCACCGATATGAAAGGATTAAAGGACACTTCAGTTGTATCATTATATTGTGGCCTACACCAGATACCTTTTTATGTTTGCTTTGACTAACAGATCACCTAACCCCGACCATCATCAGTAGCTACATTACAAGATATCTACTGTTGATTGAAGTCTTTTTTATCACGTTTAAGTTGCTCAGCATATCTTTCCATAAGTCATGTGTTCCTTCGTTTCTGTTTCCATATATGGGCGTCCATTTCCTTCCGGCTAGGAAGTATTGTTTCACATCCTGCATATTCATACTTACATTTAACTTCCTGAAGAGGGCAATCTTTGGATTTATGCTCTTCAATCTCACATCTAGGAATGCTTTCTTTACTGCAATTATTTGGGCAAACAACAGGATTATATTGGTCACATACTGGCCAGTGTACCATTGTGATATCTTCCTGAATAGATTAATGTCCACAATATGCACAATTTAAGTGATGCTTGGAGCACATATCTTCCAAGTGGGAAGAAAGAAGCCTTTGTTGAATTAGCTCCCTATAAGAATTGGGATAATCCACCTCTGCGTATGTACATGTATCACGGTGTTGATCTAGGCTTCTTAGCTTACCCACTGCCCATTCACACCCAATCTGATAGTGATACTTCCGACATTTTGACCTGCAAGTCAAGAATCTTGTGTTCTGTCTTCTTATCAAGGATCACAGATCACAATGAAGTCTGCCTTATTGCACAGTGGACACGGTTTTTGATCATCGATTATCCTCTATATAGCTACAGAAGTGTTGTCCACAACATTTGTTCAAATGTGGTCCTTTTAAAATAGTCAAGCAGATTGTACACTCGAATTCGGGCTTCTACAAACTCGCAGTCGTACCCTTGACTCATTATTGCAGTTTAGTGACGGTTTACTAGGTCACACGACATCATGATAAACAGTAGTGCTAGCGCATGCGCTGTCGTGGGAATATGACGACCATTACCAATTACTCGTTTAAGCAAGTCAATCAGTCAGCAACAATAACAAGTTATTAGCAATGAACAGCTACATCTAACTACTATGGCAATTACATCAGTTCCCAGTTCAAGTTCCAGATAATTAACAAGTCAAGTGAGTTACTTCCAGCCGTGTTCCTTGTTGAGCTTGTGAATTAGGATATCAACAGTTTCTTCCATGTTAGAAGATGTTTTTCCCGAGACCATCCATTCATGTTCATACACATCCAGAGTACCGACTCCACTGGACTGGTACATCACTGTACCACCAGCATTCTTCACGTCATCAATGATGTTATGAGAACAAGTAACTTTGAGTGTCTTCATCACTTCTGGAGCACAGTTGAAGGCCATGAGTGAATGGCAAATGGTGGCTGTCGTCTTCTTGGCCTTAGCGATCTTACGGACAAGGTTGACCACTGGACTGTGGTTAGGCTTTCCTTTCTCAGGTTTCTCTTGATAACGAAGCCGATCCATACAGTAGCCACTGATGAAGAAGAAGGCTACATAATCTTCCAGCTTGATGGCATCCATGTCCTTGTAGACTCGTATGGGATCATGGCATTCGTTGCCCTGGAATTCAAGCATGTTGTTACCCCAGAGAGTAGAAATTAGCTCCATCTCGAATCCTTCCTTAGGTAGCCTCTTCTGCAGATACTGCACCTCTAATTCGTCGTAGTGGCTCTCAACAAGCACACCAATCTTGCCTTTTGTTGGGATATGGCATGGGACCTCGGATTGAGGGACATTGTGTTTGGCTGTTTTGGGTTGAAGCGTAACTTGAACATTCACAGTAGTCCCCTCCAGTGATTTTGGTAGGCTAAGTTCAAGTGTGAAGTCGTCCAATTTTCGGGTGATGGGCTTAGGCAATCCTTTTCCTACTATTTCCACACGGGTATCCTTGCATTGAAAATCGATTGCATCTTTTGGAAGAAAATCAGGAGAAACTGCAAGATGAAGCTTGCCATCAGCTGGAACAACTGGGGCAAAATGCAGAGTAAATGGATTGGGGTTGTTGTACACCAAGGTGTAGATGTGTGCCAAGTAGCACAGTTCAAAGATATGATAACCAGACTTTGCATGGCCTCCCTTATCTGCATACTCGCCAGTCATGATTGGCACACCAATGTCAGTTACGCGAAAGTGGATTCCTCCACGATCGAGGTCCACGAAGAAGGCGCAATAGAAGGCAGACATTGCAGCAGCAAGCTCCTTGAACTTCTCAAAGTTAGCATCGTACTTGGTGGTTCCCATCTGGATAAGATAGCAGAGAATTCCCTGCTCTTGCTGCCAGAAATCTTTTGTGCTGAACCAGGTAAACATGAGGTTGTAGCCATTGGTAGGATGCCTTTCAAGTGCATCAAAACAGCCGCCTCGGAACTTGTCAATGCCTCCCAGCTTGTCCATGGCGATTGCTAGCTCCCTTGCAACTTTAAGGCAATCTTTCTGCAGTTGCTCACGCTTGGTTTTGGTGTTAGGTGGAAACAGCTCTTTGTCATCGATTGTGGATTTGAGGTAGAATGCAACACGGGTGAGATTCCATGCGATCTTGAGGTTGTGTCCGATAATTCCACGATCTTGCTGCCAGCTGTACTCTTTGTCGAGTGTCCAGTCCTGATAAAATCGCTCTGCAACGAGGACACTTCCATCTTCCTTATCATGCTGTGGAAAATATTCTATGATGTCTTCCGTCAGAAAGAGAAGCATGCGATGAAGTTGCTTCATTTCACCTGCAAATTCTGGCTTTCCAGAGAGAGCACAGATGAGATTGATCAAGTAGGCAGGAATGTGGTCACCAACCGAATTCCAATTCTTTTTGGCGTGGTTTATCCCCAGATATTCCTTATGTGGAGACAGCGACTGGGGGTCCAGGTGCGAGAAATAGTTGCCGTACTTGGTCTTGTCCAGAAAATAGACATTGAAGGCCTCAACAGTAGCCAGGATGTCTTTGAGAGCCTCGAGATCTCCACTGATGCGATAGTACATCGTAATGCCAGCCAATGCATAGATTTGCTCATACAACGGGATGGTGTCTTTGTCATCGCCACTTTTAGATGGCAGGTGGGCGTTTGTTCCATCGTAGTACGAGGCCCACAAAACGGATTTGCCATCGGGCATCGCGAGGCGAAACGTATCGCGCTGATATTTGACTCCTTCGCGAAGGGCGGCGAGGTATTTCTCCTTTCCTGTCAGTTGATACGTAACCGCATAGCCATACAGCAAGCGAGACAGCACAGCGACCTCCTGCAAGCTGCTCTTGGGCTGATAGAGCTCATTCAGCTCGGTACGATAGCGCGTGAAATTCACATCGCCGTCCGAAAAGAATGCGTTGAACCAAGTATTTCCTTGTGCGCTGATCATGTCGATCCACCAGCGAGGTTCTTCGAACATCAGATTGCCTTTCTTTTCAGAAATCGGCTTCCCCTGTTGGTCGTACAGTAGGTAGACGGTGCGAACATCGATTCGATTCCGAAGATGGTCGCGAAAGTACACGCCCTCGACCAGCACCATAGCGCCCACAGCAAGGTATACCTTAAGCTTATCCCCGGGCTGGGCTGTTGATGGATCGTAACCTTCAGGTGTGCCATAACGAGCGTAACTGCCGCCTAAGTTAGGCAATGGACGGTACCACACTTCGGAATTGACGTACGCATAGATGAGGTCGTTTCCAGAATAGTCCTCGCTACGTATGCGTAGCTTGAAGCAGCCATCTTCGGGAATAATCTCGGTCACGTATCCGAGATAGGTAGTCTGCTGGCAAAACTGTCGCGCAGCCATTATGACAATTCTCGATGGTCGATGTCGTAGGCTCAGAACCACGGTGCAGGCAACTGATTCAAGCTCTAGCTTTTATACAATGCGCGAGTTTATGCTCATACAAAAAAAAAAACGCTTCGCGCTATATTGCGCATGCGCATCGGCATTCCTGTGGTAATAAATGTGGTGACACATGCTCCTGATGCCTGATGCAGAGTCGGAGACCATGGCCACCGATAGAAACCTTGCCTGCTGAGTGCTGTGTATGTACTATTTGTACCCATTAATGACATGAACTTTTGTACTGCAGCTGTACGGATGCAGCAATTATAGTGTACATTTCAAGGCATCACCTACTTAGCTATATCAATGATCGTGCCACATCACTGTTTTGATCCACTCCACAATGGTCATGCCAGGAGGTACATGTATATTATTATGCACATCCATAACATTCTTTTGTAACCATGAATAACATGGCTATATCTATAGGAGTATCTTATTCTGATGAAAGACTTTGGCAAAACTAGCCTATGGATACTTCCAAGGAACAAGAGTGTTGAACTCCTATACAAAAGTCTGGAGAGCATTTACTAGGTGTTATGTACACACAGCCGTATGAGCCACACATGCCATACCTATCACTCTAGACAGCAGTGCATGACGCTTGGTCACTTGTGTAAACTATCATGTATACTACGGATTTCATTTAGCCAGTGATGTCACTCTACCGGAATGCTCTCTATGCAGTTCAACACTCTTGTACAAGTCTACTTTTCATACTTCTGACAGTGAGCAATCGTTGCTATAGCTTGGGAGCAATGTTTTGTGAATGTAATGGTAGTGTGCATGCATGCGTTGAAAAGGAGTCAGCTAGTAAAGAAAAAGAATTAGTTACTCCATCAATGGATATCTAAAAACATGCATACATGCATGTACTGTAGACTGAGAAATTATAGTACACGAACAAAAGAGCCAAACCGTCTTGATCCCAAGTACTGCTATGATTGTAATGAAATTATTCAACGATCAACATGGAACATCTGAATAAAGCACAATTCCAACCCTGCCTGAGAATGGCACCCGAGACAACCAGATACTGATTCAAATATCAAAGCAAGGATGCTGAATAACATTCTTTTCAATATAAATTACCTCTCCCACCCAGTAAATGTTTCAAATTTGCATAATACTAATGCAGTATTGTCTGAGTACATTGATAGCCTATTGTGTGTACAGCAGAGGTGGTACTTCACCTATTATAGAGTCAATAAACATTTCCCAAATCAAGTGGACCAGACGGCACCTGTCATTAAAAGTAATTGTGATAAAATATTAATGTCACTGCATCATTAAAACTGTTTATGGTGACACTTCATAATATTATGCTTGTACTGATGTATATATACTGCTCAGTGCCGCCATTAGTGACATGAAGTTTTGTACAGTATGGATGCATGCAGCTATACAAGTGTTCTTTGTATCATGATCATGCAGTGACCACATAATCCAGTTCCCAGAGATAATGTATTCACATTATTGTGATTACAGTAAACAGGCACGGTAAAAAGCCTCAGACATAGTAAAAAAAAAAAGAATGGTGCCATACTACTCAGGCATAGTAAAAAGCCTCATACTCTTCCCATGTAGCAGAAAAGTGCTGATTACATCACATAGTTTTGGATAATTTCTTTCAAGGCATGCAGCTATCAACCAATAGCATCCAAAGTTGCCACAAAAGTTACTTCTGATAGCTAGGAGTGTTTCTATATCAGAGTGTACACCGAGAGAAGCACAATTTCAATCCTGATTCATTATGAAATAACTTGATGAGCATATAGATCTCAGACAATAGCATTTGTTCTAGCTGTATATAGACCACACAAATTTAAAGCATCAGTAGAAAACTGGTATCTCTATGATAGCTGACAAATTAAACCGTACGGTTACTAATATTCACTTGTGTCCTATAAAATTAATTACATAGTCACACTAGACATAGCTTAGCTATATGCTTCCAGCTTGTATGAATATGCACTGCTTTCATATTATTATCTAGATCCTTTCATAGCTCAAGTAGTTACATGCATTTCATAGCTGCATGTTCTGGTACACATAAAATCATTGTACACGTGTACGAGTTAACTTGTAAAAAAATTTACGAGTTGACTCAGCTGAGTTCATACACGAAAGTTGACCAACTTGACATCATAATCATATTATAGACAAGGTAGACAGATAAAGGAAGGGAGAGAGGGATTGGAAATGGAAATTATCTGTGTAGGAGCCGTGTTACACTTTGAATTTCTCCCTGCGTCTGGCATGCACCTCGTACAAGGTTTCGCAACTTGCATGATTTATTATCCAATCTCCTCCTACCGGATGTCAGCATTATAATAGCACTCAACGAACATCAAACTTTCCCGTTTTGTGTTAAATTGTGTTTATGCAGATACGACCGACTATTTTATCTGCTTGACTCCTGGAGCTTTATGTACCTCTACTGCAAAGTGGGTGATAATTTCAGCCTCGCCACACGTACAGTTCTACATGATGCTTGGGATCTACTGTAACGTACTATATATGCCCAAGAAACGCTTCCGTGGTTGTCGGATATAGTACACTCTAGTGCATGCATAACTTGAAAAAAGCATGACATCACTATAAGCCCACACCGACCCAGATTAAACTGAACTGGTTTAAACTGCGTTTACACACAAGTGCTTATTCCAGATTAACATATTCATACCCCAGTACTGTACATGTCATCCACTTGTAACTAATAGCTATACAGGCAGGATGCTATGGTAATTTCTGTACAATTCTGTGTAGTGAGTAAGTGAGTATTGTATTCCACATCAGGATATGGATTCTAATCTGGATTGATTGAAACAGTATTTACACAGAAACCAACTTAGTTTAATTCTGGATTCTGATCTGGATTAAGGGCCTGGTGTTAACGAGGCTATAGACTATAGTCTGGGGATTACATAACTGTTTCCAATCCCTCTCCTCCTTCCTTTATCTATGGTACAATTATTTTTGTAGCAACAAATTGCAAAAATCCAACCTGATAATGGATTCAGCAGAGATTACTACAAGAACCGTCGTGTATCTTCTCATGTTGAAATTAGAGAGGCAATTTGCTAGAGGCTTTTAGAATGGCGCCATACCTACTCAGGCATAGTTAAAAGCCTCATGCTCTTCTCATGTAGCAAGAAAAGTGCTACGATTACATCATAGTAAATATTTTATGGGTAAATAGGATTTTAAGGCATGCACCTATCGACAGTATACATGACCAATAGCATTTAGCATATTATTTACTATGATGTAATTAGCACTTTTCTGCTGCATGAGAAAGAGCATTGGATTGGCGCCATACTACTCAGGCTAGTAAAAGGCCTCATGTTCTTTCCCATGTAGCAGAAAAGTGCTGATTACATCACACAGCTATGGGTATATTTGTTCAAAGCATGCTGCTATCAATAGCCTACATAACCAATAGCGCCTTGCTGACTCAGACTTGAATTTTCAGAAGCACAATGGGGAGATATCATCAGGACCTATTAACGAAATGGGGGACGAGGCTAGCACTCCATGTATTAAAATCCAATACATCCCTGCTTGTACCCAATCCTATTATATCAATACTATAACCCTCCTGGAGCAACATTAATTCTACCGATCTTGGTCTATTCAGCTAACTCACAGGGAAAGAGGGGCTAGTTGACGTACAGTGCCTTTCTCATGCATGCCATGTGGCACTAGGAAGTACCTACATGCACACACTATGAAAGCAGATGCATGCAACTCATTTTGAAAAATACAGCAGGACACAAGAGGGGAGTGCATTGCCTTAAATTATCAGTATAGTCCATGCATATGCATTCATGGTTCATAGATAGTCAAGTGCGGCTATTTCTGTATGCTGCTGAGGATAGTGGCAAGACACAGTGCTCCAGCTCAGGGGCTGCAACAAGCCAGTACTCCTCTGATAATAATATACCTACTCTAGTTATGCTAGCTACAAAGGGACACTAAATTATATTGGGAGGAGGAGGGGGAACTCACCTCCACATCTGCATCCACACTGCCAGCCTCTAAACTTTTGACCCGGAGCTTACTATCAGGTTCAAGGTTCAATAGCACTGTGCGCGGGCTTGCCTAGTCTAAAGCGCATGCGCAAAAATTGATGCACCATATCCCATATCCGCGCCGCACCCAATAGCATTGCATCACTGCATACCACCTAATTAAGTGGTAGTCAGTCAGATTTTAAATAATGGCTGCCTTCATGAAAGCTAATTTCGAGGGCTTTGCTCCCTACCAACTTTCTGGTGTTAAGGCAAGCGGCCGAGAGCTGGGTCGTGGATCGTATGCTACGGTACTGGAGCTAGACTACATGGGGCTGAAGTGTGCTGGCAAAAAGATCCACAACGAATTATTACTTCAGGGAGACGCCAGTTATGCCGTTGTCAGATTCCAGGAAGAGTGTCGTTTACTCAGTCGAGTACGCCATCCAAACATCGTCCAGTTTTTAGGGGTCTACTTCATTCAACAGGAAACAGTTCCAATTCTAGTGATGGAGCTTCTCCCCACTAACCTCACCTCCTGCATTGAGCAATATGGTATTCTTCCAAAGGAGATCAGCTGTACTATTCTCTACGATGTGGCCGTAGGTTTATACTACCTTCATGGCCAAACCACTCCCATCATTCATCGAGACCTCTCCTCTAACAATGTCCTCCTCACCCCCAACATGAATGCCAAAATCTCCGATCTAGGTGTGGCCAGGATCCTCAGCCTGACCCCATTACAATTCAGTCACATGACACAGACTCCAGGCACCCCTGCCTACATGCCACCAGAGGTGATGGTGGCCAATCCGAAATACGACACCAGTATAGATGTCTTCTCATTTGGAGTTATGATCGTACATGTTTTGAGTGGGCAGTGGCCAGAACCACAGATTGGGCCAAACAAGATTGATCCTGAAACGGACAGATTAGTCCCTGTGTCAGAAGCAGAGCGACGTGAGACATTCCTCAACTCTATTGGAAGTGATCACCCGCTAATGGACCTCATTATCACATGCATAGACAACAATCCCAAGCACAGGCCATCTGCCAGCAATGCTGTGAAATGTTTGACAGATCTGGTATCTCAGCTTTCAGCACAATTTGTGGACCGATTGGAGATGTTGAGACGTATTGAAGCAGATGAAAAAGAACAGAAGGCCTTAAAAATGGAGCAAGAGAGAAAATTCGACGAAGCACGACAAAAGGAGAAGCTGATTGCTAGCTTAAAGGAAGAAGGGCAGAGGAATGAAACGAAGACATCAGAGCAATTCCGTCAGTTGAAATTGGCATTCTCTACAGAGGTGGAGCAGCAAAAGCTCAAAATAGATGACCTGATGTCACAAATTCAGGTAATAAGTGTCGAAAAACAGTTGATTTCTCAAGCAGTAGGAGCAGCACAGAAAGAAAAGGAAGAATTAGCTGCTCAGATAAGTAAATACAAAAAAGAAATGAAACTCACTCTTAAGTCTTTCGAGGACAAGCTTTATAATGAAAAAGACAGGCAACAACAACAGCTGGCTGAAGAAAAGGAACGATATGAGAAACTTCTTCAAGAGGAGAAAGCTCTTCTTAAAAAGGCTAGTGCTCAAAATTTAATGCTTGAAGCCGAAGTTACTTCACTGAAATTGAGTGAGGAGCAACTGAAAAGTTCCTTGTTAACGAAAGAGACCTTACTTGCTAGTAAGGACTCTGAACTACAAGACAAGATCAAAGCATTGCAGCTAAAGGATGTTATCATTTCCGGGATAAATGAACAGCTCACTGCAGCCAGAAAATTCCTAGCAACCACCCAACAGGTATGATCTCAATGTTGAGTATTCCCGGCATTTAATTAATTCCACTGTATATGCATGATATTGTGTTGCTATTATGTTATTTAATTATCCTAAATCACCAAATCTCTGTCGTATAATAATATCTATGGGCTATTTTATGGAAAATACAACCCTATACCTTATGAAGAAAGCAACAATTTTGTCAAGACTAGTGCATCACTGCCAACAAGGTCAAGCACCATGTAGGCTGTCCGCTAATTTATAAACTTTTTTTATGTAACTGCAGTCTATATTAGTGTCTCATAATATTATTAGTTTTGCTACTATTCTTTCAGTCATTTCAGACCAACATTGTGTGGACGAAATGTGCTGACTTGCCAGTTGAAGCATCCTACGGGAGACCTACTACTGTAAATGGCAAAGTGTACTTTATTAAGGGAGCCTCACAAGCAGAAGAGGAAAGCCCTCTTTATTGCTATGACACGTTTCAAAATGAGTGGTCTATACTCCCACCCTTGCAGAACATTCGACACTTCGGTATTGGCCACATTGACGATAAGCTAGTCACCCTCGGAGGAGTAAAGTCACCACCCTCGAAAGAGCGTGTAAACGAGGTGTATACGTTCATTGAAAATACAGGAAAATGGAAGAAGATTCATCCATCCATGCCAACAGCAAGGAGCTCACCAATGGTGTTCAGCTTTGAGAATGCACTCATTGTGGCAGGTGGTTTCTCCTTTAAGGAAGGGAGAAAGGTGTTGGAAAATGCCATAGAGGTATTTAAAGTGAAGGAATCACAGTGGTACAGAGCCGACAAGCTACCTACGAGTTTACAACGCGTGCACATGTTTGGAGCTGTTATGAATTCAGAGCTTTACTTGATTGGAGGTCTCCGTGTCGGCGCCACATACAGCAAGGTCTTGTCCACGTCAGTAACTGATCTCATAAACAATGCCATACCTGCCAATCATAAGAATGACCATGCTGAAATTCCCCCAACCAATTGGAAGGCCCTCCCAGACACACCGACTAATAAGACAACCATAATTTCACTTGGTGGCTTACTGATCACTGCTGGAGGAGAGAAAAATGCTATGCACATGTACTCTCCTTCCATCAACTCTTGGGTGCACATTGGTAGTCTGCCTGAACTGCGACTGTTGACCACTACCTGTGTACTATCGCCAGTGGAGTTTTTAATGATTGGAGGCTTTGATGGCTCCAAGGATGTAAGCACAGTCTACAAAGCAACCCTCCGATTGATCTCATGAAAACTGAATTAATTATAGTGTAGCACACATCATTGATCCCTGAGCTCTGTTATAAATTGTACTCGAGTAACTTTTTGTCATAGTAGAATCTGATGTTGCTTTTGATACCTGTTAGGTGAGGTGGGGGTGGGGCTAACTTCAAATAGCTTCTGCATGTGCGCATGTTCATACTGTCGAAGGAACTAAGATGAATTTCGAGTGCTTTGCTCCCTACCAACTTTCTGGTGTTAAGGAAAGTGGCCGAGAGTTGGGTCGTGGATCGTACGCTGCGGTACTTGAGCTAGATTACATGGGGCTGAAGTGTGCTGGCAAAAAGATTCACAACGAACTCCGGGGAGAAACGAGTTATGCTGTTGTCAGGTTCAAGGAAGAGTGTCGTTTACTCAGTCAAATGCGCCACCCGAACATCGTCCAATTTCTAGGCGTCTGCTTCTTTCAAGAAGAAATTTTACCAATCTTAGTGATGGAATTTCTCCCCACTAACCTTACCTCCTGCATTGAGCAACATGGCAACAGGCTGCTGAAGGAGATCATGTACTCCATCCTTCATGATGTGGCTCTGGGCTTGTGCTACCTCCATAGCCAAACTCCTCCCATTGTCCATCGAGATCTCTCTGCAAACAATGTCCTCCTCACCCCCAATATGACAGCTAAAATCTCTGATCTGGGTGTTGCTAAAATGCTCAACCTCACCCCTCTACAGGTCAGTCGCATGACTGGGACTCCTGGTACCCCTGCCTACATGCCACCGGAGGCAATGGTCGCCAACCCCAAATACGATATGAGCGTAGATGTTTTCTCATTTGGAGCTTTACTGATACACGTTTTAAGTGGTAAGTGGCCAGAACCGCAAATTGGGCCCAATCAAATTGATCCCAAAACAGACAGATTAGTTCCAGTTTCAGAAGCTGAACGACGTGAGACATTGCTCGAATCCATCGGGCATGATCACCCACTGATGGACCTGATTCTGAAGTGCATTGATAACAATCCAAAACATAGGCCCCCTTCTAGCAATATTGTAGAGAGTCTTAAAGAGATGAAGTCTACTTTTTTAGCACCCTTTGCAAATCAATTGGAAATGTTGGCACGTATTGAAGCTGACGAAGAGGAAAAGAGAATAGTGAGATTGGATCTAGAGACAAAATTACAAGTATTAAAACAAAAGGAGAAGCAAATTACTATCCTTGAGGCAAAACTGGAAGGAAAGGATGTTGATAATTCCAAACAAATTGAGCAATTGAGATTGGCACTTTCTGCCGAGGTTGAGCAGCAAAGGCTACTTAATGAAGATTTGTTATCACAAATTCAAGGCTTGCATGCAGAAAAGCAATCAATATCCCAAAGTGCACAAAGTACCCAGAATGAGAAGGAAGTGTTAGCTGCTCAAATGAGCAAATACAACCAGGAAATGAATGCCACTCTAAAATCATTCGAGGAAAAGCACCATCAAGAAAGGCAGAAACAGCAGCAACTATTTGCTGAGGAAAAGCAACAATACGAGAGAGCTCTCGAAGAAGAAAGGGACCTCCATAACAAAGCTAGTGTGCAAATTTCAGCACTTCAAGCTGAGGTTCATATGTTGAAATCAAATGAGGAATGCTTCAAGAGTTCTTTGGCAGCAAAGGATGACATAATTGCGAGCAAGAATTCAGAGCTTGAAGTCAAGGCCAAAGTTTTGCAGCAAAAGGATGCTACTCTCTCAGGGATGAGTGAACAGCTCACTTCAGCGAGGCAATTTCTAGCAACTACTAAACAGGTATTTTTTTTTTTTTACAATCATACAGAATGTGCTTAATTAATAACTACTAACTTTTACTGTTGTACTTTAAGTAGTAAAAAAGTGGGTGTACAACTTCAGTCGGCGAGGTTGTTACCAGATAATTTAGTACTATTCATACTCAGTTGGTTAAATAGGGATGCTAAATACTAAATACTGGCTGGGGAATTAATTTGTTGGGCATATCCCTGTTTAGGTAAAGCATGGCCAAGCATGATATAGTTTTTTAAGGGCATTCAAAACGTGGGCAATGGACTTGAATGTGCCATAACTTAGTGATCATGGATGGTGAGATACATTATGCAATTGTCATAGAATAACCATGAAGTCAAAAATAATATTCAATGCAGCTAAGTCAGTCACATTTTAGGTACTGTGGTACATAATTTCAGCTTTATTATTCACAAAATACAGATAATATAAATTTGCTGCAGCTTGAATCAATAGAGCTACAACACGAGTACCCATTACACTTTGAGCCTGATGGTGAATTCCTATAAATGTGCATAAATATGGCTGCTCATCATAAAAATTATACATGTATACAGAAGACTGCGGTTGAATAAGTTATCACAATCATTATTATGATACTCTATTTTTCAGTCCTTTCAGACCAGGATCATGTGGAACAAATGTGCCGACATACCAATAGAGACATCGACAGGAAATTCCACAGTGGTGAATGGCAAAGTGTACTTCGGTGGAGGAGTAACATCCAATAAGAAAGATGAATGTACCGTTTACTGCTATGACCCATTTCAAGATCGGTGGTCTACACTACCATCATTTAACTTTCGACATTTTGGTCTTGGCCACATTGAAGGCAATCTAGTTTCTGTTGGGGGAGCTAAACAACGACCTTCACATGAACGCTCAAATGAAGTGCACATGTTTGTTGAAAGTACAGGAAGATGGAAAAAGGCTTACCCACCCATGCCCACAGCAAGAAGCTCTACAGTGGTATTTAGCCTGGAGCATGCACTAATTGTGGCGGGAGGTTTTTCTTGTGCAGGGGAGAGAACAACATCAGAAAATCTAGTAGAAGTGTTTAAGGTGAAGGAATCACAGTGGTGTAGAGCCGGTAAATTGCCATTAGCTGTACAAAAATTTAGTATGTCTGGAGTCATTCTTAACTCTCACATTTACTTTATCGGAGGCATAAGCGTAGGTGCTACCTACAGTCAGGTTGTACGCTCATCAATATCTGACCTCGTTGATAATGCAGTACCAGTGAATGAGAGCATACAAAAGGCTGATAACAGTGATGCAGTATCACCATGGAAGACGCTATCAAATACACCAACCAACAAGACAACCATAACGTCACTAGCTGGCATACTGCTCACCCTTGGAGGAGAGGAGAATGCTATTCACATGTACTCTCCTTCCATTAATTCTTGGATACATGTTGGTAGTCTGCCTGAACTGCGACTGTTGACCACTATCAGTATGTTATCGCCAATGGAGGTGCTCATGATTGGAGGCTTTGATGGCTCCAAGGATGTAAGAACAGTCTACAAAGGAACCCTCCAACTGAGCACATGACTTAGCAAAAGTAGCAATAGTTCTATATATTTTTTGTTAGTGACCCCAAAATATTATTATTTTCTTAGCACATGTACATTAGCAGAAGTAGATTTCACATGACCCTTCAATTAATTAAGCATTACAAAGGTATTACTACTAGTTGTGGTTAAGTGATCCCTTCATTCACTTGACTATCTTTTTGTGCATTAGTAGAAGTAGATTTTCAAAGTGCACTTATATTATTATGATGTAATTGACTTGTCTGATAAAGTACTGCTAAGTGCTTCTGGTATGCCATCTTTCCTGCCAGAGTCTGTCCCAGTCACTCTATCCCATACCTCTTGAATGTCAGGGCACACCTCGGCAAATAATCTGTTCCATTCCCATGGTTTGTCCTCCTAGGGCAATAAGAATATCGAAAGCAAAAACTTTAAGTGTTAGATCTATAGTGATACGGTGTGTGTGATCAACTCTATAAGTTTGTTTTACGTTGTATAATGTATAATTATACAATGGATCCCAAAAGCCATACACACAATAAAATTATCATGTAACACCGTGTTTCCTCGAAATCTCACCACACTTTGAATTATTCGAAATGTTGCCAAACTTTCTGGTAAATCATCCCAATAAATGCCACCCTCGAAATCTTGCCACATGATAAAGGGTCGCTGGTATATACATATGTGTACACAACATATTCATACAAGTACAAATGGGTTGCAATGCTGATTGCCAAATTAAGCTGCATGTTTGTCAATCTCTGCAGACGCCACCCTCGATATCTAGCCACCCTCAAATTATTGCTGCACTGAATAGGGCCTTGAAATAAAATCTTGCCGTGGCAAGATTTTGACGAAATATGGTAATTATTATTGAAAGCTAAAGATGGATGGGGTGTCAACCTTTACTACTTGCATGCACCACAATATATTTTCCTCCCATCATGATTATTAATGAAACAATGATAGCTTGAGTGTGATTAAGTTCTCAGACCTACACTGCAGTGTTAATTTAGCCTCACAGCAGTCATTAGTTCAGACATTTTGCTTTAATAACATGACCATGAACGAACTAGAATGACATTACGGTCTCACCTCAGTAATCTCTTGTTCTGGTGAAAGTACCTTCGCTAATAACTTCAAGTCAATTTCTCCATCCTGCAAAGGGGGGAAACATAATGTTTAGAGTCTTGACTGGTAGGTGGACAAGTTTGAATCACTCAATGTCACGAGAATTCTACACATAGTATCTCCCACATTTGAGGGAGAAATCAGTGTGGGCACTACCACACAGTTTAATCCCACTGCATATACATTATACATATTTGTAGAATTGAATGCTGGAGTTCAAGCATAAAATTCCCATTCCCAAGATCAAAGGAACTGTTTATTGAAGGTTCATAAATTCCAATGTCTAAAATATACTGGAGGGCATATTATAACGTATGTACATGTAATAACTTAAAAGAAAATGTTTGTACTTACCAACATAAATAGCCCAGCGTGTTTGTGGAGGTCAGAATCCAACTGCTTGTAGGTGGCCACCCTAGTCACTGCCACACTGTGGGAGGAGACAACATACTTATCATATGTAGCTAGCTAGTGGAGATTATGATGGTGTACAAACATTAGGTTGGCTGCAGCTGTTCACTGTTTACATGTTACCCTCTCAAATTTTGTGTAAACACATTAACTCAATTAGTGAAGCCTCACTCCAACCCACATCCTGAACATTCTACCCATTGTAAGGTAGCATCTCTCCAGTGTCAACAGCACACAAAAGTACATGTACGGTAGCCTCGTCCCACCCCCAGGTCCTCTTTCCCAGTGTGCAACATTAAAAAGCTGGGGACGAGGCTATAAAAGTACATGTAAGTCCATTTAGGTAAGCTTAGCAATGCCTCATCTTGTAAAAGTTTGCACAAAGCATAACTCAGATAAAGCAATCACAGTACACCCTCTCCACCTCCCACCCCATCGTACAGATATGCTCAAACACTCACACACACCCTCACTCACACACACACACACACTCTCACTCACACACACACACAGTGTTGCACTCACGATGGAGGTGCTGCTACTTGGGTTGCTAGCTCTTCCTCTTGTAGCTCTTCGATATCAGGGATGACAGGAATATCTGAGGCATAAGTACATGTAGCACATAAAAGTTTAGAAATTAAAGTTAATCTTCTGTTTAATCACATACCATCATCAGAGTCCTCATGAATCTTCAATCGCTCACTGTTGTGTACATGTGTGTGTGTGTGTGTGTGTGTGTGTGTGTGTGTGTGTATGTGTGTGTGTATGTGTGTGTGTGTGTGTACATGTATGTGTGTGCAAGTGACATAGTGATCCAGTAAAAATTGCCAGCAACCTTGGCCCTAGCTAGGTAGGCTGCACACCCTATGGCTGCTAAGAAATGGCCAGAAGTACAATGACTACAAGCTACACAAATATGCCCTTGTTTAATGCTTAGTCTAGCTGGCTAGATCATCCGCATATTTTTCAGTACAGTCACATTAAAGGCTACAGTGCGTATTAAGATTTCTTCTGAAGACACAACATACTCACTCTTCCTCGACTTGATCTCTTTTCCTTCTTCCTCTCTCTCTTCCAAACGTCTCATCAGCCCACCCACCTGTCTTTCTTGGCTTAGGAGGCTCATCCTGAGAGAAAATTTTGTAACAAATTTCAAATCATAAATGTGCAAAGTCTATTGCATATTAATCTAGAACAACAGCTCAGTTGCGAACTTGCCAGAGGTTCAGATTGCTGATCCTGGAGCTCCTCCATGGTCTTCTTTTCAAGTCATGTGACATTCGCTTTTAAATCGACAGTTGCCGTGGTAACTGATCTAATTGATCGAAAGACGTGTAATTACGTCACAATTATTTCGCGGTAGGGCACGCCCACCTAGTACCTGCAGTACGCGAGTGCAGCATGCTAGCAAACTTCAACAGGGCGTGGCATTGTGTACCGTACCGTGAACTAAGAACTGTTGTCTGTGAATGGAGACATATTGAAAGGTTTTCAAGTTATTGTGAGGTGAGTTGAGCTTCGCGAAAAGTAATCGCTGCATGTTGTATGTTGTTCACGCTGTCTACTGAAAAGTTAGCTAGTTGGAGTTTGAACTTGAGGTGGGTCTAGTGATTTGCTTCAAGCATGCAGCCTAATTTACAGCTTGTAAGCGTAGCTAGATCATCGCTCAGGATTTAACTATGATTGACTATCCAGATGTTTAGTAAGCTCATAGCACCTGTTTCACTTGTTGATAATATTATGATAGTTAAATAATTTTCAAGTCATTAATTATTTTGTTCCTATGTCTCTCTCATACAAGTGCTGTAATTTTTTTTTCAGATAATTTTTCCACCAGTTCTATCATAGTTGGTCGTGATTGCAATGGCAGATCAAACGGACAATTCCCCATCATCCAAAGGTGTCCAGTTCAAAGATGATGCAGTTGACAAGCCTTACCCGATGAAGCATGTACCAACACAGCGCTACGATCGAAAGGAGATCCAGAAGAGATTAGATCTGGAAAATTGGATGGACGACCAACTAAAGGAGCTCTACAATGGAGAAGAGGTTTGTATAAATTGTACTCATAACTGCCCATTTACTAGCACAAGATCATCATGCATCAGAAAAATTGAGGATGATATTATCATGTTTCCATGTGTGTTAATAGACTCAAACCTTTGTCAGTATGCTTGTTTCCTAGGCTCTCCGGATGAAACGTCCTACAATTGTTTGTGTCATCTGCACCCATATCCAGTGATATAAATAAGCTGTAAATTGTTGGCTAGTACCAAACATTGTACATAGCTCTGCAGTGTGTGTACTAAAGCGATGAATGGACCACAAAAGGAGGTTTGTATTTATCACCTGTGTATACAGTTTAACGTTTCCCTCCCTTGATCCCCCTAAGGCTAAAATCTCTACTTTCGGCAGACCGAGGCATGTGATCTTGCATGCACTCACCATCCTTTTGTTAAGAGTGGCTATGAGTATTTATTGTATGAAGCCATATAAAATCAAAGGTTTTTATAGTGCAATAAATTCCATACTGCCAACAGCAGTTCAATATTTTCCAGTGGCAAATACAAAATTGTTGTGTTGACTAATTGAGTTGTCTACATCATGTCTGACCAAACTACAAGTGCATAATTGCAGGAAGCATCCACAAAAAACAAGTTGATGGTACACAAGAAAATCCCCTAGTAGATCACTTCATGCATACAGTTAGGCTTGAGGCAATTATGCTTGAAATTTTGCCGAATATTCCATTCCGTGCTTCCTGAAAAGTTTTCCAATTATTCTCTCCTTCAAAAAAGTCAAAATTCCACAACGTTGCACAGATTAGTATGTATAAAAAGGGACTCTCAGTGCTTATTAAACTGTACATGAGTGATGCCTCAACATAGTCCTGGACGGCATGGTCCTGCTCATATTAAACCATAGACTCTGACACTCAGTAGCTAGCTGCTAACTAGTACAATAGTGCAAGCTAGTAAATACTGTCACGTGTAGTGGGCATTGTTTAGAAACGTCATAATACAGGGTATTATTCCCATTATTTGCACCGTTTATTCCCACATAATGCCTGATTCCAGAAATGTCCTATTATTCCAGAAATTATGCTGACATAATCGCCTCAAGCCTACATACAGTTGGAGAATGTTTCAGCCAGTATGCAGGGTATGTGAGCCAAAGGATTAGCAGTTGGAGCTGTACTCAGTGTGGCAGGTTAAACCTCAGGGACAGTTGTCTGAGTAGAGGAACCAGGCTTGTAGGCCTACTGCTCCAGCTGCTGATTCTTTTGCTCACAATGTCTGGGACGTTCAAAATATACAAGGGGGGCACACTACATAAGCACCTGTACTTCCACCCGCGACCGGGGTCAAGATCTTGACCCAGCAAATTTTCATGCTTGACCCCTTGACCGCACCGAAAATCTGGCCTTGACCCTTGACTATCGAGCATTAACCACGCCCATCGATCGCCTGGAGAGACTTTGACCGTTCTTAAGCTGCCCCCGACTCCTAGCTTGACTGCTTGACCAGCTTCAAAATTTCGCCTTGACCGCTTGACCTCACTTTGACCCCGGTCGCGGGTGGGAGTACAGTCGCCTATGCAGTGTCACCCCCTTGATATAGTCGAATTGGGCTCAGCCCAACAAACTTAGTTCGCCTTGGCAGTGGTGCCGGCAGGATACTCAGCAAAAGCAGCCGTAGACCCTCGTTTATTCACCGATCATCATCCGAAAAGACGCTCTGTCGCAGTGGTATCTTGTCCAAGCAGGTTCGAAACTCGTGATCGAGTCGTAGCTCGAACCATGCTTGAACGTAGCCTCATTCCACAAGATTGGTGGTCATCAAACGTAGGATCGTCAGTGATTCAAACGATCTCTCCACTCTGGCTTGAGTATTGAGGGTAGCACGGCACGATAGAATTGCTCGCTCGTCGAACTGGAAAATGATTGGATCCACAGCCTCGCAGATAGCCTAGCTAGTTTTGAACGTCAGTGATTCTGACTCCTCTGACTCGAGTAGCGAGGGTAGCACAACACGATCACTCGTTCAACTGGACATCGGATCCACAGCTTTGCAAATGGCCTAGCTAGTTTGAACACTAGATCCACACAATAAACCAGTTAATGTACTGCTTTTTCTTGTGCCATACGGGATTTATTGCACTCGGGGTGTGGCTCGAGGGCAATAAATCCCGTATGGCACTCAAAGCAACTAGGATATACCCTACATCGGTGTCATTGAGTGCTACTATTATACCGGCCTATTATATTAAACCATCATCTAATGAAGTTGTGACTACACAACAACTCAGATTAGCTACACATAAATTAAAGAGGAATTCATCAAACCAATTATCTTGTGCTTTAGTCTCTGACTGAACTTTGGTTTGGTTCCCTGAGCTGTATGATAGTATCGCCCTTTGAGTGAACATGAATTATCTAGAGTGTACATAATGAGAGCCTTGTAAGGTTCCAGGTGATACACTGTGCTATATCTGTATATCCCATGCAGACAATGGGATGGTTAATTTCCCTATGTTTTGAAATGTACTAGGAACATAAATATTACTGTGTATGTGTACACATTTAGAGTATATCAACAAAGTTCCCTACACATGTAAACGTTATTGAACGTTCCCTTTTACTGTATATCCCATGCAGCTACATGATTATTGTTTGATGTACATTATGACATTGTATGTGCTGTGTTGCCTAGTGCATGAGTCAGTCACTCATGTGTTCAACTGGAGTGTAAATGTATGTGTGTTTTTCTGAAGTGATAATTTGCTGCTTTCTAACTCAGACTGAAACTATTTCACTGTGTGTTTAGTATATAGGTGTCTTGTTTATTTTCTCTAGAGGTTTCGATACTTTATCATAACTTTAGTTTGCTCTTCTCTTTCACAACCTAAGTGCATACACTGAAGTAGTTTTGCTAGGGAAACTGCCTTCATATTCACAAAGGACGGGCAGATTAGTAATTTATAATAATATGCTGTTGGTGCAGTACATGCGCATTTTAAATTTTAAGAGCAAATCTGCTGTATGTACATGTATGACAAATGTGTGTGTACATGTGCATGTTTGCATATGGAGGGGGAAGCCCCTATTTAATCATCAGTCCCTATATTCATCCTTATCTCTCATGCATATATAGCGCATGGTAGTTATTGAAAAGGATATCCTTAATGTGGTATGTTTATGGTTTATAACAAAGCCACAGGATTTCCTGAATCCCCAGCAAATCATCAATACCTGGCCATTTGGAGACCATGATAAAAAATGACCATGTGTATGTGAGTGTGAGAGTGTACTGTGTGTGTGTGTGTGTGTGTGTGTGTGTGTGTGTGTGTGTGTGTGTGTGTGTGTGTGTGTGTGTGTGTGTGTGTGTACACGGTGTAAGTTTTATGATTGTGTATAAATTATGTGATACACGTACCGTATTTATTCGAATAGAAGCTGCACCCAGACTAGTAGCCACACACATGCACCAACATAATTAAGTGGATGTGGCTACAGTCGCAAGTGATGCACGGTCCTTCTTTTGGGCTGAAATTAATAGTATAGCTGCGGCTACTATTTGAATAAATATGGTATATTAATTTGTTTGCAATCGCCTAGTAACCAAACATGTATCAACATGGTTCCCAAAACAATCCCTGAGTGTAACATTGTGTACAGTGTGGGTGTGTCACTTGAGGCACACTTCCTCTGCTTTGTTGTGGTAGCAAATCCCACAATCATATCATGTACATGCAAGTACAAAATGACATGAAGGTATCCCTGAGCCTAGATAAACTGCATCATTTGGGGAACCGGAATCTGATACGCATACATAATTATCACTACTAATTGTAAATAATAAATTTTACTGTGAAAACTATGATTGTGTGACTATTGTTTTCAGAGCTATCCTGAGCTGGACCTGGATGACATCATGGGCATTGATGAAAAAGATAGAGAAGAGAGACTCAAAGTGAGTGAATCACGAAGTGAAAGTGTCCACAACTTTATATATGAATAGATCCTTACCACAGATTAGAATACTCCATTTGTACATAAGATCATAGTTATTGTCTTTAATTGCTAAGCCAGCCACCCCCTAGCTTGGATATACCTCGATCTGTTGGATCGTGCAATGCCTGTTGTTTACTTTTCAGTAACAGTGGTGGTGATGGTGTGTGTGTGTGGGGGGGGGGGGAAGATAGAGCAACAATTATTGTAAGGCTCTGGCATGGAAATCCTCCTACAGATCCTGTATGCCCCTAATCTACAGTACACTAATGTTTCTTATACCTTCAAATTACTGCAGGATTACCTTAAGGATGCTAAAAGACCTTGTGAGGTATGCATGTTCACACATATTATATTAACCGATCACATGTTGTATTGACGACCATTACCTACCATTTCCTCCCTACAGAGCTTCATCAAAGAACTGTTAGAGAGAGCAGCAAAAATACAGCCAGGCATAGCATCATGACTCTTCTTTTGCTATTAATTATTAGGGTATCTTAATTTGTGTTTGCAGTAACTTACTGTCTTATTTTGGAGTTCTTAATTAATTACCATGGTTACAGCTACACCCTGTAATGAGCATGTTTCCCTTTCTTTAGAATGGCAATTGCATTTGTGCAATCAGGAGTAGATTAGATTAGATAAGAGTGTTGAACTACTGTACAAATGTTGCAATATCGTTCTGTAGGATGAATGGCAATTAGTCATGTAGCTGAGGTAGGTGTAATGTAAACACAGACAGGCCATGCACAGCTGCAGCTGCATACAGTGCTTTGCAGGACAGTTGTCCACTGGAAAGAGTAAATAGGCAGTGGCTTAATTCAGTTATGGTACACAACACGAAGGCTATCAGTTTATATAGTGACATTGACAGCTGCTCATTCACTACTATAGCTAGACAACTAACCTGTAAAGCACTGTAGAGTGCTGCATAGCAGGGGGAATCTCTCAGTTTACACTACTACACTATTGGGCTGGACGTAACATGACCACTATTCATTTAGGCTGGTGTTTGTGACATCATCCTACAGCAAATTCAGGCACCTTTGCATCATATTATGTTGCATCAGACTGGCTGCCTTAAAAACCACCTTGTCCTGCTGTGTAAACTGTTCCTGTGCAATTGCTTGTGGCATATTAAATCAACTACAATTATATGGTTTTAGTCCTAGCACTGCAAAGGTGCATGAATCTGCTGTACCAGAACGAATTTATAGGCAGTTCAATACTCCTATCTAATCTACTCCTGGTGCAACCCATGGTGTAATTGCCGAGCGCCTTAGCGCGAGGCAACTAATCTTGCATCGCATCTCCAAAATGTGTATATGTCTGTCTGTCAGTGTGTCTGTCCACTATATCCTTTGCGCATGCACAAGGGGGCTCCGCCCAACTACGTGCTAGCCCAGTGCATGCTCCATGATCCATTGACTGGACCGTGTAGCTCTTCGATTGGAAGGCTGGCTCATTGATTGGACCGTCTAGCTCTTCGACTGGACGGCTGGCTCATTGACTGGACCGTCTAGCTCTTCGACTGGACGACTGGCCCCGCATTCATGATTGACTCTCAACTTGACCGTCTAGCTCTTGACAGCTGGCCCATTGACTCTATAGCTATTCGAGTGGACCATTGCCCCTGGCCGTTGACTTGACTGCTAGCAAAAATGACCTCCAACACAGAACCATGCTGTAAAAGACCTCGTTTGGACTCTACGCACTGGCTGCAACCAGATAGAGAGCCTCAATCCCAGAGGCCTGACAGTAAATCACAAGAACAGAGGTATAACACTACTTTATTGGCATGAAAGTGTTTGGCTTTTTAATATAACACAGTCAATATGTACAGAGGGCACAGGCTGCAACGAGATAGAGAGCGTCAAGCACAGAGGCGTACCAACGAATCACAAGAGCCGAGCTATATTATAGAGAGAATATGGCATACACCTGCACCTCAGCAAAGCACGTGTTACTGCTCTTAATACGCATGCGCGAGGCATTATCTGCGTATTCGTATCTCTAGTTAACCCTCGGCGCATGCGCGAGGGTTACGGTAGTCGTTCTGTAGCTCTGTGTGTGTGTGTGTGTGTCTGTCTGTCTGTCTGTTACCGCACTAGCGGCTACATACCTTGTTTATACGTTGAAAGTAGGGTACCATTAGGCTTCTCGTGGCGATTTTAACAAATGAAACGTGTAGAATTCTTCGAAAACGCTTTGTTCAAAAGTTATGGCGACATTTGCTGACCACGACTGCCTTTCTCGCTTCCTGGTGAGCTCTCCGTGAACAGAAGGGACAGCGATGGCTTCTTTTCAACAAGACTAGTGTGTAGATCTAGCGATAGCTCCTATAACCGACTGACTAGTCACTGATCTAGCAACTATCCTCCATAGCTTCTTGGCTTGTATCTGCTGACTTGGCACTATGCTGGCACACGTGGCAGGTTGATTACGCAATATCGTGCAATGCACATTCTTGTGGTTTAACGTAGGTTACTATACTCTGGCTCTGTTTAGGAGCAGTGCAGCATGGCTCCAGCATGGATGATGCCCATGGCTTTCACTGCTCTAATATATATGCAACTGGAACAATGTCGGATGGTTGTCTGCAAGTTTATAGCAGCAGTGCAATATATGCATGTACTTAGGCAACTGTGCCGAGGGTTTTGCACAATAGTGCTTCATTTATACTGTTACACATCGTGTGCACAGAGGATGTATGAAATGATCATGTGCTTGCCAAAAAATGCTGTAACCACTTCTCAATTATTCCCATATACAGTCTACGCTAAGATCCCCGGAAGTCCATATACGTGCAATACATTTTAATGTCAACGCACGTTTTGTATGGCGCCTATGGGGGTTAATGATATGCATGCCAGGCATGTGGTGCTAAAAATGGTGCATGTCTATGTATGGATGTAACTTCTACTGTGAGTTAGCAGTCGTTCTATCTTAAGTACCATTGAAAAGAAGAAGAGCTAAGCTTCACATTGATACCAAGAACAAGACCATAGGTGCCGAGATAGCCAATACAGAGATGATCCAGATTTTGGCCGCGTATGGCTGATGCCATCTTTGAATTGGGGGCAAATCAGTAACTCCTGAAGTAGCAGTCCACAAATAGGTAAGTACCAGAGCTATGATCAACAAGAATCTCTAGCCTACCAGGCTCACTCAGCCAGCTTGGTGGCACTTTGAATATCTAAAATAATTTATTACTTTGGCCTATTCTATCTTCTGAGTAGTACTATCAACCAAAGAATAGACTAAACTTTAGCTACTAAAATAGCTATGTCTTGGCTAAAAGGTCTTCGTCTTGAATATTTTCTTCGTGACAGTTCATCTTGCTCGTGCGTTTCTCGATCTTTTGTGGCTGGCTGGAACTTTGAATTGGGGGCAAATCAGTAACTCCGATCCCAGAACAAAAAACGAGGCATCACCGTCATCGTCCGTATGGAGATAGCGTGCCATACGTCCGTACCATTGTGGCAGTACATAGCAGTAGCGTGGAATGGAACTGCTAAAGGCGCTTCGAGAAACGAGCCTTCCAAAACCTTAAAAAATTCATGCTGCCCTGGGCATGGCGTGGTACACGGATGATTATACGGACGTATACTAGATCATTGCGTAGAACCGCGTAATACAAACGCGCGCTTGCGTAAATTTACAATTATTGCATCACATTTCCGTTTGACATTAAACGGGAGGTCTTAGTGTAGACTGTATACTTCACATAGTAAAATTTCGACAGTGGTTTTTGAGGGTGATCCCTTGGGATCCCCAAACAAAAAAAATATATGATCGTGATCAGCGATTGAAACTACACTAATTAAGTTGGGATCCCTCAGGGTTCCTGCAAATTTTAAGCTTCAACACAGCTACTATATAGGGACATGCCCACGATGATGCATATTGGTATGCACACAGTTCACATGGAATATCAATGATTACATACCTCCTCTGCTGTGTGCATGTATCTCCCACAAAGGTGGCTATTTTTGACAGTACAGGAATACTATTATCAATTAAGTGTAAATTAGAATACATGGTGAAATATTACAGTAAACATTGCAGCATGAAATTGGACAATACTAAACTATCGTTATTGATAACCACATACGTGTCATTGAATAATAATTACATACACTTCAACATACTGTTGTTTTGTTTTGCTCACTATCATCACCAGATTCATCATCTGATTCCATAGTTGGTCTACCAACAAGTTCCAATTGAGTCATGTCTTCTGTTGAGTTTCTTTGTTCCACTGCTTCAACCAGCTTTGACCATCCTCTCTCTGTGAAATAGGTAAACTCAGAGTCCTCCCTATAAGGTGAAGGTACTATTACCATATCAAGTATTGCATGAGGTACTGAGAGCTAACTTACCCTACAAGGACCAGCTTTCCAAGATTCTTGGATGATTTAATAAACTTGATCAAACAGGGTATACTCTTATTTGTTAAGTCATTCTCATCTAGACTGCAATATGTGAATGAAAATGAGACATTCAATAATATAACAGGGATTACATGATTGAGTTGTCCAACTCACTCAAGTTCTCTAATCCCTTTACAGTTCATCATAAGACTTTCAAGTAGAACCTTGACTCCAGTATCACCAACAGAACAATATCTGAGGCTGTTTAACAATTAGAATATTGATACTGTTTAGCAGATAATTTGAAAATCTTTGCTAATTCTGCCAGAAATATTCAACCACCTATCAGGGAAAAATTTTCCTTGTGTTTACAATTGTATAGATAATGCGGCAACATCTATTACCGTAGAGTCTGGTTAATAAGCGCATGCACTTATCACTCTCGGTGGTAAGGAAATATGCGGCTATTAGGTGGTGTGCGCTTAATAGAGAGTGAAAATTGGCCCCACCCACTGTTGGCACGAGCGCGAGCAAGTGCCCGAACTACCTAAGCCAGTTTGAAGTCCGCAAGTATGGAGACTACCACTGTTGTACTACTTGTAGTTCATGAAAGTATGATTGGAAGCCATCACTACTAGAAAAATAGCTGTCTTGCCTCAGTGAGATTCGCTTCAACGGTCGAGGTCAAGAGTCCTATCCCTGGATTATGCTGTGGCAATCAACGTTTGCTCTCGTGCAGCTAGCCATCAGAAACTGGTTAGAGAACAAATACTACCTATACTTGGCGTGGACAACTTTCGATTGAGTGATCAATATTACTATCGTCTTTATTGAGCACATGCGCTTATTATACATTACTTAATAACAGGAAGGAAGTATGCCCTTATTAAAGAATATGTGCTTAATAAGCATGTGCGCTTACTAACCAGACTTTATGGTATCTTGATAAAAGAAATATTTATGCAATTAACCGTGAAAGGCAACCAATCATTAGTGGCTTTGGCGAAAGTTTCTCCGACCCCTATCGTATGGTATATTATTACCATAGTTTACGGAACTACAATGTATATATGTATATGCTATAATCTAAGATATTACTACCATATAGCGGGAAACTTTCGAAGGGTTAAATTTTCACAGATAGGTATTATAATTCTAACATTTCGTGGTTCAATTTCACAGATGTACCATTATATGAATACATATTTCGTGGGTCTAAGTTTTGCACTTTAGCAATCAACAGTAAAACTGAGAAAATTGGATCCCTCAAAAATTTTCCCCATACATAGGACACATAATATTATACAGTTGTATCAGGGACGGTTAGTGGCACAATCATGTGACATAGCCACAGCATGCCATTTGGGGATATCCTAGGGCTTCTGAAATACGGCAGTAGGAAAATGAACAAATGGTAGCTTACATGAGCTCCTTGAGATGAGCACAGTGAGCAAGGCCCTCAGCCAGATGAGTAGCTCCTGAGTCACTAATGGCAGAGCACACCCCTAGACTACATGTTTGTGTATGCACACCATGCAATAAACAGTCATATCCATGTGTACAGCCATGAATAGAGCATGCTACATGTAGATAGGACCAGTGCATTAGTAACTTACTCCAACTCTTCAAGATGAGCACAGTGAGTGAGGCCCTTAGCCAGATGAGCAACTGCTGAATCATCAACTTTCTCATTCCAATATAGACTACACGTCTGTGTGCGTATTGGTTTACACAAGAATTATAGATTATATAAACTGTGCAAGAACCCACTATAGTGCCAGAGCATGTCAGCTCAGGATGAGTGGATTTTAGTGGTTACATACTTTTTGTGGTAATGAGGGAATGATGAGTATCTATGAGCAATCTCTTAGTTAATCTATGAGGTAATTAAAAACAAATTCAGTACCTCTAGCTCTAGCTCTGGAGCCATTTGAGAGATAAAAGTGGATAGAAATATGGAAAAACGTATTCTTCATCTAGCAAGTACATTAGAAGTGGCCTTTCACGTGATATGGCTATTTAGGTACCACGAGGCTATAGCCATGCCATGTATGCTTCACATTAACAACCATTTACCAACCACGTTCACAGCCACTCGGCTACTGGGCATATCATCAGGCTCATTTCAGTGATAATCTACAATGTGTAGCTAAAAGGGTCATTAATTTTTATATGGCTATACATTCTAGGTATTCGTATAACACTTGTTTTGGTCACGTGACTTTCAACCAATCAGATACATTGTAAATTGGCACTAATAGTGTAATATGCACACTTGAGTGTGCATTAAATAGATATTGCACAGTTTTAGAGTACGCCTTATAATGTGTGCATGAGGATGATGCAATAACACTCTCAGCGGCTCCCTGATTTTTTCAACGCTTTTCAGCAGGCAACATTGAAAACCTGGGAACAGGCCCTGGGAACGAGGCTATGTTTGTGTACAATCTCAATAGCCTCAAGTTATTAAGCTCACTAAAGCAACAGTCATGACACTATAGAATATGACAACAGTGCTGTAGAATGGATACAAACTTTTTATTCTACACATATGCAAGAGGTGAAGTAATCAGCTTTACATAAAAATTGCCAGATCTTGAGTTTTAGGTGTCATGGTGGGTGACAGAGGAGGTACGACAGGAAGTGATGTATGGTGGCGTTGTATGGTAAGGAATTTAATTAAATGGATTAGGAATACGGACCCCGCCCACAAGCTTAAACTAACGTACGTTGTTCATGGTAGTCCCCGGGCCAGCCATGCTTTTCGTGCCTCTTTGTTGAGAGGGCTGCTAGATCTTAATGAGAAGGTGCAAGATTTAAAATTTAAATTTGAACCTCATCATAGCTTTCTACTTTATAAATCAGCCATTTACTGGTGAGCAATAATAAGAGGGGTCTTCTCGGGGAAAATACAACCTACATCCTTAGAATCATCCAAAATCCTCAGATCCTTCATCATAGAGCTCAATTGAAACCCAAGCGTTAAGATTCTCAAATTTTATGTACACTGTCTATAGAGCAAATTGCTGGGTGTGGTCTGTCACATGTTTCCTGTCGTACCTCCTCTGGGTGGGTGACAAGTGTTTATGGCAAAAAAGCAACCTCCATTTTTTCTTCTAGGCATGTGTGACTAGGGCCATAAACAGTATAGATTGTGCTCTTTCCCCTATTACCCACACCTAACCAAGCTAAATGCCTGTGCATGCTCATAGGTAAGTACATCAACAGCCAGTTGTGGGTGCAAGTACAGAATGTGCGTGCACGCTCTATGAGCTCCAGGTTTGAGATAATAGTTGAGATGACTGTTGATGTACTGAGGTACATGTAACGGTTGTACTATGGTTTTCTAAGGTGTATGGGTATTGTACGTACCCTGAGTGTGGTCAAGAGTGCATTAGTAGTGAAAACATCTCAACACACTACAACACACTATACTACTGTGTGTGTTGCATACTCTCCCTAATGCGTGGTATAATGGTATTTCTGGGCGAAGCCTGAGGAATTCCATTATACCACACGAAGGGTACAATTAACCATACACATTGCATGTAGAAAACCATAGTACAGCTGACTTGTACTATGATGCCACAACCCAGACATTGAGGAGTGTTTCCCCTACCACAAGCACTGTACTTCACTATGCAGCTGGGTGTATTTTCATACACCCTAGGGTGTGTGAGATTTCTAGAGTACATGGAGATTTTTTTACTAGCTGTTTTTCCTTTGAATCATAATACAAGTATGTATACATGTATGTATTAGTATATAACCACAGTGTAGAGGTTGGCTAGGACAATGATAGTACCACAACAGAACTTACTTGATATGCTGAAGTTTTGGGAGGTACTGCAATGTTTCTCCTAAGACTCTACATGCAGATTCATCAAGACAGCATGAAAACTCTTCTCCACCACAGAAGCTGCAAATTTATAAACACATAGACAGTCAATACCAAGCTGTGCAATTCACATAATATTATATGTATGCATAAACGTGGGGGGGGGGGGGGGGGGGGGGGGGGAGGGGGTGTGGTGGATAGCTACTTAAGATAATAATTATGATTGTGCTCTGTTGTACACAGATGAGAATATACTGGTATTTCAGTGCTACACAGGGGTACAGAGTAACCTACATCCAAGTTTCATTACTAATGTGACTATGGTAGGCTACAATTGTCCTGGTCACGTGAACTCCAGGTATTAGTGTTATGTGCGACAATATAAAGTGGCCTTAGTGTCGTCCCCAGGCTCCTCCCAGTTTTTCAATGTTGCATGCTAAAAAGCAAGAGAGCCTGGTATCTAATTGCACGTGACTAGCACACGACTGTACAAAGTATGGGAAGAATAGGGGAAGGGTAGAAAATAGATTTATGCACCGCCACTTTCTGAAGTCGCCGTTTACTGGCGAATGTTGACAATGCCAGGTAAAAGTTCGACTGGAGGTTCAAGAAGTGACAATCACCTCGTCTTCAAAGGTTAGACTGTTGGGCACACGTAAGTCATGTGCAATTAGATATCAGGCTCCCACGTTTTTCTACGTGTAACATTGAAACTGGGAGGAACCTGGGGACGAGGCTAAGGTGGCCTTAACCTTCTATATTTCTGTCCTTAGGCCACACAAAGTAAACATTCTGTTTCTCGTCCTATACAATACTGTAAAGTACATGTATGCACGGGGGGTGGCTGATCTTGATATTTGATATGGCAGTCAATGCCATAAACCAAACATTTCAAGCTTGTCTGAAGAACAGATCAAAGCAGCATTTTAAATTGATGACCCTGTGCCTGCCTCTGTATTTGCTCAATATCAAAAGTCAACAGGGGCATGGAACGGCCGGTGACAAGAAACAGATTACTTATTTTGCATGGCCTTAGTACAGTACTGTCATGCAGAATGGCAGACATAGGTGCCTTTGTAGCTTTTAATTTACAGCTATTGTAAAACATACAATGTTTCCAGCCTGATTCTAGTTCCGTAAACCATGTAATAATTCTATTGTCATGTTACATATAATATTATATGGATGGATACAAATGATAACATGCAAACGCAATCACTCCCCACTTTTAGTGTGAAGAGAATTCCATGAATCTGTATCCTTTCCATTCTCTCTCTTCTGCAGCTGTGTCTATCTCTCTCTCTCTCCCTCTCTTTCTTCCCCTCGCTCTGCATGAAGTTTTCCTTTACCTCCTCCACTTATTAAGCATTAATCTTCTAGCCCATTATGAACAATTCCCAAACAGCTGTGCACATACATGTACATTTTGTACATGTATACACAATTCTTAACTTACGTGAGTCTCTCCAGTTGACAGCAAAATTTCAACTCTTTGATTACAGCTTGAGCATGAGTAACATCACAGAAATAATCACGTAGACTAGATAAAGAAAATGGAGAATTTATTGTTTCTGCTGTACAACCTCCACACCCCACCATCTGTGAGAGAGAGGCTTGGTACACACCACCTGAGTGTGTACGTGCTAAATTCTCAGTGTACATTGTATCTAGCCTACTCCTTTCCAACTGATGATACCCAAGCACTTACCTCAAGGCAAAAAGGAATCATTGAACCTTCCTACGACAATAACTCCCAAAGTTAGGTAGAGCCTTGTATACTATAGATGTCTTAATCAAAAGGGTGTCCTTATTTTAGGCATGTCATTTCAGATGGCTACACACAGTTCTCTCATGTAGCAAAAATGAAATACTGTTTTACACTAATGTACCGAAAGCCTTTTTTGATTGATTGTACTCTGATAATTAATCTGATCAGGGAGTGGCCCACTTTGCTTCTTATCAATGTTAGTGCATTCAACTCACCAGAGTTCCTTCAGCTTAGGCCAGTGCTGGAAACGTTCTTTAAGTCCGGCATATTCTGGCACATTCACAAATCTGTGATATGAGTGTATAACCATCACACAGGTGAATAATTGAAGTCTTCTTCTCACGTAATCACTCCAAGGATACATGTATGCAGTAAACAGATATACATTGTACAGTGTAGCAGTTAATCGACAAACCGTGAAATTAAATCCATACTATATTCATAATGGCCGGTATGACTGAGCATATCCATGAAAATTAAACTGAGAAGCCTGATTGCCTATTCACAAAAATTGGACCCCACGAAAAATTTCCCGTTATTCTGTAAGCTATTACCATGCATGTATAGTGAAACCTCAGAACACATATGGAACAGCTTAGTGGTCTGATTTAGGTATCAACACTACAAAGGTACATGTATGGTTTTGCACACTTCTCTCATGTATTTGAAATAACACACGGCGTCCTAAAAGAATGAGTCCTTATAGTCTCGGTGGTTCCACTGTAAATATTCTAATTATACTTCTAAACAGCTACCTCTTAATCACTAGCCCACTGTTCCTCAATTGATGATCATCCATAAAACAATGAAGCACTATACTGCAAAGCCCTCGACTACATTTGTATCTGTTTACTAGCTAAAGATCTTGAAAGTGCCATTAAAAACACGTTTTTTTTCAACGTATATATGAGGTACTGTATAGCGGGAATTTTGCCAGTTTCGCCACCTGGCGAAAATTTTGTTCTGCAAATTTTTTGTCGTGTGTTAATGATTACATAGCGCATATGGCCACCTTTACTGTACTGGTGAAAATCAAATATTTCTACAACACAGAGGTACCTGGGCTTGGTGAATTTTTGGCTCTACTGTATGTAGCAGCTAGCATGGTAACAGACAGAAGCACTCAGAGAATGACTACCATAATCTTAATTTGCGCATGCTCACCGAGGTTAAATATACACTGGGGTACAGAACCCTAAAGCTTAGTATATGTATGTGGTACACCCACTTGACCATAAAACCATGCCTATAATGTCTGGAGTAGTCTCACTGAAGCTACACCAATGAGACCTTGGCCAGGCATGGTCACATGACTTCCAGGTATCAGGTTATAACATTATGTCTGATACTCTGGAGGTGGAGCCTTGGACTTCCATGTCTCAATCTATCCAATAACTCTGCTTCCAAGTACATGTATGCACAGATAGATACATGGTCACTTTAGCAACTCAGTTGTCCTCCATCTTTGGCTTGACAAGAAATTCAAACCTTTACATGTACCCCTCTCTTCTTACGCTCTCCTCTAGCTCTCTGTGTCTGCCTGTATACATCTCTCCCTCCCCCTCCCTCTCTCCCACTCCCCTGCTCCCTCCCCACTTTTCTTTCCCTTGGTGAGAATTGCTTAGAGTGAAGCTTTCCCGGCCTTTGTTTTTAATTCATACAAATGCCACTTAAAGTTGCCCACTGTCAACAACTGGAAACAGTAACGCATACAGAAGTATATGTACATGCACATGTACATACAGCTCATAATGTTTGACTTACGTGACTTTCTCTAATTCAGGACAATGTTCTAACTCCTTAATTACAGCTTCAGCATAATCACCAGTTTCAAAGCAAGATCTAAAGCTAGATATAGAAAAAGGACAAGAACTATTATCCCTTCTACATTGTATACAACCTCTCTGGTTACCTCACTATATATACACCTGTACTATGACTAGCTCAAAGATCAAAGGCACCGCCTGTAGTGTATACTAAGAAAACCACTGTCTGCCCACTATGTACACTGGTCTTGGTATATGGCAGATATACTCTAGAGTATAACTGCCATATACCATGGACACTGTTGTATCCATGGATACAAGCTGTTTGATGTCATAGTACAAGCCACTTACACTATAGCCTTATTGTGGTTTATTGAATTGTACGCTCGAGGCACGTGTTTAAACCATTCGGCTTCGCCTCGTGGTTTAAACACCCACCTCTCACATATAATTCAAATAAACCACTTAAGGCTATAGTGTAACTATAACATATACAGGACCTAAACGTACATGTACATGTACATGTACATGTATCACAGCCCAGCGCTACATGTACATGACTATATGGCTATACTTTAATCAACATTGCATACCATACTTCTTCTATAAATTTGGTACCTCTAATTTTTCGACACCCTTTACCAAATTATGGTCTAATTTCTAGTATTATCATATGTATATGCTATAAACAGGGCACACAGCTGGAATGACAATGTTGAATATTTGCCACAAAAAATTGAAGCTTGAGAAGAGGCTTTTGTGCCGAATTTTTAGAACAACGGAGGTCACCAGAAGCCATTTCACCACAAGGTAAAAATTAAGGAATATACAACCTTCCTATGATAGTAACTCTCAAAGTTAGGTAGAACCTTGTATACCATAGGTGTCTTAATCAAAAGGGTGTCCTCATTCTAGGTATGCCCTTTTAGACGGCTACACACAGTTCTCTTAGTACTACACATGTAGCAAAAATGAAATACTATTTCACATTAATGTACCCAAAGCCATTTTTGATTGATTGTATTCTGATTATTAATCTGATTAGGGAGTGGCCCACTTTGCTTCTTATTACTGTTAACACATTCAACTCACTAGACTTCCTTTAACTTAGGCCAGTGCTGGAAACAATCTTCAAGTCCAGCAATTTCTGCCACATACTCAAATCTGTATGAATACATAACCATCTTACAGGTAAACAGTAATAGTCTACTTCATATGCAAGCACTCAAATAATACATGTATGTAGTAAACAGACACATAAGCTATTATCATGCATGTACAGTGGATCTCTCTATTATGATAAGACATCTGTGCAACAGCTTCAAGTGTACTAATTTAGGGGTATCCACATTTTAGTCGTAATATTGTATACTTCTCTACCTAGCTGGGACCACCATGCACTATGTACGTCCTGATTGCAAAAGGAGAGAACCTCAAAGTAGGGATTTAACTGTATACATGTACACAGAAATTACATTAGTGCCTGAAGGGTAACAATGTTCTTGAGATTAGGGAATTCCAATATTTCCTCTGAGTTGGACTGACGACACTGATAGACCCTGTAGTAATTATACAAATATATGAAGTGTTTAGCACATTCTAAAATTAATACTGTTGACATGTAACTCACTCTAATTGAATCAAATTAGGAGCTGAAACAGCTGAAATAACATTTAAAGCATTTAACATTGGAACACAGTGTATCAGTTGTCTGAAACCACCCCTGCATGTGGAGCAGTACATGAGAACATGCATGTATAGACTTAGTTGCTATGTACATACCGGAGTGTGAGTGAAAGTTGACAATCACCAATTCCCTGTAAGAGAGCTGTAGCATCATCCTCACTAAGCATACATATTAGAAATGATAAATGAACCTCAGTACATTTAGAACACTTTAGGAGATGAACAATGGAAGCTACATCAGTAGATGTAAGACTAAGTCCAAAAAATGTGAGCTTATTTTTATAAAAACCAATGACATGAGAACAGACAAGGTCATTCTGTGACTCAAATGCACATTGGATAGATAAATTACAACTATTGTTTACTTCACGTGTAGCCTCCATCAATAGTTTGAAAAGGTTCATGGTTGTGTCCTTGGAATAATCAAGTGTTCCAAACAAGAAGCGCCATGTTACAAAAAGATGTGGTTTATTGCCATATTCTTTGACAATGGCCTCTTGCTTTGTTGCACTTAGTCCAGCAATGTATACAGCTGACAAATACTCCTGTAGAGATAAATGCAGAAAGGAGTATGTTTCATCAAGTCCAAATTTCACGAAATACCTATCTATCACAAGCAATCCAAGACTATTCACATCCTCATTTGCATCGTCAAAGCGAATATTGCAAAGTTCTGACTGTTTAAAAATTTGCTTTGAAGTTACTGTGGCCTCAAATGCTAGTTGGCAAATCTTATCAAATACAATCTTTTCATCACATGGGAGGTCATTAAATTTTGAAAGATTAAATGGATATTTGTTAGATTTCTTGCATGTACAACGAACGAGAGATGAAATTACAAAATCATGATAAAATTCAGTTTCTGTCTTGGGTAGACTGATGCCTTTTTCATGAATGAATACAAGCATGGCACAGTGGAGGGGAAGGTAGCATAAATTAATGAGGTTTGGATGATGCTCTAAGTGTTCAGTCAATGTCTCCACTTTCTCCTGGTTCCCTTTAAAGTAAGTCTGAATGTATAAAAAAATATCATCTTTCTTAAAACCAACAACCTCGATCCACTTAGTAGCAATGCTGCGGAATCGCTGAGTAGCAGCTGGACGAGATGCCACTATTATTATGGCTCTAGAGAAAAGCTTCTTGGCTATAAGCTTAGAAATGAAACTGTCTTCATTCGATCCAGGAGCATATTCATCGAGACCATCTAAAACTAAAACTACACCTTCACCAAAACTTTCTTCTGTGTACGACATCAAGCCACGTATGTCTTCAGGTAAGAGACCTTCACAAGCAACACGGAAGAGATCACTTAAGTAAATATCTTCCTTTCCATTTAGCCGTCGGAGTTGAATAAGAAATACAAGCTTAGATTGAAATAGTTTATTATCCGCCCAGTCCCGTGAAATTTTTATCATTTGGGTGGTCTTACCACTTCCAGGTCTACCTTCAAATAAAATCAGTGATCCACTTTTCAAATTGGCAAGAATATTCTCAATGGCTATCTTGATTTTGTCACCATAGATTTCATCGATGTTTCCAGACACTGTTTTTAGACCTATGTGATCAGCCTCCTTACTTTGTCTTACTAATGCAAGTTCGATAAATTGTACAATCTTAAGAGGAGGCCAAGTGTCTGATGAAGACTCTTCTACTAAATAACGATCCGCCAGGAGTTTACGCCAGCGATCTAAAAGATCTTTGGGCAAAGTAGCGAGCTTGTGTCGTTTAGCGGGGGGAGGATCAGTGCCTCTATCTGTGATAACAAAAGGCAGGATATGGTGTGTGAAATATTGATGTACAAGAGACAACTCTATGCACGCAATAAAAGGCTTGGTAGATCGTGCACTTTAACTTCTGCAAGTGTTCCAGATCAAAATTAATAATCATCATGCATGAGTTAATTACCTAACCAGACTGCAGTGATAGTCTGTAAGGCCCAATTCTTGTACCAACGTTGTACCATAATATATCCCCGAAACTAATAAACGGTTAGGAATTCCCACCATATCAATACTAACTCAGTGTTGTACAGATGATAAGAAATCCTATACTTGTTGCCAGTGCATGGATGAATTTACATATGGCTGGGAACATTGGCGTTGTGGAGGATATGAGTAGACATATTGAGGCTGGGGCACTGTGCATACAGTAAAAATTATGATACCACATTAGTTTTTCAATGCACAATTTAAATCAATTACCATCTGTACTGTGCATGTACAAACTTATGCCTATGCAGTATAGTGTGAAATTTTTTAGGGATCCAATTTTGTAAAATTAATGTGTGATATATAATTTGTGATTAAATTTTTGAGGACCCATGCATCACGCTATTGATGTACAGTACATGTACGTGCTTATGTATTGCAGGTTTAATTTTCGAGGCTTAGAGATTAATCACAAAGAACATAAAAAATTGGTTCCCTCAAATTTTGGCAATTATTATAGTTACATGTAGTCAAAGTTGAGAGAAAGTATAAATCTATGGGGTGCCAAGTGTATCAAAAATACTTACTAATGCTATACTTGTATATCTCCCTCTGATATATAAATACGAATTTGGTTTATCTAAATATCTACCTGATTTATTTATATATGGGTCAGATTTATAAATGTTGATCCGATTTATATATCAGAGCCAGATATGTAAATGTGAGCCAGATATATATACCTGAAACAGATTTATATATACGGGTCTGATTTATATATATGACTCAGGTATATAAATATGGAGCAGAATTATAAGTATTGCATGAATGATGTAGTGATAATGGGTGTGGCCTAGTGGCCGGTTTACGTCCTGCCATGCCCACCTCAAAGACATACACACAGTACTATGGTATTATAGCCCAACGCCCACTCCAAGACCTAGCTATGCCACGCCCATCTTGACCACACCCCTTTTGCAAACTGCCAGATTTATAAATCTAGCCCACATTTATAAATATGGTGCAGATATATAAATCAGAGCCGTGTTTATAAATATGGCACAGATATATAAATCAGAGCAGTGTTTATAAATATGGCACAGATATATAAATCAGGTCCATATTTATAAATCTAGGTCAGATATATTATATCTGGCCCATATATATAAATCAGGCAAATATTTAGCAAAATCAGTGTTGTATTTATATATCAGAGGGAGATATACAAGTATAGCATTTGTAAGTATTATTGACACACTTGGCACCCCATATAAATCAACATACACCGATGATGAACCCACAAGAAATAATTATACTGTAGATCATGAACTGTGGTCAAGTGATAACAGACGATATGTTTAGCAAGTTACTACTCCACTCTTCTCCCCAATATTAATCCTAGACTCCATTAAGTGCCACAGGTTAGCACTAACATAGCAGGTGCTCCTTAGGCTGTGTGACTATGTAAACTTTGTCCACCCAGTATGGCTAAGTTTACCACAGACTGTAGATAATAATACATGTACATGTACTAAGAAGGTAGTCAAATTGCTTAAAAAAAAATCCACCAGTTTCTTCTTTGATTTGTTCCAAGTTACCATATAGCTGGAAATTTTCACCAGGAGAAAATTTTCACCAATTTCGTCACCTGCTTTTATTGGCGAAATTTTTATCTGAGAATTTTTTTATCCTGTGTTAATGATTACAGAGAGGATATGCTGATCTTTACTACATTGGCAAAAATTTATTCCACCAAATATTTCTGCAATAGAAAGGTAGCTAGGCTTGGTGAATTTTTTTTCAGAGAAAATTTTCAGCTATACAGTATTATAACACTAAGGATCACCACTCTACCTTTTTTGTTGGGGGGGGGGGACAACCCTGATCAGTCTACCCCAAGACGCCAGTTTGCTTGGAAAATAGGAAATGATATTCATACCGTGGCTTGTGGTAGCCCATAGCCTAGCCCAGCAGCACATGGGCTCCATGAGGCCTTATCAGGCCTTACTACATGTAGCAAACCACAAATATGCACACATGTGATCAATTTCAGTACACTACACACGGATACTATAGTAGTCTGTAATGCGCGCCACGAAGGACTTAGATGATTGCTCACAGAATGAACTTTTTTCACATTTTGCAAGCTAGAATCTTCAACACAGGTGGATGTCTCCGTTCCACACTGACCCAGCACAGTGGCCTAATGGTATGGATCGTGTACAGCAAGTTCTGGAGTTCTCATATGCCTATTACTGATTTGATCCACTTGCAAAGTCTGGTTCAGAAACCAAGTCTATCAAAGTCAGCGGTCAAAATAGAGTGCCACCAAAGAACTGTTTGTTGCTAATCCTTCTCGCTTAGAACATTGTTAGTAGAGAGGTAGAAGTGTAGTTTAGTCTTTGTCCTCTTGATTTAGCTAGCGTAGTTCTGAAGTTATGTTTGTCAGAATTGCTAAATTTATTTTAAGTTTAATACTGAAAGTAAGTGTACAAATCGGACAACTATAGCTCTGGGGCTCATCCAGTATACTCTACTGGTACTAACCTGATGTACAAGAGTGATTCTGGAGTGATCAAATGTCCACTACTGAAATGATCCACTTTGGAAAGTGCTGCCAGACATATCAGGTCTTATCTTACCTACCGTTTTGTTCAGCAACTCCGGTCTTCTCTGATCTTGGTTCAGGTATCAAACGCGAGTAGAAGAGTTACTCTAGCTAGGTTGTACTTAGTAAAGGCAAGCGCTTGTGTTTCTAGAAAGTTATACTTCTGTACATTGTACTGTGTCTAATCCATGTGCTCAAAGGTGACGCATATCATTAACCCCCATACGTACAATACATTTCACCGTTTACTATGCAAGTATATGGACTTCCGGGCGTCAACAGGTAGACTGTGATGTACCAGACACATAAATTTATGTACATTTTGCACATACTTCTACAATAGTTCTGCATACTTGGATCAAAGAACGGCTGAGGTTGAGCCTGATGAGTCACGTAATTATAATGATGCCCAGGTTGACTTGGGAAGCCAAGATAACCAGACGGAGGATGGAACATGTAACTACCAGCAGCACTGCTACTACCAGGACCTGTGGAAATGACAAAACAATCTGATCATCACAATATCACACTGCTACAAGCTAGTACATACATGCATGCATAGGTCTACAAGTGTATAACATACAAATTGTGGTGAAATTTTAATTGGAACCCCTGTTAGATGAGGGGATAATTTGAGTGTGGCTAGATTTTGAGGGCAATGTTTACAGTGACTGACACACATGCGGCTCAATCATAGGTCATTAAGCTGGTTGATACTTCTGTATAATGCGTGCGAACATAATATTATGTGTATCATGGAAAAACTTTACCATGCATGCATGCAGTGAGATGTGAGGGTTTGGTTTATTAGGATAGGTTGTACGGTTCCACTTCAAGGGTGGCGAGAATTCAAGGTGTGGTGAAATTTCAAGGAATTATGGACATAATGGTATGTTACATCATACAATTACTGTTCTCATGCAGAGCCTAATGAAGGAGAGGAGAGTACACGTACATAGAGGTTCTGAGTGCCCCTTTTGAAATAATCTGGGGTGCTAGTACACATGTATACTTCCTTTATGTTTCTATCCCTCTCCTCTCCTTTACAGGGCTTACACGGGTTCTATATGGAGTACATAAGCCCTTGGTTACAGCAAATTGAGTTCTTACCACTTGGTGGAGCTGCCATCACTGGATGAAGGGGCTGTTGCACTAATTGCTGTGGTAGTGGATGGTTGCTATGGTGACTGACTGATCTAGTGGTGTTACCTGCTGTGAGTGTAACAGTAAAAAGGCCATTAATTTTGGTTGAAGTGGTATTTCCAAATCAGGCATATATGATGGTAGGGCATACCGTAGGATTGGTATGTTATGCACTATTGTTAGTTATGCTATTATGCGAATTTTAGCGAAATCGCACAATTAAAAATCGAAAAAATAAACATGCGCATTACATTGCACAATAGGGTGGCTGGCTGAGTGCGCGCTGCGTACATGTGGTGATCTAGCTAGCTATAGGCGCTAGCTAGTGAGCTACCTACTAGCTATTTGTACTGCTGGGACTAACGATGAGCATTTTACAGTATTTCCAGCGTCAATCACCTCTACCAACTCTGAAGTAGACAGGTATATGTGACTAATTATTGTATACAATTATTGTATTGCATAATTTCCATTATCGCATAAATAAAAATCACATATTACTTACAAGTTGAAAATCGCATAACTTTTACCTCGCATAACATACCAATCCTACGGTAACTTATTACCATATCCTTATTCCATATAATTGAAGGCTTATGGGATACCAGGGTATGAATGTACATAGCAGGAAGATAATAGGCTGCATAGTGTTATCACTGGCCCTGATAATGAGAACATTAAAAACAGAACAGAACAGGCCTATGATTTGAGGCTACTGCAAGGGCTACATATACGGAGACAGCGCTAGAGAGCTAGTAGGTTTTAGCTTAGATGTACCTGTACCATCAACATGAACTCACAACAGAGACAGTATTACAGTAAAAGCACAGACTTTACATCCCTTACCATCGGTTGTATGATTACGGCTAATAGTCATAGCTAAGGCATGGTTGTTCCCATCCACAGCCCTCACCAACATACGCCACGTTGGAGGACCATACTTGGTGACATTATATCGTTGCCTCAACCAAGCCAGCAACACGTCAGTGAAGGCTTGATCAATATCTTGACCACATGATTTACGTATGGCCTGTAGCTCTCCTGGTTTCAGACGAAGCCCTATACCAAGCTTGTAGTATTCGGCAATTATAGACACCACCTCCTCATAAACTTCATGAAAGTCATCTTCAGCTGAAATTAACAAAGTTGTAGTGAATCAACACTATTGCCATTGCTCTCTGAACCACATACCCCACACACATACTATGACACACAAATACAATGTCAGCTACCATATATGTAAATTTGAAGCCCAGGTATATGTGCCAGAAGTAACACTATCCTTTCACAACTAGTTATATTTCACAGCTTTAGTGGCCAAGACAGACAACAGATACTATGTAACTAACTGCTACACCAGGTGTGTTTATGTGTGTGCAGTGTAGGGTTTTCTGGACGAGTTTTAAGTAGTGTGGTGGTGGGCATGGCATTAGCACAGACTGAGTGCTTAGGATAGCACTAAACTTTGTTTAATATTATTCTTGAACTAAATACCGGATTCATACACAAGCAACGGTGAAACATGGAAGGTCAGGCCAAGAGCGCATACATGTAAGAACTAAGAAAAGAGGAAGAGCGTGTAACTTCTCAAAACTTGAGCTGGGCAGAATTCTTTTAACTGTACTAATAATAGAATATTGAGTCAAGAGTAAACTGAAAATACCAGGAGCACATAATGAAGAAAGGAAGGGGAGGGGAGGAGCACAAACCACCAATGCACTTAATTGAAATCTCAGAACTTACCCATGCTGTACGCATTACTAAAAATAGGCATAACCGCAAGGTATGTAGCCAAGAAAAGTAAGTAAATGCAAAGTTTGTCGCTCACAATTCTTCTGTTAGACATGACAAACGACCCAAAAACCTTTCTACAAGCTAGTTGAATGATCATAACACCCCTCAGAAATCAGGCAGCCAGAAGACCGCCTCGTTCTCTTGCCACACGGGACGATCAAGCACTCTCCAATCAAGACACCACCACTTTTGGTAAGGCAGTAATCTGACACTGGAGACTCGGAGCTCATCTTTTGGTTCAGCTAACATTATGTCACCCCTGTTGCAGTAGCAAACGTATGCAGACACAGTGGTTGTCTCCTGTAAACATTTTCAAACTGCCAACAGTCTCCTTTTTGTCAGAATTTTGATAGCAGACTTACGATCCTTGTGTGGTAGCTCTTGGCAGAGCTCTTATGCGTCTCTGACAGAAGAATTGTGAGCCATAAGCTTCATCATGATGACTAGCCACTTATTATTCTTGGCTACATACACTTCAATGTACATGTCATCATTGCACTGTGGTTTTGCACATAACCAGATGTTCTATTTTTAGTATTGTTCAAAAATTCTACCCTGCATACTGATGTGTATGCTCTTCCTCTCCTTGCATTAGTTCTTATGCACATACTAATGTATGCACATGCTAATATTATGGTACAGGGTTGTCACACATAAATGATTATGGTTGGGGTAAGGTACATGATTGAGGGATATTACATGTGGGCTAACTTAGGTCAAAACCACAACATCATGTACATAGGTTAGGCTGACACCACGGCCATTTCCTTAAACCCTTTATAATAATACAAAATGGATGATTATTGTACACTTATCAGTAATAGAAATCTTTATGCTTACTCTCCGTCTATCCATAGATATTGAACTTACTCAGTGTTTGGCTGTTGTCAACCTTTTCCAGCTCTGCAAACAGAATGTAACTGATAATCATAGATACACTTTTACTTTGTACACACAGGCTAGTGTAACATGGGAAATTTGGTGTGGTGAACTGCACAGAACCAAAGAATGCTTTTGGAGAGAATGAAGATAGTTACCTAACTATAAATCAAGCTATGTATCACTACAACCAAGAAACAGGAGTTCATGACCAACTGCTACAGTAGCTGAGTACAAGTGATCAAACAAGTGAAAGGGTAAATACTTATGGCTTAAATACTCACGGGTGCTCACAATCGGTATGCTCATAATTAGCCTCGAACCCAGGCTCTCTTTCAAGCGGGGAAAGGAGAGCCTGGTACACGCTGTCTGCACAAGCGTAAACATTTCTGTAAATTTTTCCATAAAACTGTGAGGTTACTACCAGCGAACACGAGGCTTGTGCACGTATATGGCAATGTCAGGTAAAAATACAGAGACAAAAATAAAGCCCCATGAAGAACCAGCTAACCATTGATTTTCGAAAGACTAAGACGTCTCTATGAAACAGACAGCGAAAAAATAATCATCTAGTACCTCAAATAGGCTACTGGACTTAGGTAGACCTACCGAATCATCGATAGCTAGGTCTCGCTCTTATCTCTTGAAGTTTCAGCTTCCAACTGGCTCTGGAGCCTTGCTAAAGCTGAAGTAGTCGACACCAAGTGTTTTGTGATGGCAGATACCAGCAAGCGTGGCAAATAGTGATTGAGTTGAATAAACAGTAGTGTCACGGATAGTTTATGTTCAGTACATGGAGTAATATATGTGATATTTTACGGAAGAGTCCGAATTCCCAGGGTTTCTGGGGATTTTGGCGCATGCGCAGACAGTGTGTACCAGGCTCTCCTTTCAAGAGAGCCTGGGTTCGAGGTTAGCTCATAATATGTTGAGATACTATGGCGGGGGACCAGAAATAGAAGTATGACTTGGAGTGGCCTAAGTGTACAAACTTTAACTTGTGCATGTGTTCACTAAGGAAAGATGATGCAACACGATCTCCTACAAAAATATCTCACCCTCTTCTGTCATAGGTCCTGGGTTCAGTTCTACATCTCCAGATATCAGTAACAAGGTGATAATGAGTGTCCGGGACCTCACCATGACCATCATCACACTATTGATCATGTACGTCAGCTTGCTTATGTATTCAAACATCATGTTCACCCTAGATGGTTGTTGGCAATTTCATCAAATTCAGTGATTAAAAACTCTTTTTAACTTGTGATTTCAGCAACCATATGAGACTTACCTTAACTACAGATACTATTATCCATGCCTTAACGCGATCGAGCGTCCAAAACATCTTAAACACGGTCCAAACATCTTTTGTGTCGCACGTGCTGAGTCAGCAATCAGTTCCAATTAACACTCACCTATTGACGACCCTGTACTCTACTGCTGAACATGACATTGTGCGTTGAAGAACCTGCCTCCTTCATTAGACTGAACGTGTGGATCATTTTTAAGTTGATGCAGTTTACGCAAAAGGTAGGCCATCCAATATGATTTTGTTGGTATTAAATACCTCTGATCTTATGGCCACAATTTTCTCCAGCTGGTACATGTACTGTTTATTAGTTTTCTATGTCTAGGCTACTATGGTAAATTTCGCTATAATCCATGATTTTACCATGCTTCTCCTCTCCATAGATCTGTGTTGCTGGTATGCAGTTTGAAAGTGACAGACTTCCCATACACTAGGAAGTGCAATGGCAAATGTACAATTCCCCATCATCCAAAGGAGTCCAGTTCAAAGACAATGCAGTTGACCTTACCCGATGAAGCATGTACCAACACAGTGCTACGATCGAAAGGAGATCCAGAAGAGATTAGATCTGGAAAATTAGATGGACAACCAACTAAAGGAGCTCTACAACGGAGAAGAGGTTTGTATAAATTGTACTCATAACTGCCCATTTACTAGCACAAGATCATGCATCAGAAAAATTGAGGATGATATTATCATGTTTCCATGTGTGTTAATAGACTCAAACCTTTGTCAGTATGCTTGTTTCTAGGCTTCCCGGATGAAACGTCCTACAATTGTTTCATTGTGTAAATGTTTGTGGCATCTGCACCCATATCTGTGATAAAATATGCTGTAAATTATTGGTTAGTACCAAACATTGTACATAGCTCTGCAGTGTGTGTATTAAAGTGATGAATGGACCACAAAAGGAGGTTTGTATTTATCACCTGTGTGTACAGTTTAATGTTTCCCTTCCTCGATCCCCCTAAGGCTAAAGTCTCTACTTTCAGCAGACCGAGGCATGTGATCTTGCATGCACTCACCATCCTTTTATTAAGAGAGGCTATGAGTATTTATTCTATGAAGCCATATAAGATCAAAGGTTTTTATAGTGCAATAAATTCCATGCTGCCAACAGCAGTTCAATAATTATTTTCCAGTGGCAAATACAAAATTGTTGTGTTAACTAATTGAATTGTCTACATCATGTCTGACCAAACTACAAGTGCATAATTGCAAGAAGCATCCACAAAAACAGGTTGATGGTGACACAAAAAAAATCCCCTAGTAGGTCACTTCATGCATACAGCTAGGCTTGAGGCAATTGTGCTCAAAATTTTGCTGAATATTCTATTCCGCACTTCCTGCAAAGTTTTCCGATTATTCTCTAGATTCAATCTGATTATTCTTTCAAAAAAGTCAAAATTCCACAACATTGCACAGATTAGTATACATAAAAAGGGACTCTCAACACTTATTAAACTGTACATGAGTGATGCCTCAACATAGTCCTGGACGGCATGGTCCTGCTCATATTAAACCATAGACTCTGACCTCTGACACTCAGTAGCTAGCTGCTAACTAGTACAATAGTGCAAGCTAGTAAATACTGTCACATGTAGTGGGCGTTGTCTAAAAACGTCGTATTATTCCCATTTCTTGCACCGTTAATTCCCACATAATGCCTGATTCCAGAAACGTCCTATTATTCCGGAAATTATGCTGACATAATCGCCTCAAGCCTATATACAGTTGGAGAATGTTTCAGCCAGAATGCAGGGTATGTGAGCCAAAGGATTAGCAGTTGGAGCTGTACTCAGTGTGGCAGGTTAAACCTCAGGAACAGTAGTCTGAGTAGAGGAACCAGGCTTGTAGGCCTACTGCTCCAGCTGCTGATTCTTTTGCTCACAATGTCTGGGACGTTCAGAATATAGTTGAATTGGGCTCAGCCCAACAAACTTAGTTTGCCTTGGCAGTGGCGCCGGCAGGATACTCAGCAAAAGCAGCCGTAGACCCTCGTTTATTCACCGATCATCGTCTGAAAAGATGCTCTGTCGCAGTGGTGTCTTGTTCAAGCAGGTTTGAAACTCACGATCGAGTCGTAGCTCGAACCATGCTCGAACGTAGCCTCGTTTCACAAGATCGGTGGTCATCAAACGTAGGATTGTCAGTGATTCAAATGATCTCTCCACTCTGGCTTGAGTAGCAAGGGTAGCACGGCATGATAGAATCGCTCACTCGTCGAACTGGAAAATGATTGGATCTATAGCCTCGCAGATAGCCTAGCTAGTTTTGAATGTCAGTGAGTCTGACTCTTCTGACTCGAGTAGCGAAGGTAGCACAACACGATCGCTCATTCAACTGGACTTCGGATCCACAGCTTTGCAAATGGCCTAGCTAGTTTTGAACACTAGATTCACACAATAAACCAGTTAATGTACTGCTTTTTCTCGTGCCATACGGGATTTATTGCACTCGAAGCAGTACATTAACTAGTATAATGTTATACCCTACATCGGTGTCATCCAGTGCTATTATTATACTGGCCTATATATTAAACCGTCATCTAATGGAGTTGTGACTATGATGCATACAAAACAACTCAGATTAGCTACACATAAATTAAAGAGGAATTCATCAAACTAATTATCTTGTGCTTTAGTCTCTGACTGAACTTTGGTTAGTTCCCTGGGCTGTATGATAGTATCGCCCTTTGAGTGAACACAAACATTGAATTATCTAGAGTGTACATAATGAGAGCCTTGCAAGGATCCAGGTGATACACTGTGCTATACCTGTATATCCCATGCAGACAGTGGGAGGTTAATTTCCCAATGTACTAGGAAGACTAGTATCACTGTGTATGTGTACACATTTAGAGTGTATCAACAAAGTTCCCTACACATGTAAACTTTTCTGAGCGTTCCCTTTTAACTGTACATCCCATGCAGCTACACAATGATTGTTTGATGTACATTATGATATTGTGTGTGTTGTGTTCACCTTAAATTAGTGCACGTCAGTCACTCATGCGTTCAACTGGAGTGTAAATGTACGTGTGTTTTTCTGAAGTGATATTTGCCAGCTTTCTAACTCAGACTGAAACTATTTTACTGTGTATATGGTATATAGGTGTCTTGTTTATTTTCTCTAGAGGTTTCGATACTTTATCATAACTTTAGTTTGCTCTTCTCTTTCACAACCTAAGTACATACACTGAAGTAGTTTTGCTAGGGAAACTGCCTTCATATTCACAAAGGATGGGCAGATTAGTAATTTATATGCCATAGGTGCAGTACATGTGCATTTAAATTTTAAGAGCAAATCCGCTGTATGTACATGCACATGATAGTTCAAGACTTAGTCTAATATGGATGGGGCTTAACATTCACTCATGTCTGTGTTGATAGCAACCAAACTGTACTAGAGCACCACAGACCCTTCCATTCATATGTATGTTGATAGCAGCCGAACCGTACTAGAACACCATAGATCCTTCACCCCATTCATATCTGTGTTGATAGCAGCCGAACTGTACTAGAGCACCACAGATCCTTCATCCCATCTACACTAGTAAGTCAGCTGGAAGTGAAAAAAACCCAGGGTAGCCGGTGGGGATCGAACCCAGGGCCTCCTGCTTAAGCTGCAGGTGCTCTGACCACTGAGCTACGGCTCCCCACAGCCACCTGAGCAATTTCACTCCAGCTTTAAAGGTGATAGACAACCCTATACCCAAACATGTTGTACATGTACGACAAAATTAATGTGTGTGTACATGTGCATGTTTGTGTATGGAGGGGGAAGCCCCTATTTAATCATCAATCCCTACATGCATGCTTATCTCTCATTCATGGTAGTTATTGAAAGGATAAACTTAATGTGGTTTGTAATAAAGCCACAGGATTTCCTGAATCCCCAGAAAATCACCACCACGATAAAAAATGACCATGTGAACATGTATGTGTGTGTGTGTGTGTACGTGGTGTAAGTTTTATGATTGTGTATAAATTATGTGATACAATGTACCATATTTATTCGAATAGAAGCCGCACCCCGAGTAGTAGCCAGATGCATGTGTACATGTACCGTATTTATTTGAATAGAAGCCATACCACGAATAGTAGTCGCATGCATGTATGAACACAATTAAGTGGGTGTGGCTATAGTCACAAGTGGTGCACAATTGTTCTTTTGGGGCAGAAACATGGAAAAGGACAAGCTTGGATTGGTTCTGTGGTAGAGTGGAAGCTTACTTTTCGATCACATCTCGAATATAGTTGTCATAAACCAGTCTACTGTTTCTCAACGACACCGTGCGATATCCGCCCAAAACTAATAAAAGCCACCCTCAAGCTAGGCTGAAATTAATAGTAACCGTGGCTACTATTCGAATAAATATGGTATATTAATTTGTTTGTAATCGCCTAGTGACCAAACATGTATCAGCATGGTTCCCAAAACAATCCCTGAGTGTAACATTGTGTTATTGTAGGAAGCTTTGATTGAGCATACAATGTTTATAGATCATTGACAGACGTGTGTATGTATACAGTGTGGGTGTGTCACTTGAGGCACACTTCCTCTGCTTTATTGTGGTAGCAAATCCCACAATCATATCATGTGCAATGGGGTGAAGGATCTATGGTGCTCTAGTACAGTTTGGCTGCTAGCAACATAGAATCGAAGGGTCTGTGATGCTCTAGTACAGTTCGGCTGCTGTCAACACAGACATGAGTGAATGTTAAGCCCCATCCATATTAGACTAAGTCTTGAATTATCATGCAAGTACACAATGACATGAAGATATCCCTGAGCCTAGATAAACCTAATACTGCACCATTTGGGGAACCAGAATCTGATTTTTAAGAACATCGCATACATAATTATCACTACTAATTGTAAATAATATTTACTCCAAAAACTTTGACTGTGTGACTATTGTTTTCAGAGCTATCCTGAGCTGGACCTGGTGGGCATTGATGAAAAAGATAGAGAAGAGAGACTCAAAGTGAGTGAATCATGACGTGAGAGTGTCCACCACTTTAAATATGAATAGATCCTTACCACAGATTATAATACATTGTTTGTACATAAGATCATATTATTGTCTATAATTGCTAAGCCAGCTGCCCCCTAGCTTGGATATACCTCAATCTGTTGGATCGTGCAGTGCCTGTTGTTTACTTTTCAGTAACAGTGGTGGTGATGGTGTGTGTGTGTGTGTGTGTGTGTGTGTGTGTGTGTGTGTGTGTGTGTGTGTGTGTGTGTGTGTGGGTGGTGGGAAGATAGAGCACAATTATTGTAACGCTCTGGCATGGGAATCCTCCTACAGATCCTGTATGCCTCTGATCTACTGTACACTAATGTTTCTTATACCTTCAAATTACTGCAGGATTACCTCAAGGATGCTAAAAGACCTTGTGAGGTATGCATGTTCACACATACTATATTAACCGATCACATGTTGTATTGACGACCATTACCTACCATTTCCCTCCCTACAGAGCTTCATCAAAGAACTGTTAGAGAGAGCAGCAAAAATAAAGGCAGGCATAGCATCATGACTCTTCTTTGCTATTAATTATTAGGGTATCTTAATTTGTGTTTGCAGTAACTTACTATCTGTCTTTTAATTTAGAATGGCAATTGCATTTGTGCAATCCATGGTGTAATTTATACCATTACACATTGTGTGCACAGAGGATGTATGAAATGATCACGTGCTTGCCAAAAATGCTGTCATCACTTCTCAATTATTCCCATATACTTCACATAGTAAAATTTCGACAGTGGTTTTTGAGGGTGATCGCTCAGGATCCCCGAACAAAAAAAATATATGGTTGTGATCAGCAATTGAAACTACACTAATTAAGCTGGGATCCCTCAGGGTTCCCATAAATTTTAAGCTTCAACACAGCAACTGTATGGGGACATGTCCACGATGATGCATATTGGTATGCACACAGGTCACACGGAATATCAATGATTACATACCTCCTCTGCTGTGTGCATGTATCTTCCACAAAGGTGGCTATTTTTGACAGTACAGGAATACTACTATCAATTAAGTGTAAATTAGAATACATGGTTAATTATTACAGTAAATATTGCAGCATGAAATTGGACAATACTAAACTATCGTTATTGATAACCACATACGTGTCATTCAATAATAATTACATACACTTCAACATACTGTTGTTTAGTTTTGCTCACTATCATCACCAGATTCATCATCTGAGTCCATTATTGCTTTTACCAACAAGTTTCAGGTAACCACTGTATTGTAAGCACAAAATTGGACAATAATAATACATAACTCATTATTGACCACATACATGAACAATTATGTAAACTTCAACGTACTGTTGTTTTGCTACCATCAGATCCTCTTCTTATTTACCAGACTCCTCGTCTGATTCATCAGATCCCTCTTCTGATTCCTCTTCTGATTCACCAGATCCCTCTTCTGATTGACTGGATTCCTCTTCTGATTCCACAGTTGCTTCACCAACAAGTTTCAGTTGAGTCATGCCTTCTGTTGAGTTTCTTTGTTCCACTGCTTCAACCAGCTTTGACCATCCTCTTTCTGTGAACTTGCTAGAGTCACCAATGCTCCTATAAGGTGAAGGTAATACCGTAAAGCGACATTAATATGCGTGTGAAAAAATATGCGAATCCGTCAAAACGGGCCTCTTGATAAAATTATGTAATTTTTATTTATGTGCTTTCATTTTTTATAACGTATAGTGTGATAAAAATTTATGTGGTACAAATTTATGTGGCTAGAGCTTGACTCGCATAAATAAAACCCACACAGAAAAATGTCGCTTTACAGTATTACCATACTAAGTACTGCAAGAGGTAGTGAGAGCAAACTTACCCTACAAGGACCAATTTTTCAAGATTCCTGGATGACTCAATGAACTCCATCAAAGAGGGTATGCTCTTATTTGTTAATTGATTATCATCTAGACTGCAATATATATGAACGTGAAAAATTCAATATGATTATTATGATAGAGTTGTCCAACTCACTTAAGTTCCCTGATCCCTTTACAGTTCATCATGAGATTTTCAAGTAGAACCTTGACTCCAGTATCACCAATTTCGCACCACCTGAGGCTGTTTAATATGCAATGTCATGGAAAGAATATTGATACCATAGAGTGGGTAATTTAAAGCAGGAAAATTTTTTGCTAAGTTTGCATTTTTCGGCAATTTATCTGTGAAATGTTTCCCTTGTGTTTACAAGCACATAGATGAAATCCGTGAAATATCCATGCAATTCTGTGAAAGGCAACTGCGATTGATTTTGGTGAAAAATTTTCACCTCTGTCATATGCATAGATTACTGTATGGCGGGTAATTTTTTGAGGGTGTTAATTTTCGTGGTTGATATGCCAGTCATGAAAATTTTCATCCACGAAAACTACAGTAATATCTACGTGATCGAACACTCACAAGCAGGGGGCATGGCCAAAAACATCGTGGAAGCGAAGTTGCTCACATGCTCATTCTTGTGTAACGAGATGTCTCCTCATTGTTCTTATTGTACAGCTGATGGCGCCCTTGACTCTATAGATCCTCTAGCTACACTATTTCTCTGAGATATGAAAGAAAGAGCAAGGTCCGATCACCTGAGCCCAACACGAATGTACTTGTGAATAGCCAAATTATGTCATCTGTTTATCGTTGGTGCAGTGCCGCACGCCTGTAAGATATGCTTGCAGTCACAAAATTTAAAACCACGACAATTAATTCTGAAGGCTTTTTCTGACTTTTCACGAAGCTAGCACCCCCCAAAATTACCCACCACAAACAGGACATATGTTAATCAGGGACGATGGGTGGTACAGTCATGTGACATTGCCACAGCATGCCATTAGGGTGAATATCCCAGATAAGACATGCTTGCAATCACGAAATTTAATTCTGAAGGCTTTCTCTGACTTTTCATGAAAATTAGCACCCCCCAAAATTACCCACCATACAGTATATAGAGCTACTATGTATTATGTACATAATCTATGATATTACCACGCACAAACAGGACACATTATATATCAGGGACGATGGGTGGCACAATCATGTGACATCGCCAAAGCGTGCCATAGGGTGGATATCACAGGGCTTCTCCTGAAATACAGCAGTAGGAAAATGAACAAATGGTAGCTTACTTGAGCTCCTTGAGATGAGCACAGTGAGCAAGGCCCTCGGCCAGATGAGTAGCTCCTGAGTCACAAATGTTACACAGCCCTAGACTACATGTTTGTGTATGCACACCATGCAATAAACAGCCATATCCATGTGTACAGCCATGAATAGGGCATGCTACATGTAGATAGGACCAGTGCATTAGTAACTTACTTGAGCTCTTCAAGATGAACACAGTGAGTGAGGCCCTTAGCCAGATAAGCAACTGCTGAGTCATCAATGTCGACATTGAAATATAGACTACATGTTTGTGTGTGCATTGGTTTACTCAAGATTATATAACCTATGCAAGGAACTCTCACTGTGGGAGCACATGTCGGCTCAGGCTGTGTGGACTTTGGTGGATATATATAGTGTACACCAAATCAGATGCCAAGTAGCTTATTGTGGTAATGAGGTAATAATGAACAATTTATGAGTAATCCCTTAGCTAATCAATGATGTAAACTTCAGTGCCCATTTGAGAAAGTTACCTTTCGCTTACTCTGACAAGATATGGATACCACGAGGCTATAGCCACACTTGTACTATGATGAAGCCATACTTCAAAGAAAAAAACAGCAAGTAAAAAACCCATTTACTCTCAAAAATCTCATACACCCTAGGCTGTATGAAAAAACACTCCTCAATGTCTGGGTTGTGGCATCACAGTACAAGTCAGCTGTACTGTGGTTTTCTAATGTGTATGGGTTATATACACTTCTGTGGTATAATGGAATTCCTCAGGCTTCGCCCTCTGAATATCATTATACCACATTCAGGTGAAATACCCATACTCCTTAGAAAACCATAGTACAACTATTACCTACAGTATGTCCAACAACCAATTAGCAATCACATTCATGGCTATTCACTACTGGGCATATATCGTTCAGGTTCATTTTGATGATAATCTACAATGTGTAGCTAAAGGGTCGTTGATTTTTATGTGACTATATTATATTCTAGATATTTGCGTAACACTTATTTTTGGTCATGTGACTTTCAACCAATTGGATGCATATGTAAAGTGTGCATTAAATAGTGTATAGCACACTTGAGTGTGCATTAAATAGATATTGCACTGTTTTAGAGTACGCCTTAAATCAGTGACTAAACTGAGTATATGTTACATCATATTGCTAGAGCTATCAAGCTTCAATGGTAGTTATGCATAGACTAAGTAATAGTTATACCTTGCATTAGGTGTTTAACGTGTGCATGAGGATGATGCAATAACACTCTCAGCGGCTCCCCAATTTTTTCAACGCTTTACAGCATGCAACATTGAAAACCTGGGAACAGGGCCTGGGAACGAGGCTATGTTTGTGTACAATCTCAATAGCCTCAAGTTATTAAGCTCACTAAAGCAACAGTCATGACACTATAGAGTATGACAACAGTGCTGTAGAATGGATACAAACTTTTTATTCTACACATATGTGCAAGAGGTGAAGTAATCAGCTTTACATAAAAATTGCCAGATCTTGAGTTTTAGGTGTCATGGTGGGTGACAAGTGTTTATGGCAAAAAAAACCCCTCTTTTTCTTCTAGGCATGTGTGACTATAGCCTCGTACCCAGGCTCTCGAGGGGGAGGAGAAAGAGAGCCTGGTATCCACTGTTTGCGCATGCGCTTAATTTCCCAACATTCCGGGGATTCCGTAATTCTTTGGGATACTTTCCGTATATCTCCAGTATCCAACGTCACCAGACGTCAAAACCGCACAATCGATCGCTGGCGATAGTCGATGACCACGCCATCGTCTCACTATATATCGCCGCCAGTTTTAGCCGTCCTTGTTGGGCTTTGTCAACGTTTGGTGCCGCTTGATGTGTAGTTGGAGGCTTGGAGCAGGAGCAGTGCCACAGTAGCTTCGTTTCTAGTTGCTCAAAGGCGCGGCAAAAAGGACAGGTTCAAGGGTCACCATTTTGTCTGCTGAACAAGAATATCTGAAAATGAAGCAAACTCGCTCTGAACACTATCCCCGGGTACTGTTTGGTTCGATCGTGTAGGTTACTAGGATGCATCGATGGCATAGCCTATCAAAGCTTAAAAGTAATTTATCTATTACGTAGTTAGCTTTGTGGCTAAATGTCGATGACGTGAAATGCGACAAAAATTTGAAATAATTAAGCGCATGCGCGAACGGTGGATACCAGGCTCTCTTTCTCCTCCCCCTCGAGAGCCTGGGTACGAGGCTAGTGTGACTAGGGCCATAAACAATATCAGTCTACACTAAGACCTACAATTTACCTGAAAACCGGTAATCATATTCATCGCGGATGTACTACATCAATTTGCGTAAAACGCGTCACTCATCAACCACAAAGTCAGGCATGTTACTATATTTGGACCACAGGGAGTATTTATAGTATCACAAGCTAGTTTTTTCAGGATTTCAACTCTTCATAACTCGAAGCGCTTTGATAATCTCTATTCCACGATGATGCCCTGTATTCTCCCTATGGTATGGACTCTGGAAAAGCCTTCAACTTCGTTCTGAGATGTCCATTACTGATTTGCGCAAAATTCAAAGTTCGAGCCAGACAGCAATTTGTGAAAAATCGGTAGATAGTTTAACCTACTATGTAAAAACTACTTTTAGTCACTCTTTCTCAGTTGTTTTACTGATCAAATAGACCTTGAAGTTTAGCTAGTAAGTTGTGTCATGCTCTGAATACCTGTCAGCTGGGAGATCTGATGGCAGAAATCGGCTAAGTTTTTCAGATATTCAACTTGACTTCAAGAGACACAGGTACCGTGCATGAACTGTTCGTTCTAGCCGTGGGTAGGCTTAGTACTAACCTAAACGTGGATCAAGTCTTTGCTTGATCCTGTGTCTATTACTGATTTGCGCAAAATTCAAAGATGGTAGTAGACAGAAGCATGAAAGAAGCTGAACGCTCACCTCTGGCCAACTAGTCTACTCGCGGCACTCGATCTTGGTATCAAAAGAGAGCTTGACAGACGCTCTGTCCAATGGTACCTTAGTTGTAGCAAGCAGCTACTTTGTCTTGAAGTTCTGGTATCACATGGTCCACCATTTCTTGTTCATGTGTGCACGCGGCATGCATATCATTATCTCCCATACGTATAATACAAAGTTCAATTTTCCGGTAAAACATATGGACTTCCGGTGGTCTTAGCGTAGACTGATATAGATTGTGCTCTTTCGCCTATCAACTACACCTAACCAAGCTAAATGCCTGTGCATGTTCATAGGTAAGTACATCAACAGCCAGTTGTGGGTGCAAGTACAGAGTATGTGTGTACCCTGAGTGTGGTCAAGAGTGTATTAGTAGTGAAAACATCTAAAACACACTACAGCACATGGTATACATTGTAATGGTATTTCTGGGCGAAGCCTGAGGAAGTCCATTATACCACACCAAGGGTACAATTAACCATACACATTACCTGTAGAAAACCATAGTACAGCTGACTTGTACTATGATGCCACAACCCAGACATTGAGGAGTGTTCCCCTACCACAAGCACTGTACTTTATTATGCAGCTGGACCCTAGGGTGTGTGAGATTTCTTGAGTACATGGGTTTTGTTCTAGCTATTTTTCCTTTGAAGTATGAAGCTGCATCATAGTACAAGTATGTATTATTACATTGAATGATTAGTGTGTAACCACAGTGTAGAGGTTGGCTAGGATAATGATAGTACCACAACAGAACTTACTCGATATGCTGAAGTTTTGGGAGGTACTGCAGTGTTTCTCCTAAGACTCTACATGCAGATTCATCAAGGCAGCATGGATCACCACCACCACAGAAGCTGCAAATTCATAAACACATAGACAGTCAATACCAAGCTGTGCAATTCACATAATATTATATGTATGTATAGGCATGGGGGGGTGGGGGTGGGGGCGTGGTGAATAGCTACTTACTAGAATAAGTAGCTATAAAGTCTGCTATGGTTGTCAAACTTATGGTTGAATAATAATTATGATTGTGCTCTGTTGTACACAGATGAGAATATACTGGTAGTTCAATGCTACACAGGGGTACAGAGTAACCTACATCCAAGTTTCATTACTAATGTGACATTTGGTAGGCTACAATTGTCCTGGTCACATGAACTCCAGGTATTAGTGTTATGTGCAACAATATAAGGTGGCCTTAGCCTCGTCCCCAGGCTCCTCCCAGTTTTTCAATGTTGCATGCTAAAAAGCGAGAGAGCCTGGTATCTAATTGCACGTGACTAGCACGTGACTGTACAAAGCATGGGAAGGGTAGGGGAAGGGTAGAAAATAGATCTATGTACCGCTGCTTTCTGAAGTCGCCATTTACTGGCGAATGTTGACTATGCTGGGTAAAAGTTCGACTGGAGGTTCAAGAAGTGACAATCGCCATGTTTTCAAAAGGTTAGACTGTTGGGTGTCTGCACACACGTAAGTCATGTGCAATTAGATACCAGGCTTCCCCGTTTTTGTGTGTGTAACATTTAAAAACTAGGAGGAGCCTGGGGACGAGGCTAAGGTGGCCTTAATCTTCTATATTTCTGTCTTTAGGCCACACAAAGTAAACATTCTGTTTCTTGTCCTATACAATATTGTAAAGTATGCACGGGGGGTGGCTGATTTTGATATTTAATATGGCAGTCAATGCCATAAACCAAACATTTCAAGATTGTCTGAACAGCAGATCAAAGCAGCATTGTAAATTGATGACCCTGTGCCTGCCTCTGTATTTGCTCAATATCAAACGTCAACAGAGGCATGATACGGCTGGGGACAAGAAACAGATTACTTACTTTGCATGGCCTTATTACAATACTGTCATGCAGAATGGCAGACATAGGTGCCTTCACAGCTCATAATTTACAACTATTGTAAAATAGAATAAGAGAATTCCATCATTAATAAATCAGTATCCTTTCTATTCTCTCTCTTCTGCAGCTGTGTCTATCCATCTCTCTCTCTCCCTCTCCTTCTCTCTCTTTCTCTCTTCCCTCCCTCTGCATGGGGTATGGGTAAAGCTTTCCTTTACCTCCTCCACTTATTAAGCATTAATCTTCCAGCCCATTATGAACAATTCCCAAACAGCTATGCACATACATGTACATTTTGTACATGTATACACAGTTCTTAACTTACGTGAGTCTCTGCAGTTGACGGCAAAATTTCAACTCTTTGATTACAGCTTGAGCATGAGTAACATCACAGTAATAATCACATAGACTGGATAAAGAAAATGGAGAATTATTGTTTCTGCTGTACAACCTCCACACCCCACCATCTGTGAGAGAAGGGCCTGGTACACACTACCTGTGCGTGCACATGCTAAATTTTCAGTGTACATTTATATCTACCCTACTCCTTTTCAATCGATGATACCCAACCACTTACCTCAAGGCAAAAAAGGAATTATTGAACCTTCCTACGACAGTAACTCCCAAAGTTAGGTAGAGCCTTGTATACTATAGATGTCTTAACCAAAAGGGTGTCCTCATTTTAGGTATGTCCCTTTAGACGGCTACACACAGTTCTTTTAGTACTACACATGTAGCAAAAATGAAATACTATTTCACATTAATGTACCCAAAGCCATTTTTGATTGATTGTACTCTGATTATTAATCTGATTAGGGAGTGGCCCACTTTGCTTCTTATTACTGTTAACACATTCAACTCACTAGACTTCCTTTAGCTTAGGCCAGTGCTGGAAACAATCTTCAAGTCCAACAATTTTTGCCACTTTATAAAATCTGTATGAATACATAAGCATCTTACAGGTGAACAGTAATAGTCTACTTCACATGCAAGCACTCAAATAATACATGTATGCAGTAAACAGACACATAAGCTATTATCATACATGTACAGTGGATCTCTCTATTATGATAAGACATCTGTGCAACAGCTTCAAGTGTACTAATTTAGGGGTATCCTCATTTTAGTCGTAATATCGTATACTTCTCTAACTAGCTGGGACCACCATGCACAGTGTACATCCGGATTACAAAAGGAGAGGACCTTACAGTAGGGATTTAACTGTATACATGTACACAAAAATTACTCGAGTGCTTGAAGGGTAGCAATGTTCTTGAGATTAGGGAATTCCAATATTTCCTTTGAGTTGGACTGACGACACCAACAGACCCTGTAGTAATTATACAAATGTATGTAGTGTTCAGTACAATCTAAATATTGTCTGCATGTAACTCACTCTAATTGAACCAAATTAGGAGCTGAAACAGCTGAAACAACATTTAAGGCATTTAACATTGGAACACAGTGTATCAACTGTGAATTATTCCAATCACCTCTGCATGTGGAGCAGTACATGAGAGCATGCATGTACAGACTTAGTTGCTATGTACATACAGGAGTGTGAGTGAAAGTTGACGATCACCAATTCCCTGTAAGAGAGCTGTAGCATCATCCTCACTAAGCATACATGTTTCAAATGATAAATGAACCTCAGTGCACTTAGAACACCTTAGGAGATGAACAATGGAAGCTACATCAGTAGATGTAAGACTAAGTTCTGAAAACGTGAGCTTATTTTTATAAAAATCAATGACATGAGAACAGGCGAGGTCATTCTGTGACTCAAATGCACACTGGATCGATAAATTACAACTATTAACTAGTTCACGCGTTGCGTCCATCATAAGTTTGAAAAGATTGGTAGTGGTGTCCTTGGAATAATCAAGTGTTCCAAATAAAAAGCGCCACATTACAAAAAGATTCTGTTTATTGCCACGTTCTTTGATAATGGCCTCTTGTTCTGTCGCACCAAGCCCAGCAATGTACACGGATGACAAATATTCTTGTAGAGTCAGATGTAGAAAGGTATACGTTTTATCAAGTCCAAATTTTACAAAGTACCTATCTATCACAACCAATCCAAGGCTATTCATGTCAGACTCCTCATTTGCGTCATCAAAGTGAATACTTTGAAGTTCAGAGTATTTGAAAACTTGCTTGGATGTTACTGTTGCTTCAAAAGCTAACCTACAGATCTTGTAGAAGATGACTTTTTCATCATGTGGTAGATCATTAAATGTTAGAATATTCAATGGTACTTTTCCAAATTTCTTGCAATTGGAACGAACAAGAGTGGAAAGTGTAAAATCACGATAGAACTGGGTTTCAGTCTTGGGTAGAATCATATCTTCCTCATAAAGGAACACAAGCATAGCACAGTGGAGAGGAAGGTAACATAAATTCATCAGATTAGGATGTTGTTTTAAATGCTTACTTAACATCTCTGCCTTTCTTTGATTATCTCCATAATAGCTATAAATGTATTCTATGATCTCTTTTTCCATAAATCCGACAACTTCAATCCACCTAGCTGCATTTTGGCGGAATGGCTGAGTAGCAGCTGGACGAGATGATACTATTACTATCGATTCTGAAAATAACTGCTTAGCTATGAGTTTATAAATAAAACTGTCCTTGTTTGATCCTGGAATATACTCGTCGAAGCCATCTAAGATGAAAACCACATCCTTACCGAGGGTACCTTCAATGTATGATGTCAAGCTACGTATATCTTCAGGTGATAAAGTGCTACAAGCAATACAGAAAAGATCACTCAAGTAAATATCTTCCTTTCCATAAAGACGTCGCAGTTGAACAAGCAATACAAGCTTAGATTGAAGGAGTTCACCCTTAGCCCAATCACGAGATATTTTTATCATCAGGGTGGTCTTACCACTTCCTGGCCTACCCTCGAATAAAATCAATGATCTACATTCCACATTGTCAAATATGTCTTTATAAGCTACATTTGTTTTATCACCATAAACTTCATCAATCTTTCCATACACAGTTTTCAGATCTACATGGCGAGCCTCATTATTTTGTCTCACCAATGAAAGCTGAACAAACTGACTAGTTCTGAGAGGAGGCCAAGCGAGTGATAAAGAATCGTCTACCAAATAAGAGTTTGCAAGTAATTCACGCCAGCGTTTATAGTTCTGGGAAGGGCCCGTTGACAACTGTTCACGTTGATTTGTTTGAATGGATGCTGTAAGTTTCTGACGTTTGGGAGAAGGAGCTGTTATACCTGTATCAAAGGGACATTTGAAATATCAGTACATGTGTCATGCCTTTATTGTGGCAAGCCTGAGCGTGCCATACGTAAATGATACAACCACTGCCGCAATATGTGTATGGCACGACCGTCACATGTGCAATGTGTGCAAAATACGTATAGCATCGTGCTAAATTAAGACATAAATGCAAAATAGTTCATTGTGCATGCTCTGTGTTCACGAATATGTGTTCATTGGGATGCAGCATGGTGCACCCGTCCCCAGACTACTCCCCAGGGTTTCATCTGGGGGGGGGGGCGGAAGCTTCCCCCCCTCCCCAAAAATTTGGGACAGTTATATAGAAAAGTACATAAAGCCAAGCCCATTTCCTGGAGCTTCCCCCCCCCCCCCCGAAAATGATTCCCTCTGGATGAAACCCTGCTCCCTGTTTTTCAATGTTGATATTACATGCTGGCTAGGCTAGATCGAGTCAATAGACTTCAGAGAGAGTGTCACGCTGCAGGAAACTTGAACACAGATAGGGAAACAAAGGGGTAACTAACTTGAGCACACAACAGTATGAATGATTACCCACCATGTCAACAAAGAGAGAGAAGCCACACTTCGTTGAATAACATTCATCAGCGTCAGTGACAGAATTTGCTCAGCATGCACTATCCCATACAACAGTTCTCAACATTGAAAAGTTGGTGTCTTATCAGCTCAGGCTTGCCCCAATTCAGGCCCTGCATGCCACTAGTAACCCCAATTAATCCTCGCCACAAAGCATAGGTGGAGGGGCTCTATGCAATTACATAACTATTGTCATCCGTCCATCTAGCAATGTGTCTAGAAATTCACTGGTGTAGTTATGGGCATAAGGTGTTGACAATCACCAGTGCAGCACTTAAATTAGTGCAAGGGTTAAAGCAGCTTGCTATGTCTTAGCAGGAGCGCATAATGAAGAGGGGAGGAGCATGACACGACCACACACTTGATTAAAATTCAAATTTTTACCCACGCTAGACGTGTAATGAACTTTGTACCTGCAGATAGCAGATTTCAGAGCTCTGGGGCTTGTACAGTCCTTCTACTGGCAGTAGTCTACCCAAATCACCTTGGTTGCCAGCTAAAATGAAGCGGAAAGCATTTGGCTAGGCTCGCAATGTCTGAAGTTCGAATACTCAGCTACAAAGCGACTCTGGTGGTGGCCGGACTTACCGTAGGCTTCCACTCAAGATTTTACCATTGTCTAGCCGACAAGAGAAGCTTCGAAAGCCTGATTCAAGCTTCTGGGCACAGGGCCCAATGACTTGAACTTGGGCTAAAATTAGTAACACGACTGGCGTGGGTAAAAACTTAAATTTTAATCAAGTGCATGGTCGTATCACACTCCTCTACTCTCTCTTCTTTTCGCATTATGCGCTTCTGATCTGAGTGACGAATCAACAAATTTTCATCATCACTAGTGTTCTTCCCAGGCCCTTTCAGCATAGCGGCCCCCCATGCCTTCAATATCCATATTTCCTTGATGTGGTAACCAAAATGGTTGATGTGGTCACAAACTCCCCCAAACCATGCCCACCTGCTATGCCTTCAATTTTTCCTGGGGAGAACCCTGACCATGCACTGTCTAGGTTTCTGGACATACATGTGTATACTATAGAGAACAAAGGAACTGTCAAAGGAGGTAGGAAAGTCATGTGACTTCTGCATGCAGATATCAATTTATATTACTGTGGGTGTCTCCCCCCATTCCCCACACCCAATACAGTTGCAGCTAAAAGTGACAGGGTCCTCAAGGATGGTCACAGTCATATTGTTTTGGTTGATGATCCCAGGGATCACCCTTGGAAAACTGCCATCATTGTTTTAGCATGTTATAGCATATACATGTACATATGCTAAGAAGAATCAATACTATAGGTATTAGTTATATACAGGGTACGAGGGATGTATATATATATCCGGTTTAAAGCAAGAGGCCCGAGGGCCGAGTGGTTTAAACTGGATGCATCTCAAGTACCCGGTATATAACTAGCTTGTGTCACACAATTTTGTGGTTGTTCCCATAGCAACACATCCGTTACTAAGCAACATTATGTCAAACGCATCATTCGTGGCTTTTTGACCACAAGGTACAGGTGTAAAAGTGTACTAGCTAGCTATAGCTGGCTGTGTGTCCAATTTATAGTTTCAAGAAAAATATCTACTGTTTCGTTCTGAGAATGAGCTTAGTGTCAGCTAAGATAGACAGATGAAGTTTGTGAAGCTAACAAAGCCCAGCTCTGAGTGCTAAGAAGATCCAATGAACCGCATATGGACATATGGCGATACATTTGCCCTATAGTACTGTATGTGAGGTGCCACACCCCCGTTATGTACAGGAAGATATACTGTTTGTATGGCGTTCTATGGCAGCCAGGAGGTCGCAAATGCACACAAAGTGTTCTTTCTCTTTACTGATAACTCTCTATGGCCAAAATATGAAAGTTTCATCTTTCTACTTTACTCTGAAACAACTACTTTGTCCTCCCATGAGGCATAAGTGTCTTCATTAGATTCAGCACACTACGAATTTATTTCCATATACAATGTCAAGATCTAGGTGGAACAAACTTTCTAAAATTACATTGCTCTTGATGAGTGTTGGTTAAATAGATTTTCTACAGTCACATTTGAACCCTGAGCTTCAATTTGATACCTGAATCGCCAGACTTTTAAGGTTGTTGTCGTTTTGACTACTCTTTGCAGTTCGTTATGAAGCTTTTAGTTTAGCAGTAGGCTAGTAAAGGTTGAACTAATGTCTGGTGACTGTCAAGAAGCGTTCTGATGGCTGCTGTGAAGACAAGAAGGCATCAAGGACGCCATTGGCCACGCTCATCCAAGAAAGCGGTTCGATGGAGGAAGATTTTGGCAAGTTTTAGACACCCATCAGATAAAGTGATGCTTTTACCTTAGTTTTGTATTTGAGGCGTATCAAAGCTTTTCTTAAGTTTCAGAGACCGAAAGTATGTAGGTAAGTACTCACTGTAGCTAAATGACACGGAATTTTACAGATATATCGGACCATATACAGAAAATTGATATGAGTTGCGCATGTACAGAGAAATTTTTCCACATAGTTTGCGCTGATCGTAAGCCAGTACCAATTCGCCATTCAGTCGTACATGTAGGATAGCTGGTTCAAGAAGCACTGGAATAACAGTGCCTAAAGGCTTTCTTGCTCAATGGTAAGCTTACCTAAGAGGCTTATTGTTCATACTGAATCTGAGCTGTTGATCACGAGTGTGGCATTTAAATATGACCAAGCCCGACGGTTTCTTTGCTGTGATGACTACAAATGCGCCCATCTTTCAACTGATTTTTTGTACTAGCTAGTAGCTACAGTGAGCCAGCATCACTGACTCTGTGCAGTTCAATGGCGAGGCTACATATGATTGTTTTACAGTAGAACTGAAGTTGTAGTGCGTGGGCACCACACGAACTTTATCCGATTTAAAGTTTGAGCGGCACCTTTGATCTACGTCATAGGTATGACACAATAGAGGCTTAGACTTTACTTCCTCACCATCGGTTGTATGCTTGTGGCTAATAGTCATAGCTAAGGCACGGTTATTCCCACCAGCAGGACTGTCCACAGCCCTCACGAGCATACGCCACGTTGGAGGACCATACTTGGTGACGTTATATCGTTGCCTCAACCAAGCCAGCAGCACATCAGTGAAGGCCTGAAGAACATCTTGACCACATGATTTATGTATGACCTGTAGCTCTCCTGGTTTCAGACGAAGGCCTATACCAAGCGTGTAGTATTCGGCAATTATAGACACCACTTCCTCATAAACTTCATGAAAGTCATCTTCAGCTGAAATTAACAAAAAATTATAGTGAATCAACACTACTGTAGAGGAAGAGCATGTAACTTCTCAAAACTTGAACTGGGCAGAATTTTTGAACTGTACTAAAAATAGAACATCTAGTCAAGAGTAAACTGAAAATACGCAAATCAAAGTGTAAAAATCTATCCATCGCATGCTCAATTTTAAAACTCATTGTTTGATGCTTGGACATTCAATGTACATATCATCATTGCACTGTGGTTTTGCACATAACCAGATGTTCATTTTAGTACTGTTCAAAAATTCAGCCCTGTATACTGATGTGTATGGGAATTACATGCTCTTCCTCTCCTTGCATTAGTTCTTATGTGCTCTTGTCAGGCATAATGTACTAATGTATGTATATGCTAATACTATGGTACAGGGTCGTCACACAGAAAAGGTAATGTATGTGACATGATTATGGTTGGGGTAAGGTACATGAATTCTGTGGATTAAGATGGTGGGTAAGTAAAAATTATTACGCTCACGAATGGCGCAATAATTTTTGGTTATTGCATGGCAACTATGTAAACTCCGACCTTTGAACCCAAAAGGCCACAAGAAGAAGTGCAGCTGTATAGTGCCAGTTCCTAGCTAGAGTTGGACGACCCATTGGGTCTATCCTCGATAAATCAATAGAAGAGTGGAAGGACTAGGGGGAAGCCGAGAGAAATCTGAGATTCAAGGCTCTGATTGAAAATTTTAACCGCAGGATAGGTAAGCTGTACTTCAAGGAGATAAATCATGGAAAAGAGCTCTCACACCACGGCCATTTACTTAAACCCTTTACAATAATAATCACAAAATGGATGTTTATTGTACACCTATCAGTAATAGAAATCTTTACGCTTACTCTCTGTCTGTCCATAGAATGAACTTACTCAGTGTTTGGCTGTTGTCAACCTTTTCCAGCTCTGCAAAGAGAATGTAACTGATAATCATACGTACACTTTTGCTTTGTATACACAAGTATAACATGGGAAATTTAGTATGGTGAACCGTGCAGAACCAAAGAATGTTTTTGGAGAGAATGAAGATAGTTACCTAACTATAAATCAAGCTATGTATCACCACAACCAAGAAACAGGAGTTCATGACCAACTGCTACAGTAGCTGAGTCCAAGTGATCAAACCAGTGAAAGGGCAAATACTTACGGCTTAAAAACTCACGGATGCTCACAACCGGTATGCTCATAATTAGCCTCGAACCCAGGCTCTCTTTCGTGCGGGGAAAGGAGAGCCTGGTACACACTGTCTGCACATCCGTAAACATTTCCGTAAATTTTTCCGTAAAACTGTCTGATTACTACCAGCGAACACATGACTTGTGCACATACATGTATATGGCAATATTGGGTGAAAATATAGATAAAAAAATAAAGCCCCATGAAGAACCAGCTAACCGTTGGTTTTCGAAAGACTAAGACGTCTCTATGAAACAGAGACGGCTAAAAAATAATCCATCTAGTACCTCAAATAGGCTACTGGACTTTGGTAGACCTACCGAATCACCGATAGCTAGGTCTCATTCTTATCTCTTGAAGTTTCGGCTTCCAACTGGCTCTGGAGCCTTGCCAAGGCTGAAGTAGTCGATACCGAGTGTTTCGTGATGGCAGACACCAGCAAGCATGGCAAATAGTGGTTGAGTTGAAATAAACAGTAGTGACGCGGATAGTTTACGTTCAGTACATGGAGTAATATACGTGATATTTTATGGAAGAGTCCGAATTCCCAGGATTTCTGGGAATTTGGTGCATGCACAGACAGTGTGTACCAGGCTCTCCTTTCAAGAGAGCCTGGGTTCGAGGCTAGGTCATAATATGTTGAGATACTATGGTGGGGGACCAGAAACAGAAGTATGACTTGGAGTGGCCTAAGTGTACAAACCTTAACTTGTGCATGTGTTCACTAAGGAAAGATGATGCAACACGATCTCCTACTAGAATATCTCACCTTCTTCTGTCATAGGTCCTGGGTTCAGTTCTACATCTCCAGATATCAGTAACAAGGTGATAATGAGTGTCCGGGACCTCATGATCATCACGCTATTGATCATGTAGGTCAGCTTGCTTACGTATTCAAACATCATGTTCAGGCCATACCAAGTTAATTTTTTGTTTCTCGGATCCGGCGGGTCTATTTTTGGCTGATTTGAAAAAAAAAAAAAAAAATTTTTAATTAACATTCCTGACATTATGATAGTGGCAGGCCAGGAGTACTCTTTAGAAAACGCACTCTTGGCCTGCTACTGATATTGCAGTAAGCTAAACGATCATCAAAACTGCTCTAGAATCACCATTTATGCAAGTATTCACTACTAAAACGACAGCTGGCTGTTTGTGGACAGGTGATGCTCACGATATGCTAAGGCCACACCTCCTGTTAATTAGTTGTTTTTTCTTTCATGCCGACCACCCGGGTCTGTTTCCAGCTCCTGTTTGTCCGAGAAACAAAAAATCAAATTGGTATGGCCTCACCCGGGCCTAGATGGTTGTTGGCAATTTCATCAAATTCAGCGATTAAAAACTCTTTTTAACTTGTGATTTCAGCAACCATATGAGACTTACCTTAACTATAGATACTATTATCCATACCTTAACGCGATCGAGCGTCCAAAACATCTTAAACACGGTCCAAACATCTTTTGTGTCGCACGTGCTGAGTCGGCAATCAGTTCCAATTAATACTCACCTATTGACGACCCTGTACTCTACTGCCGAACATGACATTGTGCGTTGAAGAATCTGCCTCCTTCATTAGACTGAACGTGTGGATCATTTTTAAGTCGACGCAGTTTACACCAAAGGTAGGCCATCCAATATGATTTTGTCGGTATTAAATACCTCTGATCTTATGGCCACAATTTTCTCCAGCTGGTACATGTACTGTTTATTAGTTTACTATGTCTAGGCTACTATGGTAAATTTCGCTATAATCCATGATTTTACCATGCTTCTCCTCTCCATAGATCTGTGTTGCTGGTATGCAGTTTGAAAGTGACAGACTTCCCATACACTAGGAAGTGCAATGGCAAACTAATAATCCCCATCATCCAAAGGAGTCCAGTTCAAAGACAATGCAGTTGACCTTACCCAGTGAAGCACGTACCAACACAGTGCTACGATCGAAAGGAGATCCAGAAGAGATTAGATCTGGAAAATTGGATGGACAACCAACTAAAGGAGCTCTACAATGGAGAAGAGGTTTGTATAAATTGTACTCATAACTGCCCATTTACTAGCACAAGATCATGTGTCAGAAAAAATTGAGGATGATATTATCATGTTTCCATGTGTGTTAATAGACTCAAACCTTTGTCAGTATGCTTGTTTCTAGGCTTCCCGGATGAAATGTCCTACAATTGTTTCATTATGTAAATGTTTGTGGCATCTGCACCCATATCTGTGATAAAATACGCTGTAAATTATTGGTTAGTACCAAACATTGTACATAGCTCTGCAGTGTGTGTATTAAAGTGATGAATGGACCACAAAAGGAGGTTTGTATTTATCACCTGTGTGTACAGTTTAATGTTTCCCTTCCTCAATCCCCCTAAGGCTAAAGTCTCTACTTTCAGCAGACCGAGACATGTGATCTTGCATGCACTCACCATCCTTTTTGTTAAGAGAGGCTATGAGTATTTATTGTATGAAGCCATATAAGATCAAAGATTTTATAGTGCAATAAATTCCATACTGCCAACAGCAGTTCAATATTTTCCAGTGGCAAATACAAAATTGTTGTGTTAACTAATTGAGTTGTCTACATCATGTCTGACCAAACTACAAGTGCATAATTGCAGGAAGCATCCCCAAAAACAAGTTGATGGTACACAAAAAAATCCCCTAATAGGTCACATCATGCATACAGTTAGGCTTGAGGCAATTATGCTCAAGATTTTGCCGAATATTCTATTCCGCACTTTCTGAAAAGTTTTCCAAATATTCTCTAGATTCAATCTGATTATTCTTTCAAAAAAGTCAAAATTCCACAACATTGCACAGATTGGTATACATAAAAAGAGACTCTCAACACTTATTAAACTATACATGAGTGATGCCTCAACATAGTCCTGGACGGCATGGTCCTGCTCATATTATACCATAGACTCTGACACTCAGTAGCTAGCTGCTAACTAGTAGCCTCGTCCCCAGGCCCCTCTCAGCTTTTTCACTTGCAGGAAAAAAACGAGAGAGGGCCTGGGATCTAAAGTCACGTGACAAATGTTGGCAAAATGGCGTTGTACTAGCCTTGCTGCAAAGCGTCGATTTCAAACCTGTTTGGCGTCTTTGGTCGATCAAACGAAGCGTTGCGAGACCTGTAAGGATCGTACTACCCTCGTTGATAGTCAGTGTAGCCTTCTTTTTCACCCATATCGAACCAGAGCGCTCAAAAATCGTGCTCGCCCATGCGCAATTTTCACGATCCGCCACCCTTCCTACCCAAGTATATGGGCCTACGTCACGCATGTGACATTAGATCCCAGACTCCCCCTCTTCTCTCGTGTGCGTTGAAAAGATCGGGGAGCCTGGGGATGAGGCTAGCTAACTAGTACAATAGTGCAAGCTAGTGAATACTGTCACATGTAGTGGGCATTGTTTAGAAACGTCATAATACAGGGTATTATTCCCATTTTTTGGACCGTTTATTCCCACATAATGCCTGATTCCAGAAACGTCCTATTATTCCAGAAATTATGCTGACATAATCGCCTCAAGCCTACATACAGTTGGAGAATGTTTCCGCCAGTATGCAGGGTATGTGAGCCAAAGGATTAGCAGTTGGAGCTGTACTCAGTGTGGCAGGTTAAACAGTAGTCTGAGTAGAGGAACCAGGCTTGTAGGCCTACTGCTCCAGCTGCTGATTCTTTTGCTCACAATGTCTGGGACGTTCAGAATATAGTCGAATTGGGCTCAGCCCAACAAAGCTTAGTTCGCCTTAGCAGTGGCGCCGGCAGGATACTCAGCAAAAGCAGCCGTAGACCCTCGTTTATTTACCGATCATCGTCCAAACAGACACTCTGTCGCAGTGGTATCTTGTCCAAGCAGGTTCGAAACTCGCGATCGAGTCGTAGCTTGAACCATGCTCGAACGTAGCCTCATTTCACAAGATCGGTGGTCATCAAATGTAGGATCATCAGTGATTCAAACGATCTCTCCACTCTGGCTTGAGTAGCAAGGGTAGCACGGCACGACAGAATCGCTCACTCGTTGAACTGGAAAATGATTGGATCCACAGCCTCGCAGATAGCCTAGCTAGTTTTGAACGTCAGTGATTCTGACTCCTCTGACTTGAATAGTGAGGGTAGCACAACACGATCACTCGTTCAACTGGACATCGGATCCACAGCTTTGCAAATGGCCTAGCTAGTTTGAACACTAGATTCACACAATAAATCGGTTAATGTACCACTTTTTCTCGTGCCATACGGGATTTATTGCACTCGGGGCATGGCTCGCCCCGTCCCTTATGCAACTCGAAGCAGTACATTAACTAGTATACACCCTACATCGGTGTCATCGAGTGCTATTATTATACCGGCCTGTATATTAAACATCTAATGGAGTTGTGACTATGATGCATACAAAACAACTCAGATTAGCTACCCATAAATTCAAGTGGAATTCATCAAACTAATTATCTTGTGCTTTAGTCTCCGACTGAACTTTGGTTTGGTTCCCTGAGCTGTATGATAGTATCACTGTTTGAGTGAACACAAACATTGAATTATCTAGAGTGTACATAATGAGAGCCTTGTAAGGTTCCAGGTGATACACTGTGCTATATCTGTATATCCCATGCAGACAATGGGATGGTTAATTTCCCTATGTTTTGAAAAGTACTAGGAAGACTAGTATTACTGTGTATGTGTACACATTTAGAGTGTATCAACAAAGTTCCCTACACATGTAAACTTTTCTGAGTGTTCCCTTTTAACTGTATATTCCATGCAGCTGCACGATGATTGTTCGATGTACATTATGATATTGTATGTGCTGTGTTGGCCTTAAATTAGTGCACGTCAGTCACTCATGCGTTCAACTGGAGTATAAATGTACGTATATTTTTCTGAAGTGATAATTTGCCAGCTTTCTAACTCAGACTGAAAATTGTTTACTGTGTGTTTAGTGTATAGGTGTCTTGTTTATTTTCTCTAGAGGTTTCGATACTTTATCGTAACTTTAGTTTGCTCTTCTCTTTCACAACCTAAGTACATACACTGAAGTAGTTTTACTAGGGAAACTGCCTTCATATTCACAAAGGATGGGCAGATTAGTAATTTATATGCCATAGGTGCAGTACATGTGCATTTAAATTTTAAGAGCAAATCCACTGTATGTACACATTGTACATGTGTAAATTATGGTCATGTGTGCATGCTGCCCGTGTCCATGAGCCACTTAGGTGGGTAGGGAGAGTTCCCATGGGACAAAAGAGCTTTTTAACCTACCACCCCTAGTTCTCAAGGCTAGGCACCTAAGTGGCTCTGCCTTTTGCTGGGTTAGGTTTGCCTGAGCAGGCAATGAGATGGATGGTTGCCCCTTAGGTTTGGGATTGGTAGTAGAAGATAAACCTACTGAATTTTCATGTACATGTATGACAAAATTAATGTGTGTGTACATGTGCATGTTTGTGTATGGAGGGGGAAGCCCCTATTTAATCATCAATCCCTACATCTCTACAATATCTCTCATTCATGGTAGTTATCGAAAGGATAACCTTAATGTGGTATGTTTATAGTTTATAATGAAGCCACAGGATTTCCTGAATCCTCAGCAAATCATTGATACCTGGCCATTTGGAGGCCATGATAAAAAATGACTGTGTGTGTGTGTGTGTGTGTGTGTACACGGTATAAGTTTTATGATTGTGTATAAATTATGTGATACACATACCGTATTTATTCGAATAGAAGCTGCACCCCGAATAGTAGCCGCAGGCATGTGCAAACATAATTAAGTGGGTGTGGCTACGGTCGCAAGTGGTGCATGGTTGTTCTTTCAGGGCAGAAACATGGAAAAGGACAAGCTTGGATTGGTTCTATGGTAGCGTGGAAGCTTACTTTTCGATCACATCTCAATTATTTAAAGTATAGCCATCATAAACCAGTCTTTTGTGTTACTGTTTCTCAATGACACTGCACGATATCCACCCAAAATTAATAAAAGCCAGCCTTGAATAAGAGCTGCCCTCAAGCTAGGCTGAAACTAATAGTAGCCATGGTTACTATTCAAAATATGGTATATTAATTTTGTTTGCAATCGCCTAGCAACCAAACATGCATCAACATGGTTCCCATAACAATCCCTGAGTATAATATAGTATTGTAGGAAGTGTTGATTGAGCATACAATGTTTTTAGATCAAGTGTGTGTGTGTATGTGTACAGTGTGGGTGAGTCACATGAGGCACACTTCCCTTGCTTTGTTGTGATAGCAAATCCCACAATGATATCATGTACACAGACATGAAGGTATCCCTGAGTCCTAATATTGGGGAACCAGAATCTTAAGTACATTGTGTATGTATCACTACTGATTGTAAATAATGCAAGCAGGGGGGGCTCGCTTTGCTCGCCCCCTGCTGCACCCGATTCAGATACCTTCCATCACATACATGTAGCTACATATCTGCACACATATACACACATACTATATAAGGTGTTGTGAACAGGGCTGTGAAAGGGTAGACCTTGCACAAACATGAAGAGCTCAAAGGAGAGAGTAAAGGTCACTGATTATGTCCCTGATATGCAGTACATAGCATAGCATAATTTGTGGCGCATATATGCGCATTTATTTCATCCTGTTTGAGCACGTGACCTAAGTAATCAACAGGCCAAGAAGGTGGTTAGTTGGCCTGGCTCGCCGTCTCTCTTGCAAGACCTGTGAAGGCAAGAAGCAAAAAAGCAGAATCTACTACCTCCGTGACGATGACCCGTACAGTATCTTCTCGTGAATCCAGCTGCTTAGCTAACTGTAGCCTCAAACCCAGGCACTCTTTCGTGGGCAGAAAGGAGAGCCTGGTACACGCTGTCTGCACATGCGCCAAAATTCCCAGAAATCCTGGGAATTCGGATTCGTCCGTAAAATATCACGTATATTACTCCATGTACTGAATGTAAACTATCCGTGACACTACTGTTTGTTTCAACTCTACCGCTATTTGCCACACTTACTGGTGTCTGCCATCACGAAAACATTTGGCGTCGGCTACTTCTGTCTTAGCAAGGCTCCAGAGCCAGTTGGAAGAGAGAGATAAGAATGAGACCTAGCTATCGGTGATTCGGTAGGTCCACATATGTCCAGTAGCCTTTTCGAGGTAGTAGATGATTATTTTCTAGCCGTTTCTGTTTCACAGAGACGTCTTAGTCTTTCGAAAACCAACAGTTAGCTGGTTCTTCATGGAACTTTATTTTTGTCTCCGTATTTTCACTCAACATTGCCGTATACATGTCCAAGCCACGTGTTTGCTGGTAGTAACCTGATAGTTTCACGGGAAAATTTACGGAAATATTGACACATGCACAGAGAGTGTGTACCAGGCTCTCCTTTCCCCCCACGAAAGAGAGCCTGGGTTCGAGGCTAAGCTAACTGCAGCCCACTACATGTAAGTGTACATTGTCGGGTTGTTTTTGTACAGTCTGTCCAAGGAGCTAACGTTCATGCCTGTAGCTAGTGCCATGACTGCCGCTCACAGAGATAGCCCAGCTGTAGCCTCTGTTGCTCAGTGGCCAGAGATACAGCCTCTTGTTTCTTGAGGTCAAATCGTTTCCGCTGACCTCCTGTGACGGACGGACGGACACACAGCTATAATCTTAGTATATGATTTACTCTGAAAACTATGAGTGTGTGACTATCATTTTTAGAACTATCCTGAGCTGGACCTGAATGACATCATGGGCATTGATGAAAAAGATAGAGAAGAGAGACTCAAAGTGAGTGAATCATGGAGTGAGCGTGTCCACCACTCTATATATGAATAGATCCGTACCACAGATTGTAATACTTCGTTTGTACATAAGATCACAATAATTATTATCTGCCATTGCTAAGCCAGCCACCCCCTAGCTTGGATATACCTCGATCTGTTGGATCGTGCAGTGCCTATTGTTTATGTTTCAGTAACAGCGGTGATGATCGTGTGTGTGTGAGGGGTGGGTGGGTGGTGGGGAGATAGAGCAACAATTATTGTACGGCTCTGGCATGGGAATCCTCCTACAGATCCTGTATGCCCCTGATCTACAGTACACTAATGTTTCTTATACCTTCAGATTACTGCAGGATTACTTCAAGGATGCTAAAAGACCTTGTGAGGTATGCATGTTCACGCATATTATATTAACCGATCACATGTTGTGTTGACGACCATTACCTACCATTTCCCTCCCTACAGAGCTTCATCAAAGAATTGTTAGAAAGAGCAGCAAAAATAAAGCCAGGCATAGGCATCATGACTATTAATTATTAGGGTATCTTAATTTGTTTGCAGTAACTTGCTATCTGTCTTATTTTGGAGCTCTTAATTAACTTACCATGGTTACAGCTACACCCAATAATGAGCATGTTTCCTTCTCTTTAATTAATATGAATGGCAATTGCATTTGTGCAATCAGGAGTAGATTAGATAGGAGTGTTGAACTGCCTGTAAACGCGTTCCGGTAGGATGATGTCACAAACACTAGCCTAAATGTATAGTGGTCATGTTAAGTCCAGCCCAATGGTGTAGTAGTGTAAACTGAGAGATTCCCCCTGCTGTGCAGCACTCTATGCAGCTGCGGCTGTGGCCTGTCTGTGTTTACATTACACCTATCTCAGCTACTTGACTGATTGCCATTTTGCCTATGTCATCCTGCCGGAACGCTATTGCGACATTTGTACAGTAGTTCAACTCCTATCTAATCTACTCCTGGTGCAATCCATGGTGTAAGTCATACCACCATAGTTACACACTATGTGTACAGAGGAGGTACGAAATGATCACATGCTTGCCCAAAAATGCTGTATCATTACTTCTTAATTATCCCCACAATTATACTTCACACAGTAAAACTTCGGATCCCCAAACAAAAAATACATGGCTGTGATCAGCGATTGAAACTACACTAACTAAGCTGGGATCCCTCGAGCTCAGGGTTCCCGTAACCTTTAAGCTTCAACACAGCAACTATATAGGGACATGTCCACGATGATGCATATTGGTATGCACACAGGTAACATGGAATATTAATGGTTATATACCTCCTCTGCTGTGTGCATGTATCTCCCACAAAAAAAAGGTGGCTATTTTTGACAGTACAGGAATACTATTATCAATTAAGTGTAAATTAGAATACATGATTAATTAACACTCGGCGCGCATGCGCACGAGGGTTACGGTAGTTTGTTTGTCTGTTTGTTACCAATCTACTGATTGTATAAGAGGTTTACACAATAAAATGAACATACCAGCAGATTTTTCGGCCCGGTAAACGCTGAAGATTTTCAACTAAGGGATTTCTCTAAAACGCTTTCTTTCAAGACTTGCAGCTTCATTTGTTCATTTTAGCGTGCTAAAGCTGCCATTCTTAACGCTCTATCCGTAAATTTAACGTTCAACTCCGTATACTCTCCTCACTGCCCGCCCTCTTCCCTAGCCCCGCCTGAAATAGAAGAGTCTATATAAAGCGCACTTCTAACACATGGCTATATAAAACCAGGTCACAGACTCCACAAGAGTAGAGTTACCATCGTGAGTTTGTCTCATTCTGTGTTAAATACTAAGAGAACAGATTAAGTAAAGAGAGCAACCATCACACCATTAGCATTAGCTACAACTACTGACTGCCTCCAGTTTCTAAAGTTGAGTAAGTAGTTATTTTATTTTTTGTTATGCAAGTCACACTCCACCAACTCTTGCTTGTTTTCCTTTTTGCTTTTGTTTTGTTTTTTTTCCACTTGTAGTAAGATTTTCCCTGGCTTTCAATTTCTTAAAGTGTACAAACATGCTATGTGCAGACTTGTAATCATGCTGCTTATGTTCAAGTAAACAGGTTACTGTTAACTTCTTATCTTGTGTGAGTTTGCAATGAAATTTGCAATGAAATTTGCCACATGAATCAATTCTGCTCAGTTCATTTTACTTTTAATAGAGCAAGCTTTCCAGCCAGGTTTGGGGTGCTTATGTTACCTGCATACAAGTCTCATCTCAAGTTCAAGTTGTAAATTTTAACACATAGCTACACTGAAAACAATTATTGCCTCGTCCCCTGGCCACTCCCAGTTTTTCAATGATACATGCACAATTAACAGCGTGCATCATTGAAATGCTGAGAGTAGCCAGGGGACGAGGCTAACAATACACACTTCAGAAGATCCATATATGCTGTATATTGATCCCATTATTTCATTAGACTAAGCAGTGTATTGCCGAGCGTTTTGCACTGAAGGTGCTTTCATTATTACAGTAAACATTGCAGCATGAAATTGGACAATACTAAACTATCGTTATTGATAACCACATACGTGTCATTCAATAATAATTACATACACTTCAACATACTGTTGTTTAGTTTTGCTCACTATCATCACCAGATTCATCATCTGATTTCACAGTTGGTCGACCAACAAGTCTCAGTTGAGTCATGCCTTTTGTTGAGTTTCTTTGTTCCACTGCTTCAACCAGCTTTGACCATCCTCTCTCTGTGAACTCGGTACGCTCACCACTGAACCTATAAGGCGAAGGTACTACCGTAAAGCGAGATTAATAATATAATATTATGCGTGTGAAAAAATTATGCGAATCCGTCAAAACAGGCCTCTCGATAAAATTACGTGATTTTTATTTATGTGTTTTCATTTTTCATAACGTATAGCTTGATAAAAATTTATGCAGTACAAATTTATGTCATGCAGAAAAATTTAATGTCGCTTTACAGTATTACCATACTAAGTACTGCATGAGGTAGTGAGAGCAAACTTACTCTACAAGGACCAATTCTTCAAGATTCCTGGATGACTCAATGAACTCCATCAAACAGGGTATGCTCTTATTTGTTAATTTATTATCATCTAGACTGCAATAATATGTATGAACATGAGAAATTCAATATGACGTGGATTATTATGATTGAGTTGTCCAACTCACTTAAGTTCTCTAATCTCTTTACAGTTCAACATGAGACTTTCAAGTAGAACCTTGACTCCAGTATCACCAATGTTGCACAACCAAAGGCTGTTTAATATACAATGTCATGGAAAGATTATTGATACCATAGAGTGGGTAATTTATAGCAGGAAAATTTTTTGCTAAGTTTGTATTTTTCAGTAATTTATCTGTGAATTGTTTCCTTTAATTGTGTTTACAAACGCATAGATGATGTGGTGAAATATATTAAATAAATTCTATGAAATATTCATGCAATACTATGAAAGGTAACCACTGCTGGCTTTGGTGAACTTTTCACCCTTGTCATATGCATAGATTACCATATGGCGGGAAATTTTCGTAGAGTGCTAATTTTCATGGTTGATATGCCAGTCACAAAATTTTCATCTACAAAAACTACAGTAATACCTACTTGAACGAGCACTCGCAAGCAGGGGGCATGGCCAAAAACATCGTGGAAGCGAGGTTGCTTCTGTGCTCGTTCTCGTGCAACGAGATGTCTCCTCATCATTGTTATCATATAGCTGTAGGCGCCCTTGACTCTATAGATCCTCTAGCTGCACTATTTCTCCGAGATATGAAAGAAAGAGCGAGGTCCAATCACCTGAGCCTAGTGCGACTGTACTTGTGAACAGCCTCATTAGATCATCTGTTTACGGTTGGCGTAGCGCCGCACGCTTGTAAGACATGCATGCAGTCACGAAATTTAATTCTGAAGGCTTTCTCGGACTTTTCACGAAAATTAACAACCACAAAAAGTACCCATAATACCTGACAATGGGACAAAATTCTGATATTACCATGCACGTTATATATTAGGGACAATGGGTGGCACAATCATGTGACATCGCCACAGCATGCCATTAGGGTGGATATCCCAGGATTTCTCCTGAAATACGGCAGTAGGAAAATGAACAAATGGTAGCTTACTGGAGCTCCTTGAGATGAGGACAGTGAGCAAGGCCCTCAGCCAGATGAGTAGCTCCTGAGTCACTAATGGCATAGCACTCCCCTAGACTACATGTTTGTGTATGCACATCATGCAAAAAACAGTCATATCCATGTGTACAGCCATGAATAGGGCATGCTACATGTAGATAGGACCAGTGCATTGGTAACTTACTTGAGCTCTTCAAGATGAACACAGTGAGTGAGGCCCTTAGCCAGATAAGCAACTGCTGAGTCATCAATGTTGACATTGAGATATAGACTACATGTTTGTGTGTGCATTGGTTTACTCAAGATTATATAACCTATGCAAGGAACTCTCACTGTGGGAGCACATGTCGGCTCAGGCTGCGTGGACTTTGGTGGATATATATAGTGTACACCAAATCAGATGCCAAGTAGCTTATTGTGGTAATGAGGTAATAATGAACAATCTATGAGTAATCCCTTAGCTAATCAATGATGTAAACTTCAGTGCCCATTTGAGAAAGTTACCTTTCACTTACTCTGACAAGATATGGATACCACGAGGCTATAGCCACACTTGTACTATGATGAAGCCATACTTCAAAGGGAAAAACAGCAAGTAAAAAACCCAATGTCTGGGTTGTGGCATCATAGTACAAGTCAGCTGTACTATGGTTTTCTAATGTGTATGGGTTGTACACTTCTGTGGTATAATGGAATTCCTCAGGCTTCGCCCTCTGAATATCATTATACCACACTCAGGGTGAAATACCCATACTCCTTAGAAAACCATAGTACAACTATTACCTACAGTATGTCCAACAACCAATTAGCAATCACATTCATGGCTATTCACTACTGGGCATATGGTTCAGGTTCATTTTGATGATAATCTACAATGTGTAGCTAAAGGGTCGTTGATTTTTATGTGACTATCATTATATTCTAGATATTTGCGTAACACTTATTTTTAGTCATATGACTTTCAACCAATCGGATGCATATGTAAGTGTGCATTAAATAGTGTATAGCACACTTGAGTGTGCATTAAATAGATATTGCACTGTTTTAGAGTACGCCTTAAATCAGTGACTAAACTGAGTATAGGTTGCATCATATTGCTAGAGCTATCAAGCTTCAATCGTAGTTATGCATAGACTAAATAATAGTTATCTGGCATTAAGTGTTTTAATGTGTGCATGAGGATGATGAAATAACACTCTCAGTGGCTCCCCAATTTTTTCAATGCTTTACAGCAGGCAACATTGAAAACCTGGGAACAGGGCCTGGGAACAAGGCTATGTTTGTGTACAATCTCAATAGCCTCAAGTTATTAAGCTCACTAAAGCAACAACCGTCTATAGAATATGACAACAGTACTGTAGAATGGATACAAATTTTTTATTCTACACATATGCAAGAGGTGAAGTAATCAGCTTTATATAAAAATTGCCAGATCTTGAGTTTTAGGTGTCATGGTGGGTGACAAGTGTTTATGGCAAAAAAGCAACTTCTATTTTTTCTTCTAGGCATGTGTGACTAGGGCCATAAACAACATAGATTGTGCTCTTTCGCCTATTAACCACACCTAACCAAGTTAAATGCCTGTGCATGCTCATAGGTAAGTACGTCAACAGCCAGTTGTGGGTGCAAGTACAGTGTATGCATGCACGCTCTATGAGCTCCAGGTTTGAGATAAGTGTTGAGATAACTGTTGATGTACTGAGGTACATGTAACAATTGTACTATGGTTTTCTAAGGTGTATGGGTATTGTACCCTGAGTGTGGTCAAGAGTGCATTAGGAAGTGTATGCAACACACATAGTAGTAGCAAAAACATCCCCCCTCCCTCTCCCTCCTTCTCCCTCTCTCTCTCTCTCTCCCCCCCCCCCCCCCCCCCCCCCCTCTCTCTCTCTCTCTCTCTCTCTCTCTCTCTCTCTCTCTCTCTCTCTCTCTCTGGATTTGAGGTCACAGAAAGAGATGAACAACACACTACAACACACTGTACTACTGTATGTGTTGCATACTCTCCCTAATGCACTCTTTGTGTGGTATAATGGTATTTCTGGGCAAAGCCTGAGGAATTCCATTATACCACAAGAAGGGTACAACCCATACACATTAGAAAACCATAGTACAGCTGACTTGTACTATGATGCCACAACCCAGACATTGAGAAGTGTTTCCCCTACCACAAGCACTGTACTTTACTATGCAGCTGGACCCTGTGTGCTAGATTTCTTGAGTATATGGGTTTTGTACTAGTTGTTTTTCATTTGAAGTATGGCTGCATCATAGTACAAGTACATTGTATGTGTATGTCTATACATGCATTTACATTGAATGATTAGCATGCAACCACAGTGTAGAAGTTGGCTAGGACAATGATAGTGCCACAACAGAACTTACTCGATATGCTGAACTTTTGGGAGGTACTGCAATGTTTCTCCTAAGACACTACATGCAGATTCATCAAGACAGCATTCAACCTCCGCACCACAGAAGCTGCAAATTCATAAATACATAGACAGTCAATACCAAGCTGTGCAATTCACATAATATTATATGTATGTATAGGCGTGGGGGGGGGTGTGGTGGATAGCTACTTACTAGCCTCGTCCCCAGGCCTTCGAGGGGGAGGAGAGGGAAGGCCTGGTATCGACTGCATGCGCATGCGCCAACTGTTCTCCAGATTCTGGAGAATCCGCCTACGTACGGATACTGTCAGTATACTACACCGTAAATCGCTCGTATTCTAACATGAGATGTCCGTGCTACGCCGATCGACGCTACACTTGCCAGCGACACTAACCTCCCACGGCTTATACAACTAACTTGGCTACAGACGATCGACCTCTAACTTGCAAAGAAGGCCATGAGTAAGCTTCAGCGGCAGTAGCACGCTCAGTTTGGACGCTTCGTGCTTGTTTCAAGCAACCGGAGCTCTGTACTAGGAAAGTGACACTTTTCCCAGCGTTTGAGGGGCTGGTAAGGCGGAGTCCAGTTTCCAGCAGGCTATGGCGATCCAGTTGGCCGTCTTCCTTGTTCGATTGTAAGCTTGAAAGCAAGAATACTTGCCAGATAGTATCACACTAAATAGAGCGCGTGGCTCTCCGTGTACTTGTTCCGTAAAACTTTTCCGTGCACGTGGCCGCCTACTTTTACGGACATTTTTACGGAAAATTCCCGGGAAAGTTGGCGCATGCGCATGCAGTGAGTACCAGGCCTTCCCTCTCCTCCCCCTCAGAAGGCCTGGGGACGAGGCTAGCTACTTACTAGAATAAGTACATGTAGCTATAAAGTCTGTTATGGTTGTCAAACTTATGGTTGAATAATAATTATGATTGCGCTCTGTTGTACACAGATGAGAATATACTGGTAGTTCAATGCTACACTGGGGAACAGAGCAGCCTACATCCAAGTTTCATTACTAATGTGATTTTGGTAGGCTACAATTGTCCTGGTCACGTGAACTCCAGGTATTAGTGTTATGTGCGACAATATAAGGTGGCTTAGCCTCGTCCCCAGGCTCCTCCCAGTTTTTCAATGTTGCATGCTAAAAAGCGAGAGAGCCTGGTATCTAATTGCACGTGACTAGCACACAACTGTACAAAGCATGGGAAGGGTAGGGGAAGGGTAGAAAATAGATCTACGTACCGCCACTTTCTGAAGTCGCTGTTTACTGGCGAATGTTGACTATGCCGGGTAAACGTTCAACTGGAGGTTTGAGACGTGACAATCGCCACGTTTCACCCACGTGCATGTAAGTGATGTGCAATTAGATACCAGACTCCCCCGTTTTTCTGCGTGTAACATTGAAAAACTGGGAGGAGCCTGGGGACAAGGCTAAGGTGGCCTTAACCTTCTATATTTCTGTCTTTAGGCCACACAAAGTAAACATTCTGTTTCTTGTCCTATAGAATAATATTATTATTGTAAAGTATGCACGGGGGGTGGCTGATTTTGATATTTAATATGGCAGTCATGCAATGCCATAAACCAAATATTTCAAGCTTGTCTGAAGAGCAGATCAAAGCAGCATTGTAAATCAATGACCCTGTGCCTGCCTCTGAATTTGCTCAATATCAAACGTCAACAAAGGCATGATACGGCTGGGAACAAGAAACAGGTTACTTACTTTGCATGGCCTTAGTACAGTACTGTCATGCAGAATGGCAGACATACATGTAGGTGCCTTAACAGCTTATAATTAATTTACAACTATTGTAAAACAGAATAAGAGAATTCCATTATTAATCAGTAACCTTTCCATTCTCTCTCTCCTGCAGCTGTGTCTATCCATCTCTCTCTCTCTCTCTCTCACCCTCTCACTCCTCTTCCCCTCCCACCGCATGTGTATGGGTGAAGCTTTCCTTTACCTCTTCCACTTATCAAGCATTAATCTTCCAGCCCACTATGAACAATTCTGAAACAGCTATGCACATACATGTACATTTTGTACATGTATACACAGTTCTTAACTTACGTGAGTCTCTGTAGTTGAGGGCAAAATTTCAACTCTTTGATTACAGCTTGAGCATGAGTAACATCACAGATATAACCATGTAGACTAGATAAAGAAAATGGAGAATTTGTTTCTGCTGTATAACCTCCACACCCCACCATCTGTGAGAGAAGGGCTTGGTACACACCACCTGTGTGTGCACGTGCTAATTCTCAGTGTACATTGTATCTAGCCTACTCCTTTCCAACTGATGATACCCAAGCACTTACATCAAGGCAAAAAAGGGATCATAGAACCTTCCTACGACAGTAACTCCCAAAGTTAGGTAGAGCCTTGTATACTATAGGTGTCTTAATCAAAAGGGTATCCTCATGTTAGGTATGTCATTTTAGACAGCTACACACAGTACTATACATGTAGCAAAAATGAAATACTGTTTTACACTAATGTACCCAAAGCCTTTTTTGATTGATTGTACACAGATAATTAATCTGATCAGGGAGTGGCCCACTTTGCTTCTTATCACATTCAACTCACTGGAGTTCCTTTAGCTTAGGCCAATGCTGAAAACATTCTTTAAGTCCGGTACATTCTCGCACACCCACAAATCTGTGATATGAGTGTATAACCATTACACAAGTGAATAATTGAAGTCTTCTTCTCATGTAATCACTCCAAGGATACATGTATGCAGTAAACAGACATACAGTGTAGCAGTTAATCGACAAACCATGAAATTAAATCCGTATTATATTCATAATGGCCAGAATGATCAAGCATATAACTGAGAAGCCTGATTGCCTATTCACAAAAATTGGACCCCATGAAACTTCCCTGTTATTTGGTAAGCTACCATGCATGTATAGTGAAACCTCGGAACACATATGGAACAGCTTAGTGGTCTGATTTAGGTATCAACACTACAAAGGTACATGTATGGTTTTGCACACTTCTCTCATGTATTTGAAATAACACACAGCGTCCTAAAAGAATGAGTCCTTATAGTCTCGGTGGTTCCACTGAAAATATTCTAATTATATTCCTAAACAGCTACCTCTTAATCACTAGCCCACCGTTCCTCAATCCATCCATAAAACAATGAAGCACTATACTACAAAACCCTCGACTACATTTGTATCTGTTTACTAGCTAAGGATCTTGAAAGCGCCATTAATATCCCTAAAACATTTTTTTTTTTCCAATGTATATGTGAGGTACTTTATAGCGGGAATTTTTGCCAATTTCGCCACCTGGCGAAAATTTTGTTCTGCAAATTTTTTGTCATGTGTTAATGATTACATAGTGCATATGGGCACCTTTACCATACTGGCGAAAATCAAATATTTCTGCAACACAGAGGTACCTGGGCTTGGCGAATTTTTAGCTCTACTGTATGTAGCAGCTAGCATGGTAACAGACAGAAGCACTCATAGAGAATGACTACCGTAACCTTAATTTGCACATGCTCGCCGACGTTAAATATACACTGGGGTACGGAACCCTAAAGTTTAGTATATGTATGTGGTACACCCACTTGACCATAAAACCATGCCTATAATGTCTGGAGTAGTCTCACTGAAGCTACACCAATGAGATCTTGGCCAGGCATGGTCACATGATTTCCAGGTATCAGGTTATAACATTATGTCTGATACTCTGGAGGTGGAGCCTTGGACTTCCATGTCTTGATCTATCCAACAACTCTGCTTCCAAGTACATGTATGTACAGATGGATACATGGTCATTTTAGCAACTTAGTTGTCCTCCATCTTTGGCTTGACAAGAAATATTCAAATCTTTACATGTACCCCTCTCTTCTTACGCTCTCCTCTAGCTCTCTGTGTCTGCCTGTATACATCTCTCCCTCCCCCTTCCTCTCTCCCACTCCCCTGCTCCCTCCCCACTTTTCTTTCCCTTGGTGAGAATTGCTTAGAGTGAAGCTTTCCCGGCCTTTGTTTTTAATTCATACAATGCCACTTAAAGTTGCCCACTGTCAACAATTGGAACCAGTAATGCATACAGAAGTACATGTACATGCACATGTACATACAGCTCATAATGTTTGACTTACGTGACTTTCTCTAATTCAGGACAATGTTTCAACTCCTTAATTACAGCTTCAGTATAATCATCAGTATCAAAGCAAGCTACAAAGCTAGATAAAGAAAAAGGACAAGAACTATTATATCCCTTATACATTGTATACAACCTCTCTGGTTACCTCTGTCTGCCCGCTATGTACACTGGTCGTGGTATATGGCAGTTCTACTCTAGAGTATAACTGCCATATACCATGGGCACTGTTGTATCCATGGATACAAGCTGTTTGACGTCATAGTACAAGCCACTTACACTATAGCCTTATTGTGGTTTATTGAATTGTACGCTCGAGGCACGCGTTTAAACCATTCGGCTTCACCTCGTGGTTTAAACACCCGCCTCTCACGTATAATTCAAATAAACCACTCAAGGCTATAGCGTAACTATAACATATACAGGACCTAAATGTACATGTACATGTACATGTACATGTATCACAGCCCAGCGCTACATGTACATGACTATATGGCTATATTTTAATCAACATTGCATACCCTACTTCTTCTATAAATTTGGTACCTCTAATTTTTCGACACCCTTTACCAAATTATGGTCTAATTTCTAGTCATAATATGTATATGCTATAAACAGGGCACACAGCTGGAATGACAATGTTGAATATTTGCCACAAAAAATTGAAGCTTGAGAAGAGGCTTTTGTGCTGAATTTTTAGAAGAACGGAGGTCACCAGAAGCCATTTCACCACAAGGTAAAAATTAAGGAATATAAAACCTTCCTATGATAATAACTCTCAAAGTTAGGTAGAGCCTTGTATACTATAGATGTCTTAATCAAAAGGATGTCCTCATTTTAGGTATGTCATTTTAGACGGCTACACACAGTTCTCTTAGTACTACACATGTAGCAAAAATGAAATACTATTTCACATTAATGTACCCAAAGCCATCTCTGATTATTAATCTGATTAGGGAGTGCCCCACTTTGCTTCTTATTACTGTTAACTCATTCAACTCACTAGAGTTCCTTTAACTTAGGCCAGTGCTGGAAACAATCTTCAAGTCCAACAATTTTTGCCACCCAATCAAGTCTGTATGAATACATAACCATCTTGCAGGTGAACAGTAATAGTCTACTTCACATGCAAGCACTCAAATAATACATGTATGCAGTAAACAGACACATAAGCTATTATCATGCATGCACAGTGGATCTCTCTATTATGATAAGACATCTGTGCAACAGCTTCAAGTGTACTAATTTAGGGGTATCCTCATTTTAGTGGTAATATTGTATACTTCTCTACCTAGCTGGGACCACCATGCACAGTGTAACATCCTGATTGCAAAAGGAGAGGTCCTTACAGTAGGGATTTAACTGTATACACAGAAATTACTTGAGTGCTTGAAGGGTAGCAATGTTCTTGAGATTAGGCAATTCCAATATTTCCTTTGAGTTGAACTGACGACACCAACTGACCCTGTAGTAATTATACAAATGTATGTAGTGTTCACTACATTCTAAATGCTGTCTGCATGTAACTCACTCTAATTGAACCAAATTAGGAGCTGAAACAGCTGAAACAACATTTAAGGCATTTAACAGTGGAACACAGAGTATCAGTTGTCCGAAATCACCCCTGCATGTGGAGCAATACATGAGAACATGCATGTATAGACTTAGTCGCTATGTACATACAGGAGTGCGAGTGAAAGTTGACAATCACCAATTCCCTGTAAGAGAGCTGTAGCATCATCCTCACTAAGCATACATTCTCCAAATGATAAATGAACGTAAGTACACTTAGAACACTTTAGGAGATGAACAATGGAAGCTACATCAGTAGATGTAAGACTAAGTTCTGAAAATGTGAGCTTATTTTTATAAAAATCAATGACATGAGAACAGGCGAGGTCATTCTGTGACTCAAATGCACATTGGATGGATAAATTACAACTATTGTATACTCCATGTGTAGCCTCCATCAATAGTTTGAAAAGGTTTGTGGTTGTGTCCTTGGAATAATCAAGTGTTCCAAACAAGAAGCGCCATGTTACAAAAAGATGTGGTTTATTGCCATATTCTTTGATAATGGCCTCTTGCTTCGTTGCACTTAGTCCAGCAATGTATACAGCCGACAAATACTCCTGTAGAGATAAATGCAGAAAGGAGTATGTTTCATCAAGTCCAAATTTCACGAAATACCTATCTATCACAAGCAATCCAAGACTATTCACATCCTCATTTGCATCATCAAAGTGAATATTGCAAAGTTCTGACTGTTTAAAAATTTGCTTTGAAGTTACCGTGGCCTCAAATGCTAGTTGGCAAATCTTATCAAATACAATCTTTTCATCACATGGGAGATCTTTAAATTTTGAAAGATTAAATGGGTATGTGTTAGATTTCTTGCATGTACAACGAACGAGAGATGAAATTACAAAATCATGATAAAATTCAGTTTCTGTTTTGGGTAGACTGATGCCTTTTTCATGAATGAATACAAGCATAGCACAGTGGAGGGGAAGGTAGCATAAATTAATGAGATTTGGATGATGCTCTAAGTGTTCAGTTAATGCCTCCACTTTCTCCTGTTTCCCTTTAAAGTAAGTCTGGATGTATAAAAAAATATCATCTTTCTTAAAACCGACGACCTCGATCCACTTTGTAGCAATGTTGCGGAATCGCTGAGTAGCAGCTGGACGAGATGCCACTATTATTACGGCTCTAGAGAAAAGCTTCTTGGCTACAAGCTTAGAAATGAAACTGTCTTCATTTGATCCAGGAGCATATTCATCGAAACCATCTAAAACTAAAACCACACCTTCACCAAAACTTTCTTCTGTGTACGACGTCAAGCCACGTATGTCTTTAGGTAAGAGACCTTCACAAGCAACACGGAAGAGATCATTTAAGTAAATATCTTCCTTTCCATTCAGCCGTCGGAGTTGAATAAGAAATACAAGCTTAGATTGAAATAGTTTATTATCCGCCCAGTCGCGTGAAATTTTTATCATTTGGGTGGTCTTACCACTTCCAGGTCTACCTTCAAATAAAATCAGTGATCCACTTTCCAAATCAGTAAGAATATTCTCAATGGCTATTTTGGTTTTGTCACCATAGATTTCATCGATATTTCCAGGTACTGTTTTTAGACCTATGTGATCAGCCTCCTTACTTTGTCTTACTAATGCAAGTTCTATAAATTGTACAATCTTAAGAGGAGGCCAAGTGTCTGATGAAGACTCGTCCACTAAGTAACGATAAGCCAGGAGTTTACGCCAGCGATCCAAGTCTTTAGGAGAACTAGTAAGCTTCTGTCGTTTTGAGGAAGGAAGGGCTGTGTCTGCATGAATACATATATGGAAGGTGGAGGAAGTAACACATGTGCATGGTGAACATGTAGATTGTCAGTAGCATCATAACCCTCTTCACACACGTGTAAGGAATGTGCTAGTCATTGTATGGGGGTGTGTATGTCTATCTATTACAGTAGGATGCAGCCCAGACTTTTAATGTACCACAAAAAGTACCATACTGATTTGCCAGTCCTTGGATGGATCCACAAATCACTGGCATTGTAGAGCATGTTGATTGACATAATATTGAGGCTGAGGTATTGTGTATAGGTGTGCAACAACATGATACCGTATTATTCAAATAGAAGCTGCACCCCGAATAGTAATTGCATGCATACATGGTCATTTTAAGTGAGCGTGGCTACGATCGCAAGCCGTCCACGATCATTCTTTCAGGGCAGAAACATGGCAGAAGACGACCATGGCTTGGTTCTATGGCAGTGTGTGGCAGCTCCCAGGTGGATAGGAACGCGTTTACACACATTTAATTGGCGGAAATACGCGATTTTTGCATGAAAAAGCTCATGTGTTACCACACGAACCGTTCACTTCCGGTTCAATCGATGACGAAGTCAACATAGAGCTTCTCTGATTCTGCATGCGTTCAAACCTTTGGCAGGTAAGCTGCAACGTCCCGAATAGTTGTCCGCTACAAACTCAGTGCACCGTCAAAACGCCATCGCCGTTTATTTTTGGACCGCTTGTACCCGCTCACTCGTGCGCGCTAGTGCGAGCTTGGGTGTGACCTGCTATGAATTTCGCGGTCAACCGCGTGTAATGCACAGTATACTGCTAAAACACGCAGTATCCGCCAAATACCACGCACCTGCGCATTGTTCCTTTCCACCCTAGCCTCGTGCCCAGGCTCTCGAGGGGGAGAAGAAAGAGAGCCTGGTACACACTGTTTGCGCATGCGCTTAATTTACCAGCATTCCAGTAATTCCGTAATCCTCTAGGATACTCTCTGTATATCTCATGTAGCTCACGTCATCGGACGTCAAAACCGCAAACCTGTCTCATGGTCTGGTGATGACTTCGCCGGCGTTTCGCGATGTACCGCTCGTCGATCTAACTGTTTTAGCCGTCCTTTGTCAATGAAAATAACTGTTGATGGATAATTGGAGGCTTGGAGCTGGATCAGTGCCACAGCAGCCCAGTTTCTAGGCCGTTCCGTATTGATGAAGGGACGGCTTGGAGTCTCATTTAGCAAGATTTCCTGAAATGAACTTTGAACATTGTTCTGAGGTACCGTTTAGTTCGATCATGTAGATTACGCTACCATAGCCTAATAAAGCCCAACAAAGCTTAAAGGCTTAACAGCTAGTTTATTAATATTATTACGTAACATAGCTGTGGGCAATCGTCGATGACGCAAAAAGCGATAAAAAGTTGAAATAATTAAGCGCATGCACGAACAGTGTGTACCAGGCTCTCTTTCTCCTCCCCCTTGAGAGCCTGGGCACGAGGCTATTTCCACCCGGGCTTACATTTCGATCATATCTTGATTATTTACCTCGCAGGCATACACAAGGGGTAAAGTAATCGCTATTATCATCATGCATTGTTGTTTACTGTCCACACAAAAATCGCCAGATCTCAAGATGTAGGCAGCAGGGTTCTCCCCAGGAAAAATTTAAGGCATAGCAGGTGGGTGTGGTTTGGGTGGAGTTTGTGACCACATCAACTATTTTGGTTACCACATCAAAGAAATATGGATATTGAAGGCATGGGGGGCCGCTATGCTGATCTGGCATCTTAGCAAGTGGCCAGTATTGTCAAAATGTCAGAAATGGCGAAAAGTGATAAATCTCTGCTTTAGAATAGAGGCTCATTGCTACATGTGTCTACTATAAATGTTTACTAAAAACTTTCTTGTGGTATATAAACTGTTGTATATATGCTACAAGTAAATTAGTAAACATTTATAATCTTTGCTTTTAAGTGCTTGATAAGGGCCACGAACGTTACAAAATTAATAATACTTTTTTAATGAGCACACCTATAAGGCTGGGTGATATCTGATTAGAGTTAGTTGATCAACTAATGCCATCTTTAGTCACGATATGACTAATTAGTTGCTCAGCAAGCCTAGCAAATGATGGATATTCTATAGCATACCCTTTAGAGTACCACATGCAGTGAGGTAAGTTTTAAGATGAACCTGGAGGTGTAGCTAAACAAACTAACATGGGAAGCCATGCATTGGTCTACAGCTACAGTGGTTTACAGAACAGGAAAGGTTAATCACAAACACTTGAGAGCAACAGCCCATCACACTGCTGACCTTGCACTTTACTACCCTATCGTGGTGAAGACTACTTCAATAAAGCTACAGACTTCGACAGTATCCACCAATAATTATCACAAATAACTAAAAATACCAGTATACCGCCCAGCCTTACACACCTATTATACAGTTTTCCACTGCACATGCTTGAATCGGTAAGGGTCATCGAGTCAGAAATTATTTGTTCTATACCTAGGCTAAAGGGTAAGCATTATAAATACATACATGTATGCTATGCTACAATGTCATACAGTGTGCGCAGGGTATGTACGTGTTCTAGAGAGCTCTAGTTGAAGTACAGTCCTCATAAACCAGTCCTTTGTATTAGTTATTGTCAATGGCACCATGCAATATCTGTCCAAATAGATAAAAGCTGCCCTTAAATAAGAGCCACCCTCAATTAGCAGTCAAACCTTCTGTCAGTTCTGAGTCAAAACTTTGTTAGTTTCATTGCTGCTCTGCCTGCCATCGACTGTTTTTTTACTTGTTATTCATCGTTGCTTCTTCAACTTCACCATGTTTCAGAACTCGTTTACCATTAATTAGTGGGTATGGCTTAAAATTTTGCGTGTGCGAAATAGTCACACTACCTTAGCCCCCTCACCTTCAAAATGCTTCCGCCGTCTATGATATGTTAATGTATATATGGACCCTCACACACACATACATGTACATACATACATGTAGGTGCACACATCCACATAAACATACACAATTACATGGTACCAAGAGTATATAATAAAAGAGAGTATCGAACGTGCTATATGCTCTGTGCAAGATGTTTCAGAAAATCATGCACCAGGAATTTAAACATTGACCAATGAGAGTGCAGGATTCAAATCATTAATTGTGGGCGTGGCTTCGAGTGCAAGCAAACGAGAGCATGATATCAAGCGAAAACGCCAGAAGAACACGATACAGAATGAACATTTGAGTAGAATCTATCATAAAAATCACGATACTTTTCATAGTCGGGAGAGTGTTTTGCTCCTTGGCTTAGTCACATGTGCAAGACGGGAAGTCACATTACTCTCTGAAGATATGTTGCACAGGGTATATAGTACATTCGACACTCTCTTCCTCTCGTGCATTATGAACTCTTGATGGTACCCATAGAAATACACACACTAGTATACAAGTGCACACACACTCTCCCATACATCTACACACAAGGCCCTGCAGAACAAAACTATATCTCATAACAAGCAGCTTCGTTTCTTACACATGTACATATTGGTAAGTGAATCAGGTGTTTCATGAAAATTCAGAGGTTTATCTTCTACTACCAATCCCAAACCTAAGGGGCAATCATCCATCTCATTGCCTGCTTAGGCAAACCTAACCCAGCAAAAGGCAGAGCCACTTAGGTGCCTAGCCTTGAGGTGGTAGGTTAAAAAGCTCTTTTGTCCCATGGGAACTCTCTCTAACCACCTAAGTGGCTCATGGACACAGGCAGCATGCACACATGACCATAATTACACATTCAGGGAAATTAACAGAATCTCCAGTAAGTACTATTACTAGCTACTACATAAGTTTGTAGGGGTTAACTCACGAATCCCAGGTGTTCATGCAGAAGCTGAGATAGTCTACTTCTTCTAAGCTCTGGAACTTGTTGTAAACTAGATGTTATAGCTAATGGCCCCAGCATATGTACAGAGTCTAGCTTGCTATGGTAACTAGTGTTATGATGCAGTTGCGGAGCCAGGGGTACAGTAGTTCGTTGGGTTCAGATGAACCCCCCCCTCTCGCCAAAGACGACACCCCCGGTATGCCTGAAATCCCTATTTGTGTTGCTCTAGTACAAAGCAATCATGACTATGGACTAGTAGAATCCTTTTCCAACATGAATAGTAGCCAGCAGACTCTTGATCTCACTCACCTTAGCATAATTTTTCGATATGTAGTTGAAGCAACCATTGAATACGCACGCAAATCAGTGTGGTTCTTCGAAAGTGGGCGTGGCTTTAAAAATTTCGTGCGCATTCTTTTAATAGAACCCCCCTCAGAGAAATCCTGGATTCACCCCTGTAATGCAATGTGATGTCAGACTCTAACCAAGCTACCATTCCGTCTAAGCTATCCAGAAATCAGGCTCCTATATATTATGTTGTTCTAGCTAGTGCTTCCCATGGACTCTAAGGTATTAATTTTAGCTATTCCATTGTTCTATCTAGATCTACTGCTCACTTTGTTTGACAGACTCCTGATAGAGTAGGAAGGTAGATTCCATCCTCTACATGCTATCTAATGGAAACTCCAAACTTGAAAAATATCTCAGGATACTTGCTACAAAATCCTTTAAAGCTGGTAACTAGTTTGTCATGTACATTTTGATGTTTCAACTGGGAGGGCGTGGTACGACATAAACACCATACACAAACATGTACAATGGCAAATAGCACAGGACTGCTATTAGAAGATCACATGATTTGAATGATATGCTATAATGGACTCAAAGAATTTGGTAAGTACCCTTAGCACAGTACATGGTAAAGGGTCGTCAACATACTGTCCGGAATTAATTCCCGACATGCTGTATTCAACAGGCTATGCTTACTTTCTGGAAGACAAAAACTTGATCAGCTTACCTTCATGTTCACGAGCTAGCTCTTTAAACATGCGCCTGTCAATAAAAGCTATAGCTTTGAGAATGGTTCTCCAAGACGGCATGCCAAACTTCTTTGTGTTATAGTTTTGTCCTATCCACTTGTCTAGAGCATCATTCCAACAATCAGTATTGTCATTGGAGTGATTTCTTTTGATGCTATCAATAAGCTTTTTGGATAAGCCTAGATAAGCACTTAGCTGTTCCCACTTAGAGCATAGAGAGTTACACTCAGTAATGACAATGTTCCAGTCATCCTCCTCTGTATGAAAAAAAGGATTGATAGTGAGCATACACTTACTCGTGCATATGCACGCACACGTACACATACACAATTCAGACACACCCACGCACACACAAACGTGCACACACACATGTATACACACACCCCAATACATATACAGAAGCCCATATACATGTGTTACGTGCACACGTACATGCACACACCCCTCACTCTAAGTACATGTAGGAACTGGAACTACAAATGTTGGGTTGACCACAACCACATCCTTCAACTGCCCCTACCCCCCCCCCACACACACACACACACACAGAAGTCCATATGCATGTGACATATGTCCACCCTAGCCTCGTCCCCAGGCTCCCCGATCATTTCAACGCACGCGAGAGAAGAGGGGGAGCCTGGGATCTAATGTCACGTGTGTGACGTAGGCCCATATACTAGGGTAGGAAGGGTGGTGGACCGTGAAAATTGCGCGTGGGCAAGCACGATTTTCGAGCTCTCTGGTTTGATATAGGTGAAAAAGAAGGCTACACTGACTATCAGCGAGGGTAGTACGATCCTTAGAGGCCTCGCAGAGCTTCGTTTGATTGACTAAAGACGCCAAACAGGTTTGAAATCGATGCTTTGTGGCAAGGCTGCATGGCGCAACGCCATTTTGCCAACATTTGTCATGTGACTTTAGATCCCAGGCCCTCTCTCGTTTTTTTCCTGCAAGTGAAAAAAGCTGAGAGGGGCCTGGGGACGAGGCTATGTCCACCCCACCCTTTCTGAATCACAGGCCCTTAATATCCAGTCATAATATTACTGTAAACTTTTTTTGTTTGGCAAATTGGCAAAATCCCCGTAAATTTACACATGTAAAACTACAATCAATTTAAACATAGCATGTGATGCTGCATATTCAGATTGCCAATCTGACGATACCAAATGAGAGCCATTTTGCCAAATTTAATGCCCACCACGTCACCCACTATACCAGCACTATACGTTATACAATGTATACATGATTAGCTGGTGAGCTGGTGGGTCAATGTTCAGCAAATTTTGAGAGACTAACCAAAAGTAGTGGCATCCACTCTGGACAGAATCTCTTCAACTTCTATAGACAACAGTGTGTATGAAACTTGGATAATCTTGTTAATGTGTACACTAACCTTGATCCAAAGGCCCAGGGTTCAACTCAACATCACCAGACAAGATGAGAAGTAATTGTAGAACAGCCAAAAGGAAAGTTAGATCCCGAGACACAGTAATAAAAAGCACTGCCATTCTGAGGCCTGGTACATTGATCAGGCTATACATTGTCGTAATCTGGAGTCACCTACGTTAGACAAACCATAGCTAGCTAGCTAGCTAGCTAGGCGCTAGCGGTCAATCGAAGCTCAAAAACGAAGTCACGCCCACTTATGATGTAATGTGAAATGTCCATACCAATAACACGCATGCGCACTATCCCAATTGAGCATAAACGCATGTAAGGCAATCAAGATCATAATCAACAAGTCCTTTACAATATTTTGCAGTCTATTCCCAAGGTTGCCAGTAACCTCCACGCTCCTTGAAGTATTTGCAGTAATCATCAAGGAGTGGAAATCCCCCGTTATGATATCCCTGGTCCTGCATGTCCCTTGGCTCCTTTGAATACTCATTGTAACGCCTAAGCAACTTTTCAAGCATCTCTGGCTCCATCTTAGAAAGTTCATTACGCTCGCTCGGATCTTCTATGATGTTATAGAGGCAGTATGGGTCACAGTTTTCACCTATTGTTCCATTTATGCATGGGTAGTGCAGCGGAGACCATACCAAAGAGTCACAGTCGGTAGGTTGTTTATTGACTATAAGCTTGTAGTCTCCCATGATCAAAGCTCCAATTTCACCCCTGGTGAAGTTATATCCAAGCATAATTTCTTCATGAGGGGTAACAGTGCTTTCCCCTGTAATTATTGGCCACACATCTAGTCCATCTACCGGGAACTTTCCTGGTCCTGAATCGGATGGATCTACTCCTGCTAGCTTACAGAAGGTAGAGTACCAGTCAGCAATGTGAATGAATCCCTCCGTTGTCTTTCCTCTCATCTTGTCTGGTAAAAGTCCACCATTTGCAAAGGCTAGACTCCTAACACCTCCCTCAAAGTAAGTACCCTTACATCCTTTGAGTGGATAATTGCTTCCCATGCAGGGAGCCCCTCCATTGTCAGCTGATACAACAAAGATGGTACGGTGTTATCCCACATGTTATTTGCTTTCAGTAGCTCCACCACATGTCCAGTAACATTGTCAGCAACACTGACCATGGCTTGATAGGTACGTCGCAAATCACAAGTTGAATTCACGGCATACAGATTCAACCATTCCTGTGGTGCTTGAAATGGACCGTGAACATTGTGCAAAGGAAGATACAAAAAGAGAGGATCACTTGGACTATGCTTATCAAAAATTGTGGTCACATCATCCTGATAAGTATAGGCATCATAGGTGCCATTGCGAGAATCAAAAGCACTGTTTTTCCAAAAATCAACCACGCACCCTTTCTGCTCGGTCATGTGATCTTCAGCACCAGTTAAGAAGCCAGATGATGTGTCAAATCCTCGATTGATTGGCAGATATTCATTCTTAAAGAATCCCAGATGCCATTTACCAACCATATGAGTGGAGTATCCTACAGTTTTAAGCTTGGCAGGCAGTGCAGTCATGTTGATATTCAGTCCTATTTCAGAGTTCGGGGGAGGGTTCCACTGATGACAGTGGTGAGGCCATCTGCCTGTCAGGAAAGAAGCCCTCGAGGGGGAGCAATATCTGTAGACATAGTGTCGATTGAGAATGAGGCCTGTCTTGGCTAGCATGTCAAAGTTGGGGATCTTTATTTGAGGATTACGAAAGCCAACATCTGCAAATCCCCAGTCATCGACCAACACAAACACAATGTTAGGTGGAGTAGCTTGAGCAGTAGAAGCAAGTATTCCACAGATTATTACCAGAAGTGGCAACATGGTTAGTTACTTCTATCTAGAGGTCAATATCTTACAGAACAAATCTGTAACAAAGTCATGTGATGCTGGTAAGAATATTCACAAGAGATCGTTATACTATGACATTGTTATTCATATGATCTTATCATAATATTGCAACAGTGAGAGTTTATACTTAGCTACATGATTGTTATGGTGACTAAAGCTCAGTAGCTATACTTTTGCCTTCAAGTTGCAAATCCTAAAAAGAACATCAGTGAGATATATCAGAGCAGGCTATTCAGCTTTTTGATTCTTTGTGAGCTACATAGCTATATGCAATAGTCACATCAATGCCATTGAAATATAAACAAACTAAAACCTATAAATCTCATACTCTCATTTGCTTTTATGCATCAGCTCGCTAATAGCATAAGACTTAATTCTTCCAACCTCATACATCCATTATTCTCATCAATCTGTCACATGCTATTATCACTATTAACTCAGATATTCTTCACTGTATCAGTTGGCCGACTCCAATTGTAGTCTTAACACTCAGAGGACTATAGTCACAGATCTGTGACAAAACTGGCTGGACTTTATTTAAACTGACTAGTTTTACTAACTTCTTCATCCCCTAGCCCGTCCCCTAAGTTCTAGAAAAGGCCATTAGCTAGCTTATCATATCATAAAGCTGTTTACTTAATAACTTTTAATTTTTACAGTGTAATCATTTTTAAAGTTTACATTGGAAACACTATTTGCAAAAATTTAATACTGTGCATGTAGAGATTACGTAGTTACTGTAATCATGAGAACTATCATGGAACAAGTAGTGCGTGCAAATACGCTAGTTTGTTATTCACAAATTGGCATGTTTGACATACAGATGATAACTATAATTGGATTATGAGAACTATCATGGGACAAGTAGTGTGTGCAACTGAGGCAATCCACATTAGTGCTTGTGACCCATTTGGTTTTTGCTGTGTAGTAACCACTTACTACAAAGGGGACGAAATAACAAAGCATTGCAACAGCCATTTCAATCAGCGTAATTCTGATGTTGTTCTTGTGTACTCTAATCTCTCATATTATGCTTGCTTTATGAAAGATAAGGTGGGCTAAAATGCTGAAGATTAGGTTAGAAAGTTGTCTTGAAACGAAGAGATTTGGTAAAAATAGAGAGGTGATTGTGCCTTAATCTTCCACAAGGAAGTGAAATGAACAGTGTAGAAGTTGCTACACCAACATTATCTATCGTTAGTCTATCACTTCAGGATGATAACATCACAAAAGATGAAGAGAATGAGCAGTAAACGCAGTGTAGTATGAAAAGTGATCAATCATACAATCCATCGCAGGAAGAAACATCTGCAGCACCAACAATACCTTAATCCCATTATAATTTATATATGCCATGGGGTTCAAGGACAATACCTTTAAGTTACAGGAACCACTACTTAAACTTTCATAATATTCACAGCATGTAAACTCTATAGCTAATAGTCAGCTGATTCTTTCCACCTCTTATAGCTAATATTTTTATAGCTGCAATGTCATGATATTAGTATCCACAACCATGGCACATTGTTTTTTTTATGGTTATGCTTGTGTTTGTATTTTATCACATTAATAATTGTGTGTGTGTGTGTGTGTGTGTGTGTGTGTGTGTGTGCATGTGTGTTGTTCAGTGTGTAGTGCATACTCAGTTACCATAGTACTCATTGGATCGATTGAGTCAGTGAGTCTAAAATCGTGCATGCTAAGCTTATATAATGGTATATTAATTATTATTGCAGTAACTGTATTAGAACTGGCCAAGTTTCATTTAAACTAAACAGGCTTAATAATGCAGTATTAGAACTGGCCAAGTTTCATTAAAACTAACCAGTTTTAATAATGAAACTGGCCAAGTTTTATTAAACTAACCAGTTTTAATAATTATCCCATGGATTAATTAATGGAATCACACTGTCAGTCTATAGATAAAAAATGATGACTAAAACTCAATATACTTCTGTCTGGAGCCGGATTACAAATCATAAAAAGAGTATCTGATTCTGAATCAGTAACGAAAGTAAATAACTTGAACTGGCTCAAATATAGCTACCCTATACATCAGAGCAGACCTTTAGTATTTTGTCCATAGCTCTGTGATTCTTCTTAATGTGAGCTACATATGCAGTAGTCTCACGGACACCACTGACCTGTTTCCATGGTTGTCTGATTGACAAAACTTCCATTGACACATGTATGCCAAGTTCAACCATTACAGAAAGTCTGTAAATAGATTTAGTTCGGTCGATTCCTTCATCTTCATGTGTCGAGGTGTTCATGTATCGGGTCAAATTTCCGTCCACGATTTCTATCTCAGGTGGATCGATAAATCCTTCTTCGGGCTCAAGATATCGTATCCAATGTAGGCTAGCAGAGTTAAACTGCTTGTGATTAAATAGTTTGTCAACTAGTCTATGGATACCAGAGTTTTTGGTGTCGATTGAGACAAGAAAATCGTCAGTATCAGCACACGTACAGTAGGCATAAACTCCTAAGTAGCGATAGAGACAATCGTGGTAAAGAGTGCCTGGGAATGATAAAATGTTGCTCCTGGTTGTAGATGCTCCTTCCATACTTTTAACTGAATAAATCCATTGTGTAGTGACTCAAGAAAGAACGTATCATTGAATGAGCTACTAGAAAGAAATGATTCGTGAGCATTAATGCGGACCATATCCACCCCTAATGTCTTTTGGTAGCGTATCCATGCTCCAAAGTGTGGTGGTGTATCAAATACAATTGTACAAACCATCACACTAGAATAAGACTTTCTCTCTTTTGGAACAAAGAGAGGATATTCAGATTCTACAGATATATATTCCGATTCATTCTCAGGATTTCTATAGACAATAGACACATTGCTATTGTTCTGACCTGGAGTATTATAGCAGAAGATTAAAACATTTTCATGAGTACAGTCGCTGAATTTCTGATGGAGCCATTTATTAAGTTTCAGATGTTTTACTTCAAATGCTCTTGCTACGCAATTGTTGATTTTGCAGGCTACCAGTTTCACATTACTAGTCAAATGAGTTAAAAGTACAGTTGCATTCTTGTGTTTACCTCGAGTTCGTCTATCAAAGTAGGCAGCTCTTGGTAAAACATGGTGAAAGTTTTTTGTGACAACTATATTAAACGGCATCTCAATCGTCACCCGATCATCGATTCTGAATTTATTGTGGCTTTCTGCTAGTTCCAGCTGCATAACATTGTGATAAGTTTCATTCTGCTCCAGTTGTATGTGATAAGACTTGATTGTTTTGGAATTGTTGTGGGATCCTGTTGATTCCAGTACCTGATGAGTTCCTTTCAAACTGTTAGCATAGTATAAGATGGTTGCGATTGTTATTGATATGAGTCCTATCAGTTGCCACTTCATGTACCAATTACTGCATAATTAAAACGGGTTAATGTTTAATAGTGGGGGGAAAACATAACGTATTGGATTTCAGCAAATTATGATCCAAACTTAAATTCAAAGCAGTTTGGGCAATACTTGCATATCGCATGCAGTATAAGACAATCGGTAGCCTGGCTCTTTTTCTAGGAAGATACTTTGTATAGTCAGCGTTACAATTGTAGGAAATCTATTCATGATAGCGTATCATGAATAGATTTCCTGCACTATAACACTGGCTATACAAAGTATCTTCCTAGAAAAAGAGCCAGGCTACTGATTATCTTTATACTGTATGCGAATATACTCCTCATTGTTGCCAGATCAGACAAGTTTGCTTGTAGATCGGGTACTGTTTGATTATTATCACAGTAATGTCACATCCCATCAGTGTAGCTATAGAGCTAACATAAATTAGGAAAAAAAAAAAAAAAATTTGTAGTCGATCACAGCTACGAAAATTAATATTTATGAAAACACACGTGCACTATTGATGTTATAGAGCCAGCCCACAGGTCAATATGTAGCCATGAATATTCATACTGAGGGGTCCAACACTCGTAGAAATCTCGTACACTTCGGGTGAAATCCCTAGAAATCTTTGCTGAAATCCAGAAATCTTACATGAAATCTCAGTCAGAAATTAGTTGACTTCCGTATTTTAACTCAGTAAATTTCCGTTTCCTATTGATGGGGGTGGAGTCAGCACATAGCGATTGACTTATAGAGCTTCAGAGTCAATTCACTACATAACTACATACTACATGTATTTATATTTACTTTTGGATGCGTTTTTTAAGGTAGCTTTTGCACACCTTATAGCTAGCTAGCTAGCATATTATTCTATGGCCTCTCATCATTGCGTAGCCACTCCTGCCCATTGAGGCCATTCCACATGCTGCTTCTTTTCAATATTCAAATGTCATGATAACCGGTAGTATATACAAACTTGACTAGACAACTGTATGTACTATACCATTAAACTGCTATTACCAGTCAAACAGGGTCAGCCTCAGGGCACTGACTATCCTATATAGCTACCATATGCATGCCATGCACCAGGAGTCGAGGAAATCCAGAGAAATCTATTGAAATCTGTATTGAAATCTCGAAACCTCAGCTGAAATCTGGAAATCTCAAGTGAAATCTTGAAATCTTCAGAGAAATCCCAAAATCTTCCATGAAATCCATGGAGAGAATTCGAAATCTCGTACGCTTTTTTGGGAGTGTCGAACCCCTCAATTCATACAGACTATTAACAAGACATGGCATGTCCTATGTTAGATATTGACCTACGGTGACTCTAGCATGCATACGTAATAATATATGGGCTGTCGGTTTCCTTTGTCAGTACTACAATATTATAATAGTTTGAGCCCAGCAGTGAATAATACATACTGAAATTAATAATGGTTAGACTCTGTTTAAGAGGTTTCTACACGTGTGATTTAGGAAACTGATGGGCTCTATGTAGAATCTTGAGCAAGCGAGGGTTCTACAGAGCCCTAAGGTCTTCTAAATCACATGCCGGAAACCGGTGACTAAGCAGCTAGTGTCTAATGTTTTTAGATCCTAGCAACAATGCCCAAGCTTGACATATAAACTGCTGCCTATAGCAACAATGGCCAGCAAACCTAACCATGGGCAAAATGATTTTGTACAGAACCATGCACAGTGTGTTACATGATTGATTATCATTATTCAGTTTTGTTGTGCTTCTAGTATATTATGCCAAAGAACAAACACCACAATTTGATTGGTTAAAGTAAAGTATACTATGTTGGATACTCAACTTGATACGAATAGATATGCATGTAATAACACACACACACACACACACACACACACACACACTCCCACGGCACATACACACACCGTACGCGTACTGTGACATACATGTACGCTCAATGTCTGGCATAATTTGAATACGATCATGACTGAGTGTCACTCCCACCATCATGACTATAGCCGAACTAACCTTGCCATCTCTAACAGTCTCCGTCTGAGTCGCGCTGATCATGAACGAGCCATTCCGTATCTGCCGATTAGTAGCCGTTGATATATCCGGCATGCACGCTTTTTGCGATGTCGGGCACGCTTCTTTCCCGTTGTAGCGGGATCAAAATCGCCGTCACAGGGGACAGGGCATACATATTCCAGTCACCCTTGCCCGTTCGTCATGGCATTTGTCCTAACTTACGTACATAAAATTACCTCAAAATTAAGCATGTACCGGTACACTTTCAATTAAGTGGGTGTGGCCACAAGAGAGAAGGGGCGGTATATAATTAAGACTACGCAGTCTTAATTTTCTATGGGTACACTTGGGTATCGTGAAAATCAGCTAGGCTTACAGCCTTTTGAGTCGAATATAGTCCTGTGAGCCAACGATAGAGCTTAGTAGTCCATCTTCTGAAGCCCATACAAAGTACCAAGGCTAGCGATCGTGCCTTTATACATACATCTATGCTTTACAATCTCGATGCTTCTCTTTTGCTTTCCAGTCACGACCCCTATACTCCTACAACTTTGACGTACAGTCGACAAAACTTCTCACGAAAGGGCCTGGAGGAAGAGGAATGTAGACCGATCGCTAGAATACCACTGGTGTCTCACCGAACTATGACCGAGTTGTTGATGAACACAGGAGCAGACTAAAGGTCGAAGTACGAGCGAAGTTATCGTGCACGGAGCGAAAGCCTAGTTTACTAATAGTTTACTGGAACATATACGGATGTTTTACGAGAGTATCTCGATTACATGGTCCGATTGACGCATGCGCATACCGTCAGTGGATACCGGGCCCGATCCCGCGTAGGGCGTAGGGAGGGGCCTGGCTAAAAGTGGTCTGGCATTGTACACAGTTTCTGAAAGTGGTAGTATAGCGTTCGCCGGATCAGCCGGACCAGCCGGACCTTCTATGCCGCCCTTGTGATCACCGTATACTATATATATAGATCTAATTATACGCCGTATCACTTTTAAAACTTCCGTGCCACCCCTCTATCTTGCATATATTGGATACTTTCTGGTCATACTGTGAGCTGCTGTGAGTTGATGATTTGCATCACCCTAGTAATATTATTATTAGCTATAAGAGGTGGAAAAGATCAGCCATTTAGTGAAATTAGCTACAAAGTTAAATTGCACGTGCTTGTGAACAACAATAATTTATTATTATGAAAGTTTTAGTAGTGGCTCCTGTAGGGCATTGTCCCTGTAACTGGCATATAAATGGAAAGGTATTCTCGCTGTAAATTTTTCTTTCTGTGATAAATCAATTGTTAGCCGTCGATCACTTTTCACACTACATTGCATCTGCTGCTCATTCAGCTCATCATTTTGTGTAGTGATGTCATCCTGAGGTGATAGGCTAACGACAGACGATGTTGGTGTGACAACTTCTACGCTGTTCATTTCAATCCCTTGTGGAAAATTAAGGCACAATCGCCTGTCTCTATTTCGCTTTCTTTCAAGACAACTTTCTAATCTAATCTTCAGCTTTTTAGCCCACTTCATGTTTCGTAAAGTGAACGTAATGTGACAGAATAGAGTACACAAGAATAACATTAGAACTACACTTATTGAAATGGCTGTTGCAATGCTTTGCTTTTTTTCGTCCCCTTTGTAGTAAGAGGTTGCTATGACGAGCAAGACAATATTAGAGTAGTACGTCAACTCTAGATAGTCTAGAATTGCATTTTGTAAATGGTGTTTCCAATGTAAGCTTTAAAAATGATTAGAGATGTGACACACAATGTCATGCCTACTGCTAAGAGGTTCAGTTGAAAACTGTTAGAGACATTTAATGCTGAAGTGAGATGGAGCAGTATTCGTACAAAGAGCAGAAGTCCAGTCCAAAACCTGTACTTTGGTTTGTATGGCGCTAAGTTAGCCTCCATGAAAAGATTTAACCGTGAATTTTGTAACCATGTGAACATTTTGAATTTCGATAATTGGAGTAGCCACTGCCAGCAAAAGAGAAGAATAGTATAGACAAAGCCTAGTACAATAATCAGTAGGTCTATCATGAACAAGGGAATATGCACACCACTGAAGTATTTCACGCTAGCGTCTGTTCTCCAAACTGTCACATGTGAACCATTTGGATACTTGACTATAGCAAAAGAGAAGATTTTAATAATATATCGTAGGAGTTTGGCATAGAAAAGAAGTATGAGTGTTGCTAGCGTAGCCACAGGATTTCCCTTACCGAAAAGTCTTCCAAATCTTGGGGAGTACTTAGCGAGCTGGATGAGGATATACACTAGTGCAAATACATAGCCAGAAGCAAGAATTCCCAACCATGTCTTTAGAATTGCATTCATTCCTTCACTAAAGCAACCATCAAATCCGATAGTGACATTCAAGAAATTTAAAAATATTGTCAGCACTTTTGTTGTTTCAAAGTTTAGAAAGAATCTAGAACTTGATCCCACGACATTTGCATAGAAAAGAAGCCCATTTATTGTTCCTCTAGCAACTGTAAGATCTAGTGCAACAATCACTGTCACCATTATCAAACCAAAGAGTAAGACATACACAATAGTAGTGACAACTAAACCTGGCCATGATTTAGGGCATTTAATGCGCCTTGAACTTCCAATCGATAGGCTCCATCCTGCATCCTGACTTACATGATCCACAAAGTAAGCCTGAGCGATGAAAAGCACACTGGTTATCACGTCCATCACTGCTGCTTAGATCGATGGTACTATTGTTTTGTGGAGAAACACAGTAATCGAAAGGGCAATTTGGATGAATGACATAACAGTAGTGACTACTTAAGCTTGCGGTGATATTTTCATCACAACTACCAATCCAGACATTATGCCCGGGTTTTCTTCTAATTTTTATGTTGGAGTAGTCACAAGTGACATAAGACTCCAATTCTTTGGCACAGACACATATGCATTCTCGAGCTATAATGTTATCATCTTCTGGCTCAAAGCCTATTGGACACATGCACTTTTTAAATGTCACATTTACAGTAGATTTGGACACTCCTAGCCAGTAGCATGGTCCCTCAGGATAAATTGTCAACTCTTCATATACTCTAGAAGATCTTACACTGAATGTAAAGTTCATACATTGTTGGTTGCTTGTCATAGCTGTCTGTCTTTCTCCAAGGTCTCCATCTTTAGAGACAAAACTCCTGATATTTGCCTCAGTTGGATGACTAATATGATCCACAGCCACGAGAGCTACACTAAAATTTTCTCCCTTCATAACATGGTAAGGTTGTGGATGATAATTGCAGTTGTGTTGTGAAGTTCCAGGCTCACAGAAACAAATACGAACTGCTTGAGAACTAATGCTTGTATTGTCATGGTGGTCAATAAGGCTTAATATTTCAAAGTATATCAAACCGCTAATAGTATGAGATAAGGGTTCTGTGTACCTGTTCATGCTTATTTTACTGTAGTGTTAATTATTTAGTTATTAGTTACATCTTATTATGTAGTAGTTATTTACTATAGCTTGACCATAATTTGATGGTGTTAGCATGTGCAGTTCATGCTCTCTGCACTTCCTCTCTTTGTTCTTGTGCGGCTCCCTGGGGGCCCGCTCCTCATATTTAAGCTTTGTCCACTATTTTTTTGACTCACTTCACTACTGAGCTACTTCTCTATTTCGCTGTTAGTCAGCGTTCTTTACTTGATTTGTGTCGTGGAGTTTTGTTGTCGCTATTCTATTGATTGATAAGAATTTGGTCGAGCTACTCAGTGAAGTCAACTTGTATTCTATAAACCCGTAGTTTGGTTGTCTCTAAGTTAGCAAGCTTTCTATAGCTATCTAATTGTCTAGCCTGTCTAGAAATTGCTATACTCGCGAGAAAGAACTCAACATATTTAATGGTCCTTCGAGCCGGATACCTAGATAGCGGATCAACTGTTGGACAAACTGGTTCTTTCTTGCCTCCCTCTCCTCAAATACAGTCCTACCTCCATCACACAAAGGTGCAAACTCTCTCCGCACAAAGGTGCAAATTTGTTCGTTTCTCACTGCACAAGGGTGCACGTTTATCGCCTACTCGCACAAGGGTGCGCGATCACAGACTCCTCCACGAGGCAAACTGCTAATTGGATTTAATTTACCACAAAATATTTGTGGTCAAGTTCGACTTTGTTGATAGACAATCGACCGTTTCCCAACCACAACTTGCATTCGCTCGCCGCGATCATGGCTACCGCCGATTTGGCCACGCTCAAGCGCAGAAGAGGTGCAATAAAGGCCAGCATAACTAAACTAGCCACCAAGGTTTCGGAGCTTGAGGATAAGGAACCCAGCCCTTCGATCCTCACTCATGCGCAACAACTGTCAAAGCGTCTTGAAAAGCTTGACAGTGACTTTAAGACGCGCCATTTTTCGGTCATTGATGTTCTGGAGGACGAACAACAGCTCACGTTAGAGCAAGATGTCCTCGACAAGCATGACGATGAGTTAGCGGAGCTCGATCTCAGGCTACAAGCGCTGATGGTTCCTACTATCTCAGCTCCACCCCCAACACTTACTGATTCTGACTCCCGCCCACTTTCCGGTCGCACTCTCCTTGAGCGACGATCAGCACAACTCCAAGTTCGTCTTGTCTCTATACACGAGAAGATAGTTGGACTCAAGGAAGATGGCAGTGAAGTTCATCTCCTTCACCTTTACCAAGAACACCTAGCTGACCTCAAGAGGGAGCTCTCTGAGCTCAGAAACGAAATGCTAGCAATTACGGCAGATACCTCAGATCCTCTCATAAGCAATGCGCAGAAGCAAGAAGATAATATCTTTGACATGTCAATAAAGGTCAAGAAGCTCTTGTTCATAACCCCCATCTCAACCTCTCCAGCTGCCTCTCCACCCACAGTCACCCCAGAACCACATGCTGTCAAACTACCAAAGATTGATGTGCCTATGTTTGATGGAGAGCTGCTGCACTGGCAGACATTCTGGGAGCAATTCAGCATATCTGTTGACAAGCGCTCTGACATCTCCAACACCGAGAAATTGGTGTATCTTCGCCACGCCCTGAAAGATGGCTCAGCCAAGAATATCATTGAGGGTCTTTCTCACTCTGGTGACCAATACAAGGAAGCCATTGACTCTCTCAAGGCTCGATATGACCGTCCACGAATCATCCACCAATCTCATGTCCGGGAAATCTACGAATTACCAAGCTTAAGAGATGGTTCAGGCAAGGAACTCAGGCGGTTCCATGATACCGTTAAACAGCACCTGCGAGCACTCAAAGCAATGAAAGAAGATCCCACTGGTTCCTTCATCACAGCACTGTTGGAGTTGAAACTGGACAAAGATACGATGTTCGAATGGCGTAAGGCCAGCCAGGATAACAAGACAACACCTCACTATAACGATCTACTAGACTTTCTCGACCTTCGTGCACAGGCCTCAGAGACCAGTTCAAGTGAGCTGAAGAAACGTCATTCATCAAGGCAGGCTAACCCCAGATCTGCCACATCCTTTGCTGCTAATGCCCAAGAAACACCAGCCAACTGCTCTCTGTGCAAGACTCAGAAACACCCGTTGTATGCGTGCCCACTGTTTAAGGTACTCCCACACGACAAGATGTTGGCCACTGTACGTTCGACCAATGTTTGCCTTAACTGTCTTAAGCCGGGACACATCTCAAAAAACTGTACAAGCAGCAATCGCTGCAGAAAGTGCCAAAGGCCTCATCATACCCTGCTTCACCGCGATCCAAAACCACCGGCAGAGAACAAAGAAAAACCTGAAGCGATGGCACCATCCACTTTAGCTGTGGCACCTATAGTCTGTTCACAATCCGCCTCCGGGAATGTTCTTCTCATGACTTTTCAAACGTTGGTGCATGCACCGGATGGCACTAGTGTTCGAGCTCGTGGTCTACTCGACTCTGGTTCATCCACGTCATTCATCTCTGAGCGATTGGCTCAATCTCTCCAACTCCCACTGGCTACTCAGCACATCACAATTTCGGGAATCACCGGTATGTCTCGTGGCTCTTCATTGCAATCTGTCGCTACCCTTGAAATCTCTCCTCTGTGCTGTTCTGGTGAGAAGCTACAAGTTTCAGCTATCGTTGTACCTCGCGTAACTTGTGATCTACCCACCCAGCCTGTTCACTTCAACACCAAATGGAGTCATCTCAACGGTCTGCACCTGGCAGACCCCAGCTTCGGTCAACCAAGCAAAGTAGACATACTCCTTGGGGTGGATATCTATGCTGACGTACTACTGCATGGCCGGCGGAGTGGACCACGTGGCACCCCTGCTGCCTTCGAGACGAAATTTGGATGGGTACTTACTGGCAAGACTGAAGATCTCACGATTCCCTCGACTGCTGCCTCTCACCACGTAGCAACGACCTCTGGTGATGACATACTAAGGAAATTTTGGGAGATTGAGGAATGCCCAAGAGTTGCCTCAAACTACTCTCCAGAAGAACGAGCTGTTGTTCGTCACTTTGCTGAGAACCACAGGAGAAACAAAGATGGTAGATTTGTTGTACCATTGCCAAGAAACCCTCAAGCAAGCCCACTTGGTGAGTCCAGATCGCCTGCTGTTCGCAGATTCCTCTCCCTTGAGCGTTCTCTACATCACAAGAACCAATTTGATGAGTTTGCTGCTGTGATGAATGAGTACATGGACCTCAAGCATGCCGAGCTGGTGCCTGAAGAGGACTTGAACAAACCTCTCCAAGAAACCTTTTATCTTCCCATGCATGCAGTTCGCAAGGAAGAAAGTACCACGACCAAGCTCAGAGTCGTATTTGATGCCTCCGCGAAATCCAGCACTGGAATCTCCCTCAACGAAAGGTTACTTGTTGGGCCAACTGTCCATCCCCCTCTTATTGATGTTCTTTTACGATTCCGTACGCACCGTGTAGCCCTCACCACTGACATCAGCAAGATGTACAGGGCCGTGGAGCTAGTTCCTGTTGACAGAGACCTCCACAGATTTGTGTGGCGCAACAATCCAAAGGATCCTCTACTCGACTACAGGATGACTCGAGTCACATTTGGAGTCTCTGCGTCTTCGTTTGCAGCGAACATGGCTGTCAAGCGGAATGCTTTGGACCACGCAATGGAGTACCCCCTAGCAGCAAAGAGCGTGGACAACTCATTCTACGTGGATGATGGGCTCACGGGAGCTGACTCTATTCAAGAAGCTGTTGAGCTTCAGTGCCAGCTGCAAGATCTCTTTTCCAAGGGAGGCTTCCATCTCAGGAAATGGAATTCTAGTGAGCAACAAGCTATCCAACATTTACCAGCAGAGCTAAAGGATACAAAACCGACACAAGAGCTGCCAACATCTGATGAGTACACCAAAACTCTTGGGATCCAGTGGAATGCTCTGAAAGATTGCTTCAAACTCTCTACACCTTCTCCCACACCGCTGGAAACTTTGACGAAACGTGGTCTTGTCTCAGATGTGGCAAAGACCTTTGATGCACTAGGCTGGTTCTCTCCCTCTACCATCAAAGCCAAAATCCTCATGCAGAAGCTTTGGGAGCTCAAGGTTGACTGGGATGATCCTGTGCCTGTAGACATTCATTGCGCATGGCTACAATGGAGAACAGAGCTGCACCTACTCTCTCAGATGACAATTCCCCGCTGTTACTTCGACAAGGAGTCTCAGATACTCTCTACTGAAATCCATGGGTTTTCTGATGCCTCTGAACTTGCCTACGCAGCTGTAGTTTATGTGCGCACCACTGACGCTTCTAATCACACCCATGTATCATTAGTGATGTCAAAGAGCAAGGTTGCACCCATCAAGCGGCTGACGATACCTCGCCTAGAGCTATGTGGAGCACACTTGTTGGCTCAACTCCTCCACCATGTCAGACAAGTACTCAACATCCCTCTCTCTCATGTATATGCTTGGACTGACAGTACAATTGTACTAAACTGGTTGGATGGAAGTCCTAAGCGATTTAAGACTTATGTTGGCAACCGGATCTCCACCATAGTTGATCTCATCCCTCCAGACAAGTGGAGACATGTCCGCTCAGCTGACAATCCTGCTGATTGTGCTTCCAGAGGACTCTACCCCTCTGAGCTTCTCAACCACTCCCTCTGGTGGAATGGGCCTACTTGGCTTAAAGAATCTCCCTCCCATTGGCCGGAGAAACCACCTCTTTCTCCAAACCAGCAGGAAATCGATGAAAGGGAAATGTCCTTACACGTACTTGCTCAAACTCTCCTGCCAATCATTCCAATCAATCAGTTTTCCAACTTTGTTACATTGAAACGCATTACTGCGTGGATACTTCGTTTCATTCGAAATTGTCTACACAAGAATTCCTCTGAACGGAATAAAGCTCATCTCACGACCTCTGAATTGCAGGCAGCAGAGAATTACTGGATTAAGGTCATCCAAAGCACTCATTTTGAATCAGATTTGACCTCGCTACAAAGAAAACAATCTCTCCCTAGATCCAGTTCACTATTGCCTCTGCAACCATTCATCGATGATTCAGGTGTCCTACGTGTAGGCGGAAGAAGACAACTTTCACAAACATCTAATTATCAGTCTCGGCACCCTGCCATTGTACATGGAAAACATCCTCTTACTCACTTGATGATCCGTGATGAACACCTGCGCCTTCTACACGCTGGGCCTACTCTACTTACTGCTTCTCTCTCGAGACTCTATCACATAGTTGGTGGACGACAGGTGATCAGATCTGTGACTCGCAAATGTATTACTTGTCGTAGGTACACTGCCAGACCCAAGCCTCAGATGTTAGGACAACTCTCACTTGAACGACTCACTCCTGGCTCAGTATTCGACAAGGTCGGTGTAGACTATGCAGGACCTGTATTCCTCAAGTATGGATATGTTCGCAAGCCAACTGTGGTCAAAGCCTACATCTGTGTATTCGTTTCCCTCTCAGTAAAGGCAGTTCATCTCGAGCTAGTCACTGACCTCACTTCAGAAGCATTCATTGCTTGCCTGAAACGTTTCATCGCTAGACGCGGCCTTCCCTCACTTATATGGAGTGATAACGGCACTAACTTCACTGGAGCTGCTCGAGAACTCAAGGAACTTTATCAATTCCTCAAGCAACCATCCACCCAGAATGATGTCAATCGCTACCTCGGTGATAAGAAAATCACCTGGAAGTTCATTCCACAACATGCACCCCACTTTGGCGGAATCTGGGAGGCAGCTGTGAAGTCCATGAAGGCTCATCTCAAACGGATTCTAGGTGATGTCAGACTAACGTATGAAGAACTCTCTACCCTCTAGACTCAAATTGAAGCTTGCCTCAATAGTCGACCTCTCACTCCCCTACCCAATGATGACGATGGAATTGAAGCGCTTACACCGGGTCATTTCCTTGTTGGCAAACCATTGATGGCTCTCCCAGAAGTAACTTCAAACGATTCAATCTCACTTCTCAAACGTTGGCAACTATGCAAATCCCTCTTGCGACATTTCTGGAAACGTTGGTTGTCCGAATATGTCTCTCAACTTGGACGCTTCAACAAATGGCAGCGCCCTACCAGAAACATCCAACCTGGTGATCTAGTTGTGATTCGCGAAGACTCTCCAATATCGACCAAATGGCCTCTGGCTCGCGTAGTGGAAGTCTATCCTGGGAAAGACAACCTGGTGCGTGTGGCCACGATTAAAACAGCTCATGGATTTTATACTCGCCCGGTGAACAAGCTCGCCGTAATTCTTCCAAGTGATGAACAGTCTTGATTATTTGAACATTTTTCACCTTATACTACTCTGAGATGCTCATTCACACCTCATTAATTTGTTTGTAAGACCGTCCGGTCTTGGCCGGCGGTATGTTCATGCTTATTTTACTGTAGTGTTAATTATTTAGTTATTAGTTACATCTTATTATGTAGTAGTTATTTACTATAGCTTGACCATAATTTGATGGTGTTAGCATGTGCAGTTCATGCTCTCTGCACTTCCTCTCTTTGTTCTTGTGCGGCTCCCTGGGGGCCCGCTCCTCATATTTAAGCTTTGTCCACTATTTTTTTGACTCACTTCACTACTGAGCTACTTCTCTATTTCGCTGTTAGTCAGCGTTCTTTACTTGATTTGTGTCGTGGAGTTTTGTTGTCGCTATTCTATTGATTGATAAGAATTTGGTCGAGCTACTCAGTGAAGTCAACTTGTATTCTATAAACCCGTAGTTTGGTTGTCTCTAAGTTAGCAAGCTTTCTATAGCTATCTAATTGTCTAGCCTGTCTAGAAATTGCTATACTCGCGAGAAAGAACTCAACAGTACCCTTTATTGTACAGTGGACTGACTGTACATCTGTCTAGCAGGCCTCCAAACAATATAGATCCAGTTTCATTTGCTAAATTTTCAGTAAACTCAATGGGAGACTCGAGCTTATCGTTTCGTATTATTAAAGTCAGAGAATATCCTTCAATGATGTGATGAGATTTCTGAACGAAGCACTCTGTCTTATAATTATTAATGGATAACGCTTTAAAAGAATCACTAGCACAAATGCTAGCTGTAGTGTTGTCATTTATGAAGATGGCTCCCCCCCAAATAGCTTTGTTCCCCTTAAAACTGATTTTGTTACCATCACCTTGAATGTAAAGCTTAGAGTTCTCTTCAAAATTGAATCCACCTCCATGCGTGGCAGAGTTATTTGATACATTTAGGATAGTACTTTGTCTCTCGCTCATAACAATTAGGGTACCTTTTTCTTTATCTAAGAAATCCATTATACAGTTTTCACTTGTGGTCTTGATACTGAAATAGATGATCCTATTGCATGAATTCCCCCACCTAAGCCTGCCTCATTACTTGATATTTCACAATATTGTTCACAAATGAGTACACTACTATACATATGCATACCTCCACCACTGCTATATGCTTTATTATACTTGAGGCTCACATTATTGAACATCTCAACAATACTTTCAACAGCATAGATACCACCACCAGAACTTGCTGAAAAATTATCTTCAATTTTTGCGTACCCATAAAGTGACATGGTGCTTTGAATAGTTGTAATAGCCCCTCCTTCTGCAAAGGTTTTTAATACCCCATTTTCGATGAAAACGCTATCTCCATACACCACAAGATTGCTGTTAATTGCAGTAAAGGATGCTGAGTTATTGATAAAGGTGAATGTTGATAGGAGACTAGCATTGCATCTGACGATGTATACAATACCCAAACTTGCAATATTACCTTTAATGATTAGCATACCACTGCCTTCTATATTACTGTCTTGAGCATAGAGTACCCCCTTTGTTGATACATTGTTATACATCATGGTTGTATTGCTGAATTTTAACAGTTTATTATCGGTTAGGTAGATCATGCCTAGGTGGGCTTGATTGAAAGTGAATAAACTATCTTTGATCAGTATTTCATCCCCCTCCAAATTTAGTATGCCTATGTCGGATGCTATATTGTTAGTGATATTACTGGTAGTGATTATTAGTGATCCTAATAGTAGATACACGACTCCACCATTTTCAGCAAAATTTGCAATCGCTTCACATTCATCAAAGTGGACATAACTAAAGCAACACCACCCTTTCTATTAGCCTTGTTGTTTCTAAATCTACTTCCAAATAAAAACACTTTACTGTTTAAGATGTAGAAAACTGCTCCCAAATCAGCAGTATTATTTTCGTAAGTACTATGAGCATCTGTTATGCAACTATCATCATTTGCATCTATGACAGTTCCAATAGAGTTTAGAAAACTGCACTTATTAAATGTTAAATTGCCTTTTGTTCTTGATGAACAGTGCCGCACCATATTCAGCCTTGTTCCCATCAAATGTACATCTTACTAATGTAACATTGCCGTGTGTGACAAATATTGCTCCACTAACATTGATGTGAATTTCTTCAGTGTATAATTTGTATCCAGATATATTAGTACTGACATAATAATAATAATTTCTTCCAATCGTGTTTTTCTGGAACTGGGAATCCTTAATTTGTGCCTCAGTTCTGTCTAGAACAAGTGACGTTCCACTTATTGTAGTTCCAATGAACATAGATTCAACAATAGTTAATTTTCTGACAAATTGTACTGTATTTTCACCACATCCGACAAATTTTAGACCTATTATTTCAACTTTTGTAACACTATAATAAAGGAAAGCCTCGCCGAATCTTTGCATACAACAAATGTTGTATCTCTACTCTTGGAATGTAACATAAATGTTTGCTCGTTCACGATTGCCAATTCAGAAATAAGGCTGTGATTACCAGAGGAAAGTAGAAGTGTTGTGTTTTGTTCTATGATGGTGTTACTCTTGATGAACTGCTCCAAGGTATCACATGATAATGACGGGCTAACACAAGAAAAGGGTGAGATATAGTGCAGCCTGCTTGTGATCATTGAAATAGCGATGCAAAGTATCGGTAGAATTATGGCTGCAACAATTTGATTAGTCATCATGAAACATTGCGGTATGGATTACTTCAAACTGGAATTGAGTAGCTTTTATCCTAGCTGATATCAGGCTCAGATTTCTGGTTGTAAACCAATAATTAAGCTGTACTAGTCTTAATCTTAAGCTTGAGTGAATTATTTATAAAATCATCTAGCTACTGGATAATCATAAAGTTATGATAGTATGTGTGATTATCATTATCCAGAGTGAAAATTTGATAACTGCCTGAAGACCTCACTTGGTGTGAATGTTTAGTAACATCTGCTTCAATTATCAAACTTTATGTGATCAGTTGCTTATCTAATAATATATTATTTTTGGGACAAGTTTGATTAGATTTTGGGAATAACAACACTATACAGAAACTATCTATTGTGCTCGTGCAGCTTACAGGCTTCTCAGTTAATTTATAAAAGCTGAGCTATAGGGCTTCACAATTAAGGTCCACTCCCAGCTTTTCCATACTCCATGTTAAATGCTGCATGGGAATGGGCACGCCCAGCCTAGAGATGAGGCTAGAGGGATATACATTTTGATCTTTATTTCTTTGCTGTTACGTAAACATTGCATTCAGTGTTGTTTTAGTTAATCAAAACCAATACTAAAAGCCCCTTAGTTTGCCTAATTTATGTCTTAGTTTTAATTACTAAAACTAGAGCAATTGTGCTATGCCTTCCATAATTAAAAACTAAAACTAGTAATTTTGGATCAAACCATACCATGTACTAGACTAAGCAAAAATCAGCTCATTTTAGTTAGTTAATTAGACTAAAAGTACTTTTAGTAGACCATTTTTCCTTTTGGTTTTAATTACTAAAACCAAGGGCTTATAGACTCCTAGCAAAATTCAAACCATGCAGACAGTGGTTTGTAACTAATTATAGTAACAACCGCTGTCTGGACTGCACTATGCTTACTGAGGATTTTACTATTTTTAGCCTAGATATGAATTTTGCCAGGTGCCTAGTTGCATGCCCTCTTCTCCTTTAGGAGTCTATAAGCCCTTGCTTAATTCAAACCAATATGAAGATTGAGACTACATGCAATGATCTTGTCTTTTCTTGAAATTCGAAACTTCACACAATCTGCAAATCTATATGTGATAGGCAAGCACTTGATCTATGTAGTGATTGTAGTATTGACAATAATTATTATAAGCAGCAACGAAGCATAGGCATACAATAGATTGCCATAGCTATAGTAGACTACATACGTTCATGTATATTATAAGTGACTGGTTTGCCGTTACTATGGTACTAGACTAAGGATTAGTCTTTGAGTTAGTAGTTCAATGCACACAGAAGTGCTACACCCCTCTTTATCCAATGGAACTGAGGCTTGCTGGATGGCACCTCCACACTAACAACATAATTAGTAGAGTGACCAGTAGTAGAGAGAGTACCTACAGATAACAAAGTATGCATTAATGGCAAACAAAAATGTGCAAAGCAGTACAGGTATACATAGGTTATTTCATCTAGATTAGATCTGTTATAATATTATAGTATTAAAACAGAGAAAAAAAGTCAAGGTAGTATTAAAACGGAGAGTATTACAGGAAAATAATACACCAGTTCATTAACTAGCAGTGCTACTCGTCCAGCTAACATGACAGTTAATCTGTCAACACCAGCTATATATCTATTACATAAATACCCAGACATTACACTTTACGTAATACTATAGCAAGAGTATCTACTCTTGACTACACATACCTGCACGAGTTAGAGTCTTGTAGACTGGGCAGACATAGATGCCTGAGTCTGGCTGCTTTCTATCAGCAGTTGGGATGAGCCACATCACTGGCATGTCTGTAAAGAGCTCCTTGGGTTTTGATTCTGCCAGCTCAAAGCTGTCCATGTCCCATCTAGCACCTTCCACAAATAGACCACGAATGTAGCAGCCATTTTCGGGTCTGACTGTCAATTCTGAGGCTGGCTCCTTCATTACCTACACAATAATGAGAGGAAAGATAATACAGCAGCTGAACTATAACTAGCATATTATAGCAAGTATCCAAACTATAGGGAAGTGTCTGATACAGAAACTGTGACAGCTGAAAATGTTCTGATTAAAGGGGTATACCCTTAGTATCCTCTATAGAAGGGTTTGACTATGTGCTCACAAATTGATAATCATTGTAAAAAATTTGTTTGGCACACCATGCACAAAACTATAATTCCTTCTCAATACAAGACTTAATTGTGTTATTATCACCTTGAAATCAAATGTGATGGTGTCAATAGAGATGACAGCTTTCCTGGCAAAGTTCTGCAGTGTGCCAGTGAGAAAGGCTTGAGGGAAGAAGAAACCAGAGATCCAGAACACAGACGGAATGCCATTATCAATCCAATCCTGGATGAACTTCATTCGTTCGACCAAATCAGTGACCCATGCAGCAAGTGGCTTCAGAGAGGGGTAGGCCTACACATACAATTTAAGTAAAAGTACAGTAACATGTTTTGAATTCATGTATGTATCAGTTAAATCACATAGCACCCCAACATTGAGCTACACCCTCTTTTGCTAGCAGTTTAGCAGCCAAGCAGTGAGAGAGGGTGTAGTGCAGACTTGGTGGTTGAGCAATTTCCCAAATATCAACATGCAGAGTGTGTGCCGCTAGGACAAATTTTTCCTTTCCACAAGGTAAAATGCTCACCTTGCTTGCCCACATTTCAGGCACCGTATTGTTGTAGATACTGTTGAACATCGTCTCGAGAGCCTGGGACATGACCACCAATCCTTTGAGAGCCTTCCTCAGATCCACAAGAGAAGAATGGATTACTTTGAGGAGACGGTTATAGCGGATGACCTCTTGAACAAGAACAGTGTTCATAGACTCTTCATATTTGACGGGGTACTTTTCCATGATTTCAGCCAGTGGTAGTGGTTTTGGTACCTGCCCCATGATCTTCTGAGCAATCTCATCAACAACCTGTGGAAATAGAGATATTCCACAATTATAATAGGAAATGTTAAGCAGAAAGAACTATTACATCCATCATCAGAGTAGCCGCTATCAGTGAAATAATATTATGGTCCCCATGCACATTCAAAATAGTATTTCTATGGCTACTAAACATCTGATCAAATCACAGGAAGACGTTCATGGGTGTTCTATTTTCATACTATCTTTATGACTATTCCATGAAAATTCACTTAGCACAGTCTTGTAAAATCTAGTACATGTACATACCTCTTCTCTAGACTGTCCCCCACCAGCACTTGACTTGGGTTGGAGGAGCAGGATACCATTGAGGAGAGCAAAGGTCTCATTCAGAGCAAATGTGATGTTAGCGTTCTCATGCAGTCCAAACATTTCAGGAGTATCGTTAATTGGTAGACCACGAATGTGCTGCATGTACGTCTACAAGGAGAAATCACTTTCATAAACACTTTAGTTATGTGCCTAGACATTTCTAAAAGATCTCTTTGAAGCTAGATACTGCAATACTGGCATGGATGCTATTAATAAATGTATACCTTATGATCTGTGTCAGGAGGAAACTGATGATATACATCTGACTCAGAGAAGATATACTCTGTGCTGAGAGCTGCAGGGCAGTAGAAATCATTCAAGATGTTCATGATGCACCTCCTGTCCCAGTCATCAGTCACTCGACCACCATAGTTGATGTGGCCAGCAGTATACTTCAATACCTAGTGGAACAGGTCATCATTACACCATAGTTAAACTTCTTGATGGCGGTGTTAAAAAGGAATACATTTTTCTATAGCCAGTGGCCTTAACCTTGTATTGTAGCTAGGTTTGTATTTACTGTATTTGCAATCAAAGTATACATACACCATGTATATTTCACAAGCTCAATTACTGCCATAAAAATCTTCCCTTTCTTTGAATTAGCCATTCAAATTGGATGGTATATATAAACATATGTTTTTCTTGAACATTGTGACTGACTTACTTTGAAAGGAATCTCAGTGTACTCATCCAGAAACATGCTGAGCTGGCTAATACATATCCTAAGGTCTCCATCAGTGAACTCGTATGGAATATTGAACCCAAGAGCTCCAAACTTCCTCCTCTCCAGAGTCACTCCATGAAATACACACAGTGAGAATAAGAGGAACTTGAACTCATCATGCTGTATGTGTAAGAATAAGACACCAAAATTAATACTCTTGTGGCTTTTGTACGGAGAATCATAGCAATAGCTTCATGATTTATCCACTAATCTGGGTACTTTTCATTGTCATGAGCTATGTGAAATGCATATTGAGCTTGGAGGGGAAGAGTGAAAAACATACTGGTAGCCTAAACCCTGTGTATTTTCTGTCCCAACATAAAACTATAACCCCTTTAACCCTAACCTTCGAGTTGCCCTCTAGGAATTCATCACTGAATCCAGTAAAGCTCTTCAATAGGTTAGCCTTGACCCCACGAGGTGGCTCAATGGTCATCTTGGAGCTGTTCTGGAGAACAGGGACTGGAAACTTGGGACTGGGCATACTAGTCAGCCACAAACGGAAGTCACGGTGAACCTAATAAACAAAAGCAGACAAAATCAAATGTTACAAGGAGCATAATTCATGACATGCTTGAATCACTCACACATAGGTATACTATAGCATTTGCTAATGTACACATGAGCATAAGAAAATAACAGTACATATTTAATACTCATACAAAAGTATCTATAGTACTCAAAATATGACTTTATAAGGTGTACAATCTATGATATTCATTCCACTACTTTTATACCTTGTCTCCATCAATCTGCTCGATGAGTCTCTCCAGAGCTGGCATCCAGCTGGGGGACAAGTGGCAGTTTTGGAAGAACACCCATCTTCCTCGATCCATTCCCTGCCTCATCATTGCCTCAGCTCGTGGGCCCTGCCCCTGACCTAATGAAATGGCTGATAGCTTCTTCGTGAACTTCATCTACAGTTAAGAAAAAAGTTGAATGTTTGTAACAAGATTATTGGTCAGTTGAAATCTGTAAGTATGTGTAATAGGGGGTGGCAGTCACCAAAGTTTAAATATTTAAGATAGAAAATTAGCTTAATCACATGCAGTATTGATAAGCTCAAGTTGGCACTAAATGCTGTGATTTTAGAGATGGCAGCATACAACATAGCAAAGCAATCTGAGATATTACTGCTTACTGTTCACACGCTACTCTACATACTGAAAATTTTTGCCAGGAGAAAAATTTTGCCAATTTTGTCACTTGCTCTTATTGGCAAAAATTTTTTTTATCTGAAAATTTTTGTGTCCTGTGTTGATGATTACATAGGGGATATGGCAACCTTTATCGCATTGGCAAAAATTTATTCTACCAAGTATTTCTGCAATACAAAGGTAGCTGGGCTTGGCGAAAATGTTTGTCCAGCAAAAATTTCCGGCTATACTGTACCAATTATTATAGCATGTAAGTTACTGATAGCTATACGTGAGTTAATAGAGTTTACCTCTTCAGCAAACTTGTATAGATCAGCAGCTGGATCGGTTCCTTGGGAGAGGACAAAGATGAGAGGTGTGGTCGGAGAGGAGTCCCGGAATACCAGACCAAGCTCAGCAGTTTGTGGCTCAATGAACCGCTGACCAAGGTTCTTGGAAACAAAATCCTGCATAGGCACATATTGTACAAGTTAAATTGCAATGTGTAATGATTGATTAAATAATAGTATGGTGGCAATGTGAAATCATCCATATGAACCATAAAAAATGTAGAGTCACTTGCCTGCATAGAATTTGTCAGTTTGTCGGCACGAATACATTTCAGAACAAGCATCTTTTGGAAGTCGTCCAATTCGGTATTCCAGTGCCCTGGCAGTGGTTCTCTGTGTGGCTCCACACTGTCAAATATCTTCTTGAAACCCTCAGCAAGTTCACTGAACTCTTCGGCTAATTTTGTAAAGGTAGGCAGAGCTGGTAGTGTAAGGATGTCATTCCAAACTCTCTCTGATATCCACTCAGGAGCTGGGTTGGCTAGCTTCTTGGGAGTAGTGGTGCCTCCAGCAATCAGGTGACGCCATTCATTCTGTAGCATGGCAATAGCAACATGATAGTTGAAGTACTTGAACACAAAATGATTACAAGTATGTAAAATCATCATAGGAATATGCATACAGAGGGAATTAGATCACTGAATTGACATCAAAGCAGTTGAAAAAATCATCATACCAGGTAAATTACTACGTGCTGTAAATTCATCAACTCAAATCCATGAAATTTGCCCCCCCACCAAAAAAATATGCTACAGAAGTGATTGTTTCATGACAGTTATGGATGGCACATTTTGATCCTTACCATGTTTATTTTGTTGTCATTCATGAGTATGCGGACACACAGCAGGAAGGAGAAGAGTAGTTTGTGCTTCTCAAAGAGTGATCGACAGACATTGCTGTACAAGCTGAAGGTGAAGTAGTCATTAATGTGGACAATACGCTCCTCAAGATCATCTGTATGATCGGAATATGCAACAGGCAGTAGATGAGTCAAAACATGAAAAATGTATGTGTGTGTGTGTGTGTGTGTGTGTGTGTGTGTGCATGAGAGAGAGAGAGAGAGAAAGAGAGAAAGAGAGAGAGAGAGAGAGAGAGAGAGAGAGAGAGAGAGAGAGAGTATGAGTGAGTGAGAGAATAGCAGATATATCAGGAACATACCAGACTGTTCAGCTGAAGCGATTGAATTAAGAAAGATGGTGATATACCACTCCAGTGAGTACTGGTACATGGGATCAATACTAGACAGATCAGTTGTGCAAAAGAAGAGCAGCTGAGTGCGTGTGGCCACAGGGATATATTTACTTCGGGTGATGTCAATCTCCTGCTCTGTCTTTTCAGCATCAGCTACTTTAGCCTACATGAATGAAATAATGTAATGCACATTGAGGAAAGCATTGTCTAACTATCCTAATTCACATTCTGTAGTTCTAAAAATTCGGCATCTCTAATTATTTGACACCCTTATTGAATGATGGAAATTTTTGACAAAGGTTGTCACATGTATATACAGGAATAGAATGTACACACAGCTGGAATGTTGAATATTTGCCTCTAAAAACTGGGCAAATCTCGAGCATAATTATTCCGAATTTTTAGAAGAAGTATGGTATGTGTGATTGATTTGTACTTGAATCTCTTGTGATTTGAGCTTTGAGGCCTCCAACACTCGAATAAGGTCCTCATCATCGACAGGGTTTCCCTCTGAGTTACTGAGTCGATACAGAATCTGATCCTCAATCTCTTTCAGCTCTTGCTTCATCTTAGCATTGCTGATGATCAGAGCGTTCTTTGCCTCCTCGAGATCCGGCCTCTCCTCAGCTACCACTATACCAAGCAGCTGATCCTCCAGACCACTGTAAGGTGTAATACAAGTAGGAAGAAGAAGAAATAAAATTAGCTAAGCTCTATGAAGGAAGATTGATACACAATAATTGTATGCATGGGGAGACAGAAAGGTCCTTTTTAAAAACATCCCTCCCAAAAAATGCATGCACAAACACGCACATAACACACTACATTGTACACATACCCACACTCACACAAGGCTGAACATTAATCACACATTAATTAAGCATACTCTGAAACACTGACCCTGGGGAGAGTGTGAAGTTGACTAGAGTCGCTTTAGTAGATATCTCTGGAGTATAGTGTGGATTGGGTAGCTTGGTCGTAATGTAGAATTTGAAATCATCATGGTATGGAATAATGGAATCTCCTAGCTTGATCACAGTGCTGCCAGCTTGCTTGAAGGTTTGCTTGAGTAGAATAGGCTCCAGTGCAGGGTCTAAGTCTTGACCAACATTCTCCAAGAGGCACGGCTTACCAAAACGTACGGCATTCTCAAGACTACGGAGAAAGTCCTTATCGGTGAGTTTCACCACATCAAGTGCATTGTTCTTTTCCTGTAAGAAAGCTTACTACATAAATACTATGCAAAAATTAAGGAGCTTTTTTCAAAGTTAAATGCCTAGCTTTTTTAATTAATTTTATACTCTCTGAACCCTGTGTTAATGAGGCATTTAACTCACCATGTTTTTGACCCATTTGTTTGCCTGTCCCTGTGGGTCAATGAACAGAGGCCATCTTCTGGAAAACTGCACTATCACACCATTCTCCACCGACAGCGTGTCTCGAGGCAGCCCAGCTATCTGCCAATTTCGAATCTTGACAGGGTCAGAGAGAATGGAGACCAGAGTTGCTCCACCGGTGTGAGGGACTTTGCAGGCTGTTAGCTCCCTCTGCCACTCCTGAACCAAGTCAACACGATACTCTCCCTGCATAGCAAAAATTTAATATCACCCAATCTCTGTAATAAACTTTGGAAAAAAAAAATGTTGTGTATAGAGTATGTTGCAATGAAAACTACAAGTTAGATTGGTTGTATGCATACATGGACATTCTGGATGCTATATTATTGTACTAACTGTGAAAGCTCCCAGATAGGCTACCACTCCTGCAGACATCATGACATCACCAATAACATTGACCAGCATCTTATCGAAACCCTCTACCGACTCTGCCCACCTGATCTTCTCATCAGCAAGATCACCAATGAGCTAAAAAAAGGAAGCAAAAAAATTAACACCAACGAAAATCATAATAGTGAATTATCTAAACACATTCATTTTATAGTTATTAGCCTCATTCCCAGACCCATTCCCGGCTATTCAATGTTGGTTGGGTTTTCTACATGTTACATTGAAGAGCCTGGGGATGAGGCTGATTTGATAATGCTGACCTTCTCAGCTCTGGTCAGTCTGGCAGAGCAGAGGTCACACTTATCCTTGAGTTCTTCCTTCTTGGCTACACACTCCTCATACTTGGCCTGGAGAGCAGCTATGCCCTCCTCCACCTCCCTCAGTCTGGCCTTAGCCTCATTCAGAATACGAAGTGTCTCATCAAGAGATTCCTTGGCTTCTTTCAAGGCAGCCTAAACAAGAATGTCACAAGAGAGAAGACAGGTTGAGAGGGAGAAGACCAACAACATAGTCCACCTTGGTATTTTTTTTACCAGAGGACTACAGATCATTCCAACCCAGTACACACAACCATATGAATAGTAATAAACTCACTCTTTTTGGAGCCACAGCCTTGGCGACAAAGTGGTACTTATGCATGGCTCTAACCCACTGACAGATTGATGTACAAGCCTTGGATACTTTAGAGATAGCACTCGGTGTGAAGTCCTCATTGTCAATGTATGGCTGAATCTTTGTAATAACAGGGTCTGGGATATTATCACGATCGTATTTGAACAAGCTGTCTAAAAATTTTTGTGGATCTTGAAGAAGTGCTTTTCCAACATCCCAGTAATCATCAATTTTCACTCCAGGTTTGTCACCAGCAACTTTCTTTGGTTTGACTTCTTTCATGATGCAGACTGCTTCAATAACAAGCTTCACTCCCAAAGGAGGACGTTGAAGGGCACGCACCTAGACACAAAGTATACATGCGAATACGTAAAATTTTTGGAGTTTTATCATAGATATCTATCTTAGCCCCTATCCAGGTATACCGTAATTCACATTATTTTCGTTTGCAAATATTTTATGCTATTTTTGTCTATTCCACGTGTGCGTCATATATTCACTATGTATAATACTATTGGTAAATAATATTCACATAAGAAATTTACGTAGTTTTGGGTGAAACAAAAATTTTTTAACAACGAAAATTTCACGAATTACGGTACATATCTAACTGCACAAAGGTGGAGCCTTCAGAATTAGGAAATTAAACAGTACACTGCCTTTGCCCTTTAATACTTCACCCACCTCTACAACATCTCCCTTATTGAGTGACTTCAAGCTAGCCAGGGCAGCATCCAACATGGGCAATGCTTCATCCAGGTCCCTCTGTGCATCATCAGCAATAGCCTGTGTCTTCTCTGCCTTGGCAGTTGCCTCCTTCTCTTCCTTCTGCACAATTACCTTGGTCTCATTGGCTACTTGTGTGTCCTTTTGAATCTGTGTCATCGTCTCCTCAGTCTCCACCTATAACGTTTAAATTACAAGAAATCAGAACAACACATTTGGCTCCAGTAGTGACATAAATGATCCTAAAGTTAATCAAGACACTTCAAGCTGTTCCAGATGTGTCCATATTAATAAGAAAGCTTCATGGGGGTATGTACTGTACCATACATATTTACCTGTGCTTGCTCAAGCTGTGGCTGCATTTCTTCCAACTCTTCTTGTAGCTTGGCTACTTCACTTGCTGTTGTCAGAAGCTATCAAAAAGAGAGAGAGAGAAAAGAAGGAAGGTTATGTCCAGACATTTTATAGCCTGGGAATGCAGACACATGTGCTAACCATAAAAATCATTAGTAATATACTCATGCTTAGCTACCTTATCAAGTCCAGACTTGGTTCTATTCCTCTGAGTACTGATCTCATTTTTCTTCTGTTTTATCATGGTGGAGAACAGGCCTAGTAACTCCAGGTAGCTAGTTGGAGTGACATAGTTATGACGAGACAGCTCAGCTTTGAACTGGAGTGACTTCTTTGCCACAGACTGATGAATCTCAACACACATGTGCACCTAAATAAAAAGTGTATCATAAGTAGAGGCAGATGTAGCTATAGGCAGCTGAAATAATAGACATTAATGTATAGTTTGTGTGGTTTGATCACTATCATTAAGTTATAGTAGCTACTGACTAAAGTATTTTGCAAACTGAGAGCATTATTGTGCCAAATTGACAAGTACACTCTTGCACTTACAAGTCCAGGGATGGTGTCAGGATTATCAATCTCAGTGATGTCCTGGAGGAAGCTAGTAGCCACTGACTTGAGAGCTTCATCTGGCCACTCTGAGAACCAGTCAATGGTACAACATGTCACCAGACTGGGGAACTGACGAAGACGAGAACGGAAAATCTCACCAATGGGACTGCAGACAATGATGTGGTAGAGAACATGATGATGTGTTTACGTATCTTAGGTATGATTACAAGTATTATTGAAGTATATGCATCCTGCTATCAAGAGGTGTATAGGACTAATTTGAGTTCACATATTCCTTCTCTCTCTCTCTCTCTCTCCCTCTCATATGTACACATAAAATACACTCACACACATACACACGTAGAAATAGTCACTTATCTCTGCATCTGCTTTGGATACAATGCTATAGTATTATGCACATATAGGATGTATATGTAGGATGAATGCTTACCTCATACAGATAACCATGTGAATGTTGCTACGAATTCTTTTCGTGAATGCTGAGAACAGGTTAGCCTTGGTAGGCTGAAGTCCTGCATCCTGAACAACAGGTTTCATCTCATGATAAATCTTATCCAAATCATCGAAAGCATAGATATTTGGCACATCTCCAGAGTTCAGTATGTTGTTGATGTCTTCAAGAAATAGCTCGCTCTTGATCTGTGTGTCCGAGAAGAGAAAGACCACAGCAGTGTTTTCCAGACCAGCCTTCATGAGGCAATTCTTCACATCTTCTCTCCATTCAGGTATACCATAGTTCTTGGAGAGCTCAATCTGAAACAGGTCGTATTCAGCCCTGCAAAGAAAAACCACAAAATATTTGATCACTATTATTACTTTTGAGAGCATAATACATAAAGCTTGTCCAATCTTATACATGGCCAATGCAACACTATTTCCTATACAAAACTGTATGCACAATTTTCTGGTGTAATTTTTGGACAAAAATAATGGTTGCATGGTCTTAAGCAAAGCTATAGAGTATTTAACCATCGTACTATCTCAAAAAAATTAGCATGAAAAAATACTATATCTTTGACTCACATATGAGCTGCCAGTCTGGTTAAGCTCTGTCGGCCACTACCCCCTACACCCAGCAGCAGGGCATTGCCGAGAGGCTGACGAATGATACGAGAGATACGACAGACATGACGAACAGCATCCAAGAACAGGACCAGCCTCATCTGAGCTGTATTGATCTGATTGTAGTCATCAAGGTACTCTTCAAGGATGCGATTCAGCTGTAGAAAAAAAAACAAAACAATGCTCAATATGAAAGATCACAAAACTACTTTTCTTAAGGCAATATAGTAGAGACTGCCACTACATAAAACTGAGGCTTCTATGAATAGGTGTTGTATGTAGGACAATCTTAGTATGCAAGTACTATATAAATCTGGCATATGCAATTAGTTACCAACCTTTTCCATATCGGTGATCTCTTCGTAGTTCTTATTATCAGTATTTGGCATCATGAAGTCGCCATAGAGCAGTGGACCTTCACCAACTATCTCCTTGGGATCCACTGAGAACTCTGTATTCATAGTCTTACTGATGAGCTTCTGAAACCACTCCCTGTCTTCATTGTTCACCAGACGATCCTCAAAGATACGGCTACATTCATGAGTCCACAACTTCAACAATGCTTGCAGTGTCTGAAAGGGACAAAATGAGGTGGTCTTATGGATATGGCCAACATAGAGTTGGCTACTTAAGAGGTGGGCTATTGCTTTCCCTAGAGATTGATTAGCCCACTATATTTTCTCCCCTCACCCCCCACACCACACAATTTTTTTTCTGAATCAAAAGTTGAGGCTGGATCACTAAAATACCTTAAATTTATTTGGTTGGGCCATGAGTATTCCTTGGAATACTTTGGAGAGATCTCTGAGGTTGAAGGTATAGTGTGACTTGGTAGGTGTGGGAAGCAGCTCGGTCATGATAGTGGTATAGACCGTGTTAGTGGCATTGACCAGCTTAGGGACCAACTGGTCTGCATTCTCAAAACCAGTCAACCAGGCTGAAACAATGGAGGAAAATATCCTGTGTGTGGTGAGAGAGAGAGAGAGAGAGAGAGAGAGAGAGAGAGAGAGAGAGAGAGAGGGAGAGAGAGAGAGAGAGAGAGAGAGAGTAAAAGTGAACAAGTGGTCATAGAGTCAGTACATCTACTCTTGAATTTCCAGACATAATCTAAGCACTATTTACCTTCTTTTAGAGTCATCCTCCAGCTCAGTGAATGAGATATAGTTGAAATGTCTTTTCAGTCTTGGGGTGATGGGATTACGCCCACCTCCTGGAGGTCCCATGGCACACACAAATGTGATATCCACTAGTTTACGGAATGAACCTAAAAGCCGATTACAAACAACAGTTATGCATTTTGTATGTATAAAATCATTATCTATTGATGACTACAATTGGCAGTGCATGATGCAAATAAAACACTATAGTAAAGGAAAATGTTTACATCTACTGTACTAACACTGAACTTTATCCTACCATATAAAAACAAGGGAACAATTATCACATACATACACATGCTGTGACATGCACACACAAGTCCCTAAAATTTATAGTGCTTACCAATAGCCTTCCTGTCGTACCATCCTCCATGGTCCATCCACTGCCTGACTAGCTCAATGGAAGGCTGGGCTCCATACACCTCCAAGGCTGGCATGTTTAGATCATTGATAAAGAATACCTGCCTCTTCCCAAAGGGTGGACCAAACACTCCTTTACGCCTGTATTAGAAAATGAGTAAAACATTATGCAATACATGTTATGTTAATGTTATGGATAGCAAAAACATTAATTTTACACCTTTGCAGAGCTACAATTAATTCACTGCAAGGACTTGGTGGAATAATTTGCAGGCCAGCAGACACACAATTGTGCATAGTCTCAAGCAAATGTTGAGAGAGAGTATGTGCACTTATTAAGGTGATCATGTCAAGCAACAGACCTCTTGTCAACCTTGGAATCAATGATATCCTGAGTCTGGTTGGCAGATGTACGAGCAGAGAAGGAGATGAAGTGGGAGAGGTACTTGTTGGACATTCCCTTAAGCAGCTTGTCAGATACAGCCAAAGTCTTTCCAGTACCAGTGGGACCTACACACAACACCTGTAGTATAGAGAAATAAAAAAACATAGTTTAGTGAGTGCATATATATGTGTGTGTGTGTGTGTGGTGGGGGGGGAGGGGTGGCTGTAAAGAAAGAGAGAGAGAGAGAGAGAGAGGAAAAAGAAAGAGAAGACCTACTTGTATGAAATTTGAGACAAGCAGCTACGTCATTTGGATCCTTGCTACATGAGCATACTACCAAAAATCTATCCATGGCATGCTCAAAACTCGTTGCTTGATGCTTGGACATTCAATGTACATATCATCATTGCACTGTGGTTTTGCACATAACCAGATGTTCATTTTAGTACTGCTCAAAAATTCAGCCCTGTATACTGATGTGTATGGGACTTACATGCTCTTCATCTCCTTGCATTAGTTCTTATGTGCTCTTGTCAGGCATAATGTACTAATGTATGTATATGCTAATATGGTACAGGGTCGTCACACAGAAAAGGTAACATATGTGACATGATTATGGTTGGGGCAAGGTACATGAATTCTGTGGATTAAGGTGGCGGGTAAGAAAAAATTATGGCACTCACAAATGGTGCAATAATTATTGGTTACTGCATGGCAACTATGTAAATTCCGACCTTTGAACCCAAAAGGCCACTAGAAGAAGTGCAGCAGTATCCTAGCTAGAGTTGGACGACCCATTGGGTCTACCCTCGATATATCGATAGAAGAGTGGAAGGACTAGGGGGAAGCAGAGAGAAATCTGAGATTCAAGGCTCTGATTGAAAGATTTTAACCACCAGATGGGTAAGCTGTACTTCAAGGAGATAAATCATGGAAAAGAGCTCTCCACAAGACTATAAAGTAGAATATCTCTCTGCTTCCCCCCTAGCCATCAATGATTTCTACTTGCTTGACCATTTAGTAGCCGTTGCAGGTGCTTTGTTTAAGCAGGAACTGGTGCTGCCTGTATACACATTTTTGAGGCCTTTCTGTCTCATGTAGCACTTGTCAACAAACGAAACTTGCTGGGATGACTTCTTTCATAATGCACATGACGTTTCGATGGCCATCAGCTACTGTCTGGCTCTGCAGTTCGCCATACTGGAAATGGCCGTTTTAAGCACGTGCAAAAATTAATTTACTTACCCGCCACCTTAAGGAAAACTACATGTGGGCTAACTTACAATGAAGGTCAAAACCACAACATCATGTACATAGGTTAGGCTAACACCACGGCCATTTCCTTAAACCCTTTATAATAATACTCACAAAATGGATGTTTATTGTATACCTATCAGTAATAGAAATGTCTATGCTTACTCTCTGCCTGTCCATAGATATTGAACTTACTCAGTGTTTGGTTGTTGTCAGCCTTTTCCAGCTCTGCAAAGAGAATGTAACTGATAATCATAGGTACACACTTTTGCTTTGTACACACAAACTAGTGTAACATGGGAAATTTGGTGTGGTGAACTGTGCAGAATCAAAGAATACTTTCGGAGAGAATGAAGATAGTTACCTAACTATAAATCAAGCTATGTATCACTACAACCAAGAAACAGGAGTTCATGACCAACTGCTACAGTAGCTGAGTCCAAGTGATCAAACCAGTGAAAGGGAAAATACTTATGGCTTAATACTCACGGGTGCTCACAACCGGTATGCTCATAATTAGCCTCGAACTCAGGCTCTCTTTCGTGCGGGGAAAGGAGAGCCTGGTACACACTGTCTGCACATGCGTAAACATTTCTGTAAGTTTTTCCGTAAAACTGTCAGGTTACTACCAGCGAACATGTGGCTTGTGCACGTATATGGCAATGTCGGGTGAAAATACGGAGACAAAAATAAAGTCCCATGAAGAACCAGCTAACCGTTGGTTTTCGAAAGACTAAGACGTCTCTATGAAACAGAGACGGCTAAAAAATAATGATCTAGTACCTCAAATAGGCTAGTGGACTTTGGTAGACCTACCGAATCACTGATAGCTAGGTCTCATTCTTATCTCTTGAAGATTCGGCTTCCAACTGGCTCTGGAGCCTTGCCAAGGCTGCAGTAGTCGACATCGAGTGTTTCGTGATGGCAGACACCAGCAAGTATGGCAAATAGTGGTTGAGTTGAAATAAACAGTAGTGTCACGGATAGTTTACGTTCAATAACATGGAGAAATATATGTGATATTTTACGGAAGAGTCCGAATTTCCAGGATTTCTGGGAATTTTGGCGCATGCACAGACACTGTGTACCAGGCTCTCCTTTCAAGAGAGCCTGGGTTCAAGGCTAGCTCATAATATGTTGAGATACTATGGCGGGGGACCAGAAACAGAAGTATGACTTGGAGTGGCCTAAGTGTACAAACTTTAACTTGTGCATGTGTTCACTAAGGAAAGATGATGCAACACAATCTCCTACTAGAATATCTCACCTTCTTCTGTCATAGGTCCTGGGTTCATTTCTACATCTCCAGATATCAGTAACAAGGTGATAATGAGTGTCCGGGACCTCACAGTGACCATCATCACACTATTGATCATGTAGGTCAGCTTGCTTACGTATTCAAACATCATGTTCACCCTGGCCCTAGATGGTTGTTGGCAATTTCATCAAATTCAGTGATTAAAAACTCTTTTTAAATTGTGATTTCAGCAACCATATGGGATTTACCTAGATGCTATTATCCATGCCTTAACGCGATCGAGCGTCCAAAACATCTTTTGTGTCGCACGTGCTGAGCCTGGGTCCGCAATCAGTTCCAATTAACACTCACCTATTGACGACCCTGTACTCTACTGCTGAACATGACATTGTGCGTCGAAGAACCTGCCTCCTTCATTAGACTGAACGTGTGAATCATTTTTAAGTTGATGCAGTTTATACCAAAGGTAGGCCATCCAATATGATTTTGTTGGTATTAAATACCTCTGATCTTTTGGCCACAATTTTCTCCAGCTGGTACATGTACTATTTATTAGTTTGCTATGTCTAGGCTACTATGGTAAATTTCGCTATAATCCATGATTTTACCATGCTTCTCCTCTCCATAGATCTGTGTTGCTGGTATGCAGTTTGAAAGTGACAGACTTCCCATACACTAGGAAGTGCAATGGCAAATGTGCAATTCCCCATCATCCAAAGGTGTCCAGTTCAAAGACAATGCAGTTGACCTTACCCGATGAAGCATGTACCAACACAGTGCTACAATCGAAAGGAGATCCAGAAGAGATTAGATCTGGAAAATTGGATGGAAAACCAACTAAAGGAGCTCTACAATGGAGAAGAGGTTTGTATAAATTGTACTCATAACTGTCCATTTACTAGCACAAGATCATGTGTCAGAAAAATTGAGGATGATATTATCATGTTTCCGTGTGTGTTAATAGACTCAAACCTTTGTCAGTATGCTTGTTTCCTGGGCTCCCCGGATGAAATGTCCTACAATTGTTTCATTGTGTAAATGTTTGTGGCATCTGCACCCATATCTGTGATAAAATACGCTGTAAATTGTTGGTTAGTACCAAACATTGTACATAGCTCTGCAGTGTGTGTATTAAAGTGACGAATGGACCACAAAAGGAGGTTTGTATTTATCACCTGTGTGTACAGTTTAATGTTTCCCTCCCTCGATCCCCTAAGGCTAAAGTCTCTACTTTCAGCAGACCAAGGCATGTGATCTTGCATGCACTCATCATCCTTTTGTTAAGAGAGGCTATGAGTATTTATTATATGAAGCCATATAAGATCAAAGGATTATAAAGTGCAATAAATTCCATACTGCCAACGGCAGTTCAATATTTTCCAGTGGCAAATACAAAATTGTTGCGTTGACTAATTGAGTTGTCTACATCATGTCTGACCAAACTACAAGTGCATAATTGCAGGAAGCATCCACAAAAAAACAAGTTGATGGTACACAAAAAAATCCCGTAGTAGGTCACTGGTCACTTCATGCATACAGTTAGGCTTGAGGCAATTATGCTCAAAATTTTGCCAAATATTCTATTCCGCACTTCCTGAAAAGTTTTCCGATTATTCTCTAGATTCAATCTGATTATTCTTTCAAAAAAGTCAAAATTCCACAACATTGCACACATTGGTATAGACTCTCAATGCTTATCAAACTGTACATGAGTGATGCCTCAACATAGTCCTGGACGGCATGGTCCTGCTCATATTAAACCATAGACTCTGACACTCAGTAGCTAGCTGCTAACTAGTACAATAGTGCAAGCTAGTAAATACTGTCACATGTAGTGGGCGTTGTTTAGAAACATTATAATACAGGGTATTATTCCCATTTTTTGCACCGTTTATTCCCACATAATGCCTGATTCCAGAAATGTCCTATTATTCCAGAAATTATGCTGACATAATCGCCTCAAGCCTACATACAGTTGGAGAATGTTTCAGCCAGTATGCAGGGTATGTGAGCCAAAGGATTAGCAGTGGAGCTGTACTCAGTGTGGCAGGTTAAACCTCAGGGACAGTTGTCTGAGTAGAGGAACCAGGCTTGTAGGCCTACTGCTCCAGCTGCTGATTCTTTTGCTCACAGACATTCAGAATATAGTCGAATTGGGCTCAGCCCAACAAACTTAGTTCGCCTTGGCAGTGGTGCCGGCAGGATACTCAGCAAAAGCAGCCGTAGACCCTTGTTTATTCATCAATCATCGTCCAAAAAGACGCTCTGTCGCAGTGGTATCTTGTCCAAGCAGGTTTGAAACTCGCGATCGAGTCATAGCTCGAACCATGCTCGAACGTAGCCTCGTTTCACAAGATCGGTGGTCATCAAATGTAGGATCGTCAGTGATTCAAACGATCACTCCACTCTGGCTTGAGTAGCGAGGGTAGTATGGCGCGATAGAATCTCTCGCTCGTCGAACTGGAAAAGGATTGGATCCATAGCCTCGCAGATAGCCTAGCTAGTTTTGAACGTCAGTGATTCTGACTCCTCTGACTCGAGTAGTGAGGATAGTACAACACGATCACTCGTTCAACTGGACATCAGATCCACAACTTTGCAAATGGCCTAGCTAGTTTGAACACTAGATTCACACAATAAACCAGTTAATGTACCGCTTTTTCTCGTGCCATACAGGATTTATTGCACTCGAGGCATGGCTCGAGGGCAAATACAGCACTCAACTTCGCCTCATGCTGTATTTGCCTCTCACCCCACCCCTCGTGCAATAAATCCCGTATGGCACTCAAAGCAGTACATTAACCAGTATATACCCTACATTGGTGTCATCTAGTGCTATTATTATACTGGCCTATATATTAAACCATCATCTAATGGAGTTGTGACTATGATGCATACAAAACAACTCAGATTAGCTACACATAAATTAAGAGGAATTCATCAAACTAATTATCTTGTGCTTTAGTCTCTGACTGAACTTTGGTTTGGTTCCCTGAGCTGTATGATAGTATCGCTGTTTGAGTGAACACAAACAATGAATTATCTAGAGTGTACATAATGAGAGCCTTGTAAGGTTCCAGGTGATACACTGTGCTATATCTGTATATCCCATGCAGATAATGGGATGGTTAATTTCCCTATGTTTTGAAATGTACTAGGAAGACGAGTATTACTGTGTATGTGTACACATTTAGAGTGTATCAACAAAGTTCCCTACACATGTAAACTTTTCTGAGCGTTCCCTTTTAACTGTACATCCCATGCAGCTACACAATGATTGTTCGATGTACATTATATTGTGTGTGCTGTGTTCGCCTTAAATTAGTGCATGTCAGTCACTCATGTGTTCAACTGGAGTGTAAGTGTACGTGTGTTTTTCTGAAGTGATAATTCGCCAGCTTTCTAACTCAGACTGAAACTATTTTACTGTGTGTTTAGTATATAGGTGTCTTGTTTATTTTCTCTAGAGGTTTCGATACTTTATCATAACTTTAGTTTGCTCTTCTCTTTCACAACCTAAGTGCATACACTGAAGTAGTTTTGCTAGGGAAACTGCCTTCATATTCACAAAGGATGGGCAGATTAGTAATTTATATGCCATAGGTGCAGTACATGTACATTTAAATTTTAAGAGCAAATGTACATGTATGACAAAATTAATGTGTGTGTACATGTGCATGTTTGTGTATAGAGGGGGAAGCCCCTATTTAATCATCACTCCTACATGCATGCCTATCTCTCATTCATGGTAGTTATTGAAAGGATAAACTTAATGTGGTTTGTAATAAAGCCACAGGATTTCCTGAATCCCCAGAAAATCACCACCACAATAAAGAATGACCATGTGTGTGTGTGTGTGTGTACACGGTGTAAGCTTTATGATTGTGTATAAATTTTGTGATACAATGAACATGTACCGTATTTATTAACCCTCGGCGCATGCACGAGGGGTACGGTAGTCGTTTTGTGTGTGTGTGTGTGTGTGTGTGTGTGTCTGTCTGTCTGTCTGTTACCGCACTAGCTGCTACATACTTCATTTGTACATGTATGTCCAAATTGAGGCATCATAGAGTTCCTTGTAGGCTTTTAAAGCTTTGCATCATGTGGATTTCGCTAAAAATATTTTGTTTGGGAGATACGGCATGATTTGCCTGCCACGATGATCGGCGACTCAGCTCTCTCTCGATGAGAAACACACCAATGGTACTTGACATGACTAGAAATAGCTCTGTATATGAACCACTGGCTAGAAGTGACGAACATCTAAAATAGAGCGACTTTATTTGACTGTGTTGGCTTCAATGCTTGATGGCTTTTTGCTGACTCATCGATATCTGGCTTCAGATCATGACGTGATATCAGCATGTGATTGTCCAGCTGGTAAATTGTGTGCACATTGTGCATTCGCATGCAATGAACATTCTTGTGGTTACTCCAGTTCAAGCTTCATGACTGCATGTTTTATATCATCCTGCAAGTGCTTAGACAACTGTGCCGAGGATTTTGCACGATAGTGCTTCATTTGAATAGAAGCCGTACCACGAATAGTAGTCGCATGCATGTATGAACACAATTAAGTGGGTGTGGCTATGATCACAAGTGGTGTACATGCAGTTGTTCTTTCAGGGCAGAAACGTGAAAAAGGACAAGCTTGGATTGGTTCTGTGGTAGCATGGAAGCTTACTTTTTGATCACATCTCGATTATTTGAAGTGTAGCCATCATAAACCAGTCTACTGTTTCTCAACGACACCGCACGATATCCGCCCAAAATTAATAAAAGCCACCCTCAAGCTAGGCTGAAATTAATAGTAGCCATGGCTACTGTTCAAATAAATATGGTATATTAATTTGTTTGCAATCGCCTAGTAACCAAACATGTTTCCCAAAACAATCCCTGAGTGTAGCATTGTGTTATTGTAGGAAGCTTTGATTGAGAATACAGTGTTTATAGATCATTGACAAACGTGTGTATGTGTACAGTGTGGGTGTGTCACTTGAGGCACACTTCCTCTGCTTTGTTGTGGTAGCAAATTTCACAATGATATCACGTGCATGCAAGTACACAATGACATGAAGGTATCCCTGAGCTGAGCCTAGATAAACCTAATTTGGGGAACCAGAATCTGATTCTTAAGTACATCGCATACATAATTATCACTAAATAATATTTACTCCAAAAACTATGACAGTGTGACTATTGTTTTCAGAGCTATCCTGAGCTGGACCTGGATGATATAATGGGCATTGATGAAAAAGATAGAGAAGAGAGACTCAAAGTGAGTGAATCATGAAGTGAGAGTATCCACCACTTCATATATGAATAGATCCTTACCACAGATTATAATACTTCGTTTGTACATAAGATCATAATTATTGTCAATAATTGCTAAGTCAGCCACCCCCCAGCTTGGCTACCTCGATCTGTTGGATCGTGCAGTGCCTGTTGTTTACTTTGCAGCAACAGCAATAGTGATGGTGTGGGGGGGGGGGGGGGGGGGGGGGGGGGAGATAGAGCAACAATTTTTGGCATGGGAATCCTCCTACAGATCCTGTATGCTCCTGATCTACAGTACACTAATGTTTCTTATACCTTCAAATTACTGCAGGATTACCTCAAGGATGCTAAAAGACCTTATGAGGTATGCATGTTCACACATATATTAACCGCTCACATGTTGTGTTGACGACCATTACCTACCATTTTCCTCCCTATAGAGCTTCATCAAAGAACTGTTAGAGAGAGCAGCAAAAAATAAAGCCAGGCATAGCATCATGACTCTTCTTTTGCTATTAATAATTGTTAGGGTATCTTAATTTTGTGTTTGCAGTAACTTACTATCTGTCTTATTTTGAAGCTCTTAATTAATTACCATGGTTATAGCTACACCCAGTAATGAGCATGTTTCTTAATATGAATGGCAATAATTAATTAACTACCATGGTTATAGCTACACACAGTAATGAGCATGTTTCCTTCTCTTTAATGGCAATTACATTTGTGCAATAAGTCATACCATCATAGTTACACACTGTATGCACAAAGGAGGTACAAAATGATCACATGCTTACCGAAAAATGCTGTGTCATCACTTCCTAATTACTCCCATATACTTCACATAGTAAAACTTCGAGGGTGATCCCTTGGGATCTCCTAACAAAAAATATATGGCCGATTGAAACTACACTAATTAAGCTGGGATCCCTCGAGCTCGGGGTTCCCACAAATTTTAAGCTTCAACAGAGCAACTATATGGGGACATGTCCACGATGATGCATATTGGTATGCACACAGGTCACATGGAATATCAATGGTTACATACCTCCTCTGCTGTGTGCATGTACCTCCCACAAAGGTGGCTATTTTTGACAGTACAGGAATACTATTATCAATTAAGTGTAAATTAGAATACATAGTTAATTATTACAGTAAACATTGCAGCATGAAATTGGACAATACTAAACTATCGTTATTGATAACCACATACGTGTCATTCAATAATAATTACATACACTTCAACATACTGTTGTTTGGTTTTGCTCACTATCATTACCAGATTCATCATCTGATTTCATTGTTGCTTTACCAACAAGTTTCAGGTAACCACTGTTATTGTAAGCACAAAATTGGACAATAATAATACATGTAATTCATTAGTGATAACCACATACATGAACAATTACATAAACTTCAACGTACTGCTGTTTTGCTACCATCAGATCCTCTTCTTATTCACCAGACACCTCTTCTGATTCACCAGATCCCTCTTCTGATTCATCAGATTCCTCTTCCAATTCACCAGATTCCTCATCTGATTGACTGGATTCCTCTTCTGATTCCATAGTTGGAAAACCAACAAGTTTCAGTTGAGTCATGCCTTCTGTTGAGTTTCTTTGTTCCACTGCTTCAACCAACTTTGACCATCCTCTCTCAGTGAACTTGGTACGTTCACCATAGTCCCTAAAGTGGTGAAGGTACTACCATAAAGCGACATTAATATGAATGTCAAAAAATTATGTAAAACAGGCCTCTTGAAAAATTTGCGCGATTTTTATTTATGCGTTTTCATTTTTCATGCCGCATTATAATGTACAGTGTGGTAAAAAATTTCCACTGCTTCAACCAGCTTTGACCATCCTCTTTCTGTGAACTTGCTAGGGTCACCAACGTCCCTATAAGGTGAAGGTACTACCGTAAAGTAACATTAATATGCGTGTGAAAAAATTATGTGAATCCATCAAAACGGGCCTCTCGATAAAATTACGTGATTTTTATTCATTTTTTATAATGTATAGTGTGATAAAAATTCATGCGGTACAAATTTATGTGACTGGTGCTTGACTCGCATAAATAAAACTTGCGCAGAAAAGTGTTGCTTTACAGTATTACCATACTAAGTACTGCATGAGGTAATGAGAGCAAACTTACCCTAAAAGGACCAATTTTTCAAGATTCCTGGATGACTCAATGAACTCCATTAAACAGGGTATGCTCTTATTTGTTAATTCATTCTCATCTAGACTGCAACATGTAGGAGCGTGAGAAATTCAATATGATGTGGACTATTATGATTGAGTTGTCCGACTCACTTAAGTTCTCTAATCCCTTTACAGTTCATCATGAGACTTTCAAGTAGAACCTTGACTCCAGTATCACCAATTGGGCACCCTAAAAGGCTGTTTAATATACAATGTCATGGAAAGAATTAGAATATTGTTACCGTATAGTGGGTAATTTAGAGCAGAAAAAATTTTGCTAAGTTTTGGCGATTTAAATGTTTCCCTTGTGTTTACAAACACATAGATGATGCAGCGGAATTCTGTGAAATATTCATGCAATACTGTGAAAGGCAACTGCTACTGGCTTTGGTGAAAATTTTTCACCCCTATCATATGCATAGATTACCGTATGACAGGTAATTTTTGTAGGGTGCTAATTTTCGTGGTTGATATGCCAGTCACGAAAATTTCCATCCACGAAAACTACAGTAATACGTACGTGAATGAACACTCGCAAGCAGGGGGCATGGTCAAAATATCGTGGAAGCAAGGTAGCTCCTGTGTTCGTTCTCGTGTAATGAGATGTCTCTTCATCGATGTTATCGTACAGCTGATGGTGCCCTTGACTCTATAGATCCTTGAACTATTTCTCCGAGATATGAAAGAAAGAGCGAGGTCCGATCGCCTGAGCCCAGAGCAACTGTACTTGTGAATAGCCAGACTACGTCATCCATTTATTGTTGGTGCAGTACCGCACGCTTGTGAGACATGCTTGCAGTAATGAAATTTAAAATCACGAAAATTAATTCTAAAGGCTTTCTCTGACTTTTCACAAAAATTACGTCCCCCAAAAATTATCCACCATATGGTATATAGAGGTACTATGTATTATGTACAAAATCTATGATACTACCATGCACAAACAGGACACATGTTATATATCAGGGACGATGGGTGGCACAATCATGTGACATCGCCACAGCATGCCGTTAAGGTAGATATCCTAGGACTTCTCCTTAAATATGGCAGTAGGAAAATGAACAAAAAATAATGGTAGCTTACTTGAGCTCCTTGAGATGAGGACAGTGAGCAAGGCCCTCAGCCAGATGAGTAGCTCCTGAGTCACTAGTGTCAAGGCACAGCCCTAGACTACATGTTTGTGTATGCACACCATGCAATAAACAGCCATATCCATGTGTACAGCCATGAATAGGTCATGCTACATGTAGATAGGACCAGTGCATTAGTAACTTACTTGAGCTTTTCAAGATGAACACAGTGAGTGAGGCCCTTAGCCAGATAAGCAACTGCTGAGTCATCAATGTTGACATTGAGATATAGACTACATGTTTGTGTGTGCATTGGTTTACTCAAGATTATATAACCTACGCAAGGAACTCTCACTGTGGGAGCACATGTCGGCTCAGGCTGCGTGGACTTTGGTGGATATACATGTATATAGTGTACACCAAATCAGATGCCAAGTAGCTTATTGTGGTAATGAGGTAATAATAAACAATCTATGAGTAATCCCTTAGCTAATCAATGATGTAAACTTCAGTGCCCATTTGAGAAAGTTACCTTTCACTTACTCTGACAAGATATGGATACCACGAGGCTATAGCCACACTTGTACTATGATGAAGCCATACTTCAAAGGAAAAACAGCCAGTAAAAAACCCATTTACTCTCAAAAATCTCATACACCCTAGGCTGTATGAAAAAACACTCCCCAATGTCTGGGTTGTGGCAACATAGTACAAGTCAGCTGTACTGTGGTTTTCTAATGTGTACCGGTTACATACACTTCTGTGGTATAATGGAATTCCTCAGGCTTGCCCTCTGAATATCATTATACTTCACTCAGGGTGAAATACCCATACTCCTTAGAAAACCATAGTACAACTATTACCTACAGTATGTCCAACAACCAATTAGCAATCACATTCATGGCTATTCACTACTGGGCATATCATTCAGGTTCATTTCGATGATAATCTACAATGTGTAGCTAAAGGGTCATTGATTTTCATGTGACTATATTATATTCTAGATATTTGTGTAACACTTATTTTTGGTCATGTGACTTTCAACCAATTGGATGCATATGTAAAGTGTTCATTAAATAGTGTATAGCACACTTGAGTGTGCATTAAATAGATATTGCACTGTTTTAGAGTACGCCTTAAATCAGTGACTAAACCGAGTATAGGTTGCATCATATTGCTAGAGCTATCAAGCTTCAATGGTAGTTATGCATAGACTAAGTAATAGTTATACCTTGCATTAGGTGTTTAACGTGTGCATGAGGATGATGCAATAACACTCTCAGCAGCTCCCTGATTTATTTCAATGCTTTTCAGCATGCAACATTGAAAACCTGGGAACAAGGCCTGGGAACGAGACTATGTTTGTGTATAATCTCAATAGCCTCAAGTTATTAAGCTCACTAAAGCAACAGTCATGACACTATAGAGTATGACAATAGTGCTGTAGAATGGATACAAACTTTTTATTCTACACATATGTGCAAGAGGTGAAGTAATCAGCTTTACATAAAAATTGCCAGATCTTGAGTTTTAGGTGTCATGGTGGGTGACAAGTGTTTATGGCAAAAAAGCAATCCCTATTCTTTCTTCTAGGCATGTGTGACTAGGGCCATAAACAACATACTCTTTCGCCTATTAACCACACCTAACCAAGCTAAATGCCTGTGCATGCTCATAGGTGATTAAGTATGCCAACAGCCAGTTGTGGGTGCAAGGACAGAGTGTGCGTGCACGCTCTATGAGCTCCAGGTTTGAGATACTTGTTGAGATAACTCTTGATGTACTGAGGGAGGTACATGTAATAGTTGTACTATGGTTTTCTAAGGTGTATGGGTATTGTACCCTGAGTGTGGTCAAGAGTGCATTGGGGAGAGTATGCAACACACATAGTAGTAGCGAAAACGTCCCTCCCCCCCTCCCTCTCTCTCTCTCTTTGGATTTAAGGTCACAGAAAGAGATGTTTTAGTACAACACACACTACAACACACTGTACTACCATGTGTGTTGCATACTCTCCCTAATGCACTCTTTGTGTGGTATGAAAAACTTAACCACATCCCCAGTAGCTATTCATTGAATGTACCTCAGTAGTACAGCACAACTGAGAACATTAGGTAAAGATCGTTAGCTGCTTGCTCGAGCATGCGCACAAAGCCGCAATACTGGGCATCCCCGGGCCCCCACTACATGACGTGGCATGGCACAAGGATAGCATGCATGAACGTCATAGCTATATATAGCATACACGTGTATATATAGCGCTAGCACTAATACAGGATTACGTAAGCCAAAAGAACGCGTGGAGTTCGAACGGCAGCACTTGTCAGAGAAAGTAACATGCAACTTCTAATGTATTCACTGGATATATGCGTAAGTCAATCTATATTTTGTATGGATTTTCAGATCTCAGAAGGGCTCTGTCAAGGCCCTGAATTTTCGCCCAATTACACTATAGATTACCTCATAGATTACATCATCATTACCTAATAACCGCAAAAAAGTAAATTGCTACTGGGGATGTAATAATGGTATTTCTGGGCAAAGCCTGAGGAATTCCATTATACCCCAAGAAGGGTACAACCCATACACATTAGAAAACCACTGTACAGCTGACCTGTACTATGATGCCACAACCCAGACATTGAGAAGCGTTTCCCCTACCACAAGCACTGTACTTTACTATGCAGCTGGACCCTAGGGTGTGTGAGATTTCTTGAGTACATGGGTTTTGTACTAGCTATTTTTCCTTTGAAGTATGGCTGCATCATAGTACAAGTACATTGTAGGTATACATGCATGTACATTGAATGATTAGCATGTGACCACAGTGTAGAGGTTGGCTAGGACAATGATAGTACCACAACAGAACTTACTTGATATGCTGAAGTTTTGGGAGGGACTGCAATGTTTCTCCTAAGACTCTACATGCAGATTCATCAAGACAGCATTGATCAAAAGCACCACAGAAGCTGCAAATTCATAAACACATAGACAGTCAATACCAAGCTGTGCAATTCACATAATATTGTATGTATGTATAGGCGTGGGGGGTGGGGGGGATGTGGTGGATAGCTACTTACTAGAATAAGTACCTATAAAGTCTGTTATGGTTGTCAAACTTATGGTTGAATAATAATTATGATTGTGCTCTGTTGTACACAGATGAGAATATACTGATAGTTCAATGCTACACTGGGGTACAGAGTAACCTACATCCAAGTTTCATTACTAATGTGACTTTGGTAGGCTACAATTGTCCTGGTCACGTGAACTCCAGGTATTAGTGTTATGTGTGACAATATAAGGTGGCCTTAGCCTCGTCCCCAGGCTCCTCCCAGTTTTTCAATGTTGCATGCTAAAAAGTGAGAGAGCCTGGTATCTAATTGCACGTGACTAGCACACAACTGTACAAAGCATGGGAAGGGTAGGGGAAGGGTAGAAAATAGATCTATGTACCGCCACTTTCTGAAGTCACCGTTTACTGGTGAATGTTGACTATGCCAGGTAATCATGCACAATTAGATATCAGACTCCCCTATTTTTCTACGTGTAACATTGAAATCTGGGAGGAGCCTGGGGACGAGGCTGAGGTGGCCTTAACCTTCTATATTTCTGTCCTTAGGCCACAAAAAATAAACATTCTGTTTCTCGTCCTATAGAATACTGTAATGTACAAGTATGCACAGGGGGTGGCTGATTTTGATATTTGATATGGCAGTCAATGCCACAAACCAAACATTTCAAGCTTGTCTGAAGAGCAGATCAAAGCAGCATTTTAAATTGATGACCCTGTGCCTGCCTCCGTATTTGCTTAATATCAAAAGTCAACAGGGGCATGGGACGGAAGGTGACAAGAACAGATTATTTATTTTGCATGGCCTTACTGTCATGCAGAATGGCAGACATAGGTGCCTTCGTAGCTTTTAATTTACAGCTATTGTAAAACATACAATGTTTCCAGCCTGATTCTAGTACTGTAAAACATGTAATAATTCTACTGTCATGTTACGTATAATATTACGTGGATGGATACAAATGATAACATGCAAATGCAATCACTCTCCACCTTTAGTGTGAAGAGAATTCCATAATAAACCAGTATCCTTTCCATTTTCTCTCTCTTCTGCAGCTGTGTCTATCCATCTCTCTCTCTCTCTCTCTCTCTCTCTTTCTTCCCCTCCCTCTACATGGGGCATGGGTGAAGCTTTCCTTTACCTCCTCCACTTATTAGCATTAATCTTCCAGCCCATTATGAACAATTCCCAAACAGCTATGCACATACATGTACACACAGTTCTTAACTTACGTGAGTCTCTGCAATTGACGGCAAAATTTCAACTCTTTGATTACGGCTTGAGCATGAGTAACATCACAGCAATAATCACATAGACTGGATAAAAAAAATGGAGAATTATTGTTTCTGCTGTACAACCTCCAAGCCCCACCATCTGTGAGAGAAGGGCCTGGTACACACCACCTGTGCGTGCACATGCTAAATTTTCAGTGTACATTATATCTACCCTACTCCTTTTCAACCGATGATACCCAAGCACTTACCTCAAGGCAAAAAAGGAATTACTGAACCTTCCTACGACAGTAACTCCCAATGTTAGGTAGAGCCTTGTATACTATAGATGTCTCAATCAATAGGGTGTCCTCATTTTAGGTATGTCATTTTAGATGGCTACACACAGTTCTCTTAGTACTACACATGTAGCAAAAATGAAATATTATTTCACATTAATGTACCCAAAGCCATTTTTGATTGATTGTACTCTGATTATTAATCTGATTAGGGAGTGGCCCACTTTGCTTCTTATTAGTGTTAACTCATTCAACTCACTAGAGTTCCTTTAACTTAGGCCAGTGCTGGAAACATTCTTCAAGTCCAGCAATTTCTGTCACATACTCAAATCTGTATGAATACATAACCATCTTACAGGTGAACAGTAATAGTCTACTTCACATGCAAGCACTCAAATAATACATGTATGCAGTAAACAGACACATAAGCTATTATCATGCATGTACAGTGCATCTCTCTATTATGATAAGACATCTGTGCAACAGCTTCAAGTGTACTAATTTAGGGATATCCTCATTTTAGTCGTAATATTGTATACTTCTCTACCTAGCTGGGACCACCATACACAGTGTACATCATGATTACAAAAGGAGAGGTCCTTACAGTAGGGATTTAACTGTATACACAGAAATTACTTGAGTGCTTGAAGGGTAGCAATGTTCTTGAGATTAGGGAATTCCAATATTTCCTTCAAATTGGACTGACAACAGCCAATGACCCTGTAATAATATATATATACAAATGTATGTAGTGTTCAGTACATTCTAAATACTGTCTGCATGTAACTCACTCTAATTGAACCAAATTAGGAGCTGAAACAGCTGAAACAACATTTAAGGCATTTAATATTGGAACACAGTGTATCAGTTGTTCGAAATCACCCCTGCATGTGGAGCAGTACATGAGAGTATGCATGTATAGACTTAGTTGCTATGTACATACTGGAGTGTGAGTGAAAGTTGACAATCACCAATTCCCTGTAAGAGAGCTGTAGCATTATCCTCACTAAGCATACATTCTTTAAATGATAAATGAATGTAAGTACACTTAGAACACTTTATAAGATGAACAATGGAAGCTATATCAGTAGATGTAAGACTAAGTTCTGAAAATGTGAGCTTATTTTTATAAAAAACAATGACATGAGAACAGGCGAGGTCATTCTGTGACTCAAATGTACATTGGATAGATAAATTACAACTATTGTTTACTTCATGTGTAGCCTCCATCAATAGTTTGAAAAGGTTTGTGGTTGTGTCCTTGGAATAATCAAGTGTTCCAAACAAGAAGCGCCATGTTACAAAAAGATGTGGTTTATTGCCATATTCATTGATAATGGCCTCTTGCTTCGTTGCACTTAGTCCAGCAATGTATACAGCCGACAAATACTCCTGTAGAGATAAATGCAGAAAGGAGTATGTTTCATCAAGTCCAAATTTCACGAAATACCTATCTATCACAAGCAATCCAAGACTATTCACATCCTCATTTGCATCGTCAAAGCGAATATTGCAAAGTTCTGACTGTTTAAAAATTTGCTTTGAAGTTACTGTGGCCTCAAATGCTAGTTGGCAAATCTTATCAAATACAATCTTTTCATCACATGGGAGATCTTTAAATTTTGAAAGATTAAATGGGTATTTGTTAGATTTCTTGCATGTACAACGAACGAGAGACGAAATTACAAAATCATGATAAAATTCAGTTTCTGTTTTGGGTAGACTGATGCCTTTTTCGTGAATGAATACAAGCATGGCACAGTGGAGGGGAAGGTAGCATAAATTAATGAGGTTTGGATGATGCTCTAAGTGTTCAGTTAATGTCTCCACTTTCTCCTGGTTCCCTTTAAAGTAAGTCTGGATGTATAAAAAAATATCATCTTTCTTAAAACCGACGACCTCGATCCATTTTGTAGCAATGCTGCGGAATCGCTGAGTAGCAGCTGGACGAGATGCCACTATTATTATGGCTCTAGAGAAAAGCTTCTTGGCTACAAGCTTAAAAATGAAACTGTCTTCATTTGATCCAGGAGCATATTCATCGAAACCATCTAAAACTAAAACCACACCTTCACCAAAACTTTCTTCTGTGTACGACGTCAAGCCACGAATGTCTTCAGGTAAGAGACCTTCACAAGCAACACGGAAGAGATCACTTAAGTAAATATCTTCCTTTCCATTAAGCCGTCGGAGTTGAATAAGAAATACAAGTTTAGATTGAAATAGTTTATTATCCGCCCAGTCACGTGAAATTTTTATCATTTGGGTGGTCTTACCACTTCCAGGTCTACCTTCAAATAAAATCAGTGATCCACTTTCCAAATTGGCAAGAATATTCTCAACGGCTATCTTGATTTTGTCACCATAGATTTCATCGATATTTCCAGACACTGTTTTTAGACCTAAGTGATCAGCCTCCTTACTTTGTCTTACTAATGCAAGGTCGATAAATTGTACAATCTTAAGAGGAGGCCAAGTGTCTGATGAAGACTCTTCTACTAAATAACGATCTGCCAGGAGTTTACGCCAGCGATCTAAAAGGCCTTTGGGCAAAGTAGCGAGCTTGTGTCGTTTTGCGGGGGGAGGGTCAGTGCCTCTATCTGAGATAACAAAAGGCAGGATATGGTGTGTGAAATATTAATGTACAAGAGACAACTCTATGCATGCAATAAAAGGCTTGGTAGATCGTGCACTTTAACTTCCGCAAGTGTTCCAGATCAAAATTAATAATCATCATGCATGAGTTAATTACCTAACCAGACTGCAGTGATAGTCTGTAAGGCCCAATTCTTGTACCAACGTTGTACCATAATATATCCCCGAAACTTATAAGCAGTTAGGAATTCCCACCATGTCAATACTAACTCAGTGTTGTACAGATGATAAGAAATCCTACGCTGTTTTACCATACCTTGTTGCCAGTACATGGATGAATTTACATTTGGCTGGGAACATTGGCGTTGTGGAGGATATGAGTAGACATATTGAGGCTGGGGCACTGTGCATAGAGTAAAAATTATGATAAATAAGGCCATAGTAATAAAATTCATTGTTTCACAGGCAATCCCGCACGAAATATTGGCTCCGCATGCATTTTTTTTATTGTCATCATGTGATAGCAATTGAGACCACATGCGCTTCACAAACATCGTTAATCGCAACTTTGTCCTTTGAAGCTGCAAGCAAAATCAAGCAAAATGGTCAACAATATCACCGACCTTGGCAGAACTGAACACACTCTGAAGGGTCCCTTCACAGATGGAGCTATCAGGCACTTGAACTCAGCATCGTCGCGGGGATTTCCAACAAAATGCCCTCGAGTTTGCCACTCCGACGTTAACCATTCGTCTGTGCCACGGCTCAACTAGGCGGGTGTCCTTTACAACTTTAGTCCGATACATACCTGAATCTAGAGTACCACCACCAATGAATTTTCTTACAGTGGCCTTATTACTATTTCCTGGAGTTCTAAGCCTTGTGAACTGTTCAACATTCCTTTCTTGTAGTATATGTGTTGGTACAAAGGTCATTAATTAACAAACATATATAATAAATAGCGCATGCCTATGAGACAGAAAATTGCCTGTGAAACAATAAACTTTATTACTGTGGCCTAATAACATTAATTATGATATTGCATTAGTTTTTCAATGCACAATCTAAATCAATTACCATCTGTACTGTGCATGTACAAACATATGCCTATGCAGTATAGTGTGAAATTTTTTAGGGATCCAATTTTGCAAAATTAACGTGTGATAAATACTTTGTGATTAAATTTTTGAGGACCCGTGCATCACGCTATTGATGTACAGTACATGTACGTGCTTATGTATTGCAGGTTTAATTTTCGAGGCTTAGAGATTAATCACAAAGAACACAAAAAATTGGTTCCCTCAAAAAGTTTGGCAATTATTATAGTTACATGTAGTCAAAGTTGAGAGAAAGTATAAATCAACATACACCGATCATGCACCCACAAGAAATAATTATACTTTAGATCATGAATTGTGGTCAAGTGATAACAGGCAATATGTTTAGCAAGTTACTACTCCTCACTTCTCCCCAGTATTAATCCTAGACTCCATTAAGTGCCACAGGCGTTTCTCTTAGCACTAATATAGCAGGTGCTCCTTAGGCTGTGTGACTATGTAAACTTTGTCCACCCAGTATGGCTAAGTTTACCACAGACTGTAGATAATAATACATGTACTAAGAAGGTAGGCAAATTGCTAGAAAAATGAAGCACTATCGTGTAAAACCCTCGGTGCAGTTGTCCAAGCACTTGCAGGATGATATAAAACATGCAATCATGAACTGGAGTAACCACAAGAATGTTCATTGCATGCGATTGCACAATGCACGCGTAATTTGCGCATTGCTAGCTGGACAATCACATGCTGATATCATGTCATGATTTGAAGCTAGATATCGATGAGTCAGCAAAAAGCCATCAAGCGTAGAAGCCAACACAGTCAAAGAAAATCGCTCTATCTTAGATAGTCATCGCTTCTAGCCAGTGGTTCATATACAGTGCTATTTCTAGTCATGTCAAGTACCATTGATGTGTTTCTAGTAGAGAGAGAGCCGAGTCGCTGATCATCGTGGCAGGCAAATCATGCCGTATCTCCCGAACAAAATATTTTCAGCGAAATCCACACGATGCAAACCTTAAAAAGCCTACAAGAAACTCTATGATGCCTCAATTTGGACATACAAACGAGGTATGTAGCAGCTAGTGCGGTAACAGACAGACAGACAGACAGACACACACACACACACACACACACACACACACACACACACACACACACACACACACACACACACACACACACACACACACAAAACGACTATCGTACCCCTCGTGCATGCGCTGAGGGTTAAAAATTCACCAGTTTCTTCTTTGATTTGTTCCAAGTTACCATATAGCTGGAAATTTTCACCAGGAGAAAATTTTCACCAATTTCGTCACCTGCTTTTATTGGCAAAATTTTTATCTGAGAATTTTTTATCCTGTGTTAATGATTACAGAGAGGATATGCTGATCTTTACCACATTGGCGAAAATTTATTCCACTGAATATTTCTGCAATAGAAAGGTAGCTGGGCTTGGTGAATATTTTCAGAGAAAATTTTCAGCTATACGGTACTACAACACTAAGGATCACCACTCTACATTTTTTTTTCTGGGGACAACCCTGATGTACCAGACACATAAATTTATGTACATTTTGCACATATTTCTACAATAGTGCTGCATACTTGGATCAAAGAACGGCTGAGGTTGAGCCTGATGAGTCACGTAATTATAATGATGCCCAGGTTGACTTGGGAAGCCAAGATAACTAGAGGGAGGATGGAACATGTAACTACCAGCAGCACTGCTACTACCGGGACCTGTGGAAATGACAAAACAACCTGATCATCACAACGTCACACTGCTACAAGCTAGTACATACATGCATGCATAGGTCTACAAAGTGTATAACATAAACGCAAGTTGTGGTGAAATTCTAATTAAAACCCCTGTTTGATGTGGGAATAATTTGAGTGTGGCTAGGTTTTGAGGGCAGTGTTTACAGTGACCGACACACATGCGGCTTTGACAATCACAGTTCATTAAGCTGGTTGATACTTCTGTATAATGCGTGCGAACATAATATTATGTGTATCACGGAAAAAACTTCATCACGCATGCATGCAGTGAGATTGTGAGGTTTGGTCCATTAGGATAGGTAGTGCAGTTCCATTTCAAGGGTGGCGAGAATTCGAGGTGTGGTGAAATTTCAATTGGGAATTATGGATATAATGGTATCTTACATCATACAATTACTGTTCTCATGCAGAGCCTATTGAAAGAGAGGACAGAGTACATGTACGTAGAGGTTCTGAGTGCCCCTTTTGGGGTGCTAGTACACATGTATACTTCGTTATGTTTCCATCTTCTCCTCTCCTTTACAGGGCTTACATGGGCTATATGGGGTCTATAAGCCCTTGGTTACAGCAAATTTAGTTCTTACCACTTGGTGGAGCTGCCATCACTGGATGAAGGGGCTGTTGCACTAGTTGCTGTGGTAGTGGATGGTTACTATGGTGATTGACTGATCTAGTGGTGGTACCTACTGTGAGTGTAAGAGTAAAAAAGCCGATTTGGTTGAAGTGGTATTTCCAAATGAGGCACGTATGATGGTAGGGCATAACTTGTTACCATATCTTTCTCCCTTATTGAAGGCTTATGGGGTACCAGGATAATAGGCAGCATAGTGTTTCATATTTATCACTGGCCCTTACAATGAGAACATTAAAAAAAAGAATTGAGCAGGCCTATGATTTGAGGCTACTGCAAGGGCTACATATACGGAGTCAGAGCTATAGAACTAGGTTTTAGCTTAGATGTACCCGTACCATCAACACGAACTCACAACAGAGACAGTATTACAGTTAAAGCACAGACTTTACATCCCTTACCTTCGGTTGTATGATTACGGCTAATAGTCATAGCCAAGGCATGGTTGTTCCCATCCACAGCCCTCACAAGCATACGCCACGTTGGAGGACCATACTTAGCTGTGTCATATTGTTGTCTCAACCAAGCCAGCAACACGTCAGTGAAGGCCCGACGAACATTTTGACCAAATGAATTAAATATGGTCTGTAGCTCTCCTACTTTCAGACGAAGCCCTATACCAAGTGTGTAGTATTCCGCGGCTATAGACACCACCTCCTCATAAACTTCATAAAAATCATCTTCAGCTGAAATAAAAAAGTTTTAGTGAATCAACATACTCCCTGAATCACACACTTTGTGCACATACAAATACATTGTGATTATACATTGTAAACTTCTACCGTCATAATGTCTAAATTTGAAGCCCAGCTAGATCAGGTACATATGCCAGAAGCAACACTATTCTTTCACAACTAGTTATATTTCACAACTTTTGTGGCCAAGACAGACAACAGATACAATGGGTGGATGTATAACTAACTGCTACACCAGACGTGTTGATGTATGTGCAGTGCAGGATTTTCTGCACAAGTTTTAAGTAGCGTGGTGGTGGCCATGGCATTAGCACAAAGACTGGGTGCTTAGGATAGCACTAAACTTTGTTTAATATTATTCTTGAACTAAATACCTGATTTCATACACAAGCAACGGTGAAATATAGGTCAGGCTAAGAACGCATAAGAACTAAGAAAAGAGGAAAAGTGTGTAACTTCTCAAAACTTGAACTGGGCAGAATTTTTGAATTGTACTAAAAATAGAACATCGAGTAAAGAGTAAACTGAAAATACGTAAATCAATGTGTAATCTATCCATGGCATGCTCAAAACTCGTTGCTTGCTGCTTGGCCATTCAATGTACATGTCATCATTGCTCTGTGGTTTTGCACATAATCAAATGTTCTATTTTTAGCATCGTTAAAAAATTCTGCCCTGTACACTGATGTGTACAGGAGTTACGTGCCTTTCCTCTCCTTGCATTAGTGCTTATGTGCTCTTGTCAGGCATATTATACTAATGCACATACACGTATTATGGTACAGGATTGTCACACAGTTGGGATAAGGTACATGAATTCTGTTGATTAAGGGAAACTACATATGGGTCAAAACCACAATATCATGTACGTAGGTTAGGCTGACACCACGGCCATTTCCTTAAACCCTTTATAATAATACAAAATGGATGTTTCTATCAGTAATAGAAATCTTTATGCTTACTCTCAGTCTGTCCATAGATATTGAACTTACTCAGTGTTTGGCTGTTGTCAACCTTTTCCAGCTCTGCAAAGAGAATGCAATTGATAATCATAGGTACACTTTTGCTTTGTATACACAAGTATAACATGGGAAATTTGGTGCAGTGAACTGCGCAGAATCAAAGAATACTTTCGGAGAGAATGAAGATAGTTACATTGTACCTAACTATAAATCAAGCTATGTATCACCACAACCAAGAAACAGGAGTTCATGACCAACTGCTACAGTAGCTGAGTCCAAGTGATCAAACCAGTGAAAGGGCAAATATTTATGGCTTAAATACTCACGGGTGCTCACAACCGGTATGCTCATAATTAGCCTCGAGCCCAGGCTCTCTTTCATGGGGGGTAGGGAGAGCCTGGTACACACTGTCTGCACATGCGTAAACATTTCCGTAAATTTTTCCGTAAATTTTTCTGTAAAACTGTCAGGTTACTACCAGCGAACACGTGGCTTGTGCACGTATATGGCAATGTCGGGTGAAAATACGGAGACAAAAATAAAGCCCCATGAAGAACCAGCTAACCGTTGGTTTTCGAAAGACTAAGACATCTCTATGAAACAGAGACGGCTAAAAAATAATCATCTAGTACCTCAAATAGGCTACTGGACTTAGGTAGACCTACCAAATCACTGATAGCTAGGTCTCATTCTTATCTCTTGAAGTTTTGGCTTCCAACTGGCTCTGGAGCCTTGCCAAGGCTGAAGTAGTCGACACCGAGTGTTTCGTGATGGCAGACACCAGCAAGCATGGTAAATAGTGGTTGAGTTGAAATAAACAGTAGTGATATCGATAGTTTACGTTCAGTACATGGAGTAATATACGTTATATTTTATGGAAGAGTCCGAATTCCCAGGATTTCTGGAAATTTGGCGCATGCACAGACGGTGTGTACCAGGCTTTCCTTTCAAGAGAGCCTGGGTTCAAGGCTAGCTCATAATATGTTGAGATACTATGGCGGGGGACCAGAAACAGAAGTATGACTTGTAGTGGCCTAAGTGTACAAACTTTAACTTGTGCATGTGTTCACTAAGGATAGATGATGCAACACGATCTCCTACTAGAATATCTCACCTTCTTCTGTCATAGGTCCTGGGTTCATTTCTACATCTCCAGATATCAGTAACAAGGTGATAATGAGTGTCCGGGACCTCACTGTGACCATCTTCACACTGTTGATCATGTAGGTCAGCTTGCTTACGTATTCAAACATCATGTTCATCCTAGATGGTTGTTGGCAATTTCATCAAATTCAGTGATTAAAAACTCTTTTTAACTTGTGATTTCAGCAACCATATGAGACTTACCTTAACTATAGATACTATTGTCCATGCCTTAACGCGATCGAGCGTCCAAAACATCTTAAACACGGTCCAAACATCTTTTGTGTCGCATGTGCTGAGTCAGCAATCAGTTCCAATTAACACTCACCTATTGACGACCCTGTACTCTACAGTTGAACGTACATGTGCGTTGTCTCCTTCATTAGACTGAACGTGTGGATCATTTTTAAGTTGATGCAGTTTACGCAAAAGGTAGGCCATCCAATATGATTTTGTTGGTATTAAATACCTCCGATCTTATGGTCACATTTTTCTCCAGCTGGTACATGTATATGTACTGTTTATTAGTTTACTATGTCTAGGCTACTATGGTAAATTTCGCTATAATCCATGATTTTACCATGCTTCTCCTCTCCATAGATCTAGATCTGTGTTGCTGGTATGCAGTTTGAAAGTGACAGACTTCCCATACACTAGGAAGTGCAATGGCAAACGTACAATTCCCCATCATCCAAAGGAGTCCAGTTCAAAGACAATGCAGTGGACAAGCCTTACGTGATGAAGCACGTACCAACACAGTGCTACGATCGAAAGGAGATCCAGAAGAGATTAGAGCTGGAAACTTGGATGGACGACTAACTAAAGGAGCTCTACAACAGAGAAGAGGTTTGTATAAATAATATTGTACTCGTAACTGCCCATTTGCTAGTGCATGATTATCATGCGTCGGATAAAGTGAGGATGATAAGTTATGTTTCTGTGTGTGTTAATAGCCTTTGCCAGTACACTCATTTCCTAGGCTCCCTGGACAAAATTGTTTCATTGTGTAAATGTTCATGTCATCTGCATCCATATCTGTGATATAAATAAGCTGTAAATTGTTGGCTAGTACCAAACATTGTACATAGCTCTAAAGTGTGTGTATTAAAGTGATGAATGGACCACAAAAGGAGGTTTGTATTGTGTACAGTTTCACGTTTCCCTCCCTTGATCCCCCTAAGGCTAAAGTCTCTAGACCGAGGCATGTGATCTTGCACGCACCATCCTTTTGTTAAAATAAGCTATGAGTATATACCCTACATTGGTGTCATCCAGTGCTATTATTATAATATATATTAATATATATTAAACCATCATCTAATGGAGTTGTGACTACAAAACAACTCAGATTAGCTACCCATAAATTAATAATTCAAGTGGAATTCATCAAACCAATTACCTTGTACTTTAGACTCTGACTGTACTTTGGTTTGGTCCCCCACATGATAATATCACCCTTGGAACACAAACACTGAATTCCAGTGTATTATAATGAGAGCCTTGTAAGGTTCCAGTTGATTCAGTGTGGTAACAAAATTGTGTTCGTGCAGTCTCCAGTTGTGAATGTGGAGAGATTATTGCTCACTATTTTGGATGTTACCAAAAAGTGTTATGCCTACCTGTATAATGGAGTGCGATGATGCATTAGATAACTTTTCCAAATAGATCACTACTGTGAGGGGGGGGGGGGGGGGGGAGGGGTCCATATGTTGAGATGACTTACACACTGAGCCACTCACTTCCATGGTCTGTAGATCTCATTGAGAAGACTATAGGCTATTCACTGATTTTTGCTTTGCGGGTGTGTCTCAACAGGCAGTGGGATGATTAATTTCCCTGAGTTTGAAATGTACTAGGAAGACAAGTATTACTGTGTATGTGTACACATGTAATAGTTATACCATGGTCACCAGGGATTTATCATGGATAACCACCTGATCCCAAGGGCGCAGCCCGAGGGAGAGGTGTGGTTATCTATGATAAATCCATGGTGACCATGGTATAAGTGTTATCATAGATATTATAGACTACGTAAACGGGATTGGAAACCGCTCACGTGAGCCATAGACGCCTGTACAAGCGCTTTGCGCACTCCGCGTTATAGTTTGCGACCTTGGAAACGGTCGCGCCCGCTCAAAGAACCACAAAACCACGAACTAAAAACCCAGGATACTGCTCGTACCGAGCTACAGCGACGCTCTCCACCACACTGTACACATCAACAACAGTCTTAATTTAACATAGCCCTGTCAAAAAGTAATTTTTCACATAAATTCACATGAAAATGATACACACAAACGCTAGCTAGCTAGGAGAGAAAACTTTGTGGGACTACAGCCACAGCCACAAAGGGAGTCTTCTGCCAGTCAAAGCTTGAGAAGATAGGTAACCTGTGGAGATACCGGAATAGATACATGAAGAGTTATAAAAGTGTATTACCAACCTTCTTTTTCACTGAAATGCAGTTTTTCTTAACCTCCAATAAGCCAAACTTTGTGGGACTGGACATCATCCAAGTCAGGTCTTGAGGTGGAACACTCGACACATTCTGATAGTCATGAAGTGTGTGCACTGGGATAGGGTACTGAGAAGAATTGAAAACAATCAGTAAAGTATATAGTTTGAGTCAAAAATCACAAAATTATTGTGCATGTCTATTGTATGGCACTGTGGCAAATAACGATGGAATGACCAAAGATGTTTTGAAACAACTATAGTCTACACACACACACACACCATGGAGCTCAACAAACTATTCCTGGTCTCATATACCCCCCCCCCCAACCTCCACCACCAATGGACAAACATTTCTGAATCAGTATTTCAACAGAACCGAATACATAAACCATGACTCATGAGGACACTGCCGCATTGCTGGGTATGCTGACTCCAGTTCCCTCATTCTAGCAAGCTTTTCAAGGGTACAGAGGCTGTCAACCAGCATAGATTGAAGATGGAAAATCTGGAAATACCTGGATTAGCCACTTTTAGGGGGCCATATGCATAGAACTAGTTGAATAAGGTCACAGTGGGGACATAAATAGTTTACACATTGTGTGGTTGCTGTGAAGGCATGTGTGCTCCACCCATGCTATATGTCACTGTTATAGCCTACTAGTGAGCTTTTTATTACTGTGACAGCACATGGTGATCTGTCCTAGACTCCTAATTTAATACTAGAAAAAAGTACCTGGATTGTAGGTTTGGTCCACCTGAGCCAGGCCAGGCTGCCTGATCACTGAGGGCACCCCCACCGATATTTACTAGGCTGTACAAAGATAGCTATGGACACTAGGATAAGTGTTTCCAGGTCTTCCACACACCATCACGCATTCACTGAGTGCTCACTTCTTCTAGTAGATAACCAACAGGCGTGTCACTGATCGACAGAATGGTCCACACCGATCATTACGCTGACTGCATCGTCGTGACTGGGCTGATCCAATGATACCAACTGTCAGTGTACCTTCGATTCAGGGAAGAACAGGTGAGCCAGGTTCAGATACAAGTACGTTTGAACACCAGACCAGGCCATAACAGGCGAATAAACCCATCAATGGTTGGAAACAGTGCAGGTGTCCAAGGCCAATCGCAAACTATAACACGGAGTGCGCGTGCACGTTCTATGGCTCACGTGAGCGGTTTCCAATCCCGTTTACGTAGTCTATAATATCTATGGTGTTATATATCCTGCACCTGACTGGTCCAGCCTGTTGTTACATTTATGTACATAGCAACCGACCTTGGCCTTGACAACGACTATGCTTTGAACTGTATAGCTCTACTATAGCTATACATGTGCTGTACATGTACATGCCAAAATAAACAGCATGTAATTACTAATTACAAGTATTTGTAGTGGGATTTACATGTACTATAGTTGACAGTTACCACCTGTAATTGCCAATTACAAGTTTACAAGTAGAGGGATTTATCAGACCACTTCCTGTGTTTTATCACTTATAAACCATGGCTGTTGCCTAGGATACAAGGCTGAGTAGGATATATGTTATAGTTATTCACTGGTTGCCAAGGGATTATGGCAGTAAACGAACTGAGTCCGAGGACGAAGTTTATTTACGTTGCCATAATTCCTTGGCAATCAGTGAATCACTAATATATTTACTACTTCAGGCAATCTAGAACATCTCCATACTACAACTTGTGACAAGGTAAGCTAGTTGAAAACGATTAGCAGCTGCACATGGTGGTGTGCGTTAGTTAGAGATAGCTCCTCCCACTTTGTTTACACAAGTGATCTACTATAATAATTGTGGTACTGTCTTGTCCTCCTACTGTTCTACTGTTGCATACTCCGTGCTATAGCTATATGGAGCTAGCCATCAACTTGTCTAGTTTCATCTGCTGAGTTGTTTCCATTTGCATTTGCACTGGCTGTTGCTATGCAAGACCTCTGCTGTGATTGGCTGAAGTGGCTCCCTGGGGGAAGTATGATATCCTCATATTGAATGTTTTGCCCCATAGGAAGTATGATATTGAATATAATCCCTGTTTATTACCTAGGAAACAAGGCTCAGTAGTAAACATTTAGAGTATATCAACAAAGTTCCCTACACATATAAACATTATTGAGCGTTCCCTTTTTACTGTATATCCCATGTAGCTACACGATTATTGTTCGATGTACATTATGACATTGTATGTGCTGTGTTCGCCTTAAATTAGTGCATGAGTCAGTCACTCATGCGTTCAACTGGAGTGTAAATGTACGTGTGTTTTTCTGAAGTGATAATTTGATGCTTTCTAGCTCAGACTGAAACTATATTACTGTGTGTTTAGTATATAGGTGTCTTGTTTGTTTTCTCTAGAGGTTTCGATAGGTTATCATAACTTTAGCTTGCTTTTCTCTTTCACAACCTAAGTGCATACACTGAAGTAGATTTGCTAGGGAAATTGCCTTCATATATTCACAAAGGATGGGCAGATTAGTAATTTATATGCTGTAGGTGCAGTACATGTGCATTTAAATTTTGAGAGCAAATCTGCTGTAATACAGTAGGAGGCATAAAAACGGTGACGTTTCCGTTCCGTTCCGTTCCGTTTAAATGGAAACAGATACCGTTTCCGTGCAGTTGAAAACGGAGAACGGCATTCAATGAAACGAGAATTGAACGGAAACGGAACGGCCCTACACTAGTATTAGTGGCGCGCACCCGTGCAGAACCAATAGCTAGCTAGCTGGCGGTACTGGCTTGGCAACAATGGTGCAAGACCAGTCTTGAGGCAGACAGTTTCTCGAGCAGTCAAGTCCACGGAGCAACCTCCAGCGACAGACACCGGCCTTCTCGAACAGTCAACTCCACGGGGAAGCCTCGACAGTTTCTCGAGCGGTCAGCACGACGGTGCAGCCTCAAGTAACACTCGAGTGGTTTAACTACACGGAGCGGTCTCCAGCGATAAACAGCTTGGCAGGTACTCGAACAATGGCGTCTTGATAATAGAGGCGAAGGCGATCTCACTTTCTACAAGATTTTTTTTGCAACTCGATCTACAAGCATGGGCGTGGTGTACTACCGATCGCTAGCGCGATCGCGAGCGGCCAGGCCCAAACGGAACGGAACGGAAATGGAACGGAAATGCAACGGTGGTGTGCAGGTGATAGAACGGCAAACGGCAGAGCTCGCGTTCCGTTTCGACGGAACGGAACGGAACGGAAACATCACCGTTTTTATGCCTCCTACTGTATGTACATGTATGACAAATATGTGTGTACATGTGCATCCATTCATGGTAGTTATTGAAAGGATAACCTTAATGTGGTGTGTTTATGGTTTATAATTGAAGCCACAGGATTTCCTGAATCCCCAGCAAATCATCAATACCTGGCCATTTGGAGGCCATGATAAAAAAATGACCATGTGTATGTGTGTGTGAGAGTGTACTCTGTGTGTGTGTGTGTGTGTGTGTGTGTGTGTGTACACGGTGTAAGTTTTATGATTGTGTATAGATTATGTGATACATGTACCGTATTTATTCGAATAGAAGCCACACCCTGAGTAGTAGCCAGACACATGTGCGAACATAATTAAGTGGGTGTGGCTACGGTCGCAAGTGGTGCACTGTCATTCTTTCAGGGCAGAAATGTGGAAAAGGACAAGCTTGGATTGGTTCTATGGTAGCGTGGAAGGTTACTTTTCGATCACATCTCGATTATTTGAAGTATAGCCGTCATAAACCAGTCTTTTGTGTTACTGTTTCTCAATGGCACTGCACGATATCCGCCCAAAATTAATAAAAGCTGCCCTCGAATAAGAGCCGCTCTCAAGCTAATAGTAGCCACGGCTACTATTCGAATAAATATGGTATATTAATTAAAGTTTGCAATCACCTAGCTACCAAACATGTATCATAATGGTTCCCAAAACAATCCCTAAGTGTAATACTGTGTTATTACAAGCAGGGGGGCTCACTTCGCTCACCCCCTGCTTGTACCTGTGTTTGTCTGCATGTATTACTTAATTTGGTAAGGTATATGGGTTTGGAACTCTCTCTGCATTACCTGCATGGACTCCAGCCTGACCATGAGTATATAGGTGATCAATAATCCAGAGTAAGACCTTGTATCATGTGGTGGTGGGTTCGTCATTTAATTGCAATTTTAGAGGATATAGGTCAGCATGGCAGCTAAGACCGCCCTTTACCTGGTTTCCAGAACATTCCATTGAGCACGCGCATTTATGACATCCTGTTTTGAGCACATTGCTAAATTAATCAACTGCCAAGAAACTCGTTATCTCGCTCGCCAACTCTCTCGCAAGACTTGTGAAGACAAGGGCAAACCCTCGGAATCTACTACCTCCATGATGATCACTCAGACAATATCTTCTCACGAATCAAGCTCCTTAGCTAACTGCAGCCCACTACATGTAAGTGTCCATTGTCGCGTGGTTTTTGTACAGTCCGTCCAATAAGCTAGTGTTCGTGCCTGTAGCTAGTGCCACGGATGGCGGTCACAGAGATTGCCCAGTTCTAGCTTCTATTGCTCAATGGCCAGAGATATAGCCTCTTGTTTCTAGGGGTCAAATCGTTTCCGCTGACCTCCCGTAACGGACGGACAGACGGACAACTATAATCTTAATATAATGATAGGAAGCTTTGATTGAGAATACAATTATATACAATTTATAGTGGATCATTGACAAATGTGTACGTGTGTGTATGTGGACAGTGTGGGTGTGTCACTTGAAGCACACTTCCTCTGCTTTGTTGTGGTAGCAAAGCCCACAATCATATCATGTCATGCATGTGCATGCAAGTACACAATGACATGAAGGTATCCCTGAGCTGAGCCTAGATAAACCTAATATTGCATCATTTGGGGAACCAGAATCTGATAATATTTTAAGTACATTGCATATGTATCACTACTGATTGTAAAAAATAATATTTACTCTGAAAACTATGATTGTGTGACTTTTTAAAATTATTTTTAGAGCTATCCTGGGCTGGACCTGGATGACATCATGGGCATTGATGAAAAAGATAGAGAAGAGAGACTCAAAGTGAGTGAATCATGAAGTGAGAGTGTCCACAACTTTATGTATGAACAGATCCTTACCACAGATTATAATACTTCGCTTGTACATAAGATCATAACTATTGTCTATAATTGTTAAAGGAACAGTGTCACCATATAAGCGTATTTTTAGTAACGGAAGCCGGATGGGGATCCCCAATATCCAATCAAGTACGTGGGTGATGTGGTTTTGTGACGTCGCGATCATGCCACTTGCCCGTGCCTGGCCGGCCGAGTTGGCCCTGCGCCCGCGATCGGGCGTGTACTTTGGTGTTAGCTAGCGAAACCGACTTCGCGAGTGTACTGAAGGATGCAGAAGGGCCGGCTTACCTCTCCCTTCGATGTGTAGCCTTCGTTTCTTGGGCTTATCCGCCATCGTAGGCGCGTTGGGATTGATCGACTGATAGCTGACTGTGGGCGCGGCTTACGCCAAGATCGATACCGCTAGCGCTTGCGTGCGCGTGACGTCCATATTCGTCACGTTTTGCGGTTGATTTCAAATGTTTTTAAAAATAGTAACACGCGGCCCTTATATAGGGACACAATGCCTTTAAGCCAGCTGCCCCCTAGCTTGGATACCTCGATCTGTTGGATCGTGCGGTGCCTGTTGTTTACTTTTCAGTAACAGTGGTGGTGATGGTGTGTGTGTTGGGGGGGTGGGGGGTGAGGGTGGGGGGAGATAGAGCAACAATTATTGCACGGCTCTGGCATGGGAATCCTCCTACAGATCCTGTATGCCCCTGATCTACAGTACACTAATGTTTCTTATACCTTCAAATTACTGCAGGATTACCTTAAGGATGCTAAAAGACCTTGTGAGGTATGCATGTTCACACATAATATTATATGAACTGAGGACATGGTGTATTGACGACCATTACCTACCATTTTTCCTCCCTACAGAGCTTTATCAAAGAACTGTTAGAGAGAGCAGCAAAAATAAAGCCAGGCATAGCATCATGACTCTTCTTTTGCTATTAATTATTAGGGTATCTTAATTTGTGTTTGCAGTAAATTACTATCTGTCTTATTTTGGAGCTCTTAATTAATTACCATGGTTACAGCTACACACAGTAATGAGCATGTTTCCCTTTCTTTAGAATGCCAATTGCATTTGTGCAATCCATGGTGTAATTTATACCGTTACACATTGTGTGCACGGAGGATGTACGAAATGATCGTGCTTGCCAAAAATGCTGTCATCACTTCTTAATTATCCCCATATACTTCACACAGTAAAATTTGACAGCGGTTTTTGAGGGTGATCCCTCGGGATCCCTAAACAAAAAAATATATGGTCGTGATCAGCGATTGAAACTACACTAATCAAGCTGGGATCCCTTGGGGTTCCTTTAAATTTTAAGCTTCAACAGAGCAACCATATGGGGACATGTCCACGATGATGCATATTGGTATGCACACAGGTCACATGGAATATTAATGGTTACATACCTCCTCTGCTGTGTGCATGTATCTCCCACAAAGGTGGCTATTTTGACAGTACAGGAATACTATTATCAATTAAGTGTAAATTAGAATACATGGTTAATTATTACAGTAAACATTGCAGCATGAAATTGGACAATACTAAACTATTGTTATTGATAACCACATACGTGTCATTCAATAATAATTACATACACTTCACCATACTGTTGTTTTGTTTTGCTCACTATCATCACCAGATTCATCATCTGATTCCACAGTTGGATAACCAATAAGTTCCAGTTGAGTCATGTCTTCTGTTGAGTTTCTTTGTTCCACTGCTTCAACCAGCTTTGACCATCCTCTCTCTGTGAACTTGGTACACTCACCACTCAACCTATGAGGTGAAGGTACTACCATAAAGCGACATTAATATGCGTGTGAAAAAATTATGCGAATCTGTCAAAACGGGCCTCTTGATAAACTTACATGATTTTTATTTATGTGTTTTCATTTTTCATAATGTATAGTGGGATAAAAATTTATGCGGTACAAATTTATGCAACTGGTGCTCGACTCGCATAAATAAAACTCGTGCAGAAAAATGTTGCTTTACAGTATTACCATACTAAGTACTGCATGAGGTACTGAGAGCAAACTTACTCTACAAGGACCAATTTTTCAAGATTCCTGGATGACTCAATGAACTCCATCAAACAGGGTATGCTCTTATTTGTTAATTCATTCTCATCTAGACTGCAACATGTAGGAACGTGAGAAATTCAATATGATGTGGATCATTATGATTGAGTTGTCAAACTCACTTAAGTTCTCTAATCCCTTTACAATTCATCATGAGACTTTCAAGTAGAACCTTGACTCCAGTATCACCAATTGTGCACCCACTAAGGCTGTTTAATATACAATGTCATGGAAAGAATTAGAATATTGTTACCGTATAGTGGGTAATTTAGAGCAGAAAAAATTTTGCTAAGTTTTGGCGATTTAAATGTTTCCCTTGTGTTTACAAACACATAGATGATGTGGCGAAATTTATTAAATAAATTCTGTGAAATATGTATTCATGCAATACTGTGAAAGGCAACTGCTACTGGCTTTGGTGAAAAATTTTCATCCCTGTCATATGCATAGATTACTGTATGGCCAGTAATTTTCATAGGCGCCCTTGACTCTATAGATCCTCTTGCTGCACTATTTCTCTGAGATATGAAATAAAGAGCAAGGTCCGATCGCCTGAGCCCAGTACGATTGTACTTGTGAATAGCCAGATTACATCATCTGTTTATTGTTGGTGCAGCATCGCACGCTTGTAAGACATTCTTGCAGTTACGAAATTTAAAACCACGAAAATTAATCCTGAAGGCTTTCTCTGACTTTTCACGAAAATTAGCACCCCCCAAAAATTACCCACCATACAGTATATAGAGCTACTATGTATTACATACATAATGTATAATATTACTATGCACAAACAGGACACATGTTACATATCAGGGACTATGTGTGGTACAGTCATGTGATATTGCCACAGCATGCCATTAGGATGGATATCCCAGGGCTTCTCCTGAAAAACGGCAGTAGGAAAATGAACAAATGGCAGCTTACTGGAGTTCCTTGAGATGAGGACAGTGAGCAAGGCCCTTAGCCAGATGAGTAGCTTCTGAATCACCAATGTTACAGCACAGCCCTAGACTATGTTTGTGTATGCACACCATGCAATAAACAGCCATACCCATGTGTACAGCCATGAATAGGGCATACTACATGTAGATAGGACCAGTGCATTAGTAACTTACTCCAGCTCTTCAAGATGAACACAGTGAGTGAGGCCCTTAGCCAGATGAGTGACTACTGAATCATCAATGTTGTTATTCAAATATAGACTACACGTTTGTGTGTGTATTGGTTTACTCAAGATTATATAACCTATGCAAGGAACTCTCACTGTAGGAGCACATGTCGGCTCAGGCTGTGTGGACTTTGGTGGTTATATATAGTGTACACCAAATTATAGATGCCAAGTAGCTTATTGTGGTAATGAGGTAATAATGAACAATTTATGAGTAATCCCTTAGCTAATCAATGATGTAAACTTCAGTGCCCATTTGAGAAAGTTACCTTTCACTTACTCTGACAAGATATGGATACCACGAGGCTTTAGCCACACTTGTACTATGATGAAGCCATACTTCAAAGGGAAAAACAGCAAGTAAAAAATCCATGTACTCTAGAAACCTCATACACCCTAGGCTGTATGAAAAAACACTCCCCAATGTCTGGGTTGTGGCATCATAGTACAAGTCAGCTGTACTATGGTTTTCTAATGTGCTTGGGTTATATACACTTCTGTGGTATAATGGAATTCCTCAGGCTTCGCCCTCTGAATATCATTATACCACACTCAGGGTGAAATACCCATACTCCTTAGAAAACCATAGTACAACTACTACCTACAGTATGTGGGCACCATACCAACAACCAATTAGCAATCACATTCATGGCTATTCGCTACTGGGCATATCGTTCAGGTTCATTTCGATGATAATCTACAATGTGTAGCTAAAGGGTCGTTGATTTTCACGTGACTATCATTATATTATCCTAGATATTTGCGTAACACTTATTTTTGGTCATGTGACTTTCAACCAATCGGATGCATATGTAAAGTATGCATTAAATAGTGTATAGCACACTTGAGTGTGCATTAAATAGATATTGCACGGTTTTAGAGTACGCCTTAAATCAGTAACTAAACTGAGTATATGTTGCATCATATTGCTAGAGCTATCAAGCTTCAATGGTAGTTATGCACAGACTATAAATAATAGTTACCTGGCATTAAGTGTTTTAATGTGTGCATGAGGATGATGCAATAACACTCTCAGCAGCTCCCTGATTTTTTCAACGTTTTTCAGCGTGCAACATCGAAAAGCTGGGAACAGGGCCTGGGAATGAGGCTATGTTTGTGTACAATCTCAATAGCCTCAAGTTATTAAGCTCACTAAAGCAACAGTCATGACACAATAGAATATGACAACAGTGCTGTAGAATGGATACAAGCTTTTTATCCTACACATATGCAAGAGGTGAAGTAATCAGCTTTACATAAAAATTGCCAGATCTTGAGTTTTAGGTATCATGGTGGGTGACAAGGGTTTATGGCAAAAAAAAAATCTCTATTTTTTCTTCTAGGCATGTGTGACTAGGGCCATAAACAATATAGATTGTGCTCTTTCGCCTATTAACCACACCTAACCAAGCTAAATGCCTGTGCATGCTCATAGGTAAGTACATCAACAGCCAGTTATGGGTGCAAGTACAGAGTATGTGTGTACCCTGAGTGTGGTCAAGAGTGTATTAGTAGTGAAAAAATTTAAAACACACTACAACACATGGTATACATTGTATTTCTGGGCGAAGCCTGAGGAATTTCATTATACCACACGAAGGGTACAGTACACACATTATATGCATACAGCCGACTTGTACTATGATGCCACAACCCAGACATTGAGGAGTGTTTCCCCTACCACAAGCACTGTACTTTACTATGCAGCTGGATCCTAGGGTGTGTGAGATTTCTTGAGTACATGGGTTTTGTACTAGCTATTTTTCCTTTGAAGTATGGCTGCATCATAGTACAAGTACATTGTATGTATACATGCATGTACATTGAATGATTAGTGTGTAACCACAGTGTAGAGGTTGGCTAGGACAATGATAGTACCACAACAGAACTTACTTGATATGCTGAAGTTTTGGGAGGTACTGCAATGTTTCTCCTAAGACTCTACATGCAGATTCATCAAGACAGCATGGATCACCATCACCACAGAAGCTGCAAATTCATAAACACATAGACAGTCAATACCAAGCTGTGCAATTCACATAATATTATATGTATGTATAGGCGTGGGGGGGGGGGGGTGGATAGCTACTTACTAGAATAAGTAGCTATATGATAGGAGATACTCTGATCTAGTTGCTTGGCCAGTGTGCAGCTGCTCAGTGGCTTTCTAGGCTCACATTGTCAAACTTATGGTTGAATAATAATTATGATTGTGCTCTGTTGTACACAGATGACAATATACTGGTATTTCAATGCTACACAGGGGTACAGAGTAACCTACATCCAAGTTTCATTACTAATGTGACTTTGGTAGGCTACAATTGTCCTGGTCACGTGAACTCCAGGTATTAGTGTTATGTGCGACAATATAAGGTGGCCTTAGCGTCGTCCCCAGACTCCTCCCAATTTTTCAACATTGCATGCTGAAAAGTGAGAGGGCCTGGTATCTACTTGCATGTGACTAGCACGCAACTGTACAAAGCATGGGAAGGGTAGGGGAACAGTAGAAAATAGATCTACGTACCTCCACTTTCTGAAGTCACCGTTTACTGGTGAATGTTGACTATGCCAGATAAAAGTTCGACTGGCAGTTCAAGAAGTGACAATCGCCTCGTCTTCAAAAGGTTAGACTGTTGGGCGCATGTGTAATTAGATATCAGACTCCCCCGTTTTTCTACGTGTAACATTGAAATCTGGGAGGAGCCTGGGGACGAGGCTAAGGTGGCCTTAACCTTCTATATTTCTGTCCTTAGGCCACACAAAATAAATTTTCTGTTTCTCGTCCTATAGAATACTGTAATGTACAAGTATGCACAGGGGGTGGCTGATTTTGATATTTAATATGGCAGTCAATGCCATAAACCAAACATTTCAAGCTTATCTGAAGAGCAGATCAAAGCAGCATTTTAAATTGATGACCCTGTGCCTGCCTCTGTATTTGCTCAATATCAAAAGTCAACAGGGGCATGGAACGGCCGGTGACAAGAAACAGATTACTTATTTTGCATGGCCTTAGTACAGTACTGTCATGCAGAATGGCAGACATAGGTGCCTTCGTAGCTTTTAACTTACAGCTATTGTAAAATATACAATGTTTCCAGCCTGATTCTAGTACTGTAAAACATGTAATAATTCTACTGTCATGTTACATATAATATTATATGGATGGATACAAATGATAACATGCAAATGCAAACACTCTCCATCTTTAGTGTGAAGAGAATTCCATAATAAATCAGTATCCTTTCCATTCTCTCTCTTCTGCAGCTGTGTCTATCCATCTCTCTCTCTCTCTCTCTTTCTCTCTCTCTTTTCCCCTCCCTTTACATGGGGCATGGGTGAAGCTTTCCTTTACCTCCTCCACTTGTTAGCATTAATCTTCCAGCCCATTATGAACAATTCCCAAACAGCTATGCACATACATGTACATACATGTACATTTTGTACATGTACACACAGTTCTTAACTTACGTGAGTCTCTGCAATTGACGGCAAAATTTCAACTCTTTGATTACAGCTTGAGCATGAGTAACATCACAGCAATAATCACATAGACTGGATAAAGAAAATGGTGAATTATTGTTTCTGCTGTACAATCTCCACACACACCACCTGTGCGTGCACATGCTAAATTTTCAGTGTACATTATATCTAGCCTACTCCTTTTCAACCGATGATACCCAAGCACTTACCTCAAGGCAAAAAAGGAATTACTGAACTTTCCTACGACAGTAACTCCCAAAGTTAGGTAGAGCCTTGCATACTATAGACGTCTTAACCAAAAGGGTGTCTTCATTTTAGGTATGTCATTTTAGACGGCTACACACAGTTCTCTTAGTACTACACATGTAGCAAAAATGAAATACTATTTCACATTAATGTACCCAAAGCCATTTTTGATTGATTGTACTCTGATTATTAATCTGATTAGGGAGTGGCCCACTTTGCTTCTTATTACTGTTAACACATTCAACTCACTAGAGTTCCTTTAACTTAGGCCAGTGCTGGAAACATTCTTCAAGTCCAACAATTTTTCCCACTTTATTAAATCTGTATGAATACATAACTATCTTACAGGTGAACAGTAATACATAGTCTACTTCACATGCAAGCACTCAAATAATACATGTATGCAGTAAACAGACACATAAGCTATTATCATGCATGTACAGTGGATCTCTATTATGATAAGACATCTGTGCAACAGCTTCAAGTGTACTAATTTAGGGGTATCCTCATTTTAGTCATAATATTGTATACCTCTATACCTAGCTGGAACCACCATGCACAGTGTACGTCCTGATTGCAAAAGGAGAGGACCTTACAGTAGGGATTTAACTGTATACATGTACATAGAAATTACTTGAGTGCTTGAAGGGTAGTAATGTTCTTGAGATTAGGGAATTCCAGTATTTCCTCTGAGTTGAACTGAAGACAGCCAATGATCCTGTAATAATATATATACAAATGTATGTAGTGTTCAGTACATTCTAAATACTGTCTGCGTGTAACTCACTCTAATTGAACCAAATTAGGAGCTGAAACAGCTGAAACAACATTTAAGGCATTTAACATTGGAACACAGTGTATCAGTCGTCTGAAAGCACCCCTGCATGTGGAGCAGTACATGAGAGCATGCATGTATAGACTTAGTTGCTATGTACATACTCGAGTGTGAGTGAAAGTTGACAATCACCAATTCCCTGTAAGAGAGCTGCAGCATCATCCTCATTAAGCATACATTTTTCAAATGATAAATGAACATCAGTGCACTTAGAACACTTTAGGAGATGAACAATGGAAGCTACATCAGTAGATGTAAGACTAATTTCTAAAAATGTGAGCTTATTTTTATAAAAATCAATGACATGAGAACAGGCGAGGTCATTCTGTGACTCAAATGCACATTGGATAGATAAATTACAACTATTGTTTACTTCATGTGTAGCCTCCATCAATAGTTTGAAAAGGTTTGTGGTTGTGTCCTTGGAATAATCAAGTGTTCCAAACAAGAAGCGCCATATTACAAAAAGATGTGGTTTATTGCCATATTCTTTGATAATGGCCTCGCGCCCTGTTGCACTTAGTCCAGCAATGTATACAGCCGACAAATACTCCTGTAGAGATAAATGCAGAAAGGAGTATGTTTCATCAAGTCCAAATTTCACGAAATACCTATCTATCACAATCAATCCAAGACTATTTACGTCCTCATTTGTGCCATCAAAGCTAATGGTTTGAAGTTCAGGTAGTTTGAAAACCTGCTTTGATGCTACTGATGCTTCAAAAGCTAGCTTACAAATTGTTTTAAAGATAATCTTTTCATTATGTGGTAGATCATCAAACGTTGACAAATGTGATGGTGCTTTTCCAGATTTCTTGTAATTACAGCGTACAAGTGTAGAAAGTGTAAAATCACGATAGAATTCAGTTTCTGTCTTGGGTAGAACCACATCTTCCTCATAAAGGAACACAAGCATAGCACAGTGGAGAGGAAGGTAACATAAATTCATTAGATTAGGATGTTGTTTTAAATGCTTTACCAACATCTCAGCCTTTATTTGATTATCTACAAAGTAACTATAAATGTAATCGTTAACTTCTTTTTCCATAAATCCAACAACTTCAATCCACCTTGCTGCAATTCGTCGGAATGGCTGAGTAGCAGCTGGACGAGATGATACTATCACTACTGATTCTGAAAAGAATTGCTTAGCTATTAGTTTATAAATAAAGCTGTCCTCATTTGATCCTGGAGCGTACTCATCGAAGCCATCTAAAAGAAAAACCACATCCTTACCAAGAGTCCCCTCAATGTATGTTGTTAAGCCACGTATATCTTCAGGTGATAAAGTGCTACACGCAACATGGAAAAGATCACTCAAGTAAATATCTTCCTTTCCATAGAGACGTCGCAGTTGAACAAGCAATACAAGCTTAGATTGAAGGAGTTCACCCTTAGCCCAATCACGAGATATTTTTATCATCAGGGTGGTCTTACCACTTCCTGGCCTACCTTCAAATAAAATCAACGATCTATATTCCACATTGTCAAATATGTCTCTAATAGCTACATTTGTTTTATCACCATAAACTTCGTCAATCTTTCCATACACAGTTTTCAGATCTATGTGGCGAGCCCCCTTACTTTGTCTCACTAATGAAAGCTGAACAAACTGACTAGTTCTAAGAGGAGGCCAAGTGAGTGATAAAGAATCGTCTACCAAATAAGAGTTTGCAAGTAATTCACGCCAGCGTTTATAGTTCTGGGAAGGGCCCGTTGACAACTGTTCATGTTGATTTGTTTGAATGGGTGCTATAAGTTTCTGACGTTTGGGAGAAGAAGCTGTTATACCTGTATAAAAGGGACATTTGAAATATCAGTACATGTATTATGTCTTTATTGGGGCAAGCCTGAGCATGCCTCACGTAAATGATACAACCACTGCTGCAATATGTGTATGGTACGTCTGTCACATGTGCAGTGTGTGCAAAATACGTATAGCATCGTGCTAAATTAAGACATAAATATGAAATAGTTTATTGTGCATACTCCGAGTTCATGAACATGTGTTCATTGGGATGCAGCATGGTGCACCCGTCCCCAGACTACTCCCCAGGGTTTCATCCGGGGGGCGGAAGCTCCTCCCCCCCCCCCCCCAAATTTGGGACACTTGTATAGAAAAGTATATAAAGCCATGCCCATTTCCCGGAGCTTCCCCCCCAAAATGATTCCCTCTGGATGAAACCCTGCTCCCTGTGTTTCAATGTTGATATTACATGCTGGCTAGGCTAGATCGAGTCAATAGACTTCAGAGAGTGTCACGCTGCAGGAAACTCAAACACAGATAGGGAAACAAAGTGGTAGCTAACTTGAGCGCATAACAGCATGAATGATTACCCATCATGTCAACAAAGAGAAGCCACACTTTGTCAAATAACATTCTTCAGTGTCAGTGACAGAATTTGCTCATGCAGCATGCATTATCTCATACAGCAGTTCTCAGCATTGAAAAATGGCATGGGAAAGGTGTCTTATCAGCTCAGGCTTGCCCTAATTCAGGCCCTGCATGCCACTAGTAACCCCAATTAATCCTCGCCACAAAGCATAGGTGGAGGGGCTCTATGTAATTACATAACTATTGTCATCTGTCCATCCAGCAATGTGTCTAGAAATTCGCTGGTGTAGTTATGGGCATAAGGTGTTGACAATCACCAGCGCAGTACTTAAATTAGTGCAAGGGTTAAAGCAGCTTGCTATGTCTTAGCAAGAGCGCATAATGAGAAAAGAAAAAGAGGGGAGGAGCATGACACGACCACGCACTTGATTCAAATTTCTTACCCACGCTAGACGTGTAACGAACTTTGTACTTACAGATAGCTCATTGTAGCTGTTTGAGATTCCAGAGCCTCTGGGGCTTGTACGGCCCTTCTATTGGCAGTAGTCTACCCAAATCACCTTGATTGCCAGCTAAAATGAAGCGGAAAGCGTTTTGGCTAGGTTCGCGATGTCTGAAGTTCAAATGCTCAGCTACATAGTGACTCTGGTGGCGGCCTGACTTACCGTAGGCTGCTGCTAAAGATTTTACCATCGTCTAGCCGACAAGAGAAGCTTTGAAAGCCTGATTCAAGCTTCTGGGCACAGGGCCCAATGAGTTGAACTTGTGCTAAAATTAGCAACACGACTAGCATGGGTAAAAACTTAAATTTTAATCAAGTGCGTGGTTGTGTCACGCTCCTCTACTCTCTCTTCTTTTCGCATTCTCCCCAGGCCCTTTCAGCATAGCGGCCCCCCATGCCTTCAATATCCATATTTCCTTGATGTGGTAACCAAAATGGTTGATGTGGTCACAACACCCAGCGCTATGCTTCAATTTTTCCTGGGGAGAACCCTGACCACTGTCTAGGTTTCTGGACATATATACTATAGAGAACAAAGGAACTGTCAAAGGAGGTAGGAAAGTCATGTGACTTTTGCACACAGATATCAATCTGTATTACTGTGGGTGTCTCCCCCCATTCCCCACACCCAATACAGTTGCAGCTAAAAGTGATAGGGTCCTCAAGGATGGTCACAGTCATATTGTTTTGGTTGATGATCCCAGGGATCACCCTTGGAAAACTGCCATCATTGTTTTAGTATGTTATAGCATATACATGTACATGTACATATGCTATGAAGAATCAATACTATACAAATGTAGTTATTAGCAAGAGTATATAATAAGAGAAGAGAGTATTGAACGCTCTATATGGTCTATGTAATATGCGTTCAGAGAGTAACGTGACTTCCCGCCTTGCGCATGTGACTAAGCCAAGTAGCTAAACACTCGATTTTTCTCAGGACTGCGACAAATAGAGGCATTTTTCTTGAGTTTTACGCTAGATTCTTCATGAACTCTCGTTTTGTATTGCGATCTGCTCGCGTTTTCAGCCACTATTGCACTCGCGTTAGTTTGCACTCGAGGCCACACCATAATTCATTATTTGAATCGAGCGTTCTCATTGGTCAATGTTTGAATTCCTGGCATATGACTTTCCGAACACATATTACACGGACCATATAGCGCGTTCGATACTCTCTTCCTTTCCTTATTACATGTATACTCTTGGTATTAGTTATATCATACAGGGTACAAGGGATGTATATATATATCCCGTTTAAAGCAAGAGGCCTGAGGGCCGAGTGGTTTAAACTGGATGCATCTCAAGTACCTGGTATATAACTAGCTTGTATCACACAATTTTGTGGTTGTTCCCATAGCAACGCATCCACTACTAAGCAACATTATGTCAAACGCATCATTCGTGGGTTTTTGACCACAAGGTACAGGTATAAAAGTGTACTAGCTAGCTATAGCTGGCTGTGCGTCCCATTTATAGTTTCAAGGAAAACAGCTACTGTTTTGTTCAGAGAATGAGCTTAGTGTCAGCTTAGATAGACAGATGAAGTTTGTGAAGCTGACAAAACCCAGCTCTGAGTGCCAAGAAGATCCAATGAACCGCATATGGAAATATGGCAATACTTTTGCCCTATAGTACTATATGTGAGGTGCCACACCCCCGTTACGTACAGGAATATATACTGTTTGTATGGCATTCTATGGCAGCCAGGAGGTCGCAAATGTACATAAAGTGTTTTCTCTTTACTGATAACTTTCTACTAGTGTTGTGCGATTAATCAGTATCATGATTAAATTGCGATGTTACAAGGTCGCGATTATTGAACCAGCACTAATTTCCCTCATGTGATTATCCTGGTGTGCGATTATTGCTAACGCGCATGCCTAGGTAGACCCCAAACATCAATTACAGCCACAGTATTAGTGTGGTTTCCTGGTTGCTGGTTCAGGGTGTTGGCTCATAAGTGGTACTAAGTGTAGCTGTGTAAACTGTCCTGCCATTACTCTGTGTGGTGACTTCTGGGCCATATGGCAATGATGATATGCATTACTCCTGTCAAGGTAGCTATATCTGGTCAGATATTCAGCAAATGTGTTACTGATACTTACATGCAGTGTGCTTGCAATAATCACCATAATCGTGATCTTAAATATTTTATGGATGACAATAATTGTGATACACATTTCTGACATCGCCCAACACTACTTTCTACAGCCAAAATATGAAAGTTTCATCTTTCTATTTTACTCTGAAACAACTACTTTGTCCTCCCATGAGGAATAAGTGTCTTCTTTAGATTCAGCACACTCCGAATTTATTTCCATATACAATGTATTAGAGGTCAAGATCAGGGTGGAATAAACTTTCTAAAATTACTTTGCTCTTGATGAGTGTTGGTTAAATAGATTTTCTACAGTCATATTGTGTCCTATGAACCCTGAGCTTCAATTTGATACCTGAATCGCCAGGTTTCAACCTACTCTTTGCAGTTTGTTATGAAGCTTTTAGTTTAGCAGTAGGCTAGTAAAGGTTGAACTAATGTCTGGTGACTGTCAAGAAGCGTTCTGATGGCTGCTGTGAAGACAAGAAGGCATCAAGGACGCTATTGGCCACGTTCATCCAAGAAAGCGGTTCGATGGAGGAAGATTTTGGCAAGTTTTAGATAACCATCAGATAAAGTGATGCTTTTACCTTAGTTTTGTATGTTGAGGCGTATATCAAAGCTTTTCTTAAGTTTCAGAGACCGAAAGTATGTAGGTAAGTACTCACTGTAGCTAAGGTGGGACAAATTGAATTCACAGTTTATCGTCACCGCCCGCATGGATTTTCAGATTTTCTCCAAAATTTTCAGATTTCAGATGCAATACAGTAAATATATGGCACTTTAGCTCCACCCCTCGAATGCTCTAATTGGAGGGCAGGGCCTCAGCAATCTCGAGTAGGGCCTTTCTAGCTCTCTACTGTGGTTTGAAATCTGAATAATGACCGCCCGCCCGCATGCAAAATCAAAAACTTTGTGACGATAAACTGTGAATTTAGTTTGCCCCGCCTAAATGACACGGAATTTTACGGATATATAGGACCATATACAGAAAATTGATCTGAGTTGCGCGTGTACATAGAAATTTTCCACATAGTTTGCGCTGATCGTAAGCCAGTACCAATTCACTATTCAGTCGTACATGCAGGATGGCTGGCTCAAGAAGCACTGGAATAACAGTGCCTAAAGGCTTTCTTGCTCAATGGTAAGCTTACCTAGGAGGCTTGTTGTTCATACTGAATCTGAGCTGTTGATTACGAGTGTGGCATTAAAATATGACCAAGCCCGACGGTTTCTTTGCTGTGATGACTACAAATGCGCCCATCTTTCAACTGATTTTTTTGTACTAGCTAGTAGCTATAGTGAGCCAGCATCACTGACTCTGTGCAGTTCAATGGCGAGGCTACATATGTTTGTTTTACAGTAGAATTGAAGTTGTAGTGCGTGAGCACCAGACAAACTTTATCCGATTTAAAATTTTAGTGGTGCCTTTGATCTACGTCATAGGTATGACACAATAGATGCTTAGATTTTACTTCCTCACCATTGGTTGTATGATTATGGCTAATAGTCAGAGCTAAGGCATGGTTGTTCCCACCGGCAGGACTGTCCACAGCCCCCATGAGCATATGCCACGTTGGAGGACCATACTTGGTGACGTTATATCGTTGCCTCAACCAAGCCAGCAACACGTCAGTGAAGGCTTGATCAATATCTTGACCACATGATTTACGTATCTTGGTTTTGTCACCATAGATTTCATCGATATTTCCAGACACTGTTTTTAGACCTATGTGATCAGCCTCCTTACTTTGTCTTACTAATGCAAGTTCAATAAATTGTATAACCTTAAGAGGAGGCCAAGTGTCTGATGAAGACTCTTTTACAAAATAACAATCTGCCAGGAGTTTACGCTAGCGATCTAAAAGATCTTTGGGCAAAGTATTGAGCTTGTGTCGTGTAGTAGGTGGAGGGTCAGTGCCTCTATCTGTGATAACAAAAGGCAGGATATGGTGTGTGAAATACTAATGTACAAGTTCATGACAACTCTATGCATGCAATAAAAGGCTTGGTAGATCATGGACTTTAACTTCCGCAAGTGTTCCAGATCAAAATTAATAATCATCATGCATGAGTTAATTACCTAACCAGACTGCAGTGATAGTCTGTAAGGCCCAATTCTTGTACCAATGTTCATAATATATTCCCGAAATTAATGAACACTTATAAACAGTTAGGAATTCCCACCATGTCAATACTAAGTCAGTATTGTACAGACTAATAAGAAATCCTATACTGTTTTACCATACCTTGTTGCCAGTACATGGATGAATTTTCATTTGGCTGGGAACATTGGCATTGTGGAGGATATGAGTAGACATATTGAGACTGGGGCACTGTGTATACAGTAAAAATTATGATACTGCATTAGTTTTTCAATGCGCAATTTAAATCAATTACCATCTGTACTGTGCATGTACAAACGTATGCCTATGCAGTATACTTTGAATTTTTTTAGGGATCCAATTTCCACAAAATGTGTGATAAATAATTTGTGATTTAATTTTTGAGGACTTGTGCATCACACTATCGATGTACATGTACATTCTTATGTATAGCTAGCAGGTATAATTTCTGAGCTTCGAGATCAATCATGAAGAATACAAAATGAGTTCCCTCAAAAATTTTGGTAATATTAACATTATGTTACGTGTAGTAAAAGTTGAGAGAGAAAGTACAAATCAACATACACAGATCATGCACCCACAAGAATAATTATACTGAACCAAGTGATAACAGGCGATATGTTTAGCAAGTTACTACTCTCTTCTTCTAGACTCCATTAAGTGTCACAGGTAGTGGGGTAGCATGGTGGGGGTGCCACACCACTTTGTGTGCATGGTTGACACTTGAAGGTCCCTCATTACACTATTACATGCACATACATCATATTAGTACTACAATGTGAATAATTATTATAGCCAAGCAGAAGCCACACTATCACGCAGTACTTATAGCAGGTGCTCCTTAGGCTGTGGAACTATGTAAACTTTGTCCACCCAGTATGGCTAAGTTTACCACAGACAGCAGATAATGCTACATGTACTAAGAAGGTAGGCAAACTGCTAATAAAAATCCACCAGTTCTTCTTTGATTTGTTCCAAGCTACCATAGAGCTGAAAATTTTCACCAGGAGAAAATTTTTACCAATTCTGCCATCTGCTTTTATTGGTGAAATTTTTATCTGTGATTTTATCCTGAGTTAACGATTACATAGAGGATATGGTGATCTTTACCATATTGGTGAAAATTTATTCCACTGAATATTTCTGCAATATAGAGGTAGCTAGGCTTGGCAAAAGTTTTTATTCAGCAAAAAATTTCAGCTATATAGTACTGTAGACTTGGATTGTTAAGTCTACCTTTCTTATAAGCGCACACTTTTTCATAAGCATATACTTCCTTGTTGGTTTTGTTACTTGCTGTTAAGCGTATGCACTCAAATAAGCACAATCGTGTGCTGCAGTACTAACTCACTATCTTATGATCGAGTTGCCGCTAACTCTTCGAGTCTCTCGCCACCAGTGAGGAGATTCTCTGGGACCGTCGCCGATAATTGTATCTGACTGACGGTATCCAGCTCGAGGTAAGGAGGCAGTACCAATGGGCGGTGCTATAAATCACTCTTATATAAGCACACACTTTTTGTTAAGCGCATACTAAGTCTTCCTTAATCGCTCAGACTTATAAGCGCATGCACTTAATAGCCCGAGTATACGATATCGCTAAGGATTACCACTCTATTTTTTTTCTGGGGACAATCCTGATGTACCACACACTTAAAAATTATGTACATTTTGCACGTACTTCTCCAATAGTGCTGCATACTTGGATCAAAGCACAGCTGAGGTTGCGCCTGATGAGCCACGTAATTATAATGATGCCCAGGTTGACTTGGGAAGCCAAGATAACCAGAGGGAGGATGAAACATGAAACCACCAGCAGCACTGCTACTACCAGGACCTGTGGAAATGACGAAACGATCTGATCAACACAATGTCATAAGGATATTATAGTCTGGCGGGCAACCCCTTCACAGGTCACGTATAGGCATGACACCAGACTCTTCCTCTTTGTGAAGGGGCTATCCTGCCAGACTAGTCATAATACATGTTACACTGCTACAAGTACATACATGCATGCATATGTCATACACATATTATAGATCCATAAGTGTATATTAACCCTTTATACGCAAGTGACGTCTAAAAGCATCACCAAATAGTGTGCACGTTGTGACGAATGATGCCTAAAAGCATCATGGTGGTCGAATACAAACTGTACTCGATCTTGCGAGCACTAGTGACTGCACTATGAACCTTATATCCGGCTCATGGTCGCCTAGGGTCCTCCCCTTTCTGATGATCACATTTGGAAGTGAACCTATCAAAGAGGCAGAGAATATCAACGCTTAGTCCTTGATCGATTCGATCGCCCAGGACAATTCAACGGCACGTTTTCTTGCTGACGCTTCTGAGTAGCGGCTTGGGCCTGGCTGTAGTCCTGAGCAGAGGGAGGCTTATGTTCCACGAACACAGAGAGAACTTTCTGCCCCGAGGTTCTTTTCCTTGCATAGAGCCAAAGATAGCCCCTCGAGGGAACGGTGGCAGGTGATCGCCAGCATGTTTGTGACGTTGGCAGTTGAAGTAAAGCTTTGAAGCTTTTGCAAAGCTTATAGTACACTTAGTACACCTTAGAAAATACTTTGGCTTTGGTCTTTAGGCATTCTGTAGCTTCTCCAAAGTGTTGTCAAACAATACGCTAAAAATTAAGCTAAAAATTTCTGCATTCTAACACTAATAATGTATCGAATATGTTTGCGTATAAAGTGACAACATATTCGAATTCTTGTTGTGGTGACAATTTATTTGGAAGCCTTGTTTGATGTGGGGATAATTTGAGGGTGGCTCGATTTTAAGGGCAATATTTATAGTGATTGACACGCATGTGGCGTTAACCATATCGTTGCTACTTACATGTATACATAATGCGTGTTTATTGCAGTAAACTCTCTACCATAATGTTATAGTGAAATTTCAATTCATGTATTAAAGCAGTGAATTTCTTACCACTTGGTGGAGCTGCAATCACTGGATGAAAGGGGTGTTGCACTAGTTGCTGTGGTAGTGGGTGGTTGCTATGGTGACTGACTGATGTGGTACCTGCTGTGAGTGTAAGAATAAAAAAGCCCATTCAGTTGAAGTGGCATTTTTCCCAATCAGGCATGTACGATGGGAGGGCATAACCTGTGACCACATCACTCTCCCACATTCCATATCCTTGAAGGCTTATGAAACATCAGGGAGATGCTGACATGACTAACTATGCTGGGAGAACACTATTAGATATACTTAATAAGAGATGATGTGAACTTGAATGATGATGATGTACAATGTACATAGTAACACTTACCAGCAATGGAGTGTTTCTTTGCAATAGCCATGGCCAAAGCAGGATTGTTTCCCCCAACAGGGCTGTCCACTGCCTTCACCAGCCCACGCCAAGTCCGAGGAACAAACACCCCAACATTCCTCAGCCATGCCAACAGCACCTCAGCTAACCCTTGATCAGCATGCTGAGCTCCTCTCTGTATTGCCTGTAGCTCTCCAGGTGGTAGACCCAGCCCAATACCAAATTCATAGAATTTAGCCTTGATGGTCACAAGCTCGATATACAGAGGATAAAAATCTCTTTCGTCTGCAAATATGCATACAATATTAGGCTTGTAGCAAATGAAAAACATTGAAAACTTACCGAGTATTTGTGCGTTATCAACCTGCTCAAGATCTGTTAAAAACACGAGATTATGATAATTTGAGGAGAGTATACAACTAATAAGTACAATGGGAAAATGTGAACCAGGGAGAAATTCTCACAAACAATATCTTGTTTCTGGTAGGCTTATGTAAAAGTTTTCTCTACAAAATTTGGAGCATGGCATGATATTACAAAGTACTAATCCATGGAATTTTATTTACTTTTCATCACAATTCATAAAAAAAAAAAATTTTCCTTGAAAGTTTCCAACTTTACTTAATGCTCTATAATAATCACTGATTGTGAACACTGCCGGGTTAGCCTCGACCCAGGCTCTCTTTCGTGGGGGGAAAGGAAAGCCTGTTCTAGCCCGTTGCTATGTGGTTGCTAAGGTATATAAGGTACTGTATATGTGATACAGACCCTCCTTGTAGGGCTCATGTCCATATGTTTACTATTATATAGTTCCTGAGGGCTAGGGCAAACATTCATACAGATCTTGAGGGCTAAAAACATGTTTATTGTATCCATGGAAACAATGGGTTAGAAAATAGCTATCAACCAATCCCTCGCTCTGTATGCAATATGTGACCGGATCTGAGAAAACCCGCCATATTGCCCATTCTGTGAAATTTTAGTTAACTGTATTTTTGAAAACCTCTACCATAGAGCTAACCTACCTCCAAGTCTGAGACCGATCGCGCGCTTCGCTTTGGAGCTAGAGCGCTTTGTTCACGATCGCGCTACAAGCATAGAAAACGAGAAATTACGGTCTGAAGGCGTTGCTATGTACGCGTATAGCGTTTCCGTATACTACGCGTGAACCGGAAATCAATTAAATGGACCTGGGTGGAGCCGTTCGAAATGAACGCTAAGGTCAAGCTAGTCTCGAACTTCGTCGTCGATAACGAGAGCCGCTTCTTCTTCGGTACCTAAGAAACTTAAAAGGTGAGTGAACGTACAGTAGTTCGACGAATCTAGCTGTATCCAGATAGCCCGCGAGCGGGAATTCTAATTAACACCCTTAGCAACGGGCTCCGTGTACGGCAGCTGTACAGACTAGATAGGTCAAAATGAAGGCTTATTTCGCCTTGGTATCTTACGCTTACCCTCCGTAGGTGACGGCAAAGGATAATAGAAAGGTTTTCTGACATAAATATGACAAAAACTGGACTTTGACATTTTTTTACCTGTGGTACTAAAAACGCGCATTGCGCCATATGCGCGTTTGGACAATATGCCGGGTTTTCTCAGATCCGGTCACATATAGAAGCACTCATCCATTGGGCTTTGTCCTCGGGATTTGTGCTTCTATATTGCATACAAACCTCGGGAGTTGGTTAATAACTATTATATATATCCTACTTCACCCTTGTATCCTAGGTAACAGGGGTGGTTTGTAAGTGATAAATCCCTGAAAAATCACTGATAAATCCCCCCCCTCTGGCAATCACCTGTAAGTGACTGGCCAATGATAGCAATGGTTTTAGAGTGCTTCTCACATAGCAACAAGGCTGAATAGAGCTTGCTCATACATACACACAGTCAGAGAAGAGTGAGTAGACCATTGTTTACATAGGTACAGGAAGCAGATGGACTAATTAACACTCAACGGGAAGTTATTAGTTATCGCTCGATATGGCGATCTAACCACACAGCCACGTGTAAATACAGTGCATAGATAGCTAGCTAGCTGGGCTACTGTTCGAGTTTTCACTTCAAAAAGTCGATCCAAAGGAGAAGCAACAGTGTGCCCAGTTGTTCCAGAGGTGGCCGGTAGCTTAAAGGCGCACCTGCACAGAAGTTGTACTATTCAAATTCACACTAGGTAATAAAGCCATATTGAGTGCGTCTGGAATGTAATCAGTAGTACTTAGTACTACTATAGTAGGAATGATGTTATGTTACTGTTACAACTGATTATGTAATCTTGAATTTTTGGGCCGCGTTCTTCAAGATATTGCACATTCCAACATGCGTAAATTACTTCCGTGCAAGTGCGCCTTTAAACTGGTGTGGCAGTCAGAGTTCACTCGCATGGCATGTCGTGTAGTTGTACTAAATTCGTTCATGATGGTTGATGCCAGTCCAGTCACACACATATTATAGAAGACAAACTTGTTCTGTTCTATGTTCAAAAGATATCTTTATTACTTCTACTTGTTGCTATGGACATAGTTTCTGGTAGGACCAATCAGGTGCAGGATATATAACACTTATACCATGGTCACCATGGATTTATCGTGGAAAACCACATCTCTCCCTCAGGCTGCGCCCTCGGGATCGGGTGTTTTTCCGTGATAAATCCCTGGTGATCATGGTATAGCTATTACATATACACTGTCTGTGCATGCGTTAACATTTTCATAAATATCTCCGAGGTTACTACCAGCAACACATGGCTTGGGCATGTATGCGGCAATGTCGGGTAAAAATGCGGAGACATAAATATGAAGAACTGGCTAACCATTGGTTTTCGAAAGACTAAGACGTCTCTATGAAACAGGCGGCTAGAAAATAATCATCTAGTACCTCGAAAAGGCTACTGGACTTATGTAGACCTACCGAATCACCGATAGCTAGGTCTCGTTCTTATCTCTCGCTTCCAACTGGCTCTGGAGCCTTGCCAAGACAGAAGTAGTTGATGCTGAGTGTTTTCATGATGGCAGACACCAGTAAGCGTGACAAATAGCGATAGAGTTGAAATAAATAATATTAGTGTCACGGATAGTTTACATTCAGTACACGGAGTAGTATATGTGATATTTTACGGAAGAATCCGAATTCCCAGAATTTCTGGGAATTTTGACACGCGCGCAGACAGTGTGTACCAGGCTCTCCTTTCCACCCACGAAAGAGAGCCTGGGTTCAAGGCTAATTGCTGGGTGATCTAACCATCTTCTGTCATAGGTCCTGGGTTCAGTTCAACGTCTCCAGATCTCAGTAACAAAGTGATAATGAGTGTCCTGGACCTCACCATCACCACACTATTGGTGTAGGTCAGTTTGTTTACGTGTTCAGACATCAGGTTCACTCTAGTAGTCTCAGCTAGTCTGGTGTTCACTCAGCTAGCTGGTTGCTGAAATCGCAAGTTACAACAAGATTAAGAGCTGGAGTCTTTAATCATTGAATTTAATGAAATTACCAACATATGAAACTTCGAGCATCCAATACGTCTACGTCTGACATCTTCAGCTTTTGTGTTGCATGTGCTGAGTCAGTAATTAGTTCTAATTAACACTCACCTATTGACGACCCTGTCTGTACTCGAGGCAAAGCTGCTGTTGATCATGTCGCGTTGAAGAATCGAACCTGCTTCTTTCATTAGACTGAGCGTGTGTGTGATATCTTATGCAGCTTACACCAAAGGTAGGCCCCTGGCATCCAGGAAAGCTAGTATACTTTTAATCTCATGGCCACAATATTTTTCCACAGATCTGTGCTGGTATATACATGGTGCTATGCAGTTTGTTCGCCAAGTCCAGCCTTTTTCTATGCGTATACCTAGGCTACTATGGTAAGATTCACTGTTATAAATATGTAGGTATGCAATTTAAAGTTGGATAGCGCAAAAGATAACCTAAGCCGGGCAGTGAATTTTTTTAATACCATGCATGCTTCTCCTCTCCCGATAGATCTTTGCTGCTGGTATGCAGTTTAAAAGCGGCAGACTTTCCTATGTGTTAGCAAGTGCTATGACAGACCAAACAGACAATTCTCCATCATCCAAAGGTGTCCAGTTCAAACTGAGGTGATGCAATTGACAAGCCTTACACAATGAAACCTGTACCAATACAGCACTGTGATCGAGAAGGATATCCAAAAGAGATTGGATCCAGAAACATGGATGGATGACCAACAAGAGGAGCATTATAGTGGAGAAGAGGTTAGTACAAGATTAATAGTATCCCTACTGCTCTCAGGGGCGGATACAGACATTCTGAAGGGGGGGAGCTAAAATAATAATCGTGCGCAAAGCGCGCGAAAATTTTTAGACCACACCCGCTTTTTAATGACCATGCCCACAAAACGGCCGAGATCGAGTACAAATGGCAGCAGAAAGGCCAGTTTTTGACATTTTTGGTGCATTTTTGTAGTCAATTTCATGATAGACCCTAGCTTGAGGGGCTACATTGGCTAAGGGGGGGGGGGCTAGGGTCCATTTTTGTATTAAAAAAGTTTATATTTCTGGGCTGAGGGGGGGCTACAGCCCCCTTAGCCCCGCCCCCCCTGTATCCACCCCTGGCTCTAGTATCTGCCCATTTGCTAGCACATGATCATGAGTTTGCACTGAGTCAATCTCAAGGATTTGAGGTATTTGCAGCCTTGGAAGGTGGTGTACTTCTCTAGCTCGCCTAGTTGACATGTATCACTCAGGGTTTCATACAGGTTTTTTCATTGGGGGGGGGGGGGGGGAGGGAAATACTAGCCAATCTTATAATAAAACATCACCATTTCTAGCGGGGTCTGGGGGCATGCTTCCCCAGATAATTTTTGAAATTTAAGACCTCTCAGACTTAGTTTCATGATAATTGCATATATAGTTACATATGTTATATAGCCTCATCCCTGGGGGGGGGGGGGGGGGGGGGGGGCGGGGAGGATATCCCCCCCCCCTCCCTGTATGAAACCCTGTCACTGGTAATCTGTGCCCATGTGTCCATGATAAGCTGTAAATTTTCGGCTACTACCAAGCATTGTTTACAATTTTAGATCTGATCTAAAAGGAGGCCTGTATTAATTTTGTTACCTGTGTGTGCTATGATTGCTGAGCAATTACATTAATAAGAATTGTGACCTGCTCTGAGAAAAGTGACCACAAGTTTAACTTCACTATCCACAACTTGTCAAGACCATAGGCTACTCATTGATTTTTTACTTTATTGATGTGCCTCAACAAGCAGTGGGATGGTTTTCCCTAGGTTTTGAAATGTACTAGGAAGATGAGTATTACTGTGTATACACATTTAGAGTATCTCAATGAAGTTCCTTACACATGTAAACATTAATGAGTGCTCTGTTTTGACCATAAACCCTACACAGTTGTTTGCAGTGAAACCTCTGAACAGCGGACACATTGGGGGCAGGACTCTTGTCCATTATAGAGAGGTCGTCCCTATCTCAGACATTGACTAACTGGCCACACCCCCAATCTTGAGCTTGTTAATAGGTTTTTATGCAGAGGGGTGTGGCCTGCAAGAAGCTGAATCAGCAAGTCTCGATCAAAAACGCTCTGCATGAGCAAAAAATCAACAAAACAAAGGAGTGGACAGACTATCTGAGTAACGAACGAAAAAATTGATGGTATACTTATGATTTTTGCTTGCGGTTTTGGTCTCCGTCCGCTTTTGGAGGTTATTTTGTACAGATTACAGTCCTTTGGGGGCACACTGGCTGTCTGTTGTCCAGAGTAGAGAGGTGTCCGCTACTCGGAGGTTCTAAATGTACTATTTCTATAGGAAGAGCAATTGGGGGGCATGGAATTTGTCCGCTGTACAGAGGTTGTCTGCCTTTCGGAGAGTCCGTTATTAGAGATTTCACTGTACATAATGTAGCTATGTACTGCATGTGTTCACCTTAGTGTGTCAGTCACTCATGCGTTTGGTTCGAGTATACATGTATGTGTGTGGATGTGTGTGTTTCTGATGTTAATTTGCTAGATTTTCTAATTCTGGCTGAAAGTGTTCTACCATGTGTTTAGTATATACATATGTAGGTGTCTTGTTTATTTTCTCTAGAGGTTTTGATATCTTATCATAATTTTAGTTTGCTCTTCTCTTTCACAACCTAAGTACATACACTGAAGTAGTTTTGCTGGGCAAACTGCCTTCACATTCACAAAGGATGGGTAGATTCTGTGTTCTTCCCAAGCAAAATTCAAGGCATGACAAAAGGGCATGGTTTGGGTAGGGCCTGTAGTCACATCAAAGCTTTTTGATTCTTCCCATTCCCATGTCAAAGGAAATCTTGTATTGAAGGATTGTTGGACTGATGTGCCTTACATATGCTGGAAAGTACACTGAGGTTAGCAATTCATGTGCCATAGGGACAGTATGTGTGCACTTTGAGAGCAAATCCGCTGTATGTACATGTATGACAAATGTATGTGATCGATAGTATGATTGGTGTATTGTGTACATGTGCATGTGTGCGTTTGAATGGGGAAGCCCCTATTTAATCATCAATCCCTACATCCCTATAGTATCTCTCATGGTAGTTACTGAAAGGAGAACCTTAATGTAGTATGTTCATGGTTTATAATTGAAGCCACAAAATTTCCTGAATCCCCAGCAAATCATCAATACCTGGCCATTTGGAGACCATGATAAAAACCTCAGGGACAGTAGTCTGAGTAGAGGAACCAGGCTTGTAGGCCTACTGCTCCAGCTGCTGATTCTTTTGCTCACAATGTCTGGGACATTCAGAATATAGTCAAATTGGGCTCAGCCCAACAAACTTAGTTCGCCTTGGCAGTGGTGCCGACAGGATACTCAGCAAAAGCAGCCATAGACCCTCGTTTATTCACCGATCATCATCCGAAAAGACACTCTGTCGCAGTGGTATCTTGTCCAAACAGGTTCGAAACTCGCAATCGAGTCGTAGCTTGAACCATGCTCGAACGTAGCCTCGTTTCACAAGATCAGTGGTCATCAAACGTAGGATTGTCAGTGATTCAAACGATCTCTCCACTCTGGCTTGAGTAGCGAGGGTAGCACGGCACGATAGAATCGCTCGCTCGTCGAACTGGAAAATGATTGGATCCACATTCTCGCAGATAGCCTAGCTAGTTTTGAACGTCAGTGATTCTGACTCCTCTGACTCGAGTAGCGAGGGTAGCACAATACAATCACTCGTTCAACTGGACATCAGATCCATAGCTTTGCAAATGGCCTAGCTAGTTTGAACACTAGATTCACAAAATAAACCAGTTAATGTACCGCTTTTTCTTGTGCCATACGGGATTTATTGCACTCAGGGTGTGGTTCGTGCAATAAATCCCGTATGGCACTCGAAGCAGTACATTAACTGGTATATACCCTACATCGGTGTCATTGAGTGCTATTATTATACCGGCCTATATATTAAACCATCATCTAATGGAGTTGTGACTACAAAACAACTCAGATTAGCTACACATAAATTAAAGAGGAATTCATCAAACTAATTATCTTGTGCTTTAGTCTCTGACTGAACTTTGGTTTGGTTCCCTGAGCTGTATGATAGTATCGCCCTTTGAGTGAACACAAATATTGAATTATCTAGAGTGTACATAATGAGAGCTTTGTAAGGTTCCAGGTGATACACTGTGCTATATCTGTATTACCCATGCAGACAGTGGGAGGTTAATTTCCCTATATTTTGAAATGTACTAGGAAGACTAGTATCACTGTGTATGTGTACACATTTAGAGTGTATCAACAAAGTTCCCTACACATGTAAACTTTTCTGAGCGTTCCCTTTTAACTGTATATCCCATGCAGCTACACGATGATTGTTCGATGTTCATTATGATATTGTGTGTGTTGTGTTCACCTTAAATTAGTGCACGTCAGTCACTCATGTGTTCAACTGGAGTGTAAATGTACGTGTGTTTTTCTGAAGTGATTATTTGCCAGCTTTCTAACTCAGACTGAAATGATTTTACTGTGTGTTTAGTATATAGGTGTCTTGTTTATTTTCTCTAGAGGTTTCGATACTTTATCATAACTTTAGTTTGCTCTTCTCTTTCACAACCTAAGTACATACACTGAAGTAGTTTTGCTAGGGAAACTGCCTTCATATTCACAAAGGATGGGCAGATTAGTAATTTATATGCCATAGGTGCAGTACATGTGCATTTAAAATTTAAGAGCAAATGTACATGTCATACATGTACATGTACATGTACGACAAAATTAATGTGTGTGTACATGTGCATGTTTGTGTATGGAGGGGGAAGCCCCTATTTAATCATCAATCCCTACATGCATGCCTATCTCTCATTCATGGTAGTTATTGAAAGGATAAACTTAATGTGGTTTGTAATAAAGCCACAGGATTTCCTGAATCCCCAGAAAATCACCACCACGATAAAAAATGACCATGTGAACATGTATGTGTGTGTGTGTGTGTACGTGGTGTAAGTTTTATGATTGTGTATAAATTATGTGATACAATGTACCATATTTATTCGAATAGAAGCCGCACCCCGAGTAGTAGCCAGATGCATGTGTACATGTACCGTATTTATTTGAATAGAAGCCATACCACGAATAGTAGTCGCATGCATGTATGAACACAATTAAGTGGGTGTGGCTATAGTCACAAGTGGTGCACAGTTGTTCTTTTGGGGCAGAAACATGGAAAAGGACAAGCTTGGATTGGTTCTGTGGTAGAGTGGAAGCTTACTTTTCGATCACATCTCGATTATTTGAAATATAGTTGTCATAAACCAGTCTACTGTTTCTCAACGACACCGCGCGATATCCGCCCAAAACTAATAAAAGCCACCCTCAAGCTAGGCTGAAATTAATAGTAACCGTGGCTACTATTCGAATAAATATGGTATATTAATTTGTTTGTAATTGCCTAGTGACCAAACATGTATCAGCATGGTTCCCAAAACAATCCCTGAGTGTAACATTGTGTTATTGTAGGAAGCTTTGATTGAGCATACAATGTTTATAGATCATTGACAGACGTGTGTATGTATACAGTGTGGGTGTGTCACTTGAGACACACTTCCTCTGCTTTATTGTGGTAGCAAATCCCACAATCATATCATGTGCAATGGGGTGAAGGATCTATGGTGCTCTAGTACAGTTTGGCTGCTATCAACATAGATACGAATAGAAGGGTCTGTGATGCTCTAGTACAGTTCGGCTGCTGTCAACACAGACATGAGTGAATGTTAAGCCCCATCCATATTAGACTAAGTCTTGAATTATCATGCAAGTACACAATGACATGAAGATATCCCTGAGCCTAGATAAACCTAATACTGCATCATTTGGGGAACCAGAATCTGATTTTTAAGAACATCGCATACATAATTATCACTACTAATTGTAAATAATATTTACTCTGAAAACTATGATTGTGTGACTATTGTTTTCAGAGCTATCCTGAGCTGGACCTGGATGACATCATGGGCATTGATGAAAAAGATAGAGAAGAGAGACTCAAAGTGAGTGAATCATGATGTGAGAGTGTCCACCACTTTAAATATGAATAGATCCTTACCACAGATTATAATACATTGTTTGTACATAAGATCATATTATTGTCTATAATTGCTAAGCCAGCCACCCCTACCTTGGATATACCTCAATCTGTTGGATCGTGCAGTGCCTGTTGTTTACTTTTCAGTAACAGTGGTGGTGATGGTGTGTGTGTGTGAGTGGGTGGGTGGTGGGGAGATAGAGCACAATAGGCCTTTTGCGCGTAAGCGAAAATATGCACGGAAGCCTCGTGACGTCACGTCCGGAGTACGGCCCTGGCGTACTTGCACTATAGCTGACTATGGAGAAAAGCCGCATGGCAGCCAAGAAGAGCGCTGCGCGGCCCCGCTTCATGCCGTATATGCTATTTTAGCGAAGAGAGCAAAACCAGAGTCATCGCCACGCTGGTCACACTTCGAACGAGTCGTCTACCATCGACCGTTCTCGAGATATGGCGTCTACAAGTTCTGCGATCGGTGGCATGGCGGCTACGATCACTCTGGAGCCATCAGATATTCCAGGAGCAGCGTTGGAAGAGCCCTTTGAAGCTCACGCTATGCCAGCATTGAGGTGGTGGTTACTCTGTAGGGGAATCAAGGCTCCTGTCAGCTGGAAGAAGAAGCAGCTGATCACAAGGTAGATCAACTAGTTAGTCACGAGATTGTTCATACAGTAAAACTTTACAAATCCTGGTATTGCTCCTAGGATTCATGAAGCTATAAAAGATAAAGTAGCTGTCATAGATGTTGATGGTTCTTACACCTACCTGAAGCATAAGAAGCTGACTGATTCTGGTGTTGGCATTGCTCCCCTAGAGCAACCAACTTGCGCTCCACTTTCAGGGTGGCAAGGGATCACCGAAGCCAATGTTAGGGAGATTGCTGAAAAGATGCCTCGTGTTACCTCAGGTAAGCTTCTGTGTTGTGAGTCTATAGTTTGGTAGCCATATGTTGTGATCTGTTTGTAGGAACTGTGTATATCTACTTGGCTAGTGGTGCTGGACGTGACATTGAGAAGGAGGAAGGCACCTTTAGAGCTTTGACAAGAGGATACATACACTGGGCTTCTGGTAGAATCTCTCAGGTTGAAGTCAACTTGGAGAACCCAATGTACTGCCATGTACGTTCAACCATGACCCCTTCGATGAAGCAGGGAAACTATCACCTATGGCTGTTGCTGGGAAAGAATGGAGATTTTGCCTCCGTACTTTCAGCCACTTGTGAATGTGTAGCTGGGTAAGTAATTTAAAAACACACTACAATTCACAGATGACCCAAAATTAATGTTATGTGGTACATGTATTTCTGTAGGCTATCTGCAAGTTGTACTCATATTTCGGCTCTGCTTCATGCTCTTGTAGCAATGACTCCGACAGAGTTTTTGCAGCAGCCCTCTACCGATCCCTCAGGTGACGACAATGAGTGTTTGCCATGTACATCGTATCCTTGCCAGTGGAAGCAACCCAAGAAGCGAAAGGAGAGTAATCTTCGGATGGGCGATGCAGTTTTTGAGAAGCATGTTCTTGGAAGAGAGCAAAAGCGAAAACTGGTAGCTGTGGAAGATTTTGATCCTCGCCCACTTAAGTACAGGGGTACAGTAAAGGGGCGTGTACCAGCACTTCTAGACAAGATTTGAGGGGAAGGTCTATGCATCTCACTATTGTTAGATCCTAAAGTTCGACACTGGGATAACAGCCTCACAGCAACTCCATCAACATCAGCTCCCTCCTTACCTGAACAAAGTAGCCTCACAGACACTGTCGCAGCATTCAAGGACAGCCTCAAACTGTCGGAAGAGAAGCTTAGAGAAATTGAATTCAATACTAGGAAGCAAAGGGAATCTAATCAGTGGTATGAAGTCCGTCGTTACCGTCTTACATCATCATTATTTGGTCATGTTTTAAGACGAAGATCTGATACACCCCCTGATAGTCTTGTGTTGAGAATATTACAGCCTAAACAGTTTTCTACTTCAGCTACCTCATGGGGTATTACTCATGAGCCACTTGCTATTGCTAAGTACACCGAGTATCAGCACGATCATGGACACGACAGTCTAGTGGTTGCCCCAAGTGGATTCTTGATCAGCAAGACACACCCTTTCCTTGGTGCATCACCAGACGGCTCAGTGTATGACCCATCTGACCGAAATCATCCTTTTGGATATTTAGAGGTCAAGTGTCCGTTCAGTCACCGCAATGTGACTCCCGAAGAAGCCTGCCTAGACAGACAGTTTTGCTGTACCATGCAAGAGAATGCTGATGGAACTAAGCAAGTGGTGCTTAAACGGGATCATCTGTACTTTGCTCAGATCCAAGGTCAGATGGCTGTAGGTGAGCGGCCTTGGTGCGATTTTGTGATCTACACAACTCAAGGGCTTAGTGTTCATAGAGTTTTATTTGATAGCGATTATTGGGGAAATAGTTTGTTACCCAAGCTTGTGTCTTTTTATGACAACTGTGTTGCACCAGAAATAGTTAGCCCCATTCATACACTAGGATTACCATTGCGTAATTTGTCTAATAAAGTTTAAGTTTTGTGTGCAATAATAATAATTTTTAATAATCCTCATCACTATCTATTTCATCACTAGTGTCATTAGGCATGTCTTGAAAGTAATCTTCAACATCACTCTCTGAGATTGTCTCGGGAGGAGGAACAAGTGCAGGGTGAAAGTTAGATAGAAATCCACATACACACACGATTTGGTTTATCTGACGAGCCATGGTAATAGGAATAGTTCCCTTGAGAATATCGAAATTCTTCATCCTGCCAATAGCGCGTTCGACATGTATCCGCAATGAGGCAATCTTCCTTCCTTCTTGTATTTCTTTTGCTGGGAGTTGTGCCCGTCCATCAAGGAAGGGAGGCATATTTAGCTCAACACTGATTTCGTTTAGCATACCTCGTATCGTAAATCCCCTGTCAGCCATGATGGATATTCCTGGTTTATCATCTATTGTTTTCAAGAAACCAGATTCACGGGTAAGTTCAACATCTGAGATGGAACCCACAAATACGGGAGATATGTACAAAATAGCACCATTTGGTGTACACGCCACAAGAAACTTGGACGTATTATGGTGCTTATATTGACTCCATGTCGATGACTGCAAGTTCAAATCAGAGGGTGTCTCTATGAACACTTCACTACCGTCTATGATGGCATATGTGTTGGGATACAGCTTTCTGAAAGAGTGAGGAAGTGTTCCAGTTACTTGCTCTATTGTTGGTACCCAATCGATCTCCCTCAAGTGGTGATAAAGAAAGCATATCCATGTGGTTATGTAGCGGGACACCACACTCGCGGAAATCTTGAAACGAAATGCTAAATCTTCCACCTTAAGGTTGAGCTTCAACTTCACCAGTGTGAGAAACAGCTGGTTCATTGGATCCAACTTTCTGTTACGGTGACGTTTGCGTTGGCCTTCCTTGGACCCCCAGTAGTTCAAGTCATTGACAACTGGCCCCAAAAACTCGAAAAAAGTCAGGAAGATCACGTATGACGTGAATCCAGTGTAGAAACGTACGAGCTGGTCATCATTTTTTATTTGTTTGATTCTAAACGGACCCTCAGGTTGAGCTACATTCTTCTTCTTGAGAGAACGATTCTCTGCTTCCAGTGCCTCAATCCTGGCTACCAGAGCAGTGTTGACTAGAATTGCTGTGCCTTTCTCCAATGGTGATGGATTATCTGGAAGAGATGTCTGAGGAGTGACTGATCGGCTTGCTTGAGGCGTACCAGCAGGTGTAGTTAATGCTGGAGTCACTGACCTACTCCTACTTTCACTCTTCTCCCTTAGTTCACATAATTCTTTATCCTCACGTCTCCTTTTTGCTCTTTTAGCCCTTGGATGCTCTTTTTTCAAAGGTGAAGCAAATCTTTTTCCAAGGTTGACTTGTGGGTCGTTTTTTACATCACCATCTGGAAAATGCCTCGAGCACACTCGAGAATACGACTTGACATCGCTCTCTGATAGCTGGAAGACACTCAGCCAGACACTTCTTCTTTCGGGATCACTAGGAAAGCGATGAAAAGAGGTACCTGGATCGTTAGAGCGATTGTTCCCGCACACTAGGCAAGTATCTCCTGGCATTTTGATCGTAACTCGGCTATACTTCATGCGAAAGTCTTCGTACGCACCTCCACTTGCTTCTCTGTGACTCTATTTTTTCATGGATTTCGTTTTATAAGCATATACGGTATGATGCAAGCGCAAGCGCCCGCAGAACACAAGCGGCTGGGCTATTCCAATACATAACTATAGAGCTGTCAGTCGTGCGGTGTACTCCGGATATGACGTCACGGAAGTGTGCATTCCTCCGTACTTATGCGCAAAAGGGCTATTATTGTAACGCTCTGGCATGGGAATCCTCCTACAGATCCTGTATGCCCCTGATCTACTGTACACTAATGTTTCTTATACCTTCAAATTACTGCAGGATTACCTCAAGGATGCTAAAAGACCTTGTGAGGTATGCATGTTCACACATACTATATTAACCGATCACATGTTGTATTGACGACCATTACCTACCATTTTCCTCCCTACAGAGCTTCATCAAAGAACTGTTAGAGAGAGCAGCAAAAATAAAGCCAGGCATAGCATCATGACTCTTCTTTGCTATTAATTATTAGGGTATCTTAATATGTGTTTGCAGTAAATTACTATCTGTCTTATTTTGGAGCTCTTAATTAATTACCATGGTTACAGCTACACCCAGTAATGCACGTTTCCCTTTCGTTAGAATGGCAATTGCATTTGTGCAACCAGGAGTAGATTAGATAGGAGTGTTGAACTACTGTACAAATGTTGCAATAGCGTTCTGGTAGGATGACGTAGGCAAAATGGTAATCAGTCATGTAGCGCTAGCTGAGGTAGGTGTAATGTAAACACAGACAGGCCACAGCTGCAGTTGCAGCTGCATAGAGTGCTGCACACAGCAGGGGGAATCTCTCAGTTTACACTACTACACTATTGGGCTGGATTTAACATGACCACTATTCTGGTGTTTGTGACATCATCCTACCAGAACGCGTTTACAGGCAGTTCAACACTCCTATCTAATCTATTCCTGGTGCAATCCATGGTGTAATTTATACTGTTACACATCGTGTGCACAGAGGATGTACGAAATGATCATGTGCTTGCCAAAAAATGCTGTTATCACTTCTTAATTATCCCCATATACTTCACATAGTAAAATTTCGACAGTGGTTTTTGAGAGTGATACCTCGGGATCCCCAAACAAAAAAAATATATGGTCGTGATCAGCGATTGAAAGTACACTAATTAAGCTGGGATCCCTTAGGGTTCCTATAAATTTTAAGCTTCAACACAGTTACTATACAGGGACATGCCCATGATGATGCATATTGGTATGCACACAGTTCACATGGAATATAGTCTCATTCCCAGACCCAAATCCCCACGCGGAGAAGGGTCTGGTGACATTGGAATGGTTTCTTGGTTGTACAGGCGCGTGACTTAATCGCAATGTTATGCAATCAATCACGCGCCAGTTGTACGTTGCTACGCGATGGAATGTAAAATCGTAGAGCTACATTCTGATTGGCTAGAGGTAAACCAAGACAGCTGACCACAAAACGGCATTACTACCCAACAGGATGCAAAGTCACATGAAATCTATAGAGCTGCGATCTGATTGGCTTATGCGAAAACACGACTGCTGAGCTTGCAAAAACCAAGAAAACCCTTGACTGTCACCAGACCCATTCCCTTGCAGAGGGTCACTGGGGTCTGGGGACGAGACTACATGGAATATTAATGATTACATACCTCCTCTGCTGTGTGCATGTATCTCCCACAAAGGTGGCTATTTTTGACAGTACAGGAATACTGTTATCAATTAAGTGTAAATTAGAATACATGGTTAATTATTACAGTAAACATTGCAGCATGAAATTGGACAATACTAAACTATCGCTATTGATAACCACATACGTGTCATTGAATAATAACAAGAGTATATAATGTAGAAGGGGGAGTATCACACTTGTGCATATGGTTGTAGCACAACTCTGCGAAAAGTAGCATACGTTTCACTATAGCCACATAAGAGCTATAAAAGTGGATAACAAGGTGCTATACGACATTGGTTACATCTGAGCACCCCAAAATGATAGATGTGGTTCCTTAGCATGGTATAATTGGAAAGCCATGCATGTTGGAACACATATACCTCTGTATTGACCAATACTTGAGTGTCATTACTTTTCGCAGGGATGTGCTACAAGTGGGATACTCTCTTCTCTCTTTATTATATACTCTTGATAATAATTACATACACTTCAACATACTGTTGTTTTATTTTGCTCACTATCATCACCAGATTCATCATTTGACTCCATTATTGCTTTACCAACAAGTTTCAGGTGACCACTGTATTGTAAGCACAAAATTGGACAATAATAATACATAACTCATTATTGATAACCACATACATGAACAATTACGTAAACTTCAACGTACTGTTGTTTTGCTACCATCAGATCCTCTTCTTATTTACCAGACGCCTCTTCTGATTCATCAGATTCCTCTTCTGATTGACTGGATTCCTCTTCTGATTTCATAGTTGCTTTACCAACAAGTTTCAGTTGAGTCATGCCTTCTGTTGAGTTTCTTTGTTCCACTGCTTCAACCAGCTTTGACCATCCTCTCTCAGTGAACTTCGTATACTCACCACTGACCCTATAAGGTGGAGGTACTACCATAAAGCGACATTAATATGTATGTGAATTATGTGAATCCATCAAAATAGGCCTCTCGATAAAATTATGTGATTGCGTTTTCGTTTTTCATGCTGCATTATAATGTATAGTGCAATAAAAATTTATGCCAGTACAAACTTATGCAACCAGTGCTTGACTTGCATAAATAAAACTCGCACAGAAAAATGTCGCTTTACGGTATTACCATACTAAGTACTGCATGAGGTACTGAGAGCAAACTTACCCTACAAGGACCAATTTTTCAAGATTCCTGGATGACTCAATGAACTCCATCAAACAGGGTATGCTCTTATTTGTTAATCTATTATCATCAAGACTGCAACATGTAGGAACATGAGAAATTCAATATGATGTGGACTATTATGATTGAGTTGTCCAACTCACTTAAGTTCTCTAATCCCTTTACAGTTCATCATGAGACTTTCAAGTAGAACCTTGACTCTAGTATCACTAATTAAGCACCACTTGAGGCTGTTTAATATACAATGTCATGGAAAGAATTAGAATATTGTTACCGTATAGTGGGTAATTTAGAGCAGAAAAAATTTTGCTAAGTTTTGGCAATTTAAATGTTTCCCTTGTGTTTATAAACACATAGATGATGTGGCAAAATTTATTAAATAAATTCTGTGAAATATTCATGCAATACTATGAAAGGCAACTGCTACTGGCTTTGGTGAAAATTTTTCACCCCTGTCATATGCATAGATTACTGTATGATGGGTAATTTTTGTAGGGTGCTAATTTTCGTGGTTGATGTGCCAGTCACGAAAATTTCCATCCACGAAAACTACAGTAATACCTACGTGAATGAACACTCGCAAGCAGGGGGCATGGTCAAAACATCGTGGAAGCAAGGTAGCTCCTGTGTTCGTTCTCGTGTAATGAGATGTCTCTTCATCGATGTTATCGTACAGCTGATGGCGCCCTTGACTCTATAGATCCTTGAACTATTTCTCCGAGATATGAAAGAAAGAGCGAGGTCCGATCGCCTGAGCCCAGAGCAACTGTACTTGTGAATAGCCAGACTACGTCATCCGTTTATTGTTGGTGCAGTACTGCATGCTTGTGAGACATGCTTGCGAGACATGCTTGCAGTAATGAAATTTAAAACCGCAAAAAAGGTTTTCTCTGACTTTTCACAAAAATTAGCTCCCCCAAAAATTATCCACCATAATTATTATGGTATATAGAGGTACTGTGTATTATGTACAAAATCTATGATACTACCATGCACAAACAGCTAGGACACATGTTATATATCAGGGACGATGGGTGGCACAATCATGTGACATCGCCACAGCATGCAATTAGGGTAGATATCCTAGGGCTTCTCCTTAAATATGGCAGTAGGAAAATGAACAAAAAATAATGGTAGCTTACTTGAGCTCCTTGAGATGAGGACAGTGAGCAAGGCCCTCAGCCAGATGAGTAGCTCCTGAGTCACTAATGTTAAAGCACCTCCCTAGACTACATGTTTTGTGTATGCACACCATGCAATAAACAGTCATATCCATGAGTACAGCCATGAATAGGGCATGCTACATGTACATGTAGATAGGACCAGTGCATTAGTAACTTACTCCAGCTCTTCAAGATGAGCACAGTGAGTAAGACCCTTAGCCAGATGAGCGACTGCTGAGTCATCAATTCCGTCATTGAAACAAAGACTACATGTTTATGTGTGCATTGGTATACATAAGATTTTATAACCTATGCAAGGAACTCTCACTGTAGGAGCACATGTCAGCTCAGGCTGTGTGGACTTTGGTGGATATATATAGTGTACACCAAATCAGATGCCAAGTAGCTTATTGTGGTAAGGAGGTAATGATGAACAATCCATGAGTAATCCCTTACCTAATCAATGATGTAAAATTCAGTGCCCATTTGAGAAAGTTACCTTTCATTTACTCTGACAAGATATGGATACCATGAGGCTATAGCCACACTTGTACTATGATGAAGCCATACTTCAAAGGGAAAAACAGCAAGTAAAAAACTCATGTATACTCTAGAAAATCTCATACACCCTAGGCTGTATGAAAAAGCACTCCCCAATGTCTGGGTTGTGGCATCATAATACAAGTCAGCTGTACTATGGTTTTCTAATGTGTATGGGTTCCCTTAGTGTGGTACAGTAAATTGCAAGTTGGTTGACCAGTTGCAAGTGCAAAATTCAAAGTCACTCAACCATAGATCAGAGCAGTTCACCCATGAATTTCATTACCTTGTCAGCTAGTGCTTTGATCTATGGTTGAGTGACTTTGCATTTTGCATTAAAGGCATTGTGTCACGATATAAGCGCGGCTAGCGGTGATTGCTACTAAATTTAAATCTAGTATACGGAGAACCGTGGACTAACGTTTACGCACATTGTAATAAAATCGCGCACATAATAAATTATTGTCGCGCGCTCCTGAACACACAACTCGACACACAAAATACTGGTACAGGGAGAAAGCAAGGTACACATGGCGCTACAAGAGTCGACGACCACTTAGACCAGTGTTTCTCTCTGCTTCTTGAACTAACTCTCGTTCAGTGGGATCGCAACCGCTGCCTCGTGAGCTAAAGCCTAAAGGTAAGTAAGTACTAACTTGTACACGGTAGATCTAGCTAGATGATGACCACAGTAGCCTCAGCGTCCGTTCCCAGATAGACCTCGTATCTTCCGCCGCCGGCTGAACGCCTTCCAGCGCCTCCTTTCTTGGACATTGCTAAAAAAATTTTGCGATCGCGTGGTGAACCGCGAACTACAACCGTTGATTGAAAACTCTGGTAGGGATTTCAATCTAGTGGGTGTGGTTACGTCATGTGTGACATTAATTTACTAAAAATAGCCCTTATATCGTGGCACAATGCCTTTAACAACTGGTCAACCAACTTGCAATCTATTGTATAATGGAATATTCCTCAGGCTTCCCCTCAGAATACCATTATACCACACTCAGGGTGAAATACCCATACTCCTTAGAAAACCATAGTACAACTATTACCTACAGTATGTGTGCACCACACCAACAATTAGCAATCACATTCATGGCTATTCACTACTGGGCATATCATTCAGGTTCATTTCAATGATAATCTGCAATGTGTAGCTAAAAGGGTCATTAATTTTTTACGTGACTATCATTATATTCCAGATATTTGTAACACCATGTACACTAGTCCTGGATGCACTGACAGTCCCAGTTGACAGACTCACTTGCATCCGCGAGAGGTCGCAGGACCCCAAACGGGCCCCCAAGTGTAGCACCTTGCCCTTGCCTGCACTCTCTCTTAGCAGTTGTAGGTATCAGACAAGGGGAAAGAGACACACGCACACACTATTTATACACACAATGACATAATAAAGGAAGTAATCAGTTAAGCAATGTTTCCTGTTTGTTACATATTATTTAGTGTAACACTTATTTTTGGTCATGTGACTTTCAACCAATCGGATGCATATGTAAAGTGTGCATTAAATAGTGTATAGCACACTTGAGTGTGCATTAAATAGATATTGCACGGTTTTAGAGTACGCCTTAAATCAGTGACTAAACTGAGTATATGTTGCATCATATTGCTAGAGCTATCAAGCTTCAATGGTAGTTATGCATAGACTAAGTAATAGTTACCTGGCATTAAGTGTTTTAATGTGTGCATGAGGATGATGAAATAACACTCTCAGTGGCTCCCCAATTTTTTCAACGCTTTACAGCAGGCAACATTGAAAACCTGGGAACAGGGCCTGGGAACAAGGCTATGTTTGTGTACAATCTCAATAGCCTCAAGTTATTAAGCTCACTAAAGCAACAACCATCTATAGAATATGACAACAGTACTGTAGAATGGATACAAATTTTTTATTCTACACATATGCAAGAGGTGAAGTAATCAGCTTTATATAAAAATTGCCAGATCTTGAGTTTTAGGTGTCATGGTGGGTGACAAGTGTTTATGGCAAAAAAGCAACTTCTATTTTTTCTTCTAGGCATGTGTGACTAAGGCCATAAACAACATAGATTGTGCTCTTTCGCCTATTAACCACACCTAACCAAGTTAAATGCCTGTGCATGCTCATAGGTAAGTACGTCAACAGCCAGTTGTGGGTGTAAGTACAGTGTATGCATGCACGCTCTATGAGCTCCAGGTTTGAGATAAGTGTTGAGATAACTGTTGATGTACCGAGGTACATGTAATAGTTGTACTATGGTTTTCTACCTGGGTGGAAAGGAACGCGTTTGCGCGCGTTTAATTGGCGGAAATACGCGGTTTTTGCATGAAAAAGCTCGCGTGTTACCGCACGGTACCGCCCAAACCCGTTTATTTCCGGTTCGATCGATGACAAAGTCAACATGGAGCTGCTCTGATTCTGCATGCGTTCGAACCTTCGGCAGGTAGGCTGCAACATCCCGAATAGTTGTCCGCTACAAACTCAGTACACCGTCAAAACGCCATCACCGTTTATTTTTGGACCGCTTGTACCCGCGCGCTCGTGCGCGCTAGTGCGAGCTTGGGCGTGACCTGCTAAGAATTACGCGGTCAACCGCGTGTAATGCGCAGTATACCGCCAAAACACGCAAATACCGCGCGCCTGCGCGTTCCTTTCCACCCGGGTAAGGTGTATGGGTATTGTACCCTGAGTGTGGTCAAGAGTGTGGTCAAGAGTGCATTAGTAGTAAAAACATCCAAAACACACTACAACTCACTGTACTACTGTGTGTGTTGCATACTTTCCCTAATGCGTGGTATACGTTGTAATGGTATTTCTAAGTAAGCAAAAATTTTAAATGTTTGCCCATGTCCTCATGACGCTTACCCGTATAAATTTTTAAACCTTCATGCATGCGCATACTGGAGGTGGACAACGGACCCGAAAATCCCGATATGAGCTCCAGGTTTGAGATAACTGTTGATGTACTGAGGTACATGTAACAGTTGTACTATGGTTTTCTAAGGTGTATGGATATTGTACCCTGAGTGTGGTCAAGAGTGCATTAGGAAGTGTATGCAACACACATAGTAGTAGCAAAAACATCCCCCCTCCCTCTCCCTCCCTCTCCCTCTCTCTCTCTCTCTCCACCCCCCCCCCCCCCCCCCCCTCTCTCTCTCTCTCTCTCTCTCTCTCTCTCTCTCTCTCTATCTCTCTCTCTGGATTTGAGGTCACAGAAAGAGATGAACAACACACTACAACACACTGTACTACTGTATACTCTCCCTAATGCACCCTTTGTGTGGTATAATGGTATTTCTGGGCAAAGCCTGAGGAATTCCATTATACCACAAGAAGGGTACAACCCATACACATTAGAAAACCATTGTACAGCTGACTAGTACTATGATACCACAACCCAGATATTGAGGAGTGCTTCCCCCACCACAAGCACTGTACTTTACTATGCTGGACCCTGTGTGCGAGATTTCTTGAGTACATGGGTTTTGTACTAGCTGTTTTTCCTTTGAAGTATGGCTGCATCATAGTACAAGTACATTGTATGTATACATACATGTACATTGAATGATTAGCATGTAACCACAGTGTAGAGGTTGGCTAGGACAATGATAGTACCACAACAGAACTTACTTGATATGCTGAAGTTTTGGGAGGTACTGCAATACTTCTCCTAAGACTCTACATGCAGATTCATCAAGGCAGCATGGATCACCACCACCACAGAAGCTGCAAATTCATAAACACATAGACAGTCAATACCAAGCTGTGCAATTCACATAATATTATATGTATGCATAATATTGTATGTATGTATAAGCGTGGGGGGGGGGGTGGATAGCTACTTACTAGAATAAGTAGCTATAAAGTCTGTTATGGTTGTCAAACTTATGGTTGAATAATAATTATGATTGTGCTCTGTTATATACAGATGAGAATATACTGGTATTTCAATGCTACACAGGGGTACAGAGTAACCTACATCCAAGTTTCATTACTAATGTGACTTTGGTAGGCTACAATTGTCCTGGTCACGTGAACTCCAGGTATTAGTGTTATGTGTGACAATATAAGGTGGCCTTAGCGTCATCCCCAGGCTCCTCCCAGTTTTTCAATATTGCATGCTAAAAAGCGAGAGAGCCCGGTATCTAATTGCATGCGACTAGCACGCAACTGTACAAAGCATGGGAAGGGTAGGGGAAGGGTAGAAAATAGATCTACGTACCTCCACTTTCTGAAGTCACCGTTTACTGGTGAATGTTGACTATGCGAGGTAATCATGCGCAATTAGATATCAGACTCCCCTATTTTTCTATGTGTAACATTGAAATCTGGGAGGAGCCTGGGGACGAGGCTGAGGTGGCCTTAACCTTCTATATTTCTGTCCTTACAAAAAGTAAATATTCTGTTTCTCGTCCTATAGAATACTGTAATGTACAAGTATGCATGAGGGGGGTGGCTGATTTTGATATTTAATATGGCAGTCAATGCCACAAATCAAACATTTCAAGCTTATCTGAAGAGCAGATCAAAACAGCATTTTAAATTGATGATCCTGTGCCTGCCTCCGTATTTGCTTAATATCAAAAGTCAACAGGGGCATGGAACGGAAGGTGACAAGAAACAGATTACTTATTTTGCATGGCCTTAGTACAGTACTGTCATGCAGAATGGCAGACATAGGTGCCTTCGTAGCTTTTAATTTACAGCTATTGTAAAATATACAATGTTTCCAGCATGATTCTAGTTCCGTAAACCAGGTAATAATTCTACTGTCATGTTACGTATAATATTATATGGATGGATACAAATGATAATGTGCAAATGCAATCACTCTCCATCTTTAGTGTGAAGAGAATTCCATAATAAATCAGTATCCTTTCCATTCTCTCTCTTCTGCAGCTGTGTCTATCCATCTCTCTCTCTCTCTCTCTCTATCTCTTTCTTCCCCTCCCTCTACATGGGACATGGGTGAAGCTTTCCTTCACCTCCTCCACTTATTAGCATTAATCTTCCAGCCCATTATGAACAATTCCCAAACAGCTATGCACATACATGTACACACAGTTCTTAACTTACGTGAGTCTCTGCAATTGACGGCAAAATTTCAACTCTTTGATTACAGCTTGAGCATGAGTAACATCACAGCAATAATCACATAGACTGGATAAAGAAAATGGAGAATTTATTGTTTCTGCTGTACAACCTCCACGCACACCACCTGTGCGTGCACATGCTAAATTTTCAGTGTACATTATATCTACCCTACTCCTTTTCAACCGATGATACCCAAGCACTTACCTCAAGGCAAAAAAGGAATTACTGAACCTTCCTACGACAGTAACTCCCAAAGTTAGATAGAGCGTTGTATACTACAAGCAGGGGGGCTCGCTTCGCTCGCCTCCTGCTTGTACCTGTGTTAGTCTGCATGTATTACTTAACTTGGTAAGGTATATGGTTTGGAACTCTCTCTGCATTCCCTGCATGGACTCCAGCCTGACCATGAGTAGGTGATCAATAATCCAGAGTAAGACCTTGTAACATGTGGTGGTGGGTTCGTTATTTGAGAGGATATAGGTCAGCATGGCAGCTAAGACTGCCTTTTACATGGTTTCTAGAACATTCCACTGAACATGTGCATTATGACATCCTGTTTTGAGCACATTGCTAAAGCAATCAACAGTCAAGAAACTCGTTATGTCGCTTGCCAACTCTCTCGCAAGATTTGTGAAGGCAAGGGCAAACCCTCGGAATCTACTACCTCCGTGACGATCACTCGGACAATATCTTCTCACGAATCAAGCTCCTTAGCTAACTGCAGCCCACTACATGTAAGTGTCCATTGTCGCGTGGTTTTTGTACAGTCCGTCCAAGAAGCTAGCGTTCGTGCCTGTAGCTAGTGCCATGGATGGCGGTCACAGAGATTGCCCAGTTCTAGCTTCTGTTGCTCAATGGCCAGAGATACAGCCTCTTGTTTCTCGGGGTCAAATCGTTTCCGGTGTCCTCCCGTTACTGACGGACAGACAGACAGATAGACAGACACACAGACGGACAACTATAATTTTAGTATAATGATAGACATCTTAACCAAAAGGGTGTCTTCATTTTAGGTATGTCATTTTAGACGGCTACACACAATTCTCTTAGTACTACACATGTAGCAAAAATGAAATACTATTTCACATTAATGTACCCAAAGCCATTTTTGTACTCTGATTATTAATCTGATTAGGGAGTGGCCCACTTTGCTTCTTATTACTGTTAACACATTTAACTCACTAGAGTTCCCTTAACTTAGACCAGAGCTGGAAACATTCTTCAAGTCCAACAATTTTTGCCACATAATCAAATCTGTATGAATACATAACTATCTTACAGGTGAACAGTAATAGTCTACTTCACATGCAAGCACTCAAATAATACATGTATGCAGTAAACAGACACATAAGCTATTATCATGCATGTATAGTGCATCTCTCTATTATGATAAGACATCTGTGCAACAGCTTCAAGTGTACTAATTTAGGGGTATCCATATTTTAGTGGTAATATTGTATACTTCTCTACTTAGCTGGGACCACCATGCACTATGTACGTCCTGATTGCAAAAGGAGAGAACCTTACAGTAGGGATTTAACTGTACACATGTACACAGAAATTACTTGAGTGCTTGAAGGGTAGCAATGTTCTTGAGATTAGGGAATTCCAATATTTCCTTTGAGAAGAGCTGACGACAACAACTGACCCTGTAGTAATTATACAAATATATGAAGTGTTTATCACATTCTAAAATTAATATTGTTGACATGTAACTCACTCTAATTGAACCAAATTAGGAGCTGAAACAGCTGAAACAACATTTAAGGCATTTAACATTGGAACACAGTGTATCAGTTGTGAATTTCTCCAATCACCTCTGTATGTGGAGCAGTACATGAGAGCATGCATGTATAGACTTAGTTGCTATGTACATACACGAGTTTGAGTGAAAGTTGACAATTACCAATTCCCTGTAAGAGAGCTGTAGCATCATCTTCACTAAGCATACATTTTTCAAATGATAAATGAACATCAGTACACTTAGAATACTTTAGGAGATGAACAATGGAAGCTACATCAGTAGATGTAAGACTAAGTTCTAAAAATGTGAGCTTATTTTTATAAAAATCAATGACATGAGAACAGGCGAGGTCATTCTGTGACTCAAATGCACATTGGATAGATAAATTACAACTATTGTTTACTTCATGTGTAGCCTCCATCAATAGTTTGAAAAGGTTTGTGGTTGTGTCCTTGGAATAATCAAGTGTTCCAAACAAGAAGCGCCATGTTACAAAAAGATGTGGTTTATTGCCATATTCTTTGATAATGGCCTCTTGCCCTGTTGCACTTAGTCCAGCAATGTATACAGCCGACAAATACTCCTGTAGAGATAAATGCAGAAAGGAGTATGTTTCATCAAGTCCAAATTTCACGAAATACCTATCTATCACAACCAATCCAAGGCTATTTACGTCCTCATTTGTGTCATCAAAGCTAATGGTTTGAAGTTCAGATAGTTTGAAAACCTGCTTTGATGCTACTGATGCTTCAAAAGCTAGCTTACAAATTGTTTTAAAGATAATCTTTTCATTATGTGGTAGATCATCAAACGTTGACAAATGTGATGGTGCTTTTCCAGATTTCTTGCAATTACAACGTACAAGTGTAGAAAGTGTAAAATCACGACAGAATTCAGTTTCTGTCTTGGGTAGAACCACATCTTCCTCATAAAGGAACACAAGCATAGCACAGTGGAGAGGAAGGTAACATAAATTCATCAGATTAGGATGTTGTTTTAAATGCTTCACCAACATCTCAGCCTTTCTTTGATTATCTACAAAGTAACTATAAATGTAATCGTTAACTTCTTTTTCCATAAATCCAACAACTTCAATCCACCTTGCTGCATTTCGTCGGAATGGCTGAGTAGCAGCTGGACGAGACGATACTATCATTATTGATTCTGAAAAGAATTGCTTAGCTATTAGTTTATAAATAAAGCTGTCCTCATTTGATCCTGGAGCGTACTCATCGAAGCCGTCTAAAAGAAAAACCACATCCTTACCAAGAGTCCCCTCAATGTATGCTGTTAAGCCACGTATATCTTCAGGTGATAAAGTGCTACAAGCAACATGGAAAAGACCACTCAAGTAAATATCTTCCTTTCCATAAAGACGTCGCAGTTGAACAAGCAATACAAGCTTAGATTGAAGGAGTTCACCCTTAGCCCAATCACGAGATATTTTTATCATCAGGGTGGTCTTACCACTTCCTGGCCTACCTTCAAATAAAATCAACGATCTATATTCCACATTGTCAAATATATCCTTAATAGCTGCATTGTTTTATCACCATAAACTTCGTCAATCTTTCCATACACAGTTTTCAGATCTATGTGGCGAGCCCCCTTACTTTGTCTCACTAATGAAAGCTGAACAAACTGACTAGTTCTAAGAGGAGGCCAAGTGAGTGATAAAGAATCGTCTACCAAATAAGAGTTTGTAAGTAATTCACGCCAGCGTTTATAGTTCTGGGAAGGGCCCGTTGACAACTGTTCATGTTGATTTGTTTGAATGGGTGCTGTAAGTTTCTGACGTTTGGGAGAAGGAGCTGTTATACCTGTATCAAAGGGACATTTGAAATATCAGTACATGCGTCATGCCTTTATTGGGGCAAGCCTGAGTGTGCCCCACGTAACTGATACAACCACTGCCGCAATATGTGTATGGTACGACTGTCACATGTGTAATGTGTACAAAATACATATAGCATGGTATTGAAGACATAAAAGAGAAATATTTTATTGCGCATGCTCTGAGTTCACGAACGCGTGTTCATTGGAATGCAGCACGGTGCACCCGTCCCCAGATTACTACTCCCTGTTTTTCAACGTTGATATTACATGCTGGCTAGGCTAGATCGAGTCAATAGACTTCAGAGAGAGTGTTATGCTGCAGGAAACTTGAGCACAGCTAGGGAAACAAAGGGGTAACTAATTTGAGCGCACAACAGCATGAATGATTACCCATCATGTCAACAAAGAGAAGCCACACTTCGACAAATAACATTCATCAGCATCAGTGACAGATTTGCTCAGCATGCATTATCCCATACAGCAGTTCTCAACATTGAAAAGTTGCATGGGAAAGGTGTCTTATCAGCTCAGGCTTGCCCTAATTCAGACCCTGCATGCCACTAGTAACCCTCGCCACAAAGCATAGGTGGAGGGGTTCTATGCAATTACATAACTATTGTCATCCGTCCATCCAGCAATGTGTCTAGAAATTCGCTGGTGTAGTTATGGGCATAAGGTGTTGACAATCACCAGCGCAGTACTTAAATTAGAGCAAGGGTTAAGGCAGCTTGCTATGTCTTAGCAGGAGTGCATAATGAGAAAAGAAGAAAGAGGGGAGGAGCGTGACACGACCACGCACTTGATTAAAATTCAAATTTTTACCCACGTCAGACATGTAGTGAACTTTGTACCTACAGATAGCTCATTGCAGCTGTTTGAGATTCCAGAGCCTCTGGGGCTTGTACGGTCCTTCTATTGGCAGTAGTCTACCCAAATCACCTTGATTGCCAGCTAAAATGAAGCATTCGACTAGGCTCACAATGTCTGAAGTTCGAATACTCAGCTACAAAGCGACTCTGGTGGTGGCCTGACTTACCGTAGGCTGCCGCTCGAGATTTTACCATCGTCTAGCCGACAAGAGAAGCTTCGAAAGCCTGATTCAAGCTTCTGGGCACAGGGCCCAATGAATTGAACTTGTGCTAAAATTAGTAACACGACTAGCGTGGGTAAAAACTTAAACTTTAATCAAGTGCATGGTCGTGTCACGCTCCTCTACTCTCCCTTCTTTTTGCATTATGCGCTCCTGATCTGAGTGATGAATCAACAAATTTTCATTATCACCAGTGCTCTCCCCTGGCTCTTTCAGCATAGCGGCCCCCCATGCCTTCAATATCCATATTTCCTTGATGTGGTAACCAAAATGGTTGATGTGGTCACAAACTCCCCCCAAACCATGCCCACCCGCTATGCCTTCAATTTTTCCTCAGGAGAATCCTGACCACTGTCTAGGTTTCTGAACATATACTATAGAGAACAAAGGAACTGTCAAAGGAGGTAGGAAAGTCATGTGACTTCTGCACGCAGATATCAATCTGTATTACTGTTGGTATCTCCCCCAATTCCCCACACCCAATACAGTTGCAGCTAAAAGTGACAGGGTCCTCAAGGATGGTCATAGTCATATTGTTTTGGTTGACGATCCCAGGGATCACCCTTGGAAAACTGCCATCATTGTTTTAGCATGTTATAGCATATACATGTACATATGCTATGAAGAATCAGTACTATAGGTATTAGTTATACACCGGGTACGAGGGATGTATATATATATATATCCGGTTTAAAGCAAGAGGCCCGAGGGCCGAGTGGTTTAAACTGGATGCATCTCAAGTATAGTACCCGGTATATTATAACTAGCTTGTGTCACACAATTTTGTGGTTGTTCCCATAGCGACACATCCATTACTAAGTAGCATTATGTCAAACATATCATTCGTGGCCTTTTGACCACAAGGTACAGGTGTACAAGGTACAGACAAGAAGGCATTCAAGGATGCCATTGGCCATGCTCATCCAAGAAAGTGGTTCGATGGAGGAAGGTTTTAGACAACCATCAGATAAAGTGATGCTTTTACCTTAGTTTTATATGTTGAGGCATATCAAAGCTTTTCTTAAGTTTCAGAGACCAAAAGTATGTAGGTAAGTACTCACTGTAGCTAAATGACACGGAATTTTACGGATATATTGGACCATATACAGAAAATTGATCTGAGTTGTGCGTGTACAGAGAAATTTTTCCACATAGTTTGCGCTGATTGTAAGCCAGTACCAATTCGCTATTCAGGCGTACATGTAGGATGGCTGGCTCAAGAAGCACTGGAATAACAGTGCCTAAAGGCTTTCTTGCTCAATGGTAAGCTTACCGAAGAGGCTTGTTTGTTCATACTGAATCTGAGCTGTTGATCGCAAGCGTGGCATTATAATATGACCAAGCCCGACGGTTTCTTTGCTGTGATGACTACAAATGCACCCATCTTTTAACTGATTTATTGTACTAGCTAGTAGCTACAGTGAGCCAGTGTCACTGACTCTGTGCAGTTCAATGGCGAGGCTACGTATGTTTGTTTTACAGTAGAATTGAAGTTGTAGTGTGTGGGCACCACACGAACTTTATCCGATTTAAAGTTTGAGCGGCACCTTTGATCTACGTCATAGGTATGACACAATAGAGGCTTAGACTTTACTTCCTCACCATCAGTTGTATGCTTGTGGCTAATAGTCATAGCTAAGGCACGGTTGTTCCCACCAGCAGGACTGTCCACAGCCCTCACGAGCATACGCCACGTTGGAGGACCATACTTGGTGATGTTATATCGTTGCCTCAACCAAGCCAGCAGCACGTCAGTGAAGGCTTGATCAATATCTTGACCACATGATTTACGTATGGCCTGTAGCTCTCCTGGTTTCAGACGAAGCCCTATACCAAGTTTGTAGTATTCGGCAATTATAGACACCATCTCCTCATAAACTTCATGAAAGTCCTCTTCAGCTGAAATTAACAAAAGTTATAGTGAATCAACACTACTGTAGAGGAAGAGCATGTACAGTAGGAGGCATAAAAACAATGACGTTTCCTTTCTGTTCCGTTCTGTTTAAACAGAAACGAATACCGTTTCCGTGCAGTTAAAAACGGTGAACAGTGTTCAATGAAACGAGAATTGAATGGAAACAGATCGCGGAATGGCCCTACATGTACACTAGTATTAGTGGCATGTGTCCGTGCAGAACCGACAGCTAGCTAACTGGCAGTACTGGCTTGGCAACGATGGTGCAAGACCAGTCTTGAGGCAGACAGTTTCTCGAGTGGTCAGCTCCATGGAGCAGCCTCCAGCGACAAACACCAGCCTTCTCAAGCAGTCAACTCCACAGGGAAGCCTAGACAGTTTCTCGAGCGGTCAGCATGATGGCGCAGCCTCAAGCAACACTCGAGCGGTTAACTACACGGAGCAGTCTCCAGCGATAATCAGCTTGGCAGGTACTTGAACAATGGCGTATTGATAACAGAGGCAAAGGCGATCTCACTTTCTACAAATTTTTATTTTACAACTCGATCTACGAGCATGGGCGTGGTGTACTACCAATCGCTAGCATGATCGCGAGCGGCCAGGCCCGAACGGAACAGAACAGAAACGGAATGGAAATGCACTGGTGGTGTGCAGGTGATAGAACGGCAAACGGCAGAGCTCGTGTTCCGTTTCGACAGAACGGAACGGAACGGAAACGTCACAGTTTTTATGCCCCCTACTGTAACTTCTCAAAACTTGAACTGGGCAGAATTTTCTGAACTGTACTAAAAATAGGACATCTAGTCAAGAGTAAACTGAAAATACGCAAATCAAAGTGTAAAAATTTATCCATCGCATGCTCAATTTTAAAACTCATTGCTTGATGCTTGGACATTCAATGTACATATCATCATTGCACTGTGGTTTTGCACATAACCAGATGTTCATTTTAGTACTGTTCAAAAATTCAGCCCTGTATACTGATGTGTATGGGACTTACATGCTCTTCCTCTCCTTGCATTAGTTCTTATGTGCTCTTGTCAGGCATAATGTACTAATGTATGTACATGCTAATACTATGGTACAGGGTCGTCACACAGAAAAGGTAACATGTGACATGATTATGGTTGGGGTAAGGTACATGAATTCTGTGGATTAAGGTGGCAGGTAAGTAAAAATTAATGCACTCACAAATGGCACAATAATTATTGGTTTTGGCACGGCAACTATGTATACTCCGACCTTTGAACCCAAAAGGCCACTAGAAGAGGTGCAGCTGTATAGCGCCAGTTCCTAGCTAGAGTTGGACGACCCATTGTGTCTACCCTTGATAAATCAATAGAAGAATGGAAGGACTAGGAGAAAGCTGAGAGAAATCTGAGATTCAAGGCTCTGATTGAAAGCTTTTAACCGCTGGATAGGTAAGCTGTACTTCAAGGAGATAAATCATGGAAAAGAGCTCTCCACAAGACTGTAAAGTAGAATATCTCTCTGCTTCCCTCCTAGCCATCAATAATTTCTACTTGCTTGACCATTTAGTAGCCGTTGCAGGCACTTTGTTTAAGCAGGAACTGGCGCTGCCTGTTTTACACAATTTGAGGTCTTTCTGTCTTGTGTAGCACTTGTCAACAAACAAAACTTGCTGGGATGACTTCTTTCATAATGCACACGACGTTTCGACAGCCATCAGCTACTGTCTGGCTCTGCAGTTTGCCATACTGGAAATGGTCACTTTAAGCACGCGCGAAAATTAATTTATTTACCCGCCACCTTAAGAGAAACTACATGTGGGCTAACTTAGGTCAAAACCACAACATCATGTACATAGGTTAGGCTGACACCACGGCCATTTACTTAAACCCTTTATAATAATACAAAATGGATGTATATTGTACACCTATCAGTAATAGAAATCTTTATGCTTACTCTCCGTCTATCCATAGATATTGAACTTACTCAGCGTTTGGCTGTTGTCAACCTTTTCCAGCTCTGCAAAGAGAATGTAATTGATAATCATAGGCACACTTTTGCTTTGTACACACAAGCTAGTGTAACATGGGAAATTTGGTGCAGTGAACCGCACAGAATCAAAGAATGCTTTTGGAGAGAATGAAGATAGTTACCTAACTATAAATCAAGCTATGTATCACTACAACCAAGAAACAGGAGTTCATGACCAACTGCTACAGTAGCTGATCAAACCAGTGAAAGGGCAAATACTTATGGCTTAAATACTCGCAGGTGCTCACAACCAGTATGCTCATAATTAGCCTCGAACCCAGGCTCTCTTTCATGGGGGGAAAGGAGAGCCTGGTACACACTGTCTGCACATGCGTAAACATTACCATAAATTTTTCCGTAAAACTGTCAGGCTACTACCAGCAAACACGTGGCTTGTGCATGTATATGGCAATGTCAGGTGAAAATACGGAGACAAAAATAAAGCCCCATGAAGAACCAGCTAACTGTTGGTTTTCGAAAGACTAAGACGTCTCTATGAAACAGAGACAGCTAAAAAATAATCATCTAGTACCTCAAATAGGCTAGTGGACTTACATGTAGGTAGACCTAACGAATCACTGATAGCTAGGTCTCATTCTTATCTCTTGAAGTTTCGGCTTCCAACTGGTTCTGGAGCCTTGCCAAGGCTGAAGTAGTCGACACCGAGTGTTTCGTGATGGCAGACACCAGCAAGCATGGCAAATAGTGGTTGAGTTGAAATAAACAGTAGTGACGCGGGTTCAGTACATGGAGTAATATATGTGATATTTTACGGAAGAGTCCGAATTCCCAGGATTTCTGGGAATTTGGCGCATGCACAGACAGTGTGTACCAGGCTCTCCTTTCAAGAGAGCCTGGGTTTGAAGCTAGGTCATAATATGTTGAGATACTATGGCGGGGGACCAGAAACAGAAGTATGACTTGGAGTGGCCTAAGTGTACGAACTTTAACTTGTGCATGTGTTCACTAAGGAAAGACGATGCAACATGATCTCCTACTAGAATATCTCACCTTCTTCTGTCATAGGTCCTGGGTTCATTTCTACATCTCCAGATATCAGTAACAAGGTGATAATGAGTGTCCGAGACCTCACTGTGACCATCATCACGCTATTGATCATGTAGGTCAGCTTGCTTACGTATTCAAACATCATGTTCATCCTAGATGGTTGTTGGCAATTTCATCAAATTCAGTGATTAAAAACTCTTTTTAACTTGTGATTTCAGCAACCATATGAGACTTACCTTAACTATAGATACTATTATCCATGCCTCAACGCGATCGAGCGTCCAAAACATCTTAAACACGGTCCAAACATCTTTTGTGTCGCACGTGCTGAGTTAGCAATCAGTTCCAATTAACACTCACCTATTGACGACCCTGTACTCTACTGCTGAACATGACATTGTGCGTCGAAGACCCTGCCTCCTTCATTAGACTGAACGTGTGGATCATTTTTAAGTTGATGCAGTTTATACCAAAGGTAGGCCATCCAATATGATTTTGTCGGTATTAAATAACTCTGATCTTATGGCCACAATTTTCTCCAGCTGGTACATGTACTGTTTATTAGTTTCAGTACTATGTCTAGGCTACTATGGTAAATTTCGCTATAATCCATGATTTTACCATGCTTCTCCTCTCCATAGATCTGTGTTGCTGGTATGCAGTTTGAAAGTGACAGACTTCCCATACACTAGGAAGTGCAATGGCAAACTAATAATCCCCATCATCCAAAGGAGTCCAGTTCAAAGACAATGCAGTTGACCTTACCCGATGAAGCATGTACCAACACAGTGCTACGATCGAAAGGAGATCCAGAAGAGATTAGATCTGGAAAATTGGATGGACAACCAACTAAAGGAGCTCTACAACAGAGAAGAGGTTCGTATAAATTGTACTCGTAACTGCCCATTTACTAGCACAAGATCATCATGCATCAGAAAAATTGAGGATGATATTATCATGTTTCCATGTGTGTTAATAGACTCAAACCTTTGTCAGCAGTGCAGATTATTATATTTTCAAGTTGATCTGACAATGTGTCAGACCAACAGAGGTTTTGTTCGGACATGGTCGGACATCAATAATATTTAATAATAACAATGTCATACTAATTACAAGATATTATCATAATTTGAATACACTTGCATGATGCATGGATAGATTTACATTATGATGATCAGTCTGAATCAAACAAGTCATCCCAGTCATCCAGGCTAAGTGCCTCTTCTGTAGAATCTGAGGATGCCTCTGAAGAGGAAGGGCCACATGATGATGACTCTGTACTTGTGGTCCTTGGTCTGTACTCTTTTCTTGGAGCTTGGTTAACTCTCCGGGTTGTTTTACAGTCATCCCACCAGAGTTTAACAGCTCTATCAGGTGAAAAATTGGCAATTGGTCCTTCTGTCAGTTTTTATGATCTTCATCATAGAGAACATCCTCTCAACTTGGCCATTGGAGAAAGGTAAGCTAAAAACAAGATCACTGAGAGCTAGGATATTCCTCCACTTTTCTACATCTGTAGCCGTGTGAAGTCTATACCATATTTTTTGGTAAGATTCACTTCCAATCCTGAGATAGTTCCTTGCATAGTCTTCTGCTTCCTCAATTTCATCTTGAATGGATGCTAGACTTACACCTGCTGCCTCCAAGGGTTCCCTGAAGTGTGACGAAAGATATTCTACAGCACTCTTTGTGCTAGCCATATCATCTTCATCAGTGTCTGCTTGAGAGCAACACCAGCTCTGTGTGTCCAAAAAGGCCAAGGCTGATCGTAGTAGCTGTACATCAGATCACTCCAGTCTACTTCTAATCTGTGTGGCTAGCTCTTGCAAATCTTTGAGAGCTATATCTGCACACTGACTCAAAACATATGCACTGTATCCCTGGAGAACTGCACCTTGATAAATCTTGTCTTCACCTTCGTCTTTAACCCTGGAACAAACCAGTTTGGGAACTTGCCACAACAGAGGATCTTGTTCTGCCATGGATTTGAGTGACTTGCTTGATTTGAGCACTGACTTAATGCCACTGATGATATCCAAATGGTCCTCTTGAAGACATAAGCTAAGATAGGATGGAGATTTCAGTACATCCACATACAATGCTGCACCGACAAGCATCCTTGTATGTCTCCACTTCTGAAGATAACCCTTAAGTTTAGCTCGATCATCACTCTTGATGGTTTTATCCTCTACAAGTGTAAGAAGGTGGTGGATGTACGCACCATACCTGTCGACAAACCTTTGCAGTGCTTTTCGCTTGTGATTGATCCACCTGCTACCCTGAGATCTAACTGGCAAATTCCCACCTTTTGGGAACTCAAACACCTCTTTGAGATCTTCTACAATATCTGACAGCTCTCTAGACTTTTTTGGAGACTTTGAGTAAAGATAATAAAGCCGAAGAAGCATGTCATCAATGTCTTTGAAGAGTTGGCTTGAGAGAGCATCTTTACATGCAAGCTCTAAGCGATGTGCAAAGCACCATGCCCAAAACATCCAAGGGCATACTTGCTGTAGTTTTCCCATCATTCCATTCTGTTCTGACACGTTCACAGATGCACCATCAGTTCCTCCGCCAATCAAAAGCGGCCTTCCATCAAGAACACTTGCTTTGTCTCGGATATTTGTGATTCCCAATAGCCTCAGAGCCCTACCAAGACAGTCAATTAGTCCATCGGCATCAGCCTTTTTGGGCTCTTGCAAAGAGAAAAACCTAGCACATGTACTGATCTCTTCTGCTACAGTATCCTTCGTGGAGTATAGGATTACAATTAGCTCATCTTCCACATTTCCTCTGTCAGTAGAGCCGTCCATCAAAAAGCTATAAAAACTGGAAGTTGAAAGAGACTCAAGGAGCTCTTGACGCTGTCCCTCAGCTATGTAGTGGCTGAATACCTTGGCAGAGTCCTTGATCTTGTACGCTTGACCAAGGTCAACACCATGCCTTAATTCCAGTTCATGGAGAGCAGGGTATTTTGCAAAAGCCAAGCACTCTTTGCCCATAACATAGCAGATATCAAACTTTTTGTTAATGCGATCCTGCGTTGCTTTATCCATGTTGAGGAGGCCTCGTGCAATAGGTGAGTATTCTGTGATAGGCGTACCAGAGGCTTTCCTCGTGTGGTTCATGGCAGCCCTGTGTTGATCGCTGTTTGCATGGTCAACTACACAGCTGGTTTTGTGATTCGTTGAACCGTTGATCCAAACATTGGAGTAGTTTTTCATGCCAATTATCTTAGCCTCATTGGCTCTGCACGCGTGGCACCACAGCGTATCGACGACGGTGGGGTTACTCTTGTCCGTATCACAGCGTAGCCACGTCATTGTCTGGTGCTCTCGTTCGAGCTGAGCCTGCCATTTTTTGAAGGTACTCAGGCTTACTTGGCGACGCTTTGGCTTCTTGCTCGGACCCAATTCATCACTTTCTGCTGCCTCACAACCACGTTTCATCATGGATCTCGAAGATTCTTTGACCACGAGGTAAAATGGGTGTGGTTGCAACGTGCATTACGCATATTATACTCGAGAGCTCGAGCGTGCGTGCATGCGCACGTAAGTAACTCGCGCTAGCTTGATCGGGGTGCAATGGGGGCCGGACATTCTGTCAGATCAACACCAGAAATGACCGGACATGTGACCTTTTGACCCGGAAAATTGCCGATGACCGACCGTAATAATCTGCACTGTGTCAGTATGCTTGTTTCCTAGGCTCCCCGAATGAAACGTCCTACAATTGTTTCATTGTGTAAATGTTTGTGGTATCTGCACCCATATCTGTGATAAAATACGCTGTGAATTATTGGTTAGTACCAAACATTGTACATAGCTCTGCAGTGTGTGTATTAAAGTGATGAATGGACCACAAAAGGAGGTTTGTATTTATCACCTGTGTGTACAGTTTAATGTTTCCCTCCCTCGATCCCCCTAAGGCTAAAGTCTCTACTTTCAGCAGACCGAGGCATGTGATCTTGCATGCACTCACCATCCTTTTGTTAAGAGAGGCTATGAGTATTTATTGTATGAAGCCATATAAGATCAAAGGTTTTATAGTGCAATAAATTCCATACTGCCAACAGCAGTTCAATATTTTCCAGTGGCAAATACAAAATTGTTGTGTTAACTAATTGAGTTGTCTACATCATGTCTGACCAAACTACAAGTACATTCACAAAAAACAAGTTGATGGTACACAGAAAAATCCCCTAGTACTAATAGTAGGTCACTTCATGCGTACAGTTAGGCTTGAGGCAATTATGCTCAAAATTTTGCCGAATATTCTATTCCGCACTTCCTGCAAAGTTTTCCGATTATTCTCTAGATTTAATCTGATTATTCTTTCAAAAAAGTCAAAATTCCACAACATTGCACAGATTAGTATACATATAAGGGACTCTCAACGCTTATTAAACTGTACATGAGTGATGCCTCAACATAGTCCTGGACGGCATGGTCCTGCTCATATTAAACCATAGACTCTGACACTCAGTAGCTAGCTGCTAACTAGTACAATAGTGCAAGCTAGTAAATACTGTCACATGTAGTGGGCGTTGTTTAGAAACATCATAATACAGGGTATTATTCCCATTTTTTGCACCGTTTATTCCCACATAATGCCTGATTCCAGAAACGTCCTATTATTCCGGAAATTATGCTGACATAACCGCCTCAAGCCTACATACAGTTGGAGAATATTTCAGCCAGTATGCAGGGTATGTGAGCCAAAGGATTAGCAGTTGGAGCTGTACTCAGTGTGGCAGGTTAAACCTCAGGGACAGTAGTCTGAGTAGAGGAACCAGGCTTGTAGGCCTACTGCTCCAGCTGCTGATTCTTTTCTCACTATGTCTGGGACGTTCAGAATATAGTTGAATTGGGCTCAGCCCAACAAACTTAGTTCGCCTTGGCAGTGGTGCCGTCAGGATACTCAGCAAAAGCAGCCATAGACCCTTGTTTATTCATCGATCATCATCCGAAAAGACGCTCTGTCACAGTGGTATCTTGTCCAAGCAGGTTCGAAACTCGCGATCGAGTCGTAGCTCAAACCATGCTCGAATGTAGCCTCGTTTCACAAGATCGGTGGTCATCAAACGTAGGATCGTCAGTGATTCAAACGATCTCTCCACTCTGGCTTGAGTAGTGAGGGTAGCACGGCACGATAGAATTACTCGCTCATTGAACTGGAAAATGATCAGATCCACAGCCTTGCAGATAGCCTAGCTAGTTTTGAACGTCAGTGATTCTGACTCCTCTGACTCGAGTAGTGAGGGTAGCAAAACACGATCACTCGTTCAACTGGACATCAGATCCACAGCTTTGCAAATGGCCTAGCTAGTTTGAACACTAGATTCACACAATAAACCAGTTAATGTATTTTTGTGCCATATGGGATTTATTGCACTTGGGGCGTGGCTCAAGGGCAAATACAGCACTCGGCTTCGCCTCGTGCTGTATTTGCCTCTCACCCCGCCCCTCGTGCAATAAATCCCGTATGGCACTCGAAGCAGTACATTAACTAGTATATACCCTACATCGGTGTCATCGAGTGCTATTATTATACCGGCCTATATATTAAACCATCATCTAATGGAGTTGTGTATGGGGTGCCAAGTGTATCAAAAATACTTACTAATGCTATACTTGTATATCTCCCTCTGATATATAAATACGACATTGATTTATCTAAATATCTACCTGATTTATTTATATATGGATCAGATTTATAAATGTTGATCTGATTTATATATCAGAGCCAGATATGTAAATGTGAGCCAGATATATATACCTGAAACAGATTTATATATATGGGTCTGATTTATATATATGACTCAGGTATATAAATATGGGGCAGAATTATAAGTATGACAATTTTGCACGAATGATGTAGTGATAATGGGTGTGGCCTAGTGGCTGGTTTACATCCTGCCATGTCCACCTCAAAGACATACGTATACACACAGTACTATGATATTATGGCCCAACGCCCACTCCAAGACCTAGCTATGCCACACCCATCTTGACCACACCCCTTTTGCAAACTGCCAGATTTATAAATCTAGCCCACATTTATAAATATGGTACAGATATATAAATCAGAGCAGTATTTATAAATATGGTACACATATATAAATCAGAGCAGTGTTTATAAATATGGCACAGATATATAAATCAGGTCCATATTTATAAATCTAGGTCAGATATATTATATCTGGCCCATATATATAAATCAGGCAAATATTTAGCTAAATTAGTGTCGTATTTATATATCAGAGGATGATATACAAGTATAGCATTTGTAAGTATTATTGACACACTTGGCACCCCATAGTTGTGACTACAAAACAACTCAGATTAGCTATACGTAAATTAAAGAGGAATTCATCAAACTAATTATGTTGTGCTTTAGTCTCTGACTGAACTTTGGTTTAGTTCCCTGAGCTGTAAGAAGATAGTATCGCCGTTTGAGTGAACACAAACATTGAATTATCTAGAGTGTACATAATAAGGTTCCAGGTGATACACTGTGCTATATCTGTATATCCCATGTAGACAATCATGGTTAATTTCCCTATGTTTTGAAATGTACTAGGAAGACTAGTATTACTGTGTATGTGTACACATTTAGAGTGTATCAACAAAGTTCCCTACACATGTAAACTTTTCTGAGCGTTCCCTTTTAACTGTATATCCCATGCAGCTACACGATGATTGTTTGATGTAATCTATGATATTGTGTTTGCTGTGTTCGCTTAAATTAGTGCACATCAGTCACTCATGTGTTCAACTTGAGTATAAATGTACGTGTGTTTTTCTGAAGTGATAATTTGCCAGCTTTCTAACTCAGACTGAAACTATTTTACTATGTGTTTAGTATATAGGTGTCTTGTTTATTTTCTTTAGAGGTTTTGATATCTTGTCATAATTTTAGTTTGCTCTTCTCTTTCCTAAGTGCATACACTGAAGTAGTTTTGCTAGGGAAACTGCCTTCATATTCACAAAGGATGGGTAGATTAGTAATTTATATGCCATAGGTACAGTACATGTGCATTTAAATTTTAAGAGCAGATCCGCTGTATGTACATGTACGACAAAATTAATGTGTGTGTACATGTGTATGTTTGTGTATGGAGGGGGAAGCCCCTATTTAATCATCAATCCCTACATGCATGCCTATCTCTCATTCATGGTAGTTATTAGTGTTGTTTTAGTATGGCTTCAGTAATTTTAGTTAGTTATTAGTTTTAATTAACGTCCTCTTCATTGATTTTAGTTAGTTTTAGTTTTTAATTAAGAGCAGAGGATCATTATAGTTTAGTTTTAGTAATTAAAACTAAAAGGATAAATGGCCTATTAAAGTGCTTTTAGTTTAGTTAACTAATGCTGATTTTACTATTTTCTTTTTAGTTTAGTATATGGTATGGTTTGATGCAAATTTGCTAGTTTTGGTTTTTAATTATGAAAGGCATAGCACAATTAATTTAGTTTTAGTAATTAAAACTAAGGCATAGATTGGGCAAAACTTTAGTATTGGTTTTGATTAACTAAAACAACACTGGTAGTTATTGAAAGGATAAACTTAATGTGGTGTGTTTATGGTTTGTAATGAAGCCACAGGATTTCCTGAATCCCCAGAAAATCACCACCATAATAAAAAATAACCATGTGAACATGTATGTGTGTGTGTACACGGTGTAAGTTTTATGATTGTGTATAAATTTTGTGATACAATGTACATGTACCGTATTTATTTGAATGGAAGCCATATCCCGAATAGTAGTCGCATGCATGCATGAACACAGTTAAGTGGGTGTGGCTATGGTCACAAGTGGTGCACAGTTGTTCTTTTGGGGCAGAAACATGGAAAAGGACAAGCTTGGATTGGTTCTATGGTAGCGTGGAAGTTTACTTTTCAATCACATCTCGATTATTTGAAGTATAGCCATCATAAACCAGTCTACTGTTTCTCAACGACACCACACGATATCCACCCAAAAGCCGCCCTCAAGCTAGGCTGAAATTAATAGTAGCCATGGCTACTATTCAAATAAATATGGTATATAATTTGTTCGCAATCTCCTAGTAACCAAACATGTATCAACATGGTTCCCAAAACAATAGCAAATCCCACAATCATATCATGTACATGCAAATACACAATGACATGAAGGTATCCCTGAGCTGAGCCTAGATAAACCTAATACTGCATCATTTGGGGAACCAGAATCTGATTTTTAAGAACATCGCATACATAATTATCACTACTACCTAATTGTAAATAATATTTACTCTGAAAACTATGATTGTGTGACTATTGTTTTCAGAGCTATCCTGAGCTGGACCTGGATGACATCATGGGCATTGATGAAAAAGATAGAGAAGAGAGACTCAAAGTGAGTGAATCATGAAGTGAGAGTGTCCACCACTTTAAATATGAATAGATCCTTACCACAGATTATAATACATCGTTTATACCATAAGATCATAGTTATAGTCTATAATTGCTAAGCCAGCTGCCCCCTAGTTTGGATACCTCGATCTGTTGGATCATGCAATGCCTGTTGTTTACTTTTCAGTAACAGTGGTAGTGATGGTGTGTGTGTGTGTGTGGGGGGGGGGGTTATTGTAAGGGTCTGGCATGGGAATCCTCCTACAGATCCTGTATGCTCCTGATCTACAGTACACTAATGTTTCTTATACCTTCAAATTACTGCAGGATTACCTCAAGGATGCTAAAAGACCTTGTGAGGTATGCACGTTCACACATTATTATTAACCAATGACATGTTGTGTTGATGACCATTACCTACCATTTTCCTCCCTACAGAGCTTCATCAAAGAATTGATAGAGAGAGCAGCAAAAATAAAGCCAGGCATAGCATCATGACTTTTCTTTTGCTATTAATTATTAGGGTATCTTAATTTGTGTTTGCAGTAACTTACTATCTGTCTTATTTTGAAGCTCTTAATTAATTACCATGGTTATAGCTACACCCAGTAATGAACATGTTTCTTAATATGAATGGCAATAATTAATTAACTACCATGGTTACAGCTAATGAGCATGTATTACATTTGTGCAATAAGTCATACCGTCATAGTTACACACCATGTGCACAAAGGAGTACAAAATGATCACGTGCTCGCCAAAAAATGCTGTTCTTAATTATCCCATATACTTCCCATAGTGAAACTTTGAGGGTGATGCATATTGGTGTGCACACAGGTCACATGGAATATTAATGGTTACATACCTCCTCTGCTGTGTGCATGTATCTCCCACAAAGATGGCTATTTTTGACACTACAGGAATACTATTATCAATTAAGTGTAAATTAGAATACATGGTTAATTATTACAGTACACATTGCAGCATGAAATTGGACAATACTAAACTATCGTTATTGATAACCACATACGTGTCATTGAATAATAATTACATACACTTCAACATACTGTTGTTTTGTTTTGCTCACTATCATCACCAGATTCAGCATCTGATTCCACATTCGCTTTACCAACAAGTTTCAGGTAACCACTGTATTGTAAGCACAAAATTGGACAATAATAATACATATAACCAAGAGTATATAATAGAAGAGAGGGAGAGTATCCTACTCCACTATAGTACAGTGTAACAGCTGTTAGGCAGGGTTATGACCTTTATAATCATATTCATATGTGTGGAATTTCACAGTTTACACACAATGCACACCTGCGCAGTATGGCGCGGTTAGCAAGTGGCATTGTGTGTAAACTGTGACACATGAATATGATTATAAAGGTCACAACCCTGCCTAACAGCTGTTACACTGTACCATAGTGGAGTAGGATACTCTCCCTCTCTTCTATTATATACTCTTGATATAACTCATTATTGATAACCACATACATGAACAATTATGTAAACTTCAACGTACTGTTGTTTTGCTACCATCAGATCCTCTTCTTATTTACCAGACGCCTCTTCTGATTCATCAGATTCCTCTTCTGATTGACTGGATTCCTCTTCTGATTCCATAGTTGCTTTACCAACAAGTTTCAGTTGAGTCATGCCTTCTGTTGAGTTTCTTTGTTCCACTGCTTCAACCAGCTTTGACCATCCTCTCTCAGTGAACTTCATACACTCATCATTGTCCCTATAAGATGAAGGTACTACCGTAAAGCGACATTAATATGTATGTGAAAAAATTATGCGAATCCATCAAAACAGGCCTCTCGATAAAATTATGTGATTGCGTTTTCGTTTTTCATGCTGCATTATAATGTATAGTGCGATAAAAATTTATGCCAGCACAAATTTATGCGACAGGTGCTTGACTCACATAAATAAAACTCACACAGAAAAATGTTGCTTTACGGTATTACCATACTAAGTACTGCATGAGGTAGTGAGAGCAAACTTACTCTAAAAGGACCAATTTTTCAAGATTCTTGGATGACTCAATGAACTCCATCAAACAGGGTATGCTCTTATTTGTTAAAATATTATCATCAAGACTGCAACATGTAGGAACGTGAGAAATTCAATATGATGTGGACTATTATGATTGAATTGTCCAACTCACTTAAGTTCTCTAATCCCTTTACAGTTCATCATGAGACTTTCAAGTAGAACCTTGACTCCAGTATCACCAATTGTGCACAACAAAAGGCTGTTTAATATACAATGTCATGGAAAGAATTAGAATATTGTTACCGTATAGTGGATAATTTAGAGCAGAAAAAATTTTGCTAAGTTTTGGCAATTTAAATGTTTCCCTTGTGTTTACAAACACATAGATGATGTGGCGAAATTTATTTAAATAAATTCTGTGAAATATTCATGCAATACTGTGAAAGGCAACTGCTACTGGCTTTGGTGAAAATTTTTCACCCGTCATATGCATAGATTACCGTATGGCGGGTAATTTTTGTAGGGTGCTAATTTTCGTGGTTGATATGCCAGTCACGAAAATTTCCATCCACGAAAACTACAGTAATACCTATAGATGTGAATGAACACTCGCAAGCAGGGGGCATGGTCAAAACATCGTGGAAGCAAGGTAGCTCCTGTGTTCGTTCTTGTGTAATAAGACGTCTCTTCATTGATGTTATCGTACAGCTGATGGTGCCCTTGACTCTATAGATCCTTGAACTATTTCTCCGAGATATGAAAGAAAGAGCGAGGTCCGTCGCCTGAGCCCAGATCAACTGTACTTGTGAATAGCCAGACTACGTCATCCGTTTATTGTTGGTGCAGTACTGCACGCTTGTGAGACATGCTTGCAGTAATGAAATTTAAAACCACGAAAATTAATTCTAAAGGCTTTCTGTAACGTCATAGGAAATGATGTAATTTAATTAAATTCTTTTGTGCATATATAAGCGTATGACTTCCTTGAAACAATCAGAATTCGTGCTGTCTGTCCTTGAATTCATGAAAGTTATTGCATGAATGTGCTAGGGACTCGACTGGCTGTTACATGTGGCGACCCACGCCAGGACGAGTCTAGAGAATCGACCTGATAAGCGAGACAGACGAGGGATTACAGCTACGCAGTGGAAGAATTGTGACAATGGCGACACAGGAGAGTGATGGCGAACAGATTGCGGAGAATGTCGAGGAGCTACGCTCTCGCGTGCACGAACTCGAACAAAAGCTGGCGATGTCCGAGCAAGCCGTCAACGACAAAGACAAAGAGCTACAGGCTATTCGCGAGGCACTGGACAATGCTAAGAGCGAGGCGGCTACGGATCTGACCCTGCCTAAGGAAGAGGCAGAGCGGGAGATGTGCGAGCTAGAGCGTGAGCTGCGGGAAGCATCTGAAGCGACAGAATCAAGGATTGCAAGGGGACCTGGAAGCGTGCAGTTTAGACCTCAAAAATCAGGAGGTAAAATTTGAACTAAATCGGTTGCAGGGATTGGAGAATTTACGACAAACTTTTGATCGAGAACGTGAGGTGTATATGGCGAGGATCCAGAAGTTGGAGAAGGAGCTGGCTACCGAGAAGGGGCTACGCTTAAGCCTTACTGCTGGGAGCGGGAAAGGAGACGCTTCTAGCCGTAGTGGTGAGTTGCATAGTGTGAGTGTGGAAACGCCTAAGGGGAAACGTGCTGGTGTGGTGAGCGGGTCTGAGCATGGGTCAGTCGGTAGTGTGGAGGCTGGGGAGACTAGGGTGACCTCTTTAACCACAGTAGTCGCTTCAAAGGTGTTGGAAGCCGACCCTTCAGCGAGAGCGTCTGGTGGGTCTAGAGAAAGTTGTGGAATTGTGGGTAGTGATAAGGTGCCTGGGAGTACTGGTGGGCCACCTGTGACTGCGGGTAGAGATAGTGCGGGTGTGGCTGCCAAGGAACATGAGAGCGTGGTCAGTGAATCTGCACTTGGCAAAACCACTAGTAGTGAGACTGGTCATGGGGTGACCTCCCCAGGTGGTGTGGACAAGTCAAGGGTGCTGGGAGCCAGCCCTGGTGATAGTGTGAGTGCTGAGAGTGGGGATAGCCCCAAGTCAGCTGTGACAGGAGGAGTGGCTGAGAGTTCAATGCCTGCTATAGTTCCTGCTGATAGTTCAGAGTTGGCGCAATCTATGGCCAAATTTATTCAAGCGCACACAGATATGATGGCAGCGCAGACAAAGGCAATGGCTGCACAATCCTTGCCCCCATTGGTCCATTTTAGCGGGGAAGGCAGTTTAGTGGGAGAGGAGAGTTTTGACAGGTGGTTAGAGCATTTTGAGGAGAGGGCAGCAGTAGCTGGATGGTCCGAGGATCAGAAGAAATACAGACTTAAGATGCATCTAGACAAAACAGCTTTTCAGACTTTCTGCATGTTATCCAAGGAGACTAAGCAGAGCTACAGTGCGGTGGTGGAGGCACTGAGAAAACGATTCCACCCTATAGATATAGAGGAGTTGAGGGGAGCCGAGTTTTATCAGATTTATCAGAAAGAGGAGAGTGTTGAGGAAATAGGTATCAAGTTGCAATCTGCAGCGAGGAAAGCCTTTCCAAGCCTGATTGGCAAGGAGCATGACAGGTTGATGAAAGGGAGATTTTTCCAGAGTTTATTGCCTAAGTGGCAAAGAAAGTTGGGTGCCCCCAAGACCGATGAAACATTTGAAGATTTGTTTAATAGGGCTCGTACAGTTGAGAAGCATGATGAACAATATAGTCAGTCTGCTGCTGACAAGAGTGACAATCGTAAGAAATCTAGTTCAAACAAAGCAGAATCTCAGAGTAAAGCAGGTAGTGAGAATAGTGGCGGTGGAGCCAAGGAGAGTGCTCCCCAAAATTATCAAAAATCAGTTGTATGTTTTAATTGCGAGCAGCCAGGTCATATTGCTAGAAATTGTTGGAAGCCTAGGAGGAGGTCTGAGGCCACTGGGAGGCATGGAGGCAATCCCAACTCAAACAAAGTCTTAGTGACAGTGGCTGAGATGTCTGACAGCCAGCTGGAGCAGGAGCTGGCCGATCGTAAGCTCGCTAGGGAGGAGCAGATCTTAGCTGATTCTAGCAGTGTGAGCACAGTGAATGTGATAGAGGGAGCAGTAGGGCCTACTCTTATGCTTGAGCTGAGCGTGGAAGGGCTGCAAGTGGCAGCCGTGGTGGATACGGCGTCTAATTCCACAATTATTTCCCGATCTATGTTGCATGAGATTAAACATCACTTGCAAGCCCAAGGGAAGCCTATGCCTCGACTAGAGTTACCTTGTGTGCCACTTTATGGGAAAGAGGGAACAAAAGGAAAGCCACTAGATATTACTGCTCAAGTGTCACTCACGTTTGCATGTGATGGTAGGAGAGTTACGGTGCCTACATTCATTCAGCCTGAGAGTGAGCAAAAGTGTTTAATTGGTATGAATGTCATTCCTTTTCTAGGCATCACTGTCCGCAGAGCGAATGGAAAGCCGTTGCATGCAATAGTGGAGCATGATGCCCAAGTCAGACTAGTCCACTCCACTACTATTCCCAGCATGAAGGGCAGGGTTGTGGAAGCCCAACTTATCAATAGTGACAGCTTTTGTGGGAGTGAGCTTTTATTTCAACCAGAGCATAAGGTTTTAGAAGATCTAGGAGTGTGGACCCAAGAATCCCTAATCACAGTTGAACCTGATGGGAGAGCCTTTATCCCCATACAGAATTTCCAAGGAATGTCCATCAAGCTTGATGAGGGAGTCCAATTAGGAGTAGCTAGTCTGTGCGATATTCCCAGACAAGATGAGCCTGTAATAGAAACAGAGCCTAAACAGGGGAGGAGCGTTCCGCTCAGCAGTACGTGTGCAAGTGTTAAAGCCTTGACCAATTCCCCTGAGCGCTACGAGCGATTGCAGAATGTGTTGGACTTTCCTGATAATTTGAATGCTTTGCAAGTTGAAAAATTCAAACAATTATTAAAGAAATCAACAGATGTATTTGCCCTTAATGACAGTGAATTGGGCTGTACTGACATAGTTTCCCACAATATTGATACTGGTGACAAGCCACCCGTGAAGCAGCCTCCTTACCGTACTCCAATGATATACAGAGAAAAGATAGCAGAGATGGTGACTGAAATGCAGGAGAGAGGGATAGTTCAGCCGTCTGCTAGCCCGTGGGCTAGTCCTGTAGTTCTTGTGCCTAAAAAGGACGGGTCCCTACGATTTTGTGTTGACTTCAGAAGGCTAAATGCCATGACTAAGAAAGATGTGTACCCCCTCCCTAGAGTTGACGATATTTTTGGCACACTGGGGGATGCTAAGTATTTTACCACATTAGACCTAGCATCAGGCTACTGGCAGGTCCCTCTTGACGATGAATCCAGACCTAAAACAGCATTTACCACCCATCAGGGACTTTTTGAATTTGTCCGTATGCCCTTCGGCCTTTGTAACGCACCGGCTACTTTCCAGAGAGCAATGCAGACCGTGCTAGCTGGTCTTGAGTGGCGCGATTGCTTTGTCTATATAGATGACATTCTCGTGGTATCCCGAACATTTGAGGAGCATCTCCAGCACTTGGAGCAGGTCTTTGATCGATTGAGAAACGCCAATTTGCGGTTAAAACCGAAAAAGTGTAGTTTTCTTTGTAAAGAAGTAAGTTATCTTGGTCATATCATTTCAGTTGAGGGAGTTCGTCCTGACCCCGAGAAAACGGAGAAGGTCAGATCCTTTCCTGTACCCCGTGATGTAACACAAGTACGTCAATTCTTAGGTTTAGCCTCTAACTATAGGCGCTTTGTGCCGAGGTTTGCCAAGATTGCATCTCCTTTGCATGCTTTACTGAAGAAAGATAATGCTTTCCTTTGGTCACCAGAATGTTCCAGTGCTTTTAAGCAGCTTAAGGATGTACTTATTTCCTCTCCAGTTTTAGTTTTTCCCAAGTTTGGCCCTGAGTGTGAATTTATTTTGGAGACGGATGCTAGCTATGTTGGATTGGGAGCAGTTCTTTCCCAGCAGCAGGAAGATGGTAGTGTTCATCCTATTGCTTATGCGTCGAGATCTCTTGATCCACATGAGAGAAACTATGGAGTTACCGAGCTTGAAACTCTTGGCTTGGTTTGGGCTGTCAGATACTTTCGCCCTTATCTTTTGGGCCACCGTACAGTTGTTTACACAGATCACTCTGCGTGCCTGTCACTATTGAATCACCCCAGACCCTCTGGAAAATTAGCCAGATGGGCTATGACCATCCAAGAGATGGATTTGATCATAAAACACAGGTCAGGAAAATCCAACACCAATGTGGATGCGCTATCACGTAACCCAGTTCATTTGAATCTCACTGATACCAATGTGAATTCTTGTAAGGCTGTTACTGTTGTGGAACTTAGTAGCAGTGAAGGAGGCCTTCCTGCTAGTGCCCAGCCCCATGAGAGCCTCTCTAAGCCAAGCTTTGTTATTGAGTGCAAGCCTGGTAGCAGTGTTGGCAACCAGCCCAAGGAGAGCCTCCCTATAAGCCAGCAGAGCGCAAGCGTGGTGGTAGTAGTGATGGTAACCAACCTGCTAGTGCCCTGTCCAGTGAACTAGGTGAAAGCTTTCCTAGGCCAAGTTTTAATCAGGATTGCTGTGCTGATGCAGTGGCTGTGCATAATGTTGAAGAGGGTGCTTGTAAAGAAAAAAAAAGAACTAATAAAAACTTGATTGATCGTATGTCTAATTGTGATTATATTCAAAAAGCCTCACAGGAACTTCGTGAGTCACAAATGAAAGATGACGACTTGTTGCCTTATTTTCAGTATCTGGAGGAAGGAAAATTACCTGAAAATGAACAGAATGCCCGTCGTGTCGTGCTAGAGAGTGAGAAGATGGAGGTGATCAATGGAGTCCTTCACCATGACAGTGCGGCTGATCAACTCCAGTGGTGTGTTGTAGTTCCAACAGAGTTGCGGCAGAGTTTGATTTCTGAAGCACATGCTGGCCTCTTCAGTGGTCACTTGTCAGAGCGGAAAGTATATGATCGCTTACGTCGTCGGTTCTGGTGGCGGGGTATGCGAGCTGATGTCAGGCGCTTTTGTAGAGGATGTCTTAACTGTGTCTCTCGTAGGGGACCGGGACGAGCACTACACCCCCCATTACAGCCAATACCAGTGGTAAAGCCATTTCACAGAGTTGCTGTTGATGTATTACAGTTGCCCCTTACTTCGAGTGGAAATAAGTACGTAGTAGTTTTTATGGACTACTTCACTAAGTGGGTGGAGGCCTTTGCAGTTGCTGATCAACAAGCCCAGACTATAGCCAGATTGTTAGTGGAAAATATTGTATGCAGACATGGAGTTCCACAAGAGTTACTTTCTGATCGTGGTTCTAACTTCCTTTCAGATTTGATGCTGGAGATGTGCTCTATTTTAGGTATTCAGAAAGTGAACACAAGTGGGTATCATCCACAGATGGATGGCTTGGTTGAGAAATTCAACTCGACGCTGATAAATATGATCTCAAAAAGTTCAGACAGTGGAGGACCAGAATGGGACCAGCAGTTACCTCTTTTATTGCTTGCCTACAGGTCCACAATACAGGAATCTACCAGAGAGAGCCCCTTTTTTCTACTATATGGTCGTGATCCACGGTTACCCACTGGGAGCGTGCTGGATGAAGTGGAACCAGCCTATCTCGTGGACATGGAAGACTACCGTACAGAGTTTCTGGTGAGCCTAGCTAAGGCAAAGAAGATAGCGTTGGAGAATATACGGCAAGCTCAGGCAAAACAGAAAGAGTTCTATGATCGACAAGCTGGAAGTCCGCAGTACCGAGTGGGGGAGCGGGTGATGGTGTATATGCCTGGGGATGTTGCTGGAAAGAGCTGGAAATTGGCGAGACCATACCATGGGCCGTTCAGGATCCTGAGTTTGACACCTACCAATGCAGAGGTGCAACTTATTGAGAAGCCAGGCGATCCTTCGTTGTTTGTGGCCCTAGGCAGACTCAGAAGATGCTATCCTGAAATGACTGATGCCTGTTGGACTGGACATAAAAAGCGTAACAAGACTAGGAAGTGAGTTATTTCCTCCCAGGTGGAGAAGACTAAGACTGTGCCTGTTCACAGAGAAGGTCCGGTTACCAGGTCTATGACCAGAGCCCGGAAGGACTGAGGAAAGTTCATCTTATGTTTTGTACCTAGCTAGAGATTTTGTTGTTATATCTGTAACCTCTTTGTGCTTGTGAACCCGCTTGAGGGCAAGCTATGACCTCAGGAGGGGGATGTGTAACGTCATAGGAAATGATGTAATTTAATTAAATTCTTTTGTGCATATATAAGCGTATGACTTCCTTGAAACAATCAGAATTCGTGCTGTCTGTCCTTGAATTCATGAAAGTTATTGCATGAATGTGCTAGGGACTCGACTGGCCGTTACATTTCTCTGACTTTTCACAAAAATTATCTCCCCCAAAAAATATCCACCATATGGTATATAGAGGTACTATGTATTATGTACAATATCTATGATACTACCATGCACAAACAGGACACATGTTATATCAGGGATGATGGGTGGCACAATCATGTGACATCGCCACAGCATGCCATTAGGGTGGATATCCCAGGGTTTCTCCTGAAATGCGGCAGTAGGAAAATGAACAAATGGTAGCTTACTTGAGCTCCTTAAGATGAGGACAGTGAGCAAGGCCCTCAGCCAGATGAGTAGCTTCTGAGTCATTAATGTCAAGGCACAGCCCTAGACTACATGTTTGTGTATGCACACCATGCAATAAACAGTCATATCCATGAGTACAGCCATGAATAGGGCATGCTACATGTAGATAGGACCAGTGCATTAGTAACTTACTTGAGCTCTTCAAGATGAACACAGTGAGTGAGGCCCTTAGCCAGATGAGCAACAGCTGAGTCATCAATGTTGACATTGTAAGTTAGACTGCGTATTTGTGTGTGCATTGGTTTACACAAGATTATATAACCTATGCAAGGAACTCTCACTGTAGGAGCACATGTCGACTCAGGCTGTGTGGACTTTGGTGGTTATATACAGTGTACACCAAATCAGATGCCAAGTAGCTTATTGTGGTAATGAGGTAATACTGAACAATATATGAGTAATCCCTTAGGTAATCAATGATGTAAACTTCAGTGCCCATTTGAGAAAGTTACCTTTCACTTACTCTGACAAGATATGGATACCACCAGGCTATAGCCACACTTGTACTATGATGAAGCCATACTTCAAAGGGAAAAACAGCAAGTAAAAAACCCAATGTCTGGGTTGTGGCATCACAGTACAAGTCAGCTGTACTATGGTTTTCTAATGTGTATGGGGTTGTACACTTCTGTGGTATAATGGAATTCCTCAGGCTTCGCCCTCTGAATATCATTATACCACACTCAGGGTGAAATACCCATACTCCTTAGAAAACCATAGTACAACTATTACCTACAGTATGTGGGCACCACACCAGCAACCATTTAGCAATCACACTCATGGCTATTCACTACTGGGCATATGGTTCAGGTTCATTTCGATGATAATCTACAATGTGTAGCTAAAGGGTCGTTGATTTTCATGTGACTATCATTATATTCTAGATATTTACGTAACACTTATTTTTGGTCATGTGACTTTCAACCAATCGGATGCATATGTAAAGTGTGCATTAAATAGTGTATAGCACACTTGAGTGTGCATTAAATAGATATTGCACTGTTTTAGAGTACGCCTTAAATCAGTGACTAAACCGAGTATAGGTTGCATCATATTGCTAGAGCTATCAAGCTTCAATGGTAGTTATGCATAGACTAATTAATAGTTACCTGGCATTAAGTGTTTTAATGTGTGCATGAGGATGATGAAATAACACTCTCAGTGGCTCCCTAATTTTTTCAACGCTTTATAGCAGGCAACATTGAAAACGTGGGAACAGGGCCTGGGAACAAGGCTATGTTTGTGTACAATCTCAATAGCCTCAAGTTATTAAGCTCACTAAAGCAACAACCATCTATAGAATGTGACAACAGTACTGTAGAATGGATACAAACTTTTTATTCTACACATATGCAAGAGGTGAAGTAATCAGCTTTAGATAAAAATTGCCAGATCTTGAGTTTTAGGTGTCATGGTGGGTGACAAGTGTTTATGGCAAAAAAGCAACCTCTATTTTTTCTTCTAGGCATGTGTGGCTAGGGCCATAAACAACATAGATTGTGCTCTTTCCGCTATTAACCACACCTAACCAAGCTAAATGCCTGTGCATGCTCATAGGTAAGCACATCAATAGCCAGTTGTGGGTGCAAGTACAGAGTGTGTGTGCATGCTCTACTGGGATTTTCAAATCCATTGTCCACGACCTTTTGAATGTGATTCCGCACATGCGCAAAAGTAACCAAAATTTTTGAACGTTTGCAAAAGTAAGGAAAAACTTTTAAATGTTTGCCCATGTCCTCGTGACGCTTACCCGTATAAATTTTTAAACCTTCATGTATGCGCATACTGGAGGTGGACAACGGACCCAAAAACCCCGGTATGAGCTCCAGGTTTGAGATAACTGTTGCGATAACTCTTGATGTACTGAGGGAGGTACATGTAATAGTTGTACTATGGTTTTCTAAGGTGTATGGGTATTGTACCCTGAGTGTGGTCAAGAGTGCATTAGGAAGAGTATGCAACACACATAGTAGTAGTGAAAAACATCTCTCTCTCTCACTCACTCACACTCACACACTCTCTCTCTCTCTCTCTCTCTCTCTCTCTCTCTCTCTTTGAGGTCACAGAAAGAAATGTTTTCCTACAACACACTACAACACACTGTACTACCGTGTGTGTTGCATACTCTCCCTAATGCGTGGTATACATTGCAATGGTATTTGTGTTGTATAAACAACTTTCACCACATCCCCAGTAGCTGTATATTATTATAGTAAATGGTACATACGGTAAAAGGTCGTCAGCACATGCACAGTCTATGCGTGTGCATGATATGCCTCAATCACAGAGATGAACTCGACAGTTCGATTGACGAAAAGGACAGATCTCGATGCTTCAATCACAGACAAAGCTCAGGATAGATCGGTCGTGGCACTCGTACGCGTATACGCGTATTGCATGCGTGAATGCTATACTATCATGCGTGCTATAAATAGCTAGCTTTATTTATACATGGATTACAGTTACGTAAGCCAAAGGAACGCGTGAAGTCGGACCAGCAGTACTTGTCAGAGAAAGTAACATGTAGCTTTTAAAGTATTCGCTGGATATACATATAAGTTACTCTACATGTCTACCAATTTTCAAATCTCAGAAAGGCTCCATCGAGACCCTGAATTTTCTCATAATTACCTCATCGATTACCTCATAAATTACACCATAATTACCTCATAACCGCAAAAAAGTAAACTGCTACTGGGGATGTAATAATGGTATTTCTGGGTGAAGCCTGAGAAATTCCATTATACTACATGAAGGGAATAACCCATACACATTAGAAAACCATAGTACAGCTGATTTGTACTATGATGCCACAACCCAGACATTGCAGACATTGAGGAGTGTTTCCCTACTGCACAAGCACTGTACTCTACTATGCAGCTGGACCCTAGGGTGTGTGAGATTTCTTGAGCACATGGGTTTTGTACTAGCTGTTTTTCCTTTGAAGTATGGCTGCATCATAGTACAAGTACATTGTATGTATATGTCTATACATGTATGTACATTGAATGATTAGCATATAACCACAGTGTAGAGGTTGGCTAGGACAATGATAGTACCACAACAGAACTTACTCGATATGGTGAAGTTTTGGGAGGTACTGCAATGTTTCTCCTATGACTCTACATGCAGATTCATCAAGACAGCATTCAAACTCCACACCACAGAAGCTGCAAATTCATAAACACATAGACAGTCAATACCAAGCTGTGCAATTCACATCATTATACTAAAATTATAGTTGTCCGTCTGTGTGTCTGTCTGTCCGTCAGTAACGGGAGGACACCGGAAACAATTTGACCTCGAGAGATAAGGGGCTGGATCTCTGGTTGTAGCATGTTTGGCACTAGAACTAGGCCGTCCCTGTGAGCACCAGCCAAGGTATAAGCTGCTAGCACAAACACTAACTTCTGAAGGGACCATGCAAATCTCAGGGCAACACTGGATACTTACATGTAGTAGCTCGCAGTGCGGCTACTTAGCTTGATTTGTGAGAAGATGTCGTCGGAGTGATCGTCACGAAGGTAGTAGATTCTGGATTTGGCTTCTTGCCATCGCAAACCTTGGGAGAGAGTTGGCGAGTGAGCTAACGAGTTTCTTAGACAGCTGATTGACTCATAACAGGATGTCATAAATGCACATGCTCAAATGGTATATTCTGGAACCCAGGTAAAGGGCGGTCCTGGCTGCCATGTTGACCTGTACCTTTGTACAGTCGATCATGTTAAACTATGCTCCAACTCGGCGTCTATCCAGCCCAGGCTAGCTAGCTGCAGTCATATGACAGTCTAACCTTCGCACTGATAAAAAGGTATATAATTCTAGAGCTTTGCACATAGTGCCAGTTGACTAAAGTATTATCGCTACATGTAAATGCACACACCAGGTGGTCTGGGTTACCAAGAGTTCCAAACCATGCCTTTTTTTAATGTTAATTTTCATTCTTGGCATACACAAAATCTAATACTGTACGTACATGTACATGTACATTTCAGACAAGTCACTAGACACAAGTTGATGTAAAGAGTAATGTTATGGTTAGACATCAAAGCATCTTCGTGCATTTAAAAACCACATCAAATGTAAAGAGACACTTTAAGAGCCTCTTTACCCCTCTAGTGACTTCCCTGATATTCAGCATGCAGATGTGTGCATAGCTATTCTTTGAATACCCTACATGCAATTATTGTGTAATTACTACAAATAGGGTGTTTGACATACAAAGATACGATACTAGGATATAGCAGGGGGCGAGCGAAGCGAACCTCCCTGCTTGTAATATTATATGTATGCATAGGCATGGGGGTGGATGGGGGGGTGTGGTGGATAGCTACTATAAAGTCTGTTATGGTTGTCAAACTTATGGTTGAATAATAATTATGATTGTACTCTGTTGTACACAGATGAGAATATACTGGTAGTTCAATGCTACACAGGGGTACAGAGTAACCTACATCCAAGTTTCATTACTAATGTGACTTTGGTAGGCTACAATTGTCCTGGTCACGTGAACTCCAGGTATTAGTGTTATGTGTGACAATATAAGGTGGCCTTAGCGTCGTCCCCAGGCTCCTCCCAGTTTTTCAATGTTGCATGCTAAAAAGCAAGAGAGCCTGGTATCTAGTTGCATGTGACTAGCACGCAACTGTACAAAGCATGGGAAGGGGTAGAAAATAGATCTACGTACCTCCATTTTCTGAAGTCAACGTTTACTGGTGAATGTTGACTATGCCAGGTAATTCATGTGCAATTAGATATCAGACTCCCTTGTTTTTCTACATGTAACATTGAAATCTGGGAGGAGCCTGGGGACGAGGCTGAGGTGGCCTTAACCTTCTATATTTCTGTCCTCAAAAAGTAAACATTCTGTTTCTCATCCTATAGAATACTGTAATGTACAAGTATGCACGGGGGATGGCTGATTTTGATATTTGATATGGCAGTCAATGCCACAAACCAAACATTTCAAGCTTGTCTCAAGAGTAGATCAAAACAGCATTTTAAATTGATGACCCTGTGCCTGCCTCTGTATTTGCTTAATATCAAAAGTCAACAGGGCATGGGACGGAAGGTGACAAGAACAGATTATTTATTTTGCATGGCCTTACTGTCATGCAGAATGGCAGACATAGGTGCCTTCGTAGCTTTTAGTTTACAGCTATTGTAAAACATACAATGTTTCAAGCCTGATTCTAGTTCAGTAAACCATGTAATAATTCTACTGTCATGTTACGTCTAATATTATATGGATGGATACAAATGATAACATGCAAATGCAATCACTCTCCACCTTTAGTGTGAAGAGAATTCCATAATAAACCAGTATCCTTTCCATTCTCTCTCTCTTCTGCAGCTGTGTCTATCCATCTCTCTCTCTCTCTCTCTCTCTTTCTTCCCCTCCCTCTACATGGGGCATGGGTGAAGCTTTCCTTTACCTCCTCCACTTATTAGCATTAATCTTCCAGCCCATTATGAACAATTCCCAAACAGCTATGCACATACATGTACACACAGTTCTTAACTTACGTGAGTCTCTGCAATTGACGGCAAAATTTCAACTCTTTGATTATGGCTTGAGCATGAGTAACATCATAGCAATAATCACATAGACTGGATAAAGAAAATGGAGAATTATTGTTTCTGCTGTACAACCTCCACGCACACCACCTGTGCGTGCACATGCTAAATTTTCAGTGTACATTATATCTACCCTACTCCTTTTCAACCGATGATACCCAAGCACTTACCTCAAGGCAAAAAAGGAATTACTGAACCTTCCTACGACAGTAACTCCCAAAGTTAGATAGAGCGTTGTATACTATAGACGTCTTAACCAAAAGGGTGTCTTCATTTTAGGTATGTCATTTAGACGGCTACACACAGTTCTCTTAGTACTACACATGTAGCAAAAATGAAATACTATTTCATATTAATATACCCAAAGCCATTTTTGATTGATTGTACTCTGATTGTTAATCTGATTAGGGAGTGGCCCACTTTGCTTCTTATTACTGTTAACTCATTCAACTCACTAGAGTTCCTTTAACTTAGGCCAGTGCTGGAAACATTCTTCAAGTCCAGCAATTTCTGCCACATAATCAAATCTGTATGAATACATAACTATCTTACAGGTGAACAGTAATAGTCTACTTCACATGCAAGCACTCAAATAATACATGTATACAGTAAACAGACACATAAGCTATTATCATGCATGTACAGTGGATCTCTCTATTATGATAAGACATCTGTGCAACAGCTTCAAGTGTACTAATTTAGGGGTATCCATATTTTAGTGGTAATATTGTATACTTCTCTACCTAGCTGGGACCACCATACACAGTGTACATCCTGATTACAAAAGGAGAGGTCCTTACAGTAGGGATTTAACTGTATACACAGAAATTACTTGAGTGCTTGAAGGGTAGCAATGTTCTTGAGATTAGGGAATTCCAATATTTCCTTTGAGTTGAACTGACGACAATAACTAATCCTGTAGTAATTATACAAATATATGAAGTGTTTAAAATTAATACTGTTGACATGTAACTCACTCTAATTGAACCAAATTAGGAGCTGAAACAACTGAAACAACATTTAAGGCATTTAACATTGGAACACAGTGTATCAGTTGTCTGAAAGCACCCCTGCATGTGGAGCAGTACATGAGAACATGCATGCATAGACTTAGTAGCTACATACATGAGTGTGAGTGAAAGTTGACAATCACCAATTCTCTGTAAGAGAGTTGTAGCATCATCCTCACTAAGCATACATTTTTCAAATGATAAATGAATATCTGAGCACTTAGAACACTTTATGAGATGAATAATACAAGCTACATCAGTAGATGTAAGACTAAGTTCTGAAAATGTGAGCTTATTTTTATGGAAATCAATGACATGAGAACAGATGAGGTCATTCTGTGACTCAAATGCACATTGGATGGATAGAAAACAACTATTGTTTACTTCATTTGTAGCCTCCATTATAAGTTTGAAAAGGTTTGTGGTTGTGTTCTTGGAGTAATCAAGTGTTCCAAACAAGAAGCGCCATGTTACAAAAAGATGTGGTTTATTGCCATATTCTTTGATAATGGCCTCTTGCTTCGTTGCACTTAGTCCAGCAATGTATACAGCCGACAAATACTCCTGTAGAGATAAATGCAGAAAGGTGTATGTTTCATCAAGTCCAAATTTCACGAAATACCTATCTATCACTAGCAATCCAAGACTATTCACATCCTCATTTGCATCGTCAAAGCGAATATTGCAAAGTTCTGACTGTTTAAAAATTTGCTTTGAAGTTACTGTGGCCTCAAATGCTAGTTGGCAAATCTTATCAAATACAATCTTTTCATCACATGGGAGATCTTTAAATTTTGAAAGATTAGATGGGTATTTGTTAGATTTCTTGCACGTACAACGAACGAGAGATGAAATTACAAAATCATGATAAAATTCAGTTTCTGTTTTGGGTAGACCGATGCCTTTTTCGTGAATGAATACAAGCATGGCACAGTGGAGGGGAAGGTAGCATAAATTAATGAGGTTTGGATGATGTTCTAAGTGTTCAGTTAATGTCTCCACTTTCTCCTGTTTCCCTTTAAAGTAAGTCTGGATGTATAAAAAAATATCATCTTTCTTAAAACCGACGACCTCGATCCACTTCGTAGCAATGCTGCGAAATCGCTGAGTAGCAGCTGGACGAGATGCCACTATTATTACGGCTCTAGAGAAAAGCTTCTTGGCTATAAGCTTAGAAATGAAACTGTCTTCATTTGATCCAGGAGCATATTCATCGAAACCATCCAAAACTAAAACCACACCTTCACCAAAACTTTCTTCTGTGTACGACGTCAAGCCACGTATGTCTTCAGGTAAAAGACCTTCACAAGCAACACGGAAGAGATCACTTAAGTAAATATCTTCCTTTCCATTCAGCCGTCGGAGTTGAATAAGAAATACAAGCTTAGATTGAAATAGTTTATTATCTGCCCAGTCGTGTGAAATTTTTATCATTTGGGTGGTCTTACCACTTCCAGGTCTACCTTCAAATAAAATCAGTGATCCACTTTCCAAATTGGCAAGAATATTCTCAATGGCTATCTTGATTTTGTCACCATAGATTTCATCGATATTTCCAGACACTGTTTTTAGACCTATGTGATCAGCCTCCTTACTTTGTCTTACTAATGCAAGTTCGATAAATTGTACAATCTTAAGAGGAGGCCAAGTGTCTGATGAAGACTCTTCTACTAAATAACGATCTGCCAAGAGTTTACGCCAGCGATCTAAAAGATCTTTGGGCAAAGTAGCGAGCTTGTGTCGTTTAGTGGGGGGAGGGTCAGTGCTTTTATCTGTGATCACAAAAGGTAGGAGGATATGGTACATGAAAAATTAATGTACAAGAGACAACTCTATGAATGCAATAAAAGGCTTGGTAGATCGTGCACTGTAACTTCCGCAAGTAGCCTCGTACCCAGGCCCATCCCAGCTTTTCAATGCTTGAGGGCTTGGGAGGCGAAATCACGTGAGCACGATTGCACAATTACTTTGTACAGAAAGCATAGAACTGTACCCGAACCGTAAAAAGCTAAATTTTGAAGGGAGATACAGGCTTACCTTTGCTCACCTGGCTGGTATACGAGTACATTTGATGTCCAAACACTCGAGATAACGTCGATTGTTAGCAGAGACTTCAGACTGGACAATCGGGCCAAACGGCAAGAACAGATTAATCAACACAGCGATCGAGTTGAACACTTTGAGTAGCTGTAAACGTCCATAGTTGATCCAATTACTTCCATAAATCTCTAGCAAAGATTACCAGAAGGCGAAGCTGGGCCTTTCGTGCTACCGGTATGGTTCATGTACGGTTCTATGCTTTCTGTACAAAGTGATTGCGCAATCGCGCTCACATGATTTTGCCTCCCAGGCCCTCCCGCTTTTCAGCGTGCAACATTGAAAAGCTGGGATGGGCCTGGGTACGAGGCTATCCGCAAGTGTTCCAGATCAAAATTAATAATCGACATGCATGAGTTAATTACCTAACCAGACTGCAGTGATAGTCTGTAAGGCCCAATTCTTGTACCAACGTTGTACCATAATATATCCGCGAAACTTATAAACAGTTAGGAATTCTCACCATGTCAATACTAACTCAGTGTTGTACAGATGATAAGAAATCCTATGCCGTTTTACCATACCTTGTTGCCAGTACATGGATGAATGTACGTTTGGTTGGGAACATTGGCATTGTGGAGGATATGAGTAGACATATTGAGGCTGGGGCACTGTGCATAGAGTAAAAATTATGATAAATAAGGCCATAGTAATAAAATTCATTGTTTCACAGGCAATCCCACACGAAATATTGGCTCCGCATGCATTTTTTATTATTGTTATCACATGATAGCAATTGAGACCACGTGCGCTTCACGAACGTCGTTAATCGCAACTTTGTCCTTTGAAGCTGCAAGCAAAATCAAGCAAAATGGTCAACAATATCACCGACCTTGGCAGAATTGAACACACTCTGAAGGGTCCCTTCGCAGATGGAGCTATCAAGCACTTGAACTCAGCATCATCGCGGGGATTTCCAACAAAATGCCCTCAAGTTTGCCGCTCCGACGGTAGCCGTTCGTCTGTGCCACGGCTCAACTAGGCGGGTGTCCTTTACAACTTTTAGTCTGATACAGACCTGAATCTAGAGTACCACCACCAATGAATTTTCTTACAGTGGCCTTATTACTATTTCCTGGAGTTCTAAGTCTTGTGAACTGTTCAACATTCTTTCTTGTATTATATGTGTTGGTGCAAAGGTCATTAATTAACAAACATATATAATAAATAGCGCATGCCTATGAGACAGAAAATTGCCTGTGAAACAATAAACTTTATTACTGTGGCCTAATAACATTAATTATGATACTGCATTAGTTTTTCAATGCACAATTTAAATCAATTATGATCTGTACTGTGTATGTACAAACATATGCCTATGCAGTATAGTGTGAAATTTTTTAGGGATCCAATTTTGCAAAATTAACGTGTGATAAATACTTTGTGATTAAATTTTTGAGGACCCGTGCATCACGCTATTGATGTACAGTACATGTACGTGCTTATGTATTGCAGGTTTAATTTTCGAGGCTTAGAGATTAATCACAAAAAACACAAAAATTGGTTCCCTCAAATTTTGGTAATTATTATAGTTACATGTAGTCAAAGTTGAGAGAAAGTATAAATCAACATACACCGATGATGCACCCACAAGAAATAATTATACTGTAGATCATGAATTGTGGTCAAGTGATAATAGGTGATATGTTTAGCAAGCTACTACTCCTCTCTTCTCCCAGTATTAATCCTAGACTCCATTAAGTGCCACAGGCGTTTCTCTTAGCACTAATATAGCAGGTGATCCTTAGGCTGTGTAACTATGTAAACTTTGTCCACCCAGCATGGCTAAGTTTACCACAGACTGTACATGTACTAAGAAGGTAGTCAAATTGCTAAAAAAAATCCACCAGTTTCTTCTTTGATTTGTTCCAAGTTACCATATAGCTGGAAATTTTCACCAGGAGAAAATTTTCACCAATTTCGTCATCAGCTTTTATTGGCAAAATTTTTATCCGAGCATTTTTTTTATCCTGTGTTAATGATTACAGAGAGGATATGCTGATCTTGACCACATTGGTGAAAATTTATTCCACTGAATATTTCTGCAATAGAAAGGTAGCTAGGCTTGGTGAATTTTTTTCAGAGAAAATTTTCAGCTATACGGTACTACAACACTAAGGATCACCACTCTACATTTTGTTTTCTGGGGACAACCCTGATGCACCAGACACATACATTTATGTACATTTTGCACATACTTCTCCAATAGTGCTGCATACTTGGATCAAAGAACGGCTGAGGTTGAGCCTGATGAGTCACGTAATTATAATGATGCCCAGGTTGACTTGGGAAGCCAAGATAACCAGAGGGAGAATGGAACATGTAACTACCAGCAGCACTGCTACTACCAGGACCTGTGGAAATGACAAAACAATCTGATCATCACAATGTCACACTGCTACAAGCTAGTACATACATGCATGCATAGGTCTACTACAAGTATATACATGTAACATAAACTCAAGTTGTGGTGAAATTTTAATTAGAACCCCCGTTTGATGCAGGAATAATTTGAGTGTGGCTAGGTTTTGAGGGCAATGTTTACAGTGACTGACACACATGCGGCTTTGACAATCACGGGTTATTAAGCTGGTTGACACTTCTGTATAATGTGTGCGAACATAATATTATGTGTATCATGGAAAAACTTTACCACGCATGCATGCAGTGAGATGTGAGGGTTTGGTTTATTAGGATAGGTTGTACGGTTCCATTTCAAGGGTGGCGAAAATTCGAGGTGTGGTGAAATTTCAATTGGGAATTATGGATATAATGGTATATTACCTGTACATCATACAATTACTGTTCTCATGCAGAGCCTATTGAAAGAGAGGACAGAGTACATGCATGTAGAGGTTCTGAGTGCCCCTTTTGGGGTGCTAGTACACATGCATACTTTGTTATGTTTCCATCCCCTCCTCTCCTTTACAGGGCTACCATGGGCTATATATGGGGTCTATAAGCCCTTGGTTACAGCAAATTTAGTTCTTACCACTTGGTGGAGCTGCCATCACTGGATGAAGGGGCTGTTGCACTAGTTGCTGTGGTAGTGGATGGTTACTATGGTGATTGACTGATCTAGTGGTGGTACCTGCTGTGAGTGTAAGAGTAAAAAAGCCCATTTGGTTGAAGTGGTATTTCCAAATGAGGCATGTATGATGGTAGAGCATAACTTGTTACCATATCTTTCTCCCTTATTGAAGGCTTATGGGGCACCAGGATAATAGGCAGCATAGTGTTTCATATTTATCACTGGCCCTTATAATAAAAAAACAGAACTGAACAGACCTAGGATTTGAGGCTACTGCAAGGACTACATATACAGAGTCAGAGCTATAGAGCTAGGTTTTAGCTTAGATGTACCCGAACCATCAACATGAACTCACAACAGAGACGGTATTACAGTAAAAACACAGACTTTACATCCCTTACCATCGGTTGTATGATTACAGCCAATAGTCATAGCTAAGGCATGGTTGTTCCCATCCACAGCCCTCACCAACATACGCCATGTTGGAGGACCATACTTAGCTGTGTCATATTGTTGTCTCAACCAAGCCAGCAGCACGTCAGTGAAGGCTTGATCAATATCTTGACCACATGATTTACGTATGGCCTGTAGCTCTCCTGGTTTCAGACGAAGCCCTATACCAAGCTTGTAGTATTCGGCAATAATAGACACCACTTCCTCATAAACTTCATGAAAGTCCTCTTCAGCTGAAATTAACAAAAAGTTATAGTGAATCAACACTACTGTAGAGGAAGAGCATGTACATGTAACTTCTCAAAACTTGAACTGGGCAGAACTTTTTGAACTGTACTAAAAATAGAACATCTAGTCAAGAGTAAACTGAAAATACGCAAATCAAAGTGTAAAAGTCTATCCATCGCATACTCAAAACTCATTGCTTGATGCTTGGACATTCAATGTACATATCATCATTGCACTGTGGTTTTGCACATAACCAGATGTTCATTTTAGTACTGTTCAAAAATTCAGCCCTGTATACTGATGTGTATGGGACTTACATGCTCTTCCTCTCCTTGCATTAGTTCTTATGTGCTCTTGTCAGGCATAATGTACTAATGTATGTATATGCTAATATGGTACAGGATCGTCACACAGAAAAGGTAACGTATGTGACATGATTATGGTTGGGGTAAGGTACATGAATTCTGTGGATTAAGGTGGTGGGTAAATAAAAATTATTACGCTCACGAATGGCGCAATAATTATTGGTTACTGCATGGCAACTGTGTAAACTCCGACCTTTGAACCCAAAAGGCCACTAGAAGAAGTGCAGCTGTATCCTAGCTAGAGTTGGACAACCCATTGGGTCTACCCTCGATATATCGATAGAAGAGTGGAAGGACTAGGGGGAAGCAGAGAGAAATCTGAGATTCAAGGCTCTGATTGAAAGATTTTAACCACCGGATGGGTAAGCTGTACTTCAAGGAGATAAATCATGGAAAAGAGCTCTCCACAAGACTATAAAGTAGAATTTCTCTCTGCTTCCCCCTAGCCATCAATGATTTCCACTTGCTTGACTGTTTAGTAGCTGTTGCAGGGGCTTTGTTTAAGCAGGAACTGGCGCTGCCTGTTTACACATTTTTGAGGCCTTTCTGCCTCGTGTAGCACTTGTCAACAAACGAAACTTGCTGGGATGACTTCTTTCATAATGCACATGACGTTTCAACGGCCGTCAGCTACTGTCTGGCTCTGCAGTTCGCCATACTGGAAATGGTCGCTTTAAGCATGTGCGAAAATTAATTTAATTACCCGCCACCTTAAGGGAAACTACATGTGAGTTAACCTACAATGAAGATCAAAACCACAACATCACGTATATAGGTTAGGCTGACACCACGGCCATTTCCTTAAACCCTTTATAATAATACTCACAAAATGGATGTTTGTTGTACACCTATCAGTAATAAAAATCTTTATGCTTACTCTCTGTCCATAGAATGAACTTACTCAGTGTTTGGCTGTTGTCAACCTTTTCCAGCTCTGCAAAGAGAATGTACATAGGTACACTTTCGCTTTGTATACACAAGTATAACATGGGAAATTAGTATGGTGAACCACGCAGAACCAAAGAATGTTTTTGGAGAGAATGAAGATAGTTACCTAATGATAAATCAAGCTATGTATCACCACAACTAAGAAACAGGAGTTCATGACCAACTGCTACAGTAGCTGAGTCCAACTGATCAAACCAGTGAAAGGGCAAATACTTATGGCTTGAATACTCACGGGTGCTCACAACCGGTATGCTCATAATTAGCCTCAAACCCAGGCTCTCTTTTGTGGGGGGAAAGGAGAGCCTGGTACACACTGTCTGCACATGCGTAAACATTTCCGAAAAACTGTCAGATTACTACCAGCGAACACGTGGCTTGTGCATGTATATGGCAATGTCGGGTGAAAATACAGAGACAAAAATAATGCCCCATGAAGAACCAGCTAACCTTTGGTTTTCGAAAGACTAAGACGTCTCTATGAAACAGAGACGGCTAAAAAAATAATCATCTAGTACCTCAAAAAGGCTACTTGACTTAGGTAGACCTACCAAATCACCGATAGCTAGGTCTCGTTCTTATCTCTTGAAGTTTCGGCTTCCAACTGGCTCTGGAGCCTTGCCAAGGCTGAAGTAGTCGACACCAAGTGTTTTGTGATGGTAACCGTTGTTAGACATAAATAAGTCAACAATGGTGGATAAGTAGTGTGCTGTGCATGCCCATTTATCGGCGAAGAAGCGATGAGCAGTGAAAAGATTGAATTAGAGAAAGAGGCAGAGACAGACGAAGGAGAGAGTTCATTAGAAGGCAGTCTCTTGAGTGATTATTGTTGAGGATGATCCCAGTGCATCAGAAAGCTTTCTGGTTGAAAGAACAGAGCAACTGATTAGAGGGTAGTCTTGTCCCAAGACCCATTTCCAGCATTTCAATGTTGCACATTCAAGAGCAGGAGGGCCTGGTATACAAAATCTTGAGCTGTAAACAGTAGGTCTGTGGTGGGTAAAGGTTATACTGACATATCAACGATTTTAGAGTGGTACAGCTCACAGTCTGCACAACTCGTTACTGCCATTGTAGAAATAATCCTTTGAGGCTTTAAAATCCCTTGTTGGGCATATAAAAAGCCTGTTCAGTTTACTTGAATCAACGTACTTTTGAGCATGCAACGTACTTTTGAGCATGCAACATTGCTGGAAATGGGTCTGGAGATGAGGCTAATGATGGAGCAAAATAATTATACGCATGTGCACGTAGTTATTTACACTCCATGAGTAAATCGAGAATTTCTGTTTCATTAGATTTGTTTGCATATTTACATGTATGTGACCAGCTTTGACTGACCGTTGAAAGGAATGACACAGGTCTTCACCTGATGCACTTACCCGATTAAATGCTATCACAACATTGTACATGTACCAGGCCCGTAGGCAGGGGATGCATGTGCACCCCATCCCTTTCAGACTGAAACTTGTACACTACCGCATGCATAGTGGCATCTTCAACACAGTCACCAACAAAAGTTAAGGGGTTGTGCCACCCCACTAGATATGATGTGAGTTTTTGAGCATGAACATACTGAACTTAAAATCATGAGGTCACTCATACGTCCACCAGCCTGCATATTTTTCACATGCATCCCCCTTTAATCTGGCTATAGACTGTGTACTTTTATATGCAGTAACAAGATTTTAGCAACTGCTAGTAAAAATTGTGGTGACTAATGCACTACAAGTAAGATATTTATCAACTAGTATAAAGCTTTCCTAACAAAGTTACATGACACATCACAAATATGTTTGTACATGCATATATGTACACATGCACATGTGTGTGAGAGAGAGGGAGGAGAGGAGGGGGGAAGAGAGAGGGTATACATATGTGAGTCGGTGTGTGTGCCTATGCATACCTAACAATGCACACTTGCTTCATCCCCAGGTTCTCTTCTATTGGTACTGTTGGTACTTAGGCACTAGCTAGAAGTAGTACACTATTCAGAGGTGCACATACTTCGAACAGCATCGATATCAATGGATAAGGATGCAACTGATACATAGAGTAGTATTTTATGCATTTTGTTGTTAACATTTGCTTCTCTTTCTTCAGTATTCACTGGTTCTTCCACAGCCTATGTCCAAGGATGCTGTTGAGCTCTTTGATGAAATTATTGTACTCTCTAAGATTCTTAACTTTGTTTCTACATCGTTGCCAATCTTTGTTGCATTCCTGTACATTTTCTGTGCAAAAACTGTGCTTGATTTCTGACAGGTCCATCAAGTCTTCTGGAATACTCCCCAGATGGCACAATGAGTGACCTGACCTCATTGCCAGACTACGAAGAGCTCATTGTGGCGCTAATACTCATCTTTGTGGTGGTACGCTATGTAATCCACTTTGGCTTAACTCGGGTCAGCTGTTTACACGCAAGCGCTTCGTGGCTAATCTGGATTCAATCCGAGTTCAACCCACATCCTGAGGTGGGTTACGTAATCTGGATTCGAATGCGAGTTAACGTGTTTACACGTATGCGAGTTAGTTTAATCCGGATTCCAATCCGAGTTAAATGCTGCGTGTAAACGGGGCTATAGGTACACTTTTGCTTTGTATACACAAGCTAGTGTAACATGGGAAATTTGGTGAACTGCACAGAATTAAAGAATACTTTCGGAGAGAATGAAGATAGTTACCTAACTATAAATCAAGCTATGTATCACCACAACCAAGAAACAGGAGTTCATGACCAACTGCTACAGTAGCTGAGTCCAAGTGATCAAACCAGTGAAAGGGCAAATACTTATGGCTTAAAAACTCACGGGTGCTCACAACCGGTATGCTCATAATTAGCCTCGAACACCATTTCTCTTTCGTGGGGGAAAAGGAGAGCCTGGTACACACTGTCTGCACATGTGTAAACATTTCCGTAAATTTTTCCATAAAACTGTCAGGTTACTACAAGTGAACACATGGCTTGTGCACGTATATGGCAATGTCGGGTGAAAATACAGAGATAAAAAATGAAGAACCAGCTAACCGTTGGTTTTCGAAAGACTAAGACGTCCCTATGAAACAGAGACGGCTAAAAAATAATCATCTAGTACCTCAAATAGGCTACTGGACTTAGGTACAGGGATTTGCACACTTCTTGCCCTTTCAGACCGAAAAGTGTAAAGCGTGAACCATAGACCGTGAACTAAACAAACTTGTAGTTAATTTAATAAGCCACTATTAGTCAAAGGATAAAGCTTACACAGCAGCAAGTTAGTGGTCTACAGGTACTTGTAACTGAGGCCTATACCCATGAATACGTTTGCTATGGGTCACGATCTACACTCTGCAGTTAGGCAAGAAGTCTGAAAGTTCCTGTAGACCTACTGAATCGCTGATAGCTAGGTCTCGTTCTTATCTCTTGAAGTTTCGGCTTCCAACTGGCTCTGGAGCCTTGCCAAGGCTGAAGTAGTCAACACCGAGTGTTTCGTGATGGCAGACACCAGCAAGCATGGCAAATAGTGGTTGAGTTGAAATAAACAGTAGTGACACGAATAGTCTATGTTCAGTACATGGAGTAATATATGTGATATTTTACGGAAGAGTCCGAATTCCCAGGATTTCTGGGAATTTGGTGCATGCGCAGACAGTGTGTACCAGGCTCTCCTTTCAAGAGAGCCTGGGTTCGAAGCTAGGTCATAATATGTTGAGATACTATGGCGGGGGACCAGAAACAGAAGTATGACTTGGAGTGGCCTAAGTGTATAAACTTTAACTTGTGCATGTGTTCAGGAAAGATGATGAAACATGATCTCCTACTAGAATATCTCACCTTCTTCTGTCATAGGTCCTGGATTCATTTCTACATCTCCAGATATCAGTAACAAGGTGATAATGAGTGTCCGGGACCTCACTGTGACCATCATCACGCTATTGATCATGTAGGTCAGCTTGCTTACGTATTCAAACATCATGTTCATCCTAGATGGTTGTTGGCAATTTCATCAAATTCAGTGATTAAAAACTCTTTTTAACTTGTGATTTCAGCAACCATATGAGACTTACCTTAACTATAGATACTATCATCCATGCCTTAACGCGATTGAGCGTCCAAAATATCTTAAACACGGTCCAAACATCTTTTGTGTCGCACGTGCTGAGTCAGCAATCAGTTCCAATTAACACTCACCTATTGACGACCCTGTACTCTACTGCTGAACATGACATTGTGCGTTGAAGAACCTGCCTCCTTCATTAGACTGAACGTGTGGATCATTTTTAAGTTGATGCAGTTTACACCAAAGGTAGGCCACTGGATGATCCAATATGATTTTGTCGGTATTAAATACCTCTGATCTTATGGCCACAATTTTCTCCAGCTGGTACATGTACTGTTTATTAGTTTACTATGTCTAGGCTACTATGGTAAATTTCGCTATAATCCATGATTTACCATGCTTCTCTTCTCCATAGATCTGTGTTGCTGGTATGCAGTTTGAAAGTGACAGACTTCCCATACACTAGGAAGTGCAATGGCAAATGTACAATTCCCCATCATCCAAAGGGGTCCAGTTCAAAGACAATGCAATTGACCTTACCCGATGAAGCATGTACCAACACAGTGCTACGATCGAAAGAAGATCCAGAAGAGATTAGATCTGGAAAATTGGATGGACAACCAACTAAAGGAGCTCTACAACGGAGAAGAGGTTTGTATAACTCATAACTGCCCATTTATGCACGTATCAATGAAATGCCCCACTCCCCCCCTCCCGGGCCAAGGTGGGGATTAGTGCGTCTTTTGACCATCTCACTTGGACGCAGGGGTGGGGCATTAGTATACTTTTTCAGGTAATAATATCCAAATAGTATACAAAGTAATGGGGTATTAGCCAAAATTTTGGGCCCCAGGGGTGGGGATTTAGCTCCCCCCTATTGGCAAATCCCCCACCTGCCCCGGGAGGGGGGAGGTGGGGCATTTCATTGATAGGTGCATTACTAGCACAAGATCATCATGCATCAGAAAAATTAAGGATGATATTATCATGTTTCCATATGTGTTAATAGACTTAAACCTTTGCCAGTATGCTTGTTTCCTAGGCTCCCCGGATGAAACGTCCTACAATTGTTTCATTGTGTAAATGTTTGTGGCATCTGCATCCATATCTGTGATATAAATAAGCCATAAATTGTTGGCTAGTACCAAACAATGTACATAGCTCTAAAGTGTGTGTATTAAAGTGATGAATGGACCACAAAAGGAGGTTTGTGTTTATCACCTGTGTGTACAGTTTAATGTTTCCCTCCCTCGATCCCCCTAAAGCTAAAGTCTCTACTTTCAGCAGACTGAGGCATGTGATCTTGCATGCACTCACCATCCTTTTGTTACAGGGATTTACAGGTAGGTTGAGGGACTAGCTCTGGAGTTGATAACCACAACTTGTTCATAATTGAATTTCTAAACTACAGTGACATATGGTGTTGTGGCCAATTACGTTTGCATGAGTTACTTTCAACTCTGCTACAGTCCCTCAACCTACCTGCAAATCTCCTAAGAGAGGCTACCAGTATTTACTGTATGAAGCCATACTGTGATTTGCAGATAAGCTGTCTAGAAGGTGTAGGGGAGAGGCACCTGGCTATGTCACTATGTAAACTGAAAGCCTCTGTGGCATGTATCCCAACTCAATTAAGCACTTGAGAGCCACTGCCTATTTACCCTTTCCACAGGTCAACTGACCAGCTAAGCACAGTATAAGATCAAAGGTTTATGGTGCAATAAATTCCATACTGCCAACAGCAGTTCAATATTTTCCAGTGGCAAATACAAAATTGTTGTGTTAACTAATTGAGTTGTCTACATCATGTCTGACCAAACTACAAGTGCATAATCGCAAGAAGCATCCACAAAAAACAAGTTGATGGTACACAAAAAAATCCCCTAGTAGGTCACTTCATGCATACAGTTAGGCTTGAGGCAATTATGCTCAAAATTTTGCTGAATATTCTATTCCGCACTTCCTGAAAAGTTTTCCGATTATTCTCTAGATTCAATCTGATTATTCTTTCAAAAAAGTCAAAATTCCACAACATTGCACAGATTAGTATACATAAAAAGGGACTCTCAATGCTTATTAAACTGTAACATGAGTGATGCCTCAACATAGTCCTGGATGGCATGGTCCTGCTGATATTAAGCCATAGACTCTGACACTCAGTAGCTAGCTGCTAACTAGTAGAATAGTGCAAGCTAGTGAATACTGTTACATGTAGTGGGTGTTGTTTAGAAACGTCATAATACAGGGTATTATTCCCATTTTTTGCACCGTTTATTCCCACATAACGCCTGATTCCAGAAATGTCCTATTATTCCAGAAATTATGCTGACATAATCGCCTCAAGCCTACATACAGTTGGAGAATGTTTCAGCCAGTATGCAGGGTATGTGAGCCAAAGGATTAGCAGTGGAGCTGTACTCAGTGTGGCAGGTTAAACCTCAGGGATAGTTGTCTGAGTAGAGGAACCAAGCTTGTAGGCCTACTGCTCCAGCTGCTGATTCTTTTGCTCACAGACATTCAGAATATAGTTGAATTGGGCTCAGCCCAACAAACTTAGTTTGCCTTGGCAGTGGTGCCGGCAGGATACTCAGCAAAGCAGCCGTAGACCCTCGTTTATTCATCGATCATCGTCCAAAAAGACGCTCTGTCACAGTGGTATCTTGTCCAAGCAGGTTTGAAACTCGTGATCAAGTCGTAGCTCGAACCATGCTCGAACGTAGCCTCGTTTCACAAGATCGGTGGTCATCAAATGTAGGATTGTCAGTGATTCAAACGATCTCTCCACTCTGGCTTGAGTAGCGAGGGTAGTACGGCGCGATAGAATCGCTTGCTCGTCGAACTGGAAAAGGATTGGATCCACAGCCTTGCAGATAGCCTAGCTAGTTTTGAACGTCAGTGATTCTGACTCCTCTGACTCGAGTAGTGAGGATAGCACAACATGATCACTCGTTCAACTGGACATCAGATCCACAGCTTTGCAAATGGCCTAGCTAGTTTAAACACTAGATTCACACAATAAACCAGTTAATGTATCGCTTTTTCTCGTGCCATACGGGATTTATTGCACTCGGGGCGTGGCTTGAGGGCAAATACAACACTCGGCTTCGCCTTGTGCTGTATTTGCCTCTCGTCCCACCCCTCGTACAATAAATCCCGTATGGCACTCGAAGCAATACATTAACCAGTATATACCCTACATCGGTGTCATCGAGTGCTATTATTATACCGGCCTATAATTAAACCATCATCTAATGGAGTTGTGACTATGATACAACTCAGATTAGCTACCCATAAATTCGATCAAACCAAATACCTTTTACTTTAGTCTCTGACTGTACTTTGGTTTGGTACGTCCCCTACATGATAGTATCACCCTTGGATGAACACAAACATTGAATTCTAGTGTATTATAATGAGAGCCTTGTGAGGTTCCAGTTGATGCAGTGTGGTAACAAAATTGTGTTGGTGCAATCTCCAGTCATGAATGTGGAGAGATTATTGCTCACTATTTTGGATGTTGCCATAACATCACAGTGTTATGCCTACCTGTATAACAATATGGAGCGCAATGATGCATTAGGTAACTTTTTCTGAATAGATCACTACTGTGAGGGGGGGGGTGGAAGTCCATGTGTTGAGATGACTTACAATGTACACTACTGTGCCACTCACGTCCATGGTCTGTAGATCTACTTGAGAAGATTATAGGCTATTCATTGATTTTTGCCCTACGGGTGTACCTCAACAGGCAGTGGGATGGTTAATTTCCCTAAGTTTTGAAATGTACTAGGAAGACTGGTATTACTGTGTTTGTGTACACATTTAGAGTGTATCAACAAAGTTCCCTACACATGTAAACATTATTGAACGTTCCCTTTTACTGTATATCCCATGCAGCTACACGATGATTGTTCGATGTACATTATGACATTGTATGTGCTGTGTCGCCTAGTGCATGAGTCAGTCACTCATGTGTTCAACTGGAGTATAAAATTAATGTACGTGTGTTTTTCTAAAGTGAAAATTTGCCAGCTTTCTAACTCGGACTGAAACTATTTTACTGTGTGTTTAGTATATAGGTGTCTTGTTTATTTTCTCTAGAGGTTTCGATACATCATCATAACTTTAGTTTGCTCTTCTCTTTCACAACCTAAGTGCATACACTGAAGTAGTTTTGCTAGGGAAACTGCCTTCATATTCACAAAGGATGGGCAGATTAGTAATTTATAATAATATGCTGTTGGTGCAGTACATGCGCATTTTAAATTTTAAGAGCAAATCTGCTGTATGTACATGTATGACAAATGTGTGTACATGTGCATGTTTGCATATGGAGGGGGAAGCCCCTATTTAATCATCAGTCCCTATATTCATCCTTATCTCTCATGCATATATAGCGCATGGTAGTTATTGAAAAGGATAACCTTAATGTGGTATGTTTATAGTTTATAATGAAGCCACAGGATTTCCTGAATCCCCAGCAAATCATCGATACCTGGCCATTTGGAGACCATGATAAAAAATGACCATGTGTGTGAGAGTGTACTGTGTGTGTGTGTGTGTGTGTGTGTGTGTGTGTGTGTGTGTGTGTGTGTGTGTACACAGTGTAAGTTTTATGATTGTGTATAAATTATGTGATACACGTATCGTATTTATTCGAATAGAAGCCGCACCCCGACTAGTAGCCACACGCATGCGCCAACATAACTAAGTGGATGTGGTTACAGTCGCAAGTGGTGCACGGTCCTTCTTTCGGGGCAGAAACGTGGAAAAGGACAAGCTTGGATTGGTTCTATGGTAGCGTGGAAGCTTACTTTTCAATCACATCTCGATTATTTGAAGTATAGCCGTCATAAACCAGTCTTTGGTGTTGCTGTTTCTCAATGACACCACACGATATCCACCCAAAATTAATAAAAGCCGCCCTCAAGCTAGGCTGAAATTAATAGTAGCTGTGGCTACTGTTCGAATAAATATGGTATATTAATTTTGTTTGCAATCGCCTAGTAACCAAACATGTTTCCCAAAACAACCCCTGAGTGTAACATTGTGTTATTGTAGGAAGCTTTGATTGAGCATACAGTGTGTGTTGACAAGCGTGTGTGTATGTGTACAGTGTGGGTGTGTCACATGAGTCATGCACACTTCCCTTGCTTTGTTGTGGTAACAAAGCCCACAACGATATTGTGCATACAAGTACTCAATGACATGAAGGTATCCCTGAGCCTAGATAGAATCTGATACGCATACATAAATATCACTACTAATTGTAAATAATATTATTTTACTCTAAAAACTATGATTGTGCGACTATTGTTTTCAGAGCTATCCTGAGCTGGACCTGGATGACATCATGGGCATTGATGAAAAAGATAGAGAAGAGAGACTCAAAGCGAGTGAATCATGAAGTGAGAGTGTCCACAACTTTATGTATGAATAGATCCTTACCACAGATTATAATACTTTATTTGTACATAAGATCATAACTATTGTCTATAATTGTTAAGCCAGTGACCCCCTAGCTTGGATACCTCAATCTGTTGGATCGTGCAGTGCCTGTTGTTTACTTTTCAGTAACAGTGGTGGTGATGGTGTGTGTGGGGGGTGAGGGGTGGGGGGAGATAGAGCAACAATTATTGTAAGGCTCTGGCATGGGAATCCTCCTACAGATCCTGTATGCTCCTGATCTGCAGTACACTAATGTTTCTTACACCTTCAAATTACTGCAGGATTACCTTAAGGATGCTAAAAGACCTTGTGAGGTATGCATGTTCACACATATTAGCCAATGACATGTTGTGTTGACGACCATTACCTACCATTTTTCCTCCCTACAGAGCTTCATCAAAGAACTGTTAGAGAGAGCAGCAAAAATAAAGCCAGGCATAGCATCATGACTCTTCTTTTGCTATTAATTACTAGGGTATCTTAATTTGTGTTTGCAGTAAATTACTATCTGTCATATTTTGAAGCTCTTAATTAATTACCATGGTTACAGCTACACCCTGTAATGAGCATGTTTCCTTCTCTTTAATTAATCTGAATGGCAATTGTATTTAATCCATGGTGTAAGTCATACTGTTATAGATACACACTGTGTGCATAGAGGAGGTACAAAATGATCATGTGCTCGCCCAAAAATGCTGCATCATCACTTCTTAATTATCCCTATCCCATATATTATACTTCACATAGTAAACTTTTGTGTGATTTTCAAAGGTGATCCCTCGGGATCCCCAAACAAAAAATATATTGCTGTGATCAGCAATTGAAACTACACTAATTAAGCTAAGATCCCTCGGGGAGTTCCCATAAATTTTAAGCTTCAACAGAGCAACTATATAGGGACATGTCCACGATGAGCATATTGGTATGCACACAGGTCACATGGAATATTAATGGTTACATACCTCCTCTGCTGTGTGCATGTATCTCCCACAAAGGTGGCTGTTTTTGACAGTACAGGAATACTATTATCAATTAAGTGTAAATTAGAATACATGGTTAATTATTACAGTAAGCATTGCAGCATGAAATTGGACAATACTAAACTATCGTTATTGATAACCACATTACATACACTTCAACATACTGTTGTTTTGTTTTGCTCACTATCATCACCAGATTCATCATCTGATTCCACAATCGGTCGACCAACAAGTTCCAGTTGAGTCATGCCTTCTGTTGAGTTTCTTTGTTCCACTGTTTCAACCAGCTTTGACCATCCTCTCTCAGTGAACTCGATAGGGTTACTATAGGCCCTATAAGGTGACGGTACTACCGTAAAGTGACATTAATAATATTATATGTGTGAAAAAATTATGCAAATCTGTCATTATAGTGTATAGTGCGATAAAAATTTATACGACACAAATTTATGCAACTGGCACTTGAGTCGCATAAATATGCGTGTGAAAAAATTATGCGAATCCGTCAAAATGGCCTCTCGATAAAATTACATGATTTTTATTTATGTGTTTTCATTTTTCATAATGTATAGCATGATAAAAATTTATGCAGTACAAATTTATGCAACTGGTGCTTGACTCGCATAAATAAAACTTGCACAGAAAAATGTCGCTTTACGGTATTACCATACTAAATACTGCAAGAGGTAGTGAGAGCAAACTTACTCTACAAGGACCAATTTTTCAAGATTCCTGGATGACTCAACGAATTCCATCAAAGAGGGTATGCTCTTATTTGTTAAGTTATTATCATCTAGACTGCAATATGTAGGAACATGAGAATTTCAATATAATGTGGATTATCATGATAGAGTTGTCCAACTCACTTAAGTTCTCTAATCCCTTTACAGTTCATCATGAGACTTTCAAGTAGAACCTTGACTCCAGTATCACCAATTGTGCACCACTTAAGGCTGTTTAATATACAATGTCATGGAAAGAATTAGAATATTGATACCGTACAGTGGGTAATTTAGAACAGAAAAAATTTTGCCATGTTTTTATTTATCTGTGAAATGTTTCCCTTGTGTTTACAAACACATAAATGTGAAATATTCATGCAATACTGTGAAAGGCAACTGCTACTGGCTTTGGTGAAAAATTTTCATCCCTGTCATATGCATAGATTACTGTATGGCCAGTAATTTTCATAGGCGCCCTTGACTCTATAGATCCTCTAGCTGCACTATTTCTCTGAGATATGAAAGAAAGAGCAAGGTCCGATCACCTGAGCCCAGTATGATTGTACTTGTGAATAGCCAGAATACATCATCTGTTTATTGTTGGTGCAGCATCGCACGCTTGTAAGACATTCTTGCAGTTACGAAATTTAAAACCACAAAAATTAATCCTGAAGGCTTTCTCTGACTTTTCACGAAAATTAGCACCCCCCAAAAATTACCCACCATATAGTATATAGAGCTACTATGTATTACATACATAATGTATAATATTACTATGCACAAACAGGACACGTTATATATCAGGGACTATGTGTGGTACAGTCATGTGACATCGCCACAGTATGCCATTAGGATGGATATCCCAGGGCTTCTCCTGAAAAACAGCAGTAGGAAAATGAACAAATGGTAGCTTACCTGAGCTCCTTGAGATGAGGACAGTGAGCAAGGCCCTCAGCCAGATGAGTAGCTCCTGAATCACCAATGCTACACCACCCTAGACTATGTTTGTGTATGCACACCATGCAATAAACGGCCATATCCATGTGTACAGCCCTGAATAGGGCATGCTACATGTAGATAGGACCAGTGCATTAGTAACTTACTCCAGCTCTTCAAGATGAACACAGTGAGTGAGGCCCTTAGCCAGATGAGTGACTGCTGAATCATCAATGTTGTCATTGAAATATAGACTACATATTTGTGTGTGTATTGGTTTACTCAAGATTATATAACCTATGCAAGGAACTCTCACTAGGAGCACATGTCGGCTCAGGCTGTGTGGACTTTGATGGATATATATAGTGTACACCAAATCAGATGCCAAGTAACTTATTGTGGTAATGAGGTAATAATGAACAATTTATGAGTAATCCCTTAGCTAATCAATGATGTAAACTTCAGTGCCCATTTGAGAAAGTTACCTTTCACTTACTCTGACAAGATATGGATACCACGAGGCTATAGCCACACTTGTACTATGATGAAGCCATACTTCAAAGGGAAAAATAGCAAGTAAAAAACCCATTTACTCTCAAAAATCTCATACACCCTAGGCTGTACACTCCCCAATGTCTGGGTTGTGGCATCACAGTACAAGTCAGCTGTACTATGGTTTTCTAATGTGTATGGGTTGTACCTTCGTGTGGTATAATGGAATTCCTCGGGCTTTGCCCTCCGAATACCATTATACCACACTCAGGGCGAAATACCCATACTCCTTAGAAAACCATATTACCTACAGTATGTGGGCACCACACCAACAACCATTTAGCAATCACATTCATGGCCATTCACTACTGGGCATATCATTCAGGTTCATTTCGATGATAATCTACAATGTGTAGCTAAAGGGTCGTTGATTTTTATGTGACTATCATTATATTCTAGATATTTGCGTAACACTTATTTTTGGTCATGTGACTTTCAACCAATCGGATGCACATGTAAAGTGTGCATTAAATAGTGTATAGCACACTTGAGTGTGCATTAAATATTGCACTGTTTTAGAGTACGCCTTAAATCAGTGACTAAACTGAGTATATGTTGCATCATATTGCTAGAGTTATCAAGCTTCAATGGTAGTTATGCACAGACTAAATTATAGTTACCTGGCATTAAGCGTTTTAATGTGTGCATGAGGATGATGAAATAACACTCTCAGTGGCTCCCCAATTTTTTCAACGCTTTACAGCAGGCAACATTGAAAACCTGGGAACAGAGCCTGGGAACAAGGCTATGTTTGTGTACAATCTCAATAGCCTCAAGTTATTAAGCTCACAAAAGCAACAACCATCTATAGAATATGACAACAGTGCTGTAGAATGGATACAAACTTTTTATTCTACACATAATAATGTGCAAGAGGTGAAGTAATCAGCTTTACATAAAAATTGCCAGATCTTGAGTTTTAGGTGTCATGGTGGGTGACAAGTGTTTATGGCAAAAAAGCAACCTCTATTTTTTCTTCTAGGCATGTGTGACTAGGGCCATAAACAATATAGATTGTGCTCTTTCGACTATTAACCACATCTAACCAAGCTAAATGCCTGTGCATGCTCATAGGTAAGTACGTCAACAGCCAATTGTGGGTGCAAGTACAGAGTGTGCATGCACGCTCTATGAGATCCAGGTTTGGGATAACTGTTGAAATAACTGTTGAGATGACTGTTGATGTACTGAGGTACATGTAACAGTTGTGCTATGGTTTTCTAAGGTGTATGGGTACTGTACCCTGAGTGTGGTCAAGAGTGCATTAGTAGTGAAAACATCTAAAACACACTACAACACACTGTACTACTGTGTGTGCTGCATACTCTCCCTAATGCTGGTATACATTGTAATGGTATTTCTGGGCAAAGCCTGAGGAATTCCATTATACCACACGAAGGGTACAACCCGCACACATTAGAAAACCACAGTACAGCTGACTTGTACTATGATGCCACAACCCAGACATTCAGGAGTGTTTCCCTACTGCACTAGCACTGTACTTTACTATGCAGCTGGGTGTACTTTCATACACCCTAGGGTATGTGAGATTTCTAGAGTACATGGGTTTTGTACTAGCTGTTTTTCCTTTGAAGTATGGCTGCATAATAGTACAAGTATGTATACATGTATTAGCATATAACCACAGTGTAGAGGTTGGCTAGGACAATGATAGTACCACAACAGAACTTACTTGATATGCTGAAGTTTTGGGAGGTACTGCAATGTTTCTCCTAAGACTCTACATGCAGATTCATCAAGATAGCATGAAAGCTCTTCCCCACCACAGAAGCTGCAAATTCATAAACACATAGACACAGTCAATACTGTGCTGTGCAACTCACATGTATGCAAAGGTGTAGAATAGCTACTTACTAGAATAAGTAGCTATAAAGTCTGTTATGGTTGCCAAACTTAAGGTTGTACAATAATAATATGGTTGTACACAGATAAGAATATATATAGTATATATATCCAAGTTTCAATGGAGTGGTGCTAATGTGACTTTTGGCAGGCTATAATTGTCCCAATCATGTGAACTCAAGGTATCAGCTATAAGTCTGACTCTATGTAGGTGGCCTTGAACTTCCACGCTTTTGTATTTAAGTAAAATTAAAATATTCTGTTTCTTGTTCTTAGAATATTTTGTAAAGTATGCATGGGGTGGGAGGGGGAAGTTGATCTTGATATTTAATAGTCATAAACTGAACTCTTAGACCTTATCTAAACAGCCGCAGTAATAATTTTTAAAGTAATGACCCTGTGCCACTTGCTCAATATCAAAAGTCAACATGGGCATGACATGGGTGGGGACAAGAAACAGAATATTTTCTTTGTATGGCCTTAGTACAGCACTGACAGTATCACATGCAGAATGACAGACATAGATGCCTTCACAGTTTTTAGTTTTCAGCCCTTGAAAATATTTACAGTAGGAGGCATAAAAACAGTGACGTTTCCGTTCCGTTCCGTTCCGTCGAAACGGAACGCGAGGTCTGCCGTTTGCCGTTCTATCACCTGCACACCGCCGGTGCATTTCCGTTCCGTTTCCGTTCCGTTCCGTTTCCGTTCCGTTCCGTTCCGTTCGGGCCCTGCCGCTCGCGATCGGTAATACACCACGCCCATGCTCGTAGATCGAGTTGTAAAAAAAATCTTGTAGAAAGTGAGATCGCCTTTGCCTCTGTTATCAAGACGCCATTGTTCGAGTACCTGCCAAGCTGTTTATCGCTGGAGACCACTCCGTGTAGTTAAACCGCTCGAGTGTTGCTTGGGGCTGTGCCGTCGTGCTGACCGCTCGAGAAACTGTCGAGGCTTCCCCGTGGAGTTGACTGCTCGAGAAGGCCGGTGTCTGTCGTTGGAGGCTGCTCCGTGGAGCTGACCGCTTGAGAAACTGTCTGCCTCAAGACTGGTCTTGCATCATCGTTGCCAAGCCAGTACCGCCAGCTAGCTAGCTGTCGGTTCTGCATGGGCGCGCGCCACTAATACTAGAGTACGTACGTGTAGGGCCGTTCCGTTTCCGTTCAATTATCGTTTCATTGAACGCCGTTCACCGTTTTCAACTGCACGGAAACGGTATCTGTTTCCGTTTAAATGGAATGGAATGGAACGGAAACGTCACCGTTTTTATGCCTCCTACTGTACGTTTCCATTGAATACCCTTTCTATCTCCTGCAGCTGTGTCTATCCATCTGCAGCAGCTCTCTCCTCTCTTCCTCTCTCTCTCTCTCTCTCTCTCTCTCTCTCTCTCTCCCTCCCTCCCCTACTCAGTCTGTATGGGGTATGTGTTGTCTAGGGTGAGGGTTTCCTCTACCTCCGTTATCAAATATTTATCTCCCAATCCATTACGAACAATTCTGAAACAGCCATACACATGCATACATGTACACGTATACCCAGCTCTTAACTTACGCGAGTCTCTCCAGTTGAGGGCAAAATTTCAACTCTTTAATTACAGCTTGAGCATGAGCAACATTCTCAAAATAATCACGAAAACTACATAAGGAAAATGGAGAATTTATTGTTCCCGCTGTACAACCTCCAGACCCTGCTTTTGTGAGAAATGGCCTGATGTGCTAGATTTCAGCGTATATGATATCTACCCTACTCCTTTCCAACTGATGATACCCAAGCACTAAAAAAGTAGAGAATGGCTTGTTTTCCCCTATTATTGGTAATCTATTAGACTCACTAGAGTTCCTCTAACTTAGGCCAGTGCTTAAAACTTTCTTCAAGTTCAGCAATTTCTGACACCATATCAGACCTGTATGAATGAATAACCATGCATCATGCAGGTGGACGATTAACTACTCATGTATGCAGTCAATATAGTGGAACCATGTGGACACCTATGGGACAGCTTAAAGCTGATTTAGGTATCGTAATTTCAGGGGGACATTTACGTCTCTAATGTATCTCAGATTCATGTACAGAGTACAGCAAGAAACAGTCATAACGGAGAGATACCATTGTACAGTGTTCTCCCCATGAATAATCCAAGGCATGACAGGAGTGCATGGTCTGGGTGTGGCCTGTGGTCACATCAAAGCATTTGGCCTCTTTCCTTTCCCACATCAAAAAAAATCTGTGCTGAAGGCTTGCAGGGCCAACATGCCTTAACTTTGCTGGGGAGTACACTGCTGTATGCTTTGTATAGACGTACTTGAGTACTTCAAGGTTAGCAAAATTCTCGGGATTGGGAAATTCTTCAGTCCAACAATCAATAAGCCTGCAGTGAGCAAAAATGTAGTGTAAACACATGCTATAGTATTGTCTATACACATAACTCACTCTAATTCAACCAAGTTAGGAGCTGAGACAACATTTAGGGCATCTAACAGTGGTATCTGCTGATTCTCACAACCTCTGCATGTGGAGCAGTACATGAGAGCATGCATGTATAGACTTAGTTGCTATGTACATACTGGAGTGTGAGTGAAAGTTGACAATCACCAATTCCCTGTAAAAGAGCTGTAGCATCATCCCCACTAAGCATACATTTTTCAAATGATAAATGAATATCTGAGCACTTAGAACACTTTATGAGATGAATAATACAAGCTATATCAGTAGATATAAGGCTAAGTTCTGAAAACGTGAGCTCATTCTTATAAAAATCAATGACATGAAAACAGGCGAGGTCATTCTGTGACTCAAATGCACATTGGATAGATAAATTACAACTATTGTTTACTTTATGTGTAGCCTCCATCAATAGTTTGAAAAGATAGGAGGTGGCATCCTTGGAATAATCAACTGTTCCAAATAAGAAGCGCCATGTTACGAAAAGATGTTGTTCACTGCCATATTTTTTGATAATGGCCTCTTGATCTGTTGTACTTAGTCCAGCAATGTATACAGCCGACAAATACTCCTGCAGAGATAAATGCAGAAAGGAGTATGTTTCATCAAGTCCAAATTTCACAAAGTATCTATCTATCACAAGCAATCCAAGACTATTTACATCCTCATTTGCATCGTCAAAGTGAATATTGCAAAGTTCTGACTGTTTAAAAATCTGCTTTGAAGTTACTGTGGCTCCAAACGCTAGCTTACAAATCTTATCAAATACAATCTTTTCATCACGTGGGAGGTCATTAAATTTTGAAAGATTAAATGGGTATTTGTTAGATTTCTTGCATGTGCAGCGAACAAGAGATGAAATTGTGAAATCATGATAAAATTCAGTTTCTGTCTTGGGTAGACTGATGTCTTTTTCATGAATGAATACAAGCATGGCACAGTGGAGGGGAAGGTAACATAAATTAATGAGGTTAGGATGATGTTCCAAGTGTTCAGTTAATGTCTCCACTTTCTTCTGGTTCCCTTTAAAGTAAGTCTGGATGTATAAAAAAATATCATTTTTCTTAAAACCGACGACCTCAATCCACTTTGTAGCAATGCTGCGGAATCGCTGAGTAGCAGCCGGACGAGACGCCACTACTATTATGGCTCTAGAGAAAAGCTTCTTGGCTACAAGCTTAGAAATGAAACTGTCTTCGTTCGATCCAGGAGCGTATTCGTCGAATCCATCTAAAATGAAAACCACACCTTCACCAAAATTTTCTTCTGTGTATGATGTCAAGCCACGTATATCTTCAGGTAAGAGACCTTCACAAGAAATACGGAAGAGATCACTTAAGTAAATATCTTCCTTTCCATTAAGCCGTCGGAGTTGAATAAGAAGTACAAGCTTAGATTGAAAAAGTTCATTTTCCGCCCAGTCGCGTGAAATTTTTATCATTTGGGTGGTCTTACCACTTCCAGGTCTACCTTCAAATAAAATCAGTGATCCACTTTCCAAATTGGCAAGAATATTTTCAATGGCTATCTTGGTTTTGTCACCATAGATTTCATCGATATTTCCAGGCACTGTTTTTAGACCTATGTGATCAGCCTCCTTACTTTGTCTTACTAATGCAAGTTCAATAAATTGTACAATCTTAAGAGGAGGCCAAGTGTCTGATGAAGACTCGTCCACTAAGTAACGATAACCCAGGAGTTTACGCCAGCGATCCAAGTCTTTAGAACTAGTAAGCTTCTGTCGTTTTGAGGAAGGAAGGGCTGTGTCTGCATGAATACATGTATGTAAGGTAGAGGATGTAACACATTTGTATGGTGAATGTGTAGATTGTCAGTAGCATCACAACCCTCTTCACACACATGTAAGGATTGTACTAGTCATTTTATGGGGGTGTGTATGTCTATCTATTACAATAGGATGCAGCCCAGGCTTATAATGTACCACAAAAAGTACCATACTAATTTGCCAGTCCTTGGATGGATCCACAAATCGCTGGCATTGTAGAGCATGTTGATTGACATAATATTGAGGCTGAGGTACTGTGTATAGGTGTACAAAAACACGATACCATATTATTCGAATAGAAGCTACACCCCAAGCAGTAGCCACCCTTGAATAGTAGTCGCATGCATACGCGGTCACTTTAAAGTGAGTGTGGCTACGATCGCAAGCTGTCCATGATCGTTCTTTTGGGGCAGAAATGTAGCAGAAAATGACCATGGCTTGGTTCTACGGCAGTGTGGCAGCTTACATTTTGATCATATTTACCTTGCGTGCATGCGCAAGGGGTAAACTAATCGCTCTTATTGTTGTTGTCGTTTGTTGTCCACATAAAAATCGCCAGATCTCGAGATGTAGGCATCCTAGCAAGTGGCCAGTTTGTCAAAATGTCAGAAATGACAAAAAGTGACAAATCTCTGCTTTAGAATAGAGATTATTGCTACATGTACATATGTCTACTATGCTTACTCAAAACTTTCTTGCGGCATATAATAATACCTCAAAAACTATTTTATGAATTAAGCTTTAAGTGCTTGATAAGGACCACAAACATTACATATACAGACCTAGGCAATATCCACCAATAACTAGTGTCATGCAGGGTATGTAGTGGGGCGAGCCTGAGCTCGAGAGAGCTATGAGCAGGAGCAGATTTGTGTCAGCAGATGAGAAAAACCTTACGGATCTATCAAGCCGTGACTGGGCAGACTGTAGCCTGTGACGCAGTCTTGAGCTGACGTTCATCATAGCTTTTAGTCTTGTACCCAGGCTCTTATTAAGGGCCTGGGTGGGAAGAGCCCGAGGCTACGTAGCGTTGCCAGTTTGCCTGAGGCTTCCACTGGCACGGTACAGTACTGTCCAGTTGTCGTTCTAGCTGTCCTGATTTCTCTATGAGCTAATCTTTGATCCTGCGTGCTGTCACTGACTGATTTCTCTATGAGTCTTCAGTTTTCTGTGCTGTCGCTGATGTAATATTCTCCTGGTGAAGCCTGGTTTCCTTGATGCCTAGCAGAGGGATGCCTAGCACCATTGCAGTACTGCACGAGTGTAAATTTACAGTTTGCCAAATTAGAATACACATATATACAGAATGAGATGGTTGTACCATATATATATTATATTATTAAGATTATAGTTGTCTGTCCATGCGTGCGTGCATGCATCCGTTACGGGAGGTCAGCGGAAACGAGTTGACCCCTAGAAACAAGAGGCTGTATCTCTGGCCATTGAGCAACAAAAGCTAGAACTGGGCAATCTCTGTGACCGCCAGCCGTGGCACTGGCTACAGGCACGAACACTAGCTTCTTGGACCGACTGTACAAAAACCACGCAACAATGGACACTTACAAGTAGTGGGCTGCAGTTAGCTAAGCAGATTGATTCACAAGAAGATATTGTCCGGGTCATTGTCACGGAGGTAGTAGATTCTGCTTTTGGCTTCTTGCCTTCACAGGTCTTGCGAGAGAGAGGGCGAGCAAACTAACGAGTTTCTTAGCCTGTTGATTACTTAGGTCACGTGCCCCAAACAGGATGAAATTAATATGCATGCGCCAAAAATTGTGCTATACCACTGCAATATCAGGCGTTACATAATCAGTGCCCTTTACTCTCTCCTTTGAGCTCTTCATGTGTGCAAGGTGTGCCCTTTCACAGCCCTGTTTTATAACACCTTATAGTATGTATGTGTATGTGTGCAAGTATGTAGCTATGTGAAGGAAGGTATCCGAATCCGGTGCAGCAGGGGGTGAGCGATGCGGGCTCTCCTGCTTGCAAGGTCTGCCCTTTCACAGCCCTGTTTACAACACCTTATAGCATGCACGTGTATGTGTGCAGGTATGTAGCTATGTAATGGAAGGTATCCGAATCGGGTGCAGCAGGAGGCGAGCGAAGCAAACCCCCCTGCTTGTATATATATATATATATACATATACTAGTGTTGTGCAGGGCATGTAGTGGGGCGAGCCTGAGCTCGAGAGAGCTACGAGCAGGAGCGGATTTATGTCAGTAGATGAGAAAAACCATATGGATCTATCAAGCCACAACTGGGCAGACCGTAGACTGTGACGCAGTCTTGAACTGACGGCCATCACAGCTTTTAGCCTCGTACCCAGGCTCTTATTAGGGGGTGGGAAGAGCCCGAGGCTATGTAGCATTGTCAGTTTGCCTGAGGCCTCCACTGGCATGGTACTGTGCTGTCGTTGTCATTCTAGCTATCCTGACGAGCTAATCATTGATCATGTGTGCTGTCGCTGACTGATTTCTCTACGAGTATTCAATTTTCCATGTTGTCGCTGATGCAGTATTCTTCTAGATCCTATTGAAGCCTGGTTTCCTCGATGCCTAGCACTCTGGCATTGCAGTATAGTACTGTATGAGTGTAAAATAATTTACAGTACGCTAAATTAGAATATGCATATAATTATATGGAATGTGACGGTTGTATCATACATACATGTATATACATATATTTCACGCAATGCTGTATCGTCTATGTGGGGCTCGCTCAGGCTCGCCCCAATAATGCGCAATGCTGTACCGTTTATGTGGGGCTCGCTCAGGCTCGCCCCAATTACATGCAATGCTGTACCATTTATGTGGGGCTTGCTCAGGCTCGCCCCAATAACTTAAAATATCCATATACCGCCCAGTCTTACACACCTAGTAATACCAAATAATAATATACAGTTTGCACTGCACATGCTTGAATTGGTAAGGGTCATTGAGTCAGAAATTATTTGTTCTATAGGCTAAAGGTTAAGCGTTATAAATAGCTATGCTATGCTACAATGTCATACAGTGTGCACAGGGTATGTATGTGTTCTAGAGAGCTCTAGATGAAGTACAGTCCTCATAAACCAGTCCTTTGTGTTACAGTTACAGTCAATGGCACCGCGCAATATCCATCCAAATAGATAAAAGCCACCCTTAAATAAGAGCCACCCTCGATTAGTAGCTACACTCAATCAAGGCTGAAATTAATAGTAGCCGTAGCTACTATTCAAACAAATAAAGAAAGGATGTGATCAAACGCATGTAGGTCCTGTCTTATTTTGTACGTATCACAGTTTCTCCACCCCTTAATAGGAAATGAAGAAAATGAAGAAACTGCATGCTTATCACAATAAAGCAGTCCTAGAGTATGAACGTGATGTTTTAGAACCTGGTAAGAGAATCGCAATGCCATGGTATGCAAGACATACTGCACAGCTAGGGTAAAGAGAGCTTAATTTTATGACCATTCCCATTAAATTTGTACTACATATACATGTATGTTAATGTATATATGCTCCCTCACACACACACATACATGTACATACATAGGTGCACACACTCACACAAACATACACAAGCAACAGTTGTGGTATAGTCATTGTATGGGAGTGTGTATAACCCTGGCACAATACAGTACTATACTGCTTTGCCAGTCCTTGGATTTGGATGGATCCACAAATGGCTGGCATTGTAGAACATGTGGATTGTGAGGCTGGGGTACCATGTATAAGTGCAACAACATGATACTTTATTATTCTAATAGAAGTCGCACCCTAAATAGTAGCCACCCTTCGAATAGTAGCCGCATACATGTGTGGTCACTTTTTAGTGAATGTGGCTACGATTGCAATCTGTGCATAATTTAATTTTTAGTGTGTTGTTTGACGGTGCTTTAAAGAAGCTACAGAACGCCTAAAGACAAAAGGTAAGGTATTTACAAGTAGCTCTAAGGCGTACTATAAGTTTTACAAAAGCTTCAAAGCTTTGTGTTGACTACCAATGTCACAAACATGCCAGCGATCACCCGCCACTGTATGCTTGAGGGGCTATATCTTTGGCTTTGAGCAGGGAAACAAACCTCAGGCCAGAAAGTTTTCTCAGTGTTCGTGGAACATACACGTAAGTCCCCCTCCGCTCCTACAGCCAGGCCTAAACCGCTACTTGAAAGCATCAGTGAGAAAACGTTCCGACAAATCGTCCCGGGCGATTGACTTGATTGAAGACAATATTCTTCACCCCTTTGATAGGTTCGTTATTGAATACGATTATCAGAAAGGAGAGGATCCTAGATGACCACAAGCCAGATATAGAGTTCATAGTGCACTCGCTAGTACGCGCGAGCGCAAACTGTTTGTATTCGACCACCATGATGCTTTTAGGTGTCATTCATCATAACACGTACCGTGCATGCTATTTAGTGACGCTTTTAGACATCACTTGCATATAAAGGATTAACAGAGAATGGTAAGGCCTGCACAAAACTATGCACTTAACAGCGAGCTGCGCTTAACAACCAGCGTCTATGGGATAAATTAATGAATCAAACATAACTGATTCTATGACCATTCCCATTAAATTTGTATTATATATAATTATCATATAAGTTAATGAGCACATGCTCCCTCACACACACATATACACATGCAGGTGCACACACTCACACAAAAGTACACATACAGCAGCACATGATACTCACAGAAATATACACACTAGTGTACACAGATATTGCATATACACTCTCACGTACATGCAAATGTACACACAAGGTCCTGCGAAACAAACACTATACATGTATGTCATAACAAACAGCTTCGTTTCTCATGCACATACATATTGGTAAGTGAATCATGTGCACCACAGAACACTTAAAACCAGGAGTAGGGCCTGGAATAAGGCTATTACAGGTCAGTCTAGGACATAGGCTTTATGTTTGAAGTACCACCACCTATTGTATCCCGCAAATTTAATGCTAGCTACATTACTTGAGCCTCAGTGTTCTCACCAGCATGCCCCATATACTGAACTTTCTTTGATGTGGGAATGGGGCAGGGCTAAAAGCTTTGACGAGGTACCAGGCTCTACCCAAGTCACACCCATGTCTTACACTTGGCTTGAATCTACTCCGCACTTGATTGTTTGCAATGATGTGGCTATGATCATGCAGCTGCACTTAGGCCACTCCAAGTCATACTTCCATTCTGGTCCCCTACCCGTATGCTTTTGGCCATTTCTAGATTTTCAGCATCCTCAATAGTTTCAACTGTGTATACTGCATGTGGAAAGTAACATGTGAATATTTAATAACAAAAATTAGCATTACAAGGGAGTCTGATCAGTTTGTATTGGTGGCTATGATGCTGATTTACTGTCTGCCCACATGGTCCTTGGAAGAATCCAGGACCAGAAACAGAAGTACAACTTGGAGTGACCTTAGTGTACTAATGGCTATACACACGTATGCTTATGCATGTTGGTTCTGCAAGACAAGAGAAGGCTTAAGAAGTAGTGTTGATGTTAACAGTTACATCTTTGGTTTCAGTATTATAGGACTGCTATGGAGAATCATTAATACTACAGTATAGGCATAGACTTTACATCCCTCACCATCGGTTGTATGTTTATGGCTAATAGTCATAGCTAAGGCATGGTTGTTTCCACCGGCAGGACTATCCACAGCCCTCACAAGCATACGCCACGTTGGAGGACCATACTTGGTGACGTTATATCGTTGCCTCAACCAAGCCAGCAGCACGTCAGTGAAGGCTTGATCAATATCTTGACCACATGATTTACGTATGGACTGTAGCTCTCCTGGTTTCAGACGAAGGCCTATACCAAGCTTGTAGTATTCGGCAAGTATAGACACCACCTCCTCATAAACTTCATGAAAGTCATCTTCAGCTGAAATTAATAAAAAAATTATAATGAATCAACATGCCCCCTGAATCACACATCGTGTGCACATACTATGACATAAATACATTGTGAGTATACTTCTACCAGGGTTCTGCCCAGAATGATCTGAGTGGTGGTGGCTAAGCTGTAGTGAAAAATGGTATTATATTGCATTGAATATAGCATTTTAGTACTATTATTCTCTCCGAGTGGTGGTAAAAATAGGCTATTTTAAGCTCGAGTGGTAGTAAAAAAAGCTGAGTGGTGGTTGGGGCCAATCACTCATGACCAGTGTGGGCAGAACCCTGTTCTACTGTCATAATGTGTAAACTTGAAGCCCAGTTGGATCAGGTACATATGCCAGAAGCAACACTATCCTTTCACGACTAGTTATATTTCACAACTTTTGTGGCCAAAACAGACAACAGATACTATGGGTGGCTATAACTAATTACTACACCAGGCGTGTTGATATGTGTGCAGTAGTGTAGGGTTTTCTGCACGAGTTTTAAGTAGCGTGGTGGTGGCCTTGACATTAGCACAAAGAGTAGGTGCTTAGGATAGCACTAAACTTTGTTTAATACTATTCTTGAACTAGGTCAATTTAGTATAGTAAAACACCTGATTTTGTACATAAGCAGCAGTGTAATATTATAACGTCAGGCATACACACGGCCATTTCCTTAAACCCCTTATAATAATACTCACAAAATGGATGTTTATTGTATACCTATCAGTAATAAAAATCTCTATACTTACTCTCTGTCTATCCATAGATATTGAACTTACTCAGTGTTTGGCTGTTGTCAACCTTTTCCAGCTCTGCATAGAGATATTAATCATAGGTACACTTTTGCTAGTGTAACATAGGAAATTTGGTGCAGTGAACTGTGCAGAACCAAAGAATGCTTTCGGAGAGAATGAAGATAGTTACCTAACTATAAATCAAGCTATGTATCATCACAATGTCACACTGCTACAAGCTAGTACATACATGCATGCATAGGTCTACGAGTACATAATATACACAAATTGTGGTGAAATTTTAATTGGAACCCCTGTTAGATGAGGGGATAATTTGAGCGTGGCTAGATTTTGAGGGCAATGTTTACAGTGACTGACACACATGCGGCTTTGACAACCATAGGTCATTAAGCTGGTTGACACTTCTGTATAATTCGTGCGAACATAATATTATGTGTATCACGGAAAAACTTTACCACGCATGCATGCAGTGAGATGTGAGGGTTTGGTTTATTAGGATAGGTTGTACTGTTCCATTTCAAGGGTGGCGAGAATTCGAGGTGTGGTGAAATTTCAAGGAATTATGGACATAATGGTATGTTACATCATACAATTACTGTTCTCATGCAGAGCCTAATGAAGGAGAGGAGAGTATACGTACATGTACGTAGAGGTTCTGAGTGCCCCTTTTGAAATAACCTGGGGTGCTAGTACACATGTATACTTCCTTTATGTTTCTATCCCTCTCCTCTCCTTTACAGGGCTTACATGGATTCTATATGGAGTACATAAGCCCTTGGTTACAGCAAATTGAGTTCTTACCACTTGGTGGAGCTGCCATCACTGGATGAAGGGGCTGTTGCACTAATTGCTGTGGTAGTGGATGGTTGCTATGGTGATTGACTGATCTAGTGGTGTTACCTGCTGTGAGTGTAAGAGTAAAAAGGCCATTTCATGGTTCTGCCCAGAATGATCTGAGTGGTGGCTAAGCTCTAATGAAAATGGTATTATACTGCATTGATTATATAGTATTTTAGTACTATTATTCTCTCTGAGTGGTGTAAAAATAGGCTATTTTAAGCTCGAGTGGTGATAAAAAAGCTGAGTGGTGGTTGGGGCCGACCACTCCCGACCAGTGTGGGCAGAACCCTGCCATTTGGTTGAAGTGGTATTTCCAAATCAGGCATATATGTGACCTTCCATGGCAAAACCAAGCATAATGCGCTGACAACCAATTTTGAGTTAAGGCCACCATTCAACTACAACCTTTGAACTGCTGCTCCTGCAAATTTGAAGTACCTAGCCCATGTAGTCATGGAGATATGAGCCAAAATGTACCCGGATCGCCCGTAATTAAGTTTTGCAGAAAGCGCAATGAAACATTGCTACGTACATTGCACACGGAAGTCCGTATACTCACCGTTTATTAAAAATCCGTGGCCCCGCCCACAAAGTCAATGAGCTAGATGGCTGCCAAAATGTTAGAACAAGAGCATCAATCGCCGTTTCGATGGAAAAGAACGAGAAGACAAGCGTTTCTAAGGCTTGTTTGAACACAAAATCGAAGAAAAAAAGTGGCTGGCGACTTTTTTTATTCGCAGTTGCCACAGTTGCCTACAGCAACAGATCTGTGCCATGAACGCTCTATGTAACTACACGGCTGACTTCTTCGAGCCATAATTCAGTAAGTATAGCGTTCCAGAAGCTACGAAGCAGATTTTCATGTAGAGGAATGATTCCTCTATCGATCCATGCCAAAAAGTGAAAATCGATGATCATCACCCCAGGCGACTATTATGGCCTATATCTCAGATTGATGTCCAGCGCATTATGCTTGGTTTTCTCGTGGAGGGTCACATATGATGGTAGGGCATACCGTAGGATTGGTATGTTATGCACTATTGTTAGTTATGCTATTATGCAAATTTTAGCGAAATCGCACAATTAAAAATCGAAAAAGTAAACATGCGCATTACATTGCACAATAGGGTGGCTGGCTGAGCGCGCGCTGCGTACATGTGGTGATCTAGCTAGCTATAGGCACTAGCTAGTGAGCTACCTACTAGCTATCTGTACTGCTGGGACTAACGATGAGCATTTTACAGTATTTCCAGCGTCAATCACCTCTACCAACTCTGAAGCAGACAGGTATATGTGACTAATTATTGTATATACAATTATTGTATTGCATAACTTCCATTATCGCATAAATAAAAATCACATATTACTTACAAGTTGAAAATCGCATAACTTTTACCTCGCATAACATACCAATCCTACGGTAACTTATTACCATATCCTTATTCCATATAACTGAAGGCTTATGGGGTACTAGGGCATGAATGTACATAGCAGGAAGATAATAGGCTGCATAGTGTTATCACTTGCTCTAATAATGAGAACATTAAAAACAGAACAGAACAGGCCTATGATTTGAGGCTACTGCAAGGGCTACATGTACGGAGACAGCGCTAGAGAGCTAGGTTTTAGCTTAGATGTACCCGTACCATCTACATGAACTCACAACAGAGACAATATTACAGTAAAAGCATAGACTTTACATCCCTTACCATCGATTGTATGATTATGGCTAATAGTCATAGCTAAGGCATGTTTGTTCCCATCCACAGCCCTCACAAGCATACGCCACGTTGGAGGACCATACTTGGTGACATTATATCGTTGCCTCAACCAAGCCAGCAGCACATCAGTGAAGGCTTGATCAATATCTTGACCACATGATTTACGTATGGCCTGTAGCTCTCCTGGTTTCAGACGAAGGCCTATACCAAGCTTGTAGTATTCGGCAATTATAGACACCACCTCCTCATAAACTTCATGAAAGTCCTCTTCAGCTGAAATTAACAAAAAGTTATAGTGAATCAACACTACTGCCAGTGCTCTCTGAACCACATACCCCACACACATACTATGACACACAAATACAATGTCACTACCAAATATCTAAATTTGAAGCCCAGCTGGATCAGGTATATATGCCAGAAGCAACACTATCTTTCACAACAAGTTGTATTTCACAATTTTTGTGGCCAAGACAGACAACAGATACTATGGGTGGATGTAACTAACTGCTACACCAAGCGTGTTGATGTGAGTGCTGTGTAGGATTTTTCTGCATGAGTTTTAAGTATCATGATGGTGGGCATGGCATTAGCACAGACTGGATGCTTAGGATAGCACTAAACTTTGTTTAATATAATTCTTGAACTAAATACCTGATTTCATACACAAATAACAGTGAAATATAGAAGGACAGGCATATACTAATGCATGTACATGCTAATACTATGGTACAGGGTTGTCACACAGAAAAGGTAACATATGTGACCGGATTTGCGAAAACCCGGCATGTCGCGAAAACGCGCAAGTCGCGCAATGCGCGTTTTTAGTACCTCAGATTGAAAATTGTCAAAGTCCAGTTTTTGTCATATTCATGTCAAAGAACCTTTCTACTAACTATTACCGTAGCCTACTGAGGATAAACGTAAGTTACCAAGGCGAAATAAGTCTTTACTTACAGGCCCCTCGATCTACCTAGTCAGTGCAGCTGCCGTACACGGAGCCCATTGCTATGGGCGTTAATTGGAATCCCCGCTCGTGGGCTATCCTAGATACAGCTAGATTCGTCGAATCACTAATCACTGACTCACCTTTTTAGCTTCTTATGCAAGCGGCTCTCGTTATTGACAACAAAGTTCGAGCCTAGCTTGACCTTTGGCGTTCATTTTGAACGTCTCCGCCCAAGTCCATTTAATTGACTTCCGGTACACGCGTAGTTTACGGAAACGCTATACGCGTACATAGCAACGCCTTTAGGCCGTAATTTCTCGTTTTTTGAGGGTGTGGCGCGATCGCAAACAAAGCGCTCTAGCTCCTATGCGAAGCGCGCGATCGGTCTGAAACTTGGAGGCAGGTTAGCTCTAGGGTAGAGCTTATCAAATATACAGCTAACTAAAATTTCATAAAATTCGCTACATGGCAGGTTTTCCCAGATACGGTCACATATGTGACATGATTATGGTTGGGGTAAGGTACATGAATTCTGTGGATTAAGGTGGCAGGTAAGTAAAAATTATTGCGCATGCGAATGACGCAATAATTATTGGCTGTTGCATGTAGCTATGTAAATTCCAACCTTTGAACCCAAGAGGCTACTAGAAGAAGTGCAGCTGCGTGGCGCTAGTTCCTAGCTCGAGTTGGGCGACCCATTGGGTCTACTGTTGATAAATCGATAGAAAAGTGGAAGGACTAGGGGGAAGCAGAGAGAAATCTGATATTCAAGTCTCTGGTTGAAAGATTTTAACCACTGAATGTAGGTAAGCTGTACTTCAAGGTTTTTGTGAGATAAATCGTGGAAAAGAGCTCTCCACGAGACTGTAAAGTAGGATATTTTTCTACTTCCCCCTAGCCATCAGTGATTAATTTTTACTTGCCAGGCCGTTTAGTAGACGTTGCAGGTGCTTTATTTAAGCAGGAACTGGCGCTGCCTGTTCGACACGATTCGAGGCCTTTCTGTCTCCTGTAGCACTTATCAACGAACGAAACTTGCTGGGCCGACTCCTTTTATGATGCACACGATATTTCAATGGCCATTAGCTACTGTCTGGCTCTGTAGTTTGCCATACTGGAAATGGTCGTTTTGAGCATGCGCGAAAATTAATTTACTTACCCGCCACCTTAAGGGAAACTACATGTGGGCTAACTTAGGTCAAAACCACAACATCATGTATGTATATGTAGGTTAGGCTGACACCACGGCCATTTCCTTAAACCCTTTACAAAATTGATGATTATTGTACACCTATCAGTAATAGAAATGTCTATGCTTACTCTCCATTTATCCACAGATATTGAACTTACTCAGTGTTTGGCTGTTGTCAACCTTTTCCAGCTCTGCAAAGAGAATGTAACTGATAATCATAGGTACACTTTTGCTTTGTATACACAAGCTAGTGTAACATGGGAAATTTGGTGTGGTGAACTGCACAGAATCAAAAATACTTTCGGAGAGAATGAAGATAGTTACATGTACCTAACTATAAATCAAGCTATGTATCACCACAACCAAGAAACAGGAGTTCATGACCAACTGCTATAGTAGCTGATCAAACCAGTGAAAGGGCAAATACTTATGGCTTAAATACTCACAGGTGCTCACAACTGGTACGCTCATAATTAGCCTTGAACCCAGGCTCTCTTTCGTGGGGGAAAAGGAGAGCCTGGTACACACTGTCTGCACATGCATAAACATTTCCGTAAATTTTTCCGTAAAACTGCCAGGTTACTACCAGCGAACACACGGCTTGTGCACGTATACGGCAATGTCGGGTGAAAATACGGAGACAAAAAATGAAGAACCAGCTAACTGTTGGTTTTCGAAAGACTAAGATGTCTCTATGAAACAGAGACGGCTAATAAATAATCATCTAGTACCTCAAATAGGCTACTGGACTTAGGTAGAACTACTGAATCACTGATAGCTAGGTCTCGTTCTTATCTCTTGAAGTTTCGGCTTCCAACTGGCTCTGGAGCCTTGCCAAGGCTGAAGTAGTCGACACCGAGTGTTTCGTGATGGCAGACACCAGCAAGCATGGCAAATAGTGGTTGAGTTGAAATAAACAGTAGTGACACAAATAGTCTACGTTCAGTACATGGAGTAATATATGTGATATTTTATGGAAGAGTCCGAATTCCCAGGATTTCTGGGAATTTGGCGCATGCGCAGACAGTGTGTACCAGGCTCTCCTTTCAAGAGAGCCTGGGTTCGAGGCAAGCTCATAATATGTTGAGATACTATGGCGGGGGACCAGAAATAGAAGTATGACTTGGAGTGGCCTAAGTGTACAAACTTTATTTGTGCATGTGTTAAGGAAAGATGATGCAACACGATCTCCTACTAGAATATCTCACCTTTTTCTGTCATAGGTCCTGGGTTCAGTTTTACATCTCCAGATATCAGTAACAAGGTGATAATGAGTGTCCGGGACCTCACTGTGACCATCATCACACTACTGATCATGTAGGTCAGCTTGCTTACGTATTCAAACATCATGTTCATCCTAGATGGTTGTTGACAAATTCAGTGATTAAAAACTCTTTTTAACTTGTGATTTCAGCAACCATATGAGACTTACCTTAAACTATAGATACTATTATCCATGCCTTAACGCGATCGACGGTCCAAAACATCTTAAACACGTCTTTTGTGTCGCACGTGCTGAGTTAGCAATCAGTTCCAATTAACACTCACCTATTGACGACCCTGTACTCTTCTGCTGAACATGACATTGTACGTCGAAGAACCTGCCTCCTTCATTAGACTGAACGTGTGGATCATTTTTAAGTTGATGCAGTTTACACAAAAGGTAGGCCATCCAATATGATTTTTTTGGTATTAAATACCTCTGATCTTATGGCCACAATTTTCTCCAGCTGGTACTGTTTATTAGTTTTCTATGTCTAGGCTGCTATGGTAAATTTCGCTATAATCCATGATTTTACCATGCTTCTCCTCTCCATAGATCTGTGTTGCTGGTATGCAGTTTGAAAGTGACAGAGTTCCCATACACTAGGAAGTGCAATGAATTCCCCATCATCCAAAGGAGTCCAGTTCAAAGACAATGCAGTTGACCTTACCCGATGAAGCACGTACCAACACAGTGCTACGATCGAAAGGAGATCCAGAAGAGATTAGATCTGGAAAATTGGATGGACAACCAACTAAAGGAGCTCTACAATGGAGAAGAGGTTTGTATAAATTGTACTCGTAACTGCCCATTTACTAGCACAAGATCATCATGCATCAGAAAAATTGAGGATGATATTATCATGTTTCCGTGTGTGTTAATAGACTCAAACCTTTGTCAGTATGCTTGTTTCCTAGGCTCCCCGGATGAAACGTCCTACAATTGTTTCATTGTGTAAATGTTTGTGGCATCTGCACCCATATACATGTACGACAAAATTAATGTGTGTGTACATGTGCATGTTTGTGTATGGAGGGGAAGCCCCTATTTAATCATCAATCCTACATGCATGCCTATCTCTCATTCATGGTAGTTATTGAAAAGATAAACTTAATGTGGTTTGTAAAAAAGCCACAGGATTTCCTGAATCTCCAGAAAATCACCACCATGATAAAAATGACCATGTGAACATGTACGTGTATGTGTGTGTGTGTACACAGTGTAAGTTTTATGATTGTGTATAAATTTTGTGATACAATGTACATGTACCGTATTTATTTGAATAGAAGCTGTACCCCGAATAGTAGTCACATGTATGTATGAACACAATTAAGTGGGTGTGGCTGTGGTCATAAGTGGTGCACAGTTGTTCTTACGGGGCAGAAACATGGAAAAGGACAAGCTTGGATTGGTTCTGTGGAAGCTTACTTTTCAATCACATCTCGATTATTGCCGTTATAAACCAGTCTTTTGTGTTGCTGTTTCTCAATGACACCACGTGATATCCACCCAAAAATAATAAAAGCCGCCCTCAAGCTAGGCTAAAATTAATAGTAGCCGTGGCTACTATTCATTTGTTTGCAATCGCCTAGTAACCAAACATGTATCAACATGGTTCCCAAAACAATCCCTGAGTGTAACATTGTGTTATTGTAGGAAGCTTTAATTGAGAATATAATGTTTATAGATCATTGACAGATCGACGTGTGTATGTGTCACTTGAGGCACATTTCCCTTGCTTTGTTGTGGTAGCAAATCCCACAATCATATCAAGTACACAGTGACATGAAGGTATCCCTGAGCTAAGCCTAGATAAACCTAATACTGCATCATTTGGAGAACCAGAATCTGGTTTTTAAGAACATCGCATACATAATTATCACTAAATATTATTTACTCCCAAAACTATGATTATGTGACTATTGTTTTCAGAGCTATCCTGAGCTGGACCTGGATGACATCATGGGCATTGATGAAAAAGATAGAGAAGAGAGACTCAAAGTGAGTGAATCATGAAGTGAGAGTGTCCACCACTTTATATATGAATAGATCCTTACCACAGATTATAATACATCGTTTGTACATAAGATCATAGTTATTGTCTATAATTGCTAAGCCAGCTGCCCCCTAGCTTGGATATACCTCGATCTGTTGGATCATGCAATGCCTGTTGTTTACTTTTCAGTAACAGTGGTGGTGATGGCCGGTGTGTGTTTGTGTGGGGGGGGGGGGGGGGGTTATTGTAAGGCTCTGGCATGGGAATCCTCCTACAGATCCTGTATGCCCCTGATCTACAGTACACTAATGTTTCTTATTCCTTCAAATTACTGCAGGATTACCTTAAGGATGCTAAAAGACCTTGTGAGGTATGCATGTTCACACATATTAACTGATGATATGTTGTATTGACGACCATTACCTACCATTTTCCTTCCTACAGAGCTTCATCAAAGAACTGTTAGAGAGAGCAGCAAAAAATAAAGCCAGGCATAGCATCATGACTCTATTAATTATTAGGGTATCTTAATTTGTGTTTGCAGTAAATTACTATTTGTCTTATTTTGGAGCTCTTAATTAATTACCATGGTTACAGCTACACCCAGTAATGAGCATGTTTCCCTTTCTTTAGAATGCCAATTGCATTTGTGCAATCAGCTAGGAGTAGATTATATAGGAGTGTTGAACTACTGTACAAATGTTGCAATAGCGTTCTGGTAGGATGACGTAGGCAAAATGGCAATCAGTCATGTAGCCGAGTAGGTGTAATGTAACTTGAACACAGACAGGCCACAGCTGCAGCTGCATAGAGTGCTGCACAGCAGGGGGAATCTCTCAGTTTACACTACTACACTATTGGGCTGGACTTAACATGACCACTATTCATTTAGGCTGGTGTTTGTAACATCATCCTACATGTACCCGAATGCGTTTACAGGCAGTTCAACACTCCTATCTAATCTACTCCTGGTGCAATCCATGGTGTAATTTATACCGTTACACGTTACACATCGTGTGCACAGAGGATGTACGAAATGATCATGTGCTTGCCAAAAAATGCTGTCATCACTTCTTAATTATCCCCATATACTTCACATAGTAAAATTTCGACAGTGGTTTTTGAGGGTGATCCCTCGGGATCCCCAAACAAAAAAAATATATGGTCGTGATCAGCGATTGAAACTACACTAATTAAGCTGGGATCCCTTAGGGTTCCCATAAATTTTAAGCTTCAACACAGTTACTATATAGGGACATGTCCACGATGATGCATATTGGTATGCACACAATGGTCACATACCTCCTCTGCTGTGTGCATGTATCTCCCACAAAGGTGGCTGTTTTTGACACTACAGGAATACTATTATCAATTAAGTGTAAATTAGAATACACGGTTAATTATTACAGTAAACATTGCAGCATGAAATTGGACAATACTAAATTATCGTTATTGATAACCACATACGTGTCATTGAATAATAATTACATACACTTCAACATACTGTTGTTTTGTTTTGCTCACTGTCATCACCAGATTCATCATCTGAGTCCATTATTGCTTTACCAACAAGTTTCAGATAACCACTGTATTGTAAGCACAAAATTGGACAATAATAATACATGTAACTCATTATTGATAACCACATACATGAACAATTATGTAAACTTCAACGTACTGTTGTCTTGCTACCATCAGATCCTCTTCTTATTTACCAGATGCCTCTTCTGATTCATCAGATTCCTCTTCTGATTGACTGGATTCCTCTTCTGACTCCATAGTTGCTTTACCAACAAGTTTCAGTTGAGTCATGCCTTCTGTTGAGTTTCTTTGTTCCACTGCTTCAACCAGCTTTGACCATCCTCCCTCAGTGAACGTCATATACTCATCACTGACCCTATAAGGTGGAGGTACTACCGTAAAACGACATTAATATATATGTGAATTATGCGAATCCGTCAAAACAGGCCTCTCGATAAAATTATGTGATTGCGTTTTCATTTTTCATGCTGCATTATAATGTATAGTGCGATAAAAATTTATGCCAGTACAAATTTATGCGACCGGTGCTTGACTCGCATAAATGAAACTCGCACAGAAAAATGTCGCTTTATGGTATCACCATACTGAGTACTGCATGAGGTAGTGAGAGCAAACTTACTCTATAAGGACCAATTTTTCAAGATTCCTGGATGACTCGATGAACTCCATCAAACAGGGTATGCTCTTATTTGTTAATTTATTACCATCAAGACTGCAACATGTAGGAACGTGAGAAATTCAATATGATGTGGACTATTATGATTGAGTTGTCCAACTCACTTAAGTTCTCTAATCCCTTTACAGTTCATCATGAGACTTTCAAGTAGAACCTTGACTCCAGTATCACCAATTATGCACAACCAAAGGCTGTTTAATATACAATGTCATGGAAAGAATTAGAATATTGTTATCGTATAGTGGGTAATTTAGAGCAGAAAAAATTTTGCTAAGTTTTGGCAATTTAAATGTTTCCCTTGTGTTTACAAACACATAGACGATGTGGCGAAATTTATTAAATAAATTCTGTGAAATATTCATGTAATACTGTGAAAGGCAACTGCTACTGGCTTTGGTGAAAATTTTTCACCCCTGTCATATGCATAGATTACTATATGATGGGTAATTTTTGTAGGGTGCTAATTTTCGTAGTTGATATGCCAGTCACGAAAATTTCCATCCACGAAAACTACAGTAATACCTATGTGAATGAACACTCGCAAGCAGGGGCATGGTCAAAACATCATGGAAGCAAGGTAGCTCCTGTGTTCGTTCTCATGTAATGAGATGTCTCTTCATCGATGTTATCGTACAGCTGATGGCGCCCTTGACTCTATAGATCCTTGAACTATTTCTCCGAGATATGAAAGAAAGAGCGAGGTCCGATCGCCCGAGCCCAGAGCAACTGTACTTGTGAATAGCCAGACTACGTCATCCGTTTATTGTTGGTGCAGTACCGCACGCTTGTGAGACATGCTTGCAGTAATGAAATTTAAAACCACGAAAATTAATTCTAAAGGCTTTCTCTGACTTTTCACAAAAATTACCTCCCCCAAAAATTATCCACCATATGGTATATAGAGCTACTATGTATTATGTACAAAATCTATGATACTACCATGCACAAACAGGACACATGTTATCTATCAGGGACGATGGGTGGCACAATCATGTGACATTGCCACAGCATGCATTAGGGTAGATATCCTAGGGCTTCTCCTTAAGTATGGCAGTAGGAAAATGAACAAAAAATAATGATAGCTTACTTGAGCTCCTTGAGATGAGGACAGTGAGCAAGGCCCTCAGCCAGATGAGTAGCTCCTGAGTCACTAATGGTATTGCACCCTCCTAGACTACATATTTGTGTATGCACACCATGTAATAAATAGTCGTATCCATGTGTACAGCCATGAATAGGGCATGCTACATGTACATGTAGATAGGACCAGAGCATTAGTAACTTACTCCAGCTCTTCAAGATGAACACAGTGAGTGAGACCCTTAGCCAGATGAGTGACTGCTAAGTCATCAATTCTGACATTGAAATAAAGACTACATGTTTGTGTGTGCATTGGTATACATAAGATTTTATAACCTATGCAAGGAACTCTCACTGTAGGAACACATGTCGGCTCAGGCTGTGTGGAGTTTGGTGGATATATATAGTGTACACCAAAATTTTTAATTATAGATGCCAAGTAGCTTATTGTGGTAATGAGATAATAATGAACAATTTATGAGTAATCCCTTAGCTAATCAATGATGTAAACTTCAGTGCCCATTTGAGAAAGTTACCTTTCACTTACTCTGACAAGATATGGATACCACGAGGCTATAGCCACACTTGTACTATGATGAAGCCATACTTCAAAGGGAAAAACAGCAGTAAAAAACCCATAATTTTACTCTCAAAAAATCTCATACACCCTAGGCTGTATGAAAAACACTCCCCAATGTCTGGGTTGTGGCATCATAGTACAAGTCAGCTGTACTATGGTTTTCTAATGTGTATGGGTTATATACACTTCTGTGGTATAATGGAATTCCTCAGGCTTCGCCCTCTGAATATCATTATACCACACTCAGGGTGAAATACCCATACTCCTTAGAAAACCATAGTACAACTATTACCTACAGTATGTCCAACAACCAATTAGCAATCACATTCATGGCTATTCACTACTGGGCATATGGTTCAGGTTCATTTCGATGATAATCTACAGTGTGTAGCTAAAGGGTCATTGATTTTTATGTGACTATATTATATTCTAGATATTTGCGTAACACTTATTTTTGGTCATGTGACTTTCAACCAATCGGATGCATATGTAAAGTGTGCATTAATTAGTGTATAGCACACTTGAGTGTGCATTAAATAGATATTGCACTGTTTTAGAGTACGCCTTAAATCAGTGACTAAACTGAGTATATGTTGCATCATATTGCTAGAGCTATCAAGCTTCAATGATAGTTATGCATAGACTAAGTAATAGTTAACTGGCACTAAGTATTTTAATGTGCGCATGAGGATGATGCAATAATTAACACACTCAGCAGCTCCCTGATTTTTTCAACGCTTTTCAACGTGTAAACATGCATTGAAAACCTGGGAACAGGGCCTGGGAACAAGGCTTGGGAACAAGGCTATGTTTGTGTACAATCTCAATAGCCTCAAGTTATTAAGCTCACTAAAGCAACAGTTACGACACTATAGAATATGACAACAGTGCTGTAGAATGGATACAAACTTTTTATTCTACACATATGCAAGAGGTGAAGTAATCAGCTTTACATAAAAATTGCCAGATCTTGAGTTTTAGGTGTCATGGTGGGTGACAAGTGTTTGTGCCAAAAAAGCAACCTCTATTTTTTCTTCTAGGCATGTGTGACTAGGGCCATAAACAACATAGATTGTGCTCTTTCCACTATTAACCACACCTAACCAAGCTAAATGCCTGTGCATGCTCATAGGTAAGCACATCAACAGCCAGTTGTGGGTGCAAGTACAGAGTGTGTGTGCATGTTCTACCGGGATTTTCAAATCCGTTGTCCACGACCATTTGAATGTGATTCCGCACATGCGCAAAAGTAACCAAAATTTTTGAACGGTTGCAAAAAGTAAGCAAAAATTTTAAATGTTTGCCCGTGTCTTCGTAACGCTTACCCGTATAAATCTTTAAACCTTCACGCATGCGCATACTGGAGGTGGACAACGGACCCGAAAACCCCGGTATGAGCTTCAGGTTTGAGATAATTGTTGCAATAACTCTTGATGTACTGAGGGAGGTACATGTAATAGTTGTACTATGGTTTTCTAAGGTGTATGGGTATTGTACCCTGAGTGTGGTCAAGAGTGCATTAGGAAGTGTATGCAACACACATAGTAGTAGCGAAAACATCCCCCCCTCCCTCTCCCTCCCTCTCCCTATCTCTCTCTCTGTCTCTCTCTCTCTCTCTCTCTCTGGATTTGAGGTCACAGAAAGAGATGAACAACACACTATAATACACTGTGCTACTGTGTGTGTTGCATACTCTCCCTAATGCACTCTTTGTGTGGTATAATGGTATTTCTGGGCAAAGCCTGAGGAATTCCATTATACCACAAGAAGGGTACAACCCATACACATTAGATAACCATAGTACAGCTGACCTGTACTATGATGCCACAACCCAGACATTGAGAAGTGTTTCCCCTACCACAAGCACTGTACTTGACTATGCAGCTGGACCCTGTGTGCGAGATTTTTTGAGTACATGGGTTTTGCACTAGCTGTTTTTCCTTTGAAGTATGGCTGCATCATAGTACAAGTACATTGTATGTATATGTCTATACATGCATGTACATTGAATGATTAGCATGTAACCACAGTGTAGAGGTTGGCTAGGACAATGATAGTACCACAACAGAACTTACTTGATATGCTGAAGTTTTGGGAGGTACTGCAATGTTTCTCCTAAGACTCTACATGTAGATTCATCAAGACAGCATTCAACCTCTGCACCACAGAAGCTGCAAATTCATAAATACATAGACAGTCAATACCAAGCTGTGCAATTCACATAATATTACATGTATGTATAAGCGTGGGGGGGGGGGTGGTGGATAGCTACCTACTAGAATAAGTAGCTATAAAGTCTGTTATGGTTGTCAAACTTATGGTTGAATAATAATTATGATTGTGCTCTGTTGTACACAGATGAGAATATACTGGTATTTCAATGCTACACGGGGGAACAGAGTAACCTACATCCAAGTTTCACTACTAATGTGACTTTGGTAGGCTACAATTGTCCTGGTCACGTGAACTCCAGGTATTAGTGTTATGTGAGACAATATAAGGTGGCCTTAGCCTTGTCCCCAGGCTCCTCCCGGTTTTTCAATGTTGCATGCTAAAAAGTAAGAGAGCCTGGTATCTAATTGCATGTGACTAGCACACAACTGTACAAAGCATGGGAAGGGTAGGGGAAGGGTAGAAAATAGATCTATGTACCTCCACTTTCTGAAGTCGCTGTTTACTGGTGAATGTTGACTATGCCAGGTAAACGTTCAACTGGAGGTTCGAGAAGTGACAATCGCCTTGTTTTCAAAAGGTTAGACTTGGGCACCCACGCGCATGTAAGTGATGTGCAATTAGATACCAGACTCCCCCGTTTTTCTGCGTGTAACATTGAAAAACTGGGAGGAGCCTGGGGACGAGGCTAAGGTGGCCTTAACCTTCCATATTTCTGTCTTTAGGCCACACAAAGTAAATATTCTGTTTCTTGTCCTATAGAACATTGTAAAGTATGCACGGGGGGTGGCTGATTTTGATATTTAATATGGCAGTCAATGCCATAAACCAAATATTTCAAGCTTGTCTGAAGAGCAGATCAAAGCAGCATTGTAAATCAATGACCCTGTGCCTGCCTCTGATTTGCTCAATATCAAACGTCAACAAAGGCATGATACGGCTAGGAACAAGAAACAGGTTACTTACTTTGCATGGCCTTAGTACAGTACTGTCATGCAGAATGGCAGACATACATGTAGGTGCCTTCACAGCTTATAATTAATTTACAATTATTGTAAAACAGAATAAGAGAATTCCATCATTAATCAGTAACCTTTCCATTCTCTCTCTCCTGCAGCTGTGTCTATCCATCTCTCTCTCTCTCTCTCTCTCTCTCTCACCCTCTCACTCCTCTTCCCCTCCCACTGCATGTGTATGGGTGAAGCTTTCCTTTACCTCCTCCACTTATCAAGCATTAATCTTCCAGCCCACTATGAACAATTCCCAAACAGCTATGCACATACATGTACATTTTGTACATGTATACACAGTTCTTAACTTACGTGAGTCTCTGCAGTTGACAGCAAAATTTCAACTCTTTGATTACAGCTTCAGCATAAGTAACATCACAGATATAATCACGTAGACTAGATAAAGAAAATGGAGAATTTATTGTTTCTGCTGTACAACCTCCACACCCCACCATATATGAGAAAAGGGCTTGGTACACACCACCTGTGTGTGCATGCGCTAAATTCTCAGTGTAAATTGTATCTAGCCTACTCCTTTCCAACTGATGATACCCAAGCACTTACCTCAAGGCAAAAAGGAAACATTGAACCTTCCTACAACAGTAACTCCCAAAGTTAGGTAGAGCCTTGCATACTATAGATGTCTTAATTTAATCAATAGGGTGTCCTCACTTTAGGTATGCCATTTTAGACGGCTACACATGTAGCAAAATTGAAATACTGTCTTACACTAATGTACCCAAAGCCTTTTTTGATTGATTGTACACAGAATTATTAATCTGTTCAGGGAGTGGTCCACTTTGCTTCTTATCACAGCTAGTGCATGCATTCAACTCACTAGAGTTCCTTTAGCTTAGGCCAGTGCTGGAAACATTCTTTAAGTCCGGTACATTCTCGCACACTCACAAATCTGTGATATGAGTGTATAACCATTACACAAGTGAATAATTGAAGTCTTCTTCTCATGTAATCACTCCAAGGATACATGTATGCAGTAAACAGACACACAGTGTAGCAGTTAGTCGACAAACCATGAAATTAAACCGTACTATATTCATAATGGCCAGAATGATCAAGCATATAACTGAGAAGCTTGATTGCCTATTCACAAAAATTGGACCCCATGAAAATTTCCTGTTATTCGGTAAGCTATTACCATGCATGTATAGTGAAACCTCGGAACACATATGGAACAGCTTAGTGGTCTGATTTAGGTATCAACACTACAGAGGTACATGTATGGTTTTGCACACTTCTCTCATGTATCTGAAATCACACACAGCGTCCTAAAAGAATGAGTCCTTGTAGTCTCGGTGGTTCCACTGTAAATATTCTAATTATACTTCTAAACAGCTACAATGTACCTCTTAATCACTAGCCCACCATTCCTCAATTGGTGATCATCCATAAAACAATGAAGCACTATACTGCAAAACTCTCGACTACATTTGTATCTGTTTACTAGCTAAAGATCTTGAAAGTGCCATTAATATCCCTAAAACACTTTTTTTCAACATATATATGAGGTACTGTATAGCGGGAATTTTTGCCAATTTCGACACCTGGCGAAAATTTTGTTCTGCAAATTTTTTGTTGTGTGTTAATGATTACATAGCACATATGGCCACCTTTACCGTACTGGCGAAAATCAAATATTTCTGCAACAGAGGTACCTGGGCTTGGCTAATTTTTGGCTTTACTGTATGTAGCAGCTAGCATATGGTAACAGACAGAAGCACACAGAGAAAATGACTACCGTAACCTTAATTTGTGCGTGCTCGCCGAGGATAAATATATATGTACACTGGGATACAGAGCCCTAAAGCTTAGTACATGTATGTGGTACACCCACTTGACCATAAAACCATGCCTATAATGTCTGGAGTGGTCTCACTGAAGCTACACCAATGAGACCTTGGTCAGGCATGGTCACATGACTTCCAGGTATCAGGTTATAACATTATGTCTGATACTCTGGAGGTGGAGCCTTGGACTTCCATGTCTCAATCTATCCAACAACTTTGCTTCCAAGTACATGTATGCACAGATGGATACATGGTCATTTTAGCAACTCAGTTGTCCTCCACCTTTGGCTTGACAAGAAATTCAAATCTTTACGTGCACCCCTCTCTTTTTACACTCTCCTCTAGCTCTCTGTGTCTGCCTGTATACATATCTCCCTCTCTCTTCACCCCCCTCCCTCTCTCCCACTCCCCTACTCCCTCCCCACTTCTCTTTCCCTTGGTGAGCATTGCTTAGAGTGAAGCTTTCCCAGCCTATGTTTTTAATTCATACATTGCCACTTAAAGTTGCCCACTGTCAACAATTGGAAACAGTAATGCATACAGAAGTACATGTACATGCACATGTACATACAGCTCATAATGTTTGACTTACGTGACTTTCTCTAATTCAGGACAATGTTTCAACTCCTTAATTACAGCTTCAACATAACCATCAGTTTCAAACCAAGTTTCAAAGCTAGATAAAGAAAAAGAACAAGAACTATTACATCCCTTATACATTGAATACGACCTCTCTGGTTACCTCACTGTATATACACATATATAGGACCTAAACGTACATGTACATGTACATGTATCACGTACAGCCCAGCGCTACATGTACATGACTATATGGTTATATTTTAATCAATATTGCATACCATACTTCTATAAATTTGGCACCTCTAATTTTTCGATACCCTTTACCAAATTATGGTCTAATTTCTAGCAAAGGTTGTCATATGTATATGCTATAAACAGGAGTAAAATGTGCACACAGCTGGAATGACAATGTTGAATATTTGCCACAAAAAATTGAAGCTTGAGAAGATTCTGAAGCTATTTTTATGCTGAATTTTTAGAAGAACAGGGGTCACCAGAAGCCATTTCACCACAAGGTAAAAATTAAGGAATATAGAACCTTCCTATGATAGTAACTCCCAAAGTTAGGTAGAGCCTTGTATACTATAGACGTCTTAATCAAAAGGGTATCCTCATTTTAGGTATGTCCTTTTAGATGGCTACACACAGTTTTTTTAGTACTACACATGTAGCAAAAATGAAATACTATTTCACATTAATGTACCCAAAGCCATTTTTGATTGATTGTACTCTGATTATTAATCTGATTAGGGAGTGGCCCACTTTGCTTCTTATTACTGTTAACACATTCAACTCACTAGACTTCCTTTAGCTTAGGCCAGTGCTGGAAACAATCTTCAAGTCCAACAATTTTTGCCACTCTATTAAATCTGCATGAATACATAACTATCTTACAGGTGAACAGTAATACATAGTCTACTTCACATGCAAGCACTCAAATAATACATGTATGTAGTAAACAGACACATAAGCTATTATCATGCATGTACAGTGGATCTCTCTATTATGATAAGACATCTGTGCAACAGCTTCAAGTGTACTAATTTAGGGGTATCCTCATTTTAGTCGTAGTATTGTATACTTCTCTACCTAACTGGGACCACCATGTACTATGTACGTCCTGACTTCAAAAGGAGAGGTCCTTACAGCAGGGATTTAAATGTATACACAGAAATTACTTGAGTGCTTGAAGGGTAGCAATGTTCTTGAGATTAGGGAATTCCAATATTTCCTCTGAGTTGGACTGACGACAACAATAGACCCTGTAGTAATTATACAAATATATGTAGTGTTCAGTACATTCTAAATACTGTCTGCATGTAACTCACTCTAATTGAACCAAATTAGGAGCTGAAACAGCTGAAACAACATTTAAGGCATTTAACATTGGAACACAGTGTATCAGCTGTGAATTCTTCCAATCACCTCTGCATGTGGAGCAGTACATGAGAGCATGCATGTATAGACTTAGTTGCTATGTACATACAGGAGTGTGAGTGAAAGTTGACGATCACCAATTCCCTGTAAGAGAGCTGTAGCATCATCCTCACTAAGCATACATTTTTCAAATGATAAATGAACCTCAGTGCACTTAGAACACTTTAGGAGATGAACAATGGAAGCTACATCAGTAGATGTAAGACTAAGTTCTGAAAACGTGAGCTTATTTTTATAAAAATCAATGACATGAGAACAGGCGAGGTCATTCTGTGACTCAAATGCACATTGGATAGATAAATTACAACTATTAACTACTCCATGCGTTGCGTCCATCATAAGTTTGAAAAGATTGGTAGTGGCATCCTTGGAATAATCAAGTGTTCCAAATAAGAAGCGCCACGTTACAAAAAGATTCTGTTTATTGCCATGTTCATTGATAATGGCCTCTTGTTCTGTCGCACCAAGCCCAGCAATGTACACGGATGACAAATATTCTTGTAGAGTCAGATGTAGAAAGGTATACGTTTTATCAAGTCCAAATTTTACAAAGTACCTATCTATCACAACCAATCCAAGGCTATTCATGTCAGACTCCTCATTTGCATCGTCAAAGTGAATACTTTGAAGTTCAGAGTATTTGAAAACCTGCTTGGATGTTACTGTTGCTTCAAAAGCTAACCTACAGATCTTGTAGAAGATGACTTTTTCATCATGTGGTAGATCATTAAATGTTAGAATATTCAATGGTACTTTTCCAAATTTCTTGCAATTGGAACGAACAAGAGTAGAAAGTGTAAAATCACGATAGAACTGGGTTTCAGTCTTGGGTAGAATCATATCTTCCTCATAAAGGAACACAAGCATAGCACAGTGGAGAGGAAGGTAACATAAATTCATCAGATTAGGATGTTGTTTTAAATGCTTACTTAACGTCTCTGCCTTTCTTTGACTATCTCCATAATAGCTATAAATGTATTCTATGATCTCTTTTTCCATAAATCCAACTACTTCAATCCACCTAGCTGCATTTTGGCGGAATGGCTGAGTAGCAGCTGGACGAGACGATACTATCACTATTGATTCTGAAAAGAATTGCTTAGCTATGAGTTTATAAATAAAACTGTCCTCGTTTGATCCTGGAGTGTACTCATCGAAGCCGTCTAAAAGAAAAACCACATCCTTACCAAGAGTCCCCTCAATGTATGCTGTTAAGCCACGTATATCTTCAGGTGATAAAGTGCTACAAGCAACATGGAAAAGATCACTCAAGTAAATATCTTCCTTTCCATAAAGACGTCGCAGTTGAACAAGCAATACAAGCTTAGATTGAAGGAGTTCACCCTTAGCCCAATCATGAGATATTTTTATCATCAGGGTGGTTTTACCACTTCCTGGCCTACCCTCGAATAAAATCAATGATCTATATTCCACATTGTCAAATATATCTTTAATAGCTACATTTGTTTTATCACCATAAACTTCGTCAATCTTTCCATACACAGTTTTCAGATCTACGTGGCGAGCCCCATTATTTTGTCTCACTAATGAAAGCTGAACAAACTGACTAGTTCTGAGAGGAGGCCAAGCGAGTGATAAAGAATCGTCTACCAAATATGAGTTTGCAAGTAATTCACACCAGCGTTTATAGTTCTGGGAAGGGCCCGTTGACAACTGTTCATGTTGACTTGTTTGAATGGATGCTGTAAGTTTCTGACGTTTTGGAGAAGGAGCTGTTATACCTGTATCAAAGGGACATTTGAAATATCAGTACATGTATTATGTCTTTATTGGGGCAAGCCTGAGTGTGCCACATGTAAATGATACAACCACTGCTGCAATATGTGTATGGTACGACCGTCACATGTGCAATGTGTGCAAAATACGTATAGCATGGTGCTAAATTAAGACATAAATGCAAAATAGTTCATTGTGCATGCTCTGTGTTCACGAATATGTGTTCATTGGGATGCCAGACTACTCCCTGTTTTTCAACGTTGATATTACATGCTGGCTAGGCTAGATCGAGTCAACAGACTTCGGAGAGAGTGTCACGCTGCAGCAAACTTGAGCGCAGCTAGGGAAACAAAGGGGTAACTAACTTGAGCACACAACAGCATGAATGAATACCCATCATGTCAACAAAGAGAAGCCACACTTCGTCAAATAACATTCATCAGCGTCAGTGACAGAATTTGCTCAGCACGCATTATCCCATACAACAGTTCTCAACATTGAAAAGTTGAATGGGAAAGGTGTCTTATCAGCTCAGGCCTCCCCCAATTCAGGCCCTGCATGCCACTAGTAACCTCAATTAATCCTTGCCACAAAGCATAGGTGGAGGGGCTCTATGCAATTACATAACCATTGTCATCCGTCCATCCAGCAATGTGTCTAAAAATTCGCTAGTGTAGTTATGGGGCATAAGGTGTTGACAATCACCAGCGCAGCACTTAAATTAGTGCAAGGGTTAAAGCAGCTTGCTATGTTTTAGCAGGAGCGCATAATGAGAAAAGAAAAAGAGGGGAAGAGCATGACACGGCCACGCACTTGATTAAAATTCAAATTTTTACCCACACTAGAAGTGTAACAAAATTTGTACCTACAGATAGCTCATTGTAGCTGTTCGAGATTCCAGAGCCTCTGGGGCTTGTACGGTCCTTCTATTGGCAGTGGTCTACCCAAATCACCTCGATTGCCAGCTAAAATGAAGCAGAAAGTGTTTGGTTAGGCTCGTGATGTCTGAAGTTTGAATACTCAGCTACAAAGCAATTCTGGTGGCGGCCTGACTTACCGTAGGCTGCTGCTCGAGATTTTACCATCGTCTAGCCGACAAGAGAAGCTTCGAAAGCCTGATTCAAGCTTCTGGGCACAGGGCCCAATGACTTGAACTTGGGCTAAAATTAGTAACACGACTAGCGTTGGTAAAAGTGCGTGGTCGTGTCACACTCCTCTACTCTCTCTTCTTTTCACATTATGCGCTCCTGATCTGAGTGATGAATCAACAAATTTTCATCATCACCAGTGTTCTCCCCTGGCCCTTTCAGCATAGCGGCCCCCCATGCCTTCAATATCCATATTTCCTTGATGTGGCAACCAAAATGGTTGATGTGGTCACAAACTCCCAGGCTCCAAACCATGCCCACCCGCTATGCCTTCAATTTTTCCTGGGGAGAACCCTGACCACTGTCTAGGTTTCTGGACATATACTATAGAGAACAAAGGAACTGTCAAAGGAGATAGGAAAGTCATGTGACTTCTGCATGCAGACATCAATTTGTATTACTGTGGGTGTCTCCCCCCCTTCCCCACACCCAATACAGTTGCAGCTAAACGTGATAGGATCCTCAAGGATGGTCACAGTCATATTGATTTGGTTGATGATCCCAGGGATCACCCTTGGAAAACTGCCATCATTGTTTTAGTATGTCATAGCATATACATGTACATATGCTATGAAGAATCAGTACTATAGGTATTAGTTATATAGAGGGTACGAGGGATGTATATATATATATCCGGTTTAAAGGAAGAGGCCTGAGGGCCGAGTGGTTTAAACTGGATGTATCTCAAGTATAGTACCCGGTATATTATAACTAGCTTGTGTCACACAATTTTGTGGTTGTTCCCATAGCGACACATCCGTTACTAAGTAACATTATGTCAAACGTATCATTCGTGGTTTTTTGACCACAAGGTATAGGTGTAAAAGTGTACTAGCTAGCTATAGCTGGCTGTGTGTCCCATTTATAGTTTCAAGGAAAATAGCTACTGTTTTGTTCAGAGAATGAGCTTAGTGTCAGCTTAGATAGACGGATGAAGTTTGTGAAGCCCAGCTCTGAGTGCCAAGAAGATCCAATGAACCGCATATGGAAATATGGCAATACATTTGCCCTATAGTACGTCCTATATGTGAGGTGCCACGCCTCTGTTATGTACAGGAAGATATACTGTTTGTATGGCATTCTATGGCAGTAAGGAGGTCACAAATGTACATAAAGTGTTCTTTCTCTTTACTGATAACTTTCTACTAGTGTTGTGTGATTAACTGGTATCATGATTAAATCGCGATGTTACAAGGTCGCGATTATTGAACCGGCACTAATTTCCTCACGTGATTATCGTGGGTGCGCGATTATTGCTAACACGCATGCCTAGGTAGACCCCAAAAATCAATTACAGCCACAGTATTAGTGTGGTTTCCTGGTTGCTGGTTCAGGGTGGTGGCTGATAAGTGGTACTAAGTGTAGCTGTATAAACTGTCCTGCCATTACTCTGTGTGGTGACTTCTGGGCCATATGGCAATGATGATATGCATTACTCCTGTCAAGGTAGCTATATCTGGTCAGATATTCAGCAAATGTGTTACTGATACTTACATGCAGTGTGCTTGCAATAATCACCATAATCGTGATATTTATGGATGACAATAATCGTGATACACATTTCTGACATCGCCCAACACTACTTTCTACAGCCAAAATATGAAAGTTTCATCTTTCTATTTTACTCCGAAACAGCTACTTTGTCCTCCCATGAGGCATAAGTGTCTTCTTTAGATTCAGCACACTCCAAATTTATTTCCATATACGATGTATTAGAGGTCAAGATCTGGGTGGAATAAACATTCTAAAATTACTTTGCTCTTGATGAGTGTTGGTTAAATAGATTTTCTACAGTCATATTGTGTCCTATGAACCCTGAGCTTCAATTTGATACCTGAATCGCCAGGTTTGTCGTCATTTTAACTACTCTTTGCAGTTCGTTATGAAGCTTTTAGTTTAGCAGTAGGCTAGTAAAGGCTGAACTAATGTCTGATGACTGTCAAAAAGTGTTCTGATGGCTGCTGTGAAGACAATCAAGGACGTCATTGGCCACGCTCATCCAAGAAAGCGATTCGATGGAGGAAGATTTTGGCAAGTTTTAGAGAACCATCAGATAAAGTGATGCTTTTACCTTAGTTCTGTATGTTGAGGCATATATCAAAGCTTTTCTTAAGTTTCAGAGACCGAAAGTATGTAGGCAAGTACTCACTGTAGCTAAATGACACGGAATTTTATGGATATATTGGACCATATATAGAAACTTAATCTGAGTTGCACATGTACATAGAAATTTTTCCACATAGTTTGTGCTGATCGTAAGCCAGTACCAATTCGCTATTCAGTCATACATGTAGGATGGCTGGCTCAAGAAGCACTGGAATAACAGTGCCTAAAGGCGCTTTCTTGCTCAATGATATGCTTACCTAAGAGGCTCGTTGTTCATACTGAATCTGAGCTGTTGATTGTGACTGTGGCATTTAAATACGACCAAGCCTGACGGTTTCTTTGCTGTGATGACTACAAATGCGCCCATCTTTCAACTGATTTTTTGTACTAGCTAGTAGCTACAGTGAGCCAGCATCACTGACCCTGTGCAGTTCAATGGCGAGGCTACGTATGTTTGTTTTACAATAGAACTGAAGTTGTAGTGCATGGGCACCACATGAACTTTATCCGATTTAAAGTTTAAGCAGCGCCTTTGATCTACGTCATAGGTATGACACAGTAAAGGCTTAGACTTTACTTCCTCACCATCGGTTGTATGCTTGTGGCTAATAGTCATAGCCAAGGCATGGTTGTTCCTACCAGCAGGACTGTCCACAGCCCTCACGAGCATACGCCATGTTGAAGGACCATATTTGGTGACATTATATCGTTGCCTCAACCAAGCCAGCAACACGTCAGTGAAGGCTTGATCAATATCTTGATCACATGATTACGTATCTTGGTTTTGTCACCATAGATTTCATCAATATTTCCAGACACTGTTTTTAGACCTATGTGATCAGCCTCCTTACTTTGTCTTACTAATGCAAATTCGATAAATTGTACAATCTTAAGAGGAGGCCAAGTGTCTGATGAAGACTCTTCTACTAAATAACGATCCACCAGGAGTTTACGCCAGCGATCTAAAAGGTCTTTGGGCAAAGTAGCAAGCTTGTGTCGTTTAGCGGGGGGAGGGTCAGTGCCTCTATCTGAGATAACAAAAGGCAGGATATGGTGTGTGAAATAAGAGACAACTCTATGCATGCAATAAAAGGCTTGGTAGATCGTGGACTTTAACTTCCGCAAGTGTTCCAGATCAAAATTAATAATCATCATGCATGAGTTAATTACCTAACCAGACTGCAGTGATAGTCTGTAAGGCCCAATTCTTGTACCAATGTTGTACCATAATATATCCCCGAAATTAATGAACACTTATAAACAGTTAGGAATTCTCACCATGTCAATACTAAGTCAGTGTTGTACAGACTAATAAGAAATCCTATACTGTTTTACCACACCTTGTTGCCAGTACATGGATGAATTTTCATTTGGCTGGGAACATTGGTGTTGTGGAGGATATGAGTAGACATATTGAGACTGGGGCACTGTGTATACAGTAAAAATTATGATACTGCATTAGTTTTTCAATGCACAATTTAAATCAATTATCATCTGTACAGTGCATGTACAAACGTATGCCTATGCAGTATACTTTGAATTTTTTTAGGGATCCAATTTCCACAAAATGTGTGATAAATAATTTGTTATTTAATTTTTGAGGACTCGTGCATCACACTATCGATGTACATGTACATTCTTATGTATAGCAGGTATAATTTTTGAGCTTCGAGATCAATCACGAAGAACACAAAATGAGTTCCCTCAAAAATCTTGGCAATATTAACATGAAAATGTTACATGTAGTAAAGTTGAGAGAAAGTACAAATCAACATACACAGATCATGCACCCACAAGAATAATTATACTGAACCAAGTGATAACAGGCGATATGTTTAGCAAGTTACTACTCTCTTCTCCTAGACTCCATTAAGTGTCACAGGTAGTGGGGTAGCATGGTGGGGGTGCCACACCACTTTGTGTGCATGGTTGACACTTGAAGGTCCCTCATTACACTATTACATGCACATACATTATATTAGTACTACAATGTGAATAATTATTATAGCCAAGCAGAAGCTACACTATCACACAGTACTTATAGCAGGTGTTCCTTAGGCTGTGGAACTATGTAAACTTTGTTTACCCAGTATGGCTAAGTTTACCACAGACAGCAGATAATACTTGTACTAAGAAGGTAGGCAAATTGCTAATAAAAATCCACCAGTTTCTTCTTTGATTTGTTCCAAGCTACCATAGAGCCGGAAATTTTCACCAGGAGAAGATTTTTACCAATTTTGCCATCTGCTTTAATTGGTGAATTTTTATCTGTGATTTTATCCTGTGTTAATGATTACATAGAGGATATGGTGATCTTTACCACATTGGCGAAAATTTATTCCACTGAATATTTCTGCAACATAGAGGTAGCTAGGCTTGGCAAATTTTTTGTTCAGCGAAAAATTTCAGCTATATAGTACCATAGACTCGGATTGTTAAGTCCACCTTTCTTATAAGCACACACTTTTTCATAAGCGCATACTTCCTTGTTGGTTTTGCTACTTGCTGTTAAGTGCATGCACTCAAATAAGCACAACTGTGTGCTGCAATACTAGCACACTATCTTACGATCGAGTTGCCACTAACTCTTCGAGTCTCTCACCACCATGCCAGCGAGAAGATTCTTCGGGACCGTCGCCGATAATTGTATCCGACTGACGGTATGCAGCTCGAGGTAAGAGGGCAGTACCAATGGGCGGTGCTATGAATCGCTCTTATATAAGCACACATTTTTTGTTAAGCGCATACTTCCTTATCGCTCAGACTTATAAGCGCATGCACTTAATAACCCAAGTCTACAGTATCACTAAGGATTACCACTCTATTTTTTTTTCTGAGGACAACCCTGATGTACCACACACTGTACATTATACACGTACTTCTCCAATAGTGCTGCATACTTGGATCAAAGCACGGCTGAGGTTGAGCCTGATGAGCCACGTAATTATAACGATGCCCAGGTTGACTTGGGAGGCCAAGATAACCAGAGGGAGGACAAAACATGAAACTACCAGCAGCACTGCTACTACCAGGACCTGTGGAAATGACAAAACAATCTGATCAGCACAGTGTCATAATAATATTATAGTCAGGGGGCAACCCCTTCACAGGTCGCGTATAGGCATGACACCAAACTCTTCCTCTTTGTGAAGGGGCTGTCCCGTCAGACTAGTCATAATACATGTTACACTGCTACAAGTACATACATGCATGTACATGTCGTACACATATTATAGATCCATAAGTGTATAATAACATATTCGAATTCTTGTTGCAGTGACAATTGATTTGGAAGCCTTATTTGATGTGGGGATAATTTGAGGGTGGCTTGATTCTAAGGGCACTATTTATAGTGATTGACACACGCGGCGTTAACCATAATATCGTTGCTACTTATGCATAATGCGCATGCGTATATGTTTATTGCGGTAAACCCTTCACCATAATATTATAGTGAGATTTCAATGGCAGGGTTTATGAATGTGTGGTTCCATTTTGAGGGTGGCGAGAATTCAAGGTGTGGTGAGATTTCAGAATTATTATAGACATATTACGTACATCATACACTTATTGTTCATTGAAGGAGAGGAGAGGACAGAGTATGTAGAGGGTTTGAGTGCCCTTTTGAAAAAAAATCTTGCGTATTCAATACTACACTGTTTAAGTTTCTATCCCATCCCCCTCCTTTACAAGGCTTGCATGGGCTACATGTATTAAAGCAAATTTAGTCAGTGAATTTCTTACCACTTGGTGGAGCTGCCATCACTGAATGAAGGGGCTGTTGCACCAGTTGCTGTGGTAGTGGGTGGTTGCTAGGGTGACTGACTGATGTAGCGGTACCTGCTGTGAGTGTAAGAGTAAAAAAAGCCTATTCAGTTGAAGTGGCATTTTTCCTAATCAGGCATACATGACGGTAGGGCATAACCTGTGACCATATCACTCTCCCACACTCCATATCCTTGAAGGCTTATGAGACATCAGGGAGATGCTGACATGGCTAACTATGCTGGGAGAACACTATTAGATATACTTAATAAGAGATGATGTGGACTTGAATGATGATGATGTACATAGTATCACTTACCAGCAATGGAGTGTTTCACTGCAATAGCCATGGCCAAAGCAGGGTTGTTTCCCCCAGCAGGGCTGTCCACTGCCTTCACCAGCCCACGCCAAGTCGGACGAACAAAACACCCAACATTCCTTAGCCATGCCAACAGCACCTCAGCTAACCCTTGATCCGCATGCTGAGCTCCTCTCTGTATTGCTTGCAGCTCTCCAGGTGGTAGACCCAGCCCAATACCAAGTTGATAGTAGTTGGTCTTGATGGTCACAAGCTCATTATACAGATGATGAAAATCCCTTTCACCTGCAAAACATTCATTGGTTTACAACATTAGGCTGGTAGCTAATGAAAAGCATTGAGAAACTTACCAAGTATTTGTGTGTTATCGACCCGTTCAAGATCTGTCAAACATTAAAAACATGAGATTGTGATAATTTGAGGAGAGTACAATAAGTACAATGGGAAAATGTGAGCCAGGGAGAAATTCTCACAAATAACATTAATTTTGGTAGAAGTTTTCTCTATAAAATTTGGAGCATGGCATAATATTACAAAGTACCTATCCATGGAATTTTATCTACTTTTCACAACAATTCATAAAAAAATTTCCAATGAAAGATTCCAACTTTACTTATAAATGTAATCATTGTGAACATAGGCGCCGTGTCCAGAGCTGCGACCGGAGTCAAGATTTTTGACCGTCGAAAAACGGCCTTGACCACTTCACCACGCCGGTTTTTTTCCCTTGATCCTTGACCATCGATTAAATGTGCATGCGCAAAAGGATCGGCCACGCCTCTTGATTGCCAGTGGTGCCTTAGATAGTGCCCAGCACACTGCTTGACCATTTGACCGACCCCCAGAAAGTGCCTTGACCGTTTGACCGCATCTTGACCCCGGTCGCAGGTCTGGACACGGCGCCTATGGGAGTGGCCTCCCCTTGGGGTGATCTCACCTTCTTCTGTCATAGGTCCTGGGTTCAGTTCAACATCTCCAGATCTCAGTAACAAAGTCATAATGAGTGTCCTGGACCTCACCATCATCACGCTATCGATGTAGATCAGCTTGCTTATGTGTTCAGACATCAGGTTCACCATTCTAGTAGTCTCTAGTCTGGTGTTCACTCAGCTAGCTGGTTGCTGAAATCACAAGTTAAAGCAAGATCAAGAGCTTGAGTCTTTGATCATTGAATTTAATGAAATTACCAACATAGAAACTTCGAGCATCCAATACGTCTGACATGGTCAAACGTCTTCAGTTTTTGTGTTGCATGTGCTGAGTCAGCAATTAGTTCTAATTAACACTCACCTATTGACGACCCTGTATGTACTCACTCAAATATGCAAACAAAGTTCGAGGCGAAGCTGCTGTTGAACATGTTGCGTTGAAGAATCGAACCTGCTTCCTTCATTAGACTGAGCGTGTGGGTGATATCTTATGCAGTTTACACCAAAGGTAGGCCATCCTGGCGGCATCCAGCATTGTCCAGGAAAGCTAGTATACTTTTAATCTCGTGGCCACAATATTTTTCCACAGATCTGTGCTGGTATACATGGTGCTATGCAGTTTGTTCGCCAAGTCCAGCCTTTTTCTATGTGTATACCTAGGCTACTATGGTAAGTTTCACTGTCATAAATATGTAGATATGCAATTTAACCCTATCAGTACCAATGGGGTCCATATGGACCCCACAGATGAGTTTTTCATTTTCATTATAAAATTGTTGCTTACTAGCCTTCTTTGGAAACTATAACATTTACTTCAACATCAGGACAGAAAGAATATCATCTAAAATTGATGATATCAGTAGGACATCTACAGTTACAGGCAAAAAATACATGCATACTGGCCACACGATCTTGTCAAAAACTTCTAAATATTGCCCACTTTCTAGAAATTTCTACGGAAAGAAACACTGCCCATTGAAATCTAGGACCTAAGACCTTTCAAATGGTCCCCTATAAGCCTATTTTTAGTCAAAATTGATGACATAAGAGTACAAAGTTACCCTTGGCAGGACTTTCTAAATAATGCCACCTAATTTGTTGCTATGGAAACAAAACCTCGCCCACCACCAACTTTGACCTTAGAGCTTCCAAATGATGCCCATTTGTCTATGTTGAGTCTTGCTATTCTGCTGCAATATTAGTTTTAAAATGCATGCCTCCACTTTTTGCAGGTGAGCATTACCAAATTATATTTGGGCATGAAAGGGTTTTAATTAAAGATAGCACAAAAGATAACCTAAGGCAGTGAATTTTTAATACCATGCTTCTCCTCTCCCGATAGATCTTTGCTGCTGGTATGCAGTTTAAAAGCAGCAGACTTTCCTATGTGTTAGCAAGCTAGTGCAATGACAGACCAAACAGACAATTTTCCATCATCCAAAGGTGTCCAGTTCAAACTGAGGTGATGCAGTTGACAAGCCTTACACAATGAAACCTGTACCAACACAGCACAATGATCGAGAAGGATATCCAAAAGAGATTAGATCCAGAAACATGGATGGATGACCAACAAGAGGAGCATTATTATAGTGGAGAAGAGGTTAGTACAAAATTAATAGTATCCCTACTGATCTGGTATCGCTAGCACATGATCATGAGCTTTACACTGAGCCAATCTCGAAGATTTGAGCTATTTGCAGCCTTGGAAGGTGTTGTACTTCTCTAGCTCACCTAGTTCACATGTGTATCACTGGTAATCTGTGCCCATGTATCCATGATAACCTGTAACCTTTTGGCTACAACCAAGCACTGTTTACAATTTTAGAGCTGATCTAAAAGGAGGCTTGTGTTAATTTTGTTACCTGTGTGTGCTATGATTGCTGAGCAATTACATTAATAAGAATTGTGACCTGCTCTGAGAAAAGTGACCACAATTTTAATTTCACTATCCACTACTTGTCAAGACCATTGGCTACTCATTGATTTTTTGCTCTATTGATACGCCTCAACAGGCCAGCAGTGGGATGGTTTTCTCTAGGTTTTGAAATGTACTAGGAAGATGAGTATTACTGTGTATACACATTTAGAGTATCTCAATGAAGTTCCTTACACATGTAAACATTACTGAGTTCTCCGTTTTAACCATAAACCCTACACAGTTGTTTGATGTACAGTGAAACCTCTGAACAGCGGACACATTGGGGGCAGGACTCTTGTCCATTATAGAGAAGTCGTCCCTATCTTAGACATTGACTAACTGGCCACACCCCCAATCTTGAGCTCGTTAATAGGTTTTTATGCAGAGGGGTGTGGCCTGCAAGAAGCTGAATCAGCAAGTCTCGATCAAAAACGCTCTGCATGAGCAAAAAATCAACAAAACAAAGGAGTGGACAGACTATCTGAGTAACAAACGAAAAAATTGATGGTATACTTATGATTTTTGCTTGCGGTTTTGGTCTCCGTCCACTTTTGGAGGTTATTTTGTACAAATTACAGTCCTTTGGGGGCACACTGGCTGTCTGTTGTCCAGAGTAGAGAGGTGTCCGCTACTCGGAGGTTCTAAATGTACTATTTCTATAGGAAGAGCAATTGGGGGGCATGGAATCTGTCCACTGTACAGAGGTTGTCTGCCTTTCGGAGAGTCTGTTATTAGAGATTTCACTGTACATAATGTAGCTATGTACTGCATGTGTTCACCTTAGTGTGTCAGTCACTCATGCGTTTGGTTCGAGTGTACATGTATGTGTGTGGATGTGTGTGTTTCTGACATTAATTTGCTAGATTTTCTAATTCTGGCTGAAAGTGTTCTACCATGTGTTTAGTATATAGGTGTCTTGTTTATTTTCTCTAGAGGTTTTGATATCTTATCATAACTTTAGTTTGCTCTTCTCTTTCACAACCTATACCTAAGTACATACACTGAAGTAGTTTTGCTAGGGAAACTGCCTTCACATTCACAAAGGATGGGCAGATTCTGTCAAAATTCAAGGCATGACAAAAGGGCATGGTTTGGGCGGGGCACATCAAAGCTTTTTGATTCTTCCCATTCCCACATCAAAGGAAATCTTGTATTGAAGGATTGTTGGACTGACGTGCCTTTTGTATGCTGGAAACTAGTAGAAAGTACATTGGGGTTAGCAATATATATGCCGTAGGTACAGTATATGTGCACTTTGAGAGCAAATCCGCTGTATGTACATGTATGACAAATGTATGTGATAGTATGATTGGTGTATTGTGTACATGTGCATGTGTGCATATGGAGGGGGAAGCTCCTATTTAAGCATCAATCCCTACATCCCTACAATATCTCTCATGGTAGTTATTGAAAGGAGAACCTTAATGTGGTATGTTTATGGTTTATAATTGAAGCCACAAGATTTCCTGAATCCCCAGCAAATCATCAATACCTGGCCATTTGGAGACCATGATAAAAAATGACCATGTGTGAGTGTGAGTGTGAGTGTGTGTGTGTGTGTGTGAGTGTGTGTGCATGTGTGTGTGTGCGTGTGTGCATGTGTGTGTGTGTGTACAATGTAAGTAGGAGATCACTAGTAATAATTATTGTACTCACTGAAAACTATGACTATGTGACTATTGTTTTCAGAGCTATCCTGAGCTGGACCTGGATGACATCATGGGCATTGGTGAAAAAGACAGAGAAGAGAGACTCAAAGTGAGTGAATCAAGAAGTGAGAGTGTACGAATAGAGCCTTACCACAGATTATAATAATTTGTTTTGTACATAAGATAATAATAATCATTGTCTGCCATTGCTAAGCCAGCCACCCTCTATCTTGGACACTTCAATTTGTTGGATCGTGTAGTGCCTGTAGTTTACATTTCGGTAACGGGGGGAGGGGAGGGGTGCAGGGGCGTACAGCAAGAATAATTATTGTAAGCTAATGGATGCACTGGCATGGGAAATCTTCTAGATCCTGTATGCCCCTGATCTAGTACTCATCTCTATTTGCATACCTTCCAATTACTGCAGGATTATCTTAAGGATGCTAAAAGACCTCGTGACATACATTTTAACCGGTGACAGGTTGTATTGACGACCACTACCTACCACTACTCTCCCCTATACAGAGCTTCATCAAAGAGCTGTTAGAGAGAGCAGCAAAAATGAAGCCAGGCATAGCATCATGACTCTTCTTTTTGCTATTAATTATTAGGGTATCTTAATTTGTGTTTGCAGTAACTTACTATCTGTCTTATTTTGAAGCTCTTAATTAATTACCATGGTTATAGCTACACCCAGTAATGAACATGAATGGCATTTGTGCAATCCATAGTGTAAGTCATACCGTTATAGTTACACACTTGGGCACAGAGGAGGAATAAAATATGTGCTCACCCAAAAATGCTGTGTCATCACTTCTTAATTGTCCCCATGTACTTCACATAGTTAAACTTTGACAGCAATTTTTGAGGGTGATCCCTCGGGGTCCCCAAACAAAAAAAGATAAGGTTGTGATCAGTGATTGAAACTACATCAATTAAGCTGGGATCACTCATGCATGCAGGGGTTCCTGTAATTTTTAACCTTCAACAGAGCAACTATATAGAGATATGTCCACGATGATGCATATTGGTATGCACACAGGTCACATGGAATATCAATGATTACATACCTCCTCTGCTGTGTGCATGTATCTCCCACAAAGGTGGCTATTTTTAACAGTACAGGAATATTATTATCAATTAAGTATAAATTAGAATACATGGTTAATTATTACAGTAAACATTGCAGCATGAAATTGGACAATACTAAACTATCATTATTGATAACCACATACGTGTCATTGAATTAATTAAATTAATTAATTATATACACTCCAACATACTGTTGTTTTGTTTTGCTCACTATCATCACCAGATTCATCATCTGATTCCATAGTTGCTTTACCAACAAGTTTCAGGTAACCACTATATTGTAAGCACAAAATTGGACAATAATAATACATAACTCATTATTGATAACCACATACATGAACAATTACGTAAAGTTCAACGTACTGTTGTTTTGCTACCATCAGATCCTCTTCTTATTTACCAGACTCCTCTTCTGATTCATCAGATCCCTCTTCTGATTCCTCTTCTGATTCACCAGATCTCTCTTCTGATTCCTCTTCTGATTCACCAGATCCCTCTTCTGATTGACTGGATTCCTCTTCTGATTCCACAGTTGCTTCACCAAAAAGTTTCAGTTGAGTCATGCCTTCTGTTGAGTTTCTTTGTTCCACTGCTTCAACCAGCTTTGACCATCCTCTCTCTGTGAACTCGGTACGCTCACCACCGACCCTATAAGGTGAAGGTACTACCGTAAAGCGACATTAATATGCGTGTGAAAAAATTATGCGAATCCGTCAAAATGGGCCTCTCGATAAAATTACGTGATTTCTATTTATGTGGTTTCATTTTTCATAATGTATAGTGTGATAAAAATTTATGCGGTACAAACTTATGTGGCTGGTGCTTGACTCACATAAATAAAACTCACGCAGAAAAATGTCACTTTACAGTATTGCCATACTAAGTACTGCATGAGGTAGTGAGAGCAAACTTACTCCAATATTTCAAGATTCCTGGATGACTCAACGAACTCCATCAAACAGGGTATGCTCTGATTTGTTAATATGCTTTTATCTAGACTGCAATATGTATTAATGTGAGAAATTCAATATGACGTGGATTGCTATGATAGAGTTGTCCAACTCACTAAAGTACTCTAATTCCTTTACAGTTCATCATAAGACTTTCAAGTAGAACCTTGACTCCAGTATCACCAATTTTGCACCAATCAAAGCTGTTTAATAATTATACAATATCATGGAAAGAATATTGATACCGTAGAGTGGGTAATTTATAGCAGGAAAATTTTTTGCTAAGTTTGCATTTTTCAGCAATTTATCTGTGAAATGTTTCCCTTGTGTTTATAAACACATAGATGATGCGGTGAAATTTATTAAATAAATTCTGTGAAATATTGATGCAATACCGTGAAAGGTAACCACTACTGGCTTTGGTGAAAAATTTTCACCCCTGTCATATGCATAGATTACTGTATGGCGGGTAGTTTTCGTAGGGTGCTAATTTTCGTGGTTGATATGCCAGTCATAAAAATTTTCCATCCACAAAAGCTACAGTAAAATACATACAATGTACGTGAACCTCTAGCTACACTATTTCTCCGAGGTATGAAAGAAAGAGCAAGGTCCGATCACCTGAGCCCAGCACGACTGTACTTGTGAATAGCCAAAATACATCATCTGTTTATTGTTGGTACAGCGCCACATGGTTGTAAGACATTCTTGCAATCACAAAATTTAAGACCACAAAAATATTTCTGAAGGCTATCTCTGACATTTCATGAAAACTAGCACCCCCAAGAATTACCCACCATATGGTATATAAAGCTACTATGTATTACGTACATAATCTATGATATTACCATGCACAAACATGCTTAGTAACTTACTACAGCTCTTCAAGATGAGCACAGTGAGTGAGACCCTTAGCCAGATGAGCAACTGCTAAGTCATTAATTTTGTCACTGTATCCTAGACTACATGTTTGTGTATGCATTGGTTTACACAAGAATTATAACTAACCCTCGGCGCATGCGCGAGGGGTACGGTAGTCGTTTTGTGTGTGTGTGTGTGTGTGTCTGTCTGTCTGTCTGTTACCGCACTAGCTGCTACATACCTCATTTGTATGTCCAAATTGAGGCATCATAGAGTTCCTTGTAGGCTTTTAAAGGTTTTCATCGTGTGGATTTCGCTGAAAATATTTTGTTCGGGAGATACGGCGTGATTTGCCTGCCACATTGATCGGCGACTCGGCTCTCTCTCAACGAGAAACACACCAATGGTACTTGACATGACTAGAAATAGCACTGTATATGAACCACTGGCTAGAAGCGACGACTATCTAAAATAGAGCGACTTTCTTTGACTGCGTTGGCTTCTACGCTTGATGGCTTTTTGCTGACTCATTGATATCTAGCTTCAGATCATGACGTGATATCAGCACGTGATTGTCCAGCTGGCAAATTGCGCGCGCATTGTGCAATCGCGCTCGCATACAATGAACATTCTTGTGGTTACTCCAGTTCAAGCTTCATGACTGCATGTTTTATATCATCCTGCAAGTACAGACAACTGCGCCAAGGGTTTTGCATGATAGTGCTTCATTATTATAGTGCTTGAGCATGTCAGCGCTGGATGAGTGGACTTTAGTGGTTACATACAGTGTCACCTTATACCAAATCAGATGGCCAGTAGTAATTTACCTTTTTGTGGTAATGAGGGAATGATGAGTATCTATGAATAATCTCTTAGTTAATCTATGAGGTAATTAAAAACAAAATTCAGTATTCTCTGGAGCCATTTGAGAGATAAAAGTCAGTAGAAATATGGAAAAACGTATAATTCATTTAGCGAGTACATTAGAAGTTGCCTTTCACGTGATATGGCTATTTAGGTACCATGAGGCTATATAGCCATGCCATGTATGCAGCACATTAACGACCATGCATTTACCAACCACGTTCACAGCCACTCGGCTACAAGGCATATCATCAGGCTCATTTCAGTGATAATCTACAATGTGTAGCTAAAAGGGTCATTAATTTTTATATGATGATACAAACTAGGTATTTGTTTAACACTTAATTGTTTTAGTCACGTGACTTTCAACCAATCAGATACCATTGTAAAGTGGCACTTAATAGTGTAATGCACACTTGAGTGTGCATTAAATAGATATTGCACAGTTCTAGAGTACGCCTTATAATGTGTGCATGAGGATGATGCAATAACACTCTCAGCGGCTCCCTGATTTTCTCAACGCTTATCAGCATGCAACATTGAAAACCTGGGAACAGGCCCTGGGAACGAGGCTATGTTTGTGTACAATCTCAATAGCCTCAAGTTATTAAGCTCACTAAAGCAATAGTCGATCATGACACTATAGAATATGACAACAGTGCTGTAGAATGGATACAAACTTTTTATTCTACACACATGCAAGAGGTGAAGTAATCAGCTTTACATAAAAATTGCCAGATCTTGAGTATTAGGTGTCATGGTAGGTGACAAGTGTTTATGGCAAAACAGCAACCTCTATTTTTTCTTCTAGGCATGTGCGACTAGGGCCATAAACAACATAGATTGTGCTCTTTCCACTATTAACCACACCTAACCAAGCTAAATGCCTGTGCATGCTCATAGGTAAGCACATCAACAGCCAGTTGTGGGTGCAAGTACAGAGTGTGTGTGCATGCTCTACCGGGATTTTCAGGTCCGTTGTCCACGACCTTTTGAATGTGATTCCGCACATGCACAAAAGTAACCAAAATTTTTGAACGTTTGCAAAAAGTAAGCAAAAATTTTAAATGTTTGCCCGTGTCCTCGTAACGCTTACCTGTATAAATTTTTAAACCTACACACATGCGTATATTGGAGGTGGACAACGGACCCGAAAATCCCGGTATGAGCTCTAGGTTTGAGATAACTGTTGAGATAACTGTTGATGTACTGAGGTACATGTAATAGTTGTACTATGGTTTTCTAAGGTGTATGGGTTTTGTACCCTGAGTGTGGTCAAGAGTGCATTAGGAAGTGTATGCAACACACATAGTAGTAGTGAAAAACATCTCTCTAGCTGATCTCTCACTCTCTCTCTCTCTCTCTCTCTCTCTCTCTCTCTCTCTCTCTCTCTCTCTCTCTATTTGAGGTCACAGAAAGAAATGTTTTCCGACAACACACTACAACACACAGTACTACCATGTGTGTTGCATACTCTCTCTAATGCACTCTTTGTGTGCTATAATGGTATTTCTGGGCTAAGCCTGAGGAATTCCATTACCACAGGAAGGGAACAACCCATACACATTAGAAACCATAGTACAGCTGACTTGTACTATGATGCCACAACCCAGACATTGAGGAGTGTTTCCCCTACCACAAGCACTGTACTTTACTATGCAGCTGGACCCTAGGGTGTGTGAGATTTCTTGAGTACATTGGTTTTGTACTAGCTGTTTTTCCTTTGAAGTATGGCTGCATCATAGTACAAGTACATTGTACAGCAGATTCATGCACCTTTGCAACAGAAAACTGCTAGGACTAAAGCCACAGTTGTAGTTAATTTAATAAGCCACAAGCAACTGTGCAGGAATAGTTTACACAGCAGGAACAAGGTGGTTTTTAAGGCAGCCTGTCTGTTGCAAAGGTGCCTAAATTTGCTGTATGTATACATGCATGTACATTGAATGATTAGTGTGTAACCACAGTGTAGAGGTTGGCTAGGACAATGATAGTACCACAACAGAACTTACTTGATATGCTGAAGTTTTGGGAGGTACTGCAATGTTTCTCTTAAGACTCTATATGCAGATTCATCAAGACAGCATGGATCAACACCATCACCACCATAGAAGCTGCAGATTCATAAACACATAGACAGTCAATACCAAGCTGTGCAATTCACATAATATTATATGTATGCATAGGCGTGGGGGGGGGGCGTGGTGGATAGCTACTTACTAGAATAAGTAGCTATAAAGTCTGTTATGGTTGTCAAACTTATGGTTGAATAATAATTATGACTGTGCTCTGTTGTACACAGATGAGAATATACTGGTAGTTCAATGCTACACAGGGGTACAGAGTAACCTACACCCAAGTTTCATTACTAATGTGACATTTGGTAGGCTACAATTGTCCTGGTCACGTGAACTCCAGGTATTAGTGTTATGTGTGACAATATAAGGTGGCCTTAGCCTCGTCCCCAGGCTCCTCCCAGTTTTTCAATGTTGCATGCTAAAAAGCGAGAGAGCCTGGTATCTAATTGCACGTGACTAGCACACAACTGTACAAAGCATGGGAAAAGGTCGGGGAAGGGTAGAAAATAGATCTACATACCGCTGCTTTCTGAAGTCACTGTTTACTGGTGAATGTTGACTATGCCAGGTAAACGTTCAACTGGAGGTTCGAGAAGTGACAATCGCCTTGTTTTAAAAGGCTAGACTTGGGCACCCACGTGCATGTAAGTGATGTGCAATTAGATACCAGACTCCCCCGTTTTTCTACGTGTAACATTGAAAAACTGGGAGGAGCCAGGGGACGAGGTTAAGGTGGCCTTAACCTTCTATATTTCTGTCTTTAGGCCACACAAAGTAAACATTCTGTTTCTTGTCCTATAGAATAATATTATTATTGTAAAGTCCTATAGAATACTGTAAAGTACAACTATGCATGGGGGGTGGCTGATTTTGATATTTAATATGGCAGTCAATGCCACAAACCAAATATTTCAAGCTTGTCTGAAGAGCGGATCAAAGCAGCATTGTAAATCAATGACCCTGTGCCTGCCTCTGAATTTGCTCAATATCAAACGTCAACAAAGGCATGATACGGCTGGGAAGAAGAAACAGGTTACTTACTTTGCATGGCCTTAGTACAGTACTGTCATGCAGAATGGCAGACATACATGTAGGTGCCTTCACAGCTTATAATTAATTTACAACTATTGTAAAACAGAATAAGAGAATTCCATCATTAATCAGTAACCTTTCCATTCTCTCTCTCCTGCAGCTGTGTCTATCCATCTCTCTCTCTCTCTCACCCTCTCACACCTCTTCCCCTCCCACTGCATGTGTATGGGTGAAGCTTTCCTTTACCTCCTCCACTTATCAAGCATTAATCTTCCAGCCCACTATGAACAATTCCCAAACAGCTATGCACATACATGTACATTTCGTACATGTATACACAGTTCTTAACTTACGTGAGTTCCTGCAGTTGAGGGCAAAATTTCAACTCTTTGATTACAGCTTGAGCATGAGTAACATCACAGAGATAATCACATAGACTAGATAAAGAAAATGGAGAATTTATTGTTTCTGCTGTATAACTTCCATACCCCACCATCTGTGAGAGAAGGGCTTGGTACACACCACCTGTGTGTGCACGTGCTAATTCTCAGTGTACATTGTATCTAGCCTACTCCTTTCCAATTGATGATGTACCCAAGCACTTACATCAAGGCAAAAAGGGATCATTGAACCTTCCTATGACAGTAACTCCCAAAGTTAGGTAGAGCCTTGCATACTATATGTGTCCTAATCAAAAGGGTATCCTCATGTTAGGTATGTCATTTTAGACAGCTACACACAGTTCTCTTAGTACTATACATGTAGCAAAAATGAAATACTGTTTTACACTAATGTACCCAAAGCCTTTTTTGATTGATTGTACACAGATAATTAATCTGTTTAGGGAGTGGCCCACTTTGCTTCTTATCACATTCAACTCACTAGAGTTCCTTTAGCTTAGGCCAGTGCTGAAAACATTCTTTAAGTCTGGTACATTCTGGCACACCCATAAATCTGTGATATGAGTGTATAACCATTACACAGGTGAATAATTGAAGTCTTCTTCTCATGTAATCACTCCAAGGGCAGTAAACAGACATACAGTGTAGCAGTTAATTGACAAACCATGAAATTAAATCCGTACTCTATTCATAATGGCCAGAATGATCAAGCATATAACTGAGAAGCCTGATTGCCTATTCACAAAAATTGGACCCCATGAAAATTTCCTGTTATTCAGTAAGCTACCATGCATGTATAGTGAAACCTCAGAACACATATGGAACAGCTTACAGGGGCGGATACAGGATTTCAGGAAAGGGGGGTCAAAGCACTATGCGTGCGCACAAAATTTTTGGACACGCCCACAAACTGATTAACCACGCCCCCTAATTGCCGCGATTGCGAGGCTATTAGCTGCTCTTTGATAGTAAAATCCTCTATTTTGACCAAATTTTGAACTTTTGAGGTGAGTTTACTATGCTTGATGCTGCAATAACTTGAAAATGTTTGAAAAAGTTGAAGTTTAGCTAAGCTAAATGGCTCAATTTTTCTGAAGCTTGCCATCATTTTCAGGCTGAAGGGGGGGGTCATCTGCCCCCCATGACCCCCCCCCCGGATCCGCCCCTGGCTTAGTGGTCTGATTCAGGTATCAACACTACAAAGGTACATGTATGGTTTTGCACACTTCTCTCATGTATCTGAAATAACACACAGCGTCCTAAAAGAATGAGTCCTTATAGTCTCGGTGGTTCCACTGTAAATATTCTCCTAAATAGCTACCTCTTAATCACTAGCCCACCGTTCCTCAACTGATGATCATCCATAAAACAATGAAGCACTATACTGCAAAACCCTCGACTACATTTATATCTGTTAAAGATCTTGAAAGCGCCATTAATATCCCTAAAACATTTTTTTTCAATGTATATGTGAGGTACTTTATAGCAGGAATTTTTGCCAATTTCGTCACCTGGCGAAAATTTTGTTCTGCAAATTTTTTGTCGTGTATTAATGATTACATAGTGCATATGGCGACCTTTACTGTACTGGCGAAAATCAAATATTTCTGCAACACAGAGGTACCTGGGCTTGGCGAATTTTTAGCTCTACTGTATGTAGTAGCTAGCATGGTAACAGATAGAAGCACACATAGAGAATGACTACCGTAACCTTAATTTGCGCATGCTCACCGAGGTTAAATATACACTGGGTTACAGAACCCTAAAGCTTAGTACATGTATGTGGTACACCCACTTGACCATAAAACCATGCCTACAATGTCTGGAGTAGTCACACTGAAGCTACACCAATGAGACCTTGGCCAGGCATGGTCACATGACTTCCAGGTATCAGGTTATAACATTATGTCTGATACTCTGGAGGTGGAGCCTTGGACTTCCATGTCTCGATCTATCCAACAATTCTGGTTCAAAGTATGCACAGATGGATACATGGTCGTTTTAGCAACTGCAGTTGTCCTCCACCTTTGGCTTGACAAGAAAATCAAATCTTTACATGTACCTCTCTCTTCTTATGCTCTCCTCTAACTCTCTGTGTCTGCCTGTATACATGTACATCTCTCCCTCTCTGTTCACCCCCCTCCCTCTCTCCTACTCCCCTACTCCCTCCCCACTTCTCTTTCCCTTGGTGAGAATTGCTTAGAGTGAAGCTTTCCCGGCCTTTGTTTTAATTCATACAATGCCACTTAAATTTGCCCACTGTCAACAAGTAATGCATACAGAAGTACATGTACATGCACATGTACATACAGCTCATAATGTTTGACTTACAAGAATTTCTCTAATTCAGGACAATGTTTCAACTCTTTAATTACAGCTTCAGCATAATCATCAGCTTCAGCATAATCATCAGTTTCAAAGCAATTATTAAAGCTAGATAAAGAAAAAGGACAAGAACTATTAACCCTTATATATGACCTCTCTGGTTACCTCACTGTATACACATGTACTGGACCTAAACGTACAGTACAGCGCAACATGTACATGACTATATGGCTATACTGCAATCAATATTGGATATCATAGCTAGTTCTTCTATAAATTTGGCACCTCTAATCTTTCGAAACCCAGCCTATACCAAATTATGGTCTAGTTTTTAGCAAAGGTTGTCGTATGCATGATAATAATTATGCTATAAACAGGAGTAAAATGTGCACATAGCTGGAATGATGATCAATGTTGAATATTTGCCACAAAAAACTGGGCAAATTGAAGCTCAAGAAGAAGCTATTTTTGTGCCGAATTTTTAAAAGAACGGAGGTCACCAGAAGCCATTTCACCACAAGGTAAAAATTAAGGAATATAGAACCTTCCTATGATAGTAACTCCCAAAGTTAGGTAGAGCCTTGTATACTATAGGTGTCTTAATCAAAAGGGTGTCCTCATTTTAGGTATGTCCTTTTAGACGGCTACACAAGTTCAACACATGTAGCAAAAATGAAATACTATTTCACATTAATGTACCCAAAGCCATTTTTGATTGATTGTACTCTGATTATTAATCTGATTAGGGAGTGGCCCACGTTGCTTCTTATTACTGTTAACACATTCAACTCACTAGACTTCCTTTAGCTTAGGCCAGTGCTGGAAACATTCTTCAAGTCCAGCAATTTTTGTCACATACTCTAATCTGTATGAATACATAACCATCTTACAGGTGAACAGTAATAGTCTACTTCACATGCAAGCACTCAAATAATACATGTACATGTATGTAGTAAACAGAAGCTATTATCATGCATGTACAGTGCATCTCTCTATTATGATAAGACATCTGTGCAACAGCTTCAAGTGTACTAATTTAGGAGTATCCTCATTTCAGTGGTAATATTGTATACTTCTCTACCTAGCTGGGACCACCATGCACAGCGTACATCCTGATTACAAAAGGAGAGGTCTTTACAGTAGGGATTTAACTGTATACACAGAAATTACCTGAGTGCTTGAAGGGTAGCAATATTCTTGAGATTAGGGAATTCCAATATTTCCTTTGAGTTGAACTGACGACACCAATTGACACTGTAGTAATTATACAAAATATATGAAGTGTTTAGCACATTCTAAAATTAATACTGTTGACATGTAACTCACTCTAATTGAACCAAATTAGGAGCTGAAACAGCTGAAACAACATTTAAGGCATTTAACATTGGAATACAGTGTATCAGTTCTAAGTTCCTCCGGCCACCTCTGCATGTGGAGCAGTACATGAGAGCATGCATGTGTAGACTTAGGTGCTATGTACATACTGGAGTGAGAGTGAAAGTTGACAATCACCAATTCCCTGTAAGAGAGCTGTAGCATCATCCTCACTAAGCATACATTTTTCAAATGATAAATGAACCTTAGTGCACTTAGAACACTTTAAGAGATGAATAGTACAAGCTATATCAGTAGATGTAAGACTAAGTTGTGAAAATATGAGCTTATTTTTATAAAAATCAATGACATGAGAACAGGCGAGGTCATTCCGTGACTCAAATGCACATTGGATAGATAAATTACAACTATTGTTTACTTCATGTGTAGCCTCCATCAATAGTTTGAAAAGGTTTGTGGTTGTGTCCTTTGAATAATCAAGTGTTCCAAACAAGAAGCGCCATGTTACAAAAAGATGTGGTTTATTGCCATATTCTTTGATAATGGCCTCTTGCTTCGTTGCACTTAGTCCAGCAATGTATACAGCCGACAAATACTCCTGTAGAGATAAATGCAGAAAGGAGTATGTTTCATCAAGTCCAAATTTCACGAAATACCTATCTATCACTAGCAATCCAAGACTATTCACATCCTCATTTGCATCGTCAAAGCGAATATTGCAAAGTTCTGACTGTTTAAAAATTTGCTTTGAAGTTACTGTGGCCTCAAATGCTAGTTGGCAAATCTTATCAAATACAATCTTTTCATCACATGGGAGGTCATTAAATTTTGAAAAATTAAATGGGTATTTGTTAGATTTCTTGCATGTACAACGAACGAGAGATGAAATTACAAAATCATGATAAAATTCAGTTTCTGTTTTGGGTAGACTGATGCCTTTTTCATGAATGAATACAAGCATGGCACAGTGGAGGGGAAGGTAGCATAAATTAATGAGGTTTGGATGATCCTCTAAGTGTTCAGTTAATGTCTCCACTTTCTCCTGTTTCCCTTTAAAGTAAGTCTGGATGTATAAAACAATATCATCTTTCTTAAAACCGACGACCTCGATCCACTTTGTAGCAATGCTGCGGAATCGCTGAGTAGCAGCTGGACGAGACGCCACTACTATTATGGCTCTAGAGAAAAGCTTCTTGGCTACAAGCTTAGAAATGAAACTGTCATCATTCGATCCAGGAACGTATTCGTCGAAACCATCTAAAACAAAAACCACACCTTCACCAAAACTTTCTTCTGTGAATGATGTTAAGCCACGTATATCTTCAGGTAAGAGACCTTCACAAGCAACACGAAAGAGATCACTTAAGTAAATATCTTCCTTTCCATTAAGCCGTCGGAGTTGAATAAGAAATACAAGCTTAGATTGAAAAAGTTTATCATCCGCCCAGTCACGTGAAATTTTTATCATTTGGGTGGTCTTACCACTTCCAGGCCTACCTTCAAATAAAATCAGTGATCCACTTTCCAAATTGGCAAGAATATTCTCAATGGCTATCTTGGTTTTGTCACCATATATTTCATCGATATTTCCAGGCACTGTTTTTAGACCTATGTGATCAGCCTCTTTACTTTGTCTTACTAATGCAAGTTCGATAAACTGTACAATCTTAAGAGGAGGCCAAGTGTCTGATGAAGACTCATCCACTAAGTAACGATAAGCCAGGAGTTTATGCCAGCGACCAAAGTCTTTAGGAAAACTAGAAAGCTTCTGTCGTTTTGAGGAAGGAAGGGCTGTGTCTGCATGAATACATATATGGAAGGTAGAGGAAGTAACACATGTGCATGGTGAACGTGTAGATTGTCAGTAGCATCATAACCCTCTTCACACACGTGTAAGGATTGTGCTAGTCATTATATGGGGGTGTGATGTCTGTCTATTACAGTAGGATGCAGCCCAGGCTTTTAATGTACCACAAAAAGTACCATACTGCTTTGCCAGTCCTTGGATGGATCCTCAAATCACTGGCATTGTAGAGCATGTTGATTGACATAATATTGAGGCTGAGGTACTGTGTATAGGTGTGCAATAACACAATACGGTACTATTCTAATAGAAGCCACACCCTGAATAATAATTGTATGCATACATGGTCACTTTTAAGTGAGTGTGGCTATGATTGCAAGCTGTCCACGATTGTTCTTTCGGCCAGAAGCGTAGCAGAAGATGACCATGGCTTAGTTCTACGGCAGTGTGTGGCAGCTTACATTTCAAGAGTCAAATCTCTGCTTTTGAATAGAGGCTTGTTGCTACATATGTCTACTGTGTTTACTCAAAACTTTCTTGTTGCATATTATTATACCTCATAAACTGTTTTATGAGTCATAATATATGCTACAAGAAAATTAGTAAACATTTACAAATATTTGGTTTTAAGTGCTTGATAAGGATAACGAACATTACAAATTGTGCTTTTTTAATGACCACACCCATAAGGCTGGGCGATATCTGATTAGAGTTAGTTGACTAATGTCATCTTAGTCACGATATGACTAATAAGTTGCTCAGTAAGCCTAGTAACGATGGATATTCTGTAACATACTCTTTAGAGTACCCACATACAGTGAGATAAGTTTTTAAGATGAACCTGGAGGTGTAGCTAAACAAACTAACATGGGAAGCCATGCATTGGTCTACGGCTACAGTGTTTTACAGAACATGAAAGGTTACTTACAAACACTTGAGAGTGACCACCCATCATACCGCTGACCTTGCACTTTACTACCATACTGTGGTAAAAACTAATTTGATAATGCTACAGACCTAGACAATAATTATCATGAATAACTAAAAGTACCTGTATACCGCCAAGCCTTACATACTAATTAAAGCACCGGTGCGAGTGCACTACGGGAAATTTTGCATAAGGGGTGTGTTGAGAGGTAAATACAGCAAGAGGCAAAGCTGAGTGCTGTATTTGACCTCGAGACACGCCCCAAGTGCAAAATTTCCCATAGTGCACGAGTGTAACCGGTGCTTTTATGGGTTTATTGTATGTGTGGTTTCCGCTGATGCATGCATTGCTATGTGAGTATGTGTGTATTTCTCACAACTGCACAGTAACCAAGCTGTACCGTCTCAAGGCTAGCCACTCTACTACTCTACTGCGCTGCTAAACAAGGATAGGCAGGAGGACGATCAGTCCTAGCTTGGTGAATCCCGGGACTGGGGTGACATGACTGAGTTCTGTTCAACCCAGATTGGTATGAAAGACTTTCTTCCATGGGATTGCAATCTCGTCTTTCTTGCTATTCTCGAGGGCAAAAGTAGTCTTGATCTGTAATATCCAAAATGGTCAGGTGAAGCTCCTCACCACAACTGGAACTGCTGCTGTCACGATCGTCTCCTCAGGTTGCTGAAAATCCCTTGGTGTTTCAATGCTGTCTTTACAGTGTGGCAAAGCCTCCTCCAGAAGCACCTTTGGATAAAGGGCAACCCCTTCACAGGTCGTGTATGGGTATGACACCAGACTCTTCCTCTTTGTGAAGGGGCTGTCCGACCGGAGTAGTCATACTACATGTTACACTACTACAAGTACATACATGCATGTACATGTCATACACATATTATAGATCCATAAGTGTATAATAACATATTCGAACTTTTGTTGCTGTGACAATTTATTGGTAGCCTTGTTTGATGTGGAGAAGATTTGAGGGTGGCTAGATTTTAAGGGCAATATTTATTGTGATTGACACACATGTGGCATTAACCATAATATCGTTGAGCACTACTTATACATAACGCATGTGTGTATACATTTATTGCAGTAAACTCTTTACCACAATGTTATAGTGAGATTTCGATGGCAGGGTTTAGATAAGTGTGTGGTTCTATTTCGAGGGTGGCAAGAATTTGAAGTGTGGTGAGATTATTATTGTACATCATACAATTATTGTTCTATTGAAAGGCATTGTGTCCCTATATAAGGGCCGCGTGTTACTATTTTTAAAAACATTTGAAATCAACCGCAAAACGTGACGAATATGGACGTCACGTGCGCGCAAGCACTAGTGGTACTGATCATGCTGTTAAGCCGCGCCCACAGTCAGCTGTCGATCGATTGATCCCAACGCGCCTATGATGGCGGATAAGCCCAGGAAACGAAGGCTACACATCGAAAAGAGAGGTAATCCGGCCCTTCTGCATCCTTCAGTACACTCACGAAGTCGATTTTGCTAGCTAACGCCAAAGTACACACCCGATCGCGGGCACAGGGCTAACTTGGCCGGCCAGGCACGGGCAAGTGGCGTGATCGCAACGTCACAAAACCACATCGCCCACGTACTTGATTGGATAATGGGGATCCCCATCTGGCTTCCGTTACTAAAAATACGCTTATATGGTGACACTGTTCCTTTGAAGGAGAGGAGAGGACAGAGTATATGTAGAGGTTTTGAGTGCCCATTTGAAACAAAAATCTGGGGTGTTTAATACTACACTGTTTAAGTTTCTATCCCATCCCCCCCCCTCTCCTTTACAAGGCTTGCATGGGCTACATGTATTAAAGCAAATTTAGTCAGTGAATTTCTTACCACTTGGTGGAGCTGCCATCACTGGATGAAGGGGCTGTTGCACCAGTTGCTGTGGTAGTGGGTGGTTACTAGGGTGACTGGCTGATGTAGTAGTGGTACCTGCTGTCAGTGTAAGAGTAAAAAAAAAGCCCATTCAGTTGAAGTGGCATTTTTCCTAATCAGGCATACATGATGGTAGGGCATAACCTGTGACCATATCACTCTCCCACACTCCATATCCTTGAAGGCTTATGAGATATCAGGGAGATGCTGACATGGCTAACTATGCTGGGAGAACACTATTACATATACTTAATAAGAGATGATGTGGACTTGAATGATGATGATGTACATAGTGTCACTTACCAGCAATGGAGTGTTTCACTGCAATAGCCATGGCCAAAGCAGGGTTGTTTGCCCCAGCAGGGCTGTCCACTGCCTTCACCAGCCCACGCCACGTTGGAGGAACACAAACTCCAACATTCCTCAGCCATGCCAACAGCACCCGAGTTAACCCTTGATCAACATGCTGAGCTTCTCTGTGTATTGCCAGTAGCTCTCCAGGTGGTAGACCCAGTCCAATACCAAGTTGATAGTAGTTGGCCTTGATGGTCACAAGCTCATTATATAGATGATAAAAATCCCTTTCACCTGCAAACATTCATTGGTTCACAAAATTAGGCTGGTAGCTAATGAAAAGCATTGAGAAACTCACCAAGTATTTGTGCGTTATCGACCCGTTCAAGATCTGTCAAATGTTAAAAACACGAGATTGTGATAATTTGAGGAGAGTATAATAAGTACAATGGGAAAATGTGAGCCGGGGAGAAATTCTCACAAATATGTATTTGGTAGAAGTTTTCTCTACAAAATTTGGAGCATGATATTACAAAGTAATAATCCATGGAATTTTATCTACTTTTCATCACAATTCATAAAAAGATTTCCCTTGAAAGATTCCAACTTTACTTAATGTTCTCATTGTGAACACTACCGTACCAGGTGATCTCACCTTCTTCTGTCATAGGTCCTGGGTTCAGCTCAACATCTCCAGATCTCAGTAATAAAGTCATAATGAGTGTCCTGGACCTCACCATCGACATCATCACACTATTGATGTAGGTCAGTTTGTTTACGTGTTCAGACATCAGGTTCACTCTACTAGTCCGAGTCTAGTCTGTTGTTCACTCAGCTAGCTGGTTGCTGAAATCGCAAGTTATAACAAGATCAAGAGCTAGAGTCTTTAATCATTAAGTTTAATGAAATTACCAACATATGAGACTTCGAGCATCCAATACGTCTGACATGGTCCAAACGTCCTCCGCTAGCGCTTTTGTGTTGCATGTGCTGAGTCAGCAATTAGTTCTAATTAACACTCACCTATTGACGACCCTGTTTGTACTCACTCAAATATGCAAAGCTCGAGGCAAAGCTGCTGTTGAGCATGTCGCGTTGAAGAATCGAACCTGCTTCCTTCATTAGACTGAGCGTGTGGGTGATATCTTATGCAGTTTACACCAAAGGTAGGCCCCTGGCATCCAGGAAGCTAGTATACTTTTAATCTCGTAGCCACAATATTTTTCCACAGATCTGTGCTGGCATACATGGTGCTATGCAGTTTGTTCGCCAAGTCCAGCCTTTTTCTATACATATACCTAGGCTACTATGGTAAGTTTCACTGTCATAAATCATGATGTAGGTATGCAATTTCAGTAAAGATAGCGCAAAATTAAGATAACCTAAGGCAGTGATACCATGCTTCTCCTCTCCCGATAGATCTTTGCTGCTGGTATGCAGTTTAAAAGCGGCAGACTTTCCTATGTGTTAGCAAGTGCAATGACAGACCAAACAGACAATTCTTCATCATCCAAAGGTGTCCAGTTCAAACTGAGGTGATGCAGTTGACAAGCCTTACCCAATGAAACCTGTACCAATACAGCACTGTGATCGAGAAGGATATCCAAAAGAGATTAGATCCGGAAACATGGATGGATGACCAACAAGAGGAGCATTATAGTAGAGAAGAGGTTAGTACAAAATTAATAGTATCCCTACTGCTCTGGTATCTGCCCGTTTGCTAGCACATGATCACGAGTTTTACACTGAGCCAATCTCAAAGATTTGAGGTATTTGCGGCCTTGGAAGGTGTACTTCTCTAGCTCACCTAGTTGACATGTGTATCACTGGTAATCTGTGCCCATGTGTCCATGATAAGCTATAAATTTTCGGCTACTACCAAGCATTGTTTACAATTTTAGATCTGATGTAAAAGGAGGCTTGTATTAATAATTATTTTGTTACCTCTGTGTGCTATGATTGCTGAGCAATTACATTAATAAGAATTGTGACCTGCTCTGAGAAAAGTGACCACAAGTTTAATTTCACTATCCACTACTTGTCAAGACCATTGGCTACTCATTGATTTTTTGCTCTATTGATATGCCTCAATAGGATGGTTTTCCCTAGGTTTTGAATAGGCTGGTGCACATTATGCTGGCATAATTTTTAGAATAATAGGGCACTGCCAGGAACAAAGCATAAAGCTGGAATAATAGGGGGAAATCCAGCATAATGTCACATGTAGCGGAGGTTAATTAGAAACTGTTGCTAATCCAGTGCGAAAATGGCAGATTCGACTGCACCAGGCCCTAGTGGCAGTTCTCTTTATGAGAGTACTAGTAACGAGTTAGAGATTAGTAGTTCTGATGAGAGTTTGAGTTTGAATGAAGAAGAAAGTTCTAGTAGTATTAACGGTATTCCAGCTGAAAAAATCTAAAGTTGTGTTACATCATTAATTTTATTCATTGACTCAATTTTTTAAAATAAATTCATGAGAATAATCGGGTGGTAGTATGGGAATAATAGGTTAAAATATGAAGAATTGCGGAATAGAATAATAGGCAAGAAAAAAGCATAATGTGCTCAAGCCTAGATATGTAGACATTACTAAGTGCTCCGTTTTAACCATAAACCCTACACAGTTGTTTGATATACAGTGAAACCTCTGAACAGCGGACACATTGGGGGCAGGACTCTTGTTCGTTGTCCCTATCTCAGAGGTTGACTAACTGGCCACACCCCTAATCTTGAGCTCGTTAATAGGTTTTTATGCAGAGGTGTGTGGCCTGCAAGAAGCTGAATCGGCAAGTCTCGATCAAACACGCTCTGCATGGGCAAAAATCGACAAAACAAAGGAGTGGACAGACTATCTGAGTAACAAACATCAAAAATTTGATGGTATTCTTATGATTTATGCTTGCGGTTTTGGTCTCCGTCTGCTTTTGGAGGTTATTTTGTACAGATTGCTGTCCTTAATTTGGGGGCACACTGGCTGTCCGTTGTCCAGAGTAGAGAGGTGTCTGCTACTCAGAGGTTCTAAATGTACTATTTCTATAGGAAGAGCAATCGGGGGCATGGAATTTGTCCGCGTACAGAGATTGTCCGCCTTTCGGAGAGTCCGTTATTAGAGGTTTCACTGTACATAATGTAGCTATGTACCGTATACCCCATGCAGCTACACAATTATTGTTTAATGTACATAATGTTACAGTAGCTATGTACTGCATGTGTTCACCTTAGTGTGTCAGTCACTCATGCATTCGGTTAGAGTATACATGTATGTGTGTGTGTGTGTGTGTGTGTGTGTGTGTGTGTGTGCATGTGTGTGTGTGTGTACAATGTAAGTAGGAGATCACTAGTAATAATTATTGTACTCACTGAAAACTATGACTATGTGACTATTGTTTTCAGAGCTATCCTGAGCTGGACCTGGATGACATCATGGGCATTGGTGAAAAAGATAGAGAAGAGAGACCCAAAGTGAGTGAATCAAGAAGTGAGAGTGTACGAATAGAGCCTTACCACAGATTATATTTGTTTTGTACATAAGATAATAGTAGTAATTGTCTGCCATTGCTAAGCCAGCCACCCTCTATCTTGGACACTTCAATTTGTTGGATCGTGTATTGCCTGTTGTTTACTTTTCGGTAACGGTGGTGATGGGGGCGGGGGGGGGGGGGGGGGGGAGAGTGCAGGATGTACAGCAACAATAATTATTGAAAGCTAATGGATACACTGGCATGGGAAATCTTCTAGATCCTGTATGCCCCTGATCTAGTACTCATCTCTATTTGTATACCTTCCAATTACTGCAGGACTATCTTAAGGATGCTAAAGACCTTGTGAGGTACATTTTAACTGGTGACAGGGTGTATTGACGACCATTACCTACCACTACTCTCCCCTATACAGAGCTTCATCAAAGAACTGTTAGAGAGAGCAGCAAAAATAAAGCCAGGCATAGCATCATGACTCTTCTTTTGCTATTAATTATTAGGGTATCTTAATTTGTGTTTGCAGTAACTTACTATCTGTCTTATTTTGAAGCTCTTAATTAATTACCATGGTTACAGCTACACCCAGTAATGAACATGAATGGCATTTGTGCAATCCATAGTGTAAGTCATACCGTTATAGTTACACACTTGGGCACAGAGGAGGAACAAAATGATCATGTGCTCACCCAAAAATGCTGTGTCATCACTTCTTAATTAATTGTCCCCATGTACTTCACATAGTTAAACTTCGACGGCAATTTTCGAGGGTGATCCCTCGGGATCCCCAAACAAAAACAGATAGGTTGACAATGCGATCAGTGATCAAACTACACTAATTAAGCTGGGATCACTCAGGGGGTTCCCGTAAGTTTTAAGCTTCAACACAGCAACTATATTATGGGGACATGTCCACGATGATGCATATTGATATGCACACCGGTCACATGGAATATTAATGGCTACATACCTCCTCTGCTGTGTGCATGTATCTCCCACAAAGGTGGCTATTTTTGACAGTACAGGAATACTATTATCAATTAAGTGTAAATTAGAATACATGGTTAATTATTACAGTAAACATTGCAGCATGAAATTGGACAATACTAAACTATAGTTATTGATAACCACATACGTGTCATTGAATTAATTGAATTAATTAATCACATACATGTAGCGTTCTCTGTTGAACAGCGGGTTCACGATTGCCCCGGATAGCTAGACTCGTGGTTTCTCACATTGCGGCCATGATAATAATTATTCTCGAGCATGCGCAATACACAATCATACATACAGGTGGGTGTGCACAACTCAACTAATGACATCATCATTACATAACTAAAAAGGTAAGTCCAAGTTCATGTAAGTTCAACTAACACCACATCCCCCTTTCTCAAGATCAAGTCCAACTATTGTCGAACCGTTCTGGCGGCTTAGGAGGGCGGTTGTGTCTTGATCGGGTCTGGTGAGCAATTGGGCTTTGATTAGTAGTACCTTCAGGTTCTACTTGTGATTGTGAGTTCTCATTCTCATTTGGTGTACCTTCTGATTCAGTATTTGATTCTGAGGACGGACTGCTTCTGTTTAAGTGTCGCCGATTTCTCCTGAATTCTCCTCCAGGAGTCTGTACAGTGTAAGACCTGGTGGCAGTCTCCTCAACCACTTCTCCTGACTCTTCTCGGTCTGTCACCCACACATACTCTCCGGGTGATAAAGCAGGCAGCTCCCTGGCTCCATGATGAGTATCATGATTCACCTTCTGTCTTTGTTTTAGCCGCTTGTCTCTAGCAGCTACTGCAGAGAAGTCTGGAGTTTTGGGCTTTCTCTGGTCCTCAGTCATGGGTACCGTAGTACGCAATTTCCTGCTCATTAATAACTCGGAGGGGCTGTATCCTACTTCCAATGGGGTTGATCGATATGCCAATAAGGCTAGGTACGGGTCACCTTCTTTCTTTAGCAAATTCTTAATAGTTTGAACACCCCTCTCAGCTTCCCCATTTCCTTGAGGATGGTTAGGGCTACTAGTGGTATGTTTAAAGCCATATTCCCTTGCAAACTGTGCATAGGCTTCTGAGGAGAATTGTGGTCCATTATCGGAAGTAACAGTCTCAGGTATGCCATATCGGGCAAAGATTGACTTAGTGTGATTGATGACTGAATTAGCTGACAGCCCTGTCAATTTAGCAATTTCAATCCAGCGCGAGTAATAATCAATTATTAACAGATAGGTAGTTTTGTCCCATTCAAATAAATCTGTACCTATCCTTTGCCATGGTAGGCTAGGCAATGGTGAAGGGATGAGAGGCTCCGCTCTCTGTACTCGAAACTTGATGCAGTTTGGACACTCACTCACTAGTTTCTCAAGCTGCTTTGATATGCCTGGCCACCACACTGCTTGCTTAGCTCTCTCTCGGCATTTCCTAATACCCTGATGGCCCACATGCAGTTTGTTTAGAATATCACTCTGCATGGACACCGGTATGACCAGTCTACTACCTCTCAGCAGTAATCCCTTCTGAACTGATAATTCAGCTGCTACTGGGTAGAACTTCTTTAAAGCTTGTGGTATTTTCTTAATACTGGGCCACCCTCTCTGACAGTACTTTACAATCTGTTTACATACCTCATCCTCCTTTTGTCTCCTCCTTATCTCTTCGAGACGGTTTTCTGTTGCTGGGAGAGTTTGAATCGTAACTTGAATGTATGCATCAGTTTCCTCTTGCAATAGGCGATCGTTGTTTGTCGAACTTGAGCATGGTGCTCTCGATAGTGTATCAGCGATGATTAAGTTCTTTCCTGGTACATGGCTAATACTGAAGTTGAATCGCATCATTCGCATTCTGAAGTGTTGGACTCGAATAGGAAGTTCATCCAGGAGTTTTGAACTGAATAATGGCACTAAAGGCTTGTGATCTGTCTCAATCTTGAACTGTAGGCCAATTAGATAGTCTGAGTATCGCTCACAGGCCCACGTTAAAGCCAGAGCTTCTTTCTCTATCTGAGCGTATCTGGATTCGGTAGGAGTCATTGATCTAGATACATAAGCGACTGGTCGTCTTTCTCCATTGGCTTGTGTTTGCAGCAAAACAGCACCAAGGCCATACGATGATGCATCAGCAGATACGGTAGTTTCAAGGTTAGGATCAAATAATGCTAAAGCTGGACTCTTGGTGAGGGCATCTTTTACTGATGAAAAAGCTTGTTTCTGAGCACATCCCCAAATCCACTGATTTCTCTTCGACAACAGATCTCTCAGTGGCTTGGTCATTTCGGCTAAGTGAGGCATAAATTTACTCAGTTGATTTACCATTCCCAGAAAGCGTCTTAATTCTTTCACAGTCGTAGGTTCTTCCATATTTACAATTGCAGTTACTTTGTCTGGGTCTGAGCGCACTCCATCCTGGGAAAGGATGTGTCCTAGAAATTTCACTTCCCTCTGTGAAAATTCGCACTTGTCTCTATTGAGTGTTAGACCAGCTTCTTCCAGCCTGTTCAGTACAGCTAGCAACCGTTCATCGTGCTCTTCCTGAGTGTTGCCATAGATCAAAATGTCATCAATGAGGCAGACAACTCCTTCTAGGTCTCTCAACAGAGCGGACATCCTCCTCTGGAAATGTTCCGGTGCGGAGGTGATTCCGAAAGGTAAGCGGTTAAAATGGTAACGCCCGAATGGTGTAATGAAAGTGGTCAGTAGGGCCGATTCCTTTGACAAAGGGATCTGCCAAAATCCTGAGTTAGCATCGAGTTTGGAGAAAACTCGGGCTCCTGCTATCTGTGCGAGGGTCTGATCTACGGCTGGCATGGGATGGCGTTCACGGTACACATTCTCGTTTAGTTTAGTGAGGTCAACACAAATTCTCACACGACCATTAGTTTTGGGGACGACAACCATCCCCGCACACCACTCTGTGGGGGTCTCCACGGGCTCGATCACTCCAAGTCGTTGCATGTGGTCCAATTCGTCCTTAACTGCTCGCATCAGTGGGACAGGTACTCTCCGTGGAGTGTTGAGTGCAAATGGCTGTGCTCCTTCTCGTAGGCAGATCGTGTATTCTCCCTCTAGTTTCCCCAGTCCTGTGAAGAGATTCGGAAAAAGTTCTTCCGGTTTGGAACCTTTCTCGACAGCTCCAATTCGTTTCAGCAACTGCAGTGCTTGAATAGCTGGTTGGCCTAGTAGCGATTTGTGCAGTCTTTCTACTACGTAGATAGTCTGCTCAGAGGCTCTCTTTCCTACTCGAAGTTTTCCACTGAATTGGCCTCTCACGGATAGTAAGTTTTGGTTTGGTCCTCGCAGGGTCCTCTGGGATGGCAATAGGGTCACCTCTCCAAGTCTCTTGAAGTCTCGCTCGGAGATGACAGTTACTTCTGCCCCTGTGTCGATTTGGAACTCCATGAATATTCCATTCACCCTGGCTATAGTTACCCAGGGGTCTGTGCTGCCTTGTCCGACAGTTCCAAGGAAAGCATCATCCTCTGTTGACTCTGGTTCTATCTCACTCTCCTCTCTCTGGACCACTCCTACCTTGGCTGATTTGCATACTCGCTTGAAGTGTCCTCGTTTTCCACACTTGTTACACACCGCGTCCTTTGCCGGGCATTGTTGACGGTCATGGGCTGGTGTATGTCCACATCGATAACACATCGGTTGGCTGGAGCTTCTCCTTTGTGTAGTTGCTCCTCTCCCCCTTGGGCCATGAGGTGCTTTCCCTCTTCCACCTCTTCCATGGTGAATAGCACCAACTGGCACTTCAGGTTTCTTTGTTTCGTCTCCTCGGACTACGGACTGCTGCTGCCTGACTGTCTCGGCTTGCCGTGCTTTAGTGACAACCTTTTCCAAAGTGAGTTTTGAGTCCAGTTGCAGTTTCTCTGACAAAGCTGCGTCTCTTAGGCCGACCACAATTCTATCTCTAATCATCTCGTCGTGGAGATCTTTGTAATCACAATGTTCCGCTAGGGCGTACAGGTCAGTGATGAACGAGTCCACAGGTTCTCCTTCCTCCTGCCGAAGTTACGACTGTTAAATTTAGCTCGCTCATATATCACATTTCTCTTTTTGATAAAGTGATCTTCAAATTTAGCTTTTACCACGCTGTATTTCTTAACGTCTGCATCGCTCAAGTTGAACGATCTCAGGATATCGTCGGCTTCGTCTCCCATTGTATAAATTAGCATGTTGACCTGTGCCTCCTCGTCTTTCCCTGCGAGTTCGGCGGCAGTTCTGAATCTTTCAAAGCGACGAATCCATTTCGGCCAATCCTGGGGCTGGCTAAAGTTAAAACTCCCTGGCGGGGACACTGGGTACTGGACGGTCGCCATGTGCTCCGAACTTCGACTGCTTTTCTCGCGTCGTCTCTTTTCCTTTTTGGGTAATAAGCGTTCCGTTAGTTAAATGGAGCTAGGATCCCGCCTCTGACACCATGTAGCGTTCTCTGTTGAACAGCGGGTTCACGATTGCCCCGGATAGCTAGACTCGTGGTTTCTCACATTGCGGCCATGATAATAATTATTCTCGAGCATGCGCAATACACAATCATACATACAGGTGGGTGTGCACAACTCAACTAATGACATCATCATTACATAACTAAAAAGGTAAGTCCAAGTTCATGTAAGTTCAACTAACACCACAATACACTTCAACATACTGTTGTTTGTTTTGCTCACTATCATCACCAGATTCATCATCTGAGTCCATTATTGCTTTACCAACACGTTTCAGGTAACCACTGTATTGTAAGCACAAAATTGGTCAATAATAATACATAACTCATTATTGATAGCCACATACATGAACAATTATGTAAACTTCAACGTACTGTTGTTCTGCTACCATCAGATCCTCTTCTTATTTACCAGACTCCTCGTCTGATTCACCAGGTCCCTTTTCTGATTTATCAGATTCCTCTTCCAATTCACCAGATTCCTCATCCTCTTCTGATTCCATAGTTGGAAAACCAACAAGTTCCAGTTGAGTCATGCCTTCTGTTGAGTTCCTTTGTTCCACTACTTCAACCAGCTTTGACCATCCTCTCTCTGTGAACTTGATATGCTCACCATAGTCCCTATAAGGTGAAGAAGGTACTACCGTAAAGCGACATTAGAAATGTAATTGTAGGTGTGAAAAAATTATGCGAATCCGTCAAAACGGGCCTCTCGATAAAATTACGTGATTTTTATTTGTGCATTTTCGTTTTTCACACTGCACTATACATTATACATTATATTATAATGTATAGTGCGATAAAAATTTATGCCAGTACAAACTTATGCAACCGGTGCTTGATTCGCACAAATAAAACTCACACAGAAAAATGCTTTACGGTATTACCATAGTAAGTACTGCATGAGGTACTGAGAGCAAACTTACTCTAAAAGGACCAATTTTTCAAGATTCCTGGATGACTCAACGAACTCCATCAAACAGGGTATGCTCTTATTTGTTAACTTATTATAATCAAGACTGCAATATGTATAAGTATGAGAAATTCAATATGACATGGATTATTATGATAGAGTTATCCAACTCACTTAAGTTCTCTGATCCCTTTACAGTTCATCATGAGACTTTCAAGTAGAACCTTGACTCCAGTATCACCAATATTGCACCAATCAAGGCTGTTTAATATACAATGTCATGGAAAGAACATTGACACCATAGAGTGGGTAATTTACAGCATGAAAAATTTTATCTGTGAAATGTTTCCCTTGTGTTTACAAACACATGGATGATGCAGTGAAATTTATTAAATAATTTCTGTGAAATATTCATGCAATACCGTGAAAGGCAACCACTACTGGCTTTGGTGAAAAATTTTCACCTCTGTCATATGCATAGATTAATGTATGATGGGTAATTTTTTGAGGGTGCTAATTTTCGTGGCTGATATGCCAGTCACAAAAATTTCTATCCACGAAAACTACAGTAATACCTATGTGATCGAGCACTTGCAAGCAGGGGCATGGCCAAAAACATCGTGGAAGCAAAGTTGCTCACACGCTTATTCTCGTGCAACGAGATGTCTCCTCATCGTTGTTATCATATAGCTGATGGCGCCCTTGACTCTATAGATCCTCTAGCTGCACTATTTCTCCGAGATATAAAAGAAAGAGTGAGGTCCAATCGCCTGAACCCAGTACGACTGTACTTGTGAATAGCCTTATCCGTTTATCGTTGGTGCAGTACCACACACTTGTGAGATATGCTTGCAGTAATGAAATATAAATTAATTCTGAAGGCTTTCTCCATACGGTATATAGAGCTACTATGTATTACGTACAAAATCTATGATATTACCATGCACAAACAGGACACGTATTATATCAGGGACGATGATCATGTGGCATCGCCACAGCATGCCATTAGGATGGATATCCTAGGGCTTCTCCTTAAATATGGCAGTAGGAAAATGAACAAATGGTAGCTTACTTGAGCTCCTTGAGATGAGGACAGTGAGCAAGGCCCTCAGCCAGATGAGTAGCTCCTGAGTCACTAATGGCACAGCACTCCCCCAGACTACATGTTTGTGTATGCACACCATGCAATAAACGGCCATATCCATGTGCACAGCCATGACTAGGGCATGCTAGATAGGACCAGTGCATTAGTAACTTACTCCAACTCTTCAAGATGAGCACAGTGAGTGAGACCCTTAGCCAGATGAGCAATTGCTGAGTCATCAACATTCTCATTCCAAGATAGACTACATATTTGTGTGTGCATTGGTTCACACAAGAATTATAGATTATATATAAACTGTGCAAGAACCCACTATATTGCTTGAGCATGTCAGCTCTGGATGAGTGGACTTTAGTGGTTACATACAGTGTCACGGTATGCCAAGTCAGATGCCCAGTAGCAAATTGTGACAATGAGGTAATGATGAGTAATCTACATATGAGTAGTCTCTTAGGTAATCTATGAGGTAATTAACAATAAAATTCAGTACCTCTCGAGAGATAAAGTCAGTAGAAATATGGAAAAAACTTCTACTTCGTCCAGCGAGTACATAAGAAGTTGCCTTTCACTTAGATATGGGTATTTCGGTATACCACAAGGCTATAGCCACGTGTATAGCATGTGTGCACCACAATTATCGATCATTTACCAATATTCACAGCCATTCGGCTACTGCATGGGCATATCATCACATTCATTTTGATGTAATCTATGATGTGTAGCTACTATACATTTTAGATATTTGCGCAACACTTATTTTTGGTCACGTGACTTTCCACCAATCAGGTGCATTGTAAAGTGTGCATTAAATAGACATTGCACAGTTTTAGATTGTACCAGGACTAAAGTGAGTGTATGTTGCATCATCATATTGCCAGAGCTACATGTCAATGGTGGTTAAGCAGTAGTTGCCTGGCATATTAAGCGTTATAATGCATGCATGAGGATGATGCAATAACACTGTTGGTAATTAATGTATTGTATGATGTACATTGTGTATTGTATACCACATTAAAACACACAGTGCCAGATAAGTGTGTCCTAAATGTTTTATGGTCAAAATGACTTTTCAACCAAGCTGATGCCTTGAAACTTGCATACTTAATCGTTCACACACTTCTATTCTCAAATGCTTTAGTTTGTGACTCACTATGACCAGTTTTGTAGCATCTTACATACATAATATCTACTCCATGTTCCACAAAATTAGTATTGTGTGCAAAGGCTTGCCCCCATGATGATTTACATCACCCTAGTATTATGATAAAGAAGGCCAGCTGTCCAGGAAATGGCATGTTGTGGTTTGCTATGGGAGTCTAGTTGAGGGAATAATATTATGCAAAAAGGCTTTCTCTGCCTTTTCATTTATGTGACAATACAGTCTAGATATTTGTGTAACACTCATTTTGGGTCACGTGACTTTCAACCAATTGGATGCATATGCATGTAATTTAAAGTGTGGGTGTAATGCACACTTGCATGAGTGTGCATTAAATAGATATTGCACATGCAGTTTTAGATTACGCCTAGCTTAAATCAGTGACTAAACTGAGTATATGTTGCATCATATTGCTAGAGCTATCAAGCTTCAATGGTAGTTATGCACAGACTAAGTAATAGTTATCTGGCATTATGTGCTTTAATGTGTGCATGAGGATGATGCAATAACAATCTCAGCGGCTCCCCAATTTTTTCAACACTTCAGCGTGCAACATTGAAAACCTGGGAACAGGGCCTGGGAACGAGGCTATGTCTGTGTACAATCTCAATAGCCTCAAGTTATTAAGCTCACTATGACCGTACATTCTAGGTATTCGTATAACACTTAATTGTTTTGGTCACGTGACTTTCAACCAATCAGATACATTGTAAAGTGGCACTTTATAGTGTAATGCACACTTGAGTGTGCATTAAATAGACATTGCACAGTTTTAGAGTACGCCTTATAATGTGTGCATGAGGATGATGCAATAACACTCTCAGCGGCTCCCTGATTTTTTCTACGCTTTTCAGCATGCAATATTGAAAACCTGGGAACAGGGCCTGGGAACGAGGCTATGTTTGTGTACAATCTCAATAGCCTCAAGTTATTAAGCTCACTAAAGCAACAGTCATGACACTATAGAATATGACAACAGTGCTGTAGAATGGATACAAACTTTTTATTCTATATATATGTGCAAGAGGTGAAGTAATCAACTTTACGTAAAAATTGCCAGATCTTGAGTTTTAGGTGTCATGGTGGGTGACAAGTGTTTATGGCAAAAAAGCGACCTCTTTTTCTTCTAGGCATGTGTGACTAGGGCCATAAACAATATAGATTGTGTTCTTTCACCTATCAACCACACCTAACCAAGCTAGATGCCTGTGCATGCTCATAGGTAAGTACGTCATCAGCCAGTTGTGGGTGCAAGTACAGAGTATGTGCGCACGCTCTATGTGCTCTAGGTTTGAGATAATTGTTGAGATAACTGTTGATGTACTGAGGGAGGTACATGTAATAGTTGTACTATGGTTTTCTAAGGTGTATGGGTATTGTACCCTGAGTGTGGTCAAGAGTACATTGGGGAGAGTATGCAACACACATAGAAGTAGTGAAAACATCCCTCCCCCCTCCCCTCTCTCTCTCTCTCTCTCTCTCTCTCTCTCTCTCTCTCTCTCTCTCTCTCTCTCTCTCTCTCTCTGGGTTTAAGGTCACAGAAAGAGATATTTTAGTACAACACACTACAACACACTGTACTACTGTACTACTGTGTGTGTTGCATACTGTACTCTCCCTAATGCACTCTTTGTGTGGTATAATGGTACTTCTGGGCAAAGCCTGAGGAATTCCATTATACCTAAGAAGGGTACAACCCACACACAATTAGAAAACCATTGTACAGCTGACTTGTACTATGATGCCACAACCCAGACATTGAGGAGTGTTTCCCCTACCACAAGCACTGTACTTTACTATGCAGCTGGATCCTAGGGTGTGTGAGATTTCTTGAGTACATGGGTTTTGTACTAGCTGTTTTTCCTTTGAAGTATGGCTTCATCATAGTACAAGTACATTGTATGTATACATGCATGTACATTGAATGATTAGTGTGTAACCACAGTGTAGAGGTTGGCTAGGACAATGATAGTACCACAACAGAACTTACTTGATATGCTGAAGTTTTGGGAGGTACTGCAATGTTTCTCCTAAGACTCTACATGCAGATTCATCAAGACAGCATGAATGATCACCACCACAGAAGCTGCAAATTCATAAACACATAGACAGTCAATACCAAGCTGTGCAATTCACATAATATTACATGTATGTATAAGCGTGGGGGGGGGGGGGGGTGTGGTGGATAGCTACCTACTAGAATAAGTAGCTATAAAGTCTGTTATGGTTGTCAAACTTAAGGTTGAATAATAATTATGATTGTGCTCTGTTGTAAACAGATGAGAATATACTGGTAGTTCAATGCTACACAGGGGTACAGAGTAACCTACATCCAAGTTTCATTACTAATGTGACTTTGGTAGGCTACAATCGTCCTGGTCATGTAAACTCCAGGTATTAGTGTTGTGTGCAACAATATAAGGTGGCCTTAGTCTCGTCCCCAGGCTCCTCCCAGTTTTTCAATGTTGCATGCTAAAAAGCAAGAGAGCCTGGTATCTAATTGCATGTGACTAGCACGCAACTGTACAAAGCATGGGAAGGGTAGGGGAAGGGTAGAAAATAGATCTACGAACTCCCACTATCTGAAGTCGCTGTTTACTGGTAAATTTTGACTATTCCGGGTAAAAGTTCGACTGGAGCTTCAAGAAGTGACAATCACCTCGTCTTCAAAAGGTTAGACTGTTGGGCGCACATAAGTACGTGGAACATTGAAATCTGGGAGGAGCCTGGGGATGAGGCTAAAGTGGCCTTAACCTTCTATATTTCTTTCCTTAGGCCACACGAAGTAAACTATCTGTTTCTCGTCCTATAGAACACTGTAAAGTACATGTATGCACGGGGGGTGGTTTGATTTTGCAGTCAATGCCATAAACCAAACATTTCAAGCTTGTCTAAAGAGCAGATCAAAACAGCATTTTAAATTGATGACCCTGTGCCTGCCTCCGTATTTGCTCAATATCAAGGGGCATGGAACGGAAGGTGACAAGAACAGATTATTTATTTTGCATGGCCTTACTGTCATGCAGAATGGCAGACATAGGTGCCTTTGTAGTTTTTAATTTACAGCTATTGTAAAACATACAATGTTTCCAGCCTGATTCTAGTTCCATAAACCATGTAATAATTCTACTGTCATGTTACGTATAATATTATATGGATGGATACAAATGATAACATGCAAATGCAATCACTCTCCATCTTTAGTGTGAAGAGAATTCCATAATAAATCAGTATCCTTTCCATTCTCTCTCTCTTCTGCAGCTGTGTCTATTCATCTCTCTCTCTCTCTCTCTCTTTCTTTCCCTCCCTCTACATGGGGCATGGGTGAAGCTTTCCTTTACCTCCTCCACTTATTAGCATTGATCTTCCAGCCCATTATGAACAATTCCCAAACAGCTATGCACATACATGTACATTTTGTACATGTACACACAGTTCTTAACTTACGTGAGTCTCTGCAATTGACGGCAAAATTTCAACTCTTTGAATACGGCTTGAGCATGAGTAACATCATAGCAATAATCACATAGACTGGATAAAGAAAATGGAGAATTATTGTTTCTGCTGTACAACCTCCATGCACACCACCTGTACGTGCACATGCTAAATTTTCAGTGTACATTATATCTACCCTACTCCTTTTCAACCGATGATACCCAAGCACTTACCTCAAGGCAAAAAAAGAATTACTGAACCTTCCTACGACAGTAACTCCCAAAGTTAGGTAGAGCCTTGTATACTATAGGTGTCTTAATCAAAAGGGTGTCCTCATTTTAGGTATGTCATTTTAGACAGCTACACACAGTTCTCTTAGTACTACACATGTAGCAAAAATGAAATACTATTTCACATTAATGTACCCAAAGCCATTTTTGACTGATTGTACTCTGATTATTAATCTGATTAGGGAGTGGCCCACTTTGCTTCTTATTACTGTTAGCTCATTCAACTCACTAGAGTTCCTTTAGCTTAGGCCAGTGCTGGAAACAATCTTCAAGTCCAGCAATTTCTGCCACATACTCAAACCTGTATGAATACATAACTATCTTACAGGTGAACAGTAATACATAGTCTACTTCACATGGCATGCAAAACACTCAAATAATACATGTATGCAGTAAACAGACACATAAGCTATTATCATGCATGTACAGTGGATCTCTCTATTATGATAAGACATCTGTGCAACAGCTTCAAGTGTACTAATTTAGGGGTATCCTCATTTTAGTGGTAATATTGTATACTTCTCTAACTAGCTGGGACCACCATGCACTATGTACATCCTGATTGCAAAAGGAGAGGACCTTAAAGTAGGGATTTAACTGTATACGTGTACACAGAAAGTACATTAGTGCTTGAAGGGTAGCAATGTTCTTGAGATTAGGGAATTCCAATATTTCCTCTGGATTGGACATACGACACCAATTGACCCTGTAGTAATTATACAAATGTATGTAGTGTTCCATACATTCTAAATACTGTCTGCCTGTAACTCACTCTAATTGAATCAAATTAGGAGCTGAAACATCTGAAACAATATTTAGGGCATACAAGGTCTTACTCTGGATTATTGACCACCTACTTATGGTTGGGCTGGAGTCTATGCAGGGAATGCAGAGAGAGTTCCAAACCATATGCCTTACCAAGTTAAGTAGTAGATGGAGACAAAACACAGGTACAAGCAGGGGGCGAGCGAAGCGAGCCCCCTGCTTGTATATAATATTAAATTTTAAATAATTTATATAAGGGCCGCGTGTTACTATTTTTAAAAACATTTGAAATCAACTGCAAACGTGACGAATATGTAAGCACTAGTGGTATCAATCATGCCGTAAGCCATGCCCACAGTCAGCTATCAATCGATCAATCCTAACACGCCTACGATGGCGGATAAGCCCAAGAAACGAAGGCTACACATCGAAGAGAGAGGTAAGCCGGCCCTTCAGTACACTCACGAAATCAATTTCGCTAGCTAACGCCAAAGTACACGCCTGATCGTGGGCGCAGGGCTAACTCGGCCGGCCAGGCAAGGGCAAGGGGCGTGATCACGACATCACAAAACCACATCGCCCACGTACTTGATTTGATAATGGGGATCCCCATCCAGCTTCCGTTGCTAAAAATACGCTTAATGGTGACACAGTTCTTTTAAGGTATTCGCTGGATACGTGCTTAAGTTACTCTATTATATTACTAGATTTTCAAGTCTCAGAAAGGCTCTACCAAGGCCCTGGATTTTATTATAATTTACCTCATAGATTACCTCATAAATTACACCATAGGTTTCATGATAATTACCTCATAACCACAGAAAAGTAAATTGCTACTGGGGATGTAATAATATCGATTACTTCCCAAGTCCCAATCCACAATTGATATATATGACATATTGATGACATAATGATGAGATAATTCGCTGTAACTCATGAGGTAATTTGGGTGGCAGCAACTTCAAATTTATAGCCTGTGTGGAAGGTCCTTGGAACACGGCATACTATCTGAGCATCTGGAATATCATGAAGTTTCTGTTGAAATTCAAGGTCTCCCTTGGTTCACTTTCTTGGAGGAGCTAACACCGTGCGGGTATTTCCCTTGTCTACCTAGAGCTGACAATGACATGTGTGCACTTGCGGTTAGGTCACATGCACATTGAATGTGCATGAGCATACTTAACAACAATGTGAGCAGGTAATTCGAATCAAAGTTTGAATTGTGAACGAAAACGCAAGTGAAGAGTGAAGGGGACGAGGAAAGTGGTGACAGTTATATATTACATTTGTAAATTAAACCCGCTTTCTCTCCAGGTCTGGATTAATTTGTAATTATTGATAAATGATAGGGCCTGTTATGACACATACTCACAAACACACACACCTATACACACCCCTCCCCCCCCCACACACACATGCACACACACAATGGCAAATGGAAAAGGATTACATGGTTATAGTAGGAGGCATAAAAACGGTGACGTTTCCTTTCCGTTCCGTTCCATTTAAACGGAAACAGATACCGTTTCCATGCAGTTGAAAATGGTGAATGACGTTCAATGAAACGAGAATCGAATGGAAACGGAACAGCCCTACACTAGCGCCGTTTGTATTAGTGGCATGTGCCCGTGCAGAACGAAATAAGTACAGCTAGCTGGCGGTACTGGCTAGGCAACGATAGTGTGATACCAGTCTTGAGGCAGACAGTTTCTCGAGCGGTCAGCTCCATGGAGCAACCTCCAATGAGAGACACTGGCCTTCTCGAGCATTCAACTCCACAGGGAAGCCTCCAGTGACAGGCAGTTTCTCGAGCAGTCAGCTCCACGACGCAGCCTCAGCAACACTTGTACTCGAGCAGTCAACTACACAGAGCAGTCTCCAGCGATGAACAGCTTGGCAGGTACTCGAACAATGGCGTCTTGATAACAGAGGCAAAGGCAATCTCACTTTCCACAAGATTTTTTTCCTCAATCAACGGGCGTGGGCGTGGTGTACTACTGTTCACTAGCACGAGTTGCCGGGCCCAAACGGAACAGAAACGGAACGGAAATACACCGGTGGTGTGCAGGTGATAGAACGGTAAACAGCAGAGCTTGCGTTCTGTTTTGACGGAACGGAATGGAACAGAATGGAATCATCAACATTTTTATACTTCCGACTGTCATCTGAATGTTGTACTCTGATGGTCTCGAAATGTTCAAAATGAACAGGACATGTGTGGAAGAGAGCCTGTGTAATATGCATCAGCTACTAGGGACAAGACTCATCAGTGAGTATCAGGCACTGTCTAACACATGCACACTATGGTCCATTTTAGTCACAAGTAGATTTATGCTCCTAGAATACACAATCATTACACACAGTGTGGATCAAATACACATGGTAAAGGGTCGTCAAAACTGGGTGACAAGGGTTATACAAAGCTTACCTTCATGTTCATGAGCTAGTTTCTTAAATATGCGCCTATCAAAAAAAGCTATAGCATTGAGAAGCGATTTCCATGACGGCATGCCAAACTTCTTTGTATTATAGTTTTGTCCTATCCACTTGTCCAGAGCATCATTCCAACAATCAGTATTGTCATTGGAGTGATTTTTTTTGATGCTGTCAATAAGCTTTTTAGATAAACCTAGATGAGCACTTAGCTGTTCCCACTTGGAGCATAGAGAGTTACACTCAGTGACAACAATATTCCAGTCATCCTCCTCTGTATGAAAAAAGGATTGATAATGAGCATACACTTACTCGTGCACATGCACGCACACGTACACATACACAACTCAGACACATGCACACACATACGAACATGCACACACACACACACATACACAGAAGCCCATAAGCATGTGACACATATGCACACATCCCTCACTCCAAGTAGGAACTGGAACTACAAATGTTGGGTTGACCACAACCATAGATTATAGAGCTACTTACATATATGGGATTGGAAACGGGATCACAAGCGCCATAGTCCCGCATAGTAACGCCCCCGAAACACTCCCTCGAATACTTAGCACTCGCAAAGATTAAGTGAAAGGTCACCTTTCAAAGACGTTTGACTAGCTCATGGAAGAACAGTCGAGTGATTCACAGCGAAAACCACCCGGGTGGAAAGGAACACGCAGGCGTGCGGTATTGGCGTGTTTTGGCAGTATACTGTGCATTACACGCGGTTGACCGCGAAATTCTTAGCAGGTCACACCCAAGCTCGCACTAGCGCGCACGAGCGCACGGGTACAAGCAGTCCAAAAATAAACAGCGATGGCATTTTGACAGCGCACTGAGTTTGTAGCGGACAACTATTCGGGACGTTACAGCCTACCTGCCAAAGGTTTGAACGCGTGCAGAATCAGAGCAGCTCCATGTTGACTTTGTCATCGATCGAACTGGAAATGAACGGTTTTGGGCGGTACCGTGCGGTAACACGCGAGCTTTTTCATGCAAAAACTGCGTATTTCTGTCAATTAAACGCGCGCAAACGCGTTCCTTTCCACCCAGGCAGGGCCAGTAGTGTTCTTGAGATATAATTTGGTTTGTCTGAAGCTTCATTTGTTTGCCAACCCAAAAGCCAGGAGCTCACGATGCGAGTTTGTTCATCGAAGTGGCTAGTTTGAGGTAAGTCAGAAATTTTTGTCTCCCTCTACTGTGAGATACCTACGACTGGCGGCCTCCTGGATGCCTTCAGACTATTTGTATATACTTGGTTGAAGTATTGCATAGGCACCTTTTGAATCTTCGAACATCGCTTAGAACGGTGTTATACAGCCTAACAGCTTGGAAAGATGGCTCACTAAGCTTAGTGAAAATGTCGAATTTCGTCTCCCTCTCTTACTTTCTGTTGTAATTCTTCGTAGCTTTCTTACTCACAGAACTGAAGTACAAGGCATTGCATGGGATAGAAAATAACCAGCTGTCTTCATCATAAAGCTGAAACAAAACGATAGCATCTACCCATTTCCACCATTTTAGGCAAATTTTTTTGCCCTCGTGGCCTATCCCCATATCAATGTATTGTGGCCTAGTATTCGTGGGAGTGTCTCGCGAAATTAATCCGTTTCCAATCCTGTATACGAAGTAGCTCTATAATCTATGCCACAACCACATCCTCCAACTGCCCCCCCACCCCCTAACACACACACATAGAAGTCCATGTGCATGTGACACATGTCCACCCCACCCATTCTGAATCACAGGCCCTTAATATTCAGTACTGTATAGCAGGAAACTTTGGTGAGATTTTTTAGTTTGGCAAATTAGCAAAATCCCTGTAAATTTAAATCTACAGTCAATATAAGGCGGGGCAAACTGAATTCGCAGTTTATCATCACCACCCGCGATGATTTTCCCAAAATTTTCAAATTTCAGATCCAGTACAGTACCTTGGGCCGCACCCTCTCAAGCGCTCTAATTAGTGGGCGGGGCTCGGGTAATCTCGAGCTCGAACATAGCCACCCTAGTCTCTCTACTAGTTTGAAATCTGAATAATGACCGCCCGCACGCAAAATCAAAAAGTTTGTGACAATCAACTGTGAATTAAGTTTGTCCCGCCTAACATGCAATGCCGCACATTCAGATTGCGATTCTACTGATACAAAATGAGAGACATTTTGCCAAATTTAATGCCCAACAAAGTCACCCACTATACGTTATACAATGTACACACGATTAGCTGGTGGGTTAATGTTCAAATTTTGAGACTAACCAAAAGTAGAGGCATCCACTCTGGACAGAATCTCTTCAACTTCTGTAGACAATAAAACGTAGCTATGAAACTTGGATAATCTTGTTAATGTGTACACTAACCTTGATCCAAAGGTCCAGGGTTCAACTCAACATCACCAGACAAGATGAGAAGTAATTGTAGAACAGCCAAAAGTAAAGTTAGATCCCGAGACACAGTAATAAAAAGCACTGCCATTCTGAGGCCTGGTACATTGATCAGGCTATACATTGTCGTAATCTGGAGTCACCTACGTCAGACAAACCATAGCTAGCTAGCTAGGCGCTAGCGGTCATTCGAAGCTCAAAAACGAAGTCACGCCCACTTATGATGTAATGTGAAATGTCCATACCAATGACACGCATGTGCACTATCCCAATTGACCTCCAATTGAGCATAAACGCATGTAAGGCAATCAAGATCATAATCAACAAGTCCTTTACAGTATTTTGCAGTCTATTTCCAAGGTTGCCAGTAACCTCCACGCTCTTTGAAGTATTTGCAGTAATCATCAAGAAGTGGAAATCCCCCGTTATGATATCCCTGGTCCTGCATGTCCCTTGGCTCCTTTGAATACTCATTGTAACGCCTAAGCAACTTTTCAAGCATCTCTGGCTCTGTCTTAGAAAGTTCATTACGCTCGCTCGGATCTTCTATGATGTTATAGAGGCAGTATGGGTCACAGTTTTCACCTATTGTTCCATTTACGCATGGGTAGTGCAGTGGAGACCATACCAAAGAGTCACAGTCGGTAGGTTGTTTATTGACTATAAGCTTGTAGTCTCCCATGATCAAAGCTCCAATTTCACCCCTGGTGAAGTTATATCCAAGCATAATTTCTTCATGAGGGGTAACAGTGCTTTCCCCTGTAATTATTGGCCACACATCTAGTCCATCTACTGGGAACTTTCCTGGTCCTGAATCGGATGGATCTACTCCTGCTAGCTTACAGAAGGTAGAGTACCAGTCAGCAATGTGAATGAATCCCTCGGTTGTCTTTCCTCTCATCTTGTCTGGTAAAAGTCCACCATTTGCAAAGGCTAGACTCCTAACACCTCCCTCAAAGTAAGTACCCTTACATCCTTTGAGTGGATAATTGCTTCCCATGCAGGGAGCCCCTCCATTGTCAGCTGATACAACAAAGATGGTGTTATCCCACATGTTATTTGCTTTCAGTAGCTCCACCACATGTCCAGTAACATTGTCAGCAACACTGACCATGGCTTGATAGGTACGTCGCAAATCACAAGTTGAATTCACGGCATACAGATTCAACCATTCCTGTGGTGCTTGAAATGGACCATGAACATTGTGCAAAGGAAGATACAAAAAGAGAGGATCACTTGGACTGTGCTTATCAAAAATTGTGGTCAAATCATCCCGATAAGTATAGGCATCATAGGTGCCATTGCGAGAATCAAAAGCACTGTTTTTCCAAAAATCAACCACGCACCCTTTCTGCTCGGTCGTGTGATCTTCAGCACCAGTTAAGAAGCCAGATGATGTGTCAAATCCTCGATTGATTGGCAGATATTCATTCTTAAAAAATCCCAGATGCCATTTACCAACCATATGAGTGGAGTATCCTGCAGTTTTAAGTTTGGCAGGTAGTGCAGTCATGTTGATATTCAGTCCTACTTCAGAGTTGGGGGGAGGGTTCCACTGATGACAGTGGTGAGGCCATCTGCCTGTCAGGAAAGAAGCCCTCGAGGGGGAGCAATATCTGTAGACATAGTGTCGATTGAGAATGAGGCCTGTCTTGGCTAGCATGTCAAAGTTGGGGGTCTTTATTTGAGGATTACGAAAGCCAACATCTGCAAATCCCCAGTCATCGACCAACACAAACACAATGTTAGGTGGAGTAGCTTGAGCAGTAGAAGCAAGTATTCCACAGATTATTACCAGAAGTGGCAACATGATTAGTTACTTCGATTCTATCTAGAGGTCAATATCTTACAGAACAAGTTCGTAACAAAGTCATGTGATGCTGATAAGAATATTCACAAGAGATCGTTATACTATGACACTGTTATTCATATGATCTTTATTATGATATTGCAACAGTGAGAGTTTATACTTAGTACAGCTAGCTACATGATTGTTATGGTGACTAAAGCTCAGTATACTTGTGCCTTCAAGGTGCAAATCCTAAAACTGAACATCAGTGAGATATATCAGAGCAGGCTATGTTAGCTTTTTGATTCTTTGTGAACTACATAGCTATGCGGTAGTCACATCAATGCCATTGAACTGTTCCACATGTACACAAACTAAAACCTATAAAACTCATACTCTCATTTGCCTTTATGCATCAGCTCACTAATAGCATAAGACTTAATTCTTCCAACCTCATACATCCATTATCCTCATCAGTCTGTCACATGCTATTATCACTATTAACTCAGATATTCTTTACTGTATCAGTTGGCCAACTCCAATTGTAGTCTTAACACTCAGAGGACTATATAGTCACAGATCTGTGACAGAACTGGCTGGACTTTATTTATTATTATATAAACTGACTAGTTTTACTAGCCCCTAACTTAAACACTCATCTAGAAAAGGCCATTAGCTTTTCATATCATAAAGCTGTTTACTCAATAACTTTTAATTTTTACAGTGTAATCATTTTTAAAGCTTACATTGGAAACACTATTTAATACTGTGCATGTAGAGACTACGTAGTTACTGTTATCATGAGAACTATCATGGAACAAGTAGTACGTGCAAATACACTAGTTTGTTATTCACAAACTGGCATGTTTGATATACAGATAGTAATCATAATTGGATTATGAGAACTATCATGGGACAAGTAGTATGTGCAACTGAGGCAATCCACATTAGTGTGACCCACTTGGTTTTTGCTGTGTAGCAACCACTTGCTACAAAGGGGATGAAAAAACAAAGCATTACAACAGCCATTTTAGTCAGCGTAGTTCTGATGTTGTTCTTGTGTACTCTAATCTCTCATATTATGCTTGCTTTATGAAACATGAGGTGGGCTAAAATGCTGAAGATTAGGTTAGAAAGTTGTCTTGAAACGAAGAGATTTGGTAAAAATAGAGAGGCGATTGTGCCTTAATCTTCCACAAGGAATTGAAATGAACAGCGTAGAAGTTGCTACACCAACATCGTTTGTCGTTAATCTATCACCTCAGGATGATAACATCACAAAAGATGAAGAGAATGAGCAGCAAATGCAATGTAGTATGAAAAGTGATCAATCATACAATCCATTGCAAGAAGAAAAATCTGCAGCACCGACAATACCTTAATCCCATTACGCCATGGGGTTCAAGGACAATACCTTTAAGTTACAGGAACCACTACTTAAACTTTCATAATATTCACAGTACATAAACTCTATAGCTAATAGTCAGCTGATTCTTTCCACCTCTTATAGCTAATATTTTTATAGCTGCAATGTCATGATATTAGTATCCGCAGTGGTGTACGTCGCCAGGGGGGTGCATGTGGGTTCATATATGCACCTAGTCCATATACCAGTGCACCCTTTAAATTACAGTTTTAATGTTTACCAGGTCCTAGCTGTTAACTCCCTGTATGCATTGTTTAGTTGTCTAGTGTTTACTATACACAATCACAGCTAATTATAACAAATACATTGTCATGTACATGTGCATGTACTAGTGACAGTCTCGTAATATAATTATTAGCTTGTAAAATTCTGTTAGCTTTGTGCTCACACCCGTGCATGTAATCACTATCACACTCCTAAGCATGCACCCAGTACATAAACCACCTAGAGATGCCACTGGCAACCATGGCACATTAATTTTTTATTGTTATGATTGTGTTTGTATCTTAGTTATCACATTAATAATTGTGTGTGTGTGTGTGTGTGTGTGTGTGTGTGTGTGTGTGTGTGTGTGTGTGTGTGTGTGTGTGTGTGTGCGTGCATGTGTGTTGTTCAGTGTGGAGTGCATACTCAGTTACCATATAGCACTCATTGGATCGATTGAGTCAGTGAGTCTAAATCGTGAATGCTAAGCTTATAATTATGATGGTACATTAAAAATTTAATAATGCAGTATTAAAACTGGTCAAGTTTCATTTGAACTAACCACTTTTAATACTGCAGTATTAGAACTGGCCAAGTTTCATTTAAATTAACCAGTTTTAATAATTATCCTTTAGGGGATGGGCTAGGGGAGGAGGAAGTTAGTAAAAATAGTCAGTTTAAATAAAGTCCAGCTAGTTCTGTCACAGATCTGTGACTATAGTCCTCTGAGTGTTTTGTTTGTGTGCAGGTACATTATTTTTCGTATACCAATCCCTTATCAATGATTTGCAACAATAATTTATTTTTTCAAGTGCAACCGAGATGACCAAAATTGGTCAAAGCAACCCTTTCTTTTTTTAACAGTGTAGAGACGTGACACACATGCCTACTGCTAAGAAGTTCATTTGAAAATTGTTAGACAGTATGCTATAGCTAATTTTAACAATCAGTATCTACTATATAACATCTGACTAGTTAATTATGGTTATCAACTCTCCCATACATTGTCATGGGATGCATCTATACAATATTATTATATACCCTTGAGTCGTGAAAGTTACCACCAAAGTGGCAGGTTGCATGATGTGATATTGTCAACAAAAAATTAATGACCATATCACAGCTGACCCACTTAATTTTCATTTGAGCAAGTAATAACCAGAATTATATCACTATCAAAGCAACAAGGTCATGTATAACGTACATCACATGCTCATAATAATAATAATCATGGATTAATTAATGGAATCATACTGTCAGTCTACAGATAAAAAATGATGACTAAAACTCAATATACTTCTGTCTGGAGGCTGGATTACAAATCATAAAAAGAGCATCTGATTCTGAATCAGTAACGAAAGTAAATAACTTGAACTGGCTCAAATATATAGCTACCCTATACATCAGAGCAGACTTTTAATATTTTGTCCATAGCTCTGTGATTCTTCTTAATGTGAGCTACATATGCAGTAGTCTCACGGACACCACTGACCTGTTTCCATGGTTGTCTGATTGACAAAACTTCCATTGACACGTGTATGCCAAGTTCAACCATTACAGAAAGTCTGTAAATAGATTTAGTTCGGCCGATTCCTTCGTCTTCATGTGTCGAGGTGTTCATGTATCGGGTCAAATTTCCGTCCACGATTTCTATCTCCGGTGGATCAATAAATCCTTCTTTGGGTTCAAGATATCGTATCCAATGTAGGGTAGCAGAGTTAAACTGCTTGTGACTAAATAGTTTGTCAACTAGTCTATGGATACCAGAGTTTTTGGTGTCGATTGAGACAAGAAAATTGTCAGTATCAGCGCACATACAGTAGTCATAAACTCCTAAGTAGCGATAGAGACAATCTTGGTAAAAGAGTGCCTGGGAATGATAAAATGTTGCTCCTAGTTGTAGATGCTCCTTCCATACTTTTAACCGAATAAATCCATTGTGTAGTGACTCAAGAAAGAGTGTATCATTGAATGAGCTACTAGAAAGAAATGATTCGTGAGCATTAATGCGGACCATATCCACCCCTAATGTCTTTTGGTAGCGTATCCATGCTCCAAAGTGTGGTGGTGTATCAAATACAGTTGTACAAACCATCACACTAGAATAAGACTTTCTCTCTTTTGGAACAAAGACTGAGAGGATATTCAGATTCTACAGATATATATTCCGATTCATTCTGAGGATTTCTATAGACAATAGACACATTGCTATTGTTCTGACCTGGAGTGTTATAACAGAAGATTAAAACATTGTCATGAGTACAGTCGCTGAATTTCTTATGGAGCCATTTATTAACTTTCAGAGGTTTTACTTCAAGTGCTCTTATTATGCAATTGTTGATTTTGCAGGCTACCAGTTTCACATTACTAGTCAAATGAGTTAAAAGTACAGTTGCATTCTTGTGTTTACCTCGAGTTCGTCTATCAAAGTAGGCAGCTCTTGGTAAAACATGACGAAATTTTTCTGTGACAGCTATATTAAACGGCATCTCAATCGTCACCCGATCATCGATTATAATTATATTGAATTTATTGTAGCTTTCTGCTAGTTCCAGCTGCATAACATTGTGATAGGTTTCATTCTGCTCCAGTTGTATGTGATAAGACTTGATTGTTTTGAAATTGTTGTGATATCCTGCTGATTCCAGTACCTGATGAGTTCCTTTCAAACTGTTAGCATAGTATAAGATGGTTGCGATTGTTATTGATATGAGTCCTATCAGTTGCCACTTCATGCACCAATTACTGCATAATTAAAACAGGTTAATGTTTAATAGTAGAGGGAAAACATAATGTATTGGATTTCAGCAAATCATGATCCAAACTTAAATTCAAAGCAGTTTGGGCAATACTCGCATGCCAGTATAAGACAATCAGTAGCCTGGCTCTTTTTCTAGGAAGATACCTTGTATAGCCAGTGTTACAAGTGCAGGAAATCTATTCATGATAGTGTATCATGAATAGATTTCCTGCACCTTGTAACACTGGCTATACAAGGTATCTTCCTAGAAAAAGAGCCAGGCTACTGATTATCTTTATACTGCATGTGAGTATACTCCTCATTGTTGCCAGATCAGACAAGTTTGCTTGTCAGATCGGGTACTGTTTGATTATTATCACAGTAATGTCATATCCCATCAGTGTAGCTATAGAGCTAACGTAAATCTGAAAAAAAAAATTGTTGTAGTCGATCATAGCTACGATAATTAATCTTTACGAAAACGCATGCACACTATTGATGTTAACGTGGTAAGGGGTCATTCCTACAAAATTTTTCAACATGAAAATTTATCATACGAAAATTTCATAACACAAAAATTTCCAGATCTACAGTAATGTTTATTTTCAAATGTACTTGATATAACTCACTACATGTAGCTATTATAGGCTGAATTAATAGCCTAAACTTTTCATGGATTTCACGGGTATAGGAATTAATGTGACCACAAAACTATTCTCCCGCGAAATTTCAATTTCATGACAGATGCAATACATGGCTGGAACCTTGACCACGAAAATTTTATCCTAATATATTATCTGATAATCTCAGTAGTATGTGGTCTATCTGGCTTGTACTACAGCTGTAGTATAAGTGCCAATTAAGGCAGTTACCCGTGACTTACAGTAGATTAGTGTACCTCAGTAGTCTAGTGTGTGGTCTATCTGGTAGTTTACACAATGGCTTAAAGCAAGTTTTTGTATACAGGCACCTATGAGAATCATTTGTGGTAATAATTATTGCCAAATTAGGCCGAGTCATGCCTTAAGTTTCTGAGTAATACAGGTTTGAATAATACAGGTGCCTAAGGGAATAATATAGGACTTAGTTATAGTTATTCACTGGGTACCAAGGAGTCTGAGGGCATTATAGTCCAAGGTCGAAATTTGTTTACGTTGCCGTAATTCCTTAGCAATCAGTGAATACTACTTCAGGCGGTCTAGAACATACCAATACCTTAGTTATACCTATTCAGTACCTAGAAACAACACTGACCAGAATCTGTAAGTAGAAAAGAAGTTCAAATCTGTAACAGCTGGTTTGCATGCACTGATTTTGTCAGGAACCACGACAAACAAGATAGCTATATAGCTATATTATACTACCGTATAGCTAGATGGAAATTTTCACCAGGAGTGATCCCGAGGTCAATAAACCAATGAACTGTCAAGATCAAGTGACTTGTAGTACTGAACAAACAAGCTACATGCAGTGTTGATATACAGCTACAAGGAGCTCCCCACTAGAGCCAGCCCACAGGTCAATATGTAGACCATGAATATATAATTAACAAGACATGGCATGTCCTAGCACACATACGCAATAATATATGGGCTGTCGGTTTCCTTTAATTTGTCAGTACTACAACTATATAATAGTTAGAGATAGCATTTTCCTGTTTCCTGTTTGTTTACACAAATGAAATATTTGTGACATCTTGTCTTGCTAGCTACCATTTTTACTATGGCATAAACAAGTCAGCGCAAATAGCTAGCTACCATCGCAAATACATGCATAGCTGTATATAGCTGGCCATCATTTAACCCGTTTGATCTGCTGAGTTATTTTTATAAGATACAAGGCCCAGTAGTGAGTAATATTTATGGTTAGACTCTGTTTGAGAGGTTTCTATGTGATTTAGGAAACTGATGGGCTCTATGTAGAATCTCGAGCAAAGTGAGGATTCTACAGAGCCCTGAGGTCCTCTAAATCACATGAAAACTGACTAAGCAGCTAGTGTCTAATGTTTTTAGATCCTAGCAACAATGTCCAAGCTTGACATATAAACTGCTGCCTATAGCAACAACAACCAGCAAACCTACCCATGGGCAAAATGATTTTCTACAGAGCTGCTACATAATTGATTATCATTATTTTTTGTTGTGCTTCAAGTATATTATGCCTAACTACCATGACCGGAAGAACAGATACCACGATTTGATTTGGGTTATCATAGAAAATCATGTAAACTTGAAACACTCCGGGATCATGTAGCTACATGCATAATAACTTCTTCCAAACTCATCCATCGTTCTCGACGTGTCCATTTACTACAATATTCTGTATCAGTAGCTAGGCCGGAGAGTGGACCAACAGTTATTGTACTGTAGTATTATGTAGCTACTATGTTGATACTTAATGACACTAATACAATTAGATATGTATGTAGTAACATGGTTTTTAGATTCACTGACTTAGCTACTTGAATAGTCCCACTGCCAATGCTATGTATATGACTGCATGAGCACTGCACCACACTGAACAATATGCACACTGACAAACACTCATGCACAGTGTCACACACACACACACACACAAACACGTGCATGCCGTGAATGCACATACACACACACACGTCTCTCTCTCTCTCTCACACACACACACACACACACACACACATAGGTGGCGGAACCATGGGGGCTATGGGGGCTACAGCCCCCCTAAACAACATTTTGTAGGGGCTAAGCCCCCCCCCCTGATTAGCGGGCACTGCATAATTATTGGCTGTTATAACCATAGTGCCAGTAGGCTGGCAGAGTCATACTTATGGCTACTACATAGGCTACACCTAAGAGGTTTAACACCAGATCTTGCAAATCTATAAAATTCAATACAACCCAAAGATACAAATGAAATTCACTTGCACTCTTGCGCTCTTGCAGCTTAGTAGGTAACTATGCCCAGCCAAAACATATTTAGATATAAGAGTTAACTGCAAATCTTAATTAAATCCTCTGACATAACCTAATTACATCCCCAGTAGTAATTTACTTTTTTGCGGTTATTAGGTAATGATGATATAATCTATGAGGTAATCTATAGTGTAATTGGGCGAAAAGTCAGGGCCTCGACAGAGCCCCTCTGAGATCTGAAAATCCATACAAAAAATAGATTGACTCATGCATATATCCAGCGAATACATTAGAAATTGTATGTTACTTTCTCTGACAAGTGCTGCCGTTCGAACTCCACGCATTCTTTTGGCTTACGTAATCCTGTATTAGTGCTAGCGCTGTATATACACGTGTATGCTATATATAGCTATGACGTTCATGCATGCTATCCTTGTGCCATGCCATGTCATGTAGTGGGGGATGCCCAGTATTGCGGCTTTGTGCGCATGCTCGAGCAAGCTGCTAACGACCTTTACCTAATGTTCTCAGTTGTGCCGTACTACTGAGGTACATTCAATGAATAGCTACTGGGGATGTGGTTAAGTTTTTCATATACTATTAGTAGGAAAAGGCTCCCTTAATGGCTCAACAAGAGCAGAATAGTATCGAATTGTTTTTTTCTGCACAAAAATGACCAAGGTGAGCCATATTTAGGCTATAAGTAGCTATTGCCAAGCCTGATTCAAGCTGTATGTTGGAGTTGTAAAGCTAAAATTCCGAAGTTTACAACTGTTGTAGAATCATCAGAATATGATGTAAATTTACTAAAATTACAATACTTTTACGACACCAAAATTTTATATAATCGTACCAATGCGACGGTTTGTATTTTGGCAAAACAGTGTTCAATGTTGTAAAAATGTTGTATTAAAAATGCAATGGTTGTTAACTCATTGTACAACTATTGTAAAATAAGGTTTTAATGAGTACTAATTGCCTATTGCTACCTACTAAATGCCGGTGTTTTTGTTGTATTTCAGAAATACAATCATTGAAAACAATTGCACTGATATCAAAAAGACTGTAAATTTCCATGTTACTACAGTTGTAAACAAAAATTCTTTTCTGTGCTTACTTCTTACTTCTCCATGTACAATCATCAGCCCCCCTAACTTAAAAATGGTTCCTCCGCCACTGCACGCACACGCACGCACGCACGTGCGCGCGCGCGCACACACACACACACACACACACACACACACACACACACACACACACACACACACACACACACACACACACACACACACACACACACACACACACACACACACAGACACAGGACGGCACACACCGCACATACGGCATGTAGCTACGCTCAATAATAAAACGATCATGACTCACACCATGACCAGCAGGACTAATCTTGCCATCTCTGACAGTCTCTGTCACGGTCTGAGTCGCCTGATCATGAATCGCCGATTAGCCGTTGACATATCCCATATCCGGCATCATCACGCTTTTTGCGATGTCGGACACGCCCCCTTACCGTTGTAGCGTGATCAAAATCGCCATCGCAGATTAAATATAAAGTAGGGCGGGTAAGTGTAAAACCTGGACTCTGGTACGGTGGCCCTAAGGTGCAACGAACTTCGTTTACATTCTCGATTCTAGAAATCGAGTTTCGATTCTTAAACTCGATTTTCACGATCAATTCTAGAACTCGATTTTCGATTCTCGAACTCGATTTTCAATTCTTGAACTCGATTTTCTTCTTGATTCTAGAAATCGATTTGCACTTTTAGTGCTGATTCTGCAAACTCAGTTTTCCATTCTTAAACGCGATTGTCGAGCCCAGCCCACTTCAGGCTTCTAGCTGTGTAAAAGCGCAATGACCTTGACCTTGCTGCGACCATTGCATATTGGATGCATGGTCTCTATTAGCTACTAGTGTGCATGCGATGACCCTTGACCTTGCTGCGACCTTGCTGCACGTGCGCTTATCCATATTGGATGGTCTCGAAGAGTCAGCTACGTTGTTATGATCTTTCCAAGTCACTAGGCGTCATAAATGGAGAAGCGGTAAGTATTGTAGCAAATCCTTGACTGTGACATATTCGGCGATAGTAGCCACGGCTACGGTAACGATCAGCAGCCTGGCTACGAATCGTGGTATATACCAGCCTGTCACGCCGATGTGCTATAGCTATAATGTTCAGGCATGTTTGTATCATGGTGTTTGCAACGTGTATATTTTTACGTTCAGTGGCTAGGACAGACTGTAAAATAATCAGTGCACTCGCGAACCTATCACCATCAAGCCACGCCCATTTGTGTATCCCGAATTCATGTTGCATGCATGTCATTATTATACACAGATACATGACATTGTACATTCATTTTCTTAAATGATATAGAGTGTTTCGCCACCTCGATCCAAATATACTTACTGACATGTTATGACGCCTAGTGACTTGGAAAGATCATACAACGTAGCTGACTCTTCGAGACCATCCAATATGGATAAGCGCACGTGCAGCAAGGTCGCAGCAAGGTCAAGGGTCATCTCGAATTCTAGAATCGAATTCTAGAATCGAGTTCGAGAATCGAAAATCGAGTTCTAGAATTGAAAATCGAGTTTAAGAATCGAAAATCGATTTCTAGAATCGAGAATGTAAACGAAGTTCGTTGCACCTTAGGGCCACCGTACTCTGGACTGGACTGGACTCGTGGACTGGACTCTGGACTGGACCATGGACTGAGCTGGATTTTGGACTGACACGCAGTTCAATGACGACCATTTCCAACCATTAAGTCCCGTGGAGGCCAGACATTTGGAGAGCTAGGCAGGAGGCTAGATATTTGACTAAACTTGCGAGCTAGAGGCTCTAGCTAAGTGTCACTACTGAGGCACTCCTATTAGAGGCTTTGAGTGCCAAGATGTCTGGTAACGCGAGACTAGTCAAGAAGGGATCGTCACGGAACTGTGTATACAATCACTTGGAGGCTTACCTTAACGTATATTGCCGGGCAAAGGGTGAGGATTTGACCAATTGCATCTCCTCAGGATCGAATACTGTGATCATCAGAGGCGTGTCCAGAGAGGGGCTCAGGGGGCTTGAGCACCCCCTAGCCTACCTGACTTTACTGAAATACTACCTATCTGTCTCCAATTATTATTTCTTACTTTTACCTTTGTTTTGATGACTCAGTATATAAGATTATACTTGTGCTCTGTCAAAGAAAAGATGAAGCATCTGCGCTGCTGAAGTTGATTATACAGCAGGCCACTGTATAGTTGGGCGGAGCCCAACCTTCGCGAACTCCGCCCAACTAGCAAGACCACATCCCATTCATACTGAGCATGCGCGTGAGCACCCCTCTACATGGATTTCTAGAAACGTCCCTGATCATCCCAGACTGGCAGATTCAGCACAGTATAATAATTCTCCCTATTATTGTATACTTTCAGAAATAAGAGATCACATCTCCCATCTTCTGCTAGTAGCTGGGGGAGGGGGGATGGCAACAGTACACTGACTATGTATGCCATATGTCACTACTCCTTCCAAAAGTAGCTACATATTAAATTTTCATAGTTAGTGGTACAGTAAATAGCCAATTAAGTGGCAAGTAGAGCTAGCTCTGACAGAAGCAGACAACCATATACTAGATTAGGTAGATAAAATGCATTTAGGTGTGCACACGAGTGTAACTGTTTCATGCTCATACTTGAACCGAAAGAACGAAGCGACTAGTGTTTATGTCTGATCTTATAAGACCCTTTATTATAAATGAAGAAAGAGGCAGTGACGAGGCACACTCTGCTTGTTCAAAGTAGCATAAACAGTATCCTTGTCTTTGAGCATACTGGGTAAGCTGTTGCTAGTGCATAACCTAGGCCATTCAATGCAACACTTTGTGGGAAATGGTCGTCATTGAACTGCGTATCAGTCCAAAATCCAGTCCAAATCTCAGTCCACAGTCCAGTCCATGAGTCCAGTCCACGAGTCCAGTCCAGTCCAGAGTCCAAGTTTTACACTTACCCGTACAGGACATATTCCAGTCACCCTTGCAGGTTCGTCATGGCATTTGTCTTAACTTGCATAAAATTAAGCATGCACAGGCATACTTTCAATTAAGTGGGTGTGGCCTCGATCATAAAGTGGCCTTGCATTGTACACTTCTGAAAGTGGTAGTACGGCGTTCACCGACCAGCCGGACCTTCTATGCCACCCTTGGATAGCCTATAGATCTAATTACACGCCGTATCACTTTTAAAACTTCCGTGCCACCCCTACATCTTGCATTATGCAGCTATCAATGTAATCCCCGACTACCCCCCTAACGGGGTATATAGGGGGCAACATAGGGGATTTTTCTGTATTAGCCATCGATTTGTGCCCCAAGGGAGGGGCATTAGTTCATTTTCAGAGCCAAGGAGACTCAAAGAAGCATACTAATATAGCCTACTAATAATAGCTACTCAGTAGTGCCCCGTGGCAGGGGCATTAGCGAGAATGAATTGCTAATCCCCTTCAAATCCCCACCCCTCCCCGTGAGGGGGGTAGTCGGTACTGACATTGATAGGTGCATTACAATGTCATGATAGCTATCTTTCTGGTCACGCTGTGAGTTGATGATTATTGTTAGTTATAAGAAGTGGAAAAGATCAGCCATTTAGAGAAATTAGCTACAAAGTTGCACATGCTTGTGAACAATAATAGTTTATTATCATGAAAGTTTTAATAGTGGTTCCTGTAGGGCATTGTCCCTGTAGCTGGCATAATGGGAAGGTATTCTCGCTGTACATGTAAATTTTTCTTTCTGTGATAAATCAATTGTTAGCCGTTGATCACTTTTCACACTACATTGCATCTGCTGCTCATTCTCATCATTATGTGTAGTGATGTCATCCTGAGGTGACAAGCTAACGACAGACGATGTTGGTGTGACAACTTCTACGCTGTTCATTTCAATCCCTTGTGGAAGATTAAGGCACAATCGCCTGTCTCTATTTCTTTTTCTTTCAAGACAAATTTCTAATCTAATCTTTAGCTTTTTAGCCCACTTCATGTTTCGTAAAGTGAGCATAATGTGACAGAATAGAGTACACAAGAATAACATTAGAACTACACTTATTGAAATGGCTGTTGCGATGCTTTGCTTTTTTTCGTCCCTTTTGTAGTAAGAGGTTGCTATGACGAGCAAGATAATATTAGAGTAATACGTTAACTCTAGATAGTCTAGAATTGCATTTTTGTAAATAGTGTTTCCAATGTAAGCTTTATAAATGATTAGAGATGTGACACACATGCCTACTGCTAAGAGGTTCAGTTGAAAACTGTTAGAGACATTTAATGCTGAAGTGAGATGGAGCAGTATTCGTACAAAGAGCAGAAGTCCAGTCCAAAACCTGTACTTTGGTTTGTATGGCGCTAAGTTAGCCTCCATGAAAAGATTTAACCGTGAATTTCGTAACCAGGTGAACATTTTGAATTTTGATAATTGGAGTAGCCACTGCCAGCAAAAGAGAAGAATAGTATAGACAAAACCTAGTACAATAATCAGTAAGCCTATCATGAACAAGGGAATATGCACACCACTAAAGTATTTCACGCTAGCATCTGTTCTCCAAACTGTCACATGTGAACCATTTGGATACTTGACTATAGCAAAAGAGAAGATTTTAATAATATATCGTAGGAGTTTGGCATAGAAAAGAAGCATGAGTGTTGCTAGCGTAGCCACAGGATTGCCCTTACTGAAAAGTCTTCCAAATCTTGGGGAGTACTTAGTGAGCTGGATGAGGATATACACTAGTGCAAATACATAGCCAGAAGCAAGAATTCCCAACCATGTCTTTAGAATTGCATTCATTCCTTCACTAAAGCAACCATCAAATCCAATAGTAACATTCAGGAAATTTAAAAATATTGTCAGCACTTTTGTTGTTTCAAAGTTTAGAAAGAATCTAGAACTTGATCCCACGACATTTGCATAGAAAAGAAGCCCATTTATTGTTCCTCTAGCAACTGTAAGATCTAGTGCACAATCACTATCACCATTATCAAACCAAAGAGTAAGACATACACAATAGTAGCGACAACTAATCCTGGCCATGATTTAGGGCATTTAATGCACCTTGAACTTCCAATCGATAGGCTCCATCCTTTCTTACATGATCCACAAAGTAGGCCTGAGCGATGAAAAGCGCATTGACGATTAAGCCCATCACTGCTACTTAGATTGATAGTACTATTGCTTTGTGGAGAAGTACAGTAATCAAAGGGGCAATTTGGATGTGTGACATAACAATATTGACTACTTAAGCTTGTAGTGAGATTTTCACCACAGGTACCAATCCAGACATTATACCCGGGTTTTCTTCTAATTGTTCTGTTGGGGTAGTCACATGTAACGTAAGATTCCAATTCTTTGGCACAGACACATATGCATTCTCGAGCGGTAATATTATCATCTTTTGGCTCAAAGCCTACTGGACATGCACATTTTTTAAATGTCACATTCACGATGGATTTGGACATCCCTAATGAATAGCATGGTCCCTCGGCGTAAATTGTCAACTCTTCATCACGTGGTCTTGAAGATCTTACAGTGAATGTAAAATTCTGACATTCACCGCTGCTGTTCATAATTGCCTGTCTCTCTCCCAGGTCTCCATCTTTTGAAACAAAGCTCCTAATATTTGTTTCAATTGGATGGTCCACGTGATCAACGGCCACAAGCGTTACGTTAAATGTCTCTCCTTTCATTACATGGTAAGGTTGAGGACGATAACTGCAATCGTGTTTAGAAGTCTCAGCTTTACAGAAGCAAATACGGACTGCCTGTGAACTAATGGTTGTATTGCCTTGGTAGTCAATAGAGGTTAAATTGTTGAAGCATTCTAGTCCACTAATATGATTTATGGTTTTACCTTCCTCTACATACTCTTTGTAGTACATTGGACTAACTGTGCATCTGTCAAGCAGCCCTCCAAACAAAACTGATCCTGTTTTATGTGCAAAATTGCCTGCAAACTTAATGGGGAATGCTGACCTACCATTAAATTTTCTTACAGTAGATGTCTCATTGTCACTACAATATCCTTCATCAACATAATGAAATTTCTGAAGAAAGCATTCTGTTCTAACAGAAATGGTAGTAAACGAATCACTGTTGCAAACACTAGCAGTAGTGTTATCATTGATGAAGATTGCTCCCCCTAAAATAGCTTTGTTGTCTTGAAAACTGATTCCGTTATTATGGTAACCATCATCCCGCAATTGGATATATATCTTAGAATTTGCTTCAAAGTTAAATCCACCCCCTTGTGTGGCAGAATTTCTTTCTATTATAAGATTACTCCATTCCTGGCTGTATATGATACCTACGAGGCCTAGTTTCTTATCAAAATTATCACCATCTATTTTATATGTTGATGGTTTTGACACTAAAATGGATGATCCTATTGCATGAATACCTCCACCTGAGCCAGCTTGCTCATTAAGACTTAGTACTTCATTTGTGGATATTAAACAAAATTGTTCACAGATGAGTACACTACTATACAAGTATATACCTCCACCGCTGTTCTTTGCTTTATTGTGTTTGATGCATGCATGATTGAGCAGCTGTACGATGCTGTCAATAGCATAGATACCACCACCGGAACTTGATGAAGAATTATCTTCAATTCTTGTATGCCCATAAAATGATATAGTGCTCTGAATACTTGTAATAGCACCTCCTTCTGCAAACTCCATACTAGATTTGGCTGATATTCCATTATTAAGAAATGTGGTACCTTCATAGAAGGTAGTATTGCTGTTAATTACAGTAAATGATGCCGAGTTGTTGACGAAGTTAGCTGTATGTCTGAAAGTAGCTTCGCATCTAACAAGGTATACAGTGCCCAAATCTGCATCATTATCTTCAATGGTTAGCGTACCACTGCCTTTTATGTCACTCTCTCTAGCATAGAGTACTCCTTTTACTGTTACATTGTTATGTATTATGATTGTATTCCTGATAGTAAAGAATTCAACCTTGGATATGAAAATCATCCCTATATGGGCTTGATTGTAGCTGAATGTACTACCATTAATGATTACTGTATGCCCCTCTACATTCAATATGCCTATATCAGCTGCTGTGTTTTGAGTGATATTACTATCAGTGATCGTTAGTGATCCCAATAATTCATGCACAACAGCACTGGTTTTAGCAGAATTTCCAACTGCCTCACATCTATCAAAGTTCACGCTACTTTTGTACATAAAAATGACACCGCCCTTTTCATTAGCCTTGTTATTTCTAAATATGCTTCCAAAAAAAGAAATGCTACTGTTCATTATGTAGAAAACAGCTCCCAAATTGGCAGTGTTGTTTTCATAAATACTAAAATAATCTGTTATATAACTACCATCATTTGTATCGATGACTGTGCCTTTAGAGTTTAGAAAGCGACAATTATTAAATGTTAAATTGCCTTTGCTCTCGATGAACAGTGCCGCACCATGTTCAGCCCTGTTCCCATCAAATATACATCTTTCTAATGTAACACTGCTATGTGTGATAAATATTGCTCCACTTACAATGGCATGAATTGCTTCAGTATCACCAGATTTTGCATTCGTATTGTTGTAATAGTAATCTCTTCCAACGGTGTTGCTCAGAAATTTGGAATCTTCAATCTGTGTCTCAGTTTTGCTTAGAACAAGTGGCGTTCCACTGACCATAGTTCCAATAAATGTACATTTGATGATGATCAATTTTCTGACAAATTTCATTGCATTTTCACCACATCCAACAAACTTTAGACCTTGTATTATTACTTTTGTAACACCAATAAAAGAAATCCTTGCTAAATTTTTGCATACAATGAATGTAATGCCTGTACTCTCAGAGCACATCATAAATGCTTGCTTGTTTGTGATTACCATTTCAGAGTTGAGGCTGTGATTACCAGAGGAAAGTATAAGCGTCATATTTTGTTCCATGATGGTGTTACTCTTGATGAACTGCTCCAAAGTATGACATGATAATGACGGACTAACACAAGATGAGTTTTCAAAGGGTGCGATATAATGCAGCCTGCCTGTGGTTGTTGAAATAGCAATACAAAGTATAGGCAATATTATGGCTGCAACAATTAAATTTTGATTAGTCATCATGAAACATTAATCTGCAGTATGGATTACTTCAAGTTAAAGTTGAGGAGCTAGCTACAGTCAATGATTATCCCAGGTGATATCAAGCTCAGATTTCTAGTTAAGTACCGTGGAATATCTACAAAACTAATTATAAGCTGTACATGATCTTGAGTGAATTGATAGTCATCAATTATGCTATACTGCATAAAAAAACTTATAGGATGAAACAATCACAATTATCATTATCCAATGCAGAGTGAAAATCAGATAAGTGCCTGAAGACCACACTTGGTGTAATAATGTTTAGTAACATCTGCTTTGATTATCAAACTTTTGGTGATTGATTGCTCATCAAATTTTTGGGACAACTTCGATTAGATTTTGGGAATATACATAGTTTTGACAAATATTGATGGTCATGCAAAAGTATTATCATAGAAATTATAGACTATGTAAATGGGATTGTACATAGTCTATAATATCTATGGTATACAGTACATTGTCCTCATGCAGCTTGCAAGCTTCTCAGTTATAGTGTTTTATATATATTGTACTATAAAAGAAGAGCTAGGGCCTCATACACTTAACTGGGTCCATTCCCAGCTTTTCCATACTCCACAATGAAGCAAATTAAAGACAGAAGTGGCCAGGACCTGGAGATGAGGCCGACATATAATATTTCAGTTATGTAAACATTAGCTGCATGTGTATGCTCATGTATTTAGCTCAATCTTTAGCTAAATAATAATTATAAGCAGCAATGAAGCATAGACATACAATAAAACTGCCATTAGACTACATACGTTCATGTATAAGTGACCGGTTTGCCTTTACTATGCATGGTAATATATTTATTAGTCTTTGAGTTAGTAGTTCAGTGCACACAGAAGTGCTACACCCCTCTTTATCCAATGGAACTGAGGCTTGCTGGATGGCACCTCCACGCTAACAACGTAGTTAGTAGAGTGACCAGTAGTAGAGAGAGTACCTATATATATTATAGATAACGAACAAAGCATGAAAATTTATTGTTAAACAGAAATGTGCAAAGCAGTACAGGTATACATAGGTTATTTTGTCTAGACGATTAGATCTAAAATAACACACCTGTTCATTTAATTAACTAGCAGTGTTATACTTGTCCAGCTAATTAGCACAACAGTTACTTTGAAATTTGTCAAAACTAGCTATAGCTATTGTGAAAACAACTCTTTCTGTAATACTATAATTATATACCTGCACGAGTTAGGGTCTTGTAGACTGGGCAGACATAGATGCCCGAGTCAGGCTGCTTTCTATCAGCAGTTGGGATGAGCCACATCACTGGCATGTCTGTAAAGAGCTCCTTGGGTTTTGATTCTGCCAGCTCAAAGCTGTCCATGTCCCACCTAGCACCTTCCACAAATAGACCACGAATGTAGCAGCCATTTTCGGGTCTGACTGTCAATTCTGAGGCAGGCTCCTTCATCACCTACACAATAATGAGAGGAAAGATAATACAGCAGCTGACCCATAACTAGCATATTATAGCAAGTATCCAAACTATAGGGAAGTGTCTGATACAGAAACTGTGACAGCTGAAAATGTTCTGATTAAAGGGGTATACCCTTAGTATCCTCTATAGAAGGGTTTGACTATGTGCTCACAAATTGATAATCATTGTAAAAAAATTGTTTGGCACACCATGCACAAAACTATAATTCCTTCTCAATACAAGACTTAATTGTGTTATTATCACCTTGAAATCAAATGTGATGGTGTCAATAGAGATGACAGCTTTCCTGGCAAAGTTCTGCAGTGTGCCAGTGAGAAAGGCTTGAGGGAAGAAGAAACCAGAGATCCAGAACACAGACGGAATGCCATTATCAATCCAATCCTGGATGAACTTCATTCGTTCGACCAAATCAGTGACCCATGCAGCAAGTGGCTTCAGAGAGGGGTAGGCCTACACATACAATTTAAGTAAAAGTACAGTAACATGTTTTGAATTCATGTATGTACCAGTTAAATCACATAGCACCCCAACATTGAGCTACACCCTCTTTTGCTAGCAGTTTAACAGCCAAGTAGTGAGAGAGGGTGTAATGCAGACTTGGTGGTTGAGCAATTTCCCAAAACATCAACACACAGAGTGTGTGCCGCTAGGACAAATTTTTTCCTTTCCACAAGGTAAAATGCTCACCTTGCTTGCCCACATTTCAGGCACCGTATTGTTGTAGATACTGTTGAACATCGTCTCGAGAGCCTGGGACATGACCACCAATCCTTTGAGAGCCTTCCTCAGATCCACAAGAGAAGAATGGATTACTTTGAGGAGACGGTTATAGCGGATGACCTCTTGAACAAGAACAGTGTTCATAGACTCTTCATATTTGACGGGGTACTTTTCCATGATTTCAGCCAGTGGTAGTGGTTTTGGTACCTGCCCCATGATCTTCTGAGCAATCTCATCAACAACCTGTGGAAATAGAGATATTCCACAATAACAGGAAATGTTAAGCAGAAAGAACTATTACATCCGTCATCAGAGTAGCCGCTATCAGAGAAATAATATTATGGTCCCCATGCACATTCAAAATAGTATTTCTATGGCTACTAAACATCTGATCAAATCACAGGAAGACATTCATGGGTGTTCCATTTTCATACTACCTTTATGACTATTCCACAAAATTCACTTAGCACAGTCTTGTAAAATCTAGTACATGTACATACCTCTTCTCTAGACTGTCCCCCACCAGCACTTGACTTGGGTTGGAGGAGCAGGATACCATTGAGGAGAGCAAAGGTCTCATTCAGAGCAAATGTGATGTTAGCGTTCTCATGCAGTCCAAACATTTCAGGAGTATCGTTAATTGGTAGACCACGAATGTGCTGCATGTACGTCTACAAGGAGAAATCACTTTCATAAACACTTTAGTTATGTGCCTAGACATTTCTAAAAGATCTCTTTGAAGCTAGATACTGCAATACTGGCATGAATGCTGTTAATAAATGTATACCTTATGATCTGTGTCAGGAGGGAACTGATGATATACATCTGACTCAGAGAAGACATACTCTGTGCTGAGAGCTGCAGGGCAGTAGAAATCATTCAAGATGTTCATGATGCACCTCCTGTCCCAGTCATCAGTCACTCGTCCACCATAGTTGATGTGGCCAGCAGTATACTTCAATACCTAGTGGAATAGGTCATCATTACACCATAGTTAAACTTCTTGATGGTGGTGTTAAAAAGGAATACATTTTTCTATAGCTAGTGGCCTTAACCTTGTATTGTAGCTAGGTTCGTATTTACTGTATTTGCAATTAAAGTATACATACATCTGTGGGAAATCATAAAATTCAATTTGAGCACCATGTATAATTATTTCACAAGCTCAATTATGGCCATAAAAGTCTTCCCTTTTCTTTGAATTAGCTATTCATATTGGATGGTATAAACATATGTTTTTCTTGAACATAGTGACTGACTTACTTTGAAAGGAATCTCAGTGTACTCATCCAGAAACATGCTAAGCTGGCTAATACATATCCTAAGGTCTCCATCAGTGAACTCGTATGGAATATTGAACCCAAGAGCTCCAAACTTCCTCCTCTCCAGAGTCACTCCATGAAATACACACAGTGAGAATAGGAGGAACTTGAACTCATCATGCTGTATGTGTAAGAATAAGACACCAAAATTAATACTCTTGTGGCTTTTGTACGGAGAATCATAGCAATAGCTTCATGATTTATCCACTAATCTGGGTACTTTTCATTGTCATGAGCTATGTGAAATGCATATTGAGCTTGGGGGGGGGGGGAAGAGTGAAAAACATACCGGTAGTCTAAACAGTGGTTATCCTGTGTATTTTCTGTCCCAACATAAAACTGTAACCCCTTTAACCCTAACCTTCGAGTTGCCCTCTAGGAATTCATCACTGAATCCAGTAAAGCTCTTCAGTAGGTTAGCCTTGACCCCACGAGGTGGCTCAATGGTCATCTTGGAGCTGTTCTGGAGAACAGGGACTGGAAACTTGGGACTGGGCATACTAGTCAGCCACAGACGGAAGTCACGGTGAACCTAATAAACAAAAGCAGACAAAATCAAATGTTACAAGGAGCATAATTCATGACATGCTTGAATCACTCACACATAGGTATACTATAGCATTTGCTAATGTACACATGAGCATAAGAAAATAACAGTACATATTTAATACTCATACAAAAGTATCTATAGTACTCAAAATATGACTTTATAAGGTGTACAATCTATGATATTCATTCCACTACTTTTATACCTTGTCTCCATCAATCTGCTCGATGAGTCTCTCCAGAGCTGGCATCCAGCTGGGGGACAAGTGGCAGTTTTGGAAGAACACCCATCTTCCTCGATCCATTCCCTGCCTCATCATTGCCTCAGCTCGTGGGCCCTGCCCCTGACCTAATGAAATGGCTGATAGCTTCTTCGTGAACTTCATCTACAGTTAAGAAAAAAGTTGAACACTTGTAACAAGATTATTGGTCAGTTGAAATCTGTAAGTATGTGTAATAGGGGGTGGCAGTCACCAAAGTTTAAATATTTAAGATAGAAAATTAGCTTAATCACATGCAGTATTGATAAGCTCAAGTTGGCACTAAATGCTGTGATTTTAGAGATGGCAGCATACAACATAGCAAAGCAATCTGAGATATTACTACTTACTGTTCACAAGCTACTCTACATACTGGAATTTTTTGCCAGGAGAAAAATTTTGCCAATTTTGCCACTTGCTCTTATTGGCAAAATGTTTTTTTTATCTGAAAATTTTTGTGTCCTGTGTTGATGATTACATAGGGGATATGGCGACCTTTATTGCATTGGCGAAAATTTATTCTACCAAGTATTTCTGCAATACAAAGGTAGCTGGGTTTGGCAAAAATTTTTGTCCAGCAAAAATTTCCGGCTATACGGTACCAATTATTATAGTATGCAAGCTACTGATAGCTATACGTGAGTTAATAGAGTTTACCTCTTCAGCAAACTTGTATAGATCAGCAGCTGGATCGGTTCCTTGGGAGAGGACAAAGATGAGAGGTGTGGTTGGAGAGGAGTCCCGGAATACCAGACCAAGCTCAGCAGTTTGTGGCTCAATGAACCTCTGACCAAGGTTCTTGGAAACAAAATCCTGCATAGGCACATATTATACAAGTTAAATTGCAACGTGTAATGATTGATTAAATAATAGTATGGTGGCAATGTGAAATCATCCACGTGAACCATAAAAAAATGTAGAGTCACTTGCCTGCATAGAATTTGTCAGTTTGTCAGCACGAATACATTTCAGAACAAGCATCTTTTGGAAGTCATCCAATTCGGTATTCCAGTGCCCTGGCAGTGGTTCTCTGTGTGGCTCCACACTGTCAAATATCTTCTTGAAACCCTCAGTAAGTTCACTGAACTCTTCGGCTAATTTTGTAAAGGTAGGCAGAGCTGGTAGTGTAAGGATGTCATTCCAGACTCTCTCTGATATCCACTCAGGAGCTGGGTTGGCTAGCTTCTTGGGAGTAGTGGTGCCTCCTGCAATCAGGTGACGCCATTCATTCTGTAGCATGGCAATAGCAACATGATAGTTGAAGTACTTGAACACAAAATGATTACAAGTATGTAAAATCATCATGGGAATATGCATACAGAGGGAATTAGATCACTGAATTGACACCAAAGCAGTTGAAAAATCATCATACCAGGTAAATTACTATGTGCTGTAAATTCATCAACTCAAATCCATGAAATTTGCCCCCCACCAAAAAATATGCTACAGAAGTGATTGTTTCATGACGGTTATGGATGGCACATTTTGATCCTTACCATGTTTATTTTGTTGTCATTCATGAGTATGCGGACACACAGCAGGAAGGAGAAGAGTAGTTTGTGCTTCTCAAAGAGTGATCGACAGACATTGCTGTACAAGCTGAAGGTGAAGTAGTCATTAATGTGGACAATACGCTCCTCAAGATCATCTGTATGATTGGAATACACAACAGGCAGTAGATGAGTCAAAACATAAAAAATGTGTGTGTGTGTGTGTGTGTGTGTGTGAGAGAGAGAGAGAGAGAGAGAGAGAGAGAGAGAGAGAGAGAGAGAGAACAGCAGATATATCAGGAACATACCAGACTGTTCAGCTGAAGCGATTGAATTAAGAAAGATGGTGATATACCACTCCAGCGAGTACTGGTACATGGGATCAATACTAGACAGATCAGTTGTGCAAAAGAAGAGCAGCTGAGTGCGTGTGGCCACAGGGATGTATTTACTTCGGGTGATGTCAATCTCCTGCTCTGTCTTTTCAGCATCAGCTACTTTAGCCTACATGAATGAAATAATACAATGCACATTGAGGAAAGCATTGTCTAACTATCCTAATTCACACACTGTAGTTCTAAAAATTCGGCACCTCTAATTATTCGACACCGTTACTGAATGATGGAAAATTTTTGACAATGGTTATCACATGTATATACGGGAATAGAATGTACACACAGCTGGAATGTTGAATATTTGCCTCTAAAAATTGGGCAAATCTCGAGCATAATTATTATTTTTGTGCTGAATTTTTAGAAGAAGTATGGTATGTGTGAATGATTTGTACCTGAATCTCTTGTGATTTGAGCTTTGAGGCCTCCAACACTCGAATAAGGTCCTCATCATCAACAGGGTTTCCCTCTGAGTTACTGAGTCGATACAGAATCTGATCCTCAATCTCTTTCAGCTCTTGCTTCATCTTAGCATTGCTAATGATCAGAGCGTTCTTTGCCTCCTCGAGATCCGGCCTCTCCTCAGCTACCACTATACCAAGCAGCTGATCCTCCAGACCACTGTAAGGTGTAATACAAGTAGGAAGAAGAAGAAATAAAATTAGCTAAGCTCTATGAAGGAAGATTGATACACAATAATTGTATGCATGGGGAGACAGAAAGGTCCTTTTTAAAAAACATCCCTCCCAAAAAATGCATGCACAAACACGCACATAACACACTACATTGTACACATACCCACACTCACACAAGGCTGAACATTAATCACACATTAATTAAGCATACTCTGAAACACTGACCCTGGGGAGAGTGTGAAGTTGACTAGAGTCGCTTTAGTAGATATCTCTGGAGTATAGTGTGGATTGGGTAGCTTGGTCGTAATGTAGAATTTGAAATCATCATGGTATGGAATAATGGAATCTCCTAGCTTGATCACAGTGCTGCCAGCTTGCTTGAAGGTTTGCTTGAGTAGAATAGGCTCCAGTGCAGGGTCTAAGTCTTGACCAACATTCTCCAAGAGGCACGGCTTACCAAAACGTACAGCATTCTCAAGACTGCGGAGAAAGTCCTTATCGGTGAGTTTCACCACATCAAGTGCATTGTTCTTTTCCTGTAAGAAAGCTTACTACATAAATATTATGCAAAAATTAAGGAGCTTTTTTCAAAGTTAAATGCCTAGCTTTTTTAATTAATTTTATACTCTCCGAACCCTGTGTTAATGAGGCATTTAACTCACCATGTTTTTGACCCATTTGTTTGCCTGTCCCTGTGGGTCAATGAACAGAGGCCATCTTCTGGAGAACTGCACTATCACACCATTCTCCACCGACAGCGTGTCTCGAGGCAGCCCAGCTATCTGCCAGTTTCGAATCTTGACAGGGTCAGAGAGAATGGAGACCAGAGTTGCTCCACCGGTGTGAGGGACTTTGCAGGCTGTTAGCTCCCTCTGCCACTCCTGAACCAAGTCAACACGATACTCTCCCTGCATAGCAAAAATTTAATATCACCCAATTTCTGTAATAAACTTTGAAAAAAAAAAATGTTGTTTATAGAGTATGTTGCAATGAAAATTAGAAGTTAGATTGGTTGTATGCATACATGGACATTCTGGATGCTATATTATTGTACTAACTGTGAAAGCTCCCAGATAGGCTACCACTCCTGCAGACATCATGACATCACCAATAACATTGACCAGCATTTTATCGAAACCCTCTACTGACTCCGCCCACCTGATCTTCTCATCAGCAAGACCACCAATGAGCTAAAAAAGAAGCATATAAAATTAACATCAACAAAATTCATAATATCAAACATATCCATTTCATAGTTATTAGCCTCATCTCCAGACCCATTCCCAGCTATTCAATGTTGTTTGGATTTTCTGTATGTTAGCTACACTGAAGAGCCTGGAGATGAGGCTGATTTGATAATGCTGACCTTCTCAGCTCTGGTCAGTCTGGCAGAGCAGAGGTCACACTTATCCTTGAGTTCTTCTTTCTTGGCCACACACTCCTCATACTTGGCCTGTAGAGCAGCTATGCCCTCCTCCACCTCCCTCAGTCTGGCTTTAGCCTCATTCAGGATACGAAGGGTCTCATCAAGAGACTCCTTGGCTTCTTTCAAAGCAGCCTAAACAAAAAATGTCACAAGAAAGAAGACAGGTTGAGAGGAGGAAGACCAACAACATAGTCTATCTTGGTATTTTTTTTTTTTTTTTTTTTATTAGAGGACTATGGATCATTCCAACCCAGTACACACAACCATATGAATAGTAATAAACTTAGCCTCGAACCAGGCCTTCCCATGTTTTTCAACGTTTCACGCGAAAAATTGGGAAAGCCTGGTTGATTTTGCTGACGTAATGGACGTGGTTTGAGTTGCAGCACTGACGCGCAATGGAATGCGTAATTATTGCATGCACTGTACTGTATACGCGTTACGGTACCGGTATGGTACGCGGCGTTGCGTGACGATACCGTACCGAACGCGTGGGCGATAGTGCAATAATTACGCATTCCATTGCGCGTCAGCTCAAACCACGTCCATTACGTCAGCAAAATCAACCAGGCCTTCCCGATTTTTCGCGTGAAACGTTGAAACACATGGGAAGGCCTGGTTCGAGGTTATAATAAACTCACTCTTTTTGGAGCCACAGCCTTGGCGACAAAGTGGTACTTATGCATGGCTCTAACCCACTGACAGATTGATGTACAAGCTTTGGATACTTTAGAGATAGCACTCGGTGTGAAATCCTCATTGTCAATGTATGGCTGAATCTTTGTAATAACAGGGTCTGGGATATTATCACGATCATATTTGAACAAGCTGTCCAAAAATTTTTGTGGATCTTGAAGAAGTGCTTTTCCAACATCCCAGTAGTCATCGATTTTCACTCCAGGTTTGTCGCCAGCAACTTTCTTTGGTTTCACTTCTTTCATGATGCAGACTGCTTCAATAACAAGCTTCACTCCCAAAGGAGGGCGTTGAAGGGCACGCACCTAGACACACAGTATACATGCAAATAAAAATTTTGGAGTTTCACCATAGATATCTATCTTAGCGCCTATCCAGGTATACATATCTAACTGCACAAAGGTAGAGCCTTCAGAATTAGGAAATTTAACAGTACACTGCCTTTGCCACTTTAATACTTCACCCACCTCTACAACATCTCCCTTATTGAGTGACTTTAAGCTAGCCAGGGCAGCATCCAACATCGGCAATGCTTCATCCAGGTCCCTCTGTGCATCGTCAGCAATAGCCTGTGTCTTCTCTGCCTTGGCAGTTGCCTCCTTCTCTTCCTTCTGCACAATTACCTTGGTCTCATTGGCTACTTGTGTGTCCTTCTGTATCTGTGTCATCGTCTCCTCAGTCTCCACCTATGTTGTTTAAATTACAAGTACAGTTAAATCAGAACAACACACTTGGCTCCAGTAGAGTACATAAAAGACCCTAAAGTTAATCAAGACATTTCAAGCTGTTCCAGATGTGACCGTATTAAGGAGAAAGTTTCATGGGGCATGTATACTTTACTGTATCATACATGTTTACCTGTGCTTGCTCAAGTTGTGGCTGCATTTCTTCCAACTCTTCTTGTAGCTTGGCTACTTCACTTGCTGTTGTCAGAAGCTATCAAAAAGAGAGAAAAAGGAAGGTTATGTCCAGACATTTTACAGTGTAGGAATACAGTTACATGTGCTACCCATAAAAGTCATTAGTAATATACTCATGCTTAGCTACCTTATCAAGCCCAGACTTGGTTCTATTCCTCTGAGTACTGATCTCATTCTTCTTCTGTTTTATCATGGTGGAGAACAGGCCTAGTAACTCCAGGTAGCTAGTTGGAGTGACATAGTTATGACGGGACAGCTCAGCTTTGAACTGGAGTGACTTCTTTGCCACAGACTGATGAATCTCAACGCACATGTGCACCTAAATAAAAAGTGTATCACAAGTAAAGGCAGATGTAGCTAGCTATAGGCAGCTGAAATAATAGACATTAATGTATAGTTTGTGTGGTTTGATCACTATCATTAAATTATAGTAGCTACTGACTAAAGTATTTTGCAAACTGAGAGCATTATTGTGCCAAATTGACAAGTACAGTCTTGCACTTACAAGTCCAGGGATGGTGTCAGGATTATCAATCTCAGTGATGTCCTGGAGGAAGCTAGTGGCCACAGACTTGAGAGCTTCATCTGGCCACTCTGAGAACCAATCAATGGTACAACAGGTCACCAGACTGGGGAACTGACGAAGACGAGAACGGAAAATCTCACCAATGGGACTGCAGACAATGATGTGGTAGAGAACATGATGATGTGTTTACACATCTTAGGTATGATTACAAGTATTACTGAAGTATATGCATCCTGCTATCAAGTGGTGTATAGGACTAATTTGAGTTCACATATTCCTTCTCTCTCTCTCTCTCTCTCTCTCTCTCTCTCTCTCCCTCTCATATGTACATATAAAACACACTCACACACATACACACATAGAAATAATCACTTGTCTCTGCATCCGCTTTGGATACAATGCTATAGTATTATGTATATGTAGGATGAATGCTTACCTCATACAGATAACCATGTGAATGTTGCTACGAATTCTTTTCGTGAATGCTGAGAACAGGTTAGCCTTGGTAGGCTGAAGTCCTGCATCCTGAACAACAGGTTTCATCTCATGATAAATCTTATCCAAATCATCGAAAGCATAGATATTTGGCACATCTCCAGAGTTCAGTATGTTGTTGATGTCTTCAAGAAATAGCTCGCTCTTGATTTGTGTGTCTGAGAAGAGAAAGACCACAGCAGTGTTTTCCAGACCAGCCTTCATGAGGCAATTCTTCACATCTTCTCTCCATTCAGGTATACCGTAGTTCTTGGAGAGCTCAATCTGAAACAGGTCGTATTCAGCCCTACAAAGAAAACCACAAAATATTTGATCACTATTATTACTTTTGAGAGCATAATACATAAAGCTTGTCCAATCTTATACATGGCCAATGCAACACTATTTCCCATACAAAACTGTATGCACAATTTTCTGGTGTAATTTTTGGACAAAAATAATGATTTCATGGTCTTAAGCAAAGCAACAGAGTATTTAACCATCCTACTATCTCAAAAAAATTAGTATGATAAAAATACTATATCTTTGACTCACATATGAGCTGCCAGTCTGGTTAAGCTCTGTCGGCCACTACCCCCCACACCCAGCAGCAGGGCATTGCCAAGAGGCTGACGAATGATACGAGAGATACGACAGACATGACGAACAGCATCCAAGAACAGGACCAGCCTCATCTGAGCTGTGTTGATCTGATTGTAGTCGTCAAGGTACTCTTCAAGGATGCGATTCAGCTGTATGAAAAAAAAAAGCTCAATATGAAAGATCAAAAAAACTACTTTTCTTAAAATATATAATGTATATAAAGGCAATATAGTCGAGACTGCCACTACATAAAACTGAGGCTTCTATATAATAGTTAGATACTGAGTCCAAGGGATCTACGTGATTTAGAGACCCGAAGGCCCGAGGCTGTAGCATCCCGAGCGTAGCGAGGGCGCTACTTCAGGCCTGAGGGTCTCTAAAGAGCGTAGATCCCATTGGACGAGGTATCTAACTTATTTAGAATATAGCAACCATAACCATGACAGTTCAAAATGAGAGCCTGAGATGAAAAAGAAGCTAGCTAGTGAGCTATATAGTATGAAATACGAGTTAGCAACCTACTCTTGCGCTGATCAACTCGTCGAGTCACCAGCACTAATGTTCATCGTGGGTGTGGCAAAATGTGCTCAGTTCCGTGCTCGTACTTCGAGCATGCGCTATTCACTTCCAATAATACGGTGAGTGTGGTTTTGTGGGCTGATAGTAGACGGCTAAATGTTTACCACAGTTAGAGTAATAATACAGCGCTATGTATGGTCGTCACATAGCTAATGCTTTGTTGCTATGCTGGACCAAGTGGGTTTACTAAGTAGGTTTTCTAAGTGCTAGAGGCACTTAGTAAACCTACAGGTTTCTAAGTTGGTTAGAAGCTTCAATGTGACCAATCGGTATTTGTTACACCTATATTCTAAGAATAGGTGTTACATGTAGGACAATCTTAGCATGCATATGCTATATAAAATTTGGCATATGCAATTAGTTACCAACCTTTTCCATATCGGTGATCTCTTCATAGTTCTTATTATCAGTATTTGGCATCATGAAGTCGCCATAGAGCAGTGGACCTTCACCAACTATCTCCTTGGGATCCACTGAGAACTCTGTATTCATAGTCTTACTGATGAGCTTCTGAAACCACTCCCTGTCTTCATTGTTCACGAGACGATCCTCAAAGATACGGCTACATTCATGAGTCCACAACTTCAACAATGCTTGCAGTGTCTGAAAGGGACAAAATGAGGTGGTCTTACGGATATGGCCAACATAGAGCCAGCTACTTAAGAGGTGGGCTATTGCTTTCCCTAGAGATTGATTAGCCCACTACATTTCCTGCCCCCACCCCCCACACCACACAATTTTTTTTCTGAATCAAAATTTGAGGATGGATTACTAAAATACCTTAAATTTATTTGGTTGGGCCATGAGCATTCCTTGGAACACTTTGGAGAGATCTCTGAGGTTGAAGGTATAGTGTGACTTGGTAGGTGTGGGCAGCAGCTCAGTCATGATAGTGGTATAGACTGTGTTAGTGGCATTGACCAGCTTAGGGACCAATTGGTCTGCATTCTCAAAACCAGTCAACCAGGCTGAAACAATGGAGGAAAAGATTCTGCATGTGTCGAGCATATGGAGAGAGAGATAATTAATAAAAGTGAACAAGAAATCATAGAGTTAGTGCATCTACTTTCCAGACATAATCTAAGCTGCTATACACCTTCTTTTAGAGTCATCCTCCAGCTCAGTGAATGAGATGTAATTGAAATGTCTTTTTAGTCTTGGGGTGATGGGATTACGCCCACCTCCTGGAGGTCCCATGGCACATACAAATGTGATATCCACTAGTTTACGGAATGAACCTAAAAGCCAATTACAAACAATAATTAAGCATTGATGACTACAGTTGTATGATGCAAATAAAATGCTATATTATAGAAAATGTTGACATCAACTGTAATTATCAAACACATACACACACACACACACAAGTCCCTAAAATTTATAGTACTTACCAATAGCCTTCCTGTCATACCATCCTCCATGGTCCATCCATTGCCTGACTAGCTCAATGGGAGGCTGGGCTCCATACACCTCCAAGGCTGGCATGTTTAGATCATCGATGAAGAATACCTGCCTCTTCCCAAGGGGTGGACCAAACACTCCTTTACGCCTGTATTAGAAAATGAGTAAAACATTATGCAATACATGTTATGTTAATGTTATGGATAGCAAAAGCATTAATTTTACACCTTTGCAGAGCTACAATTTATTCACTGTAAGGACTTGGTGGAATAATTTGCAGGCCAGCAGATATGCAATTGTGCATAGTCTCAAGCAAATGTTGAAAGAGAGCATGTACACTTATTAAAGTAATCATGTCAAGTAACAGACCTCTTGTCAAGCTTGGAATCAATGATATCCTGAGTCTGGTTGGCAGATGTACGAGCAGAGAAGGAGATGAAATGGGAGAGGTACTTGTTGGACATTCCCTTTAGCAGCTTGTCAGATACAGCCAAAGTCTTTCCAGTACCAGTGGGACCTACACACAACACCTGTAGTATAGAGAAATAAAAAACATAGTTTAGTGAGTGCATATATGTGTGTGTGTGTGTGTGTGTGTGTGGTGGGGGGGTGGCTGTAAAGAAAGAGAGAGAGAGAGAGAGAGAGAGAGAGAGAGAGAGAGAGAGAGAGAGATGAAAAAGAAAGAGAAGACGTACTTGTTTGAAATTTGAGACAAGCAGCTCCAGCAGGAAGTGAGCCCTGACGGTGTCAACAGTGGGGACAATGATGTCAGAGAACCTCATGTTGGGATCCACTACGTATTCTGGCATATCATCCATCCAGCCAACCCATTGGACCTAAAAATATATGATATCAGTAATTAAAAAACATTGTTTATAATGGAAATGATATTACACATGACTTGAATGCTCGGCCGTCACTCTTATGTACGCAGTGATTATTATTGGCAGATCTTAAATTTGGTGACATCTTTTGCAAACATTATGGTATCCTCTAAGGAAATTATATCTTTGACAGTTGCACTACTGGCAACTAGAGGAACCAGGAGCTACAGATGGCTGAGCAAATATCTTCTAAAGAGGTATAGTGAGTAGGCACCTTTGTCTTTTTCTTTTCCTCTTCTTCCTCCTCCTCCCCAATCCTACTGGTCCCTCCATCATCAAGGCTGTAGTCGTACACCAGACCACCCTCAGGGAAAGGCATAGAAATCTGCAACATTTAAGTAAAGGTTTTTTCATGCAGGCATTTACATATATGTAGTAATAAGAGAAGGTCACTTGATGGCCAATATCAACTACAATACGTAGTCTCTTTAAATGATATAACTGGAATGTATTTGGAACAAATTTTGTTTCTCAGGAATTGTTAATTTTTTCTTACATCATACCTTCTCCTCTTTGATTTTGTTTCGGAGATACTGGTCGAACTTTTTCCTTGAGTCTGCATCACAACTAGCCCCAATGCTCCACACTAGAGAGAACAGAAACCATGGCTCTATCAGTTTATTGATGGCCTTCAGCTTATCAGCTGGAACAGTGTAACCCTGTATAGAGAGATTACAAAATGATACAAAATAGGTAACCACTTAAGGAGATACATGCATATGATTCATTAATTTTATGCAAGATTTGGGTTACCATGACTCATCTTATGTGCATGCAACTGACTCATAAAAGTGAGATGATGCATAGTTAGGGCCAACGATCACTGCACACAACTTTTCACCTCTTTTGAGATGAATGGCACAAAAAAGCAGTCCAGAATCTTCAGCAGTGAGAATGTCAAGTTCCCATTATTGGTGGGGACAATTTCCTTTAAGTTCTTTCGCATAAACTTGATGGATGGCTCCATGAATTTGTGAAAGAGTATCTCCAGTTTCTCTTTGTGAGGTATAATGGCTTCTGGAAGCTTCTTGAGCCAGCAGCGAACAAATGGGGAGAGGCCAAGGATGGAAGGCTCCAGGTAGACCATACCACAGCGACTGACTGTGGCTGGTGAGGCAACTGCCAAGTCTTGAACTTCAAACATCATTGTCATTTGCTGCAGAAAGATTGTAATGATCATGTCAGATGTAAAGTAGATAATCTTTGCAGACAGCAGCTTTGCAAAGCTGCATGTTACCACAAACTACACAGTACTTCCCACTTGCTTGCTCATGGATTATTTACGCTTCTTACTACATAAACGATTGGTTTTTTCTGGCATTCTCTTAAAAAGTGGATGATTAGATCTAGACTTCACATGCTATTTGGTATAGCATACCTCTGTTAGTTTGATGATTTCTCCACTGCTGAGACAAAGCTTCTTATTATCATCGAGCACTGTGTTCATGTTCTCAATCCATATGGCATCCACAGGACCATCAAACAGAAACCACTTCTTGTCTGGAGTCTCACTGGCCACACCAGCACGGATCAGGCAGGCCAAAATACCATCAGTCCTGGGAATATAAGCAGTAATAAAACTAACAAAGTGTGCTTCATACTCGAGCATAAAAGGCTAAAGAGTCTAGGATCCAAGCTCCCAAAGGCTACAGTGTACAAATAATATATAGTATCTTTTGGTGACTAGTTGAGATCATACCATTCATGTGTGAGAGGGTCAAACTCTCCATATAGTTGTCCCATAGTGATAGATTTGGGATTGAGAACATATGTGTGTACTTGCTCAAACGGCACCCCTCCAGGAGTACACTTGCCCTTCAGAGCAGAAAGAGAGTCACGGAGAACCTCATAGCATTTAGTCTTTCCTGAAATGGTTGGACCAACCAACATGAGGCCGTGACGAACCACTGTCGTCTCATAGAGCTGGATACACTTCTTCACAAAGCCTAGTAGCACATAAAGAGTACATTAATGGTAGTATATATCAGATTCTATTAAATATTATGCAGCTAGATTATGGTACCACGTATGTGCCACGTCAATGAATTTTCAATAGTATTAGGTGTTATAGCAATTGTAATTATCACAATATTATGCACACAACTAAACTCAATAACTACTACCTACACCAACATGTACACACTGCCTCTAAGTCAATATTATAGTTATCTCTATAATTATTATCTGATTTCTATTTATCATCAGGTTCTTCTAGTAGAGGTTCCTTCAAATCATGTGAGTTATACGAATCGTACATATGTGAATAAGGTTGATTTAGCTCAACCATAGTAGAGGTGACTTCATTATGGCCTGATGTTGAGGAATCTATATTAGTGTTAGTGACATTCTTTATGGGAAGCACTTGCATTACTTTTATTGCCAACTTTGAACTGAGTTTACTGAGCACCAGCCGCCGATAAATGTGATAAAGGACAATGAAGATAAATAGAGCAAAAGCTACACTGGTTGAAAGATAGATCGCTGCTGGGCTACTCTTTCCGTTGGATATATTGAATAATACTGCAGCCGAGGTTAAGCCAAGGTTACCAAGAAAAATTATCTCGAGGAAATTGTTAAGTGGACTGTTGTAGACCCAGTTGGCAGAGCTAAGCCATCCCAGTAGTACAACAGAGACTGTTATAATAGCTAGGAGGTTGATAGAAAGATTATTGCTTTGATTCACAGAAAAGGTTATGAGTAGGGCAATGCGAGCCACAAGCAGCAGTCCAGTCCAGTAGCGATGACGAGACTTGTAAGGCCCTGTATAGGCATCAAAGAAAGGCTTAAGTCTTTGAACCCAAAACAGAATGCAATAGTGGGATATTTTATGAAGGAATTGAATTGTGAGAAGAATAAAGGCGTAAGGTAGTGACAGTAGTATAAAAATGACAGTCACCAATATGAGAGGGATGAGCTTTCCTTTAAAAAATTCGTAATTTCCGTCCACAAGCCACACTGCTTTCTTATGACCATCTGAGTAGGTTATCCATGTAAAGGAAAACACCTCGATCATAAGACGAATGAGCCTGGCATAGGAGATTAGGAAGAGAGTGGCTAACACTTGTACAGCGTTTTTGCCACAAAACTTTGATATGCGACTGGAGTAGTGGCTTAAAATAATTATTATCACTGCAATTAACCATATGTAAAGGGGATAGACATACTGTAGCCACGTGATAACGTATGAATCAAGTCCATCGTAGAGGCACATTTCTATTCCGGTATCCAAATTAAGCCAGGCAATAAAAATGCTTAAGAATGAGTTAGAAATATTGGGGGTAAAGAAGGTAGTATGCTGAGCTCGAATAATGTTGGCATAAAACATAAGTCCATTGATTGTTCCAACTGATACAGTTAAGTTAAGTAGCATCAGACATATGACTAGAATTAAACCTGAGATTAACCAAGTGATGACAATCAACAGTATGTACTTATTAGTACATTCTAAACAATTTGAAGTACCCAAAACTCGACTCAGATTCTCTTTACATCCTCCACAAAGAATACCTTCTCTATTAAAAGCACACTGCACATCTTGGTTTTCCAAGCGAATGGAAAGTGATGAGTTGTCGGTCCGACAATAGTCAAACGGGCAGTGCTGATGAGCAACTATTCCTGAATTGTTGTCCCCAAAGTCATGCTCATGTGTCGTACCTACCCACTGCTGCCCACTTCTGCGAATTGTATAATTGGAAATGTCACAGGATAAACACAACCTTTGGATTGACAACTGACAATTGCAGTAGCCAGCGTTATTTAAATAGAAACCCTGTGGGCATTCGTTAAATTTTAGCTTGATAGTAAGTTGGTGGAATAGATCACCAACAATATTGTGTGTTTTTACATCATGCGTCGCTGAATGGCTACCGTAGTATAGGTGTGGTAAATATGGTTCAAGTGTTATCATCTCTTCTTTAGTTTCGGATTTAATGTCATACTTTATCTTTGTACAAGCTGACTGAAGGCTTGTAAGCTTTGGTATGATAACAGAGTTGAGCTTGCTATTATGCGTTACAACTGAAATTACAGGAGTGAATCGCTGTCCTACACCTACTAATTCCAGATCTAACGCGTGACCATATATAGTATGGTTAGAGCTTGTGGCACTACAATTGGGTTTGTTATTCATACAGAGGCAAATTCTGATGGGATTAGAGGTCACATCTGAATCACTCACTTCAACAAATTGATTTGTCCTATTTCTATCGTTCCTAGGAGTATTATTTAGTTCCTTGTCAACAAACCAGTCAATCCAGCCTCCATAAATTTGATTTCCACTAAATGAAGCTACATTGCCATAACCAAATTTCACTTTTATATATGAGGAATCACACTGCAGATCAAATATGGATTCAATATTAGTATATCCATTATCATCAACATAGATTGCTCCACCAAGATGTGCTGCAGTATTGTTCTCAAAGACTAGTGTACTATTTGATTGGGAGGCATTGAAAGTCAACCTTGACCTAGTGTATAGAGATAGTGCTCCACCATTTAGCCCAGTGTTACCACTGAAGGTGACTGTTGCATTGTCCTTGAAAATAATTGGTGTTGATCCTATTGTAATTCCACCACTAAGTGACCCTTGATTATGACTGAACATAACACTACAATCTTCAAATGTAATCCAAGAATTTGTAGCATAGATAGGCGTGCCTTGTATAGCCGAATTCACTGTATTATTAATAAAATACACTTCTGCTTTAGCAAAGGAAATTGTACTTTTGTCTATGTGGAAAATGAAATCCTTATTGCAATAGAAGGAATTGTTTCCCACAATAGTAATACTTACTCCAACACCTTGTGATTTCAGAAATGGTGAAGAGTTATTACTGATGATTCCATCATTGATTATGACGTGAAATTGAATTTCGACTTTATCAATTTGAAGAACAGATCTACAGAAACACTCCTGAATGGTGGTGTGATTGATAATAATCCGGTAGGTATGAATGTCGCTACTGCCAGTATGCTTTGATATAAACTTAAGACAAGATTTAATAAATTTTGAATTAGTAACCGTAACAGTTACATTTTTTGCTTTTGAGTAAAATTGAGTATTGTTGCAACCTAGAACATGGAGGTCAGATAATGTGGTTACAGATTTTGGTACTGGACGTATATACACTTCTGTATCTATACAGGTAATACTAATCTCAGAGGAGTTATATCCACTGATCATAAGAACATCAGTCATCTGTAACATCAGGGAACTTACAATGTAATCCCCTCTCATTGCAGTAAGGTTCCTACTCTTAGCAAAGAATAACAGACAAGAATTAGAAAAAGTACAGTTGAAGATATCAACAGTTACAGCAACAGAATTATTCTGTATGATGACATTTTTGCAGTTTTGAAACTCTAGACCCTTGAGCATGATATAAGGAGCTGTAATAAATGATATCCTTACAGATTCAGTTGCGCACTTTATTGTTGCATTTACTTGTCCATGGACAGTTAGATTTTTGGCATATCCAACTTTTAAGTCTTTTTTGCTCAATATATGCGTACCAGACTGAAACACATATTCAATTTTTTGCACCGACTTAAATTCAGTTAGATCATTCAGTACTGCATTGTAGCAACTCTTGCTGGCATTAGGTGGACAAGCAGAGGAGGATAAATTCAAGGTTACCACAAAGGTAGTGCTTATTGGGTATGTATAGACACAGTCAATGATACAATAAATCGCAAATGCTAGAAGCATTAAGGTCATACTAAACCTTGATGTATACATGATAGTACTTTACTTGCACTAGAAAGATCTAGATGCTTGGTAGCTAAAGCTCTCCAGGAACACTAACATCCCTAGCCAATGTAAGTCTACTTATAGAAAAAGTTTTTTTGTGAAAGTTGAAAATTTGGGAAATATTTGTTTTCATACACACATAATTAACTGGAGATTCTAGCACAACTATTTCAATACACGTTTTGTAACAACATACTATACCTAATTATCTACATTTCAATTGTCATCTTCTAGCAGAGGTTCCTTTAAATCATGTGAGTTATATGAATCATACGTATGCGAATAAGGTTGATTCAAATCAACCATTGTGGATGTGACTTCATTGTGGCCTGGCGTTGGTGGATCTATATCAGATAATTCAACTGAGTCATCTGAATCATCAGTATTAGTGGCATTTTTTATGGGAAGCACTCGCATTACTTTCACTGTCAACTTTGAACCGAGTTTAGTGAGCACCAGACGTCTATAAATGTGATAAAGGATAATGAAAATCAATATAGCAAAAGCTACACTGGTTGAAAGATAGATCGCTGCCGGGCTACTCTTTCCATTGGATACATTGAATAATACTGCAGCTGAGGTTAAGCCAAGGTTACCGAGAAAAACTATCTCAAGAAAATTGTTAAGTGGACTGTTGTAGACCCAGTTGGCAGAGCTAAGCCATCCCAATAGCACAACAGAGACTGTTATAATAGCTAGGAGGTTTACTGAAAGATTATTGCTTTGATTCGTAGAAAAGGTTATAAGTAGGGCAATGCGAGCCACAAGTAGCAATCCAGTCCAGTAGCGATGAGAAGACTTGTAAGGCCCAGTATAGGCATCAAAGAAGGGTTTTAATCTACAAACCCAAAACAGAATGCGATGGTGGGACATTTTTTGAAGGAATTGAATTGTGAGAAGAGTAAAGGTATAAGGCAGTGATAGTAGCACAAAAATGATAGTCACTAATACGAGAGGGATGAGCTTTCCTCTGAAATATTCATAATTTCCATCCACAAGCCACACTGCTTTCGTATGGCCATCTGGATAGGTTATCCATGTAAAGGAGAAAACTTCAATTATAAGACGAAGAAGCCTGGCATAGGAGATCAGGAAGAGTGTAGCTAACACTTGTACAGCATTCTTACCACATAGTTTTGACATACGACTGGAGTAGTGGCTTAAGACAATTATTACTGCCGCAATTAGCCATATGTATAGAGGATAGACGTATTGCAGCCATGTGATAGCATATGAATCAAGTCCATCATACAGACACATTTCTGTTCCAACATCAAGATTGAGCCAAGCAATAAACTTACTTAAGAATTTATCATCTGGAGGAAAGAAGGTGGTGTGCTGAGCTCGAATAATGTTGGCGTAAAATGTGAGTCCATTGATTGTTCCAACTGAGACTGTCAGATTAAGCAGCATTAGGCATATGACTAGAATTAAACCTGAAATCAGCCAACTCACAGCAATTAGTGGTGTGTATTTGTTAGTGCATTTCTTACAACTTGAAGTACCCAAAACTCTACTCAGATTCTTTTTGCATCCCCCACAAAGGATACCTTGCCTATTGAATGCACACTGCTCATCTTGGTTCTCCAGGTGAATAGAAAAGGACTCATCTGTCCGGCAATAGTCAAAGGGACAGTGCTGATGAGCAATTACTCCAGGATTGTTATTCTCATGGTTGTGCTCATATGTCACACCTACCCACTGCTGGCCACTTCTGAGAATAGTGTAATTGCTCATGTCACACATGATTTGAGAGTTGACACTCACAGCTGCCGTTGGTTTGTTCAGTGAAACCCCACGGGCATTCGTTTAGTTTCAACTTGACTGTCAGTTGTTGAAAGAGACCATCACCAACACCATTTGTTATTATATCATGAGCATGGCTACTATAATACAAGTAGGGTAAATAAGGCTTAAGAGATATATTCTCTTCATCACGCTGGGAATTGATTCTGTAATCAACTTTGGTACAGGCTGACTGAAGGCTCAAGAGTCTTGTGTCTCTAAAATTGGATTGATGGATTTTAGATTTTCCTTTAAGCACCAGGTGAGCCTGTACAAGTGAAATGACAGGTGTATACCTCTGCCCAACTCCAACTAAGTCCAGAGATAATGCTCTGCCATATATGGTCATGCTATAATTGGTGATATTGCAATCAACAATGTTATTGATACACAGGCAAATTCGAATTGGATGAGAAGATACCTGAGTGTAACTTTCATCGCTGAATTTTATAAATCTGTTTACTATGTCTGTATGACTTTCTGGGATCATATTGTTTGTTTTATTCACAAACCAGTCAATCCAGCCTCCATAAATTTGATTTCCACTGAAGGAGGCCACATTGTCTTCATCAAATACCAATTTCACATTTTCAGGTTCACACTCAAGTTTAAATATGGACTCAATGTCTTTATATCCACTATCCTCAACATAAATTGCTCCACCAATTTGTGCAGTATTGTTTTGAAAGTATAGTGTGATATTTGAATCAGTGGAATTGAAGTGTAGCCTTGATTCAGTGTACAGAGAGAGTGCTCCACCATTAAGACCACTGTTATTACGAAAAGTGATAGTAACATTGTCTTTGAAGTATATCTGTGTTGACTCTGCCACGATTCCACCACACAGAGGACCTTGATTGTGCTTAAACATGACAGTGCTTTCATCAAATGTAATTTTGGAATTTTTAGCATAGATGGGGGCACCTTGTACTGCGGTAGCATTCACCGTGCCATTAGTGAAGTTAACTTCTGCCTTGATAAAAGATATTCTTACATTGTCCAGATACATAATGAAGTTCCTATTTCGATCAAAAGTACAATGACCCATTACTCTAATGGATACAACTCTGTTTTCTGATTCTAGGAATGGCATGTTATTATCAACCATTGTCACATCTTTAAGCGTAATATTGACCTTTATACTAGGTTTAGTAAATAGCTGCATAGATCGGCAAAAACACTGCTCAAAGGTTGTCTTTTCAACAGTAATACGTATGGTGTGAGAGGCACTATTTGTGAGGTTGGATTTAAATTGTAGACAAGAATTGGTAAACCAACTTTTGAGAATCTGAATAGCTATGGATTTAGACCTTGAAATCAAGTTAATCTGGCTGCAATTGTGAAACCACATATTAAATATCTTTACAGCACTTCGTGGAGCAACATAAATATTAATAAATGATGCATCTGAGCAAACAATACTATCATTAGGTGAGCCTTGAAGTTGAAGAGCATGTGCACTACGGTCCAGGGTCAAGTAGCTTTTGATCAGGTACATATTCGAAAAATAAACAGAGGTACCAAAACCTTGAAATTTCTTACACTTAAAGAATTTTATGTTATTAATTGTGATGTTTAAATTTGCTTTAAACCAAAAGCTTGCATACACTTGGCATTCTATTATTGTGTCCTCTTGTTCTTGCCCTGTGAGGATTAAATGGCTCCCAGCTCGTAAATGTAGTTTAAAGTTGAAACGATGAATACCTGACTGGAATATGAATTCATTGCCACAGTTCGTGTCCAATCGTTCATGTCGACTGCTGAAGTACTTGATTGTTACATTATAACAATTTTCAACAGTGTCAGGACAAGCAAATGTAGATGAATTCAATCGTATCATATAGGTATGATTATCACAAGATGCAGTGACATTAATAGCACCGCCACAGATCACAAAAACAATAAAAGATAGGTAATTACCAATGATCCTCATTATGATGGCCATACAGCATAAATTGACGAATGAGCTAACATCTGTTTGCCGTACTGCTTATGTGTAACTTACATATGTAATCAAGATCAGTCCGTTATTGTAAACATTTGCAAATATGTGCATCATTTGGTTTTCCCAAATAGTGGTATAGCTTTGCATGCAAAAGCAACAACCATAATATTATATATAAACTGTTGAAGAGTGTATATTGTGCATGTAATATGAAATGATAAGAGGAAAAGATGCAGATGACCTGATGGGTACATGGAAGTTGTTGCTAGGAAAAAACAACCACAACTATCAAGAGAATTTATAGTGAAAATATAATAAATCAATGACAAACAATGTAGATGAATGATTATGCACTCTGAGAATAGGTCTGTCATCTAGGCCACAGGGGTAATGCATTACAGCTACTTATGCTGTTTTAATGTCTGACTCACTACGGTGACATGATTATCATGATTATATGATTATATTGTTAATAAACTTCTGTTTTAGCAAAGAAAATATTGCTTTTGTGTATGTGGAAAATGAAATCTTTATTGCAATGGAAGGAATTGTTTCCCACAATAGTAATATTTACTCCAACATCTTGTGATTTCAGAAATGGCGAAGGGTTATTACTGATGACTACATCATTGATTATGACATGAAACTGAATTTCGACTTTATCAATTTGAAGAACAGATCTACAGAAACACTCCTGAATGGTGGTGTGATTGATAATAATCCGGTAGGTAAGAATGTCGTTACTGCGAGTACGCTTTGGTATAAACTTCAGACAAGAATTTATTTTTTACTCAATATAGTATGTGTACCAAAATGAAATACACTCATTTTTTTGCACTGACTTCGTAGCTATTAGTTAGATCATTCAGTATTGAATTGTAGCAATTTTTGCCGGTACCAGATGGACAAACAGATGAGGATAAACTCATGGTTATCACAAATGTAGTGCTTATTGAGTAGGTATAGACACAGTCAATGATACATAAAATTGTAGATGCTAGAAGCATTAAGGTAATACTAAACCTTGATGTATACATAATACTATACTTGCACTAGAAAGATCTAGATGCTGTGAAAGTTGAAAATTTGGGAAATATTTGTTTTCATGCACACATTATCAACTGGAGATTCTAGCACAGCTATTTCTATACAAGTTTTGTGACAACATGCTATACCTAATTGTCTACATTTCAATTGTCATCTTCTAGCAGAGGTTCCTTTAAATCATGTGAGTTATACGAATCGTATGTATGCGAATAAGCTTGATTTAAATCAACCATTGTAGATGTGACTTCACTGTGGCCTGGCGTTGGTGGATCTATATCAGATAATTCAACTGAATCATCTGAATCATCAGTGTTAGTGGCATTTTTTATGGGAAGCACTCGCATTACTTTCACTGTCAACTTTGAACCGAGTTTAGTGAGCACCAGACGTCTATAAATGTGATAAAGGATAATGAAAATCAATATAGCAAAAGCTACACTGGTTGAAAGATAGATCGCTGCCGGGCTACTCTTTCCATTGGATACATTGAATAATACTGCAGCTGAGGTTAAGCCAAGGTTACCGAGAAAAATTATCTCGAGGAAATTGTTGAGTGGACTGTTGTAGACCCAGTTGGCAGAGCTAAGCCATCCCAGTAGCACAACAGAGACTGTTATGATAGCTAGGAGGTTGATAGAAAGATTATTGCTTTGATTCACAGAAAAGGTTATGAGTAGGGCAATGCGAGCCACAAGTAACAGTCCAGTCCAGTAGCGATGACGAGACTTGTAAGGCCCGGTATAGGCATCAAAGAAAGGCTTGAGTCTTTGGACCCAAAACAGAATGCGATAGTGGGACATTTTTTGAAGTAATTGAATTGTGAGAAGAATAAATGTGTAAGGCAGTGATAGTAGCACCAAAATGATAGTCACTAATACAAGAGGGATGAGCTTTCCTTTGAAAAAATTGTAATTTCCATCCACAAGCCACACTACTTTCTTATGGCCATCTGGGTAGGTTATCCATGTAAAGGAGAAAACTTCAATCATAAGACGAAGAAGCCTGGCATAGGAGATCAGGAAGAGTGTAGCTAACACTTGTAAGATATTCTTACCACATAATTTTGACATACGACTGGAGTAGTGGCTTAAAATAATTATTATAGCTGCAATTAGCCAGATGTAAAGGGGATAGACGTACTGCAGCCACGTGATGACATATGAATCAAGTCCGTCATACAGACACATTTCTGTTCCAACATCAAGATTGAGCCAAGCAATAAACTTGCTTAAGAATTTATCATCAGGAGTAAAGAAGGTGGTGTGCTGAGCTCGAATGATGTTAGCATAAAACGTAAGTCCATTAATTGTCCCAACTGAGACTGTCAGGTTAAGCAGCATCAGACACATGACTAGAATAAAGCCTGAAATCAGCCAACTCATAGCAATTAGTGGTGTGTATTTGTTTGTGCATTTCTTACAATTTGAAGTACCCAAAACTCGACTTAGATTTTCTTTGCATCCTCCACAAAGGATACCTTCCCTATTAAATGCACACTGCTTATCTCGGTTATCCAAGCGAATAGAAAGGGAGTCGTTATCTGTCCGGCAATAGTCAAAGGGGCAGTGCTGATGAGAAATTACTCCAGGATTCTCATTCCCATGATTGTGTTCATATGTCACATGTACACCTACCCACTGCTGGCCACTTCTGAGAATTGTGTAATTATTCATATCACAGTGTAAACCTTGACTTAACAGTTGACATCCACAGCTACCATTATCAATCATATGGAAACCCCATGGACATCCATTGATTTTCAACATGATAGAGAGATTTTGAAAGATATAGTCAACAATATCTTCTGTTGGTAGGTGATGATTGTGTGTACTATAGTACAAGTATGGTAAGTATGGTGTAAGTGTCATTGCCTCATCACTACTTTGGGGCACTATTTTGTAATTGACAGTAGTACAGTGTGACTGAAGGCTAAAAGTTTTTGGCTCTACACTCGATTGATACACTTTTTCACTTGATAGGCTTGCTTCCACATGCGATAACACTGGAGTGTACCTCTGTCCTACTCCAACAAGCTCCAGGCTGAAAGCATGTCCATATATCTCCATAGGCTGACTTACAATAGTGCAGTTAGCAGTATTATTCTTGCACAGACAAATCCTGATAGGATTGCAAGTAACTTCTTCATTACTTTGACTTTCAAATTTCACAAACTCATTCACCAAGTCCCTGTGGTTTTGGGGAGCACTATAATTTCTTCTTAGCCAGTCAATCCAGCCTCCATAGATCTGGTTTCCACTGAAGGAAGCCAAATTATTGGCACCAAATATCAGTTTCACATGAGAGGCTTTACACTGAAGATAAAATATGGATTCAATGTCATACCCACTATCTTCTGCATAGATGGCTCCTCCAATCTGTGCTCTATTATTTTCAAACTCAATTGTTGCATTATTTGATTGAGAAGCATTAAAAACCAACCTGGAGCCAGAATACAGAGACAATGCTCCACCCTTTAGTCCGCCGTTTGCATAAAACTTGATTTTCACATCACTTAAGAAATACATTCGTGTTGATTCTGCTGCGATTCCACCACAGAGCGGTCCCTGATTTTGGTTAAACAAAACACTACTATTCTTGAATGTAATGACAGAATTTTTGGCATATATGGGGGTACCTAGTACAACATTATGATCCACAACATTGTCTATGAAGTGTACTTCTGATTTGCTAAAACTGAGTCTATCATTTTCAAGATAAAAAATGAAATTCTCATTATGGCTATATAAATTGGATCCAAGTATGTATACACACAGATGTACGTCTCCAGCTGGTGACTTCATGATAGGTGAAGAATTATTAGTCATATTGACATTATAAAAGGTAACACGTACATGTATTTTTGATCCATTAAATAACATTACAGATCCACAAGAACACCGCTCAAATATGGTGTTGCTAATAGTAACTGATGCTGTATGAAAAATACTACGAGTTTGAATAATTTGAAATTTCAGACAGGAATTATTAAACCAAGATTTTGAAATTCTAACAGTTGCTGATTTTGACCTTGAACGAAATATGCATTGACAATCTTGAACATGCATACTATTCAGTATGACTGTTCTTTTTGGAGCAATATTAATGAAAAATTGAGAATTTGTACATGAAATGGCAACATGGGATCTGCTGTATCCCCTGATATTGAGATTACTCGACTTGTCAAACGTTATTATACTACGAATAGCATGAATATTATCCACTGTGGTAAAGAGTGCATTCTCTCTACCTTTACCTGGAGCTTGAATTCGTAGATTAGAAAGATTAAATGTACAGTTTGTGATCTCAACACGTGTGCTACCACTCTTCAAAATTTCAATATTGCCACAATTCTGAAACTGTAAGCTGTTTATATAAATATTTGTAGCACTTATATGGATCCTTAAGCGCTCAAATTGACACCTTACAATTGCAATAACTTCCCCTTTCATGATTAGAATTTCAGCAGGTCTAATGTTTGCATTTTGTACTAGAGTATGTGTACCAGACTGAAGTAAGTACATTTTGTACTCTGGCTGATGGACACTATAACGTTCATTGAGGTCATTTATTGTCACCTGGTAGCAATTGGTATCATTAGTAGGACAATGAAAACTTGAGTTCAAGGCTACCATCAAGGTATAATTATCAGAAATGATAGTATCAGCAGAAACTGATGTGGTAATAAATATTAGAACTAGCACACTTGTGGCAAATGGATTCATATCTGAATGAAGTAGCTACACCTCACTATTAATCTTTTGACAGTAAGCTAGTATACTTCTACAACAATATCTTGCAAAGACAGCACAAATATATATCCTATTTACATGGTATAATATTATGATTTTATAGCCTGGCTTTAATTGCTGAGGCAACATTTGGGAAACCGTAAATGTTTATAATCTTTTCATGAGAAGCGCAATAACTTATGCAAGCTACAATCAAATTTGAGTAAATATGTTCTGCGAAAAGAGACCAATGTAAGTTATTCCCAAAATACAACTGATAACTCTGATTCACGTACTGGAAACAAATCTGAAATTTGGCATATTGTTATGTTGGGAATCTTGAGCATTATATTCTTCTTCAAATTTATAAGGAACTGGCAAGATAGTTAGCTTCTAAGTGCATACTGACTTAAAATCCCAAAAGTTTTCTATAGTGGGACATGTATATATACAGATTCAAATCCCATATTGTAATACTATAAAGATAAGTTTGACCAACAAATGTTGACAAAATATATTTCGTACCAACCTTCAACATCTTCCAGCCCAGCCTCCAGAGATCTTGCCCGGATGCTTTGCTCCATCTCACCATAGTCCACAGGGACATCTCTGATCTTAGGGAATAGGTCAGACACAATACCATTGAATAGCTTGAGATCATCCATGAGAAATTTAGGCACATTGGCATCTCTGATGGCTCGAAGAACTATCAACTCCTGAGTGTGTGCACACGTGCATATTTGAGAGAAAAAAAGTGAGAAAGAAGAGGGAGAAGGAAAGAGAGAGAGATAAAGAGGAGAGGTGATGTGAGTAGGAAGGGGGGGGGGTGAGGAGGAAAAGACAAATATATAGGTGCATAAAGGAGAGGTTTGTTTCAACTATGTTTAACTACTCACTAACCTCTTCCATATCTGGATACTCCCTCTTGATATTTCCAGCAGCTGAGATGACAGTCTTCACAGCTCTCATACCAAAATCATAATGATCCTACAACACATCATATAGAGAGATCTATGTACAGTAGCTCAGTTATGTATATACATACACTAGTACTATGACTAGCTACTCAGTGCTATCCACAAAAAGGACTGTTCCATTTGTCACTTACTTGTGAACTGAGCTGCTCTGAAGATAGCTTAAATGTGGTGACAATCTTCTTGGCCAGGTTCTTGGCATCTGAGAATCCAAAGGAGAAGAGCATAATTTCTGCAATCATGGCGTAGTCAGGCACCATCATGGCTACTGGTCTAAAGAGTGCTTTAAGGTTGTCTGGCAACTCTGTCCTCCCAGCATAGCCGGGGTTCATAGTGACAAACACTGCACAGGAGGCCTTCAGGGTAAGCTCAACTCCTTCAAACATGAATTTCTCAAGCTGTATTCAAAAGTGAAGTACAAGGTGAACATTGATGACGAAATGCCTTAGATTCAATAATGAAGTGCTATGATGGTCATAAGTATGTATTCGTTAAGAGTGTGTGTGCCATATATTTGTGTGTGCATAGTATCATTCGTGTACCATTAAACTTGTACACACATACATACAGTCGTGCATTTACTGATAAACTTTATTTCTGGGTCATTCCCTCTTACTATAAGGAACAGTCTGCTAGTCTATCACTGTGCCAAAGTATACATAACTAGTCTCTTACCCTCTGCTGCTGTGCAATCTGTATGGTAGTGATTTGCTGGGCAACCACAGAGAGCACTTCAATATCAATGCGATTGAACTCATCAAAGCATGCCCAAGCTCCAGCACTGGCCAAGCCTTTGAAGAATTTCCCCATGGCCATGAAGTCAAGCTGGTCAGAGCAGTTGAATACAACACATTGTATGGCCATTGCCTTGGCAAGATCCTATGATAAATCATTAGAAATGATCATAAAAAAATGTGCAAAGGTAGCAGTATGTGTACATGTATGTTTGTTTGCAATTGTCTAGCAACCAAAATTTTTTCATTGGAAAATTACTGGCTACGAGATGAGTGTAGGTAATCATAGGGTACCCTGATGATAAAAGGGGGTCATGGACAAACAAATCAGTTACATGACGTTAATTGGGGTGCACTCCACCATGCATCTGTGCACCCCAATTAGTGTCATGTAACTACTGTGTGTGTGTGTGTGTGTATGTGTGTGTGTGTGTGTGTGTGTGTGTCTCATGCTAATGTAAGTGACCACAAACACTGTAGAGTTAGTTTAGTATACTTAAAGTTGGTGTTTAACAACTTCACACTCACACTATAGAACCTCAGCTACACATGTGGGTGATTAGTATCCCCAGCTTTGATGCTTATGAGCATAATTAGCCTAGGTGTATTCATGGGATATAATAGGGACCTCCAGCTTAGCTTAGGATAGTCATTCTATGGTGAGAAGGGGGTGGAGCACAAACCTGATGACTGGGAAATGATCAGTGCAGCAGTAGAGTTATGGGATATTTTACATATTCAGCAACACCCATGTATAGTATTAAAGAGTGATGTCATCAAGGTACATTCATAAAATTACAACAGTGGCAGCTTTGTGATAGTTTTACTGATACTTGTGCTATGATATTTGACATGGCCACTGGAGGTTATGACCTCGATTTTGTTGATACTGTAGACGAAGACTTCAAGTGTGCCATCTGCCTTTTTGTCTGCAAAGACCCACAGCAGTTGACCTGCTGTTGCAAGCTCCTATGCCATTTGTGTCTTAGTGGATGGAAGAAAAACAGTGCAACATGTCCCCATTGCAGGGGGATCATGAAATACTTCCCCGATGTAAAAAGTAAGCTGATACACATAGGAATAATGTGTATAATGCTCAACCCCCTCTCTGTCTCTATTTCTCTAGTTGTGTGTGTGTGTGTGTGTGTGTGTGTGTGTGTGTGTGTGTGTGTGTGTATGTGTGTGTGTGTGTGTGTGTGTGTGTGTGTGTGTGTGTGTGTGTGTGTGTGTGTGTGTGTGTGTGTGTGTGTGTGTCTCTCTCCCCTCCCTCCTCCCCATTGTCTCCCCCTCCTCTATTAAATTCTTCATCTATACTAATATGCTATCATTATATTAAACTTAGCTGATTGCAGTATCAAGCAACTTAAAGTGAAGTATGAAGACCACAACTATATGTCATGGCCAATAAGACGTGAGTTAATAGCTGGTTGGAGAGTAATTTATACTGAATAGTAACCATATTTTGTTTAATAGTTTGTATAGCCAGAAAATCTTTCCAAGAAAACCTTTTTTACCTATTTTTGGTACCTACTCTCTCATAGGCCAGGTGAAAATTTTTATCAACAAATTTTTTTCTCTTGTATTAATGAGGGGATGTGGTGACCTTTACCGTATTGGTAAAAAATTCATGAAACCTTTCTGCAATACAAATATAGCTGTGCTTTCTCTCGTGAATTGTTTTTGGCTATCCAGAACATAATAATAACATGCTTTTATAGTCATTGAATAATAGTCCATACACTGTAGGTACTCAACCAAGGAAGTGTAAGAGACCATCAGTGAAATCTGATGTTAACGTTTGGACAGGGACATTGCAAGAACATGGAAGAACATGCAACTTTGCTTTAAAAGAATGTCGTTGTGGTGAAATGATAATGAGATACAAGCTATCACAACACGTCAATGAGGAATGTTCAAAAAGGACATACCATTGTTGCTTATGTGGCAAAGTGGGCCCATATGATGAAATTACTTACAAGCATCGGCATGAATGCCCTCAGATCCGTGTCGCTTGCCGAAACTATGATAGGGGATGTACTGTATATATGCCACGATGTAAAGCTGAGGAGCACAGGGCTATATGCCCCTATGAAATCGTACATTGTAAATATGAGAATAATATTGGCTGTACATTTCAAACAGTACGCAAAAATAGTGAACTAATGAAAATCCATGAGGCCGATAGCAACCATCATCTCACACTGGCCTTGGATACCATCGCTCAATTACAACGATCCAAGTGATTTAATTTATCAACTCTGTATAGAAAGCAACAGACACAAACTGACCACTTCTAAACATAATCTATCCACCTATTCTCCATGCTAACCAATTTGTTTGCGCTGTCATTTCTTAACGGCAACTTATAGCAAGGAACAAATCTTACTTATGGCGTCCTTGTAATACATACTACATTACAGTATAATTGTACCTTTGTTGTTTCTGTTTTTCCTGTTCCAGCTGGTCCAGCTGGGGCACCTCCAAACTTGAGATGAAGGGCTCCAGTTAGTGTGAGGTAGCACCTATCAGTAAGAGGAGTGATGACAAGTCGACCAGTGTTGCCAAGGTATTCATAGCCATAGGTGAACTGGGCATTCACTGCACGCATCAGGAGCTCATCGTCCCAGTAGTACCTACAATATAAAATCTATAGAGTCGTTGTACCTTCTATGATATTCTGTACAAATCTATATATTGTGTATCTTGAATTATAACAGTACAAACCAGGGAGTGATATCGTGACTTCTGTCACACTTTGAGTGAAAATATCTGGAGTTGTGTAGACATATGACATCTGATGTCTAACATGCACATACCTCAGTTGTGAGATCCATTCAAAGTCATTGACATTCTTCACATTTTCCTCGAGCATCTTAGCCACCACATCACGAGCATGCACCTCAATCACAATCAATGCTGAGAGGATTGTACGACCCAGCTTGGTCAGCTTCCCTCGCACCAAACTCACCAGATCACTCAACTGCAATGCACATATTTAGCACGTAAAATGGCTTTTAACATGGGTACCATTGATTAAAGAATGATCCTGAAATTTGTATGCAATGAAACAGCTTGAATATACATTGGTCCCTGGTACATAGAGCAGTTGGCAAAATACCACATTCCTTAAAGGAGAGCACCCTCTGTAACAGCCATACCAACAAAGGATGCACAGAATGTTGAGGACCCCTTACCAACTATTTTCACATATAAACCAATCACTGGCCTTGCTACAATGTTATGTACCTGTCCAAGCATCTTCTGGTAGAGTTCAGGCAGGTTTCCCTCATCCAGGGCATTGGAGACTTCAGTGGTCCAGTATGTCTGACAGCCAGCTATCACAACCTGACCAGGCCACTTCAACACCCACTCTGTACGAGGCACCTAATGTAGTAGGAACATGGAATAGACAGGTGTATATGTACAATCAAAAGAGTAATACTCTCGGATGATTCAGGCAAATGCACACTTTCTTTTTACACTATTTAGCTATTACATGTATAATGGTACAAATATTACGTGTTTCTTTCAATGTGCACAATACTTTGCTAACACCTTTGACAATAATTATTGGTAACCAAAATGTTACATTTTACCTCTTTGTAGTTGATCAGGGAGTCCTCAATGATTTTTTTGAGTGATCCTCTCATAACCCTCTCCACCTCGAGTAGCCAGTCCTCTACATTGCCAGTTGGGTAGAGGATCTCACAGAATGGCACCTCCTCTCCCTCTCCTGAATACATCTTAGTGATAGCCAAATCCTCTTCAAATCGAAGCTATAAGGTAATAAAGTTTTATAAATACCGTAAAGTACTAGCTATAAGCCCCCCACAACAATGTATCAAACCAGTCATCTTATAAATTACTAGCATGAGGCCACATAGATTTTGAATAAATACATAGGGTATTTAGTACTATGCTCAGCCTTCTTAGCAACTATGGAGCACTGTTAAACATTGGTATTTACCAGTATCTACTACTGTCCTGTTTTGTTTATGCAACTATCATACCCTTGCAACGTTCTCAAAGCATTTTCTGAGGTGAGGCTGGACAGCAGTTGGGTCCTTGGTCTGAGAGAGAATCTCTAGAAGCTCATCATCCGAGAGGAAGTAGAAACGAGGGAAGGCCATTCTCTTAGTCTCCAAGTACTCACTGAGTCCCTTCTGCACCTGGTCGAGCAGCTTGTTGCACTCTCGTAGGTTCTCCAGCAGGCGGTTATCAGCACAGAAAGATATGACCTAAATATAGCATGGATTTCACCATTAAACATTGCCATTGTGCTACAGATTAATGTCAAAAGATCCTAGGTATAAAGAAATCTCCACCATAATAATACTATTATAAAATGGTAACATTAAATAAAAGAATTGAGTTGTGATGTATACACAATTCCATGCTTATCCACTGACCTTTGAGTCTTGTTTTGCTGCTAGCATGACCTTCCTCCACATTCTGTCCATGGTCTGGTATCTCTTCCCCTCGACTGGGAGCTGCCTCATGATGTCATCACTGGAGAAGATCGGCTCAAGGTAGAGCCAAGACTTCTGACAAATGGCCCACTCCTCCATCACATCCTATGTGTGTACAACACATAGTGATGCTCAGCATACAGGAGAATGTTTAGGAGTCACATGTAACACACTTCAGGTTATTGTGATTACTGGCATTAAGGTGCAACTAGCTAGCGATGTTTCCTTAAGCTAATTCCAAAGTTTAAATGCTAACCATCTCTGAAATCACCCTTTTTTGTATATAACATCATGTCACTAAATAATCAATTTTACAATGTTATTCCTAAAGATTTTATGAAACATCAGGCTTAAAAATAGTAAATTTTGGATGATGAGTGTGCTGCTTACCTGTGTTGTCCTGAGTTTATTCTCCCATGTGGTGATCCTTCCTTCAAATGGTTTCTTGTAGGGAGAGAATGACATAGCCTGGGTCATGACAATGTGGTCATCCAGCATCTGTCCTGTCTCCTCATTGCTCTTCATGATGAATGTACCGGTCTCCTTATAGGCAGAGATCTCCATCAGCACAGGCTCCCATTCAGACTCCATCTTGTCAAGGGCCTATGGATGTGTGAGTAAAGTAAAACAGCAATACATTTACTACATTAGAAATGCCTATTGGTTGAGATCTACACAAAATCGACTTGGTAGTAGTTGTAACAGTCATGTACAAATCTTCCTTGCTTCTTTAGTCATTTTTTTAACATCAGTCTGTACTAGCACCATTGTAAATTGTTTCACTTGCCATCAACTAATTATTTTACTGTGATGAATGGGCAGACTCACCTGTTCAATAGAGAACTCCTTGCCTGCTACCTCAGCCACCTTTGCTATGGTGTCCACATGTTGATCCAGTCCCATCTCAAGACACTTGGCAAATGTTAGTGTGGGCTTAGGCTGTACTTGAATACCCAGCTCCTCAGAAAGAGTCTGCCAATGCCTGTGATATCAACAAATATCACATAATTTCTGAAGGAGTTAATCTCTTACAATCAATCTTAAACCTAAGGAAACCATCTCAGTGACTGCTTATGCAGGCACACCAATGTAGTCACACAAACGCAGACCTACTTCAGCTCCCAAGCTCTTGCATACATTACCTGTGACATCAACTAACATTATTTAGCAAAACAAAGAATGACTTACCTGTTTCTCATTCCTGGATTTCTGAGTCCCTGAATAAGAGGAATGAATGGACGAAACTCCTCAATCTGTTGTTTCACTTGCTGTGCAATGTCCAGACACTTAGGCAGCTCTCTGGATAAAGATAATCACGAATACATGCTTAATCACAGTCCTGTATGCACAGATGGTTAAATTGTAGGGCCTTCGATGAGCATTGATCTTGAAGTGAATAAACACTTTGATGTGGCCAATAGCAACATATCATAGATCTGGAATTTTTCATGTTAGGAAACTTTTGTATGATAAATTTTTGTGTTGAAAAATTTTTGTAGGAACGACCCCTTACCACATTAACAATAATAGTGCGCATGCATTTTCGTAAGATTAATTTTAGTAGTTGCCATCAATATTTTTACAAGGAAAATTTCCAGATTTACGGTATCCACTCGGGGGGGGGGGGGGGGGGGGGGAGATATTATTATTTTTTCACCTGAAGTGTTTGACACTCTTGTGCATGGTCTTGAAGGCATTGTTAACATTGTTAGCCAGTAGCTCAGGGTCAATGTTGATGAGGGAGTCATTCATCCATGTCTCATGCCACTTCAACCAGTCAGCGGCAGTGATCCAGAGGTTCTTGAATGGCTCAAATTCACGAGATAGCTTTCCTATCTTGTCATACTGTAAGCAAGAATATCATCAAGATCATAAAGCCAGTGAACCATGGCTTCTTACATTATAGCAAGCTTATCATAGCACCCAGCACAGTAGCAAAACACAAAGTGTCAAACTACTTAAAAATCATTCCGATTCTTAGTGTTGGTATAGCAGTTAAAGGATTTACCTTGGCCACATATCATGCTAATAAGTGTAATATTGTGACATTAAAGCCCCGTTTACACTAGGCCTTTAAACCGCTTTGGAAGCCAGCTTAGCTTAAGCTGGCTTCGTGTAACCACGCAAAACCACTTTACAAATCGCTGTCTAAACCGGTTCGTAAACCATGTCTGGGAGGTGGTTTCAAACTGGTTTCAAACCGGTTTAGGATATGCTGCTATACAAACTGTTCACGTGTAAATGCTTTAAGCTGGCTTAAGGCGCTTATGTAAGCTGGATTGTAAACGCAATTAAAGTGCTTTCAAAAGCGGTTTAGTCTAAGCCAGCTTATACGTGTAAACGGGGCTTTAGCTACCCTACCCAGCAAATTTTAATAGCATACATTTCAGTAACTGTATAGTTACCTTATTCAGTGCAAATACAGCAGAAACAACAAAAACAAGGCTACTAGTCACACAGGCTATTCTCTGTAATTTTAAGCTGTAAGATTGATTGATTACCTGTGTGACTTGCATGGAAAACAGCCTTTCTCTCTGGTTGAAGAGAACACCTTGACTCTGACAGTCCTTCAAGTCCTTCATCACCCTCCTGACCTCATTGGCTGTCTCAGCAGCCTTACCAAGGTCGGTCCTCCCTGCAAACCCTGCCACAATCATCTGAGAGAAAAGATACAACAACATTCAATGAATGAACATTTCAGCAGAAAGTTAAGGTCATTTATCACTCCAGTAGTCACACAAAACTGCCATGGTTGAATATTAGTTGAACTGACTAGACGTCACTAACTTGCTCCTCCATAGCCCGTACATCTCTTGATTTATGAAATGTGAGGGAAAAACATATATTTTTTACTGACCTGAAGAGTGTCAAGTTTATCCTCAAGTTGTGTTTGGTCATCGATGAGCTTCTTGTGGAATTTCTGCTCATCCTGCTCCATCTGGTTCTCAGTGATGTCTATCTGATCAAGGATCTTACGAGGCCAAGACAAAGTGTCCCACCTGAAAAAATGACAATAGCAGTACATGTAGTAATCACCATCTGTCCTCACTTAAATAATAATGTTAAGATGTCTTAATGTTCTCACTTCAGGGATAGAATTGTATATTTCATAATAGTTTTACATGTAGCTAGGACTGTGACAAACCAGTATGTATTAACAACAGATAGATAATCATACACATTGTGCACCTGTTGTTGAAGTCGTCATCAGAGAGAGGGTAGAAGTACTCCTCTATCATGTCATAGTCAGCCATGGCTTGGTCTATGCGAGACTGCTGGGAGTTGACTGATTCTGGAATGGTCTTGATGTACTCCCTCTGTTCAGTGAGATCCTCAATGGTGTTGGCCCTCTCCCTCAACTTGTAGGAAATCTCCTTAAAATCATCACAAATCTAAAGAGATGTTAAAAGCAAACGTATTATTTGAATAGCTGATGTAAAGTCAGAAATCATAATCCACTTCTTAGAATCATTTGTAGAGATACGAAATGCTGAAATTACTATTATAAGTATTGAATGTGACCACCAAAGAGATAAATCAATTCTTACTATCACCCATAGACAGCTCATATTGTACATAGCTAATGTGAATACCACACACACACAAGTGTACCTGCTCTGTGTCCTCGCGTAGCTGGTCCACCAGGAAGTCCAGTAGAGCACGGGCAATCTCCTTGTGTTTCTTGGCCAGTGCAAGTCGGACTGAGTCAGTGTTGACATAGAATGGTCCAATCACTATGGATTGAGGTAGGGTGGTCTCCACCTTCCTCTTTCCAGCCAGATGGGAGTCGATTTCTGCTCGGATTTGGGTGGTTGTCTTCTCTTCTTCAGCAGCAAATCCTCTGTAAATGTTTATGTGTGTATGTATATGACTGACATTACACTTTGTAGCTGATCATGTAGTAGTAAACAGGTGCAGTTGCATGAATTACTACCATCATTCTAGAAATGCCAGTTTGCGACATTTTTAAATACAATCTTTGTGAATCCAAGCATGTATACATTGGTAAGCTACAGCATAATTAATCACAGGGGATACATTCCATATTCTATTCTGGTAAAACTCAGTGCTTCATAAACAGAAGGCAAGGGCACTATGGCAAACTTTCTTTAATAGGTAAAGATCGTCAAGATGTTCCAAATAATGCTATCCTGCATTTCCCATTGAGTGCTGGGAACCAACAGGTCAGTCTACCTAACACAATTGAGATGGAGCTGATTGTATTAACAAAGCAGGGATTAAAGTTCATGTGTAGGCAGGCTAAGCATGGAGGCATTGTTAATTAAGTAAACAGGAAGGTCACTGAAGTTCATACAGGAACTGTCAACATTGTTTTCTATGAATATCTATACAAGGTCATGAGTTCAAAACCTGAGTAACTCGGAATTTGTAAACAAGCCAATTGGCCAGCTGCTATAAAAATACCAGCATCTGGTTTTGAAACTCAGCTACACACAGTTATAAGAAGCTTCAGGTTTTATTGCAATTAGCTATAGTCCTAGCCAACGATTTTCCCTACTCTATTGTAGCACCATGTCCTTGCAGTCAGCTTGGGACCATTACACTGGCTCCTGTGTCTGTGGATATGCCTATGACAACAACTGTGCGCACTACCTCTCCAATGCTCTGATTCTGGGAGGATTTTCGGAGATCGACGGAGGAACAGGAGCGAATTTCAGGATAGTCAATGGGTTCTGTGTGTGTCGTAGTGGTCGACCAGTCCGTGCTAAAGAGCTGCGTGATTGGTTTGGTAGGAAATGGACCTACCACTCATTACCAAAGCCAGATGGGATCAACCTCGTCTATCAGGAGAGTGGAGGACAGGGACATGTGCTGCTAAAGATGTATAAGGATGGAAAATCAACCGGATATAAGGGGACCACTGATCTCCCTAGCTGGCCAGTTCAACAATACTATTATTAACTGACTTGCTTGATAGCTGTTTACTAAGGCTACTTTATTTTTAAGTTTAGCTGCATTGTCAAATGTAATACCCTATTTTTAATGTTGTATACCTTTTATGTGTCCTGATTTCTAATGAAGAAAGGAATGCTGAAATGCTATAAAAATTTACTCAGTTCCCTTATTTACAAACACTAACTGGGTGTAGCTGGGAATCTGCAATCATACTGTAAGCATCTCTGCTGGAGCCATGCTAAGTAGCTAGATCCTTGTTGGGAGGTGGTCTTCGTCACAGGAGGCAATAATTCAGAAAAAGTTGTGTGCATAGTCATCCATTGCCAAATCTTGGGTCATCACAGGAGGCAATAGCTCAGAAAAAGTTATATGCATAGTCATCCATTGCCAAATCTTGGGTCTATGTAAGTGATCTACCACATCCAATGGCGGCAACAATTGTAGCAGTGATCTCACCACTGGAGATATTAGTCATAGGAGGATCGATGGAATGGAGAGGATCATGTGGTACAATTTTAGTGCAAAACATATGAAGACTTCACCATCCATGTGTTTATCTTAGGATAGCTAGCTGTCCAGATGTTGTGTAATAACATTAGCTATATGTGCCATCAAAAAGGTTGAGAAATGTGGCTATGTGTGTGTGTCTTCCTTAATTTTCTAGTGTCTGTGTATTTCAGACAAAGTTGTGTAAATCTATGCCTATGCAAATTGTATACTATCACAAAAATGAATAAACTTTGCCACTTGTTACACTGTCTGCTCTCACGGGATATCTTCCAAGAGTACACTAGACAATTTCACTGGCACAGGGCATGATCAGTACAGACAGAACACTTGGTTTTGGGTCAAATAGATTGGTAGCTGGATAGCTATAAAACCGGGAGGCCTAGCTTATAGCAATGAGAAAGTCTTAGAATCAAACTCATCAGCTTTAGTTGCTTTAACTTTGAAATTGGCAGCACCATGTCACTGCAAGAAGCTTGGGACAACTATACCAATTCCTGTGTATGTGGTAAATCCTATCTGGAAAACTGTGCACACTATCTCTCTAATGCCCTCATCCTGGCTGGCTGCAAAAAAATTGACGGAGGGATTGGCACTGACCAGAGGATTGTCAACGGGTTCTGTGTATGCCCCAGTGGTCGACCGATCCGAGCCAAGGAGCTTCATAGCTGGTTTGGAAGGAAACAAACCACAAAATGTCCTCGCCACAAGAATGCCGTGTGGTTTGTTTCGCTTCCTGAAGCCCAGAAAGCCTCGCCTAAAGAATGTAAACAGCTGCATGCTGTGGAAATGGTGAAGTAGAAAGTGCTCAAGCCCTTGAGCCTTTTGTTGGGGTGCTCTGTGGCGCTTCTAAACCAAGAAACGTTTGAAAAGAGGACCCAGCAAAGATGATCTTGAGAAAGTCTGGATTTTGTGGCATCAAGAGCAAAGTAGGACACAAAACTGCCATAGGTCACTTATTTTGTTGTAGTTCTTTGTACAGCAACCGCAGTTGACAGATATTTGCTGTTTGTGTGGAGTTCTAGCTAGTCAAAGTTAGTGCATTTCTTGCTTTCTGGTCTGTTCGTGTTGGTGCCCCCAGCCCCATATGCATTCATATGTTTGTATACAGACGTTTACGCGTGCGTTATTTAGAAAATTTATTCTGCATATTATGGTCACTTCAACAGTACTATTACTAACAGTGACATTGATTTGATGAATAGTTGAGATTATTTTGCTGTTAAATTCATTTAGCTGCATTGATAGCTAAATGTTAACACCTGAGTATGACTTGTAATAGTGAAGTGTAATATGCTGTACATGCCTTGCCTTGTATCTGCTACGTTCCTTCTGATCTGATCTCTTAGGGCTTAACAGTGGAGAAAGAGAATGTTGAAATGCTACACATACATTTATTCGCATGATAAGATGAAATGATTATTACTCAGTACTTTCAGTTCTTATGGTTGAGTAACTGGGTGTGACTGGGAATCTACCCTTGGCTGTGTCAACATACACTACAAACTATTGTGATGCTAATCCAACATGATACAATATTGCTTTGCGTCCCATTCTAAATACTACAGTTTATCACAGCTTGGTGCATGAATCCACTGATAAAAAAGGGACTAATATAATAGGCATTGTCCACTAAGCTTTGTGCTAGCTACCCATTTTTGTCCCTTTTTCTGAACAAGCTCATATCTCAAGCAATTATGGCTGGATTTGATCACTGTAAACTTACCAATGTACAGGTAACAGACAATGAGTTAGGGCGAGGTTCTCATGCTGTAATACTGGAATTGTGCTACAATGGATTGAAGTGTGCTGGTAAGAAGATCCACGGAACATTAATAGAGGAACAGCATGGAGATCAAGCATCAATTGTCAATAGATTTGAGTATGAATGTGCCTTACTCAGTCAAACTAGACACCCAAACATCATCCAGTTCTTGGGGGTTCATTTTGAACCAGGAGCAAAATTACCCATCTTAGTCATGGAATACTTGCCCACAAACCTCACCAAATGCATCGAAGAACATGGAATTCTACCAAAGGAGGAGATTTATTCTATCCTTCATGACGTGGCTCTGGGCTTACACTACCTACATAGCCAAAGTCCTTCAATCATTCACCGAGATCTTTCTTCCAACAATGTCCTCCTCACATGCAGTATGAGAGCTAAGATTTCCGATTTAGGAACGGCAAGAATACTCAATTTGGCAGGCCTAGACGACCTGTCTATTGCACCGGGAACACAATTATGTATGCCACCAGAGGCATTAACGGATGCACCTCAATATGACACATGCATTGATGTGTTTTCTTATGGCATTTTGATGATTCACATTTTAACAGGAACGTGGCCCAAGCTACAAGGTACGGACGCAGACAAAGCAGAGAAACGAGGGAAATACCTGGAAATAATTGGGCAAGATCACCCTTTGATGGATCTAGTGCTAAAATGTATTCACACTGATCGACACCAGAGAGCTCACAGTGGAGAAATTGTGGGGAAAATGGGGAAAATGATTCAACAGTATCCTCAAATACAAGGGCATAAAACTCAAATCGAAATGTTGGAGCAGATCAGAGTTCTTCAAGGCGATGCAGCGGTAAGGAACGATGTAACAGAAGCAAAACCTGACTCAGCTGTAAAACTCTTATCACTGCTTGCAGAGAAGGAGGAAACTATCAAATCACTTGTGGCTGACAAGGAGGATACTATTGCAGCTCTCTTCGCAGAGTTAGAGGATGCTATCAAATCAATGAAAACAATTCAAGAAGGAACAATTAACAGGCAAGAATTAGCACATTCAGCTGAGGTTGAGCAGTTAAAACAAGAAATTGAAACATTATCCGATATGAAGAGAGAAGTCTCAGCAGAGAAAAAGGTGGTAGAAGAAGAGTGTAACAGGTTGAAATCTGAACTAAAGGATGAAGTTGAATTGAAACAATATATAGCTGACGTTAAAAATGAGATCATAGAACGGCGAGAAGAATTAAGATTGAAAGCTCTAGATCACTTGAAAAAAATCAGCACATATCTAACTGCTAATAAGCAGGTAAGTTATTTAATTATGCAAACAAGTACCATATGGTGGGAAATTTTTGTGGGGTGCAAATTTTTGTTATTTTCATGGTTGTTTGGCAGTCACGAAAATTTCCACCCACAAAAATTAATGCCTGTACTGTAACTGGAGTACTAGCATGAAAGGAGGTGGGGGCATGGCCAAAACATCGTGGAAGCATGGCTGACAGTTCTCCGTGCTAGCTAGCTAGCAAGTAGCGATCGCTATTGTCATCCACCTGAAGGTATCCTCGGCTCTAATGGTTTTCTAACCCGTGTTAATTGCCCGAATTTCCTTGTAATAGTGGCTCGGCAACAAAGAATCAAGCGAGGTCTTGCCATGTGAGAGTGGTATTGATTACGTCATCGCACTACGCCCATGGACTGGGTTGCAGACACGAAATTTAAAAGCACGAAATTAATTCTGAAAGCTTTTTCTGGCTTTTCACAAAAATTGCAACAGTTAAGGCTATTTGGGTATAAACACCGTATGTTTTTGTTTTGTTATCTATACATATTACACATATACATCATTATACTAGCCTTTACAGACCAATATTTCATGGAAGAATTGTGCAAAGCTGCCAGCAGCAATGTCCAACGGGGAAGCTACCATCATCAACGGCAAAGTTTATTTCGGTGGGGGGAATTCAGATAATGATTCAGACAAACGCTCTATCCGGTGCTATGATATATCATTAGACACCTGGACTACTCTACCACTACTTCCTGTAGCAAACTTTGGTATTGGTCAACTTGATGAGAAGGTTGTAGCTATTGGTGGTCAAAAAATACCAAACTTAGCACATACAAATGAGTGGTACAAGTTTAATAAGAACAGGAAGTGGAAATTGAAGACACCTTTAATGCCAATAGCAGTAAGCTCACCAGCTGTTGTAAGCCTCCGCAAAGCACTTGTAGTCGCTGGTGGTACGAATGAACAAAATCAAGCTGTATCATCAGTGAGTGTGTTCAAAGTTGATACACAGCAATGGCTTAGGTGTACACCATTTCTTGAACCATGTTCTATTCTCTCATCTGTAGTAATCAATAATCAAATCTTTATGCTGCTAGGGTGCCCACAACGTCAGGGAATGAATCTAGCAATGTGCATACATGTTGATGATTTGATACAAAATGCAGAGGCATATGCGGAAGATCCTACTACGATACGCAGTGTTAAAGCTACATGGAAGGTATTGCCAGATACTCCAATGTACCAACCCACTGCTGGAGCCATACTGAATAAATCTCTACTTGCTGTTGGAGGGAGACTGTCAACATTGGAGGAGATGACAGCTCAGAAATAAGTGTATGCATATTCAGCTGCTGCAAACTCTTGGGTCTACGTGAGTGATCTACCGCATCCAATGGCAGCAACGACTGTAGCAGTGATCTCACCACTGGAGATATTAGTCATAGGAGGATGGAATGGAGAACATTTGCAAAGTGTTGTTAAGGGATTTGTACAATTGTAGTTTGAAACATTGGAAGACTTCACCGTCAGTGTGTTTATCTTAGTATAGCTTTCAAGATGTGTGTGGTTGTGTGTATTATGTGCCATCAAGATGGTTAATGCAAAGTAGTATGAGTGACTATAACTTGTGTGTGATTCCCTATTTTTATGCGTGATAATCTTAAAGCGGAATTGTTATTCATTTTTGGTGATAAAGCAGAATTGTAATTTATGTACCCATGCACATATATCATGTGTATACAGCTTTGTCTTACATTCACTCAATCACAAAAAAAACAAATAAACTTTGTGTGCTTGTTACATTATAGGGATAAAGCAAACTTCAACAAGGCTTACAGATCCACTCTTGCCCAAATCACACACTCCATGGAGTATAAGGTACTATCTTTGTTACCATGCTGTGTCAGTGCTAGTGCAGTTGTGTAATAACAATATGTACAATCAAAACGGTTGAGAACTGTGACAGTGTGTGTGTGTAAGTGTGTGGTTCCTCAATTTTCTAGTGTATGTGTTATTTAAGACAAAGTTGTGTACATCTATGCCAATGTAAATTGTAATTCTGCTTTTATCCCAAAAATGAATAAACTTTGCCACTCGTTACACTGTCTGCTCTGGAGGATATCCTTCAAGAGCACTCTAGATAATTTCACTGGCACAGGGTATGATCAACCACACTGGTACAGACAGAACACATGGGTCAGGTCAAATCAAAGTCTATAGATTGGTGGCTGATGGATAGCTATAAAAGGAGGCCTAGCCTATAACATATAAATACCAATGAGAAAGTCTCAGATTTAAACTCATCGGCTTTATTAAACAAAAGTTGCTATAACTTTGAAATTGGCAGCACCATGTCACTGCAAGAAACTTGGGACAACTATACCGATTCCTGTGTATGTGGCAAATCCTATCCAGAAAACTGTGCACACTATCTCTCTAATGCCCTCATTCTGGCTGGCTGCAAAGAAATTGACGGAGGGATTGGCACTGACTAGAGGATTGTCAACGGGTTCTGTGTATGCCCCAGTGGTCGACCGATCCGAACCAAGGAGCTTCATAGCTGGTTTGGAAGGAAATTCACCTATCACTCCTCTCCAAGAGATGGTATCAACCTTGTCTATCAAGAGAGTGGTGGAGGCCAGGGACATGTGCTACTAAAGATATGCAAAGATGGGAAGTCGATGGGTTTCAAGGGGACCATGGATCACTCTGACTGGCCAACTCAGGAGTACTACTACTAAACTCAAATTGCTGCCTAAAAAATTAGAACCGCTGTATATACAACTTTGTGCATACCCTTACTGTAGTTGTTTGAAAGCTGGACATATATATATATACTGAGTTGTTGCAAGAATGATCTTTATATGTAAGTAAAATTTTGTCCCTTCGCTAATATCTTTATAAGATGTATTGCTAAGGCAGCCAACCCATGACATAATATCACTGTGGTGTTCAAGTTGTTTTTTCATAGATCATACGCATGCATACACACTCCCAAATCACACACTGCATGGAGTCTAAGATACTATCTTTGCTGCCATGCTGTATCACTTGTGCAATACTTAAGTATGTAACTAAACTTACTCAATGTAGGCCTTGACATTCAAGTTAATGAGGTCCAGGTATGATATATATTGCTGAGAGAAGGCTGCCAGTGGGATGATAGCCTGCTGGATGGCATGACACACACGTTTCCTCATTGCCTCCACCTGGGGCTCATGCTGACCAACAGCTTCAAGGAGAGGCACCTCTGGCCAAAACAACTTGTCCAGTATATACTGTAGCAAAGAGATTATAAAGCTTAGGTGAGGCGTACAACTAATGATAAGAGACCAGAGACTGCGTGTTGTATAAGCGTAGCCATATACACATGCATAGGTACTTAAATGCATAGCCATCAAAATTTTAAGGAGTATATCATTGCTAGCTATACTATGTACGATAATGCAGTCTTGAAAATGTAGCTTTGAATTATGGATTTGCTGAATTGCATTACTAATAGTATTGCTTCTATAGCAAGGATCACATTATTCTAATACTGAAAATTTAATTAGCTTTACCCTTTCCATCTGAGGCACACTGTGAGTGGCCTGGATGCCTCGGTCAAAGATGGAAACCAGAGCAGGCTTGAAAGCATCAAGATCAGTGGAAAAGTGGGAACCATTCTCATCCAAAACCAAATCCAAGTGAAATAGAGGTCCATTCAGTGGCCTGTAGTATAATGATACTATACATAATGGTATATGAGCAATTACACGGCTCCCCCTCTCATATTGATATCTATTTGGGGATTAGATGAATAGATTATGATTGAAACAACAAAATCCACTAGTGGATTCATTTACAAACACCATCATTCTTGGCTAGCTATCAAACTCATTGCTCCATGCAGTGAAATGAAAGTTGGTACTACTACTAATGTATTCATGATAGTGTATCAATCAATTATGGGGGTACATCATACTTGAATTTTGACTCTGTAAGTGGGTCTTCCCACTGAAAGTCTTTGCTCAGTGCCATGGTAGAGTGTGCTGCATCGTGAATCATCTGAACAAAGGACTGTAGTGACTCCAGCACCAGTGTACGAAGAGAGTCCTATTAAATTGTGTACATGTGTTTACAAAAATTAGAGATAAACTTTGCTCCCTTGGGTAATCATATCATTAACATGAATAGTTATATGCATAAGCATATGTACCCACATGGGAAAACAGTTTGAAAGTAAAAGTTCATTTAATGACTAACAAACTTGATTTACAAAAAAATCCCCAAACACACCTAGCCTACCTGCATTGCAAACTTTATGAGTTCCATAAGCTTCTTGAGCTTTGAGCCTTGATACACTTCAAAGCTAGTCTCTTCCATGTTGAACCAACCCTTATTGACATGCTCCAGGCAGGAGCGGATGGACATACGAAGAGTGGGAACCCAGTTCTCCTTTAGAAAGGTCTGTACCTAAGGTTTAAGAACAGTAGAGTCAAAAATGCATATTAACCACAGCTTAGAATTTCATGTCTCCACACTGCAATTTATACTAACCATCATCTAATTGAGTTTTTGTAATACAGAACATGTGCGTTAATGACACAAATTTTTTGAGAAGTTATTTGAATAGAAGCAGCACTCTGAATAGTAGCCGCCCTTGAATAGTAGCCACACCTGGAACTCACTGAAAACAATAGTAGCCGCATGCATGCGCGATTACTATTAAGTGGGCGTGGCTACGATCGCAAGTGGTACACAATCATTCTTTCGGAACAGAAAACAAATCTGAAAAGTATTTATAAAACTCTAGACACTGTAAGCAAATGACAGCTAGATGCAAGTAGTACAACTGATACAACTAAATTTTGTCATGAAGATTCCTGTGTTCAGTATCAGTAGAACCCTGGGATACATAAGGAGAGTGAGAACGTTGCTCTAGTAGATCCTCATCAGAATGAGATTTGTGCAACCAACGTTGACACCGTTTCTTCTTAAAAACTCTCCTTAGCCAATAAGCAATAATGAACAATACTGGAAGAATGAGCACAACATAACATAAAAGTAGGTTTACATGTTGGTATTGAAGGTGTTTTCCTGCTGCTTGACGAGTACTATGGAAAATCGCAAGCCACATGACAAGAAATAGGATCATTAAAGGATCAAGGTGATTGAAAATAGCATTTTGTTTATTGTAAGGATGTATAACTGCTATCACAACTGCCAATACTGTACATGTGATCTGTACAGCAATGTGATATTCAAAGTTGTTGAATGTATACTCGAAAGATATAGCAATCCGTGCAAAGAGAAAAAATGCAGCAAATGAACGACAATCATGTGTACCATCGGTTCTATTTTTGTAGCATCCATGAAATGAATCCATAAGAAAGTGCAAAGCTTGCGAATTCAGGCGACTAAATGATAGGCATTTTTGACAAAAACCACAAGGATACAGTAGCAGCAGAAATGCTGGAAGGAATATAAATAATAGTAGTAAGAGAGCAATGCCGATTGTGGCTAGAATAAGCTTTGGTTTAGAAGCCGGAAACAACATAACGCTTGCATCAAAGTATGATGCCATACTTAAAGTTGTGCCATTCTTAGTAAAAATTTGTGTAGGGGCAAAGAAATCTGAAGTCACAAAGAGTAGCTTTACATAAGACAACAAGAGGAAGGTTGCAAATGCGTCGATAACTGAAGCTCTGATATCCCATTGTCTGCGAAAACGTGCATAGCACAAATGAAATGGCTTCCATAGCCAAACGATAATTCTAAAGTTTCTTGAGTGAAGTTCAACGGACACATAAACTATGATCAGAAGCAAGAGAGGATAAAGGGCTATGATGTACGTTAATGAGATGACATCATAGGAATTTTGGTGAGGGAGACAGAAAGGTGGGATTAGAGCTGTGAAGAAGTTAAGGTTCCATAGTCCATAAAGGGAGTGTAGAAATCGCATAAAGGTTTTGGCACCTGAAGGCAGGAATGAGACATCAATTGTGTGATTAAAGCCACGCTGGAATGGAGGGTGAGAGATGATTTGACTGACAAAGATAAACGCATTCATAGATGCTGAAGTGGCATTAATCCTCAGGCAAACTACTAGTATCAAGAATACAGTCAGTGGACCAAATGATATAATGAAGTATAGCATCCAATTCCTAGCATGATAATTAGGATCACATTCGACACATTTCATGAAATCTGGGTACATTGGGGAGCTGTAGTTCTCCTTACATTTACCACAGAAGAAGCCTTGTCTGTTAAGATGATCGCACAGTGTATGCTCTAACTGATCGACAGTGTGGGGCATTTTCAGGTAGAGTCCAACATTTGAGACATTGGGATTGTTGAATAAAGTATAGGTATATGGACATCTTCCAACCACTTCTGCTCCTATATGCTCATCATGGGCCATACAAAAATCTGACATGAGAAAGACTTCCTTGGTAGAGTCACAATAGACAGTACCATCCAATGGGTCTCCGCATTCACAATCATCTCCCACAAGCCATGGTCGGTCCCTACAATTAGTAGTTACATTGTTCAATCTGGCTTTAGTTAATCTCCTGGATTCATTGATTCTATTGAAAGTAGGACAAGGTTGTTCTGAACCAGCTGCACAGCTACTTTGCAAGTTAGTTAGGAGAAAGAAAGCTACAAAGCCAAAAGTGAACCTAGTAAAGCCAGTCATTTTCAACTCACGGAGGTCACACACTGCACAAATATTGTAACAAGTATTGCTAACCAGATAAATAGTTGGGGAAAGTTTCAGGTTGACTGTGTAATTGACCTTATTTTCTTTGGAACTGAAAATATACGTAAATAATGAAGTTTAGATATACAACTGTGACACAATGTAAACAAGTTAACAGAGCACTGAAAACAAGTAAGGCATAGTTATATTATTCTGACTATAGTACAATCTGTCTGTGTACTAAAGCAACACATGCACACACAAGCAAATACAACCATCACTAAGGACACCATAACATAACTAGAAAGCACTGTACTAATGTGAAAGACAGCATTGTCAGCAAACTCAGAGCTTTGTACATGTGCATAAACTGCTAACATCAATAACGTTTAACTTTTGCTCACACCAACCACTGAGCTTTAGCTAAGTAGTGTTATGGAGTATGTTGTCTGTGGCCCCGTATGATCTCTGCTGTGGGACATATGGATAGCTGGGACGTTGGTGCCAACAATCATCATCAGTGTATGCACTATACTTCCAACTTGGATACCATTTCTTAGCGAGTTTGATCAGCCAATATGCGACAATGAAAACTATGGGAAGAACGAGTGATAGGAGACATAATGGAAGTGCTGTGTACTGAAATACACGATGTTTGCCAGCAGCAAGGTGTATACATGTGAAGAATGCAAGCCAAAAGACAAGGAATAGAATCATGAGTGGATCAAAACGGTTGAAAGAGGCATACTTTTTGTTGTATGGCTGGGCAACTACTATCAAAGTAGCTAAGAGACAACATGTAAGAAGAACAGCAATGTGAAAGTTAAAGTATGCAAGCACATACTCTAAAGTTATAGCTATACGTGTGATAAGAAAAAGGAAAGCAAAATAGCGACAATCCCGAGTACCATTGGTACCATCCTTGTAGCTACCAAGGAATGAATCCATTAAGAACCGTAAAAATTGAAAATGCAAACAACTACAGCGTGTCAAGAACTTTTGACAGAAACGGCAAGGATATAGCAGGAGTAGAAATGTTGGAATACACATAAGAATGAAAACACTGACTATTAGGGCAAGAGTTCTAGGAGATCCAGGATACACTTCTGTGTTCGCATCAAAGTAAGTAGTGATTTCAACAACATTTCCATTTTTACTCCAAATCCGAGAAGGAGCGACTAGATCAAGTGAAATAAACATGAGTTTCACGTAAGAGAGCAGAAAGAAGGTTGCAAATGCATCGACGACTGAATGCCGTATGTTCCACTGCTTTTGGAAACGCTTATAGCCTAATCGAAATGGTTTCCACAGCCACACCAAGACTCTAAAGTTTCTTGAGTGAAGCTCAATGAGAATATATAGCACAATGAGCACCAAAAGAGGGTACAAGGCTATAAAATATGTAAGTGAAATTATACTGATGACACCCCTGTGAGGGAGGCAGATAGGAGGGATAAGAGTGGTAAAGAAATTAAGATTCCAGAGTCCATAAAGAGAGTGTAGAAAGTGCATGAATACTTTAGCACCATGGGGTAAAAACGTTGAATTGATCGTGCGATAAAACTGTCTCTCGAATGGTGGTAGTGTGATTATCTGACTGACAAAGATAAAAGCATTCATAGGTGCTGAGGTAGCACTTATTCTCAGGCAAACTACTAGTATCAGGAACATAGTCAAAGGGCCAAATGATATGAAAATGTATAGAGCCCAGTTCCTAGCTGAGTGTTTTGGATCACACTTGACACATTTGAGAAAATCTGGATATATTGGGGGATGGTGGTGCTCTTTACATTTACTACATAAATAACCCTCCCTATTTAAGTGATCACAAAACATATGCTCCAATTCACTAACACTACTTGGCAGTTTGATAAACTGTCCAACACTTGTGGCATTGAGTTCATAGAATGATGTATAAATGTATGGACATCTTCCGACAACTTCCTCACGTCTTTGCCTACTGTATGACATGCAAAACTGAGAACTGATGAATACTTCTTTTGTATTTCTGTCACAGTATATGATTCCATCCAGAGGGTCCGCACATTCACATTCACCAGTTTTGCCCTCCACCAGCCAAGTACGATTCTGGCAATGATCGACACGCCTCTGCTTCACGATGTTCAATATGTTATTTGTATGATTAGCCATATGCACTCTTAACTTTGTTTCACTATTAGAGTGACTACTTGAGCATATGAAATTGAAGCTAACTAGCACCAATAGTGCAGCTATGATTGCCATCTTTAACACCAATGGCTCGTACTCTATGCACTGAACCAATGAAAGAGCTGTTGACTAGCTTTTGTTTATAATACACCAGAAGGGACCATATCACGATAACAGTGAATGTATCAGTTTGCACACAGATAATACTATACACTCATTAAATCTTAGGTTAGAGTAACAGTTGAAGGTTTAGATAAACAACACTATGGCTATAATATCTGATCTTGGAATATCAAGAGAACAGTAAAAGACATCATATCTGCACAAACATTTCAAGTAGTTGGGAATTATTACTAGGCCAGACACAATGGAAGTATATGTATGGCATATTAAACACACATGAACAGAATCAATGAAATAGTTATTTTACTCATATACTTCATACAGTGATAACATACCTGTAGCATCATTTTTCTTAGCAAGTTTAGGTTCCTAAATATAACACTAACAACATAGTCTTTCTATTGAAACTTTCCTTACATCTACTTATTAAATAAAGTGGTGTCATTGAGAAGCTTATCTACAGCTCCATATGATCTATGCTGAGGGATATAAGGACAGCCGGGACGATGGTACCAACTATCGTCATCAGTATGACATTGTGTCTTGCAAATCCAACGCCAATACCACTTCTTTGCAATTTTGAGCAGCCAATTTGAGAGGACCAAAACCATGGGAAGAATGAGTGATAGAAAACCTATTGGGAGTGCTGTATACTGAACAATGGTATGTTTGCCAGCAGTTAGGTGTATACATGTGAAGAATGCAAACCAAATGACAAGAAATAGAATCATGAGTGGATCAAAACGGTTGAAAGAGGCATACTTTTTGTTGTATGGTTGGGCGACTGCAATCAAAGTAGCTAAGACAGAACATGTAAGAAGAACACCTGTAAGAAAACTAAAGTATGAAAGTGCATACACTACACTTATAGCGATGCGAAATAAAAGAAAGATAGAAGCAAAGTAACGATAATCTCGAGTGCCATTTGTGCCATCCTTGTAGCTACCAAGGAATGAATCCATTAGAAATTGCAAGAATCGAAAATGCAGGCAATTGCAACGTGTCAAGAACTTTTGACAGCAACGACAGGGATACAGTAAAAGTAGGATAGTTGGCAAGTAGACAAATATCAGTGAAATGAAGATGCCGCCTACCAGAAATAGGACTCCCTTGAACATATGCACTTTTATGTTTGTATTGAAATAAGAAGTAATTTCAATGACAGTTCCATGTTTACTCCAAATCTCAGAAGAAGCAAGAAGATCAAACGTAATGAACAAAAGCTTTACATAAGAGAGCAGAAAGAAGGTTGCAAATGCATCAATGATCGATGATCGAATCTCCCACTGCCTTTGAAAATGTCTGTATCCCAGCTGGAATGGTTTCCATAGCCATACCAAAATTCTAACATTCCTTGAACGAAGTTCAATAAGAATATACAATAAAATTAACAGCAGGAGGGGGTATAAGGCTGAAATGTAGGCAAGAAAGATTACATCAATGGCAGTCTGATGAGGGACACAGAAAGGCGGTATGAGAGTGGTAAAGAAATTAAGGTTCCAGAGCCCATAGAGTGAATGTAGAAGGTGCATAAACACTTTGGCCCAATGTGGTAAAATCGTTGAATTGATGATACGATAAAACTGTCTCTCAAATGGTGGTGGTGTAATTATCTGACTGACAAAGATGAATGAATTCATGGGAGCTGAGGTAGCACTGATCCTCAGGCACAGTACTAGTATCAAGAATATTGTCAAAGGAACAAAAGATATGACAATGTATAACACCCAGTTCCTAGCATAGTTCTTTGGGTCACACTCTACACATTTGAGGAAGTCTGGATACATGGGAAAATGGTAATGCTTTTTACATTTGCTGCAAAAGTAGCCCCGTCTATTTAAACGATCACAGAAGAAATGCTCTAAATCACTAACATTACTTGGAAGTTTGACATAAAGCTCAATATTAGTAGTGTTAAGTTCATAGAATGATGTATAGATGTATGGACATCTTCCTATCACTTCTTCATCTCTGTGTTCATTGTATGACATACAAAATTGAGAATTGATGAAGACTTCATTTGTATTCTTGTTACAGTAGACGATACCGTCTAGGGGGTCTGCACATTCACATTCTCCAGTTTTGCCCTCCACAAGCCAAGTACGATTTTTGCAACGATTATGATTCTTTTCATCAGAGGAATCAAGTAAAGGCCTCCTTGTCTTTGTTTCATTGAAAGAGTGATTACCAAAACATAACACACAAGCTGGACTTACTAAAATTAAGCTGAGAAATAGCAGTGCAGTTAGGATCGCCATTACTAAAGCCCAAGGCACATTTACAATCACTGAAATCAACAAAAGGGCTGCTGCATGACCAGCCTTTGTTTACAGTACACCATGCAGAGGGACATTATTATGATAACAATGAAAGTGTACATTGGCACATAGTTGTCAGATGCTACAAACTCTCAAGAAAACGGTTATGTAAACATCTTCGTACACTATGGTACTATGGTTTTATATAACAATTCATATGCCCCATGTCGAAACATAAAAAATAGGACAGTGAAAGAAAGCAAACATGGACAGATATCTGGAATTGACAATATTCCCATGTTAGTTATCAATAGTCCAGAGTCATAAAAGTATATGCATAGCAATGGTAAACACATATCAAACATTTCATTATGGGTAAACAAGGTGGATATGTGTGTGTGTGGATGAAACTACTAAGAAATACAAAAAATTATAGCTAATAACTACTGTCATGGTGAAGCTCATATTCAGCACTTAAACATTCATATGAATTGACATGAGGACTGTGAGTGCGTTGTTCAAGAGAATCTTCTAGTGATTCAGAATAGGATGAACAATTTGATAAAAATTTCCATTTTTTCAAAGGGCCAGTTCTCAACACAGAGAAAATAATGAAAATTAAAGGAAGTATGAGTGAAATGAAACTTAATGCAACAAATATCTGCTGATTTGATAGACTTTTGCCAGCTGCCATTCTAATGTCTCTGTATGAGGCAAGCCAGATAATGAGAATAAAGATCAAAAGAGGATCAAAGTAGTTGAACATAGAGTTTTGTTTGCTATATGGCTGCGCAACTGCTATAGCAACAATCAGTGCAGTGCAGGTGATCATGACAGATGTGTAGTAATCATTGTACAGAACAGCATATTCTAAACTGATCAGTATGCGCACTACAAGAAACACTGCAGCAAAAAATCGACGATCCAGAGTGCCAACACTTCTGGTTGTGTAACAACCATTAAAGGAGTTCATCAAAAAATGCAATGATTGAAAGTGAAGTCTAGTTTTTGTCAAACATCTTTGACAGAAACCGAAAGGATAGAGTAGCAACAAGATTGCAGGTAGGAGGTTAAAAAGCAACAGTAAGAGGATGATATTGATTATGACAAATAGCACACTCGGTTTAGGAGATACAAAAAAGCTGGCATCAAAGTACGATATGAGAATGTGGGAACCATTTTTACTTATCAGTTTGGTGGGAGCAAGTAGATCAAAGGAGATAAACAGAACCTTTACATATGAAAGTAAAAGAAACGTTGCAAAAGCATCAATGACTGAAGCTCTGATATCACAGTGTCTCCTGAATCGAACATAACATGAATGAAAAGGCCTCCATAACCACAACAAGATTTTGAAATCTCTTGAGTAAAGCTCAATAGATAGATACAACACCATCAGGAGAATGAGAGGATAAAAAGCAATAAGATATGTAAGTGCAATAACATTGAATACATTTTGGTGTGGAAGACAGAAGGGTGGTATCATAGCTATAAAGAAATCGAGGTTCCATATACCATACAGGGAATACAAGAACCTCATGAACGTCTTAGCACCACTGGGAAGAAAGGAATCATTAATAGTATTAATAAACCCCCTGGCAAAGGGTGGTTGGGTGATCACTTGGCTGATAAAGACAAACGCATTTAAAGGAGGGGAGGCAGCATTGATCCTCAGGCAAACTACTAACATGAGGAATACTGTCAATGGACCAAATGATATGAGGATATAGAGTGCCCAGTTCCGAGCATGCACATTTGGAGGACACTTGACACACTGAATGAAGTTAGGGTACATTGGATAACCATAACCTTCCTTACATCTGCCACAGAGGAGGCCACGCCTATTTAATCCACCACACAAGGCATTTTCTAGTTCATGAGTCTCATTGGGAACCTTGTAGTACAATCCAATGTTATCAATTGTAGGATCATTGAATGTTAAGTATGTATAGGGGCATCTTCCAATCACTTCTTCCTCACCATACAGAGATATGCAGAACTGAGATTTAACAAATACCTCTCCTAATGAATCACAGTAGATGACACCATCCAAAGAATCAGCACAGTGACAGTCACTTCCTATGAGCCAGGGACGACCACCACAGTGACTGCGATTCACTATGAAGCTATCATTGTCCACCAGAGATATATCTTCAGCAAGCCCATCTCCTGAACATGTTGGCAAAGAGTACAAAATGCTGAGGAAAAGTGTCACTGATACTCTAATACAGCCATCAACTGTTGAAAGATCTCCTCGCAAAATGTACATGATTGCTTGAAGAGAGAAGTCCAAAATCCTTTTATGTTTATAGACAAGACTGACTGTGAAACTATTTGCTGGGCATTATGACAAATCGATGGCAATCAAAAACATGCATAGAATGTTGTGAAATAGATAACATGGGACCGAATACTGCAATACAGCTATAGTGAAGGTAGCTACATCAATATAGGCCAAGTCATTTTAACCATATTTGGTAAATTATTAGTTTACTCAACTGAAAGTTAACTAACATCCAATGTTAGGAGAGTAAACACAACTTTCAATTTTTACAAAATAGGTATCCAAAGTGAATGCTCTCATGCATATTCAAATCCTAGCAAATGTTCAAATTTAAGGAGTGATTATCGAAACTTAACACTCTAACTGAACTTATTAAAGTTAAGTTGAAAAAGAGTAGTGTTGTTAAGACCGCCATTACTAAAGCCTAAGGCACATTCACTATGATCAAGGGCTGCTGCATGGCCATCCATTGTTTATAGTGCACCAGAAGGGACAAAATTATGATAACAATAGTATACGTTGGTACACGTGCAGTTATCAGATGCTATAAACTCTCCAAGAGTAACATGAAAGGGGTTAAGTAAACATCTTTGGTTCTATGATTGCACGCCATGTTGAAACATAAATAGAACAGTGATGAAGAACAACTAGAAACAGACATCAGATTAAACAATTCTCAAGTTAGTTATCAGTAGTAAAGAGTCAGTGTTCACATAACTGTGAAAAGACACACAGAGATGCATAATACAGGTATTCAGCCAATTGACAAGCTTTCACTTATAATTGTGGATACAAAAAATTAGATACGTAGACAAGGGAAGATATATTAGTATCATAAGGTTTACATAATTAACTTCTATGATTTCACACAGGGGAAATATTAATGTCAAGTACACTTTGAAATATTGACATGCGTGAATCTATTTGTGTGCACAGAGTACTCAGAGAAACACACACCATTTTACTTAATAAACACATATATAAGTCAACAAACAGCCCTAAAAGGAGGAATTCTCTTCTTGGCTTTGAAGTAACCATTCCCCACTAACATACTCCAGCTGTGATGCATGAGGAGTGGGAGTATGCTCTTCAATAGACTCTTCGATACATCTGGATCGTCGATGGCCACAAATTTTTTGTAGTTTATTAATTGGTACAAACTTCTTAAAAAACAAAGCGGTGAAAAGGATGAGTGGAAGAATCAGCGAAATAAAACTTAATGCCACTGATAAACGCTGATGGGAAAGATGTGTTCCGGCAGCTTGATGAATATCCTTATAGGACACAAGCCAACAAATCAGAAAGAAAATTGTAAGAGGATCAAGACGGTTAAAATGAGCATGCTGCTTTCCATAAGGCTGTATAAATGCGATCGCGATGGCCAAGGCAGTGCAGGTGACGATTACAGAAGTATGGTAATTGAAGTAGATAGTAATATACTCCACACTAATTAGTATACGTGCAAAAAGAAAGACTGCAGCAAAGAAACGACAGTCAAAGGTACCCTTTGTTCCGTCCTTAAAATGTCCATTGAATGCAATCATTAGAAAGTGCAGTGATTGGAAGTGCACTTTACAATGTGTGAGACATTTTTGACAGAAACCACAAGGATAAAGCAGAATTAGTAGAAGTGGTAGGAGAGTAAAGGGTAGTAGGATAAGAAAAACTATCGCTATAGACAAAACGGTCCTTGGGCCCGGAGTTATAACTAAACTTGCATCAAAATAAAACACAAGCCGAATGGTAGAGCCACTCTTATTCATAAGGTGGGAAGGAGCAAAATAATCAAAGGAGACAAAGAGGATTTTCACGTAGGAAAGCAGCAGAAATGTTACAAAGGCATCAATGACTGAAGCCCTGATGTCACAGTGTCTCCTAAATCGAACACAGCATGGATAAAATGGCCTCCATAACCACACAATGACTTGAACACCTCTTGAATGGAGTTCAATACACACATACAACACTATGAGCACTACAAGAGGATAGATAGCTACAAGATAAGTAAGATGAATGACATTGGTTATGTTACGCTTAGGAAGACAAAAAGGTGGTATGATAGAAATGAAGAAATCAAGATTCCAAATACCATAGAGAGAAAATATCAATCTCATGAATATCTTAGCTCCATCCGAAATAAATAATCCATTGATAGTATTAATAAAGCCTCTTGTAAATGGAGGTTGGGTGATCACTTGACTGATAAAAACTAATGCATTCAGAGGAGCTGAGGCAGCATTGATCCTCAGGCAAACTACCAACATTAGGAATAATGTCAGTGGGACAAATGATATAAAACTATAGAGAACCCAGTTTCGAGCATGAAGATTAGGTGGACAATCAACACATTTTTCAAAATCTGGATATATTTGATAACCAAAGCCCTCCTTACACTTTCCACAGAGAAGGCCACGCCGGTTTAATCTATCACACAGAGCATATTCTAGCTGATTAATATCATTAGGAACCTTGTAGTAGAGTCCAATACTTGTTGTGTTGGGATCATCATACTTCAAATAGGTGTAAAGACACCTTCCAACGACCTCCTCTCCGGTATCATTATCAATACTCATACAATATTGTGACTTTATGTACACGTTTCCTGAAGGATCGCAGTGTACCACTCCATCAAGAGAATCAGCACAGTGGCAGTCATTTCCGATAAGCCAGGGACGATTATCACACTGGTTAGATGTCAATGTATCATTAAGTGTCACTGTAGGCAGTATTTCACTAACATTATTAGTTAAACATGCTGGCAAACTAAAACATAAAACAAATAAGTAGAGTATTGTAGTTTTCATACTGATGTTTCAGCACACTGATTGACAGTAGCTAGATACTCGTAAACTGCACACTCAATATACTTTGCAATTGCCACACATAGAAACATTAAGTGCATGGTATTGTTTAATGGAACAACAGCAGCCTAATAGCCATCGTTTACTGAATAATGACCAATATTGCCACAATATTGCTATAACTATGGATATAGGTAATATTAACAAACAATCACAAAATAGAGTAGATAGTGGTCAATTAGTTGACTTTCACAAGAATAACAGCTATTATATTGTTGCTTTGAAAGTGACGTGCTATACCATCAACTACACATACTGGAGTATCCCTATAACCAGATATCATATAGCTATTTGCACAGTGGAACACAATTTATCCAACTTCAAACATGTCTGTTAACCAAATGACAAATATGTATATAAATTCTACCCACCACACCAATTTTGTAGGTCCATATATGTAGTAGATCTAGGCTATGCTAGTAATGTGAGTGAAGGAAAGAAATTGACTTCTAGTTCTGACTAGAGACTCTGAAAAGCAATGGAAGGACTTTCGTATAAGTGTCGCTGAGCCATTATATTAAGTTAAGATGAATATTTCGGTTATCTAGTCACTTGTTACCTGAACAAGCTACATGATGATAGGGAAAATGTGTTCCAGCAGCTCTATGAATATCTTTATAGGATACAAGCCCGGCCCAACAAATGAGAAGGAAATACATAAGAGGATCGAGAAGGTTGAAATAAGCACACTCCTTTCTGTAGGGATATACAATTGCGATTGCAACAGCTAAGGCAGTGCAGGCGATGATAATGGAGGGATGATAATACAGTAATATACTCAATACTGATAAGTATTTGTATGAAAGCAGCGAAAAATCAACAGTTGAATGTGCCCTTCATTCAAATGACCATTGAGTGCATTCATAAAGATGTGCAGTGATTGAAAGCGCACTTTACAATGTGTGGGACATTTTTTGAGATAAAGCGAAATGAGTGCAAGTGGCAAGAAAGTGAAAAGGAGTAATACAAGACAAATTACACTCATTTTGCTTTATCCTTATGGTTTCTCAAAAGTGCTTATGTATAGCCATACACTATGAGTTTTTAGGTTGGGAACACAAAGTCACAAAAAGTTGCCAATTACTGGTTGGTACACTGCTCATAATCATAAATCTTTTGCCATAACTCGTGCATGCATACACAGACACAGAGAAAAATCACATAAAAACACAATCTGGGGTAAGTTTACTCAGGAACCCATGAGCCGCTCACGGCTGGTGAAGGAGCGTCTAAGTGCATATATCATCAGCTCGCTAAGCCAGTGTTCAAGGATGACAATAAATGGTAATCAATGTATGCCACATGTTCAACCTCTAATTGTCTGGTACAAAACCAAAGAGAATCATGCACAGCTGCCTGCAAGTGTAAACCACTAAACCACACTACACAAATGTACAGCAGTAGTAATTAGATGCTCCTTTGCGTCCTACGGGCTCTCATGGACTCCTGGTTTACTCAAAGCAGTGATGTACATACTTGGTAATTTATTAACACCATAGCAAACATACACTGTAGTGCTGATGCTCTATACACGCATAGTATGGTTATAGTGTCCCCATATAAAGTTATGGAGAAATGATGTCTATGGGACAAGTTAGTTATTAGTAGTAAAGAGTTAGTATTCACAGAACTGTGATGCATAATACAGGTATTCAGCCAATTGACAAGCTTTAACTGTGGATGCAAAAAATTAGATACATAGACAAGGGAAGATATCCTAGTATCATTAGGTTTACATAATTAACTTCTATGATTTCACACAGGGGAAATATTAATGTCAAGTACACTTTGAAATATTGACGTGTGAATCTGTTTGGGTGCACAGAGTACTCAGAGAAACACACACCTTTTTACTTAGTAAACACATATATAAGTCAACAAACAGCCCTAAAAGGAGGAATTCTCTCCTTGGCTTTGAAGTAACCATTCCCCACTAACATACTCCAGCTGTGATGCATGAGAAGGAGTGGGATTACGCTCTTCAATAGACTCCTCAATACATCTGGATCTTTGATGGCCACAAATATTTTGTAGTTTATTAATCGGTACAAACTTCTTAAGAAACAAAGCAGTGAAAAGGATGAGTGGAAGAATCAGTGAAATAAAGCTCAATGCCACTGACAGACGCTGATGGGAAAAATGTGTTCCGGCAGCTTGATGAATATCCTTATAGGATACAAGCCAACAAATGAGAAAGAAAACTGTAAGAGGATCAAGACGATTGAAATGAGCATGCTGCTTTCCATAAGGCTGTATAAATGCGATCGCGATGGCCAAGGCAGTGCAGGTGACGATTACAGAAGTATGGTAATTGAAGTAGATAGTAATATACTCCACACTAATTAGTATACGTGCAAAAAGAAAGACTGCAGCAAAGAAACGACAGTCAAAGGTACCCTTTGTTCCGTCCTTAAAATGTCCATTGAATGCAATCATTAGAAAGTGCAGTGATTGGAAGTGCACTTTACAATGTGTGAGACATTTTTGACAGAAACCACAAGGATAAAGCAAGATTAGTAGAAGTGGTAGGAGAGTAAAGAGTAGTAGGATAAGAAAAACTATCATTATAGACGAAACAGTCCTTGGGTCTGGAGTTATAACAAAACTTGCATCGAAATAAGACACAAGCCGAATGGTAGAGCCACTCTTATTCATTAAGTGGGAAGGAGCAAAATAATCAAAGGAGACAAAGAGGATTTTCACGTAGGAAAGCAGCAGAAATGTTACAAAGGCATCAATGACTGAAGCCCTGATGTCACAGTGTCTCCTAAATCGAACACAGCATGGATAAAATGGCCTCCATAACCACACAATGACTCGAACACCTCTTGAATGGAGTTCAATACAAACATACAACACTATGAGCACTACGAGGGGATAGATAGCTACAAGATAAGTAAGATGAATGACATTGATCATGTTACACTTAGGAAGACAAAAAGGTGGTATGATAGAAATGAAGAAATCAAGGTTCCAAATACCATAGAGAGAAAATATCAATCTCATGAATATCTTAGCTCCATCTGAAATAAATGATCCATTGATAGTATTAATAAAGCCTCTTGTAAATGGAGGTTGGGTGATCACTTGACTGATAAAAACTAATGCATTCAGAGGAGCTGAGGCAGCATTGATCCTCAGGCAAACTACCAACATTAAGAATAATGTCAGTGGAACAAATGATATGAGACTATAGAGAACCCAGTTTCGAGCATGAAGATTAGATGGGCAGTCAACACATTTTTCAAAATGTGGATACATAGGATAACCATAGCCCTTCTTACATTTTCCACAGAGAAGGCCACGCCTATTTAATCTATCACATAAGGCATACTCTAGTTCATTAATATCATTAGGAACCATGTAAAAGAGTCCAATACTTGTTGTGTTGGGATCATTAAACTTCAAATAGGTGTAAAGGCACCTTCCAACGACCTCCTCTCCAGTATCATTATCGATACTCATACAATATTGTGACTTTACATACACATTTCCTGAAGGGTCACAGTGTACCACTCCATCAAGAGAATCAGCACAGTGGCAGTCATTTCCGATAAGCCAGGGATGATTATCACACTGGTTAGGTGTAAATGTATCATTAAGCATAGCTAGTAGTAGTGTTTCATCAACCTTATCAGCTATGCACTCTAGCAAACTAAAACACAAAACAACTAAGTAGAGTATTGTAGGTTTCATAGTGATGTTTCAGCACACTGATTGACAAAGAATAGCAGGTTATACTATAGCTAGATACTCTTAAATTGCATACTGCAATTGTCATACATATTGATACTGACTAGCTACTAAGTGTAGCGTGGTATTGTTTGGTTTGGGAAAATAGATCATTGAAACTTAACAAGCAATAACTAACATTGCCGTTATTATGGACAGGCAATAGACACTATTATGATAAAATTGAACCTCACATGAATAACAGCTATTTGAAAGTGGTGTTATATCATCAACCAGGTATATTGGAGTGTCCCTATAGCCAGATATCAGTACACAGTGGCATGTAATTCATACAAACTGTCAGTTAACCAAAAGCCAGATCATGCTTCCACACCCACTTAATTCTATCTACCACACCCATTTTGTAGACCATGTGGTAGATCTGAACGGTATATGCTAACAAAGTGAATAAAGGAAAGAAATCGACTTTCTCGCTCCGACATGACTTTGAAAAATGTTCACAGATATAATATTATATGGCATGGAAGGACATTCGTAAGTGTATTAAATCAAGATGTTATTTGAACATTTCAGTCACTTATTACCTGAACAAGCTGCTGTCCTATCTAGTGACTTCCCATTATACAAGAATATTATTTGTAATTCATTCAATTTGTTCATGACAAGTACCAAAATTAACTAAATCTTTAATACTACAAGAGCCAAATAACCTGTTTGTATGTGGCTATACACACTAAGCTAATCACAAGAGTGTCTGAATAAAAAATTTTCTCAAGGTAAGCACTCAGCCTTGACGTACTCTATCTGTGATACATGAGGACAATGAGAACGTTGTTCAAGTGAATATTCATCAAAATCGGAAGTATGACGATGAAACAGATGGGAAAATATTTTCAGTAGAGTCTTCTTAAGGATCAAGGCAGAAAATAAAATAAGCGGTAAAATGAGCGAAATGAAATTCAATGCCATCGATATACGCTGATGGGAAAGATGAGTTCCAGCAGCTCTATGAATATCTTTATATGATACAAGCCAACAAATGAAAAGGAAAATCGTAAGAGGATCGAGACGATTGAAATGAGCAAACTTCTTTCTGTAGGGCTGTACAACTGCAATTGCAATGGCCAAGGCAGTGCAGGTAGTGATAACAGATGTATGGTAATTGAAATACAGAGTAACATACTCAACACTGATCAGTATACGTATGAAAAGAAATATTGCAGCAAAGAATCGACAGTCGAAAGTACCCTCTGTTCCATCTTTAAAATGTCCATTGAATGCATTCATAAAGAAGTGCAGTGATTGGAAGTCCACCTTACAGTATGTGAGACACTTTTGACAGAAACCACATGGATAAAGCAAAATGAGTACCAGTGGTAAAAGAGTAAAAAATAGCAGTATGAAAGAAATGCTCAGCATAGACAAAATAATCACAGGCTTTGGTTCTGAAGATATAACAACACCGGCATCGAAATAGGATACGATTTTAACGGTAGAGCCATCTTTATTCTTAAGGTAAGAAAAAGCAAAAAAATCAAAGGAGAGGAACAAAATCTTCATGTATGAAAGTAAAAAAAATGTCACGAATGCATCAATGACTGAAGCTCTTATGTCACAGTGTCTCCTAAATCGAACATAGTGAGGATAAAGTGGCCTCCATAGCCATACAATGACTCGAACACCTCGTGAATGAAGTTCAATGCATACATATAGAATCACAAGCACCACAAGGGGATAGAGAGCTATAAGGTATGTGAAAAGAATGGCATACACTGCATTGTGGAATGGAACACAGAAACTTGGTATTATAGAAATAAAGAAATCAAGGTTCCAAATACCATAGAGAGAAAATAGCAATCTCAAGAATATCTTCCCTCCCTCAGAAAGAAAAGAAACTTTGATTGTACTGACAAAGCCCCTTGTAAGTGGTGGTTGGGTAATGACTTGACTGATAAAGACAAAAGCATTCAGAGGAGCTGAGGCAGCATTGACTCTCAGACAAACTATTATCATTAGCAACACTGTCAATGGACCAAAAGATAAGAAAACATACAGTGCCCAATTTGGACTATAACGATCACGTGGGCAATCAACACAGTCATCAAAAAATGGGTACACCGAATGACCAAAGCCATCTTTACATCTGCCACAGAGCAAGCCATACCTATTTAATCTATCACACAAAGCATGCTCCAATTGATAAGTATTGTTAGGAACCTTGTAATAGAGTCCAATATTGGTTGTTTTAAGATCACTATATTTCAGGAAAGAATAAGGACACCTTCCAACAACTTCCTCTCCTCCATCAATGCTCATACAAAATGTTGACTGAATGAATACATCTCCTGAAGGATCACAGAGTACAACTCCATCAAGAGAATCGGCACAGCGGCAGTCATTTCCCACCCGCCAGGGACGATCATCACACTCATTAGACATCGATGTCGAAGATTCATTAACTCTAACTGAAAGTAGTGTTCCATTGATCATATCAACTGGGATTACTAGCATTAGAAAAAGGAAAATGGAGAAAACTACAGATTTCTTAACAATTACTTCAACCATAGTGACTGAAAAAAAAACTATGATACTGCCCAATTGAGCACCACTTTACAAAGTTCTACAAGGCTAGCTGAGGACCATGTAGTATAATATTTGGGATATAAGGTCGTGCTTATGCATAGCCACGTAAGTATTAGGTAGGGAACATAAAATACTTCTGGTCACTAATCACTGGTTGGCACACTATGAATGATCATAAATCCCTTGCCACAACTCGTACATGCATGCACAGACACAGAGAAAATTCACATGAAACAATTTCAGTTAAGCTTACTCAAGGAACAGAAGTGATGTGCACAATGTTTGTAGTCATGTTCAAATGTGCAATACCATAGCAAACATATGGTAGCTGACAAGTGAGTAATGATGCACACACAGTATGATTACAGTGTCCCAATAGAGAAAAGGGACATATCAGATGTAAATCTTGAAAATGAAGGTAACACATGATATACAAATCCATCTCAGAGTGGATGTACATTAGCCATGTGAAATCTAACATAGCACCTGTATGAGCTTGTATGAACACGCTAGGTACTACAAAATAAAAAATTAAGTACCAACATCATGGCATGGTTTACTCTAAGCAGATACAGTGTACACTAACATGTATGCAACTTACTGTCAACAACAGCCCTGGGGTTCCTTGTTATTTTGTTTTGGAATTGAAATATACATGCGTAGCTTGCAAAAACATAACTACTGTTACAGTACCAGCTACCGCCCTCACCTGTGTGGAGGCCTGATGCTGTGCTTGGTCAAACTCCTCCAATTTGAGATGCTTGCTCACTCCAGTGTGAAACAGTGACATTGCACAAACCTTCCTGCACTCCACGCGCACATGCTCCAGCACTGAAATAGCTTCTGGGCTGGTGGTCAAGGAGAGGAAACGGAATTTCTTCTTGATCAATTCAAAGGGAAATGGAGGCACTTCAGGGTGCTTTCCTGGATTACATTATACACAGTATACTATTACTATCATGTCATGTATCCCATTACTTTTGCACCTCACAATAATAATATACTAAGCCTATAGCTGATATTAATAGCTATAATGCATCAGAGATAAGAATCCACATAGATGTTTCCAGTACCGCACACAACATGTTAAGGTCCTTTGTGATTTCTTAGCTGGAATATGCCTCAAAGCTTTAGTGTTATCACTACCTAAGCACACCCTTCATAGAGCTCCCAGTTCCCTTCCTCCAATTGTATCATATCAATCAAGATAAGACTTAAAAGAACAATGCTTCACATATGTACTCACCAGTCTGGGGTACCACCTCAACATGTGGCTCAGGCAGAGTGACAAATGGAAAGGCCCCAGGTTGGGCAGTAACTGTCTTATCAAACAGGATGCGGTTCATTGTACGAGTGAATTCAAGCTGAATCTCCTTGGACAAAGCACTTGAACAACCATCAAGACTGCAATATACCATTGACAAGATGTGTGTGTGTAAGATGAATTCAGCATTGTGAAATCTGGTTCTCTCTCCCTCCACTCCCCTCTCTCTTCTCTCTTTCTCTTTCTCTCCTTATGTATATACTGCTTAAACAAATTCACATGCTCAATATAATGTAGTTGTGGGTACACACACATCAATCAAGCAATCATTTGTCACTACCATTGTGTGTGACAATTGTCAAACATATCAACTGTCAAGAGTACAATCTGTCATCATACCGTGGTTCCTTGAGTCTTGGCGATGACCTGGCCACATTGAGCATCCTCTTCACAGATTCCTTATTCAGTTCTTCCATCCCATCAGGCGGCATACAGTCCACATAGAGGTGATAGCGAAGTAGGGCCTCAGTCTTTTGCCTGTAGGTATTGCAGTGTACTACAGTCATTACAAATGCCAAGAAGCGGTTTTAGATATGTACAAGCTTACAAACACACCATGTTGAAAATTGCCAATGTGGTTCAAAGGGTTACAGTATGCACATACGTTTGTACTGCACAAGTGCAATACAAGCATCAAAAAGGTTGAATCATACATCAAGTGTTTACACATGAAAAGTAGGCAAATAATGTACTTTGTGTCAATCTCCTGACACAAGAGACATATGGAACAATCAATACAATCTATCTAAGAAAACACCAAGGATATCATTATTCAAAGCAAGACACTACATGTTTACTTAACACCTGATATGAAGGTATGATAAGATCCTGAAAAACACTTAACCACGCACTAATAATCGTTCATGCTAGTCAATTAGTTGTCAGTTGCTTGCTGTAGTTTAGAGCCTGTAGTTTTCCTTTGGTGTGTACGTACTTATGAACGTTAAGTGGTATATAGCTGCCTTTGATTTGTATAGCTTTAGTACATGCAATAACTACAAATTGGTTATTGTATCATGCTCCACAGTTTAGATTACCATAACCTACGTTTGTCTTAGAATGTGTAATAACCACTCATAAACTTAATCTTAGCTAATAGCACCTTCATTATTAAGAGAAGTGAAGAATAAAAATATGAACAGTGCACACCTAATACTCTTAATGCTGTCAGTGACAGCAAGATGTCAACGAATATATCAAAACAGTAGCACTATCGTTGGACTCTCTGACAGCAGGCGTGTTCTTTGCATCAATGATAGCACATGTCCAACTTGGTTCACTTGCAACTCGGAAAATAAATGCCACTGTGAAAACAGTGATAATGATGGAATAATATGCAACAATGAAAAGCTTCTTTCTGCTCTTTTGGACTGCTACTGTGTGACCTTTGATAAAGAGAGTAGCTCAACCTTTGTTGGATCATGCTTTTACAACTGTGAGCACCCCAATGCCACAATTAAAAATGATGTGCGTCATGTTTACCACTATCTTCCAAAAAATCCAGAAAAGTTAATCAATCATTCAGCATGCACACATTTTCATCGAACTGGCCTGCTGTGTGGTGATTGTAAAGAGGAGCACAGTCCACTGGTACTCTCATACAACCTCAGCTGTATATCTTGTCCAAACGGTCACAAGAATTGGTGGAAGTTCATTTTAGCTGGTATTTTTCCATTAACACTGTTCTACCTTTTTGTAGTTTTGTTTAACATAAATGTGACATCCTCTCGCCTTCATGGTGTAGTTTGGGCTAGCCAACTTCTAAGCATGCCTGCCTTTGTTCGGATAATTCTGTTTGCTCTAGAAATTCATGGCAACTTGACAATAGGAAAGGTTTTTGTGACATTATACAGCTACTGGAACCTTGATTTCTTCCGCTCTGTTCTACCCAATATTTGTTTAAATGTAACTACTCTTCAGGCCTTAGCCCTGGAATACTTAATTGCTCTTTATCCATTTGTTCTTATTGCTATCTCATACCTCACAATAACAGTCTATAACAATAAAAAAACATCACTTCTATTATATGTATGGAAGCCGTTTCAAACATTGCAGGTTAAACTTCGAAAGTCTTGGGATGTTCATACATCAGTCATTGACTCTTTTTCTACATTCTTCCTATTATCATACGTGAAAGTTTTGAGTGTGTCTTGTGATCTTTTGACTCCAACTCAAATTCAGCAACTTGGCTCAAATGAAAAACAACTTATGCTGTATTATTCACCCAGTGTCCCTTACTTTGGTGACCATCATCGTCCATATGCTATTCTAGCAATAATTTTCTTAACAGTATTTGTGACCATTCCCACAATCGTCTTCATTCTCTATCCCTGTCAGTTCTTCCAAAAGTTTCTTTCTCTCTTTTCCATCAACTGGCACTGTCTCCATGCCTTTGTTGACTCCTTTCAAGGCTGCTACAAGGATGGGACAGAACCTGGAACATTTGACTGCCGATGGTTCTCAGTGATAACATTAATCCTTAATCCAGTACTCTTTACCCTTTTCAGCTTAACATTATCTGCCATGTACTTTGTATATGCTCTTATTGTCCTACTTATTCTTATAATCACACTCATTAACATTCAACCTTATAAGAAAATGTCTTCCAAATATCCGTCAACAGATCTGATGTTTCTCAGTCAACTCAGTCTCACCTATGTTGCTATTCTCGGAAGAGAATATTCAAGTTTAGTTATCTACCAGTACTTTCATACATTGTGGATAGCTGTTTCACTAGCAGTGGGGTTTATTCCTTTTGCTTACACTTGCTTTCTTATTGGTTTGTGGCTGTTTTCAAGAAGGAAGTGGATCATATGTAAATAAGAACCACTGCATCGTGACTTAATTCCAGTATCATCTGGTTACATGTAGCCACATATGTATTTTTATAGACAACATCTATAAGGCTAGATACTATATAAGTTTGAATTGTACGGGACAGATAATATTACTGTATATAGTAAATCTGATGTTAAATTGTGTACATTCCATGTCTATCCATCAACACAAACAACATGATGTGGAAGCCATCCATAGAGACACTTAAAACAGCAGTCATTGTTATCATTTTTTAGTGTGATATGGATGTTGTTACATGTGCATTACAATGTTTAAATAAAAGTCTGACTGTATACATTGCAAATCAAAGTTTGTGACAGAATAAGCACCTTCGTACTTCAAGAAGTGGATATGTGATATGAAGGGTTTAAACACAATGTTACTACTTTTAACGTTACCAGCACTAGTGACGGCAGCAAGTGGTCAGTGGACTCCATATCAAAACACTAGTGCAACCAGTCAACTCTCCGATATCAGGCATGCTCACTGCAGCAATAGCAGTAAGTGCCCAACATGGTTCACTTGTAGCTCTGACGACAAGTGTCAGTGTGAAAACAGTGATAATGATGGAATTTTATGTAACAATGAAAAGCTACTTTCAGCTCTGTTGATCTGCTACTGTGTAACATACGATGAAAAGAGTCGCTCTACCTTTGTTGGACCATGTTTCTATAACTGCGAGTACTTCAATGCTACTAATACAAATGGTGTTGTAAGTCCAGTTTATGACCTTCTTCCAGTGGATCCTAATAAGTTGATTAATCATTCAGCATGCACACACTTTCACAGAAGAGGGCTACTGTGTGGTGACTGTGAAGAGAGGTACAGCCCACTAGTACTTTCATACAACCTCAGTTGTGTACCTTGTCCAGATGGCCAAACGAATTGGTGGAAGTTCGTTCTGGCTGGTTTCTTCCCTTTGACATTATTCTATCTTTTTGTAGTTTTATTTAACATAAATGTAACATCCTCCCAACTTCATGGCTTTGTTTGGGCTAGTCAAATGGGAACCATGCCTGCTTTCAGTCGCATAGTGTTTCTTGCCCTAGAAGTCCATGGGAATTTGGCAATAGGAAAGGTTATTGTGACATTATACAGCTACTGGAATCTTGATTTCTTCCACTCAGTTATACCCAATATTTGTTTAAATGTGACTACTCTTCAGGCCTTAGCACTTGAATACCTTATCGCTCTTTATCCTTTTGTACTTATCATTACCTCATATCTTATACTGGTACTTTATGATAGAAATTGTCTATTCCTAGTGTATGCATGGAAACCATTTAAAAAGTTACAGACTAAAGTTCAGAGATCTTGGGATATTCGTACGTCAATTATTGACTCTTTTTCCACTTTCTTCTTGCTCTCCTATGTGAAAGTCTTGAGCATGACCAGTGATATTCTGATCCCAACGCAAATTCAGGAACTTGGTTCAAGTAGAAGACAATTTGCACTTTACTACTCGCCCAGTGTCCCTTACTTTGGAGATGAACATTGTCCATATGCTATTCTAGCAATAATTATCCTAACAGTATTTGTGACTTTTCCCACCATTGTCTTCATTCTTTATCCTTGTCAGTTCTTTCAAAAGTTTCTTTCTCTCTTTCCCATCAACTGGCACTTTCTCCATGCCTTCGTTGACTCCTTTCAAGGCTGCTACAAGGATGGAGCAGTACCTGGCACATTCGACTGTCGATGGTTTTCTGTCATATCATTAATCATCAAACCTTTGCACTTCCTCATTTTTGGCTTAACACTATCTAGCATGTACTTAGTGTACGCCATCGTTATTTCAACTATTCTTATGATTGTCCTCATCAACGTTCAACCATATAAGAAGACACCTTCTAGCTATCCACCCATGGATTTGATGTTTCTTTCTCTCCTTAGTCTCTTCTACATTACTACTCTAGGTAGACACCTTTTGGAAATACATGAATACATCTACAAGATATGGATGGTTGTTTCACTCGTAGTGGGATTTATTCCAGCTGTTTATGCATGTTTTCTTGTTGGTTTGTGGCTGTTTTCAAGAAGGAAGAGGATCATATGCACTGAATAAAAACTAATGTTATAATGAATCTCTGTATCATCTTAAGTGTAAAAGTTATGTAATTTAAAAGCCATAGTGTATTCTGCACTGCTATGTGTGTGCAGTAATGTTATTTTGTATACATATTACTTACTAGAAGCATATAACAAAACCCTGAATATTTGTAAAGCAAGTATCACAGCAAACAAAGGCACAACAGCAAATAAATGCCCAACACAACTGTCGCATCAACAGCAGTTAGCTACAGTCACATAAAAGAGGGCCTGAGCACAAATGTATACAGTGTAACCACCCCACAGTTTTGGTTCAATTGTCTGTTGAGATTTGATGCTAGCCAAAGAGCACCCACCTAGTGAGCATAACAAGTCACTAAATTTGATTTTCTCACTCAAAAGACTTCCACTATAAGTCTAATCCATTATGCATCTGTACACACAGTAGGCACATACATTCACTTTTTACTACTAATCACATGATAATCACTGATAGTTGGACTAAAACAATATAGCTAGTAGAATATGAATAATGTACACTGGGAGCCATCCACTGTGACCTATGTCTTATATAATAATATAATGACACAATGACTAAACACAGAACTGCAAACAGAAGTGATAATAACAACTGTGAAATTAATGCATAAGCTGTCCAGCCTAACACAGACAGCGTTTTTTCATAAGTTATAAGCCAACATAGGAGAAATGGAGAAAGTTATTATACTTTTTGTGCTAATAGTAGCACCATCGAGTCAGTGGAAGAGCAGCAACAGCACTAATGATAATACAAGTCAATTCTCAATCATGAAGCAAAAGAACTGTTCACTGACAGTATGTGTCACACATCGTTTACCCGTAAATCTGACAAGAGTTGTGAGTGTGAAAACAGTAGCAATGATGCCATAGTATGCGACAATGCTAAGCAGATCTCTGCTGTTCTGGACTGCCATTGTGTCACATACAATGAAACAAGTCAGTCAATCTGTTGGGGCATGCTTCTTTAACTTTGAGCACTTAAGGGATGCAAACAAAAACGAGTTACATTCAGTCTATCACTACCTAACTTTGGTTAACAATTCAGTCTGCACATAATTTCATAGAACTGGCCTACTGTGTGGCAACTGTAAAGGCGGGTACAGTCCATTGGTTCTTTCATACAGTCTCAGCTGCGTATAGTGCCTGGATGGTCAAAGAAATTGGTGGCGCTTCATTTTAGTTGGGTTTTGTCCCACAACAATATTCTATTTCATTGTGGTTCTGTTTAATATTAATGTGACATCTTCTCATCTTAGAAGTGTTGTTTGGTTCAGTCAAATGGGATCCATACCAGCCTTTGTCCGTGTTGTGTATGCTGGCCTTAGGATAGGACACTATCCACTGCAACTCAAATAGTAAAGGTATTCATTGCTTTCTACAGCTTTTGTAATCTTGATGTGCTGCGTTCAGTCATTCCTGACACCTGTCTTAATGTGAGCACAGTCCAAGCCTTAGCACTCAAATATCTCATTGCTCTTTATTTTATCATAATATAAATGTCGTAATTGAACTTTATGATCGAAAGCTTGGTTTTATCAGAACTATTGTAAAGTCATTAAAGAGAATACTTGAGGTCTTTTGTAGATATTTGGACATTCATACTTCAGTAATGACTCTTTTTCCACTTTCTTATTATCCTATGTCAAAGTCTTGAGTGTGACAGGTGATCTTCTCATCCCAACAATAAGTTTTCAAACTTGGATCAAAGACGTCTACACTTGGTCTCTTTTATTCACCAACAGTTATTTATTTTGGAGAGGAACATCTTTCATATGCTGTACTAGCTATTATCATCTTTGCTTGCTTTGTGGCTACACCTACGACTATTTTTGCTCTTTATTCTTTCAAAGTTTCTCTCTCACTTTCCTTTCAACTGGCACTTTCTCCATGCCTTTGTTAATTGACTCCTTTCAAGGCTTCTAAAAGCATAGATTATAGAGCATATACAGGCTTGGAAATGGGATCACGTGTGCCATAGTCCCGCATAGTAATGCTCCTGAAACACTCCCCCAAGTACTTAGTGCTCGCAAAGATTTAGTGAAAGGTCACCTTTCGAGAACGTTGCGGACTAGCTCATGGATGAACTGTCGAGCGATTCACAGCGAAAACCAGGGCCAGTAGTGTTCTTGAGATATCGTTCGGTTTGTCTGAAGCTTCGTTTATTTGCCAGTCCAAAAGCCAGGAGCTCACGACATGAGTTTGTTCGTCGAAGCGGCAGTAGTTCGAGATAAGTTAGAATTTTTTGTCTCTCTCTACCGTGAGCTACCTACAACTGGCGGCCTCCTGGACGCCTTCGGACTATTTATACTCGGTTGAAATATTGCATTGGCACCTTTTGAATCATAAAACGTCGCTTAGAACGGTGTTTTATATACAGCCAAACAGCGGCTTGGAAAGACTGCTCACTAAGTAACTTAGTGAAACTGTCAAAATTTTATCTCCCTCTCTTACTTTCTGTTGTGACTCTTCATAGCTTTCTTATTCACAGTACTGAAGTACAGGGCTTGTAGCATTGCATGGGCTATCTGATAGAGAATAACCGGCTATCTTCATCATGAAGCTGAAACAAAGTAATAGCATGTACCCATTTCCACCATTTAGGTAAATTTTTTTGCCCTTGTGGCCTATCCCTAGCCTCGTCCCCAGGCCCATTCCCAGCTTTTCAATGTTTCCTGCTTTTCAGCTTGCAACATTGAAAAGCTGGGAATGGGCCTGGGGACGAGGGTAGCCTATCCCAATATCAACGTATTGTGGCACGTATTCGGGGGAGTGTCTCATAAAATTAATCCATTTCCAATCCCACATATGTAAGTAGCTCTATAATCTATGCTACAAGGATGGGACAGAACCTGGAACATTTGACTGTCGTTGGTTTGCGGTGATAACATTATAATCCTTAATCCAGTACACCTTACCCCTTTTAGCTTAACATTACCTGCCATGTACTTTACATAATATGCTCTTATAGTCCTACTAATTCTTATACATGTAATTGCACTCATTAACATTCAAACTTATAAGAAGATGCCAAGTTTCAAATATCTACCAACTGATCTGATGTTTCTCTGTCAACTCAGTTTTACCTATGTCGCCATTCTTGGAAGAGAATATTCAAGCTTAGATATCTACCAGTACTTGCATACATTGTGGATAGCTGTTTCACTAGCAGTGGGGGTTATTCCTTTTACATACACTTGCTTTCTTATTGGTTTGTGGCTATTTTCAAGAAGGAAGTGGATCATATGTAAATAAGAACCACTGCATCGTGACTTAATTCCAGTATCATCTGGTTACATGTAGCCACATATGTATTTATATAGACAACATCTATATGGCTAGATGCTATAAGTTTGATTATACAGGATAGATAATATTACTGTATATAGTAAATCTGGAAAACGATGTTAAATCGTGTACATTCCATGTCTATAAATCAACACAAACAGCATGTGGAAGCCATCCATAGAGACACTTAAAACAGCAGTCATTATTATCATTCATGGATGTTGTTATATGTGCATTACAAATGTAAGATAAAAGAAAAACAGTATACATTGCAAATCAAAGTTTGCAGCAGAATAAGCACCTTCGTACTTCAAGAAGTGGATATGTGATATGAAGGGTTTAAACACAATGTTACTACTTTTAACGCTACCAGTACTAGTGATGGCAGAAAGCGGTCAGTGGACTCCATATCAAACCACTAGTGCGACCAGTCAACTCTCAAATATCAGGCATGCTCACTGCAACAATAACAGTAAGTGCCCAACATGGTTCAATTGTAATTCCGACAACAGATGTCAGTGTGAAAACAGTGACAATAATGGAATTTTATGTAACAATGAAAAGCTACTTTCAGCTCTATTGGTCTGCTACTGTGTGACATATGACGAAAAGAGTCATTCGATCTTTGTTGGACCATGTTTCTATAACTGCGAGCACTTCAATGCTACTAATGCAAATGGTGATATACGTCGAGTTTATGACCTTCTTCCAATGGATCCCAATAAGTTGATTAATCATTCAGCATGCACACACTTTCACAGAAGAGGGCTACTGTGTGGTGACTGTGAAGAGGGGTACAGCCCACTAGTACTTTCATACAACCTCAGTTGTGTACCTTGTCCAGACGGCCAAAGGAATTGGTGGAAGTTCGTTCTGGCTGGTTTCTTCCCTTTGACATTATTCTATCTTTTTGTAGTTTTATTTAACATAAATGTAACATCCTCCCGACTTCATGGCTTTATTTGGGTTAGTCAACTGGGAACCATGCCTGCTTTCATCCGCATAGTGTTTCTTACCCTAGAAGTCCATGGAAATTTGGCAATAGGAAAGGTGTTTGTGACATTATACAGCTACTGGAATCTTGATTTCTTCCGCTCTGTTCTACCCAATATTTGTTTAAATGTGACTACTCTTCAGGCCTTAGCACTTGAATACCTTATCGCTCTTTATCCCTTTGTACTTATCATTACCTCATATCTTATACTGGTACTTTATGATAGAAATTGTCTATTCCTAGTGTATGCATGGAAACCATTTAAAAAGTTACAGACTAAAGTTCAAAGGTCTTGGGATATCCGTACATCCATTATTGACTCTTTTTCCACTTTCTTCTTGCTCTCCTATGTGAAAGTCTTGAGCGTGACCAGTGATATTCTGATCCCAACGCAAATTCAGGAACTTGGCTCAAGTAAAAGACAACTTGCACTTTACTACTCGCCCAGTGTCCCCTACTTTGGAGATGAACATTGTCCATATGCTATTCTAGCAATAATTATCCTAACAGTATTTGTGACTTTTCCCACCATTGTCTTCATTCTTTATCCTTGTCAGTTCTTTCAAAAGTTTCTTTCTCTCTTTCCCATCAACTGGCACTTTCTCCATGCCTTCGTTGACTCCTTCCAAGGCTGCTACAAGGATGGAGCAGTACCTGGTACATTCGACTGTCGATGGTTTTCTGTCATATCATTAATCATCAAACCTTTGCACTTCCTCATTTTTGGCTTAACACTATCTAGCATGTACTTAGTGTACGCCATCGTTATCTTAACTATTCTTATGATTGTCCTCATCAACATTCAGCCATATAAGAAGACATATTCTAGCTATCCACCTACGGATTTGATGTTTCTCTTTCTCCTTAGTCTCATCTACATTGCTATTCTAGGTAGAAACCATTCAGAAATGCATGAATACATCTACAAGATGTGGATAGTTGTTTCACTCGTAGTGGGTTTTATTCCAGCTGTTTATGCATGTTTTCTTGTTGGTTTGTGGCTGTTTTCAAGAAGGAAGTGGATCATATGCACTGAATAAAAACTAATGTTATAATGAATCTCTGTATCATCTTAAGTGTAAAAGTTATGTAATTTAAAAGCCATAGTGTATTCTGCACTGCTATGTGTGTGCAGTAATGTTATTTTGTATACATGTTACTTACTAGAAGCATATAACAAAACCCTGAATGTTTGTAAAGCAAGTATCACAGCAACCAAAGGCACAGCAACAAATAAATGCCCAACACAACTGTCGCATCAACAGCAGTTAGCTATAGTCACGTAAAAGAGGGCCTGAGCACAAATGTATACAGTGTAACCACCCCACAGTTTTGGTTCAATTGTCTGTTGAGATCTGATGCTAGCCAAAGAGCACCCACCTAGTGAGCATAACAAGTCACTAAATTTGATTTTCTCACTCAAAAGATTTCCACTATAAGTCTAATCCATTATGCATCTGTACACACAGTAGGCACATACATTCACTTTTTACTACTAATCACATGATAATCACTGATAGTTGGACTAAAACAATATAGCTAGTAGAATATGAATAATATGCACTGGGAGCCATCCACTGTGACCTATATCTTAATATAATGACACAATGACTAAACACAGAACTACAAACAGAAGTGATAATAACAACTGTGAAATTAATGCATAAACTGTCCAGCCTAACACAGACAGTGTTTTTTCATAAGTTACAAGCCAACATAGGAGAAATGGAGAAAGTTATTATACCTTTTGTGCACCATCGAGTCAGTGGAAGAGCAGCAACAGCACTAATGATAATTCTCAATCATGAAGCAAAAGAATTGTTCCACTGACAGTATGTGTCACACATGGTTTACCTGTAAATCTGACAAGAGCTGTGAGTGTGAAAACAGTAGCAATGATGCCATAGTATGCGACAATGTTAAGCAGATCTCTGCTGTTCTGGACTGCCATTGTGTCACATACAATGAAACAAGTCAGTCAATCTATGTTGGGGCATGCTTCTTTAGCTGTGAGCACTTAAGGGATGCAAACAAAAACGAGTCACATTCAGTCTATCACTACCTACCAAAATCACCAAAAATTTTGGTTAACAATTCGGTCTGCACATACTTTCATAGAACTGGCCTACTGTGTGGCGACTGTAAAGATGGGTATAGTCCATTGGTTCTTTCATACAGTCTCAGCTGCGTAAAATGCCCGGATGGCCTAAGAAATTGGTGGCACTTTATTTTAGTTGGGTTTTGTCCCTTAACAATACTCTATTTCATCGTGGTTCTGTTTAATATTAATGTGACATCTTCCCATCTTAGAGGTGTCAGTCAAATGGGATCCATACCTGCCTTTGTCCGTGTTGTGTATGCTGCCCTTAGCATCTATCCTCTGCAATTTAAAATAGTAAAGGTACTCATCGCTTTCTACAGCTTTTGGAATCTTGACATGCTGCGTTCTATCATTCCAGACACCTGTTTTAATGTGAGCACAGTCCAAGCCTTAGCACTCGAATATCTCATTGCTCTTTATCCATTTCTGCTGATTATTTTATCATATGTCATAATTGAACCTGAGTATATTCATCTGTATGGTATGAAGTAGTTTATTGTGTCAGCAAATGATCCACCTCCATTTTGGACTATCCATAAACCGATGAGAAACATGGCATAAATGACTGGAATAATAAATATTGTTGCCGCTAAAAGTGAAGCTACCATTAGGATTGAATGGAAACACACATTTCCTACCATGCTCAAGCACTCTCTCCCAAAGATGGTGATGTAAATGTAAATAGAAAAACACTAAATCGATTGGTATATAGTTGGAAGTGATCTTCTTATATGTTAGGAATACGTAACGGAGGCAGACCAGGTTAATGGCCATGTCATGCCTATGCCATGCACCATCTCCGTAGGACCACACCCACAGCAAACCAGTATGATCAAAAGTATATGACCCACATATACGGGAAATACAGGAATCGCCTCACTGGAGCACATGGTGAAGCAGCTCAGGGCTGTCTCTGGCAATCTCTCAACAATGCAACTAAGTTGCTGGCACAGCATTCCGGCCTAAATGAGACCCAGTTTTCCATGCATAGCTTCCGAATTGGTGCCGCTACAATGGCATCAGCGGCTAGGGGTCCCTGATTGCCTGATTCGCACGTTAGGTTGCTGGTCCAGTGACGCATACCAGCTATACATTCGCACACCTAACTCCACACTGGACAGTATTGCAAGTTCCTTAGCCTCCTATAGACTGTAACACCACCTTAATACGGATACAGTCGTACTGTTAGATATTTGTATGTGTATGTATTGTGGTTATGGTTAAGGTTTATAATTACTTGTGGTAGTCTGTGCTCCTTCTATTTTGTGTGGTGTGTATGGCATAAGTATTGGTGTATCATTAAGGCATTTGCTGGTCATCATCAGTCAGTTTTCTTTTTCACTCTCATTTGAATGTGCAATTCACTATAACGAGTGCTGTAACTTTCCGTTATTTTGGCACAGTTCACAATCACCATATATCATCAGAGGCAACTCGGCTGCTCTACCACCATATGTTATTTGCATTTATTGTCCCTTATTGCTTTTGGCCCAACACAAACAAAGCAACTTCAACCAATACCAGATTTAATCTTAATTTACACAAACACTAACATAACACTTTTGGGGCAGCAGTAAACCAAGTGACCACAGTGCCTCAGCCCAGCCAACCACAAACAGGCAAACACCCTCTTACCTTCTGGCTCAGCCAATCCTTGGCTATAGCGCCAGATGTCCAAGGCTACAGTGCAGGCCCAGTCATAACTGCATCAACTGCCTGTCCCTTTGGGGTCAAAACCAATAATTAATATTGTCAGTCGCATGCAGCACAATACGAACATGTGCTATAGCTAATGGGAATAATATATACCCAGGAAGGGGCAATTAACAGTTGTATATCAATAAGGACAATCACATAGACTGTTAGTAGTGTAATGACATATATAAAGCACTGGACAGTGTTAATCCATAGGTGACAACATGGCTTACCAAGAGGTATGGTTAATCTTAACACTATAGCAATATGTACAACAAAATAGCAACTACTGTTCTTTTGCTGTAAGTATAATAAAATTATAAGGAGATAAATAGAAAGTGATATGATTGACTTGTTTTGGTCACCAATTAACAAAAGAGATTACTTCAATTTATAAACAACAATTATTTCCAATTTTATTTTTCTGGAATAGCAATTTACATATGGTAAATGAAGTGGGAACAAATCCACCATAGAGCTCTGATATACAAAGCAGTTCATATGCAAGATGTATAGGGACTGACTTGAGTATTCTTATGCATACAACTCTAAATTAAAGGACAAGTTTTAGTCACAATACTAACTAGCAAGTCATAGCTTAGAGATGTTAGTTCTGAGATCATTAATATTCTGTACAATATTGTTGCAACACTCTAGTTATGGAATCCGTGACAATGCATGGATCTTCTTCATCAAAACATCAGAGGACTCCCCATGTACTGCTCAACCATGTCTTACACTAAATCAGCTTGATCTCAACACTACTGATTCTGAAGATGCATATACCAGGGCAGATATTATCCTACAATTTGGGAATGGTAATCATAAATTTCTTTCAACATTCACTTTCTCAAATATTACAAAATTTTCGATGCTTTCTAAGGATAAAAACAATACAATAGCATGCAGTCAATTGTCAGGTTTTATTTTCAATAATGTAAGTACACTTATGCTAATTAATCTCACATCTATTGGGTGTGGAAACAATAAAGGATTCTTACAAATTTCTCAAGTCTATACAGATATCAGTGTGTGCACATTTCTCTATTCAAAAGGAAACCTTATTTTAGCAGTGCAAGCCAACATAACCACAAAAAATTGTACTTTTACAAGACTATCTGCGGGAGTGCTCATTGCAAAGTACAATACAACTATGCTTGACATAGGAAGTTCCTATATTCTCAATGTAATATCAAAAACATTACTATACCTTAACTCAAGTAGTGCAAACTTTGCCAACAGCATATTTAAAAAAAACTTTGCAATAAACATGATGATATATGTCAGGTATGGTATACTCACACTTAAGAAATCTGAATTGGTACATAATAGAGGACACAGATTACTGATATTGCAGAAAAGTACAACAAACATTTACGATTCAAACTTCACTCATAACTATGTTTTTCCTGGGACACAACTTATGTTAATAAGCTTTACAAACTTAATAATCAGTAACAGTATATTTGCACATAATTTAGCAGACCAGCAAACGAACATATTACGTATTATAGAAAGTAAAGTAGAAACTTCATATTCAATAATAATACATGTACTTCACATGCCAGCTATGGTTTGATAGACATTCGAGATAGTGAAGTGAAATTTGGAATTATATATTATTCTAAAAACATGGGATATGTGGTTTTTCAAGGCAGTAAGGTAACATTCACAAAAAAGAGCAACTTTCAAAGCAATAATGCATATTATTTTTTTCTCATATATCGGAGCCATTGAGAGTATTGCAAGTACAATTCATTTTGAGGGTGAAACAAGCTTCTATGGCCATGTAAATGTTGAAAGTGCATTATATGTAAGTGAGAGTCGATTATATGCCCACAATGATATTATATTTTCTAATAACTTTGCAGGAGGAAAGGGTGGTGCTCTTTTTCTAGATCAAAGTGAATTTGTTTGCCACAAAAATTGCACTTTCACTGGAAATGAAGCACAAAGTGGAGGTGCAATCCATGCTATTAATTCAATAATTACAATTGGCTCAGACTGGAACAAATGCAAACAAAAGAACCAAAATAGCTTGCTTTCTTTTGTTTCCAATTCAGCTAATGAAGGTGGTGCAATCTATCTTGAAGTGAATTCAAAGCTTCGTGCTCCAAGGAGAATAGGTTGCACTTATGAACTAGTACTTGATAATAATGTAGCAAAGTTTAATGGAGGAGCTATTTTTGTGAATGACTACACAAATACATGCCAACATTCAACATGTTTCATCCAAGCACCATCAATTTATTCAAACGTATGGAATGGTTGCATCAAAATTAATAGCACAAGTGGTAATACAACAATCTATGGTGGTTTGTTAGATAGATGTATAGCAAAGCGCAAATACTCAGATCTTTATGTATTATCTGGGATTACTTATATGAAAAACGTGACTGACATTACTAGAATTGAAGATGTGATATAATCCGAACCAGTAAGGATCTGCTACTGTGAAAATGGAAATGTACGCTGCAGTTATTCAGAGCAAACAGTGAATGTTAAGAGAGGACAGACGTTTAAAGTAGCAGTTGCTTCAGTTGATCAAGTAAACCATACAGTTGATGCCACTACTTTTATTACATCTAAAAAAAACTATATTTAACGTCTCGGAATAGGAGAGAGGATTCAAAAGACACACAATGGATGTAGTAATTTAACACTGACAGTTTCTTCATCAAACGATTCAGTAGAACTCATCATATATGCTGAAGGTCCATGCCAAGATGTCAAACCCTCAAGTGCAATATTACATGTAAATTTTGAGAACTGCACTTGCCCAATTGGCTTCCAACCAACAAATTCACAAGAAGATTGTATATGTGAATGCGCTGAACAAATTAAAAACTTCATAAAAACATGTATTCCGTCATCTATGTCATTGCTACGACAAGGAGATTTCTGGATGAATTATATTAATAATGCTCACAAAATTCAGTATCTCATCTACCCCCATGCGACTATTGTCTTCCATCAACATATAATGTAAGCATAAACTTGAATATTATAAATGGAGCTAATGTTCAGTGTGCCTTGAATCGCACTGGGTTATTATGCAGCAGTTGTAAATCTGGCCTCAGTTTATCTCTGGGAAGTTCACAATGCTTACTATGTCCCAAAGATTGGCCTAAACTTCTCTTTATTATTGTACTGGGTGCAATAGCATCAGGTGTTGTGATTGTCACAGTGATTCTAATCCTTAATTTAACAGTGGCTATTGGTACCCTCAATGGACTGATCTTTTATGCAAACATTGTGGCTTCAAACAATATCACATATAGTCCTTTGTCAAAACCAAGCTTCTTCTCCGTATTGATTGCTTGGCTCAATTTGGAATTGGGACTAGATACTTGCTTTTACAACAGACTTGACACGTACTCAAAAATATGGCTACAGTTTGCTTTTCCTACTTACTTGATTGCTATCTTGTTCATAGTAATCCTCATCAGTAAACATTCATTATGGTTTGCTAGACTGATTGGCAAACGAAATCCCATAGCAACCCTTGCAACTCTCATATTACTATCCTATATGAAATTTCTTCGTAATATAATAGATATTTTGTCTGCTGCAGTCCTCTGGTATCCTAATGGCTCACATAAAATATGTTGGCTTCCTGATGTAAACATTGAATACCTCCACAGCAAACATTTTTTTCATGGCGATAATAATTGTTGCTATAGGACTAGCTTACACGCTTCTCCTACTTACCTGGCAATGGCTCCTTAATTACAAATTGTTAAGATGGATCAGAAACACAAGGCTTCAATTGTTCATGGAAGCAAATGTAGCTCCTTACAACTCAAAACATCGTTATTGGACTGGTCTACTCTTGCTTATTCGAGTTGCATTCTATATTGAAATAGCATACAATAATTCAAATGAGACAAACATGAGTCTATTAGCCACAGGATTAATAGCTGCATGTCTGCTTTTTGCAAAAACACTTTATGGAAACAAAATCTACAAAAGGAGAATGATTGACTACATTGACTCCTTCAGCTATCTCAACCTTCTAATATTAAGCATCGCCCAACTTTACAGTCAGAACAACAAAGCAGAGCAAATAATTACTGCAACAGTTTCAGTAAGTGCTGCCTTTCTCCAGCTCCTTTTTGTACTCATTTACCACACATTTATTACCTAATTAGAAATTCCTTACCTAACTAGACTAAATTCATCATTCGCTCAAAGACTACAAAACGAGAATTCGTTCCTCTTACTTCACAATAAATAGAATTAAAGAAACAAACAATGGCCTCACATGCTATTCCTACCTCAACCAAGGTAGGGTTGTCGGATTGTAAAGAAGCTTCCACAGCTGAACATGGAGAATTAAATATTGCATCAGGAAACGTTCCACAGCTAATTACTGTAACAGCAAAGTTTGAGGAAACAAGCAACTTACTTAAACCTTTGCTGCAAAATGAACAATAAAAATGAACTAGATAAGACACAGGACCAATTATAAAATGTGTGAGAGAGAAATATTTGTATGTAGGTAGCAGTCTATAGCTAAATAACATGATTTTGTCGCATATCTATTTCACATGAACTGATAACGTCACTCCAGCCAATGGTTGTTAATAAACTGTTAAACTCAAACCTAGTACTCACTGGAAAATACACAATGTATGGACATAGTTTTAACTTGCTTACTGTTGCCGTCAGTTTCCAACAAATCCACTATAATAATGTGATCATGATATACACAGACCTTGATAATCAATAGCAAGACCTAACATTGTCACATTACTGTGCATCACTAGCAATATCTTGATTCCAACTCGAGTTTAATTATCTTGGGAGTGAAAACCATGAATATGTGGTCCATTTTTCACCAAGTGTCATTCATTTTGGTAACTATCATCTTCTGTATGCTATATTAGCTTTAACTATTTTGAGAATAGTGAGCATTCCTTATATCATTTTTATCCCTGTACCCTATCAGAAGTATACTTTGTGTATGTTACTATCACTGTTCTTGTCTTCATAATTGCTCTTATCAATATTCAACCATACAAGACAGTTAGCTACTTTGTATCTTGTTTGAACTGATTTATTCCTTCTCGACTGGTTGTATTATTACAATGCTTGTTGATCAATATATAGATATGAATACATTCAAACTTGTCACATTTTTGTAGTATTGACTTTCTATTCAGTAATAATTGTTCTAACTATCTATATATTTTGGCTTATTTGTTTATGGCTTGTGACAAAAAGAAGGTAAAAAATGTGAATTTATTTAATTTGAGGATTGATACATGTGTGCTTGTTACTATTTGTGCATGTTTATTATTTCAAACACACCAATGGAGGTGCAGAAAAGGAGTACAATTAGATATTAAGTAGTGGTAAGTAATACAATTATTAGGAGAATACAAAAAAGTGCAAATTCTACCATACAGAATAGTGACCAATTTTTACTTAGCTTTGCCTCTAAATCTGAATAGCAGTTGCCAATATAAATGGAACAAGTACATATAAGTTCCGTTTACACTAGGCCTTTAAACTATATTGGAAGCCAGCTTAGCTTAAGCTGGCTTCGTGTAAATGCACTAAACCACTTTACAAATCGCTATCTAAACCATCGACAAATGTCAATACTAGGAAAAAAACCACAAAGATTTTGGGAGCGTAAACACAAGTATACGTTGTTAGGCATAAGACAACAACATCAAGGGAGAGGTCCACACTACAGCAACAACATATAATATTATATCCAAAACTCAACATTAATACGTAGTATAACATGCAAACTAAGTAGCTAGAGCTTGAGAGGTGACAAGTTGGCTGGGCATTATTTTTTACTTAATTTCCCTGAAAGATGTGATATGAAAAGGATGCTTAAAGTCACAACCTATGTGCAAATGCTCATAGCATTGTTAGTTTGGACAAATTCTTCATTGTGCAGGTTACAAACATACAATATTTGGCCGTCCATTAACTGCTTTATTCAGCCCTGTTTAACTCTCGAACAGTTTGCAACAAGTACCTTCAAAAATGCTTCAGCTTGGATTGAGTTGTCTCTCTCCCCAGGCAATCACAGTCTCTCATCAGAATTATTGCTAGAAAATTTGAGTTACTTATCACTAAATGCAATTTCAGATACAGAAAAGACAAGGATCACATGCAACGGCTCTAGTCAGCTAAGTTTATTCAATATCAGTGAGAGTCAGATGAATTGCAATCTTTTGACTCCAACTCAAATTCAGCAACTCATTTCAAATAGAAAACAACGTGCTCTATTATTGCTAGAATAGCATATGGATGGTGATAGGGAACACTGGGTGAATAATTATCTTAACAGTGTTTGTGACCATTCCCACTATGATCTTCATTCTCTATCCTTATCAGTTATTCCAAAAATTTCTTTCTCTCTTTCCTATCAACTGGCACTTTCTCCATGCCCTTGTTGACTCCTTTCAAGGCTGCTACAAGGACAGGAGAGAACCTGGAACATTTGACTGTCGTTGGTTTTCGGTGATAACATTAATCCCGTACTTTGCATATGCTCTAATAGTCCTACTAATTCTTATAATTGCACTCATTAACATTCAAACTTATAAGAAGATGCCTTCCAAATATCCACCAACTGATCTGATGTTTCTCTGTCAACTCAGTTTTACTTATGTCACCATTCTTGGAAGAGAATATTCAAGCTTAGATATCTACCAGTACTTTCATACATTGTGGATAGCTGTTTCACTAGCAGTGGGGTTTATTCCTTTTACTTACACTTGCTTTCTTATTGATTTGTGGCTGTTTTCAAGAAGGAAGTGGATCATATGTAAATAAGAACCACTGCATCATGACTTAATTCCAGTATCATCTGGTTACATGTAGCCACATATGTATTTATATAGACAATATCTATATGGCTAGATACTATAAGTTTGATTATACAGGATAGATAATATTACTGTATATAGTAAATCTGGAAAACGATGTTAAATTGTGTACATTCCATGTCTATCCATCAACACAAACATGTGGAAGCCATCCACAGAGACACTTAAACAGCAGTCATTGTTATCATTCATGGATGTTGTTATATGTGCATTACAAATGTTTAAGATAAAAGTCTGACAGTATACATTGCAAATCAAAGTTTGCAACAGAATAAGCACCTTCGTACTTCAAGAAGTGGATATGCGATATGAAGGGTTTAAACACAATGTTACTACTTTTAACATTACCAGTACTAGTGACGGCAGAAAATGGTCAGTGGACTCCATATCAAACCACTAGTGCGACAAGTCAACTCTCAAATATCAGGCATGCTCACTGCAACAATAACAGTAAGTGCCCAACGTGGTTCAATTGTAATTCCGACGACAAGTGTCAGTGTGAAAACAGTGACAATGATGGAATTTTATGTAACAATGAAAAGTTACTTTCAGCTCTATTGGTCTGCTACTGTGTGACATATGACGAGAAGAGTCATTCGACCTTTGTTGGACCATGTTTCTATAACTGCGAGCACTTCAATGCTACTAATGCAAATGGTGATATACGTCGAGTTTATGACCTTCTTCCAATGGATCCCAATAAGTTGATTAATCATTCAGCATGCACACACTTTCACAGAAGAGGGCTACTGTGTGGTGACTGTGAAGAGGGGTACAGCCCACTAGTACTTTCATACAACCTCAGTTGTGTACCTTGTCCAGACGGCCAAAGGAATTGGTGGAAGTTCGTTCTGGCTGGTTTCTTCCCTTTGACATTATTCTATCTTTTTGTAGTTTTATTTAACATAAATGTAACATCCTCCCGACTTCATGGCTTTGTTTGGGCTAGTCAAATGGGAACCATGCCTGCTTTCATCCGCATAGTGTTTCTTGCCCTGGAGGTCAATGGGCATTTGGCAATAGGAAAGGTTTTTGTGACATTATACAGCTACTGGAACCTTGATTTCTTCCGTTCAGTTCTACCCAATATTTGTTTAAATGTGACTACTCTTCAGGCCTTAGCACTTGAATACCTTATCGCTCTTTATCCTTTTGTACTTATCATTACCTCATATCTTATACTGGTACTTTATGATAGAAATTGTCTATTCCTAGTGTATGCATGGAAACCGTTTAAAAAGTTACAGACTAAAGTTCAAAGGTCTTGGGATATTCGTACGTCAATTATTGACTCTTTTTCCACATTTTTCTTGCTCTCCTACGTGAAAATCTTGAGTGTGACTGGTGATATTCTGATCCCAACGCAAATTCAGGAACTTGGTTCAAATAGAAGACAGCTTGCACTTTACTACTCGCCCAGTGTCCCTTACTTTGGAGATGAACATTGTCCATATGCTATTCTAGCAATAATTATCCTAATATTATTCGTGACTTTTCCCACCATTATCTTCATTCTTTATCCTTGTCAATTCTTTCAAAAGTTTCTTTCTCTCTTTCCCATCAACTGGCACTTTCTCCATGCCTTCGTTGACTCCTTTCAAGGCTGCTACAAGGATGGAGCTGTACCTGGTACATTCGACTGTCGATGGTTTTCTGTCATATCATTAATCATCAAACCTTTGCATTTCCTCATTTATGGCTTAACGTTATCTAGCATGTATTACGTGTATGGCATCGTTATCTTAACTATTCATATGATTGTCCTCATCAACGTTCAGCCATATAAGAAGACATCTTCTAGCTATCCACCAATGGATTTGATGTTTCTTTTTCTCCTTAGTCTCATCTACATTGCTATTCTAGGTAGAGACCATAATTCGGAAATACATGAATACATCCACAAGATATGGATGGTTGTTTCACTCGTAGTGGGTTTTATTCCAGCTGTTTATGCATGTTTTCTTGTTGGTTTGTGGCTGTTTTCAAGAAGGAAATGGATCATATGCACTGAATAAAAACTAATGTTATAATGAATCTCTGTATCATCTTAAGTGTAAAAGTTATGTAATTTAAAAGCCATAGTGTATTCTGCACTGCTATGTGTGTACAGTATTGTTGTTTTGTATACATATTACTTACTAGAAGCATATAACAAAATCCTGAATATTTGTAAAGCAAGTATCACAGCAAACAAAGGCACAGCAGCAAATAAATGCCCAACACAACTGTTGCATCAACAGCAGTTAGCTACAGTCACATAAAAGAGGGCCTAAGCACAAATGCCTACAGTGTAATCACCCCACAGTTTTGGTTCAATTGTCTGTTGAGATCTGACACTAGCCAAAGAGCACCCACCTAGTGAGCACAAGTCACTAAACATGATTTTCTCACTCAAAAGACTTCCACTATAAGTCTAATCCATTATGCATCTGTACACACAGTAGGCACATACATTCACTTTTTACTACTAATCACATGATAATCACTGATAGTTGGACTAAAACAACATAAGCTGTCCAGCCTAATATAGACAGTGTTTTTTTCATAAGTTACAACCAACATAGGAGAAATGGAGAAAGTTATTCTACTTTTTGTGCTAATAGTAACACCATCAAGTCAGTGGAAGAGCAGCAACAGCACCAATGATAACATAAGTTAATTCTCAATCATGAAGCAAAAGAATTGTTCCACTGACGGTATGTGTCACATATGGTTTACCTGTAAATCTGACAGGAGTTGTGAGTGTGAAATGATGCCATAGTATGCGACAATGCTAAGCAGATCTCTGCTGTTCTGGACTGCCATTGTGTTACATACAATGAAACAAGTCACTCAACCTATGTTGGGGCATGCTTCTTTAACTGTGAGCACTTAAGGGATGCAAACAAAAACGAGTCACATTCAGTCTATCACTACCTACCAAAATCACCAAAAACTTTGGTTAACAATTCGGTCTGCACATACTTTCATAGAACTGGCCTACTGTGTGGCGACTGTAAAGACAGATATAGTCCATTGGTTCTTTCATACAGTCTCAGCTGCGTAAAGTGCCTGGATGGTCCAAGAAATTAGTGGCGCTTTATTATAGTTGGGTTTTATCCCACAACGATATTCTATTTCATCGTGGTTCTGTTTAATATTAATGTGACATCTTCTCGTCTTAGAGGTGTTGTTTGGTTCAGTCAAATGGGATCCATACCAGCCTTTGTCCGTGTTGTGTATACTGCCCTTAGCATAGGAAACTATCCACTGCAACTCAAATAGTAAAGGTATTCATTGCTTTCTACAGCTTTTGTAATCTTGATGTGCTGTGTTCAGTCATTCCTGACACCTGTCTTAATGTGAGCACAGTCCAAGCCTTAGCACTCAAATATCTCATTGCTCTTTATTTTATCATAATATAAATGTCGTAATTGAACTTTATGATCGAAAGCTTGGTTTTATCAGAACTGTTGTGAAGTCATTAAAGAGAATACTTGAGGTCTTTTGTAGATATTTGGACATTCATACTTCAGTAATAGACTCTTTTTCCACTTTCTTATTATCCTACGTCAAAGTCTTAAGTATGACAGGTGATCTTCTCGTCCCAACAAAAGTTTTCAAACTTGGATTAAAGACGTCTACATTTGGTCTCTTTTATTCCCCAACAGTTGTTTATTTTGGTGAGGAACATCTTCCATATGCTGTACTAGCTATTATCATCTTTGCTTGCTTTGTGGCTACACCTATGATTACTTTTGCTCTTTATCCTTTTCAATTCTTCCAAAAGTTTCTCTATCTCATTCCTATCAACTGGCACTTTCTCCATGCCTTTGTTGACTCCTTTCAAGGCTGTTACAAGGATGGAACAGAACCTGGAACATTCGACTGCCACTGGTTCTCAGCAACCAAACTAGTAATCTAGCTAATACTCCTCGATTAACACTGTCCAGTTGTTCTTTATATATTCCATTACACTATTAACATTCTATGTGATTGTGCTTATCAATATACAACCGTACAAGAAGATCACTTCCAATTATATACCAACCGATTTAGTGTTTTTCTATTTACTTAGTTTCATCTACATCACCATCTTTGTGAGAGAGTGCTCAAGCATGGTAGGAAATGTGCGTTTCCATTCAATCCTAATGGTAGCTTCAGTAGTAGTGGCTATTATTCCAGTCATTTATACCATGTTTCTCATTGGCTCATGGATAGTCTCAAGAAGGAGATGGATCCTTTGCTGACGCATAAAAGTACTTCATACAATACAGAAAAACCTACTCAATTATGCAGAGATTTTTTTATATTTTACGTACACTTGAGAATTACACTGAAAGCTAACAATATTGAGTGTATCTGTATAAGTTTATAGCAATTCAAATTAGAGATAACAACAGAGAGAGAGAGAGAGAGAGAGAGAGAGAGAGAGAGAGAGAGAGAGGAGGGAGAAGAGAGAATTAATTGCTATTTTACGACAACTGAAAATATTACTTCAGCCTGTTGTTATTGAAGTGTCAAAGCTAGCACTCACTGTATAGCACATCGTAAACAGACATATCTTAACAAATACCCTATACAGACAATACTGATGACATCACAGCTTGCATAAATAAAATACTCATAGACAGCAGCAGTATGGTGCACATGGCAATTTAAAATAACTATACTACCCTCAGTTGTCACCGATTACATTATTTCTCGCCAAGTGCATGACATTTAAGTGAAACTATCACTTCAATGTATTGTTGTCATTAGGATACCAATGCTAGCACTCTCTATACAACATACAATTCTCATCTGTGTACAAACACTTTATTTTGACAGCATTTTATATATTGACTATGGTAATATGAATGAGAACACAGCTTGCATAAACAAGAACAAGAATAGAGTAAACACAGATCAAGAGATATCCATCAGCCAACATGGCTTATCAAGAACTCCTGCTAACCCTAACGCTAGCAACACTTATACAGAGCAGTATCATAGAAAGACTTCATAATATGGAGTGTGATGATGGCAGTGCATGTCCAACCATGGTTTACCTGCAACTCATAGAAAGGCTGCATGTGTGATTACCCTATCTGAAGTATACTTTACTATCACTGGCCTTGTCTTCGTAATTATCCTTATCAGTATTCAACCATACAAGACAATTACTTTGTATCTTGTTTGGACTGATTTAGTCTCACTATTCCTTCTCGGTTGGTTGTACATTACAATGCTTGTTGATCAATATATAGATATGAATACATTCACAACTCACCATATTTTTATTCAGTAATAATTACTCCAATTATCTATACATTTTGGCTTTGGTATTTATTTATGACTTGTGACAAAAAAGTGGTGAAAAATGTGAACTTATTAAACTATGATTAATTTGAGGATTGATACATGTGTGCTTGTTACTATTCATGTATACTTATTATATTATTATTATCATTGTTTCAAACACACCAATGGAGGTGCAGAAAGGGAGTACAATTAGATATTAAGTAGTGGTATGTGATACAACTATTCGGAGAATACAAAAAAGGTGCAAATTCTACTATACAGAATAGTAACTAACTTTTAACTTAGTTTTGCCTCTACTTAAACTGAATAGCAATTGCCAATACAAATGGAACAAGTACATGTACATATAGGCCACGTTTACACTAGGCCTTTAAACCACTTTGGAAGCCAGCTTAGCATAAGCTGACTTCGTATAAATGCGCTAAATCACTTTACAAATCGCTATCTAAACCGTCAACAACTGACAATGCTAGGAAAAAAACACAAAGATTTTGGGAGCATAGTCATAAGGATGTGTTGTTGGGTACAAGACGACAACATCAAGGGAGAGGTCCTCACTTCAACACTACAGCAACAACATATATACCCAAAACTCAGCACTATTTATAACACGTAAACTGAGTAGCTAGAGCTTGAGAGGTGACAAGTTGGCTGGGCATTATTTTTGATTTAATTTCCCTGGAAGGTTTGATATGAAAAGGATGCTTAAAGTCACAACCTATGTGCAAGTGCTCATAGCATTGTTAGTTTGGACAAATTCTTTACTGTGCAGGTCACAAACATACAATATTTGTCCGTCCATCAACTGCTTCATTCAGCCTTGTTTAACTCTAGAACAGTTTGCAACAAGTACCTTCAAAAATGCTTCAGCTAAACGGATCAAGTTATCTCTCTCCCCAGGCAATCACAGTCTCTCATCAGAATTATTGCTAGAAAATTTGAGTTACTTATCACTAAATGCAATTTCAGATACAGAAAAGACAAGGATCATATGCAATGGCTCTAGTCAGCTAAGTTTATTCAACATCAGTGAGAGTCAGATAGATGGGATTATGTTTTCAGAATGTCGAAGTATTATAGCCATGAATTTGAAAAATATGACTATTAACAATTGCATCTTTTTTGGCAGGAATGGGTCCTTACCATTGCTTGAGCTCAACAGAAGCAAGGTACTGTTCAAAATTAGTTCATTTCACGTCACTAACATGAGAAATAGAAGTGATTCAGTAGAACCTGTACTTGTTTCTCAGGGAAGTAATGTCACAATTGAAGCAAGCAACTTAACTGTTCAAGGAGCTAATATTTTGTTAGCAGAATCTGAAAGTATGATTCAAATCAAAAACACCATCATTAGCAATAGTACAACACATACAGTACAACTCGATCATCCTTCAGCGCTGATTCAAATCTCAAATGGTCAACTTCTGCTTGAGGATAGTAAAATTATAGAAAACATAGGAGAAATGATTTATGCTAGAGAGTGTGAAGTCAGCATAAACAATAGTGCTTTCAAAATCAATATTCATCTTCCTTCAGCGCTGATTCAAATCTCAAATGGTCAACTTCTGCTCAACGACAGTAATATTATAGAAAACAAAGGAGAAATGATAATCTATGCTAGACAGTGTGAAATCAACATAAACAACAGCATTTTGAAAAACAATTTTGTAACAGATTGTGTCCTTTGTATCATAAAGAGCAGACCAGTTTTCTTTAATGATGTACAAGCATTAGCAAATCATGGAAATTTTAGCATAATTTATTTGCTAAAAACTGGTACAAATATCACAGGTAGAATGAAATTCTCAAACAATGTTGGATCACTACTTATTATTAACAGCAATGTACAATTCTTCAGTTTTACGACATTTGAAAAGAGCACACAATCATGGTTGATACCTAAAAATGATCGTCTGCAAGCTCAAGGTACTCTTACTGTCATACAAAGTACAGTTGTGTTTTGGAAGAATACAAATTTTATTGATAACAATTCAACGAAATCAGGAGGTGCCATTTATTCCAGTGAAAGTAAAATTACAATCCTGAAGTGTTTATTGGTAGCCAACAACACTGCAGGAAATAGTGGGGGCGGAGCAATTCTACATCTCTCTACTTTCATTTGCCATGGACAATGTACCTTCACAGGAAACACAGCCAGTGTGAAGGGTGGAGGTATTCACGCAATTAGTTCAGTCATTGCACTAAGTACCAGTACTCAAGAAATTTACAATGCGACATTCACTAACTTGAGTTTTATTGATAATGAAGCTGGAAGTGGTGGTGCTCTCTACCTTGAACTAAACTCTTATCTAAACTGTATTGTTGACAGAATGCATCAGTATAGCATAACCTTTGATGGTAACCATGCAGGACGCGATGGTGGAGCTATTTTCATCCGAGATGAGACTTACTTTGGTGCTTGCAACAGTACGTCATCCTTTGATCATCATATACGTACAAAATGCTTTTTTCAGGTCATTTATAATGATAGAGATGTCAAAACATTAAAAGGAAGACATTTCACATTCAATAATAATACTGCATACAGAGGTTCAGTGTTATATGGAGGACTTCTAGACAGATGCTCACAGAGTCCAAGGGCTGATATATACAATAAAGCTACACACAAAAGTATGAGTGGATTTAAGTATTTTGTGAATGAAAGCAGAGGAAATGTAACACAGAATGATATTGAATCCGATGCAGTGCGTGTCTGTAGTTGTCAAGATACTCAGACTTTTCATTGTCGAGATCAACAGTCGGTTCATGTGCAAAAAGGTGAAATATTTAATGTATCAATCATGGCAATAGATCAAGTTAACAGGACTAAATTTAATGCTACCATACGTAGTGCCTTACAAGTGGAGAGTTTCCTTGGTGAAGGACAACAACTGCAGCACACAGTGGATGAATGCACAAACTTAACTTTTAACATTTCATCACCGTTAGAGTCTATTAATCTCACCTTATATGCTGATCAGGGTCCATGCAAAGATAAAGGCCTTTCTAGTTTTATAGTCAATATAACCTTCAAACATTGCAATTGTTACATAGGGTTTGTACCGTCAACTAATTCACACAAGTGTGAATGTAACCTTGATCCATTGCTACAGGATTATGCCATAGCATTTAATACAAGCTCGATCATACGAACCAAAAACTGCTGGGTAAATTATTTCATTAATGGAAGTAGATACATGTACATCATCCATCCCAACTGCCCTTATGATTACTGTCTTCCACCATATCTTACTACAGGGATTGTCACCCTAAACAATACTAACGAAGCTGATGCTCAATGTAATTTCAACCGTACAGGGTTGCTTTGTGGACAATGCAGACAAGGCTATTCACTGACTATTAGTAGCTGGCACTGCATACAATGTCCTAAGTATTGGCCTGCATTAGTGGCTGGAAATATTCTCATAGGAACAATGTCTGGAATATTACTGGTTTTTGTGCTTCTATTGATCAATCTTACAGTGGCCTTGGGAACATCCAATGGGATTATATTCTACGCAAACATTGTGCTCATTAATAAGAGTATATTTCTACCCTCCAATGCAACACTAAATTTCTTTACCATAGTCATTTACTGGTTAAACACTCAGATGGGAATAAAGAGATGCTTATGGGAAGGAATGACTGCATATGGTAGAACATGGTTTAGCTATGTCTTCCCACTGTACATGATCAGCCTTGTACTAGCGATCATAATCATAAGCAAATACTCACTAAGATGTGCACACCTTCTTGGTAGGAGGAATCCAGTGGCAACATTAGCAACACTCATCCTCTTTTCATATGTTTATTTTCTTCGAAGTATCCTCGACATATTATCTTTTACAGTTCTCAAGTATCCAGGTGGAAATCGTACAGTTGTCTGGCTTCCAGATGCAAGTGTGAAATATTTTCAAGGAAAGCACATTCCATTGTTTCTCTCAGCTATTATCCTTGCCACTATAGGTCTTGCCTATACCATTCTCCTCTTTAGTTGGCAATGGCTTCACCAACTGCCAAACATAGTCATATTTCAGTGGTTAAGAAATACAAAACTAAATTCCTTCATTGAAGCATACCACGCTTCTTACAAGCCAAAATATCGTTATTGGACAGGCCTACTCCTACTCATACGTATAGTGCTCAGTGTAGCAATAACAGCAAATGTATCAGGTGACCCTCAATATAACCTTCTTGCTACTGGAACTCTGGTCGCTATTTTAATCATGTTCAAGGCCTATTTGGGTGAAAACATTTATAAAAATAAGGTCATAGATTATCTCGAGAACACCTGCTACTTAAACCTTCTGTTGCTCACACTAGCGACCTTCTACTCCATCAATAACGAGAATGTTCACAAGATTGTAACACATACATCAATTGGAGTGACTTTCGTTTTGTCACTGTGCGTGATAACATATCATACATATTCCACATTGAGGAAGATGGTATGGTGCCAAAAACTGTGCACACTCGTAATACAAACAATGAAGAAACATAAAACTGCATCTAATGATTCCCAACATCTAGATTTGAACACCAAAACATCCGGTAGGTGTTTAACAACTGAGGTATCAATGACAGCCATGGCTACAAGGCATGGGAAGGATGAAATGACAGAGGAGAAAAGTGAGAAGGCACATGAAGCTGTAGTACATACTATAGAACAGGAAGCTTACACTTCAGATAGCTTGATTGAGCCACTGCTTTGAATTATGAGGTTCATGCATATTTAGATGCTTAATATTACTTTGGTCATAATTAATTAAATTCTCAAGGAAGCTATTGTCAAAGAAAGGCATATCTTCAAAACAAAGATTTATGCATCATGCCATTGATACATTATATACATAAGTGCTTTATATCATTTTGAACAAAATAAACCATGAAAATAACTCTGAGATCCTACAAAAATTATCGTATAATAATATATGTACAATATAGCTATCCAGGCAATATTATAGTTGGTTTTCAAAGGATATGTGTATTGCCATACAAGAAGATCTGAGATTGGTCTAGTAGTCTAAGAATTCTCGAGCCACTATTAAAAGTTTTGTCACAAAATGAATGCTCATTTGCTAAGTATCACAGTGTGTGACTCTACCTTGTATTCTTTAGAAACGTTATGTATGCATAATGATCCTTGCTTCACCTTACAGCAGTTTGCTGCTAGTACTTCTCAATACCTCAGAAACCAAACTACTCTTCAGCTAAATCCTAACTACCATAACTTATCTTTCGTAGATATTTGGACATTCATACTTCAGCAATACATTCTTATCCCACTTTCTTCTTATTATCCTACATCAAAGTCTTGAGTGTGAAGGGTGATCTTCTCATCCCAACAGATATTTTCAAACTTGGATTAAAGATGTCTACACTTGGTCTCTTTTATTCCCCAACAGTTGTTTATTTTGGCGAGGAACATCTTCCATATGCTGTACTAGCTAGTATCATCTTTGCTTGCTTTGTAGCTACACCTGCAATTATTTTTGCTCTTTATCCTTTTCAATATTCAACCATACAAGACAGTTACTTTGTATCTCCTTTGGACTGATTTAGTCTCACTATTCCTTCTCGGCTGGTTGTATATTACAATGCCTGTTCATCAATATATAGATATGAATACATTCACAACTCGTCATATTTTTGTAGCATTGACTTTCTATTCAGTAATAATCGCTCCTATTATCTATACATTTTGGCTTATTTGTTTATGGCTTGTGACAAAAAGGAGGTGAAAAATGTGACCTTCTTTAACTTGAGGATTGATACATGTGTGCTTATTACTATGCGTGTATACTTATTATACTTACTGTATTACTATTATTATTATTTCAAACACACCAATGGAGGTGCAGAAAGGGAGTACAATTAAATATTAAGTAGTGGTAAGTGATACAACTATTAGAACAATACAAAAAAGGTGCAAATTCTGTTATACAGAATAGGACCAACTTTAACTTAGTTTTGCCTCTAAACCTGGAAATTAGCAATCGCCAATACAAATGGAACAAGTACACATAAGCCCCATTTACACAAGGCCTTTAAACCACTTTGGAAGCCAGCAAACTGTCCACGTGTAAGCTGGCTTAAGGCACTTACGTAAGCTGGATTAATGCTCTATGTGTAAACACAATTAATGTGCTTTCCAAAGCACATTAATTGGCCTAAGCCAGGTTGTATAAGTAAACAGGGCTATAGACTACAATCCAGTGAAAAGATCGAAAATGAAAATGATATGATGGAATTACCACACTGTCAGATGATTTAGATTTGCTATCTATGGCAATGTCACCTAGTATGTGTATCTCCTTTAGAATCTGTAGGATAACCACATTAAACATGAATTGGTTGCTGTTTTCTGCTCCAAAACTTTAAAAGTGATAAATATTAAATTTTACTAAAGCATATTAATATTATTGAGTGCCTAGATGGTATATATAAAGAGTGCTGTGTTATTATGGTGAACACCACTGACTTTCTCCTTTATTGATGTTGCTATCAAGGGAAAAGGAGATACATAAAACCATTAACATTCAGTTACAGTATCAGCATTGATACAGTCCCAACAACAGTCAATATTAAAGCAAAAACAAAAAATTTGGGAGCATAGTCATAAGGATGCGTTGTTGGGCACAAGACGACAACATCAAGGGAGAGGTCCACACTACAGCAACAACATAATATTATATAGCCAAAACTCAGCATTATTATGTAGTATAACATGTAAACTAAGTAGCTAGAGCTTGAGAGGTGACGAGTTGGCTGAGCATTATTTTTGATTTAATTTCCCTGAAAGGTGTGATATGAAAAGGATGCTTAAAGTCACAACCTATGTGCAAGTGATCATAGCATTGTTAGTTTGGACAAATTCTTCATTGTGCAGGTTACAAACATACAATATTTGGCCATCTATTAACTGTTTCATTCAGCCTTGTTTAACTCTTGAACAGTTTGCAACGAGTACCTTCAAAAATGCTAAACGGATCAAGTTGTCTCTCTTCCCAGGCGATCACAGTCTCTCATCAGAATTATTGCTAGAAAATTTGAGTTGTTTATCACTAAATGCAATTTCAGATACAGAAAAGACAAAGATCATATGCAACAGCTCTAGTCAGCTAAGTTTAGTCAACATCAGCGAGAGTCAGATAGATGGGATTATGTTTTCAGAATGTCAAAGTATTATAGCCATGAATTTGAAAAATATGACCATTAACAATTGTACTTTTCTTGGCAGGAATGGATCCTTACCATTGCTTGAGCTTAACAGAACCAAGGTACTATTCAAAATTAGTTCATTTCATGTCATTAGCATGAGAAACAGATGTGATTCAGTAGAACCAGTACTTGTTTCTCACGAAAGTAATGTCACAATTGAAGCAAGCAACTTAACCATTCAAGGAGCTATTATTTTGTTAGCAGAATCTGAAAGTATTATTCAAATCAAAAACACCATCATTAGCAATAGTACAATACAGACAGTACGACTCGATCATCCTTCAGCGCTAATTCAAATCTCAAATGGTCAACTTTTGCTTGAGGATAGTAATATTATAGAAAACAAAGGAGAAATGATAATCTATGCTAGACAGTGTGAAATCAACATAAACAACAGCACTTTGAAAAACAATTTTGTAACAGATTGTGTCCTTTGTATCATAAAGAGCAGACCAGTTTTCTTTAATGATGTATTAGTATTAGGAAATCATGGAAATTTTAGCATAATCTATTTGCAAAAAACTGGTACAAATATCACAGGCAGAATGACTTTCTCAAACAATGTTGGATCACTACTTATTATTAATAGCAATGTACAATTTTCCAGTTTTACGACATTTGCAAAGAGCACACAATCATGGCTGATACCTAAAAATGATCGTCTGCAAGCTCAAGGTACTCTTACTGTCATACGAAGTACAGTCGTGTTTTGGGAGAATACAAGTTTTATTGATAATAATTCAACAAAATCAGGAGGTGCCATTTATTCCAGCGAAAGTAAAATTACATTCCTCAAGTATTTATTGGTAGCCAACAATACTGCAGGAAATAGTGGGGGTGGAGCATTTCTACATCTCTCTACTTTCATTTGCCATGGACAATGTACCTTCACAGGAAACAAAGCCAGTGTGAAGGGTGGAGGTATTCACGCAATTAGTTCAGTCATTTCACTAAGTAGCAGTATTCAAAAGATTTACCATGCAACAGTCACTAGCTTGAGTTTTATTGATAACGAAGCCGGAAGTGGTGGTGCTCTCTACTTTGAACTAAACTCTCATCTAAACTGTATTGTTGACAGAATTAGTCAGTATAGCATAGTCTTTGATGGTAACCATGCAGAACACGATGGTGGAGCTATTTTCATCCGAGATGAGACTTACTTTGGTGCTTGCAACAGTACGTCATCCTTTGATCGTCATACACGTACAAAATGCTTTTTTCAGGTCTTTTATAATGACATAGATGTAAAAGAAAGACATTTCACATTCAATAATAATAACGCAGACAGAGGTTCAGTGTTATATGGAGGACTTCTAGACAGATGCTCACAGAGTCCAATGGCTAATATATACAATAAAACTACTCACAAAAGTATCAGTGGATTTAAGTATTTTGTGAATGAAAGCAGGGGAATTGTAGCATGGAATGATATTGAATCCGATGCAATGCGTGTCTGTAGTTGTCAAGATACTCGGACTTTTCACTGTCGAGATCAACAGTCAGTTCATGTGCAAAAAGGTGAAATATTTAATGTATCAATCATGGCAATAGATCAAGTTAACAGGACTATAATTAATGCTACCATACGTAGTGCCTTAGAAGAGGAGAGTTTCCTTGGTGAAGGACAACAACTGCAGCACACAAAGGATGAATGCACAAACTTAACTTTTACTGTTTCATCACCTTATGAGTCTGTTAACATCACTTTATACGCTGATCGGGGACCGTGCAAAGACAACGGTCTTTCTCGTTTTACTGTTAAAATTAACTTCACAAGCTGCAACTGTTTTATAGGATTTATACCATCCAATGAATCACATAGGTGTGAATGCAACCTTGATCCACAATTAAAAGATTATGTCACAGTGTTTAATACAAGCTCTGTTGTAAGAATAAAAAACTGCTGGATAAATCACATCTTTAGATATATGTACATCATCCATCCCAATTGTCCTTATGATTACTGTCTTCCACCATCCATCGGGATCATTACCCTAAACAATACTGATGGAGCTGATGCTCAGTGTAACTTCAATAGAGCAGGATTGCTTTGTGGACAGTGCAAACACAGCTATTCATTATCAATGAGTGGCTCACACTGCATACAGTGTCCTAAGTACTGGTCTGGATTGGTAGTTGGAAATATTTTAACAGGAATAGTCTTTGGAATAGTGCTGGTTTTTGTCCTTTTGCTACTCAACCTTACAGTGGCCTTGGGAACACCCAATGGGATTATATTCTATGCAAATGTTGTGCTTATCAATAAGAGCATATTTCTACCATCCAGTGCAAAGTTAAATTTCTTTACCGTAGTCATATACATGTTTAATACTCAGATAGGAATGAAAAGATGCTTTTGGGAAAGTATGACTGCATATGGTAGAACATGGTTTAGCTATGTCTTCCCACTCTACATGATCAGCCTTGTACTAGCAATCATAATCATAAGCAAATACTCACTAAGATGTGCACACCTTCTTGGTAGGAGGAATCCAGTGGCAACATTAGCAACACTCATCCTACTTTCATATGCTTATTTTCTTCGAAGTATCCTCGATATATTATCCTTTACAGTTCTCAAATATCCAGATGGAAATCATACAGTTGTCTGGCTTCCAGATGCAAGTGTGAAATACTTTCAAGGAAAGCACATTCCACTGTTTCTCTCAGCTATTATCCTTGCCACTATAGGTCTAGCCTACACTACTCTTCTTTTCAGTTGGCAGTGGCTTCACAAACTGCCACACATTGTAATACTCCGATGGATTAGAAATACAAAGTTAAATTTTTTCATTGAAGCATACCATGCTCCATACAAGCCAAAATATCGCTACTGGTCTGGCCTACTCCTACTCATACGTATTGTGCTCAGTGTAGCAATAACAGCAAATGTATCAGGTGACCCTCAATATAACCTTCTTGCTACTGGAACTCTGGTCGCTATTTTAATTATGTTTAAGGTCTATTTGGGTCACAACATTTATAAAAATAAGGTCATAGATTATCTCGAGAACACCTGCTACTTAAACCTTTTGTTGCTCACACTAGCGACCTTCTACTCCATCAATAACGAGAATGTTCACAAGATCGTAACACATACATCAATTGGAGTGATTTTCATTTTGTCACTGTGCGTGATAACATATCATACATATTCCACCTTGAGGAAGACCTTGTGGTGCCAAAAATTGTGCACACTCATAATGCAAACAATGAAGAAATGTAAAACTGTATCTAGTGATTCCCAACATCTAGAATTGAATACCAAAACATTTGGTAGATGTTTATCAACAGAGGTATCAATTTCAGCCATGGCTACAAGGCATGAGAAGGATAAAATGACAGAGGAGAAAACTGAGAAGACATATGAAGCTGTAGTACGTACTATAGAACAGATAGCTAACACTCCTGATAGCTTGATTGAGCCACTGCTATGAATAATTATTACGAGGTATATGCTTTAGCCATAGTGGGAAATTCTCGAGAGATCTACTGTCATAGAAAGGCAATCAACTCTCAAAGATTTGTGCATCATGCCATTATCATAATTATTAGTGTGTTATATCATTATGCTTGATGATGAACAACACAAACTATGAAAATCACTGAGACCCTTCAAAAATTATTTACTATACAGTATAGAGTAGAAATATTGTGATGATATGTGTAAGGAGTCGGTTTAGAACAGAGCATGCAATACGGAATAAATTTTTTGTGCAGCGTATATAGACTGACCTATAATTCACGAGAATTAGCTGATATAGTGAATGCATGCCAATCTGTTTCTTAGGACAATAAAATAAACAATGTATTTTCCCAGTACATGCATGATTGACAACTTGTGTACTATACTCTTGCAATAATATTTGTAAACTATGCTCGTTCCCAATTTAATTCAGTGGAACATCTAGAAAAAAATTCCATAATATGATAAATACTCTTGGGAATAATAGCAAAAGTCAACCAAACAGCTCCATGTAAGGCAGTTCATTTATGCTGATTGAAATTATTCCAACCAAGCTGTTAGCAACATAAGTCTTCACCTAAAATTCTGACAGTAAATGTTTAGCTACAGGACTAAATATAGTTTAGAAATGTTTGTTCTTAGACCACTGATACTGGGCATATTGTTGCAGCATCTTAGCTGTACAACCTGTGATAGTGGACAAACGTACTACATCAAAGCATCAGAAGACTCCCCATGTGCTTCTCAACCATGTCTTACTTTAAGCGAATTTGCTCACAACACTACCAAAAGTGTCAAGACTGATATGGTTCTGCAATTTGGAGATGGTAACCACATACTGAACTTTAGGTTGACATTCTCAAATACGAAAAAATATTCAATGATTTCGAAGGGCAATAACAGCATTATAGCATGTGGTAAATTGGCGGCAGGGTTCACATTTGAAAACGTGAGCTTGGTTATGCTGACAAATCTTACATTTATCAGATGTGGAAATAATTCTAGATCAAATGCAGTCCTACAAATATCTCAGGTCAATCTTACTATCAGCACTTGCACATTTCTTCACTCAAAAGGAAGAGTTATAGAAGCAGCACATGCTAACATAACCACAAAGAATTGTAGACTTGAATATTCTTCCGCAGGAGTGATCACCACAAGGTACAATACAATTATGCTCGATGTAGGAAGTGTCTATGCACACAATAACTTTTCAACAAAATTACTATACCTTACTGCGAGTAACGCAACATTTACCAATAGTTCCTTTTGTGAAAATTTTGCAATATATAATATGATACTCATAAGAAGTAGCACACTTACACTAAATCAGTGTGAAATGACACACAATAATGTAATGAGATTAGTGATGTCGAATAATAGCACATTAAAACTATTTGATACTAAGCTGACTTACAACTTTGCTATGCGTTCAATATTCCTAATTCAGATAAGAGCTACAAACATATCAATCAATAATAGCACATTTGCACACAATGTAGCACAAGTGCGAGCTAACATTTTACATGTTTCAGGAAGTACAGTTGAATCACATGCTACACTGATAATTTTCAATAACACATCAAACTATAGCTACAATTTGATTGATATTCGAAACAGCAAATGTAAATTTGGGGAAGTGTATTATTCTAATAACACTGGGTCCATATTCCTTATGCATAGCAAAGCGATATTCACAAACCAGAGCCAATTTCAAAACCATAAGCAAGTAAGAGGCGTATACTCATATGGAGGTGCCATTACAAGTATTGCAAGTATCATTCGTTTTCAGAGTAGAACAAGCTTTTATAATCACGATATTATTCAAAAAAAGGGAGGTGCAGTATATGCATTTGAGAGTCGAATATACACCAATGGTGATACTCTGTTTTGTAATAACAAGGCAAGAAGGTTAGGAGGTAGTCTGTATCTCGATCAGAGTGACTTTATATGTCAAAAGAAATGCACTTTTATCGGCAATACAGCAATAAAAGGAGGTGCTATCTATGCCATTAACTCCATAATTACAGTTGGTACTGATTGGAATAAATACGAGCAGAATTTCGATGTCAAGAGCTCATTGTTTTTCGTCTCTAATTCAGCTGACGAGGGTGGTGCAATCTATCTAGAAGGTAATTCTAAACTTCGTATGCCGAGGGGAGAAGATTGTACTTATGAGTTAAACTTTGATAGTAATGTAGCAAAACTTGGAGCAGCTATCTTTGTTAATGACTATACTAATGTATGTAATTATTCAACATGCTTTATCCAAGCACCATCACTGACAACTTTAAACCCATGGAATGGTAGGATTGAAATTAACAACACAAGTGAAAACACTACAATCTACGGTGGACTACTAGACAGATGCATAGCAAAGCGTATATACTCAGGTAAAGACCTTAAAATAACAAAAGGCATTGATTATATAAGACAAGTGACTAATTTTGAGAGGATTAAGGATATGATAACATCTGATCCAGTTAGAGTTTGCCACTGCAAAGATGGAAAAGTAAACTGTGATCAAACACAAACAACTGTTAAAGTTAAGAGAGGAGAGACATTCGAAGTGTCAGTTGCTGCAGTCGATCAAGTAAATCATACAGTCAGTGCTTCGATTGTTATTACATCGACACAAAAGTACAGATATCGTCTTGGAATAGGACAAAGTGTTCAAAAGACACACAATGGATGCAGGAACTTAACACTTAAAGTTTCTTCACTAAATGACTCAGTTGATCTCATCTTATATCCCGAGGGACCATGCCATGATACTGGAATATCAAAAGTAATGTTGAAAGTTAATTTTAAAAACTGCACCTGCCCAATTGGCTTCCAACCACTGAAGGCACAAGAAGATTGCCTATGTGGCTGTGATGAACAAATTAAAACAATAGTAAAAACATGTAACACATCATCTATGACAATGCTACGACAAGGAGATTTCTGGATAAACTACATAAATGACACCAACAAAATCGATTACCTTATTTATCCCCATTGTCCATACGACTACTGTGTTCTATCAACAAATAATATAAACCTTAACCTAAACATTCTCGATGGAGTTGATGCCCAGTGTGCTTTGAATCGAACTGGATTACTATGCAGCAGTTGTAAACCAGGCCTCAGTTTATCTTTTGGAAGCTCACTTTGCTTATTATGTCCCAAAGATTGGCCTAAACATTTTGTTATTATTGTATTAGGTGCAATAGTATCAGGTATTGTCCTAGTCACAGTAATTTTAGTTCTTAACTTGACAGTGGCTTTTGGTACCCTCAATGGATTGATTTTTTATGCAAACGTAGTGGCTTCAAACAAAATCATCTATAGTCCTTTAACTAAATCAAGTTTCTTTTCTGTGTTCATAGCTTGGCTCAATTTAGAACTAGGATTAGATACATGTTTTTACAATGGACTGGACACATACTCAAAAATTTGGCTACAGTTTGTTTTTCCTGCTTACTTGATTGCTATATTATTCATCGTGATCATTGTGAGTAAATATTCGTCTAAATTTGCCAAACTGATTGGCAAAAGAAATCCCATAGCAACTCTTGCAACCCTTATACTACTGTCTTACATGAAATTTCTTCGTAATATCATAGATGTTTTCTCTGTAGCAAGCCTCAAGTATCCTGATGGTTCACATAAAATACTGTGGCTACCTGATGCTAATATTGAATACCTTGAAGGTAAACACATCCCACTTTTCCTGATGGCTGTAGCAATTGTTGCAGTAGGCCTGCCTTACACAGTTTTCCTATTAACTTGGCAGTGGCTCCTTCAAACACCAGATTATAAATTGTTTAAATGGATCAGATACACACGGCTCAATTTGTTCATGGATGCAAATGTAGCAGCTTATAGGCCAAAACATCGTTATTGGTCTGGACTACTTTTACTTATTCGAGTTGCACTTTACCTTGAAATAGCATACAATAATTCAAACAAGGCCAATGCTAGTTTTTTAGCTACAGGATTGATAGCTGCTTGCCTGCTATTTCTAAAAGCATATGGAGGTAAAGTTTATAAAAAGAAAATGGTCGATTTCCTTGATTCATTTACCTATCTCAACCTTCTAATACTAAGCATTGCTCAACTATATAATCAAAACAATAAGACAGGGCAGATGATTGCTGCGAAGACTTCAGTAAGTGCTGCTTTTCTCCAGCTCCTTTTTGTGTTCATTTACCACACCCTTAAGACCTTATTAGAAATTCCATCCCTAAGTAGACTAAATTCATCACTTACAGAAAGAGTGCAGGATTTAAAACGTGGAGAACTCCATCCACTAAGTTCTCAAGACACGCAATTAACAATACAAACGATAACCACTGGAGCTACTGCTACCTCCACTGTAATTGAACCACCAGGGTCTAAGGAACCATCTCTAGGCGAAGTCAGACTAAAACAAACTATTATATCAGAAAGAGTTACGCAGTCAATCACATCAGAATGGGTGGAGTCAAATGGTTTACGTAAACCATTGCTACAAAATGAACTGTAAAATCAACATACTTTATTTCCATCTATTTCATGGAAAATGTTCTCTCTAGCCCTTCGTCATTGTTAGTGTCATACCATACTTAGCACACATAATGTATTACAGTGATGCTATTACATGCTTATTTTTGCTGTTTGCTGTTCTTCTACTCAAAATTAATCTAGACATCATACATGTATGCATATATCTTCCAATTAACCAAAACAGAATGGGAAAGATGAGAAGGGGACATGTAACGTATTTGAGAGTGCTGCTTATAATATGCTACCTGCAAGCACAATACACAGACTTTATATCACAGGTAGCAAATGTGCATGTAGAACTTCATCCACTAGGTTATCAAGAAATGCAATTGACAATGTAATCAATAACCACTGGTGATACTGCTACCTCCACTGTAATTGAACCGCCAGGGTCTAAGGTACCATCTCTTAGCCTCGTCCCCAGGTCCTTCCCAGCTTTCAATGTTGCACGCTGAAAAGCAGGAGGGCCTGGTATCAGAAGTCACATGCGTGATGTAATGCATAGAGAGACCGTAGAGAGACCTATACCCGTGAGTGGGGTGCATCAAAGTCAGAAAATTTTGAGGGCTCTCGTCACCAACAATCGAGACGTATGGTTCAAACGCTAGCTGCCGAGTGTAGTACAATCCTTATAGACTATAGAGAGTGAGAAAATAAACTTGTAAAGACAGTGTGTGGCCTGCAAAGGCTGGCTTTTCGAAGGGACCTTTTGACTGCTGGTCTTCGTGTCATCGTGATGCAAAGTCATGCGACTTCTGATACCAGGCCCTCCCGCTTTTCAGCGTGCAACACTGAAAAGCTGGGAAGGGCCTGGAGACGAGGCTACCATCTCTGGGTGAAGTCAGAATAAAACAAACTATTATATCAGAAAGAGTTACACAATCAATCACATCAGAATGGGTGGAGCCAATGGTTTACGTGAACCATTGCTACAAAATGAACTGTAAAATCAATCTGCATTTAATACATCATATTTCACGGAAAATGTCACTCCAGCCCTTCACCATTGTTAGTGTCATACCATACTTAGCACACAAATAAAGTATTATAGTAATGCTATTAACATGCTTGCTCTTGCTGTTCTTTTACTCAGTATCCTTGCAAAATTAATCTAGACATCATACGTGTATGCATATATCTTCCGATTAACCAAAACAAAATGGGAAAGATGAGAAGGGGACATGTACATATTTGAGAGTGTTGCTTATATTATGCTACCTGCAAGCACAATTTCACAGCCTTTATATCACAGGTAGCAAATGTGCATGTAGTGCTCATTTTAGATTACATGCAAGACAGCTGACATGAAGAATGACCTCCATTGATCCATTTTCATGTTGCATACATGTGATTGTGCCACAATTCATGTAGTATTCTCTCTTGTGTACTTCATATACATGTGTTTAACATAATTATAGGCTATTTACGTAAACTGAATTTATCACAGAATAGAAGTTTACAAGAATATTAGTTCATATACAGTAAATACATTGGAATTCAATTGTCCTACATCAACAAAACAGGTCTATGTAAGGCCTATGTATTCAAAATGAATGATGCAGCAATTGATTTTTAAGCTAAAGGTAGGCTTGGTTCAAACTAGATAACATGCTTTGGTCAGACTAACACACTCAAAGTTTTAACTACAAGGACAAGAAATGAGATTAGTGTTGCTCACTGAATCGCTAGTATTGGGCATATTGTTGCTGTGTCTCAGTTTTAAATGCTGCAGTAGTAAAACATACTTCATCATACCATCAGAAAATTCTACATGCGCCACAGCAGCTCAACCATGCCTAACACTGAACAAGTTTGTTGTCAATACCACTGCTGATGAACATATCCAGGCAGAAGTCAGTGCTGGTAATCATATTTTTTCTGCTCAATCAGTTTTCCACAACACAAGGAACTTTTCCATGTTTTCAGTGAAAAACAGTAGCACAATAATCACGTGTAATCAGTCAGCAGGATTCCAGTTCCTCAATGTAAGTGTGGTTACAATAGCAAATCTGACTTTTATTGGGTGTGGAAATAATTCTGCATTGTTACGAATATCTCAGACCAACATCGATATTAATACATGTGAATTTCACAATTCAAGAGGAATGGTTATTGGTGCAACACAAGCCAACATAACTATGATAGATTGCATTTTTGAGAATTCTTCCATAGAATGGCTTACTACAGAGAACAATACAACTATAAGAGATATAGGAAGCAACTATGAACAAAACCACAAATCAGAGAAAATCACGGAAGTAATTGATATTCATCAAAGTGAGGTTAAGTTTAAAAATTTACAATATTGTAATAATCGTGGTTCCATCCTTTTTGGACACAGTAAAGCCAACATCAGCCACAGCAAATTTCAAAGCAATAGACAAACAAGATACCCAGACAGGGGTGCTATTACCAGTATTGCAAGTATAATCAGATTTTATGGCAACACAACCTTTCATGATCATGATGCGTGGCATATAGGGGGTGCAATATTAGCAACTGAGAGTAGGGTATATGCCTGCCATAATGTATGGTTCTTTAATAACAAGGCTAATTTAGGAGGCGCTCTTTACCTCTATCATAGCAGCTTTATGTGCCAACAACAATGTACTTTCATCAACAACAAGGCATCTAATGGCGGTGCCATCTACGCTATCAATTCTGTAATCACAATTGGTTATGACTGGAGTAAATTCAACTACGAAAAGAATGCAAACTTTTCCTTATCATTTATTTCGAATTCTGCAGACAAAGGAGGTGCAATCTATCTTGAATCTAATTCAAAACTTCGTACTCCAAGAGGAAAAGATAGCTATTACATGTTAGAATTTGACAATAATACAGCATTAACTGGAGGAGCTATTTTTGTTAATGATCAAACTAACACATTAATTTGCAAGGAAGAAAGCTATGGGACGTGTTTCATACAAGTACCATCATTTGCTTCAAATCCGCATAACGGTTTGATCAAAATTAATAGTTCAAGTGCAAACACAATATATGGTGGACTATTAGACAGATGCATAACAAAGCATAAATACACACATTCTGAACTAATAACTGGCATTGATTATATGAAGAGAGTGACTCAGATTGACGATACAATGCTTAAAGACATGATATCATCTGATCCAGTCAGAGTCTGTTATTGCTATGATAGAAAAGTGGACTGCAATTACATACAATCAACGTTTAATATTAAGAGAGGAAAGACAATTAAAGTTGAAATTGCTGCAGTTGATCAAATGAATCACACAATGAGTGCCTTAATTGTTGTTAAATCTACACAGAACTACACACATCATCTTGGAATACGACAAGAGTTCCAAAAAATTCACAATGTATGCAGCAATGTTGTACTGAATGTTTTTTCACCAAATGATTCAATAGAACTCATCATGTACGCTAAAGGCCCATGCCAAGATATTGGGATCTCCAAAACAAAGCTAAGCATAAAGTTTATACCTTGTACCTGCCCTATTGGCTTTCAGCAGCAATTGAACAAAGGAGAAGATTGCATATGTAATTGTGATCCAAAACTTAAACCCTACATAACAAATTGTAGCCAGTCATCCAAATCTATACAAAGACAGGGAGATTTCTGGCTTAATTATACTAACAACACTGGTAGCATTGGTTACATCGTTTATCCTTACTGTCCTTTCGACTACTGCCTTCCATCAACAGAGAACATAAGCATTAACCTCAACATTCCCAATGGAGAAGATGCTCAATGTGCATTTAATCGCACTGGATTACTATGCAGCAGTTGTAAATCTGGCCTCAGTCTCTCATTAGGAAGTTCACAATGCTTACCATGTCCCAAAGACTGGACAAAGGTGTTTATTGTTCTTGCACTGGGAGCAATTGTATCAGGTATTATGCTAATAGTCATAATTTTAATTCTTAACTTAACCGTAGCAGTTGGTACTCTCAGTGGATTGATCTTTTATGCAAACATTGTGGCCGCAAATAATATCACCTATTGCTCTTTATCAAAACCAAATTTCTTCTCTGTATTCATAGCTTGGCTCAATTTGGAATTGGGACTAGATACATGTTTTTACAATGGACTGGATACATATTCAAAAGTATGGCTACAGTTTTTGTTTCCCATTTACCTGATTTGTATCCTAATCATAATGATCATCATGAGTAAATATTCATCTAGATTTGCTAAACTAATCGGCAAACGAAATCCCATAGCAACCCTCGCTACAATAATACTATTGTCCTACACAAAAATTCTTCGTAATATCATAAATATTTTCTCTGTAGCAAACCTCAAGTATCCCGATGACTCACGTCTAATACAGTGGCTACCTGATGCTAATATAGAATATCTTCAGGGCAAGCATATCCCACTGTTTCTCCTAGCTGTTGCTATAGTTTTCATTGGCCTTATTTACACTGTCCTCCTATTAACTTGGCAATGGCTTCTTCAAGCACCACACTATAAACTGCTAGGATGGATCAGAAACACAAGGCTTAATTTGTTCATGGAAGCAAATGTAGCTGCTTACAACTCAAAACATCGTTATTGGACTGGATTGCTCTTGCTTATTCGAGTTGCACTCTACCTAGAAATAGCATTTAACACTTCAAATCAAACAAGAAGTAGTGTTTCAGCCACTGGGCTTGTTTGTGCATGCCTACTTTTTATAAAAGCATTATCTGGAAACAAAATTTATAAAAAGAAACTGATTGACTATCTCAACTCCTTTTGTTACCTGAACCTCCTGATACTAAGTGTTGCTCTATTGCACTATCACAATAATAGAATGGGAAAGATAATTGCTGCACAAGTATCAGTAAGTGTTGCCTTTGTTCAGTTTCTTTGCGTGCTCACTTACCACATAATCAACAGTCTACTAGAAATTCCTCACCTAAATCAAATAAAACAAAGTCTACAAAAGCATCCTAAGCTAGGTAAAATCGTTCCATTTAGTTCTCATGAAACAGAAAACGTAATAGAAACAATGACCACACATAATACTCCTACCTCTACTGAAGTTGGACTATCAGATTCTAAAGAAACATCTCTGGCTGAACACAAAGAAAAGTATGATATGGGAAAAGTTCAACAATTATTACTTACGACAACATGGAAGATGAATAGCTTACGGGAACCTCTGCTACATGATGAACTCTAAACTGTAGATGTGCACCCCTTGATAAATTAGTATTACAACTAACATTACAACTAGTGCTTAGCTACAACTCCTTCAGGTACTGGCATAGTGTAAACAGTGTTCATGACGTTAGCTATTATAGCATTTAATATTATACCTTAACCGAAGTAGGACTGTCAGATTCTAGAGACGCATCTGCACCTGGATATGGCAATCTGAAGAACAGAGTATATCAGAAAGCGCTACACAATCAAAACGGGTGGAGATAGATAGCTTGCAGGAACCTCCTCTACAAGAACTCTATACCTCAATTAATAGATGCACATAATTACGCAGATTACAATCATTTGATTTTTTAAAATCACGCACTAATCAGATATTGCAATTACATGGTTTCCACAAAAACATAACATTGCTAGAGATAATGAGGTTCAATTACAAAATTAATGCTGACTCATATGCATGTTGGCTACCCTTGCTTATGCTTATAATTGTGCTGGGTATAAAGTATGCATGTTGAAACTGGGACAGCAAACGCACAATAATTTAGGTAAAAGTGTTCATGATGTTAGTTATTATAGCATTTAATATTACTAAGGCTATACATATATACATACAAAAACAGTTTCTCCCATAAAAATTTTCCACCATACTGTTGTATGTATCTTAAATTTTCCAGCAAGCCTATACAGGCTTGTAACTTTAGTGCCTGTTATTCACATCAACACATCAACGCTGTTGTCATGAACTCTCCATGTTTCAGGTTTTAACTCTATATAGTTTCAGTGTTCTCCAGCATGAATAGCTGTCATGCCTTCTATTGTGTTTGGGGAGAACACTGATTTGCTTGAGGGCAATGTTCATGTAATACAGTTAGATTACTACATTTTCATGTAAGGAATTGTATATAGGTTCACTGCATGTATTTGGTCTACAGTACCAGATATTATACATATGCAGTATATACTACAAGCAAAAATAGCTAGTTGCAGAATGATTGGTGCCATCTTGAAGTTTAAACCTGACAGCCACAATGATCAGAGAGATAGCATGATAGCCTACAGAAATGCTAAATGGGTAGCACAACATAATAAAATAAGCCTTGGATTGGAGTGCATATAAAACCATAAACTCATGGCCTACACAATTTGGTAGTTCAAAGAATATACAAACTCATGCACTTGCTACCTTATTCCCAACGTAAAACTGAAACTGGGTGTTATCAACAGTAATTCACTAATGGTAATCAATAAAGAGCACTATGAGAGTTGTAAACTTGCTATTTTAACCTCAAGAGTGCACCAAATGAAGATAGACTTGGTACCATTATAGTCGCAGATACACACTTAATTTACTTGTAAAGAAGTTAGTACAAAATTATTAATCTAGCAGCTATGTTCACTCTATCATCTTTAATGCTGGCAATTCTATTGCAGTATTCCAGATTTACAGAATGTGAATGTGATTCAGTGCAATACTTCATTAATCAGTCATTGAATATTACATGCCAGGGTCAACCCTGTCTTACTTTTCAACAATTCGCAGCTAATGCTCCCAAACTCCTCAAAAATGATACTGTTTTAAGATTCAGTTCTGGTAGCCATAGCTCTCCTTCTAACAGACTGAACATAGTAAATAAAGAGAGATTTTCAAGTAATTCAGAAAACATTGACACTACAATTACATGTAATGACTCTAGTGTCTTCCAGTTCAACAATGTAATAAACGTTAATATAACAAATCTTACATTCAATGGATGTGGGAAAATATCTCCTGAAACTATTGCAGTGATAAAAGTCTCCAATAGTAATATTAATATCAATCATTGCACTTTTATCAACTCCAAAGGGAGAATTATTGACATTGCCTTTAGTGAAATGACAGTTATAAGAAGTGTTTTTAAGTTCTCTCAAGGCATAGTGCTCTCTGCAAACAATGCTACTGTATTTAACAGAGACTGTATTTATGAATTTAATTTATCACAACTGCTATATATCAGTTGGAGTAATGCATCATTTAAAAACTGTATATTTCATACTAACTATGCTCAAAGAGGTACTCGTTTAATTCATACACGGAAAAGTATATTCATGCTAAAAATATGTGAATTAGCCTGGAATAGAGCTAAAATGAATCTGCTACTTTTATTAAATTCCATAATCAGTATAAGTGCAACTACATTTAAACATAACTGCATTAAGTCTGAAGGCATAGTTTCACTAGAGAATTCTTTGTCAAACATTAGTAACAGCATATTTCACAATAATAGTGTATCAAGAGGAATGTTGCACATCAATAAAAGTAATGCAAAAATTCAAAGAAAACTAAGGATTCAAGAAAACAAAGCAAAGTGGGGAGTGTTATACATTTCTCAAAGTGTTGTGGAAACATATCAGGATATACTAATTCAGGGAAATAGTGTAAACTACAGCACAGTAGACTTTCGCAATAGCACTATTAAAGTAATGGGAAATCTATATTTCTTAAATAATACTGGCTGCATCCTTATTGAAGAAAGTCAAACAGAATTCATTAAATCAAGTGAGTTTTCTCATAACAAACGAAAGAAAAATATATCAAGCATTAATTACAAGTTTGGAGGAGCTATTACCAGCATTTGGAGCACTGTTTGCTTTAAGGGGACCACCAAATTTTTAGGAAACAAATCTTGGAAGGTAGGTGGTGCTATACTTGCTACTGAGAGTAGATTGTATACAGGAAAAAGTATCCAATTCAAAGATAACTCTGCAGAAGAAGGTGGAGCACTCTACCTTGACAACAGTAATTTTATTTGTAAACAAGTGTGCTCTTTCGCTGGCAACACAGCATCATCAAAAGGTGGAGCAATTCACGCAATTAACTCTTTGATTTACATTGGTTATGAATGGTATATATTACAATGGAAAAAGAATGCGTTTACCATGATATCTTTTGTAAGCAACATTGCCAACAGCAAGGGTGGTGGGCTCAGTCTTGAAGCGAATGCAAAGCTTCAAGGTCCATTGGATCCAAAGTATAATTACATAATAAAATTTAGCAATAATTCAGCACAAAAAGGAGGTGCAATTTATGTAGATGATTACACTAATATTGGCACTTGTGATGGCAAGCAATATTCAACATGCTTCTTTAACATTCCATACTCCTATTTAAATGAAATGGAGGGTAGAGTAAAAATTGACAGCAACAACGGAAAATTTGCATTGTATGGTGGACTATTGGACAGGTGCGTTCAAAGGACATCATTTATAGATATTTTAAAGAGGAACAGTACTAAGAGAGGTATTAGTTACTTAAGACGTCTTAGTAAAAAATGGCACATAGAAGAAATGATTACATCTGATCCAGTAAGAATTTGTTTTTGCAAAGGTGAAATTTTTGACTGTACTAAGGATAATAAGAAGTACAAAGTTAAAAATGGAGAAACATTCAATGTAAGTATCACTGCAGTGGATCAAGTTCAACGCCCAGTTAACGCCAAGATTTTTGTTCAACACCAATCGAGAAATATTCGTCTGGGAACAGGACAACGAGTACAACACATTGGTAGTAGTTGTAGTAGCTTAACACTAGCTGTTTATGCATCCCAAAATTCCACTCTCATAGATCTCACCATATTTGCTGATGGTCCATGCAGAGGAATTGGAATTTCAAATAGAACTATATTGGTAAATGTTTTACCTTGTGTGTGTCCAATTGGTTTTGAGCTATTAATAAAACCAGAAAGCTGCTCATGCGATTGTTCCTTACAGCTCAAATCTCACAAGGTGACATGCAATCAAATTAGTCAATCGCTAATACGACAAGGTGACTTCTGGATCAACTATACAAAAGACTCAGGTACCATACACTATGTCATTTACTCTCATTGCCCCTATGATTATTGCCTTCCATCAACAAGTAATGTTAGTGTTAACCTAAACCTTCCAAATGGAATCAATGCTCAATGTGCTTACGATCGTATAGGATTATTATGTAGTAGTTGTAAATCTGATCTCAGTTTGTCTCTTGGAAGCTCACTTTGCCTACCATGTCCAAAAGATTGGCCGAAAATATTTGTACTTATTCTTTTAGGAGCAATGGCATCAGGTATTGCCCTTGTAATGATGATTTTTGCTCTAAATTTGACAGTAGCTGTTGGTACTCTCAATGGATTGATATTTTACGCAAACATTGTGGCCTCAAACTATTGTTCATTGCCAAAATCAAGTTTTTTTTCAGTTTTCATATCATGGCTCAATCTAGAATTGGGAATAGATACCTGTTTTTACAAAGGAATGGACACATACTCAAAAGCCTGGCTACAGTTTGCTTTTCCTGCTTATCTGATTGCTGTTTTATTCATGGTGATTATCATTGGTAAACATTCATCAACATTTGCAAAACTCATTGGGAAACGAAACCCCATAGCTACCCTTGCAACTCTGATATTACTGTCCTATACTAAAGTTATTCGCAATATAATCGATATTTTTTCTGTGGCAGTCATCTATTATTATGACTCTCGCAAAATCCTTTGGCTCCCTGATGCTAACATCGAATACCTCCGTGGTAAACACATCCCACTTTTTGTCATGGCAACAGTAATTATTGCCATAGGACTTGCTTATACGGTTCTGCTATTTATTTGGCAGTGGCTCCTTAAAGCACCAAACCATAAATTACTGCGGTGGATCAGAAACACAAGGCTTAATTTATTCATGGACGCAAATTTAGCTGCTTACAACCCAAAACATCGCTACTGGTCTGGATTACTTTTACTTATTCGAGTTGCCCTTTATCTCGAAATTGCATACTACAATTCGTATAAGATAAATGCTAGCATTCTAGCTACAGGATTAATAGCTGCATGCCTGCTTTTTGCAAAAACACTATATAGAAATAAAGTTTACAAAACGAGAATATTAGACTACCTTGATTCCTTCAGCTATCTCAACCTCCTAATTTTGAGCATTGCTCAACTTTATAGTCAGCACAATGAGAAAGGGCAAATAATCGCTGCAAAAGTTTCAATAAGTGCCGCTTTTCTCCAGCTCCTATTTGTGCTAACTTACCACACAATTATCACCTTATTAGAAATTCCTCATCTAAGTAGAGTACATTCGTCACTAACTCAAAGACTACAAAGGGAATCGAAACTGAATGAACTCATTCCACTTAATTCTGAGCAAGAAACTGGGACAAAGGCAATGACTAGGCATGTTATCCCTACCTCAACCGAAATAGGACTATCAGATTCTAGAGACACATCTGCACCTGAATATGGCAATTCTGAAGAACAGAGTATATCAGAAAACACTACACAATCAAATTGGGTGGAGACAGATAGCTTGTGGGAACCTCTTCTTAAAGAACCCTAAACTAAGCAAAACCTCAATTAATAGATGTACATATGCAGATTATACAGTCATTTGATTTCTTAAAAATCATGTATTAATCATATATTGCAATTACATGGTTTCCACAAAAACATAATATAGCTAGAGTTCAATCACAAAATTAATGGTGACTCATATGCATGTTGGCTACCCTAGCTTATGCTTATAATTGTGCTTGGTATAAGTATGCACGTTGAAACTGGGACAGCAAACGCACAAAAATTTAGGTACCACTGAAAAGACCCACACAGCTTTATTCCCTGCGGACAAACAGCTCAATTGCTGTATTCTCAACACTGCTTCCATTTGTTCAATAGAAAAGGTAAAACCATTGGGTGAAATTGTCAACACTTGACCAAGAAGTGATAAACTATAGCACCTAAACTGATCATGCAGGCTTCATCAGAGCTAACTGACTCTAAAAACCTCCTAATTTCTTCCCAAATGCAATCAGAGGACTGAATACAACAACAGCTATTCACAAAGCATATACACCCGACTATACATGCACAAGAGATGTCATAGTCAGTCTTAATACATTTTACATGATTGTATAATATTATACTAGCTACCCAACAATACTATAGAGCAAGTTGGCTTTCAAAGGACACGTATTGCCAGTAAGATCTGAATTGATCTACTAGATCTCTTGAGCCACTAACAAAGTTTATGTACAAAATGGATGTGCAAGTATTAGTAAAGCTAGGAACACTCCTATATTTACTTAGCATCACAGTATGTGACTCTACCATTTATTCTTTAGAAACTTCATGCATAAGTAATGCTCCTTGCTTTACTTTACAGCAGTTTGCTGCTAGCACTTCTCGTTATCTCAGAAACCAAACTATTTTGCGGTTAAATCTTGGCTACCATAACTTTTCTACAAGATTGAACGTACAAAACACCAAATTTTTTTCTATTACTTCAGAAGCTGCAAAGAGTATCATTAACTGCAATCAATTTTCAGGATTTTACTTCAGCAAAGTGGAGGTGATTAACATAAGCAATATCACATTTATTGGGTGTGGAGGTTCCAATGCAGTCATAAACATCTCCCATAGTACTGCTTCCATTACTGGCTGTATGTTCACTCACTCAAATGGAATAGATATTCTCGCAAGACGCAGTAGTGTAATAGTAAGGAATAGCATGTTTAAATACTCTCACAGAGGAGTATTAAATGCAAAGACAAACTCCAGTATATCTGTTACTGAAAGTACTTTTGAATTCAATAATTTGACTGCTAAGTATTCAGTTCTGTACATCAAATCAAGCAAGGCAAACTTTCTGAAAAGCACATTTCATAACAATACAGCAAAGAGTGACACAGATATCATACATGTAAGAAAGGGCATACTTGTACTAGATCAATGTATACTGACCAACAACAGTGCAAAAGTAGGTAACATTGTTGACATAGACTATGACAGTGCAATTACAATCATTAATACCCATTTCAGGTACAACTCATTACGAACTGGAATACTTTCAGCAGAATATAGCAACGTGACCATTGACAACTGTACATTTATCAATAACACAGTAACAAAAGTTGGAGTGTTCAATGTCAGAAAATGTAACATTGAGGTAATAGGTAGATTGGAAATAAGAGAAAACACTGCAGAGTGGGGAGTGTTAGTTATCCGATATAGTGAATTTAAAGCATACCAAAATGTAACAATTACAGGCAACAATGTAACCTTGAGTACTATAGATATTCAGAATAGTAAACTTGAACTTAATGGAAGCATAGAATTTACCCACAACGTCGGTAATATCTTTATTGAAGAAAGTAAAATAGTACTAAATATGCCAAGCATATTCTGTGATAATGAGCAGACAGAGCATAAAAATACATCACTGTATGAACAAGGCGGTGCAATTACTTGTATTTGGAGTGCCATTTACTTCAATAACGCCACAACCTTTTGTAGAAATAAATCCTGGAAGGTAGGAGGTGCAATAAATGTAATAGAGAGCAGAGTATATACACACAGTGATGCCACATACTCTGAAAATGAGGCAGAGATGGGAGGCGCTTTGTATCTTGACCACAGTTATCTTATTTGCAAAAGAAATTGCTCTTTTATTCGTAACAAGGCGTCATTAAAAGGAGGAGCAATACATGCAATTGACTCCATAATATCCATTGGCTATGAGTGGTATGATATTCAAGAGATCAGTGCTACACCTAGATTTTTAATATTTGAGGATAATTACGCTGAGAATGCTGGCGGTGGGATCAGTCTAGAGGCAAATGCTAAAGTTCGTGGCCCATTAAAATCAGAATACAAGTACTGGATAAAATTTATTAACAATACTGCACCAAACGGAGCTGCAATATACGTGAATGACTATGGCACTTGTAGTGATGTAAGAAATTCAACATGCTTTTTACAGACACCATCATTCAAGAGTAAAGATAGAAAATCTTTTGTTGTAATCAATAGCACTGATAGCAATAATGCCATATATGGAGGACTACTGGATAGATGTATTGCAAAGAGTGATTACAGAGATGTGCACAATGGAAGGCAGTTGACTATAGGAATGACATACTTAAAGAAGGTTACAAATGTTAATTCAATTGATAGACAAATAACATCCGATCCAGTTAGACTATGCTACTGTCACAATGGAACAATGAACTGTAGTTACCAACATCCAACAGTTAAGGCAGAGAAAGGAAGGGTATTTAGTGTATCTGTCACAGCAGTTGATCAGGCATATCATTCAGTGAATGCTACAATTCAAATTGATTACCATCACTCAAGTGGTGTTCACCTTGGAGATGGACAAAATGCACAGCAAATACCCAATGAGTGCAGTGATCTAACATTGAACATCTACTCCTCATATCACAATTCAACAACACTAATTCTGTATGCTAGTGGGCCATGTAATAGCACAAAGATTTCTAAAAGAAGCCTAGATGTTATCTTCACACGTTGTACTTGTCCAATTGGTTTTCAAGAAATGATTATACTAAGTGGTGGTTGTCAATGTGACTGCGATGCACGCATCAAAAAATACATTACCAAATGCAATGAAGCAACTGAGTCACTAATACGACAAGGCAACTTCTGGATTGACTACGACAATACCACAAGCAATAATCCTTATATTATATATCATAATTGTCCATATGATTATTGCCTTTCACCAACAAAAAATGTGAGTATAAATCTAAACATTCATGATGGAGCTGATGCTCAATGTGCCTTCCATCGCACTGGGCTACTGTGTAGCACCTGTAAGTCTCCACTTAGTCTCTCGATTGGAAGTTCACGTTGCTTAAAATGTACAGAAGACTGGCCAAAAGTTTTTATTGCTACCATTATTGGGGGAGGCTTATCTGGTATTTTATTTGTGGTAATAATCCTGGTCTTGAACATGACCATAGCAGTTGGAACACTGAATGGATTCATCTTTTACGTAAACATTGTATCCTCAAACAATATCATCTACCGCAGCATCGGCTCTCGATCTAATACTCCACTTTTAGTATTCATAGCTTGGTTCAATTTGGAATTGGGAATAGACACATGTTTCTTCAAAGGATTGGACACATACTCAAAAATCTGGCTACAATTTGCATTTCCTATTTACTTAATTGTGGTACTATTTGCAATAATCACCATCAGTAGATGCTCGTTCAAATTTGCTACACTAATTGGCAAGCGAAATCCAGTAGCAACCCTTGCCACTCTCATACTAGTCTCCTATATGAAATTCCTTCGTAACACCATCGAGATACTCTCATTTGCAGTCCTCCATCATCCTGATGGATCACACAAATTACATTGGCTTCCTGATGCCAATATAAGGTACTTTCAGGGCAAACACATTCCTCTATTCCTGATGGCTGTATTTATTGTCATCATAGGCCTTTCCTATACAGTTTTCTTGTTCTCATGGCAATGGCTGCTTCCAGCATCAAACTATAGACTACTAAGGTGGATTCGTAATACAAGGTTTAATTCGTTCATGGAGGTGAATGTTGCTGCTTATAGACCAAAGCAACGCTACTGGACTGGCCTAATGTTACTTATTCGAGTTGCACTCTATCTTGAAATAGCTTACAATTATAGGGAGTCCAAAGCTAGCCTGCTAGCAACAGCATTGATAGCAGCTAGTCTACTTCTTTTAATCATAGTAGTAGGTGGCAACGTTTACAGGAAGAAATTTGTTGGCTGCCTGAATTCCCTCTTCTATTTTAATCTCTTGATGCTTAGCATTGCTCAGTTTTATTGGCAAAACAACACAAAAGGAAAAAGAATTTCTGCAGAAATTTCTGTGGGTTTTGCCTTTGCTTTACTGCTTGGTGTTCTTATTTATCACACTATTAAAACTTTACTTGAAATATCTTGCCTTAATCGTTTAAAAGTCTCAATTGTACAGAGAATAAGCAAGATGGGTAAGACTCATATACTGGTTGGCCATCAAGAAACAGATTTGATTCTGCAGATAATGCCCTCACAAGTTGCCCCCACATTCACTGAAGTTGGACTCTCAGATTCAAGAGAAGCATGCACAAATGAATATGGGGAAGAGCATGACACATCTAAAAATGCTGCACAGTTATCTACAACTATACAGGAGGAGAGAAACAGCTTACGTGAACCTCTGCTACTAGAAGAACAATGAAGCACAATAATTGTGTGTACTATTTGCATACTAATTTTTATGCTGCTCTTGAGACTTTAACAAACAAACTGACAAATGGTCTCTATTATCATAGTCAATTGCCAAGAGGTAGTGATCAAGACTGCTGATAGCATAATCATAAATTTTATGGAATTGTGCTGTTTTTATATTCATGCATGGCAGGATTGATACTATTCCTCTACTATTACACTTGAGTATATGAATGAGCTACAAAAAAAACTTATAGTTTGGTTGAGCCAATGCTATGATTTATCGCTGACTTTTGTATAAAAATTCATACATAGCAATGAAGTGACATCGCTCTCAGTTGCAGTGGCTGCATAGAAACAACGAAGATTCTTTTGTGGACAACTTAATGCTCGGTGTACAACTTGCAAGTTGTACACCGAGCATTAAGTTGTCCACAAAAGAATCTTCGTTGTTTCTATACATAGCAATGTTAGGCTTATTCCAGTGATCAACAACTTGTGTACACACTATGTTTGCATAATGCTATGACATTTATCTCATATTTATAAACAGTGATTTTTCCCAATTCAATACAGTATAGACTTCCTAGAGTAGCGGCAATTCACATACACGTATGCCATGGTAAATGCAGTTGGGAATACTTCAAACAAAAAGTCCGAGATTTATTGTATTCTTTGCTAATAAGCCACAACCTTTGTGTCTGATGTTAGAACACAGTATAGTTGGTGTTTTAGCAACAAAGAGAAATTTATGATACAGAAATGATCATTCAAAATCTTGTCAAAGCACTGATACTGGGTATATTAATGCAAGATCTTCTTATGATATGTGCTGAAAAAAGGACGTATTTCATCAAACCATCAGAAGATTCTTCATGCACTGAACAGCCATGTCTCACTTTAGACAAATATGTTGCCAACACTGCTGAACATGCCGAAGAAATAACACTTGTAGTCAGTGCTGATGAGTACACTTTATCTTCAAAGCTGACTATTTCAAATATCACAAAATTCTTAATGATTTCCAACAACACTAACAACTCCATTACATGCAGCCAATTGGCTGGGTTCCAATTCAACAATGTGAGCATGGTTACACTGGTCAACCTTACATTCATCAGGTGTGGAGGAAGGTCTCGATTAAATGCAGTTTTACAACTATCACACGTCAATATTAGCATTAAAGGATGCTTATTTGCCTTCTCTAAAGGAAGAGTAATTGATGCAGCCAACAGTACAGTAAGAGTAAAGAGTTGCATTTTCAAGAATTCTTCTGCTGGAGTTCTTTCTGCAAACCACAATACAACCATGTACGATATAGGAAGTTTCTACGTACAAAACTTCCTAGCAATAAACACAACTGCAATTTTTTACATTAATTCAAGCGCTGTGAGCTTTAACAATTGTTCTTTCACTAATAATGGAGATAATACTTCCAATATTTTACACGTACGAGGTGGTAATCTGACATTTAAACAATGTGAGATAGTCAACAGTACAGCAATACAGTACGTGCTAATATCATCCAAAAATAGCACAACAGAAATTGAACAAAGCATTTTTCAGTACAACTTGACACCACGATGCTTACTTTTCATCAACGAATCTAATCTGAACACCCAAAATAGTATATTTAATTATAATAACAGAGTTTTATATATAAATAATAGTACGGCAGGATCACACAAAAATTTGGTGCTTAGCAGAAACACTGACATACAATACATAGTAAGAATTCACAGAAGTAATGTAAATTTGGAAGCATTTATGGTATCTAACAACATGGGCCCTATTGATATTACAGATAGTAAGATTACATTCCATGCACTAAGCCAATTTCTAAGCAATCATTGCTATTTCAGAGGAGGTATGTTTATTACCACAGCAAGTATAATTCACTTCAAAGGTAAAACAGTGTTTTATAAGAACAAAAGTTGGAATACTAGTAGAGGAGGTGCTATAAGGGCAACAGAGAGTAGAGTGTATGCACATGTCGATGCTTTATTCATCAATAACTATGTAGATGCAAATGTTGGAGGTGCTCTATACCTCCAACAGAGTCATTTTATTTGCCAAAAATGCTGCAACTTCACTGGCAATAGAGCACCCAGAGGAGGTGCCATCTATGCAATCAACTCCATAATTACAATTGGTAATGACTGGAACAAATTTAATCAAAAAACAAACACAAATACTTCACTGTCATTTATTGCTAACAGTGCTGGCCAGGGTGGTGCAATCTACCTTGAAGCTAACTCAAAACTTCAAGCGCCAAGAGGAAAAGATTGTAACTATGTGTTAAAATTTGACAATAACACAGCACAACTCGGAGGAGCTGTATATGTGAATGACTATACGAGCACAATCACTTGTAAAAGCATAACTTATGGTGCATGTTTCATACAAGCACCATCATTCACTTCAAATCCTTGGAATGGTTGGATCCAAATTAACAGCATGAGTGGTAATAGTACATTCTATGGTGGATTATTAGACAGATGCAAAGTGCAGTATAGATACAAAAACCTTCCTCAACCTAATCTTACTGGCATCGATTTTATAAAAAATGTGACACACAGTAAGAAAATTGAAAATATGATAACGTCTGAGCCAGTCAGGGTCTGCTATTGTTATAATAAGAAAGTAGATTGCAATTATACACATCCACCAATTAATGTTAAAAGAGGAGAGACTTTTAAAGCTACAGTTGCAGCAGTTGATCAAGTAAATCATACAATAGATGCCTTGATTTTCATCAAGTCTACAAAGAAATATACATATCGTCTTGGAACAGAACAACAGGTTCAAAAAACATATAATGGTTGCAGTGACTTGACATTGAATATTTTTTCACCAAATGATTCAATAGAGCTCATCATGTACGCTGAAGGTCCATGCCAAGATATTGGGATCTCACGAACAACTTTACGTGTAAATTTGGAAAACTGCACTTGCCCAATTGGTTTTCAACCACAGGCTACACAAGATAACTGTTCCTGTGACTGTGATCAACAAATTAAACCTCTGGTAAATATATGTTATCAATTGTCACAGTCACTGTTACGACAGGGAGACTTCTGGATTAATTCTCTAAATTACACCGATACAATTCGTTACCTCATTTATCCTCATTGTCCTTATGACTATTGCATACCATCAACATATGACGTAAAAATTAACTTGAACACCATTAATGGAGTTGATGCACAATGTGCTTGGAACCGCACCGGATTGTTGTGCAGTGACTGTAAATCTGGGCTTAGCTTATCTTTAGGAAGCTCACATTGTTTATCATGTCCAAAAGATTGGCCAAAACTGTTTGTCACCATCATGGTGGGTATACTTGTATCAGGTATTGTCCTAATTGCAGTAATGTTAGTACTTAATTTGACTGTAGCAGTTGGTACTCTCAATGGATTAATCTTTTATGCAAATATTGTGGCCTCAAGCAATATCACCTACAGTTTTTTGTCAAAACCAAACTTCTTTTCCGTATTCATAGCTTGGATAAACTTGGAATTGGGACTAGATACTTGTTTTTACAATGGACTGGACACATATTGGAAAGTTTGGCTACAGTTTGCTTTTCCTACTTATATGATTGCTATCATACTCATTGTACTTACTGTGAGTAAATTTTCATCAAGATTTGCTAAATTGATTGGTAAAGGAAATCCCATAGCAACACTTACAACTCTAATTCTTCTGTCCTACATGAAATATCTTCGTAATATCATAGATGTTTTCTCTTTTGCTGTCCTCAAGTACCCTGATGGCTCGCGTAAAATATGCTGGCTTCCTGATGCTAATATCGAATATCTCAAGGGCAGGCACATCCCACTTTTCCTGATGGCTGCAGCAATTGTTGTAATAGGCCTACCATACACAATTCTGCTATTCACTTGGCAGTGGCTCCTTAAAGCCCCAAACTATAAATTACTGAGATGGATCAGAAACACAAGGCTTAATCTGTTCATGGAAGCAAATGTAGCAGCCTACAGCCCAAAACATCGTTACTGGATTGGATTACTTTTACTTATTCGAGTTGCACTTTACCTCGAAATAGCATACCACAATTCGTATAAAATTAATGCTAGCATTCTAGCCACTGGACTACTCTCTGCATGCTTGCTTTTTGCAAAAACACTGTATAGAAACAAAGTCTACAAAAAGAGAATGATTGACTATCTTGACTCTTTTAGCTATCTCAACCTCCTAATATTAAGTATTGCTCAACTTTACAATCAGCAAAACAAAACAGGACAGATAATTGCTGCAAAGATTTCTGTAAGTGCCACCTTTCTCCTGCTCATTCTTGTGCTCACATATCACACAATTATTGCCTTATTAGAAATACCTTGCTTAAGTAGGCTTAATTCATCACTAGCACAAAGATTACAAAAAGAATTGAAACCAAAAGAACTTCTTCCGCTTAATTCTCAAAAAACAGAATCAATGACGCAAGCAATGATCACATGTACCACCCCTACCTCTACTGAAATAGGACTTTCAGATTCTAAAGAAGCATCTACAGCTGAATACAAAGAATGGGAAAGAGCTCTGCCATCATTCACTACGGTGGACACAAACAGCTTGCGTGAGCCATTGCTACAAGAACTATAAACCTGATTTGAATTGATAGATACACATGCATAATTATCTATATGCCTACTATAATAGGTGAGGAAGCTTCTCCTCACAATATGTAGCTTTGGTGTATGGATGGCAAAGGATTAAATACATATCCTATTCACTTAGCAATGTATGTACAACACCTCTTCAAGTACTGTAAATGTAGATAATTATGTAACACCTAGTAATTGACAAGACAAAACAGTGCACATTTAAAAGCCTAATTTCGTGAAACCGTGTACTCAATATAGTCTGAATAAACCAGCAAGGATGACCAATCTATCCAGTAAAATTGTCAACGTTATAGTGATAATGACCATGACAATTGATAAAGATTATGCCTTGATTGATCACTGATCATTAAAAGTACCTCCATTGTATTTGACTTCAAGCATTTTCCCAATTCCTTCCCAAATGTAATCAGAAAACTGCTGCGGCCATCTACAAAGTATAAATGTTATATGTAAGCTACACACCAGGCAATATTACATCAATTGAGATTAAGTAGTTAGGCCCATAAAAGAAAGGTGTGAATCAGTCAGTTGTGACGTACTCATGCAAAGTTAGTACAATGAATTTCCAACATATCACACTAGAATTAATAAATCTAGGTTTGATGCTGCAAACCACAGCAAGTAATCCAGCAGTTTACCCCTTGAAGCTTTGTCATGTGCACATGAGTTGCTTTGTTTGACTTTAGAGCAGTTTGCAATCAAGATATCTTAACACATCAGAAACCAAACCATATTGAGCTTAAACAATGGAACCCACCGTATTTCTTCAAGGCAAGTTAATGTAAAAAATGTTAATTTGTTTACGATCACTTCAGAAACAATAAGCATCATCAACTGCAGTCAATATGCACGATTCAGATTCAAAAATGATCAGTTTGACAAATATAAAGTTTATTGGGTGTGGAGGCTCCATCAAAGTCATACACCTTATCATGACACTTTATTCACTCAAAAGGAAGAGTTAATTTTGCAGAATACAGCAAAATATTAAGGTTACAGGGCGGTTTTAAGTCATCTTATGCAGGAGTTATCACTGCAGAGTCTACATCAAACATACTTGTAAATAACACTATTTTTGAATCATGTAAACACTAACAAACCAGTACTATACAGTACATCAAGCAGTTTAACATTTCAGAAATGTATATTTAATAATAATACAGTAAATAGAGATTTAAACCTGATTGAGGTACATAAAAGCACTATTGTGTTGGAAAAGTGTGAATTGACCAACAATAATGCAAGACTGTTGTTAGCACAGGATATAAACTTGACTATTGACAACTGTACATTCACTAACAATACAGTAGCAAACATTGGACTATTGCATATCTGGTACAGTAAAGTAGAGGTGTACACAGGTTTAGATATAAGAGGAAACAATGTTGAGTAGGGACTGCTATATGTACATCAAAGCGAAATAGTCACACACCAGGATGTAAAAATCACAAGAAATCATGTAATTCGGAGTACAATTCAACGGAAGCCTAGAATTCTCCCACAACATTGGTGCTATCTTCATCAAAGAGTGTGCAAGGTAATATTCAACAATGCAAGCACATTTCTCTACAATAAGCAACAAAATCCAAACATATCAGTTCAGCTAGGAGGTGCTATTACCAGCATGTGGAGTATGATACACTTCTATGATACAGCAAAGTTCTATAGAAATAAATCATGGAAGATTGGAGGTGCCATAGTTGCAAATAGAAGCAGAATATATGCACATAGTATTGCCATATACAAGGAAAACACAGCAGAAAAAGGAGGTGCCGTGTACCTGGATCACAGTTACTTCACTTGCCAGTCAAATTGTACTTTTATTGATAATAAAGCATCAACCAAAGGAGGAGCAATACATGCAATTGATTCAATAATCTCCATAGGCGATGAGTGGTTTACTTTTCAAGATATGAGTAGTTTATCTAGAGTACTGTCATTTGTGAATAATCATGCAGTGGAAGGTGGTGGGATCAGTCTAGAGACAAATTCTAAAGTCCATGGTCCTTTGAAATCACGTTATGAGTATTTCATACAATTCATCAACAATACAGCGGATAAAGGAGCAGCCATATATGTCAATGACTATGGTACCTGTAGCAATGTAAAGTATTTAAATTGTTTCTTGTTCACACCATATAACAAGTCAACACTTTCCTGGGTCATACTCGATGTCACAGAAAGTGAAAATGCTATATATGGAGGACTGCTGGATAGATGCAATGTAGAGAATGGACTTAATACAAATCCTTATAGCACAAACACGTGCTCATTACAGCAATTGATCAGGCTGATAATCAAATCAATGCCACAGTTCAAATTCATCATCACCATTCAACTGGTATTCGTCTTGAAGATCAACAGTACACACAAAAAATATCCAATGAGTGTAACAATATAACACTAAATGTCTATTCTTCACATCGGGATTCAGTGATACTAGCTCTTTCTGCCAATGGTCCATGTAACAGCACAGATATCATACAAATGAAAGTGACTTTCTTAAACTGTACCTGTCCAATTGGATTTCAAGAAGTAATAGGAGAAAGCGACTACTGTAAGTGTGATTGTGACCCCTATATTCAACGTTACATAACTAAATGCAATGAATCAACTATGTCACTAATACGACAAGGTATCTTCTGGATTGGTTATGATGACAGCATAAACAATAATTCCTACATCATTTATCATAATTGCCCCTACGATTACTGTGTTCTATCAACAGAAAATGTGAGCATTAATTTAAATGACTTCCAAGGAGCTGATGCTCAATGTGCCTTCAATCGCACTGGGGTACTATGCAGCACTTGCAAACCTCCATTTAATACCCTCTCACTTGGTAGCTCATGTTGCTTAACCTGTACCAAAGATTGGCTAAACATCTTCATTGTCATACTTCTTGTGGGAGGTTTATGTGGCATTGCTCTAGTAGCAATAATCCTGGTTTTGAACTTGACAGTATCAGTTGGTACTCTTAACGGATTGGTCTTTTATGCAAATATTGTAGCCTCAAATAATATCATCTACTATAGAACTGGCTCTGAGCCAAATGCTGTCCTCTCAGTATTCATAGCTTGCCTTAATTTGGAAACAGGACTTAACCTCGATGTATGTGCCATCAAAGGATTAGACACATATTCAAAAATATGGATACAATTTCTATTCCCTACTTACTTAATTTTCATACTACTTGCACTAGTTGCCATCAGCAGATGCTCATCCCGATTTGCTGTACTAATTGGCAAACGAAATCCGATAGCAACTCTTGCCACACTCATACTTCTCTCCTATATGAAATTCCTTCGCAACATCATCGATATTTTCTCTTTTGCAGTCATTCATTCTCCTGATGGCTCATATAAAGTGCGTTGGCTTCCCGATGTCAAAATAGACTACTTTCATGGCAGGCACATCCCACTATTCTTAATAGCAGTGCTCATTGTCCTTGTAGGTCTTTCTTACATAATTCTGCTACTCTCATGGCAGTGGCTTCTTCAAGCATCAAACTATAGGCTGCTAAGATGGGTCCGTAACACAAGGCTTAATTCATTCATGGAAGCTAATATTGCTTCTTACACACCAAAGCATCGTTACTGGACTGGCCTACTCTTATTCATTCGAGTGATACTTTATCTTGTAATAGCCTATAACACCAAGAAGCCTAGAGCTAGCTTTTTAGCTACAGCATTAATTGTGACAAGTCTACTTCTTTTAATGGTAGTAGTAGGTGGGAATATTTACAGGAAGAAATTTGTTGGCTTCCTAAATTCCTTCTGTTATGTTAACCTCCTGATGCTTAGCATTGCACAACTTTATTGGCAAAATAATATAAAAGGACAAAGAATATCTGCAGAAATCTCCATGGCTGCCGCCTTTGTTTTACTGCTTGGTGTTCTTATTTACCACACAATTAAAACTTTACTTGAAATCTCCTGCCTTAGTCAGTTAAAAACCTCGACTATTATCAAGTTGGGTAAAGCTCATCCACTGATTGGTCATCAAGAAACAGGCTTGATATTACAGACAATGCCTTTGCAAGTTGGCCCCACATTCACTGAAGTTGGACTCTCAGATTCAAGAAAAGCATGCACAAATGAATGTGGGGAAGAGCATGACATATCTAAGAATTCTACAAGGATAACTACAACAAAGTGGAAGGAGAGAGATAGCTTATGTGAACCTCTGCTAGATGAAGAAAATTGAAGCTGAAGAACTGACATATTACACACGTGTAACAAATTTCACTTTGTATGCTAATATTCATTCAGATTTTACACTGCTATTAAATTAACACAGATATTAAAGCTCTATTATATCATCTCACTTTAATAATCAAGACTTGATAATTTATATTAATATTATGGCTTTCATTATGGTACACTACTATCACTGTTACTTGAGCGACTGAATAGGCTACAAAACAATGAGCAATAAGTTATTATATTACTCCAAACATTGCATAGGAAAACCAGCAAAAACATCTATTCTCCCAAAGAATACTTGATAACCCCACACACTATTCATGTAACCCATCCAGAACTTATCATTAGGACAAAACCACTATGTTAAAAGTTCAGTATGGAACACGCTGAGAATTTGATCTTATTATTAATGCTAGTTGTAGCTTCAACTAGTCAGTCAAGAACAAACAATCTTGACATAATAGAGCAGTCAAGCAGTAGAAAGATTCAGTGTAGCAATGATAGCGCATGTCCTACTTGGTTCACCTGTAACTCTCAGAATCATTGCGAGTGCAAGAACGGATATCATGATAAAATCGTCTGCAGCAACAAAAAACAAATATCCGCTGTTTTGATCTGCAACTGTGTGACTTACGATGCAAAGAACAATGCAACATTTGTTGGAGCGTGCTTTTATAACTGTGAGTTTTACCACAAAGATAAGGGGAATAATGATATTTACAATGTACTACCAAAGCAATCAAGACTGCTACAAAACAATTCAGCTTGTACACCCTTTCATCGAACTGGCCTACTCTGTGGTGACTGTGAAGAAGGATACAGTCCACTAGTACTCTCATACAACCTCAGTTGTGTGAAGTGTCCAGACGGACACAAAAATTGGTGGAAGTTCATTTTGGTTGGATTTGTACCCCTTACATTTTTCTACATCTTTATTATCTTTTTCAGCATCAATGTGACATCTTCCCATCTGCATGGTGTAGTATCGTTTAGTCAAACTGTAGCAATGCCAGCATTTGTCCGTATAGTGCTGTTTGCACTCAATACATACAACAGTAGTGTAGGACTTAAATTTACTAGAGCTATTCTCGTATTTTTCAGCTTTTGGAATCTTGACTTTTTTCGCTCTATTCTTCCAGATATCTGCCTCAACATAACTACAATTCAAGCCTTAGCTCTGGACTACATAACTGCTCTCTATCCTTTTGTGCTAATACCACTTTCATATTTCTTAATTGAGTTATATGACAGAGAATGCACTATTATAGTAATGGCATGGAAACCATTCAAGAAGATTCTCACATTTTATCGAACATCGTGGGACATTCGTACATCAGTCATTGATTCTTTTGCTACATTTTTCTTTTTATCATACTTTAAGATTGTGAGTGTATCAGCAGATCTTTTAATTCCAACTACAATTTATCAACAAGGATCAAATAAATCAATGCTTGGACTCTATTACTCACCAACTGTCATTTATTTCGGAGATAATCATCGCCCTTATGCTATCTTAGCAATTATCATCCTCACAATATTTGTGGCTTTTCCCACAGCTATTTTTATTCTTTATCCTTGCAAATGTTTCCAAGCGTTTCTTTCTCTCTTTCTTTTTAACTGGCACTTTCTCCATGTCTTTGTTGATTCCTTTCAAGGCTATTACAAAGACGGGACAGAACCTGGAACATTTGACTGCCGATGGTTTTCAACAGTAATGCTAGTAAATCGCCTATTTCTCTTCATTGTTTTCAGCTTAACACTATCCACAATGTACTATATCTATGCTATTATTGTTCTAGCCACTTTTTTGATAGCAACTATTAATATTCAACCATTCAAGAAAGGCTCTACTGTTCACTTCCACTCAACTGACTTGATCTTCTCTTTTATCCTTAGCTATTCCCATATTGCTGTTGTTGGAATACTACTAACAGGCACAAAGAATGATTCATTCTATCATGTCGTTCAAGGATGCCTTGCCCTTCCATCAGCAATTATTCAAGTTGCATACATCACATTTCTCATTGGCTCATGGCTTGTTTCAAGATGGAAGTGCAGAAATAAAACATAAGCAGATGCGTGACAATCACTAACAAAAAGTTGCATACAAAGAATATCATATCATTATTATCACTTTTGTACAGTTCCTCATGTACACCACCTATCTTATATCAAACTAAATAAAAGTGTATATTTGTTCCTGAGCAGTACTTGTAGTTGAAAATAATTTGTGTCACTATTGGCCATTTGTTGATAATGGATTTTGGGAAAAGTGAACACTGACAAACAGTGACTACAGAAACTGCAGAGTGGCTGAGTCTTTGGTTCCACCAGTATAATTCTCACGATAAAAACATATTACATTAAAAATTCCCATTGCAACTTGTAGACACATTTAAAGCACTACAATTGCAGTGCTAAGAAACATCTGAGATCCAGAGTAGAGGTCAACATGCTAATAGCAAGAGTATTTGTTGTTTGCTTGACCTTTTATCGCTGTGCACCAAAGGAGTACTGTATCACACCCTCAACTGACACACACTGATGCAATTGGTCCTGCTATACGCTGGAAAACCTTACCTTAGATGACAGTTCTGGTGTAACTATTGAGCTGATTTTCCACCCAGGTAATCATCAATTGTCTTCACAATTAAAAATTGTGGACAAGGACTACTTCTCAATAAGTTCATTGAAAGATGCAGAGCAGACAAATATCACTTGCAACAATAATGGAAGTCTATTTCTCGCTAACATTAACCATGCAAATATTAGCAACATTGTGTTTCTTGGATGTGTACACATTATAGTAATCAATATCACAACCTTCGTAGTACAAAATTTTGCCTACACAAACTACTTCAAAAGAGACATCAACAGCTTCCTCGAACTAACAAATACTAATACAACTATAAAAATGTGTTCTTTCATAATAACTAGAGACATAGTCATGCTTAATTTCAGTGATAGTAATGTCACAATTGAACAAACTGACTTCATGAGTAATGGAGGAAGCATAATTTCAAGTGCAGCTAGGGATAAAACAATCGTCACCATTATAAACTGTACTTTTATCAATAGTTCAGTAAAGGCAACAGCATACAATACCCCTTCAGCACTGATTCATATCAAGAACAGTAATCTCACAATGGAAGGGAACATTATTGAAAATAATAACGGAGAAATGATACTTTTTACCAGAGAAAGCGATGTCAACATCAGTAACAGCAATGTAAACTCCAATTCCGCTGATAAATGCATTTTGTGCTTTGTGAAAACCCATGTTTACTTCAGGGGTCTCACGCTAACAAACAACACTGGGAATTTCAGTTTGGTCCACTTGTTAAAAACAGGAGCACAGATAATAGATGGGCTACACTCGTCACATAATTTTGGATTGTTTCTTATCATGAGCAGCCATGTAGAATTCACAGGGTGCAATTTGCTGAACAACTCAACTCAAAGATATAACATATACACTGAAAGCCATCTGCGAGCAGGAGGTACATTGACGGCAATAAGAAGCACTATTGTATTCCATGGAAAAACTACATTTTTGGAGAATTATTCTGAAAAATCTGGAGGTGCACTTTATGTATCTGAAAGTAAAGTGACCATACTTGGCAATATTTCAATCATAAATAACTTTGCATATGAAAGTGGAGGTGGAGCATTCTTATATTTGACCAATTTCATCTGTCGAGGGAACTGTACATTCTCTAGGAATAAAGCGCGAAAAGGAGGAGGTGGAATTTATGCTGCTGGTACATTAATCAGTGCAAGCTATTCAGACAAACATGACTAACAAATATCACTCGTGCTAATCGGCAATCAAGCTAAGAATGGTGGTGGCTTATATCTTCAGGCAAACTCCAAGCTCACAGGCATAGCAAGTGCATATTCCGGATATCAAATTGATTTCATACAAAATGTAGCTGAAGGTGATGGTGGAGCAATGTATGTTGAGGATGAAACATACTTAGGCATATGTAGAAGTAAGTCATATTTGAACTACAAGACAGAAACGGAATGTTTCTTTCAAGCGCTATACAATGATGTGGGTATCAAGCAAGCTGGAAAGAAATATCAAATCAGTTTCATAAATAACACAGCAGCAAGAGGATCAGTGCTATATGGGGGGCTACTGGACAGGTGCACAGTAAATCCCATGGCTGATATATAATTATGACAATGACATTTATACAACTACTGCTAATCAAACAATTGGTGGTCTTGCATACTTTCTGGACGAGGTAGGACTAATCTTTCAAAATATCACCAATGAGATAGGATCTGATGCAGTAAGGATCTGCTTTTGCCATAATACAACTTATAACTGTAACTTTAAGCAACCAACTGTTACCACTCAGAAGAGTAAAGAGTTCACCCTTACTGTAGTTGCAGTAGATCAGATAAATCGCACTGTTGACGCTAAAATTCGCAGTGTTTTGTCAGAAGGTAGCAGTTTTGGTGAAGGGCAACAATTGCAAAGTTTATCAAAACAATGTACAGATTTGAGATTCACCATTTTCTCCCAAAACAGCTCAGTGGAACTCGTTTTGTACATTGATCCAAGTCCATGCAGAAAGTTAGGACTCTCATTTCTCAGTGTTAAGATTAATTTTGAAGACTGTAAGTGCTCGATTGGATTTCGACAAACAAATCAAAGTGATAAATGTGAATGTGAATGTGATCCAGCACTACAACCACATGTGACTGTTTGTGATTCAAACTCCTTCGTAAGAAAAACAAACACCTGGATAAACTATACACCTAATATGCAAGGGGATGGCTACATGTACATCATCCATCCCAACTGCCCTTATGATTACTGTCTTCCACCATCCGATACCACAGGGATAATCAACTTAAATAATCCCAATGGAGCTGATGCTCAGTGTAATTTTAACTGTGCAGGTTTGCTATGTGGCAGGTGTAGACAAGGTTACAGCATGTCAGCAGGTAGCTTCAACTGCATAAAATGCCCTAAGCAATGGCCAGGCTTAGCAGTTGTAAACGTTCTATTTGGATTTGTCAGTGGTATATTAATGATCATGCTGTTTCTCTTCCTTAACCTGACAGTGGCTGTAGGAACAGTAAATGGGATAATATTTTATGCAAACATTGTACTTGTGAACAGAAGTGTATTTTTGTCATTTCCCAAACAGAAGTTAATAGTATTCATATACATACTCAATACACAACTAGGACTAAACAGATGTGTATATGAAGGTATGGATGCATACGGCAATGTGTGGTTGAGCCTCCTTTTCCCATTATATCTTATATGCTTGGTAATCATCATCATTATTATCACCAAGTATTCATCTAGATGTGCACAACTAATTGGTGATAGAAATCCAGTAGCAACCTTGGCAACTCTCATTCTAATCTCATATGCTTATTTTCTTCGCCTCATTCTTGAAATTTTCTCCTTTACAACTATTAAATATCCAAATAGTACAAATGAAACTGTCTGGCTCTCTGACGCTAGCGTGAAATATCTTCAAGGTAAGCATATTCCACTCTTTTTGACAGGACTCACCATATTCATCATAGGAATTGCCTATACATTTATCCTATTTTCATGGCAATGGCTTCTGCATGCACCAAACATTATGGTGTTCAAATGGATCAAAAACACCAAACTACATGGATTCATTGAAACATACCATGCCCCATACAAGCCCAAGTATCGCTATTGGACAGGCTTACTCTTACTCTTGCGAATACTGCTAAACATTTTGATAACAGTGAATGTATCAGGTAGTCCCAGATACAACCTTCTTACTACAGGGATTATTATAACACTTTTGATCATGCTGAAAACATACATAGGTAACAAAGTATACAAAATCAAGACACTGGATTATATTGAAAATATTTGCTACTTTAACCTCCTCTTCCTCACTATAGCTACCTGCTATACTCAACAAATTAATGCACAGAAGACTTCAACTTATGCATCCATCAGTGTAACATTAGCGCTGTTCCTTTGCATCTCAATATACCACGTCCACTGTGCTTTCAGTAACTTTATGTGGTACAGGAAAGTGTTTAATTGGACTTCAAACAAGATCAAACGAAAAACGCTTAACACAAATGACACCTCTGATTCTATTAGAGTGAACAAGCTTATCAAATGCTCATCTACGGAAGTAACATTCTCTACCTCAACATTGACAACAGATGACCAAATCCAATGTACTTGTAAAACGACAAAATTTAATGAACAAGGTCAAAGGATAAAAACAGAGAGCTACACATGTACATGTAGCACACATACATTGAGAGAGCCACTGCTACAGGAAATTTGAGTTTCCATTAATTACTACATCTAACTTTTTACACATGCATACTCTGAAGGGATGAATAAATGATCACAAGTCTGCTAACTACTCTCTTGAATAACTAATACCAATATATCTTCTCTTTCAAGATTTTTTACACTAATGCACTCGAAACTTTTTAATGCAGGGCTGAATAAATAGCTATCTATCCATCTGGTTATCATTCAAGTAGTGAAACTATTTGTCTTGTAGCAGTATTTTGAGCTGTACACTTAATCAAAATAACTAATATCAGCTGTATTTGAAGTGAACATTTTAACAATTCATGTCAGGTGAGCTGACAGTACAATTATACCTTAGGCAATGCGCATGCAGGATGTCCCCAGAAAAAAAAATAGAGCAATAATTTTGCCACATCCTATACCATTGCTTATTACCTTGCTTTAGCAAATTTGTAGTGTCATGGCATAAATCACAATCAGAAAAGACGCTGGTGAAAAGTCAAATTCTTGCTAATTTGCATGCCCTAATATCACTATCATGTTGACCAAAGCAACTCTGTTGTAAACTTAGCCATACTAGGCTGACACAGTTACATAGCCTAATGAGCCTAGAAAAGCACCTGCTAAGTGTAGTATGATATTGTGGCTTCTTGATTTCAAACTACATGTGGTACTAAATGTATGTATAGTGTAATAGAGGGTCAAAGGTGAACAACACAAAGTAGCACAGCGGGGCGCCACACTAGCGAGCTATGGAAACACCCATGCAATGAAGAATGCACAGTTGATACTCAATGTTAATGACAAACTTAGACAAACAACTACAGCTTACATAAACCACAACCATTATGTAACCCAAAAACCAAAACCTCCATTCAGTAAAATGTAAATAAAAGGATTTGAACAAAGGTAACTGTTTAAATCTCAGATTTGAACATTTGCACCATGAGTAAGGTAGTGTTGTTCTTAATGCTATTTACAATATCATCAAATAAGTTGAAAAGTAACAGCTCTGACAGTATCAGTGTGAGTAAGTCCTCTGGGAACAATAATCACTGCAGTAATGACAGTTTTTGTCCAACATGGTTCACTTGTAATGCCGAGAAAGAGTGTCAGTGTGACAGCGGGCGCACAACAGCAATTAGATGTGATAATCAAAAACAAATTTCTGCAGTTTTAAACTGTAATTGCGTAACATATAACAATGAGAGCAAATCAACGTATGTTGGGGCTTGCTTCTACAATTGCATAACCAGTGGTCTATCAAGTGACTTATTTGTTCAAAAACTACCTGAGAATCCAGAAATGCTGATTAGCAACTATTCAATATGCAAATACTTTCATAGAACAGGCCTACTCTGTGGTGACTGTATAGATGGGTACAGTCCACTAGTACTATCATATGATCTCAGTTGTGTGGAGTGTCCACATGGGAATAAGGATTGGTGGAAATTTTTCCTGGCTGGAGTTTTGCCCCTGACAGCATTTTATTTATTTATACTTGCCTTTAACATTAATGTGACATCTTCCCGCCTTCATGGTGTGGTTTGGTACAGTCAAGTTTTGTCTATGCCAGCCTTCATTAGAATATTTCTAGTTACATGCAGAGTACAAGAAGTGGAATATCTGAATGTCATAAAAACAATTTCTGTATTCTATAGTCTGTGGAATCTTGATCTTTTTCGCTCCATCCTTCCTAATATTTGTCTAAATGTGACAACCCTTCAAGCCTTAGCCCTGGAATATCTAATTGCACTTTATCCCCTTGTCTTGATACTATTTACATATCTCCTTATTGTGCTCTATGATAGAAGAATTGCGTTTATAGTAGCTGTATGGACACCATTTAAGAAAGTACTTACAGTGTTTCGAAAGTCTTGGGACATTCGTACATCTGTTCTTGATTCTTTTGCCACTTTCTTTTTGTTGTCCTACAACAAGGTTTTAAGCGTAACAGCAGATATTTTGATACCAACTAAAATTTATCAGCTTGGTTCAAATAAGTCAATGTTTGGACTCTATTACTCACCAAGTATCTCTTACTTTGGCAAATATCACCTTCCCTATGCTATCCTAGCAGTAAATATTGTTACACTGTTTGTATGTATCCCTACAACCATTTTAATCTGCTATCCTTGTAAGTTCTTCCAAAAGTTTCTTTCTCTCTTTCCTTTCAACTGGCACTTTCTCCACGCCTTTGTTGATTCTTTTCAAGGCTGCTACAAGAACGGGACAGAACCTGGAACATTCGACTGTCGATGGTTCTCAGTATATATGCTACTGATGCGCCCATTGCTTTTCATCATTTATGGTTTAACACTATCCATAATGTTCTTTATATATGGCCTAATCGCTCTACTGATCCTACTGTTAGTAATAATAAACTTTCAACCACTCAAAAAAGTTGGTTTACAATATCCACTTTATAACTTGATCTTTTTAATTTTGCTCTGTCTTACCCACATTGCCATACTGGGGAGAGAACTTACTCATATTGAAAGATACTTTGCCTATCACACAGTTCTTTCAATAATTGCACTTTCGACGGCAATTATTCCAATACTTTACATTTTTTATCTCATTGGCTCATGGATGTTCTCAAGGATCAACATACGCATACCACGACTGCCTTTCCTCTACATGTAGCCATTCACCTCTGCTCATAACTTGACAGATAGACAGCTAATTTATGTTAAGTAGCAGTTATGTTAAGTTTAACAAGTATACACCAAACACAAACACAACTTATTAATAAATGATCTTTATCCTTGAATGCTACATACATATTGTACAGCTAGTCAGTAATCTTGTATAAAATAAGCTTTCATTGATGTCAACTGATTGGATCATATGGCCATACTTAACTTTGGATATGCACAGAAATGTCAGCATGCCATAGCTCAAGTAGGCCAATCAAAACACAATTCAGTGTAGCATTTGTGTTCCTTGTCCAATGTTTATGTCTAGAGTCACAGAAAAGTCACTTTTTTACTGTTTCTAACATTTGATAGCACTAATCACTACCACGATGTCTAAATCTTGAGATCCAGCAATTGTGTGGATAATAATGACAATGACGACGACAGAATTAGGACAAAATTGATCACTAGCCATGCAAAATGGTAAAATACTCCCGTATCAATAATTAACTACATATCAATTAATGCAGGAACAACTTAATTTATACCTAAATAGTATTCATGCTGGGCTTCTGTTAAGTCAAGAGTAGATTAGGACAAGAGTGTTGAACTCCCGTACAAAAGTCTGGATGGCTGTAGAGTGATGCATGCAAAAACCTAGTAATCAGTCCCACAAGTGGTGTAGTTTACTAGGTGTTATGCAAACACAGCTATACAAGTCACATGTGCCTATGCAGACTGCAGTGTGTGACTTGTGGTCACTTGTGGTCACTTGTGTAAACAGTCATGTACTAGTCTACACTACAGATTTCATTTAGCTAAGCATCTGTGATGTCACTCTACTGGAACACTCCCCTATGTAGTTCAACACTAATCTACTCTTGGTTAAGTCAATAACACTCTTGTTGAGGGAATACTGGGTTTACAATACAGTTATTTAACAGATATTCACAAATGAAAAGCACTTAGGTATGCACACTTAAACATTAAAGCTCTGTTTACACTAGGCCTTTAAACTGCTTTGGAAGCAAGCTTATTTTAAGTTGGCTTGTGTAAACATGCTAAGCCACTTTACAAATAGCTATTCAACTAAACCTCTTTGTAAACCACGTCAGGGAGATGGTTTGAAACTGGTTTCAAAACGGTTTAGGATATGCTGCTGTACAAGCGTCCATGTGTAAATGCTTTAAGCTGGCTTAAGGCACTTATGTAAGCTGGATCAACGCCCTACATGTAAATGCATATGCTTTCCAGATCAGTTTAGACCACATCAGCAATCATTCCAATCATCTATGCCACATTTATCATCTGTTCATGGCTAGTTTCAAGGTTAGTTTCAAGGTAGAGACACAAAATAGAAACAGAAATGGCTAAAGTGCTTCATTGAAGTGTACCATGCTCCATACAGGCCAAAGTATCTCAATACAACCTTATCACTACCGGAATAGTTATTGGCTTACTAGTCATGCTAAAAACATACATAGGTAATTAAGTGTAAAAAAAGAAGATATTGGACTATATTTATTTCTTTAATCTTCTCCTCTTACATTCTATACCCAACATGTGAGTGCACAGAAGACTTAACTTACATATCTATCAGTACAACCTTAGTATTGTTCCTATGTATTATGCTGTATCATATTCACTATACTTACAGTAGATTCATGTGGTATTTAATTGGTTTTGAACAAGATCAAACAAAACAAACAGGTCAAAAGAGACAATTCTGATTCTACTAAAGCAAGCAACATTTTTAAATGTTCGTCCACAGAAGTCACACTTACTAATTTAATAAAAGTTTTGACATCGAATAATGACTTCCGGTACACATATGAGACAACAAAATTCAGAGAACAAGATCAAGAGATTATGGTGGAGAATTACACATGTACAACTAGTTCACATACACTGAGGGAGCCACTGCTACAAGACATTTAAGAGTGTTGTCCAGATTACATTTCATATTAAATTTTCATGACTTAATACAAGAATGCATACATGTAATCAGTCTGTATAGTAGGTACTTTATTCCTTGTGAAAGCAGATGTTTGTTTAGATGTTATCAATAAATTATAGAGACAACACAACTACAATGGCAATGCATACTGTTTTCTCAATTTCACTCTTAGACTAACAATAACGACATACAGAGAACAGAAAACAAACATGAAATAGAACTTTCCTACCATATATACCATAGTGTATATTATGATACTATAATAGCTATAGGGTGGCTGCATAGTAGGGTAGGACTAAACATGAGATCTTTAGTTGAGATAGTGCTATTCTTAATGCTAATAGTGGTACCATTAAGCAAGTCAAAAGAAAGCAACACTAATGTGTACATGTTCCGAAAAGAAAATCATATTCAATGTAGCAATGATAGTATTTGTCCAACATGGTTCACATGCAATGCAAACAAAAAGTGTCAGTGTGATGACAGACACACAGATAAGATTTTATGTGATGACAGAGCTCACACTTCAGCTGTTCTGAACTGCAATTGCGTGACTTACAATAAAGATGAAAAGTCTACCTATGTTGGAAGTTGCTTCTACAACTGTCGAAGTTTCAATTGGACCCATGATTTGCCTATTCGACAACTACCTAAGGATCCAGAAGCTCTGATCAACCATTCAGTATGCACACACTTTCACAGAACTGGCCTACTCTGTGGCGATTGTGAAGAGGGATATAGTCCATTTGTTCTATCATACAATCTCAGTTGTGCAAAGTGTCCAGATGGGTATAAAAATTGGTGGAAATTTATCCTAGCTGGATTTGTACCCCTCACCATATTTTATTTCTTTATACTTGCTTTTAACATTAATGTGACATCTTCCCGCCTTCATGGCGTGGTTTGGTACAGTCAAACTATGTCTATGCCTGCATTCATTCGAATAATGCTACTTGCTCTCAGTATAGAAAATGCACAGTACCTCACAACTGCTAAAGCAGTCTTTGCATTTTATACCTTGTGGAATCTTGATCTATTCCATTCCATCATTCCCAATATTTGTCTCAATGTTTCAACTCTTCAAGCATTAGCTCTAGAGTACATAATTGCACTTTATCCCTTTGCACTGATACTCTTTTCCTACTTGCTTATTATTCTCTATGATAGAAATGCCTATTTGATTGTGATTGTATGGAAACCGTTCAGAAGGGTGTTGGTGAAACTTAAAGGATCTTGGGATATTCGCACATCTGTACTTGATTCTTTTGCCACCTTCTTTCTACTATCATATGTCAAGGTCTTGAGTGTAACAGTTGATCTTTTAATACCAACTAAAATTTATCAGTTGGGCTCAAACGAAGCATTATTTGGACTCTACTACTCACCAAGTGTTCCTTATTTCGGTAATCATCACCTTCCTTATGCTATCCTAGCAATCATAATCTTCACGTTTTTTGTGGTCTTTCCTACAGTTGTACTAGTTTTGTACCCCTGTCGCTTCTTCCAAAGGTTTCTCTCTCTCTTTCCTTTCAACTGGCACTTTCTCCATGCCTTTGTTGACTCCTTTCAAGGCTGCTACAAGGATGGGACAGAACCTGGAACATTTGACTGCCGTTGGTTTTCAGTACTGATGTTGCTAATCCAGCAGTTGCTTTTCATTCTTTATGGCTTAATCCTGTCAGTGATGTACTTTGTATACGGCCTCATTTTTCTATTAATTCTGTTGATAGCAATGATTAATATTCAGCCGCTAAAAAAGGTCAATTTGCACTATCCATTGCCTGACTTAATGTTTGCTTTCTTACTCAGTTTCTCTTATGTTGCTATACTGGGGAGAGGACTTGCTAATATTGAAAAGTACTTCTATTACCACACGGCATTGACCATGCTTGCATTTATGACAGCATTCGTTCCACTACTCTATATCACATATCTCATTGGTTCATGGTTGCTCTCAAAGATAAAAATATGTGTATCACACCTTTGATCACCACATCAAACAACATACATGAAACTACATACATGTACGGTACTATTTCCACGTATCATGACAGCTGCACATACAAATTATCAGTACCAGGTAAAAAAACTGAGTGACACTGAAACATAACATCCATTAACTAGTACCTAGACAGTTTGATACATTGTTATACTACTATATAACACAGAATGTATATTATAACACTATATCTACCTACACTGTATGAAAAATTCTGATTTCATGTTTATTATGTGCTTTTAGTACTATCATTTGATTATTTTTGAAGTCTACTGTCCCTAACTCAGGATACAAAACATTCATTATCCCAAAATACACAATAATCATACACTGTGTGAAAGCTGGTCCAAAATCCACAATATAACTGCTTAGAGAAAGAGTAATAACTGGTGGCCTTGGGAACTGTGGATGGGATTATCTGAACTGCTTCATTGAAGTGTACCTAGTCTATCAGGCTAGACCGTTTTCACCCGACGACCTTTACCTACTCCCCACACGCGAAAAGGGTCTAGCAAAGGTCAGGTTTAATAAAATTTTGTCTGGCCAATCAGATTCAGCTTTTGAAATCCATGCAAGCAATTAATGCGTGGGTGTAGAGTAACCTTTGGCAAAACACGGGCACTAGACTAGGCCTACTATGCGTATTATAGTCTTAGAGCTCACTGGGAAACATGAGAACATCAGACTCGGGCATCTGCAGCTTCTTTTCTTGTTTTTGAGCCAAGTGCACACTTGTATGGCTTCACCCAATGAATTGCATTCCAATACTGACCTTTGCTAGACCCTTTTTCGCGTGTGGATAGTAGGTAATGGTCATCGGGCAAAAAGGGTCTAGCTTGATGGACTAAAGTGTACCATGCTCCATATGGGCCAAAGTATCGTTATTGGACAGGTATTCTCCTTCTCCTGCAAGTGATACTCGACATTCTGATAACGGTAGCATATCGGGAAGTCCTCAATACAACCTTCTCACCACCGGAATATAGTTACTAATCAATAATAAAGTGTACAAAAAGAAGATATTGGACCTATATTGAAAATAAGTTTTTTAATCTTCTTTTTCTCACTGTGGTTATATTCTATACCCAACATGTAAGTGCACAGAAGACTTCAACTTACATCTCTATCAGTACAACCTTAGTATTGTTCCTATGTATCATGCTGTATATTATTCACTATACTTTCAGTAGATTCATGTGGTATAAGAAAAAATTTGATTGGATTTTGAACAAAACAAAATGACAACTCTGATTCTACTAATGCAAGCAACATTTTTAAATGTTCGTCCACATAAGTCACCTTTCTAATTCAACAAAAGTTTTGACATCGAATGATGACTTCCGGTACATGTATGAGACAACAAAGTTCAGAGAACAAGATCAAGAGATTATGGTGGAGAACTACACATGTACAAGTAGTTCACATACACTGAGAGAGCCACTACTACAAGATATTTAAGAGAGTTGATGTATTACACTACGTATCTAAAAGGACCTAATTTATATTGTACACGTAATACCATAGCTTACATAGAGTGGATACTTTATGTCTTGTGAAAGCCAGTATTTGTTTAGATGTTATATATCAACAAGTTTAAAAGACAGTAATGCATACGCAGTTTACTCATTTTCACTCAGACAATATTTGTCAGAACAAAAAGAAACAGAAAAAAAACAACATGACAGAACTTTACTGCAAACTGTGGTACTACACATATCCTAGTATATAACACGAGGTTACCTGAGGGTAGCTGCATAATAGGACTGAATTAATATAAAATCTTTAGTCTAACTGCACCTGGTTGTTTACACTACATAAACACTGAGCGGTGCCTTTGATACACCCACACACTGTAGTACAACTGTAGCTTGTATAATCTCATAAGGATAATACTTTGTAAGGTGTATGGAAAGTGAAACCCTCACATATGCACAATACAGGCATTCAGGAATACGCAGATGCACAAACATAGGCAACTGCTGTAAACTCAGATTCAAACATGCACAAAATGCACGCCATGAACAAGGTGGTGTTGTTCATAATGCTATTAGCAGTACCATCAAATGAGTTTAGTTCTGACAATGTCAGTGAGAGTAAGTCTTCAGGGAACAACAATCATTGTAGTAATGACAGTATTTGTCCAACATGGTTCACTTGCAATGCCAAGAATAGGTGTCAGTGTGATAGTGGATACACTATGGCAATTAGATGTGATAATCAAGCTCAAACTTCTGCTGTTTTGAACTGTAATTGTGTGACTTATGACAATGAGAGCAAATTGACATATGTTGGGGCTTGTTTCTATAATTGTATAACCAGTGGTGATTTATCCATTCAAGAACTACCAGAGAATCCAGAAATGCTGGTTAGTAATTATTCAGTATGCAAACACTTTCATCGAAATGGCCTACTGTGTGGTGACTGTAAAGATGGGTACAGTCCACTAGTACTCTCATATGATCTCAGTTGTAAAAAATGTCCGGATGGAGATAAAAACTGGTGGAAATTTTCCTGGTTGGATTTTTGCCCCTGACAGCATTTTATCTCTTAATACTTGTCTTTAACATTAACGTGACATCTTCCCACCTTCATGGTGTGGTTTGGTACAGTCAAACTTTGTCTATGCCTGCCTTCATCAGAATAATCCTACTTGCATGCAGAGTACAAGAAGTGAAATATCTGAATATCTTAAAAACGATTTTTGTATTCTATAGCCTGTGGAATCTTGATCTTTTTCGCTCCATCCTTCCTAATATTTGTCTAAATGTGACAACCCTTCAAGCTTTAGCACTGGAATATCTCATTGCACTCTATCCCTTTGCCTTGATACTATTTACATATCTCCTTATTGTGCTCTATGACAGAAGAATTGCATTTGTAGTCACTGTATGGATGCCATTTAAGAAAATACTTACAATATTTCGAAAGTCTTGGGACATTCGTACATCTGTTCTTGATTCTTTTGCCACTTTCTTTTTGTTGTCCCACAATAAGGTTTTAAGCGTAACAGTGGATATTTTGATACCAACTAAAATTTATTAGCTTGGTTCAAATAAGTCAATGTTTGGACTCTATTACTCACCAAGTATCTCTTACTTTGGCAAATATCACCTTCCCTATGCTATCCTAGCAGTAAATATTGTTACACTGTTTGTATGTATCCCTACAATCATTTTAATCTGCTACCCTTGTAAGTTCTTTCAAAAGTTTCTTTCTCTCTTCCCTATCAACTGGCATTTTCTCCATGCCTTTGTTGATTCCTTCCAAGGCTGCTACAAGGATGGAACAGAACCTGGAACATTCGACTGCAGATGGTTCTCAGTATCTATGTTGCTGATGCGTTCATTGCTGTTCATCATATACAGCTTAACAGTATCTTCAATGTTCTTTGTATATAGCCTAATTGCTATATTGATCCTACTGTTAGTAATAATAAACTTTCAACCACTCAAAAAAGTTGGTTTACAATATCCACTTTATGACTTGATCTTTTTAATCTTGCTCTGTCTTACCCACATTGCCATACTGGAGAGAGGACTTACTTATACTGACAGATACATTGCCTATCATAAAGCTCTTACAATAATTGCATTGTCAATGGCGATTATTCCAATACTCTACATCTCTTTTCTCGTTGGCTCATGGCTGTTCTTAAGGATCAACTTATGCATACCACGATTGCCTTTCCCCTAGCTATTTATCCATGCTCCTAACATTGACTGCTAGACAGCTATTGTATTAATTCTGTCATAATTATAGTTGAAATGCAATAAGTAAGGAATGCACCTAACACAAAAATTATTCACAATGATCTTTGTCCTTGAATGTTGTATACATATTAATATATAGTAAACTTTCAATGTTGACCAATTGGACCATAACTATACTTAGCTATAAACAACACAGCAATGTCAGCTAGTGTTGGGTGATAATATCATCACGGTTATTGTCATGATTATTACCACCAGAGGAGGTTGGTCACGATTTTCGTGGAATGCACATTTAATTATCGTGCACCATATGTAATGTATTGTTTATGCTGACTCAGCGGGTTGACCTGGGTTGCGTGGGTGTATATTGCAGCCTATGGCAAACGCACTCTAATTAGAATCGGTGACCAACCTCCTCTGATTACCATGGTTATCACGATAATCATTGGTAGAAAACAGTGGTTATCTCAATGCATCATGCGTACTCTAGGTCTCCAAAAATAATAAAAAACCTAGTCCATGCACAGCACTGTGGCATGATTTTGTACCCAGGAATGCTAGCTTGTTTCTCAACGGACCATAGTCTGCACTTTGCTGGTGAACAGGATAAAAGTGGTTTACACTGCAAACATGAGGTTTCTAACCAGCATCTGCTACATTTCACAGTAGATAGTGGTTGTGTACTTGTGATATTGGTGGTAGTGGTGGTATTATCATTTGTACGGTTATCGCAGTATGCCAATATGCTCACGATATTACGCCAATATATTATTAGTTGTGAATATACTTATCGCGATAATATCGTAATACTGGTATATCACCCAACCCTAAATTGTCAGCATACATATTATATGCATAGCTCGAGTATAGTAGGTATGGTTGATAGGCATGGTCAATTAAAACGTTTATGTTCCTTGTCCACGCACACCACTCTAGTAGTAATACTATCATAAGAAACTCACAGTGAAATTTTCTTGGGCCAACTGGCTCTAAGATTTGATGCATAACTCAAGCAGCTACTTTGAACCCAGTTATTTAATCTCACGTACTCAGTCACATGTATAAACGTATTGCATTGTATGGGTGTGCGCAATAATTTACATGCGTGGATGGAATACAAGCCCATAACCTTAAAGGAACTTCTTAGATCCATGTATACAACACAAAAACAACTTCATATCTACAGAAGTAAGCAAGTATTCATGCTGGGCTTTTGTAACATCTGTTGGGGGAACACTGAGTTTACCATAGTTATTCAACAGATATTCACATTGTCAAGTGAAAAAACAACTCAAGTACACTTAAATGCTAAGAAAAGCTGAAACTATCAAAATCTAACAGCTAATAAAATTCATACACATCAATGAGGCAGTAAAATTAATAATTAAGACATTGCATAATGCTTCACAGTGGCTGGCTGTTTAGCAAGGAACTAAAATTAATATGTACTCTGTGAGCGAGTTAGCCATAGCATTGTTCTTATTGTATCATCAACTGAATCAGAAAGTAATAACCCTGACAATATCTGTGTACAGTTTTCAGATAATGATAATTGCTGTAGCAATGACAGCACTTGTCCAACGTGGTTTACTTGTAATTCTGAAAAACAATGCCAATGTGAGAAATGGCACAACAACAAAATCATATGTGACGATGAAGCTCAAATTTCTGCAGTTTCGAACTGCAATTGTGTGACTTACAACAGTAAGAGCAAATCTACATATGTTGGGCTTATTTCTACAACTGTAGAGCCAGTGAGGCTTCATCGTCTATTCAAGAGCTATCTAAGAATCCAGAAACACTTATCAATAACTCAGCATGCATACCCTTTCATCGAACTGGCCTACTGTGTGGTGACTGTAAAGAGGGATATAGTCCACTGGTATTCTCATATAATCTCAGTTGTGTGGAGTGTCCAGATGGACATAAGAATTGGTGGAAAATTTTCCTGGCTGGATTTATGCCTCTTACAGTATTCTATCTATTCATTAGCATTAGTGTTACATCTTCCTGCCTTCATGGTGTGGTTTGGTTCACAATTTGTATTCGTGCCAGCTTTCATCAGAATAGTCCTGTTAGTGTTTAAACATGAAATACCTTCAAGCAGCAAAAGTAGGCTTTGCTTTCTATAGCATTTAGAATCTTGATATTTTTTGCTCTATCCTTCCTAATATTTGTCTAAATGTAACTACACTACAAGCCTTAGCCCTAGAATATCTTATTGCACTCTATCCTTTTGTCCTAATACTAATTTCATACTTTCTTATTATGCTCCACGACAGGCAAGTTCAGTAGTAGTAACTGTGTGGAAGCCATTCAAAAAAGTGCTGACAATATTTCACAAAACATAGGATATTCGCACATCTGTCCTTGATTCATTTTCAACCTACTTTTGCTGTCCTACCATAAGATCATTAATGTAACATCTGATGTTTTAATGCCAACTCAAATTTATCAGCTTTCTTCTAACAAATCTAAATTTGGACTCTATTATCCACCTAATGTAACATATTTTGGTGATCAGCACCTTCCTTATGCTATACTAGTAATAGTCTTGGTCACACTGTTTGTGAGTATCCCTACAGTAATTTTCATCCTTTATCCTTGCCAGTTCTTCCAAAAGTTTCTCTCCCTCTTTCCCATCAACTGGCACTTTCTCCATGCCTTTGTTGATTCCTTTCAAGGCTGTTATAAGGATGGAACTCTACCTGAAACATTCGATTGACGATGATTCTCAGTACTTATGTTACTAATATGGCCATTACATTTCATCATTTATGGCTTAACATTGTCTGCAATGTTCTTTGTATGTGGCCCCATCTTCATACTGATTCAGTTGATAGCAACAATCAACATTTAGCCATTAAAGAAGATTGGTCCTAACTATCCCCTTAATGATTTAATTTTCACTTTTTTACTCTGCTTGGCCTGCCTAGCCCTCTTGGGAAGAGAAACTATTGCATTTGAAACCAGCTTGCCTATCATGCAACTACAACAGTAATTATACTTCCGACAGCAGCAGCGGTTTTTCCATTACTCTGCATTTGTTTCCTCATTGGGACATGGCTGTTCTCAGTAATCAACATACACATACCGCAACTGCCATTCCTCTAGCTATTAACCTCTGCTCCAAACTTGCTAAATCATATCAGAGTAGCTATGCAGTTATATACAGATAACATGCAATGGATTCACATTAATTTTGTCAACAGCAAACACAGATTCAACGTATTAAAATAATCACTGTCAAATAACATTACATATATCTATACCCACATAAGTTATATGAATTTGAAAGCACTGTAAAAGACTCACTAAGGCAAATGCATGACAGTAAGGAAAGCATTATGTCTACTAAGATACAGAAACCACGCCACTCACAACTTAAATTTCACTAACTACTCACTTATGTTCATATTAATCCTCATCAAGGTTATTGCAGCCATAGAAAAATCAGCTCAATGTACAACAGCACAGCTTGGATCAGCACAATGCTAGCATGAGGTCAGGGGGGTCACACATGCACAAAATTTAATGATACCTCATTGGCCCAAGGAGTGGCCCCCTTTGAGTATTAACTGTATCTAAAGATCCTTTAAATACCATTTAGTATTACTTCACACGTTTTTTCTTCAGAATCGTAAGTTACATGTAATTCACTCTTACGCAATTAAAATTGCAATTGCACAAATTCACAGTGCACTGATGAAACTGAATACAAGTTTGGTGAACTTGCATGTACTTTGAGCCATGGAAGGGCAAATACACACAATTTTACATGCACACATGTATGCATCATCAGATAGCCTTAACTTAAATGCATACAAGCAGGACAGTGTCACTTGCATGACTACATGTATAAAACAAATACATGAGCATGCCAAAACAGAGTTGGTTAGCTGTGCCATTATCAGATCTTGCTTTTGTGTGTCTGATATTAACATTATCAGATCACCTTCATCTTACTGAATCCCCACCGCTGAAATACACTGCAGAATACCATACTTGCTTGCCTCAGAGTGGCATGCAAGCATTCAGTATCTTCCAATCTGATGATGGCTATACATGTACGTATTCGTACATGAATTTTATGCACAATGTCATGCAGTACACATTATTATATATGTACTGTACTCATACGCTATGGAATTACTCTATACTTCGTACCTGATAATGTTATACAGTACATTAAGTTAGCATTACTCTACATGTACCTGGTCATGTGAGCATGAGCCATTCTCCTGGCAAACACGGTGGGATCCTCGGCTGCAAACATCAGCCTCACTCTCGGCACCCAGTAGTGGATGTCATCCTCAGATTCCCTACCTCCATTACCACTAGATGAAGCTGAGGCTCTTCTCTCATTTGCCTTCACTGCAGCCTTGCTTCCAGCAACCTATGTATGCATACATGTATACACACATTAAGATCAACTCACTGGTTACAAATTAATACAAACTCACTGGTTGTTTAGGTATCTGTGGTTGAGATGCTTTCTGTTCTCCATCACTAGCAGGTCCTGCCTCCCCGTCACTCCCTGATGATCCCTCTCCCTCTCCCTCTCCCTCTCCTTCTCCATCAGATGAGTTCTTTTGTTCCTTTTCTTCTAGTTGTCTTTCACTATCGCTTGACGATGCATCACTTTTATCTGATTCTTTGTCAGCAATACTGGTGCTAGATCCACTGGGGTCAATTTGAGGTTTATGGAGCAGTTTCTTAGCATTAGCTTCCAAGACATGATTTGGAATGTTGACCCTTTTGACCAGAAAAAGTTTGGTGTCCGAATTATAGTCCAACATACCAACATTCACCCACTCATACCTATGCACAGAAACATAGTCAGGTATCTAATAAGCAGAATATAGACTCCAGCAAAATTTACAGTTGGCTCTATATATTGTGGGCAAGCACATTACCCATATACAAGGATGCAATTGAAACAAACAGCTCAAAGGGAATTTAATTTCCATTGATACATATCTAGTTATACTACTATGTAACAAAATATTTTTCAGATGATCAATTTTCTTATATAGTCCATGTCCTAGCCTGGAGGGCATAAAAGATGCGCTCTGTAACAAGTTCTGAATGCTCAGGATTGGTCAGAACTGTGGGGCCGTGTGCAAAAACATGGTGGTCATGAAGATGCATTGTCAATGAGAGCGTGAGGCGCTTACGCTTCGTGCTCAAGAGGATTACTTAGCAGGCCACTGAGCAGGGGTTCCCTAACCACTAGCCAAATTAGCCATTTGCTACTGTATCCTTCACTTTGGCTACTACTTTCTGGATTAAGTAGCCAATTTTTGCCATTACTTCCTATACAACCTGTCTTTACTGTCAACAGTGGTTGGCAATATCTTTGAGAAATGGCTACAAGATTTTGTAAGCTTCGGGAACCCCTGCTGAGCCTTGAGCAAAGTGAGAGGCTCAGTGGACTGGCTATAGTCATGGCTGTTCAACAGTCCAGTAGTTTCGATGTTCAAGTGGAGTGAGAATGTCACCATTGCACATACATAACTTGAATTGCAGATGTGCTAGTGCTTAGGGGTGTGCCCAGTACAATAAGAGGTTCAAAGTTCAATCTCTTTCCCTTTCCCTTTCCATCCATGTATGCGCATAATAATTATGCAAACACCATGGCATGGCTTAATAAGAATCGATGACACAGCTGAGATGATGACTGCTTAGGCTTTCTATCGAGACTTCCCTGCAGTAGTCATCAGAATCAATGCATACATTCATGACTTGCATAGCTACATTACTATTAACATATCATTTGTGACAGACATACTTGTATTCCATTTAATTTGTGACATTATACACACTTGTATTCACAAGGAATAAAACACTGAGAAAATTCATTTTCACTTCAACTTGCTAATTAACTTGGCAGGTCTAGTTTAGTAATAGGAACGTTAAATTTGATGTTCTGCTACTGCATGGTTGGTACATCTACAATTTTGTATAAGATTTGCTTACAGTTTTATCAGTTTCTAAGAAATGATCTGTGGCATTCGAAGTTTTAATATGAAAGTCAAGTAAGATTACTAACTTGATAAGAAATCAATTATGTAGAATATTGCTACTTCCAGCAGCAACACCGTTTAATTACAGCACATACTCTTGCCTATCAGCGATTTGCATGTTGCTCCCCCCACAATAATTATATTATATTGTATGCCACAGCGTTCAGGACCATGATGGTTGTTTACGTCTGCTCATTAACTACATTCTGGTTTTTGTTCCAGCTTCATAGCTGTTTCCATTGAGAAGATACAGCTGAATACTATCTTCATGTAAACGATAAATGGCAACTTTATATACGTTGTGAGGGTAAAAGCTTGGTGGTCTAGTCGTTTACGCAGTGACCTCATAATCCGGAGGTCCAAGGTTCAATCCTCCCACCATGCACCTGTAGAAGATTTTTTTTTCCCCCTATAGTCACAACCATAGCTATGTACAAACATATAATTTAAACTACCACGAGTGTGGCCGGCCTCTTGGCTCAAGCGATTACGTCAAGGATCCGTGAGCTACACTGGAGGGGGAAAGATGGGGAACTAAACTCTCCGCAAGGTTCCTGGAAAAAAGTGGCTTAGGGGCTCTCCAGGTTCCTCCCTTGACCACCCTCCCACCTCAATAAAGCCCCTTCCCATAAGAATAGAGAAGCCTAAGTGGCTAGCTAGCTTTGCAGTGTAACATACTGAAAAGCAAGCCTTTCAGTGTATAACATTGCAGAGCTGGCGGAAAGCAGCACACAGTGTAGGTACAGGCATAGTAAGTCCACACATTGCAAGCAGGCACCCATACCACAATTTTGAGCATATCGGATAATGGTCGTCACATTTATATGTGCGTGTGGCCACAAACGCGTGGGCGTAAAACATTGCAAATGCATGGCTTCCCTATACAAACATATGGGAAAACTTTGAAGTGCCTTAACCTAAGGTGTGAATCAAAATTCTTTCAGGTCAAATTTCTAGTTTTGATCCATTCTGCTCCATGAATTAATTATTTAAATTTTTCTACTTAGTGTGTAACATGCCAAGAGATTTTTTCAGTCGCGTCATAACCACGCAGGGGCAATCAGTCCGGTTCATGCTGCTGTAACATTAAAGTAGACTACCTGCTCTTAGTCTGGCCAGCTAGACTGACTTTGCCAAGGGGGAAGGGTCCAGCAACTCTTGTTAATGAGTTGTTGTAATTAGTTTGAACTGACCAATGAGAACTCACAAGACAGATTCTGTCGACTTGTACACAATAGAAGCATACATGTACAGTTTTCAGATAGCTAAATATACAATGTGTGTAGCAGCTGAAAATGCACAGTGCGCTAGTACGTGTATAAGATATCATACAAAAGTATATTTATAGGGTTGCAAAGCTTAGTAGAACACTATATGTGCTACTATGAATACAATCTTCAGGAAGGTCACTTACTTAGGGCCCAGTTGAGTGGATGAAGGGGAATGATGCAGTGGAGGGAGGGGGTTGCTCTTAGTGCCAGGAGTAGAAGGCTTGTACAGACCTACATAGTGTGCATGCATGTGTGTGAGTGAGTACGCATGAGCATACGTGTATCATACATAGCCATAATATACAAGTAAGCATCAAGCACATCCATAAGACGCATGATTTGTGAACAGACAATGTCAGCACATTGGCTGAAAATAATAACTTAATATGAAGTGACATCGCTCTCAGTTGCTGTGGCTGTATAGAAACAACAAGGATTTTTTGTGGACAACTTAATGCTCGGTGTACAACTTGCCGACATTTCGACTAGATGCTCTAGTCAACCTCAGGGCTTTTTTATATAACTTAATATTCTCACCTGCATTTGATAATTAGGTTTAATTGATAATACTTGTGGGTATCCACAGATGCTCCCCTTGACCATGGACTACTTTCCCACAAGACTACATGTAGGCTGGCCTAAGGTAACAATCTACAAACACTTAGGTAGGGAAATTTCTAACCTGGAGAAGTAAAATGTGGTTCGCCTGCATGTTTGACTCAATGCTCAAACATCCCTGTATTACCAATGGACTATCAGATACATCATATTATACCTGCCATATGCCTATAGCGGGAATATTATTCATATAGAAACGGAGTTATTAGCTCTCTTGTCCCTGGAAACTCACAGACATGTACAACATGCCAAAAAAAGAACACCACTATTACATACGTGAAGGTCTGCTGGCATCTGTAGGAGGTTGTGTCTTTGGAGGTGTTGGTGTGAGCCTGGTAGGGGTGGGTGGAGGGGACTCCAACACTGGCAGCAGGGCTTTACCTGGAACTGGCTTCCACACACCTTCTGATTCATAACCTGCATAAAAGTTAAGATGACTTATCTAATTCCAAATATAGAGGAACCGTCCCAGTCCCTGCTCAGGCATGTACACCTATATGTACAGCACATACATAGCCTCACACCAGGCTCTCTCCTGACGATAATTCCTTCTTGTGAATTGAAATTTTCGCACAAAGAGGAGAGCCTGCCTGGTGCAAGGCTAAATTATTATATTAAATGACACTATTTATAGAGAAGATATTGTAAGCATACTTGAAGATGGTAATAGGTTGTATTCTGGATACCCTTAAACCTAAAGTGTTTTGATTAAATATGTATACACATAGATACTTGGATTTAATTGACCCAAAAATTCAATAGTACCATAGTGACTGATTAAAAGAGGCCCCATTCTTCATTTCAGATGAAATTATGTAGCTAGGATCATGCATATTGCAGTGAAGATGGTCTCATTTCAGGAGGTGTCCTCTTAAAGGGATTCTACAGCTAGAATTCTGCAAATGAACTCTAACCTGTATACACTTTCTACACTCACAATGCTATCTTACCAAGTCGTAGCCACTCTTCAGGAGTTCGACAGTCAAACTCCGTATTATCAAAGATCTCTAGAGGTAGAAAGCTTGGGAACACTGGACTGGAGTCATCACCACGAGATGAACTGCTCAATAGAGCCTTGGACGAGCGATCTGTGATGGGCATCAGTTCTTGAGTTCTGACATTGTGCTGGGTCAGCAGAGACTCGAGGTCCTTGGCTAGTTTGGAGTACTGGCGCTTACGTCGCTCAATTTCAAGCTTTCTTGGAGTGTTTCCACTGTCCACTTTATATGGGACTTGCACCTTTGGGTCCCATGACTTGCTGGAAAATTCCTGTACACAGAATATTATGTCATTATCATTGTTTATTTTGTAGCACTTCAACTAAAATGCAAGCAAATATACCCCCCCCCCATACACAAACACAAATATACACACAGAGTAGTTACATGATGTTAATTGCGTTGCACAAGATCCACGGTCGAGTGCAGCCCAGTTAATGCAGGAGTAGATTAGATAGGAGTGTTGAACTGCCTGTAAACGCGTTCCGGTAGGATGATGTCACAAACACCAGCATAAATGAATAGTGGTCATGTTAAATCCAGCCGAATAGTGTAGTAGTGTAAACTGAGAGATTCCCCTGCTGTGCAGCACTCTATGCAGCTGCAGCTGTGGCCTGTCTGTGTTTACATTACACCTACCTCAGCTACATGACTGATTGCCATTTTGTGTACGTCATCCTACTGGAACGCTGTTGCAACGTTTGTACAGTAGTTCAACACTCCTATCTAATCTACTTCTGGTTAATGTCATATCACTGATTTGTTTGCCCATGACCCCCTTTTATCATTGGGATACCATATGATAACCTACACTCATCCTGCAGCCAGTAATTTGCCTATAAAAACTTTGGTTGCTAGGCAATTGCAAATGCGAACACACACACACACACTAAGCAATGCTGTCATGACCCACTGTATCAGAACGCGAAACAGTGTCATACACAGCACATGCGCATACACACACGCATGCACGCACGCACGCACGCACGCACGCACACACACACTCACAGTCACACACACACACACACACACACACACACACACACACACACACACACACACACACACACACACACACCATGAATTGGTAAAGTATGATGTATTAACTAGACAACTTACATTGCTCTTGATGAGCTGAGTGCTTGGACCATAGACCTGTGCATTGAGCTGATCAAGGAAATCCTCTGGAGGATCAAATTTGGTGACACTGGGAAGATGTTTGTCTCTTTGAGATTTCCACACTGTGCTGTGGTGAGACTTGGGGCCTTGCTTCACGTTCTAAATGCCAGAGAGAGAGAGAGAGAGAGAGAGGGAGAGAGAGAGAGAGAGAGATCATGGAGATGAAATTATGAGCAAAAGGGGAGTGGCCTAAGGCAAGTCACACAAGCTTGATCACAAGGCTATGACTTCACTCCATCGCTTACCCCGAGTCTCTGTACAGCCTCAGTTCCAACTATCTCTGAGTAGTATCCCCTCTGGCGACCTCTGGTCAGCGGTCTTCCCCCGCCACTACCTTTGCCTTTGGTCCACGGACGACCAGCGCGAGAAGAGCTCATCCTCAACCTCTCCGCTGTAGTTAGGATCCTTGCAAATACTGATTCTGTCTGCTTTTTTCTTATAAAAGCAGCTCAGAACATACTGTTCAGATAAGAATGATCGTGAGCTCGAGCACATGCAAAAAGTAAGGCGGTCCGTTGTTATGGCAACTGTTACACATTACGTCATGTCATGTATATGTGCAGATATATAAACTTGCTTATAGTGCGCATTATTTTGAAAAACTGTATTACCGTAAAGGTTCTAATTACAGCGCCAAAAAATTTAATTCTAATCTTCAGTTGGCGCTTCTATTGGAGCCAAAAAATACTTCTAAAGTCGCTAGTGGCGCTTAGTAAATAGGACACTACATACAAAAGCACAGCGTTTTCTATTTAATAAGCGCCACTTTAAGAAATTTAGCACTGCAATTGGCGCTATAAATAGAGCGCAACAATCGTCGTTAACCTCTAAGTGGCGCTTAAATTAGGGTGGCGCTATGATTCGAACATTTACGGTAAAGGCTACCAAAGGTGCGGCTTACAACGTATAGGAGACCTGATTTGAGTCTTGAACACAACTTTCGTCTAGCTACCTACTAAGTTTGGTCATAATTTTCGTCCCTTATGGCTACTAGAGGACTTATGTTGGGGTGGGAGCTATTCTTTGAGGAATCAGTATCTTCGTTTCTGCGTTCATTACAACATCAGCATGGTACTGCCACTGAGTCTTTCAGCTACTATGCACTTGAAAGGATTGAAACTTCATGTGGAAGTCTGGAGCGTGTACTTCATCAATGTGCACTATGGTTCAGCAGAGGGCACTCTGAGCAGCAGTGAATCATAGGTGGCAGAAGCACTGAGGGGGGCACTAGGGGCATGCCCCCCCCCCCCCCCCCCCCCCCCCCCCCCCAGACCATGCTTATCAATACTATAATATTGACTATATGTAGGATTCAGTGTCTAAATTTCGTGAATAAGTATGTTTTCTTCTCTTAAGGTTACGGGTGACAGTTCACCCATGCACAGGCATTTCCCATAGTGAGTAATGGAGCATACCAAGAAAAACCACAAATGAAAACGGTGCGTCAAGATTCGCCAAGATGGCTTCTCCTTTGACTGTAAAGAAGTGTTTATCTTATTACTCAGACATCTGGGCAGTGCTGGAGTTGGTTTAGATTCAAAGGCCACCTGTCAGAAACGAACTAGACAGCTGTGTTTACCGTCTGGTCCGCCATTACGCTTAGCGTAAAATGACCTTCTTTTGTGTAGCTTTCGTTCTACGAAGGCTCTATGAACTTGGGAACAGATTCCAGCACTGAAGCAAAGTAAGTACTTGATAACTACACAGTAGAGAATAGACTAAAAGCCTTTGTCTGGGCAAAACTTGACGCACGAGGTTTTGGCAATGGCGGTCATCAGCCCCGACTTTGGCCAACAAAGGCTTCTAGTCCACTATCTACTGACTAATTACAGACTACATACCTACCAATGTGCCATAATGGGTAGGATTCGGAGTCAAACAATAGGGTTAGTATTGTTGTGGGTAGGATAATTGGGAAAGGTTACCACTGATAGATAGCAAATCTTGCAGGCTATCTGCCCAGTGAGGACTTCACAACTTGTTTAGAACTGACCACTACTACCACCAAGCTCTTTGCTATGTAAACCAATGCTCCTGCATGGCTAGGCATCTCAGTAGTACTGTATTCCATACCGTGTTTCTGACCATTTTGGGGGGGGGGTTGCAACCCCAGAAACCCCCCCTCTATAATAATTATAATGTTATCTATCTATGTACGAGAATGATACAACAGATAATAGAGCCTTGATACATGCCTAAGACCTACCAATGTGCCATAATGAGTTTGGGCCAGGAACCGAATAGGGCTGTCATCTAGCTAGCTCTCCTCTCCACCCATGGGCGGATTTATAGTGTCCCACTACAACACATGTTGTACAATTATTATTGTGGGTATACTAACTATCTGAGGCTGGGTCCATCAAGGTTTGTTTTAGCTCTAGTTCTCAATGCTATAGGAGATGGTTCAACCTGTATCTGTGTGCAGCTTTGTCTCGTTCCACACATCATAGGATAAATTAATTGTACAGGGATATAGAATAAATATAGTTTGATAACATACACAATATTCTCAGATGGCCACCATAAATAATAGATTCACTGGTGTTTAGTGACACACTGTGGTATCGATGGGTATAGCTGACTGGTTGTCTACTTAAAGTGCTCAAGTAATAATCGATCGGCAATAGTATTATGATTTATTCATGGAAGCAGTGCAAAGATACGGTAGCTATACCATCACGTGTATGCAGTGATCAAGGGGTTGAGAACCGTCTTGTTGCACAGCACATGCTACATCATCGTGGACTGGACAGAGGTAGCATTACTGTTGGAAGCTCTGTCCATATATAACCAACGGATCGAGATTATGGAAAGACATGCATAGATGCTGTACTCAACTTTTCTACCGGCTGTTTTATTACATGGAACACCATAATCTTCTAAATCCAGTCGATGATCTTCACCTTTTGTGTGTGATAAAGTGATAAAGATAAGTGATAAACAAATCGAGGAGCTTAAAACAACCATTGATCCACTGTCTGATAGTGATGACTATGGACTGGATGTTTACCAACGTACACTAGACTTCCTTAATGAATTAGACTCAGATTAGCAATACATACTACAATGTCATGTTTTTGATCACGATCAACTTCAACATTATTCAAGTGACAAAAAAAAAGTTTGCCGATAACTAAACAATTATTTAAGGCTATAAAGTAAATCACTGTTGGCAGCAGAAGAAAAATTGATTTTGGTGGCTAAATAAACGATTGTAGCTACATTAGTTCAAATAGAATCCATCAGTCAAGCATATTCACTTTTAAGCGCAGCTTTGAATTCATCCTCGAACTCATGATAGGTTAAATAAGCAGACGGTAATTCCAGCCCTAATCCTGGACCACAAGTGTGGGCAATGGGCCTCCTAGAAAATCTTGATAGACTGTTGAAGGTAATGATAATCCTCTTATCAACTGGAACACAACTGCCAGTCACAAAGCACAAAAAATTGCAAAGCTCATCCTGTTTCATGCTCCCTATCACTGATTCGAATTAGGTAGCTGAATGCATTTTCCTGGGCATTATTCACTGTATTTGGCTCTTTTATCATGCGGATAACATTAAATTTTGCTGGAGTGGCCGTGAGTTCTTTATAAAATTCATAGAGTTCATCCACAGAGAAGCCCTTCCAAAAATCAATCTGAGGTGCTGGTACGCTGGAATTCATCACATACAGAACTCGTAGGGGCTTAGCTATAAACTCATGCATTGCAACTTCAACTACCAGACGTCGAAGATTCTGGGGGGATGGTATCTCACGACAACCAAGCCTGCTTAGCAAAGAGAGCAAATCTTCACAAGATCATTCGGGAAAAACCCCATGGTAATACTGAAGGCTCTTTTTAGTATTGAGCATTCATAAGGGCTAACATAGTCAGCTAGTGAGGTAATTAATGTGGAGTCCGGTATACTAACCATAGGCCCAAGTGCTACAGCAGCAAGACAAGGAAATGCAATTCTCACAGGAAGCATTCCAGTCACAAGAAATCCATGAGACAGAATTGTACCCAGCACTGGGAGCATACCAAGGTCTATGTGTGGGTGTGCTTGTGGAACAAGGGAGTTGCAACCATCAAAAGCACGAATATAAGCATCAACCCAAACAGCAGAGAACAAGTCATGACTCACTCCACTGATATCTAAGGCCTTCTCATCGAGAGATTTTGCTCGAAGTGGATATTCAGATATTATTTGTGGATTATTACGGCGTAACTCTTCTCAAATACTTGATTTCTCTGTACTTCATGCACATCACCACAGTGGATTCCAGAAAGGTGTGCAAGGAATTCTTTCCTCCTTTCCTTCACTATAAGACATAAAAGTAAAACATAATAATAGCTGCACTATGAACCTTGTATCGATAATAGTTATTATTGACCAGTATCATAAATGTATCACAAAGCAAGAGATATGGGGTGGGAAGCAAAGGTGGCTTGAGTCCTGCTCCCCAAAATTTTTAGATAAGGGCGTTCTGACCCCACCCCCTCGTATATTGAATATGATTGTATTATAGAATCTAATTAGGAGACTTTAAATGTTAACATGTCAATAAATCCTAATGGGATGCCTATAATAATTATGTGTATATACTTACTGATGACAACATTTCAAGTAGATCTGGAGCATCATCAGAACACTCAACGACAACAGCAGTGGGAGTTTCAAGCTGTAAAGTGGATAGAGGTACATCTGCAGGAATATGTCGACGAGGATGAACACCATGAATGTGAAAATGAGAAGAAATATCATTCATTGCAAAGGCTGTCTCGTAAAGCACCTGTTGTGTTGAGTGTACGATACTGATTATAATGTAATCATGTTTAATTATTATTCTAATTTCTACTTTGAATAAAATTAATATAGTAGAATCAGACTCTCCGAGATACATACACCTCCATAATTATATTATCATACAACAGACAGAAAACGTGTCCCCAAAAGACAAGTAGTTGTATAAAATAGCCAACAAGAGTGGACGGAGATCGAGCCTCAGATGAAAAATATGAGCATAATATCAAAATTTCAACACTCAGCAGCACCTAGATCCCTCAATCTGTCGATTCTCATGTGACTGCATGAGATTGCTGATTAAGCTTCATATAGACCACACCCTCACTGCAACTGCATGTGCAACCTCATAATTGAGGGGTGTGGCTAGCTAATACCTCTGAGATAGGGACCACTTCTCAACAAAGGACAAGAATTCTGCCCCCAATGTGTGTGTTATTCAGAGATTCCACTGGTATGTCACTTATAACGATACACTGTGAAACAAGCTAGCAATGAGCCAGCATAACATTTATTACCTTTGTTGAGGAATCTCTAGGTAGCATACATTCCAGTTTCGTACGTGGAATCAGGGAAATGGACACTGAATTTCATTCCATCAGCAGGAATAGAATGAGACTCCAGTTTTGTCCTTAGCTGTTGTTTTGTTCTTTGTATGTGCTATAACAATAGTACGTCATGTCATCATACTTTGTACCTCTAGCAAACAAATGTTTATGATGTACCTGCTTGAGTCCTATGCTTCTTTCTCCATTTTTTCAGCAGCTGAAATGCCGTATATATCAGTCCTGACAGTGCAAGTGTGCGCCTATAATTATGCGTATGCGCCCATGATTGGATACACACGTGTTTGGCGCACCATATGCGCGTTGTCCCATTCCCAGTGTCATGTGAAAATGGGGACCCCCAAATTGGGGACCCCGGGTATGGGAAAATGGGGACCCAGGTCCCTATTTTTATAATAATATATTTTGGGGACCCCTGGGTACCCGTTTTCACAGGAAATTGGGGACCCTCTCATGAAAATGGGGACCCCCAGGGCAAAACAGTTTTAGACATTGACTGCGCAGCCTGGCTATATATGACTATAGTCACTTGTAGCATGCTGCTTAGCACTATAATAATATAGCCTTCTATATCCATATAGTCAGGCCGTTATTGTACCAATGCAGGCTCGTAGGTTATGGCTACAGGTATGTACGAATATTACATTTGATCCATCTGCACCGTGATTCTTAGAATCCAAGCTAAGTTCAGCTACACACTCATCAACGGCCACAATCAGCTAGTTCAATTGACAATGCATGGCATGATCTAAGCTAGATTACTTGCTTGATTGAAAAATAGGGAGTGAGAATGTCTAAAAAAAATGCCATGTAGTGTTGCATTTCGAGATTCCCTCCCCCCTGATCTATGCATTCTAATTCTCACGATATTGATGCAACTCTCTTTTCTAAGGTCAACTTATTTGCAGATGACATCCTACTTTTTCATTTAATTTCCACTCTGGAAGACTATGCAACACTACAGCTTGCAATTTCTCTGATTGAGGAGTGGTCAGTGACAAATTTCTTAAATTTTAATGCTGGCAAATGCAAGTACATGTTAATCTCAAGGAAACAGTCTCCATTATTTCCTCCAACTCCTCTGAGACTTTTCGGGTGCCCAATGCAGAGAGTGGATTGTTGCAAATATCTGGGACTCTTGATAACCAACAATCTGACTTGGTCTGCCCACATCAACTCTATATGTTCCCATGCTAAGAAGATCCTTGGGTTGATTTATAGACGATTCTACTCTTCTGCAAACCAGGATACCCTTAGGCAGCTGTACATTTCGCTGGTCCGACCACACCTTGAATATGCCTGTCCAGTCTGGGACCCCCATCTTGTCAAAGACAAGAAAACATTGGAGGACGTCCAGAAATTTGGCTGTAGGCTTGCTGCTCACCAGTGGGATTCTGGATACCAGGAGTTGCTCGACTTGTTTGAGCTCCAATCACTGGAGCAACGCAGATTACACCTAAAGCTTGGCCTCATGTTCAAGATAATTCATCGCCTCTGCTACTTTCCCAGTATTCCTGCACGCCGTAGTAATATTTCCAACTTGAGGGCCTCTCACTCATTTCAGCTTGACCCTCCATTTGTTCGTACAAATGCGTACAAGTTCTCCTTCTTCCCTCATACGATGGCAGTGTGGAACTCACTGAACAATGATTGTGTCACATCCGCCTCCTACTCGACCTTCATGAAACAATTGAGAAATAATGTGTAAACTGTATTGTGTATTATGTAACTATACTAACTTACTCTATGTATCTCATTTTTCTGGGTACACTTAAGATTAGTGTATGTACTATTGTGTATCCTTTGCAAAATTGCATAAAGTATTATAGACAAAAAAAAAAACAAAAAAAAACAGCATTTGCCGTGTTTGCTACAGTTGAATACCTACCAACCTAGCTGTCAAAAGCAAAAAGTGGGACAAAAATAAAAGGAACAGCAGGACATTTAGAACCAAAAAGTGGGAGGCTGAAGTTGAGTATGCAAACAGCACTGGTATAGATCTTATTGCTAAATTAACTATGACAAAAATAAAAGGAACAACATGACATTTAGAACCAAAAAGTGGGAGGCTGAAGTTGAGTATGCAAACAGCACTTTTAATACAAGTTCTGTTTGCATACTCAACTTCAGCCTAGCTCAGTACAGTGTGGCCATATTTGATTTAGCAGTCGTATAGATCTTATTGCTAAATCAAATATGGCCATACTGTACTGAGCTAGCTTAGCCCCCAGCATTCAAGTGAGTTATGTTGATACCATCATGGGCAAGGAACTCATGCCAGCCACTGAATCTTTGAGTGTCTACCATACCGTGCACAGAGAGTTATGCTGGGGGTCCCCAAAATCATAATGAAAATGGGGATCCCGGGTCCCCTAAATTTTATGACACCGGTATCCAAACTAGCGACACATCGCGACTTCCAGATGTAATATATACGTTTAATAAGCGCACATGCTTATTAAGCGCATACTTCCTTCCTGTTAGGCGGGGCAAATTGAATTTGCAGTTTATCGTCACCGCCCGCATGGATTTTCAGATTTTCTCCAAAATTTTCAGATTTCAGATGCAATACAGTAAATATATGGCACTTTAGCCCCACGTACCCCTCGAGCGCTCTAATTGGAGGGCGGGACCTCAGCAATCTCGAGATTGAGTAGAGCCTTTCCAGCTCTCTCTACTGGTTTGAAATCTGAATAATGACCGCCCGCCCGCATGCAAAACGAAAACTTTGTGACGATAAACTGTGAATTTAGTTTGTCCCGCCTTATTAAGTAATGTTTAATAAGCGCATGCCATGCGCTCAATAAAGACGATAGTAACGATCGATCGAGTTGTCCACGCCAAGTATAGCTAGTATTTGTTATATAACCAGTTTCTGATAGCTAGATCTAGCTGCACGAGAACGAATGTCGTGATCTTCTATCGCCACAGCATACTTGATCCAGGGATCGGACTCTTGACTGACACTGACTGACCATCACCGTTGAAGTGAGTCTCACCGAGCAAGACAGCTACTTCGCCGCAGTGTTCTAGCAGTGATGGCTTCCAATTATACTTTCCTGAACTATAGCAGTAGTGGTCTCTATACTCGCGGACTTCAAACTTGCTGGCTTGGTTAGCTCGAGCGCGCTCGCCGCGGTGCCAACAGTGGGCGGTGCCAATTTTTCATTCTCTATTAAGCGCACATCACCTAATAGGCGCATATTTCCTTAACACCGAGAGTGCTAAGCGCATGCGCTTATTAACCAGACTCTACGGTATGACGACTTCTGAGCAAGTCGAAATAATACATGAAGAAGTCATCGTATAGCGGGTGGAACGGTTGTAATATTATTACGGGAGTAGCTAAGTCGCAAAACAAAGTCATGAATTTTATTACGTTTGGCGTGCCATACGACTCACTGCCCCGGTCAGCCGTGCTTAATTTCCCCAGGGATTTCCGACCCCCCACCCCCCCCCCCCCCCCCGCTCTGTGGTTATTTATGCATATGTAATCCACTTGCATTACAAATGAGGTGTAATGGTCGCCGTGCTTCCCCAGGGATTTCCCCCCTGTGCTGTGCGGTTGTGGTCAGTGCATTCCAGTGTCCACTTGCATTACAAATGGGGTGATAATGTACTTGTGTTCTTTGTCAACAAACCTTTCCAGGTCCAATAAAATTTATGAACACGGAGAAATAGACTCTCATATTTCCTGAGAACATTGCGTGTGTTCCCATACTGTTCACACTCAAGAATGAGTTAGCTATACCGCCATAATTACTAATCATGCAATACTGTCTACACAAAGTTACTGTAAGACTTGTGGTGATTATGTTAAAGTCTACTTATTATGACTATATTTTGTGACCACCAGACTTTGGATTCTTCAGTGTGTCCATGATGTGTGCCTACTTCAGGAAAGAGGTCAATGTGGGCTATGTGTGGTTTGCCAAGCATATCTTGTGACATGTACAAGGAAGCTAGTATGATGATCCAAGTTACTCCAATGATATATACAATATCATATATAAATTAATGTCTTCCCAGAGATGTGGTGTAACTGCTAGCTGGTATGGAGTCATATTTTATGGTTAAAGGTGTAATTCCTCCAAGTGGCAAATTCATTTCTCAATGGTTGGACTAACAATATTCATTTTTGTGGTGACTAGGGCAGGAGTTGTTGATTAGTAATTGGTAGTTTCAAAGAATTAGGGACTTTGTGTGAGTAACATAATTTCCTATGAACAGTGGTGGATACTTATGGAGGATACCAGTGAAGATTGTTCGTGAATTGTTTTGTGGTTTGCTGTGTTTAGGTGTCCTCTCTTTCCACACATACAAATACACACACCCGGGTCTCTGTTAATTCTGTCTTTCTCTCTTTCTTTATGCACATGCCCTACACTTACACCCTGCCTCCCGCCTCCCTTTCTCTCTTCACAATTGCTTGTAGTGAACATCTCTCTCTCATCACAATTAATTACTTGTTGTGAATATCTGTGGTGAGAAACTGACAATAGCACCAGACCTTGCTACACTATAATTGGATTGAGGATAGTGTATATACTCCTGTGTACTAATCCAGTACAGCATAGAATGGGAATTGGTAATATGTTGTACTAATTCCAAGTAAGAATTGAAATTACAGGAGACAAAATTAATCATGCTTTCCTTGGTAGCTTAGCTGCCAAGTGTAGAGTGTGTATGGAATTATTATAAGAATTCAATCTCTATTGTTCTCAATTGCAACTTTTATGCATGGTAGAAGGTGTAGAGATGACCATACATGTTACTTTAAAATTAGTAGCTGATGTTATTGTTTACAAATACCTGCAGGTGCTAGCTCATAGTTCCAAGCAAGACACTGATTATGCACAAATCACCTGGTCAGCGGGTGTTTCCCCAGGGTCTTCCCCAGGGCCTTCCCCAGGGAATTCCCCCTGCGCTGTGTGGTAATTTGTGCGCTCCTCTATTTGCATAGTCATGATGAGTGAGTTATACATGCAATAAGCTTGCTTTATTAGGCTGCCCTGCAGTTGGGTAATGGTAAATAGTATTTGTTAACCATAAGGACATGGCCACAATACCCAGTGGACCAATCAGTGGGTGAGTCTTGTAACCCTAGGTAAGAGTACACCCACCTCCCATAAAAACCAGATGATTGTGTAATAATAATATTGTTGAATTATTTAGCTATCTACTACTTCTCTCTTTCTCCTCTATTCTGTTCCCTTCACTGTCTATCACTGGCAATCAGGGGACAGTGGTGATGAACGTATAAGGCAATCAATTACTCAGTAACTAGTACCTGAAGTATGCTTGCTTGATTCTAATTTCCTATACTTGTATATTACCTAATAGTGGTTTAATTTGTGTGAGTGTATTAAATTTTTTTTCCCAACAAAACAAAATCATAATAAGTATCACTGAATATATTCCTCTGAAAGATAGAGCATTTAAATTCTTAAGGTAAACCTAAATATTATTAATCTATAGTTATTGTCTCAGATCACTGTCTTGTTCTTGTGAGTAAGGCTTTTCATCACTGAATGGTATAGACATATCCTGGCTCCTCTGGGGCATTGCTGGTGCTTTGTTTATTGCGTGGACAGTTACCGGTTCCAACGCACTTCAGCAACATTTGTTCAGCCACTTTCATGTTCTGTACTTGAGCGTAGTAGAAAGTTCCAGTGTAGCCTTCACTCCTGTACTGTTTTCGCCGATTTTCGGGATTCACAGTAGCTCCAACTCGTTTATTGCTGGGCTGCCCTGCCAAAGACTGAAGATTCTGAAATGAAACTTCCTGCTTACCAAGAAGAGCCATCTTTTTTAACAAAACGGTGGGTATTCAGTTAAAATGATTTGTAGGTACTAATGTCAAGTGCCGTGGTTCCTGAGGCTTTTATATACCATGGTTATAATTATGCACTGACCTTACATATGTAGGTGGATCACTTCCTGAGAATAACCACAGATAATTCAGTACTACAATACTAGTGGTTGATTGGCGGAGTTGTAGTGTATCAGAATTTTAGTGCATCGAAATGGATCAATGTGGGCTATATGTGTGGTTTGCCAAGCGTATATTTTCTTGTTAATTGTGTACAAGGAAGCTAGTAAGATGATCCAAGCTACTCCAATGATTATGCATAAATGTCTTCCCAGAGATGTGGAGTAGCTGCTAGCTGGAGTCATCCTTTATGGTTAAAGGTATTCCTCCAGAGTGGCAAATTCATCTCCTAGTCAACTAATGATATTCAAATTGTGACGACTTTGGCAGGAGTTGTTGATTAGTCATTGGGCAGTTTCAAAGAATTAGGGACTTTGTGTGAAGGACATAATTTCCTATGAACAGTGGTGGATGCTTATGGAGAATACCAGTGAAGATTGTTCATGAATTGTTTTGTGGTTTGCTGTGTTTTAGGTGTCCTCTCTTTCCACACATACAAATACACCCCCCATTCTCTATTAATTCTGTCTTTCTCTCTTTATGCACATGCCCTACACTCACACCCTGCCTCCCTCCTCCCCTCTCTCTAGCTCTTCATAATTGCTTGTAATGAACATCTCTCTCATCACAATTGCTTATAGTGAATATCTGTGGCGAAAAGTTGACAACAGCACCAAGTAGAACTTGCTACGCTATATAATTGGATTGAGGATAGTGTACTCCTGAGTACCAATCCATTAATTACAGCATAGAATGGGAATTGGTAATGTGTTGTACTAATTCCAAGTAAGAATTGAAATTACAGGAGACAAGTAATGCTTTCTTTAATTGGTGGCTTAGCTGCTAAGGAAGGTAGCTAACCAGATTGATGCATTATTTCTTATGTCAATCCATTTAGGGGGTTATACACTACTAGTACTTGAGTAAGACCATTATTATGATAGAGCAATTCATAGGAAACTACCACCATGAAGTGTTCATGTGTAAACACCACTTGGAAGTCTATGTGTAGTATATAGTGTGTATGGAATTATGATAAGACTTCAACCTCTATTGTTCTCAACATCTATGCATGGTAGAAGCTGTAGAGATGACCATACTAGCCTCGTACCCAGGCTCTAATAGCGATTCCGGATGCCTTCCATGCATGCGCAAAATTCATCCGTTACATATATATGGCAAGCGCAGTAGCGACCTAGTCGGCCTGTTTCTACTGCTAGCGCACCTTCAAATCCTACCCAAATCTACACCTCTATATATCATTCGAATCCTGAGAGCGAGCTGAACTCGAATCTGAACGTTTATTAGATCAAAGCAACTTTGAAAAACATCATTTAAAAAGTCTTCCAACAGAGCTAAGATTCCACAAGAAGGGGTTATTAAAATTGAAGAAAACCACAAAATTAAATGATCTACATGTCAAAGTATGCATGTAGGGTCCCTTGTTAGATATTAAACTCCACCCATCACCTTGCAGTTTTGAAATTCAAATGTGATCCTGTGTGTATGGCTAAATGCATGCCTACTATGTCATTTTGAGTCTGCATGCATGTGTGCAATGAGGAATCTGGATGTATCATGCATGTATGCTTGCATGACTGTAAGTAACACATTATTTTTTATTTTGTCCTAGTGTAAATAACAGTCAACAATATGCACTCAAATCATTATTATTGAATTTACCAATATCAATATGATGTGCAATTCTTGAGGGTTTTTTGTTGAGGTGGTAAAATGTTGGATTATAATTTTTCTATTTTCAATATCAGTGGAATTTCTTGAATCAAAGAAATTTTATTGCATGGTTTTATGAGAGTGTGTTACCGTTATATACTTGAAACTTTGAGTTGTATACAGAGGACTTATGTTGAAGAACTAACCCATGGCTCAAATTTGAGTCCATCGTTTACTTTCATAGTGATATATGAGATACATGGAGGCACCTATTTCTCAAATTTGAATTAAAACTGTAAAAAGAAGGGTCATTTATGAGTCCTTGTCTTAACTAGGGTACTCAAAATTGAGTCTAACATGTATCAGAGAATCAAATTTGAGTGCTAACACGGGCATGTATCCAATAAGGGACTCAAATTTGAGGACATGCATGCAACAAGGGACTCAAATTTGAGGACATGCATGAGACAAGGGACTCAAATTTGAGTTTACTGTGCCACTGTTGCTTTCATTTGTAATTGGCGTTCACATTCAGAATTAAAAAGCATTGATTGCCTACCCTGACTAACAGAAAATCTTCAATGCATCACTCAAAGATTCATGTTATTTCTGTATTCAGGTTGCTGCATCTCAAAAATTGAGCTGTAAATGGTCATGAGACTCAAGAGTTACGCCAATCAAGGTCAAAAATTTGAGCCGACCTAATATAGCTATACTGAAATGTGCAAACTGTGTGAGCTAAATCCATACATTTGAGGACATGCATGCAACAAGGGACTCAAATTTGAGGACATGCATGTAACAAGGGACTCAAATTTGAGGACATGCGTGCAACAAGGGACTCAAATTTGAGGACATGCGTGCAACAAGGGACTCAAATTTGAGGACATGCATGCAACAAGGGACTCAAATTTGAGGACATGCGTGCAACAAGGGACTCAAAGTTGAGTTTACTGTGCCACTATTGCTTTCATTTGTAATTGGCGTTCACATTCAGAATTAAAAAGCATTGATTGCCTACCCTGACTAACAGAAAATCTTCAATGCATCACTCAAAGATTCATGTTATTTCTGTATTCAGGTTGCTGCATCTCAAAAATTGAGCTGTAAATGGTCGTAAGACTCAAGAGTTACACCAACCAAGGTCAAAAATTTGAGCCAACTAATATAGCTATACTGAAATGTGCAAACTGTGTGAGCTAAATCCATACAGGAATCACCATGGATTAGTGGATGATTACTAGTCATGTATCTGTTATTATGGATACTATGGCATAACTCAGAGGGTGACTAAATAATACATGCAGCCATTAGATGATCAGCAAATAAAGCTTTTTCTAATAAACAGCTAGTGTACAGATAAAAAATGTAATATTAACTGAATGTCAGTTGCTCATCTACAATCTCTGCTAGCAGTTGTCTTGTCACAGCAGTTTTTCCTGGATACTTTACCTTGGATAGTTGAAATTTTAGTGAGGCTTATACTTCATAATATCTGCTTTGTTCGAGTTTAAGCAATGTATCTGCATTTCTGCATTTTTAGTAATTGCTAGTTAGCTATATAATTATGTACATAATTATTATTATCACACTTACCGTCGCGTCAGGGAAGCCTGTGATGCTGAGCCTGCATGAGTGTCATTGCCTATCTGAGAGGAAACTGCTGCCAGAACAAAGGGTTGTGGTTGTTCCAACTGTGACGCTGTTAGCCGAGCCTGAGCGTTCGGCAAGTTTTCCTCGTCGACTACTGAGCATGAGGCCGCCGAGCTGGGATCGCGTGACTCCTTCAGAATCACGGTTCAGACTTGTTGAAATAAACATAGTTATCATCCACTTGAAAATAGCAATAGCTATAGATCTAGCTACATTATTTTGAACTCGACCAGCTAGCTAGTTAGCTAGCTATACTGTTACATTGACAACTGAGCTAACTCAGTATTGCAGCTGTTAAACGTAAGTTTAAAATGCACCTTTAACCTTTTGTATACGCGCGCGCATGCGCAACTGGACTTTACTGTGACATCATGTGCATGCACGTGCTTATTGTCAGATCTCGTGACTAACAATAAGCCGCGCAGCTGTCACAGACTGACCTTGGACTGGCTAACCTGAGTTGCAGAGCTTCAGCATGATCCATCGCTCTAATGATGCACTGTGCACAGAATACGCCGGTCTGCTACGGACACTACAACGTGGAAAGAAGCAGGCAATAGCTAAAATCTAACCAAACACATTCGTTTGTAGTCAGTGGACACAAGCGGCTCGGCTGCTTTTCAAGTCACGGATGGAGATTCGGATAAATAGCTATAACTTTTGAAGAGCTCGAATCCTGCATCGTGGAATCCAGCGCGGCACTGAACAAGTATAGTCCCTCAGCAGAGTGAGTCCTTGTAAGTGTGTTCTACTAGTAACACCATACCGCTTCACTAAAATTATACACAGGCTAAATACAGTCTAGGCATGCCAAAGTGAGCCTGTTTAATATACCCAGTAGGCCTTGAACCCAGTCAATATATATTATTTAATATGCCTGTGCCCACTGCATACTTTTCTCACTCGGCAACATTTGTAGCTTTTTACAGCAATAAAATAGCGTAAGGCGGGACAAACTAAATTCTCAGTTTATCGTCACAAAGTTTTCGATTTTGCATGCGGGTGGGCGGTCATTATTCAGATTTCAAATTAGTAGAGAGACTAGGATGGCTATGCTCAAGCTGGAGATCGCCCGAGCCCCGCCCACTAATTAGAGCGCTCGTGAGGGTGCGGCCCAAGGTACCATATTTACTGTATTGGATCTGAAATCTGAAATTTTTGGGAAAATCTGAAAATCCATGCCGGCGGTGACGATAAACTGCGAATTCAGTTTGCCCCGCCTAATAGTAGCTAGTGGGTGGGTGCACATAGAACTTTTTTTTGTTATTAATACGCAGTATTCTGGTAGCTAGTGATTATATGAAGCAATATAAATACTTCAAGTCTATAAAGGAGTCATGCAGACTACTTAATATAGGAAGCCCGAAATTTTCACCAATTTCGCCACCTGCTCTCATTGGCCAAATTTTTTATCTGTGACGTTTTATCCCAGTTGTGTTAATGATTACATATAGAGGATATAGACTTGCATGCAATCTATATGTAACAGTTGTTATAGTCATTTTTGTTGCCCCTGAATAACACTCATACAATTAAATTTTATGAACTTGTCCCACAAGTTTAATTGGATCACTGTGAGTCTGTGCATGCATGCATGCATTCTCCATTTTGTCTACGTGTGGCAGTCCCAGGTACGAAATTGAATATTATTCCGTCCAGAGGAAAATCGAGTTTGCCACTGAAACTGATGCTTCTGGGCTTGTCTGTATGGTTCTCTAAAATTTGGCGAAGTTTAATTTTTAGAACAAGTATAGTATTTTAGAACAAATACAGTATTGAGATTATTACATGTTATTTACATAGGAGTAGCTTCCCTATCTACCTTAAAGTGTGACTCATATATGCAAGATGTATCATGGAAAGCAATGATTGTGTCCATCAAGTCATCAAGTGACTGTCTACATTGCACAACACAGAGTAACTATAACTTTGCATAATACTGTGAACTTTAATCCTTACACTGTTTTCCTGGACAAGGTTCAGCTTTATTGTAAAAAAATGTGAACAGTATGCTCAAATTGAGTCCCCATCTTTTCAGGTGGTACCAATGTTTGACTGTATGACTCAAATTTGAGTCCCTGATAGCATCAAAGTGGATCACATTGCCGCTATACGTGCAATGTAACATGTATCAGGGACTCAAATTTGAGTCATACAATCAAACTTTGGCACCTTCTGAAAAGGTGGGGACTCAAATTTGAGAATACTGTTCACAATTTTTAAGGACAATGCTGAACCTCGGACTCAAATTTGAGAATACTGTTCACAATTTTAAGGACAATGCTGAACCTTGTACTCAAATTTGAGACTACTATTGTATAATGTCTTTCAAATGTGACAATACAGCTAGCTCCAGACTCAAATTTGAGACCTACATCTCAATCAGAATGTGTTTCGTGGCGGTCAAGGTCTCAAATTTGAGCTGAAGATACTACTTTGCATTGATTTTTGCATGGCAAACATTTCACTTTAGTCTTTCCCACAGAACTTACTACTTCATATAGCTGTATTTTTAATGCACTGATTTGTACCATTGTATAAAATCATGTGAATCTTTGAACAACATTTATTATTAATGCAAAATCCTTGAGGGGTACTCACAAATATTGGTATATTTCAATATTTCTCAGCTGCAACACTATCTACATATGCTCATTTTTTGAGTAAATCTCTCAAATATCCAAACAATTTTACAGAAAAAATTAATGACAATAGGACAAAATAAAAAATAATGTGTTAAGTGTGTATATATGTAGTGAGAAAGTTTTATTTTAATATGTTAAGACTCCACCTTGCATTCTTGAACTTTTTAGCTTGAGCCTGTGTGTATTGCCGAATGTGCTGCATAATATTGTTGCATATTATGTGTATGTGCATGATTGTGTGTGTGTGTATGTGTGTGTGTGCACGTGTGTATGCATGTAAGAAAGAACAGGATTGACAGTAAAGGCAGCAAATGCACAATTATACTAACTGAAACACTGAATAGCACTACTTAGGAGGTGATTACTAATCACATACATACTCCCGAATACCTCCTTAAACCATCCCCTCACACCCACCATGTATTTGGTGAGTAAAGTTTGCATTGTACAATCATACAATCGCCTGAGTGCATCAGTTTCAAATCATTTACAGTGCGTACATCTCAGCCACTGTATGGCATGTCCCTCTCAGCCACTGTAACTCTCCTCAACCAACTGACTTAAGCACTGAGGTCTTAAGCACTGAGGTCTGTGGTTTGCGTGACATACTTCTTCTTAGTGATTTCAGATTGCGAGTAGTACCTGACCTCAAGGCAGGCCAGTCTAGAGTTAACAGTGCCTAAAATTTGAAAAATTTATCACTACCCTTTTATGCGTGCTAGCTTACTTAAATATGTATAGCTTGATATAATATTATACGGGATATATTCTGATTAGCTTCGTTCCCAGGCCCATTATTGTGCTTTTTGCTGATTTCTTTGTAGCAAAATGGCCCATTTCAACTAACTTTTGAGCATTTGAGGTGAGTTTGCTTAGCGAAAACAATGAAGTTTAGCCAAGCAAAAGGTCCAGCTTTGTTGAAGCTTGTCATCCCCTTGAATATCATCAATGAGCTGAAAGGCACCTGGATGTGCCTCAGCTTTGTGTGTGTGGGGGGGGGGGTCATGGATTCGTCACTGTGTTCCTCTGTTAGTATTATTAAGAGCAGGAATTTGCTATGTCACTGTAGCTACTAATCGTAAACAAATCAACTAGCTAACGGACTTGTTCCACACAATTAATAATGTACCAGTATATTCTTGGTGCCATACCTGATATGCAACAAGTGAAGTGCAACTGAGATGACCAAAATTATTTAATCTGCACACCCAGTGGATATTTCTGACTCATCATCCCCCATCAGTGATTAGTTTTGATCATGATGACATTGTACTCCTCATTCTGTTAGCTATTCGCATTCAGTGTTAAATTATTACCATGCACTATCTAGTCAGCAGATAGTCAGTTGATACAAAATGTACAACCACCTCTAACATTAATTTTGTGACTCACCACAATGTACTACACCACTAGCTTTTTATCACTGCCCAAACGGGTAGCAATACCGGGCCCGTATTTTAGGCACTGCTAGAGTACGTACATGTAAAGGGCTTCTCACTGCTGGGAAGATAGTGAGGGTGACTGTTGCTATACTCCGGTACCGTAAGATATTCTATGTTATAGTTAAGACCATGCCTACTAGGGCTTTATCCCAAATACACGAGTTAATATTTGAATAAGCCCGAGGGTTTATTCAAATATTACCGAGTGTACTTGGGACGAAAGCCCTAGTAGGCATGGTCTAACTGGCTTGTATCATGGAGAAAGCTATCGAAGACACCGCTGGTAGGTCAAAATTAAAGAATTGGCACGCTTTCTACGTTGTACGGCGAGTCGATCAACTCGAGCGTTAGCGCGATCAATTCAAAGCCTCGTGTCACAATCGCTAGCAGTTTACAGCCTACCTAATAGTATCGTTAGTACTATAGCCGTTCATAGCCTATCTGTCACTGGAAGTAGCTTTTTCTGGGTCTTCTCTGCCTAGCGCAAGCTGTTTCAAGCTATGATTCCGGTGGTTTATCGATAAACCACCGGAAATCTGGGGTTCTTCAACGTATATTCACATGTCGGCGCCTTTGATCTGTATGGCTTCAATGATGCAAAGCTATATATATCATGGCTATGTGCATGTGTATCCCCTCTAAACGAAGACAAAACAAAAATCATAAACTAAAAGTTAACTTATTATCACTTTTCTTGTCCTTCACATGTTCTTAGCATTTCATCATTGAATGATGTAGACGTACCCTGGTGACTCTGGGGCTTTGCTGTCTCTGTCAACATTGCATGGGCAGGTACGAGTATCAACGCACCTCAGTAGCTCTTGTTCAGCCGTATACATGTTCTGTACTTCAGCATAGTAGAAGGTCCCAGTGTAGCCTTGACTTCTGTACTGTTTTTTTTTTTTTTTTTCTGATTTTTTGGATTCGCAGTAGCTCCAACTCGTTTGTTGTTGGGTTGGCCTGCCAAAGACTTAAGGTTCTGAAATGCGACACTTGGTGCTTAACAAGAAGATCGGCAGACTCGGCCATTTCTTTAATTAGCATAAACTGCCATATAGATCTATCGGCCATACATTGCCCCATTTCTTGTAACTTGCGCTAGGAACGGTCCCAGCACATGGTTCTTGCACCAATAGACAGAGAATTGTCTTCTGACTCGATTGAACTTTGTTCGAGGTCACTACAACATTCTGTCTTTAAGCTACATGTCAGAGACTATACACTGTAAAAAAAACCCAGTTATCGTCCCCTGCATCATTTACCGTCTGCGCATAGTTTTGCTATGTCAATTATCAGCCAGTGTGACTTATTCCCTTCGCGCCCTTCACCAGTACTGTAGATAGTGTTCATCTGGCAACCACACCCCCTCAACCATTGAGTAGACTATGCTGATGGAGTCTGAAGTTTGTAGCTAACTTGAGACAAAGTCGAAGATCGAGCGAGCAGTGTGAGCGAACCACGCAACCTTATAATATCATTCAAACGGGAGATCAGACATTCATAGGTGATTCCTACTGTCGAAGTCAGGTGTTTAGAGGCAGAAATAACGATGATAGTAAGCTCCACAGCCTATTCTCTATGTAACGCTTCCATGTAACGCTTTGATATTACTGTAAAATAATCCGTAAAATAATCCGTAAACTAGTGGACGATAATTGATACAGGTCAATAATTGGCAGTTTATGCTAGTTGTTAACAAAAGAGGTGTTCTTTAAAAATGAATTCTAAGTATACCAATTGTCTTGTGGTGGTCCGTTACTGTGCTTTTTAAATCCATTATTAGCAGATTGTTATTCATTGAACTTGGACTACAGTGGGTGGATCACTTCCTGAGGATGAAAACTAATAATTCAATAATGATAGAGTACAATGTTTGATCAGCAGTGTCGCAGTGTAATGAACTAGCTACCATTTATGGCAATGATGGTATAGCTACTAATTTTAATTGAGCAACTGTCAGAGCATTCATGCTACCTATACAATATACATTACATTGTACTTTTGTGGTTGAAAATTTTCAATATATAGTGTGGGAGAGTGAAAGACTTCTCTGCTGGGAAGAGATATACTCTTGGTATATAATACTCCATACTATTATTATAATGTGCAAGAGTACGTATAGCTAATGAATATTATAATAAAGCACATGTGGCATACAGAAAATTAATACTTTCTTAATAATTATTGCCATCAATTTTTGATCTTGGTCCAGTATACACTCCATATAATTTATTCTATATAGGGTACAAATTCACAATTCTATGCCTTCCTAGTAGTAGCTATAGCACATCTCTGGTAAGTTATGACACAGTATTATTATGTCAGGTGCTACAATATCAGATCGAGTCATTAGACTCAGGCTAAAAGTAGGGATGGGTTCTGGTCATCAGGTGTATGAGTATAGTATCATTTGCGTGTAAAGTGCACGCAAAATTTTTTAAGCCATGTACACACCCTTTTGCATAAGTTACAGTCATCCAGGGACAAGTTGCAAGGAGTGCAGCTTTACTATTCAGACACAGTGACCTGCAGTTTGTGCCAGGGGATGAGTTGGTCTAGTTCACTTATCCATGTACAGAGTTGGTCCACTATAGTAAAGAAGGAGCATATCCTGTTAGAGCTGTGGCGTATTTTACATTTCTGAAGAATCGATCACAACAAATTCCAGTGGTAGTTAAGATACCAGCTATAGGGTTAATTGATAATCAATACACATATACCTACAATGCCTATGGTCAAACGTTGCTTGCATTTACTACAATATTTATATTAGGCCGTAGCTAGCTATCTATAAGAAACTTTGTTTATGTTGGTACTACAGTCCCAATGTAATATCTGCTGCTAAGATTTGATGAGACCCAGATATCACACAATTAAGTCAGAAAGTAGCACATGCATGTACTTTGTGTGTTAATTGGATTGATTGAGGTACACCAGACCATATAACTATTGTGGATGTGCACTGGTACTCCTCTTATACTGTTCACATTGAAAATAATTGGACATAATTATAGCTGGTAGATATTGTGTGTCTGGCTTGGAGTGGAGTAGCTAGTTATATAGTGGTCAAACAGTTACAAAGATATGAGTTGTGGATCATGTGGTAGCTAAATGTATATGGTTGTAGAGAGGCACTATTCTGAAGCTTGGCAGATTTTACTCCTATAGCTAATTAGAAGTTTGAGCACAATAGGATGATACATGATTTACGGCTGCCCTGGCCTGGTCAACCGTGCTTCCCCAGGGATTTCCCCCTGTGCTGTGCCATATCGGGGGTTGTCCCTGCATTCCAATATCCACTTGCATGAAGTGTATGTGCTTGTGCTCTTTGTCAATAAACTTTTCCAGGTCCAATAATTATATATGAAGAAAAATCTATGACCACAGGAGAAATAGACCTCATAATATTATTTCCTGAGAACAGTGTGTGTGTTCCGTGCTGTTCAAAGAAGCTATGGGCACTCAAGAACGAGTTGCTCATATAATATATACCTATAATTGTGCAATACCATCTACCCATAGTGAGACTTGTGGTAACCATGTTAAAAGTCAACTTATTATGACTATATTTTGTGACGAGGCTGTGCCAGGATCAAATCTTCAGCTAGTGTGTCCATGATGTGTGCCTGCTTCCCCGAATCAGGTTCTAGTATAGGAGGAGGTCAACGTGGGCTATGTGTGGTTTGCGGTCACGGTTTGGCTATTGCCAAGCATATTTTCTTGTTAGCTAATTATTGTACAAGGAAGCTAGTAAGATGTTCCAAGTTACTCGAATGATATATAGCTACATAAACGTCTTCCAAGAGATGTAGTGTAACTGCTAGCTGGCATGGAGTCATCTTTTATAGTTAAAGTAAGGCGTTCCTCCACAGTGGCTAATTCATTTCTTATAGCTATAGTCATATTATTGTGGTGACTTGGGCAGTTTGTGTGAGGGACATAACTTCCAATGAATCATGGCTGAAGTGGACACTTATGAAAGATACCACTGATAATCATTGTTCATAAATTGCTTTGTGGTTTGCTGTCTTAGGTGTCCTCTCTGTCCACACATACAACTGCCGACTGAGCTGCTGTGCTACAGAGTCATCAGTGGTTCGATCTTGTGAGTTTTGTCACATATGAGACAACAAAATTCAGAGAACAAGATCAAGAGATTATGGTGCAGAATTACACATGTACAATATTATACATAACGCTATAATTTCCATTATTTGTGCCAATAAATGACAATTCTCAAGTATAAATAGTATACTGTAATAATAATTTTACTGGGAAAACACTCAGGGGTATACACTGTTATTCATCAGAGTAATCACTTCTTAACACTGAGTAACAGGTAAGTTTGCAAACGAAAATTTAGTGCACAGATGAAGTTTACTAGTTGATATGGATCCAGTGATTTCCCAATCTATGGACAGATAAATTATACGATTCTGAGTAATTAAAAGCATGTGTGTTACTGCAACAGTAATTTCTGTTGATACTGCAATGCTATAGATCTCTGATCTCTGGGAGAAGCCCATTCAGTACCATCCTGGTAAAGGACATATCCTAATGATGATCAACCAGGAGCACATGCATCATTAATTTGCAGCATGCTATACACATGCATACATGTGTAATACGAGGCACAGTGCTAGAAGCGTAGGTATGTAGGACGTTATGTTGATTGTTAATTGTATCTAACCCATAATGTTGGCAAAATTATCCTCAAACAAATATTACATTTTTTGGATGTGAAAACATCACAGCTACTGATGTTACAATCCTTGTAATTAAAAATTGCAGCTACTTCAATGATTATAATGGAAGTGTTGCATTGCTTCACCTAACGAGTACTAAAGCAACAATAAAAATGTGCTCCTTTTACAAAACTGCAATCATTACTGGCACAGCAGAAGTATCCACCATATTATCCAATAATAGTAATGTCACATACAAAGCTAAGAAGCAAGCTGTAATCACTATTATCAATTGTACCTTCCATAGTACTAATTTAATGCAAGAATTAGAACATAATACTCACTTAGCATTGATCAATATCTTTAATGGTAACTTTACAATGGAAGGAAGTAGCATTGAAAACAATGTAGGAGAAAGGATCACTTTTATCAGAGATAGCAACATCAATATCAGCAATACTACTTTATGCTCTAATTCTGCTGTCAACTACGTTCTTTGTTTTGTGAAAGATAACATTTATTTGCAAGATCTCACATTATTAAATAACTTGGGTAACTTCAGCACAGTTCATTTTGTTAAAAACTGATACACACATTACAGGTGGACTGAATTTTTCATATAATAGAGGGCATTTCTTATCATGAATAACCATGTGGAATTTATTGGGAATAAAAATTGTACACAAAAATACAACAATGATGATCCAAAGGATCATCTATAGGCAGAAGGTACACTGACAGTGCTACAAAGTACAGTTGATTTTTTCAATTACACCACATTCTTGGAGAATTATTCAGAAAAATCTGGAGGTGCACTCTATGTCTCTCAAAGCAAAATAAAAGTGCTTGGTAACATATCAATCAAGAACAACTCAGCAAGTACAAGTGGAGGAGGAGCTTTCCTTTATTTGAGCAGTTTCTTTTGCAGAGGCAATTGCACATTTTCAGGAAACATAGCATGCAAGACTGGGGGTGGTGTCCATGCTGCTGCTACATCGATCAGCATAGGCTATTCTGTGATAAATGAGTACAAGATTTCTTTAATACTAGCTAATAATCGAGCTGAGAATGGTGGTGGCTTATATCTTGAAGCAAATTCTAAGCTCACTGGCACAGAGAGTAGATATTCTCGCTATGAAATAGGCTTCATACAAAATACAGCTGAAAGTGATAGTTGAGCAGTATTTGTTAGCGATAAAACCTACCTAGATGTATGTACAAGTAATTCTTATTAATTTTGTAGTACAAAACAGAAACTGAATGTTTCTTTCAAGCTTTATACAATGACGTAAATATTAAAGAAATTGGATGTAAACACTGGGTTGTCTTTATGAACAGCACAGCAACAAGAGGGTCAGTATTATACAGAGGACATCTGGATAGATGCACAGTAAGCCCTATGGCAGACAAATACAGCAAGGTATTTACACGACTACACTTTCTCAATCAATCAATGGACTTGCATATTTTCTGAGTGAAGGAGGACTAAGTTCACAAAATGCCACAGATGAGATAGGATCTGATGCAGTGAGGATCTGCTTCTGTTACAATATAACTTACGATTGGAGCTTTAGGCAACCACATATTAATGTGCGGAAAAGTGAAAATTTTACGCCTTCAGTAGTTGCAGTTGATCAAGTTAATCACACTGTTAAAACCAGTATTCACAGTTATTTGCTGGACAGTAGGTTAGGTGAAGGGAAATTATTACAACAAGTATGGGAAAAGTGTACAGATTTGGTATTCAATGTTTCCTCCCATAACAGTTCAGTGGAACTTATTCTGTACACTGATCCTAGCCCATGTAGAATGCTAGGCCTATCATTTCTTAGCATCAACATAAAATTTTACCAAGTGCAAATGCTTAATTGGGTTTCGACAAACAAATCAAAGTAATAAATGTGAATGAGAATGCGATCCAGCACAACCATATGTCACTGTTTATGAATCCAAATACCTGGATAAATTATATACCAAAAATGCAAGGGTATGGCTACAAGTAGCTACATTATCCATCCAAACTGCCCTCACATATTACTGCCTTCCACCATCATCTATAATCATTAACCTCAACAAACCCCGAATGGAGCTGATGCTCAGTGTAATTTTAACTGTTCAGACTTGTTTTGTGGTCAGTGTAGACAAGGTTACAGCTTGTCAGCTGGTGGTCTACACTGCCTGATATGCCCCAAGCATTGGCCAGCATTTACATTTTTAAATATTCAGCTTACTCTGGTCAGTGGTGTAGTAATGGTTGTGCTTTTTTCTATATATTCCTGAATCTGACAGTGACCTTGGGAACAGCAGGTCTGTACACGGGGGGGGGGGGGGGGGGGGGGGGGGGGGGACGAACCCCAAGATTGCAACTTACATGCACTTTATACAGCTAAAACTAGCAACAGTGCCGCTTTCCAAATAATGCACACTAGATATGTTGCATGTCGGTGCTCCAGTAAAAAATCAGCCCCAAAATGGTTGTTAGAATGCCTCAGAAACGCTCTCAGGTAATCTAAATTTCCTGGGGGAATATGCCCCCAGACCCCCCTAGGTGGGGTGTGGGCTTATATCCACAGCAGATCTGTTGTCATAGTACAAGATCTAGCTGACCCCACCTGCTCAACAACAAAACCCCCCTTTCAGGGAGGCTGCATACGGGCCTGAACAGTGAACGGGATTATCTTCTATGCAAATATTGTACTTAGCTATAAACAGGAGTGTAGCTATTCTTGCCATTTCCAAAGTAAAAGTTGATAACATTCTGGTACATACTCAATACGCGTCTTGGAGTACACAGATGTGTATATGAAGGCATGGATGCTTATGGCAATATGGTTGAGCCTCCTGATTCCATCTTATCTCATTTGCCTGGTGATTATCATTATTACTGTTAGTAAATATTCCTCTAGATGTGCACAACTCATTGGCGATAGAAACCCAGTGGCAACCTTGGCAACTCTCGTTCTAATCTCATATGCCTATTACCTTCACATCCTTCTTGAAATTTTCTCCTTTACAACAACCAATTATCCGAATAACACATACGAAATCGTCTGACTTTCAGATGCAAATGTTAAATATTTTCAGGGAAAGCACATTGTACTCATTTTGATAGGATTTGCCTTACTGATCATAGGACTTGGCTACACCATTATCCTCTTATCATGGCAGTGGCTTCTGCATGCATCAAATATCTCAGCTTTCAAATGGGTCAGAAACACTAAACTGAACTGCTTCATTGAAGCGTACCAAGCTCCATACAGGCCAAAATATCACTTTTGGACAGGCATTCTCCTTCTCCTGTTAGTGATACTCAACATTCTGATATCACTAAACACATCAGGAAGTCCTCAATACAACCTTCTCACTACCGGAATAGTTATTGGTTTACTAGTCATGCTAAAAACATACATAGGCAAGAATGGATACAAAAAGAAGATATTGGACTATATTGAAAATATCTGCTACTTTAATCTTCTCCTTTTCACTGTGATTACATTCTATACCCAACATGCAAGTGCACATAAAACTTCAACTTACATATCTATCAGTACAACCTTAGTATTGTTCCTATGTATCATGCTGTATCATATTCACTATACTTTTAGCAGATTCACGTGGTATAGGAAAGTTTTTGATTGGATTTTGAACAAAATCAAACGAAACAAACAGGTCAAAAGAGACAATTCTGATTCTACTAATGCAAGCAACATTCTTAAATTTTTATCCACAGAAGTCACACTTTCTAATTCAACAAAAGTTTTGACATCAAATGATAACTTCCGGTACTCATTGTTCTTTTTAATTCTATTGATAGCAATGATTAATATTCAGCCACTAAAAAAGCAATATCTGTTGCCCGATTTAATGTTTGCTTTCTTACTCTGTTTCTTTTATGTTGCTATACTGGGGACAGGTCTTGCTAATATTGAAAAGTACTTCTATTATCACACGGCATTGACCATCCTTGCATTTCTGACAGCTTTCGTTCCACTACTCTATATCACATATCTCATTGGTTCATGGTTGCTCTCAAAGATAAAAATATGCATACCATGCCTTTGATCATCACACCAAACAACATACATGGAACTACATACATGTATGGTACTATTTCCATGTATCATGATGGCTGCACATACAAATTTATTAGTACCAGGTAAAATAAACTGAGTGACACTGAAACATAACATCCATTACCTAGTACCTAGACAGTTTAATACATTATAAGTGGAATGTACATTATAACACTATCTACCTATGAGATGCTCTGATTTCGTGCATATTATATGTTTTCAGTATTATCACTGTTATTTTTGAAGTTTACCATCCCTAACTAAGGATACAAAACATTCATAATCCCAAATATACACGATAACCACATACTGTGTGAAAGCTGGTCCATAATCCACAATTAAAGAGTAACCGCTCAGAGGTGCATTAGTCCTCCAGGATGAAATTTGTAGAGAAGGTAATCCTACTACTAGCTCTAGCAATAGAATCAGCTGGTAAATCAAGACACGAACAGCTTAGTAACAAAACCTCTCAATGTAGCAGTGATAGTAAGTGTCCAACTTGGTTCACATGTAACAGTCAGAATCACTGCCAATGTGGCAATCGACATTCTGGTGCAATTGCCTGCAACAATGAAGCACAAAATTCCGCTATATTAGTCTGTCACTGTGTGACTTATAATCACAAGAGTAGGTTGACCTTTGCTGGATCATGCTTCTACAACTGCAATTTTCATCATCAAAAAAGTGGAGGTAATCAACTTTATAATCAGTTACCGAAACAACCTGAAGTATTGATCAACAACTCAGTGTGTGCACCATTTCACAGGACTGGCTTACTATGTGGTGACTGTGAAGATGAATATAGTCCCCAGGTGCTGTCATACAATCTCAGTTGTGTGAAGTGTCCTGATGGACATAAAAATTGGTGGAAATATGGTTTGGCTGCATTTGTACCCCTCACGTTCTTCTATATGTTTATAGTCATCTTCAGTATTAATGTGACCTCCTCACACCTTCATGGTGTTGTGTGGTTTAGCCAAATCATATCAATGCCTGCGTTTGTTCGCATAGTACTACTTGTCCTTGGCACAAATAATAATTCAGGACAACTTATAACAACAAAGGTATTTTTTGCATTCTTTAGCTTTTGGAATCTTGACTTTTTTCGTTCTTTTCTCCCAAGTATCTGCCTGAATGTAAGTACAATTCAGGCCTTAGCTCTCGATTATTTAGTAGCACTCTATCCTTTTGTGTTAATATTACTTTCTTATTTCATAGTTGAGTTGTATGATAGAAAGTATATCATAATAGTAACAGCATGGAAGCCATTTAAGAAAATTGTGTCCTTTTATCGGACATCTTGGGACATTCGTACATCGATCATTGATTCCTTCGCTACATTCTTTTTGCTATCGTATGTTAAGATATTGAGTGTATCATCGGATCTTTTAATTCCAACTATTATTTATCAGCTAGGATCAAATAAATCCAAGCTTGGACTCTATTACTCACCAACTGTGGTATATTTTGGAGATAATCATCGTCCATATGCTATCCTAGCAATAACTATCCTTACATTGTTTGTTACTATTCCCACAGTCATCTTAGTCCTTTATCCTTGTCATTTTTTTCAAAAGTTTATCTCTCTTATCCCACTCAACTGGCACTTTCTTCATGCCTTTGTTGACTCCTTTCAAGGCTGTTACAAAGACGGGACAGTACCTGGAATATTTGATTGTCGATGGTTTTCTGCAATTATTTTGCTACATCGCCTTTTACTCTTCATCATCATTAGCCTATCACTATCTGAGATGTACTATATCTATGCTATTGTTGCTATGGTTATCCTCTTGATAGCAGTCATCAACATTCAGCCATTCAAAACATTCACTGTTGGCTATCTCTCGACTGATTTAACCTTTTTCTCTCTACTCAGCCTTTTCTATATTGTGATTATAGGAAATATACATGTTGCCATATACAATAATACCCCTTTTTACACGTTTGTGTCGATATCTTCCATTTTATTGACATTTGTCCCAATTTCATACATCATTTTCTTCATTGGTTCTTGGTTAATTTCAAGGAAGAAATGAAGTAACTGTCACAATTCTGCTAACTACTCTCTTCAATATAAACAATACATGCTAGAAATAGCACTGAGATATTTTAAGTTAATTTTTGTGCACAATTTTAGGCAGGACTGAATAAACAATGTTAACAGCTATCTATGTGTATATATCCATCTGGTTACCACTGATTCAACTAGTGAAACTGTTTCTCTTGTAGCACTGTTTTGAGCTATATACTCAATCAAAGTAACCAGTATTAGCTGTACTTGGGTTGTATGTTTTAGCAATCCATGAAAGGGAGCTAAGTTTACATATGGATGATGATCTAGGTGAATGACAAACTTTACATAGAACAATGGGAAACAACTGCAGTTTGCGTATTCACATACCACAGGGTTTCATATGGGGGGGGGGAGGGGGTGAGAAAGGGGGAATATTGGGAGTTGAGTGAGTTGAGTGAGTTTTGAGTTTTTTGTTTCTTGAGTTTAGGTGCATTGGGCTAATCGATCGATAGCAGTGGGAATTGTGTGTGGCACATGGTCACGATACCACTGAGGCTGATTTCAAATGTTTCTAAAAATAGTAACATGTGGCCCTCATATTGTGGCACAATCACAATACCTTTCATGCTGGGCTTTTGGTTAAGTCAATAACACTCTGATTTACAGGTTTTCACTAATGAAAAAGCAACTCTGATATGTATCCTTAAACACTAAAACATCGTTTACACTGCTTGTGTAAACATGCTAAACTGCTTCACAAATCACTATCTAAACTAGTAAATCACGTCTGGGAGGCAGTTTGAAACCGGTTTCAAAACAGTTTAGGGTATACTACGATACAAACTGTCCACGTGTAAACTATTGGACTAACACCCAGTGTGCAATGTATGGTTGAGCCTCCTTTTCCCATTATACCTTATATGCTTGGTAATCATCATCATTATTATTGCCAAGTATTCATCTAGATGTGCACGACTAATTGGTGGTAGAAATCCAGTGGCAACCTTGGCAATTCTCATTCTAATCTCATATGCCTATTTTCTTTGCTCATTCTCGAAATTTTCTCCTTTACAATCATTAAGTATCCAAATAGTACAAATGAAACTGTCTGGCTCTCTGATGCTAAAGTGAAATACCTTCGAGGTAAGCATATCCCACTCTTTTTGACAGGACTCACCATATTCATCATAGGAATTGCCTATACACTTATCCTATTTTCATGGCAATGGCTTCTGCATGCAACAAACATTATGATGTTCAAATGGGTCAAAAACACCAAACTTTATTGAAGCCATACAAGCCCAAGTATCATTATTGGACAGGCTTACTCTTACTGTTGCGAATATTTGACAACAATGAACATATCAGGTAGTCCTAGATACAACCTTCTTACTACGGGGATAACTATAATGTTTTTGATCATACTGAAAACATACATAGGTAACAAAGTAGACAAAATCAAGACACTGGATTACACTGAAAATACTTGCTAGATGGATAGATAGCTATTTATTCAGCCCTGCATTAAAAAATTTCGAGTACATTAGTGTAAAAAATCTTGAAAGAGGAGATATATTGGTATTATTTATTCGAGAGAGTAGTTAGCAGACTTGTGATCATTTATTCATCTCTTCAGAGTACGCATGTATAAAAAGTTAGATGTAGTAATTAATGGAAACTCAAATTTCATGTAGCAGTGGCTCTCTCAATGTATGTGGGCTACATGTACATGTGTAGCTCTCTGGTTTTATCCTTTGACCTTGTTCATTTACAAGTACATTGAATTTGGTCATCTGTTGTCAATGTTGAGGTATAGAATGTTACTTCCGTAGATGATCACTTGATAAGCTTGTTCACTCTAGTAGGATCAGAGGTGTCATTTATGTTAAGCGTTTTTCGTTTGACCCTGTTTGAAGTCCAATTAAACACTTTCCTGTACCACATAAAGTTACTGAAAGCACAGTGGACATGGTATATTAAGATGCAAAGGAACAGCACTAATGTTACACTGATGGATGCATAAGTTGAAGTCTTCTGTGCATTAATTTGTTGAGTATAGAAGGTAGCTATAGTGAGGAAGAGGAGATCAAAGTGCATGGTTATCATTCAAGTAGTGAAACTGTTTATCTTGTAGCAGTATTTTGAGCTATACACTTAATCAAAATAACCAATATTAGCTGTATTTGGAGTGAACATTTTAACAATTCATGTCAGGTGAGCTGACAGTATAATTATATCTTAGGCAATGTACATGCAGGATGTCCCCAGAAAAAAAAAGAGCGATAATTTTGCCACATCCAATACCATTGTTTACCACCTTACTTTAGCAATTTTTTAGTATCATGGCATAAGTCACAATCAGAAAAGACGCTGGTGAAAAGTCAAATTCTTGCTAATTTGCATGCCTCAATATTACTACCATGTTGACTAAAGCAACTCTGTCATAAACTTATCCATACTAGGCTGACACAGTTACATAGCCTAAGGAGACTAGAAATGCACCTGCTAAGTGTAGTATGATGTTGTTGTTCATGCTTATTCTACTGTAGTGTTAATTATTTAATTATTAGTTACATCTTATTACATAATAGTTATTTACTACAGCTTGACCATAATTTGATGGTGTTAGCATGTGCAGTTCATGCTCTCTGCACTTCCTCTCTTTGTTCTTGTGCGGCTCCCTGGGGGCCTGCTCCTCATATTTAAGCTTTATCCACCATTTTTTTTTGACTCACTTCACTAGCTACTTCATTAGCTACTTCCCTATTTCGCTATTAGTCAGCGTTTCTTACTTTGATTTGTGTCGTGGAGTTGTTGTCAATATACTATTGATTGATAAAAATTTGGTTGAGCTACTCAGTGAAGTCAACTTGTATTCTATAAACTCGTAGTTTTGGTTGTCTCTAAGTTAGCAAGCTTCCTATAGCTATTCTAATTGTCTAGCCAGTCTAGAATTTGCTATACTCGCGAGAAAGAACTCAACAGTTGTGGTTTCTTGATTTTAAGCTACATGTGGTACTAAATGTATGTATAGTGTAATAGAGGGTCAAAGGTGAACCACACAAAATAGCACAGCGGGGCACCACGCTAGCGAGTTATGGGAACACCCATGCAATGAAGAATGCACAGATGACACTCAATGTGAATGACAAACGTGGACAAACTACTACAGCTTATATAAACCACAACCTTATGTAACCCAGAAACTGAAACCTCCATTCAGCAAAATGCAAATAAAAGGATTTGAACAAAGGCAACTGCTTACAACTCAGATTTGAACATTGCACCATGAGCAAGGTAGTGTTGTTCTTAATGCTATTTGCAGTATCATCAAATAAGTTGAAAAGTAACAGCTCTGACAGAATCAGTGTGAGTAAGTCCTCAGGGAACAATAATCACTGTAGTAATGACAGTATTTGTCCAACATGGTTCACTTGTAATGCCGAGAAAAAGTGTCAGTGTGATAGCGGACGCACAACAGCAATTAGATGCAATAATCAAACACAAACTTCTGCAGTTTTAAACTGTAATTGCATAACTTATGACAATGAGAGCAAATCAACATATGTTGGGGCTTGCTTCTACAACTGCGTAACCAGTGGTCCATCATATGACTCACTCATTCAAAAACTACCTGAGAATCCAGAAATGCTGATTAGTAACTATTCAATATGCAAAAACTTTCATCGAACTGGCTTATTATGTGGTAACTGTAAAGATGGGTACAGTCCACTGGTACTATCATATGATCTCAGTTGTGTGAAGTGTCCAGATGGGCATAAGAATTGGTGGAAATTTTTTATGACAGGATTTTTGCCCCTGACAGCATTTTATTTATTTATACTTGCCTTTAACATTAATGTGACATCTTCCCGCCTTCATGGTGTGGTTTGGTACAGTCAAACTTTGTCTATGCCTGCCCTCATCAGAATAATCCTACTTACATGCAGAATAAAGGAAATGGAATATCTGAACGTCACAAAAACGATTCTTGTATTCTATAGTCTGTGGAATCTTGATCTTTTTCGCTCCATCCTTCCTAATATTTGTCTAAATGTGACAACCCTTCAAGCCTTAGCCCTGGAATATCTCATTGCACTCTATCCCTTTGTCTTGATACTATTTACATATCTCCTTATTGTGCTCTATGATAGAAGAATTGCGTTTATAGTAGCTGTATGGACACCATTTAAGAAAGTACTTGCAGTGTTTCGAAAGTCTTGGGACATTCGTACATCTGTTCTTGATTCTTTTGCCACTTTCTTTTTGTTGTCCTACAACAAGGCCTTGAGTGTAACAGTGGATATTTTGATACCTACTAAAATTCATCAGCTTGGTTCAAACAAGTCAATGTTTGGACTTTATTACTCACCAAGTATCTCTTACTTTGGCAAATATCACCTTCCCTATGCTATCCTAGCAGTAATTATTGTTACACTGTTTGTATGTATCCCTACAACCATTTTAATCTGCTATCCTTGTAAGTTCTTCCAAAAGTTTCTTTCTCTCTTTCCTTTCAACTGGCACTTTCTCCATGCCTTTGTTGATTCTTTTCAAGGCTGCTACAAGGATGGGACGGAACCTGGAACATTCGACTGTCGATGGTTCTCTGTATATATGCTACTGATGCGCCCATTGCTTTTTATCATTTATGGCTTAACACTATCCATAATGTTCTTCATATATAGCCTAATCGCTATATTGATCCTACTGTTAGTAACAACAAACTTTCAACCGCTCAAAAAAGTTGGTTTACAATATCCACTTTATAACTTCATCTTTTTAATTTTGCTCTGTCTTACCCACATTGCCATACTGGGGAGAGAACTTACTTATATTGAAAGATACTCTGCCTATCACACAGTTCTTACAATAGCTGTATTTTTGACAGTGATTATTCCAATACTCTACATTTCATATCTCATTGGCTCATGGCTGTTCTCAAGGATCAATGTACGCATACCACGACTGCCTTTCCTCTACAGGTAGCCATTCACTCATGCTCATAACTTGACAGATAGACAGCTAAATTACGTTAAGTAGCAGTTTAACAGGTAAGGAATGTACCTAACACAAACACAACTTATTAACAAATGATCTTTATCCTTGAATGTTACATACATATTGTATAACTAGTCAGTAATCTTGTATAAAATAAGCTTTCGATTGATGTCGACCAATTGGATCATATGGCCATAAATGTCAGCATGCATAGCTCGAGTAGGCCATCAAAACACAATACATTGTAGCGTTTGTGCTCCTTGTCCAATATTTACGTCTAGAAGCACAGAAAACTTTTATCATTTCTGACATTTTGATAGCACTAATCACTACCACGATGCCTAAATCTTGAGATCCAGCAATTGTGTGAACAATAATGACAATGACGACAGATTTAGGCCAAAATTGATCACTAGCTGTACACAGTGGTAAAATACTCCCATATCAATACGTCGATTAATGTAAAAACAAACTTAATTTAATGATAAAAAGTATCCTGGACTTTTGTTAACTCAAGAGTAGATTAGGACAAGAGTGTTGAACTCCCGTACAAAAATCTGGATAGCTGTAGAGTGATGCAAGCAAAAGTGCAATGTAGTAATCAGTCCCACAAGTGGTACAGTTTACTAGGTGTTATGTAAACACAGCTATATGAGTCACATGTGCCTAATCAGACTGTAGTGTGTGTATTGTGGTCACTTGTGTAAACTGTCATGTACTAGTCCACACTATAGCTACATATCTGTGTTGACACTCTATCAGAACAGTTCAATACTAATCTACTCTGTCAATAACATTCTTGTTGAGGGAATACTGGGTTTACAATACAATTATTCAACAGATATTCACAAATGAAAAGCAGCTTAGGTATGTACACTTAAACACTAAAGCTCCATTTACACTAGGCCTTTAAACTGCTTTGGAAGCCAGCTTAGTTTAAGTTGGCATGTGCAAACGTGCTAAGCCACTATACAAATAGCTCTTTAACTAAACCTCTTTGTAAACCACTTCTGGGAGGTGGTTTGAAACTGGTTTCAAAACAGTTTAGGATATGCTGCTGTACAAACGTCAATGTGTAAACGCTTTAAGCTGGCTTAAGGCGTTTACATAAGCTGGATCAACGCCCTACATGTAAGCTTTCCAAAGCAGTTTAGCCATCATCAGCAATCATTCCAATCATCTATATCACATTTATCATCTGTTCATGGTTAGTTTCAAGGTAGAGACACAACAATAGAAACAGAAACGACTCATCTAAAGCTAAAAAATGCACACACATAAGTGTTTTAAACTGATCATTATCATGATACCATTGCACACAATATCATACATAACATTATAATTCCATTATTTGTGCCAATAAATTTAATAACAATTCTCAAGTAAAAATAATGTACTGTAATAATATATTTACTGGGAAGAACACTCAGGGATATACACTGTTATTCAATCACTTCTTAACACTGAGTAGCAGGTATGTTTGCAAACCAAAGCTTAGTGCACAAACAAAGTTTACTAGTTGATATGGATCCAGTGATTCCCAATCTATGGACAGATAAATTCTACGATTCTGAGTAAAGCATGTGTGTTACATAAGCAGCAATTTCTGTTGATACTGCAATGCTATAGATCTCTGGGAGAAGCTCATTCAGTACCATCCTGGTAAAGGACCTATCCAAATGGTGATCAACCAGGAGCACACCATTAATTTGCAGCATGCTATACACATGCATACATGTGTAATAGTATACTCAATTACATAGCAGCTATCAAGTAAACTAAAACACATCAATTCCTTGAAATATCAAAAATATCAACTAATCATGCATTCATAGCACACTTAAAGCCATGTATGACAGCAGCCTGTCAGCTGGTGGTCTAAACTGCTTGATATGCCCTAAGCATTGGCTAGCATTTACGTTTTTAAATATTCTGGTTGCTCTTGTCAGTGGTGTAATAATGATTGGGCTTTTTCTATTCCTGAATCTGACGGTGGCCTTGGGAACAGTGAAAGGGATTATCTTCTGCGCAAACATTGTACTTATAAACAGGAGTGTATTCTTGCCATTTCCAAAGCAAAAATTGATAATATTCTTGTACATACTCAACACGCGGCTTGGAGTACACAGATGTGTATATGAAGGCATGGATGCCAATGGTAATATATGGTTGAGTCTCCTGTTTCCATCTTATCTCATTTGCCTGGTGATTATCATTATTACTGTCACCAAATATTCGTATAGATGTGCACAGCTCATTGGTGATAGAAATCCAGTGGTAACCTTGGCAACTCTCGTTCTAATCTCATATGCCTATTACCTTCACATCACTCTTGAAATTTTCTCCTTTACAACAATCAATTATCCAAATAACACATACGAAATCGTCTGGCTTTCAGACGCAAATGTTAAATATTTTCAGGGAAAACACATCACACTCGTTTTGATAGGATTTGCCTTACTCATTATAGGACTTGGCTACACAATTATTCTCTTATTATGGCAGTGGCTTCTGCATGCACCAAATATCACAGCTTTCAAATGGGTCAGAAACACTAAACTGAACTGCTTCATTGAAGCATACCATGCTCCATACAGGCCAAAATATCGCTTTTGGACAGGCATTCTCCTTCTCCTGCGAGTGATACTTGACATTCTGATATCACTAAACATATCAGGAAGTCCTCAATACAACCTTCTCACTACCGGAATAGTTATTGGTTTACTAGTCATGCTAAAAACATACATAGGTAATAAAGTGTACAAAAAGAAGATATTGGACTATATTGAAAATATCTGCTATTTTAATCTTCTTTATCTCACTGTGGTTACCTTCTATACCCAACATGTAAGTGCACAGAAGACTTCAACTTACATATCTATCAGTATAACCTTAGTATTGTTCCTATGTATCATGCTGTATCATATTCACTATACTTTCAGTAGATTCATGTGGTATAAGAAGTTTGTGATTGGATTTTGAACAAGATTAAACAAAACAAACAGGTCAAAAGAGACAATTCTGATTCTACTACTGCAAGCAACATTTTTAAATGTTCATCCACAGAAGTCACACTTTCTAATTCAACAAAAGTTTTGACATTGAATGATGACTTCCGGTACACGTATGAAACAACAAAATTCAGAGAATAAGATCAAGAGATTATGGAGGAGAACTACACATGTACAAATGGTTCACATACACTGAGAGAGCCACTGCTACAAGACACTTAAGAGAGTTGTCTGTATTACACTACGTATCTAAAAGGACCTAATACATAATTCATATTGTACACATAATACCATAGCTTACATAGAGTGGATACTTATGTCTTGGGCATGAAACCCAACTTTAAAAGACAGTAATGAATAACATGCAGTTTACTCATTTTCACTCAGAAAATATTTGTAGGAACAAAAAGAAACAGAAAAAAACAACATGACAGAACTTTAATGCAAGCAGTGGTACTAAACATACCCTAGTAACACAAGGTTACATGAGGATAGCTGCATAATAGGACGGAATTAATATGAAATCTTTAGTCAAGCTACTGTTGTTTTTAATGTTAATAGTCATACCATTTAGTGAGTCGAAAACCAGTGTATACAATTCCAAAATGAAGATATTCAATGTAGCAATGATAGCATTTGTCCGATATGGTTCATAAGCAATGCCAACAAAAGGTGTTAATGTGACGACAGACAAACAGATAAGATTTTATGTAATGACGGAGCTCACACTTCAGCTGTTCTAAACTGCAATTGTGTGACCTATAATAAAGACAAAAACTCTACTTATGTTGGAGATTGCTTTGACTATTTGGCAACTACCTAAGGATCCCAAATCATTGATCAACCATTCAGTACGTACACACTTTCACAGAACTGGCCTACTCTGTGGCGATTGTGAAGAGGGACATAGCCCTTTTGTTCTATCATACAGTCTCAGTTGTACAAAGTCTACAGATGGGTATAAAATTGGTGGAAGTTTATCCTAGCTGGATTTGTGCCCCTCACCTTGTTTTATTTCTTTATACTTGCTTTTAACATTAATGTGACATCTTCCCGCCTTCACCGTGTGGTTTGGTACAGTCAAACCATGTCTGTGCCTAGCACCATTCGAATAACACTACTTGCTCTCAGCATTGAAAATGCACTGTACCTCACAGCTGCTAAAGCAGTACTTGCATTCTATACTTTGTGGAATCTTGATCTATTCCATTCCATCATTCCCGATTTTTGTCTTAATGTTTCAACTCTTCAAGCATTAGCTCTAGAGTACATAATTGCACTTTATCCCTTTGCACTGATACTCTTTTCCTACTTGCTTATTGTTCTCTATGATACAAATGTCTCTGATTGTGATTGTATGGAGATCATTCAGAAAGGTGTTGGTAAAATTTAAAGGATCTTGGGATATTCGCACATCTGTACTTGATTTTTTTGCCACCTTCTTTCTACTATCATACGTCAAGGTCTTGAGTTGATCTTTTAATGCCAACTAAAATTTATCAGTTGGGCTCAAACAAAACAACATTTGGACTCTACTACTCACCAAGTGTTCCTTATTTCAGTAATCATCACTTTCCTTATGCTATCCTAGCAATCATAATCTTCACGTTTTTTGTGATCTTTCCTACAGTTGTACTAGTTTTGTATCCCTGTCCATTCTTCCAAAGGTTTCTCTCCCTCTTTTCTTTCAACTGGCACTTTCTCCATGCCTTTATTGACTCCTTTCAAGACTGTTATAGAGATGGAACAGAACCTGGAACATTCGACTGCCGTTGGTTTTCAGTACCAATGTTGCTAATCCAGTTATTGCTCTTCGTAATTTATGGCCTAACACCATCAGTGATGTTCTTTGTATATGGCCTCATCGTTCTTTTGATTCTATTGATAGCAATGATTAATATTCAGCCACTAAAAAAGGTCAATTTACAATATCCATTGCCCGATTTAATGTTTGCTTTCTTACTCTGCTTCTCTGTTGTTGCTATACTGGGGAGAGGATTTGCTAATATTGAAAAGTACTTCTATTACCACACGGCATTGACCATGCTTGTATTTCTAACAGCATTCGTTCCACTACTCTATATCACATATCTCATTGGTTCATGGTTGCTCTCAAAAATAAAAATACACATACCACACCTTTGATCACCACATCAAACAACATACATGGAACTACATACATGTACGGTACTATTTCCGATTGTCATGACAGCTGCACATACAAATTTATCAGTAACATATAAAATAAACTGAGTGACACTGAAACATAACCTCCATTAACTAGTACTTAGACAGTTTAATACATTATAAAAGGAATGTATATTATAACACTACCTACCTTTGAGATGCTCTAATTTCGTGCATATTATATGTTTTCAGTATCATCACTGTTATTTTTGAAGTTTACCGTCCCTAACTCATTATACAAAACATTCATCATCCCAAATATACACATGATAACCACATACTATGTGAAAGCTGGTCCAAAATCTACAATGAAAGAGTAACTGCTCACAGGTGCATTAGTCCTTCAGCATGAAATTTGTAGAGAAGGTAATCCTACTACTAGCCCTAGCAATACCTGGTAAATCAAGACACGAACAGTTTAGTAGCAAAAGCTCTCAATGTAGCAGTGATAGTAAGTGTCCAACTTGGTTCACATGTAACAGTCAGAATCACTGCCAATGTGGCAATCGACATTCTGGTGCAATTGCCTGCAACAATGAAGCACAAACTTCTGCTGTATTAGTCTGTCACTGTGTGACTTATAATCACAAGAGTAGGTTGATCTTTGCTGGATCATGCTTCTACAACTGCAATTTTCATCATCAAAAAAGTGGAGGTAATCAACTTTATAATCAGTTACCGAAACAACCTGAAGTATTGATCAACAACTCAGTGTGTGCACCATTTCACAGGACTGGCTTACTATGTGGTGACTGTGAAGATGAATATAGTCCCCAGGTGCTGTCATATAATCTCAGTTGTGTGAAGTGTCCTGACGGACATAAAAATTGGTGGAAATATGGTTTGGCTGCATTCATACCCCTCACGTTCTTCTATATGTTTATAGTCATCTTCAGTATTAATGTGACCTCCTCACACCTTCATGGTGTTGTGTGGTTTAGCCAAGCCATATCAATACCTGTTTTTGTCCGCATAGTACTACTTGTCCTTGACACAAATAATAATTCAGGACAACTTATAGCAACAAAGGTATTTTTTGCTTTATTTAGCTTTTGGAATCTTGACTTTTTTCGTTCTTTTCTCCCAAGTATCTGCCTGAATGTAAGTACAATTCAGGCCTTAGCTCTCGATTATTTAGTAGCACTCTATCCTTTTGTGTTAATACTACTTTCTTATTTCATAATTGAGCTGTACGATAGAAAGTGTATCATAATAGTAATAGCATGGAAGCCATTTAAGAAAATTGTGTCCTATTATCGGACATCTTGGGACATTCGTACATCGATCATTGATTCCTTCGCTACATTCTTCTTGCTATCGTATGTTAAGATAATGAGTGTATCATCGGATCTTTTAGTTCCAACTATTATTTATCAGCTAGGATCAAATAAATCCAAGCTTGGACTCTATTACTCACCAACTGTGGTTTATTTTGGAGATGATCATCGTCCATATGCTATCCTAGCAATAACTATCCTTACATTGTTTGTTACTATTCCCACAGCTATCTTAGTCCTTTATCCTTGTCATTTTTTTCAAAAGTTTCTCTCTCTTATCCCACTCAACTGGCACTTTCTCCATGCCTTTGTTGACTCCTTTCAAGGCTGTTACAAAGACGGGACAGTACCTGGAATATTTGATTGTCGATGGTTTTCTGCAATTATTTTGCTACATCGCCTTTTACTCTTCATCATCATTAGCCTATCACTATCTGAGATGTACTATATCTATGCTATTGTTGCTATGGTCATTCTCTTGATAGCGGTCATCAACATTCAGCCATTCAAAACATTCACTGTTGGCTATCTCTCGACTGATTTAACCTTTTTCTCTCTACTCAGCCTTTTCTATATTGTGATTATAGGAAGAATACATCTTGCTATATACAACAATACCCCTTTTTACACGTTTATGTCCATACTTGCCATTTTATTGATATCTGTCCCAATTTCATACATCATTTACCTCATTGGTTCTTGGTTAATTTCACGGAAGAAATAAAGTAACTGTCACAATTCTGCTAACTACTCACTTCAATATAAACAATACATGTTAGAAATATCACCGGTGTATCTTATCTTTCGAGATATCTTACGTTAAGTTTTGTGCATAATTTAAGGCAGGAATGAATAAACAATGTTAACAGCTATCTATGTGTATATATCCATCTGGTTACAAGAGAAACAGTTTCACTAGTTGAATCAGTAGTAGCACTGTTTTGAGCTATATACTCAATCAAAATAACCAATATTAGCTGTACTTGGGTTGTATGTTTTAGCAATCCATGAGGGGTAGCTAAGATTACATATGGATGATGATCTAGGTGAATGACAACTTTACATAGAAGGATGGGAAACAACTGCAGTTTGCGTATTCACATACCACAGGATTTCATACGGGGGGGGGGGGGGGGATGAGAAAGGGGGGATATCCCCCCCCCCCCCCCCCCCCCCCCAAGGGATGAGGTTACATAACTTACATATGTAACTACATGCAATTATCATGAAACTAAGCATTCAAAATCATGACATAGAAGATAAATTGTCGACACTAATTTTGGTCAAAATGGGTCTAAAATGCAGTCTGAGAGATCTTAAGTTTCAAAAATTTTCTGGGGGAGCATGCCACCAGACCCCCCTAGAAATGGCGGTGTTTAATCGTAAGATTGGCTAGTATTCCTCACCCCCCCCAACAAAAATCATGTATGAAAATCTGTACTATAATACTATGCATAAGGTTGAAAAAAAACATTCAAAACTATCCAAAACTGCAAAACTCCAGCTTGCAAAATGAATGCCATGAGCAAAGCAGTGTCATTTTTAATGCTAATAATAGTATCATCAAATGAGTTGAAACGTAACAGCTCTGACAGTGTCAGTATGAAGTCCTCAGAAAAGAACAATCACTGCAGCAATGACAGTATTTGTCCAACATGGTTCACTTGTAATGCTGAGAAAAGGTATCAGTGTGATAGCGGACACGCTACGGCAATTAGATGTGATCCTCAAGCTCAAATTTCTGCAGTTTTAAACAGTAATTGCATGACTTATGACAATGAGAGCAAATCAACATATGTTGGGGCTCGCTTCTACAATTGCCGAACCACTGGTCCATCAAACGACTTATCCATTCAAGAACTACCTGATAATCCAGAAATGCTGATTAATAATTATTACTGTGTGGTGACTGTAAAGGTGGGTACAGTCCACTGGTACTATCATATGACCTCAGTTGTGTGGAGTGTCCACATGGGCATTAGAATTGGTGGAAATTTTTCCTCGTTGGATTTTTGCCCCTGAGAGCATTTTATTTCTTCATAGTTACCTTTAACATTAATGTGACATCTTCCTGCCTTCATGGTGTGGTTTGGTACAGTCAAACTTTGTCTATGCCTGCCTTCATCAGAATAATCCTACTTACATGCAGAATAAAGGAAATGGAATATCTGAACATCATAAAAACAATTTCTGTATTCTATAGTCTGTGGAATCGGAACATTCGACTGTCGATCGTTCTCTGTATATATTGCACCCAATATTTTTTATCATTTACGGCTTAACACTATCCATAATGTTCTTCATATATAGCCTAATCATTATATTGATCCTACATTACCATACTGGGGAGAGAACTTACTTATATTGAAAGACACTTTACATGTCACAAAATTCCTACAATAACTGTATTTTCGACAGCGATTATTCCAATACTCTACATTTCATATCTCATTGGCTCATGGCTGTCCTCAAGGATCAATGTACGTGTACCACGACTGCCTTTCCTCTACATGTAGTCATTCACTCATGCTCATAACTTGACAGATAGAGAGCTAAATTATGTTAAGTAGTAGTTATGTTAAGTTTAATAAGTAAGGAATGTAAACACAATTTATTCACAAATCTTGTCAATGCTACATACATAGCTAGTCAGTAATCTTGTACAAAATAAGCTTTCAATTGATGTCGACCGATTAGATCACTTATCTTTGAATATGGACAGAAATGTCAGCATGTATAGCTCAAGTAGGCCAATCAAAACATAATTCAGTGTGGCGTTTGTGTTCCTTGTCCAGTGTTTACATCTAGAGGCACAGAAAAGTCACTTTTTTTACCATTTCTGACATTTTGATAGCATTAATCACCATCATGATGCCTAAATCTTGAGATCTAGCAATTGTGTGAACGATAATGACAATGACGACGACAGATTTAGGCCAAAATTGATCATTGCCCATGTACAATGGTAAAATACTCCCATATCAATAAAGAACCTCTTAACTATATGTCGATTAATGCAAAAACAAACTTAATTTAATGATAAAAAGTACTCTGGGCTTTTGTTAACTCAAGAGTAGATTAGGACAAGAGTGTTGAACTCCCGTACATCTGGATAGCTATAGAAAGATGCAAGCAAAAGTGCAATGTAGTAATCAGTCCCACAAGTGGTACAGTTTACTAGGTGTTATGTAAACACAGCTATATGAGTCACATGTGCCTAATCAGACTGTAGTGTGTGTGAATTGTGGTCACTTGTATAAACTGTCATGTACTAGTTTACACTACAGATTTCATATAGCTACGCATCTTGTGTTATCACTCTACTGGAACACTCTTATATGTAGTTCAACACTCTTAACCTAATCTACTCTTCAATAACACTCTTGCTGAGGGAATACTGGGTTTACAATACAGTTGTTCAACAGATATTCACAAATGAAAAGCAACTTAGGTATGCATACTTAAACACTAAAGCCCCATTTACACTAAACTGTTTTGGAAGCCAACTTAGTTTAATTTAAGTTGGCTTGTGTAAACGTGCTAAGCCACTTTACAAAGAGCTATTTAACTTAACCTCTTTGTAAACCACTTCTGGGAGGTGGTTTGAAACTGGTTTCAAAACGGTTTAGGATATGCTGCTGTACAGACATCCATGTGTAAATGCTTTAAGCTGGCTTAAGGCGTTTACGTAAGCTGGATCAACACCCAATATGTAAGCTTTCCAAAGCAGTTTAGCCATCATCAGTAGTCATTCCAATCATCTATGTCACATTTATCATCTGTTCATGGTTAGTTTCAAGGTCAAGACACAACAATAGAAACAGAAACGACTCATCTAAAGTTAAAATGCACACATATAAGTGTTTTAAACTGATTATTATCGTGATACCAAATGGGTCAGAAACACTAAACTGAACTGCTTCATTGAAGTGTACCATGCTCCATACAGGCCAAAGTATCGCTTTTGGACAGGCATTCTCCTTCTCCTGCAAGTGATACTTGACATTCTGATATCATTAAACATATCAGGAAGTCCTCAATACAACCTTCTCACTACCGGAATAGTTATTGGCTTACTAGTCATGCTAAAAACATACATAGGTAATCAAGTGTACAAAAAGAAGATATTGGACTATATTGAAAATATCTGCTATTTTAATCTTCTTTTTCTCACTGTGATTACCTTCTATACCCAACATGTAAGTGCACAGGAGACTTCAACTTACATATCTATCAGCATAACCTTAGTATTGTTCCTATGTATCATGCTGTATCATATTCACTATACTTTCAGCAGATTCATGTGGTATAAGAAAGTGGATTTTGAACAAGATCAAACGAAACAAACAGGTCAAAAGAGACAATTCTGATTCTACTACTGCAAGCAACGTTTTTAAATGTTCGTCCACAGAAGTCACACCCTCTAATTCAATAAAAGTTTTGACATCGAATGATGACTTCTGGTACACATATGAGACAACAAAATTCAGAGAACAAGATCAAGAGATTATGGTGGAGAATTACACATGTACAACAAGTTCACATACACTGAGGGCGCCACTGCTACAAAATATTTAAGAGTGTTGTCCCAAATTACATTTCATATTAAATATTCATGACTTAATACAAGAATGCATACATGTAATCAGTTTATATAGAGTAGGTAGTTTATGCCTTATGAAAGCAGATGTTTGTTTAGATGTTATCATGAGCTTTAGAGACAATCGTTTTCTAACACAACTACAACAGCAATGCATACCATTTTCTCAATTTCACTCTTAGACTAACAATAACGACATACAGACAACAGAAAACAAACATGAAATAGAACTTTCCTACCACATATACCATAGTGCATATGATACTATAATAACTATAGGGTGGCTGCATAGTAGGGTAGGACTAAACATGAGATCTTTAGTTGAGATATTGCTGTTCTTAATGCTAATAGTGGTACCATTAAGCAAGTCAAAAGAAAGCAATACTAGTTACAAAAAGAAAATCATATTCAATGTAGTAATGACAGTATTTGTCCAACATGGTTCACATGCAATGCCAATAAAAAGTGTCAGTGTGATGACAGACACACAGATAAGATTTTATGTGACGACAGAGCTCACACTTCAGCTGTTCTGAACTGTAACTGTGTGACTTACAATAAAGATAAAAGGTCTACTTATGTTGGAGGTTGCTTCTACAACTGTCAAAGTTTCAATTGGACCAACAATTTGCCTATTCGACAACTACCTAATGATCCAGAAGCTCTGATCAACCATTCACAGTGGTTCCCCACACGGTCGCCAAAATCGCCATTTGCGATTGTCCAATGGCTTCTGGCGACTGTCTAGTCGCGTTGATCGCCAAATTGGCGAAAATGGGAGGAGTGTAGCTAGTAGGTAATGGTCGTCTGGTGGAACACTCTACTACACTATTGCAAGTTTAGTAGCTCACCACAAAGTTTACTTAACACCAACACTAGTAATGCTGCAAACATAACCACTTGTCAGCACAGCTGGGCAGCTTACATTGCAGTCATAGGCTTACTACAACCAAGAGTATATGCTACAATGTATAGTGTATGTGCATCTCTCTCTCTCTCTCTCACATTTGTGCAACCCCCCTGGTATTTGTACTTGGCTACTGTATATGAAATTTGGCTACAAAACAAATGATCTAATAGCCAATTTGGCTACAATGTTTTTGTCGCTTCGGGAACCCCTGATTCAGTATGCACACACTTTCACAGAACTGGCCTACTCTGTGGTGATTGTGAAGAGGGATATAGTCCATTTGTTCTATCGTACAATCTCAATTGTGCAAAGTGTCCAGATGGGTATAAAAATTGATGGAAGTTTATCCTAGCTGGATTTGTACCCCTCACCGTATTTTATTTCTTTATACTTGCTTTTAACATTAATGTGACATCTTCCCACCTTCATGGCGTGGTTTGGTACAGTCAAACTATGTCTATGCCTGCATTCATTCGAATAATGCTACTTGCTCTCAGTATTGAAAATGCACAGTATCTCACAACCGCTAAAGCAGTCTTTGCATTTTATACCTTGTGGAATCTTGATCTATTCCATTCCATCATTCCCAATTTTTGTCTCAATGTTTCAACTCTTCAAGCGTTAGCTCTAGAGTACATAATTGCACTTTATCCCTTTGCACTGATACTCTTTTCCTACTTGCTTATTGTTCTCTGTGATAGAAAAGTCTCTTTGAAATGTGATTGTGTGGAAACGGTTCAGAAGGGTGTTGGTGAAACTTAAAGGATCTTGGGATATTCGCACATCTGTACTTAATTCTTTTGCCACCTTCTTTCTACTATCATACGTCAAGGTCATGAGTGTAACAGTTGATCTTTTAATACCAACTAAAATTTATCAGTTGGGCTCAAACAAAGTATTATTTGGACTCTATTGCTCACCAAGTGTTCCTTATTTCGGTAATCATGTATGTATAGTAATGGAGGGTCAAAGGTGAACCACACAAAGTAGTGCAGCAGGGCACCACACTAGCGAGCTATGGGAACACCCATACCCATGCAATGAAGAATGCACGGATGATACTCAATGTGAATGACAAACGTGGACAAACTACTACAGTTTACACAAATCACAACCTTTATGTAACCCAGAAATTGAAACCTCCATTCAGCAAATGCAAATAAAAGGATTTGAACAAAGGCAACTGCTTACAACTCAGATTTGAACATTTGCACCATGAACAAGGTAGTGTTGTTCTTAGTGCTATTTGCAGTATCATCAAATAAGTTGAAATGTAACAGGTCTGACAGTATCAGTGTGAGTAAGTCCTCAGGGAACAATAATCACTGTAGTAATGACAGTATTTGTCCAACATGGTTCACTTGTAATGCCGAGAAAAGGTGTCAGTGTGATAGCGGACGCACAATGGCAATTAGATGCAATAATCAAACACAAACTTCTGCAGTTTTAAACTGCAATTGCGTAACTTATGACAATGAGAGCAAATCGACATATGTTGGGGCTTGCTTCTACAACTGCATAACCACTGGTCTATCATATGACTCATTCATTCAAAAACTACCTGAAAATCCAGAAATGCTGATTAGTAACTATTCAGTATGCAAATACTTTCATCGAACTGGCCTATTATGTGGTAACTGTAAAGATGGATACAGTCCACTGGTACTATCATATGATCTCAGTTGTGTGGAGTGTCCAGATGGGCATAAGAATTGGTGGAAATTTTTCCTGGCTGGATTTTTGCCCCTGACAGCATTTTATTTATTTATACTTGCCTTTAGCATTAATGTGACATCTTCCCGCCTTCATGGTGTGGTTTGGTACAGTCAAGCTTTGTCTATGCCTGCCTTCACCAGAATAATCCTACTTACATGCAGAGTAAAGAAAATGGAATATCTGAACATCACAAAAGCGATTTTTGTATTCTATAGTCTGTGGAATCTTGATCTTTTTCGCTCCATCCTTCCTAATATTTGTCTAAATGTGACAACCCTTCAAGCCTTAGCCCTGGAATATCTTATTGCACTCTATCCCTTTGTCTTGATACTATTTACATATCTCCTTATTGTGCTCTATGATAGAAGAATTGCGTTTATAGTAGCTGTATGGACACCATTTAAGAAAGTACTTGCAGTGTTTCGAAAGTCTTGGGACATTCGTACATCTGTTCTTGATTCTTTTGCCACTTTCTTTTTGTTGTCCTACAACAAGGTATTAAATGTAACAGTGGATATTTTGATACCAACTAAAATTTATCAGCTTGGTTCGAACAAGTCAATGTTTGGACTCTATTACTCACCAAGTATCTCTTACTTTGGCAAATATCACCTTCCCTATGCTATCCTAGCAGTAAATATCGTTACACTGTTTGTATGTATCCCTACAATCATTTTAATCTGCTACCCTTGTAAGTCCTTTCAAAAGTTTCTTTCTCTCTTTCCTTTTAACTGGCACTTTCTCCATGCCTTTGTTGATTCTTTTCAAGGCTGCTACAAGGATGGGACGGAACCTGGAACATTCGACTGTCGATGGTTCTCTGTATATATGCTACTGATGCGCCCATTGCTTTTTATCATTTATGGCTTAACACTATCCATAATGTTCTTCATATATAGCCTAATCGCTATATTGATCCTACTGTTAGTAATAATAAACTTTCAACCGCTCAAAAAAGTTGGTTTACAATATCCACTTTATGACTTGATCTTTTTAATTTTGCTCTGTCTTACCCACATTGCCATACTGGGGAGAGAACTTACTTACATTGAAAGATACTCTGCCTATCACACAGTTCTTACAATAACTGTATTTTTGACAGTGATTATTCCAATACTCTACATTTCATATCTCATTGGCTCATGGCTGTTCTCAAGGATCAATGTACGCATACCACGACTACCTTTCCTCTACATGTAGTCATTCACTTGTGCTCATAACTTGACAGATAGAGAGCTAAATTATGTTAAATAGTAGTTATGTTAAGTTTAATAAGTAAGGACTGTAAACACAATTTATTCACAAATCTTGTCAATGCTACATACATAGCTAGTCAGTAATCTTGTACAAAATAAGCTTTCAATTGATGTCGACCGATTAGATCACTTATTTTAATCTTTAATGCTACATACATATTGTATAGCTAGTCAGTAATCTTGTATAAAATAAGCTTTCAATTGATGTTGACCAATTGGATTACTTAACTTTGAATATGGACAGAAATGTCAGCATGTATAGCTCAAGTAAGCCAATCAAAACACAATTCAGTGTAGCATTTGTGTTCCTTGTCCAATGTTTACATCTAGAGGCACGGAAAAGTCACTTTTTTTTACCCTTTCTGACATTTTGATAGCATTAATCACTATCATGATGCCTAAATCTTGAGATCTAGCAATTATGTGGATGATAATGACAATGATGACGACAGATTTAGGCTAAAATTGATCATTGCCCGTGTACAATAAAATATTCCCATATCAATAAAGAACCTCTTAACTATATGTCGATTAATGCAAAAACAAACTAATTTAATGATAAAAAGTATTCTGGGCTTTTGTTAACTCAAGAGTAGATTAGGACAAGAGTGTTGAACTCCCGTACATCTGGATAGCTGTAGAAAGATGCAAGCAAAAATACAATGTAGTAATCAGTCCCACAAGTGGTGTAGTTTACTAGGTGTTATGTAAACACAGCTATATGAGTCACATGTGCCTAATCAGACTGTAGTGTGTGTGAATTGTGGTCACTTGTATAAACTGTCATGTACTAGTTTACACTACAGATTTCATATAGCTACGCATCTGTGTTATCACTCTACCGGAACACTCTTATACGTAGTTCAACACTCTTAACCTAATCTACTCTTCAATAACACTCTTGCTGAGGGAATACTGGGTTTACAATACAGTTGTTCAACAGATATTCACAAATGAAAAGCAACTTAGGTATGCACACTTAAACACTAAAGCCCCATTTACACTAAACTGTTTTGGAAGCCAACTTAGTTTAATTTAAGTTGGCTTGTGCAAACGTGCTAAGCCGCTTTACAAAGAGCTATTTAACTAAACCTCTTTGAAAATCACTTCTGGGAAATGGTTTGAAACTGGTTTAACAAACGGTTTAGGATATGCTGCTGTACAAACGTCAATGTGTAAACGCTTTAAGCTGGCTTAAGGCATTTACGTAAGCTGGATCAACGCCCTATATGTAAGCTTTCCAAAGCAGTTTAGCCTTCATCAGCAATCATTCCAATCATCTATGTCACATTTATCATCTGTTCATGGTTAGTTTCAAGGTGGAGACATAACAATGAAAACAGAAATGACTCATCTAAAACTAAAAAATTCACACATATAAGTGTTTTAAACTGATTATTATCGTGATACCATTGCACACAATATTATACATAACGTTACAATTCCATTACTATTATTATTATTATGTGCCAATAAATTTAGTGACAATTCTCAAGCAAAAATAATGTACTGTGATAATATATTTACTGGGGAAAACACTCAGGGGTATACACTGTTATTCATCAGAGTAATCACTTCTTAACACTGAGTAGCAAGTATGTTTGCAAACTAAAGCTTAGTGCACAAACGAAGTTTACTAGTTGATATGGATCCAGTGATTCCCAATCTATGGACAGATAAACTCTACGATTCTGAGTAAAGCATGTGTGTTACATATTACTGCAACAACAATTTCTGTTGATACTGCAATGCTATAGATCTCTGGGAGAAGCTCATTCAGTACCATCCTGGTAAAGGACCTATCCTAATGGTGATCAACAAGGAGCACACCATTAATTTGCAGCATGCTATACACATGCATACATGTGTAATAGTATACTCAATTACATAGCAGCTATCAAGTAAACTAAAATACATCAATTCCTTGAAACATCAAAATATCAACTAATCATGCATGCATTAGCACATTTAAAGCCCTGTACGACAGCAGGCCCAAGGAATACCATAGAAGAAAAGTCAATAATATGGTAAGGCTGAGAGTGTTGATAGTTTGCTTGATCTTGCACAACTGTGGAGCAAAAGAATACTGCATCATACCATCAGTAGACACACAGTGCTGCAGTAGGCCTTGCTCTACACTGGAAAGCTTTAATACTTCAGATGCAGTTATTCAGCTAATATTGCAGCCAGGCAATCATTCACTGTCTTCGAAGCTAGAATTTTGAACAAGGAACGTTTCATACTAAGGTCACTAATTGGGACTAGTATTGCATGTGATGTTCATGGACAACTTTTTCTAGAAGACATTAACCATGTGGAAATGACAAATATTACATTTCTTGGATGTGAAAACATCACAGCTACCAATGTTACAACCCTTGAAATTAAAAATTGCAGCTACTTCAATGACTATATTGGAAGTGTTACATTGCTTCACCTAACGAGTACTAAAGCAACAATAAAAATGTGCTCCTTCTACAAAACTGCAATCATTACTGGCACAGCAGAAGTATCCATCATATTATCCAATAATAGTAATGTCACATACAAAGCTAAGAAGCAAGCTGTAATCACTATTATCAATTGTACCTTCCATAGTACTAATTTAATGCAAGAATTAGAACATAATACTCACTTAGCATTGATCAATATCTTTAATGGTAACTTCACAATGGAAGGAAGTAGAATTGAAAACGATGTAGGAGAAAGGATCATTTTTATCAGATAGTAACGTCAATATCAGCAATACTACTTTACGCTCTAATTTTGCTGCCAACTGCATTCTTTGTTTCATAAAAGATAACACTTATTTGCAAGATCTCACAACATCAAATAACTGTGGTAACTTCAGCACAGTTCATTTGTTGAAAACTGGTACACACATTACAGGCGGACTGAATTTTTCATATAATAGAGGGGCATTTCTTATTATGAATAGCCATGTGGAATTCACTGGGAATAATTCATTTAATAATTGCACACAAACATACAACAATGATGATCCAAACCATCATCTACTGGCAGAAAGTATACTGACAGTGTTACAAAATACAATTGATTTTTTCAATTACACCACATTCTTGGAAAATTATTCAGAAAAATCTGGAGGCGCACTTTATGCCTCTCAAAGCAAAATAAAAGTGTTTGGAAACATATCAATCAAGAACAACTCAGCAAGTAAGAGTGGAGGAGGAGCTTTCCTTTATTTGAGTAGCTTCGTTTGCAGGGGAAACTGCACATTTTCAGGAAACACAACATGCAAGACTGGGGGTGGTGTCCATGCTGTTGCTACATCAATCAGCATAGGCTATTCTGTGATAAATGAGTACAAGTCTTCATTAATACTAGCTAATAATCGAGCTGAGAATGTTGGTGGCTTATATCTTGAAGCAAATTCTAAGCTCACTGGCACAGAGAGTAGATCTTCTCCCTATGAAATAGGCTTCATACAAAATACAGCTGAAAGTGATGGTGGAGCAGTATTTGTTAATGATAAAACCTATCTAGATGTATGTGCAAGTAATTCTTATTCGGAATACAAAACAGAAACTGAATGTTTCTTTCAAGCTTTATACAATGACATAAATATTAAAAAAACAGGATGCAAACACTGGGTCAACTTTATGAACAACACAGCAATGAGAGGATCAGTATTATACGGAGGACTTCTGGATAGATGCACAGTAAGCCCTATGGCAGACATATACAACAAGAGTATTTACACGACTAAACTTTCTCAATCAATCAATGGAGTTACATATTTTCTGAGTGAAGGAGGACTAAGTTCACAAAATACTACAGATGAGATAGCATCTGATGCTGTAAGGATCTGCTTCTGTCAAAACACAACTTATGATTGCAGCTTTAGGCGACCAAATATCGATGTGAGAAAGGGTGAAAAATTTACACTTTCAGTAGTTGCAGTTGATCAAATAAATCATACCGTTAAAACCAGTATTCACAGTTATTTGCCAGACGGTAGTTTAGGTGAAGGGCCACAATTAAAACAAGCATCACAAAAGTGTACAGATTTAGTATTCAATATTTCCTCCCAAAACAGCTCAGTGGAACTTATTCTGTACACTGACCCTAGCCCATGTAGAATGCTAAGCCTATCATTTCTCGGCATCAAAATAAATTTTACCGAGTGCAAGTGCTTAATTGGATTTCGACAAACAGTAACAAATGTGAATGTGAATGCGATCCAGCACTACAACCATATATGACTGTCTATGATTCTGACTCCTTTGTGAGAAAAACAAATACCTGGATAAACTATACACCTAACATGCAAGGGGATGGCTACATGTACATTATCCATCCAAATTGCCCTCATGATTACTGTCTTCCACCATTTCTACAATTATTAACTTCAACAAACCCAATGGAGCTGATGCTCAGTGTAATTTCAACCATTCAGGCTTGCTCTGTGGTCAGTGTAAACAAGGCTACAGCCTGTAGGTGGTCTAAACTGCTTGATATGCCCCAAGCATTGGCCTATTACCTTCATATCACTCTTGAAATTTTCTCCTTTACAACAATCAATTATCCAAATAACACATACGAAATCGTTTGGCTTTCAGACGCAAATGTTAAATATTTTCAGGGAAAGCACATCGCACTCGTTTTGATAGGATTTGCCTTACTCATTATGTTACTTGGCTACACAATTATTCTCTTATTATGGCAGTGGCTTCTGCGTGCACCAAATATCACAGCTTTCAAATGGGTCAGAAACACTAAACTGAACTGCTTCATTGAAGCGTATCATGCTCCATACAGGCCAAAGTATCACTTTTGGACATGTATTCTCCTTCTCCTGCGAGTGATACTTGACATTCTGATATCATTAAACATATCAGGAAGTCCTCAATACAACCTTCTCACTACCGGAATAGTTATTGGTTCACTAGTCATGCTAAAAACATACATAGGTAATAAAGTGTACAAAAAGAAGATATTGGACCATATTGAAAATATCTGCTATTTTAATCTTCTTTTTCTCACTGTGATTACTTTCTATACCCAACATGTAAGTGCACAGAAGACTTCAACTTACATATCTATCAGCATAACCTTAGTATTGTTCCTATGTATCATGCTGTATCATATTCACTATACTTTCAGCAGATTCATGAGGTATAAGAAAGTTTGTGATTGGATTTTGAACGAGATTAAACAAAACAAACAGGTCAAAAGAGACAATTCTGATTCTACTAATGCAAGCAACATTTTTAAATGTTCATCCACAGAAGTCACACTTTCTAATTCAACAAAAGTTTTGACATTGAATGATGACTTCCGGTACACATATGAGACAACAAAATTCAGAGAACAAGATCAAGAGATTATGGTGGAGAATTACACATGTACAACTAGTTCACATACACTGAGGGAGCCACTGCTACAAGACATTTAAGAGTGATGTCCAGATTACATTTCATATTAAATATTCATGACTTAATACAAGAATGCATACATGTAATCAGTTTATATAGAGTAGGTAATTTATGCCTTGTGAAAGCAGATGTTTGTTTAGATGTTATCAGAGACAACCGCTTTGTAACACAACTACAACATTAATGCATACTGTTTTCTCAATTTCACTCTTAGACTAACAATAACGACATACAGAGAGCAGAAAACAAACATGAAATAGATCTTTCCTACCATATATACCATAGTGCATATGATACTATAATAGCTATAGGGTAGCTGCATAGTAGGGTAGGACTAAACATGAGATCTTTAGTTGAGACAGTGCTATTCTTAATGCTAATAGTGGAACCATTAAGCAAGTCAAAAGAAAGCAACACTAATGTATACATGTTACAAAAAGAAAATCATATTCAATGTAGCAATGATAGCATTTGTCCGACGTGGTTCATATGCAATGCCAACAAAAAGTGTCAGTGTGACGATAGACACACAGATAAGATTTTATGTGATGACAGAGCTCACACTTCAGCTGTTCTGAACTGCAATTGTGTGACCTATAATAAAGATAAAAACTCTACTTATGTTGGAGGTTGCTTCTACAATTGTCGAAGTTTCAACTGGACCCATGATTTGCCTATTCGACAACTACCTAAGGATCCCAAATCATTGATCAACCATTCAGTATGCACACACTTTCACAGAACTGGCCTACTCTGTGGTGATTGTGAAGAGGGATATAGCCCTTTAGTTCTATCATACAATCTCAGTTGTGCAAAGTGTCCAGATGGGAATAAAAATTGGTGGAAGTTTATCCTAGCTGGATTTGTACCCCTCACCATATTTTATTTCTTTATACTTGCTTTTAACATTAATGTGACATCATCCCACCTTCACGGTATGGTTTGGTACAGTCAAACCATGTCTATGCCTGCATTCATTCGAATAATGCTACTTGCTCTCAGTATCGAAAATGCACAGTATCTCACAACCGCTAAAGCAGTCTTTGCATTTTATACCTTGTGGAATCTTGATCTATTCCATTCCATCATTCCTGATATTTGTCTCAATGTTACAACTCTTCAAGCATTAGCTCTAGAGTACATAATTGCACTTTATCCCTTTGCACTGATACTCTTTTCCTACTTGCTTATTGTTCTCTATGATAGAAATGTCTCTTTGATTGTGATTGTATGGAAACCATTCAGAAGGGTTTTGGTAAAACTTAAAGGATCTTGGGATATTCGCACATCTGTACTTGATTCTTTTGCCACCTTCTTTCTACTATCATATGTCAAGGTCTTGAGTGTAACAGTTGATCTTTTAATACCAACTAAAATTTATCAGTTGGGCTCAAGCAAAGTATTATTTGGACTCTACTACTCACCAAGTGTTCCTTATTTCGGTAATCATCACCTTCCTTATGCTATCCTAGCAATCATAATCTTTACATTTTTTGTGATCTTTCCTACAGTTGTACTAGTTTTGTACCCCTGTCACTTTTTCCAAAAGTTCCTCTCTCTCTTTCCTTTCAACTGGCACTTTCTCCATGCCTTTGTTGATTCCTTCCAAGGCTGTTACAAGGATGGGACAGAAACTGGAACATTCGACTGCCGTTGGTTTTCAGTACTGATGTTGCTAATCCAGCAGTTGCTCTTCATTCTTTATGGCTTAATCCTGTCAGTGATGTACTTTGTATATGGTCTCATTGTTCTACTAATTCTATTGATAGTAATGATTAACATTCAGCCGCTAAAAAAGGTCAATTTGCGCTATCCATTGCCTGATTTAATGTTTGCTTTCTTACTCAGTTTCTCTTACGTTGCTATACTGGAAAGAGGACTAGTTAATATTGAAAAGTACTTCTATTACCACACGGCATTGACCATCCTTGCACTTCTGACAGCATTCGTTCCACTACTCTATATCACATATCTCATTGGTTCATGGTTGCTCTCAAAGATAAAAATATGCATACCACGCCTTTGATCACCACATCAAACAACATACATATAACTACATACATGTACAGTACTATTTCCGACTATCATGACAGCTGCAATACAAATTATCAGTACCAGGAAAAATAAACTGAGTGACACTGAAACATAACATCCATTAACTAGTACCTAGACAGTTTAATATATTATAAATGGAATGTATATTATAACACTATCTACCTTTGAGATGATCTGATTTCATGCATATTATATACTTTCAGTATCATCACTGTTGTCATTTTTGAAGTCGGCTGTCCCTAACTCAGGATACAAAACATTCATCATCCCAAATATACACATGATAACATCATACTATGTGAAAGCTGGTCCAAAATCCACAATGAAACAGTAATAACTGCTCACAGCTGTACTAGTCCTCCAGCATGAAATTTGTAGGGAAGGTAATCCTACTACTAGCCCTAGCAATAGAATCAGCTGGTAAATCAAGACATGAACAGCTTAGTAACAAAAGCTCTCAATGTAGCAGTGATAGTAAGTGTCCAAATTGGTTCACATGTAACAGTCAGAATCACTGCCAATGTGGCAATCGACATTCTGGTGCAATTGCCTGCAACAATGAAGCACAAAATTCTGCTATATTAGTCTGTCACTGTGTGACTTATAATTGATGATCTCACCAGGGTCCAGAGGACCTGCAGTGTGATCGAGATTGTATGAGGAGCTGATGGCGAAGACATCACGGTGTGTTTAGTCCTTTTCCCCGTCCACTGACAGCAAGTTCAAAGTCACGTGATCTTTTTGGTGCCATTACCTAGGACACCACCAAGGAATGTGATCAGTCTTCTTTCTTGTAACTCTGACTGTCAACTCTTATCTGGGTGGGAATGAAAGAATAACGGTGATGTACTTCACCTTACTGATATGGGTGGGACACACCGTGATGTCTTCACCATCAGCTCCTCATACAATCTCGATCACACTGCAGGTCCTCTGGACCCTGGTGAGATCATCAATTGTACTTCGGAGCCTCTGGTTCCGACATGACGGTGTGTTGTTCAAAGTCATTTTCTCAAGGGAAATATTTGTTCTTTTAAAAATTATTAACAATGATTAAAATTATGCAGCAAATTTACAATATAATATCATACGAGATTATGCTTGCAAAATAGCATGTGAAAATGTAGATTGGTTTACAGAATAGGTTGATGGTTTATAATAATGTTTCTTAAAGACTGAATCAGATGACCAGTCTGCTGTATTCAAGATGTCTTTTATTGAGACACCCTTGTCAAAGGCTACTGAAACAGCAGTAGCTCTAGTAGAATGGGCAGTGAAGTCTGTGGATACTCCTGCCATTCTCAATGTCTCCTTAAGCCATCGTGCAACCGTGGCTGGAGTGACTGGATGATGTGGTTTGTTGATAGATAGGAATAGTTGATTCCTATTCTGTTCAGCCCTCCAATCAGCTGTTCGTGTAAGATATAGTTGCAAGGTGATCACTGGGCAAACTGTTTTATCTTGGAAAGATGCATAAAAGGAAGTTAAATGTCGGTCTGGTCTAGCTGATTTTGTCAGTGCTACCAGTTGAAACTCTGCACCATCTGGTGTTAAGGAAAAGTACTGCACATCAAGAGCACATAAGTCTGATGCTCTATCTGCATTTGATAACGCCATTAACATGGCAAGCTTGAGGGTGAGATCTTTTATCGATAGATCAGCGGTTTCGCCTTTTTGTTTCAGGAAATCCAATACTTGTTTTACGTCCCACCTACCAGTATGTCTGGGCTGAGGTGGACGAAGATGATATACTCCTTTCATTAGTCGGGAGACGAGAGGGTGCTTGCCAATTTGAAAACCATCCAATGGCATATGAGTGGTAGAAATAGTAGATCTGTAGGTATTGAGGGTGCTGTACTTCTTCCCCTGGTGGAATTGATCCGTAAGGAATTCCAAGACATTCTCTATAGTTGCACAAAGGGGATTGACACCCTCTGAAGAGCACCATTTCTCCCAAATTCTCCATGAGCTGGAGTAAGAAGATTCTGTGTTGCTCCTCCATGATGCACATAAGAGTGAAATAGCTTTGTCTGAAAGGCCTCTACTTTGTAAGGAATTCCTGATACAGTCCAGGCGACTAACTGCAGATGACCTTGTAGGATCATTGGATGAGGATTCCCACGTGGATCCATTAATAAGTTGTTGTCGCTCGGGAGTAGGATTGGAGGTTCCACTGACATCTCTGGAAGTAGAGGAAACCATGTTTGTGATTTCCATAAGGGTGTGATCAACAGTACCCAAGGGACTTTCTCTGATCTGATTTTGGTCAGACATCTGCCTATTAGGCAAAATGGAGGGAAGGCATAGCCTCTGATGTTGTTCCACGACTGTGTTAGTGCATCCACTGCTTTTGCTCCTGGATCCAATCTCCAACTGAAATATGTTGGGAGTTTGGCTGAAAGACGGGATGCAAAGAGATCCACTGAACATGGACCCCTCATCTCCATCAGCTTGTGAAAGATCTGCATGTGTAGTGCCCATTCTGATGAATCCGAGTCTGTTCTCGATTCCTTGTCTGCCAGTTGGTTCAGTGACCCTGGTAGGTGCTCTGCTGAAATTGTAAGGTTCCTGGACAGACACCAATCCCAGATCTGTAGTGCTAGTTGACATAGGTCCTTGGAATGCAGACCACCCATTTTGTTCACATAGGCCACTGCTGCTGTGTTGTCTATCCGAAGATGTATGTGTACATCCTGTAGGCTCGAAGCATAGCATTGAAGCCCCAACCATGCTGCAAAAAGTTCCTTGCAGTTGATGTGAAGGGTCGTCTCTTGTGTATTCCATACACCTCCTGTCGATGTTGTCTGGTTGAGACACACTGCTCCCCAACCCAGGTCGGAGGCATCTGACT
>OZ220051.1:0-92580 GCA_964291365.2 Stappiaceae bacterium
CACAGTTACAGTGTTCAGAATGTTAAATGGCCTTGATACGTAGGTGAGGTAGCCAGCCAGTCCTCAAGGCTTGTGTAGTCAGCCTGCTGTTTTCAGCTATACAGTACGTTCTTCTTCGATAGCTCTTCTTTGTGCAGTTGATTTTAGTATTTGCAGTAGTTTCTTGCTATGGAGGGGAGCCTTGGGATATAAATTAGTTATAGCAGTAAATTAAAATCCCTTAATATAATACAGTGTATCTTGCATGTATCATCCTTTTTTAGCACAGTATTGTGTATAATAAAATGTTTTGCAAGTAGTTTCATATTTTCTCTCTCTCTCTCTCTCTTGTCTTTTATATTGTAGGTGTCTGTGACTATGATGTTCTGAAAGGCATGGTCTCCCCAATTGTGATTCGTGTGGACACACAAAAACAATTTGGTACGTGCCTCTACCATCACACATGTACGTGATAGTTCATGCAGTGTTCTCAAAAATAATTCAAAGCGAGATGGAAGGGCATGGTTTGGGCGTGGCCTATGACCACATCAAAGCATTCGGCATCCACATCAAAGAAAAATCTACGTTGAAGGCTTGCAGAGCCAACATGCCTTAAGTATGCTAGGGAAACACTGATTCAAGGTTTGGGGCAAGCCTACTCTTACACAAGATAGACTGTACAAACAATCAACAGTTTCAACTGTACTAACAAGATCAACAAATTCAAGAGCTTCAACAGTCATGACAAATAATCAACAGCTTCAACAACAACAGATTCAACAACATCAAGAACACTTCAACATGGTGATCAACAGATTAAACAACAGATTCAACAGCTTCAATAATCATCAGCTTCAACAACCAATTATTCAACAACTTCAACAATCAACAGCTTAACAACAACAGATTCAACATCAACAATTAACATGGTGATCAACAGATTCAACAGCTCCAACAATCACAGCCAACAATCAATAACTTGAACTATACTAACAAGATCAACAGATTCAACAGCTTCAACAATCATAATCAACAATGAACAGCTTCAACAACAGATTCAACAGCTTCAACAGTCAACAGCTTCAACATGGTGATTGAAGCTATTGATTTATTTGGGGCGAGCCTACTCTTACACAAGATAGACTGTACAAACAATCAACAGTTTCAACTGTACTAACAAGTTTAACAAATTCAAGAGCTTCAACAGTCTAACCAACAATCAACAGCTTCAACAACAACAAATTCAACATCAACACAATCAACAACTTCAACATGGTGATCAACAGATTCAACAGCTTCATCAATTACCAGCTTCAACAACTGATTATTCAACAGCTACAACAATCACGAGCTTCAACAACAACAGATTCAACAACAATCAACAGCAACAGATTCAACAACATCAACAACAATTAACATCTTCAACATGGTGATCAACAGATTCAACAATCATAATCAACAATCAACAGCTTTAACTATACTAACAATATCAACAGATTGAACAACAGCTTCAATAATTATAATCAACAATGAACAGATTCAACAACATCAACAACAATCAACAGTTTCAACAACAGATTTAACATCAACAACAACAACAACAATCAACAGATTCAGCAGCTTCAACATGATGATTGAAGCTATTGATTTATTGGGGCGAGCCTACTCTTACACAAGATAGACTATACTAACAATCAACAGCTTCAAGTATACTAACAAGATCAACAAATTCAACAGCTTCAACGGTCATGACAATCAACAGTTTCAAAAACAACAGAATGAACAACATCAACAACAATCAACAAGTTCAACATGGTGATCAACAGATTAGACAACAGATTCAACGGCTTCAATAATCACCAGCTTCCACAACAGATTATTCAACAGCTTGAACAACAATCAACAGGAACAGATTCAACATCAACAATAAAGAGCTTCGATCAACATGGTGATCAACAAATTCAACAGCTTCAACGATAATAACCAGCAATCAACAGCTTCAACTATACTAACAAGATCAATAGATTCAACAACAGCTTCAACAAATATAATCAACAATCAACTTTTTCAACAACAAATTCAATATCAACAACAATCAACGGCTTCAACAACAACTGATTTAACTTCAACAAAATCAACAACAATCAACAGCTTCAACAACAGATTCAACAGCTTCGGCAAAACTAGATCTCTCTAGAGCACATAATGTAGCCTACAACAATCAACATCTTCAACAACTACAGATTGAACAGCTTCAATAAAACTAGAGCACATAATAGCCTACAACAGTCAACAGCTTTAACAACAACAGATTCAACAGCTTCAACAAAACTAGAGCTCCCTAGAGCACATAATAGCCTACAACAATCAACTGCTTCAACAACAGATTCAACTGCTTCAACAAAACTAGAGCTCTCTAGAGCACATAATAGCCTACAACATTTGACACCTTCAACACCAGATTGAACAGCTTCAACAAAACTAGAGCTCTCTAGAGCACACAATATAGCCTACTACAATCAACATCTGCAACAACAACAGATTCAACAACTTCAACAAAACTAGAGCTCGATCTCTAGAGCATATAATATCCTACAACAATCAACAGCTTCAACAACAGATTCAACAGCTTCAACAAAACTAGAGCTCTCTAGAGCACATAATAGCCTACAACAATCAACAGCTTCAACAACAGATTCAACACCTTCAACAAACTAGAGCTCTCTAGAGCACATAGTGTAGCCTACAACAATCAACAGCTTCAACAACAACAGATTTAACAGCTTCAACAAAACAAGAGCTCTCTATTGCACATAATAGCCTACAACAATCAACAGCTTCAACAACAGATTTAACAGCTTCAATAAAACTAGATCACATAATAGCCTACAACAATCAGCAGCTTTAACAACAGATTCAACAGCTTCAACAACAGATTCAACAGCTTCAACAAAACTAGAGCTCCCTAGAGCACATATTAGCCTACAACAATCGACAGCTTCAACAACAGATTCAACTGCTTCAACAAAACTAGAGCTCTCTAGAGCACATAATAGCCTACAACAATCAACAGCTGATTCAACTGCTTCAACAAAACTAGAGCTTTCTAGAGCACATAATAGCCTACAGCAATCAACAGCTTTAACAAAGCTAGAGCTCTCTAGAGCACATAATGTACCTTACAACAATCAACATTGTCAACAACAGATTCAACAATTTCAACAAAACTAGAGCTCTCTAGAGCACATAATACCTTACAACATTTGACACCTTCAGCAACAACAGATTTAACAGCTTAAACAAAACTAGAGCTCTCTAGAGCAGACAATGTAGCCTACAACAATCATCTGTAACAACAACAGATTCAACAACTTCAACAAAACTAGAGCTCTCTATTGCACATAATAGCCTACAACGATCAACAGCTTCAACAACAGATTCAACAGGTTCAATAAAACTAGATCACATAATAGCCTACAACAATCAACAGCTTTAACAACAGATTCAACAGCTTCAACAACAACAGATTCAACAGCTTCAACAAAACTAGAGCTCCCTAGAGCACATAATAGCCTAAAACAATCAACAGCTTCAACAACAGATTTAACTGCTTCAACAAAACTAGAGCTCTCTAGAGCACATAATGTACCTTACAACAATTAACATCGTCAATAACAGATTCAACAATTTCATCAAAACTAGAGCTCTCTAGAGCACATAATAGCCTACAACATTTGACACCTTCAGCAACAACATATTGAACAGCTTGAACAAAACTAGAGCTCTTTATAACAGACAATGTAGCCTACAGCAATCAACATCTGCAACAACAACAGATTCAACAACTTAAACAAAACTAGAGCTCTCTATTGCACATAATAGCCTACAACGATCAACAGCTTCAACAACAGATTCAACAGCTTCAATAAAACTAGATCACATAATAGCCTACAACAATCAACAGCTTTAACAACACATTCAACAGCTTCAACAACAACAGATTCAACAGCTTCAACAAAACTAGAGCTCCCTAGAGCACATATTAACCTACAACAATCGACAGCTTCAACAACAGATTCAACTGCTTCAACAAAACTAGAGCTCTCTAGAGCACATAATAGCCTACAACAATCAACAGCTGATTCAACTGCTTCAACAAAACTAGAGCTTTCTAGAGCACATAATAGCCTACAACAATCAACAGCTTTAACAAAGCTAGAGCTCTCTAGAGCACATAATGTACCTTACAACAATTAACATCGTCAACAACAACAGATTCAACAATTTCAACAAAACTAGAGCTCTCTAGAGCACATAATACCTTACAACATTTGACACCTTCAGCAACAACAGATTTAACAGCTTAAACAAAACTAGAGCTCTCTAGAGCAGACAATGTAGCTTACAACAATCAACATCTGCAACAACAGATTCAACAACTTCAACAAAACTAGAGCTCTCTATTGCACATAATAGCCTACAACAATCAACAGCTTCAACAACAACAGATTCAACAGCTACAATAAAACTAGAGCACATAATAGCCTACAACAATCAACAGCTTTAACAAGAGATTCAACAGCTTCAACAACAACAGATTCAATAGCTTCAACAAACCTAGAGCTCCCTAGAGCATATATTAGCCTACAACAATCGACAGCTTCAACAACAGATTCAACTGCTTCAACAAAACTAGAGCTCTCTAGAGCACATAATAGCCTACAACAATCAACAGCTGACTCAACAAAACTAGAGCTTTCTAGAGCACATAATAGCCTACAACAATCAACAGCTTTAACAAAGCTAGAGCTCTCTAGAGCACATAATATACCTTACAACAATCAACTTTGTCAACAACAATAGATTCAACAATTTCAACAAAACTAGAGCTCTCTAGAGCACATAATACCTTACAACATTTGACACCTTCAGCAACAACAGATTTAACAGCTTAAACAAAACTAGAGCTCTCTAGAGCAGACAATGTAGCATACAACAATCAACATCTGCACCAACAGATTCAACAACTTCAACAAAACTAGAGCTCTCTATTGCACATAGTAGCCTACAACAATCAACAGCTTCAACAACAGATTCAACAGCTTCAATGAAACTAGAGCACATAATAGCCTACAACAATCAACAGCTTTAACAAGAGATTCAACAGCTTCAACAACAACAGATTCAATAGCTTCAACAAAACTAGAGCTCCTTAGAGCACATATTAGCCTACAACAATCGACAGCTTCAACAACAGATTCAACTGCTTCAACAAAACTAGAGCTCTCTAGAGCACATAATAGCCTACAACAATCAACAGCTGATTCAACTGCTTCAACAAAACTAGAGCTTTCTAGAGCACATAATAGCCTACAATAATCAACAGCTTTAACAAAGCTAGAGCTCTCTAGAGCACATAATGTACCTTACAACAATCAACATCGTCAACAACAACAGATTCAACAATTTCAACAAAACTAGAGCTCTCTAGATCACATAATACCTTACAACATTTGACACCTTCAGCAACAACAGATTGAACAGCTTAAACAAAACTAGAGCTCTCTAGAGCAGACAATGTAGCCTACAACAATCAACATCTGCAACAACAGATTCAACAACTTCAACAAAACTAGAGCTCTCTATTGCACATAATAGCCTACAACAATCAACATCTGCAACAACAGATTTAACAGCTTCAACAAAACGAGCTCTCTATTGCACATAATAGCCTACAACAAGCAACAGCTTCAACAACAACAGATTCAACAGCTTCAATAAAACTAGAGCACATAATCAACATCGGCAACAACAACAGATTCAACAACTTAAACAAAACTAGAGCTCTCTATTGCACTTAATAGCCTACAACGATCAACAGATTCAACAGCTTCAATAAAACTAGATCACATAATAGCCTACACCAATCAACAGCTTTAACAACAGATTCAACAGCTTCAACAACAGATTCAACAGCTTCAATAAAACTAAATCACATAATAGCCTACAACAATTAACAGCTTTAACAACAGATTCAACAGCTTCAACAACAGATTCAACAGCTTCAACAAAACTAGAGCTCCCTAGAGCACATATTAGCCTACAACAATCAACAGCTTTCAACAAAATTAGAGCTCTCTAGAGCACATAATTACAACAATGCAGATTCAACAATTTCAACAAAACAGAGCTCTCTAGATAGAGCTCTCTAGAGCACATAATAGCAATAGATTCAACAGCTTCAACAACAACAGATACAATAGCTACAACAAAACTAGGGCTCCCTACAACAATCAACAGCTGATTCAACTGCTTCAACAAAAACTAGAGCACATAATTACAACAATAGAGCTTCAACAAAACTAGAGCTTTCTAGAGCACGCCTACAACAATCAACAGCTTCAACAACAGATTGAACAGCTTCAACAAAGCTAGAGCTCTCTAGCGCACATAATGTCGCTTACAACAAACAGCGTCTTCAACAACAAAAAATTGAATAGCTTTTACAAAACTAGAGCTCTCTAGAGCACATAATGTAGCTTAAACAATCAACATCTTCAACAACAACAGATTCAACAATTTCAACGAAACTAGAGCTCTCTAGAACACATAATAGCCTACAACAATCAACAGCTTCAACAATAGATTCAACAGCTTCAACAAAACTAGAGCTCTCTAGAGCACATATTGTAACCTACAACAATCAACATCTTCAACAACAACAGATTCAACAGCTTAAATAAAACTAGAGCACATAATAGCCTAAAACAATCAACAGCTTCAACAACAACGGATTCAACAGCTTTAACAACAACAGCTTTAACAAAATTAGAGCTCTCTAGAACACATAATAGCCTACAACAATCAACAGCTTTAACAAAACTGGAGCACATGGTAGCCTATAAATATCAACAGCTTCAACATGATGATCAACAGATTAAACAACAGATTTAACAGCTTCAGCTATCAACAGCTTCAACAACAGATCCAACAACTTCAGATTCAACAGCTTCAACAATCAACAGCTTCAAGAACCGATTCAACAAGCATAAGCAACAGATTCAACAACATCAACAACAATTAACAGGTTCAACATGGTGAGCAACAGATTCGACAGCTTCAACTATCATAATCATCAATCAACAGCTTCAACTATACTAACAAGTTCAACAGATTGAACAACTGCTTCAACAATAATCAGCTTCAACAAGTAATTCAACACCAAATTCAACATCATCAACAATAAACAGCTTCAACAACAGATTTAACATCAAAAGCACCAATAACAATCAACAGCTTCAACAACAGATTCATTAGTTTCAACAATCAACAGCTTCAACACGGTGATTGAAGCTATTGATTCATTGGGGAGAGCCCACTCTTACACAAGATAGACTGTACTAACAATCAACAGCTTCAATTACACTAACAAGGTCAACAGATTCAACAGCCTCAACAATCAACAGCTTCAACAACAAATTCAACAACATCAATGACAATCAACAACTTCTACATGGTGATCAACCAATTAAGCAACAGATTTAATAACTTCAACAATCATCAGCTTCAACAACAGATTGAACAGCTTCAGATTTAACAGCTTCAACAATCAACATCTTCAATAACAACAGATTCAACAACAATCATCAACTTCAACATGGAAATCAACAGATTAAACAACAGATCCACGAGCTTCAACAATCAACAGCTTTTACAACCGATTCAACTACTTACTATTTAACAACTTCAACAATCAACAGCTTTAATAACAGATTTAACAGCTTCAACAATCAACTGCTTCAACATGGTTATTGAAGCTATTGATTGATTGGGGCGAGCCTACTCTTAAACATGATAGACTGTACTAACAATCAACAGCTTCAACTATACTAACAGGATCAGCAGATTCAACTATTCTAACAAGATCAGCAGATTAAACAACTTCAACAATCATAACCAACAATCAAAAGCTTCAACAACAGGTTCAACAACAATCAACAGCTTCAACAACAGATTCAACAACTTCAGATTCAACAGCTTCAACAATCAACAGCTTCAACAACAGATTCAGCAACATCAACTACAACCAACTTCAACATGGTGATCAACAGATTAAACAACAGATTCAACAGCTTCAGCTATCAACAGCTTCAAGAACAGATTCAACTACTTCAGATTCAACAGCTTCAACAATCTACATCTTCAACAACAGATTTAACAGCTTCAACAGTCAACAGCTTCAACATGGTGATTGAAGCAATTGATTTATGGGGACGTGCCTACTCTTACACACAATAGACTGTACTAACAATCAACAGCTTCAACTATACTAACAAGATCAACAGATTCAACAACTTCAACAATCAAAAGCTTCAACAACAGATTCAACAACAATCAACAGCTTCAACAAAAGATTCAACAACTTCAGATTCAACAGCTTCAACAATCAACAGCTTCAACAACAGATTCAGCAACATCAACTACAATCAACAACTTCAACATGGTGATCAATAGATTAAACAACAGATTCAACAGCTTCAGCTATCTACAACTTCAACTACAGATTTAACTACTTCAGATTTAACAGCTTCAACAATCAATATCTTCAAAAACAGATTTAACAGCTTCAACAGTCAACAGCTTCAACATGGTGATTGAAGCAATTGATTTATGGGGACGAGCCTACTCTTACACACAATAGACTGTAATAACAATCAACAGCTTCAACTATACTAACAAGATCAACAGATTCAACAGCTTCAACAATCATAACCAACAATCAAAAGCTTCAACAACATATTCAACAACAATCAACAGCTTCAACAACAGATTCAACTACTTCAGATTCAACAACATCAACAGCTTCAACAACAACAGATTCAACAACATCAACAACAATCATGAACTTCAACATGGTGATCAACAGCTTCAACAACAGATTCAACAACTTCAGATTCAGCAGGTTCAACCCTCAACAGCTTCAACACAACAGATTAAACAACATCAACAACAATCAACAATTTCAACATTGTGATCAACAGCTTCAACAACAGATTCAACAACTTCAACAGCTTCAACAAAACTAGAGCTCTCTAGAGCTCATAATAGCCTACAACAATCAACAGCTTCAACAACAGATTCAACTGCTTCAACAAAACTAGAGCTCTCTAGAGCTCATAATAGCCTACAACAATCAACAGCTTCAACAACAGATTCAACAGCTTCAACAAAACTAAAGCTCTCTATTACACATAATAGCCTACAACAATCAACAGCTTCAACAACAGATTCAACAGCTCAAACAAAACTAGACGTCTCTATAGCATATAATAGCCTACAACAATCAACAGCTTCAACAACTTTGACAAAACTAGAGTTCTCTAGTGCACATAATTTCCGACAACAATCGACAGCTTCAACTGCAGATTCAACAGCTTCAACAAAACTTGAGTTCTCTAATGCACATAATTTCCGACAACAATCGACAGCTTCAACTGCATATTCAACAGCTTCAACAAAACTAGAGCTTTCTATAGCTCATAATAGCCTACAACAATCAACAGCTTCAATAACAGATTCAACAGCTTCAACAAAACAAGAGTTCTCTAGAGCACATAATAGCTTAGAACAATCAACAGCTTCCACAAAAGATTCAACAGCTTCAACAAAACTAGAGTTCTCTATAGCATATAATAGCCTACAACAATTAACAGCTTCAACAACAGATTCAACAGCTTCAATAACAACAGATTCAACCGCTTCAACGAAACTAGAGCTCTCTAGAGCACAAAGTAGCCTACAACAATCAACAGCTTCAACAACAGATTCAACAGCTTCAACAAAACTTGAGCTCTCTAGAGCACACAATAGCCTACAACAATCAACAGCTTTAACAACAGACTCAACAGCTTCAATAACAACAGATTCAACAGCTTCAACAAAACTAGAGCTCTCTAGAACACAAAATAGCCTACAACAATCAACAGCTTTAACAACAGACTCAACAGCTTCAATAACAACTGATTCAACAGCTTCAACAAAACTAGAGCTCTCTAGAGCACAAAATAGCCTACAACAATCAACAGCTTTAACAACAGATTCAACGGCAGATTCAACAGCTTCAACAAAACTAGAGCTCCCTAGAGCACACAATAACCTACAACAATCAACAGCTTTAACAACAGACTCAACAGCTTCAATAACAACAGATTCAACAGCTTCAACAAAACTAGAGTTCTCTATAGCACATAATAGCCTACAACAATCAACAGCTTCAGCAATAGATTCAACAGCTTCAATAACAACAGATTCAACGAAACTAGAGCTCTCTAGAGCACAAAGTAGCCTACAACAATCAACAGCTTCAACAACAGATTCAACAGCTTCAACAAAACTAGAGCTCTCTAGAGCACACAATAGCCTACAACAATCAACAGCTTTAACAACAGACTCAACAGCTTCAATAACAACAGATTCAACAGCTTCAACAAAACTAGAGCTCTCTAGAACACAAAATAGCCTACAACAATCAACAGCTTTAACAACAGACTCAACAGCTTCAATAACAACTGATTCAACAGCTTCAACAAAACTAGAGCTCTCTAGAGCACAAAATAGCCTACAACAATCAACAGCTTTAACAACAGATTCAACGGCAGATTCAACAGCTTCAACAAAACTAGAGCTCCCTAGAGCACACAATAACCTACAACAATCAACAGCTTTAACAACAGACTCAACAGCTTCAGTAACAACAGATTCAACAGCTTCAACAAAACTAGAGTTCTCTATAGCACATAATAGCCTACAACAATCAACAGCTTCAACAATAGATTCAACAGCTTCAATAACAACAGATTCAACGAAACTAGAGCTCTCTAGAGCACAAAGTAGTCTACAACAATCAACAGCTTCAACAACAGATTCAACAGCTTCAACAAGACTAGAGCTCTCTAGAGCACATAATAGCCTACAACAATCAACAGGTTTAACAGCAGACTCAACAGCTTCAATAACAACAGATTCAACAGCTTCAACAAAACTAGAGCTCTCTAGAACACAAAATAGCCTACAACAATCAACAACTTTAACAGACTCAACAGCTTCAATAACAACAGATTCAACAGCTTCAACCAAACTAGAGCTCTCTAGAGCAAAAAATAGCCTACAACAATCAACAGCTTTAACAACAGATTCAACAGCAGATTCAACTGCTTCAACAAAACTAGAGCTCTCTAGAGCACATAATAGCCTACAATACTCATCAGCTTCAACAACAGATTCAACAGCTTCAACAAAACTAGAGCTCCCTAGAGCACACAATAACCTACAACAATCAACAACTTTAACAACAGACTCAACAGCTTCAATAACAACAGATTCAACAGCTTCAACAAAACTAGAGCTCTTAAGAACACAATATAACCTACAACAATCAACAGCTTTAACAACAGATTCAACAGCTTCAACAGCAGATTCAACTGCTTCAACAAAACTAGAGCTCTCTAGAGCACATAATAGCCTACAGCAATTAACAGCTTCAACAAAACTAGAACTCTCTAGAGCACATAATAGCCTTCAACAATCAACAGCTTCGACAAAACTAGAGCTCTCTAGAGCACATCATGTAGCCTACGACAATCTACAGCTTCATAAAAACTAGAGCTCTCTAGTCTAGAGCATGTAATGTAGCCTACAACAATCAATATCTTCAACAACAGATTCAGCAGCTTCAACGAAACTGGAGCACATAATAGCCTACAACAATCAACAGCTCCAACAGCAGCAGATTCAACAGCTTCAACAAAACTAGAGCTCTCAAGAGCACATATTAGCCTACAACAATCAACAGCTTCAACAAGAGATTCAACAGCTTTAACAAAACTAGAGATCTCTAGAGCACATAATGTAGCCTACAACAAACAACATCTTCAGCAACAACAGATTCATAAGCTTCAATAAAACTAGACCTTTTCAGTACACATAATAGCCTACAAGAATCAACAGCTTCGACAACAATGGACTCAACAGCTTCAACAAAACTAGAGCTCTCTAGAGCACATAATGTAGCCTACAACAATCAACATCTTCAACAAGAACAGATTCATAAGCTTCAACAAAACTAGAGCTTTCTAGAGCACATAATGTAGCCTACAACAATCAACATTTTCAACAACAGATTCAATAACATCAATAAAACTAGAGCACATAATAGCCTACAACAATCAACAGCTTCAATAAAACTAGAGCACATAATAGCCTACAAAAATCAACAGCTTTAACAACAGCTTCAGCAACAACAGATTCAACAGCTTCAACAAGAACAGATTCAACAGCTTCGACTAAACAAGAGCTCTCTAGAGCACATAATGTAGCCTGCAATAATCAACATCTTCAACAACAGCAGATTCAACAGCTTCAATAAACTAGACCACATAATAGCCTACAACAATCAACAGCTTTAACAACAACAGCTTTAACAAAACTAGAGCTCTCTAGAGCACATAATAGTCTACAACAATCAACACCTTCAACAAAACTGGAGCACATGATAGCCTATAAATATCAACAGCTTCAACATGATGATCAACAGATTAAACAGCAGATGTAACAGCTTCAGCTATCAACAGCTTCAACAACAGATCCAACAACTTTAGATTCAACAACTTCAACAATCAACAGCTTCAAGAACCGATTCTACAAGCATAAGCAACAGATTCAACATCAACAACAATTAACAGGTTCAACATGGTGAGCAACAGATTCGACAGCTTCAACTATCATAACCATCAATCAACAGCTTCAACTATACTAACAAGTTCAACAGATTGAACAACTGCTTCAGCAATAATAATCAGCTTCAACAACTGATTCAACACCAAATTCAACATCATCAACAGTAAACAGCTTCAACAACAGATTTAACATCAAAAGCACCAATAACAATCAACAGCTTCAACACGGTGATTGAAGCTATTGATTCATTGGGGTGAGCCACTCTTAGACTGTACTAACAATCAACAGCTTCAACTATACTAACAAGGTCAACAGATTCAACAGCCTCAACAATCAACAGCTTCAACAACAAATTCAACAACATTAACGACAATCAACAACTTCAACAACAGATTCAACTGCTTCAACAAAACTAGAGCTCTCTAGAGCACATAGTAGCCTACAACAATCAACAGCTGATTCAACTGCTTCAACAAAACTAGAGCTTTCTAGAGCACATAATAGCCTACAACAATCAACAGCTTTAACAAAGCTAGAGCTCTCTAGAGCACATAATGTACCTTACAACAATCAACATCGTCAACAACAACAGATTCAACAATTTCAACAAAACTAGAGCTCTCTAGAGCACATAATACCTTACAACATTTGACACCTTCAGCAACAACAGATTGAACAGCTTAAACTAAACTAGAGCTCTCTAGAGCACACAATGTAGCCTACAACAATCAACATCTGCAACAACAACAGATTCAACAACTTCAACAAAACTAGAGCTCTCTATTGCACATAATAGCCTACAATAATCAACAGCTTCAACAACAGCTTCAATAAAACTAGAGCACATAATAGCCTACAACAATCAACAGCTTCAACAACAGATTCAACAAAACTATAGTTCTCCTGAGGACATAATGGCCTACAACAATCAACAGCTTCAACAACAGTTCAACATTTTCAACATAACTAGAGCTCTCTAGAGCACATAATCTAGCCAACAACAATCAACAGCTTCAATAACAGATTCAACAGCTTCAACAAGTATTGCACATAATAGCCTACAACAATCAACAGCTTCAACAACAGCTTAAACAAAACTAGAGCTCTCTATAGCATATAATAGCCTACAACAATCAACAGCTTCAACAACAGGTTCAACATCTTTGACAAAACTAGAGCTCTCTAGAGCACATAATGTAGCCTACAACAATCAACATCTTCAACAACAACAGATTCAACAGCTTCAATTAAACTAGGGCATATAATAGCCAACAACAATCAACAGCTTCAACAAAAACAGATTCAACAGCTTCAACAACAACCGATTCAACTGCTCCAACATAACTAGAGCTCTCTAGAGCACGTAATGTAGCCTACAACAATCAACAGCTTCAACAACAGATTCAACAGCCCTCAATAAAACTAGAGCACATAATAGCCTACAACAATTGACAGCTTTAACAACAAGATTTAACAGCTTCACCATCAACATATTCAACTGCTTCAACAAAACTAGAGCTCTCTAGAACACATAATAGCCTACAACAATCAACAGCTTTAACAACAGATTCAACTGCTCCAACGTAACTAGAGCTCTCTAGAGCACATAATTTAGCCTACAACAACCAACAGCTTAAACGGGAGATTCTGCTGCTTCAACAAAATTAGAGCTCTCTAGAGCACATAATGTAGCCTACAACAATCAACATCTTCAACTACAACAGATTCAACAGTTTCATCAAAACTAGAACTCACTAGAGCACACAATAGCCTACAACAATCAACAGCTTCAACAACAATAGATTCAACAAATTCGACAAAACTTGAGCTCTCTGGAACACATAATGTAGCCTACAACAATCAACATCTTGAACAACAGATTTAACAGCTTCAATAAAACTGGAGAACATAATAGCCTACATCAATCAACAGCTTTAACAACAACAGATTCAACAACAACAACAGATTCAACAGCTTCGACAGAACTAGATCTTTCTAGAACACATAATGTGGCCTACAACAATCAACATCTTCAACAACAGATTCAACAGCTTCAATAAATCTAGAGCACATATTAGCCCACAACAATCACCAGCTTTAACAACTTTAGTTCAATAGCTTTAACAACAACAGATTCAACAGCTTAAACAAAACTAGAGCTCTCTGTAGCATATGATAGCCTACAACAATCAACAGCTTCAACAACAGATTCAACATCTTTGACAAAACTAGAGCTCTCTAGAGCACATAATGTAGCCTACAACAATCAACATCTTCAACAACAACAGATTCAACAGCTTTGATTAAACTAGGGCACATAATGGCCTACAACAATCAACAGCTTCAACAAAAACAGATTCAACAGCTTCAACATCTTCAACAAAACTAGAGCTATCTAGAGCATATAATGTAGCCTACAACAATCAACATCATGAACAATAACAAATTCAACAGCTTTAATAAAAATAAAGCACATAATAGCCTACAATGAACAGCTTTAACACCAACAGATTAAACAGCTTCAACAACATATGCAATAGTCTTGACAATATTAGATCTCTCTAGAGCACTTATTGTAGCCTACAACAATTAACATCTTCAACTACAACAGATTTAACAACTTCAATAAAGCTAGAACACATAATAGCGTACAACAATGAACAGCTTTAACAAGAACAGATTCAACAGCTGGAACAAGAACAAATTCAACAGCTTAAACCAAACTAGAGCTCTTTAGAGCACATGATGCCTACAACAATCAACATCTTCAACAACGGATTCAACATCTTCAACAAAATTAGAGCTCTTTAGAGCACATAATATAGGCTACAACAATCAACAGCTTCAACAACAGATTCAACAGCTTCAACAAAACTAGAGCTCTCTAGAGCAAATAATAGCCTATTAACAATCAACAGTTTTAACAACAGATTCAAGAGCTTCAACAACATCAGATTCAACAGCTACAACAAAACTAGAGCTCTCTAGAGCACATAATAGCCTACAACAATCAACATCTTCAACAACAGATTCAACAATTTCAACAAAACTAGAGCTCTCTAGAATAAATAATAGCCTACGACAATCAACAACTTAAACAACATATTCAACAGCTTCAACGAAGCTAGAGCTCCCTAGAGCATATAATGTAGCCTACAACAATCAACAGCTTCAACAACAGATTCAACAGCTTCAACAGAACTGAGCTCTCTAGAACACATAATAGCATACAACAATCAACAGTATCAACAACAGATTCAATAGCTTCGAGAAAACTAGAGCTCTCAAGAACACATAATAGCCTACAACAATCAACATCTTCAACAACAGATTCAACATCTTCAACAAAACTAGAGCACAAAGTAGCCAACAACAATCAACAGCTTTAACAACAGATTCAACAGCTTCAACAACAACAGATTCAACATTCTCGACAAAACTAGATCTCTCTAGAGCACATAATATAGCCTATAACAATCAACATCTTCAACCACAACAGATTCAACAGCTTCAATAAAACTAGAGCACATAATAGCCTACAACAATCAACAGCTTTAACAACAGATTCAACATCTTCAACAACAGATTCAACTGCTTCAACAAAACTATAGCTCTCTAGAGCACATAATGTAGCATACAACAATCAACATCTTCAACAACAGGTTCAACAATTTCAACAATACTAGAGCTCTCTAGAGTACATAATAGCCTACAACAATCAGCAGCTTTAACAACAACAGTTTCAACAGCTTCAACAAAACTAGAGCTCTCTAGAGCACATAATGTAGCCTACAACCATCAACAGCTTCAACAACAGATTCAACAGCTTCGACAGAACTAGAGCTCTCTAGAGCACTTAATGTAGCCTACAACAATCAACATCTTCAACAACAGTTTCAAAAGTTTCAACAAAACTAGAGTTCTCTAGAGCGCATAATAGCCTACAACAATCAACAGCTTCAACAACAGATTCAACAGTTTCAACAAAACTAGAGCTCTCTAAAACACATAACAGCCTACAACAATCAACATCTTGAACAACAGATTCAACAACTTCAACAAAAGTAGAGCTCTCTAGAGCACATAATAGCCTATAACAATTAACAACTTCAACAACAAGATTCAACAGCTTCGACAAAACTAGAGCTCTCTAGAGCACATAATAGCCTACAACAATCAACAGCTTCAACAACAGATTCAACAACTTCGACAAAACTTGAGCTCTCTAGAACACATAATGTAGCCTACAACAATCAACATCTTCAACAACAGATTCAACAGCTTCAATAAAACTAGATAACATAATAGCCTACAACAATCAACAGCTTTAACAACAGATCAACAACAACAGATTGAACAGCTTCGACAGAACTAGATCTTTCTAGAGCACATAATGTAGCTTACAACGATCAACATCTTCAACAACAGATTCAACAGCTTCAATAAAACTAGAGCACATAATAGCCCACAACAATCACCAGCTTTAACAACAACAGATTCAACAGCTAGAGCACATAACAATCAACAGCTTTAACAACAGATTCAACTGCTCCAAAATAACTAGACCTCTCTAGCGCACATATTGTAGCCTACAACAACCAACAGCTTTAACAACAACAGATTCAACAGCTTCAATAAATCTAGAGCTCTCTAGAGCACATAATAGTCTACAACAATCAACAGCTTCAACAACAGATTCAACTGCCTTAACAAAACTAGAGCTCTTTAGAGCACATAATATAGTCTACAACAATCAACATTTTCAACAACAACAGATTCAACAGCTTCAATAGAACTAGAGCACATAATAGCCTACAACAATCAACAGCTTTAACAACCACAGATTCAACAGCTTCACCATCAACATATTCAACAGCTTCAACAAAACTATAGCTCTCTAGAACACATAGTAGGCTGCAACAATCAACAGCTTCAACAACAGATTCAACAGCTTCAACAAGGCTAGAGCTCTCTGGAGCACATAATAGCCTATAACAATCAACATTTTTAACAACAGATTCAACAGCTTCAACATCAGATTCAACAGCTTCAACAAAATTAGAGCTCTTTAGAGCACATAATGTAGCCTACAACAATCAACAGCTTCAACAACAGATTCAACAATTTCAACAAAATTAGAGTTCTCTAGAGCACATAATATCCTACAACAATCAACATCTTCAACAACAGATTCAACAATTTCAACAAAACTAGAGCTCTCTAGAACACATAATAGCCTATGACAATCAACAACTTCAACAACAGATTCAACAGCTTCAACAAAGTTAGAGCTCCCTAGAGCATATAATGTAGCCTACAACAATCAACAGCTTCAACAACAAGATTGAACAGCTTCAACAGAACTGAGCTCTCTAGAACACATAATAGCATACAACAATCAACAGTTTCAACAACAGATTCAATAGCTTTGAGAAAACTAGAGCTCTCTAGAGCACATAATAGCCTACAACAATCAACATCTTCAACAACAGATTCAACATCTTCATTAAAACTAGAGCACATGATAGCCAACAACAATCAACAGCTTTTACAACAGATTCAACAGCTTCAACAACAGATTCAACATTCTCGACAAGACTAGATCTCTCTAGAGCACATAATAGCCTACAACAATTAACAGCTTAAACAACAGATTCAACATCTTCAACAACAACAGATTCAACTGCTTCAACAAAACTATAGCTCTCTAGAGCACATAATGTAGCATACAACAATCAACATCTTCAACAACAGATTCAACAATTTCAACAAAACTAGAGCTCTCTAATAGCCTACAACAATCAGCGGCGTTAACAACAACAGTTTCAACAGCTTCAACAACAGATTCAACAGCTTCAACAAAACTAGAGCTTTCTAGTGCACATAATGTAGCCTACAACCATCAACAGCTTCAACAACAGATTCAACAGCTTCGACAAAACTAGAGCTCTCTAGAGCACATAATGTAGCCTACAACAATCAACATCTTCAACAACAGTTTCAACAGTTTCAACAAAACTAGAACTCTCTAGAGCGCATAATAGCCTACAACAATCAACATTTTCAACAACAGATTCAACAGCTTCAACAAAACTAGAGCTCTCTAGAGCACATAATAGCCTTCAACAATCAACAGCTTTAACAACAGATTTAACTGCTCCAACATAACTAGAGCTCTCTAGAGCACGTAATGTAGCCAACAACCAACAGCTTTTACAACAACAGATTCAACAGCTTCAATAAGTCGAGCTCTCTAGAGCATATAATAGCCTACAACAATCAACAGCTTCAACAACAGATTCAACATCTTCACCATCAACATATTCAACAAATCTATTCAACATATTCAACAAAACTAGAGCTCTCTAGAGCACATAATAGCCTACAACCATCAACAGCTTAAACAATAACAGATTCAACAGCTTCAACAAAACTAGAGCTTTCTATAGCTCATAATAGCCTACAACAATCAACAGCTTCAACAACAGAATCAACAGCTTCAACAAAACTAGAGCTCTATAGAGCACATAATGTAGCCTACAACAATCAACAGCTTTAACAACAGATTCAACAGCTTCAACAAAACTAGAGTTCTCTAGAGCACATCATAGGCTACAGCAATCAACAACTTCAACAACAGATTCAACAGCTTCAACAAAACTAGAGCTCTCTAGAGCACATAATAGCTTAGAACAATCAACAGCTTCCACAACAGATTCAACAGCTTCAACAAAACTAGAGTTCTCTATAGCGCATAATAGCCTACAACAATCAACAGCTTCAACAACAGATTCAACAGCTTCAACGAAACTAGAGCTCTCTAGAGCACAAAGTAGCCTACAACAATCAACAGCTTCAACAACAGATTCAACAGCTTCAAAAAAACTAGAGCGCCCTAGAGCACATAATACCCTACAACAATCAACAGCTTTAACAACAGACTCAACAGCTTGAATAACAACAGATTCAACAGCTTCAACAAAACTAGAGCTCTCTAGAACACGAAATAGCCTACAACAATCAACAGCTTTAACAATAGACTCAACAGCTTCAATGACAACAGATTCAACAGCTTCATCAAAACTAGAGCTCTCTAGAGCACAAAATAGCCTACAACAATAAACAGCTTTAACAACAGATTCAACAGCAGATTCAACTGCTTCAACAAAACTAGGGCTCTCTAGAGCACATAATAGCCTTCAACAATCATTAGTTTCAACAACAGATTCAACAGCTTCAACAAAACTAGAGCTCTCGAGAGCACATAATAGCTTAGAACAATCAACAGCTTCCGCAACAGATTCAACAGCTTCAACAAAACTAGAGTTCTCTATAGCACATAATAGCCTACAACAATCTATAGCTTCGACAACAGATTCAACAGCTTCAATAACAACAGATTCAACAGCTTCAACGAAACTAGAGCTCTCTAGAGCACAAAGTAGCCTACAACAATCAACAGCTTCAACAACAGATTCAACAGCTTCAACAAAACTAGAGCTCTCTAGAGCACAAAGTAGCCTACAACAATCAACAGCTTCAACAACAGATTCAACAGCTTCAACGAAACTAGAGCTCCCTAGAGCACATAATAGCCTACAACAATCAACAGCTTTAACAACAGACTCAACAGCTTCAATAACAACAGATTCAACAGCTTCAACAAAACTAGAGCTCTCTAGAACACAAAATATCCTACAACAATCAACAGCTTTAACAACAGACTCAACAGCATCAATAACAACAGATTCAACAGCTTCAACAAAACTAGAGCTCTCTAGAGCACAAAATAGCCTACAACAATCAACAGCTTTAACAACAGATTCAACAGCAGATTCAACTGCTCCAACAAAACTAGAGCTCTCTAGAGCACATAATAGCCTACAATACTCATCAGCTTCAACAACAGATTCAACAGCTTCAACAAAACTAGAGTTCCCTAGAGCACACAATAACCTACAACAATCAACAGCTTTAACAACAGACTCAACAGCTTCAATAACAATAGATTCAACAGCTTCAACAAAACTAGAGCTCTTAAGAACGCAATATAACCTACAACAATCAACAGCTTTATCAGCAGATTCAACAGCTTCAACAGCAGATTCAACTGCTTCAACAAAACTAGAGCTCTCTAGAGCACATAATAGCCTACAACAATTAACAGCTTCAACAAAACTAGAGCTCTCTAGAGCACATAATAGTCTACAATACTCATCAGCTTCAACAATAGATTCAACAGCTTCAACAAATCTAGAAGTCTCTAGAGCACATAAGAGCCTACAACAATCAACAGTTTCAACAACCGATTCAACTGGTTCAACAAAGCTATAGCTCTCTAGAGCACATTGTGTAGCCTACAACAATCAACAACTTTAACAACAGATTCAACAACTTCAGCAATCATAACTAACAATGAACACCTTCAACAACAGATTCAACAACATCAACAGCTTCAACAGATTCAACTACTAACAGCTTCAACAATCAACAGCTTTATCAACAGATTCAACAACTTCAGATTCAACAGCTACAATCAACAGATTAAACAACAGATTCAATAGCTTCAACAATGAACAGCTTCAACAACAGATTGAACATCAAATTCAACAACTTCCACAATCAACAGCTTCAACAACAGATTCAACAACAATCAACAGCAACAATTTCAACAACATAAACAATTAACAGCTTTAACATGGTGATCAACAGATTTAACAGCTTCAACTATCGTAACCAACAATTAACAGCTTCAACTATACTATTAAGATCAACAGATTCAACAACTGCTTCAACAATCATAGTCAACAATTAACTGCTTCAACTACAGATTCAACAACAAATTCAACATCATAAACAACAATTAACTGCTTCAACAACAACATATTAAACATCGACAACATATTAAAAAACAACAGATTCAACAACAGATTCAACAGCTTCAACAATCAACAGCTTTAACAGGGTGATTGAAGCTATTGATTTATCGGAGCGAGCCTACTCTTACACAAGATAGACTGTACTAACAATCAACAGCTTCAACTATACTAACAAGGTGAACAGATTCAACAGCCTCAACAATCATAACCAACAATCAACAGCTTCAACAACAGATTCAACAACATCAACAATCAACAACTTCCACAGTGATCAACCAATTAAATAACAGATTTAACAGCTTCAACAACGGATTCAACAACTTTGGATTCAACAGCTTCAACAATCAACAGCTTCAACAACAGATTCACCAACATCAACTACAATCAACAACTTCAACATGGTAATCAACAGGTTAAATAACAGATTCAACAACTTCAGATTCAACAGCTTCAACAATCAACATCTTCAACAACAGATTTCACAGCTTCAACAGACAACAGCTTCAACAACAGATTTAACAGCTTCAACATAGTGATTGAATCTATTAATTTATTGTGGCGAGCCTACTTGTACACAAGATAGACTGTACTAACAATCAGCAGCTTCAACTACACTAACCAGATCAACAGATTCAACAGCTTCAACAATCATAACCAACAACAGATTCAACAGCTTCAACAAGAACAGATTCAACAGCTTCAACAAAACTAGAGCTCTCTAGAGCACATAATAGCTTACAACAATCAACAGCTTCAACAACAGATTCAACAGCTTCAACAAAACTAGAGCTCTCTAGAGCACATAATAGCTTACAACAATCAATTGCTTCAACAAAAACAGATTCAACAGCTTCAACAACAACAGATTCAACAGCTTCAACAAAACTAGAGCTCTCTAGAGCACATAATAGCTTACAACAATCAACAGCTTCAACAACAGATTCAACAGCTTCAATTAAACTAGAGTACATAATAGCCTACAACAATCAACAGCTTTATCAATAACAGATTCAACAGCTTCAACAACATATCCAACAGCTTCAACAAAACTAGAGCTCTCTAGAGCACATAATAGCTTAGAACAATCAACAGCTTCAACAACAGATTCAACAACTTCAACAAAACTAGAGCTCTCTAGAGCACATAATAGCTCACAACAATCAACAGCTTCAACAAAAACAGATTCAACAGCTTCAACAACAGATTCGATAGCTTCAACAAAACTAGAGCTATCTAGAGCACATAATGTAGCCCTCAACAATTAACATCTTGAACAACAACAGATTCGACAGCTTCAATAAAACTAGAGCACATAATAGCCTACAACAATGAACAGCTTTAACACCAACAGATTAAACAGCTTCAACAACAGATTCAATAGTTTCAACAATACTAGATCTCTCTAGAGCACATATTGTAGCGTACAACAATGAACATCTTCAACTACAGCAGATTTAACAATTTCAATAAAGCTAGAACACATAATAGCCTACAACAATGAACAGCTTTAACAACAACAGATTCAACAGCTTGAACAACAACAGATTAAACAGCTTAAACAAAACTAGAGCTCTTTAGAGCACATAATGTTGCCTACAACAATCAACATCTTCAACAACAGATTCAACATCTTCAACAAAATTAGAGCTCTTTAGAGCACATAATGTAGCCAACAACAATCAACAGTTTCTACAACAGATTCAACAATTTCAACAAAACTAGAGCTCTCTAGAGCACATAATAGCATACAACAATCAACAGCTTTAACAACAGATTCAACAACAACAGATTCAACGGCTTCAACAAACCTAGAGCTCTCTAGAGCACATAATAGCTTACAACAATCAACAGCTTCAACAACAACAGATTCAACAGCTTCAACAACAACATATCCAACAGCTTCAACAAAACTAGAGCTCTCTAGAGCACATAATAGCTTACAACAATCAACAGCTTCAACAACAGATTCAACAACTTCAACAAAACTGGAGCTCTCTAGAGCACATAATAGCTTACAACAATCAACAGCTTCAACAAAAAACGGATTCAACAGCTTCAACAACAACAGATTCGACAGCTTCAACAAAACTAGAGCTATCTAGAGCACATAATAGCCTACAACAATCAACAGCTTTAACAACAGATTCAACAGCTTCAACAACAACAGATTCAACAGCTTTAACAAAACTAAAGCTCTCTAGAGCTCATAATAGCCTACAACAATCAACAGCTTCAACAACAGATTCAACATCTTCAATAAAACTATAGCACATACTAGCCTACAACAATCAACAGGTTTAACAACAGATTCAACAGCTTCAACAGCAGATTCAACAGCTTCAACAAAACTAGAGCTCTCTAGAGCTCATAATAGCCTACAACAATCAACAGCTTTAGCAACAACAGATTCAACAGCTTCAACAAGAACAGATTCAACAGCTTCAACAAAACTAGAGCTCTCTAGAGCACATAATAGCTTACAACAATCAACAGCTTCAACAACAACAGATTCAACAGCTTCAACAAAACTAGAGCTCTCTAGAGCACATAATAGCTTACAACAATCAATTGCTTCAACAAAAACAGATTCAACAGCTTCAACAACAACAGATTCAACAACTTCAACTAAACTAGAGTACATAATAGCTTACAACAATCAATTGCTTCAACAAAAACAGATTCAACAGCTTCAACAACAACAGATTCAACAACTTCAACAAAACTAGAGCTCTCTAGAGCACATAATAGCTTACAGAATTCAACAGCTTCAACAACAGATTCAACAACTTCAAAAAAACTGGAGCTCTCTAGAGCACATAATAGCTTACAACAATCAACAGCTTTAACAAAAACAGATTCAACAGCTTCAACAACAACAGATTCGACAGCTTCAACAAAACTAGAGCTATCTAGAGAACATAATAGCCTACAACAATCAACAGCTTTAACAACAGATTCAACAGCTTCAACAACAACAAATTCAACAGCTTCAACAAAACTAGAGCTCTCTAGAGCTCATAATAGCCTACAACAATCAACAGCTTCAACAACAGATTCAACAACTTCAATAAAACTATAGCACATACTAGCCTACAACAATCAACAGGTTTAACAACAGATTCAAGAGCTTCAACAGCAGATTCAACAGCTTCAACAAAACTAGAGCTCTCTAGAGCTCATAATAGCCTACAACAATCAACAGCTTCAACAACAGATTCAACATCTTCAATAAATCTAGAGCACATAATAGCCTACAACAATCAACATCTTCAACAACAACAGATTCAACAGCTTCAATTAAACTAGAGTACATAATAGCCTACAACAATCAACAGCTTTAACAACAGATTCAACAACTTCAACAGCAACAAATTCAACAGCTTCAACAAAACTAGAGCTCTCTAGAGCTCATAATAGCCTACAACAATCAACAGCTTCAACAACAGATTCAACAACTTCAATAAAACTATAGCACATACTAGCCTACAACAATCAACAGGTTTAACAACAGATTCAAGAGCTTCAACAGCAGATTCAACAACTTCAACAAAACTAGAGCTCTCTAGAGCTCATAATAGCCTATAACAATCAACAGCTTCAACAACAGATTCAACATCTTCAATAAAACTATAGCACATACTAGCCTACAACAATCAACAGGTTTAACAACAGATTCAACAGCTTCAACAGCAGATTCAACAGCTTCAACAAAAGTAGAGCTCTCTAGAGCTCATAATAGCCTACAACAATCAACAGCTTCAACAACAGATTCAACATCTTCAATAAAACTATAGCACATAATAGCCTACAACAATCAACATCTTCAACAACAACAGATTCAACAGCTTCAATTAAACTAGAGTACATAATAGCCTACAACAATCAACAGGTTTAACAACAGATTCAACAGCTTCAACAGCAGATTCAACAGCTTCAACAATCAACATCTTCAACAACAACAGATTCAACAGCTTCAATTAAACTAGAGTACATAATAGCCTACAACAATCAACAGCTTTAACAACAGATTCAACAGCTTCAACAACAACAGATTCAACAGCTTCAACAAAACTAGAGCTCTCTAGAGCTCATAATAGCCTACAATAATCAACAGCTTCAACAACAGATTCAACATCTTCAATAAAACTAGAGCACATAATAGCCTACAACAATCAACATCTTCAACAACAGATTCAACAGCTTCAATTAAACTAGAGTACATAATAGCCTACAACAATCAACAGCTTTAACAATAACAGATTCAACAGCTTCAACAACAACAGATCCAACAGCTTAAACAAAACTAGAGCTCTCTAGAGCACATAATGTAGCCAACAACAATCAACATCTTCAACAACAGAATGATTTAACAGCTTCAACAAAACTAGAGCTCTCTAGAGCACATAATAGCTTACAACAATCAACAGCTTCAACAACAACAGATTCAACAACTTCAACAAAACTAGAGCTCTCTAGAGCACATAATAGCTTACAACAATCAATAGCTTCAACAAAAACAGATTCAACAGCTTCAACAACAACAGATTCGACAGCTTCAACAACAGATTCAATAGTTTCGACAATACTAGATCTCTCTAGAGCATATATTGTAGCCTACAACAATGAACATCTTCAACTACAACAGATTTAACAACTTCAATAAAGCTAGAACACATAATAGCCTACAACAATGAACAGCTTTAACAACAACAGATTCAACAGCTTGAACAACAACAGATTAAACAGCTTAAACAAAACTAGAGCTCTTTAGAGCACATAATGTTGCCTACAACAATCAACATCTTCAACAACAGATTCAACATCTTCAACAAAATTAGAGCTCTTTAGAGCACATAATGTAGCCTACAACAATCAACAGTTTCTACAACAGATTCAACAATTTTAACAAGACTAGAGCTCTCTAGAGTACATAATAGCCTACAACAATAAACAGCTTTAACAACAACAGATTTAACAGCTTCAACAACAACAGATTCAACAGCTTCAACAAAACTAGAGCTCTCTAAAGCTCATAATAGCCTACAACAATCAACAGCTTCAACAACAGATTCAACATCTTCAATAAAACTAGAGCACATAATAGCCTACAACAATCAACAGCTTTAACAACAACAGATTCAACAGCTTCACCATCAACATATTCAACAGCTTCAACAAAACTAGAGCTCTCTAGAACACATAATAACCTACAAAAATGAACAGCTTCAACAGGAGATTCTACTGCTTCAATAAAATTAGAGCTCTCTAGAGCACATAATAGCCTACAATAATTAACAGCTTCAACAACAGATTCAACAGTTTTAACAAGACTAGAACTCTCTAGAACATAATAACCTACAAAAATGAACAGCTTCAACATGAGATTCTACTGCTTCAATAAAATTAGAGCTCTCTAGAGCACATAATGGCCTACAACAATTAATAGCTTCACTATCAACAGATTCAACAACTTCGACAAAACTTGAGCTCTCTAGAACACATAATGTAGCCTACAACAATCAACATCTTCAACAATAGATTCAACAGCTTCAATAAAACTAGAGAACATAATAGCCTACAACAATCAACAGCTTTAACAACAATAGATTAAACAACAACAGATTGAACAGCTTCGACAGAACTAGATCTTTCTAGAGCACATAATGTAGCCTACAACAATCGACATTTTCAGCAACAGATTCAACAGCTTCAATAAAACTTAGCACATAATAGCCCACAACAATCAACAACTTTAACAACAGATTCAACAGCTTCAACAATAACAGATTCAACAGCTTCAACAATAACAGATTCAATAGCTTCAACAAAACTAGAGCTCTCTAGAGCACATAATAGCTTACAACAATCAACAGCTTCAACAACAACAGATTCAACAACTTCAACAAAACTAGAGCTCTCTAGAGCACATAATAGCTTACAACAATCAACAGCTTCAACAACAACAGATTCAACAACTTCAACAAAACTAGAGGTCTCTATTGCACATAATAGCCTACAACAATCAACAGCTTCAACAACTGATTCAACAGCTTCAATAAAACTAGAGCACATAATAGCCTACAACAATCAACAGCTTTAGCAACAACAGATTCAACAGCTTCAACAACAACAGATTCAACAGCTTCAACAAAACTAGAGCTCTCTAGAGCAGACAATGTAGTCTACAACAATCAACATCTGCAACAACAACAGATTCAACAACTTCAACAAAACTAGAGGTCTCTATTGCACATAATAGCCTATAACAATCAACAGCTTCAACAACTGATTCAACAGCTTCAATAAAACTAGAGCACATAATAGCCTACAACAATCAACAGCTTTAGCAACAACAGATTCAACAGCTTCAACAAGAACAGATTCAACAGCTTCAACAAAACTAGAGCTCTCTAGAGCACATAATAGCTTACAACAATCAACAGCTTCAACAAAACTAGAGCTCTCTAGAGCACATAATAGCTTACAACAATCAACAGCTTAAACAACAACAGATTCAACAGCTTCAACAAAACTAGAGCTCTCTAGAGCACATAATAGCTTACAACAATCAACAGCTTCAACAACAACAGATTCAACAACTTCAACAAAACTAGAGCTCTCTAGAGCACATAATAGCTTACAACAATCAACAGCTTCAACAACAACAGATTCAACAGCTTCAATTAAGCTAGAGTACATAATAGCCTACAACAATCAACAGCTTTAACAATAACAGATTCAACAGCTTCAACAACAACATATCCAACAGCTTCAACAAAACTAGAGCTCTCTAGAGCACATAATAGCTTACAACAATCAACAGCTTCAACAACAACGGATTCAACAACTTCAACAAAACTAGAGCTCTCTAGAGCACGTAATAGCTTACAACAATCAACAGCTTCAACAACAACAGATTCAACAACTTCAACAAAACTAGAGGTCTCTATTGCACATAGTAGCCTACAACAATCAACAGCTTCAACAACTGATTCAACAGCTTCAATAAAACTAGAGCACATAATAGCCTACAACAATCAACAACTTTAGCAACAACAGATTCAACAGCTTCAACAAGAATAGATTCTACAGCTTCAACAAAACTAGAGCTCTCTAGAGCACATAAGAGCTTACAACAATCAACAGCTTCAACAACAACCGATTCAACAACTTCAACAAAACTAGAGGTCTCTATTGCACATAATAGCCTACAACAATCAACAGCTTCAACAACTGATTCAACAGCTTCAATAAAACTAGAGCACATAATAGCCTACAACAATCAACAGCTTTAGCAACAACAGATTCAACAGCTTCAACAACAACAGATTCAACAGCTTCAACAAAACTAGAGCTCTCTAGAGCAGACAATGTAGTCTACAACAATCAACATCTGCAACAACAACAGATTCAACAACTTCAACAAAACTAGAGGTCTCTATTGCACATAATAGCCTATAACAATCAACAGCTTCAACAACTGATTCAACAGCTTCAATAAAACTAGAGCACATAATAGCCTACAACAATCAACAGCTTTAGCAACAACAGATTCAACAGCTTCAACAAGAACAGATTCAACAGCTTCAACAAAACTAGAGCTCTCTAGAGCACATAATAGCTTACAACAATCAACAGCTTCAACAACAGATTCAACAGCTTCAACAAAACTAGAGCTCTCTAGAGCACATAATAGCTTACAACAATCAATTGCTTCAACAAAAACAGATTCAACAGCTTCAACAACAACAGCTTCAACAACAGATTCAACAGCTTCAACAAAATTAGAGCTCTCTAGAGCACATAATAGCCTACAACAATCAACAGCTTCAATAATAGATTCAACAGCTTCAACAAAACTAGAGCTCTCTAGTGCACATAATTGCCGACAACAATCAACTGCTTCAACAGCAGATTCAACAGCTTCAACAAACAGACTCAACAACTTCAACATATCTAGAGCTCTCTAGAGCTCATAATAGCTTACAACAATTAACAGCTTCAACAGCAGATTCAACTGCTTCAACAAAACCAGAGCTCTCTAGAGCACATAATAGCCTACAACAATCAACAGCTTCAACAATACTAGAGCTCTCTAGAGCACATATGTAGCCTACAACAATCAACAGCTTCAACAAAAACAGATTCATAAAACTAGAGCACATAATAGCCTACAACAATCAACAGCTTTAACAACAACAGACTCAACATCTTCAACAAGAGATTCAACAGCTTCAACAAAACTAGAGCTCTCTAGAGCTCATAATAGCCTACAATAATCAACAGCTTCAACAACAGATTTAACAAAATTAGAGTTCTCCAGATGACATAATAGCGTACAACAATCAACAGCTTCAACAACAAATTCAACATTTTCAACAAAATTAGATCTCTCTAGAGCACATAATAGCCTACAACAATCAACAGCTTCAACAATACTAGAGCTCTCTAGAACACATAATGTAGCCTACAACAATCAACAGCTTCAACCACAACAGATTCAACAGCTTCAACAAAACTAGAGCTCTCTAGAGCACATAATAGCGTACAACAATCAACAGCTCCAACAACAGCAGATTCAACAGCTTCAACAAAATTAGAGCTCTCTAGAGCACATAATAGCGTACAACAAACAACATCTTCAGCAACAACAGATTCATACGCTTCAATAAAACTAGACCTCTCCAGAGCACATAATTGCCTACAACAATCAACAGCTTCAACAACAGATTCAACAAAACTAGAGTTCTCCAGATGACATAATAGCTTACAACAATCAACAGCTTCAACATTTTCAACAAAACTAGAGCTCTCTAGATCACATAATAGCCTACAACAATCAACAGCTTCAACAATACTAGAGCTCTCTAGTACGCATAATTGCCGACAACAATCAACAGCTTCAACAGCAAATTCAACAGCTTCAACAAAACTAGAGCTCTCTAGAGCACATAATAGACTACAACAATCAACATCTCCAACAACAGATTCAACAATTTCAACAAAACTAGAGCTCTCTAGAACACATAGTAGCCTACAACAATCAACGGCCACAACAACAGATTCAACGGCTTCAACAAATCTAGAGCTCTCTAGAGCACATAATGTAGCCTACAACAACCAACAGCTTTAACACCAACAGATTCAACAGCTTCAACAAAACTAGAGTTCTCTAGAGCACATAAAAGTCTACAGCAATCAACAGCTTCTACATCAACAGCTTCAACAAAACTAGAGCTCTCTAGAGCACATAATAGCTTACAACAATCAACAGCTTCAACAACAGATTCAACTGCCTTAACAAAACTAGAGTTCTTTAGAGCACATAATATAGCCTACAACAATCAACAGGTTCAATAAAAACAGATTCAACAGTTTCAACAACAAAATATTCAACAGCTTAAACAAAACTAGAACTCTCTAGAGCACATAATAGCCTACAACAATCAACAGCTTCAACAGCAACAGATTCAACAGCTTCAACAAAACTAGAGCTCTCTAGACCACATAATGTAGCTTACAAACCAATCAACATCTTCAACAACAACAGATTCAACAGCTTCAACAAAACTAGAGCCATAATCTAGCCTACAACAATCAACAGCTTTAATAACAACAGATTCAACAGCTTCAACAAAAGTAGAGCTCTCTAGAGCACATAATAGCTTACAACAATCAACAGCTTCTAGAACAAATTCAACAGCTTCAACATAGTGATTGAAGCTATTGATTTATTGGGGCGAGCCTACACTTACACAAAATAGACTGTACTCACAATCAACAGCTTTAATTGTACTAACAAGATCAACTGATTGAACAGCTTCAACACTACCAACAATCAACAGCTTCAACAACAACAGATTCAACATCAACGAAAATCAACAACTTCAACATGGTTATCAACAGATTTAACAACTGATTCAACAGCTTCAAAAACAGATTCAACAACTTAAGCTTCAACAATCAACAGCTTCAACAAAACTAGAGCTCTCAAGAGCTCATAATAGCCTACAACAATCAACAGCTTCAACAACAGATTCAACTGCTTCAACAAAACTAGAGCTCTCTAAAGCACATAATGTAGCCTACAACAATCAACAGCTTCAACAACAGATTCAACAACTTCAACAAAACTAGAGCTCTCTATTACACATAATAGCCTACAACAATCAACAGCTTCAACAACAACAGATTCAACAGCTTGAACAAAACTAGAGCTCTCTATAGCATATAATAGCCTACAACAATCAACAGCTTCAACAACAACAGATTCAACAGCTTAAACAAAACTAGAGCTCTCTATAGAAACTAGAGCTCTCTATAGCATATAATAGCCTACCACAATCAACTACTTCAACAACAACAGATTCAGCAGCTTAAACAAAACTAGACCTCTCTATAACATATAATAGCCTACAACAATCAACAATTTCAACAACAGATTCGACAGCTTAAACAAAACTAGAGCTTTCTATAACATATAATAGCCTACAACAATCAACAGCTTCAACAACAGATTCAACAGCTTAAACAAAACTAGAGCTCTCTATAGCATATAATAGCCTACAACAATCAACAGCTTCAACAACAACAGATTCAACAGCTTCAACAAAACTAGAGCTCTCTAGAGCACATAATGTAGCCTACAACAATCAACATCTTCAACAAAAATAGATTCAACAGCTTTAATAAACTAGAGCACATAATAGCCTACAACAATCAACAGCTTTAACAACAACAGATTCAACAGCTTCAACAAAACTAGAGCTCTCTAGAGCACATAATAGCTTACAACAATCAACAGCTTCTACAACAAATTCAACAGCTTCAACATAGTGATTGAAGCTATTGATTTATTGGGGCGAGCTACACTTACACAAAATAGACTGTACTCACAATCAACAGCTTTAATTGTACTAACAAGATCAACTGATTGAACAGCTTCAACACTACCAACAATCAACAGCTTCAACAACAACAGATTCAACATCAACGACAATCAAAAACTTCAACATGGTTATCAACAGATTTAACAACTGATTCAACAGCTTCAAAAACAGATTCAACAACTACAGCTTCAACAATCAACAGCTTCAACAACAGATTTAACAGCTTCAACAAAACTAGAGCTCTCAAGAGCTCATAATAGCCTACAACAATCAACAGCTTCAACAACAGATTCAACTGCTTCAACAAAACTAGAGCTCTCTAAAGCACATAATGTAGCCTACAACAATCAACAGCTTCAACAACAGATTCAACAACTTCAACAAAACTAGAGCTCTCTATTACACATAATAGCCTACAACAATCAACAGCTTCAACAACAGATTCAACAGCTTGAACAAAACTAGAACTCTCTATAGCATATAATAGCCTACAACAATCAACTGCTTCAACAACAGATTCGACAGCTTAAACAAAACTAGACCTCTCTATAACATATAATAGCCTACAACAATCAACAGCTTCAACAACAGATTCAACAGCTTCAACAAAACTAGAGCTCTCTAGAGCACATAATGTAGCCTACAACAATCAACATCTTCAACAAAAATAGATTCAACAGCTTTAATAAACTAGAGCACATAATAGCCTACAACAATCAACAGCTTTAACAACAACAGATTCAACAGCTTCAACAAAACTAGAGCTCTCTATTGCACATAATAACCTACAACAATCAACAGCTTCAACAACACATTCGACAGCTTAAACAAAGCTAGAGCTCTCTATAGCATATAATAGCCTACAACAATCAACAGCTTCAACAACAGATTCAACTGCTTCAACAAAACTAGAGCTCTCTAAAGCACATAATGTAGCCTACAACAATCAACAGCTTCAACAACATCAGATTCAACAACTTCAACCAAAACTAGAGCTCTCTATTACACATAATAGCCTACAACAATCAACAGCTTCAACAACAACTGATTCAACAGCTTGAACAAAACTAGAGCTCTCTATAGCATATAATAGCCTACAACAATCAACAGCTTCAACAACAGATTCAACAGCTTCGACAGAACTAGAGCTCTCTAGAACACATAATGTAGCCTACAACAATCAATAGGTTCAATAAAAACAGATTCAACAGTTTCAACAACAAAATATTCAACAGCTTAAACAAAACTAGAACTCTCTAGAGCACATAATAGCCTACAACAATCAACAGCTTCAACAACAACAGATTCAACAGCTTCAACAAAACTAGAGCTCTCTAGACCACATAATGTAGCTTACAAACCAATCAACATCTTCAACAACAACAGATTCAACAGCTTCAAAAAAACTAGAGCCATAATCTAGCCTATAACAATCAACAGCTTTAACAACAACAGATTCAACAGCTTCAACAAAAGTAGAGCTCTCTAGAGCACATAATAGCTTACAACAATCAACAGCTTCTACAACAAATTCAACAGCTTCAACATCGTGATTGAAGCTATTGATTTATCGGGGCGAGCCTACACTTACACAAAATAGACTGTGCTCACAATCAACAGCTTTAATTGTACTAACAAGATCAACTGATTGAACAGCTTCAACACTACCAACAATCAACAGCTTCTACAACAACAGATTCAACATCAACGACAATCAACAACTTCAACATGGATATCAACAGATTTAACAACTGATTCAACAGCTTCAAAAACAGATTCAACAACTACAGCTTCAACAATCAACAGCTTCAACAACAGATTTAACAGCTTCAACAAAACTAGAGCTCTCAAGAGCTCATAATAGCCTACAACAATCAACAGCTTCAACAACAGATTCAACTGCTTTAACAAAACTAGAGCTCTCTAAAGCACATAATGTAGCCTACAACAATCAACAGCTTCAACAACAGATTCAACAACTTCAACAAAACTAGAGCTCTCTATTACACATAATAGCCTACAACAATCAACAGCTTCAACAACAACAGATTCAACAGCTTGAACAAAACTAGAGCTCTCTACAGCATATTATAATAGCCTACAACAATCAACAGCTTCAACAACAACAGATTCAACAGCTTAAACAAAACTAGAGCTCTCTATTGCACATAATAGCCTACAACAATCAACTGCTTCAACAACAACAGATTCGACAGCTTAAACAAAGCTAGACCTCTCTATAACATATAATAGCCTTCAACAATCAACAGCTTCAACAACAGATTCAACAGCTTAAACAAAACTAGAGCTCTCTATAGTATATAATAGCCTACAACAATCAACAGCTTCAACAACCACTGATTCAACAGCTTTGACAAAATTAGAGCTCTCTAGAGCACATAATGTAGCCTACAACAATCAACATCTTCAACAAAAATAGATTCAACAGCTTTAATAAACTAGACCACATAATAGCCTACAACAATCAACAGCTTTAACAACAACAGATTCAACAGCTTCAACAAAACTAGAGCTCTCTATTGCACATAATAACCTACAACAATCAACAGCTTCAACAACACATTCGACAGCTTAAACAAAACTAGAGCTCTCTATAGCATATAATAGCCTACAACAATCAACAGCTTCAACAACAGATTCAATTGCTTCAACAAAACTAGAGCTCTCTAAAGCACATAATGTAGCCTACAACAATCAACAGCTTCAACAACAACAGATTCAACAACTTCAACAAAACTAGAGCTCTCTATTACACATAATAGCCTACAACAATTAACAGCTTCAACAACAACAGATTCAACAGCTTGAACAAAACTAGAGCTCTCTATAGCATATAATAGCCTACAACAATCAACAGCTTCAACAACAGATTCAACAGCTTCGACAGAACTAGAGCTCTCTAGAACACATAATGTAGCCTACAACAATCAACAGGTTCAATAAAAACAGATTCAACAGTTTCAACAACAAAATATTCAACAGCTTAAACAAAACTAGAACTCTCTAGAGCACATAATAGCCTACAACAATCAACAGCTTCAACAACAACAGATTCAAGAGCTTCAACAAAACTAGAGCTCTCTAGACCACATAATGTAGCTTACAAACCAATCAACATCTTCAACAACAACAGATTCAACAGCTTCAACAAAACTAGAGCCATAATCTAGCCTATAACAATCAACAGCTTTAACAACAACAGATTCAACAGCTTCAACAAAAGTAGAGCTCTCTAGAGCACATAATAGCTTACAACAATCAGCAGCTTCTACAACAAATTCAACAGCTTCAACATCGTGATTGAAGCTATTGATTTATTGGGGCGAGCCTACACTTACACAAAATAGACTGTGCTCACAATCAACAGCTTTAATTGTACTAACAAGATCAACTGATTGAACAGCTTCAACACTACCAACAATCAACAGCTTCTACAACAACAGATTCAACATCAACGACAATCAACAACTTCAACATGGATATCAACAGATTTAACAACTGATTCAACAGCTTCAAAAACAGATTCAACAACTACAGCTTCAACAATCAACAGCTTCAACAACAGATTTAACAGCTTCAACAAAACTAGAGCTCTCAAGAGCTCATAATAGCCTACAACAATCAACAGCTTCAACAACAGATTCAACTGCTTCAACAAAACTAGAGCTCTCTAAAGCACATAATGTAGCCTACAACAATCAACAACTTCAACAACAGATTCAACAACTTCAACAAAACTAGAGCTCTCTATTACACATAATAGCCTACAACAATCAACAGCTTCAACAACAACAGATTCAACAGCTTGAACAAAACTAGAGCTCTCTATAGCATATTATAATAGCCTACAACAATCAACAGCTTCAACAACAACAGATTCAACAGCTTAAACAAAACTAGAGCTCTCTATTGCACATAATAGCCTACAACAATCAACTGCTTCAACAACAACAGATTCGACAGCTTAAACAAAACTAGACCTCTCTATAACATATAATAGCCTTCAACAATCAACAGCTTCAACAACAGATTCAACAGCTTCAACAAAACTAGAGCTCTCTATAGTATATAATAGCCTACAACAATCAACAGCTTCAACAACCACTGATTCAACAGCTTTGACAAAATTAGAGCTCTCTAGAGCACATAATGTAGCCTACAACAATCAACATCTTCAACAAAAATAGATTCAACAACTTTAATAAACTAGAGCACATAATAGCCTACAACAATCAACAGCTTTAACAACAACAGATTCAACAGCTTCAACAAAACTAGAGCTCTCTATAGCATATAATAGCCTACAACAATCAACAGCTTCAACAACAACAGATTCAACAGCTTCAACAAAACTAGAGCTCTCTATTGCACATAATAGCCTACAACAATCAACAACTTCAACAAAGATAGATTCAACAGCTTTAATAAGAATAGAGCACATAATAGCCTACAACAATCAGCAGCTTTAACAACAACAGATTCAACAGCTTCAACAAAACTAGAGCTCTCTATAGCATATAATAGCCTACAACAATCAACAGCTTCAACAAAGATAGATTCAACAGCTTTAATAAGAATAGAGCACATAATAGCCTACAACAATCAACAGCTTTAACAACAACAGATTCAACAGCTTCAATTAAACTAGGGCACTTAATAGCCTACAACAATCAACAGCTTCAACAAAACTAGAGCTCACTAGAGCCTATAATAGCCTACAATCAACAGCTTCGACCACAGATTCAACAGCTTCAACAAAACTAGAGCTCTCTAAAGCACATAATGTAGCCTACAACAATGAACAGCTTCAACAAAACAAGAGCTCACTAGAGCATATAATAGCCTACAATCAACAGCTTCAACCACAGATTCAACAGCTTCAACAAAACTAGAGCTCTCTAAAGCACATAATGTAGCCTACAACAATCAACAGCTTCAACAACAACAGATTCAACAGCTTAAAAAAAACTAGAGCTGTCTATAGCATGTAAAAGTCTACAACAATCAACAGCTTCAACAACAACAGATTCGACAGCTTAAACAAAGCTAGACCTCTCTATAAGATATAATAGCCTACAACAATCAACAGCTTCAACAACAGATTCAACAGCTTAAACAAAACTAGAGCTCTCTAGAGCACATAATAACCTACAACAATCAACAGCTTCAACAACAGATTCAACTGCTTCAACAAAACTAGAGCTCTCTAAAGCACATAATGTAGTCTACAACAATCAACAGCTTCAACAACAGATTCAACAACTTCAACAAAACTAGAGCTCTCTATTACACATAATAGCCTACAACAATCAACAGCTTCAACAACAACAGATTCAACAGCTTGAACAAAATCATAGCTCTCTCTAGCATATAATAGCCTACAACAATCAACAGCTTCAACAACAACAGATTCAACAGCTTAAACAAAACTAGACCTCTCTATAAGATATAATAGCCTACAACAATCAACAGCTTCAATAACAGATTGAACAGCTTCAACAAAATTAGAGCTCTCTATTGCACATAATAGCCTACAACAATCAACAGCTTCAACAACAACAGATTCGACAGCTTAAACAAAACTAGAGCTCTCTATAGCATATAATAGCCTACAACAATCAACTACTTCAACAACAGATTCGACAACTTAAACAAAACTAGACCTCTCTATAACATATAATAGCCTACAACAATCAACAATTTCAACAACAGATTCGACAGCTTAAATAAAACTAGAGCTTTCTATAACATATAACAGCCTACAACAATCAACAGCTTCAACAACAGATTCAACAGCTTAAACAAAACTAGAGCTCTCTATAGCATATAATAGCCTACAACAATCAACAGCTTCAACAACAACAGATTCAACAGCTTCAACAAAACTAGAGCTCTCTATTGCACATAATAGCCTACAACAATCAACTTCTTCAACAAAAATAGATTCAACAGCTTTAATAAGAATAGAGCACATAATAGCCTACAACAATCAACAGCTTTAACAACAAAAGATTCAACAGCTTCAATTAAACTAGGGCACTTAATAGCCTACAACAATCAACAGCTTCAACAAAACTAGAGCTCACTAGAGCCTATAATAGCCTACAATCAACAGCTTCAACCACAGATTCAACAGCTTCAACAAAACTAGAGCTCTCTAAAGCACATAATGTAGCCTACAACAATCAACAGCTTCAACAAAACTAGAGCTCACTAGAGCATATAATAGCCTACAATCAACAGCTTCAACCACAGATTCAACTGCTTCAACAAAACTAGAGCTCTCTAAAGTACATAATGTAGCCTACAACAATCAACAGCTTCAACAACAACAGATTCAACAGCTTAAAAAAACTAGAGCTGTCTATAGCATGTAAAGGCCTACAACAATCAACAGCTTCAACAACAACAGATTCGACAGCTTAAACAAAACTAGACCTCTCTAAGATATAATAGCCTACAACAATCAACAGCTTCAACAACAGATTCAACAGCTTAAACAAAACTAGAGCTCTCAAGAGCACATAATAACCTACAACAATCAACAGCTTCAACAACAGATTCAACTGCTTCATCAAAACTAGAGCTCTCTAAAGCACATAATGTAGCCTACAACAATCAACAGCTTCAACAACAGATTCAACAACTTTAACAAAACTAGAGCTCTCTATTACACATAATAGCCTACCACAATCAACAGCTTCAACAACAACAGATTCAACAGCTTGAACAAAACTAGAGCTCTCTATAGCATATAATAGCCTACAACAATCAACAGCTTCAACAACAACAGATTCAACAGCTTAAACAAAACTAGACCTCTCTATAAGATATAATAGCCTACAACAATCAACAGCTTCAACAACAGATTGAACAGCTTCAACAAAATTAGAGCTCTCTATTGCACATAATAGCCTACAACAATCAACAGCTTCAACAACAACAGATTCGACAGCTTAAACAAAACTAGAGCTCTCTATAGCATATAATATCCTACAACAATCAACAGCTTCAACAACAGATTCAACAGCTTAAACAAAACTAGAGCTCTCTATAGCATATAATAGCCTACAACAATCAACAGCTTCAACAACAACAGATTCAACAGCTACAACAAAACTAGAGCTCTCTATTGCACATAATAGCCTACAACAATCTACTTCTTCAACAACAGATTCAACAGCTTCAATTAAACTAGAGCACATAATAGGCTACAACGATCAACAGCTTTAACAACAACAGATTCAACAGCTTCAACAAAACTAGAGCTCTCTAGAGCACATAATAGCTTACAACAATCAACAGCTTCTACAACAAATTCAACAGCTTCAACATAGTGATTGAAGCTATTGATTTATTGGGGCGAGCCTACACTTACACAGAATAGACTGTACTCACAATCAATAGCTTTAATTGTACTAACAAGATCAACTGATTGAACAGCTTCAACACTACCAACAATCAACAGCTTCAACAACAACGGATTCAACATCAACAACAATCAACAACTTCAACATGCTTATCAACAGATTTAACAACTGATACAACAGCTTCAACAATCAACAGCTTCAGAAACAGATTCAACAACTACAGCTTCAACAATCAACAGCTTCAACAAAACTAGAGCTCTCAAGAGCTCATGATAGCCTACAACAGTCAACAGCTTCAACAACAGATTCAACTGCTTCAACAAAACTAGAGCTCTCTAAAGCACGTAATGTAGCCTACAGCAATCAACAGCTTCAACAACAACAGATTCAACAGCTTGAACAAAACTAGAGCTCTCTATAGCATATAATAGCCTACAACAATCAACTGCTTCAACAACAACAGATTCGACAGCTTAAACAAAATTAGACCTCTCTATGACATATAATAGCCTACAACAATCAACAGCTTCAACAACAGATTCAACAGCTTAAACAAAACTAGAGCTCTCTATAGTATATAATAGCCTACAACAATCAACAGCTTCTACAACCATAGATTCAACAGCTTCGACAAAACTAAAGCTCTGTAGAGCACATAATGTAGCCTACAACAATCAACATCTTCAACAAAAATAGATTCAACAGCTTTAATAAACTAGAGCACATAATAGCCTACATCAATCAACAGCTTTAACAACAACAGATTCAACAGCTTCAACAAAACTAGAGCTCTCTAGAGCACATAATAGCTTACAACAATCAACAGCTTCTACAACAAATTCAACAGCTTCAACATAGTGATTGAAGCTATTGATTTATTGGGGCGAGCCTACACTTACACAAAATAGACTGTACTCACAATCAATAGCTTTAATTGTACTAACAAGATCAACTGATTGAACAGCTTCAACACTACCAACAATCAACAGCTTCAACAACAACGGATTCAACATCAACAACAATCAACAACTTCAACATGGTTATCAACAGATTTAACAACTGATTCAACAGCTTCAACAATCACCTGCTTCAGAGACAGATTCAACAACTACAGCTTCAACAATCAACAGCTTCAACAAAACTAGAGCTCTCAAGAGCTCATGATAGCCTACAACAGTCAACAGCTTCAACAACAGATTCAGCTGCTTCAACAAAACTAGAGCTCTCTAAAGCACGTAATGTAGCCTACAGCAATCAACAGCTTCAACAACAACAGATTCAACAGCTTGAACAAAACTAGAGCTCTCTATAGCATATAATAGCCTACAACAATCAACTGCTTCAACAACAACAGATTCGACAGCTTAAACAAAATTAGACCTCTCTATGACATATAATAGCCTACAACAATCAACAGCTTCAACAACAGATTCAACAGCTTAAACAAAACTAGAGCTCTCTATAGTATATAATAGCCTACAACAATCAACAGCTTCAACAACCATAGATTCAACAGCTTCGACAAAACTAAAGCTCTGTAGAGCACATAATGTAGCCTACAACAATCAACATCTTCAACAAAAATAGATTCAACAGCTTTAATAAACTAGAGCACATAATAGCCTACATCAATCAACAGCTTTAACAACAACAGATTCAACAGCTTCAACAAAACTAGAGCTCTCTAGAGTACATAATAGCTTACAACAATCAACAGCTTCTACAACAAATTCAACAGCTTCAACATAGTGATTGAAGCTATTGATTTATTGGGCGAACCTACACTTACACAAAATAGACTGTACTCACAATCAACAGCTTTAATTGTACTAACAAGATCAACTGATTGAACAGCTTCAACACTACCAACAATCAACAGCTTCAACAACAACAGATTCAACATCAACGACAATCAACAACTTCAACATGGTTAACAGATTTAACAACTGATTCAACAGCTTCAAAAACAGATTCAACAACTACAGCTTCAACAATCAACAGCTTCAACAACAGATTTGAAAGCTTCAACAAAACTAGAGCTCTCAAGAGCTCATAATAGCCTACAACAATCAACAGCTTCAACAACAGATTCAACTGCTTCAACAAAACTAGAGCTCTCTAAAGCACATAATGTAGCCTACAACAATCAACAGCTTCAACAACAGATTCAACAACTTCAACAAAACTAGAGCTCTCTATTACACATAATAGCCTACAACAATCAACAGCTTCAACAACAACAGATTCAACAGCTTGAACAAAACTAGAGCTCTCTATAGCATATAATAGCCTACAACAATCAACAGCTTCAACAACAACAGATTCAACAGCTTAAACAAACTAGACCTCTCTATAAGATATAATAGCCTACAACAATCAACAGCTTCAACAACAGATTGAACAGCTTCAACAAAATTAGAGCTCTCTATTGCACATAATAGCCTACAACAATCAACAGCTTCAACAACAACAGATTCGACAGCTTAAACAAAACTAGAGCTCTCTATAGCATATAATAGCCTACAACAATCAACTACTTCAACAACAGATTCGACAGCTTAAACAAAACTAGACCTCTCTATAAGATTTAATAGCCTACAACAATCAACAGCTTCAACAACAGATTCAACAGCTTAAACAAAACTAGAGCTCTCTATAGCATATAATAGCCTACAACAATCAACAGCTTCAACAACAACAGATTCAACAGCTTCAAGAAAACTAGAGCTCTCTATTGCACATAATAGCCTACAACAATCAACTTCTTCAACAAAAATAGATTCAACAGCTTTAATAGAAATAGAGCACATAATAGCCTACAACAATCAACAGCTTTAACAACAACAGATTCAACAGCTTCAATTAAACTAGGGCACTTAATAGCCTACAACAATCAACAGCTTCAACAAAACTAGAGCTCACTAGAGCATATAATAGCCTACAATCAAGAGCTTCAACCACAGATTCAACAGCTTCAACAAAACTGGAGCTCTCTAAAGAACATAATGTAGCCTACAACAATCAACAGCTTCAACAACAACAGATCCAACAGCTTAAAAAAACCAAGAGCTGTCTATAGCATGTAATAGCCTACAACAATCAACAGCTTCAACAACAACAACAGATTCAACAGCTTGAACAAAACTAGAGCTCTCTATAGCATATAATAGCCTACAACAATCAACTGCTTCAACAACAACAGATTCGACGGCTTAAACAAAACTAGACCTCTCTATAACATATAATAGCCTACAGCAATCAACAGCTTCAACAACAGATTCAACAGCTTAAACAAAACTAGAGCTCTCTATAGTATATAATAGCCTACAACAATCAACAGCTTCAACAACCATAGATTCAACTGCTTCGACAAAACTAGAGCTCTCTAGAGTACATAATGTAGCCTACAACAATCAACATCTTCAACAAAAATAGATTCAACAGCTTTAATAAACTAGAGCACATAATAGCCTACAACAATCAACAGCTTTAACAACAACAGATTCAACAGCTTCAACAAAACTAGAGCTCTCTAGAGCACATAATAGCTTACAACAATCAACAGCTTCTACAACAAATTCTACAGCTTCAACATAGTGATTGAAGCTATTGATTTATTGGGGCGAGCCTACACTTACACAAAATAGACTGTACTCACAATCAACAGCTTTAATTGTACTAACAAGATCAACTGATTGAACAACTTCAACACTACTAACAATCAACAGCTTCAACAACAGATTCAGCATCAACGACAATCAACAACTTCAACATGGTTAACAGATTTAACAACTGATTCAACAGCTTCACAAACAGATTCAACAACTACAGCTTCAACAATCAACAGCTTCAACAACAGATTTAAAAGCTTCAACAAAACTAGAGCTCTCAAGAGCTCATAATAGCCTACAACAATCAACAGCTTCAACAACAGATTCAACTGCTTCAACAAACTAGAGTTCTCTAAAGCACATAATGTAGCCTACAACAATCAACAGCTTCAACAACAGATTCAACAACTTCAACAAAACTAGAGCTCTCTATTACACATAATAGCCTACAACAATCAACAGTTTCAACAACAACAGATTCAATAGTTTGAACAAAACTAGAGCTCTCTATAGCATATAATAACCTACAACAATCAACAGCTTCAACAACAGATTCAACTGCTTCAACAAAACTAGAGCTCTCTAAAGCACATAATGTAGTCTACAACAATCAACAGCTTCAACAACAGATTCAACAACTTCAACAAAACTAGAGCTCTCTATTACACATAATAGCCTACAACAATCAACAGCTTCAACAACAACAGATTCAACAGCTTGAACAAAACTAGAGCTCTCTATAGCATATAATAGCCTACAACAATCAACAGCTTCAACAACAACAGATTCAACAGCTTAAACAAAACTAGACCTCTCTATAAGATATAATAGCCTACAACAATCAACAGCTTCAATAACAGATTGAACAGCTTCAACAAAATTAGAGCTCTCTATTGCACATAATAGCCTACAACAATCAACAGCTTCAACAACAGATTCGACAGCTTAAACAAAACTAGAGCTCTCTATAGCATATAATAGCCTACAACAATCAACTACTTCAACAACAGATTCGACAGCTTAAACAAAACTAGACCTCTCTATATCATATAATAGCCTACAACAATCAACAATTTCAACAACAGATTCGACAGCTTAAATAAAACTAGAGCTCTCTATAACATATAACAGCCTACAACAATCAACAGCTTCAACAACAGATTCAACAGCTTAAACAAAACTAGAGCTCTCTATAGCATATAATAGCCTACAACAATCAACAGCTTCAACAACAACAGATTCAACAGCTTCAACAAAACTAGAGCTCTCTATTGCACATAATAGCCTACAACAATCAACTTCTTCAACAAAAATAGATTCAACAGCTTTAATAAGAATAGAGCACATAATAGCCTACAACAATCAACAGCTTTAACAACAACAGATTCAACAGCTTCAATTAAACTAGGGCACTTAATAGCCTACAACAATCAACAGCTTCAACAAAACTAGAGCTCACTAGAGCCTATAATAGCCTACAATCAACAGCTTCAACCACAGATTCAACAGCTTCAACAAAACTAGAGCTCTCTAAAGCACATAATGTAGCCTACAACAATCAACAGCTTCAACAAAACTAGAGCTCACTAGAGCATATAATAGCCTACAATCAACAGCTTCAACCACAGATTCAACTGCTTCAACAAAACTAGAGCTCTCTAAAGTACATAATGTAGCCTACAACAATTAACAGCTTCAACAACAACAGATTCAACAACTTAAAAAAACTAGAGCTGTCTATAGCATGTAAAAGCCTACAACAATCAACAGCTTCAACAACAACAGATTCGACAGCTTAAACAAAACTAGACCTCTCTAAGATATAATAGCCTACAACAATCAACAGCTTCAACAACAGATTCAACAGCTTAAACAAAACTAGAGCTCTCTAGAGCACATAATAACCTACAACAATCAACAGCTTCAACAACAGATTCAACTGCTTCATCAAAACTAGAGCTCTCTAAAGCACATGATGTAGCCTACAACAATCAACAGCTTCAACAACAGATTCAACAACTTCAACAAAACTAGAGCTCTCTATTACACATAATAGCCTACAACAATCAACAGCTTCAACAACAACAGATTCAACAGCTTGAACAAAACTAGAGCTCTCTATAGCATATAATAGCCTACAACAATCAACAGCTTCAACAACAACAGATTCAACAGCTTAAACAAAACTAGACCTCTCTATAAGATATAATAGCCTACAACAATCAACAGCTTCAACAACAGATTGAACAGCTTCAACAAAATTAGAGCTCTCTATTGCACATAATAGCCTACAACAATCAACAGCTTCAACAACAACAGATTCGACAGCTTCAACAAAACTAGAGCTCTCTATTGCACATAATAGCCTACAACAATCAACAGCTTCAACAACAGATTCAACAGCTTAAACAAAACTAGAGCTCTCTATAGCATATAATAGCCTACAACAATCAACAGCTTCAACAACAACAGATTCAACAGCTTCAACAAAACTAGAGCTCTCTATTGCACATAATAGCCTACAACAATCTACTTCTTCAACAACAGATTCAACAGCTTCAATTAAACTAGAGCACATAATAGGCTACAATGATCAACAGCTTTAACAACAACAGATTCAACAGCTTCAACAAAACTAGAGCTCTCTAGAGCACATAATAGCTTACAACAATCAACAGCTTCTACAACAAATTCAACAGCTTCAACATAGTGATTGAAGCTATTGATTTATTGGGGCGAGCCTACACTTACACAAAATAGACTGTACTCACAATCAATAGCTTTAATTGTACTAACAAGATCAACTGATTGAACAGCTTCAACACTACCAACAATCAACAGCTTCAACAACAACGGATTCAACATCAACAACAATCAACAACTTCAACATGCTTATCAACAGATTTAACAACTGATTCAACAGCTTCAACAATCAACAGCTTCAGAAACAGATTCAACAACTACAGCTTCAACAATCAACAGCTTCAACAAAACTAGAGCTCTCAAGAGCTCATGATAGCCTACAACAGTCAACAGCTTCAACAACAGATTCAACTGCTTCAACAAAACTAGAGCTCTCTAAAGCACGTAATGTAGCCTACAGCAATCAACAGCTTCAACAACAGATTCAACAGCTTAAACAAAACTAGAGCTCTCTATAGCATATAATAGCCTACAACAATCAACTGCTTCAACAACAGATTCGACAGCTTAAACAAAATTAGACCTCTCTATGACATATAATAGCCTACAACAATCAACAGCTTCAACAACAGATTCAACAGCTTAAACAAAACTAGAGCTCTCTATAGTATATAATAGCCTACAACAATCAACAGCTTCAACAACCATAGATTCAACAGCTTCGACAAAACTAAAGCTCTGTAGAGCACATAATGTAGCCTACAACAATCAACATCTTCAACAAAAATAGATTCAACAGCTTTAATAAACTAGAGCACATAATAGCCTACATCAATCAACAGCTTTAACAACAACAGATTCAACAGCTTCAACAAAACTAGAGCTCTCTAGAGCACATAATAGCTTACAACAATCAACAGCTTCTACAACAAATTCAACAGCTTCAACATAGTGATTGAAGCTATTGATTTATTGGGGCGAGCCTACACTTACACAAAATAGACTGTACTCACAATCAATAGCTTTAATTGTACTAACAAGATCAACTGATTGAACAGCTTCAACACTACCAACAATCAACAGCTTCAACAACAACGGATTCAACATCAACAACAATCAACAACTTCAACACGCTTATCAACAGATTTAACAACTGATTCAACAGCTTCAACAATCAACAGCTTCAGAAACAGATTCAACAACTACAGCTTCAACAATCAACAGCTTCAACAAAACTAGAGCTCTCAAGAGCTCATGATAGCCTACAACAGTCAACAGCTTCAACAACAGATTCAACTGCTTCAACAAAACTAGAGCTCTCTAAAGCACGTAATGTAGCCTACAGCAATCAACAGCTTCAACAACAACAGATTCAACAGCTTGAACAAAACTAGAGCTCTCTATAGCATATAATAGCCTACAACAATCAACTGCTTCAACAACAACAGATTCAACAGCTTAAACAAACTAGACCTCTCTATAAGATATAATAGCCTACAACAATCAACAGCTTCAACAACAGATTGAACAGCTTCAACAAAATTAGAGCTCTCTATTGCACATAATAGCCTACAACAATCAACAGCTTCAACAACAGATTCAACTGCTTCAACAAAACTAGAGTTCTCTAAAGCACATAATGTAGCCTACAACAATCAACAGCTTCAACAACAGATTCAACAACTTCAACAAAAGAAGAGCTCTCTATTACACATAATAGCCTACAACAATCAACAGCTTCAACAACAACAGATTCAACAGCTTGAACAAAACTAGAGCTCTCTATAGCATATAATAGCCTACAACAATCAACAGCTTCAACAACAGATTCAACAGCTTAAACAAACTAGACCTCTCTATAACACATAATAGCCTACAACAATCAACAATTTCAACAACAGGTTCGACGGCTTAAACAAAACTAGAGCTCTCTATAACATATAATAGCCTACAACAGTCAACAGCTTCAACAACAGATTCAACAGCTTAAACAAAACTAGAGCTCTCTATAGCATATTATAATAGCCTACAACAATCAACAGCTTCAACAACAACAGATTCAACAGCTTCAACAAAACTAGAGCTCTCTATTGCACATAATAGCCTACAACAATCAACTTCTTCAACAAAAATAGATTCAACAGCTTTAATAAGAATAGAGCACATAATAGCCTACAGCAATCAACAGCTTTAACAACAAAAGATTCAACAGCTTCAATTAAACTAGGGCACTTAATAGCCTACAACAATCAACAGCTTCAACAATACTAGAGCTCACTAGAGCATATAATAGCCTACAATCAACAGCTTCAACCACAGATTCAACAGCTTCAACAAAACTAGAGTTCTCTAGAGCACATAATAGCTTACAACAATCAACAGCTTCTACAACAAATTCAACAGCTTCAACATAGTGATTGAAGCCATTGATTTATTGGGGCGAGCCTACACTTACACAAAATAGACTGTACTCACAATCAACAGCTTTAATTGTACTAACAAGATCAACTGATTGAACAGCTTCAACACTACCAACAATCAACAGCTTCAACAACAACAGATTCAACATCAACGACAATCAACAACTTCAACATGGTTATCAACAGATTTAACAACTGATTCAACAGCTTCAAAAACAGATTCAACAACTACAGCTTCAACAATCAACAGCTTCAACAACAGTTTAAACAGCTTCAACAAAACTATAGCTCTCAAGAGCTCACAATAGCCTACAACAGTCAACAGCTTCAACAACAGATTCAACTGCTTCAACAAAACAAGAGCTCTCTAAAGCACATAATGTAGCCTACAACAATCAACAGCTTCAACAACAGATTCAACAACTTCAACAAAACTAGAGCTCTCTATTACACTTAATAGCCTACAACAATCAACAGCTTCAACAACAGATTCAACAGCGTGAACAAAACTAGAGCTCTCTATAGCATATAATAGCCTACAACAATCAACAGCTTCAACAACAACAGATTCAACAGCTTAAACAAACTAGACCTCTCTATAAGATATAATAGCCTACAACAATCAACAGCTTCAACAACAGATTGAACAGCTTCAACAAAATTAGAGCTCTCTATTGCACATAATAGCCTACAACAATCAACAGCTTCAACAACAACAGATTCGACAGCTTAAACAAAACTAGAGCTCTCTATAGCATATAATAGCCTACAACAATCAACTACTTCAACAACAGATTCGACAGCTTAAACAAAACTAGACCTCTCTATAACATATAATAGCCTACAACAATCAACAATTTCAACAACAGATTCGACAGCTTAAACAAAACTAGACCTCTCTATAAGATTTAATAGCCTACAACAATCAACAGCTTCAACAACAGATTCAACAGCTTAAACAAAACTAGAGCTCTCTATAGCATATAATAGCCTACAACAATCAACAGCTTCAACAACAACAGATTCAACAGCTTCAACAAAACTAGAGCTCTCTATTGCACATAATAGCCTACAACAATCAACTTCTTCAACAAAAATAGATTCAACAGCTTTAATAAGAATAGAGCACATAATAGCCTACAACAATCAACAGCTTTAACAACAACAGATTCAACAGCTTCAATTAAACTTGGGCATTTAATAGCCTACAACAATCAACAGCTTCAACAAAACTAGAGCTCACTAGAGCTCACTAGAGCATATAATAGCCTACAATCAACAGCTTCAACCACAGATTCAACAGCTTCAACAAAACTAAAGCTCTCTAAAGCACATAATGTAGCCTACAACAATCAACAGCTTCAACAAAACTAGAGCTCACTAGAGCATATAATAGCCTACAATCAACAGCTTCAACCACAGATTCAACAGCTTCAACAAAACTAGAGCTCTCTAAAGCACATAATGTAGCCTACAACAATCAACAGCTTCAACAACAACAGATTCAACAGCTTAAAAAAACTAGAGCTGTCTATAGCATGTAATAGCCTACAACAATCAACAGCTTCAACAACAACAGATTCGATAGCTTAAACAAAACTAGACCTTTCTATAAGATATAATAGCCTACAACAATCAACAGCTTCAACAACAGATTCAACAGCTTAAACAAAACTAGAGCTCTCTAGAGCACATAATAACCTACAACAATCAACAGCTTCAACAACAGATTCAACTGCTTCAACAAAACTAGAGCTCTCTAAGGCACATAATGTAGCCTACAACAATCAACAGCTTCAACAACAGATTCAACAACTTCAACAAAACTAGAGCTCTCTATTACACATAATAGCCTACAACAATCAACAGCTTCAACAACAACAGATTCAACAGCTTGAACAAAACTAGAGCTCTCTATAGCATATAATAGCCTACAACAATCAACAGCTTCAACAACAACAGATTCAACAGCTTAAACAAAACTAGACCTCTCTATAAGATAAAATAGCCTACAACAATCAACAGCTTCAACAACAGATTCAACAGCTTAAACAAAACTAGAGCTCTCTATATAGCATATAATAGCCTGCAACAATCAACAGCTTCAACAACAACAGATTCAACAGCTTCAATAAAACTAGAGCTCTCTATTGCACATAATAGCCTACAACAATCAACTTCTTCACAAAAATAGATTCAACAGCTTTAATATAAATAGAGCACATAATAGCCTACAACAATCAACAGCTTTAACAACAGATTCAACAGCTTCAATTAAACTAGGGCACTTAATAGCCTACAACAATCAACAGCTTCAACAAAACTAGAGCTCACTAGAGCATATAATAGCCTACAATCAACAGCTTCAACCACAGATTCAACATCTTCAACAAAACTAGAGCTCTCTAAAGCACATAATGTAGCCTACAACAATCAACAGCTTCAGCAACAACAGATTCAACAGCTTAAACAAAACTAGAGCTCTCTATAGCATATAATAGCCTACAACAATCAACAGCTTTAACAACAGCAGATTCAACAGCTTCAACAAAACTAGAGCTCTCTAGAGCACATAATAGCTTACAACAATCAACAGCTTCTACAACAAATTCAACAGCTTCAACATAGTGATTGAAGCTATTGATTTATTGGGGCGAGCCTACACTTACACAAAATAGACTGTACTCACAATCAACAGCTTTAATTGTACTAACAAGATCAACTGATTGAACAGCTTCAACACTACCAACATTCAACAGCTTCAACAACAACAGATTCAACATCAACGACAATCAACAACTTCAACGTGGTTATCAACAGATTTAACAACTGATTCAACAGCTTCAAAAACAGATTCAACAACTACAGCTTCAACAATCAACAGCTTCAACAACAGATTTAACAGCTTCAACAAAACTAGAGCTCTCAAGAGCTCATAACAGCCTACAACAGTCAACAGCTGCAACAACAGATTCAACTGCTTCAACAAAACTAGAGCTCTCTAAAGCACATAATAGCCTACAACAATCAACAGCTTCAACAACAACAAATTCAACAGCTTGAACAAAACTAGAGCTCTCTATAGCATATAATAGCCTACAACAATCAACAGCTTCAACAACAACAGATTCAACAGCTTAAACAAACTAGACCTCTCTATAAGATATAATAGCCTACAACAATCAACAGCTTCAACAACAGATTGAACAGCTTCAACAAAATTAGAGCTCTCTATTGCACATAATAGCCTACAACAATCAACAGCTTTAACAACAACAGATTCAACAGCTTCAATTAAACTAGGGCACTTAATAGCCTACAACAATCAACGGCTTCAACAAAACTAGAGCTCACTAGAGCATATAATAGCCTACAATCAACAGCTTCAACCACAGATTCAACAGCTTCAACAAAACTAAAGCTCTCTAAAGCACATAATGTAACCTACAACCATCAACAGCTTCAACAAAACTAGAGCTCACTAGAGCATATAATAGCCTACAATCAACAGCTTCAACCACAGATTCAACAGCTTCAACAAAACTAGAGCTCTCTAAAGCACGTAATGTAGCCTACAATAATCAACAGCTTCAACAACAACAGATTCAACAGCTTAAATAAAACTAGAGCTGTCTATAGCATGTAATAGCCTACAACAATCAACAGCTTCAACAACAACACATTCGACAGCTTAAACAAAACTAGACCTGTCTATAAAATATAATAGCCTACAACAATCAACAGCTTCAACGACAGATTCAACAGCTTAAACAAAACTATAGCTCTCTAGAGCACATAATAACCTACAACAATCAACAGTTTCAACAACAGATTCAACTGCTTCAACAAAACTAGAGCTCTCTAAAGCACATAATGTAGCCTACAACAATCAACAGCTTCAACAACAGATTCAACAACTTCAACAAAACTAGAGCTCTCTATTACACATAATAGCCTACAACAATTAACAGCTTCAACAACAACAGATTTAACAGCTTCAACAAAACTAGAGCTCCCTATAGCATAGAATAGCCTACAACAATCAACACCTTCAACAACAACAGATTCGACAGCTTAAACAAAACTAGAGCTCTCTATAGCATATAATAGCCTACAACAATCAACTACTTCAACAACAGATTCGACAGCTTAAACAAAACTAGACCTCTCTATAACATATAATAGCCTACAACAATCAACAATTTCAACAACAGATTCAACAGCTTAAATAAAACTAGAGCTCTCTATAACATATAATAGCCTACAACAATCAACAGCTTCAACAACAGATTCAACAGCTTAAACAAAACTAGAGCTCTCTTATAGCATATTATAATAGCCTACAACAATCAACAGCTTCAACAACAACAGATTCAACAGCTTCAACAAAACTAGAGTTCTCTATTGCACATAATAGCCTACAACAATCAACTTCTTCAACAAAAATAGATTCAACAGCTTTAATAAAAATAGAGCACATAATAGCCTACAACAGTCAACAGCTTTAACAACAACAGATTCAACAGCTTCAATTAAACTAGGGCACTTAATAGCCTACAACAATCAACAGCTTCAACAAAACTAGAGCTCACTAGAGCATATAATAGCCTACAATCAACAGCTTCAACCACAAATTCAACAAAACTAGAGCTCTCTAAAGCACATAATGTAGCCTACAACAATCAACAGCTTCAACCACAGATTCAACAGCTTCAACAAAACTAGCGCTCTCTAAAGCACATAATGTAGCCTACAACAATCAACAGCTTCAACAAAACTAGAGGTCATTAGAGCATATAATAGCCTACAATCAACAGCTTCAACCACAGATTCAACAGCTTCAACAAAACTAGAGCTCTCTAAAGCACATAATGTAGCCTACAACAATCAACAGCTTCAACAACAGATTCAACAGCTTAAAAAAAACTAGAGCTGTCTATAGCATATAATAGCCTACAACAATCAACAGCTTCAACAACAACAGATTCGACAGCTTAAACAAAACTAGACCTCTCTATAAGATATAATAGCCTACAACAATCAACAGCTTCAACAACAGATTCAACAGCTTAAACAAAACTAGAGCTCTCTAGAGCACATAATAACCTACAACATTCAACAGCTTCAACAGATTCAACTACTTCAACAAAACTAGAGCTCTCTAAAGCACATAATATAGCCTACAACAATCAACAGCTTCAACAACAGATTCAACAACTTCAACAAAACTAGAGCTCTCTATTACACATAATAGCCTACAACAATCAACAGCTTCAACAACAACAGATTCAACAGCTTGAACAAAACTAGAGCTCTCTATAGCATATAATAGCCTACAACAATCAACAGCTTCAACAACAACAGATTCAACAGCTTAAACAAAACTAGACCTCTCTATAAGATATAATAGCCTACAACAATCATCAGCTTCAACAACAGATTGAACAGCTTCAACAAAATTAGAGCTCTCTATTGCACATAATAGCCTACAACAATCAACAGCTTCAACAACAACAGATTCGACAGCTTAAACAAAACTAGAACTCTCTATAGCATATAATAGCCTACAACAATCAACTACTTCAACAGCAGATTCGACAGCTTAAACAAAACTAGACCTCTCTATAACATATAATAGCCTACAACAATCAACAATTTCAACAACAGATTCGATAGCTTAAATAAAACTAGAGCTCTCTATAACATATAATAGCCTACAACAATCAACAGCTTCAACAACAGATTCAACAGCTTAAACAAAACTAGAGCTCTCTATAGCATATAATAGCCTACAACAATCAACAGCTTCAACAACAACAGATTCAACAGCTTCAACAAAACTAGAGCTCTCTATTGCACATAATAGCCTACAACAATCAACTTCTTCAACAAAAATAGATTCAACAGCTTTAATAAAAATAGAGCACATAATAGCCTACAACAATCAACAGCTTTAACAACAACAGATTCAACAGCTTCAATTAAACTAGGGCACTTAATAGCCTACAACAATCAACAGCTTCAACAAAACTAGAGCTCACTAGAGCATATAATAGCCTACAATCAACAGCTTCAACAACAGATTCAACAGCTTCAACAAAACTAGAGCTCTCTAAAGCACATTATGTAGCCTACAACAATCAACAGCTTCAACAACAACAGATTCAACAGCTTAAACAAAACTAGAGCTGTCTATAGCATGTATTAGCCTACAACAATCAACAGCTTCAACAACAACAAATTCGACAGCTTAAACAAAACTAGACTTCTCTATAACATATAATAGCCTACAACAATCAACAATTTCAACAACAGATTCGACAGCTTAAATAAAACTAGAGCTCTCTATAACATATAATAGCCTACAACAATCAACAGCTTCAACAACAGATTCAACAGCTTCAACAAAACTAGAGCTCTCTATTGCACATAATAGCCTACAACAATCAACAGCTTCAACAACAACAGTTTTGACAGTTTAAACAAAACTAGACTTCTCTATAAGATATAATAGCCTACAAAAATCAACAGCTTCAACAACAGATTCAACAGCTTAAACAAAACTAGAGCTCTCTATAGCATATAATAGCCTACAACAATCAACAGCTTTAACAACAACAGATTCAACAGCTTCAACAAAACTAGAGCTCTCTAGAGCACATAATAGCTTACAACAATCAACAGCTTCTACAACAAATTCAACAGCTTCAACATAGTGATTGAAGCTATTGATTTATTGGGGCGAGCCTACACTTACACAAAATAGACTGTACTCACAATCAACAGCTTTAATTGTGCTAACAAGATCAACTGATTGAACAGCTTCAACACTACCAACAATCAACAGCTTCAACAACAACAGATTCAACATCAACGACAATCAACAACTTCAACATGGTTATCAACAGATTTAACAACTGATTCAACAGCTTCAAAAACAAATTCAACAACTACAGCTTCTACAATCAACAGCTTCAACAACAGATTTAACAGCTTCAACAAAACTAGATCTCTCAAGAACTCATAATAGCCTACAACAATCAACAGCTTCAACAACAGATTCAACTGCTTCAACAAAACTAGAGCTCTCTAAAGCACATAATGTAGCCTACAACAATCAACAGCTTCAACAACAACGGATTCAACATCAAAAACAATCAACAACTTCAACATGGTTATCAACAGATTTAACAACTGATTCAACAGCTTCAACAATCAACAGCTTCAGAAACAGATTCAACAACTACAGCTTTAACAATCAACAGCTTCAACAAAACTAGAGCTCTCAAGAGCTCATAATAGCCTACACAGTCAACAGCTTCAACAACCGATTCAACTGCTTCAACAAAACTAGAGCTCTCTAAAGCACATAATGTAGCCTACAGCAATCAACAGCTTCAACAACAACAGATTCAACAACTTCAACAAAACTAGAGCTCTTTATAGCATATAATAGCCTACAACAATCAACAGCTTCAACAACAGATTCAACAGCTTGAACAAAACTAGAGCTCTCTATAGCATATAATAGCCTACAACAATCAACTGCTTCAACAACAACAGATTCGACAGCTTAAACAAAACTAGACCTCTCTATAACATATAATAGCCTACAACAATCACAATTTCAACAACAGATTCGACAGCTTAAATAAAACTAGAGCTCTCTATAACATATAATAGCCTACAACAATCATCAGCTTCAACAACAGATTCAACAGCTTAAACAAAACTAGAGCTCTCTATAGCTTATAATAGCCTACAGCAATCAACAGTTTCAACAACAACAGATTCAACAGCTTCAACAAAACTAGAGCTCTCTATTGCACATAATAGCCTACAACAATCAACTTCTTCAACAAAAATAGATTCAACAGCTTTAATAAAATTAGAGCACATAATCGCCTACAACAATCAACAGCTTTAACAACAACAGATTCAACAGCTTCAATTAAACTAGGGCACTTAATAGCCTACAACAATCAACAGCTTCAACAAAACTAGAGCTCACTAGAGAATATAATAGCCTACAATCAACAGCTTCAACCACAGATTCAACAGCTTCAACAAAACTAGAGCTCTCTAAAGCACATAATGTAGCCTACAACAATCAACAGCTTCAACAAAACTAGAGCTCACTAGAGCATATAATAGCCTACAATCAACAGATTCAACAGCTTCAACAAAACTAGAGCTCTCTAAAGCACATTATGTAGCCTATAACAATCAACAGCTTCAACAACAACAGATTCAACAGCTTAAACAAAACTAGAGCTGTCTATAGCATGTAATAGCCTACAACAATCAACAGCTTCAACAACAAATTCGACAGCTTAAACAAAACTAGACCTCTCTATAAGATATAGTACCCTACAACAATGAACAGCTTCAACAACAGATTCAACAGCTTAAACAAAACTAGAGCTCTCTAGAGCACATAATGGCTTACAACAATCAACAGCTTCTACAACAAATTCAACAGCTTCAACATAGTGATTGAAGCTATTGATTTATTGGGGCGAGCCTACACTTACACAAAATAGACTGTACTCACAATCAACAGCTTTAATTGTACTAACAAGATCAACTGATTGAACAGCTTCAACACTACCAACAATCAACAGCTTCAACAACAACAGATTCAACATCAATGACAATCAACAACTTCAACATGGTTATCAACAGATTCAACAACTGATTCAACAGCTTCAAAAACAGATTCAACAACTACAGCTTCAACAATCAACAGCTTCAACAACAGATTTAACAGCTTCAACAAAACTAGAGCTCTCAAGAGCTCATAATAGCCTACAACAATCAACAGCTTCAACAACAGATTCAACTGCTTCAACAAAACTAGAGCTCTCTAAAGCACATAATGTAGCCTACAACAATCAACAGCTTCAACAACAGATTCAACTGCTTCAACAAAACTAGAGCTCTCTAAAGCACATAATGTAGCCTACAACAATCAACAGCTTCAACAACAGATTCAACAACTTCAACAAAACTAGAGCTCTCTATTACACATAATAGCCTACAACAATCAACAGCTTCAACAACAAATTCAACAGCTTGAACAAAACTAGAGCTCTCTATAGCATATAATAGCCTACAACAATCAACAGCTTCAACAACAGATTCAACAGCTTAAACAAACTAGACCTCTCTATAAGATATAATAGCCTGCAACAATCAACAGTTTCAACAACAGATTCAACAGCTTCAACAAAATTAGAGCTCTCTAATGCACATAATAGCCTACAACAATCAACAGCTTCAACAACAACAGATTCGACAGCTTAAACAAAACTAGAGCTCTCTATAGCATATAATAGCCTACAACAATCAACAGCTTCAACAACAGATTCAACAGCTTAAACAAACTAGAGCTCTCTTATAGTATATAATAGCCTACAACAATCAACAACTTCAACAACATCAGATTCAACAGCTTCAACAAAACTAGAGCTCTCTATTGCACTTAATAGCCTACAACAATCAACTTCTTCAACAAAAATAGATTCAACAGCTTTAATAAAAATAGAGCACATAATAGCCTACAACAATCAACAGCTTTAACAACAACAGATTCAACAGCTTCAATTAAACTAGGGCACTTAATAGCCTACAACAATCAACAGCTTCAACAAAACTAGAGCTCACTAGAGCATATAATAGCCTACAATCAACAGCTTCAACCACAGATTCAACAGCTTCAACAAAACTAGAGCTCTCTAAAGCAAATAATGTAGCCTACAACAATCAACAGCTTCAACAACAACAGATTCAACAGCTTAAAAAAAACTAGAGCTGTCTATAGCATGTAATAGCCTACAACAATCAACAGCTTCAACAACAATAGATTCGACAGCTTAAACAAAACTAGACCTCTCTACAAGATATAATAGCCTACAACAATCAACAGCTTCAACAACAGATTCAACAGCTTAAACAAAACTAGAGCTCTCTAGAGCACATAACCTACAGCAATCAAAGGCTTCAACAACAGATTCAACTGCTTAAACAAAACTAGAGCTCTCTAGAGCACATAATAACCTACAACAATCAAAGGCTTCAACAACAGATTCAACTGCTTCAACAAAACTAGAGCTCTCTAAAGCACATAATGTAGCCTACAACAATCAACAGCTTCTAGAACAGATTCAACAACTTCAACAAAACTAGAGCTCTCTATTACACATAATAGCCTACAACAATCAACAGCTTCAACAACAGATTCAACAGCTTGAACAAAACTAGAGCTCTCTATAGTATATAATAGCCTACAACAATCAACAGCTTCAACAACAGATTCAACAGCTTAAACAAAACTAGACCTCTCTATAAGATATAATAGCCTACAACAATTAACAGCTTCAACAGATTCAACAGCTTAAACAAAACTAGAGCTCTCTATAGCATATAATAGCCTGCATCAATCAACAGCTTCAACAACAGATTCAACAGCTTCAACAAAACTAGAGCTCTCTAGAGCACATAGTGTAGCCTACAACAATCAACATCTTCAGCAAAAATAGATTCAACAGCTTTAATAAAATTAGAGCACATAATAGCCTACAACAATCAACAGCCTTAACAACAAAAGATTCAACATCCTCAACAAGAGATTCAACAGCTTCAACAAAACTAGAGCTCTCTAGAGCTCATAATAGCCTACAACAATCAACAGCTTCAACAACAGATTTAACAAAACTAGAGTTCTCCAGAGGACATAATAGCCTACAACAATCAACAGCTTCAACAACAGATTCAAAATTTTCAACAAAACTAGAGCTCTCTAGAGCTCATAATAGCCTACAACAATCAACAGCTTTAACAACAGACTCAACAGCTTCATTAACAACAGATTCAACAGCTTCAACAAAACTAGAGCTCTCTATTGCACATAATAGCCTACAATAATCAACAGCTTCAACAACAGATTCAATCGCTCCAACATATCTAGAGCTCTCTAGAGCACATAATGTAGCCTACAACAATCAACAGCTTCAACAACAGATTCAACTGCCTTAACACAACTACAGCTCTTTAGAACACATAATTATAGCCTACAACAATCAACATTTTCAACAACAGATTCAACAGCTTCAATAATACTAGAGCACATAATAGCCTACAACAATCAAGAGCTTTAACAACAACAGATTCAACAGCTTCAACAATAACAGATTCAACAACTTCAACAAAACTAGAACTCTCTAGAGCACATAATAGCCTTCAGCAATCAACAGCTTTAACAACAGATTCAACTGCTCCAACATAACTAGAGCTCTCTAGAGCACATAATGTAGCCTACAATGATCAACATCTTCAACAACAGATTCAACAATTTCAACAAATTTAGAGCTCTCTAGAGCACATAATAGCCTGCAATAATCAACAGCTTCAACAACAGATTCATCTGCCTTAACAAAACTAGAGCTCTTTAGAGCACATAATATATCCTACAACAATCAACAGCTTCAACAGAAACAGATTCAACAGTTTCAACAACAGATTCAACAGCTTAAACAAAATTAGAGCTCTCTAGAGCACATAATGTAGCCTACAACAATCAACATCTTCAACAACAGATTCAACTGCTTCAACAAAACTAGAGCTCTGTAGAGCACATAATGTAGCCTACAACAATCAACATCTTCAACAACAACAGATTCAACAGTTTTAACAAAACTAGAGCTCTCTAGAGCACATAATAGCCTACAACAATCAACAGCTTCCACAACAAATTCAACAGCTTGAACAAAACTAGAACTCTCTAGAGTACATAATATCCTACAACAATCACCAGCTTAAACAACTGATTTAACAGCTTCAACAAAGGTAGAGCTCTCTAGAGCACATAATAGCCTACAACAATCAACAGCTTCAACAACAACAGATTCAACAGCTTCAACAAAACTAGAGCTCTCTAGAGCACATAATAGCCTACAACAATCAACAGCTTCAACAAGAGATTCATCTTCGACAAAACTTGAGCTCTCTAGAACACATAATGTAGCCTACAACAATCAACGTCTTCAACAACAGATCCAACAGCTTCAATAAAACTAGAGAACATAATAGCCTACAACAATCAACAGCTTTAACAACAATAGATTCAGCAACAACGGATTGAACAGCTTCGACAGAATTCGATCTTTCTAGAGCACATAATGTAGCCTACAACAATCAACATCTTCAACAACAGATTCAACAGCTTCAATAAAACTAGAACACATAATAGCCCACAACAATCATCAGCTCTAACAACAGATTCAACAACTTCAACAATAACAGATTCAACAGCTTCAACAAAACTAGAGTTCTCTAGAGCACATAATAGCCTTTAACAATCAACAACTTTATCAAGATTCAACTGCTCCAACATAACTAGAGCTCTTTAGAGCACATAATGTAGCCTACAACAACCAACAGCTTTAACAGCAACAGATTCAACAGCTTCAATAAATCTAGAGCTCTCTAGAGTACATAATAGCCTACAACAATCAACCGCTTCAACAACAGATTCAACTGCCTTAACAAATCTAGAGTTCATTAGAGCACATAATGTAGCCTACAACAATCAACATTTTCAACAACAGGTTCAACAGCTCCAATAAAACCAGAGCACATAATAGCCTACAACAATCAATAGCTTTAACAACAACAGATTCAACAGCTTCACCATCAACATATTCAACAGCTTCAACAAAACTTGAGCTCTCTAGAACACATAATAGCCTACAACAATGAACAACTTCAACAGGAGATTCTACTGCTTCAACAAAATTAGAGCTCTGTCAAGCACGTTATGTAGCCTACAATAATCATCAGCTTCAACAACAGGTTCAACTGCTTCAACAGAACTTGAGCTCTCTAGAGCACATAATGTAGCCTACAACAATCAACAACAACAGATTCAACAGCTTCAATAAAACTAGAGCACATAATAGCCTACAACAATCAACAGGTTCAACAAAAACAGATTCAACAGTTTCAACAACAACAGATTCAACAGCTTAAACAAAATTAGAGCTCTCTAGAGCACGTAATGTAGCCTACAACAATCAACATCTTCAACAACAGATTCAACAGCTTCAACAAAACTAGAGCTCTCTAGTGCACATAGTATAGCCTACAACAATCAACAATTTCAACAACAGATTCAACTACTTCAATACAGCTAGAGCACATAATAGCCTACAACAATCAACAGCTTTAACAACAGATTCAACAGCTTAAACAAATTAGAGCTCTCTAGAGCACGTAATGTAGCCTACAACAATCAACATCTTCAACAACAGATTCAACAGCTTCTACAAAACTAGAGCTCTCTAGTGCACATAGTATAGCCTACAACAATCAACAATTTCAACAACAGATTCAACTACTTCAATACAGCTAGAGCACATAATAGCCTACAACAATCAACAGCTTTAACAACAACAGATTCAACAGCTTCAACAACAACAGATTCAACAGCTTCAACAAAACTAGATTTATCTAGAGCACATAATGTAGCCTACAACAATCAATATCTCCAACAACAGATTCGACAACATTAGAAAAACTAGAGCTATCTGGAACACAAAAAAACCTGACAATCAAGAGCTTCAACAACAACAGATACAACAGCTTTGACAAAAGTAGATTTCTCTAGAGAACATAATGTAACCTAGAACAATTAACATTTTCAACAAGAATACATTCAACAACTTCAATAAAACTAGAGCACATAATAGCTTATAGCAATCATCAGCTCTAACAACAACAGATTCAACAGCTCAACAACAACAACAGATTCAACAGCTTCAAAAAAAATTAGAGCTCTCTAGAGCACATAATGCATCCTACAATAATCAACATCTTCAACAACAACAGATTCAACAATTTCAACAAAATTAGAGCTCTCTAGAACGTATAATAGCCTACAACGATCAACAGCTTCAACAACAACGGATTCTAGAATGAAGGCTCATAACTACGTTGTTGATGCAAGGAGAGTAGTTTGTGGAGCGCTATTGAACGTAGTTTAATGTACTGTAGAGACAGAACGTTTCGGACCGTGGTCCTTCGTTAGCAGCAAAAGGCACTCAAGACATAGCGCTCCACAAACTACTCTCCTTGCAACAACGGATTCAACAGCTTCGACGAATCTAGAACTCTCTAGAGCACATAATGTAGCCTACAACAATCAACATCTTCAACAACAGATTCAACAGCTTTAACAAAATTAGAGCTCTTTAGAGCACATAATAGCCTACAACAATCAACAGCTTCAACAAAACGAACTCTCTAGAGCACACAATGTAGCCTTCAACAATCAACAGATTCAACAACAACAGATTCAACAACTTCAATAAAGCTAGAACACATAATAGCCTACAACAATGAACAGCTTTAATAACAACAGATTCAACAGCTTGAACAAGAACAGATTTAACGGCTTGAACAAAACTAGAGCTCTTTAGAGCACATAATGTTGCCTACAACAATCAACATCTTCAACAACAGATTTAACAGCTTTAACAAAATTAGAGCTCTTTAGAGTAATATAGGCTACAACAATCAACAGCTTCAACAGATTCAACAATTTCAACAAAACTAGAGCTCTCTAGAGCACATAATAGCCTACAACAATCAACCGCTTTAACAACAGACTCAACAGCTTCAACAAATCTAGAGCTCTCTAGAGCACAAAATAGCCTACAACAATCAACAGCTTTAACAGCAACAGATTCAACAGCTTCAACAACAGATTCAACAGCTTCAACAAAACAAGAGCTCTCTAGAGTACATAATAGCCTACAACAATCAACAGCTTCAACAACAGATTCAACAGCTTCAACATAACTAGAGCTATAATCTAGCCTACAACAATCAACAGCTTCAACAACAACAGATTCAACAGCTTCAACAAAACTAGAGCTCTCTAATGCACATAATAGCCTACAACAAACAACAGCTTCAATGACAACTGATTCAACAGCTTCAACAACAGATTCAACAGATTCAACAAAACTAGAGCTTTCTAGAGCACATAATAGCCTACAACAATCAACAGCTTCAACAGCAACAGTTTCAACAGCTTCAACAAATCTAGAACTCTCTATTGCACATAATAGCCTACAATAAACAACAGCTTCAACAACAACAGATTCAACAGCTTCAATAAAACTAGAGCATATAATAGCCTACAACATTCAACAGCTTTAACAACAACAGATTCAACAGCTTCAACAACATGTTCAACAGCTTCAACAAAACTAGAGCTCTCTAGAGCTCATAATAGCCTACAACAATCAACAGCTTCAACAACAGGTTTGACTGCTTCAACAGAACTAGAGCTCTCTAGAGCACATAATAGCCTACAACAATCAACATTTTCAGCTTCAATAAAACGAGAGCACATAATAGCCTACAACAATCAACATTTTCAACAACAGATTCAATAGCTTCAATAAAACGAGAGCACATAATAGCCTACAACAATCAACAGGTTCAACAAAAACAGATTCAACAGTTTCAACAGATTCAACAGCTTAAACAAAATTAGAGCTCTCTAGAGCACGTAATGTTGCCTACAACAATCAACATTTTCAACAACAACAGATTCAACAGTTTTAACAAAACAAGAGCTCTCTAGAGCACATAATAGCCTACAGCAATCAACAGCTTCAACAACAGATTCAACAGTTAGAACAAAACTAGAGCTCTCTAGAGCACATAATATCCTACAACAATCAACAGCTTGAACAACAGATTCAACAAAAGTAGAGCTCTCTAGAGCACATAATAGCCTACAACAATCAACAGCTTTAACAACAACAGATTCAACAGCTTCAACAAAACTAGAGCTCTTTAGAGCCACATAATAGCCTACAACAATCAACAGCTTCAACAACAGCAGATTCAGTTTCGACAAAACTTGAGCTCTCTAGAACACCTAATGTAGCCTACAACAATCAACATCTTCAACAACAGGTCCAACAGCTTCAATAAACCTGAGAACATAATAGCCTACAACAATCAACAGCTTTAACAACAATAGATTCAACAACAACGGATTGAACAGCTTCGACAGAACTAGATCTTTCTAGAGCACATAATGTAGCCTACAACAATCAACATCTTCAACAACCGATTCAACAGCTTCAATAAAACTAGAGCACATAATAGCCCACAATAATCACCAGCTTTAACAACAACAGATTCAACAACTTCAACAATAACAGATTCACCAGCTTCAACAAAACTAGAGTTCTCTAGAGTACATAATTACCTTCAACAATCAACAGCTTTAACAACAGATTCAACAGTTTTAACAAAACCAGAGCTCTCTAGAGCACATAATAGCCTACAACAATCAACAGCTTCAACAACAGATTCAACAGTTTGAACAAAACTAGAGCTCTCTAGAGCACATAATATCCTACAACTATCAACAGCTTGAACAACAGATTTAACAGCTTCAACAAAACTAGAGCTCTCTAGAGCCACATAATAGCCTACAACAATCAACAGCTTCAACAACAACAGATTCAACAGCTTCAACAAAACTAGAGCTCTCTAGAGCCACATAATAGCCTACAACAATCAACAGCTTCAACAACAGCAGATTCAGTTTCGACAAAACTTGAGCTCTCTAGAACACCTAATGTAGCCTACAACAATCAACATCTTCAACAACAGGTCCAACAGCTTCAATAAAACTGAGAACATAATAGCCTACAACAATCAACAGCTTTAACAACAATAGATTCAACAACAACGGATTGAACAGCTTCGACAGAACTAGATCTTTCTAGAGCACATAATGTAGCCTACAACAATCAACATCTTCAACAACCGATTCAACAGCTTCAATAAAACTAGAGCACATAATAGCCCACAATAATCACCAGCTTTAACAACAACAGATTCAACAACTTTAACAATAACAGATTCAACAGCTTCAACAGAACTAGAGTTCTCTACAGTACATAATTACCTTCAACAATCAACAGCTTTAACAACAGATTCAACTGCTCCAACATAACTAGAGCTCTCTAGAGCACATAATGTAGCCTACAACAACCAACAACTTTAACAACAACAGATTCAACAGCTTCAATAAATCTAGAGTTCTCTAGAGCACATATAGCCTACAACAATCAACAGCTTCAACAACGGATTCAACTGCCTTAACAAATCTAGTGTTCTTTAGAGCACATAATGTAGCCTACCACAATCAACATTTTCAACAACAGGTTCAACAGCTCCAATAAAACTTGAGCACATAATAGCTTACAACAATCAATAGCTTTAACAACAACAGATTCAACAGCTACACCATCAACATATTCAACAGCTTCAACAAAACTTGAGCTCTCTAGAACACATAATAGCCTACAACAATGAACAACTTCAACAGGAAATTCTACTGCTTCAACAAAATTAGAGCTCTGTCGAGCATATTATGTAGCCTACAACAATCAACAGCTTCAACAACAGGTTCAACTGCTTCAACAGAACTAGAGCTCTCTAGAGTACATAATGTAGCCTACAACGATCAACATCTTCAACCACAGATTCAACGATTTCAACAAATTTAGAGCTCTTTAGAGCACATAATAGCCTACAACAATCAACAGTTTCAACAACAGATTCAACTGCTTCAATAAAGATATAGCTCTCTAGAGCACATGATGTATCCTACAACAAGCAACAGATTCAACAGCTTCAACAATGAAAACCTTCAACGACAGATTTAACAACATTAACAATCAACAACTTCAACAGATTCAACTACAGATTTAACAGCTTCAACAATCAATAGCTTCAACAACAGATTCAACAACTTCAGATTCAACAGCTACTACAGTCAAGATTAATCAATAGCTTCAACAGCAGATTCAACAACAGTCAACAGCAACAGATTGAACATCAACATTTAACAGTTTCGACATGGTGATCAAGAGATTTAACAGCTTCAACAATCATAACCACCAATCAACAGCTCTAAATATACTAACAAGATTAGCAGATTCAACAACAGCTTCAACAATCAACAGCATCAACAACAGATTCAACATCAATGACAATCAACAACTTCAACAACAACAGATATAACATCAACAATAACAACAATCAACAGCTTCAACAACAGATTCAACAGCTTTAACAATCAATAGCTTCAACATTGTGATTGAAGCTATTGATTTATTGGGGCAAGCCTATACTTACACAAGATAGACTGTACTAACAATCAACAGCTTAAACTATACTAACAAGATCAACAGATTCAACAGTTTAAACAATCATAACAACAATCAACAGCATCAACAACAGATTAAACATCAACAACTTCAACAATGTGATCAACATGTTAAACAACAGATTCAACACCTTCAACAATCAACAGCTTTAACAACAGATTCAACAACTTCAGATTCAACAGCTTCAACTATCAACAGCTTCAACAACAAATTCAACATCAACAACAAATAACTTCAATATGGTGATCATCAGCTTTAACAACAGATTCTACAAGTTTAGATTTAAGAGCTTCAACAACCAACAGCTTCAACAACAGATTCAATATCAACAACTTCAACATGGTGATCAACAGATTAAACAACAGATTCAACAGCTTCAACAACAGATTCAACAACTTGAGATTCAACAGCTTCAACAATCAACAGCCTCAACAGCAGATTCAACAACAGAAACAGATTCAACAACATCAACAACAATTCACAGTTTCAACATGGTAATCAACAGATTCAACAGCTTCAACAATCATAATCAACAATCAATAGCTTAAACAACAGATTCAACAACTTCAACAATATTAACAACAATCAACAACTTCAACAACAACAAATTTAACATCAACAACACCAACAACAATCAACAGCTTCAACAACAGATTCAACAATCAACAGCTTCAACATGGTGATTAAAGGTATTGATTTATTGGGGCGAGCCTACACTTACACAAAATAGACTGTACTAACAATCAACAGCTTCAACTATACTAACAAGATCAACAGGTTCAATAGCCTCAACAATCATAACCAACAATCAAAAGCTTCAACAACATCAACAACAATCAACTACTTCAACATGGTGATCAACGGATATAAACAACAGATTTAACTGCTTCAACAATCGACAACTTCAACAACGGATTCAACAACTTCAGATTTAACAGTTTCAACAATCAACAGGTTCAATAACAAGAGATTCAACAACAATCAACAGCAACAGATTCAACATCAACAACAATCATCAACTTCAACATGGAAATCAACAGCTTCAACAACAGATTCAACTACTTCAGATTCAACGGCTTCAACAACAGATTTAACAGCTTCAACATGGTGATTGAAGCTATTGATTTATTGGAACGAGCCTACACTTACACAAGATGGACTGTACTAACAATCAACAGCTTAAACTATACTAACAAGATCAACAGATTCAACAACAGATTCAACTGCTTCAAAAATCATAATCAACAATCAACATCTTCAACAACAGATTCAATAACAGATTTAACAACATCAACAATCATCAACTTCATCATGGAGATCAACAGATTCAACAGCTTTAACAATCAACAGCTTGAACAACAGCTTCAGATTCCACAGCTTCAAGAATCAACATCAACAACAGATTTAACAGCTTCAACAGTCAACAGCTTCAACATGGTGATTGAAGCTATTGATTTATTGGGACGAGCCTACTCTTAGACACAATAGACTGTACTAACAATCAACAGCTTCAGTTATACTAATATCAACAGATTCAACAACTTCATCAATCATAACCAACAATCAAAAGCTTCCACAACAACAGATTCAACAATATCAACAACATTCAACAGCTTCAACAACAGATTTAACTACTTCAGATTCAACAGCTTCAACAATCAACAGCTTCATCAACAACAGATTCAACAGATTCAACATGGTGATTGAAGCTATTGATTTATTGGGGCGAGCCTGAGCGAGCCCCACATAAACTGTACAGCAATGCCTGCAATAATATGGTGTATGTATGTATGTATGTTTGGTACGTCCGTATACAACAATTAACAGGTTCAACATGGTGATCAACAGATTCAACAGCTTCAACTATCATAGCCAACAATCAACAGCTTCAACTATACTAACAAGATCAACAGATTCAATAACTGCTTCAACAATTATAATCAACAATCAACAGCTTCAACAACAGATTCAATTAATTCAACACCATCAACAATAAACAGCTCAATAACACCAGATTTAACATTGTAAACACCAATAACAATCAACAGCTTCAACAACAGATTCAACATTCAACAATCAACAGCTTAATTCAACATGGTGATTGAAGCTATTGATTTATTGGGGCGAGCCTACTCTTACGCAAAATAGACTGTACTACCGTAAAAGTTCTAATTACAGTGCCAAAAAATTTAATTCTAATCTTCAGTTGGCGCTTCTATTGGAGCCAAAAAATACTTCTAAAGTCGATAGTGGCGCTTAAATTAGGGTGGTGCTTAGTGAATAGGACACTACATACAAAAGCACAGCGTTTTCTATTTAGTAAGCGCCGCTTTGTGACTGCAGTTGGCGCTATAAATAGAGTGCAACAATCGTCGTTAACCTCCAAGTGGCGCTTATATTAGGGTGGCGCTATAATTCGAACATTTACGGTAACAATCAACAGCTTCAACTATGCTAACAAGATTAACAGATTCAACAGCCTCACCAATCTATCCAACAATCAACGGCTTCAACACCAGATTAAACAACATCAACAACTTCAACAAGGTGATCAACCGTTTAAACAACAGATTCAACAGCTTCAACAACAGATTCAACAACTTCAGATTTAACAGCTTCAACAATCTACAGCTTCAACAACGGATTCAACAATTGTCAATAGCAAGAGATTTAATAACATCAAAATTAACAGCTTCCACTTGGTGATCAACAGATTCAACAGCCTCAACAATCTTAACCGACAATCAACAGCTTCAACTATACTAACAAGAACAACTGATTCAACAGCAGATTCAACTACAGATTCAACAGCTTTAACAACCATGATCAACAATCAACAACTTCAACAACAGATTCAACAACAATCAACAGCTTCAATAACAACTGATTTAACATCAACACCAACAACAATCAACAGCTTCAACAACAGATTCAACAGCTTCAACAATCATAACCAACAATCAACAGCTTCAACAACAGATTCAACAACTTCAACAACATTCAACAACTTCAACATGGTGATCAATTAACTAAACAACAGATTCAATAGCTTCAACAATCAACAGCCTCAATAGCAGATTCAGCACAATCCGATTCAACAGCTTCAACAATCAACATGTTCAACAACAGATTCAACATCAAGAACAATATTATTAACAGCTTCAACATGGTGATCAACAGATTCAACAGCTTCAACAATCATAACAATCAACAGCTTCAACACAGATTCAACATCAACAACATTCAACAACTTCAACATGGTGATCAATTGACTAAACAACAGATTCAACAGCTTCAACAATCAACAGCCTCAATAGCAGATTCAGCACAATCCGATTCAACAGCTTCAACAATCAACATGTTCAACAACAGATTCAACAACAATCAATAGTAACAGATTCAACAACATCAAGAACAATATTATTAACAGCTTCAACATGGTGATCAACAGATTCAACAGCTTCAACAATTATAACCAACAATCAACAGCTTAGACTATACTAACAAGTAGCCTCGAACCAGGCCTTCCCATGTTTTTCAACGTTTCACGCGAAAAATCGGGAAGGCCTGGTTGATTTTGCTGACGTAATGGACGTGGTTTGAGCTGACGCGCAATGGAATGCGCAATTATTGCACTATCGCCCACGCGTTCGGTACGGTATCGTCACGCAACGCCGCGTACCGTAACGCGTATACAGTGCATGCAATAATTACGCATTCCATTGCGCGTCAGCGCTGCAACTCAAACCACGTCCATTACGTCAGCAAAATCAACCAGGCCTTCCCGATTTTTCGCGTGAAACGTTGAAAAACATGGGAAGGCCTGGTTCGAGGCTAACTAACAAGATCAACAGATTCAACAACTTCAACAATCATAATCAATAATTAACAGCTTCAACAACAGATTCAACAACAGATTTAACAACATCAACAACAATCAACAGCTTCAACAACAACGGATTTAGCATCAACACCAACAACAATCAACAGCTTCAACAATCAACAGCTTCAACATGGTGATTGAAGCTATTGATTTATTGGGGCGAGCCTGAGCGAGCCCCACATAAACTGTACAGCAATGCCTGCAATAATATGGTGTATGTATGTATGTATGTTTGGTACGTCCGTCATCCGCGCACCGCTTTATAGACTCTGTTCGGAGTCGCATGCAATCTTTTGTGCTGAAATTTTGCGCTCAGAAACAACTGCGACAGCATGCTCTAATTTAGTACATTTTTGTAATATTTCCCTCGTGGTGTCACATTTATGGATCAAAGATTAGCTTGTGGGGAAATCAGGATACGGCTAGAACGACAACAACAGCACCGTATCGTACCAGTGGAGGCTTCAGGCAAACTGGTAACGTTTCATAGCCTCGGGCTCTTCCCACCCCTAGGCCCTAAGGAAGTGCTATACACCCCGCGCTAACACATGTTCGCTTTTTTCTCGCGCTTCGAACTTAGTGCCAATGGGCCAAACGGACACGCCGGAATTATCTATATAGGAGAACGGCTTCGGTGGCCTATACGGCGGACAGCATACTCGCTATAATTCTGTCATGGTAGCTATGAGGAACCAACTAGGGAAGTTCACTGCATGTGGACTTTCCTGCTGATAGCCGCTTCGTAGCGCTCGAAAAGCATCGATATTGCGTTTATTCCCATAGACGACAGTTTATTCTTGCCAACCAAGAAAGTGTGATACACCCCGCGTTAACACACGTTCGAGAGCTTTCTTGCGCCTCGAGCCTAGTGCCAATGGTCATGCCAGAATTATCTACAATAATTATGGTAGGAGGTAAACATTCATATGGAGTTTGCTTTATATCTCTGACATGCTCACAAGTGTAGATCTAAAGTGCTTGTCCCGGCCCTTAATGCACCTGAGCATTGCTGATATTACTGGTTCACAGTGATAGTGAATACTTTTGAGTATGAAGATTTTCGCGGAAATCAGCATGGGCGCAAAAGAAAAGCTCAGTTCTAAGGAAAGACAGCGTTATATCACAGACAAACGAGCAGCACTAGATCGCGAGTATGCAACCACAGATAGGCCCAAGCACCACCTACTAAACGAGCCCTTAACCGTGGCCCCACCCACCTTCGTTCATGCAGGGCGTGCGCACGAAGTACCGCTAGTTCCGGAGGTAGAGAGCGGACAATGTCGACCATTACCGGACGAAGGTGAAAAATTACATTAAAAAATCGCGGCTGCGGTTATCAATATATGACACGTAAATGGCATCAAATGCATCATGAACATCCTTCTTACATTCTGCCTTAGATTTGAATATTCATCCAAAAATTGTGAAATACAACGTGAACACATAAAGTAATGCAATATATGCATTGTCCAGAAACTACCTCTGAAAGCTCTTTACAAAAAAAAAAAAAAATTGGTTTATGCTTATAATACGGTCAAAAAATTCTAAAAATTCTCCATACATTCTAGTATACGCATACCAAATGAAAGAATAAATCATAAAAAATTGATGCCGTTGTGTAATTTACAAATCATGAAAAATCTTAGCTACCATAAAAAACCAGCTTCTGGACCAAAATGAGAAAAAGTTGCAACTGTTTAGAGCAGTGTTGTGCAGCTTCTGTTTGGATACACATCACAAGAAATGAGATGCAGCTAGTACTTACATGGCCCCTACCTCGTGGCAAGTGGTGAAGGATTACGTAATACCGTTGGCCATATAAACGCAATTATGTGCGAGGCGGCCAGTAACTGCCTCCGTGCGGAAATACCCTACCCTACTCTATATGTATTCGCGATTCAATATCCAGGGCGCGGGCCCGCGGCCCGGCCGGCCTGGTCTGGGCCATAGGGTAGAGTCTGGCGCGCTGCTCTATACTGCGTCCGTGTAGCGCAAGCCGAGAGGACGGATACCGAATGTTGTAACTGTGTAAGCATGTTGCAAGCAACGGAGTCCGCATGTACCGTGCATATCGTACACGGAATACTGACAGAGTCCGTGTTACAGGTACGCCGTCTCCAGGCAGTGTAGCGCCCGCTTCTTTCATCAATACGGTAGACCGAGTAAATCCGTCCATATGGAGTCATTTTCCTGTGAGAACTATAGCGAGTATGCTGTCCGCTGTATAGGCTCGTTCTCCCATATATGCGCAATAGGCTTTTGCCAATCATTACTCTGGGAGAGGTGCGAGTAGGTGTGACTCGCACCTTCGACCTTGGCGCTAACGAGGAAAACGGTCACGCCGGAATTCATTATGCGCATTCCAATTACCCCTCTCACAATCACGTTAGAGAGCGTTGCCGATCCACTAATATAGCATAAAAGCCAAAACACTGAGGGTAATTATCCTTGTTGACATCATGGTAATGCATTCATAAGAATTTGTACAGCTCTTTGGCTTTTGTAAAGCTGATTTAGTTCAAGCGCTAACAGTAGGCCCAGATAAATAATGCTGGCATTTTTTTGAGCATTATAGGTACCTAGAAGCAATGAGCAATACTTGAGAATTATAAGCAACTTATAGTATAGCTATTGGTCTGCTGGTAGCCAGATATTGGGCTGCACCAAACTGCTGTTCTGTCAACTTGTGGTAATATGGAATGTGGATGTGGGATTTGTTACTAGCCAATTCATTTAAGTCGAGTCAAGAAAGTGCACTTGAAGACTACATTGAAGCTTCAGTTATGCTGCAGTATAACAGTTACTGACATTCACTTCGTATGCACTAAATTCATTATTGATTACATCAAATTTGAGGAGCAAGAAATGATAATTAAGGTACATTTGAAAGAATTATAGGGCATGTTTGCCAGCATTGAAGAAATGAATTATCGGTAGAAAAAAAATTTTTATCTGGGCCTATCAGCCTAAATCGTGATTTTTTCTGCCACCCACCCAAATAAAAAAGCTTACCTGACGGCCGACTTGTTGAAAATACCAAAGGATAGATTACTTCAGGTAGTCACGGCATCATGCAGGGCTTTTTTGTCCTCCGTTCTATACAGAGATGGGTGTGGCACGGGTCAAAATGACCAGGCAGGTGGCTGACCAAGCAGACTGCTGAAACAACGTAGTTTAAACTATTTTTCGATGCTTTCAACCTCCTGTAGGCCTACGTTCTTATTTACATAAATTCTACATATTATTACTGTGGCTTAGTAAGGTTCTTGTGGCTGTAAGTTACCATCCATACATTGGCCACGCCCACTTATTCTTTGTCAAAGATCGAAGTCGGTCCAACGCTTGATCGAAAGCACTCCATGATAGAAGTAATGTAGGGGTAGATTCAAGTTCTGATTCTTTCAAAAATCACTTGAAACCAAACCTTCGCGATATTGAGAGTATGCTATATTGGAGGCATGGTTTCAAGTGACTTCTAAAAGTTTCATAACTTGATTCTATTGCCACGTTACTTTTATCGTGGAGTGCTTTTGATCCAACATTGGCAATTTTGACCTTTGACCTCTACGTAATGTGACTATACCGGCCGTGAAGAAGCCGTAAAAAAGCTTACGCACACCTTTTTGTGCCGCGATGTTCTTCAAAAACGTGAAAAACGTCAACAAAAATCGCTACATTCCCATTGGGCATTCATTACGCGATTTACCCCATTGTTTTGTCGATTTGCGTGCGATAATACAGGCCTGTATAACTACCGCCATATAATGTGGACGAGAAAACTTCTAGCGCCCTAAATTGCTTACATGTAGACTGACGTATGGAAGGAATACCTGGGGAAATGCTTCAGCTTTAAATTTTCAAGTGATAACCCTAGCAGCCTCGTACCTAGGCCCTTCCCAGCTTTTCAATGTTGCATACTGAAAAGTGGGAGGCCTGGCAGCAGAAACCACGACTTTGGCTCACGATGACGCGAAGACAAGCGGTCTGATGGTTCCTTCGAAAAGCCAGTCTTTGCTAGCCACACGCTATCTTAACAAGTTTCACTCGTTATGGTCTTTATGGATCGTACTACACTCTGTATCTAGCGTTTGAACCATACCTCTCGATCGTTGGCGACAAGAGCCCTCAAAATCTTCGTGACTTTCGACACACTGGAAGGTCTCACCACGCGTTACGCCATGCACGTGACTTGTACAATAAATTGCGCTACACTTGTACTGTCGATTGCGCTTTACCTCCAACGCACGTGAATGCGTTCGTGTGAGCGTTGAACAAACGCGACACTTCATTCGCCACGTCAAACCACGGAAAACGATGCGTAAGCCAACTGCTTGCCCAATGATTGCGTGGCATTCCAACCCATACGTTAGTTTTACACTCACACGAGGGCAAGGCTACGCTCACAGGCAAGCATTCACTGATGTTCCAAGTGAACAGCAATCGACAGTACCAGGCATTCCCGCTTTTCAGCGTGCACCATTGAAAAGCTCTGAACGGCCTGAGGACGAGGCTGACGCAAGGGCAAGGCCAGCACAATTTGTGACGTAAATTTACGCTACGTTTTCGGTGGCTTTAAGTGGCGAACGAAGTGAATGAAGTATCACTCACGTTCTAGGCTTACACGCACGCATTCACGAGGATTCGAATGAAGCTCAATCAACGGTTGAATCAGTCTCTTCTAGCTTTTTGTTGCGACAAGCATCGACGCGGTGTGTGAACCGACTTTAAGTTTAACTGCGCTACTGGTATGCTACAGTGTATACTTAGAGTCTACTAGTAAGGAGTCTCTCTCTCTCTCGATTGTGTGCTACGCTATGGCAATTAATAAAACAGCAGAAAGCAGTGTACCGACCAATTTCCTTATTATTTCATCGATAAGGAAACTTCTTACTTCGTAGTAAAGTATACATCAACAGCGCAAACTAGAAAGGGAAATTCAACCATAGATAATAGAGAGGAAGGAGGGATTGGAAACGCGCGCATACCCTGTAGATATATGCTCGTCGCGGTCACGTGACTTCATCTAAGTTCACGAGTGGCATAAAACCACATCAAGGCAGCCTTTTCGGGCCTTGGCAAGGGCACCATGTATGCGTATCACCTTTCTAACCAACCTACCAGAGATCTAAAGCCAAAAGCCAAAAAAATTAGGCAGTTTTCAGAACGGTTTTGTAGCTACCACTCACAGATTGGCTTTATGTACTTTTTACGAGACCTGTACATGGTGAATAGATTCTTTCAAGGCCTGGCATGAACTATCGTCACATAGAGAATACAAACATCGCCTTCAGGTAAGGCCTTTCTTTTCAAAATGAACACACTAAGCCCAGATCTGTTGTGAGCCTGGGTAGACTCCAGCGTTTAAAACGCTCGCTGGGGAACATACCACATCAACAGAGCTCGCGAATGCTTCAGTTGCACTCTGTATTCGACTGTGAACAAGGTCCCATCGACTTTTCTTCTGGGTCGATCACCGTTTGTGAAGGAAAAGTACACAAAAGAATTTCAAGCGTGTACAAGAGCAGGCACGACTACCAAGACCATTCAAATCACTCTTTTCATTGCTTGATCCCTTGTTCGATAGAACTACACGTCGGGTTACTGTTGAATACCAGGCTGTACAAGGCCATATGAGCTTGCACTATACCGTACGATACTGACTTGCAATGGGGGGCGTGCCGTGACGAGCATGTTCCGTGACGTCACTATAGAGATATATGCGCGTTTTCAATCCCTCTCTCTATTATCTATGATTCAACGGATTTCATTGCAGCATACGCACATTAAATAGAGGATAGTACGCTGTCTGTGCTGCAGCGCAGACCCTACTAGTAGGGAATTGCCCTTTCTAGAGTGCGCTATTGATGTACACTTTACTAAGAAGTTTCCTTTTCAATGTGTACGTTACTTAGCGCACACAATGAAATGAAATTGTTGATACACTGCATTCTGCTGCTGTATTACGATCGAGAGGGCGACTCCTTACTAGCCCAACTGCCCAATGAGAATGTAGCGATTTTTTCACGTTTTTGTAGAACATCCTGGCACAGTGCTGGCATTTTTACGGCTTCTCCACGGTCGTATGGTTACATCACGTAGAGGTCAAAGGTCGATATTGCCTCGAAAGCACTCCACAATAGTATCAAGTCCTGAAACTTTCAGAAGTCACTTGAAGCCATGCCTCCAATATAGCAATACTCTCAATGTCGCAAAATGGGTTTGATGACTTTTGAAAGTGTCAGGACTTGATTCAGCAGTCTGCTCGGTCAGCCACCTGCCTGGTCATTTGACCCGTGCCACACACATCTCTGTATAGAACGGAGGACAAAGAAGCCCTGATACCGTGACTACCTGAAGTAATCTGTCCTTTGGTATTTTCAACAAGTCGGCCGTCAGGTACACAGGAAAAAGTGTAATTCTTGCAATTAGAAATTTATTACTTTGAGGTAAAATTCAATCTTTACTTAAGAACTTGATTTTCAAATTAAGCAAAATTTTTCTTTCGTTAAGAAATAAATTTACTATACACTACGGTCTTCCTAACAAATCTAGAACAAGCTTTTTCAAATGTAGCTAATTATGCTATTGATTAGAATACTTTTCTACAGCACAGAAATCAGTTATCCAGTCACTTCTCAGGTTAAGCACAGTTTTTCTAACTTTTAAAACACAAGATTCTTGTTTTATTACAATAAGTAATCTACTTCTACTAATAAGGATCGCATTCTTAAATTGAGAAATCCTTTTTTAATTATACAAAGAGCGTATCCTAATCTGATCCATAAGAAACCATCAGCTTGAAATAAGATTATTACGTTCTTTGAATAAGATTTGCACTTTCTAATAATAAGCATCATATGTTTACAATAAAATATTATTTCTTATTCAAGAAGCATATTATTCTAATGTGATCCAATGAGATGCGCGATGACGTCATATTACACAGGCGATTTTGAATTGGGGCCCTGGCAGCTGCTGTATTGAGTGAGCTGTTTGGTCAATTCCAGCATTTGTTCACACTTTCATGGAGGAAACATTGTACCAATTAAGTTATACTAAGTAAGTTACTAATTATGAGTTGCTAGATGAATCAAAAGTTATGTCCTGCTTCCCAAAACATGACATTTCCTCACATTTCTTACACATATCTGGCAGAAGATAAGGCGGAATTTTATGCAAACAAACGAAATGTTTAGAAAATTTAGCTCATCCTACAGATTTCCTACATGTACGAAATCCAAGCTTTTGCCTAGTGAGTCATGTGCCAGAGGTTATGGTGTCTGTCATATGTTTTTCCTTTCAGTGTCCTCCATCTTTCTCTCCCCTCCTTCCCCCCCCCCCCCCCCCACACTCTCTCCGAGGCTCTCTCTCTCTAAGGCTCTCTAGTTAGCTCTGTCCTCTCTGAGTCCCTCAAGTTCAGCTGCTCTCCTTTCATGATTTGACAGTAAATAATCAGGATGAAAATTGGATTTCGTACATGTAGGAAATCTGTAGGATAGGGCAAGATTTTCTACACATTTCATTTGTTTGCATAAATTTCGCCTTATCCTCTGCCAGGTATGTGTTGGAAATGTGAGGAAATGTCATGTTTTGGTACACAGGACATGTAGGAAATCTTAGTTTTGGTCCAGTGTAAATGTCACCCTAGGCTCTCCCTTCTCTCTTTTGTACACAGTGTCATGGTTTTGACCTAAATTTGTATTTAAGCATGGTAGGGAGAGACTGAGTGCATGGGTTTGATTATGTGTGGAAACTGATGACTTGTTCACAATCCACTCAGGCCCGTTAGGGTGCAGGGCATGCATATGCCCCCCCCTTTCAGAATGAAACTGATAAACTACAGCATGCAAAATAGTGCTTTCAAGTCAGCAACAGAATTTAAGGTTGTTGCCACCCACTTTATGTGACAAGTATTATTTTAAGCATTGTCAGATTGCACGTCATACGTTCACCAGCCTGCATAATTTTTTCACCCGTTTAACGAGAGTCGCTATAATTATGGGCCTGCCACTATATTCATGTGTGCATGTTAGAATGAATGAACAAGTAATGAACTGTGGATCAACATGCTCTTAAGCTTTCTGAATGGCTCTATATCTGCAGATGGCTCAATCAGTAGCTATAACTCCCAGCAAAAGTTTTGATGCCTTATGCTCACAAAAGGCAGATTATCCCACTTCACATAATATCACAGTTGTTCTCCTGGTGCAAGAGAACAACTAAGTCATCTGTGGAGCAATCCAGAAAGACAGAGAGACCATTGACCGAGTGTTCATTTCTCATTCTTTTATCATTAACTTTTCTAGCGTGTATCGATATTATGTGGGACCCTGGTACATAAATGCAGAGGACATTGAAGTGTTTGCACGTGATCAAAGCCACTCAGGGTCTTACCATCCAACGTTTAAACAAAAAAATTTTGAAAAAATTCACATGTAGCTAAAGGAGGGGGAGAGCCTGTGGATGAGGCTACTTGCTTCAGTTATGTTGTGCCCAAAATTTTTGCATCATCTTTGATCGTCCACATAAATGACAATAAATTCCTGATAGCTATTATTATCATAGTATATTTCTTGTATTCATTCTCTTTCAAGCTCCCTCTCACAGTTTTTATTAATGTTCATGGCTGTTTAATTGCAAGATTGTTGTTGTTTTTCCCTCTCTAGATCTCCCCCACTTTCTATGTCTAGAAATACCACTAATTAATATGCACATGCACATACACATCCTAGGATTTTCAAGACCCTACCTAGGGACATCCTCTGGTCCAGAAGTTCACAGCTTTAGAAGTTCTCTTAGCATGCAGTTAGAACTGATCTCGACATTGACAGTGACTATGTGACTTTGTTTACTAGTGTTAAGTTCTTTTATCTCATTGTAAGAAGTTACATACTGATTCTAATTTGTAGTTCTTGTACTGCGTATGTGTTGCTTCACTTGAGTAAAACATTCTTCAAATAAGAAAAATAATTCTATTGTTCACATCATGGTAGAAATGTACTTTAAGCAAGTAAAATTCTTCTACAATTAGGAAATTTTTGGTCTTGATATTAGAAATATAGGTTCTTGTGTCAGTGAGCACAAAAATTTCTAGAATTTAGTAAATTTCTACTTATTGATAGAAATACATTTTTTCCTGTGTAAGCTTTTGTATTTGGATGGATGGCAGGAAAAATATTCACAATTTAGGCTAATAGCGCTTGAACTAAATCGGCTTTACAAAAGCCAAAGGGCATTATTATAGATTAGGATGTACAAATTCTTATGAATGCCATACCATGATGCTAGCCGGGGTAATTGTCCTCAGTATTTTGGCTTTTATGCTATATTAGTGCATGTACAAGATCGGTCACGCTTTCTAACGTGAATGTGGGCGTGGTAATTAATTCCTTCGTGAACGTTTTCCTCGTTAGCGCCAGCGTCGAAGGTTCGAGTCACACCTACTCCTCGCTATAGTTCTGTCATGGTAGCCACGAGGAACCCGTTAGGGAAAGTCTCTGCAAGTGGACTTTCCTATTGATAGCCGCTTCCTAGCGCTCGAAAAACATCGATATTGCGTTTATCCCCATAGGTGTCTGTATATTATTGCCAACCAAGAAAGTGTGATACACCCCGCATTAACACACGTTCACGACTTTTCTCGTGCCTCGAGCCTAGTGCCAGTGGTTAAACGGTCACGCCGGATTAATGTGGTAGGAGGTAAATATTCATATGGAGTTTTTCTAACATGCGTAAAAGTGTAGATCTAATACTACGTTCACACTTACAGTCTGGCACGGGTTGGCACGCTGCCAGCACCGAACGCTGAAACTCCGATTGACGTGTGAACGTGGCGAATCCGTACCGAACCGTGCTTTGGTGGCCTTGTTAAATCAACCAGGCTGGCACGGATCGACACGGGTCCATTCGGGCGCGAACACGAACATGGCGACTTGGAGCGATTCTGAGACCTTCAAACTCATTGAAATCTGGGGCGAAGACACAATTCAAGCCCAACTAGAGGGATGTAGAAGGAATAAAGAAATCTATGAGAAAATCGCCCGTGATCTAAGCGATGCTGGTTATCAGAGAACCGCTAATCAATGCCGAGAAAAAGTGAAAAAGCTAAAGAGCGAGTACAGAAAGGTGAAAGATGGCCACTATAAGACAGGAACTGGACGAAACAACTGGAGATTTCTTGATGCTTTGGATGCTGTGATAGGTGACAAACCATCAACTAAACCTCCTGTAGTGATCGACAGCCTAGATCATAACGATGTGGCAGCTGCAGCGGTGTCAGTGCAGGTGGTTGATCATACTGAAGAGGAACATGCTGGAAAGGAAAGTTCTGAAGGTTCTACATCACTTGATGTACTAGAAACTGAGCCTCAATCTGGATCTAAGCTCTCCAATACACCAGTTAAGAGTCGATCAGCTACACCCATCCCAGAAGAGAAGAAAGGAAACCGAAAGCGTCCACTGAGTGAAGATAAAATCGAGAAAATGATGGGTCCATTAGTAGATAGACTGTTGAAGGCTCAAGAATCTAGTGATAGAATGTATCTTGACTTGGAAGAGAAAAGGATGAAAATGGAGGAAAGAATGAATGAAAGGGAAGAGAGGCAGAAAAGAGAGCAGAGAGAATTTCAACTTAAGCTATTTTCAATCATGATGGGTGAACAAGTTTCTGGAGCAAGCAGTGATCAGAGTCAAGCATCCTATGATACTTCAGCAATGCAATTTTATAGTAACATGTACACCTTTGAAGACAACCCACCAAATGTGTGAAGTGAATGTGTGCATAATAGTATCGTTGAACATGTACATATGCACGTTGCAGTGAAAGGACATGTGCTATGCATGCACAAACTTTATTATCATAATTATTATCATCTGTAAACAATAAACATGTGCATGTATGTGGTGTGGATGTCTATTTACATATAATTTACAGTTATCAGATAATTTTGTCTCTGCATGCACACTGCGCTGCATTGATCTTCACATTGTTACAGTAGTGGAAATACTGGTACATGGTAGCCAGAGACGTCACCACTGCATTCAATGAGAAAAATAATGAACCAAAGCATCTCTTATTTCTTTGGGAGCATCTGTGGCAGTGTCATCCCGATGGCTAGCAGTTGGTGGTTGAGGTAGTTCAGAAAGAGATTCTAACCACTGATCATTAAACCGTTCACCATGAACTTCACATACATTGTGAAGAATACAGCAAGCTGCAACAACTGTTGGGATGTTTGACAGACTCATGTCATTGCGCTTCAGCAGCCGTCTCCATCTGGCCTTTAAGCATTTTCAACTACAATACGAGCTCGTGATAGTTTGTAGTTGAAGATTTTCTGTGAGCTTGTCAATTGAGTATTATAGCAAACGGTTTCATTAGCCAAGTCATCAATGGCAAACGGTTTCATTAGCCAAGTCATCAATGGGTATGCAGAGTCCCCTACTATGAAAATGGGAATGTCACAGCCATTGATACCCATAGTATCCCCTTGCAATATAGATCCATTACTTGCTTCATTAAATAGAGTTGAATTAGCAAAAATCCTAGCATCATGAACATGGCGCTTGTCCCTGTCCTGAGCATTACTAATATTACTGGTTAACAGTGATAGTGAATATTTTTGTGTACGAAAGGTTTGACGGATTTCACAGCATGGGCACAAAAATAAATACAACTCCAGATTATTTCTGCTCAGAAACATGTGGTAAAGCTTTTGGCGACGCCATTCCGTAACTGAAATTTTACAAGTGAAAATTCTTGCGGCCATGTAGTGAAATACTCTTAATTTTTGAAAATATACACTATCACTGTAAATCAGTACTATCAACGACAGACAATATCCTGCAAATGAATCGTCAATTGTTACCGGAGTCATAGCGGATTTGTTCCGCCGTGCCAAAGTTCCGGCGGAATAAATTCGCTGGCGGATACATTCCACCGGAAAGAATACGCTAGCGTACATATTCCGCCCGGATAATCTACGCGACCGCGTAAATGTTCCGGCCGGCGCAAATGTTCCGCCTAGTAAAATGTGCTATTACACTTCTCAGTTTGATATCACTCGCTTTAAAAATCATTACTATGCATGGGTATGAAGATGGGCTGACCTAAGATAAAGTTTAACAAATGTAAAAGTAAAAAAAAGTGAACCATGCCCATTCAAGACACATGAAGGTCAAGGCTTATAGAGATTACAGAGTAGCTTGAAGAAAGGAAGCGAACAAATACTTCACCGTCTTCAAATTTTTGTGTACTATAATATCAATGATTCGTTGTAGCCTTCTGTGGACAATCGCTTGGACATGCATAAAGGCACATCCACACCAAATCCATGATGTGCGCATGTCACTCTGCGCCAGTGCAGAGACGTATGAAGTGGTTATGCCACTCCTGAGGCCACCAGAGAAGCTCCAATAATTATTAAAATGGAACATGTACTTTGACTCTGGTTGCACCTGTGTCAAAGAAACATCGACCGTTGCCCATCCGGAAGAAATTTGCTGATTTTCTGGAAATCCCGAACAGATCCGCTAGCGAATAAATTCCGGCGGAACAAATTCGCTGTGACACCGGATGTGAGAATACCCGGCGTATTGTGCGCATATGGCACAATACGCGTTCTTAGTACCACAGGTAAAACAATGTCAAAGTCCAGTTTTTGTCATATTTATGCCAAAAATCTATTATCCTTTGCCGTCACCTACGGAGGGTAAACGTAAGTTACCAAGGCCTTCATTTCTACCCACCTAGTGTACGGCTGCCGTACACCGAGCCCGTTGCTAAGGGAGTTATTTAGAATTCCCGATCGCCAGCTCTCTGGATACAGCTAGATTCGTCGAAGTACTGTACGTTCACTCACCCTTTAAGCTTCTTAGGCATCGAAAAAGAAGCGGCTCTCGTTATAGGCAACTAAGTTCGAACAATCCGCCCGGGTCCATCTAATTGATTTACAATTAACGCGTAGTAAACGGAAACCCTATACGCATAAAGAGCAACGTCTTCAGACCGTAATTTCTCGTTTTTATGCTTGTAGCGAGATCAGGAACAAAGCGCTCTAGCTCCAAAGTGAAGTGAGCTCTCTGTCTCAGACTTGGAGGTAGTTAACTTTTCAAAAATACAGCTAACTAAAATTTCATAGAATGGGAAATATGGCGGATTTTCTCAGATCTGGTCACAATTATACATGAGTATAAGCACTTATACAAGCGTGTGCACACACATTCAGATTTGCACAAACACATACACACACATAAAGGTACAAACATACACATGTACACTATGTACAAATATACACCACATACATGAAAATTCCTTTGTAGGTTTATCTTCTACTACCAATCCCAAACCTAAGGGGCAACCATCCATCTCATTGCCTGCTCAGGCAAACCTAACCCAGCAAAAGGCAGAGCCACTTAGGTGCCTAGCCTTGAGAATAGGGGTGTAGGTTAAAAAGCTCTTTTGTCCCATGGGAACTCTCCCTACCCACCTAAGTGGCTCATGGACACGGGCAGCATGCACACATGACCATAATTTACACAAAAAAACCGCCATGTAGCGAATTTTATGAAATTTTAGTTAGCTGTATATTTGATAAGCTCTACCCTAGAGCTAACCTGCCTCCAAGTTTCAGACCGATCGCGCGCTTCGCGTAGGAGCTAGAGCGCTTTGTTTGCGATCGCGCCACACCCACAAAAAAAAAACGATAAATTACGGCCTAAAGGCGTTGCTATGTACGCGTATAGCGTCCCCGTATACTACGCGTGTACCGGAAGTCAATTAAATGGACTTGGGCGGAGCAATTCGAAATGAACGCCAAAGGTCAAGCTAGGCTCTAACTTTGTCGTCGATAACGAGAGCCGCTTCTTCTTCGATGCCTAAGAAGCTAAAAAGGTGAGTCAACGTTTAGTGATTCGACGAATCTAGCTGTATCTAGGATAGCCCGCGAGCGGGAATTCCAATTAACGCCCTTTGCAACGGGCTCCGTGTACGGCAGGTGCACTGACTGGGTAGATCGAGGGGCCTGTAAGTAAAGGCTTATTTCGCCTTGGTAACTTATGTTTACCCTCCGTAGGCTACGGCAATAGTTAGTAGAATGGTTCTTTGACATGAATATGACAAAAACTGGACTTTGACAATTTTCGACCCGAGGTACTAAAAACGCGCGTTGCGCGACTTGCGCGTTTTCGCGACATGCAGGGTTTTCGCAAATCCGGTCACATATATAAATATAAGCATACTTGTACATACAGGAAAAAACACCCAGATGTATAGATAAGTACAAACTCACATGTACGCACAGAGATACACAGGGTACAAATATACACATATACACACATACATGCATTCACATACATGAAAGTACATATGTACATTCACAGACATAAAGGTACAAATATGCACATGTACACATACACCCTTTCACACGCATAAAGGTACACATGTACAAACATACACTTAATCACACACATAAAGGTATATACACACACATGTACACACATACACACATATAAAGGGACAAACATACATGTACACACATACACACATTCACAAACATAAGGGTACAAACACACACATGTACACACATGAACTCACATAAAGGTACACACACATGTACACACATACATTCACACACAAACATAATTTACACAAATAAAGATGAAAACACGCATACACATTCACACACAAAGGTACAAACACATACATGTACACACAAATTCACACAAAGATACAAATGTACACATGTACACACATTCACACACAAAGGTAAATACACATGTATGTACACACATTCACTCACATAGTCACAAGCACGCATGTACAAACATACACATTCACACATAAATGTGCAAACACACACATGTACGCACACACAAAGATACACACATTTACATAAATACAGGTAAAATGTACATATATACACACATTCACACACTTAAAGTTACAAACACATATGTGACCGGATCTGAGAAAATCCGGCATATTGACCAAACGCGCACATGGCGCAATGCGCGTTTTTAGTACCACAGGTAAAAAAAATGTCAAAGTCCAGTTTTTGTCATATTTATGTCAGAAAACCTCTCTATTATCCTTTGCCGTCACCTACGGAGGGTAAGCGTAAGTTACCATGGCAAAATAAGCCTACATTTCGACCTACCTAGTCTGTACAGCTGCCGTACACGGAGCCCGTTGCTAAGGGCGTTAATTAGAATTCCCGCTCGCGGGCTGTCTGGATACAGCTAGATTCGTCGAACTACTGTACGTTCACTCACCTTTTAAACTTCTTGGGCATCGAAGAAGAAGCAGCTCTCGTTATCGACGACGAAGTTCGAGACTAGCTTGACATTAGCGTTCATTTCAAACAGCTCCGCCCAGGTCCATTTAATTGATTTCCGGTTCACGCGTAGTATACGGAAACGCCATACGCGTACATAGCAACGCCTTCAAACCGTAATTTCTCGTTTTCTATGCTTGTATCGCGATCGTGAACAAAGCGCTCTAGCTCCAAAGCGAAGCGCGCGATCGGTCTCAGGCTTGGAGGTAGGTTAGCTCTGTGGTAGAGGTTTTCAATAATACAGCTAAATAAAATTTCATAGAATGGGCAATATGGCGGATTTTCTCAGATCCGGTCACATATATGTACACACATACACATTCACACACATAAAGGTATAAACACATACATGTACACACCTACATTCACACACATAAAGATACAATCACTCACATATACACACATACACACATTCACTCGTATAAAGGTACAAACACACACATGTACACACATACACATTCACACACATAAAAAGATGCAAACACACACATGTACACACATACATTCACATACATAGATATAAAGACACATTTACACAAATAATGGTAAAAACACACATATACATACATAGAGACATTCACACAAAGGTACAAACATATGTGACCCTCCACGAGAAAACCAAGCATAATGCGCTGGACATCAATCTGAGATACAGGCCATAATAATCGCTTGGGCTGATAATTATCGAATTTCACTTTTTGGCATAGATCGATAGAGGAATCATTCCTCTACACGAAAATCTGCTTCGTAGCTTCTAGAACGCTATATTTACCGAGTTATGGCTCGAAGAAGTCAGCCGTGTAGCTACATAGAGCGTTCATGGCACGGACTCGTTGCTGTAGGCAACCGTGGCAGCTGCGAATAAAAAAGTCGCCAGCCACTTTTCTTCTTCGATTTTGTGTACAAACAAGCCTTAGAAACGCTTGTCTTCTCGTTCTTTTCCATCGAAACGGCGAGTGCTGCTCTCGTTCGAGCGTTTTGGAGCCATCTAGCTCGTTGACTTTGTGGGCGGGGCCACGGAATTTTAATAAACGGCGAGTGTACGGACTTCCGCGTGCAATGTACGTAGCAATGTTTCGTTGCACTTTCTGCAAAACTATAGTACGGGCGATCTGGGTACATTTTGGCTCATATCTACATGACTATACGGGCTAGAGACTTCAAATTTGCAGGAGCAGCAGTTCAAAGGTTGTAGTTGGTAATGGTGGCCTTAACTCAAAATCGGTTGTCAGCGTATTATGCTTGGTTTTGTCATGGAAGGTCACATATGCAAACACCCACATGTACACACACATTCACTCACAAAAAGGTACAAACACACACATGATACACATTTATACACATAAAGATGCAAGCACACACGTACACACATACATTCACACACGGACACATACACACATTTACACAAATAAAGATGTACATACATACACACATTCAAACACATAAAGGTACAAACACATACATGTACACAGATACACACATTCACACACATAAATGTATAAGCATACCATGTACACACATTCACACACATAAAGGGACAACCACAGGCATGCACGCACATTCACACAAATAAAGGTACAAACACATACATGTACACACATACACATTCTCACACATTAAGGGACAAACATGTACACACATACACACATTCACTCACACAAAGGTACAAACACATGTACACTTACACATTAACACACATAAATGTGCAAACACACACATGTACATACATTCATTCACTACAAAGATACAAACACACACACATTTACACAAATAAAGGTAAAAACACACATGTGCATACATACACACATTTACACATAAAGGAACAAACACACATGCACACACATGCACACGTTCACACACATAAAGATACAACACACATGAACACACATACACACATTCACACACATAAAGGTACACACACATGTATACATACACACATTCACAGACATAAAGGTACAGACACACACATGTACACATACACACACATTCACACATGAAGGTACACACATATGTACACACATACACACATTCACACCCATAAATGTAAAAACACACATGTACACATACACACATTCACACACATTAAGGTACGCACACATGTACACACAAGAATTATACACCACATACATATATAGATATACACATGTACACACTTTCACACACATAAGGGTACAAACACATGCATGTACACACACATTCACATGCATAAACTAGAAATACACATGTACACACGTATGCTTACACAAACGTGTATACACACATACAGACACGTACACACGCACACACATGTGCTTGCATACAGTTACACACAGGGACAAACACACACTCATGTATAAGTATAAAGACACATACATACACATATTTTCACACACACAAATACACACTTGTACACATACATTCACACACCAATAAAGGTACAAACACACATATGCACATATTCACACACATGAAGGTGCAAACACATACATGTACACACATTCACACACATAAAAGTTCAAACACACATATGTACACACATACATACATTCTCACACAGAGGGACAAACACACATGTACACACATACACACATTCACAGACATTAAGGTGCAAACACACACACGTACACACTTACACACATTCACTCACATAAAAGTACAAGCACACATGTACACACACATTCACACAAAATGGTACAAACATACACATATACACACGTACACCCATTCACACACATAAAGGTACAAACACACATGTACACACACACACATTCACAAACATAAAGGTACAAACACACACATGTACACACATACACACATTCACACACAAAAGTACAAACGCATATACACATGTACACACATTTACGCACATAAAGGTACACATGTACACACATACACATTCACAAAGGTACAAACACACACATGACACGTATACATACGTTCACACATAAAGGTACACATACATGTACACACATACATTAAAATGTAAAAACACACACATGTACACATACACACATTCACGCACATTAAGGTACAAACATATGTACACACATACATACATTCACACACATACAGGTACAAACATACACATGTACACACATTCACATACATAAAGGTACACACATGTACACACCAATTGTACACCACATATATATACACATTCACATGCATAGAGGTACAAACACATGTACACACATGTGCATACACAAACGTGTACACACATGTACAGACCCATATACACATACACACATGTGCTTGAATACAGTTGCACAAAACACACACTTGTATACATAAGTATAAAGACACATGCATACGCATACACATAATCACATATATAAAGGTAGATGCATGTACAAACACACATTCACACACTCATAAAGGTATAAAGATATACATGTACACACACATGTACACACATACACACATTCAAGGTACAAACACATACATGTACACACACACATTCATTCAAGGTACAAACACATACATGTACACACACACATTCACACACATAAAAGTACATACACATACACACACACTTTCACACACATGTATACATGCATGCACATTCACACACAAACGTACAAACACACACGTACATACACACATAAAGGTACAAACACATGTATGTACTCATATACACATTTACACAAATAAAGGTGTAAATGCACACATGTACACACATACACACATAAAGATACAAACACACACACATACACACATTTACACACATAAAAGTAAAAACACACATGTACATACATACACATACACATAAGGGTACAAACACATACACATAAGGGTACAAACACATACACGTACACATATACATACATTCACACACATTAAGGTACAAACACACATGTACACACATTCACACAAATAAAGGCGCACACACATGTGCACACATACACACTTCACACATATAAAGATAAAAACACATAAACATATACACATTCACGCACATATAGTTACAAACACATGTACACACATATTCACACACATAAAGGTACAAACACACACATGTACACACACACATTCACACACACAAAAGTACATACATTCACAAACATAATATATATGTACACGTGTACACTCATACACACATTCACACACAAAAGTACATACACATACACACATACACTTTCACACACATGAATGTACAAATATACATGTACGCACACTCATGCACAAAGGTACAAACACACGTACACATGCACGTTCACACACATAAAGGTACAAACATACATATGTACTCACATACACATTTACACACATAAAGGTGCACATGTACACACATACATTCACACACAAAGATACAAACACACACACATACACACATTTACACACATAAAAGCAAAAACATACATGTACATACATACACACACATAAGGGTACAAACACATACATGTACACATATACATACATTCACACACATTAAGGTACAAACACATGTATTCACACATTCACACAAATAAAAGTACACACATGTACACACATGCACACATATAAAGATAAAAACACATGTACACACATACACACATTCATGCACATATAGTTACAAACACATGTACACATATACACATATTCACACACATAAAGGTACACACACATTTACACACATACACATTTACACACATAAAAGTACAAACACACACACATTCACAAAACATATGTACACATACACACATTCACACATAAAGGTACACACACATGTACACACATACACACATTCATAGTCATAAAGGTACAAACACACATGTACACATATACACACATTCACTCATAAAGGTACACACAAATGTGCACAAATACATTCACACACACAAACGTAAAAACACACATGTACACATACACACATTCACACACATTAAGGTACAAATACATACATGTACACATATTCACACACATAAAGGTACACATACATGTACACATTCATTGACACACATAAACGTACAAACACATGTACACACACACATTCACACACAGAGGTAAAAACACAAATGTACACACATTGACACATAAAATTATTAACACGTGCATGTACACACATTATCACACATAAAAGTACAAACACTCACATGTACACACATACACACATTTACACACAAAGGGACAAACACATATGTACACACATACACACATTCAAAGGTACAAACACACACGTGTACACACATCCACATTCACACACATAAAGGTACAAACACACACATGTACACATATACATTCACACACAAAAGTACAAACGCATATACACATGTACACACATCTACGCACATACAGGTACACATGTACACACATACACACATTCACACACATAAAAGTACACACACATGTACACACATACACATTCACAAAGGTACAAACACACATATGACACATATACATACGTTCACACATAAAGGTACACATACATGTACACATACATTAACACACATAAACGTAAAAACACACACATGTACATACACACATTCACACACATTAAGGTACAAACATACACATGTACACACACTCACATGCATAAAGGTACACACATGTACACACACCAATTATACACCACATATATATATATACACATTCACATGTACAAACACACATGTACGCACATGTGTATACACAAATGTGTACACACATGTACACACATGTGCATACACAAATGTGTACACACATACACACATGTGCTTGAATACAATTGCACAAAACACACACTTGTATATATAAGTATAGACACATGCATATCCATACACATAATCACAAATATAAAGGTAGACACATGTACAAACACACATTCACACACTCATAAAGGTATAAAGATATACATGTACACACACATGTACACACATACACACATTCACACACATAATGGTACAAACACACATGTACACACACACATTAACACGTATAAGGTACAAACACACATGTACACATTTTCACACATATAAAGGTACAAACACACACATTTACACACATACACACATTCAAGGTACAAACACATACATGTACACACACACATTCACACACATGAAGGTACAAATATACATGCACGCACATGCATGCACGTTCACACACAAACGTACGAACACACACGTACACATACACACATAAAGGTACAAATGTACTCACATACACATTTACACAAATAAAGGTGATGTACACACATACATTCACACACATTAAGATACAAACACACATACACACATTTACACACATAGAAGTAAAAACACACATGTACATACATACACATACACATAAGGGTACAAACGCATACATGTACACATATACATACATTCACACACATTAAGGTACAAACACACATGTACACACGCATTCACACAAATAAAGGTGCACACACATGTGCACACATACACATATTCACACATATGATAAAAACACATATACACACATACACACTTACGCACATATAGTTACAAACACATGTACACACATACACATATTCACACACATAAAGGTGCAAACATACACTTGTACACACATACACATTCACACACATAAAAGTACATACACACATTCACAAACATACAGTAGCAGCCAAATAAAAGTTTACGTAGAGTAAGCGTACTACGT
>OZ220052.1:0-91919 GCA_964291365.2 Stappiaceae bacterium
CGTTCTACAATGTCCAACATCAGTATGGAACAGTCAACAGAGTAGTGAAGGTGCACAACAGCATCGATTGCTTGGAGCCAGTGACAACAAAAGCTGTCCCTCAGTAGCATCGGTGTAGATTACTGCAACACAAAAGAGAAAAACGTTGCAATATTAAAGGGTTGATAGTGTATGTATCCTCCACACAGTGCAAGTACCTGTTAGAAACGAAACATCTGAAGTTGGATGCAGGTAGTGTCCATCATCGACTCGTCTTACACAGGCTGAAGTCAACAGCGTAGTTCCACAAGCAGTTCCATCCAATCCTCATTTGTCCTCATAAACGAGGCGTGGTCAAGTGTAGAGTCCCACACACAAGCAGCACATATCCGGGATGAGTTGCCAACAATAAATGAGCAATTTTAACCCCATCACTCTGACCATCGCCGACAACCATCCTTTCAATGACTGGATGAGTGGTAGACAATCCAGTTGACGACGTCTCGTTGGACGGACGAGGAGACTTTTGTAGATCTACGAGTAGACAACAGCTCGTTGCAAGGACGACGGCAAAACCAATGACATCAGTGTAGATAACTGCAAATGAAAAAGAAATGGATGTATTAAGCACTTGTTGACCAATATAGCATGTTTCCCCACCCATTGCAAATACCTGTTGGAAACAAAACATCTGAAGTGGGATGCAGGTAGTGTCCATCATCGACTCGTCTTACACAGGCTGAAGTCAACAGCGTAGTTCCACAAGCAGTTCCATCCCATCCTCATTTGTCCTCATAAACGAGGCGTGGTCAAGTGTAGAGTCCCACACACAAGCAGCACATATCCGGGATGAGTTGCCAACAATAAATGAGCAATTTTAACCCCATCACTCTGACCATCGCCGACAACCATCCTTTCAATGACTGGATGAGTGGTAGACAATCCAGTTGACGACGTCTCGTTGGACAGACGAGGAAGACTTTTGTAGATCTACGAGTAGACAACAGCTCGTTGCAAGGACGACGGCAAAACCAATGGCATCAGTGTAGATAACTGCAAGTGAAAAAGAAATGGATGTATTATTAAGCACTTGTTGACCAAAATAGCATGTTTCCCCATCCATTGCAAGTACCTGTTAGAAACGAAACATCTGAAGTTGGATGCAGGTAGTGTCCATCATTGACTCGTCTTACACAGGCTGAAGTCAACAGCGTAGTTCCACAAGCAGTTCCATCCCATCCTCATTTGCCCTCATAAACGAGGCGTGGTCAAGTGTAGAGTCCCACACACAAGCAGCACATATCCGGGACGAGTTGCCAACAATAAATGAGCAATTTTAACCCCATCACTCTGACCATCGCCGACAACCATCCTTTCAATGACTGGATGAGTGGTAGACAATCCAGTTGACGACGTCTCGTTGGACGGACGAGGAAGACGTTTGTAGATCTACGAGTAGACAACAGCTCATTGCAAGGACGACGACAAAACCAATAGCATTGGTGTCAATTCCTGCAAATGCAAAAGAAGTAAATAGTTGGACGGACGAGGAAGACGTTTGTAGACATACGTGTATACATCCCATTGCAAGGACGAAGACGGATGCAAAAGAAAGAGATAAGTGGCTGAAACATTTGCTGATCAAAGTTGCATCATTGACCTTTCCAATCAATGATCACCACACTCCAAATAATGTACACCAATCAAGCAACTTGGAGCAGGGGACAGCAGAAGCTGGATAGAATTTGCACAAGCTGGTATCAACCTTTCCAATTGAAGAACACCGTCAAACAGCTTAGAGTAGTGACAGTAGGAACAGTATGCACAAGGATAGATAGGTCAAAGCATCAACAGCAGAGTCCCATTTTCAACATCGAGCAAATGCCAAGACATCAAAAGCTGGGTAGAATTTCCACGAGCCGGTATCGACCTATCCAATTAAGTAACAGGGGACAGCCAAAGCTGGGTAGAATTTGCATCATCCATTCCAGTTGAAGACCACAACAAGCAGCTTGGAGTAGGGACAGCAGGAGCAGTTTGCACAAGGTATTGTGCAACCGGACACATACAATATTCTTAGGGTAGCATTTATACACCTACAAGTGTACACTCACCTTTTGTTTGATGGTTGTCCAAAAATGGTACATTGCACATTGTAAAAGCCTTAAACTTACCATTGAAGTGCATACCATTGTTGGGCAATAGATGACATACATTTTTAGCTAAGACATGGCCATATTTAAACAACCCCCATCCTCCCATTAGAAATTAAACAGAGTCTTTGCGTGATGAAGTTGAAGGTCGACGAGGGGGATTGGAAATTATTAAAATGGGCCCTCTTCTTTCTTGAAGTCGACGCAGCGCAAATGAAATTATTATAAATGAAAAGATAAATATACATATACCTTGCATGTTTCTTCAGTCATCTTCTTCCATCACAGTCAGCGCAAGCGCTTACATTACGTCATGGCATGCAACCTGACACTTACAAGCCGTACATTACCTATGTTAGCAATTATGCACCTACAATGTTGCATGCACCCCCCACCCGTTACACATACTTGTTGAAAATGAAGAATCTGATCCGTAGAAGACATACAAGTAGACAACAGCGCGTTGCAAGATGAAGTCCAGTCCAGAGTCAACGTACGTTTGTGCCACTCACCAGGGCAACAGATAGACAGATACAGATAGTGGCCACTCACCAGAGCAACAGATAGACAGATACAGACAGTGGCCACTCACCAGGGCAACAGATAGACAGATACAGACAGTGGCCACTCACCAGGGCAACAGATAGACAGATACAGACAAGAAACACACAGACACAGAAACCATACAAAGTATAATTCGTGTCGAAGAGACCAGTCAATGCATCAACAGCCGAGTCCCATCTTCACATATGCCGGAGACAGCAAATGATGGGATGGACTTCCCCCAGTAGCACCTTCAACACCGTGGCAAATTTCACTTCCAAAGAAAGAGAAAGATAGTTGTAGTAAACAGTTGCCGACCAGACTTGTATCGTTGACCTCCAATTCCAATTGATGACGACCACACTCCAAATAATGCACACCAATTAAGCAGCTTGACAGTAGAAGCTGGGTAGAACTTGCACGAGCTGGCATCGATGTTTCCAAATGTAGAACACAGTTAAGCAGCTTGGAGTGGTGATAGCAGAAGCAGTATGCACAAGGATAGACAAGTCCAAGCATCAACAGCAGAGTCCCATCTTCAACATCGAGCAAACGCCAGAGACAGCAAAAGCTAGGCAGGACTTCACCCAGTAGCAGCTTCAACATCGTGACAAATCATACTGCAGATGCAAAAGAAAGAGAAGTAGCTGTATAGTCGCCGACCAATCCTGTATCGTTGACCTTCTCCAATTGATGACCACCACTCTCCAAATAATACACACCAATTGAACAGTGGACAACAGAAGCTGAGTAGAATTTTCAGGAGCTGGCATCAACCAATCCAATTGAGTAACACCATTGAACAGCTTGAAGTAGTAGTAGCGGAAGAGGTTTACACAGGGTATGGTGTCGAATAGACCGCTCAATGCATCAACAGCAGAGTCCCATCTTCAACATTGAACATACACCAGAAACAGCAAAAGCTGGGCTGGATTCCCCAAGTAGCACCTTCAACATCGTGGCAAGTCTTACTGCAAAGAAAGAGAAGAGTCGTATTAAGCAGTTGCTGACCAAACTTGTATTGTTGACCTTCTTCAATTCCAATTGATGACCACCACAGTCCAAATAATGTACACCAATTAAGCAGTTTGACAGTTGAAGCTGGGTAGAACTTGCACAAGCTGGCATCGACATTCCCAATTGAAGAACACAGTTAAGCAGCTTCGAGTGGTGGCAGTATGCACAAGAATAGAAGGTCCAGGCATCAACAGCAGAGTCCCATCTTCAACATCGAGCAGAGACAGCAAAAGCTAGGCATGACTTCACCCAGTAGCAGCTTCAACAAGTGCTGTATAGTTGCCGACCAATCTTGCATCGTTGATCTTCTCCAATTGATGACCACAATTCTAAATAATGCACACCAATTGAACAGTGGACAGCAGAAGCTGGGTAGAATTTCCACGAGCTGGCATCAACCAATCCAATTGAGTAACACCATTGAACAGCTTGAAGTAGTAATGGAAGAGATTTGCACAGGGTATAGTGTCGAATAGACTGGTCGAAGCATCAACAGCAGAGTCACATCTCAACGTCGAGCATACACCAGAGACAGCAGAAGCTGGGCTGGATTTCCCCCAGTAGCACCTTCAACATCGTGGCAAGTCTTACTGCAAAATAAGAAAAGAGTTGTTACATTAAACACTTGCTGACCAAACTTGTATTGTTGACCTTCTTCAATTTCAATTGATGACCACCACACTCCAAATAATGCACACCGATTAAGCAGCTTGACAGTAGAAACTGTATCGACGTTTCCAGTTGAAGAACACAGTTAAGCAGCTTCGACAGCACCAGCAGGATACACAAGGATAGACAGGTCCAAGCATCAACAGCAGAGTCCATCTTCAACATCGAGCAAACACCAGAGACAGCAAAATCTAGGCAGGACTTCACCCAGTAGCAGCTTCAACATCGTGACAAATCCAACTGCAGATGCAAAAGAAAGTGAAGTATCTGTATAGTTGCCGACCAATCCTGTATCGTTGACCTTCTCCAATTGATGACCACCACTCTCCAAATAATACACACCAACTGAACAGCGGACAGCAGAAGCTGGGTAGAATTTTCAGGAGCTGGCATCAACCAATCCAATTGAGTAACACCATTGAACAGCTTGAAGTAGTAGTAGCAGAAGAGGTTTACACAGGGTATGGTGTCGAATAGACCGCTCAAAGCATCAACAGCAGAGTTCCATCTTCAACATTGAGCATACACCAGAAACAGCAAAAGCTGGGCTGGATTCCCCAAGTAGCACCTTCAACATCGTGGCAAGTCTTACTGCAAAGAAAGAGAAGAGTCGTTGTATTAAACAGTTGCTGACCAAACTTGTATTGTTGACCTTCTTCAATTCCAATTGATGACCACCACAGTCCAAATAATGTACACCAATTAAGCAGTTTGACAGTTGAAGCTGGGTAGAACTTGCACAAGCTGGCATCGACATTCCCAATTGAAGAACACAGTTAAGCAGCTTCGAGTGGTGGCAGTATGCACAAGAATAGAAGGTCCAGGCATCAACAGCAGAGTCCCATCTTCAACATCGAGCAGAGACAGCAAAAGCTAGGCAGGACTTCACCCAGTAGCAGCTTCAACAAGTGCTGTATAGTTGCCGACCAATCTTGCATCGTTGATCTTCTCCAATTGATGACCACAATTCTAAATAATGCACACCAATTGAACAGTGGACAGCAGAAGCTGGGTAGAATTTCCACGAGCTGGCATCAACCAATCCAATTGAGTAACACCATTGAGCAGCTTGAAGTAGTAGTGGAAGAGATTTGCACAGGGTATTGCGTCGAATAGACTGGTCGAAGCATCAACAGCAGAGTCATATCTCAACGTCGAGCATACACCAGAGACAGCAGAAGCTGGGCTGGATTTCCCCCAGTAGCACCTTCAACATCGTGGCAAGTCTTACTGCAAAATAAGAAAAGAGTTGTTACATTAAACACTTGCTGACCAAACTTGTATTGTTGACCTTCTTCAATTCCAATTGATGACCACCACACTCCAAATAATGCACACCGATTAAGCAGCTTGACAGTAGAAACTGTATCGACGTTTCCAGTTGAAGAACACAGTTAAGCAGCTTCGACAGCACCAGCAGGATACACAAGGATAGACAGGTCCAAGCATCAACAGCAGAGTCCATCTTCAACATCGAGCAAACACCAGAGACAGCAAAATCTAGGCAGGACTTCACCCAGTAGCAGCTTCAACATCGTGACAAATCCAACTGCAGATGCAAAAGAAAGTGAAGTAGCTGTATAGTTGCCGACCAATCCTGTATCGTTGACCTTCTCCAATTGATGACCACCACTCTCCAAATAATACACACCAATTGAACAGTGGACAGCAGAAGCTGGGTAGAATTTTCAGGAGCTGGCATCAACCAATCCAATTGAGTAACACCATTTAACAGCTTGAAGTAGTAGTAGCGGAAGAGGTTTACACAGGGTATGGTGTCGAATAGACCGCTCAAAGCATCAACAGCAGAGTTCCATCTTCAACATTGAGCATACACCAGAAACAGCAAAAGCTGGGCTGGATTCCCCAAGTAGCACCTTCAACATTGTGGCAAGTCTTACTGCAAAGAAAGAGAAGAGTCGTTGTATTAAACAGTTGCTGACCAAACTGACAGTTGAAGCTGGGTAGAACCTGCACGAGCTGGCATCGACGTTTCCAATTGAAGAACACAGTTGAGCAGCTTCAAGTGGTAACAGCAGAAGCTGATGCACAAGGAGAGACAGGTCCAAGCACCAACAGCAGAGTCTTATCTTCAACATCGAGCAGAGACAGCAAAAGCTGGGTAGGATTTCACCAATTAGCAGCTTCAACATTGTGGCAAATCATACTGCAGATGTAAAACAAGGAGAAGTAGCTGTAGAGTTGCCAACCAATCTTGTATCGTTGACCTTCTCCAATTGATGACCACCACTCTCCAAATAATGCACATCAACTGAACAGTGAACAGCAGAAGCTGGTAGAATTTCCACGAGCTGGCATCAACCGATCCAATTGAGCAACACCATTTAACAGCTTCAAGTAGGAGCAGAAGCAGTTGATATCGTGTTGAATAGACCGGTCAAAGCATCAACAGCAGAGTCCCATCTTCAACATCGAGCATATGCCAGAGACAGCAAGAGCTAGGCTGGATTTCCCCCAGTAGCAGCTTCAACACTCTGCCAAATCTTGCTGCAAAAGAAAGAGAAAAGCAGTTGCATTAAGCAATTGCTGACCAAACTTGTATCGTTGACCTTCTCCAATTCCAATTGATGACCACCACACTTAAAACAGTGGACAGCAGAAGCTGGGTAGAATTTCCACGAGCTGGCATCAACCAAACGACCATTAAACAGCTTGAAGTAGGAGCGGAAGCAGTTTGCACAGGATATAGTGTCGAATAGACCGGTCGAAGCATCAATAGCAGAGTCCCATCTTCAACATTGAGCAGAGACAGTAAAAGCTTCCCCCAGTAGCAGCTTCAACATCGTGGCAAATCTTACTGCAAAAGAGAGAAAGATAGTTGTATTAAACAGATGCTGACCAAACTTGTGTCGTTGACCTCCTATTCCAATTGATGACCACCACACTTAAAACAGTGGACAGCAGAAGCTGGGTAGAATTTCCACGAGCTGGCATCAACCAATCCACCATTAAACAGCTTGAAGTAGGAGCGGAAGCAGTTTGCACAGGATATAGTGTCGAATAGACCGGTCGAAGCATCAACAGCAGAGTCCCATCTTCAACATTGAGCAGAGACAGTAAAAGCTTCCCCCAGTAGCAGCTTCAATATCGTGGCAAATCTTACTGCAAAAGAGAGAGAGAGAAAGGTAGTTGTATTAAACAGTTGCTGACCAAACTTGTATCATTGACCTTCTTCGATTCCAATTGATGGCCACCACACTCCAAATAATGCACACTAATTGAGCAGCTTGACAGTAGAAGCTGGGTAGAACTTGCACGAGCTGGCATTGACGTTTTCAATTGAAGAACACAGTTAAGCAGCTTGGAGTGATGACAGCAGAAGCAGTATGCACAGGTTGAAGCATCAACAGCAGAGTCCCATCTTCAACATCGAGCAAACACCAGAGAGAGCAAGAGCTGGGCAGGATTTAACCCAGTAGCAGGTACAACATCGTGGCAAATCCTACTGCAAATTCAAAAGGAAAAGAAGTAGCCGTATTATTAAACAGTTGCTGACCAAACATGTATTGTTGACCTTCTCCAATTGATGACCACCACACTCCAAGTAGTGCACACCATCTAAACTGTGGACAGCGGAAGCTGGGTAGAATTTGCACAAGCTGGCATCCACCTATCCAGTTGAGCAACACCATTAAGCAGACAGGACAAAGTAACAACAGCAGAGTCCATCTTCGAGTATACTGCAGGTGCAAAACAAAGAGAAAAGTAGCTGTATTACTAAACACTTGCTGTCCGAAGTTGTATCATTGACCTTTCCAATTGATGACCACCACACTCCAAATAATGCACACCAACTAAGCAGCTTGAAGAAGTGGACAGAAGAACCTGAAAAGTAACTGTAGTACTAAGAGTTGTTGACCAACGATTTCTTGACCTATGACCTTTGCAATTGATGAACACAACACTCAAGAAGCCGAGTAGACTTTGAATGAGCTGTAGACAGTAAATTGCAAAATGGACAGTAGCTCCATACAGTGCTTTCACGTACATGTATGATCCATAGTCGATATGAACGTCGCTAGTAGAAATGGCAGTCGATCTGGTAGTCAGTGCTGTAGAAGGAGTAAACAAACGAAGACAGCAAACAAAGATCGAAAGCAGTTTTATACCCAATGGCCGCTTCCTAGCGAGCCGAGTAGGTAATGTCGGCGACGAAAGTGGAGAGGTAGTACAAGTAGGAGCCACAACCTTCGGTAGCGACAAAGTCCAACCGCCAGCGTTGTAGCGAAGATGGCGAGCAGAGCAACGGCAGCATGCTGCCTGACGCGTGGACAGATGGAGTTCTGCCATGGCTTCTTCAAGCCTGAGCTTCTACTTGAATCTTGAATCTTGAACAGAGCGATTGACGATTTGCTGGCGAGATGAGAGCTCGAGCGATGCTAGGCTTTATATACTCAGCGGACCCGTCAGGGCTGATCAGGTGCTCGTGATTGGTTTGACTGGTTTAGACAATGTTCGAATCAACAAATTCCAATAACAAGTATTCAAATCAATGTATCGATTAATTGGCTGGCTAGACGTGGAGACAAACTGAATGGAAACGAGGCGAACACGTGGCACTTCAACGGACAGATGGAACCGCAGGGCTGACTAACGAACTGGAGCCAACCCTTACCTTGCGTTGCATGTAACTAGCCGTCCGCGCGCGCCGTATGTGTTAGTAATTGTAAAGGGAATATCAAAGGTCTCAAGGAGACATATTCCGAAGCGCTAAATGACCTAAGAAGAAGGCTACTTTCGAGCTCTATATCAGTCAAGCCTACGTGAAGCTTCTGACGATTTAGTAGACCGAATCAATCGAGAACGTCGACGCTATCGATGCTTTTGACCGAACTCTTGTAGCCACGGCCTAAAAGTATGGGTTATAAGAACGGCAATTGGCAGCGTTGTGACCGATAGCTTGGAGGGTATACTCTCGCATTTGGTGTCAGTGGTACCGTGTTCGATGCTCTCCTCTGTATGTAGTATCTTTTTTTTTTTTTTTTTTTCTAAGATTTTTAAGTAATTTATAGCCACGGTACCGTGTTCGATGCTCTCCTCTGAATGTAGTCCCTTTTTTTTTTCTTTTTCTAAGTAATTTATAGCCACGGCCTAAAAGTATGGGGTATAAGAACGTTTAAAAAACGGCAATTGGTGGCGTTGTGACCGATAGCTTGGAGGGTATACTCTCGCAGTTGGTGTCAGTGGTACCGTGTTCGATGCTTTCCTCTGTATGTAGTACCTTTTTTTTTTCTTTTCTAAGATTTTTTCTAAGTAGTTTATAGCCACGGTACCGTGTTCGATGCTCTCCTCTGTATGTAGTACCTTTTTTTTTCTTTTTCTAAGTAATTTATAGCCACGGCCTAAAATAAGAACGTTTAAAAAACGGCAAATGGCGCGTTGTCACCGATAGCTTGGAGGGTATACTCTCGCAGTTGGTGTCAGTGGTACCGTGTTCGATGCTCTCCTCTGTATGTAGTATCTTGTTTTTTTTTCTTTTCTAAGATTTTTTCTAAGTAGTTTATAGCCACGGTACCGTGTTCGATGCTCTCCTCTGTATGTAGTACCTTTTTTTTTTTCTTTTTCTAAGTAATTTATAGCCACGGCCTAAAAGTATGGGTTATAAGAACGGCAATTGGCAGCGTTGTGACCGATAGCTTGGAGGGTATACTCTCGCATTTGGTGTCAGTGGTACCGTGTTCGATGCTCTCCTCTGTATGTAGTATCTTTTTTTTTTTTTTTAAGATTTTTAAGTAATTTATAGCCACGGTACCGTGTTCGATGCTCTCCTCTGAATGTAGTCCCTTTTTTTTTTTCTTTTTCTAAGTAATTTATAGCCACGGCCTAAAAGTATGGGGTATAAGAACGTTTAAAAAACGGCAATTGGTGGCGTTGTGACCGATAGCTTGGAGGGTATACTCTCGCAGTTGGTGTCAGTGGTACCGTGTTCGATGCTTTCCTCTGTATGTAGTATCTTGTTTTTTTTTTTCTTTTCTAAGATTTTTTCTAAGTAGTTTATAGCCACGGTACCGTGTTCGATGCTCTCCTCTGTATGTAGTGCCTTTTTTTTCTTTTTCTAAGTAATTTATAGCCACGGCCTAAAAGTATGGGGTATAAGAACGTTTAAAAAACGGCAAATGGCGGCGTTGTCACCGATAGCTTGGAGGGCATACTCTCGCAGTTGGTGTCAGTGGTACGTGTTCGATGCCCTCCTCTGTATGTAGTATCTTGTTTTTTTTTCTTTTCTAAGATTTTTTCTAAGTAGTTTATAGCCACGGTACCGTGTTCGATGCTCTCCTCTGTATGTAGTGCCATTTTTTTTTTTCTTTTTCCAAGTAATTTATAGCCACGGCCTAAAAGTATGGGGTATAAGAACGTTTAAAAAACGGCAAATGGCGGCGTTGTCACCGATAGCTTGGAGGGCATACTCTCGCAGTTGGTGTCAGTGGTACCGTGTTCGATGCTCTCCTCTGTATGTAGTATCTTGTTTTTTTCTTTTCTAAGATTTTTTCTAAGTAGTTTATAGCCACGGTACCGTGTTCGATGCTCTCCTCTGTATGTAGTACCTTTTTTTTTTTCTTTTTCTAAGTAATTCATAGCCACGGCCTAAAAGTATGGGGTATAAGAACGTTTAAAAAACGGCAATTGGCGGCGTTGTGACCGATAGCTTGGAGGATATACTCTCGCATTTGGTGTCAGTGGTACCGTGTTCGATGTTCTAATCTGTATGTAGTTTCTTGTTTTTTTTTGTTTTTTTTTCTTTTCTAAGATTTTTTTATAAGTAATTTATAGCCACGGTACCGTGTTCGATGCTCTCCTCTGTATGTAGTACCTTTTTTTCTCTTTTTCTAAGTAATTTATAGCCACAGCCTAAAAGTATGGGCTATAAGAAGGTTTAAAAAAAGGGAATTGGCGGCGTTGTGACCAATACATTGTTAGTGAAATGTATTGGTAGTGAGCTTCACTACATAATGTATGATCCCTATTTACACATACACCTGTCTCTCTCCATCTTACTCCTCCCAACACACACAATTTTGTGATTTGTATCACCATATTTGTCCCTGCAGTTAAGCTGCCATGTTTTCGAGCTAGAACAGCCGTTTAGAGTATGCTGGAAGGTCTCTCCCTCTCACTCTCTCTCTTTATATCTTGATTTGTCTCTCTTAATTCCTTTCTCTCCTTTTTCACCTAATGACCATCTGTACTCTTGATTTTCCCTCTTCTTTCTCCTCCTCGTTCCCTCTCCCTCCCTCTCCCTGTATAATATTCAATCTTATCCTCCCTTTCCTCTTCCCCCGCACACACAATTTCATATTTGTCTCTGCAGTTAAGTAGCCAAGATACAAGCTTGTACTGCAGCTCAGCTGACAAAATTAACATTTTAAGCTGGTAGAGCTTTTGACAGATGGCATATTGCTGGTAAGTCTCTCTCTTCTATCTCATTCTCCAGATCATCTATACACACTTTTCATTCTCTCTTCTTATCTTCCCTTGCTCATTCTCTGTCTTTCTCTCCTTGGCTCTCTGTCCCCCCTCTCTAATTAACTTTACTCTCCCCTTCCATGCCACACACAATTAATTTTTATGATTTGTATTCCCACGTTTGTCTCTGCAGTTAAGCTGTTAGTTGGTACATACAGCTGTCGAGACTCAGAGGTACTGTGCTGGTACGTCACACTCTTTTTAAAATTAAATTTCCTCTGTTCCACCCTCTCTCTTTATCCCTATATTCCTCTCTCCACCCTCTGTGTATTTTCATTCTTATTTCTCACTTCTTTTCTCTCCCTTACTCTCTTCCTCTAGTATCTCTCTCTATTACTGTATAGTGGGAAATTTTTGATGGTGCAAAATTTCACGGAGTTGCTTCCCAGCCCTTCAGAAGAAAATTTCTAATTTCATGCGGTGCTCAGCAAGACCACACCCACCGACAGTATATAATAAGTTCTAGCTGAAGTTTTATGGTTCTTATTTCACACTGGCTGAGCTATCCACGAGAATCGCAAGGCTTTGCACCATGCAAAAGTTTTCAGCTATGTGGTATCTATTTAATCTTACTCTACCCTTCCACACAAATTAATTTTTTCTTTCTCCATGCATGCACTCTAATCCTTGCAGCTCGGCCACCAATTTCAAGCAGGTGCTACTTTTGGGAGTGTGCTGGTAGGTCTCTAATTCTCAACTTTCTGTACTACCAATCTTTCAAATTCCTCCCTGTCCTACTTTGTTTCTTTCCTTCCTTCTGTATACTCCTGATTTCTCCCTTTTTCTCTCTTTCCTTCCATCACTCTCATCATCCCTACCCTTTCTAATGATGTTATTAACATTAATTTTACTCTCCCTTGTTTAACCTCTGAATATAAAAAATTTTTGATCGATTTTGTGCATCCATTTTCGTTCTTGCAGCTTGGTTGACAAGTTATCAAGGTGCTACAGCTGTTGAGAGCATACTCAGGGGTGTTAAGGACTGGGTCCAGTATAAATGAGCTGAATCAGTGCCAGTCTTTGAAAGCCTGTTTATGTATGTTGCAATGCACTAATATGTACAAAAGTTTATCCAGACAAAGTTTAGCACAGTCTAAAGTTAATTATCAGGCCACGCCCACTCTTGTATCAAGCGTTATTAGGTGGTTAATTCAATTAACGCCACACACTCTATATGCTACAGGAGCAGTTCCCGGGTGGTGTACTAAACGTCACTCAAGTATGTTAGTTGGCTCAAGACAATGAACTTTAGCGCTTATTGGCATGGGGTGTACACTTACAGAATTTCTGTAAACTGCTAATATGTATGTTTTGTACTGCTACTCGATACATAAACTAGCGTCTAGCGCATGCAATGACGAGAGTCTACATTTACCAACTTATATACCGGCTTATCTTCGTCCAGGACATCGATGAATGTCATCCAAAAGCTTTCCCCAAGGCTTCCACTGCCCCTGTTAAAGCGTCTCCCATCTTCTCAAAGCAGCTGCTTAGTAGCTGCCTCGAGGACAAACGATTATAGCTCGAAGGTAGCCTAGCCTACAAACTTATAGTCAACGCTAACGACTAAACTAAGGCTCGTACTCGCTAACTGAGCGACTAATTCTCGACTAACGACGATCTCTAGCCTATACTCGGCTAGTTTCTAAACGGAGCGATCTGGCAGCCATTGGCCACACCTCCGTAAATTGATTAATTTTCTCTGTTTTCTTCCGCGCGCGCGTAATACGTACGTATAGCTGGCCCCAGTCCTTAATGGGCCTGAGTATTATATGCTGGTAAGTTTCTTTCTCTTGTCCTTTTTAGTTTATTCTTCTCGCTCTCGTCTCTCTTTCCCTCCCTCATGTGTTTGCTTCCACCCTCTCTTACTTTTTGTCCATCTCCACCCCTTGAATGTATCCTCTTTGCTTGATTCTTTTCCATTATCCCCCCCCCCCACTCTCTCTCTCTTACTATTCTTCCTAGGCCCTCTCTCTCTACCCTCTCTCTCCCCACTCTCTCTTACTTTTCGTTTATCTCCACACCTTGCATGTGTCCTCTTTGCTTGATTCTTCTCTACATTATCCCTTCCCACCACTCTGTCTTTCTCAGATTGCTCTCCCTAGTCCGTCTGTCTCTACCCTCTCCCACTTTGAAGTCATACTCTCCTCACCTTTGCTAACAATTTTATGATCTGCTTCAACACTTTCATTCCTGCAGCTCTGCCGACAAGGTTTCAAGCTAATAATGGTTGAGAACAATGCTGATAATTTGTTACTGAACATTGCTTTAGGCTTTCTTGATATATACTACCTAGCTACCAACTATGTAGCTCTTTCTGCTTTGTTTTTGTCTTTCTTGGCCTAGTATTTTGTATGTATAATTCGATGTTGAGTTCAACAAAATCGGTTGTAGTGAAAATCATATTATTTCAATGTGAACCTCACAACAGTAAATTGTTGGTAGTGAATGTCACCTAATTTTTTATGTAGTGAACGGTTGCGTAGTGACCATCACTACATTAAAAGTGGTGAGAACTGTGGTGAACATTTCACTACATATTTGTAGTGACAGTCACTAATCATTTTTTACAGTGTAGGAAGTAATATGTAGGTCATGGACTGTGCCAGCATAGATTCCAATTCTGGTCATGCACTGTCCCAGCTATGAACCATTCAAGTGAACAATGAGTTATAAAATTAATTTGTAGTTCAGTGAATTTTTATAGGATTTCCCAAGGTGCCTATTGAGTGGATTACAAATGGGTGTTATTAACACTGTTTTGAAGGTATTATAGGTTGCCTGTCTGTTCTGCGAGTCACTACCTTCACTACCACAACATTAACCAACCTGAAGCTCTTCCAATGTGGATGTCCATGATAGCAGCTGTCCTTAATGCTAGGTTAGATGTCTTAGACCAGTTAAATGTGCCAAAATATTTCTTAGGTTCTGCAATAGAAGTAAAAAATTGTTTAACTAGGCATGAACAAACAACAGGATAGTTAATAAGCTCATATGGCATAATACACTGATCCTGTAATTGAATATTTCCACATTTAGTATTGTGGATGTCTCATAATACAAACTAACGCAAGGCGCATGCACAGTTTGGTAGAGGTCGTCGATGGACCTAAAAAAAAGCGCTGTACGGATATTTTTCTGTTCGTTGTCCATTGACAATCCCTCCCGAACACAGCGCATGTGCCTTACACTAGAAACCTTTAGCCAAGGGACCTGGAAAAACCTATCAGGGTGTTGGCCGACTATATTAGCAGTGGTGTGATAGGCTATGGTCACTTCCTAGATTTTGAATGCTATGTTGGAGCTTCAAAACGATCTCGTACAGCCAAAACGTAGCGATCGCTTTGAACACTAAATAGGCTAACGAACACCTCCCCCTCCCCCCCCCCCTCCCCCCCAAAAAAGGACTTACATTGAGCAACTGACCTCAACTCTCCAAGATACAGCCGTATTTCACGATGATGGAATGCCAAAGCGAGCGAGATCGGATCTAAGAGCGCAAAACGCATGCAGATTTCTGTAGAGGTCGTGGCAGTCATTTTCCGGTTGGTTGTACATCGACGATCCCTACCGAACAGCTTAAGCGCCTTAGACTAGAGACCTTTAGCGCAGAGCCTTGGGGAATTAATCAGAGTCGGATGGCTATATTACCAATTGTGAGAAAGGCTATGGCCACTCCCTAGATTTTGAATACTAGGTTAGAGCTTCAAAACGATCTCATTATAGCCAAAACATGGAGATCGAATTGATTTTAATGACAAAAAGAGGCCTAATAGTCAAAAGCAAAAGTGTGAACAAAAACTGAGATAAAGTGGTGGCAGATGATGGTGTTAAAGAAGCGGTGCTACAGAAATGAATTTGTTGAAAGAGTAGAGTAAATGTTTATAGGTTGTATGTGATATAAATTTCCATTCTTCAATGTTGGTCAGGTAGGGAAAGCTATGTTCAGTAATTTACAGTGTTTGATAAATTATTGCCTTTCCTGAGCATATGAACGACAGTTCAGCAAAAATTAGATGTTCAAACTTAACTACTGTCTCTTCATTTTGAACACTATATAGGTTAAATAGGTTGGGCTCACATTGAGCTAGTTACCTTAACTCTCCAAGATACAGCCATAATTCTCAATGATGGATTGCCAAAGCGAGCGAGGTTTGAATCTAAAAGCTCGAGGAAGGTTGGTAGGGGTGGTCGATGTACGGCCAACACAAAACCCGCTGTACTGCGATTTTCCGGTTAGTTGTCCGTCGATGATCCCTAACGAACTCAGCGCATGCGCTTTAGACTTGAGACCTTTATCCAAGGGGTCTGAGAAATCAATCAGCGATTTGGCTGGCTATATTAGCAATGGTGGGACAGGCTACGTCCACTCCCTAGATTTTGAATGTTGTTTGAGCATCAAAACTATCTCGCATAATCAAAACGTAGCGATAGTTTTGAACCCTAACGAACATCAAAAAAGGACTCACATTAAACGAATTACTTCAAATCTCCATGATAGCGCCATAATTCTCAATGATGGATTGCCAGAGCGAGCGAGAATGGATCTAAGAGGGCCAGTCGTATGCGCAGTTCCTTAGTGGTCGTCGCAACGGTTTCTCTCTTGGTGTCTATCGACGATCCCTACAGTTTATGCGCCTTAAATTGGAGACCTTCAGCCTAGAGGCTTGGGAAATCAATCAGCTAGTTGGTTGGCTATATTAGCAGTGATGGGAAAGGCTATGGCCGTTTTTGAATGCTATATTTGACCATTAAAACCATTATATAATTTGGTTGAGAACGCTAAATAGCCCACAAAAATGGATCACATTCAGCGTCTGATCTTAACTCTCCAAGATACGGCCTTAATTTTCGATGATGCATTGCCAAAGCGAGCGAGAATGATCTAAGACTTAAGGCGCATGCAGCAGTTCTCGGTAGGGATCGTCGTCTTAGACCTTTAGCCCAGAGGCTTGGGTAGTCAATCAGCGTTTTGGTTGGCTATATTAGCAGTGGTGGTACAGGCTATAGCCACGCATGAGCTGTTGACTGAAGACATTTAGCCCAGAGAAATCAATCAGCGATTGGCTGACTATATAAGCGGAGGTGGAACAGGCATTGACAACTCCCTATATTTTCAATGCTATGTTTGAACTTCAAAATGAACTTGTATAGCCAAAAGGTTACGATCGCCAAGTAGGCTTACGAACCACAGCCCCCCCCCCCCCCCCAAAAGGGCTCCCTTACTTCTCCAAGATACAACCATAGTTCTCGATGATAGATCGCCAAAGGAGCGATGGAGGATATGAGTCGAAGGCGCACGCGCAGTTCAGTATAGGTAGTCAATGGTTAGTTGTCCATCGATGATCCCTACAGAACAGCTGCATGCGCTGTTGACTGAAGACACTTACCGTAAATGTTCTAATTACAGCGCCAAAAAATTTTAATTCTAATCTTCAGTTGGTGCTTCTATTCGAGACAAAAAATACTTCGAAAGACGCTAGTGGCGCTTAAATTAGCGTGGTGTTTAGTAAATAGGACCATAGATAATGGAGAGGAAGGAGGGATTGGAAACGCACATACCCTGTAGATATATGCTCGTCACGGTCACGTGACTTCATCTAAGTTCGCGATTGGCATAAAACTACATCAAGGCAGCCTTTGCAGGTCTTGGAAATGGCACCATGTATGCATATCACCTTTCTAACCAACCTACGAGAGACCTAAAGCCAAAAAAACCCCAAAAAATTAGGCAGTTTTCAGAACGGTTTTGTAGCTACCACTCACAGATTGGATTTGAGTACTTTTTACGAGACCTGTGCATAGTGAATGGACTCTTTCAATGCCTGGCACGAACTATCGTCACATAGAGAATGCAAACATCGCCTTCAAGTAAGTCCTTTCGTTTCAAAATCGGCACACTAAGCCCAGATCTGTTGTGAGCCTGGGTAGACTCCAGCGTTTAAAACGCTCGCTGGGGAACATACCACATCAACAGAGCTCGCGAATGCTTCAGTTGCACTCTGCATCTGACTGTAGACAAGGTGCCATCGACTTTTCTTGTGGGTCGACCACCGTTTGTGAAGGAAAAGTACACAGAAGAATTTCAAGCGTGTACAATAGCAGGCGCGACTACCAAGACCATTCATATCACTCTTTTCATTGCTTGATCCCTTGTTCGATAGCACTACACTTGTTTTCAGTCAGGTTACTGGCGAATACTAGGCTGTACAAGGCTATAGGAGCTTGTACTATAGTGTACGATACTGATTTGCAATGGGGGCGTGCCGTGACGAGCATGTCCGTGACGTCACTATGGTGATATGTGACCGGATCTGAGAAAATCCGCCATATTGCCCATTCTATGAAATTTTAGTTTGCTTTATTTTTGAAAACCTCTACCATAGAGCTAACCTACCTCCTAGTCTGAGACAGATCGCGCGCTTCGCTTTATTCGCGATCGCACTACAAGCATAGAAAACGAGAAATTACGGTCCGAAGGCGTTGCTATGTACGCGTATAGCGTTTTCGTATACTACACTTGAATCGGAAGTCAATAAAATGGACCTGGGTGGAGCCGTTCTAAATGAACGCTAAGGTCGAGCTAGTCGCGAACTTCGTCGTCCATAATAAGAGCCGCTTCTTCTTCGATGCCTAAGAAGCCTAAAGGTGAGTGAACGTAGAGTAGTTAGACGAATATAGCTGTATCCAGATAGCCCGCTAGCGGGAATTCCAATTAACGCCCTTAGCAACGGGTTCCGTGTACAGCAGCTGTATAGTCTAGGTAGATCGAAATGAAGGCATACTTCGCCTTGTATCTTACGTTTACCCACCGTAAGTGACGGCAAAGGATAATAGAAAGGTTTTCTGACATGAATATGACAAAAACTGGACTTTGACTTTTTTTACCAGTGGCACTAAAACGCGCGTTGCGCCATATGCGCGTTTGGACAGTATGGCGGGTTTTCTCAGACCCGGTCACATATATGCGCGTCCTCCTCCCTCTCTATTATCTATGATAGGACACTACATACAAAAGAACAGCGTTTTCTATTTAGTAAGCGCCACTTAAAGAAATTTAGCGCTGTATTTGGCGCTATAAATAGAGCGCAACAATCTTCGTTAACCTCCAAGAGGCGCTTAAATTAGGGTAGCGCTATAATTCGAACATTTACGGTAGTCCAAAAATCAGGGATATCAATCAGCGTGTTAACAATTTATATTAGCAGCCATTCCTTGAATTTGAATGTTATTTGAGCTTTATCGAATAGCCAAAAAACGTACGATCGCTAAATAGGCTAACGACCCCCCCCCCCCCCCCCCCCCCAAAAAAAGGGCTCCCATTGAGTGACTGACCTTGCCTTTCCATGGTACAACCATAATTCGATGATAGATAGATATAAAAGCATAAGGAGCCTGCGCAGTTTGGTAGAGGTTGTGATTATTCATCGACGATCCCTGCAGAACAGCGCATGCGCTGTAGACTGAAGATACTTAGCCCAACAATCAGTGAATATCAATCAGCGAGTTCAATGACTATATTAGCTGAGGTGCAACGGGCTATGGCCATCTCTAATTTTTAAATGTTTTTTTAGCTTCATCGATTAGCCAAAACGTTACGATAGCTAAAAAGGCTAAAGAACCACCAACCAAAAGAGGGCTTGTATTGAGCGACTGACCTAACCGTTCTAAGATACAACCATAATTCCCGAAGATAGATCGCCAAAGAGAGCGAAAATGGATATAAGAGCCGAAGGCGCATACGCAGTTCAGTATAGGGTGTCAATGGTTAGTGTCCATCGACGATCCATACAGAACAGCTCATGCGCTGTAGACTGAATGTATTTAGCCCAAAGATCAGGGAAATCAATCAGAGTGTTAGCTGACTATATTACCATAGGTGCAACGGGCCATTGCCTAGATTTTGAATGTTGTTTGAGCTTTATCGAATAGCCAAAACGAAACCATCGCTGATATTTCAGAATTGGCTGTCAATGGTTAGTTGTCCATCGACGATCCCTACAGTACAGCTGCATGCGCTGTTGACTGAAGACATTTACCCCAAATATCAGGTAAATCAATCAGCGAGTTAACTGACGTTGTATCATTGAAGCCATACAGATCAAAGGCGCCGACAGTTGAATATACGCTGAAGAATCCCGGATTTCCGGTGGTGTGTCGATAAACCACCGGAATCGTAGCTTGAAACAGCTTGCGCTAGGCAGAGAAGACCCACAAAAAGCTACTTCCAGTGACAGATAGGCTATGAACAGCTAGTACTAACGATAGGTTGGCTGTAAACTGCTCGCGATTGTGACTCACGAGGCTTGAATAGATCACGCTAACGCCGTGTCGAGTCGATCGACTCGCCATACAACGTAGAAAGCGTGCCAATTCTTTACTTTTGACCTATCAGCGGTGTCTTGGATAGTTTTCTCCATGATACAAGTCGTTAGACCTTGCCTACTAGGGCTTTCATCCGAAATACACTCTGTAATATTTGACTAAACCATCGGGCTTATTCAAATAATACCTCGTGTATTTGGGATAAAGCCCTAGTAGGCACGGTCTAACTATAACATATTAGCAGAGGTGCAACGGGCTATAGCCATTCCATAGATTTTGAATGTTGTTTGAGTTTCATCGAATGGCCAAAACGTTACGATCGCTAAATAGGCTAACGAACCACCGTCCCCCGAAGAAAGGGCTCAAATTGAGTGACTGACCTTGTATCTCCAAGATACAACCATAATTCTCGATGATAGATCGCCAGAGCGAGCTATAATGGATAATATAAGAGCCAAAGGAGCACACGCAGTTCGATAGGTTGTCAATGGTTAGTTGTCCATCGACGATCCCTACAGAACAGCGCATGCGCTGTAGACTGAAGATACTTAGCCCAAATATCAGGGAAATCAATCAGCGAATTAGCTTACGATATTAGCAGTAGTGTAACGGGTTTTGGCCATTCTCTAGATTATGCACGTTGTTTGAGCTTCATCGAATAGCCGAAACGTTACGAACGCTAAATAGACAAACGAACCACCCTCCCCCTCCCACAAAAGGGCTTACAATGAGCGACTGACCTTAACTCCCCAAGATACAACCATAATTTCTCGATGATAGATCGCCAAAGCGAGCGAAAATGGATATAAGAGCCACCATGGACGGATCAACGCATGCGCTGTAGACTGAAGATACTTAATTCAAAGATCAGGGAAATCGATCAGCCAGTTAGCTGGCTATGTTAGAGGAGGTGCAACGGGCTACGGCCACTCCCTAGATTTTGAATGTTGTTTGAGCTTCATCGAATAGCCATAACGTTAGATCACTAAATAGAGCTAACAAACTAACCTTCCCTCCCAAAAAGGGCTTACATTGAGCGACTGACCTTACCTCTCCAAGATACAAACATAATTCTATATGATTGATCGCCAAAGCGAGCGAACATGGATATGAGAACCAAAAGCGCTCACGCATTTCGCTATAGGTCGTCTATGGTTACTTGTCCATCGACGATACCTACAGAACAGCGCATGCGCTGTAGACTGAAGATATATAGTCCAAAAGGCCAGGAGAATCAACCATCGAGTTGGCTGACTATATCAGCAACGGTCTATGGCCACTCCGTAGATTTTTAACGTCGTTTGAACTTCAAAATAGGAGTGCTATGGCTACTCCCAATTAGGCTAACGAATCCCCTCCCCAAAAAGGTTCACATTAAGCGACCAACCTTAACTTCCTAAGATACAACCATAATTCTCGATGACAGATCGCCAAAGCGAGTGAAAATGGATATGAAAGCCAAAGGCGCATGCGCAGTTTGGTATAGATCGTTAACGGTTAGTTGTCCATCGACGATCCCTACGGAACAGCGCGTGTGCTGTAGGCTGAAGACATTCAGCCCAAAGACTAGGAAAATCAATCAGCGAATTGGCTGACTATATTAGCAACTGGCTATGGCCACTTCCTGTATATCGAATGTGTTTTAAACTTCATAACAATCTCGTATAGCCAAGATAACGAGTACCGTTGTCGCCCGTGTTGGGACCACTTCACAGAGTCCGCTATTGAATACGTGCTGAGTCTCTCTATTTAACCGTTTTATCCACAATTGTCCGTTGTGTGACACATTCTCTATGATCCGTCTGTCCGATCGGGCAGCGTGGACAACTTTCGTCCGTCCGACGATCCCTTTCCAGTCAGTTCTATACCGTCCGAATCATATCATATAGCGCATGTATATAAATTTTCAGTTTAATTATTAATAGCATAATAATGAAGAGAGTAGATACATCCACTCAGTTGTATTTTAGTCAATCTCAGCTAAAACTTGAATGCTTCCTGCCACTGTTCCTCATCAGCACTTTGTCAGCTCTCTCTACCTACAACATTCATAGTAGCCATAAACTGCTTCTATAATAAATAGTACTACAAAAAAATAATTGATGCACATAACAACCTACATACCAAGTCTTTATACAATGAGATGGACATTTATCAACGTTAGACACTTGTGGTAGAGAACTGTGTTCCAAATAATTTCCCATAGCCAACTAATTTGTAGGATAGTCCCCGAAATGCTTGCTACATGTACATCTCAACTGCTCACTAGGATGCACAACAAGCGAAGTTTCACATATACACGAGCATATTGCTCACACACTCTCATACCCTTTCAGCTTAAATATGTGCCATTTTGACAGCACGCTAGTCATATAGATGCTCGGTACATTCCAATCATTCGCTCTGATACACAACAAGCCGAAGTATCTCATGTACTCACGCACATTACTCACACACTCTTATACTCTAGATCTGCCATCTTAGCTGAGTCTTACTGCTGAAAAATGCGCCATCTTAACTGTAAGTTAGTCTTTAATGATAGGTACATTAAAATCGCTCGCTGTAATACACAACAAGCTGAAGTTTCACGTATACACACGCACATTATTCACCCACTTTTAAACTCTTTAAGGTTAAAGTTGTGATGTTTTGGCTTTTTAACAGCAGGTTCGTCCTAAATGCTCGGTACGTGTACATTCCACTCACTCGATCTAATTTTAAACAAGCTGAATTTTTACATGAACGAATGTACATTACTCGCACACACTTATGCTCATTCAACTTAAAGATGAGCCATCTTAGCTGAGGTTTACTGTTGAAAGATGTGCCATCTTAACAGCAGGCTGGTCCCTAAATGTTAAGTACATGTACGTTCCAATCACTCGCTCTGATACACAACAGGCTGAAATTTAACATGTACGCACGTACATTACTAGCACACTTTTACGCTCATTAAGCTTCCATCTAATCTGAATCTGTTTAAAGATGTGCAATTTTAACCGCAGGCTAGTCCTCAATGCTCAGTACATGTACATTCCAATCGCTTACACTTATACACAACAGGCTGAAATTTCGCATGTACGCACATACAATAATCATGCTCTTTCAGCTTAAAGATGTGCTACATTAGCTGAATCTTACTGTTGAAGGATGTGCAATCATTACAGCAGGCTAGTCCTAAATGCTCGGTACATTCCAATCTCTTGCTCTGATACATAACATGCTCAACTTTCACGCGTGTGCAGGTACATTACTCACACACGCTTATGCTCATTCAGCTTAAAGATGTACCATCTTAACTACAGGCTAGACGTAGATACTCTGTACATTCCAAGAACTCGCTCTGTTACACAACAAGCCGAAGTTTCACATGTACACACGCACATTACTCACAAACGCTTATGCTCTTTCAGCTTAAAGATGTGCCATCTTAGCTAAGTCTTACTGTTGAAAGATGAGTCATCTTAACGGCAGGCTAGTCCTAAATACTCAAAACAGTCCAATCACTCGCTCTGGTGCATAATAAGCTGAGATACAAGCCCTTAAACATGGTAATGAGACTGATTTCTTAATGCTGGACCCAATCCTTAACACACCTGAGTGCCCGTAATTATAAAGGGAATATCAAAGGTCTCAAGGAGACATATTCCGAAGCGCTAAATGACCTAAGAAGAAGGCTACTTTCGAGCTCTATATCAGTCAAGCCTACGTGAAGCTTCTGACGATTTAGTAGACCGAATCAATCGAGATCGTCGACGCTATCGATGCTTTTGACCGAACTTTTGTAGCCACGGCCTAAAAGTATGCGGTATAAGACCGGCAATTGGCAGTGTTGTAACCGATAGCTTGGAGGGTATACTCTCGCATTTGGTGTCAGTAGTGCCGTGTTCGATGCTCTCCTCTGTATGTAGTACCTTTTTTCTTTCTTTTTCTAAGTAATTTATAGCCATAGCCTAAAAGTATGGGATATAAGAACGTTTAAAAAACAGCAAATCGCGGCGTTGTGACCGATAGCTTGGAGGGTATACTCTCGTACTTGGTGTCAGTGGTACTGTGTTCGATACTCTCCTTTGTATGTAGTATCTTGATTTTGTTGTTGTTGTTGTTGTTTTTTTTTTCTTTTTTTTCTAAGATTTTTTCTAACTAATTTATAGCCACGGTACCGTGTTCGATGCTCTCCTCTGTATGTAGTACCTTTTTTTCTTTTTCTAAGTAATTTATAGCCACGGCCTAAAAGTATGGGCTATAAGAACGTTTAAAAAACGGCAATTGGCGGCGTTGTGACCAATACATTTTTAGTGAAATGTATTGGTAGTGAGCTTCACTACATAATGTAATGACATCATAACCACGCTTGCGCATATTAATGAGCGAGTGGCAGATGCACTTAAGTTTGAAAGTGGTGAAGGGTTTGGCCTCTTTCCATGTGAAAGAAGGTACAGAGCTTTCAAGACAATGAAAATATTTACCAAGCTAAGCTTTCTACTCAGATATGTGGCCCATAGAGTTAGTTTACTTTAGAGTTTACTGACGGCTATGATAGCCTGTAGAAGGGGTTAGTGTAGTGGTCCAGGTTGCTTGGTAATGTCTTTCAGTATTATGGTATGAATTAGCAGCCTGTTTGCCAAGATTTCAAGCTTCCTGTACCCAACGCAATAACAACAGGACTCATTCAGAGTCTGTTTAAAGTTAATAAAGTAGTTTACTGTTTGTTACTATTTGTTTTACACAAAGATATCACTGCTGTACAGATATTGCCATGCAGCTGGGTTCTGTCAGTTTACAAGCCACAACTTACAGATTGAGAACTTCAAATACAAGGCCCTAAGGTGAGAATATCATTGTTATCACCTATCTATATATATGCCTGGTGTGAGAGTAGCTATGCCTACTGTTAGAAATAGTGAAGTTCTGATACTATTAAAACTTGGTGCTAATACTACATAAACTCCATTGTGCTACAACTATCTGTGATATCGAATACTAGTCACAAGTGTATTCTAATTGGAATAGTTTTAAGCATACACCCCTTATCACTGTCTCATGTGATCCCTATTTACACATGTAACTGTCTCTCTCCATCTTACTCCTCCCAACACACACAATTTTATGATTTGTGTCACCATATTTGTTCCTGCAGTTAAGCTGCCATGTTTTCGAGCTAGAACAGCTATTTAGAGTATGCTGGTAGGTCTCTCCCTCTCACTCTCTCTCTTTATATCTTGATTTGTCTCTCTTAATTTCTTTTTCTCCTTTTTCACCTATTGACCATTTGTACTCTTGATTTTCCCTCTTCTTTCACTTCCTCGTTCCCTCTCTCTCCCTCTCCCTGTATAACATTCAGTCTTATCCTCCCTTTTCCTCTTCCCCTGCACACACAATTTCACATGTCTCTGCAGTTAAATAGCCAAGATTCAAGCTTGTACTGCAGCTCAGCTGACAAACTTAACATTTTAAGCTGGTAGAGCTATTGACAGATGGCATATTGCTGGTAAGTCTCTCTCTCTTCTATCTCTTTCTCCAGATCATCTATACACACTTTCATTCTCTCTTCTTATCTTCCCTTGCTCATTCTCTGTCTTTCACTCCTTCGCTCTCTGTCCCCCCTCTCTATTCAACTTTACTCTGCCCTTCCACACACAATTCATTTTTATGATTTGTATCCCCACGTTTGTCTCTGCAGTTAAGCTGTTAGTTGGTACATACAGCCGTTGAGACTAAGAGGTATTGTGCTGGTACGTCACACTCTATTTAAGATTAAATTTCCTCTGTTCCACCCTCTCTCTTTATCCCTAAATTACTCTCTCCACCCTCTGTGTATTTTCATTCTTATTTCTCACTTCTTTTCTCTCCCTAACTCTCTTCCTCTAGTATCTCTCTCCATTACTGTATAGTGGGAAATTTTTGATGGTGCAAAATTTCACGGAGTTGCTTCCCAGCCCTTCAGAAGAAAATTTCTAATTTCATGCGGTGCTCAGCAAGACCACACCAACCAATAGTATATAATAAGTTCTAGCTGAAAAATTTTTATGGTTCTTATTTCACACTGGCTGAGCTATCCACGAGAATCGCAGTTTTGCACCATACAAAAATATTCTGCTATATGGTATCTCTTTAATCTTACTCTCCCCTTCTAATTTTTTTCTTTCTCCATGCATGCACTCTAATCCTTGCAATTCGGCCACCAATTTTAAGCAGGTGCTACTTTTGGGAGTGTGCTGGTAGGTCTCTAATTCTCAAATTTCTGTACTACCTATCTTTCAAATTTCTCCCCGTCCTACTTTGTTTCTTTCCTTCCTTCTGTGTACTCCTGATTCCTCCCTTTTTCTCTCTTTCCTTCCATCACTCTCATCATCCCTACCCTTTCTTATGATGTTATTAACATTAATTTTACTCTCACTTTCTTGTTTCCCCTCTGAATATAAAAAACCTTTATGATCGATTTTGTGCATCCATTCGTTCTTGCAGCTTGGTTGACAAGTTATCAAGGTGCTACAGCTGTTGAGAGCATATTATATGCTGGTAAGTTTCTTTCTCTTTCTCTTGATCTTTTTAGTTTATTTTTCTCGCTCTCATCTCTCTTTCCCTCCCTCATATGTTTGCTTCCACCCTCTCTCTACATTTTGTCCATTTCCACCTCCTGCTTGTATCCTCTTTGCTTGATTCTTTTCCATTATTCTTTCTTCCACCCCACTCTCTCTCTCTTATTGCTCTTCCTAGGCCCGCTCTCTCTACCCTCTCTCTCCCCACTCTCTCTTACTTTTTGTTTATCTCCACACCTTGCATGTGTCCTCTTTGCTTAATTCTTCTCTACATTATCCCTCCCCCCACTCTGTCTTTCTCAGATTGCTCTCCCTAGGCCCTCTGTCTCTACCCTCTCCCACTTTGAAGTCATACTCTCCTCACCTTTGCTAACAATTTTATGATCTGCTTCCACACTTTCATTCATGCTGCTCTGCTGACAAGGTTTCAAGCCAATAATGGTTGAGAACAATGCTGATAGTGTGTTACTGAACATTGCTTTAGGCTTTCTTGATATATACAATCTAGCTACCAACTATATAGCTCTTTCTGCTTTGTTTTTGTCTTTCTTGGCCTAGTATTTTGTATGTATAATTCAATGTTGAGTTCAACAAAATCGGTTGTAGTGAAAATCATATTATTTCAATGTGAACCTCACAACAGTTGGTAGTGAACGTCACCTAATTTTTATGTACTGAACGGTTGTGTAGTGACCATCACTACATTAAAAGTGGTGAGAACTGTGGTGAACATTTCACTACATATTTGTAGTGACAGTCACTAATCATTTTTTACAGTGTAGGAAATAATATGTAAGTCATGGACTGTACCAGCATAGATTCCAATTCGAGTCATGCACTGTCCAAGCTATGAGCCACTCAAGTGAGCAATGAGTTATAAAATTAATTTGTAGTTCAGTGAATTTTTAAAGGATTTCCCAAGGTGCCTATTGAGTGGATTACAAATGGGTGTTATTAACACTGTTTTCAACGTATTATGGGTTGCCTGTCTGTTCTGCGAGTCACTACCTTCACTACCACAACATTAACCAACCTGAAGCTCTTCCAATGGGGATGTCCATGATAGCAGCTGTCCTTAACGCTAGGTTAGATTCTTAGACCAATTAAATGTGCCAAGAGATTTCTGAGGTTCTGCACTGGAACTAAAAAATCGTTGTTTCACCGCAACTAGGCATGAACAAACAACAGGATAGTCAATAAGCTCATATGGCATAATACACCGATCCAGTAATTGGATACTTCCACATTTAGTATTGTGGATGTCCCATAATACAAACTGACGCAAGGCGCATGCGCAGTTCGGTAGAGGTTGTCGATGGACCTAAAAAAACGCTGTACAGATATTTTTCGATTCGTTGTCCATTGATAATCCCTTCCGAACACAGCGCATGCACCTTAGACTAGAAACCTTTAGCCCAGGGACCTGGAAAACTTATCAGGATGTTGGCGGACTATAATAGCAGTGGTGGGATAGGCTATGGTCACTTCCTAGATTTTGAATGCTATGTTTGGATCTTCAAAACGATCTCGTCATATCAGGAAATGTGTACAGCGTTGTGGACATCCATTATCAAGGTGCTAATTAAAGCTTTCAGCTGTTAATATGTACAAGAATGTCTATGGAATTGTATGATTCAACAATATTATTGACAATGAGAGAGAATGAGAGTCCTAGCTATATGTAATTATTTAAATCTGACTTAGTACTATCTCCTCTAAACTAAATAGGAGTTCTGTTCAGGGTTAGGGTTAGGGTTAAGTTCCGTCGTCATTTCTTACTACCTCCTACTCACTGAGAAGCCTGCCTCTGGTATTATAGGTGGAAGGAAACTGTGCCCAAGATTGCATAGAAAAAATCTCCATTGATATTGAGCACTCTCATGCGCCACTGATTTCCTAGCAACCAATCCAGATCATTGTAGTGGCTTATGCTGTTGGATTAGTACATTCAGGGACTGCTCCACAAGCATCCATTTTTACGTGCAACGCATAACTGCTCCTCCATCTTACTTCCTATTGATTTTAGTCATCGCTGGACAACAGAACGACTAGGATTAGTACCATCATCTCGAGTGAAGTCAGAGAAACATGCTGAAGTAAATAAATAAAAAAAGGTCGCTCATATACATTCATATTGCAACTCAAGAATGTTAATGTAATCTTGGCAAATACAGTACATAGGTAATCATAGCTTTCCTAGGTACTACTAACTTATACTGTCATTTCATAGTTTCATGATAACTGATCACTTACTTCGTTAGGCCAGGTAAGCCATATATTGAGTCGAGTTCGCCTGGGTACCATTCCCTGGATCAGCAACACAAAGAGGATGTAGAAAACAATGAGGGGGACGATGATAGTCGTGAAAAGGACTGGTTGAGAGCAAAGATGCAAGCGCATTTACACACCTTAGAACGGCCGAGTGCAGAAACTACCAGGACGCATAAAACTAAGTGCAAGTGGTTGTTGACAGGATTGGCACAACGCTGGGTTACATAATTACACCGTATATGGACAATTAGATATAAATGAGAGTATGTAAAAATTTGACCTTTAACCCTCATAGACGATAGTACATTCAGGGTTTCATCCAGAAAATTTTATTTGGGGTAGAAGGGGGTGTGGCACTTTCACGTACAGTTGCCCCCCATGAGTACATAATGTGTTCTCATACATTAACCTGATATTAGTAATTATTAGGGAAATGTTACTTACATGTATCATAATACCCAAATAATATATGCTCTCTCCCATTTCCCTCTCTCTCACTCTCTCTCTCCCCCTTTTCTCTTTCCTTCTCTTTTTCTTTTGGGGGGGGGGAGTTGGGCAGTTTGGGGGAGAAGCTTCCCCCCACCCCCCCTTCTAGATGAAACCCTGACATTACTACTGTAAATATGTGGCCGGTGCTATGTTTACTTGTAGGAGGTGATTTTGAGTGCAATATGCAGCTTGAATAGTAGGTAAATGCATGCAAACTTACAAAACTGAAAGAATGCATGCTTTTCTTTTTATATCAAGTTAAATATAAAATTCTATACTAAGTAGTGGGGTGAGTGAAAAGGCGTGAATGGGTGTTGAAAACGTCTTCATGTCTGTCCATTTCCTGATATGTACAGCCAAAACGTAGCGATCCCTTTGAACGTTAAATAGGCTAATGATCCTCCCCCAAAGGTCTTACATTGAGCAACTGACCTCAACTCTCCAAGATATAGCCATATTTAACGATGATGGAATGCCAAAGCGAGCGAGACTGGTTCTAAGAGCGCAAAACGCATGCAGAATGCGGTAGATGTCGCGGCAGTCGTTTTCCGGTTAGTTGTACATCGACGATCACTACCGAACAGCCCAAGCGCCTTAGACTAGAGACCTTTAGCGCAGAGCCTTGGGGTATTAATCAGAGAGTCGGATGGCTATATTACCAGTTGTGGGAAAGGCTATGGCCACTCCCTAGATTTTGAATACTAGGTTAGAGCTCATTATAGCCGAAACATGGAGATCGAATTTATTTTGATGACAAAAAGAGGCCTAATAGTCGAAAGCAAAAGTGTGAACAAAAATTGAGATGAAGTGGTGGCAGATGATGGTGTTAAAGAAGCGCTCACACAGGAAAACGTAGCCGCGTGAACTGTGCACGTATACAGGGAGAACGAGGTCCGCGTTCGCCGTATAGACGAGCTTGGAACGGAATCTCCGATGTCCAGGATAACGAGTACAGTTGTCGTCCGTATTGGGACCACTTTTTACAGACTATTTCACTGAGTCCGCTATCAGATCCGTACTGAGTCCGTCTAGATACTTCGTTTTATTCAGTATTGTCCGTCGTGAGACTCCGTCTCAATGATCTGTCTGTCCGATCGGACCGCATGGACCGCCTCCGTCTACTTACACGTATCAACTCCGTCTGACGATCCCGTTCCAGTCTGTTCTATCCCGTCCGAATCATATCATATAGCGCATGCGTATAAATTTGCATTAAAATTACAATAATGATAATAATTATTAATAGCATAATAATAATAATTAATGAAGAGAGTAGATACATCCACTCAGTTGGTGTAGTTAGTCAATCACCTCTAAAATTTGAATGCTTCCTGCTTTTTCTTTTCCTCTTCAGCACTTTTTCAGCTCTCTCTACCTCCAACGACATTCATAGTAGCCATGAACTGCCTCTATAATAAATAGTTTTACAAATAATAATTGATGCATATAACGACCTACATACCAAGTCTTTATACAATGAGATGGACATTCATCAATGTTAGACACTTGCGGTAAAGAGGACTGTGTTCCAAATATTTCCCCATAGCGCCCACTAAACTGTAGGATAGTCACTTAAATGCTTTGTACATGTACATCTCAATTGCTCACTCTGACGCACAAATGAACATGTACACGAGCATATTGCTCACACACTCTCATACCCTTTCAGCTTAAAGATATGCCATCTTAACAGCAGGCTAGTTCTAAATACTTGGTACATTCCAATCGCTCGCTCTGTTACACAACTAGCTGAAGTTTCACATGTACGCACGTACATTACTCACACACTCTTATGCTCATTCAGCTTAAAGATGTGCCATCTTAGCTGAGTCTTACTGTTGAAAGATGTGCAATCTTAACAGCAGGCTAGTCCTAAATGCTCGGTACATTCCACGTACATTACTCACACACTCTTATGCTCATTCAGCTTAAAGATGTGCCATCTTAGCTGAGTCTTACTGTTGAAAGATGTGCCATCTTAACAGCAGGCTAGTCCTAAATGCTCGGTACATTCCACGTACATTACTCACACACTCTTATGCTCATTCAGCTTAAAGATGTGCCATCTTAGCTGAGTCTTACTGTTGAAAGATGTGCCATCTTAACAGCAGGCTAGTCCTAAATGCTCTGCACATTCCAATTGCTCGCTCTGATACACAACAAGCTGAAGTTTCACATGTACCCACGTACATTACTCACACACTCTTATGCTCATTCAGCTTAAAAATGTGCCATCTTAACTGAGTCTTACTGTTGAAAGATGTGCCATCTTAACAGCAGACTAGTCCTAAATGCTCGGTACATTCCAATCGCTCGCTCTGAGAAGCAACAAGCTGAAGTTTCACACATGTACACACGCACATTACTCACACACTCTTATGCTCATTCAGCTTAAAGATGTGCCATCTTAGCTGAGTCTTACTGTTGAAAGATGTGCCATCTTAACTGTAGGCTAGTCCTAAATGCTCTGTACATTTGAATTGCTCACTCTAACACACAACAAGCTGAAGTTTCACATGTACATACACACACACATTATGGACAAGTGAGTCATTGGGCATGGGAAAGTAGTACAAATGGCATAGGACACTCTATTCACATGTGGCAGGACTTAATTCATAGATAAAGCTTATCAGCTTAATAATTAAACCTTGGTGTTAGCTATAGCCTACCAGGTGCAATACAATAATGTACACAGCGTCATCAGGGTTGTTTGCACTTACACGTAAGTTATAAGAATTAACAACCATATAAACCTTAAAGCTTCTATTGTTCACAGTGTATACACATGCATCACCTAATTTATAATCAGTCGTAGGTGTGGACGCCAACTATGAGGGCGCTGGCCACTGAAATGGAAATCAGTATCCACAGTTTGGGGTAGTCTTTCCATAAAGAGATACAAACACTGGCTAAATACACATGCATACTTAGCCTCGGTATATACATGGCATGCTGATACATACATTTAGCTCTAGTGAGTGTATACCTAATGGTCTACAAACTCTTGACTTGACATCATCATGATTTCATCACTCCGAACTGTCAGACTCACTAACCGATCTGGTGTGTGTGTGTGTGTGTGTGTGTGTGTGTGTGTGTGAGTACGCGCGTGTGTGTGCATGCCATGGTTCACAATTTTGGCACTCAATGAGCTATTCCATAATTCACATATCAATAAAGAGTTTTTTGGATCATACCTGCATCTTTCAAAAGGCAAGCTGTGCGACCTTTCTTGCCATTTCTTGTTGTAGAAGGTATCACGCGGTGGCGACTAAACATGGATTTGCTCACACGCCAAGAGCAATGCTCACAGAATATTTTTGATCGCTGAGCATGAGCAATGAGTCTGCATTGCTGGCGCCCTGATCTGAACTTTAATTATTGAAACCACACCTCTTCTATTAGAGTTAGCTGCGCGGCGCAGCGCGCGCGATCGCTTTCAATTCGCGTACGCGTATATGTATTCGCGATTCAATATTCAGGGCGCATGGGGTGGAGTCTCGTGCGCGACTCTATACTGCGTCCGTGTAGCGCAAGCCGAGAGGACGGATACCGAATGTTGTAACCGTGCAAGCATAGTGCAAGCAACGGAGTCCACATGCACCGTGCGTATCTTACACGGAATACTGACAGAGTCCGTGTTACAGGTACGCCGTCTCCAGGCAGTGTAGCGCCCACTTCTTTCATCAATACGGTAGACCGCGTAAATCCGTCCACATTGAGTCATTTTCCTGTGTCAGCGCCATTAAGGCCTGAGTCAGTTCCTTAACCTTATTAATATGCGTAATCAAAATAACTTATGAACCATAAGGAGCATTGACTTCAAAGTTTATCAACAGACATATCTCATAATTCTTAATAATTCTAACCACTAATTAAGTCACGTGAGTGATAAAATTTTGCTGACAATGCAATTTTCATTTAATTAAAGGCGCCATATTAATTAACGCTAATTAGATCTAATTCTTGACTATAAAATTAGGAACTCCAAAACTATGTTTCTGTAGCGTAGATTTCAAAAAAGTTATTTAGAACATGAGATAATCATGATTTTCTATTTAAAGCACACCAAGGGCAAGGGTATGTTCTCAAATTTCTCCTCTTCTAAGCAATTTTATGCTATGAAAACAAAGTTTACGACTTTCCGAATATTTGATGAAAATATTTAATCTAATTAACGTTAATTAATATGGCGCCTTTAATTGAATTAATTTTGTTTTGTCAGCAAAAAGTTAATTAATCACGTGACCTAATTGGTGGTCAGAAAAATTAAGGATATCAAATTATATTAGGTACCAGATTTTGAGGGTTGTACATCAAAAAATTTTCAAGATATTTCAGTTACGCATATTTAATGAGGCTAAGGTGTTGACACAGGCCTTAATGGTGCTGAGTGGTGCTACAGAAGTGAATTAGTTGAAAAAGTAGAGTAAATGTTTATAGGTTGTATGTGATATAAAATTCCATTCTTCAATGTTGGTCAGGTAGGGAACGCTATGTTCGGTAATTTACAGTGTTTAATAAATTCTTGCCTTTCCTGAGTATATGAACGACAGTTCAACAAAAATTGGATGTTCAAACTTAACTACTGGCTGTTCATTTTGAACACTAAATAGGTTAATGAACCACCAATGAGGGCTCACATTGAGCGAGTTACCTTAACTCTCCAATATACAGCCATAATTCTCAATGATGGATTGCCAAAGCGAGCGAGGTTTGGATCTAAGAGTTCGAGGAGGGTTGGTAGGGGTGGTCGATGAACAGCCAACACAAAAACCGTCGTACTGCGATTTTCCGGTTAGTTGTCCATCGATGATCCCTAACGAACACAGCGCATGCTCTTTAGACTTGAGATCTTTGTCCGAGGGGTCTGAGAAATCAATCAGCTATTTGGCTGGCTATATTAGCAATGGTGGGATAGGCTATGTCCCCTCCCTAGATTTTGAATGTTGTTTGAGCATCAAAACTATCTCGCATAATCAAAACGTAGCGATCGTTTTGAACGCTAACGAACATAAAAAAGGACTCACATTGAATGAATAACTTTAACTCTCCAAGATAGAGCCATAATTCTCAATGATGGATTGCCAGAGCGAGCGAGAATGGATATAAGAGGGCCAGGCGTATGCGCAGTTCCTTAGTGGTCGTCGCAATGGTTTCTCTCTTGGTTGTCTATCGACGATCCCTACAGTTTATGTGCCTTAAACTGGAGACCTTCAGCCTAGAGGCTTGGGAAATCAATTAGCTATTTGGCTGGCTATATAAGCAGTGATGGGAAAGGCTATGGCCGTTTTTGAATGCTATGTTAGACCATCAAAACCATTACATAATTTGGTTGAGAACGCTAAATAGCCCACAAAAATGGCTCACGTTCAGCGTCTGATCTTAACTCTCCAAGATACAGCCTTAATTTTCGATGATGCATCGCCAAAGCGAGCGAGAATGATCTAAGACTTAAGGCGCATGCGGCAGTTTCTGGTAGTGATCGTCGTCTTAGACCTTTAGCCCAGAGGCTTGGGAAGTCAATCAGCGATTTGGCTGGCTATATTAGCGGTGGTGGGACAGGCTATAGCCACACATGAGCTGTTGACTGAAGACATTTAGCCCAGAGGCCAGAGAAATCAATCAGCGATTGGCTGACTATATAAGCATGAGGTGAAACAACAATTGACAACTCCCTATATTTTCAATGCTATTTTTGTACTTCTAAATAAACTTGTATAGCCAAAACGTTACGATCGCCAAATACGCCTACGAACTACCCTCCCCCAAAAGGGCTCCCTTACTTCTTCAAGGTACAACCATAATTCTCGATGATAGATCGCCAAAGGAGCGATGGAGGATATGAGTCGAAGGCGCACGCGCAGTTCAGTATAGGTAGTCAATGGTTGGTTGTCCAACGACGATCCCTACAGAACTACGGTGGCCCTGGAGGTCACGCGTCACGCCAGTAGCTATCACGCACCACTCCAGTGGCTGTCCTCCATCACGCCAGTGAGGCTCCTCCTACCTCTATGCGTCGTCACGCCACTCACTGTACTCGAACCTCCATCATTCCAGCGTCTCTTCGTCGTCGCTCCAGTGACACTCTTCCTACCTCCGTGCGTCGTCACGTTGCCAGAAATGCCCCATAGAGCAGTGGACATCCATATGTTTGCATTGTACAAGCCCTTGTAATTGCCAATTACAAGCTTACAAGAAGTCATGAATATGATTATTTGTTTCACAATAAACAGAAATGAGCATTGTAACATAATTATCGGCTCTTTTTAGGCTTTAGCATACTTATTTTAGCTAGTTGTTACCTCCAGTAGTTCGTTAGTGGCAAGAATTCATGGTCCAGTATGTTCAGTACTGTTCAACAATGATAAACTCTACTGATGACAATCCCTCGCTACTAATCTATGATAGGTTGGCATAAGTAGCCCAACTTCAACTATTTTCAACCTAAATAGTCAAAAAAGTACTCGATCTTGACACTCGCAACAGCTAGCTGCTCCATCTAGAGCTCGATTCAAAATCGCTGACGTCATCAACTGCTGACTCAGCAAAAATTGTGTAATATTGCTGAACTTTGCCCTTGAAAAGGAAAATTTTTAAATGTCGATCTAGTGAAGTTTAAACTAGTTTTGTGAAGTTTCGTAGCTAAATGAGTAGTCTAGATGATCGGAAGTTGAAATTTTACGCTACTAGTGGTGCAAACTCATGCAAGTTGACAAGCACTTCGGTGAAAATGTATTGCTGTCTATGGGGAAGTTGATCAAGTATGTTTGCTTAAAAGGCAAATTCTGTGCATACGGTGGGGACAGTCGTAAATCATCCTGAGCTTCCTTTTATTATATCAAAGTAGTCTAGATGATCGGAAGTTTGGTAGCTTATTGTTTTCACTCATCCCCATAGAGAATGTACACATCCAATACGAATTATGAAATATTTTCGCTATGCCAACTATGGGATGGCCGCGTATTTCTGGCAACGACGCCAGTCGCCAGTACCGTCCTCAAACCTCCGTACCGTCGTCGCTTCAGTGACGCTTCTCCTACCTCCGTCCGTCGTCACGCCAGTTGAGCGCCTTGGTGTGTGGGCATGGCTAATTAATATGTGCATGCGTGTATGCGCGTGAAAAGCGCTAGCGCGGGTCAGATTTGCATGTATATAGTACATGTGCATGTTGGAGGGCATTACTTAGAAACCAAACTACTGCTGGGCAGAATGGAACGCCTGACAAGTGCCCGAAGTCCGTTCTAGACAAGAAGCATGACCTGCAAACTGTTGTATCTGCTTTAGAGAACCTTGCCTTGCCCCCACTTCTCAAGAGAGAAAGCCTGACTGCAGACTGAAGTAGCCGCACTGATATCATATGGGGTGCATGCTGGACAGTGGTTGCCAACCAGAGTAACTCAGTTATAACACTTTGCTATTATTATTTCCCTTAATTCATATGATGACTTGGTTAAGAAGTATTGTGAATCACAGGCTCAACTCAAGAGTGATTCTTGGAAAGTGCTGAGGACTAAGCCTTCTAGTAGTCAAATCTCTGTAGATTTTAATTACTTGCAATGAACAAGGTTTTCTGGAAATAATTTAACAAGCCCTTTACATCTATGTAGTTATGCCACCGTCAAGCATCATGATTTCCAGTATGTCATTTTAGACTGGCAATAGCTATATCACTCAATACAACTAATCTAAAGATGAGCATTGCTCAATCCCAGCTACCTTGTCCCACTAAAAATAATTAATTTGCTCACCATCACACTCCTTTTCTTCTCAATTACAGATACTGTGTTATACCACCCCTATCCAATCCCCTAGGAAAAATATTTACAGAAAACCTTGTTCACTGCAAGTACACAGCAAAAATTACAGAAAAGATTTGACTAGAAGGCATAGTCCTCAGCACTTTCTGAGAATCACTCTTGAGTTGAGCCTGTGATTCACGATACTTCTTAACCAAATCATCATATGAATTAAGGGAACCTAAATACTGATGATAACAAAGCAAAGTGTTATGACTGAGTAACTCTGGTTGGCAACCACTGTCCAGCATGCACTCCATATCGGTGCTTACTCTCTGTAGTCTTGAGAAGTAAGGGTAAGGTTCTCTAAAGCAGATACAACAGTTTGCAGATCATGTTTCTTGTCTAGAACAGACTTCAGGGCACTTGTCAGGCCCCGGCGTTCCATTCTGCCAGCTGTATCTAAGTGATGCCCTCCAACATGCACCTGTACATGTACGTGCAAATCCGACCCGCGCTTTTCACGCGCACATACGCATGCGCATATTAATTAGCCACGCCCACACCAAGGCTGATCGATCATGATAATGACTGGCGTGACGACGGACGGAGGTAGGAGAAGCGTCACTAAAGCGACGACGGTACGGTGATTTGAGGGCGGAACTGGCGACTGGCGTAACGACGCACGGAGGTAGGAAGAGTGTCACTGGAGCGACGACGAAGAGACGCTGGAATGATGGAGGTTCGAGTACAGTGAGTGGCGTGACGACGCATAGAGTTAGGAGGAGCCTCACTGGCGTGGTGGAGGACAGCCACTGGAGTGGTGCGTGATGCTACTGGCGTGACGCGTGACCTCCAGGGCCACCGTACAGAACAGCTGCATGCGCTGTTGACTTAGGACACTTAGCCCAAATATCAGCGAAATCAATCAGCGAGTTAACTGACGTTTTATCATGGAAACCATACAGATCAACCCAACCACCGGAATTGTAGCTTGAAACAACTTGCGCTAGGCAGAGAAGACCCACAAAAAGCTACTTCCAGTGACAGATAAGCTATGAACAGCAAGTACTAACGATAGGTAGGCTGTAAACTGCTCGTGATTGTGACTCACGAGGCCTTGGAATCGATCACGCTAACGCCGTGTCGAGACGATCGACTCGCCGTACAACGTAGAAAGCGTGCCAATTCTTTGCTTTTGACCTATCAGCGGTGTCTTCGGTAGTTTTCTCCATGATACTAGCCGTTAGACCATGCCTACTAGAGCTTTTATCCCAAATACACGAGGTAATATTTGAATAAGTCCGAGATAAAGCCCTAGTAGGCATGGTCTAACTATAACATATTAGCAGAGGTGCAACGGGATATAGCCATTCCATAGATTATGAATGTTGTTTGAGCTTCATCGAATGGCCAAAACGTTACGATCGCTAAATAGGCTAACGAACCCCCCCTCCCCCAAGAGAGGGCTCAAATTGAGTGACTCTCCTTATATCTCCAAGATACAACCATAATTCTCGATGATAGATCGCCAGAGCGAGCTATAATGGATAATATAAGAGACAAAGGTGCACACGCAGTTCGGTATAGGTTGCCAATGGTTAGTTGTCCATCGACGACCCCTACAGAACAGCGCATGCGCTGTAGACTAAAGATACTTAGCCCAAATGTCAGGGAAATCAATCTGAGAATTATCTGACATTATTAGCAGAGGTGCAACCGGCTATGGCCATTCCCTAGATTTTGAATGTTGTTTGAGCTTAATCGAATAGCCAAAATGTTACGATCGCTAAAAAGGATAACAAACCACCGCCCCCCCCCCCCCCCCCCCCCCAAAAAAAAGGGCTCAAATTGAGCGACTGACCTTATCCCACGTAAAATAAAGGAGCGACTGGCCTTACTTTTCTAGATACAACAATAATTCTCGATGATAGATTGCCAAAGCAAGCTAAAATGGATATAAGGTCCGAAGGCGCACACGCATTTCGGTATAGGTTGTCCATGGTTAGTTGTCCATCGATGATCCTTACAGAAGAGCTCATGCACTGTGGACTGAAAGTGTTTCGCCCAAAGATCAAGGAAATGAATGAGCGAGTTAGCTGACTATATTAACAAAGGTGTGACGGGCTATGGCCAATCCCTAGATTATGCATGTTGTTTGATGTTCATTGCATAGCCAAAACGTTATGAGCGCTAAATAGACCAACGAAACACCACCCCCCACCCACGAAAGGGCTTTCAATGAGTGATTAACCTTACCTCTCCAAGATACAACCATAATTTCTCTTTGATAGATCGCGAAAAGCGAACGAAAATGGATATAAGAGCCACCATGGACAAATCAACGCATGCGCTTTAGACTGAAGATACTTAATTCAAAGATCAGAGAAATCAATCAGCGAGTTAGCTTGCTATTTTAGCAGAGGTACAACGGGCTATGACCATTCCCTAAATTTGTTTGAGCTTCATCGAATAGCCATAACGTTAGATCACTAAATAGGGCTAACGACCTGCCCTCCCCCCCCCCCCCCCCCAAAAAAACGAGCTTACATTGAGCGACTGACCTTACCTCTCCAAGATACAACGATAATTCTCGATGATTGATCGCCAAAGCGAGCGAACATGTATATAGGGTGTCCAACCAAAAAGGTCGAAGTATGCGAAACGAATTTATCTCGGTGGTTTCGAGTAGACCACCCTAGGTAAGATAGAACCCACGCCACAAATCGGATACACCCTTGGAAAAGTTTGCGAGAACACGATATTAAATCATAAGCGCAAGTACAAAAAAAGGGCTACGTGACCAAAACTATGCACAAAGAGGCCGGCGCACCAGCTGTCAGGTATACCATTTCTAGAGGTTATTTTGAGAGTTTAACAACAGGTGTTGTCTGGCGTACACCTCAAACAACCTCCAAAGTGGTTTACCTTTGAGCTAGTGCTCCTACCCCTATGCGCATGGTGTTAGTCACGTAGCCATTTTTTGTACTTGTGCTTATGATTTAATTTTGCATTTTCGCGAACTTTTCTAAGCCGATTTGCGGCGTGGTTTCTATCTTAGCTAGGGTGGGTCTACATGAAACCACCAAGATGAATTCGTTTTGCATACTTCGACTGTTTCGGTTGGACACCCTAATGTATATGAGAGCCAGAAGCGCTCACGCAGTTCGCTATAGGTCGTCTATGGTTACTTGTCTATCGACGATACCTACAGAACAGCGCATGCGCTGTAGACTGAAAACATTTAGTCCAAAAGGCCAGGAGAATCAACCCTCGAGCTGGCTGACTATATCAGCAATGGTCTATGGCCACTCTGTAGATTTTGAACGTCGTTTGAACTTCAAATAGGAGTGCTATGGCTACTCCCAAATAGGCTAACGAATCCCCTCCCCAAAAAGGTTCACATTGAGCGACCAACCTTAACTTCCTAAGATACAACCATAATTCTCGATGACATATCGCCAAAGCGAGTGAAAATGGACATGAAAGCCAAAGGCGCATGCGCAGTTTGGTATAGATCGTTAACGGTTAGTTGTCCATCGACGAATCCTACCGAACAGCGCATGCGCTGTAGGCTGAAGACATTCAGCCCAAAGACTAGGAAAATCAATCAGCGAGTTGGCTGACTATATTAGCAACTGTCTAAGGCCACTCCCTAGATATTGAATGTTGTTCGAACTTCATAACGATCTCGTATATTCAAGATAACGAGTACCGGTACCGTTGTCGCCCGTATTGGGACCATTTTTTACGGACTATTTCACAGAGTCCGCTATTGAATACGTGCTGAGTCTCGTATTAATAGCATAATAATGAAGAGAGTAGATACATCCACTCAGTTGTATTTTAGTCAATCACTGCTAAAACTTGAATGTTTCCTGCCATTGTTCCTCTTCAGCACTGTCAGCTCTCTCTACCTACAACATTCATAGTAGCCATCCTACATTAAATAGAACTACAAAAGAATAATTGATGCAGATAACAACCTACATACCAAGTCTTTTTACAATGAGATGGACATTTATCACACTGTAAAAACAGAATGATATAATCCGTCTTATACCTATACTAAAACACGTGTATAATAGAAGAATAAGCGTGTTTTAATGGTAGAGTATACTACTGTAGTCCCCAGGTTATACTGGCTTATAGGAAGCGAATAATTCGTAGGTTATAAGCGCAGCTAATCCTACACGTATAATCGGGTAATATAACGCGCGTATACCAGTAATACTAACGGCTTATACTTGAGCTTCCTGCGCTGTCGTGACCGCAAACCGCACGCTCGGACCTCATATCACGCATGCTTGAAGTTATGACATCATCATATCCAGCCCACATGATATGGCCGGCCAGCAGCGCGCGCGGCCTAGCTAGCGCCGGCGCCAGCATGCGCATATATATGCGCGATATGCAGGCCAGGTGCGTGCGCAATAATTAATAAAATTAATATTACGCAATATTCATGCGCCATGCGCATAGCGCGCGTGGTTGGCTTCTCGGATTTCCTGCCAATTACACAAGTTAACAATATGTCAAAATGCACAATGCACTATACAAACAAATGTACAACAAATATAACATATACACACATGAAGACATAGGTAACACTACAGTCATTACTCACACTAGGCACTATATTCAAAGTTCAGAATCAAGCAAGATTATGGCAGCAAGAACACCTGCATATTATTTCAAAAGAATAGATAGGATACAATACACATAAATAATAAAAAAAATCTACTTACTGTGAAATGAGGACTTCCTAATCTGAAGACATACTGATCTAGCCACAGCAGGTACTCACTAAGGGAAGGAACAAGATCCTGACAAAAACATAAATGGTTACTATTAGTAACAACTAAAGTCAAGGGCTTATTGAACCACCACAAGGCAGCGAGAGGGTATGTAACCATCATAGTATGTACAGGTACATAGATGGCAAAATCCGATGTTTGCATACAACATAAACAAACTAGTACAGGCATATATACATGTATTTGTAAACATTTAGGGTATATTGCAAGACCCGTGTCACTGCCTTATGCATATGGTTCCCCTACTCAAAAAATGTATGCACATACTTACCATTGTCCTACAGCCAGTTGTCACTTGCCCATCCTGCATAATATGAATCAAGACATTGCATAACACGTCAGATCAACTCACTATTATTTACTACACTAGCTACCACTTCACCAATATATATATCTATAAAAGAAGGATGTAAATGCATACAACACTAAATTTAATCAACTCACATGATTACTTGCTACCACCAATCATCCTATGGATGGACAAACATTCATGTAAAATAAAGGTCAAGTACGAGGTACGATCAAGCACAATGTACATACCTGTTGGTTCACCAGGGAATAGGAGACAGTCAGCTCCATCCTATGGATGGATAAACATTTATGTAAAATAAAGGTCAAATACAGTCAAGCACTACACACCTGTTGGTTCACCAGTTCACCAGGAAATAAGAGATGGTCAGCATAAAGGTCAAGCACTACATACCTGTTGGTTCACAAGTTCACCATGAAATAGGATATGGTCAGATCCATCCTACGGAAGGACAAATACTCATGCAAAATACGGGTCAATTACGATTAAGCACTGCATACCTGTTGGTTCACCAGGAAATAGGAGATGGTCAGATCCACACAGTAACTCAGACTATATAAATGAAAGGTAAAGTTCGTATGCTGGGCAACTTAATAATATGCATTGTCATTTTGTCCACGAGGACAGTAACGGGACAGAGATGTACAATAGGTAATCCTATCTAGGCATGCCCCCACTCCTTCACAAAAGTATTTGTGGAGCTGCCCCGTGTCCTACATGCAACCTAATTTAAAAGCTACTTCATAGAACACAATGATACTGAATGTTTGTGCTGTGGAGGAGAGAGCATAAACACATGCACACTGAGATTGTTGCATATTATGGTGGTGGTGGTGGTAGTGGTTGCACACGGGGGGGGGGCTAGCCTTGAACCCAGGTGCTGTTTCATGGGAGGAAAGGAGAGCCTGTTGCACACTGTGCACACGCCAAAATTCCCAGGAATTCGGATTCTTCAGTAAAACATCACATATCCTTTTTTTTGTGTACTGAACATAAACTATTACACTACTGCTTATTTCACCTCTACAACATTTTTACAACACTTACTCCTTCACTGAAACAGCCCACGTCCACTATTTCTGTCTTGGCAAGGCTCCAGAGCCAGTTCAAGGCCAAAATTTAAGAGATAAGGATGTAGCTATCGGTGATTTGGTAGGTCTAGGTGCAAGTGAAGTAGCCATTTCAAGGTATGGGATAGTTATTTTCTAGCATCTCTCATTGTTTCATGGAGGCATCATAGTCTTTTGAACTCAACAATATTATTAGCTTCTTCGCCACCAGGCTTTTAATATTTGTCTCTGTATTTTCACCATACATTGCCATATACATGCCCATAGTCTCGCACACCAACCCCTCCTGCGAAAAAAAACCGAGAGAGGGTCTGGTCAAAAAGATTACACTAATGCGTCCTGGAGGAATGCAATTATTGCAATTAAGATGTGCATTAAAATTAATAGAATCCTATTGTAACTTCCGAATAAGCTAAAAGCACTTCAGAGCACTTTAGTTCAACTCTTTCAGCTTTCGAGAGTTTCTGCTCTCTTTTTGCAGTCAGTTTAGGTCTCAGGGCACATATTGCCGTCGTATTACACTACCAATTCAAATTAGTAAACACTATTAATTACATTCCAGTCTCGTTTACGTTCCATGAATGTCATGTGACCGCTGTTCTGCAATCTGATTGGTCACGTTCGATATTCAACTTTGGGACAAGGACGTGCGACCCGTTTGACCAGACCCTTTCTCGATTTTTTCGTTGGAGGAGCTGGCACACGAGATTTACATGCCCAAGCCACATGTATGCCATTAGTGTAACCTGACAGTTTGCAGAAAAGTTTCACATGCACAGACAGTACGTACCAGGCTCTCTTACCCTTTTGGGGGGGGGGGGGTGCCGATGATGACAGTTGGCCTATTCACACATGCAATACTGAAAGCATTAGTATACCGCCCACACTTCAACTTTCTAGGCCGGATAAAAGTCAGAGTTAGCCTAAGTCAAATTTAAATAGCCTAGTACCACGATTTCCAATTAAACCCCACCAGACTGATTATACTTGGAAAATGATAGATAATCACACGATCAACGAAACACAGACCATAAGTGACGGTTTATTTTTTAGAATGCACACATTGGGGCTCACCTTTTTACGTAAAAGATGTCATTTCAATCACATCAGTCAAACAGTCGCCATCTTCCCCTCACGTCTGAGCGCGTGGTTGCATGTACATATGCGCATGCGCGCAGTAATTGAATACCACACAATTTACCACGCCTATAATTATAGCTATAGCGCTACTGTATATCGATCGATATCTGATCTAGTTTGTCAGCAAAATCTCAGTCTGTAAACGCAAAATTATTCCCTGGTCAACTATGTATTCCAACAAAAGGAAAGTATGTGAATTTTGCCACGAAGAGCTGTCCTTTTCAGCGTACTATCGGCATAGAGACAACTGTAGAATGTTGTCAATGAATAATCGTTCTGTAGCCATCCCCAATGCAGAATACCCCCAAGAATGTGGTTCGGAGGCAGATGTTCAGTCCTCAGAAGAAGATTCTGATGTATGCGTATCCTCAGCAGATTCAAGTGGTACCGATTCTAGTTTCTGTCTGGATAGAGATTCTTCCTCTAGCATGAGCGACGTTGGCGATATCGATGGACCTGGCATGGACGTGGAGCCACAAGACTCAGAACCTGACATTTCTAGTAGTAGTAGCGAGTCAGATGCAACGCTACCAAGTGATGATAATGAAATCTGGGATGTTTCTGATTCTGACGGTGATGCCAATGATTCCAACAACGATGCTAATCATAGTACTAGTACTATCATTCGTGCGATTTCAATTTTTATTTCTATGTTCCATCTCACATTTCGTTTGCCAGAGAAAGCAATTGTAACTTTATTGGCTTTTCTGCGAACACTGTTTTCTTACCTTGCATCACTGTGCCAACCATTGTCTCTTCTTGCAGAGTTAGCAACGAGCCTTCCACGATCCGTTTGTGGCATACGGAAATATCTCAAACACAGTGATGAGTATGTTGTTTATGTAGTCTGTCCTCGGTGTGCAAAACTCCACCACCTTCAAGACTGTATCATCAATTTCAGAGGCAATCAAGAATCAAAGCGATGTGATCATATTGAGTATCCTCACCATCGGCATTCAAATAAGCGCACTGCATGCAACACAATTCTATTGAAAAGGGTGAAGATTGGAGGAAAGTTCAAACTTGTACCACGAAAGACATTTGTTTATCGTAGCATCATTAAAGCAATACAGATGATGATAGTCCGTGAAAATTTCTTGCAAAAATGTGAAGAGTGGAGAAGTCGTAATATTGAAGAGGGAGTATTGGGAGATGTTTATGATGGAAAAGTCTGGAAAGATCTGCATACAATTGCCAGCCGTCCATTTCTAGCTCTTCCTGGTAATTTGTGTTTTGCTCTTAATATTGACTGGTTCAACCCTTTTGATGAAACTCAGTATTCCGCTGGCGCAATCTATTTGGTGATTTTAAACCTTCCTCGCTGTGATCGATACAAGGTAGAAAATACAATCCTTGTTGGCATAATGCCAGGACCAAGTGAGCCTAAAGTTCACATAAACACCTACTTATCACCTATGGTTGATGACATATGCAAGCTCTATGATGGTCATGATTTTTCCAATCCAAGGTCACTGACAAATGTAACAACAATGCGAGCAATGCTGGCTTGTATCACATGTGATTTGCCGGCAACAAGAAAAGTTTGCGGCTTTTCTAATTTTAATGCAACGCTTGGTTGTTCAAAATGCCTTAAGAAATTTCCAGTATATCAATTTGGCAAGAAACCAGATTACAGCGGTTTCAACGTACAAACATGGGTGCTAAGGGACATGGACACTCATATGGTAAAGGCTATTGAAAGCAAGAGTGCAAATAGTACAAGTCATAGAGAAGAAATAGCTAAAACATATGGTGTGAAGTATTCGGAGCTGTTGCGTCTTCCTGAGTTCAACATGGTTCGTTACCATGTAATTGATCCAATGCATAATGTATTTCTTGGAATTATAAAGCATACAGTAAAAACATGGAAAGAGACTTGATTGTTGCTTGATCGCCACTTTGAGAAATTGCAAGAAAAAGTTGATTCAATGAATGTTCCCTCTAAAATAGGCAGAATTCCAAGAAAAATTGGAGCTGGGTTTGCTGCATTCACTGCAGATGAATGGAAACATTGGGTTTTGATCTACTCGGTGTATGCATTATATGATATTTTACCTGAAGAACACTACAAATGTTGGTGCATGCTAGTTGACAGCTGCCTTCACCTCTGTCAACCAGTGACCACACTTGCTACCATTAATCGAGCCCATGACCTCATTGTAGAGTTTTGCAAGACATTCGAAACTCTTTACGGTCGAGAAAGTTGCACAGCAAATATGCACATGGCATGTCACCTAAAAGCAAGTATTGAGGATTATGGCCCCCTCTCTAGCTTCTGGTATTTCCCGTTTGAACGGTACAATGGTATTTTAGAAGGAATTAAAAAATCATGGCTAAACCCAGAAAAACAAATGTTTTTGAAGTACTTAGACTTACAATTAATGAGACAATTTACAAACTCAGAACACAACATGTTTGTATCAGACATATGCAAGGAATATATGATGGGAAACTCTGCATCAGGAAGCAGTTCATTGGCTCAAACTGGAAAGTCTGATGTTATCATAGTTGAACAGCTGAAGAATATTAGCTGCCCAGTTGTCCAAATTGATGCTACAAAAAAGTCATTTCATTATTTAGTCCCTCCTTTTAAAGAAAAGTGCTTTTGCGATACTGAAGTTGCCATCTTGGAACATATGTATTCATTACTGTACCCCACTTCAATCGTCAACTTCACAAGGTTCTATTTTCAGTATAAGAAATTAGTAGCGTAAACTGCCAATTATCGGACTACGTTTTTCTCCCGCGTGTGCTATTGCACAGGAACATCGCCTGAACCTCGAACTTGGACCAGAAGGTAGGGCGTCGACAGGACTGCAAGTAACTTTAGTCACATGGGATTGCCTAAAAGAATGCGCTAGCTATGGTTGTTCAAGCATATAATCGCGAATACCAATTATCGACAGTCGGTACGTATTATCGGCAGTCCATATACTTTCAATACAGCGATTATCGTCACTCGGAGCTCTATCTTCATAGTACATGCAAACCAAGAGCACAAAAATTATACAAAAATTACTAGCAGATGCATGGTCACACACTCTAACACTAGGATGCAACTTTATGTTCCAAGATGAGCCTGTTCGCGGTAGGAGATTTGTCACAGTTGCCAGGAGCGGCTTGGGAACGGCACCACCGCTTCTTTTCCCCTGTAGTAAGAAGGTGGAGACACTTTGAGGGTCAGTAGATCACAAATACAACAAAATCTACCTTCGAAAGTTTAGTGTGAAGCTGAAAAGGAGGGTCGCGATCGACCGCGCGAAATAATTTTTAAACGCGTCACGCCCACCATACGTATAAAGGCCCTATGTCGATAATTGATACGCATATTTCCGATAATTGGTATATGTCGACAATTGGCAGTTTACGCTAATTAATAATGAAGAGTTCCTGTGTGAAAATTCATTATCTAAGAGGTCATCAACAATTGCTGCCAAATGGCCCGGTGTGTTGCGTGTTGACCCTAGCGGCGAAGCACCACTGAGAGTGGCTCAAGTTCATGCATACATTGAGCACAACGTTGTTTTAAATATAAATGGTGAAACTACCTCACTACCACATGTTCTCGCTAAAGTCAGCTGGTACATGGACCACCCAAAGCGTGATCACCTTCATTCAACCGTTACTATTTGTTCTACAACCTTTGACTCTGTGACATCAGCCAGTTTTTTGCCTGTTGCCAGGATAGCTGGACGATGTGCAATTGCTAAGTCTGTATTAAAGTTTGATTATGGCGAGGACACAGTAAACATAATTGTACCTCTATCGAAAAATATCCCTTTATCATCACTATCGTAATAATATTTTGTACCATATTAGTTAATTCAGCATTCCTTTTTAAAAATAATTGTTGCTCCTCATGAACATGTTGAAATGGGTATGATATTATTATGTGTGCACACATCCCACATTCAGACTCAACATGTGTACATTGCACATACACACACACAAAGGTCAATGTACAGCTAATGTTATCGCTAATTTGGTTTAACACTTGCATTGAGACTAAAACCACCAGCCATACAGCTGACATCTGATCAGACTTTGTAATATATAATTACCATAATCATCAATGGCATAATTATGTAACCACAAGAGAATGTGAGCAACATGTGTATAGCTAATGTACATATATAACCAAAGGCTTTAAGGAGTCCATAAGTCCTTTACATAACCCAAATAGTTAGTCAAAAAGTGGAAAACTAGCACCTAGCTTAATCAATATCACTACTTTCAATTGCTTCATCATCATTGTTAACACTAAACTCAGAATCGCTATCATCTATACTGTCATGATCAAGCTCAGCTTCATTAGCTATTGATTGGGGAGGTGTAATAGCATCTTCATTGATAGTGGCCATGGTGGTTGTGCTTGTATCTTCACTACCATCTTGTTCAGTGGCACTATGTATACGTTCATTCTTCTTCACTGTCCACTTCCTTGCATGTGATGGAGGGCACAGCTTACGTGGTGAACCCATTGTTCGCTTGGTGCGAGGGTGGGCTGACATTTTCTTATCACCTCTGTTGTCTAGTTTAGTGATAAACTTATTCAGGGCATCAGAGCGATAGGATGGTTGGTGACGAACATAATTTTCACCAATCTGCTCTTCGTCTGACATCATATCAGGTGTCACATCCTGCCATAATTCTTTTTCCCTACCCAACTTAAGCATTTTCGATCGTCTTTCATAAATCTAAAATTTTAAATTGCACAATAATTATATACAATCATATCAACTTGTGTATGGTTATACTCTTATACCCTTTGCTTTCTTGATCTGATACATTTCTTTTTCTTTACTGGTGTTGACATGTGCTTTGACTTAGCCACCATTGTCTTTCGGTAGGTCTTACAGCCCTCTAGAGAACAGATACACTCTCATAGTTAGGTAACTATTAGCTACAAGTTGCCAATCTTACTATGAATGATATCTTCATCATATTTATCTGTCCCAATGGCTTTTACAATGGTAGCAGTTACATGGCTATTGTGAGGGCTATTGATCCTATGGAATAGCAAAGATTATCAGTATTAAATTATTACAACCGTGCATGAGGTATATAATAATACATACGGCTCAGAAACTTTGATCTGATTTTCTTCATCAAAGGAACTATGAACTTTTCTAATTTTATCCTATATTGTCACGCGGCAATGTCATAATACTATATGATAATATTTTTCATTAAAATATTACTATTACCTGCAAATCAACAGGAGTCAATCGCTTGCGTTTCCTTGATGATGGCGTTTTGGGAGTACTCCCACTAGTACTAGTATTTGCATGCATACTCTGATAGGATTGCATCTGTTCCTCCAAAGTAGTTTGAGACTTTTCAAGGCTATCAATCCGTTCTATTACACCATCTAGTTTGGATGAAACCTTTTGAAACTCTTTCTCCATTGAAGACTGAAATAAGCGCATCATGTCAGAGATGTTGACAGCTCGACTCCCAGAGTTCTCAAGCCGCTGGCCGTTTGATTCGTCAGGCAGTAATCCTTGATCATCTGAGCTAGAAAAGTGATTGTCTGGAATAGTTGGTGGCGTTATCAGTTGTCCTGGTCTCCAAGTGTGCTGTGGTGGTTGCCTGCATAAGAATGGTTTAGCCGCCAGTCAGCGGCTATTTAGCTTGATACCGGTATGCAAGCATGCATGAGAAGAATTATTAAGTTAACCAACCTTCTTATAGATGATTCCCCAGAATAGAAAGAAACAACACCACCTCCAGGTCTATTGTCTGAATGTTGTCCGCTATTGCCTAGTAGATCTCTGGCAACTTCGTTTGCAGAGATATTTCTGCGTTGATGACGACGGTCACGGGATGTAGGCATGATCTGATCGGTGTCGGACAGCTAGCTAGCTAGCTACAAGTACGTAGCGGCAACTTTTAAGGCGCAGATAGTTCAGAGTCAACCCACGTGGCGAAAGAGTATAAACCACCTTTGCATTTCGTGGTTTGATCCCACTCCCGATCACAGAAATGCCACAGATTTGTAATTGTAATACAGATTATACCACTAGAATACTACAGTTAGCGCCCAGTTACCGCGCAAAATATTGGATATTCGGCAAAATAGAAGAACAATTGGTGAAAAGCGAGGGAAAAGCACATACACACTGCACTGCTGCAGCCTGGAAAGCCGATCGAGGGAGACCAGCTAGCTACGCAGCATGTTCTCGAGTCGTTCAGAGTCTCAGAGTCAACTTTCGAGTCTGTGTAAGCCAGGTTTTTGTAAAGTTCTGTTCGATGTTGCCGTGTGTTTTCGTCTTTGTTCTCTGTTCGGGCTTTGTCGGCTTATGCTGTCAGTCCGTTAATCTTGATTAAGTGTGTCTGTAAGTCTGTTCGCTGTCTTTGTCAGCTTTCATGCTGTGATCATTATTAAAATATAATTTGGGGTTTGTCAGCTGATTGCGTATATGCATGGTAGCTATTAGTATTCATAACTAATATTCATAGCCATGATGTAGTGCATGGTGTGGGCGGAGACTGTGGTCACATCAAGCTTTTCAATCACCCCATTCCCACATCAAGGACAAGTCTCTACTGAAGGCTTGCAGGACCGACATGCCTTGGGGAGAACACTGATATATTATTATCATTAAAATTACATGTATTACAGGACCATGGGCAAGCCGCATTCTATTGAAAAAAAAAGGATCAAACAACGGAACCAGAAAAGAAGGAAACGACATCGACTTAAGCAGTCTACACAATCTTCTGGTGATGAACAGAACGAAGGATCTACATCATATAGTTCTGATCAATTGACACCTGAAGAGGATTTACTTAGCTCTCCTAATGATAATGAACAAGGTGCAGAAGCTACTGACAGTGGCCTGTTTGAAGCATTGGACCGTGTATGCAAAGAAAGTGATGATTATTGGGAGAAAATGACGGAAGAGAAGATCAGAGAATTTGACTCGTATCGTGACACACACCCATGCATTGTGACTGACAAAGAACGAGCTATAAGAGTTTATGTAGATGGTACTGGTAAATACAAAAACAGTATCCATTTAAGATCCGGAATATTTATTTGCCGGATTCTGTAAAAATTGTCGCTAAAATGGTGGGCATTTTTAATGATAATTTAGCTTAGCCAAAAAGCTATGAAATGTGTATCGTTTGCCATAAACGTATGCTTATGTGAAATGCTCTTCCTCACATGCACAGAACACACTTCAACCACATCGCCAGTTAATGAAACTCAGGATTATGACTATTAGCATCAAGTTAAAGGTGGTGATCAAATTTGGAACTTCATAGATGATGTGTGTAGAATTGAGAGCCAAAAAGCTATGAAATGTGTACTGTTTTGCCGTAAACGTATGCTTATGTGAATTGCTCTTCCTCACATGCACAGAACACACTTCAACCACATCGCCAGTTAGTGAAACTCAGGATTATGACTATTAGCATCAAGTTAAAGGTGCTGATCAAATTTGGAACTTCATAGATGATGTGTGTAGAATTGAGAGCCAAAAAGCTATGAAATGTGTATCCTTTTTCCGTAAATGTATGCTTATGTGAAATGCTCTCCCTCACATGCACAGAACACACTTCAACCAAGTCGCCAGTTAATGAAACTCAGGATTATGACTATTAGCATCAAGTTAAAGGTGGTGATCAAATTTGGAACTTCATAGATGATGTGTGTAGAATTGAGAGCCAAAAAGCTATGAAACATGTACCGTTTGCCGTAAACGTACGCATATGTAAAATGCTCTTCCTCACATGCACAGAACACACTTCAACCATATCGCCAGTTAATGAAACTCAGGATTATGACTATTAGCATCAAGTTAAAGGTGTTGATCAAATTTGGAACTTCATAGATGATGTGTGTAGAATTGAGAGCCAAAAAGCTATGAAATGTGTACTGTTTTGCCGTAAACGTATGCTTATGTGAAATGCTCTTCCTCACATGCACAGAACACACTTCAACCACATCGCCAGTTAATGAAACTCAGGATTATGACTATTAGCATCAAAACAAAGGTACTAATCAAGTTTGGAACTTCAGAGATGATGTGTGTAGAATTGAGAGCCAAAAAGCTATGAAATGTGTGCGCTTAGCAGTAAATGTAGTATGTACATGTGAAATGCTCATCTCAGAACGCACTTCAACCAAATCGCCAGTCAATGAAGCTCAGAAATATGACTATTAGCATCAATTTAGAGGTGCTGATCAAATTTGGAACTTCAGAGATGATGTGTGTCAAATTGAGAGACAAAAAGCTATGATATGTGTACCATTTGTCTTAAATGTATGTTTATGTGAAATGCTCTTCCTCACATGCACAGAACACACTTCAACCATGTCGCCTGTTAATGAAATGACTATATTAGCCTCAAGATAAAAGTACTGATCAAATTTGGAACTTCTATAATTATATGTATCCAATTCCATCAGAATTACTCCGGTGATATATATATATTACCTGAATATGCAATGAATTAGCCCTTCTTTCTGACATGGGGAATCTCAAGCTTTGCTTTTTTGCTGCTGTGATAAAACGATTGAACTAATTATTTCTCTTCATAATGTTAATTGATTGCACATCAATTTGAACCACTCCTTGAATTTGGTGACATGCTTGACTTCTCTGTCACATGCTGTGTTAAAATTCAATACTAACTCATGTAAAATCGACCAATAGGCAAATAAATAGCAAATGCAGGTATTATGTTACTGTAACAAGAGATAATGTCAGAATAATATTATTGTGATACATTTTGAGGCACCATGATTACATCATTGATAATTATTATTATGACAATGTTTATTGAGATGAAGGATGATAATATTCTAGTTATAGTTTGTCTTTCATCGTACCTAAGTGAGATGGTTTGTCCTCATGATCAAATACTTGCCATTTCTACAGATTAGGCTCTAAGCTACACGGCGTAGGAGCCTGTCAGTGTGCTTAGGATCTAAGCCATATGGCTTAGGGGCTAAGCTAACTTATCATTAAAAATGCCCACCATTGTAGCAACAATTTTTACAGAATCCGGAAAATAAATATTCTGGATCTTAAATGGATACTGTTCAAAGGGACGTCAGCTCTTAAATGTGTGGAAATTAAGGACTATTTTAGTCGAATAATGAAGACAGAAGTAAAGGCAACAGAACTATGCCGAATCATGAGGGATCGTATTGAAACACTGGAGGGCGCTCTAAAGGATTCCAAAGTTAGAATGATGGAGATGCATCGAGAGAGCCAAAGAAAGATCAAAAAAGTGCGGTACTTTTGGCGCAACAAAATTTTTGAAGCCAATAGTCGAGGAGGTGAGTTGTTAAAAGCTGCACTGATGTACCCTGATATGTATTCATGAACTTATGTAGCACTAGTGTGTATCATTTGGAATAATTCTGTACTTTGTAATAATTTCAGTAGGATTATGAGATAAACCATTCTTTCATAATACATGGGACCTGGTATGAAATAATGAATTATACACACATAATACATAATAATAAGTAATTGAATGCTAGGTATATAGAATTCGAATTGAGCCAAAAAAAATTATGGCATTGTCTAATACTTCACCAGTATTGTTCTCAAAAAATCTCAGTTCTGAGATCTTGTCGGCTGATCTGCATAAATAAAACCAAGGATGAATTCATAGCTAGTTGTCAGTAGAGTAGGATAGAGATAGGGAGAGTACAGTTGAAAGAGAGAAACAAATGAGGGAGGAACATAGAGGAGAGGAATCAAGAGGATAAGGGATGAAGAGAAACAACTTGAGTAAAGAGAGAGAGGGAGACAAAAGATGTGAGAGATAGAGATGTAGAGAGACAGGATGGATAAAGAGAAAGAGGGAGGGGAGGAATCGAAGAGGGGGCTGGCTACAGATTCCGACAAATATCACATAAGCCTACCGTATTAAAGAAGTCCAATCTCAGATGATCTTAAGTTAAGGTCCAGATACGAATCTACTAACGATATTCATATAATATCCTCTCTGCACTGGTAACTTCAGATCATCACAGTAGGTACTTACATACGACGGTTTATCATGCTTCTCACTCGACCTCGAGCTCGCGCGAGTACTTAGTACTCATGCTTAATAATTTCTCACTTTTTTTACGTAATATTATCGTTAATTATTAACCGGCCGGCCGGGCGGCCGCGTGCGCGGCTGCACGGATGTGATGTACATGTGGGATGCTTGTTCGTGACCCAGCCCCCTATATTAATATAATAATTATATGGTTGAGCCAACTTGCCAGACTGGAGTTGATTAAACCTAGCACTAGCTAACAGGCCGGGACTAATACTTTTCCTGACATCAAATCACAGGCAAAGCCGCACGCCCATGCGGCTCAGTAGGCTTAGCCTGGATATGAAGCTATCATCGGTAGCTAAACTTGAACAAGAGAGCTAAATCTGAACCATGATGATTAGACCTGAAGTTAACTCATTCACTAGAACTAGCCCGTACATATGACTAGCTATAATAACTATCATGTGTATGAACGTTAAATTACTAAAATATATAGTATCACTCATAATTATACTACTGAGCGGATAGCCCCTCCCCAACACAGAACAGAGGGGGAGGGGCTGGTGCTAACACCAGGGTTGTGATATACTTGTATGTTTATAACAAGCATATAGCACATGAGGCTGTTATAAGAGTGGTATAGGCTCCAGCTTATACAATCTAATAATATAAGGCAGTTTAAAACAAGCTTATAGCACTATCACATATAAGTTAGCTTATAACAGTAGAACAACAAAGATATACTGCCACACTTATTCTAGCTTATATCTTCACGTTTTTACAGTGTCAATCTTAGACACTTGTGGTACAGAGAACTGTGTTCCAAATAATTCCCCATAGCCAACTAATCTGTAGGATAGTCCCCTAAATGCTTGCTACATGTACATCTCAACCGCTTACTAGGATGCACAACAAGCGAAGTTTCACATGTACACGAGCATATTGCTCACACACTCTTACACCCTTTCAGCTTCAATATGTGCCATCTTGACAGCAGGCTAGTCAGACATGCTCGGTACATTCCAATCACTCGCTCAGATACACAACAAGCTGAAGTATCACATGTACCCACACACACACACACACACACACAATACTCACACACTTTTATACTTTTTCAGCTTAAAGATGTGCCATATAAGCTGAGATTTACTGTTGAAGAATATGCCATCTTAACAGCAGTCTAGTCACATAGATGCTTGGTACAATCCAATCACTTGCTGTGATACACAACAAGCTCATAAAGTTTATACACACGCACATTACTCTCACACGCTTATACTTTCTCAGCTTAAAGATGTGCCATGCACAGGAAAAACTCTATACAAATACGGGCTAACGGAATAACCGTCGAATTTTGCTGACGGGAAGAAGTACGGCAGCTAAACGGGATGGTCGTTGGACGGACCCGTATGTGTCCCGCCCTAAAACCGCTGCTAATTGAGTTGCGTAACTCATACGCACACGGAGCTCGTTAACGCGTACCGTACTGCTGTTTCTGGGGCTACGTGCTCGTAACGGTGATAGGCGGAGCCCGTTCAACTATTATTCAGAACGCATGCGCGAGTTCAAAAACGTTGGAGACAAGATGGGAGCTATCGCTAGCAAGTCTTGGAGCACCACAGGACCCTACACATGAACTGCTACCCTCTAAGCTGATCTTCCTTTACTTCGTTCTTCATAAAAGGACATTAAATCGCCCATGGTTCGTAGAAACGAGTCGTCCAAGGGCAAGAGCCTGTGTAAGGTTGTGGCGCCAAATCTGGATATCCCAGAAATCTCGAAGTTAAACAGTCAATAGGTAAGTTTTATGATCATAGAGGTGTGCATTGATCATGATATAGGTTTATACGTAGCAGTAAGTTCAGTATCCCATGATTCAGGCTGTGTGTGGTGCCTACAGGGGGGTACAGTGTGTCCATCATGCATGGTTTGACAATCGAGTGTGTGACTGTGTGTATGTAGAGTGATTAAGCTAATAGTCTTATGTTTTGATCTTTACTTGTCTGAGTTTAATAAGTTTATATGATGTGTCTGCATCTTAGCTAGCTCACAATTTGTATGTAAAGCAAGCTCTGAGTTTAAGCCAAGTGACCTATGAAGCCTATGTGAGATTTGTTTTATAGTGAAGCCTACATGTGTGTGAGGAGTAAATTGAGCATTAGTGGTGCATGCAGTGTGTAGCTGGGTCGTTGTCTGTCTGGATGTCTCATCCTATGTCAGCAGCCTGTCCAGATGCCTCATCTAATGTCAGGTGACCCAGTAAAACCTGCATGTGTGTGAGGATTGAAGTTAGAGTTTCTGTTGAGCATTATTAGTGACACTTGCAGTGTGTAGCTGGGTCGTTGTCTGTCTGGATGTCCCATCCTACGTCAGCAGCCTGTCCAGATGCCTCATCTAATGTCAGGTGACCCAGTAAAGCCTGCATGTGTGTGAGGATTGAAGTTAGAATTTCTGTTGAGCATTATTAGTGACACTTGCAGTGTATAGCTGGGTCGTTGTCTGTCTGGATGTCTCATCCTACGTCAGCAGCCTGTCCAGATGCCTCATCTAATGTCAGGTGACCCAGTAAAGCCTGCATGTGTGTGAGGATTGAAGTTAGAATTTCTGTTGAGCATTATAGTGACACTTGCAGTGTGTAGCTGGGTCGTTGTCTGTCTGGATGTCCCATCCTACGTCAGCAGCCTGTCCAGATGCCTCATCTAATGTCAGGTGACCCAGTAAAGCCTGCATGTGTGTGAAGATTGAAGTTAGAATTTCTGTTGAGCATTATTAGTGACACTTGCAGTGTGTAGCTGGGTCGTTGTCTGTCTGGATGTCCCATCCTACGTCAGCAGCCTGTCCAGATGCCTCATCTAATGTCAGGTGACCCAGTAAAGCCTGCATGTGTGTGAGGATTGAAGTTAGAATTTCTGTTGAGCATTATTAGTGACACTTGCAGTGTGTAGCTGGGTCGTTGTCTGTCTGGATGTCTCATCCTATGTCAGCAGCCTGTCCAGATGCCTCATCTAATGTCAGGTGACCCAGTGAAGTCTTCATGTGTGTGAGGAGTGAAGTTAGAATTTCTGTTGAGCAGTAGTGGTGCATGCAGTGTGTAGCTGGGTCGTTGTCTGTCTGGATGTCTCATCCTACGTCAGCAGCCTGTCCAGATGCCTCATCTAATGTCAGGTGACCCAGTGAAGCCTGCATGTGTGTGAGGAAATTTTATGGCCACACTTCAGCCTCTTGAGCCTGATCATCCTTAAGTATAACCTTTAATGACCATTGTGTAAGTTTCTCTTCGAGCTCTCATAGCAGCTTGGAGTACTACTTTATATCACGGGTAAGTGGTTATTGCTGACTAATTGTGACAAAGTATTTATTAAATTTTGTATTCTCTCGGTAGGCCTATCATACTTTACACATGTCCTCTACTCCTGTATCATAATTCTTCAATTGAGCGTAAGTCATTATTCAAGATTATTCTTAGACTCAAATATACTATACTTTATTTTAGGATCAACTTTTATAACAAGACTACAAGATCAAGCAGTTTAACATCAACTAAGTTTACACATTCTATAACATTTCATAATTATGATTTTACTCACTTATCTTGGCTACAGTACTCTTGAGATTCCACGGTCATATCATAGAAATCATAGAAGTTGTTTTGCAGTCTTTTCCTCTTGCTCATCCTAGCTAGTGCTACATATCTTAATCCCAGGAGGTACATGGTAAGTAAATAATTTCTAATTGGAGGATTGCCTCCTACCTCTCTATTTTCTCCTCTCAGGCTATATCTTAATGCCTCTAGTATATGGACTACCTTCTCTCAAATTATAGGTACAAATAAGTACGGCTATAATATATTCAATGTAATCAGATCCTGTTCTCTCTGAGGTTGTTTCATCTGTGATTGAAGTATCAACTACCTTCTCTTGTCAGTTTTCATCTCATTCCTTCCCGAAACTAGCTCAGGTAGGTTAAGGCCTGGGTACATAGAGGTCAGAGTGTGATCACGTGCGCACCATATAACTCTATACATTAAGTCATGTGATTGCGACCGTGGCCATATAGTAGCTGTACAAAGATAGCAAGTAGCTGAGGCGGCGATGAAAACGCCTAGCTGAGGGCATATCTCTTGTATACGAAGCAAGTATTCGTTATTTCAAGCTAGTATTCTATTTGGCATGAAGAAAAATTGTTCGAGACGGGAGATATTAAGGTTAGTACGATCGCATGACCCCCTGGTTTCTTACATTTTGTAGCATTGTCGTTTAGTATGTCAACAAATCGGCTTGCCAAATGTGATCCTAGTAGTTCGGCATAAGGGCTATCTACTGAAGCTACAGAGACGGTCATCCAAGTCGATCTTGACCGCCGCCTTTTGCCATTTGGTCTTCCGAAGAGCCATTAGTAATGACGTCATAAGCACAAAACTAATTAATGGGCGTGGCCGAAAATTAATCTTGCTGTTTAAGGAAGAGTTGTTTTATCCCTTGGTGAAGGTTTGGTGTCCATATCATGTATCATTACAGAGATACAGTGGTTAAAAATATGGCTAAATTACACTACTGAAATTGGTGTCCCAGGCCTTAAGTCACCTGAGAGTATGACAGCTGTTATTATTGTGAGGTATACATGTACAGTCTGATCCTCCCCTTTTCCTGTCTCTCTCTTCCACCAATAGCTGGACTATCCTCTCTTTTATGTTACGTCAACAATCTATCCTTCCCCTACACTCTCTCTCAGGCTTCCCCACTTTCTCAGATTTTATCATCTTGAATCTTAAGGGGTACGTTTGGCCATAACATCAATGATTCTGTCCACTACCCCATGTATTCTCTCTGTCTTTCAGGTTCTACCATTCAGGAGTGAAGTATCTATTACCTTCTTTCCTCTGACTTCATCCTGCCAGTTGCTTTTCTCGAAGTAAGTACAGATATATTACTACGACAATACTCTGATTCTTCCCCCCCCCCCTTTCTCTCTCATGCAGGCACTCCCATAATATGATATGAGTAACGATTCAAACTTCAATTGATTAACATAGTTGTAAAATGTAAGTTATTAGTTGAATAATTTGCTTTACTATGGCATGCTTTCATGATAGATAATAATTACTACAGACTATATATATGGATCAACCAGGAACTCCAGTATAGACGAACCACTCAACCATGAGTGCCATATACCGAATTGGAAGACGTTAGATCAAAGACAGGTATTCATTGTCTGTCATTGAAACTCAGTTGTCACATTCAAGTCTGGATTTCTGAACGCTGCCATGCCTATCTGAACTGTTCATTCAATGATTTTTGTTGTCAGTTTCATTTTGTACATATTGCTTTATACTAAACTTAAAAAAAAAAACAACTTTTTTTTGAAGCTACATGTAGCTTGAATCGCGATATGCGAGCGAGCATGCGCGGATAATTATATTCATTGCGCACAGTGCGCAGTAGCTAGTGCCAATCGCGAGAGAGACGAAAGTACGGGCTTTAACGAACATTCCCGTCAATGCTGAAGTCAAAGAACGGGATATTAACGGGGAATACTACGGCGAACACGGTTGCTTGGACGGGCCAAAGACGTGTCGCTAACGGTTCCCGTGAAAATAGCCCGTCATATTTGGTCGCACTACGTACGAACACGGCGCCCGTCTTTCGAATGACGGACTTCCGTGAAACCGCCCGTGTTGGCAGCGCATACGGGCGTTCGTTATGCCCGTGTTTGTGCAGCGGTTTCCCTGTGATGTTAGCTGAGTCTTACGGATGAAATATATGCCATCTAAACAGCAGGCTAGTCCTAAATGCTCGGTACATTCCAATAGCTCGCTCTGGTACACAACAAGCTGAAGTTTCACATGTACGCACGTACGTTACACACTCTTATGCACATTCAGCATGAAGATATGCCATCTAATATGGGTCCTCCTGTTGAAAGATGTGCCATTTTAACAGCAGACTTTTTTGTATGTTCGGAACATTCCAATCACTCACTCTGAAACACAACAAGCTGAAGTTTCACATGTACGTACGTGTATTACTCACAAACTCTTATACTCATTCAGTTCAAAGATGTGCCATCTCAGCCGAATTCAACTGTTGAAAAAGGGGTCATCTTAACAGCAGGATAGACATAGATGCTCGGTACATTCAAATCGCTCGCTCTGATACACAACAAGCTCAAGTTTCATATGTACACACGCACATTACTCACACACTCTTATGCTCATCCAACTTAAAGATATGCCATCTTTGTTGAGTCTTACTGTTGAAAGATGTGCTATCTTAACAGCACGCGAATATTAAATGCTCAGTACATTCCAGCTGCTCGCTTTGATACGCAACAAGCTGAAGTTTCATATGTATGCACGTACATTACTCACACACTTTTATGCTAATTCAGCTTAAAGGTGTGCCCTCATAGCTGAGTCTTACTTTTGAAAGATGTGTTTTCTTAACAGCAGGCTAGTGCTTATTGCTCGGTACTTTCCAATTGCTCGCTTTGATACGTAATAAGTTGTAAGTTTCCCATGTACACTCGCACATTACTTACACACTAATACTCCTTCAGCTTAAAAATGTGCCATCTTAGGTGGGTATTACTGTTGAATGATAAGCAATCTTAAACGCAGGCTAGTCATAGTCTCGCGCGCCAGCCCCTCCTACTCTAGACATATGAAGAACTCTTGTACAGAAAGTGATCACACACATTAGGGTGAAAATACGTGTCGGAAGGTGTTAATTAACTCTACTATGTGAGTTGTGGGGAAGCTCTGCGAAAGCTGACCCTGTGACCTTTTGCTAGATTTCATATTTACTGTGCTGTGGTAGTCATTAGAAGGCCTATTATGAGCTAAATGCCATCTCACATCTTGATACTTAAGTATTTTATGTTGAGATCTTAAGAATTGGCAAATGGAGCATGGACAGAGGGAAGACTCCACCCACAGGAAGTTGTCTGTTGAGCTAGTTGCTGTACTAAATCCTAAAAATGTGACCTTCCATGACAAAACCAAGCATAATGCGCTGACAACCGATTTCGAGTTAAGGCCACCATTACCAACTACAACCTTTGAACTGCTGCTCCTGCAAATTTGAAGTCTCTAGCTCGTATAGTCATGGAGATATGAGCCAAAATGTACTCGGATCGCCCGTACTAAAGTTTTGCAGAAAGTGCAATGAAACATTGCTACGTACATTGCACGCGGAAGTCCGTATACTCGCCGTTTATTAAAAATCCGTGGCCCCGCCCACAAAGTCAATGAGCTAGATGGCTGCCAAAACGCTCGAATGAGAGCAGCACTCGCCGTTTCGATGGAAAAGAACGAGAAGACAAGCGTTTCTAAGGCTCGTTTGTACACAAAATCGAAGAAGAAATGTGGCTGGCGATTTTTTTTATTCGCAGCTGCCACGGTTGCCTACAGCAACAGGTCCGTGCCATGAACGCTCTATGTAGCTGCACATCTGACTTCTTCAAGCCATAACTCGGTAAGTATAGCGTTCTAGAAGCTACGAAGCAGATTTTCGTGTAGAGGAATGATTCCTCTATCGATCCATGCCAAAGAGTGAAACTCGATAATTATCAGCCCAGACGATTATTATGGCCTGTATCTCAGATTGATGTCCAGCGCATTATGCTTGGTTTTCTCGTGGAGGGTCACAAATGACAGAACTAAATCAATTGTATGCAAGCCAAAAAATATATCAAGATGAAGATATTTCATCCTAGTATAGTGTTCTGAGTTGCCCTTGTTGATTTTTTGCTAGTATAGGGACATAATTTAACTTGAAGCATCATGACACTTCTCCTTCCCATACCTGACAATACAAACATTACCTACTTCAACCAGGGCGAGATGAACCTATACTGGATGGGACTCTACTTTTATAGGCTATTTGAGAGGGCAAAGTACCGTGAAATAATTAGTTTTGGTTAGTGCGCATGCCTGACAGGGCGCTCCGCGCGTTCATGCGGGCGCCTGGGCGGGGCCGACGCTGCTCAAGCTGGCCCCACCCTTCAGTTTTCTTGAACGTGGCGATCCAACAGTCGGGCAGCTATACCCGTTGTCTCGATTGAAGCGCGTGTCCTTCGGTGTCGTGCGTATGCTCAGTGATTCCTTAAAGGTGCTCTGAGACGGAAGTCGTTAAAACGCTTGAAGGGCGCGCGCGCTAACGCGTTGCGTATAATATTATTGTTGCGGCGCCCGACGCGAACGCAAGATCGAGCTACTGTTGATTGCGCTTCACTTCGAACGTCCGTGAATGCGTGTGTGTGAGCGTAGCACAAGCGTATGCGTTTGAATGCTACGCAGACACAAGGCAATCCGTTTTGTGACTTACGCTTTGTCTTCCGTGGCTTTGCGTGGCGAATGAAGTATCTCGCTCGTTCTACGCTCGCACGCACGCATTCACGGATGTTCGAGGTTAACTGCAATCGACAGTATCATGACAGACGCCATCAACGCAAGCAGCGTTTCTGCCTCTGAGTCTCAAGCTCCATCGATTACTTGTGGCTGTAAGAACGGCTGCCAATCGCGTGATATTAATAGTTTGGTCTCGCGTTCTCGATGACGTTGGATTGACCAATCAGGTTTGTGCTTTGAAAACCGGTCAGGAATTCAAAAAAGTAGGGGAGCAGTTCGACTTCCGTTTCAGAGCACCTTCAAGGACCAGCTCCGTGGCCCTGTTCGCTCGTTTGTAAAATCGTCTCGGCCCATTTTATTGGGTGATCGTTCGTCCATGCACGTTCGGCTATGGCTGACTTATTCGTGAGGCTTTTTGCGCATGCGTTTTTATGCTCTTTGATCTGGTTGAGAGAACACCACTCTCACCAGACAGGATAGCTGAAGTACTGGGCCTGTGCTTGAAATCTACATACTTCAGTTACGGTGGTGAATTTTATGAACAGAGAGAGCGCGCCGCCGTGGGCTCTCCTGTCTCTGCGGTCGTAGCAAACCTGTACATGGAATTTTTCGAGGAGCTGGCTCTTGAGTCAGCACCTTCTAGACCCCGTTTGTGGAAGCGGTATGTGGATGACACATGCTGCATCCTTAAGACTGGTGATGTGGGTGGGCTCCTCAATCACCTTAACAGCCTACGACCTACCATAAAATTCACCATGGAGCTGGAGGAGGGGGTCCATCCCCCTTCCTAGATACCAGGGTAACTAGGCTGACCAATGGAAAATTTGACACTGCTGTTTACCGTAAAAAGACGCACACAGACAGGCACCTGCACTTTGAGTCTTACCACTTTGAGTCTTTCCTGCTATGGTATCTATTTAATCTTACTCTACCCTTCCACACAAATTAATTTTTTCTTTCTCCATGCATGCACTCTAATCCTTGCAGCTCGGCCACCAATTTCAAGCAGGTACTACTTTTGGGAGTGTGTTGGTAGGTCCCTAATTCTCAAATTTCTGTACTACCAATCTTTCAAATTCCTCCCTGTCCTACTTTGTTTCTTTCCTTCCTTCTGTATACTCCCGATTCCTCCCTTTTTCTCTCTTTCCTTCCATCACTCTCGTCATCCCTACCCTTTCTTATGATGTTATTAACATTAATTTTACTCTCCCTTTCTTGTTTCCCCTCTGAATATAAAAAAGTTTATGATCAATTTTGTGCATCCATTTTTGTTCTTGCAGTTTGGTTGACAAGTTATCAAGGTGCTACAGCTGTTGAGAGCATATTGTTTGCTGGTTTCTTTCTCTTTCTCTTGTCCTTTTTAGTTTATTCTTATCACTCTCATCTCTCTTTCCCTCCTTCATATGCTTGCTTCCACTCTCTCTCTTACTTTTTGTCTATCTCCACCCCCTGCATGTATCCTCTTTCCTTGATTCTTTTCCATTATCCCTTCTCTCCCCACCCCCCCCCCCCCACTATCTCTCTCTCATTGCTCTTCCTAGGCCCTCTCTCTCTACCCTCTCTCTCCCCACTCTCTCTTACTTTTTCTTTATCTCCACACCTTGCATGTGTCCTCTTTGCTTTATTCTTCTTTACATTATCCCTTCCCCCCACTCTGTCTTTCTCAGATTGCTCTCCCTAGGCCCTCTGTCTCTACCCTCTCCCACTTTGAAGTCATATTCTTCTCACCTTTGCTAACAATTTTATGATCTGCTTCCACACTCTCATTCATGCTGCTCTGCCGACAAGGTTTCAAGCTAATAATGGTTGAGAACAATGCTGATAATGTGTTACTGAACATTGCTTTAGGCTTTCTTGATATGCACTATCTAGCTACCAACTATGTAGCTCTTTCTGCTTCGTTTTTGTCTTTCTTGGCCTAGTATTTTGTATGTATAATTCAATGTTGAGTTCCAACAAAATCGGTTGTAGTAAAAATCATATTATTTCAATGTGAACCCCACAACAGTTGGTAGTGAATGTCACCTAATTTTTATGTTGTGAACGGTTGCGTAGTGACCATCACTACACTAAAAGTGGTGAGAACTGTGGTGAACATTTCACTACATATTTGTAGTGACGGTCACTAATCATTTTTTACAGTGTAGGAAGTAATATATAGGTCATGCACTGTACCAGCAGGGATTCCAATTCTGGTCATGCACTGTCCCAGCTATGAGCCACTCAAGTGAGCAATGAGTTATAAAATTAATTTGTAGTTCAGTAAATTTTTTAAAGAATTTCCCAAGGTGCCTATTGAGTGGAATACAAATGGGTGTTATTAACACTGTTTTGAACGTATTAGGGTTGCCTGTCTGTAACGAGTCACTACCTTCACTTCTACAACATTAACCAACCTGAAGCTCTTCCAATGGGGATATCCATGATAGCAGCTGTCCTTAACGCTAGGTTAGATGTCTTAAACCAATTAAATGTGCCAAAATATTACTAAGGTTCTGCACTGGAACTAAAAAATCGTTGTTTCACCGCAACTAGGCATGAACAAACAACAGGATAGTTGATAAGCTCATATGGCATAATACACTGATCTAGTATTTGGAAACTTCCACATTTAGTATTGTGGATGTCCCATAATACAAACTGACGCAATGCGCTTGCGCAGTTCGTTAGAGGCCGTCGATGGACCTAAAAACGCTGTACACATATTTTTGGTTGGTTGTCCATTGACAATCCCTTCCGAACAGCGCATGCGCCTTACACTATAAACCTTTAGCCCAAGGACCTGGAAAACCTATCAGGGTGTTGGCCAACTAAATAAGCAGTGGTGGGATAGGCTATGGTCACTTTCTAGATTTTGAATGCTATGTTGGAACTTCAAAACGATCTTGTACAGCCAAAACGTAGCGATCGCTTTGCAAGCTAAGTAGGCTAACGAACCCCCCCCCCTAAAAAAAGGGCTTACATTGAGCAACTGACCTCAACTCTCCAAAATACAGCCATATTTCACGATGGTGGAATGCTAAAGCGAGTTAGATTGGATCTAAGAACGCAAAACGCATGCAGATTTCTGTAGAGGTCGTGGCAGTCGTTTTCCGGTTGATTGTACATCGACGATCCCTACCGAACAGCGCAAGCGCCTTAAACTAGAGACCTTTAGCGCAGAGCCTTGGGGTATTAATCAGGGAGTCGGATGGCTATATTACCAGTTGTGGGAAAGGCTATGGCCACTCCCTAGATTTTGAATACTAGGTTAGAGCTTCAAAACGATCTCATTATAGCCAAAACATGGAGATCGAATTAATTTTGATGACAAAAGGAGGCCTAATAGTCAAAAGCAAAAGTGTGAACAAAAATTGAGATAAAGTGGTGGCAAATGATGGTATTAAAGAAGCGGTGCTACAGAAATGGATTTGTTGAAAGAGTAGAGTAAATGTTTATAGGTTGTATGTGATATAAATTTCCATTCGTCAATGTTGGTCAGGTAGGGAAAGCTACGTTCAGTAATTTACAGTGTTTGATGAATTCTTGCCTTTCCTGAGCATATGAACGACAGTTCAACAAAATTGAATGTTCAAACTAAACTACTGGCTCTTGATTTTGAGTACTAAATAGGTTAATGAACCACCAATGAGGGCTCACATTGAGCGAGTTACCTCAACTCTCCAAGATACAGCCATAATTCTCAATGATGGATTGCCAAAGCGAGCGAGGTTTGGATCTAAGAGCTCGAGGAGGGTTGGTAGGAGTGGTCGATGGACAGCCAATAAAAAAAACTGCCGTACTGCGGTTAGTTGTCCGTCGATGATCCCTAACGAACACGGCGCATGCGCTTTAGACTCGAGACCTTTATCCAAGGGGTCTGAGAAATCTATCAGCGATTTGGCTGGTTATATTAGCAATGGTGGGACAGGCTATATCCACTCCCCAGATTTTGAATGTTGTTTGAGCATCAAAACTATCTCGCATAACCAAAACGTAGCGAACGTTTTGAACGCTAATGAACATCAAAGAAAGGACTCACATTGAACGACTGACTTCAACTCTCCAAGATAGAGCCATAATTCTCAATGGTGGATTGCCAGAGGAAGCGAGAATGGATCTAAGAGGGCCAGGCGCATGCGCACTTCCTTAGTGGTCGTCGCAACGGTTTTTCTCTTGGTTGTCTATCGACGATCCCTACAGTTTATGCGCCTTAAACTGGAGACCTTCAGCCTAGAGGCTTGGGAAATCAATCAGCTAGTTGGCTGGCTAATTAGCAGTGATGGGAAAGGATATGGCCGTTTTTGAATGCTATACGATTACATAATTTGGTTGAGAACACTAAATAGCCCACAAAAATGGTTCACATTCAGCGACTGATCTTAACTCTCCAAGATACAGCTTTAATTTTCGATGATGCATTGCCAAAGCGAGCGAGAATGATATAAGACTTAAGGCGCATGCGCCAGTTCTGTAGGGATCGTCGACTTAGACCTTTAGCCCAGAGGCTTGGGAAGTCAATCAGCGATTTGGCTGGCTATATTAGCAGTGGTAGGACAGGCTATAGCCACACGTAGCCCAGAGGCCAGAGAAATCAATCAGCGATTGGCTGACTATATAAGCAGAGGAGGAACAGGCTTTGATAACTCCCTATAATATTATTTTGAACGCTATGTTTGAACTTCAAAATGAACTTGTATAGCCAAAACGTTACGATCGCCAAATAACAACATTTCTTGACTCGTCATATCCACTTGCGGCTAATCAGTGGGGCTTCCTACAAGGGAGATCGACCACTCATGCCTTGCTTTCTGCTGCGCATGATTGGCTCAGCAGTATGGAAGATGGCCATGAAATGGGGGCCGTATTCTTTGACCTCACTAAAGCCTTTGATTCTGTGCCTCATAGGAAGCTAATTTCGAAACTCAGAGCTATTGGTTTGGACGACTACCTGGTTTCCTGGATCACAAGCTATCTCGCTTATAGAAACCAGTCAGTGGTCCTACATAGTGAAACATCTGACCTTGCTCCCAGTAATATCCGGCGTACCTCAGGGATCAGTACTTGGTCCACTGCTGTTCTTGCTTTATGTAAATGATGTTAACGATGTGGCCTTATCAGAACTTCGGGTACAAAGCTAATCTTATATGCTGACGATATACTTTTGTATAGAAGAATTTATACCGAGAAAGACTACGCCGTACTTCAGCAAGGTGTGGACTCTCTTGGTGTATGGAGTCTTCTTAATCATCTGTCATTCAGTCCAGTGAAGTGTAAATTCATGGTGCTTTCCCGAAAGAAAGTAAGAACTACACCACCACCTCTAAATTTGCTCGGTTTTGAAATAGAGCAAGTCGACTCTATCAAGTATCTTGGCTTAACAATCAACGACAACCTATCCTGGTCTGATCACACCAGCAAAAAGCAAGCAGGCTCATTGGTCTGTTGTTCCGACAATTCTACAACTGTGTCAATACATCTACTATTCGAGCACTCTATTTGACGCTCATAAGGCCACATCTAAAGTATGCAAACCAAGTCTGGGATCCATACCTTGTCAAGGACTGCAAGTTGTTGGAAGACGTTCAGAGGTTTGCCTGCAAGGTGTGTCTAAAGAGTTGGAACACAACATATGACGAAATGCTGGACACTTTAAATATCCCAAAGCTCGAGCAAAGAAGGAAGGCGCTCAAACTGTGTTTTATGCACAAACTTGTTGGAACCAATGCTCCCGTATGGTGCCCCTATTTCCACGGCCTTGCGTATACACCACTCGCTACACCCATTCTAAACAGCTAAGCAGTCTACGTGGTCACACTGCACAATACTTAAACTCTTTTTTCTTTTCCAAATACAATTACTTTATGGAATAAGTTAAGTAGTGATGTTGTGTCCTCACCCTTCTCTACCTTTAAGAATCGTGTTTAAAATAACATTGCATTGCTGTAGTTAATACAAGTATTGTCACTGTATTCATTATTCATTTCAATAACTTAAGTAGTCCTTTCATCTTCTGGATGTACATATTACTTATTAGCATTATCATGCTATTTTTGTGCATCCCTGCATTTTTATAATCATGCAGAATGATACTAAAAAATAGGCTTACGAACCACCCTCCCCCAAAAAGGGCTCCCTTACTTCTCCAAGATACAACCATAATCCTCGATGATAGATCGCCAAAGGAGCGATGGAGGATATATGAGTCGAAGGCGCACGCACAGTTCAGTGTAGGTAGTCAATGGTTAGTTGTCCATCGACGATCCCTACAGAACAGCTGCATGCGCTGTTGACTGAAGACACCTAGTCCAAAAATCAGGGATATTATTACATATATATATATATATGTGTGTGCAGGGGAGCAACGGGCTATGGCCATTCCCTGAATTAACCATAATTCTCGATGGTAGATGGCCAAAGCGAGCGAAAATGGATATAAGAGCATAAGGAGCTTGCGCAGTTTGGTTGAGGTCGTCAATTATTGATTATCCATCGACGATCCCTGCAGAATAGCGCATGCGCTGTAGACTGAAGATACTTAGCCCAACGATCAGTGAAATCAATCAGCGAGTTCGTTGACTATATTAGCAGAGGTGCAACGGGCGTGGGCCATACCCTAGATTTTAAATGTTGTTTGAGCCTCATCGAATAGCCCAAACGTTACAATAGCTAAAAAGCCTAAAGAAACACCCACCAAAAGAGGGCTTACATTGAGCGACTGACCTTACCGTTCTAAGATACAACCATAATTTCCGAAGGTAGATCGCCAAAGAGAGCGAAAATGGATATAAGAGCCGAAGACGCACATGCAGTTCTGTATAGGGTGTCAATGGTTAGTTGTCCATCGACGATCCATACAGAACAGCTCATGCGCCGTAGACTGAATGTATTTACCCCAAAGATCAGGGAAATCAATCAGAGTGTTAGCTGACTATATTAGCAGAGGTGCAACGGGCCATTGCCTAAATTTTGAATGTTGTTTGAGCTTTATCGAATAGGCAAAACGAAACCATCGCTAATAGTTCAGTATTGGTCATCAATGGTTAGTTGTCCATCGACGATCAGCTGTTCTGTAGTACAGAACAGCTGCATGCGCTGTTGACTGAAGACACTTAGCCCAGATATCAGGGAAATCAATCAGAGAGTTAGCTCTGATTGACGACGATCCTTGCAGAACAGCGCATGCACTGTAGACTGAAAATGTTCAGCCCAAATATCAGGGAAATGAATCAGTGAGATAGCTGAGTCATGAACACTCAAGCTGTTGAACATATACCTTGGGTGCATCAAGATAGTCACAGGGATCAGGAGCATCTTCTGATTCTTCTACAACCAATGCAAGTGGATCATCTCCTGAAAAGGTACCACCACGGGGAATTAGTTACCTAGGCATATTACTGCATCGCTAATAGTTCAGTATTGGTCATCAATGGTTAGTTGTCCATCGACGATCAGCTGTTCTGTAGTACAGAACAGCTGCATGCGCTGTTGACTGAAGACACTTAGCCCAGATATCAGGGAAATCAATCAGAGAGTTAGCTGACGACATTAGTAGAGGTGCAACGGGCTATAGCCATTCCCTAGATTTTTGAGCTTCATCGAATGGCCAAAACGTTACGATCGCTATATAGGCTAACGAACCACCGTCCCCCAAGACAGGGCTCAAATTGAGTGACTGACCTTATATCTCCAAGATACAACCATAATTCTCGATGTTAGATCGCCAAAGCGAGCTATAATGGATAATATAAGAGCAAAAGGCGCACACGCAGTTCGGTAAAGGTTGTCAAAGGTTAGTTGTCCGTCGACGATCCCCACAGAAGAGCGCATGCGCTGTAGACTGAAGATACTTAGCCCAAATATCAGGGAAATCAATCAGCGAGTTAGCTGACGATATTAGCAGAGGTGTAACGGGCTATGGCCATTCTCTAGATTTTGAATTTTGCTTGAGCTTCATCGAATGGCCAAAATGTTACGATCGCTAAAAAGGCTAACGAACCACTCCCCCCCCCCCCCCCCCCCCCCCCCCCCCCCCAAAGAAGGGCTCAAATTGAGCGACTGACCTTATCCCACAAAAAAAAAGGAGCGACTGGCCTTATCTTTCTAAGATACAACATTAATTTTCGATGATAGATTGCCAAAGCGAGCTAAAATGGATAGAAGATCCAAAGGCGCACACGCAGTTCGTTGTCAAAGGTTAGTTGTCCATCGACGATCCTTGCAGAACAGCGCATGCACTGTAGACTGAAAATGTTCAGCCCAAATATCAGGGAAATGAATCAGTGAGATAGCCGAGTCATGAACACTCAAGCTGTTGAACATATACCTTGGGTGCATCAAGATAGTCACAGGGATCAGGAGCATCTTCTGATTCTTCTACAACCAATGCAAGTGGATCATCTCCTGAAAAGGTACCACCACGGGGAATTAGTTGCCTAGGCATATTACTGCAGAGATTAAATGGCTTTCCACGGCTTCCAAATGCTAACGCAATCTCATACAAGACCTGTTTACACAATTATGGCATCACGATAAAAAAAAGGTTAGCCCACACTTAACACTAATTGTAGTACACGTAACTTAGGAGTAGCCTTATCAATGGTACACTCAATCTTGGTAGAATTTGGAAATCTCATACTGAATTTCCTACCACCAGGGACACTGGGAATGTGTTGATTCCACTTCTCTTTGTTCCTTACTTGCAGCTGCAACAAAAATCGACACATGATTTGGCAAAAGAAAATTTCAATTCCTGTCATAGTGGAACCCCTCTAGTCTGGACACCGTTGCAACCATGTAAGGTGTCTGGATTACAGAACCTGTACTGCCATCATAATGACCCAATTAAACGAGGTGTCCTTATTACAGACTATACAATATAGAGGCATTCCACTGTGTACAGTGAGAAACTTGAAGGTACCACTCTCAGTCTTTTTGGGATGGGTTAACTACTAATAGGACAATGAATGAATACTGTACGGAAAGTTACTGAATCAGACATTTGAATTTGTGTGGTACATACTCTCCATCACAGACTCATTTCTTCAGTTCTCCTCTTCTTGCTCTAAATAGAGAGCAATTTAGCATATCAACGAAAACAAGAGTATGTAATAAGAGATGAGAGTATCGAACGCTCTATATGGTCCGTGTAATATGTTTTCGGAGAGTAACGTGACTTCCCGCCTTGCGCACATGACTAAGCCAAGTTGCTAAACACTCGATTTTTCTCAGGACTGCGATGAATAGAGGCGTTTTTCGTGAGTTTTATGCTAGATTCTTCATGAACGTTCGTTTTGTATCGCGATCTACTCGCGTTTCAGCCACTATTGCACTCGCATTAGTTTGCACTCGAGGTCACGCCCATAATTCGTTATTTGAATCGAGCACGCTCATTAGTCAACGTTTGAATTCCTGGCGTGTGACTTTCTGAACACATATTACACGGACAATATAGCGTGTTCGATACTCTCTTCCTTATCTTACTATATACTCTTGGTTATAGTTATATCCCGGTGTGAGTACAATATCCATATGTTATACACGCATATCCGGGATATAACTGGTTTCTATCCCACAGACCATGGAAATGTATATTATGCTACCTGACCTCGCCATGGCAATGGATTCCGAGACAATGACATCATTAGGTCAGCAACCAATCACATTCAAGGTATGGTTTGATCATTAATCTGTGCAGTTCAGTCTCAATCTCAGTAGCTATGTAGCTCTAGTTGGTATGCTTGTTGCCCAGTGAATTTGCCTTCTTTCCTTGGAATGTTACGCTATAACAATAGTGCTGAGGCTATTAATTATGATAGCGAAGACTATGTGATCGTACGATTCAAGATTTGAAACCTTGGGGAATCCGGAAAGAAGCTGTCAATGATAAGTGTGAGGAGGCCTCCGTCACCCTAAAAATCATCGTAAGATGTAAGCTAAAGCGAGGAAGAGCTCACTCAAGGGCTGTATTTTTGTCGACACTACTCAAGGAATTTGATCGATATTCCAAAGCAGGACCAGAGTCAGCAAGTGTAAGCATTGTGTGTGGACTACTGTACCTTCCGAGTGAGCATATTTATCCAGTGCTTCAAGCTGTTCTTGCAGGAGTAGAGCTACAGCTACTCCTTGCCTACATTGGTGTTGAAACGATTGTAGACAGTCGAACTACTCAGGGGTGTTAAGGCACGGGTCATGTAGAGAAATCACAATTATGTATAACACACATGTGCAGACCAGTATGACTCTAAAACTTCACATACGGGTTTGAATCCACAATACAATATAAACCACACCCACAAACATGTCACATGATAGTCATGTGAGCGCCTACAGGTCATATAAATAGGGAAGATAAAAGGCAAAAAAAACATTTGTTCCAGTCCACTTCAACTTATGATTTTACAATCATTGCATGGATAAAAGGTGGTAATATCAAAATCCTGCTGCGCAAGACGAATTAATAAGGTACACGAAAGCGCGAGATTTTAAAATTGTTAACTCACTAGTTGGACCCACGACTGTCTCATGTTCTCTCTAATACGCAAGAAGGTTAGCGTTTGCGCAGCAGGATCCTGGTAGCACTCCACACACTCATCTGCTGCGCCGCATAAACACATCGTCTTCTAGTCGGGAACAAATGTTTTTTTTGGCCATCTTCGTGTACTGCACCAACCATTCGCGCAAGCTGCGGTTCAAAGGTCATATGAGGGCACGTGACCAAAACATGCCCGCGCGCGCAAGCGCACCTTGACCAGATAGCAGCTGTGGCTTGCAGGAAACTCCATCTTTGATCATCACTCTTGACTTTCTTATCAGGCTCCTATTATATACTGTGAGTCATTATTGAATGTACAGTGCCACCATTTTTACTTGTAGGTATTATCAAATCTCAAAATAATATTATAAAACAGTACAAACATCTATTAAACAAGCATGTATAACTAAATCTGTGCTCCAGGAAGATGTCCACTGTGCACTTTAAGATCAACTGTGGTTATGCTCGAGTTGCCATTCGAGAGTATTCTGAGGTGGGTAGAGGAAAAGGACATTGTGATACAGTTGAACGAGCACATAAATTCAAAGAGCTATTCTCCCCATCAACCACATACATAAATGATGCTACAATTTTTGACGGCTATGGTCATAGAGACTCTAAATTTGATCACTACTGCAAAGGAATCAATGGAATGTTCAGGAAGTGGAGTGACAGAGACAGCAAGCAGCAATATATATCCCACTTTTCTTCAAACAATTGGAAGCAACTCTCTTTAAAACAAAAAAAGCGACATTCCCTAGCAAACTGCAAGGAATGTGCAATATCGCATCGAGAACAACAAACAACTTTTCCAGGGGCTATGTACAATCCTGCAACACCTATAGCCGACAGCTTGAAAAATATATTAGAGAGCAACAATGATTCAGCAACAACCACAACAAAACAGATACTAGGAGAAATTCAGCCAGTATTTGAGAAAGCATACGGAAAATCTTTTACCGATACATTAGCCACCTGCCCAGGTAGTGGCCTTCAAATCAAACCCACTGCAGCTGACAACAAAAAGCTCAAACGCAAGCTTAGACGAGAGTGCCGAGACCACATAAGCACACAGTTACAAGAAAATGATGCCTTAACAGTGTTAGCAGAGGGGCAATCAATTGCATCCTACAAAAGAATGCGCTTCTCTCAATCATTTGAGACACCAGAACAAAAACGTGAACGTGCACAGGCTACTCCCTTAGTTCGTCGCAAGCACTCTCCAAATTTTGACAATGTCCAGTGGGACAAAGGTGGTTTACTTAATAGACTACAGAATTGGCCAGAAGGAGAAGTAATCAACTGGACCCAACTAGGTAGGGAATGGAACGTACCTGGAGAAAACAAAGGGCAGACTGTCAAGGAATATGCTATGGAATGTGGAATAGATGTAGAGCAGCTTGATCACCGACCACCAAATACACGAATGAGAGCTCGTCGCCTGAAGCTACCTGGTGGAGAAATTTCAGTGCCGGTACACAAATCTGTGAGAGGTATAAAAGACGATTGGGAAGGTATGATAAATAATGGAGAACTATCACTTGGAGAACCATGTTTTCCTCACACACTCACAAGATACTCAATCAAGGAAGGACAAATACAACACTCCAATATCTCTATATATGGCAGGAAGATTCCTCTGTTGGAACTCCGACAAAAGTTGCTGACCAAACACGAACACCTAATGCACTTGCACACAGATGATCAATTAGCCTCTTTCAGTAAAACAGAGCTACTGGAATATTATGCTAAACATAATATTCAGCTTCCAAGCGATCTTTCGGAGGATAACTTGAGATCAACGTTAGCCACTCATGAACGAACCAGAACAATAATGGTATGGCATGATCATTCAGAAATACTGGGTCATGACTATGTGCTAGTGACAGTTAAAATCGTATATGATCCAGCCGTTTTCAAATCAGTATCAGACATCGATCAAACGACTGCACAATCTATTCCGGACTTGCAAGCTTACATTGAAGAACCAGAAATACATGTACTAGCAATGAACTCATCTTCAATAGAAGACCAAGCAGCACTCATAAGTGATCGGATGGAGTGTATTCGTGAACTAAACACAGACTTGAAAACAGCTGACAATATTACGATTAGCGATAAACTACTTTTTTTTAGCGGTGACAAACCTGCGGCACAATTCGAACGTGGAACCCAAATCGGTGGAAACTATCCATGTGGATCATGCGGAGCACATGTGGCACAATTTGACGACTTTGCATATTGTGCAAACCACAAATGGAGATCACTTCAAGCTATATAATCCACCGTAATTAAAGGTATGGGCTGTGTACAACACGTATATAGATCTGGTAAATACTGTATGCTCAACTGCACACATGTACACATCTGCAATGTATTTTGAGTGGCATACATGCATATACATGCATGTGAACGCACATGTATGTTGTGAGTGCAGATATGGCATAATGTACATGCATGTGCTTTAATTAGAACACAACCTACAACATGTATTCCTCAATTACGAAGGTCAGGACCATAAACATCTACGGGTGATAGCAGTCATGCAGGGTACTCTCCTCCTATGCCAACACTTGTTATACTCACTCCATTATGCATGTACATTATCAAAAGATTGAACACTGAGCCATAATATTCGCACACACATACATGCATATGATACAGGGCCTAGATTCAAGGATAGGCTATACATGTATGCTTGGTGTACGTGTACGAAGGGAGACTAATATAAAAAAATTCATATTCATTACAGGAGAAGCAGGTAAACGAGTGGGGTGCTCAAAACCATTTCATGACCTCGACGCTGATCACTTAGGACAAGAACTAGTAGCAAGAGGAATTTATGACTTTGAACGAACAAAAAAGGAGAGGCTCCAACTACTGAAGGAAACACTAAAAGGCATTCAACGCGTTCCGACACTACTACTTAACAACCCAACTGAAACTCTAACACAAGTCCACCTTGAAGGCTACACAATTTTAGACTGTGAGCCGCTACATGACATTAAGGGACATATTGATAACTTACTGCAAGAGCTTCCTCATATTTTGGAGACAGAACTATCCAATGAGGTTGAACAGTTGCTTCAAGTTGATCTGTGGAGCAAAAAAACCAAAAGAGGAGGAGATTATAGGCTAGCAATTATTCATGTATTAAGCTTGTTAAGAGGACGGCAAACACCACCAAAAATACTACAACTGGTGGAAACAGCTGTAGATTTGTCATGCCTAACATACCAGGAGGAAGCAAATAGATCCTAAAGCAATACTGAGGCTATACAACACAGCATGGCTCCACTATGAACTCTGTACTGAGTTGTTCACTATGACAAAGTCTGTTACACACAGAAAATTCTTTGGAATATACCTCCATGCATTAATTTTACATGCTCCACCTCAGTATGAGATTCTAAATCTTAAGGCAGCAAACACTGAGCATGAAGAAAGGTTGTTTGGACAGGCTAAAACTATCGTCCAAAATGCCTCAAACAGACAACCAAATAATGTCATTCCCAACATTCTCCTACGACTCCAGGCAAAACAAATGAAGAAGGACTTGTATAAATCATATCATGAGAGTAACAGCAGGGTATCTAAGGCAGCTAGAGAACTACAACCAGCAACAGAAAATACACACATTCCATTTACATTCCTTACTGGTCGAATGAGTAGCTGGCAGGAACACCTCAAGAGGATCTCACCGTACTTGGTACCTGGACCTGGAATTTGGTGGAAAAAGACAGAAGAAGGATTTGAATTTCATGACGGTAGAAACACACCAGATACGAACACAAAGGGACCACAGCTGAAACACTTTCGTAGTACAAGTCTTGATCAAATTTACACAAACAAAGAGTCAATATGGAATGATCTGATTCATGGAGGTATTGAACTGCCTACACCATACATCAAACTCTACTCAGAAGATGGCAAATTTCTAGGTTACAAAAGGTTTGATTGTAATGCTCACGATGCATTGGAGGAGATGGATACTGATGTGCCTTTCCAAGATAAAAATACATCGATACACCAACGAGACGTCGACTCCAGGACACCACAAAGACCACAGGATGTTGAGCTAGCGTCAGGAAACGAAGCTGAAGATGATCACATCACTCTAATAGTACAAGAGCTAGAGCCACCGACACACTGTATTCAGCTGCAGGACAGCGAACTCCCCTTGCACCTCAAAACGAAGCTTGCAAGTGCTTTATCAAAAGTTTTTGGTGCTACAAAAGCAGTAGTAGATCTTGACAAGCTTCGACACAGAATAAAAAGCCATACAGCTTCATCACAGGAACAGTGTCAACATGCAGCCCTTCTCCAGGTCCTCAAGTACCAACTAAAACAAACTCGAAAAACCAGGAAGCAAGCAATAAAAGAGTTTGAAAGAAAATGTCACAGCTCTACGGGAAGGCTCCCAGACTCAACAGATATGGAGTATAAAGAACTACTTCAGTCAAGTAAATTTGTGTCCCAGTTGTTGGCATATCAAGACTTTAGCAAGACGAAGTAGACTACAAAAGTATCCATAGTATTTAACATTAAAATTATTTCTCCCTTTAAAATATGTACACACACATTAGTTTGTTGTCTCTTTCTTGCGTGTTTAATATTACGGCTTACTCGGATGCCTTCCTCGCTCGATATTCCTCTCTCTCTCTCTTGCTCTCTTTCTCTCTCCATCACTCGATTTAATACTCTCTAACGGACTCTCGCTCACTCTCATCGTTTTATCTCGCTCGCTTACTCTCTCACGGACTCTCACTCACTCTCATCGTTTTGTCTCGCTCGCTTGCTTTCTCACTCTCTCGCTTTCTTATTCTCTCGCTCGCTCTCTCTCTCTCTCTCTCGCTCACATAGTAGCTACATTAGCATGCCATTTCAAACTCGTGTACAGGTAGGGATATTCGAACTTACCATTTAACTGGCTGACTTAATCATGGGTCTGGCGAGATAAGCACATTCATCCCAGGTCTCTGGTCTCTGGGCTTGGATGGCCGAGCGGAGTACCAGCATGGCACTGTACGTGTATTATACACTATTAATACCGGTAGTATTCACGAGTGTAAAATTAAATTTCCTATAATTAGAGACACGATTGAAATACGGTACCGTGCAATATTTCGCGACCGTGGACATGCCTTAACAGTCCTGAGTAGAAGATTAGCAATGACTAGACTTGCATATTTAATTCTTTATGTACGTTATTGACAATGTTGAACTTCACATCCGGGTGATAACTGGCGTCAGTATCGGGTGATAACTAAAATATCACCTGGTGATAACTTCTCTACAGTCCAGCTGTTTCCTTTGATACGCCCATGTAGTGGGATAGAACTATACAAGAGCGCATAAGAACTAATGCAAGGAGAGAAAGAGCATGTAACTCCCATAGACATTAGTGTACAGGGCAGAATTTTTGACTGATACTAAAAATAGAATATCTGATCATGTGCAAAACCACACTGAGTGCAATGATGACATGTACATTGAATGTCCAAGCACTAGCATCAAGCAATGAGTTTTGAACATGCCATGAAGAGATTTTTACACTTAGATTTACAAATTTTTAGATTACTCTTGACTGGATGTTCTATTTTTAGTACAGTTCAAAAATTCTGCCCAGTTCAAGTTACACGCTCTTCCTCTTTTCTTAGTTCTTATGAGCTCTTGAACTATATTGTATGCATACACGAGTATATACGCATATACCTTTGCCTTTTCTTTTGCCTGGTCTGCGGCCAAAGATTCCGCATATGCCCTATCTTGTTCTGCACGAATCCTTCTGGACTCAGCCAAGTATTTACTCACATCCTATATGCGTTTGATACATGTATATTACATGTTTATAATAATAATCTTATCGTAAGCTCCACAGAAAATAGGCTGCGCATATGAACGAATAATATGACATTATACTAGAGCTCTCCAGAACACATACCCCACTCACACATAGCTATGAATTATTTATGGTAGCTGATCAATAGATCAGTTCATAACGTCAGTGACCATTACCTAGTTTGAGGTCACACAAGCAGTTGAAACAGCATTGCAGCTGACATGGCATACATGTAGGTACTAGGTGTGCTTGATAGGCACGTCAGATCAAATGCACGATTTGTACCGTTCCTGGTACACACTTGTTAAGCACTTAGAAGAGAGTAATTGTTTTTTTTTCCAACCTCTCAACAGCATTGTCTATTCGCTATCACTCGAGATTTGGTGACTTTCATATGGATGACAACACATGACAAGATCAACTACCTTACCCCTTGCACATGCATGCTGGGTATTAATATAAGATAGAAACAAAGCTAGCCTCTAAATAGCATTGGGCTTAGTCATAAACGGTGCCCATTCTCTGATCATAGCTAGTTGTCATCAGATAAATCATAATATTGGGAACAGCAGGCACACATGGAACAGCAGGCACACTGGGAACAGCAGGCAAACTGGGAACACACTAGGAACATAGAGAACTAGGAACAGCAGGTACGCTGGGAACAGCAGGCTCACTGAAAATAGCAGGCAAACTGGGAATACACTAGGAACATAGGGAATAGCAGACACTCTAGGAACATTAGGCACACTTGGAAAAGCAAGCACACTGGGAATAGCATTCATACTGGGAAATGTTGGAACAGTGAGAACAGTTGGCACTCTGGGAACAGCAGGCACATTGGGAACAGCAGGCACACTGGGAACAGTGGGCACACTGGAACAGCAGGCACACTGAGAACAGCAGGTAAACAGGGAACACACTAGGAACATAGGGAACTAGGAATAGCAGGCACACTGGGAACAGCAGGCAAACTGGGAACACACTGGGAACATAGGAAACTAGAAACAGCAGGCACACTGGGAACAGCAGGCTCACTAAAAATAGCAGGCAAACTGGGAGCACACTAGGAACATAGGGAAGAGCAGACACTTTAGGAACGGTAGGAACATTGGGAACAGCAAGCACACTGGGAATAGTAGGCACACTGGGAAAACTTGGCACAGTGAGAACAGTTGGCGCTCTGGGAACAGCAGGCACATTGGGAAGAGCAGGCTCACTGGGAACAGCGGGCACACTGGAACAGCAGGCACACTGGAACAGTAGGCACACTGGGAACAGCAGGTAAACTGGGAACAGCAGGAAAACTGGAACAGCAGGCACACTGGGAACAGCAGGTAAACTGGGAACACACTAGAAACCGGGACTAGGAACAGCAGGAACACTAACAGCAGGCACACTGGGAACAGGAGGAAAACTGGGATCATACTAGGAACAAAGGGAACTAGGAACAGCAGGCACACTGGAAACAACAGGCACACTAAAAATAGCAGGTAAACTGGGAACACACTAGGAACATAGGGAACAACAGACACTCTAGGAACAACAGGCACACTGGGAACATAATAGGAACATAGGGAACGAGGAACAGCAGGCTCACTAAAAATAGGCAAAATGGGAATACACTAGGAACATAGGGAACAGCAGACAATCTACGAACAGTAGGCACATTGGGAACAGAAAGCACACTGGGAATAGCAGGCACACTGGAACAGTAGGCACACTGGGAACAGCAGGTAGGCAGCAACTGGGAACAGCAGGAAAACTGGAACAGCAGGCACACTGGGAACAGCAGGTAAACTGGGAACACACTAGAAACCGGGACTAGGAACAGCAGGAACACTAACAGCAGGCACACTGGGAACAGGAGGAAAACTGGGATCATACTAGGAACAAAGGGAACTAGGAACAGCAGGCACACTGGAAACAACAGGCACACTAAAAATAGCAGGCAAACTGGGAACACACTAGAAACATAGGGAACAACAGACACTCTAGGAACAACAGGCACACTGGGAACATAATAGGAACATAGGGAACGAGGAACAGCAGGCTCACTAAAAATAGGCAAAATGGGAATACACTAGGAACATAGGGAACAGCAGACAACCTACGAATAGTAGGCACATTGGGAACAGAAAGCACACTGGGAATAACAGGCACACTAGTAAAAGTTGGCACAGTGGGAACAGTTGGCACTCCGGGAACAGCAGGCACATTAGGAACAGCAGGCACATTGGGAACAGCAGGCACACTGGAACAGCAGGCACACTGGGAACATCAGGCACACTGGAACAGCAGGCACACTGGGAACAGCAGGAAAACACTAGGAATATAGGAAACTAGGAACAGCAGGCACACTGGGAAAAGTTTGCTCAGTGGGAACAGTTGGAACTCCAGGAACAGCAGGAACAGCAGGCACATTGGTAACATGAGGCACACTAGGAACAGCAGGCACACATAGAACATCAGACACACTGGGAACAGCAGGTAAAGTGGGAACACAATAAGAACATTGGGAACTAGAAACAGCGGGCACACTGGGAACAGCACACAAACTGGGAACAAACTATGAACATATGGAACTAGGAACAGCAGGCACACTGGGAATAGCAGGCTCACTGAAAAATAGCAGGCAAACTGGGAACACACTAGGAACATAGGGAACAGTAGGTACACTGGAAACAGCAAGCACACTGGGAATAACAGGCACACTGGGAACAGTTGGCACACTGGAACAGCAAGCACACTGGAACAGTAGGCACACTGGGAACAGCAGACAAACTGGGAACACACTAGGAACATAGGGAACTAGGAACAGCAGGAACACTGTAACAGCAGGCACACTGGGAACATACTAGGAACATAGGGAACTAGGAACAGCAGGCACACTGGGAACAGCAGGCTCACTGAAAAATAGCAGGCAAACTGGGAACACACTAGGAACATAGGGAACAGCAGACACTCTAGGAACAGCAGGCACACTGGGAACAGCAGGCTCACTGAAAAATAGCAGGTAAACTGGGAACACACTAGGAACATAGGGAACAGCAGACACTCTAGGAACAGCAGGCACACTGGGAACAGTAGGCACACTGGGAACAGTAGGCAAACTGGGAACAAACTAGGAACATAGAGAACTAGAACAGCAGTCTCACTGAAAATACCAGTCAAACTGGGAACACACTAGGAACATAGGGAACAGCAGACACTCTACGAACAGTAGGCACACTGGGAACAGCAAGCACACTGGGAATAACAGGCACACTGGGAAAAGTTGGCACAGTGGGAACAGTTGGCACTCCGGGAACAGCAGGCACATTGGTAACAGCAGACACACTGGGAATAGCAGGCACTCATGGAACAGCAGACACACTGGGAAGAGCGAGTAAACTGGGAACACACTAGGAATACTGAGAACTAGGAAGAGCGCGCACACTGGGAACAGCAGACAAACTGGGAACACACTAAGAACATAGGGAACTACGAATAGCAGGAACACTGGGAACAGCCGGCTCACTGAAAATAGCAGGCAAACTGGGAACACACTAGGACTATGGGGAACAGCAGACACTCTCAGAACAGTAGGCACACTGGAAACAGCAAGCACACTGGGAATAGCAGGCACACTGGGAACAGTTGGCACACTGGAACAGCAAGCACACTGGAACAGTAGGTGCACTGGGAACAGCAGGCAAACTGGGAACACACTAGGAACATAGGGAACTAGGAAGAGCAGGAACACTAACAGCAGGCACACTGGGAACATACTAGGAACATAGGGAACTAGGAACAGCAGGCACACTGGGAACAGCAGGCTCACTGAAAATAGCAGGCAAACTGAGAACACACTAGGAACATAGGGAACAGCAGACACTCTGGGAACAGTAGGCACACTGGAAACAGTAAGCACACTTTGAATAGGGGGCACACTGGGAACAGTTGGCACACTGGAACAGCAAGCACATTGGAACAGTAGGCGCACTGGGAACAGCAGGCAAACTGGAAACACACTAGGAACATAGGGAACTAGGAACAGCAGGAACACTGAAACAGCATAGGGAACTAGGAACAGCAGGCACACTGGGAACAGCAGGCTCACTGAAAATAGCAAGCAAACAGGGAACACACTAGGAAGATAGGGAACAGCAGACACTCTAGGAACAGCAGGCACACTGGGAAAAGTTGGATCAGTGGGAACAGTTGGCACTCCAGGAACAGCAGGCACATTGGTAACATCAGGCACACTGGGAACAGCAGACACACATAGAACAGCAGACACACTGGGAACAGCAGGTAAACTGGGAATACACTAGGAACATTGGGAACTAGAAACAGCGGGCACACTGGGAACAGCACACAAACTGGGAACAAACTAGGAACGTATGGAACTAGGAACAGCAGGCACACTGGGAACAGCAAGCTCACTGAAAATAGCAGGCAAACTGGGAACACACTAGGAACATAGGGAACAGTAGGTACACTGGAAACAGCAAGCACACTGGGAATAACAGGCACACTGGGAACAGTTGGCACACTGGAACATTTGGCACACTGGAACAGCAAGCACACTGGAACATTAGGCACACTGGGAACAGCAGACAAACTGGGAACACACTAGGAACATAGGGAACTAGGAACAGCAGGAACACTGTAACAGCAGGTACACTGGAAACATACTAGGAACATAGGGAACTAGGAACAGCAGGCACACTGGGAACAGCAGGCTCACTGAAAAATAGCAGGCAAACTGGGAACACACTAGGAACATAGGGAACAGCAGACACTCTAGGAACAGCAGGCACACTGGGAACAGTAGGCACACTGGGAACAGTAGGCAAACTGAGAACAAACTAGGAACAGAGAACTAGAACAGCAGTCTCACTGAAAATACCATCAAACTGGGAACACACTAGGAACATAGGGAACAGCAGACACTCTACAAACAGTAGGCACACTGGGAACAGCAAGCACACTGGGAATAACAGGCACACTGGGAAAAGTTGGCATAGTGGGAACAGTTGACACTCCGGGAACAGCAGGCACATTGGTAACAGCAGGCACACTGGGAACAGCAGGCACTCATGGAACAGCAGACACACTAGGAAGAGCGAGTAAACGGGGAACACACTAGAAATACTGGGAACTAGGAAGAGCGTGCACACTGGGAACAGCAGACAAACTGGGACGCACTAAGAACATAAGGAACTACTAACAGCAGGAACACTGGGAACAGCCGGCTCACTGAAAATAGCAGGCAAACTGGGAACACACTAGGACTATGGGGAACAGCAGACACTCTCGGAACAGTAGGCACACTGGAAACAGCAAGCACACTGGGAATAGCAGGCACACTGGGAACAGTTGGCACACTGGAACAGCAAGCACACTGGAACAGTAGGCGCACTGGGAACAACAGGCAAACTGGGAACACACTAGGAACAGGGAACTAGGAACAGCAGGAACACTGTAACAGCATAGGGAACTAGGAACAGCAGGCACACTGGAAACAGCAGGCTCACTGAAAATAGCAGGCAAACTGGGAACACACTAGGAACATAGGGAACAGCAGACACTCTAGGAACAGCAGGCACACTCGGAACAGCAGGCTAACTGGGAACATAATAGGAACATAGGGAACTAGGAACAGCAGGCATACTGGGAACAGCAGGCTCACTGAAAATAGCAGGCGAACTGGGAACACACTAGGACTATGGGGAACAGCAGACACTCTGGGAACAGGAGGCACACTGGAAACAGCAAGCACACTGGGAATTGCAGGCGTACTGGGAACAGTTGGCACACTGGAACAGCAAGCATACTGGAACAGTAGGCACACTGGGAACAGCGGGTAAACTGGGAACACACTAAAATAATAATACCCATGCATGCACTTCATCCCCCCCAATAACAATACACCCACCCAGTCAAATCAAAATTATAATTATTGCTGTTGACACTTACTGGTAATTGTTAAACATCACATTTTGTATTGTCCGTTTGTCTAGATCTGTCACCATGCAAAGTAAAATTTAATGTTTGTGAGGTGCACATCGTAATTGCCACGCATAATAATAATTGTGTGATGTGTACAAGCTATAAGCTGCATTGTATGAAACCTGTGCAGCATAGAAAACAACACAATGCACAACATTCACTATTAACTGTTATATACTCAAGGTGGATGAAGTTGTTGCACTAACTAGATCTATAATAATTATGTTACAATGTTGTGCTTTGGGCTAAGCAAGTTAATTATTACACAGCTTCCATTGGCCAAGCAACTTTGCTCCTCAGAACAGTCAGAAATTCCTCAGCAAAGTCAGGATAGGTAAGGTATGTCACAGACAGCTCAAGTGTACAGCTACATGTATAACTTATTGGCCTTCGTGCCAGACCAGAGAGACTGTATAAAGTCACAGATATCTTCTTATCAATGACTACTGAGCTACCAGTTACAAACCGTAGAAAGTTATGCAAGTCTTGGTGGTTTAAGTTTCCTATGAAGGTTCTAAGGTATCCAAGCACCCTTGCGCCTGGCTCGAGATCATCTCCTTTGATTCCTTAATCATGCTCATAACCGACCCTGGGGTGGCATTAAGAGCCCTGTACAAACCATGCAAGTCACCAACTGAAAATCCACTAAAGAAAGGGTGGTATTCGGTAGGCACTCCACGATAGAGAGAAAGTAGTGCCCCTAATGGTTTGTGTACAAGCTCATACCGTGCTACCTGAAGGATTAACTGTTGAATATTGCCAGGTGTAGGCATCTCACGACAACCCATAGTAGATAATATACTTAGTACAGACTCCCCTAATACCGGTGTGAAGGTGGCTTCTGAACCCTTTGACACTTGCAGAGCTTCACGAAACACAGAACTTTCGTAGGAGCTGACGTAATCTACGAATGAATCGATTAGAATTGCACCTGGGATTACAACATCACATCCAAGCAATGTGCATGCTACAACTGGAAAAGCTAGACGATTTGGCAGCAATCCACAAGATATAAATCCATGAGCTAATATGGAACCAAGCACCCTATAATGCGACATGTCAGCATGGGGATGTACTGAGGGAATATAGGTACTCCCACCATCAAAATCCCTGATGTAAGCCACTTACCAAAGTGCTGAAAAAAAAATCTCTACTCACTCATCCAGTGTCGATTGCTTTTTCATGCTTGTAGGCAATGTGGAAAGGATATTCATGAACCACTTGGGGTAGATTATTTTCGTATAACTTGATACAATCTTCATAGATGCTTGCTCGAGATATTGTATGAGACAGACCATGATGTGTGTCGATAAATTCATCATCCAGTAGGAATTCACATCTCTTTCTCTCAACTGTAATAGAACAATAAGCAATCATTATCAAACACACAAAAGGAATACAAGCAAAGGGCAGGGCAAACTGGCTTGGTTTTATAGTACAGGAAACACACTGATGATGGTTAAGTGCTTCATAAGCATGTCAGCAAGAAAACACATAACTGGAAGTCTGACCTTAAGTAGTGCTTTCTAGAGCTCTATCCTGCGCACACTACACTACATGCCATTGTAGTGTAGCATAGCCTATGCTGCAATAGATCGGTGAATTACTCGACAAACCTTACCTATACTAGGGTGGACAATAAAAAATTGAAGTTTCGCAAATCGATTTTTTCACAATCGTGGCATGTTTACCTTACTGATAGTCGACTAAGTCCATCATAAAATCCTACTTACCACCTTTCGTTTTCGGGGTATTCGCAGCGCAAGTTTCAGATCGAGAAGCGCAGCTACGGGGTTAATTTTTTTTATGATATCAACTTAACCCCTTTTGCTCGATATTTTGCTAACATAAGTGACTATGGTTGAAGTTTACTGGCAAGGACTGTGGAGTTCTGAGCTGACTGTTTCTGGCTTCTAGGAGCTGCCAAAAAGTGAGCTAGTAAAATTTTCCACAAGTTCTATATCAGATATCACCACACTGCCCAGTGGTCAATTGACAAAAGGTCTCCCTCAGGGTGTTAGTACATGCTACTGGGCCTGTACCACCTGTGGACCAAGTGAAGTTCAGTTTGAAAGTAGTTTACCATCTGGGAAAAAATAGCTAAATAGATTTTAACAATCGTGTTGTGTTTCCAAGTGACGTTGTACCTCTAAATACACTGCATTGTATGGGAAGCCTTACAACTTTGATCATAATTGCTCACCACAGTAAAAGGGTACTCTTTAGGAATAATTTTGGTGCAAATTTCATGTTTATATCTCATTCCTAACTAAAGTTATGCCTCAACGTTGAGTTGCTACTCTAAAGAATGCATGTGTAGTATGCTATATGTATGCTAATAGCAATGTAAAAATAGGATAAAATTTTGTGTGAAATTGGAATCTTTATCCCTTCATAACTTTTGAACCATATGAGTTATCAAGACAAAACCTTCACCAAAAGGTTCAGAAAAAACTGAAGTTTCATTTGACTGCTTCAATGTGCACTTTTATGGTTTCAATCATAAATTTGTATGAGGACTCACACTTCAGATGATATAAATGTTGAACTTGTGTAGATGGCAAGCAACTCCTTAAATGAAGTTGACTTGGTCTACAGATAGTAAAGGCCCAGTAGGATGTACTAGCACCCTGAGGGAGACATTCTATCAATTGACCAATGGGCAGTGTAGTGATATCTGATATAGAACTCATGAAAAATTTACTAGCTCACTTTTTGACAGCTCCTAGAAGCCAGAAACAGTCAGCTCAGAACTCCACAGTCCTTGCCAGTAAACTTCAACCATAGTCACTTATGTTAGCAAAATATCTAGCAAAAGGGGTTAAATTGAGGCCATGAAAAATTTAACCCCGTAGCTGCATCTCTCGATCTGAAACTTGCGCTGCGAATACCCCGAAAACGAAAGGTGGTAAATTGGATTTTATGATGGACTTAGTCGACTATCAGTAAGGTAAACATGCCACGGTTGTGAAAAAATCGATTTGCGAAACTTTAATTTTTTGTTGTCTACCCTACGTACGGCTGTCCAACTTGGCCTTTCAGTAACAAAAGAGGCAGCATAGTCAGCTTCTTCGCCAGTCCTTTTTAACAACGTCACCCTTCGCGATCGCTTGAAGGGCACATAGGCAACGATATTTCACAAAACTGATTTGCTTGTAGTTGAATAACACTATCACTATGTGGTTCAAAGGGCAAGTGTCCAGCAACAAACTGAGAACACGGACATGTACGCGGATTTGTGAGCGGACAAGTATACAATAGTATCTGATCCCCTAAGATTCTTAGGGTAACGGAGCATGCGCAGACAGTGTGTACAGGGCCCTTTCTCCTCCCTTCAATGAGCCTGGGGACGACGCTACCACACAACCAGCTGAGGTTTCACATGTACACACACACAATACTCACACACTCTTATACCTTTTCAGCTTAAAGATGTGCCATATTAGCAGAGTCTTACTGTTGAAGAATGTGCCATCTTAACAGCTGGCTAGTCACACAGACGTTTGGTAAACTCCAATCATTTGCTGTGAAGCACAACAAGCTCATAATTATACACAAGCACGTTATTCTCACTCGCTTATACCCTCTCAGCTTAAAGATGTGCCATGTTAGCTGAGTTTTACAGATGAAATATATGCCACCTAAACAGAAGGCTAGTCCTAAATGCTCGGTACATTCCAATCGCTCGCTCTGATACACAACCTTGAAGCTGAAGTTTCACATGTACGCACGTACATCACTCACACACTCTTATGCACGTTCAGCTTGAAGATGTGCCATCTAAGATGGGTCCTACTGTTGAAAGATGTGCCATCTTAACAGCAGGCTTTTCTTGTATGCTCAGGACATTCCAATCACTCACTCTGATGCACAACAAGCTGAAGTTTCACATGTACGCACGTAGATTACTCACAAACTCTTTTACTGATTCAGTTCAAAGATGTGCCATCTTAGCCGAATCAAACTGTTGATAAAAGGGCCATCTTAACAGCAGGCTAGACATAGATGCTCGGTACATTCAAATTTCTCGCTCTGATACACAAAAATCTCAAGTTTCATATGTACACACGCACATTACTCACACACTCTTATGCTCATTCAGCCTAAAGATGTGCCATCTTTGTTGAGTCTTACTGTTGAAAGATGGGCTATCTTAACAGCACGCGAGTATTAAATGCTTAGTACATTCCAATTACTCGCTCTGATACACAACAAGCTGAAGTTTCATATGTACGCACGTACATTACTCACACACTCTTATGCTCATTCAGCTTTAAGGTGTGCCGTCATAGCTGAGTCTTACCGTTGCTAGGTGTGCTATCTTAACAGCAGGCTAGTCCTTAATGTTCGGTACATTCTAATTGCTCGCTCTGATACGTAATAAGCTGAAGTTTCACATTTCCACACACAAATTACTCACACACATTTATACCCTATCAGCTTAGTGATGTGCCATCTAAACTGAATTTTTCTGTTAAAAGATGTGCCATCTTAACAGCAGGCTAGTCCTAAATGCTCAGTATATTCCAATCGCTTGCTCTAATACACACACACTGTAAAACGTAGCCGCGTGAACTGCGCACGTATACAGGGAGAACGATGTCCGCGTTCGCCGAATAGACGAGCTTTGAACGGAATCTCCGATGTCCAGGATAACGAGTACCATTGTCGCCCGTATTGAGACCACTTTTTACGGACTATTTCACTGAGTCCGTTATCAGATCTGTGCTGAGTCCGTCTAGTTACTCCGTTTTATCCAGTATTGTCTGTCGTGTGACTCCGTCTCTATGATCCGTCTGTCCCATCAGACCGCATGGACCGCCACCGACTACTACATCCACTCAGTTGGTGTAGTTAGTCAATCACAGCTAAAACTAGAATGCTTCCTGCTTTTCATTTTCCTCTTCAGCACTTTTTCAGCTCTCTCTACTTCCAACGACATTCATAGTAGCCATGAACTGATTCTATAATAATAATTGATGCTTATAACAACCTACATATGCAAGTTTTTATACGATGAGATGGACATTCATCAACACTAGGTACTTTTGGTATGGAGGAATGTGTTCCAAACACTTCCCCATAGCCAACGAAACTCATGTACACGAGCCTATTGCTCACACACTCTCATAACCTTTCAACTTAAAGATGTGCCATCTTACTAGTCACTAGAATGCTAGGAACATTCCAATCACTCGCTCTGATACACACACAGGAAAACGTAGCCGCGTGAACTGTGCACGTATACAGGGAGAACGAGGTCCGCGTTCGCCGTATAGACGAGCTTGGAACGGAATCTCCGATGTCCAGGATAACGAGTACCGTTGTCGCCCGTATTGGGACCACTTTTTATGGACTATTTCACTGAGTCCGCTATCAGATCCGTGCCGAGTCCGTCTAGATACTCCGTTTTATCCAGTATTGTCCGTTGTGTGATTCCGTCTGTCCGATCGGACCGCATGGACCGCCTCCGTCTACTTGTACGTAACAACTCCGTCTGACGATCCCCTTCCAGTCAGTTCTATCCCGTCCGAATCATATCATATAGCGCATGCGTATAAATTTGCATTAAAATTACAATAATGATAATAATTATTAATAGCATAACAATAATAATTAATGAAGAGAGTAGATACATCCACTCAGTTGGTGTAGTTAGTCAATCACAGCTAAAACTTGAATGCTTCCTGCTTTTTCTTTTCCTCTTCAGCACTTTTTCAGCTCTCTCTACCTCCAACAACATTCACAGTAGCCATGAACTGCTTCTATAATAAATAGTATTACAAATAATAATTGATGCATATTATAACAACCTACATACCAAGTCTATACAATGAGATGGACATTCATCAATGTTAGACACTTGTGGTACAGAGGACTGTGTTCCAAATATTTCCCCATAGCCCACTAAACTGTAGGATAGTCACCCAAATGCTTGGTACATGTACATCTCAATTGCTCACTCTAATGCACAACAAGTGAAGTTTCACATGTACACGAGCCTATTGCTCACACACTCTCATACCCTTTCAGCTTAAAGATGTGCCATCTTCCAATTGCTCGTTCTGATACACAACAAGCTGAAGTTTCACATGTACACATGCACATTACTCACACACTCTTATGCTCATTCAGCTTAAAGATGTGCCATCTTAGCTGAGTCTTACTGTTGAAAGATGTGCCATCTTAACAGCAGGCTAGTTCTAGATGCTCGGTACATTCCAATCGTTTGTTCTGATACACAACAAGCTGAAGTTTCACATGTACACACGCACATTATTCACACACTCTTATGCTCATTCAGCTTAAAGATGTGCCATCTTAGCTGAGTTTTACTGTTGAAAGATGTGCCATCTTAACAGCAGGCTAGTTCTAAATGCTCGGTACATTCCAATCGCTCGCTCTAATACACAACAAGCTGAAGTTTCACATGTAAATGTATGCACGTACATTACTCACACACTCTTATGCTCATTCAGCTTAAAGATGTGCCATCTTAGCCGAGTCTTACTGCTGATAGATGTGCCATCTTAACAGCAGGCTAGACCTAAATGCTTGGTACATTCCAATCGCTCGCTCTGATACACAACAAGCTGAAGTTTCACACGTATGCACGCACATTACTCACACAATCTTATGCCCTTTAAG
>OZ220053.1:0-42853 GCA_964291365.2 Stappiaceae bacterium
CCTGGATCATCTGTCACAGATTAAAGCTGAAAGTGTCCACTACTCTATGCTCAGCCTTTATCGATTTCACAAGTCATGGCAAGCACTATGTACAGCAGTACCAGTTCCTCAGTCCAACAGACGGCAGAAATTCATGGAGCTATTTCTGGGCAAGCAAGTAAATTTGAACTCACTGGAAGATAGCAAGGTAGTAAACCCGATAATTTGACATCTGCCCAAATTGTGAATATGATGAGGTAGTGACCCTTGAACAGGTCGCAGCGTGGGATGCCAGTCTCAGATAACTATGATACTATAATATGAACATATGAGAAGGCATGCACTAGGACGTTGAACAATTATCCCCAAACCTGAGGAGAGGAAAACTTAAACTGTGTGGGTAGTGAAGGAGTAAACTATTATTTTATTCAAGTTCTAATATATATATTTTTAATGCTAAGACCACAATGGACGCTGTACACATCTGTACTGTGGTTGGGATCTATCACCCACTTGCATCATAACTATTGCTTGTAATTTTGTGTTATGTGCCAGATTTTATGGCTTGATGCATATGTATTATCTATCTACCTATCTATCTAGGACCTGTATAAAATGTTAGTGATTTGGTGAGACATACATACATGGAGGGGGGTGCTAATGAGTATGCCTGGGTATATATATGTGTACTCTGTGCTCTATAGCATATAAGTTTGAGTTCACAAGTCAAGAACTGTGTGGATCTGTCACCAACTTCCCTAACTGCAGAGCAGAAATTCATGATGTGGTATTATTTCTGGACAATCAAATAACTTAAGATTATCATTCTAACCAAAAAATCAAAGGGCTTTTTCATTCACCATGGCATTAGTCCCCCCCATGTATCCGTGACTGAGTCACAGCCATCCTACAAGGGTCTACTTCAGTTTACTACCTTGCTAACTTCCAGCAAGTTCAAATTTATTTGCTTGCCTAGAAATAACTCCATATCATGATTTTTTGTTGGGGGAGCTGATGCCCAGAATCTGTAAAATAATTATAGGCCTACAGCTGTACATGTACATAGTGCTTGCCATGACTTGTGAAATCGATAAAGCTTGAGCACAGAGTCAGTGGACACTTTCAGCTCTGCGATAGAGATCCAGGCATCTGACTGGTCCTATAGATTCTCCTGGACCTACTGGCCTTCCATTCGTTTAATGATGACCTTTGACCTCCACTATCTGGCTCCAGACTGTAAGTTCAACGATGACGTAACCGCATCAAACCGGGTGAACTTAGTCGATCCCAATGGGAGAGATATCTTGCCGATTTAACGAGCTCTACGCCAAGGCTGGGGTCCAAAAAGTCGCGTCGCGTTCTCCAAGTACTTGAACCTTCCAGTAGCTCTCAGTGGGTCTTCGATGCCTTCAACGAGAAAAAGGCACTAGGAGATGAGTGAGTGTGTATTAATTTTACGCTTGCTGGATTGTTTTAACAAGTGGGGATGCAGGCTTGGGGTAAAGTTTATACAGTGATATTAAGGCAAAGTTACAACCACAAATGAACCACATAGCAGCAAATTCAGGCACCTTTACAACAGACTGGCTGCCCTAAAAACCACCTTTGTTTCTGCTGTGTAGACTGTTCCTGCACAGCTGCTTGTGGCTTATTAAGTTGAGGTTTTAGTCCTATTAGTTTTTCTATTGCAAAGGTGCATGAATCTACTGTACAAAGGTTGACCAGTGAAATTAAGCAGGAAGATAAAAAGCTACTGAGTAGAAACAATGCATATACATGTACAACAGAGTAATTTAGCTAGTAAACAAACAAGCTCATAATCAAGACATAAATGAAGGTAGAAGTGGTAGGAAAAAGAAAATCTTCAACAACAAGCCACCCGCCTTGTTTGATCATAATGCACCTATCACTGTATTGCCCCAGATACTGCCCTACCAGCAAAGGGTGGGAATTTGTCCAGTATGAATCAATAACCTCTCCCCTGGAGTGAATTCTAATGCTCCTATTAGGACTGTACATTTACACCCTACTACAAATTCCCCTGATCTGGGGTATGTTTATTACATCAATCCCCACTTTCTGCCTGTTTGGGGGGGGGGGAAGGTGAGGCAATACATTGATAGGTGCATAATTTATACAAGAGCACATAAGAACTAATGCAGGGGGAGGAAGAGCATGTAACTCCATAGACATTAGTGTACGGAGCAGAATTTTTGAATGATACTAAAAATAGAACATCTGGTCATGTGCAAAACCACAGTGTGATGATGACATGTATATTGAATGTCCAAGCATCAAGCAATGAGTTTTGAGCATGCCACGGATAGATTTTACGCCTTGATTCACGTATTTTCAGTCTATTCTTGACTGGATGTTCTATTTTTAGTACGGTTCAAAAATTCTGCCCAGTTCAAGTTACGCGCTCTTCCTCTTATTTTTTGTTCTTATGTGCTCTTGTTTATAGTACTGTTTAGTTAGCCTCATCCCCAGACCCCTCAGATGTTTCACTAAAAACAAGAGAGTGCCTGGTATCTACATATAAGTCACATGATAAACATTGGCAAAATGGTGTTGTGCTAGCCTCACCACAAAGTGTTGATTGCAAACCTGCTTGGCACCTTTGGAAGATCAAATGTAGCTCTGTGGGGCCTCCAAGGATCGTACTACCCTCGCTGATAATCAGTATAGCTGTCTTTTTTACCTGCATTGAACCAGAGCACTTGAAAATCGTGCGATTTTCATGATCTGCCACCCTTCCTACCCTAGTATTTGGGCCTAATGTCACACACGTGACGTTAGATCCCAGGCTCCCCCTGTTTTCTCATGTGCGTTGAAAAGATAGGGGAGCTTGGGGACGAGCACTGGACCAAAACTATAATTTCCTACATGTCCTGTTTACCAAAACATGACATTTCCTCACATTTCCAACACATATCTGGCAGAGGATAGGGTGATATTTTTATGCAAATAAATAATGAAAATGTTGCCCTATCCTACAGATTTCCTACATGTACGAAATCCAAATTTTCATCCTGTGGAGGCTACTGTTTAGTCACCTTTTTGAGTTAATAACCATGCTTATACTATACGTACAGTACATGCATAAATCCAGTTTATACGTAATTGTATTATTCAACCCACGCAGTCATATTGATGCCTTGAGGCTGCTGTTGAGCTGACGGTTTGGTTGCTCTGTGGCATGTTGGACAACTCTGCAGCTTGCTAGAACTCTGTCCAGCTCTCTCTAGACCAACTCTGTGAATTAACTACAGACTGTCTGTCAGCAGACACTCAACCAGGAAGCCATCCACACCCACTCACATCATAATATGACCAATGTGGTAAATGTACCTACAGACTGTATAATCACTCAAACACAGCTTGTAGATTCTGTATAGCTGGAAATTTTCACCAATTTCACCACCTGCTCTTGTTGGTAAAATTTTTTTATCCTTAAATTTTTTGTCCTGTGTTAATGATTACACAGGGAGCTTTACTGCATTGGTACAAGTTTATTCCACAGAATATTTCTACAATACAAAGGTAGCTGGGCTTGGCAAAACTTTTGTGCAGTGAAAATTTTCGGCTATATGGTATATATATGTACTCTTACTAGCTATAGCATCTGCTACTAGTTTCACATTAAGTGTATTTGTGTAAGAAGATAACCTTGTCCCCAGACCCTTCCCAGCCTTTTAATTTTTCATGCTGAAAAGCGGGAGGGCCTGGTATCAGACGTCACGTGCATGACGAACGCGTAGAGAAACCTACCAGTAAGCAGGGTGCACCAAAGGTCACGAAAATTTTGATGGCTCTCGTTGCCAACGATCGAGATGTATGGTTCAAATGCTAGCTACCGAGTGTAGTACAATTCTTATAGACTATAGAGAGTAAAAAAATAAACTTGTAAAGACAGCGTGTGGCCTGCTTTTTGAAGAATCGAAGGGGCCTTTGACTGCTGGTCTTCATGTCATCATGACGCAAAGTCATGTGACTTCTGATACCAGGCCTTCCCGCTTTTCAGCATGCAACATTGAAAAGCTGGGAAGGGCCTGGGGACGAGACTATAAGAAGAGGGAAATGGTCTAACAAGTCACATGACTGCTCTTGTGGAGTAGGTGTGGTCTATCTGTGTCTCTCTTACACAGAATTTCCATATAATATAGCTGCTGAGGTGTGCTTCAGGGAGCCGGACTTGGACATTATGGACGAGGCTCACAAAAGATCACTAAACACTGATGTACTCCATAAGAAGGGTGACAACCCCTTACCCAACTAACAATGCTCCCTTCTCAGGCTTCTGTCTCTTTATCATGACATTGTGTATCTTTTCTGACAACTTAAGCCTTTCACATAGGACTGTGAATAGTGTTCTAATTAATGGAAAATCAATCTTACGACCACTGGAAGTTTTCGTGTTAGTAACTTTTGTACGATAAATTTCGTGTTGAAAGTTTTTAGTAAGAACAACCCCTTACTATGTTAACGTCAATAGTGCGCATGCATTCTTATAAGATTCATTTTCGTACATGTACCTGCCATCGACTACGAAAATATTTTTACAACTAAGATTTCCAGATTTACTGTACATGCATGTACTCTTGGCTGCATATATTCACACTCTCTTTCTCTCTCCCTGTCTGTCTCTCTCTTTGTTATCCTGTCCTCCCTCCAGGTTGTACTCAATGTAACGACCTCAAACTGTTTGTCACCTCGGCTACCATGGATGCTGTTAAATTCTCCAAATTTTCAGCAACGTTCCAACCTTCACAATCCCTGGTCAGTCTTTCCACTCAATATTTCCTCGTAACCCTTCGGATAATTACATGGAGAATGCTACATTGTATGTAGCAGGCCATTCAGATTTACCTAGAGGTCACTTTGAGGCAATATTGGGTCAGTTGTACATTGTGTGTGAAAGTGGTGTCATGTACATATTCATTCATTTGCAATTATGCACACATGTATGGCCTGAATCCATTCCATGGCTCCAATCTTTAAAAGTATATACATGAAAAAAAAAGTTCGGAAAGTGTTGCACTCAAGCTCCACCCTCTTTTTTTGTAAACGAGTGTGATTATCAAAGTCATAACAGGAAAATGTCCATTCAGATACAAACCTGGTATCTCACCCTTTCCCAGCTTCATGTACATGTAGGTGTACCACCCATAGCTATACTATGAACTACACCTATTCCAGCAGGAAGTAACCTTATAAAAGACCATTTAGAGTCTTACTGCTTTTATTACATCATTAGCTGCGTTCTGGTTTTTGTTCCAGCTTCATAGCTGCTTCCTTCACCGAGATATGGTTGACCAAGGGATCACCTTCGACAATTGTCGTCAAAGTTTTACTATGAAAAGTACATGTATATTGTATATGGGGATAAAAGGGGATGACACAGCTTTTGTGAGCGAGCGTGTGATCATTTCGTACCTTCTCTGATGTTTGGCTGCTATCAACACAGACATAGTGAATGTTAGCCCCATCCATGTTAGGCTAAGCCTTGAACTACATGTATCATGGAGTATGCCCAGTGCCCTGGGGCCAGTGGTGATTACTATTGAGCTACATGACTTATACATGTAGATGCATGTGTTGAGGTGGTGTGTGTATCTTTTAGAAGGATGCTCAATCTCAAGCAATGAATTCTACATCACACTTCATAATATTATTATAATTAAAGGGTTCTCCCCTCTCTCATCTCACAACAGGTCATCCTTTCTATGTCGTCATGTAATTGGTTCTCCATTTTTTATGTCGCAATGTCTCTCTCTCTCTGTCTCTTCTGTGCCTACAGGTCATTGTATCTGTTGTATCAATCTTCATTTATTCTAAAGCTCATGAGGAGGAGAGTGACCACCTCACCTACCTCCATGTCTACCAACAATGGAAGATCAACAAGTAAGCACTCAAGCTAACCAGCTGTAGGCATGATAAAGAGATGAATGTTGTGATGTACAGTGGAAAATGTATACAATTGATAATGCTGTTTTAGTGCCTGATTATAGTGCTCTGTTTACAAATGTACATGTAAATGTTCTGAGGTTGTGTATGTGTGTGCGTATTTGCATGGTCTTGTACACCCTCACCTTGGAGTTTCTGTGTGTGTGTATGCATGAGTATTTGCATGGTTTGTTAGCTTCACTTGTGTGTGTGTGTGTGTGTGTGTATTTGCACGGTCTTGTACACTCTGGAGCCTCTGTGTGTGTATGCATGAGTGTTTGCATGGTCTGTTACATGTAGCTTCACTTCATGAGCGAGCTTGCTTACTCAGCAAGTTCCAAGGTAGACTCCACCTTCCAATTATTGCATTGTCTGAATGTTTGTACTGTGGTTGACTTGTGTGTACTCAACCACAGATGCTTGGATATACTGGGATACAACCAAGCTTGGCGTCATGCTCCAAGCAATAAATTTATGAGATTTTTACTAGTTTGTATGAGAATTACGGTACTGTAGATACCCCTTCAATTCCTGACCAATCAGATTACAGTACTTTTGTTACAACCATGATTACAGTATGGCATTATTGTCTATTACTTCTATTGTTTTGTCTGCAGTAACAATAGCACCTTGGACAGGGACCTTGAACCTACTAGCTCTGGTGCCAACTGCCACATCACAGTACGTGACCTACCTCTCTCGGACCAGCCAAGGGAGCAGCCCTTTCAGCGAAGATTTAATGGACTCACTGAATACAATTACAGGTACATTACAGGGTTTCTTACTGGATTTTCATTAGGGAGATAAGTACAAGTCAATCTTATGATAAAACACCACCATCTCTAGGGGGTCTGGGAGCATCCCTCCCAGAAAGATTTTTGAAATTTAAGACCTCTCAGACAGCATTTTAGATCCATTTTTACCAAAAATAACATTGATATGGAAGCTTTGCAGTTTGTGATTACACTATACATGTATTTGAGATTTTATTACATCTACATGTATTAGTTTCAAGAATTTTGGAGGGAGGAAACCTGGTCTTGGGGGGGGGAGGGGATATCCCAAGGCACCCCCTCCAAACGAAACACTGGTTAGACATTTATGGATCAAACAATTGCTGAATAAAATTATAATTCTTTCTTGATCTTTTAAGTCATGATTTTTAATGCTTAATTTCATGATAATTACCATGTCATGTAGCCTCATCCCTTGGAGGGGGAAATATATAGCTTGGAGGGGGGTACTTCCTTCTTCCTCCCCCCTTGTATGAAACCATGCTTTACATTGTACATATTCAGTCTTGTGTTTTTACTGTCATGATTTTATTTAATGTTTAGGGGTGTACATGTATGTATCACAGGAGTGGTATAACCACATCTGCAGGCCCATTCCCAGTTTTTCAATGTTTCACACTGAAATTTGAAAACACTAGTAATGGGCCTGGGGATGTACGAGGCTATAGGAATAGAAGGCAATGATGTGTTTGTTCTGTGGTAGGCAACAAAACATAGTGTTTGCAATTGCCTAGCAACCAAAGTTTTTATAGGCAAATTGCCGGCTATGGGATGAGTGTAGGTGATCATAGGGTTGCCTGATGATAACTTCATCATCAAAGGAGTCATGGGGAACAAATCAGTTACATGACATTAATTGGCGTGCACTCAACTATGCATCTCGTGCACCCCAATTAATTACTCTTTGTGTGCCTGTTTGCATTGTGGTTACGTTGTATGTGTACAATCATGCTGTACACAACATTTGTCAGTTTGGCTGGTATCAACACGGATACATTAAGGAATGCTGAGGCCCCATCCATGCTAGATGAACTTTAACTGTAATAATTATATCATTGACAATTTTGATTACCAAAATTATTATTGTAGCTTTCTGTCAAGAAAAATGAAAATGGCTCAAAGAGCAAAGACGGAATGATAGATGAGACTAAAAGAGCCAAAAAAAAGGTTTGTACCATGAAGCTGAGAGTACATCATGACATGTCATATACATGTAGATCAGGACAAGAGTGTTAACCACATACGTGCTATAGCGTTCTGGTGGAGTGCCTGTACATCGTTGTCTGCCATGCATGTACATGTAGCTGTATTTACAGCACTAAACTATACACCACAGAGGAGGTATGAAATGATCATGTGTTCAGGCAAAAATGCTGTGTCATCACTTTCATCCCCATATACTTTACATAGTACTTAAACTTTGATGGTGGTTTTCAAGGGTGATCCCTCAGGTAAAGGTGATATGACTGATCAGCGATCAAAACCAAAACATTTGAGCTAGAGATCTCTAACTCGGGGATCCCACAATTTTTTAGCTTCAAGACAGTGACTGTATGATGATGCACCCATGATGGTATTCGCAAAAGTGATGTGGAATATTAATGAATTTGTACTTCCTCTGTATACAACACATGTAGGACTGATTAATGTTTTTGCTTGCATCACTCTATTGGAATGCTTATCAGGCGTTTGTATGGGAGCTCAACACTATTTTCCTGATATAGTATTGATGAAGCAACTTGATTGCTGGTCAGCAAGGTTTGAAGGTTTGAGTGGGTGAAGTGGAGGGACCGGAGGGTGTGGCAATGGGAGCTGGCTGTACTGTGTGAATATTTTGAGAGAAAGGGGTGCCATCTTAATCTTAGACTACTGCTTCATTTTATTCTCATTCTTATATTTAGATCGAGATTGAGGCTTAGGAAGTATGTGAACAGTTTGAGAAGTGCAGTGAAAAAATTATCTGGAGGAATTCACAAAATTGCTTTTATTCAATGTATACTATACAGTATGCACCTACTTTAGCAAATGTCTTATCTGTCTTATTTATTATTATTTGTGTGAACTTGATTGTAGCACACCGAAAAAAAATGATGGAAATTATGAGAGTATTCTACTTTGTTGATAGAGTTTGTATGTGTTTTGTGTAATAATTTATTTCAAATGCTGGTAAAGGTTTGATGGTCAAACTGTTGTACATGTATTACATGTTCATATTTCATCCTATCATCTCTTTCAATCTACGTACTTCTAGCAAGGCCACTATGACTATTCAAACATACATTGATGTAGCTAGTTATCTCAAAAAGAGAACGTTATGCCTGCCAAAATAATTCCAATAAAAGATACATGCATATATCTACACTTTTAATTATGCTACAGGGAGAAGTACAAAAATTAATTTGTTATTAAGGTATGTCTATCATAAGAATTAAGTTGGTCTATCTTCTACAACCATACTAAATTTAAAGAGAAACCATCCTACACACGGACGTCCTTATCCTATTCATTTCAGCGGGAAACTTTGTTGAGCATTAAATTTGGCGAAACAGTCATCAGAATGCATCGGCGGATTTTAACCACTGAATTAATTTTGGCGATTGTGAGCTCTTCAGCATAGCACACAATATTAAATGGCGGATCAGAATGCATTGGTGGAATCAGGATTGCGAGCTCTTCAGCATACCACACAATAATGGTGGATCCAGTAAATCGTCTTTAGTTAGCCTCGTCCCCAGGCTCCCCAATCTTCTCTCGATTCCATATGGCTGAGTCAGCAAAATCTTGCCAATTAGCGATCGCGAACTAAGGGCAACCGCTATGAACCACATTATTATTGTGTGAGTAACATATATTCCCCAGTGGCGTGCATGCCCGAGCTAAGGAACGTGGGAGGGGCTGGCAGCGCATGCGTGCGCAGATTCACTATTCGACGAGTTCGAGTCGACCTTCAGCGAAAGCAGCATGGCAGGCCAGGTGAGTCAGTGCTTTGGTTATTATAGTTATGCAGTGCTCGTTAAGAGTAACCATAGCTTTATATTGTATCGCAGTGTGTACAGCTAGCACGAATTTAATAATAGCTTGTTGTTTGAGGTTTCATTGTGTACACACATAATAGAGTACACCCTTCGCCCACATGAAATATGCCGCCTCGGATTCACTGTGGGAGCAGACGCTGGCAAAAATCTTCAAGGCAGAAGAGCTGTTGACCAGTATCAGAAGAGGTAGCTTACTCCAGTAACCAGCCGGCCAGTATTACAACTAGTACGGTACACAGTTTGAACAAACGTCCCAGGCATAAATAATATTATTTCTAAGATGACTACAGTGTCATAATTATAAGTTTGCATGGCTATGTGGCACAACTGTTGTTGCTGACATTACAAAATTCACAAATTTGAAAGTCACGACCAAAAGCACCGTGTTTCTTGACTGCTCATTAAGAACATTAATTAGCCAATTAATGTCATGTATTTGTTTGCATACATAGAAATAACTAACAATGATCACTATGACACAATAATGTTAATATCAATTTTACAGTGTCCCTAGCTAGCACAGCTCTAGTAGACCTGCATTGCTAGCCTGTTATCGAGCTTGTAAAATAAGCATCGACTGTCAAGTTGATCATCATCTTTATCTGAGTTGACTCTGAAAATGCATCAGCTCTAATTCATTATTATGGTGCCCTATAATATACATTTTACACTATAATAAAAAAAAACTGTTGTATCGGAATAATACCGACTGATTAGAATTATTTCGAAACGGTATTATTCTGTGCACACGCAGATTGTACAAACATAATGTCCATACGTGTAATCTATGCATAGCCACTCTGTATGTGCAGACGTTTTCAAAATTAACTTTATGCTGCACCTGGAACTGTAACTACAATATTTATATAATGCAATAGGTACCTCTCTGTACTAGCGTATATGCACGGCTGACAAGACAGTGGAGTCCACTTAAATAATAATTTTTACAGTGTGGTCAGTATTAATGTAAACGGTTAGCACTCAAAACTGTAAGTTGTGGCTAAGTAACCATGCACCGTGCTCCTCTATTACTGTATGTATTATGTATAGTGTCCACACTAAAGCAGCTGTGATTAGACATTAATTTGGGCAATAACATACGAACGTTATCTAGCATTTTACCTCTCTTATAAATGTAGGAAAAGGAGACGTCCTTTGTGAATTTGGAGATCCTGCTGTATTTGATGCCACTGCTGAGAGCAAGCCAATGAAGGTTCTCTGCATTATATTAGGCGCTATACTTACATTATATGTATACCTGTTACCTAAATGGTAGTTGGCTTTAAATAAAAATTTTCTCCCGTAATGTTTTCTACTTCTCAGTGCAAAAAATTAATAAGTGTGCTATAAGTTAGTTATGGAAGCTTAGCTGATGCTGACAAGTACGTGAATGGGCCATCATAAGGGAGCTTTTTGCCTGCTAGCTACTGTACCAGTACCAGCTACAGCTGATTCATTATCCTTGAGAGTAGAGAGATACACTAACTTTGTTGGATACCCTAATAGTGTGTGTGTGTGTGTGTGTGTATGTGAGTGCGCGCGTGCATGTGTGCACCGATAGGGCAGAGTTCCACATCTTTACGCAGTTTGGGGGTGACCTTCAGTCCCAGTGCAACCACAAACCACTAATTATCCCCAACAATGCCACTCCATTGTACAGTTCTGCACACACATGGGAGTCTGTAAACGGTGGACTGGACTGACCTTTGATCTCAACTTTACCCTCATGTGCCAGGTAGGTACATGTACATGTACTAGCATACTTGTTACTGCCTGTGGTTGTGTATTATACTACCACTAAACAGTGCATACAATAAGTTGTAGAGATATAGTAGGAGTGGATTAGGCTTTTGTAAATTATGCTGGCAAAATTTTGAGCATTGTAGGGATGTCCTGGCATTTGAGAATAATGCTAGCATTATAGGCCTATTTTTGAAGGATTATTGGACCAACTTTTACATCTGCTCACAAATTTTAAAACAAGCAGGTGTTTTTTGTAGTCACTGAGTGACATAGAGTACTTGGAGACTAAAGCAACTAGTTAGAGACTCACAGAGGCTAACACAGGCTCGTCATTGACCTCAACTAAGATAACCTTTGACCCTGAGTGAATAACATCATAGTATATAACTTACAAACAGCTTCACAGAAAGACAAGCACGCTGTATGGAAGACTACATAGAGACCTCTGTAATGCTCCAATACAATAATAGATGACTGATGACATGTTCCTTTTTTTTTGTATCAAAGTACAAAGAATTGACAAGAATAATGCCAATATCTTGAGCATTATAAGGGCTACCTTGAGCATTATAGGGGCATTCCTGAGCATTATAGGGCCATTTTGAGAATAGCATTATAGGCCAAAATTTTAGCATAATTTACAAAAGCCTAGAGTGGATATGGGAGAAATATAGTACTATAGCCGGATGATCGACCTGAGGCTTATAAAACCAGCCATAACTTAGCAATGGGTTGTCATAAAAACAGGAAACAAAAACCACAAGGTAGCTGAGAGATTACTGTCTCTCCTGAGGTTTGAATCAAGCAAATCAGTTAAGAACACGCCATGCAATTTCAATTTTTAGCTCTATGGAAATTTGTATGTAAAATGATTTCCAGCATGTAGATTGTAGCTCGTGCATGCTTCATCCGTTCAACGGGAAACACCCAGTGCTAATATATAGGCCTCGTTGAGAGGAAGCTATTCACACCTTAACCATAAGGATTACTATCACTGCCACTCTGCTATTGAGATTGAGCCAAAATATCGGGCATCCAGAATCACTACTGTACTATAGCTGTGCATGGTCCCAGCTCCATAACTATAATATACCCCTGAAAAATGATTGATATCTTTCCACTCTGTAGATGTGGTATGGTAAAATATGTACTCCTAGAGCAGCCAGCAGCCACCTCTGGATGGATGCACACACTTCAGACAACACACCCACATATACAGCAACTGCTCTCAGCATTAAAAACAATATTATACCACTCACAACAAAATTACAAAAAATGTGTACAATGTGTTACACATGTATATATTATTTACAGCATTTCAATTTGAATGTATTGTGGTGGTGATGCTATAATTAAATTTTTATTAGTTTGATACCAGTTTTGCTGATGTTCTTTGAATTTTTCCATGTATTCTGTCCCCTAGCTAGCCCTGCAACTCAGCAAATGCACTCTCAGAGATCTACCTGTGGAATATACAATGATGTAATTGATAATTCACTCTCTTACAAACTCACCATAGAAAATCTGACTTGTATTGTTTTGCCAAACGCTCCTCACTGGTCACCTCGGCCTGTATATAGTTGAAGAAATGACATCATAATGATGTAATTGATAATTATAAAAAATGTCTTGTACATACCTCATGCAAATTAATAAACAATACAATGCTGATTTTTATTTGCAAATGACAACAACAGATGGACAGACTGATCACTTTACCCCTAGTGCATGAGTTTGGGATCCCATGTGTATATGCTAAGTAAAACTAGTTTCTAAGTACACATCACCTTTTCTGTAGTGGTTGATCTTTGCTCTGAACCACATGCTGTTTCTCTTGCTCTAGATTGGCTTCATGTGAGGGGTGAGGGAGGAGGAGAGTGCCTTCTGTGAGGGGTGAGGAGGGAGAGACGCATCTTCTGTGATGGGGAGGGGAGTCTTTGCAGCGTGGCGGTGAGCAAATGAAGCACTTTTTCTTTTGGAGTATTCTATTCTCTCTCCTTCAGCCATCTGCATGGCAGTACGATGCAATAATTTTTCGGATACATAAACCTCTCTCTCTCCCTCTGCCCCCACCCTCCCATCTCTCTTTCGCTTCCTTATAGTGGTGTCCTTGCATGTGAACACTAACTTATTTTGATGTGTACCTGTTTAAGTTTCCTGAGTTTCAGTGGGTTGCTAGCTATCCTCTTCTTCTCGGATGAATCATACACAGCAGATCTTCACGAATCTTTACTGCCAGATCGGTAATGATATTTATTTTGCTGAGTGAGCAGACATGAAGAGCATCATCATGTTGGTTACTGGATACTGATTAAAGGGACAGCTGTAATTAACCTCATTCTCTCCCTCCTTGTCCGCTAGTATCGAATCAACATGGTGGCCAACCTTTCTTTCTTCTCAGTTTACGCTGGCACCAGCTGCACCACTGCACAGCCACTCCACTCACTCATCTTGCTGGCTGATAGCAACACACATACAGACAAAGAGAAAATACTGAAGTAACTCATACTCCATGACTCTTATCTACTTCAATGGATTATGGTGTCCAGTTTGTGTGTAGACCTTAATTAGAGGAGTATACCCATAAGTAGTCAACCCTTGCATTCAGCAAATTTTAACTAGTCTTGTATAAAATGATGTGCATAGCAGTAGAAACACTTCTCATCTTCTCTTACATGCATGTCTAGTTGCAGCAGAGTTCACTGGCCAGATTAGGATCATTGTCCACCTCCCATTCGACTGAAGCTCCGCCCGGGAGCTAGTAGTGACTCCAGCGTTGCTTCAAGTCCAGCAGAGCCATCCAAATCTCTCTCTACAACAGACAGTATGAGCTTTAGTTTGGCAATTCATATTATTATAGCAGAATGTTACCGATCACTAGTTTGAGGATCTTGACAGGCAGTAGCTACCAGCTCCATGCACCCAGCAGCCTCATCACATGACATCACAGCAGCTTGCTGGGAACAAGTCTGAATACCTATACACAGTGCAATGGGGGAGAAATTTATTAATAGGTAGCCAAATCTGCTGTAGTCTTCAAAAATAGTGTTTCAAACTTTCAGCAGAGCTGTTCAAAGAAGCATCTCTCCCTCTCTCTCTCTCTCACTCACTCACTCACTCACTCACTCACACACACACACACACACACACACACACACACACACACACACACACACACACACACTCTATACACATATAATCCCATACCGTCTTGCAGTTTAGATTTGGCATAGTTAAGCTCATCCTTGATAGTCATCTTAGTGAGTCTCTCATCACCAGTAGCTATTATCAGCCTACAAAAAATCAAATAACATCATTGCACATACATGTGGTAAACACGTGACATCTTTACTTTTGTAACAGGTACAAGAAAAATCTATCTCAGCCAAGACAGGCCCGAAATAGATCAATAGCTCCCATATAATATAGGTAAGTCTGCAAGTACATACATATGTACAAAACTACTGTTAACTTGTGACTTTAACAAAAATGATTATGAATTTTCTACATTTGTATGAAAGATGCAGAGAGAGTATTCTGGTCTTGAGGAGTTGAGAAGATGGAGAGCAACTTGTATGACGTACTGAAATCCATCACGACCTGAGCTGTCCCTCCTGCAGAGTAGGGAGTCACATGATGATCACATGACAACCACAGAGGTCACATGACTTTACCATCCTTTTAGCTGCTCCAGTACGTGCTGTGGCTACGAATGCTCTAATACACTCTCTTCCATTCTGAAATGGAAAGTTAGCAATCAAGACAGAATTCACAAAGCTAATAATACCACGAAATCTATTGTAGCCCTATCTTATGGATATGTACATATATGTACACATGTACATGTACCTGTAAAATCACAGTCATCAGAGCTGAGTACTCTTTGAACAAGTTGGGAAGACTTGATTGACGATGGATGTTCTCAGCTCCTCATGTCCTGCCCTCTGGCAACCACGGACGATAGGAACTAGCATATCCAAATATAGAAGCACAGGCAATGATGTCATGATTTATGAATAGTAACACTGATTCACCGCTACTAGTCCGAGAGGTAGTTGATTTTACGTGTGCATATGTGTACAAACATGTACATGTATGTGTGTATGTGTGTGTGTGCTACGAGGCAAAATCGAGATATTAATTTTTTCCATGAGAGTATTTTAGGAATAGGCTCATTGTCGCTGGGATGATTTGACTAGCATAACTAGTCGTCACTGCTGGATCAACCTGAAGAAGAGGAAAGAGAGAGAGAGGGTCACACAACTATGTACATGTAGCTGTACTACATGTATATATAATAAGTTCAGAAAAGGGCATAATTATCATGCCCCTCTAATTATTGATATACCTGTACCAGCTACCACATCTTCAGGGAATTCCACTAACATCACTGCTAATTGCTGGATGTGGTGTGCAGTGACCAACTGAGCATGCCCAGTAGACTTTAGCTCATCACAAAATCTGCACATAAAGTGTTAGGAGCATGCCTTGCTAAGATATCTATCTACATGGTGTATGTGTGACATTGTGTGTCTGTGAATGAGTCCATGAGTTTGTGTGTTTGTGTATGCATGTGCACGTACATGTACGGTATTAAAACTTAATTTTGTTTGAACTCACAAGAAAGTGACCTTAGCCGCTAGTATTCCCAGCACTGGAGCTCTTGAAGGCTGAAAGGCACTAGCTAACAACTCCAATAATCTATGATAAGAGAGAGTGTACAACAAAATTAACATTTAATACCATGTTGGTTCTGAACAGTGTTGTAGAGGATGCAAAGTTTGGGAGAGCTCAGTTAGACTGTCAGACATTCACTGACACAATGTTGCTACCAGACCTCACTGCTGATGATGGTTGGTCTATAGTATTGCAATATCTAGTTTTTGTACACACAGGCAATGTTAGCCAGTGGAACAATGTCCCCACACACCTCAAGATAAACCACATTGTAGAAGTTACACCACTGGTGTGGCTACATGGACTATCACTACACAATCTCTACAGCACAAGCTGAGAGGTCAGGTCAACCAGGTGAGACAAAAATACCTGCACAAACATGCTAGCTTTCTCTTTTATGAGGTAGCCTTGCCCCCTAGCATTGAAAAGCTGGGCATGGGCCAGCCATGGGACAAGATTATTTAGGAGACTGTCTGACCTTCCACCAGTGAGGTGAGTTGGATCTTGTTGTCTCTTGAAGGTGCTTCTCCATCGCAGGGATGATGGCAGTGTGAGCTGAGACAAGGCTCCATGCAAAGAGAGGACAGCAAATCCAAAGCTGACAGATGAACTGTGTTGTGCATGTATGCATGTGTGTGTGTGTGTGTGTGTGTGTGGAGACAGTTAAGATTGCCCAACAGAGAGCAGTAGTGTACATACATGTGCATGCACACATACAACTGTACACAGAATTGAACTACATGTGGCTAGCTATTGTGACTGATGATTTTCTCTTGCTAGCCTGCTTACCTGAGTAGGAGAGTGTGCATTCATCTTCTTCCACAAACTGATTGATATCCTCAGTCCAGTCCTGAACCTACATAGCAATGATACACTAATCTTAATAATGCTTATTCAGCAATACAATACTACATACATGTACCTGTGCCTCAGTGATCTGCATGTGTGCTATGAGGTAGTATAATGAGCTGCAGTAGTATGGGTGGCAGGAGACACTGGAATTTGCACTTCTCTCCAAGAACAGTGATCAACTCAGAAAGCGCAAATATGGTGCTCGTTGACCTATGACAAGGTCAATCACCACCTGAAAATGTGCAAGGAAGCTGTTAAAGCCAACAAATGTCTCACCCCAACCATCCGTCTCACAGCATACGACAGACTAAAGAACTGTCCACAGCAGTAGACGAAGAACTCACAAAATATGATGTACAAATATGCAGGCTCTTGAAGTTGCATTACGCAAACATTATGGAACAAACCAATGGCTGCATAGCAGAACTACAGGCCAGTTTGACAGACATCACCAAGTCGAGTGCATCACCGGCCGAAAACACAATCCTCAAAAACTGTGAGAAAAGGCTAACAGAGATTAACAAAAAATGGGAGGCGAAAGCCGAGGAATTCAAGCAAGCATTCCAACGGAAGAGAGCCAGGGACACAGAAACGGACCTGACACTAGAACCAGTCAAAAGGCCCCGTATAACCACAATGGTTTTGAACAACACGGTAGACAGAAATGCAGCCATCACACAGCTCATTGAAGCAGTGAATGAGGTAGGCTCAGAACTAAATCAATCTATCATGCATAATATTAACTCACACTCCCCCGCCAGCTAGACAACAAAAAGCCCCTGCCCCCACAGAACCCTCTATAGCAAAGAGGATGAGGGCAGAGGAGGATACAGAGGAGGAAGAGGAAACGAAAAGGGAAGCAGAGGAAGAGGCCGCACCTACTAAACAGACAGAAACTGAAGACAACTTAATGCCATATAGAGACAGAAAGTAAGAATCAAACATACTCCTAGCTGTAACAACATTGTAAGCCTATCAACATATTCTCTGTCTAGTGCTGAATGTAGTATACTACCAAAAGGTCTCTCATTTATTCCCAAGCCCAAGTCTATAGACCACAATGATATAGCTACAGGCCTCTCGAAGCTCCGTAAAAAATTCTCGTACAATACGAACTAGCTACTAAATAAAAAACCCTACTTCAATCACAACACAACAACACTGTCAAACAGTACCGGTACCCAACCAGACCCACCTAACTCAACCTTTGATCCATGGGAAAAAATCAAACATTCAAAGTGAAAAATAATTCCCTTACTAGGGCTGAAAGCAAAAACACGTTCCTCAATCTATTTCTAAACAAACTAGACCAAGAAATTATCTCCCTAGGTACAAACAACAAACAAATTAAAGGTGACAATATCACCAAAGCCGAAAGAGCAGCAATCAAATCATTAAAAAAAAACAAAGATATAGTCATCAACAAAGCCGACAGAGGATCAACCATTGTAGTGTTAAACAAATGCAACTACACTGAGGAAGGCCTCAAAAATCCAGACGAACCAAAAGTATACAAACAACTCAAAGCAGACACCACTGCCTTCATAAGAACCTATATTATGAAATTCCTAGTTGAACTTTGATTCCAAAAATGGATGCCAATGGAATTTGTCGACTTCTGTACACCCTCCGTACAATTCAGAACCTCACAACTCTACTTCCTACAAAAGATACTCAAAAACCCAATGGGCATAAGACCTAATGTTTCCAGTCTCAATAGTGTAACTGAGAACATCTCAAGTTTTGTAGACTACTGGCTTCAACTACTAGTCAAACAACTTCCATCATTTCTAAAACACACCAAGGAATTTGTCGACCTAATCACAACCACTCAAATTCCACTAAACAGTACTCTAGTCAGTATTGATGTATCCTCACTATATATGAACATACTACACAAAGATGGTATCACATCCAGCATCAATGCCCTCAAATGGGACCAAAATCCACACCCTCTACGGCCACCAATTGAGTTCTGGAGGAAATGCTAAACATTGTCCTCAAGAATAACGTCTTTGAATTCAACAGAGACTTCTTCCTCCAACTACAAAGAACAGCCATGGGCACCAAAATGGCCCCAGCATATGCTAAGCTATTCATGGGGTCATTGGAACCTATCCTAGCATGGCTAGGACATCCATACATACTACTATGGAAAAGATACATTGATGACATATTCCTAATATGGACAGGCACAGACGAACAACTAAACACATTCATCGCAAACATCAACAAAGTCCACCCCACGATCAAATTCACACACAAATAAGACTGAAATGAACTTAGATTTTTGGATGTTATGGTCTACAAAAGCCCAAACTTCAAAGACGGAGGCCTCCTGGATGTAAAAACACATATAAGACCGACCAACAAACAATTGTACATCCACAAAACCTCACACCATCCCAAAAGTGTGAAAACAGCCATCCCAAAAGGAGGAACACTAAGATACCTCCTCACAAACACACAAGGGGATACGCTCAAACTTATTACAAATAAACTAAAAGACAAACTCATTGAAAGAGGCTACAAAGCGGAGGAAATTACAAGTATCATTCGACAATATCCTTTCCACAACTGCACTCAACTCATCAAGAACAACAACAAAGCAGCAACCACACCCCCAGTAGTCCTCCCGGTCAAATTCAGTCCCATATGCTAGTCTGGCGTAGCCAACCCTCGCAGAAAGAGGAGGGTCTGGTCAAATGCCTATACTGGGCTTGTGACAGAGGAATGTAATTAGCCACTACGTGCGTGGTACACACTCAAGTGGGTGTGGTTGATGTGTCAACCACACTGGCCACCACACGTAGCCACGTACGTGCAGAGAAAGTCGCCGAGGCTGTGCATTAAGCTGAGAGATGCAATGTAAGGTAAGGTAGTGTTGTAGAGGCCTATTTGCTGCTAAATAATTGCGGACTGCCAGATGACCGTGACCAATGAAGAGCGTTGTGTCGCCAATTGTGGGGACAGTCAGTTCAACCTGGTCAACGACTAGTCACCCTCCATAAAGGATAAAATAGCCAACTCCTGCTCAGGCTTGAATGAGCTACATCCGAGATTAGTGGCTGCCGACCTAGCAGTCTCTACCAGCAATACCGTAGTGCTATAGCAGCCATCGATATGCAATCACATCATAGATACTTTAGACTACGCGCGCGCTAGGCCGGCTGGCCAGCGGTTGTCAGTTTACGCAACACTCCATTAATTGCATACTTGCGGGGACAACCAGATTCCGTATGTCTGACACAAGCCTGGTATAGGCATTTGACCAGACCCTCCTCTTCCTGCGAGGGTCGGCTACGCCAGATTACCCATATGCAAGGACATTAGGGAAATCCTATACACATATTGGCCGGATATCGAACATGACACACTACTTAATGCCATATTCCCTAACAAACCAATGATAGCATACAAACTGAGGTGGACTTGCTAGGATGTGTGTACTAGCAGCACGAATGCTACTCTTTTAATGCTACTACTATATCCCTAGCATTTTGAATAATTATATGGCTTAGTATTAAATACATCATAAATCCACGATCGGGAGCTACTATTGGGTTATGGGGGATACATCTCGACATAAGCTATAGCGTACAAACAAGATGTGCACAAAATTAATATTCGGTATGGAGTTCCTGCACGACTTTGGCGAGCTCACCAGTTTCAGTGTTCTTAGCCTTCAGCTGGACTGCTCCAGGATCTCTTTCAAGCGCTCATTGACACGGAATCGTAGGCCTGGGAACGAGACTGCCACTCCGTTCCCAATCCGATCTGCTCACACGTATCAGATATCAGATCTGGAGCTCTGACTAGTGCACTGGAACCGGGTTGCAATGTATCACGCGCGTCCACACACGCAATGTTTTATGTGGTTGCGCGTTCTGCTGAAGGGGCTTATAAATATTCATGCGCAATTAATGTATCGATAATAAGACTACTGAATCAGGCATTTACAAGCAAATTGAAGTGCCTGTAGTTATGTCCCATGCATATGATATTCTCTGCACCTATGCAGACAGTAATCATGTGTGTGTGTGTGTGTGTGTGTGTGTGTGTGTGTGTGTGTGTGTGTGTGTGTGTGTGTGTGTGTGTGTGTGTGTGTGTGTATGTCTGTGTCTGTGTATATGTGAAGATGTAGATGTGGATAGCTGCTCTTGAAGAGTTCTCATTGCACCCATGCACATATATTATTATGTTTCTATAACAGGGAGAGAGATAGGTGTGAATATAAGATGTGTAGCTATACAGGGAACTAAGGAGAGAAATCAAAGAGTGAGGGAGGAATACAAGGTTGACTAGATATGACATAAGTCTACACAGATGTGCACAGGGTTACTTTTAATTGCACTCTCCATGGGCTCAAAAGAAACAATAGCTCTCACAAAAGACTGTTTATAGTTAATTAATTAAGATTTCACATCATGTGCTGAATAATTAGCATATAATTAGCTACATGCATCGTGTACATGGCCCCTGCTTTGATTGGTGTACAAGCGCCCAAGGTCATTCGTTCTCTTCGAAGCTGTCGCAACCGTGTGATTTCTACTATGATTGACTCCTCTGACAGGGCCCCGAGCAATCTCCATCGCTATGGCGTTAAGGGATGTAATGTAAGTGGCATGGGAAAACGTAACATAGCTTGTGGGCTACGAGCGCCCAACTAGCTACAGGCAAATTACTTCACTTTCGTACGAACGTACGTCGTTCGCTCTAGCAAGGGGAACCAGAGGGGAAAGGGGGGAGGGGGGGTGGCGTACAGACTGATAGGTAGCTTTATGGAATTCCTTGGTATTGCCTATTGTTTTGGGCAATGTGTTCTTCGATTCCATGTGGCCAGTAGTCCAGCGTACCTAGCTAGATTCCACTCGCGATCGTGCCTCGATATCTGGCACACGCTATGCCCGGACCATATGTTGGAACGCTTGTGAAAGATATTTTGTAGTCTATAGGAGACTGGTGTTCATGTGTGCATTCTTGTCCGCTGCTCGCGAGTGAACTTGATGATCGGGGACTATTGATCGTGATCGAAAAGGAGGAACTCAGTGAGCGACGTTTCCAGGTGAGTGTTTGATGTAACAAAGTTTCAACTTTGACTGTAAAGGTGTTGGCACGATTAGGCCACTCCAAATAAATTACTTGTTTCTCATCCCTAAAATTGATTCGGGCGGGCGGCCTTTTTGGCGAGTAATGGTCGTCCAAATCACAAGTTTTGTAGGAAATAGTCGTCAAAATTACAAGTTCAACTCGCCCGAAAATTGAAGCTGTATAGTTTTGTATTGTGCTGGTACAAATGGAATTACATGCGGGCGGAAATAATGAGGGGATGAGAAACAACTAATTGATTGAGTGGCCTTACCTAATGTCGAGTGACACAGGACAAATATACAGCATACATTATTATACTGCTAAGCAGGGGAGTTGTGTGGGTTGTCGTGGAAGACAGTGACCGTGCTCCGTGTGCGACCGTAAACAGTGTGCGCTACAACTGCCGGAAGTCCATATATTTATCGGAATTGCATGGTTTGTACAGTACGTATGGGAGGTAATGATATGCGTAGACCGCATCCGTGTACTGAATGTCAAGTTTGTGCATACTGTATTAACTTTTTTATTCATCCAAGAAAGCTGTTCTTGAGCTCAAAATGTAGCTCAATGGTAAACTTGTTGGGCAGCTCCATGTACTTAAGACCTGGGTCAAGTATTGAACAGCGATTTGTCATTAATACACACCATACGTACGTGATTTCACGTATTGCAGTAAAGTATACTTAGTCATGCGACTTAGCAGTCCAGAGATATGAGCCTTGAAACATTGATGCAAAAGTCATACTTTTTCTTAGACCCAGGCCTTAACTGCGTAGAGAGTGGAAATTTCCTACTAGTTAGCAGTATTGCTCTGTTACTCAGTTTGAGCATAATTTTGCCAACATTATAGGCAATTAACGATCGACATAAAATCATACATACCTATGCTTCTAGCACTGTGTCTCGGCACTTCATCACCGAGACTATAGGAGATGCATGTTGGGGTGGTCTGACATATTTGTAGCCTCTATTCCTACCCCTCAAGCAAATGCACAAGCAGGAATAAATACCAATTTGTAGCCATCTCCTTATTCATTATAGTGTAATACTATAGTTACTTGTTTGAAGCATAAGTGGCTCTCAGAGAGTAGTTAATTTGAGTGAGTGCTCAGTATCTCAGATGTAAATATTTAGTCAAACTTTGTCAAGAGTGTCACTAAACTCACCAATGTGCATTTCACAGCATGTCAGTGTGCTTCCCCTGTGTATCCTGTGTATTTGTAGTTAAGCTTGTACTGTTAACAAGGGTACATAAGGAGAAGAGAGTACATGTATCTAACTGCTAAAAAGCTGTTTTAAAGTACAGTACAAAGGTCATCAGACATACTTTAGTTATAACACTGTACCTTCGTGAAAAAGGGCCCACTACGGAATATCGGCCCACCCCCCACTTTGGGCTCAATTTCCTGCTAAGGTCTAAAGTTTACTCTAATATGCGCCCATATGTAGCCGCCCCGGGACACGCATGCGCGATAACTATTAAGTGGGTGTGGTTAAGATCTCTAGCCATGCATGATCGTGCTGAAATGCGGCATAAGACGAACTAGGACTAGTTCTACGGCTGTTTGGCAGGTTATTTTTCGGTCGTGCCTCAATTATTTGAAGTGCAGTCCTGCCATTTGAGTTACAGTTGCTGTCAACAGTACCGTGAAGTATCGGCCCAATAAAAGCCGGACTGCCCTCGATTAGTAACAGTACTTGAGCAAGGCTGAAATCAATAGTAGCTGCAGCTACTATTCAAATAATGAAGATCACGTAGGTAGTTTACCTGGGCGCTCTTTTGCGTCTAACTGCGACAGTGATACTTCGAATATCGGCCCACCCCCCAGTCTAGATCCAATGTAAGGTGCACCGCCCATGGGCCCTTTTTCGCGAAGGTACAGTAATATCTTTTCAAGTTGTGGTATTAACATATTATGTAGGTCTACTTTGTGCTTCAAAAGAGCTTCTTCAGGTAGAGTTAGATACTCCCTTATTTGTTAAACAAGCAGTGAGGTATAGTATACCTAAGCGCAACGAGGCCCCAGTGTTGGGCATGTACATATGTAGGTGTATTTCTTTGCCTTGTTATAATTATTATTGATGTAGCAGGTGGTGAACTTGCTACTATATTGTTCTGTTGGTGAGCTACTGATACTTCTGGTCTTCAGGAGCTTGAGTTGATGATACAGGCTGATCTGTGTAAGCATTAAAGTACATGTAGCTATAGATCCATACGAGTATGGCAGAACTTGAAGGTTATCAGTGTTGCCAGGTCTACAGATTTAGCCGTATTCTACAGATTTATGTACTTGCATTGTATAAGATGGAAGTACGGACGAAAAGAGGCTTCTCTGGATGACAAATTAGAAATAAAGTCATTAATGTGATAGAATAATGACATCAGTTTCTCTCTCCAACTGCTACGTATGATGTTATATTTATACTTAGAGAATAACTTTTGGTTTCCATGACTTCCTGTCTACCGTCAGGCTCTGGATTTATCAGGGAAGAAGCTTGTGTGGTAAAAGAAGGTTTGAGATCAACTAGCATGTGTGTGTGGGGGGGGGTCATTTTTTGCATTCAGCTGTTGTTACTTCATGCCCGTGCTATGGTGTTGAGAAGATCTAACTACAAGTGTGTGTATATGTATACTAGTGTATGTTGTGAGTTTTTCTATATGTGCCCTGAATGTGCATGTAGTTGTACTATACTAGAACCATAGCTTGCTCTTAGTGTGTATCATGCACACGTACACATATTTAGTATTTGGTTTTCTCTTTTTTGCTTCAGAGAGGGGATGGTGTGCTGATTACAGAAGATGACAAGAGAGAGTGGCTGGCCTGTATCGTACAGAAGGAACACACCTTAATGTGTGTGAACAATTTTCTAACATTCTGTCCTTCCATCCAATCCATAACGAGTGTCCATTGAAGTTATTCTCAGCACATGCTGGGTGGATGACGCTGCACCACATTCCTTGAATGAAAGCTGCTTTTGCTCGCAAACTAAAACTTGACTACTCACCTTCCCCCATCGGTCATGTCACCTTATATTTTCATTATTTTTGTAAATTTTGATGGGGACAGCCAGGATGAATCCATAACTACCATAGTTAAACCTCTTGTTCTGTCGTTTATGTAGGAGTCTGTACATGGATGCTGATGTACATGGATGACTGTATTGGAATGGTAACGTTTGTCGTGTGTGTTTATGTGTGTGTATTAGCAAGGGCATATACTGGCCATAGGCAGTGGCTGTGGGAGGGGAGCTTTCGGAGAGCCAGCACAGCTTTCCCAAAGATTATGTGTTAATCCTTTTATTCTGTTGTTTATATAGGAGTGTGATGCTGATGTACATGTATCGGAGTTCGTAAGGGGGTGCTGAAATCACAGCTTTGCTGGCCATAGGCAGGGGGTGCGGGAGTGGAGCTTTCATAAGTTTATTTATTTGTGTGAAAGCCAGCACATGTTAGCAAGGGCATATGTGGGAGTTATGTGCGAGGAAGCTTCTCGTAAGAGGAATGCTCAATTAGAGGGTGATAGTTTATGGTGAAGTCGCAGCTTTGTGGGCCATAGGTGGTGGCTGCGGGAGGGGAGCTTTCGGACAGCCAGCACAGCTTTCCCAAAGATTATGTGTTAATCCTTTTGTTCTGTTGTTTATGTAGGAGTGTGATGCTGATGTACATGTATCGGAGTTCGTAAGTGGGTGCTCAGAGGGGGCTGAAGGAGGGGAGCTTTCGGAGAGCCAGCACAGCTTTCCCAATATTTATGTGTTAATCCTTTTATTCTGTTCTTTATATAGGAGTTTGATGCTGATGTACTTGTATCGGAGTTCGTAAGGGGGTGCTCAGAGGGGGCTGAAGGAGGGGAGCTTTTGGAGAGCCAGCACAGCTTTCCCAAAATTTGTGTTAATCCTTTTATTCTGTTCTTTATATAGGAGTGTGATGCTGATGTTCATGTATCGGAGTTCGTAAGGGGGTGCTCAGAGGGTGTGGCAGTGGCTGCGGGAGGGGAGCTTTCGTAGAGCCAGCACAGCTTTCCCAAAGATTATGTGTTAATCCTTTTGTTCTGTTGTTTATATAGGAGTGTGATGCTGATGTACATGTATTGGAGTTCGTAAGGGGGTGCTCAGAGGGTAAGGTAGTACTAGTTTAGGGTGAAATCACAGCTTTGCTGGCCATTGGCAGGGGGTGCGGGAGTGGAGCTTTCATAAATTTGTTTTGTGTGAAAGCCAGCACATGTTAGCAAGGGCATATGTGGGAGTTATGTGCGAGGAAGCTTCTCGTAAGGGGAATGCTCAGTTAGAGGGTGAGATAATAATAGTGAAGTCGCAGCTTTGTGGGCCGTAGGCAGTGGCTGCGGGAGGGGAGCTTTCGGAAAGCAAGCACAGGTTTCCCACAGATTATGTGTTAATCCTTATGTTATTTTGTTTATATAGGAATCTGATGCTGATGTATGTGTGTGTGCATGTGTGTGTATTGGAGCAGCAACTTTTGCCGTGTCTTTCTGTGTTAGTGTGTGTGTTTATGTGTGCATGTTTGCAAGGGCTTGTGTGGGAGCTATGTGGGAGGAAAGCTTCTCGTAAGGGGGGTACTCAGAGCATGAAGTGGTGATATTTTGTGGCGAAGTCACAGCTTTTGCTGGCCTTAGATGGTGGGTGCGGGAGGGAAGCTTTTAGGAAAGCCAGCACAGGTTTCCCACAGACTATGTGTTAATCTTTTTGTTCTGCTCTTTACATAGGAGTCTGATGCTGATGTGCATGTATAGGAGTTTTCATCTGTGCGTGTGTGTATCGGAGTGGTAATGTTTGTTGTGTGTTTATGTGTCCATGTTAGCAAGGGCGTATGTGGGAGGAAGCTTCTCGTAAGGGGTTGCTCAGTTAGATGGTGAGTGTTAGTGCGTGTGTATGTGTGAGTGTTTTGGACTTTATGTGTGTGTTTATGTGCATGTTAGCAAGGGTGTATGTGGGAGCTATGTGGGAGGAAGCTTATTGTAAATGGGGTGGTCAGGTAGAATTAGTCCATGGAAAAGCGTGCATGGCCAGGGGAGCTTTTGTTCGGGGTTGCTCAGTTAGAGGATGAGGTAGTAATAGTCCATGGCGCATGGCAAGCCTGCTGGGGTAGATGCAGGAAGCTTTTCGTGCTTAGTTAGAAGGTAAGGTAGTAGTAATAGCCCTCAGTTAAGTCACCATGTATTCAACTGTAGATCTGATGTCGAGCAAGGGATCTGCACTCTACACGATGTCCAGAGGATAGGTAAGACATTTACACACACATAGGCTTGTAAGTAATTGTACCTATAATACTATGTTGGCTGTCCCTAAAATTTGCTTTCGATTCATTGGTAAACTCTAATGTACTTTTTCTTTGCTGATTTTTGTATCATTATTTTTGCCTTCTTGTATCTCATTTTCATTGTTGTACTTGATTGTTTTGTACTCCCTCCTCATTTTTGGCTGCTCATTGTAATATTCATTGTTTATTTCCTTCTTAATTTCCTTTTTGTAGCTCATTTTTATTTATTTCAACATTTCATTATTGTAATCATTCCTTACTATTCAATTTAATATGATGTAATCTGTTCTCTACAATTGGCTACGCGCACGCGCATCGTACGTACGTGCGCGTACCGCGCATATTGGTGTACAAAAAGCGCAAATATTGACATTGGATAGCGTATGAATGTTTGCGCGTAGTCCGATAGGATCGATTTCCATTCCCAGTATATAGACCAATGCATCGATAAGGAAGTTGCATTCCGCTTCTTCAAGCCTCCGTACGCTTGCAAACTGGGAATGAGATCGAGACCTACTTTGATACTGGTACTCGTTCGTGGACAGGAGGACCTCGGCAGCGTCAATTGCAGGCTAGATATGAGCGTGCGAAGGCACACCTTGCTATGTGTATATATACACCATGGCGCTTTTCTATAAACTTTTCGTGGATCATGGCTAGATCTCAGCGTTTGTCTCGAGCCATCCGAGGCGTGAACTCAACGGTACAATCTTTCATCGCGGTTTAATATTATGAACCTGTCTATTAACGCACTGTAGTCTTATGGAAGGGAAATCACATTACAAATATAATCGGGTCAACAGCATTATCACGTTTTAATTATTAGATAATTAGGATTAAGCTAGCTCTATATAGCTCTGCATAGCAGGTTGACAAGATTCAGACATTGAATCATTAATTTTGGTGTGAAGTGCCTGCAGGCTACACAGGCAGGGGCAACTATATGCAGGTGCCATGGGGCCGTGGGAGGGGCTGCCTGTCAGATTGGTGGGGTGTATGTGTGCACTATGCATATGTGCTGATTGGCATTCTGGCATGCAATATCCCATGCATTGAAATGATGTATTGCCATTAACCCCATTAATTGTGACTGACCGTAATGATAATATTATTAAAGAAACAATTGTCAAGAAGAAGAGGGAATATTAAAAACAACAATACATGTAGATACAGTACAACAGATGTGTCAGCTAAGTACAGTTACACTGAATAACGGACCTTGCTCGTGGTTGATTGCTTTTCTGTCTGTGGTGATCACTGCAGGGGAGAGAGAGGTGAGAGCAGTGTTGTTTTAGTTAATCAAAACCAATACTAAAACCCCTTAGTTTTGCCCAATTTATGCCTTAGTTTTAATTACTAAAACTAAATTAATTGTGCTATGCCTTTCATAATTAAAAACTAAAACTAGCAAACTTGCATCAGACCATGCCATATACTAAACTAAAAAGAAAATGGTAATAATCAGCTCATTTTAGTTAGTTAACTCATACCACTCTATTATCTATGGTTAACTAAACTAAAATCACTTTTAGTATGCCCTTTATCCTTTTAGTTTTAATTACTAAAACTAAACTAAAATGATCCTCTGCTCTTAATTAAAAACTAAAACTAACTAAAATCAACGAAGAGGACCTTAATTAAAATTAATAACTAACTAAAATTACTGAAGCCATACTAAAACAACACTAGGTGAGAGGGCTTCAATAATGTAACAACACAGGCACCGACACACAATTTATTGACACACACACCAGGCAGGGAGATGGGAGAGAGTGTGTGCGAGTGAGGAGCGGTATGAATGTTATTGCATACCTCTTATGGACTTGCTAGTGTGTGTGTACTAGCAGTACGAATACTACTGTTATCCATTATACTAATACACACACTCACTAATGGAGCCACAGCGTTAAGCAGTGTGTCAGCTTCCCCTCAAAACCATTACAAACACCAACACCTAGAGAGAGAGAGAGAGAGAGTGAGGGTGCTTGAGTGTGCACTAGATCTTGGAAATGCTAAATATTATCCTCAAATAACACATTTGAATTCAACGGAGACTTCTTCCTCCAACTACAAGGAACGGCCATGGGCACCAAAATGGCCCCAGCATATGCTAACTTATTCATGGGGTCATTGGAACCTATCCTAGCATGGCTAGGACATCCATACATACTACTATGGAAAAGATACATTGACGCCATATTCCTAATATGGACAGGCACAGACGAACAACTCAACACATTCATCACAAACATCAACGAAGTCCGCCCCATGATCAAATTCACAAGACAGAAAAGAATTTACATTTTTGGTTGTGACGGTGTACAAAGGCCCAGACAGAGGCCTCCTGGATGTAAAAAAACACACATAAACCTGACCAACAAACAATTGTACATCCATAAGACCTCACACCATCCCAAAAATGTTAAAACCAAAAGGAGAAACACTAAGATACCTCCGCACAAACACACAAGGGGATACATTCAAACTTATTACGAATAAACTAAAAGACAAACCGTAATTGAAAGAGGCTACAAAGCGGAGGAAACTACAAGTATCACACTCTATATTCTCTTGTTGCATTGCTGTTTGTGACCCCAAGGGTGGCAACACTGACACTTATAATAACCTGTTTCTACCACCAGGGGACCACTGGTTATACCGACAGCACACATACACAGACAATCAAACAGTAAACACACCCCCCACCAGTTAACAAATAACTATACCAACTTCCCACAATATGAAACAACGGACATTAAACTTCCACAACGTTAACAGCACATACCTATAACCACACAGGAAGAACTAAGGACCATAGACATGCAGTATGCGCCCTATTTAAAGCGCACCATAAACAGAGTAGCTCAAGGCCCGAGCTCAAGGCCCAGACCAACCACTGGCCCAACGACACTACGATCGAAACATCCACGCACTAAACATAACATCTAAAGACTCCCAAACAACCAGAACCAAACACACACAACATTCTCAAACAACAGCTGCCACACAATCATAAACTTACCATAGCTGGTGGGTGCCCTACTCTCAGGGCTACTCTCTGACTTGGCTGGTAGGAAAATGACAGTGATCGTTGGGGCATCATTGTATGCACTTGGAGGAACCTTACAGACGATTATACGCGCGATGACCTATTTCAGCGAAATTAATTGAATACGGTAAGCAATATTTGAGGCCACGCTATTGAAACTGTATTATCGCCTTTGGGAAAGACGTTGGGACGAGATGCTTACCTGGAGCGAAAAGAGCGATCGTCAAGGTAACTGCCAGTACCAAAAGGGGATGGTCGACGTCGATCTGTGGAGTGTGAAAAGCTATTCGAGTGGTAAGTGTGTGTGTGTGTGTGTGTGTGTGTGTGTGTGTGTGTGTGTGTGTGTGTGTGTGTGCGTTTTGCGTTTATAGTATGAGTGTAGCTGTAAGAGCGTAGTTTTGATGTTATGGCAAAGCGTAGCCTATATATTATTGTAAAAGTAGCTTTGGGAATCATCTCATATAATAAGAAACAAAGCAATAATTGGTAGTAGGTTTTATACGCTAAAGAACTAGTAAATGTTAGTCATTGTTGACGTTGAGTGTGCCAGGTTAGGAAACAACCACTGCTACTCTCTCCTGTGTGGCATAGCCACACATTGCACTCCCTGCAGAACCAAGGGGTCTTGACTGATTGCGTTCTGGTGTTCCAGCAGCGACCTCTCTTGTGCTTGTCCAGACCAAGACTGCCCTCATCAACTGGGATCTTGGATGGAAAGTGACGTAGAGGGAGGGGGCACATGGTACCAACCCCACGACCTGCTCGTTTACGGCTACAATAATCTCCTATCAGCTCCTTCGCAAGTTGCAGCCGGAAATCTTTCACGTGCTGAAAAGACATGTCGGGGCAGTAATGCTTTTGGAGGATAAAAGCATTTGTGATGGAAACATCGAGGAGGAAATGGAAGATGTACTTGTAAAACTTCCTACATCGAGTCCTACAGCTGTAATAACCTCTCACTTGATCTCCTCGATCTACGCCACCCATGTGCTGGTTATAGCTAATTATGGCTGTAGGGCATGTCACTGCTATCCTACTACCATTCTTTTGCCGTCTTAGCCCCGACCCAGTTTCTGTTGACTGGCAGTTGCTGTACTTTACCATCACAACCTTCTTATCCATCCAGGTGCTTGCAGAAACATCCTTCTTCTGAACAGTGAGTGAGTTGCCCCTGTGTGCAGTGTTACCGTAGTAATGAAATAATGTACTGTGCACATGCCTCATATTGTAAAGCATGTATGTTCGTTCTAAATAGGGCCTACTACTAGCATAGTACAATTTATTTGTATGCATGTGTATTATATTCTAAATAAGGCCCACTTATTCTAATTATTATGTCCTTGTTGTGTCAGTACTATAAATTTCTATGCACATGCACACACTTTCAGGCATACACACACACACACACAGACACTGTATACATTTGCACATAATACATGACATTGTATAATATTCCATGCACACCCTTTCTCCCACACTTTTCTCCCTATTGTTTATATTATATAATATGTAGCCACTTACCCAGCCTCCTTCCCTTTGTTTGACATACATACACATCCCGATAATACCATACTAAATAGCACTTGTCCCCCACCCCCCCTCGTGCCCATGTAACCACTGCACACACCTATTTGGGAGTTTCGCCTTCTTTAGCATTTCTGGGAAGCCTTTGCGATCCTTCCTGGCTGTGCCACATGCATATATGCCATCTTTAAGCTGGTCTTCCAGTAGGTTCACGCTCGTGAAATAATTGTCAAAGAAGACGTGGTGATGCTTCTTGTGCAGCTCAGACGTGAGTGATTTTACTACCTTAGCACCTAAACCCTTCTCGGCTGGTACATCTCGGCAAATCGTGAAGCAAGATGGTCAATGAGCGGTCTCACTTTCCCCAGACGATCATGCCCTGGACTTCCTTGTGGGACGAGCGTATCGTTATCAGTAAAATGAAGGTACCGGGATAGCTTGTGGAACCTGTCTCGAGAGATACGATCAGCTACGGGCGAATATTGGAGGAAAGGATCACGTTTCCAGTAGACATCAATGGATGGTAAGTTATTCATTGCCATTAGGATCTTGAAGCCTAGTAGAGCTTTGAGCTCTGCAACATCCATTTTGCTCCACTTACTAAACTTCTCGTCCCCCATCACCAGCTTAGCATAATTGTTTGTCTCCTTCACAATCATATCCAGGAGCTCAGGTGTAAAAAACAGCTGGAAACTTCCATAGGTGACTTTGAGATGGAAACAGCTGGGCCTACATAGGAGGAGAAAGAACTGATTGTGTTGCACTTGAGTGTTGTGGTCCACTGGGGCTTGGAGTCAGCAGCTGCTGAGTCCATGTCTGAATCTGGATCCATAGTGGAGTCCAAGACGTCATCATCAGGTGGAGCAGTAGGGTCTTCAGATAGAGAAGCATCATCGTGGAGCTCATCATTGCTGTCATACCCACCTACATCTTCAAGATCGCAAAATTCGTCGTCACTACCTTCCATTGTTGGCTCATCGGGATCATCGAAGTCATCAAGTTCATCACCAATCTCACTACTGGCATCATCCCACCTCTCCATTACCTCATCCACCGTCATGCGGGCTCTTTTAGCCATCCTAGCTAGCAATAGTTTAGTGTAGTTTATAATAGTTTTATGAATATTCACTGCTATGATTTATATCTAACTGTGGCTTACATATTGCATGAAACTAAGCCCGTGTGGGAAGTCAGTCTTCGAAGTGAGGGCGTCAATAAGCTGTCGGTAGATCGTCGTGGCTCAGAGTCGAGGATCCGGAGGAGGTACGACAGGAAGTGATGTATGATGGCGTTGTATGGTAAGGAATTTAATTAAAGCGATCAGGAATGCGGACCCCGCCCACAAGCTCAAACTAACGTTGCTCGTGGTAGTCCCCAGCCACGCTTTTCGTGCCTCTTCGTTGAGAGGGCTGCTAGATCTTAATGAGAAGGTGCAAGATTTCAAATTTTGAACCTCATCATAGCTTTCTACTTTGTAAATCAGCCATTTACTGGTGAGCAAAAACAAGAGGGGTGTTCTCGGGGAAAATACAACGTACGTCCTTAGAATCATCCTAAATCCTCAGATCCTTCATCAGACAGCTTGAAACCCAAGCGTTAAGATTCTCAAATTTTATGTACACTGTCTATGGAGCAAATTGCTGGGTGTGGTCTGTCACATGTTTCCTGTCGTACCTCCTCTGGTCGTGGCTGTGCAGAGTCGAACGATGATCAGCCCCGCCTAAGACACTCCAGATCGCGATAATTGCAGCTGGCCCGAATTCGGGTTAACCGCGTTTACACAACGCGCATGCGCTGGACGTATTCGGTACTATCGCGTATAATCGTTAATCATTGCGATCAACTACCGACGAACCCTCATAACAGACGATGAACGAAAATCACGAGTCAGATCACGATCGGACACTCACTAGTTCCGAGGCTATAATCGCATATTGTTGAACTTTCCGTGGACGACGTCTTTGACAGCCGGTGTCGTATTGGCCAAATGGCTGGAGAGATAACGATCAGACTTGGTACTGTGACTCTTCAGGTTGTGACTAGCTCCTCTAGCGAATCTTAGACTGTGGCATGGCTGCATTTTTCTCCAGCGTGGCCGAAAGGTTTTTGACGACCAATGTTAAAAATGTCACATTTGATCTTGTCGATCTTTACCTTACAATGTCAACTCAGCACGCGCACATTATGTACGACATGTAAATTATGTGCTAAAGCTGAGCGAGGATTGCACTAAGTGTACCCCTAGTAGTCTACTACCACTACTAGTAGTACACTAGTCTCGTTCCCAGCCCCCACCCTCTGCGAGGGAAAAGGGGTCTGGTGAATTTGGACCGTTTTCTTGGTTTGGCCGGCTCAGTTTGCGCGCGCCGCAACTGTTGTACTGAAACAAACCTTGGACCTGATTGGTCAGTAATGCTGCTTGGGCGCGGGCCGACGATTCAAATTTATATAGCAGGCAATGGCGCTTTGCATTCCTGCGGTTGGCGAGTCATATGACTGCGCTAAAGCTGCAATCTCATTGGAGCGCTCTCTCTCTCTCTCTCTCTCTCTCTCTCTCTCTCTCTAGCTCCTTTAACTTAGATGCCTTTAAGCGCTCATACTCCAATGAGGATACAGCCACAAAAGGTGTTCCATTCTTCTGGGAGAACTTTGACTAGCACCACGTACAATTATAACAGTGAGCTAAAGAAGATGTTTATGGTGAGCAACCTGGTGTCTGGGATGATGCAGCGCATCGAGAAGCTTAGGAAGTATGCATTTGCCAGCGTTCTGATTCTAGGAGAGGAGGACAATGCAGCCATTGAGGGAGTGTGGGTCATGAGGGGACAGGAGCTTGCATTCAATGTAAGTATCAATGTAATGTGATAGTTGAAGTGTGGATGTTGACAATCTTCTGTAAAAACAATGGTTGTTTGTGTAGTTGGTGGAAGACTGGAACATTGATGCACCATCGTACACATTCGTCAAGCTGAACCCAGACAGCAAGGAAGACAGAGCAACAGTCAACAAGTACTGGGAAGGTGACTTTAATGGAAAGCAAAGAGAAGTTAAAGATGGAAAGATTTTTAAGTGAATGAAACTTCAATAGATCTAATATATTGGTGTACATGTCGTGACTGTAACATGGAAAAAAATTATTGTAGAAAATTTCATTTGGATTATGACCATAAATAGGTTTTTGCGCGGTGCGGCGCAGTACCGTCTAGTATAGTATAGTATGGTGCATATACATAGCGCATGCGCATAATGATTGACTAGGTGCGCGTGCGGCGCTACAGGCCGCGCGCCACCCGCTTCACATAAAAATTTCAAGCTGTATACTGATAAAAGGAAGATCGTATGACGAGGTATATGCTGAGCTAAAGTCATCATAATATTATAGGAGACAAGGGAAGGGGTCGTCACAGTACCAACACCTGGTACCGGCTACCTGTACCTAGGGCCTCAGTAGTACAGCTAGCAGCGTAGCCTGTACCCGTGGCAGGCCTCGAAGGGATCCTACTCGTTTTAACATCTTTGTGATGGCTAGCCGTCGGAAAAGAAATATCATTCCACTTAATGTTGTCCAAAAACGAGGACGAAAACACCGCATATCTAAAGAATTTGTGAATATCACTGTCCGTTCGGCAGTAGCAACACCACAGTCAACTCACACCTCGTCTGGACCAACAATTCATGAGACTGGAGAGGGTTGTAGTCAAGATCCTATGCCAGAATACTTGGCTGATCAACTGGAAGACCAAACCAGAATGCTGCATGAACCAGACTCATCTCAGAGTCAGCATACCAAACGCCAACTTAAGCAAAGCGAAAAGTGGAGAGAAAGCATCCATTCAGCTTTCAAAGCCGTAATAGAAGGAGAGAGTATGAAGAGCGATGAAACGTGTAGTAATTGTGGTGCCCCAGCAAATGTGCGTTGTCATCAGTGTGGGCCATATGTTTTTTTTTGCTCTGATTGTGGTGTAAGTTTTCATTCGAGATGGAATTATCATCATTACCCTGAGCTGTGGAAGGAATGAAATTGAGTCATGTCTTATTCAGGCTCAATAATAAATTATGCTTTTCATTCACTTAGGATGGCTGCCAGTTTATACCATTGGTTCTGCCAATACCAAGTATCACAACACATAAATGTGACAGTCAAACACATAGGATCGTTACGTGTTTCCACGTTGAAAGTATACATTCATTTCTATATATACACTATTACTGTTTACTACATGGAGTAGGGATTCCAAGGAAACTAAGGGTTGCATTTTGTCACTGTGAACCTGATATAGTGACACTCGTACAACTTAATTATTGGCCTGCTACGCCCTCACGTCCAAGCATTGCAAACCCAGTTTATACGTAATTGTATTATTCACCCCATGCAGTCATGTTGATGCCTTGAGGCTGCTGTTGAGCTGACGGTTTGGTTGCTCTGTGGCATGTTGGACAACTCTGCAGCTTGCTAGAACTCTGTCCAGCTCTCTCTAGACCAACTCTGTGAACTACAGACTGTCTGTCAGCAGACACTCAACCAGGAAGCCATCCACACCCACTCACATCATAATATGTGACCCTCCACGAGAAAACCAAGCATAATGCGCTGGACATCAATCTGAGATACAGGCCATAATAATCGCTTGGGCTGATAATTATCGAATTTCACCTTTTGGCATAGATCGATAGAGGAATCATTCCTCTACACGAAAATCTGCTTCGTAGCTTCTAGAACGCTATACTTACCGAGTTATGGCTCGAAGAAGTCAGCCGTGTAGCTACATAGAGCGTTCATGGCACGGACCTGTTGCTGTAGGCAACCGTGGCAGCTGCGAATAAAAAAGTCACCAGTCACTTTTCTTCTTCGATTTTGTGTACAAACGAGCCTTAGAAACGCTTGTCTTCTCGTTCTTTTCCATCGAAACGGCGAGTGCTGCTCTCGTTCGAGCGTTTTGGAGCCATCTAGCTCGTTGACTTTGTGGGCGGGGCCACGGATTTTTAATAAACGGCGAGTATACGGACTTCCGCATGCAATGTACGTAGCAATGTTTCATTGCACTTTCTGCAAAACTATAGTACGGGCGATCCGGGTACATTTTGGCTCATATCTCCATGAGTATACGTGCTAGAGACTTCAAATTTGCAGGAGCAGCAGTTCAAAGGTTGTAGTTGGTAATGGTGGCCTTAACTCAAAATCGGTTGTCAGCGCATTATGCTTGGTTTTGTCATGGAAGGTCACAATTATGACCAATGTGGTAAATGTACCTACAGACTGTATAATCACTCAAACACAACTTGTAGATTCCGTATAGCTGGAAATTTTCACCAATTTCACCACCTGCTCTTGTTGGTGAAATTTTTTTATCCTTAAATTTTTTGTCCTGTGTTAATGATTACACAGAGAGCTTTACTGCATTGGTGCAAGTTTATTCCACAGAATATTTCTACAATGCAAAGGTAGCTGGGCTTGGCAAAACTTTTGTGCAGTGAAAATTTTCGGCTATATGGTATATACATGTACTCTTACTAGCTCTAGTGTCTGCTACTAGTTTCACATTAACGTTTTACAACTTAAATCCAACTTCCAATTTATTGGGCTCACCTTCATATGCATGGATAGTACTCCTTGCTAGGAAAACAGCGCTGGCTTTTTTACACCACAAAACCACTGCTTCTGGGTGTTGGTATTGTAACGGTCGTCGTATGTGGTAAAGATCGTCAGGGTTCGTTTTCCTCCATTATGGCAGACTATAGGCACAGTTTTATTGCTAATTACGAATGATCGACGGGTGGTAACAAGACTTTTGCATCAAACAAAGCAAGGGATCCTTCTGCTGGCGAGGAAAAGTAGAATTTTTAATACGCATGCGCATTTGAACACAAGTGTAATGATGCACTTTCAATCCAGATTCCAGTATACTAGTACCGGCCGCATGGATAAACTGCGCGCGCCCCGGATACAGTCTATCCATGCGGCCGGTACTAGTATACTGGAATCTGGATTGAAAGTGCATCATTACAGTTTTACCTTGAACGCGTGTTCAAATGCGCATGCGTAATAAAATTTCTACTTTTCCTCGCCAGCAGAAGGATCTCTTGCTTTGTTTGATGCAAAAGCCTTGCTACTACCCATCGATCATTCGTAATTAGCAATAAAACTGTGCCTATATTTTGCCATAGTGGAGGAAAACGAACCCTGACGATCTTTACCACATACGACGACCGTTACAATACCAACACCCAGAAGCAGTGATTTTTGTGGTGTAAAAAAGCCAGCGCTGTTTTCCTAGCAAGGAGTACTATCCGTGCATATGAAGGTGAGCCCAATAATTTGGAAGTTGGATTTAAGTTGTAAAACGTTAAGTGTATTTGTGTAAGAAGATAACCTTGTCCCCAGACCCTTCCCAGCCTTTCAATTTAGCATGCTGAAAAGCGGGAGGGCCTGGTATCAGAAGTCACATGCATGACGAACGCGTAGAGAGACCTACCAGTAAGCAGGGTGCATCAAAGGTCACGAAAATTTTGATGGCTCTCATTGCCAACGATCGAGATGTATGGTTCAAATGCCAGCTACCGAGTGTGGTACAATTCTTATGGACTATAGAGAGTAAGAAAATAAACTTGTAAAGACAGCGTGTGGCCTGCTTTTCGAAGAATCGAAGGGGCCTTTGACTGCTGGTCTTCGTGTCATCATGACGCAAAGTCATGTGACTTCTGATACCAGGCCTTCCCGCTTTTCAGCATGCAACATTGAAAAGCTGGGAAGGGCCTGGGGACGAGGCTATAAGAAGAGGGAAATGGTCTAACAAGTCACATGACTGCTCTTGTGGAGTAGGTGTGGTCTATCTGTGTCTCTCCTACACAGAATTTCCATATAATATAGCTGCTGAGGTGTGCTTCAGGGAGCTGGACTTGGACATTATGGACGAGGCTCACAAAAGATCACTAAACACTGATGTACTCCATAAAAAGGGTGACAACCCCTTACCCAACTAACAATGCTCCCTTCTCAGGCTTCTGTCTCTTTATCATGACATTGTGTATCTTTTCTGACAGCTTAAGCCTTTCTCTTAGGGATGGGTTTTATCTATGTCTCTAAATAGCTAGGACTGTGAATAGTGTTCTAATTAATGGAAAATCAATTTTACGACCACTATAATACTGTAGATCTGGAAGTTTTCGTGTTAGTAACTTTTGTATGATGAATTTCGTGTTGAAATTTTTTAGTAAGAACAACCCCTTACTATGTTAACGTCAATAGTGTGCATGCATTCTTATAAGATTCATTTTCGTACATGTACCTGCCATCGACTACGAAAATATTTTTACAACTAAGATTTCCAGATTTACTGTACATGCATGTACTCTTGGCTGCATATATTCACACTCTCTTTCTCTCTCCCTGTCTGTCTCTCTCTTTGTTATCCTGTCCTCCCTCCAGGTTGTACTCAATGTAACGACCTCAAACTGTTTGTCACCTTGGCTACCATGGATGCTGTTAAATTCTCCAAATTTTCAGCAACGTTCCAACCTTCACAATCCCTGGTCAGTCTTTCCACTCAATATTTCCTCATAACCCCTCGGATAATTACATGGAGAATGCTATGTAGCAGGCCATTCAGATTCACCTAGAGGTCACTTTGAGGCAATATTGGGTCAGTTGTACATTGTGTGTGAAAGTGGTGTCATGTACATATTCATTCATTTGCAATTGTGCACACATGTATGGCCTGAATCCATTCCATGGCTCCAATCTTTAAAAGTATATGCATGAAAAAAAAAGTTCGGAAAGTGTTGCACTCAAGCTCCACCCTCTTTTTATGTAAACGAGTGTGATTATCAAAGTCATAACAGGAAAATGTCCATTCAGATACAAACCTGGTATCTCACCCTTTCCCAGCTTCATGTACATGTAGGTCTACCACCCATAGCTATACTATGAACTACACCTATTCCAGCAGGAAGTAACCTTATAAAAGATCATTTAGAGTCTTACTGCTTTTGTTACATCATTAGCTGCGTTCTGGTTTTTGTTCCTGCTTCGTAGCTGCTTCCTTCACCGAGATATGATTGATCAATACCTACCCCTTCTATAAGATTAAGATATGCATATACCAACTATTACGCTGTGTAAGTGTAGCAGCTTCTGTGGTCTATTAGATAAGGCAGTCGACTCACTCGAACAAGAATTTCTTGATGATATTCATGAGAATTTAATTACATTCCATTGCGAAGCCCATTTTGATTTCTCCCCTATCCAATCCAGCCCTATAAATAGCCAAATCGAGCATACTATTAGTGCGGGGGCTAGATCAATAGTGAAAGTGTCCGCAGTCACCCTTACCAGCGTTCCAGGCTTAGATGCTCCGAATGTAGGGGAGGGTGGCCTTTTTTTAATTCCAAGCAACCAACACACTAAACAGAAATAAAAAGGCCACAAAACACCACAAAATATACCTGTAGTAGGGCATAAATATTGTACTGTGTGTATACTGCATTGTACATGTACAATTGATTCCTATTTTTTCCTGTTAGCTCTTTTATTATCACAATAATTTCAAAGCTTATTTTACAGTGGGTGGAGCTTGGATGTGGCTATTCTGAGCTATTTATTAAATATTCCACTTTGTGTACAATGCAGTATGCACACATACATACTGCAATCTTAAAGAGGTAGATACTTAGTGTTGCAACACACCAATATATTAAATAGTTGTGGTTAATTAACCTGAATGTCCTCATTTCAACAATACATCAGTGTTCTCCCCAGCATACTTGAGGCATGTCGGCCCTGCAAGCCTTCAGAACAGATTTTGTTTGATGTGGGAAAAGAAAGAGACCAAAAGCTTTGATGTGACCACAGGCCATGCCCAAACCACGCTGTCCTACCATGCCTTGTATCATTCTTGGGGAGAGCACTGTACATGTACATTGTACATGTACATGTTCAGCTCAGAGGAGGTACGAAATTGTTAATATTCCATGTGACTCGCGCCCATACCAATGCGTGTCATCATGGGTGTGTCCCACATACAGTCGCTGTGTTGAAGGTTAAAAATTGCAGGATCCCCAAGGGATCCCAGCTTAAAATGATAGTGTAGTTTCAATTGCTGATCACGGCCATATAGTTTTGTTTGTGGGGATCCCAAGGGATCACCTTCGACAATTGTCGTCAAAGTTTTACTATGAAAAGTACATGTATAATGTATATGGGGATAAAAGGGGATGACACAGCTTTTGTGAGCGAGCACATGATCATTTCGTACCTCCTCTGATGTTTGGCTGCTATCAACACAGACATGGGTGAATGTTAGCCCCATCCATGTTAGGCTAAGCCTTGAACTATCATGGAGTATGCCCAGTGCCCTGGGGCCAGTGGTGATTACTATTGAGCTACATGACTTGTACATGTAGATGCATGTTTTGAGGTGGTGTGTGTATCTTTTAGAAGGGTGCTTAATCTCAAGCAATGAATTCTACATCACACTTCATAATATTATTATAATTAAAGGGTTCTCCCCTCTCTCATCTCACAACAGGTCATCCTTTCTATGTTGTCATGTAATTGGTTCTCCATTTTTTATGTCGCAATGTCTCTCTCTCTCTGTCTCTTCTGTGCCTACAGGTCATTGTATCTGTTGTATCAATCTTCATTTATTCTAAAGCTCGTGAGGAGGAGAGTGACCACCTCACCTACCTCCATGTCTACCAACAATGGAAGATCAACAAGTAAGCGCTCAAGCTAACCAGCTGTAGGCATGATAAAGAGATGAATGTTGTGATGTACAGTGGAAAATGTATACAATTGATAATGCTGTTTTAGTGCTTGATTATAGTGCTCTGTTTACAAATGTACATGTAAATGTTCTGGGGTTGTGTATGTGTGTGCGTATTTGCATGGTCTTGTACACCCTCACCTTGGGAGTTTCTGTGTGTGTGTGTATGCATGAGTATTTGCATGGTTTGTTAGCTTCACTTGTGTGTGTGTGTATTTGCATGGTCTTGTACACTCTGGAGCCTCTGTGTGTGTATGCATGAGTGTTTGTATGGTCTGTTACATGTAGCTTCACTTCATGAGCGAGCTTGCTTACTCAGCAAGTTCCAAGGTAGACTCCACCTTCCAATTATTACATTGTCTGAATGCTTGTACTGTGGTTGACTTGTGTGTACTCAACCACAGATGCTTGGATATACTGGGATACAACCAAGCTTGGCGTCATGCTCCAAGCAATACATTTATGAGATTTTTACTAGTTTGTATGAGAATTATGGTACTGTAGATACCCCTTCAATTCCTGACCAATCAGATTACAGTACTTTTGTTACATCCATGATTACGGTATGGCATTATTGTCTATTACTTCTATTGTTTTGTCTGCAGTAACAATAACACCTTGGACAGGGACCTTGAACCTACTAGTTCTGGTACCAACTGCCACATCACAGTACGTGACCTACCTCTCTCGGACCAGCCAAGGGAGCCAGCCCTTTCAGCGAAGATTTAATGGACTCACTGGATACAATTACAGGTACATTACAGGGTTTCTTACTGGATTTTCGTTAGGGAGAGAAGTACAAGTCAATCTTATGATAAAACACCACCATCTCTAGGGGGTCTGGGAGCATCCCTCCCAGAAAGATGTTTGAAATTTAAGACCTCTCAGACAGCATTTTAGATCCATTTTTACCAAAATTAACATTGATACGGAAGCTATGCAGTTTGTGATTACACTATACAATTGTATTTGAGATTTTATTACATGTACATGTATTAGTTTCAAGAATTTTGGGGGGAGGAAACCTGGTCTGGGGGGGGGGGGGATATCCCAGGGCACCCCCTCCAAATGAAACACTGGTTAGACATTTATAGATCAAGCAATCGCTGAATAAAATTATCTTGATC
>OZ220054.1:0-31804 GCA_964291365.2 Stappiaceae bacterium
CACGCGCGATTGTTTTCCTGAGCACCCCCTCTACTGGAGGTCCTGGATCCGCCCCTGTCTCCATAACTTTTTTTTTTTTTTTTTTTTATAAAAGTTTCTGCATTGCAGGGGTTACATGACTTAGCTAAAAGCTAATGCAAGCATGCAACCAAAGAGAAAATTAATTGAGACAAGGAATTAATGAGTTAATGTTTTAGTGCTGTCTTGAAAGAGGTGATGGAGGGAGCGGAAGCAGTGTCAGAAGGAAGTGAGTTCCATGCAACAATAGTGCTTGGAAAGAACGAATACAGATATTGAGATGAGTGTGCTTGTAGAGGAACTATTGCTTTGGGATGAACTGAGCGACTTGAGTATGTTAGTTGTCTGGTTTGTGTTGGAGCATTGGGAAAGAAAGTTACGTTGTTGACTATCTTGTATAGGTGACAAAGCTTAGTATCATGCCTTCTAGCTTGCAAGGATAGGAGATTAGATTGTTTCAATAAATCATTATAATTGGAATTCCAAGACTTTAGGCAGACTTTAAGGGCAAATTTTTGCACGTCTTCAATAAGATCTATGTCTTTCTTTAAGAAGGGATCCCAAGCAGCTGAAGCATATTCAAGGTGGGGCCTGATGAAGGAGACATATAATTTAAGTAAAGTATTAGGTGAAGAGTACTTATAGAATCGTCTGTAGAGCAGGCCAATAAGTCTCCTAGTCTTGCTGTATATGTTGGCAATATGTATCGACCACATGAGATCAGATGTAATTGTTAGACCAAGATATTTATAACTTGAGATGTGAGCAAGTGGTGAGTGTCCAAGAGTCAAGCAAGGTGGTGGTATTGAATGAACTCGCTTACGAGAAATGAACAAGCAGCAGCACTTTTTCGGATTTAGCGTAAGATACTTGGTAGTGAGAGTAGATTTGATAGCATTCACATCTGCTTGGAGTGTTAAGTAATCATCTGGGTTGGTGATGATTCTATAAAGTGCTATATCATCAGCAAATAGATTGATCTTGCTACCTCCAGAGATGCAGTCGGCAACATCATTAAGGTAGATGACAAACAGCAAGGGTCCCAGGACAGAGCCTTGCGGGACTCCAGAAACGACTTGAAGTGTGGGAGAACAAGAGCCCTCAACTACTACAAACTGCCTCCTCTCTGTCAGGTAGAAATAACACTATCCATGCAGTGCATGAAGCCCATGGGCACCACCATTATAATGGAGTAACTCAAATCATGATAATAATATTATTGTAGTAGCTAGTTGTATTACAGTGTTTAATATTGTACATATACATAGCCAATTAATATTATTCTAAATTATAACCACGTTACATAATATTACATACGTATGCATGCTACTCGTGTCAACGATCCACTATGGTGGATAGCTGGGGTATAACAATATTATTGCCATTGCCATTGAATGCTATGTTTAAGGGACATGCATGGAACATGCAATTTGAAGGAGCTTTACCACCCCTAGTTCTTACTTTGCGTATAAATATTATACCAGAGCGGGCATCCACAGGATCTCTTTTATTCACGTAACATAATACATGTTCAGCATTGTACACCTTTTGCACATGCGCACTGGGCTTGCACTGTGGTCCGCGTCCGAGTCCGTGTCCTACCGTGTCCGCCTTTTCATCATAGTCAACATTTTGATTGCGTATTTTTGGGCACAAAATCTTTGAAACGCTTTTTGATGTGTCTGCTTGAAATTTAACAGTAGTAGCTAGCAGCTTGACTTGTACTTTGAACAATATTAAAGTGTGTTCGAATATCTCAGAATAGACTACAGTGAAACTTCTAATAACGGACTCTCCGAGAAGCGGACAACCTCTGTACAGCGGACAAATTCCATGCCCCCGATTGCTCTTCCCATAGAAATAGTACATTTAGAACCTCTGAGAAGCGGACACCGCTCTACTCCGGACAACGGACAGCCAGCTCGCCCCCAAAGGACAGCAATCTGTACAAAATAACCTCCAAAAGCGGACAGAGGCCAAAACCGCAGCACAAATCATAAGAATAACATCAAACTTTTGACATTGTTACTCAAATAGTCCGTCCACTCCTTTGTTTTTTTGTCGATTTTTGCCCATGCCGAGCGTGTTTGATCGAGACTGGCTGATTCAGCTTCTTGTAGGCCACACCCCTCTGCATTAAAACCTATTAACGAGCTCAAGATTGGGGGTGTGGCCAGCTAATCAACCTCCGAGATAGGGACGACCTCTCTACAACGGACAAGTGTCCTGCCCCCAATGTGTCCGCTGTTCAGAGGTTTCACTGTAATAGTCTAAGAATAGAACGAGTCTTTTACTTTCATTTTCATGGGATATGGTATTGTAATTTAGTAGACTACATTAAAATTACTGTCATTGTTGTACACCCTATAATACCAAATGCATGCAAACTCATAGTAATAATTTATCAGGCTTACTGTATTATTATTGCCTGCATTGTTTAGTTATAGATTACTCTATCATGATGTCAACCCTTGCACGAGCCTTGACTGTGAGACCATTGACTTTAGCTATAGCCTATAATAGACTAGGTTTGAATTTGTGAAGCCACAGAGCTAGAATTCATGCTGCACCATGCAGTAGCTTGCATACAGAAAAGCACAATTCATAATTACATCGAGGATGATCTCTCTATTTAGCTTTAACTACCACACTCCTTACATATATATAGCTAAATAGGGACATCTCCATTAACTAGCAAACCTGAATTATACAATAGTTTTCAGTAACAACCTCAGCTTTCACGACAATACAAATATTATGACAACAAATAATCATGCTCGAGGAATATTGGCATGCGAAAAAGTATTTCACATGACTTGACTGAGAACCAAGTTTATGATACTGAAGTATTGATTTAGTTGTTGACAAATGTCATTGCATAGGTGCCTATAAATGAATTGGATCAGAGGCCTTTGCTAGAGTAGTGACTATGCAACCCAAACTGATACAAATATACGTACTATTCAGTCAATGAAGCAACATTATAAGCAGCAAACTGAGTAGAAACTATAAGGTCTAATTAAAACCAAAATTAAATCTATGTAACATGACTTTCAGCGTATGCTAATCAACTACATTCTGAGGTCTCTAAACTATACATATCTTACAGTTACTGGATGGAGAGCTCAGCTTTCCAGCAGAAGATGCATTAACAAGCGTTTCATCATGCTCATTTTCTTGCAGTAATCAGCCTTTAATTCATTAATAAGACTTTTGGCCTTGTTAGCTTCTTTCATATAGTTGTACCATGCTGGAGTTGTAGCTGCTTTTTTTATAGTTGCACACTTCGGTACACCTCGAACCAAGTCTGTGTGACTGTTCTTGCTGTGTGAGAAAACTATAAAGCCTTTTTGGCAATGAATATGAGGGTAAATGTTGGCTGGGTTACCCACAAAAACATCTCCCCCACTTGCTCCTCCATATGCATATTTCTTGCAGTCCTTTGTCCAATTAGCCGAATCTGCCTCGAGGGCAAACAGGAGCAAAGACAAAAACAAAATCAAGGAGAGCTTCATTCCTAGGAGCTGATTTCGAGCGTCGTTCTTGTTGAAAGTTTAAGCTGTGCAAAGCATGCTACATGCTGCTTATATAGATTGAGAGAAACATGTACATACTATCTACATAAATACTACTGTAGTGTGATTGGTGGCTTCAATTGTAGGAGTAACAGTGAACCTTACTAGGGCAAATAGAGTACCAGTAAAGTTCACTGTTACTCCTACAACTGTTTGCACTGCAGGAACTAACGTGAGATGAAAGGCACAACACAATATCATAAGTGACTATATCCACTAGCTCAATTCCATTCCACATTGATTCTGAGTTGTAGGAATTAATGTACACTGTAAGACTGAATCAAGTTAGCAGGCTACGATACAATTAGTCACTGTTTAGATTTGGACTATCTGCTAGGAATACTTGGAATGAAGCACCATATGCGACCACAGCCACTTTCCATTGAAGCCATGCCAATTTTGCTGCTGTTGGCAAGAATTGGTTGTGTGCAACTAGTCAGGCAAGTACAGCATGGATACACATGGCTCTGGCTGTGGGGGCACTGCCCCCCTTCCAAGCTTTTTTGGGGGGGGGGGGGGGGAGATGCCCCTGGTGCCCCCTGGTTCCTACGCCTATGATCAGTTTGTCCCCATGATTGAGTGCTTGTCAGGGTGTAAGGAAGACAGCAGTGATTAGCAAATGACACTGAAACTATTTTTAGTGAAAGCCACACATTTGCATCATGTCACATCATACAAAATTATTACGATCATCATGACACACCACACGTGATTTCGAGTACCTGGCCCTCCCACTTTTCAGCATGCAACATTGAAAACCCAATAATGGGCCCGGGGACGAGGCTAGCAGGGTGATATTAGGCCAAACCTCTTGGCAGTGTTGCATGAGGTGAGCGCAGTGCATACTTAGTTTGGACCAACAAAAAGTTTATCAGATAGCTACACGAAACATTTAAACATTGGCCGTCCGAAAAAGACACAACTGATGCACAAAAATTTGGACAACCAAGTTTGTTAAAAAGATTTAATATTTGGCCATCCTTTGGCCTGAAAAAGATTACACACTAATAGTAGTAGTAGTAGATAGTAGTAATAGTACATGCAGTAGTAGTAGTTACACCCCAAGATAAAGACTTTCCACGTGAGTATAATGCGATGTAAACAAACTTAGTAATTGTTTGAAATGCAGGAAAGATATTGTGCAATAATTCTGCATGTATATCAACGATGACAGAAATGATGAAATTGACATGTTTATGTTAAGCGCACATTTTCAATGTACGGAGTAAATCCTGTTTTGCATGTACTAACAATATTCATCACTTTTGGCCTCCACGTGATGACCACTTCCACAGTTACCTTCATTATGTCATCATTCAATTTGGAGATGCCCATCCTTCACCAAACAGTTTCCTGTACACATCTAGCTTTTTACATTACAGCTTCGATACTATTAGCAAATTAAGTTAGTATCAAAAGGAAGTCGAGAGACGGGAGGTAGAGAACAATAATGGAAAGGTATATAGATACTCTTGGTCACTCCAAAGACTAGTTTCCCTCTGTACTTTCTATCACCTTGCATGCCAGCTGGTGGTCTAATACCATTGATGAATGTCATCAAGAGTAGGCAATGGATCTAGCTATGTCAACATTGATAACATTAATGGTCAAAATGGTTTTTTGGAGTACACTACCACAATGATAAAACGTGTGCAGATAGTACGTACAGGATTCAATGCCAATAAACTTACAGAAGTGGCATAAATATTTATATCATTGATCTTTGCAGTGAAGCTTAGATTAGAGAGGGGTTATTACTTGGCAATTTTGTCAGTCCATTCATGTCCATTGATAGGAAGTAGATGTAACTGATAGTTAAGCATAACCCATGTGTATGCGAGTAAGTATTAGACGAGACGTACAGTGACGTAGAGTCACATTACATCATTCAATTGTGTTTGTAATGCTCAGATGTAGGCTAGTAACAATACCAAGGCCAATGATGGTGTGGTGAGCATGACTTCATCAGAATTACAATAGCATGCCAGTAATAAGATCATGACAATTGACAATTCAGTGTAACACACGGCTGACCCTTTATCAGGGTGCTTGTAGCTGCATGTACCATGTGACTGGGCGTGATCGCACATGCAAGATCAAGTAAATCATTGTTTACACAACTACAATGACATTTAGTAACCAACTGCTTCAAGAAACAATCATGTAAAACATCAATAGCTAAACACAACCTACGTACTACGAGAGTAATGTTCATTGACATCAATTCTAATATTGCTCTGTATTTATCATTACCATCAATTAAACATATCAGTAGCTCGACTTACAACTTTTTGGAGTGCAAATATGAATTCATTTCACACTGTACTGCATTTGTGATATATGCACGCACAGTCTTTGAAACAACTCTACTGGACAGCTTCTTCACTTTTCTCCAATGCTTCTTCATTACAAAATGCAGGAAGTGTGCAAACTCATCCTATACAATAGTAATAAACATCATAGTAATATTGGTACACAATATTGGGGGTGGGAGTGGGGGGTGGGGGAGGGAAAATGCTAAAATGGATTAGAGCATGACACTCAAAACCCTAAAACTAAAACTAAAAATACTTTTAGTCAAGGCTTTTGAAGTATATAACTAAAAACTAAAACTAAGTTTTAAGGACAGTTTGTCTCACCAAATTAAACCAGAGCTATAAAAGTCTACGCAAACAAACTTTTAACTAAAACTAGAACTATGAGAATTTGGGGGTAGTACTAGTTTTTTTTAATTCTCAGCGCGTGCGCTGTCGACATGCTACAGTAGAGATTTTTACCTTTTGACCCTTTTAGTAATACCTAGTACCCGTAGATCTGTGCACGTGATAAACCTTAATTCTTTAGTGCACAGCGCATGCTCAGTAAGGAACACATGGCACACATCATATGAAAGCGGTGTATGCAGGGCCATAGATCAGTCTAAGTTGCCTGGAGTTGACTTTGTTAGTGTTGTTCTACGTTCTTCAAAGCTGTGAAAATAGGTCACATTCTTGGTTGATGTTAGCTCATTCAGCGCTGTCAGTTGTTGGACTATGCCACAGTCTTGGTCTGGCATTCTTCTTGCGTGTCAGTAGCCTCGGAACGTTCTTTGCCATTGTTGCTGTAATCGTTCATGTTGGCACCAGTATGATGACAACACTGGTACCGATTTCTTCACCAGAAACGCTAAGTGCTGTGATCGATGTTGCCACCTCAGCATCTGCTTCTCAAGTTGGTCCATCGCCACTACAATCGCCACTAGAATCTCGACCCTCTGGACGTCCCAAGAAAAGCCCAGTGTGAAAACACTTTCTTTATGATCTTTTAACAGACAAAAGCACATGCCAAGTGGAGCAACTCAACTCACAGTCCATCTGTGGAAAGAATGTTGCTAGTAAATTCCCGACAAACCTCAAAAAACATTTGAAATTAGCACACCCAAATGTCTTCCAAGAGATAATGAGAAAGGAAGAGGAGTCGAAGAAAGTTAAGGTTGAGAAAGAGAGTGCGAAACGTGCAGCATCACTAAGTACCACCATCAGTCCACACACATGGAGTCCTTGACAAAGAAGAATCAATACTCCAAAGATAGTCCCCAATACAAGCTAATCACCTGAAAACTAGCCATCTTTGTGGGAAGTTCCAGCATCGCTAACAGGATCATTGAAAACTTGGAATTTCGAGATTTGCTGAGTGCTATGGATAAGTGTTATCCCGTACCTGGAAGGAGTAGCATCCAGAGAGAGCTGGATCAAATTATGATAGAGCTCAAAGCCAAGATATCTGCCTACATAGAAAGTGCCAATGCTGTCAGTATCACATGTGATATTTGGTCTAAGAAGGGGCTGCCCATTTTTATTCGAGGACTGACAATCGCCATCATACCATAACCCTAGCCATCTGTAGGCTTACAATTTCCCACACTGCTTCCAATATTTGGAGTTTACTGGACGACATACTTGTTGAGTGGGATATTCTACCCAATAAAGTCTCAGCGATCATAACAGACAACGAAAGCAATATGGTTGCAGCTTTTAAGGCTAATCTTGACCACTTTGTCGTAGACGAGACAGGGAATGATGAGGACGAAGATGAGGAGACAGCAGATCCGTGTACACAGGATGAAACCGAGGATTATCTGGATCATGAAATCAACCACAAAGTTGAATTTAGTTCATTAAACAGACTTGCTTGCTTTTCGCATACGCTGCAACTCGTGGTGCATAAATTCAACGATGTTGACCAGTTTAAGGAGGTGATAAAACGTACGAAAGCTATAGTCAGAAAAGTGAACACCTCCACGAAAGCGACCGAAAGACTGATAGTCTTGTCAGGAAAGAAATTGATCAAAGACTGCCCCCCACTAGGTGGAGTTCTACATTGCTGCTGATCAGTCGTCTGTTGGAAGTGAGGGAGAAGCTGAAGGTTGTGTTAGATGAGCTGGGTTGGGATGATTTGGCAGCCAGTGAGTAGAGAACGCTAAAAAAAACGTCTCCATTCTCTTGCACCCCTTTGCCAAGTTCACCTCCCTTTTAAGTGGAAACGAGTTCACCACCCTTTCCTGTGTAATTCCAGCCATTATGGATATGAACATCCACCTTGAAGAGGTAGGTAATCTGTATATTGTTGCTTGTACTGCTGTACACATCAATATATATACTACACTAACTTTCTTTGCAGATGAAAGCAGTTGAAGACTTGTCTGGAATGGCAAAAGTCCTGCAGACAGAACTGCAACAAAGCTTTGTCAAGTACACCTCTCCTGGCGATGAAGGACACAAACCAATCATGCTGGCAGCTACTGCGCTTGATGCTCGATACAGAGTTTTGTTGAACCCTCTACAATTGGATAGCGCTAAAAGATGCTTCTGGATCAGGTGTGTGTTAATGGATGATACATGTACTTTCAGAGTAATTGTGTGACCACTGACTTAAGTTATTGGTTTTAGGCGGTTGTCCTCTGACAACTATTCTAGACAGTTTTGGTAGGCATGGTTTTTACCTTTGTTGTGCCCCTTAGTTTACTCCGCAGCTAGTGTGTACATATATGGGTTGCAAGGTCGTAGCAAGCAGTCCGGTTGGTCCGGTTTTGGCCGGACCACTTTTCAGAGGACAATAAAGTAGGAAATGGTCGATAACGGTAGGAAATGGATGCATAGCTACTGTACTGCAGTTAACACTCTGAATGTAGATCTACCTAACTCATGATCAGTATATTCATGTAATCTATCCGGGGTAGCCTACCTTTGCTATGCTCTTTTGGTTAAGAAGAGAGGTGAGGCCAAGAAGTCACTAGCCCTGAATCAGTGTGCATGGGTGGGCTTCAAAATGAGGAGCTTGCATTTGAAGATACTAAGACTAGCTAGTAAGGCTACAGTTCATCATGCATGGTGCACCTGGTTAGCTGAATGTAGATCTATGACAATGTCTCTGGCATTGCCTTGTGTTAGAGAAGTTTGTTAGAATAATACTAGTTATCACTATCATGAATTTCAAATTCACGTTGTGCTTGACTGATCACATCCCATAATAATTGCATTATTGTATGGCCACACCCACTTCCTGGCCTGACCACTTGAAATTTGCTTGCTACAGCCCTGGGTTGTTGAGGAATTTTGTATCTGGTCCAATTGCAGAGAGTCAAGAATGGATCGAGGACACCAAGTCAGTGCGACTCACCTTAACAGTTTCCCAAGAAGAATATGATCAGGGATCCCCTCCATTAAAGAGATTTAAGCACCTGGATAAAGTTATAGAACAGCGGTAGAAAGAAGACCTGGAGAAGAGTGCACTACATCCACCTCAGAAGTGGAGTAATACTTCTTGTCAAAGATCACACTTTCGGAGAGAGCAGATCCTATCACCTTCTGGGTGGACAATGAGTCGAGTTACCCATTTCTCACTGCTGTTGCAATCGACCTGCTGTCCATCCCAGCCTCATCTGCCCCAGTTGAGCACACATTCTCTGTTGTTGGTGAGTCCACCATGGGAAAAAGAACAGGTTGTGTGACAAAAACCTGGAGCGAGAGGTTATTATACGAAACAACAAGCACTATCTGTGAGCTAATCGTAGGTGTATCTGCAAGTTAAATATGTCTCTTTCACTAGTTAAACTGTGTACATATCAACTTTTATTGCACCCCGTACTGTAATTCAAAGTTCAAACGTTCTCTTTGTTCACTCAAAAGCTGTCCCTCATTCACTAGTAGTGTTACGTATCAAATTAATTGTCTGTGTAGCTATGTCCCTTGAAACATGTTTGTCTAACTGTATTTCCTTGAGAAGTGTTGTTGTTCTGCTCAGGGCTTGTCCCTTAATCATTAGCAGTGTTGTGTGTGTATCAAATTTAATTGTCTGTGTATGTCCCTTGAAACATGTTTGTCTAACTGTATTTTCTTGAAAAGTGTTGCTGTTCTGCTCAGGATTTGGTTGTGTAATCTTATGAAAAACTTTGAATTTTTGCATTTATAGAAAACTAATACTGGAACTACTACTACAAGTACCAGCCTGAATGGAATAAAACTAAAACTAATTTAATAGTTCTTTACATACAGAAAAACTAAACTATTACAGGCTACAAGCAAAAGAACTACAACTAGAACTAATATTGTGAACTAAGTGCTAACTAAAACAACATTACTCAAAACACACCACACACGTATAGAGACAGGATACACTACATTTATTACATTCAATATGTCTAAGCCCTACAGGCATAGGACAAACCAGTTGGTATAATCATTATATTAAGATTATAGTTGTCTGTCCGTGCATCAGTTAGGCAAGGCTTAAGCATACTTATCACTTTCATGCTAAATTTTTAAGATATACTGTAATAGCATTAGCATGTAAATTTAGCACGTGCCTGAAGTACTCTGTTTTTTTCCATAGATTTTGCAATTCATACGGACTGATTTCAAAGTAGGTGGGAAGATGGTGCTAGCTGTTGTCCTTAGTGATATACTTGATGTTTTGACATATCCTGTCATAACCATCAGAAAAGCAATCACTACTGAGAATCGGGGTGAAGTGTTCATTGTTAAAGACTTTCTGAACCCTAGTGAAACCAGCACAGTTGTAACACGAAACAAAAACAATAGGAGGAGAAAGTGTGATGTTATATACCTGAATGAAGTGGACGACAATCAGCATGAGCAGTTGCTAGCTGGTTAGTAAATTAGCTACTTAATAATAAATGCATGGTCAGGGTTTTATTAACCCTTATGTAATGGCATGGGCTATAGTGTGGAGACACTTAAGCCTGTCACAAACATAGTGATAATAATTCGCTTTTTATTTCATAGTCACACGATCTGGATACAACACTCAAATCACTGTGCAGCCTAATCCAACTACTAGCAGTGACCCTCGAGCTCCCGAGCAGCCGTTCCACCTTTCAGAATCATCCACAAGTGGAGATAAGTCAGTTGTGCCTTCAGATCCCTATCCAAGAGGCAACTCTCCTGAGCAGCCCACACACTCATCCACAAGCAGTGAGGAGTTGGTCGTGCTATCGGGTCCCTCTTCAAATGGCAGCACTCCCGAACAGCCAATACACCCTTCAGACTCATCCACAAATGGAGGTAAGTCACTCGTGCCTATGGGTCCCTTTCCAAGCGGTGGCGCTCGTGAGCATCCCATCCCTAAGCAGCCTATTCACCCTTCAGACTCATTCAAAAGTGGAGATAAGTTGGCCATGCCTTCAGGTCCCTCTCCAAGTGGCAGCACTCCTGAGCAGCCTATCCTCACTTTAGACTCATCCACAGATGGTGAGAAGTTGGTTGTGCCTTCAGGTCCCTCTCCAAGAGGCAGCAATCCTGAGCAGCACATCCACCGTTCAGACTCCCTCACACATAGTCCACCCCCTAATGATCCACCACCCCACAAAAAACGAAGGACTGAGTCACAAATGCTAATGGATGGCCTGCACAAAGGTATCAGAGCATCTGACTCCCGCTTGAGGAAGCCAAAGAAGTAATTTCCATTGTTAATGCTGTATTCTTACTTTAGCTATGTTGGGTTGACCTTGTACATCGTTATGGTATTTAACTTGTTAGCACAAAATGTTTGATTGCAGTGATCTACCATTGTTAGGCTGATCTTATTTACCTCCTTCATATACATATAATATTTCAATGTACTTCTCCCCTTCAGTTTATTAGCACTTATTATCAGTAGTATTATGTCTTGATAATATTCTGCTTATCCACTTCAATAATTGATCTTATTCCTATTTTGTTATCACATATTCAGTTTGATTCCAATAATCACCAAATGAATCATGATCTTGATAATGTCTTCAATGTTGATGCTATTATTTCCAAATTTTATCCCTAGCATCCACGCTACATTTTGTATTGGTATAGCATTTGAACTAAGTTGCAATGACTTGCTGGCAATAATCATTACAATACTGTGAACCTCGCCATTTCTTGCACAAAGAAGGAGTTAATTTCATTGATATAGGTGTTAAATTTTGGACACTTAATTACTGATTGTTACCTGCCCTAGTGATAATTATCTATGTAATAATAATTATATGAAGTTATTGTTTATCTATTGAGGAGTAGAGATAAGGAAAGGTTTTTTGAACTAGAATTTCAGACATATTGTTATTCTTGAAGGAGTGCACCCTTTGTGTCTAAAGGCTATATGTATGGCATGTGCAATATATAAATTATTTTAGTATTTTTAGTACTCATCACGTATCACCTTCATTCTGCTGCTGGAACTCTCCCATTTCATACTCAACAGTATATCTGTCGGTTGTTGAAGGCATTTGAAGGTAAGAGGCATGCAAGAGCAATGTTTTGTGCACAACGGTATGTTTTCATCTGTACTTTACTAGAATATATTATATACTTTGCAGAACAAAGAATTAGTGCAGTGATAATAAATCCACAAGTTCCCAATGTCAGTGATTGCAATCTACACAGTGAAGAATTTTTTTCTGGAGCCCATACATTACATATCCTTATATATTTCCACCAGGCTCAATATCCAGTCCTTCTTGTGGGAGTCCAACGCGACATTCATACTGGAATGATGGCTCTTCTTCATCTCTACAGCCACGACTTATCCATGATGTGAATAACATTGTGTATCTGGTCAGTGTAGTGAATTCTTGTGAAAATAAGCATAAAGTATTGGCACATGATGAGAATATTTTAAATTGTTTTCCATCACCATCTATGATTCCATTTGTTCTCTTACATTGTACCGGAATGACATCTTCACTAGCAAACTTCTCTCACAGTACAAGGAATGAACTTCCATAATATGGAGACATTTCTCATCCAAAGAAGGTGGACTGTCTTTGCAAAGCAATGTGACATTTTAAATGAACATGAAAAACTTATGAAGGTAATCTCGATTTTTGGGCATCACCTCTTTCTCAAACACCAAGTGACTACATTCTTAAACAGAGTTTTTTGGCAATGTTCCTCAGAAATGAACAAATTTACCTGAGAGAGCTGATTTCAATCAAAACCGGAAGCAGTATTTCTCATGATCACACTTTCAAAGTCGCAGCAAATATTGAATATCAGGGGAAGATGGCAAATGGGTCCCAACTGAATATGACAGCCTATTTTTGGTCATGAATGAAGATGAAAAGATAGTGACATGGCAACTAACCATGGGCACAAGTTTTTCTCAGATAGAGGTGCTACTAAAGGACCTGAAAGAACGTTCAAATATCACCAGAGTATACATTGACGATTGTTGTAAGCTGAGAGGAAAGATACAATCAGTGCTGGGGAAGGAATGTTTGGTTAAGCTCGATCTGTTTCATGCCACTCAATGGATAACAAAGACTCTATGTAAGAGGTGTAAGCTTGCCTCTCTGTGTATGAATGACTTAACCTTAATGTTTCGTACCAATGGTGACAGTGGTGACAGTAGGTTATGTGTGACTCCTCAGCCTGACCAGATGGTAGCACAGATGCAGAACTTTGTTGAAAAGTGGAAAGATGTTAATGACTGTCATGGAATCATCAGAGACACTATTCCAGCAATAGTCCTTTTCACATAAAGCAAAAGTATGCATGGAATGCGCACGCGTTTCAGCTGGGGTACATTTTTGTTTCCATACATTTCTATGGGGCAATAGGTCAACTTTATGGCGCGCGCTGCAAGCCGTCTTAACGGATGTCCCAATCCAACAAATATCAACGGAAAATGCAATCTTTCCCTCACCTCGTGCAAGTTGTCGCGTTTTCTGAAAATGATCATACACAAAGCTACAGTCCGTCAAAGACACCTATATTTGACAGCTAAAATTGTCTGTTCGACTACCAAACAAAAAAAAGTAAGCCATTTACAGGCCTAGCTTTCAAACTAGAGGTGGAAAAGTATTGCCTGACATATTTGTTGATATAGTTTTTGAAGATGCCTTTGTACCGAGCGAGCCTAGTGGCCAATAGAACCAAAAATGACATTATTGACATTCTAATGTCGAAGAAACCAACATGTAAAGGTGGCTTCTGTGCCTCTACCATGCTTCTGGTTTGATAGCCAAGACAAAAGATGGCTATTCTACCTTTTTGTTGGAGAAATACCTGAAAGAATGCATCAAGAATGGTTGTCTTTGATGGGCTGTAACTCCACGTAGGGTCATCTCTAGAAGACAGGACAACTTGTCCCTGGTAGAAGAAAGATAATATTTTTAGCTAATATTCATTATGTAGGTATAGCTGGCTCCACTATGCGGGGTACGTGGGTCAAAGTAGGGCACTATCTCCATACAAATGTATGTAAAATGGGCGTGGTACATAGAAAGAACATACCCTGGAAGTACCCCACATTCCTTGGGCCTTATGTGAAAAGGGCTATTGAAGACATATTTCATATGGTCAAATATACCACCTGGAGCAGGCACAAACAGAAATGAAAGATTTCATCATCACATAAATTCTATGTTTCATCGGAACAAAGTTGGAATTTTGTTGGCATATGCGCTACTTAATGTTATCATTCATGCTCATAATTCGTCAGAGAAAAAGTTATCACGTGTTGTGACACAAACCCATCACTGCCAGCAAACATCGAAAACAGCACAATGAACAAGCGACAGTTGAGAAGGATCAGGCCTGTTGGAATACTTCCTAAAGAAAGACATAAGGAGTTGGACAACAGCAACCACTGGGAAATTGATGTATCTCAAAGTGTTATAGACTTAGAATTGATTGCTGTGGTTTATAAAGAATCTCTAAGAAAATTTCAGGTTTTGAGATCACTTTCAGCAATGGGACTCTCTAGATTGAAACAATCTGTAATACATTTTGCCTCCTTTCACCCTGATCCAGCTTCTACAACCAAATTATTGGATGTAAATACAACATTAAGGAAGACTTTACAGGACAATGCACTACAATTCACCCAAGTTCATGGAGATGGAAATTGCTTTTTCACTGCTATTGCACTAAATATGGTTAGTGATCGAAATCAATGGACTCAAACTTTGACGACATACAAGGAAGATATGGCCAAAACCATCCAGATAATGGCATGAAGGAAGGGCCTTTCAACCACCTATGACGATCAGTCAGAGAACGCACGAAGTAAGTGTTCTTCTCAGCAAAGCTTAGCTAGGAGGAAGAGGTACATAACAGAAAATAATGACCCTGAAGGACCTCCTGACACGAAGAAGAAATTTAATTCAGGTAAGTGACATTATTTTGTACAGAGATTAATAGAGGGGTGCAAGGCACCCTGAAATTTTCTACCTCCAGAAATACAACTATAAATGTGCCACTTGTGGAATAAGCTTGCAGTGCCCATCACAATCCGGTTTTAGGCACTGTCCCAATCCCACATTAGTTCAAGCGCACCTCCAGAAGCATACAGACTTTGATGGAGATATTAATCCAACAGACAAGGTGTGTGATTCCTGCTATAGAGTCCAGCTTGAAATCATTAAGGTTCATGAGCAAACTGTACCTACATTTAGTGATGACAGTGAATTCAATTTGCTAGTGAACAAGTGCTAGGAATCAGTATCACCATTACCGTTTCCTATAAAATCCAAGGATGACCTAATTGATTTGGCAATCCAAATTACTGTAGTTAAAGTAGCTCAGGAGTTAAAGGCAAACTATGCCCTCACTTTGCTCAGTGCACACAACATCTTCACTGAGCAAGCACAATCTCAGGCTTAAATGAGCACCTTTACCACTAGTCCAGCCTTCCTTCACATAGGTGGCTACTTAGTCAGTTGGCCTCTTCTCTGCAACACCAACTGGTGTACACCTGCCAAGTGAAGAAGCACGGCATAATTCTATGTTGGAAAGGAAAAAAACTTGACGCCCTATCACATGCTCTGTATGAAAGCAAAAAGTGCCAACAGTCACTACATACAAGCAACGTCTTCGACAAAGACAACTACACACAGCTGCATTATAAGAGGCTACAACAAATGGTGAGTAACAATATCAAAACAATCACCCCACTGATTTAATCTGAATAACTTTATTGACCACATTGACCCAGTAGTTTGGGATACAATATGTCAACCAAACAAATCATCGAAATCTGATGAACAGTCCAGTCTCTCATACACAAAGAAAGATGTGAGAGGGGCCTACACTGTAGCTCAAGCAGCTCTAGTAGCGTATTTCATGACACTTAGAGTACACAAATAAGTCATAAGATAAGGAAAGCTGCACTGAATAGCAGAGCCGTTCATATTGCTGATGCAGATGTGTTACCACAGGAGGCTGCAAAGGTGGATCAAGAGGAGAAGAAAACCAGCTAAGAAGAGGAGAACAGAAAGGAAATGGAAGGAAAAGAGTGTGAAGAAAAAGGTGATAGAGTGACTCAGGATACAAGGTAACTGAGAACCAATAATCCAAGGTTCATGAGGTCACTTGCTGGTAGAGAGTACAGAATTTGGTAGATACTCTTCTGAATGATACTGACCAAGACACAGCTTCTCAGAGACTCATCAAGACATCAACAACTTACCTTCTAATAAATATGAAGACAGCACAATTTTCGTTGCGATGGCAGCTGTGAGAGTGGTTGGACTTCCAAGTGTACCAACATTAAGAGCAACTATGTTCCAAAAGTTCTTATCAGTGAAGTGTCAAAACTAATGTGCCAAGTTTTGATTACTCCTTCCTGTGTCTCACAATACCTACGATTTGCTCACATTAATAATCAATTGAAATTTGTGGGTTTTTTTTTTTCAAATTGTCAAGACAATTTTTATTCAACTGTTTGGTAAAACTCGTCTTGCAACAGATTTTCAGACATGGTAAACCTTTTATGTAAGAGATTCAAAGAGAAGTAGTTACATGTTTCATAATACCCATTACATTTTTACAGTTAATGAATTGTGGAGAACCTTAAACTTGACTATTCTCAAACAAATTGTTTATTGTCGTACTATGTAGCCTTTATTTCATAGTGAAGAGTGCACAATAAATGGTGCCCTTCCATATTTTTGGGGGGGGGGGGGGGGGGAGCCTGAAATTACCTTAAGCATGCACTGAATTTCTTACGTACATCAGACTTGAACAGCCTGGCTTTGTAGTAGGGTCTTAGAACAACTACCAGCTCCTGTGTTAGTCTTCCTTTGAACTTCTTAGTAGGCTGTGTTCCATAAAATTTGAAAGACAACTGGATACTTTGATTCTTAAATGATTTAAATTACACAAATTTACCAGACACCCAAACTCAGTACATGTTCAAGGCTGCACAGGCAAGTAATAAACACATGCAGGCTGTCTTAGCTGACTCCTTGGCAAAACTAAACTTATAGACAAACTACAAGTATCACAGTATTACTTCACCAATATAAACACTGCATCTTTTAGGTAAAAGAATGGACATACCTGATGTGGTTTTTGAGCCATCAGCCATGACTTGATGGAATTTGATGACAGAACAATGCAAAGAGGTCCAGAAGTAGCATCAGGAAAAAGTGGGGGATTCATACTCTCCAAAGCACATGTAACTTCTTTTGCAGATTCTGTACATGGTACTTAACAGTTAACAAAGTATGATAATTTTAAAGGTGAAACATACCAGACACAAAAAGAATCTTTACAGCACAGGTAACTTCCTCAATTTTAAGTTGTGAGAAGTACATCCTCAGTAAATATTCAATTTCAAAGTATGATAGTCCAGGAGATAGACGCAAAGTAAACTTATCCTCATTTACTCTTAAACTTTCATATACACCACTTTCAAGAGCTGTACAACACAGGTGCCTAGCAGTTTCAAGTTCACGTTGAACAACAAGATTTTGCACCACTAGAGACAGGGAGGATTTGGAGCACAAATTCGATTCAATCAGCTTAAAGCACAATTTCAAGGCTTTACTAGTCTGAGATTTTTGAAGAAGGGAACATATGATGTCATTTCCAAGTGACTTTACTGAAGTACGTTGCTCTTCACCAACAAACACTGACACAGCCTCAATGCACTCAATGGCCTCATCAAGTAGGCTGCAGTTGATACAGTGTATACCGACATTCACAGCACACAAGAGTCTATCCTTCAAGTCATCCTGCCCTCCTACTGACAACCACAGACACGACCTCATAACCTCAACTGCTATTGCAGCGTTGTTGCTCTTTATACATACTTTTACAATTAGGGATATTGCAGAAGTGTGTGATTCCAAAAAATATTCACAGCCCATTGAATAAGACATCCCAAATGTAAGTAAGCACTTGTAAATACTAAAAGCAGCTTCCCAATGTTGATTAAGGCTCATCCTTTCCATCAATTGCAATGCAATCTGTGTCATCAATTTGTTATTACAGTGAGCTTGCCCAATAGAGACTGTACCAAAGTATGATACTGACAGCTCCCTAAACATAGGGGCCACTCTTTCACCAGTTGCTAATATGAGTTCAGTGATCATTCTTGATACATCAAAATGGGAAGAATCTGGAATACTATGAAGCAAATTCCCAATAGCTCCAAACTGACAAAGTCTACCATTGTACTGCACGTGGAATATACATAGCATGTAATATATCACCTTACCACTGAGTAAGATATTTCTTATATTATCTCACCTCAATTAAATTGATGAGATTGTGCTTTACAGCGATAGAGTCTACCTCCCACAGCTCCACACACTGCTCCAGACTCATTCTGTTGCTGACTTCCTGCTGAATGATAGAATAATGGACATTTGAATATATACAATGGAACAATCAGTCAACTACTCTTTGGAATATAACCAGCTTGGGCACATACTAAGTGATTTGGGGTCAAACATACATGTAGTGCAAATACATCCCATGAATGGCCCTGCAAGTCATGTTTATTAATTTTTTGGAGTGATAAAAAAATATTTTATATAATCTGTGTCATAGCCTGGAGGGTGCACTCTGCAACAAGTTCTAAACGTTCAGGATCAGCAGTGGACCAGCAACTAAAATACAGATTAAACCATGCAGACCACATGCTTGACCCAAACATGACAGACAGAACATAAGTTTTGGCTACGGAGATCAAACTTAACACCATCCCAAATTTGGACACTTTTAGTCCCAACAAAGTTTATTAGAAATTTTGCACTATCATAGACAATTAACTAGATACCAAGCAGATTAAGTACAAAACAAGAAGGGGAATAAAAATGTTGAGAAGGGGTGGTGGGATGACGAATAAGGGGGCTTTGCAAAGCAGGTTATGAGGGTATGGAGAGCAAACAAAATGGATGTACAACTGAAGTCAGACTACCTACACAAACAAGGAGGGACAGAAGTAACAGACTCCTATAAGAATGGAATAAGGATCCTAGGAAGTTTCGGGATTTCGTTAAGAGTCTGGGTGGGGAAGACAAAGGGAGCCTTCCAGACACAATCAACAATGCTGATGGGGAGTATGTCAGTGAACCAAATGCAATAAGGGAGGAATAGATATACTTTTAAAAACTACCAAACCCAACAGTGGCCCCTGGAGTTGATCTGTGAGCCGGGGGTGTTTCTAGATAGACCCATATGCTTGATGTAGACCTTTGGAACGCAACAAAGAGGTAACCTTAAAGCAGCCATCTACAATAGCTAATACTGATGACAAATCCCCAGGGGCGGATGGCATCAAACCATCTTTGATCAATAACAACCTGTGTCAAATCATTATACAACTGCTGGTACTATGCCTGATGCCTGGATAAGGGCAGTAATTAAGCCAATTCCCAAAGATAGCAAAGAGTCCACCATCCAGATGCTTTTATTTCCATCCCCTTGGCACTAATGGTTCCAGGAGAAGGAATTGAAACAAGCAACCTGAAGCACCAGCAAGAATCTACCCCTAATACATAACCCTATGTATATGCAGTCTCACAATTCTCATCATTTATCCGTCTTTCTTTGCCCAAGTCTTTACGAAAATTACTAAATATGGCCTTTATAAAAGGTAAATTGTGGTCACAAAATTAAATAATCAAAGACACACCCACAACCTGTATCAGTGGCCCCCGCAATGCGCGAATGCTTCCTACTCCACTGCCATATAAAAATTATATCCCCAAGTACTTCCAAAAGCCCCACAAATTAGATTATTTAAATTTTTTTACTTAGTGTGTAACATCCAAAAAACGATGGACGTCCGGGCAGTGTGTGGAGACACGCTCAGCAATGCCGGGGGCTATGGAAACATCCACTCCACCTCGTACAGCCTCCTTCTTGGGGCATGCCGACTGGGAATCGAGCCTCTTATCTACGCAACTCTGGAGCTGCCCAACATGGCAGCCATCAACTGTGCACAGCTCATTAAGGCCAAGATGGTTGCGGAAGGGCATGGGCACATGAAGGCTGGTGAGGTGTTGGGGAGGGTTGCTGATTTGCCACCCATCACTGTAAAAGGAGGTGAAGGTCAGGAGCCCACCAAGCAGATCTTAGCGAACAAGAAGAGTAAGGAGGCTCTTCAAGGTCTCGACAACATTCATGATGACTATGAAGGTACATGTAAAGAAAGAAAGTGATACTGTTTCTGTTTCATGCATGGAAAATCATATGGTTATATATGCATGGAAAGTTGTATGGTTTTTCTAGTACAGACAGGCTGCCTTGTCCTTAAATAAATGAAGCACTATGTGCAAAACCCTCGGCACAGTTATTAACACATGTACATGTATGTACTGCACTGCTGCTACAAACTCACAGACAATTACATGGTCATCACGTGGCTTGCTACATCACTTTTAGCTGGTAATGTAACCATTGCTCACATAGTGTTGTTCTGTACACATACCTTGTGATGTGGAAACTGTTTCACCAGTTCTGTTCAAATGGACAGATTGAGTATCAGTGAAATTAACCACACAGTCTATTTTATCTCTGTTTTCTTTAGATGCCATCAATTTATCATTAGATTCTGTATAATAGCAATGACCTGAGTGCCATAAAAAGTTTTCTTCTGCAAAATTGGAAGTAGAACACCCTCACTTTAACACCCAGGCTGGAGAGCAGACATTTGTATGGATTCACAGGTTTCATCACATATTGTTCTATGAACAAAGTTCACCACTTGTCTATCTGCATCGCAAGATCCTAAGGCAAAACCAGCATACAATGTACATGGAAATGGAAAAAAACACTTACTCCCTAAGATCACCAGAAGTGATAGAAGGCAAGTTATTACATTCTGCATGTTTTCGTTTGAAGCTTTCTTAGAAGACAACTGCATTTATGATTATTTCTTTCTAACAAACCCTCTACAATAGGTGTATTGCATAGTCCTCAATTCAATTAAGAACACGTCTCAAAGATATTTGTGTTCATAGAAGTGACAGAAAGCACTGGTTGAGCTTTATTCAGAAAGCCAAAATGGGAAGGTTTAACCACATTCCAAATTGTTACAAAATAGTCACATTGGGGGAAACTCTTGAATTCCAACATCTTAACACAGACATCAAAGATATGTGTACATAATATTTCTACCAGCTATGAGATCAGCCGTCAATCTCAAAAACCTTACAGAATCTACTGAATATGGATGCTTTGACTATGTCTTTAGACTTTACCTATGTGACAAGTGCTAGCAATGGCAGCACCAGAAGTGTGTAAATTGAAATTATTGTTAGTGGTTTTGTGTGAAGTGCAAGCTTAAGATTGATTGACTGTATATGCAGTTTGTGAAAACAAATTCTTGTTGTAGCTATTAGTATGCTTGATGGTACAGCAAGTTAACTGAATCTATTATTGCTATTGAGCACAATGTCTTGCTGAAATGCTACACAACATAACAAGCCATCTTACTTCAAACCCAGAGTAAGAATCAATTTATGTCAAAGTCAGCACAGAGAATTGGGGGAAATAAGACCCTATGGGTCTATGTATATAGAAATCAAAACAAATATACCTCTCCAGTCAGAAGGATCCCATGGATGACTATAAGGAAATCTGTACTCTAAGCACCCACAGATTGTGCAGTGCTTCAATATCACTACTGATTGCATGTTAACAGGCACCATTAGAGGAACTCTAACTATGAACCAAAGACTAGGCAAATCAAGTGGCCTTGCTAACACCACCTATTCAGATTGTAGGACACGGAGCCTCACTGGCCACTGCAACTCAATGTCACATACAAACATCACAACAGAGATCATATGCAAACGTTTACTAGATGTCAGACTTACACCTTGTATGATGGTGATAGCTGCACTTGAGGGGTATACACCTATGTCTATGAACACAAATTGACAGATTTCAAAAACGAGGAAAGAAAGAGGGTAACAAGTATTATCACAATATCCTATCAGATTCTAGTTTCATAAATTGCGTGGTCTTGGGAATTGTACAAATCTAGCGTTAACTCAATATTCAATATTGATGCTATGGTGATATGGCTGTAGATTTCATGAAGACAGTGTAGGCATCAGATTCAGAATTGCTCATCGATATATATGCACATCTGCTCCTGAGGTTCTGTTGTGCAGTAATGAAGGAGAGAGCATCAGACAAATATTTACAAAAGATTTAGGGAGCGGCCAGGACACTTACAATGATGGTAAACCTAATGACGAGCAGTAGATGAAGATAACTGACAAAGACATCAGTTATGACTTAATGACAAGACATCATCTAGGCATTGAATGAAACTGGTCAGAATGTGCAATTCAAACTCTCCTAGTAATACTTACTCCCTTTAGATAATCACATGATGAGAGCTTAAAAATGTGCAATGCAATGATATAACAATGGTAGCGGACAACTGACTACTGTTACATGTCCCAGCCTTCTTTTCAACCCAACCCTCCTCACAAAGCTCCAAGAGAAGATTAGAAGTACTAGACAGAAAAGGAGATTTAGTAAGTGCAAATGAGTACCATCTATTGAAATTCACAACACTGCTATGAAGGCTATATCAACTTTTCTCTATTTAGAAGAGATAATTGGTAAATGGTTCTACAGTAACAGCTTCCAAGCAAGGGTTGCAACCAGCCAGGTGAAGAAAAAGTAAGAAGTTGGATGGCAGCAAAGTGAAGATAATAAGCATGGGGATATGATGTTGACATAAGATCAGGAGTCCCTTGAGAGGCATGCTGACTACAAGACTATTTTGTTCAGTATTTTCTAGTCCGTTGTTCATGTTGTGACAAAAGAAGTATGTGCTGCATTGATTGTCTACCTCTAGTACTGGATAGAAGAAGAGGTTCAGTAAGCGCAAATAATATGTAGTGTCCAATGTAAATCATGATACCACCATGATGGAAGGCCATACGTGTAGAAAACACATTGCAATGATAGTATGGCTCTTGGTGGCAGGACCTGACTACTGCATTATCAGCCACAACTTGGTTTAGCATTTCCAAGTCAACAGCTCATATTGCTATGAAAGAGGTATGTAGTCATGACTGCTTACCTCTATAGTACGTAAAGATGCTGACTGGAATGGCTTAGATTCAAGAGTAATCATGGCCTTCCACAGTGACCAGGAGCTATAGACGGTATACACATTCTGGTCATACCACAGCATGAATGCTCCACTGGATATCGTAAGGGTGACATTCTATTCAATTCTCAATCATCTAGTTACGCCAGGTGACCAGGTCAGGTAAGAGTTCATGATGCTCGAGTGTTAGCAACTCCAGCTTGTTCAGTAGATAACATTAAAGAACACACTTATACATGACTGGAAAAAGAAGATTGATGAAAATGTACCCCGAGTAATGCTCAGTGATCTTACAGATCCCTTGTTACCAACCATACCTCATGAAAACAATACTAGACAATAGCTGTGTGTCATGCAGGAAGAGTCAACTACAGTGTGCAGTGACGACTGTATTTGGATGCTCAATCATCTCAACAAGGGAAAAGGGTGAAGATGTTGGAGGGATCACGTGGTTATCTTTATTAGTTTTGCTCTACAATCACATTTTTATGCAATCATTGGATAATAGTTTTAGTGAAACTGTTGCTTGTCTAGACTGTACATACGTACATTTGTGTTAGCTGCACTTTCACTGACTCTAAATTGACCTGATCTCAAACTGGTCCTGCATTCAAACAACCTTTTAGGCTGGCATAAAAGAGAGATGTGGTGTAAACTAGTATTAAATAACAAAGTGTTAACACTATTTGAGTATTACTGTCATTATCATTTCCTATACTTGTGGTAATTACCCCCTTGTTCCTGTGACCTACAAAGAAGTGATTCTCAGTCAACACCGGTGATGTATATAGAGATGCTTTACCATAAATTTTCGCTGTTCTTGGTAAACATTATTCATGACTGCTTGTAAGAGTATCGAATAATCATGCAAGGATGTATTTGTAGACAGGTTACAAAAGACCAAGACAGTTACTGGATTTAGAGTTTAATATTGTAGTACTATAATGTCACAATGCTACATAAATACAAGTGTTTGGTAATGGTTGTCAGAATGACTGAATATATTTGGGGCCAAATTTGCCTTTCAGCATTTGAAAGCCAAGTCACCAGCTGAACCAAATGTCTTCAGGATATTTAGGGGAAGGTATATTTATCCTGACCAACAAATGCCATATTTATACGTGTCATCAATGGTACTGGTGAATATTGTGAACAACACTTCAGATTTTGATGACAGTACTGAACTCTTGTGGCTGCTGTTGTTACTGGAGTGCATGAACTGGACTCATTACTGGAGCATCTTTTTTTGTAAGAAGAGGTAAAAGCAGGGGAGTCTCTGGGTCAATGTCAACATTGCATAACCATGCAGGCATTGTGCATGGAGAATGCAAAGGTTAGTTGCATACTCTCTCTGCAATTGAAGAGGAAACAGGTGAGTGTACATGCGTGAATGGGGATATATTAAACAAGAAATCGAGATTTATCCAGCTAATTTGCTCTTTGTATGTCTTATTGATGTGAAATACAATGAGGTTCACATTGTCACTAACACATCAAGGCTGTAAGTGGAAATACATGTCGTGTTGTTTAGCCCAGAGGCTTTATTGTTTTTTCGTTGATGGAGAGAACTATTACAGGGGGAAGTTATAGCATTAGAACAGTGGCTTTCATCATGGATGAGACACACTGTATCAAGAAATAGCCATGGTCAGTAGTAGTGCATGTTACTATTTGTGATGACGCTTAACCTGTTAAACAAAGTTAACACACAAGGGTGAGTAAGGCAGCTGTGATCATGTGCACTGCATTAGGCACTGCGCGCATGGCTAACTGCTAACTTCCCGTGCAGCTATGATCATGCACAGTGCATGATATGATCAGTAATAACCAAGGTTATGCAACGCCACGCGCACGCACAAGAAAGGGGTAGCTAATATAACCGCAACCTTCCCGCGCATTTTACAGCCACAGGTTGTCCACCTGGCAAGATAGCATGACCAAGGGATCAGAGGCTAACTTTTGTAAGCCAGCATCGAAGCACCCTCCCAACCCTCCCAATTCTCCGTCTGCAAGATAGACGTGATAAGAGTCAGGTACATAGATTCCGGGCCGTATGGAGGCGGGGCACCAAATACCAGCCCCCGCCTCCATTACCTCCACCCAAGCAAAATGAGATTGGTAGCTAGATTAAGATTAAAGTTACGGCATTACCTATTGCATAACTATCATTGCCGCTTTCACATGCACCTGGCTCATCCTCCAAACACATCATGATACCCTGGTATCATGTTTATGGTACAGTAAATCCGAGGGGTGTTAATGTCAGGATATCACAGTGTGTGTGGACAAAAGTTGGTATTGCTGCCTTATGGAATGATTGTGGTGTTCTTCGCTCTAGACGCAGCAGAAATTGCATTAGAACAATGCTAATTTCCATTATTTTTTAAAACACACTCGGCAACAAATGCACCTTTGCTCTGTATGAGGCTCCAGAACAAAATAAATTTTGCATCCATCCTAAACGGTAAAAATGGGACACTGAAAAACTTAGAACCACATTTATAAACTTCATATCCCCTTCCTGTGAAAACTACTATATTTGTGGAGGCTACAAGTTCTTGTGTACACTCAATGGTCTGTGTGGAATCTCAAGTTTGACCATACTATCCAACACAGCAATTGTCTATGTTTACATTGGAGGTTGATACCACAGTTTGTTGTGTCTGGTAAAATCACATCAACTTAAGCTACGACTATCTGTTTGTAGTCCTGTATCATTAAGTACAATTGAATCAATATGAATGGACAATGAGGAATTTGAGAAGTCAGGTGGATGAAAGCAAGCAATTAAGGCAGGATAACATGGAAAATATATGTAAAATCTCCACATAAGTTAAGTCTACAGTTGTTCCACAATTCATCTACATTTGCAATAGTGTACATGACCAAACTGCACCACTAATAATAATGTCTACAATTTACCTACATTTCCTACAGGTTTGCTTTAAGGTTACGGGATACAGTTTCATGAATAATTAATTAGCATAAACTAAATATTCCGTAACTCATAAACAGAGTTAGCTACGAACTTCTAGTCTGTTCCAGTCTTGTTCTTGCTTGTAGTTGTTTCTCCAGGCTGAGCTAAAGCTGGCTTGAATGATATCTTCTTGCCTTGGTCCACACACGGCAGCCTGGGTTGCTTCAAAAAATTTCAGCGTCAATTTTTGCCTACACAATGATAGTCAACCTACAAGCTACACTTCCAGCAGCGAGCTTTCAACATCCTTCAGGGCCAGATGGGGCGTTTTGGCCCCAAAACTACTCCACTTTCGCTTGAGAGACGACAAAGTAGCGGCACGAGCAGCTCTTGACCGTACCATTGCACACATAATCGATCATAACTCTGGCTTCGAACATGTTAAACAAAAAGTTGAAAGATCTGGCCCTGCCCCTATCGTTGTAGAATTAGAACAGACCATAAATACGGTCGCATAGTGTTTTAACTCCGCGAAAACTGACGCCAAATTTTTCAGCACTTACAGCCCAATGTTTTGTATAGAGATTAATGATCGCGCACGTGAAATTAAAATTGTATCCAGTAACCTTAAGCAGAAGATAGTTGTTTAGAAATTGTAGAGCAATATTAGTGAACGATAATCACTATATCACCCCACTGTTTAGATTTTGTAGCTCGGTAGACTGATGAATGGTAGCAATGATGTCATTGATAAGCCATACCGCGCTGCGTCACGCGCCGGTAATCGAACTAGGCGTGGTGTTGACAGGCCAGCGCAGCGCATGCGCATGGCTGTCCCTAGACCCTGCCCACAAGCGGGGCTGGGCATGGGATCAGGGATCCGGGAACGAGACTAGCACACATGGCTGCTTGTGATGTGCATTATTTAGAAAATGTACCGTTCCGGAGCTAGAGCCCTTTACCATCGTCGACATCTGCACTTCAGATCAGGTATTTAATAATAAAGGAATATAGATGAAGTTAACTGTTGCTTGTTACTCTAAGATATCTCGTAGCATAAACTCTCACAAAGCCTATTGGTACTGGTTGTCCCATACTTTATTAAGTACTGATATTTAAACTTACCCAAAAGATTGATCATAGCAATGGAGATTTAATAAAGAAAGGCAGCACTACACTTTAAACGTTTGTATAATTTACTAAAACAAGAAAGATAGTAGTTTCTGTCTTGCAAGAGTATTCGATGTCCAATCGTTGCCACACAATACACTCAAAATGAGTGTGTGCAATGGACAGTCTGCACAAAGTACAGTATAGCTTGTTTCTCAGCAAAGTGTTAATTATTTCCAATTACAGCTTGGTTAGAGTCTGACATCATATTGCATCATAACACTGATTACCATAGCAACCTAGACTCTATACATATACTGGGGTCTTTAGCCACAACAGTTAGTTTACAACAAGTTCCAGAGCCTAGAAGAAGTAGACTACCTCAGCTTCTGCATGAACACCTGGGATTCATGAGTTAACCCCTACAAACTTATGTAGTAGCTAGTAATAGTACTTACTGGAGATTCTGTTAATTTCCCTGAATGTGTAAATTATGGTCATGAGTGCATGCTGCCCATGTCCATGAGCCACTTAGGTGGGTAGGGAGAGTTCCCATGGGACAAAAGAGCTTTTTAACCTACCACCCCTAGTTCTCAAGGCTAGGCATCTAAGTGGCTCTGCCTTTTGCCGGGTTAGGTTTGCCTAAGCAGGCAATGAGATGGATGGTTACCCCTTAGGTTTGGGATTGGTAGTAGAAGATAAACCTACTGAATTTTCATGTAAGCTCCTCAATTTTAATAGTGCTATGGTATTTTCAGATTCGACACATTTTGAATGCCAAATAGATACATGTTTCCACAAGCAGTGGTTGTCGGTGTGTTTGGTATGCATGTGTACATGTACATGGGCAAAGGGTGAAAAGAGGGTGGTCCACCTCCTTTTCTGACCTCAGTTTTGTTTAATGTGGTTTTTAAAAATGTTTCGATCTTTTAACCACCACCCCTTTTAAATATGAACTGGCTAAAATGCTGCATGTACATGTACATGTATAAGCATGTGTTATGCAATTTGTGCTAATTGTTGACTATACGCATGTACAAGTACATGTACTAATTACACTTTTGTATATACATGTAGGATGGAACCACCAAGAAAGCAAACCTATATATGTCCCTGTCCTGTTTGCAATGGTAGAGAGCGTGACTTACGATAACACATGAGCATCTTCAACGTTTCAAATTTCATCATTAATCAAGACAGCTCATTTCATCTCACCAGCTCTTCCCACCCCTCCGATAATCCCCACGGCAGCTCTTCACACCCCTCCGATGACCCCCATGGCAGCTCTTTGAACCCCTCCGATGACCCCCACAGCAGCTCTTTGCACCCCTCTGATGACCCCCACGGCAGCTCTTTGCACCCCTTCAATGACCCCCATGGCAGCTCTTCACACCTCTCCGATGACCCCCATGGTAGCTCTTCAAATCCCTCTGATAACCCCCACACACTAGACCTAGACCCCAATTCAGGTGTTAATGATCCAACTATTGACTTTGTACTTCACGAAATTTTTATCAAGTTGACTCATGGTAGCTCAAGAGTTGAATTAGAAGAGCACTTGAAGAATGCTTCGAGGTTGATTAGTGCAGATGAGAGGATTCTGACATCATGGAGTGAGGTTATTGCTCTGATGAAAAAGCTTGGATACCAACCTCCTAGACACCACAAGGTGTGTGTGAACGAATTACACCCCAAACACCCCCACTGTCCTATATGCCAAACTCCTTGATCAAAGTGTATTGACTATTATGTTCTTGGCCTTGATTTTGAGAACTGGTTCTTGAGTCAGAAGTGCAAACAACTCATGGCACATTGGGATGACAAAACAAGTTGGTTTAATTTACCAGAAGAAGCTGCTTCTGAAAACTTGACAGAGTTGTGGCACGGCACAAGGTTCCAAGAACTCTCCTACTTTTGGGACTCGAGTAAGAGTTACCTTCTACCAGACTAATGTACTTTCTGCTTTTCGATCATCCCTGCATCCCAAATTTCCCAGGCTCTCTCACCAGATGTTAGTGATAACACTTCAGAGCAAGTGTGTTGAACACGTCACTCTTCTGTATGGAGTAGTCCACAGTATGTCACCGGAGACCTACACAAAATGGATGCTCTTCTATTGCCTCTTTTTCAGGAATTAGAAGATTTGTATATCGATGGACAAGAGGTATTGTTCAGTGCAGAGGTTGCTGGACACTCACCTGCAAATGACACTGCTTGTTTGCATGTCATTCAACTGTTAGCCACAGCTGACTCGAAGCGCATGCTGAGATTGGACTTATAGCTTCCGGTGGTAGAAAGGGTTGTCGTAGATGTGATGTGACCGGTGAATATCTTCCAGAGAAGCATCACTACTATTATGGAAATATGCAGTATCGATATATAGACCCACCTCCCCCGAGAAATGCTGCCACCAACAGATGCTATGGCAAAGAAGCAGACAGTGCACCATCCAATGCCCAAAGGAAGCAATTAATTAAGCAGAATGGGGTTACTGGTGAGTCGCTCTTCTACCATCTCTATGGTCTATGTGGGTTCGATCCGATATGTTACTTAGTCATTGACGTAATGCACGCAATTGAACTCAATCTTATCAAATCAGAAGCAGAGCTGATGTTGTCTGAACCCGGTTTGAACCAAGATCGTCCAGTACAAACAAGGTCACCCAAGTATAGTGGTGTATTGAGAAGAGAAGATTTGGATAAGGCTTTCAGGCAGGTGCAGTGGACAACTGAGTTAAGGGCTGGTCGACTCCCGTCCATCCCCTCCTCGTACAACTCTCACAACAAGCACCATCTGGGAAATTGGAAGTCAGAAGAGTTTGGCAAGCTGGCACTTGTAGCTCCGTATGTCCTCCATAGCATTGTCCCTCAAGAAGTGTACGACTGCTTTATACTCTTATGCCAAATCCACGAAGCAGTTTTCAATAAGCAATGTAGGATTGAAGGGTGGACAATTGGTGACATAACTCATCTCAAAAAATTCTGCATTCAGTACACATGAGAATGGGGGCCTCACATGTACAGCAAGGAGTACAAATTTCATAGGTTTTTCACAGATCATCTCTAAGCCTCCAAACTTGATCAGTACCTTTGTCTTGATGCTATTAGTCATAATCCTGAGTTTCATTGACTAGTGACATTGTGGAGCTGCATTCAGTACACATGAGAATGGGGGCCTCACATGTACGGCAGGTAGGTAGTTTTTATTAAATTCCTTTTTTGCCTTTGCATATGACCATATATATAAACTATGTACAGCTCCCATTCTCACATGTACTAAACACACCTCCACCATGTTACCAGTCAATGAAACTCAGGATCATGACTAATAGCATCAAGACAAAGGTACTGATCAAGTTTGGAGGCTTATTGTGTGCATGCCCTACTAAAACAGATCTAACATAATTCCATGTGTGCATGCTACAGTGACGGTAATGTTGTACTAGTTAATCAAAACTAATACTAAAACCCCCTTAGTTTTGCCCAATTTATGTCTTAATTATAATTACTAAAACTAGGTAAGTGTACTATGCATTTCATAATTAAAAACTAGAACTAGCAAACTTGCATCAAACCATACCATAATTATACTAAACTAAAAAGAAAATGGTACAAATCAGCTCATTTTAGTTAACTAAACTAAAATGACCGTTAGTAGACCATTTATCCAATTAGTTTTAATTACTAAAACTAAGCAAAACGATCCACTTCTCCTTAATTAAAAACTAAAACTAATTAGACTCAATGAAACCTTAATTAAAAACAATAACTAATTAGACTTAGCAAAGCCACACTAGTACAACACAAATGCTACCCTAGCTACTAAAACAGTCATAATATTATTGATCTTACATATGATTACACCAGTACAAGATCTTGCAGCAACCTGCAAAATCCAACTTAGTGTGGCATGACAGTATGTGATATGGCAAGATCACCAGATTTTGTAAGATTCTTGAAAGATAATGGCAAAGGTACTGTATCAAAAATTAACACTAATTGCATACCGATGAACATGGTGTTGATACAATGGTCAAAGGATTAGTCTGCACTTCAGCCCTTGCCATGTGTATATAACTCTTGAGTTGGTCTTCTGTATCTATTTCATTTTGAGCTAGCCTTGCTAGAAGTCCTGAGTTTTTTGTCATGCCTGGGGAGCCTCCATTTGTGGTAAGTGGTGCACGTATTAGTTGATTATACCAATCACAAAACGATATTATAATCTTGTGCAGTTTTTCCCTCCTCCATGGTATGTGGAAGGGGAGTGCTGGGCAATTATCGTGACATTTGTGCTTTCAATACTGGGCTTTAAGCCAGCTCGTGGGGTATGAGAGATGGATGCA
>OZ220055.1:0-170599 GCA_964291365.2 Stappiaceae bacterium
CACCATTCAAACTCATACGGTCATGATATTATTACATTGTCCATGGTCTCTTTGTTACCATTATGGTGACCCCTAAGAGACCATATGTATGTATCCACCCTGAGTGCCATGCCCCTGTGCATCACCCCTGAAAATAATTATGTCACTGCAGTATTAATATATTGTGCATGGTCTCTTTGTCACCATAATGGTGACAACTAAGAGACTACATGCATGTATACTGATAGACAATTGGTTAGGGATAATTATAAGGTATTGTACAGCCTGCCTGGATGTACATTAGATTGTCACCATTAAACACCTAACACATCCGTCCCTCCTATAGAAGGTACGTACTTCGAACACATAGGCTTTTAATCACAATAATGGTTATCATCATTTTTGGACTTGTATTTGTCATAATTATTAATGTTCAGAAAAAATATTCGGAGCTGTGAAATCTCGTCGTTACCATAATGAATATCTATGAAGAATGTGCATGTGCATTTTGATCTGAATGTGTGCTATCCCTGTACATCACCATTGAAAATAATTGAAACTCATACAGTCATGACATTATTATATTGTCCATGGTCTCTTTGTCACCATTATGGTGACCACTAAGAGACCATATCATATGTATGTATACTGATAGACAGTTTGTTGGGGGTAAGATATACTGAGACTGACATTCGTATACACACAGCTTGCCTACCATAATGAATATCTTAGAAGAATGCGAATGTGAATGTTGATCTGAATGTACGTTATCCCTGTACATCACCACTGTAAATAATTGAAACTCATGCAGTCATGATATTATTATATTGTCCATGGTCTCTTTGTCACCATTATGGTGACCACTAAGAGACCAGGTGTATGTATACTGATAGACAGTTTGTTGGGGGTAAGGTATATTGAGAGTGACATTTATATACACACAGCCTGCCTAGATGTTCATTAGATTGTCACCATTAAACATCTAACAAGATTTTGTGTGTATTGGAATGTCCCTCCCTCCTACAGGAAATACTAGAGTGCATGGTTTCTTCATCACTGTATTAGTTACAATACTGTGTCTTATGATTAATGTTTAGAAGAACTACAGCATTATTCGGAGCAATTAAATTCTTGTTGCTACCATAATGAATATCTTAAGCACATGTGAATGTTGATCTGTCATCCCTGAAAGACCATTAATCTGAGTTACTTGTATGCATGGTCTTAGTGGTCACCACCTTAGTAATTAAATATCCACCCTGAGTGCCATCCTCCCTGTGCATCACCCCTGAAAATAACTATGTCACTGCAGTACTAATATATTGTGAATGGTACCGGTCTCTTTGTCACCATAATGGTGACAACTAAGAGACCACATGCATGTATACTGATAGACAATTGGTTAGGGGTAATTATAAGGTATTGTACAGACTGCCAGGATGTGCATTAGATTGTCACCATTAAACACCTAACACATCCCTCCCTCCTATAGAAGGTATTTCGAATACATGGCCTCTTAATCACAATAACAGTTACCATCATTTTTAGACTCTTAATCATTAATGTTTATTGAAATCTCATTGTTACCACAATGAATATCTTAGAAGAATGTGCATGGGAATGTTGATCTGAATGTACGCTATCCCTGTACATCACCACTGAAAATAATTGAAACTCATACGGTCATGATATTATTATATTGTCCATGGTCTCTTTGTTACCATTATGGTGACCACTAAGAGACCATATGTATGTATACTGATAGACAGTTTGTTGGGGGTAAGGTATATTGAGACTGACATTTATATACACACAGCCTGCCTAGATGTGCATTAGATTGTCACCATTAAACATCTAACAAGATTTTGTGTGTATTGGAATGTCCCTCCCTCCTACAGGAAATACTTGAGTGCATGGTTTCTTCATCACTGTATTAGTTACAATACTGTGTCTTATGATTAATGTTTAGAAGAACTACAGCATTATTCGGAGCAATTAAATTCTCGTTGCTACCATAATGAATATCTTAAGCACATGTGAATGTTGATCTGTCATCCCTGAAAGACCATTAATCTGAGTTACTGGTATGCATGGTCTTAGTGGTCACCACCTTAGTAATTTTTAATATTGAATATCCACCCTGAGTGCCATCCTCCCTGTACATCACCCCTGAAAATAATTATGTCACTGCAGTACTAATATATTGTGAATGGTACCGGTCTCTTTGTCACCATAATGGTGACAACTAAGAGACCACATGCATGTATACTGATAGATAATTGGTTGGGGGTAATTATAAGGTATTGTACAGACTGACAGGATGTGCATTAGATTGTCACCATTAAACACCTAACACATCCCTCCCTCCTATAGAAGGTACTTCGAACGCATGGGCTCTTAATCACAATAATGGTTATCATCATTTTTGAACTTTGTATCTGTCTTAATTATTAATGTTCAGAAGAAATATTCGGAGCTATTGAAATCTCGTTGTTACAATAATGAATATCTATGAAGAATGTGCATGTGCATGTTGATCTGAATGTATGCTATATCCCTGCATATCACCATTGAAATTAATTGAAGCTCATACAGTCATGATATTATTATATTGTCCACGGTCTCTTTCTCACCATTATGGTGACCACTAAGAGACCATATGTATGTACACTGATAGACAGTTTGTTGGGGGTAAGGTATATTGAGACTGACATTTGTATACACACAGCTTGCCTACCATAATGAATATTTTAGAAGAATGTGCATGTGAATGTTGGTCTGAATGTACGCTATCCCTGTACATCACCACTGAAAATAATTGAATCTCATGCAGTCATGATATTATTATATTGTCCATGGTCTCTTTGTCACCATAATGGTAACCACTAAGAGATCATATACATGTATACTGATAGACAGTTTGTTAGGGGTGAGGTATATTGAGACTGACATTCATATACACACAGCCTGCCTAGATGTTCATTAGATTGTCACCATTAAACACCTAACAAGATTTTGTGTGTATTGGAATGTCCCTCCCTCCTACAGGAAATACTTGAGCGCATGGTTTCTTCCTCACCGTATTAGTTACAATACTGTGTCTTATGATTAATGCTTAGAAGAACTACAGTATTATTCGGAGCAATTAAATTCTTGTTGCTACCATAATGAATATCTTAAGTGCATGTGAATGTTGATCTGTCATCCCTGAAAGACCGTTAATCTGAGCTACTGGTATGCATGGTCTTAGTGGTCACCACCTTAGTAATTTTTAATATTAAGATCCACCCTGAGTGCCATCCCCCCTGTACATCACCCCTGAAAATAATCATGTCACTGCAGTATTAATATATTGTGCATGGTCTCTTTGTCACCATAATGGTGACAACTAAGAGACCACATATGTATACTGATAGACAATTGGTTATAAGGTATTGTACAGCCTGCCTAGATGTGCATTAGGTTGTCACCATTAAACACATAACACATCCCTCCCTCCATTAGAAGATACTTCAAACGCATGGCCTCTTAATCACAATAACAGTTACCATCATTTTTAAACTTTGTATCTGTCTTAATTATTAATGTTTATTTGGACCTATTGAAATTTCATTGTTACCATAATGAATATCTTAGAAGAATGTGTATGTGAATATTAATTGATCTGAATGTATGCTATCCCTGTACATCACCACTGAAAATAATTGAAACTCATACTGTCATGATATTATTATATTGTCCATGGTCTCTTTGTTACCATTATGGTAACTACTAAGAGACCACATGTATATGTATACTGATAGACAGTTTGTTAGGGGTAAGGTATATTGAGACTGATATTCATTTACACATAGCCTGCCTAGATGATCATTAGGTTGTCACCAGCCATTAAGCACAAAACAAGATTTTGTGTGTATTGGAATGTCCCTCCCTCCTATAGGAGATACTTTGAGCTCATAGTTTCTTTATCACCGTAATTGTTACCATACTGTTTCTAATAATTAATTCATGGATACAACAGTGCCCATGGTATATGGCAGTTATACTCTAGAGTATAACAGCCATATACCACAGCCACTGTGTACATAGCAAGCAGGCAGTGGTTTTCTTAGTATACACTACAGCGGTGCCTTCGATCTTTGAGCTAGTCATAGTACAATGTAATACTATACACACAGTCTGCTTAGATGTGCATTAGATTGTCACCATTAAACACCTAACACGTCCCTCCCTCCTATAGAAGGTACCTGTCTCTTAATCACAATAACTGAGTTAGACTTTATATCTGTCTTAATTATTAGAATTATTCAAAGCTATTGAAGTCTCGTTGATGGTGACTATATTATAATGAGCATACTATTGTGTATGAATGTCAATCTAAATGTGTATAGAGCCTACACATGTGGAGATTTTGGTTGAGAGTTCTGCTGACAAGCATAGCTACGAGACAGTAGATAAGCCAATCCTAATTATTATGCATATCATGACCTAGTATTCAGGAACCCCTACCATAATGCTGTGGAGAATTCCTTACTAGTGACTCCAATTGCTCTTGTACGTTTTCTGATTATAGCGACCCTTTACCTATGATTTCGCAATTCCTTACCCGTATAGATGATAATTGTTCAGCTACAGTAGCTAGGTCATAGTGTCCCTTTACCCTATAATGGCAGATTCATAGTGGTGAACAGTATCATCAGTCAGAAACTTTTGTGCTACCTTCAACTATTGAGATTACATGGACATCAATACTAGCTAATATATATGTGACTGCACATGTTTATGGTTCACCACATGTTTACATGCCAATGACCCCTCTGACCTTAGCGTGGGGATGGTATACTCTCCTCTTTCTCTTTCTATATGATGCACTCCGTGAGTGGGCAGGTGGTGATCCATGTCGTGTGGCAGTTTCACATGTACATTTGTGTATTAACAGCACTGAAAGACAAACCATTGCCAGGGATGGTCTACAGCATAATTATATGCTGAGTAAGATACCCTCCTTCCTCTTCCATTATAAACTCTTAGAATATTTAGAAGCTATTGCTCATAGCAAGCAAGCTTGTTTTACACCAACACTTGGCAGAATAATGATATTCTTGCCATTATTCCGCCAAGTGTTGGTATGAAATGAGTGTACTTGCTATATGAATATTATCTACCCAACCAAGAAACTCAACATACTTGGTATATTATTGTCCTGCCGGCTTTATGCTGTAAACCTCTACGAAATCTAACGGTTGTACACTGGAACAACCCAATGCAAATTCACCCAAAGTATGAGCATGACTGATGGTGCATTACAGCATAAAAGGACTAGCATGAATTTGAAATTCAATATCCCCATTCAAAGCCGTGCCAAGTACTCCATTAATAAACAGCTTAAGTTACTTAGGCAAAGTCCTGGTAGAAGTGTTGGCTTAGCTACACATAAATCATCTTCAGGATCTAGTTGAATTAGTAATGAGTTGGTATCTGTTCTAGCTAAGCCAACACTTCTACCAGGACTTTGCATTGTTTTCTGCTGATATTTAGAGATGTGATTGTGGTTTGTTTTTACTTGCCCATCAACCAACCATTCCTGTACATATCCTTATATGGGAATGCACAGGTGCTGAGTAAGCATACAAAGTCAGAATCACCCCTGCAGAAGTCTGGCTAAATGTAGCTACAATGGAGTAGATATTAACTAAGCTACTACTGGGACTCTTGTCACCATACTCTGCCCTCTGAATATTTGTGGTACAGTCAAATTGACACTTCATTATGTGTTTATGATGCAGGGCCGGGGGAGCTGCTCCAGCTGCTCAGGCCATGGCCTGACCAATATTTTGAGTCCAAGGCGATCGAGTAATACTATATAGTAGCATTAAAATTAATTATACCACGCCTACCATGTTCTGCATATGCGCAGTTTATTATTAACAGTCATGGCCTTGCCATAATTTTTGTGCTTCCCCTGGCCCTGTGATCAAAGGTTTTCTTTTTATGATATAATTTTGTGACTGCCAAGGTTGATGGATCATTTGCTAATACTTCTTAGAAGCAATAATATCATCTCAATAATTCTAGGCTCTGATTTTGGCTACAGAAATTGGAATTGGAGCTAGGACATGCAGCACAGTGTAAGTGTGCAATGTGTGTACATGTAGTCAGTGTGTGTGAGTGTGTGTGTGACAAAGAGAGGGAGTTGTAGAGGGTGCATTCTTAGCATGGGAGTTACAATCGAAACTCCAAGGCCAGAGAAATGCGGGGGGGGGGGGGGGGGGGGGGGGGGGGGGGGGGGGGGGGCGGGGGGAGGGGGGCAGGGGGGCTGAGCTCCTTCGTATTACCAAATGCCCATACTATAATTTTATTGTGACATAGTACCATCATGATGTTAATTATTTGTACATCAGTGCTCAAGAAAAAATTGCTATTAAAGCAGCGCTGTCAGAATTCTTCAGAAACACTCTCAGAGAGAATTTTCTGGGGGAGTATGCCCCCAGATTCCCCTAGGTGGGCTGTGGCCCATAGTATAACTGTGGTCATCAAACATCTGAGCCCCCCCCCCCTTCCCCACTTTTACTACCCTTTCTCCACCCTTAATCTCTATAGTTGGAGTAGTAATTTTCTTGCACATAATACACGTAAGTGGCTAATCACAAACACAGTGGTACTCTGCAGTCACTATACATACTTAGCAGCTATGAACATGCCATACCTCCACTTTCAGTCCAAGATATTACTGATTAGCTATAATGGAGCCCCAAAACTGCTTCTGTGACATAGACATGCTGTTTTTAAAACCACCCTCCAAGCTGGTTTGTAGTTTCAATGGACTTGCATTTTAAGATGTAGCAGCCATATTTGTCGTATAAAGTTAATTATTTGTAATAGTACAGTTAATTAAATGCATGTACAGAGACTCAGAGCAGTATGTAATTAGAGGAATAGTTGAGTGGTTGATAAAGCAGAGCACAATTGATGGCTCACAGGCTCAGCAACAAGCTGTTTACTGTCGTAATTCTTGACTCACAACATAGCCAAGAATCTGCATGCTAAGGTGACCCAAAGGAATTTGATCTATTATCAGTACCAATAGCTACTGAATCCACCCCCCCCCCCCAACCCCAACTAACTCCGCCACTGAATAGCTACACATACTGAGTTACCTTAGACTCTAGTTGTAACAAATTGATTGGTTGGAACCAAGTATATCTAAGGCATGCACTTAGAAAGCCTACAACAAAACTAACAACTTAGAACCCAGGTTTTGATACCTAGCTTGGGCAATAATTTGCATCATGTTCCTAAGCAACCCCATACTAGAGTCTAAACAAGTTAGACTCTTCAGCCAAGGGGATCAGCAGTCTTTAGAATACTTCAGACACTTATAAAATCCCCAGGCTTCGCCTTCGGGATTTTATATCAGTATCTTCAGTATTCTAAATCCTGTAGATCCCTTGGCTTCAGTGTCTACCCTATATTTAGTCAGCATCCAATTCATAGGTCACTACAGATCAGCACTGATTATCACATGTTCTGAAGAAATTCTGGCATTATATTAACTGAAGATCTCATTCATGATTGAGCTCATTTCTGTCACTACTTTTATAATTAAGTCCTGTTTCTCAGGGCCCTACCTTGTGTCTTGTAGCTGTACCCTACTAGTTCAATGTCAGTTCATGCTTCTTGTGAAAAACGGATAAATTGAGGTCAAAGCTTATGGTCTAGTATAGACACATTTTTGAGCATACTTATAATAAGGTACATGTCAGTCGATAAAGCCTTTAGTACGAATGTGGGAACGGAGAGAATACAAAAGCTTTGATGCAGCTACAGGCTTCAACCATGCAAACTATGTTTTGCAAGCCTTGGGAGATTATGAATGTATAACTAATGATCCATACATAATGCACGGATGTTTACACGCATGATTGTCAACATTGGTCTCAAACTGCACTGCAATCAGGATTAAACACAATTCAGCTTATAGCAGTGGCACGTGACTAGGTGGGAAACTTCATGGAGGAATAAAACAACATGCTATTTCATCAAAAAAACCTCTTTCTTAGAGTAATACTCCACACGGCAGTGCAGCTGACAACTTACCTTATAAATTGGAAGCCAACTAGTTGGTGGCTTCAAAGCACCATAATTAAGGTTTTGCAGAAGGATATTCTTGAAGGAATAAAACTGAAGGTAAACTATCGGTGGATAATGTACAAGCTGATCACATATAATAAGCGGTTAAACAATACTTTAGCTCGTTCCTTAGGAATTCACAACTGCCAATGCTTAGAACTATGACTTGTGTGGTTAACATTCCTGTTCAATGGTTGATGTGGTTGGCCACTTTTGACCACAGGCCCTTTGAAGGAGTATGTGCATGGCTACATGTGTGATATGGTATCAGTGTGGAATCAGGAGCAAATGAGCCAGTGAAGGTGGCGATGGAGCATGCAACTGCCACCTGTACCTGGGTGCCATTGAAATACAAATTCAAGTCTGTTCAGTTTCCATATAAGGAAAGTGCATGATCTGTAGCCACACAGCTACTTTCTTATTCTACTGAAAGTATTAAAGTATCTCACCAGCCGGTTGACGATAGTCTTGGCCTAGTGCTAAAAGACTATTGGAAGTATTAGTAGCAGCCGTAATATCTATATCATACAGCATGACATTGTGTATCAAAGCAATAATCCCAGTGACAGCATGTTAAGATACTGAATGCAACCAGGAAGTTCATTGTATATATCATGCTGTGCTCTGCATGATGTAATGAACTTTTCATCCATAATTTTTAGAGTGGGAGGACTCATCAGCTGGTCCCACTTAATATTTATATCATAATTATGCGTATGATACAGCATGAGTATTATAGCAAGAATCCCAGTAATATCTGTATCATACAGCATACTTGTCAGTTGACAACAGTCACAGACATCCTGTAGCCACAGAGCTATTTTCATGCTACTTATTCTACTGGAAGTATTAGTTAAAGTGATTGCTTAGATATGGGGGCCCACATGTGGCCCACGTCTTCTTTCTGCATTACAGTGCAAAGTAGAAAGAAGGGCACAAGCTAGGTTACATTACCGGTAAGTATGTCAGGTGTCTGTAAGTGTGCCCTATTGGTAGGTTGGTTTTCCAGCAATATGGCACCTCTGACCACGTCGAATGGATGCACCCCTGTGGACTATGGTCAGTGCCTACAATGAGGTACCTCTAGCTGAACACTACATTCTGAACTGTAAAGTATGAAACTTCTGAGTGTTTGTAGAATTGAGACCCAAAATGCTGTGAAAGTGTGTACAGTTACAGATACATGTGAAATGCTCATACTCACATGTGTAGAACACACCTAATCCATGTCGCCAGTCAGGATTATGATTAGTAACATCACAGAACTAGTAGTCTAGTTTGAGGTTACAGAGATGGTCCAGGTGTATGTAGAATTGAGACCCATAATGCTATGAAATGTGTACAGTTTGCCGTAGCTATAAATTATTGCTCATACTCACATGTGTAGAACACACCTAAACCATGTTGAAGAGGGGTAAAAAGTGAGGGGGCATACTCACTAGCTAACTCAATTGGTCCAATACTATACTATAGTGCCTTTTAGGAGGCAGTATCCCAAGAAAATTTTTAGGTGTTCTGAGATAGCTTTCTGAGACAGGCGCTTCCCTACTTGAAAAGGGGGGGAGACCCCTCTTGCTCCCCTACTCCTACACCACCCCCCCCCCCCCCCCATGTTTCCAGACTAGTAATGAAATTTGGATTATGATAAGTAGCATAACACAAAGCTAGTGATCAAATTTAAAGTTATATGTTGTGTACAGAATTGAGCTGGTCTGCCCACAATGCTATGAAATATGTACAGTGTCAATATGCTTACGATCTAAGCATAGGATTGGATTGACCATTTACAATTAACGAGATGGTCATCCACAACGGCTAGTACTTGTATTATTTTGGGCCTATAATAACCTGGCATGCACCTCTGGCCATGTTGAATGAAAATATTCTGTGGTATGTGATCAGTACCTACAACGAGGCACCTCCAACAGCAGTCACTCACAACACTGGAACCTATAGCAACATGGCACCTCTGGCCAAGTTGAATGGGTGCACTCTGTGGACTGTAGTCTTTGCCAACAAGTACATATGAGGCACTTGGTCCGTGATCACAATACTATCACTTCAGTGGGACGAGACTGGAATGAGCCCAACACTATATACGATGTCTATCGGGAAGCATATTGGTCACAGGGATGCATTTTGAATCTCATTTCAAGGAATGACAGGAACTGAAACCAGGGCCTTGCTGGTGGTCGGTCCTTCTCGGCCTCATGGAAAATTGTGAGTTATGGTCACTATCTTTGAGACTGTGTACATGTACAATAAGAGGAGGTACTCGAGTATCTCAGATTCTATTGTATAGAGTAAAATTATTGCAAAGAGACCATGTAAAAATGCCTAGCTCGTTTTCTTAAGAGGAAGGATCAACATGCATTCATACATACACAGCAAGAAAATTAATTATGTGCAATGCTCAAAATTTCCTGTGGAGCAAATTTCATCCAATTGTTATAGTGCATGCACAGATTGGTCAATCCAATCCTATGCTAGGGGCCCACAATGCAATGCAGAAAGGTCACAAGCTAGTTTTATAGGTTGTGTAACCGGTGAGTATGTCATGCAGGTGTCTGTGTGGGTGTGCCTTATTGGTAGGTTGGTTTTCCATCAACACCAAGCTATAACAGTTAGCCTGGTTTTGATCTGAGAAAACCAACCTATCAATAGGGCACACTCATGCACACTTGAATAGGCTTGAGCACATTATGCTTTTTTTCTTGCCTATTATTCTATTCCGCAATTCTTCATATTTTAACCCATTATTCCCATACTACCACCTGATTATTCTCATAAATTTATTTGAGTCAATGCATAAAATTAATGATGTAACACAACTTTAGATTTATTCAGCTGGAATACCGCTAATACTACTAGAACTTTCTTCTTCATTTGAACTCAAACTCTCATCAGAACTACTAATCTCTAACTCGTTACTAGTATTCTCATAAAGAGAACTGCCACTAGGGCCTAGTGCATTCGAATCTGCCATTTTCACACTGGATTAGCAACGGTTTCTAGTTAACCTCCGCTACATGTGACATTATGCTGGGTTTTCCCCTATTATTCCAGCTTTATGCTTTGTTCCTGGCAGTGCCCTATTATTCTAAAAAATATGCCAGCATAATGTGCACCAGCCTACACTTGAAACAACATGATATAGCACCTCTGACTGTGTTGAATGGGTGAGCTGTGGACTGTGGTTGGTGCCTACAATGAGGTGCCTCTGTCCTCTGATCATGGTCACCCACAACACTAGATATGAACTTGTATTATGTTAATTAGGCCTATAACAAGGTGTAATTGAAACTTCAGAGAGTATAGAATTGAGACCCAAAATACTGTGAAATGTGCAGTTTGCTCTGCTATAGTCATATACATGTGAAAATTTAATGCACATACTCGCATCATGATCATATTAAATTATGTCGCCAGTTAAAAATTATGATTAGTAGCATCAACACAAAACTAGTGGTCAAATTTAAATTACAGAGATGGTGTGTAGAATTGAGACCCAAAAAGCTATGAAATGTGTAGAGTTTGCCATATGTGCCATGCAGGGGCATTGCTAGCAGAAAACAAGTGAGGAGGCCACAGCATAATATGCTAACTATTGCAAATGTGAACCAAGACATAGAAACTATACTAAAAAAGACAAAAGTGAGCCCCCCTTGGCCCCATTGTAGTGGTGCCATGTAGCTACATAATAATTATATGAAATGCTCATACACACGTGTAGAACACACCTAAACCAATGCTGCCAGTTAATGAAAGTCAGGATTAATTAGAAGCATCAACACAAAGCTAGTGGTCAAATTAATTTTGAACCTACGGAACTAGAGCTAGCTAGATTGTGTGTATAGAATTGAGACTCAAAATGCTATGATAGCTATGTGTAGTTTGCAGTGTGTGCAAGTATGTACATACAAAGCACCGTGTGAGATGGTGGGTATAGAATTGAGACCCTAAATGTGCAGTTTGCCATAAGCGCTGCTAGTGATTGATCAACTGCAGACTAAAAGTTACTGCTCCTAGTAGGAAGGCAGTTACTTAGGCAAGAAAGGGAATACTTGAGACAAGAAGAGAGCATCAATCAATCTCTGTGTATCATTTTAGGTTTAGCTTAGCAATGTTATTGATATTTCTGTCAGTGTTTGCTTGCCAGCTTCTCAGCTGAAATACCATGCACGCACACTAATGCAAATTCTTGATGACATCTTTTGCCGCAAATGACGCAAGTATAATATTATGTAAATTTCACACAAAATCAAGAAACCAATTATTGAATGGTACAATAGACAAATATTTACCAATAATATTATATAAAAAAAAAAAAGTGTTACAAATGTAATTATAGTGTACACAACATTATCATAAGTTTGTACAAATAAAATTTTGAAGTGGACATGAGTTTGTTGTTTGGGTTGGAGGTCCTGCCATGAGCCAGAGGGGTGAGGGTGGGGTGGGAGGGGACTAAGAGGTCAGAATCCACCCAAGTACCATATCTCCATCACTGCCGGCGAGGGAGGGTTGTAGCTGCTGTGATATGGATAGACCCTACACAAATGAGACAAGATTTGGAGTAATTTAGGGCAAGCCTGAGTGAGCCCCACGAATTCAGGAGAAACATACGAGAAAATCGCTGTACCTGTGTAGCCTTGTCCCCAGGCTCCCCGATCTTTTCAACATTCCATGAGAAAAGAGGGGGAGCCTGGTAAAACTTATCACGTGTGTGGCGTCAAGTGGAACCAACTACCATATATGGCACAGCAGCGAGCTGGCCGGCTTGAGGCACAGAATTTTACTATCAGGTCTATGCTGGCATCTTTGCCCAATGACCTTTGTACTAGTTTGTAGGTACTGCTACTGCTGTGCTTTTATGCAAGCAACATAGACCTTTTGTGAGTCTATAATCATCTTTATGACATTTTACTATCAGATCTAAGGTGGTTCTGATTGCCCGGGTGACCTTGTGAGGTCCATGCTGGCCTTGTGCCAGTTTATAGTCAGATATAAATTGGCTACTATTTGTGCCAGACCACCAAATTTCTTATAACTTGTAGGGGTCCATGGTAACTTTTGCACCAAAGTGGCCTCCAGTTGTATCAGATCATATGGCATGATGCACTAACTTTATCAGGTCCATACTGCCATTTGCACACAAGTAATTAATTCCTCCATCATTAGGTTGGATAGGCAGTACTGTATCAGTAATCTTTACTGAACTATCAAGATGGGGCTCTTATTACACCGATGACCTATATAGAGTCCATACTGAACGTATACACGTAAGACAGTATCGTATGCGATTTTGGGTATACATTTGTTTGATACTTATCTAATGACCTGCAGACAGCCCATATGCACAGGCCTGTGTGCTAAATTTCCCAATTCTTTCTGTTTGGTTCGGGCTCTGATATGAGCCTATATGGCCCATGTGCAAGCCAAATCATTTATTCTGACTTTTTACTTCCTTCCTCAAGGGCGTACACTAGCTAGGGTCTATAGTGGTGTTTATGCCAGTGTCCCAATTTTGTTTCTGGGTGTAGGCTTTTGGTTTCCAATGACTTTGGTAGGACCTCCGGGCTGTATGATGCTATGCTAGTCAAGCCCTAGCTCAACAGATGAGCTTATGTACTAGCCTTTATGTAGGTCTACATTTACTCACCTTCCTAATGACCTCCTCAAGGATCAATCATATTAACATTGATATCTGATCCTATCAATTCTGCTCTCTACCTCAGTATTCATTGGACAGACACAAACATGTTGTGTTACCTAGTGTGCAATAGGATCAATTGGTATTCTTGTACATTCTTGGGTATCAGATCATGGTATGAACCTATCACAGGATCTCTTACTGCCCTGAAGTGTGGCAGTAGATAATTTCTTGTATCCAGAAAGAGGGCCAAAATTCAGTTATGATTGAACACCCCTACTACTCTATGGTGTGTACCAACCTTACCTAACAAGGGTACTATGTAATGCTGATGAACTCACTTCATTGGTCAAGATACATGAAATCAGTTTACCTGTTTTTCAATTATAATACCTATACATTATTAAATGTCTGTTAATTAACAAGAAAGTTCAACTTTACAAATCATCTACACTTGGGATTTCTCAACACAATTAATTGAAGTTTCCCCAAGTAAAATGGGGGGGGGGGGGGAGGGGGCATAGACAGTGATACGCCTGATCCCCTTCGAAGTACATGTTTCTAACAGTGCTAAAGACAACCTGGTAATGTCTGCTACAGGGTCAGAAATGACATAATTCATGGGAGAGATGAGCATTGTTTATAAAATCTCTCATTTTTAGCATTGCAACAGTCACTCACTACCTTTGCAACGTTGTGTGACCCACAAGCAGTAGCTACTTTTTATACACAATGTCATGCTATTGGTATTGAAACCATTGTCTGACCGTCAATCTCAACCAAGATGTTAATAATGGCACATAGATATGATTACATGCATGTTCTTGCTGTATATAGTCTCAGATTTCATGAACAAAATCCATCTCTGCCTACAAAGTTGTTGGCTTGGTTGACTACAGATATCTCAAATACTCTTTATACCAATAGATTCAGTATTTCAGAAGTAAATGTGTCATTTGTGTTTGTGTTGTGGACTAGTTGCTATGAAGGAGTATGAGAGGGTGGGAGGGTGGGAGGGCAGCGATGCAGTGTCACCTCCTTGTGATGGTGCTGCCTGAGCCCTCAGAAATTGTAGTACAACCTTCCTGAAGGGCTGAGAGCACTGCAAATGTGTTCTCACTCCTACTCAAATTTAATCAAATACACTTGTTTCCTTGCCTATAGAGTGTTTTAATTATATTATATCTCACACACTGAAAGTAGACCAGCCAATTTTGTATGAAACAAAATTAAATCATACTAGCAGTATGCGTTCCATTAAATTGCTCGAAACGTGATACCTACTAAGCCTATAGCTATAGTATTTGTAATGATCAGAAGTATTAACTAACTGAACAGGTAAAAAAATTACATCATCGGGTGTGACAAACAATTCACAATTTATTATCTCAAAATTTTCAATTTTGCATGTGGGTGGGCGGTCATAATTCAGGTTTCAAACTATAGTAGAGAGAGCTAGATGGCTATGCTTGAGCTCGAGATCATCTTGCATTGGTACGCCCTCAAATTAAAGTGCTCAAGGGGGTGGGGTACATATCTGAAATTTTTTGAGAGAATCTGAAAATCCATGCAGGCAGTGACAATAAATTGTGAATTCCCTTATGGTGTAGATAATTTAATATGAATCAGTCTTGCTAGAGTTTTTAGAGCCACAAACTTCTTAAGGTAATTAACCACAAACCTCTTAAGATGTGACCACATGATCATCTGCAACAAGGTACCTCAGCTTATGAACACCGTGCATCATAACATTGTTTCTCTACTATACAGAATTTAAACACACTATCACAGAATCACAATATTTAGTATGATGAAAGACAAACTATAAATCAATGATGTAATCATGATGTCTCAAAATGTATCACAATAATATTATTCTGACATTATCTCTTGTTACAGTATCATAATACCTGCATTTGCTATTTTTGGACGATTACACACGAGCTAGTATTAAATTTTAACACAGCATGTGACAGAGAAGTTAAGCATGTCACCAAGTTAAAGGAGTGGTTCAAATAGATCGATGTGCAATCAATTACTATTATGAAGAGAGATAATCATTTTATCACAGCAATGAAAAGCAAAGCTTGAGATTCCCCATGTCAGAAAGAAGGGCTAATTCATATTACATGTTCAGGTAATATATATATATCACTGGAGTAGTTCTGATGGAATTAGATACGTATAATTATAGCTATAAATTTCTCTATAAATTTCAAGTGTATACATTTCACAAGTATTTTGCTTTTAATTCTACACATATCGTCTCTGAAGTTCCAAATTTTATCAGTACCTTTGTTTTGATGTTAATAGTCATAATCCTGAATTTCATTAAACTGGCGATGTGGTTGAAGTGTGTTCTGTGCATGTGAGGAAGAGCATTTCACATATGCATACTTAGGTGGGTAGGGAGAGTTCCCATGGGACAAAAGAGCTTTTTAATCCATATGACCACCCCTAGTTCTCAAGGCTAGGTACCTAAGTGGCTCTGCCTTTTGCTGGGTTAGATTTGCCTGAGCAGGCAATGAGATGGATGGTTGCCCCTTAGGTTTGGGACTAGTAGGAGAAGATAAACCTACTGAATTTTAATATACATTTACAGCAAATGGTACACATTTCATAGCTTTTTGGCTCTCAATTCTACACATATCATCTCTGAAGCTCCAAACTTTAACAGCACCTTTAACTTGATGCAAATAGTCAGAATCCTGAGTTTTACTAACTGGTGACATAGTTGATGTGTGTTCTGTTCATGCAAGGAAGAGCATTTCACATATATGCACATATACATTTTATGGCAAACGGTACACGTTTCATAGCTTTTTGGCTCTCAATTTCTACACATATCACCTCTGAAGCTCTAAATTTGATCAGCACCTTTAACTTGATGCTAATAGTCAATAATGTACAGAACACACTTCAAATTGAAGTTGATCTGTGTAGAATTGAGAGCCAAAAAACTATGAGATGTGTACCGTTTGCTGTAAACATATGTATACGTGAAATGCTCTTCCTCACATGCACAGAACACACTTCAACCATGTCACCAGTTAATGAAACTCAGGATTATGACTGTTTGCATCGAGTTAAAGGTGCTGTTATAATTTGGAGCTTGAGAGATGATATGTGTAGAATTGAGAGCCAAAAAGCTATGAAATGTGTACCGTTTGCCGTAAATGTATATGCATATGTGAAATGCTCTTCTTCACATGCACAGAACACACTTCAACAATGTCACCTGAGATAATGAAGCTCAGGATTATGACTATTAGCATCAAAACAAAGGTACTGGTCAAATTTGGAACTTCTGAGATGATGTGTGTAGAATTGAGGGCCAAAAAGCTACGAAATGTGTACCGTTTGCAGTAAATGTATATGCATATATTATGTGAAATGCTCTTCCTCACATGCACAGAACACATTTCAACCATGTCACCAGTTAGTGAAACTCAGGATTATGACTATTAGCATCAAAAAAAAAGGCACTAATCAAATTTGGAGCTTCAGAGATGATATGTGTAGAATTGAGAGCCAAAAAGCTATGAAATGTGTACCATTTGGCGTAAATGTATAAGCATATGTGAAATGCTCTTCCTTGCATGCATAGAACACACTTCAACCATGTCACCTGAGTTAATGAAGCTCAGAATTATGACTATTAGCATCAAAACAATGGTACTGATCAAATTTGGAACTTCAGGGATGATGTGTGTAGAATTGAGAGCCAAAAAGCTGTGAAATCTGTACCGTTTGCCATAAATATATGCATATATGTGAAATGCTCTTCCTCACATGCACAGAACACACTTCAACCATGTCACCTGAGTTAATGAAGCTTGGGATTATGACTGTTTGCATCGAGTTAAAGGTGCTGTTATAATTTGGAGCTTGAGAGATGATATGTGTAGAATTGAGAGCCAAAAAGCTATGAAATGTGTACAGTTTGCCGTAAATGCATGTATATGCATATGTGAAATGCTCTTCCTCACATGCACAGAACACACTTCAACCATGTCACCTGAGTTAATGAAGCTCAGGATTATGACTATTAGCATCAAATTTTGAACTTCAGGGATGATGTGTGTAGAATTGAGAGCCAAAAAGCTGTGAAATGTGTACCATTTGCCATAAATATATGCATATATGTGAAATGCTCATTCTCATATGCACAGAACACACTTCAACCATGTCACCTGAGTTAATGAAGCTCAGGATTATGATTATTAGCAACAAAACAAAGATACTGGTCAAATTTGGAACTTCTGAGGTGACATGTGTAGAACACACTTCAACCATGTCACCTGAGTTAATGAAGCTCAGGATTATGACTATTAGCATCAAAACAATGGTACTGATCAAATTTGGAACTTTTAAGATGATGTGTGTAGAATTGAGGGCCAAAAAGCTATGAAATGTGTACCGTTTGCAGTAAATGTATAAGCATATGTGAAATGCTCTTCCTCGCATGCACAGAACACACTTCAACCATGTCACCTGAGTTAATGAAGCTTGGGATTATGACTGTTTACATCGAGTTAAAGGTGCTGTTATAATTTGGAGCTTGAGAGATGATATGTGTAGAATTGAGAGCCAAAAAGCTATGAAATGTGTACAGTTTGCCGTAAATGCATGTATATGCATATGTGAAATGCTCTTCCTCACATGCACAGAACACACTTCAACCATGTCACTAGTTAGTGAAACTCAGGATTATGACTATTAGTATCAAAACAATGGTACTGATCAAATTTGGAACTTCTGAGATGATGTGTGTAGAATTGAGGACCAAAAAGCTATGAAATGTGTACCGTTTGTAGTAAATGTATATGCATATATGTGAAATGCTCTTCCTCACATGCACAGAACACACTTCAACCATGTCACTAGTTAGTGAAACTCAGAATTATGACTATTAGCATCAAAACAAAGGTACTAATCAAATTTGGAACTTCAGAGTTGATATGTGTAGAATTGAGACCTAAAAAGCTATGAAATGTGTACAGTTTGCCGTAAATGTATAAGCATATGTGAAATGCATGCTCTTCCTCGCATGCACAGAACACACTTCAACCATGTCACCTGAGTTAATGAAGCTCAGAATTATGACTATTAGCATCAAAACAAAGGTACTAATCAAATTTGGAGCTTCAGAGTTGATGTGTGTAGAAATGAGAGCCAAAAAGCTATGAAATGTGTATCGTTTGCCGTAAATGTATAAGCATATGTGAAATGCTCTTCCTCACATGCACAGAACACACTTCAACCATGTCACCTGAGTTAATGAAGCTAGGATTATGATTATTAACATCAAAACAAAGGTACTGGTCAAATTTGGAACTTCTGAGATGATGTGTGTAGAATTGAGGACCAAAAAGCTATGAAATGTGTATCGTTTGCAGTAAATGTATATGCATATATGTGAAATGCTCTTCCTCACATGCACAGAACACACTTCAACCATGTCACCTGAGTTAATGAAGCTTAGGATTATGACTATTAGTATCAAAACAAAGGTACTAATCAAATTTCGAGCTTCAGAGTTGATGTGTGTAGAATTGAGAGCCAAAAAGCTATGAAATGTGTATCGTTTGCCGTAAATGTATAAGCATATGTGAAATGCTCTTCCTCACATACACAGAACACACTTCAACCATGTCACCTGAGTTAATGAAGCTAGGATTATGATTATTAACATCAAAACAAAGGTACTGGTCAAATTTGGAACTTCTGAGATGATGTGTGTAGAATTGAGGACCAAAAAGCTATGAAATGTGTACCGTTTGTAGTAAATGTATATGCATATATGTGAAATGCTCTTCCTCACATGCACAGAACACACTTCAACCATGTCACTAGTTAGTGAAACTCAGAATTATGACTATTAGCATCAAAACAAAGGTACTAATCAAATTTGGAACTTCAGAGTTGATATGTGTAGAATTGAGACCTAAAAAGCTATGAAATGTGTACAGTTTGCCGTAAATGTATAAGCATATGTGAAATGCATGCTCTTCCTCGCATGCACAGAACACACTTCAACCATGTCACCTGAGTTAATGAAGCTCAGAATTATGACTATTAGCATCAAAACAAAGGTACTAATCAAATTTGGAACTTCAGAGTTGATATGTGTAGAATTGAGAGCTAAAAAGCTATGAAATGTGTACCGTTTGCCGTAAATGTATATGCATATGTGAAATGCTCTTCCTCACATGCACAGAACACACTTCAACCATGTCACTAGTTAGTGAAACTCAGGATTATGACTATTAGTATCAAAACAATGGTACTGATCAAATTTGGAACTTCAGGGATGATGTGTGTAGAATTGAGAGCCAAAAAGCTGTGAAATCTGTACCGTTTGTCATAAATATATGCATATATGTGAAATGCTCTTCCTCACATGCACAGAACACACTTCAACCATGTCACCTGAGTTAATGAAGCTTGGGATTATGACTGTTAGCATCGAGTTAAAGGTGCTGTTATAATTTGGAGCTTGAGAGATGATATGTGTAGAATTGAGAGCCAAAAAGCTATGAAATGTGTACAGTTTGCCGTAAATGCATGTATATGCATATGTGAAATGCTCTTCCTCACATGCACAGAACACACTTCAACCATGTCACCTGAGTTAATGAAGCTCAGGATTATGACTATTAGCATCAAAACAAAGGTACTAATCAAATTTGGAGCTTCAGAGATGATGTGTGTAGAATTGAGAGCCAAAAAGCTATGAAATGTGTACCGTTTGTAGTAAATGTATATGCATATGTGAAATGCTCTTCCTCACATGCACAGAACACACTTCAACCATGTCACCTGAGTTAATGAAGCTCAGGATTATGACTATTAGCATCAAAACAAAGGTACTAATCAAATTTGGAACTTCAGAGTTGATGTGTGTAGAATTGAGACCAAAAAGCTATGAAATGTGTATCGTTTGCCGTAAATGTATAAGCATATGTGAAATGCTCTTCCTCACATGCACAGAACACACTTCAACCATGTCACCTGAGTTAATGAAGCTTAGGATTATGACTATTAGTATCAAAACAAAGGTACTAATCAAATTTCGAGCTTCAGAGTTGATGTGTGTAGAATTGAGAGCCAAAAAGCTATGAAATGTGTATCGTTTGCCGTAAATGTATAAGCATATGTGAAATGCTCTTCCTCACATACACAGAACACACTTCAACCATGTCACCTGAGTTAATGAAGCTAGGATTATGATTATTAACATCAAAACAAAGGTACTGGTCAAATTTGGAACTTCTGAGATGATGTGTGTAGAATTGAGGACCAAAAAGCTATGAAATGTGTACCGTTTGTAGTAAATGTATATGCATATATGTGAAATGCTCTTCCTCACATGCACAGAACACACTTCAACCATGTCACTAGTTAGTGAAACTCAGAATTATGACTATTAGCATCAAAACAAAGGTACTAATCAAATTTGGAACTTCAGAGTTGATATGTGTAGAATTGAGACCTAAAAAGCTATGAAATGTGTACAGTTTGCCGTAAATGTATAAGCATATGTGAAATGCATGCTCTTCCTCGCATGCACAGAACACACTTCAACCATGTCACCTGAGTTAATGAAGCTCAGAATTATGACTATTAGCATCAAAACAAAGGTACTAATCAAATTTGGAACTTCAGAGTTGATATGTGTAGAATTGAGAGCTAAAAAGCTATGAAATGTGTACCGTTTGCCGTAAATGTATATGCATATGTGAAATGCTCTTCCTCACATGCACAGAACACACTTCAACCATGTCACTAGTTAGTGAAACTCAGGATTATGACTATTAGTATCAAAACAATGGTACTGATCAAATTTGGAACTTCAGGGATGATGTGTGTAGAATTGAGAGCCAAAAAGCTGTGAAATCTGTACCGTTTGTCATAAATATATGCATATATGTGAAATGCTCTTCCTCACATGCACAGAACACACTTCAACCATGTCACCTGAGTTAATGAAGCTTGGGATTATGACTGTTTGCATCGAGTTAAAGGTGCTGTTATAATTTGGAGCTTGAGAGATGATATGTGTAGAATTGAGAGCCAAAAAGCTATGAAATGTGTACAGTTTGCCGTAAATGCATGTATATGCATATGTGAAATGCTCTTCCTCACATGCACAGAACACACTTCAACCATGTCACTAGTTAGTGAAACTCAGGATTATGACTATTAGTATCAAAACAATGGTACTGATCAAATTTGGAGCTTCAGAGATGATGTGTGTAGAATTGAGGCCAAAAAGCTATGAAATGTGTACCGTTTGTAGTAAATGTATATGCATATATGTGAAATGCTCTTCCTCACATGCACAGAACACACTTCAACCATGTCACCTGAGTTAATGAAGCTCAGGATTATGACTATTAACATCAAAACAAAGGTACTAATCAAATTTGGAGCTTCAGAGATGATGTGTGTAGAATTGAGACCAAAAAGCTATGAAATGTGTACCGTTTGTAGTAAATGTATATGCATATATGTGAAATGCTCTTCCTCACATGCACAGAACACACTTCAACCATGTCACCTGAGTTAATGAAGCTCAGAATTATGACTATTAGCATCAAAACAAAGGTACTAATCAAATTTGGAACTTCAGAGTTGATATGTGTAGAATTGAGACCAAAAAGCTATGAAATGTGTACAGTTTGCCGTAAATGTATAAGCATATGTGAAATGCTCTTCCTCGCATGCACAGAACACATTGATATGTGTAGAATTGAGAGCCAAAAATCTATGAAATGTGTACTGTTTGCAGTAAATGTATATGCATATGTGAAATGCTCTTCCTCACATGCACAGAACACACTTCAACCATGTCACCTGAGTTAATGAAGCTAAGAATTATGACTATTAGCATCAAAACAAAGGTACTAATTAAATTTCGAACTTCAGAGATGATGTGTGTAGAATTGAGAGCCAAAAACCTGTGAAATCTGTACGGTGTGTGTACTGTTGGTCCAATTGTTTTTCTTGATTAGTCAATGTAGCTGGCAGTCAGTAATATGGCACCTTATTTGATTATTAGGTTTTGGTACCATTGTAATAACTAACGAAAACATCTTTTCTACATCATCGTGCTGTACTTGATGGACAAACACATCATAAAATACGAGTTATGTTTCATATTTCATGTTTTATACTCAACAATGGATACATAAAGAATCATTCAGTGACCATATTTTATGTGGTAAACTTTCATGGTGGTATTGGAAAAGCATGATAAATTAAACATTATGAAAAATGTTTGTGTATTGTTGGTCCAGTTGCATTTCATAGTGCACATGAGCCATTTAACTAATTATGGAACTTCATGGTGCCTTGTTTTTATTCAACAATTCTGGCAGCCTGCCAGTGATGAGACAATGGTTGTATCTTCACTTGTATAGCTGTATATGTGACTCAGTAGTATATGCCATATCATATTAGCTATATAGTTCATATCATGATTTATGTACAGCTAGCTATCTGGCTGAGTGAAAAGCAGAATTATGCTCAAATCATGTTTCATAATATAATAATACTGTAGACGATTATGTGTCATGTTTCATGTCACATAATATTATTTCAATAATCAGATTATTAGCTATTAATTAGCAGACAACTGCAAGCATCATAATAATATAATATGCTATCTCATAATAAGTAGCTACATGACAGTGTTTGCTTTGTGTTGGTGCCTGTACTTACAATACTATTAAGAGCATGTTGTCCGACAGTTAGCTATGAGATGTCTTTATGACGTAACTGTCATTGTACTATATAGTACATGAACACCTGCAGAGATAAATACGTGCCTGGGCAAGCCTAAATTACGTGCATGAGGATATCACCCTAATTAGAAAGCATGCATGACACATGATGCTGTTTCCTTGACAACCAAACCACAAAATTTTAACTTTACCAGTATAGCCAGATATAAGTAAATGTAGCTAGCTAAGACGTAAATTTGCCAAATCTAGCTATATTACTAAAATTACTTGACCAAAATTACGTTCATCAAACTTGAAATCAGAATATAGCTATACTGTAGCCACAAGTTCAAGACGAAAGTGATCATCAATTGGAATTTGATAAAACTGACAGTTGTTCTTGATCATGGCAAACTGTTCATCAAATTTGAAATCAGATGTCTCAGAATCAACAGATAATTGGAACAACAAATTGGAGTCATACTAACATGCTCTTGGAATGATTGAAGAATGCAGCATATATAATTTGTCATAGCTAGTACTGTCATGTTTTCATATTCAATCAAACCACCCTGAACCCCAAGTCAGTTTAATCCCACCCATGAGGTGCAACTGGGAGTAGAGACCCTCATAGCCATTAACAGCGACACTTTGTGGATTAACTGCCCTACACAATGGGCAAGACCTGGAAGTGTGTTGAGGCATTGCTCAAAACAAGAACGGCATCCAATCACCTGGCCACAGCATAGGGCTAACGCTGGTTGACTTGGGATATCTTTGCATATTTCACACTCAAGGCAATGCACGAGTTCCTGAACCTGATAGGTGTGCCCCTTAATAGTTAACTGTAACATCCTCAGCAACCTACATGAAAACATGGTATTACATACACAATATTATACTAGTACATACTTAAAACTTGTTTGCTATGTACCTTCTTGACAATATCTTCAATCCTACCCAATTGCGGACTAGTGTTGTCGGCATCGGTTGTGAGATCAACATAATGCTTCCTCTTCAGGCTTAACTTCTTCTGTTTGACAGTCTTCTGTATCTTTTCAAACTCAGCAGCTCTTGCCACATAAAAACACCTACTTGGCATCCTCCAAAATTTGATGTCTACATTGTATACATAAGGGAAGCTACATGAATATTATACATGATAAATAACAAACTAGTCAAACCTTTATTGCCATCATCTGTCACAGGCACAAACTTAGAATCCGGCAATGTTAACTCCTTGTCATCAGTACCAATCTTAGCAGCAATATCACTTAGAATGGCTTGTGTGCACACGTTGTCATCAGGAATCTTTACATAAGGCACAATTTACTAAGCACATACAATGTTCATGTACCTGCACGAATCATACGTATCCATGAAATGTAAGAAGATCATAATATTATTATGACTGTGATATAGCTAGCTGATCCCCTCAAAAATTTCCCACTATTTAACAGATATAATGTATCATGCACTGAACCATTGATTATACACAATGTAGAAGTATGAAAACCATTACTCAAATCTTGGTTGAAGAAAGCAGTCACATGAAATATGGTCACTAAATGATTCTTTATGTATCCATTGTTGAGTATAAAACATGAAACATAACTCGTATTTTATGATGTGTTTGTCCATCAAGTACAGCACGATGATGTAGAAAAGATGTTTTCGTTAGTTATTGCAATGGGGCCAAAATGTAATAATCAAATAAGGTGCCATATTACTGACTGCCAGCTACATTGACTAATCAAGAAAAACAATTGGACCAACAGTACACACACCTGTATCGTTTGCCATAAATGCATGCACTATGTGAAATGCTCTTCCTCACATGCACAGAACACACTTCAACCATGTCACCTGAGTTAATGAGCCTCGTGCCTATGATTATTAGCATCAAAATAAAGATACTGGTCAAATTTGGAATTTCTGAGATGATGAGTGTAGAACTGAGGGCCGAAAAGCTATGAAATATGTACTGTTTGTTGTAAACGTATGCATATTATGTGAAATGCTCATATTCACATGTACAGAATACACTTCAACCATGTCACCTGAGTTAATGAAGCTCAGAATTATGACTATTAGCATCAAAACAAAGGTGCTGATCAAATTTGGAGCTTCAGAGATGATATGTGTAGAATTGAGGGCCAAAAAGCTATGAAATGTGTACCGTTTGCCATTAATGTACACATATGTGAAATGCTCTTCCTCGCATGCACAGAACACACTTCAATCATGTTGCTAGTTAGTGAAACTCAGGATTATCACTATTAGCATCAAGTTAAAGGTACTGATCAAACCTGGAACTTCAGAGATGATGTGTGTAGAATTGAGAGTCAAAAAGCTACGAAATGTGTACCGTTTGCCGTAAATGTATGCATATGTGAATGCTCTTCCTTGCATGCACAGAACACACTTCAACCATGTTGCCAGTTAGTGAAACTCAGGATTATGGCGATTAGCATCAAATTAAAGGTGCTGATCAAATTTGGAGCTTTAGAGATGATATGTGTAGAATTGAGAGCCAAAAACCTATGAAATGTGTACCGTTTACCGTAAATGTATGCATATGTGAATTGCTCTTCCTCGCATGTACAGAACACACTTCAACCATGTCACCTGAGTTAATGAAGCTCAGGGTTATGACTATTAGTATCAAAACAAAGGTACTAATCAAATTTGGAGCTTCAGAGTTGATGTGTGTAGAAATGAGAGCCAAAAAGCTATGAAATGTGTACAGTTTGCCGTAAATGTATATGCATATGTGAAATGCTCTTCCTCACATGCACAGAACACACTTCAACCATGTCACTAGTTAGTGAAACTCAGGATTATGACTATTAGCATCAAAATAAAGGTACTGATCAAATTTGAAACTTCAGAGACGATGTGTGTAGAATTGAGTGCCAAAAACCTATGAAATGTGTACACTTGAATTTCATAGAGAAACTTGCATGCGTTTGTTGTGATAGGACCAAGAAACTCCATTGGAATTGCACCATCTCCCATTCAATAGTTAATTAGTTAACCACTGACACTGATTGATACGGAAACACCCCCAGATTCTTTCATACGGCATACAGTGAATCAAAGTTTCATATTGTCATAGTATTGCATTAATCAATCCTTTGCTATATAGCTATAATTATACGTATCTATCAGAATTAGACCAGTAAAATATTATTATATTACCTGAATATGCAATGAATTAGCCCTTCTTCCTGACATGGGGAATCTCAAGCTTTGCTTTTTTGTTGCTGTGATAAAATGATCGAACTACTTATCCCTCTTCATAGCGTTAATTGATTGCACATCAATCAAGTTGAACCACTCCTTTAACTTGGTGACATGCTTAACTTTTCTGTCACATGCTGTGTTAAAGCTTAATACTAGCTCATGTAAAATCGACCAATAGGTAAAAAAAAAAAAAAGAAAAAATAGCAAATGCAGGTATCTGGATCTTAAACGGATACTGTTCCAAGTCTTGGAAGATATACACTCGAAACTGTAGCAATTTGGCCACCTAATTCCTGTGTAGCTAAACTATTTAGGTGCTCAAATAAATTCTTAATTTTGTAACTTGTATGGAGAAAATGAATTATGATTAGGCTCAAGTAAACTATGCATGCCAGCATAATTTTGAGAATAATAGGCATGTGTAACGATTTGAGAACGATGCTAGCATTATAGGCATCAATTTAGCGTTATGAATTTTTAGGGCATAACTATAAGAATAAGTTACCCAATGTCATCAGCCATCTAACTGTATGGTTTCAAGCAGTTACGTGTACTGTTGTATTGTAAGATCCAGCATGCTAACAGCTGCGAAGGGTTATAGCTACAATGTATGTCAGCTCAGCGTGTGTAGTGCCAATAAAATAAAATTAGTATAGACAAATGTTTGAGTGTTTTGGAGAGTGTGGGGCGAGGACTGCACTAGAGCCCATAGGCGTCAGTTGGGCAATATAAGTGGGAGGTCACAGTGTTGTACCTGACAAAGGACAACTAAGTTTTATGCTCAGCTATTGATTCTGGTGCATTCTGAACATGTTTCAGAGCACAGATTTATCATTTTATTTAAGTAAAGTCTCAAATTAGTACTACTAATTGATGCTTTTCCAAAGCAACACGATGAGGAAAAGTGAGGGGGCCTGTGCCCCCTCAGCCCCCCCCCCCCCCCACCAAAATGACACCTATGCTAGAGCCACTATCAGATGGCCTTCAAATGATACCCATAAGCTCTTATTCAGTATTCTTACCAGTATAGTTCAATTTAAGGGCCTTCAGGGAGCAGTTTTCCTGTAGGCAAATCTTGACCCGATTGATATGGTCAGTATCTACTCCCATAACCCACCCTCTTATTACACCGTAGGGAATTCTCAATAATAATAATTCATAGTATATACATTTACTAAAATGTGTGGTGTATGTGAACTCGGTTCTATGTTACTTTCATCTGTAGGACTTCGATACCAGTTTCACTACTGATGAAGACCCCACTGATGAATCGTTTGTGATTGAATCTGCTGATGATTCTATTCCCTCTGCACCACCCCCACTATTTAGATGTAGTTGTAACATACAGACCATTAATGTACCACAGAAACTTTGTTTTATGGACTTGACCCAGCTCAATAAAGTTCAAAAAGCAATTAAATAGCATGCGAATGTGTGCCACACAAGGGTGCAATGGTGAACTGATGGTGCGTGGATGACACGTGGTCATCACAGCAAGAATTTTACATTCAGTATTCGCAATTATTACACTGGAGCTCTTCTTTATCAAAAGCATCTCTGCCAGAAAGGTAGAGATAATTTGATAAATAAGGAACTCTATCAGGGAACATCCAAGAGAGTGGAAGGTTATGCTGCACGCCTCACATTCAAGAAAGCAAAGGAGGAAGACATAAACATTGCTATTCATTGGCAAGATGCTGACTTCTCCTCTTCAAATGCAATGACAGAGCACTTTCCTGATGCAGAGATCATGATCTGTGGTGGGCATGCTGGGAAGGCTCACAAAAAGCAATTGGAAAAGCTTGCTAAAATGAAATCTTTCACTGATAAATTCAAGACGAAGCATCATGTAAGATTTCCACAGGTTGATTCAGTGGTCTGTCATTGTGAGAAATGGCACACATCTGGATGTGGTTGTTTGTCAGTTGCATTTATAGGAAAGCACGAAACAATTTTTCATTCATCCTCTCAAACAGTGAATCTGCGCACAAGTTTGCTGAAGTTTTGAAAGTGTTGCCTAGGCATGCACGTGATGAACACGAGTGAGATGGAGGGAAGTGCACGTTTCATGCACTAAAAGGGTGCTCTTGTGGTAAGTGTCAAGATGATGCAGATCTTAAGTGTGATGGAGAGGATTATCACATGAGGCAGATACCCATGCAAGTATCCTATGCATTCCTTAGCCTATGAAATTGAGTGCCATCAAAGGGCTTCCTTCAATGTCTGAACAACTTGTTCACCCCATTCTCAAATGAGGCCACTCAAACTGGTTTGAGGCATCACACAATGTTTTCATATGCTTTTGGCCAAAACACATCCACCTAGAGAGGCTTCACTACACTTTATCCACAGAGCTTCCACTGCTGCAGTCTAACATGACTTATTTATACAGAAAGCATGGACCACAGTATCATTGGGTTGTTCAACTGTTCAGACGTTTGAAGTTACTAGTGTATGATGGTGTTCACAGGGCACTTGAAGAATTAGTTCAATGAGCTAAGAATGAAAAAGTTGGAGTATGAAAAGGCCGAAAAGTCCAAAAAGAGGAGAATAATGCTGACGGTGAACAAAAGATGCACAGCACCGTAAGGAATGGTCAAGAAAGCATGGCCATGATAGGCTTATGGTGATGATGAAGATAGTGACACAGCTGAGCTCAAGCCCAAGGAATAAAAGAAAAGCGAAAAGGGACAAAAAACGGTTGAAGGGCAATGTAAATGTGGGTCTACAACACACTTGCAGACTTCCCATAAGGAGTGCTCCTACAATAAAAAGATGCTCCCACTCCACCACACAAAGACAATGTTGCATCTTCACCTCACAGTGATCCGTCCGATGATAATTTATCACTTGCAGTGACAATTTGTCTGATGAAAGTGAGAGTGCCTCCACTGATGACTGGTGCTATGAAGATGATATCATCAGTGACATGTGTGTTTGTGGAGCCCTTGGTCGAGCACACAAAAGAGATTGCCCCATGAGCTCAAGGAGCGGTCTTCGTACAGAAGTGCATAGTACTGATTATTGGCTTGGCCAATCCGATTCTCTGTGGGAAGCAGTTGCCAAATCTAAGCCAAACTTGAGCAAGTCAGGCAAGAAAAAGAGCCAGGAGGTTGATAAACATCCTGTCATAAAGAAACAACAAATCACAACTTCCTCTTTTGAGGTTGGTAACTATGTCTGCCTGAACAGCAGTAGATTGGTTAGTCAGCATGTACCCTATCGTATTGTGAGAAAATCCAGGAAAGGCTACCAGGAAGGGCATTCTTGACAAAACTTACTCCAGTGAAGAGCTAACTAGTTTGGATGATGACAGGTCTATTACACTTGATGCCTGGCATCAAGCATCCAGAGTCTCTTTCAAAAGTGTAATAAATGATTCCTCTTGTATAGATTTGCACTTGCGTTCTTAGCAAATCTGCAGAAAATGTCATTGAGCTTACTAGTTCTGATGAGATGAGTACTGGTATCACAATGTGGGTGCAAAATGCATTGTACTCTTTGACCAACAATGATAAGGAAATAATCTTGTCACCATCTCGTTAGCTCAATGACAGTATCATCTCAGCAGCACAAAAGCTAATGTTACAGCATTTCCCTCTCATGTCTGGACTGTAATCACCAACACTTCAGCATGCTTGCATTGGGATTTTGATGTGCATAGAGGAGAGTGGAGTGTATATTGGATGTGAGGATGGTGTAGTTAATTACTATGATAGCATGTATCCTTCTGTTTCCTCCTTGTGATGGTGCTGCCTGGGCCCTTGGAAATTACTTGTTTCTGAGGGGCTGAGAGCACTGCTGCATAGGTGTCCTTGTTCATACTCATGAATCAACATGCAGTACATAATAATTTGAAAGTGCAATTTCATTACTAAGAAGGTAGAATCCACTGCATCCACTACATAACCATCAATAATATGATTACTGAAGCAACAGATGGTGCTGTTGCTCAAGGTTGAATAAGAATGATTGCCATGTTGTGATCAGATAACACTTGGGATGGGATATTGAATTGAGTGGGGGGGGGGGGGGGGGGAAGGGGGGCACACAGCTGCTGTTTCTAAGAAGGCAAGCTCATGTATGTGCTTTGTGTTTGGTACATAGAGCGGCCCTCATGAGTATATTGTACCAGGAGCATATGAAAGGAAGGAGAGTATAAGTCACATAGATCCAGCTGCTCTTGTCTCAGTTGTTTCATTGAAGTGTGTGCTTCGTGTTGTTGTGAGCCTACCTATAGCTGTAGGGCAGTATAGTGAGTCTGGAACTCAAGACTAAACTCTGTAGTGTACTTTGAACATCATGGGCAAATTATATTAAAACTCTGCTGTACATATACAACTGATGCCACGAGCAAAGGCTCGCCCTGCTTGATGATATCATCTTCCTAGTAGTAAACATATGGACATGAGCCCTACAAGGAGAGTCTGTATCACATATACAGTACCTTGTATACCTTAGCAACCACATAGCAACGGGCTAGAAAGCCAAGATATAGCATCTCTGATAATTGTATCTCTCTATGCATCCGGGCCTCCTCCACCCTACCCTGCCCTGAGTTAGCCCCGGCCCTGAAGCTCTCCAGAGCTAGAGTTTGAAGTAATACGAGGCTAGAACAGATGCCGACTATTAAAGGTAAGTTACATGATAGCGGTGGTGTGTGTATACCTATTCTGGATCTTCATTCACTAGGATCAGCACATCCTAAGTTAACAATCGAACCATCCTCAGAAGGTAACTAAACCTGATCTCTAACCTCAAAACTAACAAAATTTCTCAAAAAGCAGGGTTGGTCAGTTGGCTCGGACCTGAGTAAGAGAGTAAGTGACTTTATATCTGTATTGTGTGCCGCTTTGCGGCTCGATAAGCCCTTGGTACAATCCTATTATTTTAGAGTTTCAATAAACAGCTGCATGATTGCAATTCTGATGATGAGGAAAGTGGGGAGCTATGCAGAAATTTTGTGGACAGTATTACAACAGCTGCAGAGCTAACGAAGAAACTGGCAAAAGTCCAATACCAATAGTTGACATCTTCCTACTGCGCTGTAAGGTACATCTATTAGCTAATACAACAACAATCACAATACACTTTCAGGCCATGTCTCATGTACATGCATGCATACACATTATAATGGGAGTGGTAAAACAGCTGTGTAAAACATCAAGCGCTAAGCTAAACATAAGAAAGAGATTGCCCACAAGATTTGCACTCATGCAATGGTTCATGCATGTGAGAACAAAATGATAGATTTACTACATGTAGTACATAGCCGCATTGATCCTCATATTAAAATGTTTAGTGTTGACGAAAATCTGAAGACATTGAATCATGCAAGACTGAGTACAGACGTTCCTTGGTGAGATACCATCTTCCATGTCCAGAAGTATACCAAGATGGAGTAATGTGCATGGTATGCCCGTCAATGTTAGTTCATAAAGTATCACAGCGGTCATGAGTAGCAAACAAATGTTCAGGAGGGGTATATAGACAATCGACAATAGCTACAAAGGAGAATGGTCAACCATTGTGGAAAATTTTGATAATGTGAGTTTGTAATAGTCTAATTAGTATCTATATTATTACCATGCATTATTACATTCCAGTAACAACCAACGGAGCCAGAGTGTGCTCTCTTTAGAGTGTATGCGTCTCTCCAGCTGCCACTACATAAGATACATCCACCGTAAAGTCAGGGAGATAGAGAGCAACCCCAGACTGTCAACAGAGAAGACGTGCATACTTGACAGTGAACAAGCTGAACATGTCTGGAACAGTTGCCACTTTTACGTGAATGTTTATTGTATGTATTAATTATGTACGTGCCACACAGTTGCCCACTCTCCTATTCTCATTCTCCCTCTTTTTGTCATATAACAAACAGTTTAACTGTCAATTATGCGAGAAATAGATAATAGTAATAGTTAAACTAGTTCAGGATCGTTTCAGCATTGGCGAACACAATATCAAATTGATATCGTACTGTTTCTTCTTGTTCCAAGCTTGAGCACTGTTATTGAATCAGGAATGGGGTTTCGATATTGATACAGGCTTGCACCGCAAGTGCCAGTACCAATATTGATGGTACAGGGTTGATTCAATACTGTTTTCAATCCCGATTCAAGAGTCGATTTCTGGGTGTGTTACTATGTGTATACACAACCAAACTTGCGCTTCTGTTACAAATTTGTAAACGCGTTTGCCGTACTATATGCATATTTGGAACACATATTTAGGGTGATACAAATCTGGATCCGCACATCTGGTACAAATCCGTTCCAAAGCTGTTACATATGTATTCCTTCCTTGTGTTATTAGCAGATGTGTACCATCAAGAGTACATTAGCAGGAAGAGTGTACAACTATCATAGTAGCACTCTACTAGCATTCTTGCATATTGAAGTCACTGTCAGACATCAAATTGCTGGTGTTAAGCAAGCTGCTAACCACCTAGACCTGTCCTTTCTGCAGCTGTAGTAATTGTGGTTTGTACGGCTCAAAGCAACAGCTCGCTACTGTGTACACTCTAGTTTATATAATTACACTGCTACACAACTACACCACCACTAATAGGATTTTCACCTGTACTAGTGACGTCAATGTGCAAGATTGCTGTCTAAGGCAGTTGCACACTCTCACTGCTAATGTACTCTTGGTACCATATATACTTAGAATATAGTTGATACAGCAATCTGATTGGTCAGTTAATGGTCCGTTACTTCACTTATAGATCTCCTGAGAGGTCTTATAAGTATGTCTAATATTGGGCTGCCAAAGGCAAAGAAAGATGCACAAAGCAACAGTAGCCTTGTCCCCAGGTCAAATACCATGGTTATAGTTATTCTAGAGACCTTGTCCAATGGTCTCTACGCTTTTTAAGAGACCCCCAGGCCCTTAGTAGCACCCTCACTTTGCTTGGGATGCTATAGCCTCAGGCCTTTGAGTCTCTTAAATGTGTAGAGACCTTGGACTCAGTCTCTAACTATTATATACTAGCTACCCCGGCTTAGAAATTATTTAAAAAACCTAATACTGGGCTGCCAAAGGCCAAAAAAGATGCACAGTGCAATAGTAGCCTTGTCCCCAGGTCAAATACCATGGTTACAGTTGCTATATTCTAATCAGTTAGAGACCTCGTCCAATGGTCTCTATTGCTTTTAAGAGACCCCAGGCCCTTAGTCAGTAGTGACCTCGAGACCTTGGACTCAGTCTCTAACTATTATTTAGGATGTAATTATTAGGCCATCTATATGATCTAGTTCTCAATACTATACTAGGGTGATATAAATCATCGAGGGGGTGAGCCTTCACTCACAGTATCTAGTAGGCCACATGGTATGCACAATGACAATGTGACCGTGATGACAAGAACTCAGATTGAGAAAGTATACATTGTAGATGTAGGTAATTAAAATTGATGTTTTAAGCCTTGGTGGGTGCATGGTGTAGTCAGTGGCTCATAGGACTCAGTGCTGGACAAGCACAAGGCTCAGTACAGACTGTACAGTTGATACTTACTGAGATCATAGCAGCTTTGTAAAGAAATGTACTGCTCGAGTCTGCTCCTCCTACCTTTGGCTGTTCTGTAAGTCTCTTTCTGCATGGCTGAGTCAGTGCTTTGACACAGAGGCTGCTGTTTAGGTACTGGCTCTTCATATCGCTACATACATGCACACACACTCACATACATACATACATACATACATACATAGGTAGAGCGATTTTCTTATATGAGTGATAACTGTGGGGCTCGCCCCAACTATTATACTAGAACCATAATGCGCATTACTCCGGCTGGCTGTATGCATAGCTAATAGCTAGCTGACCAACCTTCCTGTCAATGTCGGTTGGTTTCGGAAATGTCGCCATGCCCACCTACAATACCCCTAATAGAAACCAGGTTCATAGAATAATTATACAAAACCAATATCTAATGAACTTGAAATCAATAGAACTATGACCAACCATAGTTCAACAACAGCTTGTGGCCAGTTGATAAAGCATGAGAAATACAAACGTAGCTCAGTGCCTAGCTGACTTGCACAGATGATAAATATAATTATAATCATAAATCCAGAGCCAAAGATAAATAATGCTCTTGAGGAAATCAATCAGAGAAACACATCACCAGATAAAACAGTGGGTGGATTCCTCCACACTGGTGAGGTGATGTGATATAAGGCTATGTTAGACTGGCAGGCACTTGAGCATGAGTACGACCTACCCCCAACGCAGCTTTGGGGAGTCTTCTGTAAAAAAAAAAAAAAAAAAACATAAAGAGTTGTTTATACATGGACTTTATAAGTCAGGCATTTGTAAAATACTGACAATTAAGGCCTTCTAACATAGCCCGATTTTTAATAACAAAAGTATGAAAAGGTTTACAATTAGTGCTTGCAAAAGGATTCAGTTAGGTTTAAAAGGGGGTGACAACAAAATAGAACTCAGTAACTTACATCCCTGGAATGATTTCACCTGCTAGCTTCACACGAACTGGTCCTGGTCGAACTGATGGGCCGGCAACCTTGGCACCATCATCACGTCGGGCCGCCTTTACCGTTGCTTCCACCTGTCCTATGAGGATGTCTTCGGCTATTTGGCTCTGTGCAAAAATCTTGAAGAAAGCATGGTCGTTTGTAACCAGCATAACCACTGAGCCCCCCTGTACATCTCGACTGCGGGCGATGCATGCCTCAATGAAGATCTTGACATCATTATGTATCCGCTCTACACTCTTTTTATTTGTGAGCGTATGGAAGGCTGACTCGAGTGCTTTTGCTTGAGCAGGGGAAGTAATTGTGAATGACATTAGCTCTGATTCAACCAGGGTGATGACATTTGATACTTCTGATGGGCTTAAACGGTAAGAAGAACCGTACAATATCTCAAAGCCTACATCCTCATAGTCTGCCCAAGTTTGCTCTTGAAACTATTAAAGGAAAAAACATGTCATCAAACCAACATTGCAGGTATATCATACGTTAGTACACACCTGTAATGCGTCTGAGAGCTCTGCCTGCACTGTAGGGGTCAACAGTAGTTTGGCGCCCCCAGGCCCCTTCACGACTCTCTCAGCCCACCTCCAGGCATTCATCGCCTTCTGTAAATAATCCGACTCCCTCTCAAGATCACTTAGTGTCTTCCTCTCGCTCCCCGAGTGAAAGAGCAGCGCTTGTAAGCCTTTCTTGTACTCTACGAGTGTTGCAGGTTCCCTGGCCCATAATTCGCCGTCCAAGATCAAGTTAACGATGCTAGTGTCTAATACGTACACCTTCGGCTGCCTTGGAGAACCAGCTGCCATCTCGACAATCTCGATCTTTGGTACCCAGTGAGGAGCTCAATTTCCATCGAGTGGACGTAGTATAATGTAGAGCACACTTGCACTATTAGCTCGCCTACCAAATCCGACAGGTTGCAAGAGTGTTGTGCAAGTTTTGGCAGGCCTATGCAGCTACTCATTTGTGGTCTATAGGAATTTTATTAATTGCACTTGTGGTAAGCGTCCAGCACACCGTTGCAATACAGAGGTTTGTAGGGGCCACGAATAAAAAAAAGTATACACAATTGACCACAACAGCCTACTGCACTAAACTATGTACATAGTACCTACCTCAACCTATCTGCAAACCTCTGTATATGTACCAAGATGTAAAATCAGTGAGAATACTGTACAGATGTTTAAGGACTGAAAATGAAGGTCGAGGATATATCCTTGTCCCCAGGCCCATTCTCAGCTTTTCAGTGTTGACGCTGATACATTGAAAAGCTAAAAGTTGAAAAGCATTTAGCCTGCAACTTAAGAAGGTGGGAATGGGCCTGGGGACAAGACTGATCTACAAGCAAATTTGTCAAAAAATGCACAACACTTGTATATATGGCAGACGTTTGCAGGTAGGTTGAGGGACTGCTGCAGAGTTAAAAATTACTCATGCAAACAGAATTGACCAGAACACTGTACCTATCAATAGTCTAGAAACTCAATTATGTACATGTGTGGTTATGGGTACTCCCTTAACCAACCTGCAAACCTCTATATGTGACTATTGTGGTGGATTAGTTATCATATTTTAACAACAGTTTTACATGCAATTGGACAATGACTGTCTAAACACAAACCTGATAATCCCATTGTGATTTCCTAACAAATTTTTTGTCATATACTTTTACTTGCTTTGGAATGGCGTATGTGATAACTTGATAACTGGAGAAAATACAAAGTGATGCTTGGAAGCATTGATGCATGTATGCAAGGAGGACAACTGTCATTGCTTCAACGAAGCGCAATGTGCCATCTAGAGAGGGTTTGGGGATATGTTCCCCCATAATATTCAAGAACTGCATTTTAGACCAATTCGGACAACAAAATGGCAGACATACTCTAAGCAAGTGTAAAATGGCATCTACAATGGGTTTTGCACAGACTAGTCAGTAAACAAACCTTCATTGGATACTGAAGCCTTGTAGTTTGTGATTTAGCATTAGAATTAAGGTAATTATTGGTCCATAATTTTTGGACAAACGATCCCATACTGCTTTATCGTTAATAATTTTCATGTGTTTATTTTTTGCTTTAGCAGTGGTGGAGAAATAGGGGGGGATGGGGCGGGGGGGGGGCTTGAGCCCCTCAATTTTGAAAGCTGGGGGGCTGAGCCCCTCATATTTTTGAATATAGCCTAACTGCAGTATCTGAGAAACACTCTTGAGGAGTTAATTAAAAATTCCAATTCTCTAGAGTGCGGGACTTAATGTTATATCCAATTCTGTGACAGTGTCAAAGAACTCAAAACTGCTTTAGAAACACTCTCCATGTATCTAAAATTCTGGGAGAGCATATGCCCCGAGACCCCCCTAAATTGCAGTGGGCTTATACCCATAGTGCAGTTACAATCACCTTTGTTTCTTATGTGAGGGTTGGGCCCATTCCCACCTTCTTAAGTTGCAGGCTAAACGCTTTTCAACTTTTAGCTTAGCTACCATAATTAAGTTCATGTATACTGGGACCTAAAATACGCTTGTCTGGTGGGTATGTACATTCGTATTGGACTGTCATTAGTTACCGAGGTAACAACTAATAAATAATACAAGGAGAGTTGGGATGTGTAGTAACAATAGCCAGGGCCATAAGACTCATGCACGATGGATAGCAGAAATTGTAGAATAGAGCATTTTGCCAGTTAATCATTGTGGCACATGCACGTGCACATGGGGCTCCACACGTGCATGTGCCACAATGATTAGCCCAAAATTAATTACCATAATATATGTTCTAAAATTCAGCACAAATTAATTATGTTCAAACTTTTGATGAATAATTATCCATACCCAGCCATGCGTGCGCATGCACTCCATATAGAGCATATAGATCTGACTACCCTTGCCAAAAAATAGCGATAGCATGCTGAAAAATTTAAAGTGCCTAATTTTTAGAAGATCTACGGTATTTTTTTGTAGGTGAGTATGCCTATCACCTGCAATAGACTGTAGGCTATTAGCTACATCATAATAATATCTTCCCGCACAATACATAATTATCAAACCTGCCTACAAAATCTGGTTTGTGGTTATTGTCAAGACAATCAATTTTGCCCTAAACCTAGTTTGTTATCATGGCATACATATGAACTCACTCACCCATGCACACAGGCACATAGATTATGTGTTCTAATCATGGACTCCTCCAAACCTGGACATGAATCAGCAATAATGAAAGGAAAGTTATAATTCTGGGATAGCATGTCCAGAAGAATGATACTCAATTGGGAGCCAACCACCAATCCGTACATCCTTCCACCTATAAGCCCTTGATTATACCAAGACTGTATTATACTTTAACCTGGGAATTTTCATGCTACAAAATTTTGTAACCACATTAAAATTTTTTAGGATGCATATTATGATATCACACTGCTAAAGGAGGGGTTGACAGATTATTAGTTCATTTAGCGAGAGATTATGGTGACCCCATAGTAACCTATCCCAGGCCAATTACACTATTGCCTTTGGTATTGTTGTCAATAGAGTTCAGCCGAACCCTAACCCATATACTCTTTACCCAATCAATCTCTAGCAATTGATCTAGCATACTAAATGAACCTGGAGTGCAGTAGATGCATGTTTGTCAATGATCAGTTTGGCTACCTGATGGACACATGTAGACATCACACAGCTAGCAATTAGCCTATACATACAAACTTTGGTTGCTACAAGTTTAGGCTATTGCGATCTTTGAAGCCATAGTTAGGTACTCGTATCTAGTAATGGAATTGAGGTAGGGCAATATGAGAGGAAGTGATTAAATAGTCACAGAGTAGTACATTTTATCCTGGCAACATGCAATCTTAAATGGATGCTTAAAAATCAACCCTTAAGAATGGTAACACAGTATTATAATAAACAACAGCTGAAAAGAAAGAAAAATGTGGGGGGTTAACTTAACCCTAATGACGCCCCACACCCCAACAACCCCCTAACCACAACCCCTCACCCAAATAAAACCTAGTGACACCCTAGGCCTGCACCCCAACAAACCTATCAACACATAACAAACCCTATACTCCTGGTTGCAGAATAGATACTCACCAGTACTTCACATGTACTTACTAACCCTTGGTGTGCATGCAGTCAATGTGTGTGTGATTGTCTGTTACCATGCTAGCTGCTACTGAGATCAACCAATGGCCCCCCCCCAAAAAGGTTTCATAGGCTTCTTTATAATGATTTTGATTCGTAGATTTAGCTAAAAAGACTATATACCATGGCTGCCTTCCACACTGAGCTCTCTGTAAACATAACAGGCAGCAATGGGTTCTTCTCACAACAAAAAGTTAGCTAGAGCTCCAATAAAACAACTGACTCATCACTGTTCAGCTCAAAAGAGCCACCAGTAACAATGAACAATTACACAAAACAATCATCAGGCAGGAATAAAAATAAGTAATGTTAAACTCTATTTCAAAGGCCAGTGATTTAAGTAGCAAAGGAAAGTTACAAGGTACACACTGTCCATTATACTGGCCTATGCTATAAGAAATAATTTTACACTGTACACAAAACCAAATAAGGTATGTGCAACAATTTACTATGGTTGTATATTAGGATACACTAATAATAGCTAGGCAGCAAATTAAGGGCAGTCACCCATTTATCACATGATTTCACCAGCAGCCTTGACATGAATAAGTGGGTAGGTATCCTCCACACCTTCAAAGAGTTGGGCTTCTTTCACAAAAGCTTGTACTTGTCCTAAAAGGATGTTCTCAGCTATGGTGTTCTTTCCAAACACTTTGAAGAATGGGTGATCATTAGCTACTACCATCACCACATTGTCCCGTTGATTCTTGCAGGTGATACAGGCTTCAGTGTATATCTTCACATCGCGTAGCCTCTCTACAGCCTTATTATTTACAAGTGCCTGGAGTGCTTCTAACTCAGCAGGAGTGATTTCTTGTGAAGTTGAGGCTAACATAAGTTCTGACTCAATGGAGGTGAGAATATAGGACACATCTGATGTGTTGAAGCGGTAGCAAGAACCGTAAAGTTCTTCTAAACCTACATCTTCGTAGTCTGCCCAAGTTTGCTCTTGAAACTATCAAAGAAAAAACATGTCATCAAAACCCAATTGCAAGTATATCATACGTTAGTGCACACCTGTAATGCGTCCGAGAGCTCTGCTTGCACTGTTGGGGTCAACAGTAGCTTGGCACTCCCAGGCCCCTTCACGACTCTCTCAGCCCATCTCCAGGCTTTCAACGCCTTCTGTAAATAATCCGACTCCCTCTCAAGATCACTTAGTGTCTTCCTCTCACTTCCCGAGTGAAAGAGCAGCGATTGTAAGTCTTTCTTATACTCTACAAGTGCGGCAGGTTCCCGTGACCACAACTCACCATCTAATATTGAAACAGCAATATTGGTTTCCAGAACATATGCTATAGGATGACTCTCTGAGATTTTCGCCATATCTACCTAAAGAATGGCAATCATTATGAAAGTATGACAATATTGAAACAACTATTCACTAATTATTTACAAATGTGAGATACTATATAGCCAGAAATAGTGGTGGGAATGAATTTGGCAGTTAAGTCCCAAATCAATATTGTAAAAATATCCGTGGACTTAACATTTGGCTGTTCAGTACAGGATCGCCATAGGTATACCATAGTCTTGCAAAAGAGAGCCCACTCACCCCCAAGTTGTGCCTTGAGTTTCCCGTAGCTGTTCTAATTAGTGACAGTATGTATCAGGCTCTCTTTCTGCATATAAAGAAAGGGAGCCTGGGGTTGAGGCTACTGATCAGGTTACTTTTGAATGTGGTTCATGGCCATAGAGGCTTGTACTACAGTGTGCCATACTATCGTACTTACTGTAATTTAGGCGCCACTGTAATTTAAGTGCCACCTCAGTGGCCATTTATGGAATTTTTTCATATAGCGCCAAACAGCGACCTGAATTATTTTTAGGTGGCGCTTAATAAATAGGTGGTATATTCTTGCTGCAATGCGCATGCTCACCCAGTACAGGTGTCCAGACTCTTTTCCATGTACGACACTTCGAAGCTCGACAAAAAAGTCGTGACCAGACATTGCCTCGGACTCCTCTTGACCGCGGAGCGACACCTATAGTAAAGCATGTAAAACCACCCATATTAATAAGTGCCAGTTGTAATCTAAGCGAATTTGTAAAGCTGATATTTAAGCGCCAAACTATGTTGGAATTATTTTTTTTTTCTGGTGCCTAAATTACAGTAAGTACGGTACATAATTTGCAAAGGGGCGTGCCATCCTTTCTCTGTCTTATCTGAGTATGGCAGAACTAGCAGGCTTATGCCGCCCCGCCCCCCATCACCCCCCCCCCCCCCCCCCCCCAAACTTGTGACCCCACTATTAATCAACACATGTACATAGACGTGTTTGACTCGGCTCACCTTTGTATACAAGTCATCTCCACGAGGCCGGGCAGCGTGGACCTGGGAACGAGGCTAGCCTATATGAATTGCGGAGGAAAGCTGTCTTTGCTCGGTGACAGACGCGACTTGGGACCAGGGACGGGACACACGATCGATCGTACGAGTATAAAACTAGCGATACTACACGTACACTAAGATGTACATGTACATAGCCTCGTCCCCAGGCCACTCCCAAATTTTCAATGTTACACGTACACGTACGTACGTACACGCAGAAAAAAGGGAGGGCCTGGTACATGGTACATGTACATACAGTATATATACTAGTACAGGTACGCGAGCGCACGTGAGCGATACCGGCTGCATGCGCATATATATATATGCATATGCGGCATGCGATAAACTATTGACGTGGGCGTAGTACAACCGCAGGCGCGTGACTGGGCGCGCTCGCCCACGCGATCGAACGAACGACAGCTTAAGGCAAACACGAGGTTTCCCGGGAAGATGGCGCTCAAGATCGACTAACCCAATCGTCACTACCGAGATCAACCTGCAAAGAAAGAAGCAGCAAGATCGAAGATATCGACGTTCTAATAATAATAAATGAATTGTAGATAGATCGACTGATGGTCGTTTGGGGGCTACACAGGTCACGGAACTAGACGTGCCACCCGGCATTGGAAGCATCAGCAAGGTAAAGTAAGAGTAAGTATGGTTCACGATCGTATATGCATGTGGCACTATAATAAATATACCTCCAGTTAGCCTTCTGTTGTCGCGTTTTTGCTAGTGCGCGCGATCTGACACAAAAAAAGTACTTTGTGGTTGATCACCAAATTCAAGTTTTTTAATTTTTGGCGGTATTGTGCATGCTTCGACGTGCATCATGGCAGTGTAGTTGCTGTGTCGTAGTGACTGTCCAGTATGGCTGAGTGGCAGTGCATCATCGGACAGTGAGCTATGCATGGCTCAACAAAAGTTGGAAGAGGCCCTTTGTTCAACTTTTCACCACACAAGCTTTCGACCTGGCCAGCTAGAGGCTGTCCTCTCTGTTGCCCATGGCAAGGATGTGTTTGTGTGCATGCCAACTGGTGGAGGCAAGTCATTGTGCATGTTTTTGGTTCCAATAACCCTTGGTTGTGGAGCAATGGGCCAGTGGCGTAGCCAAGGGCGGGCCTGGTAGGGCCTAGGCCCTACCAAACAACAGCCAGGCCCTACATAGCATTCAAAGCTTCTTGCAATGCATATTGAATACAAGGGATAAAAGAGCTGCTCCTATGTCTAATAATCCCTGCTTTCTTCCCAGAAGCATCAGAATCGATAAAACAGTGCAAATTCTGAAACTAGCTCGCAAGATTTGATCGCGATTTCAAGGGTCTTTATTACATGACTATCCTAAGCAACGATATTAATTAGTGGGTGTGGTCAAGGCTTTTGAACATGCCCAATGGTGCCCTACCAGTTCCATAGCTCTGGCTACGCCACTGAATGGGCATTGTTATCAGTCCGTTGGTGGGTCTAATTGAAGAACAGGTTGGTGCTTGTATGATGCATGTGGTTAGTGTATGTTGTAAGGCTTGTTATTTTAAGGCATCTCAGCTCCTTTCTTGTGGAGTGCCTGCAATTCATGCATTTCATTCAGAACATGACCGACATAAAGGCTGGAAAGTTCACGTTTGGTTGGTTTAGCTTCCTCTCATGCTAATTAAAATATTCATGAGCAATTATTTTCAGTCTTTATGTCACCTGAGACAATCATGTTGCCTGAGTGGAGACAATTGCTAGCAGAGCCTGCCTTACAGCACAGAGTGTGCATGGTGGCAATTGACGAGGCACACTGCATACATGAGTGGTTAGTACAAGTGTCATATACACCATGTGAATTATAGTTACCATGTATATTGAGTAGGGGTGAGAGTTTTAGGAAGTCGTTTAAAGAAATAGGAGGGCTGAGAGCAATAATAGAAGCACCATTTATGGCACTGACAGCATCAGCTTCACCCTCCGTTGAATCTAAAATAATCTCCTCCTTGTACTTGTCATCACCTGTGACCATATCCTGTGATCTTGATAGGCCCAACATTTTTTTTCAGTCAGCCAAATAAAGAGTTTGAATGTAGGTTTAATTATATACATAAAAATTATCGATACAATACACAGAGTGATTTGGATGGATTAGCCAAGCTTTTGAGGTTGGCTACCGACATTGATATACCTAAGACCATAGTGTATGTGCAAAGTAAGGATGTGGCGTGGAAGGTGTATCACTTGTTGCAGCAGGCAGCTCTTAAGCGGTGTTACGTGGGGATGTACCATGCCGATCTCACAAGTCATACAAAATCAGTAGTCCACCAACATTTTCGAGGTTCCAGTTCTACCTTAAGGTGTCTGGTTGCTACCGTGGCTTTTGGGATGGTGGGTATACACAGATAATAGGAGTTTGTGGTCATTTTTTTAACCATTTAGGGCATAGACATCCCCGATATTGAAGTAGCAGTAGTGTATGGAAATCCATCAACAGTCTCCATACTTTATCAGGTACAAGCTAATGTACATGTACGATGTTAGTTTGGAATGTACAATGTACATGTATGTACACCTTCCTTGTTTGTAGCTGTTTGGATGTGTAGGACGCAATAGAAGCCTTTCACGTGCACACCTTTTTTATAGTGCCAAGAAAAAGTTCCAAGATATAGAACTGGAGAGTTTTGCAAAAAACTCAGAAAACTGTCGTCGCAGAATGCTGTTAGCTAGCATAGGTGGATCACTTGGGGGCGAGAATGAGTATGGATGTTGTGATGTTTGTTCCCCTGATTTGTGGTTTGATGAACAATTTGATGTGTTTCAATCAAGTACAGTCAGTAAACGTAAACGTAGAAGAGCTGTCCGAAAAGTTGGTGATGATTTGAAGCAAAAACTGATTGCAGTTAGAGAAGAAGTATACAAAGAGAGATCTAGTTTTAGTATTGTCGGTATTCAATTCTTGTGTTCAGACTCTACCATTAACAATCTCTGCAAAGAAGCTAAATACATTGAAAGCATCGAAGATACAGTACTATTAAGAGTCAGATCAGAACTAAGAGAAAAATTTTTTAATATCATAGCTGATACATCTTCTTGTATACATACATCACGTAGACGACGACTTGAGTAGATATCTTGAGTTTCATTAAGTTTGTGAAATTATTAAAACTGTACTAACAAAAATTGTAGTGATTTTATTTCAGAAGGCTAACGGAGGAGACTAAATGACATCAGATAGTTCATAATCTTGATCAAATTCTGTGATTCATCTGCTGTTTCTTCTTCTAGGTTGTCATCACACTCAGTTCTGGATAAGGTGTCTTGGATCCAGTTGGTGTTGCACATCTTGTCAAGACCATCATCAGTTGGATCTTTAAAGGCCACTGAGGTACGTTCCTGTAACTCCTGTGTCACTTTCTTGTCAAGCAAGTAGTTGACCACACTCACAACATCCTTGTTGGCGTCCCTTGTTGTGTGTGATTTGGAACAACATGCGCCAAACTCATGGGCCACCTTTTTAGATACCTCCATAAGAAACAGTGCACATAGGGACAGGTCTTCTGTATGTTGTTGGGTCAAATTGGATCCTCCTGTTCTCATTGCTTCCTTTAGGGCCCTGTATGTCACACACGTATGTAGAATGTACCAGTTATGTGCATGTATTTGAAACTTACAGATTGTAATGCCCAGTCATTTGGTCGAGTGGTTTTCCTCTGCCTGCCTTTCCTTCCATGTTCACTGTACAGTTGTGTGTCGCTATGTAGGATAGATGCTTTGGTAGCTCGGCACACAGGTTTGCAGTCTGATGAATGCACTCAACTGCATAATTTTTCCGTCCAGTTCCAATTAGTCGAGGCAACCATAGCTTCCACAGTCTCACTATATGGGGCCCATTCTTGTATCTTTTTGCATTCCGGAGGTCCACATATAAGAAAGCAACATGAAGGAATGCCCGGTACATGCTATAGAGTGTGTCACTGGATGGTGTATGTGTAGTCATCAACGTGTCTGCAACTAATTTCTCTGCCATAGATTGTAACCATGCGAGGGACTTCTCATGTGGTATGGTGTCAGATGTAGACTGTAGCGTGTAACATTGAAAATTTGGGAGTGGCCTGGGGATGAGGCTACATGTACATATGTATTATTATACAGCATTTTTTAACGAACAGTCAATAGGGTCTGGGCGTTAATTAGAATGCATGTATGGCAACGAGGTTCAAAGGCGCCAGCTGTCATGCTGGCAGATGATATCTCCCTGGCACGTCACTAAACGGAAGAGATCCTAGCAGCCTTATTAAAAATTTTCGATGGCTTTTGTGCTTTTTGTTCCGGCAACGGGAAAAAAAAAAGCCAACTTTGTCCTGAGGTAATGCTCTCTCTCTCTCTCTCTCACTCACACTCTCACTCTCTCTTTCTCACACACACATTCTCACTCACTCATATCATGCAGTGTGCACAGGGGTGATGTGTTCTATAATTTTCTAGCTAGTTGTCACAATTTATCTGAGGACTTCTTCCAAGCACCCATGCAGCGATCAATATAATCTGCTGTTTTGTGCTTACATTTCACATTGGGGTACTAGTACAACAAACCATCGGGACTTAAAATCAATAGCTATAGGAGGTAAATAGCTAGTTTAGTTCCATAGTTTGTTTTTTGTATACATGATAATATTATGCACCTATCAATGTAATGCCCCACTACCCCCCTCCCGGGCACTATAGGGGGCAACATAGGAGGATTGACATAGAAACCTAAGCCCCACACAGGGGCATTTGACATGCATATATTCAGTATTTGTCAAATCCCCTATTGTTTCCCCACTCGGAATGGGGGATAGAGTAGGGATTTGACGGACAGAGCTGACTCCACCTAGGGGAAGTTGATGAGTTAATTAGTCAAATCCCCACCTTGCCCTGTATAGTGCCCGGGAGGGGGGTAGTGGGGCATTATATTGATAGGTGCATTATTATCAGGGGTTTCTGAAGCTTACAAAATCTTGTAGCCATTTCTCAAAGATATTGCCGACCACTGCTGACATTAAAAGCAGGTTGTAAAGGAAACAATGGCAAAATTTGGCTACTTGGTCCAGGGACTAGTAGCCAAAGTGAAGGATACAGTAGCTAATGGCTAATTTGGCTAGTGTGTAGGGAACCCCTGATTACGATGGCTCCCAGCATGCAAGCATGCAATAGTTGTAAACTTAGCACACCTTGGCCAATATGGGAACCACAGTATTTCGAATCCCTCTGTCCCCTAGTAACACCCTTGCTTCACTCAGGTGTCACAGCCCCAAGTAATCAGGAATCTAAATACATGTACATACGCTGTAAATCTGTTGGCCTCAGTGTCCAACTGTTGTATATTATTATTGTGCAGGGATTTATATGGAGTGGGGGGGGGGGCACTGGGATTCTCCCCCCTAAAATTTGGCAATGATTTATGTGGCTTAATAGCAAAACTTATGACTTTGATGTTCAAAATCAAAGCTCAGTCCCAGATTCTTCTTGGTGTAAACAACACTCTTCTCCCAATATATCGTGTGAAGGGACATTGTAGGATATACAAATTGCATGCACCCCTGTTCACCCCTCTGCCAAAAATTTCTGCATTAATCCCTGTGATGTGCAGGTATAAGCTGTTGAAAATTATTCTCGTACTACAGCAGTCCTAAACACGTACAAACATTGCAGATCATCCTGTGCCACTTTTTGTGCGAGGAACTTTTCGTGAGTGCTTGCAGATAGCATGCACAAAACCTATCACCACGGAACTCATGAGTGTCTCTGGGTTATGGGACTTCAACGAACGGGTAGTAGAAGAGTTGCTCGACCTAGTCTTTGTTTGGGCTCCTAAAAATGAATGACGAGCTATACTGAGCAGATAGAATAGCATAGTAAATAAATAAACGGAAATAATTTCATGGATTGGAATGCAGTACACTTTGGTTCCCTTGGACCAACTCCTATGTTTATATACATGGATTCTCCTGCTCTACAATATGAGCCTAGAGCCAAATTTTACCATTGAGTGGTTCCGGATGTCTGACCATGGTATAATCCCTCATGCTAGCTCTACAGTGGATGCACAGAGAACACGCTTGATGTTACTATAGCAACCTGTATAGGTATATAAGATCAACAGAAAGCATAGCCTAGTGTATTAATTATGACTGCTGGTGACCACAATTGATCCCTATTACCCTACCCACAAAAAGAGTGGGCTTCTTTTTGATTGGTTGATTTGGGATGCTATTCATAGTATTGAGGCATACTGGTGGAAGAATTAAGGTGAGCAGTACTTAGCTATATTTAGCTGGATGCTTTCAGGGTGCTTTTTGGTATGTGTTAGGCTTGTAGGTTAACAGATAAACTGCTGATGCTACAATAATTATGTATTTTGTTGTTTAGTTGGCTCATGTTGTTGGTTTGGACATATGGCACCATATCAGGCATGTTGTAGCTACCATTGTACTACTGACCGTACGTGGCTGCTGTTGTCTAGCTATGCTTTAGTAAAGCAGATTGAATCAGTTACAAAAAGAAGCTGAAATAGATTCACACTTGAATGGGGCAACTGTAAATGGAGGAAACGGTAAATGGAAATGGAAAACGAAAATGGAAAGCGGAAAAGGGAAAGGGTCGTCGCTGCAATATGTACATAGTACAACATAGTTAGGCATGCAAGGCCAGGATAGGAGCTCAAGCAGCAAGTCTAGGAGTGCATGACATTTGGACACCTGATAAGGCTATGAATGATGATCATGACACATGCTATGTATCCAACCATGCCCCTCCAGTGTTCAGTGTACCAGTAGAGGATTTGGAGACCGAGTAAAATTGTGGCTGTTCGTACAGTACATTAAAAGGCTTAGCACTGAGTATACCATCCATTATCGCAATGAAGCCCCAGGTTATGCTAAAGCACATTCATTTGGCTCCCAATTCAATTGCCAGAACTTTAAACTTCCATGTATGGACATTGTCAGGTCAGATCATGGATTCTAGAGCTTAATTAGGTGCACACACACACACACACACACACACACACACACCAGTGGTGTATCCAGAATTGTGGAGACACCCGGGCACTTGTACCGTGGCACTAAGCTAGTATAATGGTAATACATCCATAGATTCTGTACTATTTTAGTGGTATAACAGTACCCAAAATCACGTTAATGCTTTGCTATTGAGAAGTTTTACTAGGGCACAGACGAAATTTACCAGGGCCTATGCCCTGGTAGGCCCTCTTGTAGCTATGCCACTGACACACACACACACACACACACACACACACACACACACACACACACACACACACACACACACACACACACACACACACACACACACACACACACACACATATGCGACACATACTTATATTTATTTATTGAACACTGTGTAGAAGGCAAAAATAGCTACCACCAAATCTCAGTATGTTCAGCTATGAAGTTTTAAGTTAGTGGAAAGAATTAACAAGTTCCAGTAGAGTGAGAAATGCAAGAGTCAAATGATCTATTTAGCTACTGAGAATGATAAAAATTGATGGAAGTAAGCCTATGTTCCAGTGATGCACTCCTAGCCAAGCTGCTCGAGCTCCTATCCTGGCCTTGCATGCCTAACTACCTACATGTGTATGTATGTACTGCTGTGACGACCATTTCCGTTTCCGTTTCCGTTTCCGTTTCCATTTTCCGTTTCCTCTGTTTACAGTTGCCCCTTGAATGGCATTATACAGTATGTGGGTTTTTTTGTTAGCCTATCTTTTCTAACAAAAAATTTATATTATAATGACACACTTAGTAGCTTGTATAAAGTCCTAACATCCATGCGCATAGAGAGATACAATTATCAGAGATGCTAAGTCCTAATATCTTCTCAGTAGCATAGCCTACAAAGTGTTGGCAATATTCAAGACTAGATACAATATCATTTCCTAACCTCAGTATGAGTGAAGTGCAGTATTTGTAGTGTCCACTCACATCACGTCCATTGCAATATGTAATCTGAGAGAATATGGTTGCATAGTCTGGAAAATAGGAAATGAAAAGCCTTTTATTAAAGAAAACAACGTGACTTACTGTTACGTAGTCTATATTACCGAATCAACATTGAATACAGTATTGGAACAGGATTGAGGCGATGACGATATTGGAATGAGATTGTAAATTTCTTGGGTGCATGTGTATGCAATAGTTATTAACCAACTTCCGAGGTTTGTATGCAATATAGAAGCACAAATCGCGAGGGCAAAGCCCGAGGGATGAGTGCTTCTATATTGCATACAAAGTGAGGGATTGGTTGGTAACTATTTTCTAGCCATTGTTAAATAGACATGTTTTTAGCCCTCAAGAACTGTATGAATGTTTGCCCTGGCCCTCAGGAACTGTATAATAGTAAACATATGGACATGAGCCCTGCAAGGAGGGTCTGTATCACATACATGTATACAGTACCATGTATACCTTAGCAACCACATAGCAATGGGCTAGAATATTATTTAGTACATGTACAGCACATACACAGTTGATGATCCAGACTTACCGAGTTCATATAATTTGCCAAGTTCATTCATTGTTGCTACACTGGTGTGTTTCACGGTGACACCGTCTTTTTGCATTTCCCTATGGCCACGTGGCGTCTTTTAACTGAACGGAGGGAAATTGAAAGAACAAATGATCTTGGCCGCTTTGTCCAGGTGGCGCCGGCCTTGGATGACATATTGACATGGCACGTCATTCCTCGAAGGTTCGCGCCACAGTCTTTGTACTCTGGTGGTCGTTTCAAAGTAATTAAAAAAATAAATAAAAGCAAGCCCTTAGTAAAGTCATTAAAAATATACTTGAAGAATACATTGAATCAAATGTGACCCACACGTACATATACATATGCACAATCGTAGGCAATCTCGGAATTTCCTGAATCCTATCCTTATCAACCTCCTTGAATGAGATTCACCAGTACAATGTTCCATCCAAACATTTATGAGGTAGGTATGTACATGTACAAATGTAGCTGTCCAAGATCATGAATATAATATTATATGAATGAATTTTATAAGCTATGATCAACGTGAAGGGTAGTTCCTTGGTTTCTGCTAACACAAGTGAAGAATGACAAGGTCAAACGATTTATCTTTGTTTATTTCTGCATAATTCAGACAAATTCTTGTTACCGAAATTGGCCACTGTAAAAGTTGGTGGTGTGGTGGTTTGGTGGTTTGGTGGTCCCATGTCACAACCGCCAAATTAAAATCTGCCAAAATTTCTTCTGTGCGTATGTACATATGGCGATACTGTGCCGCACCACCAATCTGCTAATATTTTTTAATGGCCATCAAACCTCCAAATTTAATTCCGCCAATATTTCCGACTATAGGGTAGATTGTTATTGCTAAAGAGTGGAAGTCGCACAAATTGAATTTTTAGCACCTTGGGTAAAATGTCAGCATTCAGGTTTAGCTAGCCATGTCCATGTCAAAGAAATCTTCTAAATCTTACAGTTGCCAGGGTTCATTTAATAAGGGGGATGGCAAAAGTGAATTTTACTGATGTGGGGGGAGGGGGGTGGGGATGGGGGAAGACGACTTGCATGTACCTGATTCTTGAGTATAGCTCAATAATGACATATATGCTTCAAGTGCTTACTCAGTCGTACTAGGCCACGAAGGTAGAAACTGGTGTAATGGGTGTGGTTGTGGTTATGAGCAGTGTGTGTTGGTTTAAGCCAGAGGAGGTATATACGAAAGTGTCACATGCATGGGTAAAAATGCCAAGTCATCATTTTTATTCCCATAGACTATAGTAATAGAGTAGACTTCAGTGACGATTTTCAAGGGTTAACCCCGAAGATCCCTATTTAAGCCATACTGTATGCATTAATTGGAATCACATTTGAAACCTGAGCTGTGCTGGATAGGTGAGCATGGAAGTAGTAGACCCATCCTCTCCACTTGTGGGAGGAAGGGTCTAGCAAAGGTCACGTTTGGAATGCAATTAAAAAATACGGAAGGTGTGGTCAATTCTAATCACCTTTGTAGCTAGCTGGTCTTGAACAGCACAAACTACACGTGATCTAGACATTGTCTTAGCCTCGTACCCCGGTTTTGAGAAAGGGTATGGTCGACATGGCTCACTAGACTTTGCATTAACTGCTCACTGCAACTGTGCGTGGTATTGACTGGTACATGTAAGTGATTGCTTACACAAAAAATGCTACCCAGAATCTGAATCTGATAGGTCAGCATTTTCAAACGTAACCTTTGATCAGCAGGGAGATGAAGCTGGCTTTCAGTTGTTTTAGCCTGCTCTTTCATGTTTATGATCAGCAGATGAGAAAAGAGGTGTTTTTTCAAGCTCTGGGTATGAAGAGCCATTTTATAAGCTTGGAATTTAGTCTGAGGGTAGGACACAGACACACATGTAGCTAGACAGCTGGTGAATGTAACATAATGTAAGCCATACAGCTGTACCTGTACCCTGGTGGCTGAGTCAGTACTTCACCTTGGAAGAAGCTTGTTTTTTTGTAGCATAAGACTATTTTCTTATGCCTAGTCCATGTTCAATAGCAGAGCACTTAGAGAAGAACCAGAGCAAGTGGGTAGATTATAGATAGCTTTATCCTTCTGAATGGATTAAACAAGACAGTTGGAGCTTAAAAAAAACAAACTACTGGCTGATTCAAGACGTTTGCTTAACAACCGCAGGATCACAGCATTTGTTTCTTTCCTTTCAAAGCTGGTGCTTTGCATATCAATGTGCCCATGACATTGGACATGGCAGATATACTACATGGCAGATAGCAGTGCGGGAAGAAATGATAATAAAACCAATGATGGCTCCATAGAGAAGAAAGAACAGCCCCAGGTGTGCTGCTGGAAAATAACATTCTTCATACTCTAGTAATTTCCCATAGGGACACCCACTGTGACTGGCTGTTCAAATAGAAGTCATTAGTGCATGATAGGTGTTAATAAGTCCCATATGGACAAGTGATACCGTATAGCAGGAAACTTTCGAGGGAGAAAACTTTCGTGAATTTCGTGGTTTGGGAGCCATCAGTGAAAGTTTTCTGTCGTTACTGAAGTACTTCCATCTGAGTAATTCTCGGCTACCAAAGCCTAAGGGTCATCTGTCAACAAGTATGCCTTCGTCAAGTACGTATTGTAGCTGCGAACAAGGAGGTGAAACGAGTCATTAATCAGTCGAACAAGAACCCAGTATCCAAGCATGGAGCATGTGAGCACTTCACCTCCGAGGAGAAGGCAATGATTGCCAAACAAGCTGCCGAATATGGTGTTACAGCCTCAGTTCGCCACTTCTCTAAATTGTTTCCTGGCCATTCACTGAAGGAAAGTAGCGTGCAAACGTGGAAGATGAAGTACCTACAAGAAATTGCTGCAAGGAAACGAGCTGGAGAAGATGCGATGGTTAAAGAGCTAGTACCCAAGAAAACTGGACGTCCACTCATGCTAGGTGAAGACTTGGATAGGCTGGACAATGGCAAAGGAGGGTTCCAAGCAGGTTGAAATAGCTAGGATTGATGACAAAAGGCAGATCACTACTGTTTTCGGTGGCACCATGGCTGGAGACTTCCTTTCTCCACAAATTATTTACCAGCAAGTGCCTACCTCCAGTCAATTTCCCTCCTGACTGGCACATTACCTTCACTGAAAATCACTGGGCAAATGAAATGACGATGGTTGACTACTTGGAGAAGATTCTTTTTCCATATATCAAGAAGAAGTGACAAGAACTCAAGCTTGACATAAATTATCCAGCTCTAGTCATTTTCGATCGATTTTGAGGACAATGCACAGAGAATATCTTTACATTGCTTGAAGCTAAGGATGTGCTTGTTGTGGTAGTTCCTGCAAACTGCACCGACAGACTCCAACCCTTAGATGTGAGTATGAACAAAGCAGCAAAAGACTTTCTTCAAAGCCAGTTTCAGGAATGGTACTCTGAACAGATATGCAAACATTTACACGGCAACAAGAGTGCTATGCTGCCTGTCGACCTATGAATGAGCATTGTGAAGCCCCTAGGTGCTAAGTGGATGATTCGTTTGTACGACTATATGAAATCGAAGCCAGATATTACCAAGAATGGATTTCAACATGCAGGCATAACTTTTCTTTAATAATACCTTATCACTGTCATAATGAACACCCTCTTTATTATTAAAGATGATGGCAAAGGTACAATGTAATTTTTAAAGTTATCAGACTCATGACATGCTTGTATGTTCAAACTGAGTGGAATGGTGTCATTGTCCCCTCTTCGTAGCATTTCAGAAGATGTTCGTGCATGCTGCTCTGCTGTAATTTGGTGGGATTCAAGCCAAAAGCTATAGAGCAGTTGCAGTAGCAATAGCAAATAAGCCACAGTCATTTACACCCTCTTGCTTGCACATTTCAGCCATCCTGAGCTTGGGTTTGCCAGTAATCTGAAATATGTTAAGTATTATGTGTTCTGTGTGTCCTTGTCGACTGATGTGTAAAGGGAGTCAAACATCTCGGTTCCATCACATTTGAGAGTGGAAGCAACAATCCAGTGATTACAGCGAGTGTGGATTATCTGCACACCCTATTTTATCTTCTTCTTTTGCATTTTGTGAAATAGGAGTGTTTCCTTCCACCTGTCGATATGTGGGAACTGCTTCTTGAGAAGGGATTGGGCGAAATTGATGTGCTTATTATTGAGCCACCTTCCATGGATCGCGGAATTGCAGGTCATCAGTCTGTGTAAGCACAATTCCATCTAGCTGCACCCAGCTATCATCGGATCCCGACTCATTTTGCTCTACTTTTCATTTCTTTTTTCCATGGTTGTTCAGGAAGGCTCTTCACCAGAGGGTCGCTAGACCACGAAGTTAGCAGGGCAGACGTGATCGCGAGCACGTCTTGTAGGAGTTTTCACACCTTGGCAAACAGCTTAACTTCACCAGAAATGTCAGCTTACAAGATACTTCTAACCCACCCTGGGGGAGGTCAATGGAGTAGTGCCTGGTACCACTTACTTCACAGGTGATTGTGCCGTTTCTTCCAATAAACAAGAAGCACACCGATGATATGGCACGAGGCAAGTCTCCAACTGTGACACCTCTTCTTACGACGGCGACAGCGTACGGGTCATGAACATTCCGCGTTCCTGCTTACATGTTAAAACCTGTCCAATGGCAGCATTCCAAATCTCCTTGTAGATATGGTAGCCTTGAATCGTCGCATTTACAGTATAGCTGTCCATCTTCGCAAGTCTCTCTCACTCAGCTGATCTGGGTGTAGTCACATGATCTTGAACAATGTACGCATGCGCATAAGCCAGCCAATACCCATGCTTAATTGATGTGCTACACCAACCACGAAAGTTTTCTCCCCTGAAAGTTTCCTGCTATATGGTATCTCAGCCACCTGAACAACAGATTAACACCTATCATTAACACCTATCATGCATGCAACCACCTGACTTAGCATTTTAACACCTGAGTTGCGTACAGACATTTTTTCCCTTTTTTTACACCTCTCTTTTCTCATTAGTATTTAATCTAAGTTCTGCCAATAGGCCTTTCCAGTGTAAGCGAAAATATGCATGGAATGCACGTACGCATGGTATACGTCACATCCGGAGTACCATCAAGGCCCCGCCCTGCGTCCATGTCCCATACATTTCTATGGGAGAAATGCTCAACTCTGCATTGTACCTATGCAGGGTGCATGCTGCGAGCCATCTTACCGGATATCCCAATACTACAAGTATCAACTAAATGTACAATCTTTCCCTCACCCCATGCAAGTTGTCGCGTCTTCTGAAAATGATTGATTGCCAAGCTACAGTCCGTCAAGGATGGCTATATTTGGTATCTATACTCCCCTGGTTGACTAACAAACAGAAAAAGTAAGCCATTTATGGTGGTAGCTATCAATCTAGAGGTAGAAAAGTAGTTACATTGTACCTGGCGTGTTTGTTAGTCTCTTTGAAGTACATGTACAAAAGTTGTTGAGCGATCAGTCTAGTATAGCAAATGTCACATTTTACACTCATCAGTGGACTAGAAAGTGTGCAAAACTGCCTGCCATGTTCGTACAAGGCTAACATTTACTAGTTGAGAGTTGAAACTCTGCCTATTTTACTGTTTTGGTGGATAAACAATCAAAGATATGTGTGAAATATTGGTGTGTTTGACAGCCTGTAACTCCATGAAAAATCATTTTCAGAAGCTAGACCACACAACTTGCCCTAGGTAAATAAAACAACTATTTTCAAAATGATATTCATTGCACTATAGTACCTGTCAGTACAGCGTGGGATGCACGAGTTCAAGTTGGGCATGACCTCCATACAATGGGCCATTATTATGAATTATGTAATCCATGTTTTTCCATGAATGCATTACCATAGCAACCAAAACTAGAGGTGCTATGGCTACAATATTTCTTCACAATATGCTAGCTTTGACTAAGATACATGTAAAATTTGAACACAATCCATTGAAACGTCTCTGAGTTATAAGCTGTTGAACTGACATTGAGGCTATATATGCTGGAGGGCAGGGGGGTGCCCTCCAGCATACATAGTCTATACAAAATGGTGTCACTTTGATGAGTTATAACTCAACGATGCTTCAATAGATTCTCTTCAAATTTTGCTTACAACTTAATCAAGGTTAGCTAATACTAAGGAAAAAATATTATAGCCATAGCAACTACAGCTTTGGTTGCTATAGTAACGCATTTATACTAGGCTAATATTTACTAGTTGAGAGTTGAAGCTCTGCTTATTTCACTGTTTTGGTGGATAATCAATAGATATGTGTGAAATATTGGTGTGTTTGACGGCCTGTAACTCCGTGAAAAATCATTTTCAGAAGACCATGCAACTTGCCCTAGGTAAATAAAAACAAGTATAAAAGTACGAAGAGAATCTAAATACCTTAGAGTCCATGGGGAGCACTAGCTAGAACAACATATATAGGAACCTGATTTCTGGATAGCCTCGTCCCCAGGCTCCCCGATCTTTTCAACGCACGCGAGAGAAGAGGGGGAGCCTGGGATCTAATGTCACATGCGTGACATAGGTCCATATACTAGGGTAGGAAGGGTGGCGGATCGTGAAAATTGCATGTGGGCGAGCACGATTTTAGAGCACTCTGGTTCAATAGCGGTGAAAAAGAAGGCTACACTGACTATCAGCGAGGGTAGTACGATCCTTAGAGGCCTCGCAGAGCTTCGTTTGATCGATCAAAGACACCAAACAGGTTTGAAATCAATGCTTTGTGGCAAGGCTAGTGTAACACCATTTTGCCAACATTTGTCTCATGACTTTAGATCCCAGACCCTCTCTCGTTTTTTTTCCTGCAAGTGAAAAAAGCTGAGAGGGGCCTGTGGACGAGTCTAATTTCTGGATAGCTTAGACAGAATGATAGCTTGGTTAGAGTCTGACATCACATTGCATCATAACACTAGTTACTGCTATGTCATGTTGCAATTCTTTGAGGTTGAAATCACTTTCCTCATCCACATTGAAATCTTCACCTTCATCGGCTGAATCATCATCATCACTCGCTTCGTTAATATCTTCTTTGTCCACTGATTCTTCATTGGGATCTGCAGTAGATGCTAATATGTCACTAGGCTTTTGTAAATTATGCTGGCATAATTTTGAGCATTGTAGGGATGTCCTGGCATTTGAGAATAATGCTAGCATTATAGGCCTATTTTCGAAGCATTATTGGACCAACTTTTACATCTATTCACAAATTTTAAAACAAGCAGATGTTTTTTGTAGTCATTGAGTGACATAGAGTACTTGGAGACTAAAGCAACTAGTTAGAGACGCACAGAGGCTAACACAGGCTTGGAGTACAGATCATTGACCTCAACTAAGATAACCTTTGACCCTGAGTGAATGACATCATACTATATACAGCTTTACAGAAAGACAAGCACGCTGTATGGAAGACTACATAGAGACCTCTGTAGTGCTCCAATACAATAATAGATAACTGATGTCATGTTCCTTTTTTTTTTTTGTATCAAAGTACAAAGATTTGACAAGAACAATGCCAATACCTTGAGCATTATAGGGGCTACCTCGAGCATTATAGGGCCAATCCTGAGCATTATAGGGCCATTATCTGGGAATTTGAGAATAGCATTATAGGCCAAAATTTTAGCATAATTTACAAAAGCCTATACGTCACTCTGTATAGCTTTGACCATATTACTTTCATTGTCTGTGATAACTGAATATGATTTCTGGTCAATATCCCATTCCTTGAGGATTTCGTCTAACAGAGCTATATGAGGATGAGGAAATGGATGGTCACACCGTGGTAAGACAGATGTCATATGCCACGTTTTGTCCAGATATCTGTACACACAGATACACTCTGTGCACCGTCAAGGTAAACCTTGATTCTGCCTTTCATATCGGCCTTCAGTAGATCCATTTCTTTTGCCATCCTTGCTCGACCTGGCATTTGATAGTGAGGATCCAGGATTTGATCAACAGCCGGAATTCAATATTTTCAACAATTGGACTAGGAATGTTGTTACTGGCAATAAACGAGGCCATCTTCTGTGTAACATCTTGCCAGCAAGTGCTACTTTCATTGTATAACTTCCATTAATGTCTTTTGTTTCACTGGCCCAGCAAGTCCCTTGTCAGATTTAAGCTTGCCTCTCCTCTCCTCCTTTGCATGCTCTTCTTTTGTCAATAATTCCTTATAGTGGTTTGAGTGGCAACTTTACAGATGAGCTCTTAGTATGCTTTGCAAGGTTGAAGCCAGTGGCCGCATCAAAGCTTTTGGATTCTCCCCATTCCCACATCCATGCAAATTCTGTACTAAAGGCTTTATCTACATTATGTAAGTATGTGACCATCAAGTCAATTGCTGCTATTGATAGCCACCAGTATACATAGCATAGCATAGCATAGCATTCGTTTTGTATCTGTGTTGTATTTGTAATACGGAAGTGGCTACATGCATCCTATGTGAAAGATGTCCTCCCTTCTATGATTGCATGATTGCAATGCACCAAGTGCATACCAACAAGTCTTATGTACTAGGGACTAATGTAGGGGGGCACTCTGGGATTCCCCCACAGGTTATAGTATGTGATAAAACATTTATCGATGTGTTCAGAGGGGAGCATGTACCCAGACACTCCCCTAGTCCATGGCCATGCTCAGCAAAACAATCCTGTACATGTATTAATCCATGGGTAACTATAATTCGGGGCGAGCCTGAGTGAGCCACGAATATAGGAGAAACCGGAAGTGATGTATATGTATAGGCTATACACCGAGGTGTAGGTAGCTATGACCATAGCTACTGTGTATAACCGACTTCTACCATGGTAAGCTGTGCTTGTTACTCTAGCTAGAGTACCGTCGTTATGCTTGCTTCGCCATTCAGGGCCGTCAGTATCGACGAACAACACTAGACTAGGTTGAACGCAGCCATGATCGAGTGACTGTGATAGTTTTGGTCAGACTAGAGCTGTTACTTTCTTTGGGCTTCTATAATCTAGTGTACAAAGATGTGAGCATGGTCTTCATCATCTGCTGTAGCTATATCTCTCTGGCCAAGTACAAAAAGGGCAATTCTCAAGAACAATGAACTAGCCACACAAATTGCTGACCTGGCATCCAATTACTCAGCCCACTTAATTACTTCGTACGTACTCGCTGCACTTGCAGGTTGATAAATAACTTGTAGGTTTGATAAGTGATTTATCAACCTCCTTTTGAGCAATCTGATTAGTCAGAATGTTACAACTATGGTAGAAGTATAGGTTATATACCGAGGTGCAGGTCTCTACGCTATTTACACAACCGAGGGCCGAAGGCCCGAGGCTGTGTAAATCGCGTTGAGACCGAACCGAGGTATATAACGGACTTGTACCATGGGCCATGTGGCCATAACAATGCATCCTCATCCTAGTAACGACAGCGCTGGCTATAAAAGTCAGCTCGAGTGGCACCCAGCAACCGTTCGAATCGTCGGTGAAAAAGCTGGCTAGTATTAAAGCTTACCATCGACCCATGGCCGAAAGCTTAGTTGTTTCAAACTGTCACAGCGGTGGCTTGCTCGTTGACCAGCCGTGTGTGTACCAAATCTCTCAAAAGGTGACTCACTTGCCAGGATCTTCGAGAATTTACCTCTGCAGCTGCTCGAGCTCGAAAAATCGCTGACACGGCATCCAATTACCCTGTCCACTTAGTAATTAACCTTCAACCTCGCTATACTATGTAAACACTATAGTACTATCACAATGCAGCTAGAGTGCACTGAATGCCCATCCCCTCAGGTAGTTATCAAACCTTGTACATAAGTACAAGGTATGATAAGTGATTTATCAACCTCATATGGAGCAATCTGATTGGTCAGAATTTACAACCATGGTACAATATTTGTTATTTGTTCATGATCTTGCATGGCAACAACCTAATGCGCATGCTCAATTGCCACGTGTTACAACGTGACTGGTAAAGTTCGTCAACGTCGCTGTTTAGGTATGAGCTAAGCTAGCTATTCAGAGACTCAGATTCATCACTGCAATTAAGTTCATAAGCTCAAGTGGAGCAGCGTAGCTAGTGTAGCTAGTGGCAGATGGCTGAGTCGCCACTGCCATCATATCTTCTGGGCCTGAATATAAGCTACATTAAACTGAAGACTGATCATGCCATGGGCAGACTGAGAGCCTGCTGTGAGTCTCACAACCTAGCTGCTTCTGCTTGGTTGGCAGTTGTAGATCTGTGTCAGTGAGGCTATAGATCACACTAGGTGCCTAGCTACATGTAGCCTGATGGTTAGTACATGTATATCATGGGCAATACTGTATGACATGAGCGAAGGCTCACCCAGCCTGATGATAACATTTTCCTAGTATTATGTATATTTGTACTGACTGTAGCTACGATAAGACTATTGGAGTTACTTACATACTTAGAGTTGTCTTTGGTGACACAAGACCTTAATGGTCCCACTTTTATTGGCTGCTAGGCACATTACGGCTATAACTGTTATATACGTGACATAGGCCAAATGAAGAGATCATGTGGTGCAATTATCTGTGCAGCATACAGCACACATGAAGCTCAACCACCAATAAAAAAATTTTAATAGTTACAAGTAAGTGCATAAAGTAGAAGCTCAAAATGAGTGGGACAAATCACTGAGGTACAAGGTGAGATTGCACTGTTCTACCTTAGGGTGACAATTATTTGCAGATACATTTTTTTTTTGTCCTAAAGCACAATTCGCGTGTACTATGATTTGTGCATGGATGTGGTAAAGGGTCAACAAATTCTTATGTTTGGTATACACATAGCTAATGTTTGCGAGTACAAAATTTTGCATTTTTGGGCCAATACGCAAAAGTATCAAACATTAATACCCGCAAAAATGAATCACCTTAAGGTAGAGAGTAGGCTAGGGTGGTCAATCTGCAAGTGAAGTCCTGTGCTATGGAAGGATCCACCAACTCATTATTCTATCTATGTTAATCTACATGTAAATACACTGTCATCAATGCCTGGAGAAAGTATTAATGGGGTAGCTACGGTACTGTAGTATCCTAAGGAAGTGCCCACTCCCCATGTACTGAATTTTAAGTGGTATAAGTAGCAGGTTCCATACAAATGTATAGAAATTACATCCTGGTAAGTGGTCATGCGGGCCGGGATCACAAGTTGTGTTTACGAACCCATGAGTGCTTACCAGGGACACTATGATAGTACTAAATCCCCCTTATGTAAAGTTGGTGTCTGCACCCCAACAGCTTAGGTATACTAGAAAGATGTTATCATCAGGCGGGGCGAGCCTTCACTCATGGCATGCAGTATTGCCCATGATATACCAGCCATCAGGCTACATGTAGCTAGGCACCTAGTGTGATCTATAGCCTCACTGACACAGATCTATAACTGCCAAGCACAAAACAACAAAAGCAGAAGCAGCTCGGTTGTGAGACTCACAGCAGGCTCTCAGTCTGCCCATGGCATGATACGGTCTTCAGTTCCATGAATATATTATATTTCCTTTCGGTTAAGGCAACGAATTAGATAGAAAATAAGCTCCCGTCGGTGTGTATGCTTTGTGCATGTGGGTTAGGGCTGTTTACTGAGCAGTATGTCTGGATGCTTACAAGTTAGCATGGCTACAGCAAGATTATTGGAGTCATAGAATGGTCTAGTGGGAGTGGTGCATGGTGACAATGCTTGCATGTTGTAGGTGGTATTTAAGGTGGATTTTCAGTAATTTAGTTACTCTCAGCAACTTTACACTGCCTACTTGAAAGCTAAATTTTTTGCTAGTCAGGACCCTTGTGTTCTATTGGTTGGCAGAGTTATTGGCATTGATTTCCTCAACATACCTTCAATTCGTAGCTTCATACTATGGCTAGCAGTTGTCATAGCTAACCACAAGATGTCAGCGGATGATGACAGCAATGCTCCAGTCACAAAGGCTGAATTCAGTGAGGTTCTGACAATGATGAATGCAGTGAAGGAACAAATGAGGGAGATGAAATGCGACCTATCCAATGAACGGGATGTTGCAGATGAAGTCCTTGTGAAGAAGATGCACATGGACAAGGGAGTGCAATTCAAGTGGAAGGGGAATGAGAAGCAACACCAATTTAACGAATTACTCTCTCACAGTTGCCATCAACCATATATGGTGTGATTGTCATGCGCCATGCATGTGACATGTGCATGCTACTAAGACGGAAGGGAGCTCGTACTCAGGCCCAGAAGATCTGATGGCAGCGGCAACTAGGCTGCCTGCCACTAGCTACACTGCTCCACTTGAACTCATGAACTTGCAGTGATGAATCAGAGACTCTGATCTGATTCAATAGCTAGCTTAGCTTAGCTCATAGCTTAGCTTATTAAAGCACAGAGGAGGATTCTAAGCTGGAAGAAGTAGCTATTGTTACTGATAATAGACCAAATTTGATTCTTTGGGTCACCTTAGCATGAAGATTCTTGGCTATGTTGTGAGTCAAGAATTATGATAGCAAACAGTACGTTGCTGAGCCTGTGAGCCATTAATGGTGCTCTGCTTTGTCAGCAACTCAACCAATCCTCTTAAGTATATGACGTGAAATAACTATGAGTTCTAACTTTGTATGACAAATAGCTATCTACATAAGCAAACTAAAATGCAATGTCCATTGAAACTATATCTGTCACAGAGCAGTTTTGTGGCTCCATTCTAGTCTTCTTAAAATGTATCTGATACTGATTTTGAAATTTATAATCAGTAATGAATATCTTGGACTAAAACTGGAGGTATGGCTGTGCTCCATACTTAAAGCTGCTAAATATTCATAGTGACTGCTGAGTACAGCTATACTTGTGATTGGCCAATTATCACTGTCTGCAATTCCAATTTCTGTAGCCAGCATCAGAGCAACAACCTTGGCAGTCACAAAATATATCATAAAAAAAAAAAAAGTTTTTAACCATAAACACGCGAGTAATGAACTTACGATTTAGCTGTACCATAACTATTACAGAGGGCAGAGTATGGTGACAAAAGTTCTAGCAATAGCTTAGTTAATATCTACTCATTCTCGACCATGGTAGCCAGACACTTCTTCTGCATGCAGAGATGATTCAAATGGTTTGTTTTTTAGACTTGTTTGCTTACTCAGCACCTGAGCATCCCCACAATATTATAGTACAGGAATGGTTGGTTGGTGGGCAAGTTGCTGACTCAATACCCATAAACAAACCACAACCTTCCTTCAAAGCTTGATGGTGTTCAATGTCAGTGTTTCTCACAAGGTAGTCTAGCCTATTGAAATAAGAGGGGGGATTGAAACTAACTCATTGCAAAGTACTGAAAGTTCATGAAATTTATAAGACAAGAGCATATAATATTGTTGTTAGTTGTTTTGGATGCACTCTGTGCAGTCGAATCTGCCTCTGCAGTCTCCTAAATAAGGCGGTCACCTCTGCTTTGTGGCCAGTCTGGGAAGGTCCCGAACTATCATACATTAGCTTCTGTACAATCATATAGCTATATAGTGGCCACCTGTGTATTACACATTACAGCCATGTCGCTGCTCCAGTGCAATTTATTGTGTGTATAAAAATGGCTATGGCTAGATTAGTGTTCATCCTTGCTAAGTTTGTAAGCTTTGTTAGCAAGTAGTTTTACTGACTGACTAACAAAACTGTCTCAATCCAGCTAGCTAGCACTATATGTTGCTATATAGCTAGATTTCTAGTTCTAGTTCTAGTTCAAGTTTCTGGTCAATCTGCTATGTGGTAAGATCAAGTGATAACTATAATCATAAGGCTTGCTTCCTGCGTCTGTGTAAACTGTTAAACTATTGCAGATTATAGCTAGCTACATATACATCTTTGTAATGACCTGCGCAGCTGGGACAGCTCGTAAAATGGACTAACATCTGATGGCAACTATTTATTACTCTGTAAGACTGACTCAACACAACACTGCACACAGATTTATACATACGACTTACCATAAATGATAATTAAATGAAAACCAGTAATATTAGAATAGTTGGGTGTTACATCTTCAATGCAGTGCACTGTAGCTATGTACTTCCAGTGATGTGTGCTATATATATTATGGCTATGTTGCATGACTATTTGATTCTGATTGGTTGATGCATGTATGGTTTTATTGAAACCTATTGAAGAGCTTAGCTGACAGGTTTATATAGGTCATCTCATCTGTACTGCAACCACTTCATTAATTAAGACCAAACGTTTCTGGCCCATTGAATAAACAGGATCCACTGTACATCCATCTAATTCTGGTCCTTGGTATTCAGATATTACATTAATATTAATGGTGTGCATGTGTTTAATTTTCGTAGCTGGTATCAATTATATGAACAATGAATATACGGTACATATATTCAGGGAGGGGAGGTAGGGGGAATGGACACTCTGATGCATGGACATAAAAATTTTAAAAGATGGTCACTGGTACAATTATGTGACAAAGACACTTTAAATTACCTAATGAGATTTGGTCACTATAACAGAATTTAAGAGTGGTGCTGTGGTTTAGCATCAAAATATTTGTGGTTTTAATATGTTTATAGTAGGACTCCACCCAGCTTTTATATACAGATTATCATGGGTAGTGAAGTCCTTTCCAAAAATTGGGCAATAATCACCTGTGACCTTGACCAGCCAGTGGCCAGTTGCAGGTTTGTCTATCTATATCCATTCCTTAGCACTGTGCTGTCTTATATAGTAGCAGTAGTTTGTTTGTACTTGTGGTGAATCCAAAGAATTTCCTGTTGCACTCTATGAATAAAATTACTGGTGTAAATATGCATGAAATCTTCTCACATTCCTAGTAGAGAATGTAAACAGTAAAAGGTCACCATATTATCCACTAAATAACAGTAATTCCTGAGTATGTACAGTCATGTAGGACCCCTGTAAGGATGGCTTTATACCAGTGGTGGATACTGGATTTCTTCAAGGAATTAGCTAAATACCACTGTCCCCAGGCTCCCCAACGTTTCAAGAGAAAAGAGGGGGAGCCAGCTGGTATGCAAAATCATGTGCTTGACATATAGTATAGAACTGTATTAGAGGCATAATTATCGTGCATGGGTGAAGCAGTTAGCACGTCACACACTCTTTTATTCGTATTCTAGAACCTATCGTGTGTATGACAATGTATATTCATTTCTCTCTGCAGCCTTGCAACCTGATAAATCCCCTCCACGTCTCCAGCAGTTGAACACTATAGTCAGCGTAAGCTAATCATTATACTTGCTCACATGCATGCATATTTATTTCTTTAAGGTGGCAGGTAAGTAAAAATGAATGTGCCCACAAAATTAATAACAATAATTATTGCGTATTGCATGACGGCTACGTAAATTCCACCTTTAAACCCAAGAAGCTACTATAAGAAGTACAGCTGCATGGCACGCTAGAATTTGGCGACCCACTGTGTCTACCCCTTGATAAATTGATAGAAAAGTGGAGGGACTAGGGTGAAGCACAGAGAAATCTGAAATCCAAGGCTCTGATTGAAAGATTTTAAGTATAGTATTTCAAGGTTTTTGTGTGATTAACTGGAAGAGAGCTCTCCATGAGACTGTAAAAGTAGGATATCTCTTTGCTTCCCGCTAGCTATCAATGATTTATGCTTTCCTAACCGTTCAGTGGGCCATTGCAGGCATTTTGTTTTGGCAGGAACTGGCATCACCTGTTTTACACAATTCAAGACCTTTCTGCCTCCTGCATGATCACATACAAGCCATCACCATCATTTTGCCAGGTATTGCTCGTCATGCTGCCAGTTTAGCTGTATTTGTCAATGTTCTTAATGTGTGGTTAGAGGCTTGAAGCTAGAGCAGTGCCACAGTGCCTCGTATCTGGTCACTCAAAGTCACTGCTGGAAATGAAGTAAACTTGCTGTGAGCAGTATCTACAGGTACTATTTGGTACGATTGTGTAGATTACTATATTTATTGAGTGTAGCGAGCTTGTGGCTAAATGTTGATACATAATATTAAATTGCATCATCAGCAATTAGCCATCTTTCTATGAAGCACTCTGTGAGTGGGCGGATGGTGATCTGTGTTGTGTACATTGGATCAACTCTATGCAGATTCACCAAATCTGAGCATGAATTGTGCATAGCATTATACAATGATCGAATCTTCATCATTTCTGAAATTATCCCTATTTGAAGCCGTACCAAGTAGCTACTCCATTAATAAACAGCCTAAGTAGCAAACATCCAACACTTCTACCATGAATATGCATTGTTTTTGCTGTCATGGAAATATTTAATCATAATGAGATGTTATAAGTTCAATGTAACATCATTGCCTGCAGATACAACTCTGGCTTAAAACACATTTGGCAAGATGTAAATTTTTATGCAGTAATGGTACAGGGTTGACAAATTGCAGTGTTCTATACTACTATAGCTAATGTTTGTGGGTACATAGTTTAGGCCAAACTGCAGAAATATCAAATGTTAGTATACCCACAACTACTACTTACACAAACTAAAAATTAAGACATAGTTACTCCACACTAGGTATTGGTTTCGAATGAGTGTCATGAAAAAGTTGTTGCTCTGATCTAGCTAGACATGGGCATGGTGTACCTGTTTTTTTAAAGTGGTACCATATACTTTCTAATTACAGTGCCAAAAAACTTAATTTAAGACCAGGCTTGGCGCTTAAATTAGAATGCAAAAATTACACTTCAACTGTCTGGTGCTATAATAGCTGTACATAAGTAGAACAAAACAATTGCTCTTAACCACCAAGTGACACTTAAATTAGGGGGGCACTATAATTCGAAGTTAGAAAAGCTGAGACAGGCCAAAAGATAGTGACCTTACCACGATTGGTTTTCCTACAGAAAAAAGTAAAAGAGAGTCAAACAGTAAACCTCAGAAAGAGAAAGATGAGCAGCAATCACACATCCACATGCACACAATCACACACACACACACACACACACACACACACACACACACACACACACACACACACACACACACACACACGCACACGCACACGCACACACACACACACGCACGCACACACATGCACACACACACACACACATGCACACACGCACACACACATGCACACATGCACACACACATGCACACAATATGTTTACTTCCTAATTTGGTTATTCTCTCCTAGTTTATGGATAAGCAAGATATCAAGGATGCTACGGAGGGCAAGCTAGCTAGCTAATTGAAGAAGATAGAGTGGAATGCACGTGAATACCTGTCTCTGTCTTGCTCGGTTTATTGTTATTTTTAAGTGATGCATGGATGCTGTTGGAAATGATCCTAAAGAGCCAAGCAAAGAAGATAGTGTGGACATGCAAAGTTAACCATCATGATCTTCACAGTGAACAGTCCATAATAATATGGTATGGCAACAAGAGATGGAAGTGATTAACAGAAGTCATCTTTGGCCTAGAATGTGCCTGTATGAGCCAACATGACTGACTTGAACACTATGGTTAGTCTCATTATGATGGGTGTCAGTTGCTATGCTCATTATTTACACAAGACGAGAATGAAACATGAATACAGTGGATCGAAGTAACGTCTTGATAAGCTATAGATTTGAATCTTGTAAAACTGACTATTCTGTGGTAGAGCCACGATACTATCATGCATGCAAATTATGCATGTTTGCATATTTGAACTCACAATCATGAACGCAAAACTGATCAAAATATATATCCCTGGGGTTGGGCCTCAGTGGCCCACTTCAAAGACTGGTATCAGTGGTAGATTTTATCTGTAGTACAGGATCAATTCACTGTACTCGTCAATTGCAAAAATGACTGACATGAAAACTAAACTTGATGCTGGCTAACTACATGGGATACCAGCTCTTAGATCAGACACCTTCAGAGCTCTGAGGCAAGCCAAGAAGACCAAATCAATCATGCAGTATTTGCATGCATGCATGATTCGACAATTGAGCCTTGCAACTGCTTTAAAGTGCTATGAATTGTTCTTTTATGCCCCTCTCTTTCTGGAATATTAAATACGTTTTGATTCTGTCATTGAGCATGCTATCTTTCTTTTCTGTAGAGCTCCTCAGGTACACACACACACTTATGTATGCACACATACACACACACACACACACACACACACACACACACACACACACACACACACACACACACACACACACACACACACATACACATACACACATACACACAAATGCACAGATACTTGAATGACTGAGTGTGTGATGTCCCCCAATGTTGTGTTTGCCCCTTGTATTTACTGTGTGCTCATTAAGTCATTCGGCATTGTGAGTTCATGGTTTGCAGGGTGGATTCATCAAGACAATCGCAAGTTATTCCAATTTTGGATTATGCATGTGTAGTCTGGGACCCGCATTTCAAGAAAGACAAAGAGTTACTTGAGTCCATCCAACTATTTGCTACTCATATGGCAGCCAAGTCATGGCATGGTAGACCTAAGCAATGCACTTTCTCTCACTACTCTCTCACAAAGACAAAGTTAGTTATAATCACTTTATATTTAATTATTTGCCCCCTAATTACCTTATTTTCCACCCCTCCCCCAATCCTAGAAACCATCATTGTGAATATTTACAACAACGCCATGCTAAAACTGTCATATTTTTTGTAAGTTCAGTAAGATTGTGGAATAGCCTGCCTGAAAGTATTGCTGCATGCATGTGAACAATTAAAGCAAGTATTCATCTGTTCTGTTGTAACACTTACTTTTTTTGTATTGCTCCTTAATACTAGCTTTCGCTATTAGATCTTAAACTCTATGAATTTTATCATTAGCTTTAAAAAAAAGGAATTATACAAATACGATGCTGAAGCTGCCACACACGTACATGCTAGTAATGTAGTTCCCTAACAACTTTGTGTGAAAAAGTATCTGAGAACGTTGGGTTTGCAAGAACCAAGAAAATGCTCATCTGTTACCAGACCTCGCAGAGGGTGGGGTCTGGGGATGAGACTATCCTAGGTCTCTGCCTGAGCTGACTGATAGTAAAATACTAGAGACCAATTACTTCTTGGTAATGTAATGGGAACTGCTGTTCAAAAGTGCATTCAGTGGGCTGATCCCATGTAGAACTGTCCCCAGGGACTGGCTCATGATCCAGCCTGGGATATGTGGGATATGGAAAGGGATTGACCCAACTCCTGCTATGACACAGTTTAGGAAACAGATTCCAAAGTTCATTTAATTTTCATCTTCTGTACTTATTATGTAATAGCAGGCCCACTTCTTAACAGTTATGCATGATGACCGGCCTTTTCCTAACTTCATTTGCTGCCGAATGCTCCCTTCGTACAGCGTCTGAATATTATAATATTATTAAGGTCTAGCTATCACCCTGCTGTGGTGAAAATACTGTTCCCTAAACTGTTTCTGGAATAATGGAATCTGGAACCATGGCATTCACAAACCAAAATTCATGTGTTAAAATCAAACTGAACACCTTAAGCTATATAAACAAAAATCAAATATCAAACTGGAATCGAATGGAGAATTCAGAATACTGAAACTGTATATTGGAGATGACATTGCCTGATCATATTTCACACTCTAAATCAAGATCCTGATTGATTTTCATACCTGTTTTGCATCATAATTACATGTCGGCCAATGAAGCCTTTAAGTAGTTACTAGTGAATATCCTTGGATGTTGAATAGAGATAATTTTTTCATGCAGCCACAGCTAGGCTTCATCAATGTAAACCATGCCCTGCAAGCCTTGGTGGATGCATGATGCATGAGGTGGTTAGCATTTTTACGGCTACATTGTCAACAATCACATTAAACATGATCACTGATGTTCAAAAGGTTCGATATACGTACTTTATTGATCTATGGTGAACACAATCATGCAGATATGATATTAATATGAATACAGGGAAAGAAGCAGCACCATACAATGCAGCTACAATGACAAGTATATATAGTAAACATTAAACGTACCTAATAATTATTATGTCCTGGATTGAGAAATTCATGGCAACACTTACAAGAAACATGCCTTTGCTGTGGCTGATTATCTGTTTTCACCACACTTCCTGATTCCCTTAAGCTTGACAAAGTAATTGTTGCATGTGAATTCCTGTACTGTAAGATATAGTCCACATAGACAGTGACAAACGTTAATACAAGTATTGTGTACTACGTGTAGTTAGCATAGTTATGGAAAGCAGCAGTGCATGTGACAACACTGCAACAATGCAGTAACATCTATTTGCTGACATCGCCTGATCATTACGTACTACTGGCAAAGTTCTCCTCCCCATAAACTAAACCACAAAAACATGGAAATATGCTGTCTACAGTTGACAATTAGGCTATCAGCTATGACCTTTCGTGGAATGGTGAACAACGCAATGGCAGCAAAGCAACCATTGAAGAAAGTACGGTGTGTTGTCCACAAGAATAATTATTGCTTGTTGAAGGCTATGGGACGAACCTTCACAAACCCCCACAGGTACAAGTCTACTGAATATGTGCACATACATGTTGCTGTCGAAGTGTAGCTAGGACACCTGCATCTCGAGGTTTCGTTCACGACAAAAATATTAATGATACAACTGATTGCTTTACCATGGCCTAACACATGTGCACAGGGTAACAAATAGTGGTACCATTTATGTGACAAAGAGACTGTATAAAATACCTAAAATGTGTGCAAAGGGTAATTTAAAAGCAATTGGTCCCGGCGTCTGTTGTCGTTGTGCTGTTGTCATCCACAAATAATCGGGCAAAAATCTAGTGTCATGGCATACAGGTAAGACTGTTAGGAACGTCACGACTCATGTTTGCTTCTTAGTCATAAAGAAGGGCCACAAATGATAGAAATTGTGCTTGGTCACACCAACTAACCCCACCTAGTAATGCATTATGCATGCAATTTTTCTCTATGTACCGATTGCATGCTCAAGACCAGTATAGGTAAGGGTCGTCAGATCACAAAATTGCAAGTTATAATTAAAATATCTAACGCTCAGCTATAAGTACACAGTTTCTTAGTCTACATATACTGTTAATAGTCTCTTACAATGGTGAAGTATGTATGAAGGTCCCTCATCAGCTCTGTAGAGCACATGCATGTGCTTTGCATATGCATCAGAGTTATTAATAAGATATTCAGATTGACATTCATAAACACATGCATTCTAAGATGTTAACCGTTATGAGACAATGCATAATATACCTTGATGCACACACACATACATAATATACACTGAGTGGTGGTGGTGGTGGAGGAGGATGGGGTGGATTTAGATGGATATACATATGTAAGATAGCAACCATTATGGTTACAAAGAGATCAAGTGTGCCGATAGCTTAGATTAACAGCTGTTCACATCTCATGGGCAGGGTTTCATACAGGATTTTTTGTTAGGGGGGTGGAGAGTATGTGCCAATTTTACAATAAAACACCACAATCTCTAGGGGTCAGGGACATCCCCCCCCCTCCCCACCAGAAATCAGGTTTGGTGAAACTTAAATAAAAGCATAGGACAAATTATAGTCAGGGTTGGTCTGGATCACTATCCGCCCACTTACACAGAAGATATAGAAAGAGAGAGTGTCCCACTAGTATACCATCCCTGCACTAAGATCAGGGGGTAATGGCATGTAAACATGTCTAAGTAAAAATATATAAGCATGTGGTGAGCTAAATAGTCACATACACTTACTGAGGCAAACAATCCTGCACTGTTCACATTTGTGTATTAACAACACTGAAAGGTCACAAACCCTTGCATCTACAGCATATATACTGAGTAAGATACTCTCCTCCCTCTTCCATTATAAACTCTTGGAACAAAATTGGTTGATGTGTTTGGAAGTTTGTTGGTAGACTATCATCCTGCTGAATTGTATTCTTCGTCTCACTATATATGTGGTAGTAACCACAACCGAGTTATCTGCCAACTTTGATTTTCATTTCTGTCACTTGGGATACTGAAGTACATACCATACTCTGTAATTAAAACCTTTATGGTTAATTGTGGATCCATTATTACATATAGTCAGAAACTGGCTTATGCTACCTCTCCTGGGATCTTTGCTGTTGGAGAGTGCTAGATTAAAAGTAGCATGATTACGTTCAGTGTAAGCCTTTATGCATTTGTGACTCTTTTGAATATTGATTACTAATACATGTGTGTTGAGTGTGATTAGATGGTACAGGTAAGGAATTCCAAACTGGTGATAGGGTAAAGCCTCATACTATTGTAGCCGCGACGTCGAACAATGTTATTATCAATACGGGTAAGGAATTCCGAACTAGGGTACAGGGTCACTATGACCCAGCTACCCTAGCAGAACAATTATCTATACAGGTAAGGAATTCCAAAGTGATGTGGTAAAGGGTCACTATAATCTATTGTAGCATGTCGAGCAATTATCAACATAATACGGGTAAGGAATTCCGAAACTATAAGGTAAAGGGTCAGTAAATCAATCGACATGCATAATCGATTAGAGTCACTGGTAAGGAATTCTTTACGGCTTCTTGACTTGAAGTTCCACTAAAAACAGGGGTGGGCAAGCAAACTGAAACACAGAGCCAAAGTTGTGAAGAAACATTCTACTGTAGAGCCAATGCCCATACACACGCACCGACGATCCCCCCCCTCCCCCCCCCCCCCCCAAAACCCTCATTTTGTTAAATATTGCTTATAGAAAATACTCTTTCACATGAAGCATTTTATGGGGACTGCAAATTTACTCAACTCAGGATAATATTACCCCTTCTGTTTTGACAGAAGAGCGTACTTGATAAGATCTTCCTCTTATTATGAACTAGCTAATATTCTTAGATTGATCACACAATTAGAATTCAATCATGTGACTTGCATACTTGAGGTAGTGACAACCCTAGACTGTACATTCTCTGGCCTGGCAGGTCCCCTAGTAGCCAGTCCAGATCACTGTCATGCTGGCTGCTTAGTATAATAAGTTGTCAGATCTTAGCCAAGAGCCATAAGAAGTCCTGGTGGAGCCACAATTGGCTCTTTGGCTCCCATTTGCTCACCCCTGTAAAAATGCTATACAGGTCATGCTGTTACATACTATGATTAGGATTGGGTTATCTACAGTTTCATAGCTATGCTTAGTGTCAGCAGAAATCTCCACATGTGTTGAGGCTTAGATGGTCACCATTATGGTGACAAAGGAGACTATGGACAATTTAGTATGAACTAGAGGTCTCTAGCTACAACAAATCACTGATTACAGGGGGAGGTGGCACTCAGGGTGGATTTAATATTAAAAATTACCAAGGTGGTGACCACTATGCATGGAGACCATGCATACCAGTAGCTCAGAATAATGGTCTCTCAGGGATGACATACATTCAGATCGACATTCACATGCATATTTTTCTAAGATATTTATTATGGTAGCAATGAGATTTCAATAGCTCCGAATAATAATGTAGTTCTATAAGACACAGAATGGTAACTGTTACGACTTACGGTGATAAAGAAACCATGCACTCAAAGTATCTCCTATAGGAGGGAGGGACATTTCAATGTACACAAATTCTTGATATATGTTTAAATGGTGACAACCTAATGAACATTTAGGCAGGTTGTATGTATATGAATGTCAGTCTCAATATATTTTACCCCTAACAAACTGTCTATCAGTCTTAATATATGTGGTCTCTTAATAGTCACCATTATTGTGACAAAGAGACCCTCCCTCCTATAGAAGGTACACAATCTCTTAATCACAATAATGGTTATAATTTTTAGACTTTGTATTTGTCTTAATTATTAATGTTTAGAAGAACTATTCGGAGCTTGTTGTTGCCATAATGGATATCTTAGAAGAATGTGCATGTGAATATTGATCTGAATGTATGCTATCCCTATACATCACCACTGAAAATAATTATGCTACTTTGAAATATGCAGTAATGTCCATAGGCATGTTGGTGACAATCTAATGCACATCTAGGCAGGCTGTGTGTATATTATTACAATACCTTACCCCTAACCAATTCAAGTGTCTATCAGTCACATGATACATGCATGTGGTCCCTTATAGTGGTCACCATTATGGTGACAACGAGACCATGGACAATATTAATATAATATTAATACTGCATCAGGTTCAATGACATAATTAGTTTCAGTGGTGATGTAAAGTGGGATGGCACTCAGGGTGGATTTACTATTAAAAATTACTAAGTTGGTGATCACTATGGTTACAAAGAGACATTGGATACCAGTAGCTCAGGTTAACGGTCTCTCAGGGATGATGTACATTCAGATTGACATTTGTATGCACATTCGATATTCTTCTAAGATTTTCATTATGGTAGCAATGAGATTTCAATAACACTGTTAAAAATGCAGTGTTCCATAACACCCCTGGGGAGCCCCACGCTCACAGTTATTAAAAAGATCAAAGGTATTGTTTAATAACCGTGAACGTGGGGGCCCCAGGGGTGCTATGGAATACTGCATTTTTAACAGTGAATGCTGTAGTTCTTGATGATAAAGAAACCATGTACACAAAGTATCTTCTATAGGAGCGAGGAACATCCCAATACGCACATAATCTTGTTAGGTGTTTAATGGTGGCAATCGAATGAACATCTATGCAGGCTGTGTGCATATGAATGTCGGTCTCAATATCTTACCCTAACAAACTGTCAATCAGTATACATGCATGTGGTTTCTCAGTGGTCACCATTATGGTGTCAAAGAGACCATGGACAATACTGCATGAGTTTCAGAGTAACAGAATTATTTTCAGTGGTGATGTACAGGGATAGCATACATTCAGATCAAAATTCACATGTACGTTCTTTTAAGATATTCATTATGGTAACAACAGTTCTTCTAAACATTAATAATTAAGACAGATACAAAGTCTAAAAATGATGATAACCATTAATGTGATTAAGAGACCATGTGCTTGAAGTACCTTCTAAAGGAGGGAGGGACATGTTAGGTGTTTAATGGTGACAATCTAATGCACATCTAGGCAGGCTGTGTATATATGAATGTCAATCTCAATATACCATACCCCAAACAAACTGTCAATCAGTACACATGCATGTGGTTTCTTAGTGGTCACCATTGTGGTGATCACTATGGTAACAAAGAGACCAAGCAATACATTAATACTGCATGAGGTTCAGAGTAACATAACTATTTTCAGTGGTGATGTAATTTATCTCTTGCGTATTCACTTGGGGTAATAATATTGTCCGTGGTCTCTTTGTTAGCATAATGGTGACCATGAACGACAATCTAAACTATGTTTGAATGTATATCAGAATGTACCTAAATAATGCTGTGGTTCTCTGAACATTTGCATCTTGGGGGTGAAGGGCGAGCAGGAGCACATGCGCAGGAGCGGGCGCGAATGTCAGTCGGCGATCTGTCCACGCCAAGCCTCGGATTCGCGGACGTTTCGTGGCGCTAGAGCGCCACGGGGATGACGCAAGGCCTTGTGTAGCGTTAATGTGCGAAACACGATTTTATTTTATCTTTATCGAATTCTTGGCGATCAGACGCAAGAACCCAATGCGAAGAACGCGAAGATAGAATGCGAATCAACCCTAGCGTCGCGTTGCGTTGCTGGCGACGCATCGTAGTGCATTATGCAGCGTCGATTCGCAGATCTTTCGTGGCGCTGGGACAAAATTAATGTGTAGCGCGAGCTCGCGGGACGGCGCAATGCGAAGGAACGCGAAGATAGAATACGAGTTTACCCTTGCGTCGCGTTGCGCTGCTACTAGCGTCGACGCGAACGCGTGCTGGAACAAAATTAATGCGAGTTCTCGGGACGGCACGCTCTTCGTTGCTACAAGCGTCGACGCGACAGCGAAGGCGATGCAACGCAACGTATTGCGCAGCGTGATTTCGCAGACTTTTCGTGGCGCTGGAACAAGCGTAGCGCGAGTTCGCTGGACGGCGCGCTACGCAAGGGCAAGCGCGTGGGGCTCGAGATTTGTGTAGCGTCCAATCCCTATAGCGGGAGCGAAGAGGCAACGCACAGCACGAGCTTCGAATCGCTATAGCGCGAGTTCGCGGGACGGCGCGCTATGCAGGCGCGATCGCGGGTGGGGCGGGCGCTTTTGCGGTTTGTGGGGGCGTTTTTGCGCATGCGCACTACGGATTCCGAAAGAGGGCCCTCTTGGTACCATCTCGGTGCGATTTAATAGCTCCTATTTGTAGTGCTTATGAGCCGTGCTATGTGATTCAAAGTGAACACAAGCAAGTTTTTCCGATGATTTGATGATGCTTACAGCTTGCTCAGATGATGAGGTGTTGAAATCTGGCTATTTTTGTGTTGACAACAGATGACGACAGATGATAGACAAAACCAATCACTTCACCCGCGTGGTTTATCTTTGAATCAATTAAAATCAGCAATTTATGACTTATGTTATACAACAGACCCTTTGCTAAGGCATATTGCCATGCAAAGGAAAAAAAATAACAATGCCAATGATTCAAGTGTTAAGTTTAAGATTTTAATTCCTGATGAGCCACTGATTCAGCTGTGATTTGAAGAAACGTGCCAACAGCAATACAAATGTATGGGAAAAGTTATTTCTGGCGGTTAAACCTCCCTCCCAGGCTTTTCACCAACACAGTGTTCTCCCCAAGAATAATTCAAGGCATGATGGGAGGGCATGGTTTGGGCATGGTTTGTGGCCACATTGAAGCTTTTGGGCTCTTTCCTTTCCCACATCAAAGAAAAATCAATGCTGAAGGCTTGCAGGGCCGACATGCCTTAAGTATGCTGGGGAGAATACTGCAACATAATGACGTAGCAGTAAGTCTCAGTGTAGCCTAACTGAAGGTGGGTCTGCAGATAATGAAAACCTCTGTAAATTGTGGAAAGCTTATTATACTTAGCCCCCTCTGGCTGAGAAAGTTGTGTACATTCCTAGCTGGTCCAGTTAGCTGTACTATACAGCCCATAGCCAGATTCATTGAAAGGGAGTGCACGTGAAAAATATGCAGGCTAGTGGACATGTGACCCGCAACTTAATGTGTTTAAGTTGAGTATGTATTATTATAACTAGTGCACGTGGGTGGCCCAACAACCTTAACTTCTGTTCATGATTACTGTGGTGTTTTCCATGTGCACCACACCTGTGCACCCTTTATAATGTTTACCAGGTCCAAGCTCACTGTATGCACTGTTTACTTGTGTAGTGTTTACTATGCACAATCATAGCTAACAAAGTTTTAACTCACTGTCATACATGTTCCATGGTACCTACCTGCCACAAAATGAATAATAGTATAGTTATGGAACTTTCAATGTACATGTACAAGACAGTTACATGGTGTACATTTACATGTACAGCAGTGATGTCTCTAGATAGCTAGTTTGTGTACTGGGTGCATACATGTTAGAATTGTTGATCACTGTACAGGTGGGTGCACAAAGCTAACGGAAGTTTGCAAGCCTATAAACTGCATGTTGTAATATTGCATGCATTGCCAGGTAGGTACATGTATTATACTACATGTAATACAGTTGCTACTGGCTTATTCAGTAAACATCACTACTATTAAACATGGCATACAGTGACAGTTAAGGGCTAGGTAAACATTAAATATTATTTAAAGACTGGTTGCATATGAACCCACAAGCACTCCCCTGGCAATACCACGAGTCATGCAGTGATCTAAAACAGGCCCAGGCAAGTTAAAAAAGTATGTGGTGACACATCTAGGTGTGAAACCACAACACTCTTCTAGCAGAGCATATCTACCTTGTACCTGAGGTGGCTGTAGTAGTGGTTACCACACGCTAGATTTTTATGGGTACGTAGTAAGTCCATCTCTGTGTATATGTAGAGTTGTAGTGACTCTAAGAGACTTTACTGAACATAATATAGCTACCAGGCAAGTCTCCTAAGCATACCCTAATCACACCACTCCTCATGCCCTGCACATATTCCAGTCCAGCCTGTTTACCCCAGTCATTTCACCTCTCCTTAGACATAATCATATCCTTTATATGCCATACACAATGTCATGCACATACATAATCAATTATTAATCATTAGCCATATACAAGACATTCATACATATAAACCATGCAATTGCTATACTCGCTTCCATTCACCTCTTAAACACATACCCTATGCAACCACTCACATCTCTCATAGCTACCCTCTCTACTCATGTACTACTGTACTACGATTATTACATGTGCATATACATGCACACGTGTCTGACTTTCCCACAATCACTTCATATTTCATACACAAAATTAATGTCATACATACCCAGTATAATATTATACACCCTAATCCCTTTATCTCTCATGCACATAATTATACTTCGATAACTCATCTCACACATAAAACTCTCATCACTTATCTCAGGCCGCCCATTAAACACTTTATCTCTTATACTCCTACCCGAGTCACTTGATACCTCGAGATCATTACACATACACTAGCTAATCATTTTCCTCTCTCATAGTTATTATTCATAGTAGTAATATCCTCAAACATGTGCCCCACCACATACTCAATCACTTCATCTCTAATGAACAATGTCATAGCTACCAGTTCTCTCAAATCACTTTTGATCTGCTCTACCTCTCATATAAATCACTTACACATCTTACTGACGTAAACTGCTGACCTATCACATAATCTCATAGACTCTTTATGAAATATGGGCCAAAAATCAAATTCCTCAAGGCATGTTGCTATGGCAGCAAAATGTTTTCAAATAATGCCAATAAATCACCATACCAAGTTTGAGATATTTCTGATCTATTGCTGAATTTATAAAAAAATCTTTGAAATAAAGCATTTTTCCCATAGGTTTGTATTATGTTTCTGCCAACCACCATATAAACCTATGTCACTTATTGGCTATAGCAATTAGGATTTTTATACATCAGATAAATCTCAAACTTAGCATGGTGATTGCTTGGACATTGCATTGTTCATAAATTTTTGTGTTACCATAGCTAACTGTATCTGTATGGACACACAAGTCACAATCTTGTCCTAAATCAAAACAGAAACTGTGATTAGCTCTGACTGGGTACATACTTTGTATTAGCTTTTAGCAATTCATGTGTTCATTACTATAATAATAATATTATAAATCATTATAGGGAAAAATGCATTGAGGAATTTAATATACCTATCACTAAATCGTCACATGATCTCCCTATACTACTTAAATACACACCCTGTAAGCAGCAAGCTGATCAGTTTTATTTTATGTACATGGCTATCTCATCCAAGGAGAACTAGATTTTTTTTTGTGCATAGGTAGGCACTCTTAGCTGTTTGTCTATAGATCGGCTGAACAGAAACTTACACGTACACAATGTATTGCTGCTTTAGTTGATGGTCAGTGATATTAAGCAGCAGCCTATTAATATTTGGCTAGCTAACACAGCGCCAATACAAATCCCTCCTAGAATCTGAATATTATAGTATAAAATATCCTAGAAATAACCTCTACAGCTCTCTTGTGTACATTCTTGACAGCCCTAACAGAATGCACTCTTAGCAGTCCCCTTCAGAAATTAAGTATGTCTTTAAATTTATTCCCCACAATTTGCACAGTGCTCTCTAATAATCCTTTCATGTATATTGATACATATAGCTACTGTCTGATAGCTATAGCCACAAAATATATTTTGGTGGTACACCCCGAGACAAAGTTAATATCAACTACCACATCTGGCAATAACACATGAATAGTAGACCTAGAGGGAATTTGGTACAGTAGGAAGGGGCTGCCAGTGAGTGTGCGATTCACCCTTGATATTGAATGTAACAATTGAGCTGTGTTTATCTCGGCTTCCTAGCTAGAAATTAGCTAGTTCTATAGCTATTATAATAGGTCTTACTTCTGAGGATTACCTAAGTTGCCATAGAAGCACAATTATATATTATACACATGTACAGTAGATCATCTAGAATTTAATTATCTTCATTAGCATCCCCTGTCAAGATGAGTACAAGTCCAGGTAAACTATTGGTAATACCACTTGGAATCATTAAAGAGTCAGTGGCCAACTATCAAAAATTAGTATAAGAGAGTTAATCTTTCCATCAAGAAAGTAATTAGAATATGATAGCTTTTACTGTCAGGAAGTAATTAAGAGTCTTCCGTGGGGGTGTATCCTTTATTAATGGAAAAGCCCATCTAAAGTTTCACAAACTTTTATAGTATTTAGGAGGCATGGGAAAATGGGCCTATAGCATTTATTGAGTATTGTTTTGAGAAAACTGCGCCTAAAAATACATATAATATTCTTCCATCCAATAAAGAGGTCACCCTACAGTGCTCTCCAGTGCACTCATCATACCTCAAAGTACCAAGAAAGTGAAAAATCTCAAATTTGATTGTGTGATCCTACAGGCCCCGTTTCCCATGCCCTCTCACATGTTCAGATAAACATAGAATTTGCATGGTTTGCCAAAGTTAGCTATAGCTAAAACTGTACTACTGTAGATTAATAGTACTGCTCAACGATAAATTTAAACACAATGTAATTATATCAGCTACTGTAGCTACACATGCACTCGATCCATCGATCTCTTAGCATGTAGCTACTGTACTGTGTGTTGAGCCATTTGAGCATGGAGGTGATCTCTCAGCATGTGTGTCGAGTCATTTGGGCATGGAGGTGATCTCTCAGCATGTGTGTTGAGCCATTTTGGGCATGGAAGCGATTTCTCAGCATGTGTACTACGTGATGAGCCATTTGGGCATGGAGTCGATTTCTCAGCATGTGTACTGTATGTTGAGCCATTTGGACATGGAAGTGATCTCTTAGCATGTAGCTACTGTACTGCCTGGTATGTTGAGCCATTTGGGCATGGACGTGATCTCTTAGCATGTAGCTACTGTACTGCCTGGTATGTTGAGCCATTTGGGCATGGACATGATCTCTTAGTATGTGTACTGTGTGTAGAGCCATTTGGGCATGGAGGTGATCTTTTTGAGCCATTTGGGGCATGGAGGCAATTTCTCAACATGTGTACTAGTACTGTGAGTAGAGCCATTTATGCACGGTGGTGATCTCTTAGCATGTGTACTGTGTAGCTACATAGAGCCATTTCGGCATGGAGGTGATCTCTTAGCATGTGTACTGTGTGTTGAGCCATTTCGGCATGGAGGTGATCTCTTAGTATAACATGTACTGTGTATAGCCATTTGGGCATGGAGGTGATCTCTTAGCATGCATGTGTACTGCGTGATGAGCCATTTGGGCATGGAGTCAATTTCTCAGCATGTGTGGTGTGTATTGAGCCATTTGGGCATGGAGGTGATCTCTTAATATATGTATGTGTACTGTGTAGCTACATAGTGCCATTTCGGCATGGAGGTGATCTCTTAGCATGTGTACTGTGTGTTGAGCCATTTCGGCATGGAGGTGATCTCTTAGTATAATGTGTACTGTGTATAGCCATTTGGGCATGGAGGTGATCTCTTAGCATGCATGTGTACTGCGTGATGAGTCATTTGGGCATGGAGTCGATTTCTCAGCATGTGTGCTGTGTGTTGAGCCATTTCGGCATGGAGGTGATCTCTTAGTATGTGTACTGTGTGTTGAGCCATTTCGGCATGGAGGTGATCTCTTAGAATAATATGTACTGTGTATAGCCATTTGGACATGGAGGTGATCTCTTAGCATGCATGTGTACTGTGTGATGAGTCATTTGGGCATGGAGTCAATTTCTCAGCATGTGTGCTGTATGTTGAGCCATTTCGGCATGGAGGTGATCTCTTAGTATGTGTACTGTGTGTTGAGCCATTTCGGCATGGAGGTGATCTCTTAGAATAATATGTACTGTGTATAGCCATTTGGACATGGAGGTGATCTCTTAGCATGCATGTATACTGCGTGATGAGCCATTTGGGCATGGAGTTGATTTCTCAGCATGTGTACTGTGTGTTGAACCATTTGGGCATGGAAGTGATCTCTTAGCATGTACTGTACTATATGTTGAGCCATTTGGGCATGGAAGTGATATCTTAGTATGTGTACTGTGTGTAGAGCCATTTGGGCATGGAAGTGATCTCTTAGCATGTAGCTACGCTACTGTATGTTGAGCCATTTGGGCATGGAAGTGATCTCTTAGTAGCTATGTGTACTGTGTGTTGAGCCATTTGGGCATGGAGGTGATTTTGTTGAGCCATTTGGGGCATGGAGACTATTTATGTCTCAGCATGTGTACTAATACTGTGTGTAGAGCCATTTGCGCATGGTCCATTGGAGGTGATCTCTCTCTCAGCATTTGTATTGTGTGTAGAGCCATTTGGGTGTGGACATCAAGTGTGGCCAGCTCAGTACTGTATGTTGAGCCACTTTTTTGGACATAGAGGTGATCTCATGGCATTTGTAATTTGTGTTAAAGCCGGTCTCATTTGGCATGGTCTCCAGAGTTCAGAAGAAATAGTTAGAGGTCCGGCCTTATAATTAGCTATACAGTAATAGAAATATCCATGTTCTACCTACTTAAAGAAATGCTAATGACCTCCTATATATTACACCTACAGTCGCGATGCCAGCATGATAATTTGCCTAAGCCTAGTGTTGAGAGGTGAAGTTCCAACCCCCCCCCCCCCCCAATAGGTATACAAACAGTATGTGTCATGTATCGGTAATGTATATTCCAAATTGGTAGCTGGCTACCAGCTACTCAGTGTTGTCTGGCTGTGAGTGTATCAAAGTTTTTGCTATGTTTGATCACGGTTGTCATGGTTTTATCTTTGATTGTACAGGCACGTTCCTGCTGATGATATAGCTATATGGTGACTTCGATAACCTGCAGCAGAGAAAAGCATTCAGTTGACATCATTTTGTCTGTTAGCAGTTGTGGCTATGTACTGATGTTATTGACTGTATCATGTGTATGCTACTACCCCGTGAATGTCAGTGTATGTTCACTAAGTCAGTAAATAGAATGCAAATAGTGTCTGTAGAAGTACCGCTCTATCAAGCATTGTTCTTATTTGCCGGTGGTCTGTTGCGCTAAGTCATAACGCGCACGCTAAGGAAGCTTTTTTTTTTTTTTTTTTTAATGCGCAGCGAATATTATTATCTGCCAACTAACTTCACGTATGGAAGGGGTCGTCAACGTAGTTCCATAATTCCGTGATCACCGAGTTAATCATGCGGCCGAGCCATTCCAGCACGGAGCCAATGTGGCACGCTACATCAGCATATGCAATTTCTCCTTCACAATTCAAAAATAAAGCCCCTATACATTGACAGTTGTGTGTGGCCGCAAACCACATTGATAGGCACTCTGTACTGTTATGATTGGACAAATTAAAAGTTTGGCTATTTAACTGAGAGAGTTGAGAGTGCACTGATAAGACAACATCATAAAGTGATGCTAGTGCAATCATAGACGGAAGCAAAACCAACTGCAAACAATTTATTCTTCAACTAGACTTAGCTAAGAGGTTGTCACTTGAGTACATACGTATGTAAATAATAGAGACTTGACCAATACAGGTAATTGGTAGCAACAGCTGTTTACACCTTTGAGCTACTCACCGAATAACTGATGGTCTCTTTAAGTTACTGATATAGTAGCAGATTGATGTTTAAATCATTTGCTGGCATATACACATCACTGTTGCATACTTAATTCAGATCTAGATAGCTACACTACTAAATTGAGGTAGCTACCGCATGTGTAAAAGTTCTGGCTTTCGAAAAAGGTCACTGATATTCTATATAATATAGAGAGTATGTATCACCATATTATTCACGAACATCACCAGCTCCTATGCTGGAGATTATCAGCTATAGCCTATGATATATAGACATAGTGTATATCTTGAACACCATGTGTAAACACTACCACTATAGTACTCTAGCTAATGTGTAACTTGGAGGTCGCTTGATCCATACATGTCTTGGATTTGCTACACAAGTTGACAGGTATACATTCATAGGTTTTGATAACATATCTAGCTGTTATCATTGCCAAGGGAAAAACTAATAATACACATTTGTGCATGTATAGATTGGTTTGCAGAATTGTTCAACAACTTCAGGGATCGTTACCATCAGTAGAAAAGGTCAGTGGCGTCTCTAGGTAATTTGTGCACCGGGTGCATACTTAGAAGTATGGTGCACAATTAAGCTAGCAGATGTACAGGAAATTCAGGGAATCTTGCAAGCGCGAGCGTTGCCGCGCGTTCTGAGCATGCGCACTAAATCATCCGCGAATTTCAAAACGGCATGCAAAGTCAATCAATCCTGGAAAAACGAATCCCTATAGTGAAGATCTCCGATGGGGAATGGTATGGCAGAGGGAGGCGTTGGGATTAAGCCTTCAAACTGTCGCCAGCAACTTAGGGGTCGATTCTTCCACAGTCAGTCGAGTTGTTTCCTTGTTCAAGTCTACGGGCAGTGTGCAGAAGCGACTTTACCCCAAGGATGCCCGACCAAACAAAAAGCTCACTAAAACTGTGCAGCTAACCATTCTTCACGCCGCACTACAACGTCCAGGTATCTACTTACGTGAACTTCAGACAGAAGTGTTCATACTAACAGGGGTGCTGAAATTTTTTTAGGGTGAAGACAACATTTTGGTGCCAAAATTCAGCTTGGCACCACACACATAGTATTCATGAACATTTATCAAAAAAATACTCAATGACAATGGTTATAAAGGGAATGGAAAAGAATCTATCATGTGTTGTCATGGTAAGAGCCAGCCATGTGTTTGGGTATGTAAGATTCGCTCATGTACCCCGCAGTAACTTAGTGGCACTGAGTTGCAGCATAAGTGTTATCTTCAGCAGCAAGTATAATACAGATGTAGACTGAGTAAAGTGCACCCCATACAGCAGAAAGAACACACATTTATAGCAACAGAAACAGCCCTTGCATGGATGACAGACTAGCACGAGACACAAACAATTAGCTGACAACAGAAAGAACCATAACTGTTCACATACATATTAATAGGTGTTATGTCCAATGACAATTGTTCCAATGCACATGTTACAGGTACAAAGGCGGCACAGGTGTTCATACAGCAGCTTAGCTAACAGTGCAGTCAGATGGATCATACAGCAGCTACCAAGCCCTGGCACCAGAATTTTTGTGTTTGACGCCACTGTAAGTTGCTTTGGCACCAACTGTGGTCCCATAGCGCCAAATCAACACCCCTGTACTAACAGGGGTAGATGTCAGTGTTTCTTCGCTTTGCACTTTTCTCAACAAATCAAACTTTACCCGTCAAAGAATGCAGATCGTAGCTAAGCAGCAGGACAAAGAGCTGCGTGAGCAATTTGCTATCGATGTATCCCTGTACCAGCCCCATATGCTAGTTTTGTGGATGAGACTGGCATGGTTCAGATTGTCGAGATGCTATGAGAAAGTATGGCTACGGTCTGAGGGGGAAACCCCCAAGATCTTGCAAGCTCTTAGTGAGAAGAGAGAGAGTATCTGTAATCACTGCCATGAACGAAGAAGGAATTCTTGCAATGAAGGTTGTTCGGGGTACTGTCAGTGGTGATGAATTTCTTGACTTCATCCAGAGAGACTTATTACCAACACTCATGCCCTTTGATGGTACAAATCCTAATAGCATCGTGATTCTAGACAACTGTTCAGTTCACCATGTGTCAGGAGTTGCATCCATGATCACTGGGGTTGGTGCACTTGTCCATTTCCTGCCCCCTTACTCTCCAGACTTGAATCCCATTGAGGAATGTTTCTCAAAGGTAAAGTCACTACTAAAGAGCATGGAAACAACCTTTCAAGATGACCTTGAAACTGATATTTTAGCTGCATTTTCATGCATCACACCAGATGACTGCCAAGGATGGATATCCGACAGTGCAGTCTATTGTTGATCAACACTAACAATGTATACATAATAATATTATTATTATCACAAACAATCTGAGTGTTAATTGTTGTGTCCACCAGTTCAATTATTAAGTTTGCGTAGTGCTTCCAAAATACTTTTCTTCTGCTCAAGAAACTCCTCTTCCGACAAAATGTTGTCATCAAATAACTGCTGAATAAAACGCAATTGTTGCAGATTCTTCATGCGCAAATCCACACTCTTCCCTGGAGATATTGCAACTGAGGACTGGTTTGCTATAGAACTAGAAGCCTCTTGAGAACCAGACGCAGAGGGATTGATAGCTTTTGCAAGAACAGTAGCCATCGCATCAGAAATAGATTCCTTCTTGTGGCGTTTAGGTGGGGGGCCAAACATAGGAAGAGTAGGTGGAGTGTCGTAACTATCATGGGTGCCACAGTGGATAGTTCGAGCCCACAGCCTTACACTGTAAGTATCCCCATGCTTCTCTGTAAGTGTTGTGAAGTGTTCATCAACATCCTCTTCCTCAAACCTTGATGATGTGCCCCCATTCCTTTTCTTGCCTTTCCCATCTGATTTTTTATCATCATGAGGATCAGCATCACACCACAGTGATATTTCTTCAGATTTCAGTGATGAATACATAAGTTCAAGATCTTCTGATGTGACTAACCAACTCTTGGTGGAACGCTTTTCATAATAGCCAACATCAAAGTGGATGGAGCTAGGTACTTCTTCTCCCAGTTCTTCCATTAAGTGGGCCTTTATGTCAGTAACAGAACGGAATTTACCATCAAAATGGTGTAGCTGTCTTGTTATTGCTTTCTTTCTTCTCTTAGAACTATTCAGTATGGTGATCTTATACTTGTACTTTTTTAATGGCTGCATCATCATGAAGGAAGAAGAGGAGAGAGAGAGAGAGAGAGAGAGAGAGAGAGAGAGAGTGAGCTAGCAGAGGAGACAGAGGGATGTAGGTAAAGCGCGGACATTGTCACATTTCGAGGCAATTCTAATAAGTGCACACTTTATCATATTATATTATGATCATGACTTACGCCGGCTGGCAGTCAGTAGTCCGACTAGACTGGACAGTCTGAGTCTTTTGTGAGCCTGCAGGGATACGGATGTTTGCCTGGTTGTTGATTACAGTAGCGAAAACTCCACGAGGGAGCGTACTTGGACTTTCGCTAGCCATCACCTTGAGCATCTAGTATGCGCATGCCCAGAACGCGCGAACCGACCTTGCGAATCACGTTTGCAAGATTCCCTGAATTTCCTGTATAGTACAAGATATGTAACTAGCTACTCTATGCTTGATGTTTATGCCGGTAGTATTATTGTTGTAAACTTTAATGGTGCAATAAGTGCGTGTAGGTATACACTTACATGTACTAGTATACTTGCTATACTGGCTGTGGTTATGCAGTCATACTGCTACTGTAACAAAACAATTCATACAGTGACTTAAGGGCTTGGTAAGTAAAGGGTGCAATGGTGGATGGATTGGGTGCATATAAACCCACATGCACCCACCCCCCCCCCCCCCCCCCCCCCCCCCCCCGCGACACCACTGGTAAAAGGCTTATATGTAGCTAAGAGAGAAGACATGAATAGATCTTAACTAAGGCTACTGATGCAAAACGGAGGCAGAATGTAAGGAGAGAAGTCATATTCCATATATGATAAGAAGGATCTTAGTCCCTATTCTAATAAGAGTTCCTTCAGTGTATGTAAATTTTATCCTACCAAGAAGTGTGTTAGCTGACCCCACATTCTTCATAGAATGCCAACACCACCAGCTCCTCAATCAGCTGACTGTACATGATGAAACATATGCATGTCACTGGGGCAGACGTCAGCCTGACTTGAAATACAAGAATGAACATGGTGAGTGGAATAAAATTGAGAGAAAGATAAATTTTTCCATGCCATTGTGTCTTTGCATAGCTAAGTAGTACATACTTGAACACAAAAATGACTAATAAGTCAGTGCCAGTCCATAGCCATTTTTATACTTACTGCACATGTAATCTTTCCTGTTCGGTGGACCACACATGCAGATTACACACATGTACTGAATGAGTTCAGAAATGTGATTAGGCAACCATCCTTTATCTATTGTATTGTATCCTTTTAAGTATTGGTGTCTCATCTTGATTTCAGTGAGAATTATAATTATGTCATATGTGACGAATATCAGAAGCTATGTGCATACTAACCATCACAAACTGGTGATTGCTAAAGGTAGATCTATGCATTGACAATCGGATTATGCTTGTACCACACTGACAGGTACTCTGTACCATTGTTTTGTGACACAATCTGGTTGTCTTTACTACTTGAGCCTATCCAAGAAAATTGAGTATCAGCATTGACAATTAAGGTTTTCATATGATCACAAAACAGTAGTCTGTAAGGTGTCATTTTATGGAGCTATACTTGGTTAGTTGCCAATTAATGTTACCTTACAGCACTGAAATTAGCTATAGCTGAATCAGATTGTATGCTGGCAAGCTAGGAGGTTGCTTATGATAATGAAACTAACACAACCTTTTGTTGTTGATACATTGGATCTAAACACGATAAGACGTTCCTTGATAACCTAGTTTGTCAACACTATAAAACGTATTGAAAATGCTATCCCTATATCCACGTGCACAAACATAACTTGATAAATGGCTAGTACAATAGCATAATAATAATATTATGAACTAGCTTTACAGTTCAAAGCCCCATAGTATAAATTAATTATTGTCAAAGCCATAGCCAAGGTCAACCATTTTTCATTCCAGGAAAGTCAAAAAGATGGAGCTATATTTAATATTTCAGTATATGATAGCTATAGTATGCATGAGGACTGAATCTGTTTCATCAACTCAAGTTAAACATTTTCATCCAGGATTAGCTATTCAAGACCTATCACAGCATCACAATCATACAGAGTGTCCGATGTGGTTTAACTACAGCTCAGCTACAAATGATTGTCAGTGCTTCCCTTTTTGGCCACTGAGATGTGATGGCAAGTTTGCGTCTGTTGACTCGGGTCAAATACTGACATACTATTCACACAAACAGCTAATCTCTACAATTACGATACAACGTGGATACCTAGGAGGGTACAATAATTATGACAAAGACTAGATACATATTGTTACCAGACGACATTCTAAACTCAATCAGTACATGTGTGGACCATTGAACAGAAGAGACTACCTATGTGGTGAGTGTAGGAGCAGATATGGACCAGCAGCATTAATTTTTTAACATCATCTACAAATGTATGCCATCATTGCCAAGACACTTGGTATGACATTATACTTTATATATCTCTCGAGTTCATTCCAATAACATTATTTTATCTTCTCGTTCTTGTCTTTCAAATTCAGCTAACATCAGCCCCATGACATGTTTCATCATGTACAGTCAGCTAATTGTGCTAGCTTTTTATGAAGAATGTGCAAGTAAATCAGCACCAACTTTGTTCAGTCATAATCCTTCTTACCTTATATGGAATGTTTAATCTTGACTTCTTTCGCCTTGTTTTGCCTCCATTTTGTATTAGTAGCCAGTTGAGACCTATTCATGTTGTCTCTCTTGGCTACATTACAGTGTTTTATCCTTTTCTATTAATACTTTTAACATGGCTTTGTGTTGACCTACTATGATGGTTGTAACTTTAGAGCAATAGTGTGTCTATGGAGGCCATTTCATGGATGCTTTGTTCATCTAAGAAGAAGTTGGAATACCAAAAGTGATCTTATTGATGTCTTTGCTTCTTTCTTTCTTCTTTCTGGCTTCAAAATTCTGTATCAGATTGTTCTTACAGTGAATAGTACAGAAATTAACAACTATTCTTTGATGGATGGTCATCAATCTCAAGAATATGCACTTGGTGCTGATCCTAGTATTACAGCAAAAACTACAACATACATCTTGATTCTGACAGTTAGCATGTTACTATCTTTTATATTTGTCATTTTCCCAGCATTTTTGTTCCTTTTATACCCTACAATAATTTTTCAGCAATTATTGTTGAACTGCACTTCAAATCGGTTCAGAATCATCCTTAACATTTTTGTTGAGAAATTTCAGTATTGTTGCAGAGATGGACTAGATGGAGCAAAGAGCAGGAGAAGTCTTTCAGCAATTTACTTTCTGCTTAGAATTATTGTTTGTTTCATTGAGGTAGTAAACAGAAACACTTTTAAACTTGAGATGTGGCTTAATTATTCGAGGATTTGCATTTTCTTTCACTGCCCTACTCATTACTTTAAGCAGACCTTATAAGAAGGATTACATGAATATTGCTGACACCATCTTGTTGTCTCATCTGGCAACCCTCTGTTATATTATAGCATCATCAAACCACAAAAGTTTTGCAGTTTTTTCAGACAACAATTGCTTTTCCATTTGCAGTCTTTTGTTTGGTAATCACCTATAGAATGGCTCATGGGATTTGCAAAGTACATCTTCGGTGGCTTTCACTGCGAAGGTGGAAAGCATCTTGAAATAGAGTTAGTGATAGTTCCATACCAGTTGACGTCCAGCAGCAAACTGTTCAGTCAAATCCTACCTATGGTACTATGATCTTGAATTTGCCATGAAAAATGAATGTAGCTGGACACTTATACATTAGGTGTGTGACATAATAATGATGTACACCTCACTGACTTTAAATTCGAAACTTTATGGCTGCATAATAACAATAATTATTGGTATGTGAATATCGTAGTGACACTGTTTGTTTTCAACCCTCATGTCCATTTGCATGTTTATTTGAATGTGTGCAGAGTTTGAATAGTAATAATTAAAATAATCATCATTTAATTAAACATGATTCAGATGATTGCATGTCTCTCTTCTGTTTATGATTGTTTTCATGTTGAATATAATTTTGTTGGTGAGTCACTGCATGGGTGTGAACATATTTGTTATTTTGTGATAGTAGAAGGTATTGTAAGGCACAGTGATCAACTCACAGTGACGATGTACAGAGTAAGAGCTATAGTCACATAAGATTTGTAAACTTGTATGCTTAGTTCATCACATCTGTCAGCTGAATACTCATGTTATTGAACTAAATAGATTATCTGCTATGATTCTAAGAAAATTATCACATGCTACAGCATTTAGCTGGTTCTAGCTATGTATGTCTGTGTTTGGAGGGGCTGGGAAGAATTCTCAAAATATATAATAATATTATGGTGCATGCCCTCTCAAAAAAAAACAGGTAAACAGTTATTGATACAGAAGATTCAAAAATGATCCGCTAAACTTAACTTAGCAGCTAGCAATTATCATCCATACAAGTGGGAGAAATCTCTTTGTATAGTTATATCTGCAGCTGTAGTATAGTTTTAAAATAAGTCAAGTCAAATGAATCTTTCACAATTACTGTTATTTCAGTGTTTGATAGCACAAGTAGTGTTTCACAGTGCTGCCTCATCAAAACATACTCCCAGTATTCAATTTTCTATGAGACATAGTAAAGAAAACAATGATACAGAGTGCCCGTCAGTGTGGTACAAGTACAATCCAGCTACAGAGGATTGTCAATGCATATCTTTTGCATCACTGGCTTGTGATGGTGAGTATGCACATGTTAGTAATCATCACACTCTAACATACAATGCTAACAAGAGGGTAATCACTGAAATAAATACGAGACACAAAACTATAACAGGATACAATACAACAAACGGAAGATATTACATATTGTTGCCTAATAACATTTCTGAACTCAACCAGTACATGTGTGATCCACTGAATAGGAAAGACTACATGACGTTGTGCTGAATGTGTAAAAATGGGTATGGGCCGGCAGTAACTTATCAATCATCATCGTATGTGTTATTTATGCAAAGACACATGGAGAGATCTTTACTGTATCTGTCTGTGAAGTTCATTTCGCTCACTGTGTTTAATCTTCTGATTCTTGTCTTCCAAATCCGGCTGACTTCTGCCCCAGTGACATGTTTCATCATGTATAGCTAGTTACTGACAGTTAGTGGTGTTGGCATTCTCAAGATGAAGAGTGTGGTGTTAAGCCTAGCAACTCTCTTGTTATAGCTAGTCAGATTAAGGGTTTAATTTGATGCTGAAAGAACTCACAGAATAGGGACTAAGATCCTTCTTACCATAATGGAATGTTACATCTTGACTTCTTTCACTTTGTTCTGCCTTCATTTTGTATTAGTAGCCATTTAAGACCTATTTATGTCTTCTCTCTTGGCTACATATCAGCCTTTTATCCTTTTGTACTAATACTCCTGACATGGCTTTGTGTTGAGCTACATATAATAGCTGCACATGCTCAGTAGTTCAGGATCAGTTATGGAGGGATTTTGGTGGGAAGATACAAGATGATATCACAGATATTAAAGGCTGTGGTTATACATGGGTGAATGCACACACTCGGTGGTAAAAATTTTGGAGGGATTTTGGTGGGAAACTACAAGGTGTTTTGGAGTATAGACCAGAGTTTTGCTATTGTTACCAAGTAAGTTAGCTGGAGCTATCTTTTTGGTGCTAATGCTTTTCAACATCCTTGGACCACCAGACCGTGCCGCAAACGTTTCCAACATCATCTAGGAAGAGAGCTGCAGTTGACCTACCATCTCCTAGTAGTGCTTCAAAGCGTCAAGCAGTGAGCGTTGATAATGGTATTATTGAATGTATTCCTAATAAACAACTTTCACCACATCCCCAGTAGCTATAGCAAATGGCACATATGGTAAAAGGTCGTCAGCACTGAACAGTATATGCGTGTGCATGCTATGCCTCAATCACAGAGATGAACTCGACAGATCGACTCTCGACCTCGATAGTAGACAAAAACGACAGATCGATATGTTTCAGTCACAGGACTAACTCGACAGTACAGATCGGTACGGTACGTAGCACGCGTACGCGTATTGCATGCATGAATGTATGCTATATATAGCGCTAGCTAGCTTTATTTATACACGGGATTACGTAAGCCAAAAGAACGCGTGAAGTTTGACCAGCCATACTTGTCAGAGAAAGTAACACGCAGCTTTTAAGGTATTCGCTGGATACGCGCGTAAGTTACTCTAGGTATTACTAGAGTTTTCAAGTCTCAGAAAGGTTCTATCAAGGCCCTGGATTTTATTATAATTACCACATAGATTACCTCACAGATTACCTCATAAATTACACCATAGGTTTCATCATAATTACCTCATAATCACAGAAAAGTAAATTGCTACTGGGGATGTAATAATCTCCCTGAAATTCTCGGTAAATGTGTCAGAATGAAGTTTGACAATAAAAAAGGAGAGGAAGAGTGGTATGAGGCATTATACAGTGTGATTACAGGCAATCCTTTGGATGGACAGACTGAAGAGGCATCTTTTGATGATGAGGAGTTTATTAGCGTAAAGGTTAGAGAATGCAAGTAGCTACACATGAAGCAACTCTAAACCAACAATGGGAATTTAATATAATATTGCTAACTAGTATAGTTATTATTGCTGTTTCACAATTCTATTCATTGATCACTGATTCATTAATATGGCATCTATACACAAATTAAGCTGCAGAATGGCATAGTGCAAAATTCCATCTGAGTCTTGATTCAGTGACTTAATACAAGGGAGCATTTTACACTAGGTCAAAGTTCACACTTAAAAGAATTTCATATTATTATGGGAGACTTTTAAGTGAGGTCAAAGGTCATCAGTGCATCTTTGCACGAGTTAGTGTTGTCTCATCAGTAAAAATTATTACATGGCATGTTTTTACACCACTCCAGCACTGGTGATTGTAACTGGTGTAAAATCATGCATGGAGGTTAATATTATATGGGAGAAACTTGCATGAGTAAAACCCTTAATCTTGATGCAATTGACCAAGTGATGTAAAATCGTCCCTTATAATATACGTGCTGCACTATTACTTTTACCAGGGTATACTCAGGATTTTACACTAATTCCACTGGTGTAGAATGTTCCCTAGAGTACATCAAGGTTGTGCTGGTGTAAAATTGTCCCATGAGTAGCTAAGTCCAGGTTGTGCTGATGTAAAATCGTCCCATGAGTTACTCTAGGTATAAAACTTCTCTACGAGGCCTATCATCACAGTCTGTGCCCAGTAGGCCAGCGTATCCCTCCTGTACCAGATTATCCCTGGCTTCAGCTCCGAGTATCTGTCGCGTTTCTTCATCTCCGCGCGAAGGGCAGCCGATATATTGACGTGTGCAAGGTCGAGAGTCGTAGCGAACATAGAGACGGCTGCGGGGACGGTATTTCCCTGGATAGGTGAACGAGATGACTTTGTTCCGGTAGAACGTCGATGAAGTAGACAAAAAGTACGAGCACCTCGAAATCGGTGACGTGTGCCGTACCCATGCAAAGAAAGTAGGCTACTCCAGCCCACAAAAGGCCTGTTTCCATCTTCCTCCGGATCCTCGAGCTATTATAGTATACGCGTAATCGACCTGGACCCGACGTCAGGACCCTTCGTTCGTACGTACGCCTGCATACACGGAAAAGGTCGTTGCGTGGGGGCGGAGTCAATGGCTGGCGTCCCATACCCACTCCCCTTCCTCTTCCCTCTCTTCATTAAGTGATGCCAAGTTTGTACTGAGAAACGACTGTCAACCTGACTCCAAAAGGCTGTAAGATCTCATAACTCACCGTGCTCTGATCTGACACGTTCTGGGTATGGTTATTATCGGTACAATCATACTTAAGGGTACAGAATGTTTGCCACAGGAGCTGATCTAGAGATTGCTCAGTAGGATGGTGTGGCCTGGCTAGCCACCCTCCTTCGCTTGTTCTTTTGTGCATAGTGGTTATTGTCTATACTGAGTAATAGCTAATTGCTCACTCCCTGGCATTAATCCCCCTGAGTATAATATATAAAGCCACCTCCTTTGTAAAGCAGCGCTAGTGGCAACTGAATTCATCCTGCCCAAGTCTATCACCAGGGCCTCCAAAATTCAGTTAAAAGGGGCATATAGGCACATTCCAGCCTCATTACTGTAGTAAATTAATTGTAAATACATACATAGACCTATAGACCCATTGCACGTGAAGTCACGGGGCGCGCGTGATGGTCCACACTGGAGGACAACCGGAGCCGTTCTCTATGGGGTAAATATACAGAGATCTCCTTTGCCGCTCGTTTGCAAAGAACACAGGCATCGTATAGTTGGACTACCCACAGCGTGCTTCAAGATATCATTTTGCTGGCTGGCATCCAGGTGCAATGATTAAGCAATAACACTGTTTAACGCTCACTAGTACAATTTTACATAGATCCTTGTACTCCAACATGGCTGCCATTGGAGGACAATTTACAGAGTTTTATGGATTTTTCTTGTACATGCAATGGGTCTATAGTTACTGAAAGATGAAGATGGCCCATAGCCTACCCTTTTAATTTACATAAGAGATAATAAACAGTTGACACATAGCACGTACAATATTTTAGTTGCCCTCAATTAGTTTAAATAATCACAGTGTTACTTTTGAGTACAATTAGGACTATAATCAGTATGCTCTTCCTTGTATGGGAATATAGCCAATAATAGAACAAGCAATAGTAATTGCTCAGCAGCCCTAAGAGCAGAAGTAAGGTAGAGAGGATTCCTATTGGGGGGTGGGGGGACTGAATTGCTTTGTAAGTGTAATTTGAGTCCAGCCTACATGCATAGTTATTATAGATGCAGAGAATCGTGGCTCTAATATTAGCTGACATCTATCATCTCCTGAAATCACTCCTCATTGTGATCATATGGGAAGCAACACTGGTGTTTTCCACATCCTCTCTAGACCAGATTCCTTGGACATCTAGAGGGACTCTGACTCTGGGTACATATAGCTCTAGGGAATAAGCCAATCATGCAAGTCCTGAGGGACTTCCCTATTTCCAAATGGGAGATAAGTTGTACCTCACCCAATTTTTCTGGTTCTTAAGTCAGCTTGCTGAGCGTGCTCTTCAACATTCCCTTTGAATATTTCCATCACACCATCCACATGAGAGTAGTATGGGGTAGGCTGGATCCATTTGAAGTGTTAGCTCACCAAATGGTCAGAGCCCTTCAATGCAACCCCTGATGTGCCTATCCATGCAAATACATTGATTTTACGTAACTGTTACATAATATTATTGTTGACTTTGACTCTGTTCTTCTGTGGGTCATATTGCAGCGGTTATAAGACCATACACTGATAAGTATGATCACTATATTATATTATGCCAACTAGTGATAGACACCCTATCCAATAGGAGGAGTCAAGTAAACATCTACATGTAGCACATAATTTACCTGATCAGAGAGAGGTCCTAATTGCAAAGCGTAATTAGCTGTTGGTACACGTACTGTCTATGCTCATCATGTACTGTCACCAGCTGAGCAGCTTTGAATTTATACGAGAGTCCTGTATAATAGCTTAGATTAGCTTAGATTAGAGCAGAATTTATACAAGAATCCTGATTTCAAAAATCTCACTGCTGGCAATGTCTGGACTTGCATGATATTGAGTATACCTAATACATATCGAGAAAGCTGTGGAAAATTCCTTACTGGTAAAGTTGAATAATAATAATTAGATGTGTGTGGTAGGACAGTGACCCTTTACCCTATAGTAGGCACGTCTAACCTGCACGGCTATTAATTATTTCCCATCTCCTGAGAAGTACATGAGGCCCTACTGGGTATTTACCACGATCTTATAATGCAATTCAATCCGTGGGATATAGAAACTTACTTGACCTAAGCTTAAGAAAGCTATGGAGAATTCCGTACGCGTACAGACAGCGATGAGCCGAGATTGTGCATGTACGGCATGCATGAAACTGTCAAGAACTGTAGGGTTCAATATCCCAAACAGTATTAGGTTGATCTTGATGTTATGCAACTTGTTAGCAGTGTAGTGGGAACTTTTAAGCTTGCGAAAGCTGTGGAGAATTCCTTACCCGTATAGATAATTGTTCAGCTATGTATTCGCTACAATAGGTTGTAGTGACCCTGTACCCTATAGTTTCGGAATTCCTTACCCGTATAGATAATTGTTAAATTATGTAGGTACTACAATTGGTCGTAGTGACCCTGTACCATATAATTGTAATTATTCAGAAACTTGTACTGTCTACCCCGGGATCTTTGCTGCTGGAGAGTGCTTATCCATCATGAGCACAACTTCACGTCCTGCTAGAAGTGTAAGCGTCTAAATTCAGTAATCAGTACAATATGCGATTATTTATCAAAACAGAAAAGACCCAGTGAAATAAGGATTGATGGGGCCCTTACCAAGAAATCTGTAAGGATCGATGAAGATCCTTATGATTTCTCGTCAGCTAAAATTTTAAAAGTGCAAAGACCCAGAAACCAAGGAGTATCTATTGCAAAGTCTCCTGTGCTACCAGAAGATGTAAGAACCTATGAATAACCACTGTACATCATCTCTCTCTGTACTGACCATGAATTTAGGATCCAGTCAGTCAAGTGCACACAGAAGATGGTACTAGATGTGATCAGCACACAGAAGATGGCACTAGATTTGGTAAGCACCCACAAGATAGCACTGGACTTGGTGGTCTTGATCAAGATGACACTGGATTTGATGGTATTGGACTTAGTAGTCTTGATCAACACACACAAGATGATACTAGACTTGGTGATCTTGATCAGTATGGTGACATTACAGTAAGAGATTATGGTGCATTGTGCATGGTATCATTGATGAATCTGTGGCATAACACTTGCAGATGTTGGTTCGTACTAGCAGGGTTGAGTCATATTTACATGAATTAAGATCACACAAGGCCATTGTCCCCTGTAACCAACACATGAAGATGTTTGTCGTGCAGGAAATTTCAGAATCGTCCGAACTATGTACTTTAAAGGTCGGTGACCAATTTAATTAACCTCTTAATAACTATATTGATAGTCATGGCATGCATAATATAATTACGTATGTACTATTATAATTATAGCCACACTCATTCCAAATTGTTGGACGTACAGCAAAGTTGATTAGAGGAAGTGCAACCTGGGTATATTGGTGCTCATGTGACCCTTCGAGGGCAGAACTCATTGAAAGCATTACTTCCTGTGTTAATACATTAGAAGACGACTTCTTTGTTGATACCGGTGAATGTATTCATATGTCTGCTACTAAATGTATTGTGAGCAGCATTGATGAGTTGCAAGACATTCATCCTGATCAGGAATTTACAGGTATACATGTACACAAGTCAGCTGTGCTATCATGTTATTGAATGCTTGTGTGAACATTTTGCAGATCACTCATACGCATCATTTGATACTTCAATATGGCAGGAATGTAGTCCTTTAAGCATATGCCACCATAACATAACACACTCACAATAATACTTTACTTATCAGCTAACTGATGACAAAGTTGTGAGTGTGGGTATAGATGGAGATGTGTGTGTTGAAGCGGAACTCAATAATTTTGGTGTGGTGTATGTATACAACCAGCATATAAAGTGCTCGACATGCAAGAAAGGCCAAGCTTGTCTACACGTGCAGCGTATACTCTCACTGCTCCAATCTGAGGATGGAATCAATGAACTTCACCCTGCCTTACAACTGCTGTCAGATCAACTTTCTGCTGAAAAATCTGTTCCTGCTCGTTCTTCCTCCCTTATGTGTCTATCAAATACCCCAATACCATTTGAAGTGCCCAATGATCAAAAACATGTTTTCAGGCAGACACCTGAAAATCGCTTTAGCATACACAATGGTGTCGCTAATTTGATTCCAGATTCAACAGCTCTTGTTCAAGCTTGTCCCTTATGCCAACTACAAAATTGGTGTGAAGAGCCATCTCTCACTTGCTCCAGCATGCTGTTGACATTGTTAGGCCACTATCCAGCAAAAGGTTGACTCTATCACATAATTAGATTAGTGTTGTATGTATAATACCAAGTCTTGTTCCACAGTTTACCACTACAACTGTAATACTGATGGATGCAGAGGTCAGCTTCATTTTCAGGGCAACTCTCTATGTGTCCTAAACATGCATCTATTCTGTGTTACACATGAAGTGTATCGTACATTTATGTATCACTTTCTTCTTGCAAGGTACAGACGATAATTTGTATTGATCCATTGATTTACTTTTATGCATACAACATTTACAGAGCAACCATGTATACAGAGTATTGTGCGCTTTCCAAACTTCACATGGATGCTGGAAGCATGATTGCTGACATATTTAAGTACAACCATTTCCGGCAAGGGTGGTATGCATTTCTGAATCTTCTAGATATTGATTTCTCAGATGGGTTTATGTGTGTCGAGTGTGGCTCCTGTCCAGATGTTGTAATAATGGATGCTACAACCCTTAGCTTTCGTAAAGATTTACATAGTATGGTATGTGCTTCAACAACCCAAAGGACAGAAAGGAAAACCAAAGTTGGCAGATAAGTTGTGGCTATTTATCAAGTACTATATAACCAGAAAATTTGGTGAGGAATTAAATTCAGTGGGATGATGGTCTGTCAACACAACTTCCAAATAAAATTTTTTGCTCACATCAACATGTGTTTCTGACATCACATTATGGCAATCCCACCAAATTTAAATCCACCAATACTTTTGCAATATTGATTTGGGACCCAACCACCAAATTAAATTTCTGCCATTGGCCAATATTTCCAGCTGTACAGTATACAATCATGATTACCAAACATTATTACCCTATACTCTCCTTTAAGTCGGAAGTTCATTCCAGGGAGGGCAAGAATGTTTGGGGGAGGGGTGGGGGGCAATTACAGATGTTTGGAGCACTCACTGTAAATGCCTCCAGTTTGTCCAGGTTTTCACACTCTTCACTAAGAACCAAACAGGGGTATACCTTATTTGTGTCCTTGTTGACCGGACGAAACTCCAAATTAAATCCTTTTTTTGTAATAATTATTGGGTATCCACCTGCAAGGGAGATGGGTATCTCCTAAGTATTGTGCACAAGGACAGAGTAAAGGGTAAAGGGGGGTGGCCACCCATGTCATAAACCCCTGTACACTCTTGACTATAATATTTTGTCCCTATGCTTAAAGATTCATCAAAGCCTTAACGTCAGACACATGCAGGCAAATCACTAGAAGAAATCTAAAAGCAGTGCTGTGGTGAAATATCAAAAGAAATTGGTTTAAAACCACATCAAATGTAAAAGGGCTTTTTAAGAGCGGTGCTGCACCACTCTACAGCTCTTTAGTGACTTCCCTGGCATGATAATTAAAAGAATTGTGCATAACATTATACTAGGTACAATGATCGGATCTTCATTGATCATAAAAAGACACGCCTGCTATTGAAGGAGTTCACCACAGGAGGTATATCAGATGAGTCGATGGAGGAACTGCTGGACTTAGCAAATGAACACGCTCCTTCCATTGTTAATTTGCTCTTCCACCTGAGAGCGAATGAATGTCTTGAGAATGGAAAAATTAAAGCTCCTCTAGAATGGTCCGAGTTCATCAGGTGTCTGTGTAGTACTTCACCAGTATGTGCCATGATTCATCCATCAAAGAAACTGATTGACTTTCTCAGAAAAGAAATCACAGAGAAGATTCTGCAGAGTCCAAGTGCCATGCAATTCCTGCAAGAAGAATTCCCAGTCTTATTTAACTTGTTGAAAAAGATTAAGTATGTTCCAGAGTCACTGCTGTCGCCTGTAATATGTGCACTACTTGAAAAAGCATTGGCCCCATTTACTATACAAGACGAAAATGATGATACCAATGCCATACAAGAAGACCAGCATGAATTATCATATTTTCCCCAATTATCTGTTATTCGCAGTCGTGCCAATTACTCTGTTGATAAACAGCCTAAAGGTTGTACAAAGCTGAGTAGCAAGCATCCAACACTTCTACCGGGAATTTTCACCATTTTCTGCCGTCATGGTAATATTTAATTATGATAAGATGTCCTAAGTTCATAAATCATTACCTGCAGGCATTTGTTATGGATTTGACATAATGATAAGCCCAGAGTCTCCAAATACAGCATTCACGGTGCTTCTAACCAGGTTTATACAAGGTATAGTTATGTATACAAGGTAGATGGTGTGACTAATACTTGCCCTTTAGCTCCACAGGTAATTATATACGACAACAGCTGCAACTTACATTCATACTGTTTGAATCGTGAACCTGTATTCTTCAAACGGACGTGGTTCCTGATTGACAGATTTCACTGGCCTAATCATACTGGTAAATTACCCTAACTGGGTTTTGTCTTAGATCTTAGATTAATACATAAGTGGATGTGGTATGTACCAATCTCTCTACCTGGAGGAGGGGGTATAGTTTCAGTGGATAGAACTGTCCCACCACTATGGATACCTGGCTAAGACCATCTTTGCACTTTGCAGGTCAGTTGCCCCATAGGGAAGGGTAAATAGGCAGTCAGCCTGCATGGCTATTAACAGTTTGGATACATGGCACAAAGGCTTCCACTGTAGTCACACAACAGAGAATTTATGTAGCTATAAGAAAATCGACAGCTGTCGTTAATGTGCATATCATATTATACCCATGCAATTTACAGGGTGCAGCTCTGGATACAACATATCCTGTTATCCTCAATTCTCTGAGATGAATACACAACTTGTTGAGCAATCAAACTCCTCACTCAAAAGAATCAAGTCATCTCTCTCATATATGAATCCGGTAAATTTTATTAACCACTGTAAATTTTTTATTTGGTATCATAACAGAGAAAAGTCATACATCAATACAACATAGAACTTACAATAAATGTTTTTGTGATAATATTATTAAATTTTGTTAGTTTAAAAGCCATGGGTTATCAGCTATGGACATACGTCCCCTATCTCCATAATCATACTGTAGTTCTTCCCCTATAGTTATTTTCCTTATTGCAAAAAAACATAGGTGTGGTGTATTGTCAATCTCAACAACATTGGCTACCACATTCGGTTCTTTCTTACTGTGGTTGATTAATCTACCAAACGGTTTTGAATTTTCACCCTTCCTTGGTTCATCGGTAGCATCCACACTATGAAACAAAATACAGCATGAAACCATGGCACGGTCATGCAGTGATATAAATCATTATAATTGTACCATAGCTTCCGGCCTTTGTGTTCAAAATAGAACATAAATGCTCCTCCATGTTCATGCTCAGTCTCCTTGTCCCTTGCTTTCTTGTTTGTGATTAAATCTCCAGCATATTCACAGATGTATTCATCCTTATCAAACTCCTTTGTAGTGATTACACCACGACCTTTATCCTTTACATTCACTACCTATAGTAGAGAATAACACATAGTTAAGGTATACAGGAAACTATACTCAACTTCTACCCATAGTTAGGAGACAATGTCAAGACTAAGATTATAGAACACCTGAACATGCATGTTGTGTTACTAAGTGTCTGGTAGAACTTGTAGCTAGCCAATTGCAGTAACTATACACTGCCATGGTAGTTTAAAGCTTGATGTAGATGGGGTATACTTGCATAGTATTGGACCCTGCTTATAATCTATGTATAATACAAACAGGGGGGCTCGCTTCGCTCGCCCCCTGCTGCTCCCGATTCACCACTACTTCTATCACATAGCTACATACCTGCACACATGCATGCTATAAGGTGTTGTAAACAAGGGCACATGAAGAGCTCAAAGGAGAGAGTAAAGGGCACTGATCATGTAAACAGCACACGCCTGATATTGCAGCCGTGGCGCATGTGCATTTATTTCATCCTGTTTGAGGCACGTGACCTAAGTAATCAACAGGCCAAGAAACTCGTTAGTTTGCTCACCCTCTCTCTCTGACCTGTGAAGGCAAGAAGCCAAAAGCAGAATCTACTAACTCTGTGACGATGGCCCGGACGATATCTTCTCGTGAATCAAGCCGCTTAGCTAACTGCAGCCCACTACATGTAAGTGTCCATTATCGCATGGTTTTTGTACGGTCTTCCCAAGAAGCTAGTGTTCGTGCCTATAGCTAGTACCACGGCTGGTGACCACAGAGATTGCCCAGTTCTAGCCTCTGTTACTCAAATTACCAGAGATACAGCCTCTTGTTTCTAGGGGTCAAATCGTTTCCGCTGACCTCCCGTAACAGACGTACGTACGCACGCACAGATAGACTATAATCTTAATATAATGACAAGCAGGGGGGCTCGCTTCGCTCTCCCCCTGCTCAGCACAAGCACAGGCACAAGCAGGCACAAGCAGGGGGCTCGCTTCGCTCGCCCCCTGCTTGTACCTGTGTTTGTTACTGTAGTTAAATAAGTGCATGTAGAACAGGCATAGCTAACAGAGTACAGTTGTATGTACAAAATGACATGGCCTAGCTGTATGAAAATTCAATAGGTTTATCTTCCACTACCAATCCCAAACCTAAGGGGCAACCATTCATCTCATTGCCTGCTCAGGCAAACCTAACCCAGCAAAAGGCAGAGCCACTTAGGTGCCTAGCCTTGAGAACTAGGGGTGGTAGGTTAAAAAGCTCTTTTGTCCCATGGGAATTCTCCTTACCCACCTAAGTGCCTCATGGATAGGGCAGCATGCACACATGACGTCGACCATAATTACACATTCAGGGAAACTAACAGAATCTCCAGTAAGTACTATTACTAGCTACTACATAAGTTTGTAGGGGTTAACTCACGAATCCCAGGTGTTCATGCAGAATCTGAGGTAGTCTACTTCTTCTAGGCTCTGGAACTTGTTGTAAACTAGCTGTTGTGGCTAAAGGCCCCAGTATATGTATAGAGTCTAGGTTGCTATGGTAACTAGTGTTATGATGCAATGTGATGTCAGACTCTAACCAAGCTACCATTCTGTCTAAGCTATCCAGAAATCAGGCTCCTATATGTCACTATAGCTAGTGCTCCCCATGGACTCTAAGGTATGTAATACTTGGTAAGGCACGGTTTGGAACTCTCTCTGCATCCCTGTATGGACTCCAGCCCAACCATGAATAGGTGGTCAATAATCCAGGCTGAGACCTTGTATCATGTGGTGGTGTGTTAGCAACCCCAAAGGTTATATATAGGTCAGCATGGTTGCCTTTATCTGGGTTCTAGAACATTTCATTGAGCATGCGCATTTATGATATCCTGTTTGAGCACATTACTAAATCAATCAACTGTCCAAGAAACTCGTCAGCTTGCTCACCAACTCTATCGCAAGGCTTGTGAAGGCAAGAGCCAATCTCTCAGAATCTACTGAGACACTCAGACAATACCTTCTCACGAATCAAACTCCTTAGCAAACTGCGAGCCATTGAATGTAAGTGTCCACTGTTCCGTCCAAGAAGCTAGTGTTCATGCCTGTAGCTAGTGCCATAGCTGGCGCTCATAGAGGTTGTCTAGTTCTACCTTTTGTTGTTCAATGGCCAGAGATACAGCCTCTTGTTTGTCAGGGTCAAATCGTTTCCACTGACCTCCCATAACGGACAGACAGACAACTATAATTCAAATATAAATATATCCCACCTAATACATTCATCCCATAGAGACACAGGACATCATGAGCCATAATTCCCTCCCCCTGGCAGTCACTGCAACCAATCAGAATCCTTGTTTGCTTCACACAGTCATACAACTAAGTCCACACCATGTAATAGTTATTAACCAACTCCCGAGGTTTGTATGCAATATAGAAGCACAAATCCCAAAGCCCGAGGGATGAGTGCTTCTATATTACATACAGGGCGAGGGATTGGTTAATATTACATTATCTGATGTGTACTGTGAAATATCACGAGTCGTCAAGGCACGTATCGCACAAGTGCCAAAGACACGAGTGTGATGCAGTGCCTTGACGACGAGTGATATTTCATAGTACGCGTTGGATAATGTATTTATCATATGCCAGTGCGCATGCACATGACTCTAGCAACCATAGTTACGTCTTAATGAATATGGATAGTGTCAACGACAGCGAGCTGTTCTCTCTTCTGCACCCCGAGTATCTATCACAGCTTTTCTGATGACGGTTGTTTATGAGTCTGCTGGAGTTACCTATCTCTCCAAGTACCAACTTTCTGGCTGAGAGTAGTCCTTGGCCACAAAATGATCCTTGGCACTCAGAGAGCACTGTAGCTGCCCCCCCAAACCACTGTTCATCACTCATTTTATGTTCATTACTGAATACATCTTGCAGTTTTAACTTTTATGTTACCTGGTATAATTTATTATATCATAATTATCATAATAATAAATATGTGCATATGTATTATTAGTACCCCAAGGCGGTGGGTGTGTGATAATATGGAAAGTATCACCCTAGTAGGAAGTAGATCAGACAGTGTACATTTTCTATGGGAATAGAATTATCAAGTATGTTAGGCATATGATAACTATTAATTTTTCTAGCCCATTGTTTTTATTGATACAATAAACATGTTCTTAGCTCTCAAGAACTGTATATTTGCCCTGGCCCTCGGGAACTGTATAGTAGTAAACATATGGACATGAGCCCTACAAGGAGGGTCTGTATCACATATACAGTACCTTGTATACCTTAGCAACCACATAGCAATGGGCTAGAATGAATGTGTATACACTGATATAGTGTTCTGTATTGTAGCTGCAAACACTGTATGTATGTATGTATGTACTATTTTACAGTATACATTGTTTATACAGAGACGAGCTAATTGACCCTAAGCAGGAAACTATTAGCTATACATCACTCGATCTCACCACATGGCAGTTTAAAGTCCACTAGCTAGCTACCTCGAGTCAGTATCGTTAGTCAATGTAGTTGAAACTACTTGCTTGTTGTTGTCGAAGCTACTGCCGTTAACAGGAAGCCCAATTGCTGACACACTGTGACTGGTTGATGGATAGCTAGCAGAACTTGAGATGATCAGTCCAGCAAAGCAGCAAGTCCCTTCAATTTTTGATTTTCTTTTGTTTACTATGGCAGTTGTTATGAAAGGCTTATTGCGCACGCCGCTCTATCATACTCTATGGATCAATCAGATGGGATATATGAAAGTTAAAGCCCAGTTGCCTGGGATCGTAAATCCAAGGCAACTGGGCTTTAACTATTACTTATATGCTATAGCAATGTTGCTACCACTAGTTAATCTTGCTCCCTGACTCTATTCTCTGGAGAGGAAAGGATCTGTTACATCTGAACAGTAGTGATTCAATATAAGGCATGCGAACATAAACCAGTAATATGATTTGTGCCTTCTGAACACTTGAGGTCCAAATTCCCCTCTCTGGACCAAGGACTATGACCTTAGATCACTTGCAAAGAGTGGGATCTAGGTATGAGAGCACTGTTGGAGCTCTAACAAGCAATTTACAAGCCATGTGACTCAATCTACTGCACCTACATGTACTGATGCACAAAAGCTCCCTCTGTAATAATTATAGTCTTATACAAGCAGGGGGGGCTCGCTTTGCTCACCCCCTGCTGCACCCAATTCACACATGCATGCTATAGGGTGCTATAAACAAGGCTGTGAAAGGGCAGACTTTGCACACATGAAGAGCTCAAAGGAGAGAGTAAAGGGCACTGATTATGTAAACAGCATGCACCTGATATTGCAGTTTGTGGAGCATGCGCATTAATTTCATCCTGTTTGGGGCATGTAATCTAAGTAATCAACAGGCCAAGAAACTTGTTAGTTAGTTCATCCCCTCTCTCACAAAACCTGTGAAGGCAAGAGGCCAAAAGCAGAATCTACTACCTCCGTGACGATGACTCGGGACGATATCTTCCCTTGAATCAAGCTGCCTAGCTAACTGCAGCCCACTACATGTAAGTGTCCATTGTCACATGGTTTTTGTACAGTCCACCCAAGAAGCTAGTGTTCGTGCCTGTAGCTAGTGCCACGGCTGGCGGCCACAGAGATTGCCCAGTTCTAGCTTCTGTTGCTCAATGGCCAGAGATACAGCTTCTTGTTTCTAGGGATCAAATCATTTCCGCTGACCTCCCGTAACGGACGGACAGACACACAACTATAGTCTTAATATAATGATATACATAATACACTCGTGGAATATGCTTGTACCATTCATGCTGCATGCATGGAATACATTATAGTATGCATTGCAGAGCTTGAAATAGTTGGATAATTCCAGGCCACAGCTGCTATATAGAGCTAAGCTAGATAGAGCTATTTCTGGCCACGTCTACTTGCAGTATTGACGATTTTTGCCATGCTCTTGTCCCTCTAAGTGAAACTGAGAGGTTGACATGTATGGGTTTGGTGCATGATTAAAAGGAATTTGCTTAATTAATTGACATAGCACTAATTGTTAGATGATTTTCTTAACTGGTAATTTGTTTCTGTGTCAACCTCTGGCCTGTAAAACTGTAGATGTCTGCTACTAACTCGCTTGCAGGCTGGTAACTAAAAATGGCCAGGAAAGTAGTGGAATGTTTATAGCTAGCTAGCGCATAGCTGTAGCTTGCAAACTGTTATATGGTGCTTCCTACTGCCTTAGTATTTACCAGACCGGTGCCAGGGGCGTAGCTGGGGGGGGCTCAGGGGGCTCAAGCACCCCCCTTTGTCATCTGCCATAGTGGGTGGGGCTATTCAACATAATATAATATTATATATGCATTGAGTAGCTAGTATGCTCTATCATTAGCTACCTATAATACTCAGCTTACAACTGTTCTGTCTTGCCTGCTTAGTGAAAGACCATCGCCTTCGGAAGTAAGCGCCCAGTTGTCGAACCATTCTGCTAAACTAATCGCACTGTCAACATACTATGCGAAAGTTCGAAGTTCATGCAAGCGGAAGTCACGTGCAGTAATTAGTGGGCGTGATTGTGAAAATTTTCGTGCGTGCACTCTTTATAACAATCTCCTATATCCAGCACCCCTTTCTGTGAATTCCTGGCTACGGCCCTGTCACCCCTCATGACAAAAAAAAAACAAAAAAACGGCAGGAACATAACATCACCATTGCTTGCTGTACAAGTTCGAATTGCCCACACAGCCATGTTGACCAATCAGATTCAGGCTTTGTTCAAATTGCTCACACAGCTATGCTGACCAATCAGATTCAAGCTTTGTTTTGGTTGCATAACGAATAGCTATATCAGTACACATCCCAGAACCAATCAAATGGCCTAAAGTCACTGGACTCTTCGTTTGTAGTGGGTGTGATCTAGGGATAAGACTACAGTATTTTCCCCAAGAAAATTAGAGGCATACTAGACTTGTGTGGTTTGGGCACATGCACAAGTGGATGTTGTAGGTATGGAGGGAGAAAGGTGGAGGAGATTGGACTAGCCTCGTACCCAGGCCGCAAAGGGGAGGGGGAAAAAAGCGGCCTGGTACCTATTGCATGCACATGCGCGAAGTACCCCAACAGAACCTGGGGCTCCGAATACGACCGTATATTTTCCGCATTTCCTACCAGTATATGTCAGTAAACTACTCCATGTCATTCAGATCAACTATGCAATAGCATCAGAATCGACGGATTGGTGTGATTCCTACGCGCCAACAGACGACGCTACTGTTGTTGAAGCTTACCAAGGTAGCTGTATCAATTTTGGAGGCTTCTTCGCCCAGTTTAGTCGTTGTCAACAGAATCCTAGATACTTATTATGTTGATTTGTGAACATGGAGGTACCTGTTAGGCTACCGAAGGGATAGAGAAGAGCTATTTAAGGTGTTTCGGCAATGGTACTGCTTGGAAGCAGCCTTTGTTTTGGCTTGGCAAATCCTTGCCTTCCCGCTTTCCGGATATTTCATCCACATCCTTTTCGCGGCATGACCACGTGTTTACTCAGTGTTATACGGACTATTTTATGGCAAATATTGCGGAAATGTTGACGCATGCGCGTGCAATAGGTACCAGGCCGCTTTTTTCCCCTCCCCTTTGCGGCCTGGGTATGAGGCTAAGATTGGACATGATCACATACGCACAAAAAGTGGGCATGTTGCCCCATATAAATCACTATACAAATCTAAGTCATGATCTAAAGCCTTGGAGACAGTTTTAAATGAGAACATTTGTTGGAATTCATGAGAAAGGAAGATCCAGTGCCATACTCCACCCACCCACCCCTCAGCATCCTTGTAGTTAAATGAGGCAAATTTGGTTTGTCCATGTGGTACCACTAATAAATGCATTTGTCAATTGTGGAGGTTCCTTTCACTGTTAAAACATTACTCTATGATCTCCAGGAGTTACCTCAGTTTCAGCATCAGATTTGGCCATAGTCCACACACGCAAACATTTAACTAGCAGCTAGTCTCACAATTACTGCATTCATTTGAATGCAGTGCTGCATATGCACATACCAAGGTCATGTGACAATGATGCAAAAGCGCATCATGTCCAACCTCCTCTAGGGGAAAGAATACTGCAAAGCCTGGACACGATACTAACCTTGAGTCCGTCCTCCTTTCCATTCTGCACTTTAAACATTAATTCCAGTAGCCTTTGTTCCTACGTATGTATATGGAATCAAATAATGTGCATAGATCACTTGGAGAACACTTAACATACCTGCACCTCTTTATGGTTTACTCTTTTAGCTCTGACTCTGTTTAGGTGTATGTACAAAACCAAGATCAAAAGTAGACATGATGAAACATATTAATGTCAATCCTTATAAACTCACTGAGTAGGTACTATATCTCTAGACTTTTCAAAGCAATGCTTTAAAATCTTGGAGCGAATGTACGCAGTATTTAGATGAGACTCAAACTGCGGTAAATTTCCCATCGCAATGTGTTCTGGGGATTGCTATTATATTAAGTATCAATTGAAAATAATACTAAAGGGATGTTGTTCAGGACTTACTTGTAATAACAGTGTGATATTGTGTAGCATATGAATCCCACACTCAACGCCTTCTTGAAGAGCAACCTATGCCAGGTGAGCTGTTATAGACACGTTTAATTAGCAAGGTGATCAAGTTTACCTTGGCTGCTTCACACTTCAACTCAACTGCTTCCTCACAAACAGAAGCTATAAACAACTGAATATGCTTGACAACCATGTTACTTGCTGTTGTGATAGACTGAGACAGAGAATCCAATATGTACACCCTGAATAAATGGAAATGGTATGCTATCATTTAATTTGGCTCATCAAGCAACAAACTTAATATTATGCACATACTGTTTTAGCTTCAGAAATACTGCCACTGCAATCCAGTGCCAATCATTTCTAAAAACAGTAAAGTTAACAATTTCATACAGCCAAACTTAAGAACCACTTACATAAGTCTACATGGGAACACAACTAAAGGCCTTTTTATGTCCATAGTTCCATTTACACTCCGATGCAGCTGGGTCATGTCTTTCTTTAGGTTCTTTTCATCCCTTCTAACTGCTGCTCTGGCTATTCCAGTATAGGTGAGAGAACTAACCACACAAGTAGATGTTACATCTTCATGTAGGAGCATTTCCCTATAATCAAAGAAGCCTATAATATAGTATGCGTGTTTCGTACGAGTAAACAAATGCATACCTAATATACAAGTCAACAACAGCATCGGAAATACCACGACCTGGGTAGAGGGACTGAATGTCACTAAGTGAGAGCGAAACACTTGTACATTTAGGTTTGCCCTTCTTGTTCCTTTCAGGAGCAATGATTCTAAAATAGTATATGTACAGCAGGGGAAGGAGTATTTGGAAGTATTTAAAATATCAGACTAACAGGTGATCTGGGCCATTGTCCTCGCAGCAGACAAAATTCCTGTCAGGACCTTCCATATGACGAGGATGCACTCCGATACACGAACAATGGTACCAACTGTTACATGTGCCACACATTATCCAATCAAGCTCGCCTGAAACTGCAAGATCAGTGACCTGAGTACACTGGTTATGCCGTTGCATCATGCAAACTTCTGAAACAGCATCAGCCAACTTTATCTTGTTTTCCTTCCATAACACCTTTGCAGTGCGCCCTACAAAAGTAATATACATTCATAATTCCAGTTTGGCAATGGTTCAGGTTTTTGTTAATTTACTGAGCTTTGGTATGAGAGGAACAAAATGATTCATTGGTCCTCCTTCTTCAAATGCTATCCACATCAAGTGGATTGGATCTTTGATGTGCTCGCAGCAACCACATGGCATTAACAAAATGTCATATGCATCCCTAGGCACCTCACAAGACTGCTGGATAGGGCACTCGAGAGCTCCAGCTACCAGTATCAACTGCAATAATCCTACATGTAAACAATGTATGGGGTAAATTACTCCATACCCCTAAATTTATTGAACAAACCACAATAAGCACCCAGGTGGGCTGTGACCATGATCTCTTCCTTTAAAAGGTAACAAACCAAACTATCATCTGTTGGGTTGTCACTAGCACTAGGCCTGTTTTCAAATATGCTATCATTGGATGCAGCAGTGCAAATAAACTGCTGCAATGCTGCTGTGTCTGAGAATTCAGCCTTGAGCTGTATACAAATCAAAAACATAAACCATACTACAATATTATGACAGATCATCACCCAACCATATCAGAATAGTGCTCAAAATGTTTGACTCCGTGGATGACTGTTTTTAATCGCAACTGCACACTCAAAGTCTCATTTCCAATTAATGCAATGCTAATTGCACTAAATAAACAATTTCCATCCCCACTAGTCCTTGCTGGGTAGAATCCTTTAGGCATCCTGGCCTTGAGAGCAACATACCTGCAGATGCATGCACAAAGCAACCATGACCCACACCTACCCTTTTTTAACCAATTAGCAGACAAAGGTACAAACCCCATGACCAACTTATCAAATTAGATACTGGGATATCTATACCCTGCTGTCCAGTCATTGACCTGCATGAATATTCATAGTCTACATATTGACTTGTCAGCTAGCTCTAGTGGGTAGCACCTTGCAGCTGTACACCCACACTGTGGCCTGCAGCTTGTACCCTTCCTTTGTTCAGTACTACAGGTTGGTTATCAGACACTCACTATGTACTGTATGTATGTACTGTACATGTACAGGATTTTACAGAATCCTTGCAACAGGCTATATAGAAACTTTGTAAGTGTTGCTGTACAAACTGTGAATGCACCCTTGTCTGTCATTTCTGTGTGAAGGGGCTGTACTATAGTAAATAGTGGTTGGTAGTCCCTTTGAACATTGACTTCCATATTTGGAAGTCACTGAGTCTAATTGGATTATGCAAAACCCTGTACTGCTGAGCCTAGAAAATGTAGAGGCACATGTAAATCACTAACCTTTCCTCCAGTAGTTTGTCTCTTGAGAGTTCCTTACTAATGCACCTCACTCCACTAGCTAGGGCATCATGAAGAGAGCTCATATCAACTTTAGAGGCAGCTTCACTTGTAATAATATGCTCAAACTCTGTCCAGTCTGTACAAGTGCTAAGTCTGCGCAAAGCCACTGTAGGATTCCAGTTAACCTGTTTGTCAACTTCGCAAGTAACATATCATTAAAAGATTAATCATTAATTTACCACTGTATTATCACTGATGGTGGGGAGCCGTCCATCAACACTGCAGTCTTCTGGATCGGGTTGGTCATCACAAGAACACTCACTCTCTTCTAACTCACTGCAATCATTAACCTTCTCAGCACTTTAAAATAAGAGAGTCACTCAAATTAACATTGCATATCATTGGAACTAACATTGTGTATAATTCTGGGCAGTTAATAAGAAACTGCTTTAAAATTCTTCTCATTTGAGTTGCAGTTAACTTCCCGGCGGAGGGTTTCCCAAGCAATCTCTCTATACGCACACAAAAAAGTACGCAATATTAAATTTTATTAGTGCATGCAAGTAAAATGAACATATACATTTACTTGGGTGGTTAGGTGCTTTGAAAGGGACATTTCGGCTGCAAGATTGTTTGTGTTTGGGCCACCAGGACGGTTTATTGGAGGCATCAGTCCAAAAATTGATATTATGCCTTCCTATAAAGTAGGCATAAGCATCTGAATTTCAACTACGTACATGGCCTATAGCTATCAATTACCATGAGGATTTGTGATTTTTGGAATTAGCTTATACAGAACTTTGCTTGGATACAGTGATGGTCGATTGGAGGCCAATTTAATTGGATCTTTTAACAAAGGATTGCTATCCATCGGATCATCTTCAGCAGTTTGAGCTGAAGTATAATACTGTCAGATCAGCAAGTATACTAATAAGTGGCAAACCTGGAAGTACAGACACAGTTAAGGCAGCTGCTTTGAAAAGGGACTGCACTTCCTCATTTGAAGTAAAGGATCGCATATGAGGTGGCGCTATATACCACAAAAGTAAAACATAATATTATTGGAGCAATCATGCTAATTAGGTAAAATGATGTGATTTATGTAGCATCATAGCATAAGCTTCACATATTTTATTCGCAGTAGCAAGGAATCACATGATAATAATATTATGTGGGAAACATTACTTTGGGGGGGGGGGGCATCCAGTGCATCAAAGTGCAACCCTGCCATCACTAATTAGGCAAAAGTGACCATAATTTGTTGTGGGTGGATTATGTAGCTGATATGCCAACCATGTATAATTATGTACATGTACCTACAGGCATTTGGCAGCAATTCCACCCAGGCCTAAAACTAAAATCAAGGACTGAAGAATAGCAGAGGAGGTTGGAAGTGCGGTTACATCATGTGCACTATATTACGCCGCTTGCGTGTTCGGTATGATAGGAATGTTAATAACATCCAGAGTCTTGCCTGTCACCATACTCGTGGAGAGATATTGAGATGGTTCAATTATTACTGCTAGTGGAGGTAGAACAGTGATCATACCAGTACTCAAACGTGGAGATTTATACTCCTACACCGTTCCAAGTTTCTCAGTTCTCAGTGTTGAAATACGAAGACATACCACGAGATCTAATTAGGCCACCCAGTCAGAGAAAGAATGCCTCTACCTGCCACTGTAGTGGCTTAACGTGCGTCAGTATAACATATGTGCAACTCAAGCATTGATTTGTCAGCTCATTACATCGTGGAAATGGATGCAACCATCACTCAAGCATTGCTTGCTATGTACTGAAACAAGGGCTCCCAGCACATGCCAGAAAGGGGTACGAGAGGGTACACCTGTCCAGAGAGCCTTGATTCATCATTATTAGCTTAAGTCTGGCTTAAGCTCTTGATATGAACTCTTGTAGTACTAAAATCGTACTTTACTATTATGAGCCACGCCCCACTAGGCATGTCATGTGACATGATAAACCGCACTTCCAACCTCCTCTGGAAGAATAGTGTAGGAAGTATATTTTCTGCAGAATCTTGAATCAAGTAAATTAGTTGAGCATAAGCTGTTGCACTTTCAATTTTTAGCTCTATGGAAAATTTATATGCTTTGAGTGTGTAATGCATACATGCTTCAATTGTTCACCAAAACTAAAAAAACATGGTGCTGGACAGGCCTCGTTGAGAGAAAGCTTTGACAGCTTCATGAATTACTACCACCACCAGGCTGTGATATCAAGCTGTTGAAACCTTTGGTGTTCGGAATTGCTACTATAATTTGATGCTATGAGATGATAATATCCTTTTCACAAAGGTAGCTAGATGTGCACAACAACAGTCATACCAATCCAAGAAATTTGAGCTCCCTTCCAGTACATGGCAATGAAGCTCGGAGCTGGTCCCCCACTCCTTTGTGCATTGCTTATCCACCTGGTTGCCTGTTGTCAATACCAGCACCACAATAAACAATAAACAAGCATGCATGCAAACCTATTGCCACTACTTACTTGGCGACAAACTCTTTTCCACTCCTTTGAATTCTTGACTTTCTACATTTCAATAATGTATAAGCTTGTCACTGAAAGCAGAATGTTATTACATTATCATGTTTCAATACCTTCCTAGGAGATCGCTTATCGGGAGTTGTAGCCATCTCTTATCAAGACAAGGAAACGTTTTCCACCGCTATGTGAGCTTGATACACAGAAAGTAGATTGACGACACGTACATCACATCTACATTCACCAGTTAAGTACCCATCCACCGTCAGTCCGTCACTACAGTGAAGTTATGTCCACGCTGATCGCCCGACTCACTATCGCTTGCATCATAGATGATCTATGCTTGCATCGACTATGACTAAATTTGTGGTAGAATTAGGATGCCACAAGCACGCAACAAGTGGACTTGGAAGTCTAGGCTAGTGAACATTATCAATTATACCCGAAGGAGATACCACAGCCTAAGCACGAGATACCACTGACTAAGTTCATACGCCAAACTCGTGCTTCCCCCCCCCCCCAACCCCTTCTCTTACCCCCTGAAATTTTAAATGGTATATAGAACCACCTAATTATATTGCAATCATTCTGTCACTAATTATATACCTAGAGTTAGCATGAGAGTAATCACAAGCTATTGCCATTGTGGAACCATGGATCCATCCCTCAATTAGTACTTAATTAACATGGAATCATTGAACCACTGAACCGTTTGCCATGGTGGACCCATCTAATTATGTCGGAATCATTCCATCACTCATTGAATACTCAATTAGCATGGAGTTATATGTACATCTACAATTTGTAAGCGCTGATGCCAGTTGATGAGGAAATGACACAAGATTATCCTTAAACGCTGCATAGTACATCATAGAGATGAAATCACAAGCTTTTGCCGTGGTGGAACCATCCAACTATGTTGGATTAACTTCCTTTCTCATTTAATATTCAATTAGCATGGAGTTAAATGAAAATCTGCCAATTTGAACCATTGTCGCCAGTAAATGAGGAAATGACACTAAATTACCCTTTAGCACTGCATAGTACAGCGTAGAGAGGAAATCATAAACTTTTGCCATGGTGGCCCCATCTAATTATGTCGGAATCATTCCATCACTCATTGAATACTCAATTGGCATGGAGTTATATGTACATCTACAAATTGTAAGCACTGATACCAGTTGTTGAGGAAACAACACAATATAACCCTTTAACGCTGCAGAGTACATCATAAAGAGGAAATCACAAGCTTTTGCCGTGGTGGAACCATCCAACTATGTCAGATTAACTTCCTTCCTCATTAAATATTCAATTAGCATAGAGTTTCCTCCTATTGTCGCCAATAGGAGGAAATGACACCAGATTGTCCTTTAGCGCTGCATAGAAGTACATAGAGAGTGAATCACAAGCTTTTGCCATGGTGGACCAATCTAATTATGTCGGAATCATTCCATCACTCATTGAATACTCAATTAGCATGGAGTTAAATATAAATCTACCAATTGTAAACACTGATGCCAGTTGTTGAGGAAGTAACACAAGATTATCCTTTAACGCTGCATAGTATAGTATAGAGATGAAATCACAAGCTTTTGCCATGGTGGAACCATCTAACTATGTCGGAATAACTTCCTTCCTCATTAAATATTCAAATAGCATGGAGTTAAATGAAAATCTACCATTTTGAACCATTGTTGCCACTAACTGAGATAATAACACTAAATTACCCTTTAGCGCTGCATAGTACAGCATAGAGAGGAAATCATAAGCTTTTGCCATGGTGGACCCATCTAATTACGTCGGAATCATTCCATCACTCATTGAATACTCAATTAGCATGGAGTTAAATATAAATCTACCAATTGTAAGCACTGATGCCAGTTGTTGAGGAAGTAACACAAGATTATCCTTAAACGCTGCATAGTACATCATAGAGATGAAATCACAAGCTTTTGCCGTGGTGGAACCATCTAACTATGTCGGAATCATTCCATCACTCATTGAATACTCAATTAGCATGGAGTTAAATATAAATCTACCAATTGTAAGCACTGATGCCAGTTGTTGAGGAAGTAACACAAGATTATCCTTAAACGCTGCATAGTACATCATAGAGATGAAATCACAAGCTTTTGCCGTGGTGGAACCATCTAACTATGTCGGAATCATTCCATCACTCATTGAATACTCAATTAGCATGGAGTTAAATATAAATCTACCAATTGTAAGCACTGATGCCAGTTTTTGAGGAAGTAACACAAGATTATCCTTAAACGCTGCATAGTACATCATAGAGATGAAATCACAAGCTTTTGCCGTGGTGGAACCATCTAACTATGTCGGAATCATTCCATCACTCATTGAATACTCAATTAGCATGGAGTTAAATATAAATCTACCAATTGTAAGCACTGATGCCAGTTGTTGAGGAAGTAACACAAGATTATCCTTAAACGCTACATAGTACATCATAGAGATGAAATCACAAGCTTTTGCCGTGGTGGAACCATCTAACTATGTCGGAATCATTCCATCACTCATTGAATACTCAATTAGCATGGAGTTAAATATAAATCTACCAATTGTAAGCACTGATGCCAGTTGTTGAGGAAGTAACACAAGATTATGCTTAAACGCTGCATAGTACATCATAGAGATGAAATCACAAGCTTTTGCCGTGGTGGAACCATCTAACTATGTCGGAATCATTCCATCACTCATTGAATACTCAATTAGCATGGAGTTAAATATAAATCTACCAATTGTAAGCACTGATGCCAGTTGTTGAGGAAGTAACACAAGAATATCCTTAAACGCTGCATAGTACATCATAGAGATGAAATCACAAGCTTTTGCCGTGGTGGAACCATCTAACTATGTCGGAATCATTCCATCACTCATTGAATACTCAATTAGCATGGAGTTAAATGAAAATCTACAAATTGTAAGCACTGATGCCAGTTGTTGTGGAAATAACACAAGATTATCCTTTAACGCTGCATAGTATAGCATAGAGATGAAATCACAAGCTTTTGCCATGGTGGAACCATCTAACTATGTCGGAATAACTTCCTTCCTCATTAAATATTCAAATAGCATGGAGTTAAATGAAAATCTACCATTTTGAGCCATTGTTGCCACTAACTGAGATAATAACACTAAATTACCCTTTAGCGCTGCATAGTACAGCATAGAGAGGAAATCATAAGCTTTTGCCATGGTGGACCCATCTAATTACGTCGGAATCATTCCATCACTCATTGAATACTCAATTAGCATGGAGTTAAATATAAATCTACCAATTGTAAGCACTGATGCCAGTTGTTGAGGAAGTAACACAAGATTATCCTTAAACGCTGCATAGTACATCATAGAGATGAAATCACAAGCTTTTGCCGTGGTGGAACCATCTAACTACGTCGGAATCATTCCATCACTCATTGAATACTCAATTAGCATGGAGTTAAATATAAATCTACCAATTGTAAGCACTGATGCCAGTTGTTGAGGAAGTAACACAAGATTATCCTTAAACGCTGCATAGTACATCATAGAGATGAAATCACAAGCTTTTGCCGTGGTGGAACCATCTAACTATGTCGGAATCATTCCATCACTCATTGAATACTCAATTAGCATGGAGTTAAATATAAATCTACCAATTGTAAGCACTGATGCCAGTTGTTGAGGAAGTAACACAAGATTATGCTTAAACGCTGCATAGTACATCATAGAGATGAAATCACAAGCTTTTGCCGTGGTGGAACCATCTAACTATGTCGGAATCATTCCATCACTCATTGAATACTCAATTAGCATGGAGTTAAATATAAATCTACCAATTGTAAGCACTGATGCCAGTTGTTGAGGAAGTAACACAAGATTATCCTTAAACGCTGCATAGTACATCATAGAGATGAAATCACAAGCTTTTGCCGTGGTGGAACCATCTAACTATGTCGGAATCATTCCATCACTCATTGAATACTCAATTAGCATGGAGTTAAATATAAATCTACCAATTGTAAGCACTGATGCCAGTTGTTGAGGAAGTAACACAAGATTATCCTTAAACGCTGCATAGTACATCATAGAGATGAAATCACAAGCTTTTGCCGTGGTGGAACCATCTAACTATGTCGGAATCATTCCATCACTCATTGAATACTCAATTAGCATGGAGTTAAATATAAATCTACCAATTGTAAGCACTGATGCCAGTTGTTGAGGAAGTAACACAAGATTATCCTTAAACGCTGCATAGTACATCATAGAGATGAAATCACAAGCTTTTGCCGTGGTGGAACCATCTAACTATGTCGGAATCATTCCATTACTCATTGAATACTCAATTAGCATGGAGTTAAATGAAAATCTACCAATTGTAAGCACTGATGCCAGTTGTTGTGGAAGTAACACAAGATTATCCTTTAACGATGTATAGTATAGCATAGAGATGAAATCACAAGCTTTTGCCATGGTGGAACCGTCTAACTATGTCGGAATAACTTCCTTCCTCATTAAATATTCAAATAGCATGGAGTTAAATGAAAATCTACCATTTTGAACCATTGTTGCCACTAACTGAGATAATAACACTAAATTACCCTTTAGCGCTGCATAGTACAGCGTAGAGAGGAAATCATAAGCTTTTGCCATGGTGGACCCATCTAATTACGTCGGAATCATTCCATCACTCATTGAATACTCAATTAGCATGGAGTTAAATATAAATCTACCAATTGTAAGCACTGATGCCAGTTGTTGAGGAAGTAACACAAGATTATCCTTAAACGCTGCATAGTACATCATAGAGATGAAATCACAAGCTTTTGCCGTGGTGGAACCATCTAACTATGTCGGAATCATTCTATTACTCATTGAATACTCAATTAGCATGGAGTTAAATGAAAATCTACAAATTGTAAGCACTGATGCCAGTTGTTGTGGAAGTAACACAAGATTATCCTTAAACGCTGCATAGTATAGCATAGAAATGAAATCACAAGCTTTTGCTATGGTGGAACCATCTAACTATGTCGGAATAACTTCCTTCCTCATTAAATATTCAAATAGCATGGAGTTAAATGAAAATCTACCATTTTGAACCATTGTTGCCACTAACTGAGATAATAACACTAAATTACCCTTTAGCGCTGCATAGTACAGCGTAGAGAGGAAATCATAAGCTTTTGTCATGGTGGACCCATCTAATTATGTCGGAATCATTCCATCACTCATTGAATACTCAATTAGCATGGAGTTAAATGTAAATCTACCAATTGTAAGCACTGATGCCAGTTGTTGAGGAAGTAACACAAGATTATCCTTAAACGCTGCATAGTACATCATAGAGATGAAATCACAAGCTTTTGCCGTGGTGGAACCGTCTAACTATGTCGGAATCATTCCATCACTCATTGAATACTCAATTAGCATGGAGTTAAATATAAATCTACCAATTGTAAGCACTGATGCCAGTTGTTGAGGAAGTAACACAAGATTATCCTTAAACGCTGCATAGTACATCATAGAGATGAAATCACAAGCTTTTGCCGTGGTGGAACCATCTAACTATGTCGGAATCATTCCATCACTCATTGAATACTCAATTAGCATGGAGTTAAATGAAAATCTACAAATTGTAAGCACTGATGCCAGTTGTTGTGGAAATAATACAAGATTATCCTTTAACGTTGCATAGTATAGCATAGAGACGAAATCACAAGCTTTTGCCATGGTGGAACCGTCTAACTATGTCGGAATAACTTCCTTCCTCATTAAATATTCAAATAGCATGGAGTTAAATGAAAATCTACCATTTTGAACCATTGTTGCCACTAACTGAGATAATAACACTAAATTACCCTTTAGTGCTGCATAGTACAGCGTAGAGAGGAAATCATAAGCTTTTGCCATGGTGGACCCATCTAATTACGTCGGAATCATTCCATTACTCATTGAATACTCAATTAGCATGGAGTTAAATGTAAATCTACCAATTATAAGCACTGATGCCAGTTGTAGAGGAACTAACACAAGATTATCCTTAAACACTACATAGTATAGCATAGAGAGGAAATTACAAGCGTTTGCCATGATGGCCCCATCTAATTACGTCGGAATCATTCCATCACTCATTGAATACTCAATTAGCATGGAGTTAAATGTAAATCTACCAATTATAAGCACTGATGCCAGTTGTAGAGGAACTAACACAAGATTATCCTTAAACGCTGCATAGTATAGCATAGAGAGGAAATTACAAGCGTTTGCCATGGTGGCCCCATCTAATTACGTCGGAATCATTCCATCACTCATTGAATACTCAATTAGCATGGTTATATGTACATCTATAATTTGTAAGTGCTGATGCCAGTTGAGGAAATGACACAAGATTACCCTTTAACGCTGCATAGTACATCATAGAGATGAAATCACAAGCTTTTGCCGTGGTGGAACCATCCAACTATGTCTGATTAACTTCCTTCCTCATTAAATATTTGATTAGCATGGAGTTAAATAAAAATCTGTCAATTTGAAATATTGTCGCCAATAGATGAGGAAATGACACTAGATTACCCTTTAACCTTAACGCTGCATAGTACAGTGTAGAGAGGAAATCATAAGCTTTTGTCATAGTGGCCCCATCTAATTATGTCGGAATCATTCCATCAGTCGTTGAATACTCAGTTAGCATGGAATTAAATGAAAACCTACCAATTTGAACCATTGTCGCCATTAAATGAGGAAACGACACTAACTTACCCTTTAGCGCTGCATAGTACAGTGTAGAGAGGAAAACATAAGCTTTTGCCATGGTGGCCCCATCTAATTATGTCGGAATCATTCCATCAGTCATTGAATACTCAATTAGCATGGAGTTAAATGTAAATCTACAAATTGTAAGCGCTAATGCCAATTGATGAGGAAATGACACAAGATTACCCTTTAACGCTGCATAGTGCATGATAAAGAGGAAATCACAAGCTTTTGCCATAGTGGAACCATCTAACTATGTCGGAATAGCTTCCTTCCTCATTGAATATTCAATTAACATGGAGGTAAATGAAAATCTACCAATTTGAACTGATGTCGCCAATAGATGAGGAAATGACACTAGATTCTCCATTAACACTGCATAGAAGTACATAGGGAGTAAATCACAAGCTTTTGCCTAGGTGGACCAATCTTATTACGTCGGAATCATTCCATCACTTATTGAATACTCAATTAGCATGGAGTTGAATGAAAATTTATCAATTTGAACCATTGTCGCCAATAAACAAGGAAATGACATTAAATTATCCTTTAGCGCTGCATAGTACAGCGTAGAGAGGAAATCATAAGCTTTTGCCATGGTGGCCCCATCTAATTACGTCGGATCATTCCATCACTCATCGAATACTCAATTAGCATGGAGTTGAATATAAATCTACCAATTGTAAGCACTAGTGCCAGTTGTTGAGGAAATAACACATAAAACCCTTTAACGCTGCATAGTACATCATAAGGAGGAAATCACAAGCTTTTGCCGGGTGGAACCATCCAACTATGTCTGATTAACTTCCTTCCTCATTAAATATTTGATTAGCATGGAGTTAAATGAAAATCTGTCAATTTGAAATATTGTCGCCAATAGATGAGAAAATGACACTAGATTACCCTTTAACGCTGCATAGTACAGTGTAGAGATGAAATCACAAGCTTTTGCCGTGGTGGAACCATCTAACTATGTCGGAATCATTCCGTCACTCATTGAATTCTCAATTAGCATGGAGTTAAATGAAAATCTACCAATTTGAACCATTGTCGCCATTAAATGAGGAAATGACACTAGATTCTCTTTTAACACTGCATAGTAGTACATAGGGAGTAAATCACAAGCTTTTGCCATGGTGGACCAATCTACGTAATTACGTCGGAATCATTCCATCTCTTATTGAATACTCAATTAGCATGGAGTTGAATGAAAATTTACCAATTTGAACCATTGTCGCCAATAAACGAGGAAATGACAATAAATTACCCTTTAGCGCTGCATAGTACAGCGTAGGGAGGAAATCATAAGCTTTTGTCATGGTGGCCCCATCTAATTATGTCGGATCATTCCATCACTCATTGAATACTCAATTAGCATGGAGTTAAATATAAATCTACCAATTGGAAGCACTAGTGCCAGTTGTTGAGGAAATAACACAATAAAACCCTTTAACGCTGCATAGTACATCATGAGGAGGAAATCACAAGCTTTTGCCGTGGTGGAACCATCTAACTATGTCGGAATAACTTCCTTCCTCATTATATTCAATTAGCATGGAGTGAAACAAAAATCTACCAATTTGAACCATTGTCGCCAGTAAATGAGGAAATGACACTAAATTACCCTTTAGAACTGCATAGTACAGTGTAGAGAGGAAATATCACAAGATTTTGCCATGGTGGCCCCATCTAATTATGTCGGAATCATACCATCACTCATTGAATACTCAATTAGCATGGAGTTAAATGTAAATCTACCAATTGTAAGCACCGATGCCAGCTGTTGTGGAAGTAACACAAGAATATCCTTAAATACTGCATAGTATAGCATAGAGAGGAAATCACAAGTGTTTGCCATGGTGGACCCATCTAATTACGTCGGAATCATTCCATCACTCATTGAATACTTAATTAGCATGGAGGTAAATGAAAATCTACCAATTTGAACTGACGTTGCCAATAGATGAGGAAATGACACTAGATTCTCCTTCAACACTGCATAGTAGTAAATAGGGAGTAAATCACAAGCTTTTGCCATGGTGGACCAATCTTATTACGTCGGAATTATTCCATCACCTATTGAATACTCAATTAGCATGGAATTGAATGATAATTTACCAATTTGAACCATTGTTGCCAATAAACGAGGAAATGACATTAAATTACCCTTTAGCGCTGCATAGTACAGCGTAGAGAGGAAATCATAAGCTTTTGCCATGGTGGACCCATCTAATTACATCGGATCATGCCATCACTCATTGAATACTCAATTAGCTTGGAGTTGAATATAAATCTACCAATTGTAAGCACTAGTGCCAGTTGTTGAGGAAATAACACAATAAAACCCTTTAACGCTGCATAGTACATCATGAGGAGGAAATCACAAGCTTTTGCCATGGTGGCCCAATCTAATTATGTCGGAATCAATCCATCACTCGTTGAATAATCAATAAGCATGGAGTTAAATAAAAATCTACCAATTTGAACCATTGTCGCCATTAAATGAGGAAACGACACTAATTTACCCTTTAGCGCTGCATAGTACAGTGTAGAGAGGAAATATCACAAGATTTTGCCATGGTGGCCCAATCTAATTATGTCGGAATCATTCCATCACTCATTGAATACTCAATTAGCATGGAGTTAACTGTAAATCTACCAATTTTAAGCACTGATGCCAGCTGTTGAAGAAGTATCACAAGATTATCCTTAAACGCTGCATAGTATAGCATAGAGAGGAAATCATAAGCTTTTGCCGTGGTGGAACCATCTAATTATGTTGGAATCATTCCATCATTCATTGAATACTCAATTAGCATGGAGTTATATGTACATCTACAAATTGTAAGCGCTAATGCCAGTTGTTGAGGAAATAACACAAGATTACTCTTTAACACTGCATAGTGCATGATAAAGATGAAATCACAAGCTTTTGCCGTGGTGGAACCATCCAGCTATGTCAGATTAACTTCCTTCCTCATTTAATATTCAATTAGCATGGAGTTAAATGAAAATCTGTCAATTTAAAATATTGTCGCCAATAGATGAGGAAATGACACTAGATTGTCCTTTAGCGCTGCATAGTAGTACATAGAGATGAAATCACAAGCTTTTGCCGTGGTGGAACCATCTAACTATGTCAGAATAGCTTTCTTCTTCATTAAATATTCAATTAACATGGAATTAAATAAAAATCTACCAATGTGAAACATTATCGCCAGTAAATGAGGAAATGACACTAAATTACTCTTTAGCGCTGCATAGTACAGCGTAGAGAGGAAATATCACAAGCTTTTGCCATGGTGGCCCAATCTAATTATGTCGGAATCAATCCATCACTCGTTGAATAATCAATAAGCATGGAGTTAAATAAAAATCTACCAATTTGAACCATTGTCGCCATTAAATGAGGAAACAACACTAATTTACCCTTCAGCACTGCATAGTACAGTGTAGAGAGGAAATCATAAGCTTTTGCCATGGTGGACCCATCTAATTATGTCAGAATCATTCCATCACTCATTGAATACTCAACTAGCATGGAGTTATATGTACATCTACAATTTGTAAGCGCTGATGCCAGTTGATGAGGAAATGACACAAGATTACCCTTTAACGCTGCATAGTACATCATAGACATGAACTCACAAGCTTTTGCTGTGGTGGAACCATTCAACTATGTCGGAATAGCTTTCTTCTTTATTAAATATTCAATTAACATGGAATTAAATGAAAATCTACCAACGTAAACCATTATCGCCAGTAAATGAGGAAATGACACTAAATTACCCTTTAGCGCTGCATAGTACAGCGTAGAGAGGAAATATCATAAGATTTTGCTATGGTGGCCCCATCTTATTATGTCAGAATCATGCCATCACTCATTGAATACTCAATTAGCATGGAGTTAAATGTAAATCTATCAATGTAAGCACTGATGCCAGTTGTTAAGGAAATAACACAAGATTATCCTTTTATGCTGCATAGTACATCATAACCATCTAACAATTTTGGAATCACTTAATCCTTCATTGAACACTCAGTTAGTATGGAGTTAAACATAAATCCACCAATTTGAAACTTTAACGTTCTCTGATGAAGAAATGAAACATGAATACACTTAATGCTGCATAGTACAGCATAGAGATAAAATCACAAGTTTTTGCCATGGTGGAACCATCTAATTACATTGGAATCATTCCATCATTCATTAAATACTCAATTAGCATGGAGTTAAACTGTAATTCTTCCATGGTCGAACCATCTAGTTTCACTCTATCTCTCATAAAATACTTGACTAGCATGGAGTTAAATGTAAATGTACCAATTTGAACCACTAACTCCAGTTGATGAGGAAATGATCTTTTAACTCTGTGTAGTACATTATAGAGATTTAAGCCCAACATTTTACTGCTTATTAACTAAGTACATACTAGGAATTACTCTATCCCTCATTGCCCACTTGATAATATACTTTGTGAGGAATGTATAAAAAATGACTAAATTGTTATGCCATTGCCACACTACCTTGTTGCTGTAAATTATGAGACTGTACTATGTACCTTATGCTTAACCATGCAATAATCAAAATGTTAGAAAAAATTGTTTTAATCTTTCAAAAGTCAAAGAATAAGAAATTCCAGTATAATATTATTATGATACAATGTGATTGGCAGTATAACATAGACGGACATACAATATTCAATATTATAACAGTTTATTTTTATGATACATTCTGAGGTATCATGATTAATATTTTGAACTGGTATTTATAATGTTTAAGTTGGAGATGAAGGATGAAAATAGTTCTATTTGTTTTCTTTTCACTAATGCAACCCTGTGATGTGGTCAAATCATTAATGAATGCTGTATAATAGACATACATATTATGATGCAAAGCTTGCATACATACAGGTGATCACGTGGTCAACATTTCATGAGGTTTGTGGTTTACCTCAAGTAGCGTGTGGCTTAGGCTCTAAGTGGCTGGTAATTGTAGCCCAGTTTTTGCTGCCATGCCCTTGGTGGTTACTGTTCTCAGCAGCCACTTCTCTTTAACTGTACTCCCTTACATATAATGTAGCAAAGTTGGGAATTGTTTGGATCCTAAGCCATGACTAACATAGATCCTCAGCTGAGATGGTACGTGGCTTAGATCCTAAACTGAGCTAGTTCCCAAACTGAAATGGCAACTTGTGTACAAATCAAGCAGAAAATCACCGGAGCTACAAACATTAATAATAGATACATGTATGAGTGCAATAACCAGGATTAATTATTAGACGAGCATAAAAGGGTCCTAATGAGTACTTGCAGGACATTACAGTATATGGGCAGAGGTAAGCCCTGACTGACCGCTTTAGGATCTGCAATGAAACTGGTGTACATGCCCAAACTGACCAGTTTAGGATTCTGCAATGAGACTGGTGTACATACACTTTCATTAAGGGATGAATAGTAGGGTCCTAATGAGTATTTGCAGGACCCACCACAGGACATTACAGTATTCGGGCAGAGGTGAGCCCGGACTGACCGGTTTAGGATTTTGCAATGAGACTGGTGTACATGCAGATGTGAGCCCGGACTGACCGGTTTAGAATTTTGCAATGAGACTGGTGTACATGTGAACCTGTATATCATTATCAATTATTGGTGGAACATTAACGAAGAAATCTTACTGCTTATGTCAATTTTCGAAATATGAGTATTTATAGGATCCACCACGGCACATTACGGTACTTGGGCAGAGATGAGCCCCAGCTGACCAGTTTAGGATTCTGCAACGAGACTGGTGCACATGCACTTTCATTAAGCGATGAATAGTAGTCCCACATAGTTACTGGAATGCAAAGAGTCCTATTTAGCAGGTGCAAGACACTTCTGTATTAAGCCACATGTATAGCATCCCCACATTTAATTAATGGACCTGTACAACATTATCAATTATTTGTGTAACTTTAATGAAGAAATCTTACTGCTTATGTCAATTTTCAAAAAAGGGTCCTAATGAGTGTTTGCAGGACCCACCACAGGACATTTCAGTATTCGGGCAGAGGTACCGGTGAGCCCGGACTGACCGGTTTAGGATTTTGCAATGAGACTGGTGTACATGCACTTTCATTAAGGGATGAATAGTAGTCCCACATAGTTACTGGAATGCAGTGAGTCCTATTTAGCAGGTGCAAGACCCTTCTGTATTAAGCCACATGTATAGCATCCCCACATTTGTTATACAAATTAGTGAACCCTCTATGGAGGTATTGGCATAATTATGTATTTGTTGGGGGCTCTCTATGATTAATGTACATGACAAAAGCAGAGGGTCCCAATGAGTATATGCACGACCCAACTGTCCATATCAGATAATTATATTACCTTTGAACGGACGTGAATCTTAATTGATAGCACGTATTATAGGACTCTTCTCTAAAACTGGTGTAAAAGTCCTGGATTTAGAGAAGTCAAGTCTCACAAACATACTGGAACATAGAGAGTCCTATAAGGTAAATACAAGACCCTCAGTGTGTAATTAAATAACTTGCATATCATTACCATGATAATATTTGTGAGTTTAATTAACAAATCTTAGCTGGAGGCTGTTTATGTCAGTTTTTGAAAAAGTGTCTTAATGAGTATCTGCAGGACCCACCACAGTACATTACAGTATTTGGGCAGAGGTGAGCCCCAACTAACTGCTCTAGGATTCTGCAATGAAACTGATGTACATGTACTTGCATTAAGGCTACAACAGTAGTCGCACATAGTTACTGGAATGCAGAGAGTCCTATTTAGCAGGTGCAAGACCCTTCAGTAGGAAGCCACATGTATAGCATCCCCACAATTATTGGTGAACCCTTTAATGGAGGTATTGGCATAATTATGCATTTGTTGGGGGCTCTCTATGTGTAATGTACATGACAAAAGCAGAGGGTCCCAATGGGTACATGCAGGACCCAACTGTAGGAGCTACCCACAATTAATTGTCAAGTGTATTGTTGCCATGGCAGTACATACAGGTCCTAGCATGTACATGTAGGACCCACTTGCTTATCATCTGCCTGAGAATTGTGAGTGCATGTAGGATCCTTCAATGCAGTGCAATCCAAGGCATTAAAGTCTGAGTGGCCAACAACATTAATGTAAAAGTTTTTGTACAACGAAGAGGCAGAGTGTCCTAAAGAGTACATTCAAGACCCAACTGTCCAATCAGATAAGTACATTACCTTTGAACAGACATGTATCTTAATAGCATACACTAGTAAAACCGGTGTAAAAGCCCTACATTTAGGGAAGAAGTCAAGTCTCACAAATTACTGGAATGGAGAGAGTCCTACGTTGTAAATACAAGACCATTGTGTAATGTGTGAACCTGTATAACATTATCAATTATTTGTGGAACATTAATGAAGAAATCTTACTGCTTATGTCAATTTTCAAAATATGAGTATTTACAGGACCCGCCACGGTACATTACAGTGCTTGGGCAGAGGTGAGCCCCAACTGACCAGTTTAGGATTCTGCAATGAGACTGGTGCACATGCACTTTCATTAAGGGATGAATAGTAGTCCCACATAGTTACTAGAATGCAAAGAGTCCCATTTAGCAGGTGCAAGACCCTTCTGTATTAAGCCACATGTATAGCATCCCCACATTTAATTAATGGACCTGTACAACATTATCAATTATTTGTGTAACTTTAATGAAGAAATCTTACTGCTTATGTCAATTTTCAAAAAAGGGTCCTAATGAGTGTTTGCAGGACCCACCACAGGACATTTCAGTATTCGGACAGAGGTACCAGTGAGCCCGGACTGACCGGTTTAGGATTTTGCAATGAGACTGGTGTACATGCACTTTCATTAAGGGATGAATAGTAGTCCCACATAGTTACTGGAATGCAGTGAGTCCTATTCAGCAGGTGCAAGACCCTTCTGTATTAAGCCACATGTATAGCATCCCCACATTTATTATACAAATTAGTGGACCCTTTATGGAGGTAGTGGTATAATTATGCATTTGTTGAGGGCTCTCTATGTTTAATGTACACAACAAAAGCAGAGGGTCCCAATTAGTATATGCAGGACCTAATTGTAGGAGCTACCCACATTCTATTATCAAGTGTATTGTTGCCATGGCAGTACATACAGGTCCTAACATGTACATGTAGGACCCACCTGCTTATCATCTGCCTGAGAATTGTGAGTGTATGCATGTCGGATTCTTCAATGCAGTGCAATCCAAGGCATTAAAGCCTGAGTGGCCAACAACATTAATGTAAGAGTTTTGGTACAACGAAGAGGCAGAGGGTCCTAAAGAGCACATGCAAGACCCAACTGTCCATAACAGATAATTGTATTACCTTTGAATGGACGTGAATCTTAATTGATAGCACGTAAAATAGGACTCTTCACTAAAACCGGTGTAAAAGTCCTGCATTTAGAGAAGTCTCACAAACGTACTGGAACATAGAGAGTCCTATAAGGTAAGTACAAGACTCTCAGTATGTAATTAAATAACTTGCATATTATTACCATGATAATATTTGTGAGTTTAATCAAAACATCTTAGCTGGAGGCTGTTTATACCAGTTTTTGAAAAGGTGTCTTAATGAGTATCTGCAGGACCCACCACAGTACATTACAGTATTTGGGCAGAGGTGAGCCCCATGCAACTAACTGCTCTAGGATTCTGCAATGAAACTGATGTTACATGTACTTGTATTAAGGCTACAACAGTAGTCCCACATAGTTACTGGAATGCAGTGAGTCCTATTTAGCAGGTGCAAGACCCTTCTGTATTAAGCCACATGTATAACATCCCCACATTTAATTAGAGGACCCTTTAATGAAGTATTGGTCATTAATTTTGTTTGGGGCTCTATGTTTAATATATCAGCTTTCGCACGACAAATGCAGAGAGTCCTAATGAGTATATGCAGGACCCAATTGTAGGAGCTACCAACATTCAATTATCAAATGTAACGTTGCCATGGCAGTACATATAGGTCCTAGCATGTACATGCAGGACCCACCTGTTTTTCATCTGCCCGAGAATTGTGAGTGCATGTAGAATTCTTCAATGCATTAGAATCCAAGGCATTAAAGTCTGAGTGGCCAACAACATTAATTTTGTACAACGAAGAGGCAGAGGGTCCTATAGAGCACATGCAAGACCCAATTGTCTAATCAGATATTATATTACCTTTGAATGGACGTGAATCTTAATTGATAGCACGCATTATAGGACTTTTCATGGAAACCTGTGTAAAAATCCTGCATTTAGAGAAGAAGTCAAGTCTCACAAATGTACTGGAATGTAGAGAGTCCTATAAGGTAAATACAAGACCCTCAGTGTGCAATTAAATAACTTGCATATCATTACCATGATAATATTTGTGGAGTTTAATCAAAAAATCTTAGCTGGAGGATGTTTATGTCAGTTTTTGAAAAAGGGTCTTAATGAGTACTTGCAGGACCTACCACAGTACATTACAGTATTTGGGCAGAGGTGAGCCCCATGCAACTAACTGCTCTAGGATTCTGCAATGAAACTGATGTTACATGTACTTGTATTAAGGCTACAACAGTAGTCCCACATAGTTACTGGAATGCAGTGAGTCCTATTTAGCAGGTGCAAGACCCTTCTGTATTAAGCCACATGTATAACATCCCCACATTTAATTAGAGGACCCTTTAATGAAGTATTGGTCATTAATTTTGTTTGGGGCTCTATGTTTAATATATCAGCTTTCGCACGACAAATGCAGAGAGTCCTAATGAGTATATGCAGGACCCAATTGTAGGAGCTACCAACATTCAATTATCAAATGTAACGTTGCCATGGCAGTACATACAGGTCCTAGCATGTACATGCAGGACCCACCTGTTTTTCATCTGCCCGAGAATTGTGAGTGCATGTAGAATTCTTCAATGCATTAGAATCCAAGGCATTAAAGTCTGAGTGGCCAACAACATTAATTTTGTACAACGAAGAGGCAGAGGGTCCTATAGAGCACATGCAAGACCCAATTGTCTAATCAGATATTATATTACCTTTGAATGGACGTGAATCTTAATTGATAGCACGCATTATAGGACTTTTCATGGAAACCTGTGTAAAAATCCTGCATTTAGAGAAGAAGTCAAGTCTCACAAATGTACTGGAATGTAGAGAGTCCTATAAGGTAAATACAAGACCCTCAGTGTGCAATTAAATAACTTGCATATCATTACCATAATAATATTTGTGGAGTTTAATCAAAAAATCTTAGCTGGAGGATGTTTATGTCAGTTTTTGAAAAAGGGTCTTAATGAGTACTTGCAGGATCCATCACAGTACATTACAGTATTTGGGCAGAGGTGAACCCCAACTAACTGCTTTAGGATTCTGCAATGAAACTGATGTACATGTACTTGCAATTAGGCTAGAATAGTAATCCCAACACTGGAATGCAGAGAATCCTATTTAGCAGGTGCAGGACACTTCTGTATTAAGCCACATGTATAACATCCCCATATTAATTATACAAGTTAGTGGACCTTTAATGGAAGTATTGGTGTAATTATACATTTGTTGGTGGCTCTCTATGTTTAATGTACACGACAAAAGCAGAGGGTCCCAATGAGTATAAGCAGGACCCAACTGTAGGAGCTACCCACATTCAATAATTATCAAGTGTATTGTTGCCATGGTAGTACATGTAGGACCCACCTGCTTATCATCTGCCTGAGAATTGTGAGTGCATGTAGGATCCTTCAATGGAGTACAATCCAAGGCATTAAAGTCTGAGAGGCCAACAACATTAATGTAAAAGTTTTTGTACAATGAAGGGGCAGAGGGTCCTAAAGAACACATGCAAGACCCAACCGTCCAATCAGATAGTTATATTACCTTTGAACAGACGTGTATCTTGATAGCATATACTATAGGGTTCCACTGAAACTGGTGTAAAAGCCCTGCATTTAGGGAAGAAGTCAAGTCTCATGAATTACTGGAATGGAGAGGTCCTATGTGATAAATACAAGACCCTTGTGTAATATGTGAACCTGTATAACATTATCAATTATTTGTATGGAATTTAATGAAGAAATCTTACTGCTTATGTCAATTTTCGAAAAAGGGTCCTAATGAGTGTTTGCAGGACCCACCACAGGACATTACAGTATTCAGGCAGAGGTGAGCCCGGACTGACCGGTTTAGGATTTTGCAATGAGACTGGTGTACATACACTTTCATTAAGGGATGAATAGTAGTCCCACATAGTTACTGGATGCAGAGAGTCCTATTTAGCAGGTGCAAGACCCTTCTGTATTAAGCCACATGTCCCCACATTTAATTAGTGGACCCTTTAATGAAGTATTGGTATAATTATACATTAATTTTGTTTGGGGCTCTATGTTTAATATATCAGCTTTCACACGACAAATGCAGAGGGTCCCAATGAGTATATGCAGGACCCAATTGTAGGAGCTACTAACATTCAATTATCAAATGTAACGTTGCCATGGTAGTACATACAGGTCCTAGCATGTACATACAGGACCCACCCGTTTTTCATCTGCCTGAGAATTGTGAGTGCATGTAGAAATCTTCAATGCATTACAATCCAAGGCAATAATGTCTGAGTGGCCAACAACATTAATGTTAAAGTTTTTGCACAACAAAGAGGCAGAGGGTCCTATAGAGCACATGCAAGACCCAATTGTCTAATCAGATATTATGTTACCTTTGAATGGACGTGAATCTTAATTGATAGCACAGGACTTTTCACGGAAACCTGTGTAAAAATTCTGCATTCAGAGAAGAAGTCAAGTCTCACAAATGTACTGGAACGTAGAGAGTCCTATAAGGTAAATACAAGACCCTCAGTGTGTAATTAAATAACTCCATATCATTACCATGATAATATTTGTGGAGTTTAATCAAAAAGTCTTAGCTGGAGGCTGTTTATGTCAGTTTTTGAAAAAGGGTCTTAATGAGTACTTGCAGGACCCACCACAGTACATTACAGTATTTGGGCAGAGGTGAGCCCCAACTAACTGCTTTAGGATTCTGCAATGAAACTGATGTACATGTACTTGCAATTAGGCTAGAATAGTAATCCCAACACTGGAATGCAGAGAATCCTATTTAGCAGGTGCAAGACCCTTTTGTATTAAGCCACATGTATAGCATCCCCATATTAATTATACAAATTAGTGGACCTTTAATGGAGGTATTGGTGTAATTATACATTTGTTGGTGGCTCTCTATGTTTAATGTACACGACAAAAGCAGAGGGTCCCAATGAGTATATGCAGGACCCAACTGTAGGAGCTACCCACATTCAATTATCAAGTGTATTGTTGCCATGGCAGTACATACAGGTCCTAGTATGTACATGTAGGACCCACCTGCTATCATCTGCCTGAGAATTGTGAGTGCATGTGGGATCCTTCAATGCAGTGCAATCCAAGGCATTAAAGTCAGAGTGGCCAACAACATTAATGTAAAAGTTTTTATACAAAAAAGAGGAAGAGGGTCCTAAAGAGCACATGCAAGACCCAACCGTCCAATCAGACAGTTATATTACCTTTGAACAGACGTGTATCTTGATAGCATATACTATAGAATTCCACTGAAACTGGTGTAAAAGCCCTGCATTTAGGGAAGAAGTCAAGTCTCACGAATTACTGGAATGGAGAGGTCCTATGTGATAAATACAAGACCATTGTGTAATGTGTGAACCTGTATAACATTATCAATTATTTGTATGGAACTTTAATGAAGAAATCTTACTGCTTATGTCAAGTTTCGAAAAAGGGTCCTAATGAGTGTTTGCAGGACCCACCACAGGACATTACAGTATTCGGGCAGAGGTGAGCCCGGACTGACTGGTTTAGGATTTTGCAATGAGACTGGTGTACATGCATTTTCATTAAGGGATGAATAGTAGTCCCACATAGTTACTGGAATGCAAAGAGTCCTATTTAGCAGATGCAAGACCCTTCTGTATTAAGCCACATGTAGCTATAACATCCCCACATTTAATTAGTGGACCCTTTAATGAAAGTATTGGTATAATTATACTTGTTTGGGACTCTATGTTTAATAATTATATCAGCTTTCACACGACAAATGCAGAGGGTCCCAATGAGTATATGCAGGACCCAATTGTAGGAGCTACCTACATTCAAATGTAACGTTGCCATGGCAGTATATACAGGTCCTAGCATGTACATGCAGGACCCACCCGTTTTTCATCTGCCCGAGAATTATGAGTGCATGTAGAATTCTTCAATGCATTACAATCCAAGGCAATAATGTCTGAGTGGCCAACAACATTAATGTTAAAGTTTTTGCACAACGAAGAGGCAGAGGGTCCTATAGAGCACATGCAAGACCCAATTGTCTAATCAGATATTATATTACCTTTGAATGGACGTGAATCTTAATTGATAGCACGCATTATAGGACTTTTCATGGAAACATGTGTAAAAAAATCCTGCATTTAGAGAAGAAGTCAAGTCTCACAAATGTACTGGAATGTAGAGAGTCCTATAAGGTAAACACAAGACCCTCAGTGTGTAATTAAATAACTTGCATATCATTACCATGATAATATTTGTGGAGTTTAATCAAAAAATCTTAGCTGGAGGAAGTTTATGTCAGTTTTTGAAAAAGGATCTTAATGAGTACTTCAAGTGCAGGACCCACCACAGTACATTACAGTATTCGGACAGAGGTGAGCCCCAACTAACTGCTTTAGGATTCTGCAATGAAACTGATGTACATGTACTTGCGATTAGGCTAGAATAGTAATCCCAACACTGGAATGCAGAGAATCCTATTTAGCAGGTGCAGGACACTTCTGTATTAAGCCACATGTATAACATCCCCACATTAATTATACAAGTTAGTGGACCTTTAGTAGAGGTATTGGTGTAATTATACATTTGTTGGTGGCTCTCTATGTTTAATGTACACGACAAAAGCAGAAGGTCCCAATGAGTATAAGCAGGACCCAACTGTACGAGCTACCCACATTCAATAATTATCAAGTGTATTGTTGCCATGGCAGTACATGTAGGACCCACCTGCTTATCATCTGCCTGAGAATTGTGAGTGCATGTAGGATCCTTCAATGGAGTACAATCCAAGGCATTAAAGTCTGAGAGGCCAACAACATTAATGTAAAAGTTTTTGTACAACAAAGAGGCAGAGGGTCCTAAAGAGCACATGCAAGACCCAACCGTCCAATCAGATAATTATTTTACCTTTGAACAGACATGTATCTTGATAGCATATACTATAGGATTCCACTGAAACTGGTGTAAAAGCCCTGCATTCAGGGAAGAAGTCAAGTCTCATGAATTACTGGAATGGAGAGAGTCCTATGTGATAAATACAAGACCATTGTGTAATGTGTGAACCTGCATAACATTATCAATTATTTGTATGGAACTTTAATGAAGAAATCTTACTGCTTATGTCAAGTTTCGAAAAAGGGTCCTAATGAGTGTTTGCAGGACCCACCACAGGACATTACAGTATTCAGGCAGAGGTGAGCCCGGACTGACCGGTTTAGGATTTTGCAATGAGACTGGTGTACATGCACTTTCATTAAGGAATGAATAGTAGTCCCACATAGTTACTGGATGCAGAGAGTCCTATTTAGCAGGTGCAAGACCCTTCTGTATTAAGCCACATGTATAACATCCCCACATTTAATTAGTGGACCCTTTAATGAAGTATTGGTATAATTATACATTAATTTTGTTTGGGGCTCTATATTTAATATATCAGCTTTCACATGCACGACAAATGCAGAGGTCCCAATGAGTATATGCAGGACCCAATTGTAGGAGCTACCAACATTCAATTATCAAATGTAACGTTGCCATGGTAGTACATACAGGTCCTAGCATGTACATGCAGGACCCGCCCATTTTTCATCTGCCTGAGAATTGTGAGTGCATGTAGAATTCTTCAATGCATTACAATCCAAGGCAATAATGTCTGAGTGGCCAACAACATTAATGTTAAAGTTTTTGCACAACAAAGAGGCAGAGGGTCCTATAGAGCACATGCAAGACCCAATTGTCTAATCAGATATTATGTTACCTTTGAATGGACGTGAATCTTAATTGATAGCACAGGACTTTCCATGGAAACCTGTGTAAAAATTCTGCATTCAGAGAAGAAGTCAAGTCTCACAAATGTACTGGAACGTAGAGAGTCCTATAAGGTAAATACAAGACCCTCAGTGTGTAATTAAATAACTCCATATCATTACCATGATAATATTTGTGGAGTTTAATCAAAAAGTCTTAGCTGGAGGCTGTTTATGTCAGTTTTTGAAAAAGGGTCTTAATGAGTACTTGCAGGACCCACCACAGTACATTACAGTATTTGGGCAGAGGTGAGCCCCAACTAACTGCTTTAGGATTCTGCAATGAAACTGATGTACATGTACTTGCAATTAGGCTAGAATAGTAATCCCAACACTGGAATGCAGAGAATCCTATTTAGCAGGTGCAAGACCCTTTTGTATTAAGCCACATGTATAGCATCCCCATATTAATTATACAAATTAGTGGACCTTTAATGGAGGTATTGGTGTAATTATACATTTGTTGGTGGCTCTCTATGTTTAATGTACACGACAAAAGCAGAGGGTCCCAATGAGTATATGCAGGACCCAACTGTAGGAGCTACCCACATTCAATTATCAAGTGTATTGTTGCCATGGCAGTACATACAGGTCCTAGTATGTACATGTAGGACCCACCTGCTATCATCTGCCTGAGAATTGTGAGTGCATGTGGGATCCTTCAATGCAGTGCAATCCAAGGCATTAAAGTCAGAGTGGCCAACAACATTAATGTAAAAGTTTTTATACAACAAAGAGGAAGAGGGTCCTAAAGAGCACATGCAAGACCCAACCGTCCAATCAGACAGTTATATTACCTTTGAACAGACGTGTATCTTGATAGCATATACTATAGGATTCCACTGAAACTGGTGTAAAAGTCCTGCATTTAGGGAAGAAGTCAAGTCTCACGAATTACTGGAATGGAGAGGTCCTATGTGATAAATACAAGACCCTTGTGTAATATGTGAACCTGTATATCATTATCAATTATTTGTATGGAACTTTAATGAAGAAATCTTACTGCTTATGTCAATTTTCGAAAAAGGGTCCTAATGAGTGTTTGCAGGACCCACCACAGGAAATTACAGAATTCTTGCAGAGGTGAGCCCGGACTGATCGGTTTAGGATTTTGCAATGAGACTGGTGTACATGCACTTTCATTAAGGGATGAATAGTAGTCCCACATAGTTACTGGAATGCAAAGAGTCCTATTTAGCAGATGCAAGACCCTTCTGTGTTAAGCCACATGTATAACATTCCCACATTTAATTAGTGGACCCTTTATTGAAGTATTGGTATAATTATACATTAATTTTGTTTGGGGCTCTATGTTTAATATATCACCTTTCACACGACAAATGCAGAGGGTCCCAATGAGTATATGCAGGACCCAATTGTAGGAGCTACTAACATTCAATTATCAAATGTAATGTTGCCATGGTAGTACATACAGGTCCTAGCATGTACATGTAGGACCCACCCGCTTATATGTAGGACCCTCTGCTTTTGTCGTGTACATTAAAGATAGAGAGCCCCCAACAAATGCATAATTATACCAATACCTCCATTAAAGGGTCCACTAATTTGTACAATAAATGTGGGGATGCTATACATGTGGCTTAATAAAGAAGGGTCTTGCATCTGCTAAATAGGACTCTCTGCATTTCAGTAACTATGTGGGACTACTCTTCTAGCCTAGAAGTAGTGAGGACCACCACAGGAACCGAATAGGGGGTCCACGTTTGTTGTGCACTTCAGAGCAGGCATAGGATCACAGACCTACCGGCATATGTACTGGGAAGGGTCCTACCATGGCATAGTGAATGCTTAGGACCCTTCCAACTATTAGTTTCTCGATTAAAGTTCACAAATACATAGTAATAATATGCAGGTGATCTAATGACACAAGGGTCTTTTATTTACCACATAGGACTCTCTCCGTTCCAGTAATTTGTGAGACTTGCATGACTTCTTCCCTAAATGCATGGTTTTTATACTAGTTTCAATGAAGAACTGCTGTCAAGATTCATGTGAATAGTCCTATGATGTGTGCTGTCATAATTCTTGTCTTCTCAAAGGTAATATAAATATCTGATTGGACAATTGGGTCTTGCATGTACTTCTTAGGACCCTCTGCCTCTTCATTGTAAAAAAAAAAAGAAGCAAACATATTAACCATCAGTAGCCCCTCAGATTTTGGATTGTACTGCAAGGATCCTACATATACTCACAATTCTCAGGCAGATGATAAGCAGGTGGGTCCTACATGTACATGCTAGAACCTGTATGTACTGCCATATGTAGGATCTGGCCATGTATATAGACTAGAACGTTTGGATCACGAAATCAAATTAGTGGGTCCTAGGCTAGGCAGCCTAGCGTTTATTTCTTCTATCTACCAGTGTATTAATATTAGGCTCCTTTCAGATGCCCACTTTTGAAGTAGTATTGTCTGTAATAGCTGGTCCTTACTCACATGATAAACCATACCTAGGCCAAGTGAGTGGAGGTTGTCTGGACACCAGTGACTGTGACGGCTCAGTCAACCACCTCAGGGCTTTAGTCAAATGGATCAGACCCTACCATTTCATTCAATGCTCAGAGTAGTCACATAAACTCCAAGGCCCGAGCGAGGGACTAGAGACACGAGAGCTATAGAGAAGTCAGAGATGAGAGGGACCGTGGATAGCCGACTCCACCCCGAACACCGCCCATTCTTCAGCGTTATACAGGTACAGTATGGAGGGTCCTGACGTCGGGTCCAGGTCAGTTACGCATGTACTATAATACCTGGATCCTCCGAGCTTCGTGTGAATATTTGCGCATGCGCAATGGTAGGACGCGGTTGTTTTGAAAATTATCTGAGAAATGCATGGTAGCAAGATAGTGTTACATAACAAATTGCATAAGTACTTCAGTCAGCTGACTAGCTCTAAGTGGGAGTGTTTGAATGAGACTATGTTAATATTCTAGGTTTTACTAACTACATTCATTTCAACAACTGACTCCTTTATTTTTGTAGTGTGACACAAACAAGTTAAGTTTACAAGTCAGCTGTAGTTGACGCTGAGTTTGGGGTAGCATCAGCCGTTGATAGTGGTTTAAAGGAGCCGTAAGCTACATTTTCTGTCAGCTCAACTTTAAAATCAAAAGTTTTCTGCTTAGTGTCATCAGATTCACAATCAGTGAACTTTGTGGACTTTGAGAGTGAGGTAGTATACACACTGGGTGGTGGTGAGACTGAATCATATGTGCATTCTTGCAAATCTAGAATCTTTCTTTTGCTCTTCTTTTTTAATACAAAGCAGATCACTATCATAATGGCTGCTATTACAATAAGGAAAACTAGAATGCATACGACCACCACTATTAGCACTATGACAGTAGCTACTGGTATTCTCTGCAGATTTTGGGAGATCTACATCAAAGAATAATAATTCATAAACTTTATTGCACATTAGTGTTATTGCATACCGTTTTTATCGATGATAGTGGCAGTGGCTCTTGTAGGTTCCAGGTGAATATTAGGTGGGATTGTCGTGCCATCAGCACTACTTAACAGGCCAAAGAAAGTCTCTGAAGGCTCAGAGATGCCGTCATCAACAATTTGGATGGACACATTTTGTAGAGAATCTCCAGTGAAGATAAGAGTTTTAGAGGTTGTGATAAAGTCTAAACCAGCTGAAAGTTTTGGCATGAGGTTTATGATAAGCATGATAGCACTATGTACAGTTATCACAACTTTTGTATAGCTTACCTTTCGCAGTTGCTTCTAAATAAAACAGTGACAAAAGTATCTAGATAACCTTGTATGACTCCAATAGTGAACTTAAGAATTCCTTCTCCTTCAAAGATGCTGAGATTTGTGTTTATGAAGCCAATTACGGCCACTGAATTTCAAAATTTTATATTATATTACTCTGTAAGCGAGAAATTATGGGTTATGATAGCTCACTATTGTCATCTAAGACTGTGACACTTGCTCTCCTAGGATTCAGAATGAGGCGAGCTCTTTCTTGATCTGAAAGATTTACTGTGGTCGTGTTGTTTGTGTGAATTAGGACAACCTCATCCAGTGTGACAGTGAACTCTTCACTGTTCTCAGTGGAATTGCTAGATATGATAGGTATGGCTAGACTTTTGACTTGGTTATCGACTGTGAATTTCAAAGAAGATGCTATGGTAGCAAAGTCTGTCCCTTCTGTAGGAAATTTATCATGAAGAGTGGAAAACTGAGCAGCTAAATGTGGAAGATCTGACCTGTTGCTGTTCCATTGTGGATTGATATGAGAATCAATGGTTGGTAGTCTCCAGGATTTCCGTGATTAAAGAAAATTTCAACCATGACAGATCCATCACCTTCACGTACCTCATACTCTGTAGTTCTGAATCCAAACACAAGCTCTATATTAAACAATAAAGGCATAATTACACATGCTATGGTGACATTAGAACATTGCATGAATTCGATTTCACTGAACTGACCATCATCATCTAGTATGGTGACTTGTGCCATGCTGGCTGCCAAAGATACTCTGGTAGGTAGAGTTCCAGGGAAAGCAAGGCTTACATGAAATGATTCTGTCTGCTCAAATACACTGTCGTTGACAATAGTAACATTTATCGTATTCCTGGTGGAATTTAGTGTATACTGTTGTTGTACAAGTCCTCTGTAGTCACTGCTGCCTGTGAGGAGAAAGCGCTAAGGTTTGTATCATGTGTATAATATATGTGATATATTTAGCTAACCATCAGTAGAAATATCTCTAGTAGAGAGTTCAATGATCACTGGTCTCTGTACATGTAGTGCACCTTGAACTGTTCCAATCTGGATATTTATTACACTATCACTCTCAATCATAGTGTAGGAAGTATTCAGGAAGCCAATAACAACCACTGCACAATCAGAAACATTGTTCTCTATGATTAGCTATAAACTATCCTGATTGATCTTACCATCATCATCTAAGATCTGAACAGATGAAACTTTTGGACAGAGTATTACATTTGAAGGTGGTGGAATCTCAACTGGATCAATTCTCAGCACTAATGTGAAATCTTCTACATCCAGCTCATAAAATGAATCATTTATGATAGCCACACTAAATGACTGTCGTCGATTTGCATCATTAAATGTCAGAGACACATCTGATGCTGTTGCATGAATCTCCTGATAGTCACTTCCTCCAGCTTATAATCGAATGTACAACATCCATACCATTAGATAGGTTGAATTTAATTATGCACTTACTTGCTAATCCAGACATTGTTTGAATGACAAGATTTGCAGTTGTTAGCAGAGGCTGGTCATCTGGAGAACTGAAAACTTGGACATCAACTTGTAGGACTCCAACTGTTTTGTTAACAGTGTAACTTGTGTTTGTGAATCCAATTATAATAGCTATAAGCATGCAATAAAAAGAAGTTAGTGCATGACAAAACACTGCATGCATGCATTTGAAACTTACAGCCTGCATTGTCTATGATGGTTATAAAGATTTCAGATGCCAAATTTATGGGGTTTAGGGAAATAGGAAACCTCTCCATTCTCCCATCTAGAAACATCTGACTACCAACTTCAGGAGATACACTAGCCTGAAAAGCTTCAGTTCCTTCAGGGAGAGTATCAGCAAGTAACTCAAACGAAACAAGAACCCTCTGATCAAAGGGGCGGAAAAATATACTTTGACTTCTTCGATCAGCTCCTGCATATTGATAATCTTGATCAATTGTAGCTGATTGAATAGCAGTGCCAGAAGGAGCTGAATCTGTGACTTGAATAATAACCTGAAAAGTCTGTTCTGACGTTACGTTGTTCTCTTTGACCAAATAGATTGGTCCATTTTCAGGGCAACCAGTAGGTGGCACATAAAATCGATCTATGGTCGTAGAAAACTCTGGTTCTGTGTACGTGTAGCCAGGTAGCTCAAATCCAATTCTGACTGCTGTAATGGTATCAATAACATAACTTCACTATTATAGCAGATTATTTGCTTAAATGATAGAAACTGCTTACAATCATGATAATCACTTATTTTACACAGACTTGATGGTTGTGTAGTAAGATTAACTCCGGCTGGATCTACACTGCTAACCAGTCGCAGCTCCACAACAAACACTTGTTCTGTTGCTTCATTTATAGCATCATCAGTAACAGAAATTGGAGCACCCTTTTCATAGATCCCTGCATCCTCATCAGGCTCAAAGACAATAGTGATGTTAGTGTTGTTAAAGTCATTCAAATCTGCCAATGGAATCAGTTAACTTCTGACATAATAGATCTACCGGACATTATACTATAACAAACATTTGTATTACTTGCAAAGGGTGGAGAATGACGATCATTATCTGGAATGTTTGGAGGAAGAGGAAGGGATGTGGCTCTAGCTTCCTGAATGGTTAAAGGAACGACCACTAATTCAACTCGAGAAGAAATTCGTAAATTCTTGGAAACTATAATAGGTAGAGCTGTGGCAGGATCCCCTGGGCTAGGCTCATTGGCTCGATAACTATCTTCAGTGAACGAGATCTGAACACCTGTTAAGAACAGAATGCATACTTATAAAATTAATGTACGTTGATTTAGTTCCACCATCCTAGATATATAATCGCAATCAGGAGTGTACGTATGAGCCACCCAAAGGAACATCCGACTTCTGTAGGTTGGCCCATAACATGTGTTAGGCGAAGTGCTTAAGGCTGCTTCCCCTTATTTGAAAGGTGCAGCTGGTGCAATCAGGAGCCCATGAGAGAGATGTGCTCCTGATGCAATGCATAGTAGCTAGATTATTTTACAAGCCACAGATAACTAGCCTCGTCCCCAGGCTCCTCCCAGTTTTTCAATGCTTGGAGGAGCCTGGGGACGAGGCTATAGCCTATGCCAGGAGCATATGAGTGCCATAAAGCGGTGTGACACTCATATGCTCCTGCTTATACCTCAAGGTGGCAATAATTCTAGTGGGTACTAACAGTGTTTGATATTAAATTTCTGCAGATTGGTCCAAAAATGCAAAATTTATTTTCAGGTGCATCATGCAGCCTTACTGTCACTGTCCACAATTGTCACTTGAATGGCATTTTGGAAAAATAAACCCTCTCTTGGAGTTGGTGCCACAGTAGCTGAATCCAGTGTGAGAGTGAATGTCTCATTAGGTTCTTGAGCAATAGCATCCACACGGAAGGTGACCCACACACTATCAGGTTGGGTAGCACTAAACAAAGCCCTCACTGTCAAAGTGTTTACGGTATAATCAAACTGTGAACCCTCTCCTGCAATTGACAACAAGTGATCATGCAGTTAGTCGATGCTAGGATTAAACAGCCACTCACTTGCAGTGCCTGGAATACTGTCGACATTAAATGTCAAGTTTTGTCTAGCTATTGCAACACCTTTCTGGTAGCCCACTGGCACCGAGTGACTAGGTCCCTGCTCTACTCCAGAGAATGAGGTGTTAAAGAAACCAAAAACTAAATAATTAGTGCGAAGTAGTCACAGAACAATTTTATCATCTGTACCTGGCATAACACATGTTAACTCACCAACACAAGCTACACAGGTTCCTTCGTTAGGAACAAAGGCTAGAGCTCTTGGGTTATCCAGACAGCAGCCTCTCCCATCCACTGCCACTCCTACATCATCACCTTGCCCACCAACACAGGTAGTACTGGCTCTGCATGATACAAGCTGACCTCTCACTGAGACTATAATTTAGAATAATATACAGTCATCAGTTCAGCAATGATGTTCTACGAGCTACAGCTATATTAACCAACTCCGATTTAATATTCCATGATAAACTAGAGTATAATTATAGTATCACTACTTACCTACTGAGCAGGCAATTAACGGCATCATGAAGAAGAGCTCCATTGTGTGGTCAGTAACAGTGTTTTATATATAGTAATGCAATTATTACCTTCACAAGTAGGCAGACGCTCTGACCGCTATACCATTAGCACAAGGTCAATTGCATCCCTTTAGCGCAGTCCATGGTGCATGAAGCCTACTATAGGTAAGGTCACTGCATCACAACACTAACATCATAAACCAACAAAACCCAGATGTTGCCACAATTCAATAACAGCATCATGAAGAAGAGCTCCATTGTGTGGTCAGTAACAATGTTTTATATATAGCAATATATTATTACCTTCATAAGTAGGCAGACACTCTGACTACTATACCCAGATGTTGCCACAATTCAATAATATATAGTTATATTGCTTGTTTAATATTATTGTTGTGGGTGGTTCATTGATCATGCATAATATATCAACAGTCTACAAGAAACGTAACAACATTATCGCAAATATATGACTGCAGAGAAGATACACTACCAATTGAGGGAACCACATAGTACTAGAATGTAACAGTACTATAATGGCTTCATAGAGAGGTCACTGAATCAGATGCTCTATAATAATTATTAGTAGACACTCCGACTCCTATGTTGTACTGAGTATAACCCGACTACACATGATTGTCAATGTATAGGGTCACTATTTTTGTACTATGAAGGAGAAATTACATATTCTGATTCAGTGCATGAGTAGCTATAGCTTAAAGGCGTAAACAACGAAATACCTGTATTGGTCTGTATGTATCTTAACACCTCCATGTGGTAATTACTAAACACTGGCACTATGTATGTAACTTGGATGTACATGTTATGTATAGGCCATATATATACTGGAAGACAGGGAGTACCCCCCAGCACATGTATAGCTATCCTATATGAATCAGATGTCATTTCGATGAGTTACATCTCCCGAGATGATTCAGTGGACTCTCTTCAAATTAGTGGAATAGAATAATAGGCGACTTTTTTAGCATATTTGGGGGAAGCCTATGTGTCAGAAGGCATAGAAAGGCAAAGTGATCAACTGATAGTAACGATGTGTTGAGTGATAGCTATAGTCACATGGGATTTATACATCCGTATGCTTAGCTTATCACACAATATTCATGTTGTCAAACTAAATGGACTATCTGCTATGATTCTAATAAATTATCACATGTTGCAGCATGTACATAGCTAGTACTAACTATATGTGTTTGTAGGGGCTGGGGAGAGTTCTCAGAATAATCAAGAGTGCATTAGGAAGAGTGTGCAACACACACAGTAGTAGTGAAAACATCTCTTTCTGGACTTGATGTTACCGCATGGTTGCAACACCTTGTACTAGTAACACAGATGTGTAGTGATAGGCCATGAAGCCACATTGCAGGTGCACTACTGGCAGACAGTGTACATGGCTTTGTGGCTGTAGTGCTGTACTTTAAGTAGCTAGCTGCTAACCATATTCACGCCCCACTACTACTGCAGCTGTGACGTCAAATCCAGAAAGAGATGTTTTCACTACTACTATGTGTGTTGCACACTCTTCCTAATGGAATAACATAATATTATGGTGCGCAAACTAGAGAACAGTTATTGATTCAGAAGATGTGATCTGCTATACTAAGTGTTATATAACTTAGCAGCTAGCTACAGATACTATAGTATTACCAATTTGTGCAAGTAGGTAATATAGTTACACCTTTGCAGCTAGTTGTAAAATAAATGAATCTTTCACAGTTACTGTTGTTTCAGCATTATATCACAAGTAGTGCTTTACAATGTCGCTTCATCAAAACATACTCCCAGTACCCAAGGTTCTCTGGGACGTAGTAAAGAAAATAATGGTACAGAGTGCCCATCAGTGGTACAAGTATAATCAGGCTACTCAGAATTATCAGTGCATATCTTTACAATCACTGGTTTGTGATGGTGAGTATGCACATACAGATATTCAACACATTTTAACGTACAATGATGACAAAAAGATAATCACTGAAATAAAGATGAAACACCAATACTTAGGAGGATACAATAAAACAGATGAAGGATATCATGTGCTGTTGTTACCTAATATAATTTCAGAACTCAATCAGTACATGTACATGTGTGATCCACTGAACAGGAAATATTACATGTGTAGTACGTAGGTGTAAACATGGCTATGGATCAGCAGTGACTTATCATTCATTATCGTGTGCAGGTATGTGCCATTCATGCAAAGACAAGTGGAAGAATTTGTTAATTTATTTGTCTGTCAACTTTATTCCTATCACTGTGTTCTATCTTCTCATTCTTGTCTTTCAAGTCAAGCTGACCAATGACATGTTTCATAATGTACAGTCAGCTAACGGTGTTGGCTTTCTATGAAGAGTGTGGTTTTAGTTCTACCTCAGAGACTGCTCTTAGTTGGGTAAAATTTACAAACGCTGAAGGAACTCTTAGAGTGGGGACTAAGATCCTTCTTACCATATATGGTATGTTTAATCTTGACTTCTTTCACTACGTTTTGCCTCCATTTTGCATTAGCAGCAAGTTAAGACCTATTCATATCTTCTTTCTTGTCTATATTTCGGCGTTTTATCCTTTTCTGCTATACTCCTGACATAGCTTTGTGTTGAGCTACATGGTCGTAACTTTAGACCAATAGTGTGTCTATGGAGGCCATTTAACGGATGCTTTGTTTTTCTAAGGAGAGACTGGAACACCAAAAGTGATCTCATTGACGTCTTTGCTTCTTTCTTTCTCCTATCTTACAGCAAAATTTTGTATCTGATTTTGCTAACATTTAATCATGAAGAGATAGCTAACTACTCATTGAGAGATGGCCTTGAATCATATGATTATGTACTGAAGGCTGATTCTAGTATTGTATTGTTCAGGAACTCAAGCTATATATACACATATATTATCATGGCTTGTTTTGCAGTTATTCTAGGTCTTCTATTTATCATCCTTCCTATGCTTTTACTATTTTTTTACCCTGCAACAATATTCCGAAGGCTTCTCTCAGCAAAATGTGTGCATACTAGATTCTGGATATTTCTCTATACTTTTATCGAGAAATTTCAATGTTGCTATAGAGACGGGCTTGATGGCACAAAAAATTTGAGGAGCTTTTCGGGAATTTACCTTCTAGTTTGGATAATAGTTTATTTCAGTGGGGTAATAAACAGGCTAACTCTCAAATTTGTCCCAACCTTTGTCTGAGGATTTGTATTCTCAGTCATGGCTCTCCTCATTACTTTAAGTTGACCTTATAAAAAACTTACATAAACATTGTAGACTGCATATTCTTACTGCACACAGCAACACTGTGTTACATCATAGGATATATTCCGAGCAGTAGATCTCATCAGTTTTTACCACTGATACAGGTAATTATCTCTCTTCCTTTTATGGTCGTTTTGATGTTGACTATTTATAGAATGGCTCGTGTGGAATTTTAAACACATTCAACATGTATGGAACTATTTGAAAAGAATTTTAAACGTAAAATTTCATAATAGCATCATCCCTCAAACCCAAACAGCAACCACATATGAAGCAATAAATTATTAAATAATAGTTAGCATGCTATTGCGTATAAACATAATTGATATTATGATGGAAGAACACATACAGGGCAAGGTGGTAAAATAATTAACAGTTATGATGATGTAATGATATTATTATAGTCACATGAGATCTTTATATACTTTACACATGTACAGCTGTTTGTTAACAATAATTTGAACGTTGTCAAAATGCGGATAATCTGTTATGATTTCGATAATAAGCTAGCTCATTGGGTATACAGTATAATGTATGTACTACTGCAGCTGTGTGTGCATATGTGTGTGGAGGAGCTGGGGCACATTCTCAGTACATACTGCAAAGCCAACTTAAGAACATCTAATTCATTCACAAACTAGTTTATGGTTCCATATGTAATCTCCGGTAATGTCAGATTCTGAGAGAACAAACTGCCGCAGAGTTTCATTCTCACTGTTTTGAGACATGTTAAACATACAGTGGCAAATGATGACCACTGAAGGCACTTTTTTAAAGTTCCACAGGTCATTCTAGAAACTGTTAAGAGGAATGTGATGATAACTGGTAAAGCAATCATCACATACATCAACGGCAAAAAGATGGAAGATTTGTGGTCTAGTAGACTAGTAGATGCTATGATGTAGCAAAAGGTTGCCATATGTGATAACAAGATGCTGTCCACAACATTCATGTAAGTCTTTTTATAAGGCCGACTTAAAGCAATGAGAAGAGCAGTGACTGAAAATACAAGTCCACGAGTAAGATACTTGTCCAGTTTGAGAGTTGCTCTGCTTATGATTTCAGCAAAGTAAACGATTATCCGCAGTAGAAAGTAAATCCCTGAAAAGCTCCTCATGTCCTTTGTGCCATCAAGTCCATCTCTGTAGCAACACTGAAACTTCTCCATAAAAGTATTAAGAAAAATTAGGATTCTGCTGCTCATGCATTTTGAGAGCAAGTTCCGAAGAAGTTTCGTTGGATAAAAGAAGAGCAAAAACAGAGGAAAGATGAAAAATAGTAGAATCAGTAAGATCACAAAACATGCCATAAAAATCACAAAAGAGTTAGAGGTCTTGAATGTGATGACACTGAGATCAGCACAAGGTGCATAGTCACGAAATTTTGTACCGTTTATTAAAGAGTAGTTAGTAATCTCTTCAGAATCAAATGTTAACACAATCTGATACAAAATTTTGTTGTAAGAAAGGAGAAAGAAAGAAGCAAAAACATCAATGAGATCATTTTTGGTGTTCCAGCTCCTTTTCAGACAAACAAAGCATCCATGAAATGGCCTCCATAGACACACTATTGGTCTAAAGTTACGACCATGTAGCTCAACACAAAGCCATGTTAGTAGTATTAGTAGAAAAGGATAAAATGCAGAAAAATAGCCAAGGGAGAAGACATGTATAGGTCTCAACTGGCTACTAATGCAAAACGGAGGCAGAACATAGTGAAAGAAGTCGAGATTGAATACTCCATACAAAGTAAGAAGGATCTTAGTCCCTGTTCTGAGAGTAGTTCCACTATCTGTAAATTTTATATGACTAAACCAGAAATCATCAAGCTTAAGATCACACTCTTCATAGAATGCCAACACCATTAGCTGACTGTACATGATGAAGCATGTGATTGGGGCAGAGGTCAGTCTGACTTGAAATACAAGAATGAGAAGATAGAACACTGTGGGTGGAATGAAACTGAGAGACAGATAGAGCAAAACATTGTACCATGTATCTTTGCAGGAATAGCACTTATTCGCACACGATGTTGACTCAGAAATTATTGCTGGCCCATAGCTACTTTTACAATCACTGCACAAATAATCTTTCCTGTTCAGTGGACCACACATGTACGGATTGAGTTCAGAAATATTATTCGGTAACAGAATACCGTGTGATCCATCCTTTGTCACTGTCAAGTTGTATCCTTTTAAGTATTTGTGTCTCATCTTAACGGCAGAGATTATTCCTCTGTTAGAATCATATGTCAATATGTGATGAGTATCAGCATATGCAATTTCTCCATCACAATTCAAATATAAACCCTCTATACATTGACAGTTGTGTGTGGCCACAAACCACACTGATAGGCACTCTGTACTGTTATAATTTGACGAATTAAAAGTTTGGCTATCTAATTGAGAGAATTGAGTGTACACTGATAAGACAACATCATAAAGTGATGCTAGTGCGATCATATACAGAAGCAATACCAACTGCAAATGATTCATTCTTGAACTAGACTTAGCTAAGAGGTTGCCACTTGAGTACATACTCATGTGTAGATAATAGAGACTTGACCAATACAGGTAATTGGTAGCAACAGCTGTTTACACCTTTGAGCTACTCACCGAATAACTGATAGTCTCTTTAAGTTACTGATGTAGTAGCAGATTGATGTTTAAATTATTTGCTGGCATATGCACATCACTGTTGCCTATTTATTTCAGATCTAGATAGTTACACTACTAAACTGAGGTAGCTACCGCATGTGTAAAAGTACTCGCGTTCTAAAAAGGTCACTGGGATTTTATATATAGAGAGTATGTATCACCATATTATTCACGAACATCACCAGCTCTTATGCTGGAGATTATCAGCTATAGCCTATGATATACATAGTGTATATCTTGAACACCATGTGTAAACACTACCACTATAGTACTCTAGCTAATATGTAACTTGGAGGTCACTTGATCCATGCATGTCTTAGATTTGCTACACAAGTTGACAGGTATACATTCATTGGTTTTGATAACATACCTAGCTGTTATCGTATGATTATGCCTGTACCACACTGACAGTCACTCTGTACCATTGCTGCTATCATTACCAAGGGAAAAACTAATAATACACATTGCATGACTTGCTACATACTATAGCTCAGTGCACGATTTTACAGTACTATATACCCCCCCCCCTCCCCCATATGAAACCCTGCTAAATCTGGGAACCATATGCAGGCCTGGGCCTACCAGGGCAATGCCCGGGTAGTTGATGTACTTCATACCTCTGATTTTGTTAAGAATAGGCTTCACTATTGTAGAAATAATCTAAGCAAACATTTGGAGGATGATTTATTTGCCATGCACGGGCATACATCATTTTCTATGGGCCAATGCTTTGTCTGAGGATTGTATTCTCAATTGCCACTCTCTTGATTGTTCTAAGTCAACCTTATAAAAAGACTTAAACGAACATTGTGGGCAGTGTCTTGTTACTGCACACAGCAACACCGTGTTACATCATAGGATCTATTCCGAGCAGTAGACCTCTTCATTTTTTACCACCAATACAGATAATTATCTCTGTTCCTTTTATGGTCATTTTAATGTTAACTATTTATAGCTACAACACATTCAATGTGCATTGAACTATCTGAAAACACTTGTAAGTATAAAACTTCATAACAGCCTTATCCAAACAGTAGCTATATACGGAGCAATAAACTATTAGTAATTGGAACGCGATTGCATGTGGACATACTTGGTGTCACGATAACCGTGACATACGAGGCTAGATGATAGACTTAAGTAGCTATGGATAAAGGGTGCCTCAAGTGTACAATTCAAATAAACCACAATAAGGCTATAGTATAATTAAGTGGTTTGTACTATGTTGTTGTTTTTTTTTTGTCTATAATATTTCTTGCCTTAATAGCAAGGATACACAATAGCCACAAGAATAACAATAATAACTATAAAGCTAATCAAGTGTGTACCCTATTACATAATCATTAAAATGCACACAGAAAAGATACAGGAAATGACAGAACAAAGTTAGCTATGTTATTGTACCACATTAATACCTTGTACTCTCAGCTCCCATGGCATAACTTCCCAGCTGTGGTAGCTATAGCTAACCGCCATAGACAGCTAGGGCAGTTATACCATGGCTTGTGGCTACAACATAATATACGTTGTATAGACAACAGATGGTGCTTTTGGTGTTTACTGTAACTATTATAGTCACATGGGATTTGTATTATTTTATTGTATTTATTATTGTTAATTTACACACTTTGTTTATCATGCACATCTGTTTTTAATGATAATTTACATATTGTCAAAATGCAGATAATCTGCTATGATTTAATATTATTAGTTGAACAAAATTTACAGACGCTGAAGGAACTCTTAGAATGGGGACTAAGATCCTTCTTACCATATGGTATGTTTAATCTCGATTTCTTTCATTATGTTCTGCCTCCGTTTTGTATTAGTAGCCAGTTAAGACCTATTCATGTCTTCTCTCTTGGCTATATAGCTATTAGCCTTTTACCCTTTTATACTAATTCATAGGCGTAGGAAGCTTTGTGAAGGTGTGAGGTGCTAATTGTAGTGACACTATGCACGCGAAAAATTTTCAGCCCCGCCCCTAATTAAATCCGAGCAGAGTTCGTGAACTCTACAGTTTGGGCATGCTGCATGTGCTGGAACGATGATATTGGCCGTGTTTTAAGTCAGAAATCTTGCGGACAGGCTGAAGTGAACATGTGAATGGTATTTTAATAGTTTGTATAGGGTGGGAAGCATGAACTATATTAATGGAAATAAACCTCAGCCTAGCCCAGCTCTCAGGCTGGGCCTGGCTATCTTCAGAAAAGTGGGGGTGCTATAGCACACCTAGCCCGCCCTCCCTCCTCCCTTCCTTCCCCCACCCCCTTCCCGGTTCCTACTATGCTACAGGGACTTGTACACTTCTTGAACTTTCAAACCGTGGACCGTCACCCGGATGTCTATTCGGAAGTTGTTGTTACATGCGCATGCGCGCATTATACACCTGCCATCTAGAGAGCTACACGCTTTCGAGCTGCTACTACCGTACTTACTGTAATTTAGGCGCCACTGTAATTTAAGCGCCACCTGGCCATTTATGGAATTTTTTCTTTCTAAATATAGCGCCAAACGGCGACCTGAATTATTTTTAGGTGGCGCTTAATAAATAGGTGGTATATTGCTGCAGTGCGCATACGGAGCATGGTGGACAGTTGCTCACCCAGTACAGGTGCCCAAACTCTTTTGTAAACGTGATATCCACGTACAACACTTCGAAACTCGACAAAAAAAAAGTCGTACTCAGACATTGCCTCGGACTCCTCTCGACCGCGGAGCGACACCTGCAGTAAAGCATGTAAAACCACCCATATTAATAAGCGCCACTCTAATATAAGCGCCAGCCGCGATCTAAGCGAATTTTTTAAGCTGATATTTAAGCGCCAAACGATGTTGGAATTATTTTTTTCCAGCGCCTAAATTACAGTAAGTACGGTACTACACTATGGCAGACAAACAGGATGATCGATTGGATTTGTTCCAATATTCTGAGAAGGGATACGACTATTGGAATCAGTGGTATAGCTACCCACCTTATGGCTACTATCCCTACGATGTGAGCCGGATGAGCCGCGGCTCCCAATCTCTGTCTCAAGCCGCTCAGAGTGGGTCACAGTCAGCCATATCAAACCCAGAAGACCATGATATCTCAGAAACAGATAGCGAAGACGAGAACAGTGATACAGCTCCGTCGTCTCAAAAGGTAGGTAAATTTGGAGGGCATAGCTATCTAGGTGATCAGGAGCCACATGGCTCATATACAGTGTGCATTAATTAGAAACCGTCCATGTACCTGTACTTGGGAATGTATGGGAAACTCTCTCTCTCTCATTAATAATTATGGCTGCTGTTAATCTGTAATAATTATGCAGCTGTATACCTATCGTCTTAAGATCATCAATCCAAACAAGAAGAGCGATTTCATCATTCGTGATGTTCACCATTTTAGTGAAAAATTTGCTACCATTTTGGACATGAAGGAAAAAATCATGGAAGAATTCGAAGATGAGCTGCCCGAAACTACTGATTTTAAGGTGGGATACTTTTATGGAAAGCAGTTCGCTAAGCGCTGGATTGTGACTCAGGAAGATTTAAATGCGATGTACAAAACTGGAAAAGATAAAATTTTGCTGTGGGCAGATGCACTTGTTACGGCATCAGATGGAAACACATTGATTGGGCAAAAGAGAAAATGTAGTGATTCATATTCTTTTGTGAATAAACGCCAACAAATTGAGGCTGAAGTAGACAGTACTGTCGCAGAATTAAAAGAGAAACAGGGTGACAAGTATTCACTGCCTCAGTTAAGGTTGTGGGCTCGTTCCATCATATCTGGCAATCACGATAGCACTGAAGAACCTCCAGATCTCCCAGCAATCACTGGAATTGGACTGAAGAAGCAAAAAAAGCAATCACTCGGGGAAGCTCTTGTAGAAGCTGCTAGAACATTTGTTGGAGCCAATCGTGGACCTGACATAATGCAGACTGGAGGCCCTAATGCAAGTGTTGTTCTATCTGGAAGCACAGCAGCACAAACCCCAACCAAAGTTGTTGTCAATGAGAGTGAGAAGTCCATTGGTCTTTCGCCTGGGAGAGTAACCGAACTAAGGAGCAAAAAGTTGCAGGAGTTAAGAGATCTTCAGTGTCTTCTCGATCAAAGCATCTTAACAGAAGAAGAGTTTGCCGAGCAGAAGGCGCTTGTTCTTGCATCATTACGTAAACTCACACACTAAGTTGTGAGGAGATCTTTTTTTGGAAGAACCACATAAAAATACACATACAGTATGACATTGTAATTTACATGTATATACCACAATGTTCTATCCAATGCATGCAGTCTTCACGGGTGATTGAACAGAATGATGACAGTACAATATCCTTAAGTTCCATTCCATCTGACTCTATGCTTGATTCATAATCTTTGATCACTGTTTTGACCTTTGAAAAAGCTTCTTCAATAGGGTTATAGTCTGGGGAATACGGAGGTAGAAATATGATCATCGCACCCACTCCTTGGATCATTTGTACCACTTCATCAACGTGGTGTATAGATGCGTTGTCCATTATCACCACACTATGGGGATTACTACCATCAAATGGCATAAGATGGGGTAAGAGGTACTGCTGCACACACAAATAAAACTGGTCACCATCTACTGGCCTGTCCTCAATGTGACAGTCAATGATTCCAGAACTGCTCATGAATGCTATTGCATTTAAATGCCTTCCTCTGACCAGTAGCTTGTGTGACACAGCTGGCTTTCCCCTAAAACTGTATGCACGACGTCTCAATACGTTTCTCCTGTCACAACCAGTTTCATCCAAAAAAATCAACATATCTGGATCATAGACTGACATTTCAGTAGCAAACATTGCCCGCTCATATTCATCCCTCTGTTTGGCAACTATCTGCATTTTCTGTCTAGTGAGGCCTTGTGAATGGAGAAATCTGCATATGGTTGACTCATCCAACTCCACTTGCAATAAATAACTAACCTCTGATTTGATCTCTCTCAATTTTATTCCGGGATACTGAATTACCAGTTGAAGGATGCAAAACTGGACAACCTTGGTTATCTTTCTGGGCAAATTGGATTTGTTATAGCTTTTCTTGGTCACACTGCCAGTATCATTAAATAACTTCACAACTCTCTTAAGGTTACGGGTGACAGTTCGCCCACGCACGGGCATTTCCCATAGTGAGTAATGGAGCATACCAAGAAAAACCACAAATGAAAACGGTGCGTCTAGATTCGCCAAGATGGCTTCTCCTTTGACTGTAAAGAAGTGTTCATCTTATTACTCAGACATCTGGGCAGTGCTGGAGTTGGTTTAGATCCAAAGGCCACCTGTCAGAAACGAACTAGACAGCTGTGTTTACCGTCTGGTCCACCATTACGCTTAGCGTAAAATGACCTTCTTTTGTGTAGCTTTCGTTCTACGAAGGCTCTATGAACTTGGGAACAGATTCCAGCACTGAAGCAAAGTAAGTACTTGATAACTACACAGTAGAGAATAGACTAAAAGCCTTTGTCTGGGCAAAACTTGACGCACGAGGTTTTGGCAATGGCGGTCATCAGCCCCGACTTTGACCAACAAAGGCTTCTAGTCCACTATCTACTGAGTAATTATGGACTACTTACCTTGCATGTGCCTTGCTTCAGTGTTGGAATCTGTTCCCAAGTTCATAGAGCCTTCGTAGAACGAAAGCTACACAAAAGAAGGTCATTTTACGCTAAGCGTAATGGCGGACCAGACGGTAAACACAGCTGTCTAGTTCGTTTCTGACAGGTGGCCTTTGGATCTAAACCAACTCCAGCACTGCCCAGATGTCTGAGTAATAAGATGAACACTTCTTTACAGTCAAAGGAGAAGCCATCTTGGCGAATCTAGACGCACCGTTTTCATTTGTGGTTTTTCTTGGTATGCTCCATTACTCACTATGGGAAGTGCCCGTGCGTGGGCGAACTGTCACCCGCAACCTTAACTGTAGACTGATCGACATTTAAATTTTTAGCTACTTCAAGGTAAGAAAGTCCCATTCCTTCTTTCTGATAGACCATGCGCCAACGTAAGTCCTCCGAATATGCGCTAGATCTCTTGGACTCGCAGCTCGTAGCAGCCATTTCGTAACGCATGCGCGATACGATAAGATTCAAACAGTATGATGTATTACGTCATAACAATGAATACAATTATCATGCATTACTAGCACATGGATACAATGTACATTTGCGGTCCGATTCACGGTCGACGGTTCACGGTCTACGCTTCACGCTTTTTAACCAAAGGGGCAAAAGTGCTCAAATTCCTGTACAGGGATACTTCAAAACCTGGACCGTGGACTCTGGACTGGACCATGGACTGGAGTACTGATGACCTTTACCAGTTTTCTGTCGCCTTTCATGTAGTAACCTGGAAGGTCCTAGCATATCCTTCATAGCCAGCAGCAGCTAGTCTCAGAAACTACAAAGAATAATCTGGGTCACAGATTATTAAGTCCTGAGCATATTTAATATGACAAAGGTTCAGATGAAGTACTAATGTAGCATACTGTTCTATCTTGAAAGAGTCACATGCATCCTTGATTCTGAGCACCCTGCAAACAATGCATGTCAATAACAGTATGTATACAGTACTGTGACTTTAACATCATGGGTGCTCTGGTATTAGTCTCATCCCCAGGCCCCTCTCAGCTTTTTTCACTTACAGTTGAAAAGATCGGGGATCCCGCGCGGTGGGGATGAGGCTACTCTGAGTGACCCCCCCCCCCCACACACACACAAACCAATGGCCTCAAATCAAGGCTCTTTTGCATGAGGACTGACCCAACAATAGGTCTTTGAATATAATCAATGCCATGTAAATTTATCGTCACATTACATGTAGATTCACGATAATTTTGTACATTACCTCCTCAGAATTCTTTCCAACCCAATATGTTCACAGCTGCCTAGCTATTATAAATGCTACCCGATATTGGGCTTTTAGCCCTTCAGTGGTTTAACAAACAATTTAATCGCATCCTGCTGCCGATACTACAGTTAGGCCAGACCAAATTAATTGTCTGTTTCACGGATCCGGCGGGTCTATATTCCTAGCTTTTGAAAAAAAATATTAATTGGATAGGCGTGGCCTTGCCAGCAACTCGACAATGGCATCTAAAAATTACCACTGTTGTTCCTTGTGAACATTGCATGGAAGCAGCTTTAGTGAGCCGATGATAGCAGCTAACCGTGCGTTGTTGAAAGAAGGTGCTCAAAATTGTAGTTTCTACAACTTCTGTCACAGTTTGCGTCGTCGATCTGAGGTGAAAGGTCAAACTTAATTAAATTTTTATTGTTTTTCTACCTGCCTGCCGGGTCTCTACTTCGGGGGAAAAAATCCGTGAAACAGAAAATCAATTTGGTCTGGCCTTAGCTGAAGACTGACAACAGGGCACACGCATACCCAACCTGTTCTGTTATATTAGTAAGCCAGATGGAGAATACAAGGGTGAATTCAGGGTCTTTGGATCTTTAGTTTAGCAATCTGAAGTCTCACGGCTAGTCTAGCTGGGCTCTTCTTCATATCAGTTGAGTGTTGTGTCCCTCTCTCCAGCAGCATGTTGCATTCCAGTGCTTTTTTCATGCTATGGAGGCTTATTTTATCTGATTTTACTACCACTGACTGAGTGAGATGACTACTGGCAGCAAGTGTCTCCTATCAGTCATTGCAACACTTGTCACTGATCAATAATCAACTGGTAATGGTCGTCACGGCTCCAGTCCCCAGTCCGGTCCAGTCCATCCATGGTCCAGTCCAGAGTCCACGGTCCAGGTTTTGAAGCATCCCCTCCTGACATGGCTTTGTGTTGAAGAGATAATTAACTACTATTTAAGTGATGGTCATACATTATATTATGACTATGCACCTAAGGCCATGCCAATTTAATTCCTTGTTCAACAGACCCGACCGACACTATATTTTGCTGATACCAAAAAAAAATAATAATTAAGGAAAAGGTCACAGTTCAACCACAATGTTGCTAGCCATGTGATTTCGAGCACTAGATTTGTATGTAACTCTGGCTAAATGACTTGAGACACTCGGCTACTGTTTTTTGCTTGATGTTTTAGTAAAGACATCAACTTTCTTTATCAGAGCAGGAAGCAATAACAGGAAGTGACATCATATTTAATTTATTTTCTTTCCTACCTACCGACCCTACTTCATTCCTCTGGTGTTCCATTGAACAAGAAGTTAATTTGGCGTGGCCTAAGGCTGATTTAACATCATCATGTTCGAGAGCACAAGTTACTTCCTTATTGTTACTGCTATTTTTCTTACTCTTCCATTTTACTATCTTTCCTATGCTTTTATTGTTTTTATTCCTACAAAAATATTACGAAGATTACTCTCAGCAAACTGTGTACATAGTATGCTCCATATATTTCTCTATACTTTCTTTTATTGAAAAGTTTTATTTTGGATGGACTTGATGGTACAAAGGACATGACATGCTTTTCGGGAGTTTACTTTCTTCTGAGGATAATGGTTTACTTTGCTGCAGAGATAAGTGGGAGAACTTTTAAAATTCATCCACCTGTTGTCCAAGGACATGTATTTTTGGTCGGTTCCCTTCTCATTGCTCTAAGTTGCCCTTATAAAAAGACTTATGTGAACATGGTGGACAGTATCTTGTTATCTCATATAGCAACTCTTTGCTACATAAGTGAATCTCTAGACCATGACCCACTTAATAGGCCTCATCTTGATTTACTATTGATGCAGACAATGCTCTTTTTTCCTTTTCTAGTTGTGTTTCTGTTAACTACATATAGACTGATTTGCAGAATGTTATGATACCTTCAGAGATCATTATTGTCTGAAAAATGCAAGAGCAGAGTTTTATGGAGGCTTTACCCCACAAAATTTAACAGTGTATGGAACAATGGACTGATTATTAAAAACTGGTGTAAATACAATTTCTGTGATAAGACTTAATAGCCTTTTTTCCTCAGTCTGTTGTATTGTGATAGTGTCAGAAAATAAAAAAGTTTTGTGCAAACACTGCTATCAGTCAGATAAACTTGTTTTGCGATGGTTAATCTGTGTGTACTCTACATGTGGAGCCAACGTCGATCATGACAACAAGTCAAAGCTGAACTCTTTTTTGAATAATATTCACTAATAATATCATAATATGTATGCTTAATTGTATACTAATGTTAATATTCACCATCAGGCTCCATAATAATTGTATGTGTACAGTACACAATCATTATAATTATTGATTTAGCACAATGTTAATAGTTTATGGCTCCATATGTGACTCCTCTTTGATTCGATTCCTGTTTGGTGTGAATATCTGATTCAGCTTTCAGATAATTTCAAGGAGTGACTTTTAAAAACATAGCTTGTAAATCCCACGAATAATTCGGATTAGTATATAAACTGTGAAGACAGCAAATGGAATAAGTATCAGTGTTTGCATGAAGTGCACAAAGAACATATTTTCAGTGTTTGATGATAAAATGTGGCATATCAGTGCCATGTGTGATAGTAGAAGAGCATCAGTAATGTTCATGTACGACTTTTTGTAAGGTTTGTAAAGGGCAATGGTCACAGCTATGAGAGAAAATAATGTACCTCGAGCAAACCATCTCTCAAAGTCTGCAAGATCATCCTATAAAGAATCAGGATACCAAATGATTCAAATACTCTAAGTGGAAAATAAAGACTGGAAAAAATCCGCATATCCTTTTCCACCATCAAGACCTTCTCGGTAGCAGGATTGAAACTTTTTTGCGGCATTTTTGATATCATGTACAAACGTATGCCATTTTTGCCAAGACACTTGGAATGACATCATACTTTAGGAGGGACAAACTAAATTCACAGTTTATCGTCACAAAGTTTTTGATTTTGCATGCGGGCGGGCGGTCATTATTCAGATTTCAAACTATTAGAGAGACTAGGATGGCTATAATTAGTCTCGTTCCCACGAGACTAGGCTATAATATGCTCGAGCTCGAGCTCGCCAGAGCCCCGCCCACTAATTAGAGCGCTCGAGAGGGTGCGGCCCAAGCCTGTATATTTACTGTATTGGATCTGAAATCTGAAAAATTTTGGGAAATCTGAAAATCCATGCGGGCGGGGACGATAAGCTGCGAATTCAGTTTGCCCCGCCTTATTTATCACTTGAGTTTATTCCAGTTACAGTATTTTATCTTCTCGTTCTCATCATTCAAATTCAGCTAACATCAGCCCCAATGACATGTTTCATCATGTACAGTCAGCTAATTGTGCTAGCATTCTATGAAGAATGTGCCAGTCAATCAGCACCAACGAGTTTGTTCAGTCAGGTAAAATTCACTTACAGTGAAGGAACTCTTAGAATGGGGACAAAGATCATTCTTACCTTATATAGAATGTTTAATCTCAACTTCTTTCACTATGTTCTGCCTCCGTTTTGCATTAGTAGCCAATTGAGGCCTATTTATGTTGCCTTTCTTGGCTACTTATCAGCATTCTACCCTTTTCTGTTAATACTTTTAACATGGATTTGTGTTGAGCTAAATGGCTATAACTTTAGACCAATAGTGTGTCTATGGAGGCCATTTCATGGATGCTTCATTCAACTAAGAAGAGGTTGGAACTGTTACACCAAAAGTGATTTAATTGATGTGTTTGCTTCTTTCCTTATAGTAAGATTATGTATTTGATTGTGCTTAGTACCAATATATTTATATATAACTATTCCTTAGCGGATGGTCATGAATCTCAAGGATATGTATTTAGTGTTGATGTTAGTATTGTGGCAAAAAATGTAACATACTTCTTGATTCTTACTGTCAATGTGTTGATGTCCCTCATATTTGTCATTTTCCCAGCATTTTAGCTTCTTCTATATCCCACGGGAGTATTTCAGAGATTGTTGTCAAAATATACTTCAAATCGGTTCAGACTTATCCTTCACATATTTGTTGAGAAATTTCAATCATGTTATAGAAATGGACTCAATGATGCAAAAGGCATAACTTAAGGAATATTTCAGGGTTTTATTTTCTGTTGAGGATTACAATTTGTCTTGCTCAGCTACTAAATGTATCTACTCTTCATTTCGAGGGGTGGCTTATTCGATGATTTGTATTCTGACAAGAGTCAGACTGAAGAAGTGACTTAGCTTGATAGTTAGATCATAGGGTACATGCTCGTATTAGCTAAATTATGGAGCTACTCATGTATCCCTTGCACAAGCAAGAATTATTATAGAATAATTAACATTATTATTGTACTCATGAAATCTACTAACGTTTCCAAGTTAAGATTCACCATCAGGCTCCAAAATTATTATACATGATATCAGCTTATTACTATGTACACTATACAAAATCGTCATAATTATTGATTTTAGCATAATGTTAAGAGTTTATGGCTCCATATGATTATGATTCCATTTTGGTTCAATTCCTGTTGGATGTGAATATCTGATTCAGCTTTCAGAAAGAGCGACTTAAAAAAACATAACCTGTAACCTCACAAATAATTCGGATTAGTATATAAACTGTAAAAACGACAAATGGAATAAGTATCAGAATTTGCATGAAAGGTACAAAGAACATATTTTCAGTGTTTGATGATAAAATGTGGCACATCAGTGCCATGTGTGATAGTAGAAGAGCATCAGAAATGTTCATGTACGACTTTTTGTAAGGTTTGCAAAGGGCAATGGTCACAGCTATGAGAGAAAATAATGTACCTCGAGCAAACCATCTCTCAAAGTCTGCAAGATCATAAAGAATCAGGATACCAACTGATTCAAATGCTCTAAGTAGAAAGTAAAGACTGGAAAAAATCCGCATATCCTTTCCACCATCAAGACCTTCTCGGTAGCAGGATTGAAACTTTTCAACAAAAACAATGAGAGCAAACCCATCGAGTCTGCAAACTGATATTACTCTTTTAAACAGCTTAAGGGGGTAAAATGTTAGAACTATAATTGGTAAAATGATCAGCAATATAATTAATCCAGCGAAAGCAACAAGGATATTATACAATGGACTCCTAACTGGAACAGTATTGTCACCATACAGCACATAGGTCTCCGATATATTTCCTTCTGTTAGTGAATAGTGGAAATTTCTACTCGCACTAAGCATAACTATTGCTTGTATTATAATTTTACAGTGAGAAAGGAGAAAGAAAGAAGCAAAGACGTCGATCAAATCATTTCTGGTGTTCCATCCTTTCCTCAGTTGAACAAAGCATCTATGAAACGGCCTCCATAGAATCACTAAAGGTTTAAAGTTGTTGTCGTGGAGTTTGATGCAAAACCAAGTTAGAAAAATTAGGATAAGGGGATAAATGGCTGAAATATACCCAAGTAAATGTCTGTGAATAGGATTTAGATGAGTAGTGATGCAAAGAGGGGGCACAGCATAATGAAAAAAATCAAGATTAAAAGTTCCATAGAGTACAAGAATGAGCTTGCTGATAGGCCTAAGCTCACCTGTTTCAGTATACACAACTTCAAGTAGTAGAGGTTCATCCCACGAATAGTAACATGCAAAGACGATTCCCTGACTATACAGTATGAAACACGTCATGGGAGCTGATGTAAAGCTGACCCGAAAGGTGAGAACAAAAAGATAGAACAGTGTAAGTGGAGCGAACTCAATGATGAGATAAAGAATTACCTGTTTTGCAATATCTATGCATTTATAGCATTCCTTGGTGCATGTCATTGTGTTGATTGCAAGTCCATATCCATGCTTGCAATCTCTGCACAAATAATTTTTTCTATTCAGAGGTCCACACATGTACTCATTGAGCCTAGATAGGTTCCTTGGTAGAAATACATACCCAGATGGTTTAGTCGTTTCACTGAAGAGTTTGCAGTCATTTGGGGATAATGTTATAATTTTCATGTTCTGATCATATGTTGCAATATAGTTGGATGAAATGATAGCATCTTTTCCTGTACAAGTCAGTAAGGCTCCAGTTGGGCAATGACACTGGTGTAGAGTTTTATTGTACCGAAACCAGAGAGGGCAATTATCATCTTGACGTAAAGACTGATCCAGTAGTTGACTATGGCAACCACATACACAGAAAAAGAGAAATGCTAACAGTGCTAACAGTAGTGTCTGCATTTCAGACTCTAATACTATATATCAGACTTTAATACTATCAAAGATTATTTCTAGACTAGTGAGATAGATTCAATACGGCTACTTAAGTGGAGTAGATCATTAGTTCCAGCTATATAACTGCAACAATTACAGTGCATTTACTATTCCTGCTAACTTGATAAGTTAAGGCTATTGTTTGCTGCTCTGTTTGCATAAACAGTCTACAGAGACAATAGAGCTTTCGGTAGTTCATTGTGATACAGGCACTATTTAATTATTATGTACAGGACAATAACCAGTGTATAAAATAATCAATAATTACGTTTACCAAGTATTTTGAATCAGATGCTGCTTCACTCTCTTCTAGATAGTATTTTAGAATAGCTCAAGTTACAGCATAACAACAGAATATACACTAGTATGTATATTAGATCGGCAGCTGAAAGTTAGGAGTTCATGGCTCCATAATTATGTGATCACACTTTGATTCAATTCCTGTTGGGTGTGATACCAGCTTTCAAAAGAGTTATTTCACAAATTGTAAACCCATAAAGAATTCGGAACAGTATATAAATTGTAAAGGCAGCAAATAGAATGGGAGCCAGTGTTTGCATGAGAGGCACAAAGAGAATATTTAGTACTTTATGATAAAATGTAGCTCATCAGCACCATGTGTGATAGTAGAAGAGCGTCAAAAACATTCAGGTTTGCAAAGAGCAATGGCCACAGCTGTGAGAAAAAAAAAATGTAGCTCGAGCAAACCACCTCTCAAAGCCAAGATTGTAAAGAATTACACTGATCGACCCCACCACCTTCAAGTATTCTTAGAAGAAAACAAAAACCTGTGTTTACTTTCCACCGTCAAGACCATATCTCAATAGCATGAGTGAAACTTTTCAACAAAGACAGTAAGACAGGGACAGTAGAGTTTTCAAAGTTTGCTGAAATACAGCCCGAGGTTGCTATTAACTACAAGTATTGTCAATAACAAGTGCGTAAAATAAACTGTAACACCAGATTGAAAGTACTTGCCAAGTATTTTGATTGCCCCTCACTTTCTTTAATATTGACTTATCTAAGGCTGTGTGTCTCTAGCTATTGGTCTCCTACAGAGGAACCATGAAATGGCCTCCATAGATACATTATTGGTCTAAAGCTATGATCATGTAGCTCAACACAAAGCCATGTTAGAATTAGCTAGTAGAAAAGGGAAAAACAGTCTGAGAGAAAAAAAAAACAATTAGCTACTAATGCAAAACATAGTGAAAGAATAACTGCTAAAATTAGCACAGAACACCTTTAATGTCTTACAAACATCACATCATCAAGTTGGTAGCAGTAACCATTAGGTCCAACTGTAGTTATGTTTTGAATTAAAGATCAATGAAGAGTTCACTATTATTATTAACTAGGTCACCCATCTTTATACAGTTATATGAATGTCGTGTTATAATCAAAAAATTAATGAGCAAATTAAATTCATGGCAAGTCTGAAATCATGGTGCCATAAGTAGTTTTTGACTGAATAATGACATTTTGTTGCCGATCATCAACACTCGTTAAACCATCATTAGCTTTAGCTTGGGATGCTTTACAAAATCGCAGTGACAACAACAGACTCAGAAAGTGCACTTCACAAATTCCGTGAGCCATTCAGTTAGCAACTTAATATTACAGATGGGAAACCAATCGCTGCCTGAATTAATTGCATGTAGAACCGACTTTTATACTTTGACAATACTATATAACAGAGTGTTGCCAAATGAGACAAGAAGATGCTATCTATAATATTCATAGGAGTTTTCTTATAAGATCTACATAACGTAATGAGAAGTGCAACAACTGAGAATACAAATCCTAGAATAAGCCACCCCTCGAAATGAAGAGTAGATATATTTAGTAGTTGAGCAAGACAAATTATCATCCTCAACGGAAAATAAAACCCTGAAAAACTCCTTATGCCTCTTGCATCATCGAGTCCATCTCTATAACACGATTGAAAGTTCTCAACAAATATAATATGAAGGATAAGTCTGAACCTATTTGAAGTACATTTTGACAACAATCTCTGAAATACTCCCGTGGAATATAGAAGAAGCAAGGACGCTGGAAAAATGACAAATGTGAGGGACAGCAACACATTGACACTAAGAATCAAGAAGTATGTTGCATTTTTTGCCACAATACTAACATCAATACTAATTTAATACATATCCTTGACCATCCACCAAGAAATAGTTATTAATTTTGGTACTATCAGTTGTAAGCACAACCAAATACATAATCTTACTATAAGAAAGGAGAAGGAAAGAAGCAAAGACATCGATTAAATCACTTTCGGTGTTCCAACCTCTTCTTAGTTGAACAAAGCATCCATGAAATAGCCTCCATAGACACATTATTGATCTAAAGTTACGGCCATTTAGCTCAACACAAATCCATGTTAGAAGTATTAACAGAAAGGGTAGAATGCTGATAAGTAGCCAAGAAAGGCAACATGAATAGGCCTCAATTGGCTACTAATGCAAAACGGAGGCAGAACATAGTGAAAGAAGTTGAGATTAAACATTCCATATAAGGTAAGAATGATCTTTGTCCCATGCATTCTAAGAGTTCCTTCACTGTAAGTGAATTTTACCTGACTGAACAAACTCGTTGGTGCTGATTGACTGGCACATTCTTCATAATATGCTAGCACAATTAGCTGACTGTACATGATGAAACATGTCATTGGGGCTGACGTTAGCTGAATTTGAAAGATGAGAATGAGAAGATAAAATACTGTAACTGGAATAAACTCAAGTGATAAATAAAGTATGATATCATTCCAAGTGTCTTGGCAAAAATGGCATACGTTTGTACATGATGTTAACAATATGCATCCTGTCTTTGTCTTATTGTACCCTCCTAGGTAATCATGTCGTATCGCAATTGTAGAGATTAGCCCTTTGTGCGAATCGTATGTCAGTATTTGACCCGAGTCAACAGATGCAGACTTGCCATCACACCTCAGCAGCCAAAAAGGGAAGCACTGACAATCATTAGTAGCTGAACTGTAGTTAAACCACATTGGACAGTCTGTATGATTTTGATGCTGTGATGGATTTTGGATGGGGCTTCCTAAATTAAAATGTTGAGCTTGTGCATGTGCATGTTGATGTCACAGATTCAGTCCTCGTGTATGCTAGTTATTGTACACTGCAACATCCATCTCATTGAAATTCTATGAAAATATGACTTGATTCTGTAATTCAGAGACTTATCAATATTTCTGGGAGCAAGCTAAATGTGATCAGAGCTGCAGAGTCAAATATAATAACATAGAGCTTGCTGTACACTGTAAAAATATATATGTTGATTTAACCAATAATGACAGATAGATTTTACGTTGTTTTAACAAATAGGCACATTTAACAGCTAGAGTGTATATCAAAATGGCCTACAAATATTTGTTAACTTGACAAATGTGTAACTAATAATTATTTTACAAAACATTCGTCAACGGATAACTAAATACAATGTTTATGATATCAACAAACTGTTTGTTGTCTAGTTTACACCATGCATGCATACTTTAACAACAATGGACTTTAATTTGTTAACAATCTATTGTTCAATCTACAGAATTTTCTTGTATTATATAAAGTTTTGTATATGCAACAAATGGTCAACAAATTATAGATCAAAGGATAACGACTATAAATGTTGTTCAGCATGAATGCAAAGCTAGCTGACATGCTTTAGACCATGATATACATAACTGATACTCAAATAACAATAGGAGCCAATGGCCTAATAAAGTACACAATTAGTTGGTACTCTCAAGATCACTTTTCACTCGAATTATGCCAATCACATGAGAGGAACTGAGGGGGTTGAGATTTTTCTTCTTCTCTGCTTTAGAGTCCCCACCTATTCCCAGCATCCTTTCCTGAATAAACGTTAGCATGTCTTTGGCCATTGGATGGTAGGCTAGGTTGAACACATAATGGGATACAAAAAGGTTGAAGATTGCTGTCACAGGATTTGAACTCTCCATCATTATGGTTTGTTCTATTGATATAAAGTACTGTCCAGTGACATCATCGTCATCTGCTTCATCTTTAAACAAGATAATGTGCAGTTGGTTGTTGTTTGGATCAGGGGCTTCATCAGGTGATGTCCCTTTCTAATTACATATTACAAAAACATTACATATAACCAAGGATTAAGATATTAGGTAAGGGTCGCCAAATCATAAGGTGATCTATACTGCAGCACACATGCTATGATGATGCTTACCGGTACAAACCTCATGATGAAAGGAATATCATCATCTGCTCGCTTAACTGTACTACTGATGCTAGCGGACACCCTAGCAGCACATGCTGTTGGGAGATATAAAGTTGGAGTTGGATTTGCTCTGCGAAAGTGCCGTGATTGTATGGCAACGAAGGAGACAATGTCACAAAAAAGTATTACTGAGCAAAGGAATTATTGTGGGGGGAGGAATATACGAATTAACATTAACTTATATTTTGTGCAGTTTAAAGCTGAAGACTTTGTACTATAAAAACACCAGCCAGGATTCTATCTAGGATTCAAAATTTGGGGGAGAAGCCGTCGTCAACAATGTAGCTGGAGGGGGTGGGTATGGGAGGTGTGTGTGTCCCCTCCTGCACAAAGCGTGAAAACTGAGGCATTCTATGACCTGAACGAGCTTAGAACGGCTAGATTTCAACTCTTGTGTGATAAACACGGTCATTATTGGGCATAAAGAGCAATTCTTGTACGATATGTATTATCACTGGCAATCCTTTGGGGGGGGAAGATGGGCTCTTGGGGGGAAGCTTCCCCCCTGCCTCCCCCAGTAGATAGAACCCTGCCAGCAAGCTATGATTACCACTGTTCACTTCTGGATGGCTGTTTAGATGATTCGGATTCAGTGACCTATGAAGTTAACTTTCATAGCCCACTAAATGATCTTAAGCATTTCCATGTAGCGAATAGTCAGCTCCCTCAGGATGTTATGCATGTACTGCTTGAGGGTGTGGTTAAAGATGAGCTGAATCAATTGCTGAAATATCTGGTAGCATCGAACTATTTTTCTGGGGATTTACTAAATGAAAGGATTGTGTGCTTTTATTACACCCCTGAAATAAACTTTGTTCAGTTAATCTACAGAAGTCCATTAGTCAGTCAGGTAATTGAGTGATTGGAATTTTAATATTAATTTTGTTCATTCTAACCTCTGAACTTCAGCTGCTCAAACTTCGATTTTGGTGACACATCTACCCTTAATCATTGGTGACAAATTAAAATCGCAGAAAGAGATGAAAAATGGGAATGCTTTTTGTTACTTTTGGATATCCTACAGATATGTACAAGCCGCATTGTGTCAGAGGAGTGTGCTAATTATCTTAGTGGGTTAATTCTGGATCATCATCAACAATTTAAGAAATGCTACCCATCAGCCAGCATCACTCCAAAATTTCACTACATGGTTCACTTTGGAAGACAAATTTTGAGGTATTGAAAATTTACTTCCAAACATTCAATAGCTAGCTTAATACAATTTTAGAACTGGTCCACTCATATCATCATGGTGCATGAGGATGGAGGCTAAACATAGTTATTTCAAGAGAATAGCTCAAGTTGGACATTTTAAGAACATTGCCTATAGCCTTGCCTGCCGTCATCAGCGTCTAATGTGTTTGTACCTTAATGAAGATGATTTTTTTCTCCACAAAAATGGAAACAGGACCAGGTATATTACTTATTGGTAATTTTAAGTGAATACACATATCAAAAGTATCCATAGGAACTTAATCGTGTTACTAATGCCTTACTTTGCACCTCCATACATCTTGCGCAATACACATTATGATTTATGGGATGTAAATGCATGTTTTTTATAATAGTAACCAGTACAATACCATTATCTGAGGAACCTATCCACATCAAAGAAGGCATCATTCAGATATCACAGGGCGTATCAGAAGAATGTTCTGTTAAAAGGTATTTAATTAGCAGTAATAATTTAATAATTAAATCAGTGGCTACACATACCAAATACAGCTGTTTGTGATAACTAACTTTCAAAATGATGATCTCCCTTGCTTCTCTTGAATAGATGACCTATGGATTATCGACCAGGAGCCTTTTGCCGTAGTAAGTGAATACTTGTCTGAAGGAATCAACCATCACTTTCATAACTATGCTATCAAGTGTTCTGGACGGCAAAGAGCTATTCACCTCAACAAGTTACCAGAGCCTTGTCCAATGCATTGTCATTCCCTAATTGGAGATTGAAACATCCATATTACACTGCGTTCCTTTGTAATACCTTACAATTATAAACGAGGTATGCATTATATAGTTAACAAACTCATTTGTTACTTTGTCCAATGTTATGTTGAAATGATTCAAGCCAGTATTTTTTAACAAATGTTTTGTTAGCACTGTTATATCTATATCTTAGGTTATTTAAGTAATGGACTTATCAGTACAACAAGATAAGTTGCTTGGACAAAATATCTGTCAAAAACTGCAAGAAGGACAAAAAATGACAGATCTTTGTCAACATAAGTAAGACGATAGTTGTAATAACACACTGATGGTCAACTTCACAATTTTAAAACACAAGTTATTATTGCACAAATGTTTGTAGAAATGAGAAAAGCAGCACATTTTAACAAACATACTTTTAAAAAGCAGAGTATTAGTTAAATTTACAAATAATATTGTTAAGTATTACGTGTGTTTGCCAACATGGCATACAAACCTCAATTTAACAAAAGCTTTGTTAAACTAACCGTTTGTTACAGTAACAAAATTTGTTGAAATAACCAATCAGTTTTTACAGTGATATATAGCTGGCTGAATTTCAATCTAAAACAAAAATATTGCTGGACATGCTAAATGTATCTAGTACGGCTAACAATAACTGTTAATAATTGTTTAGCATACAAGCACCTTTAATGTCTTACAAACATCACATCATCAAGTATAGTGTGTGGATAGCTTATTACGTTGTGTATATATGTTTTGTTTCAGCAGTGTTTTTGATGAACACCTAAAATTAATGTGAATGACTGCCCCCATGCAGTAACAAGATGCATTTATTAATAAACACTATAATTGTTCATTCACTATATTTTAAGATTAGCTACAAGCTGAACAATTA
>OZ220011.1:0-128828 GCA_964291365.2 Stappiaceae bacterium
TGGTTAAGACTATATTACGATTACAGCTACTTACCTCCTCCGGTCCGGTCTTCTCTTTCTTGATCCAGTCACGACTCTGCCTTTTGCACGTACTGAACATTGTGTTGCACGGGTGGGTGGGGCCGCGCCCGGTTAGCAATAAATGGCCTAAGGTCGTCACGGTTGCAAGCGCGTAACTACTGGCTATAGCAACCGATCGCGTTCAAACTCGAGGAGTGAACGAACATGTTCATTCATTATTCCGTCTCGGTCGAAATTGAATTATTTGCTGTTTTCTACATGGGACTGCCACACACGCACACACACACATTACTCACACACTCTTATACCCCTTCACTGGCTTAGGATGTGCCATCTTAGCCGAGTCTTACTGTTGAAAGATGTGCCATCATAACAGCAGGCTAGCTTAATAGACAGGTTCATAATATTAAACCACGATGAAAGATTGTACCGTCGAGTTCACGCCTCTGGTGGCTCGAGACAAACGCTGAGATCTAACCAAAATCCAAGAGAAGTTTATAGAAAAGGGCCATGGTATATATACACATAGCGAGGTGTGCCTTCGCACGCTCACATCTAGCCTGCTTTCAATTGACGCTGCCGAGGTCCTCCTGTCCACGAACGAGTACTAGTATCAAAGTAGGTCTCGATCTCATTCCCAGCTTGCAAGCATACGTTAATAGACAGGTTCATAATATTAAACCACGATTAAAGATTGTACCGTCGAGTTCACGCCGAGATCTAGCCACGATCAACGAGAATTTTATAGAAAAGCGCCATGGTATATATACACATAGCGAGGTGTGCCTTCGCTTGCTCACATCTAGCCTGTTCTCAATTGACACTCCCGAGGTCCTTCTGTCCACGAACGAGTACGAGTATCAAAGTAGGTCTCGATCTCATTCCCAGCTTGCAAGCGTACCAAGGCTTGTAGAAGCGGAATGCAACTTCCTTATCGATGCATTGGTCTATATACTGGGAATGGAGATCGATCCCATCGGCAAATATTCATACGCTATCCAATGCCAATATTTGCGCTTTTTGTGCACCAATATACGCGGTACGCGCACGTAGAATACGCGTGCGCGTAGCCAATTGTAGAGAACAGATTACATCATATTAAATTGAATAGTAAGGAATGATTAAAAATGAGCTACAAAAAGGAAATTAAGAAGGAAATAAACAATGAATATTACAATGAGCAGCTAAAAATGAGGAGGGAGTACAAAACAATCAAGTGCAACAATGAAAATGAGATACAAGAAGACAAAATTAATGATACAAAAATCAGCAGAGAAAAGGTACATTAGAGTTTACCAATGAATTGAAAGCAAATTTTAGGGACAGCCAGCTTAGTATTATAGGTACAATTACTTACAAGCCTATGTGTGTGTAAATGTCTTACCTATCCTCTGGACATCGTGTAGAGTGCAGATCCCTTGCTCGACATCAGATCTACAGTTGAATACATGGTGACTTAACTGAGGGCTATTACTACTACCTTACCTTCCAACTAAGCACGAAAAGCTTCCTGCATCTACCCCAGCAGGCTTGCCATGCGCCATGGACTATTACTACCTCATCCTCTAACTGAGCAACCCCGAACAAAAGCTCCCCTGGCCATGCACGCTTTTCCATGGACTAATTCTACCTGACCACCCCATTTACAATAAGCTTCCTCCCACATAGCTCCCACATACACCCTTGCTAACATGCACATAAACACACACATAAAGTCCAAAACACTCACACATACACACACACTAACACTCACCATCTAACTGAGCAACCCCTTACGAGAAGCTTCCTCCCACATACGCCCTTGCTAACATGAACACATAAACACACAACAAACATTACCACTCCGATACACACACGCACAGATGAAAACTCCTATACACGCACATCAGCATCAGACTCCTATGTAAAGAACAGAATAAAAGGATTAACACATAAATTTTGGGAAAGCTGTGCTGGCTCTCCGAAAGCTCCCCTCCCACAGCCACTACCACACCCTCTGAGCACCCCCTTACGAACTCTGATACATGTACATCAGCATCACACTCCTATATAAAGAACAGAATAAAAGGATTAACACATAAATTTTGGGAAAGCTGTGCTGGCTCTCCGAAAGCTCCCCTCCTTCAGCCCCCTCTGAGCACCCCCTTACGAACTCCGATACATGTACATCAGCATCACACTCCTATATCAAAAACAGAACAATAGGATTAACACATAATCTTTGGGAAAGCTGTGCTGGCTCTCCGAAAGCTCCCCTCCCACAGCCACCGCCTATGGCCCACAAAGCTGCGACTTCACCACAAACTATCACCCTCTAACTGAGCACTCCCTTACGAGAAGCTTCCTCACACATAACTCCCACATATGCCCTTGCTAACATGTGCTGGCTTTCACACAAAATAAATAAACTTATGAAAGCTCCACTCCCGTACCCCCTGCCTATGGCCAGCAAAGCTGTGATTTCAGCACCCCCTTACGAACTCCGATACATGTACATCAGCATCACACTCCTACATAAACAACAGAACAAAAGGATTAACACATAATCTTTGGGAAAGCTGTACTGGCTCTCCGAAAGCTCCCCTCCCACAGCCACCGCCTATGGCCCACAAAGCTGCGACTTCACCACAAACTATCACCCTCTAATTGAGCATTCCTCTTACGAGAAGCTTCCTCGCACATAACTCCCACATATGCCCTTGCTAACATGTGCTGGCTTTCACACAAAATAAATAAACTTATGAAAGCTCCACTCCCGTACCCCCTGCCTATGGCCAGCAAAGCTGTGATTTCAGCACCCCCTTACGAACTCCGATACATGTACATCAGCATCACACTCCTATATAAACAACAGAACAAAAGGATTAACACATAATCTTTGGGAAAGCTGTGCTGGCTCTCCGAAAGCTCCCCTCCCACAGCTACCGCCTATGGCCCACAAAGCTGCGACTTCACCACAAACTATCACCCTCTAACTGAGCACTCCCCTTACGAGAAGCTTCCTCGCACATAACTCCCACATATGCCCTTGCTAACATGTGCTGGCTTTCACACATAATAAATAAACTTATGAAAGCTCCACTCCCGCACCCCCTGCCTATGGCCAGCAAAGCTGTGATTTCAGCACCCCCTTACGAACTCCGATACATGTACATCAGCATCACACTCCTATATAAACAACAGAACAAAAGGATTAACACATAATGTTTGGGAAAGCTGTGCTGGCTCTCCGAAAGCTCCCCTCCCGCAGCCACTGCCTATGGCCAGTATATGCCCTTGCTGATACACACACATAAACACACACGACAAACGTTACCATTCCAATACAGTCATCCACGTACATCAGCATCCATGTACAGACTCCTACATAAACAACAGAACAAGAGGTTTAACTATGGGAATCATGGATTTAGCCTGGCCGTCCCCGTGAAAATTTACAAAAATAATGAAAATATAAGGTGACATGACCGATGGGGGAAGGTGAGTAGTCAAGTTTTAGTTTGCGAGCAAAAGCAGCTTCCATTCGAGGAATGTGGTGCGAAACGATCAGCGTCATCCACCCAGCATGTGCCAAGCATAACTTCATTAGATGTTGGATCAGATGGAAGGAGAGAATGTTAGAAAATTGTTCACAGACATTAAGGTGTGTTCCTTCTGTACGATACAGGCCAGCCACTCTCTCTTCTAATCTTCTGTAATCAGCACGCCATCAACTTCACACCCTCTCTGAAGCAAAAAAGAGATAACCAAATACTAAATAATATTATGTGTATGTGTGCATGATACACACTAAGAGCAAGCTATGGTTCTAGTATAGTACAACTACATGCACATTCAGGGCACATGTAGAAAAACTCACAACATACACCAGTATACATATATGCACACTTGTAGTAAGAACTTCTCAACACCATACCACGGGCATGAAGTAACAACACAGCTGAATGCAAAAAATGACCCCCCCCCCCCACACACACATGCTAGTTGATCTCTAACCTTCTTTTACCACATAGGCTTCTTCCCAGAGCCTGACGGTAGACAGGAAGTCATGGAAACCAAAAGTTATTCTCTAAGTATAAATATAACATCATACATAGCAGTTGTAGAGAGAAGTTGATGTCATTATTCTATCACATTAATGACTGTTTCTAATATGTCACCCAGAGAAGCCTTTATTCGTCCATACTACCGTCTTATACAATGCAAGTACATAAATCTGTAGAATACAGCTAAATCTGTAGACCTGGCAACACTGATAACCTTCAAGTTCTGCTATGCTCGTATGGATCTATAGCTACATGTACTTTAATGCTTACACGGATCAGCCTGTCAAGCTCCTGAAGACCAGAAGTATCAGTAGCTCACCAAGAGAACAATATATATAGTAGCAAGTTCACCACCTGCTACATCAACAATAATTATAACAAGGCAAAGAAATACACCAGTCCTACATATGTACATGCCCAACACTGGAGCCTCGTTGGGCTTAGGTATACTATACTTCAATGCTTGTTTAACAGTAAGAGTAAATAAGAGAGTATCTAACTCCAGAATATCTACCTGAAGAAGCTCTTTTGAAGCACAAAGTACACCTACACAATATGTTAATACCACAACTTGAAATTATAACTGGCTATACAAAAGTATGTCTGGTGACCTTTGTACTCTACTTTAAAACACCTTACACACTAGCAGTACGTACTGCTTTACAGAGGTTGCAAGTTGCATACAGCCTTCCTTCGGTAAAATGTACCCTTCTCCCCCTCCCAACTGAGTTGGCTGTTTACGTTCGCACGGTCACTGTCTTCCACGACAACCCACACAACTCCCCTGCTTAGCAGTATAATAATGTATGCTGTACATTTGTCCTGTGTCACTCGACCTTAGGTAAGGCCACTCCAAATCAATTGACCATATGCAGAATAAATTTTCTAAATAACGCACGCCTAAACGTCTGTATACAAACATATGGGGCTGGGGGCACCAACACGAACAGACAAGAAAGTAAGAAATGCACTAACTTTGACTAGCTAAAACTCCACACAAACAGCAAAATATCCATCAACTGCGGTTGCTGTATAAAGAACTACAACAAAATAAGTGACCTATGGCAGTTTTGTGTCCTACTTTGCTCTTGATGCCACAAAATCCAGAGTTTCTCAAGAACATCTTTGCTGGGTCCTCTTTTCAAACGTTTCTTGATTTAGAAGCGCCATAGAGCACGCCAACAAAAGGTTCAAGGGCTTGAGCACGTTCTACCTCACCATTTCTACAGATGCAGCTGTTTACATTCTTTAGGCGGGGCTCTCTGGGCTTCAGGAAGCGAAACACACCACAAAATGTCCTCGCCACAAGAATGCCGTGTGGTTTGTTTCGCTTCCTGAAGCCCAGAAAGCCCCACCTAAAGAATGTAAACAGCTGCATGCTGTAGAAATGGTGAAGTAGAACGTGCTCAAGCCCTTGAACCTTTTGTTGGGGTGCTCTATGGTGCTTATAAACCAAGAAACGTTTGAAAAGAGGACCCAGCAAAGATGTTCTTGAGAAACTCTGGATTTTGTGGCAAAGTAGGACACAAAATTGCCATAGGTCACTTATTTTGTTGTAGTTCTTTGTACAGCAACCGCAGTTGACGGATATTTTGCTGTTTGTGTGGAGTTCTAGCTAGTCAAAGTTAGTGCATTTCTTGCTTTCTGGTCTGTTCGTGTTGGTGCCCTCAGTCCCATATGTTTGTATACTAACGTTTAGGCGTGCGTTATTTAGAAATTTATTCTGCATATGGTCAATCAGTTGTTTCTCATCCCCCCATTATTTCTGCCCGCATGTAATTCCATTTGTACCAGTACAATACAAAACTATACCGCTTCAATTTTTGGGCGAGTTAAACTTGTAATTTTGTCAACTATTTCCTACAAAACTCGTGACTTGGACGACCATTACTCGCCAAAAATGCCGCCCGCCCGAATCAATTTTAGGGCTGAGGGGGGATGAGAAACAAATAATTTATTTGGAGTGGCCTAATCATGCCAAGATCTTTACAGTCAAAGTTGAAACTTAGTAACACTCACCTGGAAACGTTGCTCACTGAGTTCCTCCTTTTTCGATCACGATCAATAGTCCCCGAACATCAAGTTCACTCGCGAGTAGCTGACAAGAATGCACACATGAACACCAGTCTCCTATAGACTACAAAATATCTTTCAACATATGGTCCGGGCATAGCGTGCGCCAGATATCGAGGCACGATCGCGAGTGGAATCTAGCTAGGTACGCTGGACTACTGGACACATGGAATCGAAGAACACATTGCCCTAAACAAAAGATAATACCAAGGAATTCCGTAAAGCTACCTATCAGTCTGTACACCACCCCCCTCCCCCTTTCCCCTCTGATTCCCCTTGCTAGAGCGAACGTACGTTCGAACGCAAGTGAATTGAAGTAATTTGCCTGTAGCTAGTTGCCCAACTTGGGCGCTCGTAGCCCATAAGCTATGTTACGTTTTCCCATGCCACTTACATTACATCCCTTAACGCCATAGCGATGGAGATTGCTCAGGCCCCTGTCAGAGGAGTCAATCATAGTAGAAATCACACGACGATAATTCACGGTTGCGATAGCTTCGAAGAGAACGAATGACCTTGGGCGCTTGTACACCAATCAAAGCAGGGGCCATGTACACGATGCATGTAGCTAATTATATGCTAATTATTCAGCACAAGATGTGAAATTTTAATTAGTTTACTATAAACAGTCTTTTGTGAGAGCTATTGTTTCTTTTGAGCCCATGGAGAGTGCAATTAAAAGTAACCCTGTGCACATCTGTGTAGACTTATGTCATATCTAGTCAACTTTGTATTCCTCCCTCACTCTTTGATTTCTCTCCTTAGTTCTCTGTATAGCTACACACCTTATATTCACGCCTATCTCTCTCCCTGTTATAGAAACATAATAATATTATTATGTGCATGGGCGCAATGAGAACTTTTCAAGAGCAGCTATCCACATCTACATCTTCACATATACACAGACACACACAGACACACACATACACACACACACACACACACACACACACACACACACACACACACACACACGGACACTCACATGATTACTGTCTGCATAGGTGCAGAGAATATCATATGCATGGGACATAAACTACAGGCACTTCAATTTGCTTGTAAATGCAGGGCCGTAGACAAGATTTTTTGTTTGGGGGTGCTTGATCTCAAAGGTCAAAGGTCATTGACTACATAGGTGTGGTCTAACCTAGACTGTGTCGATCATTGGACCGTAAGAAAGTTCATAAAAATGACCTGGCTAAGGAGCAGCATGCATACTAGATAATCTGAATCATGGATTTCTCAGTCCTTCGAGTACAACTGTGGTGCTTAAACGTACCAAGTATTAGACATATCAAAAATTTGGGAGTGCTTCAGCACCCCCAAGCACCTACTTGTCTACGGCCATGAAATGCCTGATTAGTCTTATTATCGATACATTAATTGCGCATGGACGTGAATATTTATAAGCCTCTTCAGCAGAACGCGCAACCACGTTAAACATTGCGTGTATGGACGCGCGTGATACATTGCAACCCGGTTCCAGTGCACTAGTCAGAGCTCCAGATCTGATATCTGATACGTGTGAGCAGATCGGATTGGGAACGGAGTGGCAGTCTCGTTCCCAGGCCTACGATTCCGTGTCAATGAGCGCTTGATCCATGGAGATGCCGAAGCAGAGTGAGCAATCCAGCTGAAGGCTAAGAACACTGAAACTGGTGAGCTCGGCAAAGTCGTACTTGTCATGGCCCCGGGGAACTCCATACCGAATATTAATTTGTGCACATCTTGTTTGTATACGCTATAGCTTATGTCTAGATGTATCCCCCATAACCCAATAGTAGCTCCCGATCGTGGATCTATGATGTGTTTAATACTAAGCCATATAATTATTCAAAATGCTAGGGATATAGTAGTAGCATTAAAAGAGTAACATTCGTACTGCTAGTACACACATCCTAGCAAGTCCAATTTTTGTATGCTGTCATTGGTTTGTTAGGGAATATGGCATTAACTAGTGTGTCATGTTCGATATCCGGCCAATATGTGTATAGGATTTCCCTAATGTCCTTGCATGTGGGACTGAATTTGACCGGGAGGACTACATGTACTGGGGGTGTGGTTGCTGTTTTGTTGTTGTTCTTGGTGAGTTGAGTGCGGTTATGGAAGGGATATTGTCGAATGATAATTGTAATTTCCTCCGCTTTGTAGCCTCTTTCAATGAGTTTGTCTTTTAGTTTGTTTGTAATAAGTTTGAGTGTATCCCCTTGTGTGTTTGTGAGGAGGTGTCTTAGTGTTTCTCCTTTTGGGATGGCTGTTTTCACACTTTTGGGGTGGTATGAGGTTTTATGGATGTACAATTGTTTGTTGGTCGGTCTTATGTGTGTTTTAACATCCAGGAGGCCTCTGTCTTTAAAGTTGGGCCTTTGTAGAGCGTAACATCCAAAAATATAAGTTCATTTCTCTCTTATTTGTGTGTGAATTTGATCGTGGAGTGGACTTTGTTGATATTTGTGATGAATGTGTTTAGTTGTTCGTCTGTGCCTGTCCATATTAGGAATATGTCGTCAATGTCTCTTTTCTATAGAAGTATGTATGGATGTCCTAGCCACGCTAGGATAGGTTCCAATGACCCCATGAATAGCTTAGCATATGCTGGGACCATTTTGGTGCCCATGGCCGTTCCTTGTAGTTGGAGGAAGAAGTCTCTGTTGAATTCAAAGACGTTATTCTTGAGGACAATGTTTAGTATTTCCTCCAGAACTCGATTGGTGGCCGTAGAGGATATGGATCTTGGTCCCGTTTGAGAGCATTGACGCTGGATGTGATGCCATCTTTGTGTGGTATGTTCGTATATAGTGAGGATCTGACTAGAGTACTGTTTAGTGGAATTTGAATGGTTGTGATTAGGTCAACAAATTCCTTGGTCTGTTTTAGAAATGACGGAAGTTGTTTGACTAGTAGTTGAAGCCAGTAGTCTACGAAACTTGAGATGTTCTCAGTTACGCTATTGAGACTGGAAACAATAGGTCTTATGCCCATTGGGTTTTTGAGTATCTTTTTTAGGAAGTAGAATTGTGAGGTTCTGAATTGTACGGAGGGTGTGCAAAAGTTGACAAATTCCATTGGCATCCATATTTGGAATCTAAGTTCAACTAGGAATTTCATAATGTAGGTTCTTATGAAGGCAGTGGTGTCTGCTTTGAGTTGTTTGTATACTTTTGGTTCGTCTGGATTTTTGAGGCCTTCCTCAATGTAGTAGCATTTGTTTAACACTACAATGGTTGATCCTCAGTCGGCTTTGTTGATGACTATATCTTTGTTGTTTTTTAATGATTTGATTGCTGCTCTTTCGGCTTTGGTGATATTGTCACCTTTAATTTGTTTGTTGTTTGTACCTAGGGAGATAATTTCTTGGTCTAGTTTATATTGAGGAACGTGTTTTTGCTTTCGGCCCTAGTAAGGGAGTTATTTTTCACTTTGAATGTTTGATTTTTTCCCAGGGATCAAAGGTTGAGTTAGGTGGGTCTGGTTGGTTACCGGTACTGTTTGACAGTGTGGTGTTGTTGTGTTGTGATTGAAGTAGGGTTTTTTATTTAGTAGCTAGTTCGTATTGTACGAGAATTTTTTATGGAGCTTCGAGAGGCCTGTAGCTATATCATTGTGGTCTATAGACTTGGGCTCGGGAATAAATGAGAGACCTTTTGATACATGTAGTATACTACGTTCAGCACTAGACAGAGAATATGTTGATAGGCTTACAATGTTGTTACAGCTAGGATTATGTTTGATTCTTACTTTCTGTCTTTATATGGCATTAAGGCCTATAGTCCCCCTCCCCCCCCCCCCCCCCACTTCTTACGCCAGTAATGAATGCTAGAAACTATAAGATCGGCCATGCCTATTAACCACACCTAGTACTGCATTATGCACACATGCTGTTTCGATTGTACATGCTCAAGCTAAATGCAGGTACATGTAAGGGTTGTTGAGTCACAGAGTGTTGGCTATTATATTATGGCACACACAGACACACACTGTTGAAAATGCCGAGCAGTACACATGGGGTATGTGCTCTGACAACTCTACTTCATGATGCAGACCTAAAAAATTTAGGGATGTAGTGTCACTGTACAATCTACGTTTTTCTGTATACTGCAATTGTAATGATTATTGCTTGTGTCTCGATTAATTTTTATACGCACTATGGTTCACGATCTCAATGGTAACCTCACTCACGAGGTAATGAGCTAATGCCCCTGTAATTATAAAGATTTATAGCTCTGGCTAACTTTCCTACGGTAGAGTCTGAGGTCTGGACAAAGATGCATAGGAGAAAGGCATTGAGAGGATATCCCTTTAATTAGAGTCCTAAAGCTTCCATAGTGTACATTGATTTATGTATGTGTATTGTTTATTAATTTGCATGAGGTATGTACAAGACATTTTTTATAATTATCAACTACATCATTATAATGTCATTTTTTCGACTATATACAGGCCAAGGTGACCAGTGAGGAACGTGTGGCAAAACAATATACAAGTCTGATTTTCTACGGTGAGTTTGTTTAACTAGGGAGTGAATTATCATTTACATCATCAAGAGAACATAATAGAAGAGAGAGGGAGAGTATCCTACTCTGCATACTGCTGTGCAAATGCATTGCAAATAATTAAACCCGTATATTCCTGTAAACTGTAATATACTACACAACCACCTTGTAAGTTAAGTGAGTGTTGGCCAATAATTGGTCTATGACAGCCCACCTTGGTATTAACCAACTGCCGCACTGTTGGGTTTCACAGCTTGAGTCAACCACTCAAATTTAATTATCAGCAATGCATTTGCACAACAGTATGATACTCTCCCGCTCTCTTCCTACTATATACTCTTGACATTATTATATATTCCACAGGTAGACCTCTGAGAGTGCATTTGCTGAGTTGCAGTGCTAGCTAGAGGACAGAATACACGGAAAAATTCAAAGAACATCAGCAAAACTGGTATCAAACTAATAAAAATTTAATTATAGCATCACCACCACAATACATTGAAATGCCGTAAATAATATATACATGTGTAACACATGGTACATGTATGTTTTTAGTTATTTTGTTGTGAGTGGTATAATATTGTTTTTAATGCTGAGAGCAGTTGCTGTATGTGTGGGTGTGTTGTCTGAAGTGTGTGCATCCATCCCGAGGTGGCTGCTGGCTGCTCTAGGAGTACATATTTTACCATACCACATCTACAGAGTGGAACAATATTAATCATTTTTCAGGGGTATATTATAGTTATGGAGCTGGGACCACACACAGCTATAGTACAGTAGTGATTCCAGATGCCCGATGTTTTGGCTCAATCTCAATAGCAGAGTGGCAGTGATAGTAATCCTTATGGTTAAGGTGTGAATAGCTTCCTCTCAATGAGGCCTATATATTAGCACTGGGTGTTTCCCGTTGAACGGATGAAGCATGCACGAGCTACAATCTACATGCTGGAAATCATTTTACATACAAATTTCCATAGAGCTAAAAATTGAAATTGTATGGCGTGTTCTTAACCGATTTGCTTGATTCAAACCTCAGGAGAGACAGCAATCTCTCAGCTACCTTGTGGTTGTTTCCTGTTTTTATGACAACCCATTGCTAAGTTATGGCTGGTTTTATAAGCCTCAGGTCGATCATCTGGCTATAGTACTATATATCTCCCATATCCACTCCAGGCTTTTGTAAATTATGCTAAAATTTTGGCCTATAATGCTATTCTCAAATTCCCAGATAATGGCCCTATAATGCTCAGGAATGCCCCTATAATGCTCAAGGTAGCCCTTATAATACTCAAGGTATTGGCATTATTCTTGTCAAATCTATGTACTTTGATACAAAAAAAAAAAGGAACATGTCATCAGTCATCTATTATTGTATTGGAGCATTACAGAGGTCTCTATGTAGTCTTCCATACAGCGTGCTTGTCTTTCTGTGAAGCTGTTTGTAAGTTATATAGTATGATGTCATTCACTCAGGGTCAAAGGTTATCTTAGTAGAGGTCAATGACAAGTCTGTGTTAGCCTCTGTGAGTCTCTAGTTGCTTTAGTCTCCAAGTACTCTATGTCACTCAGTGACTACAAAAAACACCTACTTGTTTTAAAATTTGTGAGCAGATGTAAAAGTTGGTCCAATAATGCTTCAAAAATAATGCTAGCATTATTCTCAAATGCCAGGACATCCCTATAATGCTCAAAATTATGCTGCTCAAAATTATTATTGCCCAAATTAATGTCTAATCACAGCTGCTTTAGTGTGGACACTATACATAATACATACAGTAATAGAGGAGCACGGTGCATGGTTACTTAGCCACAACTTACAGTTTTGAGTGCTAACCATTTACATTATCATGTACGTGTATGTATATTTATACACAATGTATCTCCGCACAAAACCATGGACTGAGTAGAAGCTAATGGAAATAGGAAATCAACCAGCATTCAAAGGTATCTGTACTGCTACCACCATGTGTAAATTTAAGTTTAGAAATGTTTGTGAGAAAAAAAAGTACATTCACATTACTAATGTTACATGTATGTGGTATGGGGTAGTTGCTGCTAACTTAGTCAACATGAAAATTTCTAGCTTTAAGGTATTACAAGTGACTTGTACATTTATGTGATATCATTGATTTTCTAGTGCTCCCAGTTCTGCACTCCTGCATGTATGCATACATCTTTCTTAGGTAATAGAATAAAATGGTTTGCTACAGTGTATGTACATGTGCATGTATCAGTTTTCATGTATTGGATTGGAAAGTAGTAGTAACAAGGTGATATTTGTTCCATCTGTGTGCTTTCGCCCTGCTCAAAACTAGAGCTCTCTAGAGCACATAATAGCCTACAACATTTGACACCTTCAGCAACAACATATTGAACAGCTTGAACAAAACTAGAGCTCTCTATAGCAGACAATGTAGCCTACAGCAATCAACATCTGCAACAACAACAGATTCAACAACTTAAACAAAACTAGAGCTCTCTATTGCACATAATAGCCTACAACGATCAACAGCTTCAACAACAGATTCAACAGCTTCAATAAAACTAGATCACATAATAGCCTACAACAATCAACAGCTTTAACAACACATTCAACAGCTTCAACAACAACAGATTCAACAGCTTCAACAAAACTAGAGCTCCCTAGAGCACATATTAACCTACAACAATCGACAGCTTCAACAACAGATTCAACTGCTTCAACAAAACTAGAGCTCTCTAGAGCACATAATAGCCTACAACAATCAACAGCTGATTCAACTGCTTCAACAAAACTAGAGCTTTCTAGAGCACATAATAGCCTACAACAATCAACAGCTTTAACAAAGCTAGAGCTCTCTAGAGCACATAATGTACCTTACAACAATTAACATCGTCAACAACAACAGATTCAACAATTTCAACAAAACTAGAGCTCTCTAGAGCACATAATACCTTACAACATTTGACACCTTCAGCAACAACAGATTTAACAGCTTAAACAAAACTAGAGCTCTCTAGAGCAGACAATGTAGCTTACAACAATCAACATCTGCAACAACAACAGATTCAACAACTTCAACAAAACTAGAGCTCTCTATTGCACATAATAGCCTACAACAATCAACAGCTTCAACAACAACAGATTCAACAGCTACAATAAAACTAGAGCACATAATAGCCTACAACAATCAACAGCTTTAACAAGAGATTCAACAGCTTCAACAACAGATTCAATAGCTTCAACAAACCTAGAGCTCCCTAGAGCATATATTAGCCTACAACAATCGACAGCTTCAACAACAGATTCAACTGCTTCAACAAAACTAGAGCTCTCTAGAGCACATAATAGCCTACAACAATCAACAGCTGACTCAACAAAACTAGAGCTTTCTAGAGCACATAATAGCCTACAACAATCAACAGCTTTAACAAAGCTAGAGCTCTCTAGAGCACATAATATACCTTACAACAATCAACTTTGTCAACAACAATAGATTCAACAATTTCAACAAAACTAGAGCTCTCTAGAGCACATAATACCTTACAACATTTGACACCTTCAGCAACAACAGATTTAACAGCTTAAACAAAACTAGAGCTCTCTAGAGCAGACAATGTAGCATACAACAATCAACATCTGCACCAACAGATTCAACAACTTCAACAAAACTAGAGCTCTCTATTGCACATAGTAGCCTACAACAATCAACAGCTTCAACAACAACAGATTCAACAGCTTCAATGAAACTAGAGCACATAATAGCCTACAACAATCAACAGCTTTAACAAGAGATTCAACAGCTTCAACAACAACAGATTCAATAGCTTCAACAAAACTAGAGCTCCTTAGAGCACATATTAGCCTACAACAATCGACAGCTTCAACAACAGATTCAACTGCTTCAACAAAACTAGAGCTCTCTAGAGCACATAATAGCCTACAACAATCAACAGCTGATTCAACTGCTTCAACAAAACTAGAGCTTTCTAGAGCACATAATAGCCTACAATAATCAACAGCTTTAACAAAGCTAGAGCTCTCTAGAGCACATAATGTACCTTACAACAATCAACATCGTCAACAACAACAGATTCAACAATTTCAACAAAACTAGAGCTCTCTAGATCACATAATACCTTACAACATTTGACACCTTCAGCAACAACAGATTGAACAGCTTAAACAAAACTAGAACTCTCTAGAGCAGACAATGTAGCCTACAACAATCAACATCTGCAACAACAGATTCAACAACTTCAACAAAACTAGAGCTCTCTATTGCACATAATAGCCTACAACAATCAACATCTGCAACAACAGATTTAACAGCTTCAACAAAACAAGAGCTCTCTATTGCACATAATAGCCTACAACAAGCAACAGCTTCAACAACAACAGATTCAACAGCTTCAATAAAACTAGAGCACATAATCAACATCGGCAACAACAACAGATTCAACAACTTAAACAAAACTAGAGCTCTCTATTGCACTTAATAGCCTACAACGATCAACAGATTCAACAGCTTCAATAAAACTAGATCACATAATAGCCTACACCAATCAACAGCTTTAACAACAGATTCAACAGCTTCAACAACAGATTCAACAGCTTCAATAAAACTAAATCACATAATAGCCTACAACAATTAACAGCTTTAACAACAGATTCAACAGCTTCAACAACAGATTCAACAGCTTCAACAAAACTAGAGCTCCCTAGAGCACATATTAGCCTACAACAATCGACAGCTTCAACAATAGATTCAACTGCTTCAACAAAATTAGAGCTCTCTAGAGCACATAATAGCCTACAACAATCAACAGCTGATTCAACTGCTTCAACAAAACTAGAGCTTTCTAGAGCACATAATAGCCTACAACAATCAACAGCTTTAACAAAGCTAGAGCTCTCTAGAGCACATAATGTACCTTACAACAATCAACATCGTCAACAACAGATTCAACAATTTCAACAAAACTAGAGCTCTCTAGATCACATACCTTACAACATTTGACACCTTCAGCAACAACAGATTGAACAGCTCAAACAAAACTAGAGCTCTCTAGAGCAGATAATGTAGCCTACAACAATCAACATCTGCAACAACAACAGATTCAACAACTTCAACAAAACTAGAGCTCTCTATTGCACATAATAGCCTACTACAATCAACAGCTTCAACAACAACAGATTCAACAGCTTCAATAAAACTAGTGCACATAATAGCCTACAACAATCAACAGCTTTAACAATAGATTCAACAGCTTCAACAACAACAGATACAATAGCTACAACAAAACTAGGGCTCCCTAGAGCACATAATAGCCTACAACAATCACCAGCTTCAACAACAGATTCAACTGCTTCAACAAAACTAGAGCTCTCTAGAGCACATTATAGCCTACAACAATCAACAGCTGATTCAACTGCTTTAACAAAACGAGCTTTCTAGAGCACATAATAGCCTACAACAATCAACAGCTGATTCAACTGCTTCAACAAAACTAGAGCTTTCTAGAGCACATAATAGCCTACAACAATCAACAGCTTCAACAACAGATTGAACAGCTTCAACAAAGCTAGAGCTCTCTAGCGCACATAATGTCGCTTACAACAAACAGCGTCTTCAACAACAAAAAATTGAATAGCTTTTACAAAACTAGAGCTCTCTAGAGCACATAATGTAGCTTAAACAATCAACATCTTCAACAACAACAGATTCAACAATTTCAACGAAACTAGAGCTCTCTAGAACACATAATAGCCTACAACAATCAACAGCTTCAACAATAGATTCAACAGCTTCGACAAAACTAGAGCTCTCTAGAGCACATATTGTAACCTACAACAATCAACATCTTCAACAACAACAGATTCAACAGCTTAAATAAAACTAGAGCACATAATAGCCTAAAACAATCAACAGCTTCAACAACAACGGATTCAACAGCTTTAACAACAACAGCTTTAACAAAATTAGAGCTCTCTAGAACACATAATAGCCTACAACAATCAACAGCTTCAACAAAACTGGAGCACATGGTAGCCTATAAATATCAACAGCTTCAACATGATGATCAACAGATTAAACAACAGATTTAACAGCTTCAGCTATCAACAGCTTCAACAACAGATCCAACAACTTCAGATTCAACAGCTTCAACAATCAACAGCTTCAAGAACCGATTCAACAAGCATAAGCAACAGATTCAACAACATCAACAACAATTAACAGGTTCAACATGGTGAGCAACAGATTCGACAGCTTCAACTATCATAATCATCAATCAACAGCTTCAACTATACTAACAAGTTCAACAGATTGAACAACTGCTTCAACAATAATCAGCTTCAACAAGTAATTCAACACCAAATTCAACATCATCAACAATAAACAGCTTCAACAACAGATTTAACATCAAAAGCACCAATAACAATCAACAGCTTCAACAACAGATTCATTAGTTTCAACAATCAACAGCTTCAACACGGTGATTGAAGCTATTGAGTCATTGGGGAGAGCCCACTCTTACACAAGATAGACTGTACTAACAATCAACAGCTTCAACTACACTAACAAGGTCAACAGATTCAACAGCCTCAACAATCAACAGCTTCAACAACAAATTCAACAACATCAATGACAATCAACAACTTCTACATGGTGATCAACCAATTAAGCAACAGATTTAATAACTTCAACAATCATCAGCTTCAACAACAGATTGAACAGCTTCAGATTTAACAGCTTCAACAATCAACATCTTCAATAACAACAGATTCAACAACAATCAACAGCTACAGATTCAACATCAACAACAATCATCAACTTCAACATGGAAATCAACAGATTAAACAACAGATCCACGAGCTTCAACAATCAACAGCTTTTACAACCGATTCAACTACTTACTATTTAACAACTTCAACAATCAACAGCTTTAATAACAGATTTAACAGCTTCAACAATCAACTGCTTCAACATGGTTATTGAAGCTATTGATTGATTGGGGCGAGCCTACTCTTAAACATGATAGACTGTACTAACAATCAACAGCTTCAACTATACTAACAGGATCAGCAGATTCAACTATTCTAACAAGATCAGCAGATTAAACAACTTCAACAATCATAACCAACAATCAAAAGCTTCAACAACAGGTTCAACAACAATCAACAGCTTCAACAACAGATTCAACAACTTCAGATTCAACAGCTTCAACAATCAACAGCTTCAACAACAGATTCAGCAACATCAACTACAACCAACTTCAACATGGTGATCAACAGATTAAACAACAGATTCAACAGCTTCAGCTATCAACAGCTTCAAGAACAGATTCAACTACTTCAGATTCAACAGCTTCAACAATCTACATCTTCAACAACAGATTTAACAGCTTCAACAGTCAACAGCTTCAACATGGTGATTGAAGCAATTGATTTATGGGGACGGGCCTACTCTTACACACAATAGACTGTACTAACAATCAACAGCTTCAACTATACTAACAAGATCAACAGATTCAACAACTTCAACAATCAAAAGCTTCAACAACAGATTCAACAACAATCAACAGCTTCAACAAAAGATTCAACAACTTCAGATTCAACAGCTTCAACAATCAACAGCTTCAACAACAGATTCAGCAACATCAACTACAATCAACAACTTCAACATGGTGATCAATAGATTAAACAACAGATTCAACAGCTTCAGCTATCTACAACTTCAACTACAGATTTAACTACTTCAGATTTAACAGCTTCAACAATCAATATCTTCAAAAACAGATTTAACAGCTTCAACAGTCAACAGCTTCAACATGGTGATTGAAGCAATTGATTTATGGGGACGAGCCTACTCTTACACACAATAGACTGTAATAACAATCAACAGCTTCAACTATACTAACAAGATCAACAGATTCAACAGCTTCAACAATCATAACCAACAATCAAAAGCTTCAACAACATATTCAACAACAATCAACAGCTTCAACAACAGATTCAACTACTTCAGATTCAACAACATCAACAGCTTCAACAACAACAGATTCAACAACATCAACAACAATCATGAACTTCAACATGGTGATCAACAGCTTCAACAACAGATTCAACAACTTCAGATTCAGCAGGTTCAACCCTCAACAGCTTCAACACAACAGATTAAACAACATCAACAACAATCAACAATTTCAACATTGTGATCAACAGCTTCAACAACAGATTCAACAACTTCAACAGCTTCAACAAAACTAGAGCTCTCTAGAGCTCATAATAGCCTACAACAATCAACAGCTTCAACAACAGATTCAACTGCTTCAACAAAACTAGAGCTCTCTAGAGCTCATAAGCCTACAACAATCAACAGCTTCAACAACAGATTCAACAGCTTCAACAAAACTAAAGCTCTCTATTACACATAATAGCCTACAACAATCAACAGCTTCAACAACAGATTCAACAGCTCAAACAAAACTAGACGTCTCTATAGCATATAATAGCCTACAACAATCAACAGCTTCAACAACTTTGACAAAACTAGAGTTCTCTAGTGCACATAATTTCCGACAACAATCGACAGCTTCAACTGCAGATTCAACAGCTTCAACAAAACTTGAGTTCTCTAATGCACATAATTTCCGACAACAATCGACAGCTTCAACTGCATATTCAACAGCTTCAACAAAACTAGAGCTTTCTATAGCTCATAATAGCCTACAACAATCAACAGCTTCAATAACAGATTCAACAGCTTCAACAAAACAAGAGTTCTCTAGAGCACATAATAGCGTACAGCAATCAACAGCTTCAACAACAGATTCAACAGCTTCAACAAAACTAGAGCTCTCTAGAGCACATAATAGCTTAGAACAATCAACAGCTTCCACAAAAGATTCAACAGCTTCAACAAAACTAGAGTTCTCTATAGCATATAATAGCCTACAACAATTAACAGCTTCAACAACAGATTCAACAGCTTCAATAACAACAGATTCAACCGCTTCAACGAAACTAGAGCTCTCTAGAGCACAAAGTAGCCTACAACAATCAACAGCTTCAACAACAGATTCAACAGCTTCAACAAAACTAGAGCTCTCTAGAGCACACAATAGCCTACAACAATCAACAGCTTTAACAACAGACTCAACAGCTTCAATAACAACAGATTCAACAGCTTCAACAAAACTAGAGCTCTCTAGAACACAAAATAGCCTACAACAATCAACAGCTTTAACAACAGACTCAACAGCTTCAATAACAACTGATTCAACAGCTTCAACAAAACTAGAGCTCTCTAGAGCACAAAATAGCCTACAACAATCAACAGCTTTAACAACAGATTCAACGGCAGATTCAACAGCATCAACAAAACTAGAGCTCCCTAGAGCACACAATAGCCTACAACAATCAACAGCTTTAACAACAGACTCAACAGCTTCAATAACAACAGATTCAACAGCTTCAACAAAACTAGAGCTCTCTAGAACACAAAATAGCCTACAACAATCAACAGCTTTAACAACAGACTCAACAGCTTCAATAACAACTGATTCAACAGCTTCAACAAAACTAGAGCTCTCTAGAGCACAAAATAGCCTACAACAATCAACAGCTTTAACAACAGATTCAACGGCAGATTCAACAGCTTCAACAAAACTAGAGCTCCCTAGAGCACACAATAACCTACAACAATCAACAGCTTTAACAACAGACTCAACAGCTTCAATAACAACAGATTCAACAGCTTCAACAAAACTAGAGTTCTCTATAGCACATAATAGCCTACAACAATCAACAGCTTCAACAATAGATTCAACAGCTTCAATAACAACAGATTCAACGAAACTAGAGCTCTCTAGAGCACAAAGTAGCCTACAACAATCAACAGCTTCAACAACAGATTCAACAGCTTCAACAAAACTAGAGCTCTCTAGAGCACACAATAGCCTACAACAATCAACAGCTTTAACAACAGACTCAACAGCTTCAATAACAACAGATTCAACAGCTTCAACAAAACTAGAGCTCTCTAGAACACAAAATAGCCTACAACAATCAACAGCTTTAACAACAGACTCAACAGCTTCAATAACAACTGATTCAACAGCTTCAACAAAACTAGAGCTCTCTAGAGCACAAAATAGCCTACAACAATCAACAGCTTTAACAACAGATTCAACGGCAGATTCAACAGCTTCAACAAAACTAGAGCTCCCTAGAGCACACAATAACCTACAACAATCAACAGCTTTAACAACAGACTCAACAGCTTCAATAACAACAGATTCAACAGCTTCAACAAAACTAGAGTTCTCTATAGCACATAATAGCCTACAACAATCAACAGCTTCAACAATAGATTCAACAGCTTCAATAACAACAGATTCAACGAAACTAGAGCTCTCTAGAGCACAAAGTAGTCTACAACAATCAACAGCTTCAACAACAGATTCAACAGCTTCAACAAGACTAGAGCTCCCTAGAGCACATAATAGCCTACAACAATCAACAGGTTTAACAGCAGACTCAACAGCTTCAATAACAACAGATTCAAAGCTTCAACAAAACTAGAGCTCTCTAGAACACAAAATAGCAGACTCAACAGCTTCAATAACAACAGATTCAACAGCTTCAACCAAACTAGAGCTCTCTAGAGCAAAAAATAGCCTACAACAATCAACAGCTTTAACAACAGATTCAACAGCAGATTCAACTGCTTCAACAAAACTAGAGCTCTCTAGAGCACATAATAGCCTACAATACTCATCAGCTTCAACAACAGATTCAACAGCTTCAACAAAACTAGAGCTCCCTAGAGCACACAATAACCTACAACAATCAACAACTTTAACAACAGACTCAACAGCTTCAATAACAACAGATTCAACAGCTTCAACAAAACTAGAGCTCTTAAGAACACAATATAACCTACAACAATCAACAGCTTTAACAACAGATTCAACAGCTTCAACAGCAGATTCAACTGCTTCAACAAAACTAGAGCTCTCTAGAGCACATAATAGCCTACAACAATTAACAGCTTCAACAAAACTAGAACTCTCTAGAGCACATAATAGCCTTCAACAATCAACAGCTTCGACAAAACTAGAGCTCTCTAGAGCACATCATGTAGCCTACGACAATCTACAGCTTCATCAAAACTAGAGCTCTCTAGTCTAGAGCATGTAATGTAGCCTACAACAATCAATATCTTCAACAACAGATTCAGCAGCTTCAACAAAACTGGAGCACATAATAGCCTACAACAATCAACAGCTCCAACAGCAGCAGATTCAACAGCTTCAACAAAACTAGAGCTCTCAAGAGCACATAATAGCCTACAACAATCAACAGCTTCAACAAGAGATTCAACAGCTTTAACAAAACTAGAGATCTCTAGAGCACATAATGTAGCCTACAACAAACAACATCTTCAGCAACAACAGTTTCATAAGCTTCAATAAAACTAGACCTTTTCAGTACACATAATAGCCTACAAGAATCAACAGCTTCGACAACAACGGACTCAACAGCTTCAACAAAACTAGAGCTCTCTAGAGCACATAATGTAGCCTACAACAATCAACATCTTCAACAAGAACAGATTCAAAAGCTTCAACAAAACTAGAGCTTTCTAGAGCACATAATGTAGCCTACAACAATCAACATTTTCAACAACAGATTCAATAACATCAATAAAACTAGAGCACATAATAGCCTACAACAATCAACAGCTTCAATAAAACTAGAGCACATAATAGCCTACAAAAATCAACAGCTTTAACAACAGCTTCAGCAACAACAGATTCAACAGCTTCAACAAGAACAGATTCAACAGCTTCGACTAAACAAGAGCTCTCTAGAGCACATAATGTAGCCTGCAATAATCAACATCTTCAACAACAGCAGATTCAACAGCTTCAATAAACTAGACTGCAATAATCAACATCTTCAACACAGCTTCAATAAAATAGCCTACAACAATCAACAGCTTTAACAACAACAGATTCAACAGCTTTAACAACAACAGCTTTAACAAAACTAGAGCTCTCTAGAGCACATAATAGTCTACAACAATCAACACCTTCAACAAAACTGGAGCACATGATAGCCTATAAATATCAACAGCTTCAACATGATGATCAACAGATTAAACAGCAGATTTAACAGCTTCAGCTATCAACAGCTTCAACAACAGATCCAACAACTTTAGATTCAACAACTTCAACAATCAACAGCTTCAAGAACTGATTCTACAAGCATAAGCAACAGATTCAACATCAACAACAATTAACAGGTTCAACATGGTGAGCAACAGATTCGACAGCTTCAACTATCATAACCATCAATCAACAGCTTCAACTATACTAACAAGTTCAACAGATTGAACAACTGCTTCAGCAATAATAATCAGCTTCAACAACTGATTCAACACCAAATTCAACATCATCAACAATAAACAGCTTCAACAACAGATTTAACATCAAAAGCACCAATAACAATCAACAGCTTCAACACGGTGATTGAAGCTATTGATTCATTGGGGTAAGCCACTCTTAGACTGTACTAACAATCAACAGCTTCAACTATACTAACAAGGTCAACAGATTCAACAGCCTCAACAATCAACAGCTTCAACAACAAATTCAACAACATTAACGACAATCAACAACTTCAACAACAGATTCAACTGCTTCAACAAAACTAGAGCTCTCTAGAGCACATAGTAGCCTACAACAATCAACAGCTGATTCAACTGCTTCAACAAAACTAGAGCTTTCTAGAGCACATAATAGCCTACAACAATCAACAGCTTTAACAAAGCTAGAGCTCTCTAGAGCACATAATGTACCTTACAACAATCAACATCGTCAACAACAACAGATTCAACAATTTCAACAAAACTAGAGCTCTCTAGAGCACATAATACCTTACAACATTTGACACCTTCAGCAACAACAGATTGAACAGCTTAAACTAAACTAGAGCTCTCTAGAGCACACAATGTAGCCTACAACAATCAACATCTGCAACAACAACAGATTCAACAACTTCAACAAAACTAGAGCTCTCTATTGCACATAATAGCCTACAATAATCAACAGCTTCAATAAAACTAGAGCACATTATAGCCTACAACAATCAACAGCTTCAACAACAGATTCAACAAAACTATAGTTCTCCTGAGGGCATAATGGCCTACAACAATCAACAGCTTCAACAACAGTTCAACATTTTCAACATAACTAGAGCTCTCTAGAGCACATAATCTAGCCAACAACAATCAACAGCTTCAATAACAGATTCAACAGCTTCAACAAGTATTGCACATAATAGCCTACAACAATCAACAGCTTCAACAACAGCTTAAACAAAACTAGAGCTCTCTATACCATATAATAGCCTACAACAATCAACAGCTTCAACAACAGGTTCAACATCTTTGACAAAACTAGAGCTCTCTAGAGCACATAGTGTAGCCTACAACAATCAACATCTTCAACAACAACAGATTCAACATCTTCAATTAAACTAGGGCATATAATAGCCTACAACAATCAACAGCTTCAACAAAAACAGATTCAACAGCTTCAACAACAACCGATTCAACTGCTCCAACATAACTAGAGCTCTCTAGAGCACGTAATGTAGCCTACAACAATCAACAGCTTCAACAACAGATTCAACAGCCCTCAATAAAACTAGAGCACATAATAGCCTACAACAATTGACAGCTTTAACAACAAGATTTAACAGCTTCACCATCAACATATTCAACTGCTTCAACAAAACTAGAGCTCTCTAGAACACATAATAGCCTACAACAATCAACAGCTTTAACAACAGATTCAACTGCTCCAACGTAACTAGAGCTCTCTAGAGCACATAATTTAGCCTACAACAACCAACAGCTTAAACGGGAGATTCTGCTGCTTCAACAAAATTAGAGCTCTCTAGAGCACATAATGTAGCCTACAACAATCAACATCTTCAACTACAACAGATTCAACAGTTTCATCAAAACTAGAACTCACTAGAGCACACAATAGCCTACAACAATCAACAGCTTCAACAACAATAGATTCAACAAATTCGACAAAACTTGAGCTCTCTGGAACACATAATGTAGCCTACAACAATCAACATCTTGAACAACAGATTTAACAGCTTCAATAAAACTGGAGAACATAATAGCCTACATCAATCAACAGCTTTAACAACAACAGATTCAACAACAACAACAGATTCAACAGCTTCGACAGAACTAGATCTTTCTAGAACACATAATGTGGCCTACAACAATCAACATCTTCAACAACAGATTCAACAGCTTCAATAAATCTAGAGCACATATTAGCCCACAACAATCACCAGCTTTAACAACTTTAGTTCAATAGCTTTAACAACAACAGATTCAACAGCTTAAACAAAACTAGAGCTCTCTGTAGCATATGATAGCCTACAACAATCAACCGCTTCAACAACAGATTCAACATCTTTGACAAAACTAGAGCTCTCTAGAGCACATAATGTAGCCTACAACAATCAACATCTTCAACAACAACAGATTCAACAGCTTTGATTAAACTAGGGCACATAATGGCCTACAACAATCAACAGCTTCAACAAAAACAGATTCAACAGCTTCAACATCTTCAACAAAACTAGAGCTATCTAGAGCATATAATGTAGCCTACAACAATCAACATCATGAACAATAACAAATTCAACAGCTTCAATAAAAATAAAGCACATAATAGCCTACAATGAACAGCTTTAACACCAACAGATTAAACAGCTTCAACAACAGATGCAATAGTCTTGACAATATTAGATCTCTCTAGAGCACTTATTGTAGCCTACAACAATTAACATCTTCAACTACAACAGATTTAACAACTTCAATAAAGCTAGAACACATAATAGCGTACAACAATGAACAGCTTTAACAAGAACAGATTCAACAGCTGGAACAAGAACAAATTCAACAGCTTAAACCAAACTAGAGCTCTTTAGAGCACATGATGCCTACAACAATCAACATCTTCAACAACGGATTCAACAGCTTCAACAAAATTAGAGCTCTTTAGAGCACATAATATAGGCTACAACAATCAACAGCTTCAACAACAGATTCAACAGCTTCAACAAAACTAGAGCTCTCTAGAGCAAATAATAGCCTATTAACAATCAACAGTTTTAACAACAGATTCAAGAGCTTCAACAACATCAGATTCAACAGCTACAACAAAACTAGAGCTCTCTAGAGCACATAATAGCCTACAACAATCAACATCTTCAACAACAGATTCAACAATTTCAACAAAACTAGAGCTCTCTAGAATAAATAATAGCCTACGACAATCAACAACTTAAACAACATATTCAACAGCTTCAACGAAGCTAGAGCTCCCTAGAGCATATAATGTAGCCTACAACAATCAACAGCTTCAACAACAGATTCAACAGCTTCAACAGAACTGAGCTCTCTAGAACACATAATAGCATACAACAATCAACAGTATCAACAACAGATTCAATAGCTTCGAGAAAACTAGAGCTCTCAAGAACACATAATAGCCTACAACAATCAACATCTTCAACAACAGATTCAACATCTTCAACAAAACTAGAGCACAAAGTAGCCAACAACAATCAACAGCTTTAACAACAGATTCAACAGCTTCAACAACAACAGATTCAACATTCTCGACAAAACTAGATCTCTCTAGAGCACATAATATAGCCTATAACAATCAACATCTTCAACCACAACAGATTCAACAGCTTCAATAAAACTAGAGCACATAATAGCCTACAACAATCAACAGCTTTAACAACAGATTCAACATCTTCAACAACAGATTCAACTGCTTCAACAAAACTATAGCTCTCTAGAGCACATAATGTAGCATACAACAATCAACATCTTCAACAACAGATTCAACAATTTCAACAATACTAGAGCTCTCTAGAGTACATAATAGCCTACAACAATCAGCAGCTTTAACAACAACAGTTTCAACAGCTTCAACAAAACTAGAGCTCTCTAGAGCACATAATGTAGCCTACAACCATCAACAGCTTCAACAACAGATTCAACAGCTTCGACAGAACTAGAGCTCTCTAGAGCACTTAATGTAGCCTACAACAATCAACATCTTCAACAACAGTTTCAAAAGTTTCAACAAAACTAGAGTTCTCTAGAGCGCATAATAGCCTACAACAATCAACAGCTTCAACAACAGATTCAACAGTTTCAACAAAACTAGAGCTCTCTAAAACACATAACAGCCTACAACAATCAACATCTTGAACAACAGATTCAACAACTTCAACAAAAGTAGAGCTCTCTAGAGCACATAATAGCCTATAACAATTAACAACTTCAACAAGATTCAACAGCTTCGACAAAACTAGAGCTCTCTAGAGCACATAATAGCCTACAACAATCAACAGCTTCAACAACAGATTCAACAACTTCGACAAAACTTGAGCTCTCTAGAACACATAATGTAGCCTACAACAATCAACATCTTCAACAACAGATTCAACAGCTTCAATAAAACTAGATAACATAATAGCCTACAACAATCAACAGCTTTAACAACAGATCAACAACAACAGATTGAACAGCTTCGACAGAACTAGATCTTTCTAGAGCACATAATGTAGCTTACAACGATCAACATCTTCAACAACAGATTCAACAGCTTCAATAAAACTAGAGCACATAATAGCCCACAACAATCACCAGCTTTAACAACAACAGATTCAACAGCTAGAGCACATAACAATCAACAGCTTTAACAACAGATTCAACTGCTCCAAAATAACTAGACCTCTCTAGCGCACATATTGTAGCCTACAACAACCAACAGCTTTAACAACAACAGATTCAACAGCTTCAATAAATCTAGAGCTCTCTAGAGCACATAATAGCCTACAACAATCAACAGCTTCAACAACAGATTCAACTGCCTTAACAAAACTAGAGCTCTTTAGAGCACATAATATAGTCTACAACAATCAACATTTTCAACAACAACAGATTCAACAGCTTCAATAGAACTAGAGCACATAATAGCCTACAACAATCAACAGCTTTAACAACCACAGATTCAACAGCTTCACCATCAACATATTCAACAGCTTCAACAAAACTATAGCTCTCTAGAACACATAATAGGCTGCAACAATCAACAGCTTCAACAACAGATTCAACAGCTTCAACAAAACTAGAGCTCTCTGGAGCACATAATAGCCTATAACAATCAACATTTTTAACAACAGATTCAACAGCTTCAACATCAGATTCAACAGCTTCAACAAAATTAGAGCTCTTTAGAGCACATAATGTAGCCTACAACAATCAACAGCTTCAACAACAGATTCAACAATTTCAACAAAATTAGAGTTCTCTAGAGCACATAATATCCTACAACAATCAACATCTTCAACAACAGATTCAACAATTTCAACAAAACTAGAGCTCTCTAGAACACATAATAGCCTATGACAATCAACAACTTCAACAACAGATTCAACAGCTTCAACAAAGTTAGAGCTCCCTAGAGCATATAATGTAGCCTACAACAATCAACAGCTTCAACAACAAGATTGAACAGCTTCAACAGAACTGAGCTCTCTAGAACACATAATAGCATACAACAATCAACAGTTTCAACAACAGATTCAATAGCTTTGAGAAAACTAGAGCTCTCTAGAGCACATAATAGCCTACAACAATCAACATCTTCAACAACAGATTCAACATCTTCATTAAAACTAGAGCACATGATAGCCAACAACAATCAACAGCTTTTACAACAGATTCAACAGCTTCAACAACAGATTCAACATTCTCGACAAAACTAGATCTCTCTAGAGCACATAATAGCCTACAACAATTAACAGCTTAAACAACAGATTCAACATCTTCAACAACAACAGATTCAACTGCTTCAACAAAACTATAGCTCTCTAGAGCACATAATGTAGCATACAACAATCAACATCTTCAACAACAGATTCAACAATTTCAACAAAACTAGAGCTCTCTAATAGCCTACAACAATCAGCGGCGTTAACAACAACAGTTTCAACAGCTTCAACAACAGATTCAACAGCTTCAACAAAACTAGAGCTTTCTAGTGCACATAATGTAGCCTACAACCATCAACAGCTTCAACAACAGATTCAACAGCTTCGACAAAACTAGAGCTCTCTAGAGCACATAATGTAGCCTACAACAATCAACATCTTCAACAACAGTTTCAACAGTTTCAACAAAACTAGAGCTCTCTAGAGCGCATAATAGCCTACAGCAATCAACATTTTCAACAACAGATTCAACAGCTTCAACAAAACTAGAGCTCTCTAGAGCACATAATAGCCTTCAACAATCAACAGCTTTAACAACAGATTTAACTGCTCCAACATAACTAGAGCTCTCTAGAGCACGTAATGTAGCCAACAACCAACAGCTTTTACAACAACAGATTCAACAGCTTCAATAAGTCGAGCTCTCTAGAGCATATAATAGCCTACAACAATCAACAGCTTCAACAACAGATTCAACATCTTCACCATCAACATATTCAACAAATCTATTCAACATATTCAACAAAACTAGAGCTCTCTAGAGCACATAATAGCCTACAACCATCAACAGCTTAAACAATAACAGATTCAACAGCTTCAACAAAACTAGAGCTTTCTATAGCTCATAATAGCCTACAACAATCAACAGCTTCAACAACAGAATCAACAGCTTCAACAAAACTAGAGCTCTATAGAGCACATAATGTAGCCTACAACAATCAACAGCTTTAACAACAGATTCAACAGCTTCAACAAAACTAGAGTTCTCTAGAGCACATCATAGGCTACAGCAATCAACAGCTTCAACAACAGATTCAACAGCTTCAACAAAACTAGAGCTCTCTAGAGCACATAATAGCTTAGAACAATCAACAGCTTCCACAACAGATTCAACAGCTTCAACAAAACTAGAGTTCTCTATAGCGCATAATAGCCTACAACAATCAACAGCTTCAACAACAGATTCAACAGCTTCAACGAAACTAGAGCTCTCTAGAGCACAAAGTAGCCTACAACAATCAACAGCTTCAACAACAGATTCAACAGCTTCAAAAAAACTAGAGCGCCCTAGAGCACATAATACCCTACAACAATCAACAGCTTTAACAACAGACTCAACAGCTTGAATAACAACAGATTCAACAGCTTCAACAAAACTAGAGCTCTCTAGAACACGAAATAGCCTACAACAATCAACAGCTTTAACAATAGACTCAACAGCTTCAATGACAACAGATTCAACAGCTTCATCAAAACTAGAGCTCTCTAGAGCACAAAATAGCCTACAACAATAAACAGCTTTAACAACAGATTCAACAGCAGATTCAACTGCTTCAACAAAACTATGGCTCTCTAGAGCACATAATAGCCTTCAACAATCATTAGTTTCAACAACAGATTCAACAGCTTCAACAAAACTAGAGCTCTCGAGAGCACATAATAGCTTAGAACAATCAACAGCTTCCGCAACAGATTCAACAGCTTCAACAAAACTAGAGTTCTCTATAGCACATAATAGCCTACAACAATCTATAGCTTCGACAACAGATTCAACAGCTTCAATAACAACAGATTCAACAGCTTCAACGAAACTAGAGCTCTCTAGAGCACAAAGTAGCCTACAACAATCAACAGCTTCAACAACAGATTCAACAGCTTCAACAAAACTAGAGCTCTCTAGAGCACAAAGTAGCCTACAACAATCAACAGCTTCAACAACAGATTCAACAGCTTCAACGAAACTAGAGCTCCCTAGAGCACATAATAGCCTACAACAATCAACAGCTTTAACAACAGACTCAACAGCTTCAATAACAACAGATTCAACAGCTTCAACAAAACTAGAGCTCTCTAGAACACAAAATATCCTACAACAATCAACAGCTTTAACAACAGACTCAACAGCATCAATAACAACAGATTCAACAGCTTCAACAAAACTAGAGCTCTCTAGAGCACAAAATAGCCTACAACAATCAACAGCTTTAACAACAGATTCAACAGCAGATTCAACTGCTCCAACAAAACTAGAGCTCTCTAGAGCACATAATAGCCTACAATACTCATCAGCTTCAACAACAGATTCAACAGCTTCAACAAAACTAGAGTTCCCTAGAGCACACAATAACCTACAACAATCAACAGCTTTAACAACAGACTCAACAGCTTCAATAACAATAGATTCAACAGCTTCAACAAAACTAGAGCTCTTAAGAACACAATATAACCTACAACAATCAACAGCTTTAACAACAGATTCAACAGCTTCAACAGCAGATTCAACTGCTTCAACAAAACTAGAGCTCTCTAGAGCACATAATAGCCTACAACAATTAACAGCTTCAACAAAACTAGAGCTCTCTAGAGCACATAATAGTCTACAATACTCATCAGCTTCAACAATAGATTCAACAGCTTCAACAAATCTAGAAGTCTCTAGAGCACATAAGAGCCTACAACAATCAACAGTTTCAACAACCGATTCAACTGGTTCAACAAAGCTATAGCTCTCTAGAGCACATAATGTAGCCTACAACAATCAACAACTTTAACAACAGATTCAACAACTTCAGCAATCATAACTAACAATGAACACCTTCAACAACAGATTCAACAACATCAACAGCTTCAACAGATTCAACTACTAACAGCTTCAACAATCAACAGCTTCATCAACAGATTCAACAACTTCAGATTCAACAGCTACAATCAACAGATTAAACAACAGATTCAACAGCTTCAACAATGAACAGCTTCAACAACAGATTGAACATCAAATTCAACAACTTCCACAATCAACAGCTTCAACAACAGTTTCAACAACAATCAACAGCAACAATTTCAACAACATAAACAATTAACAGCTTTAACATGGTGATCAACAGATTTAACAGCTTCAACTATCGTAACCAACAATTAACAGCTTCAACTATACTATTAAGATCAACAGATTCAACAACTGCTTCAACAATCATAGTCAACAATTAACTGCTTCAACTACAGATTCAACAACAAATTCAACATCATAAACAACAATTAACTGCTTCAACAACAACATATTAAACATCGACAACATATTAAAAAACAACAGATTCAACAACAGATTCAACAGCTTCAACAATCAACAGCTTTAACAGGGTGATTGAAGCTATTGATTTATCAGAGCGAGCCTACTCTTACACAAGATAGACTGTACTAACAATCAACAGCTTCAACTATACTAACAAGGTCAACAGATTCAACAGCCTCAACAATCATAACCAACAATCAACAGCTTCAACAACAGATTCAACAACATCAACAATCAACAACTTCCACAGTGATCAACCAATTAAATAACAGATTTAACAGCTTCAACAACGGATTCAACAACTTTGGATTCAACAGCTTCAACAATCAACAGCTTCAACAACAGATTCACCAACATCAACTACAATCAACAACTTCAACATGGTAATCAACAGGTTAAATAACAGATTCAACAACTTCAGATTCAACAGCTTCAACAATCAACATCTTCAACAACAGATTTCACAGCTTCAACAGACAACAGCTTCAACATGGTAATGGAAGCTATTGATTTATTAGGACGAGCCTACTCTTGCACACAATAGACTGTACTAACAATCAACAGCTTCAACTATACAAGATCAACAGATTCAACAGCTTCAACAATCAACTGCTTCAACAACAGATTTAACAGCTTCAACATGGTGATTGAATCTATTAATTTATTGTGGCGAGCCTACTTGTACACAAGATAGACTGTACTAACAATCAGCAGCTTCAACTACACTAACCAGATCAACAGATTCAACAGCTTCAACAATCATAACCAACAACAGATTCAACAGCTTCAACAAGAACAGATTCAACAGCTTCAACAAAACTAGAGCTCTCTAGAGCACATAATAGCTTACAACAATCAACAGCTTCAACAACAGATTCAACAGCTTCAACAAAACTAGAGCTCTCTAGAGCACATAATAGCTTACAACAATCAATTGCTTCAACAAAAACAGATTCAACAGCTTCAACAACAACAGATTCAACAGCTTCAACAAAACTAGAGCTCTCTAGAGCACATAATAGCTTACAACAATCAACAGCTTCAACAACAGATTCAACAGCTTCAATTAAACTAGAGTACATAATAGCCTACAACAATCAACAGCTTTATCAATAACAGATTCAACAGCTTCAACAACAACATATCCAACAGCTTCAACAAAACTAGAGCTCTCTAGAGCACATAATAGCTTAGAACAATCAACAGCTTCAACAACAGATTCAACAACTTCAACAAAACTAGAGCTCTCTAGAGCACATAATAGCTTACAACAATCAACAGCTTCAACAAAAACAGATTCAACAGCTTCAACAACAACAGATTCGATAGCTTCAACAAAACTAGAGCTATCTAGAGCACATAATGTAGCCCTCAACAATTAACATCTTGAACAACAACAGATTCGACAGCTTCAATAAAACTAGAGCACATAATAGCCTACAACAATGAACAGCTTTAACACCAACAGATTGAACAGCTTCAACAACAGATTCAATAGTTTCAACAATACTAGATCTCCCTAGAGCACATATTGTAGCGTACAACAATGAACATCTTCAACTACAGCAGATTTAACAATTTCAATAAAGCTAGAACACATAATAGCCTACAACAATGAACAGCTTTAACAACAACAGATTCAACAGCTTGAACAACAACAGATTAAACAGCTTAAACAAAACTAGAGCTCTTTAGAGCACATAATGTTGCCTACAACAATCAACATCTTCAACAACAGATTCAACAACTTCAACAAAATTAGAGCTCTTTAGAGCACATAATGTAGCCAACAACAATCAACAGTTTCTACAACAGATTCAACAATTTCAACAAAACTAGAGCTCTCTAGAGCACATAATAGCATACAACAATCAACAGCTTTAACAACAGATTCAACAACAACAGATTCAACAGCTTCAACAAACCTAGAGCTCTCTAGAGCACATAATAGCTTACAACAATCAACAGCTTCAACAACAACAGATTCAACAGCTTCAACAACAACATATCCAACAGCTTCAACAAAACTAGAGCTCTCTAGAGCACATAATAGCTTACAACAATCAACAGCTTCAACAACAACAGATTCAACAACTTCAACAAAACTAGAGCTCTCTAGAGCACATAATAGCTTACAACAATCAACAGCTTCAACAAAAAACGGATTCAACAGCTTCAACAACAACAGATTCGACAGCTTCAACAAAACTAGAGCTATCTAGAGCACATAATAGCCTACAACAATCAACAGCTTTAACAACAGATTCAACAGCTTCAACAACAACAGATTCAACAGCTTCAACAAAACTAAAGCTCTCTAGAGCCATAATAGCCTACAACAATCAACAGCTTCAACAACAGATTCAACATCTTCAATAAAACTATAGCACATACTAGCCTACAACAATCAACAGGTTTAACAACAGATTCAACAGCTTCAACAGCAGATTCAACAGCTTCAACAAAACTAGAGCTCTCTAGAGCTCATAATAGCCTACAACAATCAACAACTTTAGCAACAACAGATTCAACAGCTTCAACAAGAACAGATTCAACAGCTTCAACAAAACTAGAGCTCTCTAGAGCACATAATAGCTTACAACAATCAACAGCTTCAACAACAGATTCAACAGCTTCAACAAAACTAGAGCTCTCTAGAGCACATAATAGCTTACAACAATCAATTGCTTCAACAAAAAAAGATTCAACAGCTTCAACAACAACAGATTCAACAACTTCAATTAAACTAGAGTACATAATAGCTTACAACAATCAATTGCTTCAACAAAAACAGATTCAACAGCTTCAACAACAACAGATTCAACAACTTCAACAAAACTAGAGCTCTCTAGAGCACATAATAGCTTACAGAATTCAACAGCTTCAACAACAGATTCAACAACTTCAAAAAAACTGGAGCTCTCTAGAGCACATAATACCTTACAACAATCAACAGCTTTAACAAAAACAGATTCAACAGCTTCAACAACAACAGATTCGACAGCTTCAACAAAACTAGAGCTATCTAGAGAACATAATAGCCTACAACAATCAACAGCTTTAACAACAGATTCAACAGCTTCAACAACAAATTCAACAGCTTCAACAAAACTAGAGCTCTCTAGAGCTCATAATAGCCTACAACAATCAACAGCTTCAATAAAACTATAGCACATACTAGCCTACAACAATCAACAGGTTTAACAACAGATTCAAGAGCTTCAACAGCAGATTCAACAGCTTCAACAAAACTAGAGCTCTCTAGAGCTCATAATAGCCTACAACAATCAACAGCTTCAACAACAGATTCAACATCTTCAATAAAACTATAGCACATACTAGCCTACAACAATCAACATCTTCAACAACAACAGATTCAACAGCTTCAATTAAACTAGAGTACATAATAGCCTACAACAATCAACAGCTTTAACAACAGATTCAACAGCTTCAACAGCAACAAATTCAACAGCTTCAACAAAACTAGAGCTCTCTAGAGCTCATAATAGCCTACAACAATCAACAGCTTCAACGACAGATTCAACAACTTCAATAAAACTATAGCACATACTAGCCTACAACAATCAACAGGTTTAACAACAGATTCAAGAGCTTCAACAGCAGATTCAACAGCTTCAACAAAACTAGAGCTCTCTAGAGCTCATAATAGCCTACAACAATCAACAGCTTCAACAACAGATTCAACATCTTCAATAAAACTAGAGCACATAATAGCCTACAACAATCAACATCTTCAACAACAGATTCAACAGCTTCAATTAAACTAGAGTACATAATAGCCTACAACAATCAACAGCTTTAACAACAGATTCAACAGCTTCAACAACAACAGATTCAACAGCTTCAACAACAACAGATTCAACAGCTTCCGCAAAACTAGAGCTCTCTAGAGCTCATAATAGCCTACAACAATCAACAGCTTTAACAACAGATTCAACATCTTCAATAAAACTAGAGCACATAATAGCCTACAACAAACAACATCTTCAACAACAACAGATTCAACAGCTTCAATTAAACTAGAGTACATAATAGCCTACAATAATCAACAGCTTTAACAATAACAGATTCAACAGATTCAACAACAGATCCAACAGCTTAAACAAAACTAGAGCTCTCTAGAGCACATAATGTAGCCAACAACAATCAACATCTTCAACAACAGATTTAACAGCTTCAACAAAACTAGAGCTCTCTAGAGCACATAATAGCTTACAACAATCAACAGCTTCAACAACAACAGATTCAACAGCTTCAACAAAACTAGAGCTCTCTAGAGCACATAATAGCTTACAACAATCAACAGCTTCAACAACAACAGATTCAACAGCTTCAATTAAACTAGAGTACATAATAGCCTACAACAATTAACAGCTTTAACAATAACAGATTCAACAGCTTCAACAACAACATATCCAACAGCTTCAACAAAACTAGAGCTCTCTAGAGCACATAATAGCTTACAACAATCAACAGCTTCAACAACAACAGATTCAACAACTTCAACAAAACTAGAGCTCTCTAGAGCACATAATAGCTTACAACAATCAACAGCTTCAACAACAGATTCAACAACTTCAACAAAACTAGAGCTCTCTAGAGCACATAATAGCTTACAACAATCAACAGCTTCAACAACAGATTCAACAGTTTCAACAAGACTAGAGCTCTCTAGAACACATAATAACCTACAAAAATGAACAGCTTCAACAAGAGATTCTACTGCTTCAATAAAATTAGAGCTCTCTAGAGCACATAATGGCCTACAACAATCAATAGCTTCAACAACAACAGATTCAACAACTTCGACAAAACTTGAGCTCTCTAGAACACATAATGTAGCCTACAACAATCAACATCTTCAACAATAGATTCAACAGCTTCAATAAAACTAGAGAACATAATAGCCTACAACAATCAACAGCTTTAACAACAATAGATTAAACAACAGATTGAACAGCTTCGACAGAACTAGATCTTTCTAGAGCACATAATGTAGCCTACAACAATCAACATTTTCAGCAACAGATTCAACAGCTTCAATAAAACTTAGCACATAATAGCCCACAACAATCAACAACTTCAACAACAGATTCAACAGCTTCAACAATAACAGATTCAACAGCTTCAACAAGAACAGATTCAACAGCTTCAACAAAACTAGAGCTCTCTAGAGCACATAATCGCTTACAACAATCAACAGCTCTAACAACAACAGATTCAACAGCTTCAACAAAACTAGAGCTCTATAGAGCAGACAATGTAGCCTACAACAATCAACGTCTGCAACAACAACAGATTCAACAACTTCAACAAAACTAGAGGTCTCTATTGCACATAATAGCCTACAACAATCAACAGCTTCAACAACTGATTCAACAGCTTCAATAAAACTAGAGCACATAATAGCCTACAACAATCAACAGCTTTAGCAACAACAGATTCAACGGCTTCAACAAAACTAGAGCTCTCTAGAGCACATAATAGCTTACAACAATCAACAGCTTCAACAACAGATTCAACAGCTTCAACAAAACTAGAGCTCTCTAGAGCACATAATAGCTTACAACAATCAATTGCTTCAACAAAAACTGATTCAACAGCTTCAACAACAACAGCTTCAACAACAACAGATTCAACAGCTTCAGCAAAACTAGAGCTCTCTAGAGCACATAATAGCTTACAACAATCAACAGCTTCAACAACAACAGATTCAACAGTTTCAATTAAACTAGAGTACATAATAGCCTACAACAATCAACAGCTTTAACAATAACAGATTCAACAGCTTCAACAACAACATGTCCAACAGCTTCAACAAAACTAGAGCTCTCTACAGCACATAATAGCTTACAACAATCAACAGCTTGAACAACAACAGATTCAACCACTTCAACAAAACTAGAGCTCTCTAGAGCACATAATAGCTTACAACAATCAACAGCTTCAACAACAACAGATTCAACAACTTCAACAAAACTAGAGCTCTCTAGAGCACATAATAGCTTACAACAATCAATAGCTTCAACAAAAACAGATTCAGCAGCTTCAACAACATCAGATTCGACAGCTTCAACAAAACTAGAGCTATCTAGAGCTCATAATAGCCTACAACAATCAACAGCCTTAACAACAGATTCAACAGCTTCAACAACAACAGATTCAACAGCTTCAACAAAACTAGAGCTCTCTAGAGCTCATAATAGCCTACAACAATCAACAGCTTCAACAACAGATTCAACATCTTCAATAAAACTATAGCACATACTAGCCTACAACAATCAACATGTTTAACAACAGATTCAACAGCTTCAACAGCAGATTCAACAGCTTCAACAAAACTAGAGCTCTCTAGAGCTCATAATAGCCTACAACAATCAACAGCTTCAACAACAGATTCAACATCTTCAATAAAACTAGAGCACATAATAGCCTACAACAATCAACATCTTCAACAACAACAGATTCAACAGCTTCAATTAAACTAGAGTACATAATAGCCTACAACAATCAACAGCTTTAACAACAGATTCAACAGCTTCAACAACAAACAGATTCAACAGCTTCAACAAAACTAGAGCTCTCTAGAGCTCATAATAGCCTATAGCAATCAACAGCTTCAACAACAGATTCAACATCTTCAGTAAAACTATAGCACATACTAGCCTACAACAATCAACAGGTTCAACAACAGATTCAACAGCTTCAACAGCAGATTCAACAGCTTCAACAATCAACATCTTCAACAACAACAGATTCAACAGCTTCAATTAAACTAGAGTACATAATAGCCTACAATAATCAACAGCTTCAACAACAGATTCAACATCTTCAATAAAGCTAGAGCACATAATAGCCTACAACAATCAACATCTTCAACAACAACAGATTCAACAGCTTCAATTAAACTAGAGTACATAATAGCCTACAACAATCAACAGCTTTAACAATAACAGATTCAACAGCTTCAACAACAACAGATCCAACAGCTTAAACAAAACTAGAGCTCTCTAGAGCACATAATGTAGCCAACAACAATCAACATCTTCAACAACAGAATGATTTAACAGCTTCAACAAAACTAGAGCTCTCTAGAGCACATAATAGCTTACAACAATCAACAGCTTCAACAACAACAGATTCAACAACTTCAACAAAACTAGAGCTCTCTAGAGCACATAATAGCTTACAACAATCAATAGCTTCAACAAAAACAGATTCAACAGCTTCAACAACAACAGATTCGACAGCTTCAACAACAGATTCAATAGTTTCGACAATACTAGATCTCTCTAGAGCATATATTGTAGCCTACAACAATGAACATCTTCAACTACAACAGATTTAACAACTTCAATAAAGCTAGAACACATAATAGCCTACAACAATGAACAGCTTTAACAACAACAGATTCAACAGCTTGAACAACAACAGATTAAACAGCTTAAACAAAACTAGAGCTCTTTAGAGCACATAATGTTGCCTACAACAATCAACATCTTCAACAACAGATTCAACATCTTCAACATAATTAGAGCTCTTTAGAGCACATAATGTAGCCTACAACAATCAACAGTTTCAACAACAGATTCAACAATTTCAACAAGACTAGAGCTCTCTAGAGCACATAATAGCCTACAACAATGAACAGCTTTAACAACAGATTCAACAGCTTCAACAACAACAGATTCAACAGCTTCAACAAAACTAGAGCTCTCTAAAGCTCATAATAGCCTACAACAATCAACAGCTTCAACAACAGATTCAACATCTTCAATAAAACTAGAGCACATAATAGCCTACAACAATCAACAGCTTTAACAACAACAGATTCAACAGCTTCACCATCAACATATTCAACAGCTTCAACAAAACTAGAGCTCTCTAGAACACATAATAACCTACAAAAATGAACAGCTTCAACAGGAGATTCTACTGCTTCAATAAAATTAGAGCTCTCTAGAGCACATAATAGCCTACAATAATTAACAGCTTCAACAACAGATTCAACAGTTTTAACAAGACTAGAACTCTCTAGAACATAATAATAACCTACAAAAATGAACAGCTTCAACATGAGATTCTACTGCTTCAATAAAATTAGAGCTCTCTAGAGCACATAATGGCCTACAACAATCAATAGCTTCACTATCAACAGATTCAACAACTTCGACAAAACTTGAGCTCTCTAGAACACATAATGTAGCCTACAACAATCAACATCTTCAACAATAGATTCAACAGCTTCAATAAAACTAGAGAACATAATAGCCTACAACAATCAACAGCTTTAACAACAATAGATTAAACAACAACAGATTGAACAGCTTCGACAGAACTAGATCTTTCTAGAGCACATAATGTAGCCTACAACAATCGACATTTTCAGCAACAGATTCAACAGCTTCAATAAAACTTAGCACATAATAGCCCATAACAATCAACAACTTTAACAACAGATTCAACAACTTCAACAAAACTAGAGCTCTCTAGAGCACATAATAGCTTACAACAATCAACAGCTTCAACAAAAACAGATTCAACAGCTTCATCAACAACAGATTCGACAGCTTCAACAAAACTAGAGCTATCTAGAGCACATAATAGCTTACAACAATCAGCAGCTTCAACAAAAACAGATTCAACAGCTTCAACAACAACAGATTCGACAGCTTCAACAAAACTAGAACTATCTAGAGCACATAATAGCCTACAACAATCAACAGCTTTAACAACAAATTCAACAGCTTCAACAACAGATTCAACAGCTTCAACAAAACTAGAGCTCTCTAGAGCTCATAACAGCCTACAACAATCAACAGCTTCAACAACAGATTCAACATCTTCTATAAAACTATAGCGCATACTAGCCTACAACAATCAACAGGTTTAACAACAGATTCAACAGATTCAACAGCTTCAACAAAACTAGAGCTCTCTAGAGCTCATAATAGCCTACAACAATCAACAGCTTCAACAACAGATTCAGCATCTTCAATAAAAGTAGAGCACATAATAGCCTACAACAATCAACATCTTCAACAACAACAGATTCAACAGCTTCAATTAAACTAAAGTACATAATTGCCTACAACAATCAACAGCTTTAACAACAGATTCAACAGCTTCAACAACAACAGATTCAACAGCTTCAACAAAACTAGAGCTCTCTAGAGCTCATAATAGCCTACAACAATCAACAGCTTCAACAACAGATTCAACATCTTCAATAGAACTATAGCACATACTAGCCTACAACAATCAACAGCTTTAACAACAGATTCAACAGCTTCAACAGCAGATTCAACAGCTTCAACAAAACTAGAGCTCTCTAGAGCTCATAATAGCCTACAATAATCAACAGCTTCAACAACAGATTCGACATCTTCAAAAAAATTAGAGCGCATAATAGCCTACAACAATCAACATCTTCAACAACAGATTCAACAGCTTCAACAGCAGATTTAACAGCTTCAACAAAAGTAGAGCTCTCTAGAGCTCATAATAGCCTACAACAATCAACAGCTTCAACAACGGATTCAACATCTTCAATAAAACTAGAGCACATAATAGCCTACATCAACATCTTCAACAACAACAGATTCAACAGCTTCAATTAAACTAGAGTACATATTAGCCTACAACAATCAACAGCTTTAACAACAGATTCAACAGCTTCAACAAAACTAGAGCACTCTAGAGCTCATAATAGCTTACAACAATCAACAGCTTCAACAACAGATTCAACATCTTCAATGAAACTATAGCACATACTAGCCTACAACAATCAACAGGTTTAACAACAGATTCAACAGCTTCAACAGCAGATTTAACAGCTTCAACAAAAGTAGAGCTCTCTAGAGCTCATAATAGCCTACAACAATCAACAGCTTCAACAACGGATTCAACATCTTCAATAAAACTAGAGCACATAATAGCCTACATCAACATCTTCAACAACAACAGATTCAACAGCTTCAATTAAACTAGAGTACATATTAGCCTACAACAATCAACAGCTTTAACAACAGATTCAACAGCTTCAACAACAGATTCAACAGCTTCAACAAAACTAGAGCTCTGTAGAGCTCATAATAGCCTACAACAATCAACATCTTCAACAACAACAGATACAACAGCTTCAATTAAACTAGAGTACTTAATAGCCTACAACAATCAACAGCTTTAACAATAACAGATTCAACAGCTTCAACAACAACATATCCAACAGTTTCAACAAAACTAGAGCTCTCTAGAGCACATAATAGCTTACAAAAATCAACAGCTTCAACAACAACAGATTCAACAACTTCAACAAAACTAGAGCTCTCTAGAGCACATAATAGCTTACAACAATCAACAGCTTCAACAACAACAGATTCAACAACTTCAACAAAACTAGAGTTCTCTAGAGCACATAGTAGCTTACAGCAATCAACAGCTTCAACAAAAACAGATTCAACAGCTTCAACAACAACAGATTCGACAGCTTCAACAGAACTAGAGCTATCTAGAGCACATAATAGCTTACAACAGTCAACAGCTTCAACAAAAACAGATTCAACAGCTTCAACAACAACAGATTCGACAGCTTCAACAAAACTAGAGCTATCTTGAGCACATAATAGCCTACAACAATCAACAGCTTTAACAACAAATTCAACAGCTTCAACAACAACAGATTCAGCTTCAACAAAACTAGAGCTCTCTAGAGCTCATAATAGCCTACAATCAACAGCTTCAACAACAGATTCAACATCTTCAATAAAACTATAGCACATACTAGCCTACAACAATCAACAGGTTTAACAACAGATTCAACAGCTTCAACAGCAGATTCAACAGCTTCAACAAAACTAGAGCTCTCTAGAGCTCATAATAGCCTACAACAATCAACAGCTTCAACAACAGATTCAGCATCTTCAATAAAACTAGAGCACATAATAGCCTACAACAATCAACATCTTCAACAACAACAGATTAAACAGCTTCAATTAAACTAGAGTACATAATAGCCTACAACAATCAACAGCTTTAACAACAGATTCAACAGCTTCAACAACAACAGATTCAACCGCTTCAGCAAAACTAGAGCTCTCTAGAGTTCATAATAGCCTACAACAATCAACAGCTTCAACAACAGATTCAACATCTTCAATAAAACTATAGCACATACTAGCCTACAACAATCAACAGCTTTAACAACAGATTCAACAGCTTCAACAACAACAGATTCAACAGTTTCAACAAAACTAGAGCTCTCTAGAGCTCATAATAGCCTACAATAATCAACAGCTTCAACGACAGATTCAACATCTTCAATAAAACTAGAGCACATAATAGCCTACAACAATCAACATATTCAACAACAACAGATTCAACAGCTTCAATTAAACTAGAGTACATAATAGCCTACAACAATCAACAGCTTTAACAACAGATTCAACAGCTTCAACAACAACAGATTCAACAGCTTCAACAAAACTAGAGCTCTCTAGAGCTCATAATAGCCTACAACAATCAACAGCTTCAACAACAGATTCAACATCTTCAATAAAACTAGAGCACATAATAGCCTACAACAATCAACATCTTCAACAACAACAGATTCAACAGCTTCAATTAAACTAGAGTACATAATAGCCTACAACAATCAACAGCTTTAACAATAACAGATTCAACAGCTTCAACAACAACAGATCCAACAGCTTGCCTACAACAATCAACAGCTTTAACAACAACAGATTCAACAGCTTCAACAACAACAGATTCAACAGCTTCAACAAAACTAGAGCTCTCTAAAGCTCATAATAGCCTACAACAATCAACAGCTTCAACAACAGATTCAACATCTTCAATAAAACTAGAGCACATAATAGCCTACAACAATCAACAGCTTTAACAACAACAGATTCAACAGCTTCACCATCAACATATTCAACAGCTTCAACAAAACTAGAGCTCTCTAGAACACATAATAACCTACAAAAATGAACAGCTTCAACAGGAGATTCTACTGCTTCAATAAAATTAGAGCTCTCTAGAGCACATAATAGCCTACAACAATCAACAGCTTCAACAACAGATTCAACAGTTTCAACAAGACTAGAGCTCTCTAGAACACATAATAACCTACAAAAATGAACAGCTTCAACAAGAGATTCTACTGCTTCAATAAAATTAGAGCTCTCTAGAGCACATAATGGCCTACAACAATCAATAGCTTCAACAACAACAGATTCAACAACTTCGACAAAACTTGAGCTCTCTAGAACACATAATGTAGCCTACAACAATCAACATCTTCAACAATAGATTCAACAGCTTCAATAAAACTAGAGAACATAATAGCCTACAACAATCAACAGCTTTAACAATAGATTAAACAACAGATTGAACAGCTTCGACAGAACTAGATCTTTCTAGAGCACATAATGTAGCCTACAACAATCAACATTTTCAGCAACAGATTCAACAGCTTCAATAAAACTTAGCACATAATAGCCTACAACAATCAACAGCTTCAACAACTGATTCAACAGCTTCAATAAAACTAGAGCACATAATAGCCTACAACAATCAACAGCTTTAGCAACAACAGATTCAACAGCTTCAACAACAACAGATTCAGCAGCTTCAACAAAACTAGAGCTCTCTAGAGCAGACAATGTAGTCTACAACAATCAACATCTGCAACAACAACAGATTCAACAACTTCAACAAAACTAGAGGTCTCTATTGCACATAATAGCCTATAACAATCAAAAGCTTCAACAACTGATTCAACAGCTTCAATAAAACTAGAGCACATAATAGCCTACAATGATCAACAGCTTTAGCAACAACAGATTCAACAGCTTCAACAAGAACAGATTCAACAGCTTCAACAAAACTAGAGCTCTCTGGAGCACATAATAGCTTACAACAATCAACAGCTTCAACAACAGATTCAACAGCTTCAACAAAACTAGAGCTCTCTAGAGCACATAATAGCTTACAACAATCAATTGCTTCAACAAAAACAGATTCAACAGCTTCAACAACAACAGCTTCAACAACAGATTCAACAGCTTCAACAAAATTAGAGCTCTCTAGAGCACATAATAGCCTACAACAATCAACAGCTTCAATAATAGATTCAACAGCTTCAACAAAACTAGAGCTCTCTAGTGCACATAATTGCCGACAACAATCAACTGCTTCAACAGCAGATTCAACAGCTTCAACAAACAGACTCAACAACTTCAACATATCTAGAGCTCTCTAGAGCTCATAATAGCTTACAACAATCAACAGCTTCAACAGCAGATTCTACTGCTTCAACAAAACCAGAGCTCTCTAGAGCACATAATAGCCTACAACAATCAACAGCTTCAACAATACTAGAGCTCTCTAGAGCACATAATGTAGCCTACAACAATCAACAGCTTCAACAAAAACAGATTCATAAAACTAGAGCACATAATAGCCTGCAACAATCAACAGCTTTAACAACAACAGACTCAACATCTTCAACAAGAGATTCAACAGCTTCAACAAAACTAGAGCTCTCTAGAGCTCATAATAGCCTACAATAATCAACAGCTTCAACAACAGATTCAACAAAATTAGAGTTCTCCAGATGACATAATAGCGTACAACAATCAACAGCTTCAACAACAGATTCAACATTTTCAACAAAATTAGAGCTCTCTAGAGCACATAATAGCCTACAACAATCAACAGCTTCAACAATACTAGAGCTCTCTAGAACACATAATGTAGCCTACAACAATCAACAGCATCAACCACAACAGATTCAACAGCTTCAACAAAACTAGAGCTCTCTAGAGCACATAATAGCGTACAACAATCAACAGCTCCAACAACAGCAGATTCAACAGCTTCAACAAAACTAGAGCTCTCTAGAGCACATAATAGCTTCAACAACAGATTCAACAAAACTAGAGTTCTCCAGATGACATAATAGCTTACAACAATCAACAGCTTCAACATTTTCAACAAAACTAGAGCTCTCTAGATCACATAATAGCCTACAACAATCAACAGCTTCAACAATACTAGAGCTCTCTAGTACACATAATTGCCGACAACAATCAACAGCTTCAACAGCAAATTCAACAGCTTCAACAAAACTAGAGCTCTCTAGAGCACATAATAGACTACAACAATCAACATCTCCAACAACAGATTCAACAATTTCAACAAAACTAGAGCTCTCTAGAACACATAGTAGCCTACAACAATCAACGGCCACAACAACAGATTCAACGGCTTCAACAAATCTAGAGCTCTCTAGAGCACATAATGTAGCCTACAACAACCAACAGCTTTAACACCAACAGATTCAACAGCTTCAACAAAACTAGAGTTCTCTAGAGCACATAAAAGTCTACAGCAATCAACAGCTTCTACATCAACAGCTTCAACAAAACTAGAGCTCTCTAGAGCACATAATAGCTTACAACAATCAACAGCTTCAACAACAGATTCAACTGCCTTAACAAAACTAGAGTTCTTTAGAGCACATAATATAGCCTACAACAATCAACAGGTTCAATAAAAACAGATTCAACAGTTTCAACAACAAAATATTCAACAGCTTAAACAAAACTAGAACTCTCTAGAGCACATAATAGCCTACAACAATCAACAGCTTCAACAACAACAGATTCAAGAGCTTCAACAAAACTAGAGCTCTCTAGACCACATAATGTAGCTTACAAACCAATCAACATCTTCAACAACAACAGATTCAACAGCTTCAACAAAACTAGAGCCATAATCTAGCCTACAACAATCAACAGCTTTAATAACAACAGATTCAACAGCTTCAACAAAAGTAGAGCTCTCTAGAGCACATAATAGCTTACAACAATCAACAGCTTCTAGAACAAATTCAACAGCTTCAACATAGTGATTGAAGCTATTGATTTATTGGGGCGAGCCTACACTTACACAAAATAGACTGTACTCACAATCAACAGCTTTAATTGTACTAACAAGATCAACTGATTGAACAGCTTCAACACTACCAACAATCAACAGCTTCAACAACAACAGATTCAACATCAACGAAAATCAACAACTTCAACATGGTTATCAACAGATTTAACAACTGATTCAACAGCTTCAAAAACAGATTCAACAACTACAGCTTCAACAATCAACAGCTTCAACAAAACTAGAGCTCTCAAGAGCTCATAATAGCCTACAACAATCAACAGCTTCAACAACAGATTCAACTGCTTCAACAAAACTAGAGCTCTCTAAAGCACATAATGTAGCCTACAACAATCAACAGCTTCAACAACAGATTCAACAACTTCAACAAAACTAGAGCTCTCTATTACACATAATAGCCTACAACAATCAACAGCTTCAACAACAACAGATTCAACAGCTTGAACAAAGCTAGAGCTCTCTATAGCATATAATAGCCTACAACAATCAACAGCTTCAACAACAACAGATTCAACAGCTTAAACAAAACTAGAGCTCTCTATAGAAACTAGAGCTCTCTATAGCATATAATAGCCTACCACAATCAACTACTTCAACAACAACAGATTCGGCAGCTTAAACAAAACTAGAGCTCTCTATAACATATAATAGCCTACAACAATCAACAATTTCAACAACAGATTCGACAGCTTAAACAAAACTAGAGCTTTCTATAACATATAATAGCCTACAACAATCAACAGCTTCAACAACAGATTCAACAGCTTAAACAAAACTAGAGCTCTCTATAGCATATAATAGCCTACAACAATCAACAGCTTCAACAACAACAGATTCAACAGCTTCAACAAAACTAGAGCTCTCTAGAGCACATAATGTAGCCTACAACAATCAACATCTTCAACAAAAATAGATTCAACAGCTTTAATAAACTAGAGCACATAATAGCCTACAACAATCAACAGCTTTAACAACAACAGATTCAACAGCTTCAACAAAACTAGAGCTCTCTAGAGCACATAATAGCTTACAACAATCAACAGCTTCTACAACAAATTCAACAGCTTCAACATAGTGATTGAAGCTATTGATTTATTGGGGCGAGCTACACTTACACAAAATAGACTGTACTCACAATCAACAGCTTTAATTGTACTAACAAGATCAACTGATTGAACAGCTTCAACACTACCAACAATCAACAGCTTCAACAACAACAGATTCAACATCAACGACAATCAACAACTTCAACATGGTTATCAACAGATTTAACAACTGATTCAACAGCTTCAAAAACAGATTCAACAACTACAGCTTCAACAATCAACAGCTTCAACAACAGATTTAACAGCTTCAACAAAACTAGAGCTCTCAAGAGCTCATAATAGCCTACAACAATCAACAGCTTCAACAACAGATTCAACTGCTTCAACAAAACTAGAGCTCTCTAAAGCACATAATGTAGCCTACAACAATCAACAGCTTCAACAACAGATTCAACAACTTCAACAAAACTAGAGCTCTCTATTACACATAATAGCCTACAACAATCAACAGCTTCAACAACAACAGATTCAACAGCTTGAACAAAACTAGAGCTCTCTATAGCATATAATAGCCTACAACAATCAACAACAACAGATTCGACAGCTTAAACAAAACTAGACCTCTCTATAACATATAATAGCCTACAACAATCAACAGCTTCAACAACAACAGATTCAACAGCTTAAACAAAACTAGAGCTCTCTATAGTATATAATAGCCTACAACAATCAACAGCTTCAACAACCACTGATTCAACAGCTTTGACAAAATTAGAGCTCTCTAGAGCACATAATGTAGCCTACAACAATCAACATCTTCAACAAAAATAGATTCAACAGCTTTAATAAACTAGAGCACATAATAGCCTACAACAATCAACAGCTTTAACAACAACAGATTCAACAGCTTCAACAAAACTAGAGCTCTCTATTGCACATAATAACCTACAACAATCAACATCTTCAACAACACATTCGACGGCTTAAACAAAACTAGAGCTCTCTATAGCATATAATAGCCTACAACAATCAACAGCTTCAACAACAGATTCAACTGCTTCAACAAAACTAGAGCTCTCTAAAGCACATAATGTAGCCTACAACAATCAACAGCTTCAACAACAACAGATTCAACAACTTCAACAAAACTATAGCTCTCTATTACACATAATAGCCTACAACAATCAACAGCTTCAACAACAACAGATTCAACAGCTTGAACAAAACTAGAGCTCTCTATAGCATATAATAGCCTACAACAATCAACAGCTTCAACAACAGATTCAACAGCTTCGACAGAACTAGAGCTCTCTAGAACACATAATATAGCCTACAACAATCAACAGGTTCAATAAAAACAGATTCAACAGTTTCAACAACAAAATATTCAACAGCTTAAACAAAACTAGAACTCTCTAGAGCACATAATAGCCTACAACAATCAACAGCTTCAACAACAACAGATTCAAGAGCTTCAACAAAACTAGAGCTCTCTAGACCACATAATGTAGCTTACAAACCAATCAACATCTTCAACAACAACAGATTCAACAGCTTCAACAAAACTAGAGCCATAATCTAGCCTATAACAATCAACAGCTTTAACAACAACAGATTCAACAGCTTCAACAAAAGTAGAGCTCTCTAGAGCACATAATAGCTTACAACAATCAACAGCTTCTACAACAAATTCAACAGCTTCAACATCGTGATTGAAGCTATTGATTTATTGGGGCGAGCCTACACTTACACAAAATAGACTGTGCTCACAATCAACAGCTTTAATTGTACTAACAAGATCAACTGATTGAACAGCTTCAACACTACCAACAATCAACAGCTTCTACAACAACAGATTCAACATCAACGACAATCAACAACTTCAACATGGATATCAACAGATTTAACAACTGATTCAATAGCTTCAAAAACAGATTCAACAACTACAGCTTCAACAATCAACAGCTTCAACAACAGATTTAACAGCTTCAACAAAACTAGAGCTCTCAAGAGCTCATAATAGCCTACAACAATCAACAGCTTCAACAACAGATTCAACTGCTTCAACAAAACTAGAGCTCTCTAAAGCACATAATGTAGCCTACAACAATCAACAGCTTCAACAACAGATTCAACAACTTCAACAAAACTAGAGCTCTCTATTACACATAATAGCCTACAACAATCAACAGCTTCAACAACAACAGATTCAACAGCTTGAACAAAACTAGAGCTCTCTACAGCATATTATAATAGCCTACAACAATCAACAGCTTCAACAACAACAGATTCAACAACTTCAACAAAACTAGAGCTCTCTATTACACATAATAGCCTACAACAATCAACAGCTTCAACAAAACTAGAGCTCTCTAGAGCACATAATAGACTACAACAATCAACATCTCCAACAACAGATTCAACAATTTCAACAAAACTAGAGCTCTCTAGAACACATAATGTAGCCTACAACAATCAACATCTTCAACAAAAATAGATTCAACAGCTTTAATAAAATTAGAGCACATAATAGCCTGCAACAATCAACAGCCTTAACAACTACAGATTCAACAGCTTCAACATAACTAGAGCTCTCTAGAGCACATAATAGCCTACAACAATCAACAGCTTCAAGAACAGATTTCTCAAAACTAGAGTTCTCCAGAGGACATAATAGCCTACAACAATCAACAGCTTCAATAACTGATTCAACATTTTCAACAAAACTAGAGCTCTCTAGAGCACATAATGTACCCTACAACAATCAAAAGCTTCAATAACAACAGATTCAACAGCTTCAACAAAACTAGAGCTCTCTATTGCACATAATAGCCTACAACAATCAACAGCTTCAACAACAGATTCAACTGCTCCAACATATCTAGAGCTTTCTAGAGCACATAATGTAGCCTACAACGATCAACATCTTCAACAACAGATTCAACAATTTCAACAAATCTAAAGCTGTCTTGAGCACATAATAGCCTACAACAATCAACGGCTTCAACAACAGATTCAACTGCCTTAACAAAACTAGAGTTCTTTAGAGCACATAATATAGCCTACAACAACCAACAGGTTCAATAAAAACAGATTCAACAGTTTCAACAACAAAATATTCAAACAAAACTAGAACTCTCTAGAGCACATAATAGCCTACAACAATCAACAGCTTCAACAACAACAGATTCAACAGCTTCAACAAAACTAGAACTCTCTAGACCACATAATGTAGCTTACAAACCAATCAACATCTTCAACAAAACTAGAGCAATAATCTAGCCTACAACAATCAACAGCTTTAACAACAGCAGATTCAACAGCTTCAACAAAACTAGAGCTCTCTAGATCACATAATAGTTTACAACAATCAACAGCTTCTAGAACAAATTCAACAGCTTCAACATAGTGATTTAAGCTATTGATTTATTGGGGCGAGCCTACACTTACACAAAATAGACTGTACTCACAATCAACAGCTTTAATTGTACTAACAAGATCAACTGATTGAACAGCTTCAATACTACCAACAATCAACAGCTTCAACAACAACAGATTCAACATCAACGACAATCAACAACTTCAACATGGTTATCAACAGATTTAACAACTGATTCAACAGCTTCAGAAACAGATTCAACAACTACAGCTTCAACAATCAACAGCTTCAACAACAGATTTAACAGCTTCAACAAAACTAGAGCTCTCAAGAGCTCATAATAGCCTACAACAATCAACAGCTTCAACAACAGATTCAACTGCTTCAACAAAACTAGAGCTCTCTAAAGCATATAATAGCCTACAACAATCAACAGCTTCAACAACAGATTCAACAACTTCAACAAAACTAGAGCTCTCTATTACACATAATAGCCTACAACAATCAACAGCTTCAACAACAACAGATTCAACAGCTTGAACAAAACTAGAGCTCTCTATAGCATATAATAGCCTACAACAATCAACAGCTTCAACAACAACAGATTCAACAGCTTAAACAAACTAGACCTCTCTATAAGATATAATAGCCTACAACAATCAACAGCTCCAACAACAGATTGAACAGCTTCAACAAAATTAGAGTTCTCTATTGCACATAATAGCCTACAACAATCAACAGCTTTAACAACAACAGATTCGACAGCATAAACAAAACTAGAGCTCTCTATAGCATATAATAGCCTACAACAATCAACTACTTCAACAACAGATTCGACAGCTTAAACAAAACTAGACCTCTCTATAACATATAATAGCCTACAACAATCAACAATTTCAACAACAGATTCGACAGCTTAAACAAAACTAGAGCTCTCTATAACATATAATAGCCTACAACAATCAACAGCTTCAACAACAGATTCAACAGCTTAAACAAAACTAGAGCTCTCTATAGCATATAATAGCCTACAACAATCAACAGCTTCAACAACAACAGATTCAACAGCTTCAACAAAACTAGAGCTCTCTATTGCACATAATAGCCTACAACAATCAACTTCTTCAACAAAAATAGATTCAACAGCTTTAATAAGAATAGAGCACATAATAGCCTACAACAATCAACAGCTTTAACAACAACAGATTCAACAGCTTCAATTAAACTAGGGCACTTAATAGCCTACAACAATCAACAGCTTCAACAAAACTGGAGCTCACTAGAGCCTATAATAGCCTACAATCAACAGCTTCGACCACAGATTCAACAGCTTCAACAAAACTAGAGCTCTCTAAAGCACATAATGTAGCCTACAACAATGAACAGCTTCAACAAAACTAGAGCTCACTAGAGCATATAATAGCCTACAATCAACAGCTTCAACCACAGATTCAACAGCTTCAACAAAACTAGAGCTCTCTAAAGCACAAAATGTAGCCTACAACAATCAACAGCTTCAACAACAACAGATTCAACAGCTAAAAAAAAACTAGAGCTGTCTATAGCATGTAAAAGTCTACAACAATCAACAGCTTCAACAACAACAGATTCGACAGCTTAAACAAAACTAGACCTCTCTATAAGATATAATAGCATACAACAATCAACAGCTTCAACAACAGATTCAACAGCTTAAACAAAACTAGAGCTCTCTAGAGCACATAATAACCTACAACAATCAACAGCTTCAACAACAGATTCAACTGCTTCAACAAAACTAGAGCTCTCTAAAGCACATAATGTAGCCTACAACAATCAACAGCTTCAACAACAGATTCAACAACTTCAACAAAACTAGAGCTCTCTATTACACATAATAGCCTACAACAATCAACAGCTTCAACAACAACAGATTCAACAGCTTGAACAAAACTAGAGCTCTCTATAGCATATAATAGCCTACAACAATCAACAGCTTCAACAACAACAGATTCAACAGCTTAAACAAAACTAGACCTCTCTATAAGATATAATAGCCTACAACAATCAACAGCTTCAATAACAGATTGAACAGCTTCAACAAAATTAGAGCTCTCTATTGCACATAATAGCCTACAACAATCAACAGCTTCAACAACAGATTCGACAGCTTAAACAAAACTAGAGCTCTCTATAGCATATAATAGCCTACAACAATCAACAGCTTCAACAACAACAGATTCAACAGCTTGAACAAAACTGGAGCTCTCTATAGCATTATAATAGCCTACAACAATCAACAGCTTCAACAACAACAGATTCAACAGCTTAAACAAAACTAGACCTCTCTATAAGATATAATAACCTACAACAATCAACAGTTTCAACAACAACAGATTTAACAGCTTCAACAAAACTAGAGCTCCCTATAGCATAGAATAGCCTACAACAATCAACACCTTCAACAACAACAGATTCGACAGCTTAAACAAAACTAGAGCTCTCTATAGCATTATAATGGCATACAACAATCAACTACTTCAACAACAGATTCGACAGCTTAAACAAAACTAGACCTCTCTATAACATATAATAGCCTACAACAATCAACAATTTCAACAACAGATTCGACAGCTTAAATAAAACTAGAGCTCTCTATAAGATATAATAGCCTACAACAATCAACAGCTTCAACAACAGATTCAACAGCTTAAACAAAACTAGAGCTCTCTTATAGCATATAATAGCCTACAACAATCAACAGCTTCAACAACAACAGATTCAACAGCTTCAACAAAACTAGAGTTCTCTATTGCACATAATAGCCTACAACAATCAACTTCTTCAACAAAAATAGATTCAACAGCTTTAATAAAAATAGAGCACATAATAGCCTACAACAATCAACAGCTTTAACAACAACAGATTCAACAGCTTCAATTAAACTAGGGCACTTAATAGCCTACAACAATCAACAGCTTCAACAAAACTAGAGCTCACTAGAGCATATAATAGCCTACAATCAACAGCTTCAACCACAGATTCAACAGCTTCAACAAAACTAGAGCTCTCTAAAGCACATAATGTAGCCTACAACAATCAACAGCTTCAACCACAGATTCAACAGCTTCAACAAAACTAGAGCTCTCTAAAGCACATAATATAGCCTACAACAATCAACAGCTTCAACAAAACTAGAGGTCATTAGAGCATATAATAGCCCACAATCAACAGCTTCAACCACAGATTCAACAGCTTCAACAAAACTAGAGCTCTCTAAAGCACATAATGTAGCCTACAACAATCAACAGCTTCAACAACAACAGATTCAACAGCTTAAAAAAAACTAGAGCTGTCTATAGCATATAATAGCCTACAACAATCAACAGCTTCAACAACAACAGATTCGACAGCTTAAACAAAACTAGACCTCTCTATAAGATATAATAGCCTACAACAATCAACAGCTTCAAGAACAGATTCAACAGCTTAAACAAAACTAGAGCTCTCTAGAGCACATAATAACCTACAACTTTCAACAGCTTCAACAGATTCAACTACTTCAACAAAACTAGAGCTCTCTAAAGCACATAATATAGCCTACAACAATCAACAGCTTCAACAACAGATTCAACAACTTCAACAAAACTAGAGCTCTCTATTACACATAATAGCCTACAACAATCAACAGCTTCAACAACAACAGATTCAACAGCTTGAACAAAACTGGAGCTCTCTATAGCATTATAATAGCCTACAACAATCAACAGCTTCAACAACAACAGATTCAACAGCTTAAACAAAACTAGACCTCTCTATAAGATATAATAGCCTACAACAATCAACAGCTTCAACAACAAATTGAACAGCTTCAACAAAATTAGAGCTCTCTATTGCACATAATAGCCTACAACAATCAACAGCTTCAACAACAACAGATTCGACAGCTTAAACAAAACTAGAACTCTCTATAGCATATAATAGCCTATAGCAATCAACTACTTCAACAACAGATTCGACAGCTTAAACAAAACTAGACCTCTCTATAACATATAATAGCCTACAACAATCAATAATTTCAACAGATTCAACTACTTCAACAAAACTAGAGCTCTCTAAAGCACATAATATAGCCTACAACAATCAACAGCTTCAACAACAGATTCAACAACTTCAACAAAACTAGAGCTCTCTATTACACATAATAGCCTACAACAATCAACAGCTTCAACAACAACAGATTCAACAGCTTAAACAAAACTAGACCTCTCTATAAGATATAATAGCCTACAACAATCAACAGCTTCAACAACAAATTGAACAGCTTCAAAAAAACTAGAGCTGTCTATAGCATATAATAGCCTACAACAATCAACAGCTTCAACAACAACAGATTCGACAGCTTAAACAAAACTAGACCTCTCTATAAGATATAATAGCCTACAACAATCAACAGCTTCAAGAACAGATTCAACAGCTTAAACAAAACTAGAGCTCTCTAGAGCACATAATAACCTACAACTTTCAACAGCTTCAACAGATTCAACTACTTCAACAAAACTAGAGCTCTCTATAGCACATAATATAGCCTACAACAATCAACAGCTTCAACAACAGATTCAACAACTTCAACAAAACCAGAGCTCTCTATTACACATAATAGCCTACAACAATCAACAGCTTCAACAACAACAGATTCAACAGCTTGAACAAAACTGGAGCTCTCTATAGCATTATAATAGCCTACAACAATCAACAGCTTCAACAACAACAGATTCAACAGCTTAAACAAAACTAGACCTCTCTATAAGATATAATAGCCTACAACAATCAACAGCTTCAACAACAAATTGAACAGCTTCAACAAAATTAGAGCTCTCTATTGCACATAATAGCCTACAACAATCAACAGCTTCAACAACAACAGATTCGACAGCTTAAACAAAACTAGAACTCTCTATAGCATATAATAGCCTACAGCAATCAACTACTTCAACAACAGATTCGACAGCTTAAACAAAACTAGACCTCTCTATAACATATAATAGCCTACAACAATCAACAATTTCAACAACAGATTCGATAGCTTAAATAAAACTAGAGCTCTCTATAACATATAATAGCCTACAACAATCAACAGCTTCAACAACAGATTCAACAGCTTAAACAAAACTAGAGCTCTCTATAGCATATAATAGCCTACAACAATCAACAGCTTCAACAACAACAGATTCAACAGCTTCAACAAAACTAGAGCTCTCTATTGCACATAATAGCCTACAACAATCAACTTCTTCAACAAAAATAGATTCAACAGCTTTAATAAAAATAGAGCACATAATAGCCTCCAACAATCAACAGCTTTAACAACAACAGATTCAACAGCTTCAATTAAACTAGGGCACTTAATAGCCTACAACAATCAACAGCTTCAACAAAACTAGAGCTCACTAGAGCATATAATAGCCTACAATCAACAGCTTCAACAACAGATTCAACAGCTTCAACAAAACTAGAGCTCTCTAAAGCACATTATGTAGCCTACAACAATCAACAGCTTCAACAACAACAGATTCAACAGCTTAAACAAAACTAGAGCTGTCTATAGCATGTAATAGCCTACAACAATCAACAGCTTCAACAACAACAAATTCGACAGCTTAAACAAAACTAGACCTCTCTATAACATATAATAGCCTACAACAATCAACAATTTCAACAACAGATTCGACAGCTTAAATAAAACTAGAGCTCTCTATAACATATAATAGCCTACAACAATCAACAGCTTCAACAACAGATTCAACAGCTTCAACAAAACTAGAGCTCTCTATTGCACATAATAGCCTACAACAATCAACAGCTTCAACAACAACAGATTCAACAGCTTCAACAAAACTAGAGCTCTCTGGAGCACATAATAGCTTACAACAATCAACAGCTTCTACAACAAATTCAACAGCTTCAACATAGTGATTGAAGCTATTGATTTATTGGGGCGAGCCTACACTTACACAAAATAGACTGTACTCACAATCAACAGCTTTAATTGTGCTAACAAGATCAACTGATTGAACAGCTTCAACACTACCAACAATCAACAGCTTCAACAACAACAGATTCAACATCAACGACAATCAACAACTTCAACATGGTTATCAACAGATTTAACAACTGATTCAACAACTACAGCTTCAAAAACAGATTCAACAACTACAGCTTCAACAATCAACAGCTTCAACAACAGATTTAACAGCCTCAACAAAACTAGAGCTCGCAAGAACTCATAATAGCCTACAACAATCAACAGCTTCAACAACAGATTCAACTGCTTCAACAAAACTAGAGCTCTCTAAAGCACATAATGTAGCCTACAACAATCAACAGCTTCAACAACAACAGATTCAACAGCTTAAAAAAAACTAGAGTTGTCTATAGCATGTAATAGCCTACAACAATCAACAGCTTCAACAACAACAGATTTGACAGCTTAAACAAAACTAGACCTCTCTATAAGATATAATAGCCTACAACAATCAACAGCTTCAACGACAGATTCAACAGCTTAAACAAAACTATAGCTCTCTGGAGCACATAATAACCTACAACAATCAACAGCTTCAACAACAGATTCAACTGCTTCAACAAAACTAGAGCTCTCTAAAGCACATAATGTAGCCTACAACAATCAACAGCTTCAACAACAGATTCAACAACTTCAACAAAACTAGAGCTCTCTATTACACATAATAGCCTACAACAATCAACAGCTTCAACAACAACAGATTCAACAGCTTGAACAAAACTAGAGTTCTCTATAGCATATAATAGCCCACAACAATCAACAGCTTCAACAACAACAGATTCAACAGCTTAAACAAAACTAGACCTCTCTATAAGATATAATAGCCTACAACAATCAACAGCTTCAACAACTAATTCAACAGCTTCAACAAAATTAGAGCTCTCTATTGCACATAATAGCCTACAACAATCAACAGCTTCAACAACAACAGATTCGACAGCTGAAACAAAACTAGAGCTCTCTATAGCATATAATAGCCTACAACAATCAACTACTTCAACAACAGATTCGACAGCTTAAGCAAAACTAGACCTCTCTATAACATATAATAGCCTACAACAATCAACAATTTCAACAACAGATTCAACAGCTTAAACAAAACTAGAGCTCTCTATAACATATAATAGCCTACAACAATCAACAGCTTCAACAACAGATTCAACAGCTTAAACAAAACTAGAGCTCTCTATAGCATATAATAGCCTACAACAATCAACAGCTTCAACAACAACAGATTCAACAGCTTCAACAAAACTAGAGCTCTCTATTGCACATAATAGCCTACAACAATCAACTTCTTCAACAACAGATTCAACAGCATCAATTAAACTAGAGCACATAATAGCCTGCAGCGATCAACAGCTTTAACAGAAATAGATTCAACAGCTTCAACAAAACTAGAGCTCTCTAGAGCACATAATAGCTTACAACAATCAACAGCTTCTACAACAAATACAACAGCTCCAACATAGTGATTGAAGCTATTGATTTATTGGAGCGAGCCTACACTTACACAAAATAGACTGTACTCACAATCAACAGCTTTAATTGTACTAACAAGATCAACTGATTGAACAGCTTCAACACTACCAACAATCAACAGCTTCAACAACAACGGATTCAACATCAACAACAATCAACAACTTCAACATGGTTATCAACAGATTTAACAACTGATTCAACAGCTTCAACAATCAACAGCTTCAGAAACAGATTCAACAACTACAGCTTTAACAATCAACAGCTTCAACAAAACTAGAGCTCTCAAGAGCTCATAATGGCCTACACAGTCAACAGCTTCAACAACCGATTCAACTGCTTCAACAAAACTAGAGCTCTCTAAAGCACATAATGTAGCCTACAGCAATCAACAGCTTTAACAACAACAGATTCAACAACTTCAACAAAACTAGAGCTCTTTATAGCATATAATAGCCTACAACAATCAACAGCTTCAACAACAGATTCAACAGCTTGAACAAAACTAGAGCTCTCTATAGCATATAATAGCCTACAACAATCAACTGCTTAAACAACAACAGATTCGACAGCTTAAACAAAACTAGACCTCTCTATAACATATAATAGCCTACAACAATCAACAGCTTCAACAACAGATTCAACTGCTTCAACAAAACTAGAGCTCTCTAAAGCACATAATGTAGCCTACAACAATCAACAGCTTCAACAACAACAGATTCAACAGCTTGAACAAAACTAGAGTTCTCTATAGCATATAATAGCCCACAACAATCAACAGCTTCAACAACAACAGATTCAACAGCTTAAACAAAACTAGACCTCTCTATAAGATATAATAGCCTACAACAATCAACAGCTTCAACAACTAATTCAACAGCTTCAACAAAATTAGAGCTCTCTATTGCACATAATAGCCTACAACAATCAACAGCTTCAACAACAACAGATTCGACAGCTGAAACAAAACTAGAGCTCTCTATAGCATATAATAGCCTACAACAATCAACTACTTCAACAACAGATTCGACAGCTTAAGCAAAACTAGACCTCTCTATAACATATAATAGCCTACAACAATCAACAATTTCAACAACAGATTCAACAGCTTAAACAAAACTAGAGCTCTCTATAACATATAATAGCCTACAACAATCAACAGCTTCAACAACAGATTCAACAGCTTAAACAAAACTAGAGCTCTCTATAGCATATAATAGCCTACAACAATCAACAGCTTCAACAACAACAGATTCAACAGCTTCAACAAAACTAGAGCTCTCTATTGCACATAATAGCCTACAACAATCAACTTCTTCAACAACAGATTCAACAGCATCAATTAAACTAGAGCACATAATAGCCTGCAGCGATCAACAGCTTTAACAGAAATAGATTCAACAGCTTCAACAAAACTAGAGCTCTCTAGAGCACATAATAGCTTACAACAATCAACAGCTTCTACAACAAATACAACAGCTCCAACATAGTGATTGAAGCTATTGATTTATTGGAGCGAGCCTACACTTACACAAAATAGACTGTACTCACAATCAACAGCTTTAATTGTACTAACAAGATCAACTGATTGAACAGCTTCAACACTACCAACAATCAACAGCTTCAACAACAACGGATTCAACATCAACAACAATCAACAACTTCAACATGGTTATCAACAGATTTAACAACTGATTCAACAGCTTCAACAATCAACAGCTTCAGAAACAGATTCAACAACTACAGCTTTAACAATCAACAGCTTCAACAAAACTAGAGCTCTCAAGAGCTCATAATGGCCTACACAGTCAACAGCTTCAACAACCGATTCAACTGCTTCAACAAAACTAGAGCTCTCTAAAGCACATAATGTAGCCTACAGCAATCAACAGCTTTAACAACAACAGATTCAACAACTTCAACAAAACTAGAGCTCTTTATAGCATATAATAGCCTACAACAATCAACAGCTTCAACAACAGATTCAACAGCTTGAACAAAACTAGAGCTCTCTATAGCATATAATAGCCTACAACAATCAACTGCTTCAACAACAACAGATTCGACAGCTTAAACAAAACTAGACCTCTCTATAACATATAATAGCCTACAACAATCAACAATTTCAACAACAGATTCGACAGCTTAAATAAAACTAGAGCTCTCTATAACATATAATAGCCTACAACAATCATCAGCTTCAACAACAGATTCAACAGCTTAAACAAAACTAGAGCTCTCTATAGCATGTAATAGCCTATGACAATCAACAGCTTCAACAACACCAGTTTCGACAGCTTAAACAAAACTAGACCTCTCTATAAGATATAATAGCCTACAAAAAAAACAGCTTCAACAACAGATTCAACAGCTTAAACAAAACTAGAGCTCTCTATAGCATATAATAGCCTACAACAATCAACAGCTTTAACAACAACAGATTCAACAGCTTCAACAAACCTAGAGCTCTCTAGAGCACATAATAGCTTACAACAATCAACAGCTTCTACAACAAATTCAACAGCTTCAGCATAGTGATTGAAGCTATTGATTTATTGGGGTGAGCCTACACTTACACAAAATAGACTGACTCACAATCAACAGCTTTAATTGTACTAACAAGATCAACTGATTGAACAGCTTCAACACTACCAACAATCAACAGCTTCAACAACAGATTCAACATCAACGACAATCAACAACTTCAGCATGGTTATCAACAGATTTAACAACTGATTCAACAGCTTCAAAAACAGATTCAACAACTACAGCTTCAACAATCAACACCTTCAACAACAGATTTAACAGCTTCAACAAAACTAGAGCTCTCAAGAACTCATAATAGCCTACAACAATCAACAGCTTCAACAACAGATTCAACTGCTTCAACAAAACTAGAGCTCTCTAAAGCACATAATGTAGCCTACAACAATCAACAGCTTCAACAACAGATTCAACAACTTCAACAAAACTAGAGCTCTCTATTACACATAATAGCCTACAACAATCAACAGCTTCAACAACAACAGATTCAACAGCTTGAACAAAACTAGAACTCTCTATAGCATATAATAGCCTACAACAATCAACAGCTTCAACAACAGATTCAACAGCTTAAACAAACTAGACCTCTCTATAAGATATAATAGCCTACAACAATCAACAGCTTCAACAACAGATTGAACAGCTTCAACAAAATTAGAGCTCTCTATTGCACATAATAGCCTACAACAATCAACAGCTTCAACAACAGATTCGACAGCTTAAACAAAACTAGAGCTCTCTATAGCATATAATAGCCTACAACAATCAACTACTTCAACAAAAGTTTCGACAGCTTAAACAAAACAAGACCTCTCTATAATATATAATAGCCTACAACAATCAACAATTTCAACAACAGATTCGACAGCTTAAACAAAACTAGAGCTCTCTGTAACATATAATAGCCTACAACAATCAACAGCTTCAACAACAGATTCAACAGCTTAAACAAAACTAGAGCTCTCTATAGCATATAATAGCCTACAACAATCAACAGCTTCAACAACAACAGATTCATCAGCTTCAACAAAACTAGAGTTCTCTATTGCACATAATAGCCTACAACAATCAACTTCTTCAACAAAAATAGATTCAACAGCTTTAATTAAAATAGAGCACATAATAGCCTACAACAATCAACAGCTTTAACAACAACAGATTCAACAGCTTCAATTAAATTAGGGCACTTAATAGCCTACAACAATCAACAGCTTCAACAAAACTAGAGCTCACTAGAGCCTATAATAGCCTACAATCAACAGCTTCAACCACAGATTCAACAGCTTCAACAAAACTAGAGCTCTCTAAAGCACATAATGTAGCCTACAACAATCAACAGCTTCAACAAAACTAGAGCTCACTAGAGCATATAATAGCCTACAATCAACAGGTTCAACCACAGATTCAACAGCTTCAACAAAACTAGAGCTCTCTAAAGCACATTATGTAGCCTATAACAATCAACAGCTTCAACAACAACAGATTCAACAGCTTAGACAAAACTAGAGCTGTCTATAGCATGTAATAGCCTACAACAATCAACAGCTTCAACAACAAATTCGACAGCTTAAACAAAACTAGTCCTCTCTATAAGATATAGTACCCTACAACAATCAACAGCTTCAACAACAGATTCAACAGCTTAAACAAAACAAGACCTCTCTATAATATATAATAGCCTACAACAATCAACAATTTCAACAACAGATTCGACAGCTTAAACAAAACTAGAGCTCTCTATAACATATAATAGCCTACAACAATCAACAGCTTCAACAACAGATTCAACAGCTTAAACAAAACTAGAGCTCTCTATAGCATATAATAGCCTACAACAATCAACAGCTTCAACAACAACAGATTCATCAGCTTCAACAAAACTAGAGCTCTCTATTGCACATAATAGCCTACAACAATCAACTTCTTCAACAAAAATAGATTCAACAGCTTTAATAAAAATAGAGCACATAATAGCCTACAACAATCAACAGCTTTAACAACAACAGATTCAACAGCTTCAATTAAATTAGGGCACTTAATAGCCTACAACAATCAACAGCTTCAACAAAACTAGAGCTCACTAGAGAATATAATAGCCTACAATCAACAGCTTCAACCACAGATTCAACAGCTTCAACAAAACTAGAGCTCTCTAAAGCACATAATGTAGCCTACAACAATCAACAGCTTCAACAAAACTAGAGCTCACTAGAGCATATAATAGCCTACAATCAACAGCTTCAACCACAGATTCAACAGCTTCAACAAAACTAGAGCTCTCTAAAGCACATTATGTAGCCTATAACAATCAACAGCTTCAACAACAACAGATTCAACAGCTTAAACAAAACTAGAGCTGTCTATAGCATGTAATAGCCTACAACAATCAACAGCTTCAACAACAAATTCGACAGCTTAAACAAAACTAGACCTCTCTATAAGATATAGTACCCTACAACAATCAACAGCTTCAACAACAGATTCAACAGCTTAAACAAAACTAGAGCTCTCTAGAGCACATAATGGCTTACAACAATCAACAGCTTCTACAACAAATTCAACAGCTTCAACATAGTGATTGAAGCTATTGATTTATTGGGGCGAGCCTACACTTACACAAAATAGCTGTACTCACAATCAACAGCTTTAATTGTACTAACAAGATCAACTGATTGAACAGCTTCAACACTACCAACAATCAACAGCTTCAACAACAACAGTTTCAACATCAACGACAATCAACAACTTCAACATGGTTATCAACAGATTCAACAACTGATTCAACAGCTTCAAAAACAGATTCAACAACTACAGCTTCAACAATCAACAGCTTCAACAACAGATTTAACAGCTTCAACAAAACTAGAGCTCTCAAGAGCTCATAATAGCCTACAACAATCAACAGCTTCAACAACAGATTCAACTGCTTCAACAAAACTAGAGCTCTCTAAAGCACATAATGTAGCCTACAACAATCAACAGCTTCAACAACAGATTCAACTGCTTCAACAAAACTAGAGCTCTCTAAAGCACATAATGTAGCCTACAACAATCAACAGCTTCAACAACAGATTCAACAACTTCAACAAAACTAGAGCTCTCTATTACACATAATAGCCTACAACAATCAACAGCTTCAACAACAACAGATTCAACAGCTTGAACAAAACTAGAGCTCTCTATAGCATATAATAGCCTACAACAATCAACAGCTTCAACAACAACAGATTCAACAGCTTAAACAAACTAGACCTCTCTATAAGATATAATAGCCTGCAACAATCAACAGCTTCAACAACAGATTCAACAGCTTCAACAAAATTAGAGCTCTCTAATGCACATAATAGCCTACAACAATCAACAGCTTCAACAACAACAGATTCGACAGCTTAAACAAAACTAGAGCTCTCTATAGCATATAATAGCAACAATCAACAGCTTCAACAACAGATTCAACAGCTTATAGAGCTCTCATACACATAATAGCCTACAACAATCAACAGCTTCAACAACAACAGATTCAACAGCTTAAACAAACTAGAGCTCTCTTATAGTATATAATAGCCTACAACAATCAACAACTTCAACAACATCAGATTCAACAGCTTCAACAAAACTAGAGCTCTCTATTGCACATAATAGCCTACAACAATCAACTTCTTCAACAAAAATAGATTCAACAGCTTTAATAAAAATAGAGCACATAATAGCCTACAACAATCAACAGCTTTAACAACAACAGATTCAACAGCTTCAATTAAACTAGGGCACTTAATAGCCTACAACAATCAACAGCTTCAACAAAACTAGAGCTCACTAGAGCATATAATAGCCTACAATCAACAGCTTCAACCACAGATTCAACAGCTTCAACAAAACTAGAGCTCTCTAAAGCAAATAATGTAGCCTACAACAATCAACAGCTTCAACAACAACAGATTCAACAGCTTAAAAAAACTAGAGCTGTCTATAGCATGTAATAGCCTACAACAATCAACAGCTTCAACAACAATAGATTCGACAGCTTAAACAAAACTAGACCTCTCTACAAGATATAATAGCCTACAACAATCAACAGCTTCAACAACAGATTCAACAGCTTAAACAAAACTAGAGCTCTCTAGAGCACATAATAACCTACAACAATCAAAGGCTTCAACAACAGATTCAACTGCTTAAACAAAACTAGAGCTCTCTAGAGCACATAATAACCTACAACAATCAAAGGCTTCAACAACAGATTCAACTGCTTCAACAAAACTAGAGCTCTCTAAAGCACATAATGTAGCCTACAACAATCAACAGCTTCAACAACAGATTCAACAACTTCAACAAAACTAGAGCTCTCTATTACACATAATAGCCTACAACAATCAACAGCTTCAACAACAACAGATTCAACAGCTTGAACAAAACTAGAGCTCTCTATAGTATATAATAGCCTACAACAATCAACAGCTTCAACAACAGATTCAACAGCTTAAACAAAACTAGACCTCTCTATAAGATATAATAGCCTACAACAATTAACAGCTTCAACAGATTCAACAGCTTAAACAAAACTAGAGCTCTCTATAGCATATAATAGCCTACATCAATCAACAGCTTCAACAACAGATTCAACAGCTTCAACAAAACTAGAGCTCTCTAGAGCACATAGTGTAGCCTACAACAATCAACATCTTCAGCAAAAATAGATTCAACAGCTTTAATAAAATTAGAGCACATAATAGCCTACAACAATCAACAGCCTTAACAACAAAAGATTCAACATCTTCAACAAGAGATTCAACAGCTTCAACAAAACTAGAGCTCTCTAGAGCTCATAATAGCCTACAACAATCAACAGCTTCAACAACAGATTTAACAAAACTAGAGTTCTCCAGAGGACATAATAGCCTACAACAATCAACAGCTTCAACAACAGATTCAAAATTTTCAACATAACTAGAGCTCTCTAGAGCTCATAATAGCCTACAACAATCAACAGCTTTAACAACAGACTCAACAGCTTCATTAACAACAGATTCAACAGCTTCAACAAAACTAGAGCTCTCTATTGCACATAATAGCCTACAATAATCAACAGCTTCAACAACAGATTCAATCGCTCCAACATATCTAGAGCTCTCTAGAGCACATAATGTAGCCTACAACAATCAACAGCTTCAACAACAGATTCAACTGCCTTAACACAACTAGAGCTCTTTAGAACACATAATTATAGCCTACAACAATCAACATTTTCAACAACAGATTCAACAGCTTCAATAAAACTAGAGCACATAATAGCCTACAACAATCAAGAGCTTTAACAACAACAGATTCAACAGCTTCAACAATAACAGATTCAACAACTTCAACAAAACTAGAACTCTCTAGAGCACATAATAGCCTTCAGCAATCAACAGCTTTAACAACAGATTCAACTGCTCCAACATAACTAGAGCTCTCTAGAGCACATAATGTAGCCTACAATGATCAACATCTTCAACAACAGATTCAACAATTTCAACAAATTTAGAGCTCTCTAGAGCACATAATAGCCTGCAATAATCAACAGCTTCAACAACAGATTCATCTGCCTTAACAAAACTAGAGCTCTTTAGAGCACATAATATATCCTACAACAATCAACAGGTTCAACAAAAACAGATTCAACAGTTTCAACAACAGATTCAACAGCTTAAACAAAATTAGAGCTCTCTAGAGCACATAATGTAGCCTACAACAATCAACATCTTCAACAACAGATTCAACTGCTTCAACAAAACTAGAGCTCTGTAGAGCACATAATGTAGCCTACAACAATCAACATCTTCAACAACAACAGATTCAACAGTTTTAACAAAACTAGAGCTCTCTAGAGCACATAATAGCCTACAACAATCAACAGCTTCCACAACAAATTCAACAGCTTGAACAAAACTAGAACTCTCTAGAGTACATAATATCCTACAACAATCACCAGCTTAAACAACTGATTTAACAGCTTCAACAAAGGTAGAGCTCTCTAGAGCACATAATAGCCTACAACAATCAACAGCTTCAACAACAACAGATTCAACAGCTTCAACAAAACTAGAGCTCCCTAGAGCACATAATAGCCTACAACAATCAACAGCTTCAACAAGAGATTCATCTTCGACAAAACTTGAGCTCTCTAGAACACATAATGTAGCCTACAACAATCAACGTCTTCAACAACAGATCCAACAGCTTCAATAAAACTAGAGAACATAATAGCCTACAACAATCAACAGCTTTAACAACAATAGATTCAGCAACAACGGATTGAACAGCTTCGACAGAATTCGATCTTTCTAGAGCACATAATGTAGCCTACAACAATCAACATCTTCAACAACAGATTCAACAGCTTCAATAAAACTAGAACACATAATAGCCCACAACAATCATCAGCTCTAACAACAGATTCAACAACTTCAACAATAACAGATTCAACAGCTTCAACAAAACTAGAGTTCTCTAGAGCACATAATAGCCTTTAACAATCAACAACTTTATCAAAAGATTCAACTGCTCCAACATAACTAGAGCTCTTTAGAGCACATAATGTAGCCTACAACAACCAACAGCTTTAACAACAACAGATTCAACAGCTTCAATAAATCTAGAGCTCTCTAGAGTACATAATAGCCTACAACAATCAACCGCTTCAACAACAGATTCAACTGCCTTAACAAATCTAGAGTTCTTTAGAGCTCATAATGTAGCCTACAACAATCAACATTTTCAACAACAGGTTCAACAGCTCCAATAAAACCAGAGCACATAATAGCCTACAACAATCAATAGCTTTAACAACAACAGATTCAACAGCTTCACCATCAACATATTCAACAGCTTCAACAAAACTTGAGCTCTCTAGAACACATAATAGCCTACAACAATGAACAACTTCAACAGGAGATTCTACTGCTTCAACAAAATTAGAGCTCTGTCAAGCACGTTATGTAGCCTACAATAATCATCAGCTTCAACAACAGGTTCAACTGCTTCAACAGAACTTGAGCTCTCTAGAGCACATAATGTAGCCTACAACAATCAACAACAACAGATTCAACAGCTTCAATAAAACTAGAGCACATAATAGCCTACAACAATCAACAGGTTCAACAAAAACAGATTCAACAGTTTCAACAACAACAGATTCAACAGCTTAAACAAAATTAGAGCTCTCTAGAGCACGTAATGTAGCCTACAACAATCAACATCTTCAACAACAGATTCAACAGCTTCAACAAAACTAGAGCTCTCTAGTGCACATAGTATAGCCTATAACAATCAACAATTTCAACAACAGATTCAACTACTTCAATACAGCTAGAGCACATAATAGCCTACAACAATCAACAGCTTTAACAACAGATTCAACAGCTTCAACAACAACAGATTCAACAGCTTAAACAAATTAGAGCTCTCTAGAGCACGTAATGTAGCCTACAACAATCAACATCTTCAACAACAGATTCAACAGCTTCTACAAAACTAGAGTTCTCTAGTGCACATAGTATAGCCTACAACAATCAACAATTTCAACAACAGATTCAACTACTTCAATACAGCTAGAGCACATAATAGCCTACAACAATCAACAGCTTTAACAACAACAGATTCAACAGCTTCAACAACAACAGATTCAACAGCTTCAACAAAACTAGATTTATCTAGAGCACATAATGTAGCCTACAACAATCAATATCTCCAACAACAGATTCGACAACATTAGAAAAACTAGAGCTATCTGGAACACAAAAAAACCTGACAATCAAGAGCTTCAACAACAACAGATACAACAGCTTTGACAAAAGTAGATTTCTCTAGAGAACATAATGTAACCTAGAACAATTAACATTTTCAACAAGAATACATTCAACAACTTCAATAAAACTAGAGCACATAATAGCTTATAGCAATCATCAGCTCTAACAACAACAGATTCAACAGCTCAACAACAACAGATTCAACAGCTTCAAAAAAAACTAGAGCTCTCTAGAGCACATAATGCATCCTACAATAATCAACATCTTCAACAACAACAGATTCAACAATTTCAACAAAATTAGAGCTCTCTAGAACGTATAATAGCCTACAACGATCAACAGCTTCAACAACAACGGATTCTAGAATGAGGCTCATAACTACGTTGTTGATGCAAGGAGAGTAGTTTGTGGAGCGCTATTGAACATAGTTTAATGTACTGTAGAGACAGAACGTTTCGGACCGTGGTCCTTCGTTAGCTGCAAAAGGCACTCAAGACATAGCGCTCCACAAACTACTCTCCTTGCAACAACGGATTCAACAGCTTCGACGAATCTAGAACTCTCTAGAGCACATAATGTAGCCTACAACAATCAACATCTTCAACAACAGATTCAACAGCTTTAACAAAATTAGAGCTCTTTAGAGCACATAATAGCCTACAACAATCAACAGCTTCAACAAAACGAACTCTCTAGAGCACACAATGTAGCCTACAACAATCAACAGATTCAACAACAACAGATTCAACAACTTCAATAAAGCTAGAACACATAATAGCCTACAACAATGAACAGCTTTAATAACAACAGATTCAACAGCTTGAACAAGAACAGATTTAACGGCTTGAACAAAACTAGAGCTCTTTAGAGCACATAATGTTGCCTACAACAATCAACATCTTCAACAACAGATTCAACAGCTTTAACAAAATTAGAGCTCTTTAGAGTAATATAGGCTACAACAATCAACAGCTTCAACAGATTCAACAATTTCAACAAAACTAGAGCTCTCTAGAGCACATAATAGCCTACAACAATCAACCGCTTTAACAACAACAGACTCAACAGCTTCAACAAAACTAGAGCTCTCTAGAGCACAAAATAGCCTACAACAATCAACAGCTTTAACAGCAACAGATTCAACAGCTTCAACAACAGATTCAACAGCTTCAACAAAACAAGAGCTCTCTAGAGTACATAATAGCCTACAACAATCAACAGCTTCAACAACAGATTCAACAGCTTCAACATAACTAGAGCTATAATCTAGCCTACAACAATCAACAGCTTCAACAACAGATTCAACAGCTTCAACAAAACTAGAGCTCTCTAATGCACATAATAGCCTACAACAAACAACAGCTTCAATGACAACTGATTCAACAGCTTCAACAACAGATTCAACAGCTTCAACAAAACTAGAGCTTTCTAGAGCACATAATAGCCTACAACAATCAACAGCTTCAACAGCAACAGTTTCAACAGCTTCAACAAATCTAGAACTCTCTATTGCACATAATAGCCTACAATAAACAACAGCTTCAACAACAACAGATTCAACAGCTTCAATAAAACTAGAGCACATAATAGCCTACAACATTCAACAGCTTTAACAACAACAGATTCAACAGCTTCAACAACATGTTCAACAGCTTCAACAAAACTAGAGCTCTCTAGAGCTCATAATAGCCTACAACAATCAACAGCTTCAACAACAGGTTTGACTGCTTCAACAGAACTAGAGCTCTCTAGAGCACATATTGTAGCCTACAACGATCAACATCTTCAACCACAGATTCAACAATTTCAACAAATCTAGAGCTCTCTAGAGCACATAATAGCCTACAACAATCAACATTTTCAACAACAGATTCAATAGCTTCAATAAAACGAGAGCACATAATAGCCTACAACAATCAACAGGTTCAACAAAAACAGATTCAACAGTTTCAACAGATTCAACAGCTTAAACAAAATTAGAGCTCTCTAGAGCACGTAATGTAGCCTACAACAATCAACATTTTCAACAACAACAGATTCAACAGTTTTAACAAAACAAGAGCTCTCTAGAGCACATAATAGCCTACAGCAATCAACAGTTCAACAACAGATTCAACAGTTTGAACAAAACTAGAGCTCTCTAGAGCACATATCCTACAACAATCAACAGCTTGAACAACAGATTCAACAAAAGTAGAGCTCTCTAGAGCACATAATAGCCTACAACAATCAACAGCTTCAACAACAACAGATTCAACAGCTTCAACGAAACTAGGGCTCTCTAGAGCCACATAATAGCCTACAACAATCAACAGCTTCAACAACAGCAGATTCAGTTTCGACAAAACTTGAGCTCTCTAGAACACCTAATGTAGCCTACAACAATCAACATCTTCAACAACAGGTCCAACAGCTTCAATAAACCTGAGAACATAATAGCCTACAACAATCAACAGCTTTAACAACAATAGATTCAACAACAACGGATTGAACAGCTTCGACAGAACTAGATCTTTCTAGAGCACATAATAGCCTACAACAATCAACAGCTTCAATGACAACTGATTCAACAGCTTCAACAACAGATTACAGCTTCAACAAAACTAGAGCTTTCTAGAGCACATAATAGCCTACAACAATCAACAGCTTCAACAGCAACAGTTTCAACAGCTTCAACAAATCTAGAACTCTCTATTGCACATAATAGCCTACAATAAACAACAGCTTCAACAACAACAGATTCAACAGCTTCAATAAAACTAGAGCACATAATAGCCTACAACATTCAACAGCTTTAACAACAACAGATTCAACAGCTTCAACAACATGTTCAACAGCTTCAACAAAACTAGAGCTCTCTAGAGCTCATAATAGCCTACAACAATCAACAGCTTCAACAACATGTTTGACTGCTTCAACAGAACTAGAGCTCTCTAGAGCACATATTGTAGCCTACAACGATCGTCATCTTCAACCACAGATTCAACAATTTCAACAAATCTAGAGCTCTCTAGAGCACATAATAGCCTACAACAATCAACATTTTCAACAACAGATTCAATAGCTTCAATAAAACGAGAGCACATAATAGCCTACAACAATCAACAGGTTCAACAAAAACAGATTCAACAGTTTCAACAGATTCAACAGCTTAAACAAAATTAGAGCTCTCTAGAGCACGTAATGTAGCCTACAACAATCAACATTTTCAACAACAACAGATTCAACAGTTTTAACAAAACAAGAGCTCTCTAGAGCACATAATAGCCTACAGCAATCAACAGTTCAACAACAGATTCAGCAGTTTGAACAAAACTAGAGCTCTCTAGAGCACATATCCTACAACAATCAACAGCTTGAACAACAGATTCAACAAAAGTAGAGCTCTCTAGAGCACATAATAGCCTACAACAATCAACAGCTTCAACAACAACAGATTCAACAGCTTCAACGAAACTAGAGCTCTCTAGAGCCACATAATAGCCTACAACAATCAACAGCTTCAACAACAGCAGATTCAGTTTCGACAAAACTTGAGCTCTCTAGAACACCTAATGTAGCCTACAACAATCAACATCTTCAACAACAGGTCCAACAGCTTCAATAAACCTGAGAACATAATAGCCTACAACAATCAACAGCTTTAACAACAATAGATTCAACAACAACGGATTGAACAGCTTCGACAGAACTAGATCTTTCTAGAGCACATAATGTAGCCTACAACAATCAACATCTTCAACAACAGATTCAACAGCTTCAATAAAACTAGAGCACATAATAGCCCACAATAATCACCAGCTTTAACAACAACAGATTCAACAACTTCAACAATAACAGATTCAACAGCTTCAACAAAACTAGAGTTCTCTAGAGTACATAATTACCTTCAACAATCAACAGCTTTAACAACAGATTCAACAGTTTTAACAAAACCAGAGCTCTCTAGAGCACATAATAGCCTACAACAATCAACAGCTTCAACAACAGATTCAACAGTTTGAACAAAACTAGAGCTCTCTAGAGCACATAATATCCTACAACAATCAACAGCTTGAACAACAGATTTAACAGCTTCAACAAAACTAGAGCTCTCTAGAGCCACATAATAGCCTACAACAATCAACAGCTTCAACAACAACAGATTCAACAGCTTCAACAAAACTAGAGCTCTCTAGAGCCACATAATAGCCTACAACAATCAACAGCTTCAACAACAGCAGATTCAGTTTCGACAAAACTTGAGCTCTCTAGAACACCTAATGTAGCCTACAACAATCAACATCTTCAACAACAGGTCCAACAGCTTCAATAAAACTGAGAACATAATAGCCTACAACAATCAACAGCTTTAACAACAATAGATTCAACAACAACGGATTGAACAGCTTCGACAGAACTAGATCTTTCTAGAGCACATAATGTAGCCTACAACAATCAACATCTTCAACAACCGATTCAACAGCTTCAATAAAACTAGAGCACATAATAGCCCACAATAATCACCAGCTTTAACAACAACAGATTCAACAACTTCAACAATAACAGATTCAACAGCTTCAACAGAACTAGAGTTCTCTACAGTACATAATTACCTTCAACAATCAACAGCTTTAACAACAGATTCAACTGCTCCAACATAACTAGAGCTCTCTAGAGCACATAATGTAGCCTACAACAACCAACAACTTTAACAACAACAGATTCAACAGCTTCAATAAATCTAGAGTTCTCTAGAGCACATATAGCCTACAACAATCAACAGCTTCAACAACGGATTCAACTGCCTTAACAAATCTAGAGTTCTTTAGAGCACATAATGTAGCCTACCACAATCAACATTTTCAACAACAGGTTCAACAGCTCCAATAAAACTTGAGCACATAATAGCTTACAACAATCAATAGCTTTAACAACAACAGATTCAACAGCTACACCATCAACATATTCAACAGCTTCAACAAAACTTGAGCTCTCTAGAACACATAATAGCCTACAACAATGAACAACTTCAACAGGAAATTCTACTGCTTCAACAAAATTAGAGCTCTGTCGAGCATATTATGTAGCCTACAACAATCAACAGCTTCAACAACAGGTTCAACTGCTTCAACAGAACTAGAGCTCTCTAGAGTACATAATGTAGCCTACAACGATCAACATCTTCAACCACAGATTCAACGATTTCAACAAATTTAGAGCTCTTTAGAGCACATAATAGCCTACAACAATCAACAGTTTCAACAACAGATTCAACTGCTTCAATAAAGATATAGCTCTCTAGAGCACATGATGTATCCTACAACAAGCAACAGATTCAACAGCTTCAACAATGAAAACCTTCAACGACAGATTTAACAACATTAACAATCAACAACTTCAACAGATTCAACTACAGATTTAACAGCTTCAACAATCAATAGCTTCAACAACAGATTCAACAACTTCAGATTCAACAGCTACTACAGTCAAGATTAATCAACAGCTTCAACAGCAGATTCAACAACAGTCAACAGCAACAGATTGAACATCAACATTTAACAGTTTCGACATGGTGATCAAGAGATTTAACAGCTTCAACAATCATAACCACCAATCAACAGCTCTAAATATACTAACAAGATTAGCAGATTCAACAACAGCTTCAACAATCAACAGCATCAACAACAGATTCAACATCAATGACAATCAACAACTTCAACAACAACAGATATAACATCAACAATAACAACAATCAACAGCTTCAACAACAGATTCAACAGCTTTAACAATCAATAGCTTCAACATTGTGATTGAAGCTATTGATTTATTGGGGCAAGCCTATACTTACACAAGATAGACTGTACTAACAATCAACAGCTTAAACTATACTAACAAGATCAACAGATTCAACAGTTTCAACAATCATAACAACAATCAACAGCATCAACAACAGATTAAACAACATCAACAACTTCAACAATGTGATCAACATGTTAAACAACAGATTCAACACCTTCAACAATCAACAGCTTTAACAGATTCAACAACTTCAGATTCAACAGCTTCAACTATCAACAGCTTCAACAACAAATTCAACATCAACAACAAATAACTTCAATATGGTGATCATCAGCTTTAACAACAGATTCTACAAGTTTAGATTTAAGAGCTTCAACAACCAACAGCTTCAACAACAGATTCAATATCAACAACTTCAACATGGTGATCAACAGATTAAACAACGGATTCAACAGCTTCAACAACAGATTCAACAACTTGAGATTCAACAGCTTCAACAATCAACAGCCTCAACAACAGCAGATTCAACAACAGAAACAGATTCAACAACATCAACAACAATTCACAGTTTCAACATGGTAATCAACAGATTCAACAGCTTCAACAATCATAATCAACAATCAATAGCTTAAACAACAGATTCAACAACTTCAACAATATTAACAACAATCAACAACTTCAACAACAACAAATTTAACATCAACAACACCAACAACAATCAACAGCTTCAACAACAGATTCAACAGCTTCAACAATCAACAGCTTCAACATGGTGATTAAAGGTATTGATTTATTGGGGCGAGCCTACACTTACACAAAATAGACTGTACTAACAATCAACAGCTTCAACTATACTAACAAGATCAACAGGTTCAATAGCCTCAACAATCATAACCAACAATCAACAGCTTCAACAACATCAACAACAATCAACTACTTCAACATGGTGATCAACGGATATAAACAACAGATTTAACTGCTTCAACAATCGACAACTTCAACAACGGATTCAACAACTTCAGATTTAACAGTTTCAACAATCAACAGGTTCAATAACAAGAGATTCAACAACAATCAACAGCAACAGATTCAACATCAACAACAATCATCAACTTCAACATGGAAATCAACAGCTTCAACAACAGATTCAACTACTTCAGATTCAACGGCTTCAACAACAGATTTAACAGCTTCAACATGGTGATTGAAGCTATTAATTTATTGGAACGAGCCTACACTTACACAAGATGGACTGTACTAACAATCAACAGCTTAAACTATACTAACAAGATCAACAGATTCAACAACAGATTCAACTGCTTCAAAAATCATAATCAACAATCAACATCTTCAACAACAGATTCAATAACAGATTTAACAACATCAACAATCATCAACTTCATCATGGAGATCAACAGATTCAACAGCTTTAACAATCAACAGCTTGAACAACAGCTTCAGATTCCACAGCTTCAAGAATCAACATCAACAACAGATTTAACAGCTTCAACAGTCAACAGCTTCAACATGGTGATTGAAGCTATTGATTTATTGGGACGAGCCTACTCTTAGACACAATAGACTGTACTAACAATCAACAGCTTCAGTTATACTAATATCAACAGATTCAACAACTTCATCAATCATAACCAACAATCAAAAGCTTCCACAACAACAGATTCAACAATATCAACAACATTCAACAGCTTCAACAACAGATTTAACTACTTCAGATTCAACAGCTTCAACAATCAACAGCTTCATCAACAACAGATTCAACAGATTCAACGTGGTGATTGAAGCTATTGATTTATTGGGGCGAGCCTGAGCGAGCCCCACATAAACTGTACAGCAATGCCTGCAATAATATGGTGTATGTATGTATGTATGTTTGGTACGTCCGTCAACAACAATTAACAGGTTCAACATGGTGATCAACAGATTCAACAGCTTCAACTATCATAGCCAACAATCAACAGCTTCAACTATACTAACAAGATCAACAGATTCAACAACTGCTTCAACAATTATAATCAACAATCAACAGCTTCAACAACAGATTCAACTAATTCAACACCATCAACAATAAACAGCTCAATAACACCAGATTTAACATTGTAAACACCAATAACAATCAACAGCTTCAACAACAGATTCAACAGATTCAACAATCAACAGCTTAATTCAACATGGTGATTGAAGCTATTGATTTATTGGGGCGAGCCTACTCTTACGCAAAATAGACTGTACTACCGTAAAAGTTCTAATTACAGTGCCAAAAAATTTAATTCTAATCTTCAGTTGGCGCTTCTATTGGAGCCAAAAAATACTTCTAAAGTCGATAGTGGCGCTTAAATTAGGGTGGTGCTTAGTGAATAGGACACTACATACAAAAGCACAGCGTTTTCTATTTAGTAAGCGCCGCTTTGTGACTGCAGTTGGCGCTATAAATAGAGTGCAACAATCGTCGTTAACCTCCAAGTGGCGCTTATATTAGGGTGGCGCTATAATTCGAACATTTACGGTAACAATCAACAGCTTCAACTATGCTAACAAGATTAACAGATTCAACAGCCTCACCAATCTATCCAACAATCAACGGCTTCAACACCAGATTAAACAACATCAACAACTTCAACAAGGTGATCAACCGTTTAAACAACAGATTCAACAGCTTCAACAACAGATTCAACAACTTCAGATTTAACAGCTTCAACAATCTACAGCTTCAACAACGGATTCAACAATTGTCAATAGCAACAGATTTAATAACATCAAAATTAACAGCTTCCACTTGGTGATCAACAGATTCAACAGCCTCAACAATCTTAACCGACAATCAACAGCTTCAACTATACTAACAAGAACAACTGATTCAACAGCAGATTCAACTACAGATTCAACAGCTTTAACAACCATGATCAACAATCAACAACTTCAACAACAGATTCAACAACAATCAACAGCTTCAATAACAACTGATTTAACATCAACACCAACAACAATCAACAGCTTCAACAACAGATTCAACAGCTTCAACAATCATAACCAACAATCAACAGCTTCAACAACACAGATTCAACAACTTCAACAACATTCAACAACTTCAACATGGTGATCAATTGACTAAACAACAGATTCAATAGCTTCAACAATCAACAGCCTCAATAGCAGATTCAGCACAATCCGATTCAACAGCTTCAACAATCAACATGTTCAACAACAGATTCAACAACAATCAATAGTAACAGATTCAACATCAAGAACAATATTATTAACAGCTTCAACATGGTGATCAACAGATTCAACAGCTTCAACAATCATAACAATCAACAGCTTCAACAACACAGATTCAACATCAACAACATTCAACAACTTCAACATGGTGATCAATTGACTAAACAACAGATTCAACAGCTTCAACAATCAACAGCCTCAATAGCAGATTCAGCACAATCCGATTCAACAGCTTCAACAATCAACATGTTCAACAACAGATTCAACAACAATCAATAGTAACAGATTCAACAACATCAAGAACAATATTATTAACAGCTTCAACATGGTGATCAACAGATTCAACAGCTTCAACAATTATAACCAACAATCAACAGCTTAGACTATACTAACAAGATCAACAGATTCAACAACTTCAACAATCATAATCAATAATTAACAGCTTCAACAACAGATTCAACAACAGATTTAACAACATCAACAACAATCAACAGCTTCAACAACAACGGATTTAGCATCAACACCAACAACAATCAACAGCTTCAACATGGTGATTGAAGCTATTGATTTATTGGGGCGAGCCTGAGCGAGCCCCACATAAACTGTACAGCAATGCCTGCAATAATATGGTGTATGTATGTATGTATGTTTGGTACGTCCGTCATCCGCGCACCGCTTTATAGACTCTGTTCGGAGTCGCATGCAATCTTTTGTGCTGAAATTTTGCGCTCAGAAACAACTGCGACAGCATGCTCTAATTTAGTACATTTTTGTAATATTTCCCTCGTGGTGTCACATTTATGGATCAAAGATTAACTTGTGGGGAAATCAGGATACGGCTAGAACGACAACAACAGCACCGTACCGTACCAGTGGAGGCTTCAGGCAAACTGGTAACGTTTCATAGCCTCGGGCTCTTCCCACCCCTAGGCCCTAAGGAAGTGCTATACACCCCGCGCTAACACATGTTCGCTTTTTTCTCGCGCTTCGAACTTAGTGCCAATGGGCCAAACGGACACGCCGGAATTATCTATATAGGAGAACGGCTTCGGTGGCCTATACGGCGGACAGCATACTCGCTATAATTCTGTCATGGTAGCTATGAGGAACCAACTAGGGAAGTTCACTGCATGTGGACTTTCCTGCTGATAGCCGCTTCGTAGCGCTCGAAAAGCATCGATATTGCGTTTATTCCCATAGACGACAGTTTATTCTTGCCAACCAAGAAAGTGTGATACACCCCGCGTTAACACACGTTCGAGAGCTTTCTTGCGCCTCGAGCCTAGTGCCAATGGTCATGCCAGAATTATCTACAATAATGGTAGGAGGTAAACATTCATATGGAGTTTGCTTTATATCTCTGACATGCTCACAAGTGTAGATCTAAAGTGCTTGTCCCGGCCCTTAATGCACCTGAGCATTGCTGATATTACTGGTTCACAGTGATAGTGAATACTTTTGAGTATGAAGATTTTCGCGGAAATCAGCATGGGCGCAAAAGAAAAGCTCAGTTCTAAGGAAAGACAGCGTTATATCACAGACAAACGAGCAGCACTAGATCGCGAGTATGCAACCACAGATAGGCCCAAGCACCACCTACTAAACGAGCCCTTAATCGTGGCCCCACCCACCTTCGTTCATGCAGGGCGTGCGCACAAAGTACCGCTAGTTCCGGAGGTAGAGAGCGGACAATGTCGACCATTACCGGACGAAGGTGAAAAATTACATTAAAAAATCGCGGCTGCGGTTATCAATATATGACACGTAAATGGCATCAAATGCATCATGAACATCCTTCTTACATTCTGCCTTAGATTTGAATATTCATCCAAAAATTGTGAAATACAACGTGAACACATAAAGTAATGCAATATATGCATTGTCCAGAAACTACCTCTGAAAGCTCTTTACAAAAAAAAAAAAAAATTGGTTTATGCTTATAATACGGTCAAAAAATTCTAAAAATTCTCCATACATTCTAGTATACGCATACCAAATGAAAAAATAAATCATAAAAAATTGATGCCGTTGTGTAATTTACAAATCATGAAAAATCTTAGCTACCATAAAAAACCAGCTTCTGGACCAAAATGAGAAAAAGTTGCAACTGTTTAGAGCAGTGTTGTGCAGCTTCTGTGTGGATACACATCACAAGAAATGAGATGCAGCTAGTACTTACATGGCCCCTACCTCGTGGCAAGTGGTGAAGGATTACGTAATACCGTTGGCCATATAAACGCAATTATGTGCGAGGCGGCCAGTAACTGCCTCCGTGCGGAAATACCCTACCCTACTCTATATGTATTCGCGATTCAATATCCAGGGCGCGGGCCCGCGGCCCGGCCGGCCTGGTCTGGGCCATAGGGTAGAGTCTGGCGCGCTGCTCTATACTGCGTCCGTGTAGCGCAAGCCGAGAGGACGGATACCGAATGTTGTAACTGTGTAAGCATGTTGCAAGCAACGGAGTCCGCATGTACCGTGCATATCGTACACGGAATACTGACAGAGTCCGTGTTACAGGTACGCCGTCTCCAGGCAGTGTAGCGCCCGCTTCTTTCATCAATACGGTAGACCGAGTAAATCCGTCCATATGGAGTCATTTTCCTGTGAGAACTATAGCGAGTATGCTGTCCGCTGTATAGGCTCGTTCTCCCATATATGCGCAATAGGCTTTTGCCAATCATTACTCTGGGAGAGGTGCGAGTAGGTGTGACTCGCACCTTCGACCTTGGCGCTAACGAGGAAAACGGTCACGCCGGAATTCATTATGCGCATTCCAATTACCCCTCTCACAATCACGTTAGAGAGCGTTGCCGATCCACTAATATAGCATAAAAGCCAAAACTTTGAGGGTAATTGTCCTTGTTGACATCATGGTAATGCATTCATAAGAATTTGTACAGCTCTTTGGCTTTTGTAAAGCTGATTTAGTTCAAGCGCTAACAGTAGGCCCAGGTAAATAATGCTGGCATTTCTTTGAGCATTATAGGTACCTAGAAGCAATGAGCAATACTTGAGAATTATAAGCAACTTATAGTATAGCGGTTGGTCTGCTGGTAGCCAGATATTGGGCTGCACCAAACTGCTGTTCTGTCAACTTGTGGTAATATGGAATGTGGATGTGGGATTTGTTACTAGCCAATTCATTTAAGTCGAGTCAAGAAAGTGCACTTGAAGACTACATTGAAGCTTCAGTTATGCTGCAGTATAACAGTTACTGACATTCACTTCGTATGCACTAAATTCATTATTGATTACATCAAATTTGAGGAGCAAGAAATGATAATTATAGGTACATTTGAAAGAATTATAGGGCATGTTTGCCAGCATTGAAGAAATGAATTATCGGTAGAAAAAAATTTTTTATCTGGGCCTATCAGCCTAAATCGTGATTTTTTCTGCCACCCACCCAAATAAAAAAGCTTATCTGACGGCCGACTTGTTGAAAATACCAAAGGATAGATTACTTCAGGTAGTCACGGCATCATGCAGGGCTTTTTTGTCCTCCGTTCTATACAGAGATGGGTGTGGCACGGGTCAAAATGACCAGGCAGGTGGCTGACCAAGCAGACTGCTGAAACAACGTAGTTTAAACTATTTTTCGATGCTTTCAACCTCCTGTAGGCCTACGTTCTTATTTACATAAATTCTACATATTATTACTGTGGCTTAGTAAGGTTCTTGTGGCTGTAAGTTACCATCCATACATTGGCCACGCCCACTTATTCTTTGTCAAAGATCGAAGTCGGTCCAACGCTTGATCGAAAGCACTCCATGATAGAAGTAATGTAGGGGTAGATTCAAGTTCTGATTCTTTCAAAAATCACTTGAAACCAAACCTTCGCGATATTGAGAGTATGCTATATTGGAGGCATGGTTTCAAGTGACTTCTAAAAGTTTCATAACTTGATTCTATTGCCACGTTACTTTTATCGTGGAGTGCTTTTGATCCAACATTGGCAAATTTGACCTTTGACCTCTACGTAATGTGACTATACGGGCCGTGAAGAAGCCGTAAAAAGCTTACGCACACCTTTTTGTGCGCGATGTTCTTCAGAAACGTGAAAAACATCAACAAAAATCGCTACATTCCCATTGGGCATTCATTACGCGATTTACCCCATTGTTTTGTCGATTTGCGTGCGATAATACAGGCCTGTATAACTACCGCCATATAATGTGGACGAGAAAACTTCTAGCGCCCTAAATTGCTTACATGTAGACTGACGTATGGAAGGAATACCTGGGGAAATGCTTCAGCTTTAAATTTTTATGTGATAACCCTAGCAGCCTCGTACCTAGGCCCTTCCCAGCTTTTCAATGTTGCATACTGAAAAGTGGGAGGCCTGGCAGCAGAAACCACGACTTTGGCTCACGATGACGCGAAGACAAGCGGTCTGATGGTTCCTTCGAAAAGCCAGTCTTTGCTAGCCACACGCTATCTTAACAAGTTTCACTCTTTATGGTCTTTATGGATCGTACTACACTCTGTATCTAGCGCTTGAACCATACCTCTCGATCGTTGGCGACAAGAGCCCTCAAAATCTTCGTGACTTTCGACACACTGGAAGGTCTCACCACGCGTTACGCCATGCACGTGACTTGTACAATAAATTGCGCTACACTTGTACTGTCGATTGCGCTTTATCTCGAACGCCCGTGAATGCGTTCGTGTGAGCGTTGAACAAACGAGATACTTCATTCGCCACGTAAAACCACGGAAAACGATGCGTAAGCCAACTGCTTGCCCAATGTTTGCGTGGCATTCCAACCCATACGTTAGTTTTACATTCACACGAGGGCAAGGCTACGCTCACAGGCAAGCATTCACTGATGTTCCAAGTGAACAGCAATCGACAGTACCAGGCATTCCCGCTTTTCAGCGTGCACCATTGAAAAGCTCTGAACGGCCTGAGGACGAGGCTGACGCAAGGGCAAGGCCAGCACAATTTGTGACGTAAACTTACGCTACGTTTTCAGTGGCTTTAAGTGGCGAACGAAGTGAATGAAGTATCTCTCACGTTTTAGGCTTACACGCACGTATTCACGAGGATTCGAATGAAGCTCAATCAACGGTTGAATCAGTCTCTTCTAGCTTTTTGTTGCGACAAGCATCGACGCGGTGTGTGAACCGACTTTAAGTTTAACTGCGCTACTGGTATGCTACAGTGTATACTTAGAGTCTACTAGTAAGGAGTCTCTCTCTCGATTGTGTGCTACGCTATGGCAATTAATAAAACTGCAGAAAGCAGTGTACCGACCAATTTCCTTATTATTTCATCGATAAGGAAACTTCTTACTTCGTAGTAAAGTATACATCAACAGCGCAAACTAGAAAGGGAAATTCAACCATAGATAATAGAGAGGAAGGAGGGATTGGAAACGCGCGCATACCCTGTACATATATGCTCGTCGCGGTCACGTGACTTCATCTAAGTTCACGAGTGGCATAAAACCACATCAAGGCAGCCTTTTCGGGCCTTGGCAAGGGCACCATGTATGCGTATCACCTTTCTAACCAACCTACCAGAGATCTAAAGCCAAAAGCCAAAAAAATTAGGCAGTTTTCAGAACGGTTTTGTGGCTACCACTCACAGATTGGCTTTGTGTCCTTTTTACGAGACCTGTACATAGTGAATAGATTCTTTCAAGGCCTGGCATGAACTATCGTCACATAGAGAATACAAACATCGCCTTCAGGTAAGGCCTTTCTTTTCAAAATGAACACACTAAGCCCAGATCTGTTGTGAGCCTGGGTAGACTCCAGCGTTTAAAACGCTCGCTGGGGAACATACCACATCAACAGAGCTCGCGAATGCTTCAGTTGCACTCTGTATTCGACTGTGAACAAGGTCCCATCGACTTTTCTTCAGGGTCGATCACCGTTTGTGAAGGAAAAGTACACAAAAGAATTTCAAGCGTGTACAAGAGCATGCGCGACTACCATCAAATCACTCTTTTCATTGCTTGATCCCTTGTTCGATAGCACTACACTTGTTTTTAGTCGGGTTACTGTTGAATACTAGGCTGTACAAGGCCATAGGAGCTTGTACTATACAGTACGATACTGACTTGCAAAGGGGGCGTGCCGTGACGAGCATATTCCGTGACGTCACTATAGAGATATATGCGCGTTTTCAATCCCTCTCTCTATTATCTATGATTCAACGGATTTCATTGCAGCATACGCACATTAAGTAGAGGATAGTGCGCTGTCTGTGCTGCAACGCAGACCCTACTAGTAGGGAATTGCCCTTTCTAGAGTGCGCTATTGATGTACACTTTACTAAGAAGTTTCCTTTTCAATGTGTTCGTTACTTAGCGCACACAATGAAATGAAATTGTTGATACACTGCATTCTGCTGCTGTATTACGATCGAGAGGGCGACTCCTTACTAGCCCAACTGCCCAATGAGAATGTAGCGATTTTTTCACGTTTTTTGTAGAACATCCTGGCACAGTGCTGGCATTTTTACGGCTTCTCCACGGTCGTATGGTTACATCACGTAGAGGTCAAAGGTCGATATTGCCTCGAAAGCACTCCACAATAGTATCAAGTCCTGAAACTTTCAGAAGTCGAAGCCATGCCTCCAGTATAGCAATACTCTCAATGTCGCAAAATGGGTTTGATGACTTTTGAAAGTGTCAGGACTTGATTCAGCAGTCTGCTCGGTCAGCCACCTGCCTGGTCATTTGACCCGTGCCGCACACATCTCTGTATAGAACTGAGGACAAAGAAGCCCTGATACCGTGACTACCTGAAGTAATCTGTCCTTTGGTATTTTCAACAAGTCGGCCGTCAGGTAAGCTTTTGTATTTGGATGGATGGCAGGAAAAATATTCACAATTTAGGCTAATAGCGCTTGAACTAAATCGGCTTTACAAAAGCCAAAGGGCATTATTATAGATTAAGATGTACAAATTCTTATGAATGCCATACCATGATGCTAGTCGGGGTAATTGTCCTCAGTATTTTGGCTTTTATGCTATATTAGTGCATGTACAAGATCGGTCACGCTTTCTAACGTAAATGTGGGCGTGGTAATTAATTCCTTCGTGAACGTTTTCCTCGTTAGCGCCAGCGTCGAAGGTTCGAGTCACACCTGCTCCTCGCTATAGTTCTGTCATGGTAGCCACGAGGAACCCGTTAGGGAAAGTCTCTGCAAGTGGACTTTCCTATTGATAGCCGCTTCCTAGCGCTCGAAAAACATCGATATTGCGTTTATCCCCATAGGTGTCTGTATATTATTGCCAACCAAGAAAGTGTGATACACCCCGCATTAACACACGTTCACGACTTTTCTCGTGCCTCGAGCCTAGTGCCAGTGGTTAAACGGTCACGCCGGATTAATGTGGTAGGAGGTAAATATTCATATGGAGTTTTTCTAACAGGCGTAAAAGTGTAGATCTAATACTACGTTCACACTTACAGTCTGGCACGGGTCGGCACGCTGCCAGCACCGAACGCTGAAACTCCGATTGACGTGTGAACGTGGCGACTCCGTACCGAACCGTGCTTTGGTGGCCTTGTTAAATCAACCAGGCTGGCACGGATCGACACGGGTCCATTCGGGCGCGAACACGAACATGGCGACTTGGAGCGATTCTGAGACCTTCAAACTCATTGAAATCTGGGGCGAAGACACAAATCAAGCCCAACTAGAGCGATGTAGAAGGAATAAAGAAATCTATGAGAAAATCGCCCGTGATCTAAGCGATGCTGGTTATCAGAGAACCGCTGATCAATGCCGAGAAAAAGTGAAAAAGCTAAAGAGCGAGTACAGAAAGGTGAAAGATGGCCACTATAAGACAGGAACTGGACGAAACAACTGGAGATTTCTTGATGCTTTGGATGCTGTGATAGGTGACAAACCATCAACTAAACCTCCTGTAGTGATCGACAGCCTAGATGATAACGATGTGGCAGCTGCAGCGGTGTCAGTGCAGGTGGTTGATCATACTGAAGAGGAACATGCTGGAAAGGAAAGTTCTGATGGTTCTACATCACTTGATGTACTAGAAACTGAGCCTCAATCTGGATCTAAGCTCTCCAATACACCAGTTAAGAGTCGATCAGCTACACCCATCCCAGAAGAGAAGAAAGGAAACCGAAAGCGTCCACTGAGTGAAGATAAAATCGAGAAAATGATGGGTCCATTAGTAGATAGACTGTTGAAGGCTCAAGAATCTAGTGATAGAATGTATCTTGACTTGGAAGAGAAAAGGATGAAAATGGAGGAAAGAATGAATGAAAGGGAAGAGAGGCAGAAAAGAGAGCAGAGAGAATTTCAACTTAAGCTATTTTCAATCATGATGGGTGAACAAGTTTCTGGAGCAAGCAGTGATCAGAGTCAAGCATCCTATGATACTTCAGCAATGCAATTTTATAGTAACATGTACACCTTTGAAGACAACCCACCAAATGTGTGAAGTGAATGTGTGCATAATAGTATCGTTGAACATGTACATATGCACGTTGCAGTGAAAGGATTGTGCTACGCATGCACAAACTTTATTATCATAATTATTATCATCTGTAAACAATAAACATGTGCATGTATGTGGTGTGGATGTCTATTTACATATAATTTACAGTTATCAGATAATTTTGTCTCTGCATGCACACTGCGCTGCATTGATCTTCACATTGTTACAGTAGTGGAAATACTGGTACATGGTAGCCAGAGACGTCACCACTGCATTCAATGAGAAAAATAATGAACCAAAGCATCTCTTATTTCTTTGGGAGCATCTGTGGCAGTGTCATCCCGATGGCTAGCAGTTGGTGGTTGAGGTAGTTCAGAAAGAGATCCTAACCACTGATCATTAAACCGTTCACCATGAACTTCACATACATTGTGAAGAATACAGCAAGCTGCAACAACTGTTGGGATGTTTGACAGACTCATGTCATTGCGCTTCAGCAGCCGTCTCCATCTGGCCTTTAATCTTCCAAAAGCATTTTCAACTACAATACGAGCTCGTGATAGTTTGTAGTTGAAGATTTTCTGTGAGCTTGTCAATTGAGTATTATAGCAAACGGTTTCATTAGCCAAGTCATCAATGGGTATGCAGAGTCCCCTACTATGAAAATGGGAATGTCACAGCCATTGATACCCATAGTATCCCCTTGCAATATAGATCCATTACTTGCTTCTTTAAATAGAGTTGAATTAGCAAAAATCCTAGCATCATGAACATGGCGCTTGTCCCTGTCCTGAGCATTACTAATATTACTGGTTAACAGTGATAGTGAATATTTTTGTGTACGAAAGGTTTGACGGATTTCACAGCATGGGCACAAAAATAAATACAACTCCAGATTATTTCTGCTCAGAAACATGTGGTAAAGCTTTTGGCGACGCCATTCCGTAACTGAAATTTTACAAGTGAAAATTCTTGCGGCCATGTAGTGAAATACTCGAAATTTTTGAAAATATACACTATCACTGTAAATCAGTACTATCAACGACAGACAATATCCTGCAAATGAATCGTCAATTGTTACCGGAGTCATAGCGGATTTGTTCCGCCGTGCCAAAGTTCCGGCGGAATAAATTCGAATCCCGTTATGCGCACGAAACCCACTAATCAAATTAACCCTTTTGCCGCGATATTATAGCGCATGCGCCTGGATCGCGGAAGCCACACGTGGAAATAGTATGAATTTCCCGCGCGCGGGTAGAGTGCTCCCTAGCATGCAGCATGGCTGAGCGAGAGGAAGATCTTGAGAAACTAGCTTCTCACAGTAGCGAGCAAGAGAGTTCCAACGAGGAAGACATAGACCCTCCCTCTACCTCTGACCCTAGCTACCGTGGAACAGGCCCATGCCCAGTAAGTACTAAACGTTTTTGTCATATGCAATGTCATGGTCAATATGTCCAAAATGATAAAATAACATCAACACAAACATAAATAATAGGACATCGAAGAGAAAGTTCGTCACCAGTGTCCTCATTGTAGCTCGAATTATTCTCGCTGTGATCACCTAAAAGAGCATATGAAAAAGAAACATGGCATAGACGAGGTGAAAAGGAAGAAACTCTTTGAGTGCCCTTTTACGTGTGGTATACCAGCCTTCCACACAATGATGGAGTTACTTAAGCACTGTGAAACTATTCACGAGCATTCACTAGGTAATGAAAAACACATCCATCAAGGATTGTTAATTATCTAATTATTATCAACCTCACCAGGTAAAAAGCATGCTAAATTTAGCAGCATGACAGAATTCAACCAATGGAAGGAACGGGAGGAGGAAATAACTTATACTACCTATGTTCGGAGAGATGGAACATATCAACCCTCAAATGGAGGTAACTAAATAGATAAGAGGTGACCAAAGTAATCATGTATGACTATACATGTGCATGTACATGTAGATGTGTACTCAAGACACTATTTTGTGTGCTGTCGGGATGGTAGCTACAAAGAAAACAAACGGAAGAGATTAACAAAAGAAAAGAGACCTACTCAAAAGCCCAGCCGAAAAATCAATCAACATTGCTTATCAAGGATGTATGTGGATGAGTATAGAGATGGACATGTGGAGGTCATGTATTTGACAGCACACAGTGGGCATGAATTAGGAGCAAATCAGTTACCTTACTTGCCACTGCCAACCAGCACCAAGGAGAATGTTGCTCTCAAAATCAGTCAAGGAATTCCTCCTGAAAGGATAATAGATGGTAACATATTGACAGCAGTTGAATAGTATGTCATGCATGGTACATATGCATATAGATATCAGAGAGGAAGTTGGTGACCGTAACAATCAATCCGAGTTTATGCAGTGTGTTTCGAGAAAACACTTCATTACTAAGCAGGATGTTCGAAACATACGTTCTAGAGTAAAAGATCCTCTAATCATGAGACACAAACATGACCCAACATCAGTGAGTGCTAATATTACAGTGTCCTGTATGTACATGTACATGCTGCATATAATTATAGTACATGACATTGTGTGAGTATGTGCAATTAGCAGCACTGTTTTATGTAACTATGTTCCTATGTTAACCCCACATAAAGGTGGCCCTTTATGTAGCCGAGCTACAGCAGGAGACATTCAACTCAATATTGATGTACAAGGCACAAGGAGAACTGGAAACTAGCTTTCCTTCGTTGTCATCAGATTCTTTTGTACTAGCATTTCAGACGGAATTTCAACTGGATCTGTACAAAAAATATGCTTCTTCAGTGCTGTGCATTGACTCCACTCATGGAACTAATGCATACAACTTTAAGTTGATCACATGTATTGTTGCTGATGAATTTGGACAAGGTACAATATAGGCATTGTCTGGGTTTATGGGTTCACGGTAATTATGCATCATACATGCTTTCATACTCATTCATAGGACAGCCTGTGGGTTGGTGTATTTCAGACAGAGAAAATACAGAGGTGATGCAACATTTTCTTCAATCTCTTAAAGATAGATCCCCCAGTACAGTGGTCAGCGTGTTGATGACTGATGATGGTGAATTTAAGTACCACATCACAAAATGCTGATAATAATAATACCTGTATGTATCACAACAGATAATACAGGATGGAATGCTGCAACAAGTGTATACGGCAGTGAATTAAGACACCTACTTTGTCATTGGCATGTTGATCGGTATGTCTTAAAAGTTGTAGTTATGGGGCTATTCATATCCATTCATTAAAGGTCATGGAAAAACCATCTGCGTGGAGTTAAGGATGAAAACAAAATCCAAATCTATCAGGCTCTTGGTGTGCTCCTTCAAGAAACATCACTGGAGGTATTTACCGATCTTCTAGAAAAATTTCAGTGCTACTGGGAGGAAACAGAACCAGAATTTATCACCTATTTCAAGGAGCATTATGCTGCTCGCCCAGGTACATCTACTACATCAGTCTACACGTACAAATATTGAGAGACGAATGAAATAAACTTGCAGAAAAATGGGCAAAGAGTTATCGGCACTTTAATCATTCAGACACAGACACAAACATGTTCTTGGAAAGGTAAGAAACATAATCTGTTAACTTATACGCTATGATACTTTTACGAACATGTGAATGTACTTGATAGTTTTCATAATAAGCTCAAGACCACGTATTTAGATGGAAAAGTCAACAGAAGGGTTGATTATTTGCTGGATACTCTTATCAGAATGGAAAGGGATCAGTTCTTTGGGTATATGTACAAGACCCAGATGCTACAGACCAACCCTAAAGATCAATCTGAAACTCAGCGGCATGAAAGAGGATTGAGTATTCCACTCACAGCAGTTAAGGTACAAAACTGTACTACACAAAACGTATAACCCTACATAATATTCTATTACTGATAGATACTAAACAATGTCATGTATACTCATAGATTAATGATGATGGATCATGGAAAGTGGACAGCATGTCTGGTGTTAAATCAGGAGGTTATACAGTAACTAAAGTTGCTGACCAGTGTGCCAAGGACTGCTGTGGACCAATGTGCACCAAAGCAGAGTGTAATCAGTTATGTATACACATGTACACATGTGACAAAGCCTGCTACGATTTTAACAATGGGCACATTTGCAAACACATTCATCGTGTACACTCCATCACTCAAACTCGGATTTCTACCACAACAACAGAACACACAAACAACCAGACTTCTAGTGAGGAGTTATCTCTGGAAGAAAGTTATGACCTTGATCCTTTCACAGCAAAAAATAGGGTGAAATACGGGAAAACTGGATTCCCGTCGACTTCTGCTAACGGGAAAATCGACGGGCGTGGACGGGTTCTTAGATTGACGGTCCCGTGAAGTTTCCCGTCTCGATAGCTGTGGTGATAACCGCAGCATAAACGGGAGCGTTTGCGGCACCGTCTTTTTTCAGTGGCTAAAACACGGTGCGAAGGCAGCCCGTCCTACCGACACGTCACACGCATGCGCGTTGGAGACACATTCAAATTTAGGACAGAGAAATGGCGGCTAGGGGTTGGAGAGAATGAGTATGAATAGCGACTCGGAATGGCAACACTGGCACCTTTGGTGGTCTGTGCGAGGTTTACTTTCACTTTGACAACTCTAGAAGCGACGATTTATGGCAGTATTCATACCGTAGAGGGCGCGAGCAGGGTATCGGAGCTGGTACTGACCCCAGACTACACTGGCAGCCTCAAGGCAACTCAAAGGTAGGCATATGAGGGAGGTTGTTTGTGCCAGTGTACTATAAAAGTTAAGCTATTCATGATAGTAGACACCTGTAAAGTCTATATGACACTGTGGGAGATACAAGCATAGACCGTGGCATACACAGTCTTATTATCTATGATACAAGTTCAAGATGACCCATCTTCGAGGGGTCCCTACGTATGTAAGAGAGAAGAAATGACCTTGTCGAGTGTGTGTGTACTCGTATTGAACTGTTGAGCCTTGAGCATATAGACTAGAGCGATCTTTGCTGTCAGGATGCCCCATCCTTTTGTCAGCTTCTCGGCAAGATGACCCATCTTTTGTCGAGGGGTCCCTACGTGTGTGAGAGAGAAGAAATGACCTTGTTGAGTGTGTGTGTACTCATACTGAACTGTTGAGCCTTGAGCGTATAGACTAGAGGGATCTTTGCTGGCAGGATGCTCCATCCTTTTGTCAGCTTCTCGGCAAGATGACCCATCTTTAGTCGAGGGGTCCCTACGTGTGTGAGAGAGAAGAAATGACCTTGTTGAGTGTGTGTGTACTCATACTGAACTGTTGAGCCTTGAGCGTATAGACTAGAGGGATCTTTGCAGGCAGGATGCCCCATCCTTTTGTCAGCTTCTCGGCAAGATGACCCATCTTTAGTCGAGGGGTCCCTACGTGTGTGAGAGAGAAGAAATGACCTTGTTGAGTGTGTGTGTACTCATACTGAACTGTTGAGCCTTGAGCGTATAGACTAGAGGGATCTTTGCAGGCAGGATGCCCCATCCTTTTGTCAGCTTCTCGGCAAGATGACCCATCTTTAGTCGAGGGGTCCCTACATGTGTGAGAGAGAAGAAATGACCTTGTTGAGTGTGTGTGTACTCATACTGAACTGTTGAGCCTTGAGCGTATAGACTAGAGGGATCTTTGCAGGCAGGATGCTCCATCCTTTTGTCAGCTTCTCGGCAAGATGACCCATCTTTAGTCGAGGGGTCCCTACGTGTGTGAGAGAGAAGAAATGACCTTGTTGAGTGTGTGTGTACTCATACTGAACTGTTGAGCCTTGAGCATATATACTAGAGGGATCTTTGCTGGCAGGATGCCCCATCCTTTTGTCAGCTTCTCGGCAAGATGACCCATCTTTAGTCGAGGGGTCCCTACGTGTGTGAGAGAGAAGAAATGACCTTGTTGAGTGTGTGTGTACTCATACTGAACTGTTGAGCCTTGAGCGTATAGACTGAGGGATCTTTGCAGGCAGGATGCCCCATCCTTTTGTCAGCTTCTCGGCAAGATGACCCATCTTTTGTCGAGGGGTCCCTACGTGTGTGAGAGAGAAGAAATGACCTTGTTGAGTGTGTGTGTACTCATACTGAACTGTTGAGCCTTGAGCGTATAGACTAGAGGGATCTTTGCAGGCAGGATGCTCCATCCTTTTGTCAGCTTCTCGGCAAGATGACCCATCTTTAGTCGAGGGGTCCCTACGTGTGTGAGAGAGAAGAAATGACCTTGTTGAGTGTGTGTGTACTCATACTGAACTGTTGAGCCTTGAGCGTATAGACTAGAGGGATCTTTGCAGGCAGGATGCCCCATCCTTTTGTCAGCTTCTCGGCAAGATGACCCATCTTTAGTCGAGGGGTCCCTACGTGTGTGAGAGAGAAGAAATGACCTTGTTGAGTGTGTGTGTACTCATACTGAACTGTTGAGCCTTGAGCGTATAGACTAGAGGGATCTTTGCAGGCAGGATGCCCCATCCTTTTGTCAGCTTCTCGGCAAGATGACCCATCTTTAGTCGAGGGGTCCCTACGTGTGTGAGAGAGAAGAAATGACCTTGTTGAGTGTGTGTGTACTCATACTGAACTGTTGAGCCTTGAGCGTATAGACTAGAGGGATCTTTGCAGGCAGGATGCTCCATCCTTTTGTCAGCTTCTCGGCAAGATGACCCATCTTTAGTCGAGGGGTCCCTACGTGTGTGAGAGAGAAGAAATGACCTTGTTGAGTGTGTGTGTACTCATACTGAACTGTTGAGCCTTGAGCGTATAGACTAGAGGGATCTTTGCAGGCAGGATGCCCCATCCTTTTGTCAGCTTCTCGGCAAGATGACCCATCTTTAGTCGAGGGGTCCCTACGTGTGTGAGAGAGAAGAAATGACCTTGTTGAGTGTGTGTGTACTCATACTGAACTGTTGAGCCTTGAGCATATAGACTAGAGGGATCTTTGCAGGCAGGATGCCCCATCCTTTTGTCAGCTTCTCGGCAAGATGACCCATCTTTAGTCGAGGGGTCCCTACATGTGTGAGAGAGAAGAAATGACCTTGTTGAGTGTGTGTGTACTCATACTGAACTGTTGAGCCTTGAGCGTATAGACTAGAGGGATCTTTGCAGGCAGGATGCTCCATCCTTTTGTCAGCTTCTCGGCAAGATGACCCATCTTTAGTCGAGGGGTCCCTACGTGTGTGAGAGAGAAGAAATGACCTTGTTGAGTGTGTGTGTACTCATACTGAACTGTTGAGCCTTGAGCATATATACTAGAGGGATCTTTGCTGGCAGGATGCCCCATCCTTTTGTCAGCTTCTCGGCAAGATGACCCATCTTTAGTCGAGGGGTCCCTACGTGTGTGAGAGAGAAGAAATGACCTTGTTGAGTGTGTGTGTACTCATACTGAACTGTTGAGCCTTGAGCATGTAGACTAGAGGGATCTTTGCAGTCAGGATGCCCCATCCTTTTGTTAAGAAGAACCACTTAGGTACCATGATATTATGTATGTCATGGAGCATCACTAGTCTGTCTACATAGATGTGGACTCGTTGAATTATTTTACCTTTTTAGAGGTTTACAATCAACAGGTGAGCTACTATAGCATCAGGTGCCAAATTTACAATGTGGTTTTTTTTCTGTTTACAGCTGAACTGCTTTTGGAATTGATAAATGCTGAGGGTGAAATAATACAGGTTACCTGTTATGTTAGTTTTATGTACATGTACATGTCATTGTACAGAAGAGTGCCTACAACGTACAGATTGTATTGAAACCAGTGTTCCTACCACATTTCTACAATTATTCCATTATAGTACATGTGCATAGGTAAGAAATCGTAATAGCCATTTCAAGTTCTACTTTGTTTAAAATTGTTGGCTATACAGAGTTCTCTCTAGCTGCTTTCAGCATAACCACCTATACCCCAACTGAAGTGCATACACCTATGCAAGTTGCTCATGGTCAGGTAAGAGATGTCCTGATGTACACTCATCATTACATTAAATTTTGTACCTGCCATTACTCATAGCCAAGATATTTTGGACTTGCAACATGTAATGCGGTAGCTCTATGATATTTTCAGTAGTAACAATAGGTGAGTTATTATGATGTACATGGTACATTATCCTACTCCTTTGTACGTACAGGTGCATCTACTACATCAGACTTTACTATCAGGTACATACATGTAGTAGTTGTAAAACAGTTTATTTTTACACATGAACTTGTACAACATGCAGGCCAGAATCACCTCAGAAATGTGAATGCTACTATTTAAAACACCATGCACACTGTTGTCTACAATGATAGTTACATACACAATAATAACGAAAGGTAATAATAGCAATATCCAGTGCTTTCCACATTACATTATAATAACATTACGTTGCTCTCATTCTACAGTGACACTGGTCATGGTGTAACTAGCTAAATAAATGTGTAGCTAGTAGCTACCTCAGCGTCCTCATCACTAACAGGTATAAAATTTCATCATGAACTTTGTGCGTGCATAATAATAGTATTATTGTTGCTTTTGCTTTCTATCTCCAGGCCTAAGATTACTAAGAGTAAACTTTTCAAAGCTCCGCTTTCTTTGGCATCCCATTCACTAAGGTGATAGAAGATTTTCTGTATCACTATTGTTAATGTCAACACCAAATATCTCCATATCTGTAGATTTGACTACACAGAGTAGCCGCTGCTGTTTGAGCTCTCATACCTGCATAGTGAAAATTAAAAAAAACAGTGACTACGACTAACATTGATAACTTCATATTATGAGGTATTGGCTGGTCTTTATTTATTTGTAAGTGTATATACACTGATATTGTTTGTTGCTGTTCTATTTGTATTGATTTTTTTCATGACATTGTGGATTCCACCAGCGCTGCGCGCTGATACGTAGCGCTAGCCGTACTACTAGCTATATAATAATGATATTCATGGTTTTGAAGTAAGACGGTGGCCGCATGCTACCCGTTTCAGAGAAGGCGACTACGGGCACCGCTACGGGTCACTTTGTCGACAAGACGGAGAAATGGACGGGTAAACGCGGTACAAAACGGGAAAATCGACGGTGCCCGTCCCAGTATGCCCGTCTATTTGGTCCCATTACGGGCACAGACGGTACCGTGTTTATCCCGTAAATTTCCCGTACGGATTACCGTCTTTGTGGGAAATACGGGCAAAAGACGGGGCCGTCTTGCCTACCATTTTTTGCTGTGTTTAGAGTATGCCGAGTCAATAATTCCACCCCAGCAAGGTACACATACAACTACATTGTATATGACACTTATATGTACATGTATCCTCAATTCAGGGTTTCATCCAGAGGGGGGGGCGGGGGGGAAGCTTCCCCCCCAAAATTTGGGACAGTTGTATAGAAAAGTATATAAAACCACACCCACTTCCTGGAGCTTCCCCCCCAAAATGATTCCCTCTGGATGAAACTCTGCTCATACTCAAGCCTTCCCTCATGTAAAGGTCTACGTACATATAGTAATATATACACATTGTAGTGCATTAGCAACTCTTTATTCCGAGCAGATTCAACACTGAAGCTGAAGACATTTAATGCTCACATACTGGAACTACAGCAACTAGTTACCCCACAGAGTGCAGCTGTTCCCTACCTTGATCACATCAATAGCTGTTTACGTAATGCCATACTATCATGTAGGGCAGCTGTTAAAGCAGAAAAGACTTCTAATGCCATCTTTCCCACACCAGAAAAAATTCCAGCCACAAAGAAACCAGAACATCAATGGCGGTTTAAAAAAACAACAAAAACTCCAGGACGTAAACGCAATGGCCTAATTTTAAAGTACATACATTACTGAGCATATAGCTTGTATACATGTATGTACGTAACAAAATTCTGTAGGAGAGCAAACCCAACTGAAAGGAAGGATATCATACAGGACCTAAGTGACAACCATGTGGAATGTCCAGTAGGTTGACCCATTAATTTTACAGTAAGCATGCTTGATTCATGTATTATTTATCTTTCAAGGTAAAAGAGAATGAACCTCCTGCAGGTACACATTCTACATGCATGTAGTAACCTTGGTACACAGATGTATGTGACACAATAACACCTACAGATAGAGGGCTTAAAGGTCAAGATGGTAGTACAAGTTCCAAACTGCCAATTAATACACACAAGAGGGAAATAGGTGAGCTAATTGTTCTCCTATAAATACTATCACATTCAAGCAATGCTGAACAACTTTTGAAGGTATAAAAAGATAGAGTAGATGTGGCAATTGCTCAGGTTGTGTGGCCAAAGATTGTGGAGCATGCAATTTTTGTAAAGACATGAAAAAGTTTGGAGGCCCAGGGAGGTTCAAGAAGGCTTGTATTCAAAGGAAATGTCTGGGATCAAATATAGAACAGGCAACAGGTGTGTCACTAGTCATTAGTATACAGTGTACTATACACAATCTTTCACATTTATGATGCTCTCAAAGGTACAGACAAGAAGTCTAAAACTGAGGTAAGTGCATAAAATTTCACAAGACTTGTCACATGCCATCTATCAACCCCAAACAATCCCACAATTACAATAGATATCTAAACTACAATTCTAGTACATGTACATACAAGTGCATAGGTGTAGGAACCAGGGGCCATGGCCCCCTCAACCATCTAACTAGTGGGCCAGAGAGCCCAAAGATATAGCCTATCAACAGATAATTAATTCAGCAAAAGCAAAATATTTTCATGAATAAATAGCTACGAACTATCCTCTGGTTGACTTACTGCTTGTTCTACAGCCAAGACATCTCTGCCTGTCTATCCAACAGCCTCGTTGAAGCAAAATGGGTGTGGTCAAAAATTTTCATGCGCGATTATGTCTATGGCCCCCTCAACCTTCAACATGTTCCTACACCTATCAAGTGATTACTTTATATGTGTACCTTAGACCACTACCACATGTGATGACTCAGCTGTCCCACTGCTGAAGTTCTTGGAGAAGTCTGGACGAAAGTTGTACAGAGTCCTTCCAGATGGCAACTGCCTCTTCAGGAGTATCTCCCATCAGCTATGTGGTACTGAAGAGAATCATTCCTTTGTACGTGTACTCGTACAACGCTTTGTCAACTTAAACAAGTCCAAGTTTTCACCATTCCTAATGGAAGTAAATGAGAAAACCATTGAAGAACATATCAAGAAGATGGGGATGCCATACACATGGGGTACACATATAGAGGTCTTGGCAATTGCTACCCTCTATGGTATTCCTGTCTATGTAACCCGGCAATCACCAAGTGGATCTTATTACTGGGAAGAAATAAAACCCCTCAAAGCTGACGGATTTTCAAAACCAGTGGTCCCTTCAGAATCTCTTCCGAATGAGTATGAAGTACCAAACCACATGGAACTTGGCTACATTAGTGGAGTTCACTATGATTCTATAGTGAGCATGATCACCAATAAAGTTCCAGAGCATATTCCCCAGAAGCAGCCCCAGGCCTTAGCTGATGTGACTAATGTCATTGTTGTAAATTAAGTTTCTTAATTTTAAGTTATCTTGTACTCACAGTTGATTTCTCGGATTTCCTATGGTCGATCCCGGACACTGATCGATCTGACAATGTACTTCGCACTTCGTTGTTGTCATGTTAAATGCAGCGGTAGAAGGGTTAATTTGGGCAGTGGGTTTCGTGCGCATAACGGGATTCAATAAATTCGCTGGCGGATACATTCCACCGGAAAGAATACGCTAGCGTACATATTCCGCCCGGATAATCTACGCGACCGCGTAAATATTCCGGCCGGCGCAAATGTTCCGCCTAGTAAAATGTGCTATTACACTTCTCAGTTTGATATCACTCGCTTTAAAAATCATTACTATGCATGGGTATGAAGATGGGCTGACCTAAGATAAAGTTTAACAAATGTAAAAGTAAAGAAAAGTGAACCATGCCCATTCAAGACACATGAAGGTCAAGGCTTATAGAGATTGCAGAGTAGCTTGAAGAAAGGAAGCGAACAAATACTTCACCGTCTTCAAATTTTTGTGTACTATAATATCAATGATTCGTTGTAGTCTTCTGTGGACAATCGCTTGGACATGCATAAAGGCACATCCACACCAAATCCATGATGTGCGCATGTCACTCTGCGCCAGTGCAGAGACGTATGAAGTGGTTATGCCACTCCTGAGGCCACCAGAGAAGCTCCAATAATTATTAAAATGGAACATGTACTTTGACTCTGGTTGCACCTGTGTCAAAGAAACATCGACCGTTGCCCATCCGGAACAAATTTGCTGATTTTCTGGAAATCCGGAACAGATCCGCTAGCGAATAAATTCCGGCGGAACAAATTCGCTGTGACACCGGATGTGAGAATACCCGGCGTATTGTGCGCATATGGCACAATACGCGTTCTTAGTACCACAGGTAAAACAATGTCAAAGTCCAGTTTTTGTCATATTTATGCCAAAAATCTATTATCCTTTGCCGTCACCTACGGAGGGTAAACGTAAGTTACCAAGGCCTTCATTTCTACCCACCTAGTGTACGGCTGCCGTACACCGAGCCCGTTGCTAAGGGAGTTATTTAGAATTCCCGATCGCCAGCTCTCTGGATACAGCTAGATTCGTCGAAGTACTGTACGTTCACTCACCCTTTAAGCTTCTTAGGCATCGAAAAAGAAGCGGCTCTCGTTATGGGCAACTAAGTTCGAGACTACCTTGACCGTAGCGTTGGTTTCGAACAATCCGCCCAGGTCCATCTAATTGATTTACAATTAACGCGTAGTATACGGAAACCCTATACGCATAAAGAGCAAGGTCTTCAGACCGTAATTTCTCGTTTTTATGCTTGTAGCGAGATCAGGAACAAAGCGCTCTAGCTCCAAAGTGAAGTGAGCGCTCTGTCTCAGACTTGGAGGTAAGTTAACTTTTCAAAAATACAGCTAACTAAAATTTCATAGAATGGGAAATATGGCGGATTTTCTCAGATCTGGTCACAATTATACATGAGTATAAGCACTTATACAAGCGTGTGCACACACATTCAGATTTGCACAAACACATACACACACATAAAGGTACAAACACACACATGTACACTATGTACAAATATACACCACATACATGTATATGTGACCATATCTGGGAAAAAAACCGCCATGTAGCGAATTTTATGAAATTTTAGTTAGCTGTATATTTGATAAGCTCTACCCTAGAGCTAACCTGCCTCCAAGTTTCAGACCGATCGCGCGCTTCGCGTAGGAGCTAGAGCGCTTTGTTTGCGATCGCGCCACACCCACAAAAAAAGGAGAAATTACGGCCTAAAGGCGTTGCTATGTACGCGTATAGCGTCCCCGTATACTACGAGTGTACCGGAAGTCAATTAAATGGACTTGGGCGGAGCAATTCGAAATGAACGCCAAAGGTCAAGCTAGGTTCTAACTTTGTCGTCGATAACGAGAGCCGCTTCTTCTTCGATGCCTAAGAAGCTAAAAAGGTGAGTCAACGTTTAGTGATTCGACGAATCTAGCTGTATCTAGGATAGCCCGCGAGCGGGAATTCCAATTAACGCCCTTTGCAACGGGCTCCGTGTACGGCAGGTGCACTGACTGGGTAGATCGAGGGGCCTGTAAGTAAAGGTTATTTCGCCTTGGTAACTTATGTTTACCCTCCGTAGGCTACGGCAATAGTTAGTAGAATGGTTCTTTGACATGAATATGACAAAAACTGGACTTTGACAATTTTCGACCCGAGGTACTAAAAACGCGCATTGCGCGACTTGCGCGTTTTCGCGACATGCAGGGTTTTCGCAAATCCTGTCACATATATAAATATAAGCATACTTGTACATACAGGAAAAAACATCCAGATGTATAGATAAGTACAAACTCACATGTACGCACAGAGATACACAGGGTACAAATATACACATATACACACATACATGCATTCACATACATGAAGGTACATATGTACATTCACAGACATAAAGGTACAAATATGCACATGTACACATACACCCTTTCACACGCATAAAGGTATATACACACACATGTACACATACACACATATAAAGGGACAAACATACATGTACACACATACACACATTCACAAACATAAGGGTACAAACACACACATGTACACACATGAACTCACATAAAGGTACACACACATGTACACACATACATTCACACACAAACATACATTTACACAAATAAAGGTGAAAACACGCATACACATTCACACACAAAGGTACAAACACATACATGTACACACAAATTCACACAAATATACAAATGTACACATGTACACACATTCACACACAAAGGTAAATACACATGTATGTACACACATTCACTCACATAGTCACAAGCACGCATGTACAAACATACACATTCACACATAAATGTGCAAACACACACATGTACGCACACACAAAGATACACACATTTACATAAATACAGGTAAAATGTACATATATACACACATTCACACACTTAAAGTTACAAACACATATGTGACCGGATCTGAAAAAATCCGGCATATTGACCAAACGCGCACAAGGCGCAATGCGCGTTTTTAGTACCACAGGTAAAAAAAATGTCAAAGTCCAGTTTTTGTCATATTTATGTCAGAAAACCTCTCTATTATCCTTTGCCGTCACCTACGGAGGGTAAGCGTAAGTTACCAAGGCAAAATAAGCCTACATTTCGACCTACCTAGTCTGTACAGCTGCCGTACACGGAGCCCGTTGCTAAGGGCGTTAATTAGAATTCCCGCTCGCGGGCTGTCTGGATACAGCTAGATTCGTCGAACTACTGTACGTTCACTCACCTTTTAAGCTTCTTGGGCATCGAAGAAGAAGCGGCTCTCGTTATCGACGACGAAGTTCGAGACTAGCTTGACATTAGCGTTCATTTCAAACAGCTCCGCCCAGGTCCATTTAATTGATTTCCGGTTCACGCGTAGTATACGGAAACGCCATACGCGTACATAGCAACGCCTTCAAACCGTAATTTCTCGTTTTCTATGCTTGTATCGCGATCGTGAACAAAGCGCTCTAGCTCCAAAGCGAAGCGCGCGATCGGTCTCAGGCTTGGAGGTAGGTTAGCTCTATGGTAGAGGTTTTCAATAATACAGCTAAATAAAATTTCATAGAATGGGCAATATGGCGGATTTTCTCAGATCCGGTCACATATATGTACACACATACACACATACACATGTACACACATTCACACACATAAAGGTATAAACACATACATGTACACACCTACATTCACACACATAAAGATACAATCACTCACATATACACACATACACACATTCACTCGCATAATGGTACAAACACACACATGTACACACATACACATTCACACACATAAAAAGATGCAAACACACACATGTACACACATACATTCACATACATAGATATAAAGACACATTTACACAAATAATGGTAAAAACACACATATACATACATAGAGACATTCACACAAAGGTACAAACATATGTGACCCTCCACGAGAAAACCAAGCATAATGCGCTGGACATCAATCTGAGATACAGGCCATAATAATCGCTTGGGCTGATAATTATCGAATTTCACTTTTTGGCATAGATCGATAGAGGAATCATTCCTCTACACGAAAATCTGCTTCGTAGCTTCTAGAACGCTATATTTACCGAGTTATGGCTCGAAGAAGTCAGCCGTGTAGCTACATAGAGCGTTCATGGCACGGACTCGTTGCTGTAGGCAACCGTGGCAGCTGCGAATAAAAAAGTCGCCAGCCACTTTTCTTCTTCGATTTTGTGTACAAACAAGCCTTAGAAACGCTTGTCTTCTCGTTCTTTTCCATCGAAACGGCGAGTGCTGCTCTCGTTCGAGCGTTTTGGAGCCATCTAGCTCGTTGACTTTGTGGGCGGGGCCACGGATTTTTAATAAACGGCGAGTATACGGACTTCCGCGTGCAATGTACGTAGCAATGTTTCGTTGCACTTTCTGCAAAACTATAGTACGGGCGATCTGGGTACATTTTGGCTCATATCTACATGACTATACGGGCTAGAGACTTCAAATTTGCAGGAGCAGCAGTTCAAAGGTTGTAGTTGGTAATGGTGGCCTTAACTCAAAATCGGTTGTCAGCGTATTATGCTTGGTTTTGTCATGGAAGGTCACATATGCAAACACCCACATGTACACACACACATTCACTCACAAAAAGGTACAAACACACACATGATACACATTCATACACATAAAGATGCAAGCACACACGTACACACATACATTCACACACGGACACATACACACATTTACACAAATAAAGATGTACATACATACACACATTCAAACACATAAAGGTACAAACACATACATGTACACAGATACGCACATTCACACACATAAATGTATAAGCATACCATGTACACACATTCACACACATAAAGGGACAACCACATGCATGCACGCACATTCACACAAATAAAGGTACAAACACATACATGTACACACATACACATTCTCACACATTAAGGGACAAACACATGTACACACATACACACATTCACTCACACAAAGGTACAAACACATGTACACTTACATATTAACACACATAAATGTGCAAACACACACATGTACATACATTTATTCACTACAAAGATACAAACACACACACATTTACACAAATAAAAGTAAAAACACACATGTGCATACATACACACATTTACACATAAAGGAACAAACACACATGCACACACATGCACACGTTCACACACATAAAGATACAACACAAATGAACACACATACACACACATAAAGGTACACACACATGTATACATACACACATTCACAGACATAAAGGTACAGACACACACATGTACACACATTCACACATAAACGTACACACATATGTACACACATACACACATTCACACCCATAAATGTAAAAACACACATGTACACATACACACATTCACACACATTAAGGTACGCACACATGTACACACAAGAATTATACACCACATACATATATAGATATACACATGTACACACTTTCAGACACATAAGGGTACAAACACATGCATGTACACACACATTCACATGCATAAACTAGAAATACACATGTACACACGCATGCTTACACAAACGTGTACACACACATACAGACACGTACACACGCACACACATGTGCTTGCATACAGTTACACACAGGGACAAACACACACTCATGTATAAGTATAAAGACACATACATACACATACACATATTCACACACACAAATACACACTTGTACACATACATTCACACACCAATAAAGGTACAAACACACATATGCACATATTCACACACATGAAGGTGCAAACACATACATGTACACACATTCACACACATAAAAGTTCAAACACATATATGTACACACATACATACATTCTCACACAGAGGGACAAACACACATGTACACACATACACACATTCACAGACATAAAGGTGCAAACACACACACGTACACATTTACACACATTCACTCACATAAAAGTACAAACACACATGTACACACACACATTCACACAAAATGGTACAAACATACACATGTACACACGTACACCCATTCACACACATAAAGGTACAAACACACATGTACACACACAAACATAAAGGTACAAAAACACACACACATGTACACACATACACATATTCACAAACATAAAGGTACAAACACACACATGTACACACATACACACATTCACACACAAAAGTACAAACGCATATACACATGTAAACACATTTACGCACATAAAGGTACACATGTACACACATACACACATTCACACACATAAAAGTATACACACATGTACACACAAACACATTCACAAAGGTACAAACACACACATGACACGTATACATACGTTCACACATAAAGGTACACATACATGTACACACATACATTAACACATAAATGTAAAAACACACACATGTACACATACACACATTCACGCACATTAAGGTACAAACATATGTACACACATACATACATTCACACACATAGAGGTACAAACATACACATGTACACACATTCACATACATAAAGGTACACACATGTACACACCAATTGTACACCACATTTATATACACATTCACATGCATAGAGGTACAAACACACATGTACACACATGTGTATACACAAACGTGTACACACATGTACATGAATACAGTTGCACAAAACACACACTTGTATATATAAGTATAAAGACACATGCATACCCATACACATAATCACATATATAAAGGTAGATGCATGTACAAACACACATTCACACACTCATAAAGGTATAAAGATATACATGTACACACACATGTACACACATACACACATTCAAGGTACAAACACATACATGTACACACACACACATTCACACACATAAAAGTACATACACATACACACACACTTTCACACACATGTATACATGCACGCACATTCACACACAAATGTACAAACACACACGTACATACACACATAAAGGTACAAACACATGTATGTACTCACATACACATTTACACAAATAAAGGTGCAAATGCACACATGTACACACATAAAAGTAAAAACACACATGTACATACATACGCATAAACATAAGGGTACAAACACATACACGTACACATATACATACATTCACACACATTAAGGTACAAACACACATGTACACACACATTCACACAAATAAAGGCGCACACACATGTGCACACATACACACTTCACACATATAAAGATAAAAACACATACACATATACACATTCACGCACATATAGTTACAAACACATGTACACACATATTCACACACATAAAGGTACAAACACACACATGTACACACACATTCACACACATAAAAGTACATACATTCACAAACATAATATATATGTACACGTGTACACTCATACACACATTCACACACAAAAGTACACATACACACATACACTTTCACACACATGAAGGTACAAATGTACATGTACGCACACTGTTGCACAAAGGTACAAACACACGTACACATGCACATTCACACACATAAAGGTACAAACATACATATGTACTCACATACACATTTACACACATAAAGGTGCACATGTACACACATACATTCACACACAAAGATACAAACACACACACATACACACATTTACACACATAAAAGCAAAAACATACATGTACATACATACACACACATAAGGGTACAAACACATACATGTACACATATACATACATTCACACACATTAAGGTACAAACACATGTATTCACACATTCACACAAATAAAAGTACACACATGTACACACATACACACGTATAAAGATAAAAACACATGTACACACATACACACATTCATGCACATATAGTTACAAACACATGTACACACATACACATATTCACACACATAAAGGTACACACACATTTACACACATACACATTTACACACATAAAAGTACAAACACACACACATTCACAAAACATATGTACACATACACACATTCACACATAAAGGTACACACACATGTACACACATACACACATTCATAGTCATAAAGGTACAAACACACATGTACACATTTACACACATTCACTCATAAAGGTACACACAAATGTGCACAAATACATTCACACACACAAACGTAAAAACACACATGTACACATACACACATTCACACACATTAAGGTACAAATACATACATGTACACATATTCACACACATAAAGGCACACATACATGTACACATTCATTGACACACATAAATGTACAAACACATGTACACACACACATTCTCACACAGAGGTAAAAACACAAATGTACACACATTGACACACATAAAATTATTAACACATGCATGTACACACATTATCACACATAAAAGTACAAACACTCACATGTACACACATACACACATTTACACACAAAGGGACAAACACATATGTACACACATACACACATTCAAAGGTACAAACACACACATGTACACACATACACATATTCACACACATAAAGGTACAAACACACACATGTACACACATACATTCACACACAAAAGTACAAACGCATATACACATGTACACACATTTACGCACATAAAGGTACACATGTACACACATACACACATTCACACACATAAAAGTACACACACATGTACACATACACATTCACAAAGGTACAAACACACGTATACATACGTTCACACATAAAGGTACACATACATGTACACATACATTAACACACATAAACGTAAAAACACACACATGTACATACACACATTCACACACATTAAGGTACAAACATACACATGTACACACACTCACATGCATAAAGGTACACACATGTACACACACCAATTATACACCACATATATATATATACACATTCACATGTACAAACACACATGTACACACATGTGTATACACAAATGTGTACACACATGTGCTTGAATACAATTGCACAAAACACACACTTGTATATATAAGTATAAAGACACATGCATACCCATACACATAATCACAAATATAAAGGTAGACACATGTACAAACACACATTCACACTCTCATAAAGGTATAAAGATATACATGTACACACACATGTACACACATACACACATTCACACACATAATGGTACAAACACACATGTACACACACACACATTAACACGTATAAAGGAACAAACACACATGTACACATTTTCACACATATAAAGGTACAAACACACACATTTACACACATACACACATTCAAGGTACAAACACATACATGTACACACACACATTCACACACATGAAGGTACAAATATACATGCACGCACATTCACACACAAACGTACGAACACACACGTACACATACACACATAAAGGTACAAATGTACTCACATACACATGTACACAAATAAAGGTGATGTACACACATACATTCACACACATTAAGATACAAACACACACATACACACATTTACACACATAGAAGTAAAAACACACATGTACATACATACACATACACATAAGGGTAGAAACGCATACATGTACACATATACATACATTCACACACATTAAGGTACAAACACACATGTACACACGCATTCACACAAATAAAGGTGCACACACATGTGCACACATACACATATTCACACATATGATAAAAACACATATACACACATACACACTTACGCACATATAGTTACAAACACATGTACACACATACACATATTCACACACATAAAGGTGCAAACATACACTTGTACACACATACACATTCACACACATAAAAGTACATACACACATTCACAAACATATGTACACGCGTACACTCATACACACATTCACACACATAAAAGTACATACACATATACACAGATACACTTTCACACACATGAAGGTACAAATATACATGCACGCACACTCACACACAAAGGTACAAACACACGTACACATGCACATTCACACACATAACACACATATGTACTCACATACACATTTACACACATAACGGTGCAAATGTACACATGAACACACATACATTCACACACATAAAGATACAAACATACACACACATAAGGGTACAAACGCATACATGTACACATATACGTACATTCACACACATTAAATTACAAACACATGTATTCACACAAATAAAAGTACACGCATATACACACACACATATAAAGATAAACACATGTACACACATACACACATTCATGCACATATAGTTACAAACAGGTGTACACACACACATATTCACACACATAAAGGTACAAACATACATTTATACACATAAAAGTACACACATACACACATTCACAAAACATGTATGTACACATGTACACTCATACACACATTCATACATAAAGGTACACTCACATGTACACACATACACACATTTATAGTCATAAAGGTACAAACACATGTACACATATACACACATTCACTCATAAAGGTACACACAAATGTACACAAATACATTCACACACACAAACGTAAAAACACACATGTACTCACACACATTCACACACATTAAGATATAAATACATACATGTACACACATTCACACACATAAAGGTACACATACATGTACACATTCATTGACACACATAAACGTACAAACACATGTACGCATACACATTCACACAGAGGTAAAAACACAAATGTACACACATAAACACACATAAAGTTATAAACACATGCATGTACACACATTATCACACAAAAGTACAAACACTCACATGTACACACATACACACATTTACACACATAAAGGGGCAAACACACATGTACACACATACACACATTCAAAGGTACAAACACACACATGTACATACATACACACATTCACGGACATAAAGGTACAAACTCACACATGTATCCACATACACATTCACACACAAAGGTGCGAACACAACATATGTACACGCATACATTTACACATATAAAAATATAAACACACATACACACATTTACACAAATAAAAGCCACACATTCACACACATAAAGGTACACATACATGTACACACATTCACACATTCACACACATAAAGGTACAAACATTCACATGTATATACGTTCACACACATAAGGGTACAAACGCATGTACACACTTACACACATTCACATGCATAAAGATACAAACCACATGTACACACATGCATAACCAAACGTGAACACACACGCACAGACCCGTACACACACATACACACTTGTGCTTGAATTAAGTTACACACAGGGACAAACATACACACATGTATATATAAGTATAAAGACACATGCATGCACATACACATATTTACACACATGAAGGTACAAACACACACATGTACACACACATTTACACACTCATAAAGACACAAACATATACATATACACATATTCACACGTACAAACACATACTTGTACGCACATTCGCACAAACACACATGTACACACACACATTCGCACAAATGAAGGTACAAACACACACATGCACATATATACTCACATTCACACACATGAAGGTACAAACACATGTGTACATACACACATTCACACACAAAGATACAAACACACACATGTACACACACATTCACACACATGAAGGTAAAACACACATGTATACACATATGCACATTCACACACATTAAGGTACTCTGAACAGTTAAGGCCTAGGTCCACTTGAACAGGAGTGATGGTCACATTTGAGGCCACAGACGCTACATGAAGCAAGCTATGAACTTCACACTTGAAATATGGATACTAGATATATTACAGAATTCAATTAATTGATTAATGGCCACGCCCACCTGTTAATTAATTAATTGTAGTTAAAAATAGCCATACACTCACTTAGGCGGCGTATATAAACAACAGGCAGGCTTTAGTTGAAGAGGTCCTCTTAACAAGCATGTTTAGCACTACCAATTTCTAAATTAGCGTCTTGTATGCATATACTTTCGGGGAGTTACAACCTTATGAAATCCGAGATTGTAGTCAATTTTAAGCTAATTAAATATTCATAGCCTTATAATGGCTCTATGATCGTTTGCTAACAACGAATATACCAGAATGATGTCTGCTCTTTCCAATGGACACCCTCACAGCAAGTCCCAGGGTGGCTTTATACGCCGCCTTTCTTGACTTAGTCCACCATCTCCAGCTGCTCCGTGTAGCCTCGAGCGCTTAGTACACTAACGACTGCTTGTGGCACAAGAATAGCCTAGCCTATGGATGTAAACTCTATGCTAAAGGCTAACTACATCCTACCACTAACGATCACCTAGCTATCTCGTACACGACATTTTCTAGCTTACTAGCCACTCGTTTCTAGACAAAGCTCACTGTCAGCCATTGGCCACACCCCCGTATATTTTTCAATAATTCCGTTCACCTCCGCTACATGTACGTAACGCGTGCCCCAGGCCTTAATGTGCCAGAGTACACATACATGTACACACATACACGTACACACATATATTCACACACTAATGTACATACATGCACACATTCACACATATAAAGGTATAAAAACACACCTGTACACACACACACATTCACAGATATAAGGGTACAAACATACACATGTACACATATACACACATTCACACACATAAATGTACAAACATACACATATACACACATACACATTCACACAAAGGTACACACACATGTGCACACATTCACACACATAAAGGTACGCACACATTCGCACAAATGAAGGTACAAACACACACATACACACATTCACATGCATAAAAGTACAAACACACATGTAGACATACACATTCACACACATAAAGCTACACATGTACACACACACATTTACACACATAAAGGTACAAACACAGGTGTACACACATGCACATTCACATACATAAAAGTACAAACACACATGTACACATACACATTCACACACATAAAGGTACACATGTATACACATACACACATTTACACACATAAAGGTACAAATACACACATGTACACACATACATATTCACAGACATAAAGGTACACACATATTTACACATACACACATTCACACACATGAAGGTAAAAACACACATGTACACATACATACAATCACACATTAAGGTACACATACATGTATATATATATATGACCTGTGGTGAGTTGAAAGAGGGGAGAACCCTTTAATTATAGTATGAAGGATAATGTTAAATCCCTTAATTTTTATTGTTGTGTACATGTACAAGTCATGTAGCTCAATAGTAATCCATACTCCATGTAATTCAAGGCTTAGCCCAATATGGATGGGGCTAACATTCACTCATGTCTGTGTTGATAGTATCAGAGGAGGTACAAAAGGATCACGTGCTCCCTCAAAAATGCTGTATCATCACTTTTTATCCCCATACTCTTTACATAGTAAAGCTTCGACAGCGATTGTCAAAGGAGGGATCACCAAACAAATTATATGGCTATGATCAGTGATTGAAACTACACTATTATTTTAAGCTAGAGATCCCTTGGGGATCCCACAATTTTTAACCTTCAACACAGCAACTGTATGTGGGACACACCCATGATGACACAAACTGGTATGGGTGCGAGTCACATGGAATATTAACGATTTCGTACCTCCTCTGAGCTGAACATGTACATGTATTGTTTAAATGAGGACAGTCAGGACACCATGCATGAAAATGACACTATACATTGTACATACATGTATAACTCTACATGTACATGCATGTGCACATGTATACATACCTGAGGAGATGGGTCCATAAAGTGAAAGGTTAGTAGATCTTCCATACCAAGTAACTTGAGAAGCAGCATCACATTATGGACTATACGATGGATCTCTGGAACTGTCACTTTCAGTCTACACTAAGACCCAGGTAGATTGGGTGATGAGGAATGTAGTGTGGGATGTAGTATTTGGCCACAGACCACAAACCACAATGACGTACTACAGGGCTTCACGTGTGTACAATTACGTATGTATGAGGCTCCAACGCTATGAATATTATTATGAAGACATGCATGCGCAATAATATACACAAGAGGTCACTAAGGTCACAGTGTTTAGCTAGAATCGATGTCAGTGTCACTTCCATGATCTGTTGCCCGTGAAACTCATCACTATGTTCATCTTCATGTTTCTGACTGGTCATCTTTGTCTGCTGGTTCATCTTCAGACTCTTCCTCTTCATCATCACTCTCTGGAGAGTCTCCATCATCCCATGTGATGCTTACCTCCCCATCAGTTGTGTGCCAATCAAATTGTTCATAGCATGGAAGGAAAGGAGACTGAGTTAAAGGTATGCTAAGACTTAGTTTTAAGATGTAATTTGCTCGTTTACAGTGTAAGACTAGTGCTTGTGATGAGGATATCAGCTTCAACTCATGTAATTTAGTCACTTTGGATAAAATCGTGCCATTTTAAAAGGCAAAGTAGTAGAGAAGTTGACATACATTAAGTTTCGTCAGAGTTGGGGTGATTGCATATTAAACTATAACCGCAAAAAACTGGTTTTGACCTGAAGAATGGTTTATGTTTGTAAAAATTAACTGCTGTGACTAACCTTATCCATGCATATTCGTGACTTTTTGATGTATTGGAATTTTCCCATTTCCATTTTGAGAAATCGGCCATCGGGACACACAAAGCATAGATCATTAATAAATATTTCTAGAACCTTTTGTCAGTGGTTCTGATGTGATGCTGTTTTCCATTATAGTCTCTGCTATGGTTATCATCCACATTTCTTTCCACACTGTATATACATGTACACTAAGTTCAAGTTGCATGCAGCCTGAAAAACACCTGGCAACAAGCAAGCAAGCAGGAAATGAGGGATATTTGAAACTTCAAATTTATACTTGCCAATTGGAGGAGGAGAGATCAAAGTTGACACAGCATAATTTCTTTTGCACACACGGCTTGCCTTACAGGTCGAGTAATAGTATTGTTATGCGCGTGCATAATAATAATATAGCACATGCAACACCCACGCGTGACGTCACACAACCGTTCCTGGCATGGAGAATTGAAGTTAGACTCACCTTTTTGGATTTTTAACGGTAGCTTGTGCACCTCGGACAAGGTCTTATCCACATCTAGGCTGGTCTGCTGGCAGTGCAAGTTGAAGGGATGACATCATCCAAAGTTGGGATCATTTTGACCTTTCGCATCAACCTGCCCAAAACGCTGAAGTTGGCAGAGACAGAAAAACCGAGAGAACGCGTGTACAGATAGGTCTATAGTGTGAAAAGTAGAATAGATACAGACTTGTAGTTTGTTGTTATGATTGCAGTGGAGACTATATGTGACCGGATTTGAGAAAACCCTCCGTATGGGATCCGCGCACTATTCGCGCATTGCGCGTTTTTAGTAGCTCTGGTCAAAAACTGTCAAAGTTCAGATTTTGCCACATCCATGTCAAAGAACCTTTTTTGTAACTGTTACCGTCGCCTACGGAGCCTAGTCGTAAGTTACCAAGGCGAAATAAGCCTTTATTCACAGGCTCCTCGATCTACCTAGTCTATGCAGCTGCCGTTTACGGAGTCCGTTGCTAAGGGCGATAATTATCTAGATACAGCTAGATTCATCGAACTACTGAACGTTGACTCACCTTTTAAGCTTCTTAGGCATCGAAGAAGAAGCGGCCATCGTTATCGACGACGAAGTTCGAGACTAGCTCGACCTTTGCGCTCTTTTCGGACGGTCCCGCCCAATTTGAATCAATTGATTTCCGGTTGACGCGTAGTATACGGAAACGCTACACGCGTACATAGCAACGCCTTTAGACCGTAATTTCTCGTTTTCTATGGTTGTAGCGCGATCGCAAACAAAGCGGGCTATCTCCAAAGCGGAGCGCGCGATCAGTCTAAAACTTGCAGGTGGGTTAGCTCTATGGTAGAGCTTATCAAAGACGCATCAAACTCAATTTTCACAAAAAATCCCACAAGGAGGGTTTTCTCAAATCCGGTCACATATTTACAAGAACTCGGCCAGTTGGAATGCTGAATCGTGAAGCTAGAGAACAGTGAACGCCGATATAATTTTGGTAATTATTCTTCGTTTTCAGTGACGTTTTAGTACTACGTACAACAAGCAATAGCCAAGATTGTTGTGGTAAAATGTAGTCTTGAAAGTATATTTTCTTGACTGAGAAAGAGAAGGGATGAGTCTTCCTGGCATCAACCTGCCCAAAGAGCTGAAGTCGACTCCAGACATAATTGTACCCGCGCACCTGTCGATTTCGCGGGCAAGAATCTTACTGTTACCCAAGATTGTAGGTTACAGTGTGCTATTTCATCATTCTTTTCGTGATTTCGATCATTAGAAAGAGCTACTGGACAAACATAAGAAAAATACAAACAATAATATACAGTAATAAAATCTTGATTATCATTCCCATATGTTTGATTACATGACCTCTGGCCCGAGGTAGTCACGTACGTAGGTGGCAGGGCCGTAGGATGGTATTCAAGAGTGGGGAGGCTCTCTGTAGAAGAGTTTGTAGTAATTAAGCGCGCGCGCAAAATTTGAAGCCACGCCCGAAAATAGTTAAACCACGCCCACAAAATCTCTCCATTCGCGCGCGAACAAAGTACACTGTTGAATGCTCACTTATGATCATGCACAATCGCAGGACTGTGGCTCGAGCTCATATCCAGGATGATTAACAGTGCTGAATCAGCACCAGCTGGTTCTGCGTGCACGTGTTGCGGTTTGGCATATTTTAGGTAAGATTTAGGGGGTCAAAGGTCGGATGTAAGGCATAAAAAAAGTGGGGCGGCTCGAGCCGCCCCGCCTCCGACGGCCCTGGGTGGGGCCTCCGTGTAGACTGCTTTGCTGAAAGTACTGCCTTTGAACATGTGAATGTGTGTGAAGAGAGGGTAATATGTATAACGTACAAGTGCATATTTTTTTCGCATACAATTTAAGTGTGTGGATCGTGATGTACATGAGTGATGGTCATCCTATTATTGTTCTACCTTAATCATTAAAGGCATTGTGCCACGCTATAAGGGCTGATTGCCTGCTAATGAAGCCGGACGTGCCCACGCGGTAAATGAACATGGCGCGTGGCGGATTGCAGGTAAGTTCGCGCGTGGAGACTCAAATCAGCCCGCTGAGGCTCGCTCTGTCGGGCGCTCGACATTTCAAACAGCCTATCTGCTCTCGAGCCTTTACCTATCAGTATTCTTACTCTTTGGTTGTCCATATCGCTGAAGATTACGAGCTTCTCCACTCGACTTCGACAAAATCTTCACGCTGCATGTGCTCGATCTCCGCGAACTCCCGTACACTACACCGTGATACTGGGCGTGCCCATACTTCCTGTACCCACTTTAATTGGATTTTTGAACTAATGAGCTCATTAAGAAGCAATTACGCCTTATATCGTGACACAATGCCTTTAACCGATTGTAAGTGAATTCGCTACACGCATGCGTCAACACCGGAAGGTGGTTGTAGCGAATTCACTACAGCTGTACCGTACTCATCTTTAGTCAATATTGTGCTTCAGAGGAGCCACTGACCTATTCGACATTGAATCGAGTCTCTCCACCGACCACTCCCACCGTTGATTTCTCGATCTTTTATCGCTACAAGCTTGCACTTATTGAACCGGTAAGTGATAGTACATGGTGTAAAGTTCAATTCATGAATATAAATACATTACACAATAACTAGCTAAATGGCAGCTAAAGGGCCCGCTTGACTGTGGATGACGTGCTGCAGTATTGTACTGATAGCGATGATGATGCTGCTGCTGACTGTGAGCCTGACTTTGATCCAGATGAGCTTGTCATGGATGGTAGTGATGACAAATTTAGTGACTTGGAAGGGGATGAATTTGTTGATGACATCGATGAAGACGACCCCAACACCCTGCATGATACTCCAGCAGCAAGTAGTACAGGCACCATCAGCTCTTTTGGTAACCAAGATTCGACATGGAGCACCACCATCACATGCCTATCCATCCATCCTTTCACCTTCCCAGTAGGCCCCACTCAATACATCTTCACTGAAAGTCTTCAACCTGTTTTTCTCGCCAGACCTAATGGAAAGAATAGTAAAAGAAAGCAATGCATATGCAAAGATAGCAATGGGAGACGAGAAGTATGACAAATGGTCGAAGATAACAGTGGAGGAGTTGAAGGCGTTCTTGGGATTTAGTGTTTTGATGGGCATAAACCATCTTCCGTCCCTCAACGACTAATGGTCACGAGATCCCTGTCTTAGGTATGTTCCAGTGGCTGATCGCATCACTCAAGACCGATTCCTTGAGATCTCATGGTATCTCTACTTTGTCAACAACGACACACTGGTACCATATGAAGAGGATGGCCATGACTGTCTCGGGAAGGTCAGACCACTGATTGACCACCAGTTCACCAAGTTCGCTCAGGCCTACGAGCCCCACCGTGACATTGCTGTTGATGAGGCAGTGATCAAGTTTCAGGGTAGATCATCGCTGAAACAGTATATGCCACTGAAACCAACCAAGCATGGGATCAAGGTGTGGGTTGCTGCAGACAGCACCAATGGCCACTTCTCGAGGTTTAAGGTCTACACAGGAAACAAGAACAACACCACTGAGCATGGGCTAGGAGCTAGAGTTGTCAAGACGCTCACCTGATCTCCAAGCTAGGAAAGTACCACCATGTCTATTTTGACAACTACTTCACCAGCCTCAAACTCCTGGAAGATCTTGAGAAGGACAGCATCTATGCCTGTGGCACTGTGAGAAAAGATCGCAAGGGTTTTCCTCCGCAGTTGAAGAAACCGAATCTGAAGAATAGGTGAGTGTACACATTATGAGTGTACACATTATGAGTGTGCATGTATGTGCATGTGTGTGTGCATGTACATGTACGCATGTGTGTACATAACAGTGTGTGGATGCATGAATAACAGAGTTTGTGTGTGTGCATATATGAAAGGGGAGGAGGAAGTATGTTGAACAGCATAATACTGTGTGTATCAACTGTTTGTATGGCTTTTGTAATGATATTGACTCTTGGTGGCCAAGCTGTAATGTGCACATAACATGGTGCTATGCTAGCCATGTGTATAGGTATGCACTGGTTGGCATAGCACCATGTTATGTGCTCAGCAAGATTGGATATCATTACAAAATAATACAAATGCTAACTGTACAAACAGCTGTTACACACAGTATTGCACAGTTCAATACTCTCCCTATCTCCCTTTCATATACTCTTGGTACAATTTACACACAAAACAACTAAATACACACATAATAGAGGTGAATTTCTCACAGTCCAGAAAGGCAATGTATGTGCAAGTTCTTGGATGGATAGTAAGGTTGTCACAGTCATGTCCACCACCAGCCAGCCCCAGTCGACTAACGTCCTCCGGCGCCAAAAGGATGGTTTGAGGATATCTGTGCCTTGCCCCATGTCTGTCTTGGACTACAACACCTATATGGGCAGCGTTGACAGAGGAGACCAAGTCAGGGGCTACTACAGCTGCAGAATGAAATGCAGAAAATTTTACAAATACATCTTTCATTTTCTGCTTGACGTGGCTATCACAAATGCCTTCATCCTACAAAAGGGCTATTGTGAGGATGCACCTTTCAGCTCGATCAAGGAATTTGAACTCAAGCTGGCAAGTGAGCTCATAGGAGACTACTGCAGCAGGAAAAGAGCTGGTCGTAGTGGAGGAGTTGTTTGTTCTCTCGCTCTCCGACAGTTCCTACCACCATTCCTGAGAGCGATCCCTCCAAGAAGGCAAAGCACAGGCGATCACGCTGCACCAGGTGTTACAGCCGGACAAAACGGAGTGTATTCACCTCGTGGTACTGTACCTAGTGTCATGTGTGGCTGTGTCATACAGGAGAGCAGAACACAGACTGCTTCATGATGTGGCATGCTCAACACGTCCGTGAACTGTAACAAAGTTAATTTTTATTGTACTGTAGTTTTTTCTTATGTTACTATCTACTTAAGGCAGCTATCAGATACTGCCTCTGTATGCTCTAAACATATAATATATAACTTGGTAGGCCAAAGAACCTACAAAGAGCCTACCAACTGAACAAATACTTGAGCGATCATTACTACTTACACTCCTATTGTCTATAGCTACTTTGTCAAACTTGACATGCAATACTTACCTGAATTGAATTGTAGCAATCTCGTTTCCAGAGCTGATGTTTATGATCGACTTGGGTAGCAATCGAGAGCCCGTTCATTGCTCTCGAACTTGGTAGCTTCATCCTGGCACAAATGTGGTCCCAGAAGCAGTTTTAACCGCTTTCAGTCACATGATGTCAAAAATTGCGTTCAGTAAAAAATTAATTTAGTTCTAATAGAAACACTACGTGAGCCCAATCTTTGCATATAATTGATTAAAGGGGCTTATTCATCCTGCCCTCTCCTCCCAGCTCATCCAGATCGCTAGTAAGCATTAGCCTGAGGGGGAGAGAAAAGAGACATGTACATGTATGTATGTACAGTGACTAACACGCAGCACATTATGTACACATCCGCATGTATGTGTACATGTACATGTACAATGTATATCATGGCTTATTTTCTATTATGACAACCTATACCAGAGTTTGAAGCTCAATGATCTCCCATCTACATGTCCTAGCCTTGCCAGATGACATCAGGAAATCTCAACGAATGCATTACTACCAAAATTAATTTCACTCTCGGCTTGCAGAACAACATCTGGCAAGTCTATCACTGCACAGCATGTCTATGTGAATGCTACCAAAGGCACCAAACAGCTTGTGGTTATGAAGGTGACATGGTTTATCCCCAAAAAATTGTATTAAATTAATGATGATAACGAGTGCTTACCTGGTATACTTGAAGAGCATCCATACCAAAGTGAGGATTAGACACTGTAGACCTTGCCTTACAATAGCAATAGCCACAGTCCACTACAATCATTATACCATAAACTCTGTGTGTGTGAGAGAGAGATAGAACCCTTTAATTGTTGCAACATAAAAAATGGAGAACCAATTACATGACAACATAGATATTGTGACCCACAGGGAGATGAAAAAGGGGAGAACCCTTTAATTACAATAAGAAGGCTGATGTTGTGAGTAGAATCCCTTACTATGATTTTTTCTTTTGCTTGAGATTGAGCACCCTTCTGAAGGATACACACACCACCTCAGCACAATGCATCTACAAGTAGCTCATTAGTAAATCACCCACCACTGGGCACCTTAGATAACTTGTGGCAATAAGGAAAGTGTATGCGACAGTTTTTCATAAGTTACCTGACATTTTCAACAGAAATGATAACACTCCCATGCACTCTAAGAGAGGTATAGACAACTTATGCCCAGAAAGCACCACAAAGTATACCTATGTGCATAGCAGGGAAAAAATATTGCACTATGTGTACATGTGCATGTTTGTGTGCATATACTGCAGCTTACACACAGTGGAATATTTAGCAAATAGCTCAGAATAGCCACATCCAAGCTCCACCCACTATAAAAAATGCTTTGATAAATGTGATAATAAAAGAGCCAACTAACATATATCGTACAATATACAGTATGCATACTTACACATAGTGCAATATTTAGGGCCTACTATGCACGTAGGTATACTTCGTGGCAGTTTGGTGTGTGGGAAGAGGTTCGAGTCTGAATGGACATTTTCCTGTTATGATTTTGATAATCACATTTGTTTACAATAAAAGAGGGTGGAGTTTGAGTGCAACACTTTCCGAACATTTTTTCCATGTATAATACTCTAAAGATTGGAGCCATGGAATGGATTCAGGCCATATATGTGTACATACATGTAGTTACACTGTACATAATTTTCGTTGCTACAAAACCTTTGTATGACAAATTCTCATGCTTAAAAAATGTCCATAGGAACAATCCCTTATCATGTTTACATTAACAGTGCACACGCATACTGTAAGACTATCAGACTGCAGATTCACACTCTCTTTCTCTCTGTCTCTCACTCCCCTCCTTCCTCCAGGTTGTATCTCGTTGTAACAACCTCAAACGTCGTAATGACCTCATATGCACAAGTACATGACACTACTTTCACACATAATGTACAACTGACCCAATACTGCCTCACAAGTGACCTCCATTTCCTCCTGTACCGGCGTGAAGATCAAGATGATGTCACTTTTAGAATGTTGAAGGTGAATCTGAATGACCTGCTACACAGCATTCTCTTTGTAATCATCCGAGGGGCTACGAGTAAATATCAATAGGAAAGATTGACCAGGGAACGTTGCTGAAAATTTATCAGCATCTATGGTAGCTGAGGTGACAAACAGTTTGAGGTCGTTACGTTAAAATACAACCTGGAGGGAGGATGGAATAACGAAGAGAGAGAGACAGACAGGGAGAGAGAGTGTGAATATATACAGCTAAGAGTACATGCATGTACTGAAATCTTTGTTGTAAAAATATTTTCGTAGTCAATGGCAGCTACGAAAATGAATCTTACAAAAATGCATGCACACTATTGACATTAGTGTGGTAAGGGGTCGTTCTTACAAAAAATTTCAATACAAAAATTTATCATACGAAAGTTTACTAACACAAAAATTTCCAAATCTATAGGTCATAAAATTGATTTTCCATTAATTAGAACACTATTCACAGTCATAGCTATTTAGAGACATAGATAAAAAAACCATCCCTGAAAGAAGGGCTTACATGTAAGCTGTCAGCAAAGATACACATGATAAGAGACAGAAGCCTGAGAAGGGTGTATTATTGGTTAGGTAAGGGGTCGTCACCTTTCTTAAAGAGTGTTTAGGGATATTTCGTGAGCCTTGTCCATAATGTCCAGGTCAGGCTCCCTGAAGCACACCTCAGCAGCCATATGAAAATTCTGTGTAGGAGAGACAGAGATAGACCACACCCACTCCACAAGAGCAGTTATATGACTTGTTAGACCACTTCTCTCTTATACAAATACAGTTAATGTGAAACTAGTAGCAGATGTTATAGATAGTAAGAGTACATGTATAAAACATATAGCCGAAAATTTTTGCTATACAGTATCTACAAGTTGTGTATAGGTGGTAACGGGTACATTTACCCTATGATGTGAGTGGGTGTGGATGGTTTGTGGTTGAGTATCTGCTCATAGACAGTCTGTAGTTCACACGGTCGGTCTAGAGAGAGCTGGACAGAGTTCTAGTAGGCTGCAGAGTCTTGTGTGTGTGCATGATAGGTTGTCCAACTTGCCCCAGAGCAACAGCAGCCCCACATGATTGCATGGGAATATAATAATTATGTATAAATGTACTGTACGTACGTATAGTATAAGCATGGTTATCAACTCAAAAAAGTGACTAAACAGTAGCCTTCCCCGTTCTTTTCAATGCATGCAAGAAAATAAGGGGGAGATACTAGGATAGGAAGGGTGGCGGATCAAGCTACACTGATTATCAGTGAGGGTAATACGATCCTTGGAGGCACCACGGAGCTACAACCTTTGTACTAGCTGCTATGTGGTCGTAACTTTGCTTTAATATCACTGCATAAAATTTACAGCGAGACCCCAAGCCTGCATCAAACAATCCAGCAAGTGTAAAATTAATACACACTCACTCATCTTCTAGTACCTTTTCTCGTTGAAGGCATCGAAGACCCACTGACAGCTACCGGAAGGTTCAAGTACTTGGAGAACGCGACGCGACTTTTTGGACCCCAGCCTTGGCGTAGAGCTCGTTAAATCGGCAAGATATCTCTCCCATTTGCACGGAGGACAGCTGGCACACAACCTTCTCATAGGTACGCTTGAAAGACGACTCGCTCCGATCCATCTTTAATGCGATCGTTTGGTAAAGGTCGTTTGAATAGGACATTAATCGGGGCATATGCATATACCGTAGTTCGGGAAAATTTCGCGTATAAAAATTTTCACGTTTTAAAATTCCGTGTTAAAAATTTTTCGGACATCGCCTATTTGTCCGAAAAATTTTTAACACGAAATTTTAAAACGTGTGCTAGTCAGATCCCGAACTACGGTATATATGGGGGGAATTGCATTTGAAAATCTGGACGAGCAGGTGGACGAATACCTCCCAGTATGTTTGAGATTCAAAGATGCCAACAAACTGCAAGTTTTTACAGCTGGCTGGATAGCAGGCAGGTGTCTGAGATCATGCTGTGAGTTCAAATACGCACCTGTACCTTCAATAAGCCTGACTGTGATAGTTTGGGAAATGTTAAATCGGCAAGACTGCCAAATTTAAAATAATTTGCCATTTCTTTTGAAATTTATTTGCAGGTGTGTCTCGCTCGCCGATGCCTCGTGGCTACTGCCGCCTCAGGGAGAAAATAACAAGGCAAGGTAACACACTGAGTTGGTGTGTAGCTATTTCGTGGTAGTTCAAAGCTTAGCCTAATATGGATGGGGTTTTAGCATGTCATTTGTACAGTCCAGTCAAGCCTATGCCTGTGTTTTGGCTTCATATCTGGTGCACATTTGAACTGTCTTTCTAAATTTAGTCTATATTTCAGGATCTTCCCCTTGGTAGTGCATGAAGCCTGTCAAATGTACATTATGTATTAATTTATGTTGCAGTTTGAGTACACATATGTAGCAGTTTGTGGCTGCATACATGTACATGTGGGTGTGCACACCTGTGTGGAAAAGTACCCTTATCTGAAACCACTAATTATCCTATGTATACATTGCTCCATGGCCTTGTCACCTTGGGGCAAGCTACAGCAAATTCAGGCACCTTTGCAACAGACTGGCTACCTTAAAAACCACCTTGTCCTGCTGTGTAAACTGTTGCTTGTGGCTTATTAAATGAACTACAACTATGGTTTTAGTCCTAGCACTTTTTCTATTGCAAAGGTGCATGAATCTGCTGTACATACACACTGTATAGGAACAGTGTTGTATACAAGTGGTACTGGTGTGTGCAAAATTTATAAAGAAGGCTGAACTGCACCGATATCCTACGATCCTAGCTTTATATACTAAGGAAGTAGGTTGAATCCTGACATACAGACCAAATTTGAGGAATTATCCAGGTGGGATTATCAATGTGCACCACAAAACAGTCGCACATGGTCCGTGCCCAGGGGTCCTTGTTCATACACATGTAGTTGTATACTATTCTGGTGCTGCTACTTTTGTCTATTACATCTCCAAGGTGATTTTGAATGCTTAGTTTCATGATAATTGCATGTAGTTACATATGTTATATAGCCTCAACCCTTGGGGGGAAGGGGATATCCCTCCCCAAATACACTCTCCCTATGGCTTACATTTTGTTTAGCTACTGCAGAGCAAAGTCTATAATATTGTTATGGCATTGTTTCTAAATAGTGCCCACCGCTATTCAAATTTTCTCTCTAATAATCCGAATTACGCATTAAGATTTACTGTGAGTACTGGTAGCCATGTGTATAGCTACAGTTCACTATCAAAATTAAACAGTATTGTATATGAGGTATACAAATTTTGTGCGCATGCAATTGTCTTCTTTCTAACCTGTGTGATCCCCCCAATATGAAACCCTAACGTCCTAATTAGATGATTTTGTATGCTTTTTATGTTGTAGATTTGTGTCTGTACCTCTGTTATGACTCGGACGCGAGGTGTTGATATCTGGACTGGTCTTCATCCTTGAATTGAGCTGCCCTCAACTCTACAACCATCCTCCTCATCCGTCCAACGAGATGTCATCAACTGAAATTGTCCACTACTCATGCAGCCATGGATGTCAGAAGCGTGAAGAGTGCTACAATTGACCTCACCCTGTTGAAAGGACCAATAAGGTAGGGTGGGACTGCCAGTTCATGCAAATGACAAGTCAATAATGGGAGAATGGTGCATATGTGTGTTCTGTGTATTTGAGATCTTCCAAGTACAGTTTAGTTTAATTGAATGTTTGAGTGTTTTTTTTTTTTTTTTTTGGTGGTTTCTGTACCAACAATTGACATGTGCCCCCCCTCCCAATTTGCATGTTAATCCACTTGTCTATGTTAAATTTGTAGACGCAGATCATGTTGCGGTAGTCCTTTGGCGTGCTAGATGAAGGCCATCTAGGTGAAAAAGTCCAGGTCAAGCCTGGTGAAGAAAATCCTAGATGAAGACAAAGCTCTAGCAAGTCCAAGGTGAAGTCAGTCCTCAGTGAAGTAAGCCCTAGAGTGTAAACGTTCTAGGTGAGCAAGTCTGAGGTGAAGACAAGTGCTTGGTGAACAAAAGTCCAACAAAACACTGATGTGGTAAGTACTTAAGTACCTCTATCTTCATAATTATGTGCAGTTGTATGCTAACTAGGGAATCTTGTGTGCTTCTTTTTATGCTGCAACCTTATGTATGTACATGTACATGTATATGGCAGTGTGTGAGTGTATGCACTATGCATTTGGTTAAAAAAAACCTTATCTTCATACAGCTTGCACATTTATATACCAGCTCGTCAGGTGACAGTGGAACTACCTTGAATCGCTTCGCTAACATTGGGATTAGAATCATCATCTGACCAGCGGTAAGTGCTACTTTATTTACTGGTATTGCGAGCTCCTGCATGAACGCTAGTGTGCCACTAGCGAGCTCCTGCATGAACGCTAGTGTGCCACTTCTTTCTTTTGTTTTCTTTCTTTTGGCACTAGTCTAGCGAGCTCCTGCATGAACGCTAGTGTGCCACTTTTATTTTTTTAGTACTGTTCTAGTGCTATTGTTAGAGCCATTTTGTCTTTTATATCTGCGAGGTATCTGGGATGGCACAGCTGTGATGGATGCAAAAGCAAGTTGCTGATATGGTACATGTAAGTGCCTCTACCCTCATACATGTGATTACATGCTAACTAGAGAATCATATATGCTTTTTATGCTGCAACTGTGTGTGTGTACGTGGTGGTGTGTGTGTGTGTTTGGGTGTTGACAAAGACCTTTTTTTCCTGATATAGACTAGCAGGTGTTGCTACCCTCATGTGATAGGAGTTTTGGTGAGCACTATTTAGAGCACTATTATCATGTACATATGTTTTGCAAGTATGTTTGTTTACTGACTTGCTATGGTTACGGAGGGGGGAGGCTGTATTGACTATGGTGAGGACTTGGAACAAGACTAGGTTATCTCCAGTGTCCTCATTGTGCATATATATTTCTCTCCATGCAGGCAGCTAGGCTGGCAGTATCAACCTCCTGCAGCAAGGTACGCATGTGCAATACGCACACATTGCCTAACTGTATGCTTAAACACTGACGACCCTATACCTAACCCATTTTGCAATATTTATCCCCCCCCCCCCCCCAATTTAAATGCTGCTCATTAATCCACCTGTCTACATTTGAAAACAGATCTGTCCTCAAGCAATTTGCTGGAATGAACTGCTGAACAATTGTGGAAGAACCAACGTACATGTCTAGCATTGTGTACTTATGTCATTCCTTTTTTAACAAATGCAGGTATGTCCACAGTGAATGTGGTGATACCTCGAGCTATCGACTCTACCTGTGGTTAATCCTTGCATTGAGCTGGTCTGGACTTGTACGTGTATGTCCTCTACATGCATCCATTCAACGAGACATCATCTGGATTGTCTACCTCTACTCCTGCAGCCATGGATGGGACAGATGTTGGCAACGTGAAGAGTGATGAGGCTATACAGGTTAGCAATGGGTTATACTGTTTTAATGATGTCCTGTAGGAGTATGGTGAGCATTATTTAGACTATAAAAACAAGTCACTGATGCCTCGACATAAACATGGCTGGCCCACCTAGTGCTGCACTGCACTGACAAGGCCTAATTAGGCCGAAACAGCTGTCTGCAGTTGCACTTTTGGCACCAAACTTTTGAACTTTCATGTAGCTGAGCAGAGAATTTTGTGTGCTTTTTATGCTGCAACCTTGTGAGTTCACAAAGTCCTTTTCTTTTTTATATAGGCTAGAAGGAACTCGGAGCAACTGTGGACAAACACTGTATCCTAAGGCATTGTTTATGTTGTATGTCATTCTTTCTTTACAGGTAATGCAGTGTGTGGCATGGATGTCACGGTTCTCCAGCTGTGTTGGGTACTGACATGCAAAACATGTATGGTACATGTACATGTAAGTACCTCTACCATCATACGTGCAGTTGTGTGCTAAATAGAGAATCTTGTGTCCTTTTTTTGCTGCAACTATGTGTGTGTGTGTGTGCGTGCATGCATGCATGTACTGTGTGTTTGGTTCAAAAACCTTTTTCTTCATACAGAGTGTTACTGTTGTCCTGTAGGAGTTTTGGTGAGCATTATTTAGAAACTGTCATGTGCATTTCTAATTTTTTCATATTGCAAATGTGCATGTTTAGTGACTTGCTGATGTGAAGACATGTGGTCCTTCCCTACCCTGGTTGTGATGGGTGTGGATACACAATAACAATTGACTGATGTGGTATGTACCTCTACTTTGTTTTGTGTTATGAAATACTTTTCTGCTGCTACTGTTAGAGCTATTTTGTGTTTTATATATTGTAGATGTCATTGTCTCTGCGACTGTGATGTTCTGAAAGGAAGTTGATGTCATGGCCTCCCCGACTATGATGCTTGTGGACACACAAAAGTAATTCACTGATGTGGTATGTGCCTCTACCATCACACATGTACATGATAGTTTATGCAGTGTTCTTCTCAGAAATAATTCGAAGCATGATCAAGCTTTCAGCTCTATACTTTCCCACATCAAAGAAAAATTTATGCACGCGTACCTCTATCTATATCTCAAATTACCGGTATACTAATTGCATGTGGATGAGCCTAACTAATTGTACATAATTTTTGAAATTTTGTTGTAGGAAATGGACCTGCTGTGAATTGTGATGCTGCTAAGTGTTGCCTGAACAGAGGCTGAGGATGGTTACAGGACGGGTCAGATCGAGGTGGCCAAGTGACCAGCTAATAAATCTGACTGCCTCTTCCCCTCAACAAAAGCTAAAGGTAGGCTTGTCCATATCATTTGTGCTGGGGGGGGGGGCTTCACAACTAGGCTCTTCAACCTGTAGTGGCTCAGTTCGTCAAATCTGTGAATGATCTGATAGCCATAGGTCAGTCGTACAGTTTACCGTACAAAATTTATCTTGAAAGTATCAAGAACTCGGCCCCTAGATAGAGGCTATTTAATAGGCCATTCCAAGTTGTATTTCTGTTTTTGATCCCCTGCCTGTGTGCTTTTGGCAATCTCCACATTTTCAGCATCCTCAGTAGTTTGTATACTACATGCATGAAGTGACGTGCAGACATTTTGATGACAAGAGTCTGATTGGCTTGTATTGCTGGGTTGCTGGTAGTTCCACCCATCCACATGATCTTTGGAAGAATCCAGGACCAGAAACAGAAGTACAACTTGGAATAGCCTTAGTGAGAGAGATGTTAAATCCCCTGGTCTTACACAATGTACCTTGGGCAACCTGGGAGGGAAATAGTGGAGGTACACATTGACAGGTGCATTTATATTAAACATTTGAATATGCTGCTTGTGGACATGGCATATGCACACCCTCCCACTACACCTTAATAAGATTCTGGGGAAGAACACTGGATGTACATGTATGTATATTTATACACAATGTATCTCCACACAAAACTGTGGACTCAGTAGAAGCTAGTGGAAATAGGAAATCAACCAGTGAGTAAGGGGGGGGGAGCTAGAGGCAGAGCTTCAGAGTCAAGAACATCGGGTGGATCTACTGGTGTTGGCGGTGGTGGAAATGACCAATCAGAGAATAGCCTCAGGAGCTAGTGGAAGTGGTGCAAAGGTCAGGGTGAACAAATTATACAGCGTGCACATTAATAGAGAGAGAGAGGAGAGTGAGAGAGAGAGAGACAGGGACAGAGTTATGTAGTTATGTTGAGCAGTGATGATCTTTATGATATGGGACCCCTTGGAGTTTGAAATGTACTTGTACAACACATAAGGTAGGTCCCATGGGACCTAGCTCCTTTAATTTGCATCAAAGTTCCCCTCCTTAAGTTTATTCAAAATTATCTGATTGTGCCTTTAACTGTGTAAGGGAGGGAGGAGGTTACGAAGATGTACATACACATTGTCGACGTGCAGTGCACAACAAGCAGAAAAAAAATTGCAGAATAGACTCATGTAGATTGCAATTTTTAGTACATTAGGTAATGATCGTCACTTATATATACTTTCCCCTTTTTGTTCGTTCTATTGTGTTAAGATGTGACAGTAACCACTATGCCATACTAGGGGTATCTAAGACTGCAGAGGAGGTTGAAATCAAGAAAGCCTACAAGAAACTAGCTCTCAAGCTACACCCGGACAAAAACCATGCCCCCAAATCAGACGAAACATTCAAAGGTATCTGTACTGCTACCACCATGTGTAAATTTAAGTTTAGAAATGTTTGTGAGAATGTCAGCTGTTGAAAATGAACCTTATGAAAGTACATTCACATTACTAGTGTTACTTGTATGTGGTATGGGGTCGTTGCTGCTAACTTAGTCAACATGAAAATTTCTAGCTTCAAGGTATTACAAGTGACTTGTACATTTATGTGATGTCATTGATGTTCTAGTACTCCCAGTTCTGCATTCCTGCATGTATGCATACATCTTTCTTAGATAATGGGATAAAATGGTTTGCTACAGTGTACGTACATGCGCATGTATCAGTTTTCATGTATTGGACTGGAAAGTAGTAGTAATAAGGTGATATTTGTTTCATCTATGTGCTTTCGCCCTGCTCAAAATTTGAGGGGAGGAGGCATCTCTCCACCATTTTTGTACATCATCAGAGATGATCACATGCTTGGACAAAAATGCTGTGTCGTCACTTTTATCCCCATACACTGTACATAGTAAACTTCCATGGTGATATTCGATGGTGGTGGTCCCTCAGGATTCCCAAGCAAAAACGATATGACTGTGATTGG
>OZ220012.1:0-75277 GCA_964291365.2 Stappiaceae bacterium
TATTCGCTATGATTGTTGAAGCTGTTAAATCTGTTGATCACCATGTCGGAACTGTTAAAATTAATGTTGATGTTCAATCTGTTGCTGTTGACTGTTGTTGAATCTGCTGTTGATTAATCTTGATTGTAGTAGCTGTTGAATCTGAAGTTGTTGAATCTGTTGTTGAAGCTGTTGATTGTTGAAGCTGTTAAATCTGTAGTTGAATCTGTTGAAGTTGTTGATTGTTAATGTTGTTAAATCTGTCGTTGAAGGTTTTCATTGATGAAGCTGTTGAATCTGTTGCTTGTTGTAGGCTACATTATGTGCTCTAGAGAGCTATATCTTTATTGAAGCAGTTGAATCTGTTGTTGAAACTGTTGATTGTTGTAGGCTATTATGTGCTCTAAAGAGCTCTAAATTTGTTGAAATCGTTCAATCTGTGGTTGAAAATGTTGATCGTTGTAGGCTACATTATGTACTCTAGAGAGCTCTAGTTCTGTTGAAGCAGTTGAACCTGTTGTTGAAGTTGTTGATTGTTGTAGGCTACATAATATGCTCGACAGAGCTCTAATTTTGTTGAAGCAGTAGAATTTCCTGTTGAAGTTGTTCATTGTTGTAGGCTATTATGTGTTCTAGAGAGCTCACGTTTTGTTGAAGCTGTTGAATATGTTAATGGTGTAGCTGTTGAATCTGTTGTCGTTTAAGCTATTGATTGTTGTAAGCTATTATGTGCTCAAGTTTTATTGGAGCTGTTGAACCTGTTGTTGAAAATGTTGATTGTTGTAGGCTACATTATGTGCTCTAAAGAGCTCTAGATTTAATGAAGCTGTTGAATCTGTTGTTGTTAAAGTTGTTGGTTGTTGTAGGCTACATTATGTGCTCTAGAGGGCTCTAGTTATGTTGGAGCAGTTGAATCTGTTGTTAAAGCTGTTGATTATTGAAGGTAATTATGTACTCTAGAGAACTCTAGTTCTGTTGAAGCTGTTGAATCTGTTATTGTTGAAGTTGTTGAATCTGTTGTTGTTAAAGCTGGTGATTATTGTGGGCTATTATGTGCTCTAGTTTTATTGAAGCTGTTGGACCTGTTGTTGAAGATGTTGATTGTTGTAGGCTACATTAGGTGTTCTAGAGAGCTCAAGTTTTGTCGAAACTGAATCTGCTGTTGTTGAAGCTGTTGATTGTTGTAGGCTATTATGTGGCTCTAGAGAGCTCTAGTTTTGTTGAAGCTGTTGAATCTGTTGTTGTTGAAGCTGTTGATTGTTGTAGGCTATTATGTGCTCTAGAGAGCTCTACTTTTGTTGAAGATGTTAAATCTGTTGTTCAAGCTGTTGATTGTTGTAGGCTATTATGTGCTCTAGAGAGCTCTTGTTTTGTTAAAACTGTTAAAACTGTTGAATCTGTTGTTGTTGAAAATGTTGATTGTTGTAGGCTACATTACGTGCTCTAGAGATCTCTAATTTTGTTTAAGCTGTTGAATCTGTTGAAACTGTTGAATCTGTTTTTGTTAAACCTGTTGATTGTTGTAGGCTATTATGTGCTCTCGTTTTATTAAAGCTATTGAATCTGTTGTTGAAAATGTTGATTGTTGTAGGCTATTATGTGCTCTAGAGAGCTCTAGATTTGTTGAAATTGTTGAATTTGTGGTTGAAGATGTTGATCGTTGTAGGCTACAATATGTCCTCTAGAGAGCTCTAGTTCTGTTGAAGCAGTCAAACCTGTCGTTGAAGCTGTTGATTGTTGTAGGCTATTATGAGCTCTAGAGAGCTCTAGTTTTGTTGAAGCTGTTGAACATGTTGTTGAAGCTGTTGAATCTGTTGTTGTTAAAGCTGTTGAATGTTGTAGGCTATTATGTGCTCTAGTTTTATTGAAGCTGTTGAATCTGTTGTTGTTGAAGCTGTTGTTTATTGTAGGCTATTATGTGCAATAGAGAGTTCTAGATTTGTTGAAGCTGTTGAAACTGTTGCTGTTGAAGCTGTTGATTGTTGTAGGCTATTATGTGCTCTAGAGAGCTCTAGTTTTGTTGAAGCTGTTGAATCTGTTGTTGTTGAAGCTGTTGAATCAGTTGTCATTGAAGCTGTTGTTTGTTGTAGGCTATTATGTGCATTAGAGAGCTCTAGTTTTGTTGAAGCTGTTGAATCTGTTGTTGTTGAAGCTGTTGATTGTTGTAGGCTAGATTATAGCTCTAGTTATGTTGAAGCCGTTGAATCTGTTGTTGAAGCTGTTGATTGTTGTAGGCTATTATGTACTCTAGAGAGCTCTTGTTTTGTTGAAGCTGTTGAATCTGTTGTTGAAGCTGTTGAATCTGTTGCTGTTAAAGCTGTTGATTGTTGTAGGCTATTTTGTGCTCTAGAGAGCTCTAGTTTTGTTGAAGCTGTTGAGTCTGTTGTTGTTAAAGCGGTTGATTGTTGTAGGCTATTATGTGCTCTAGAGAGCTCTAGTTTTGTTGAAATTGTTGAATCTGTTGAAGCTGTTGATTGTTGTAGCCTATATTACTCTAAAGAGCTCTAATTTTGTTAAAGCTGTTGAATCTGTTGTTGAAGATGTTGATTGTTGTAGACAACATTATGTGCTCTAAAGAGCTCTAGTTTTATTAAAGCCGTTAAATCTGTTCTTGTTCAAGCTGTTGAATCTGTTGTTAAAGCTGTTCATTGTTGTAGGCTATTATGTGTTCTAGCTTTATTGAAGTTGTTGAATCTGTTGTTGTTGAATCTGTTGATTGTTGTAGGCTACATTGTGTGCTCTAGAGAGTTCGTTTTGTTGAAGCTGTTGATTGTTGTAGGCTATTATGTGCTCTAAAGAGCTCTAATTTTGTTAAAGCTGTTGAATCTGTTATTGTTGAAGATGTTGATTGTTGTAGGCTACATTATGTGCTCTAGAGAGCTCTAGATTCGTCGAAGCTGTTGAATCCGTTGTTGCAAGGAGAGTAGTTTGTGGAGCGCTATGTCTTGAGTGCCTTTTGCAGCTGACGAAGGACCACGGTCCGAAACGTTCTGTCTCTACAGTACATTAAACTACGTTCAATAGCGCTCCACAAACTACTCTCCTTGCATCAACAACGTAGTTATGAGCCTTTATTCTAGAATCCGTTGTTGTTGAAGCTGTTGATCGTTGTAGGCTATTATACGTTCTAGAGAGCTCTAATTTTGTTGAAATTGTTGAATCTGTTGTTGTTGAAGATGTTGATTGTTGTAGGATGCATTATGTGCTCTAGAGAGCTCTAGTTTTTTTGAAGCTGTTGAATCTGTTGCTGTTGAGCTGTTGAATCTGTTGTTGTTAGAGCTGTTGATTGCTATAAGCTATTATGTGCTCTAGTTTTATTGAAGTTGTTGAATGTATTCTTGTTGAAAATGTTAATTGTTCTAGGTTACATTATGCTCTCTAGAGAAATCTAGTTTTGTCAAAGCTGTTGTATCTGTTGTTGTTGAAGCTCTTGATTGTCAGGGTTTTTTGTGTTCTAGATAGCTCTAGTTTTTCTAATGTTGTCGAATCTGTTGTTGAAGATATTGATTGTTGTAGGCTACATTATGTGCTCTAGATAAATCTAGTTTTGTTGAAGCTGTTGAATCTGTTGTTGTTGAAGCTGTTGAATCTGTTGTTGTTAAAGCTGTTGATTGTTGTAGGCTATTATGTGCTCTAGCTGTATTGAAGTAGTTGAATCTGTTGTTGAAATTGTTGATTGTTGTAGGCTATACTATGTGCACTAGAGAGCTCTAGTTTTGTTGAAGCTGTTGAATCTGTTGTTGAAGATGTTGATTGTTGTAGGCTACATTACATGCTCTAGAGAGCTCTAATTTTGTTTAAGCTGTTGAATCTGTTGTTGTTGAAACTGTTGAATCTGTTTTTGTTGAACCTGTTGATTGTTGTAGGCTATTATGTGCTCTAGTTTTATTGAAGCTGTTGAATCTGTTGTTGTTGATTGTTGTAGGCTACATTATGTGCTCTAGAGAGCTCAAGTTCTGTTGAAGCAGTTGAACCTGTTGTTGAAGCTGCTGATTGTTGTAGGCTACATAACGTGCTAGAGAGAGCTCTAATTTTGTTGAAGCAGTAGAATTTCCTGTTGAAGTTGTTCATTGTTGTAGGCTATTATGTGTTCTAGAGAGCTCCAGTTTTGTTGAAGCTGTTGAATATGTTGATGGTGAAGCTGTTGAATCTGTTGTTGTTAAAGCTCTTGATTGTTGTAGGCTATTATGTGCTTTAGTTTTATTGGAGCTGTTGAACCTGTTGTTATTGAAAATGTTGATTTTTGTAGGCTACATTATGTGCTCTAAAGAGCTCTAGATTTGTTAAGCAGTTGAATCTGTTGTTGAAGCTGTTGATTGTTGTAGGCTATTATGTGCTCTAAAGAACTCTAGATTTGTTAAGGCAGTTGAATCTGTTGTTGAAGCTGTTGATTGTTGTAGGCTATTATGTGCTCTAGAGAGCTCTAGATTTATTGAAGCTGTTGAATCTATTGTTGTTAAAGCTGTTGGTTGTTGTAGGCTGCATTATGTGCTCTAGAGAGCTCTAGTTATGTTGGAGCAGTTGAATCTGTTGTTAAAGCTGTTGATTGTTGAAGGCTATTATGTGCTCAAGAGAACTCTACTTTTGTTGAAGCTGTTGAATCTGTTATTGTTGAAGTTGTTGAATCTGTTGTTGTTAAAGCTGGTGATTGTTGTGCGCTATTATGTGCTCTAGTGTTAATGAAGCTGTTGAATCTGTTGTTGAAGATGTTGATTGTTGTAGGCTACATTATGTGCTCTAGAAAGATCTAGTTCTGTCGAAGCTGTTCAATCTGTTGTTGTTGAATCTATTGTTGTTAAAGCTGTTGATTGTTGTAGGCTATTATGTTCTCTAGTTTTATTGAAGCTGTTGGATCTATTGTTGAAGATGTTGATTGTTGTAGGCTACAATATGTGTTCTAGAGAGCTCAAGTTTTGTTGAAGCTGAATCTGTTGTTGTTGAAGTTGTTGATTGTTGTATGCTATTATGTGCTCTAGAGAGCTCTACTTTTGTTGAAGCTGTTAAATCAGTTGTCAAAGCTGTTGATTATTGTAGGATATTGTGTGCTCTAGAGAGCTCTAGTTTTGTTCAAACTGTTGAATCTGCTGTTAAAGCTGTTGATTGTTGTAGGCTATTATGTGCTCTAGAGAGCTCTAGTTTTGTTAAAACTGTTGAATCTGTTGTTGTTGAAGATGTTGATTGTTGTAGGCTACATTATGTGCTCTAGAGAGCTCTAGTTTTGTTGAAGCTGTTGAATCTGTTGTTGAAGATGTTGATTGTTGTAGGCTACATTACGTGCTCTAGAGAGCTCTAATTTTGTTTAAGCTGTTGAATCTGTTATTGTTGAAGCTGTTGAATCTGTTGTTGTTAAAGCTCATGGTTGTTGTAGGCTATTATGTGCTCTAGTTTTATTGAAGCTGTTGAATCTGTTGTTGAAAATGTTGATTGTTGTAGGCTATATTATGTGCTCTAAAGAGCTCTAGTTGTGTTAAGGCAGTTGAATCTGTTGATGAAGTTGTTGATTGTTGTAGGCTACTAAGTGCTCTAGAGAACTCTAGATTTGTTGAAATTATTGAATCTGTGGTTGAAGATGTTGATTGTTGTAGGCTACATTATGTGCTCTAGAGAGCTCTAGTTCTGTTGAAGCAGTTGAACCTGTTGTTGAAGCTGTTGATTATTGTAGGCTACATAATGTGCTCGACAGAGCTCTAATTTTGTTGAAGCAGTAGAATCTCCTGTTGAAGTTGTTCATTGTGGTACGCTATTATGTGTTCTAGAGAGCTCCAGTTTTATTGAAGCTGTTGAATATGTTGATGGTGAAGCTGTTGAATCTGTTGTTGTTAAAGCTATTGATTGTTGTAGGCTATTATGTGCTCTAAAGAACTCTAGATTTGTTAAGGCAGTTGAATCTGTTGTTGAAGCTGTTGATTGTTGTAGGCTATTATGTACTCTAGAGAACTCTAGTTTTGTTGAAGCTGTTGAATCTGTTATTGTTGAAGTTGTTGAATCTGTTGTTAGAGCTGATGATTGTTGTGGGCTATTATGTGCTCTAGTTTTATTGAAGCTGTTGAATCTGTTGTTGAAGATGTTGATTGTTGTAGGCTACATTATGTGTTCTAGAGAGCTCAAGTTTTGTCGAAGCTGAATCTCTTGTTGAAGCTGTTGATTGTTGTAGGCTATTATGTGCTCTAGAGAGCTCTAGTTTTGTTGAAGCTGTTGAATCTGTTGTTGTTGAAGCTGTTGAATGTTGTAGGCTATTATGTGCTCTAGAGAGCTCTACCTTTGTTGAAGCTGTTAAATCAGTTGTTTAAGCTTATGATTGTTGTAGGATATTATGTACTCTAGAGAGTTCTAGTTTTGTTCAAGCTGTTGAATCTGTTGTGGAAGCTGTTGATTGTTGTAGGCTATTATGTGCTCTAGAGAGCTCTAGTTTTGTTAAAACTGTTGAATCTGTTGTTGTTGAAGATGTTGATTGTTGTAGGCTACATTATGTGCTCTACAGAGCTCTAGTTTTGTTGAAGCAGTTGAATCTGTTGTTGAAGATGTTGATTGTTGTAGGCTACATTATGTGCTCTAGAGAGCTCTAATTTTGTTTAAGCTGTTGAATCTGTTGTTGAAACTATTGAATCTGTTTTTGTTGAACCTGTTGATTGTTGTAGGCTATATTATGTGCTCTAAAGAGCTCTAGTTTTGTTAAGGCAGATGAATCTGTTGTTGAAGCTGTTGATTGTTGCAGGCTATTATGTGCTCTAGAGAGCTCTAGATTTGTTGAAATTGTTGAATCTGTTGTTGAAGATGTTGATCGTTGTAGGCTACATTATGTGCTCTAAAGAGCTCTAGTTATGTTGGAGCAGTTGAATCTGTTGTTAAAGCTGTTGATTGTTGAAGGCTATTATGTGCTCTAGAGAGTTCTAGTTTTGTTGAAGCTGAGGAATCTGTCATTGTTGAAGCTGTTGAATCTGTTGTTGTTAAAGCTCTTGATTGTTGTAGGCTATTATGTGCTCTAGTTTTATTGAAGCTGTTGAATCTGTTGTTGAAAATATTGATTGTTGTAGGCTATAATTATGTGTTCTAAGGAGCTCTAGTTGTGTTAAGGCAGTTGAATCTGTTGTTGAAGCTGTTGATTGTTGTAGGCTACATTATGTGCTCTAAAGAGCTCTAGATATGTTGGAGCAGTTGAATCTGTTGTTGAAGCTGTTGATTATTGTAGGCTATTATGTGCAATAGAGAGCTCTAGTTTTATTGAAGCTGTTGAATCTGTTGTTATCGAAGCTGTTGAGTCTGTTGTTAAAGCTGTTGATTGTTGTAGGCTATTATGAGCTCTAGAGAGCTCTAGTTTTGTTGAAAATTTTGAATCTGCTGTCGAAGCTGTTGATGGTTGTAGGCTATTATGTCCTCTGGAGAACTCTAGTTTTGTTAAATCTGTTGTTGAAGCTGTTGATTGTTGTAGGCTATTATGAGCTCTAGAGAGCTCTAGTTTTGTTGAAAATTTTGAATCTGTTGTTGAAGCTGTTGATTGTTGTAGGCTATTATGTCCTCTGGAGAACTCAAGTTTTGTTAAATCTGTTGTTGAAGCTGATGATTGTTGTAGGCTATTATGAGCTCTAGAGAGCTCTAGTTTTGTTGAAGCTGTTGAATCTCTTGTTGAAGATGTTGAATCTTTTGTTGTTAAAGCTGTTGATTGTTGTAGGCTATTATGTGCTCTAATTTTATTAAAGCTGTTGAATCCATTTTTGCTGAAGATGTTGATTGTTGTAGGCTACATTATGTGCTCTAGAGAGCTCTAGTTTTGTTGAAGCTGTTGAATCTGTTGTTGAAGCTGTTGATTGATGTAGGCTATTATATGCTATAGAGAACTCTAGTTTTGCTTAAGCTGTTGAATCTGTTGTTGAAGTTGTTGATTTTTGTAGGCTATTATATCTTATAGAGAGGTCTAGTTTTGTTTAAGCTGTCGAAACTTTTGTTGTTGAAGCTGTTGATTGTCGTAGGCTATTACATGCTATAGAGAGCTCTAGTTTTGTTTAAGCTGTTTAATCTGTTGTTGTAGAAGCTGTTGATTGTTGTACGCTATTATGTGCAATAGAGAGCTCTAGTTTTGTTGAAGCTGTTGAATCTGTTGTTGAAGCTGTTGATTGTTGTAGGTTATTATGTGCTCTAGAGAGCTCTAGTTTTGTTTAAGCTGTTGAATCTGTTGTTGAAGCTGTTGATTTTTGTAGGCTATTATATCTTATAGAGATGTCTAGTTTTGTTTAAGCTGTCGAAACTGTTGTTGTTGAAGCTGTTGATTGTCGTAGGCTATTACATGCTATAGAGAGCTCTAGTTTTGTTTAAGCTGTTGAATCTGTTGTTGTTGAGGCTGTTGATTGTTGTAGGCTATTATGTGCAATAGAGAGCTCTAGTTTTGTTGAAGCTGTTGAATCTGTTGTTGAAGCTGTTGATTGTTGTAGGTTATTATGTGCTTTAGAGAGCTCTAGTTTTGTGTAAGCTGTTGAATCTGTTGTTGAAGCTGTTGATTTTTGTAGGCTATTATATCTTATAGAGAGGTCTAGTTTTGTTTAAGCTGTCGAAACTGTTTTTGTTGAAGCTGTTGATTGTCGTAGCCTATTATATGCTATAGAGAGCTCTAGTTTTGTTTAAGCTGTTGAATCTGTTGTTGTTGAAGCTGTTAATTGTTGTAGGCTATTATGTGCAATAGAGAGCTCTAGTTTTGTTGAAGCTGTTGAATCTGTTGTTGAAGCTGTTGATTGTTGTAGGTTATTATGTGCTCTAGAGAGCTCTAGTTTTGTTTAAGCTGTTGAATCTGTTGTTGAAGCTGTTGATTGTTGTAGGCTATTATATCTTATAGAGAGGTCTAGTTTTGTTTAAGCTGTCGAATCTGTTGTTGTTGAAGCTGTTGATTGTTGTAGGCTATTATGTGCAATAGAGAGCTCTAGTTTTGTTGAAGCTGTCGAATCTGTTGTTGAAGTAGTTGATTTTTGTAGGCTATTATATGTTATAGAGAGGTCTAGTTTTATTTAAGCTGTCGAATCTGTTGTTGAAGTAGTTGATTGTTGTAGGCTATTATATGCTATAGAGAGCTCTAGTTTTGTTTAAGCTGTCGAATCTGTTGTTGTTGAAGCTGTTGATTGTTGTAGGCTATTATGTGCAATAGAGAGCTCTAATTTTGTTGAAGCTGTTGAATCTGTGGTTGAAGCTGTTGATTGTAGGCTATTATATGCTCTAGTGAGCTCTAGTTTTGTTGAAGCTGTTGATTGTTGTAGGCTACATTATGTGCTTTAGAGAGCTCTAGTTTTGTTGAAGCTGTTGAATCTGTGGTTGAAGCTGTTGATTGTAGGCTATTATATGCTCTAGTGAGCTCTAGTATTGTTGAAGCTGTTGATTGTTGTAGGCTATTAAGTGCCCTAGTTTAATTGAAGCTGTTGAATCTGTTGTTGTTAAAGCTGTTGATTGTTGTAGGCTATTGTGTGCTCTATTTTTATTAAAGCTGTTGAATCTATTTTTGTTGAAGAAGTTGATTGTTGTAGGCTATTATGTGCAATAGAGAGCTCTAGTTTTGTTGAAGCTGTTGATTATTGTAGGCTATTATATGCTATAGAGAGCTCTAATTTTGTTTAAGCTGTTGAATCTGTTGTTGAAGCTGTTGATTCTTGCAGGCTATTATATGTTATAGAGAGCTCTAGTTTTGTTTAAGCTGTCGAATCTGTTGTTGAAATTATTGATTGTTGTAGGCTATTATATGTTATAGAGAGGTCTAGTTTTGTTTAAGCTGTCGAATCTGTTGTTGAAGTAGTTGATTGTTGTAGGATATTATATGCTATAGAGAGCTCTAGTTTTTGTTTAAGCTGTCGAATCTGTTGTTGGTGAAGCTGTTGATTTTTGTAGGCTATTATATCTTATAGAGATGTCTAGTTTTGTTTAAGCTGTCGAAACTGTTGTTGTTGAAGCTGTTGATTGTCGTAGGCTATTACATGCTATAGAGAGCTCTAGTTTTGTTTAAGCTGTTGAATCTGTTGTTGTTGAGGCTGTTGATTGTTGTAGGCTATTATGTGCAATAGAGAGCTCTAGTTTTGTTGAAGCTGTTGAATCTGTTGTTGAAGCTGTTGATTGTTGTAGGTTATTATGTGCTTTAGAGAGCTCTAGTTTTGTGTAAGCTGTTGAATCTGTTGTTGAAGCTGTTGATTTTTGTAGGCTATTATATCTTATAGAGAGGTCTAGTTTTGTTTAAGCTGTCAAAACTGTTTTTGTTGAAGCTGTTGATTGTCGTAGCCTATTATATGCTATAGAGAGCTCTAGTTTTGTTTAAGCTGTTGAATCTGTTGTTGTTGAAGCTGTTGATTGTTGTAGGCTATTATGTGCAATAGAGAGCTCTAGTTTTGTTGAAGCTGTTGAATCTGTTGTTGAAGCTGTTGATTGTTGTAGGTTATTATGTGCTCTAGAGAGCTCTAGTTTTGTTTAAGCTGTTGAATCTGTTGTTGTTGAAGCTGTTGATTGTTGTAGGCTATTATGTGCAATAGAGAGCTCTAGTTTTGTTGAAGCTGTCGAATCTGTTGTTGAAGTAGTTGATTTTTGTAGGCTATTATATGTTATAGAGAGGTCTAGTTTTATTCAAGCTGTCGAATCTGTTGTTGAAGTAGTTGATTGTTGTAGGCTATTATATGCTATAGAGAGCTCTAGTTTTGTTTAAGCTGTCGAATCTGTTGTTGTTGAAGCTGTTGATTGTTGTAGGCTATTATGTGCAATAGAGAGCTCTAATTTTGTTGAAGCTGTTGAATCTGTGGTTGAAGCTGTTGATTGTAGGCTATTATATGCTCTAGTGAGCTCTAGTTTTGTTGAAGCTGTTGATTGTTGTAGGCTACATTATGTGCTTTAGAGAGCTCTAGTTTTGTTGAAGCTGTTGAATCTGTGGTTGAAGCTGTTGATTGTAGGCTATTATATGCTCTAGTGAGCTCTAGTATTGTTGAAGCTGTTGATTGTTGTAGGCTATTAAGTGCCCTAGTTTAATTGAAGCTGTTGAATCTGTTGTTGTTAAAGCTGTTGATTGTTGTAGGCTATTGTGTGCTCTATTTTTATTAAAGCTGTTGAATCTATTTTTGTTGAAGAAGTTGATTGTTGTAGGCTATTATGTGCAATAGAGAGCTCTAGTTTTGTTGAAGCTGTTGATTATTGTAGGCTATTATATGCTATAGAGAGCTCTAATTTTGTTTAAGCTGTTGAATCTGTTGTTGAAGCTGTTGATTCTTGCAGGCTATTATATGTTATAGAGAGCTCTAGTTTTGTTTAAGCTGTCGAATCTGTTGTTGAAATTATTGATTGTTGTAGGCTATTATATGTTATAGAGAGGTCTAGTTTTGTTTAAGCTGTCGAATCTGTTGTTGAAGTAGTTGATTGTTGTAGGATATTATATGCTATAGAGAGCTCTAGTTTTGTTTAAGCTGTCGAATCTGTTGTTGGTGAAGCTGTTGATTGTTGTAGGCTATTATGTGCAATAGAGAGCTCTAATTTTGTTGAAGCTGTTGAATCTGTTGTTGAAGCTGTTGATTTTTGTAGGCTATTATATCTTATAGAGATGTCTAGTTTTGTTTAAGCTGTCGAAACTGTTGTTGTTGAAGCTGTTGATTGTCGTAGGCTATTACATGCTATAGAGAGCTCTAGTTTTGTTTAAGCTGTTGAATCTGTTGTTGTTGAGGCTGTTGATTGTTGTAGGCTATTATGTGCAATAGAGAGCTCTAGTTTTGTTGAAGCTGTTGAATCTGTTGTTGAAGCTGTTGATTGTTGTAGGTTATTATGTGCTTTAGAGAGCTCTAGTTTTGTGTAAGCTGTTGAATCTGTTGTTGAAGCTGTTGATTTTTGTAGGCTATTATATCTTATAGAGAGGTCTAGTTTTGTTTAAGCTGTCGAAACTGTTTTTGTTGAAGCTGTTGATTGTCGTAGCCTATTATATGCTATAGAGAGCTCTAGTTTTGTTTAAGCTGTTGAATCTGTTGTTGTTGAAGCTGTTGATTGTTGTAGGCTATTATGTGCAATAGAGAGCTCTAGTTTTGTTGAAGCTGTTGAATCTGTTGTTGAAGCTGTTGATTGTTGTAGGTTATTATGTGCTCTAGAGAGCTCTAGTTTTGTTTAAGCTGTTGAATCTGTTGTTGTTGAAGCTGTTGATTGTTGTAGGCTATTATGTGCAATAGAGAGCTCTAGTTTTGTTGAAGCTGTCGAATCTGTTGTTGAAGTAGTTGATTTTTGTAGGCTATTATATGTTATAGAGAGGTCTAGTTTTATTCAAGCTGTCGAATCTGTTGTTGAAGTAGTTGATTGTTGTAGGCTATTATATGCTATAGAGAGCTCTAGTTTTGTTTAAGCTGTCGAATCTGTTGTTGTTGAAGCTGTTGATTGTTGTAGGCTATTATGTGCAATAGAGAGCTCTAATTTTGTTGAAGCTGTTGAATCTGTGGTTGAAGCTGTTGATTGTAGGCTATTATATGCTCTAGTGAGCTCTAGTTTTGTTGAAGCTGTTGATTGTTGTAGGCTACATTATGTGCTTTAGAGAGCTCTAGTTTTGTTGAAGCTGTTGAATCTGTGGTTGAAGCTGTTGATTGTAGGCTATTATATGCTCTAGTGAGCTCTAGTATTGTTGAAGCTGTTGATTGTTGTAGGCTATTAAGTGCCCTAGTTTAATTGAAGCTGTTGAATCTGTTGTTGTTAAAGCTGTTGATTGTTGTAGGCTATTGTGTGCTCTATTTTTATTAAAGCTGTTGAATCTATTTTTGTTGAAGAAGTTGATTGTTGTAGGCTATTATGTGCAATAGAGAGCTCTAGTTTTGTTGAAGCTGTTGATTATTGTAGGCTATTATATGCTATAGAGAGCTCTAATTTTGTTTAAGCTGTTGAATCTGTTGTTGAAGCTGTTGATTCTTGCAGGCTATTATATGTTATAGAGAGCTCTAGTTTTGTTTAAGCTGTCGAATCTGTTGTTGAAATTATTGATTGTTGTAGGCTATTATATGTTATAGAGAGGTCTAGTTTTGTTTAAGCTGTCGAATCTGTTGTTGAAGTAGTTGATTGTTGTAGGATATTATATGCTATAGAGAGCTCTAGTTTTGTTTAAGCTGTCGAATCTGTTGTTGGTGAAGCTGTTGATTGTTGTAGGCTATTATGTGCAATAGAGAGCTCTAATTTTGTTGAAGCTGTTGAATCTGTTGTTGAAGCTGTTGATTGTTGTAGGCTATTATATCTTATAGAGAGGTCTAGTTTGTTTAAGCTGTTGAATCTGTTGTTGTGGAAGCTGTTGATTGTTGTAGGCTATTATATGCTATAGAGAGCTCTAGTTTTGTTCAAGCTGTTGAATCTGTTGTTGTTGAAGCTGTTGATTGTTGTAGGCTACATTATGTGCTTTAGAGAGCACTAGTTTTGTTGAAGCAGTTGAATCTGTTGTTGAAGCTGTTGACTGTTGTAGGCTATTATGAGCTCTTGAGAGCTCTAGTTTTGTTGAAGCTGTTGATTGTTGAAGCTGTAGTTGTTGAATCTGTTTCTGAAGCTGTTGATTGTTGAAGATGTTAAATCAGTTGTTAAATCTGTTGATAACCATGTTGAAGTTGTTGATTGTCGTTGATGTTGAATCCGTTGTTGTTGAAGCTGTTGATTGTTGGTAGTGTTGAAGCTGTTCAATCAGTTGATCTTGTTAGTACAATTAAAGCTGTTGATTGTGAGTACAGTCTATTTTGTGTAAGTGTAGGCTCGCCCCAATAAATCAATAGCTTCAATCACTATGTTGAAGCTGTTGAATTTGTTGTAGAAGCTGTTGATTGTTGTAAGCTATTATGTGCTCTAGAGAGCTCTAGTTTTGTTGAAGCTGTTGAATCTATTTCTGTTAAAGCTGTTGATCGTGTAGGGTATTATGTGCTCTAGTTTAATTGAAGCTGCTGAATCTGTTGTTGAAGAAGTTGATTGTTGTAGGCTATTATGTGCAATAGAGAGCTCTAGTTTTGTTGAAGCTGTTGAATCTGTTGTTGTTGAAGCTGTTGATTGTTGTAGGCTATTATATGTTATAGAGAGCTCTAGTTTTATTTAAGCTGTCGAATCTGTTGTTGAAATTGTTGATTGTTGTAGGCTATTATATGTTATAGAGAGGTCTAGTTTTGTTTAAGCTGTCGAATGTGTTGTTGAAGTAGTTGATTGTTGTAGGCTATTATATGCTATAGAGAGCTCTAGTTTTGTTTAAGCTGTCGAATCTGTTGTTGTTGAAGCTGTTGATTGTTGTAGGCTATTATGTGCAATAGAGAGCTCTAATTTTGTTGAAACTGTTGAATCTGTTGTTAAAGCTGTTGATTGTTGTAGGCTATTATATCTTATAGAGAGGTCTAGTTTTGTTTAAGCTGTTGAATCTGTTGTTGTTGAAGCTGTTGATTGTTGTAGGCTATTATATGCTATAGAGAGCTCTAGTTTTGTTCAAGCTGTTGAATCTGTTGTTGTTGAAGCTGTTGATTGTTGTAGGCTATTACGTGTAATAGAGAGCTCTAGTTTTGTTGAAGTTGTTGAATCTGTTGTTGAAGCTGTTGATTGTTGTAGGCTACTTTATGTGCTTTAGAGAGCTCTAGTTATGTTGAAGCAGTTGAATCTGTTGTTTAAGGTGTTGATTGTTGTAGGTTATTATGTGCTCTAGAGAGCTCTAGTTTTGTTTAAGCTGTTGAATCTGTTGTTGAAGCTGTTGATTGTTGTAGGCTATTGTATCTTATAGAGAGGTCTATCTTTTGTTTAAGCTGTCGAATCTGTTGTTGTTGAAGCTGTTGATTGTTGTAGGCTATTACATGCTATAGACAGCTCTAGTTTTTTTAAGCTGTTGAATCTGTTGTTGTTGAAGCTGTTGATTGTTGTAGGCTACATTATGTGCATTAGGGAGCTCTAGTTTGTTGAAGCTGTTGAATCTGTGGTTGAAGCTGTTGATTGTAGGTTATTATATGCTCTAGTGAACTCTAGTTTTGTAGAAGCTGTAGATTGTTGTAGGCTACATTATGTGCTTTAGAGAGCTCTAGTTTTGTTGAAGCTGTTGAATCTGTGGTTGAAGCTGTTGATTGTTGTAGGCTACATTATGTGCTTTAGAGAGCTCTAGTTTTGTTGAAGCTGTTGAATCTGTGGTTGAAGCTGTTGATTGTAGGCTAATATATGCTCTAGTGAGCTCAAGTTTTGTTGAAGCTGTTGATTGTTGTAGGCTATTAAGTGCCCTAGTTTAATTGAAGCTGTTGAATCTGTTGTTGTAAAAGCTGTTGATTGTTGTAGGCTATTATGTGCTCTATTTTTATTAAAGCTGTTGAATCTATTTTTGTTGAAGAAGTTGATTGTTGTAGGCTATTATGTGCAATAGAGAGCTCTAGTTTTGTTGAAGCTGTTGAATTTGTTGTTGTTGAAGCTGTTGATTGTTGCAGGCTATTATATGCTATAGAGAGCTCTAGTTTTGTTTAAGCTGTTGAATCTGTTGTTGAAGCTATTGATTGTTGTAGGCTATTATATGTTATAGAGAGCTCTAGTTTTATTTAAGCTGTCGAATCTGTTGTTGAAATTGTTGATTGTTGTAGGCTGTTACAAGTTATAGAGAGGTCTAGTTTTGTTGAAGTTGTTGAATCTGTTGTTGAAGCTGTTGATTGTTGTAGGCTACATTATGTGCTTTAGAAAGCTCTAGTTTTGTTGAAGCAGTTGAATCTGTTGTTGAAGCTGTTGATTGTTGTAGGTTATTATGTGCTCTAGAGAGCTCTAGTTTTGTTTAAGCTGTTGAATCTGTTGTTGAAGCTGTTGATTGTTGTAGGCTATTATATCTTATAGAGAGGTCTAGTTTTGTTTAAGCTGTCGAATCTGTTGTTGTTGAAGCTGTTGATTGTTGTAGGCTATTACATGCTATAGACAGCTCTAGTTTTTTTAAGCTGTTGAATCTGTTGTTGTTGAAGCTGTTGATTGTTGTAGGCTACATTATGTGCTTTAGAGAGCTCTAGTTTTGTTGAAGCTGTTGAATCTGTGGTTGAGGGCTGTTGATTGTAGGCTATTATATGCTCTAGTCAGCTTTAGTTTGTTGAAGCTGTTGATTGTTGTAGGCTACATTATGTGCTTTAGAGAGCTCTAGTTTTGTTGAAGCTGTTGAATCTGTGGTTGAAGCTGTTGATTGTAGGCTATTATATGCTCTAGTGAGCTCTAGTTTTGTTGAAGCTGTTGATTGTTGTAGGCTATTAAGTGCCCTAGTTTAATTGAAGCTGTTGAATCTGTTGTTGTTAAAGCTGTTGATTGTTGTAGGCTATTATGTGCAATAGAGAGCTCTAGTTTTGTTGAAGCTGTTGAATCTGTTGTTGAAGCTGTTGATTGTTGTAGGCTATTATATCTTATAGAGAGGTCTAGTTTTGTTTAAGCTGTTAAAACTGTTGTTGTTGAAGCTGTTGATTGTTGTAGGCTATTATATGCTATAGAGAGCTCTAGTTTTGTTCAAGCTGTTGAATCTGTTGTTGTTGAAGCTGTTGATTGTTGTAGGCTATTATGTGTAATAGAGAGCTCTAGTTTTGTTGAAGTTGTTGAATCTGTTGTTGAAGCTGTTGATTGTTGTAGGCTATATTATGTGCTTTAGAGAGCTCTAGTTTAGTTGAAGCAGTTGAATCTGTTGTTGAAGCTGTTGATTGTTGTAGGTTATCATGTGCTCTAGAGAGCTCTTGTATTGTTTAAGCTGTTGAATCTGTTGTTGAAGCTGTTGATTGTTGCAGGCTATTATATCTTATAGAGAGGTCTAATTTTTGTTTAAGCTGTCGAATCTGTTGTTGTTGAAGCAGTTGATTGTTGTAGGCTATTACATGCTATAGACAGCTCTAGTTTTTTTTTAAGCTGTTGAATCTGTTGTTGTTGAAGCTGTTGATTGTTGTAGGCTACATTATGTGCATTAGAGAGCTCTAGTTTTGTTGAAGCTGTTGAACCTGTGGTTGAAGCTGTTGATTGTAGGCTATTATATGCTCTAGTGAGCTCTAGTTTTGTTGAAGCTGTTGATTGTTGTAGGCTACATTATGTGCTTTAGAGAGCTCTAGTTTTGTTGAAGCTGTTGAATCTGTGGTTGAAGCTGTTGATTGTTGTAGGCTACATTATGTGCTTTAGAGAGCTCTAGTTTTGTTGAAGCTGTTGAGTCTCTTGTTGTTGAAGCTGTTGATTGTTGTAGGCTATTACATGCTATAGATAGCTCTAGTTTTTTTTAAGCTGTTGAATCTGTTGTTGTTGAAGCTGTTGATTGTTGTAGGCTACATTATGTGCTTTAGAGAGCTCCAGTTTTGTTGAAGCTGTTGAATCTGTGGTTGAAGCTGTAGATTGTAGGCTATTATATGCTCTAGTGAGCTCTAGTTTTGTTGAAGCTGTTGATTGTTGTAGGCCACATTATGTGCATTAGAGAGCTCTAGTTTTGTTGAAGCTGTTGAATCTGTGGTTGAAGCTGTTGATTGTTGTAGGCTACATTATATGCTTTAGAGAGCTCTAGTTTTGTTGAAGCTGTTGAATCTGTGGTTAAAGCTGTTGATTGTAGGCTATTATATGTTCTAGTGAGCTCTAGTTTTGTTGAAGCTGTTGATTGTTGTAGGCTATTATATGTTATAGAGAGGTCTAGTATTGTTTAAGCTGTTGAATCTGTTGTTGAAGTAGTTGATTGTTGTAGGCTATTATATGCTATAGAGAGCTCTAGTTTTGTTTAAGCTGTCGAATCTGTTGTTGTTGAAGCTGTTGATTGTTGTAGGCTATTATGTGTAATAGAGAGCTCTAGTTTTGTTGAAGTTGTTGAATCTGTTGTTGAAGATGTTGATTGTTGTAGGCTACATTATGTGCTTAGAGAGCTCAAGTTTTGTAGAAGCAGTTGAATCTGTTGTTGAAGCTGTTGATTGTTGTAGGCTATTATAAGCTCTTGAGAGCTCTAGTTTTGTTGAAGCTGTTAAATCTGTTGTTGAAGCTGTTGATTGTTGAAGCTGTAGTTGTTGAATCTGTTTTTGAAGCTGTTGATTGTTGAAGCTGTTGATTGTTGTAGGCTATTATGTGCAATAGAGAGCTCTAATTTTGTTGAAGCTGTTGAATCTGTTGTTGAAGCTGTTGATTGTTGTAGGCTGTTATATGCTATAGAGAGGTCTAGTTTGTTTAAGCTGTTGAATCTGTTGTTGTTGAAGCTGTTGATTGTTGTAGGCTATTATATGCTATAGAGAGCTCTAGTTTTGTTCAAGCTGTTGAATCTGTTGTTGTTGAAGCTGTTGATTGTTGTAGGCTATTATGTGTAATAGAGAGCTCTAGTTTTGTTGAAGTTGTTGAATCTGTTGTTGAAGATGTTGATTGTTGTAGGCTACATTATGTGCTTTAGAGAGCTCTAGTTTTGTAGAAGCAGTTGAATCTGTTGTTGAAGCTGTTGATTGTTGTAGGCTATTATAAGCTCTTGAGAGCTCTAGTTTTGTTGAAGCTGTTAAATCTGTTGTTGAAGCTGTTGATTGTAGAAGCTGTAGTTGTTGAATCTGTTTTTGAAGCTGTTGATTGTTGAAGCTGTTGAATCAGTTGTTAAATCTGTTGATAACCATGTTGAAGTTGTTGATTGTCGTTGATGTTGAATCTGTTGTTGTTGAAGCTGTTGATTGTTGGTAGTGTTGAAGCTGTTCAATCAGTTGATCTTGTTAGTACAATTAAAGCTGTTGATTGTGAGTACAGTCTATTTTGTGTAAGTGTAGGCTCGCCCCAATAAATCAATAGCTTCAATCACTATGTTGAAGCTGTTGAATTTGTTGTAGAAGCTGTTAATTGTTGTAAGCTATTATGTGCTCTAGAGAGCTCTAGTTTTGTTGAAGCTGTTGAATCTGTTGTTGTTAAAGCTGTTGATTGTTGTAGGCTATTATGTGCTCTAGTTTATTAAAGATGTTGAATCTATTTTTGTTGAAGATGTTGATTGTTGTAGGCTACATTATGCGCTCTAGAGAGCTCTAATTTTGTCGAAGCTGTTGATTGTTGTAGGCTATTATATACTATAGAGAGCTCTAGTTTTGTTTAAGCTGCTGAATCTGTTGTTGAAGCTGTTGATTGTTGTAGGATATTATATGCTATAGAGAGCTCTAGTTTGGTTTAAGCTGTTGAATCTGTTGTTGTTGAAGCTGTTGATTGTTGTAGGCTATTATATGCTATAGAGAGCTCTAGTTTTGTTCAAGCTGTTGAATCTGTTGTTGTTGAAGCTGTTGATTGTTGTAGGCTATTATGTGTAATAGAGAGCTCTAGTTTAGTTGAAGTTGTTGAATCTGTTGTTGAAGCTGTTGATTGTTGTAGGCTACATTATGTGCTTTAGAGAGCTCTAGTTTTGTTGAAGCAGTTGAATCTGTTGTTGAAGCTGTTGATTGTTGTAGGCTATTATGAGCTCTTGAGAGCTCTAGTTTTGTTGAAGCTTTTAAATCTGTTGTTGAAGCTGTTGATTGTTGAAGCTGTAGTTGTTGAATCTGTTTTTGAAGCTGTTGAATCAGTTGTTAAATCTGTTAACCATGTTGAAGTTGTTGATTGTCGTTGATGTTGAATCTGTTGTTGTTGAAGTTGTTGATTGTTGGTAGTGTTGAAGCTGTTCAATCAGTTGATCTTGTTAGTACAATTAAAGCTGTTGATTGTGAGTACAGTCTATTTTGTGTAAGTGTAGGCTCGTCCCAATAAATCAATAGCTTCAATCACTATGTTGAAGCTGTTGAATTTGTTGTAGAAGCTGTTGATTGTTGTAAGCTATTATGTGCTCTAGAGAGCTCTAGTTTTGTTGAAGCTGTTGAATCTGTTGTTGTTAAAGCTGTTGATTGTTGTAGGCTATTATATGCTCTAGTTTATTAAAGCTGTTGAATCTATTTTTGTTAAAGATGTTGATTGTTGTAGGCTACATTATGTGCTCTAGAGAGCTCTAGTTTGTCGAAGCTGTTGAATCTGCGGTTGTTGAAGCTGTTGATTGTTGTAGGCTATTATATACTATAGAGAGCTCTAGTTTTGTTTAAGCTGTTGAATCTGTTGTTGAAGCTGTTGATTGTTGTAGGCTATTATATGTTATAGAGAGGTCTAGTTTTGTTTAAGCTGTTGAATCTGTTGTTGTTGAAGCAGATGATTGTTGTAGGCTATTATATGCTATAGAGAGCTCTAGTTTTGTTCAAGCTGTTGAATCTGTTGTTGTTGAAGCTGTTGATTGTTGTAGGCTATTATATGCTATAGAGAGCTCTAGTAATGTTGAAGTTATTGAATCTGTTGTTGTCGAAGCTGTTGATTGTTGTAGGCTACATTATGTGCTTTAGAGAGCTCTAGTTTTGTTGAAGCAGTTGAATCTGTTGTTGAAGCTGTTGATTGTTGTAGGCTATTATGAGCTCTTGAGAGCTCTAGTTTTGTTGAAGCTGTTAAATCTGTTGTTGAAGCTGTTGATTGTTGAAGCTGTAGTTGTTGAATCTGTTTTTGAAGCTGTTGAATCAGTTGTTAAATTTGTTGATAACCATGTTGAAGTTGTTGATTGTTGTTGATGTTGAATCTGTTGTTGTTGAAGTTGTTGATTGTTGGTAGTGTTGAAGCTGTTCAATCAGTTGATCTTGTTAGTACAATTAAAGCTGTTGATTGTGAGTACAGTCTATTTTGTGTAAGTGTAGGCTCGTCCCAATAAATCAACAGCTTCAATCACTATGTTGAAGCTGTTGAATTTGTTGTAGAAGCTGTTGATTGTTGTAAGCTATTATGTGCTCTAGAGAGCTCTAGTTTTGTTGAAGCTGTTGAATCTGTTGTTGTTAAAGCTGTTGATTGTTGTAGGCTATTATATGCTCTAGTTTATTAAAGCTGTTGAATCTATTTTTGTTAAAGATGTTGATTGTTGTAGGCTACATTATGTGCTCTAGAGAGCTCTAGTTTGTCGAAGCTGTTGAATCTGCGGTTGTTGAAGCTGTTGATTGTTGTAGGCTATTATATACTATAGAGAGCTCTAGTTTTGTTTAAGCTGTTGAATCTGTTGTTGAAGCTGTTGATTGTTGTAGGCTATTATATGTTATAGAGAGGTCTAGTTTTGTTTAAGCTGTTGAATCTGTTGTTGTTGAAGCAGATGATTGTTGTAGGCTATTATATGCTATAGAGAGCTCTAGTTTTGTTCAAGCTGTTGAATCTGTTGTTGTTGAAGCTGTTGATTGTTGTAGGCTATTATATGCTATAGAGAGCTCTAGTAATGTTGAAGTTATTGAATCTGTTGTTGTCGAAGCTGTTGATTGTTGTAGGCTACATTATGTGCTTTAGAGAGCTCTAGTTTTGTTGAAGCAGTTGAATCTGTTGTTGAAGCTGTTGATTGTTGTAGGCTATTATGAGCTCTTGAGAGCTCTAGTTTTGTTGAAGCTGTTAAATCTGTTGTTGAAGCTGTTGATTGTTGAAGCTGTAGTTGTTGAATCTGTTTTTGAAGCTGTTGAATCAGTTGTTAAATCTGTTGATAACCATGTTGAAGTTGTTGATTGTTGTTGATGTTGAATCCGTTGTTGTTGAAGCTGTTGATTGTTGGTAGTGTTGAAGCTGTTCAATTAGTTGATCTTGTTAGTACAATTAAAGCTGTTGATTGTGAGTACAGTCTATTTGTGTAAGTGTAGGCTCGCCCCAATAAAACAATAGCTTCAATCACTATGTTGAAGCTGTTGAATTTGTTGTAGAAGCTGTTGATTGTTGTAAGCTATTATGTGCTCTAGAGAGCTCTAGTTTTGTTGAAGCTGTTGAATCTATTTCTGTTAAAGCTGTTGATCGTTGTAGGGTATTATGTGCTCTAGTTTAATTGAAGCTGTTGAACCTGTTGTTGAAGATGTTGATTGTTTTAGGCCACATTATATGCTCTAAAGAGCTCTGGGTTGGTCGAAGCTGTTGAATCTGTTGTTGTTGAAGCTGTTGATTGTTGTAGGCTATTATGTGCTCTAGTTTAATTGAAGCTGTTGAATTTGTTGTTGAAGATGTTGATTGTTTTAGGCCACATTATATGCTCTAGAGAGCTCTGGGTTGGTCGAAGTTGTTGAATCTGTTGTTGTTGAAGCTGTTGATCGTTGTATGCTATTATGTGCATTAGAGAGCTCTAGTTTTGTTGAAGCTGTTGAATCTGTTGTTGTTGAAGCTGTTGATTGTTGTAGGCTAGATTATGGCTCTAGTTTTTTTGAAGCTGTTGAATCTGTTGTTGTTGATGTTGATTGGTTTGTAAGCTACATTATGTGGTCTAGAGAGCTCTAGTTTTGTTGAAGCTGTTGAATCTGTTGTTGTTGAAGCTGTTGATTGTTGTAGGCTATTATGTGCTCTAGAGAGTTCTAGTTTTGTATAAGCTGTTGAATATTTTGTTGTTGAAACTGTTGAATCTGTTTTTAATGAACCTGTTGATTGTTGTAGGCTATATTATGTGCTCTAAAGAACTCTAGTTTTGTTAAGGCAGTTGAATCTGTTGTTGAAGCTTTTGATTGTTGTAGGCTATTATGTGCTCAAGAGAGCTCTAGATTTGTTGAAATTGTGGAATCTGTTGTTGAAGATGTTGATCGTTGTAGGCTACATTATGTGCTCTAAAAAGCTCTAGCTATGTTGGAGCAGTTGAATCTGTTGTTGAAACTGTTGATTGTTGTAGGCTATTATGTGCAATAGAGAGCTCTAGTTTTGTTGAAGCTGTTGAATCTGTTGTTATTGAAGCTTTTGATTGTTGTAGGCTACATTATGTGCTCTAGAGAGCTCTAGTTTTGTTGAAAATGTTGAATCAGTTGTTGAAGCTGTTGACTGTAGGCTATTATGTCCTCTGGAGAACTCTAGTTTTGTGAAATCTGTTCTTGAAGCTGTTGATTGTTGTAGGCTATTATGTGCTCTAGAGAACTCTAGTTATGTTGAAGCTGTTGAATCTGTTGTTGTTAAGGCTGTTGATTGTTGTAGGCTATTATGTGCTCTAGTTTAATTGAAGCTGTTGAATTTGTTGTTGAAGATGTTGATTGTTTTAGGCCACATTATATGCTCTAGAGAGCTCTGGGTTGGTCGAAGTTGTTGAATCTGTTGTTGTTGAAGCTGTTGATCGTTGTATGCTATTATGTGCATTAGAGAACTCTAGTTTTGTTGAAGCTGTTGAATCTGTTGTTGTTGAAGCTGTTGATTGTTGTAGGCTAGATTATGGCTCTAGTTTTGTTGAAGCTGTTGAATCTGTTGTTGTTGATGTTGATTGGTTTGTAAGCTACATTATGTGGTCTAGAGAGCTCTAGTTTTGTTGAAGCTGTTGAATCTGTTGTTGTTGAAGCTGTTGATTGTTGTAGGCTATTATGTGCTCTAGAGAGTTCTAGTTTTGTATAAGCTGTTGAATATTTTGTTGTTGAAACTGTTGAATCTGTTTTTAATGAACCTGTTGATTGTTGTAGGCTATATTATGTGCTCTAAAGAACTCTAGTTTTGTTAAGGCAGTTGAATCTGTTGTTGAAGCTTTTGATTGTTGTAGGCTACTATGTGCTCAAGAGAGCTCTAGATTTGTTGAAATTGTGGAATCTGTTGTTGAAGATGTTGATCGTTGTAGGCTACATTATGTGCTCTAAAAAGCTCTAGCTATGTTGGAGCAGTTGAATCTGTTGTTGAAACTGTTGATTGTTGTAGGCTATTATGTGCAATAGAGAGCTCTAGTTTTGTTGAAGCTGTTGAATCTGTTGTTATTGAAGCTTTTGATTGTTGTAGGCTACATTATGTGCTCTAGAGAGCTCTAGTTTTGTTGAAAATGTTGAATCAGTTGTTGAAGCTGTTGACTGTAGGCTATTATGTCCTCTGGAGAACTCTAGTTTTGTGAAATCTGTTCTTGAAGCTGTTGATTGTTGTAGGCTATTATGTGCTCTAGAGAACTCTAGTTATGTTGAAGCTGTTGAATCTGTTGTTGTTAAGGCTGTTGATTGTTGTAGGCTATTATGTGCTCAAATTTTATTAAAGCTGTTGAATCTATTTTTGTTGAAGATGTTGATTGTTGTAGGTTACATTATGTGCTCTAGAGAGCTCTAGTTCTGTTGAAGCTGTTGAATCTGTTGTTGAAGCTGTTGATTGTTGTAGGCTATTATATGCTATAGAGAGCTCTAGTTTTGTTTAAGCTGTTGAATCTGTTGTTGTTGAAGCTGTTGATTGTTGTAGGCTATTATGTGTAATAGAGAGTTCTAGTTTTGTTGTAGTTGTTGAATCTGTTGTTGTTGAAGCTGTTGATTGTTGTAGGCTACATTATGTGCTTTAGAGAGCTCTAGTTTTGTTGAAGCAGTTGAATCTGTTGTTGAAGCTGTTGATTGTTGTAGGCTATTATGAGTTCTTGAGAGCTCTAGTTTTGTTGAAGCTGTTAAATCTGTTGTTGAAGCTGTTCATTGTTGAAGCTGTTGTTGTTGAATCTGTTTTTGAAGCTGTTGATTGTTGAAACTGTTGAATCAGTTGTTAAATCTGTTGATAACCATGTTGAAGTTGTTGATTGTCGTTGATGTTGAATCTGTTGTTGTTGAAGCTGTTGATTGTTGGTAGTGTTGAAGCTGTTCAATCAGTTGATCTTGTTAGTACAAATAAAGCTGTTGATTGTGAGCACAGTCTATTTTGTGTAAGTGTAGGCTCACCCCAATAAATCAATAGTTTCAATCACTATGTTGAAGCTGTTGAATTTGTTGTAGAAGCTGTTAGCTATAGAATCAGTTGTTGAATCAGTTGTTGAAGCTGTTGACTGTTATAGGCTATTATGTCCTCTGGAGAACTCTAGTTTTGTGAAATCTGTTCTTGAAGCTGTTGATTGTTGTAGGCTATTATGTGCTCTAGAGAACTCTAGTTATGTTGAAGCTGTTGAATCTGTTGTTGTTAAGGCTGTTGATTGTTGTAGGCTATTATGTGCTCAAATTTTATTAAAGCTGTTGAATCTATTTTTGTTGAAGATGTTGATTGTTGTAGGTTACATTATGTGCTCTAGAGAGCTCTAGTTCTGTTGAAGCTGTTGAATCTGTTGTTGAAGCTGTTGATTGTTGTAGGCTATTATATGCTATAGAGAGCTCTAGTTTTGTTTAAGCTGTTGAATCTGTTGTTGTTGAAGCTGTTGATTGTTGTAGGCTATTATGTGTAATAGAGAGTTCTAGTTTTGTTGTAGTTGTTGAATCTGTTGTTGTTGAAGCTGTTGATTGTTGTAGGCTACATTATGTGCTTTAGAGAGCTCTAGTTTTGTTGAAGCAGTTGAATCTGTTGTTGAAACTGTTGATTGTTGTAGGCTATTATGAGTTCTTGAGAGCTCTAGTTTTGTTGAAGCTGTTAAATCTGTTGTTGAAGCTGTTCATTGTTGAAGCTGTAGTTGTTGAATCTGTTTTTGAAGCTGTTGATTGTTGAAACTGTTGAATCAGTTGTTAAATCTGTTGATAACCATGTTGAAGTTGTTGATTGTCGTTGATGTTGAATCTGTTGTTGTTGAAGCTGTTGATTGTTGGTAGTGTTGAAGCTGTTCAATCAGTTGATCTTGTTAGTACAATTAAAGCTGTTGATTGTGAGCACAGTCTATTTTGTGTATGTGTAGGCTCGCCCCAATAAATCAATAGTTTCAATCACTATGTTGAAGCTGTTGAATTTGTTGTAGAAGCTGTTAGCTATAGAGAGCTCTAGTTTTGTTGAAGCTGTTGAATCTGTTGTTGTTAAAGCTGTTGATTGTTGTAGGCTATTATGTGCTCTAGTTTATTAAAGCTGTTGAATCTATTTTTGTTGAAGATGGTGATTGTTGTAGGCTACATTATGTGCTCTAGAGAGCTCTAGTTTTGTTGAAGCTGTTGTTGTTGAAGCTGTTGTTCAAGCTGTTGATTGTTGTAGGTTATTATATGCTATAGAGAGCTCTAGTTTTGTTTAAGCTGTCGAATCTGTTGTTGTTTAAGCTGTTGATCGTTCTAGGCTATTATATGCTATAGAGAGCTCTAGTTTTGTTTAAGCTGTCGAATCTGTTGTTGTTTAAGCTGTTGATCGTTCTAGGCTATTATATGCTATAGAGAGCTCTAGTTTTGTTTAAGCTGTTGAATCTGTTGTTCAAGCTGTTGATTGTTGTAGGCTATTATATGTTATAGAGAGGTCTAGTTTTGTTTAAGCTGTCGAATCTGTTGTTGTTGAAGCAGTTGATTGTTGTAGGCTATTATATGCTATAGAGAGCTCTAGTTTTGTTTAAGATGTTGAATCTGTTGTTGTTGAAGCTGTTGATTGTTGTAGGCTATTATATGCTATAGAGAGCTCTAGTTTTGTTCAAGCTGTTGAATCTGTTATTGAAGCTGTTGATTGTTGTAGACTATTATGTGCAATAGAGAGCTCTAGTTTTGTTGAAGTTGTTGAATCTATTGTTGAAGCTGTTGATTGTTGTAGGCTACATTATGTGCTTTAGAGAGCTCTAGTTTTGTTGAAGCAGTTGAATCTGTTGTTGAAGCTGTTGATTGTTGTAGGCTATTATGAGCTCTTGAGAGCTCTAGTTTTGTTGAAGCTGTTAAATCTGTTGTTGAAGCTGTTGATTGTTGAAGCTGTAGTTGTTGAATCTGTTTTTGAAGCTGTTGAATCAGTTGTTAAATCTGTTGATAACCATGTTGAAGTTGTTGATTGTCGTTGATGTTGAATCTGTTGTTGTTGAAGCGGTTGATTGTTGGTAGTGTTGAAGCTGTTCAATCAGTTGATCTTGTTAGTACAATTAAAGCTGTTGATTGTGAGTACAGTCTATTTTGTGTAAGTGTAGGCTCGCCCCAATAAATCAATAGCTTCAATCACTATGTTGAAGCTGTTGAATTTGTTGTAGAAGCTGTTGATTGTTGTAAGCTATTATGTGCTCTAGAGAGCTCTAGTTTTGTTGAAGCTGTTGAATCTGTTGTTGTTAAGGCTGTTGATTGTTGTAGGCTATTATGTGCTCTAGTTTATTAAAGCTGTTGAATCTATTTTCGTTGAAGATGATGATTGTTGTAGGCTACATTATGTGCTCTAGAGAGCTCTAGTTTTGTCGAAGCTGTTGAATCTGTAGTTGATGAAGCTGTTGATTGTTGTAGGCTATTATATACTATAGAGAGCTCTAGTTTTGTTTAAGCTGTTGAATCTGTTGTTGAAGCTGTTGATTGTTGTAGGCTATTATATGCTATAGAGAGCTCTAGTTTTGTTTAAGATGTTGAATCTGTTGTTGTTGAAGCTGTTGATTGTTGTAGGCTATTTTATGCTATAGAGAGCTCTAGTTTTGTTCAAGCTGTTGAATCTGTTGTTGAAGCTGTTGATTGTTGTAGGCTATTATGTGTAATAGAGAGCTCTAGTTTTGTTGAAGTTGTTGAATCTATTGTTGAAGCTGTTGATTGTTGTAGGCTACATTATGTGCTTTTGAGAGCTCTAGTTTTGTTCAAGCTGTTGAATCTGTTGTTGAAGCTGTTGATTGTTGTAGGCTATTATGTGTAATAGAGAGCTCTAGTTTTGTTGAAGTTGTTGAATCTATTGTTGAAGCTGTTGATTGTTATAGGCTACATTATGTGCTTTAGAGAGCTCTAGTATTGTTAAAGCAGTTGAATCTGTTGAAGCTGTTGATTGTTGTAGGCTATTATGAGCTCTGGAGAGCTCTAGTTTTGTCGAAGCTGTTGAATCTGTAGTTGTTGAAGCTGTTGATTGTTGTAGTCTATTATATACTGTAGAGAGCTCTAGTTTTGTTGAAGCTGTTGAATCTGTTGTTGTTGAAGCTGTTGATTGTTGTAGGCTATTATATACTATAAAGAGCTCTAGTTTAGTTCAAGCTGTTGAATCTGTTGTTGAAGCTGTTGATTGTTGTAGGCTACTATATGTTATAGAGAGGTCTAGTTTTGTTTAAGCTGTCGAATCTGATGTTGTTGAAGCAGTTGATTGTTGTAGGCTATTATATGCTATAGAGAGCTCTAGTTTTGTTCAAGCTGTTGAATCTGTTGTTGAAGCTGTTGATTGTTGTAGGCTATTATGTGTAATAGAGAGCTCTAGTTTTGTTGAAGTTGTTGAATCTGTTGTTGAAGCTGTTGATTGTTGTAGGCTATTATGTGTAATAGAGAGCTCTAGTTTTGTTGAAGTTGTTGAATCTGTTGTTGAAGCTGTTGATTGTTGTAGGCTATTATGAGCTCTTGAGAGCTCTAGTTTTGTTGAAGCTGTTAAATCTGTTGTTGAAGCTGTTGATTGTTGAAGCTGTAGTTGTTTGAATCTGTTTTTGAAGCTGTTGAATCAGCTGTTAAATCTGTTGATAACCATGTTGAAGTTATTGATTGTCGTTGATGTTGAATCTGTTGTTGTTGAAGCGGTTGATTGTTGGTAGTGTTGAAGCTGTTCAATCAGTTGATCTTGTTAGTACAATTAAAGCTGTTGATTGTGAGTACAGTCTATTTTGTGTAAGTGTAGGCTCGCCCCAATAAAACAATAGCTTCAATCACTATGTTGAAGCTGTTGAATTTGTTGTAGAAGCTGTTGATTGTTGTAAGCTATTATGTGCTCTAGAGAGCTCTAGTTTTGTTGAAGCTGTTGAATCTGTTGTTGTTAAGGCTGTTGATTGTTGTAGGCTATTATGTGCTCTAGTTTATTAAAGCTGTTGAATCTATTTTCGTTGAAGATGATGATTGTTGTAGGCTACATTATGTGCTCTAGAGAGCTCTAGTTTTGTCGAAGCTGTTGAATCTGTAGTTGTTGAAGCTGTTGATTGTTGTGGGCTATTATATACTATAGAGAGCTCTAGTTTTGTTGAAGTTGTTGAATCTGTTGTTGTTGAAGCTGTTGATTGTTGTAGGCTATTATATACTATAAAGAGCTCTAGTTTAGTTCAAGCTGTTGAATCTGCTGTTGAAGCTGTTGATTGTTGTAGGCTACTATATGTTATAGAGACGTCTAGTTTTGTTTAAGCTGTCGAATCTAAAGTTGTTGAAGCAGTTGATTGTTGTAGGCTATTATATGCTATAGAGAGGTCTAGTTTTGTTTAAGCTGTTGAATCTGTTGTTGTTGAAGCTGTTGATTGTTGTAGGCTATTATATGCTATAGAGAGCTCTAGTTTTGTTCAAGCTGTTGAATCTGTTGTTGAAGCTGTTGATTGTTGTAGGCTATTATGTGTAATAGAGAGCTCTAGTTTTGTTGAAGTTGTCGAATCTGTTGTTGAAGCTGTTGATTGTTGCAGGCTATTATGTGCAATAGAGAGCTCTAGTTTTGTTGAAGCTGTTGAATCTGTTGTTGTTAAAGCTGTTGATTGTTGTAGGCTATTATGTGCTCTAGTTTAAGAAAGCTGTTGAATCTATTTTTGTTGAAGATGTTGATTGTTGTAGGCTACGTTATGTGCTCTAGAGAGCTCTAGTTTTGTTGAAGCTGTTGAATCTGTTGTTGAAGCTGTTGATTGTTGTAGGCTATTATATGCTATAGAGAGCTCTAGTTTTGTTTAAGCTGTTGAATCTGTTGTTGAAGCTGTTGATTGTTGTAGGCTATTATATTTTATAGAAAGCTCTAGTTTTGTTTAAGCTGTCGAATCTGTTGTTGAAATTGTTGATTGTTGTAGGCTATTATATGTTATAGAGAGGTCTAGTTTTGTTTAAGCTGCCGAATCTGTTGTTGTTGAAGTAGATGATTGTTGTAGGCTATTATGTGCAATAGAGAGCTCTAGTTTTGTTGAAGCTGTTGAATCTGTTGTTGTTAAAGCTGTTGATTGTTGTAGGCTATTATGTGCTCTAGTTTATTAAAGCTGTTGAATCTATTTTTGTTGAAGATGTTGATTGTTGTAGGCTACATTATGTGCTCTAGAGAGTTCTAGTTTTGTCAAAGCTGTTGAATCTGTGGTTGTTGAAGCAGTTGATTGTTGTAGGCTATTATATACTATAGAGAGCTCTAGTTTTGTTTAAGCTGTTGAATCTGTTGTTGAAGCTGTTGATTGTTGTAGGATATTATATGTTATAGAGAGGTCTAGTTTTGTTAAAGCTGTCGAATCTGTTGTTGTTGAAGGAGTTGATTGTTGTAGGCTATTATGTGCAATAGAGAGCTCTAGTTTTGTTTAAGCTGTTGAATCTGTTGTTGTTGAAGCTGTTGATTGTTGTAGGCTATTATATGCTATAGAGAGCTCTAGTTTTGTTAAAGCTGTCGAATCTGTTGTTGTTGAAGCAGTTGATTGTTGTAGGCTATTATGTGCAATAGAGAGCTCTAGTTTAGTTTAAGCTGTTGAATCTGTTGTTGTTGAAGCTGTTGATTGTTGTAGGCTATTATATGCTATAGAGAGCTCTAGTTTTGTTCAAGCTGTTGAATCTGTTGTTGTTGAAGCTGTTGATTGTTGTAGGCTATTATGTGTAATAGAGAGCTCTAGTTTTGTTGAAGTTGTTGAATCTGTTGTTGAAGCTGTTGATTGTTGTAGGCTACATTATGTGCTTTAGAGAGCTCTAGTTTTGTTGAAGCAGTTGAATCTGTTGTTGAAGCTGTTGATTGTTGTAGGCTATTATGAGCTCTTGAGAGCTCTAGTTTTGTTGAAGCTGTTAAATCTGTTGTTGAAGCTGTTGATTGTTGAAGCTGTAGTTGTTGAATCTGTTTTTGAAGCTGTTGAATCAGTTGTTAAATCTGTTGATAACAATGTTGAAGTTGTTGATTGTCGTTGATGTTGAATCTGTTGTTGTTGAAGCTGTTGATTGTTGGTAGTGTTGAAGCTGTTCAATCAGTTGATCTTGTTAGTACAATTAAAGCTGTTGATTGTGAGTACAGTCTATTTTGTGTAAGTGTAGGCTCGCCCCAATAAATCAACAGCTTCAATCACTATGTTGAAGTTGTTGAATTTGTTGTAGAAGCTGTTGATTGTTGTAAGCTATTATGTGCTCTAGAGAGCTCTAGTTTTGTTGAAGCTGTTGAATCTGTTGTTGTTAAAGGTGTTGATTGTTGTAGGCTATTATGTGCTCTAGTTTATTAAAGCTGTTGAATCTATTTTTGTTGAAGATGTTGATTGTTGTAGGCTACATTATGTGCTCTAGAGAGCTCTAGTTTTGTCGAAGCTGTTGAATCTGTAGTTGATGAAGCTGTTGATTGTTGTAGGTTATTATATACTATAGAGAACTCTAGTTTTGTTTAAGCTGTTGAATCTGTTGTTGAAGCTGTTGATTGTTGTAGGCTATTATATGTTATAGAGAGGTCTAGTTTTGTTTAAGCTGTCGAATCTGTTGTTGTTGAAGGAGTTGATTGTTGTAGGCTATTATGTGCAATAGAGAGCTCTAGTTTTGTTTAAGCTGTTGAATCTGTTGTTGTTGAAGCTGTTGATTGTTGTAGGCTATTATATGCTATAGAGAGCTCTAGTTTTGTTAAAGCTGTCGAATCTGTTGTTGTTGAAGCAGTTGATTGTTGTAGGCTATTATGTGCAATAGAGAGCTCTAGTTTAGTTTAAGCTGTTGAATCTGTTGTTGTTGAAGCTGTTGATTGTTGTAGGCTATTATATGCTATAGAGAGCTCTAGTTTTGTTCAAGCTGTTGAATCTGTTGTTGTTGAAGCTGTTGATTGTTGTAGGCTATTATGTGTAATAGAGAGCTCTAGTTTTGTTGAAGTTGTTGAATCTGTTGTTGAAGCTGTTGATTGTTGTAGGCTACATTATGTGCTTTAGAGAGCTCTAGTTTTGTTGAAGCAGTTGAATCTGTTGTTGAAGCTGTTGATTGTTGTAGGCTATTATGAGCTCTTGAGAGCTCTAGTTTTGTTGAAGCTGTTAAATCTGTTGTTGAAGCTGTTGATTGTTGAAGCTGTAGTTGTTGAATCTGTTTTTGAAGCTGTTGAATCAGTTGTTAAATCTGTTGATAACAATGTTGAAGTTGTTGATTGTCGTTGATGTTGAATCTGTTGTTGTTGAAGCGGTTGATTGTTGGTAGTGTTGAAGCTGTTCAATCAGTTGATCTTGTTAGTACAATTAAAGCTGTTGATTGTGAGTACAGTCTATTTTGTGTAAGTGTAGGCTCGCCCCAATAAATCAACAGCTTCAATCACTATGTTGAAGTTGTTGAATTTGTTGTAGAAGCTGTTGATTGTTGTAAGCTATTATGTGCTCTAGAGAGCTCTAGTTTTGTTGAAGCTGTTGAATCTGTTGTTGTTAAAGGTGTTGATTGTTGTAGGCTATTATGTGCTCTAGTTTATTAAAGCTGTTGAATCTATTTTTGTTGAAGATGTTGATTGTTGTAGGCTACATTATGTGCTCTAGAGAGCTCTAGTTTTGTCGAAGCTGTTGAATCTGTAGTTGATGAAGCTGTTGATTGTTGTAGGTTATTATATACTATAGAGAACTCTAGTTTTGTTTAAGCTGTTGAATCTGTTGTTGAAGCTGTTGATTGTTGTAGGCTATTATATGTTATAGAGAGGTCTAGTTTTGTTTAAGCTGTCGAATCTGTTGTTGTTGAAGCAGTTGATTGTTGTAGGCTATTATATGCTATAGAGAGCTCTAGTTTTGTTGAAGCTTTTAAATCTGTTGTTGAAGCTGTTGATTGTTGAAGCTGTAGTTGTTGAATCTGTTTTTGAAGAGCTCATGTATGTGCTCGATTTTGCACAAATAATAGGATTTTACGGAGAAGTAGCTGCAGAAGATAGATATCTATGGCCTTTCTGCATAAGCATCGAAAAAAGGATGGGTCAGATCGATGATTTAGTGTTGCCTTCCTGCTTACAACCGCAGTCTGCGGCATAGCCCAATATCTAGCTGATCAATACGTACTAAATATAGAAAATCGTCCGATATTTGAGATATAGATAGGCTACACTAATTCAGTTGTCCTGCATCAGCAAAACGACGGTAGCGCTTGATGGACGGGATCCAATTAGCTTATGGGTGGGGCTACCACTATCTCCAGTCGGGAAGAAATCGGGTCATGCATGGCGGCATTGGCATGCACTGGACGAAAATGAATACACACGTCCGAACATAGCTGTTTCCGAAACCACTTTTCTCGGCGTCCTGATGCAGCGTTGAAGTTCTTGCAAGGGCTCTCGCTCGAGATGTGGAGAGAGGTGACTCCAAGGTACCATTTGGTATAGCCCTGCCCTTGTCGATTGTGCCTGCTCCGAGATAAAGTGTCCGAATATGCCTGGTGTCCGAGCTTCAGTATTTTACCCTACTATGTGCTCTAAAGAACTCTAGTTTAGTTAAGGCAGTTGAATCTGTTGTTGAAGCTGTTGATTGTTGTAGACTATTACATGTATGTGCTCAAGAGAGCTCTAGATTTGTAGAAATTGCTGAATCTGTTGTTGAAGATGTTGACCGTTGTAGGCTACATTATGTGCTCTAGAAAGCTCTAGTTATGTTGGAGCAGTTGAATCTGTTGTTGAAGCTGTTGATTGTTGTAGGCTATTATGTGCAATAGAGAGCTCTAGTTTTGTTGATGTTGTTGAATCAGTTGTTATTGAAGCTTTTGATTGTTGTAGGCTACATTATGTGCTCTAGAGAGCTCTAGTTTTGTTGAAAATGTTGAATCAGTTGTTGAAGCTGTTGATTGTTGTAGGCTATTATGTCCTCTGGAGAACTCTAATTGTGTGAAATCTGTTCTTGAAGCTGTTGATTGTTGTAGGCTAATATGAGCTCTAGAGAACTCTAGTTTTGTTAAAGCTGTTGAATGAATCTCTTGTTGAAGATGTTAAATCTGTTGTTGTTAAAGCTGTTGATTGTTGTAGGATATTATGTGCTCTAGAGAGCTCTAGTTTTGTTAAAGCTGTTGAATCTGTTGTTGTTAAGGCTGTTGATTGTTGTAGGCTATTATGTGCTATAATTTTATTAAAGCTGCTGAATCTATTTTTGTTGAAGATGTTGATTGTTGTAGGCTACATTATGTGTTCTAGAGAGCTCTAGTTCTGTCGAAGCTGTTGAATCTGTTGTTGAAGCTGTTGATTGTTGTAGGCTATTATATGCTATAGAGAGCTCTAGGTTTGTTCAAGCTGTTGAATCGGTTGTTGTTGAAGCTGTTGATTGTTGTAGGCTATTATGTGTAATAGAGAGTTCTAGTTTTGTTGAAGTTGTTGAATCTGTTGTTGTTGAAGCTGTTGATTGTTGTAGGCTACATTATGTGCTTTAGAGAGCTCTAGTTTTGTTGAAGCAGTTAAATCTGTTGTTGAAGCTGTTGATTGCTGTAGGCTATTATGAGCTCTTGAGAGCTCTAGTTTTGTTGAAGCTGTTAAATCTGTTGTTGAAGCTGTTGATTGTTGAAGCTGTAGTTGTTGAATCTGTTTTTGAAGCTGTGGATTGTTGAAGCTGTTGAATCAGTTGTTAAATCTGTTGATAACCATGTTGAAGTTGTTGATTGTCGTTGATGTTGAATCTGTTGTTGTTGAAGCGGTTGATTGTTGGTAGTGTTGAAGCTGTTCAATCAGTTGATCTTGTTAGTACAATTAAAGCTGTTGATTGTGAGTACAGTCTATTTTGTGTAAGTGTAGGCTCGCCCCAATAAATCAATAGTTTCAATCACTATGTTGAAGCTGTTGAATTTGTTGTAGAAGCTGTTGATTGTTGTAAGCTATTATGTGCTCTAGAAAGCTCTAGTTTTGTTAAAGCTGTTGAATCTGTTGTTGTTAAAGGTGTTGATTGTTGTAGGCTATTATGTGCTCTAGTTTATTAAAGCTGTTGAATCTATTTTTGTTGAAGATGTTGATTGTTGTAGGCTATTATATGCTATAGAGAGCACTAGTTTTGTTTAAGATGTTGAATCTGTTGTTGTTGAAGCAGTTGATTGTTGTAGGCTATTATATGCTATAGAGAGCTCTAGTTTTGTTCAAGCCGTTGAATCTGTTGTTGAAGCTGTTGATTGTTGTAGGCTATTATGTGTAATAGAGAGCTCTAGTTTTGTTGAAGCAGTTGAATCTGTTGTTGAAGCTGTTGATTGTTGTAGGCTATTATGAGCTCTTGAGAGCTATAGTTTTGTTGAAGCTGTTAAATCTGTTGTAGAAGCTGTTGATTGTTGAAGCTGTAGTTGTTGAATCTGTTTTTGAAGCTGTTGAATCAGTTGTTAAATCTGTTGATAACCATGTTGAAGTTGTTGATTGTCGTTGATCTTGAATCTGTTGTTGTTGAAGCTGTTAATTGTTGGTAGTGTTGAAGCTGTTCAATCAGTTGATCTTGTTAGTACAATTAAAGCTGTTGATTGTGAGTACAGTCTATTTTGTGTAAGTGTAGGCTCGCCCCAATAAATCAATAGCTTCAATCACTATGTTGAAGCTGTTGAATTTGTTGTAGAATCTGTTGATTGTTGTAAGCTATTATGTGCTCTAGAGAGCTCTAGTTTTGTTGAAGATGTTGAATCTGTTGTTGTAAAAGCTGTTGATTGTTGTAGGCTATTATGTGCTCTAGTTTATTAAAGCTGTTGAATCTATTTTTGTTGAAGATGTTGATTGTTGTAGGCTACATTATGTGCTCTAGAGAGCTCTAGTTTTGTCGAAGCTGTTGAATCTGTAGTTGATGAAGCTGTTGATTGTTGTAGGTTATTATATACTATAGAGAACTCTAGTTTTGTTTAAGCTGTTGAATCTGTTGTTGAAGCTGTTGATTGTTGTAGGCTATTATATGTTATAGAGAGGTCTAGTTTTGTTTAAGCTGTCGAATCTGTTGTTGTTGAAGCAGTTGATTGTTGTAGGCTATTATATGCTATAGAGAGCTCTAGTTTTGTTGAAGCTTTTAAATCTGTTGTTGAAGCTGTTGATTGTTGAAGCTGTAGTTGTTGAATCTGTTTTTGAAGCTGTTGAATCAGTTGTTAAATCTGTTGATAACAATGTTGAAGTTGTTGATTGTCGTTGATCTTGAATCTGTTGTTGTTGAAGCTGTTGATTGTTGGTAGTGTTGAAGCTGTTCAATCAGTTGATCTTGTTAGTACAATTAAAGCTGTTGATTGTGAGTACAGTCTATTTTGTGTAAGTGTAGGCTCGCCCCAATAAATCAATAGCTTCCATCACTATGTTGAAGCTGTTGAATTTGTTCTAGAAGCTGTTGATTGTTGTAAACTATTATGTGCTCTAGAGAGCTCTAGTTTTGTTGAAGCTGTTGAATCTGTTGTTGTTAAAGCTGTTGATTGTTGTAGGCTATTATGTGCTCTAGTTTATTAAAGCTATTGAATCTATTTTTGTTGAAGATGTTGATTGTTGTAGGCTACATTATGTGCTCTAGAGAGCTCTAGTTTTGTCGAAGCTGTTGAATCTGTTGTTGTTGAAGCTGTTGATTGTTGTAGGCTATTATATGTTATAGAAAGCTCTAGTTTTGTTTAAGCTGTCGAATCTGTTGTTGAAATTGTTGATTTTGTAGGCTATTATATGTTATAGAGAGGTCTAGTTTGGTTTAAGCTGTCGAATCTGTTGTTGTTGAAGTAGTTGATTGTTGTAGGCTATTATATGCTATAGAAAGCTCAAGTTTTGTTCAAGCTGTCGAATCTGTTGTTGAAGCTGTTGATTGTTGCAGGCTATTATGTGCAATAGAGAGCTCTAGTTTTGTTGAAGCTGTTGAATCTGTTGTTGTTAAAGGTGTTGATTGTTGTAGGCTATTATGTGCTCTAGTTTATTAAAGCTGTTGAATCTATTTTTGTTGAAGATGTTGATTGTTGTAGGCTACATTATGTGCTCTAGAGAGCTCTAGTTTTGTCAAAGCTGTTGAATCTGTGGTTGTTGAAGCTGTTGATTGTTGTAGGCTATTATATACTATAGAGAGCTCTAGTTTTGTTTAAGCTGTTGAATCTGTTGTTGAAGCTGTTGATTGTAGTAGGCTATTATATGTTATAGAGAGGTCTAGTTTTGTTTAAGCTGTTGAATCTGTTGTTGTTGAAGCAGTTGATTGTTGTAGGCTATTATATGCTATAGAGAGCTCTAGTTTTGTTTAAGCTGTTGAATCTGTTGTTGTTGAAGCTGTTGATTGTTGTAGGCTATTATGTGCAATAGAGAGCTCTAATTTTGTTGAAGATGTTGAATCTGTTGTTGAAGCTGTTGAATCTGTTGTTGAAGCTGTTGATTGTTGTAGGCTATTATATCTTATAGAGAGTTCTAGTTTTGTTTAAGCTGTTGAATCTGTTGTTGTTGAAGCTGTTGATTGTTGTAGGCTATTATATGCTATAGAGAGCTCTAGTTTTGTTTAAGCTCTTGAATCTGTTGTTGTTGAAGCTGTTGATTGTTGTAGGCTATTATGTGTAATAGAGAGCTCTAGTTTTGTTGAAGTTGTTGAATCTGTTGTTGAAGCTGTTGATTGTTGTAGGCTACATTATGTGCTTTAGAGAGCTCTAGTTTTGTTGAAGCAGTTGAATCTGTTGTTGAAGCTGTTGATTGTTGTAGGATATTTTGAGCTCTTGAGAACTCTAGGTTTGTTGAAGCTGTTAAATCTGTTGTTGAAGCTGTTGATTGTTGAAGCTGTAGTTGTTGAATCTGTTTTTGAAGCTGTTGAATCAGTTGTTAAATCTGTCGATAACCATGTTGAAGTTGTTGATTGTCGTTGATGTTGAATCTGTTGTTGTTGAAGCTGTTGATTGTTGGTAGTGTTGAAGCTGTTCAATCAGTTGATCTTGTTAGTACAATTAAAGCTGTTGATTGTGAGTACAGTCTATTTTGTGTAAGTGTAGGCTCGCCCCAATAAATCAATAGCTTCAATCACTATGTTGAAGCTGTTGAATTTGTTGTAGAAGCTGTTGATTGTTGTAGGATATTATGTGCTCTAGAGAGCTCTAGTTTTGTTGAAGCTGTTGAATCTGTTGTTGTTAAAGCTGTTGATTGTTGTAGGCTATTATGTGCTCTAGTTTATTAAAGCTATTGAATCTATTTTTGTTGAAGGTGTTGATTGTTGTAGGCTACATTATGTGCTCTAGAGAGCTCTAGTTTTGTCAAAGCTGTTGAATCTGTTGTTGTTGAAGCTGTTGATTGTTGTAGGCTATTATATGTTATAGAAAGCTCTAGTTTTGTTTACGCTGTCGAATCTGTTGTTGAAATTGTTTATTTTGTAGGCTATTATATGTTATAGAGAGGTCTAGTTTGGTTTAAGCTGTCGAATCTGTTGTTGTTGAAGTAGTTGATTGTTGTAGGCTTTATATGCTATAGAGAGCTCAAGTTTTGTTTAAGCTGACGAATCTGTTGTTGAAGCTGTTGATTGTTGCAGGCTATTATGTGCAATAGAGAGCTCTAGTTTTGTTGAAGCTGTTGAATCTGTTGTTGTTAAAGCTGTTGATTGTTGTAGGCTATTATGTGCTCTAGTTTATTAAAGCTGTTGAATCTATTTTTGTTGAAGATGTTGATTGTTGTAGGCTACATTATGTGCTCTAGAGAGCTCTAGTTTTGTCAAAGCTGTTGAATCTGTGGTTGTTGAAGCTGTTGATTGTTGTAGGCTATTATATACTATAGAGAGCTCTAGTTTAGTTTAAGCTGTTGAATCTGTTGTTGAAGCTGTTGATTGTAGTAGGCTATTATATGTTATAGAGAGGTCTAATTTTGTTTAAGCTGTCGAATCTGTTGTTGTTGAAGCAGTTGATTGTTGTAGGCTATTATATGCTATAGAGAGCTCTAGTTTTGTTTAAGCTGTTGAATCTGTTGTTGTTGAAGCTGTTGATTGTTGTAGGCTATTATATGCTATAGAGAGCTCTAGTTTTGTTCAAGCTGTTGAATCTGTTGTTGAAGCTGTTGATTGTTGTAGGCTATTATGTGTAATAGAGAGTTCTAGTTTTGTTGAAGTTGTTGAATCTGTTGTTGAAGCTGTTGATTGTTGTAGGCTACATTATGTGCTCTAGAGAGCTCTAGTTTTGTTGAAGCAGTTGAATCTGTTGTTGAAGCTGTTGATTGTTGTAGGCTATTTTGAGCTCTTGAGAGCTCTAATTTTGTTGAAGCTGTTAATTCTGTTGTTGAAGCTGTTGATTGTTGAAGCTGTAGTTGTTGAATCTGTTTTTGAAGCTGTTGAATCAGTTGTTAAATCTGTTGATAACTATGTTGAAGTTGTTGATTGTCGTTGATCTTGAATCTGTTGTTGTTGAAGCTGTTGATTGTTGGTAGTGTTGAAGCTGTTCAATCAGTTGATCTTGTTAGTACAATTAAAGCTGTTGATTGTGAGTACAGTCTATTTTGTGTAAGTGTAGGCTCGCCCCAATAAATTAATAGTTTCAATCACTATGTTGAAGCTGTTGAATTTGTTGTAGAAGCTGTTGATTGTTGTAAGCTATTATGTGCTCTAGAGAGCTCTAGTTTTGTTGAAGCTGTTGAATCTGTTGTTGTTAAAGCTGTTGATTGTTGTAGGCTATTATGTGCTCTAGTTTATTAAAGCTGTTGAATCTATTTTTGTTGAAGAAGTTGATTGTTGTAGGCTACATTATGTGCTCTAGAGAGCTCTAGTTTTGTCGAAGCTGTTGAATCTGTGGTTGTTGAAGCTGTTGATTGTTGTAGGCTATTATATACTATAGAGAGCTCTAGTTTTGTTTAAGCTGTTGAATCTGTTGTTGAAGCTGTTGATTGTAGTAGGCTATTATATGTTATAGAGAGGTCTAGTTTTGTTTAAGCTGTCGAATCTGTTGTTGTTGAAGCAGTTGATTGTTGTATGCTATTATATGCTATAGAGAGCTCTAGTTTTGTTTAAGCTGTTGAATCTGTTGTTGTTGAAGCTGTTGATTGTTGCAGGCTATTATGTGCAATAGAGAGCTCTAGTTTTGTTGAAGCTGTTGAATCTGTTGTTGTTAAAGCTGTTGATTGTTGTAGGCTATTATGTGCTCTAGTTTATTAAAGCTGTTGAATCTATTTTTGTTGAAGATGTTGATTGTTGTAGGCTACATTATGTGCTCTAGAGAGCTCTAGTTTTGTCAAAGCTGTTGAATCTGTGGTTTTTGAAGCTGTTGATTGTTGTAGGCTATTATATACTATAGAGAGCTCTAGTTTTGTTTAAGCTGTTGAATCTGTTGTTGAAGCTGTTGATTGTAGTAGGCTATTATATGTTATAGAGAGGTCTAGTTTTGTTTAAGCTGTCGAATCTGTTGTTGTTGAAGCAGTTGATTGTTGTAGGCTATTATATGCTATAGAGAGCTCTAGTTTTGTTTAAGCTGTTGAATCTGTTGTTGTTGAAGCTGTTGATTGTTGTAGGCTATTATGTGCAATAGAGAGCTCTAATTTTGTTGAAGATGTTGAATCTGTTGTTGAAGCTGTTGAATCTGTTGTTGAAGCTGTTGATTGTTGTAGGCTATTATATCTTATAGAGAGTTCTAGTTTTGTTTAAGCTGTTGAATCTGTTGTTGTTGAAGCTGTTGATTGTTGTAGGCTATTATATGCTATAGAGAGCTCTAGTTTTGTTCAAGCTGTTGAATATGTTGTTGTTGAAGCTGTTGATTGTTGTAGGCTATTATGTGTAATAGAGAGCTCTAGTTTTGTTGAAGTTGTTGAATCTGTTGTTGAAGCTGTTGATTGTTGTAGGCTACATTATGTGCTTTAGAGAGCTCTAGTTTTGTTGAAGCAGTTGAATCTGTTGTTGAAGCTGTTGATTGTTGTAGGATATTTTGAGCTCTTGAGAACTCTAGGTTTGTTGAAGCTGTTAAATCTGTTGTTGAAGCTGTTGATTGTTGAAGCTGTAGTTGTTGAATCTGTTTTTGAAGCTGTTGAATCAGTTGTTAAATCTGTTGATAACCATGTTGAAGTTGTTGATTGTCGTTGATGTTGAATCTGTTGTTGTTGAAGCTGTTGATTGTTGGTAGTGTTGAAGCTGTTCAATCAGTTGATCTTGTTAGTACAATTAAAGCTGTTGATTGTGAGTACAGTCTATTTTGTGTAAGTGTAGGCTCGCCCCAATAAATCAATAGCTTCAATCACTATGTTGAAGCTGTTGAATTTGTTGTAGAAGCTGTTGATTGTTGTAGGATATTATGTGCTCTAGAGAGCTCTAGTTTTGTTGAAGCTGTTGAATCTGTTGTTGTTAAAGCTGTTGATTGTTGTAGGCTATTATGTGCTCTAGTTTATTAAAGCTATTGAATCTATTTTTGTTGAAGGTGTTGATTGTTGTAGGCTACATTATGTGCTCTAGAGAGCTCTAGTTTTGTCAAAGCTGTTGAATCTGTTGTTGTTGAAGCTGTTGATTGTTGTAGGCTATTATATGTTATAGAAAGCTCTAGTTTTGTTTACGCTGTCGAATCTGTTGTTGAAATTGTTTATTTTGTAGGCTATTATATGTTATAGAGAGGTCTAGTTTGGTTTAAGCTGTCGAATCTGTTGTTGTTGAAGTAGTTGATTGTTGTAGGCTATTATATGCTATAGAGAGCTCAAGTTTTGTTTAAGCTGTCGAATCTGTTGTTGAAGCTGTTGATTGTTGCAGGCTATTATGTGCAATAGAGAGCTCTAGTTTTGTTGAAGCTGTTGAATCTGTTGTTGTTAAAGCTGTTGATTGTTGTAGGCTATTATGTGCTCTAGTTTATTAAAGCTGTTGAATCTATTTTTGTTGAAGATGTTGATTGTTGTAGGCTACATTATGTGCTCTAGAGAGCTCTAGTTTTGTCAAAGCTGTTGAATCTGTGGTTGTTGAAGCTGTTGATTGTTGTAGGCTATTATATACTATAGAGAGTTCTAGTTTAGTTTAAGCTGTTGAATCTGTTGTTGAAGCTGTTGATTGTAGTAGGCTATTATATGTTATAGAGAGGTCTAATTTTGTTTAAGCTGTCGAATCTGTTGTTGTTGAAGCAGTTGATTGTTGTAGGCTATTATATGCTATAGAGAGCTCTAGTTTTGTTTAAGCTGTTGAATCTGTTGTTGTTGAAGCTGTTGATTGTTGTAGGCTATTATATGCTATAGAGAGCTCTAGTTTTGTTCAAGCTGTTGAATCTGTTGTTGTTGAAGCTGTTGATTGTTGTAGGCTATTATGTGTAATAGAGAGCTCTAGTTTTGTTGAAGTTGTTGAATCTGTTGTTGAAGCTGTTGATTGTTGTAGGCTACATTATGTGCTTTAGAGAGCTCTAGTTTTGTTGAAGCAGTTGAATCTGGTGTTGAAGCTGTTGATTGTTGCAGGCTATTTTGAGCTCTTGAGAGCTCTAGTTTTGTTGAAGCTGTTAAATCTGTTGTTGAAGCTGTTGATTGTTGAAGCTGTAGTTGTTGAATCTGTTTTTGAAGCTGTTGAATCAGTTGTTAAATCTGTTGATAACCATGTTGAAGTTGTTGATTGTCGTTGATGTTGAATCTGTTGAAGCTGTTGATTGTTGCAGGCTATTATGTGCAATAGAGAGCTCTAGTTATGTTGAAGCTGTTGAATCTGTTGTTGTTAAAGCTGTTGATTGTTGTAGGCTATTATGTGCTCTAGTTTATTAAAGCTGTTGAATCTATTTTTGTTGAAGATGTTGATTGTTGTAGGCTACATTATGTACTCTAGAGAGCTCTAGTTTTGTCAAAGCTGTTGAATCTGTGGTTGTTGAAGCTGTTGATTGTTGTAGGCTATTATATACTATAGAGAGCTCTAGTTTTGTTTAAGCTGTTGAATCTGTTGTTGAAGCTGTTAATTGTAGTAGGCTATTATATGTTATAGACAGGTCTAGTTTTGTTTAAGCTGTCGAATCTGTTGTTGTTGAAGCAGTTGATTGTTGTAGGCTATTATATGCTATAGAGAGCTCTAGTTTTGTTTAAACTGTTGAATCTGTTGTTGAAGCTGTTGATTGTTGTAGGCTATTATATGCTATAGAGAGCTCTAGTTTTGTTCAAGCTGTTGAATCTGTTGTTGTTGAAGCTGTTGATTGTTGTAGGCTATTATGTGTAATAGAGAGTTCTAGTTTTGTTGAAATTGTTGAATCTGTTGTTGAAGCTGTTGATTGTTCTAGGCTACATTATGTGCTCTAGAGAGCTCTAGTTTTGTTGAAGCAGTTGAATCTGTTGTTGAAGCTGTTGATTGTTGCAGGCTATTTTGAGCTCTTGAGAGCTCTAATTTTGTTGAAGCTGTTAATTCTGTTGTTGAAGCTGTTGATTGTTGAAGCTGTAGTTGTTGAATCTGTTTTTGAAGCTGTTGAATCAGTTGTTAAATCTGTTGATAACCATGTTGAAGTTGTTGATTGTCGTTGATCTTGAATCTGTTGTTGTTGAAGCTGTTGATTGTTGGTAGTGTTGAAGCTGTTCAATCAGTTGATCTTGTTAGTACAATTAAAGCTGTTGATTGTGAGTACAGTCTATTTTGTGTAAGTGTAGGCTCGCCCCAATAAATCAATAGTTTCAATCACTATGTTGAAGCTGTTGAATTTGTTGTAGAAGCTGTTGATTGTTGTAAGCTATTATGTGCTCTAGAGAGCTCTAGTTTTGTTGAAGCTGTTGAATCTGTTGTTGTTAAGACTGTTGATTGTTGTAGGCTATTATGTGCTCTAGTTTATTAAAGCTGTTGAATCTATTTTTGTTGAAGAAGTTGATTGTTGTAGGCAACATTATGTGCTCTAGAGAGCTCTAGTTTTGTCGAAGCTGTTGAATCTGTGGTTGTTGAAGCTGTTGATTGTTGTAGGCTATTATATACTATAGAGAGCTCTAGATTGTTCTATTTTGTTGAAGATGTTGATTGTTGTAGGCTATTATATGCTATAGAGAGCTCTAGTTTTGTTCAAGCTATTGAATCTGTGGTTGTTGAAGCTGTTGATAGTTGTAGGCTATTATATGCAATAGAGAGCTCTAGTTTTGTTGAAGCTGTTGAATCTATTTTGTTGAAGATGTTGATTGTTGTAGGCTACATTATGCGCTCTAGAGAGCTCTAGTTTTGTCGAAGTTGTTGAATCTGTGGTTGTTGAAGCTGTTGATTGTTGTAGGCTATTATATACTATAGAGAGCTCTAGTTTTGTTTAAGCTGTTGAATCTGTTGTTGAAGCTGTTGATTGTTGTAGATATTATATGCTATAGAGAGCTCTAGTTTTGTTTAAGCTGTCGAATCTGTTGTTGTTGAAGCTGTTGATTGTTGTAGGCTATTATGTGCAATAGAGAGCTCTAATTTTGTTGAAGATGTTGAATCTGTTGTTGAAGCTGTTGAATCTGTTGTTGAAGCTGTTGATTGTTGTAGGCTATTATATCTTATAGAGAGTTCTAGTTTTGCTTAAGCTGTTGAATCTGTTGTTGTTGAAGCTGTTGATTGTTGTAGGCTATTATATGCTATAGAGAGCTCTAGTTTTGTTCAAGCTGTTGAATCTGTTGTTGTTGAAGCTGTTGATTGTTGTAGGCTATTATGTGTAATAGAGAGCTCTAGTTTTGTTGAAGTTGTTGAATCTGTTGTTGAAGCTGTTGATTGTTGTAGGCTACATTATGTGCTCTAGAGAGCTCTAGTTTTGTTGAAGCAGTTGAATCTGTTGTTGAAGCTGTTGATTGTTGTAGGCTATTTTGAGCTCTTGAGAGCTCTAGTTTTGTTGAAGCTGTTAAATCTGTTGTTGAAGCTGTTGATTGTTGAAGCTGTAGTTGTGGAATCTGTTTTTGAAGCTGTTGAATCAGTTGTTAAATCTGTTGATAACCATGTTGAAGTTGTTGATTGTCGTTGATGTTGAATCTGTTGTTGTTGAAGCTGTTGATTGTTGGTAGTGTTGAAGCTGTTCAATCAGTTGATCTTGTTAGCACAATTAAAGCTGTTGATTGTGAGTACAGTCTATTTTGTGTAAGTGTAGGCTCGCCCCAATAAATCAATAGTTTCAATCACTATGTTGAAGCTGTTTAATTTGTTGTAGAAGCTGTTGATTGTTGTAAGCTATTATGTGCTCTAAAGAGCTCTAGTTTTGTTGAAGCTGTTGAATCTGTTGTTGTTAAAGGTGTTGATTGTTGTAGGCTATTATGTGCTCTAGTTTATTAAAGCTGTTGAATCTATTTTTGCTGAAGAAGTTGATTGTTGTAGGCTACATTATGTGCTCTAGAGAGCTCTAGTTTTGTCGAAGCTGTTGAATCTGTGGTTGTTGAAGCTGTTGATTGTTGTAGGCTATTACATGCTATAGAGAGCTCTAGTTTTGTTTAAGCTGTTGAATCTGTGGTTGTTGAAGCTGTTGATTGTTGTAGGCTATTATATACTATAGAGAGCTCTAGTTTTGTTTAAGCTGTTGAATCTGTTGTTGAAGCTGTTGATTGTTGTAGGCTATTATATGTTATAGAGAGGTCTAGTTTTGTTTAAGCTGTCGAATCTGTTGTTGTTGAAGCAGTTGATTGTTGTAGGCTATTATATGCATGCTATAGAGAGCTCTAGTTTTGTTCAAGCTGTTGAATCTGTTGTTGTTGAAGCTGTTGATAGTTGTAGGCTATTATATGCAATAGAGAGCTCTAGTTTTGTTGAAGTTGTTGAATCTGTTGTTGTTGAAGCTGTTGATTGTTGTAGGCTACATTATGCGCTCTAAAGAGCTCTAGTTTTGTCGAAGCTGTTAAATCTGTTGTTGAAGCTGTTGATTGTTGTAGGCTATCATGAACTCTAGAGAACTCTGTTTTTATTGAAGCTGTTGAATCTGTTGTTGTTGAAGCTGTTCATTTATGTAGGCTATTATGTGCTCTAGTTTTATTGAAGCTGTTGAATCTGTTGTTGAAGATGTTGATTGTTGTAGGCTATTATGTACTCTAGAGAGCTCTTGTTTTGTTGTAGCTGTTGAATCTGTTGTTGAAGCTGTTGAATCTGCTGTTGTTAAAGCTGTTGATTGTTGTAGGCTATTTTGTGCTCTAGAGAGCTATAGTTTTGATGAAGCTGTTGAATCTGTTGTTGAAGCTGATGATTGTTGTAAGCTACTATAAGCTCTAGAGAGCTCTAGATTTGTTGAAATTGTTGAATCTGTTGTTGAAGATGTTGATTTTTATAGGCTATTATGTGCTCTAGAGAGCTCTAGTTTTGTTGAAGCTGTTGAATCTGTTGTTGAAGATGTTGATTGTTGTAGGCTATATTACGTGCTCTAGACAGCTCTAATTTTGGTTAAGCTGTTGAATCTGTTGTTGTTGAAGCTGTTGAATTTGTTTCTGTTGAGCTCGTTGATTGTTGTAGGCTATTACGTGCTCTAGTTTAATTGAAGCTGTTGAATCTGTTGTTGTTGAAGATATTGATTGTTGTAGGCTACATTATGTGCTCTAGAGAGCTCTTGTTTTGTCGAAGCTGTTGAATCTGTTGTTGTTGAAGCTGTTGATTGTTGTAGGCTACATTATGTGCTCTAGAGAGGTCTAGTTTTGTTGAAGCTGTTGAAATTGTTGTTGTTGAAGCTGTTGATTGTTGTAGGCTGCATTATGTATTCTAGAGAGTTCTAGTGTTGTTGAAGCTGTTGAATCTGTTGTTGTTGAAGGTGTTGATTGTTGTAGGCTACATTATGTGCTCTAGAGATGCCTAGTTTTGTTGAAGCTTTTGAATCTGTTGTTGTTGAAGCTGTTGATTATTGTAGGCTATTACGTGCTATTGAGAGATCTATTTTTGTTGAAGCTGTTAAATTTATTGTTGAAACTGTTGATTGTTGTAGGCTATTAAGTACTCTAGAGGGCTCTAGTTTTGTTGAAGCTGCTGAATCTGTTGATGAAGCTGTTGATTATTGTAGGCTACATTATGTGCTCTAGAGATGCCTAGTTTTGTTGAAGCTTTTGAATCTGTTGTTGTTGAAGCTGTTGATTTTTGTAGGCTATATTATGCACTCCAGAGAGCTATAGTTTTGATGAAGCTGTTGAATCTGTTGTTGAAGCTGATGATTGTTGTAGGCTATTATGTGCTCTAGAGAGCTCTAGTTTTGTTGAAGCAGTTGAATCTGTTGTTGAAGCTGTTGATTGTTGTAAGCTATTATAAGCTCTAGAGAGCTCTAGATTTGTTGAAATTGTTGAATCTGTTGTTGAAGATGTTGATTTTTATAGGCTATTATGTGCTCTAGAGAGCTCTAGTTTGTTCAAGTTGTTGAATCTGATGTTGAAGATGTTGATTATTGTAAGCTACATTATGTGTTCTAAAGAGCTCTAGTTTTGTTGAAGCTGTTGAATCTCTTGTTGAAACTGTTGATTGTTGTAAGACAATATGTGCTCTAGAGAGCTCTAGTTATGTTTAAGCTGTTGAATCTGTTATTGTTAAACCTGTTGATTGTTGTAGGCTATTATGTACTCTAGAGAGCTCTTGTTTTGTTGAAGCTGTTGAATCTGTTGTTGAAGCTGTTGAATCTGTTGTTGATAAACCTGTTGATTGTTGTAGGCTATTATGTACTCTAGAGAGCTCTTGTTTTGTCGAAACTATTGAATCTGTTGTTGAAGCTGTTTAATCTATTGGTGTTAAAGCTGTACATTGTGGTAGGCTATTATGTGCTCTAGTTTTATTGAAGCAGTTGAATCTGTTGTTGTTCAAGATGTTGATTGTTGTAGGCTACATTAGATTCTCTAGATAGCTCTAGTTTTGTTGAAGCTATCGAATCTGTTGTTGTTGAAGCTGTTGTTGAAGCTGTTGAATCTGTTTTTGTTGAAGCTGTTGATTGTTGTAAGCTATTATGTGCTCTAGAGAGCTCTAGCTTTGTTGAAGCTGTTGAATCTATTGTTGTTGAAGCTGTTGAATCTGTTTTTGTTGAAGCTGTTGATTGTTGTAAGCTATTATGGGCTCTAGAGAGCTCTAGCTTTGTTGAAGCTGTTGAATCTGTTGTTGTTGAAGCTGTTGATTGTTGGAAGCTATTATGTGCTCTAAAGAGCTCTAGTTTTGTTGAAGCTGTTGAATCTGTTGTTGAAGCTGTTGATTGTTGTAAGCAATTATGTGCTCTAGAGAGCTCTAATTTTGTTGAAGCTGTTGAATCTGTTGTTGAAGCTATCGAATCTGTTGTTGCTAAAGCTGTTGATTGTTGTAGGCTATTATGTGCAATTGAGAGCTCTAGGTTTGTTGAATCTGTTGTTGCAGATGTTGATTGTTGTAGGCTACATTGTCTGCTCTAGAGAGCTCTAGGTTTGTTGAAGCTGTTCAATATGTTGTTGCTGAAGGTGTCAAATGTAGGCTATTATGTGCTCTAGAGAGCTCTAGTTTTGTTGAAATTGTTGAATCTGTTGTTGACGATGTTGATTGCTGTAAGGTACATTATGTGCTCTAGAGGGCTCTACTTTGTTGAAGCTGTTGATTGTTGCAGGCTATTATGTGCTCGAGAGAGCACTAGTTTTGTTGAAGCAGTTGAATCCGTTGTGGAAGCTGTTAATTGTTGTAGGCTATTATGTGCTCTAGAGAGCTCTAGTTTTGTTGAAGCAGTTGAATCTGTCGTAGAAGCTATTGGTTGTTGTAGGCTATTATGTGCTCTAGGGAGCTCTAGTTTTGTTAAAGCTGTTGAATCTGTTGTTAAAGCTGTTGATTGTTGTAGGCTATTATGTGCTCTAGTTTTATTGAAGCTGTTGAATCTGTTGTTGTTGAATACGTTGATTGATGTAGGCTACATTATGTGCTCTAGAGAGATCTAGTTTTGTCAAAGCTGTTGAATCTGTTGTTGAATCTGTTGAATCTGTTGTTGTTAAAGCTGTTGATTGTTGTAGGCTATTATGTGCTCTAGTTTTATTGAAGCTGTTGAATCTGTTGTTGTTGAAGCTGTTGATTGTTGTAGGCTATTATGTGCAATAGAGAGCTCTTGTTTTGATGAAGCTGTTAAATCTGTTGTTGAAGCTGTTGATTGTTGTAGGCTATTATGTGCTCTAGAGAGCTCTAGTTTTGTTGAAAGCTGTTGAATCTGTTGTTGTTGAAGCTGTTGAATCTGTTGTTGCTAAAGCTGTTGATTGTTGTAGGCCATTATGTGCTCTAGTGTTATTGAAGCTGTTAAATCTGTTGTTGAAGCTGTTGATTGTTGTAGGCTATTATGTGCAATAGAGAGCTCTAGTTTTGTTGAAGTTGTTGAATCTGTTGTTGCAGATGTTGATTGTTGTAGGCTATTATATGCTATAGAGAGCTCTAGTTTTGTTCAAGCTGTTCAATCTGTTGTTGTTGAAGCTGTTGATTGTTGTAGGCTATTATGTGTAATAGAGAGCTCTAGTTTTGTTGAAGTTGTTGAATCTGTTGTTGAAGCTGTTGATTGTTGTAGGTTACATTATGTGCTTTGGAAAGCTCTAGTTTTATTGAAGCAGTTGAATCTGTTGTTGAAGCTGTTGATTGCTGTAGGTTATTATGTGCTCTAGAGAGCTCTAGTTTTGTTTAAGCTGTTGAATCTGTTATTGAAGCTGTTGATTGTTGTAGGCTATTATATCTTATAGAGAGGTCTAGTTTTGTTTAAGCTGTCGAATCTGTTGTTGTTGAAGCTGTTGATTGTTGTAGGCTATTACATGCTATAGACAGCTCTAGTTTTTTTTTAAGCTGTTGAATCTGTTGTTGTTGAAGCTGTTGATTGTTGTAGGCTACATTATGTGCTTTAGAGAGCTCTAGTTTTGTTGAAGCTGTTGAATCTGTGGTTGAAGCTGTTGATTGTAGGCTATTATATGCTCTAGTGAGCTCTAGTTTTGTTGAAGCTGTTGATTGTTGTAGGCTATTAAGTGCCCTAGTTTAATTGAAGCTGTTGAATCTGTTGTTGTTAAAGCTGTTGATTGTTGTAGGCTATTATGTGCTCTATTTTTATTAAAGCTGTTGAATCTATTTTTGTTGAAGAAGTTGATTGTTGTAGGCTATTATGTGCAATAGAGAGCTCTAGTTTTGTTGAAGCTGTTGAATCTGTTGTTGTTGTAGCTGTTGATTGTTGTAGGCTATTATGTGTAATAGAGAGCTCTAGTTTTGTTGAAGTTGTTGAATCTGTTGTTGAAGCTGTTGATTGTTGTAGGCTACATTATGTGCTTTAGAGAGCTCTAGTTTTGTTGAAGCAGTTGAATCTGTTGTTGAAGCTGTTGATTGTTGTAGGTTATTATGTGCTCTAGAGAGCTCTAGTTTTGTTTAAGCTGTTGAATCTATTGTCGAAGCTGTTGAATCTTGTAGGCTATTATATCTTATAGAGAGGTCTAGTTTTGTTTAAGCTGTCGAATCTGTTGTTGTTGAAGCTGTTGATTGTTGTAGGCTATTACATGCTATAGACAGCTCTAGTTTTTTTTAAGCTGTTGAATCTGTTGTTGTTGAAGCTGTTGATTGTTGTAGGCTACATTATGTGCTTTAGAGAGCTCTAGTTTTGTTGAAGCTGTTGAATCTGTGGTTGAAGCTGTTGATTGTAGGCTATTATATGCTCTAGTGAGCTCTAATTTTGTTGAAGCTGTTGATTGTTGTAGGCTATTAAGTGCCCTAGTTTAATTGAAGCTGTTGAATCTGTTGTTGTTAAAGCTGTTGATTGTTGTAGGCTATTATGTGCTCTATTTTTATTAAAGCTGTTGAATCTATTTTTGTTGAAGAAGTTGATTGTTGTAGGCTATTATGTGCAATAGAGAGCTCTAGTTTTGTTGAAGCTGTTGAATCTGTTGTTGTTGAAGCTGTTGATTGTTGTAGGCTATTATATGCTATAGAGAGCTCTAGTTTAGTTTAAGCTGTTGGTTGTTGTAGGCTATTATATCTTATAGAGAGGTCTAGTTTTGTTTAAGCTGTCGAATCTGTTGTTGAAATTGTTGATTGTTGTAGGCTATTATATGTTATAGAGAGGTCTAGCTTTGTTTAAGCTGTCGAATCTGTTGTTGAAGTAGTTGATTGTTGTAGGCTATTATATGCTATAGAGAGCTCTAGTTTTGTTTAAGCTGTCAAATCTGTTGTTGTTAAAGCTGTTGATTGTTGTAGGCTATTATATCTTATAGAGAGGTCTAGTTTTGTTTAAGCTGTTGAATCTGTTGTTGTTGAAGCTGTTGATTGTTGTAGGCTATTATATGCTATAGAGAGCTCTAGTTTTGTTCAAGCTGTTGAATCTGTTGTTGTTGAAGCTGTTGATTGTTGTAGGCTATTATGTGTAATAGAGAGCTCTAGTTTTGTTGAAGTTGTTGAATCTGTTGTTGAAGCTGTTGATTGTTGTAGGCTACATTATGTGCTTTAGAGAGCTCTAGTTTTGTTGAAGCAGTTGAATCTGTTGTTGAAGCTGTTGATTGTTGTAGGTTATTATGTGCTCTAGAGAGCTCTAGTTTTGTTTAAGCTGTTAAATCTGTTGTTGAAGCTGTTGATTGTTGTAGGCTATTATATCTTATAGAGAGGTCTAGTTTTGTTTAAGCTGTCGAATCTGTTGTTGTTGAAGCTGTTGATTGTTGTAGGCTACATTATGTGCTCTAGAGAGCTCTAGTTTTGTTGAAGCTGTTGAATCTGTGGTTGAAGCTGTTGATTGTAGGCTATTTTATGTTCTAGTGAGCTCAAGTTTTGTTGAAGCTGTTGATTGTTGTAGGCTATTAAGTGCCCTAGTTTAATTGAAGCTGTTGAATCTGTTGTTGTTAAAGCTGTTGACTGTTGTAGGCTATTATGTGCTCTATTTTTATTAAAGCTGTTGAATCTATTTTTGTTGAAGAAGTTGATTGTTGTAGGCTATTATGTGCAATAGAGAGCTCTAGTTTTGTTGAAGCCGTTGAATCTGTTGTTGTTGAAGCTGTTGATTGTTGTAGGCTATTATATGCTATAGAGAGCTCTAGTTTAGTTTAAGCTGTTGATTGTTGTAGGCTATTATATGCTATAGAGAGGTCTAGTTTTGTTTAAGCTGTCGAATCTGTTGTTGAAATTGTTGATTGTTGTAGGCTATTATATGTTATAGAGAGGTCTAGTTTTGTTTAAGCTGTCGAATCTGTTGTTGAAGTAGTTGATTGTTGTAGGCTATTATATGCTATAGAGAGCTCTAGTTTTGTTTAAGCTGTCGAATCTGTTGTTGTTGAAGCTGTTGATTGTTGTAGGCTATTATATCTTATAGAGAGGTCAAGTTTTGTTTAAGCTGTTGAATCTGTTGTTGTTGAAGCTGTTGATTGTTGTAGGCTATTATATGCTATAGAGAGCTCTAGTTTTGCTCAAGCTGTTGAATCTGTTGTTGTTGAAGCTGTTGATTGTTGTAGGCTATTATGTGTAATAGAGAGCTCTAGTTTTGTTGAAGCAGTTGAATCTGTTGTTGAAGCTGTTGATTGTTGTAGGTTATTATGTGCTCTAGAGAGCTCTAGTTTTGTTTAAGCTGTTGAATCTGTTGTTGAAGCTGTTGATTGTTGTAGGCTATTATATCTTATAGAGAGGTCTAGTTTTGTTTAAGCTGTCGAATCTGTTGTTGTTGAAGCTGTTGATTGTTGTAGGCTATTACATGCTATAGACAGCTCTAGTTTTTTTTAAAGCTGTTGAATCTGTTGTTGTTGAAGCTGTTGATTGTTGTAGGCTACATTATGTGCTTTAGAGAGCTCTAGTTTTGTTGAAGCTGTTGAATCTGTGGTTGAAGCTGTTGATTGTAGGCTATTATATGCTCTAGTGAGCTCTAGTTTTGTTGAAGCTGTTGATTGTTGTAGGCTATTATGTGCAATAGAGGGCTCTAATTTTGTTGAAGCTGTTGAATCTGTTGTTGTTAAAGCTGTTGATTGTTGTAGGCTATTATGTGCTCTATTTTTATTAAAGCTGTTGAATCTATTTTTGTTGAAGAAGTTGATTGTTGTAGGCTATTATGTGCAATAGAGAGCTCTAGTTTTGTTGAAGCTGTTGAATCTGTTGTTGTTGAAGCTGTTGATTGTTGTAGGCTATTATATGCTATAGAGAGCTCTAGTTTAGTTTAAGCTGTTGATTGTTGTAGGCTATTATATCTTATAGAGAGGTCTAGTTTTGTTTAAGCTGTCGAATCTGTTGTTGAAATTGTTGATTGTTGTAGGCTATTATATGTTATAGAGAGGTCTAGTTTTGTTTAAGCTGTCGAATCTGTTGTTGAAGTAGTTGATTGTTGTAGGCTATTATATGCTATAGAGAGCTCTAGTTTTGTTTAAGCTGTCGAATATGTTGTTGTTGAAGCTGTTGATTGTTGTAGGCTATTATGTGCAATAGAGGGCTCTAATTTTGTTGAAGCTGTTGAATCTGTTGTTGTTAAAGCTGTTGATTGTTGTAGGCTATTATGTGCTCTATTTTTATTAAAGCTGTTGAATCTATTTTTGTTGAAGAAGTTGATTGTTGTAGGCTATTATGTGCAATAGAGAGCTCTAGTTTTGTTGAAGCTGTTGAATCTGTTGTTGTTGAAGCTGTTGATTGTTGTAGGCTATTATATGCTATAGAGAGCTCTAGTTTAGTTTAAGCTGTTGATTGTTGTAGGCTATTATATCTTATAGAGAGGTCTAGTTTTGTTTAAGCTGTCGAATCTGTTGTTGAAATTGTTGATTGTTGTAGGCTATTATATGTTATAGAGAGGTCTAGTTTTGTTTAAGCTGTCGAATCTGTTGTTGAAGTAGTTGATTGTTGTAGGCTATTATATGCTATAGAGAGCTCTAGTTTTGTTTAAGCTGTCGAATCTGTTGTTGTTGAAGCTGTTGATTGTTGTAGGCTATTATGTGCAATAGAGGGCTCTAATTTTGTTGAAGCTGTTCAATCTGTTGTTGAAGCTGTTGATTGTTGTAGGCTATTATATCTTATAGAGAGGTCTAGTTTGTTTTAGCTGTTGAATCTGTTGTTGTTGAAGCTGTTGATTGTTGTAGGCTATTATATGCTATAGAGAGCTCTAGTTTTGTTCAAGCTGTTCAATCTGTTGTTGTTGAAGCTGTTGATTGTTGTAGGCTATTATGTGTAATAGAGAGCTCTAGTTTTGTTGAAGTTGTTGAATCTGTTGTTGAAGCTGTTGATTGTTGTAGGCTACATTATGTGCTTTAGAGAGCTCTAGTTTTGTTGAAGCAGTTGAATCTGTTGTTGAAGCTGTTGATTGTTGTAGGTTATTATGTGCTCTAGAGAGCTCTAGTTTTGTTTAAGCTGTTGAATCTGTTGTTGAAGCTGTTGATTGTTGTAGGCTATTATATCTTATAGAGAGGTCTAGTTTTGTTTAAGCTGTCGAATCTGTTGTTGTTGAAGCTGTTGATTGTTGTAGGCTATTACATGCTATAGACAGCTCTAGTTTCTTTTAAGCTGTTGAATCTGTTTTTGTTGAAGCTGTTGATTGTTGTAGGCTACATTATGTGCTTTAGAGAGCTCTAGTTTTGTTGAAGCTGTTGAATCTGTGGTTGAAGCTGTTGATTGTAGGCTATTATATGTTCTAGTGAGCTCTAGTTTTGTTGAAGCTGTTGATTGTTGTAGGCTATTAAGTGCCCTAGTTTAATTGAAGCTGTTGAATCTGTTGTTGTTAAAGCTGTTGATTGTTGTAGGCTATTATGTGCTCTATTTTTATTAAAGCTGTTGAATCTATTTTTGTTGAAGAAGTTGACTGTTGTAGGCTATTATGTGCAATAGAGAGCTCTAGTTTTGTTGAAGCTGTTGAATCTGTTGTTGTTGAAGCTGTTGATTGTTGTAGGCTATTATATGCTATAGAGAGCTCTAGTTTTGTTCAAGCTGTTGAATCTGTTGTTGTTGAAGCTGTTGATTGTTGTAGGCTATTATGTGTAATAGAGAGCTCTAGTTTTGTTGAAGCAGTTGAATCTGTTGTTGAAGCTGTTGATTGTTGTAGGCTATTATGAGCTCTTGAGAGATCTAGTTTTGTTGAAGCTGTTAAATCTGTTGTTGAAGCTGTTGATTGTTGAAGCTGTAGTTGTTGAATCTGTTTTTGAAGCTGTTGAATCAGTTGTTAAATCTGTTGATAACCATGTTGAAGTTGTTGATTGTCGTTGATGTTGAATCTGTTGTTGTTGAAGCTGTTGATTGTTGTAGGCTATTATATGCTATAGAGAGCTCTAGTTTTGTTCAAGCTGTTGAATCTGTTGTTGTTGAAGCTGTTGATTGTTGTAGGCTATTATGTGTAATAGAGAGCTCTAGTTTTGTTGAAGTTGTTGAATCTGTTGTTGAAGCTGTTGATTGTTGTAAGCTACATTATGTGCTTTAGAGAGCTCTAGTTTTGTTGAAGCAGTTGAATGTGTTGTTGAAGCTGTTGATTGTTGTAGGCTACATTATGTGCTTTAGAGAGCTCTAGTTTTGTTGAAGCAGTTGAATCTGTTGTTGAAGCTGTTGATTGTTGTAGGCTATTATGAGCTCTTGAGAGCTCTAATTTTGTTGAAGCTGTTAAATCTGTTGTTGGAGCTATTGATTGTTGAAGCTGTAGTTGTTGAATCTGTTTTTGAAGCTGTTGAATCAGTTGTTAAATCTGTTGATAACCATGTTGAAGTTGTTGATTGTCGTTGATGTTGAATAGGTTGTTGTTGAAGCTGTTGATTGTTGGTAGTGTTGAAACTGTTCAATCAGTTGATATTGTTAGTACAATTAAAGCTGTTGATTGTGAGTATAGTCTATATTGTGTAAGTGTAGGTTCGCCCCAATAAATCAATAGCTTCAATCACTATGTTGAAGCTGTTGAATTTGTTGTAAGCTATTATGTGCTCTAGAGAGCTCTAGTTTTGTTGAAGCTGTTGAATCTGTTATTGTTAAAGCTGTTGATTGTTGTAGGCTATTATGTGCTCTAGTTTATTAAAGCTGTTGAATCTATTGTTGTTGAAGATGTTGATTGTTGTAGGCTACATTATGCGCTCTAGAGAGCTCTAGTTTTGTCGAAGCTGTTGAATCAGTGGTTGTTGAAGCTGTTGATTGTTGTAGGCTATTGTATACTATAGAGAGCTCTAGTTTTGTTTAAGCTGTTGAATCTGTTGTTGAAGCTGTTGATTGTTGTAGGATATTATATGCTATAGAGAGCTCTAGTTTTGTTTAAGCTGTCGAATCTGTTGTTGTTGAAGCTGTTGATTGTTGTAGGCTATTATGTGCAATAGAGAGCTGTAATTTTGTTGAAGCTGTTCAATCTGTTGTTGAAGCTGTTGATTGTTGTAGGCTATTATGTCTTAGAGAGAGGTCTAGTTTTGTGTAAGCTGTTGAATCTGTTGTTGTTGAAGCTGTTGATTGTTGTAGGCTATTATATGCTATAGAGAGCTCTAGTTTTGTTCAAGCTGTTGAATCTGTTGTTGAAGCTGTTGATTGTTGTAGGCTATTATGTGTAATAGAGAGCTCTAGTTTAGTTGAAGTTGTTGAATCTGTTGTTGAAGCTGTTGGTTGTTGTAGGCTACATTATGTGCTTTAGAGAGCTCTAGTTTTGTTGAAGCAGTTGAATCTGTTGTTGAAGCTGTTGATTGTTGTAAGCTATTATGAGCTCTTGAGAGCTCTAGTTTTGTTGAAGCTTTTAAATCTGTTGTTGAAGCTGTTGATTGTTGAAGCTGTAGTTGTTGAATCTGTTTTTGAAGCTGTTGAATCAGTTGTTAAATCTGTTAACCATGTTGAAGTTGTTGATTGTCGTTGATGTTGAATCTGTTGTTGTTGAAGCTGTTGATTGTTGGTAGTGTTGAAGCTGTTCAATCAGTTGATCTTGTTAGTACAATTAAAGCTGTTGATTGTGAGTTTTGTGTAAGTGTAGGTTCGCCCAATAAATCAATAGCTTCAATCACTATGTTGAAGCTGTTGAATTTGTTGTAGAAGCTGTTGATTGTTGTAAGCTATTATGTGCTCTAGAGAGCTCTAGTTTTGTTGAAGCTGTTGAATCTGTTGTTGTTAAAGCTGTTGATTGTTGTAGGCTATTATGTGCTCTAGTTTATTAAAGCTGTTGAATCTATTTTTGTTGAAGATGTTGATTGTTGTAGGCTACATTATGTGCTCTAGAGAGCTCTAGTTTTGTCGAAGCTGTTGAATCTATGGTTGTTAAAGCTGTTGATTGTTATAGGCTATTATATACTATAGAGAGCTCTAGTTTTGTTTAAGCTGTTGAATCTGTTGTTGAAGCTGTTGATTGTTGTAGGCTATTATATCTTATAGAGAGGTCTAGTTTTGTTTAAGCTGTCGAATCTGTTGTTGTTGAAGCAGTTGATTGTTGTAGGCTATTATATGCTATAGAGAGCTCTAGTTTTGTTCAAGCTGTTGAATCTGTTGTTGTTGAAGCTGTTGATTGTTGTAGGCTATTATATGCTATAGAGAGCTCTAGTTTTGTTGAAGTTGTTGAATCTGTTGTTGTTGAAGCTGTTGATTGCTGTAGGCTACATTATGTGCTATAGAGAGCTCTAGTTTTGTTGAAGCAGTTGAATCTGTTGTTGAAGCTGTTGACTGTTGTAGGCTATTATGAGCTCTTGAGAGCTCTAGTTTTGTTGAAGCTGTTGATTGTTGAAGCTGTAGTTGTTGAATCTGTTTCTGAAGCTGTTGATTGTTGAAGCTGTTGAATCAGTTGTTAAATCTGTTGATAACCATGTTGAAGTTGTTGATTGTTGTTGATGTTGAATCCGTTGTTGTTGAAGCTGTTGATTGTTGGTAGTGTTGAAGCTGTTCAATCAGTTGATCTTGTTAGTACAATTAAAGCTGTTGATTGTGAGTACAGTCTATTTTGTGTAAGTGTAGGCTCGCCCCAATAAATCAATAGCTTCAATCACTATGTTGAAGCTGTTGAATTTGTTGTAGAAGCTGTTGATTGTTGTAAGCTATTATGTGCTCTAGAGAGCTCTAGTTTTGTTGAAGCTGTTGAATCTGTTGTTGTTAAAGCTGTTGATCGTTGTAGCCTATTATGTGCTCTAGTTTAATTGAAGCTGTTGAATCTGTTGTTGAAGAAGTAGATTGTTGTAGGCTATTATGTGCAATAGAGAGCTCTAGTTTTGTTGAAGCTGTTGAATCTGTTGTTGTTGAAGCTGTTGATTGTTGTAGGCTATTATATGCTATAGAGAGTTCTAGTTTTGTTTAAGCTGTTGAATCTGTTGTTGAAGCTGTTGATTGTTGTAGGCTATTATATGTTATAGAGAGCTCTAGTTTTATTCAAGCTGTCGAATCTGTTGTTGAAATTGTTGATTGTTGTAGGCTATTATATGTTATAGAGAGATCTAGTTTTGTTTAAGCTGTCGAATCTGTTGTTGTTGAAGCTGTTGATTGTTGTAGGCTATTATGTGCAATAGAGAGCTCTAATTTTGTTGAAGCTGTTGAATCTGTTGTTGAAGCTGTTGATTGTTGTAGGCTATTATATCTTATAGAGAGGTCTAGTTTTGTTTAAGCTGTTGAATCTGTTGTTGTTGAAGCTGTTGATTGTTGTAGGCTATTATATGCTATAGAGAGCTCTAGTTTTGTTCGAGCTGTTGAATCTGTTGTTGTTGAAGCTGTTGATTGTTGTAGGCTATTATGTGTAATAGAGAGCTCTAGTTTTGTTGAAGTTGTTGAATCTGTTGTTGAAGCTGTTGATTGTTGTAGGCTACATTATGTGCTTTAGAAAGCTCTAGTTTTGTTGAAGCAGTTGAATCTGTTGTTGAAGCTGTTGATTGTTGTAGGTTATTATGTGCTCTAGAGAGCTCTAGTTTTGTTTAAGCTGTTAAATCTGTTGTTGAAGCTGTTGATTGTTGTAGGCTATTATATCTTATAGAGAGGTCTAGTTTTGTTTAAGCTGTCGAATCTGTTGTTGTTGAAGCTGTTGATTGTTGTAGGCTATTACATGCTATAGACAGCTCTAGTTTTTATTAAGCTGTTGAATCTGTTTTTGTTGAAGCTGTTGATTGTTGTAGGCTACATTATGTGCTTTAGAGAGCTCTAGTTTTGTTGAAGCTGTTGAATCTGTGGTTGAAGCTGTTGATTGTAGGCTATTATATGCTCTAGTGAGCTCTAGTTTTGTTGAAGATGTTGATTGTTGTAGGCTATATTATGTGCTTTAGAGAGCTCTAGTTTTGTTGAAGCTGTTGAATCTGTGGTTGAAGCTGTTGATTGCAGGCTATTATAGGCTCTAGTGAGCTCTAGTTTTGTTAAAGCTGTTGATTGTTGTAGGCTATTAAGTGCCCTAGTTTAATTGAAGCTGTTGAATCTGTTATTGTTAAAGCTGTTGATTGTTGTAGGCTATTATATGATCTATTCTTATTAAAGCAGTTCAATCTATTTTTGTTGAAAAAGTTGATTGTTGTAGGCTATTATGTGCAATAGAGAGCTCTAGTTTTGTTGAAGCTGTTGAATCTGTTGTTGTTGAAGCTGTTGATTGTTGTAGGCTATAGAGAGCTCTAGTTTTGTTTAAGCTGTTGAATCTGTTGTTGAAGCTGTTGATTGTTGTAGGCTATTATATGCTATAGAGAGCTCTAGTTTTGTTTAAGCTGTCGAATCTGTTGTTGTTGAAGCTGTTGATTGTTGTAGGCTATTATGTGCAATAGAGAGCTCTAATTGTTGATGAATCTGTTGTTGAAGCTATTATATGCTATAGAGAGCTCTGTTGTTTAAGCTGTCGAAGTTGTTGAAGCTGTTGATTGTTGTAGGCTATTATGTGCAATAGAGAGCTCTAATTTTGATGAAGCTGTTGAATCTGTTGTTGAAGCTGTTGATTGTTGTAGGCTATTATGAGCTCTTGAGAGCTCTAGTTTTGTTGAAGCTGTTAAATCTGTTGTTGAAGCTGTTGATTGTTGAAGCTGTAGTTGTTGAATCTGTTTCTGAAGCTGTTGAATCAGTTGTTAAATCTGTTGATAACCATGTTGAAGTTGTTGATTGTTGTTGATGTTGAATCTGTTGTTGTTGAAGCTGTTGATTGTTGGTAGTGTTGAAGCTGTTCAATCAGTTGATCTTGTTAGTACAATTAAAGCTGTTGATTGTGAGTACAGTCTATTTTGTGTAAGTATAGGCTCGCCCCAATGAATCAATAGCTTCAATCACTATGTTGAAGCTGTTGAATTTGTTCTAGAAGCTGTTGATTGTTGTAAACTATTATGTGCTCTAGAGAGCTCTAGTTTTGTTGAAGCTGTTGAATCTGCTGTTGTTAAAGCTGTTGATTGTTGTAGGCTAGATTATGGCTCTAATTTTGTTGAAGATGTTGATTGGTTTGTAAGCTACATTATGTGGTCTAGAGAGCTCTAGTTTTGTTGAAGCTGTTGAATCTGTTGTTGTTGAAGCTGTTGATTGTTGTAGGCTATTATATGCTATAGAGAGCTCTAGTTTTGTTTAAGCTGTTGAATCTGTTGTTGAAGCTCTTGATTGTTGTAGGCTATTATATGTTATAGAAAACTCTAGTTTTGTTTAAGCTGTCGAATCTGTTGTTGAAATTATTGATTGTTGTAGGCTATTATATGTTATAGAGAGGTCTAGTTTTGTTTAAGCTGCCAAATCTGTTGTTGTTGAAGTAGTTGATTGTGGTAGGCTATTATATGCTATAGATAGCTCTAGTTTTGTTTAAGCTGTTGAATCTGTTGTTGTTGAAGCTGTTGATTGTTGTAGGCTATTATGTGCTCTAGAGAGCTCTAGTTATGTTGAAGCTGTTGAATCTGTTGTTGTTAAGGCTGTTGATTGTTGTAGGCTATTATGTGCTCTAATTTTATTAAAGCTGTTGAATCTATTTTTGTTGAAGATGTTGATTGTTGTAGGCTACATTATGTGTTCTAGAGAGCTCTAGTTCTGTCGAAGCTGTTGAATCTGTTGTTGAAGCTGTTGATTGTTGTAGGCTATTATAAGCTCTTGAGAGCTCTAGTTTTGTTGAAGCTGTTAAATCTGTTGTTGAAGCTGTTGATTGTTGAAGCTGTAGTTGTTGAATCTGTTTTTGAAGCTGTTGATCGTTGAAGCTGTTGAATCAGTTGTTAAATCTGTTGATAACCATGTTGAAGTTGTTGATTGTCGTTGATGTTGAATCTGTTGTTGTTAAAGCTGTTGATTGTTGGTAGTGTTGAAGCTGTTCAATCAGTTGATCTTGTTAGTACAATTAAAGCTGTTGATTGTGAGCACAGTCTATTTTGTGCAAGTGTAGGCTTGCCCCAATAAACAATAGCTTCAATCACTATGTTGAAGCTGTTGAATTTGTTGTAGAAGCTGTTGATTGTTGTAGGCTATTATGTGCTCTAGTTTATTAAAGCTGTTGAATCTGTTGTTGTTGAAGCTGTTGATTGTTGTAGGTTATTATAAGCTATGGAGAGCTCTAGTTTTGTTGAAGCTGTTGAATCTGTTGTTGTTGAAGCTGTTGATTGTTGTAGGCTATTATATGCTATAGAAAGCTCTAGTTTTGTTTAAGCTGTCGAATCTGTTGTTGAAATTGTTGATTGTTGTAGGCTATTATATGTTATAGAGAGGTCTAGTTTTGTTTAAGCTGCCGAATCTGTTGTTGTTGAAGTAGTTGATTGTTGTAGGCTATTATATGCTATAGAGAGCTCTAGTTTTGTTTAAGCTGTCGAATCTGTTGTTGAAGCTGTTGATTGTTGTAGGCTATTATGTGCAATAGAGAGCTCTAGTTTTGTTGAAGCTGTTGAATCTGTTGTTAAAACTGTTGATTGTTGCGGGCTATTATGTGCTCTAGTTTATTAAAGCTGTTGAATCTATTTTTATTGAAGATGTTGATTGTTGTAGGCTACATTATGTGCTCTAGAGAGCTCTAATTTTTTTAAAGCTGTTGAATCAGTGGTTGTTGAAGCTGTTGATTGTTGTAGGCTATTATATACTATAGAGAGCTCTAGTTTTGTTTAAGCTGTTGAATCTGTTGTTGAAGCTGTTGATTGTTGTAGGCTATTATATGTTATAGAGAGGTCTAGTTTTGTTTAAGCTGTCGAATCTGTTGTTGAAGCAGGTGATTGTTGTAGGATATTATGTACAATAGAGAGCTCTAGTTTTGTTTAAGCTGTTGAATCTGTTGTTGTTGAAGCTGTTGATTGTTGTAGGCTATTATATGCTATAGAGAGCTCTAGTTTTGTTCAAGCTGTTGAGTCTGTTGTTGTTGAAGCTGTTGATAGTTGTAGGCTATTATGTGTAATAGAGAGCTCTAGTTTTGTTGAAGTTGTTGAATCTGTTGTTGAAGCTGTTGATTGTTGTAGGCTACATTATGTGCTTTAGAGAGCTCTAGTTTTGTTGAAGCAGTTGAATCTGTTGTTGAAGCTGTTGATTGTTGTAGGCTATTATGAGCTCTTGAGAGCTCTAGTTTTGTTGAAGCTGTTAAATCTGTTGTTGAAGCTGTTGATTGTTGAAGCTGTAGTTGTTGAATCTGCTTTTGAAGCTGTTGAATCAGGTGTTAAATCTGTTGATAACCATGTTGAAGCTGTTGATTGTCGTTGATGTTGAATCTGTTGTTGTTGAATCTGCTGTTGTTGAAGCTGTTGATTGTTGGTAGTGTTGAAGCTGTTCAATCAGTTGATCTTGTTAGTACAATTAAAGCTGTTGATTGTGAGTACAGTCTATTTTGTGTAAGTGTAGGCTCGCCCCAATAAATCAATAGCTTCAATCACTATGTTGAAGCTGTTGAATTTGTTGTAGAAGCTGTTGATTGTTGTAAGCTATTATGTGCTCTAGAGAGCTCTAGTTTTGTTGAAGCTGTTGAATCTGTTGTTGTTAAAGCTGTTGATTGTTGTAGGCTATTATGTGCTCTAGTTTATTAAAGCTGTTGAATCTATTTTTGTTGAAGATGTTGATTGTTGTAGGCTACATTATGTGCTCTAGAGAGCTCTAGTTTTGTTGAAGCTGTTGAAGCTGTTGTTGTTGAAGCTGTTGATTGTTGTAGGCTATTATATGCTATAGAGAGCTCTAGTTTTGTTTAAGCTGTTGAATCTGATGTTGAAGCTGTTGATTGTTGTAGGCTATTATATGTTATAGAAAGCTCTAGTTTTGTTTAAGCTGTCGAATCTGTTGTTGAAATTGTTGATTGTTGTAGGCTATTATATGTATAGAGAGGTCTAGTTTTGTTTAAGCTGCCGAATCTGTTGTTGTTGAAGTAATTGATTGTGGTAGGCTATTATATGCTATAGAGAGCTCTAGTTTTGTTTAAGCTGTCGAATCTGTTGTTGAAGCTGTTGATTGTTGTAGGTTATTATGTGCAATAGAGAGCTCTAGTTTTGTTGAAGCTGTTGAATCTGTTGTTGTTAAAGCTGTTGATTGTTGTAGGCTATTATGTGCTCTAGTTTATTAAAGCTGTTGAATCTATTTTTGTCGAAGATGTTGATTGTTGTAGGCTATTATATGTTATAGAGAGGTCTAGTTTTGTTTAAGCTGTCGAATCTGTTGTTGTTGAAGCAGGTGATTGTTGTAGGCTATTATGTGCAATAGAGAGCTCTAGTTTTGTTTAAGCTGTTGAATCTGTTGTTGAAGCTGTTGATTGTTGTAGGCTATTATATGCTATAGAGAGCTCTAGTTTTGTTCAAGCTGTTGAATCTGTTGTTGTTGAAGCTGTTGATTGTTGTAGGCTATTATGTGTAATAGAGAGCTCTAGTTTTGTTGAAGCTGTTGAATCTGTTGTTGAAGCTGTTGATTTTTGTAGGCTACATTATGTGCATTAGAGAGCTCTAGTTTTGTTGAAGCAGTTGAATCTGTTGTTGAAGCTGTTGATTGTTGTATGCTATTATGAGCTCTTGAGAGCTCTAGTTTTGTCGAAGCTGTTAAATCTGTTGTTGAAGCTGTTGATTGTTGAAGCTGTAGTTGTTGAATCTGTTTTTGAAGCTGTTGAATCAGTTGTTAAATTTGTTGATAACCATGTTGAAGTTGTTGATTGTCGTTGATGTTGAATCCGTTGTTGTTGAAGCTGTTGATTGTTGGTAGTGTTGAAGCTGTTCAATCAGTTGATCTTGTTAGTACAATTAAAGCTGTTGATTGTGAGTACAGTCTATTTTGTGTAAGTGTAGGCTCGCCCCAATAAATCAATAGCTTCAATCACTACGTTGAAGCTGTTGAATTTGTTGTAGAAGCTGTTGATTGTTGTAAGCTATTATGTGCTCTAGAGAGCTCTAGTTTTGTTGAAGCTGTTGAATCTGTTGTTGTTGAAGCTGTTGATTTTTGTAGGCTACATTATGTGCATTAGAGAGCTCTAGTTTTGTTGAAGCAGTTGAATCTGTTGTTGAAGCTGTTGATTGTTGTAGGCTATTATGAGCTCTTGAGAGCTCTAGTTTTGTTGAAGCTGTTAAATCTGTTGTTGAAGCTGTTGATTGTTGAAGCTGTAGTTGTTGAATCTGTTTTTGAAGTTGTTGAATCAGTTGTTAAATCTGTTGATAACCATGTTGAAGTTGTTGATTGTCGTTGATGTTGAATCTGTTGTTGTTGAAGCTGTTGATTGTTGGTAGTGTTGAAGCTGTTCAATCAGTTGATCTTGTTAGTACAATTAAAGCTGTTGATTGTGAGTACAGTCTATTTTGTGTAAGTGTAGGCTCGCCCAAATAAATCAATAGCTTCAATCACTACGTTGAAGCTGTTGAATTTGTTGTAGAAGCTGTTGATTGTTGTAAGCTATTATGTGCTCTAGAGAGCTCTAGTTTTGTTGAAGCTGTTGAATCTGTTGTTGTTAAAGCTGTTGATTGTTGTAGGCTAGATTATGGCTCTAGTTTTATTGAAGCTGTTGAATCTGTTGTTGTTGAAGATGTTGATTGGTTCGTAAGCTACATTATGTGGTCTAGAGAGCTCTAGTTTTGTTGAAGCTGTTGATTGTTGTAGGCTATTATGTGCTCTAGAGAGTTCTAGTTTTGTTTAAGCTGTTGAATATTTTGTTGTTGAAACTGTTAAATGTGTTTTTATTGAACCTGTTGATTGTTGTAGGCTATATTATGTGCTCTAAAGAACTCTAGTTTTGTTAAGGCAGTTGAATCTGCTGTTGAAGCTGTTGATTGTTGTAAGCTATTATGTGCTCTAGAGAGCTCTAGTTTTGTTGAAGCTGTTGATGTAGAAGCTGTTGATTGCTGTAGACTATTATGTGCTCTAGAGAACTCTAGTTTTGTTGAAGCTGTTGAATCTGTTGGTGTTAAAGCTGTTGGTTGTTGTAGGCTACATTATGTGCTCTAGAGAGCTCTAGATTTGTTGAAGCCGTTGAATCTGTTGTTATGGCCGTTGATTGTTGTAGGCTACTATGTGTTCTAGAGAGCTCTAGTTTTGTTGAAATTGTTGAATCTGTTGTTGGAGATATTGATTGTTGTAGTCTATTATGTGCTCTAGAAAGTTCTAGTTTTGTTGAAGCTGTTGAATTTGCTGTTGAAGCTGTTGATTGTTGTCGGCAATTATGTGCACTAGAGAGCTCTAGTATTGTTGAAGCTGTTGATTGTTGTAGGCTATTATGTGATCTAGAGAGCTCTAGTTTTGTTGAAAATGTTGAAGCTGTTGATTGTTGTAAGCTATTATGTCATCTGGAGAACTCTAGTTTTGTTGAATCTGTTGTTGAAGCTGTTGATTGTTGTAGGCTATTATGTGCTCTGGAGAGGTCTAGTTTTATTGAAGCTTATGAATCTGTTGTTGCTGAAGATGTTGTTTGTTGTACGCTATTATGTGCTCTAGAGTGCTCTAGTTTTGTTGAAGCTGTTGAATCTGCTGTTGTTGGAGCTGTTGATTGTTGTACGCTATTATGTGCTCTAGTTTTGTTGAAGCTGTTGAATCTGTTGTGGTTAAAGCTGTTGATTGTTGTAGGCTACATTATGTGCTCTAGAGAGCTCTAGTATTGTTGAAGCTGTTGATTGTTGTAGGCTATTATATGCTCTAGAGAGCTCTAATTTTGTTGAAAATGTTGAATCTGTTGTTGAAGCTGTTGATTGTTGTACGCTATTATGTCATCTGGAGAACTCTAATTTTGTTGAATCTGTTGTTGAAGCTGTTGATTATTGTAGGCTATTATGAGCTCTAGAGAGCTCTAGTTTTGTTGAAGCTGTTGAATCTCTTGTTGAAGATGTTGAGTCCGTTGTTGGTAAAGCTGTTGATTGTTGTAGGCTATTATGTGCTCTATTTTTATGAATCTGTTTTTGTTGAAGCTGTTGATTGTTGTAGGCTACATTATGTGCTCTAGAGACTCGAGCTCTAGTATTGTTGAAGCTGTTGATTGTTGTAGGCTATTATGTGCTCTAGAGAGCTCTAATTTTGTTGAAAATGTTGAATCTGTTGTTGAAGCTGTTGATTGTTGTACGCTATTATGTCATCTGGAGAACTCTAGTTTTGTTGAATCTGTTGTTGAAGCTGTTGATTGTTGTACGCTATTATGTCATCTGGAGAACTCTAGTTTTGTTGAATCTGTTGTTGAAGCTGTTGATTATTGTAGGCTATTATGAGCTCTAGAGAGCTCTAGTTTTGTTGAAGCTGTTGAATCTCTTGTTGAAGATGTTGAGTCTGTTGTTGTTAAAGCTGTTGATTGTCGTAGGCTATTATGTGCTCTAGTTTTATGAATCTGTTTTTGTTGAAGCTGTTGATTGTTGTAGGTGCTCTAGAGAGCTCTAGTATTGTTGAAGCTGTTGATTGTTGTAGGCTATTATGTGCTCTAGAGAGCTCTGGTTTTGTTGAAGCAGTTGAATCTGCTGTTGAAGCTGTTGATTGTTGTAAGCTATTATGAGCTCTAGAGAGCTCTAGATATGTTGAAGTTGTTGAGTCTGTTTGTTGAAGCTGTTGAATCTGCTGTTGAAGCAGTTGATTGTCGGCAATTATGTGCACTAGAGAGCTCTAGTTTTGTTGAAGCTGTTGAATCTATTATTGAAGCTGTTGATTGTTGTAGGCTATTATGCGCTCTAGAGAGCTCTAATTTTGTTGAAGCTGTTGAATCTGTTGTTGAAGCTGTTGTTGTTGAAGCTGTTGAATCTGTTTTTGTTGAAGCAATTGATTATTGTAAGCTATTATGTGCTCTAGAGAGCTCTAGTTTTGTTGAAGCTGTTGAATCTGTTGTTGTTGAAGCTGTTGATTGTTGTAAGCTATTATGTGCTCTAGAGAGCTCTAGTTTTGTTGAAGCTGTTGAATCTGTTCTTGTTGAAGCTGTTGAATCTGTTGTTGCTAAAGCTGTTGATTGTTGTAGGCTATTATGTGCTCTAGTTTTATTGAAGCTGTTGAATCAGTTGTTGAAGCTGTTGATTGTTATAGGCTATTATGTGCAATAGAGACCTCTAGTTTTGTTGAAGTTGTTGAATCTGTTGTTATTGCAGATGTTGATTGTTGTAGGCCACATTGTCTGCTCTAGAGAGCTCTAGTTTTGTTGAAGCTGTTGAATCTGTTGTTGTTGAAGCTGTTGAATCTGTTGTTGTAAAAGCTGTTGATTGTTGTAGGCTATTATGTGCTCTAGTTTTATTGAAGCTGTTGAATCAGTTGTTGAAGCTGTTGATTGTTGTAGGCTATTATGTGCAATAGAGATCTCTAGTTTTGTTGAAGCTGTTGGATATGTTGTTGTTGAAGCTGTTGAATCTGTTATTGTTAAAGCTGTTGATTGTTGTAGGCTATTATGTACTCTAGCTTAATTGAAGCTGTTGAATCTGTTGTTGTTGAAGCTGTTGATTGTTGTAAGCTATTATGTGCTTTAGAGAGCTCTAGTTTTGTTGAAGATGTTGAATCTGTTGTTGTTGAAGCTGTTGATTGTTGTAAGCTATTATGTGCTCTAGAGAGCTCTAGTTTTGTTGAAGCTGTTGAATCTGTTGTTGTTGAAGCTGTTGATTGTTGTAGGCTATTATGTACTCTAGTTTAATTGAAGCTGTTGAATCTGTTGTTGTTGAAGCTGTTGATTGTTGTAAGCTATTATGTGCTCTAGAGAGCTCTAGTTTTGCTGAAGCTGTTGAATCTGTTGTTGTTGAAGCTGTTGTTGTTGAAGCTGTTGAATCTGTTTTTGTTGAAGCAATTGATTGTTGCAAGCTATTATGTGCTCTAGAGAGCTCTAGTTTTGCTGAAGCTGTTGAATCTGTTGTTGAAGCTGTTGATTGTTGTAGGCTACATTATGTGCTCTAGAGAGCTCTAGTCTTGTTGAAGCTGTTGAATCTGTTGTTGAAGCTGTTGATTGTTGTAAGCTATTATGTGCTCTAGAGAGCTCTAGTTTTGTTGAAGCTGTTGAATCTGTTCTTGTTGAAGCTGTTGAATCTGTTGTTGCTAAAGCTGTTGATTGTTGTAGGCTATTAGGTGCTCTAGTTTTATTGAAGCTGTTGAATCAGTTGTTGAAGTTGTTGATTGTTGTAGGCTATTATGTGCAATAGAGACCTCTAGTTTTGTTAAAGTTGTTGAATCTGTTGTTGTTGCAGATGTTGATTGTTGTAGGCTACATTGTCTGCTCTATAGAGCTCTAGTTTTGTTGAAGCAGTTGAATCTGTTGTTGAAGCTGTTGATTGTTGTAGGCTATTATATGCTATAGAGAGCTCTAGTTTTGTTTAAGCTGTCGAATCTGTTGTTGTTTAAGCTGTTGATTGTTGTAAGCTATTATGTGCTCTAGAGAGCTCTAGTTTTGTTGAAGCTGTTGAATCTGTTTTTGTTGAAGCTGTTGAATCTGTTATTGTTGAAGCTGTTGAATCTGTTGTTAAAGTTGTTGATTGTTGTGGGCTATTATGTGCTAAGTTTTATTGAAGCTGTTGAATCTGTTGCTGAAAATGTTGATTGTTGTAGGCTACATTATGTGCTCTAGAAAGATCTAGTTCTGTCGAAGCTGTTCAATCTGTTGTTGTTTAATCTATTGTTGTTAAAGCTGTTGATTGTTGTAAGCTATTATGTTCTCTAGTTTTATTGAAGCTGTTGAATCTATTGTTGAAGATGTTGATTGTTGTAGGCTACATTATGTGTTCTAGAGAGCTCAAGTTTTGTCGAAGTTGTTGAATCTGTTGTTGTTGAAGCTATTGATTGTTGTAGGCCATTATGTGCTCTAGAGAGCTCTAATTTTATTGAAGCAGTAGAATCTCTTGTTGAAGCTGTTCATTTTTGTAGGTTATTATGTGTTCTAGAGAGCTCTAGTCTTGTTGAAACTGTTGAATCTGTTGTTGAAGCTGTTGATTGTTGTAGGCTATTATGTGCTCTAGAGAGCTCTAATTTTATTGAAGCAGTAGAATCTCCTGTTGAAGCTGTTCATTTTTGTAGGTTATTATGTGTTCTAGAGAGCTCTAGTTTTGTTGAAGCTGTTGAATATGTTGATGGTGAAGCTGTTGAATCTGTTGTTGTTAAAGCTGTTGTTGTTAAAGCTGTTGATTGTTGTAGGCTATTATGTGCTCTAGGTTTATTGAAGATGTTGAATCTGTTGTTGAAGCTGTTGATTGTTGTAGGCTATTATGAGCTTTAGAGAGCTCTAGTTTTGTTGAATCTGTTGTTGTTGAAGCTGTTGAATCTGTTGTTGTTAAAGCTGTTGATTGTTGTAGGCAAGCTGTTGGATCTGTTGTTGTTGAAGCTGTTGAATCTGTTATTGTTGAAGCTGTTGATTGTTGTAGGCTATTATGTACTCTAGTTTAATTGAAGCTGTTGAATCTGTTGTTGAAGATGTTGATTGTTGTAGGCTATTATGTGCTCTAGTTTTATTGAAGATGTTGAATCTGTTGTTGAAGCTGTTGATTGTTGTAGGCTATTATGAGCTCTAGAGAGCTCTAGTTTTGTTGAAGCTGTTGAATTTGTTGTTGTTGAAGCTGTTGAATCTGTTGTTAAAGCTGTTGATTGTTGTAGGCTATTATGTTCTCTAGATAGCTCTAGTTTTGTTGAAGCTGTCGAATCTGTTGTTGTCGAAGCTGTTGAATCTGTTTTTGTTAAAGCTGTTGATTGTTGTAAGCTATTATGTGCTCTAGAGAGCTCCAGTTTTGTTGAAGTTGTTGAATCTGTTGTTGAAGCTGTTGAATGCTGTAAGCTATTATGTGCTCTAGAGAGCTCTAGTTTTGTTGAAGTTGTTGAATCTGTTGTTGTTGAAGCTGTTGAATCTGTTTTTGTTGAAGCAATTGATTGTTGTAAGCTATTATGTACTCTAGTTTAATTGAAGTTGTTGAATCTGTTGTTGTTGAAGCTGTTGATTGTTGTAAGCTATTATGTGCTCTAGAGAGCTCTAGTTTAGTTGAAGCTGTTGAATATGTTGTTGTTGAAGCTATTGAATCTGTTTTTGTTGAAGCAATTGATTGTTGTAAGCTATTATGTGCTCTAGAGAGCTCTAGTTTTGTTGAAGCTGTTGAATCTGTTTTTGTTGAAGCTGTTGATTGTTGTAAGCTATTATGTGCTCTAGAGAGTTCTAGTTTTGTTGAAATTGTTGAATCTATTGTTGTTGAAGCTCTTGATTGTTGTAAGCTATTATGTGCTCTAGAGAGCAGCTCTAGTTTTGTTGAAGTTGTTGAATCTGTTGTTGTTGAAGCTGTTGATTGTTGTAAGCTATTATGTGCTCTAGAGAGCTCTAGTTTTGTTGAAGCTGTTGGATATGTTGTTGAAGCTGTTGAATCTGTTATTGTTAAAGCTGTTGATTGTTGTAGGCTATTATGTACTCTAGTTTAATTGAAGCTGTTGAATCTGTTGTTGTTGAAGCTGTTGATTGTTGTAAGCTATTATGTGCTCTAGAGAGCTCTAGGTTTGTTGAAGCTGTTGAATCTGTTGTTGTTGAAGCTGTTGAATCTGTTGTTAAAGCTGTTGATTGTTGTATGCTATTATGTGCTCTAGAGAGCTCTAGTTTTGTTGAAATTATTGAATCTGTTGTAGAAACTGTTGATTGTTGTAGGCTACATTATGTGCTCTAAAGAGCTCTAATTTTGTTGAAGTTGTTGAATCTGTTGTTGAAGATGTTGATTGTTGTAGGCAACATTATGTGCTCTAAAGAGTTCTAGTTTTGTTTAAGCTGTTTAATCTGTTGTTGTTCAAGCTGTTGAATCTGTTGTTGTTAAAGCTGTTCATTGTTGTAGGCTATTATGTGTTCTAGCTTTATTGAAATTGTTAAATCTGCTGTAGTTGAAGATGTTCATTGTTGTACGCTACAGTATGTGCTCTAGAGAGATCTAGTATTGTTGAAACAATTGAATCTGTTGTTGAAGCTGTTTAATCTGTTGGTGTTAAAGCTGTTCATTGTTGTAGGCTATTATGTGCTCTAGTTTTATTGAAGCTGTTGAATCTGTTGTTGTTCAAGATGTTAATTGTTGAGGGCTACATTATGTGCTCTAGATAGCTCTAGTTTTGTTGAAGCTATCGAATCTGTTGTTGTTGAAGCTGTTGAATCCGTTTTTGTTGAAGCTGTGGATTGTTGTAAGCTACTATGTGCTCTAGATAGCTCTAGTTTTGTTGAAGCTATCGAATCTGTTGTTGTTGAAGCTGTTGAATCTGTTTTTGTTAAAACTGTTGATTGTTGTAAGCTATTATGTGCTCTAGAGAGCTCTCTAGTTTTGTTGAAGCTATTATGTGTTGAATCTGTTGTTGTTGAAGCTGTTGATTGTTGTAAGCTATTATGTGCTCTAGAGAGCTCTAGTTTTGTTGAAGCTGTTGGATATGTTGTTGTTGAAGCTGTTGAATCTGTTATTGTTAAAGCTGTTGATTGTTGTAGGCTATTATGTACTCTAGTTTAATTGAAGCTGTTGAATCTGTTGTTGTTGAAGCTGTTGATTGTTGTAAGCTATTATGTGCTCTAGAGAGCTCTAGTTTTGTTGAAGCTCTAGCTGCTGAATCTGTTTTTGTTGAAGCAATTGATTGTTTGAATGTGCTCTAGAGAGCTCTAGTTTTGTTGAAGTTGTTGAATCTGTTGTTGAAGCTGTTGATTGTTGTAAGCTATTATGTGTTGCTCTAGTTTTGTTGAAGCTGTTGAATATGTTCTTGTTGAAGCTGTTGAATCTGTTGTTGCTAAAGCTGTTGATGTGCTATTATGTGTTCTAGTTTTATTGAAGCTGTTGAATCAGTTGTTGAAGCTGTTGATTGTTGTAGGCTATTATGTGCAATAGAGACCTCTAGTTTTGTTGAAGTTGTTGAATCTGTTGTTGTTGCAGATGTTGATTGTTGTAGGCTACATTGTCTGCTCTAGAGAGCTCTAGTTTTGTTGAAGCTGTTGAATCTGTTGTTGTTGAAGCTGTTGATTGTTGTAAGCTATTATGTGCTCTAGAGAGCTCTAGTTTTGTTGAAGCTGTTGAATCTGTTCTCGTTGAAGCTGTTGAATCTGTTGTTGCTAAAGCTGTTGATTGTTGTAGGCTATTATGTGCTCTAGTTTTATTGAAGCTGTTGAATCAGTTGTTGAAGCTGTTGATTGTTGTAGGTTACTATGTGCAATAGAGACCTCTAGTTTTGTTGAAGTTGTTGAATCTGTTGTTGTTGCAGATGTTGATTGTTGTAGGCTACATTGTCTGCTCTAGAGAGTTCTAGTTTTGTTGAAGCTGTTCAATATGTTGTTGTTGAAGGTGTCAAATGTTGTAGGCTATTATGTGCTCTAGAGAGCTCTAGTTTTGTTGAAATTGTTGAATCTGTTGTTGACGATGTTGATTGCTGTAAGGTACATTATGTGCTCTAGAGAGCTCTAGCTTTGTTGAAGCTGTTGATTGTTGTAGGCTATTATGTGCTCTAGAGAGTTCTAGTTTTGTTGAAGCAGTTGAATCTGTTGTGGAAGCTGTTGATTGTTGTATGCTATTATGTCCTCTAGGGAGCTCTAGTTTTGTTGAAGCTGTTGAATCTGTTGGTAAAGCTGTTGACTGTTGTAGGCTATTATGTGCTCTAGTTTTACTGAAGCTGTTGAATCTGTTGCTGAAGATGTTGATTGATGTAGGCTACATTATGTGTTCTAGAGATATCTAGTTTTGTCGAAGCTGTTGAATCTGTTGTTGAAGCTGTTGAATCTGTTGTTAAAGCTGTTAATTGTTGTAGGCTATTATGTGCTCTAGTTTTATTGAAGCTGTTGAATTTGTTGTTGAAGCTGTTGATTGTTGTAGGCTATTATGTGCAATAGAGAGCTCTTGTTTTGTTGAAGCTGTTAAATCTGTTGTTGTTGAAGCTGTTGATTGTTGTAGGCTACATTATGTGCTCTAGAGAGCTCTAGTCTTGTTGAAGCTGTTTAATCTGTTGTTGAAGCTGTTGATTGTTGTAGGCTATTATGTGCTCTATAGAGATCTAGTTTTGCCGAAGCTGTTGAATCTGTTGTTGAAGCTGTTGATTGTTGTTGGTTTTGTTGAAGTTAAATCAGTTGTTGTTGAAGCCATTGATTGTTGTTGGTGTTGAATTTGTTGTTGAAGAAGTTGATTGTTGATTATAATTGTTGAAGCTGTTGTTGAATGTGTTGATCTTGTTAGTATAGTTGAAGCTGTTGATTGTTGGTTATTATCGTTGAAGCTGTTGAATTTGTTGATCACTATGTTGATCAAAGCTCTTTATTGTTGATGTTGAATCTGTTCCTGTTGATTGTTTTTCAAGCTGTTGAACAATCTGTTGTTGAAGCTGGTGATTATTGAAGCTGTTGAATCTGTTGTCTAATCTGTTGATCATCATGTTGAAGTTGTTGATTGTTGTTGATGTTGTTGATTCTGTTGATTGTTGAAGCTGTTGAATTTGTTGATCTTGTTAGTATACTTGAAGCTGTTGATTGTTAGTACAGTCTATCTTGTGTAAGAGTAGGCTCGCCCCAATAAATCAATAGCTTCAATCACCATGTTGAAGCTGTTGAATCTGTTGATTGTTGTTGTAGTTGTTGATGTTAAATCTGTTGTTGTTGAAGCTGTTGATTGTTGTTGATGTTGTTGAATCTGTTCATTGTTGACTATAATTATTGAAGCTGTTGTTGAATCTGTTGATCTTGTTAGTATAGTTAAAGCTGTTGATTGTTGATTATGATTGTTGAAGCTATTGAATCTGTTGATCACCATGTTGAAGATGTTAATTGTTGTTGATGTTGTTGAATCTGTTGCTCTTGATTGTTGTTGAATCTGTTGTTGTTGAATCTCGTGATTGTTGAAGCTGTTGAATAATCAGTTGTTGAAGCTGGTGATTGATGAAGCTGTTGAATCTGTTGTTTAATCTGTTGATCACCATCTTGAAGTTGTTGATTGTTGTTGATGTTGAACTTGTTGTTGAAGCTGTTGATTGTTGGTTAGACTGTTGAAGCTCTTGAATTTGTTGATCTTGTTAGTACAGTTGAAACTTTTGATTGTTTGTACAGTCTATCTTGTGTAAGAGTAGTTTTTAATTATGACTATGAAGGTTTTGATTATGGCTGACAGTAGATAACTTGCTGTTTCAGCTAGTGCAGTGGCGTAGGCAGAAATTTTTTTTATATTACTCTGTAGTGTACAGGTGCGATATTGTGCGGGTGAGCATGAGCAAGTTTTGTGGCCACACCCCCTTCAGTGTAATGGTGCTCCATCTATATATTAATTACATACTTCATAGCAATTTTTACTAGGTCTAACGATTTGATCGTTTGCCGGATACTGTGCGGCAAAAAATTTGTTACATAGTTTCATAGCATTACCAAGAGTACATAATAGAAGAGAGAGGGAGAGTATCCTACTCTGTATACTGCTGTGCAAACGCATTGCGGATAATTAAACCCGTATATCCCTGTAAACTGTAGTATACTACACAACCACCTTGTAAGTTAAGTGAGTGTTGGCCAATAATTGGTCTAGGACAGCCCACCTTGACACTAACCAACTACTGCACTGTTGGGTTTCACAGCTTGTTTGAGTCAACCACTCAAATTTAATTATCCGCAATGTGTTTGCACAGCAGTATATGGAGTAGGATACTCTCCCTCTCTCTTCCTATTATATACTCTTGGCATTACTTACTATGTCTAACGTTTGCCAGATACTGTCCGGCAAAAATGATTAGGTTACATAGCTTTATAGCCATCCTTATTAATGATTCGATGGTTTGCCGGATACTGCCTGACAAAAAGATTACGTTACATAGCTTCATAGCCATCCTTACTAACGATTGGATCGTTTGCCGGATACTGTCCGGCAAAAAGATTACGTCACAGCTTCCTAGCCATCCTTACAACCAGTAAACAGTTACTCTACTCCTTCAGCAAATTCATTTTTGTAGCACTTGAGAAAAGGAGATCACTTCTTTAACACTTTTATCTGCCACTACTTTTCCTCAATTTTTGTTTACACTTTTGTTTCTGACTATTGGGCCTCCTGGCCTCTATTTGTCATAAATTATTGTCAGATACCGTCCAGCAAAAAAGATTGCATTACTTAGCAACCTTACTATCATTGCCGGCTACTATCCGGCAAAAGAACTACATTACATAGCTTCATAGCCATCCTAACTAACAATTCGATTGTTTGCTGGATACTGTCCGGCAGTATGACATACCATTCATAGTGATATATAGTAACATACTCTAGTAACGATTCGATAGTTTGCGGATCCGGAAAAATGATTTCCTTTCATAACCATCCTTAGTAACGATTCGATTCGTTTGCCAGATACTGTTAGGCAAAAAGATTACATTACACTATAGTAGCTTCATAGCCATCCTTACTAAAAATTCGGTCATTTGTCGGGTACTGTCCGGCAAAAAGATTTGTTTCATAGCCATCCTTACTGACAATTTGATTTGTTTGCCAGATACTGTTAGGCAAAAAGATTACACTACATAGCTTCATAGCCATCCTTACTAAAGATTCGGTCGTTTGTCGGGTACTGTCCGGCAAAAAAATTTTGTGTCATAGCCATCCCTACTAACGGTTCGATCGTTCGCCGAAAACTGACTTATTTTGTTTCATAGCCATCCTTACTAACGATTCTATCTTTTGTTGGCTGACTAGAATGATTTCGACACAGTATTACTCTGTGCACAGAGTGTACAAACATAATGTCCATACATAGCCACTCAGTATGTGCAGACGTTTTCAAAATTAATTTTATGCTGCATCTGGCGATATACCTACAAAATTTGTATAATGCAATAGGTACATCTCTGTACTATTGTATATGCACGGCTTGCAGGACAGTGGAGTCCACTTA
>OZ220013.1:0-37529 GCA_964291365.2 Stappiaceae bacterium
TAGAACTATAGCACATACTAGCCTACAACAATCAACAGCTTTAACAACAGATTCAACAGCTTCAACAGCAGATTCAACAGCTTCAACAAAACTAGAGCTCTCTAGAGCTCATAATAGCCTACAATAATCAACAGCTTCAACAACAGATTCGACATCTTCAAAAAAATTAGAGCGCATAATAGCCTACAACAGTCAACATCTTCAACAACAGATTCAACAGGTTCAATTAAACTAGAGTACATATTAGCCTACAACAATCAACAGCTTTAACAACAGATTCAACAGCTTCAACAACAACAGATTCAACAGCTTCAACAAAACTAGAGCTCTCTAGAGCTCATAATAGCCTACAACAATCAACAGCTTCAACAACAGATTCAACATCTTCAATAAAACTATAGCACATACTAGCCTACAACAATCAACAGGTTTAACAACAGATTTAACAGCTTCAACAGCAGATTTAACAGCTTAAACAAAAGTAGAGCTCTCTAGAGCTCATAATAGCCTACAACAATCAACAGCTTCAACAACAGATTCAACATCTTCAATAAAACTAGAGCACATAATAGCCTACATCAACATCTTCAACAACAACAGATTCAACAGCTTCAATTAAACTAGAGTATATATTAGCCTACAACAATCAACAGCTTTAACAACAGATTCAACAGCTTCAACAACAACAGATTCAACAACTTCAACAAAACTAGAGCTCTGTAGAGCTCATAATAGCCTACAACAATCAACATCTTCAACAACAACAGATACAACAGCTTCAATTAAACTAGAGTACTTAATAGCCTACAACAATCAACAGCTTTAACAATAACAGATTCAACAGCTTCAACAACAACATATCCAACAGCTTCAACAAAACTAGAGCTCTCTAGAGCACATAATAGCTTACAACAATCAACAGCTTCAACAACAGATTCAACAACTTCAACAAAACTAGAGCTCTCTAGAGCACATAATAGCTTACAACAATCAACAGCTTCAACAACAACAGATTCAACAACTTCAACAAAACTAGAGTTCTCTAGAGCACATAGTAGCTTACAACAATCAACAGCTTCAACAAAAACAGATTCTACAGCTTCAACAACAACAGATTCAACAGCTTCAACAGAACTAGAGCTATCTAGAGCACATAATAGCTTACAACAGTCAACAGCTTCAACAAAAACAGATTCAACAGCTTCAACAACAACAGATTCGACAGCTTCAACAAAACTAGAGCTATCTTGAGCACATAATAGCCTACAACAATCAACAGCTTTAACAACAAATTCAACAGCTTCAACAACAACAGATTCAACAGCTTCAACAAAACTAGAGCTCATAATAGCCTACAATCAACAGCTTCAACAACAGATTCAACATCTTCAATAAAACTATAGCACATACTAGCCTACAACAATCAACAGGTTTAACAACAGATTCAACAGCTTCAACAGCAGATTCAACAGCTTCAACAAAACTAGAGCTCTCTAGAGCTCATAATAGCCTACAACAATCAACATCTTCAACAACAGATTCAGCATCTTCAATAAAACTAGAGCACATAATAGCCTACAACAATCAACATCTTCAACAACAACAGATTAAACAGCTTCAATTAAACTAGAGTACATAATAGCCTACAACAATCAACAGCTTTAACAACAGATTCAACAGCTTCAACAACAACAGATTCAACCGCTTCAGCAAAACTAGAGCTCTCTAGAGTTCATAATAGCCTACAACAATCAACAGCTTCAACAACAGACTCAACATCTTCAATAGAACTATAGCACATACTAGCCTACAACAATCAACAGCTTTAACAACAGATTCAACAGCTTCAACAACAACAGATTCAACAGTTTCAACAAAACTAGAGCTCTCTAGAGCTCATAATAGCCTACAATAATCAACAGCTTCAACGACAGATTCAACATCTTCAATAAAACTAGAGCACATAATAGCCTACAACAATCAACATCTTCAACAACAACAGATTAAACAGCTTCAATTAAACTAGAGTACATAATAGCCTACAACAATCAACAGCTTTAACAACAGATTCAACAGCTTTAACAACAACAGATTCAACCGCTTCAGCAAAACTAGAGCTCTGTAGAGCTCATAATAGCCTACAACAATCAACAGCTTCAACAACAGACTCAACATCTTCAATAGAACTATAGCACATACTAGCCTACAACAATCAACAGCTTTAACAACAGATTCAACAGCTTCAACAACAACAGATTCAACAGCTTCAACAAAACTAGAGCTCTCTAGAGCTCATAATAGCCTACAACAATCAACAGCTTCAACAACAGATTCAACATCTTCAATAAAACTAGAGCACATAATAGCCTACAACAATCAACATCTTCAACAACAACAGATTCAACAGCTTCAATTAAACTAGAGTACATAATAGCCTACAACAATCAACAGCTTTAACAATAACAGATTCAACAGCTTCAACAACAACAGATCCAACAGCTTGCCTACAACAATCAACAGCTTTAACAACAACAGATTCAACAGCTTCAACAAAACTAGAGCTCTCTAAAGCTCATAATAGCCTACAACAATCAACAGCTTCAACAACAGATTCAACATCTTCAATAAAACTAGAGCACATAATAGCCTACAACAATCAACAGCTTCAACAACAGAATCAACATCTTCAATAAAACTAGAGCACATAATAGCCTACAACAATCAACAGCTTCAACAACAGATTCAACAGTTTCAACAAGACTAGAGCTCTCTAGAACACATAATAACCTACAAAAATGAACAGCTTCAACAAGAGATTCCACTGCTTCAATAAAATTAGAGCTCTCTAGAGCACATAATGGCCTACAACAATCAATAGCTTCAACAACAACAGATTCAACAACTTCGACAAAACTTGAGCTCTCTAGAACACATAATGTAGCCTACAACAATCAACATCTTCAACAATAGATTCAACAGCTTCAATAAAACTAGAGAACATAATAGCCTACAACAATCAACAGCTTTAACAACAATAGATTAAACAACAGATTGAACAGCTTCGACAGAACTAGATCTTTCTAGAGCACATAATGTAGCCTACAACAATCAACATTTTCAGCAACAGATTCAACAGCTTCAATAAAACTTAGCACATAATAACCCACAACAATCAACAACTTTAACAACAGATTCAACAGCTTCAACAATAACAGATTCAACAGCTTCAACAATAACAGATTCAACAGCTTCAACAAAACTAGAGCTCTCTAGAGCACATAATCGCTTACAACAATCAACAGCTTAAACAACAACAGATTCAGCAGCTTCAACAAAACTAGAGCTCTATAGAGCAGACAATGTAGCCTACAACAATCAACATCTGCAACAACAACAGATTCAACAACTTCAACAAAACTAGAGGTCTCTATTGCACATAATAGCCTACAACAATCAACAGCTTCAACAACTGATTCAACAGCTTCAATAAAACTAGAGCACATAATAGCCTACAACAATCAACAGCTTTAGCAACAACAGATTCAACGGCTTCAACAAAACTAGAGCTCTCTAGAGCACATAATAGCTTACAACAATCAACAGCTTCAACAACACATTCAACAGCTTCAACAAAACTAGAGCTCTCTAGAGCACATTATAGCTTACAACAATCAATTGCTTCAACAAAAACTGATTCAACAGCTTCAACAACAACAGCTTCAACAACAACAGATTCAACAGCTTCAGCAAAACTAGAGCTCTCTAGAGCACATAATAGCTTACAACAATCAACAGCTTCAACAACAACAGATTCAACAGTTTCAATTAAACTAGAGTACATAATAGCCTACAACAATCAACAGCTTTAACAATAACAGATTCAACAGCTTCAACAACAACATGTCCAACAGCTTCAACAAAACTAGAGCTCTCTACAGCACATAATAGCTTACAACAATCAACAGCTTGAACAACAGGTTCAACAACTTCAACAAAACTAGAGCTCTCTAGAGCACATAATAGCTTACAACAATCAACAGCTTCAACAACAACAGATTCAACAACTTCAACAAAACTAGAGCTCTCTAGAGCACATAATAGCTTACAACAATCAATAGCTTCAACAAAAACAGATTCAGCAGCTTCAACAACAACAGATTCGACAGCTTCAACAAAACTAGAGCTATCTAGAGCTCATAATAGCCTACAACAATCAACAGCTTTAACAACAGATTCAACAGCTTCAACAACAACAGATTCAACAGCTTCAACAAAACTAGAGCTCTCTAGAGCTCATAATAGCCTACAACAATCAACAGCTTCAACAACAGATTCAACATCTTCAATAAAACTATAGCACATACTAGCCTACAACAATCAACATGTTTAACAACAGATTCAACAGCTTCAACAGCAGATTCAACAGCTTCAACAAAACTAGAGCTCTCTAGAGCTCATAATAGCCTACAACAATCAACAGCTTCAACAACAGATTCAACATCTTCAATAAAACTAGAGCACATAATAGCCTACAACAATCAACATCTTCAACAACAACAGATTCAACAGCTTCAATTAAACTAGAGTACATAATAGCCTACAACAATCAACAGCTTTAACAACAGATTCAACAGCTTCAACAACAACAGATTCAACAGCTTCAACAAAACTAGAGCTCTCTAGAGCTCTCTAGAGCTCATAATAGCCTATAGCAATCAACAGCTTCAACAACAGATTCAACATCTTCAATAAAACTATAGCACATACTAGCCTACAACAATCAACAGGTTTAACAACAGATTCAACAGCTTCAACAGCAGATTCGACAGCTTCAACAATCAACATCTTCAACAACAACAGATTCAACAGCTTCAATTAAACTAGAGTACATAATAGCCTACAACAATCAACAGCTTCAACAACAGATTCAACATCTTCAATAAAACTATAGCACATACTAGCCTACAACGATCAACATGTTTAACAACAGATTCAACAGCTTCAACAGCAGATTCAACAGCTTCAACAAAACTAGAGCTCTCTAGAGCTCATAATAGCCTACAACAATCAACAGCTTCAACAACAGATTCAACATCTTCAATAAAACTAGAGCACATAATAGCCTACAACAATCAACATCTTCAACAACAGATTCAACAATTTCAACAAGACTAGAGCTCTCTAGAGCACATAATAGCCTACAACAATGAACAGCTTTAACAACAACAGATTCAACAGCTTCAACAACAACAGATTCAACAGCTTCAACAAAACTAGAGCTCTCTAAAGCTCATAGTAGCCTACAACAATCAACAGCTTCAACAACAGATTCAACATCTTCAATAAAACTATAGCACATACTAGCCTACAACGATCAACATGTTTAACAACAGATTCAACAGCTTCAACAGCAGATTCAACAGCTTCAACAAAACTAGAGCTCTCTAGAGCTCATAATAGCCTACAACAATCAACAGCTTCAACAACAGATTCAACATCTTCAATAAAACTAGAGCACATAATAGCCTACAACAATCAACATCTTCAACAACAACAGATTCAACAGCTTCAATTAAACTAGAGTACATAATAGCCTACAACAATCAACAGCTTTAACAACAGATTCAACAGCTTCAACAACAACAGATTCAACAGCTTCAACAAAACTACAGCTCTCTAGAGCTCATAATAGCCTACAATAATCAACAGCTTCAACAACAGATTCAACATCTTCAATAAAACTAGAGCACATAATAGCCTACAACAATCAACATCTTCAACAACAACAGATTCAACAGCTTCAATTAAACTAGAGTACATAATAGCCTACAACAATCAACAACTTTAACAATAACAGATTCAACAGCTTCAACAACAACAGATCCAACAGCTTAAACAAAACTAGAGCTCTCTAGAGCACATAATGTAGCCAACAACAATCAACATCTTCAACAACAGAATGATTTAACAGCTTCAACAAAACTAGAGCTCTCTAGAGCACATAATAGCTTACAACAATCAACAGCTTCAACAACAACAGATTCAACAACTTCAACAAAACTAGAGCTCTCTAGAGCACATAATAGCTTACAACAATCAATAGCTCCAACAAAAACAGATTCAACAGCTTCAACAACAACAGATTCGACAGCTTCAACAACAGATTCAATAGTTTCGACAATACTAGATCTCTCTAGAGCATATATTGTAGCCTACAACAATGAACATCTTCAACTACAACAGATTTAACAACTTCAATAAAGCTAGAACACATAATAGCCTACAACAATGAACAGCTTTAACAACAACAGATTCAACAGCTTGAACAACAACAGATTAAACAGCTTAAACAAAACTAGAGCTCTTTAGAGCACATAATGTTGCCTACAACAATCAACATCTTCAACAACAGATTCAACATCTTCAACAAAATTAGAGCTCTTTAGAGCACATAATGTAGCCTACAACAATCAACAGTTTCAACAACAGATTCAACAATTTCAACAAGACTAGAGCTCTCTAGAGCACATAATAGCCTACAACAATGAACAGCTTTAACAACAACAGATTCAACAGCTTCAACAACAACAGATTCAACAGCTTCAACAAAACTAGAGCTCTCTAAAGCTCATAATAGCCTACAACAATCAACAGCTTCAACAACAGATTCAACATCTTCAATAAAACTAGAGCACATAATAGCCTACAACAATCAACAGCTTTAACAACAACAGATTCAACAGCTTCACCATCAACATATTCAACAGCTTCAACAAAACTAGAGCTCTCTAGAACACATAATAACCTACAAAAATGAACAGCTTCAACAGGAGATTCTACTGCTTCAATAAAATTAGAGCTCTCTAGAGCACATAATAGCCTACAATAATTAACAGCTTCAACAACAGATTCAACAGTTTTAACAAGACTAGAACTCTCTAGAACATAATAATAACCTACAAAAATGAACAGCTTCAACATGAGATTCTACTGCTTCAATAAAATTAGAGCTCTCTAGAGCACATAATGGCCTACAACAATCAATAGCTTCACTATCAACAGATTCAACAACTTCGACAAAACTTGAGCTCTCTAGAACACATAATGTAGCCTACAACAATCAACATCTTCAACAATAGATTCAACAGCTTCAATAAAACTAGAGAACATAATAGCCTACAACAATCAACAACTTTAACAACAGATTCAACAGCTTCAACAATAACAGATTCAACAGCTTCAACAATAACAGATTCAACAGCTTCAACAAAACTAGAGCTCTCTAGAGCACATAATAGCTTACAACAATCAACAGCTTAAACAACAACAGATTCAACAGCTTCAACAAAACTAGAGCTCTCTAGAGCACATAATAGCTTACAACAATCAACAGCTTCAACAACAACAGATTCAACAACTTCAACAAAACTAGAGCTCTCTAGAGCACATAATAGCTTACAACAATCAACAGCTTCAATTAAGCTAGAGTACATAATAGCCTACAACAATCAACAGCTTTAACAATAACAGATTCAACAGCTTCAACAACAACATATCCAACAGCTTCAACAAAACTAGAGCTCTCTAGAGCACATAATAGCTTACAACAATCAACAGCTTCAACAACAACGGATTCAACAACTTCAACAAAACTAGAGCTCTCTAGAGCACGTAATAGCTTACAACAATCAATAGCTTCAACAACAACAGATTCAACAACTTCAACAAAACTAGAGGTCTCTATTGCACATGATAGCCTACAACAATCAACAGCTTCAACAACTGATTCAACAGCTTCAATAAAACTAGAGCACATAATAGCCTACAACAATCAACAGCTTTAGCAACAACAGATTCAACAGCTTCAACAAGAACAGATTCAACAGCTTCAACAAAACTAGAGCTCTCTGGAGCACATAATAGCTTACAACAATCAACAGCTTCAACAACAGATTCAACAGCTTCAACAAAACTAGAGCTCTCTAGAGCACATAATAGCTTACAACAATCAATTGCTTCAACAAAAACAGATTCAACAGCTTCAACAACAACAGCTTCAACAACAGATTCAACAGCTTCAACAAAATTAGAGCTCTCTAGAGCACATAATAGCCTACAACAATCAACAGCTTCAATAATAGATTCAACAGCTTCAACAAAACTAGAGCTCTCTAGTGCACATAATTGCCGACAACAATCAACTGCTTCAACAGCAGATTCAACAGCTTCAACAAACAGACTCAACAACTTCAACATATCTAGAGCTCTCTAGAGCTCATAATAGCTTACAACAATCAACAGCTTCAACAGCAGATTCTACTGCTTCAACATAACCAGAGCTCTCTAGAGCACATAATAGCCTACAACAATCAACAGCTTCAACAATACTAGAGCTCTCTAGAGCACATAATGTAGCCTACAACAATCAACAGCTTCAACAAAAACAGATTCATAAAACTAGAGCACATAATAGCCTGCAACAATCAACAGCTTTAACATCAACAGACTTAACATCTTCAACAAGAGATTCAACAGCTTCAACAAAACTAGAGCTCTCTAGAGCTCATAATAGCCTACAATAATCAACAGCTTCAACAACAGATTCAACAAAATTAGAGTTCTCCAGATGACATAATAGCGTACAACAATCAACAGCTTCAACAACAGATTCAACATTTTCAACAAAATTAGAGCTCTCTAGAGCACATAATAGCCTACAACAATCAACAGCTTCAACAATACTAGAGCTCTCTAGAACACATAATGTAGCCTACAACAATCAACAGCTTCAACCACAACAGATTCAACAGCTTCAACAAAACTAGAGCTCTCTAGAGCACATAATAGCGTACAACAATCAACAGCTCCAACAACAGCAGATTCAACAGCTTCAACAAAACTAGAGCTCTCTAGAGCACATAATAGCGTACAACAAACAACATCTTCAGCAACAACAGATTCATAAGCTTCAATAAAACTAGACCTCTCCAGAGCACATAATTGCCTACAACAATCAACAGCTTCAACAACAGATTCAACAAAACTAGAGTTCTCCAGATGACATAAAAGCTTACAACAATCAACAGCTTCAACATTTTCAACAAAACTAGAGCTCTCTAGATCACATAATAGCCTACAACAATCAACAGCTTCAACAATACTAGAGCTCTCTAGTACACATAATTGCCGACAACAATCAACAGCTTCAACAGCAAATTCAACAGCTTCAACAAAACTAGAGCTCTCTAGAGCACATAATAGACTACAACAATCAACATCTCCAACAACAGATTCAACAATTTCAACAAAACTAGAGCTCTCTAGAACACATAGTAGCCTACAACAATCAACGGCCACAACAACAGATTCAACGGCTTCAACAAATCTAGAGCACATAATGTAGCCTACAACAACCAACAGCTTTAACACCAACAGATTCAACAGCTTCAACAAAACTAGAGTTCTCTAGAGCACATTAAAGTCTACAGCAATCAACAGCTTTTACATCAACAGCTTCAACAAAACTAGAGCTCTCTAGAGCACATAATAGCTTACAACAATCAACAGCTTCAACAACAGATTCAACTGCCTTAACAAAACTAGACTTCTTTAGAGCACATAATATAGCCTACAACAATCAACAGGTTCAATAAAAACAGATTCAACAGTTTCAACAACAAAATATTCAACAGCTTAAACAAAACTAGAACTCTCTAGAGCACATAATAGCCTACAACAATCAACAGCTTCAACAACAACAGATTCAACAGCTTCAACAAAACTAGAGCTCTCTAGACCACATAATGTAGCTTACAAACCAATCAACATCTTCAACAACAACAGATTCAACAGCTTCAACAAAACTAGAGCCATAATCTAGCCTACAACAATCAACAGCTTTAATAACAACAGATTCAACAGCTTCAACAAAAGTAGAGCTCTCTAGAGCACATAATAGCTTACAACAATCAACAGCTTCTAGAACAAATTCAACAGCTTCAACATAGTGATTGAAGCTATTGATTTATTGGGGCGAGCCTACACTTACACAAAATAGACTGTACTCACAATCAACAGCTTTAATTGTACTAACAAGATCAACTGATTGAACAGCTTCAACACTACCAACAATCAACAGCTTCAACAACAACAGATTCAACATCAACGAAAATCAACAACTTCAACATGGTTATCAACAGATTTAACAACTGATTCAACAGCTTCAAAAACAGATTCAACAACTACAGCTTCAACAATCAACAGCTTCAACAAAACTAGAGCTCTCAAGAGCTCATAATAGCCTACAACAATCAACAGCTTCAACAACAGATTCAACTGCTTCAACAAAACTAGAGCTCTCTAAAGCACATAATGTAGCCTACAACAATCAACAGCTTCAACAACAGATTCAACAACTTCAACAAAACTAGAGCTCTCTATTACACATAATAGCCTACAACAATCAACAGCTTCAACAACAACAGATTCAACAGCTTGAACAAAACTAGAGCTCTCTATAGCATATAATAGCCTACAACAATCAACAGCTTCAACAACAACAGATTCAACAGCTTAAACAAACTAGACCTCTCTATAAGATATAATAGCCTACAACAATCAACAGCTTCAACAACAGATTGAACAGCTTCAACAAAATTAGAGCTCTCTATTGCACATAATAGCCTACACAATCAACTTCTTCAACAAAGATAGATTCAACAGCTTTAATAAGAATAGAGCACATAATAGCCTACAACAATCAACAGCTTTAACAACAACAGATTCAACAGCTTCAATTAAACTAGGGCACTTAATAGCCTACAACAATCAACAGCTTCAACAAAACTAGAGCTCACTAGAGCCTATAATAGCCTACAATCAACAGCTTCGACCACAGACTCAACAGCTTCAACAAAACTAGAGCTCTCTAAAGCACATAATGTAGCCTACAACAATGAACAGCTTCAACAAAACTAGAGCTCACTAGAGCATATAATAGCCTACAATCAACAGCTTCAACCACAGATTCAACAGCTTCAACAAAACTAGAGCTCTCTAAAGCACATAATGTAGCCTACAACAATCAACAGCTTCAACAACAACAGATTCAACAGCTTAAAAAAAACTAGAGCTGTCTATAGCATGTAAAAGTCTACAACAATCAACAGCTTCAACAACAACAGATTCGACAGCTTAAACAAAACTAGACCTCTCTATAAGATATAATAGCCTACAACAATCAACAGCTTCAACAACAGATTCAACAGCTTAAACAAAACTAGAGCTCTCTAGAGCACATAATAACCTACAACAATCAACAGCTTCAACAACAGATTCAACTGCTTCAACAAAACTAGAGCTCTCTAAAGCACATAATGTAGCCTACAACAATCAACAGCTTCAACAACAGATTCAACAGCTTCAACAAAACTAGAGCTCTCTATTGCACATAATAGCCTACAACAATCAACCTCTTCAACAAAAATAGATTCAACAGCTTTAATAAGAATAGAGCACATAATAGCCTACAACAATCAACAGCTTTAACAACAACAGATTCAACAGCTTCAATTAAACCTGGGCACTTAATAGCCTACAACAATCAACAGCTTCAACAAAACTAGAGCTCACTAGAGCCTATAATAGCCTACAATCAACAGCTTCAACCACAGATTCAACAGCTTCAACAAAACTAGAGCTCTCTAAAGCACATAATGTAGCCTACAACAATCAACAGCTTCAACAAAACTAGAGCTCACTAGATCATATAATAGCCTACAATCAACAGCTTCAACCACAGATTCAACAGCTTCAACAAAACTAGAACTCTCTAAAGCACATAATGTAGCCTACAACAATCAACAGCTTCAACAACAACAGATTCAACAGCTTAAAAAAAAATAGAGCTGTCTATAGCACGTAAAAGCCTACAACAATCAACAGCTTCAACAACAACAGATTCGACAGCTTAAACAAAACTAGACCTCTCTAAGATATAATAGCCTACAACAATCAACAGCTTCAACAACAGATTCAACAGCTTAAACAAAACTAGAGCTCTCTAGAGCACATAATAACCTACAACAATCAACAGCTTCAACAACAGATTCAACTGCTTCAACAAAACTAGAGCTCTCTAAAGCACATAATGTAGCCTACAACAATCAACAGCTTCAACAACAGATTCAACAACTTCAACAAAACTAGAGCTCTCTATTACACATAATAGCCTACAACAATCAACAGCTTCAACAACAACAGGTTCAACAGCTTGAACAAAACTAGAGCTCTCTATAGCATATAATAGCCTACAACAATCAACAGCTTCAACAACAACAGATTCAACAGCTTAAACAAAACTAGACCTCTCTATAACATATAATAGCCTACAACAATCAACAGATTCAACAACAGATTGAACAGCTTCAACAAAATTAGAGCTCTCTATTGCACATAATAGCCTACAACAATCAACAGCTTCAACAACAACAGATTCGACAGCTTAAACAAAACTAGAGCTCTCTATAGCATATAATATCCTACAACAATCAACAGCTTCAACAACAGATTCAACAGCTTAAACAAAACTAGAGCTCTCTATAGCATATAATAGCCTACAACAATCAACAGCTTCAACAACAACAGATTCAACAGCTTCAACAAAACTAGAGCTCTCTATTGCACATAATAGCCTACAACAATCTACTTCTTCAACAACAGATTCAACAGCTTCAATTAAACTAGAGCACATAATAGGCTACAACGATTAACAGCTTTAACAACAACAGATTCAACAGCTTCAACAAAACTAGAGCTCTCTTGAGCACATAATAGCTTACAACAATCAACAGCTTCTACAACAAATTCAACAGCTTCAACATAGTGATTGAAGCTATTGATTTATTGGGGCGAGCCTACACTTACACAAAATAGACTGTACTCACAATCAATAGCTTTAATTGTACTAACAAGATCAACTGATTGAACAGCTTCAACACTACCAACAATCAACAGCTTCAACAACAACGGATTCAACATCAACAACAATCAACAACTTCAACATGGTTATCAACAGATTTAACAACTGATTCAACAGCTTCAACAATCAACAGCTTCAGAAACAGATTCAACAACTACAGCTTCAACAATCAACAGCTTCAACAAAACTAGAGCTCTCAAGAGCTCATGATAGCCTACAACAGTCAACAGCTTCAACAACAGATTCAACTGCTTCAACAAAACTAGAGCTCTCTAAAGCACGTAATGTAGCCTACAGCAATCAACAGCTTCAACAACAACAGATTCAGCAGCTTGAACAAAACTAGAGCTCTCTATAGCATATAATAGCCTACAACAATCAACTGCTTCAACAACAACAGATTCGACAGCTTAAGCAAAATTAGACCTCTCTATGACATATAATAGCCTACAACAATCAACAGCTTCAACAACAGATTCAACAGCTTAAGCAAAACTAGAGCTCTCTATAGTATATAATAGCCTACAACAATCAACAGCTTCAACAACCATAGATTCAACAGCTTCGACAAAACTAAAGCTCTGTAGAGCACATAATGTAGCCTACAACAATCAACATCTTCAACAAAAATAGATTCAACAGCTTTAATAAACTAGAGCACATAATAGCCTACAACAATCAACAGCTTTAACAACAACAGATTCAACAACTTCAACAAAACTAGAGCTCTCTAGAGTACATAATAGCTTACAACAATCAACAGCTTCTACAACAAATTCAACAGCTTCAACATAGTGATTGAAGCTATTGATTTATTGGGCGAACCTACACTTACACAAAATAGACTGTACTCACAATCAACAGCTTTAATTGTACTAACAAGATCAACTGATTGAACAGCTTCAACACTACCAACAATCAACAGCTTCAACAACAACAGTTTCAACATCAACGACAATCAACAACTTCAACATGGTTATCAACAGATTCAACAACTGATTCAACAGCTTCAAAAACAGATTCAACAACTACAGCTTCAACAATCAACAGCTTCAACAACAGATTTAACAGCTTCAACAAAACTAGAGCTCTCAAGAGCTCATAATAGCCTACAACAATCAACAGCTTCAACAACAGATTCAACTGCTTCAACAAAACTAGAGCTCTCTAAAGCACATAATGTAGCCTACAACAATCAACAGCTTCAACAACAGATTCAACAACTTCAACAAAACTAGAGCTCTCTATTACACATAATAGCCTACAACAATCAACAGCTTCAACAACAACAGATTCAACAGCTTGAACAAAACTAGAGCTCTCTATAGCATATAATAGCCTACAACAATCAACAGCTTCAACAACAACAGATTCAACAGCTTAAACAAACTAGACCTCTCTATAAGATATAATAGCCTACAACAATCAACAATTTCAACAACAGATTCGACAGCTTAAACAAAACTAGACCTCTCTATAAGATTTAATAGCCTACAACAATCAACAGCTTCAACAACAGATTCAACAGCTTAAACAAAACTAGAGCTCTCTATAGCTCTCTATAGCATATAATAGCCTACAACAATCAACAGCTTCAACAACAACAGATTCAACAGCTTCAAGAAAACTAGAGCTCTCTATTGCACATAATAGCCTACAACAATCAACTTCTTCAACAAAAATAGATTCAACAGCTTTAATAGAAATAGAGCACATTATAGCCTACAACAATCAACAGCTTTAACAACAGATTCAACAGCTTCAATTAAACTAGGGCACTTAATAGCCTACAACAATCAACAGCTTCAACAAAACTAGAGCTCACTAGAGCATATAATAGCCTACAATCAACAGCTTCAACCACAGATTCAACAGCTTCAACAAAACTAGAGCTCTCTAAAGCACATAATGTAGCCTACAACAATCAACAGCTTCAACAAAACTAGAGCTCACTAGAGCATATAATAGCCTACAATCAACAGCTTCAACCACAGATTCAACAGCTTCAACAAAACTAGAGCTCTCTAAAGCACATAATGTAGCCTACAACAATCAACAGCTTCAACAACAACAGATTCAACAGCTTAAAAAAAACTAGAGCTGTCTATAGCATGTAATAGCCTACAACAATCAACAGCTTCAACAACAACAGATTCGACAGCTTAAACAAAACTAGACCTCTCTATAAGATATAATAGCCTACAACAATCAACAGCTTCAACAACAGATTCAACAGCTTAAACAAAACTAGAGCTCTCTAGAGCACATAATAACCTACAACAATCAACAGCTTCAACAACAGATTCAACTGCTTCAACAAAACTAGAGCTCTCTAAAGCACATAATGTAGCCTACAACAATCAACAGCTTCAACAACAGATTCAACAACTTCAACAAAACTAGAGCTCTCTATTACACATAATAGCCTACAACAATCAACAGCTTCAACAACAACAGATTCAACAGCTTGAACAAAACTAGAGCTCTCTATAGCATATAATAGCCTACAACAATCAACAGCTTCAACAACAACAGATTCAACAGCTTAAACAAAACTAGACCTCTCTATAACATATAATAGCCTACAACAATCAACAGCTTCAACAACAGATTGAACAGCTTAAACAAAACTAGAGCTCTCTATAGCATATAATAGCCTACAACAATCAACAGCTTCAACAACAACAGATTCAACAGCTTAAGCAAAACTAGACATCTCTATAAGATATAATAGCCTACAACAATCAACAGCTTCAACAACAGATTCAACAGCTTAAACAAAACTAGAGCTCTCTATATAGCATATAATAGCCTGCAACAATCAACAGCTTCAACAACAACAGATTCAACAGCTTCAACAAAACTAGAGCTCTCTATTGCACATAATAGCCTACAACAATCAACTTCTTCACAAAAATAGATTCAACAGCTTTAATAAAAATAGAGCACATAATAGCCTACAACAATCAACAGCTTTAACAACAACAGATTCAACAGCTTCAATTAAACTAGGGCACTTAATAGCCTACAACAATCAACAGCTTCAACAAAACTAGAGCTCACTAGAGCCTATAATAGCCTACAATCAACAGCTTCAACCACAGATTCAACAGCTTCAACAAAACTAGAGCTCTCTAAAGCACATAATGTAGTCTACAACAATCAACAGCTTCAACAACAACAGATTCAACAGCTTAAAAAAAACTAGAGCTGTCTATAGCATGTAATAGCCTACAACAATCAACAGCTTCAACAACAAATTCGACAGCTTAAACAAAACTAGACCTCTCTATAAGATATAATAGCCTACAACAATCAACAGCTTCAACAACAGATTCAACAGCTTAAACAAAACTAGAGCTCTCTAGAGCACATAATAACCTACAACAATCAACAGCTTCAACAACAGATTCAACAGCTTCAACAAAACTAGCGCTCTCTATTGCACATAATAGCCTACAACAACAACAGATTCTACAGCTTAAATAAAACTAGAGCTCTCTATAGCATGTAATAGCCTACGACAATCAACAGCTTCAACAACAACAGTTTCGACAGCTTAAACAAAACTAGACCTCTCTATAAGATATAATAGCCTATAAAAATCAACAGCTTCAACAACAGATTCAACAGCTTAAACAAAAGTAGAGCTCTCTAGAGCACATAATAACCTACAACAATCAACAGCTTCAACAACAGATTCAACAGCTTCAACAAAACTAGAGCTCTCTATTGCACATAATAGCCTACAACAATCAACAGCTTCAACAACAACAGATTCAACAGCTTAAACAAAACTAGAGCTCTCTATAGCATGTAATAGCCTACGACAATCAGCAGCTTCAACAACAACAGTTTCGACAGCTTAAACAAAACTAGACCTCTCTATAAGATATAATAGCCTACAAAAATCAACAGCTTCAACAACAGATTCAACAACTTAAACAAAACTAGAGCTCTCTATAGCATATAATAGCCTACAACAATCAACAGCTTTAACAACAACAGATTCAACAGCTTCAACAAAACTAGAGCTCTCTAGAGCACATATTAGCTTACAACAATCAACTGCTTCTACAACAAATTCAACAGCTTCAACATAGTGATTGAAGCTATTGATTTATTGGGGCGAGCCTACACTTACACAAAATAGACTGTACTCACAATCAACAGCTTTAATTGTACTAACAAGATCAACTGATTGAACAGCTTCAACACTACCAACAATCAACAGCTTCAACAACAACAGATTCAACATCAACGACAATCAACAACTTCAGCATGGTTATCAACAGATTTAACAACTGATTCAACAGCTTCAAAAACAGATTCAACAACTACAGCTTCAACAATCAACAGCTTCAACAACAGATTTAACAGCTTCAACAAAACTAGAGCTCTCAAGAGCTCATAACAGCCTACAACAGTCAACAGCTTCAACAACAGATTCAACTGCTTCAACAAAACTAGAGCTCTCTAAAGCACATAATGTAGCCTATAACAATCAACAGCTTCAACAACAGATTCAACAACTTCAACAAAACTAGAGCTCTCTATTACACATAATAGCCTACAACAATCAACAGCTTCAACAACAACAAATTCAACAGCTTGAACAAAACTAGAGCTCTCTATAGCATATAATAGCCTACAACAATCAACAGCTTCAACAACAACAGATTCAACAGCTTAAACAAACTAGACCTCTCTATAAGATATAATAGCCTACAACAATCAACAGCTTCAACAACAGATTGAACAGCTTCAACAAAATTAGAGCTCTCTATTGCACATAATAGCCTACAACAATCAACAGCTTTAACAACAACAGATTCAACAGCTTCAATTAAACTAGGGCACTTAATAGCCTACAACAATCAACAGCTTCAACAAAACTAGAGCTCACTAGAGCATATAATAGCCTACAATCAACAGCTTCAACCACAGATTCAACAGCTTCAACAAAACTAAAGCTCTCTAAAGCACATAATGTAACCTACAACCATCAACAGCTTCAACAAAACTAGAGTTCACTAGAGCATATAATAGCCTACAATCAACAGCTTCAACCACAGATTCAACAGCTTCAACAAAACTACAGCTCTCTAAAGCACGTAATGTAGCCTACAATAATCAACAGCTTCAACAACAACAGATTTAACAGCTTGAATAAAACTAGAGCTGTCTATAGCATGTAATAGCCTACAACAATCAACAGCTTCAACAACAACAGATTCAACAGCTTAAACAAAACTAGACCTCTCTATAAGATATAATAGCCTACAACAATCAACAGCTTCAACGACAGATTCAACAGCTTAAACAAAACTATAGCTCTCTAGAGCACATAATAACCTACAACAATCAACAGTTTCAACAATAGATTCAACTGCCTCAACAAAACTAGAGCTCTCTAAAGCACATAATGTAGCCTACAACAATCAACAGCTTCAACAACAGATTCAACAACTTCAACAAAACTAGAGCTCTCTATTACACATAATAGCCTATAACAATCAACAGCTTCAACAACAACAGATTTAACAGCTTCAACAAAACTAGAGCTCCCTATAGCATAGAATAGCCTACAACAATCAACACCTTCAACAACAACAGATTCGACAGCTTAAACAAAACTAGAGCTCTCTATAGCATATAATGGCCTACAACAATCAACTACTTCAACAACAGATTCGACAGCTTAAACAAAACTAGACCTCTCTATAGCATATAATAGCCTACAACAATCAACAGCTTCAACAACAACAGATTCAACAGCTTCAACAAAACTAGAGCTCTCTATTGCACATAATAGCCTACAACAATCTACTTCTTCAACAACAGATTCAACAGCTTCAATTAAACTAGAGCACATAATAGGCTACAACGATTAACAGCTTTAACAACAACAGATTCAACAGCTTCAACAAAACTAGAGCTCTCTAGAGCACATAATAGCTTACAACAATCAACAGCTTCTACAACAAATTCAACAGCTTCAACATAGTGATTGAAGCTATTGATTTATTGGGGCGAGCCTACACTTACACAAAATAGACTGTACTCACAATCAACAGCTTTAATTGTACTAACAAGATCAACTGATTGAACAGCTTCAACACTACCAACAATCAACAGCTTCAACAACAACGGATTCAACATCAACAACAATCAACAACTTCAACATGGTTATCAACAGATTTAACAACTGATTCAACAGCTTCAACAATCAACAGCTTCAGAAACAGATTCAACAACTACAGCTTCAACAATCAACAGCTTCAACAAAACTAGAGCTCTCAAGAGCTCATGATAGCCTACAACAGTCAACAGCTTCAACAACAGATTCAACTGCTTCAACAAAACTAGAGCTCTCTAAAGCACGTAATGTAGCCTACAGCAATCAACAGCTTCAACAACAACAGATTCAGCAGCTTGAACAAAACTAGAGCTCTCTATAGCATATAATAGCCTACAACAATCAACTGCTTCAACAACAACAGATTCGACAGCTTAAACAAAATTAGACCTCTCTATGACATATAATAGCCTACAACAATCAACAGCTTCAACAACAGATTCAACAGCTTAAGCAAAACTAGAGCTCTCTATAGTATATAATAGCCTACAACAATCAACAGCTTCAACAACCATAGATTCAACAGCTTCGACAAAACTAAAGCTCTGTAGAGCACATAATGTAGCCTACAACAATCAACATCTTCAACAAAAATAGATTCAACAGCTTTAATAAACTAGAGCACATAATAGCCTACAACAATCAACAGCTTTAACAACAACAGATTCAACAACTTCAACAAAACTAGAGCTCTCTAGAGTACATAATAGCTTACAACAATCAACAGCTTCTACAACAAATTCAACAGCTTCAACATAGTGATTGAAGCTATTGATTTATTGGGCGAACCTACACTTACACAAAATAGACTGTACTCACAATCAACAGCTTTAATTGTACTAACAAGATCAACTGATTGAACAGCTTCAACACTACCAACAATCAACAGCTTCAACAACAACAGATTCAACATCAACGACAATCAACAACTTCAACATGGTTAACAGATTTAACAACTGATTCAACAGCTTCAAAAACAGATTCAACAACTACAGCTTCAACAATCAACAGCTTCAACAACAGATTTAACAGCTTCAACAAAACTAGAGCTCTCAAGAGCTCATAATAGCCTACAACAATCAACAGCTTCAACAACAGATTCAACTGCTTCAACAAAACTAGAGCTCTCTAAAGCACATAATGTAGCCTACAACAATCAACAGCTTCAACAACAGATTCAACAACTTCAACAAAACTAGAGCTCTCTATTACACATAATAGCCTACAACAATCAACAGCTTCAACAACAACAGATTCAACAGCTTGAACAAAACTAGAGCTCTCTATAGCATATAATAGCCTACAACAATCAACAGCTTCAACAACAACAGATTCAACAGCTTAAACAAACTAGACCTCTCTATAAGATATAATAGCCTACAACAATCAACAGCTTCAACAACAGATTGAACAGCTTCAACAAAATTTGAGCTCTCTATTGCACATAATAGCCTACAACAATCAACAGCTTCAACAACAACAGATTCGACAGCTTAAACAAAACTAGAGCTCTCTATAGCATATAATAGCCTACAACAATCAACTACTTCAACAACAGATTCGACAGCCTAAACAAAACTAGACCTCTCTATAACATATAATAGCCTACAACAATCAACAATTTCAACAACAGATTCGACAGCTTAAACAAAACTAGACCTCTCTATAAGATTTAATAGCCTACAACAATCAACAGCTTCAACAACAGATTCAACAGCTTAAACAAAACTAGAGCTCTCTATAGCATATAATAGCCTACAACAATCAACAGCTTCAACAACAACAGATTCAACAGCTTCAAGAAAACTAGAGCTCTCTATTGCACATAATAGCCTACAACAATCAACTTCTTCAACAAAAATAGATTCAACAGCTTTAATAGAAATAGAGCACATAATAGCCTACAACAATCAACAGCTTTAACAACAACAGATTCAACAGCTTCAATTAAACTAGGGCACTTAATAGCCTACAACAATCAACAGCTTCAACAAAACTAGAGCTCACTAGAGCATATAATAGCCTACAATCAACAGCTTCAACCACAGATTCAACAGCTTCAACAAAACTAGAGCTCTCTAAAGCACATAATGTAGCCTACAACAATCAACAGCTTCAACAAAACTAGAGCTCACTAGAGCATATAATAGCCTACAATCAACAGCTTCAACCACAGATTCAACAGCTTCAACAAAACTAGAGCTCTCTAAAGCACATAATGTAGCCTACAACAATCAACAGCTTCAACAACAACAGATTCAACAGCTTAAAAAAACTAGAGCTGTCTATAGCATGTAATAGCCTACAACAATCAACAACAACAGATTCGACAGCTTAAACAAAACTAGACCTCTCTATAAGATATAATAGCCTACAACAATCAACAGCTTCAACAATAGATTCAACAGCTTAAACAAAACTAGAGCTCTCTAGAGCACATAATAACCTACAACAATCAACAGCTTCAACAACAGATTCAACTGCTTCAACAAAACTAGAGCTCTCTAAAGCACATAATGTAGCCTACAACAATCAACAGCTTCAACAACAGATTCAACAACTTCAACAAAACTAGAGCTCTCTATTACACATAATAGCCTACAACAATCAACAGCTTCAACAACAACAGATTCAACAGCTTGAACAAAACTAGAGCTCTCTATAGCATATAATAGCCTACAACAATCAACAGCTTCAACAACAACAGATTCAACAGCTTAAACAAAACTAGACCTCTCTATAACATATAATAGCCTACAACAATCAACAGCTTCAACAACAGATTCAACAGCTTAAACAAAACTAGAGCTCTCTATAGCATATAATAGCCTACAACAATCAACAGCTTCAACAACAACAGATTCAACAGCTTAAGCAAAACTAGACCTCTTTATAAGATATAATAGCCTACAACAATCAACAGCTTCAACAACAGATTCAACAGCTTAAACAAAACTAGAGCTCTCTATATAGCATATAATAGCCTGCAACAATCAACAGCTTCAACAACAACAGATTCAACAGCTTCAACAAAACTAGAGCTCTCTATTGCACATAATAGCCTACAACAATCAACTTCTTCACAAAAATAGATTCAACAGCTTTAATAAAAATAGAGCACATAATAGCCTACAACAATCAACAGCTTTAACAACAACAGATTCAACAGCTTCAATTAAACTAGGGCACTTAATAGCCTACAACAATCAACAGCTTCAACAAAACTAGAGCTCACTAGAGCCTATAATAGCCTACAATCAACAGCTTCAACCACAGATTCAACAGCTTCAACAAAACTAGAGCTCTCTAAAGCACATAATGTAGTCTACAACAATCAACAGCTTCAACAACAACAGGTTCAACAGCTTAAAAAAAACTAGAGCTGTGTATAGCATGTAATAGCCTACAACAATCAACAGCTTCAACAACAAATTCGACAGCTTAAACAAAACTAGACCTCTCTATAAGATATAATAGCCTACAACAATCAACAGCTTCAACAACAGATTCAACAGCTTAAACAAAACTAGAGCTCTCTAGAGCACATAATAACCTACAACAATCAACAGCTTCAACAACAGATTCAACAGCTTCAACAAAACTAGCGCTCTCTATTGCACATAATAGCCTACAACAACAACAGATTCTACAGCTTAAATAAAACTAGAGCTCTCTATAGCATGTAATAGCCTACGACAATCAACAGCTTCAACAACAACAGTTTCGACAGCTTAAACAAAACTAGACCTCTCTATAAGATATAATAGCCTATAAAAATCAACAGCTTCAACAACAGATTCAACAGCTTAAACAAAAGTAGAGCTCTCTAGAGCACATAATAACCTACAACAATCAACAGCTTCAACAACAGATTCAACAGCTTCAACAAAACTAGAGCTCTCTATTGCACATAATAGCCTACAACAATCAACAGCTTCAACAACAACAGATTCAACAGCTTAAACAAAACTAGAGCTCTCTATAGCATGTAATAGCCTACGACAATCAGCAGCTTCAACAACAACAGTTTCGACAGCTTAAACAAAACTAGACCTCTCTATAAGATATAATAGCCTACAAAAATCAACAGCTTCAACAACAGATTCAACAACTTAAACAAAACTAGAGCTCTCTATAGCATATAATAGCCTACAACAATCAACAGCTTTAACAACAACAGATTCAACAGCTTCAACAAAACTAGAGCTCTCTAGAGCACATATTAGCTTACAACAATCAACAGCTTCTACAACAAATTCAACAGCTTCAACATAGTGATTGAAGCTATTGATTTATTGGGGCGAGCCTACACTTACACAAAATAGACTGTACTCACAATCAACAGCTTTAATTGTACTAACAAGATCAACTGATTGAACAGCTTCAACACTAGCAACAATCAACAGCTTCAACAACAACAGATTCAACATCAACGACAATCAACAACTTCAGCATGGTTATCAACAGATTTAACAACTGATTCAACAGCTTCAAAAACAGATTCAACAACTACAGCTTCAACAATCAACAGCTTCAACAACAGATTTAACAGCTTCAACAAAACTAGAGCTCTCAAGAGCTCATAACAGCCTACAACAGTCAACAGCTTCAACAACAGATTCAACTGTATCAACAAAACTAGAGCTCTCTAAAGCACATAATGTAGCCTATAACAATCAACAGCTTCAACAACAGATTCAACAACTTCAACAAAACTAGAGCTCTCTATTACACATAATAGCCTACAACAATCAACAGCTTCAACAACAACAAATTCAACAGCTTGAACAAAACTAGAGCTCTCTATAGCATATAATAGCCTACAACAATCAACAGCTTCAACAACAACAGATTCAACAGCTTAAACAAACTAGACCTCTCTATAAGATATAATAGCCTACAACAATCAACAGCTTCAACAACAGATTGAACAGCTTCAACAAAATTAGAGCTCTCTATTGCACATAATAGCCTACAACAATCAACAGCTTTAACAACAACAGATTCAACAGCTTCAATTAAACTAGGGCACTTAATAGCCTACAACAATCAACAGCTTCAACAAAACTAGAGCTCACTAGAGCATATAATAGCCTACAATCAACAGCTTCAACCACAGATTCAACAGCTTCAACAAAACTAAAGCTCTCTAAAGCACATAATGTAACCTACAACCATCAACAGCTTTAACAAAACTAGAGCTCACTAGAGCATATAATAGCCTACAATCAACAGCTTCAACCACAGATTCAACAGCTTCAACAAAACTAGAGCTCTCTAAAGCACGTAATGTAGCCTACAATAATCAACAGCTTCAACAACAACAGATTTAACAGCTTAAATAAAACTAGAGCTGTCTATAGCATGTAATAGCCTACAACAATCAACAGCTTCAACAACAACAGATTCAACAGCTTAAACAAAACTAGACCTCTCTATAAGATATAATAGCCTACAACAATCAACAGCTTCAACGACAGATTCAACAGCTTAAACAAAACTATAGCTCTCTAGAGCACATAATAACCTACAACAATCAACAGTTTCAACAACAGATTCAACTGCTTCAACAAAACTAGAGCTCTCTAAAGCACATAATGTAGCCTACAACAATCAACAGCTTCAACAACAGATTCAACAACTTCAACAAAACTAGAGCTCTCTATTACACATAATAGCCTATAACAATTAACAGCTTCAACAACAACAGATTTAACAGCTTCAACAAAACTAGAGCTCCCTATAGCATAGAATAGCCTACAACAATCAACACCTTCAACAACAACAGATTCGACAGCTTAAACAAAACTAGAGCTCTCTATAGCATATAATGGCCTACAACAATCAACTACTTCAACAACAGATTCGACAGCTTAAACAAAACTAGACCTCTCTATAACATATAATAGCCTACAACAATCAACAATTTCAACAACAGATTCGACGGCTTAAATAAAACTAGAGCTCTCTATAACATATAATAGCCTACAACAATCAACAGCTTCAACAACAGATTCAACAGCTTAAACAAAACTAGAGCTCTCTTATAGCATATAATAGCCTACAACAATCAACAGCTTCAACAACAACAGATTCAACAGCTTCAACAAAACTAGAGTTCTCTATTGCACATAATAGCCTACAACAATCAACTTCTTCAACAAAAATAGATTCAACAGCTTTAATAAAAATAGAGCACATAATAGCCTACAACAGTCAGCAGCTTTAACAACAACAGATTCAACAGCTTCAATTAAACTAGGGCACTTAATAGCCTACAACAATCAACAGCTTCAACAAAACTAGAGCTCACTAGAGCATATAATAACCTACAATCAACAGCTTCAACCACAGATTCAACAGCTTCAACAAAACTAGAGCTCTCTAAAGCACATAATGTAGCCTACAACAATCAACAGCTTCAACCACAGATTCAACAGCTTCAACAAAACTAGAGCTCTCTAAAGCACATAATGTAGCCTACAACAATCAACAGCTTCAACAAAACTAGAGGTCATTAGAGCATATAATAGCCTACAATCAACAGCTTCAACCACAGATTCAACAGCTTCAACAAAACTAGAGCTCTCTAAAGCACATAATGTAGCCTACAACAATCAACAGCTTCAACAACAACAGATTCAACAGCTTAAAAAAAACTAGAGCTGTCTATAGCATATGATAGCCTACAACAATCAACAGCTTCAACAACAACAGATTCGACAGCTTAAACAAAACTAGACCTCTCTATAAGATATAATAGCCTACAACAATCAACAGCTTCAACAACAGATTCAACAGCTTAAACAAAACTAGAGCTCTCTAGAGCACATAATAACCTACAAGGTTCAACAGCTTCAACAGATTCAACTACTTCAACAAAACTAGAGCTCTCTAAAGCACATAATATAGCCTACAACAATCAACAGCTTCAACAACAGATTCAACAACTTCAACAAAACTAGAGCTCTCTATTACACATAATAGCCTACAACAATCAACAGCTTCAACAACAACAGATTCAACAGCTTAAACAAAACTAGACCTCTCTATAAGATATAATAGCCTACAACAATCAACAGCTTCAACAACAGATTGAACAGCTTCAACAAAATTAGAGCTCTCTATTGCACATAATAGCCTACAACAATCAACAGCTTCAACAACAACAGATTCGACAGCTTAAACAAAACTAGAACTCTCTATAGCATATAATAGCCTACAACAATCAACAATTTCAACAACAGATTCGATAGCTTAAATAAAACTAGAGCTCTCTATAACATATAATAGCCTACAACAATCAACAGCTTCAACAACAGATTCAACAGCTTAAACAAAACTAGAGCTCTCTATAGCATATAATAGCCTACAACAATCAACAGCTTCAACAACAACAGATTCAACAGCTTCAACAAAACTAGTGCTCTCTATTGCACATAATAGCCTACAACAATCAACTTCTTCAACAAAAATAGATTCAACAGCTTTAATAAAAATAGAGCACATAATAGCCTACAACAATCAACAGCTTTAACAACAACAGATTAAACAGCTTCAATTAAACTCGGGCACTTAATAGCCTACAACAATCAACAGCTTCAACAAAACTAGAGCTCACTAGAGCCTATAATAGCCTACAATCAACAGCTTCAACAACAGATTCAACAGCTTCAACAAAACTAGAGCTCTCTAAAGCACATTATGTAGCCTACAACAATCAACAGCTTCAACAACAACAGATTCAACAGCTTAAACAAAACTAGAGCTGTCTATAGCATGTATTAGCCTACAACAATCAGCTTCAACAACAAATTCGACAGCTTAAACAAAACTAGACCTCTCTATAACATATAATAGCCTACAACAATCAACAATTTCAACAACAGATTCGACAGCTTAAATAAAACTAGAGCTCTCTATAACATATAATAGCCTACAACAATCAACAGCTTCAACAACAGATTCAACAGCTTCAACAAAACTAGAGCTCTCTATTGCACATAATAGCCTACAACAATCAACAGCTTCAACAACAACAGTTTTGACAGTTTAAACAAAACTAGACTTCTCTATAAGATATAATAGCCTACAAAAATCAACAGCTTCAACAGCTTAAACAAAACTAGAGCTCTCTATAGCATATAATAGCCTACAACAATCAACAGCTTCAACAACAACAGATTCAACAGCTTCAACAAAACTAGAGCTCTCTAGAGCACATAATAGCTTACAACAATCAACAGCTTCTACAACAAATTCAACAGCTTCAACATAGTGATTGAAGCTATTGATTTATTGGGGCGAGCCTACACTTACACAAAATAGACTGTACTCACAATCAACAGCTTTAATTGTACTAACAAGATCAACTGATTGAACAGCTTCAACACTACCAACAATCAACAGCTTCAACAACAACAGATTCAACATCAACGACAATCAACAACTTCAACATGGTTATCAACAGATTTAACAACTGATTCAACAACTACAGCTTCAAAAACAGATTCAACAACTACAGCTTCAACAATCAACAGCTTCAACAACAGATTTAACAGCTTCAACAAAACTAGAGCTCTCAAGAACTCATAATAGCCTACAACAATCAACAGCTTCAACAACAGATTCAACTGGTTCAACAAAACTAGAGCTCTCTAAAGCACATAATGTAGCCTACAACAATCAACAGCTTCAACAACAACAGATTCAACAGCTTAAAAAAAACTAGAGTTGTCTATAGCATGTAATAGCCTACAACAATCAACAGCTTCAACAACAACAGATTTGACAGCTTAAACAAAACTAGACCTCTCTATAAGATATAATGGCCTACAACAATCAACAGCTTCAACAACAGATTCAACAGCTTAAACAAAAGTAGAGCTCTCTAGAGCACATAATAACCTACAACAATCAACAGCTTCAACAACAGATTCAACTGCTTCAACAAAACTAGAGCTCTCTAAAGCACATAATGTAGCCTACAACAATCAACAGCTTCAACAACGGATTCAACAACTTCAACAAAACTAGAGCTCTCTATTACACATAATAGCCTACAACAATCAACAGCTTCAACAACAACAGATTCAACACCTTGAACAAAACTAGAGTTCTCTATAGCATATAATAGCCACAACAATCAACAGCTTCAACAACAACAGATTCAACAGCTTAAACAAAGCTAGACCTCTCTATAAGATATAATAGCCTACAACAATCAACAGCTTCAACAACTAATTCAACAGCTTCAACAAAATTAGAGCTCTCTATTGCACATAATAGCCTACAACAATCAACAGCTTCAACAACAGATTCGACAGCTTAAACAAAACTAGAGCTCTCTATAGCATATAATAGCCTACAACAATCAACTACTTCAACAACAGATTCGACAGCTTAAGCAAAACTAGACCTCTCTATAACATATAATAGCCTACAACAATCAATAATTTCAACAACAGATTCGACAGCTTAAACAAATCTAGAGCTCTCTATAAGATATAATAGCCTACAACAATCAACAGCTTCAACAACAGATTCAACAGCTTAAACAAAACTAGAGCTCTCTATAGCATATAATAGCCTACAACAATCAACAGCTTCAACAACAACAGATTCAACAGCTTCAACAAAACTAGAGCTCTCTATTGCACATAATAGCCTACAACAATCAACTTCTTCAACAACAGATTCAACAGCATCAATTAAACTAGAGCACATAATAGCCTACAGCGATCAACAGCTTTAACAGAAATAGATTCAACAGTTTCAACAAAACTAGAGCTCTCTAGAGCACATAATAGCTTACAACAATCAACAGCTTCTACAACAAATTCAACAGCTCCAACATAGTGATTGAAGCTATTGATTTATTGGAGCGAGCCTACACTTACACAAAATAGACTGTACTCACAATCAACAGCTTTAATTGTACTAACAAGATCAACTCATTGAACAGCTTCAACACTACCAACAATCAACAGCTTCAACAACAACGGATTCAACATCAACAACAATCAACAACTTCTACATGGTTATCAACAGATTTAACAACTGATTCAACAGCTTCAACAATCAACAGCTTCAGAAACAGATTCAACAACTACAGCTTTAACAATCAACAGCTTCAACAAAACTAGAGCTCTCAAGAGCTCATAATAGCCTACACAGTCAACAGCTTCAACAACCGATTCAACTGCTTCAACAAAACTAGAGCTCTCTAAAGCACATAATGTAGCCTACAGCAATCAACTGCTTCAACAACAACAGATTCAACAACTTCAACAAAACTAGAGCTCTTTATAGCATATAATAGCCTACAACAATCAACAGCTTCAACAACAGATTCAACAGCTTGAACAAAACTAGAGCTCTCTATAGCATATAATAGCCTACAACAATCAACTTCTTCAACAACAACAGATTCGACAGCTTAAACAAAACTAGACCTCTCTATAACATATAATAGCCTACAACAATCAACAATTTCAACAACAGATTCAACAGCTTGAACAAAACTAGAGCTCTCTATAGCATATAATAGCCTACAACAATCAACTGCTTCAACAACAACAGATTCGACAGCTTAAACAAAACTAGACCTCTCTATAACATATAATAGCCTACAACAATCAACAATTTCAACAACAGATTCGACAGCTTAAATAAAACTAGAGCTCTCTATAACATATAATAGCCTACAACAATCATCAGCTTCAACAACAGATTCAACAGCTTAAACAAAACTAGAGCTCTCTATAGCTTATAATAGCCTACAACAATCAACAGCTTCAACAACAACAGATTCAACAGCTTCAACAAAACTAGAGCTCCCTATTGCACATAAGAGCCTACAACAATCAACTTCTTCAACAAAAATAGATTCAACAGCTTTAATAAAATTAGAGCACATAATCGCCTACAACAATCAACAGCTTTAACAACAACAGATTCAACAGCTTCAATTAAACTAGGGCACTTAATAGCCTACAACAATCAACAGCTTCAACAAAACTAGAGCTCACTAGAGCATATAATAGCCTACAATCAACAGCTTCAACCACAGATTCAACAGCTTCAACAAAACTAGAGCTCTCTAAAGCACATTATGTAGCCTACAACAATCAACAGCTTCAACAACAACAGATTCAATAGTTAAAAAAAAACTAGAGCTGTCTATAGCATGTAATAGCCTCCAACAATCAACAGCTTCAACAACAACAAATTCGACAGCTTAAACAAAACTAGACCTCTCTATAAGATATAATAGCCTACAACAATCAACAGCTTCAACAACAGATTCAACAGCTTAAACAAAACTAGAGCTCTCTAGAGCACATAATAACCTACAACAATCAACAGCTTCAACAACAGATTCAACAGCTTCAACAAAACTAGAGCTCTCTATTGCACATAATAGCCTACAACAATCAACAGATTCAACAGCTTAAACAAAACTAGAGCTCTCTATAGCATGTAATAGCCTACGACAATCAACAGCTTCAACAACAACAGTTTCGACAGCTTAAACAAAACTAGACCTCTCTATAAGATATAATAGCCTACAAACCTCAACAGCTTCAACAACAGATTCAACAGCTTGAACAAAAGTAGAGCTCTCTAGAGCACATAATAACCTACAACAATCAACAGCTTCAACAACAAATTCAACAGCTTCAACAAAACTAGAGCTCTCTATTGCACATAATAGCCTACAACAATCAACAGCTTCAACAACAACAGATTCAACAGCTTAAACAAAACTAGAGCTCTCTATAGCATGTAATAGCCTATGACAATCAACAGCTTCAACAACAACAGTTTCGACAGCTTAAACAAAACTAGACCTCTCTATAAGATATAATAGCCTACAAAAATCGACAGCTTCAACAACAGATTCAACAGCTTAAACAAAACTAGAGCTCTCTATAGCATATAATAGCCTACAACAATCAACAGCTTTAACAACAACAGATACAACAGCTTCAACAAACCTAGAGCTCTCTAGAGCACATAATAGCTTACAACAATCAACAGCTTCTACAACAAATTCAACAGCTTCAACATAGTGATTGAAGCTATTGATTTATTGGGGCGAGCCTACACTTACACAAAATAGACTGACTCACAATCAACAGCTTTAATTGTACTAACAAGATCAACTGATTGAACAGCTTCAACACTACCAACAATCATCAGCTTCAACAACAGATTCAACATCAACGACAATCAACAACTTCAGCATGGTTATCAACAGATTTAACAACTGATTCAACAGCTTCAAAAACAGATTCAACAACTACAGCTTCAACAATCAACAGCTTCAACAACAGATTTAACAGCTTCAACAAAACTAGAGCTCTCAAGAACTCATAATAGCCTACAACAATCAACAGCTTCAACAATAGATTCAACTGCTTCAACAAAACTAGAGCTCTCTAAAGCACATAATGTAGCCTACAACAATCAACAGCTTCAACAACAGATTCAACAACTTCAACAAAACTAGAGCTCTCTATTACACATAATAGCCTACAACAATCAACAGCTTCAACAACAACAGATTCAACAGCTTGAACAAAACTAGAACTCTCTATGGCATATAATAGCCTACAACAATCAACAGCTTCAACAACAGATTCAACAGCTTAAACAAACTAGACCTCTCTATAAGATATAATAGCCTACAACAATCAACAGCTTCAACAACAGATTGAACAGCTTCAACAAAATTAGAGCTCTCTATTGCACATAATAGCCTACAACAATCAACAGCTTCAACAACAGATTCGACAGCTTAAACAAAACTAGAGCTCTCTATAGCATATAATAGCCTGCAACAATCAACTACTTCAACAAAAGTTTCGATAGCTTAAACAAAACAAGACCTCTCTATAATATATAATAGCCTACAACAATCAACAATTTCAACAACAGATTCGACAGCTTAAACAAAACTAGAGCTCTCTATAACATATAATAGCCTACAACAATCAACAGCTTCAACAACAGATTCAACAGCTTAAACAAAACTAGAGCTCTCTATAGCATATAATAGCCTACAACAATCAACAGCTTCAACAACAACAGATTCATCAGCTTCAACAAAACTAGAGCTCTCTATTGCACATAATAGCCTACAACAATCAACTTCTTCAACAAAATAGATTCAACAGCTTTAATAAAAATAGAGCACATAATAGCCTACAACAATCAACAGCTTTAACAAAAACAGATTCAACAGCTTCAATTAAATGAGGGCACTTAATAGCCTACAACAATCAACAGCTTCAACAAAACTAGAGCTCACTAGAGAATATAATAGCCTACAATCAACAGCTTCAACCACAGATTCAACAGCTTCAACAAAACTAGAGCTCTCTAAAGCACATAATGTAGCCTACAACAATCAACAGCTTCAACAAAACTAGAGCTCACTAGAGCATATAATAGCCTACAATCAACAGCTTCAACCACAGATTCAACAGCTTCAACATAACTAGAGCTCTCTAAAGCACATTATGTAGCCTATAACAATCAACAGCTTCAACAACAACAGATTCAACAGCTTAAACAAAACTAGAGCTGTCTATAGCATGTAATAGCCTACAACAATCAACAGCTTCAACAACAAATTCGACAGCTTAAACAAAACTAGACCTCTCTATAAGATATAGTACCCTACAACAATCAACAGCTTCAACAACAGATTCAACAGCTTAAACAAAACTAGAGCTCTCTAGAGCACATAATGGCTTACAACAATCAACAGCTTCTACAACAAATTCAACAGCTTCAACATAGTGATTGAAGCTATTGATTTATTGGGGCGAGCCTACACTTACACAAAATAGACTGTACTCACAATCAACAGCTTTAATTGTACTAACAAGATCAACTGATTGAACAGCTTCAACACTACCAACAATCAACAGCTTCAACAACAACAGTTTCAACATCAACGACAATCAACAACTTCAACATGGTTATCAACAGATTCAACAACTGATTCAACAGCTTCAAAAACAGATTCAACAACTACAGCTTCAACAATCAACAGCTTCAACAACAGATTTAACAGCTTCAACAAAACTAGAGCTCTCAAGAGCTCATAATAGCCTACAACAATCAACAGCTTCAACAACAGATTCAACTGCTTCAACAAAACTAGAGCTCTCTAAAGCACATAATGTAGCCTACAACAATCAACAGCTTCAACAACAGATTCAACTGCTTCAACAAAACTAGAGCTCTCTAAAGCACATAATGTAGCCTACAACAATCAACAGCTTCAACAACAGATTCAACAACTTCAACAAAACTAGAGCTCTCAAGAACTCATAATAGCCTACAACAATCAACAGCTTCAACAACAGATTCAACTGCTTCAACAAAACTAGAGCTCTCTAAAGCACATAATGTAGCCTACAACAATCAACAGCTTCAACAACAGATTCAACAACTTCAACAAAACTAGAGCTCTCTATTACACATAATAGCCTACAACAATCAACAGCTTCAACAACAACAGATTCGACATCTTAAACAAAACTAGAGCTCTCTATAGCATATAATAGCCTACAACAATCAACTACTTCAACAAAAGTTTCGACAGCTTAAACAAAACAAGACCTCTCTATAATATATAATAGCCTACAACAATCAACAATTTCAACAACAGATTCGACAGCTTAAACAAAACTAGAGCTCTCTATAACATATAATAGCCTACAACAATCATCAGCTTCAACAACAGATTCAACAGCTTAAACAAAACTAGAGCTCTCTATAGCATATAATAGCCTACAACAATCAACAGCTTCAACAACAACAGATTCATCAGCTTCAACAAAACTAGAGCTCTCTATTGCACATAATAGCCTACAACAATCAACTTCTTCAACAAAAATAGATTCAACAGCTTTAATAAAAATAGAGCACATAATAGCCTACAACAATCAACAGCTTTAACAACAACAGATTCAACAGCTTCAATTAAATTAGGGCACTTAATAGCCTACAACAATCAACAGCTTCAACAAAACTAGAGCTCACTAGAGAATATAATAGCCTACAATCAACAGCTTCAACCACAGATTCAACAGCTTCAACAAAACTAGAGCTCTCTAAAGCACATAATGTAGCCTATAACAATCAACAGCTTCAACAACAACAGATTCAACAGCTTAAACAAAACTAGAGCTGTCTATAGCATGTAATAGCCTACAACAATCAACAGCTTCAACAACAAATTCGACAGCTTAAACAAAACTAGACCTCTCTATAAGATATAGTACCCTACAACAATCAACAGCTTCAACAACAGATTCAACAGCTTAAACAAAACTAGAGCTCTCTAGAGCACATAATGGCTTACAACAATCAACAGCTTCAACAACAAATTCAACAGCTTCAACATAGTGATTGAAGCTATTGATTTATTGGGGCGAGCCTACACTTACACAAAATAGACTGTACTCACAATCAACAGCTTTAATTGTACTAACAAGATCAACTGATTGAACAGCTTCAACACTACCAACAATCAACAGCTTCAACAACAACAGTTTCAACATCAACGACAATCAACAACTTCAACATTGTTATCAACAGATTCAACAACTGATTTAACAGCTTCAAAAACAGATTCAACAACTACAGCTTCAACAATCAACAGCTTTAACAACAGATTTAACAGCTTCAACAAAACTAGAGCTCTCAAGAGCTCATAATAGCCTACAACAATCAACAGCTTCAACAACAGATTCAACTGCTTCAACAAAACTAGAGCTCTCTAAAGCACATAATGTAGCCTACAACAATCAACAGCTTCAACAACAGATTCAACTGCTTCAACAAAACTAGAGCTCTCTAAAGCACATAATGTAGCCTACAACAATCAACAGCTTCAACAACAGATTCAACAACTTCAACAAAACTAGAGCTCTCTATTACACATAATAGTCTACAACAATCAACAGCTTCAACAACAACAGATTCAACAGCTTGAACAAAACTAGAGCTCTCTATAGCATATAATAGCCTACAACAATCAACAGCTTCAACAACAACAGATTCAACAGCTTAAACAAACTAGACCTCTCTATAAGATATAATAGCCTGCAACAATCAACAGCTTCAACAACAGATTCAACAGCTTCAACAAAATTAGAGCTCTCTAATGCACATAATAGCCTACAACAATCAACAGCTTCAACAACAACAGATTCAACAGCTTAAACAAAACTAGAGCTCTCTATAGCATCTAATAGCCTACAACAATCAACAGCTTCAACAACAGATTCAACAGCTTAAACAAACTAGAGCTCTCTTATAGTATATAATAGCCTACAACAATCAACAACTTCAACAACATCAGATTCAACAGTTTCAACAAAACTAGAGCTCTCTATTGCACATAATAGCCTACAACAATCAACTTCTTCAACAAAAATAGATTCAACAGCTTTAATAAAAATAGAGCACATAATAGCCTACAACAATCAACAGCTTTAACAACAACAGATTCAACAGCTTCAATTGAACTAGGGCACTTAATAGCCTACAACAATCAACAGCTTCAACAAAACTAGAGCTCACTAGAGCATATAATAGCCTACAATCAACAGCTTCAACCACAGATTCAACAGCTTCAACAAAATTAGAGCTCTCTAAAGCAAATAATGTAGCCTAAAACAATCAACAGTTTCAACAAAAACAGATTCAACAGCTTAAAAAAAATAGAGCTGTCTATAGCATGTAATAGCCTACAACAATCAACAGCTTCAACAACAATAGATTCGACAGCTTAAACAAAACTAGACCTCTCTACAAGATATAATAGCCTACAACAATCAACAGCTTCAACAACAGATTCAACAGCTTAAACAAAACTAGAGCTCTCCAGAGCACATAATAACCTACAACAATCAAAGGCTTCAACAACAGATTCAACTGCTTAAACAAAACTAGAGCTCTCTAGAGCACATAATAACCTACAACAATCAAAGGCTTCAACAACAGATTCAACTGCTTCAACAAAACTAGAGCTCTCTAAAGCACATAATGTAGCCTACAACAATCAACAGCTTCAACAACAGATTCAACAACTTCAACAAAACTAGAGCTCTCTATTACACATAATAGCCTACAACAATCAACAGCTTCAACAACAACAGATTCAATAGCTTGAACAAAACTAGAGCTCTCTATAGTATAAAATAGCCTACAACAATCAACAGCTTCAACAACAGATTCAACAGCTTAAACAAAACTAGACCTCTCTATAAGATATAATAGCCTACAACAATTAACAGCTTCAACAGATTCAACAGCTTAAACAAAACTAGAGCTCTCTATAGCATATAATAGCCTACATCAATCAACAGCTTCAACAACAGATTCAACAGCTTCAACAAAACTAGAGCTCTCTAGAGCACATAGTGTAGCCTACAACAATCAACATCTTCAGCAAAAATAGATTCAACAGCTTTAATAAAATTAGAGCGCATAATAGCCTACAACAATCAACAGCCTTAACAACAAAAGATTCAACATCTTCATCAAGAGATTCAACAGCTTCAACAAAACTAGAGCTCTCTAGAGCTCACAATAGCCTACAACAATCAACAGCTTCAACAACAGATTTAACAAAACTAGAGTTCTCCAGAGGACATAATAGCCTACAACAATCAACAGCTTCAACAACAGATTCAAAATTTTCAACATAACTAGAGCTCTCTAGAGCTCATAATAGCCTACAACAATCAACAGCTTTAACAACAGACTCAACAGCTTCATTAACAACAGATTCAACAGCTTCAACAAAACTAGAGCTCTCTATTGCACATAATAGCCTACAATAATCAACAGCTTCAACAACAGATTCAATCGCTCCAACATATCTAGAGCTCTCTAGAGCACTTAATGTAGCCTACAACAATCAACAGCTTCAACAACAGATTCAACTGCCTTAACACAACTAGAGCTCTTTAGAACACATAATTATAGCCTACAACAATCAACATTTTCAACAACAGATTCAACAGCTTCAATAAAACTAGAGCACATAATAGCCTACAACAATCAAGAGCTTTAACAACAACAGATTCAACAGCTTCAACAATAACAGATTCAACAACTTCAACAAAACTAGAACTCTCTAGAGCACATAATAGCCTTCAGCAATCAACAGCTTTAACAACAGATTCAACTGCTCCAACATAACTAGAGCTCTCTAGAGCACATAATGTAGCCTACAATGATCAACATCTTCAACAACAGATTCAACAATTTCAACAAACTTAGAGCTCTCTAGAGCACATAATAGCCTGCAATAATCAACAGCTTCAACAACAGATTCATCTGCCTTAACAAAACTAGAGCTCTTTAGAGCACATAATATAT
>OZ220014.1:0-14314 GCA_964291365.2 Stappiaceae bacterium
ATGACACACTACTTAATGCCATATCAAGGGGGGGGGGGGGGGGGGGGGGGACACTGCGTAGGCGACTGTACTCCCACCCGCGACCGGGGTCAAAGTGAGGTCAAGCGGTCAAGGCGAAATTTTGAAGCTGGTCAAGCGGTCAAGCTAGGAATCGGGGGCAGCTTAAGAACGGTCAAAGTCTCTCCAGGCGATCGATGGGCGTGGTTAATGCTCGATAGTCAAGGGTCAATGCCAGATTTTCGATGTGGTCAACGGGTCAAGCATGAAAATTTGCTGGGTCAAGATCTTGACCGCGGTCGCGGGTGGGAGTACACTCGCCTATGCAGTGTCCTATGGGGTGCCGTTTGTGTCAAAATTAATTTTTGTGAGATATTTATATTTCATGGGTGATATTTACCAAACCATGGCTGAGGTTTAATAAATCTCCACCAACTTTCACGCTACGAGGTGGGAATTTAGTAAAAATCATGATATGATGGGCATTTCGGCCGCAGACATTTAGTAATCTCCACCTTTTTGCTACGCCGCGGTGGAAATTTGGTAAATAGTCACTGTTTTGCTACATCGCGGTGGAAATCTAGTAAATCGCCACTGTTTCGCTTCATCGCGGTGGAGATTTAGTAAATCTCCACTGCTTCGGTAAATCGCCACTGTTTCGCTACATCGCGGTGGAGATTTAGTAAATCCCCACTGTTTCGCTACATCGCGGTAGAGATTTAGTAAATCGCCACTGTTTCGCTGCACCACAGTGGACATTTACTACCGGTAAATCCCCCCCCCCCTTTCAGTAAACCGCCAACATTCCGAGAATTGACCACGCCCATCCAGTACCACTGCGCATGCGCTGCACCTACTACTGGTGTACGTACTTACGCTTGCGCATGCGCACGTATTATTACTCCCAGTTTGTCATTATGCTGGAAACTGATTTGTCTGTCTCAAATTCATAATAATTATGTTTACTGCCATCTTGAAGAGGGCAGTGCAATGATTGATTGATTGATTAATATAACATTTACATCCAACATTTCCCCTATAGACACTGCCAATCTGCTGCATCTACCACCGTCCAGACATAATTACTTTTCAACATCTGTAAATAAAACTAAATTTCACAGAAAAATATATAATATTATATACAGACAGACAGGCAGTTAGTTTTCAGGACAATGAACATGGTAACAAACTGGGAGTGATAATGTATGCACATCTGCAAGTACGCCAGTAGTAGGTGCAGCGCATGCGCAGTGGTACTGGATGGGCGTGGTCACAATTCTCGGAATGTTGGAAAGAGGGGAGATTTAGTAAATGTCCACTGTGGTGCAGCGAAACAGTGGCGATTTACTAAATCTCCACCGCGATGTAGCGAAACAGTGGCGATTTACTAAATCTCCACCGCGATGTAGCGAAACAGTGGTGATTTACTAAATCTCCACCGCGATGTAGCGAAACAGTGGCGATTTACCGAAGCAGTGGAGATTTACTAAATCTCCACCGCGATGAAGCGAAACAGTGGCGATTTACTAACTCTCCACCGCGATGTAGCGAAACAGTGGCGATTTACCGAAGCAGTGGAGATTTATTAAATCTCCACCGCGATGAAGCGAAACAGTGGCGATTTACTAGATTTCCAACGTGATGTGGCAAAACAGTGACTATTTACCAAATTTCCACCGCGGCGTAGCAACGATTTACTAAATGTCCGCGGCCGAAATGCTCATCATATCATAATTTTTACTAAATTCCCACCGTGTAGCGTGAAAGTTGGTGGAGATTTATTAAATCTCAGCCATGGTTTGGTAAATATCACCCATGAAATATAAATGTCTCGCAAAAATTAATTTTGACACAAACGGCACCCCATAGTGTCCCCCCCCCCCCCCTTGCATATTCCCTAACAAACCAATGATAGCATACAAACTGAGGTAGACTAGCTAGGATGTGTGCACTAGCAGCACGAATGCTACTCTTTTAATGCTACTACTATAATATTCCTAGCATTTTGAATAATTATATGGCTTAGTATTAAACACATCATAAATCCACGATCGGGAGCTACTATTGGGTTATGGGGGATACATCTCGACATAAGCTATAGCGTACAAACAAGATGTGCACAAATTAATATTCGGTATGGAATTCCCCGGAGCCATGACAAGCACGACTTTGGCGAGCTCACCAGTTTCAGTGTTCTTAGCCTTCAGCTAGATTGCTCCAGCATCTCTTCCAAGCGCTCATTGACACGGAATCGTAGGCCTGGGAACGAGACTGCCACTCCGTTCCCAATCTGATCTGCTCACACGTATCAGATATCAGATCTGGAGCTCTGACTAGTGCACTGGAACCGGGTTGCAATGTATCACGCGCGTCCACACACGCAATGTTTTATGTGCTTGCGCGTTCTGCTGAAGAGGCTTATAAATATTCACGATCATGCGCAATTAACATATCAGACTAATCAGGCATTTACAAGCAAATTGAAGTGCCTGTAGTTATGTCCCGTGCACATGATATTCTCTGCACCTATGCAGACAGTAATCATGTGAGTGTCCGTGTGTGTGTGTGTGTGTGTGTGTGTGTGTGTGTGTGTGTGTGTGTGTCAGTATGTGTGTGTCTGTGTGTATATGTGAAGATGTAGCTGTGGACCTGAAAAGTTCTCATTACGCCCATGCACATATATTATTATGCTTCTATAACAGGGAGAGAGATAGGTGTGAATATAAGGTGTGTAGCTATACAGGGAACTAAGGAGAGAAATCAAAGAGTGAGGGAGGAATACAAGGTTGACTAGATATGACATAAGTCTACACAGATGTGCACAGGATTACTTTTAATTGTGTGCCCATGCACTCTCCATGGGCTCAAAAGAAACAATAGCTCTCACAAAAGACTGTTTATAGTTAATTAATTAAGATTTCACATCATGTGCTGAATAATTAGCATATAATTAGCTACATGCATCGTGTACATGGCCCCTGCTTTGATTGGTGTACAAGCGCCCAAGGTCATTCGTTCTCTTCGAAGCTATCGCAACCGTGTGATTTCTACTATGATTGACTCCTCTGACAGGGCCCCGAGCAATATCCATCGCTATGGCGTTAAGGGATGTAATGTAAGTGGCATGGGAAAACGTAACATAGCTTGTGGGCTACGAGCGCCCAACTAGCTACAGGCAAATTACTTCACTTTCGTACGAACGTACGTCGTTCGCTCTAGCAAGGGGAACCAGAGGGGAAAGGGGGGAGGGGGGTGGCGTACAGACTGATAGGTAGCTTTATGGAATTCCTTGGTATTGCCTATTGTTTTGGGCAATGTGTTCTTCGATTCCATGTGCAAGGGGGGGGGGGGGGACACTGCATAGGCGACTGTACTCCCACCCGCGACCGGGGTCAAAGTGAGGTCAAGCGGTCAAGGCGAAATTTTGAAGCTGGTCAAGCGATCAAGCTAGGAATCGGGGGCAGCTTAAGAACGGTCAAAATCTCTCCAGGCGATCGATGGGCGTGGTTAATGCTCGATAGTCAAGGGTCAAGGCCAGATTTTCGGTGCGGTCAAGGGGTCAAGCATGAAAATTTGCTGGGTCAAGATCTTGACCGCGGTCGCGGGTGGAAGTACAGGCGCTTATGTAGTGTCCCCCCCTTGATGTGTCCAGCAGTCCAGCGTACCTAGCTAGATTCCACTCGCGATCGTGCCTCGATATCTGGCACACGCTATGCCCGGACCATATGTTGGAACGCTTGTGAAAGATATTTTGTAGTCTATAGGAGACTGGTGTTCATGTGTGCATTCTTGTCCGCTGCTCGCGAGTGAACTTGATGATCGGGGACTATTGATCGTGATCGAAAAAGGAGGAACTCAGTGAGCGACGTTTCCAGGTGAGTGTTTGATGTAACAAAGTTTCAACTTTGACTGTAAAGGTGTTGGCACGATTAGGCCACTCCAAATAAATTACTTGTTTCTCATCCCTAAAATTGATTCGGGCGGGCGGCATTTTTGGCGAGTAATGGTCGTCCAAATCACAAGTTTTGTAGGAAATAGTCGTCAAAATTACAAGTTCAACTCGCCCAAAAATTGAAGCGGTATAGTTTTGTATTGTGCTGGTACAAATGGAATTACATGCGGGCGGAAATAATGGGGGGATGAGAAACAACTAATTGATTGAGTGTCCTTACCTAAGGTCGAGTGACACAGGACAAATATACAGCATACATTATTATACTGCTAAGCAGGGGAGTTGTGTGGGTTGTCGTGGAAGACAGTGACCGTGCTCCGTGTGCGACCGTAAACAGTGTACGCTACAACTGCCGGAAGTCCATATATTTATCGGAATTGCATGGTTTGTACAATACGTATGGGAGGTAATGATATGCGTAGACCGCGCCCGCGTACTGAATGTCAAGTTTGTGCATACTGTATTAACTTTTCTGTTCATCCAAGAAGGCTGTTCTTGAGCTCAAAATGTAGCTCAATGGTAAACTTGTTGGGCAGCTCCATGTACTTAAGACCTGGGTCAAGTATTGAACAGCGATTTCTCATTAATACACACCATACGTACGTGATTTCACGTATTGCAGTAAAGTATACTTAGTCATGTGACTTAGCAGTCCAGAGATATGAACCTTGAAACATTGATGCAAAAGTCATACTTTTTCTTAGACCCAGGCCTTAACTGTGTAGAGAGTGGAAATTTCCTACTAGTTAGCAGTATTGCTCTGTTACTCAGTCTGAGCATAATTTTGCCAACATTATAGGCAATTAACGATCGACATAAAATCATACATACCTATGCTTCTATCACTGTGTCTCGGCACTTCATCACCGAGACTATAGGAGATGCATGTTGGGGTGGTCTGACATATTTGTAGCCTCTATTCCTACCCCTCAAGCAAATGCACAAGCAGGAATAAATACCAATTTATAGCCATCTCCTTATTCATTATAGTGTAATACTATAGTTACTTGTTTGAAGCATAAGTGGCTCTCAGAGAGTAGTTAATTTGAGTGAGTGCTCAGTCTCTCAGATGTAAATATTTAGTCAAACTTTGTCAAGAGTGTCACTAAACTCACCAATGTGCATTTCACAGCATGTCAGTGTGCTTCCCCTGTGTATCCTGTGTATTTGTAGTTAAGCTTGTACTGTTAACAAGGGTACATAAGGAGAAGAGAGTACATGTATCTAACTGCTAAAAAGCTGTTTTAAAGTACAGTACAAAGGTCATCAGACATACTTTAGTTATAACACTGTACCTTCGTGAAAAAGGGCCCACTACGGAATATCGGCCCACCCCCCACTTTGGGCTCAATTTCCTGCTAAGGTCTAAAGTTTACTCTAATATGCGCCCATATGTAGCCGCCCCGGAACACGCATGCGCGATAACTATTAAGTGGGTGTGGTTAAGATCTCTAGCCATGCATGATCGTGCTGAAATGCGGCATAAGACGAACTAGGACTAGTTCTACGGCTGTTTGGCAGGTTATTTTTCGGTCGTGCCTCAATTATTTGAAGTGCAGTCCTGCCATTTGAGTTACAGTTGCTGTCAACAGTACCGTGAAGTATCGGCCCAATAAAAGCCGGACTGCCCTCGATTAGTAACCGTACTTGAGCAAGGCTGAAATCAATAGTAGCTGCAGCTACTATTCAAATAATGAAGATCACGTAGGTAGTTTACCTGGGCGCTCTTTTGCGTCTAACTGCGACAGTGATACTTCGAATATCGGCCCACCCCCCAGTCTAGATCCAATGTAAGGTGCACCGCCCATGGGCCCTTTTTCGCGAAGGTACAGTAATATCTTTTCAAGTTGTGGTATTAACATATTATGTAGGTCTACTTTGTGCTTCAAAAGAGCTTCTTCAGGTAGAGTTAGATACTCCCTTATTTGTTAAACAAGCAGTGAGGTATAGTATACCTAAGCGCAACGAGGCCCCAGTGTTGGGCATGTACATATGTAGGTGTATTTCTTTGCCTTGTTATAATTATTATTGATGTAGCAGGTGGTGAACTTGCTACTATATTGTTCTGTTGGTGAGCTACTGATACTTCTGGTCTTCAGGAGCTTGAGTTGATGATACGGGCTGATCTGTGTAAGCATTAAAGTACATGTAGCTATAGATCCATACGAGTATGGCAGAACTTGAAGGTTATCAGTGTTGCCAGGTCTACAGATTTAGCCGTATTCTACAGATTTATGTACTTGCATTGTATAAGATGGAAGTACGGACGAAAAGAGGCTTCTCTGGATGACAAATTAGAAATAAAGTCATTAATGTGATAGAATAATGACATCAGTTTCTCTCTCCAACTGCTACGTATGATGTTATATTTATACTTAGAGAATAACTTTTGGTTTCCATGACTTCCTGTCTACCGTCAGGCTCTGGATTTATCAGGGAAGAAGCTTGTGTGGTAAAAGAAGGTTTGAGATCAACTAGCATGTGTGTGGGGGGGGGGGGGTCATTTTTTGCATTCAGCTGTTGTTACTTCATGCCCGTGCTATGGTGTTGAGAAGATCTAACTACAAGTGTGTGTATATGTATACTAGTGTATGTTGTGAGTTTTTCTATATGTGCCCTGAATGTGCATGTAGTTGTACTATACTAGAACCATAGCTTGCTCTTAGTGTGTATCATGCACACGTACACATATTTAGTATTTGGTTTTCTCTTTTTTGCTTCAGAGAGGGGATGGTGTGCTGATTACAGAAGATGACAAGAGAGAGTGGCTGGCCTGTATCGTACAGAAGGAACACACCTTAATGTGTGTGAACAATTTTCTAACATTCTCTCCTTCCATCCAATCCATAACGAGTGTCCATTGAAGTTATTCTCAGCACATGCTGGGTGGATGACGCTGCACCACATTCCTTGAATGAAAGCTGCTTTTGCTCGCAAACTAAAACTTGACTACTCACCTTCCCCCATCGGTCATGTCACCTTATATTTTCATTATTTTTGTAAATTTTGATGGGGACAGCCAGGATGAATCCATAACTACCATAGTTAAACCTCTTGTTCTGTCGTTTATGTAGGAGTCTGTACATGGATGCTGATGTACATGGATGACTGTATTGGAATGGTAACGTTTGTCGTGTGTGTTTATGTGTGTGTATTAGCAAGGGCATATACTGGCCATAGGCAGTGGCTGTGGGAGGGGAGCTTTCGGAGAGCCAGCACAGCTTTCCCAAAGATTATGTGTTAATCCTTTTGTTCTGTTGTTTATATAGGAGTGTGATGCTGATGTACATGTATCGGAGTTCGTAAGGGGGTGCTGAAATCACAGCTTTGCTGGCCATAGGCAGGGGGTGCGGGAGTGGAGCTTTCATAAGTTTATTTATTTGTGTGAAAGCCAGCACATGTTAGCAAGGGCATATGTGGGAGTTATGTGCGAGGAAGCTTCTCGTAAGAGGAATGCTCAATTAGAGGGTGATAGTTTATGGTGAAGTCGCAGCTTTGTGGGCCATAGGCGGTGGCTGCGGGAGGGGAGCTTTCGGACAGCCAGCACAGCTTTCCCAAAGATTATGTGTTAATCCTTTTGTTCTGTTGTTTATGTAGGAGTGTGATGCTGATGTACATGTATCGGAGTTCGTAAGTGGGTGCTCAGAGGGGCTGAAGGAGGGGAGCTTTCGGAGAGCCAGCACAGCTTTCCCAAAATTTATGTGTTAATCCTTTTATTCTGTTCTTTATATAGGAGTTTGATGCTGATGTACTTGTATCGGAGTTCGTAAGGGGGTGCTCAGAGGGGGCTGAAGGAGGGGAGCTTTTGGAGAGCCAGCACAGCTTTCCCAAAATTTGTGTTAATCCTTTTATTCTGTTCTTTATATAGGAGTGTGATGCTGATGTTCATGTATCGGAGTTCGTAAGGGGGTGCTCAGAGGGTGTGGCAGTGGCTGCGGGAGGGGAGCTTTCGTAGAGCCAGCACAGCTTTCCCAAAGATTATGTGTTAATCCTATTGTTCTGTTGTTTATATAGGAGTGTGATGCTGATGTACATGTATTGGAGTTCGTAAGGGGGTGCTCAGAGGGTAAGGTAGTACTAGTTTAGGGTGAAATCACAGCTTTGCTGGCCATAGGCAGGGGGTGCGGGAGTGGAGCTTTCATAAATTTGTTTTGTGTGAAAGCCAGCACATGTTAGCAAGGGCATATGTGGGAGTTATGTGCGAGGAAGCTTCTCGTAAGGGGAATGCTCAGTTAGAGGGTGAGATAATAATAGTGAAGTCGCAGCTTTGTGGGCCGTAGGTAGTGGCTGCGGGAGGGGAGCTTTCGGAAAGCAAGCACAGGTTTCCCACAGATTATGTGTTAATCCTTATGTTATTTTGTTTATATAGGAATCTGATGCTGATGTATGTGTGTGTGCATGTGTGTGTATTGGAGCAGCAACTTTTGCCGTGTCTTTCTGTGTTAGTGTGTGTGTTTATGTGTGCATGTTTGCAAGGGCTTGTGTGGGAGCTATGTGGGAGGAAAGCTTCTCGTAAGGGGGGTACTCAGAGCATGAAGTGGTGATATTTTGTGGCGAAGTCACAGCTTTTGCTGGCCTTAGATGGTGGGTGCGGGAGGGAAGCTTTTAGGAAAGCCAGCACAGGTTTCCCACAGACTATGTGTTAATCTTTTTGTTCTGCTCTTTACATAGGAGTCTGATGCTGATGTGCATGTATAGGAGTTTTCATCTGTGCGTGTGTGTATCGGAGTGGTAATGTTTGTTGTGTGTTTATGTGTCCATGTTAGCAAGGGCGTATGTGGGAGGAAGCTTCTCGTAAGGGGTTGCTCAGTTAGATGGTGAGTGTTAGTGCGTGTGTATGTGTGAGTGTTTTGGACTTTATGTGTGTGTTTATGTGCATGTTAGCAAGGGTGTATGTGGGAGCTATGTGGGAGGAAGCTTATTGTAAATGGGGTGGTCAGGTAGAATTAGTCCATGGAAAAGCGTGCATGGCCAGGGGAGCTTTTGTTCGGGGTTGCTCAGTTAGAGGATGAGGTAGTAATAGTCCATGGCGCATGGCAAGCCTGCTGGGGTAGATGCAGGAAGCTTTTCATGCTTAGTTAGAAGGTAAGGTAGTAGTAATAGCCCTCAGTTAAGTCACCATGTATTCAACTGTAGATCTGATGTCGAGCAAGGGATCTGCACTCTACACGATGTCCAGAGGATAGGTAAGACATTTACACACACATAGGCTTGTAAGTAATTGTACCTATAATACTATGTTGGCTGTCCCTAAAATTTGCTTTCGATTCATTGGTAAACTCTAATGTACTTTTTCTTTGCTGATTTTTGTATCATTATTTTTGCCTTCTTGTATCTCATTTTCATTGTTGTACTTGATTGTTTTGTACTCCCTCCTCATTTTTGGCTGCTCATTGTAATATTCATTGTTTATTTCCTTCTTAATTTCCTTTTTGTAGCTCATTTTTATTTATTTCAACATTTCATTATTGTAATCATTCCTTACTATTCAATTTAATATGATGTAATCTGTTCTCTACAATTGGCTACGCGCACGCGCATCGTACGTACGTGCGCGTACCGCGCATATTGGTGTACAAAAAGCGCAAATATTGACATTGGATAGCGTATGAATGTTTGCGCGTAGTCCGATAGGATCGATTTCCATTCCCAGTATATAGACCAATGCATCGATAAGGAAGTTGCATTCCGCTTCTTCAAGCCTCCGTACGCTTGCAAACTGGGAATGAGATCGAGACCTACTTTGATACTGGTACTCGTTCGTGGACAGGAGGACCTCGGCAGCGTCAATTGCAGGCTAGATATGAGCGTGCGAAGGCACACCTTGCTATGTGTATATATACACCATGGCGCTTTTCTATAAACTTTTCGTGGATCATGGCTAGATCTCAGCGTTTGTCTCGAGCCATCCGAGGCGTGAACTCAACGGTACAATCTTTCATCGCGGTTTAATATTATGAACCTGTCTATTAACGCACTGTAGTCTTATGGAAGGGAAATCACATTACAAATATAATCGGGTCAACAGCATTATCACGTTTTAATTATTAGATAATTAGGATTAAGCTAGCTCTATATAGCTCTGCATAGCAGGTTGACAAGATTCAGACATTGAATCATTAATTTTGGTGTGAAGTGCCTGCAGGCTACACAGGCAGGGGCAACTATATGCAGGTGCCATGGGGCCGTGGGAGGGGCTGCCTGTCAGATTGGTGGGGTGTATGTGTGCACTATGCATATGTGCTGATTGGCATTCTGGCATGCAATATCCCATGCATTGAAATGATGTATTGCCATTAACCCCATTAATTGTGACTGACCGTAATGATAATATTATTAAAGAAACAATTGTCAAGAAGAAGAGGGAATATTAAAAACAACAAAACATGTAGATACAGTACAACAGATGTGTCGGCTAAGTACAGTTACACTGAATAACGGACCTTGCTCGTGGTTGATTGCTTTTCTGTCTGTGGTGATCACTGCAGGGGAGAGAGAGGTGAGAGCAGTGTTGTTTTAGTTAATCAAAACCAATACTAAAACCCCTTAGTTTTGCCCAATTTATGCCTTAGTTTTAATTACTAAAACTAAATTAATTGTGCTATGCCTTTCATAATTAAAAACTAAAACTAGCAAACTTGCATCAGACCATGCCATATACTAAACTAAAAAGAAAATGGTAAAAATCAGCTCATTTTAGTTAGTTAACTCATACCACTCTATTATCTATGGTTAACTAAACTAAAATCACTTTTAGTATGCCCTTTATCCTTTTAGTTTTAATTACTAAAACTAAACTAAAATGATCCTCTGCTCTTAATTAAAAACTAAAACTAACTAAAATCAACGAAGAGGACCTTAATTAAAATTAATAACTAACTAAAATTACTGAAGCCATACTAAAACAACACTAGGTGAGAGGGCTTCAATAATGTAACAACACAGGCACCGACACACAATTTATTGACACACACACCAGGCAGGGAGATGGGAGAGAGTGTGTGCGAGTGAGGAGCGGTATGAATGTTATTGCATACCTCTTATGGACTTGCTAGTGTGTGTGTACTAGCAGTACGAATACTACTGTTATCCATTATACTAATACACACACTCACTAATGGAGCCACAGCGTTAAGCAGTGTGTCAGCTTCCCCTCAAAACCATTACAAACACCAACACCTAGAGAGAGAGAGAGAGAGAGAGTGAGGGTGCTTGAGTGTGCACTAGATCTTGGAAATGCTAAATATTATCCTCAAATAACACATTTGAATTCAACGGAGACTTCTTCCTCCAACTACAAGGAACGGCCATGGGCACCAAAATGGCCCCAGCATATGCTAACTTATTCATGGGGTCATTGGAACCTATCCTAGCATGGCTAGGACATCCATACATACTACTATGGAAAAGATACATTGACGCCATATTCCTAATATGGACAGGCACAGACGAACAACTCAACACATTCATCACAAACATCAACGAAGTCCGCCCCATGATCAAATTCACAAGACAGAAAAGAATTTACATTTTTGGTTGTGACGGTGTACAAAGGCCCAGACAGAGGCCTCCTGGATGTAAAAAAACACACATAAACCTGACCAACAAACAATTGTACATCCATAAGACCTCACACCATCCCAAAAATGTTAAAACCAAAAGGAGAAACACTAAGATACCTCCGCACAAACACACAAGGGGATACATTCAAACTTATTACGAATAAACTAAAAGACAAACCGTAATTGAAAGAGGCTACAAAGCGGAGGAAACTACAAGTATCACACTCTATATTCTCTTGTTGCATTGCTGTTTGTGACCCCAAGGGTGGCAACACTGACACTTATAATAACCTGTTTCTACCACCAGGGGACCACTGGTTATACCGACAGCACACATACACAGACAATCAAACAGTAAACACACCCCCCACCAGTTAACAAATAACTATACCAACTTCCCACAATATGAAACAACGGACATTAAACTTCCACAACGTTAACAGCACATACCTATAACCACACAGGAAGAACTAAGGACCATAGACATGCAGTATGCGCCCTATTTAAAGCGCACCATAAACAGAGTAGCTCAAGGCCCGAGCTCAAGGCCCAGACCAACCACTGGCCCAACGACACTACGATCGAAACATCCACGCACTAAACATAACATCTAAAGACTCCCAAACAACCAGAACCAAACACACACAACATTCTCAAACAACAGCTGCCACACAATCATAAACTTACCATAGCTGGTGGGTGCCCTACTCTCAGGGCTACTCTCTGACTTGGCTGGTAGGAAAATGACAGTGATCGTTGGGGCATCATTGTATGTCGTACATAATGTGCGCGTGCTGAGTTGACATTGTAAGGTAAAGATCGACAAGATCAAATGTGACATTTTTAACATTGGTCGTCAAAAACCTTTCGGCCACGCTGGAGAAAAATGCAGCCATGCCACAGTCTAAGATTCGCTAGAGGAGCTAGTCACAACCTGAAGAGTCACAGTACCAAGTCTGATCGTTATCTCTCCAGCCATTTGGCCAATACGACACCGGCTGTCAAAGACGTCGTCCACGGAAAGTTCAACAATATGCGATTATAGCCTCGGAACTACTGAGTGTCCGATCGTGATCTGACTCGTGATTTTCGTTCATCGTCTGTTATGAGGGTTCGTCGGTAGTTGATCGCAATGATTAACGATTATACGCGATAGTACCGAATACGTCCAGCGCATGCGCGTTGTGTAAACGCGGTTAACCCGAATTCGGGCCAGCTGCAATTATCGCGATCTGGAGTGTCTTAGGCGGGGCTGATCATCGTTCGACTCTGCACAGCCACGACCAGAGGAGGTACGACAGGAAACATGTGACAGACCACACCCAGCAATTTGCTCCATAGACAGTGTACATAAAATTTGAGAATCTTAACGCTTGGGTTTCAAGCTGTCTGATGAAGGATCTGAGGATTTAGGATGATTCTAAGGACGTACGTTGTATTTTCCCCGAGAACACCCCTCTTGTTTTTGCTCACCAGTAAATGGCTGATTTACAAAGTAGAAAGCTATGATGAGGTTCAAAATTTGAAATCTTGCACCTTCTCATTAAGATCTAGCAGCCCTCTCAACGAAGAGGCACGAAAAGCGTGGCTGGGGACTACCACGAGCAACGTTAGTTTGAGCTTGTGGGCGGGGTCCGCATTCCTGATCGCTTTAATTAAATTCCTTACCATACAACGCCATCATACATCACTTCCTGTCGTACCTCCTCCGGATCCTCGACTCTGAGCCACGACGATCTACCGACAGCTTATTGACGCCCTCACTTCGAAGACTGACTTCCCACACGGGCTTAGTTTCATGCAATATGTAAGCCACAGTTAGATATAAATCATAGCAGTGAATATTCATAAAACTATTATAAACTACACTAAACTATTGCTAGCTAGGATGGCTAAAAGAGCCCGCATGACGGTGGATGAGGTAATGGAGAGGTGGGATGATGCCAGTAGTGAGATTGGTGATGAACTTGATGACTTCGATGATCCCGATCAGCCAACAATGGAAGGTAGTGACGACGAATTTTGCGATCTTGAAGATGTAGGTGGGTATGACAGCAATGATGAGCTCCACGATGATGCTTCTCTATCTGAAGACCCTACTGCTCCACCTGATGATGACGTCTTGGACTCCACTATGGATTCAGATTCAGACATGGACTCAGCAGCTGCTGACTCCAAGCCCCAGTGGACCACAACACTCAAGTGCAACACAATCAGTTCTTTCTCCTCCTATGTAGGCCCAGCTGTTTCCATCTCAAAGTCACCTATGGAAGTTTCCAGCTGTTTTTTTACACCTGAGCTCCTGGATATGATTGTGAAGGAGACAAACAATTATGCTAAGCTGGTGATGGGGGACGAGAAGTAAGTGGAGCAAAATGGATATTGCAGAGCTCAAAGCTCTACTAGGCTTCAAGATCCTAATGGCAATGAATAACTTACCATCCATTGATGTCTACTGGAAACGTGATCCTTTCCTCCAATATTCGCCCGTAGCTGATCGTATCTCTCGAGACAGGTTCCACAAGCTATCCCGGTACCTTCATTTTACTGATAACGATACGCTCGTCCCACAAGGAAGTCCAGGGCATGATCGTCTGGGGAAAGTGAGACCGCTCATTGACCATCTTGCTTCACGATTTTCCGAGATGTACCAGCCGAGAAGGGTTTAGGTGCTAAGGTAGTAAAATCACTCACGTCTGAGCTGCACAAGAAGCATCACCACGTCTTCTTTGACAATTATTTCACGAGCGTGAACCTACTGGAAGACCAGCTTAAAGATGGCATATATGCATGTGGCACAGCC
>OZ220015.1:0-92045 GCA_964291365.2 Stappiaceae bacterium
TACATGATATGAAGGGTGTGGCACATACACGATATGAAGGGTGTGGCTTGAGAGATCTAGAGCTAGCTAGAGCTAGCTAGAGGGCCCCTGAATTAAGTTGTTTGGTGGGCTCTATCTAGAGTATAGCAGTCGAAATATGGAGGCTGTGTTTGCCAAAGACACGGGGTAAGTCTGCAGGTTCTTTTGTTCTTCCTAAAGTGAGAGTCAGTCTTATGTGTGTTTGTTGTAGAGAGCTATTCAGTTGTGTCGGTTCAGCAGCTGCTCCTGGCAAGTCGTTCTACTGTCCCAGCACACCTCACACACTCAACACAAACAACAAGGCAAGTCAGAAGAACAATAAACAACCATACACTGTTTTATGGAGGAATAGAGAAGAAGGGCCCAAGGGAAAGTGTAGGTGGCGAAAGTGTTGCACTTCATAATTTGCTAGTCTCGTATAACTAGCCCATTTCATCTGTTGGAGAGGGTCTGGTGGCTTGCAATACGTGGAATTGTTCCAGCGTCTTGTACAGGGTCCTCCAATCAGATAGCAGCTTTTATACGTTTACCATAGTCACACCAGTGAAGTCACTAGGCTCTTTTGAAGGGAATGGAACCCTTCAAAAGAGTCTGAGATCCCTTTACACAGGTCTTGAAACCGCCTTCATCCCTTCAAAGGCTAACAAGCATTTGCATTTTGATTGAAATAGTAGATGCCAATCATTAATAAAGTAGGTGTAGCTTCTGTTTCAAACCATATGCATCCCTTCATTGTTCAATTCTGGAGACCACACTGAGTCACGTGTAGGCACAAATAAAATGCTTATTGTAACACCAAGTAACAACCCGTAAACCTGTCTATTATTGCATTCCTGCAGAGCAAGTTAGTATTGCAAGTCAACAGACCCTCTCCAACAGGTGTAAGAGGCTGGTTACATGAGACTAGCAATTTGCTGTCATGAGTCCATATCAATACACACTAAGATATGGTGCATGAAGACAGAGAAGTGTAGCCCTTTTGATATTGGTTTACAGGAACTGTTACTGAGGTATGCATGTATGCAGTGCCCCCTCTCCCCTTCATAACTTATTTTCACTTATTGGAGTAGTTATTCATCTGTCTTTATGTCCAGGTGGCTGTATTAACTCCATCAAACAGCGTCCTGGTCAGTGCTCAGCCTCCAAAGCAGCAGGTCTCTCTCTCTACCACTCTCACTGCACAGTCCTACAGCACACTCACCCACTCACCCCCGGCCACCTATATGTACTATGAGAATTGGCCCACCAGCTGCTCCTCCCAACACACTCCATCCACCAGTCCACAAGCTCCACCCACCACCAATTCCCAAAGGAGCTGCTGTGTGTCAGTAGAGAGACCTTTAGTGTTTGAGAAGGAGGAGGAGGAGAGAAGACCATCTCTAGCAAGGTACTGGAACACATGTACATGTACACACTGCAGAAAATTTTTCAACCTCGAAAGTTTAATGAGTGTATGGGATGTGGCAGACTTTGAAGGTATACAGACTACAGTCTGTATCCACTTTACCTTGTTTTGGTTGTAGGCTTATAGAGAGGTTCAGGACAGCTGCTCCAACCAGTAGAGAGGAGAGAGGGAAGGAGAACTGTACTCCATTTCAACTACCTCCCTGCAGTCACTCTACTACCAGTGACATCACTCCATCCACACCTCACACAAACAATGTGCGTACCAGTTAGGTATGAGTTAGTCTATCGAGCTAGACCCTTCCAGGCGCTTATACTAGCTCGATAGACTAGGTATGAGTATCTATAGGCCCCATTCCATATAGCATTCAAGACTAGATTGGGTATGCGTATACATGTCCATGCTTATGTTCTAGCTTGTAACTAGCAATGCTAACATTCAAGGAAGTGTATGTGACGACCTCTTACCAAAAATCGTAGTGACGACCCATTACCATATGATTTGTTCAGCCTTGTGCATTTGCTGCAGACTTCATCATTCACTGATCCCAGTCCACATGTGTCTGACAACTCACTGGACAACCGGTCACAAGGACTAATTAACAGGTCTTCCCTCATTTCCCCATCCTCTACCATGGCCAGCTCTCCCCCAACAAACAACTACTTCAACTCAAAGAGAGAGACAATCTTTCTTCCTGCTCTCATGAACCCACCTCCAAATGATGGAGTCTCCTCTCCAAGGACAGGGTCAAAGGGTCAGTATTAACAAATATAATTTCCCCCTGTTGCTACCTTATCAGTCATACAGCTGAGCTCTTGTCTAGCCCTGCCCCACCTAAAGAGATCTGGCACATCTGATGAACTTCAAGTTGTACATCAAAATACGCATGCTTTTACAACTATGATTGTTGAGTTTATCACCTAATATTATTCCCAACTCAAATAGATTGATCTGGGCTGTTTGAAATTAATTTGTAATCTTTTGATTCTGTCCTTCCTCTTCTCCAGTGACCAGTAGATGTTTTATAGGATCAGTGAATGTTGAAGAGGACATACTGTATCAATGGAGGCTAAGGAGAAGACTGGAGGAGGCAAGGAGAGATGCCAAGTCCGAAGGAATGAGGACACAGGTCTATACAACAACACTTGATGCTGGTATGGAGACTGGAATATCTGGTATGGGAACTGGACCGGATAGAACTGGAATAAGAATTGATAGTAAAGCCGCTAAACCTGATAGTATTGAATCAAGACCGGATGATGCCGGAATGGGAATCGCTGCTGGTATTGGAACTGGACTTGGTGTTGGAATTACGGAACCTATACTTGCTCCATACCAGCTAGCAGGAGCTACAGTGACTAAACATGAAGAGAGAGAAAAGGACATTGGAACATTAACTGATTTACATGTAGGTGTTGTTTGTAGCAGTAGGGAGGAACATGGTGGAGTGAAGTCACCAAGCGGTAGCACCAGCAGTAGTCCTAGAGTTAATAGAAAGGATGAGGTTGTTGGGATAGACTGCAGCAGCTACACATGTACTGTTAAAGAGGAATGGCACACAACAGACAAACAACCAACCTCTACAAAATTTAATACTGAAAACTTGATCCCTCTGAGCCAGCAGCAGCAGCAGCAGGGGGAGGAGGGGCTGGGGGCCACCAAAAATCAAAGCACTATTCCCCCTTCAAGCAAGGGGCCAGAGACTGAGTCCTCTTCAAGCGATATTGAGGATGAACCAGAGACTGCCTCTGTGAATCAAAGTATGAGCATACCGATCAGTGTGACACAACTGAATCAACCAACAACTGTGATACAAGCACATACCCCCAATCTCCATGGCGACGGATACCATGGCAATAATGGATTAGATTTAGGAGGTGTTGGTGTTGAGGAGTCATCCTATTGGACGATAACACCCTGTGGTTCACCTGATTCAGGATGGACACCGCACAACCTGGGGCCCCTGATTAATGAGGTTTGATTAGAAAGAATAAATTGTTTTATGACGATTAATAAGCCTCCACTTTGTTTTTGAATGTTGATCTTTCACGAAAAACTAAGACTACCCGATGGAAAAACATCTTAGTAGACATAATACAGTTTTTTTAATTATAATAATAATTTTAATAATTCAACACTCACACACTGATACAGATGGTGGGCGATCGACTGTTTGACCACCACTCATCTGCCACACCCACTCCATCCAAAACCACTCATCAAGTAAAGCTTGATTCTGGTTGGTCATAAGTTATCATACACACATTTCATATTAACCTTAAACAGCTAATTAATAATCCTTATAAATTCAACACAGACTAATTGCATAAACCTTAACCACAAGTACAATGTTATTTGCTGGAGCACATAAAGATAATGAGAAGGAGAGGGAAAAGTGAGGGAGCACAAAGGGTTAAAATTTCATAACTTTCTCACAGTAGTCACATTACTAAGTTTAGATGATGATGATGCAAGTCAGTATGTGCATAATGTACTAGCACTATGCACACTATGTATAATACGAATGTTTTTATGAAACTGATCAATGGCCAAAATCATCGAGTAAGTAAGTAGATGTACCAGAGTGCTTGAGTAGCTCATTGGATCGTGCATTACATCAGAATGACCGACAATGATCAAACCATTTGAGGGGTCATACCGCTACTTCACTCCCTCTTTCGATTTACAGCCAAGCTCTATAGAGTCTTTAAGAGCCTAGGCTTGTCATAGGTCGATTACTCGATAGAAGTGTAGCTAGTGTCACCAGCAGCAACGAACTTCTCCTCCATTGCCAATCGTAAAAATTGCTGATTCAGTCAGCCACGGCCAATTTGTGCCATGTATATTGCACCATTGTTCTAAGCTTAGTAACGCAACCACCATGGAAAAATTTTATTTCAATATTTTGTGTGGGCGATTCACACTCCTTCCCTTTCCCTCCTCCTCTTCATTAATCACTATGCACTCCTGTTATTAGTATAATTAATCACACACTTCCGAGTACAATTAGGGCAGTAATCGATACTCTTACTTGTAGGAGTATGGCCAGTAATAGCATGAGCAATAGCGAGTGCTATTAGGCTGTACAAGTACAAGTAAGAGTACCGTTACTGCCCTAATTGAACGAGGATTAAAGTGTGTGATTAATTGATAATAGTATAGAATTTGCCCTAGGCTACAGCAAGAGTACCGATTACAGACTGAGAGCACAATTACAGCTGTAATTGGTACTCTTGCCTATGGGAGAAATGTATTGTGACTGTAATCACCATACTATTGGTTATCATAATTTCGTCTTTAAAAAAATCAGCTCCTATATTTATTTGGCATCTTCTCATGAATTATTGTAAGTAATTAAGCACGAACATGTTTTTGTTTTGTTTTTTTTTGTGCCAAATTTTTATAACTATTATATGTCCACGTTTTGATGGTTATTAATTGTTCCTCTGTCCTAGGTGCTACTGCTGCTGTAGGGCCTTCCTGGAAACACGATATGAATGATGACTTACTCCGACTTTTAATAGCCAAGGCTCACTGCTTTGAAGCTGGGATAAGGTAGGTATGTGATAAGGCTATGCTAATGCAGGGCCATTAGAGATCCAGGCCAACAGCTGTGGAATGTCTTTGTGGCCACTATTCATAAACTATGGCTGCCCAGGCTGCCTTACCACTACAACATATTCATTTGTTCCACACACACCCCAACATTCCTGTCTTGTACCCTGTACCAGTTCATTGACCCTCAGTGTGCATGCAGGGGGTTACACTAGTAAGACATTCTGTATGTGTATAGCACAAAGCGTTTGAGAAGTCCAACTTCGCTGTAAAAGAATAATCTTGTGGTTTAATTTGAGGAATTGTTTGTTGAACTAGTAATATTTGAGGCTTGGTTATTAACACTGAAAATATTATTGAACCCCTCGATCTATTATCTTATACCCAGGCCTTCCATGTTTTTAAATTTTGAAACACAGGAAGGCCTGTGTACGAGGCTAGGTATGAGGCTACTCAATCTATATAATACTTCAGTATGAAATTGGGACTAGGGTTTAAAGGTGACAAACTACCATAAATCTGGAATTTCTGTTGTATAAATACTTTCGTAGTCGATATTAATCATATGAAAATGCATGCACACTGTGAACGTTAACGTTGTTCCTACAAAATATTTTCTATGCGAAAAATTTGTCATACGAAAGTTTTATGGCATAAAATTTCCAGATCTATGGTAATCCATTCACATACACACACACACACACACACACACACACACACTGCAGAAGAATTGACCATCTACTTGAGCAGCTACAGTCAGACACAACTGATAGGTAATTGTTCTGAGAAAAAGTCTGGTTCACAGAATATAAAGACTTGCTGCATCCTATAATAGCCTAGAACTGTTCAGTATTGGACAGACAATACTGCATGGATGTGACTGCTTTCTCTTTCATCTTCTGAGTGTTGTCTGTGTAAATTCCATGGAGACTGGAGCTAACACCTCATTGAAGTTGGCTAAGTGTGTGAAAACGCAGCAGTAGTCACTATTGATAGTTTAAACTAACAGGTCATGAAATTTTCACCCTAGACGCATGCAGATTTGGGTGTGAGTGAGTGTGTGTGCACACATTAGCCGATAACAGGTTGCTGACATGCATGCCTGGCTGGCTGATAATGGTGGTAACTTCACCACGAATAATAGTTGATCTTATCTGTGGTCTTACTACATGTGTATATTAGGCCACACAGAGTAGATATGCAGGTTATCGTCACCGCCCACATGCAATTTGTTCATTATTCATATGAATTTGCACAAATCATTCAAACCTTTGACATCTACATGTAGCTATGTCCAAAACGTTTGTTTCTCCCTAGTCCTTAGGCTAGCAAATTTAAAACAGCCTAGATATGCTGTGATCGCGACGAAGTGAGCTTTCCACATATGAATTTTGACCTTTTATTTGTACAAGCCACACCCTCTTATTGAGGGGTGTGGCTCATTATCTTAAAGAATATAGCCAACGAATAATGAATAATGACCGCCCGCCTGCTTGGAATATGGGAAAAGTGCTGACGATAAACTGTGAATCTAGTTTGTGTGGCCTTATGCTAGACCTTAGTTGGAGTGTATGAGATGCATAAGTTGAATGCACCCCAATCAAGGTCTTGCAACCATTATTTCTGTTGGCCCATGACCCCCTTTCATCATTGGACTACCCTACCCTATGATCACCCACACTCCTCCAGTAGCCAGCAAAATTTTCCTATTAAATCTTGTGGTTGCTAGGCAACGGCCAACATAATGTCCAGTAATGATCAGCATACAATGTAAATGCATCGACATCAAAGCTAATTTGTGACTCAGACCTTCTGGTTAGCTTCAGAAATGTGTATGTATCACACCATACAGGTTGAATCCTACCTCTGGTCTCCTTGGAATGAGCTATACTCAGATCAAACCTGACCAGCTGAGGTGAAGGGGCAGGCCACTACTGAAACTACTGAGCGTGCTCAGACTAGTTGCCATGGAAATCGGTGTAGGGGAGAACAAGGACAAGATACAAGTGAACAACTTGATGCTGATCAACTTTGTGATATTGTGGGTGGGACCTCAGAGGGAAGACAAACTGACCACCATCATGTTCGCCATACAGGTATGACAGCTGCTACTACCAACATGACTACTGCTTTTAATTCTCTCTCTCTCTCTCTCTCTCTCTCTCTCTCTTGATATCCTTCCACACATTCATGTGCAGGTGTTCTTAACTTTAGTAGCATCTTGTATGATGTATAGTTAATGTAGAACTAAGTACTACTACTTTAATATTTACCCAAATTGTCTCTCTTTATGATACATTATGTCATACAGTATTTCTACAATGAAACATGACTTTGTGGTTAATCTACAAGACTGCCTTAATGTGACTGCATGGCATTGTATGTTTTGCAGGTACTATGTTAACACACCCCAAGCAAGGCAGTCTGGAGTATATAATGCACAATATAATTGCACTTCATATACTCATAGATTGTGGGGCGGGGAATGTATACAATCTATGATATACTCCAGACTGCTCTGCTTGGGTTGCGTTAACTGGTTTGTATCCTACAAGTACAAACCTCTAATTGTACCACGGGGCAATAATATCATGATATTTCCCTAGCCACATAGCACAATACCACATATACACACTAGCTGGCAGACAGTGGCAGTGCTTCTACATCATAGGTAGGATACAATGTTTGATATTTCTGATTTCTGTTTGATATTCCAAAAACACATGCAAGATTTAGTACATACATTCACAAATAATATTTATGTAAGAGTTAATTGTTGAAATCACAAAAATTAGTACACACAAAGTGTGCTTTGAGCCAAAATTGTGGGGAAAAAAATGTACCTACAAATAATTGTCACCTTAAGGAATACTGATAATACGATTGGTCAATATGACATCGTGTATACAACACATTAATTTTGAACATCACAGCAGCCATTAATTAAATATAGCTATAGTTAGTGTTTCTGTTGTTCTAGCCAGCAGCAGAGCTCCACAGACCACACCCCCAATGATCAGGCCGAGACTGAAGGCAAGAGTAATTATAAAAGAAAAGAATAACACACACACACCTCGTGCACTATATTGTGATGATGTATTTATTACATCATTATTATGTAATCACACTGGTTGCAATGTATGACATTACCGAGGCACTGTTAAACTTAGCCAAACACATGGAGACGGTCGTGACCTTGCACAGTTAGAGTAAAAACCTTTTTATTGTCGACAAGTGCATACATTACATGTATATAGATTTACAAAAACCACAAACAGGAAATACAAAATAACCACAATACACTACACTTCCTCCCATCTTAAGATAATTACATAACCCCCCAAAAAATTGCACAACTGAATAAGCAATGAAATGATACAACCAGAAATAACAAAACTTAAGTCCAGGTAGGTTCAAATCTGACAACAGGAGCATGATTACGTTTAGGATACACTTGTGAAGTATTAGGATTAACTACTGCTGCATCAGTATCAGGATCAGGCGATGCAGGATCTGCATTCGTACTAGGCTCCATAGATGTAGTTTCAGAAGTAAAATGTTCAGTATTACCAGTGGAAGGTACTGTGACTTCTGAAGAAGGCAAGTCAATATCAGGAATATCAGGCTCAAGGTGAGTCCTGAGGTACTTCGACTGAATGTTTGTGAACTTGATCTTGATGACAACGTCTAATTTTACCATTGGTAAGTTTCACTCAGTAAGAAACAGGACCAGTTTTCTGTTGGATAACACCTGGTAACCATTTGTCTCCATGGTGATAATTTCAGACAAAAACATCATCTCCAATTTCTATATTCCCCTCTCTAGATCTGAGATCATGTTCTATATTCCCCTCTTCTACTTCACTTGGAGAGATACCAGTGGTAGACTGAGGAGTGAGGTGATAGGTATGAGCAAGACGAGTGTCCCCTCTCTAGATCTGAGATCACGCTTCAATCTCTGCACTGACAAAACGTGCGCCATTATTGGTGACAACTGTTTCGGGGAGTCCAAATTGGGCAAATAGTGTTCTCAGTTCCTCAATCACAGCTGCAGAAGTAGTATTCAGAGTGCAGATAGCCTCAATCCATTTGGAGTGAGCATCAATCAGGATGAGTATCATCTTTCCTTGTACAGGACCGGCATAATCGAGGTGTAAGCAAGCCCAAGGCCTAGTTGGCCAACTCCACGGGTGCAATGATGCAACTGAAGGTGTGGATTGATGCATTTGACATGCAGAACACAGTCAGATGGTCTGTTCAATATCCTTTGTGATTCCAGGCCACCACACGTACATCCTAGCAAGTCCTTTCATTCGTGTGACACCAGGATGACCTTCATGAAGCTCAGTGAGTACAGCATCTTGGCAGGAAGTAGGAATGACGACCCTAGTACCCCACAGTAGACAACCTTCGTAGATTGAGAGTTCTGTTCACTTCTCGAAAAACGGGGCAAGCTAGCGTGTTAGGCTCTGGACATGCAGTAGGCCATCCTTGCTGTACAAACTGAACAATTTGAGCTAGTTGTGGATCTTTACAAGTGCACTCTTGAATTTGGTGAGCTGTAACAGGAGAGTTGTCAAGGTGATCCACAAGCAAAACTATCTCCGGTGGCAGCTGTTTAACAACAGGCTCAACAGGTAAGGGAAGACGACTTAACACGTTGGCATTCACATGAGTGGAAGTATTTCGAAATTTCAACTTGTACTCGAACATCGATAGATACAATGACCAACATCGAACTCTCGCGGATGCTTGAGGTGAAGTAGGCTTCTGGCTATCAAGAAGGCCCAGCAGTGGCTTGTGGTCAGTAATGAGGATAAATGAATGACCAAACAAGTAAGAGTAAAACTGCTTGATTCCAAAGACTAATGAGAGGCCCTCCTTCTCGAGCTGTGAATAATTACACTTGGCTGAATTTAAGGTACAAGAGGCATACCTGATTGGCTTTTCCGAACCATCTGTAGCTTGTAGCTGAAGCATTAATTCATTCTCTGTCATTCCTCCATCCATACAAACAGAGTTGAGGGGAACTTCAGAGTCCTGGTTCATGGCGTCCAAGATCTATACATATGGGATCCGCAAATGGGGAGAATGGTTGTCAACGAGGCAGTATTGTTGGCTAGTAACTAGTACCAGTATCTATAAATTATCAGAAGCATTGAGCAAAACTACATACATACATACAAAAAAGTAACAATAGCACAAGGATGGTTTTTCAAGGCTTTTGTTCAGGTTAAAATCTGCTGACTCTACGATATTTTACCTCCCTAGATTGGAAACAGACTGCCTCCAGAGTTGCTCTACAGAGATGAGCCTTGGTAGTGTAGTTGGTCAGACCAATGATCAACCTGTGGCAAGGAAGAGTGTACATCCATACACGTACCTCACAACACAGATATAAATGTACACATGGTTTGAACACACATACAAATTCACTCAAATTCATTATTGTCTGGTCTCACATCCCTTCCAACACACACACACAATCATGCACATACGCACACGCACATGCACACACACACACACACACACACACACACACACACACACACACACACATACACACTGTGATCTTTGTCTCATGTACCCCCTAGCGTCAGGCTCCCAGTGAGGTGCTAGGAGACCAGAGAATGCAGGTACAAAGTACACACCACCAGTGTCATCCACCTTACGAGCATCCTCTGAATAAGACAGGAAAAAAACAACATATAATGTGCACATGCACCGTAATAAAATACAATAAAAATATAATGCACACAATTTACTTTAAGCCAAACTCCAGGCACACATGTATTGGTACTGGTAGGGTGGAATCTAACCATGATCACATGATCAAAATGTTTTGGCTGTCTCCACATCAAAGGAAAATCAGTACTGAAGACATGTATGCTTTATACTACAATATGAACACCTTCTAGGGAAAATACACCGTACAGCAGGATATTTTTGGGGGTGCTAATTTCCGTGAAATGCCAGAGAGAGCCCCCAGAATTAATTTTAATTTTGTGGCTACAACCCAGTCTACAAGCACGTGGCGCTGAGCCAACAACAAATGGATGATGTAATTCTTGCCATTCAGTCACGCTTGCTTGATGTGATCTCGCTCTTCTCAACTTCTTTGTTCAACTCTGCAAGGACATTCGGAGAAATAGTAAGATTGTGAACTTGAGGATCTCTAGGGTCAAAGGTGCCATCAACTGGATGACAGTAGCGACAAAGTGACAGCTCGTTACTTGGAATGGCTGGCCACACTGCCACAATGTTTTGGCCACACCTCCTGTTGGTCTGCCTTCCATGCATATTGTGGTATTAATTTTCACGGATGGAAAATTTTCATGACTGCTGAATGAAAATAACGATAGTTAGCACCCCACGAAAATTACCCGCTATATGGCATTACACTTATAGAATATAGACTACACTGAATCTAATCTTTAAGCCTTACCAACATCCTTAGCCTCGTTGAAGAACTCTAGATTGTCCCTCAACCAGCGAACACTCTGGCCACCCATGGACACCACCCCCTCAAGAGCAAAGGTCACCGGCTTGTGTGGACCAAGCTGATAGGCCACTGTAGTGAGTAGCCCGTGCTGTGACATCACTGGTTGCTATAGATACATGTGTATTTTAAACTAAACAATTGCAGGGAAGGTAGGATACACAAACAAGAGTAGTAGGGACAATAACAGACAGGATGCATCCCAGGGGTTCCCTAACCACTAGCCAAATTAGCCATTTGCTATTGTATCCTTCACTTTGGCTACTACTTTCTGGATTGAGTAGCCAATTTTTGCCATTACTTCCCATACAACCTGCCTTTATTGTCAACAGTGGTTGGCAGTATTTTTGAGAAATGGCTACAAGATTTCATAAGCTTCGGGAACCCCTTCATCCCTACCCGCTTTTTTATGGAAACCCTGTTGTTGGAAGTAAGGTGTAGGATGTACCTTGTCTGTTATTATCGCTACCACTCGTTTGTGTATTTTTTATCCTACCATCCCTACTTACTTCTACAATTTTTATACTTATATACATAATTTGTGTGTGTGAGAACATAGCCAACCACTGCAAAACATGTTTATAGTAGCAGTTACCATAGCAACAATTTTCAACCCCCAATTGTGGGGTAGCTAGAGGTAATAGAGGGTCATTAGCATGTTAACAGGTCAGTAGTGACTGCTACCAACATAGTTAGATGTTGGTTTTGTAATTCTACTCACGGCTTTGCCACTCGTAAATCAACATCTATCATATAGATGTACCTGTCCAGTGTTATAGAGAAGGAAACATCCAGTGCCATAAGTGTTCTTAGCATCTCCAGGGTTGAAGCACTGTTGACCCACCAGGGCAGCTTGCTGGTCACCAATACACTGACAGAGGAAGGAAGGGGAGTGGCAGGGGGGAGGGGAGGGAGAAGGTCTTTCAAACAAACAATGGAACTGTAGAATTACAACAACTTACTCCACATATTGGAGTTCCTTTGAATGGACCATCAGTCTGATAACACAACAATACATGTGGTGAGTGTGAGTGTTTGCATATCTTATCAGCTCACACTTACAATGTGACCGTAGACTTCAGAACAACTTCTGATTTCCGGCAAAATATTCATAGGAATTCCAAAGAATCTATAATGTGCATAATACACACTGTATAATGACTGACTGAGAGAAAGGGGCGGGGGACAGGGATGGAGATAGAGAGAGAGAGAGAGAGAGAGAGAGAGAGAGAGAGAGAGAGAGAGAGAGAGAGAGAGAGAGAGAGAGAGAGAGAGAGAGAGAGAGAGGAAGAATGATACAATTGCATACTCGCATAGTTTTGGGTCCCACTGCTGTGTATGAATATTCATAAGCATCGTTCTACCGGCGTTGGTAACATCAGTCACATGTACACCTCCATCAACACCACCAGTCAGGTTCTAATAGCCAGAGAAAAACACAACATCGTAGACACCTCCTTTTAATCAGAATACTTTTAAGCTTAGCCTATTCAAAGGGGTGTTGGCATCTCTCTCTCTCTCTCTCACCCAAATGAGCCATGTGTCTACAGTTCCAAAGAGGCAGTTTCCTTCCTCCATGGCTTTGATAGCATCTGGACAGTTCTCCATCACCCACTTGATCTTCACAGCACTGAAGTACGTGCTAATAGGCAGCCCACAACGAGGCTGTAGTAAACAACAACCATTATTTAAGTTACCATAATTGTAGCCTGATCCAGCTTTGACAGGATTTGTTTAAGAATAAATTTAAAAAAAATGTCATGGTTGAGCTTTCAGCCACTCTTTGTGTCTGCACTGAACTAAAAATTTTGCAGGAGACATTCATGAAATTTTCAATCTTGAAAATTCTAGGTTATACTGTGACAGTAATTAATAGGAGGGGGCGACTCACTCTGAGGTGGTCCAGACTCTTAGTGGGTGTGGCTTCAATCATTCTCTTGACGACACCTGCTGTTCTTCCATCGTTCCAAACGAGTGCTGCATGAAGGGGGTTCCCTGTTCGTTTGTCCCAGAGGACTGTTGTCTCTCGCTGGTTGGTGATACCAATCCCTCTGAGTTGGTGTGTCTGAAAGCCCTTGGTTGCCAAGTCCTCAGCTACCTATATAGAGTGAGAGAGAGAGAGAGAGAGAGGTGGTGTGTGTTGTGTTGAAGGCCTTGGTTGCTATGTCCTCGGCTACCTTGTCCAGGCACTTCTTCACTGAGCTCACGTATTCCTCCCCATCCTGTTCAAACCAACTGCAGTTGAGTTGACATTTATATATATATCAGACACAAGTCGATAATTGTTGGTGATGCACATTAATTAATTGGGAATAGCAAATGTCAGCCACAGAACTTAAAACTAGGAAGGACCAATTAAAGAAGGAAGAGGTGGGTGGTATGTGGGTAGTCTCGAAACCAGACCTCTCCCTCCGCAGCGTTTAGTTCTTTCAGGATAAACACGCGGAGGGAGGGTCTGGGAGACTGCCTATACCGCTTTGGATCCAGATTATGGTGACGTCACACGTTGGGTCTGCCCACACGATGCCAAGAGCAAGCCAGTTGATATTCATTTGGCCGTTTACTAGAGCTATGGACCTTCTCTAAGGTCGAATCAGCCTTTGTAAAGTACCTAGAGCTACTAAACTCGTCGAACAAAGTTGATCTGGTCGCTCAAACGTTCAAACGCGTGACGTCACTAGTGTTCTGCAATCTGATTGGCGCACCAAGATCTTGGTGCACGGATCCAAAACGGTATAGGCAGTCTCCCAGACCCTCCCTCCGCGTGTTTACCCTGAAAGAACTAAACGCTGCAGAGGTAGAGGTCTGGTTTCGAGACTAGTATCAGTAGCAAAACGGTGTCCAACCGAAAAAGTCGAAGTATGCAAAACGAATTCTTCTTGGTGGTTTCGAGTAGACCCACCCTAGGTAAGATAGAAACCACACTGCAAATCGTCTATGCCCTTGGAAAAGTTCACGACAACGCCATATTAAACCATACGTGCAAGTACAAGAAAAGGTTACGTGACCAATACCATGCGCATAGGGGCAGAAGCACTAGCTGAAATGTAAACCACTTTGGAGGTTGTTTGAGGCATACGCCAGACAACACCTGTTGTTAAACTCTCAAAGTAACTTCTAGAAGTGGTATACCTGACAGCTTGTGTGCCTGCCTTTATGCACATAGTTTTGGTCACGTAGCCATTTTTTTGTACTTGGGCTTATGATTTAATATTGCCTTTTCGCAAACTTTTCCAAGAGCGTAGCTGATTTGTGGCGTGGTTTCTATCTTACCTAGGGTGGGTCTACTCAAAACCACCAAGACAAATTCGTTTTGCATACTTCGACCTTTTCGGTTGGACACCCTATAGTATGTGGGGGCGGGATCTGATCTTATCTATGTCTATGTAGCTACCAACATGCACACAAACTACCTATAATAATTATAATTTGGTAGTCCACCGTCTCATTTTACCATTGGTAGCTATCAGCTTACCCTTCCTTTGTTTGATCTCTTCCTGGTGCTTGGATACCAGCTCAAACTGTTCATTGAAAACCTTCAAAACAGAAGACATAATACCAGTCATCTACCATGAAGTTGACCGGTGGTGTAGTAGCTAGCTAGGTAGCTGTACCTACCAGTAGCCGTGAGCTGCCAGTTCCCTGGTCTACTGCACCAATCAGAGACACATCAGACATTCCCTCAACTAGCTGCTATAGGGGTGGAGTGGTGGGTGTGTCCTCTTCTGTGCACCTACGGTACAAAGTTCATTGTGCCAGTGTTGGGCACGCGCACATAGCCTAGGTAGCCCTAATATGCATATATGCTAATTAGGAAAATTTCATGTCCAATATTAGGACAAAATCCGAGTTTTGGCAGTACTGAATGAATGCAAAGTGCAGACCATGCAGGCCATGCAAGCTAAAACTCAACCCATTTGCTTTATTATAGATCTCTATCTTTGATCAAGAGTCGTATATAACTTGAATAGCAGAATAATCTAGTTCTTTTTCCTTACACCAATTGCAAGAGCATTACTCTCATAGGTGTAGGAACCAGCTGCAGGTGGTCAGGGGGTGCCAATTTTGCAAGATAAAGGGTGTGGCATAACTTTCAATTTCTATTCCCATTTATCCCTAGTCTCGTCCCCAGACCCCACACCCCACTCTCTGCGAGGGAAAGGGTCTGGTGACAGTCGAGCGTTTTCTTGGTTTTTGCAAGCTCAGCAGTCGTGTTTTCGCGTAAGCCAATCAGATCGCAGCTCTATAGTTTTCATGTGACTTTGCGTCCTGTTGGATAGCAACGCTGTACAAGGTCAGCCGTCTTGGTTTACCTCTAGCCATTCAGAATGCAGCTCTACGATTTTACATTCCATCGCGTAGCAACGTACAACTGGCGCGTGATTGATTGCATAACATTGCGGTTAAGCCACGTGCCCGTATAACCAAGAAACCGTTCCACTGTCACCAGACCCTTCCCCGTGCGGGGATTTGGGTCTGGGAACGAGACTAATTTATCCCCCTTTCTCTCCATTAGCACCCCCACTTAAAAACATTGTTCACTACACCTGTGACTCTTGCCCACACTCTACACGCACACTAATTAGTCATTACATACTTTCATCAGTTTAAACATGCACACACCCACCAATTAATAACTAAATTGTCTCTTTGAATCTAATAATAATATTATAATCAAATTATGCCTTGACAATGAGTCATTGTACATATTAAAATTAAATTATTGCATAATTGTGACCTGACACAACTTTTTACACTAACAACTGAGTTATGAAGGTTGACCACAAAATTTAATATGAAATGTCACATAAAATATTATTGATAAAATTAATAGACTCTAATACATGTACAAAAATAATACAATAATTACATGTTGACCAATGTTTTTTATGTGACACTATAAAAAATAATTAATAATATGACACATGTACAAACATAACAATCACTCAGTTGACAATGACTCCAAATAGTTGACAACATGGGTATGACCATTGCTACGTGCTCGTTCCAGTGGTGTCATGTTACGTCCTCCTCTAATATTTGGTGAGGATCGGATGGATTGGATGTAGTACTGGACCACTTCAAGGTGGCTCTCTCGTGCGGCAAGATGAAGAGGTGTGTTTCGAACACGGTCATGGCAGAGTGGGTTACAGAGTTTATCTTGAATTAAATACTTTACAATGTGTAGATGTCCACCCATGGCGGCACAGTGAAGTGGTGTTACTTGTTGCTCATCTAATTGTGATGCGTTGCAGTTCATTTGTTCAATGAGGTACTTGACGATGTCCATGCTGCCTGCTTGACAGGCATCGTGAAGAGGACTCCTACCCTGCCAGCCTGGAGTGTTGGGGTCACAGTTCAACTCAGAGATTAAGAATTGCACTACTTTAAAGTGACCACAGAGTGCAGCATTGTGGAGAGGAGTGTTGCCATGAGAGTTCCTACTCAGTGGATTGCAGTGATGCTTTTGAGTTAGATATCTGACTACATCTAGACGTCCATTGTGTGCTGCCATATGTAGTGGCGTCACCTTGTACTCACCTGGACAATATGATGGATCACACTTTGTTTCCTCGATAAGGTAGCTAACAACTTCTAAGCGACCTTCTTGTGCAGCAGCGTGTAGAGCAGGCCTACCCTTGAATCCAGGAGTGTTGGGGTCAAAGTTCAACTCAGTAATGAAGAATTTGATGACTGGTAAGTGTCCATAGAATGCTGCTTTGTGAAATGGAGTGTCTCCATCTTTATTTCTCTCGTTAATCACATCTTCTAGTGGCATGTATTTTTGGCTTTCATTGATGAGGAATTGTATTACTTCCATATCACCACCAATACAAGCTGTATGAAGTGATGTGTAGCCCACATCTTCATCCTTACACAGTGGATCCACCAGTTGCTCAACAACCAGATATTTCACCAGTTCAAAATGTTTGTACTTTGCTGCATGATGAAGAGCTGTTCGTCCATACTGTCCCTGACATGCTGGAGAAAGACCTTGTTCTTCTATAAAGTATTTCATGACGCTCAGGTCACCTCCAATTGCAGCATAGTGTAGGGCAGTGTCTCCATACTTGTTCTTCAGTAGAGGATTCACATGTTGAGATTCTAATAACTGTTTTACTTTGTCTATCTCTCCCCTGAGTGAAGCCTGGTGTAGTTCAAGTCCACTGGAGTCATCAGGTGGTCGTAGTTTAGCAGCTTCAACTTCCATTCTCAGATAAGGCTCATCTCTGAGGTCCCTTAACACTATATCCTGGTGTGTGTGTGTGTGTGTGTGTGTGTGTGTGTGTGTGTGTGTGTGTGTGTGTGTGTGTGTGTGTGTGTGTGTGATGGTACACATGACTGTATGTGTGCATTTTAGTATTAGATGTTGGCTGCTATAGTTTTGTCTAGAATCAACTTTGATAAAATGTCCTGTTCAGAGGATGTTACACATTCTACCATCTATCACAGTTGCACTGTGGTTGTGCATAAAATTTTGGTGATCACACTTTTGTTCTTGTACATGAGTGGGTAAGAATTCTGCTGAAAATACTATGATCATGGTTTTGGAGTACTAAGGTCACCAGGCATACCCGTACTTTAGGGCATCTATTATAACATGTTGCCATGTGTGACCGTGGGTGAGTGTGTGCGTACATTTGTATGTGTTTGCAAGTTGTGCTTCTGTTTCTGGTTCTGGATTTTTCTAAGCACCATACGGGAGGGCGGTAAATCAGCATCACAGCCAATCAGACTTCTTTGAAAATGCTAATTTTTGTCATTGTGTAATTTTGCACATGCGGTAAACAAACCACTGAGGATGCTGAACTGGGGGACCAGAAACACAATACACTACAGAGACGTAGAGTCTGTAGAACTACTGACTTCATTTCAACTAGAACTGCATGTACCCGTTTTATTAACTAGCTAGCTCCTGCCACTAAATTAGGTAATACAATATTAGTGTTAATGATGTCACTGATTTATCCATTGCGCATTAGCTGACTTACTTTTGCCGTTTTCTTCTCCTTGTGTTTATGATCTTTTTCCCATTGAAGACAGTGATCCACTGCTTCCTTCCATTGACGGTACTTCTCATCTGAGAGAGAAAGAATCAATAATTATTAGTACTATATCGATAAAAGAGAGTGCTTTGTGCACTTAAAGTATCAACATTTATATTACCAGATTCCACTACAATAATTTATAATTATGTACCATCTGCTGATACCAGTGGTTCTTTGATCGTGAAGTTTATCACAGCCTTGGGCAGCTGTGATGCGTCCTTCCAGACCTTGGCAGCCAGCCCTGCTGCTATGGTGGCACCGAGGACGGTCATCTCTGTACCGAGAAGTCAGGAGTCAACTGCAAGGGAGGGAAGTAGCAAGTATACATTTTTTAATGAGCCACATAATTATTATGATAATTAATGTGTGAGCTTTGGAGGAAAGTAGAACTTAGTCTATTTGGCCACAACGTTGTTGACAGTTGAAAGGTGATTCTGGGAGAGGATTAAATTTTGGATAAGCAGCTCTCATTTGGTATTGACAGAGTTTAAATTTGACAATCTGAATGCTCTGTGTCGTAGGCACACATGCGTTGAGTTTAAATTGGCGAATTTAAATTTGACATAATATTATTTGCTAATTAGCCAAATTAAAAATCTTGCCAGTAGCAAGTACACATTCTTGTATATTATGATATTTTTCACCAGAAAAATTCTTCGCCAAGACCAGCTACCTTTGTACTGCAGAAATATTCAGTGGAATAAATTTTCACCAATGCAGTAAAGCCATGCCATATCCTCTATGTAATCATTAACACAGGACGAAAACTTGCAGATAAAATTTTTGCCAACGAGAGCAGGTGCCAAAATTTGGCAAAATTTCTGGCTATACAGTACGTATGAGCCACATATTATTATGATAGTGTGTGAGCTTTGTAGGAAAGTATAGAACTGCTTGGCTATAGGGTTATTGGCAAATGGAAGTTTAAATTGGTGAATTCAAATTTGATGAATTTTGAAATATTCGTTAATTCGCCAAATTAAAAACCTTGCCAAAGTTTCCCGCTATACGGTAGATACATGTAATTCAATTACACACGACATTGTTCATGTTACCTATTTTAATTCCCAGGATGTCAGCTTGTAGCTGAAGCATTAACTCATTCTCTGTCATTCCTCCATCCACACGAACAGAGTTGAGGGGAAGTTCAGAGTCCTGGTTCATGTACAAGTAACAATAGCACAAGGGCGGTTTTTCAAGGCTTTTGTTAAATCTGCTGGCTCTACGATATTTTACCTCCCTAGATTGGAAACAGTTTGCCTATAGAGTTGCTCTACAGAGATGAGCCTTGGTAGTGAAGTTGGTCAGACCAATGATCAACCTGTGGCAAGGAAGAGTGTACATCCATACATGTAGCTCACAACACAGATATAAAATTAATGTACACATGGTTTGAACACATGATTGTACAAATTCATTATTGAAAAATAATGTCCGGGTTGGTGTAACACAATCTAACTAATTTAATTATTGTCTTGTCTCACCTCCCTTTCAACACACACTCCACAATCATGCACACACCCACACACAATAAGCAGATTTTAACCTGAACACTAATTGGTCATTACATGCTTTCTTCAGTTTAAACATGCATACACCCATCATTTAATAACTCTAAAATTAAATTGTCTCTTTGAATCTAATAATCAATTATGGACAATGAGTCATTGTACATATTAAAATTAAATTATTGCATAATTGTGACCTGACACAACTTTTTACACTAACAACTGAGTTATGAAGGTTGACCACAAAATTTAATATGAAATGTCACGTAAAATATTATTGATAAAATTAATAGACTCTAATACATGTACAAAAACAATACAATAATTACATGTTGACCAATGTTTTTTATGTGACACTATAAAATATAATTAATAATATGACACATGTACAAACATAACAATCACACAGTTGACAATGACTCCAAATAGTTGACAACATGGGTATGACCATTGCTACGTGCTTGTTCCAGTGGTGTCATGTTATGCCATCCTCTAATATTCGGTGAGGATCGGATGGTTTGGATGTAGTACTGGACCACTTCAAGGTGGCCCTCTCGTGCGGCAACATGAAGAGGTGTGTCTCGACTACTGCTGCGGCAGAGTGGGTTACAGAGTTTATCTTGAATTAGATACTTTACAACGTGTAGATGTCCACTCATGGCGGCATAGTGAAGTGGTGTTACTTGTCGCTCGTCTAATTGTGATGCATTGCAGTTCATTTGTTCGATGAGGTACTTGACGATGTCCATGCTGCCTGCTTGACAGGCATCGTGAAGAGGACCAGCACCCCACTGACCTGGAGTGTTGGGGTCACAGTTCAACTCAGAGATGAAGAATTGCACTACCTTAAAGTGACCACTGAGTGCAGCATTGTGGAGAGGAGTGTTGCCACGAGAGTTCCTACTCAGTGGATTGCAGTGATGCTTTTGAGTTAGATATCTGACTACATCTAGACGTCCATCCTGTGCTGCTAGATGTAGTGGTGTCTCCTTCTCCTCACCTGGACAACATGATGGATCACACTGTGTTTCCTCAATAAGGTAGCTGACAACTTCTAATTGACCTTGTTGTGCAGCGTGGTATAGAGCAGGCCTACCCATGAATCCAGGAGTGTTGGGGTCAAAGTTCAACTCAGTAATGAAGAATTTGACGACTGGTAAGTGTCCATACAATGCTGCTATGTGAAATGGAGTGTTTCCACTTCTACCTCTCTCGTTAATCACATCTACTAGTGACGTGTATTTTTGACTTTCATTGATGAGGAATTGTATTACTTCCATATCACCACCAATACATTGAGCTGTATGAAGTGATGTGAAGCCCATATCATCCTTACACAGTGGGTCCACCTGTTGCTCAATAACCAGATATTTCACCAGTTCAAGATGTTTGTACACTGCTGCATGATGAAGGGGGATCCATCCATACTGTCCCTGACATGCTGGAGAAAGACCTTGTTCTTCTATGAAGTATTTCATGATGCTCAGGTCACCTCCTGCTGCAGCATAGTGTAGGGCAGTGTCTCCATACTTGTCCTTTAGTAGAGGATTCACGTGTTGATTTTCAACTAACTGTTTTATTTTGTCTACCTCTCCCCTGTATGAAGCCTGGTGTAGTTCAAGTCCACTGGAGTCATCAGGTGGTCGTAGTTTAGCAGCTTCAAGTTCCATTCTCAGATAAGGCTCATCCCTGAGGTCCCTTAACACTATATCCTGGTGTGTGTGTGTATGTGTGTGTGAGTGTGTGTGTGTGTGTGTGTGTGTGTGTGTGTGTGTGTGTGAGTGAGTGTGTGTGTGTGTGATGGTACACATGACTGTATGTGTGCATTTTAGTATTATATGTTGGCTGCTATAGTCTTGTCTAGAATCAACTTTGATGAATGTCCTGTTCAGAGGATATTACACATTCTACCATCTACCACAGTTGCACTGTGGTTGTGCATAAAATTTTGGTGATCACACTTTTGTTCCTGTACATGAGTAGATGAGAATTCCACTGATAATATTATGATCATGGTTTTGGTCACCATGCATACCTGTACTTTAGGGCATCTACTATAACATGTTGCCATGTGTGACTGTGGATGAGTGTGTGCATATGTGTTGGCTACCTAGGGAGGCCTTCTCGTACTAAGTCTTAGGTTTGATAAGGCCACTCCAAGTTGTACTCCATGTGGGAAGGCAGTAAATCAGCATCACAGCCACAAATACAAGCCAATCAGACTTCCTTGGAAACGCTAATTTTTGTCAGATAATATTCGTACGTAATTTCACACATGCAGTATACAAACCACTGAGGATGCTGACCTGGGGGACCAGAAACAGAAGTATGACTTGGAGTGGCCTAAACAACATCATAACCATGACCATACACATACTGCAGTGACCAGAAAAGAGGGAAGGAATGTAGTATATGTATGAAGAACTATGTACATGCGCTCACAAGGAAAAGATTGGGTGCTTATCTTTATTCTGCAAGCTCTGTAGTCATGTGACTTGATGCATATATAGACTTAAATCGGCAGGTTTGAAATCTGCCTTTACAACTCTGCCAAATTTCTTATATACTTATGGCAATACCGTACCACACCGCTGAACTAAAAGCTTAATTTTTTTGTGATGTCTGCTTGGGATATACAAACAACCAAATTTAATGATTGCCAATAATTATATTCTCCACTATAATATTATGATAGGTCAGTTGTGATGGTGTGCATCACCAAGAAATTGCTTTCCCTATCCTCATGTGTGTGCAAGATGTATTCATGCATTACACAATGGTTAAACCACAGCCACTGACCACCTGTTGAGACTGAAAACCTATCAACACTACACCCCCTGAATGCTGTGCCTATAGCAAGAGTGTAGAGTACGTAACTGCATGGGCGAGCAAGCTCTATATGCTGTGAAATGGTGGCATCATCCTACGTGTGTCAGCCTAACCAGCTCCGAGCTCCAGAGCTATGCAGATTTCATGTTTCATTTACACAGTGATCTTGCATGTGCCCTTGTAGTTGCAGGTGTGCTGCACAGTGCGTGGTAAGAGCTGCACCACCAAGAGACTACCCTATAGTATTATTCATAGGCTTGTGGCCACACAGTTTTCGTAAAATCATGTACTTGTACAGCATCTTCCTAATAAGCTATTGCCCATAGCAATCTGGCTTTGACAAGACCAGTGTGTACCACAGACTAATTAAAACCAACAAAGCCACCATAAGCAGTCTCATTAATTGTACATGAATGCACATGCATTGTGTATGAAATAAGCTATCTGGTCTAATTCCAAACTGACAAGTATAACCAATAATCTTATTGGTGATCAAGTTTTAAAATATTGTTATGGCCAAATATACTTTTGAAATGCTACAAGTTGTGTGCTTGTGCAAATTAATATGGACAGAGCAATGATTATTATTGGAAGTCAATTATAAGTGCACCAATTATTATCAACATAGTCTCTTCACATGCATTAAGGGGCAATTTATATGGTGGCCGAGAAGGGCACTGAACTCGATTTCATATGTGGAATGCGATTTCAGACTTCAGATGCGATTTGTCTATCTCGGCTGTGATTTGCCGATCTCAAACGAGATTCCATGATCACAGACTCGATTCAGATATCTTAGATGCGATTTGAAACTTCTGATTTTGGATCCGATTCACGATCTTCGGACATGGTTTGCTGATCTCTGACGCAATTAGCAATCCCGCTACACGATTTGCCGATCTTGAACGTGATTCACATGCGCTTACTATATCGGGATCTTCGGATACGATTCACAAATTTCGGACGAGATTGTGAAGTCTTGAATGCGTATCGCCATTCTTAGACTCAATTCGTTGATTTCCCAGCCCCTCCTATGAAAATATTGATAGGATGGGGCTGGGCACGAGACTATGACAGTGCATGTATGTAGCCTCAAACCAAGGCTGTCTTTCGTGAGAATTCAGATTCTTCCGTAAAATATCACGTATACTCTCCGTGTACTGAACGTAAACTATCTGTGACACTACTGTCATTTCAACTCTACCGCTATTTGCCATGCTTACTGGTGTCTGCCATCACGATAACACTCAGTGTCAACTACTTCTGTCTTGATAAGGCTCATTTTGTCTCTGTATTTTCACCCGACATTGCTGTATACGTGCACAAGCCATGTGTTCGCTGGTAGTAACCTGACGGTTTTACGGAAATGTCGACGCATGCACAGACAGTGTGTACCAGGCTCGGGCCTTTTCCCCCACGAAAGAGAGCTTGGGTTCGAGGCTAGCTTGGATGTACTGAGCTTTGATAGATTCTTTGCTTCTTTAGCATCACAAAGTCATCTAGAAGTACGAAAGTCACTGTTATTTCTGTATTATTTTAATAGGCTTGAACCTTCAGATAAATCAAGTAAGCTAGAAATGGCAGCAGTCGTAGAGTGGTTCGGTGGAGTTAGCCCCGCCCCAAGAGTCTCCTTTAGGACCCTCACCAATGATTCCTCCAACTCCTTTACATGTTCCTTCACTATTCGTTTGATTTTTGGACATTAATTTTGGAGCTTGGTCCAGCTTCATGCCTTTCCATCGCGTTGAATGAACAAGCGGTTAATGTTTAGAGCATGCGCAATGCAAATGGTGTTGCTATTGGTCACGCCTACTGCTAAACACTCAAGAAATCATGTTCGAGCATTAGGAATCAAGTTTGAGACATGTGAATCGCATCTGAGATTGGCAAACGGCATTGCGAGACTGCCGAATCTGGTTTGAGTTTCGGGATCCTCCAAATCTAGTTCGAGAATTGGAATTGTGTCCAACATTGACAAAGTGTGTTCGGCAGTCTGCAATCTAGTCCAGCATTTGGAATTGCAACCGGTTTATGAATAGCGTCCGACATTCGTGAATGGGATCCAAGATCGACAAATCGCATCTGAGATCGGTGAATCATGTCCGAGATCGACGAATCGCCTTCCTTATTCGAAATCGAGTTCAGTACCCTTCTCGGCCACTGTAAATTTAGATTGCATGGCTGATTTGTAACTCCCTTTTTAGATGGGGCACATTTAATAACTAGAGCTCTCTACAACGCATACCCCACGCACTGCACCAGAGACTAATACTGGTAGAGAATACTATTAATACCAATGACTGTCAGCAGTACTGGCACATAATTGTTGATGACCTTTACCTACTCATGACTACTGATTTGTGTGTGGTCGATAAGTGTGGCCATTAACACAATTTGTAGCGTTCGTGGTCCTTGTCAAACACTTAGAAGCAAAGAGCTGTTACTTTTTCACCATTTAATTTTATGGACACTCGCTAAGACGCCTACATCTCAAGATCTGGTGATTTTTGTGTAACAGCAGCAATGACAACAATGACGATAAAACTGATTACCCCTTGCACATGTACAAGGGATAATTACTGTCTCACCTCACTATACTGTGACACTCCTGTAAAGGTAGCAATGCTGGTAGCAAGTGCTGAGTCAGCAATGGAGGCATCATCCAGCTTTATCACATTCATCATAGACACCAAGTCAATCCCTGTTATGAACAGAATTTTTTAATAAATGTTTGAACAGGGTAAAGCATAATTCTACCAAAAATTCATCACAAAAATGAATAAGTATCACATGCTTTGTTCAATACTATTTTTAGAACAAAAATATTTCAACATTCCTGTAATCCACACCCTCTGAATCATGCAGGAGTGATGAGCCATGTCGAATATCAGAAACCAAATTCTTATAAAAAAGGTGCCAAATATTACACATCCATAACTATGGTATTAACAAGCCTAGTCTGCATGTGCACTTACTAGGTCATGTATTTGGGATTGGTTGTGGAAGATACATGTAAACCAATAGTGCTTTCATGCACAATAGCCTTTCTTAATTTCACCATACACTGTGACATTTGTCTTACCAGCGACAGCATCCTCTCTCTTATCCAAATCTGAATCAGTAGCTTCCTCTTCATCCTTATCTGGAGCTGAGTCAGCAGTTTCCTCATCAATCTCAAGAGTCTTATCTATACCAGTTGTCTCCTCATCTTTCTCCTCCTCCTGAAATTGGCATACATTAATATTGTCCCTTCAAATACATTTTCTAGGGAAGTGTGCAGTTAGGAATACATAAGATAGAGCCACTGAAGTGCTTAAGCCAAAAATTTCAATTACATAACTATACCTGAATATGTTGTTTGTTGAATGTATAAATAAGCCAGAGTTTTTCCACACCCAGTTGAGCCATAGCTGATTCTTGTTCCTCAGTGAGAGGGAAGGTGCCTTGAAGGAGAGAGAAAGGGAGCTGAAATGTCAGTTTCAGACTTCCTGGCTCAATTTGACACAATTTCAGTCCAGACCCAGGAGAGAGATTTAAAATCTCACGCAAACTACTGCAAAACAAATGCAATGTGCTGAGAGAACATTTGTTAAAGGTCTCGTCAAGGGTTACAAACATCTTTGCATCACCACTAGTCGCTGTTCCAACTTTTGATGGACACTGAAACACATGACACTTGGCATACTCATTGAATTCTTCCTTGTACCTTGAGAGATTAGCTGCATCTTCAGGTGATCCAAGCTGTTCAATGATGAGTTCAAGAATATGAAAGTTAAAGAAAGAGCAGTAGCCGTTAATAATAGACATTGCATTATCCACAGTTTGAGCTTGTTGCAGTTTTGGAATCTGTTGTCGAAACACTGGCAGGCCAGAATCCTCGAAAACTGGAGTTAGTGATCCTAAACATTGTACACGACTACAGATATCCTGTGAAGAGATTTTTCTCTTGTTCAAAGATACTGTTGTGGAAGAAAAGAGTTTCTGAAACTTGAACATCATCTCCACAGATTCAGTATAAAGGGCCTGGTAAAACTGTTTCTTATCCTCCTCATTCGTGCCCTCAAGGCTCACACACTGGAAGGTGAGGGTTGGTAGCTTATTTGGATTTTCACCACCAACTGTTTCATGTACAGGAACAATGATTTGCTGAACAGCAGCGTCTGCATAATCAATTTCCAGGCTGAATATTAAAGACAGATACTGTATAGTCAGGAGGTTCAGTTTTTGTGGATAGGTGATATATTGAAACATTTTGCAATTTTAATTTTGTGGATACACACGATCATACATTACACACATGTACAAATGTGCTTATTTCGTCGGTATAATTTTTGTGGTTTGTCTATCACAAAAACCGTGAAAATTGGACCCTTCGAAAATTTCCCACTATAGTAGTGACATTTTTACCTTCAAAATGTTCAGCCTCTGGTCCTAACTGTATCTTTCTCTGCTTAGGACAGTGCTCATCTTCTGTAATTATAAGTCAGTTTGACAAGTGTCCACTACATAACTCTATTCATACCATCATGAACTTTCTTCCTCTTTCTCTTTCGCTTTTTTTTTCGTTCTTTTGGTGGGCTGACTTTCTTATCATCAGTCTTCATCTTCTCAAGATCTGTAGTTACCTCTTTTAACTTTGTTTTACTTGTATTTGTTCCACTTGCTGCTACATGAGTGAAATCACTAACATGCTAGGAATGCACACACTCCATATGTCATCAGGGTTTCATACAATTTTTCATTGGGGAGGGGAAGTATGAGAGTATGAATCAATAAACACTGCCATCTGTAGGGATTCTGGGGGTATGCCCCCCCAGAAAATTTAAGACCTCTATGACAACATTAATTTAAGACCCATTTTGACCAATTTGGATCTTGAATGTAATCAATGAGTGTTGATAAGGAAGCCATGAAGGATGCGATTATCATTATACACAATATCATTAATTATAGTGGGGGAGGAAACCTGAACTTATTGGGGGGGGGGGGGGGATCCTAGGACCCCCTCCAACTAAATGAAACAACAGTCATTCTTGAGGATTATGGCAGACATCTTACCAGATGCCTGATGGTTATCTGCCAGAGTTTTAAACAAAAGACGATTTTCTCTTGCAATGGCTTCAAGGAGAGTCCTCCATGAGGGTAAACCAAATCTCTTGGTGTTGTAGTTCTGTTGGATCCACCGTTTGAGGGCCTCATTCCAGCAGGCAGAGTTGTCATTCGGGTAGTTCCCTTTAATGCTATCAATCAGTCCAATGGGTAGACCAAGATAGCCACACAGTTGCTGCCACTTAGCCGATAGAGAGTGACACTCCCTCATCACAATATTCCAGTCATCTTCACCTATTGTCATAAATGCAGAGCAAATTCACACAATAACTGGAATGTTTGTGGCAGGGGCGTATAGGCTGGTGCACATTATGCTGGCATATAATTTTTAGAATAATAGGAACAAAGCATAAAGCTGGAATAATAGGGGGAAACCCAGCATAATTAGAAACCGTTGCTAATCCAGCGCGAAAATGGCAGATTCGACTGCACCAGGCCCTAGTGGCAGTTCTCTGCATGAGAATACTAGTAACGAGTTAGAGATTAGTAGTTCTGATGAGAGTTTGAGTTCGAATGAAGAAGAAAGTTCTAGTAGTATTAACGGTATTCCAGCTGAAAGAATCTAAAGTTGTATGTTACATCATTAATTTTATGCATTGACTCAATTTTTTAAAATAAATTCATGAGAATAATTGGGTGGTGGTATGGGAATAATAGGTTAAAATATGAAGAATTGCGGAATAGAATAATAGGCAAGAAAAAAGCATAATGTGCTCAAGCCTAAGGGTGTATCCAGGATTTAGCTAAGATAGGTGCTAAGGTATTGTAAAATAATATACACAAAATTTTTTGCGATCGCGCCCACTAATTAATTAAGTGAGGTAGAGCGAAGTTCTTGCTCCCGTTTGTAGCCTTTAAAGCTATAAATAGTCCGGTAAGTTTGAAGAGTGTTGCAAACCATGATATTCAGTGTTTTGGCTTAGCTGAATGACAGTGTGAGCTAGCAGCTTCAGGCTGTGATGTACTAGGGGGCTGGGGCTGAGAGGGGTACTCGAGCACCCTGAGCACCCCCCTGGATACGACCCTGTGTGGGATGGGGGGGGGATGATTAGATGAACATATACTCCCTCAAGTACACACTAAGAGGAAGAAGCCACATGTTGGTCAGTATGCTCATGGGACAGTCACATGTCAGGAAGGGATAGAAAGCACATTGCTGTATACCAAGAAACTTTCGCATGGCACAAAATGTCATGGTTAACGCAAATAGATTTGCCACTGTGAAAATAAGAATCATGAAAATTTCGATCTTTCGCTAGCACTCAATGTGGACTAGAGGTGTTGCTGGAGCACAGATGAAATTTTATCTAAAGGTGTTAGGAAACTCCGCAAAATTCTGCACAGGCAAAAATTTCCTGCAATACAGTATCACGGAATGGTCTTATATATTAACTCACCGAAAGTTGTGGCATCAACAGTGGAGAGTATTTGTTCAATATCTACATGTAAACAAAAAGATATTGAAATGTATGTACACCTGTCAAAACAAAGCAACCAAAAAGAAGGTGTGGATTACACTGAACAGAAAAAGGCAAAAGAGGAGGAATTAAGAAGTATAAAGGCGTACAAATGATGTCACATCAATAGTGAAAAACATAAGGACCCACAAGTATAAATTTGCTATGGAACAATACTATTGTGTCTTGTACATAGTTATTCCTTGAAAGCATGTGTATAGTTATAAGATTGAATAGCCCCTATGTATTGTTCTCCCCAGCCTCTTTCAACATAACGACCTCCATGCTTTAAATTTAATATGTAAGTTTCTTTGATGTGGTAAATCTGAAATGATTCATGTGGTTAAAATTCCATCCAAACTATGCTTACCTACTATAATTTAAGGGAGAACCCTGATCCCATTACTAATTAATATAATTTTCTTTATGGTCCAGGTAGACAATCCTAATGCTGAGCCTGAGGGTACTTAAATTTAAGGGGGACGGAAGACAATTAATGACTTCTTGGTGGTCTTAATGATTAATTTTTGATGGTGTACCTGACTTTAATTAGATCTAGGTGGTCATATGACAATTTCAGTCTTCCGTGGGGTGTATCCTTTATTATTGGAAAAGCCCAATGCATTTTCTCAAAACAATGCCTGGGTGATATAGGTCCCTTTTCCTATGCTATGCTATGCCTTATGATGCTTGTAAGTTGTAACAATACTGTACATATACTATAGTATGGATACTGCGAAGTTCTCACAGGTACATCAGAAAATAAATTTAACTAGCTGGTGTACTGTATATGTCAACATTAACTGTAGCATGATATCCCTGAAATAAGAGAGTGGATTTATCATGTCATTCATGAGGATGTTACATATAATGGACATTAAGCCAGCCAAGGAGTGGGGCAAGCTCCAGGTGTAACATAAATTATTGAAGTGAAGTGCCACCTACATCCAAACAATCAATGCCATTCCATGCAGATCATGCATAAATTTATCTTTAGGTTGAAGAAGTGAAACATTATATGCACTCACTCAAATACATGAGGAGTTGTTTTAAGGGTGAAGATGGCTGAGGATATTATACTTTACAATGAAGAGAGTATTCATGATTTCAGAAGTGCTTGTACTCCCTTGTACGATTCAATTATTCACCATGCAGTAGCTACTACACTGTAACATATTAACCCAATTCTGATGTTACTCCAGCATACATTTGTTTCTTGTAAAGATAATTATAATGTGTTCATGGATATAGAGTACTACAATCTCATGCATGATATTTTCTAATGTTTTGTTTGTACAAATGTCCAGGCAATGGTATACCTACTTGAAATTAAATTTTCCATTGGTATGATGAAGCAGTAGACTTTCATCCTGGAGCAGGTCACATATTTTCTAATATTCTGTTAATTTATACAATTGTGCAGGCAATGGTGTACCTACTTGAAATTAAATTTTCCATTGAGTACGATGAAGCAGTAGACTTTCATCAGAGGAAGCTTTATCCACACTAGTCTCAAGCTATTTACATCAGACACAATCTTGAAAAATGAAGTCATGCCCTATAATCATATGAATCATTATGCTTTGTCATGACAGTATATTATACTACATAGTTAAGTTTTGAAATTAATTTTGGAGCCAATCAGTACATTAATTGCATACTCAACATTTATATCACGTTAAAGCATATTATTATGTGCTAATTTAGAACAATTTCTGAATGAGTACTAGCTACTGCATGTTACGGTAAAAGTAGACAATGGTGAGGTTGATGCAATCATGAATGTACATCTATTCATAGCAGACCTGCATCAGAAATCCTTATAATATATAGTACTATGATGATGAGCCAAGCCATGACTAGCTATTGTAGTGATTTATAGTGCGCCCATATCACTGTCAGACTCTGACACGATATTCAAATGATCCATAATTTGCCCACATGCAGGTGGTAGAGATAGCAGATATACTATTAATACAATATTATATGCTGGAGCAGCAAAGGTCTGCATCATTGTGGCTCTTAGGGTATGTAGGGGGCACGTCACCTCCTTCTCACAGGACGCATGCATATGTCATACAGTTAAATATTGCGATCGCGCAATCACATTTATTAATGTTCGATAGTTAACTCGTTTTACGCGGATGTTGCGCGCGTTTTGCGCGCGCCTCCCTATGGCTATTCCAGCACGGAGTCAACGTGGCACGCTACACATGGCAACTAGTCTGAGCACGCTCAGTAGTTTCAGTAGTGGCCTGCCCCTTCACCTCAGCTGGTCAGGTTTGATCTGAGTATAGCTCATTCCAAGGAGACCAGAGGTACGATTGAACCTGTGTGATGTGATGCAAGGTGCACATACACACTTCTGAAGCAAACCAGAAGGTCTGAGTCACAAATTAGCTTTGATGTTGATGCATTTACATTGTATGCTGACCATTACTGGGCATTATGTTGGCTGTTGCCTAGCAACCACAAGATTTAGGGTAGTCCAATGATGAAAGGGGGTTGTGGGCCAACAGAAATAATGGTTACAAGACCTTGATTGGGGTGCATTCAACCTATGTATCTCATGCACTCCAACTAAGGTCTAGCATAAGCAAGGGTGGCGGAAGCATTTTTTTAGTGGTCAGGCAAAGAATATTATGGAAATTAATGGCGCGCTTGCGCGCCGCGAAATTTTCAAATTTAATTTTATTCATGACTATGACGTCATCATAATCAGCCACGAGCGCTCGAGCAAGGTTACTGGCATGCTATCGCTGCCGACGAGTGCTTAACGAGACAGAGAGAAAAAAATGGTGGTGATTTCTAAGAAGCAAATTAAGCCCAAGGAAACGCCTCTCATTTTGTGAATAATTAATGAGACAAAAAAGTGGTCCGGCCAAAACCTGACCAGCCGGACCGGCTCCGCCGCCCATGATAAGGCCACACAAACTAGATTCACAGTTTATCGTCAGCACTTTTCCCACATTCCAAGTGGGTGGGTGGTCATTATTCATTATTCGTTGGCTATATTCTTTAAGATAATCAGCCACACCCTTCAATAAGAGGGTGTGGCTTGTACAAATAGAAGATCAAAGGTCATATGTGGAAAACTCACTTCGTCACGATCGTAGCATATCTAGGCGGTTTTAAATTTGCTAGCCTAAGGACTAGGGAGAAACAAACGTTTTGGACACAGCTATGTGTTAAAGGTTTGAATGATTTGTGCAAATTCATATGAATAATGAACAATTTTCCAAATTGCATGTGGGCGGTGACGATAATCTGCGAATCTACTCTAATATACACATGTAGTAAGACCACATACAAGCAAGCTAAGAAAAGGTAGAGTGTAGCTAAAGAGTGTACTCACTTTGGCAGTCTATCTTGGGCATGGGACCAGGCCAAACAGCTGTGGAATGGACAATAGGAATTGTGGACTTGGGAAATGAAGAACAGCATCACGGTTATGCTGAAGTGTCCCAGAATGGCGACCACGGCAAATGTCATTCCAGCTACGTATCACCAACAAACACTTGACTAGGGTACCTAGCAACAATGGACAAAAGTGGAAAGGTCATTCAATACAAGGGACTATAATAAGGGGAAGTTAAATTGCTGGCTACCACAGGGGTGTGGGTGATCCCAATGATGAAAAGGGTCATAAGCCAACAGTTGCACCATTCTCATGCACCACAAAGTAACCATTACATACATAGTACACCTAAGACCACATATAAACTATCCAAATCTCCCTAAGAAAAGGTCGAGTGTAGCTATTGAGAGTACTCACTTTTACAGTCTGTGTCTTGGGTGGCCAAACAGCCATGGAATGGAGTATAGGAAATTGAGAACTTGGGAAATGAAAAGCAGCATCACGGTTTTGCTGAAGTGTCCCAGAATGGCGACCACAGTAAATGACATTCCAGCAAGTAACAATGGGTATCACCAGAAAACACTCGACTAAGGTACCTAGCAACAAAGGATAAGAGTGCAAAGGTCATACACAGAAGTTTCCAAAGTGATACGGCGTATTAGATCTATAATTATAGCTGTCTATATTTGACAAACTGTATAATGCATATACATGACATTGTACATAGTAGTACAGTGCACCCGGCTTGGTTACCCACTACATATAAGTTGTGACATACTATATTTTTAATATGATAGCCGTAGTACTACACTACAAAACAAGAACAGTAACAAGCATGCAGCATCGAGTAGGTAGTTTCTAAACATACACCTGACCGGTAACAGCTACATACTAGGTAGCTAGCTATGCACCCAGTGTACAAAGTATCTGGAGACAGCTATGAAAAATGTAGGTAATGGTCTTATAATTTATTTTGGTGCTCCTTTGCTCTGCCATGCCAATGTTCATTGTCATAAACAAATGGGGTCTACTGTGCAGCGGCTGACTGAGTGTTGCTTCAAGCATGCAGATACTTTCAATTTAGTGGGTGTGGCCTCGCAAAAAGTGGTCCGGCACTGCACACAGCTTCTGAAAGTGGTACGGCGTTTGCCGGACCAGCCGGACCTTCTATGCCGCCCTTTACAATGATCATTATTATAGGGAAGTCACTAAAGAGTGGTGGAGTGACGCAGTATCACTCTTAATATGTTTTTTAAACCACAAATTTTCTCTAATTTGTCAACCACAGCACCGATCTTACCTGATGTATGTGCATCTTTGTCATAATACAGTGGAACCTCCAACATTTGTCAGACTGCATGCACATGTCCTTACTATGGTAAGTCACATGCAAGTCACATGACCACTCACTTGTTATAATTATTTGGGATTGGGACTTGGGATGAGGCTAAGTACATGTACGCATTTGAGACGAAATTTCACTTAGGATGCAACAAACATCTGTAGGCTATAGAGAAGACATATTCCAATGTAGCAAATACCCTCTAGATAGACACCCCTAAATTGATCAAAGGAGTCCACTATTTACAACAGCCTATTTCTTACCAAGATTGAGTTGGGATCCTGGTAGAAACCTGACTGGTTTAGGCAGCATGATGACCCAGTAGACCGTGAGGAGAGGGAGAGAGGCTATCGTTGGAAGAAGGACCTTGTGACACCAGCGAAGATCCAGAACGTCGTCAGCAAAACCAAGGAAGATCATACAACAAATGGACAGGAGGGCACAAGCAAACTAGAGGCAGGAGAGAGAGGAGAAATGTATATGGCAGTGTGCATAAGAATGTGGTATTGGTTGTCAGAACGCATGTACATAATATACTTGGTTGTGTCACACTGGTCAGTGTGCTCTCTGAGATCAATATTACCAAACCAAAATCTAGTCTTGAATGCTATATTATGGAATGGGGCCTGTAGATACTCTCATACGTACGTTATGTGTGTGAGGCGTGGATGGAGTGAGGTCACTGGTTTGAGGAGTAGAGTGACTGAAGGGAGGTAGATGAAATGGAGCACAGTACTCCTTCCCTCTCTCCTCTCTGCTGTTGGAGCAGCTGTCCTGAACCTCTCCACAAGCCTACAACCAGAACAAAGTAAAGTGGACACAGACTATAGTCTGTAGTCCTTCAAAGTCTGACACACTCCATACATTCCACTTTATATGGGTAACTTTTTAGTCCGAAGGTATTTTCTACAGTGACATAGTTATGTATACCATAGGACGGGTTTAGTGATTATATTTGCATTTTTCTAAACTCACATTATTTTAATAGATTCGCAAAAAGAAGCGCATTTTATAACACGGTACAAGGTCAACCAGTGCAATCATTAGATTTGCAATTAGGCCTGACTAGCATAAACAAAATCATTAAATCACCCTGTCCTTAATGACTGTGTTCCCATTACCTCACCAGAGATGGTCTTCTCTCCTCCTCCTCCTTCTCAAGCTCTCTCTACCGACATATCTCTATTACAGCATCTCCTTTCGATGATTTCCTGCTAATCCTAACCCACTAGGCTAGCTGTATGCAAAAGCTGAAGGGCCGGTGTACAATTGCAACGTATCACAGAGAAGATACATAGCAACATGAGAGTACAGCCTTTTACGCTATTAAACTAGGAAAGTATGTCCTTGTTTTTAGTGAATCCCGTGTCAAGGTGTATATGTACACCCTTGGTAATAATTTTCTGCTAATCATGACCTACCAGGCTAGCTGTATGCGAAAGCTGAAGTGTGTACTACTTGAACAGAGAAGATCATAGTAGCAACATAAAAGTATAGCCTTGTACGCCCACAGTAATGATTTCCTGCTACTCTTAACCTACTAGGCTAAAGTTGAAGGGTGTATAATGACAGAGAAGTTAGCAATGTATGAGTACAGCATTGGACACCATTAAACTAGGAACTTATTTTTTATGGATCCATTATTTTCTGCTAGCTACCCTAACCTTCTAGCAGAGCTGTGTGCAAAAGCTGAAGGGCGGAAAACTTATGACAGAGAAGATGGTGAGTACTGCCTTCTTTTGCTATTAAACTATAGGAAACTAGAGCTCCCTTATAATATAGAGCACATACCCCATGCGTTCATGTTGATGCTAATATGCAATATCTAGATCTGCAGGAGCACACATTCATTTGTGACTTGTACCTGCCAATGGCCAACCAATTTGTATGCATGGGCAGAAAGCACATGAACAGCTCTAAGTATGGTTGAGGTCAACAAAAATGCACTATTTGTAGTGCTTATGAGCCGTGCTATGTGATTCAAAGTGAACACAAGCAAGTTTTTCCGATGATTTGATGATGCTTACAGCTTGCTCAGATGATGAGGTGTTGAGATCTGGCTATTTTTGTGTTGACAACAGATGACAACAGATGACAGACAAAACCAATCACTTCACTCCTTGCGCATGTGCGTGGTTTAATAATTATATCTTTGAATCAATTAAAATCAGCAATTTATGACTTATGTTATACAACAGACCCTTTGCTAAGTTGGGATTAAAAGATCAATTAAGGCATATTGCCATGCAAAGGGGAAAAAAAATTAACAATGCCAATGATTTAAGTGTTAAGTTTAAGATTTTAATTCCTGATAAGCCACTGATTCAGCTGTGATTTGAAGAAACATGCCAACAGCAATACAAATGTATGGGAAAAGTTATTTCTGGCGGCTAAACCTCCCTCCCAGGCTTTTCACCAACACAGTGTTCTCCCCAAGAATAATTCAAGGCATGATGGGAGGGCATGGTTTGGGCGTGGTTTGTGGCCACATTGAAGCTTTTGGGCTCTTTCCTTTCCCATATCAAAGAAAAATCAGTGCTGAAGGCTTGCAGGGCCGACATGCCTTAAGTATGCTGGGGAGAATACTGCAACATAATGACGTAGCAGTAAGTCTCAGTGTAGCCTAACTGAAGGTGGGCCTGCAGATAATGAAAACCTCTGTAAATTGTGGAAAGCTTATTATACTTAGCCCCCTCTGGCTGAGAAAGTTGTGTACATTCCTAGCTGGTCCAGTTAGCTGTACTATACAGCCCATAGCCAGATTCACTGAAAGGGAGTGCACGTGAAAAATATGCAGGCTAGTGGACATGTGACCCGCAACTTAATGTGTTTGAGTTGAGTATGTATTATTATAACTAGTGCACGTGGGTGGCCCAACAACCTTAACTTCTGTTCATGATTACTGTGGTGTTTTCATGTGCACCACACCTGTGCACCCTTTATAATGTTTACCAGGTCCAAGCTCACTGTATGCACTGTTTACTTGTGTAGTGTTTACTATGCACAATCATAGCTAACAAAATTTTAACTCACTGTCATACATGCTCCATGGTACCTACCTGCCACAAAATGAATAATAGTATAGTTATGGAACTTTCAATGTACATGTACAAGACAGTTATATGGTGTACATTTACATGTACAGCAGTGATGTCTCTAGATAGCTAGTTTGTGTACTGGGTGCATACATGTTAGAATTGTTGATCACTGTACAAGTGGGTGCACAAAGCTAACGGAAGTTTGCAAGCCTATAAACTGCATGTTGTAAATATTGCATGCACTGCCAGGTAGGTACATGTATTATACTACATGTAGTACAGTTGCTACTGGCTTATTCAGTAAACATCACTACTATTAAACATGGCATACAGTGACAGTTAAGGGCTAGGTAAACATTTTAAAGACTGGGTGCATATGAACCCACAAGCACTCCCCTGGCAATACCACTGATGCACAAGACATGATTAAGCAGTGTCACTGATGACTGATTATCTAAACCCAAGGGTTGATTCAGAAACTTTACAAGTAGTAAATTATGTTAAGGCTGGGTGAGTTACTTTCAGGGGCATGCATGTATTATAGGGCCAGAACTAGCCTCTTGTATGCTGGGATGATGGTGGCACTGGTGCAAGGCATCCATGTGTGCAGTGTTGGCTACTGAGTCATGCAGTGATCTAAAACAGGCCCAGGCAAGTTAAAAAAGTATGTGGTAACACATCTAGGTGTGAAACCACAACACTCTTCTAGCAGAGCATATCTACTTTGTACCTGAGGTGGCTGTAGTTAGTAGTGGTTACCACACACTAGATTTTTATGGGTACATAGTAGGTCCATCTGTGTGTATATGTAGAGCTGTAGTGACTCTAAGAGACTTTACTGAACATAATATAGCTACCAGGCAAGTCTCCTAAGCATACCCTAATCACACCACCCCTCATGGCCTGCACATATTCCAGTCCAGCCTGTTTACCCCAGTCATTTCACCTCTCCTTAGACATAATCATATCCTTTATACGCCATGTATACACAATGTCATGCACATACATAATCAATTATTAATCATTAGCCCATATACAAGACATTCATACATATAAACTGTGCAATTGCTACTCACTTCCATTCACCTCTTAAACACATACCCTATGCAACCACTCACATCTCTCATAGCTACCCTCTCTGTCATGTACTATGATTATTACATGTACATATACATGCACACGTGTCTGACTTTCCCACAATCACTTCACTGTTATTTCATACACAAAATTAATGTCATACATACCCACTATAATATTATACACCCTAATCCCTTCATCTCTCATGCACATAATTATACCTCAATAACTCATCTCACACATAAAACTCTCATCACTTCAAGCTGCCCATTCAAACACTTTATCTCTTATACTCCTACCCGAGTCACTTGATACCTCGAGATCATTACACATACCCTAGCTAATCATTTTCCTCTCTCATAGTTATTATTCATAGTAGTAATATCCTCAAACATGTGCCCCATCACATACTCAATCACTTCATCTCTAATGCACAATGTCATAGCTACCAGTTCTCTATACCAAGTTTGAGATATTTCTGATCTATTGCTGAATTTATAAAAAAAATCTTTGAAATAAAGCATTTTTCCCATAGGTTTGTATTATGTTTCTGCCAACCACCATATAAACCTATGTCACTTATTGGCTATAGCAATTACTAGGATTTATATACATCAGATAAATCTCAAACTTAGCATGGTGATTGCTTGGACATTGCATTGTTCATAAATTTTTGTGTTACCATGGCAAACTGTATTTGTATGGACACACAAGTCACAATCTTGGCCTAAATCAAATTAAAACAGAAACTGTGATTAGCTCTGACTGAGTACATACTTTGTATTAGCTTTTAGCTATTCATGTGTTCATTACTATAATAATATTATTATAAATCATTATAGGGAAAAAATGCATTGAGGAATTTAATATACCTATCACTAAATTGTCACATGATCTCCCTATACTACTTAAAATACACACCCTGTGAGCAGCAAGCTGATCAGTTTTATTTTATGTACATGGCTATCTCATCCAAGGAGAACTAGATTTTTTTGTGCATAGCTAGGCACTCTTAGCTGTTTGTCTATAGATCTGCTGAACAGAAACTTACACTTACACAATGTATTGCTGCTTTAGTTGATGCCGGTCAGTGATATTAAGCAGCAGCCTATAGCTAAAATTAATATTTGGCTAGCTAACACAGCACCAATACAAATCCCTCCTAGAATCTGAATATTATAGTATAAAATATCCTAGAAATAACCTCTACAGCTCTCTTGTGTACATCCTTGACAGCCCCTAGCAGAATGCACTCTTAGCAGTCCCCTTCAGAAATTAAGTACATGTATGTCTTTAAATTTATTCCCCACAATTTGCACAGTGCCCTCTAATAATCCTTTCATGTATATTGATACATATAGCTACTGTCTGATAGCTATAGCCACATAATATTTTTTGGTGGTACACCCCGAGACAAAGTTAATGTCAACTACCACATCTGGCAATAACACATGAATAGGAGACCTAGAGGGAATTTGGTACAGTAGGAAGGGGCGCGGCTGTGAGTATGAGATTCACCCTTGATATTGAATGTAGCAATCATTACAAGTGAGCCGTGTTTATCTCGGCTTCCTAGCTAGAAATTAGCTAGTTCTGTAGCTAGGTCTTACTTCTGAGGATTACCTAAGTTGCCATATAAGCACAATTATATATTATACAAATGTCACATGTACAGTAGATCATCTAGAATTTAATTATCTTCATTAGCATCCCCTGTCAAGATGAGTACAAGTCCAGGTAAACTATTGGTAATACCACTTGGAATCATTAAAGAGTCAGTGGCCAACTATCAAGAATTAGTATAAAAGAGTTAATCTTTCCATCAAGAAAGTAATTAAAATATGATAGCTTTTACCGTCAGGAAGTAATTAAGAGTCTTCCGTGGGGGTGTATCCTTTATTAATGGAAAAGCCCATTTAAAGTTTCACAAATATTTAGGAGGCATGGGAAAATGGGCCTATAGCATTTATTGAGTATTGTTTTGAGAAAACTGCGCCTAAAAATACATACAATATTCTTCCATCCAATAATTTAAAGAGGTCACCCTACAGTACTCTCCAGTGCACTCATCATACTTCAAAGTACCAAGAAAGTGAAAAATCTCAAATTTGATTGTGTGATCCTATATAGGCCCCATTTCCCATGCCCTCTCACATATTCAGATAAACATAGAGTTTGCATGGTTTGCCAAAGTTAGCTATAGCTAAAACTGTACTACTGTAGATTACTGCTCAACGATAAATTTAAACACAATGTTATTATATCAGCTACCGTAGCTACACATGCACTCGATCCATCAATCTTTTAGCATGTAGCTAGCTACTGTACTGTGTGTTGAGCCATTTGGGCATGGAGATGATCTCTCAGCATGTGTGTCGAGCCATTTGGGCATGGAGGTGATCTCTCAGCATGTGTGTTGAGCCATTTTGGGCATGGAGGCGATTTCTCAGCATGTGTACTGCGTGATGAGCCATTTGGGCATGGAGTCGATTTCTCAGCATGTGTACTGTATGTTGAGCCATTTGGGCATGGAAGTGATCTCTTAGCATGTAGCTACTGTACTGCCTGGTATGTTGAGCCATTTGGGCATGGACATGATCTCTTAGTATGTGTACTGTGTGTAGAGCCATTTGGGCATGGAGGTGATCTTTTTGAGCCATTTGGGGCATGGAGGCAATTTCTCAACATGTGTACTAATACTGTGAGTAGAGCCATTTATGCACGGTGGTGATCTCTTAGCACGTGTACTGTGTAGCTACATAGAGCCATTTCGGCATGGAGGTGATCTCTTAGCATGTGTACTGTGTGTTGAGCCATTTCGGCATGGAGGTGATCTCTTAGTATAACATGTACTGTGTATAGCCATTTGGGCATGGAGGTGATCTCTTAGCATGCATGTGTACTGCGTGATGAGCCATTTGGGCATGGAGTCAATTTCTCAGCATGTGTGGTGTGTGTTGAGCCATTTGGGCATGGGGGTGATCTCTTAATGTGTGTATGTGTACTGTGTAGCTACATAGAGCCATTTCGGCATGGAGGTGATCTCTTAGCATGTGTACTGTGTGTTGAGCCATTTCGGCATGGAGGTGATCTCTTAGTATAATATGTACTGTGTATAGCCATTTGGGCATGGAGGTGATCTCTTAGCATGCATGTGTACTGCGTGATGAGTCATTTGGGCATGGAGTCAATTTCTCAGCATGTGTGCTGTGTGTTGAGCCATTTTGGCATGGAGGTGATCTCTTAGTATGTGTACTGTGTGTTGAGCCATTTCGGCATGGAGGTGATCTCTTAGAATAATATGTACTGTGTATAGCCATTTGGACACGGAGGTGATCTCTTAGCATGCATGTATACTGCGTGATGAGCCATTTGGGCATGGAGTCGATTTCTCAGCATGTGTACTGTGTGTTGAGCCATTTGGGTATGGAAGTGATCTCTTAGCATGTACTGTACTATATGTTGAGCCATTTGGGCATGGAAGTGATCTCTTAGTATGTGTACTGTGTGTAGAGCCATTTGGGCATGGAAGTGATCTCTTAGCATGTATATAGCTACGCTACTGTATGTTGAGCCATTTGGGCATGGAAGTGATCTCTTAGTAGCTATGTGTACTGTGTGTTGAGCCATTTGGGCATGGAGGTGATTTTGTTGAGCCATTTGGGGCATGGAGACTATTTATGTCTCAGTATGTGTACTAATACTGTGTGTAGAGCCATTTGTGCATGGTCCATTGGAGGTGATCTCTCTCTCAGCATTTGTATTGTGTGTAGAGCCATTTGGGTGTGGACATCAAGTGTGGCTCAGTACTGTATGTTGAGCCACTTTTTTGGACATAGAGGTGATCTCATAGCATTTGTAATTTGTGTTAAAGCCGGTCTCATTTGGCATGGTCTCCAGAATTCAGAAGAAATAGTTAGAGGTCCGGCCTTATAATTAGCTATACAGTAATAGAAATATCCATGTTCTAGCTACCTACTTAAAGAAATGCTAATGGCCTCCTATCTATTACACCTACAGTCGTGATGCCAGCATGATAATTTGACTAAGCCTAGTGTTGAGAGGTGAAGTTCCAACCCCCCCTCCCCCCCCCCCCCCCCCAATAGGTATACAAACAGTATGTGTCATGTATCGGTAATGTATTATATTCCAAATTGGTAGCTGGCTACTAGCTACTCAGTGTTGTCTGGCTGTGAGTGTATCAAAGTTTTTGTGGCTATGTTTGATCATGGTTGTCATGGTTTTATCTTTGATTGTACAGGGACGTTCCTGCTGATGATATGGTGACTTCAATAACCTGCAGCAGAGAAAAGCATTCAGTTGACATCATTTTATCTGTTAGCAGTTGTGGCTATGTACTGATGTTATTGACTGTATCATGTGTATGCTACTACCCCGTGAATGTCAGTGTATGTTCGCTACGTCAGTAAATAGAATGCAAATAGTGTCTGTAGAAGTACTGCTCTATCAAGCATTGTTCTTATTTGCCGGTGGTCTGGGATGACGTCCTAACAGTAGTTCATTTGGAGAGATACCAGTGGTAGACTGAGGAGTGAGGTGATAGGTGAGAAGTACTTGAGCAAGACGAGTGTGCATATTACCATGAGTGATCTTTTTCAATCCTTTCTTGACTATCTGTACAGCATGTTCAGCAAGTCCATTAGATACAGGGTGGTAGGGTGCTGATGTTAGATGCTTGATACCATTAGCTACTTTTGAAAAATGCTTCAATCTCTGCACTGACAAAACGTGTGCCATTATCTGTGACAACTGTTTCAGGGAGTCCAAATTGGGCAAATAGTGTTCTCAGTTCCTCAATCACAGCTGCAGAAGTAGTATTCGGAGTGCAGATAGCCTCAATCCATTTGGAGTGAGCATCAATCAGGATGAGTGAGTATCATCTTTCCTTGTACAGGACCGGCATAACCAAGGTATAAGCGAGCCCAAGGCCTAGTTGGCCAACTCCATGGGTGCAATGGTGCAACTGAAGGCGTGGATTGATGCATTTGACATGAAGAATACAGTCGGACGGTCTGTTCAATATCCTTTGTGATTCCAGGCCACCACACGTACATCCTAACAAGTCCTTTCATTTGTGTGACACCAGAATGACCTTCATGAAGCTCAGTGAGTACAGCATCTCGGCAGGAAGTAGGAATGACAACCCTAGTACCCCACAGGAGACAACCTTTGTAGATTGAGAGTTCTGTTCTCTTCTCGAAAAACGGGCAAGCGTTGTTAGGCTCTGGACATGCAGTAGGCCATCCTTGCTGTACAAACTGAACAATTTGAGCTAGTTGTAGATCTTTACGAGTGCACTCTTAAATTTGGTGAGCTGTAACAGGAGAGTTATCAAGGTGATCCACAAGCAAAACTATCTCCAGTGATGGCTGTTTAACAACAGGCTCAACAGGTAAGGGAAGATGACTTAACGCGTCAGCATTCGCATGAGCGGAAGTACTTCGAAATTTCAACTTGTACTCGAACATCGATAGATACAATGACCAACATTGAATTCTCGCGGATGCTTGAGGTGAAGTAGGCTTCTGGCTATCAAGAAGGCCCAGCAGTGGCTTGTGGTCAGTAATGAGGGTAAGTGAATGACCAAACAAGTACGAGTAAAACTGCTTGATTCCAAAGACTAATGAGAGGCCCTCTTTCTCAAGCTGTAAATACTTATGCTCGGCTGAATTTAAGGTACAAAAGGCATACCTGATTGAATTTTCTGAACCATCTGGCATTCCGTGAGCCAGAACAGCACAAATACCATAAGCAGAAGTATCACAGGCCAGAAGCAGTGGAAGATCCGAGTCAAAATGAACCAACAATTTTGAGGATGCGAGTAACTCCTTTGATTCATTGAACGCTTTGTCTTGCGCAGATGTCCATTCCCATGGTTGTTTCTTGCTCAGAAGCTTGTAGAGCAGTGCTAGGCGAGTCGATAGATTTGGCAGGAATTTCCCATAATAGGGAAGTAACCTGAGATATGATTTCAATTCTGTCACATTCTTAGGAGTAGGTGCCTGGTGGATAGCTTCGATTTTCTCAGGCAGTGGATCAAGACCCTTCTCATCTATTACATGCATGACCAAGGCAAGGTACGGAGGGAACCATAAACTTGCATTTGTGTTTTTTCACTTTCAACTCGGCCTTGGCCAACCGGACTTCTTCCAAGATTTTCTAATGCTTGGCTTCGGTCTCGGCAGTGATAAAAATATCGTCAATATACACTGTGACGTGTGGGATACCCCGTAGCAACTGCTCCATCGCTTTCTGAAATATTCTGGGAGCAGAGGAGATACCATAAGGCAGGCGTGTGCAGCGGAAGAGGCCTTTGTGGGTATTTATAACCACGTACTTGCTCAATGACTCCTCCAACTTGAGCTGCAGATACACCTGGCTTAGGTCTAACTTTGTAAAAAGCTTTCCTCGCTTCAGAGTTGCGAAGATGTCCTCTGTCTTGGGTATCGGATAGCGGTTCAACTTTGACACAGGGTGTACTGTCATCCAGAAATCTCCATAGACACACACACTTTTATGGTCATTCTTCATCACAGCAACAATGGGAGCTGCCCAGTCGGAGTAATCAACTGGTTCCAGTGTTCCCTCAGCCACTAGTCTGTCCAGCTCCTCCTCAACCTTCTCTCGCATTGCATAAGGAACCATGCGGGCTTTGCAGAAACGGGGTGTAACACCTGGATCGACCTCGATCTTTGCCTTGTAATCTTTGAAAGTTCCAAGGTGTTCCTGGAAAAGCTCATCATACTTGCTCAACAATTCATGCAACCCAGGGCTAGTCATGTAATGGATCTTATCCCAATTCAATCTTATTTTGCTCAGCCAATCTGATAGCAGAATGATGTACTTCAGGATCCAGCCCCGCCACAACTTGTGGTACTGGTTCTCAGACATTATGGAAACAGAGGCAGCTGTGTCTACCTCCATGGGGATAGAGACCTTATCTACTTCAACATGTACCTTTATTGGGGGTGTGCGGCCATCTTGTCTTTGCTTAACGGTCATAATCAGCTGCATAGAGTCATCAGAGTCAGTATCGGACTCTTCGTCAACTTGGCAAACTGGTTGTGAATTTGTAGCAGTTCTCCTAGTCCTAGGCCTTCATTGTGGGGTGGGTCGAGCTTGTACTTTGCTCCTACATACTTTAGCTAGATGTCCTCTCCTCTTGCATTTGTGGCACACACTGTCACGAAATCTGCATACAGTAGCCAAATGGCCAGGCTTGACACAGCGGTGACAAGTCACTCGAGCTCCACCCTCACTAGTGCTGGCCCTTGCACTCTTTCCTGACACCTTATGCACTGGTTCTGTTTTGACCTGTACCCCTGCACTGCTGCTAGAGGTTAGCTCAGCGTTAGGTGCATGAATCTCCTTCAAGTTCTTGTCGGCTGTTTCGAAACCCTGCGCGACAGACACAGCTTTAGCGTAAGTGAGGTCTTTCACCTGTAGTAACTTATTTTGCGTAGCCTCGTCATTTATTGATGCGATATCTGAGCATTTTTCCAAAGTGTTGCCGTAGTTACAAGACGACGCAACTCCGCCACATAAGCGTACACTGATTCTCCAGCCTTTCTCGATCTGGAGTTGAAACGGAAGCGTTGCATGACCTCGGAAGGAGTGGGACTGTAGTGCTTGGTAAGGGTAGCGACCAGTTCATTGTACTTTTTCTCTTTTGGTTTTGCAGGAGTAAGAAGGCTTCTCAACAGTTTGTAGGGCGCCGGTCCGATGACCGAGAGGAAAGTAGCCCGTCTCTGAGAGCTGTGCAGTAATGGATTATTATATTGCTTAGATTTTTTACTTTATACTCATTGTATAAATCATGTATTATTATGCACACTATATATCAATTATACTGTATAATCTAATCCCTTTTTTGTCTATTACCAGCATAATTTTGTCTAACATCTCAATAATAATAATATTATTATTAAGATACTATCTGGATATACTATATAGTTAATAGTGACCGCTAACACTGCATGTACATGCACTTGGTATAAAGTGCATAAAATGCATAATTATGCACTGTTAGATTACATTTATACACTGAGTATAAATATATTGTATAATTGTATACTGTCTATTTGTAATATTAATAGAATTAATAGTTACTAGGGCTGATGCATTAAAGTACAATCATGCAGTGTATAAAGTGCATAAAATGCATAATTATGCACTGTTAGATTACATTTATACACTGAGTATAAATATATTGTATAATTGTATACTGTCTATTTGTAATATTAATAGAATTAATAATTACTAGGGCTGATGCATTAAAGTACAATCATGCAGTGTATAAAGTGCATAAAATGCATAATTATGCACTGTTAGATTACATTTATACACTGAGTATAAATATATTGTATAATTGTATACTGTCTATTTGTAATAGTAATAGAATTAATACTAGGGCTGATGCATTAAAGTACAATCATGCAGTGTATAAAGTGCATAATATGCATAATTATGCACTGTTAGACTACATTTATACACTGAGTATAAATATATTATATAATTGTATACTATCTATTTGTAATAGTAATAGAATTAATAGTTACTAGGGCTGATGCATTAAAGTACAATCATGCAGTGTATAAATGCATAATTATGCACTGTTAGATTACATTTATACACTGAGTATAAATATATTGTATAATTGTATACTGTCTATATTTGTAGTAGTAATAGAATTAATACTAGGGCTGATGCATTAAAGTACAATCATGCAGTGTATAAAGTGCATAAAATGCATAATTATGCACTGTTAGATTACATTTATACACTGAGTATAAATATATTGTATAATTGTATACTGTCTATTTGTAATAGTAATAGAATTAATACTAGGGCTGATGCATTAAAGTACAATCATGCAGTGTATAAAGTGCATAAAATGCATAATTATGCACTGTTAGATTACATTTATACACTGAGTATAAATATATTGTATAATTGTATACTGTCTATTTGTAATAGTAATAGAATTAATACTAGGGCTGATGCATTAAAGTACGTACAATCATGCAGTGTATAAAGTGCATAATATGCATAATTATGCACTGTTAGACTACATTTATACACTGAGTATAAATACATTATATAATTGTATACTGTCTATTTGTAATAGTAATAGAATCAATACTATACTGTAGTAGAATCAACACTTTCAAAAGGCTTAAGTTACCGTTAGCACTCGTGTGTCAGCTCACTGAAAGGCCTTTTCCTGAAGTGTTTTACGGTACGATTGTTGGGTGTAATGCAATCCTCCATGATCCCATATATATCCAATTGCAAGTTTGACTGCCTCTTCTAAGGCTTCGATTGCCTTAGATGTTGAGTAGCTATATACCACCTACTCTCTCTGAAATGTGCTTCTGACTGACTTCAGAAGGAGTGATTTTGCCATTGCCATTCTTGCAGGTCATTGTGAGAAGGCGAATCATTCTGTTACTACATGTATAAGTGAGGAATCTGATGGATTTTCATTGTGGCAATGCAATCACGTCTGACAGGGCGTTAAGATGTTAACGTTTAGACATACAATCGAGTTGACAGGGTGTTTTAAATTTAGTCTAAGACATGGAATCACGTTTGACAGGGAATTAAGATGTTTAGACATGCAATTACGTTTGACAGGGGATTAAGACACTGTTTAGACATGCAATCACGTTTGACAGGGGATTAAGACGTTTAGACATGAAATCACATTTGACAGGGGATTAAGATGTTTAGACATGAAATCACGTTTGACAGCGGATAAAGATGCTTAGACATAAATAAGCTAATTAACACAATTATATATAGGAACACTACTATCCGAGTCTATATAAAGGATCCACACTGCTCAATAATAATTATTATTTTCCCTATGATAGTTTTACTATAACACAGTCACTGCATTTGGAGATTCTACAGTAACTGTTTTATGCAAATTATACATTATGCAAGTTATATTGCATAATATCAAACATTGTATACTTACAGTATAAAGTGAGTATAGTTATGCATATTATACATATTATACATATTATACTGCCACACTGACCGTTAAATAATCATAGTGACTAAAATGATCAATCATAAGATGAGTAGCTAGCTATGAATGGCAAGTACGCAAATTATACTGCATACCATCTAACATTGTATACTTGCAGTATAAAGAGTATACAATACAGTGCATTAGGCTGACACTGCTAATACTGCATACTACATAATATCAAACACTGTATACTTATAGTATAAATAGAGTATAATCATTATGATTATATTATATATATATGATATTCATATAGTCTTCACACTCACAGTATAATAGCTAGAGTATTATTATATAAGTATATAAATTATAATCTAACATTGTATATTTGCATTCATGATTATAAACTTGAGCATTGGCGGATGCTTATAGGCTGACACTACGACTATGCAAATATACGTATAGAACCAGTATACTATGATATATTATGTATAAATATCCAATCCTGCACACTTATGATCGTGACGCCAGAGTAGATTAAGCGCGGTGTCCGAAAACTGCAGTTTTGGGACAAAATGATCATTTTTTGGACTGTCGTTGTAAAAGCAGCTTAGAGCATCGGTTAGCTTCACAACTTGAGCTGCGGTACCTTCAACCCTTCCCGTAACAAGGCTCAAAATCTTGACCGCAGAGATGGCGTTTTGTAGTTACCAGCTTTCCATCAATTTTTGTCATCTCATGATCAATGTTCGGACACGTTGATATTGAAATATTTTGGCAAGAAATTGGTTCTAGCTTCTACGTAGCCTCCGACCCAGGTTTCTTTCGTTGGCGGAAAGGGAGCTGGTCTGCGCATGCGTCGAAATTCCAACAAATCCAATGGACTATCAGAAAACCACATAAAAATGATCAAAATAGTGCAAGACGTTAAGCCAACACAATCCCACAAAATGAAGTGCAATAGAGATCTATTTCTCTAAGTTGGATCGTTTTCACATGGTTTTCTGAGGATTTTTGGAACTTCGACGCATGCGCAGACAGGTTCCCTCTCCGCCAACGAAAGGAGACCGGTCTGAGGCCACGTAGAAACTAGAACCAATTTCTAGTCAAAACATTTCAATATCAACGTGTCCGAACATTGATCATGAGATGACAAAAATTGATGGAAAGCTAGAATTATAGCTATATCAGTGATATTTATAATATAATTAGCTACATAATTATGGCTCTTAAAATCATTCATTTCAAAAATGCAGATCACTGCCAAGCCAAAACGAGGACAGAAAACTATTGCTCAGACTTACAATCCAGCTCCAGCAGATATTTCAGCCGGAATGATGGTACAAGTATGAAGTATTAGGGGGGTTACATACAATGTTGGCGAAAGTTCAGCTGGCAGATGAATACCCAGACAACCCTTACTTTGCTACTGCTATGGCAGAAGTCTACTTGGGTCTAACTGATGAGGAAGCCTTGAGGCTTGCACAGCGTCACAATTTAAATAGCCACTTTGTTCATAAGTTGACCCATCATGATCTGGTGAGTTTCTTTTTGACAATACATACTGCTTTCCCAGTGATGCCTAGATCTCGAGATTTGCCATTTTTTTCTGTTGGATGATGATGACGACAGATGGATAGACCAATTACTTTACCCCTTGTGCATACACGTGGGGCAAAAATCAAGCTCGAGTCCACCCAATTTTTTGAGGCGAACATATTTAACATTCTAGCTGTGTACACCCTCTATGTCTCTCAACAGCATTATATATTGGCTTTACATTAGTTTTGATGACCTTTGCCAAAAATTAGTTTCCATAAGTGACCAAAGACGAAGCTCCCAATGACAGATGTGAAATGAACAAAGACAGTTGGCACCTTATTCAGAGAATCTATGATTGGTTGATTCTTAATTAAGCTAAATAATGACCAATGAAAATGCTCCCAATGGCAGAGTTAGAGTCAATTTAAGATAAGTAGCTATCTAATGAATGAAGACAGTTGGTCCCTTGTTATTGAGGTTGACCAGGTTTGTTCCCCAGTACATGTACATTGTTATCAGACCTATTCACTGTACATATAGATCTAATATTTGGTTTGATGATCTAATCAGAGCACGTAATAGTTACACCGTGGTCAATAAACCACTCAAGGCTATAGCATGACTATAACTTGCTCCATACTTAGATTGAAGCTTGCCGTACGAGACTCTATGCGATGGAATCAAAATCACTGACTGACGAGACACCGAAGATAACATCAGCCTGGAAGGATTCCTGCAAACGAGCAATCATTCCAGATGTAGCTATGTCTGCATGATGCTTAATTAGCTACTGTATGTGATCATCATTAATGACAACTATATAATAGTTAGATACCAAGTCCAAGGGATCTACGTGATTTAGAGACCCGAAGGCCCAAGGCTGTAGCGTCCCGAGTGTAGTGAGGGTGCTACTTCGGGTCTGAGGGTCTCTAAAGAGCGTAGATCCCATTGGACGAGGTATCTAACTTATTTAGAATATAGCAAACCGGTAACCATGACAGTTCAAAATGAGAGTCTGAAATGAAAAAGAAAGTTAGCTAGTGTGCTATCTAATATGAACTATGATTTAGCAACCTACTCTTGCGCCGATCAACTCGTCGAGTCACCAAAACTAACGCTCATCGTGGGTGTGGCCAAACATGCAAACATGGCTAGTTGGCTGATCAAGCTTCGAGCATGCGCTATTCACTTCCAATATAATACAGTGAGTGTGGTTTCGTGGGCTGACAGTAGACAGTTTGAGAGTTGGTATATACAGCGCTATGTATGGTTGTCACATAGCTAATGCTTTGTTGCTATATGCTAGACCAAGCAGGTTTACTAAGTAGGTTTCTAAGTGCTACAGGCACTTATAAACCTACAGGTTTCTAAGTTGGTTAGAAGCTTCAATGTGACCAATCAGATTGCAGTATTTGTTACACCTATATTCTATAACATAATATTGTACACACATATATGCTATAAACCTATAGCCATTAATAACTTTTAAAAAATTGCTTCTTTTTGTAGAGCATTTCAAACACCCACCGTGATTCAATCTTTTACCAGGCATCACTACCAAAGAAGGTGTGGCAACTTGCCATGAAGGTGATCGATCTGTATGAGCAGGCAAAGCTCAAAGGGCAGAAGCTCAATTTATCTTCGCTGCTCACTAAACCTGAGTTTAAGCAGCAGTATCTGGCTCCAATTAGAGCACTGGAGGAGAATGATCAGTGTTTGCTCCTCAACAAGGTGATTGATAAAACGATTTCACTGGCTGAGCTCAAAACAGAGAGCTCAAACATCAAACAGCTTCACAGCCTACGTGTTGCATTCATACGTTTGACAAATGCTGATTCGTGGGAGGATGCTAAGGTCAAGTTTCCTGACTTTGCAACTGATGAGCAGCTGCTGAAATTCATTCACCTTGATTTGAAGAAAGCCATACCAAAGTCTTTTTCTGATTTCTGCCTAAGAGCCAAGAATTCAGCTGATACCCCACGGTTCCAGTCTTCTGCTTTCACCACAAGCTTCAATGCAGTGTCCGCTCACGTTCTGCAGGCAAAGTTTACTGAAATTAGCGGCACCAAGATAAAAGGTGAAGATCCATCATTTACTGGAGCAACCTTGGCACTGGCTTCTTTTGAAGAGGTATTGTTATGTAAATTTTAGTTGCCACTTGAAGTATCCCAAAACACACAGGACATTAGATGGGTAGTCTCCTGTGGGTCTGTGTTTTATCCCAAACTTACCACATAGGTCTGTGTATCACCAATCACGCATTTATCAGTGGTTTACTTCAATCATTTAAAGCACAATTTGGCCTTTGACCAACACACATTATTTTGTTAATAGTGACTGATATTCCATAATTATTATGGTAGTGGTTGTGGAAGGGTGAGGCTTGTGTAATAGATTTTAATTTGGCAACTACATATCTAATGTAAACCCAGGCATGCATGGATGTATTCTTATACCCACTGTGTTCAATAAATTACTGTGAATAATATACACACAGGAATGCTCCCAAGAAGATATAGAAAGTATTCTATATACAACCAAAGAGGTCAATAGTGTCGCTGGTATGAGTGTATATACAGCAGCATGTATGTGCACAGTGGACCTACTACCCTTAGTTCAACAAACATCACAGAAGGTCTTTGTCAACACAGAAGTCTTATTTTGGTGTGATGACACTCATAAAGGTATAGCTATAATGACAATTAATACTGTAGTAAATTACTTAATATTGAATGTTTATAACCACAGGTGGTAGAACACAAAGTGCCACTCTTGGATTGCTCTACTGTGTTAAACCAGTTGTCCTATGTTTCTTCTCAGCAGACGATACCATACGTCCGGAGCACTTCAAGTATGATTCTAGTGATGGGGCCAGAGTCAATTTCGTTGTCGGGGATAGTAAACATCTTTACACCTATATAATACAACACTTCAGTCCACCAAAGTCAGCAGTATTAGATTTAACCACCTCTTACTCTGAAGGTAAATATACACATACACTATTATCAGTAGAATGTACCATATTTCCTTGAATCCTTCTTGCGTATACTATTAATTTAGAGTGTACCAAGATGTGGGTACTAATTGAGGGTGGGAGGGTGGGATAAATTAATGTCACTACACTTCCGTGCTCTTGAGTGTATCCAATTACTGTGCATGTGCGCCGTCTGAGAACTTTTCGAGGGTGGGGCTTATTTCGTTAAGCTTGAGCTAGGGAATCAGTGCAGGAACACTGGGAAGGAATTCAAGGAAATATGATGGTTATAGTAGAACGTGATACCAGGAGATAGGCCAAACTTGTCAAGCATTGTTATGAATGTGCAGCAAAGTAACAATACCTAAGGGAACGAACAAGTGACGTCTCCTATAGGTATTGCATTCTATTATGGTAATGACGGTTTTATTGTATGGTCCATGGCAAACCTGGCAAGTGATTGGATCAGACGTAGCCACACCCCCTAGAAACTAAAAATCAATTTCGAACGTAGCTAGCAATAGCGACTATTAAAAGAGAAGCCTACCATTGAGCAAATGGCTGCACAACAATACCAAAGGGGCATCTTGGATCATTTGTCAGATGAATTCAGAGAAGACATCACACGGTGAATGAGCAAACACCATTGGTGGCTACTACCAGTTTCTCTCCAGTACGAAGTTCTCTCCATAGATATCGACAATACTAGTGAGTGAAGATAGCTAGCTAGCTGCTATCACTCACGCTAACACCATTCTTCACGTTTGGCTAAATAGCAGCTAACTGTCTTTTCCTTTCAAACTCACAATAATACTGGTCACATGATTAAAAACACGGGTGATAACAGTTTTTATCGTATATTGAACTTTAACCTCCAATACAAACATATGGGAGTGCGTGAGCGGCAACACGCTTGATATTTTGACATATCAGTCGTGTTCTTCACGTGCGAAATCCATATCAGTCGTGTTCGTCACATGATCGCCATAGCAGCAGTGTTGAATGTTCGTACTAGTCAGAGCTAGCAAGCGCTGCCACTCATACAAGTGACAAAGGCCAAGGTGAGTTGCTATTGTCAGACTTTTTGGCTTTGTTGTCAAGTTAGATAATTAAGCTAAGGTGCTGCTGTACTTACCGTACCTAGCTACATGCCTTTAGTAGCCTTCCTAGGCGTGGCAGCTGCCATCGTAGTGACTAGCTAGCTATGGTCCCTTCGTGTTGCTCGAGCTCTTGAAGCTCCAGTACTTCTGTATATACGATAAATACCTTATCACCATAGTAGAATGCCGATACCTTGGAAACATATCAAGAAGTTTGGTCCAGAACTGATCATCACTTAGCATAGCCCTCTGCATGTTTATCCTGAAAGAACTAAATGCTGCGGAGGGAGAGGTCTGGTTTCGAGACTACGTTGCACTGGGTTAGTAGAGTGCAGATAATCACTAGTGCAAGGTACAAGATAGTAATCCAAATCTTCATGATAAAATTGCCGTGCTCAGTCCTTCTTGTATAATTGTGAAACTAACACCACTCGATTTCTCACAGGTTGAAGATTCACACTGGCAACCTCCATTTCTTCTTATTTTCTTTGATTTGAGCTCTATAACAGAAAATGTAGGCAAAATGAGAGATTTCTTCTATGGAAATGTTGTTAGAAGTAGTGTCAAAGTGCGTGACAAACAGAATGATCACACACATCTTCATATGCATCACTCATTCATTGCCTCGAGCATTGTTACTCGTGCTACGCACTCATAACAATACGTGGCAATGAACTTGTGATATTTCCCGGTATCGTCGTTCTACTATGGCAATTATCAAAACTTACTTTTCCTATACATTACTATTATGATAATGTTAAAATTGTTATTTATATAGGAGAAGCTTCCCAGTGTATTGTAAGGTGCGATCGATATGCAATCTGTATTGTGGAAAGCAACGATTGTTTGCCCAAAGTGATTGAGCAACTCTCTACCCTAAACAGTGAAGATTAACTAACCCAAACACACTGCATAGCTATGTTATAACAATAATAATACTGCTTACACCAGGTCCTATTATTGTACCCTGTGTTTAATGCTATATCCACTGTGAGTGTAATTATATTATGCTAGCTACATTTTTAGTGGATATGTGATCTGTGATCTGTAGTACAGATCAAATATCCACTAAAATGTGGCTAGCATAATAATAATATTATAGATCAGGAACTCAAATTTGAGTCACATGCCACAAATATTGGTGACTTCTGAAAGGTGGGGACTCAAATTTGAGTCACATGCCACAAATATTGGTGACTTCTGAAAGGTGGGGACTCAAATTTGAGTCACATGCCACAAATATTGGTGACTTCTGGAAGGTGGGGACTCAAATTTGAGTCACATGCCACAAATATTGGTGACTTCTGGAAGGTGGGGACTCAAATTTGAGTCACATGCCACAAATATTGGTGACTTCTGGAAGGTGGGGACTCAAATTTGAGTCACATGCCACAAATATTGGTGGCTTCTGAAAGATGGGGACTCAAATTTGAGTCACATGCCACAAATATTGGTGACTTCTGAAAGGTGGGGACTCAAATTTGAGTCTTTCCACAGAACTTGCTACTTAATATAGCTGTATTATTAATGCACTGATTTGTACCCTTATATAAAATTATGTGAATCTTTGAACAACATTTATTATTAATGCAAAATCCTTGAGGGGTACTCACAAATATTGGTATATTTCAATATTTCTCAGCTGCAACACTATCTACATATGCTCATTTTTTGAGTAAATCTCTCAAATATCCAAACAATTTTACAGAAAAAATTACTGACAATAGGACAAAATAAAAAATAATGTGTTCCCTATTATTCTAACATTCGTGATATTTGTAAGCTACCAAAAAGACGTATTAAACTATGCTGGTGTGTCCATGTTGCATACGATTCCCTCCAAACTCTGCACTATATCCGCAATTGTGGAGACAACCCTAGTCTCGCGCGCCAGCCCCTACTACGCAATGAGCGAGAAAGGGTCTGGTCAAAAGGGTTGTACTCTCGTGTCCTAGAGGAATCATAACGTTTAAAATTACCACATTTCTGCATTAGCGTGTGCATCAATTAGAGTAATTGTGTGTGGCGGCACAGTATCAGATTATGATGACTGCATGCCCGTCATCAACGCTGTTTGTCTCTTGCTTCAAGATTGGAATACACTGGGGTGCTTCGTTTTTGCTGTCAACACTAGCACTGCCCCGAGCTTCGCCATATTTTAAAGCGCTATACGGTTCTATTAACATTCCAGCAATGTCATGTGACTACGGTTCTGTGATCTGATTGGCCACGTACGATTTTCAACGTGGGGACAAGGAAGTGCGACCCTTTTGACCAGACCCTTTCTCGATTTTTTCGTAGGAGGGGCTGGGCACGAGACTAAGACAACCCACACTTAGAGTAAGCCATCTATTTTCGTCCATCAGCTATATTCGGACAGTCCTACAAGCAGATGAAAAGGGCAGTAGAGCAAACTATACCACAGGTATTTAGCATTACCCACGCCCATATCAGGGTGCGATCGCAGTCGGATTCTGTCAATCGCTCTGGCCGCAATAAGCCTTCAAAGTGCTGTCCAAAATCACCTATCTCCGTCCTTCTGTATTGATTTTCGGACGGCTCCACTTCAACGCAATCCACTGAAGCTTCTCGACTCCTACTGGATCTACGGTTAGCATGGTTCCTCCTCTGCACGAATCTCGAAAACTAAGTGCAGAGACCCTTTGGTTTTTCCCACAGAGATAAAAGTATTTGGTGTGGTCATGCAATCTATATTCGGACACTAAAGTAGCATTTCACACGATATCTACGAAAGAACTGGGCTAACCGGCAAGACGAAAGGCCCGACGACTTGGTCAGTTAGCGCAGTATACACCACACCCCCTTTTGGCGTCATTGCACCATAATTGCAAATTGCTACGTAATGTTGCTAAGTCGGTGCATGCGTACGATCACGGATGTCACAATATAATATCAATGATAGTACATTGATGCTGCAAGGAGTCTTATGTAATAATGTTCACAGCAAAGGTTTTTCATTAATAGATTAACAGCACAGCCTATTGCTCTGAGGACTCACGATAATTTTACAACGTGGTTTTCATCCGAAACTTTGTATCATCAGGATGACTGAATTGTATCATTCCATTTCTTGAGGTGCACGTGAGGCGCAGGCCCTAGTACGTTTGCAGGCAAGTCAAATTAAGTCAGGTACTATAAAAACATTAATCAAAATTGATAAGATTGTACAAGCCTACAAGGATAGTTAAGAGAAACACAAGTAAGTGTATGCACACCTCAAAGAACAGTTGCTGCAACTTCTACTGAATCTCTAATTTGACTATCTCCTTTACTTCCCACCACCATTAGCTGGTTGCCAGGGAGGACAGCTGCAAAGCAGTCTGCTCGGGTAGTTAACATGTGGCTAATGACTTCCCAAGTGTTGGTAGCTGGTTCGTACACATGAACATCAATGGTAGTACTGTGGTCACAATGTATCCCACCAATTGCTAGTACCCGACCTTTAACAGTCACACAAGTGGATTGTGTGACAGGAAGATCTTGAGCTCTATTCCACACACTGGATGAGGCAGGTACTGGTAAGGTGTATGCTGAAATCTTTTCCGTTTCTGGTGGGCATAAATTGCGGCATGACTTCAGAAGTGTGCTCAGCGAACTTGTGTACATGTGTCCATCCCATCTTCCTAGAATGTCTATATCATCACCGCAAATGGTTGCTGAATCACTGTCTACATACACTGTGTATGTTGAAGGTGGTAGAACAAGGAATTGTCTGTAGTACGTGGTCGTTCGCGATCGCACACTTTAGGACTGCGAACAATGATTGCTTACGTCATCGTTACATTATCATCTGTACTGTGTACCAATTTTGTACTACTGTTACACTTCAGATAGCTCTGCAGACACCGAGGGATTTTTAGCCTTGCTCGATCTGATGTCCATTTTGTGAGGTATACGTGACGCTGCACTGAGATTTTACATGCAAAGTCAAATTTATGTCAGATACATAAAAACATGAATCAAATAAGATTGTATAAGGATAAGAGACACACAAGTAATGTTAATGTATGCACATCTCAAAGAACAGTTGCAACTTCTACTGAATCCCTAATTTCACTATCTCCTTTACCTCCCACCACCATTAGCTGGTTGCCAGGGAGGACAGCTGCAAAGCAGTCTGCTCGGGCAGTTAACATGTGGCTAATGACTTCCCAAGTGTTGGTAGCAGGTTGGTACACATGAACGTCAGTGGTAGTACTGTAGTCACAATGTATCCCACCGATTGCTAGTACCCGACCATTGACAGTCACACAAGTGGACTGTATGACAGGGAGATCTTGCACTTTGTTCCACACACTGGATGAGGCAGGTACTGGTAAGGTGTATGCTGAAATCTTTTCCGTTTCTGGTGGGCATAAATTGCGGCATGACTTCAGAAGCATGCTCAGAGAACTTGTGTACATGTGTCCATCCCATCTTCCTAGAATGTATATATCATCACCGCAAATGGTTGCTGAATCACTGTCTACATACACTGTGTATGTTGAAGGAGGTAGATCAGCAGCAGTGGACCACTGGCGAGTCTCAGTGTTCATCACTTCCACAGCAGTCAATCTGTGCCCACTGGCCACTCCCCCAGCTGCAATCAGTGACGTATCAGTGCACACAGCTGTCGTCCAATATCGCTCAGTTGGCATTGGTGGTAGTTCTTCCATCCATTGCATGCGCCGTTGACTTGTGCGTATCATCGCTGTTCACACTGAGACTATACAACTTGTTAGTGGTAGGATAGCGACCACCAATGGTAACCACAACATTATTCATAGCCACTAATGTGCAGTCATAATGACGGAGGTTAGGAAGCTTTGACCATCCCTTCTTGTCAGTCGTTGCACTGTATGAGTAAACTTCGTTAGTGCCAGCTGGATTGAAGTACACTGTAGAATCAATTATAACTGCATCACTCGCTCTGTACATCTCACATGGGGCCTGCTTTTTACTTTCCCATTTTAGTTTGTTATTACGTGTTAGTGAATTTCCTCCTTCAGGGATACTAGCTTCTGCAGCTTGTGATAATTGTTCCCTCTCAATCAGCCGTCTGTAACTTGGAGCGTCATTTGTAGTTGGCCTTTTCTTCTCCTTTGGTGAAACTGGTGCTGTTTCCTTGGGCAAATGTTGACCCTGTGGGGCAATACAAAGTATTAATACACTCTTAATACTTTTCCATATCAAATTGCTTGCCTTGCTCTATTAATGTTATCTTATAAGTATATATATGTGCACTAAACTCACTGCTACAATAGTATTGTATACTTGTCAGTTTACCAACATAATGTAATGCCCTGTGCAGAATTCGGGTGATGCAATGGGACTGTATGTATATGTACATGTACGTATATACAAAGATAGTTGGGCTAAGCTAGGATATGCTTACTTCAATAGCTGTTCCTGCTCTTGAAGACAAGGGGTGTATCTGCTGCCCGGCCACAGACATCTCAAGAACATTTTCATTATCAAAGAACCTGTTGTCCATCTGACTGGTGGACTCTATCACCTGATCAACAAGCACAGTGGGAATACGCCAAACTGCGATGAAGGATCCTCGCCTCACAGAAATAAGAGCCATCACAAATTCTGAGAGGTGGTATCTGCTACAAAAGTTTCTTCGAAAACTGTCCAATTCGAATAGTTTGGATTTTATGGGATCCAAACCAAATCGAGCTCTTATCTCTGCATAATCTAATGTTGCGTCTTCCTTTCCTGGCCAGTGGTCAATGAGCTCTTCAAGGCTTGTTTCTCGCTTAAAGTTAGTGATATCAACCACATAAGCATCCATATCTCGTTTTAGCTGTGCACTACCAAAGTTTGATATCAAATGTTCCAATATCCCATAGTCGAGGAATGTCACGTGGGCGTTAATGATGGAATGAAATACCTTGCTGATGGAGTCCAATGAGCCATGTGTATTCATTACTTTAGTTATTGACTGTTGGTATTCTCCTTTCAAATCAAATGGCAAAGATGTCAAAACATCGATCAATTCATCTGCTGTAATTTCCACCTTTTGACAGCACAAATTCCATTTTCTTGTTGTCAACTGAGAGCGGAAGCGCTTGCGAAGATGCTCAAATCTTTGTTCGAAATCCTTCCAGTAAATTTTATCGCGTGGAACTGTAACAAGGAAAGCAAATTTTCATGGTCGTATCTCTGAGATTGCAAACAACATGTATAGGCCTCTAATTAGTCCAAGTGTCCCCACCATCTTCTGAAGTATAAGGGCTCACATGCACTACAGGATGACCCTTTCTCGCAATTCAGTTGTCTCTCTTCCATCAATACTATAAGCCTTGTCAATGTGTAGCTTGAAGATAGATGATTACATAGATGGGCAATATACAATACACTGAAAAAAAAACATTCACTTTGACACTACAGCTTTGTTATCTCGCTTCCATGTGCACACCACTAGGCTGTATACCTCGTTTGCAACATCAATTAGCATACAGTTATTCACATCCTAGGTTATACATCTTGATCGCAGAAAAAACTGATATATATGTACGCATGCATGCATGTTGAGGACTAATTTCATGCTCAGGTCCGTGTCAACCATGATGCATGACCTATAGGATGTGAATAACTGCAAGAATGTTGGGTGCATCACAAAAGGGGAGGATAGGAATGTGATCATATAGCCATGAATATACTTTGCAAGGAGTGTGGGCTTGCTACGCTTGCCATACTCCTACTATGAATAATTTTGTACAGTATGCATCGCCATCAAATGGCAAAAAAAAATTATGAAGTGGGAATGTCCCCACAATTGCACATGTAGTTTTGTAGCACCTTGGTGCATCTATTGAAGTTTGAACTAAGATAACAAACCCACTCTGTTAAATAATATTCTCTTGGTCCTTGTCGTGTAGTATTAATTATATCGTCTCTAGGCATCAGTTGTTGAGCACAGTATGCACAGTCTGAGTCATTCACATAGTACATACACATACAGCATGTAGTCTGTGGGGATTGTGGGCATTTAGTACTCAGTGGTTTCTGCTGATGATGTTGTGGTGAAATTTCCTTCAGGTTCTTCCCCTAAAATTAATGCCCTTGAGCAGCTATAACCAAATGTGGTAACTGTAATGACTTAGGTGGTTTCTGTGTATTTAGATGTCCTATCACAAAGCACACGAAGCAAATAACACATAGCTTGCATGTAACCGCAGTATAATATTCACCTTCACTTCACCACTCCAATGGAAACCCTACTAAAATCTCCATTGTACTTGGATTTGCTATACAGTGCCATTAATTTTAATTGTACCATGTACAGCCTATTGAACTTCGGGGATTTCAGAATAGTTTATGGTGTATCCCTCTGAGTGAAAGCCCTTGGTTTCCATGTCCTCAGCTACCTTGGTCCTATATAGAGTGAGAGAGAGGTAGTGTGTGTGTTGTGTTGAAGTCCTTGGTTGCCATGTCCTCAGCTAGCTGCCTTGTCCAGGAACTTCTTCACTGAACTCACATATTCCTCCCCATCCTGTTCAAACCAACTGCAGTTGAGTTGACATTTATATATATATCACACACAAGTGGATAATTGTTGGTGATGCACATTAATTAATTGGGAATAGTAAATCTCAGCCACAGAACTTAAAACATGGATAATATAATACGCTTACGCTTAGATAGGAAACGCGTCCGTATACTGTACTAATTCATGTTTAATTTCCATCTGTGTTATGCATATAGGAGACACGTATACAGTGATATCCGCACTTACTATAGCCCGTACATAGCTGATAAGTAGTAAGAAAATGTTCAAAAATTGTGACTCAAAAATACAATAGCAATTTTAGTAATTAATCCCAGTACACCATTCCTCTGGCTACATGCTGAATGTTAGAAGGGACCATAGAACATTATAGTTTCGGAGATTACGAATCGTTACTAGCTACCAGCAGTGGACAGAGCCATGGAAGACACACTAGTTTATAATTGGGCTGAATGTTTAGCAGAAAGTATACTGTCGACTAATAACTAAATACGAGCCCTTGTGTTATAGTTCTTGAAGTTGAACCTTGTTGGAGGCTAGCTGACCTCGAGATTTAGAGTCACAAAAGTTGTCACTCCCTCGTCCAGGAGGTGTCTGCCATAGTAGCTAACCGCCACCAAAAGCGGTGATAACAGTCCTGAAAATAGCTAGAAAATACCTTGAACAGTCTTTCGGCATTGGAAATTACTTTAAGGCGGGGCAAACTGAATTCACAGTTTATCGTCACCGCCCGCATGGATTTTCAGATTTCAGATCCAATACAGTAAATATATATACAGTACCTTGGGCCGCACCCACTCGAGCGCTCTAATTAGTGAGTGGGGCTCGGGCGATCCTAGTCTCTCTACTAGTTTGAAATCTGAATAATGACCGCCCACCTGCATGCAGAATCGAAAACTTTGTGACAATAAACTGTGAATTTAGTTTGTCCCGCTTTAGCTGTGTCACGAATACTTGCTCCTGTTGTTACTGTCTGTCTCGGTGACCAAACTATCTTTTGCAACCAGCTTCCACCTCACCTCGCGTTACACAGATAGTATCTACATAGCTACACACAAACTACCTATAATAATTAGTGGTAGTCCACTGTCTCGTTTTACCATCCGTAGCTATCAGCTTACCCTTCCTTTGGGAAGATTTGTTTGATCTCTTCCTGGTGCTTGGAGACCAGCTCAAACTGTTCATTGAAAACCTTCAAAGCAGACAACGCATATCATGCACGTCACGTGAGACATCTACGGCCATGAAGTTGACCGGCGGTGTAGTAGCTAGCTAGCTAGGTAGCTGTACCTACCAGTAGCCGTGAGCTTCCAGTTCCCTGGTCTACTGCACCAATCAGAGACACACCAGACATTCTCTCAGCGCGTGCAATGAACAGTGCTGCCAACATTTGTCAAGAAAATCCTTATATTTATGAGAATAGGTAGCCCAAAAATCCTAATATGCTTCATTTGCATATGCTAATAAAAAAAAATTTATTCCCAAAAATCCTAACATTAGGACAAAATCCAAGTTTTTGGCAGCACCGAATCAGAATGCAAAATGCAAACCATGCATGCTAAAGTCGACCCATTTGCTTTATATAATAGATCTCGATCTTTGATCAAGTGTTGTGTATAACTTGAATAGCAGAATAATCTAGTTCTTATCCCTTATACCGGACCAATAATTGCAAGAGTATTACTCTTGCCCACACACTACACACACATTATAAATTATTATTATTATATTAATTAGCTTTCTTCAGCTAAACAAGCACACACCCATCAATTAAAAACAACTCTAAAATTAAATCGTCTCTTTGAATCTAATAATCAAATTATGCCTTGGCAATGAGTCATTGCATATTAAAATTAAATTATTGCGTAATTGTGACCTGACACAACTTTTTACAATAACAACTGAGTTATGAAGGTTGACCACAAAATTTAATATGAAATGTCACGTAAAATATTACTAATAAAATTAATAGACTCTAATACATGTACAAAAACAATACAATAATTACATGTTGACCAATGTTTTTTATGTGACACTATAAAAAATAATTAATAATATGACACATGTACAAACATAACAATCACACAGTTGACAATGACTCCAAATAGTTGACAACATGGGTATGACCTTTGCTACGTGCTCATTCCAGTGGTGTCATGTTACGCCATCCTCTAATATTCGGTGAGGATCGGATGGATTGAATGTAGTACTGGACCACTTCAAGGTGGCCCTCTTGTGCGGCAAGATGAAGAGGTGTGTCTCGAGCACGGTCATGGCAGAGTGGGTTATAGAGTTTATCTTGAATTAAATACTTTACAACGTGTAGATGTCCACCCATGGCGGCACAGTGAAGTGGTGTTACTTGTCGCTCGTCTAATTGTGATGCATTACAGTTCATTTGTTCGATGAGGTACTTGACGATGTCCATGCTGCCTGCTTGACAGGCATGGTGAAGAGGACTCCTACCCCACTGACCTGGAGTGTTGGGGTCACAGTTCAACTCAGAGAGTAAGAATTCCATTACTTTAAAGTGACCATGGAATGTAGCAAGATGGAGAGGTGTGTCGCCATGAGAGTTCCTACTCAGTGGATTGCAGTGATGCTTTTGAGTTACTAGATATCTGACTACATCTAGACGTCCATGCTGTGCTGCCAGATGTAATGGTGTCGCCTTGTCCTCACCTGGACAACATGATGGATCACACTTTGTTTCCTCGATAAGGTAGCTGACAACTTTTAAGTGACCTTCTTGTGCAGCATGGTGTAGAGCAGGCCTACCCTCGAATCCAGGAGTGTTGGGGTCAAAGTTCAAGTCAGTAATGAAAAATGTGACGACTGGTAAGTGTCCATAGAATGCTGCTTTGTGAAATGGAGTGTCTCCATCTTTATCTCTCTCGTTAATCACATCTTCTAGTGACATGTATTTTTGACTTTCATTGATGAGGAATTGTATTACTTCCATATTACCACCAACACAAGCTGTATGAAGTGATGTGTAGCCCCAATCTTCATCCTTACACAGTGGGTCCACCTGTTGCTCAGCAACCAGATATTTCACCAGTTCAAGATGTTTGTACACTGCTGCAAGATGAAGAGGTGACCATCCATACACTCCCTGACATGCTGGAGAAAGACCTTGTTCTTCTATGAAGTATTTCATGACACTCAGGTCACCTCCCATTGCAGCGTAGTGTAGGGCAGTGTCTCCATGCTTGTCCTTTAGTAGAGGATTCACGTGTTGACTTTCAACTAACTGTTTTATTTTGTCTATCTCTCCCCTGAGTGAAGCGTGGTGTAGTTCAAGTCCAATGGAGTCATCAGGTGGTCGTAGTTTAGCAGCTTCAACTTCCATTCTCAGATAAGGCTCATCTCTGAGGTCCCTTAACACAATATCCTGGTGTGTGTGTGTGTGTGTGTGTGTGTGTGTGTGTGTGTGTGTGTGTGTGTGTGTGTGTGTGTGTGTGTGTGTGTGTGTGTGTGTGTGTCATGGTACACATGACTGCATGTGTGCATTTTATTATTAGATGTTGGCTGCTATAGTCTTGTCTAGGATCAACTTTGATAAATGTCCTGTTCAGAGGATGTTACACATTCTACCATCTACCACAGTTGCACTGTGGTTGTGCACAAAATTTTGGTGATCACACTTTTGTTCCTGTACATGAGTGGATGAGAATTCCGCTGAAAATATTATGATCGTGGTTTCGGAGTATTAAGGTCACCAGGCATACCTGTACTTTAGGGCATCTATTATAACATGTTGCCATGTGTGACTGTGGGTGAGTGTGTGTGTATGTGTTTGGTAGCTAGGGAGCCCTTCTTGTACTAAGTCTTAGGTTTGATAAGGCCACTCCAAGTTGTACTTCTGTTTCTGGTCCTGGATTTCTCTAAGCACCATGCATGCATGAGGGCAGTAAATCAGCATCACAGCCACAAATACAAGCCAATCAGACTTCCTTGAAAACACTAATTTTTGTTATTTAATATTCGTGCGTAATTTTGTGCATGCAGTATACAAACCACTGAGGATGCTGACCTGGGGGACCAGAAACAGAAGTAAGACTTGGAGTGGCCTAAACAGCATCACAACCATTTCAAATGACCATACACATACTGTAGTGACCAGAAAAGAGGGAAGGAATGCAGTATATGTATCAAGAGCTATGTACATGTGCTCACAAGGAAAAGATTGGGTGCTTATCTTTATTCTACAAGCTCAGTAGTCATGTGATTCGATGCATACATAGACATAAATTGGCATGTTTGAAATCTGCCTTTACAACTCTGCCAAATTTCTTATGTGCTTATGGCAATACCGTACCACACCGCTGAACAAAAACCTTACTTTTTTGTGATGCCTGCTTAGCCTTGTCCCCAGGCCCTTCCCAGTTTTTCAATGTTGCATGCTGAAAAGTGAGAGGGCCTGGTATCAGAAGTCACGTATGTGACGTAACCCGTAGAGAGACCGTAGAGAGACCTAGCAGCAGGCTGGGTGTATCAAAGGTCACCAAGATTTGGAGGGCTCTTGTCACCAACGATCGAGAGGTACGGTCCAAACGCTTGCTGTTAGTGTACTACAATCCTTTTAGTTCACAAAAGAGTAGCGATTGAAGAGCTCTGACACAAATTTAGCCTAGAACGGTGGCTTTGTTTAGTGGCTATTTTTTGCTTGATTGTTGCGTAACAATCGATATCGCGCACATGATTTCTGATACCAGGCCCTCTCGCTTTTCAGCGTGCAACACTGAAAAACTGGGAAGGGCCTGTGGACGAGGCTAATGCCTGCTTGGGATATACAAACAACCAAATTTAATGATTGCCAATAATTTTATTCTCCACTATAATATTATGATAGGTCAGTTGTGATGGTGTGCATGACCAAGAAATTGTTTTCCCTATCCTCATGTGTGTGCAAGATGTATTCCTGCATTACACAATGGTTAAAACCACAGCCACTGACCACCTGTTGACACTGAAAACCTATCAACACCACACCCCCTGAATGCTGTGCCTATAGCAAGAGTGTAGAGTACGTAACTGCATGGGTGAGCAAGCTCTATACGTTGTGAAATGGTGGCATCATCCTATGTGTGTCAGTCTAACCAGCTCCGAGCTCCAGAGCTATGCAGATTTCATATTTCATCTACACAGTGATCTTACAGTGCCCTTGTAGTTGCAGGTGTGTTGCACAGTGTGTGGTAAGAGCTGCACCACCAAGAGACTACCCTATAGTATTATTCATAGGCTTGTGGCCACATAGTTTTCATAAAATCATGTACTTGTACAGCATTTGTCTGCGTGGTATATATCTACTACACCCACCATATCACAATATAAGGGCAATACTAACATACCACAGGTGATCCAAATGACAAGACCAATGTGTACCACAGACTAATTAAAACCAATAAAGCCACCACAAGCAGTCTCATTAGTTGTACATGAATGCACATGCATTGTGTATGAAATAAGCTATCTGGTCTAATTCCAAACTGACAAGTATAACCAATAATCTTATTGGTGATCAAGTTTTTAATATACTTTTGAAATGCTACAAGTTGTGTGCTTACGCCAATTAGTACAGACAAAGCATTGATTATTATTGGAAGTCAATTATATGTACACCAATTATTATCAACATAGTCTCTTCATATGTATTAAGGGGGCAATTTAGATTGAATGGATGATTTGTAACTCCTTTTTAGATAGGGCACGTTTAATAACTAGAGCTTTCTAGAGCATATACCCCATGCACTGCATCTGAGACTTGTACTGGTACAGAACATTATTAATACCAATGACTATCAGCAGTACTGGCACATAACTGTTGACGACCTTTACCTACTTATGACTACTGATTTGTGTGTGATCGTTAACACAATTTGTAATGTTCGTGGTCCTTGTCAAGCACTTAGAAGCAAAGAGTTGTTACCATTTAATTTTATGACAACACTGGACACTCGCTAAGACGCCTACATCTCAAGATCTTGCAGTTTTGTGTATTGACAGTGACGACAACAATGATGACAAAACTGATTACCCCTTGCACATGTGTGAGGGACAATTACTGTCTCACCTCACTATACTGTGATACTCCTGTAAAGGTAGCAATGCTGGTAGCAAGTGCTGAGTCAGCAGTGGAAGAGGCATCATCCAGCTTTATCACATTCATCATAGACACCAAGTCAATCCCTGCTATGAATGGAAATTTGAATAAAAGATTTGAACAGAGTAAAGCATAATTCTACCAAATAAGTATCACATGCTTTGTTCAATACTATTTTTAGAGCCAAAATTATTTCAACATTCCTGTAATCCACACCTTCTGAATCATGCAGGTGTGATGAGCCATGTCGAATATCAGAAACCAAATTCTTATAAAAAAGGTGCCAAACATTACACATCCATAACTATGGTGTTAACAAGCCTAGTCTGCATGTGCATTTACCAGGTCGTGTATTTGGGATCGGTTGTGGAAGATACGCGTAAACCAATAGTGCTTTCATGCAGAGGACGATAGCCTTTCTTAATTTCACCATACACTGTGACATTTGTCTTACCAGTGACAGCATCCTCTCTCTTATCCAAATCTGAATCAGTAGCTTCCTCTTCATTCTTATCTGAAGCTGAGTCAGCAGTTTCCTCATCAGTCTCAAGAGTCTTATCTGGATCTATACCAGTTGTCTCCTCCTCTTTCTCCTCCTCTTCCTCCTCCTGAAATTAGCATAATAATATAATAACGTTCTTCACAATACATTTCTAGGGAAGTGTTCAGTTAGGAATACATAAGGTAGAGCCACTGAAGTGCTTAAGCCTTAAGAATCTAAAATTTCCTCTACGTAGCTATACCTGAATATGTTGTTTGTTGAATGTATAAATAAGCCAGAGTTTTTCCACGCCCAGTCGAGCCATAGCTGATTCTTGTTCCTCAGTGAGAGGGAAGGTGCCTTGAAGGAGAGAGAAAGGGAGTTGAAATGTCAGTTTCAGACTTCCTGGCTCAATTTGACACAATTTCAGTCCAGACCCAGGAGAGAGATTTAAAATCTCACGCAAACTACTGCAAAACAAATGCAATGTACTGAGAGAACATTTGTTAAAGGTCTCGTCAAGGGTGACAAACATCTTTGCATCACCACTAGTCACTGTTCCAACTTCTGATGGACACTGAAACACATGATGCTTGGCATACTCATTAAATTCTTCTTTATATTTTGAGAGATTAGCTGCATCTTCAGGTGATCCAAGCTGTTCAATGATGAGTTCAAGAATATGAAAGTTAAAGAAAGAGCAGTAGCCATTAATAATAGACATTGCATCATCCACAGTTCGAGCTTGTTGCAGTTTTGGAATCTGTTGTCGAAACACTGGCAGGCCAGAATCCTCAAAAACTGGAGTTAGTGATCCTAAACATTGCACACGGCTACAGACATCCTGTGAAGAGATTTTTCTCTTGTTCAAAGATACTGTTGTGGAAGAAAAGAGTTTCTGAAACTTGAACATCATCTCCACAGATTCAGTATAAAGGGTCTGGTAGAACTGTTTCTTATCCTCCTCATTCATGCCCTCAAGACTCACATACTGGAAGGTGAGGGTTGGTAGCTTACTTGGATTTTCACCACCAACTGTCCCATGTACAGGAACAATGATTTGTTGAACAGCAGCATCTGCATAATCAATTTCCTGGCTGAATATTAAAGACAGATACTATATAGTGGGAAATGTTCGGGAGGTTCAGTTTTTGTGGACAGGCAATATTCAAACATTTTGCAATTCAATTTTGTGGATACACCTGATCATACATTACACAAATGTACAAATGTGCTTATTTCATGGGTATAATTTTTGTGGTTTGTCAATCAACCGCAAAAACCGCAAAAACCGCAAAAATTGGACCTTTCAAAAATTTCCCACTATAGTAGTGACATTTTTACCTTCAAAATGTTCAGCCTCTGGCCCTAACCTTATCTTTCTCTGCTTAGGACAGTGCTCATCTTCTGTAATTATAAGTCAATTTGAGAAGTATCCACTACATAACTCTAGTCATACCATCATGAACTTTCTTCCTCTTTCTCTTTCGCTTTTTCTTTCGTTCTTTTGATGGACTGACTTCCTTATCATCAGTCTTCATCTTCTCAAGATCTGTAGTTACCTCTTTTGACTTTGTTTTACTTGTGTTTGTTCCACTTGCTGCACAATGAGAGAAATCACCAACATGCTAGGAATGCACACACTCCATATGTCATCAGGGTCTCATACGATTTTTCATTGGGGGTGGGGTGGGGTGGGGAAGGGGGAAGTAGGAAAGTATGAATCAATAAACACTGCCATCTGTGGGGGTATGCCCCCCAGAAAATTTAAGACCTCTATGACAACATTTAAGACCCATTTTGGCCAATTTGGATCTAAAACGTAATCACGTAAAATTAGCATTGATAAGGAAGCCTTGAAGGATGTGATTATTACTGTATACAATATCATTAGTCTCAAGAATTATAGTGGGGGAGGAAACCTGGGGATCCTAGGACCCTATACCCCCCCTAAATGAAATAATGGTCATTCTTGAGGATTATGGCAGACGTCTTACCAGATGCCTGATGGTTATCTGCCAGTGTTTTAAACAAAAGACGATTTTCTCTTGCAATGGCTTCAAGGAGAGTCCTCCATGAGGGTAAACCAAATCTCACAGTGTTGTAGTTCTGTTGAATCCACCGTTTAAGGGCTTCACTCCAGCAGGCAGAGTTGTCATTCGGGTAGTTCCCTTTAATGCTATCAATCAGTCCAATGGGTAGACCAAGATAGCCACACAGTTGCTGCCACTTAGCCGATAGAGAGTGACACTCCCTTATCACAATATTCCAGTCATCTTCACCTATTGTCATTAATGCAGAGATAATTAACACAATAATTTAGATACTTAGTTTCATTGGAACATTTGTGGGGTGGGGTGGGGGGATGATTAGATGAATATATACCGTAAACTCTGGTTATTAAGAAGCGCACCTGGTTATTAAGCACATGTTATTTATTAAGCGCATACTTCCTTCCTGTACTAGAGCATGGTTTATTAAGCGCATGCGCTAAATAAAGGTGGTCAAAGTCGTCGCGCGTCACGCGTTCATTTGGAAGTGTGATTTGATCGACATCACAACGATGGCTGCCGCTAGTGGATCACAAAGAACTTTAGATGGCCGTTTGCTTGATCAAGCCATGCAAGAATATGGACTCTTCCAAGTCTCCAACGCTCGTCATCGTGCTGATCTTAAACTTGGCCCTCTCGATTTCGTGACTCTGTATTTTACACGTTCGCTAGTCTCGTTCCCATGGCCCAGTGCAGTGACCCTGCCCTTGCCTCAACGTTTGCTAGTGACCTTTACCATGCAAGTGGGTATGGCCAGATATGTCTACAAGCGCATATCCTTTATTAAGCGCATACTTCCTTACCACTTACCGTTATAAGCGCATGCGCTTAATAACCAGAGTCTACGGTACTCCCTCAAGCACATACCAAGAGGAAAAAGCCACAAATTGTTGGCTCATGGAACAGTCACATGTCAGGAGGGGACAGAAAGCACAATACTGTATACCAGGAAGTTTTTGCATGGCGCAAAATGTCATGGTTAATGCAAATAGATTGGCCACTGTGAAAATAAGAACCATGAAAATTTCGATCTTTTGCTAGCGCTCATTATGGACTAGAGGTGGGTGTGGTGTCGTTGGAGCACAGATGAAATTTCTTCTGAAGAGGTTGGGAGGCAACTCCACAAAATTCTGCACAGGCAAAATTTCCTGCAATACAGTATCGCGGAATGATCTTATGTATTAACTCACTGAAAGTTGTGGCATCAACAGTGGAGAGTATTTGTTCAATATCTACATGTAAACAAAAAGATATAGAAATGTATGTACACTTTCCTAAGCAAAGTAAATAAAAGGTGTGGATAGCACTGAACTGTAAAAGAGGAGGATTAAGAAGCATGAATATATCTAATCACATTCACCGTGCAAATGAATATCAATCAAGCTCGTACACACATTGTTACATGATGGAGTATTAATTGACATTGTAAGACTTAATGTAAGGGATATCATACCATCCAGAGGTCCAGGGTTGAGTTCTATATCTCCAGAGAGAAGTAGACGTTGAAGTATGATTGCCCGTAGATATCGCACATGTCCTCTCACATCAAATGCACCTACAGTCAGTGCTGGAGTAGTCACTGCTATAATCTTTGAACTGTAACTAGCCTCATGATTGGATCGATCCACAATACGGTCTTTAGACATACAGTCCACTGCTTTGGCTTTATCAGATGTGACTGCTCTACACTCGGTTTTGTGACCATATAGCTTGGCCACAGTGCCACCTTTAACCTGAGCATGATCAGCTTTGACAGCACGGACCAAGGCTGCTCGGTTACAGATATTCATCCTGGTAGGTTGAGCCCGAGAGCGCTTGGAGCAAATTCGATACAGGATGAGGAAGAGAATAAACGTGGCACCCATCATGTCACTGGATTTGCTGACTCCCTCATGGCACAATGTGGACACAGGGTGGCGTTAATACAGCCTCTTCATGGCAACTCGACGACTGGCTCGATCACGAAGGAACTTGTCACGATGACTCAGATTGATAGCAGCTTGGAGGACGTCTAAATCAACATCCTTGCTGTCGTCCATTCTAACCTGACGAAGACAGGAGTAGCCTGGCATGTCCCACCAGTTGGGCGTGGCTGCCAACAGCGTCAGCATAGCGGCTCTGACAGTTACTGGCTTTCACAAACCTATGATATTAAACCACGAGAATCTAAACATTACAATGCTACACACTGAATGTAGATATCAAACTTACGAAAGTCAGAAATAGCAAAGAAGGCAATCAGGTAAACACTCACTCCCTCGATCGAGAAGCCACATACATGATATGAGGGGTGTGGCTCGACAGATCGAGAGGGTATTCCCCTGAATTGCACAGAAGTCACTGGGTTCAAAGTTCAATTTCAAGTGGCTGTGTAGCAGTCGGTGGAAATATGGAAGCTGTGTTTGCCAGACACGGGGTAAGTCTGCAGGTTCTTTTGTTCTTCCTAAAGTGAGAGTCAGTCTTATGTTTGTTTGTTGTAGAGAGCTATTCAGTTGTGTCGGTTCAGCAGCTGCTCCTGGCGAGTTGTTCTACTGTCCCAGCACACCTCACACACTCAACATGAACAACAAGGCAAGTCAGAAGAACAATAAACCATACACTGTTTTATCAAGGAATAGAGATTGCTGATTATTGTACTATCACACATGCATAATATTGCACGCATGCGCAGTTACATACTACACCCACTTTCACTGCTTATTTATTGTAATTCACCATCACTCTGTTTTCATTCCCCTGATGAAGACACCTGGAGAGGTGTCGAAACGTTGGGATAAGATTTAATAATCATTGACTGGCTAGTGAAAACCCAGTCGAACTAAGCGCTAACTAAGATATAGGCTGTTGTAAATAGTGGAATCCTTTGATCAGTTTAGGGGTGTCTATCTAGAGGGTATTTGCTACTTTGGAATATGTCTTCTCTATAGCCTACAGATGTTTGTTGCATCCTAAGTGAAATTTTGTCTCAAATGCGTACATGTACTTAGCCTCATCCCAAGTCCCAATCCCAAATATAACAAGTGAGTGGTCATGTGACTTGCATGTGACTTACCATAGTAAGGACATGTGCATGCAGTCTGACACATGTTGGAGGTTCCACTGTATTATGACAAAGATGCACATACATCAGGTAAGATCGGTGCTGTGGTTGACAAATTAGAGAAAATTTGTGGTTTAAAAAACATATTAAGAGTGATATTGTGTCACTCCACCACTCGAGTGACTTCCCTATAATAATGATCATTGTAAAGCAGTCCCTCATAATGTGTATGACCTTTGCACTCTTATCCTTTGTTGCTAGGTACCCTAGTCGAGTGTTTTCTGGTGATACCTATTGTTACTTGCTGGAATGTCATTTACTGTGGTCGTCATTCTGGGACACTTCAGCAAAACCGTGATGCTATTCTTCATTTCCCAAGTCCTCAATTTCCTATACTCCATTTCATGGCTGTTTGGCCAGCTCCCATTCCCAAGACACAGACTGTCAAAGTGAGCACTCTCAATAGCTACACTCGACCTTTTCTTAGGGAGATTTGGATAGCTTATGTGTGGTCTTTCTATGTATGTAATGGTTGCTTTGTGGTGCATGAGAATGGTGCAACTATTGGCTTATGACCCTTTCATCATTGGACTAACCTACGATCACCAACACCCCTGTGGTAGCCAGCAGTTTGACTTCCCCTTATTATAGTTCTCTATAAAACAGTCCCTTGTATTGAATGACCTTTCCACTTTTGTCCACTGTTGCTAGGTACCCTAGTCAAGTGTTTGTTGGTGATACCTAGCTGGAATGCCATTTGCCGTGGTCGCCATTCTGGGACACTTCAGCATAATCGTGATGCTGTTCTTCATTTCCCAAGTCCACAATTCCTGTTGTCCATTCCACAGCTGTTTGGCCTGGTCCCATGCCCAAGATAGACTGCCAAAGTGAGTACACTCTTTAGCTACACTCTACTGTTTCTTAGCTTGCTTGTATGTGGTCTTACTACATGTGTATATTAGGCCACACAAAGTAGATTTGCAGGTTATCGTCACCGCCCACGTTCATTATTCATATGAATTTGCACAAATCATTCAAACCTTTAACACATAGCTGTGTCCAAAACGTTTGTTTCTCCCTAGTCCTTAGGCTAGCAAATTTAAAACCGCCTAGATATGCTGCGATTGCGACAAAGTGAACTTTCCACACATGACCTTTGACCTTCTATTTGTGCAAGCCACACCCTCTTATTGAGGGGTATGGCTCATTATTTTAAAGAATATAGCCAACGAATAATGAATAATGATCGCCCGCCCACTTGGAATATGAGAAAAGTGCTGACGATAAACTGTGAATCTAGTTTGTGTGGCCTTATGCTAGACCTTAGTTGGAGTGCATGAGATGCATAAGTTGAATGCACCCCAATCAAGGTCTTATAACCATTATTTCTGTTGGCCCATGACCCCCTTTCATCATTGGACTACCCTACCCTATGATCACCCACACTCCTCCAGTAGCCAGCAAATTTGTCTTGTGGTTGCTAGGCAACGGCCAACATAATGCCCAGTAATAGTCAGCATACAATGTAAATGCATCGACATCAAAGCTAATTTGTGACTCAAACCTTCTAGTTTGCTTCAGAAGTGTATATGTGCACCTTGCATCACACCACACAGGTTCAATCGTACCTCTGGTCTCCTTGGAATGAACTGTGCTCAGATAAAACCTGACTAGCTGAGGCAAAGGGGTAGGCCACTGCTGAAACTACTGTGCGTGCTCAGACTAGTTGGCAAGGAAACCGGTGTAGGGGAGAACAAGGACAAGATATGAGTGAACAAGTTGATGCTGATCAACTTTGTCATATTGTGGGTGGGACCTCAGAGGAAGGACAGACTGACCACCATCATGTTGGCCATACAGGTATGACAGCTGCTACTACCAACATGACTACTGCTTTTAACTCTCTCTCTCTCTCTCTCTCTCTCTCTCTCTCTCTCTCTCTCTCTCTCTCTCTCTCTCTCTCTCTCTCTCTCTCTCTCTCTCTCTCTCTCTCTCTCTCTCTCTCTCTCGCTCGCTCTCTCTCTCTCTCTCTCTTGATATCCTTCCACACATTCGTGTGCAGGTGTTCTTAACTTTAGTAGCATCTTGTATGATGTATAGTTAATGTAGAACTAAGTACTACTACTTTAATATTTACCCAAATTGTCTCTCTTTATGATACATTATGTCATACAGTATTTCTACAATGAGACGTGACTTTGTGGTTAATCTACAAGACTGTCTTAATGTGACTGCATGGCATTGTATGTTTTGCAGGTACTACGTTAACACACCCCAAGCAAGGCAGTCTGGAGTATATAGTACACAATTGCACTTCATATACTCATAGATTGTGGGGCAGGGAATGCATACAATCTATGTTTCCGTTGTTCTAGCCAGCAGCAGGATAGCATGCAAGATTTGCGATCTATCAGTAGTAACCTATCCCAATTAACCTACCCACAACAATACTAACCCTATTGTTTGACCCTGAACCCTACCCTCTGCCTAACCCCTACCTAGTACCTAATCCACATTGTGCATCGCAAATTGTGCATCATCTGTAATAATACACACACACACCTCATGCACTATATTGTGATGATGTATTTATTACATCATTATTATGTAATCACACTAGTTGCGAGATATGAGTTGCGATGTATGACATTACCAAGGCACTGTTAAATTTAGCCAAACACATAGAGACGGTCGTGACCTTGCACAGTTAGAGTAAAAACCTTTTTATTGTCGACAAGTGCATACATTACATGTATATAAACCACAAACAGGAAATACAAAATAACCACAATACACTACACTTCCTCCCCTCTTAAGATAATTACATAACCCCCAAAAAATTGCACAACTGAATAAGCAATGAAATGATACAACCAGAAATAACAAAACTTAAGTCCAGGTAGGTTCAAATCTGACAACAGGAGCATGTTTATGTTTAGGATACACTTTTGAAGTATTAGGATTAACTACTGCTGCATCAGTATCAGGATCAGGCGATGCAGGATCTGCATTCATACTAGGCTCCATAGATGTAGTTTCAGAAGTAGAGTGTTCAGTATTACCAGTGGAAGGTACTGTGACTTCTGAAGAAGGTAAATCAACATTAGGAATATCAGGCTCAAGATGAGAGTCCTGAGGTACTTCAACTGAACGTTTGTGAACTTGATCTTGATGACAACATCTAATTTTACCATTGGTAAGTTTCACTCGGTAAGAAACAGGACCAGTTTTCTGTTGGATAACATCTGATAACCATTTGTCTCCATGGTGATAATTTCAGACAAAAACATCATCTCCAACTTCAAAATTCCTCTCTCTAGATCTGAGATCATGTTGCTCTTTCTGTTTCCTCTGGTTTCTCTCAACTCTCTCTGCAGTATGAAGTTTCAGCAGATCTATTCTCAATTTAGGACGACATCCTAACAATAGTTCACTTGGAGAGATACCAGTGGTAGACTGAGGAGTGAGGCGATAGGTGAGAAGTACTTGAGCAAGACGAATGTGAATATTACCATGAGTGATCTTTTTCAATCCTTTCTTGACTATCTGTACAGCATGTTCAGCAAGTCCATTAGATGCAGGGTGGTAGGGTGCTGATGTTAGATGCTTGATACCATTAGCTACTTTTGAAAAACACTTCAATCTCTGCACTGACAAAACGTGTGCCATTATCGGTGACAACTGTTTTGGGGAGTCCAAATTGGGCGAATAGTGTTCTCAGTTCCTCAATCAAAGCTGCAGAAGTAGTATTCGGAGTGCAGATAGCCTCCACCATTTGGAGTGAGCATCAATCAGAATGAGTGAGTATCATCTTTCCTCGTACAGGACTGGCATAATCGAGGTGTAAGCGAGCCCAAGGCCTAGTTGGCCAACTCCACGGGTGCAATGGTGCAACTGAAGGCGTGGATTGATGCATTTGACATGCAGAACACAGTCGGACAGTCTGTTCAATATCCTTTGTGATTCCAGGCCACCACACGTACATCCTAGCAAGTCCTTTCATTCGTGTGACACCAGGATGACCTTCATGAAGCTCAGTGAGTACAGCATCTTGACAGGAAGTAGGAATGACGACCCTAGTACCCCACAGTAGACAACCTTCGTAGATTGAGAGTTCTGTTCACTTCTCGAAAAACGGGGCAAGCTAGCGTGTTAGGCTCTGGACATGCAGTAGGCCATCCTTGCTGTACAAACTGAACAATTTGAGCTAGTTGTGGATCTTTACGAGTGCACTCTTGAATTTGGTGAGCTGTAACGGGAGAGTTATCAAGGTGATCCACAAGCAAAACTATCTCCGGTGATGGCTGTTTAACAACAGGCTCAACAGGTAAGGGAAGACGACTTAACGCGTCGGCATTCGCATGAGTGGAAGTACTTCGAAATTTTAAGTTGTACTCGAACATCAATAGATACAATGACCAACATCGAATTCTCGCGGATGCTTGAGGTGAAGAAGGCTTCTGGCTATCAAGAAGGCCCAGCAGCAGCTTGTGGTCAGTAATGAAGATAAATGAATGACCAAACAAGTACGAGTAAAACTGCTTGATTCCAAAGACTAATGAGAGCCCCTCCTTCTCAAGCTGTGAATAATTACGCTCGGCTGAATTTAAGGTAGAAGAGGCATACCCGATTGGCTTTTCCAAACCATCTGGCATTCTGTGAGCCAGAACAGCACAAATGCCATGAGCAGAGGCATCACAGGCCAGAAGCAGTGGAAGATCCGAGTTGAAATGAACCAACAATTTCGAGGATGCGAGTAACTCCTTTGATTCATTGAACACTTTGTCTTGCGCAGATGTCCATTCCCATGGCTATTTCTTGCTCAGAAGCTTGTAGAGCAGTGCTAGGCGAGTTGACAGATTTGGCAGGAATTTCCCATAATAGGTAAGTAGCCTGAGATACCATTTCAATTCTGTCACATTTTTAGGAGTAGGTGCCTGGCGGATAGCTTCGACTTTCTCAGGCAGTGGATCAAGACCCTTCTCATCTATTACATGACTAAGGCAAGGTACAGAGGGAACCATAAATTTGCATTTGTGTTTTTTCACTTTCAATTCGGCCTTGGCCAACCATTTGAACACTTCTTCCAAGATTTTCAAATGCTCAGCTTCGGTCTCGGCAGTGATAAAAATATCGTCAATATACACTGTGACGTGTGGGATACCCTGTAGCAACTGTTCCATCGCTTTCTGAAATATTCCGGGAGCAGAGGAGATACCGTAAGGCAGGCATGTGTAGCGGAAGAGGTCTTTGTGGGTATTAATAACCACGTACTTGCTCAATGACTCCTCCAACTTGAGCTGCAGATACACCTGGCTTAGGTCTAACTTTGTAAAAAGCTTTCCTCACTTCAGAGTTGCGAAGATGTCCTCCGTCTTGGGTATCGGATAGCGGTTCAACTTTGACACGGGGTTTACCGTCATCCAGAAATCTCCACAGATACGCACACTTTTACGGTCACTTTTCATCATGGCAACAATGGGAGCTGCCCAGTCGGAGTAATCAACTGGTTCCAGTGCTCCCTCAGCCACTAGTCTGTCCAGCTCCTCCTCAACCTTCTCGCATTGCATAAGGAACTGTGCGGGCTTTGCAGAAACGGGGTGTAGCACCTGGATTGACCTTGATCTTTGCCTTGTAATCTTTGAAAGTTCCAAGGCATTCCTGGAAAAGCTCATCATACTTGCTCAACAATTCATGCAACCCAGGGCTTGTCATGTAATGGATCTTATCCTTATTTTGCTCAGCCAATTTCTTCCCAGAAGGGTAGGCCCATCACCCTTGACAACCACCAAAGGCAGTGTAGTGGTCTGACCTTCATAAACAACTTGCACATATGTACTACCATTACTGTAATATGGTCTTTTGAGTAGGTCTTCAATCTGATAGCAGAATGATGTACTTCAGTACTTGCGGTACTGGTTCTCAGACATTATGGAAACAGAGGCATCTGTGTCTACCTCCATGGAGATAGAGACCTTATCTACTTCAACATGTACCTTCATTGGGGGTGTGCGGCCATCTTGTCTTTGCTTAACGGTCATGATCAGTTGCATACAGTCATCGGAGTCAGTATCAGACTCTTTGTCAATTTGGCACACACTGTCACAAAATCTGCATACAGTAGCCAAATGGCTGGTGACAAGTCACTCGAGTTCCACCCTCACTGGTGTTGGCCCTTGCACTCTTTCCTGACACCTTGTGCACTGGCTCTGTTTTGACCTGTACCCCTGCGCTGCTGCTAGAGGTCAGCCCAGCATTAGGTGCATGCATCTCCTTCAAGTTCTTGTCGGCTGTTTCGAAACCCTGCGCGGCAGACACAGCTTTAGCGTATTAAAGTGAGGTCTTTCACCTGTAGTAACTTCTTTTGCGTAGCCTCGTCATTTATTCCCCAGACGATGCGATCTCTGAGCATTTTGTCCAAAGTGTCGCCATAGTTACAGTACTGTGCAAGACGACGTAACTCCACCACATTAGCGGACACTGATTCTCTAGCCTTTCCAGATCTGGAGTTGAAACGGAAGTGTTGCATGACCTCGGAAGGAGTGGGACTGTAGTGCTCAGTAAGTGTAACAACTAGTTCATTGTACTTTTTCTCTTTTGTTTTTGCAGGAGTAAGAGGCTTCTCAACAGTTTGTAGGGCACCGGTCCGATGACCGAGAGGAAAGTAGCCCGTCTCTTGTCCGCTTTTGCATCTCCAGTAAGGTCGACAGTTAGCCTCGAAGAATTGCTCTAGCCTCTCCACGTACTGAGGCCATTCCTCCTGCTCGGGATCATCACTGCTCTATCTTTCCCAGCAGTGCCATGGATTCGAAGATCCCGTAACTCGTCGCCAAAATATATCGTGACCTTGCACAGTTAGAGTAAAACCTTTTTATTGTCGACAAGTGCATACATTATATACTGTAGATTTACAAAAACCACAAACAGGAAATACAAAGTAACCACTATACACTACAGAGACGTAGTCTGTAGAACTACTGACTTCATTTCAACTAGAACTGCATGTACCTGTTTTATTAACTAGCTAGCTCCTGCCACTAAATTAGGTAATACAATATTTGTGTTAATTATGTCACTGATTTATCCATTGCGCATTAACTGACTTACTTTTGCTGTTTTCTTCTCCTTGTGTTTATGATCTCTTTCCCATTGAAGACAGTGATCCACTGCTTCCTTCCATTGATGGTACTTCTCATCTGAGAGAGAAAGAATCAATAATTATTAGTACTATATCGATAAAAGAGAGTGCTTTGTGCACTTAAAGTATTTGTGTAACACGATCTAACTAATTTAATTATTGTCTTGTCTCACCTCCCTTTCAACACACACTCACAATCACGCACACACATGTACACACATGTGCACACACTCACAATAAGCAGATTTTAACCTGAACATTAAGTATTAGCTATAGCACGGACACAAGGGATATATTGCACCGAAGCTCGAGGGCGCTTTGCGCCCGAGGGCTGAGTGCAATATGTCGCATAGATCCCGAGTGCACGTGCTATAACTAATTTATATCCCGAGGCTCCCCTCCATAGCAACAAGCTACTGTAAATTACTAGGGGTACACCAAGAGTATATAATAAGAGAAGAGAGTATCGAACGCTGTATATGGTCCATGTAATATGTGTTCGGAGAGTAACGTGACTTCCCGCCTTGCGCACGCGACTAAGCCAAGTCGCTAAACACTCGATTTTTCTCAGGACTGGACGAATAGAGGCGTTTTTCGTGAGTTTTATGCTAGATTCTTCATGAACGCTTGTTTTGTATCGCGATCTGCTCGCGTTTTCAGCCGCTATTGCACTCGTGTTAGTTTGCACTCGAGGCCACGCCCATAAGTCGTTATTTGAATCGAGCGCTCTCATTGGTCAATGTTTGAATTCCTGGCGCGTGACTTTCCAAACACATTACACGGACCATATAGCGCGTTCGATACTCTCTTCCTTTCCTTATTATATACTCTTGGGTACACTTAGTGCAATCCTCGCTCAGCTTTAGCACATAATTTAATATTCAAGAGCAAATCACATGTCGTACACAGGGGAGTAGCAAGCAAAATTTCATTGGTCAGGCCACTGAGAAACACAATCAATGCCTACCGTAACAGTGTAATGTATGCATGTATTACATACTCAAATCCCTTTGTGCACCTGAACGGTAATCATACATCAACTGCAATTTACAACCTAGCTACTCAGTTATAATAGCTTGCTCATAGTCATCTTAAACATAGTAAATGAGTATGGCAAAACACCCATGGCAGTATCTGACAGTTTCTGAGTGCCATGATTCATTGCAGTGCTAGGATTTAATACGGCTGCTTAAAACAACTCACCACTCTTTCTTCCCCAAAAAGTGCTTTGGAAATGCGAATCAGTCCGGTGCTGACTGATGAGATGAGTCTAGAATACAGTCAGTGATCTAGTGTCCACACAATTACAGTACTGTAAACCATGTAGTTGAACATTCCGGCATGCCACACCTACCAAGCGTTTGGACACACCCATTTAGCATTCAGACACACCCACTATGGACGAAAATATTGATCAGGCCATGCGCCATGGCCTGACCGTACCGGCCTGAGCGCTAGCGGTTGCTACGCCCCTGGTACATAATGTACTGAGTTGACATTGTAAGGTAAAGATCGACAAGATCAAATGTGACATTTTTAATATGGGTCGTCAAAAACCTTTCGGCCACGCTGGAGAAAATGCAGCCATGCCACAGTCTAAGATTCGCTAGAGGAGCTAGTCACAACCTAGCCTCGTCCCCAGGCCCTTTGAGGGGAGGAGAAAGGGCCTGGTACACACTGAATGCGCATGCGCCAACCTTTTCCGTAAAATTCGCCGTAAAACTTATCGGATACTTTTGCCAACACGTGGCTAAGTATACCGGAAAGCTGTGCGGACTAAGAATACGGAGCAGTCTTGAACGTTGAACATACACAGGCTATACAGTCCAAGTTTCAGGCTTTTCAAGGATAGGAACTACTTCTAGACTATCATTACCGATCGTATGTTAAGTGAAAGAGCCAAGAAACCACTCTCCCGTACGGCTGTCCAACTTGGCCTTGAAAACGATTTCTGTAACAAAAGAGGCAACATAATCAACTTCTTCGCCAGTCCTTTTTAACATCGGTATCCTTCGTGATCGCTTGAAGGGCACATAGGCGACGATATTTCACAAAACTGATTTGCTTGTTGTTAAATAACACTATCACTATGTGGTTCAAAGGGCAAGTGTCCAGCAACAAACAGTAGAACACGGACACGTACGCGGATTTGTGAGCGGACAAGTATACGATAGTATCCGATATCCTAAGATTCTTAGGATAACTGAGCATGCGCAGACAGTGTGTACCAGGCCCTTTCTCCTCCCCTCAAAGGGCCTGGGGACGAGGCTAGTCACAACCTGAAGAGTCACAGTACCAAGTCTGGTCGTTATCTGTCCAGCCATTTGGCCAATACGACACCGGCTGTCAAAGACGTCGTCCACGGAAAGTTCAACAGTATGCGATGCGCTATGCGATTATAGCCTCGCTTCGCTCGGAATTAATACAAAAGTCAACTGTACAAAGAAAAGCTACCAAAGAAGAACATACTGTATAGCTGAAAACAGCAAGGCTGGCTACACAGGCCTTGAAAACTTGCTGACTACCTCACCTACGTATGACTTTCTGAACACTGTACTGTGCTCTCTACTAAAGCGTAATTACTTTCTTACCGCTACGTGTGTCTGAGCTGATAGTCGGTATCGACAGTAGGTATCTTCATGACCGAGACTAACAAAGCAGGTTGAACTGTACAAGGCACAGTATGTAGCTGGAATGCACGTGGCTAGATCTAGCGCGATAGGCAATGACTTCCTGATTGTTTCAATTATGGTGTCTCACCTTCCTGTATCTATGTAAACAAAGTGTGCACACACTGCTGACATTGTGCTATGGGAATTCAGAATAGTAGACTCTCATTCTCATTGGCCAGTGACCCTGTTACTGTGGGCCCTGAAGAAATTAATATCGCACTGTAGATCCTGAGGGGATTAATATCGCACTGTTAGGAGTGCGATATTAAGCATAGCTATATTAGTAATACTATGTAGAAGGGATATAATTAGTCATGTTACATGCTTTCTTCAGTTTAAACATGCATACACCCATCAATTAATAACTCTAAAATTAAATTGTCTCTTTGAATCTAATAATCAAATTATGCAGTCACTGTACATATTAAAATTAAATTATTGCATAATTGTGACGTGACACAACATTTTACAATGAGTTATGAAGGTTGACCACAAAATTTAATATGAAATGTCACAAAATATTATTGATAAAATTAATAGACTCTAATACATGTACAAAAACAATACAATAATTACATGTTGACCAATGTTTTTCATGTGACACTATAAAAATAACTACTAATATGACACATGTACAAACATAATCACACAGTTGACAATGACTCCAAATAGTTGACAACATGGGTATGACCATTGCTTTGTGCTCGTTCCAGTGGTGTCATGTTACGCAATCCTCTAATATTCAGTGAGGATCGGATGGATTGGATGTAGTACTGGACCACTTCAAGGTGGCCCTTTTGTGCGGCGTCATGAAGGGGTGTGTCTCGATTACTGCTGCAGCAGAGTGGGTTACAGAGTTTATCTTGAATTAGATACTTTACAATGTGTAGATGTCCACCCATGGCGGCACAGTGAAGTGGTGTTACTTGTCGCTCGTCTAATTGTGACGCGTTGCAGTTCATTTGTTCAATGAGGTACTTGACAATGTCCATGCTGCCTGCTTGACAGGCATCGTGAAGAGGTATCCTACCCCACTGACCTGGACTGTTGGGGTCACAGTTCAACTCAGAGATTAAGAATTGCACTACTTTAAAGTGACCACAGAGTGCAGCATGATGGGGAGGAGTGTTGCCACGAGAGTTCCTACTCAGTGGATTGCAGTGATGCTTTTGAGTTAGATATCTGACTACATCTAGATGTCCCTCCTGTGCTGCCATATGTAGTGGTGTTGCCTTGTCCTCACCTGGACAACATGATGGATCACACTTTGTTTCCTCAATAAGGTAGCTGACAACTTCTAAATGACCTTCTTGTGCAGCACCGTGTAGAGCAGGCCTACCCTTGAATCCAGGAGTGTTGGGGTCAAAGTTCAACTTAGTGATAAAGAATTTGATGACTGGTAAGTGTCCATTGAATGCTGCTATGTGGAATGGAGTGTCTCCATCTTTACTTCTCTCATTAATCACGTCTTCTAGTGACATGTATTTTTTACTTTCATTGATGAGGAGCTGTATTACTTCCATATCACCACCAATACAAGCAGAATGAAGTGATATGTAGTCCCAATCATCCTTACACAGTGGGTCCACCTGTTGCTCAGCAACCAGATATTTCACCACTTCAAGATGTTTGTACACTGCTGCATGATGAAGAGCAGTTCGTCCATACTGTCCCTGACATGCTGGAGAAAGACCTTGTTCTTCTATGAAGTATTTCATGATGCTCAGGTCACCTCCTGCTGCAGCATAGTGTAGAGCAGTGTCTCCATGCTTGTTCTTTAGTAGAGGATTCACGTGTTGATTTTCAACTAACTGTTTTACTTTGTCTATATCTCCCCTGAGTGAAGCCTGGTGTAGTTCAAGTCCACTGGAGTCATCAGGTGGTCGTAGTTTAGCAGCTTCAACTTCCATTCTCAGATAAGGCTCATCTCTGAGGTCCCTTAACACTATATCCTGGTATGTGTGTGTGTGTGTGTGTGTGTGTGTGTGTGTGATGGTACACATGACTGTATGTGTACATTTTAGTATTAGACATTGGCTGCTATAGTCTTGTCTAGAATCAACTTTGATAAAATGTCCTGTTCAGAGGATGTTACACATTCTACCATAGATCTACCACAGTTGCACTGTGGTTTGTGTATAAAATTTTGGTGATCACACTTTTGTTCCTGTACATGAGTGGATGAGAATTCCACTGAAAATAATTATGATCATGATTCTGGAGTACTAAGGTCACCATGCAGGCATACCTGTACTTTAGGGCATCTATTATAACATGTTGCCATGTGTGACCGTGGGTGAGTGTGTGCATACATTTGTATGTGTTTGCAAGTTGTGCTTCTCTTTCTGGTTCTGGATTTTTCTAAGCACCATATGGGAGGGCGGTAAATCAGCATCACAACCAATCAGACTTCTTTGAAAATGCTAATTTTTGTCATTGTGTAATTTTACACATGCGGTAAACAAACCACTGAGGATGCTGAAGTGGGGGACCAGAAACAGAAGTATGACTTGGAGTGGCCTAAACAACATCACAACCATTTCAAATGACCATACACATACTGTAGTGACCAGAAAAGAGGGAAGGAATGTAGTATATGTATGAAGAGCTATGTACACATGCTCACAAGGAAAAGATTGGATGTTTATCTTTATTCTGCAAGCTCAGCAGTCATGTGACTTGATGCATACATAGATATAAATTGGCAGGTTTGAAATCTGCCTTTACAACTTTGCCAAATTTCTTATGTGCTTATGGCAATACCTACCATACCACTGAATTGAAAGCTTAATTTTTTTGTGATGTCTGCTTGGGATATATAAACAATCAAATTTAATGGTTACCAATAATTATATTCTCCACTATAATATTATGATAGGTCAGTTGTGATGGTGTGCATGACCAAGAAATTGCTTTCCCTATCCTCATGTGTGTGCAAGATGTATTCATGCATTACACAATGGTTAAACCACAGCCACTGACCACCTGTTGACACTGAAAACCTATCAACATTACACCCCTGAATGCTGTGCCTATAGCAAGAGTGTAGAGTACGTAACTGCATGGGTGAGCAAGCTCTATATGCTGTGAAATAGTGGCATCATCCTACGTGTGTCAGCCTAACCAGCTCTGAGCAGATTTCATGTTTCATTTACACAGTGATCTTACACATGCCCTTGTAGTTGCAGGTGTGCTGCACAGTGTGAGGTAAGAGCTGCCCCACCAAGGGACTACCCTACCAAGGGACTACCCTATAGTATTATTCATAGGCTTGTGGACACATAGTTTTCATAAAATCATGTACTTGTACAGCATTTGTCTGCGTGGTATCTACTACATCTGCCATCTCCCAACATAAGGGCAATACTAACATACCACAGGTGATCCACTAATGACAAGACCAATGTGTACCACAGAGTAATTAAAACCAATAAAGCCACCAAAAGTAGTTGTACATGAATGCACATGCATTGTGTATGAAATAAGCTATCTGGTCTAATTCCAAGCTAACAAGTATAACCAATAATCTTATTAGTGATCCAGGTTTTATTATGGCCAAATATACTTTTGAAATGCCTACAAGTTGAGTGATCAATACTGACAGAGCAATGATTATTATTGGAAGTCGATCATATGTGCACCAATTATTATCAATATAGTCTCTTCACATGTATTATGACTACTGATTTGTGTGTGGTTGATAGGTGTGGCCGTTAACACAATTTGTAGCGTTTGTGGTCCTTGTCAAGCACTTAGAAGCAAAGAGTTGTTACTTTTTCACCATTTAATTTTATGACAACACTGGACACTCGCTAAGACACCTACATCTCAAGATCTGGTGATTTTTGTGTAATGATAGTGACGACAACAATGACGATAAAACTGATTACCCCTTGCACATGTGTGAGGGATAATTACTGTCTCACCTCACTGTACTGTGACACTCCTGTAAAGGTAGCAATGCTGGTAGCAAGTGCTGAGTCAGCAGTGGAAGAGGCATCATCCAGCTTTATCACGTTCATCATAGACACCAAGTCAATCCCTGCTATGAATGGAAATTTGAATAAAAGGTTTGAACAGAGTAAAGCATAATTCTACCAAATAAGTATCACATGCTTTGTTCAATATTATTTTTAGAACAAAAAATTATTTCAACATTCTTGTAATCCGCACCTTCTGAATCATGCAGGAGTGATGAACCATGTCGAATATCAGAAACCAAATTCTTATAAAAAAGGTGCCAAACATTACACATCCATAACTATGGTATTAACAAGCCTAGTCTGCATGTGCATTTACTAGGTCATGTATTTAGGATCGGTTGTGGAAGATACGTGTAAACCAATAGTGCTTTCATGCAGAGGACGATAGCCTTTCTTAATTTCACCATACACTGTGACATTTGTCTTACCAGCGACAGCATCCTCTCTCTTATCCAAATCTGAATCAGTAGCTTCCTCTTCATCCTTATCTGAAGCTGAGTCAGCAGTTTCCTCATCAATCTCAAGAGTCTTATCTATACCAGTTGTCTCCTCCTCTTCCTCCTCCTGAAATTGGCATAACATACATGTAGTAACGTTAATATTGTCCCTTTACAATACTTTCCTAGGGAAGTGTGCAGTTAGGAATACATGAGGTAGAGCCACTGAAGTGCTTAAGCCTTAACAATTTAAAATTTCCTCTATGTAGCTATACCTGAATATGTTGTTTGTTGAATGTATAAATAAGCCAGAGATTTTCCACGCCCAGTCGAGCAATAGCTGATTCTTGTTCTTCAGTGAGAGGGAAGGTACCTTGAAGGAGAGAGAAAGGGAGCTGAAATGTCAGTTTCAGACTTCCTGGCTCAATTTGACACAATTTCAGTCCAGATCCCGGTGAGAGATTTAAAATGTCACGCAAGCTACTGCAGAATAGATGCAAAGTACTGAGAGAACATTTGTTGAAAGTTTCATCAAGAGTCACAAACATCTTTGCATCACCACTAGTCACTACTCCGACTTCTGATGGACACTGAAAGACATGACGTTTGGCATACTTGTTGAATTCTTCCTTATACTTTGAGAGATTAGCTGTATCTTCAGGTGATCCAAGCTGTTCAATGATGAGTTCAAGAATATGAAAGTTGAAGAAAGAGCAGTAGCCGTTAATAATAGACATTGCATAATCCACAGTTCGAGCTTGTTGCAGTTTTGGAACCTGTTGTCGAAACACTGGCAGGCCAGAATCCTCAAAAACTGGAGTTAGTGATCCTAAACATTGCACACGACTACAGATATCCTGTGAAGAGATTTTTCTCTTGTTCAAAGATACTGTTGTGGAAGAAAAGAGTTTCTGAAACTTGAACATCATCTCCACAGATTCAGTATAAAGGGTCTGGTAGAACTGTTTCTTTTCCTCCTTACCCATGCCCTCAAGACTGACACACTGGAAGATGAGAGTTGGTTGCTCACAAGCACTTTCACTGCTGACTGTGTTATGAGCAGGAACAATGATTTGCTGAACATCAGCATCTGCACAACGTGAATTTTCAAGCTTAGTACACAGTTTTAATCATCACTATTATACTAGCTATACGCATAATGGACACTGAGGTTTCTATGTGATTTAGAAGACCCAAGAGCGCATAAGAACAGCTTGTAACTCCCATAGACATTAGTGTATGGGGCAGAATTTTTGAACAATAACTAAAATAGAATATCTGATCACGTGCACAACCACAGTGCAATGTCGACATGTACATTGAATGTCCAAGCACTAGCATCAAGCAATAAGTTTTGAGCATGCCATGAATAGATTTTTACACAAATTTTCAGTTTACTTTTGACTGGATATTCTATTTTTACTACAGTTCAAAATTCTGCCCAGTTTGAGTTACACACTCTTACTCTTTTCTTAGTTCTTATGCATTCTTGAAGACTGATGGGCTCTATGTAGAATCCCAAGGATTCTACAGAGCCCAGAGTTCTTCTAAATATAGAAACCAACTAAACAAGTTTAGATCATAGTATGGCAATTTGCCTGGAGGGAAAAAAAATTATTGATACTTGATCTACAAATACTCTATGTGATTTAAAGTACCTGCTTTAGACCAATCAGATTGCAGCATTTGTTACAACTATGATCTAAACAGTGTTAACCTTCTGTGTGTCTGGCTTCAGGTCCTAGCGTGATCATTCTGGGCTTTCTCTTTCTCTTCCGCTTCTTCTTTTGTGCTTTGGATAATGGGCTGACCTCCTTATCACCCATCTCCAGCTTCTCTTGACCAGCAGTCATCCTTTTCACTGTTTCCTCAGAAGTACTGGCTGCTATTTATGCAAGAGAAGTTACAATACACACAAAATATTAAAATGTTAATTAAATTTTCAAGGGGTAAGTAAGGGGTGAGCAAATTCTGTACAGAAACAAATCTTCACAGATAAATATTTTCATGGTTGAATTTCCAATCACACCTAGCATCTATTAAAATTTTATGGGACAAACATTTCGCAGCAGCGCTCTGACCCACAAAATTCGCAAAAAAATTTTTCAATTTAGGCTATGACCTGTCACACATAGTGCGGTTCATAATACCTAAGGTCCCTGACATGTGACAATCATAGGAAGCTTTGTGAAGGTAGGGGTGCTAATAATAGTAAAGTACATGCATGAATCAAGCGTGAAAATTTAGCCCAATCCCTAATTAAATCCAAGCAGAGTTCGTAAACTCTACAGTTTGGACACACTGGAACAATGAAATTTGGTCGTCAGAAATCTTGTAGAGAGGCTGAAGTAAGTAGTTTATAGGCTACCTGGCCACCATCAGAAAAGTGGGGGTGCTATAGCACAGTACACCCAGCACCCGGCCCTGGTTCCTATGCCTATGACAATCACAGCACACATTCATTTGCATACCAGGTGTTTGATGGTTGTCTGCCAGTGTTTTAAACAAAAGACAATTTTCTCTTGCAATGGCTTCAAGGAGAGTCCTCCATGATGGTAAACCATATCTCACAAAGTTGTAGTTCTGTTGAATCCACTGTTTGAGGGCTTCACTCCAGCAGGCAGAGTTGTCATTCGGGTAGTTTCCTTTAATGCTATCAATCAGTCCAATGGGTAGACCAAGACAGCAACACAGTTGCTGCCACTTAGCCGATAGAGAGTGACATTCCCTCATCACCATATTCCAGTCATCTTCACCTATTGTTATCAACGCAGAGCAAATTCACACAATAACTTAATTTCATTGGAACGTTTGTGGGGTGGGGGGGGGGGGGGATGATTAGATGAACTTATACTCCCTCAAGGACATACCAAGAGGAAGAAGCCACAAGTTGTTGGTCAGTGTGCTCGTGGGACAATCACATGTCAGGAGGGGACAGAAAGCACAATACTGTATACCAGGAAATTTTTGCATGGCGCAAAATGTCATGGTTAATGCAAATAGATTGGCCACTATGAAAATAAGAACCATAAAAATTTCGATCTTTCGCTAGCACTCATTATGGACTAGAGGTGGGTGTGGTGTCATTGGAGTGCAGATGAAATTTCTTCTGAAGAGGTTTGGAGGCAACTCCACAAAATCTGCACGGGCAAAATTTCCCGCAATACAGTATCACAGAATGGTCTTATGTTTTAACTCACCAAAAGTTGTGGCATCAACAGTGGAGAGTATTTGTTCAGTAATATCTACATGTAAACAAAAGGATATCGAAATGTATGTACACTTTCCTAAGCAAAGTAAACAAAAAGAAGGTTTGGATAGCACTGAACAGAAAAAAAGGCAAGGGGGGGGGGAGGATTAAGTTCCTCTAATCACATTCAAGGCATAAATGAATATCAATCAAGCTTGTACACACATTGTTACATGATGGAACATTAATTATTAATTTGCTTTACAGTACTCACTCTAATTATTCGAAGATTCTAATCACTCGAATGCCATGCCTGGTCATTTAGTTTCTCTCTAATCCCTTTGAACATACAGAGCTACTAGTTTTCTTACCGTTCCATTTCAGCCGAATGACCTTGCACTGGTAACCAAGTTAAGCCAACAAAGAAAACGCTATGTCAACTCACTACAGCTAGGATCACTGTGATTTTCGAAGACCCTGCCTCGATGAACGACTCCGTTGTTGAAGAGTCAATGACAGCACTGAGTCCTGTTATTCTTTCATTTATAGTGGTCAGAAAGTGACTATTTTCACCATACTTTGAGATAATAAACCGCTCTATTTACACTCAATGAGCAGCGTGTATAATTTATGTACTTTCTATTATTAACGCCAAATGGTGCTATGAATAATTGTTTTCAAACGTTCGGATAATTACAGCGAGTACGGTAACTGTTTAACTGACATTGTAAGATTTAATGTAAGGGATATCATACCATCCAGAGGTCCAGGATTGAGTTCTACATCACCAGAGAGAAGTAGACGTTGATGTATGATTGCCTGTAAGTATCGCACATGACCTCTCGCATCAAACGCACCTACAGCCAGTGTTGGAGTAGTCACTGCTATGACCTTTGAACTGTAACTAGCTTCATGATTGGATCGATCCACAGTACGGTCTTTAGACATATGGTCCACTGCTTTGGCTTTATCAGATGTGACTGGGCTACACTCAGTCTTGTGTCTGCATGGTTTGGTCACAGTGCCACCTTTAACATGATCAGCTTTGACTGCACGGACCACAGCTGCTCGGTTACGGAATTTGATCCTGGCAGCCTGAGCTTGAGACCACTTGGAGCAAATTTGATACAGGATGATGAAGAAAATAAACGTGGCACCCATCATGTCATTGCATTTGCTGACTCCCTCCTGGCACAATGTGGACACAGGGTAGCGTTGATACAGCCTCTTCATGGAAACTCGACGACTGGCTCGATCACGAAGGAACTTGTCACGATGACTCAGATTGATACCAGTTTGGAGGACGTCTAGATCAACATCCTTGCACGTGTCCATGCTAACCTGACGAAGACAGGAGTAGCCTGGCATGTCCCACCACTTGGGCGTGGCCGCCAACAGCTTCAACATAACGGCTCTGACAGTTACTGGCTTTAACAAGCCTATGATATTAAACCACGAGAATCTAAACATTACAATGCTACTCACTGAACGTAGATATCGAACTTACAAAAGTCAGAAATAGCAAAGAAAGCAATCAGGTGTACACTCACTCCCTCGATCGAGAAGCCACATAC
>OZ220016.1:0-90000 GCA_964291365.2 Stappiaceae bacterium
GTAGTCTACTACAATCAACAGCTTCAACAACAACAGATTCTACAGCTTCAACAAAATTAGAGCACATAATAACATACAACAATCAACAGCTCCAACAACAGCAGATTAAACAGCTTCAACAAAACTAGAGCTCTCTAGAGCACATAATAGCCTACAACAATCAACGGCTTCAACAAGAGATTCAACAGTATTAACAAAACTAGAGATATCTAGAGCACATAATGTAACCTACAACAAACAACATCTTCAGCAACAACAGATTCATAAGCTTCAATAAGACTAGACCTCTCCTGAGCACATAATAGCCTACAACAATCAACAGCTTCAACAACAACAGATTCAACAGCTTCAACAAAATTAGAACTCTATGGAGCACATAATATAGATCAACAGCTTTAACAACAACAGATTCAACAGCTTTAACAAAACTAGAGCTCTCTAGAGCACATAATAGCTTACAACAATCAACAGCTTCAACAACAGATTCAACAGCTTCAACAAAACTAGAGCTCTCTAGAGCACATAATAGCCTACAACAATCAACAGCTTCAACAACAGATTCAACAGCTTCAACAAAACTAGAGCTCTCTAGAGCACATAATAGCCTACAACAATCAACAGCCTCAACAAAACTAGAGCTCCCTAGAGCATATAATAGCCTACAACAATCAACAACTTAACAACAGATTCAACAGCTTCAACAAAACTAGAGCTCTATAGAGCACATAATGTAGCCTACAACAATCAACTGCTTTAACAACAGATTCAACGGCTTCAATAAAACTAGAATTCTCTAGAGCACACAATAGCCTACAGCAATTAACAGCTTCAACAACAACAGATTCAATAGCTTCAACAACAGATTGAACAGCTTCAACAGTCAACATATTCAACAACATCGACAACAATCAACAGATTCAACTACTTCAGATTCAACAACATCAACAGTCAAAAGCTTCAACAACAACAGATTCAACAACATCAACTACAATCAACAACTTCTACATGGTGATCAACAGATTAAACAACCAATTCAACAGCTACAACAATCAACAGCTTCAACAACAGATTCAACAACTTCAGATTCAACAGCTTCACTAATCAACAGCTTCAAGAACAGATTCAACAACAATCATCAGCAACAGATTCGACATCAACAACAATTAACAGGTTGAACATGGTGATCAACAACTCAACAGCTTCACTATCATAACCAACAATCAACAGCTTTAACTATACTAACAAGATCAACAGATTCAACAACTGATTTAGCAGCTTTAACAATCATAACCAACAATCAAAAGCTTCAACAACAACAGATTCAACAACATCAACAACAATGACAGATTCAACAGCATCAACAACAATGACAGCTTCAACAACAGATTCGACAACTTCAGATTCAGCAGCTTCAACAATCAACAGCTTCAACACAACAGATTAAACAACATCATCAACAATCAACAATTTCAACATTGTGATCAACAGCTTCAACATCGGATTCAACAACTTCAGATTCAGCAGCTTCAACAATCAACAGCTTCAACAGCAACAGAATTAACATGAATAACAATTACCACCTTAAACATGGTGATCAACAGATTCAACAGCTTCAACAATCATAACCAACAATCAACACCTTCAACTATACTAACAAGATCAACAGATTCAACAACAGATTCAATAGCTTCAAAAATCATAATCAACAATCAACATCTTCAACAACAGGTTCAACAACATGATCAACAATCAACAGCTTCAACAACAACAGGTTTAACATCAACAACACCATCAACTGTCAACAACTTCAGCAACAAATTCAACATCTTCAACATAGTGATTGAAACTATTGATTTATTGGGGCGAGCCTACACTTACACAAAATAGACTGTACTCACAATCAACAGCTTTAATTGTACTAACAAGATCAACTGATCGAACAGCTTCAACAATACCAACAATTAACAACTTCAACAACAACAGATTCAACAACATCAACAACGATCAACAACTTCAACATGGTTATCAACAGATTTAACAACAGATTTAAAAGCTTCAAAAACAGATTCAACAACTACAGCTTCAACAATCAACAGCTTCAACAAAAGATTCAACAACTTTAACAAAACTAGAGCTCTCTAGAGCTCATTATAGCCTACAACAATCAACAGCATCAACAACAGATTCAACTGCTTCAACAAAACTAGAGCTCTCTAGAACACATAATGTAGCCTACAACAATCAACAGCTTCAACAACAACAGATTCAACAGCTTCAACAAAACTAGAGCTCTCTATTTCACATAATAGCCTACAACAATCAACAGCTTCAACAACAGATTCAACAGCTTAAACAAAACTAGAGCTCTCTATAGCATATAATAGCCTACAAAAATCAATAGCTTAAACAACAACAGATTCGACAGCTTAAACAAAACCAGACCTCTCTATAACATATAACAGCCTACAACAATCAACAGCTTCAACAACAGATTCAACAGCTTAAACAAAACTAGAGTTCTGTATAGCATATAATAGCCTATAACAATCAACAGCTTCAACAACAACAGATTCAACAGCTTCGACAAAACTAGAGCTCTCTAGAGCACATAATGTAGCCTACAACAACAACATCTTCAACAAAAACAGATTCAACAGCTTTAATAAAACTAGAGCACATAATAGCCTACAACAATCAACAGCTTTAACAGCAACAGATTCAACATCTTCAACAAGAGATTCAACAGCTTCAACAAAACTAGAGCTCTCTAGAGCTCATAATAGCCTACAATCAACAGCTTCAACAACAGATTCTACAAAACTAAAGTTCTCCAGATGACATAATAGCCTACAACAATCAACAGCTTCAACAACAGATTCAACATTTTCAACTAGAGCTCTCTAGAGCACATAATGTAGCCTACAACAATCTAAAGCTTCAATAACAACAGATTCAACAGCTTCAACAAAGCTAGAGCTCTCTATTAAACATAATAGCCTACAACAATCAACAGCTTCAACAACAAATTCAACAGCTTTGACAAAACTGGAGCTCTCTAGAGTACATAATGTAGCCTACAACAATCAACATCTTCAACAACAACAGATTCAACAGCTCCAATTAAACTAGAGCACATAATATAGCCTACAACAATCAACAGCTTTAACAGAGACAGATTCAACAGCTTCAACAACAAATTCAACAGCATAAACAAAACTAGAGCTCTCTAGAGCACATTATGTAGCCTACAACAATCAAATACTTCAACAACAACGGATTCAACAGCATAAACAAAAGTAGAGCTCTCTAGAGCACATAATGTAGCCTACAACAATCAAATGCTTCAACAACACCAGATTCAACAGCTTCAACAAACCTAGAGCTCTCTATAGTATATAATAGCCTACAACAATCAACAGCTTCAACAACAACAGGTTCAACAGCTTCAACAAAACTAGCGCTCTCTAGACTACATAATGTAGCCTACAACAATCAACATCCTCAACAACAACAGATTCAACAGCTTCAACAAAACTAGAGCTATAATCTAGCCTACAACAATCAACAGCTTCAACAACAACAGATTCAACAGCTTCAACAAAACTAGAGCTCTCTATTGCACACAATAGCCTACAACAATCAACAGCTTCAACAACAACAGATTCAACAGCTTCGACCAACTCAGAGCTCTCTAAAGCACATAATGTGGCCTACAACAATCATCTTCAACAACAACAGATTCAACAGCTTCAACAAAACTAGAGCTTTCTATTGCACACAATAGCCTACAACAATCAACAGCTTCAACAACAACAGATTCAACAGCTTCGACCAACTCAGAGCTCTCTAAAGCACATAATGTGGCCTACAATAATCAACATCTTCAACAACAACAGATTCAACAGCTTCAACAAAACTAGAGCTCTCTAGAGCACATAATAGCTTACAACAATCAACAGCTTCAACAACAACAGATTGTACAGCTTCAGCGAAACTAGAGCTCTCTAGAGCACATAATAGCCTACAATCAACAGCTTCAACAACAGATTCAACAGGTTCAACAATACTAGAGCTCTCTAGACCACACAATAGCCTACAATAATCAACAGCTTCAACAACAGATTCAACAGCTTCAACAAAACTAGAGCTCTCTGTTGCGCATAATAGCCTACAACAATCAGCAGCTTCAACAACAACAGATTCAACAGCTTCGACCAAACCAGAGCTCTCTAGAGCACATAATGTGGCCTACAACGATCAACATCTTCAACAACAGATTCAACAGCTTCAATTAAACTAGAGCACATAATAGCCTACAACAATCAACAGCTTTAACAGAAACAGATTCAACAGCTTCAACAACAGATTCAACACTCTAGAGCACATAATGTAGCCAACAACAATCAACATCTGCAACAATCGATTCAACAGCTTCAACAAAACTAGAGCTCTCTAGAGCACATAATAGCTAACAACAATCAACAGCTTCAAAAAACTAGAGCTCTCTAGAGCACATAATGTAGCCTACTACAATCAACAGCTTCAACAACAGATTCAACAGCTTCCAAAAAACTAGAGCTCTCTATTGCACATAATAGCCTACAACAATCAACAGCTTTAACAGAAACAGATTCAACGGCGTCAACAACAGATTCAACACTCTAGAGCACATAATGTAGCCAACAACAATCAACATCTTCAACAACAGATTCAACAGCTTCAACAAAACTAGAACTCTCTAGAGCACATAATAGCCTACAACAATCAACAGCTTCAACAACAGATTCAACAGCTTCAACAAAACTAGAACTCTCTAGAGCACATAATAGCCTACAACAATCAACAGCTACAACAACAGATTGTACAGCTTCAACAAAACTAGAGCTCTCTAGAGCACATAATAGCCTACAACAATCAACAGCTTCAACAACAGATTCAACAATTTCAACAAAACTAGAGCTCTCTAAAACACATAATAGCCTACAACAATCAACAGCTACAACAGAACTAGAGCTATCTAGAGCACACAATGTAGCCTACAACAATCAACATCTTCAACAACAACAGATTCAACAGTTTCAACAAAACTAGAGCTCTCTAGAGTACATAATAGCCTACAACAATCAACAGCTTCAACAGATTCAACAGCTCCAACAAAAGTAGAGCTCTCTAGAGCACATAATAGCCTACAACAATCAACAGCTTCAACAATAACAGATTCAACAGCTTCAACAAAACTAGAGTTCTCTAGAGCACATAATAGCCTACAACAATCAACAGCTTTATCAACAGATTCAACAGCTTCAAAAAAAAATAGAGCTCTCTATTGCACATAATAGCCTACAACAATCAACAGCTTTAACAGAAACAGATTCAACAGCGTCAACAACAGATTCAACACTCTAGAGCACATAATGTAGCCAACAACAATCAACATCTTCAACAACAGATTCAACAGCTTCAACAAAACTAGAACTCTCTAGAGCACATAATAGCTTACAACAATCAACAGCTACAACAACAGATTGTACAGCTTCAACAAAACTAGAGCTCTCTAGAGCACATAATAGCCTACAACAATCAACAGCTTCAACAACAGATTCAACAATTTCAACAAAACTAGAGCTCTCTAAAACACATAATAGCCTACAACAATCAACAGCTTCAACAAAACTAGAGCTCTCTAGAGCACATAATGTAGCCTACTACAATCAACAGCTTCAACAACAGATTCAACAGCTTCAAAAAAAAATAGAGCTCTCTATTGCACATAATAGCCTACAACAATCAACAGCTTTAACAGAAACAGATTCAACAGCGTCAACAACAGATTCAACACTCTAGAGCACATAATGTAGCCAACAACAATCAACATCTTCAACAACAGATTCAACAGCTTCAACAAAACTAGAACTCTCTAGAGCACATAATAGCTTACAACAATCAACAGCTACAACAACAGATTGTACAGCTTCAACAAAACTAGAGCTCTCTAGAGCACATAATAGCCTACAACAATCAACAGCTTCAACAACAGATTCAACAATTTCAACAAAACTAGAGCTCTCTAAAACACATAATAGCCTACAACAATCAACAGCTTCAACAAAACTAGAGCTCTCTAGAGCACATAATGTAGCCTACTACAATCAACAGCTTCAACAACAGATTCAACAGCTTCAAAAAAAATAGAGCTCTCTATTGCACATAATAGCCTACAACAATCAACAGCTTTAACAGAAACAGATTCAACAGCGTCAACAACAGATTCAACACTCTAGAGCACATAATGTAGCCAACAACAATCAACATCTTCAACAACAGATTCAACAGCTTCAACAAAACTAGAACTCTCTAGAGCACATAATAGCTTACAACAATCAACAGCTACAACAACAGATTGTACAGCTTCAACAAAACTAGAGCTCTCTAGAGCACATAATAGCCTACAACAATCAACAGCTTCAACAACAGATTCAACAATTTCAACAAAACTAGAGCTCTCTAAAACACATAATAGCCTACAACAATCAACAGCTTCAACAACGGATTCAACAGCTTCAATGAAACTTGAACTCTCTAGAGCACATAATGTAGCCTACAACAATCAACAGATTCAACAGCTTCAATAAAACTAGAACACATAATAGCCTACAACAATCAACAGCTTCAACAACAACAGATTAAACAGCTTCAACTAAAGTGGAGCTGTATAGAGCACATAATAGCCTACAACAATCAACAGCTTTAACAATAGATTCATCAGCTTTGGCAACAAAAGTAGAGTTCTCTAAAGCACATAATAGCCTGCAACAATCAACAGCTTCAACAACAGATTCGACAGCTTCAACAAAACTAGAGCTCTCTAGAGCTCATAATAGCCTACAACAATCAACATCTCCAACAACAACAGATTCAACAATTTCAACAAAACTAGAGCTCTCTAGAACACATAGTAGCCTACAACAATCAACAGCCACAACAACAAATTCAATGGCCTTCAACAAAACTAGAGCTCTATAAAGCACAACAGAACTAGATATTTCTAGAGCACATAATGTAGCCTACAACAATCAACAGCTTCAACAACAGATTCAACTGCCTTAACAAAACTAGAGCTCTCTAGAGCACATAATGTAGCCTACAATGATCAACATCTTTAACAACAGATTCAACAATTTCAACAAATCCAGAGCTCCCTAGAGCACATAATAGCCTACAACAATCAACAACTTCAACAACAGATTCAACAGCTTCAACGAAACTAGTGCTCTCTAGAGCACATAATGGACTACAACAATCAACATTTTCAACAACAGATTCAACAGCTTCAATAAAACTAGAGCACATCATAGCCTACAACAATCAACAGCTTTAACAACAGATTCAACAGCTTCAACAAAACTAGAGCCTTCTATAGCTCATAATAGCCTACAACAATCAACATCTTCAACACAGATTCAACAGCTTCAACATAACTAGAGCTCCCTAGAGCACATAATAGCCTACAACAATCAACAACTTCAACAACAACAGATTCAACAGCTTCAACAAAACTAGAGCTCTATAGAGCACATAATAGCCTACAACCATCAACAGCTTAAACAATAACAGATTCAACAGCTTCAACAAAACTAGAGCTTTCTAGAGCTCATAATAGCCTACAATAATCAACAGCTTCAATAATAGATTCAACAGCTTCAACAAAACTAGAGCTCTATAGTGCACATAATTGCCGACAACAATCAACAGCTTCAACAGCAGATTCAACAGCTTCAACAAAACCAGAGCTTTCTAGAGCTCATAATAGCCTACAACAATCAACAGCTTCAATAATAGATTCATCAGCTTTGGCAACAAAAGTAGAGTTCTCTAAAGCACATAATAGCCTGCAACAATCAACAGCTTCAACAACAGATTCGACAGCTTCAACAAAACTAGAGCTCTCTAGAGCTCATAATAGCCTACAACAATCAACATCTCCAACAACAACAGATTCAACAATTTCAACAAAACTAGAGCTCTCTAGAACACATAGTAGCCTACAACAATCAACAGCCACAACAACAAATTCAATGGCCTTCAACAAAACTAGAGCTCTATAAAGCACAACAGAACTAGATATTTCTAGAGCACATAATGTAGCCTACAACAATCAACAGCTTCAACAACAGATTCAACTGCCTTAACAAAACTAGAGCTCTCTAGAGCACATAATGTAGCCTACAATGATCAACATCTTTAACAACAGATTCAACAATTTCAACAAATCCAGAGCTCCCTAGAGCACATAATAGCCTACAACAATCAACAACTTCAACAACAGATTCAACAGCTTCAACGAAACTAGTGCTCTCTAGAGCACATAATGGACTACAACAATCAACATTTTCAACAACAGATTCAACAGCTTCAATAAAACTAGAGCACATCATAGCCTACAACAATCAACAGCTTTAACAACAGATTCAACAGCTTCAACAAAACTAGAGCCTTCTATAGCTCATAATAGCCTACAACAATCAACATCTTCAACACAGATTCAACAGCTTCAACATAACTAGAGCTCCCTAGAGCACATAATAGCCTACAACAATCAACAACTTCAACAACAACAGATTCAACAGCTTCAACAAAACTAGAGCTCTATAGAGCACATAATAGCCTACAACCATCAACAGCTTAAACAATAACAGATTCAACAGCTTCAACAAAACTAGAGCTTTCTAGAGCTCATAATAGCCTACAATAATCAACAGCTTCAATAATAGATTCAACAGCTTCAACAAAACTAGAGCTCTATAGTGCACATAATTGCCGACAACAATCAACAGCTTCAACAGCAGATTCAACAGCTTCAACAAAACCAGAGCTTTCTAGAGCTCATAATAGCCTACAACAATCAACAGCTTCAATAATAGATTCAACAGCTTCAACAAAACTAGAGCTCTATAGTGCACATAATTGCCGAGAACAATCAACAGCTTCAACAGCAGATGCAACAGCTTCAACAAAACTAGAGCTTTCTAGAGCTCATAATAGCCTACAACAATCAACAGTTTCAACAACAACAGATTCAACAACTTCAACAAAACTAGAGCTCTATAGAGCACATAATGTAGCCTACAACAATCAACAGCTTTAACAACAGATTCAACAGCTTCAACAAAACTAGAGCTCTCTAGAACACATAATGTAGCCTACTACAATCGACAGCTTTAACAACAGATTCAACAGCTTCAACAAAACTAGATCACATAATAGCCTACAACAATCATCAGCTCCAACAATAGCAGATTCAACAGCTTTAACAAAACTAGAGCTCTCTAGAGCACATAATAGCCTACAACAATCAGCAGCTTCAACAAGAGATTCAACAGCTTTAACAAAACTAGCGATCTCTAGAGCACATAATGTAACCTACAAGAAACACCTTCAGCAACGACAGATTCATAAGCTTCAATAAAGCTAGATCTCTCCAGAGCACATAATAGCCTACAACAATCTACAGCTTCAACAACAACAGACTCAACAGCTTCAACAAAACTAGAGCTCTATAGAGTACATAATGTAGCCTACAACAATCAACAGCTTCAACAAAACTAGAGCCTTCTATAGCTCATAATAGCCTACAACAATCAACATCTTCAACAACAACAGATTCAGGATAGTATAGATCGTTTTACACCAATCTGGCATTATTTAACATAATGATGGTAAATAATCAATATAATTTATATTGATTATTTACCATCATTATGTTAAATAATGCCAGATTGGTGTAAAACGATCTATACTATCCCGTAACTGATGAACACCCAATCACGAAACTCACTAAAAAACAACAGATTCAACAATTTCTACAAAACTAGAGCTCTCTAGAACACATAATAGCCTACAACAATTAACAACTTCAAAAACAGATTCAACAGCTTCAACAAAACTAGAGCTCCCTAGAGCACATAATAGCCTACAACAATCAACAACTCCAACAACAACAGATTCAACAGCTTCAATAAAACTAGAACTCTATGGAGCACATAATGTAGCCTACAACATTCAACAGCTTTAACAAAACTAGAGATCTCTAGAGCACATAATGTAGCATACAACAATCAACATTTTCAACAACAACAGATTCAACAGTTCCAATAAAACTAGAGCACATAATAGCCTACAATAATCAACAGCTGTAACAACAACAGATTCAACAGCTTCGCCATCAACATATTCAACAGGTTCAACAAAACTAGAGCTCTCTAGAACACAATAGCCTACAACAATGAACAGCTTCAACAGGTGATTCTACTGCCTCAACAAAACTAGAGCTCTGTAGAGCACATAATGTAGCCTTCAACAATCAACATCTTCAACAACAACAGAATCAACAATTTCAACAAAATGAGAGCTTTCTAGAGCACTTAATAGCCTACAACAATCAACAGCTTCAACAACAACAGATTCAACAGCTTCAACTAATCTAGAGCTCTTTAGAGCACATAATAGCCTACAACAATCAACAGTTTCAACAACAGATTCAACTGCTTCAACAGAGCTATATCTCTCTAGAGCACATAATGTAGCCTACAACAATCAACAGCTTAAACAACAGATTCAACAGCTTCTACAATCATAACTAACAGTGAAAACCTTCAACAACAGATTCAACAACAACAATCAACAGCTTCAACAGATTCAACTACTTCAGATTTAACAGCTTCAACAATCAACAGCTTCTACAACAGATTGAACATCAAATTCAACAACTTCCACAATCAACAGCTTCAACAACAGATTCAACAACAATCAACAGCAACAGTTTCAACAACATAAGCAATTAACAGCTTCAACATGGTGACCAACAGATTTAACAGCTTCAACTATCATAACCAACAATTAACAGCTTCAGCTATACTAAGATCAACAGATTCAACAACCGCTTCAACAATCATAATCAACAATTAATTGCTTCAACTACAGATTCAACAACAAATTCAACATCATAAACTGCTTCAACAACATCATATATTAAAAACAATCAACAGATTCAACAACAGATTCAACAGCTTCAACAATCAACAGTGTTAACATGGTGATTGAAGCTATTGATTTATTGGAGCGAGCCTACTCTTACACAAGATAGACTGTACTAACAATCAACAGCTTCAACTATACTAACAAGGTCAACAGATTCAACAGCCTCAACAATCATAACCAACAATCAACAGCTTCAACAACAGATTCAACAAAATCAACAATCAACCACTTCTACACAGTGATCAACCAATTAAATAACAGATTTAACAGCTTCAACAACAGATTCAACAACTTCGGATTCAACAGCTTCAACGCTTAACAGCTTCAACAACAACAGATTCAGCAACCTCAACTACAATCAACAACTTCAACATGGTAATCAACAGATTAAACAACAGATTCAACAACTTCAGCTATCAACAGCTTTAACAACATATTCAACTACTTCAGATTCAACAGCTTCAACAATCAACATCTTCAACAACAGATTTCACAGCTTCAACAGACAACAGCTTCAACATAGTAATGGAAGCTATTGATTTATTGGGACGAGCCTACTCTTGCACACAATAGACTGTAATAACAATCAACAGCTTCAACTATACTAACAAGATCAACAGATTCAACAGCTTCAACAATCAACAGCTTCAACAACAAATTTAACAGCTTCAACAGTCAACAGCTTCAACATGGTGATTGAAGCTATTGATTTATTGTGGCGAGCCTACTTGTACACAAGATAGACTGTACTAACAATCAACAGCTTCAACTATACTAACCAGATCAACAGATTCAACAGCTTCAACAATCATAACCAACAATCAACAGCTTCAACTATACTAACAAGATCAACAGATTCAACAACTGCTTCAACAATCATAATCAACAATCAAAAGCTTCAACAACAGATTCAACAACAAATTCAACATCATTAACATTAAACAGCTTCAACAACAACCGATTTAAACACCAATAACAATCAACAGATTCAACAGCTTCAACAATTAACAACTTCAACACGGTGATTGAAGCTACTGATTTATTGGGCGAGCCTACTCTTACACAAAATAGACTGTACTAACAATCAACATCTTCAACAACAGATTCACAACATCAACAACAATCAACCACTTCTACATGGTGATCAACCAATTAAACAACAGATTTAACAGCTTCAACAATCATCAGCTTCAACAACAGATTGAACAACTTCAGATTTAACAGCTTTAACAATCAACAGCTTCAACAACAGATTCAACTACTTCAGATTTAACAGCTTTAACAATCAACAGCAACAACAGATTCAACAGCTTCAATAATCAACAGCTTCAACATGGTTAATGAAGCTATTGAATTATTGGGGCGAGTCTACTCTTTTACACAAGATAGACTGTACTAACAATCAACAGCTTCAACTATACTAACAAGATCAACAGATTCAACAGCTTCAATAATCAAAACCAGCAATCAAAAGCTTCAACAACAACAGATTCAACGACATCAACAACAATCAACAGCTTCAACAACAGATTCAGCAACATCAACTACAATCAACAACTTCATCATGGTGAACAACAGATTAAACAACAGATTCAACAGCTTCAGCTATCATCAGCTTCAACAACAGATTGAACTACTTCAGATTCAATAGCTTCAACAATCAACATCTTCAACAACAGATTTAACAGCTTCAACAGTCAATAGCTTCAACATGGTGATTGAAGCTATTGATTAGCCTCGTCCCCAGGCCCGAAAAGAGGGCCTGGTACACATTGTATGCGCATGCGCTAACTCATCCGTATATTACTGTAAAATTATTTGTAAACTAACAACAAACACGTGGCTTTGACCGCTGGCTATCCAGGGCACGACAGTATCAGCCGAAGCTAGGCTTTCTGACGAAGCGTTCGTGTATCCGATATCTAACGGATCCGTTCTCGTTGTTAGCAGTAAGCGATGTCAATGTCGAGGCAGATTTAGCATGAAATCGTAAGTCATGTACCATAGTTTACGGATTGTTTTACGGAAATATACGATGTACCAGGATTTTCGGTACACTTTGGCGCATGCGCAGACAGTGTGTACCCGGCCCTCTTTTCGGGCCTGGGGACGAGGCTAGTTATTGATTTATTTGGTCGAACCTACTCTTACACACAATAGACTGTACTAACTATCAACAGCTTCAACTATACTAACAATATCAACAGATTCAACAGCTTCAACAATCATAACCAACAATCAAATGCTTCAACTATACTAACAAGATCAACGGATTCAACAACAGATTCAACAACTTCAAAAATCATAATCAACAATCAACATTTTCAACAACAGATTCAACAACAATTTCAACAACATCAACAACAATCAACAGCTTCAACAACAACAGGTTTAACATCAACAACACCAACAACTATCAACAGCTTCAACAACGGATTCAACAGCTTCAACATGGTGATTGAAGCTATTGATTTATTGGGGTGACCCTACACTTAAACAAGATAGACTGTACTAACAATCAACAGCTTTAATTATACTAACAAGATCAACAGCTTCAACAATACCAACAATCATCAGCTTCAACAACAAATTTAACAACATCAACAACAATCAACACATTTAACATTGTTATCAACAGATTAAACAACAGATTCAACAGCTTCAACAATCAACAGCTTCAACAACAGATTCAACAACTACAGCTTCAACAATCAACAGCTTCTGCAACAGTCAACAACAACAGATTCCACAATATCAACAACATTTAACAGTTTCATCATGGTGATCAACTGATTCAACAGCTTCTACAATCATAACCAACAATCAACAGCTTTAAATATACTAACAAGATTAACAGACTCAACAACAGCTTCAATAATCATAATCAACAATCAATAGCTTCAACAACAGATTCAACAACAGATTTAACAACATCAACAACAATCAACAGGCTCAACAACAAGTTTAACATTAACAACACCAACAACTTTCAACAGGTTCAACAACAGATTCAACAGCTTCAACGGTGTGATTGAAGCTATTGATCTATTTGGGCGAGCCTACACTTACACAAGATAGACTGTACTAACAGTTGACAGCTTTAGTTATATAAACAAGATCAACCTATTCAACAGCTTCAACAATACCAACAATCAATAGCTTCAACAACAGATTCAACAACATAAACAGCAATCAACAACTTCAACATGGTTATCAACAGATTAAACAACAGAATCAACAGCTTCATCAATCAACAGCTTCAACAACAGATTCAACAACTACAGCTTCAACAACAGATTCAAAAACTTCAACAAAACTAAAGTTCTTTAGCACATATAATGTAGCCTACAACAATCAACATCTTCAACAACAACAAATTCAACAGTTTTAACAAAACTAGAGCTCTCTAGAGTACATAATAGCCTACAACAATCAACAGCTTCAACAACAGATTCAACAGCTTCAACAAAACTTGAGCTCTCTAGAGCACGTAATGTAGCCTACAACAATCAACAGATTGAACAACACATTCAACAGCTTCAACAAAACTAGAGCACATAATAGCCCACAACAATCAACAGCTTCAGCAACAATAGATTCAACAGCTTCAACTAAACTGGAGCTCTATAGAGCACATAATGTAGCCTATAACAATCAACAGCTTTAACAACAACAGATTCAACAGCTTCAACAAAACTAGAGCTCTCTAGAGCACAAAATAGCCTACAACAATCAACAGCTTCAACAACAGATTCAACAGCTTCAACGAAACTAGAGCTCTCTATATCACATAATAGCTTTCAACAATCAAGAGCTTCAACAACAGATTCAACAGCTTCAACAAAACTAGAGCTCTCTAGAACACATAATGTAGCCTACAACATTCAACATCTTCAACAACAACAGAATCAACAATTTCAACAAAACAAGAGCTTTCTACAGCACTTAACAGCCTACAACAATCAACAGCTTCAACAAATCTAGAGCTCTCTAGAGCACATAATAGCCTACAACAATCAACAGCTTCAACAACAGATTCAACAGCTTCAACAAAACTTGAGCTCTCTAGAGCACATAATGTAGCGTACAACAATCAACAGATTCAACAACACATTCAACAGCTTCAACAAAACTAGAGCACATAATAGCCTACAACAATCAACAGATTCAACAGCTTCAACTAAACTGGAGCTCTATAGAGCACATAATGTAGCCTATAACAATCAACAGCTTTAACAACAACAGATTCAACAGCTTCAACAAAACTAGAGCTCTCTAGAGCACACAATAGCCTACAACAATCAACAGCTTCATCAACAACAGATTCAACAGGTTCAACAAAACTAGAGCTCTCTAGAGCACAAAATAGCCTACAACAATCAACAGCTTCAACAACAGATTCAACAGCTTCAACGAAACTAGAGCTCTCTATATCACATCGTAGCTTTCAACAATCAAGAGCTTCAACAACAGATTCAACAGCTTCAACAAAACTAGAGCTCTCTAGAACACATAATGTAGCCTACAACAATCAACATCTTCAACAACAACAGAATCAACAATTTCAACAAAACAAGAGCTTTCTACAGCACTTAACAGCCTACAACAATCAACAGCTTCAACAAATCTAGAGCTCTCTAGAGCACATAATAGCCTACAACAATCAACAGCTTCAACAACAGATTCAACAGCTTCAACAAAACTTGAGCTCTCTAGAGCACATAATGTAGCCTACAACAATCAACAGATTCAAACACATTCAACAGCTTCAACAAAACTAGAGCATATAATAGCCTACAACAATCAACAGCTTCAACAACAGATTCAACAGCTTCAACTAAACCGGAGCTCTATAGAGCACATAATGTAGCCTACAACAATCAACATCTTCAACAACAACAGAATCAACAATTTCAACAAAACAAGAGCTTTCTACAGCACTTAACAGCCTACAACAATCAACAGCTTCAACAAATCTAGAGCTCTCTAGAGCACATAATAGCCTACAACAATCAACAGCTTCAACAACAATAGATTCAACAGCTTCAACTAAACTGGAGCTCTATAGAGCACATAATGTAGCCTATAACAATCAATAGCTTTAACAACAACAGCTTCAACAAAACTAGAGCTCTCTAGAGCACATAATAGCCTAAACAATCAACAGCTTCAACAACAGATTCGACAGCTTCAACAAAACTTGAGCTCTCTACAGCACATAATGTAGCCTACAACAATCAACAGATTCAACAACAGATTCAACAGCTTCAACAAAACTTGAGCTCTCTAGAGCACATAATGTAGCCTACAACAATCAACAGATTCAACAACAGATTCAACAGCTTCAACAAAACTTGAGCTCTCTAGAGCACATAATGTAGCCTACAACAATCAACAGATTCAACAACACATTCAACAGCTTCAACAAAACTAGAGCATATAATAGCCTACAACAATCAACTGCTTCAACAACAATAGATTCAACAGCTTCAACTAAACTGGAGCTCTATAGAGCACATAATGTAGCCTATAGCAATCAATAGCTTTAACAACAACAGCTTCAACAAAACTAGAGCTCTCTAGAGCACATAATAGCCTACAACAATCAACAGCTTCAACAACAGATTCAACAGCTTCAACAAAACTTGAGCTCTCTAGAGCACATAATGTAGCCTACAACAATCAACATATTCAACAACAGATTCAACAGCTTCAACTAAAATGGAGCTCTATAGAGCACATAATGTAGCCTATAACAATCAATAGCTTTAACAGCAACAGATTCAACAGCTTCAACAAAACTAGAGCTCTCTAGAGCACATATTAGCCTACAACAATCAACAGCTTCAATAGCAATAGATTCAACAGCTTCAACTAAACTGGAGCTCTATAGAGCACATAATGTAGCCTACAACAATCAACATCTTCAACAACAACAGAATCAACAATTTCAACAAAACAAGAGCTTTCTACAGCACTTAACAGCCTACAACAATCAACAGCTTCAACAAATCTAGAGCTCTCTAGAGCACATAATAGCGTACAACAATCAACAGCTTCAACAACAGATTCAACAGCTTCAACAAAACTTGAGCTCTCTAGAGCACATAATGTAGCCTACAACAATCAACAGATTCAACAACACATTCAACAGCTTCAACAAAACTAGAGCATATAATAGCCTACAACAATCAACAGCTTCAAAAACAATAGATTCAACAGCTTCAACTAAACTGGAGCTCTATAGAGCACATAATGTAGCCTATAACAATCAATAGCTTTAACAACAACAGCTTCAACAAAACTAGAGCTCTCTAGAGCACATAATAGCCTACAACAATCAACAGATTCAACAGCTTCAACTAAACTGGAGCTCTATAGAGCACATAATGTAGCCTATAACAATCAACAGCTTTAACAACAACAGATTCAACAGTTTCAACAAAACTAGAGCTCTCTAGAGCACACAATAGCCTACAACAATCAACAGCTTCATCAACAACAGATTCAACAGCTTCAACAAAACTAGAGCTCTCTAGAGCACAAAATAGCCTACAACAATCAACAGCTTCAACAGCAGATTCAACAGCTTCAACGAAACTAGAGCTCTCTATAGCACATAATAGCCTTCAACAATCAAGAGCTTCAACAACAGATTCAACAGCTTCAACAAAACTAGAGCTCTCTAGAACACATAATGTAGCCTACAGCAATCAACATCTTCAACAACAACAGAATCAACAGTTTTAACAAAACAAGAGCTTTCTACAGCACTTAACAGCCTACAACAATCAACAGCTTCAACAAATCTAGAGCACATAATAGCCTACAACAATCAACAGCTTCAACAACAGATTCAACAGCTTCAACAAAACTTGAGCTCTCTAGAGCACATAATGTAACCTATAACAATCAATAGCTTTAACAACAACAGCTTCAACAAAACTAGAGCTCTCTAGAGCACATAATAGCCTACAACAATCAACAGCTTCAACAACAGATTCAACAGCTTCAACAAAACTTGAGCTCTCTAGAGCACATAATGTAGCCTACAACAATCAACAGATTCAACAACAGATTCAACAGCTTCAACAAAACTTGAGCTCTCTAGAGCACATAATGTAGCCTACAACAATCAACAGATTCAACAACACATTCAACAGCTTCAACAAAACTAGAGCATATAATAGCCTACAACAATCAACAGCTTCAACAACAATAGATTCAACAGCTTCAACTAAACTGGAGCTTTATAGAGCACATAATGTAGCCTATAACAATCAACAGCTTAAACAACAACAAATTCAACAGCTTCAACAAAACTTGAGCTCTCTAGAGCACATAATGTAGCCTACAACAATCAACAGATTCAACAACACATTCAACAGCTTCAATAAAACTAGAGCACATAATAGCCTACAACAATCAACAGATTCAACAGCTTCAACTAAACTGGAGCTCTATAGAGCACATAATGTAGCCTATAACAATCAACAGCTTTAACAACAACAGATTCAACAGCTTCAACAAAACTAGAGCTCTCTAGAGCACACAATAGCCTACAACAATCAACAGCTTCGTCAACAACAGATTCAACAGCTTCAACAAAACTAGAGCTCTCTAGAGCACAAAATAGCCTACAACAATCAACAGCTTCAACAACAGATTCAACAGCTTCAACGAAACTAGAGCTCTCTATAGCACATAATAGCCTTCAACAATCAAGAGCTTCAACAACAGATTCAACAGCTTCAACAAAACTAGAGCTCTCTAGAACACATAATGTAGCCTACAACAATCAACATCTTCAACAACAACAGAATCAACAATTTCAATAAAACAAGAGCTTTCTACAGCACTTAACAGCCTACAACAGTCAACAGCTTCAACAAATCTAGAGCTCTCTAGAGCACATAATAGCCTACAACTATTAACAGCTTCAACAACAGATTCAACAGCTTCAACAAAACTTGAGCTCTCTAAAGCACATAATGTAGCCTATAACAATCAATAGCTTTAACAACAACAGCTTCAACAAAACTAGAGCTCTCTAGAGCACATAATAGCCTACAACAATCAACAGCTTCAACAACAGATTCAATAGCTTCAACAAAACTTGAGCTCTCTAGAGCACATAATGTAGCCTACAACAATCAACAGATTCAACAACACATTCAACAGCTTCAACAAAACTAGAGCACATAGTAGCCTACAACAATCAACAGCTTCAACTAAACTGGAGCTCTATAGAGCACATAATGTAGCCTATAACAATCAACAGCTTTAACAACAACAGCTTCAACAATACTAGAGCTCTCTAGAGCACATAATAGCCTACAACAATCAACAGCTTCAACAACAATAGATTCAACAGCTTCAACTAAACTGGAGCTCTATAGAGCACATAATGTAGCCTATAACAATCAATAGCTTTAACAACAACAGCTTCAACAATACTAGAGCTCTCTAGAGCACGTAATAGCCTACAACAATCAACAGCTTCAACAACAGATTCAACAGCTTCAACAAAACTTGAGCTCTCTAGAGCACATAATGTAGCCTACAACAATCAACAGATTCAACAACAGATTCAACAGCTTCAACAAAACTTGAGCTCTCTAGAGCACATAATGTAGCCTACAACAATCAACAGATTCAACAACACATTCAACAGCTTCAACAAAACTAGAGCATATAATAGCCTACAACAATCAACAGCTTCAACAACAATAGATTCAAGGGCTTTAACTAAACTGGAGCTCTATAGAGCACATAATGTAGCCTATAACAATCAATAGCTTTAACAACAACAGCTTCAACACAACTAGAGCTCTCTAGAGCACATAATAGCCTACAACAATCAACAGCTTCAACAACAGATTCAACTGCTTCAACAAAACTTGAGCTCTCTAGAGCACATAATGTAGCCTACAACAATCAACAGATTCAACAATACATTCAACAGCTTCAACAAAACTAGAGCACATATAGCCTACAACAATCAACAGCTTCAACAACAACAGATTCAACAGCTTCAACTAAAATGGATCTCTATAGAGCACATAATGTAGCCTATAACAATCAACAGCTTTAACAACAACAGATTCAACAGCTTCAACAAAACTAGAGCTTTCTAGAGCACATAATAGCCTACAACAATCAACAGCTTCAACAACAATAGATTCAACAGCTTCAACTAAACTGGAGCTCTATAGAGCACATAATGTAGCCTATAACAATCAATAGCTTTAACAACAACAGCTTCAACAAAACTAGAGCTCTCTAGAGCACATAATAGCCTAAAACAATCAACAGCTTCAACAACAGATTCAACAGCTTCAACAAAACTTGAGCTCTCTAGAGCACATAATGTAGCCTACAACAATCAACAGATTCAACAACAGATTCAACAGCTTCAACAAAACTTGAGCTCTCTAGAGCACATAATGTAGCCTACAACAATCAACAGATTCAACAACACATTCAACAGCTTCAACAAAACTAGAGCATATAATAGCCTACAACAATCAACAGCTTCAACAAAAATAGATTCAACAGCTTCAACTAAACTGGAGCTCTATAGAGCACATAATGTAGCCTATAACAATCAATAGCTTTAACAACAACAGCTTCAACAAAACTAGAGCTCTCTAGAGCACATAATAGCCTACAACAATCAACAGCTTCAACAACAGATTCAACAGCTTCAACAAAACTTGAGCTCTCTAGAGCACATAATGTAGCCTACAACAATCAACAGATTCAACAACACATTCAACAGCTTCAACAAAACTAGAGCACATAATAGCCTACAACAATCAACAGCTTCAACAACAACAGATTCAACAGCTTCAACTAAAGTGGAGCTCTATAGAGCACATAATGTAGCCTATAACAATCAACAGCTTTAACAACAACAGATTCAACAGCTTCAACAAAACTAGAGCTCTCTAGAGCACATAATAGCCTACAACAATCAACAGCTTCAACAGCAACAGATTCAACAGCTTCAACTAAACTGGAGCTCTATAGAGCACATAATGTAGCCTATAACAATCAACAGCTTAAACAACAACAGATTCAACAGCTTCAACAAAACTTGAGCTCTCTAGAGCACATAATGTAGCCTACAACAATCAACAGATTCAACAACACATTCAACAGCTTCAACAAAACTTGAGCTCTCTAGAGCACATAATGTAGCCTATAACAATCAATAGCTTTAACAACAACAGCTTCAACAAAACTAGAGCTCTCTAGAGCACATAATAGCCTACAACAATCAACAGCTTCAACAACAGATTCAACAGCTTCAACAAAACTTGAGCTCTCTAGAGCACATAATGTAGCCTACAACAATCAACAGATTCAACAACACATTCAACAGCTTCAACAAAACTAGAGCACATAATAGCCTACAACAATCAACAGCTTCAACAACAACAGATTCAACAGCTTCAACTAAACTGGAGCTCTATAGAGCACATAATGTAGCCTATAACAATCAACAGCTTTAACAACAACAGATTCAACAGCTTCAACAAAACTAGAGCTCTCTAGAGCACATAATAGCCTACAACAATCAACAGCTTCAACAACAACAGATTCAACAGCTTCAACAAAACTAGAGCTCTCTAGAGCACATAATGTAGCCTACTACAATCAACAGCTTCAAGAACAGATTCAACAGCTTCAACAAAACTAGAGCTTTCTAGAGCTCATAATAGCCTACAACAATCAACAGCTTCATTAACAGATTCAACAGCTTCAACAAAACTAGAGTTCTCTAGTGCACATAATTGCCGACAACAATCAACTGCTTCAACAGCAGATTCAACAGCTTCAACAAAGCTAGAGCTTTCTAGAGCTCATAATAGCCTACAACAATCAACAGCTACAACAACAGCAGATTCAACTACTTCAACACAACTAGAGCTCTCTAGAGCACATAATAGCCTACAACAATCAACAGCTTCAACAATACTAGAGCTCTCTAGAGCACATAATGTAGCCTACAACAATCAACAGCTTCAACATAAACAGATTCATTAAACTAGAGCACATAATAGCCTACAACAATCAACAGCTTTAACAACAGACTCAACGTCTTCAACAAGAAATTCAACAACTTCAACAAAACTAGAACTCTATAGAGCTCATAATAGCCTACAACAATCAACAGCTTCAACAACAGATTCAACAAAACTAGAGTTCTCCAGATGACATAATAGCTTACAACAATCAACAGCTTCAACAACAGATTCAACATTTTCAACAAAACTAGAGCTCACTAGATCACATAATAGCCTACAACAATCAACCGCTTCAACAATACTAAAGCTCTCTAGAGCACATAATGTAGCCTACTACAATCAACAGCTTCAACAGCACATAATATAGATCAACAACTTTAACAACAACAGATTCAACAGCTTTAACAAAACTAGAGCTCTCTAGAGCACATAATAGCCTACAACAATCAACTGCTTTAACAACAGATTCAACGGCTTCAATAAAACTAGAATTGTCTAGAGCACACAATAGCCTACAGCAATTAACAGCTTCAACAACAACAGATTCAACAGCTTCAACAACAGATTTAACAGCTTCAACAGTCAACATATTCAACAACATCGACAACAATCAACAGATTCAACTACTTCAGATTCAACAACATCAACAGTCAAAAGCTTAACAACAACAGATTCAACAACATCAACTACAATCAACAACTTAAGATTAAACAACCAATTCAACAGCTTCAACAATCAACAGCTTCAACAACAGATTCAACAGCTTCAACAAAACTAGAGCTTTCTAGAGCTCATAATAGCCTACAACAATCAACAGCTTCATTAACAGATTCAGCAGCTTCAACAAAACTAGAGATCTCTAGTGCACATAATTGCCGACAACAATCAACTGCTTCAACAGCAGATTCAACAGCTTCAACAAAACTAGAGCTCTCTAGAGCTCATAATAGCCTACAACAGTCAACAGCTTCAACAACAGATTCAATAGCTTCAACTTCAAAACTAGAGCTCTATAGAGTACATAATGTAGCCTACAACAATCAACAGCTTCAACAAAACTAGAGCTCTCTAGAGCACATAATGTAGCCTACTACAATCAACAGCTTCAACAGTAGATTCAAAAGCTTCAACAAACCTAGAGCACATAATAGCCTACAACAATCAACAGCTTCAACAAAACTAGAGCTCTCTAGAGCACATAATGTAGCCTACTACAATCAACAGCTTCAACAGTAGATTCAAAAGCTTCAACAAACCTAGAGCACATAATAGCCTACAACAATCAACAGCTCCAACAACAGCAGATTCAACAGCTTCAACAAAACTAGAGCTCTCTATAGCACATAATAGCCTAAAACAATCAACAGCTTCAACAACAGATTCAACTGCTTCAACAAAACTAGAGCTCTCTAGAGCATATAATAGCCTACAAAAATCAACAGCTACAACAATAGCAGATTCAACTACTTCAACACAACTAGAGCTCTCTAGAGCATATAATGTAGCATACAACAATCAACATCTTCAACAACAGAGTCAACAACTTCAACAAATCTAGAGCTCTCTAGAGCTCATAATAGCTTACAACAATCAACAGCTTCAACAGCAGATTCAACTGCTTCAACAAAACTAGAGCTCTCTAGAGCACATAATAGCCTACAACAATCAACAGCTTCAACAATACTAGAGCTCTCTAGAGCACATAATGTAGCCTACAACAATCAACAGCTTCAACAAAAACAGATTCATTAAACTAGAGCACATAATAGCCTACAACAATCAACAGCTTTAACAACAGACTCAAAGTCTTCAACAAGAGATTCAACAACTTCAACAAAACTAGAGCTCTCTAGAGCTCATAATAGCCTACAACAATCAACAGCTTCAACAACAGATTCAACAAAACTAGAGTTCTCCAGATGACATAATAGCCTACAACAATCAACAGCTTCAACAAGAGATTCAAAAGCTTTAGCAAAACTAGAGATATCCAGAGCACATAATGTAACCTACAACAAACATCTTCAGCAACAACAGACTCATAAGTTTCAATAAAACTAGACCTCTCCAGAGCACATAATAGCCTACAACAATCAACATCTTCAACACAAACAGATTCAACAGCTTTAATAACACTAGAGCACATAATAGCCTACAACAATCAACAGCTTTAAGAACAACAGATTCAACATTTTCAACAAGAGATTCAACAGCTTCAACAAAACTAGAGCTCTCTAGAGCTCATAATAGCCTACAACAATCAACAACTTCAACAACAGATTCAACATTTTCAACAAAACTAGAGCTCACTAGATCACATAATAGCCTACAACAATCAACCGCTTCAACAATACTAAAGCTCTCTAGAGCACATAATGTAGTCTACTACAATCAACAGCTTCAACAACAACAGATTCTACAGCTTCAACAAAATTAGAGCACATAATAACATACAACAATCAACAGCTCCAACAACAGCAGATTAAACAGCTTCAACAAAACTAGAGCTCTCTAGAGCACATAATAGCCTACAACAATCAACGGCTTCAACAAGAGATTCAACAGTATTAACAAAACTAGAGATATCTAGAGCACATAATGTAACCTACAACAAACAACATCTTCAGCAACAACAGATTCATAAGCTTCAATAAGACTAGACCTCTCCTGAGCACATAATAGCCTACAACAATCAACAGCTTCAACAACAACAGATTCAACAGCTTCAACAAAATTAGAACTCTATGGAGCACATAATATAGATCAACAGCTTTAACAACAACAGATTCAACAGCTTTAACAAAACTAGAGCTCTCTAGAGCACATAATAGCTTACAACAATCAACAGCTTCAACAACAGATTCAACAGCTTCAACAAAACTAGAGCTCTCTAGAGCACATAATAGCCTACAACAATCAACAGCTTCAACAACAGATTCAACAGCTTCAACAAAACTAGAGCTCTCTAGAGCACATAATAGCCTACAACAATCAACAGCCTCAACAAAACTAGAGCTCCCTAGAGCATATAATAGCCTACAACAATCAACAACTTAACAACAGATTCAACAGCTTCAACAAAACTAGAGCTCTATAGAGCACATAATGTAGCCTACAACAATCAAGTGCTTTAACAACAGATTCAACGGCTTCAATAAAACTAGAATTCTCTAGAGCACACAATAGCCTACAGCAATTAACAGCTTCAACAACAACAGATTCAATAGCTTCAACAACAGATTGAACAGCTTCAACAGTCAACATATTCAACAACATCGACAACAATCAACAGATTCAACTACTTCAGATTCAACAACATCAACAGTCAAAAGCTTCAACAACAACAGATTCAACAACATCAACTACAATCAACAACTTCTACATGGTGATCAACAGATTAAACAACCAATTCAACAGCTACAACAATCAACAGCTTCAACAACAGATTCAACAACTTCAGATTCAACAGCTTCACTAATCAACAGCTTCAAGAACAGATTCAACAACAATCATCAGCAACAGATTCGACATCAACAACAATTAACAGGTTGAACATGGTGATCAACAACTCAACAGCTTCACTATCATAACCAACAATCAACAGCTTTAACTATACTAACAAGATCAACAGATTCAACAACTGATTTAGCAGCTTTAACAATCATAACCAACAATCAAAAGCTTCAACAACAACAGATTCAACAACATCAACAACAATGACAGATTCAACAGCATCAACAACAATGACAGCTTCAACAACAGATTCGACAACTTCAGATTCAGCAGCTTCAACAATCAACAGCTTCAACACAACAGATTAAACAACATCATCAACAATCAACAATTTCAACATTGTGATCAACAGCTTCAACATCGGATTCAACAACTTCAGATTCAGCAGCTTCAACAATCAACAGCTTCAACAGCAACAGAATTAACATGAATAACAATTACCACCTTAAACATGGTGATCAACAGATTCAACAGCTTCAACAATCATAACCAACAATCAACACCTTCAACTATACTAACAAGATCAACAGATTCAACAACAGATTCAATAGCTTCAAAAATCATAATCAACAATCAACATCTTCAACAACAGGTTCAACAACATGATCAACAATCAACAGCTTCAACAACAACAGGTTTAACATCAACAACACCATCAACTGTCAACAACTTCAGCAACAAATTCAACATCTTCAACATAGTGATTGAAACTATTGATTTATTGGGGCGAGCCTACACTTACACAAAATAGACTGTACTCACAATCAACAGCTTTAATTGTACTAACAAGATCAACTGATCGAACAGCTTCAACAATACCAACAATTAACAACTTCAACAACAACAGATTCAACAACATCAACAACGATCAACAACTTCAACATGGTTATCAACAGATTTAACAACAGATTTAAAAGCTTCAAAAACAGATTCAACAACTACAGCTTCAACAATCAACAGCTTCAACAAAAGATTCAACAACTTTAACAAAACTAGAGCTCTCTAGAGCTCATTATAGCCTACAACAATCAACAGCATCAACAACAGATTCAACTGCTTCAACAAAACTAGAGCTCTCTAGAACACATAATGTAGCCTACAACAATCAACAGCTTCAACAACAACAGATTCAACAGCTTCAACAAAACTAGAGCTCTCTATTTCACATAATAGCCTACAACAATCAACAGCTTCAACAACAGATTCAACAGCTTAAACAAAACTAGAGCTCTCTATAGCATATAATAGCCTACAAAAATCAATAGCTTAAACAACAACAGATTCGACAGCTTAAACAAAACCAGACCTCTCTATAACATATAACAGCCTACAACAATCAACAGCTTCAACAACAGATTCAACAGCTTAAACAAAACTAGAGCTCTGTATAGCATATAATAGCCTACAACAATCAACAGCTTCAACAACAACAGATTCAACAGCTTCGACAAAACTAGAGCTCTCTAGAGCACATAATGTAGCCTACAACAACAACATCTTCAACAAAAACAGATTCAACAGCTTTAATAAAACTAGAGCACATAATAGCCTACAACAATCAACAGCTTTAACAGCAACAGATTCAACATCTTCAACAAGAGATTCAACAGCTTCAACAAAACTAGAGCTCTCTAGAGCTCATAATAGCCTACAATCAACAGCTTCAACAACAGATTCAACAAAACTAAAGTTCTCCAGATGACATAATAGCCTACAACAATCAACAGCTTCAACAACAGATTCAACATTTTCAACTAGAGCTCTCTAGAGCACATAATGTAGCCTACAACAATCTAAAGCTTCAATAACAACAGATTCAACAGCTTCAACAAAGCTAGAGCTCTCTATTAAACATAATAGCCTACAACAATCAACAGCTTCAACAACAAATTCAACAGCTTTGACAAAACTGGAGCTCTCTAGAGTACATAATGTAGCCTACAACAATCAACATCTTCAACAACAACAGATTCAACAGCTCCAATTAAACTAGAGCACATAATATAGCCTACAACAATCAACAGCTTTAACAGAGACAGATTCAACAGCTTCAACAACAAATTCAACAGCATAAACAAAACTAGAGCTCTCTAGAGCACATTATGTAGCCTACAACAATCAAATACTTCAACAACAACGGATTCAACAGCATAAACAAAAGTAGAGCTCTCTAGAGCACATAATGTAGCCTACAACAATCAAATGCTTCAACAACACCAGATTCAACAGCTTCAACAAACCTAGAGCTCTCTATAGTATATAATAGCCTACAACAATCAACAGCTTCAACAACAACAGGTTCAACAGCTTCAACAAAACTAGAGCTCTCTAGACTACATAATGTAGCCTACAACAATCAACATCCTCAACAACAACAGATTCAACAGCTTCAACAAAACTAGAGCTATAATCTAGCCTACAACAATCAACAGCTTCAACAACAACAGATTCAACAGCTTCAACAAAACTAGAGCTCTCTATTGCACACAATAGCCTACAACAATCAACAGCTTCAACAACAACAGATTCAACAGCTTCGACCAACTCAGAGCTCTCTAAAGCACATAATGTGGCCTACAACAATCAACATCTTCAACAACAACAGATTCAACAGCTTCAACAAAACTAGAGCTCTCTATTGCACACAATAGCCTACAACAATCAACAGCTTCAACAACAACAGATTCAACAGCTTCGACCAACTCAGAGCTCTCTAAAGCACATAATGTGGCCTACAACAATCAACATCTTCAACAACAACAGATTCAACAGCTTCAACAAAACTAGAGCTCTCTAGAGCACATAATAGCTTACAACAATCAACAGCTTCAACAACAACAGATTGTACAGCTTCAGCGAAACTAGAGCTCTCTAGAGCACATAATAGCCTACAATCAACAGCTTCAACAACAGATTCAACAGGTTCAACAATACTAGAGCTCTCTAGACCACACAATAGCCTACAACAATCAACAGCTTCAACAACAGATTCAACAGCTTCAACAAAACTAGAGCTCTCTGTTGCGCATAATAGCCTACAACAATCAGCAGCTTCAACAACAACAGATTCAACAGCTTCGACCAAACCAGAGCTCTCTAGAGCACATAATGTGGCCTACAACGATCAACATCTTCAACAACAGATTCAACAGCTTCAATTAAACTAGAGCACATAATAGCCTACAACAATCAACAGCTTTAACAGAAACAGATTCAACAGCTTCAACAACAGATTCAACACTCTAGAGCACATAATGTAGCCAACAACAATCAACATCTGCAACAATCGATTCAACAGCTTCAACAAAACTAGAGCTCTCTAGAGCACATAATAGCTAACAACAATCAACAGCTTCAAAAAACTAGAGCTCTCTAGAGCACATAATGTAGCCTACTACAATCAACAGCTTCAACAACAGATTCAACAGCTTCCAAAAAACTAGAGCTCTCTATTGCACATAATAGCCTACAACAATCAACAGCTTTAACAGAAACAGATTCAACGGCGTCAACAACAGATTCAACACTCTAGAGCACATAATGTAGCCAACAACAATCAACATCTTCAACAACAGATTCAACAGCTTCAACAAAACTAGAACTCTCTAGAGCACATAATAGCCTACAACAATCAACAGCTTCAACAACAGATTCAACAGCTTCAACAAAACTAGAACTCTCTAGAGCACATAATAGCCTACAACAATCAACAACTACAACAACAGATTGTACAGCTTCAACAAAACTAGAGCTCTCTAGAGCACATAATAGCCTACAACAATCAACAGCTTCAACAACAGATTCAACAATTTCAACAAAACTAGAGCTCTCTAAAACACATAATAGCCTACAACAATCAACAGCTTCAACAGAACTAGAGCTATCTAGAGCACACAATGTAGCCTACAACAATCAACATCTTCAACAACAACAGATTCAACAGTTTCAACAAAACTAGAGCTCTCTAGAGTACATAATAGCCTACAACAATCAACAGCTTCAACAGATTCAACAGCTCCAACAAAAGTAGAGCTCTCTAGAGCACATAATAGCCTACAACAATCAACAGCTTCAACAATAACAGATTCAACAGCTTCAACAAAACTAGAGTTCTCTAGAGCACATAATAGCCTACAACAATCAACAGCTTTATCAACAGATTGAACCGCTTCAAAAAAAATAGAGCTCTCTATTGCACATAATAGCCTACAACAATCAACAGCTTTAACAGAAACAGATTCAACAGCGTCAACAACAGATTCAACACTCTAGAGCACATAATGTAGCCAACAACAATCAACATCTTCAACAACAGATTCAACAGCTTCAACAAAACTAGAACTCTCTAGAGCACATAATAGCTTACAACAATCAACAGCTACAACAACAGATTGTACAGCTTCAACAAAACTAGAGCTCTCTAGAGCACATAATAGCCTACAACAATCAACAGCTTCAACAACAGATTCAACAATTTCAACAAAACTAGAGCTCTCTAAAACACATAATAGCCTACAACAATCAACAGCTTCAACAACGGATTCAACAGCTTCAATGAAACTTGAACTCTCTAGAGCACATAATGTAGCCTACAACAATCAACAGATTCAACAGCTTCAATAAAACTAGAACACATAATAGCCTACAACAATCGACAGCTTCAACAACAACAGATTAAACAGCTTCAACTAAAGTGGAGCTGTATAGAGCACATAATAGCCTACAACAATCAACAGCTTTAACAATAGATTCATCAGCTTTGGCAACAAAAGTAGAGTTCTCTAAAGCACATAATAGCCTGCAACAATCAACAGCTTCAACAACAGATTCGACAGCTTCAACAAAACTAGAGCTCTCTAGAGCTCATAATAGCCTACAACAATCAACATCTCCAACAACAACAGATTCAACAATTTCAACAAAACTAGAGCTCTCTAGAACACATAGTAGCCTACAACAATCAACAGCCACAACAACAAATTCAATGGCCTTCAACAAAACTAGAGCTCTATAAAGCACAACAGAACTAGATATTTCTAGAGCACATAATGTAGCCTACAACAATCAACAGCTTCAACAACAGATTCAACTGCCTTAACAAAACTAGAGCTCTCTAGAGCACATAATGTAGCCTACAATGATCAACATCTTTAACAACAGATTCAACAATTTCAACAAATCCAGAGCTCCCTAGAGCACATAATAGCCTACAACAATCAACAACTTCAACAACAGATTCAACAGCTTCAACGAAACTAGTGCTCTCTAGAGCACATAATGGACTACAACAATCAACATTTTCAACAACAGATTCAACAGCTTCAATAAAACTAGAGCACATCATAGCCTACAACAATCAACAGCTTTAACAACAGATTCAACAGCTTCAACAAAACTAGAGCCTTCTATAGCTCATAATAGCCTACAACAATCAACATCTTCAACAACAGATTCAACAGCTTCAACATAACTAGAGCTCCCTAGAGCACATAATAGCCTACAACAATCAACAACTTCAACAACAACAGATTCAACAGCTTCAACAAAACTAGAGCTCTATAGAGCACATAATAGCCTACAACCATCAACAGCTTAAACAATAACAGATTCAACAGCTTCAACAAAACTAGAGCTTTCTAGAGCTCATAATAGCCTACAATAATCAACAGCTTCAATAATAGATTCAACAGCTTCAACAAAACTAGAGCTCTATAGTGCACATAATTGCCGACAACAATCAACAGCTTCAACAGCAGATTCAACAGCTTCAACAAAACCAGAGCTTTCTAGAGCTCATAATAGCCTACAACAATCAACAGCTTCAATAATAGATTCAACAGCTTCAACAAAACTAGAGCTCTATAGTGCACATAATTGCCGAGAACAATCAACAGCTTCAACAGCAGATGCAACAGCTTCAACAAAACTAGAGCTTTCTAGAGCTCATAATAGCCTACAACAATCAACAGTTTCAACAACAACAGATTCAACAACTTCAACAAAACTAGAGCTCTATAGAGCACATAATGTAGCCTACAACAATCAACAGCTTTAACAACAGATTCAACAGCTTCAACAAAACTAGAGCTCTCTAGAACACATAATGTAGCCTACTACAATCGACAGCTTTAACAACAGATTCAACAGCTTCAACAAAACTAGATCACATAATAGCCTACAACAATCATCAGCTCCAACAACAGCAGATTCAACAGCTTTAACAAAACTAGAGCTCTCTAGAGCACATAATAGCCTACAACAATCAGCAGCTTCAACAAGAGATTCAACAGCTTTAACAAAACTAGCGATCTCTAGAGCACATAATGTAACCTACAAGAAACATCTTCAGCAACGACAGATTCATAAGCTTCAATAAAGCTAGATCTCTCCAGAGCACATAATAGCCTACAACAATCTACAGCTTCAACAACAACAGACTCAACAGCTTCAACAAAACTAGAGCTCTATAGAGTACATAATGTAGCCTACAACAATCAACAGCTTCAACAAAACTAGAGCCTTCTATAGCTCATAATAGCCTACAACAATCAACATCTTCAACAACAACAGATTCAGGATAGTATAGATCGTTTTACACCAATCTGGCATTATTTAACATAATGATGGTAAATAATCAATATAATTTATATTGATTATTTACCATCATTATGTTAAATAATGCCAGATTGGTGTAAAACGATCTATACTATCCCGTAACTGATGAACACCCAATAACGAAACTCACTAAAAAACAACAGATTCAACAATTTCTACAAAACTAGAGCTCTCTAGAACACATAATAGCCTACAACAATTAACAACTTCAAAAACAGATTCAACAGCTTCAACAAAACTAGAGCTCCCTAGAGCACATAATAGCCTACAACAATCAACAACTCCAACAACAACAGATTCAACAGCTTCAACAAAACTAGAGCTCTCTAGAGCACAAAATAGCCTACAACAATCAACAGCTTCAACAACAGATTCAACAGCTTCAACGAAACTAGAGCTCTCTATAGCACATAATAGCCTTCAACAATCAAGAGCTTCAACAACAGATTCAACAGCTTCAACAAACCTAAAGCTCTCTAGAACACATAATGTAGCCTACAACAATCAACATCTTCAACAACAACAGAATCAACAATTTCAACAAAACGAGAGCTTTCTACAGCACTTAACAGCCTACAACAATCAACAGCTTCAACAAATCTAGAGCTCTCTAGAGCACATAATAGCCTACAACAATCAAGTTTCAACAACAGATTCAACTGCTTCAACAAAGTTATAGCTCTCTAGAGCACATAATATAGCCTACAACAATCAACAGCTTCAACAACAGATTCAACAGCTTCAACAATCATAACCAACAATGAAAACCTTCAACAACAGATTCAACTACATCAACAACAATCAACAGATTCAACAGATTCAACTTCTTCAGATTTAACAGCTTCAACAATCTACAGCTTCAACAACAAATTCAACAACTTCAGATTCAATAGCTTCTACAATCAACAGATTAATCAACAGCTTCAACAGCAGATTCAACAACAGTCAACAGCAACAGATTGAACATCAACATTTAACAGTTTCAACATGGTGATCAACAGATTTAACAGCTTCAACAATCATAACCAACAATCAACAGTTTTAAATATACTAACAAGATTAGCAGATTCAACAACAGCTTCAACAATCATAATCAACAATCAACAGCATCAACAACCGATTCAACATCAACGACAGTCAACAACTTCAACAACAACAGATATAACATCAACAATACCAACAACAATCAACAGCTTCAACATTGTGATTGAAGCTATTGATCTATTGGGGCAAGCCGACACTTACACAAGATAGACTGTACTAACAATCAACAGCTTAAACTATACTAACAAGATCAACAGATTCAACAGCTTCAACAATCATACCAACAATCAACAGCATCAACAACAGATTAAACAACATCAACAACTTCAACAATGTGATCAACATTAAACAACAGATTCAACACCTTCAACAATCAACAGCTTTAACAACAGATTCAACAACTTCAGATTTAACAGCTTCAACAACAACAGATTCAACAACAAATAACTTCAATATGGTGATCATCAGCTTTAATAACAGATTCTACAAGTTTAGATTTAACAGCTTCAACAACAGATTCAATATTAATAACTTCAACATGGTGATCAACAGATTAAACAACAGATTCAACAGCTTCAACAACAGATTCAACAACTTGAGATTTAGCAGCTTCAATAATCAACAGCCTCAACAACAGCAGATTCAACAACAGAAACAGATTCAACAACATCAACAATTCACAGTTTCAACATGGTAATCAACATATTCAACAGCTTCAACAATCATAACCAACAATCAACAGCTTCAACTATTCTAACTAGATTAACAGATTCAACAACAGCTTCAATAATCATGATCAACAGCTTAAACAACAGATTCAACAACATCAACAACAACCAACAACTTCAACAACAGATTTAGCATCAACAACACCAACAACACCAACAGCTTCAACAACAGGTTTAACAGCTTCAACAGTCAACAGCTTCAACATGAGCTGTCGATTTATTGGGACGAGCCTACTCTTAGACGCAATAGACTGTACTGACAATCAACAGCTTCAGCTATACTAATAACAGATTCAACAGCTTCAACAATCAAAAGCTTCAACAACAGATTCAACAACATCAACAACAATCAACAGCTTCAACAACAGATTCAACTACTTCAGATTCAACAGCTTCAACAATCAACAGCTTCATCAACAACAGATTCAACATCAAGTACAATCAACAACTTCCACATGGTGATCAACAGATTAAACAACAAATTCAACAGCTTCTACAATCAAGAGCTTCAACAACAGGTTCAACCACTTCAGATTCAACAGCTTCAAAAATCAATAGATTCTAAAACAGATTTAACAACAATTATCAGCAACAGATTCAACAATATCAACAACAGTTAACAGGTTCAACATGGTGATCAACAGATTCAACAGCTTCAACTATCATAGCCAACAATCAACAGCTTCAACTATACTAACAAGATCAACAGATTCAAGAACTGCTTCAACAATTATAATCAACAATCAACAGATTCAACAACTAATTCAACACCATCAACAATAAACAGCTTCAACAACACCAGATTTAACATTACAAATGCCAATAACAATCAACAGATTCAACAGCTTCAACATGGTGAAATAGACTGTACTAACAATCAACAGCTTCAACTATGCTAATAAGATTAACAGATTTAACAGCCTCACCAATCTATCCAACAATCAACAGCTTCAACAACAGATTAAACAATATCAACAACAATCAACAACTTCAACAAGATGATCAACCGTTTAAACAACAGATTCAACAGCTTCAACAACAGATTCAACAACTTCAGATTTAACAGCTTCAACAACGGATTCAACAATTGTCAATAGCAACAGATTTAATAACATCAACAATTAACAGCTTCCACTTGGTGATCAACAGATTCAACAGCCTCAACAATCATAACTGACAATCAACAGCTTCAACTATACTAACAAGAACAACAGATTCAACAGCAGATTCAACAACAGATTCAACAGCTTTAACAACCATGATCAACAATCAACAGCTTCAACAACAGATTCAACAACATCAACAACAATCAACAACTTCAACATGGTGATCAATTGACTAAACAACACATTCAACAACTTCAACAATCAACAGCCTCAACAGCAGATTCAACACAATCAGATTCAACAGCTTCAACAATCAACATGTTCAACAACAATCAATAGTAACAGATTCAACAACATCAAGAACAATACTAACAGCTTCAACATGGTGATCAACAGATTCAACAGCTTCAACAATTATAACCAACAATCAACAGCTTAGACTATACTAACAAGATCAACAGATTCAACAGCTTCAACAATCATAATCAACAATTATCAGCTTCAACAACAGATTCAACAACAGATTTAACAACATCAACAACAATCAACAGCTTCAACAACAACGGATATAGCATTAACACCAACAACAATCAACAGCTTCAACATGGTGATTGAAGCTATTGATTTATTGGGGCGAGCCTGAGCGAGCCCCACATAAACTGTACAGCAATGCCTGCAATAATATGGTGTATGTATGTATGTATGCGCCACTTTATAGACTCTGTTCAGAATCGCATGCAATCTCTTGTGCTGAAATTTTGCGCTCAGAAACAACTGCGGCAGCATGCTCTAATTTAGCGCATCTTTGTAATATTTCCCTCGTGGTGTCACGTTTATGGATCAAAGATTAACTTGTGGGGAAACCAGGATACGGCTAGAACAACGACAGCACCGTACCGTACCAGTGGAGGCTTCAGGCAAACTGGTAACGTTACATAGCCTCGGGCTCTTCCCACCCCTAGGCCCTAAGGAAGTGCTATACACCCCGCATTAACACATGTTCACTCTTTTTTCGCACTTCAAACCTAGTTCCAATGGGCCAAACGGACATGCCGGAGTTATCTATATAGGAGAACGGCTTCGGCGGCCTATACAGCGGACAGCATACTCGCTATAGTTCTGTCATGGTAGCTATGAGGAACCAACTAGGGAAGTTCACTGCATGTGGACTTTCCTGCTGATAGCCGCTTCCTAGTGCTCGAAAAGCATCGATATTGCATTTATTCCCATAGACGACAGTTTATTCTTGCCAACCAAGAAAGTGTGATACACCCTGCGTTAACACACGTTCGAGAGCTTTCTCGAGCCTAGTGCTAATGGTCACGCCAGAATTATCTACAATATGGTAGGAGGTAAACATTCATATGGAGTTTGCTTTATATCTCTGACATGCTCACAAGTGTAGATCTAAGGTGCCTGTCCCGGCCCTTAATGCACCTGAGCATTGCTGATATTACTGGTTCACAGTGAGAGTGAATATTTTTGAGTACGAAGATTTTCGCGGAAATCAGCATGGGCGCAAAAATAATTACAACTCCAAATTATTTCTGCTCAGAAACATGTGGTAAAGCTTTCAGCGATGCCGTTACATAACTGAAATTTTACGAGTGGAAATTTTTGCAGGCATGTAGTGAAATTATCACACTTAATATTTTTACTATCACCGTAAATCAGTACTATCAACAACAGACAATATCTGAATCGTCAATTGTGATGTAACTGTTTCTACTCAGAAATGTGGTGAAGCTTTCGGTGACGCAAAACAGCAATGTTTGCCGGACAACATAACTGAAATGAATCATCAATTTTGAAGTTGTAAGTATTTCTGCTTAAAACTATTATGTGGTAAAGTGTCCAATCATGCAATACCTTATGAACTTGAAATTTTACGAGCAAAAATTTTTGTGGCCATGTCGTGAAATCAGTAATATTTTTCACACTCAGAAATATTCACTATCATAATAAATCAGCATTATCAGCCTGACAATATCCAACAAATTTTTAAAAGCAATGTCAAATGGTAAAAGCTTCCAGCCATGCATTATGAATTTGAAATTTCACGAGTGCATGAGTTTTCATATCCATGCTGTGAAATCAGCAAAAAGTTTCATACTCATATTATGTATACGTTATCAATAATGTTTACAAACAATATCCTGCAAACAAATCATCAATGTTTGAGTTGTATTAATTTTCGTAAATAGAGCTCAAAAATGTATGATAAATCTTTCAGTGATGTAATATAGATATTACATACTTGACACTTTGTGAGTGAAACTTTTTGCGATCGTGTCTAGAAATCCGCGAAAATTTTCACACTCAAATATGCACTAATACTGCTACCAGCAATATTTGCCGGACTATACACCATCAATGAATTGTCAATTTTGAATTTCTGCTCAGTAAAGTGACTGGCCAGGCAATACACCTGTTATAAACTTGAAAATTTATGATTGATAAATTTTGCAGCCATGTCGTTCACTACACAAAAATATTATTATCAACAATGTTTGCCAGACAATATCCTGCAAGTGAATCATCAATTCTTGAGTTGTAATTATTAAACATGTCATAAAGGTTCTAGCCATGCAATACAACTGTTATGAGTTTGAAATTAATTTTGTTAGTGAAAAGTTTTATGGCTATGTCGTTAATCCAAGAAAGCTTTCACACTTGAAAATTTTCACTATTGCTACAAATCAGTGTATGTGTGTGTATATGAGTGTATGTATATGTGTACACACGTATGTGATGAATACATATTTGTGTGTGTTCGTATGCGTATATGTGTTTGTACGTTTATATGCACCTGTGTATATGACATTTATGTGCTTTTGATATAATATGTATGTATGTGTACATGTGTGTTGGTATATATATATATATATGTGCTCTTGTACATTTGTGTATACCAAGTATGCTTGTAGTTATCTATACATGTATGTGGTGTATATTTTTATGTGTTGGTGTGTGTACCTTTATGTGTATATGTGTGTCTGTACGTGTTTGTACGTACGTTTGTATGTGCGTACACATGTGTGTTTATGACAACAATTCATTTGCAAGATATTATCTGTTGCTGATAGTTTTACAGTGATAGTGCATATTTTCAAGTGTGAAAAATTTCGCGTATTTCACTGCATGGCCGCAAGACTTTTCACTCATAAAATTTCAGATATGTAATGGTGTCGCCAAAAGCTTTACCACATGTTTCTAAACAATAATAATTTGGAGTTGTATTTATTTTTGTGTCCATGCCGTGAAATTCATCAAAACTTGTACTCAAAAATATTCACTATCACTGTGAACCAGTAATATCAGTAATGCTCAGGACAGGGACAAGCGCCTTAGATCTATACTTGTGAGCATGTCAGAGGTATGAAGGAAACTCCATACGAGTGTTTACCTCCTAGCACGTTATAGATAATTCCGGCCCGACTGTTTAACCCATTGGCACTAGGCTCGAGGCGCGAGAAAAGTCGCGAATGTGTGTTAATGCTAGGTTATCACACTTTCGTGGTTGGCAAGAATATACAGTCACATATGGGAATAAACGCAATATAGATGCTTTTCGAGCGCTAGAAAGTATCTATCATCAGGAGAATCCACATGCAGAGACCTTTCCTAGCGGGTTCCTCATAGTTGCCATGACAGACACTGGAAAACGTAGCCGCGTGAACCGTGCACGTATACAGGGAGAACGAGGTCCGCGTTCGCCGTATAGACGAGCTTGGAACGGAATCTCCGATGTCCAGGATAACGAGTGCCGTTGTCGCCCGTACTGGGACCACTTTTTACGGATTATTTCACTGAGTCCGCTATCAGATCCGTGCTGAGTCCGTCTAGTTACCCCGTTTTATCCAGTATTGTCCGTCTGTCCGATCGGACCGCATGGACCGCCTCCGTCTACTTGTACGTAACAACTCCGTCTGACGATCCCGTTCCAGTCAATTCTATCCCTCATATCATATAGCGCATGCGTATAATTGTTAATAGCATAATAATAGATACATCCACTCAGTTGGTGTAGTTAGTCAATCACAGCTAAAATTCGAATGCTTCCTGCTTTTTCATTTCCTCTTCAGCACTCTTTCAGCTCTCTCTACCTCCAACGACATTCATAGTAGCCATGAACTGCTTCTATAATATATAGTATTACAAATAATAGTTAATGCATATAACAATCTACATACCAAGTCTTTATACAATGAGATGGACATTCATCAATGTTAGACACTTGTGGTACAGAGGACTACGTTCCAAATATTTCCCCATAGCCAACTAAACTATAGGATAGTCACCTAAATGCTTGGTACATGTACATCTCCATTGCTCACCCTGAAGCACAACAAGCGAAGTTTCACATGTACACGAGCCTATTGCTCACACACTCTCATACCCTTTCAGCTTGAAGATGTGCCATCTTAACAGCAGGCTAGTCATCTAAATGCTCAGTACATTCCAATCGCTCGTTCTGATACACAACAAGCTGAAGTTTCAATGTACACACGCACGTTACTCACACACTCTTATACTCTAGATGTGCCATCTTAGCTGAGTTTTACTGTTGAAAGATGTGCCATCTTAACAGCAGGCTAGTCCTAAATGCTCGGTACATTCCAATCGCTCGCTCTGATACACAACAAGCTGAAGCTTCACGTGTACGCACGTACATTACTCACACACTCTTATGCTCATTCAGCTTAAAGACATGCCATCTTGGCTGAGTCTTACTGTTGAAAAATGTGCCATCTTAACATCAGGCTACCCTTTCAGCTTAAAGATGTGCCATCTTAGCTGAGTCTTACAGTTGAAAGATGTGCCATCTTAATAGCAGGCTAGTCACCTAAATGCTCGGTACATTTGAATTGCTCACTCTAACACACAACAAGCTGAAGTTTCACATGTACACACACATTACTCACACACTCTTATACACTTTCAACTTAAAGATGTGCCATCTTAGCTGAGTCTTACTGTTGAAAGATGTGCCATCTTAACAGCAGGCTAGTCACCTAAACGCTTGGTACATTCCAATCACTCGCACTGATACACAACAAGCTCATGCTTCACATGTACGCACGTACATTACTCACACACTCTTATGCTCATTCAGCTTAAAGATGTGCCATCTTAGCTGAGTCTTACTGTTGAAAGATGTGCCATCTTAACAGCAGGCTAGTCCTAAATGCTCGGTACATTCCAATCACTCACTCTGATACACAACAAGCTGAAGTTTCACATTTACACGCACACATTACTCACACACTCTTATGCCCTTTCAGCTTAAAGATGTGCCATCTTAGCTGAGTCTTATACTGTTGAAAGATGTGCCATCTTAACAGCAGGCTAGTCCTAAATGCTCGGTACATTCCAATCACTCGCTCTGATACACAACAAGCTGAAGTTTCATGTGTATGCATGTACATTACTCACACACTCTTATGCTCATTCAGCTTAAAGATGTGCCATCTTAGCTGAGTCTTACTGTTGAAAGATGTGCCATCTTAACACCAGGCTACCCTTTCAGCTTAAAGATGTGCCATCTTAGCTTAGTCTTACTGTTGAAAGATGTGCCATCTTAACAGCAGACTACCCTTTCAGCTTAAAGATGTGCCATCTTAGCTGAGTCTTACTGTTGAAAGATGTGCCATCTTAACAGCAGGCTAGTCACCTAAATGCTTGGTACATTTGAATTGCTCACAATAAGCTGAAGTTTCACATGTACACACGCACATTAGCACTCAGATTATAGTCCCAGTAATGTACAATCTACATAATTATACTATATTTCTTTCACACACAGCATGTTCTATAATATTATGGACAAGCGAGTCATTGGGCATGGGAAAGTAGTAGAAGTGGTAGGACACTCTATTCACATGTGGGCCCATGGCAGGACTTAATTGATAGATAAAGCTTATCAGCTCAATAATTAAACATTGGTGTTAGCTATAGCCTACCAGGTGCAATACAATAATATGCACAGTGTCGTCAGGGTTGTTTGCACTTAAATGTAAGTTACAGGAATTAACAACCAAGCCTACACATATATAGCTTAAAGCTCCTATTGCTCATAACGTACACACATGCATCACTTAAAGGTGCTCTGAAACGGAAGTCGAACTGCCCGCCTACTTTTTTGAATTCCTGACCCGGTTTTCAAAGCACAAACCTGATTGGTCAATCCAACGTCATCGCGAACGCGTGACCAAGCTATTATTCTCGCGCGATTGGCAGCTGTTCTTACAGCCACAAGTAATCGATGGAGCTTGAGACTCAGAGACACAAACGCTGTTTGCGTTGATGGCATCTGTCATGATAGCTCGATCTTGCGTTCGCGTTGGGTCAGCGGCCTCGTGGTCGCGAACATATTTACGCCGCAATAATAATTATACGCAATGCGTTAACGCGCGCGCGCGCGCCCTTCAAGCGTTTTTTAATTACGTAACGACTTCCGTTTCAGAGCACCTTTAACTTAATCAGTCGTAGGTGTGGACGCCAACTATGAGGGTGCTGGCCACTGAAGTCGGTATCCAAAGTTTTAGGTAGTCTTTCTATAAAGTAAGCACAAACACTGGCTAAATACACATGCATGCTGACACATGCAATTAGCTATAGTGAGTGTATACCTAATGGCCTACAAATTCTTGCCTTGACATCATCATGATCTCATCACTCCGAACTGTCAGACTCACTAACCGATCTGATGTGCGTGTGTGTGTGTGTGTGTGTGTGTGTGTGTGTGTGTGAGTACACGCGCGTGTGTACGTGTGTGTGTGTGTGCATGCCATGGTTCCTAGTTTCGGCACTCAATGAGCTATTCCATAATTAACATAAAGTTCTTAGGATCATACCTGCATCTTTCAAAAGGCAAGCTGTGCGATGGATCGTGGTCGAGCCTGGGATGTGAAGTCCGAATTCAGACTAGAACTGCTCATCCGTTGTTATCTCGACCATTCTTGCCTTTTCTTGTTGTAGAAGGTATCGTGCGGTGGCGACTAAACATGGATTTGCTCACATGCCAAGAGCAACGTTACAGAATATTTTTAATCGCTGAGCAATGAGCCTGTATTGCTGGCGCCCTGATCTGAGTTTTAATTATTGAAACCACAACTCTTCTATTAGAGCTAGCTGCGCGGCGCAGCGCGCGCGATCACTTTCAATTCACGTACTCCGCGTACGCGTATATGTATTCGCGATTCAATATTCAGGGCGCGGGCCCGCGGCCCGACCGGCCTGCCTGGGCCATGGGGTGGAGTCTCGCGCGCTGCTCTATACTGCGTCCGCATAGCGCAAGCCGAGAGGACGGATACCGAATGTTGTAACCGTGCAAGCATAGTGCAAGCAACGGAGTCCGCATGCACCGTGCGTATCTTTTTTTTTTTTTTCTTTGATACATGTATATATACGTGTACGCGAATGATGAAGTCAAAAAGTAAAAAATATATACTGGTGATACAGAATTGCAGAAAAAATATAGTATATATGTATATAGTCATAGTGATACCGTATTAGAGAATTGTTCAAAATGCTGGTACCTGGCCTTCGTGTAGGGCCAGGTTGATGGATTCCACAGGTTGGGATATAGAGGGTATGTTACACGGAATACTGACAGAGTCCGTGTTACAGATACGCCGTCTCCAGGCAGTGTAGCGCCCGCTTCTTTCATCAATACGGTAGACCACGTAAATCCGTCCGTATGGAGTCATTTTCCTGTGAGAACTACAGCGAGTATGCTGTCCGCTGTATAGGCTCGTTCACCCATATATGCTGGCATTTTTTTTGAGCATTATATGTACCTAGAAGCAATGAGCAATATTTGAGAATTATAGGCAACTTATAGTATAGCTATTGGTCTGCTGGTAGCCAGATATTGGGCTGCACCAAACTACTGTTCTGTCAACTTGTGGTAATATGGAATGTGGATGTGGGATTTGTTACTAGCCAATTCATTCAAGTCGAGTCTAGAAGGTGCACTTGAAGACTACATTGAAGCTTCAGTTATACTGGAGTATGTATAACAGTTACTGACATTCACTTCGTATGTACTAAATTCATTATTGATTACATGAAATCTGAGGAGCAAGAAATGAGAATTATAGGTACATTTGAAAGAATTATAGGGCATGTTTGCAAGCATTGAAGAAATGAACTATAGGTAGAAAAAAAAAAGAATTATTTATCTGGGCCTAGCTATCAGCATAGATCGTGATTTTTTTCTGCCACCCACCCAAATACAAAGGCTTACCTGACGGCCGATTTGTTGAAAATACCAAAGGACAGGTTACTTCAGGTAGTCACGGCATCATGCAGGGCTTTTTTGTCCTCCGTTCTATACAGAGATGGGTGTGGCACGGGTCAAATGACCAGGCAGATGACTGACCGAGCAGACTGCTGAAACAACGTAGTTTAAACTGTTTTTCGATGCTTTCAACCTCCTGTAGGCCTACGTTCTTATTCACATAAATTCTACGTATTATTACTGTGGCTTAGTAAGGTTCTTGTGGCTGTAAGTTACCATCCATACATTGGCCACGCCCACTTATTCTTTGTCAAAGATCGAAATCGGTCCAACGCTTGATCGCAAGCACTCCATGATAGAAGTAATTTAGCGGTAGATTCAAGTTCTGATTTTTTCAAAAATCACTTGAAACCAAACCTTCGCGATATTGAGAGTATGCTATATTGGAGGCATGGTTTCAAGTGACTTCTATAAGTTTCAGGACTTGATTCTATTGCTACGTTACTTCTATCGTGGAGTGCTTTTGATCCAACGTTGGCAATGTTGACCTTTGACCTCTACGTAATGCGCCTATACGGGCCGTGAAGAAGCCGTAAAAAGCTTACGCTCACCTTTTTATGCTGCGATGTTCTTCAAAAACGTAGAAAAACATCAATAAAAAGCGCTACATTCCCATTGGGCATTCATTACGCGATTTACCCCATTGTTTTGTCGATTTGCGTGCGATAATACAGTCCTGTATAACCACCGCCATATAATGTGGAGGAGAAAACTTTTAGCGCCCTAAATTGCTTTCATGTAGACTAACGTATGGAAGGAATACCTGGGGAAATGCTTCAGCTTTAAATTTTCAAGTGATAACCCTAGTAGCCTCGTACCTAGACCCTTCCCAGCTTTTCAATGTTGCATACTGAAAAGTGGGAGGCCGGTCGGATGGTTCCTTCGAAAAGCCAGTCTTTGCTAGCCACACGCTATCTTAACAAGTTTCATTCTTTATGGTCTTTATGGATCGTACTACACTCGGTATCTAGCGTTTGAACCATACCTCTCGATCGTTGGCGACAGGAGCCCTCAAAATCTTCGTGACTTTCGACGCACTGGAAGGTCTCACTACGCGTTACGCTATGCACGTGACTTGTACAATAAATTGCGTTACACTTGTACTGTCGATTGCGCTTTACCTCGAACTCCCGTGAATGCGTGCGTGTGAGCGTTGAACAAACGAGATACTTCATTCGCCACGTAAAACTACGGAAAACGAAGCGTGAGCCAACTGCTTGCGCAATGATTGCGTGGCATTCCAACCCATACACTCACACGAGGGCAAGGCTACGCTCACAGGCAAGCATTCACGGATGTTCCAAGTGAACAGCAATCGACAGTACCAGGCATTCCCGCTTTTCAGCGTGCACCATTGAAAAGCTCTGAACGGCCTGGGGATGAGGTTGACGCAAGGGCAAGGCCAGCAAAATTTGTGACGTATACTTACGCTACGTTTTCAGTGGCTTTAAGTGGCGAACGAAATGAATGAAGTATCTCTCACGTTTTAGGCTTACACGCACGCATTCACGAGGATTCGAATGAAGCTCAATCAACGGTTGAATCAGAGTCTCTTCTAGCTTTTTGTTACGACAAGCATCGACGCGGTGTGTGAACCGACTTTAAGCTTAACGTTTTACAACTTAAATCCAACTTCCAAATCATTGGGCTCACCTTCATATGCACGGATAGTACTCCTTGCTAGGAAAACAGCGCTGGCTTTTTTACACAACAAAAACCACTGCTTCTGGGTGTTGGTGTTGTAACGGTCGTCGTGTGTGGTAAAGATCGTCAGGGTTCGTTTTCCTCCACTATGGCAGAATATAGGCACAGTTTTATTGCTAATTACGAATGATCGACGGGTAGTAGCAAGGCTTTTGCATCAAACAAAGCAAGGGATCCTTCTGCTGGCGAGGAAAAGTAGAAATTTTATTACGAATGCGCATTTGAACACGCGTTCAAGGTATAACTGTAATGATGCACTTTCAATCCAGATTCCAGTATACTAGTACCGGCCGCATGGATAGACTGTATCCGGCGCGCGCAGTTTATCCATGCGGCCGGTACTGGTATACTGGAATCTGGATTGAAAGTGCATCATTACAGTTGTGTTCAAATGCGCATGCGTATTAAAATTTCTACTTTTCCTCGCCAGCAGAAGGATCCCTTGCTTTGTTTGATGCAAAAGCCTTGCTACTACCCGTCGATCATTCGTAATTAGCAGTAAAACTGTGCCTATATTTTGCCATAGTGGAGGAAAACTAACCCTGACGATCTTTACCATATGTGACGACCATTACCATACCAACACCCAGAAGCCGTTGTTTTTGTGGTGTAAAAAAGCCAGCGCTGTTTTCCTAGCAAGGAGTACTATCCGTGCATATGAAGGTGAGCCCAATAATTTGGAAGTTGGATTTAAGTTGTAAAACGTTAACTGCGCTACTGGTATGCTACAGTGTATACTTAGAGTCTACTAGTAAGGAGTCTCTCGATTGTGTGCTACGCTATGGCAATTAATAAAACAGCAGAAAGCAGTGTATCGACCAATTTCCTCATTATTTCATCGATAAGGAAACTTCTTGCTTCGTAGTAAAGTATACATCAACAGCGCAAACTAGAAAGGGAAATTCAACGGATTTCATTGCAGCATACGCACATTAAAAACGAAATTCCTTACTAATAGAGGATAGTGCGCTGTCTGTGCCAGACCCTACTAGTAGGGAATTGCCCTTTCTAGTGTGCGCTATTGATGCACACTTTACTAAGAAGTTTCCTTTTCAATGTGTACGTTACTTAGCGCACACAATGAAATGAAATTGTTGATACACTGCATTCTGCTGCTGTCTTACGATCGAGAGGGCGACTCCTTACTAGCCCAACTGCCCAATGAGAATATAGCGATTTTTCACGTTTTTGTAGAACATCCTGGCACAGTCTTGGCATTTTTACGGCTTCTCCACGGTCATATGGTTACATCACTTAGAGGTCAAAGGTCAATGTTGCCTCGAAAGCACTCCACATATAGTATCAAGCCCTGAAACTTTCAGAAGTCACTTGAAGCCATGCCTCCAATATAGCAATACTCTCAATATCGCAAAGGAGGTTTGATGACTTTTGAAAGTGTCAGGACTTGATTCAGCAGTCTGCTCGGTCAGCCACCTGCCTGGTCATTTGACCCGTGCCACACACATCTCTGTATAGAACGGAGGACAAAGAAGCCCTGATACCGTGACTACCTGAAGTAATCTGTCCTTTGGTATTTTCAACAAGTCGGCCGTCAGGTAAGCTTTTGTATTTGGATGGATGGCAGAAAAAAAATATTCACAATTTAGGCTAATAGCACTTAAACTAAATCGGCTTTACAAAAGCCAAAGGGCATTATTATAGATTAGGATGTACAAATTCTTATGAATGCCATACCATGATGTTCGCCGGGGTAATTATCCTCAGTATTTTGGCTTTTATGCTATATTAGTGCATGTACAAGATCGGTCACCCTTTCTAACGTGAATGTGGGCGTGGTAATTAATTCCTTCGTGAACGTTTTCCTCGTTAGCGCCAGCGTCGAAGGTGCGAGTCACACCTACTCCTCGCTATAGTTCTGTCATGGTAGCCACGAGGAATCCGTTGGGGAAAGTCTCTGCAAGTGGACTTTCCTGTTGATAGCCGCTTCCTAGCGCTCGAAAAACATCGATATTGCGTTTATCCCCATAGGTGTCTGTATATTATTGCCAACCAAGAAAGTGTGATACACCCCGCATTAACACACGTTCGCGACTTTTCTCGCGCCTCGAGCCTAGTGCCAGTGGTTAAACGGTCACGCAGGATTAATGTGGTAGGAGGTAAATATTCATATGGAGTTTCTCTGACATGCGCAAAAGTGTAGATCTAAGGCGCTTGTCCCTGTCCTGAGCATTGCTAATATTACTGGTTAACAGTGATAGTGAATATTTGTGTACGAAAGGTTTGACGGATTTCGGCACAGCATGAGCACAAAAATAAATACAACTCCAGATTATTTCTGCTCAGAAACGTGGTAAAGCTTTTGGCGACGCCATTCCGTAACTGAAATTTTACAAGTGAAACCTCTTGCGGCCATGTAGTGAAATACTCGAAATTTTTGAAAATATACACTATCACTGTAAATCAGTACTATCAACAACAGACAATATCCTACAAATGAATCGTCAAGTGTTACCGGTGTCATAGCGGATTTGTTCCGCCGTGCCAAAGTTCCGGCGGAATAAATTCGCTGGCGGATACATTCCACCGGAAAGAATACGCTAGCGTACATATTCCGCCCGGATAATCTACGCGACCGCGTAAATGTTCCGGCCGGCGCAAATGTTCCGCCTAGTAAAATGTGCTATTATACTTCTCATTTTGATATCACTGGCTTTATTATGCATGGGTATGAAGATGGGCTGACCTAAGATAAAGTTTAACAAATGCAAAAATAAAGAAAAGTGAACCATGCCCATTCAGGACACAGGAAGGTCAAGGCTTATAGAGATTGCAGAGTAGCTTGAAGAAAGGAAGCGAACAAATACTTCACCGTCTTCAAATTTTTGTGTACATGATTCGTTGTAGCCTTCTGTGGACAATCGCTTGGATATGCATAAAGGCACATCCACACCAAATCCATGATGTGCGCATGTCACTCCGCGCCAGTGCAGAGACGTATGAAGTGGTTATGCCACTCCTGAGGCCACCAGAGAAGCTCCAATAATTATTAAAATGGAACATGTACTTTGACTCTGATTGCACCTGTGTCAAAGAAACATTGACCGTTGCCCATCCGGAACAAATTTGCTGATTTTCTGGAAATCCGGAACAGATCCACTAGCGAATAAATTCCGGTGGAACGAATTCGCTGTGACACCGGATGTGAGAATACCCGGCGTATTGTGCGCATATGGCACAATACACGTTCTTAGTACCACAGGTAAAACAATGTCAAAGTCCAGTTTTGTCATATTTATACCAAAAAATCTATTATCCTTTGCCGTCACCTACGGAGGGTAAACGTAAGTTACCAAGACCTTCACATCTACCCACCTAGTGTACGACTGCCGTACACCGAGCCCGTTGCTAAGGGAGTTATTTAGAATTCCCGATCGCCAGCTCTCTGGATACAGCTAGATTCGTCGACGTACTGTACGTTCACTCACCTTTTAAGCTTCTTAGGCATCGAAAAAGAAGCGGCTCTCGTTATGGGCAACTAAGTTCGAGACTAACTTGACCGTAGCGTTGTCGTTTCGAACAATCCGCCCAGGTCCATTTAATTGATTTACGATTAACGCGTAGTATACGGAAACCTTATATGCATAAAGAGCAACGTCTTCAGACCGTAATTTCTCGTTTTTATGCTTGTTAGCAAGATCAGGAACAAAGCGCTCTAGCTCCAAAGTGAAGTGAGCGCTCTGTCTCAGACTTGGAGGTAAGTTGGCTTTTCAAAAATACAGCTAACTAAAATTTCATAGAATGGGAAATATGGCGGATTTTCTCTGATCTGGTCACAATTATGCATAAGCATAAGCACTTATACAAGTGTGTGCACACACATTCAGATTTGTACAAACGCATATACACACATAAAGGTACAAACACACACATGTACACTCACTAACATGTACAAATATACACCACATACATGTGTATATAAATATAAGCATACTTGTACATACAGGAAAAAGCACCCAGATGTATAGATAAGTACAAACTCACATGTACACACAGAGATACACAGGGTACAAATATACACATATACACACATACATGCATTCACGTAAATGAAGGTACATATATACGTGTACACACATTCACAGACATAAAGGTACAAAAATGCATATGTACACACATACACACACTCACACGCATAAAGGTACACATGTACACACATACACACATTCACACAAATAGAGGTACAAACACATATACACATACACACGTTCACACGTATAAAGGTACACATGTACAAACATACACTTAATCACACATAAAGGTACATACACACACATGTACATACATACACACAATCACACACACAAAGGTACACATGTACACACATTCACACACATAAAAGTACAAACACACATGGACACACTCAGACATAAAGGTACACACACATATGCACACATTCACACACATAAAGGCATAAACACACATGTATACACACTCAGACATAAAGGTACACACACATGTACACATATACACACATTCACACACATAAAGTCACAAACACACACATGCACACACATACACACATAAAGGAACAAACACAGGTACACACATACACACATTCACACATACAAACACACATACACGCATTCACACACATTAAGGTACAATAACACACATGTATTCACATACACACATTCACACACATTAAAGTACAAATACATATGTACACACATACACACATGCACACACATAGACAAACGTACATGTACCGTAGAATCCCGCGATTACACCCCCCCTTTTGTGCATGCTAGCATCAGGCAAAACATGGGAGGGGGCGTATTCGCGGGATCGTGACATTGCCGCGTGACGACCATTACCGACCGATGGTCGCCATGTAGGCGCATGATGTACAAACTGATGGATGAAACAGGAGAAAAACGACAAAGTAAGCCTTAATATCTCACAAACAGCTATTGTACTAATTATAGCTATGGCTTTTACAAGCTTAAGCATTCAAATAGCTAGATTTCATAGTCACAGTAGGAGGGGGCGTATGCGCGGGTCAAAAATACCTATGCAGAAACTTTGGTTGAAAATGGGAGGGGGGCGTATTCGCGAGGGGGGCGTAATAGCGGGATTCTACGGTACACACACATGATGGTAAAAACACACATGTATACACATACACACATTCACACACATTAAGATATAAATACGTACATGTACACACACACATTAACACACATAAATGTACATGCATTCACACATTCATTCACAGATAAAGGTATAAATACACACCTGTACACGCATTCACACACATAAAGGTACTAAATGTGACCGTCTATGGGAAAACCCGGCATATGGGATTTTTTGTGAAAATCGAGTTTGATGTATCTTTGATAAGCTCTACCCTAGAGCTAACTCACCTGCAAGTTTGAGACCGATCGCGCGCTTCGCTTTGGAGGTAGCGCCGCTTTGTTTGCGATCGCGTTACACGCATAGAAAACGAGAAATTACGGTCTGAAGGCGTTGTTATGTACGCGTATAGCGTTCCGTATACTACGCGTGAACCGGAAATCAATTAATTCGACTTGGGCGGAGCCGTTCGAAAAGAGCGTAAAGGTCAAGTTAGTCTCGAACTTTGTCGTCGATATCGAGAGCCGCTTCTTCGATGCCTAAGAAGCTTAAAAGGTGAGTCAACGTTCAGTAGTTCGACGAATCTAGCCATAGCTAGATAGCCCGAGCGCGCGAATTCCAATTAACGCCCTTAGCAACGGGCTCCGTGTACTAGCAGCTGTCAGGCTTGGTAGATCGAGGGGGCTGAGAAAAAAAAGGCTTATTTCGCCTTGGTAACTTACGCGTAGCCTCCGTAGACGACGGTAACAGTTAGAAGACAGGTTATTTGACATAAATATGGCAAAAGCTGGACTTTGACAATTTTTGACCTGATGTACTATAAACGCGCATTGCGCGATTTGCGCAATAATCCCATATGCCGGGTTTTCCCGTAGGCGGTCACAAATGTACACATATATTCGCACACAAAAATGTACAAGCATACATGTGCACTTTTATTCACATAAAGGTACAAACACACACATGTACACACATTCACACACATGAAGGGACAAACACACACGTACACACAAGGACAGACATAAAGGTACAAACACACACACGTACACACATGCACACATTTACTGACATAAAGGTACAAACACACATGTACACACATACACACATAAAGGTGCAAGCACACATGTACACACATACATTCACATACATTGATACAAACACACACATATTAGCACAAATAAAAGTAAAAACACACATGTACATATACATACACATTCACACACAAAGTTACAAACACATACATGTGCACACATACACACTTTCACACACATAAAGGTACAAACATACACATATACACACATTCACTCACATAAAAGTACAAACACACACGTACAAACATACACATAAATGTGCAAACACATACATGTACACATTCACACACAAAGACACAAGTACACACACATTTACACAAATAAAGGTATAAGCATACATCATACACACATCCACACAAATAAAGGTACAAACACATACATGTACACACATGCACACATTCACATGTACACACATTCACACACATAAAGGTATAAAAAAAATGCATGTACACACCTACACATAAAGGTACAAACACTCACATGTGCACAAATACACACATTCACTCACTTAAAGGTACAAACACACATGTACACATACACACATTCACACACATAAAAGTACAAACATACACATGTACACACATGCACACATAAAGGTACAAACACAGGTACACACATACACACATTCACACAGGTACACACGTGTACACACATACACATGTACACACATTCACACACATAAAGGTATAAAAAATACATGTACACACCTACATTCACACATATAAAGGTCACATGTACACACATACACACATTCACTCACATAAAGGTACAACACGCACATGTACACACATACACACGTTCACACACATAAAGGTACAAACGCACACATGTACACACATACACATAAGGGTACAAACACACAGGTACACACATACACACATTCACACATAAAAGTATAAACACACATGTACACACATACACACATATATAGGGACAAACGTACATGTACACACATACACACATTCACAAACATAAGGGTACAAACACACATGTGCACACATGAACTCACATGAAGGTACACACACATGTACACATTCACACACAGATACCAACATACATTTACACAAATAAAGGTGAAAACACACATGTACATACATACACATTCACAAAGGTACAAACACATACATGTACACACACACATTCACACACAAAGGTAAATACACATATATGTACACACATTCACTCACATAAAGTCACAAACACGCATGTACAAACATACACATTTACACATAAATGTGCAAACACACACATGTACAGACATATATTCACACAAAGATACACACATTTACATAAATACAGGTAAAAAACCATACATGTACATATATACACACATTCACACACTTAAAGTTACAAACACATATATGTACACACATACACATACACATGTACACACATTCACACACATAAAGGTATAAACGCATACATGTACACACCTACATTCACACACATAAAGATACAATCACTCACATATACACACATACACACATTCACTCACATAAAGGTACAAACAAACACATGTACACATATACACATTCACACACATAAAAGATGCAAACACACACATGTACACACATACATTCACACACATAGATACAAACACACATTTGCACAAATAATGGTAAAAACACAAATATACATACATACAGACATTCACACAAAGGTACAAACATACATTTACACACATACACACAAAGGTATAAACACCCACATGTACACAGACACATTCACTCACAAAAAGGTACAAACACACACATGTACACACATACACATTCACACACAAAAGATGCAAACACACACATGTACACACATACATTCACACACATAGATACAAACACACATTTACACAAATAATGGTAAAAACACACATATACATACATACATTCACACAATAAAGGTACAAACACATACCTTTACACACACATTCACACACAAAGGTACAAACACCCACATGTACATACTTGCACACATTCACTCACAAAAAGGTACAAACACACATATGTACACACATACACATTCACACACATGAAGATGCAGCACACACATGTACACATACATTCACACACAGATACACACACACATTTACACAAATAAAGATAAAAACACACATGTACATACATACACACATATAAAGATACAAACACATACATGTACACAGATACACACATTCACACACATAAATGTATAAACATACACATGTACACACATTCACACACATAAAGGGAAATCACATGCATGTACACATATTCACACACATAAAGGTACAAATATACATGTATACATACACACATTTTCACACATAAAGGGACAAACACACATGTACTCACATACACTCATTCACTAACACAAAGGTACAAACACACATGTACACACATACACATTAACACAAATAAATGTGCAAACACACATATGTACACATATTCACGCACAGAGATACACACACACACATTTACACAAATGAAGGTAAAAATACACATATGCATACATACACACATTCACAAACATAAAAGAACAAGCACACACATGTACACACATACACATATTCACAGACATAAAGGTACAGACACACACATGTACACATACACACACATTAAGGTTGTACACACATACACACATTCACACACAATTATGTAAAAGCACACATGTACACATACACATATTCACACATTAAGGTATACACACATGTACACTCTAGAATTACGCACCACATACATATATAGATTAGTTTAAATACACACGTTCACACACATAAGAGTACAAACACATGCACACATTCACATGCATAAAATACAAACACACATGTATGCTTACATAAACGTGTACACACACATACAGACCCATACACTCACACACATGTGTTTGCATACAGTTACACACAGGGACAAACACACACTCATGATAGTTCAAGACTTAGTCTAATATGGATGGGGCTTAACATTCACTCATGTCTGTGTTGATAGCAGCCGAACTGTACTAGAGCACCACAGACCCTTCCATTCGTATCTATGTTGATAGCAGCCAAACTGTACTAGAGCACCATAGATCCTTTACCCCATTCATATCTGTGTTGATAGCAGCCGAACTGTACTAGAGCACCACAGATCCTTCATCCCATCTACATTAGTAAGCCAGCTGGAAGTGAAAAAAACCCAGGGTAGCCGCCGGGGATCGAACCCAGGGCCTCCTGCTTAAGCTGCAGGTGCTCTGACCACTGAGCTACGGCTCCCCACAGCCACCTGAGCAATTCCACTCCAGCTTTAAAGGTGATAGACAACCCTATACCCAAACTGGTGCTCGAGGAGTCTGCCGGGATAATTAAATCACCAAGCACAGAACACCAACACCAGTAATAACATGATAGTTCAAGATTTAGTCTAATATGGATGGGGCTTAACATTCACTCATGTCTGTGTTGATAGCAGCCGAACTGTACTAGAGCACCACAGACCCTTCCATTCGTATCTATGTTGATAGCAGCCGAACTGTACTAGAGCACCATAGATCCTTTACCTCATTCATATCTGTGTTGATAGCAGCCGAACTGTCATGTATATATAAGTATAAAGACACATACATACATATTCACACACACAAATACACACATGTACACATACATTCACACACTAATAAAGGTACAAACACACATATACACACATTCACACACATGAAGGCGCTAACACATACATGTACACACACATAAAAGTTCAAACACACATATGTACACACATACACACATTCTCACACAGAGGGACAAACACACATGTACACACATACACACATTTACAGACATAAAGGTGCAAACACACACATGTACACACTTACACACATTCACTCACATAAAAGTACAAACACACATGTACACACACACATTCATACAAAACGGTACAAACATACACACGTACACACGTACACCCATTCACACACATAAAGGTACAAACACACACATGTACACACACACATTCACACAAAACGGTACAAACATACACACGTACACACGTACACCCATTCACACACATAAAGGTACACATGTGCACATACACACATCCACAAAAATAAAGGTACAAACACACACATGTACACACATACACATATTCACACACATAAAGGTACAAACACACACATGTACACACATACATTTACACACAAAAGTACAAACGCACATACACATGTACACGCACATAAAGGTACACATGTACACACACACACATTCACACACATAAAAGTACACACACATGTACACTCATACACATTCACAAAGGTACAAACACACATATGACACGTATACATACGTTCACACATAAAGATACACATACATGTACACACATACATTAACACACATAAACGTAAAAACACACACATATACACATACACACATTCACATGTACAAACACACATGTACACACATGTGTATACACAAATGTGTACACACATGTACACACATGTGCATACACAAACGTGTACACACATACACACATGTGCTTGAATACAATTGCACAAACACACACTTGTATATATAAGTATAAAGACACATGCATACCCATACACATAATCACATATATAAAGGTAGACGCATGTACAAACACACATTCACACACTCATAAAGGTATAAAGATATACATGTACACACACATGTACACACATACACACATTCACACACATAATGGTACAAACACACATGTACACACACACATTAACACATATAAAGGTACAAACACACATGTACACATTTTCACACATATAAAGGTACAAACACACACATGTACACACATACACACATTCAAGGTACAAACACATACATGTACACACACACATTCACACACATGAAGGTACAAATATACATGCACGCACATTCACACACAAACGTACAAACACACACGTACACATACAAACATAAAGGTGCAAATGTACTCACACACATTTACACAAATAAAGGTGATGTACACACATACATTCACACACATAAAGATACAAACACACACATACACACATTTACACACAAAAGTAAAAACACACATGTACATACACATACACATAAGGGTACAAACGCATACATGTACACATATACATACATTCACACACATTAAGGTACAAACACACATGTACACATGCATTCACACAAATAAAGGTGCACACACATGTGCACACATACACATATTCACACATAATGATAAAACACATAAACACACATACACATTTACGCACATATAGTTACAAACACATGTACACACATACACATATTCACACACATAAAGGTACAAACATACACTTGTACACACATACACATTCACACACATAAAAGTACATACACACATTCACAAACACATGTACACGTGTACACTCATACACACATTCACACACATAAAAGTACATACACATATACACAGATACACTTTCACACACATGAAGGTACAAATATACATGCACGCACACTCACGCACAAAGGTACAAACACACGTACACATGCACATTCACACACATAAAAGTATAAACACACATATGTACTCACATACACATTTACACACATAAAGGTGCAAATGTACACATGTACACACATACATTCACACACATAAAGATACAAACACACACACATACACACATTTACACACATAAAAGCAAAAACATACATGTACATACATACACACACATAAGGGTACAAACACATACATGTACACATAATACATACATTCACACACATTAAGGTACAAACACATGTATTCACACAAATAAAAGTACACGCATGTACACATACACATATAAAGATAAAAACACATGTACACATATACACACATTCATGCACATATAGTTACAAACACGTGTACACACATACACATATTCACACACATAAAGGTACAAACACATACATTTATACACATAAAAGTACACACATACACACATTCACAAAACATGTATGTACACATGTACACTCATACACACATTCATACATAAAGGTACACACACATGTACACACATACACACATTCATAGTCATAAAGGTACAAACACATGTACACATGTACACACATTCACTCATAAAGGTACACACAAATGTACACAAATACATTCACACACACAAACGTAAAAACACATGTACACACACACATTAAGGTATAAATACATACATGTACACACATTCACACACATAAAGGTAGACATACATGTACACATTCATTGACAAACATTAAGTACAAACACATGTACTAATACACATTCACACAGAGGTAAAACACAAATGTACACACAAACACACATAAAGTTATAAACACATGCATGTACACACATTATCATAAAAGTACAAACACTCACATGTACACACATACACACATTTACACACATAAAGGGGCAAACACACATGTACACACATACACACATTCACGGACATAAAGGTACAAACACACACATGTATCCACATACACATTCACACACAAAGGTGCGAACACAACATATGTACACGCATACATTCACACATAAAATACAAACACACACATACACACATTTACACAAATAAAAGCCACACATTCACACACATAAAGGTACACATACATGTACACACATACACACATTCACACACATAAAGGTACAAACATTCACATGTATACACGTTCACACACATAAGGGTACAACGCATGTACACAATTACACACATTCACATGCATAAAGGTACAAACCACACGTACACACATGCATAATCAAACGTGAACACACACGTACAGACCCGTACACACACATACACACTTGTGCTTGAATTAAGTTACACACAGGGACAAACATACACACATGTATATATAAGTATAAAGACACATGCATACACATACATATTTACACACATAAAGGTACAAACACACACATGTACACACACATTTACACACTCATAAAGACACAAACATATACATATACACATATTCACACGTACAAACACATACATGTACACACATTCACACACAAACACACATGTACACACACTCATTCGCACAAATGAAGGTACAAACACACACATGCACATATATACTCACATTCACACACATGAAGATACAAACACATGTGTACATACACACATTCACACACAAAGATACAAACACACACATGTACACACACATTCACACACATGAAGGTAAAACACACATGTATACACATATGTACATTCACATACATTAAGGTACTCTGAACAGTTAAGGCCTAGGTCCACTTGAACAGGAGTGATGGTCACATTTGAGGCCACAGAGGCTACATGAAGCAAGCTATGAACTTCACACTTGAAATATGGATACTAAATATATTACAGAATTCAATTAATTAATTAATGGCCACGCCCACCTGTTAATTAATTAATTGTAGTTAAAAGTAGCCATACACTCACTTAGGCGGCGTATATAAACAACAAGCAGGCTTTAGTTGAAGAGGTCCTCTTAAGCATGTTTAGCACTACCAATTTCTAAATTAGCGTCTTGTATGCATGTACTTTCGGGGAGTTACAACCTTATGAAATCCGAGATTGTAGTCAATTTTAAGCTAATTAAATATTCATAGCCGTATAATGGCTTTATGATCGTTTGCTAACAACGAATATACCAGAATGATGTCTGCTCTTTCCAATGGACACCCTCACAGCAAGTCCCAGGGTGGCTTTATATGCCGCCTTTCTTGACTTAGTCCACCATCTCCAGCTGCTCCGTGTAGCCTCGAGCGCTTAGTACACTAACAACTGTTCGTGGCACAAGAATAGCTTAGCCTATGGATGTAAACTCTATGCTAAAGGCTAACTACATCCTACCACTAACTAATGATCACCTAGCTATCTCGTACACGACATTTTCTAGCTTACTAGCCACTCGTTTCTAGACAAAGCTCACTGTCAGCCATTGGCCACACCCCCGTATACTTTTCAATAATTCCGTTCACCTCCGCTACAACACGTGCCCCAGGCCTTAATGTGCCAGAGTACACATACATGTACACACATACACGTACACACATATATTCACACACTAATGTGCATACATGTACACATTCACACACATAAAGGTATAAAAATACACCTGTACACACACACACATTCACAGATATAAGGGTACAAACATACACATGTACACATATACACACATTCACACACATAAAGGTACAAACATACACATATACACACATACACATTCACACAAAGGTACACATACATGTGCACACATTCACACACATAAAGGTACACACACGTTCGCACAAATGAAGGTACAAACACACACATACACACATTCACATACATAAAAGTACAAACACACATGTAGACATACACATTCACACACATAAAGCTACACATGTACACACACACATTTACACACATAAAGGTACAAACACAGGTGTACACATACACATTCACATACATAAAAGTACAAACACACATGTACACATACACATTCACACACATAAAGGTACACATGTATACACATACATTTACACACATAAAGGTACAAATACACACATGTACACACATACATATTCACAGACATAAAGGTACACACATATTTACACATACACACATTCACACACATGAAGGTAAAAACACACATGTACACATACATACAATCACACATTAAGGTACACATACATGTACACATATTCACACAAATGTACAAAATGTACACATTCATTCACACACAAAGGTACAAACACACATGTACACAGACATTTACACACTCATAAAGGCATACATATAGACACATTCACACACATAAATGTACAAACACATACATGTACACACATTCACACACATAAGGTACATGTACACACACATTTGCACAAATGAAGGTACAAACACACACATGTAGACACATACACACATTCACACACATAATGGTACAAACACGCATGTGTACACACACATGCACACATTCACACACATAAAGATACAAACACACACATGTACACACACACATTCACACACATGAAGGTAAAAACACATGTACACATATACACATTCACACACATTAAGGTACAAACACATACATGGACACACGTACACACATTCACACACAAATGTACATACATGTACACATTCACACACATAAAGGTATAAAGGCACACCTGTACACATACACATTCACACACTGAAAGGTACTAAATGTACACATACATTCACACACATAAAGATATAAACACTTGTACACACATCTCACATTCACACATATAAAGGTACAAACACACATGTACACACATACACACATTCACACACATAAACGTCACATGTACACACATATACAAACATGTATACACACAGATCCATACACACAAATGTGCATGCATACATGTATACACAGGGACAAACACACCTACATACTCATAGACGTATGCACACACGGTATACAGAAATGTACAAATACCCACATATACATAAACACACACGCACAAACACTAGCCTTATCAGAAACATGCATACATTAAACACATGTAAACGTGCACATATAAACGTACAAACACGCAACATCATGGATCAACACATACCAATTCACACATACACACATAAATTTAAACACATGCATGTACACAGTCGTGCAATATTGTATACATTTTCCACTGTACATCATCTCTTTATCAGCTAGTTAGCTTGAGTGCTTACTTGTTGATTTTTCATTGATGGTAGACATGGAGGTAGGTGAGGTGGTCACTCTCCTCACGACCTTTAGAACAAAAGAAGATTGATACAACAGATACAATGACCTGTAGGCACAGAAGAGACATTGTGACGTATATTGTAAAAATGGAGAACCAATTACATGACAATAAAGAAACGATGACCTGTGGTGAGTTGAAAGAGGGGAGAACCTTTTAATTATAGTATGAAGGATAATGTTAAATCCCTTAATTTTTATTGTTGTGTACATGTACAAGTCATGTAGCTCAATAGTAATCCATACTCCATGTAATTCAAGGCTTAGCCCAATGTGAATGGGGCTAACATTCACTCATGTCTGTGTTGATAGCATCAGAGGAGGTACAAAAGGATCATGTGCTCGCTCAAAAATGCTGTATCATCACTTTTTATCCCCATATTCTTTACATAGTAAAGCTTTGACAGCGATTGTCAAAGATGATCCCGAGGGATCACCAAACAAATTATATGGCTATGATCAGTGATTGAAACTACACTATTATTTTAAGCTAGAGATCCCTTGGGGATCCCACAATTTTTAACCTTCAACACAGCAACTGTATGTGGGACACACCCACGATGACACAAACTGGTATGGGTGCGAGTCACATGGAATATTAACGATTTTGTACCTCCTCTGAGCTGAACATGTACATGTATTGTTGAAATGAGGACAGTCAGGACACCATGCATGAAAATGACACTATACATTGTACATACATGTATAACTCTACATGTACATGCATGTGCACATGTATACATACCTGAGGAGATGGGTCCATAAAGTGAAAGGTTAGTAGATCTTCCATACCAAGTAACTTGAGAAGCAGCATCACATTATGGACTATACGATGGATCTCTGGAACTGTCACTTTCAGTCTACACTAAGACCCAGGTAGATTGGGTGATGAGGAATGTAGTGTGGGATGTAGTATTTGGCCACAGACCACAAACCACAATGACGTACTACAGGGCTTCACATGTGTACAGTTACGTATGTATGAGGCTCCAATGCTATGAATATTATTATGAGGACATGCATGTGCAATAATATACACAAGAGGTCACTAAGGTCACAGTGTTTAGCTAGAATCGATATCAGTGTCACTTCCATGATCTGTTGCCCGTGAAACTCATCACTATGTTCATCTTCATGTTCTGACTGGTCATCTTTGTCTGCTGGTTCATCTTCAGACTTCCTCTTCATCATCACTCTCTGGAGAGTCTCCATCATCCCATGTGATGCTTACCTCCCCATCAGTTGTGTGCCAATCGAATTGTTCATAGCATAGAAGGAAAGGAGACTGAGTTAAAGGTATGCTAAGACTTAGTTTTAAGATGTAATTTGCTCGTTTACAGTGTAAGACTAGTGTTTGTGATGAGGGTATCAGCTTCAACTCATGTAATTTAGTCACTTTGGATAAAATCGTGCCATTTTAAAAGGCAAAGTAGTAGAGAAGTTGACATATATTAAGCTTCGTCAGAGTTGGGGTGATTGCATATTAAACTATAACCGCAAAAAACTGGTTTTGACCTGAAGAATGGTTTATGTTTGTAAAAATGAACTGCTGTGACTAATCTTATCCATGCATGTTCGTGACTTTTTGATGTATTGGAATTCTCCCATTTCCATTCTGAGAAATCGGCCATCGGGACACACAAAGCGTAGATCATTAATAAATATTTCTAGAACCTTTTGTCAGTGGTTCTGATGTGATGCTGTTTTCCATTATAGTCTCTGCTATGGTTATCATCCACATTTCTTTCCACACTGTATACACATGTACACTAAGTTCAAGTTACATGCAGCCTGAAAAACACCTGGCAACAAGCAAGCAAGCAGGAAATGAGGGATATTTGAAACTTCAAATTTATACTTGCCAATTGGAGGAGGAGAGATCAAAGTTGACACAGCATAATTTCTTTTGCACACACGGCTTGCCTTACAGGTCGAGTAATAATATTGTTATGCACGTGCATAATAATAATATAGCACATGCAACACCCACGCGTGACGTCACACAACCGTTCCTGGCATGGAGAATTGAAGTTAGACTCACCTTTTTGGATTTTTAACGGTAGCTTGTGCACCTCGGACAAGGTCTTATCCACATCTAGGCTGGTCTGCTGGCAGTGCAACTTGAAGGGATGACATCATCCAAAGTTGGGATCATTTTGACCTTTCGCATCAACCTGCCCAAAACGCTGAAGTTGGCAGAGACAGAAAAACCGAGAGAACGCGTGTACAGATAGGTCTATAGTGTGAAAAATAGAATAGATACAGACTTGTAGTTTGTTGTTATGATTGCAGTGGAGACTATATTTACAAGAACTCGGCCAGTTGGAATGCTGAATCGTGAAGCTAGAGAACAGTGAACGCCGATATAATTATGGTAATTATTCTTCGTTTTCAGTGACGTTTTAGTACTACGTACAACAAGCAATAGCCAAGATTGTTGTGGTAAAGTGTAGTCTTGAAAGTATATTTTCTTGACTGAGAAAGAGAAGGGATGAGTCTTCCTGGCATCAACCTACCCAAAGAGCTGAAGTCGACTCCAGACATAATTGTACCCGCGCACCTGTCGATTTCGCGGGCAAGAATCTTACTGTTACCCAAGATTGTAGGTTACAGTGTGCTATTTCATCATTCTTTTCGTGATTTCGATCATTAGAAAGAGCTACTGGACAAACATAAGAAAAATACAGACAATAATATACAGTAATAAAATCTTGATTATCATTCCCATATGTTTGATTACATGACCTCTGGCCCGAGGTAGTCACGTACGTAGGTGGCAGGGCCGTAGGAAGGTATTCAAGAGTGGGGAGGCTCTCTGTAGAAGAGTTTGTAGCAATTAAGCGCGCGCGCAAAATTTGAAGCCACGCCCGAAAATAGTTAAACCACACCCACAAAATCTCTCCATTCGCGCGCGAACAAAGTACACTGTTGAATGCTCACTTATGATCATGCATAATCGCAGGACTGTGGCTCGAGCTCATATCCAGGATGATTAACAGTGCTGAATCAGCACCAGCTGGTTCTGCGTGCACGTGTTGCGGTTTGGCATATTTTAGGTAAGATTTAGGGGGTCAAAGGTCGGATGTAAGGCATAAAAAGTGGGGCGGCTTGAGCCGCCCCGCCTCCGACGGCCCTGGGTGGGGCCTCCGTGTAGACTGCCTTACTGAAAGTACTGCCTTTGAACATGTGAATGTGTGTGAAGAGAGGGTAATATGTATAACGTACAAGTGCATGTTTTTTTCGCATACAATTTAAAGGAACTGTGTCACCATATAAGACCAGACCAAATTAATTGTCTGTTTCACGGATCCGGCGGGTCTATGATTTCTACCTTTTGAAAAAAAGATTAATTGGATAGGCGTGGCCTTGCCAGCAACTCGACAGTGGCATCTAGGAATTACCACTGTTGTTCCGTGTGAACATTGCATGGAAGCAGCTTTAGTGAGCCGATGATAGCAGCTAACCGTGCGTTGCTGAAAGAAGGTGCTCAAAATTGTAGTTTCTACAACTTCTGTCACAGTTTGCGTCGTCGATCTGAGGTGAAAGGTCGAACTTAATTAAATATTCATTATTTTTCTACCTGCCTGCCGGGTCACTACTTCGGGGGGAAAAATCCGTGAAACAGAAAATCAATTTGGTCTGGCCTAAGCGTATTTTTAGTAACGGAAGCCGGATGGGGATCCCCAATATCCAATCAAGTACGTGGGCGATGTGGTTTTGTGACGTCGCGATCACGCCACTTGCCCGTGCCTGGCCTGCCGAGTTGGCCCTGCGCCCGCGATCGGGCGTGTACTTTGGTGCTAGCTAGCGAAATAGACTTCCCGAGTGTACTGAAGGATGCAGAAGGGACGGCTTACCTCTCCCTTCGATGTGTATCCTTCGTATCTTGGGCTTATCCGCCATCGTAGGCGCGTTGGGATCGATCGATAGCTGACTGTGGGCGCGGCTTACGCCATGATCGATACCGCTAGCGCTTGCGCGCGCGTGACGTCCGTATTCGTCACGTTTTGCGGTTGATTTCAAATATTTTTAAAAATAGTAACACGCGGCCCTTATATAGGGACACAATGCCTTTAAATGTGTGAATCGTGATGTACATGAGTAATGGTCATCCTATTATTATTGTTCTACCTTAATTATTAACCGATTATAAGTGAATTCGCTACACGCATGCGTCAACACCGGAAGGTGGTTGTAGCGAATTCACTACAGCTGTACCGTACTCATCTTTAGTCAATATTGTGCTTCAGAGGAGCCACTGACCTATTCTACATTGAATCGAGTCTCTCCACCGACCACTCCCACCGTTGATTTCTCGATCTTTTATCGCTACAAGCTTGCACTTATTGAACCGGTAAGTGATAGTACATGGTGTAAAGTTCAATTCATGAATATAAATACATTACACAATAACTAGCTAAATGGCAGCTAAAGGGCCCGCTTGACTGTGGATGACGTGCTGCAGTATTGTACTGATAGCGATGATGATGCTGCTGCTGACTGTGAGCCTGACTTTGATCCAGATGAGCTTGTCATGGATGGTAGTGATGACAAATTTAGTGACTTGGAAGGGGATGAATTTGATGATGACATCGATGAAAACGACCCCAACACCCTGCATGATACTCCAGCAGCAAGTAGTACAGGCACCTCCAGCTCTTTTGGTAACCAAGATTCGACGTGGAGCACCACCATCAAATGCCTATCCATCCATCCTTTCACCTTCCCAGTAGGCCCCACTCAATACATCTTCACTGAAAGTCTTCGACCTGTTTTTCTCGCCAGACCTAACGGAAAAGAAAGCAATGCATATGCAAAGATAGCAATGGGAGACGAGAAGTATGACAAATGGTCGAAGATAACAGTGGAGGAGTTGAAGGCGTTCTTGGGATTTAGTGTTTTGATGGGCATAAACCATCTTCCATCCCTCAACGACTACTGGTCACGAGATCCCTGTCTTAGGTATGTTCCAGTGGTTGATTGCATCACTCAAGACCGATTCCTTGAGATCTCACGGTATCTCTACTTTGTCAACAACGACACACTGGTACCATATGAAGAGGATGGCCATGACTGTCTCGGGAAGGTCAGACCACTGATTGACCACCAGTTCACCAAGTTCACTCAGGCCTACGAGCCCCACCGTGACATTGCTGTTGATGAGACAATGATCAAGTTTCAGGGTAGATCATCGCTGAAACAGTATATGCCACTGAAACCAACCAAGCGTGGAATCAAGGTGTGGGTTGCCGCAGACAGCACCAATGGCTACTTCTCGAGGTTTAAGGTCTACACAGGAAACAAGAACAACACCACTGAGCATGGGCTAAGAGCTAGAGTTGTCAAGACGCTCACCTGATCTCCAAGGAAAGTACCACCATGTCTATTTTGACAACTACTTCACCAGCCTCAAACTCCTGGAAGATCTTGAGAAGGACAGCATCTATGCCTGTGGCACTGTGAGAAAAGATCGCAAGGGTTTTCCTCCCCAGTTGAAGAAACCGAATCTGAAGAATAGGTGAGTGTACATTATTATTATGAGTACGCATGTATGTGCATGTGTGTGTGCATGTACATGTACGCATGTGTGTACATAACAGTGTGTGGATGCATGAATAACAGAGTTTGTGTGTGTGCATATATGAAAGGGGAGGAAGTATGTTGAACAGCATAATACTGTGTGTATCAACTGTTTGTATGGCTTTTGTAATGATATTGACTCTTGGTGGCTAAGCTGTAATGTGCACATAACATGGTGCTATGCTAGCCATGTGTATAGGTATGCACTGGTTGGCATAGCACCATGTTATGTGCTCAGCAAGATTGGATATCATTACAAAATAATACAAATGTTAACTGTACAAACAGCTGTTACACACAGTATTGCTCAGTTCAATACTCTCCCTATCTCCCTTTCATATACTCTTGGTACAATTTACACACAAAACAACTAAATACACACATAATAGAGGTGAATTTCTCACAGTCCAGAAAGGCAATGTATGTGCAAGTTCTTGGATGGATAGAAAGGTTGTCACAGTCATGTCCACCACCAGCCAGCCCGAGTCGACTAACGTCCTCCGGTGCCAAAAGGATGGTTCGAGGATATCTGTGCCTTGCCCCATGTCTGTCATGGACTACAACACCTACATGGGCAGAGTTGACAGAGGAGACCAAGTCAGGGGCTACTACAGCTGCAGAACGAAATGCAGAAAATTTTACAAATACATCTTTCATTTTCTGCTTGATGTGGCTATCACAAATGCCTTCATCCTACAAAAGGGCTATTGTGAGGATGCACCTTTCAGCTCAATCAAGTAGTTTTGACTCAAGCTGGCAAGTGAGTTCATAGGAGACTACTGCAGCAGGAAAAGAGCTGGTCGTAGTGGAGGAGTTGTTTGTTCTCTCGCTCTCCGACACTTCCTACCACCATTCCTGAGAGCGATCCCTCCAAGAAGGCATCAGGAAATCTCAACAAATGCAATACTACCAAAATTTATTTCACTCTCTACTTGCAGAACAACATCTGCAAGTCTATCACTGCACAGCATGTCTATGTAAATGCTACCAAAGGCAGAGCCACCAAACAGCTTGTGGTTATGAAGGTGACATGGTTTATCCCAAAAAAATTGTATTAAATTAATGATGATAACGAGTGCTTACCTGGTATACTTGAAGAGCATCCATACCAAAGTGAGGATTAGACACTGTAGACCTCGCCTTACAATAGCAATAGCCACAGTCCACTACAATCATTATACCATAAACTCTGTGTGTGTGTGAGAGAGATAGAACCCTTTAATTGTTGCAACATAAAAAATGGAGAACCAATTACATGACAACATAGATATTGTGACCCACAGGGAGATGAAAAAGGGGAGAACCCTTTAATTACAATAAGAAGGCTGATGTTGTGAGTAGAATCCCTTACTATGATTTTTTCTTTTGCTTGAGATTGAGCACCCTTCTGAAGGATACACACACCACCTCAGCACAATGCATCTACAAGTAGCTCATTAGTAAATCACCCACCACTGGGCACCTTAGATAACTCGTGGCAACAAGGAAAGTGTATGCGACAGTTTTTCATAAGTTACCTGACATTTTCAACAGAAATGATAACACTCGCATGCACTCTAAGAGAGGTATAGACAACTTATGCCCAGAAAGCACCACAAAGTATACCTACGTGCATAGTAGGGAAAAAATATTGCACTATGTGTACATGTGCATGTTTGTGTGCATATACTGCAGTGTACACACAGTGGAATATTTAGCAAATAGCTCAGAATAGCCACATCCAAGCTCTACCCACTATAAAAAAATGCTTTGATAAATGTGATAATAAAAGAGCCAACTAACATATATCATACAATACAGTATGCATACTTACACATAGTGCAATATTTAGGGCCTACTATGCACGTAGGTATACTTCGTGGCAGTTTAGTGTGTTGGAACAGGTTCGAGTCTGAATGGACATTTTCCTGTTATGACTTTGATAATCACATTTGTTTACAATAAAAGAGGGTGGAGTTTGAGTGCAACACTTTTCGAACATTTTTTCCATGTATAATACTCTAAAGATTGGAGCCATGGAATGGATTCAGGCCATATATGTGTATATACATGTAGTTACACTGTACATAATTTTCGTCGCTACAAAACCTTTGTATGACAAATTCTCATGCTTAAAACATGTCCATAGGAACAATCCCTTATCATGTTTACATTAACAGTGCACACGCATACTGTAAGACTATCAGACTGCAGATTCACACTCTCTTTCTCTCTGTCTCTCACTCCCCTCCTTCCTCCAGGTTGTATCTCGTTGTAACAACCTCAAACGTCGTAATGACCTCATATGCACAAGTACATGACACTACTTTCACACATAATGTACAACTGACCCAATACTGCCTCACAAGTGACCTCCATTTCCTCCTGTACCGGCGTGAAGATCAAGATGATGTCACTTTTAGAATGTTGAAGGTGAATCTGAATGACCTGCTACACAGCATTCTCTTTGTAATCATCTGAGGGGCTACGAGTAAATATCAATAGGAAAGATTGACCAGGGAACGTTGCTGAAAATTTATCAGCATCTATGGTAGCTGAGGTGACAAACAGTTTGAGGTCGTTACGTTAAAATACAACCTGGAGGGAGGATGGAATAACGAAGAGAGAGAGACAGACAGGGAGAGAGAGTGTGAATATATACAGCTAAGAGTACATGCATGTACTGAAATCTTTGTTGTAAAAATATTTTCGTAGTCAATGGCAGCTACGAAAATGAATCTTACAAAAATGCATGCACACTATTGACATTAGTGTGGTAAGGGGTCGTTCTTACAAAAAATTTCAATACAAAAATTTATCATACGAAAGTTTACTAACACAAAAATTTCCAAATCTATAGGTCATAAAATTGATTTTCCATTAATTAGAACACTATTTGCAGTCATAGCTATTTAGAGACATAGATAAAAAAACCATCCCTGAAAGAAGGGCTTACATGTAAGCTGTCAACAAAGATACACATGATAAGAGACAGAAGCCTGAGAAGGGTGTATTATTGGTTAGGTAAGGGGTCGTCACCTTTCTTAAAGAGTACATCAGTGTTTAGGGATATTTCGTGAGCCTTGTCCATAATGTCCAGGTCAGGCTCCCTGAAGCACACCTCAGCAGCCATATGGAAATTCTGTGTAGGAGAGACAGAGATAGACCACCCCCACTCCACAAGAGCAGTTATATGACTTGTTAGACCACTTCCCTCTTATACAAATAGTTAATGTGAAATTAGTAGCAGATGTTATAGATAGTAAGAGTACATGTATAAAACATATAGCCGAAAATTTTCACTCTACAGTATCTACAAGTTGTGTATAAGTGGTAACAGGTACATTTACCCTGTTGATCATGATGTGAGTGGGTGTGGATGGTTTTGTGGTTGAGTATCTGCTCATAGACAGTCTGTAGTTCACACAGTCGGTCTAGAGAGAGCTGGACAGAGTTCTAGTAGGCTGCAGAGTCTTGTGTGTGTGCATGATAGGTTGTCCAACTTGCCCCAGAGCAACAGCAGCCCCACATGACTGCATGGGAATATAATAATTATGTATAAACGTACTGTACGTACGTATAGTATAAGCATGGTTATCAACTCAAAAAAGTGACTAAACAGTAGCCTTCCCCAATCTTTTCAATGCATGCAAGAAAATAAGGGGGAGATACTAGGATAGGAAGGGTGGCGGATCAAGCTACACTGATTATCAGTGAGGGTAATACGATCCTTGGAGGCACCACGGAGCTACAACCTTTGTACTAGCTGCTATGTGGTCGTAACTTTGCTTTAATATCACTGCATAAAATTTACAGCGAGACCCCAAGCCTGCATCAAACAATCCAGCAAGTGTAAAATTAATACACACTCACTCATCTTCTAGTACCTTTTTTCGTTGAAGGCATCAAAGACCCACTGACAGCTACCGGAAGGTTCAAGTACTTGGAGAACGCGACGCGACTTTTTGGACCCCAGCCTTGGCGTAGAGCTCGTTAAATCGGCAAGATATCTCTCCCATTTGCACGGAGGACAGCTGGCACACAACCTTCTCATAGGTACGCTTGAAAGACGACTCGCTCCGATCCATCTTTACTGCGATCGTTTGGTAAAGGTCGTTTGAATAGGACATTAATCGGGGCATATGCATATGGGGGAAACTGCATTTGAAAGTCTGGACGAGCAGGTGGACGAATACCCCCCAGTTTGTTTGAGATTCAAAGATGCCGACAAACTGCAAGTTTTTGCAGCTGGCTGGATAGCAGGCAGGTGTCTGAGATCATGCTGTGAGTTCAAATACGCACCCGTACCTTCAATAGGCCTGACTGTGATAGTTTGGGAAATGTTAAATCGGCAAGACTGCCAAATTTAAAATAATTTGCCATTTCTTTTGAAATTTATTTGCAGGTGTGTCTCGCTCGCCGATGCCTCGTGGCTACTGCCGCCTCAGGGAGAAAATAACAAGGCAAGGTAACTCACTGGGTTGGCGTGTAGCTATTTCGTGGTAGTTCAAAGCTTAGCCTAATATGGATGGGGCTTTAGCATGTCATTTGTACAGTCCAGTCAAGCCTATGCCTGTGTTTTGGCTTCATATCTGGTGCACATTTGAACTGTCTTTCTAAATTTAGTCTATATTTCAGGATCTTCCCCTTGGTAGTGCATGAAGCCTGTCAAATGTACATTATGTATTAATTTATGTTGCAGTTTGAGTACACATATGTAGCAATTTGTGGCTGCATACATGTACATGTGGGTGTGCACACCTATGTACCCTTATCTGAAACCACTAATTATCCTATGTATACATTGCTCCATGGCCTTGTCTCCTTGGGGCAAGCTAGGCAAATTCAGGCACCTTTGCAACAGACTGGCTACCTTAAAAACCACCTTGTCCTGCTGTGTAAACTGTTGCTTGTGGCTTATTAAATGAACTACAACTATGGTTTTAGTCCTAGCACTTTTTCTATTGCAAAGGTGCATGAATCTGCTGTACATACACACTGTATAGGAACAGGGTTGTATACAAGTGGTACTGGTGTGTGCAAAATTTATAAAGAAGGCTGAACTGCACGATATCCTACGATCTTAGCTTTATACTAAGGAAGTAGGTTGAATCCTGACATACAGACCAAATTTGAGGAATTATCCAGGTGGGATTATCAATGTGCACCACAAAATAGTTGCACATGGTCCGTGCCCATAGTTAAGAGGGATCCTTGTTCATGCACATGTAGTTGTATACTATTCTGGTGCTGCTACTTTTGTCTATTATATCTCCAAGGTGATTTGAATGCTTAGTTTCATGATAATTGCATGTAGTTACATATGTTATATAGCCTCATCCCTTGGGGGGGGGGGGGGGGGGGGGGTACCCCTCCCCAAATACACTCTCCCTATGGCTTACCTTTTGTTTAGCTACTGCAGAGCAAAGTCTATAATGTTATTATGGCATTGTTTCTAAATAGTGGCCACCGCTATTCAAAGTTTCTCTCTAATAATCCGAATTACACATTAAGATTCACTGTGAGTACTGGTAGCCATGTGTATAGCTACAGTTCACTATCAAAATTAAACAGTATTGTATATGAGGTATACAAATTTGTACGCATGCAATTGTCTTCTTTCTAACCTGTGTGATCCCCCCAATATGAAACCCTAACGTCCTAACTAGAGGATTTTGTGTGCTTTTTATGTTGTAGATTTGTGTCTGTACCTCTGTTATGACTCGGACTCAAGGTGTTGATATCTGGACTGGTCTTCATCCTTGAATTGAACTGCCCTCAACTCTACAACCATCCTCCTCATCCGTCCAACGAGATGTCATCAACTGAATTGTCCACTACTCATGCAGCCATGGATGTCAGAAGCGTGAAGAGTGCTACAATTGACCTCACCCTGTTGAAAGGACCAATAAGGTAGTGTGGAACTGCCAGTTCATGCAAATGACAAGTCGATAATGGGAGAATGGTGCATATGTGTGTCCTGTGTATTTGAGATCTTCCAAGTACAGTTGTTTAGTTTAATTGAATGTTTGAGTGTTTTTTTTTTGTTTTTTTTTTGTTTTTTTTTGTTTTTTTTGGTGGTTTCTGTACCAACAATTGACATGTGCCCCCCCCTCCCAATTTATATGTTAATCCACTTGTCTATGTTAAATTTGTAGACGCAGATCATGTCGCAGTAGTCCTTTGGCATGCTAGGTGAAAAAGTCCAGATCAAGCCTGGTGAAGAAAATCCTAGATGAAGACAAAGCTCTAGCAAGTCCAAGGTGAAATCAGTCCTCAGTGAAGTAAGCCCTAGAGTGTAAACATTCTAGGTGAGCAAGTCTGAGGTGAAGACAAGTGCTTGGTGAACAAAAGTCCAACAAAACACTGATGTGGTAAGTACTTAAGTACCTCTATCGATCTTCATAATTATGTGCAGTTGTATGCTAACTAGGGAATCTTGTGTGCTTCTTTTTATGCTGCAACCTTATGTATGTACATGTACATGTACATGTATATGGTAGTGTGTGAGTGTATGCACTATGCATTTGGTTAAAAAAAACCTTTTCTTCATACAGCTTGCACATTTATATACCAGCTCGTCAGATGACAGTGGAACTACCTTGCATCGCTTCGCTAACATTGGGATTAGATTTATCATCTGACCAGCGGTAAGTGCTACTTTATTTACTGGTATTGCGAGCTCCTGCATGAACGCTAGTGTGCCACTAGCGAGCTCCTGCATGAACGCTAGTGTGCCACTTCTTTCTTTTGTTTTCTTTCTTTTGGCACTAGTCTAGCGAGCTCCTGCATGAACGCTAGTGTGCCACTTTTATTTTTTTAGTACTGTTCTAGTGCTATTGTTAGAGCCATTTTGTCTTTTATATCTGCGAGGTATCTGGGACGGCACAGCTGTGATGGATGCAAAAGCAAGTTGCTGATATGGTACATGTAAGTGCCTCTACCTTCATACATGTGATTACATGCTAACTAGAGAATCTTATGTGCTTTTTATGCCGCAACTGTGTGTGTGTACGTGGTGGTGTGTGTGTGTGTGTTTGGGTGTTGACAAAGACCTTTTTTTCCTCATATAGACTAGCAGGTGTTGCTACCCTCATGTGATAGGAGTTTTGGTGAGCACTATTTAGAGCACTATTATCATGTACCCCTAGTAAAAAAATCTTGCAAGATCTCAAGAGATGATCTTCCAAGATATTGCTAGGATCTTATATAAGATCTCACATGGTTTTGGAACCAAGATACATGAAGATCTTTGTTGGGATCTTGCAGGAATCTACATAAGATTCTTACATGATTCCACATAAGATCAGGGTTGATCTTAAAGGACTTTAGTATTGCAGTCTTACTAAATCATGCAAGATTTTAGTGAGATTCTTGTTTAATCATGTGGAATCTTACTAAATCCTGCAAGATTTTTTTCCTAAGATCTTGCCTTGTGGTCAGTAGTGGGAATCTTACTAAATCCTGCAAGATTTTTAGTGATTTATCACAAGATCTTGCCTAGTGGTCAGTAATGGGAATCTTACTAAATCCTGCAAGATTTTTAGTGATTTATCATAAGATCTTGCCTTGTGGTCAGTAATGGGAATCTTACTAAATCCTGCAAGATTTTTAGTGATCTATCATAAGATCTGGCCTTGTGGTCAGTAATGGGAATCTTACTAAATCCTGCAAGATTTTTTAGTGATTTATCATAAGATCTTGCCTTGTGGTCAGTAATGGGAATCTTACTAAATCCTGCAAGATTTTTAGTGATCTATCATAAGATCTGGCCTTGTGGTCAGTAATGGGAATCTTAGTAATCCTGCAAGATTCTTGGTGATCTTTCTATCCTAAGATTTTGGTTTGTGGTCAGTATTGGAACCTTACTAAATCAACAAGATACATGGTTCAGTTTCTAAGATTACATTCCTTATCAAAGTACATAAATGCATGTGCAGCATATCATATAAAACTGAAAAGGGGGAATAAAAAATGATTGTGTCCTTTATTGTCATATTATTGTGAAATGATAAAAAGTTAGTGTATACTTAAACTGTTAAACCTGAAGTACATGGTAGATACTATGTCACTTATCATAATCCTTTCAACTCTCTGGCTTTGCATCTCTACACTTTTGGTTTAGGCTATTCATTAGTGTTGTGTGACAATAGGAGTTTCCGTATCGTCGCTGAATACAAGCTACAAGAAATAAAGAAGGCATGTAAACTAAATTAATCAAAAGCTATCCACTAAGCAGCTCACCAAACATCTTCTCTACACGTACTGGGTCCAGGGGAGGCTTCTTAGTTTTTTTGCTCTTCAGTACTACGGACATCTTTTGTTCTTGTTTTGTAAACAGCAAGTCTAAGAGAGCTCTCCCATAAGCACACGCATCCTTGGCAGGTACACGTAAAAGATTCACACCATCAACCTACACAGAAATATTTATTAAAGTAGTTCTTAACCTTTTAGGGGATGGGCTAGGATTAATAAGTATTATAGTGAAGCCTATTCTACTTTTACTGTAGGCTATATTCATTATTGAGGTTGAGCATGCGCAATAGAAGCTGCATAGTTAGTATGGCATTACTAGGTGTGTTCAATAGGAGTGGCCGATCAAAAAACATGATTTGTGGCTTATCAAGCACTTGGAAACAAAGATTGGTCATATACAGCATCCTTCACTTGCATGCATGCAGGGTAAAATGTAATAGCATCCAGACTACTTCTGAAAACAATCTGAATGCTCAAGATTTTAGTAACCCTTATTTTCTCACAGAGGATAACAAAACGATACCTATAATTAAACTTGCTTTCTACCTATGACTGCCACAATTACAGAGCCCAAAATACATACGTCTATACTGACGTACCACAAATTCATGTTCATCTTCCTTGACAGTGACCTTGCCAATGGCTTCATCGACATTATGTCCTTGTAGGAGGTTAAAGAGCTTATCCACTTTTGCCTCCAACCGAATCAGAGAGTCAAGTTTATCTTCAATTCTTAGCAGGATTTCCTAATGGTGAACACAACAAATGATATCTTCCATGTTATTCTGTTATCAAGCCTTACTTTGTCTGTGGCTTGGACCTCTTCCTCATCATCGTCCGTTTTGACTTTGAGCAACTAGTCATTGAAAAAGAGAATTTTCAAACTTTTATTAAAAGGTTCACATACAAAGACATAATCTCCTCCCCACCAACGGTAATTAGCCAATTTTCAGCATTCTAATAGCAACTTAAGGAAGAGTGAGTTCCTCTGCCCCCCCCCCCCCAAAGAAAAAAGGTCAACAGTTGAAAACATGTTATTACCTCAGCCTTTGCAGCCATTAGATTCTCTTTGTTTGCCGACTTGGGTTTCTTGCTTGATTCAAGCAAAGCACCTTTCCTGGTAACACCTTGACTCTCAACCTTCCGTTTTTTTGCTTCAGGATGTGTATTCTTGTCGGTGAGTGGCCTCTTTTGCTTTTCAGAGCTGGATTTGGTGTCTGTAAAGAGAACAACCAAGTGCATAATAGTAATGAACACAATTTTTCAAAATGCGCAGTAATCAATTTGGTTGATATGCTCTATTTGTAGCAGCCTTATTACACATTCACAAGTAAAAGGTAGCTATATTTTGATGTCTCGCTAGGTCTCAAGATCCTTTAATATTTTATGGATGATCAAGACCACGACCAGACAGATAAAGCAATCACTTTACCTCTTATGCTTATAAGCTTGACAAAAATTCTCTGCTCATAATCATAGCCAAACCCACTTAATGTTGTGTGGTATAATATGCACATACATGTGGCTATCATATTATTCGAGGCTGGCTACAAGTTTTTTTCAGTGAGTTCCAGGTGTGGCAATTATTCAGAGTGTAGTCTCTACTTGAATAGGTAATATTGTAGGACGGGTTTTAAATGTGTGATTGCGTTTTAGGCTAGTCAGGTCAAATGATTGTGTTAGACAATTCCGTACCATGTTACAGAAGATGCGTACGTTCATGTTTGCAAATCTATTATATGCGAGCTCAGGAAAAACTTGCAATTAAAACCCGTTCTATGGTATGCTTACATGAGGTGTCAAAATTAACTTTGATATCTTGAAACACTACACCCAGAAATACGCCAGGGACAAATGTATATGAAAAACTTACTGTCTGTTTGAAGTTCTAGGGGAGTAATAATTTTCTGAAGTGTCACAGGATATGATTTTTTGTTGAGAGTCATGATGAGCTGAGCACCTACAACCAAGTTGTCCCTTTGCACTGGATCTCCATCCTCCTTACACAGAGCTGTCACCTTTACATTGAAGAGTTTTCCTGTTTGGTTGCACTTCACACGTATCTTGCCTATATACAACATCAAATACATTATTTTCTCACCTCATGTAGCTGGTTTAATGTCCATAGCTAGCTAACTAGAGTAGATCTGTTTTAAATTTATAGACACTATGAGCAACTTACTGTCTTTCAATTCAACTGCTAAGTTGTCTTCCTTAGATTCAAAGGCTTCACGATACCTTGCAGGTAGCTTCTTGGATCTCTTTCCCCTAACTTCTTGTGCCTTCAGCTCCTCGGTAAACAGCTCATCATACTCTTCTTCGCTTTGACTGGAGTGCTCATCCTTATCGGAGTATTCACTGGCACTAGCACTGATATCACTGGCCATCTAGATGTGGAGTTGCACGACTGATCTCCAGGTGATCGATTGCTGGGATGGGCTAGACTAGTCTGTACTGTACGTGTACGTACTATATACTACTAGTAGGTACTAGGATAGGTGCGATAATCTCACGTGCTTAGCTCAGCGCGCGCGCGCGCGCATATAATATATATTATGCGCGTGCTAGGCGTGGGCGGAGCCCCAGCTAATTGGAAAAAAAAAATTGCACTATGACATCATCAATCAGGTATATGGAGTCAACATTGAACTGATACAGATAGTATGGCATCTAGTAAGAGGGGGGCGTACAGGCAGTATATACGTGATTCAACCGCACCAATACCGAAGACTACTCGGTGGAGACTAAGAAAGAAAGGAGAAGACCCAAGGTATATGCGTGAAACTACAGTGCTGATCGTGGTGTGCTCTTATTAGAAAATCGCATATTCTATTACTTGTGCAGCTTGCATAGGATCAACCTAAGGCAAAATGAGACTGATGATTGTGTGACTGAATCACAAAGGATGACTGCAGGTTTGACATGCAACCAAAGACTAGAGTACAGTGAACTAGTGTCTACATCAGGCACAAGTTGTGATCCCGAATGCCTTGAGCCAAAGGACACCATCCATCCAGAAAACTCCAGTCTTAACTCCTCTGTGGACAATTTCGACCCTTGCCCAATACTACTAGACCTCGACTCAGACATCAACCCAGAGTTCTATCCAAGTGAACCTGACATTGATCCAGATACGGAAGTAGACGCTGATCTTGACCCACGACACTCTGATTCTGACTCAGAATGGCAGTATTCAAACATTGATCCACACCTCGATCCTGGAAGTTCAAACTTTGACCCAGGGCTTACACGCACTCCAGAGCAGTCAGGCAGTGAACCAGATTCAGACCAGTCAGACATCGACCCAGAACACTCCGACTTTGACCCAGAGCGTAATCCAGAGCTGTCACACACTGATCCAGAATATGACTCTGATCTTGATCAGGATGATGGAGAATTTAGCATGGATACTGAGAGTGCAGAAGTTGACAGTGATATGTTTAAGCCGTTGTATGATGGTGCTAATATTACAATTTGTGGAGCATACTGCGCAATCATGGAGTTTAAGCGTGCCTGTAGGCTACCGTTTTCTGCCATTTCGGTGCTGCTTCAACTTCTTCAGTTACTTTGTCCTGCAGGAAATCAGCTACCTCGGTCTGTTTACCAGTTGAAGAAGTTTTTTAAGAAGCATTCAAGCCAACACAACAAAAGAACTTTTTGTCCTCAGTGCCACACTGAACTGAACAGAAAACAGCAGAAATGTACCAATGCAGGCTGCCAAGGAGGGGAACCAAACTCACTCATCACACTGAAACCTGATAGAGCTATCAGTAATATTTTTAAACGTAAGTACAATACCAACTTCTGGTTTACACTGTAATATGTACTGCATCAATACTGTTATACCGTATAACCTATACTTTTCATGGTTGAAAATTTTCCAAGGCCACACAAATTTTCTCCCACAAAATTTATCATGGACACAGGACATGACTGGAAGCTCAACCACGAAAGAAAAATTCGTTTGAGCAAAATTTGGTCAAAATGCAAAACAATTCTCCTGAAAAACGTTAGGCTATACGGTGTAACCCCATCCTTAGGAGGAACATGCTCCCACCTCCCCACCCCCCCCCCCCCACACACACCTGTGTATGACACCCTGTTGTTCACCAACATTTTAATTTAATTTACAGGAAACTGGGGCAAGCTAGATTATTGTTTGAAAACCAAAACTCATGCCATATGTGATATTCACACTGGAGCTGGATATCAAGCACCCCTTGGCCGTGAGCACATTGGTGCAATATTCAATACAGATGGAATCCAGCCATTCAAATCAGCACGACTTACGATTTACCCAATCTTTTTAGCCTTTTCTGGTCTTCCACCCAGCATCAGAATGAACAGAGATAATCTAGCTACTATTGCTATCTGGGTCGGAGGTATTAAACCACAAATGAATATTTTATTGAAGCCTCTTTCAAAGACTTTGAAACGACTGTCAAGTCACGGAGTATGTGTCAAATTGCTAGACGGATTAGTGAAGACCGTAAGACTTCGTCCACTGTTTGGGGTATTTGATCTTATAGCAAGAGCTCCTGCAATGAACATGAAACAACACAATGGCCTTATGGGCTGTCCGACATGTGTACATCCTGGTGGAACTAAACAGCACACTCGTGTATATCTACCTGGAACAGAATATCCACTTAGAACTCACAGCTCAATTGTTTCCGCAGGAATTGAAGCCCAGGAAGTTGGTCAAGCAGTCAATGGGATCAAGGGAAGATCTCGTCTGGAAAGTATCGTTGATCTCGTGAATGGCATTCCAATCGATTACATGCACTGTGTACTGGAAGGTGTAACTAAGAAGCTTCTCGAAAAGTGGATGACATCTACCAGGTGTGCTTGTTACATTGGTAGATTTGTCAAGCAGATTGACAAAAATTTTTTGAAGCAGCGCCCCCCTCATGAATTTAGTCGTGTACCTCGTAGTATCGAAAAACATCGAAAGTATTGGAAAGCTAGTGAACTCAGAAATTGGTTGCTTTACTATGCTCTCCCATTGTTACTGCATGTTCTTCCTCCCCTCTATCTTCATCATTTTGCTTTACTGGTGTGTGCTATGCATATTCTCCTTCAATCTCAACTTACCACAGTGCAGATACAAGCTGCTGATGATATGCTTGCAGCATTTTACGACCTTCTACCAGAGCTATATGGGGATACTTCTTGTCCCCTGAACGCACATCTTCTTGTACACTTGACTAAGTACGTCAGGCTTTGGGGTCCCCTTTGGACACATTCTGCCTTTGGTTTTGAAAGTATGAATGGTCACGTATCTAGTATGATCCATTCTAAATACAGAATAGCTGATCAATTAGTCTTTTCTATTGATGTCTCAAACACCCTTAGTGCGATAGCTGACCAACTCTTGTATCACGAAAGTGAAGAGACACTTGCATTTCTTGATCCGTATACTCCCAGAAGGAAAAATATGTCAGAACTAACTCCTGGAACGTACTCGGTTGGAATCCCACAGTCTTCTACTCTGTCCCGAGAGGAACGAAGAGCAATCCAACTCCTGTCAATTTCCTTTGTAAATTCGACTCAGGTTCTGACATTCCATCGGCTATATCACCAGGGGGCAATGCTGCATTCTGTCCACTATGGCAAGGGTGAAGAAGGAAAGAGAGACAGTTCTGTGTGCTGCTATTCTGATGGAACTGAGGAGCACTATGGTGTGATTCAAAAGTTTTGTTTGTGTCCAAGTTTGCCTGCGTTAATTCTTGTTCGACCCTTTGAAATATCATCAACTTCACTTCTAAAAAGCATTGGTAATTCTGGTAGAGATATTCTAAACAGTTATGCCGACATAGATCTTTTAAGTGCCTTTATTGTTTCTGTTTCAAAGCAATTGTTATGTGTTAGTGCTGTACCTGTCTCTCAAATAGTTTGTAAGTGTGTTCGAGTGTGCTGTAATGAATTAAGTGTTGACTATGTTGTCAAAATCCCTAATAATTATGAGCATCATTAAAAATTAATTTATCGTTATAATAATATTATTATCATTAACATCACTTTCTGTACACACCACCACATCTGGAAATAAGTTTGACTTCATTGCAACATTCACATAATGTAAAATTGCTGGACTCTTGCATTTGACACTACATAATTATTACTATACATGCTTTATAACACAAGAAATTACTCTGCTGAAAAAGATCTTAGGATGATCAGTGATGTCGCTAAAGAGCGGAAGAGCAGCGTGGCACCGCTCTAAAAATTCTAAATTACCTTTGATGTGGTTCAATTGTGGTTAATTAACATGGTAAATAAGCTTTGATGTTTACCACAGCACCGCTCTATAATTTTTTGCTGGGGTCATTACTGATGATCATATGAGAATCTAAGATTGTGATTGAGATGCTATAGAAATCCCAGAGAGTTAGTGGGACAAGTCCCACTTTGGTCATGCAAGATCTTAGAGTAATCATATGTTAATCTGTGTGATAAAGATCCTGTGGAAGTCGTAAAGATTTAATGGGACGGATCCCTATTTGGTCATACAAGATCTTAGGATGATCATGTGGGAATCTATGTGACAGAATGACTATAGAAATCCTAGAGATTTAGTGGGATGAATCCCAGTTTGGTTGTGCAAGATCTTGGATGATCATGTAGGAATTTATGTGACAGAGAGTCCATAGAAATCCTAGAGATTTAGTGGGATGAATCCCAGTTTGGTCGTGCAAGATCTTAGGATGATCATGTGGGAATCTATGTGACAGAGAAATCGTAGAAATCCTAGAGATTTAGTGGGATGAATCCCAGTTTGGTCATGCAAGATCTTAGGATGATCATGTGGGAATCTATGTGACAGAGAGACGGTAGAAATCCTAGAGATTTAATGGGATGAATCCCAGTTTGTCGTGCAAGATCTTAAGATGATCATGTGGGAATCTATGTGACAGAGAGTCCATAGAAATCCTAGAGATTTAGTGGGATGAATCCCAGTTTGGTCGTGCAAGATCTTAGGATGATCATGTGGGAATCTGTGATAGAAATCCTAGAGATTTAGTGGGATGAATCCCAGTTTGGTCATGCAAGATCTTAGGATGATCATGTGGGAATCTATGTGACAGAGAGACAGTAGAAATCCTAGAGATTTAATGGGATGAATCCCAGTTTTGTCATGCAAGATCTTAGGATGATCATGTGGGAATCTATGTGACAGAGAGACCATAGAAATTTTAGAGATTTAGTGGGATGAATCCCAGTTTGGTCATGCAAGATCTTAGGATGATCATGTGGGAATCTATGTGACAGAGAGATCGTAGAAATCCTAGAGATTTAGTGGGATGAATCCCAGTTTGGTCATGCAAGATCTTAGGATGATCATGTGGGAATCTATGTGACAGAGAGACGGTAGAAATCCTAGAGATTTAGTGGGATGAATCCCAGTTTTGTCATGCAAGATCTTAGGATGATCATGTGGGAATCTATGTGACAGAGAGACGGTAGAAATCCTAGAGATTTAATGGGATGAATCCCAGTTTTGTCATGCAAGATCTTAGGATGATCATGTGGGAATCTATGTGACAGAGAGACCATAGAAATCCTAGAGATTTAGTGGGATGAATCCCAGGCTTGTCATGCAAGATCTTAGGATGATCACGTGGGAATCTATGTGATAGAGATCCCATAAAATCCCTGTCATTTTTATAGAGCAGATTTTGTAAGATCCACTGAAGATCTTACAAGATCAAATTAGCTGTATTAGAGGGATTTCGTAAGCGATTTCCCATCTTGGGTTGCCCCAGAAAACCTTGGAACTTCATGCAAGATCATACAAGATCTTTTCAAGAATTTTTACTAGGGTACATATGTTTTGCAAGTACGTTTGTTTACTGACTTGCTATGGTTACGGAGGGGGGAGGCTGTATTGACCATGGTGAGGACTTGGAACAAGACTAGGTTATCTCCAGTGTCCTCATTGTGCATATATATTTCTCTCCATGCAGGCAGCTAGGCTGGCAGTATCAACCTCCTGCAGCAAGGTACACGTGCAATATGCACACTGCCTAACTGTATGTTTAACACTGACAACCCTATACCTAATCCATTTTGCAATATTTATCCCCCCCCTGATTTAAATGCTGCTCATTAATCCACCTGTCTACATTTGAAAACAGATCTGTCCTCAAGCAATTTGCTGGAATGAACTGCAGAACAATTGTGGAAGAACCAACGTACATGTCTAGCATTGTGTACTTATGTCATTCTTTTTTTTACAAATGCAGGTATGTCCACAGTGAATGTGGTGATACCTCGAGCTGTCGACTCTACCTGTGGTTAATCCTTGCATTGAGCTGGTCTGGATTTGTTCGTGTATGTCCTCTACATGCATCCATTCAACGAGACATCAACTGGATTGTCTACCTCTACTCCTGCAGCCATGGATGGGACAGATGTTGGCAACATGAAGAGTGATGGGGCTATACAGGTTAGCAATGGGTTATACTGTTTTAATGATGTCCTGTAGGAGTATGGTGAGCATTATTTAGACTATAAAAACAAGTCACTGATGCCTCGACATAAACATGTAGCTAAGCAGAGAATTTTGTGTGCTTTTTATGCTGCAACCTTGTGAGTTCACAAAGTCCTTTTCTTTTTTATATAGGCTAGAAGGAACTCGGAGCAACTGTGGACAAACACTGTATCCTAAGGCATTGTATGTCATTCTTTCTTTACAGGTAATGCAGTGTGTAGCAGTGGATGTCACGGTTCTCCAGCTGTGTTGGGTACTGACATGCAAAACATGTATGGTACATGTACATGTAAGTACCTCTACCATCATACGTGCAGTTATGTGCTAAATAGAGAATCTTGTGTCCTTTTTTGCTGCAACTATGTGTGTGTGTGCACGTGCATGCATGCATGTACTGTGTGTTTGGTTCAAAAACCTTTTTCTTCATACAGAGTATTACTGTTGTCCTGTAGGAGTTTTGGTGAGCATTATTTAGAAACTGTCATGTGCATTTCTAATTTTTTCATATTGAAAATGTGCATGTTTAGTGACTTGCTGATGTGAAGACATGTGGTCCTTCCCTACCCTGGTTGTGATGGGTGTGGATACACAATAACAATTGACTGATGTGGTATGTACCTCTGCTTTGTTTTGTGCTATGAAATACTTTTCTGGTGCTACTGTTAGAGCCATTTTGTCTTTTATATATTGTAGATGTCACTGTCTCTGCGACTGTGATGTTCTGAAAGGAAGTGGATGTCATGGCCTCCCCGACTATGATGCTTGTGGACACACAAAAGCAATTCACTGATGTGGTACGTGCCTCTACCATCACACATGTACATGATAGTTCATGCAGTGTTCTTGTCAAAAGTAATTCAAAGCATGATCAAGCTTTCAGCCTCTATACTTTCCCACATCAAAGAAAAATCTATGCACGCGTACCTCGATCTATATCTCAAATTACCGGTATACTAATTGCCTGTGGACGAGCCTAACTAATTGTACATAATTTTTGAAATTTTGTTGTAGGAAATGGACCTGCTGTGAATTGTGATGCTGCTAAGTATTGCCTGAACAGAGGCTGAGGATGGTTACAGGACGGGACAGATCGAGGTGGCCAAGTGACCAGCTAATAAATCTTACTGCCTCTTCCCCTCAACAAAAGCTAAAGCTATATCATTTGTGCTGGGGGGGGGGGGGGACTTCACAACTAGGCTCTTCAACCTGTAGTGGCTCAGTTCGTCAAGTCTGTGAATGATCTGATAGCCATAGGTCAGTCGTACAGTTTACCGTACAAAATTTATCTTGAAAGTATCAAGAACTCGGCCCCTAGATAGAGGCTATTTAATAGGCCATTCCAAGTTGTATTTCTGTTTTTGATCCCCAGCCTGTGTGCTTTTGGCAATCTCCACATTTTCAGCATCCTCAGTAGTTTGTATACTACATGCATGAAGTGACGTGCAGACATTTTGATGACAAGAGTCTGATTGGCTTGTATTGCTGGGTTGCTGGTAGTTCCACCCATCCACATGATCTTTGGAAGAATCCAGGACCAGAAACAGAAGTACAACTTGGAATAGCCTTAGTGAGAGAGATGTTAAATCCCCTGGTCTTACACAATGTACCTTGGGCAACCTGGGAGGGAAATAGTGGAGGTACACATTGACAGGTGCATTTATATTAAACATTTGAATATGCTGCTTGTGGACATGGCATATGCACACCCTCCCACTACACCTTAGTAAGATTCTGGGGAGAACACTGGATGTACATGTATGTATATTTATACACAATGTATCTCCACACAAAACTGTGGACTCAGTAGAAGCTAGTGGAAATAGGAAATCAACCAGTGAGTAAGGGGGGGGGGGGGGGGGAGCTAGAGGCAGAGCTTCAGAGTCAAGAACATCGGGTGGATCTACTGGTGTTGGCGGTGGTGGAAATGACCAATCAGAGAATAGCCTCAGGAGCTAGTGGAAGTGGTGCAAAGGTCAGGGTGAACTAATTATACAGCGTGCACATTAATAGAGAGAGAGAGACAGGGACAGAGTTATGTAGTTATGTTGAGCAGTGATGATCTTTATGATATGGGACCCCTTGGAGTTTGAAATGTACTTGTACAACACATAAGGTAGTTCCCATGGGACCTAGCTCCTTTAATTTGCATCGAAGTTCCCCTCCTTAAGTTTATTCAAAATTATCTGATTGTGCCTTTAACTGTGTAAGGGAGGGAGGAGGTTACGAAGATGTACATACACATTGTCCACGTGCAGTGCACAACAAGCAGAAAAAAAAATTGCAGAATAGACTCATGTAGATTGCAATTTTAAGCACATTAGGTAATGATCGTCACTTATATATACTTTCCCCTTTTTGTTTGTTATATTGTGTTAAGATGTGACAGTAACCACTATGCCATACTAGGGGTATCTAAGACTGCAGAGGAGGTTGAAATCAAGAAAGCCTACAAGAAACTAGCTCTCAAGCTACACCCGGACAAAAACCATGCCCCCAAATCGGACGAAACATTCAAAGGTATCTGTACTGCTACCACCATGTGTAAATTTAAGTTTAGAAATGTTTGTGAGAATGTCAGCTATTGAAAATGAACCTTATGAAAGTATATTCACATTACTAATGTTACATGTATGTGGTATGGGGTAGTTGCTGCTAACTTAGTCAACATGAAAATTTCTAGCTTCAAGGTATTACAAGTGACTTGTACATTTATGTGATGTCATTGATGTTCTAGTACTCCCAGTTCTGCATTCCTGCATGTATGCATACATCTTTCTTAGATAATGGGATAAAATGGTTTGCTACAGTGTACGTACATGCGCATGTATCAGTTTTCATGTATTGGATTGGAAAGTAGTAATAATAAGGTGATATTTGTTTCATCTATGTGCTTTCGCCCTGCTCAAAATTTGAGGGGAGGAGGCATCTCTCCACTTTTGTACATCATCAGAGATGATCACATACTTGGACAAAAATGCTGTGTCGTCACTTTTATCCCCATACACTGTACATAGTAAACTTCCATGGTGATATTCGATGGTGGTGGTCCCTCAGGATTCCCAAGCAAAAATGATATGACTGTGATTGGCGATTGAAACTGACATTTGAGCTTAATGTAGATATCCCTAGCTTGGGGATCCAGTGATTTTTTAGCTTCAACACAGCAACTCTATGGGGACACACCCATAATGTTGCGCATTGGTATACATGAAACTTACGTGGAGTATTTCATGATGTAATTGTCTGTCTTTACTTGCAGCTGTGAGCAAGGTCTACTCTGTGCTTAGTGACAAAGAGAAGAGACACTGATATGACCAGTTTGGTGATGAAGGTCTCCAAGCATCTGGCATGAACGGAGGGCGAGCTAGCTACCATTATGCCTATGATGATGATGAGTTTGATCCTAACGACATATTTTGGATGTTTTTTGGAAATAATTTCAACTTTGGAGATGAAGGTAAATGATAGTACAAAAATAGAGAGCTATAAGAGTTCTCTAGTATAGAGTTTTTTTGCTACTGAAAATAGAGTATGGCTTGTTCTTGTGATCATTTTTAATTTGCTCACATTTCATGTGGCTAATGTACATTGTTATACATTGTAGGTACAGTATGAGGCCCTTGAGGCATGTGCATGTAAACAGAGTGTGAGTAGGAAATTTTTTAATTTGACGGTTGCCAAACCACCAAATTTAATTCCCTATTAATTTTCCTAGCTGATATATTCTAGTCTTGTGATATACTAATGTCCTTGGTACTGTACTTTATTTATACACTACTGGTAGTGATGGCAGACTCTACAGGAGAGCTCACAGGAGACCTCAATACCACACTCATCATCATCATTACCATGGCAACCAACTGGTATGTTCCACGTACATGTAAATGTATGCTACATGCATGTACATGTATGTACTCCCCCACCCAACTATAGCCCCTTTAATTTGTTGAACTTAATTCATACATACATACCAGTGTACATATGTGCATCATGCTCCACAGCATTTATAGTAACAAACGCTACAAATCATGCTTTTTTAACGGCCATGCCTATTGACCACACCTAGTAGTGCCATAATAGTATGCAGCTTCACTACACACGTTATCGAGTCAGAAATATTGTTCTATAGACTAAAGGCTAGAGGCTAGGGTAAATACGTAGCTACATGTATGCTTTGCTATATACATGTATGTGTCATACAGTGCATGTGGGGTATGTGCTCTAGAGAGCTCTAGTTTTTCTTTTTTTTGATTGGGGAAGACATGTATAAAATGCTTTGATATGGTCACAGGCTACACCCTCACATGTGTCCATGAATTTTGTTTGTGGGTGAATCCTGTAATTACACATGCTCCTAAACTATGATCAATTTTGAGATACATGTACAGTACAGTTGTTATTGAGTATAACCAGTTTGTGCTCTCTCTCTCTCCAGTCAGATGATATTTCATGGATTGGTCTGTCAGCTGCTGCTTCTCGTCATCATTCTCCTGTCTCTGTTCTCTGGTGTTTTCTTTCAGCAGCCCCCGTCTCCCTATGCCCTACACAGATCACAGTCAGTTTATCATGCGTACCACATACTAGTACGTGTAATACTAAAAGCTAAAACTTTTTGCTAAATCTGCATGTACACGTATTTTTACAAAGAAGGTAAATGTCACCAGACTCCTCCCCCCCCAAAATGGTAGGAGTGTATAATACAATATAAAATAATACTGCATTTGATGTGCCTGTGCACTGTGTATATTAGCTGCAGACTTCATACCATGCATGTATGTTTGCCATTGCCTTATGTAGACTCAATTTTTTATATTATGATATTGTCTTTGCAGCATCCACACAGAGAAAGGAATCACCAAGGACTTCAGTATTCCTTACTATGTTCAGGTAACTAGAGACAATCACATTCTATGTTATGATTGTATATTTACATGTACTTGTTGCTTGGATATAATCACCTACATGCACATATGTACAACATGTGTACTGCATGTATTACAATTATCTCTTTCTCTCTTTTTCTCTCCTCCCTCCCTCCCTCCTCCTTTTTGTTTCTCTAGGAGTCGTTTAAGTCCCAGTATAGTAATAGTAGATCCCAGCATCGTCACATTGAGAAGCAGGTGTTGGAAGACTACCTTTGGGAGCTCAAAGTTTCCTGTAAAAGACATTGGATGTCTGGCCATCCAGGTATAGTGTGTGTGTGTGTGTATGTGAGAGAGAGAGAGAGAGAGAGAGAGATCACATGGTGTGTCATGTGACCATTTTGGTGACTTTAGCAGCATGTGTGATCACTAGTGTGTTTACTTTTGTGAGCTTATTGTATAAGTATTATTTATATCACTTCTACATAGTATTACTAATACAGCTATGCTTAATATCACACTCCTAACAGTGTGATATTAATCCCCCCAGGATCTACATTGTGGTATTAATTTCTTCAGGGCCCACAGTAACAGGGTCACTGGCCAATGAGAATGAGAGTCTACTGTTCTGTTGAGTGAATTCACATAGCAACAATCCTTGACTAGTAAGTAGTACAATGTCAGCAGTGTGTGCACACATTGTTTACATAGATACAGGAAGGTGAGACACCATAATTGAAACAATCAGGAAGTTATTAGCTATGCCATGCTAGATCTAGCCATGTGCATTCCAGCTACATACAGTGCCTTGTTATTGTACAATGCAGTCCAATCTGTTCTGTCAGTCTCGGTCATGAAGACACCTACTGTCGATACCAACTATCAGGTACACATATAGCGGTAAGAAAGTAACTATGCTTTAGTAGAGAGCACAGGACAGTGTTCAGAAAGTTAGATGGCCTTGATACGTAGGTGAGGTAGCCAGCCAGTCCTCAAGGTTGTGTAGTCAGCCTGCTGTTTTCAGCTATACAGTACATTCTTCTTTGATAGCTCTTCTTTGTGCAGTTGATTTTAGTATTTGCAGTAGTTTGTTGCTATTGAGGGGAGCCTTGGGATATAAATTAGTTATAGCAGTAAATTAAAATCTCTTAATATAATACAGTGTATCTTGCATGTATCATCCTTTTTTAGCACAATATTGTGTATAATAAAATGTTTTGCAAGTAGTTTCATATTTTCTCTCTCTCTCTCTCTCTGTCTCTTGTCTTTTATATTGTAGGTGTCTGTGACTGTGATGTTCTGAAAGGCATGGTCTCCCCAACTGTGATGCGTGTGGATGCACAAGAACAATTTGGTATGTGCCTCTACCATCACACATGTACATGATAGTTCATGCAGTGTTCTTCTCAAAAATAATTCAAAGCATGATGGAAGGGCATGGTTTGGACGTGGCCTATGGCCACGTCAAAGTTTTCGGCATCCACATCAAAGAAAAATCTATGTTGAAGGCTTGCAGGGCCAACAACATGCCTTAAGTATGCTGGGGAAACACTGATTCAAGGTTATGGATAGGGCTTGGTATTCACTCATGTCTTGTGTTGATAGCAGCTGAACTAGAGCACCATCCCATCTATATATAAGTAATTGTAAGCCAGTTGGAAGAGAAAAAACCTAGGGTAGCCGCCAAGGATCGAACCCTGTGCCTCATGTTTAGGCTGCAGGTGCTCTGACCACTGAGCTGTGTACAACTCCTCACAACCCCCTGGGCAATATCTCTCCAGCTTTAAGGGCGATATAGACAAACCCTATGCTGTACACATACATGTAATTGTATGCAGAATCTTATATCCTTTTTATGCTGCAATCTTATGTGTGTACATTGTGTGTGTGTGTGTGTGTGTGTGTGTGTG
>OZ220016.1:95000-160606 GCA_964291365.2 Stappiaceae bacterium
GACCTTTAGTAATAAAACTTTGTACTCAAAAATGGCCAATACTAAAAGCAGGGTATGCAACAACTGGAAGCATATTGGGGATGTGGCCCCTCTCTAGAGATGGGGGGAGGGCTACAGCCCCCCTCCCCCCCCTTTCTTACGCCAGTGATGAATGCTAGAAACCATGCTGTAAGATCAGCCATGCCTATTAACCACACCTAGTACTGCACATGCTGTTTTGATTGCACCTTCTCAAACTAAAATTAATGCAGGTACATGTAAGGGTCGTTGAGTCACAAAGTGTTGGCTATTATATTATGGCACACACAGACACACACTGTGGAAAATGCCAAGCAGTACACACAGGGTATGTGCTCTGACAACTCTACTTCATGATACAGACCTAAAAAATTTAGAGATGTAGTGTCACTGTACAATCTATGTTTTTCCAATTGTAATGATTATTGCTTGTGTCATGATTTTATGCGCACTATGGTTCATGATCTCAAAGGCAACCTCATGCACGAGGTAATGAGCTAATACCCTGTAATTATAGCTCTGGCTAACTTTCCTACTGTAGAGTCTGAGGCCTGGACAAAGAAGCATAGGAGAAAGGCATTGAGAGGATATCTTTTTAATTAGAGTCCTAAAGCTTCCATAGTGTAAATTGATTTATGTATGTGTATCGTTTATTGAGGTATGTACAAGACATTTTTTATAATTATCAACTACATCATTATGATGTCATTTCTTCAACTATATACAGGCCGAGGTGACCAGTGAGGAACGTGTGGCAAAACAATGCAAGTCTGATTTTCTATGGTGAGTTTGTTTAATTAGAGAGTGAATTATCAATTACATCATTGTATATTCCACAGGTAGACCTCTGAGAGTGCACTTGCTGAGTTGCAGGGCTAGCTAGGGGACAGAATACACGGAAAACTTCAAAGAACATCAGCAAAACTGGTATCAAACTAATACAAATTTAATTATAGCATCACCACCACAATACATTCAAGTTGAAATGCTGTAAATAATATATACATGTGTAACACATTGTACATGTATGATCAATTGTGTTTTTAGTAATTTTGTTGTGAGTGGTATAATATTGTTTTTAATGCTGAGAGCAGTTGCTGTATGTGTGGGTGTGTTGTCTGAAGTGTGTGCATCCATCCAGAGGTGGCTGCTGGCTGCTCTAGGAGTACATATTTTACCATACCACATCTACAGAATGGAACCATGTCAATCATATTTCAGGGGTATATTATAGTTATGGAGCTGGGACCATGCACAGCTATAGTATAGTAGTGATTCGAGATACCCGATGTTTTGGCTCAATCTCAATAGCAGAGTGGCAGTGATAGTAATCCTTATGGTTAAGGTGTGGATAGCTTCCTCTCAATGATGCCTATATATTAGCACTGGGTGTTTCCCGTTAAACAGATGAAGCATGCATGAGCTACAATCTACATGCTGGAAATCATTTTACATACAAATTTCCATAGAGCTAAAAATTGAAATTGCATGGCGTGTTCTTAACCGATTTGCTTGATTCAAACCTCAGGAGAGACAGCAATCTCTCAGCTACCTTGTGGTTTTTGTTTCCTGTTTGTATGACAACCCATTGCTAAGTTATGGCTGGTTTTATAAGCCTCAGATCGATCATCTGGCTATAGTATTATAGCTAATGCCCTGATTAATTACAGGAGTATCCTCAATTCAGGGGCAACACAAAAGGCTCTCTGTAGGAGCTAGGGGGACTCTGCATAACACGGAAGGCTAGAGCATGCATCATACTATTAACCCTCAGCACGCTCCACAGGGTTATGGGAAACTATTTTTCAACATGTCATTAACTATAATTTGCCCAATACCAAGTTTTGTCAGTATTGGAGAGGTCATGTTTGATGCAACAGAAGTTCCAAATTTATGTTTCTAGATTCAAATTGTGCTGATGAACAAGTCTTCAACATAATAATAGTTGTGTGTGAACACAATATTTCAGAATTTGCATCACATACCAAGTAACCTTTCAAGCTGAGTTTTAACATGCCCAGGCCCCGGCTGACCATAACCACGACAGCTTTTAATTATATACCACAAGAAAAAAAGATGACACATTGAAATGAGGTACAACTTAACGTTAATGTGATCAATCATTAAGATCTAGGAACAAAAATTTTGAATCTAGAATGTCAAAATGTTCAAGCAATGAGCACCTAATGATTATAATTATATAAGCATAAATCATCTCATAATATTCTTAGAACTCATCATGTCGAAGAAAATAGTCTCCAAAGTCTGTTGCTTGGCTACCAACAAACAAGTCTTAGCTTGGTGATTAAGAATCTCCTCTTTGGATAACACCTTGACCTATGTGTGTGTTACCATGACAACATGTCCATGATCATACACAGGTCTTATATATATATACCTTTTTAGTGTCTGCCTCATATAGATCAGGTGCTTTGCTTCAGCGTGAGCATGGTCATAGTCAGGAGGAGATATCCAGTTATTAATGTCCTCCTTGTCAAGCGAGCCATCACTGTTTTTGTCCCTGTGCTTGTTGAAGTGCTCTCACTCTGGCTTGGCTCATCCGTTCCCTCCTCACACTCAAATTGAGGCCACATGTCACCTAACAGAGGCACAAAAAATTAACATGGAGCTACATGAGAAAGAGAGAGAGATGCTTACTGATATACTCCTCGAGTGTGATTTTTCCATCTCTGTTCTTATCTATATCATATGTGGTCTCTTCAATGACAATATCTCGCATGTGAGGTGCCTCCTCTGTGTATGTGAATGTATAATTATAGCACATCATAAATGAGTGATAGTCGAGACATATCCTCAAACATGCAATAAAAAATCTTTATAAGCTTTCTGGGCAGTGTTCTCCCCAAGAATAATTCAAGGCATGACGGGAGGGCATGGTTTGGGCGTGGCCTGTGGTCACATCAAACCTTTTGGCCTCTTTCCTTTCTCACACCAAAGAAAAATCTGTGCTGAAGGCTTGCAGAGTTGACATGCCTCAAGTATGCCGGGGAGAACACTGCTGGGTCGTACAAAAGTGGTCATAGTAGGTACACACACCTCATACATCTATGAGGAATAGGTGCACACAAAGTTCAAAGACTGCGTATGTTTGTGTGAGGGGGAAGTTCACGCCAATAAACAATGAGCATGCATTGTGGTGCATTGATAAACCTTTTACCAGGATGAAGGAAGTCAGCATATTCTTCTCTGTTCAGCTTTTGGTCTCCATCTCTGTCGGCCCCCCGGAACCTCTTCTCGTCTCAGGCTATCACCTCTGACAACTGTCTATGTTCATCATACATGCTCTCCTTATCTACAGGGAAACCACACCATGCACACCCACAGTATCACTAGAGGCCACTTTAACTAGTACCAAGGGCAGTCTATAAGCCCTTGCTAGTACACAGCCGACCGGCTAACCTTCAATGGGATCCATAGGGCCAGGGATACTCACGGAGGCCGTCGTTGTCCTTGTGTATATGCGGCCGCGCCGGCCGGAGCGCGCCAATTTTTACAAGGCAGATGTGGGTCCGGGTCCGGGTCCGGGACGGTACGGGTATGAGGTCGAGGTCGTCCTAGTTCACGTCACGAACGTCCGAACGTACGTACGTACGTACTTCGATCCTTTGGTATATCCGCATGCGTATGCCGGCGCGGCAGCTCAGAGATCATGAAGCACAAGAGCAGGTATGGCCAGTGATAGTGTCTGATTCTCCTAGTATATCAACGTAGGGTTTCATTCCGCTATAGAACGGTTCGAGTCTTCAAGCAACAAGAATCTTTGACTAAGTGAGCATAGGCCGTTACAGTACATTGTATGTGTTCACACTAGCCTCGTCCCCAGGCCCCTCCCTGGGGACGAGGCTAGGGTTCACACCATGTATCTCTCTCTCTCTCTCTCTCTCTCTCTCTCTCTCTCTCTCCAGTCGATTAGTTGCCACAGATTGTCACTTTCAGGCCATCTACGATGTGGCAATGATCCAGGTGCTCATATTTAACCTGTATGTCCTGATAAGGGACTCTTATAACGCTGGAAGGTATGTCTCGGTATCTTTTAGAGGGACCAATTGTATTGCAAATATTTTGTAGGTTGTATTTTGACACAGGCATGCTGTTCAAAGGTCTAGGAACACAGGCACAATTTTCTACCTTCCTTTGTCTTGAGTGTGGCCTACTTTTGTCCACGTTTGCTGTCTATCCAGCGTTCCTGGTATAACTAGCTAATCCATGTCACATAGTGAGAAAAAGAGCTAGTCCAGTATTACCTAAGTTAGACCACAAATATTTTGCAGATCACATTTCCAAAATCTGACGAAGATTTCCTGCTATACGGACAATAATAATAATAATATAGTGATGTGTGTATACCTATCCTGGTTTGTATGTTGCAGGCATGGCAGTCTATCTACTGTTCTGTGGCAGTTCCAGGGCTTCGCTGGCTATTCAGTTTTATCTTTGTGTTTGCCTACTTACTTCTGGTGGTTATGTCGGCAGTTGGTGTTTGCTGGATGATATTTGTTCTCCCTCTTCCTCCACTACTCACTGTTATTGCTTCCATAGAACAGGTTCATTGCCATGGCAATGGCCTCATTCCTGCGTGTGTTAGTATTTTATTACCTTTTAGCTGCGCCTTAGTATGAAGAGCTATTCATTTATTCGTGAGAATGCATATAAAGTTGTTTATCCGTGGAGCAAAGATGATGATTCAGGCCCTGCCCACTGGTATGCTGGTCAAATGCATCCTAAACCTGGCTCCTTTTCTCAATACTTTTACTTCATATTTGCTCCAACAATGCTTTATCGAGACTACTATCCCAGGTGCCTTCTGCTGGTTCATACATTATATACTGCAGTGTTACACTGTATACATGCATCCCTCTTCATTTCACAGGAACCAGGGACCTATTAGATGGCGATATGTGTCTGTATATTTTTTGCAGGTTGGTACACCATACTCCTTTTATTTACTTGCTCTGTCATTGTGATATTTCAGTTTCTGACAACCATCTGGTACATGTCTGTTGTCTATCGTGACTTTACCTTCCCCAAAGCCTTCAGGTGTGTGAATGGAATAGTTGTGGTGTTTGAGATTGGTGTGTGGTAATCTATGGCATACGCTTAGGCCTCAAGAGCTGCTCAACTGCTACCTCTCTTGTCTGCTGTCTGCGTTCTTCATGCTCATCCTCATTCACACATGTGTACTGCACAGCTACCTCAACCTAGTCTCTGAACTGACTCGTTTTGCTGACAGAGACTTCTACCAGGTTAGCACTACCTAGACTGTTAGATGTATACAACCTCCAGTTGTCTCCCCCGGCCATGCACACTCCAGGACTGGTGGACATGTACGTCCTTCTCCTCCTACTACCGCAAGTGGAATGCACTTATACACGACTGGATAAGAACGTATATCTACCATGACTTTAAAACAGTGAGTCGTCTTGATGTATGAATGATCACCCTTTATCTCTCTCTCTCTCTCTCTCTCTCTCTCTCTCTCTCTCTCTCTCTCTCTCTCTTTGTAGCTATTCAGTAATGGAGTGCTGGCTGTGTTTGTCACTACATTTGTGTCATCTTTTATTCACGAGTATCTTCTTGCCATTGCCCTTGGTTTTGCCAGTCCCATGTTGATGATAGAGTTTGCTGGCTTGGGAGGTGTGTTTCTCCCTTAATAGATCTTGTTTGTCTTCACTGTGATCTATCTAGTGTTCCCTCTCTGCAGCTGTCTTTTATGTCATGAAACCTCTTAACATTCGGCGACTCTCCAACTTCTTTGTTTTGCTAGCTCTGAGTGTTGGAGGAGCTAATCTGTTGTTCTACTACCAGGTGGAGTATGCTGCCAGAATCTATTGCCCACAGAAGGTACATCATTATGTCAATAAGTTTATCAGCTTTTTGGTGTGTAGCATTGAATAGGTTTATATCACAATAGCTGTCTCATTTCCACCCTCTCTCTGTGCTTGATGCAGCTCACAGTGTACAGATTCTTCAAGCCAAGAATGTTTGACTGTTACTGGCAACAAATGAGCAATTCCACCTTCACCACCTAGCTGCTAGTCTAGAGCAAGGCAAGAAACAGACACTCAAGCAGGACACCTAGTAATTATTCCAATTTAATTAGTGACATCTCCTAGACCACCCACGTACTCCAGTAGGACCACCTAACTATTCCAATTTTCATTATGTTGTATGGCTTTTGGTTGTACACCCCTCCGCCCGCAAACGTCGTTTCGCGATTGATTCACTGCGCATGCCCAGTATGGCGATGGACCCTTAGCCCGGCGCCCAGCCCTAGATCCATGCACGATGGATCTTATATGAAGCGCACCAGTCGACCATGCCACCTAGAGGGCTGAAGGTATGCATTCGAATAAACATATAGCGTTTTACGAAGTGTATTATGCCTGGTCTTGCTTCCAGGGTAAGTCTGCTGGACGATACGACCAGCAACCGAGAGAACCCGAGGGCACCAGGCGGCGCATGCGACCTCCTGAAGTACAAGATCAGGACACAGTGAGCAGCATAAGCAATGGAAATGGCAATGGATCAGGGTACATGTCAGAATCAGAGAAGTAAATAATATTATACTCAAACCATTGAGGCTTTGTCACTGTTAACATGTGCTGTGGTGTGTCTGTCACAGAAAGGGCAGTCGTAGGAAGAGGATATTCCGACACAAAGATTCCATTCTGACGTACATATGTTCATTCATGTATCTTTAGCTTGCTGTTTCATATGAGTCAGTTGTATTGATTACTGCCGTACAGGGAGCTCTCTCGCACTGACCTCAATGTCCAGTCTCTTTATCATGCCTTCATCATCATGATAGTAACGGGGATACTCTACTCCCTGCTTAAGGATACTCTGGACAATGGAAGGTACTATGTACATATGCACTCTGCATTCTCACCTACCTAGGTCTACCCTACCCTCTGCAGACCAGATGTGGCCTACTATGTGTCTGGTTTTGGCCCCATGGAGCAGCAGGTCACTGCATTAGTGATATGGATCCCCCTGCAACTAGCAGCATTTGCCATCTATCCTTCCTTTAAGGTATGTTACCACCCTATGCCCCTGGTATTGCCCTGTTAATTGTGTAGTGCCGTTCTTCAGATATGGGAGGTGTCTCGGATTCGCCTTGGTTATATAGCTGATGTCTCCTGTATTGTTCTGATGGTAGTGTACAATGTTGTCGCACATGCTGCTGTTGTTAGTGCCATTGTCAACTTCAATCTACCACCAGTACCAGCTCTCGTGCTCTCCGTTGAGCAGGTTGGAGGTCAGCCCCCTCATTAGCAAGTGTTAATTGCGACTGATGTTTGCCTACAGCTTCGTTTTACAATGAAGAGCTACTCATTTGTTCGTGAGAATGCTTACAAGGTGTTGTATCCATGGCATAAAGATGATGAGTCTGGCCCTGCTGTGTGGTACAGGGGGCAGATGCTACCCACTGTTGGCACATTCTCTCAATACATCTACTTCCTATTTGCCCCAACACTGCTCTATAGGGACCAGTACCCCAAGTACGTTCAGTATAAAATGCTAGTTTGTGACACTAGTAATATTGTCTTAATTTAGAATTGAAAGAGTGCGGAAATTACGGCTTCTATCTCATTTAGTGAAGGTCGGTATTAATTTTGATTTGTTACGTGATCATCAGCATTTGTCACACAGTGTTGTATCTCAGTAACTTTTATCACTATCGTTGGCAAGGAGATATTTGGAGCTAAATTCCCTTCAAAGTAAATGAGTTTAGTGGGAGGATCATTGCATCACCTTCGCACTCTCTCTCTCTCTCTCTCTCTCTCTCCTCCTCCTCCTCCTCCTCCTCCTCTCCATGCAGTGCGAAGGTGTTGGCTAAGACATTTCTAACTTGCATGCTTTGGGGGTTAGTGATGCAGTTTATGGCTGGTTACTTCTTTCTGCACTGCTGGAATAACCTGTTTGGTGAATTGCTTCGCTTCGCTGACAGAGAGTTTTACTCGGTACAGTTATCAGTGTTTTATCTGTAGCAGCCCTGATGCTAAGTTTTATCTCTTAGGACTGGTGGACATGCACCTCATTTTCTCAGTTCTATCGCAAGTGGAACTTGCTTGTTCATGACTGGATAAAAGCATACATTTACCAAGATCTTAAAGATGTATGTTGTCAAAACATTATTTCACTGCTGAGTATGATCACTGCTCTCCTTGTGTGTTTTAGTTGTTTAACAGCAGTGCCTACAACAAGCTGGCCTTTTTCCCAACGATAGTCATCTCTGCCGTGTTCCATGAGTATGTTCTGTGGGCTCCAATGAGATTTGTCCTGCCGATTCTCCTGGTCATGTTTGGAATCTTTGGAGGTATGTACGTACTTTAGGAAGCAGATCCAAACTGAATTTTATCTCAAGTTCATAGCTGCCCCCCTCCATCTTAATCTTGTTGTTTTCTTATTCAGTGATTTTGTTCATTTTGAAGCCATCATCAACAAGCGTGGGGTGGAACTACATGGTACACTGGGGCCTCCATTTTGGTGTCTCTGCGATGGTCTTCTGCTATGCAATGGAGTTCTATGCAAGGCTAATCTGCCCTAAGGAAGAGAACATTGTCAATACATTTTTCCCTCGTTTCTATAACTGCTTTGTCAAACACTAAAACTAGTGACTCTACATACCCTCAGCGACACACTCTGAACAGAGTAATACCCTCTCCCTGCATGTCCATGTACTACACTGTGTGTAAACCCTCTATTCGAATTCAATATTAGTACGGTATATACATGTACGTACGTACGTACATGATCTATATGATATGACTGTAGCTGTGCGATTGTGATGAGCTCATCATGATGTAATACCTCAACTGTGCATATCGCATAGCGTATGCATAGTCGTCACCAGCACAGCACGGCAGCTCAGAGAACAGTAGTTGAGGAACTGTAGTAGGATAAAGGAGTAGATCTGGAGCATGGGTGGCTGCAGTGGCAAATCAAGTAAGTTAGTTGCTCGATCCACGTATATCTGTGGCTCGTATTAATGCCAATCGTGTGCTGATCGTTCGTTTCATAATGTAGGTGGAATGGATCCATTCGGGCGAGCCTTGTTGGAGGCACACAACAAGTACAGAGCCAAACATGGAAGTTCCAAGCTGAAATGGTCATCAGAAGCGGCAAAGAAAGCTCAAGAATGGGCCGATCACTTGGCGCGCTCTGGCACTCTGCAGCACGGCGGCCACGAAGGCATGGGACAAAACCTCGCATACAAATCAGGCGCTGAACTGAGCGCAGAGGAAGCGGCTGCACAGTGGTACGAGGAGAACAAGAACTACGACTACAGTCATCCTGGATTTGCTGGCAACACGGGACACTTTACACAAATGGTGTGGGCTAGTACAACTCACATGGGAGCTGGGAAGGCAGTGAAGGGGAGAAGTACATATGTTGTGGCCAACTACATACCTCCGGGAAATGTCACTAACCCAGGATACTTTCAACAGAATGTCAAGAGACCAAGCTAACATAACTGATATCGTATTTTGTTTACATTCTTATGCACACACTGTGTACTAAAATGAGCTGCAGCATGCACACACTGTCGACAAGTGTTAATGAATGTTTGTAAACGAGAGCATACCCACCCAAGCCAAGCTAGCCACACTAAACTAACTCAAATCATTAAATCAAGGATGCTGTTCCATTGTTGCTCAAGTGGGAGTGCATGTAGATCAACAATTGATGTTTACACTCTAATTTCTCGGAGTATTTTAGTCACAATCAGTATGCATTCATCAGGAAACCCTATATGCCCTCAACACACAAACAAACTTTTTGGGATGTTGAATTGCGTATTGATAACACCAATTAAAGTATCAAAAATGAATCTGTGGTCAGTTGCTTCATAAGATATTCATGTAGTTACATATACGTACAACATTTGCTACACTTGTTTTCGAAGTCTAACTTTCACTTCAAAGTTTGCATCATCAGTGAGAAAACTGCAGTGATAATATACCAGTAATATGTATAAGAACAATTTGATAGCAGTAGTGTATAGACACACCTGTACCAAAAGAGGGGGAGGGGAATAGTAGAGAAATGCCAAAGAGAGTGAGCATCAAGTATCCACAGAATTGGAGGAAAATCAAGCAACTGCAAAGAAAGAAAATTTAATAGTGATGGTCCTCTCTGACAACATGTTTCTCACCAACAACATGTTTCTCACCTCTAGGAGTACAAAGCATGATGTACAAATGACTACTAGTGCACACTTCCACACGTACGGCCGCTCACGAAAATGCTACAGAAATTTTTAAAAAATGAGAAAGTACTGTCTCCAGTGTTATGTGAGCTGTACCTTGATGCACCATACTAGCCATATGGCAGTGTAGAGAACTCCAGCAGCAACAGAGGCAGCCATATTGTAGCCATAGTCAAAACGATAGAGGGAGAGGTAACTAACGTGAGCCAAAAAGAGCAGCAACCATAGAGAGAGGTAGGCTATGTGCCTGACACAAAGACATAGCAGCTAACATAGACAACATAGAGAGAGAGTATACATACATGCTTACACATACCAGAGAACTGCAGATGGCCCTGTTATCCTGTGGCGAATGAAAAAGATATTGGTGATTTACTGAAGTAAGAATAATGTTGGTTACCTCACAAACTGCACTACAATCCCTGCAATTATTAATCCTGCTGCACTGAAATAATCTAGCTTTTCTGTCCATGGAAAATCTCGAGCATGAAACACTGTCGACCAGAACCATGCATTCAATGTCATCTGTACATAGGGATAATCACCTAGGCTAGCATGTCATGTTCAATAAAAATCATTACAGACTAACCCAAAATTGGCAGCGTACAGCCAGAGAGGGAGGGTAGGTGCTGGGAGAAGCACTGGAGTATCTCAGGTAACCAATAGTGACAGTGAGACCATTCAACAAAGAAAACAAAGAAGATGCTGGCTCCTGGATTCCATAAAACCGAACAAATGGCCACTGTAAGTGAAGAAAGGGGTGCATAGTAAGATGATTACACAAACTCAGGTGAACCAATGGCTATAGAACAGTCATGACTCTCTTTCTCTCTACGATATACTATCCCATTCAGAACATCTCTTTGGGATATCAATCTGGTCTCAGATGAAACATTATGGTATACTGTACTAGCAACTAGCATGGCAACAGAGACATACACAAAGGGGGAGCCACGCCCCCAGTGGCGTAGCCAAGGGCGGGCCTAGTAGGGCCAGGCCCGACCAATCTTCTGTGGTGCCCTACCAAATGATGCTTGATTGCCTGCTTCTGTATACTCTAAATATATGCATTTATATCTGTTCTTGCATGAAAAAGCCCTGACTGTTGCCCCAAAACATAAGATTGGTAGAATTAGCCCTGAATAAGAGCTTGGGTCTTTGTCTTTGGTTATCCATCGAAAATCATTTGTACTACGTTAATTAGGGGGTGTGGTAATTTTTAACAACCGCTTACCATACTTGTGCCCTACCATCTTCAGTGGTCTAGCTACAGAGGAGGTCAGGCATTACGTAACAAATGGTGACGCAAATTGGCGCAAAACGTCATGTAATATAATTAAGTCCACCTGGTTGTGCCATATCAGCCATTTTTGTGCTGCATATGGTCAAGTGAAGTCATTGTTATCAACAAACAGCAACGATTTGGCCTGCAGATCTCTGGCACATTAGTAAAAGGATTTTTCTATATGCCTAATGAGTCCAGTACCCTAGACCACCCTTGTTCTTGGGTTTTTGAGCTAGCGAAGACTTCTAACGTTCCTGCTGGTTGAAGACAACGGGGATCAGTAGGGATCACACGCGGGATCGACTGATATTCACATTTCTTGTCTTCAACCGAAGCTATGTTGTCGTTAGTCTCACGATTAGCCGGCTACGATGACCTTGTAAAAAGTATGGCATGACTATGGGGATATGTTTGCTGACATAGCAATTTTGCTGTCGCACGTGATACTGTCCGACCTCCTGCCTGGCCTCTGATACGTTCTAGCTACGCCACTGCACACCCCCCCCCCCCCCCCCCCCCCCCCCCCCCCCCCCGAAAAACTAGCATGCCTAGCATTGGCAAATTATTTCAGCTTCCCTGAGCTACATTGTAGCTCTGATTTTTAATACATCTTACATACCTTGCCATAAAACTGCCTGATAGGTCTGTTGAATTCGACGTCATCATCTGTTACAGATCGCATACAGTCATACCGGCAGTTCTCTGTGCACGACCATCCCAGAATTCGCAGCGAGAGATCGCCCACCTCCGCGTTAGAGCCACATCGATTCCCTTCACATCCAGACACACATTTCCTGAAATCGACACTTTTGTCGCCAACGCTCGCCTCGATCGCAACCAAGTACAGCGACAGCACAAGCAAGGTTAACATTCTAAATAGCGCACACCAAGCGTGTCAGTGGGCATTAATTGCAAATTTCGGCAGGAGAACGTTGCCAGCTAGCTCAAAATGGACTCTCCAAGAAGACGATCGAGGTACATCCTGAACATCCAGGCTATGCCATCCTTGTTTATTAATGTACTACCACACAGATCGCGCTCCCCGGCTCGCAAAAGAAGCCGACGATCAAGATCACGCAGCAGATCCAGAGATAGGACATACAAGAGAAGGTGAAACTAGTCTGGGTGCCAGGAAGAGAGGGTCTGGTCCAGCATCATGAACTTGTTCTGCACTGTCAGCAAATGTGGGCCAGTTAAGTAGGTGTTAACCCAAGATAGACAGTGTTAGTTCATAGCCTCTGCAGCGTGTGACATGAAGAGCAAGTCCGTGGTGCGAAGTGTACCAGACCCTCTTTTCCTGTTGAGGGTCTGGTACCCAGACTATCTTTGTACGTGCGTGCTGGGTATGCAGCGTTAGTATGTGTGTTTCTACCGAATAGGTCACGAAGTCATGATCGTAAGTCAAGATCAAGAAGTAGAGATCGCCGATCGAGATCACGTGGTAGAGATCATCGGTCAAGATCCCGAAGTAGAGAGAGAAGGTCGAGGTCATACAATAGAGATCATCGCTCGAGGTCTCGTAGTAGGAATGATCATCGAGAGAGCAAGAGAAGTCGTCATTCACGAAGTAGAAGTAGAAGTAGGGAGAGATCTCGAAACAAGGGGAGAGAGCATAGATCACGAAGTAGAGGTCGGTCCAGAAGATCTCGTAGTAAAGACCACAACAGGTCAAGAAGTAGGAGCCAAGGGAGGAGATCGCGAAGCAGAGAGAGATCTAGATCAAAGGATGACAGAGAAGAGGCTATGGAAACTCAGGCTGAGGCAAAAGAGGAAGGTGCTAGCAATGAGAAGAGACAGGTGAAGACATACATGTAGAAATTTTTACCTGCTCTTACATTGCTATGGTATTAACAGCCTCTGTCATTGGAGGAGATGATTGCTAAAAGGGAAGAGGAGCAGAAAGCTCAGTCAAAGGTTTGTTGATGTCACATGTTTGGTAAGCTATGTTGAGGTTAGTTCAACATGCAGCCTGTCTTTCTAAGCAAGGAACAGCGAGCAGCAGAGGCACTGAGGAAGAGGCAAGAAGAAGTGGAGAAACAAAGAAAGAAAATGGAGGAAGAAAGAAAAGCAAGACAAAAATACATGGAAGGACCTGAGAACTCAGGGCATCGGCGATCGGTGGACTACCAGGATGAGGAGAGAGAGAGAAGGAGAGGAAACACCATTGACCACAAGGATAGAGAGAAAGAGGCTGAGGCCATTAGAGTAAGCTAACTGCAGTAAAATGGAGAGAATGTAAGTGTATGCTCCACCTGATGCAGGAGAGGTACCTGGGTGGGGAAAAGAAACGCAGGAGAATGAGAAGATTGGCTGACCGAAAGTTTGTCTTTGACTGGGACACGACTGAAGATACATCCACTGACTTCAACCCAATGTAAGATAAGCACCGCCAGTAGCTAGTGGGCCTGCTTATTCACCGTACTACCTCTACAGATACAAGAATCGCCACCAGGCACAGTTCTTTGGACGAGGACACATCGCAGGTATTGACATTCGAGCACAGAAAAAAGAGCAGTCGAAATTCTACCAAGATTTGCTAGAAAAGCGAAGGACAACAGAACAGAAGCAAAAAGCAGCGTAAGCCGGCCATACCTTGTATTTGAGTGTGTGTATTATTAGATTTGTTCCGCAGTGTCCTGGAAGAAAAACAACGCGTTAAAGAGAAGATGAAACGATATGACGACCGACACTGGTCTTCAAAGTCACTATCGGAGATGCTGGACAGAGACTGGAGAATATTCCGTGAAGACTATAACATAGCAACAAAAGGAGGGAAGATCCCTCCACCAATCAGATACTGGGACGAGGCACCGCTCTCCGCTGAACTGCTACAAGTCATCGGCGACCTTGGATATGATGTAAGGCCAATGCTAATAGTTACTCTGTACTGTATTACATCATTAGAAGCCTTCAGGGTAGTGGATTGTTTTTTGTGAATGAACAATAGGAGCCGACGCCAATTCAGCGTCAAGCCATCCCCATTGGTCTACAGAACAGAGACATCATTGGAATCGCTGAGACAGGTTCGACCAGCTATATGTACTCTAGTGATAAATTGAAGGTACCCTCCCTTCCACCTTGGTAATGTAGGTAGTGGTAAAACAGCAGCATTTGTGATCCCTCTTCTGATCTGGATAACCAGCTTGCCTAAGATTGTCCGTGACGCTGAGAGAGACCTGGGGCCATATTCCATCATCTTAGCACCAACTAGAGAACTTGCTCAACAGGTTTGTCTCTTGTATGATACATATATAATAGTTAGAGACTGAGTCCAAGGTCTCTATGCGTTTTAAGAGACCCGAATGCCTTGAGGCTGTAGCATCCCGAGCGAAGCGAGGGTGCTACTAAGGGCCTGAGGGTCTCTTAAAAAGCATAGAAACCATTGAACGAGGTCTTCTACTGGTTTAGAATATAGCAACTGTAACCATGGTATTTGATCTGGGGACAAGGCTACTGTTGCACTGTGCATCTTTCTTTACCTATGGCAGCCCAATATTAGACCTACTTATAAGACCTCTCAGGAGGTCTATAAGTGAAGTAATGGACCTCTAACTGACCAATCAGATTGCTTTATTTGTTACAACTATATTCTAAGTACATGTATAGTATTGTGCACTTGTGTATGCACTTTACATGTATTATGAAGTGCTAATAATAATATTGTTCTGTTAAGATTGATGAAGAGACACAGAAGTTTGCGAAGCCTCTTGGTATAAAGACGGTGAACATCATTGGAGGACTGTCTCGGGAGGAGCAGGGCTTCCACCTTCGCCAGGGATGTGAGATCGTCATAGCAACACCTGGAAGACTCATCGATGTCCTAGGTAGTACCAATATGATTTTTAGCATGACGATAAGATGTTCAGTATTATGTCCTTATTACTTTACAGAGAATCGCTACCTTGTGCTTGCCCAGTGCACATATGTCGTGCTTGATGAGGTGTGAAACTGTGCAGTTGAAAAGAATGAGGAGCATTTGACTACAATCACTTTCTCCCTCCAACACACACACACACACACACACACACACACACACACACACATCACTTTTGCTTATTAGGCTGATCGTATGATAGACATGGGTTTTGAGCCTGAAGTGAAGAAGATCTTAGAGTATCTTCCCGTCTCAAACATGAAGCCGGACAGTGAAGATGCCGAGGACCCTGACAAGATGCTGCTAAACTTTGAGTCTTCCCAGCACAAGTTTCGTCAAACTGTCATGTTCACTGCTACTATGCCTGCAGCCGTCGAGAGAATGGCCAGGGCATATCTACGCCGACCAGCAGTCGTATACATTGGCTCTGTTGGTGAGATACTAACAGTGAAAATTAATAAGCCAACCCAAGAGTAGCAGTAATAAAATTTCCATGTGCAGAGGTGCATGGTCATATGATTGACATGTGATCAAGCACTTTTATGCACCTAACATTGTAAAAGTGATCATAGGGATCATCTGTGTTATGTACCTACATAGTAGTTATTAACCAACTCCCGAGAAGCACAAAGCCCAAGGGATGAGTGCTTCTACCGTATAGCCGAAAATTTGGCGGGGAATTAAATTTGGCGGTTTGGCGGTCTAGCTCAACAACCGCCAAATTAAAATCCGCCAAAATTTCTTACTCGCATATATACGTATGGCGATCCCATACCGAATCGCCAAATTAAAATCTGCCAATGCTTTTGCAGTGGCCATTTGGGACCCAGCCGCCAAATTTAATTCCCACCAGTATTTTCGGCTATACGGTATATTGCATACAAAGCAAGGGATTGGTTGATAACTATTTTCTAGCCTATTGTTTCTATGGATACAATAAACATGTTTTTAGCCCTCAAGAACTGTATGAATGTTTGCCCTCACCCTCAGGAACTGTATAATAGTAAACTCTTGGACATGAGCTCTACAAGGAGGGTCTGTATCACATAATTATAATACAGTACCTTGTATACCTTAGCAACCACATAGTAACGGGCTAGAAATAATTATATAACCCCACAGGCAAACCAACAGAGAGAGTTGAACAGATTGTTCACATAATATCTGAGAACGACAAAAGGAAGAAACTGCTTGCTTTGCTGGGGTCTGGAATTGATCCTCCAATCATCATCTTTGTCAACCAAAAGAAGGGAGCTGATGTGCTCAGTAAATCACTTGAGAAAGTCGGAGTAAGTCAAGTAATCACCTTACGTCCACACTACCTTCAGAAGTAGTATAGCTATACATGCTCGACATTGCATTCATATCATAATGCTAATGTAATACACAATCACATGCACTCTCTTTCCTCTCTCTCTCTCACACACACACACACACACACACTCACAGTACAGAGCTACTGTTCTTCATGGCGGGAGGAACCAGGAGCAAAGGTCAGTGGATATTATCTCTGATCTATCGACATCCATCCTATGTACACATACATACACACATGCAGAGTGTATGCTCTCGAGAGCTTAAAGAGAGGAGAAAAGGACATCTTAGTAGCCACAGACGTTGCCGGTAGAGGTATTGACATCAGGTACACCAGAGAGGGAGAGAGATTATGTTACAATGATTAGAGTTTTGAAATGACTGCCATTCTGCTACCTCACATTGTTTTGTTGTTGGTATGTAGAGATGTGTCTTATGTGATTAACTATGACATGGCCAAGACCATTGATGACTACACTCATAGGATCGGAAGAACTGGTAGAGCAGGAAAGTCTGGTATTGCTGTCACCTTCCTCACTAAAGATGACTCAGCACTTTTCTACGGACTCAAACAGGTCAGCATAATCTTTGGTATTTCAAAAAAAGTTTTGTTGCCCCACGCAATATTAATTTTTAACATTGATTTTTGTGGCCTTCATGTACCATTGCTTCAGTGTATGACTTGCCCTTTCCCCCCTACTCCCTGTAGCTACTTCTTGAGAGCCCATTGAGCAGCTGCCCCCCAGAGCTCGCCAACCACCCTGATGCTCAGCACAAACCAGGCACTGTCATCATGAAGAAACGAAAGGATGAAACCATCTTCACCAACTAATTCACTCACACAACTATTCAAACTGAGTACATAGTTGTATATGTACATACATGACACTGTGTATGTGCAGACTGCCTAGGCTCTATAGTCTGTACAATGTGTATCATAGTTGTACATGTATGTGCTGTCTCTGTTGTAAGAATATAGTTTGAAGGCAGAGTTTTCCTGCAGTTTTCATTACCATGTGAATCCCATTCTCTTCTGTGTATCTTTGGGTGTTGGTTTTGGTTGATAGGATGGTAGCTCTACTCTTGTGGAGTCAGTGACCTGGTAGCTAGGTCTGAAGTCTGTTGTTTGTGCCATGACTGGTCCTCTTCCTCCTCCCGCCCCCGCTCGGAAAGCTTTAACCAACGGCTGAACTGGTGCTCCTCTCTCTTTAGCCTCATGCACTATCCCTGCAGCATACTCCTCAAACTGACCCTCCTCAATCTAAGGGGAAAAAATGCACACACAATAAAATTCACTTCAGTAGTTCATTCACCCCCCTCCTTATTTTGACTAAAATCAGTTTGATTTAAAGCACACTCTGTGTGTACTACTGTTGCTGAACTGTATGCAGAAATTGGTGCAGAATTAACACACTTGGAGTATCTATTAGTTTTGCAACTACACTACATTTTATTATATCCATGAGAATTTCTGCAGTAGCTAATAGTTATTGTGCATGTGTGTACCTTGAGTAAGTTCATGTTGGTCTTAGTGTAGTTGAGTTGATCATCTCTCTCTGTTTTGACCCTTGCCCTTCTCTCGGCAACCTGACTCTTATGAAATTCTTGCAACTGTTTGGCCTCTCTCGCTGCTTTCTGTGCCTTCTCCAGCTGCTGACTGTGAAACTGCAGTCACAAGCATACAGCAATTACCAGGAGCCCCTCTAATTATTATAAAAGCTACCTTTTGGTCCTGTATGATCCTTTGTTTTAGTAGGTTTTGGTCTAGGTCAGCTTGCTCTCTTCTCATCTCCTCCTGCTCCCTCATTTGTTCCAGCATGTGGTGGTGAATGTCTCGAGTTGCCTCCATAAACTTCTGCTGTTTGGCCAGCTCTTCAGCCTGTGCACACACATACAACATTACCAGTAGCTAGTACTGACATTGAATGCTAACTCACATCTCTCTTAGCGTGTTGTTCAGCCATGGCTTGAGCAATGCGCTGATCTTCATCAGAAGTTGCTTGCTGTTGATGTGTGTGCAGAAGGTCTCCCATGCGTTGTTGATTACGCTGAAACTCTCCAAATAACTCCAACTCCTTTTGCTTACGAAGCTTGGTCATTTTCTATTGGGAACAAGAGCATTCATCAAGCCTCACCACCATGATATTATCTACTGACCCTTTTAGCTGCTGCAAACACCTCACATTCTTCTTCTGCTGCTCTCTCACTCTCTCTTCTTCTCTTCTCCTCCTTTCTCTTGTCTTCAAGTACCTTGTCTAGCAGTCTTCTGTGTTCCAGCCTCGCTGCATGTTCCTCACGCTCACGGGCTCGCTGGGTGGCATAGTATTCTGCCACCTCAGCATCTATCTGCTTTTGAGCATCCATGGCTGCTTGTCTTTCTCTCTCCCTCGCCTCCCGCTTCTCTTTGATCCTGAATACAACATATAGAATACACTGTAGCTGGGCCAGCAGGCTCTCCACATGATAAATTGACTTACTGTATTTGTTGATGGTCAGCAATGATTTGTTTTTCTTTAGCTCTCTCTTCAGCGGCCTTCATATCAACCACTATGCCATTTTCACGATCCTATAAAGCAGTACAATCACAGGATATCCTCTTTAATGACCATTCACCAACCCGTTGTTGTTGTTTGACATATTTATCATCTTGATTTTTCATGAGGTCTTGTCTTTTCTTTTTGTAGTTGATTTGTGCCTCTCTCTCCCTCAGCACTTCTGACAGCATTAGTGCTCCCTACATTCCACCGGCATTGAAGTCAAATAATCATTAAATTTTGTCATATTGCCACTCACATGGAATTGTTTGACCCTGTCTGTTTGATAATAGAGTAGTGTCTTTGCTCGCTCAATGGCCTCTCTTCGCTTCTCTGCCTGAAACTTTGCCTCCTCCAGATCGATCTTCACTCTTTCCGCCTACATGTGTTGTGATATCAGCATATCTCTTCATTAATGTTAATTATAGGGTTAACCTCTTCTTTCTCCTCTCTCAGCTCTCTTGCATGAAGCTTCTTCAAGCGCTGGCCCTAGTCAATGATGAGACAATGTATAAATTATTAGCAATAGTCAATAACCACAAGTTTACCTCAATAGTGTTCTCCCAGTTCTTGACGATAGCTTTGGATCGCTCATGTCTCTCCTTTCTGTCGTTAATTGGACCAACTGGGTTCTTGTCTCCCAGCGCTGCTGACTGCAGTCTAGCCCACTCCTCCCTGCTGATCACTGTAGCCTAATACAAACAACACGCGTAGCTTTGTATCATTCTCTTAGACCTATTGGTTATTTCCTTGTACCTGTCCTGGTCTCTGATCGACTGCAGACGAACCTCCAGGAGTTGATCTAAGGGAGCCTTTTCTTCGCCCGTGAGAAATCACCTCCACGCTCGCCATCTTCTCTCTCTAGCTCTGTTAATGCAATCGTGTTGCCGTGACAACCGTTGATCGATTACATCACATAATAATTTAAACAGATGCGCATTATTTAGAACATCGCTGCGTCTTCTGCCTCTAGATCCATAGATGATAGAATGTACTTGGAGCTATCTTGATTCGTCGACTTCCATTATTCTATTGTTCTGTTTTCCCTGTAGGGCTACTGAACTCAAGCCGCGAAGGAAATCAGTCAAAGTCTTCAAAGCTAGGAAGAGCCTTTTCATGTATGTCACTTACGCACAGGGTACCTACTCTTTAATGTCACCATAATTTGTTTATGTGTACTATGCAGCCATTTGTTTGAAACCGACGAGTATATCCGTGGGTTCTACAATGTCTGTGAGCTCCAGATGGTACTCTTCTTTGTGTTTGTTGTCATTAGAGACTCATTCTCTGCTGGCAGGTATGTAAAATCCATGATTTAAAATCAAGACTAGCACACTATATTTGAGTATATCTAGGTTATATGTTGATCTGTCTATGGAGAAGACGTTGTTTGGTGGACCTTATGAATGGGCGTTGTTTGCTGTCATGGAAACAGTTCAGTTGATATGCTGTTTTGCCGTGTACCCATTCTTTACTGTGAGTGGCTCAAATTCCTTGATACCATAGTTGTTCTAATTAAGGCGTCTCTCTAATGAACACACCACCTGCACCTGAGTCCTAATTGTCACACTCTAATTGTGCACCACCTGGCCATGCGAATTAATATTTATAGGAGCATTTTAATTAGAACGGAATTGTTGGACATGTGATTTGAACTTGCTCTCGCCAACAACAGGTGTCCACGTTTGCCTGTAGACATGGTAACCACAACAGTTAACAATAATAATAATATTATTTGAGAATACTGTAAGCCATCTTTTCCATTTTTGTTCTAATTATAACACACCTCTCTAAATAATGCGCCACCTGAGCCTGAACATTAATTTCTGCATTCTAATTATGCGCCACCCATGGTTGGTAATTATTTTTTAGTGGTGCATTAATTAGAACAGCAGATTTATTTTTTGGCTCATTATACATGTAATGTACACACCCTCAGATATGGCAGAAGTCCTACTCCATATTTGGTCGTTTGGCTCACATACCATTCTTGTTTCTCTATGCTGGCTATGTTATCACTAACTGGTACACTGTGTTCCATGCTGTTCTGTGGCTGGACTTGCCTCCTGTATTCAAGGTCATTTCCAGCATTGAATCTGTAAGTATTAAATTTCATGAACTTTGCTTTATACACTACTGAGCCCCCTCCCCTCTCTTGCCCCTATAATCATAGATGCGCCTTAGTATGAAGAGCTATTCGTTTATTCGTGAGAATGCTTACAAAATTCTTTATCCGTGGAGCAAAGATGATGATTCAGGCCCTGCCCACTGGTATGCTGGTCAAATGCATCCTAAACCTGGCTCCTTCTCTCAGTATTTCTACTTCATATTTGCTCCAACTCTGCTCTACAGGGATCATTATCCAAGGTACTTTGTTTTTACAATAATTTTCGTACATACTTGTCAATCATATGCTATTGATTTTCAGGAATGAAGGTCCAATCAATTGGTATAATGTGCTGACATATGGATTTCAGTTTCTCACTATTGTCTACTCATCCACACTCATGTTTGGCGAACTCCAGTTTCCATCCTCTTTTCTGTGAGTTAGTTGGCTTTCACTCTATCCCTCTCTTTACCACCTTTGCCCCCCTCCCCACTTGCATAGTCTGAAGGATTTGATAGACAGCTATCTCATTAGTTTTCTCCTTGGTCCTCTGATGAACATCCTGGCCTGTGTTGTACTCTTGCATGCCTGGGGCAACTTTACTTCCGAGCTGACACGCTTTGCAGATAGAGAATTTCATTCAGTAAGTACAAGTCATGTAGTTTATTCATTAAACAACGACAATTTTCCTTTAGGATTGGTGGAACAGTGAGAGCTATGCTACATATTATCGTAAATGGAATGTTCCAATCCACGACTGGCTGCATGCCTACCTCTTTCAAGACCTCAAACCAGTGAGTATATTATTATAGCTGACAATCCATGTATCATGAGAACGTTATCGTGATGCAATTAGATACTGAAGAATCGTGCTGTCGTGGCTCTACCTGCCTTTCTCTTGTCATCTGCCGTACATGACTACCATATTGGTATGGCAATGGGCTTCTTCACTCCACTCTTCCTCATCATGTTTGCTGGAATTGGAGGTAGGATTGCATGTCATTGTGCTTGTGCATGTGTTGACCCCTCTTCTCTTAATTCAGCGCTGATGTTCCTCTTCCGGCCGTCTTCTTCTCGATTGGCCAATTTCCTGACATTCTCTGGTCTCTCTCTTGGTGTGACAATAATTGTGTCTTTCTACTTGACTGAGCTAGCTGCCAGACTCTACTGCCCCATGGAAGAGCCGTCCTTCTTCAAGCTCAGGGCCCCTTACTGTTACTCACTCTACAATTCAAAGTGATGAAGTTTATAGTGATGTATTAGATAATTATTGCAATTTTATTATTATTGCTGCTTTATCAGTTGTGTTTTTACTTATTATTTATTTATTTGTTATATGCGAATTGTGAACTAGCGGTGTGTGTTGCCCCCGCGATCGTTCGTATTGTCGCAATTTTTGCCTCTCTACGCGCGTACGATCGATCGATATGCGATCGTCGCAGTTTTCTGAATCAGCATCTTTTAAGCGCGCACGATCGCATAATAATATTATTATATCGCTCGCGGTACTGCTGATTGCGCCATAGATAATAGAGGAAGGCTCAAATGCTTGACGGACCCCCATGGGATTGTCCTACTGGGTGTTACCTTTGAATGCATGACAGTTCGTAGCCGTGAATTTCGGTCGGTGTACATACGCGGTCACACGCACGCAACACGCAATGTTCAAACGCAAGTGAAATAGACACGCGTTCGCAATCTTTTCATCCGGGTACGTACGCGGGGTGTAAAGAGGGTGTGTGCGTTCTCGTGCTGAGCACGTGACCCATGGTACCCATGCCCAGTATTATATTATAGTACAGTACATTTGGTGCCCGTTGTTCAGCGGCTCAGCTACTGTCTATGATCGATCTGAGTGAGAGCGAATTTCAAAGATGAGCAGTTCGTTTCTCAAAGTTGATCTCCACTGCCACATCCTCCCAGAGAGATGGCCTGACTTGAAAGAGGTTCGTTTCTTTTTGTTTACAATTATTTTTCGCGCGTCTCAGTTTATTGGTGTTTGTTGACTTAGCGCTACGGGTATGGTGGTTGGATTCAGCTGCACCATCACTGTAAGGGGAAGGCAAAGATGATGAAAGACGGTCAGGAGTTCAGAGTGATCGAGGAAAACTGCTGGAGTCCCGAGGCTAGGATTAAAGACATGGACCAGACTGGTACGAGATAATCGATGGTTTGTTAATGTTTACTAGTAGATATTGTTTATCCATGTTATCTGTGGTGCATACCTCAATTTGCAGGTGTGACAGTACAAGTGCTATCCACTGTACCAGTCATGTTCAGTTACTGGGTAAGTCAGACCCTCCCAACAATTCCAGCATATAATTTGTAAAAGAATTGCAATGCCATCTGTGCATTCTGATTTCACTATAGTTGTTTCTTCTACAGGCCAAACGTGAAGACACTCTGGACCTGTGTCGCCTGCTCAATGATGATCTAGCTGCAACAGTGGCTAAGCATCCCACCAGGTTTGTTGGCCTGGGCACTCTACCAATGCAGGCACCTGAACTGGCTGTCAAAGAGCTTGAGAGATGTGTCAAGGTCAGCTATGTTCAACTACATGTGTGATACATGCATGTACATAGTAATAATGTATGTACACAAGGTGAAATTTTATGCATTCACACACATACCACCAGCTGTTGCTAACTTCCTAAACATATTTTATATTAATAATTTTGTACTTTATGTATACATAGGAACTAGGTTTCCCTGGAGTTCAGATTGGCTCTCATATCAATGAATGGAACCTAGACGCTCCGGAACTACAGCCTGTCTTTGCTGTAAGTATTCTGCTAATTATACAATATGTATGAAGATGTATTCTATCCCTCTCCACTCCACTACAGGCAGCGGAGGAGCTTGGTGCTACCATCTTTGTCCATCCCTGGGACATGCAGCTCGATGGTAGAATGAAGAAGTACTGGCTACCTTGGCTTGTTGGTATGGACCACTATTATAGCATTGTAAAGATTAGCTGTATACATATATAGCCGATACTTTTAGGCTGTGTCTGACTTTTATTATTGTTGTGTGTTGACTATAGGCATGCCTAGTGAGACAGCAACTGCCATTTGTTCCCTGTTGATGGGTGGAGTGCTGGAACAGTTCCCTAAGCTCAAGGTGGTGTTTGCTCATGGTGGAGGGGCTTTCCCTTACCTCATTGGACGCATTACTCATGGACACGACGTTCGTCCTGATCTTTGTGCTACAGAAAATCCATACACTCCAAGGTAACTGACCCCAGTGACCTTTTCCAACAATGATTGTTTATTACTGTGTGCATTAGGAAGTACATAGGTCAAGTGTACACAGACTCACTAGTTCATGATGGGAATGCATTGAAGTACCTTGTGACAACAATGGGAGAGGACAACGTTGTACTGGGCACAGATTACCCCTTTCCACTAGGAGAACTCCATCCAGGAAAGCTCATAGAATCAATACAGGATTGGCCAAATGCAACTAAGGTACAGGCAAACTAATATTTTGGTTAAGGGCACACAGCTAGACTAACAATGTTTAATTTTATAGGCTAAGCTATTGGGACTCAATGCAATGAGGCTGCTTGGACTGGATGTGGCAAAATACTGGTCTGGACAACTAGTGGCAGATGAACAAGAAGAAGACATCCAAGCTCCTGAAGCTAAGAGGTTCAAGCAGGACACAATACTAGAGCAGGTAGCATAACACACGTACACATGCATACCCACTCTCACCTACACCTTCATAACTGATTGCACCTGAGCAGTATTCACAAACACAGTGTGCACCCATCAATGCTGATTTGTATGTGATTATTCTATGTAGCATCAAATTATTCATGTGATAGATCATGTTGTCTGTGTGAGCAATGATTTTGCTATCATGGCTTTCAGCTCATCGATGCCTGTTCTCTGTAGCGCAGATATCGGCAATATTCCTCCAAACTTGAATTTACTCCATGAACTAGTGATCTGTTTCATAAGTTGTTCCAGTTTTTCGCTCGCTCCTTCCCTATCCATCTTGTTTATGGCTAGTATTGCTGGTCGTTTTGATAGCTCACTCTGATATTCCTCTAGCTCATCGACTAACAGGTGAAGGGTGTCCCAGGCGCTTCTCTCAGGATGCTTACTCGACAATTGAAATCCTTCAATGTCTACCACAAATAGTAGCAGTTGAGTTCTTTCAATGTGGCGCAGAAATTTGTGTCCCATGCCTACATTAGCATGAGCACCCTCCACTAGGCCTGGCAAATCAGCAATCCTGATTGGTCGATCCGTGTCATGTGATAGTATGCCCAGTTGAGGTCTGATTGTAGTGACTGTGAACAGTTTGAACAATAGTCATACCAATGATTTTATAGAGGTAGTGGTTTTCTTACATGGATAGCTTGCTATCTTGGGTGTGGCACTAGATAGAGCAGAAAGCAGTGTGGACTTGCCTGCATTGGGAAACCTGGAATAAAGAATATTCAGTAGCATGGTACATGGATCATTAAGATGCAGACTATAGCCTCGTTCCCAGGCCCTAAGAAGGGCCTGGTACACACTGCTCGCGCATGCGTGGTCTCCATATGGTAACTAAGTCGCAGGGGGTCATCAACGAGGCACAAATGGAGCTAGTATACCTGTAAGAATATACCGGTACATTCATTTTGGTGTGCATTATTTAGAACTCAGATGTTTTGCCAACATAGCAATTAATAATAAACGGTGAGTCAACGGAGAGCATATACGGGATATGCATCATATACTAAGTATTCGATGGTATCCGGTGCCCCACATTCTTCTGGGTCACCCGGCGCATGCACAAGCAGTGTGTACCAGGCCCTCTCAGCTAGGGCCTGGGAACAAGCTAGGCTAGATACATGCACACTTACCCAACCATTCCAACTTCTGCAATGAGCTTAAGCTCAAAAGTGAACACTCCCTTTGCTCCCTTACACCCCTGGTAGTTGGTGGTTATATGACTGCCTCCAGCTCCACCCTTTACTAACACATGAGAACTGCCAACTTCATCGAGATCTATCACCTGAAAATCACATGCAATAATTAACAACAATTCATACACATGCACACACACACGTGTGCACCTGTTTTCCCCTCTCATTGATCACCACAGTGCCTGGTGGCACACGTATTGTCAGATTCTCTCCACTTTTGCCAAAGACTTGAGAACTTGAACTGTTTTGTCCATTTGGGGCCACAAACCGTATAGAGGGGAGCCGAGAGAGGTCAGTCAGACTGGCACCCTTACACGCACTCACCAATACAGCACCTCCTTTCCCACCACAACCGCCAAGACGCTGTGAACCTTGGCCTCCAGCCCCTCCCCTTGCATAGATCCTGAGTTTATCCACCCACTGGCGCCCCTGCAATATTGGATCATAATATTATTAGGTCTAAAACAACAATCAGCAGAAATGTGTTTACCTTTAATTTCCTACCAGATGAATAGCATCTACAAACACACCTCACCAACATGGCAGTTCTAAAAATAGCTTACAATGAGCTAAAATTAAAATTGCATGCGGAGCGTTATTGTCACGTGACATTTTCTTTTTATAGCGCAGCTTCCCCACCCAATGGCGTTGGAGTGACCCAGAACTGATAAGAGCTAAACGTAAACAGCCAGCTAGCCAGAGGCCGGGAGAGAGAGTACGTACGTGAGATGGCGAAGAAATCAGACAAGGCGGGAGACCTTCCCGTGCACAAAGTCATCATGATAGGCAGCGGGGGTGTAGGGAAAAGTGCCCTAACGCTACAGTTTATGTACGATGAGGTGAGTTGGTAAATTTCAAGGATCAGGCTCCCGAGCTATGAATTATTGCTATTTTCCACAGTTTGTAGAAGACTATGAGCCAACGAAGGCAGACAGCTATCGTAAGAAAGTCGTCTTACACGGACGAGAGTGCCAGATCGACATCTTGGACACAGCAGGACAGGAAGACTACGCTGTGGTCAGGGACAACTACTTCCGCAGCGGAGAGGGCTTCCTCTGCGTCTTCTCTCTAGTAGATAGAGAGACATTCGCAGCCACCAATGAGTTCAGAGACCTGGTGCTTCGAGTGAAGGTGGACCAGCAAATCCCGCTTATCCTGGTCGGAAACAAGCTTGACCTGTGTGAGGGCGATAGACGGGAGGTGAGCCGAGACGAAGCAGAGGCCCTGGCTGCCTCATGGGGGGTACCATTCGTTGAGACATCTGCCAAGACACAAGTGAACGTTGACAAGGTCTTCTATGACCTACTAGAGAAGATAGAGCAGCGCAAGAACGCACAGGGCCCCGGGCCAGAACCAAAGAAGAAATCAAAGAAGAAAAAGTGTACAATTCTTTAATTTCAATTAGTTTGTGTATATCTCTATACTATGTAGTGTGTTGAACTTGTTTGTTGTCATTAATAATAGTACATGCCAACTCTGTTCGTTCTATAACACAAGTACTTTAAAACATTTGTTATTGTACGTGCTGTACTAAAACCTGACATATTTGCCACATGCTATTCTTTTATATTCACATGCCATACTGTACTGGATCAAAAAGAAGCGATAAGTAGTGTCAACATGTGTATTCTGTTTACAAGTTTCCATGAAGCATACATGCACAATTAATATAAGGTGATATAAACTAAAATTAACAAGTGTTACACGTTTGCATAGTAGTGTGTTGGTATGCAGGATATGCAATAATGTAACGCACGTGTTTTTACAACAAAATTAACAAAGTGACCATCCCTTACAGTCCTACACGAGAGTGCAAAGGACAAGCAGGCATGGATAGACATACAAAAAAGGCTCTAAAATTTAACATCACATGTCAAATAGTGTTATAGCTGAAAGTGGTAGTAATATTGTAGCTATATGCAGGGGGCACGGCTTCACAATACGAATGGTACAGCACATTAACACTCAGTCATTCGAGAAGGTGGGCGGGGACAGAACTCCGTTAGTCGGCATGGCAACCGATCGGCCGTCTGTTTGTAGTGTTTAAGGAGCTGGTCAATGGTAGCAAATGGTGGACCATCATCAATGCGGTACATCACCATACCACTGGGATGTTCAGCCTGGAGGGAAGAGATAGAGGATAAATAAACCAGCATATTAGGTACATAATTAGAGAGTTGATATTTAAGGTTGAGAAGGGCCTCATTTCCATAACTTACTGGAAGAATTTGGAAGTTTTTGGAGACTCCTTTGGCATACATAGTCAGTACATACGAATTAGGCACAGTTGTGCTATCACGAACCAAATAGCAACTGCACAAGGAGAGAAATAAACCAATCGTGTGATCAAACGATTGTGATTAGCCTTAATGAGAGTGGTCTTACCCATCATATCCTCCTTGTGCCTCTAGTCTTCGTACAGCCTCGTCGCGAGGTATAGCCCCGTGATACCAAGCAAACACAAACAGAGCTTCTTTGTCAGGAGATGGTGCAGCAGGAGACATACTATGAGGCTGGGGGGCAGGTGGCTGCTGGGAGGGCGTGGTCCTTCGGGGAGCTGGCTGTGGAGGCTGCACTGCGTGACTAGGCTCAGGGGAGATGTGAGGGGGAGGCGCTGGCTGCGTGGGGGCAGGGTAGGGATTGTACGGCCCCTGTTGTTGCTGAAAATTGATTGGTTCGTCTACTACTCCATTGCTGCTCACAACTGTTTGTGGGGTGGTGTCTCTGCTAGGCTTAGGTGCTGGCGTAGGCTTGTTGGGCTTGGGGGCCACCTGGGGGGCAACTTTGGGGGTCATGATTGGACTTCCCTGGGGGGATGGCTCTCCTGTATGATCACTGGCCCCCACACTTCCAACACTGAGGTCCGTCGATCCTTCTCTCTCATCACCATCGGGTCGCAAGAGGTGAGGGGAGTTGTAAAGCTTTCTTCTCAGCTCCTCTTCTTCTTTCTGCTGTTTGTACTGCTCACGCACTTTGTCAAGATGTTTCTCTAGCCTCATACCAATCAGTCGACTGGCACGTTTCTATAGGAGAGAGGACAGAGAAAGAGAGAGCATTACATCAGTACACATTTTTCTGATATTGAAAAACTAACATGCAAAGTTTCTGCATCCCATTCACAGATGGTACACAAACACTTTGTCATGGTAACTTGTAATACAGCAAGCATGGCATTATGAATCGCTGTGTTGACTTACATCAGCATTAGGCTGTACTCCCTCTGGGGCAGCAAGGTCCTCCAGCTTAAACTGTGTCATTTTCGCCTTATGGAAGTTATCCCTGAGTTGGAGGCCATACTTGGCCAATCGGACTCCAGCTGTCCACGAGAGAGCTGTCTGTTCATCGTCGCAGCAGATTACCTTGATGTCCTTGGGTAAGGGCACAACTGCCTTTGGGATCGGCTGTGTGTGTGTGTGTGTGTATATAATAGCTTTTGTGTCAATGAGAACAATCAGGAAGTATACGAACAATATTATGGTATATCTCATACACACATGTATACACATCACACAGGCGGGCGGCCTGCCAGGCATGCCAATGTGCATACTGTGAAGATGTAGCTACTGGCATTGAGCCAGGGAACTGAATTAGTTACCCTTAGGGCGAAGCAGAAGTCCGTGGGAGCCTTCAACGTCTTCTTGAAGTTGATGCCATGAAACAGCTCATACTCATCAAAATGGCAAAGGAGGACCAGATGCTTAGCCGTCTGCAATAACACAACATTAAACACTTTGTATGTAGACATTGTACAAAATTAATTAACCGTTAAATTATATGCATCAACTCTAAATAGAGCCCACTCTCCTCATGTACCTTGGACTTTCCCTTGGTGGAGTAGTAGAGCCCCGATGCCCTGAGGATGATGTACACCTTCTTCCAACTCTTCTTGTAGCCATCTTTTAGGTTGAGAAATCCCTCCAGCTCGGGAACTCGGGAAGTAGAGGAGAAATATTCTTGTAGAAGGATCTTTCTGGCTTTTTCTGTCCTCTCTAAAGTAGACTGCTTGTTGGTAGCAGCCTGAGATGATTTCAGGTTGCCTGGGAAGTATTTCTATGGCAATACAAAGCATCATGTGACTGCATTAACCTAAATACTGCCCACCATGTCATGAACCATACAACACATACTATTGGATCCTCGAAAAGATCGTATTTTCTCTCATTTTGCTTGAAAAGGAAGACATTATTGTGGTCCCTTGGCCAAGAAGAGTAGACAGTCACGACACACTCGTGGTCTTCTAGCTCTCTCTCTAAGCTCACATCTCCAAGCTGCTCAACAATCACCCAGTTTGGACTCTCGTCAAAATGGTTCTTGTTTACGAGAAGATGACACACCATGCCAGCCGTCATTCCCTCTTCAACTACAACTGTCTTGTTAGAGCGATCCGGGTTGAAGAATTTAATCGCCACACGCCTCTTATGGGCGATCTTCATCTTTTCAATGCCAATGCGCATCTTTTCCTCCTTTAGAATCATCTCTCTCTCTACGTCTGTGAGACTTGGATCATTTCGAAGTTCTGCTGCTTTTTCATCGAGCCTTCGCTGCACTGCCTCTGCATTCATCTGTTCTGTAGCTCCAGAGAGGTCTGGCTGTGGTACTGTTACCACTGTAGGCTCCTCTGAGGCTAAAATAGGAGAGGAACAGAAGAGAGAGAGAGAGAGAGAGAGAGAGAGAGAGAGAGAGAGAGAGAGAGAGAGAGAAAGAGTGAGAGAGAGAGAGGTGGGGGAAGAGAGATCAATGTCGTGTTATATAAACAATGGTGGTTCATTTGAGAGATTTCTAAGAAGCCTAGCGCTCGGCTGCTCGCCACTTTAGCTACAAACAATCTTAAGAATGTAAATTTATTTAATAACAAAGCAACAGACGAGAGGGAAAAGTGAGTGGTTGTTGTAAGCTTTTGCATACATTGCCCAGACTTGGTAAAACTTAGCCCACACATCAACAAACAGAGCCAATCTAAATACAAAATAAACCGAGTATGCTTCATGCGGACTACTATGCTTGAAAAAACACACTTACACACATGTATATATACACATGCATACCTGCACAAAGCTACATGTAGCTAAACCATCTCTGTTGTATAATTGATCAATGATGTATGCAACAAAGTGGCCTCTCTCTCTAAACCAATCCTCCCCCACTCTCCCTATTGCAACAATTGGCCACTGCCACTGGCCACACACTTGGCTTAGCTATGTTAACCCCCACAAACACACCAACAACCACAAAATAAACTTGGAGTTTCATGTTATACAGGAAATACTAATTCACACAATAATATTATCAATTTCACAGGCTAATTTTTGATATTCATAGTCAAAGATAACAGTGAAACTTCCGAATTACATGTGGCTTATGATAATAATTATCTGTTATCTCTCTTACACTCGTGTTTTGAGCGAGCTGGGCTGCTCTCGGACATTGAACGCTGGTGTAGCTCACTCTGTGACCCCGCCCTCTCTGTCTGTGTGTAGGACCTTATCGGTGTGTGCCCAGGAGTGCTGGGAGGAGTGGGCGTTGGCTGTGACCCCATATGATTATGCTTTGGAGTGGAGTGAGCCGAGGAGGGGGTGGATGATGAAGGGGGACCCCCTCTCATCATTGGGGGGCTGAGCTTTGGCTGCGGCTCAGGGGTGGGGGGCTTGGGTGGAGGATGCGTCTCCGCAACAACTTCGGATGGATTGAAAGACGTCAGATCAGACAAGAGCAGGTCTAGCTCAGCGTCTTGCTCCTGGGACGGCTTAGGAGGAGCCGGAGGAAGCGGATCATGATGCAACTGAAAGGTGCATGTGTGCATGCACATGTACATGGTTAAGGAAATGGTACAATACACCAAGCAAAACATCGGGAAAGCTAACCTACTAATCTTTCATGTACATGTACATGCTTGTTTAGTCAGAATTAAACATTTTACGATAGGTCACCATCTAACAGTACAGTTGATTTCTTAAGCTTTGTCCCAAGTTAATACCTTTTCCCAGCTTATCATGTTGATAGCCGGGGAAATGGCTACATTTAAAGCTGAGAAATGGCCAGGGGAACTTACAATCATTGATGCCCTTTGCTTGTGAGCAGGAGAGGAAGATGTAGTGTTGTCAATGTGACTTGGCTGCAGGGAAAAACAAGTCAAACAACATATCACCACACGATGATGACACGAGATGTCAGCACATGAGCACTTTGATAAGGGTAGCCACAGTTGACAACAAATCAAGCAAGCATCCTTTTCACAGCCACATCACAAAATGGTCTGGTGTTTACAGGTACAGCCTCGCAGCTGCCATGCTGGGAGAGACCGGCTAAACAAATGATGCTACATCGCTATGGAATTCAATTTCAGTCTGTGACAGAGCTAGAGGGCAGCTCACATTCCCTCAACCCAAATAAGGCAGCGTCTGTGTACACATACACCAGCCAGGATGCATAATACACATCGGGCCAGGCCAGAGCTGGAGCCATAACTGTTGGTGGACTTGCTTGCTGCTCTACACACCCCACCCTACACCGACACGACAATACATCAACCAAATAGACTCTACTAAACTTCATTAAGCAGCTAACACTAAGTAGCTAAAGGTAAAAGTTCCCCATACAGCATCGCTTTCATTGTATGCGATGGATTTTCGCGTGTAACTCACCACAACGCTAAACATCTCGAGGTCTTTGATGACTGAGTCCAGATCGCCGAGCATGTTGTCGAAATCGTCCGTTATGTTCTCTGCTCCTCCACTCGCACCGGCTTTGTTGAGGATAGCGCGGCGGTGATTTGCGTCAAGTACTCCCAGCTCGATCAATATTCCATCGTTCAGACGCCTACAAGATCGAAGATATAAAAAAAGATAATAGACTACCACTTGAGTTAGTAAGTACCACAGCAGAATGACAATACTCTAAACTTACGTTAGCGAGGCGACAGAAGAGTATCCACTGCCCTCTAAGACGTATGTGTATTGAGTGAGTCCCAGCGAGGCCAGCCACCCGCTCACGCTAGATCCCGACATAACGATGTTTCTCTCCTTAGCGAAGCCGATCGATTAATCTTTTAACAACAAATAGATAGTTGCGATGCTTTTTTTCCTTAGCTGCCAAAAGCAATAAACACCAGACACTCGACTCGGAAGCACGTTTCTCGGTTCACAAGTTTAGGCCTCGCCAAGCGTAATTAATTGCAGGGGTTCCCCCACAACGCAGCGCAATGTGCACACGCAGCAAAGCCCGATATGGCAGACGATGATGAGCGATGCTTCAGAAATCCTTATTTAGGAGACTCAGCTTGCGATCTGTCCTTTGGTGGCACAACAGGGAAGCCAGAGGTATCTTGCAAACATGGATATGTTGAAATGTCTAGGGGATTGTGTATCGCTCTCTATCAATGCTGCTATTTTCATACTCTTCCTGCATACATCACCACTGTGCATTAGGCGATTGGTGACCTCAGGGTCAGATTACAGGAAGCCGTTCAGTCTTGTTTACCGTTGCTGGAGTCGGCCAATTTAGGCAACAAGGATCAGTCCATCTACACTGGAGTCACTGGTATGGTATGCACATTAACAATTAGCTAGTCTGCTTAACAAATTTTCATTCATTTGGAAGATTCCATCATAATGCATGCTGCATCCTGTCTGTCCATGCAGGTATTGCACTGCTGTTCCACCACATTGCAACAAGGCTTTACTCCGATTCTCCTGATAAAAGCCATGCATATCTGCATCGAGCTGTGCAGCTTCTTGAACCAGCATTATCACAGCCAGATACACACCGATCTACCTTTCTTTGTGGAGCTGGAGGGCCATTTGCAGTTGGAGCCATCATCTACAGTCAACTTGGAGACAATGACAAGGCAGCAGTGTATGTGAGCAAGCTACAGCAGCTGTTTACTGAGCAAAAGTCGGCCTTTGCTAAACTACCAAGTGAGCTTCTCTATGGACACTGTGGCTATCTCTATGCACTGCTGTTGGTACGAGCATACCTGCCAAAATTGGTGGATGATTCTCTGATTGCTGAGGTAGCTACAATCGTATTGGATGTTGGAGAGAGACAGAGAGAGGCAAAATATAACTCCCCAGTGATGTATAACTGGCATGGGAAGCACTACCTTGGAGCTGCACATGGATTGACAGGAATTCTCACTCTTCTATTACAGGTGTGATCTCAGTAGCACCATCAGAATTTAATTTAGCTTCTGTACTTCTTTTGACAGGTTGATTTAGCACCATTAAAGCCTCGCATTGACCAGCTAGTTCAGCGAGCTACTGACTTTTTGCTGAGTGTGTGTTTTTTGTCTGGTAATCTTCCCTCTTCACTGGAGAGCAGCCATGCTGATAGACTTATTCACTGGTGCCATGGAGCCTCTGGATTTGTACATCTACTAGCACATGCATACAGGGTAAATTCATTAGCTATCAGAACCTAAATTCACTTTCCTAAGGCTAGGTACTCTAGGCTCTGAATGCATGCCCTTGTATAAGAATTGTTATAGCAAGCATAATGTAAGCCTAGGAGACTATGATCTATTTCAGAGGTATGGTGATCAGCGTTACTTTGATGGAGCAGTGCGTTGCGGGGAGGTGGTCTGGAAGAGAGGTCTGCTGAGAAAAGGCTATGGGTTGTGCCACGGAGTAGCAGGCAATGCCTACACATTCCTGCAGCTCTACAGGCTGACTGGGAAGACACTATATTTCAACAGGGCGGTCCATTTTGCCGAGTGGTGCCTGAGCAGCGACCAGCGAGAATGCCGTGTACCGGATAGACCTAACTCTCTCTTTGAGGGGCTAGCCGGTGTCATCTATTTCTACTCTGATCTCTTAGCAGGAGCTGATAAAGCTGTGTTTCCTGCTCTAGAACTGCCTCAGTGAAATATAGACTGTGAGTCTTACAATGAAAATAGTAGCTGTACTTGATGATGATGCTAATAGCTTAATCCTATGATGCTGTGCTGTCTGTAATAAATTAAATACCCTATATTATTATAGTTACTTTTTTTTTCTTGATTGGTAGTCTTGTTCATCTGACGATAGATTAGAGTCACTTCTGACATCTTTTTTCACCCTTTGTCCCTTAAGTAGCTGGCAGACCATCATTGCTATCAGCTTGAACCAGTAGATATGCAGTACTTGCAGTAGAGTGAGCAGAGCCAGGCCCATGATTTGAGCAGGGAAGTGGCCAGTGTGATAAGGGAGGTCAAAGGCCACTGCCCATAACAGCCGGAATGGAAAGACAACAAGTCTTGTGATGAAGAATAGCACAGCAAACACTGCAAATACAAACTCTGCACTACGCTCCAGCTTAGCATAGTGAAGCATCTTGGCTAGCTGCAGGCATGAAGAAGACATGACTTGTATGTTAGGGTGTAATTTTTATTGTACCTCCAGTGGGATGTCTGAAATGTCATGTACAAGCAGTATGAGCATACCCAGTTGCACCATGCTGACTACATAGCAGAATATCAGTAGTGCAACTGTAGCAATGTGGTGAACCAAGAGCTGGTGAAAGTCCTGGAATAAAAAAATTGATGCCCTAGTCCTATGATCGTTATCAAGGAATGGTTGTACCTTTCTCCTAACACTGGTGAAGTGTGTTACTAGCAGTGAGCAGTAGAATGCCAGTTGGCATGCCCAGTAGAGTAGTAATGGATCAGAAGGCACTGTGTCTGGATAATTCTCATAGAATATGGTCAGGTCCCATGTATACGGCTCCTGTGTTCAAGAGATATTAATCTTAAGGCAAAAAAATTAATCATTTTTTTACTTCTTACCCTGATCAGTACACCCATGCCGTAGCTAGCAGTGATGCTATACATCAAGAATTTCCAACTACATAATGTTAACAGTAGTGATATTTGATAGACTGAGGATGTTTGCCATTGTATTTACCAGCTCTCTTTAAATTTGGTTAGCATGGATGGTTTTTGACAGTTTCTTGCACTCCAGAACCACTTATGTACCTGATACGAGGTCCATCCAATGTCTTTGGCTAGCTTTGCAACCTATAGTGTGAGATAAAGAGTGTAGGAATGGTAATTATTATAGGGGCATCTGACCTGCTCTTCTCCTGGGTTTCGACACAGGTGGAATATTCTCTCCAATACATTGTTATGCTGAGGAGGGCCTATGCATCTATTAGGAACTTCACATACTAGTCCCAGTGGGTGGGCTAACCAACTAGAAATGTGAAAAGACAACATCATGTTTGTTTTAAGCAACAGCAGTATTGCATTACCATTCCACAAATTGTCGTAAAAGCAAAAGAAAGAGAGCAAGCCAGGGAACAAGGTGGAGGTAAAAGTCGTCTCCTCTCTTTATCCGACACCATTTGATACCAGGAGGCAGCCAAAACTCGTGAGATGTCATAAACATCATGGGCCTTCAATGTTCAGGATTTGCAGCTGCTATACTCATGCGCATGCGCAAGGTATGCGCGTGAGGAGGGTGTGGTCGGTCAGGCCCTCTATATGCGCTAGGCGGGAAAGAAGCAAGGCTGGCAAGATGGACAGCTTGAAGCAGAAGATGCAGATAGCGGAGGGGTATTGTGAGGTGGTTTTAGCCTCCGAGCAGGAGAAATTACCAGAGATTGAACGATTGAAAGAGCAGATGGACTCATTCGAAGAAGACAGAGGTAGGAGCCGTTTTATATATATTATACCACCTCCCCCTGGGCAACAAGATAAACTTAAATTATGACAGTCTACATTGCTTATGTTTATAATATAGAGACTATGACTAAGATGTGTGAGGATATTGATGAACTGGAGAAAGAAAAAGTCAGCATCAGACAGCGTAAGTCTAAAAGGAGTGGTGTGACGACCTATACCCATTATGTGTTTGTTATAGTGGTAAACGAGATGGTTAAATGCAAGAGACAACTGGGTGAATTGGAGGAGAGATATGCTGAGCTCAATGAACCACTGGAGTACAGTGAGAGCAAGCAGAAACAGCTCTTTGAGAAATACATGGGTCTACAGTTTAAACTGACTGAAGATAAAGCCATCAGCCTCGTATTCACAAACATCAACACCAAGGACCCTGAGCAGAGATTTGTCATTACACTCGATGTGGATGAAGACGAACAGTGGAAAGGTATGGACCATAATAATGTTGTCAAGATGAAAACTATTATAGGACACACTGACTATCTCTCAAGCTCTATTTCAACTAATCCCCTCTTCACACACACACACACACTATATTCAGTTGTTCATCTTGAGCCTAGTGTGCATGGAGTTCAGTTGCTGATCAATGACCTCAACCAGACAAGCAACTTTGGCCAGTTTTGTAAGAGCATTCGACAGAAATTTCAACAACTTTGTTCAGAACCAACCACCTCCAGTTAAATATTGCAATAATCTGTACAACTTAAGTTTTACACAATGACTGCACAAGTATGTGAATGTGTAGATATACAAGCGGTATCATGCATGGAGTACAGGTAGTAAAGTGCTAATTACACCAAGACATAAATGTGATGAGAGTTTACGTGCCAAATTTTTCAGCCCTTTTCTTCTTCCGATCCTACAATTAAAAGGACAATTAATCAAAGCAGCTCCTGCAATTAAGTGGTTAATAAATTATAACCTCTTCACTCAGTTCAGTTGTGCTCAGTCCAAACTTTTCAATCCTCTTTTTCTTTCTCTCATCGTCCTCTACCTGCAGCCAACACACAGGATAGAGTAAAACTAGAGTAAACATCACAATGACAGTGTGTCTTGCCTTGGCAATGGCTGGAGAGACAGTTGTACCAAACCTCTCTCCTCTCTTACGAAGACGCTCCATCTCCTCATCCTGTCAGATAGAGATACAAAAAAGACAAGTGATGCACCTACCATACGTGTTCTCTCTCTCTCTCTCTCTCTCTCACCAACTCACAGATAGTGGTCTCTTGCCTAGTCCCTTGTAGACACCGTTTTCCAGTGAAGTTCCAAACCTAGCATATAGACAAATCACATGATATTCTTGTCCACAGTGAGATGGGTGCAGTTAATTTGTAGAGCACTTATACCTTTCAGCCCTTGCTAGTTTCTTGGCTTCAACGCTTGTGTTTTCTCCAAACCTAGCTGCCCTTCTGGCTAAACGCTGTGAGAGAGGAGAGAATGTGAATGAGTGAGAATGATGTGAGGTGTCTCCAGTATAGAGCTTGCATGCCATACCTCTGCTCCACTCAGCCCACTCAGTGATACTTTAGTGGTAGTTTCAGCAGTGGTGGTCGTTTCCTGCCCTTCAGTAGAGGTGGGTGGGGTAGCTCCTCCTATGGCACCACTCTCTTTAGCAGATGCAACATCTCCACTGCTAGAATAAGGAGTCTCATAAAATTTTCTGAAGTATTGTGGTCGTGCACAACTGTACAACCAGCCTGGCCTCACCTCTTTGCCTGTTTGACCATTGTAGTGTCTTTCAGCTCGTCTTGTTCTTTCATAGCCCCATCTCCCTCCTTGCCTCCTCCGCTGTCTGAGCTAGCAGTGGTAGCTGTGGCCGTCTTGCCTTCTCCCTCTCCACTCACAAGCTCATCAATGACCTCTTCTGAGCCCTCCTCCTCTCCCTCTCCTTCCTCAAGTAAATCTTCATCTTCTTCTTCTGTGTATTTATATGCAGTAGCATGTGCATGCAATGGTAAAAATTAATAGTGAAAAGTATAATATCACAACACTATGGTAGAGGATGGCATTTAGCAACTATAGAGGCGGCAGGATTTACTAATGTAATACATGTGTATGTGGCGTACCTTGTTCAGCGAGGTATTTCTCAACCCTTGCAATGAGCTCTGCTTTTGTTCCTTTATTGTCCAGACCCAGCTCTGCTAGCTTACGCTTCAGCTCAGCTACCTGCAACAGTATAAATGCACAAGTATAACACAATGTAACACATACTGAAACATACATATAAAAGTTAGGAAGTTTAGCAAACATGGGCAGGAGCAGTAAAATTTGAGGTGTAAAAAAGTAAGGTAAATTTGATAGGCAAGTCTACCAATAGCAGTTTAACCTTGGTGTGTAGTGTGTCTTAGTTTGTGTACCTTTAGCTTCTTAAGCTCGCTGATGTCCACTGTCACTTCGATTACCTCCTCGTCAGACATGATGCCAGAACTTCAACACTTCAAGCATGTGCTGCTATTCCAGTTAACGCACAGTGTTGATGACCATTACCTACAGCAACCACGTAGTGATCTTGGCGACCATCACCAATCAACAATAGTGATACATGGGGCGGGGAGAGATTAATGTTGTGAGATAAGATAATGGTTTCCACACAATCACCTAGCAGCCTGCTGTGTGCACTAGCTACACTAACTGAACAGTCCCGTGAAGTTGCTATTGAGTGAGTTGTTCTGTGCAATGCTAGCTGTAGCTGCTGGTGAGGTTGGTCTGGGAACTGGAGCCCTCTTTGATGATGATGGCTGGAGGTACAAGTCTCCACTCAGAGTCAATACATCAGGACGCTCATCCTGTCTGTAGCACAGGCAACGACGAATGAAATTCTGAGCAGAGAAGAGTACGTGTAGGAAACATCATTAATGATTTGTCATAATTATGAAAACCTTTAAGTATGTGTAGTCTTACTTTTGCTTCTTGGCTGACTTGAGGTTTTGCTGGAAAAGTGACTTCTTTTGCTCGTAGAATAGTGTTCTGCTCGAGGATGCTGGCCTGAGTCAGGTTGTGACCAAATGGCTGCACAGAAGAGAAAGAATCATAGGTTACATCACTGTGATATTACATTCATACAGCATGAAGACTACATGTACATGTACATGACACTGTATGTACCTTCATTCCATAGAGACACTGGAAGAAGATGACTCCAACTGACCATACATCAACCTAACTCAACACAGAATACAGATTACACATAGCAAATTTTATACTTTTCACAACCCTTTACCTTGGAGGATATTCTAGGAGGGTCTTTACCAATGACAAAGCACTCGGGAGGCAAATACCTACAAACAGAACACATAAATAAAGCCAGCTCTTGCAGTCTCTATTGGGTACGTAGATTACTGACCAATAGGTGCCCGCTCCCTGTGACGTCAGCTCCATCATCCCATCTGTACTCTCCTGCTCCATGATCTTACTCAGTCCAAAGTCTGTGATCTTTGCCTCATAGCTGTTCTGCCCCGAGCCAAGTAATATATTACCTGAAAGATAACAAAATCACAGCTTTATAACTACGATCCTTCAATCAGGCACTGAAGATGTACCTGGCTTGAGGTCAAAGTGTATAACTGGTGGCTTGATAGAGTTTAAGTACTTTAATGCTGACATAACTTGCACAATGATTAGTTTAGCCTGCGTTGATGAAAAATGCATAAAGCAATTTAGTAGCATCATGCATTCATTCGCTGTATAGGTATACTATATCATGAGGGAGATCTAGTTGCTAAGATATATACCATACCTCTTTCTCTGGAAGAGCATTATTTTGCTTCAAAAGGAAGTCCAAATCATGTCCGTCAATGAACTCCAGTACTGTGCAGAAACTACACGATGTACAACAGATGTATAAGGCTAAAAGCGTAAGTATTGAGATTGCACTTACGAGTTGGAGTCAATTTCAAATACATCAAACAACTGTACGACATGCTGCATGAAGGGGTGGAGTCACAGGTCACATGATCAGGGATAGGCGTGATCATTTACTCACAATATGGTCAAGCTTCTTGTGGATATTGTACTCTCTCAACGCATGTCTGCAAATAACAATAGCAACCATAAATGATTTTTTTCATGCAACATGCACATTATAGTCACATATGAAATGGGTAAATCCCTCCACTTACTTGATGTAATTAGCTTTCTTGTCCTCCTTCCACTCTGATCCTAGCTGGTGTATCTTGCAGGCCACATACCTCTGCTCATCAAGGTCAAATGCCTTGTAGACCTCACTAAATCCTCCCTTGCCAATCAGGTGGAGAAGAAGGTAGCGATCGTGAAGTGTGGGGTGGTCTTTGAATCGAGAAGAGTCCTCAGCCGACAAACGCTTCTGCTCTCGAATGTGCAGATTTCTCTCTCTCTGTAGCTTCTCAAGCTCTGACTGAAGACTGGCCTCCTCCTGAAGATTTACAGCAAAAAGCACATACACACGTACAATGTCACTATATTATGCCTTCTACACAAGCATTCACAATGTGAACATGTTTCAAAGGGATCATGTGATTATTTTATTTCAGTCACCTTTTTCAGTAGAGCTGCTCTCAGTTTGAAGAGTTCGTCTCTCTCCATGTACTCCTGAGGTGTTAGGCTGACTATGTTAGCTGGTCTAGCAAATCCATCCTCGCCAATTCCACCACCACCAGCACCTCCCCCAGCCACTGAAGCTTGCTTTCCCCCTCGACTTGCCTTCCCCCCGGATCCACTTCCCCCCTGACCTTGACCACCAGAGGACCCCGGTTTGCGTTTAGCTAGCTGTTTTCTTTGTCTCTCAAGCTCCTCTCTGTGGCTGGCCACAGCTTCTTGCTTCTGAGACAGCTCCGTGAATGCAAATCCATCCAACCATACCTCCACAAACTGAGCACCTTTCCTATAGAATAAGATAAGCATGTAATAAACAGATCACACGACAAGTCACATGACTATAGACAGCCCACCTCTGTGTGATGAATCTTCCCAGTCTGAGTTGGTTCTGCACTGCCTCTTGTCGACGTTGCTTTTTATCTGCTCGACACTAAAAAACATACCAAAATTTCACATCCATTCTGTTCTGACCTCACTTCACAAATTATACCTTCTCAATGAGTAGCTCTTTTCCTACAGTGAGGCACTTATTTAGCCTTGCTGTCGCAGATTCAAGTTTTTCTTTGCATAGTGTGAGGTAGTGTTCGAGCTCGGTGAGCCTCGACTGAAGAGACGAGACTTGGGAGCTGTTTTGAGATCGTCCTTCTAACTCAGCCAGATGGTGCACTGTTAACTCAGTCTGAACATCAGTAGAGACTGTGAGAGGGGCAGAAGAGGTGTGGCCACCACCACCACCACCACTACTAATGGACTCAAATTTGCCAAAGTAGTCTTTGATTTGCCGGGACTCTAAACGACGAACTTTAGAACCACTGCTGCCTGTATATAAGCAATACAGTCAGCATGATATTCTTTAGCAGAGTATGGATAAAAGTCAGTACGGATACTTGTATTATTAAACGTGTACCTGCATGCAGCTATATTAGGCCGGACAAACTAAATTCACAGTTTATCGTCACAAACTTTTCAATTTTGCATGCGGGCGGGTGGTCATTATTCAGATTTCAAACCAGTAGAGAGAGCTAGAAAGCCCCTACTAGTACTCGGCTCAAGGGGTGGGGCTAAAGTGCCATATATTTACTGTATTGCATCTGAAATCTGAAAAAAATCTGAAAATCCATGCAGGCGGTGACGATAAACTGCGAATTCAATTTGCCCCGCCTTAAGGAAAATGTACATGTAGATAGACACAATCATGTATGTACAATCTCTGCCACACACTTTGAATCTGGAAATTCAAAGTTGTATGATTCGAGTGTGTACCCTTTTCACCTTTGACATCTCCTGAGTGTATTCTCTTCCTCACTCCCCTACTGTCATGGGGGCCAGCTGCAGAGGCTCCAGTCATATGAAGGATACCAGCACTAGCAACTGATGATGAAATGTTTGACTCCGGAGAACTTTGGTAACTCTAGAATGGAGGGACAGTATGTGTTAATTAGAAACAGTGGTAGTTTTATAAAGTGTTGATTACCTTTCCGGCAATCCTGGCCTCGAGCAGCTCTCGTTTCTGTGGGTCCAGTGTCTCTAGTTCGTGAGTACTGCCAGCCTCTGCACAAAATATAGATTTGTAGTATTCAAGAAGAGATAAATACACGTAGACGCCTACCTAGATCCTCCGTGTTGACCCAAGAGGCGTTCGTCGACCCTTCAGCGCTATCTCCACAATCCAGTTCCATCTTGCATGACGAAGGTGTTTTCTAAATGATGCGCACCACGGACCCCACGTGTCTGGTGAAGGTCGTCACTTGAGATGGAGCTTGGTGAAGGTTTTAAGCTTTGCTCTGGACGATGCATCGGAGCTCGACCAGGAAAGGAGAAAAATGAGCTACTTCTAACATTTGATGTTGGATCGGTTCAAATCTATGATGTAAGTGCCACTGGACAGCTAAGACTTACTGTTGGCATGTATCTTGACTGTGTGCTATACCTTTATTCAGGCTGTTTCTCACAGCTGTGTACGTAGCTGGCAACTTCCCTCTGATCAATGCCTCTGCTCTCCAGCAATATACCACTCTCCATCAGGGCACTATTGGGTTCTACACAGCAACAGGGGGTCCAATACAACGGTACGTACGTGCACACTCAATGTTGTAGTGTTTTGAGATATTATTACACCATAAGTTATATAGCTGTGACTCATATTTCTGTGTCTCTAGCCAGAATTGTTGAGCTGGGGGTGTGGTGATGACATGATGGCTGGCAAATCAGTTGCACTCCCTCAATCGAACATATTCACCTTACTGAATGTGTGTACCGCAGACAGTCCAGCTGTCGTCTATTGCAGTGGGGGTGTGGCTGTTGGAGGAGCCAATCCACAACTGCCTGAAACAGAGAGAGATAGAAGACTGATAAATACAAGGTGAGAATATGCATGCGTTGCTAGTTTTAATGCTCTATTTTGATGCTTAATTTATACACCCTGTGCAGGGTGTTGGCTGCTGATACGGTCCACTGTGGTGGTATTGAGTATGTATGCATTGTCAGCATTGCTAGTGATGGTACTAACAATGCATCCATCAGACTTTGGTCTCTGAGTGAGGGCCAAGCAAAGCCTCTCGTCACCTCCAGCCTCACTGACAGTGTAAGCAACACACACACACACACACACACACACACACACATGTACAGGGTACAGCTGCCTTGTATTAAAAGACCAATTATTTTGTTTTTATAGGGTGCTGTTATTGCGTGTTGTGTATGTGGAGTATCGCTCATCACAGTTGGTATGTTTATCTGGAAACTATTGTATATCATTTGTGCATATTCTCTACTCTTGTTCATTGTTTTATCCCCGCAGATGGTGATGGTCGTCTGTGTTGTTGGAACATCCTGGATGCTCTCCACTCACAGTCGCTCACACCAATTCACATCTCCACCCTCACATCTTCACCGATCAAACCAGTCCATCTAGTCTCCATATCATGTGACTACTTTGCTGTGATGGATGTGGCCAGTGAAGGCACCTGGCTCTCAATATGGGACATTGCTTATATGACCAATCAAGCCAGCTCTAAGCTGAGTGACACTACCTCACATCTCGTGTGCTGTGTGTGTGGGTGTGTGCTTGTGTCTGGCAGGGAGAGTGTGACTCTGATCAACATGAGGGAGAAAAACAACTACGGAATGCTGTCTGCGGCCCTAGGGAGAGGTCAGACTTCAACAGCTGTCAATAAAGGTCAAAGATTATCCAAGACTCACACGGAAGTACAAGTATGTATTCAGAAATAGTAACATAATATCTATTGTGTAATTATGTGGGGGTATTGATGATTGTCATTCACTTTGTGCACATTGATGACTGTAGTTGAGGGAAGAGGTGCAAGTACAGAGAGATGTGTTGAGTATTCTCACTGACAGAGACAAGGTAAAGATATTTCCATGACATGCTAATTCATTACTGCTTAATATACCGTAGATCTGGAAATTTTCGTGTGAACGACCCCTTACCATGTTAACATTAATAATGCACGTGCTTTTTTCGTAAGATTAATTTTCGTAGCTGCCATCGACTACGAAGATATTTTTACACGAAAATTTCCAGATTTACAGTATTCATGCTGTTTATGACAGACCCCTACGCTGGAGCAGTTTATGAAGGAGTTTGTTGTTGTGCCTGAACTGGACTACTCAGTGGTCGTTCAACGGTTGCTAGGGGAGACAGCATTCTGGGCTAGGGATGCTCTGCTCTGTCTACTCCAAGATAACATGTTCCCTTCAAGGTGCACTTATTGCACTGCTGGAATTTCTTTTATCATACATACCTTCTTCATTGTAATTTTTGATTTAGTTTGGTTGGTGAACTACTTGAAGCAACCTTGGAGAAGAAAGACTGGGTAGGTACAAGCAGTTTCTACCTTAGTGTACTGTGATGGAAAGGTCTATACACTTTCTGGTTGTAATGTTTGTGTGCAGCCATTGGTGAATGTTGTACTGTGTGAGTGCTGTGACTGTGTACCAGAGAGTATCTTGGTCAAGCTACTGGAAGCGTCGCTCAAGTTAGTACAATCACTACAGCCATATGTGATGTTCTATTATTATTTTTCCCTAGGCTGCCTGACTCTCTGGATGGTGGACTGAGTAGGGAGCAACTGCTAGTGTCACTGCTGAGTGTTCCTATCAATGATGCCTTACTCCATCTCCCTCTATCTCAACTACCATTCCACTCTGTTATAGTAAGACTGTCAACCACACACACACACACACACACACACACACACACATCATACGCTTTTACAGGTATTGCTGGAGTGGTTATGTTATCGGGTGGATGTGTCACAGCTATTGACCACTCCCACCCATCCAAGCTTCTCCCACCAGCTGTCGTACGATTGTATTCTAGATTGGATCTCTGTATTGGTGGATGTCCACTTCACTCAACTAGCACTACAGCCTCAAGTAAGACACCTCCTCACAAAGCTACACTGCACCGTCTTCAAACAGGTACATACATTCATAATCAAGTTAAGTATTATCAAATACTACTTTTCCAATTATTTAGGTGAAGTGTCTTGATCACCTGTCAACAGTAGGGGCAACACAGCACATGAATAAGGTCACACCCACTATCACGGACAATTGGCTATACAAAATTGAGAAATTACCAATCAACATTTGAGACTGCACAGATAGTGTCATACATGTGCAGTGCCAGAGGATAATAAATTTTGTGCAAATATTTCCTTGTATAGTAAAAGTATAATATTAGAATATTAATGACAGAAAGCATATACTGTATACTTTGGCAACTTGGCGGAAAATTGCTGAGTTTGTTAAAAGCCCGCCAATATTGCTATTATTCCCGCACTATCGAGCAAGTTATCGCAATCCAAACCTTAAAAAGCACTAATTAACGCAAGCAATACTGTACAGCTGGAAATTTTTGCTGATATAAACTTTTTTGACCCAACTAGGAAAGGTAGGGAGACAAAGAGAGTGGACTGAGCTGAAAGCTAACACAAATTTACCTCTTCGGCTGCACAAAAAAAATTACTTATTTCTTGAATTATTTCACCTCAAATCGATGAGGGGGTGAGGCTTTTTATTTTTTTTTTTAAGGCCAAGCCTAATGTGTAGCAAACACATTGGAAAGCAATAGATATCAAGACAAAAATGAATAAGTCTTGTTATGATCAGTTTTCCTATGTAAATTAGTCAGCTTCTATGTATTAGGTCAGTAGCGCTATAGCAGTGCAGTATAAACTGGCTTCTTACGTAACAATCCACACTTTTTGTGATGACGACCTTTACCGAAAAAGCTTCAGAATATGAGGCCCATATGCATGCGGGCAGGAAAAAAAAAGAAGCGGGCCGGGCGGGCCTGGCCTGAGAACTAGACTAGACTAGAACCAAGTAATAGTTCAAAATGGTGCGCGCGCGTACAGTTTTTATCGACCCTTTACCAGGATAGAGCGCATGCATGTGATATTGACGATGGACGAGTTTGATCGTCTGCGAGTGGCGTTTTGTTCGCCTACTGGAGCCAGCTCCACGCATACCATCTACTGCAAGACTCATCGAGTCCGTGTGAACTCTAACCATACGCCCAACGATCGTACTCTCTTCACACTAGGCTGGCCACCATACTGCAGCAAAGTAGCCATCAAGGAGCTGTTCTCCAGAGCTGGTCACGTGTCTGAGGTGTTTCTTCAAGCTAGTCCTGGTGCAGTGGAGAATAGTAAAATAAATGCTTCATTATCGCAGGGGCAACCTAGAGGATTTCAGGTGATACGCCACGACAAATTTTAGACACATAACATGCATTTATTGTCTAGCCTAGATACTTATAATTTACCCTATATACATTGATTTCGTGCAGGTTGGTTACATTGTAATGTCATCGGTGGATGAGGCAGGTGCAGCTCTTAAGTTATGTGAGGCAGAGACTGCTCTACCTTGTCCTCTAAGCTCCACTGATTTCAGCCTGAAGAAATGGTCCCTACACTACGCAAAGCAGCGAATAACTATGACATCATTGGAGGGAGATGCAGTGGGTGTGATCAACTCTTACGACCAGCAGCAGTACAAGGAGAAGATGAGGGAAAAGAGGCATGGTCAGCCTGACGAGGATGGGTGGATCACTGTCACCAGGAAGAGAAAATCTACTCACTCTCAGGTGAGTTATAGGCTGTAGCCATCATCTGCATAATTATCGTGATATGGAGAAGTATTAGAGGCATAATGGTGTGCTAAAATCCAATTTCAAAGAGGAATACAATTATTCTACAATAGGAAAATTAATTTTAGTGGAAGATTGAGCCATGTATCTACAGTGAAACCTCTGAACAGCGGACACACTGGGGGCAGGACTCTTGTCTGTTGTAGAGAGGTCGTCCCTATCTCAGAGGTTGACTAACTGGCCACACCCCCAATCTTGAACTCGTTAATAGGTTTTTATCCAGAGGGGTGTGGCCTACAAGAAGCTGAATCAGCAAGTCTCGATCAAACATGCTCTGTATGGGCAAAAATCAACAAAACAAAGGAGTGGGCAGACTATCTGAGTAACAAGCGTCAAAAGTTTGATGTTATTCTTATGATTTACGCTTGCGGTTTTGGTCTCCGTCTGCTTTTGGAAATCATTTTGTACAGATTGCTGTCCTTTGGGGGCACACTGGCTGTCCGTTGTTCGGAGTAGAGAGGTATCCGTTTCTTGGAGGTTCTAAAAGTACTATTTCTATAGGAAGAGCAATCAGGGGCATGGAATTTGTCCACTGTACAGAGGTTGTCCGCCTTTCGGAGAGTCCGTGGTTTCACTGTATTGTAGGCCTTTTCATTGTATGAAGGGGATTGCCCCTGTATTATCTATGATTAATTTCTCTTCTGCACTCCCCCCCCTCCTTCCCCAATCATATCACAGGATGGCAAAGCTCCACAGAAGAAGAAAAAAAAGAAAGAATTGGTGAATCTGTATCCATGGCAACAGAGAGAGACACAGCGGCAGCAAATAGCTGAACTGCGTCAAAAATTTGAAGAAGACAAGCGCAGAGTAGCAGAAATGAAAGCAAGAAGAAAATTTAAACCATTCTAGTCATTCCTCATCACTAAGACAGTCATTTAATATTATTTATGAAAAACTTAACCACATCCCCAGTAGCTATTCATTGAACGTACCTGTACCTCAGTAGTACAGCACAACTGAGAACATTAGGTAAAGGTCGTTAGCAGCTTGCTCGCGCATGCGCACAAAGCCGCAATACTGGGCATCCCCCACTACATGACGTGGCATGGCTGCATGCTATAGCATGCATGAACGTCATAGCTATATATAGCATACACGTGTATATATAGCGCTAGCACTAACACAGGATTACGTAAGCCAAAAGAACGCGTGGAGTTCGAACGTATGGCGCGCCAAACGTAACAAAAATCAGAGCGCGACGTTACGGGCTTTACCCCGTAATATTGCGACATGGACCCCGCAATATTACGCGATCGGCGTTACGACGTCGTCAGATAGTGACCCCGTCATATTGCGGGGTCTGAGGCAACGCGGTGTTTAGTGACCTCGTAATATTGCGGGGTTCGTTCACGCGAAAATGCGCATGCGCACTAGTGCGAGCTGTTCGAAGATGCCGTGCTTTTATTGGAACTGATCTTACGGTCGGCGCCAGATCTATTCATAAACATTGTGCTTTCTGCCTTTGTACATGCGCATAAAGTTTTAATATCAGTGTTGATTGTAAAGGCCAGAAGACCCAATGGTCAATACAAATGATAAATTGAAAATGGCAGTCAATGTCCAGCATTGAAGATTAAAGATACGATCTTTCTCTCTCAAGGAATTTATTACATAAATTAATACATTTAACTGTTGTTTGTATGCAATATCATTGATTCTGTTAAAGGGGGAATGCTTCGTTGAGTAAATTCAGGCTTTCCTTTCCTGTGCGTAGCTGATGGAACAGAAAATATAGCTGGTCCTTTGCACTCCTCAAGAGCCTGTAGATTGTATTGACCAGTCTCACTGAGTTCTCAACGCATGTATATATAATAATGCTGATTTTCGGCAATCCAGTTGGAGGCACTCAGACTCTCAAATATGGAGGGAGTGTTACTAGGTTCTTTCTCCCAGGTTCTCTTCAAATCTTTCGGATTTGCTTGTACATTTGCAGTTTCCCTCTGGTCCGTTTGCCAGCTCTGTATGTAGCTAATGATCAGTGAGGTTCCGTTCCAAACAATCCTGGATACAGAACTGGTTTCATACCGTTCTAACTGGACTGCATTCAAGGATGTGTCCGACAAACTTTACCTCCTTAGTCAGATCTGGGTTTACCAGTCACTCCAGGCTACCCTGAATAAGTATTAATTTTAATTAGTGAGATCTATCATAAGTCTCACCAATGAGACTCACAAGTCTTCCTGGCTCAGGCCAGGCCTGATGATGAACTTGCCACCGGAACTTGTATGCTGCTCTCATTGATGCCCGGTCAAAGAGCAAACTTCCAAAATGCTCTGTGAACAATTTTCAGTTCTTTAGCGGGGTTATAATACTGGAATCTAGTCTCGATCTCGGAGAGGAGAGGCCCAGCCAGGAAAGTCCGATTCCAATAAAAGCGCACCATCCTTGAACGATACGCATTGGTGCGCGCGCATGCGTCTTTCCCGTGGACGATCCCGCAATATTACGGGGTCGCTGCACATCGCGTTGCTGCACATCGCGTTGCCTCAGACCCCGTAATATGACGGGGTCACTATCTGACGACGTCGTAACGGCAACCGCGTAATATTGCGGGATCTATGTCGCAATATTACGGGGTAAAGCCCGTAACGTCGCGCTCTGATTTTTGTTACGTTTGGCGCGCCATACGAACGGCAGCACTTGTCAGAGAAAGTAACGTGCAACTTCTAATGTATTCGCTGGATATATGCGTAAGTCAATCTATATTTTGTATGGATTTTCAGATCTCAGAAGGGCTCTGTCGAGGCCCTGAATTTTCGCCCAATTACACTATAGATTACCTCATAGATTACATCATCATTACCTAATAACCGCAAAAAAAGTAAATTGCTACTGGGCCGGATGTAAGATGTAATGTTCAATAAACACGTGGGTGTGGCACAACTGCCTTTTTTGCGCATGCGCTATTGATCGCTGACCTACTGTACTCGACTGAGAGATCCTTACGTTCCTCTGTCCTTTCTTTATCGTGTGTCGATTGATTTCGCCTGCTATGTCTGACAAGCAGCCACTGATGGGAGGTTCTTCTGCTCCTCCGCCTCCCTACCAAGCCGGTAAGATCAGTCTAAGTTACTCAAGAAACCATTGACCCACCCCTCTCTCTCCTCAGCCCCCCCTCCCCAGCAAGGCTACGGATATGGCTATGGCGGACAGCAAGGGCAGAGTAACACAGTGATCGTGACTCAGGCTAGGCCCGTAGAGAGCCGAGTTTTCGTTGAGATCAAGCCGCCTAACTACGTGGTTCTCTCTATCATCACGTTGCTGTTTTTCTGCTGGATCTTTGGCCTTATTGGGCTCATAGTTGGCCTGCAGGTATTACACTGTAGCAAATTAGCTAGCAGGCAGGCCACTGGGACATTGTGCATGCAATTTCAAGTCTCTGATACCATTCCTTTAATAATAAAAAGGGCCATACCTACAATGTATACAACCCACAAAATTAATTGTCTAGCATGACTTGCAAGGGGTAGTCACCGCAATATGCCCTGTACTTCCACCTGCGACGGCGATCAAAGTTTTTGATTGCTAAAATTGGCTCTTGATCGCTTGATCCTGCCTCGAAGCACCTCTTGATCCCTTGATCGACGAACTTTCTACGCTAGATTGTTGATCGGATTAGTGACCACACCCAGTGGTTACACCCACCAAGTATCTACACTTGAAGTAGACTTAACCACAATAATGCGGACCACGCCTCTATTAATACATCTTGCGCAGCATTATATAATTATGACAAGGTAGCTGAGTTCAAGCTCATCTGTCAGTTGTTTAGCAAAAGAATGATAAATGGTGATGGTAAATGATGGTATTGATAGCTTCAGCTCTTTTGATAATGCTTAATATCCGAGAACCAAGCAACCCTTTTCATATACAGCGATCATCATAGTCTCCATGATTTCGGCAGGGTCAAATCTCCATAGCTTTACTACTGCACTATCTCCCACATGCAAAAAGAGTGTTGCATGCCAGAGCACACCATGTCGCTATATGCATTTGTGATAAAGTTATACACTAAATTACAAGACACACCCACGCATATCGCACGAAGAGTATCGCGGCTATAATCATGATAAAGCGCTAGCATTTTATACTAGTTGATATTAATAATTAACCATAATATCCGTGCTACGGGATAAAGTACAGTGGAAACAGTGTGTGCAAGGTATAATAATATTATAACGTCTGGCATTTTTGTTTTGATTTTGATCGTATTTGCGGCCTGAACGCCATCTTGATCCCTTGATCGTTGCTCGCCTGTGTGCTTGATCTCTTGATTTCACTTTGATCGCCGTCGCAGGTGGAAGCACAGGGCACATTGCGGTGACTACCCCTTGGACTTGGGAGGGACATTTTGTGTTAACCACTATCCCATGCAGATTAGGACCTTAAGAATCTGGTAATGATGCCTAGATAAATTGTCCTTGGCTAATACTGCATTTTCGCTGAATGATGTTGCATCAAAAATAGAAATTTCCCTATTTCCCCCACCCCTTTCCCTTGTAGGTTGACTCTGCCTGGTTGAGTGGTGATCACGATGGTGCTCGGCGTCTCTCTCAGAGTGCCAGAATGTGGAATATCGTTGGGATTGTGGCTGGTGTCATTGTCTATGTGGTAGTAGTGATAGTTGCAGTTGCAGTCAATGTGTCCTCCTAGCTCGACGGATTTGAAAACACTCAGGCTGATGATGTTCTATTCCCACCCCCATTTGTTCTGTTTTATCTGTTACATATATACAATGATACTGCATTGACTGTGTGTATCCAACTAATGTATAAAAACATTAATAAGTAATTTTGTTGTTGTAGCTAGCTTTTAAGATGCAAGTGTGCAACATACAGTAATGATTATTGTGTAATGCAGATATGAATTTGATTTCTGATTTGTTAGTCATGTGACCTCAGGTCAGATACATGTAAGCTATTCATAAAACATTTTAATATTCTCCAGGCTGGTAGAATTGGTGCAGATCTCAAAATACAATATTATTATTATTGTTGGTTTGTCTGTTCATGATTATTGTGTGGACTCTTGACCTGTGAAGAGAGGGTACTTGTCCAGGACATCCACCCAAGTCATGTGACCAGTCACAAGACCACAAACTGTCTCTGATATCTTCTCAATCTGAATACAAAGTTGGGTATGGTAAAATTATTATCATGACAACATTCTACCTAAAACTACACTATCATGTAGCATGGTGCCAAGTCACATGTCGTTACTGGCTGCTTACAACATGAACATGGCCTTCCATCCAATTTAACAAGTCACATGACATTGCATGCTCCAATATACACTACCACACAATAGTTAGTTATGATATAGAGTGTATGTCTGTCCGTGTATGTGGTGTGTGTACAATATTATCCTTGCCTCTATTCGGACTTGTTTTGTTGAGTTTCTCTCTCTCAGTGTTGTGGTGTTGGTCTTAGTGGTGTCAAAGTCGACTGTGATCCCATAAGGTATACCAATCTCATCTGTGCGGGCATAGCGTCGCCCAATCGAGCCCCCACTGTCATCCACCTTGTGAGATACACCAGCATCCTTCAAACTGCTAGCTGTTCAGAACAAAGATAACTGACAACATCTCCTTAATTATTGTTAAGTACATGTATTTGGCTTGGAAGGTAGTTTTTCCCACACCACACTTTCTTTTTAAACAGCTCTTTTCTCACGTTTCTTTCAGAATAACATGAATGTAAGAGGTCCATCTTACCTATCCTCCTGACGAATGGGTCAAATTGCTCGTTTCCTGAGAGCGGTAGAATGGAGCAGCTAATTGGAGCAATGGAGGGGGGCAGGGCTAGCCACACCCTCTGCTCATCACCCTCACGAACCCTGAATGTGTGCTCCAAGATGGCATACATGATCCGACCAATACCAAAGGATGGTTCGATGACGGAAGGAACAACATCAATAACTACAAAGGATGAAATAGCATCAATGCACGATCACATGATTGTCACGTGAATAATTACCAACCGTGTTCCTTCTTTTGGTAGCGTTTCACTTTAATCATGTTGGGCTCAATTGTGTACTTGCTATCTCCGACACTTACTTCAGCATTCCTGTATCATGTGATAGTCACATGATCACAAAGACAAAGTAGTTTATACCATACACTTGCCCATTGACGGTGAGACTTTTCTCAAGGTCTTCGATTTGTGTCTTCGTGAGTACAGCTAACCACTCCATCAGAGGCTTGGCTTCTTTACGATACTTCTTACCAATGATTCCCTTCTCAGGGACAACTTCAACAACATCAACAGTGACCTAGAGTATGATATCAGCAAACATCAAGGCTGACACTCTCTCTCTCTCTCTTACTGGTTCCGGGAGTTCTTCTTTTGCAGAGAGTTCTACTTTAGTAGCAGCCGAGTGACGGGAGAGATCATAGCAAGAACGATCAGCACACCCAACACACTCCACCCAGCCCTGGGGAGGAGAGCATATAGTGCATAAAATTAATATAAGCTAGAATATCATTGTCGTACTTCAGTGGAGTTCATCTCATCTATGCAAGTACACACATGTACAATGTACATGCACATGTTTGTAATACACACCTGCAGTTTTCAGTTTAACTTCCAGGAAGGTTTGAAAACAGATCAGGTGGTGTATGTACAAGTTGCCAACAGTAGTACCATGTATACATATAACACTACAGTACACATGCATTACTATAATGAATTGATTACATCACATCTAACTGCTCACATAGGATGTTTTGCACTCGGCGTCCCAACAGTCTTTAGCATAGTGAGCCATCTCATTTCCCATGTGCTGCCTGAATCTCAGCCATCGCGGACTCACTCCAACACGAAGAAGAAACAGGTAGATACGACCAATGTAGTAGCCTAATGTCTCATTAGCAACAAGCCCCTGGAGAGATCAACTTTTTATAATACGTTATAGGAAACAATCTATCGCTACAATACATTTAAACTGCTTTTGACAACAAACTTTAGCAGAATAATCTCATGATAGATACATAGCCTCATAACCCAGGCCTTCCCATATTTTCAACGTTTCACGTGAAAAGTTACGACATAGTTCCCCGGCACATGCAACGCATGCTCATTAATTCTATCCTTAAGGGAACCACACCACAGCCTTCAAGGACAACAGATAAACTTACTGATTTAACAGCATCTCCAAGGCGCATCAACTGAGGGGGTTTCCCCTCCATCTGGTTACAGGCAGAGTAGAAGGAGATTTGAAGATCAGCCACTTTGTCAAATTTATCAAAGGTCTGTCGTTTCTCCGGATTGACAAAGTGCTCTATCTCGGCCATCTCAAACTCTCGCACTCGCAGCAGACCAGCTCGAGGAGATATCTCATTACTGCAAGAGAAATTAACTTAATAATATTAGAAAGTATGCAGTAAATTTCTGAGGTACTCATGTAACTAAGGATTGAATTTCTAAGTGTGTCATAGTTACACGTTATGTGTAGAGGATTTGTTGAATATACCGAAAAGCTTTTCCAATCTGAGCTGCAGCAAACGGCAGTTTTCCATTGTTGAACTCCAATAGTCGCTTAAAGTTTACAAAAATCCCTTGAGCCGTTTCCGGACGAAGAAACCTGGAGAATTATAAACAACAAACATTAGTCATAACACACTAAACAATACTCATCAATAGAATTTTGCACCGTAAGGATTTGTAACAATGCAATGATGATGTAATGGCAGTTGCTTACCCTGGTATGTTTCCACCAGGCCCAATGCTCGTCCCAAACATGAGGTTAAAGTCCAAAGGTGATGAAAGATCATTGCCGCTGAGAGGAGCCTTGACACTGTACTTCACAAATAGCTCACCAAGCTCTTCACGGGAATAGTTATCCAGCTAGAAAATCAACAATTGAATATTTAGCAGCTGGTGACATTTTGCATTCGGAGAGATCCCTCCCACTTTGGTCACATGACTCACCTTAGCGATGACATCCTTGTACTCTTTGATCTTCTCCTGTGGGCACTTTGGCTCGGCTGCTAGTTTCTCAAGGTGGTCTTCTAACAAGTGGTCTGCCCTGAAGCACTCTCCCGTCTTCACGTCCTTCACCATGTAGTCAGAGAACCTCTCCACATGACCAGATGTCCGCAGCACAGGGTCAGGGGTCAACATGGTGCAGTCAACCTCCAGCATATTCTCCTCGAGGACAAAGTGCGATCGCCATAGTGACACAAGATTGGCCTTCATGGCACAGCCCATTGGACCAAAATCATATAAACCAGCAACTCCTAATATGTGTGTGTGTGTGTGTGTGTGTGTGTATGTGTGTATGCGTGCACAAAATATTTGCATAAGAGATAGATAGCCTCGTACCCAGGCGTTCGGAGGGGAGAGGAGAGAGAACACCTGGTACACACTGTTTGCGCATGCGCTTAATTTCTGAGATATCTCGGAAAATAGGATACTTCAGTAATCCTCTGTGTAATGATGACGTATGAGGCCACGCCTCGCGCACTTATAATTGTATCAAGACCAAGCGTACCTATCGGTATATTTAGCGAATGTTAACCGTAGCGTGCCATACACACGCGTGCACAGAGGGTTGTATCTTACGTCACGGTCGGTTTTTTAATGTTTACGTATACGTCATCAGCTTCCGTTACGCAATAAATCGTAAGTAAATTAAGCGCATGTGCAAACAGTGTGTACCAGGCGTTCTTTCTCCCCTCCGAACGCCTGGGTATGAGGCTAAAGAGATAGATTGAAAAGAAGCATAGCTATAGGTTATGTATGCCCAACATATATACCTCCATATATGCTGAATGCTGGTGCGTAGAAGAATCTTCTCTTAGCGAGTCCCTCGACCCCAGATCTGTCGAACTGTGTCTCCCTGGAGGCCAGTTCCTTCTCTCTCTTCTCCAGAGCCTTCTTCCTCTCCTTGAGCAATGCCACAGCCTCAGCTATCTCCAGCTTCGGGCGGTCCTCAGACTTCAGACGACGAACAACATCACCCTGAAAAATATTAATAACATAATTAAATTATCACGTACAAATTACGTCAAATGAGCTAAAATATACCGTAATTCGCGAAATTTCGTTGTTAAAAAATTTTCGTTCCACCCAAAACGACGAAAATTTCTTACACGAATATTATTTACCAATAGTATTATACGTTGCGAATATATGGCACACACATGAAATAGACAAAAATATTGTTACACGAAAATTTCTAACACAAAATATTTGCGAATGAAAATAATGTGAATTACGGTATATCAAATCTGAAATGCCCTTGGAAAAGCTGAAAAGAAGGGGTTTAATATTTTGGTAAGATTTTGGGGGGTTGCGTATTAATTTTAATTTTTATATGTGTAGCCGCTGGGATCATGCATAGTGTCCTGATTATTAATTTATTTTGGGCCTTACTTGTTCCTGCACTGCCTTCCTTAGCGGCGCCAGCTGTGCCTCAATGTCCTCGCTCTGACGATCGTCATCGATCGACGACACAGGTGGACTGGTGTACGTACTAGCCATGGATCTAAAAATCGGCACCTCTAGAGATCGAATCACGTGACGTAGAGGCTGGGGAGAGGTGAGGTGGTGTCTTGCAGCGAGGAAAGGGCTCAGAATCCTTCGCACAGCACACAGTAGCATCGACCAGCCACTGGCACGCACAATAGATGCGCTTTGTTAGGTTCGTTTCCAAATAATGCGCGCTACACGTGTTTGCTGAGTCAGCAAATTCAAAGTGGGTGTGCGCGTGATGGAACTAGATGGCCGAAGCTTTGGAGAGTGTTGATGATGACAAGCGACCAGCTTTTGGAAACAGACACCTAGAAGATCCCACCAGAGTCTTCGAACATAATGCGTGGTAAGCTTGCGTACTTCTGAAGGTGCAATCTGAACATCTTGTGTGAACTATATTATGTCCCTACCGGTATAGGGATAATGTGGAGTGGGGCTGTGAACAAGAGCAGTTAGCCGAGGCCAAAGTCAGAGAAAACTCAGCCAGCATGATGGCAAGTGAGGATACAGGTGTGTGCAGTCTAACGACTAGCTTTAATTAGTAAACTTCGATGGTAGTCCATCATGTGTTTGTGTATGTATACATAGAGCGTTTGGAGAGCAATGCATCGCTCCACTGGGACGCCTTCTACCAGCAGCACCAAAACAGGTAAAGCTAATATAGATAGATAGATAGATAGATATTTAATGTCACGCATGAAATGCAGCGGGCCAGGGTTTGGCCTATGTGACAAAAATAACTAACAGAGCAAGGTATAAAAGTAGTGAGCAAAGGAAGTGTTAATACAAAAGGTATTACTAAAAGTAAAGTTCATTGTTAGGTAATTGAAGGTGTAGGTATAAAGACAAGGTGAAGTAGCAGCCTTGTAGCAAGATAAGAAGGGGAGAGGGGGTAGAGAGAGATGGAGATAGAAATGTATAGGAGTGGCCTGTGTTTGAGAGATTGAGTGATAATACAACAATTCTATAATAGATTCTTCAAGGATCGTCACTGGTTGTTCACTGAGTTCCCAGAGCTGAAAGCTTCACACAATACCTTGGATCCTAGTCAGAAATTCACAATCTTTGAGGTGTGTACATAGCAATATTCCTCTTTAACAATGAGGGATACAAGAATTTTATATCTTTACAGGTTGGTTGTGGTGCCGGCAATACTGTGTTCCCCATACTCCAGACCAATCCTGACCCAAATCTATTCGTCTACTGTTGTGACTTTGCTGATTCAGCGGTTAAGATTGTCAAGGTGTGTGTTTCATAAAAGACATTGGCTAGAACTCTTTATCTTCTTATGTTTACAGGAGCATAGTCTCTATGATCCTGCTCGTTGCCACGCTTTTCAATACGATATCACTATGACATCACCAGAGCCCCTCCCATTCCCTCCGGCTAGCATTGATCTAGTGATTATGATATTTGTCCTGTCAGCAATTCAGCCAAGCAAGTAACTATTTTAGCCCTTGCTTTGCATGTAATATGGACTATCTCTCCATTCTACTGCTAGATTCAGCACTGTTGTGAGTCGGCTGTGTGACTGTCTTAAACCAGGAGGCATGCTCCTCTTTAGGGACTATGGAAGATACGATATGGCCCAGCTGAGGTTCAAGAAAGGTCAGCGACGAGTTATATCCCATAGTAGTCTAGCCAGGCGGGCAAGCTAGCCGCACCATGAACTCCACTAGATGTGTCTGATGTGGATTAGTTTTTATTTTCTGCAGGTCAGTGTCTCTCTGAGAATTTCTACGCCAGAGGAGATGGTACCAGGGTCTACTTCTTCACCAAAGGTACATATGCTGCTGCTATTTATAATGTCAATCAACAATGCATGTACAGTCAACACACTCTACAGCTTTAGTTCTTAGTAGCCAATTCTGCTGTTTCTATTTAGTATGTTCTCTTTTGTGTGCTATGCAGAAGAGGTTGATGATTTATTTCTGTGTGCTGGTTTGGTTCAAGAGCAGCTTCACGTTGACAGAAGGTTGCAGGTGAACAGAGGAAGGCAGCTCAAAATGTACAGGGTCTGGATACAAGCAAAATACAAGAAACTCATCAATACAAAGCAATGATGCGTTACAATGCAGATTTTTATTTTATGCACATTCTTCAAATTATTGGTAAAGGTCATTATGCCTATGATTCCTGCACGTGTACGGGGTGTGTACAGTTACGAGGAGATTCATACTAAAGAATTTAGTGGAGATGGCGTTGAAGTTGAGTAGAGTATTGATCAGCGATTCTGTGGATGCCTCATGTCGAGAAATCCTAGAGAGCAGCGGTATCCCTGTCGACTATAAGCCAGGGGTCAGCAAAGACGACCTATTAGCCATCATCAAGGTAAAAATAAGTTATATCAGCAGCTCTACGAGTGTTGTAGCCATAACTGGCTTCAGGTTGCAGTGAAATTTGAGACCTGACTTTAATTTTCCTTCACTTGCTTGTTGCTTTATAGGACTATGATGGTCTGATAGTGAGATCTGCTACCAAGGTAACGGCCGAGGTGATTGCTGCTGGCCAGAACTTGAAGCTGATTGGTCGAGCTGGGACGGGGGTTGATAACATTGACCTTGATGCAGCCACTAGCAATGGAGTCATTGTCATGAAGTGAGGGACTAGTGTGTGATCAGTGTGTGCAAAAGATATAATAAGATATACATGTATGGTGTATTTTTACCTTATAAGGATATTTTGGTTATAATAGCAAATTCTTATTCTTTGTACATAGCACACCAGGAGGGAACACGATCAGTGCTGCTGAGCACACATGCACTATGATGTGTGCAATGGCTAGGTGAGACAGAAAAAAACATACTCTAAAGTATGAAAGTGATATGTTCGCGTTGGTAATTCCAGGAACGTTGCCGCTGGGTGTATGTCAATGAAGGAGGGAAAGTGGGACAGGAAGAAGTACATGGGGGTGGAGCTTGAGGGGAAGACCCTGGGAATCATTGGACTGGGCAGGATCGGCCGTGAAGTGGCTACCAGAATGCAGTCATTTGGGGTCAAGGTTCGTTGACCAATCCATATACACACACACACACACACAATAGTTATTGTCAGACCAAAGAGATAAAATAGCTTTTGTGTAGTGCCAACTGACATAAGTTTTGTACATATCTAGACCCCATTTCTTATGAAGTATTGAATCTGCCGTTTCTTCCTGTTCAGACTGTTGGCTATGATCCTCTTGTACCAGCCGAGGCAGCCGCCAAGTTCAAAGTTGAATTCCTTGAGTTGGAGCAGCTCTGGCCAGTGGTTGACTTCATCACCGTACACACACCACTCATTCCACAAACTAGAGGTGGGTGTGGTCTATGACATCATAACCAGTCACATGATATGCAATTCCGTGCATAATATTCCAGGTCTTTTGAATGACACTGTGTTTGCTAAGTGTAAGAAAGGCGTTAGAGTGATCAATGTAGCTCGAGGTGGGATAATCGATGAAGACGCCTTGCTCAGGGCACTGCAGAGTGGTCAGTGTGGAGGAGCTGCTCTCGATGTATTCACACAAGAACCACCAAAAGAAAAGTAAGTTAAAAATTCATCAGTGTATAATAATAATTATTATGATTGTAAGATTGCTTTGTCTCTTTCTCTCTCCTTTAGCTTGCGTACTCTGATAGATCACCCCAATGTCCTAGCGACACCTCACCTTGGAGCAAGCACTGCTGAGGCACAGCTTAAAGTGGCGCAGGAGGTTGCACAACAGTTTGTAGCAGCCGTTAAGGGGGAGGGGCTCATGGGCGTGGTATGTCTCTTAATATTAGAAACAATAGTTTTTACAATGATAATAGCATGATAGCCTGTTGATTCATAGCTTTCAAGCCAAACTACATAATTATGCTAATGCATGCAGTGTATTGTAATAGTGCCTCTCAGGAGATTTTGCTTTAAAATTACTAAAGGTTGTGATCATTTTTTTGTTATTCCCAATATCCTCTCTAGGTGAATGTCCCTCAGCTAGCCAGCGCTTACCTTCCTGAAGCTGGCCCATGGCTACAGCTCTGCACAAGACTGGCTAGGCTAGCTACAGCCTCTGTCAGTGGAGAACCATCCTCAGTCAGTGTAACTGAGGCAGGATGGATCAAAGGGAAAAGAAAGTTGGTAGAGAGAGCCGTAAAGATCGGGTGCTGTGTCAGCACTGATAAAGTGAACTTAATCAATGTCCAAAACCAATGCAAGACGAGTGTAACTATAGTGGAGAGTGAGACTGAGTGCGATGATGCAGTGAGTGTGGAGTGTGAGGGTGTGAAGCTGACAGGAAGCGTGTACGGAGGGAGGCCAGTCCTCACACAGATTGGAAGTAAGAGAGTAGGACTGGTGGAGCTGAGTGGGTGTGTCCTCATCACCAAGGGAACCACTCTGAGTGATGTCGTGCAACAAGTTCAAGGCATATCTGAGGTATGGCTATAATAAATAATTTATTGGGGTAAGTTGGAGTGAGCCCCACACTAATCACTACCTGTGTATTGTATACATAATATTATTATACTTACGGTATCATTTATAGTGTATATTTTGCGTTTTGTTCAGGTACACCAGTGTGGTGAGTGGAGTATTTTAAAGGTATCCAGCCTCCCATCAGGTACAGCAGTCAAAGGATGCCTAGCTGCTGTTGCATTCTAAAAAAAATGACAACTTAGTGGAAAATTTAGTGACTGTTTAGGACAATAATTAATGTATTGTTAGTGCAATTGATTGACCATTAATTAGGAGCTAATCAACAAAGAAAAATTAATAATCTAGCAAAATTGAGTGAGCAAATTTTCTGTGTAACAATAGAAAGACTGTACACTATTGTGCTATCATGTACTTGTCAGGATTAATAGTAACTTTGCTGTCCTGGAATATTATTGTTCCACCTGCCATTTTCTGATCTGTAGTGATCGTGTGAGAAATGTGGTTTGTGCCATTTTCTCAAACTCTGCCAAAAGCTCAACAGATGGCTTCAGTTGGGTCACATGACTCTCAAAAGCCACACCCCTTTCCCCCTTCTTCTCCCCATATGTGATTTTCCCATCAAACTCATTTACTGGGATGTTAAACATCTTGTTGACCTCTGGTATGGTCACACCAAGATGCTCCTGGATCTCAGACAAATACTGCAGCACAAACAGAATTATTTTGCTGGTTATCGCAAAGCTTTGTTAGCTGTTGCTAGTACTTGTTCTATATGTGGTTATGTAGTAACTAGCAATGATTGGCTACATGGTGAATCCATTATAGCAGCTGATTATAACTGACCTGCATCTCATTGTACCATATAGCACAGCCTCCGTTCTCCACTAATGATGTGTTCTTACAAGACTTGCCTCGGCTGGGGCAGGTGTGGTACCATACCTGTATGCATAGCAATACTACTAAATCAGCATTCCGAATCCTCAAAGTAGGTATAACAAATACTGTGCAATACTGCTTAGTCAATATCAGCTTAAAGAATTATCTCACTATTAAAGACAACACCATCACTTTGAGACTTGCCTTTTCTTTGACCTTTGATACGAGTGAAATGGCGAGTCCCATTCTCTCAGCTCGGCCGACCCGACCAATCCGATGTACATAGTTCTGTTTGTCATCAGGTAGAGTGACGTTCACCACAAAGGGAATTCCCGTGATGTCAATGCCTCGAGCAGCAACATCAGTGCAAATCAAAAACCGTACTTCTCCCTCCTGGAATGATGTTGTGAGGAGTTAGAGATAGTACAAAATTTTAAGGCCAGTACTATAAGTAATATACCTTGAACTTTTTCAGGTTGTCCTTTCTTTCCTGTGGTCGTCTGTCGCCATGGAGACACACACATGAATACTCATTCACCATCGACTTTGGTCCTGCATTGGAAAAAGATATGCTATAGTATACTGAAAGTATACAGAGAGAATATCCTGACCTCCTCCAAGAGATTGTAGGTAGAATTCAATGTTGTCACAGTCTAGTTTTGTGCGGCAGAAGATGATGGCCTGGTCCATTTTGTGAGTGTTGATGGCGTTTACTAGATACTCAGCCTTGAGCAGCTTTACTGCTTCAGAGAGACCCTCTACGTCAAACAGATAAACAAGTTTACTCTAGAAACTGTTAATTTGGGCCATAAGTTACACACACAAAGCATGTTACCTGGTGAGCGGTTGTTTTGCTTCAAGTCAACTTTAGAATGAATACCATCAGTCTGTACAATAGTTTTAGTGACAAAGTTAGAATTCTCGCTCTCTCTCCCTCACCCTCTCACCTTGACTTTCTTAGGCAGACTATTCCAAGAGCTATCACTAGCTGGATCAACATAGCATACAACATGGTGTACAGTTTCTGGTACTGAGTCCTGACCCTTGAGGTCAACCCAGGTCGGGAAATACATGAGCTTCTCCTACAATAAAGTCAGCACATTCATTAAGAATAATATTATTATCGTGCCCCTGGTTAAATTAACTGACTGCTAGTCTCTTCACATCAGCATTATGGAGAGTAGCTGAGCAAATGATCATCTAATGAGGGAAAATTTAGACTAAAATACGTGTTTCACAGCAGCAGTGGTCTCGTGTGCAATAAGATACCTGTAATCTTCTTCCTTCAGCAGATACTTTGGGAATCTTGCCATAGATTTTTGTGATGAGAGCACTGTGGCCTTGGCTCAGCAGTCCATCCTGGTAGTGTGTGTGTGTTTGGGGGGGGGGGGGGGGGGGGGGGGAGGGGGTGGGACATAAAAGTATTTGTCTTCTGAGAGAGAAATTAATCGATCATCACTTACAGCTTCATCCAGGATAAAGAAGTTGATCTGTAGTACCACAAAAGAGACACAAGATATAATCAATACAGTCAATACACTAATGCTGTTTTTCCCTCACTCCCGACAGATCCAGTCTTCCAGTGCTGATGAGGTCATCAAGGCGACCAGGTGTACCACAGACTATGTCCACTCCCTCCTGGAGGGATCTCATCTGTTCTTTAGCACTGTCTCCACCCATCACCAGCAGCTCCCTAATCAAGAGCAGAGAACACGATAAAAATGGTCACATGCAAATTTTTCTCAGTTACTGCATAGATATGTAAAGTTTGCCCGCATCTTGTGCTGTGACGTACTTTAGTTTTGGCGCAGGAAGATATTTCTTGAACAGTTTGATGTTTTCAAATGTCTGTTGAGCCAGCTCCCTTGCTGGTTCAATGATCAGAGCCATTGGAACATGCTGCTTCTTCTTCCCGTCTGATGGTTTAGGAGCAGCTGGAGCTAACAGAGGAGAGAGAGGGGTTAAAAATTATTCAATTTACTGTTTATTCACCTTGGAATGGGATGAGTTTGTCAGCCTTGGACAGTGGTGTGTAGCCTGGGGGCAAATATTTCAATGGAGTGTCACCAAAATTAAACCGCATCTCAGCATTCTGTAAAACAGACAATGTAGTATACATACAGTATTAATTTAAAGAGAGTTCATAGCTCACTTTTAAGACAACAGCGGCATAGAAAGCTTCACCAAGTTGACTTTTCGGTAAATCAAATGCCTTTCCATGTGAATTTCCTGTGAGAGGAGTGTAGCAATAATCACCTGCTCTAGACCATGAAGAATATCTTTACCATTTTTGCTGAAGTATACAGCTCCAAAGTCAAGGTCCAAAGAACACCCGATTGTGTCATCCTTACCAAATTTCTTAGATTGGATAAATGAAAGAGTGACAAACAGTTAATTAACTGGTAATCAGTGAGGGTTTACCTCTCCGTAGTCATCAAATTGACTTGCACATGATTTCTTGGCAGTTCCGCCAAATCCATAGCCATATTGATCCTTACCTGAGTATCACACACACACACACACACACACACACACACACACACACACACACACACACACACACACACACACACACACACACACACACACACACACACACACACACATCTGTGAACAGCTGCATAAGAGTTGATTGTAATAATAGTACAGTGATGGTTGTGCCTACCTAGTTCCAGAGTACCCTGTGCAGTTGACCATCCAACTCGACATAGACCTTCGTCTGTTACTGTGGCTTCAAAGTAGTGTTTTCCTGACTCCACCCCCTGGGTGGAGCGACAGCCATGCCATGCCCTATGCTCTCGGCACTGGCACAAGAGACCATCATGGGAGATAGCTGGAATGGAATATGGGGAATGCAAACTATACAACCAGCATGAAAATTTATCTTTTTCCGACAACTGCTTACCGAACATATCTCCACGGTCATATGGATTTAAGACAACTTTATTCCCTGTGGCCACATCTCCTTTGACCTGCACGACTTTTCCAGCTTTGCGATCCCTCAGTGTCTCGTGCACTATCTGAATTACAGGCAGGCAGAATGCTCCTGTCTTACCACTGCCAGTCTCGGCCGCCTGCAGAGGTCATGTGACAGTCACATGATTACAAGTTTTGGAGAATCTATTACACTTAAGTTGCTTGATAGATTATTAACGATGGTGATATCATGTT
>OZ220017.1:0-76700 GCA_964291365.2 Stappiaceae bacterium
TGTTGAAATGTACCTTCCAGGCTGACTGTTGCTGATGGCAGTGCTGCCTCAGTTCCTCTCCACATAAGTAATTGCTTGCTGTCAGTCACGCCAACCAACATCCATGGCTTATCCAATGGAGTGAATGCACGTAGTGTCAAATTGCTGGAGAAAGGAAAGAACTATAGTGGTGGATCATGTAGCTACACATGTTGACGATAGTATGATTAGTGTGTGTACGCATACATTGTGGTGTGTGGGCTGTGATAGGTGTGTAGGAGATGGGGTAGGTGGTCACCATCTCTGAGAGCAACTATCCAGGCAGCATCAGCAAGGTGTAGCCCACCACTCCACTCCAATGTCAATACGATTAGTAAACACTGAAACAAAATTCCGTTATTTTGGCAGGAAATGTGTACAACCGATAACAGCGATAGGAGTAGACTAGGGAGCTACAGATCCTCCCAATATCTCAAAATGATTAGACAAAAAATAGTCTTGTGACTCACATTGTTTTTGTAAGCAGCAGCAAGGATGAGTGGTAGAGGTTGCTGTAGGCTGCCATCCAAGCAGGGGCAACAGGAGAGGGGAACCTCTCTCATCCGAGAACTAGGGGGATCAGCCAAAACATAACTGCAAACAAGTATGAAAAATGTTAGACAGTAATAGTGGGAGTAGGAATCGCTAATTATCAAATAATTGGATTAGTGCAATATCTGAAAGATTTTACTCCCAAAGATTTCCACCCATACATGATTTGGATTGCTTATAGAGGGAACATACCTAATGATGAGGTGCTGATCCACGGTGGTGGCCAGCAGTCGATCATGGAGGAGAAAGAGAGAGCAGAGATGAGGAATAGAGAAGCTAGAGACCACCTCATATTGGTATTGCTCCACACTAACACTCCACACACACACATCATCACAACAGTAGGCAGCAAGTAGAACAGACCCAGTGGATAGCTCAGACAAACTCAGGTAACAGCAGACAAAATCCTTGGGCCAGGCTACTTGGTCAGTTGGAATAGGGAGGGAGAAGGGTTCCAAATGACCACCACTCTCCACCAACATGTCTATCTCTCCAAGGTGGGCAATGGCCATCAATAGAGCACCTTTCTTTGTAGTCAGGTAATCAAAACGTATGACAGACTGCATCAAGTGATCAATTGAGTGTGTAAGTTAATAAACTGACTATAATAACTGAACCAACCTTTGAGAGAGAGTGGGAGTAGCAATGGTTGGTAAATCTACCACGACAAAGTGCTAATCTGTCTGGAAATAAAACAGCAAAACTGCCATCTTCTTTAACTATCAACTTTCCATCAGTTTTCTTACTCTGAAGGGTGGATAAAATGAGTGACTTCCCAACCAGACGATACACACACACACACACACACACACACACACACACACACACACACACACACACACACACACACACACACACACACACACACCTCTCCAGGAGGACACTGAATGTGGTATGTGCATATGAGCTGCACAGGAGGATAGTGTTCTTTCACTAGTTGGCAGCTCATCTGTCGATTGCATGATGGAGACTTTCTCAATCGCTGCTCTTTGAGTGGATAGAATGTATCATTGTCAGGAAGGTCAAAGTCCTCTATCGCTATCCTGATGCTGGGAGGTGGTTTGGGCATGGTGATTATGCCCCTTTGTGCTCTACTCATGCTCCGTGTATGCCTGATGAGGTACTGTGCTGGGTAGTGCTGTCCAGAGAGCCATAGAGGTGAGTGGGGATCCATCAGTGAGCGTACCAAGTCTTGGCTGGCTCTACCAGTGGACGTTGATGGAGCCTGGTCATTGCTGGCTTCTTGCCTTTTGTGCTGGCTACACTCCTTTTCTTCTGATGCTTGTGAGCGACGACAAACTTCTGCCTATCGAAGAAAATTAATTAATGCAATTTATGTGATTGTGTTTACCTTGTGTATCCTTTGTTGAATCTTGGCAAGCTCTTGCCTCTTAGCCTCTAGTTGGGCCTACATGGGAACGTAGGGAGGACGCAGTTGATATTCAATAATAATATTATGATACAAATTAATGGTCAGTAGGAGGTGCGCCAATATCAAAGTGAGCTGTAACTTGACCTGAATGTGGGACATTTAACGCAATCAACTAAATTTAATGAAGTTAGAGTGAATGGGAATATGTAGAGCTTCATAGTACAGCTGGCTGCCCCAACTATGACAGGTATGAGATAACACCTATTTACTATATCAATGGTCCCTGACGTTGTCATAACTACGTTTTTAATATTGGATATAGGTTCAGCCAGTCACATGCATAGTTTCACTGAATACAGCCCCGACCTTTAAGTTATCAGAGTGCATGTAACACTAGCTCTTAAAATCTCTCAGAACCTGATACCTGTAATCGGAGAACTTGATCCCGCCGCTCCATATCATAAAGTCATAATATAATCCAGCTGATCGATCTTCCCTGTACCTAGCTAGACCTAGACCTAGTACCTCTGCATCGTTGCCGCTAGATTACGTAATTCTACGAAGACTACGCATGCGCATGAAACATCGCAACTTGGGGAGCACAAACAATTATTGATCAGTGTGGTCAATCAATCACGATAATATTGAAATTAAAGATTGGTTGGGATGATTGGGTCATGGTTTAAGTTATATGGTACAAAATAGACAGGAATGGTTTCAACTACTGCAGGCCGCATCTCTTTTGCGCCTAACATCATTGGCTGCGGGGCCTCCACAGTTCACTTCTATAGATTCACCAGTTTCTGAATCCCTGACCAGCCAAACTGCTTTGCACTCACAGCCTATTGGAAAACACATAGCTGTTGGGTATCCAATGCACCGTTCATTCGAGCACGGGTCCTCCGTGCACAGGCCAGAGCAGGAGAGAGATTCCAGGTCAACTGTTTGGTTGCACTTCATGGAAGGCAAATCTTTTTCATCAAGGAACATTGGTATTTCCCTCCCGCATTTCCTTACAACAGCACAGTAAGCGCTAGGATCCTCCTCGCACGTCAGATTGCCACAAATGACTGGTTCAGGGACGTTAATCCGCTCGTTGCATTCCTCTCCAGTGTAGCCTTCGCAGCAATCCCGAATGTGTCTTATCTTAGTTACGTTTATAGGAACCCATTCGCCCAATGTAGGATCTATCACATGTCTGCGATAAAGTAGGTAAATACTTCAACAAGATCGTGCCCTGTAGCTGGGTGGAAAGTACTTACGTAGTGTAGATCCTGACGTCTTCTCTGATGATGAAACATCCATTCGATGATGGATTCGCAGACAGATCTTCCTTTGTTTGATCGGGCAACTGTCGCTTCTGTTTCTGAGTGAGAGGTAGTGTCCAGCTCCCGCTCAGCACCGACACCAAAATCACGAACAACACTGTCCTCATTTTCTAGCTCGACGAGTTTCTCGTGCGCGATCGATTGAATTGCTTTTATGTACATGCGCTGCAGCTAGCATGACATTATAGTGATTAATATTATTCATACGCTCATTCTGACGTAATCTTTGTGGTTTAACGCCCATAAAAGAGATGTCCAACAAAAGCAGGAACTACGTGCTGCTCTCTACCGGTTTCTCAATCACAAAAAACGAGAGAAGATGGAAGAAGTTTGCCATTCTAATAGCCACAATCGCAGTCGTGATCGCGTTACTTGCTATTGCCGCGGTCGCTCTCTCCTTGACACTCGCCCCGCGGGGAGCTCCAAAACAGGAGGCATATTTTTGTCAACTCAGCACCTCTCAGCGATTTGACTGTCTACCTGGACTAGAAGATCCTAGCAGCGAGGCTTGCGCGGCGCTGGGCTGCTGCTGGGATGAATCGACCGCACCTTCTTGCTACCACTCCTCTGACGGTGGCTACACTGTGGAGCAGGAATTTCAGCACACAGAGCTGGGAATCAGCGGTTGCCTTGCTCCAAAGCAAACCCAGTCTTCAACATTTGGTCAGAATTTGCGCAGATTGTGCGTTAACATCAGTTTTGAAACAGAGGATAGACTGCACATCAAAGTAAGTCGGTGTGTTCATTAACGAGCCCCTCCCACCTTTACTGTAATGCTTTCCTTCAGGTGTATGACCCCAGCATGAAGAGATATGAAGTTCCACTTGGAGTTCCACAGGCAACTAGAAAAGCACATCCTAATTACTCACTAAGACTGATCAATGATACATTCTCCTTCGCTGTCTCAAGAAAGGATGATAGCAAAACAGAAATGTAAGCAATTATTAAGGCCATGCCAATTTAATTCCTTGTTCAATGGACCCGACTGACCCTGTATTTTGCTGATACCAAAGAAATAAAAATTAATTAAGTAAAAGGTCAAAGTGCAACCACAATGTTGATAGCCATGTGATTTCTTTTGTAGAACACTAGATTTGTAGTAACTCTGGCTAAATGACTTGAGACACTCGGCTACTGTTTTTTCCTTGTACCAAAGCTAATGTTTTAGTAAAGACATCAACTTTCTATATCAGAGCAGGAGGCAATAACAGGAAGTGACATCATCTTTAATTTATTTTCTTTCCTACCTACCGACCCTACTTCATTCCCCTGGTGTTCCATTGACCAAGAAATTAATTTGGCGTGGCCTAATTGTTTGAAAAATTAATGATCTCTCCTGCTCATTTGTCTAGATTTCGTGTTGCCCCTGGCTTTGTATTCTCGGAGCAGTTCATTCAATTGTCTGCATATCTTCCATCTCGTAACATCTATGGCCTAGGGGAGCATGTCACCAGCCTTAGGCTGCCAACTGACAATGCTACATTTACCCTCTTTGCAGCTGATATCTTCCCCAATCCAGATGTATGTATATTATGTGTAATACTGCAGCTGAGATATAATAGCATTCATCACAATCCTATATGTATGTAGCTACCAGGTGAAAATCTCTATGGTGTCCATCCATTCTACGTTTGCCTTGAGGAGAGTGGCCAGGCTCATGGTGTTCTACTGCTCAATAGCAATGCTATGGGTATGCCTCAAGTACATGTACATGCCTGTACACATATGATGCTCATTTTATACAGATGTGACCCTTCAGAGCACTCCCTCTATAACTTATCGGACGATTGGTGGAATATTGGACTTGTATTTTTTCATGGGACCCTCTCCAGAGCAAGTCATACAGCAGTACACTGAGGTGAATTATTTCAAGTAAATTGGCTTGAAGTTGATAATATTATTGTCTGTTGATGTATGATTGTTAGGTAATTGGTCGTTCGTTCTTTCCTCCTTATTGGTCACTTGGTTTTCACCTCTGTCGCTGGGGCTATGACTCTGCCAATACCACATGGAATGTTGTGAGGAAAATGAGAGAGTTGTCTATTCCACAGGTAATCTCATAGCTTCCAGCATTAGCCTCCAATTGCTTGGAATGTATTTAAATTTCATATCTATGAGATGTTACTAAATATTGTATTTTGGTTGCTGTGGAATGAATAACATATTTAATTTTTGGCTATTTAATTTTGGTTTGGAACCACCACCTTTCTGACCACTGAATCATGTGCATACATGTTGTTTACCATGAGTAGGATGTTCAGTGGAGTGACATTGACTACATGCACAATCATCTGGACTTCTCCTATGATCATGAGCGCTTTGCTGAATTACCTGAAATGGTTAAGGACCTCCACCATCATGGACAGAAATATGTCATCATCACAGTAAGATAACTAATGTTGAGTAATGATTGTTAACATTAATTTCATAGGACCCAGGCATTAGCAATCATGAGGAGCAGTCCTATGTCCCTTATGATATGGGACTGGAAATGAATGTGTTTGTGAGGAACTCGAGCAATGGTCTTCTTGTTGGTCGTGTCTGGCCTGATTTAACTGTCTATCCAGACTTTCTCCACCCAAATGCATCCCTCTATTGGCAAACTCAGATTCAACGTTTCCATGACAACATCAGCTTTGATGGTCTCTGGATTGACATGAATGAACCTTCCAATTTTGAGACAGGCTCTGTTGATGGCTGTGATAATAACAGCCTCCTAGACCACCCTCTCTACCTTCCTGGTCAGTAAATCCGTCTAGCCATACCAGCCAAATTGAATAATCCTCTTCACATCTAGGCTCTCTAAGAGGTTCTGGTATTCTCCACAAAACCTTATGCATGTCTTCCCAACAGTATTCATCATCTCATTACAATGTCCATAGTCTGTATGGGCATTCAGAGGCCCAGGCCACAATGAAGTAAGCCAACAGCTACAACTTGATCCAATTACACTGACCTTATTCTCATGTAGCCTGGCCATGGTCTGCCTGACCTGCAGAGCCACATACAGTCTTTATATTTAACTTTTGCAGTGCCTTGGAGAGTGTGTTGGGAGTGCGATCTCTTGTCATTTCTCGCTCTACCTTTGTTGGTAGTGGTCGCTATACTGGGCACTGGTTAGGTGACAATGCAAGTCAGTGGAAACACATGATGAACTCCATTCCAGGTTTCCCCTTTGCATGCCTATTCTATACTAGTGCTTTTGAATTATCTGATACCATACACTCATACAGGCATGCTGCACTTTTCACTATTTGGGATTCCATTGGTGAGTGTATATAAGCACATTCACAGCTCCATAATGCTAGCTGTATGGTTGTTTATTTAGGTTGGAGCTGACATTTGTGGCTTCTTTGACAGTCCATCTGAGGAGCTATGTGTGAGGTGGCAGCAATTAGGTGCATTCTACCCCTTCTCAAGAAACCACAATATTCGGGACACTCCAGTAAGCTGTAGCTAGGTCCTCCTTGCTAATCACATGCACTGTACATTTTCTGCTCTGTGTACATTTTAGGCACAGGACCCTACTGTATGGACTGAGGCTGCAGTGGATGCTATCAGAGATGCCCTGTTGCTAAGATACACACTCCTGCCCTATCTCTACACATTGTTTTACTTAGCACATGTGAAAGGATCTACAGTGGCCAGACCACTGTTCTTTGAGTAAGTGTGTGGCTGGGTAGAGTAAGTAGTGTGGTTAAGTGTCTGTCTTAATCTGACAAGGTTTCCCAGCGATAGAGAGACTTGGAACTTGGACAGTCAGTTTCTGTGGGGAAGTTCTCTGCTTGTTTCTCCTGTATTGGAAGAGGGAGCCTCTCTCCTTCATCTCTACCTTCCAGCTCAAGCCAGGTGGTACCAAATCAACTATACCTCTTCCAATCAATTAACTTTCAAGGTGTGTTAAATAATGTGAAATGGGAAACATTGAATAGATATCAGGAACTTCAAATTACGACTCCATACACAATAAAATTCTGTTTTCATGCTATTCTCATCTATGTACAACATGATATTATTGTATAGGGAGGTGTGGCTGTTTCTGGTCATGTGACCTTGCCTGTCTCTCTATCATCCATCCCTATTTACATTCGAGGTGGCTCCATCATTCCCATACAGCAACCCAATACTACCACATCTCAAAGGTAATAACCCTACCTTAAACAAACTAATGCCATGCACTCTCTCCTGTTAGCCGGCAGAATCCATTTTCTTTGATAGTGGCTCTGAATAAGAATGGTCAAGCTTCAGGTAATCTATTTGCTGACGATGGGGACTCCCTCACAGGAGGAATTCATGGCCTACTGTTGAATATCACTGCTAATCAGGTATACAAATTCACGTTGTGTTCAAGTGTGCACCGGGGTGTCTGCTACTCACTGTGTATGATTGTGTTTACATGCAGAGTGGTATATGGAGTTCCATTGATCAGTGTACTAGTGAGACTGACTCTCTCTTATCAAATGTCAACACTGGCCTAGTTGATGTCTATGTGCTGGGCTTGCATTCAGCAAGGTCCACAGTAATGCTCAATAACACACTGCCTCTAACCACCAGCTGGGACAGAACAACACAGGTACTAGGACCACATATTGCGATGCACTTTGTTAAGAATTACAATATTGTTCCTTGTAAATCTTATCACTAGGTGCTAAAGGTGACATTTCCATTGAACTCACAACAGATCACTAATCCTTTTGTGTTAACTTGGAATACATGAACAGTTATTGTGAAACAAAACTTCACTGATATTAATATTGTACTCGAATATTGCGTCTATACGTTATTCGTAAATTACAAAACTTCCACAATGGTTTAATTATTATACTGTGCCAGATGACAAAGTAAAAAATGAAGTCACAGAGAAAGTGAGGAATAAAAGGCCAGAATAGACTCAGACACAAACCAGTCAGCAGCACTTCTACAATATTCACTCCAAGACGTTTCAACTGATATCTATGGGAAGATTGTTTCTTTTAATTTAACTTTCGTGAGGTATATAAAAATAAAGTAGCTATGGTTGTGAGAGAACAAAAGCTTACCTCAGGTAGTGATACTTCCACGTTTGAGAGTTGACTGCAATGCCAATGGCTGCCATAATCTCTCTGCATATAGCCATCACACAGTGGACAATAATGGCCGTACAGATCCATGGATGATATCTCCACCAATCCAATGCAAACCAAAGCACAATAAAATGAGGCATGACTAAGATTTCCAACCAGAAGAGCATCCACATGGCCCAGCCAGGCTCAAAGTCAGCAGGGTATCCCTCTCTCTCTTCCTGCTCCTCAACAGACTCGGCAGGAGAGCTATGGAACTGCCCTTCAATGAGACGAACGAACACACCATCATGGGAGAATGTGTAGATGTAGAAGAAGGCAAAACGAGGCCACAGTTTGTAGAGTATTGCAATGATGAATGTATGCTTCCTATGGGCTGCCTGTATCAATCACAGTCACTGATAATGTATAGGTACATGTATATAGCTGACACACACACACACACACACACACACACACTTACCATGAACTCGTGAAGATTTCTAGGGACACTAAAGTCGTTTTTCCTCAGCATCTCAATTTCATCAAGAATGGTCTCCTGTCGAAACTCACTTAAAATTCCAAAACTTGATAAGGTACGTTTATCCAGCTTTAGCAGCTGTGAGCCAGTGATAGCCTGAGAGAAGAGAAGGGGAGCATGAAACAATTGGCCAAGTCAAATCAGTCCAACCTTGCATACCGTATAGTGGGCAATTTTTGTATGGTGCAAGTTTTCATATATTTCGTATGAGCGCTCTGTATGCGAAAATAAAAACTGCGGAAGTTTGAATGTTCAAAAATTTTACAATGTTAAAACAATGCGTAAACCTTGACCTCACAACATGTGGTGAATAGCTTCGCTGCGTAGCTACCAGTGTTTTGCTACGTCTTTGAGCAGCCTACCCAGAGACCTGTCAGTATCAGTCCTTCAATCATAATAGAAGCTAAAAAGGCTCACAAAGCTGGAGAAAGATCATCATGCAGTACCATCTTGATGATAGGTGAGCTGCATTGGTGGGCATCATGGTCTGGCAGCTCCAGCATACGAAAATAAAAATTTATTCTGTGAACTTTTGGTCAGATATACAAAAATTTGCACCAACAAGAATTTTCTGCTCTATGGTACCTCATTGATGAAAATTCTTGTAATGTTTGGCTGTGTCCAGTCGCCCAGACCCTCCACCCAGCTCACAACATCACCGTTTTGCCACTCAGACACAGACTTTCGCATGTACTCGCTATCAGCTCCTGACCACACCCAAAAAGCTCCACCCAGAACCATCACCTATGGCAATGCAAAGCGGTTTGTAAGGCAGTATTATAGCATCCACACAGATAAACCTACTAGGACCAGTATGAGTAATAGTGCTATGATTATGACACAGAGTCCCACGATGATACTTGCATTGCCTTGCTGCATGAGGGTCTGTCTCTGCTGTCTCTCTTCCTTCCAAGAACCCTCCTTGGCAGAATTGAACTCACGAAGGAGATCATCTTGTTGGCTAGCATCTGCCTCTCTCCGCTTTAGCTCTAGATCACTGTAACTCTTCTCAATGATGTTCCTACAATACAATGACCAACACACTCTTCTACGTTGGAGTCCACACTGCAATCTTATAAACGTATGGTGTTTCAACATACACAATGGATTTTTTGGTGTTGACTGAGGCTGTAAACCAGTAATAGTATAGTGATTACAGTCACAATACATTTCTCCCACCCATAGGCAAGAGTACTGATTACAGCTGTAATAGTACGCTCAGTTTGTAATCGGTACTCCTACTATAGCCAAGGGCAAATTCTATACTAATATCAATTAATCACACACTTTAATCCTCATACAATCAGGGCAGCAACAGTACTCTTACTTGTACTCTACCATTACTACCCTAATTGTACTCGGAAGTGTGTGATTAATTATACTAATAATTATGGCTCAATCAAGGGCTAGAGGTAGTCAGTTAAACCTTAAATTAAAACAGGCCATGTGCTATATTTTGTCAAAACAATACACTTTAGTTGGGAAGAGGCAACTAATAGGAGCACCAATAAACACGCCTTCAATCTACCTTAGGGTGATATTGACTCCTGGAAAATTTCTCCAGGGTAGCCTGCACACTGGACAGTCGAGACGAGCTGCTGGGAGCCGACCATTGCTCTGCCACACACCAGCAAGACACAATTGACAGAAAGTGTGACCACAGTGAAGACTGACTGGATTCAAAAGAATGTCACTGCAAACGGAGCAAGTGAAGTCAGGAGGTGGGCCAGAGTCCATGGGCAAACTTGTCTGCTCCCTGGGCGAAGCTTCACCATCGCTATCTGGCTCAGCAGGACGTGGATAACAAGACTCATCGTAGCCGGACATGCTCTTACTGGATCATGGAGAAAGTATTGCTTTCAATTCGGATAATTGGAGAAATATTTTGAACGTGGCCACATTGTTGAAATAGCTGGTTAACGGTTGACCATAAGTGTCTACTTGAAAGTACTTGCATGTCAGAGGCGAAAAGCGGTTGTTGTGGTAAAGATAAGCATGGCCGACTGTGAGCAGTCGTCTTCAGAGCTAACTTTTTCCTCGCCCGAGGAAGAGAGAGACTATTGGAAGTCGAAGGCTATAGAGTATAGAACGAGGTAAGTCTACTCTAAAACGTTATGTATGAGTGTATATGACAAGACTGTGTGTGTGCTGTACAGTCTAGAGGAAGTTCGCGGGGAGTTCGATGACTTTCAAGAGAGCAGTCGTGAACTAGAGGCAGAACTAGAAGCACAACTGGAGCAAGCCGAGGCCGTTAATAAAGACCTACTCTCACGTATCCACAGACTCGAAGAAGAAAATGATTCTCTCAAGGTCTTTGAATAGGGGAGGATGGGGACACACACACACACACACTCACACACACACTCACATTCACCATACACACAGAATAAGGTGGAGGCTCAACAGAATGAGATGTTTGTGACAGTGAGTACTCTTCAGGAAGAGAGAACGGAGCTTCTTGCTCTCAAAGAGACCCTCCAGAAGTATGTTCGGCAGCTGGAGCAGGCAAATGATGATCTAGAGCGTGGGAAGAGGTGAGCTAGTCAAACGTCCATAGATATTATGCTGTTTTATTGGCTCCATCACTGCCTCAGGGTGACAATGTCATCACTAGAAGATTTTGAACTGAAGTTAAACCAGGTATGTATATGAGTGTATAGTTCTAGTGTGGGCTATCACATGGACTGGTATGTACTAAACCACTATAGGCGTTTGAGAGAAATGTGATTCTTGAGAATGAACTGGACGAGAAGCAACGGCTCAACGAGATGTGCCAGAGGTTGAAGGACGAAGTGAGAGGTAAGCCAGTTTGCCGATGTGGAACATTTACAGTGCTTACAGCTGCTATACATCTAGATCTGCATGCCGAGCTGACTCGGCAAAACAGGAAGAAAAACCAAGGTGGAGGTTTGGTAGGCCTCTCACATCAGCAGGTCACAAGCAGCACTGGCGGGGAGAACACAGGAGGGATCTCTGAAGGAATGCAACACAACACAACACAGCCAACCAATCAGCATGCAGCACATGATGCACCCTCTGTTCCCATGGAAACATCGCCATTAATTAAGGCGAATCCCTCCCCTCAGGGGACACCAATGCACACCACATTTGCAGGCACACAGCGGTTTACACCATCAACTAGAATATCAGCTCTGAACATGGTTGGTGATCTTCTCAGGAAAGTGGGGGTGAGTGCCACTTTTGTTGCCGTATGTTCTATTGTTAGTAATTTGTGTGTAGGCATTGGAGTCTAGGTTGGCATCATGTAGAACACACATTACTGCCAAGGATTCACGTGGTCCTCGCTCTACCAGTCCTGTGGACGCACCAAGGTATGACTCCTTACCGTCTACACTTGGTACATGAATGACCTCATTGTACACACCTGCAGGGTAAAGCGTATGCACATGCAGCGAGCCAACGGAGAACCACAAACTCCAGCTAACCTTACTAAAATCACAGTATAACCATGGAAACATACCAATAATTGCTTTGTACTTAGTGTACGTATTTCTATGTTGCATACTTGACTCTACTCACATAAAAAATGAATATTATATCTTGCTTGGTGAAGAATATTATGTAGGTGATGGATATTATTGCCTAGTTTGGCTTACTTGCTGACTCGTCACCAAATAGTTTACTGTCCAGATGAGTGTTGAGCATTTTAACATTCTTTGCCCTCTTTCTTTGTTGCCTTTGTTGTAAAGGTGCCTTTCGTTTCCTCTCAGAGGCTTGCCCCAGCATGGCACCAAGCCCAACACGCTGAAGGTACTTCTCAATGTCTGTTTCAGTGAGTGCATCCACACTAATTCTATGCCAGAGAGCTCGCAGATCTTCTGTGAGGGGACTAGGCAGAGAGTAGGCTGGGTTATTATAAAATATCACCTCTTCTTTATCTGATCTCGTCACTCGTAGCAACAATCCATCTTCATCAAGCTTCTGTTAGTAATACGATGGAGAGGCACATAATATAGGTACGAAATGTACCAGCCATGACAGCTAGGACTTACTCTGATGGCCCTCTCAGGGTTGTAGACGGCTTCTCGTACATCATTCATCATCATTCCTCCCTTACCTTCCCTCTCCCACTCCTTGAGTAGCTCCAACAGCTGGCGCCTGTTTCTTACTCCCAGACCCAGGCTTGGTTTGAAGAGGTAGCGCTCTGAATCTGTGGTAAAGTGAATTTTGGGGTTAGACTGCAGAGCCTCCTCCAGCCACTGTGATAATTCCACGCCAATATCTTCACGACCAACTGATGAGAGAATTTCATTGAATGTGAGACTCTCATAGATCTTGGATGTGTATCTTTCTTTCAGCATATCCATCACCGATTTGAGCAAGCGGTAGGGGTTATTGAGCCCGCTTCCATCTCCTACCACTGCATCATCGATCACTTAAAGTATGCCAGTTTATCTACATCATTGTACTCACATTTACCAGTATGCTGTGACTGTGGTCTCTGTACACGAACAGGCTTGGAGCTCTTTTTTATCTTTGATTGATCATGTGCCTTTTTTTGTGTGTCTTTCTTGTGTCGAAGCTGGCTGCTCGATGTTGTCGCTTCTAGAGCACGCTTTTTGAACGCTTCTTTTTCCCTCAGCAACGCTGGATCCATCATCTACAGGTATTGTGCAATAGAATGGACCATAATAATGCAGGAAACTTCTGAATAATGCACACCACATTAAAATTTGGGTGAGTGTACGTAGCCTCGTACCCAGGCCTTCCCATGTTTTTCCACGCGAAAAATTAGGGAAATCCTATACACATATTGGCCGGATATCGAACATGACACACTACTTAATGCCATATTCCTTAACAAACCAATGATGGCATACAAACTGAGGTGGACTAGCTTGCTAGGATGTGTGTACTAGCAGTACGAATGCTACTCTTTCAATGATACTACTATATCCCTAGCATTTTGAATAATTATATGGCTTAGTATTAAATACATCATAAATCCACGATCGGGAGTTACTATTGGGTTATGGGGGATACATCTCGACATAAGCTATAGCGTACAAACAAGATGTGCACAAATTAATATTCGGTATGGAGTCCTCGGGGCCATGACAAGCACCACTTTGGCGAGCTCACCAGTTTCAGTGTTCTTAGCCTTCAGCTGGACTGCTCCAGGATCTCTTTCAAGCGCTCATTGACACGGAATCGTAGGCCTGGGAACGAGACTGCCACTCCGTTCCCAATCCGATCTGCTCACACGTATCAGATATCAGATCTGGAGCTCTGACTAGTGCACTGGAACCGGGTTGCAATGTATCACGCGCGTCCACACACGCAATGTTTTATGTGGTTGCGCGTTCTGCTGAAGGGGCTTATAAATATTCATGCGCAATTAATGTATCGATAATAAGACTACTGAATCAGGCATTTACAAGCAAATTGAAGTGCCTGTAGTTATGTCCCATGCATATGATATTCTCTGCACCTATGCAGACAGTAATCATGTGTGTGTGTGTGTGTGTGTGTGTGTGTGTGTGTGTGTGTGTGTGTGTGTGTGTGTGTGTGTGTGTGTGTGTGTGTGTGTGTCTGTGTATATGTGAAGATGTAGATGTGGATAGCTGCTCTTGAAAAGTTCTCATTGCACCCATGCACATATATTATTATGTTTCTATAACAGGGAGAGAGATAGGTGTGAATATAAGATGTGTAGCTATACAGGGAACTAAGGAGAGAAATCAAAGAGTGAGGGAGGAATACAAGGTTGACTAGATATGACATAAGTCTACACAGATGTGCACAGGGTTACTTTTAATTGCACTCTCCATGGGCTCAAAAGAAACAATAGCTCTCACAAAAGACTGTTTATAGTTAATTAATTAAGATTTCACATCATGTGCTGAATAATTAGCATATAATTAGCTGCATGCATCGTGTACATGGCCCCTGCTTTGATTGGTGTACAAGCGCCCAAGGTCATTCGTTCTCTTCGAAGCTATCGCAACCGTGTGATTTCTACTATGATTGACTCCTCTGACAGGGCCCCGAGCAATATCCATCGCTATGGCGTTAAGGGATGTAATGTAAGTGGCATGGGAAAACGTAACGTAGCTTGTGGGCTACGAGCGCCCAACTAGCTACAGGCAAATTACTTCACTTTCGTACGAACGTACGTCGTTCGCTCTAGCAAGGGGAACCAGAGGGGAAAGGGGGGAGGGGGGGTGGCGTACAGACTGATAGGTAGCTTTATGGAATTCCTTGGTATTGCCTATTGTTTTGGGCAATGTGTTCTTCGATTCCATGTGGCCAGTAGTCCAGCGTGCCTAGCTAGATTCCACTCGCGATCGTGCCTCGATATCTGGCACACGCTATGCCCGGACCATATGTTGGAACGCTTGTGAAAGATATTTTGTAGTCTATAGGAGACTGGTGTTCATGTGTGCATTCTTGTCCGCTGCTCGCGAGTGAACTTGATGATCGGGGACTATTGATCGTGATCGAAAAAGGAGGAACTCAGTGAGCGACGTTTCCAGGTGAGTGTTTGATGTAACAAAGTTTCAACTTTGACTGTAAAGGTGTTGGCACGATTAGGCCACTCCAAATAAATTACTTGTTTCTCATCCCTAAAATTGATTCGGGCGGGCGGCCTTTTTGGCGAGTAATGGTCGTCCAAATCACAAGTTTTGTAGGAAATAGTCGTCAAAATTACAAGTTCAACTCGCCCGAAAATTGAAGCGGTATAGTTTTGTATTGTGCTGGTACAAATGGAATTACATGCGGGCGGAAATAATGGGGGGATGAGAAACAACTAATTGATTGAGTGGCCTTACCTAAAGTCGAGTGACACAGGACAAATATACAGCATACATTATTATACTGCTAAGCAGGGGAGTTGTGTGGGTTGTCGTGGAAGACAGTGACCGTGCTCCGTGTGCGACCGTAAACAGTGTACGCTACAACTGCCGGAAGTCCATATATTTATCGGAATTGCATGGTTTGTACAGTACGTATGGGAGGTAATGATATGCGTAGACCGCGCCCGCGTACTGAATGTCAAGTTTGTGCATACTGTATTAACTTTTTTGTTCATCCAAGAAGGCTGTTCTTGAGCTCAAAATGTAGCTCAATGGTAATCTTGTTGGGCAGCTCCATGTACTTAAGACCTGGGTCAAGTATTGAACAGCGATTTCTCATTAATACACACCATACGTACGTGATTTCACGTATTGCATACTTAGTCATGCGACTTAGCAGTCCAGAGATATGAACCTTGAAACATTGATGCAAAAGTCATACTTTTTCTTAGACCCAGGCCTTAACTGCGTAGAGAGTGGAAATTTCCTACTAGTTAGTAGTATTGCTCTGTTACTCAGTCTGAGCATAATTTTGCCAACATTATAGGCAATTAACGATCGACATAAAATCATACATACCTATGCTTCTAGCACTGTGTCTCGGCACTTCATCACCGAGACTATAGGAGATGCATGTTGGGGTGGTCTGACATATTTGTAGCCTCTATTCCTACCCTTCAAGCAAATGCACAAGCAGGAATAAATACCAATTTGTAGCCATCTCCTTATTCATTATAGTGTATAGCTACTTGTTTGAAGCATCAGTGGCTCTCAGAGAGTAGTTACAAGATTGATGATTTGAGTGAGTGCTCAGTCTCTCAGATGTAAATGCGTAGTCAAACTTTGTCAAGAGTGTCACTAAACTCACCAATGTGCATTTCACAGCATGTCAGTGTGCTTCCCCTGTGTGTCCTGTGTATTTGTAGTTAAGCTTGTACTGCTAACAAGGGTACATAAGAAGAGAGTACATGTATCTAACTGCTAAAAAGCTGTTTTAAAGTACAGTACAAAGGTCACCAGACATACTTTTGTATAGCCAGTTATAATACCGTACCTTCGTGAAAAAGGGCCCACTACTGAATATCAGCCCATCCCCCACTTTGGGCTCAATTTCCTGCTAAGATCTAAAGTTTACTCTAATATGCGCCCATATGTAGCTGCCCCGGAACACGCATGTGCGATCACTATTAAGTGGGTGTGGTTAAGATCTCTAGCCATGCATGATCGTGCTGAAATGCGGCATAAGACGAACTAGGACTAGTTCTACGGCTGTTTGGCAGGTTATTTTTCGGTCGTGCCTCAATTATTTGAAGTGCAGTCCTGCCATTTGAGTTACAGTTGCTGTCAACAGTACCGTGAAGTATCGGCCCAATAAAAGCCGGACCGCCCTCGATTAGTAACCGTACTTGAGCAAGGCTGAAATCAATAGTAGCCGCGGCTACTATTCAAATAATGAAGATCACGTAGGTAGTTTACCTGGGCGCTCTTTTGCGTCTAACTGCAACAGTGATACTTCGAATATCGGCCCACCCCCCAGTCTAGATCCAATGTAAGGTGCACCGCCCATGGGCCCTTTTTCGCGAAGGTACAGTAATATCTTTTCAAGTTGTGGTATTAACATATTATGTGGTCTACTTTGTGCTTCAAAAGAGCTTCTTCAGGTAGAGTTAGATACTCCCTTATTTGTTAAACAAGCAGTGAGGTATAGTATACCTAAGCGCAACGAGGCCCCAGTGTTGGGCATGTACATATGTAGGTGTATTTCTTTGCCTTGTTATAATTATTATTGATGTAGCAGACGGTGAACTTGCTACTATATTGTTCTGTTGGTGAGCTACTGATACTTCCGGTCTTCAGAACCTTGAGTTGATGATACAGGCTGATCTGTGTAAGCATTAAAGTACATGTAGCTATAGATCCATACGAGTATGGCAGAACTTGAAGGTTATCAGTGTTGCCAGGTCTACAGATTTAGCTGTATTCTACAGAGTTGTGTACTTGCATTGTATAAGATGGAAGTACGGATGGATAGAGGCTTCTCTGGGTGACAAATTAGAAATAAAGTCATTAATGTGATAGAATAATGACATCAATTTCTCTCTCCAACTGCTACGTATGATGTTATATTTATACTTAGAGAATAACGTTTGGTTTCCATGACTTCCTGTCTACCGTCAGGCTCTGGATTTATCAGGGAAGAAGCTTGTACGGTAAAAGAAGGTTTGAGATCGACTAGCATGTGTGTGGGTGGGGGGGGGAGTCATTTTTTGCATTCAGCTGTGTTGTTACTTCATGCCCGTGGTATGGTGTTGAGAAGATCTAACTACAAGTGTGCGTATATTATGTATACTGGTGTATGTTGTGAGTTTTTCTATATGTGCCCTGAATGTGCATGTAGTTGTACTATACTAGAACCATAGCTTGCTCTTAGTGTGTATCATGCACACGTACACATATTTAGTATTTGGTTATCTCTTTTTTGCTTCAGAGAGGGTGTGAAGTTGATGGCGTGCTGATTACAGAAGATGACAAGAGAGAGTGGCTGGCCTGTATCGTACAGAAGGAACAGACCTTAATGTGTGTCAACAATTTTCTAACATTCTCTCTTTCCATGTGATCCAAAATCTAATGAAGTTATGCTCGGCACATGCTGGGTGGATGACGCTGATTGTTTTGCAACATATTCCTCGAATGAAAGCTGCTTTTGCTCGCAAACTAAAACTTGACTACTCACCTTTCCCCATTGGTCATGTCACCTTATATTTTCATTATTTTTGTAAATTTTCCCGGGGACAGCCAGGGTAAATCCATGATTCCCATAGTTAAACCTCTTGTTCTGTTGTTCATGTAGGAGTCTGTACATGGATGCCGAAGTACGTGGATGATTGTATTGAAATGGTAATGTTTGTCGTGTGTATTTATGTGTGTGTATTAGCAAGGGCATATACTGGCCATAGGCGGTGGCTGCGGGAGGGGAGCTTTGAGAGAGCCAGCACAGCTTTCCCAAAGATTATGTGTTAATCCTTTTGTTCTGTTGTTTATATAGGAGTGTGATGCTGACGTACATGTATCGGAGTTCGTAAGGGGGTGCTCAGAGGGTGTGGTAGTGGCTACGGGAGGGGAGCTTTCGGATAGCCAGCACAGCTTTCCCAAAGATTATGTGTTAATCCTTTTGTTCTGTTGTTTATATAGGAGTGTGATGCTGACGTACATGTATTGGAGTTCGTAAGGGGGTGCTCAGATGGTGTGGTAGTGGCTGCGGGAGGGGAGCTTTCAGATAGCCAGCACAGCTTTCCCAAAGATTATGTGTTAATCCTTTTGTTCTGTTGTTTATATAGGAGTGTGATGCTGATGTACATGCATCGGAGTTCGTAAGGGGGTGCTCAGAGGGTGTGGTAGTGGCTGTGGGAGGGGAGCTTTCGGAGAGCCAGCACAGCTTTCCCAAAGATTGTGTGCTAATCCTTTTGTTCTGTTGTTTATATAGGAGTGTGATGCTGACGTACATGTATCGGGGTTCGTAAGGGGGTGCTCAGAGGGTGTGGTAGTGGCTGCGGGAGGGGAGCTTTCGGATAGCCAGCACAGCTTTCCCAAAGATTATGTGTTAATCCTTTTGTTCTGTTGTTTATATAGGAGTGTGATGCTGACGTACATGCATCGGAGTTCGTAAGGGGGTGCTCGGAGGGTGTGGTACTGGCTGTGGGAGGGGAGCTTTCGGAGAGCCAGCACAGCTTTCCCAAAGATTATGTGTTAATCCTTTTGTTCTGTTGTTTATATAGGAGTGTGATGCTGACGTACATGCATCGGAGTTCGTAAGGGGGTGCTCGGAGGGTGTGGTAGTGGCTGTGGGAGGGGAGCTTTCGGAGAGCCAGCACAGCTTTCCCAAAGATTATGTGTTAATCCTTTTGTTCTGTTGTTTATATAGGAGTGTGATGCTGATGTACACATATTGGAGTTCGTAAAGGGGTGCTGTAGTGATAGTTTGTGGGGAAATCACAGCTTTGCTGGCCATAGGCAGGGGGTGCAGGAGTGGAGCTTTCATAAATTTATTTATTTTGTGTGAAAGCCAGCATATGTTAGCAAGGGCATATGTGGGAGTTATGTGCGAGGAAGCTTCTCATAAGGGGAGTGCTCAGTTAGAGGGTGAGAAAATAATAACTAGTGATGAAGTCGCAGCTTTGTGGACCATAGGTGGTGGCTGCGGGAGGGGAGCTTTCGGAAAGCGAGCACAGCTTTCCCACAGATTATGTGTTAATCCTTATGTTGTTTTGTTTATATAGGAATCTGATGCTGATGTATGTGTATTGGAGTTTTTTGTGTACATGGGTGTATTGGAGTGGTAACGTTTGTCGTGTGTTTCTGTGTTAGTGTGTGTGTTTATGCGTGCATGTTAGCAAGGGCTTGTGTGGGAGCTATGTGGGAGGAAAGCTTCTCGTAAGTGGGGTAATCAGAGCATGAAGTGGTGATATTTTGTGGTGAAGTCACAGCTTTTGCTGGCCTTAGATGGTGGGTGCGGGAGGGAAGCTTTTAGGAAAGCCAGCACAGGTTTCCCACAGACTATGTGTTAATCCTTTTGTTCTGCTCTTTACATAGGAGTCTGATGCTGATGTGTGTGTGTAGGAGTTGTCATCTGTGCGTGTGTGTATCGGAGTGGTAATGTTTGTTGTGTGTTTATGTGTCCATGTTAGCAAGGGCATATGTGGGAGGAAGCTTCTCGTAAGGGGTTGCTCAGTTAGATGGTGAGTGTTAGTGCGTGTGTATGTGCGAGTGTTTTGGACTTTATGTGTGTGTTTATGTGCATGTTAGCAAGGGTGTATGTGGGAGCTATGTGGGAGGAAGCTTATTGTAAATGGGGTGATCAGGTAGAATTAGTCCATGGAAAAGCGTGCATGGCCAGAGGAGCTTTTGTTCGGGGTTGCTCAGTTAGAGGATGAGGTAGTAATAGTCCATGGCGCATGGCAAGCCTGCTGGGGTAGATGCAGGAGGAAGCTTTTCGTGCTTAGTTAGAAGGTGAGGTAGTAGTAATAGCCCTCAGTTAAGTCACCATGTATTCAACTGTAGATCTGATGTCGAGCAAGGGATCTGCACTCTACATGATGTCCACAGGATAGGTAAGACATTTACACACACATAGGCTTGTAAGTAATTGTACCTATAATACTATGCTGGCTGTCCCTAAAATTTGCTTTTATTTCATTGGTAAACTCTAATGTACTTTTTCTTTGCTGATTTTTGTATCATTAATTTTGCCTTCTTGTATCTCATTTTCATTGTTGCACTTGATTGTTTTGTACTCCCTCCTCATTTTTAGCTGCTCATTGTAATATTCATTGTTTATTTCCTTCTTAATTTCCTTTTTGTAGCTCATTTTTATTTATTTCAACATTTCATTATTGTAATCATTCCTTACTATTCAATTTAATATGATGTAATCTGTTCTCTACAATTGGCTACGCGCACGCGTACCGTACGTGCGCGTACCGCGCATATTGGTGTACAAAAAGCGCAAATATTGACATTGGATAGCGTATGAATGTTTGCGCGTAGTCCGATAGGATCGATCTCCATTCCCAGTATTTAGACCAATGCATCGATAAGGAAATTGCATTCCGCTTCTACAAGCCTCCGTACGCTTGCAAACTGGGAATGAGATCGAGATCTACTTTGATACTGGTACTCGTTCGTGGACAGGAGGACCTCGGCAACGTCAATTGCAGGCTAGATGTGAGCGTGCGAAGGCACACCTTGCTATGTGTACATATACCATGGCGCTTTTCTATAAACTTCTCGTGGATCATGGCTAGATCTCAGCGTTTGTCTCGAGCCACCCGAGGCGTGAACTCAACGGTACAATCTTTCATCGCGGTTTAATATTATGAACTTGTCTATTAACGCACTGTAGTCTTATGCCAAGTTATGGAAGGGAAATCACATTACAAATATAATCGGGTCAACAGCATTATCACGTTTTAATTATTAGATAATTAGGATTAAGCTAGCTCTATATAGCTCTGCATAGCAGGTTGACAAGATTCAGACATTGTATCATTAATTTTGGTGAAGTGCCTGCAGGCTACACAGGCAGGGGCATGGTAGAGGCCAGCAGAAGCAGTGGCAACTATATGCAGGTGCCGTGGGGCCGTGGGAGGGGCTGCCTGTCAGATTGGTGGGGTGTATGTGTGCACTATGCATATGTGCTGATTGGCATTCTGGCATGCAATATCCCATGCATTGAAATGATGTATTGCCATTAACCCCGTTAATTGTGACTGACCGTAATGATAATATTATTAAAGAAACAACTGTCAAGAAGAAGAGGGAATATTAAAAACAACAATACATGTAGATACAGTACAACAGATGTGTCGGCTAAGTACAGTTACACTGAATAACGGACCTTGCTCGTGGTTGATTGCTTTTCTGTCCGTGGTGATCACTGCAGGGGAGAGAGAGGTGAGAGGGCTTCAATAACGTAACAAAACACAGGCACCGACACACAATTTATTGCCACACACACCAGGCAGGGAGATGGGAGAGAGTGTGTGCGAGTGAGGACCAGTATGAATGTTATTGCATACCTCTTATGGACTTGCTAGTGTGTGTGTACTAGCAGTACGAATACTACTGTTATCCATTATACTAATACACACACTCACTAATGGAGCCACAGCGTTAAGCAGTGTGTCAGCTTCCCCTCAAAACCATTACAAACACCAACACCTAGAGAGAGAGAGAGAGAGAGAGAGTGAGGGTGCTTGAGTGTGCACTAGATCTTGGAAATGCTAAATATTATCCTCAAATAACACATTTGAATTCAACGGAGACTTCTTCCTCCAACTACAAGGAACGGCCATGGGCACCAAAATGGCCCCAGCATATGCTAACTTATTCATGGGGTCATTGGAACCTATCCTAGCATGGCTAGGACATCCATACATACTACTATGGAAAAGATACATTGACGCCATATTCCTAATATGGACAGGCACAGACGAACAACTCAACACATTCATCACAAACATCAATGAAGTCCGCCCCATGATCAAATTCACAAGACAGAAAAGAATTTACATTTTTGGTTGTGATGGTGTACAAAGGCCCAGACAGAGGCCTCCTGGATATAAAAAAACACACATAAACCTGACCAACAAACAATTGTACATCCATAAGACCTCACACCATCCCAAAAATGTTAAAACAGTCATCCCCAAAGGAGAAACACTAAGATACCTCCGCACAAACACACAAGGGGATACATTCAAACTTATTACGAATAAACTAAAAGACAAACCGTAATTGAAAGAGGCTACAAAGCGGAGGAAACTACAAGTATCACACTCTATATTCTCTTGTTGCATTGCTGTTTGTGACTCCAAGGGTGGCAACACTGATACTTATAATAACCTGTTTCTACCACCAGGGGACCACTGGTTATACCGACAGCACACATACACAGACAATCAAACAGTAAACACACCCCCCACCAGTTAACAAATAACTATACCAACTTCCCACAATATGAAACAACGGACATTAAACTTCCACAACGTTAACAGCACATACCTATAACCACACAGGAAGAACTAAGGACCATAGACATACAGTATGCGCCCTATTTAAAGCGCACCATAAACAGAGTAGCTCAAGGCCCGAGCTCAAGGCCCAGACCAACCACTGGTCCAACGACACTACGATCGAAACATCCACGCACTAAACATAACATCTAAAGACTCCCAAACAACCAGAACCAAACACACACAACCTTCTCAAACAACAGCTGCCACATAATCATAAACTTACCATAGCTGGTGGGTGCCCTACTCTCAGGGCTACTCTCTGACTTGGCTGGTAGGAAAATGACAGTGATCGTTGGGGCATCATTGTATGCACTTGGAGGAACCTTACAGACGATTATACGCGCGATGACCTATTTCAGCGAAATTAATTGAATACGGTAAGCAATATTTGAGGCCACGCTATTGAAACTGTATTATCGCCTTTGGGAAAGACGTTGGGACGAGATGCTTACCTGGAGCGAAAAGAACGATTGTCAAGGTAACTGCCAGTACCAAAAGGGGATGGTCGACGTCGATCTGTGGAGTGTGAAAAGCTATTCGAGTGGTAAGTGTGTGTGTGTGTGTGCGTTTGCGTTTATAGTATGAGTGTAGCTGTAAGAGCGTAGTTTTGATGTTATGGCAAAGCGTAGCCTATATATTATTGTAAAAGTAGCTTTGGGAATCATCTCATATAATAAGAGACAAAGCAATAATTGGTAGTAGGTTTTATACGCTAAAGAACTAGTAAATATTAGTCATTGTTGACGTTGAGTGTGCCAGGTTAGGAAACAATCACTGCTACTCTCTCCTGTGTGGCATAGCCACACATTGCACTCCCTGCAGAACCAAGGGGTCTTGACTGATTGTTTTCTGGTGTTCAGAAGCGAGTGCAGCAACCTCTCTTGTGCTTGTCCAGACCAGTACTGCCCTCATCAACTGGGATCTTGGATGGAAAGTGACGTAGAGGGAGGGGGCACATGGTACCAACCCCACGACCTGCTCGTTTACGGCTACAATAATCTCCTATCAGCTCCTTCGCAAGTTGTAGCCGGAAATCTTTCACATGCTGAAAAGACTTGTTGGGGCAATAATGCTTTCGGAGGATAAAAGCGTTCGTGATGGAAACATCGAGGAGGAAATGGAAGATGTACTTGTAAAACTTCCTACATCGAGTCCTACAGCTGTAATAACCTCTCATTTGATCTCCTCGATCTATGTCACCTATGTATAGGTTATAGCTAATGATGGCTGTAGGGCATGTCACTGCTATCCTACTACCATTCTTTTGCCGTCTTAGCCCCGACCCAGTTTCTATTGACAGGCAGTTGCTGTACATTACCATCGTAACCATATCCATCGAGGTGCTTGCAGAAACACCTTTCTTCTGAACAGTGAGTGAGTTGCCCCTGTGTGCAGTGTTACCGTAGTAATGAAATAATGTACTGTGCACATGCCTCATATTGTAAAGCATGTATGCTCGTTCTAAATAGGGCCTACTACTAGCATAGTACAATTTATTTGTATGCATGTGTATTATATTCTAAATAAGGCCCACTTATTCTAATTATTATGTCCTTCTTGTGTCAGTACTATAAATTTCTATGCACATGCACACACTTTCAGGCATACACACACATACACACAGACATTGTATACATTTGCACATAATACATGACATTGTATAATATTCCATGCACACCCTTTCTCCCACACTTTTCTCCCTATTGTTTATGTTATATAATATGTAGCTACTTACCCAGCCTCCTTCCCTTTGTTTGACATACATACATGTACACATCCCGATAATACCATACTAAATAGCACTTGTCCCCCACCCCCCCTCGTGCCCATGTAACCACTGCACACACCTATTTGGGAGTTTCGCCTTCTTTAGCATTTCTGGGAAGCCTTTGCGATCCTTCCTGGCTGTGCCACATGCATATATGCCATCTTTAAGCTGGTCTTCCAGTAGGTTCACGCTCGTGAAATAATTGTCAAAGAAGACGTGGTGATGCTTCTTGTGCAGCTCAGACGTGAGTGATTTTACTACCTTAGCACCTAAACCCTTCTCGGCTGGTACATCTCGGCAAATCGTGAAGCAAGATGGTCAATGAGCGGTCTCACTTTCCCCAGACGATCATGCCCTGGACTTCCTTGTGGGACGAGCGTATCGTTATCAGTAAAATGAAGGTACCGGGATAGCTTATGGAACCTGTCTCGAGAAATACGATCAGGTACGGGCGAATATTGGAGGAAAGGATCACGTTTCCAGTAGACATCAATGGATGGTAAGTTATTCATTGCCATTAGGATCTTGAAGCCTAGTAGAGCTTTGAGCTCTGCAACATCCATTTTGCTCCACTTACTAAACTTCTTGTCCCCCATCACCAGCTTAGCATAATTGTTTGTCTCCTTCACAATCATATCCAGCAGCTCAGGTGTAAAAAACAGCTGGAAACTTCCATAGGTGACTTTGAGATGGAAACAGCTGGGCCTACATAGGAGGAGAAAGAACTGATTGTGTTGCACTTGAGTGTTGTGGTCCACTGGGGCTTGGAGTCAGCAGCTGCCGAGTCCATGTCTGAATCTGGATCCATCGTGGAGTCCAAGACGTCATCATCAGGTGGAGCAGTAGGGTCTTCAGATAGAGAAGCATCATCGTGGAGCTCATCATTGCTGTCATACCCACCTACATCTCCAAGATCGCAAAATTCGTCGTCACTACCTTCCATTGTTGGCTCATCGGGATCATCGAAGTCATCAAGTTCATCACCAATCTCACTACTGGCATCATCCCACCTCTCCATTACCTCATCCACCGTCATGCGGGCTCTTTTAGCCATCCTAGCTAGCAATAGTTTAGTGTAGTTTATAATAGTTCTATGAATATTCACTGCTATGATTTATATCTAACTGTGACTTACATATTGCATGAAACTAAGCCCGTGTGGTAAGTCAGTCTTCGAAGTGAGGGCGTCAATAAGCTGTCGGTAGATCGTCGTGGCTGTGCAGAGTCGTTGAACGATGATCAGCCCCGCCTAAGACACTCCAGATCGCGATAATTGCAGCTGGCCCGAATTCGGGTTAACCGCGTTTACACAACGCGCATGCGCTGGACGTATTCGGGACTATCGCGTATAATCGTCAATCATCGCGATCAACTAAGGCCAGACCAAATTAATTGTCTGTTTCACGGATCCGGCGGGTCTATATTCCTAGCTTTTGAAAAAAAATATTAATTGGATAGGCGTGGTCTTGCCAGCAACTCGACAATGGCATCTAAGAATTACCATTGTTGTTCCTTGTGAACATTGTATGGAAGTAGCTTTAGTGAGCCGATGATAGCAGCTAACCGTGCGTTGTTGAAAGAAGGTGCTCAAAATTGTAGTTTCTACAACTTCTGTCAAAGTTCGCTTCGTCGATCTGAGGTCAAAGGTTGGACTTAATCAAATTTTTATTATTTTTCTACCTGCCTGCCGGGTCACTACTTCAGGGGAAAGTATCCGTGAAACAGAAAATAAATTTGGTCTGGCCTAACTACCGACGAACACTCATAACAGACGATGAAAGAAAACCCAAATGAACGAAAATCACGAGTCAGATCACGATCGGACACTCACTAGTTCCGAGGCTATAATCGCATATTGTTGAACTTTCCGCGGACGACGTCTTTGACAGCCGGTGTCGTATTGGCCAAATGGCTGGAGAGATAACGACCAGACTTGGTACTGTGACTCTTCAGGTTGTGACTAGCTCCTCTAGCGAATCTTAGACTGTGGCATGGCTGCATTTTTCTCCAGCGTGGCCGAAAGGTTTTTGACGACCAATATTAAAAATGTCACATTTGATCTTGTCGATCTTTACCTTACAATGTCAACTCGGCACGCGCACATTATGTACGACATGTAAATTATGTGCTAAAGCTGAGCGAGGATTGCACTAAGTGTACCCCTAGTAGTCTACTACCACTACTAGTAGTACACTAGTCTCGTTCCCAGACCCCACCCTCTGCGAGGGAAAAGGGGTCTGGTGAATTTGGACCGTTTTCTTGGTTTGGCCGGCTCAGTTTGCGCGCGCCGCATCTGTTGTACTGAAACAAACCTTGGATCTGATTGGTCAGTAATGCTGCTTGGGCGCGGGCCGACGATTCAAATTTATATAGCAGGCAATGGCGCTTTGCATTCCTGCGGTTGGCGAGTCATATGACTGCGCTAAAGCTGCAATCTCATTGGAGCGCTCTCTCTCTCTCTCTCTCTCTCTCTCTCTCTCTCTCTCTCTCTAACTCCTTTAACTTAGATGCCTTTAAGCGCTCATACTCCAATGAGGATACAGCCACAAAAGGTGTTCCATTCTTCTGGGAGAACTTTGATTAGCACCACGTACAATTATAACAGTGAGCTAAAGAAGATGTTTATGGTGAGCAACCTGGTGTCTGGGATGATGCAGCGCATTGAGAAGCTGAGGAAGTATGCATTTGCCAGCGTTCTGATTCTAGGAGAGGAGGACAATGCAGCCATTGAGGGAGTGTGGGTCATGAGGGGACGGGAACTTGCATTCAATGTAAGTATCAATGTACTGTGATAGTTGAAGTGTGGATGTTGACAATCTTCTGTAAAAACAATGGTTGTTTGTGGAAGACTGGAACATTGATGCACCATCGTACACATTCGTCAAGCTGAACCCAGACAGCAAGGAAGACAGAGCAACAGTCAACAAGTATCTACTCTGGGAAGGTGACTTTGATGATGAAAATGGAAAGCAAAGAGAAGTTAAAGACGGAAAGATTTTTAAGTGAATGAAACTGCAATAGATCTAATATATTGGTGTACATGTCGTGACTGTAACATGGAAAAAAATTATTGTAGAAAATTTCATTTGGATTATGACCATAAATAGGTTTTTGCGCGGTGCGGCGCAGTACCGTCTAGTATAGTATGGTATGGTGCATATACATGGCGCATGCGCATAATGATTGACTAGGTGCGCGTGCGGCGCTAGCTAGCCTTCCCCATCCCGATCCCCGGCCCCGTACACCTGCTTGCGGAATGGGAATGTGCACCTAGCCATGCAGTTGGGAGATATTTTGGGCGCAGTTGGGATGTCAAAGGTCAAACCCAACCCCTTCGGTGCTGAAATCATAATTTGCAGCTCGCGATCGCGAGCTCGACCTTGATATAGTACTGAGCCTGCTGAGGCTGCTTTCTTTACTGAAGACTGCTGCTGCTAATGAAATTCAAAGGAAATCCTACCATTATTTAACTCAGTAGTGTGTGCTGAAGCTCATAGGATATGTTTCAGAACACCATTCCAGCAGCCGGGCCCATGTAGTCTCGCCAGCCAGCCCCTTCACTATCAGCGGACAGCAACTGAAACTAAGAGACAACTTGGGTCAGTGCCGATCTAGCCAAGTATTGTGAGCAATTTAGCATTATAGTGGACAAGGATGGAGAGAGCAGGGTCACTGAAGACGAGCTCAAAAACTGTGTCAAGCAAATTAGTAAGAGGTACGTAAGCAAATTGATCGTGTGTGTATGCATCTGTGTGCGTACACGTATATTGGCCTCAATGTTTTAATTATATAATATACAGCCTACTGGTGGTAACTATACGTTGCATATAGCATAGTGTGAAGATTTGAAAACATTATCATATTATTACACATCACCAAGAAGTGTGTTATGTTTCTTCTTGTTTAGGTACATTCTTGACGATGTGGATCATCATTGAAGCTACCATGATAAGGACAATGACGGTTTTATCAGCCTCCAGGAGTATCAAGACACCTCCTATGGAGTTATTGAAGGTTAGCCAGTCGGCTGTGTACTAGTTTGATGTGGCCTCTAATGATACTGTGGGTGTGGTTTCCATGTAGATAAGGAGAGCACGTATGACGAACATAGACAGCTGACGTACAATCAGGTGATAGCCAGAGATGAGAAGAGGTTCCGGGGGGGCCGACAGAGATGGCGACCAAAAGCTGAACAGAGAGGAGTATGCCAACTTCCTTCGTCCTGGTAAAAAGTTTATCAATGCACCACAATGCATGCTCATTGTTTATTGGCCTGAACCTCACACAAGCATATGTAGTCCTTGAACTTTGTGTGCACCTATTCCTCGTAGATGTATGAGGTGTGTGTACCTACTATGACCACTTTTGTACGACCCAGCAGTGCTCTCCCCAGCATACTTAAGGCATGTCGGCTCTGTAAGCCGTCAGCACAGATTTTTCTTTGGTGTGGGAAAGGAAAGAGGCCCAAAGCTTTGATGTGACCACAGGCCACGCCCAAACCACGCCCTCCCGTTATGCCTTGCGTTATTTTTGGGGAGACCACTGCCCAGAAAGTTCCAAAATAATTTTTCAACTCTTATATCCTAGCTCCAAGATTTTTTATTGCATGTTTGAGGATATGTCTCAACTATCACTCATTTATGATGTGCTTTGGTTTGTATATACATTCACATACACAGAGGAGGCACCTCACATGTGAGATATTGTCATTGAAGAGACCATGTACGATATGGATAAGAACAGAGATGGAAAAATCACACTCGAGGAATATATCAGTAAGCATCTCTCTCTCTCTCTCTCATGTAACTCCATGTTTTTTTGTGCTTCTGTTAGGTGACATATGGCCTCAATTTGAGCTCGAGCGTGAGGAGAGAACAGATGAGCCAGAGTGGGTAAAGACAGAGCGAGAGCACTTCAGCAAGCACAGAAACAAAAACAGTGATGGCTTGCTTGACAAGGAGGAGATTAGTAACTGGATATCTCCTCCTGACTATGACCATGTTCATGCTGAAGCAAAGCACCTGATCTATGAGGCAGACACTAACAAGGTATATAATTATATAAAAGACCTGCGTATGATCACGGATATGTTGTCATGGTAACACACACATAGGACAAGGTGCTATCCAAAGAGGAGGTTCTTAATCACCAAGACCTGTTTGTTGGTAGCCAAGCAACAGACTTTGGAGACTATTTTCTTCGACACGATGAGTTCTAAGAATATTATGAACTGATTTATGCTTATATGTAATCATTAGGTGCTCATTGCTTGAACATTTTGACATTCTAGGTTCAAAATGTTTTTTTTTTTTGTTCCTAGATCTTAATGATTGATCACATTAATGTTAAGTTGTACCTCATTTCAATGTGTCATCTTTCTTTCTTGTGGTATACAAAAGCTGTCATGGTTACGGCCAGCCGGGCCTGGGCATGTTGAAAGGTTATTTGGTATGTGATGCAAGTTCTGAAATATTGCGTTCACACACAACTATTATTATGTTGAAGACTTATTTGTTAGCACAACTTGAATCTAGATGATAATAAAATAAATTTGCAACTTCTGTTACATCAAACATGACCTCTCCAATACTGACAAAACTTGGTATTGGGCAAATATAGTTAATGAGATGTTGAAAAATAGTTCCCCATACATAACCCTGTGGAGTGTGCTGAGGGTTAACAGCATGATGCATGCTCTAGACTTCCGTGTTAGCATAGTCCCCCTAGCTCCTACAGGGAGCCTTTCGTGTTGCCCCTGAATTGAGGATACTCCTGTAATTAATCAGGGCATTAGCTATAATACTATAGCCAGATGATCAACCTGAGGCTATAAAACCAGCCATAACTTAGCAATGGGTTGTCGTATGAACAGAAAACAAAAACCACAAGGTAGCTGAGAGATTGCTGTCTCTCCTGAGGCGTGAATCAAGCAAATCAGTTGAGAATACGTCATGCAATTTCGATTTTTAGCTCTATGGAAATCTGCATGTAAATATTTTCCAGCTTGTACATTGTAGCTCATGCATGCTTCGTCCATTCAACAGGAAACACCCAGTGCTAATATATAGGCCTCATTAAGAGAAAGCTATTCACAACTTAACCATAAGGATTACTATCACTGCCACTCTGCTATTGAGATTGAGCCAAAACATCGGGCATCTCGAATCACTACCATATTATAGCTGTGCATAGTCCCAGCTCCATAACTATAATATACCCCGAAAAATGATTGATATTGTTCCATTCTGTATATGTAGTATGGTAAAATGTACTCCTAAAGCAGCCAGCAGCCATCTCTGGATGGATGCCCACACTTCAGACAACACTCACACATACAGCAACTGCTCTCAGCATTAAAACAATATTATACCACTCACAACAAAATTATTAAAAACACAGTTGATACATGTACAATGCACATGAATTTGAATGTATTGTGGTGGTGATGCTATAATTAAATTTTTTATTAGTTTGATACCAGTTTTGCTGATGTTGTTTGAATTTTTCTGTGTCCTAGCTAGCACTGTAACTCAGCAAATGCACTCTCAGAGGTCTACCTGTGGAATATTCAATGATGTAATTGATAATTCACTCTGTAATTAAACAAACTCACTGTAGAAAATCAGACTTGTATTGTTTTGCCATACGTTCCTCACTGGTCACCTCGGCCTGTATATAGTCAAAGAAATGACATCATAATGATGTATTGATAATTATAAAAAATATCTTGTACATACCTCATGCTTTCTTCCCTGTCTTTACGATGTTCTCTGCATGAAAATTAACAAACAATACACAATCATACATAAATCAATGTACACTATGGAAGCTTTAGCAGTGGCATAGCTAGCTCATGTACACTGGTGTGGCTAAGCTCTAGCTGTTGGCAAAACTGGAGAGATATGGTTAATGGTGTTCATAACTTAGCATAAGCTCAAGAGAAATTGTTGTTCAGATTGGTGTGGCGAGAGCCATACTCTGCCATACCTTAGCTATGCCACTGGCTTTAGGGCTCTAATTAAAGGGATATCCTCTCAATGCTTTTCTCCTATGCATCTTTGTCCAGGCCTCAGACTCTACAGTAGGAAAGTTAGCCAGAGCTATAAACCTTTATAATTACAGGGCATTAGCTTATTACCTCGTGAGTGAGGTTACCATTGAGATCGTGAACCATAGTGCATATAAAAATTAATCGAGACACAAGCAATAATCATTACAATTGCAGAAAAACGTAGATTGTACAGTGACACTACATCCCTAAATTTTTAAAATTAGGTCTGTATCATTAAGTAGAGTTGTCAGAGCACATACCTCGTGTGTACTGCTTGGCTTTTCCACAGTGTGTGTCTGTGTGTGCCATAATATAATAGCCAACATTTTTTTCAGGGGGGGGGGGGCTGTAGCCCTCCCCCCATCTCTAGAGAGGGGCCACATCCCCAATATGCTTACAATGTTTATCCAGTTGTTGCATACCCTGCTTTTATTATTGGTCATTTTTGAGTGCAAAGTTTTATTACTAAAGGTCATATTTTTGAGCTCAGATTTCAAAAAATTTCCTTGGGGGGGCATGCCCCTAGGCCTCCTAGATTTGTGTGGTTTCATAGCATCGTGTTAGCCCCCCTATCCCAAAATATCTTCTTATGCCACTGTTCATGAACCTTGTTTAGCACTTAGAATAGTTGGGGTTTTTTCCGACGATTCTGATGTTGACAACACTTACTGCTCGCTATGACACCTACATCTCAAGATTTGCTGATTTTTATTTGCGAATGACAACAACAGATGGACAGACTGATCACTTTACCCCTAGCGCATGAGTTTAGGATTCCATGTCTATATGCTAAGTAAAATTAGTTTCTGTAGCTAAGTACACATCACCTTTTCTGTAGTGGTTGATCTTTGCTCTGAACCACATGCTGTTTCTCTCGCTCTAGATTGGCTTCATGTGAGGGGTGAGGGAGGAAAGGAGTGCCTTCTGTGAGGGGTGAGGAGGGAGAGACGCATCTTCTGTGATGGGGAGGGGAGTCTTTGCAGCGTGGCGGTGAGCGAATGAAGCTACTTTTTCTTTTGGAGTATTCTATTCTCTCTCCTTCAGCCATCTGCATGGCAGTACAATACAATAATTTTTTGGACATAAACCTCTCTCTCCCCTGCCCCCCCCCCCCCCCCATTTCTCTTTCACCTCCTTTTAGTGGTGTCCTTGCATGTGAACACAAACTTATTGTGACTGCCAGATCGGTAATGGTGAGTGAGCAGACATGAAGAGCATCATCGTGTTGGTTACTGGATACTGATTAAAGGGAGAGCTGTAATTAACCTCATTCTCTCTCTCCTTGTCCACTAGTATCGGATCAACATGGTGGCCAACCTTTCTTTCTTCTCAGTTTACGCTGGCACCAGCTGCACCACTGCACAGCAACTCCACTCACTCATCTTGCTGGCTGATAGCAACACACATACAGACAAAGAGAAAATAACTCATACTCCACAACTCTTATCTACTTCAATGGATTGTGGTGTCCAGTTTGTGTGTAGACCTTAATTAGAGGAGTATCCCCATAAGCAGTCAACCCTTACATTCAGCAAATTTTAACTATAGTCTTGTATAAAATGATGTGCATAGCAGTAGAAACACTTCTCATCTTCTCTTACGTGCATGTCTAGTTGCAGCAGAGGTTCACTGGCCAGATCAGGATCACCCTCCATCTCCCACTCGACTGAAGCTCCATCTGGGAGCTAGTAGTGACTCCAGTGTTGCTTCAAGTCCAGCAGAGCCATCCAAATCTCCCTATACAACAGACAGTATGAGCTTTAGTTCGGCAATTCATAGTATTATAGCAGCTTAGTACACTACAGTATATCGCTGTAATACACACACACACACACACACACACACACGCACGCACACTACTCTTTACATGATCATCCTACCAGTAGCTATTATCTGAAACACACAGCAAATCACTGACCTCCTCTTCGCTGCTGCTGTCCTGGTTGTCATCTCCCAGTGCCTGAGACTCCAGAATGTTACCAATCACTAGTTTGAGGATCTTGACAGGCAGTAGCAGCTCCGTGCACCCAGCAGCCTCATCACATGACATCACAGCAGCTTGCTGGGAACAAGTCTGATTACCTATACACACATACATGTAGTGTACATGTGACATCTTTACTTTTGTAACATGTACAAAAAAAAATCTATCTTAGCCAAAACAGGCCCAAAATAGATCAATAGCTCCCATATAATATAGGTAAGTCTGCAAGTACATACATATGTACAAAAACTACTGTTAACTTACGACTTTAACAAAAGTGATTATGAATTTTCCTACATTTGTACGAAAGATGCAGAGTATTCTGGTCTTGAGGGGTCAAGAAGATGGAGAGCAACTTGTATGACGTACTGAAATCCATCACGACCTGAGCTGTCCCTCCTGCAGAGTAGGGAGTCACATGATGACCACCACAGAGACCACATGACTTTACCATTGTACTAGCTGCTCCAGTGTTCTACAAATGCTCTAATACATTCTCTACCATTCTGAAATGGAAAATTAGCAATCAACACTGAATTCACAAAGCTAATAATACCACGAAATCTACTGTAGCCCTATCTTATGGATATATACATATATGTACAATGTACATGTACCTGTAAAATCACTGAGTCATCAGAGCTGAGTACTCTTTGAACAACAGTCGGGAAGACTTGACTGACGATGGATGTTCTTAGCCCCTCATGTCCTGCCCTCTCGCAACCATGGACGACATGAATTAGCAAATCCAAAATTGCCTAAATATAGAAGCATAGGCAATGACGTCACGATTTATGAATACTATCACTGATTCACCGCTACTAGTCGGAGAGGTAGTTGATTTTACATGTGCATATGTGTAGAACATGTATGTGTGTGTGTGTGCTATGAGGCAAAATCAAGATATTAATTTTTACCATGAGAGTATTTTAGGAATAGGCTCATTGTCGCTGGGATGATTTGACTAGCATAACTAGTTGTCACTGTTGGATCAACCTGAAGAAGAGGAAAGAGAGAGAGAGGGTCACACAACTATGTACATGTAGCTGTACTACATGTATATATAATAAGTTCAGAAAAGAGCATAAATATGATGCCCCTCTAATTATTGATATATCTGTATGATTAGCTGCAGTGCTTCAGCTACCATGCCTTGCTAAGATATCTATCTACATGGTGTACGTGTGACGTGTGTCTGTTAATGAGTCCATGAGTTTGTGTGTGTGTATGCATGTGCATGTGCATGTGCATGTGCATGTACATGTACGGCATTAAAACTTAATTTTGTTTGAAGTGACCTTAGCCGCTAGTATTCCCAGCACTGGAGCTCTTGAAGGCTGAAAGGCACTAGCTAACAACTCCAATAATCTATGATAAGAGAGACTGTACAACAAAATTAACATTTAATACCATATACAAGGCAAGTTTTGGTGCGTTTGTGTACATGTGTGTGTGTGAGAGAGAAGGATAGAGACAGAGAGAGAAATCTTACTGTGCTATAGTTCCTGGTTTGAGTAGAGTAGACATTTTTGCAGCTAGACAGAGACAACGACCCATGAGGAAGTTAGGAGCTGAAGTATCATTAAATAGATGGATAAAGAATACTTCTACATGTGTAAGTTTCATCTAAAGATTTCGTGCATGAAAATTAGGTGCCTAGCCTTGCCTGCATGTACAAAAGCTAGATATTGCAATACTATAGACCAACCATCATTAGCAGTAACATCTGGTAGCAACACTTTGTCTGTGAATGTCCGACAGTCTAACTGAGCTCTCCCAAATTTTGCATCCTCTACCACACTGTTCAGAACCAACATGGTTGCCTCGTGTACCTAGAGGAAAGTACAACAGCAAGGTGATCAGTGCTCTGGTATAGAACAGTCTCTCTCTCTTCTTCTCTCTCCCCCCTCCTCCTTTATGAAGAGGATACATGTAGGCCTGCCTATATCTAATGGCAGAGTGCTAACAGTAAGGACATTACGTTAGCCAGTGGAACAATGTCCCCACACACCTCAAGATAAACCACACTGTAGAAGTTACACCACTGGTGTGGCTACATGGACTATCACTACACAATCTCTACAGCACAAGCTGAAAGGTCAGGTCAACCAGGTGAGACTAAAAATACTAGCATTCTCTAATATGAGGTAGCCTTGCCCCTAGCATTGAAAAGCTGGGCACTCTTGAAGTTGCATTACACAAACATTATGGAACAAACCAATCGCCGCATAGCAGAACTACAGGCCAGTTTGACGGACATCACCAAGTCGAGTGCATCACCGGCCGAAAATGCAATCCTCAAAAACAACTATGAGAAAAGGCTAACAGAGATTAACAAAAAAAAAGGGTAGGCGAAAGCAGAGGAATTCAAGCAAACATTCCAACGGAAGAGAGCCAGGGACACAGAAATGGACCTGACACTAGAACCAATCAAAAGGCCCCGTATAACCACAATGGTTTTGAACAACATGGTAGACAGAAATGCAGCCATCACACAGCTCATTAAAGCAGTGAATGAGGTAGGCTCAGAACTAAATCAATCTAAAATGCATAATATTAACTCACACCCCCCCCCCCCCCCCCCCCGGCAGCTAGACAACAAAAAGCCCCTACCCCCACAGAACCCTCCATAGCAAAGAGGATGAGGGCACAGGAGGATACGGAGGAGGAAAAGGAAACGAAAAAGGAAGCAGAGGAAGAGGCTGCACCTACTAAACAGACAGAAAGTGAAAAGACAGACTTAATGCCATATAAAGACAGAAAGTAAGAATCAAGCATAATCCTAGCTGTAACAACATTGTAAGCCTATCAACATATTCTCTGTCTAGTGCTGAATGTAGTATACTATCAAAAGGTCTCTCATTTATTCCCGAGCCCAAGTCTATAGACCACAATGATATAGCTACAGGCCTCTCGAAGCTCCGTAAAAAATTCTCGTACAATATGAACTAGCTACTAAATAAAAAACCCTACTTCAATCACAACACAACAACACCACACTGTCAAACAGTACCGGTACCCAACCTAACTCAACCTTTGATCCATGGGAAAAAATCAAACATTCAATGTGAAAAATAATTCCCTTACTAGGGCCGAAAGCAAAAACACGTTCCTCAATCTATTTCTAAACAAACTAGATCAAGAAATTATCTCCCTAGGTACAAACAACAAACAAATTAAAGGCGACAATATCACCAAAGCCGAAAGAGCAGCAATCAAATCATTGAAAAACAACAAAGATTAGTCATCAACAAAGCTGACAGAGGATCAACTATTGTAGTGTTAAACAAATGCAACTACATTGAGGAAGGCCTCAAAAATCCAGACGAACCAAAAGTATACAAACAACTCAAAGCAGACACCACTGACTTCATAAGAACCTAAATTCCTAGTTGAACTTAGATTCCAAAAATGGATGCCAATGGAATTTGTCGACTTCTGTACACCCTCCGTACAATTCAGAACCTCACAACTCTACTTCCTAAAAAAGATACTCAAAAACTCAATGGGCATAAGACCTAATGTTTCCAGTCTCAATAGCGTAACTGAGAACATCTCAAGTTTCGTAGATTACTGGCTTCAACTTCTAGTCAAACAACTTCTGTCATTTCTAAAACACACCAAGGAACTTGTCGACCTAATCACAACCACTCAAATTCCACTAAACAGTACTCTAGTCAGTATTGATGTATCATCACTATATACGAACATACCACACAAAGATGGCATCACATCCAGCGTCAATGCCCTCAAACGGGACCAAAATCCACATCCTCTACGGCCACCAATCGAGTTCTGGAGGAAATGCTAAACATTGTCCTCAAGAATAACGTCTTTGAATTCAACAGAGACTTCTTCCTTCAACTACAAGGAACGGCCATGGGCACCAAAATGGCCCCAGCATATGCCAAGCTATTCATGGGGTCATTGGAACCTATCCTAGCATGGCTAGGACATCCATACATACTACTATGGAAAAGATACATTGACGACATATTCCTAATATGGACAGGCACAGACGAACAACTAAACACATTCATCACAAACATCAACAAAGTCCACTCCACGATCAAATTCACACACAAATAAGACAGAAATGAACTTACATTTTTGGATGTTACAGTCTACAAAGGCCCAACTTTAAAGACTGAGGCCTCCTGGATGTTAAAAGACCGACCACAAGCAATTGTACATCCACAAAACCTCATACCACCCCAAAAATGTGAAAACAGCCATCCCAAAAGGAGAAACACTAAGACACCTCCTCACAAACACACAAGGGATACACTCAAACTTATTACAAACAAACTAAAAGACAAACTCGTTGAAAGAGGCTACAAAGCGGAGGAAATTACAAGTATCATTCGACAATATCCCTTCCACAACCACACTCAACTCACCAAGAACAACAACAAAGCAGCAACCACACCCCCAGTAGTCCTCCCGGTCAAATTCAGTCCCACATGCAAGGACATTAGGGAAATCCTATACACATATTGGCCGGATATCGAACATGACACACTACTTAATGCCATATTCCCTAACAAACCAATGATAGCATACAAAAGGTGGACTTGCTAGGATGTGTGTACTAGCAGCACGAATGCTACTCTTTCAATGCTACCACTATATCCCTAGCATTTTGAATAATTATATGGCTTAGTATTAAACACATCATAAATCCACGATCGGGAGCTACTATTGGGTTATGGGGGATACATCTCGACATAAGCTATAGCGTACAAACAAGATGTGCACAAATTAATATTCGGGATGGAGTTCCCAGGGGCCATGACAAGCACGACTTTGGCGAGCTCACCAGTTTCAGTGTTCTTAGCCTTCAGCTGGATTGCTCACTCACTCTGCTCCAGCAAGCGCTCATTGACACGGAATCGTAGGCCTGGGAACGAGACTGCCACTCCGTTCCCAATCCGATCTGCTCACACGTATCAGATATCAGATCTGGAGCTCTGACTAGTGCACTGGAACCGGGTTGCAATGTATCACGCGCGTCCACACACGCAATGTTTTATGTGGTTGCGCGTTCTGCTGAAGGGGCTTATAAATATTCATGCGCAATTAATGTATCGATAATAAGACTACTGAATCAGGCATTTACAAGCAAATTGAAGTGCCTGTAGTTATGTCCCATGCATATGATATTCTCTGCACCTATGCAGACAGTAATCATGTGAGTGTGTGTGTGTGTGTGTGTGTGTGTGTGTGTGTGTGTGTGTGTGTGAAGATGTAGATGTGGATAGCTGCTCTTGAAAAGTTCTCATTGCACCCATGCACATATATTATTATGTTTCTATAACAGGGAGAGAGATAGGTGTGAATACAAGATGTGTAGCTATACAGGGAACTAAGGAGAGAAATCAAAGAGTGAGGGAGGAATACAAGGTTGACTAGATATGACATAAGTCTACACAGATGTGCACAGGGTTACCTTTAATTGCACTCTCCATGGGCTCAAAAGAAACAATAGCTCTCACAAAAGACTGTTTATAGTTAATTAATTAAGATTTCACATCATGTGCTGAATAATTAGCATATAATTAGCTACATGCATCGTGTACATGGCCCCTGCTTTGATTGGTGTACAAGCGCCCAAGGTCATTCGTTCTCTTCGAAGCTATCGCAACCGTGAATTACCGTGTGATTTCTAGCTACTATGATTGACTCCTCTGACAGGGCACCGAACAATCTCCATCGCTATGGCGTTAAGGGATGTAATGTAAGTGAAAACGTAATATAGCTTATGGGCTACGAGCGCCCAAGTTGGGCAACTAGCTACAGGCAACCACGTTCGCTCTGGCAAGGGGAACCAGAGGGGAAGGGGGGGGGGGGGGGTGGCGTACAAACTGCATGGTAGGTAGCTTTACGGAATTCCTTGGTATTATACCTATTGTTTTGGGCAATGTGTTCTTCGATTCCATGTGTCCGGTAGTCCAGCGTACCTAGCTGGATTCCACTCGCGATCGTGCATCGATATCTGGCGCACGCTATGCCCGGATCATATGTTGGAACGCTTGTGAAAGATATTTTGTAGTCTATGGGAGACTGGTGTTCATGTGTGCATTCTTGTCCGCTGCTCGCGAGTGAACTTGATGATCGGGGACTATTAATCGTGATCGAAAAAGGAGGAACTCAGTGAGCGACGTTTCCAGGTGAGTGTTTGATGTAATAAAATTTCAACTTTGACTGTAAAGATCTTGGCATGATTAGGCCACTCCAAATAAATTACTTGTTTCTGACCCCCCCCCCCCCCTCAGCCCTAAAATTGATTCGGGCGGGCGGCATTTTTGGCGAGTAATGGTCGTCCAAATCACAAGTTTTGTAGGAAATAGTCGTCAAAATTACAAGTTCAACTCGCCCAAAAATTGAAGCGGTATAGTTTTGTATTGTGCTGGTACAAATGGAATTACATGCGCGCGGAAATAATGGGGGGATGAGAAACAACTAATAGCCCTTTTCACATAAGGCCCTAAGGAATGTGGGGTACTTCCGGGGTACATTCGTTCTATGTACCACGCCCATTTTACATACATTTGTATGGAGATAATGCCCTACTTTGACCCGCGCGCCCCGCAGAGTGGAGCCAGCTATACCTACATAATGAATATCAGCTAAAAATACGATCTTTCTTCTACCAGGGTCAAGTTGCCCCGTCTTCTGGAGATGACCCTTTGCGGAGCTACAGCCCGTCAAAGACAACCATTCTTGATGCATTCTTTTAGGTATTTCTCCAACAAAAAGGTAGAAATAGCCGTCTTTTGTCTTGGCTATCAAACCAGAAGCATAGTAGAGGCACAGTAGTCACCGTTACATGTTAGTTTCTTCAACATTAGAACGTCAATAGTGTCATTTTTGGTTCTATCGGCCACTAGGCTCGCTCGGTACAAAGGCATCTTCAAAAACTATCAACAAACATGTCAGGTAATACTTTTCCACCTCTAATTTGATAGCTAGGCCTGTAAATGGCTTACTTTTTTTGTTTGGTAGTCGAACAGACGAATTTAGCTGTCAAATGTAGGTGTCTTTGACGGACGGTAGCTTCATGTACGATCATTTTCAGAAGACGCGACAACTTGCACAAGGTTAGGGAAAGATTGAATTTTCTGTTGATATTTGTTGTATTGGGACATCCAGTAAGACGGCTCACAGTGCGCGCCCTAAAGTTGACCTATTGGCCCATAGAAATGTATGGAAAGGGGGCGTTACCCCTGGCAAACGTGTACCCCAGCTGAAACGTGCGCTCATTCCATACATACTTTTGCTTTACGTGAAAAGAATTATTGATTTGAAGTGGCCTTACTTAAGGTCGAGTGACATGTACAGCATACATTATTATACTGCTAAGCAGGGGAGTTGTGTGAGTTGTCGTGGAATACAGTGACCGTGCTCTGTGTGCGACTGTAAACAGCCGACTCAGTTGGGAGGGGGAGATGGGTACATTTTACCGAAGGAAGGCTGTGTGCAACTTTCAACCTCTGTAAAACAGTACGTACTGCTAGTGTGTAAGGTGTGGGCGAGGTACTAATATTGCATCCCTGTATGATTTGTGTGGTCTAAATCTAAAGTTGTTGGGCAGCTCTGCATACTTAAGACCTGGGTCAAGTATTGAACAGCGATTTCTCATTAATACACACCATACGTTGAAGTGCACGTGATTTCACGTATTGGTAAAGTATACTTAGTCATGTGACTTGCTACTAAAAGTTGGTAAAAGTAAAGATCACTCGAGGTGGAGAACTTATCCTCCCTTCCTTAGTTTGTCCGCTTTACTGATATCAAGAGATTGAATATACCTAGGATCTACGTGGAGGACGGAGCTTCAACTATGTGTAGCATGATGCAAATAGGTTCATTGACGACCCTAAAAGTGAGTTATCATGTAGTTTGATGCCTTTGAGGTGCTTTCCAACAATCCCCCCCCCCTATGTTTCACATTACTTCAATACTAAATAAGTTACCAGATAAGCGGTTATGTCCATTTAGGATGGTTTAGATATCTGCTCTGAGCAATTTGTATGCTGAAATATGGTGATATCATCACGCCACTGATGTAATTTGTTTACCAACTAGTTAAATTAGTATGTGGTTGAAGAACTAAGATTGGCCTTTCATATGGTAGTCTGTCTGACATCCTAACTAGTAGCAGTCCAGAGATATGAACCTTGAAACATTGATACAAAAGTCATACTTTTTCTTAGACCCAGGCCTTAACCGCGTAGAGAGTGGAAATTTCCTACTAGTTAGCAGTATTGCTCTGTTACTCAGTCTGAGCATAATTTTGCCAACATTATAGGCAATTAATGATCGACATAAAGTCATACATACCTATGCTTCTATCACTGTGTCTCGGCACTTCATCACCAAGACTATAGGAGGTGCATGTTGGGGTGGTCTGACATATATGTAGCTTCTATTCCTACCCCTCAAGCAAATGCACAAGCAGGAATAAATACCAATTTGTAGCCATCTCCTTATTCATTATAGTGTATAGCTACTTGTTTGAAGCATCAGTGGCTCTCAGAGAGTAGTTACAAGATTGATGATTTGAGTGAGTGCTCAGTCTCTCAGATATAAATGTGTAGTCAAACTTTGTCAAGAGTGTCACTAAACTCACCAATGTGCATTTCACAGCATGTCAGTGTGCTTCCCCTGTGTGTCCTGTGTATTTGTAGTTAAGCTTGTACTGCTAACAAGGGTACATAAGAAGAGAGTACATGTATCTAACTGCTAAAAAGCTGTTTTAAAGTACAGTACAAAGGTCACCAGACATACTTTAGTTATAATACCGTACCTTCGTGAAAAAGGGCCCACTACGGAATATCGGCCCACCCCCCACTTTGGACTCAATTTCCTGCTAAGGTCTAAAGTTTACTCTAATATGCGCCCATATGTAGCTGCCCCGGAACACGCATGTGCGATCACTATTAAGTGGGTGTGGTTAAGATCTCTAGCCATGCATGATCGTGCTGAAATGCGGCATAAGACGAACTAGGACTAATTCTACGGCTGTTTGGCAGGTTATTTTTCGGTCGTGCTTCAATTATTTGAAGTGCAGTCCTGCCATTTGAGTTACAGTTGCTGTCAACAGTACCGTGAAGTATCGGCCCAATAAAAGCCTGACCGCCCTCGATTAGTAACCGTACTTGAGCAAGGCTGAAATCAATAGTAGCCGCGGCTACTATTCAAATAATGAAGATCACGTAGGTAGTTTACCTGGGCGCTCTTTTGCGTCTAACTGCGACAGTGATACTTCGAATATCGGCCCACCCCCCAGCTAGATCCAATGTAAGGTGCACCGCCCATGGGCCCTTTTTCGCGAAGGTACAGTAATATCTTTTCAAGTTGTGGTATTAACATATTATGTAGGTCTACTTTGTGCTTCAAAAGAGCTTCTTCAGGTAGAGTTAGATACTCCCTTATTTGTTAAACAAGCAGTGAGGTATAGTATACCTAAGCGCAACGAGGCCCCAGTGTTGGGCATGTACATATGTAGGTGTATTTCTTTGCCTTGTTATAATTATTATTGATGTAGCAGGTGGTGAACTTGCTACTATATTTTTCTGTTGGTGAGCTACTGATACTTCCAGTCTTCAGAACCTTGAGTTGATGATACAGGCTGATCTGTGTAAGCATTAAAGTACATGTAGCTATAGATCCATACGAGTATGGCAGAACTTGAAGGTTATCAGTGTTGCCAGGTCTACAGATTTAGCTGTATTCTACAGAGTTGTGTACTTGCATTGTATAAGATGGAAGTACGGACGGATAGAGGCTTCTCTGGGTGACAAATTAGAAACAAAGTCATTAATGTGATAGAATAATGACATCAATTTCTCTCTCCAACTGCTACGTATGATGTTATACTTATACTTAGAGAATAACTTTTGGTTTCCATGACTTCCTGTCTACCGTCAGGCTCTGGATTTATCAGGGAAGAAGCTTGTGTGGTAAAAGAAGGTTTGAGATCAACTAGCATGTGTGTGGGTGGGGGGGTCATTTTTTGCATTCAGCTGTGTTGTTACTTCATGCCCGTGGTATGGTGTTGAGAAGATCTAACTACAAGTGTGCGTATATGTATACTAGTGTATGTTGTGAGTTTTTCTATATGTGCCCTGAATGTGCATGTAGTTGTACTATACTAGAACCATAGCTTGCTCTTAGTGTGTATCATGCACACGTACACATATTTAGTATTTGGTTATCTCTTTTTTGCTTCAGAGAGGGGATGGTGTGCTGATTACAGAAGATGACAAGAGAGAGTGGCTGGCCTGTATCGTACAGAAGGAACACACCTTAATGTGTGTGAACAATTTTCTAACATTCTCTCCTTCCATCCAATCCATAACGAGTGTCCATTGAAGTTATTCTCAGAACATGCTGGGTGGATGACGCTGCACCACATTCCTTGAATGAATGAAAACTGCTTTTGCTCGCAAACTAAAACTTGACTACTCACCTTCCCCCATCGGTCATGTCACCTTATATTTTCATTATTTTTGTAAATTTGGATGGGGACAGCCTGGCTGAATCCATAACTACCATAGTTAAACCTCTTGTTCTGTCGTTTATGTAGGAGTCTGTACATGGATGCTGATGTACATGGATGACTGTATTGGAATGGTAATGTTCGTCTTGTGTGTCTATGTGTGTGTATTAGCAAGGGCATATACTGGCCATAGGCGGTGGCTGTGGGAGGGGAGCTTTCGGAGAGCCAGCACAGCTTTCCCAAAGATTATGTGTTAATCCTTTTATTCTGTTGTTTATATAGGAGTGTGATGCTGATGTACATGTATCGGAGTTCGTAAGGGGGTGCTGAAATCATAGCTTTGCTGGCCATAGGCAGGGGGTGCGGGAGTGGAGCTTTCATAAATTTATTTATTTTGTGTGAAAGCCAGCACATGTTAGCAAGGGCATATATGGAAGTTATGTGCGAGGAAGCTTCTCGTAAGGGGAGTGATCAGTTAGAGGGTGATAGTTTGTGGTGAAGTCGCAGCTTTGTGGGCCATAGGCGGTGGCTACGGGAGGGGAGCTTTCGGAGAGCCAGCACAGCTTTCCCAAAGATTATGTGTTAATCCTTTTGTTCTGTTGTTTATGTAGGAGTGTGATGCCGATGTACATGTATCGGAGTTCGTAAGGGGGTGCTGAAATCACAGCTTTGCTGGCCATAGGCAGGGGGTGCGGGAGTGGAGCTTTCATAAGTTTATTTATTATGTGTGAAAGCCAGCACATGGGCATATGTGGGAGTTATGTGCGAGGAAGCTTCTCGTAAGGGGAGTGCTCAGTTAGAGGGTGATAGTTTGTGGTGAAGTTGCAGCTTTGTGGGCCATAGGCGGTGGCTGTGGGAGGGGAGCTTTCGGAGAGCCAGCACAGCTTTCCCAAAGATTATGTGTTAATCCTTTTGTTCTGTTGTTTATATAGGAGTGTGATGCTGATGTACATGTATCGGAGTTCGTAAGGGGGTGCTGAAATCACAGCTTTGCTGGCCATAGGCAGGGGGTGTGGGAGTGGAGCTTTCATAAGTTTATTTATTTTGTGTGAAAGCCAGCACATGTTAGCAGGGGCATATGTGGGAGTTATGTGCGTGGAAGCTTCTCGTAAGAGGAATGCTCAATTAGAGGGTGATAGTTTGTGGTGAAGTCGCAGCTTTGTGGGCCATAGGCAGTGGCTGCGGGAGGGGAGCTTTCGGACAGCCAGCACAGCTTTCCCAAAGATTATGTGTTAATCCTTTTGTTCTGTTGTTTATGTAGGAGTGTGATGCTGATGTACATGCATCGGAGTTCGTAAGAGGATGCTCAGAGGGGGCTGAAGGAGGGGAGCTTTCGGAGAGCCAGCACAGCTTTCCCAAAATTTATGTGTTAATCCTTTTATTCTGTTCTTTATATAGGAGTGTGATGCTGATGTACTTGTATCGGAGTTCGTAAGGGGGTGCTCAGAGGGGGCTGAAGGAGGGGAGCTTTTGGAGAGCCAGCACAGCTTTCCCAAAATTTGTGTTAATCCTTTTATTCTGTTCTTTATATAGGAGTGTGATGCTGATGTACATGTATCGGAGTTCGTAAGGGGGTGCTCAGAGGGTGTGGTAGTGGCTGCGGGAGGGGAGCTTTCGGAGAGCCAGCATAGCTTTCCCAAAGATTATGTGTTAATCCTATTGTTCTGTTGTTTATATAGGAGTGTGATGCTGATGTACATGTATTGGAGTTCGTAAGGGGGTACTCAGAGGGTAAGGTAGTACTAGTTTAGGGTGAAATCACAGCTTTGCTGGCCATAGGCAGGGGGTGCGGGAGTGGAGCTTTCATAAATTTGTTTTGTGTGAACGCCAGCACATGTTAGCAAGGGCATATGTGGGAGTTATGTGCGAGGAAGCTTCTCGTAAGGGGAATGCTCAGTTTGAGTGTGAGATAATAATAGTGAAGTCGCAGCTTTGTGGGCCGTAGGCAGTGGCTGCGGGAGGGGAGCTTTCGGAAAGCAAGCACAGGTTTCCCACAGATTATGTGTTAATCCTTATGTTGTTTTGTTTATATAGGAATCTGATGCTGATGTATGTGTGTGTGCATGTGTGTATTGGAGCAGCAACTTTTGCCGTGTGTTTCTGTGTTAGTGTGTGTTTATGTGTGCATGTTTGCAAGGGCTTGTGTGGGAGCTATGTGGGAGGAAAGCTTCTCGTAACGGGGGTACTCAGAGCATGAAGTGGTGATATTTTGTGGCGAAGTCACAGCTTTTGCTGGCCTTAGATGGTGGGTGCTGGAGGGAAGCTTTTAGGAAAGCCAGCACAGGTTTCCCACAGACTATGTGTTAATCTTTTTGTTCTGCTCTTTACATAGGAGTCTGATGCTGATGTGCGTGTATAGGAGTTTTCATCTGTGCGTGTGTGTATCGGAGTGGTAATGTTTGTTGTGTGTTTATGTGTCCATGTTAGCAAGGGCGTATGTGGGAGGAAGCTTCTCGTAAGGGGTTGCTCAGTTAGATGGTGAGTGTTAGTGTGTGTGTATGTGTGAGTGTTTTGGACTTTATGTGTGTGTTTATGTGCATGTTAGCAAGGGTGTATGTGGGAGCTATGTGGGAGGAAGCTTATTGTAAATGGGGTGATCAGGTAGAATTAGTCCATGGAAAAGCGTGCATGGCCAGGGGAGCTTTTGTTCGGGGTTGCTCAGTTAGAGGATGAGGTAGTAATAGTCCATGGCGCATGGCAAGCCTGCTGGGGTAGATGCAGGAAGCTTTTCGTGCTTAGTTAGAAGGTAAGGTAGTAGTAATAGCCCTCAATTAAGTCACCATGTATTCAACTGTAGATCTGATGTCGAGCAAGGGATCTGCACTCTACACGATGTCCAGAGGATAGGTAAGACATTTACATACACATAGGCTTGTAAGTAATTGTACCTATAATACTATGCTGGCTGTCCCTAAAATTTGCTTTTGATTCATTGGTAAACTCTAATGTACTTTTTCTTTGCTGATTTTTGTATCGTTATTTTTGCCTTCTTGTATCTCATTTTCATTGTTGTACTTGATTGTTTTGTACTCCCTCCTCATTTTTAGCTGCTCATTGTAATATTCATTGTTTATTTCCTTCTTAATTTCCTTTTTGTAGCTCATTTTTATTTATTTCAACATTTCATTATTGTAATCATTCCTTACTATTCAATTTAATATGATGTAATCTGTTCATTGTTTATTTCCTTCTTAATTTCCTTTTTGTAGCTCATTTTAATATGATGTAATCTGTTCTCTACAATTGGCTACGCGCACGCGCGCGTATCGTACGTGCGCGTACCGCGCATATTGGTGTACAAAAAGCGCAAATATTGACATTGGATAGCGTATGAATGTTTGCGCGTAGTCCGATGGGATCGATTTCCATTCCCAGTATATAGACCAATGCATCGATAAGGAAGTTGCATTCCGCTTCTACAAGCCTCCGTACGCTTGCAAACTGGGAATGAGATCGAGACCTACTTTGATACTGGTACTCGTTCGTGGACAGGAGGACCTCGGCAGCGTCAATTGCAGGCTAGATATGAGCGTGCGAAGGCACACCTTGCTATGTGTATATATACCATGGCGCTTTTCTATAAACTTCTCGTGGATCATGGCTAGATCTCAGCGTTTGTCTCGAGCCATCCGAGGCGTGAACTCAACGGTACAATCTTTCATCGCGGTTTAATATTATGAACCTGTCTATTAACGCACTGTAGTCTTATGGAAGGGAAATCACATTACAAATATAATCGGGTCAACAGCATTATCACGTTTTAATTATTAGATAATTAGGATTAAGCTAGCTCTATATAGCTCTGCATAGCAGGTTGACAAGATTCAGACATTGAATCATTAATAATTTTGGTGTGAAGTGCCTGCAGGCTACACAGGCAGGGGCAACTATATGCAGGTGCCATGGGGCCGTGGGAGGGGCTGCCTGTCAGATTGGTGGGGTGTATGTGTGCACTATGCATATGTGCTGATTGGCATTCTGGCATGCAATATCCCATGCATTGAAATGATGTATTGCCATTAACCCCGTTAATTGTGACTGACTGTAATGATAATATTATTAAAGAAACAATTGTCAAGAAGAAGAGGGAATATTAAAAACAACAATACATGTAGATACAGTACAACAGATGTGTCAGCTAAGTACAGTTACACTGAATAACGGACCTTGCTCGTGGTTGATTGCTTTTCTGTCTGTGGTGATCACTGCAGGGGAGAGAGAGGTGAGAGGGCTTCAATAACGTAACAACACAGGCACTGACACACAATTTATTGACACACACACCAGGCAGGGAGATGGGAGAGAGTGTGTGCGAGTGAGGAGCGGTATGAATGTTATTGCATACCTCTTATGGACTTGCTAGTGTGTGTGTACTAGCAGTACGAATACTACTGATATCTATTATACTAATACACACACTCACCAATGGAGCCACAGCGTTAAGCAGTGTGTCAGCTTCCCCTCAAAACCATTACAAACACCAACACCTAGAGAGAGAGAGAGAGAGAGTGAGGGTGCTTGAGTGTGCACTAGATCTTGGAAATGCTAAATATTATCCTCAAATAACACATTTGAATTCAACGGAGACTTCTTCCTCCAACTACAAGGAATGGCCATGGGCACCAAAATGGCCCCAGCATATGCTAACTTATTGGCATGGGGTCATTGGAACCTATCCTAGCATGGCTAGGACATCCATACATACTACTATGGAAAAGATACATTGACACCATATTCCTAATATGGACAGGCACAGATGAACAACTCAACACATTCATCACAAACATCAACGAAGTCCACCCCATGATCAAATTCACAAGACAGAAAAGAATTTACATTTTTGGTTGTGACGGTGTACAAAGGCCCAGACAGAGGCCTCCTGGATGTAAAAAAAACACACATAAAACCGACCAACAAACAATTGTACATCCATAAGACCTCACACCATCCCAAAAATGTTAAAACAGTCATCCCAAAAGGAGAAACACTAAGATACCTCCGCACAAACACACAAGGGGATACATTCAAACTCATTACGAATAAACTAAAAGACAAACCGTAATTGAAAGAGGCTACAAAGCAGAGGAAACTACAAGTATCACACTCTATATTCTCTTGTTGTATTGCTGTTTGCGACCCCAAGGGTGGCAACACTGATACTTATAACCTGTTTCTACCACCAGGGGACAACTGGTTATACCGACAGCACACATACACAGACAATCAAACAGTAAACACACCCCCCACCAGTTAACAAATAACTATACCAACTTCCCACAATATGAAACAACGGACATTAAACTTCCACAACGTTAACAGCACTTACCTATAACCACACAGGAAGAACTAAGGACCATAGACATGCAGTATGCGCCCTATTTAAAGCGCACCATAAACAGAGTAGCTCAAGGCCCGAGCTCAAGGCCCAGACCAACCACTGGCCCAACGACACTACGATCGAAACATCCACGCACTAAACATAACATCTAAAGACTCCCAAACAACCAAAACCAAACACACACAACATTCTCAAACAACAGCTGCCACACAATCATAAACTTACCATAGCTGGTGGGTGCCCTACTCTCAGGGCTACTCTCTGACTTGGCTGGTAGGAAAATGACAGTGATCGTTGGGGCATCATTGTATGCACTTAACTACTTGGCCTTTTTGGAGGAACCTTACAGACGATTATACGCGCGATGACCTATTTCAGCGAAATTAATTGAATACGGTAAGCAATATTTGAGGCCACGCTATTGAAACTGTATTATCACCTTTGGGAAAGACGTTGGGACGAGATGCTTATCTGGAGCGAAAAGAGCGATCGTCAAGGTAACTGCCAGTACCAAAAGGGGATGGTCGACGTCGATCTGTGGAGTGTGAAAAGCTATTCGAGTGGTAAGTGTGTGTGTGTGTGCGTTTGCGTTTATAGTATGAGTGTAGCTGTAAGAGCGTAGTTTTGATGTTATGGCAAAGCGTAGCCTATAAAACCTACTACCAATTATTGCTTTGTCTCTTATTATTATGAGATGATTCCCAAAGCTACTTTTACAATAATATATACGCTAAAGAACTAGTAAATGTTAGTCATTGTTGACGTTGAGTGTGCCAGGTTAGGAAACAACCACTGCTACTCTCTCCTGTGTGGGTGTATAGATTCGGTGGAATGGAACGGTGGACTGGAATGGTGGACTGGACTGGACTGGACTGGACTGGACTGGACTGGACTGGACTGGAATGGAATGGAATGTCCTAAGTATTGCGCATGCGCAGACACTGGTTCGAGCAACTAGCAACTCGTGCATGGCAGTCATTGTATTCGTTGAGTGAATCTGCCCGAATCCGCACTAGAACATGGCTCTCTATGGCAAAGGAACCGCTGAAAGCCCAATATTATTAACGGATTCGCCGGCTAGGAGTCCGGTAAAAGTTTTGCCTGGAAATCAGTTCAGGTATGAAGGTTGCTGTCATGCGGTCGACTCATGATACGCTACGTCAGCCTACGACTAGGTAGCTAATTATTTACAGCATATCTTGCCTAGTTGAAATAAGCAGGCCCATCTGTTTAATAGACTTTGTATGAACCAGGTTGTCTCGTTTTCTAAGTGAGTGTGGTCAAGTTACATTAAGCCATATCAAGATTATTCAGTGTAAATTAAGGGTGCATTAAAAACAGATATCTATTAAATATATAGTTCAAATTTGTTACTCAGGCACGTTGTTGAATCCTTTGAAACTCTGAGTGATTTTGAAGACCAGAATTCCGACTCAGAATCAAGTAAGTACGAGGTACACACTGCAAGTCTAGATCTGCAGCACAGTACCATATATATACACGAGTGTATATTCTCATTAAAACTTCCATGTATTTTGTTAATTAGATAAATAGGGTATTACAGCAAGTTGAGGCCATACTATGTTGCAGTGATTTATTTATATGGAGGACCGTAGGGGATATCCCCAGTGAAAATTGCCAGCTATACTAATATTATTCATCAAAATATTATTCCTTTTGCTTTTGTGTATGTGGTATCAAAGGCAGTCTCACCCTACTCTGTGGTGGTGTCGGCCTTTAAGCAAGCTGCTGCTAGTAGCGGTATCATTGGCACTAATCATCTGCATGGGGTCCATTTTTAATGCCACCCATGGTCCTCCAATTCTTTAGTGCTTTGACACAAAGATTCATTGATTTTTAGGTTCCGAGGGTGTCAGTGATGAAGTTGATTGTGGTCAAGGTGAAAGTTCAAGTGATGAAGATATTCTCCGGTAATTTTAAACACCGTGTTTACCTTAAGGGTATGATGATTGTTTCATAGACACCAGCACTTCAAAATTACATGTTTAAATAGTGCATACCCAAGGGCTTATAGATCCCCAAAGGGAAGAGCGCATGTAATTCCAATACTGTTTATCAAAATTGGTTTGTAACAAATTATAATAACAGCTGTCTGGATAGCTGAGCTTTTTACTATCTTTAGCCTAGTTTGGATAGTAACTGTAGAGTGTATTTCAGTGGTAAACCACTACTACCTATGCTTTATGTGGTTTGTATCATGTTCTAACTGCCAGCAACTTCCAATCATGGTCTAACTGCTACCTGTGGTCTAGGTTAGATAAACTACAAGCGATGCCTTTGATCTGTATGGCTTCCATGATGCAATTAGTTTTTGAACATGAATATGATACTTCTGTACAATATTAATGTCTTTTCATATAATATTATACAGAAACAGTATTGGTGTACCTATATATGAGAAACCGCCTGAAAAGTACTCAGCTCATCGAATAATGCAAATTCTACTTGATCCCAAGATAGATGAGCATCGTATTGCAGTGAAAAGACCACTGGATGTCCCACACAGTTCAACATTTGTAGTGGATGTCAGCAAACTTGGTCATCCTGACGACATAAAAAAGGATATATATGGGAAGTGGCTGCACTCAGGGTCTCATTCTGATGTATTCATTTGTTCCTATTTGCAAGAAGATAAAGTGAGCATTGAAAAGGCTGCTCCTGGAGCTAGTGGAGATAATGTTTATTATCTCAGACGCCTACACAGCGTGCACCCAAGTAACAATGAATTCAGGAGGATTTTGGCACTCTTGTCTGGTATGTAGTAATTGTGGCACTTAATAACCGTAGTAGTTCACAGGGTTTTTTTTTCCAATCATATGGCCCATCTTTGCTATTCATAGTATAGTGGAGAGATGCGAGTACGTGTGCCACAAGTACATGTGCGTGCACAGTGTATTATATTTTGTGCTATAGGAGTTGTTATTTCCGTCATCCAACTGTTAAAAACTGCGTGCCAATTCTTGAGGTCAGTATTGGATGATGGATGATGTTATTTATCCTTTTATTGAGTACCTGGGTGTGTTGCTCTGCACGCTGTATACAGACTAGCAATAATTGATAGCACCCATTCGCTGAGTTAAATCTAATCCTACAATTCCACATACAGCATCATCATACTCTACTTGCTTGAATAAAAGCCTAGGATGGTTGAATTTTAAGAATACTGAAACATCTCCCTACCCTCCCTGGAATATGATTATGTTAACAGCTTACCTAACTGTCCACATGTTGTTCCCCTGCTCATTCGACATTAATGTTTAGACTGTTCTAAACCGGGAGAAAGCCCAGATTTACAATATTTAACCCTCGGTGTACATGCACAGACAGGATTATGGTACTTGTGTATCTGTCTGTCTGTCTGTTGTCTGCTACATATCTTGTTTATACATCGAAGTTGTGGTGTCATGGTGTTTTTTATGGTGTTTTCAAGGTTCTGTCGTGTGGCTTTCGCTGAAAACGCTTCATTCTAAAGTTCTGGCATCATTTGCTGACCTCGTCTGCCAATCTCACTTCATGATGAGCTCTCTGTGGACAGAAGTGACAGCAACGGCTTCTTTTCAGCAAGACTAGCATATAAGTCTAAAGATAGTTCCTATAATGTGACCGACTAGTCACTCGTCACACTGAAGTAGTAACTGTCCTCAGAGCTTCTTGGGTTTCTTTTAGTGTATCTGGTGACTTGGCACTATATATACTGGCACTCACGGCTGATTACATAATGTTGTGCAGCGTGCATTCTTGTGGCTTACAGGTCATTCAGTGCAGTATCATGATGGCCATACTTGGCTTCACTGCTTTTTTGCAAATTGAACCGACAATGTCAGGTGGTTGTCAGTTCATAGCAGCAGTGCAGTATATGCATGCACTAGCTACATGACATGCCATGGTGATTGTATCTAGCCATGGGTTCAGTCAACAGGCCTGCAATATACAGTATCTCCACAAAAGACAGCTGAATTTGTCCCTTAGTTTAAACTGTGAACTGTGTGGTTATCCTCATTGTGTGCACAGATTTATACAGAAGTGTGTGTATGGTGCTTGTGTGCACATGTGCACATGTGAGTTTAGTTGTGCTGCTTGTATGTGCATGTTATGTGCATGCTTGTGTATTGTGTATATGGGTCACACAGCTCTTTTCAGCTCCTTTCTTTTACATGTACCCGATAGGATAACTCCCTATGTTTGAAAGATAACGTGTACGATAATGTATTTCACGTTTTATTGCAGATTCAAAAAAGCAGCCACACAAGCTGTGCATGATGGTGTACTATGTACCTGATGATTTTCAACTGAATGTAGCACCTCATGGAAATAGCAAGTCAGCCAAGCCATTTTACCCAACGCTGCCAAGCACCCTTCGTGCTATTTGCAAGAGTGAACCAAGTGGAGCTAAGCAAATTATCAGTGATGTATCCGCCCAAGTTGGGGGAGTTCTCTCTGCGAGTGATCCGTGTTCATTACCACGAAGTGAGCAGCAAGTATATGATGTAAAACGTCGACAAAAGAAGGCAACATATGGAACCCCTGCTGGTGTTGATGAACTTGGAGCTGTAATGCATAGAGCATACCTTGAAGACCACAGAAATGTTTTTATCAGAGAAATGAAGATACTACGGGAGCCAGCCATCATTTTGGCACTGGACAGACAGTTGAATGACTTGACTAATTTTTGCACTGATGATACTAACTTTGGAATCATGACAATAGATCCAACTTTTTCATTGGGAGAGTTTGACGTAACAGTGACTACGTATCCACAATTGGTTCTTCAGTGCAGGCGTACTTCCAACCACCCAATATTTATTGGTCCTGTCATGGTGCACTACAAAAAATCTTTTTCTACTTATGTGTTCTTCGCCTCTACTCTTGTTGGAATGAAACCAGAGCTCTCCAGTCTCAAGTGTTTTGGTACAGATGGAGAGGAAGCCCTTTATGAAGCATTTGGTCACGTTTTTCCTGGGGCACTACACCTACTTTGTTCTCTTCACATGAAGAGAAATGTGAAGGCTAAGCTGAAGGAGTTAGGAGTTGGAGATAGTGTTCAACAGATAGTCATTGGAGATATTTTTGGAAGGCAAGTACTGTCAGAACAAGTGGAAGGATTGATCGACAGTGCAGATGATGAGGAATTTGAGAAAGGTGTAACAACCCTCTGCAGTAAGTGGGAGAGGATGGATTCACATGGTCATGGGTCCCTGCATGCTTTTGGACGATGGTTTTGTCAGTACAAAAAAAATCTTTTAAAGAAGAAAATGATCAAAGAAACCCGTATTAACGCTGGCCTAGGAAATCCACCATCTTACTTCACCACCAATTCTAGTGAAAGCATAAATGCCATGCTTAAGAATAAGGTGGATTACAAGAAAAGTGAACTTCCAGAATTCCTGGAGAAGCTAAGGAGTGTGATTGACGAACAAGAGGAGGAGTTGGGACGGGCAATAATTGATCGTGGCAAGTATCAGCTCTGTAATGAGTACAAGAAATTGGAGATAAAGGAGGATCACTGGTTTATGAAGATGTCGCGTAGCCAGCGAGAGGCTCACTTAAAGCGTGTTTTGTCCCAGAAAGTTGGATCAAGAGTGTATGCCCCTAGAATATCTGGTACTGCTTCAGTGAAAATCAAAGATTGTGATTCAGACAGACCAACTTGTAGCCGCCGCTTATTCAGGGAGCCTAATTCATCAAGTGATAGTATCAGAAGAGAACTTTCTGTTGATGTTGGCAGTTTCTTTGAAGCAGTTCTTATACAAAGGTCTGTACTGGATGCCATATGGAAAAAAGCTAATGATCTTTTAAATGATCCCAAGGCAATATGCATGGTACCAGGTGGGAATGAAAAGGACAGAATTATCAAGAGTACCTCAGGTCCACGACCCCATGTAGTCACAGCAAAGAAAATGGGGAAGTATTCATGTGATGCTGAATGCCCCAACTTTAAGTCAGTTGGAATTTGTTCCCATTCCGTTGCAGCAGCTGAAGACAATGGGGATCTGCAGGAGTTCATCGATTGGCTAAGAAAAAGTAAAAAGGCACCGAATATAACCAAACTGGTCACAGCAAAAATGCCCAAAGGGCGTGGAAGGAAAGGTTGTGCACCCCCTAGAAAACGTAGGAAGAAAATTGCAGTACGCTCACGCAAGTCTTTTGCTGACATCCTGAAGGAGCAAGCCACTAACGAATCGAGTAAAGAAAGTAGCCCCTCCGACAGTCACACTGATGACAGCAGTAGTGGCCTAGAGTCAAACACAGAGTCACAGCATCTTCAGTCAACTTCTGGTGGTGTTCTGTCCATTGCTGGCGATAAAGAATCTTTGGATGTGTACCGTGGTGATATTCAGTTAACAAGTTCATCTTCTGTGGGCTCTGGAAAGCATCACCATGGCCACAGTCAGCATGGTGGGAGTGTTGTATTAACCCATACTTCTCGTGGTGTAAGTACCAAGTTGACTGTAATGGGTGGAAAACAAGAATCTAGTCATGTAAGTGGGCTTCCCCAGATGCCTCCTCCACTTGTCCATTGTCCTACAGCACTAACCCCTCCTCCTAGCAGCTCATTTGAACTGGCCTTTGTTGCAGGGAACATAAGCGTGTGTAGGGGATGTCGCCAGAAGTATACTAAACCTGCACTTCCCCCAATGGACCTCTGTGTACGGCATAAAGAATGGCAGCAATTTATTGATTCATGTGGCAATCAGCAGAACCGCTTTGGTAATGTGTATTATCATTGTAACATCCCATGTATTCGATCTCGCTGTCCAGAGTTTGAACCTTATCAGCTGGAAGTATCTTCTAGAATCACAATGCAACTTTTGCCAATACACACAGAATATCTGATCGAGCAAATGCCTGGAAGATTTATGTAGTTATGGCACAGTGGATATTGATGTGTGCCCTTTTAACATAGCTGGTGGTGGTGTTTTTTTTTTGTTTCTGTTTTTGCTACTGGCTTGCCTTTGGACTTTTTTTGAAGTCTGTGCACATGCACGTCACCCTTAATTCTCTGTCTCTTTTGAATGGTCAATGTTATGTTCTATTATCATGCTTATTAATTTGCTTTGTTATGATTTCTAATGCACTCTCTCACACACGGTTGTGCATGCAAATCTGCAAGTTTGTTGTGTCCATTTTTTGAAGTTTATAATATCATACCACACATGCAATGGTCGTACAATGCCATGTTTGATTGTTAGTCAATAGTATGTATGTATGTTAGCATTGGTTTGCTTTTTGCTCCATTTTCATAGTTATTGCTTTCCTAAGTTGTGTATACGTTGTACCATCATATTATTTCTCCGTTGTGTGCGCATATTATCTGTGTTGTGTGCTCTCCACATGTACCAAGTTGTCTGCTTGGTTGTGACTACTGTGATGTGTGTAGCTTCTGAACATGATTGTACTTTTCTTCTAAGACTATATTATACTGAGTTCACCATTTATCTATTGTACTACACACATGTCATGTATCTCCACAGTCATGGCTAATCATCGGAAAGTTGTACATGAATGTCCATAGTAATGTGTACGTTTGATCTGTATTGTTATTGCAATTGGCTGTGACCACAGTCATATTCCATTATTGTATGCTCAGTAAGACTTCGTACATATATAATATACCTTGACGGTATACGTATTTTGTGCTATACTCTGAATCTCAGTGTAAAAGTTAATGATTGAAGTGGCAAGGTAGCCATGGACGGATGACTGACTGCACCAGGCAATGTTCAAGTGTCTGAATGCGCATGCGTGAATTAACTATATCTGTGTTAGTTAACTATCCTGTCGTGATCGGTTGGGTATTATATTAATATATAGTAGACCTATAGATAGTGTTGGTATCATCATTATTAGACTACTAGTGATAAATAATTATTGATGAGAGATTGTCGCTAGTGCCGCTGGAAGATAACAAGGAGTGCGGACGGACTTGACATAACTTGAAGTCCATGATTATCATAATAATATTATAATTAAGGCCCAGCCTATCTACAGACTGTATGACAAGCCTCAGGAGTTTGTGGCACCTATTAGTCAGATTTTGAGCCGCGGCATCCGTCTCGGCTGTCCTGATCTCGCTGTGCAAAAAAAAAAAAAAAAAAAAAAGGGTGTGGCTATAGCGAAACCAGGAAACTTTCGTGGGCCGCTGATTATGCCATTCCAGTCCAGTCCAGTCCAGTCCAGTCCATTCCACCATTCCATTCCACCGTTCCATTCCACCGAATCTATACACCCCTCCTGTGTGGCATAGCCACAGATTGCACTCCCTGCAGAACCAAGGGGTCTTGACTGATTGTTTTCTGGTGTTCAGCAGCGACCTCTCTTGTGCTTGTCCAGACCAGTACTGCCCTCATCAACTGGGATCTTGGATGGAAAGTGACGTAGAGGGAGGGGGAGGGGGCACATGGTACCAACCCCACGACCTGCTCGTTTACAGCTACAATAATCTCCTATCAGCTCCTTCGCAAGTTGTAGCCGGAAATCTTTCACATGCTGAAAAGACTTGTTGGGGCAGTAATGCTTTTGGAGGATAAAAGCGTTTGTGATGGAAACATCGAGGAGGAAATGAAAGATGTACTTGTAAAACTTCCTACATCGAGTCCTACAGCTGTAATAACCTCTCATTTGATCTCCTCGATCTACGTCACCCATGTGCTGTTTATAGCTAATGATGGCTGTAGGGCATGTCACTGCTATCCTACTACCATTCTTTTGCCGTCTTAGCCCGACCCCGATGAAATAATGTACTGTGCACATGCCTCATATTGTAAAGCATGTATGTTCATTCTAAATAGGGCCTACTACTAGCATAGTACAATTTATTTGTGTGCATGTGTATTATATTTTAAATAAGGCCCACTTATTCTAATTATTATTATGTCCTTGTTGTGTCAGTACTATAAATTTCTATGCACATGCACACACTTTCAGTCATACACACACACAGACATTGTATACATTTGCACATAATACATGACATTGTATAATATTCCATGCACACCCTTTCTCCCACACTTTTCTCCCTATTGTTAATATGTAGCTACTTACCCAGCCTCCTTCCCTTTGTTTGACATACATACACATCCCGATAATACCATACTAAATAGCACTTGTCCCCCACCCCCCCTCGTGCCCATGCAACCACTGCACACACCTATTTGGGAGTTTCGCCTTCTTTAGCATTTCTGGGAAGCCTTTGTGATCCTTCCTGGCTGTGCCGCATGCATATATGCCATCTTTAAGCAGGTCTTCCAGTAGGTTCACGCTCGTGAAATAATTGTCAAAGAAGACGTGGTGATGCTTCTTGTGCAGCTCAGACGTGAGTGATTTTACTACCTTAGCACCTAAACCCTTCTCGCCTGGTACATCTCGGCAAATCGTGAAGCAAGATGGTCAATGAGCGGTCTCACTTTCCCCAGACGATCCTGCCCTGGACTTCCTTGTGGGACGAGCGTATCGTTATCAGTAAAATGTAGGTACTGGGATAGCTCGCGGAACCTGTCTCGAGAGATACGATCAGCTATGGGAAAATATCGGAGGAAAGGATCACGTTTCCAGTAGACATCAATGGATGGTAAGTTATTCATTGCCATTAGGATCTTGAAGCCTAGTAGAGCTTTGAGCTCTGCAACATCCATTTTGCTCCACTTACTAAACTTCTCGTCCCCCATCACCAGCTTAGCATAATTGTTTGTCTCCTTCACAATCATATCCAGCAGCTCAGGTATAAAAAACAGCTGGAAAACTTCCATAGGTGACTTTGAGATGGAAACAGCTGGGCCTACATAGGAGGAGAAAGAACTGACTGTGTTGCGCTTGAGTGTTGTGGTCCACTGGGGCTCGGAGTCAGCAGCTGCCGAGTCCATGTCTGAATCTGGATCTATAGTGGAGTCCAAGATGTCATCATCAGGTGGAGCAGTAGGGTCTTCAGATAGAGAAGCATCATCGTGGAGCTCATCATTGCTGTCATACCCACCTACATCTTCAATATCGCAAAATTCATTGTCACTACCTTCCATTGTTGGCTCATCGGGATCATCGAAGACATCAAGTTCATCACCAATCTCACTACTGGCATCATCCCACCTCTCCATTACCTCATCCACCGTCATGCGGGCTCTTTTAGCCATCCTAGCTAGCAATAGTTCAGTGTAGTTTATAATAGTTTTATGAATATTCACTGCTATGATTTATATCTAACTGTGACTTACATATTGCATGAAACTAATCCCGTGTGGTAAGTCAGTCTTCGAAGTGAGGGCGTCAATAAGCTGTCGGTAGATCGTCGTGGCTGTGCAGAGTCGTTGAACGATGATCAGCCCCGCCTAAGACACTCCAGATCGCGATAATTGCAGCTGGCCGAATTCGGGTTAACCGCGTTTACACAACGCGCATGCGCTGGACGTATTTGGGACTATCGCGTATAATCGTCAATCATCGCGATCAACTACCGACGAACCCTTATAACAGACGATGAAAGAAAACCCAATTGAACGAAAATCACGAGTCAGATTACGATCGGACACCGACTAGTTCCGAGGCTATAATCGCATATTGTTGAACTTTCCGTGGACGACGTCTTTGACAGCCGGTGTCGTATTGGCCAAATGGCTGGAGAGATAACGACCAGACTTGGTACTGTGACTCTTCAGGTTGTGACTAGCTCCTCTAGCGAATCTTAGATTGTGGCATGGCTGCATGGCTGCATTTCTCCAGCGTGGCCGAAAGGTTTTTGACGACCAAAATTAAAAATGTCACATTTGATCTTGTCGATCTTAACCATACAATGTCAACTCGGCACGCGCACATTATGTACGACATGTAAATTATGTGCCAAAGCTGAGCGAGGATTGCACTAAGTGTACCCCTAATGGTCTACTGCTACTACTAGTAATACACTAGTCTCGTTCCCAGATCCCACCCTCTGCGAGGGAAAAGGGGTCTGGTGAATTTGGCAGTGCCTCCAAGTGTACGGATTTATCCGTAATTTTACGGAAATACACGAGCTTTTACGGACGAAAATGCTGAATTACGGATTTGAAAGCATCCAGCCCCGCCCCTTTTCATGCATGTGGTATAGTGTATAGCCATAGACATGCGGAAAAGGCTTGAAAAATACGGCATTTATTGGTGTATAGTACGAAAAGATTAGGTGAAAGGTTGGACGCTCTGATTTGGACCGTTTTCTTGGTTAGGCTGGCTCAGTGTGCGCGCGCCGCAACTGTTGTACTGAAACAAACCTTGGATCTGATTGGTCAGTAATGCTGCTTGGGCGCGGGCCGACGATTCAAATTTATATAGCAGGCAATGGCGCTTTGCATTCCTGCGGTTGGCGAGTGATATGACTGCGCTAAAGCTGCAATCTCATTGGAGCTCTCTCTCTCTCTCTCTCTCTAGCTCCTTTAACTTAGATGCCTTTAAGCGCTCACATTCCAATGAGACACCAAAGGTGTTCCATTCTTCTGGGAGAACTTTGACAAGGAGGGCTGGAGCACCACGCAGTGAGCTAAAGAAGATGTTTATGGTGAGCAACCTGGTGTCTGGGATGATGCAGCACATGGAGAAGCTGAGGAAGTATGCATTTGCCAGCGTTCTGATTCTAGGAGAGGAGGACAATGCAGCCATTGAGGGAGTGTGGGTCATGAGGGGACGGGAGCTTGCATTCAATGTAAGTATCAATGTACTGTGATAGTTGAAGTGTGGATGTTGACAATCTTCTGTAAAAACAATGGTTGTTTGTGTAGTTGGTGGAAGACTGGAACATTGATGCACCATCGTACACATTCGTCAAGCTGAACCCAGACAGCAAGGAAGACAGAGCAAGTATCTACTCTGGGAAGGTGACTTTGCTGATGAAAATGGAAAGCCGAAAGAGAAGTTAAAGATGGAAAGATTTTTAAATGAATGAAACTTCAATAGATCTAATACATTGGTGTACATGTCGTGACTGTAACATGGAAAAAAGTTATTGTAGAAAATTTCATTTGGATTATGACCATAAATAGGTTTTTGCGCGGTGCGGCGCAGTACCGTCTAGTATAGTATAGTATGGTGCATATACATAGCGCATGCGCATAATGATTGACTAGGTGCGCTTGCGGCCCTAGCCTTCCCCATCCCGATCCCCGGCCCCGTACACCTGCTTGCGGAATGGGAATGTGCACCTAGCCATGCAGTGGAAGATATTTTGGGCACAGTTGGGATGTCAAACCCAACCCCATTCGGTGCTGAAATCATAATTTGCAACTCGCGATCGCGAGCTCGACCTTGATATAGTACTGAGCCTGCTGAGGCTGCTTTCTTTACTGAAGACTGCTGCTGCTAATGAAATTCAAAGGAAATCCTACCATTATTTAACTCAGTAGTGTGTGCTGAAGCTCATAGGATATGTTTCAGAACACCATTCCAGCAGCCGGGCCCATGTAGTCTCGCCAACCAGCCCCTTCACTATCAGCAGACAGCAACTGAAGCTAAGAGACAACTTGGGTCAGTGCCGATCTAGCCAAGTATTGTGAGCAATTTAGCATTATAGTGGACAAGGATGGAGATAGCAGGGTCACTGAAGACGAGCTCAAAAACTGTCAAGCAAATTAGTAAGAGGTACGTAAGCAAATTGATCGTGTGTACAGGTGTGTACACGTATATTGGCCTCAATGTTTTAATTATATAATATACAGCCTACTGGTGGTAACTATACGTTGCATATAGCATAGTGTGAAGATTTGAAAACATTATCATATTATTACACATCACCAAGAAGTGTGTTATGTTTCTTCTTGTTTAGGTACATTCTTGACGATGTGGATCATCATTGAAGCTACCATGATAAGGACAGTGATGGTTTTATCAGCCTCCAGGAGTATCAAGACACCTCCTATGGAGTCATTGAAGGTTAGCCAGTCGGCTGTGTACTAGTTTGACGTGGCCACTAGTGATACTGTGGGTGTGGTTTCCCTGTAGATAAGGAGAGCATGTATGATGAACATAGATAGCTGACGTACAATCAGGTGATAGCCAGAGATGAGAAGAGGTTCCGGGGGCCCGACAGAGATGGAGACCAAAAACTGAACAGAGAGGAGTATGCCGACTTCCTTCATCCTGATAAAAAGTTTATCAATGCACCACAATGCATGCTCATTGTTTATTGGCCTGAACCTCATACAAACGTACGCAGTCCTTGAAGTTTGTGTGCACCTATTCCTCATAGATGTATGAGGTGTGTGTACTTACTATGACCACTTTTGTACGACCCAGCAGTGTTCTCCCCAGCATACTTAAGACATGTTGGCTCTGCAAGCCTTCAGCACAGATTTTTCTTTGGATTATTCTTGGGGAGACCACTGCCCAGAAAGCTCCATAATAATTTTTCAACTCTTATATCTTAGCTCCAAGATTTTTTATTGCATGTTTGAGGATATTACGTCTCAACTATCACTCTTTTATGATGTGCTTTGGTTTGTATATACATTCACATACACAGAGGAGGCACCTCACATGCGAGATATTGTCATCAAAGAGACCATGTATGATATGGATAAGAACAGAGATGGAAAAATCACACTCAAGGAATATATCAGTAAGCATCTCTCTCTCTCTTTCTCATGTAACTCCATGTTTTTTTGTGCTTCTGTTAGGTGACATATGGCCTCAATTTGAGCATGAGGAGGGAACAGATGAGCCAGAGTGGGTAAAAACAGAATGAGAGCACTTCAGCAAGCACAGAGACAAAAACAGTGATGGCTCACTTGACAAGGAGGAGATTAGTAACTGGATATCTCCTCCTGACTATGACCATGCTCACGCTGAAGCAAAGCACCTGATCTATGAGGCAGACACTAACAAGGTATATATATATGACCTGCATATGATCACGGACATGTTGTCATGGTAACACACACATAGGACAAGGTGCTATCCAAAGAGGAGATTCTTAATCACCAAGAGTTGTTTGTTGGTAGCCAAGCAACAGACTTTGGAGACAATTTTCTTCAACATGATGAGTTCTAAGAATATTATGAGCTGATTTATGCTTATATATAATCATTAGGTGCTCATTGCTTGAACATTTTGACATTCTAGATTCAAAATGTTTTTTTTTTTGTTCCTAGATCTTAATGATTGATCACATTAATGTTAAGTTGTACGTACCTCATTTCAATGTGTCATCTTTCTTTCTTGTAGTGTATAATATAGAAAAGCTGTTGTGGTTATGGCCAGCCGGGGCCTGGGCATGTTGAAAGGTTATTTGGTATGTGATCATGATGCAAGTTTTGAAATATTGCGTTCACACACAACTATTATTATGTTGAAGACTTATTCATTAGCACAATTTGAATCTAGATGATAATAAAATAAATTTGCAACTTCTGTTACATCAAACACGACCTCTCCAATACTGACAAAACTTGGTATTGGGCAATTAGATGTTGAAAAATATATAGTTTCCTGTAACCCTGCGGAGCGTGCTGAGGGTTAATAGTATGATGCATGCTCTAGCCTTCTGTGTTATGCATGGTCCCCCTAGCTCCTACAGAGAGCCTTTCATGTTGCCCCTGAATTGAGGACACTCCTGTAATTAATCAGGGCATTAGCTATAATACTATAGCCAGATGATTGACCTGAGGCTATAAAAACTTAGGGTTGTCATACAAACAGGAAAAAAAACCACAAGGTAGCTGAGAGATTGCTGTCTCTCCTGAGGATGAATCAAGCAAATCAGTTAAGAACACGCCATGCAATTTCGATTTTTAGCTCTATGGAAATGTTGTATGTAAAATGTTTTTAGCTGGTACATTGTAGCTCATGCATGCTTTATCCGTTCAACGGGAAACACCCAGTGCTAATATATTGACCTTGTTGAGAGGAAGCTATTCACACCTTTACCATAAGGATTACTATCACTGCCACTCTGCTATTGAGATTGAGCCAAAACATCAGGCGTCCAGAATCACTACTCTACTATAGCTGTGCATGGTCCCAGCTCCATAACTATACCCCTGAAAAATGATTGACATGGTTCCGTTCTGTAGATGTGGTATGGTAAAATATGTACTCCTAGAGCAGCCAGCAGCCGTCTCTGGATGGATGCACACATTTCAGACAACACACCCACACATACAGCAACTGCTCTCAGCATTAAAAACAATATTATACCACTCACAACAAAATTACAAAAAACACAGTTGATCATACATTGTACAATGTGTTACACATGTATATATTATTTAGAGCATTTCAATTTGAATGTATTGTGGTGGTGATGCTATAATTAAACTTTTATTAGTTTGATACCAGTTTTGCTGATGTTCTTTGAAGTTTTCCGTGTATTCTGTCCCCTAGCTAGTACTGCAACTTAGCAAATGCACTCTCAGAGGTCTACCTGTGGAATATACAATGATGTAATTGATAATTCACTCTCTAATTAAACAAACTCACCATAGAAAATCAGACTTGTATTGTTTTGCCACACGTTCCTCACTGGTCACCTCGGCCTGTATATAGTCGAAGAAATGACATCATAATGATGTAATTGATAATTATAAAAAATGTCTTGTACATACCTCATGCAAATTAATAAACAATACACGTACATAAATCAATGTACACTATGGAAGCTTTAGGACTCTAATTAAAGGGATATCCTCTCAATGCTTTTCTCCTATGCATCTTTGTCCAGGCCTCAGACTCTACAGTAGGAAAGTTAGCCAGAGCTATAAAACTATATAATCACAGGGGCATTAGCTCATTACCTCGTGAGTGAGGTACCATTGAGATCGTGAACCATAGTGCATATAAAATTTAATCGAGACACAAGCAATAATCATTACAATTGCAGTATACAGAAAAATGTAGATTGTACAGTGACACTACATCCCTAAATTTTTTAGGTCTGCATCATGAAGTGGAGTTATCAGAGCACATACCCTGTGTGTACTGCTCGGCATTTTCCAGTGAGGGGGGGCTGTAGCCCTCTAGAGAGGGGCCACATCCCCAATATGCTTACAATGTTTAGCCAGTTGTTGCTTTTATTATTGGCCATTTTTGAGTACAAAGTTTTATTACTAAAGGTCATATATTTGAGCTCAGAATGCACCAGAATTGATCTCAGATTTCAAAAAAATTCCTTGGGGGGGGGGGGGGGGGGATGCCCCTAGGCCCCCTAGATTGGTGTGGTTTCATAGTATCGTGTTAGCCCCCTATCCCAAAATATCTTCTTATGCCACTGTTCATGAACTTTGTTTAGCACTTAGAATAGTTGGGGTTTTTTCCGACGATTCTGACACTTACTGATTGCTATGATGCCTACATCTCAAGATTTGCTGATTTTTATTTGTGAATGACAACAACAGATGGACAGACTGATCACTTTACCCCTAGTGCATGAGTTTGGGATCCCATGTCTATATGTTAAGTAAAATTAGTTTCTGTAGCTAAGTACACATTACCTTTTCTGTAGTGGTTGAGCTTTGCTCTGAGCCACATGCTGTTTCTCTCACTCACTCTAGACTGGCTTCATGTGAGGGGTGAGGGAGGAGGAGAGTGCCTTCTGTGAGGGGTGAGGAGGGAGAGACGCATCTTCTGTGATGGAGAGGGGAGTCTTTGCAGTATGGCGGTAAGCGAATGAAGCACTTTTTCCTTTGGAGTATTCTATTCCCTCCTTCAGCCATCTGCATGCCAGTACAATACAATACAATAATTTTTCGGATACATAAACCTCTCTCTCTCCCTCTGCCCCCACCCCCTCAATCTCTCTTTCGCCTCCTGTTAGTGGTGTCCTTGCATGTGAACACAAACTTATTTTGACGTGTACCTGTTTAAGTTTCCTGAGTTTCGTTGGGTTTCTAGCTATCCTCTTCTTCTCGGATGAATCATACACAGCAGATCTTCACGAATCTTTACTGCCAGATCGGTAATGGTATTTATTTTGCTGAGTGAGCAGACATGAAGAGCATCATCATGTTGGTTACTGATTAAAGGGACAGCTGTAATTAACCTCATTCTCTCTCTCCTTGTTCACTAGTATTGGATCAACATGGTGGCCAACCTTTCTTTCTTCTCAATTTACGCTGGCACCAGCTGCACCACTGCACAGCCACTCCACTCACTCATTTTGCTGGCTGATAGCAACACACATACAGACAAAGAGAAAATACTGAAGTAACTCACACTCCACGACTCTTATCTACTTCAATGGATTATGGTGTCCAGTTTGTGTGTAGATCTTAATTAGAGGAGTATCCCCATAAGAAGTCAACCCTTGCATTCAGCAAATTTTAACTAGTCTTGTATAAATGATGTGCATAGCAGTAGAAACACTTCTCATCTTCTCTTACGTGCATGTCTAGTTGCAGCAGAGATTCACTGGCCAGATCAGGATCCTTCTCCACCTCCCATTTGACTGAAGCTCCACCCGGGAGCTAGTAGTGACTCCAGCGTTGCTTCAAGTAAAGCAGAGACATCCAAATCTCCCTATACAACAGACAGTATGAGTTTTAGTTCGGTAATTCATATTATTTTAGCAGCTTAATACACTACAGTATATCACTGTATCTCTCTCACTCACACACACACACACACACACACACACACACACACACACACACACACACACTATTCTTTACATGATCACCCTACATGTAACTATTATCTGAAACACACAGTAAATCACTGACCTCCTCTTCGCTGCTGCTGTCCCGGTCGTCATCTCCCAGTGCCTGAGACTCCAAAATGTTACCGATCACTAGTTTGAGGATCTTGACAGGCAGTAGCAGCTCCATGCACCCAACAGCCTCATCACATGACATCACAGCAGCTTGCTGGGAACTAGTCTGAATACCTATACACAGTGCAGCAGTGGAGAAATTTATTAATGGGTAGCCAAATCTGCTGTAGTCTTTAAAAATAGAGTGCTTCCAATTTTCAGCTGAGCTGTTCAAAGAAGCATCTCTCCCTCTCTCTCTCTCTCTCACACTCTCACACACACATATATGCACGCACTCTATACACATACAATCCCATACCGTCTTGCAGTTTAGATTTGGCATAGTTAAGCCCATCCTTGATAGTCATCTTAGAGAGTCTCTCATCACCAGTAGCTATGCAGCGGGTCAGCACTACCGATTCCAACTGAGCACAGAGAGAGCATTACATCATAGCAATGGGTGAGTTAAGGATACACATGTGTATGTAGCAAAACAATTAATTTCTTCTTTAAAATCAGTGCTATATAGCAGCAATGTGGCTAGGCAAAAAAGGGACTGCGTACACCATGTAGATATTTTGATTTGAGAGCATTTATATGGGTCCTATAATATCAAGAGTACAAACCTACTTTTGATATTATGTACATTTACGATTGCTCATGCATGCATACAATGTCATCTACATGTATAATTAATTTTATGTTGCTAGGATATGAAGGTGTGTTGGAGACTAGTATACTCCATATGGGGGTCCCAATGCTGTTTCAAAGGTCGATGAAAGGAGTGTAACAGCTGATACAACATCATAACGACACTTTACAAAAGAGGCTATCACTGTTGCTAGGCAATGGGCTCCTAAGGATCTCCACAAATGCTGTGATATAGTCTAGTAGTATTGGAAGAAGGAGTGACATGGCAGCTTCCTGGAGGAGAGAGAGAGAGAGGAGAGATTTGATGAAGAACACTGCATGTAACCTCATAACTACAGTAACATCTCTCACAGGGAATGTGTAGCTCATGTGGAAAATGAATGACGATATTGTGTTGAAGATATGCACTGCTCTGCCATGAGTCCTGGGGCTGTACACCTCCCGCTGAACTATAACCATTAGCAGCTGTGACAGTATCACCGGGACAACCTGGGGCATCTGAGTGTTGGATATATCACCACAAAACTCTGCAGCATAAAGGGACAGTTGTAATCCTCGTTCTCTCTCTCCTCATCCGCTAGTATCAGATCAACATGGTGGCCAACCTTTCTTTCTTCTCAGTTTACACTGGCACCAGTTGCACCACTGCACGTGACCGACGATTACTCCCGATCTCACAACTGCTACAGTGAACTTGTATGATTGTACATACAAGTAAGCACATGTAACCAAACCTGTATCATGCAGACAGCCAGTAATATCTTCCAAAGACAAGTTCACTATTGTAAACAACACTGGCTAGTACACACAACTGCTGCTGAAGTCACCTGACTGGTCACATGACACACACATACAACATACAAGCTTACAGGTATGCACATGCATTTTTGAATTAAAGCTCATCACATGACACACAATGTGACCTCTCCCCCCTCTCTCTCTCTATCTCTCTCTCTCTCTCACACACACACACACACACACACACACACACACACACACACACAAGCTCACGCATGCACTTGCACACTTGAATTAAAGCTCACCTTGTTCATGTGCATGATCTCCTGAAAACAGTTGCTGGTAAGTCTTCATCATCAGAGAGAGATCTGTAAATTGGGAAATCATCCTCACTAATAACAAGTCTACTGTTAATCAAGCAGGCAGTACATAGCAACAGCAGATATCCAGATATGACCTTTGAGCACAAAGATAGTGGTGAATAATTGAATATAAGATCACCCTTTGTACACAACGGAATTTCACCTTAAATTTCTAGAAGATTTGAGATTTGACTTTTGCTGGCACAACCATCCAAAAGTTCTCCCCAGGAAAAAAGTTTTAAGGCATAGCGGGTGGGCGTGGTTTGGGCGGAGTTAGTGACTACATAAAAAAATATGGATATTGAAGGCATAGGGGGCCGCTATGCTGAAAGGGCCTGAGGAGAATACTGCATCTCTCCTCAGGCAGGCAGTATATAGCAACAGCAGACAAGCAAATAATGACCTTTGAGCACAAAGATAGTGGTGAATAATTGAATATAAAATCACCCTTTGTACACAATGGAATTTCACCTTAAATTTCTAGAAAACTTGACTTTTGTCGCCTAACCACCCCTCCTCCTATCAATCAATCTATGAAGAGAAGTCTGTGAATGACCAACCACATCTATGGTACATGCAACTACCATACACTCGCACATACATACACACATACCAACATAATTGCTTGTGTCTTAACGTACTCTTGATGTACATGTACAATATAGAACTCTAATGAACACTGGTAAAGTCACCTACAGGTACTGGTCACATGACACACCATGCAATCACACAAACTTTCACACACATACATACACATGATTAAAACACGTACGTGTAATTGACACACACACATACACCAGCTTGTGCACACAATTGCTGCTGAAGTCACCTGATTGATCACATGACACATTCTCATGCATACACACAAGCCTATGCACATGCTGTTTTGAATTAAAGCTCACCTTGACTGGTCACATGACACCCCCATGTAATCTCTTACACACACCATGTACCACCACATGGCTCAAAAGGCAAAGTTGCTGCTCTAATGCACACACATAACACAAGCTTATCCATATTCATATTTGAATTAAGCTCGCTGTAACTGGTCACATGAAACACCCCACTCTCTCACTCACACACACACACACACACAATGTACATACATAAGGTTGCAGCATAAAAAGGACATAAGATTCTGCATACAATTACATGTATGTGTACAGCATAGAGTTTGTCTATATCGCCTTTAAAGCTGGAGAGATATTGCCCAGGGGGTTGTGGGGAGTTGTACGCAGATCAGTGGTCAGAGCACCTGCAGCCTAAACATGAGGCACAGGGTTCGATCCTTGGCAGCTACCCTAGGTTTTTTCTCTTCCAAATGGCTTACAAGTACTTATATAGATGGGATGGTGCTCTAGTTCAGTTGCTATCAACACAAGACATGAGTGAATACCAAGCCCCATCCATAACCTTGAATCAGTGTTTCCCCAGCTTGCTTAAGGCATGTTGGCCCTGCAAGCCTTCAACGTAGATTTTTCTTTGATGTGGATGCCAAAAGCTTTGATGTGGCCATAGGCCACACCCAAACCATGCCCTTCCATCATGCTTTGAATTATTTTTGAGAAGAACACTACATGAACTATCATGTACATGTGTGATGGTAGAGGCACGTACCAAATTGTTTTTGTGTGTCCACACGCATCACAGTTAGGGAGACCATGCCTTTCAGAACATCACAGTCACAGACATCTACAATATAAAAGACGAGAGAGAGAGAGAGATAGAAAATATGAAGCTACTTGCAAAACATTTTATTATACACAATATCGTGCTAAAAAAGGATGATACATGTAAGATACATTGTATTATATTAAAAAATTTTTATTTACTGCTATAACTAATTTATATCCCAAGGCTCCCCTCCATAGCAACAAACTACTGCAAATACTAAAACCAACTGCACAAAGAAGAGCTATCAAAGAAGAATGTACTGTATAGCTGAAAACAGCAGGCTGACTACACAAGCGTTGAGGACTGGCTGGCTACCTCACCTATGTATCAAGGCCATCTAACTTTCTGAACACTGTACTGTGCTCTCTACTAAAGCATAGTTACTTTCTTACCGCTACGTGTGTACCTGATAGTTGGTATGGACAGTAGGTGTCTTCATGACCGAGACTGACAGAACAGATTGGACTGCACTGTACAATTACAAGGCACTGTACGTAGCTGGAATGCACATGGCTAGATCTAGCATGGGATAGCTAATGACTTCCTGATTGTTTCAATTATGGTGTTTCACCTTCCTGTATCTATGTAAACAATGTGTGCACACACTGCTGACATTGTACTACTTACTAGTCAAGGATTGTTCATTCTCATCGGCCAGTGACCCTGTTACTGTGGGACCTGAAGAAGTTAATACCACACTGTATATCCTGGGGGGATTAATATCACTCTGTTAGGAGTGTGATATTAAGCATAGCTGTATTAGTAATACTATGTACAAGTGATATAAATAATACTTATACTATAAGCTCACAAAAGTAAACAACACTAGTGATCACACATGCTGCTAAAGTCACTGAAATGGTCACATGATACACCATATGATCTCTCTCTCTCTCACACATACACACACACACACACACACACACACACACACACACACACTATACCTGGATGGCCAGACATCCAATGTCTTTTACAGGAAACTTTGAGCTCCCAAAGGTAGTCTTCCAACACCTGCTTCTCAATGTGATGAAGCTTGGATCTACTATTACTATACTGGGACTTAAACGACTCCTAAAGAAACAAAAAGGAGGGAGGGAGGGAGGAGAGAGAGAGAGAATTGTAATACATGCAGTACACGTGTTGTACATATGTGCATGTAGGTGATTATATCCAAGCAACAAGTACATGTAAATATACAATCATAGCATAGAATGTGATTGTCTCTATTTACCTGAACATAGTAAGGAATACTGAACTCCTTGGTGATTCTTTGGATGCTGCAAAGACCAAAAAAACTGAGTCTATATAAGGCAATGGTAAACATACATGCATGGTATGAAGTCTGCAGTTAATATACACAGTGCACAGGCACGTCAAGTGCAGCAGAAGTATACATGTATCATTTGAGATACATGCTGAACGACGCCTAAAATGTGCATACATGTATTATACACTCCTACCATTTTGGGGGGGGGGGGGGGGGGGGGGGGGGGGGGGGGGAGTCTGGTGACATTTACCTCCTTTGTAAAAATACGTGTACATGCAGATTTAGCAAAAAGTTTTAGTTTGTAGTATTATATGTACCAGTATGTGGTACGCATGATAAACTGACTGTGATCTGTGTAGGGCATAGGGAGACGGGGGCTGCTGAAAGAAAACACCAGAGAATAGAGACAGAAGGAGAATGATGATGAGAAGCAGCAGCTGACAAAGACCAATCCATCCATGAAATATCATCTGACTGGAGAGAGAGAGCACAAACTGGTTATACTCAATAACAACTGTATTGCACATGTGCCTCAAACTTGATCATAGTTTAGGAGCATGTGTAATTACAGGATTTACCCACAAACAAAATTCATGGACACATGTGAGGGTGTGGCCTATGACCATATCAAAGCATTTTATACACGTCTTCCCCAATCAAAAAAAAGAAAAACTAGAGCTCTCTAGAGCACATACCCCACATGCACTGTATGACACATACATGTATATAGCAAAGCATACATGTAGCTACGTATTTACCCTAGCCTCTAGCCTTTAGTCTATAGAACAATATTTTTGACTCGACAACGTGTGTAGTGAAACTGCATACTATTATGGCACTACTAGGTGTGGTCAATAGGCATGGCCGTTAAAAAAGCATGATTTGTAGCGTTTGTTACTATAAATGCTGTGGAGCATGATGCACACATGTACACTGGTATGTATGTATGAATTAAGTTCAACAAATTAAAGGGGCTATAGTTGGGTGGGGGAATACATACATGTAGCATACATTTACACGTACGTGGAACATACCTGTTGGTTGCCATGGTAATGATGATGATGAGAGTGGTATTGAGGTCTCCTGTGAGTTCTCATGTAGAGTCTGCCATCACCACCAGTAGTGTATGAATAAAGTACAGTACAAGGACATTAGTATATCACAAGACTAGAATAATAATTTCAGCTAGGAAAATTAATAGGAATTAAATTTGGTGGTTTGGCAACCGTCAAATTAAAAAATTTCCTACTCACACTCTGTTTACATACATGCACATGCCCCAAGGGCCTCATACTGTACCTACAATGTATAACAATGTACATCAGCCACATGAAATATGAGCAAATTAAAAATTATCACAAGAACAAGCCATACTCTATTTTCAGTAGCACAGAAAATCTATACTAGAGAACTCTTATAGCTCTCTATTTTTGTACTATCATTTACCTTCATCTCCAAAGTTGAAATTATTTCCAAAAAACATCCGAAATATGTCATTAGGATCAAACTCACCATCATCATAGGCGTAATGGTAGCTAGCTCGCCCTCCGTTCATGCCAGATGCTTGGAGACCTTCATCACCAAACTGGTCATATCAGTGTCTCTTCTCTTTGTCACTAAGCACAGAGTAGACCTTGCTCACAGCTGCAAGTAAAATGGACAATTACATCATGAAATATTCCACGTGAGTTTCATGTGTACCAATGCACATCATTATGGGTGTGTCCCCATAGAGTTGCTATGTTGAAGCTAAAAGATCGCTGGATCCCCAAGCTAGGGATATCTACATTAGCTCAAATGTCATAGTTTCAATTGCTAATCACAATCATATCGTTTTTGCTTGGGAATCCCGAGGGATCACCACCATTGAATATCACCATGGAAGTTTACTATGTACAGTGTACGGGGATAAAAGTGACGACACAGCATCTTTGTCCAAGTATGTGATCATCTCTGATAATGTACAAAAATGGTGGAAAGAGATGCCTCCTCCCCTCAGATTTTGAGCAGGGCAAAAGCACATAGATGGAAAAAATATCACCTTATTACTACTACTTCCCAATCCAATACATGAAAACTGATACATGCACATGTACATACACTGTAGCAAACCATTTTATCCTATTATCTAAGAAAGATGTATGCATACATGCAGGAGTGCAGAAGTGGGAGTACTAGAAAATCAATGATATCACATAAATGTACAAGTCACTTGTAATACCTTAAAGCTAAAAATTTTCATGTTGACTAAGTTAGGAGCAATGACCCCATACCACATACGTGTAACATTAGTAATGTGAATGTACTTTCATAAGGTTCATTTTCAATAGCTGACATTCTCACAAACACTTCTAAACTTAAATTTACACATGGTGGTAGCAGTACAGATACCTTTGAATGCTTCGTCCTATTCGGGGGCATGGTTTTCGTCCGGGTGTAGCTTGAGAGCTAGTTTCTTGTAGGCTTTCTTGATTTCGACTTCCTCTGCAGTCTTAGATACCCCTAGTATGGTATAGTGGTTACTGCCATATCTTAACACAATATAACGTACAAAAAGGGAAAAGTATATATAAGTGACGACCATTACCTAATGTGCTTAAAATTGCAATCTGCAATTTTTTTTCTGCTTATGCACTGCACGTGGACAATGTGTATGTACATCTTTGTAACTTCCTCCCTCCCTTACACAATTAAAGGCACAATCAGATAATTTTGAATAAACTTAAAGGGGGGAACTTTGATGCAAATTAAAGGAGGTCCCATGGGAACTACCTTATGTGTTGTACACGTACATTTCAAACTCCAAGGGGTCCCATATCATAAAGATCATCACTGCTCAACATGCTATTCAGAACATCACAGTCGCAGAGACAATGACATCTACATTATAAAAGACAAAATGGCTCTAACAGTAGCACCAGAAAAGTATTTCATAACATAAAACAAAGTAGAGGTACATACCACATCAGTCAATTGTTATTGTGTATCCACACCCATCACAACCATGGTAGGGAAGGACCACATGTCTTCACATCAGCAAGTCACTAAACATGCACATTTGCAATATGAAAAAATTAGAAATGCACGTGAGTTTCTAAATAATGCTTACCAAAACTCCTACAGAACAGTAACACTCTGTATGAAGAAAAAGGTTTTTGAACCAAACACACAGTACATGCATGCACACATGCACACAAACACACACACAGTTGCAGCAAAAAAAGCACACAATCTTCTCTATTTAGCACACAACTGCACGTATGAAGGTAGAGGTACTTACATGTACATGTACCATACATGTTTTGCATGTCAGTACCCAACACAGCTGGAGAACTGTGACATCCATTGCCACACACCGCATTACCTGCAAAGAAAGAATGACATACAACATAAACAATGCCTTAGGATACAGTGTTTGTCCACAGTTGCTCCAAGTTCCTTCCAGCCTATATATAAAAAAAAGAAAAGGACTTTGTGAACTCACAAGGTTGCAGCATAAAAAGCACACAAAATTCTCTGCTTAGCTACATGTTTATGTCAAGGCATCAGTGACTTGTTTTTGTCATCTAAATAATGCTCACCATACTCCTACAGGACACCATTAAAACAGTATAACCCACTGCTAACCTGTATAGCCCCATCACTCTTCACGTTGCCAACAACCATCCCATCCATGGCTGCAGGAGTAGCAGTAGACAATCCAGTTGATGTCTCGTTGAATGGATGCATGTAGAGGACATACATGTACGAGTCCAGACCAGCTCAATGCAAGGATTAACCACAGGTAGAGTCGACAGCTCGAGGTATTACCACATTCACTGTGGACATACCTGCATTTGTAAGAAAAGGAATGACATAAGTACACAATGCTAGACATGTACGTTGATTCTTCCACAATTGTTCTGCAGTTCATTCCAGCAAATTGCTTGAGGACAGATCTGTTTTCAAATGTAGACAGGTGGATTATTGAGCAGCATTTAAATCGGGGGGGGGGGGGGGGGGGGGGGGGGGATAAATATTGCAAAATGGGTTAGGTATAGGGTCGTCAGTGTTCAAGCATACAGTTAGGCAGTGTGCATATTGCACATGCGTACCTTGCTGCAGGAGGTTGATACTGCCAGCCTAGCTGCCTGCATGGAGAGAAATATATATGCACAATGAGGACACTGGAGATAACCTAGTCTTGTTCCAAGTCCTCACCATGGCTAAAACAGCCTCCCCCCTCCGTAACCATAGCAAATCAGTAAACAAACATACTTGCAAAACATACGTACATGATAATAGTGCTCTAAATAGTGCTCACCAAAACTCCTATCACATGAGGGTAGTAACACCTGCTAGTCTATATGAGGAAAAAAGGTCTTTGTCAACACCCAAACACACACACACACCAGCACGTACA
>OZ220018.1:0-322801 GCA_964291365.2 Stappiaceae bacterium
TTCATCGAAGTGAAACACTCCAATGCACCGTAATTCTGTTGATGCATTTGATGTTGAGATATTTTCTTTGTTGGCACAATATCGTGCACACTGTCGAAGGGTGCTAGCAAATATAGCCTGACCATACGGAGCATTGTTATCCTGAAAATGAAATAATGGAAAGTTCTTGCTGCTACTATAGTACTTAAACTCCATGAAACAGCTCTTTGAAGATATGAAGTCTTGCTTACTATTTGAAAAATACATAATTGCCCCTCCTCTCCAAGAAGCTGTATTACTTTGAAAGCAAAACTTGTTATTGTCTCCTGCCTCAATCTTCGATTGTCCTATCAAAACTATAGCTCCCCCATCGTGACCGGTATTGTTTGCAAAATACACGTTTGATTCATTTTCAAATTTCAAATGGCAGGATGATAAATGCACTGCAGATCCATTATTGTTTTCAATTGTGGTTGTACCATTAAATTTCAGTATAAATTGAGTGCATGACAATGCTCCCTTACCATTATATTGATGTTGATATAGTGCAGTTACATTTTTATTGTCTGAAATGGGTTCAAAACGGATCATATTTGACCTTATCGTACAGTCGCTCAACAGGATAGTTTGGGGGTATTTATGATCTAACTGTTGTGGAAAAATGTCAATGGCTGAGCCAAGCAAGGCACTGTTTTTTGTCCACAAACACATTATGAAGACTATTATACTCTCAAATTGGTTACTTGTACTAAGAAGTAGTTTATTTGATTTGGCCGTAACAATCCTAACTCCTCCACCATAGATCTTTGCTGAATTTTGTTCAATAGTACAGTTGAAAAATTCTGTAATAGGTTCTTCATATTTCAATCCTTCTGAGAAATAAATGCCTACTCCACCACCATGACGTTGGCAAGTATTGTTGACAATCACTGAATTCTGGACTATCAATTTGCTCTTTTCACTGTGATCACTAAAGTCATTCAAAACAACAATTATCACGCCCCCACCCGAATTGGCTTGATTCTGATAGATTTTACAGTTGTCAATAATAACAACATTCTTAGCACGATTTTGTTCAAAGAAAACAGTGATGCCTCCTCCTTGGGTAAAGTCATAAACTTTAGCATCCCAATACTTGTCGTTATCACTTTTAATTACCACAGAGTCCGTGCTGTTGTTCTGACTAAATTCGCAGTTGTACAGTGTGTACAGTGTGTCAATATGCACTGAATGTTTTAGCTCAATATAGAGTCCTCCACCTTTGATCTTGTGATTTGGCATTGCCTGATTTATACTGCAACCATTGTGTTCAAAAATGCTGTCATACACTGTAACATTCCCATGGGTCTGGCTAAAGATCATTCCTAATCCTAAACTTTTACTAATTTTATCCCCAGCAATGGTGATATTTGTAGAATTAACAATGAATATAGCTGCTACTATCACGAGCTTTCTCTCAGAAACTGTTTGGTTAATGAAATTCAGGCTACATTCCACAAAATCAATATTCGATATTTGCAAATTGCTTACATGATTGAAGGCAAATCCTGTATTAACTGCCGTGCATATGACTTTTGTATTAACTTCACCCACACCTTTTAAGCATATGCTGTCCTTATAGTAGACCAAAGCTTTTTTTGTCATTTGTATCTGCTCACTGTAAATAGATATTGTTGTTTCATTTTGAATTTCGAGTATAGCTGATTCAAACGAGCACCATTCATGACAATTTACTTCAGCATTTGATGCATTTCTTTCATCTGTTGACATCACACATATGGTTTTCTGTGAACCATGTACGTAGGGGCAACATACTATACAAGCTAGCAAGATTATTATGATCATCACTGGAAGTTAATAGCTAAAATGCTCATGTACTGAGTAACTGTAAAAGATAATTTCCTCAACAATGGGCTTTAACTATACTATGTAGAGTAGTCAAAGACGATTGATCAGTAAATTCTGACTGTATCTGGAAAACAGTATTGACCATGACTCAAACTTAATGGCAATAATAATTGCACTGTGATTTTTCCATTTACTTTGTTTACATTGGGACAAAAACCCATCTGAAAACGAATCCATCCAGCAATGTACTCAAATAGTAATTCTTTATTCCCTATGGTAATGCATATGCCTGTTTATGCATACATAGCTCCGAGTGATAAACCAGGCATACAATGCCATTTTGGATTTGTCAGTCACTTCAGAGCTAACATAATAACATAAATTATAAGAATGGATAAGATTAAGGGTATTTCTAACACTGGCAACACTATTCTATATTCTGTCACATGCAAGTCAATCCCTAAATGCAGCAAAAGAAATACTGATTAAAGATATATTGCCTCATAAATTTTATTCAGTTAATGAGCATTGAATATGGATTATGATCATGATCAAGATTATTAGCTAGTGTATGAATCCGAAGTATGGCTGGTGTGACAGAAAATTCTATGTCTCACAAATTTCCAAATGATAATCTTCATTGTTCGGATTCGTGGTTCTCATTAGCTGAATAAATTTCATTCGTTGTCTTGCCAAAAGAGACTGTTTCCAGTTGTCAAAGATCGGATGAGCACACTCTTTTACCCTAGTAACAAAATGTCTTTTGATTACTACTTCTGGTTCGTCCAACTGTGGTCACCAGAAAGATAATGTTGCAGATACATGGTCCGTGCATGGTGTGTGTGTGTGTGTGTGTGTGTGTGTGTGTGTATGTGTGTGTGTGTGTGTGTGTGTGTGTGTGTGTGTGTGTGTGTGTGTGTGTGTGTGTGTATGTGTGTGTGAGTGTGTGTGTGTGTGCGTGTGCATATGCATGTGTGTGTGTGTGTGTGTATGCATATGTTTGTGTGTGTATCAATGTTCAAACATACACATTAACTGTGTTAACAGTGCCGTTTCTAAATTGCAGGAAAAGTATGATATCATGCTGCGACAATTGCTTGCTTGTGTTATTAATTTATCCTCCCCCATATTATACATGCATATCAGGTTATGAGTTGGAGTGATCGGTGTTACAGCCCTGGTCAGCTGGTTGATCTCAACAGCACTCTAGAGAGCCAACAAACACTAGACTTCAATCTGGTCAAGAATGTTGGTAAGTGCACTTTTTTAGCCTAAAACACGGAGCTTGTAAAGTCTCTAGCCTCGTCCACAGGCCCATTCCCAGGTTTTCACCATTTCACGCTGAAAAGTGGGAAATATTATAATGCATGAAACATTGTAAAGCTGGGAATGGGCCTGGAGACGAGGCTAGTAAAGTCATCTCCAGAAAGCAGTAGGTTCATGTACATTTATGTAGCCTGCATACACACAATTTAATGTCAAAATAATTATTGCTGGTATTAGTTAGTTATCCGCTATGCATGCGTACAGGGTGTAAGAACACTGTTCAGTCCTCTATTGATGATGACTCAGTGGACTTTTCTCAGACGGCTGACAGCCACCAGTACAAGGCAGGGATGCCAAGGTTGGTTAACAGAGATGAGGGTCATTTTCTCTTTAGCCCCGCCCTCTAATACAAAGTATAGTACAGAAATACCATGTACAATGTACTATATATGTACACATGTACTGTCCCCCCCCCCTTTACTGTATGTGTATCGAATAGTTCTATGTGTTTTTCAGATGTCGTATGAGATATCCAAGATCTGTACATGTGAGATCATGGACGAGAAGAACCCTCAGAGAACAGTGTTCCCAGTGATCCGAGTTGGGAAGGATGGCAAGTTTAAGAACATGGACTTTGAGACAACCTTAATGACAGCAAGTGAGTTGTACGGTTTTTTTATCTTAAATTTATAATTTCTGTTATAATTTATGTAGTACACTGGTGATCAATACTTTCTACATTATTTTATTCGTTATTTTCAGAGGAGATAGTTTATAAGATCAACCTTATCCTGGCTAAGCTAGAGTGGAGTGAACAGGCGAGAGGGAGAAAAGGTACCAAGTCTCTCAACTTATGAACGCTGTACATGTACGTTGATCACTAGCTGTGTACAATCAATGCATTTTTTTTATCTTTATGACTTGTGGGCTCTTTAAAATCTGATTAATTGTTTATTGTAGTTGCATCTATTATGCTCCTAATCATTATAAACTGGGAATGTATATGCATACCTCTAAATGTATATATAATTTCACTGGCCTATTGCAGTCCTTCACTTAGTTCTCACACATGAAAAGTACATAGGACTATTATTTTATGAACTGCACAGGGCAGTACTATAGTCACGATTATAGGGAGGAGAGAGCTAGCTAGTGTCATGCATGGTTTAGGAGTACAGTCTATATTATTATGGTAGCTGTGATAGGCAGTGGACCCTACCTAAAGGCTTAGACAGAGGGTAGGCTATAGTGTCGTTTGTGTATACCCTCACTATCAATCTTGCTCATGATTATAGCAACAGTAACAACAATGTGTTCATGCATATATAGCTATAGTCTCAAATCAATTATAGGACAATTAGCTAATGACTGTCAGCTTGATTATCTTGACTTGATTCCGTTTCTTCAGTGTTCAAATTTCTGTAATCTACAAGTGCCAGGGTGTCCTCAAATTCATTTTCACAAGCATAATCTTTTTGCATTCTGCAGTGCTCTCTAGTTATAAGCACAATTTTTGTGACACAGAAAATGAACAAACATACAAGAGGAATGTAGGCAAGAGCTGTCTGAACTATACTTACAACATTAATGATGTTTGTATTTATTTCTCCTTCGATACTCAGAAGCGTGTGGTAGTTGTAAATTGTCATGATATTAATGGTGGCCAGAAGGCTTAGTAATGACACGTCAAGGATATTGTGCCACTGTGTATTGTATGGCTGACTGATTGCATGTACCAAAATTATCATGATCAGTTGTACCTCTAATAAAGTGTAAAATTCAATTGGTCGTTTTGAGGCTGTAAAACATCCAAGGATAATGAAACGATACAAGAAGTATAATCCACCAAAAAATCGGTATTTATCCTTAAAACACCCTTGCACTGAATCAAAAATTGGCTTAATCCTTTCAAGTGGCATGATTTGACATAGAATGCGAGTGACCAGAGTCTCTTCAATATGGCACAATACAAAGATTTTATAGCAGAGGGGGTACACAATTAAGCATAGAGGAGGAATGATAGTAAAAAATATTGTGAATATTATTGCTGGGATAGCATATTTCATGTGCTCTGTTCCAAAGTAAACTAAATTTCCACTGAGATAAACAACTTTTAAGGTTGTGCGGTTTTTGGCATATCCTCTCCAGTAGACATAGCCAGGGGTCAAAATTGATAACGACGCAACTGTGCACTGAGAGTAGCACATCACCAAAATTGCAACTAGCCCGTGGATTGCTGATTGCTTAATATATTGCTTGTAGGATCTAACAGAGGTGAAATATTTTTTCAGGCATAGGTAAGGGTTACAGAATTTCAAGATTATGATACATGTTATGACGAATAGGAGGGAATAAGTGATGGTTAGGTACTTAAACGCAAGAATATCCAGTGCCATTGCATTTTCCATTAGACAGTAAGAAAGGCTCTCAAGTGAGAAGAAGTCCAAATTGAACATTCGATAGAAGAGTAAATACACGCCTTGGAATGAAGTTATCAGTGGGTGCTTCTTAATGAGTCCATTTGCATCGATATGCATCATGTCAACAATTTGAGCAAAAAATATGAGCGAATTAACAGCACCAGATGTAAACTGAACGTTGAAAAATATTACACCAATGAAAAGAATTGTCACAGGCAGCAGTTCAGATAGAATGAAGAACAGTGGACCAAATCGGCATGTTTGAGTATTAGGTTTGCACTCATAGTAGCTACCATGAAAGTATACTGAAGAGTTTTGTTTACAACTTCCACACAGTATTCCAATTCGATTAAAACTACAGACAAATTCATTAAGAGCTGAATTTGATGAGGTATTTGGAAGAGCATACTCAATTTTCAAGCTACTGTATGATGAGTCAGACTCAGTGGCATAATCACAAAATCCTCGTGGGCAATGACCTGTTACCAAAGTGTCTTCACTTTCTACTGAATCACTAGTGTAACCTGTCCAATATCCATGCACTATATAGGCTTTTCCTCTCCTTGAATCACATCTATGAATTCCTACATAGTGGAAGATTTCACTTTGAGTTATGGAGCAAGCACATTCCAAGTCCTCTGTGATCACAAATCCCGGTTGACATGATGCTAGTTGCACTTCAAATGCAATAGATACTGTAATTGGTTGAAATTCTGTACTTGTAAGTGAGATAATTGCAGTGTCACCAGGGCGACCAGAGAATCTTAACTTTTTTCTTTCCGCTATGTAAGAATAAGATGGGTTGATTGTCACATTACCATTAAATTTTGTGTTTTGAACAGAGACATGAAATATGTCATAACTTTCCTGTAGGTGGGAATCTCTCAATTTGAAATCTAGGTCTATTGTTTGTCCAGGTTGTGCTAGAAGAAATTTTTGGTCAGATACTGAGGTTGTATATATAGCACTTCCAGATGCAGCTACTGGCTTATGTTCATCGAAGTGAAACACTCCAATGCACCGTAATTCTGTTGATGCATTTGATGTTGAGATATTTTCTTTGTTGGCACAATATCGTGCACACTGTCGAAGGGTGCTAGCAAATATAGCCTGACCATACGGAGCATTGTTATCCTGAAAATGAAATAATGGAAAGTTCTTGCTGCTACTATAGTACTTAAACTCCATGAAACAGCTCTTTGAAGATATGAAGTCTTGCTTACTATTTGAAAAATACATAATTGCCCCTCCTCTCCAAGAAGCTGTATTACTTTGAAAGCAAAACTTGTTATTGTCTCCTGCCTCAATCTTCGATTGTCCTATCAAAACTATAGCTCCCCCATCGTGACCGGTATTGTTTGCAAAATACACGTTTGATTCATTTTCAAATTTCAAATGGCAGGATGATAAATGCACTGCAGATCCATTATTGTTTTCAATTGTGGTTGTACCATTAAATTTCAGTATAAATTGAGTGCATGACAATGCTCCCTTACCATTATATTGATGTTGATATAGTGCAGTTACATTTTTATTGTCTGAAATGGGTTCAAAACGGATCATATTTGACCTTATCGTACAGTCGCTCAACAGGATAGTTTGGGGGTATTTATGATCTAACTGTTGTGGAAAAATGTCAATGGCTGAGCCAAGCAAGGCACTGTTTTTTGTCCACAAACACATTATGAAGACTATTATACTCTCAAATTGGTTACTTGTACTAAGAAGTAGTTTATTTGATTTGGCCGTAACAATCCTAACTCCTCCACCATAGATCTTTGCTGAATTTTGTTCAATAGTACAGTTGAAAAATTCTGTAATAGGTTCTTCATATTTCAATCCTTCTGAGAAATAAATGCCTACTCCACCACCATGACGTTGGCAAGTATTGTTGACAATCACTGAATTCTGGACTATCAATTTGCTCTTTTCACTGTGATCACTAAAGTCATTCAAAACAACAATTATCACGCCCCCACCCGAATTGGCTTGATTCTGATAGATTTTACAGTTGTCAATAATAACAACATTCTTAGCACGATTTTGTTCAAAGAAAACAGTGATGCCTCCTCCTTGGGTAAAGTCATAAACTTTAGCATCCCAATACTTGTCGTTATCACTTTTAATTACCACAGAGTCCGTGCTGTTGTTCTGACTAAATTCGCAGTTGTACAGTGTGTACAGTGTGTCAATATGCACTGAATGTTTTAGCTCAATATAGAGTCCTCCACCTTTGATCTTGTGATTTGGCATTGCCTGATTTATACTGCAACCATTGTGTTCAAAAATGCTGTCATACACTGTAACATTCCCATGGGTCTGGCTAAAGATCATTCCTAATCCTAAACTTTTACTAATTTTATCCCCAGCAATGGTGATATTTGTAGAATTAACAATGAATATAGCTGCTACTATCACGAGCTTTCTCTCAGAAACTGTTTGGTTAATGAAATTCAGGCTACATTCCACAAAATCAATATTCGATATTTGCAAATTGCTTACATGATTGAAGGCAAATCCTGTATTAACTGCCGTGCATATGACTTTTGTATTAACTTCACCCACACCTTTTAAGCATATGCTGTCCTTATAGTAGACCAAAGCTTTTTTTGTCATTTGTATCTGCTCACTGTAAATAGATATTGTTGTTTCATTTTGAATTTCGAGTATAGCTGATTCAAACGAGCACCATTCATGACAATTTACTTCAGCATTTGATGCATTTCTTTCATCTGTTGACATCACACATATGGTTTTCTGTGAACCATGTACGTAGGGGCAACATACTATACAAGCTAGCAAGATTATTATGATCATCACTGGAAGTTAATAGCTAAAATGCTCATGTACTGAGTAACTGTAAAAGATAATTTCCTCAACAATGGGCTTTAACTATACTATGTAGAGTAGTCAAAGACGATTGATCAGTAAATTCTGACTGTATCTGGAAAACAGTATTGACCATGACTCAAACTTAATGGCAATAATAATTGCACTGTGATTTTTCCATTTACTTTGTTTACATTGGGACAAAAACCCATCTGAAAACGAATCCATCCAGCAATGTACTCAAATAGTAATTCTTTATTCCCTATGGTAATGCATATGCCTGTTTATGCATACATAGCTCCGAGTGATAAACCAGGCATACAATGCCATTTTGGATTTGTCAGTCACTTCAGAGCTAACATAATAACATAAATTATAAGAATGGATAAGATTAAGGGTATTTCTAACACTGGCAACACTATTCTATATTCTGTCACATGCAAGTCAATCCCTAAATGCAGCAAAAGAAATACTGATTAAAGATATATTGCCTCATAAATTTTATTCAGTTAATGAGCATTGAATATGGATTATGATCATGATCAAGATTATTAGCTAGTGTATGAATCCGAAGTATGGCTGGTGTGACAGAAAATTCTATGTCTCACAAATTTCCAAATGATAATCTTCATTGTTCGGATTCGTGGTTCTCATTAGCTGAATAAATTTCATTCGTTGTCTTGCCAAAAGAGACTGTTTCCAGTTGTCAAAGATCGGATGAGCACACTCTTTTACCCTAGTAACAAAATGTCTTTTGATTACTACTTCTGGTTCGTCCAACTGTGGGAGAGCAAAGAGTGACTGCCATACTTCAACATGCTCATTTTCAGTGTACTTTGTGAATAGCTTCCTAGAGATATTTTGTTTAGTGACTTGAATGTTGCCAGACCTAGAATTAGAGCTTGTGCAATGTCTGAAAACTTGTCCCAGTAGCCAGCAATTGAAATTGAGGCAGTCAATTTGTCCAGATGAAATGTCGTGTGTAGGTAGTGGAGCCACAAGCAGCACAACCAAAACACATCGCTGTCAGAGTGTGAGATAATATTTTATGTACATAATACAATTATACCACATAGCAGGAAATTTTTGCTGGTCTAAAATCAGTTGTTTTTTTGCCACTAGCCCTATATTTTCTACTATGTTAGATTTGTGATACTGTAGGTACTACGAAGAGGGAGGGTTCTCCACGGTGGCTGTGGACAACATGAAGGTGGACATGGTAGAGACACTCTCCAGGGTCACCAGAAAGAGAATGTTGCAGATACATGGCCCGTGCTGTGTGTGTGTGTGTGTGTGTGTGTGTGTGTGTATGTGTGTGTGTATGTGTGTGTGTGTGTGTGTGTGTGTGTGTGTGTGTGTGTGTGTGTGTGAGTGTGTGTGTGTGTGCGTGTGCATATGCATGTGTGTGTGTGTGTGTGTATGCATATGTTTGTGTGTGTATCAATGTTCAAACATACACATTAACTGTGTTAACAGTGCCGTTTCTAAATTGCAGGAAAAGTATGATATCATGCTGCGACAATTGCTTGCTTGTGTTATTAATTTATCCTCCCCCATATTATACATGCATATCAGGTTATGAGTTGGAGTGATCGGTGTTACAGCCCTGGTCAGCTGGTTGATCTCAACAGCACTCTAGAGAGCCAACAAACACTAGACTTCAATCTGGTCAAGAATGTTGGTAAGTGCACTTTTTTAGCCTAAAACACGGAGCTTGTAAAGTCTCTAGCCTCGTCCACAGGCCCATTCCCAGGTTTTCACCATTTCACGCTGAAAAGTGGGAAATATTATAATGCATGAAACATTGTAAAGCTGGGAATGGGCCTGGAGACGAGGCTAGTAAAGTCATCTCCAGAAAGCAGTAGGTTCATGTACATTTATGTAGCCTGCATACACACAATTTAATGTCAAAATAATTATTGCTGGTATTAGTTAGTTATCCGCTATGCATGCGTACAGGGTGTAAGAACACTGTTCAGTCCTCTATTGATGATGACTCAGTGGACTTTTCTCAGACGGCTGACAGCCACCAGTACAAGGCAGGGATGCCAAGGTTGGTTAACAGAGATGAGGGTCATTTTCTCTTTAGCCCCGCCCTCTAATACAAAGTATAGTACAGAAATACCATGTACAATGTACTATATATGTACACATGTACTGTCCCCCCCCCCTTTACTGTATGTGTATCGAATAGTTCTATGTGTTTTTCAGATGTCGTATGAGATATCCAAGATCTGTACATGTGAGATCATGGACGAGAAGAACCCTCAGAGAACAGTGTTCCCAGTGATCCGAGTTGGGAAGGATGGCAAGTTTAAGAACATGGACTTTGAGACAACCTTAATGACAGCAAGTGAGTTGTACGGTTTTTTTATCTTAAATTTATAATTTCTGTTATAATTTATGTAGTACACTGGTGATCAATACTTTCTACATTATTTTATTCGTTATTTTCAGAGGAGATAGTTTATAAGATCAACCTTATCCTGGCTAAGCTAGAGTGGAGTGAACAGGCGAGAGGGAGAAAAGGTACCAAGTCTCTCAACTTATGAACGCTGTACATGTACGTTGATCACTAGCTGTGTACAATCAATGCATTTTTTTTATCTTTATGACTTGTGGGCTCTTTAAAATCTGATTAATTGTTTATTGTAGTTGCATCTATTATGCTCCTAATCATTATAAACTGGGAATGTATATGCATACCTCTAAATGTATATATAATTTCACTGGCCTATTGCAGTCCTTCACTTAGTTCTCACACATGAAAAGTACATAGGACTATTATTTTATGAACTGCACAGGGCAGTACTATAGTCACGATTATAGGGAGGAGAGAGCTAGCTAGTGTCATGCATGGTTTAGGAGTACAGTCTATATTATTATGGTAGCTGTGATAGGCAGTGGACCCTACCTAAAGGCTTAGACAGAGGGTAGGCTATAGTGTCGTTTGTGTATACCCTCACTATCAATCTTGCTCATGATTATAGCAACAGTAACAACAATGTGTTCATGCATATATAGCTATAGTCTCAAATCAATTATAGGACATCCAAAAGTGACTGTTTCAATTCAACTACTGTAAAGGTCACTTTCTCTTGGTTCTGGGTATTCAAAACTGCCCTATCAGTATAGATGAAGGTTATCTCAAGAATATTATTCAGTAGACTCTCATACATCCACTTAGCAATAGAAAACCATGCAACAAGAATAAAGGACATCACAATGATGGCTAGAAGATTCATTGAAGTATTGTTGGTTTGGTTAATAGAGAAAATGACAAGAAGGATAGTGTGAGCAATGAGTAATAGGCCTGTCCAGTAGCGGTTGTAACCTGTATGGTCCAGAGTAAGCGGTGCCACTATGGATAGTTCCAGTGAAGGTATTAGGTAAAGAAAAGAGTATCATCAACTATTTTTGTACAAGAATAATACCCAGTATTGATTGCGTGTGCCATAATAATATTATAGACACACTAAGATGTTATAAAATATAAACATGTTTATGTGTCATGATATAGATATACTAATTGCTGCATGGGGAGTTAAAGTTGTGTATAAACATGTTTGTGTCATGATATAGATATACTAAATGCTGCATGGGGAGTTAAAGTTGTGTCTGTCATGACACTAACATCATTGTTTTGAGAAAACAGTGTAGTTTGCATTTGTGGCACCTGTGATAATTGTCATACAATGAAAATTGATAACAACAAATACCTTCGTTTGGGACTAGCTAGCTATTATAATGCTATTAGCTATATTGGATCAAATCGATACTTAGCAGGTAGATTTAGTATCATAGAGTCGGTAGACTCTATAAGTAGGGATGGCCCGGACACTCCCATATATGTAATACATTACAAAAGGCCAAACAATCTCGGCACAGATACTATTTCACGTTTTATAAGTTACATAAACATGATATTCAGCTGATTTCCTATCTGAAACTCCCAAGAACGACTCAAAAAGCTATCGCAGAAGTCTCAACCAGGTGGTGCTTCAACTGGCCATTTGGCCGTCGAATCTCGAGTCAGACCGTGTCAATGTTCTCCATGTATCTCGACACTGTCTCAACTTCTCACCTTAGTTTTGGCATAAATCAGCTCCAGTTTATACAACGCATTTCTGTGCTATGATCCTTTTATCATTGCTTCTCCTGTTCTAACGAGACTTTTTCGGCGCCTTTTGATTGCTAGGTTATTGTACGAAGCCATTTTGTTACTATGCGCGCATGCCCAAAGCTGCGCGCGCCGCGTATACTTAGCCCCGCCCATGCATGAGTACAAGCTAGTATAGTGAGCTAGTGCGTGCTTCTAAAAAATGGCGTCCGTTTCTCGCTCCTGCTAACATCGAAGATCTTGAATTTGGTCCATGCATCTTTCGCCATTTCCCTGCAAGTATTCATTGATAGTTCCTTGTGCCTGGTTCGTTGCCAGTGGCCGCGGTATAATTGTTTTCCGCAGCGGTCCCAACTCTAAATGAAGCCCACCAACACTGTGCAGACGGTCTGCTAGACAGCAAGTGTCTCTGGAATTGAACTTAGAGAACAGATACAGGTTGATGAATGCTTTGACTATGGTCTCACTCCAGATATTATCTGGGCTGCAGGAGGTTGACTGGCTGATTATTTCATCCACCAGAGACACTGCATATGCTTACTACAGGCTAGACCCAAGGGTAGCAAAAAAAAAAAAAAAAAAGGAACAGAAACAAGCATAAAAAACAATTGATAAAATTGATAGGTGAAGTAGGGATGGCAGTACAAAAAACTATACAAACAAGGGTAGTAGGGTTAATAAGGTACATCTTACATCCCTACTGCTTTTTACTGAAATACCATTACTTGAAAAGCAGTAGGGATGTAACATGTACCTTATTATCCCTACTACCCTTGTTTGTATACTTCTTTGTACTGCCATCCCTACTTCACCCATCAATTTTATCAATTGTTTTTTATGCTTGTACTAATAGTCATGACAGCTAAACTGAATGGGTTAATTTGCCGGCCCTTCCTTGCAATTGATCATCATTGATGATATTTCTGATATGTACTATAATAATCATTAGATCATAGAGGTATTCTAAATCCCATAGAGTACTATGACTTGTAAATCCTCATAGAGTACATGTAAATCCTCATAGAGTACCTGTAATTTCCCCCCCCCCCCCCCCCCAGGCATAATCCAATACTGTTGCTATGTACTATGATCTAAACTTGTTAGACTCTGTTTGTTCAATCATCAGTATAGGACCATGTGCCATCCTATAATTGCTTCATATTACATGAGACTGAGTATTTTTGACTTGACCTTATTTTGTGGCAAAGAAGGAATAATATCATGTACACAAGATTTTAACTGCATGGCTAACCCTGACAAGCACAATATCATAAAAAATACAATACACTTCGTACATAAATTATTAAACTCAGCTATAGTAGCAGTATTATAGTTTAGTAGGGAGGGATCGCGGAGTAGCTAGTGGTTGGCTTTTATTCAGAGTGGAGTCACAATAACAACCAGAATGTTCAGTTATTACTGGCTCTTCTACTCTGACAAAATACTATTGTCAAATGTATCATTCTATTAATATTCAATCTATGTAGCTAGTCCTTTCTTGACAGCATCGAGGCTTAATGACTGCAAAGAGCACAGTACTGTAGAAAGACGACTCCAGCGAGCGGATAGTCCAACAGCAATTGACTGTAGCCTTGCAAGGGAGTAAACAACAAGGGGCTAAGGGGGCTAAAAGCTCCATCCCCCCCCCCCCCCCCCCCCCCCCCCCCAGATTTTTGACAAGTAGTGCTATAATAATATTATGGGAAACCGAAAGAGAGAGGAACGAGATTCTGCAGGTCTGGAGTTTGTTGAACAAACCAATTCTTAATATATTAATATATGAGTGACATTGAGTTATGCATCTTGCATAGTGCATGTACACACGAAGTGTCATAGAGTAGACATGGTCACTTACATTTGAAGATGTTCAGCCCCCCCCCCCCCCCCACCCCCTATGTCTAAAAAGTTATCTACACCCCTGCTTTGTTCCATCTTCTTGCGCGTACGTGAAGAAAATAACCCACTAACTGACATTGTAGAGTGAGATTTGTTACTGAGATAGAAAATTTGAAAAATCGGAATCCTCTGCTATGGCACGAGTGGATGAGAAACATGGCATGAATTATATAAACGAGCAGCATTCCAGAGATGAGCAATAGAATGAGAATAATGCTTTGGGGAATGGATGCAATGTTAGTGAAGCCCTGGAATTTTCTTCAAACGTAAGTACGCAATGTTTAACGTTCATGTGCACTATGCCACACTCCCTCTATCAATTAATGGTCACGCCTACAAAAATATAAAGTATACTTCCAAAAGAAAAGCCAAGGGAGTCCAGAAAAAATTTTGCACACCAAATACTCTAAACTTAACTTGTCAGTGCTTTTCACTTTCATTAAAAATTTGTATCTAATTTGTATATTAAATTAAGCTAAGTATGCTATTAATTGACCTGTTTATTGTTTGAATAAGCTACGGTTTAGGGATGTGGTAAGTTAATAGAGCACTTAAAAGTAGCTAATCATTGCTAAATTAATTTTACCAGACTATATTAGTTATTACATGTAGCTTCAATTATGTAACATAATTTTCCAATTTCCCCAGCTGAACATTACTACATTGTATACATGCACTAAATTTTCACTACATGTCATGCAATGTTTGAATAGTATCTCTTAGCAAATATCTGTTCATTTGGCAGTACGTCTTCTCTCTTTCTGTTCTTGTACAACTTTCCAAGGACTAGAAGTAAAATCAAGACGATTAGTACAAGCAACAAGTACCAGAATCCCCAGCTAATCATATGCATGCCAGTGCCCCAGGTGGCCAAGTGGCTGGTGAATGGCTCTGTAATTCCATATCCAATGAATGCAATTATCACCACACTGCCATAAACTGTTCCAACCATAAGTCCTTTCATAGAATAGGGTGTTTGGGCACATATGAACTCAATGCTGCCGATGCCTAGTGTAACTAAGGAAATAGAATTGAGAACATCAGGAAGTACCATCCATTAACTGGAGCTCAAAACACCTTTTTCTTCAGAAAATAAGCACTGGAGGGTAGAATTTCGGCCATTTTGAACCAGATAGTTGTTTCGAGCTGTTGCTTCAATTGCAAGTGCCATCAATGTTATGATCCTTGCTGCTTGAGTAACCACTCCAATAGAAAATTTCCAATAAATTTTTACCCATGAGAAATATTTGTGTAGCAAAGGATAAAGAACAAATTCATACAGTGGTATTAGTATCGTTGCAGTGATGAGCTGTGTACATGTATTGGCATAGAGTTTGTTCATATAACACTCAATGCTTGGCCTAGTTGCTATGTCCTTGTCAAGGATGATTTCTGCTAGGAGATTTTGGCTATTCACAATTGTGACCATACTTGGCATTGAACAGCCAATAAAGACAACAGTGAGTAGTCGTAGAAATGTTTTGACATCTTCCATCTGCTCTGTTGTGAATGGTCCTCCATATTTGTGCTTACCCAGGTCTAAGTGGGAGGGGAGCTCATCCTCACAGTAGGTGAACGCACTCCTACATCTTGGATAATTGTTTTTGATGGCGAATTTGACTACTGTGTACACTAATTTAAAAGGATTTTGGGTCACTGGTTCTTTGATAAGCACACCATTGGACAAAAGCAACAAGATCAGTCCTATAGTCAGACAAATACAGGCATAAAGCTGCCCTATTATGTAATATTTCTCATTTATGCATGTATAAGCAAAATCAATGTTGGTCCATATAAACCAGCTTATGAAAGCAGTATAATCTCAGTTGTTGAAGCATCTTGGAGTTGGTCTAGTCCAAACTGAATCTCGTTAGCCCAATATCCTCCAAGTCCAATTGAAGCTATTATAAGCAGTACAAATAAAGTGAATATGCTGATAGCTGTTCACCATTTGTGCTACAACAGAGCTCACTGTAGCCAGTACAGTGGCAGTCCACGTGATCCACATGCTCCAGCGTATGACTATGTACCGTCCAAGACACACATCAGCTAGCCAACCACCAAATGGTAGAGTAAAACAACATCCTATAAAGTGTAGTCTGACTCTGTGATTAAACTCAGATACGTGAGTTGCAAGATAATAAAACAAACTGGTAACTAAGTAGCTCCAGATGAGCACTATCAATGCTCCTTTGTTTTCTAGCTTCCTTATTTGGTAAGAATACTTGCAGCACGTATCAAGCAATTTGGTTCTTGTGCAGTGATACAACAAAACGTGATCCATTGATTTAGCTGTTAACAATTCATTTACTTGTCTGCTATGTTCTTTTACCATTGTGTCGGCCCTTTCTAATTCACTTCTAGCTATACTGTAGCTAGTTACCTGCAAGCTTTTATTATAATTTTGCTATTAGTCCCAAAAAGTTGAACTTAGAAAAGCATTGCTATCAATTTATCATAACAAGTGGATGAGATTGCAGCTCCAAGAATATTGTGCATGGGCCATAATAATACATTGTTTTCTCACAATAATAGCAGCTAATGTCATGAGATCCAGAGATACTGTCACTACCAAACACGCTGATCAATAACATTTCAAGTTGTACTTTTGATATACTGAATGGCAAGAGTAGTAGGTACACACGGCTAATCTGTCCTATTATACTATGCTAAATATAATGTATGCACAATAATGACAACTAATACCATTGTTTTTATTGTTAAATGCATCCTTTGAACTTTTAATGCACCTCATCATGGCTCACGTGGTAAAGGGAACAATGTCATGCAATTTTATTATTATATGTGACACGATTTGGGAAAAGGGACCTTTTTGACAAGAATATCATTCTAAGAAATAAGCAATTGAAAATGGCCTATATTTGTGTTACTATGGGAAATAGAATGCTAGTTATTTTTATTGCATTATTGAGCCTGTTTTTCTACTTAACTGTACAGTGTGATAAGCTCTTACTAGGTCACTATTTAGAGCTATCCTAGTGGCACTTGAATGGCTGTTAAACTCAATTTTGAAAAAAGATCCCTTTTCACAAATCCTGTCACATATGGTGCCATGACCACTAAACTGAACCTTCCTATGTTTCCATAGTTCACAAGCTTATTCCTATCCTTATAGCCAGCCTCTTTTCAGACACTATAGAAAGAGAGCATAATAATTATTATGCTTGCCCAGTTAGGCCCTTAGTTGTAACTGTATGGCATAGTTTGCAACTAGCTGTTGGTAATGATCATAGTAAACTTTTTCATCTGTGATAATGTCAGTGCTAGCAAGACTAGCAATAATATCAATAGTGCCAAATCATGGCTGATACATACAGCATCTAGTTGTTAGCACGACATGAATGTATGTCAAAGGAGTACTTGACATAATTATATGGCTGGATCAAAAGTACTCTCATTGTGTAAGATTATGTTAACCTGGTTCGAAGCTAAAGTTATGGTAAGGGGGACAAAATCTTGCATATGTACACAATGCCCAGTACCCCTGCAATTATCACTACACTGCCATAAACTGTTCCAACCATAAGTCCTTTCATAGAGTAGGGCGTTTGGGCACATATGAACTCAATGCCGCCGATGCCAAGTGTGACTATGGAAATAGAATTGAGAACATTGGGAAGTACCATCCCTTAACTGGAGCTCAAAACACCTTTTTTTTCAGAAAATAAGCACTGGAGGGTGGAATTTTGGCCATTTTGAACCAGATAGTTGTTTCGAGCTGTTACTTCAAGTGCCATCAATGTTATGATCCTTGCTGCCTGAGTAACCACTCCAATAGAAAATTTCGAATAAACTTTTACCCATGAGAAATATTTGTGTAGCAAAGGATAGAGAACAAATTCATACAGTAATCTCAGTTGTTGAAGCATCTTGGAGTTGGTCTAGTCCAAACTGGATCACGTTAGCCCAATATCCTCCAAGTTCAATTGAAGTTATTATGAGCAGCATAAGTAAAATGAATGTATGGATGTGCTGATAGCTCTTTACGATTCGTGCTACTATAGAGCTTATTGTTGCCAGCAATCCACATGACCCACATGCTCCTGCGTATCACTTTGTACCACCCAAGATGAACGTCAGCTAGCCATCCAGCCATGAGTAGAATGAAGAACATGCTATGAAGTAGGGTTTGTAGTCGGATACATGTGTAAAGTAAAATGGTAAACTGGTGACTAAATAGTTCCAAATGATCACCACTATAGCGCCTTTATTCTTCAGTTTCCTTATTCAGTAGAAAGACTTGCAGTATGTATTTAGCAGTTTGGGTTTTGTGCTACTATATATCACAACAGGTTACATGGATCTACTTGTTAGCAGTTCATTCTCTTGACTGCTAGGTTCTTTTGCCATTGTAGCTGCTAGCTGCTATTCTATTGATTCACTATATGTAGTACTTAGCTAGCTAGATCATCTAAGCCTATCACTAATTTTCTTTAGTTTACACTGGACGAAAATTTGGATTTCATACATGTAGGAAATCTGTAGGATAGGGCAAGATTCTCTATACATTTCATATGTCCTCTGTCAGGTATGTATTGGAAATGTCATATTTTGAGGACATGTAGGAAGTCTTAGCTTTGGTCCAGTGTTAGTCCCAAATAATCATAAAGGTAGATAAGTGGAGAAGCTCTTTGCAAATATTGTCATCACCTTTCAAAACATATGGATGAGATCTAGATGTGATACCAAGAACAATGTCATATTTTATTGTGTCATACTGAGTACAGCCCTGTTTTCTCATGATAGTAGCTCTGCTGTGTCATGAGATTACCGCTTATCATGCTGATTACTATTGTAACAGAGTAAGTATTAATGTACTCTTGAATTTGGTTTTGATGCCACAGTGAGCAGGCAGCATAACTAACCATACACATTATTATACAATTCTGATTGCAATCATGACACGAGATATACGTACGTGTAATACAAAATTAATGGTATTGAACCATGGCTAGGTACCTATACAATTTGAAAGAGCTATTAGTATGAGTAATAGTATTGAATGCTATAGCAGGAGTACGGATTACAGACTGAGAGTACAATTACAGCTGTAATCAGTACTCTAGCCTATGGGAGAAATGTACTGTGACTGTAATCACGATACTATTACACACAGATACTTTGTTTGAGTATACATACCCTTTGGTATAATGATGGAGTATTACATGATTTACTAAATATGCAGTTTAAGTCTCCAAAAGTGACTGTTTCAATTCAACCACTGTAAAGGTCACTTTCTCTTGGTTTTGGGTATTCAAAACTACCCTATCAGTATCCTTTTGTTCTGCGAGCAAAGTCCTGTTTTGCAAGAATTTCTTTTTAAGAGCAGAGGCATATTTTGTACAAAGCAGCCATCTTAGAGTGTGGTACATTACTATGCCAACAAATAGTATAAATGCAACGCTAGTAGATGTATACACTGCAATCTCCGTTTTATTGTCTTTGACTAGCACAGATGCTGACATTTGCAGATGAAGGTTATCTCAAGAATATTATTCAGTAGACTCTCATACACCCACTTAGCAATGGAAAACCATGCAACAAGAATAAATGACATCATAATGATAGCTAGCAGATTCATTGAAGTATTGTTGGTTTTGTTATTTGAGAAAATGACAAGAAGGATCAGTGCCGTGTCCAGGGGGGTGCTGAGGGTGCTCAAGCACCCCCCTTAGCTCTGAAAAACTACTGACAGGCACTGGGGTACCCAGAGCTGATACTTAGGTAGCACAGCCTCAGCACCCAGCTACTCCCAATCATATAAATGATGTATAACAGCTATTAAGGTGATTCCTCCTTATCATGATTAATGAAATATAGGTTATGTTTGATCCCTCTCACATGTTCATACTCTTTTGTGGTTTCATGGTCTATTAGTTTTTTGTCGTACATATGATCAGATACAATTCGTGAAATTTCAGGTCTCATTCGACGCTGAAACTTTAGTGTTGCATGTGGCAGACCATTACTTATCAGCCTCTCATATAGTGAGATCTCCAATTTATGACTCTTACCAAAAAGATAATCAGTGGGTTTTGGACGTAGTTGTTTGTGATCACCAATTAAGATTAGATGCTGTGTATGCTGTGTTAGAGTAGCAATTAGCTGTGGTTCAAGCACTTCAGCTGCTTCTTCCACGATTAAAATCTTAGATTGAACTTCAGAGAGTAAATCACTCTCTCTTGCTGCCACTGTAGTTGTTAATCCAATGACTTTGGCATCCTGAAGAACACTAACTTTAATATCTTTTGTTTGTCTCTTGTACATGGCATTGCTTAATTGTTGATTACTGCCTTGCTCTTGATTTCGAAATACTTTCAATAGTTCATTTAGACAATATTTAAGCAATGGGAGCCTGTCAGTGCTTTTGGGTGGGTGTAGATGATCCTTCAAATACTGACGTGCCTGCTGTGTTTTCATTGGGTGAACTCTTTTAAATTTTTGAATGAATGTTTTAAGTCCCTCTTCTCCTAGTGCAACGTACAGTTTATGACTCTCATAATCCTCATCATCCAATCTCTCCTCATTAATCGATCGAAGGGCTTCATTTTCTAGTTGAATGTCCTCATCAAGCCAAGGTACAAACTGTAATGGCATCCTATCATCACTTTGGAATGGGAAAGAAATGTCACAGTAGTCTTGAAGGTCAAATATCACTTCTTGTGAGAGAAAGAGACAATATTGATGACAATGATCACTTATAAAATCACCATTGATAAATTCACTTAATGCTTTAGATCTTATTGTAACATATTTTGGTTGACAACCCCTGAGAAAACCATGCTTGCCCTGTCGTTGACGCTGGTTAACTTTCTGATAAAGATTGAACTGATTAACTTTAGGATTCTTGCACTGACTACCCATTCGTATTATGTTGCCCTTGGAGAGGTCTAACTTCATCACTCCTTCTAGAAACTGATCAAGAGCATGATTTGTGTAGCATACGACCATTATTGGGCATGTTAAAGTTCCTTTCTCTGAAGAATATCGCCAAAAATGAGCATTTTGCAGCAGCGCTTGCATTGCTTTTAGACCAATGTAGGACTTTCCTGTGCCAGGAGGGCCTTGAATTAATGCCACTTCATTAGTCAGTGCTAAATGTAAGGCAGCCTTCTGTGAATCATCAAGAACTGGTGTGACAAGTCTTTCCCATGACTCTGGATCTAATATGTTCACCTGCTTGTGCAGGCACCCTTCATCACAATCACATACAACTCCTTTCAAGTTGAAAATTGGTCTTGCGTCTCTTAGATACTTTGGCTGGTCAATCGTAGTTTGTAACTTAACAAGATACTGTGAAAATGGCAGATTTTCTGGCATGATTTTATGTAGCTTTTCAATAACTGGAGCATAACCTTTGAAATATCCTGGTGATTCTATCATTGTGAGGTTCATGGAGTACGGTACTGAATGCTCATCTCCACTTTCTAACTCCACAGTCAAAATGCCTCTCGCCAAATCTCTAGTATTTCTTAGCACTACTGTAGCATAAAAGATTGTACCAAAGTTGTCTTCAGAAAAACAAACTAAATTTCCCTCTTCAAGTAACTTACAATGTCCCCAGTGAATACTGTGTGAAGCTCTGAACAATACTTTGTAACAACACTCTCCTGAGGTGGTGATTATTTTTTCTTTCAAGAATCTAACACCAGTGAATTTCTTATCAGAGTGCAGTGATCATCGGATCCTTTCAGAGCAGTCCGGAATGGAATAACAAAGTCTTCTCGCAGAAGATCACATTGAATTCTCAAATACTCTGATACACTGGGAAACTCTCCAACCACTATGTTTGGTGTCACATCTGGTTGATGATGTAGATCTTCTGAAGTGGGCAGTGCAATTGTTCATTCATCTGACTGAGATTGAGAGTTATTAATACTGACTTTGGATTCGTACATTTCTGTGCACACTTTGTTCCTTTTGTCCAACAACTGTTGAGCTTTTTCATTAACATCCTGATAACAATTTGAACCTCGAAGTGAAAGTTGATGGGCTGTACCAACACACACATCAATTGGCAAATACTCTACAGCTTCAATGGGATATGCTGTGAGTAGAAAATCAAATACAGCAATCACTGCCTGCAGCACATTTGGTAATTCTTTTCTTTTCTCTGTGTCTCCTATCACAGGCATACGACGGATGAACAGTGTCAAAGAAAACATGAACCCTTTTAAGCTAGGATTACTAAGAATTAACTTCAAAATTTTTTCCAACTCGTGGCCTATTTTCTTGACCTTGATGATGTGTGCAAGCACCTTCACTATCTCTATTTGGGTCTGATCTTCATAAGAAAGGTAACGTGTAAGTTTTTCAAACGATTTAAAGCAAATGAAGAGTTCATGTATGGCTTTACCTGGGTTCAGAGTCAGGAGCCATTTCAGATCAAGATTTCCATGCCGAGATCTTTGATGTGCATGATGATAGGATTGTACTTCTTGGTGATGATTATCACTTGAATGTGGGGTTGGCCTGTTTCCTACTCGTTGGCCACTGGACCCAGATAATATGTCGCTTAAATTTCCAGAGTAATTACCACTGTCTTCATGATGATGTTTCGGTCGCTTGGGTGAGGGAATATATCCTCCTTGACTGCCTTTATCCAAATTTGATCGCCTTTTTCTGGAATAAACAACGGATCTGTTAACAACCATGCATGCAAGCTAGCGTTGTATGGTAGCATGACTGATGTCAGGAGTACAGTGCCTCCAAGCTGTTCTCCAATTTTTTAGTATAAATTTTCCTATTTTTCAGTATCTTGTATGCTTTGTCAGTATTTTTCAGTATTTTACAAAGAGCTCCATGTATAATATATTTACCAGTATTTGTGCTCAAATTCAGTATAAAATACTGGCAAATCTGTATCTGTATACTTGGAGGCTATGGGAGTAGATACTTTTCAAGGGATGCGCATGTGCTACACACATAGTAGGGTTTGTAGATGTCACTCAGTCAAAATCCTGCATTATCATTGTTTTTCTAAGACACCTTCTCAAGAAACCATTAAATTTCATGATTATGCATATTCATACCTTTAGTTGAAACACACACTCTATAGACAATACAATCACATACATACTGATAATGTTTGTCTGGCCAAGTCATGATGGATAAAATTAATGCTGCAATTAAATATAGCTACTGTATTTGTATAGCTGAGTCAGACCCTTACTTAGCCACATGTATAGTTCCTATAATAGCAGGTATTAACAAAAGAGCTATGCCTAAGTTGAGTCATGGTGACACGGCTAACAAATATGTAACATCAGCGCTGTGTGCCCATGTATGCTTAATACTATTATTAGCATTTTGGCTCCGTGTGGAGCCTACTTGCATGCATATGATGACCAACCTAGCTAATCATCAAGAACAATAATAATACATTCTTGCATCTTGACGTAATATAATCTACTCATGCAGGGACTCTTAGTACAGGAAAGGGTATATACTGCTAAATCTGAATGTTTGGATCATGCACAATGTACATGTACACAATTATAATACATATTCAATTGCTGGGCTGGGTACTATACCTGTTTCATATATGACATTGAAAAAATACTAACAAGTATGGTACTAAGACGGTATACTGATTAGGTGATAGCCTTTACATCACGCATCTGCCACACCAAGAGCACATAAGAACTAATGCAGGGAGAGGAAGAGCATGTAACTCCCATAGACATTAGTGTACGGGGCAGAATTTTTGAATGCTACTATAAATACTAGGGACATCTGGTCATGTACAAAACCACAGTGTGATGATGACATATACATTGAATGTCCAAGCATCAAGCAGTGAGTTTTGAGCATGCCATGAATAGATTTTACACTTTGATGTATTTTCAGTCTACTCTTGACTGGATGTTCTATTTTTAGTACGGTTCAAAAGTTCTGCCCAGTTCAAGTTACACGCTCTTCCTCTTTTTTTTGTTCTTATGCGCTCTTGGCCACACTGATGAAACAAACTTAACATATCACATGATACATGGGCCTATTACACAGCTGACATGCACAATGACAGTCAGTGTTGCCGGGCATTCACTGATGGGATTCACCAGAAGAAACTCGTAGTATAAACGGTTGCGTATGCACCGAGAGCGACGTGTAATTTATTAGTACTAAATGGCAAAAATTATGCCGGCGGGATTGAAGGGGCGACATATCTCGATCCTGTGTCATAACTGCCGATGCGTGCGCGGCTCAGACGCCAGCTACGGTCCATGATGTGGTACTCGCGGATACGATTGATCGTGTGAAGCGCTGATCGACTCTCGCGGCATGCCCTGAACCGCAGAACGGCGGCAAGTGTCAGCCCCGGGTAGGACACACGTAAATTATGCTCTAATTTCTATTTACCTTCTATTATCCATTGTAGAGGATCCAGCATACAGCTCTGTCACGTATCAATTGAACAACACCTGTCTAGTGATTGGTAAATATATGCGATCGCTAGTGCAGAGTCATGATGCGCGAGCGGACTGATGAGCTACGTATCTCTGTATGTATTATGTAATATGTACGTATACCGCGTACGCGTACGTAGCGAGAGTGCGCAGACCGCCGGGGCCTAGGGCCGGCCGGCCAGCGGCCAGGGTAAGATATTCGACCTTTGACCTTTAGTGGTTTGTGAAGTTTCGGCAGCCATGACTCTACATGGTCTTAATGCGACAGCCAGCACCATATACAGCTACCAAATACATATATTGAAGAGAATGCCTCCTCAACATTTTGTGAGTTAATTAATTACCAATAATTATTATTCTTTTATACCTGCAGCAGCAAAAGAAACTATCATTCCCTTTCTTCAGTCAAAGACACTCAGAACAACATTACAGTTATTGCATTGGCTAGTATTGGTTCATTGCTAATATTCTTGGGAGCAGTTCTATCCATACTGGTCCTCACATTGATAGTCACATGCAAATTACATATTCAAAAAGGTGCACATAATGATTGGTCATGAAGCAGGCTTGTGATCGTCTAACTATAGTTCTTGATGCTTTATCTTAGCCTCGTCCCCAGCTCCATTCCCAGCTTTTCAATGTTACACGCTGAAAAGCGTGTAACATTAAAAAGCTCATGCATATGTTGAAAAGATCAGGGAGCCTGGGGACGAGGCTAGCTTTATCTTGCATGAGGCTTAAGGTAATAATTATGCTATGTATTCTAGGGTCACAGGTGGAGAATCACATTTATGAGACACCAACAAATTTACATTTTTCACCTGATAAAGTTCAGAATGAAACAGATTTGGAACCACAGCCTCAGCTACATGCTCTACCAACGGGACTGGAGATGAAACCATGCCCAGCATACCAGACATTTCCCTGCAAATAGACCTTGGACTTAATAAAAGTAATTAAGGCAACACAATAACTAAACATTCGTAGAATCATAATTATAATAATGTTTGCATCCATATGGCAATATCATACTATGCATTGCATACAAAATGATACAGGTATTGTATTATAGTACATAGTCAAGAGTTCAATTTTAACTTCCTGCCTTTGAAACTAGATACTTTGTCCTAGCCTATTTGACTCGGCAATCTGGGCATCTACCAACTTGACTGTCTCCATTACATTCACTGACAATGTAATAGTGCCCCTGAGGGCATCGATACCATAGTCCAGGCTTGGCTCCAGTCATACAAGCAATCTTATCTTCTTCTTTCCTTGTGAGTGAAATACGTCTCCATGGAGCATCTATAACACTTCGTAGTGCTTCTATCATGCTTTGCTGTTCTGGTCCACTGAGCTCACTTGCTAAATTTTCACTTTCTAGAACCTTGTTGAGAAGCTTTTCATCGTCATTTTCATGGTTGCCAATAAATATGGTTGGTAAATATCCCAGGGTGTGCTTTACTTCATAGTACTTTTTCAGCAGTGTCAGTCTCCTACTCTCTGCAGTCGTATCCAAGATCATTTGATCTGTGAGCTTGCTCAGTCTCTGTTGGTGTCTCATCCATGAAATGAAATCCTTAGCTTGTGACAAGAGGAGTTTCAAATTCTCAGTGTCACTAATGTTGTATACGTTAGCTAGGCTTATCATCATTTCAACATCCTTTTGAACTTGGAGAGCATTCACAGCCGACAGAGCAAATACATAGCGTTTCTGGACTGTTATATCTTTGTCATTATCCTTAATCGGAGTAATATTTAATCCATTCTTCTTCAGCTCTTCAGTGTCTATCTGAGACAATTTGAGTGTCATTTGCTGCCTAAGATGTGAATCAAGAAAATAAGCTTCTCTTGTTTTCAACTTATTCATATCACGTAGTATCTGTTTAGCTGTATTGGCATATCGTAGAGTTGACATCACTGGTGTTTTACAAGAATCTAGTGGGCAGCATTTCCATTCCACTGCTTGGTGTTGTCCACATTCCATCCATCGATCAAGAGACTGAACTGAGAATACATGCTGACAGTCCTCAAGTATGATGTATCGATGTCCAGCACTTTCCTCATGACACTTTTCATCACTGTAAATTTTGTGCACTTTTTCTTTGACTGTATCACACTTATGACACACTGGAGGGCAAGTTTCACCACAAAGTCCTAGGCAGAGATGTCCACAATCCTTTAGTTTTTTCACACATAAATGATTGCACTTCTTTCTGTTGCAATGCTGGCCACAGGTCCTGGTACATTGATGGTGCCTACATTGCCATTCACAGCGATGGGTGCAAGGTTGGCAGCGATCCTTGCAGTTATTACCACACCACCCATGCTCACACGAGTATGCACACTTCTTTTTGCATGGTGGACATATATCTGAACACCTTGCTGTACACAAATGCCCACAGAGTAGCTTTTTGGTACACGATTTCTTACACGGTATGTGAAGACGACCTTGGCGACACTTTCCGCATTCGCCAGAGCATGAGTGCCCACAAGCAAGCACTTCTCCACATGGAAATTTACACTTTTTAGCTGCCTCAGCTTCACTAGAATGGCACTCGACTTCCATCTCATGCCCACAAATCAGTTGACGTTTGATTTTTACTGTACATTTTTCAGTGCACATCTCACCACATTTCTTTGCACACTTGTGTCCACATGGAAGGTCCTTTGGGCACTTTTCTTTGCACAAAAACTGTTCTGGTGGCACATAGCAGGGTACTGGTTGTTCGTGTTGACATTTTGGAATAATTTTTTTTACTAGCTCTCTGCACTTGCCACATTCTTGCCAACAGAGACGCTTGCACCAGTGAAGATCAGCAGAGCATCGCTTAGAACACGGGTGTTCACAGAGTGACTCATGATTTCTGTCATCTGGATGACATCTTCGTACGCATACATGGTTGCATTCCTTATATCTCTCTTGGCAAGGCAGATCACAACCACCATCAGGTACTTTTTCAAAATCTGTGGCACTGGAAACGTTGATTTCAACTTCATGCCGAGAGCAATAAAGTTGTAGATTCTCACCAAGAAATCCTTTTGACTTAACATCTTCGAAAATTGATGACCATAGTTCAGAACGTTGCCGGAAAAGATCGAAATTTCCAATACAGTAAAGTCCATTCCTAGCTCTGGATAGTGCTACACATATTCGGTTTTCGTCTGCTACAAATCCAGGTTTTTTCTGCTTGTTGCTTCGAACCAATGACATCAGAATGATGTTATTCTCCTCTCCTTGGTAGTTATCAATCGTGGTGATACGCACGTCAGAAATACCTTTCTGTTTGAACTGTGTACGAAGTTCAAAGAATTGGCCCACGTATGGTGTTATTACTGTGATCTGTTCAGCTGTGTATTCTTGTTGGAGAAGATATTTACACAGGGAAGCCAAAAATGAGGCCTCGTGCACATTTGAATGACTCTTTAAATCCAGATCTTGGAGTTCCTCTTCTTTGTCGTGGTTGATGAAAAACAGATTATGCTTCAAGCCTTCAATATCGTCTCGGCCTTTTGTCTCCTCGTGATCTTGCAGTTTTTTCTCGTAGATATGATCTGACACTATTTGTGCAATTTCTGGCCTCATGCGGTGCTGAACGGTTAGGGTTGCATGTGGGAATCTGTTTCTCACCAATCGCTCAAACATGGAAATTTCAAGCTTGTATTTATGACCGATGGTGTAATCGTTCGTCTTTGGGCGAAGCTGTTTGTGGTCACCAATTAGAATAAGATGCTGAGTGTGTTTTGTCAGTGTTGCGATCAGCTGTGGTTCAAGTACTTCAGCAGCTTCCTCGACAATCAATATCTTGGATTCCACTCTTGATAGCAGATTGTTTTCTCTAGCAGCTATGGTTGTTGTCAGCCCAACGACATCTGCCTTCTGAAGGCACTCCACTTTAATTTCTTCCATTTGCATGTCGTAGGCTCTTTGCTCATCAGCATTTACTTCCTGCTGCTTCTGAAATGCTGTCAATAGTTTTCCAAGGCAATACTTGAATAGTTTGAGTTTGACAAAGCCCTTTGGCTCACGTGAAAAATTAGGCTCCAGGAAACTAGAGGCATGGTGCTCAGGTAGTGGACGTATGGTGCCGAAGTTTCGTATAAATGCTTCCAGCCCTCTTTCTCCAATCGTTTTGAATAATTTACTTGTCTCCATTCCATAATCGTCATCGTACCGGTCTTCATTCATAAACTGAAACACTTCTTCATCTTGTGAGCTGTCATATGACTCCAATTTCCGTCTGATGCTTTCATCAAGCCAGGAAGCAAATGCTAAGGGACTCCACAAAAAATCATCCAAGTGTGGAAAAGTTATCCCACACAGATTGCTGAGATTGAATAGGACTTCTTGGGATAAGAAGTAACAGTAGATTTGGCAGTGTTTACTTGTGAAATTACCTTTGAGAAATTCTTCCAAAGCTTCGACTCTTTTCCCAGTCATTTGTAGTCGCTTTTTAGGATTGTTGAAGAAAATGCCACGTTCTCTGCACGCAGCATACACTTTTTGTTTGAGATTGAATTTCTTAACCTTTTCACTCTTGCACCTTGCACCAACTCTTGTGATTTCTCTCTTGGGGAGATTCAAGTCGATTATTTCTTCCAGAAACTGGTCGAGAGCATGGTTTGTGTAGCAGACCACTACTATTGGACATGTCATTCCTTAAATTGTGCTTTGTGTTTCCAAAAATGGTCATTCTGCAGCAGTGTTTGAATCAGTTTGACACCGACGTATGTTTTACCAGTGCCAAGAGGGCCTTGGATTAGTGCCAGTTCATTGATAAGTGCCGAATGCAGAGCATTTTTCTGCGAAGCGTCAAGAGATGATGTGGAAAGATTTTGCCAGGAGTCATGGTCAAGCATATCTACATGACTGTGTGCACAATCTCCGTACGATTTACAATCACAGACTATCCCTTTTAAGTTGAATACAGCTTGTTTTTCTCTGAGATACTCTGGCACATCTACTTTACCTTGCAAGTTGACTAGGTACTGCAAAAAAGGCAAATCTCCGGGTGTGATTTCCTTTAGCTTGTTAATCACAGGGGCGTATGCTTCAAAATACCCAGGTGACTCAATCATTGTGAATTTCTTTGATGGAGATAGCAACCTTTCGTCGTAATCCTGTAATTGTACAGTCAGAATTCCTGCTTCAAGTTCGCTTGGTTCTCTCTCTGTCACTGTAGCATACAGTACTGTTCTAAATTTGTCCTCAGACAGACACACTAAGGCACCGTATAAAAGTGCCTTGCTTCGATGCCAGTTGATGTTTTTACGTGAGGCTTGAAAGGAAATTTTGTAACCAACAGCTCCAGATGCTGTAATTGTTTGGCCTTGATCAAATCGAACATTTGTAAACTTCAGTGTAGGTTTGTCAGTGGATTCTGCCAACGCTGAACGCAGTGGATTAATAAAATCTTCTCGGAGCAGGTCTCGCTGAATTTTGAGATAAGCTTCCACACTGGGGAAAGGCTTATCAACAATATTTTCTCGCCCTTCAGTTAGTTCACTGTGTAGCTCCCCAGGAGTTGGTAGAGCAATAGATAAGACATTAGAAGAGGAACTGGCCATTTTATTTTCATAAACCGCAGAGCAGACTTTATTCCGCTTTTTAAGCAACTGCTGTGCTTTTTCATTTATCTCTTGATAGCAGTATGCTTGCAGAGAAAGCTGCTGGGCTGTACCGACACATTCATCAACTGGCAAATGTTTAGCGGCCACAACACAGTCCACATCAAACAACGTTTCAAATAAGGAGATCGTTCCTGATAATAAGCTTGGAAATTCAACTTGCTTATCTTTGTTGGTTACCATAGGTATACTTCGGAGAAACGTTGCAAGAGAAAGAAAGAAGTAGGATTCCAAGGCTGGCTTACTTAAAAGAAAATTCAAGATCTCACTTAGCTCTTTTTGGCATCTGTGTGTCTTATCCGGCTTAAGAATTCGGAAAAGTACTTTCAACATTGCTACTAACATTTCTTCTTTACTGCAGGATGTATTGATGAGGTCTTTGAATTCACTGAAATGGTAGTGAATCTCGTATATTGCTTTACTAGGGCTGATGAGTGTGAGTTGTTTCAGATTATCTGACAAGCATATATAATTGCTGTAGTAGCATCGTTTTTTTGTTGAGTTACTACCGTGTTTTGGGTGTGTTTGTAATGCTTCAGTTCTTGGCCTCTTTCTCTGTCGTGACTGACCAGGGTATTCAGAAGAACTTGTGCTTGGAGTATTGTTTCCTTGATGATTGTATCTGGGCTTTTTTGGTTGTGGGTGATCATAGTAGTCATCACCAGCTGTACCATTGTCAAGTGGCTGTGATCTCTTTCGAATCAGATTGGCTATCCTGGAATGGAAAGCATATGTAGGTACAAGTGTTGTGATACCAGGTACATCATATATCATGCGTAGCAATTGATATTATAGTAGAATTATATAATACTCTGCTAGGTAAGATATATGTAATAGTATGTTGGAATTCTTGATAACAATAGGCATATGCATTCAAACAACATTCTAATTTGGGCAAGTATTGCTGATTGTGTACCACAAGCACATCAATAGACTCAACACCTATAGCTATACTCGGAAATAATATTCATACATTCTACTGAAGTGTGTACCTTAATACACATACCTCATAGTATACATGAAGTGTACATTGTTTGTATGGTCTGATTGTTTACATGTGCACACATATTAAATTTCATGGAAAGACACGTTTCTTATTAACGCCTCCTGACCATAATACATTACACTACACTATATTATATATCTATAGGTACTTATATATCAGTAAGTGACCTCTGAGAGACAGTGATTATGACAAGTGCGGCAGACCAGGCCACAGTGGCTTGGTCACTATGATAATCAAAGACTAGCATGGCCAGGGGGATATCCCCAAAATGTGCATGACCTTTTGTGCATAGTCATGATCACACACAAGCCTAGACCCTAGGCTTACGCTGACCCAACCATAATAATAAATAAATATGATAGCAAAATATTGCAAGCAATGCAAGGTCATATTGTTGCTAATACTGGCACACACAAAATGTACGTATAGGCTACAGTTTGTTTACCATAATTGCATTAGCTGCTGATTAGTATGGCACAATTTCTAATACTCTGATCACCGGATAATTGTTATTTATGACGGATATTAGCTATCACTCGATTATTGATTGAAATACAGCCTATCTATCATGGTAGACCCTTTAGTTAATACCAGGCTCGAGATTATCATGAATAATCATACGCAACCGTATCCCCAAGTGTGGACCTATGATCAGTAGGCTTTAAAGGACTGGTTTAGCACAATCAGATCAGTTATCGCAACAGCCGCGTTGCGCAAGTCGAGATAGTAAGTATTTATTATGCCAGCTAAGTCCTATCAGTGAAAATTTACCTGTCAGCCATCAGAACTGTAAAAACCTTCCTCGTGAACGGCAAACTAGTAGCTTGTTTACTCGCCAGTCCTCACTTGCGCTGACTTAAAATGGAGTGCACGATCATCGCGATCGCTATTTATAGCGATGTGCAATGCACGCGCACGATCGCATTCGTGCACGTGACGTGCGAGGCTTGACCTTTGAACCTTAAGGTCTTGTCCTACAAGAGTTTTCACAGAACTATACGAAGATTTGGCTTGAAAGTTCTAGCCATCACATACATCATGACTCGACACGGTCGTAACGCCACAGCCAGCGCCGTATACAGCTACCACGAGAGAAAGAAGCCGGGACGCAGGTTAGTGCCTATATTAAATACACTCAAACCACAAAGCCCGTCTGTGTCAAGTTAGGGACGGTATTCTATCATGGATACCTTAGACTACGCATAGTCTAAAGTATCTATGATTCTATTCGCCTAGCTTGATGTCTACATGATTCACACATGGCAAAGACTTATGCCGAATACTACAAGTGTACACTTTTTATCTGTCTCACAGCTAAGGGCAAATATGGTAGTCAGACAATGAGATTGAGCAAAGACTCCATCAAGGACTTTGACTGCTGTTCACTGACTCTACAGCCATGTAGAAACCCTGTCATAACGTGAGTTGACTATGTGTACAAGGATATCAATTTCCTCCATAAATTTAAGCATCTTTAGTAAGGCATGTAGTATGGGAGCACCCAAGGCATAGTAATTGAGGGTACTCCCATACTACATGTAAATTACATGATATCGTATATACATGCGTATATATGGACATAAGTATATGTCACATTGTCATCAGTCCGTACTTGTAAATGTCCCATTCCCATTTCACAAACATACACAGTCCAGAAGGATACCTTTATGATAAGGAGGCTATACTGGAGTGTCTGCTTCACCAGAAGAGAGAAAGTGAGCAAAAATAGTCAATGCAATACTAATATGCATGTACACATATAGACTAGTTCGGTTCTATCAAGGGCTTATATACTCCTATAAGCCCTTGGTTCTATAGTGAGGTGTGAGTGTGAGTGTGTGTGTGTGTGTGTGTGTGTGTGTGTGTGTAAAAGTGTGTGTTTACTATCCCTCTTCACTCCAGATGCTCGAAAGATGAAAGAGTATGAAAAACAGAGAAGAAAACATGAGGTAGGTGACACATCATTGTTGTCAACACCCCCTCTAAGAATGCCGATTGTAGATATTGTACCGTACATGTATATATAACCACAGTTCTGATTCTGAGCGGTGGATTTTTGCTCATAATATATTATTTTGTTGTTGTGTGTCTGTAGGCAGAATTGGAGGAACTGGGAGAGGCCGAGGCAAGGTCAAAGGTCAACAAATTCCTCTCGACAGAGGGCAGCATTGTGTCTAAACCAGTCAACCCCTTCACTCCGGGAGGAGCCAGTGAGGGAAAGGAAGGTGCTGCTGTGAGCTCGGCCACACCCACCACATCACAAGGTCAAAATTTAAGTGCATCGGCCAGTAGCAGTAGCTCTTCCACTGATGAAGTTAAATCGAAACCCAAACTGCCGAGCTTTTGGGTGCCATCGCTGACACCTGATGCCAAACCGACTGAGATTAAAAAACCAGTGAGTACTGTCAAATAATTTAAGTGTGTAGCTGCATCGTTTCAACACTAGCCTAGCGTCGTCTCTGGGCCCATTCCCAGCTTTTCAATGTTGCACGTTGAAAAGCGGGAGGGCCTGGTACGTGAAATCATGTGATGGAGAGAAGGTCCAGAGCACATCAGCTTACAAACAACAAAAGTCATGGCTATATTGCTGTCATACGAGTGAAATATGATCCTTCGAGGACTCATGGCTTATGTTTTCAGTTGACAGAAGGCACGGAGAACGTCAAAATGGCCTGGTTTATTTGACCTCGATTGACCTACTTTTCGATTGCATCATGCCACTTTATTTTCAATCATCATGACACACTGCACGTGATTTCGTGTGCCAAACCCTCCCGCTTTCAGCGTGCAACATTGAAAAGGCCTAGGGACGAGGCTAGTCTTAGCCTTGAACCGATTCATGTCCTATGAGATTTGTAATTCCCTCCTGTACAGGACAACAAAACTTACTGTCCCACTAGTGGTAGACCTTTGAAAGTGAAGGTTTTTCTGATTGTACTTTGGGCGCTATTGTGTCTCTCAGATACTCTTGCTTGGATACATCTTTAATTTTTTGTAGGACCTGATTGCGGTGTGTGTGTGTATGTGTGTGTGTGTGTGTGTGTGTGTGTGTGTGTGTGTGTGTGTGTGTGTGTGTGTGTGTGTGTGTGTGTGTGTGTGTGTGTGTGTGTGTGTGTGTGTTAGCATCTGAAACTATTTCTGTATGCTATCCTTGTGGTGATGTAATGATGCTGTAATCTCCCCAGGGGCGACATTGTTACCATGGAGTGTGTTGACAAGCTGATTCGTCTCAACAACATGATCTGTCCGCTCAGTGGCAAAAAACTGAAAGAATCTGACATCATTCCTATTTTCAGGGTAAGTTTCTCCACAATTAATATTAAGTTGACTGGTGTGGCTTGGGCGGAATTTGGGCCATGTGTTTGTTGACCCACGTCAAAGAATGCAATGTTTAAGTATTGGTGGCAATGGTATTTGTTTTTTTTGTTTTTTTGCTCCCAACTGTTATTGTGGTGATTGTAGTCAAACATGCTTGATAGATACTCTCTCTCTCTCTCCCTCTCCATCCTCTAGGGTGGTACTGGATTTGCTGGTTCAGGCAATCAACTCAAGGCTACTAAACAAGGAGCAGTTTTAATGGCATAACACACCACAAAAACAAAGTACTCTCTCCATCACACACACACAACATACACAACATACACAACACATACATGTATCTAACATGGTGACGCTGTACCACACTACACACCATTCAATCTCATGTTTTGTGTACTTTTCAAGCTAGCAACCACAATGTGGTTCTTCCGTTGACGTTACAATATACCATACCTGTACGATCGGTTACCTAGTTTCTCCAAACAAGACTCTTACCCAACACCTGATAAAGGTACCACCTAATTGAAAACTTGTACACAGTGACACAAGAAGTAATTCTAGATGACCCAAGTTCGTAGCTGTGTTTTGATCTCTATTCACTCTTAAAGACTTGTTTGTATTGGAACCCTATATAAGGATTACCCCTGAAATTAGAAGTAATCAACACCTTGGAGGTTTAGTATTAAAATTAATTTAGACGCTGTACATGTAAAGGATGAGAAATTTTAAGCTGATGATGTCATTTTCCTTATGCTCAATGGATGGATTGGTATATATATATATATATATATATATATACCTCTGTCCGACTGCATATGTTGAAAAGATCGTGGGGCCTGGGGACAAGGCTAGTGTAATGAAATGTAATTAGGGCGTCCGTGAAGAACTTATTTGTAGTACATATGTGCTGATCTTGTGTTGAGTAGTACATCTGTGGTAACCTTTGTGTTGAGTAGTTGTAAAGGTTAGTGTTAATGTGCTGTCGCTAGCCTGTACTGTCACTCATGTGTGCTAATGTATTAAGTATATGTGCAAATGTGCCATTACTATGTTCGCTGTGTTAACATGTTACCGTGTGTACTTTTTCTATATAAGCTGACCATGTGTGTACAAGATAGAGATCGACTGAGCTATTGTTTGTATTCAGATTGTAACTCTATAATTATTATACTTCCATCCTCTGAGAACTCAGCGAACGGCTCGGCGCACCTCCGGCAACGTACGATCCTGGTGAGGATCGTTACAAAATTGGCGTAGTCGGCAGGATCTCTTTCGTTTGAGAATAACGGTCGGAAGCCTATGTGAGAGATGGCAGCAAAACCTGTAGCAATACTGGAGGTCTTCACTGGAGACGGAAAGCAGAGCTGGAGCGACTGGCTAGACCACTTCGACAGTGTGGCGGACGTGAATGAGTGGAGTGCAGACACCAAGAAGAAGTGGATCCGGGCACGGCTCACCGAGAGGGCGGCTACAGCGTTTCGGAGGCTGCCGGAGGCTGACCGGGCGACTTTTGACAAGATCGTCGCTGGGCTCACAAAGAGATTCGAACCAGAGTGCCGGAGGGAGCTGCATGCGGCTGAGTTCCAGCGAAGGAGGAAGAAGAGGAGCGAGGACTGGGCGGCCTTTGGCGAGGACCTGAAAACGTTGGTGGAGAGGGCATACCCAACACTGCAGGTGGAGGCCCAGGAGGTTCTGGCATTGAACCACTTTTTGACCCATATCGAGGACCAGCAGTTGGCATTTGCTGTACGGCAGAGGGCGCCAACCACCGTGGATGCTGCAGTGGCATGCGTGTTGGAGCTGGACACGTACCTAGACATCCGGAGGAGAGAGGATGAGGTAGTTATTGCTACAGCTGGACGCATGCGCAGTAATAGAGGTGGTGCTGGGATCTGGGAGAAGCTGCTAGAACGGATGGAGAGGCTGGAGACACAGTTGGAGCGTCTCGAGAAGCCGGAAGTCAAAATGGCAGTGAGAAGGGACACCCAGGACCAACAGAAGCAGATGAGTCGTGCTAGTGGTGAAGAAGACAACAGGGCCCGAGAATACGAATCAACTTCGAAGCAGGTGCTGGTTGGAGTGGTAAACTGTGTAAGATTGGAGGAATCCCGGAAACAACCTTGTGTATGAGACTTATCTGGTGAGAAGGCAGTGGCAACTGTGTTTGTGGAGGATGGCACTGTGTGTGATTTCACTGCTGCTGTGCTCGTGAATGAAGTCCCTGGGCGGTGCATGGTTGACACAGGTGCAGCTGCATTGATCTTGTCCAGAGCAATGTGGAACAAGTTGAAGGTGGAAGATAAGCTGAAACTCCAGGAAGGAAAGAGCAACACTGTGGTTGGGATCACTGGTGTACCACTGGAACTGGTAGGATCCACTGAAATTGAGTTGGAGTTTGTTGGTCTGGAGAAGACCTTTTCTGTTGAGGTCCAGGTGGCAGAATCGATCCCTGTAGATATCATTGTGGGTCGGGATTTCCTCCAGGAGAATGATTGCATCATCAGATTTGGTAAGCGGAATCAGTTGGAGTTTGTGGCTGAGGGAACAACAGTTGATCTTGGATGTGGTCAAGGAAAGAATGGTACCACCAGGAGTGACATAATCCCTCCCAGAAGGAAAGTCGGTGATCACAAAATGGGAGACTGCTCGGCTGGAACTTCGCCAATGGGTGTCACATGTGCGGGTAGGACTTCACAGCTGGCACTGGTGGGGGCCGGTGCTGCATTGCTGAAGAGGCCTCGAGATGAAGCCTGTAGCGACAATTCTTATCAGCTGGAAACAAACAGGAAACAACAAAAGGCAGTGTGTGACAAGAAGGAGTCAACTGTGAAATTTCACCACTTGTGGATTGGACCACACATAACTTAAGAGATGAATTCGGGACGAATTCCTATGAAGAAGGGGATGATGTAATGAAATGTAATTAGGGCGTCAGTGAAGAACTTATTTGTAGTACATATGTGCTGATCTTGTGTTGAGTAGTACATCTGTGGTAACCTTTGTGTTGAGTAGTTGTAAAGGTTAGTGTTAATGTGCTGTCGCTAGCCTGTACTGTCACTCATGTGTGCTAATGTATTAAGTATATGTGCAAATGTGCCATTACTATGTTCGCTGTGTTAACATGTTACCGTGTGTACTTTTTCTATATAAGCTGACCATGTGTGTACAAGATAGAGATCGACTGAGCTATTGTTTGTATTCAGATTGTAACTCTATAATTATTATACTTCCATCCTCTGAGAACTCAGCGAACGGCTCGGCGCACCTCCGGCAACGTACGATCCTGGTGAGGATCGTTACACTAGTATAATAATATGACATTGTAGAATGTTATAATAGGCACTGACTGGGAATCCTATCTGTTCCCATAAGCCCCTAGTAGATTTTCTTTGTAACTTCTTGTCAAAAGATGATGGCAGCACTGCTACACAATGATGAGGGAAAGTTTGAGTACACACAGTTTACTATAACTGTCACTGCAGGGGGACTACCTACATGCAGACTATATTGATGGGAGAGTACCCCATTATGTTTAATATTCTGACTGAGCCAAACACACAATGATTCAGCCAGACATTGTACCTTGTCATTAAACTCCATAAAACCTACAACCATTTTTATTGTGGGGGATTTCTGAACAGGATGCAGGGGTATCCCTTTTGATTATAGCGATAATCCCCAGGTGTTTCCCCCCGAATGGAATGTTGCCAACCGCATGACGTAATGCAAGAAAAATCCCCCACCTCGCCCAAAATAGCCACATTGCGCATGCGTCTACGAAAGACCTCTCAATACGCGGTACAAACTTTGTTTAGGCATGCAGATTGGATGGATGTGAAGCTAAAATTTAATGATAGCTACCAGCAACATCCCGAGATGAGTCAGCATCAGGAGCTCAAGCGCGTATATCAAGCAGCCGAGACGGTGGCTTCGCGCAGATATTTCCACAACAAGCAGCGCGGCTACATCATCATCATCTATGCTACAACAATTATTATCATCATGGCGGCTATACCGACATTGCGAGCGATAGGATTGGTTGTTGGAGGAACTTCACTTGGTGCGGTTGGACTGGCGTGCTGGTCGCACTCTCGCTGGGGACCTAAGGCTAAAGCCTCGCTCGAGCAGTTCCATCGCGCCTCGTATAACCCCGCACCTCCCGATTGGCTCGGCCCTCTCTTCAAGCCACGGCTAAACTATCCGAGAGAATGCCCTCCAGCTCGCGAAATGCCGTGGGAGAAGATCGACTTCAAAAAAGAGCCTGAGAGATACATGCATAGCATCTTGGAATATTGCATGGAAGGAAACGTTGAAAATGGCTTCGTACCACAGAAAAATTCGCGACGAAGCTGGTACCACGCACCGTGGATGAGTCAGAATAACATTGGACGAGAACCGATACACGGACTGACGTTTGAGAGACCAGCTCCAGTGGGGTACCTTGCTGATAGCCAGGATCGTGTCTGTCAGAGCTGGGCAGTGGCCATGTATAATGAACAAGGTGAGTTAGTATAGTGGGGTATTAATGTTAGTCATTGATGGAAGGAATCACTGAAATGGTTGACTTTAAGGTGGCGGGTAAGTAAATTAATTTTCGCGCGTGCTCAAAACGACCATTTCCAGTATGGCAAATTACAGAGCCAGACAGTAGCTAATGGCCATCGAAACATCGTGTGCATCATAAAAGGAGTCAGCCCAGCAAGTTTCGTTCGTTGATAAGTACTACAGGAGACAGAAAGGCCTCGAATCGTGTCGAACAGGCGGCGCCAGTTCCTGCTTAAACAAAGCGCCTGCAACGTCTACTAAACAGCCTGGCAAGTAGAAATCATTGATGGCTAGGGGGAAGCAGAGAGATATCCTACTTTACAGTCTCGTGGAGAGCTCTTTTCCACGATTTATCTCACAAAACCTTGAAACATAGCTTACGTACATTCGGCGGTTAAAATCTTTCAACCAGAGACTTGAATATCCGATTTCTCTCTGCTTCCCCCTAGTCCTTCCACTTTTCTATCAATTTATCGACGGTAGACCCAATGGGTCGCCCAACTCGAGCTAGGAACTGGCGCCACGCAGCTGCACTTTTTCTAGTAGCTTCTTGGGTTCAAAGGTCGGAATCTACATAGCTGCCATGCAATAGCCAAAAATTATTGCGTCATTCGCGCGCGCAATAATTTCTACTTACCCGCCACCTTAATCGTGACAAGAATTGCTAAGGCATTTCATGATCTCATTGAATTAAAACATGCACAGCAGCACCACCTTTAGCTAGCTATATAAATTACTCATAAAAAATTATTGATGTCACTCGATGCCTTGACTATCATAATGAACCTTTGAACTGGTAGTCCTGATGTCGGCATTATACTCGACTTCGAGCTACAGTAGTGTCATTAAGACTCACCAATTGGCCGATTGAAGTTATAAGGCAGTGTGTGTGCAATTGTCATAACTACTCAGATAAATAGTGAATGTTAAGATGGTTCAAAATTCAGTATTGACAATGAAACATTGGTCACATTACCGTAGGTCAGGTTTTAATTGTATCTATTAAATGCGAATTGCAAGGTTTTCAAGAGCTCACAATCAATTGATTCGCAGGAATAAGCTTACGCAATGAATTGATTTATAGAACATTGATCACGTGACAATGCCACGTTGATAAAGATACATACGTACAGGTATGCAATCAATTAGTTTATCATTGTCGATCGTTGACAAGACTACCATGAGTCTCCGTCGATATTTTCGGCCATCGACAAACATGCCAACGTCCAGCTTGTAAATATGATGACCACGCACAACACTCTCCAAGATAAACGTGGCACTTGGACTAACCATCTGAACCACAATCGATCTGGTGCTGCATTCTATTGATGGCCCATCCACGTGTTGCTCGAGCCACACCCTCGTACTCAGATTGAGGGGTGTGGCTTCACCACGCGCATCAAACGGAACTATTAGATTCGCAATGTAGCTAGTTCGCAATTATTAAATCGTGCAATTAAAACCCGACCTACGGTAGCTATATGGTCTGAACTGGCAGCCGTATTTTCCTTTGCTCAAAGGAGAGAGGGCACCCAAAATTATAATAGTTAAACCTTTTTTAGACGAGCCATGCTGGTGAATATGTGTGGGCTGTGAACTTGTTTATCACACATGATGTAGATAAAGCCAGGTGCGCGTTACTTGGAAATGTGAACTACATGCATGCATGATGGTACACACCTGGTCTATACTTGAAAGCTTGGAAATAGTCCGTCTCCTAGTACAACTGTTGCTTTACCTATGAAAAGCCTCACACTCGATAAGTTGGCCGGTCTATAAGATGCATACCATTAATTTCATAGTTATTAGCAAGGGTGTAGATAACAGGGGGGCTGAGGGGGCTAAGCCCCCCCCCCCCCCCCCCCCCCCCCCCCCCCCCCCCCCCCCCCCCCCCAGATTTTTGACAACTATAAAAAATGATTGTTACCATGACTGCAATACAATATGAGAAACAGAAGGAAAAGATAGAGAAAAGCAGGTTCTGCTAGAGCTTCATTAATGAACCAATTATTAAGAGTGGCATTGAGTCATGATGCATCTTGGACACACGAAGTGTCATAACGTAGGTGTGGCCACTTACATGTGAGGACGTTCAGCCCCCACACCTCTAAAAAGTTATCTACACCCCTGATTAGGCTCTACAAAGCTGAGCTTGCACTAAAATGTGTTTGCTGGGGCAAACATATGCATGTGAAGGGCGATAAGGGTTGCGGTTTAGGGAGTGTACACACAATGTCATGTGCACCAAGTCAAAATAGCGACGGGAATAGGAGTGACCTTTTACACTGACCAGTTAAACTCATTTCTTGAGAAGGGCAACCCAAGATAATAAAACATTGTCTTGCTATAAATTTAGCAAGAATTGGTCCAGGGAAGGTGTTACTACAGTTTAGCCTAAAGTTAGGGGTACTTGGAACTCTATGAATATTTTCCATTCAGGTGAGCAATAATGATATTCACCTCACAGCTTCAGTGGGCATGTTCATTGTATTCATAGCTCTAGGTAGTAACATTCTGAGAAGCATTCACCAGCTGACCCTATTCTACATTCACAGCTAGTACAACCCTGACAAGCACACTTGTGCTAGGTGTAACTATAAGACAATTGTATTGTCACCTGATGCTTAAATCAATAATATATATATAACCAGTGCAGCTCATTCACCACTGGCTTGCTGAATCATTAATGATTAGAGGACTATCTTATGATAGTTAGATGTTGGTTTTGCATCTTCTACTAGCAGTGAAACCGCGAGTAGAATTGCGAAACCAACATTTAACTATCTTGGTAGCAGTCACTTTTGACCCATTAACATGCTAATTACCTTCTATCACCTCTAGCTACCCCACAATTGGGGGTTGCTAATTATGTTGCTATGGTAACTGCTACAAAATTGTAATATAGCTAGTGTATTTTCTGGAGTCATGCAGTGTGCACCTGAACTTGGCCCATGATGCTTTACTTTCTCCCACCTCCTCCCTTCCCTACAGGTGGCTACGCCTTTGGTGAGATGTGGAATGAACTGGGACAGCCAATCAAAAAACATGCCAAATTTCCCCTCAATACTGTCACCTTCAAGCTTCTCTTCACAGAAGCAACTCCAAAAGAAATACCTTTCCTCAATGGCAGCCCAACTTGGAAAGCTACCATTGCCCAAGATCCTCTCAAAAATAAACTAACGAAAGGACCAAGCAACGAACGTACTTCACCAGTAGACATGCGCTTTCTTCAAGTGGACATAGCTGTTCGTGATTCGAGAGCGGATGACACCACAGGCTGGGTGTTTGGAACTTTTATGTATCATGACAGTGCTAAAAGCGATAATCCATGGAAACGCCTTATGCCTGTTTGTCTCATGTGGGGGAATGACCCTGACTTAACGCAGGAGAAATACAATCAGGGGGAACGCCCGAAGGAGTCTTGGATCAATCCAAAGGCTGCGGAAACTCTGCCAAAGACACGCCCCTATTTTGGATGGCTCGGACGAGGGAATGGTCCGATTGATAATTTTAAATCATCATGTATTTCATGTCACTCCACTGCTAGCCACCCAGAACAGAAACCACTCTATAAAGAAAAACACACCCCAAATTATCCGATAATGGATTGGTTCCGAAACGTGAAATCTGGAGAGAAATTTCGACCAGATGTCAAAGGTGTGTCTCTTGATTATTCTCTTCAAATGAGTGCTGGTTTTCAGAACTATAAAAGCTGGAATGAGAAATGGAGGCCATTTCCCATACTGCCGCTGTATTGGGACAAGCATGCACCAGATGCTGGGTCCCCACCAGGCATGCTCAATGCAAGGGGAATTGACATTTCCGATTATGAAGATCAAGAAACGAAACATGTCACACCAGATGAAAAAATTGAGCAAAAATAACTAAGCAATCAGTTATTATTGTGAACTGTTACAGTAGAGACTGAGCAATCGTTGCATTTTTTTAGAGCAGAGGGTGCCGCTGATTAAATGTGTTTCCCTACAATCCATACTTCTGAATATTAATTGCACACTCTTTGTCAATGCAAGTGGTACATGCATAATTGACGACCATATCCACGTGCATTTACAATGTTGATGTCATTGAAAATATCTGTAGTGCTGATACGTAACAGTCACCCACAGTACCTAGTTATTAATTCACTAATATAATAATATTATTATAGTGTACTTATATCACTCAAATTATAATATAAAAAAGTACAAACAACTTCAGTGATTCGGGCGAAAATAACTATGTGTTCAAACAAGCTACTACAATAAGTGTGATCACTGAAACTGTCGAGCAAAATCGTTGCCCAAATTGGTTTGTAAGAGTGCAGCACAGAGAGACTCTTTTGTGGCAAAACCCTGACTGCCACGCCCATCCACTGCAATCACTGGCTCAACATTTGCCCCAGCCAACTCTTGGGAGCTTGCATCATTAGCATTGGGGTACTCTGAATGTTGTCCATCTCTCCTTCAGTAAATCCCAAGGCCTTCCCAATATCCCTCCACTGGGCAGCACGAGGCTCGAGCTTGCGGTATATTTCAGTGTGGTCTCTGTCATGAAAAATAGTTTCTGTAGAATGGTATAGGACAATCCAAACATATTATTAAAGGCTGTACACAATTATGGAGCTTAATTTATGCCAAAAATACGACCTTTGCATTCTACCTTCCGCATCTGTCCATCGCCGGTTTCGAACATCTGCCTTTAAATGTTCGCTTTTGCTAGTATATCCGCTTTCAGCCGCCCGCAATCCTCAATACGACCTTTGCTTCTACCTCTGCATTCTACCTTCCGCATCTGTCCATCGCCAGTTTCAAACATCCGCCTTTAAACCGTCCGTGATTTCCTTTCGTTAGTACATATATACATCCACTTTCAGCCGCACACAATCTGCATTTGACCATCTGCTTTCGATGCGTTCGGTACAGGGTCGACCAAATTGATGCTGCTATATACCGCAACTAGCCACACGCACAACGTCCACCCTTGGTGTGGCTAGCCGCGATACCAGCATCAATTTGGTTGACCCTGTACTGAACGCATCGAGCCAAGAGTCGAAAGCGGACGGGCAAATGCGGATTGCAGATGGCTGAAAGCGGATGAAAGCGAATCACAGACGGTTGAAGGTGCATGGATGTTCAAAATTGGCGAAGGTAGAATGCAGAGGTAGAAGCTTACTGCGAAGGTAGTCAGTATTTTTGGCACAAATTAAGCCAAGAGTCGAAAGCGGATGGGCAAATGCGGATTGCGGATTGCGGACGGCTGAAAGCGGATGAAAGCGAATCACAGACGGTTGAAGGTGGATGTTCGAAATCGGCGAAAGTAGAATGCGGAGGTAGAAGCTTACCACGAAGGTAGTATTTTTGGCACAAATTAAGCTCCATACACAATCAGTGTACATGTAAGCATTCAATTGATCATGCATTCCTAGTGCCACTCAGTGCTGGCTGTGGATAGGAAGCAAAACTAGGGGGTATCCCCTAACCATAAAACACTTCATAGAGTTCATAATATCTATTTATACTCTTGATAAACGCCATACCAGAAACCACTTGGGGTAATCTGTAACTACCATACTTCTAACACTTTATCTTAATTATGCCATTTGAGGTATATAGATAATTCCGGCGTGAACGTTTTCCTATAAATTAGCACCAGCGTCGAAGGTGTGAGTCACACCTACTCACGCCTCTCCTGTCGAGTCCTGGTTGGCAAAAGCCTATTGCGTATATATGGGAGAACGGCTTCGACGGCCTATACAGCGGACAGCATACTCGCTATAGTTCTGTCATCGTAGCTGTGAAGAACCTGCTAGGGAAGGTCTCTGCTTGTGGATTTTCCTGCTGGTAGCTGCTTCCTAGTGCTCGAAAATTATCAATATTGGGTTTATTCCCATAGGCGACTGTATATTCTTGCCAACCAAGGAAGCAGTACAAACTGAAGCGAAACAAAATCGCACTAGAACTTCGTCAAGCCAAACAGGCCTACTTCAGGAAACTCAACCCTAGGAAACCAAAGGAATTCTGGCAAGCAATGAAACATCTTAGGAAACAACAATCCTCAATCCCAACCCTGACGGATGACGATGGAACTGTAGCTCACACTAGTACTGAAAAAGCTGAAATGCTGAATACATTCTTTGCTAAGTGTTTTAATTCTGAGTCTGCTCCTCTGGAAGAAAATGCTACTGCCCGAAATGCACCTCAATTGGATGAAAATCCAGAAGATCTATATTGTTCAGAAGAAGAAGTATTTGAGCTACTCAGCCACCTGGATACCTCGAAATCTAACGGGCCAGATGGTATCTCAGCAAGAATGTTGAAGCACACTGCAATCAGCATCACACCATCAATAACTTGGTTATTCAATTTGTCAATTAGAATAGGTAAAATACCAAATGCTTGGAAGGTGTCCCATGTAGTACCAATCCCGAAGTCATCTACAATGCATGACCCAAAAAACTACAGACCCATCTCTCTGTTGAGTATTCTCAGTAAAATACTGGAGAAGCACATCTTCTCGCTCATTTTGTGCCACCTGGAAGAATTCCACCCACTTTCAGATTCTCAATGGGGCTTCAGAGCTGGGCGCTCAACAGTAACTGCTCTCCTCTCGACAGTTCATCGATGGTTCCAGCTTTTAGAATCTGGTAAAGAGATCTGTGCTGTGTTCCTTGATTACAGAAAAGCATTCGATAGTGTGCCACATCAGCTCTTGATCAGCAAATTGCAACAACTTGGTCTACACAGCAACCTGTTGTCATGGATAACGGACTACCTATCTCAGAGGAAGCAACGAGTTGTAGTGGAAGGTGCCACATCTAGTCAAGCACCAGTATCTTCCGGTGTACCACAAGGATCAGTACTTGGTCCTCTATTGTTTTCAATTTACATCGATGACATCACTGGAGTTGCTCTATCACCACAGTCTGATCTTGTGCTATATGCTGACGATGTTCTACTTTATCGCATAATATCTTGTCTGGAAGATGTTTTAATGCTACAGTCAGACATTGACTCAATTGAGACTTGGTCCGCAGAGCGCCTCTTGCAGCTCAACCCAGTCAAATGCAAACATATACTGATCTCTAAAAGGAGGCACTTGACTACCGGCCACTTCACACTCTTTCTGAATGGCAATGAACTGGAGGAGGTTGGTATATTCAAATACCTGGGAGTCCTGATCAAGAACAACCTTTCATGGACAGATCACACAGCAGAAATTTGCAGCAAAGCAAGGAAGATCTTGGGTCTCTTATACAGGCACTTTTATAATCACTCCTCATCTGAATCACTCAGGCAATTGTATCTTAGTCTTGTTCGCCCACACCTGGAATATGCTGCACAATTATGGGACCCATACACCCAGATTGGCATTGACAGGTTGGAATCTGTTCAAAAATTTGCACTGAAACTGGTCGCACATCAGTGGAACGCAAACTATGACCACCTGCTTGAATTAACTAATGTCCCCAGATTAAGTGAAAGAAGATTACATCTGAAACTGGCACAAGTATATAAGATCATTCACAAGTTGTGTTACTTTCCAGAAGACGTGTTTCAGATGCGAGAAGCACACTCTGAGAGACTTGCCAGAACTGACATAGTCCATCGTCCATTTGCTCGTACTAACTATTTTTACAACTCATTTGTACCCAGTAGTATCGCTGCATGGAATGCTCTTGAAGATGTCCAGGTGTGCACCAATAGCTTGTCTTCATTTAAACGTCTGCTTCATTCTTGTTAATATAGCTAAGTGTATATTAATTTTGTGTTTCACTTTGTGTTGTTTTATTTGGGTGCACACCCGATTAGCTTTTGCTATTGTGTATCCACTGCTATGCATTGCAGAAAGTTTTATAGAAAAAAAAAAAAAAAAAAAAAAAAAAAAAAAAAAGTGCGATACACCCCATGTTAACACACATTCGCGCCTTGAGCCTAGTGCCAATGGGCTAAACGGTCACGCTGGAATTATCTATAGTACTATATACATGTGGGAAACTATAAGAATGTTGATGATCGATTCCCCATTAGGCTCCTCCTACTAAAATCGAGGAATCATGGATATTTAGCATATGATCATTGTTTTTTTTTTCAATCCCCCACTGAGCATACAGATACTTACGTGAGCTCGGCATACCTCCACCAACAGGCCTAGGTGGGGTGCCATTTGACTGTGTAGGATTGGCCAAACTATCATAGGTGTCCTTCAGCTTCTTCAAGATGTCGCCATACTGTGCCAGATCACTCTTTATGTAAGTAGTTATAAACTTACTGAAACAAATTTCAGTCGAAGAATCCGTTCCTGATTTATAACTACTAACAAACGCAGGAACGCGTAATTTCACGCCCGTGATTAGGGGCGTGGTCAATTTTTTCGCGCGCAGCACCCCCTTACCATTTTCCTAGAAACGCCACTGAGGATAGTGCAAGCAATGAGTAGTAGGCCCGTCCAGTAGTGGTGATGTGTCCTGTATGGTCCTGTGTAAGCATCAAACAATGGTTTCAATCGTTGGACCCAAAACATGGCACGATAATGAGATATCTTGTACAGCCACTGAATGCTGATGAGTAATAGGGTGTATGGAATAGAGACAAGAATAAGAAAGGATAGTGCACTCAGAAAGAGTGGTAAGTACTTTTCGTTCAAGAATTCAATGTTGCTGTCATAGAGCCACACTGTTTTTCTATAGCCACCTGGATATGTTATTTTGGTTGAAGAAACAATGGTCAGCACAAGTTGCAGCATCTTTGTGTATGAGAGCAAAAACAGAGTGCCCAGTACTTGAACTGCATTTCTGGCACTAATTCTAGATACGCAAGAAAAGTAATGGCTCGTAACTATGATACTGATTGTCAGAAGCCAAATGTACAGGGGAAACAATAACTGAAACCAAGTTTCAATATAAGAGTTCAGACCATCGTAAAAGCAGGACTCTATTCCAAGGTTGAGATTAAGCCATGATATAAATATACTTAAGAATGTATTTGAAGAATTTTCTGTGAAGAAAGTTGCACTTTGTACTTCCATGATATTAGCATAAAAGATTAATCCATTGATTGTTCCAATTGATACTGTTAGATTTAATACCATTAGGACAACAACTAAGACAAAGCCAGCAACTAATCCACTTGGAATGATTGCAAAAAGCTGTAGTTAGAGCATTTTTTATACTTTTTTTTTTATTGTGGTCTCATTCCAAGTAATCTAGCTTCAACATAACTCGTAATTTTTGTAAACCATTGACCAACTGCTACAAGTGATATGTTCACTACATGTTCATATATTTGGAGTTGATGGTTAGTTATACTGCAGTTCTCATGGCCATTTGTACATAAGCATATTTGATGGGATCTGAAGGTATATCATATCCTGATTCACTGCTGTGGTGGTTTTGATTTTCAAAGCTTAGGATTTGATGGATAACTGTAACGTTGTAACTACTAATACCATTTTCATCGTTCAGCCAACCCAACCACCCTCCATAGATGTGATTTCCCACATCATACAAGGCTGAATTGTTTTTAAATATTTTCTTTACTTGTGTAGTACTACACTGAAATTTCAATGCTGGGATGACTTCTGTTGTCCAATCGCCATTTACAAATATTGCCCCACCTCTCAGTGCAACATTATTAGTAAAATTTAATGAAATGTTTAATTCAGTTTCCTTGAAAATTAAAGCTGATCTTGAATCCAAGTGAAGTGCCCCTCCTAACTCTCCAGTGTTGTTAAAAAATAGAATACTTGTGTTGTCTAATAAGAAAATTTCAGTATCTTCTGCGAAAATTCTACCACTGAGTGATCCAATGTTGTTTCCAAACATGACATGACTGTGTTCAAAGCTCACTCTACATCTTTTTTTTATGTACACAGAGGCCTGCTGTGGTCTATGGAATGCTAAATTATTACTGAAATTGAGTTGTGCTTTTTGGAAGAATAGTCTGCCTCCTTTTAACCTCATTACCACATCACTGTTGTGAATGAAGTGGTTGTGACCTACAAATGTTATAAACAAGAATGCTGATGTGATGGAATCGGAAACTGGTAAAAGAAATGATGAATTGTTATCCCTCACTTTCAGACTTTGTATTTATTTTCATAAGTGCATCATCAAAGAGATATTGTAGAATAGATCCATCACCATGTTTGTGCATAGTATCCTTTAAGATGACTGTTGAATATCAGAGTCCCCATAATATTATTTCAACCTCGTGGAAAAGAATTTTTGAATTTGTAAAGGTCATGTAGTTGCCATTAAGAGTTCAACTGTACAATGATACACTGCATAATAAGTATTGTGATTATAGGAATAACCATAATAATAGCAGCCACAATATCTAAAGTGTATATTCTTGATTATGACTGTACTCACATCAGTGAATACCAGACAGAATTGATCTAAACAGTCAATTGGCTCTCCTATAACAATGACTTGATGACTAGCACTTTCTAAATACTGCAGACATCATCTTGACTTATTGATAAGGAGGATTCGCTATAAGTTGACAAACACGTGAGATTGAAAGAGAAACAGATGTGATAGTGCTATAGGTTTTTACTTCACTTTGTAGTCGACAACCATGAAAGTTAGCTATATGTGCTACTATGCTAGCAGAGTGGTATTAAGAGTATCATCGATTATTTTTGTGTAAGAATAATACCCAGTATTGCATGATTGTGTGTGCCATAAAATATAAACATGTTTATGTGTCATGATATATATATACTAATTGCTGCATGGGGAGTTAAAATTGTATCTGTCATGACACTAACATTATATGTTTTGAGAAAACAGTGTAGTTTGCATTTGTGGCACATGTGGTAATTGTCATACAATATAGTTGTGAAAATTGATAACAACAGATACCTTCATTTGGGACTAGCTAGCTATTATAAGCTATATTGGATCAAATAGATACTTAGCAGCTAGATTTAGTATACTAATAATCATGACAACTAAACTAAATGGATTAAATTTGCCAGTCCTTCCTTGCAATTGATCCTCACTGATGATGTTTCTGATACGTACTATAATAATCATCAGTATAGGACCATGTGCCATCCTATAATTGCTTCATATTACATGATACTGAGCATTTTTGACTTGACCTTGTTTTGTGGCAAAGAAAGAATAATATCATGTACACAAGATTTTAGCTGCATGGCTAACCTCGACAAGCACAACATCTTAAATAATACAATACACTTTGCACATAAATTTTTAAACTCAGCTAGTAGCAGTATTATAGTTTAGTATAGGGAGGGAGTAGCTAGTGGTTGGCTTTTATTCAGAATGGAGTCATGATAACAAGCAGAATGCTGGCTCTCTTACTCTGACTAAGTAGTATTGTCAAATGTATCATTCTCTTCAATCTATGTAGCTAGTCCTTTCTTGACAGCATCGAGGCTTAATAACTGCATAGAGCACAGTACTGTAGAAAGACGACTCCAGCGAGTGGATAGTCCAACAGCAATTGACTGTAGCTTTGCAAGGGTGTAGACGACAAGGGGCTAAGGGGGCTAAAAGCTCCCCCCACCAGTGGCGGATCCAGGATTTGAGGAAGGGGGTTTCCAAGTTTGTGGGCAAAGCCCACATGGCTGCCGTAGGCAGCTGCCGCATAAGCAGCCCATGCTAGGGGAGTCTGGGGGCATGCCCCCCCAGAAAATTTTTTGCAAGATGGATGCTCTGAGGCGAGTTTTTCTGCATTCTGGGGCCATCTTAGGCGCTCATATAGCTGAGCAAAAAAATCCTAGTTTCTCTGTTGTACTGTACAATTAGAACATTGCAGCTCAGTAGCACAAACGCTCATGTGAGTGAATCCCTGCCCACCACTGAACTTAGAACTGCAAAGATCATTCTCATACTGTTACCATACTATTGCATCATCATTCATGCATGAGTTGTACTTGTGCTGTTGGCCTTGGTAACATTACACTACCACAGCTACAGACCACTGTACTGTCAAGGGTTTTACCACGCAGTGTTAATTGTCTATACTGCATGTACTGGTTGACCTCGCGCAGATATTACGGTATGTATCTAAATAAGCGAATACGCAAATAATTTTAGATTATTGTCTTAGTACAGTCTCAGAGGAGGTTGGTCACGATTTCCGCGGAATGCGCATTTAATTATCGCGCACCATATGAAATGTATTGTTTTTGCTGACTCAGCGGGTTGACCTGGGTTGCGTGGGCGTATATTGCAGCCTATGGCAAACGCGCTCTAATTAGAGTCGGTGACCAACCTCCTCTGGTACAGTCTGTAGTAGCTACTAATCGAGTCTACAGTCAACTTACTCGTAGCGACTACAGAAAATAACAGCCACTGAATAAAGCGCTCGTGTTTCAAGTCTGCCAAAAGGGGGTTTCCACGGAAACTATGGAAACCTGTCTGGATCCGCCACTGCCCACAGACTTTTGACAAGTAGTGTTATAATAATATTATGGGAAACCGAAAGAGAGAGGAACGAGATTCTGCAGGTCTGGAGTTTGTTGAACAAACCAATTCTTAATATATTAATATATGAGTGGCCTTGAGTTATGCATCTTGCATAGTGCATGTACACACAAAGTGTCATAAAGTGGACGTGGTCATTTACATTTGAAGATGTTCAGCCCCCCCCCCCACACCCCCATGTCTAAAAAGTTATCTACACTCTTGCTTTATTCCATCTTCTTGCGCGTACATGAAGAAAATAAACCCACTCACTGACATGGTAGAGTGAGATTTGCTACTGAGATAGAAAATTTGAAGAATCAGAATCCTCTGCTATAGCACGAGTGGGTGAGAACCATGGTATGAAGTATATTATGAACAGCATTCCAGAGATGAGCAATGGAATGAGAATAATGCTTAGGGGAATGGATGCAACGTTAGTGAAGCCCTGGAATTTTCTTCAAACGTAAGTACGCAAATGTTCAACTTTCATGTGCACTAGCTATTCCATACTCCCTCTATCAATTAACGGTCACGCCTACAAATATAAAGCATACTTCCAAAAGAAAAGCCAAGGGTGTCCAGAAAAAATTTTGCACACCAAATACTCTAAACTTAACTTGTCAATGATTTTCGCTTTCATTAAAAATTTGTATCTAATTGGTATATTAAATTAAGTTAAGTATGCCATTAATTGGCCTGTTTTATTGTATGAATAAGCTACGGTTTAGGGATGTGGTAAATTAATAGAGCACTTAAAAGTAGCTCGTCATTAATTGCTAAAAATAATTTTACAAGACTATATTATAAATAGCTTCAATTAATGTACATGTAACATAATTTTATAATTTCCCCAGCTGGACATTATTACATTGTGTACATGCATTAAATTTTTACTACATCGTCATGCAATATTTGAATAGTATCTCTCAGCAAATATCTGTTCATTTGGCAGTATGTCTTCTCTCTTTCTGTTCTTGTACAACTTTCCAAGGATTAGAAGTAAAACACTGTTGATTATCAAGACGATTAGTACAAGCAATAAGTACCAGAATCCACAGCTAATCATGCCAGTGCCCCATGATATCAAGTGCGTGGTGAATGGCTCTGTAATTCCATATCCAATGAATGCAATTATCACCACACTGCCATAAACTGTTCCAACCATAAGTTCTTTCATAGAGTAGGGTGTTTGGGCACATATGAACTCAATGACACCGATGCCAAGTGTAACTATGGAAATAGAATTGAGAACATTGGGAAGTACCATCCATTTAATGTCAAAACTGGAGCTCAAAACACCTTTTTCTTCCAAAAATAAGCACTGGAGGGTAGAATTTTGGCCATTTTGAGCCAGATAGTTGTTTCGAGCTGTTACTTCAAGTGCCATCAATGTTATGATCCTTGCTGCCTGAGTAACAACTCCAATAGAAAATTTCCAATAACTTTTTACCCATGAGAAATATTTGTGTAGCAAAGGATAGAGAACAAATTCATACAGTGGTATTAATATCGTTGCAGTGATGAACAGTGTATTGGCATAGAGTTTGTTCATATAGCACTCAATGCTTGGCCTAATTGCTATGTCCTTGTCTAGGATGATTTCTGCTAGGAGATTTCGGCTATTCACAATTGTGACCACACTTGGCATTGAACAGCCAATAAAGACAATAGTGAGTAGTCGTAGAAATGTCTTGACATCTTCCACCTGCTCTGTTGTGAATGGTCCTCCATATTTGTGCTTACCCAGGTCTAGGCGGGAGGGGAGCTCATCCTCACAGTAGGTGAACGCACTCCTACATCTTGGATACTTGTTTTTGATTGCGAATTTGACTACTTTGTACACTAATTTGAAAGGATTTTGGGTCACTGGTTCTTTGATAAGCACATCATTGGACAAAAGCAACAAGATCAGTCCTATAGTCAGACAAATACATGCATAAAGCTGCCCTATTATGTAATATTTCTCATTTGTGCATGTGTAAACAAAATCAATGATGATCCCGCCACTCATATTGGTCCATATAAACCAGCTTATGAAAGCAGTAATCTCAGTTGTTGAAGCATCTTGGAGTTGGTCTAGTCCAAACTGAATCACGTTAGCCCAATATCCTCCAAGTCCAATTGAAGCTATTACAAGCAGTACAAATAAAATGAATGAGTGAATATGCTGGTAGCTGTTCACCATTTGTGCTACAACAGAGCTCACTGTAGCCAGTACAGAGGCAGTCCACATGATCTACATGCTCCAGCGTATGACTATGTACCGTCCAAGATACACATCAGCTAGCCAGCCACCAAATGGTAGAGTAAAACAACATCCTATAAAGTGTAGTCTGACTCTGTGATCAAACTCAGATGCGTGAGTTGCAAGATAATAAAACAAACTGGTAACTAAGTAGCTCCAGATGAGCACTATCAATGCTCCTTTGTTTTTCAACTTCCTTATTTGGCAAGAATACTTGCAGCACGTATCAAGCAATTTGGTTCTTGTGCAGTGATACAACAAAACGTGATCCATTGATTTAGCTGTTAACAGTTCATTTACTTGTCTGCTACGTTCTTTTGCCATTGTGTCGGCCCTTTCTAATTCACTTCTAGCTATACTGTAGCTAGTTACCTGCAAGCTTTTATTATAATTTTGCTATTAGTCCCAAAAAGTTGAACTTAGAAAAGCATTGCTATCGATTTATCATAACAAGTGGATGAGATTGCAGCTCCAAGAATATTGTGCATGCGCCATAATAATACATTGTTTTCTCACAACAATAGCAGCTAATGTCATGAGATCCAGAGATACTGTCACTACCGAACACGGTGATCGATAACATTTTGTACTTTTGATGTACTGAATGGCAAGAGTAGTAGGTACACACAGCTAATCTGTCCTATTATACTATGCTAAATACAGTGTATGCACAATAATGACAACTAATACCATTGTTTATATTGTTAAATGCATCCTTTGAACTTTTAGTACACCTCATCATGGCTCCAAAATATCATGCAATTTTATTATTGTATGTGACACGATTTGGGAAAAGGGACCTTTTTGACAAGAATATCATTCTAAGAAATAAGCAATTATTGAAAATGGCCTATATTTGTGTTACTATGGGAAATAGAATGCTAGTTATTTCTATTGCATTATTGAGCCTGTTTTTCTGTACAGTGTGATAAGCTCTTATTAGGTCACCATTTAGAGCTATCCTAGTGGCACTTGAATGGCTGCTAAACTCAATTTTGAAAAAAGGTCCCTTTTGGCAAATCCTGTCACATATGGTGCCGTGACCACTAAACTGAACCTTCCTATGTTTCCATAGTTCACAAGCTTATTCCTATCCTTATAGCCAGCCTCCTTTCAGACACTATAGAAAGAGAGCATAATAATTATTATGCATGCCCAGTTAGGCCCTTGGTTGTAACTGTATGGCATAGTTTGCAACTAGCTGTTGGTAATGATCATAGTAAACTTTTTCATCTGTGATAATGTCAGTGCTAGCAAGACTAGCAATAATACCAATAGTGCCAAATCATGGCTGATACATGCAGCGTCTAGTTGTTAGCACGACATGAATGCATGTCAAAGGAGTACTTGACATAATTATATGGCTGGGTCAAAAGTACTCTCATTGTGTAAGATTATGTTAACCTGATTCGAGGCTAAAGTTATGGTGAGGGGGACAAAATCTTGCATATGTACACAATGCCCAGTACCCCTGCAATTATCACCACACTGCCATAAACTGTTCCAACCATAAGTCCTTTCATAGAGTAGGGCGTTTGGGCACATATGAACTCAATGCCACCGATGCCAAGTGTGACTATGGAAATAGAATTGAGAACATTGGGAAGTACCATCCATTAACTGGAGCTCAAAACACCTTTTTTTTCAGAAAATAAGCACTGGAGGGTGGAATTTTGGCCATTTTGAACCAGATAGTTGTTTCGAGCTGTTACTTCAAGTGCCATCAGTGTTATGATCTTGCTGCCTGAGTAACCACTCCAATAGAAAATTTCGAATAAACTTTTACCCATGAGAAATATTTGTGTAGCAAAGGATAGAGAACAAGTTCATACAGTAATCTCAGTTGTTGAAGCATCTTGGAATTGGTCTAGTCCAAACTGGATCACGTTAGCCCAATATCCTCCAAGTCCAATTGAAGTTATTATGAGCAGCTTAAGTAAAATGAATGTATGGATGTGCTGATAGCTCTTTACGATTTGTGCTACTATAGAGCTTATTGTTGCCAGCATAGACGCAATCCACATGACCCACATGCTCCAGCGTATCACTTTGTACCACCCAAAATGAACGTCAGCTAGCCATCCAGCCATGGGTAGAATGAAGAACATGCTATGAAGTAGGGTTTGTAGTCGGATACATGTGTAAAGTAAAATGGTAAACTGGTGACTAAATAGTTCCAAATGATCACCACTATAGTGCCTTTATTCTTCAGTTTCCTTATTCGGTAGAAAGACTTGCAGTATGTATTTAGCATTTTGGGTTTTGTGCTACTATACATCACAACAGGTTCCATGGATCTACCTGTTAGCGGTTCATTCTCTTGACTGCTAGGTTCTTTTGCCATTGTAGCTGCTAGCTGCTATTCTGTTGATTCACTACATGTAGTACTTAGCTAGCTGGATCATCTAAGCCTATCACTAATTTTCTTTAGTTTACACTGGACGAAAATTTGGATTTCATACATGTAGGAAATCTGTAGGATAGGGAAAGATTTTCTATACATTTTATATGTTTGCGTAAAATTCCACCCTATCATCTGCCAGATATGTGTTGGAAATGTCATGTTTTGAGGACATGATAGGAAATCTTGGTTTTGGTCTAGTTTTAATCCCAAATAATCATAAGGTAGATAAGTAGAGAAGCTCTTCACGAATATTATCGTCACCTTTCAAAACATATGGATGAGATCTAGATGTGATACCAAGAATAATATTGTGCCATACTGAGTACAGCCCTGTTTTCTCATGATAGTAGCTCTGCTGTGTCATGAGATTACCGCCTATCTTGCTGATTACTATTGTAACGGAGTAAGTATTGATGTACTCTTGAGTTTGGTTTTGATGCCACAGTGAGCAGGCAGCATAACTAACTATACACATTATTATACAATTCTGATTACAATCATGACACGAGACATACGTACATGTAATACAAAATTAATGCTATTGCACCATGGCTAGGTACCTATACAATTTGAAAGAGCTATTACACACATATACTTTATGTTCAAGTGAGTATACATACCCTAAGAATCAGTTGGTATGATGATGGAGTATTAATTTAGTAAACATGCAGTTTGAGTCTCCAAAAGTGACTGCTTCAATTCAACCACCGTAAAGGTCACTTACTCTTGGTTCTGGGTATTCAAAACTGCCCTATCAGTATCCTTTTGTTCTGTGAGCAAAGTCCTGTTTTGTCTTTTTAAGAGCAGAGGCATATTTTGTACGAAGCAGCCATCTTAGAGCGTGGTACATTACTATGGCAACAAATAGTATGAATGCAATGCTAGTAGATGTATACACTGCAATCTTTGTTATATTTTCTTTGACTAGCACAGATGCTGATGTAATGCCAAGGTTGCAGATGAAGGTTATCTCAAAAATATTATTCAGTAGACTCTTGTACACCCACTTAGCAATAGAAAACCATGCAACAAGAATAAATGACATCACAATGATGACTAGCTAGAAGATTCATTCAAATATTATTGGTTTGGTTAATAGAGAAAATGATAAGAAGGATAGTGCGAGCAATGAGTAGTAGGCCTGTCCAGTAGCGGTTGTAAACTGTGTGATACAGAGTAAGCGGTGGCTCTATGGGTAATTCCAGTGAAGGTATTAGGTAAATAAAAGAGTATCATCAATTATTTTCGTACAAGAAATAATACCCGATATTGATTGCGTGTGCCACAAAATATATATAAATGTCTTATAGACACACTAAGTGCTGTGTGGGGAGTTAAAATTGTATCTGTCATGACATTAACATTATTGTTTTGAGAAAACAGTGTAGTTTTGCATTTGGGGCACCCGTGATAATTGTCATACAATATAGTTGTGAAAATAGATAACAACAAATACCTTCATTTGGGATTAGCTAGCTATTATAATACTATTAGCTATAGTGGATCAAATAGATACTTAGCAGCTAGATTTAGTATACTAATAGTCATGACAGCTAAACTGAATGGATTAATTTGCCGGCCCTTCCTTGCAATTGATCCTCACTGATGATATTTATGATACGTACTATAATAATCATTAGATCATAGTTGTAACAAATACTGCGATCTGATTGGTCTACACAGGTATTCTAAATCCCATAGAGTACTTGTAAGTTCTCGTAGAGTACTTGTAAATCCTCATAGAGTACCTGTAAATCCTCATAGAGTACCTGTAATTTTCCCCCCAGGCATAATCCAATACTGTTGCTATTTAGATCCTACTTGTAACAAATACTGTGATCTGATTGGTTAGATTGAAGTATCTATCCTTCATAGAAAATCATGTAACCTCTGTAGAAAATCATGTAAAGCTCTGTAGAAAATCATGTAAAGCTTTGCCCATGGTTAGGTTTGTTGCTAAGCAGCAGTTTATTTGTCAAGCTTTAGGCATTGTTGCTAGGATCTAAAGATGCTAGACACTGTTTAGTCAGTTTCTATGGCATTTAGAAGACCTCAGGGCTCTGTAGAACCCTCGCTTCGCTCGGGATTCTACTTAGAGCCCATCGGTCTTCTAAATCCCATAGAAACCTCCTAAACAGTGTCTAACTATTATGTAGTATGATCTAAACTTGTTAGACACTGTTTGTCGGTCTCTATATGATTTAGAAGACCTCTGGTCTCTGTAGAACCCTCGCTTCACTCGGGATTCTACATAGAGCCCATCAGTCTTCTAAATAATAGACACCGAGGCCAAGGCATCTACCGTATTTAGAATCCCAATGTCCCCTCAGGGGACAGAGGGATTCTAAATACTGTGGATCCCATTGGCCAAGGTGTGCTAAGTTATTTAGAATTTTACAACTGTTACTATGGTATTAAAGCTATTTGCCTTGGAGCTATGATAATATCTTGGATCCTATTAGCCAACTTTTACAAGTAACTAAGTAAAATTTACAAGTAACTAAGCTACTTATTTACCTCCTATTGACCAATCAGATTACAGGAAACTAACAGTAAAATTCTAAATCACATAGAGACCTCCAAAACAGTGTCTAACTAATATTCAGCATAGGACCATGTGCCATCCCATAGCTAATTGTTTTATATTACATGATACTGAGTACTTTTGATTTGACCTTATTTATGGCAAAGAAAGAATGATAATATTATGTACACAAGATTTTAACTGCGATGGCTAACCCTGACAAGCACAACATCATATACAGTTTGCAGTTTGCACATAAATTATTGAACCCAGCTAGTAGCAGTATTATAGTTTAGTAGGGTTTAGTAGTTGGCTTTTATTCAGAATGGAGTCATGATAACAACCAGTTAATACTGGTTCTCCTTCTCTGACTAAGTAACTATTGTCAAATGTATCATTCTCTTCAATCTATGTAGCTAGTCCTTTCTTGACAGCATCGAGGCTTAATGACTGCATAGAGCACAGTACTGTAGAAAGACAACTCCAGCAAGCGGATAATCCAACAGCAATTGATTGTAGCTTTGCAGGGATGTAGATGACAGGGGACTAAGGGGGCTAAAAGCCCCCCTTCCCCCCCCCCCCCCCCCCCCCCCCCCCCCAGATTTTTGACAGATGGTACTATAATATTATTGTGGGAAACCGAACAAAAAGAAAAGAGAGAGGAACGAGATTCTGCAGGTCTGGAGTTTGTTGAACAAACCAATTCTTAACATATGAGTGGCATTGAGTTATGCATCTTGCATAGTGCATGTACACACGAAGTGTCATAAAGTAGACGTGGTCACTTCCATTTGAAGATGTTCAGCCCCCCATGTCTATAAAGTTATCTACACCCCTGCTTTGTTCCATCTTCTTGCGCGTACGTGAAGAAAATAAACCCACTAACTGACATGGTGGAGTAGATTTGCTACTGAGATAGAAAATTTGAAGAATCAGAATCCTCTGCTATTACACGAGTGGGTGAGAACCATGGCATGAAGTATATATATTAGCAGCATTCCAGAGATGAGCAATAGAATGAGAATAATGCTTTGGGGAATGGATGCAATGTTAGTGAAGCCCTGGAATTTTCTTCAAATGTAAGTATGCAAATGTTCAATGTTCATGTGCACTATGCCACGCTCCCTCTATCAATTAATGGTCACGTCTACAAATATAAAGCATACTTCCAAAAGAAAAGCCAAGGGTGTCCAGAAAACATTTTGCACACCAAATAATATTATTCTAAACTTAACTTGTCAATGATTTTCACTTTCATTAAAAATTTGTATCTAATTCATATATTAAATTAAGCTAAGTATACCATTAATTGACCTGTTTTGTTGTTTGAATAAGCTACGGTTTAGAGATGTGGTAAATTAATGGAGCACTTAAAAGTAGCTAATCATTGCTAAAAATAGTTTTACCAGACTATAAAATTATTACATGTGGTTTCAATTAGTGTAACATTTACAGTTTGCCCAGCTGGACATTACTACATTGTGTACATGTATTAAATTTTCACTACATGTCATGCAATGTTTGAATAGTATCTCTCAGCAAATATCTGTTCATTTGGCAGTAAGTCTTCTCTCTTTCTGTTCTTGTACAACTTTCCAAGGATTACAAGTAAAACACTGTTGATTATCAAGACAGTTAGTACAAGCAATAAGTACCAGAATCCACAGCTAATCATGCCAGTGCCCCATGTTATCAAGTGCCTGGTGAATGGCTCTGTAATTCCATATCCAATGAATGCAATTATCACCGCACTGCCATAAACTGTTCCAACCATAAGTCCTTTCATGGAGTAGGGTGTTTGGGCACATATGAACTCAATGCCGCCGATGCCAAGTGTAACTATGGAAATAGAATTTAGAACATTGGGAAGTATCATCCATTTTATGTCAAAACTGGAGCTCAAAACACCTTTTTCTTCAGAAAATAAGCACTGGAGGGTGGAATTTTGGCCATTTTGAACCAGATAGTGGTTTCGAGCTATTACTTCAAGTGCCATCAGTGTTAAGATCCTTCCTGCCTGAGTAACCACTCCAATAGAAAATTTCCAATAACTTTTTACCCATGAGAAATATTTGTGTAGCAAAGGATAGAGAACAAATTCATACAGGGGTATTAGTATCGTTGCAGTGATGAGCAGTGTATTGGCATAGAGTTTGTTCATATAACACTCAATGCTTGGCCTAGTTGCTATGTCCTTGTCGAGGATGATTTCTACTAGGAGATTTCTGAGGTTATTCACAATTGTGACCACACTTGGCATTGAACAGCCAATAAAGACAACAGTGAGTAGTCGTAGAAATGTCTTGACATCTTCCACCTGCTCTGTTGTGAATGGTCCTCCATACTTGTGCTTACCCAGGTCTAGGCGGGAGGGGAGCTCATCCTCACAGTAGGTGAACGCACTCCTACATCTTGGATGCTTGTTTTTGATGGCGAATTTGACTACTTTGTACACTAATTTGAAAGGATTTTGGGTCACTGGTTCTTTGATAAGCACACCATTGGACAAAAGCAACAAGATCAGCCCAATGGTCAGACAAATACATGCATAAAGCTGCCCTATTATGTAATATTTCTCATTTATGCATGTATAAGCAAAATCAATGATAATCCCGCCACTCATATTGGTCCATATAAACCAGCTTATGAAAGCAGTAATCTCAGTTGTTGAAGCATCTTGGAGTTGGTCTAGTCCAAACTGAATCACGTTAGCCCAATATCCTCCAAGTCCAATTGAAGTTATTACGAGCAGTACAAGTAAAATGAATGAGTGAATATGCTGATAGCTGTTCACCATTTGTGCTACAACAGAGCTCACTGTAGCCAGTACAGAGGCAGTCCACATGATCCACATGCTCCAGCGTATGACTATGTACCGTCCAAGATACACATCAGCTAGCCAGCCACCAAATGGTAGAGTAAAACAACATCCTATGAAGTACGGTCTGACTCTGTAATCAAACTCAGATACATGAATTGCAAGATAATAGAACAAACTGGTAACTAAGTAGCTCCAGATGAGCACTATCAATGCTCCTTTGTTTTTCAGCTTCCTTATTTGGTAAGAATACTTGCAGCACGTATCAAGTAATTTGGTTCTTGTGCAGTGATACAACAAAACGTGATCCATTGATTTAGCTGTTAACAGTTCATTTACTTGTCTGCTATGTTCTTTTGCCATTGTGTCGGCCCTTTCTAATTCATTTCTAGCTATACTGTAACTAGCTACCTGCAAGCTTTTATTATAATTTTGCTATTAGTCCCAAAAATTGTACTTAGAAAAGCTTTTCAAAATATTGCTATTGATTTATCATAACAAGTGGATGAGATTGCAGCTCCAAGAATATTATGCATGGGCCATAACAATACAATGTTTTCTCACAATAATAGCAGTTAATGTCATGAGATCCAGAGAGCCAAACATACTGATCGATAACATTTTGTACTTTTGACAAGAGTAGTAGGTACACACGGGTGATCTGTCCTATTATACTATGCTAATTACAATGTATGCACAATAATGACAACTAATATCATTGTTTTTATTGTTAAATGCATCCTTTGAGCTTTTAATGCACCTCATCATGGCTCACATGGTAAAGGGAACAATGTCATGCATAATGCAATTTTATTATTATATGTGACACAATTTGGGAAAGGGACCTTTTGACAAGAATATCATTCTAAGAAATAAGCAATTGAAAATGGCCTATATTTGTGTTACTATGGGAAATAGAATGCTAGTTATTTTTATTGCATTATTAAGCCTGTTTTTCTACTTAACTGTACAGCGTGATAAGCTCTTATTAAGTCACCATTTAGAGCTATCCTAGTGGCACTTGAATGGCTGCTAAACTCAATTTTGAAAAAAGGTCCCTTTTCGCAAATCCTATCACATATGGTGCCATGACCACTTAACTGAACCTTCCTATGTTTCCAAGGTTATTTCTAAGCTTTTTCATCCGTGATAATGTCAATGCTAGCAAGACTAACAATAATACCAATAGTGCCAAATCATGGCTGATGCATGCAGTGTCTAGTTGTTAGCACAACATAAATGCATGTCAAAGGAGTACTTAACATATATGGCTGGGTCAAAGTCTTCTCATTGTGTAAGATTATGTTAGCCTTATTTGAGGCTAAAGTTATGGTAAGGGGGACAAAATAATGCATGTGTACACAATGCCCAGTACCCCTGAAATTAATTATATACTATGTAAGGTTCCGAAATAATATTAATGAGTACACACATACAGTGACATACTATACTGTGACAATAGTAAGTTATTAAACACCTGACACAAAACCACACATCTTGATCAAGCCTTTTTAGGTATGGCGCAGACATACAGGGTATAGTTTAGTAGGTAGGGAGCAGTGGTTGACTTTCGTTCAAAATAGAGTCACGATACCGACCAAAATATTCAGCTAAAGCTGGCTCTCCAACTCTGTTAGTGTAACTATTATTATCAAAGGTATCATCCTCTTCAATTCCTGTGATCTTTTGTTGACACCATCGAGGCTTAATTATTACATAAAGTACAGTACCACAGAACTTTAGAAAGACAATTCCAGTGGACAATCCAACAGCGATTGACTGTAGCTTTGTTCCGTCTTCCTGTGTATACGTGAAGAAAATAAACCCACTGAGTAGAGTGAGATTTGCTAGATAGGAAATCTGAAGAACAAATATAGCTCTGCTTTTGTATGGGTGAGTGAGAACCATGAAGTAAATGAGCAGCATTCCAAAGATGAGGAGGAGAATGAGATTAATGTTTTGGGGAATGGCAAAAATAGACGCAAAAGTTACGAGTAGGATTCCTCGGGTAAGCAAGAGCACTCCAAACCAGTACTGGTGCTTGTATTTGAGAGGAGCAAAGTATGCATCATAGAGAGGATGTAGACGCATTATACATCTTAAGAACAGAACTGAAGGTAGGCGCCGCAGCCACTGCATCAGTAGTAGGAGCAGCGTGTAGGGCAGCCACAGGAATAGCAGTGTAGCAAGACCGGCCAGAAACAGAAGGATGTGTGGGAATTGAAAATACAGAAGATTTCCATCGACTGACCACACAACTTGTGACAATGACCTGTCAGGATACTCAGAATAAGAAAGAATAGAAAACTCCGGGGCTGATACTGCAGTTCGTAGTAACTTCATATACAACAGAAGGAAGAGAGTTGCTAAAAGTGGAACTGCTCGGCTACCAAAAAGCTTAGTAAGCCTAGATGAGTATCTAGCAACTACTATTATTAGTGCAGCGATGGAAAATATGTAGAGCGGGAAAACAAACTGTAACCAAGTCTTCCAGAAAGCAGTCAGACCCTCAACAAAGCAGGTCTCGATTCCAAAATCCAAGTTTACCCAGGCTATGAATATCTTTAGGAATATCAGCACAGGGTTGCTGTGACTTTCTGGAGTAAATAGTATGATTTCTTTGTAGGTCCATGCAATATTGGAGTAGAGAATAAGACCATTCACCATGCCCTGTGTAACAGTGAGATTTAGAATACTAATAAAGAACACTAGTAGCAATCCTGCAGCTGCAAAGAATATGACGAGTGCCAAGTTATTGCTATTAGGGCAATGGATGCAGTTGGAAGACCCAATCGCCAAGCTATAGTTCTCCTTGCATCCACCACACAATATTCCAGCTCGATTGTGGTCACACTGGCTAGCCGACGCATCTAAGAGGTCAATCACTTTACTCCCCTTATAACAGTAATTGTATGGACAATACTTATCATAAATTATCTCATTCTCTTTAACGTCTAACCACACACTTCCTGTCCATGAGAAATACCCTGTCCCATTTGTCAGGTGACAAGTAACATTGAGATCATTGGTGAGCACAGGATAGCAGTCACATTGTGGGGGATCCCCTAATAGAGCAAATCCTGGAGGGCAGGGAAGCATGGTGAAGTTAACAAAGACTGGAGCCGTGAGAAAACAAGAGCTAGACTTGCATTGAGAAGCCGTAGGCTGGAGTGTTCTAATGAAGTCCAGTTGTACAGTTGTTAGGTATATGACGACAGAATCATTAGCCTGCGAGTAGATGGAAAATTTGACCTCATTGCACCGTTTGATGCTTCTTACAAGTTGAACATATGGTGAGAGAGATGGCGTTACCATGTTGTAGTGAAGGGGAAAGATATTGGTGTAAACACTTCCAGTTGTTAAACCAAAATCTTTGCCAACTAGTACAACTGGGATGGTGAAAATTTCACCGGGATAAACTGTATAGTTCAGTAGAGTATAGGAGTTTTTTTTCACACACTGGTTTACCATCTTTGTCACACAGGCACACTCGCAGTGGGTCAGAGGATACAGAGGAATTACTTGGAGTACTCCTGTGAATAGTTAAGTTGCACCGATAATTTTGCCAGGTGTATGTGTATTTTCGTAAGCAGTAAGCTTCAAATGGGGAGGCACCGTAAATATCGTTTCCGCCATGAACAGCTGAATTGTTGGCAAAGTAAAGATCGTACGAGGGAGGAGTGGCATTGCAGTTTAGCAGCTCAAAGAAGCAAGTGGGAGGAGCTTGAGAATTGATCACCATGCTTGGTACAATGCCGGGCTCTATGTAGATTGCCCCACCTTTTTGTTGGGCTGAATTGTTGGTAAAAGTGACATTAGCATAGGCAGCGATACTTAGGGTAGATGAATGCAGAGCAATAGCAGCTCCCCTGATACCAGAGTTATTCACAAACGAGACGTGTCCAGATAGCGTTATATTACTGTAACGAGAGGTAATTGCTGAAGTCATATTGGTAGAAGAAAGAACTGTGGTTCCTGAAAGAAGGACGTGTATATTTTGTGCCAGTATTGGGGTATTCAAAAACATGTTATCTTCAGCCTGTAGGTCATTTTCTATCAACATGTTTACATTTTCAAATCTGCTTGCTTTAAACTTAGACTTCGAACGAAAATTATATTGACCTCCTTGTAGAACCGACTGCTCAATGCACACTTGTGGGTGGACCTCATAAGTCTCAAACCAGCAATTCTGCAATGTAGCAGATACAATGTTGAAAGTTAAAGAATCAAGGTCCATTATTACTCTTGATTTCCAATTGATGATCACAAGGTTTTGGAAGGTCACTTCTTTATTATTCATCAGTATAAGATGATACACTAAAGCATTCCCATCTAGATCTGAAGCCACTATTGCCACCTTTTCATTCTCTCCTATCATTCGAATGACAGCTGTCGTAATCATTGGGGGTTGAGCCCGATCGTCTAGTGAATGAGTTCCATTCAAAAATAGCATTGTGACGTTCTTTTGACGGTTGATTTCGCTCGCCATATTGTCAAGGTATTCATTCAGGGTTTCACAAGGCTGACCAGGACACTTTGTGATCTTGGATGGCTTCACATAGTAGGTCACTCCGGGTTCTGCATTAGAATAATTTGCTGCCAGAATCAGAGAAACCTCTCCCAGTAAGAGCACCAGGGAAAGATACATGTAGCTGTTCATACTGCAGTTAATATTATGGCAAGCCAGACAAAGTTTGAACTGCCGAAAATCCAGCTAAGAGTCAGCAGCTTCAATAGAGTGATTGCAGCATATTCATTAGCAAGCTGCACAATGCTTTTGTGGGCGGTAAGAGCACGGGGAGGTCAAGGTTAGGGTTAATTGGGTCAAGGTCCGTATATGGTCGTAGGCTATTGGGCATGCGCAAATGCTGTTAACGGAGTGAATCTGAACTTTGATCTTTGAACTTGACGACCTTATCTCTGCTTTACTTGACAATTAAAGCAGTGTCACTAGAAATGGTTGTGATTAAGTCCACCCACTACTGACGTCAGCTGAATGAGCAATAGTATGTGAATGGTAAGTGTTTAATTTAATAATGCAGCTACAGTTAGCTCTTTAGTAGCCATGCTGAATACTGAATCAGTGCCAGCAAGTTTAACATGTGGCCAAACTTTAATAATAAATTCATGTTGATTGGCAAGTGAGTGTTCAAATATACTCTAAAAGGTGGTTGTTAATGGGCTACAAATGCACACAAAATGAACGTAATATTCTGGAAACACTCAACTAAACTATTTAATAACATTTTAGAACAACAAAATCAATCAATCTACTATTATTAACAGTCAGCTCATTCATTAGTACCATATTCATACAATTAGCAGGCTGAAAAAGCCGTCAGAGAGTTGTACTTTGTTCACCAGTTGGGTGGACGTCAACACTAACTGAAGTTGTAGTCATGGCGACAGAATCAGTACCTATCACATTCAGGGAGAGTCTGGACTGTCTCTTGCTGTCTAAGCCACTGCTACCCTCCTCCACTGCAGCCGCTGTTGCTGCTGCTTGCACGGCGATCAAATTAGTCGAGCGAGCCACTGACAACTTTACATTCCTCGTGTCGTGTCTTACTGTCTTAACTCCACTGTATGCCGCAAAGCCAATCAGCACCATAGCCACTACCACGATCACCAAGAGTCCAGTAAGCACAAGGGCAACTACAGCATGCTCTGCTAGTCCTCCTTCTTCTTGCTGCATTTCTGGGCTGGGAGATGATCCAGCTGTGGTTCTGTCTGATGGCCCAGCAGGGCTGGTGGGTGGAGTAGGACTGGGAGTGGGTGCAGTGAATCCAACAACTCTGGCAAATCGAACAGGTACCTCCATCTGTATGTCATTGAAATATTACACTTGTAATATTGTAAGTTGTAATAGCTACAGTTGATGTGTATAATATTCTCTGTTTGATGTCAAGGACTACACTATGACCATGATAGAGATAAACTACGACATCCATTTGCTTTAACCACCAATTTTGGTAGTACAAAGGAGAGGCTGTAGTCAATACATATACAGATCAATAGGTCACTATGGGCTATGTAGCTAGCTAGGTCTGTGGTGGGGATCAATCATATTGAATAAGTCTGAGGTGATTTGTCTTTAACACCTGGCACTGAAACTTTATAGAAATGTCGTTAGACTATGTGGCCATTAAGAATGAGATCATAATTTAGTTGTGTTGAGTAAATCACTCATACATGGACAATACTTGAGGCTGCTGAGTGTGTATCAGTTAATGTATGCCAACCCCCACTGCCAAGATAAAGCCAGCAAGGTCAGCATTACGATTTAGACCTTGGCTGTTAAGGTTGGCGTGTTATCCCATTCACTTCCTTTCCATCTCCTCTGATGTCTAAACAAGTCACTTTTATGGCCAATAATAGGCTTGGGGTAGTCAACATATTGCATTACATACCTGAGACAATGGCTATACTTGTACAAGTAAATACACACATAAAGCTGGATCTGATTTAGAGGGAGTGGGTCTGTTGTAGACAATGCGATGTTTGTACATGCATTTCTCAATCCTCCATCACTGCAACCTACAGTATCAACACTCAATGTTCCACACTGGGTGGTGTGGCCACCCCTTTAGGCTTTAGCTGAAGTTTCCCCCTCTGAGCTTTGCTACCTCTGCCATGTACCTTGTACTTTCCTAGGTCCCTTTAATACCCAATTGTCTCAAATCCTTGAACAGTTCTATGATCCCAGTAACCTTGATGTGTAAGTGAAAGAGTGCGTACAAGTATTGTTAACTAATGTTCCCCATTGTATTTTGCTACATCAAAATATTAGAGTCAGAGTATACTAGCTTAGATCAAACATGTAGCTACATGCATCTAGAGAACAACATACATACCACAATGGCCAAGGCTGTAGCAAGCCTGGGTCCTTCAGTATGAAGCAAGCCGGTCAATACTGCCTCATTGATGACTGGTGCACTTTGACCTACCACAAATGGAACTAGCAGTTCACCGTCATGGTCAAAAGGGGAGTCTAATATGATAACATCATCCAAGGATATGGGTGCTTGCTGCCGTTTCACTCGTTGGCTGTTACCTGCTGTGATAGAATGCTATAGCTAGTGAATGCTGAGTCATAGTATTAATACAATCTTACCTAAGCGATTATTGACAATGGCTGCAATTTCTTCACGGAAAGCTGTAATTCCATCTTCAATGAATTGCTTGGCCTGAATGAGATGAAAATTAATAGTATGAAAAGTGGGTCACTGATTGGGCCCTTAACCACCTTCTTACACCAAAGCCACCTAAAGAACTACTAATATTAAGATTGGGCAAAGCTACAGATGCCAGCTGCTGTGCTAGAGGGCAAAGTGCTTTTGAGAATGCTTGTGCGTGTAGCTAGCTTATTAAGACTTGAATGTAATCTGTCAATATGAAAGATAAGTTTAATAGCTAGCATTACTGTTATTGATCCCGCCTATCATCCACCTGTAGACCTATTATGTAATCACATATAATCTGGGTGTGGCCATGGTTTAACTCTAAATTGTATGCTTATGGTTTCATGCATAAATGCTGGATCATGAATAATGAAATTGAAGTTGCTATGTCAATGTCACATTTCCTTTCCAGAACCACTTACAGTAATTCCTGTAAAGGCAACTGTGACCAAATTTTCCCTCTGCTGTGTAGTAAGAGACTCTACACTCACGAAGGGAGACGGCTGTAGGGTGGAGGAAATCATAACCACAGTGCATGATATTACAAGATTCCACCTCAGATTCCAGGCGGCTTAGCTACCATATTAGTGCCAGGTAGACTTTCACAAACCTTACCGGTGAAGTTGTTGGAGGCAAAAGTGTTGTAGTTGGTGACGACTGAGCTGTAGTTGGTGACGACTGAGCTGTAGTTGTTGGGGGTTGATCTGTTTCTGGATGCATCCCATCACCAGATCCTCCTTCTTCAGGCGCTGCAAAAACTAGACCACCCAAGTTAAGTAGTCCTGTACAGTTTCTCAAAACTACGGTACAAAATTCTTCAAGGAAGGCATCTGATTGAGGTCCCGCTGGGCAAGAGGATACCAGATTGCTCAAGCAGATATCTCCACCAAATGATCCACAAGTAGCCGTTACATTCCTACACGAATCGCACGTGCTGTCGGAAAATTCGAGCCGACATTCTCCGTCGTCTTCCACGACAAACTGACAAAAGGGCCCGATATTATCGAATACTGACGTGCAAAATGGCGACAGCGTTGGCTGAACTTCAGTAGCAGGAGTCTCTGTCGAAATTGCAGGCGACGTAGTCTCCGTAGTCATGTCTATCCCGGTGTCTCCTGTTTCTTTGCTAGTTGAGCTCGAGCTTGAAGAGCTCGATGATGAGCTTGATTCTTCGCACTGCTCTGTTCCAAAAGGCAGGACGAACGCTATCAATAACAAGTACAGTAGAGCAGACATTGTCTCTTTTCCCTGACTTAATCCACGGCATAAATGAGCGAGAAGGTTTTTAACGCTAATATGGGTGGGGCTATCGCTAGCTCCTGCGCATGCGCGTGCACGCACGCTTGCTAGTAGGCATGCTGGTTATAGGTGTTGGTTTGAAAATTTCCTCATACCTACCCACCACAATAAAAAAAAATAAATAAATAAAAAAAAAGTGTGTGCTGACATCCTGAGGCAGAAAGAAAAAGGAATTGTTTTAGCTAGATTGTGAGTCTTACAATTTAATAGGCAGCCACTAGTCATCATAATAAGTAATAAAAACCCAGTTTTAGCAATGAGATGTCTAATGTCAATCATAATAAATAAATTATTATTTGTAATGGTTGTTTAATGCTAATATTATGTGGTAAGGAAGTTGTGGTTTATTAATGATTATTGTTTTAAACTGTGAGATTTTGTCAGTTGGAATTCCCTTGAGTTGATTCTTTAAATCAATTGAATAATACTACTGTTATGCCACTTGCTGCTGGAGACCATGCATTACATACGATCCAATTCAACAAATTATGCATGTGTGGACTTCCTGCTCTAGCTCTTGTATTAGCCAATTTAGAGAGCCATGTATGCATTTTTTTTCTGGCATGTCCTGCTACCACTTTTGGCACAGTTTAGCTATTGATAATTTTTGGGCATACAAAAATACAAGTTCTGCTCATTAATTCTACTGACACAAACACACTCTGTATAATAGTGATAGAGATGATTGTTATTTTTATACATGCTTATAAAAAATACATAACAAAAAAAGAAAAGTAATATCGGTACAGATTGTGTTCCATAATAATATCTTGGACACATGCAGCTAACTTTGCTGTATGTATGTGTTACAGAAGGCATAATAAATTAATGCTCAAACTTAAAAAAAAAATCATCAAGAATGCCATCAATCAAAATGCATGATCACGCACATCATAGAGCTGTATGTGAGTTGCCATCGGAATTTTCTTTGTTGAAGGAAGTAGGCACAACCTCGTAATTACCTCGGGTATTTGCTTTCATTGGCTGCCACTTGCTGCTAAAGCTGTTTGCATCTTCTGCTGGCACCTCAACGTAGTCAGCTGATGCACTCTCCCCCTTGGCTCTGCTCTTCTTACGGAAGGCATAGACAGCGACAGTAATGATCACTATTGCCAGAAGTACAACTGATACTATCCCAGCGACCGCAATACCGATGATGGTCGTTTGTGTGAGCTGTACTGGGGAGGATGAATCAGGAGCAGGGGAAGGTTCAACTCCCATCACTCCAGCAAACTCTACTGTTACAGAAGTACCCTGAATGAAGGAGAGAGGAATCGCCATAATTTTTTTGTATGCAGGTGTTTGGCCATGGTATGGGAATATTATATGCATTGTGGTCAAGGCTATAGAAACATCCAGTAACTGTTTAATGGCATCTATTGGGATAAGGTGGCTAACTTAAAGCTAGTGACTTGTGATGATCTGCGTTGATAAAATTGAGAGCTTGAAATTTAAAAAGCAGTAATCATGTACTCTAACTACTTTCATTTGGTATCTAAGCCACATAAACTGCATGTACTGTCTACATGCATGTGTTATCATCATTCATATATGCCATGCATTGGCTGAGAGTGTATCATGGTGCTAATATAGGGTGATTGATTAACCTCCATATGCCAAATCAAGAGTACATTGTACTCTTGGCCAAATGTAATACACCAAAAAATCCACGTCTACCAGTGCCAAAGAGTATCTATTTTGGTAACGATTTAAACATATCATATCCAATTGATGACAATCCCTAAATATAGCTTGCTGAGTCAGTAACTCTAATATTTTTGTGCAAAGTACATGGGCAAATCGTGCCATGCAATCTACATAACCTGTCGTATGAGTGATCTGGCAGGCAAAATTAATGTGTTAACTTACAAGAGCCATCAAGGCGTCTTGCAAAACTTGAGCTATCCGGGCTCCTTCAATATTCAGAATGTTAATCATTTCAGCACTGTTGATTATAGTTTGACTGCCGACCACAAAGACCACCATAAGTACTCCATCGATCACCATGAAATCAACCACAATTACATCACTCGGAGATACCATTGCTTGCCTCTTTGCAATTCGACTACCTGTTTAGTAAATGAGAATGTTGTTATCAAAGAGAGTGCTTGTGCAGTTGCTAATGGTTTAAACAATGTCATGTATATCTTACTGTAGTAATCATTGATGGCATTTGCAGTTGCCTCTTGAAAAGTCGTACCAACTTCCATGAAATTATCTGTCTGTAGGAGGTATTTATCAGATTAAAACTAAGTGCTATTCTATAGTAGTACAATATTATTGCAGTAATTAGTGCTTCACTGCAAAGCATTAGCTTGAGTGTGAGAAAGGCTGGTAGTGATCAATAACATATATTGATAGCCCATTTCTTAGGTATAGAGCTGGTGTAAATTAAGTTTCCCAAACTACCTTAACCAGCTCGTAGCTTTGCATGGCTATACATCTTGCAGTCATGTAATAATTGATTAACTGGTTTCAAAATCTCTACCATAACTATAGCTACTTACAGTCATCCCAATGAAACCAACTGTGACCAGATTATCTCTCTGCTGCTGTGTTAGAGAGCTTAGAGTTGTCAGTGGCTAATAAAAAATGGGGATAAAACAATGGTTATGGTAAACCACTTGAGAGGTCTTTGTTAGGTGACATAATGGATAACTTACAAAGATGCTACCACTTCCAGATCCACTCCCAGAGCCTGATCCTAGTACACCTGAATCAGAATCCTCTGGCATGACTCCCAAGGGGAGAACAAGAACAGTCACACACAAGCTGTAGAGTAGCATCGACATCTTTTATTTTTAGTTTCTCTAGATCTCTGACTAGTAACTAAGTTCTCTGACTCCAGCAACTGAATGCTCTGCTGTAGCAGTGACCGCTTTTTGATAGGCATGTGGGTTGGGCTAGTGCCCCATGTATGACCAGTGATATTGCAAACACACCGTGTGCATGTGACTCTGACATAAGCATAACATCACTGGCACAGCAGAAATGACAAATAAAGATCAACCGTCCAATTCTTGTCAAGTTTTAGCACTTGGTATACTTCAGCTAATTGAATTAATGATTAATTGTACTTGTGAATGGTCTTGCTTAAAGGGGAGTATTTGGAGAGTACTATGACCCTTTCAAACAAGGTAAACTCTGAAAAGTTGAAGAACAAGTGACTACAATTTTTTATATCTTGTTACTAAAATTATTCCCATGCCAAAATTTAATGATGTTCACAAGTTAAGTAATAACAGCAGCTGTGAAGCTACTTTATTTAATCTAACCAGAGCAGAAATCTACTATATCTAATGTATTATCTCTGACATATGCATGAAGCAGCATTTAAAGAGAGATTCTATCAACTTAGCAGGGACTGATCTGGGGGGAGGGGGGATGTATGGTGTGGCTAGACACCCACCTTTCATTAGCTCATTTGTATATGATACTATAGGAGTAGGTCTTTACTAGCCACCCTCCCCCCCCCCCCCCCCCCCCCCCCCCCCAATAGTTCTGTATAGTAAAGCTCGCTTAGTGTAGAATGTTTGTATGTTAATCTGTCTGGGTGAGCATGCAATGCATGATACACATACCTTTTACATGATAATTTTATTGTAAATGACATTGTACTTCAAGTGCTCTATGTAAGAGCTATATAAAACTCCATAAGGACCCATACATGCAGTTAAGTCACAAAGTACATCTTTATTAAGCAGGTTAAATTTGTCACTGCACTGCTACATAGTCTACGATAAAGTCGTTGTTGTGAAGAAGGGCATGCACAGTATTCATGTGAGATGATATCACAGAACGCTTGATCCAACAACTAGCTTATTTGGTGAGTACAACCTGGTAGTGCTGGCACTGCCATCTATTGTAGCCATTTGAATGTCTAAAGTTCACACAAACACATGCATGAAAGCATACAAATGTCATACTTTGCAACAGTGCTTCAATACTATATGGCATACCTAAGCCTAGCTTGATGATGGCTCGTATATGTTCAACAGGACGTGAGGTAGGCAGATTTAGCATACCTATATAGTGTAATTGCTGTCCTAGAGTAGTTCATCTATTGGCATAGGTTGTGCACACATTGGCGTACAGTTTTTCATCAAGTGTTAGCATTACACCTAAGGCGGGTACTATGTGTGCTACCAGTACCTTTTGGAGCAAGAGGTCACCATGGTGCCAATATCTCCCTCTCTGTACCCAGCAGCACTAACATCAATGTTTTGTGTACTGGTGTTGGCAAATAATTGAAGTGTGTCCTCCATGGTGCATGGAGTAAGTAAAAACACGGCTACAATAATTACTACCACTGTTTAGACATGCATGTTATTGTATGAGATGGGCATACGAGACAGATTTTTGGCAAGGGAGCTTCCCTTTACTACTGTGTAGTCTCATCAATACACTTCTGTTGCATAACTTGAACAGTATAACGCACACATACACTGACAGACTTATAGTTGATGTAATACAAGTAGCATTGTTGTGCTAACAGACTGTCTATTGGCTACACATAATGTCATCTACATAGCTATGCTCATAGTACAAAGCAATCTTAATAATTATGTGAACAAGAAGGAGTTGGGTGCGTCTTTTGTGATGTGCATAGCTACGAGAAGCCACACCCTGGTTTGCCACTGGAGGCTGCTCTAATATACCAATGCTTCAAATGTAGCTACTTAAGCCAATGAGCAAGACATTGTGGTCTACATTTGACCATCCGTGCTTAGGGATTTAAGGTGTATAGATTTACTATTCAGGGTTAGGGATAGATGAAGGAGGAGCATGTTGAGACTACTCAATCTGAAGTTCAGCCATGCAGTTTTAGCTGTTATTGAGAGCATAGTAGTCACCTAATAGTATGTGTGCTTCAGAGGGCTCCCTTGCTTGATCCTGCTGTCAGATTATGTTTATGATTACTAGCTATATACAGGCCTCGGAATATAAGCTCACATGACTGTAACCTTGGCATCGTGTTTGTCATGATCATTACATAAAATCAATCGTCACTCTAAACCAGCCTAGCTACCATAAAATCTGACTATTGAGTGCATCTCAAATCATCATATGGTTGGTGAATCTTTAAGTCTTAGACTACGTGGTGCACTACCTGGTTAACATGTAGCTATTGGTAAGCCACAATAATACACCATGCACCTAGCTACATGTAGCGATTGTTGCTATGTCTTCCATGGATGTAGGTGTACATAATAATTATGTTGGTCCATGATGAACACAGCTAGCTAGCCGTGGGAAATTAACATAGCTATACATGTCCTGAACCCATAGCATCTAAATACTATATAGATACCATTTATATACGGGTTGCTATATGCATGATGGCTTGCTGTTTTTTCTAATTATAGGAATCTGGATTGTAGCCATATAAAAAACTACCGGCAGTAATTATGACTGTTGTTATTCATTAGTAGGTAAACATCCTTATTCCTCCTGTTCAACATCTCGTCTCATGTCTGCCCCGGCACTATTGATATCACTGTCGCTACCAGACCCCCCAGATCCAGCCTCTGACCCTGAGAGAGTGCTACGACTGGATCCAGATGGTATTCCACTCGCATGCCTACTAGCACTCGCACCAATGTTAAGTGCTGAGAATAACGATTGTCCATTGCACACAATCTGAACAAAGGAACAATAATCTGTGATGAAGAAGTAAGAAATGAGTTCAGGGTCTGCACAAGATGGCACCAAACTGCTTAAACAAACACTTTCCAAATCTTTATCATCAGGAGATCCACCTAATTTGTTGACAATTATTTCAGGTGTCCATTGAAAATCCAGGCTGGCATATTCCATTGTTGGGCTTGATGGGCACTACATATTGACCGAATGGCCCTATACTCTCAAGTATTAGTGAATATTTAGGTGCTGTTTCTCTTGTATCAGATGAAGGAGTTGGTATCGTATAAGGTGATCCAATCACATTACTTAGCCGATCAAAAATGCTAAATGCTGGATAGTAAATCTGGAGTGTTGATTGTTGGCTGCAGCTGCAGCTCCTCCCTCTGCTCTGCAGCTTTCCTGCCAAGGGCAAGGAGCAACAGCATTGTTGGTAGCAAATGAGCTAATATCAAGAAATATTTTCTATTGTTTGGACTTCGTAAATAAGTTATTGACTGAAAATAATATTCTCTGCGTGGATGCACACATATATAACTAGATCTGTTGATTGCGTTTAATTATATATTGCATGCTTTCAGTATACCAAAAATTGGCAATTTAAAAGCTGGTCAGCCATCTGCACACAGATTCCATTGTTTGGAGGGCAGTGAGCATACAAGCTGCTATGGTTTTGTTTAATCAAATTACAGCATTACTCTAAATTGTATTATGTAATGCAGCTGCAAAAGATCGGGAGCCGGCTAGCTGCACATTAATTTTATTATGCATTACACTGATGATAAACTTGAATGTAATTGTCTATTATGGTGGCAGCTACTGGTGCACATAAAGCTGTCCATGCTAAATGAAACCCCCCCAATAATCCCTTTTCACATAACCAGTCACCAATTATCATAATGACAGAGGCCACACTGTAAAAAATAATAGTTAATTTGACCCATGTTGGTTATGTCAGTTGCATGACTCCATTTTAGCCACTCAGAATTTCTGCTATCTACTCCACATTCCAAATGGTAAACAGCTTATAATAAGCTTTTTCTAGATGAGTGGTTAAGTTTATGTGCAGGTACATGTTTTGGATACCTTACCCATTGATTTGCAACAATTATGAGTGCAACTGAGATGACCAAAATTGGTCAAAACAACCCTTTCTTTTTTTACAGTGCAATAAGCATAACAATATTATTAATTTGGTGTGTTCTGATTGGAGCCACCATTGCTGTTACTACGGTTGTAGGTAGATCGACATACTCATAATTCCTCTTGCTCAACAATAGGAGAGTATCCACTTCCTGAAGGGTGTTTTAATTTGTAGCTACATGACATTGTGCAACTCTCATTATTATGCTCCCATTGACATAGAACTGGCTGATCTTTCAACTTGAAAACTGTGGTCAAATAATTAGCTAATTATGGTGAACCTGTACATGAATCCTACCGATGAATCACGATTAAATTATAGTACATGCACTTGTTAGCCTCATCCCCATAATTATTATTATACAAGCTTCATTGACATTGATCCAAAGGGAGAAGCCTAGGCCTGGGATGAGGCTAACAAGTGCATGTACTATAATTTAATCTTGATTCATTGGTAGGATTCATGTACAGGTTCCCCATAATTAGCTAATTAGACCACAGTTTCCAAGTTTAAAGATCAGGGCCAGTTCTATGTCAGTGGGAACAGAATAATGAGAGCTGCACATATTATTATACTTTATTTACATGACTATGAACTTGGTATCATGCATGCATGGTTCATATACGTAAATTAACTCAAGATCAAATTACTCTATGCAATAATTCAGTATAGCTCCTAATGAAGGTCCTTGGCACTTGTTAGCTTAGCACAATGTCATTCCTCATGGTAGAACCAGGTATGCAGGATCGAATAATAATACTACAGAAATTTTAACCTGATCATGACAAGCATATTATTAGCTATATACAGTGTACTGCAGGGTAATTTGCATAGTCTAATTAATACCTGAGGCCGAGTATAATATTATTAATGTCTGCATTAATTATTATTAAAGAGATAATTTGCATGGGGAAGAACTGTTACTATACGTCAGTGTAATAACAATGGTAGATGAATTGGCTCTTCTTGATGGAGATGTGGAGCAATAAATAAGGTGGTGATAGTAATAGACGCTATGCTCACGATCCCAGCTGCAGTGGCACAAGTATATTATTATACATGTATTCAGGTCGTTGCTACTTTGTGTACACTGACTCCCACTAATTAAATTATGGGAATGCAGCCATAAACATTATAGGTCCAGTTGCTATTCATTATGTATGGCTATAATTGGGCTGTGAATATATATATGTCAGTACAAGTGACTGGAAAGGAAGTAGATAGCCTCGTTCCCAGGGCCCAGGTTACCTGATCTGAAAGCTGGGAATAGAGCCTGGGAACAAGGCTACCATTATTGTAATAATTACTACACTAAAAGTGTGCCTAATAAGCATAATATTATACATAATAACGTACACTAATAGTAAATCATAATTCAGTGTGTTCATTGGAGCCACCATTGCCTTTGGTTGTAGGTAGATCGACATACTCATTCCTCTCACTCATTGTTGATGTCATAGGGTGCCAGTCACTGGCTAAACGACTGTCATCGTGTCTTGACACTTGGATGTAGGTCTGTGGCAAAGATGGTGACTTGCGCTTCAGATTTAGTGCCATCCCTCCGGAACTTCTATAGCCAAGTACTAGTGCTACGATACCCACTACCACCACAGCTACAAACAGCACGACAGCAATCAATACTGCAATCACTATACCAGCAATGGCACCAGATGTTAACTGTTGGAGTTGTTCACGCTCTTCACCTGGAGGTGGTGCTCTTGTTGTTGGGAATTGCGAAGATGTTGGCAATTCACTGGTAGTGTCAGTTGTTGTAGTGACAAATGCCTCAACAAATTGAACAGGCTGATCACCAATCTGCATCATTACAAATGATGTAATTTGTAACAAGATATTATGTTTAGGGATCAGTGGCATTGCTACATACACAAGAGGTTCTGATTAGCTTACACTCTAGATTTTATAATTATAATTCCCATGTTCTCCTCAAGTCTTTTCAGTATAAATAAACTCAAGGCTAATTAGATATAATGCAAAAATACAGCTGTAGACTATTAGGGAAATACCATGCATTCCATTCTTTCTGTTAGTACACAACACACACTATCTTGTACAGAGTTGGGCTGAAGAGCTGAATAGTAGCTACCTGCACAGCAACATGCAAGGGTGGCATAGAAGGTCCGGCTGGTCCGGCAAATGCCGTACCACTTTCAGAAGCTGTGTGCAATGCCGGACCACTTTTTGATTGAGACCACACCCACTAAATTGAAAGTAGCTACCTGTGCATGCTTGAAGTAACACTCAGTCAGCCACTGCACAGTAGACCTCATTTTGTTTATGGCAATGAACATTGGCGAAGCAGAGCAAGGGAGCACCAAAATAAGTTATAAGACTGTCATTAGCTATATTTTTCATTGCCATATGCATAACAGTGTATGATAAGAATATATCTAGCTAGCATTCAGTCATGTGCATGATGTGCAGTGGTGTCTCCAGATACTTTGTACACTGGGTGCATACAATTAACTACCTAGTATGTAGCTGTTACAGTCGGTTGAGTGTATGGTTAGAAACCTGCATGGTTGTACTACCTACTCAATAAGGTGTATGCTTGTTGCTGTTCTTGTTTTGTAGTATAGTAGCTACTACGGCTATAGTCTATACTTATGTAGTGGGTAACAAACAAGCCAGTTGCACTGTACTACTATGTACATGTATATGCATTATACAGAAAAGCTGTACAACTTTTGTCATGGGTGTGCTACTGCACATTCTATGAATCTACAGCCTATAGTATGTACTTATAAACCTGGTTGTACCATGCACTCTATACAGTAGCCACATTAGTGTGTTGCTGTTTAGCCTAGACAGCAACACACTAAAACTTGTTAATAGTAATACAGTGCAGTGGGTAACCAACAGGCCAGATGCAGTGCTATAGTTGTACTAACTATGTATTACATAATATTATTTATACAGAAAAGCTGCACAACTTTTGTGTGCACCAATACATATAGAGTGGATGCACATGCACCCCACTGGCGACACCATGCACTGGTCATGTGCATAAGAATTTTTGATCTTGGATGATAATATAGATCTAATACACCGTATCACTTTTGAGACTTCTGTGCCGCCCCTGAACATGAGTCAGTAAAGCATGTGCATGGCATGCACAATGAGCAAATGATTTGTAATTACCCCTCTACAGGCATTGTTGTATTATTGTTGAGGCCCCTTCACCTTAAAAATCGTGGACATGTCTACAAATCATAAGCAGTGTGTAGAACATATAGCAGCTAAGCTAGCCTCATCCCTAGGCCCATTCTCAATGCAACATATGGCCCATTTCTAGCTTTTTGGCAATCATATGTAACACGAAAATGGGTCTGGGAATGAGACTAGATACAATTACCCACATACAGCATTGCTCAATGTCATTGCAAGCTTGGGTCCCTCTGACATTTGAAGCAGACTAGCCAAAGCAGCCCCATTGATTGGTGCACTTTGACCTCCCTGCCCACCAACCACAAATGATACTAGGAGTTCACCATTGACGTTGCTAAGTGGGTCAATCACTAGTACATCGTCAGGGGAGACTGGAACTGGCGATGTTGCCTGCCTCCTCTTCCTGTTCTGACCTGATTGATAGAGATGGGATCATGCCAAGTGACACTACAGATGCCATGCAAGTGCTGGGAGACAGATATCTACCTTGATTCAATAAGAACTCATTGACCATTGTTGCAATTTCCACGCGAAATGCCATAATAGCATTATCAACAAATTGCTCTTCCTGTAAGAGATGTAAAGGTGTTGTCATATGAATCACACTAGTACATATATTGACAATAGTGGGATTGGCGCACCCCAATCCACACATTAATGCACCCTTTAATTTAATTTGATGTTTACCTAGCCCATGTAGATGTCAGCTCAGTTTAACACATAACCATAGCCAGTGACATGTAAGGTAGTACACCTATCAGGGAAGTGTTACAGCAATGTCATGCAAATACTATACAATACATAGAACTATTGCTAGCTTTATGTATCCACCTGTGCAATTACAAGAGAAGGAAGAGTGTTGAACACCATATTGTGTGCACAAGTGTTTACATAGTACTCTCATCTACAGGTGTAGTATAAACTAGGGCAGGCACATAATTAGATCAAGTTGTAGCATAATGTTATTTAGGGCTCAATGATAATGTAAATATTCATAGTTTGTGACATACTCTTCAAGTGCAGTTATCGTCATAATACTAAATGAATCATGCACCCCTTACACAGTTACCTGGAAAATGCCACTGATTGACAATAATTGCCCTCACTGATAGCTGTTACTACACTATGGAACTAAGTGATCTCATGCTTATCATGGGATTGTGGTTGAATAATGGAAGTGCAATGTCACAGTACACTAGTGTGGCTTTCATGGTTAGGAGATCGTTTTTCATTACAAGGGCCCTTCCAGGGGACATAAGGGCATATTGTTGCTAAGCACTAACATTATTTAGCCCCTAAGATTTATATGGCCTAAACATTCACAATACTGTAAACTCTAGTTATTAAGCACACCCCGCTATTAAGCGCATATTGTTTATTAAGTGCATGCTCTCTTCCTGGTCTTAACCTACATCTTATAAGCGCATGCGCTAAATTGGCGTGGCAGAGTATTAAACCTTGAACTGGCCAATCATGAAGCTAACATAGGATAAAAGTGCTGTAGGTAAGCCAAAGATAAATAACCATAATATTACTAGAAGTCTAGGCCTAACAGCACTAGTAGAGTTTGAGATCGATCGTGATCGTTCGCGACCACGCCCAAACACTTGTGGGTGTGGCTACATAAACAGGCCCATATCATTTATTAGGCACATATTCCCTTTCCACTTACTGCTATAAGCGCATGCGCTTATTAACCAGAGTCTACGGTAATATCATTGGCTTTCACGGTGCTCTGACTCAAAGTGTAATGATCAGCTTGCTTGCTTACATTCAATCCTGTGAATCCAATGGTGACTATGTTTCTTCTCTGCTGCTCCGTAAGATCCTCCAGCCTCACAAATACAATTGGCTGCACATAAGAAATCATTCAAAAATTTTCCAGAAGGCCAAAAAAAATTTACCACAGGTGTTGTGAATGGTGGAATAGTAGCTGTTGTTGACATAGATGTGCCACTAGTGTCAACGGCTATAGTAGTAGTAGTACTAGTGATAGTAGAAGTAGGGATGGTTGTAGTGGGGAAGGTGCCAGTAGTGGGAATGGTAGTTATAGGCTCAGTGGTAGAGGGTCCTGGGCTGCCAGTAGTTGGAATAACTGTAGGCTCTACTCCACTACCACTACCACTACCAGAGAATCCGGACCCCGCAGATCCAGAACCAGACACCCCTCCACTTGCACTCTCTCCACTCAGCGACTCTCCATTGCACACGCTTTCAACAGTGAAGCAGTATTCCCTGATAAATGGGTCTATTTCACCGGTAGGATGATCTGCACATGAGGGTATCATATCACTCAAGCAGATGCTCTCCAAATCCTTATCATCAGGAGATCCACATAGTTGCATAATGAGTTGGCAATCGTTGCAGGTTTCCATTGAAAATCCAGGCTGGCATATTCTGCTGTCAGGCTCGATGGATACGACATATTGACAGAATGGTCCAATACTGTCAAATATTAGTGAACATGTTGATGCAGTTCCTCCTGTATCATCAACTACAGAAGAAGAGGTTGGTGCTATATGCGGTGATCCAACCACATAATCATAGATTCTGGATAATAGACTTGGATTGTTGACTTTTGGTAGTTCCTCCTTTTGCCTGTCTGCCGATGTACTGCCCTGAAGGGCAAGGAGCAGTAGCACTGTTGATAACATCCACGGCATCATTGAAACGGCTGAAAGTCTCGAGATTTCAAGAACAGCTGCATGCGATAGAGTGCAGAATTAATTTGGGAAGTGGGCTAGTTACATCCGTTTCCGTGTTCCCATATCTTCGGTAAAGGTCGTCGACCTTATCAATGGTGTGAAGATCTAATTTGGAGGGCACCAACTGGAACAAAAACGTCCAACCCTGAAAAATCAACAATCCTCGTCTACTGGTATTTCTTTCAGCGGCTTTACCATTCAGAAGAAGGCGTCCCAATCTCGAGTGAAGTTGGAGGCTGGAGCTAGCCTTGGAGGAGAGAGAACCAGAGGCTGTGATGAGGACAATAAGGGAGGTGGAGAGAAGGATTATGTGCTGTCTCTAGACTGTACACAGGTTGGTTGGAGAGGTACCAAGCCAGTGTTTCATTTAGAGGGAGATGTGCTGGGATATCCCCCCTAAAATTCTTGACACACTAATAATAACATTATGCTAAATAAAGTGTAATCATAAACTGAAAGGCTTCCTAATCGATGCTAATTTCAGTCAAAAATGTAGTCTGAGAGGTCTTATGCACCTATCAGTGTCATGCCTAGCCTCGAACCCAGGCTCTCTTTCATGGGGGGAAAGGAGAGCCTGGTACACACAGTCTGCGCATGTGTCAATATTTCTGTAAACTTTCCCGTAAAACTGTCAGGTTACTACTAGCGAACATGTGGCTTGGACACGTATACGGCAATGTCGAGTGAAAATATGGAGACAAAAATAAAGCCCCATGAAGAACCAACTAACCGTTGGTTTTCAAAAGACTAAGACGTCTCTGTGAAACAGATACGGCTAGAAAATAGTCATCTACTACCCCGAAAAGGCTACTGGACATATGTGGACCTACCAAATCACCGATAGCTAGGTCTCATTCTTATCTCTCGCTTCCAACTGGCTCTGGAGCCTTGCTAAGACAGAAGTAGCCGACGCCAAATGTTTTCGTGACGGCAGACACCAGTAAGTGTGGCAAATAGCGGTAGAGTTGAACTAAACAGTAGTGTTACAGATAGTTTATGTTCAGTACACGGAGTAATATACGTGATATTTTACAGACGAATCCGAATTCCCAGGATTTCTGGGAATTTTGCGCATGCACAGACAGTATGTACCAGGCTCTCCTTTCCGCCCACGAAAGAGAGCCTGGGTTCGAGGCTAAATCATGCCCCACTCCCCCCTACCGGGCATAGGAGGGGATTAGACCACTTTTGTGTTCTAATTCCCTGCCCACTGGGCAAACCTCTTTGTCGGAGGTCTAATCCCTGGGTAATACTAGATTTTTGTCCATGTATCATAGTGCTTTTACATGCTGGTTGCATGACCATCGTGCTCCAATTTATAATTTCGATCTTCTGTTAGGGAGTTGTTTTTATTGTTCTTAGATGCACCTCTGTGCACCTTGCTCTTTATAAGCAGTACACATCACGTGGTGCATTGGGCACTGGAATCGTATGATATTGTGTAGTGCTGTCCATATACAGTACAATCATAGATTATAGAGCTGTTGCACCCAATTCAGTTATCTTAGTGTTGTAAACAGGGCTGTGAAAGGGCATATGTTGCAAGCATGAGGAGGTCATAGTGTGGTAATGGAGCTAGGGGGCATGGATTATGTAAACAGCACGAGCAAAATGCTGCATGTGGCCTAACTAATCTCGTTAGTTTACTTGCTGTCTCTCTCGCAAGACTTGTGAAGGCAAGAAGTGCTCAAAATACAGAATCTGCTTCGCAAAGATGACTCGGGCAGTATCTTCTCATTAATCAAGCTGTTTAGCTAACTACAGACTGTTCTATGTAAGTGTCTATTGTTGCCTGATTTTTTGTACAGTCTGTCCAAGAAGCTAGTATTTGTGCCCGTAGCTAGCGCCTTGACCTGGCACTCACAGAGATTGCTTATTTCTAGCTTTTTTTGCTCAACAGCCAGAGATAACAGCACCTCGTGTCTCAAGGTCAAATCGTTTCCGCTGATCTCCCATAACTGACGGACAGACAACTATAATGTTATATATTACAAGCAGGGGGGCTCGCTTCGCTCGCCCCCTGCTGCACTCAATTCAGATACCTTCCATTACATAGCTACATACCTGCACACATGCATGCTATAAGGTGTTGTAAATAGGACTGTGAAGGGGCAGACCTTGCACACATGAAGTGCTCAAAGGAGAGAGTAAATGGCACTGATTATGTAAACAGCATACGCCTGATACAGCGGTTTTCAGGTTGATTGTCCATCGACGACCCCTACCAAACTGTGCATGCGCCTTGCACTCTTAGATCCATTTTTGCTCGCTTTGGCGATCTACCATCAAGAATTATGGCTGTATCTTGGGTCACTCGCTCAATGTGAGCCCTTTTCGGGGGGTTCATTAGCCAGTTTAGCTTTCAAACCGATTGCTACATTTTGGCTATACGAGATCGTTTTGAAGCTCAAACATAGCATTCAAAATTTAGGGAGTGGCCATAGCCTATCCCATCACTGCTAATATAGCCAGCCAACTCGCTGATCGATTGCCCAAGCCTCTGGGCTAAAGGCCTCCAGTCTAAAGGTCGGTTCACAATATAACGTTACACCATATATTGCGTTGCGTTGCCTTGCATTGACACTGGTCGTAAAGGTCGGTTCACAATATGACGCTACACCATATGTTGTGTTGTGTCGCCTTCACGTTGACACTTGTTGCAACGCAAGGCAACGCTAGAGTAGACTCGGATTCTATCCTTGCGTTCCTTTGCGTTGCGTCCTTACGTCTGATCGCAAAAAAATCGCTAAAAAAATTATTTGTATTTCGCAAATTAACGCAACGCAAGGCCTTGCGTCACATTGTGAACCGGCCTTAACGCAACACAATGCTAGAATAGACTTGGATCCCATCCTTGCATTTATTTTCGTTGCGTCCTTGCATCTGATTGCAAAAAAATTGCTGAAAATTTTAATTAGAAATATTTGTGTTTCGCAAATTAACACAACGCAAGGCCTTGCGTCACATTGTGAACCAGCCTTAAGGCACATGCGCTGTTCGGTAGGGATCGTCAATGGCCATATGGACAATCATTCAGAAAACCACTGTATTGCATATAGCATAATTTGTGGCGCATGCACATTAATTTCAGCCTGTTTGAGGCACATGACCTAAGTAATGTATAATTATACACGATACATGTACAAGGCAGAGAAACTCGTTAGTTTGCTCGTCAGACCTGTGAAGGCAAGAAGCCAAAAGCTGAATGTAGAGTAAAATACTGAAGCTCGGACACCAGGCATATTCGGACACTTTATCTCGGAGCAGGCACAAGCGACAAGGGGCGGGGCTATACCAAGTGGTACCTTGGAGTCACCTCTCTCCACATCTCGAGCGAGAGCCCTTGCAAGAACTTCAACGCTGCATCGGGATGCCCAGAAAAGTGGTTTCGGAAACAGCTATGTTCGGACGTGTGTATTCATTTTCGTCCAGTGCATGCCAATGCCGCCATGCATGACCCGATTTCTTCCCGATTGGAGATAGTGGTAGCCCCACCCATAAGCTAATTGGATCCCGCCCACCAAGCACTACCGTCATTTTGCTGATGCAGGACAACTGAATTAATGTAGCCTACCTATATCTCAAATATCGGACGATTTTCTATATTTAGTACATTTTGATCAGCTAGATATTGGGCTATGCCCCAGACTGCGGTCGTAGGCAGGAAGTCAACACTAAATCATCGATCTGACCCATCCTCTTATCGATGCTTATGCAGAAAGGCCATAGATATCTATCTTCTGCAGCTACTTCTCCGTAAAATCCTATTATTTGTGCAAAATCGTCCGATATTTGAGATATAGATGTGCTACACTAATTCGAGTTGTCCTGCATCAGTAAAACGACAGTAGCACTTGCTGGGTGGGACTCAATTAGCTTATGGGTGGGGCTACCACTATCTCCAATCGGGAAGAAATCGGGTCATGCATGGCGGCATTGGCATGCACTGGACGAAAATGAATACACACGTCCGAACATAGCTGTTTCCGAAACCACTTTTGTCGGCGTCCTGATGCAGCGTTGAAGTTCTTGCAAGGGCTCTCGCTCGAGATGTGGAGAGAGGTGACTCCAAGGTACCACTTGGTATAGCCCCGCCCCTTGTCGCTTGTGCCTGCTCCGAGATAAAGTGTCCGAATATGCCTGGTGTCCGAGCTTCGGTATTTTACTCTACTACCTCCGTGGCGATGGCCTGGACAATATATTCTCGTGAATCAAGCCGCTTAGCTAACTGCAGCCCACTACATGTAAGTGTCCATTGTTGCGTGGTTTTTGTACAGTCTGCCCAAGAAGCTAGTGTTCATGCCTGTAGCTAGTGCGATCACAGAGACTGCCCAGTTCTAGCTTCTGTTGCTCAATGGCCAGAGATACAGCCTCTTGTTTCTAGGGGTCAAATCGTTTCCACGGAGCGACACCTGTAGTAAAGCATGTAAAACCACCCATATTAATAAGCGCCACTCTAATATAAGCGTCAGTCGTGATCTAAGCAAATTTTTAAGCTGATATTTAAGCGCCAAATGATGTTGGAATTGTTTTTTTCTGGCACCTAAATTACAGTGAGTACGGTAGCTTGTAGAGAAATCAGGATACGGCCAGAACGACAACGGCAGCACCGTACTGTGCCAGTGGAGGCCTCAGGAAAACTGGTAACGTTACATAGCCTTGGTCTCTTCCCACCCCTAGGCCCTGAGAGCCTGGGTATGTGGCTAAAAGCTATGATGGCCGTCAGCTCAAGACTGCGTCATAGGCTACAGTCTCAGCGGCGGCCCAGAGATGGTTGATAGATCCGTATGGTATTTCTCTTCTGCTGACATAAATCTGCTGCTCATAGCTCTCGCGAACTCAGGCTCGCCCTGCATGACACTAGTATAATGATGATGGTACAATTGTGATTAAAAAAATGCATGTTGAGCAAGAAATCACGTGAGAGGTTATTAAAAAGTTGAAGTTTCCTTGCATGCATTCATTGTATAGCTTTACTGTACCAACCATGCACAGGTGGACTGGCTCCAACATTACCCCAGTCAGTGAGGATGGACCAAGAATCAATGGTGCTGATTACTCTAACATTGTTCTGCTGAGGGGTCAGAAGTTTGCTGAGGGTACGCTTGAGGTTGGAATGTTCAGACACTGGGGCAACAGCTATCCCACCCACCTAGATGATAATAATATGACCTTCCTGGGATGGAGCAGAGCTGGCAGAGAGAGTCTGGCCACATTGAACAATGGTGAGTACTAAGAGAGGAAAGGAAGGGGGAGCAAAGGAGAGGAATAGAGAGAGAACAACAAGAACTTACATGTACTGTTTAAGAATAGTACTCAGCTTTACTTAAATGTAAATTGGCTACTCTCTTTCTCTGTAGTACTGTATTTTGACCTGGGTCCACGTGAGGTCACCATGACTGGTATCTGCTACTACATGTGCTCAATAAACAACTACTCTGAGAGGAATCAGAAAGGAAAGATTATGTCTCAAAATTTCCTGACATTCACGCACATTGGATGGAATGGAGGCTCTGTGACTCAATAAGTGAGTCTCTCTCTCCCTCCCTCCCTCTCTCACTCTCCCTCCTCTCTCTCCTCCTCCCCCATTCCTACTGAGTCTTTTCATTACTTTTCTCTTTCTTCTCTCTCAACCCAGCCATGAACTGAAATTTGAATTTGGGGACCTCACACAGCTTAGCTTGTTCTACATAGATGAATTTGATAATGCAAACAAATGAGGCCAGCAACTTTGTCATAGGAATGACTGGCTTCAAAACCACCAACGAACTGGATAATCAAGTCAGTCCAGTTCTCAGTATTTGGCTGTTCACCATATTTCCTGGCATTCAACGTGAAGTTCCCATCTCAATGGTAATTGTGCTATCAGCAGCATGAAACATTAATGGAACTAAAATCTACCGTACCACGTAGGGGTCATCATGGGTGTGGTCATTACAGTTATCGTGTTATTTTCCGTGGTGACTGTTGTAATTATCGTTTTGATCTACTTCATCGCCTCTTGAAAGTCAGCAAAGAAGCAGTTTGTCCAGACTCAGGAACCAAGAAAAACTGAAGAATGATAATTTTTTTAACTAAGCTAGACTATGTATGTAGCTAATTTGTGTGGACTGTGAGTGTATTTAAATCCATGGTATAATAATAATTATGATTTTGTAAATTGTAGTCCATCACATGACATCTAATTTGGACGCTAAATATTTTGCACACTACAGAGTTCTATTTAGGATTTGAAATTTGGGGGGGGGGGGGGGGGGGGGGGGGGAAGCTTCCCCCTGCCTCCCCCAGTAGCTATAGATAATACAATCCAGCACTAGCACATAGAAACTTTCCCAATTTAAGTATAATACTGGTATTTCATGATTGTAACAATATTCCACTACATTGATTGACTTGAACCAACATATTATATAGCTACATACATGGACATTGAAAGGAAATAATATTCAAACTTTAGACCAGGATCTGATGTTGCTAAGTATGTGTGTTAGCTGTAGTAGATGGCAGAAGCAAGTGACTTGAGAAAAATTTAACGAACAATAAATCTATGACTCATAGCATTGGCCTTGTCTTTTCATTCAGAAAGGTAATTCCAGAATGTGCAAAACGACTTCCAACTTCAGAGAATGTATCTGACAAATAACATTTAGCGTAACCTCTGTATTGAAGAATTCACTCTGAGACAACAAGACTCCAAAATCAATTGCAATTAAGACATAAAGATGCAAGAAAACATGCTAGTCATTGCTGACGTCAATGTTGTCCGACTTCTATTCAAACTATGACTTCTTTTGCTTTTGTATCCTGATGATATGCCACTTACATTAATTGCTTAGATCTTAACTCAAGTCGCTAACAGTCCCTAAGGATTTGATGTTGCCTTCGCTGTTTGAGGACCAGCAGTCTAAAGCAGATGAAATCCTCCAAACTGCCATGAACTCTCTTCTCAGTCTTCGGGTTATGGAAATATCTAGAAAGCTGTCTGAATCTTTGGCTCAGAAGGCATCCTGAGAAAGGGAATTTTGGCCATTATCAATCAAAGACATTCTCTAAATGTCCGCAGCTTTTACAGCGAGTTGGCTATTGCTCAAGATTCTTTTTTTTTCAATCCAAAAGAGAAACCGACAAAAAAGCCAAAGAATGCTGCTACATCTATAGACATTGCTCCTGAAGCTAGAGTTGTTAATGCTCTTGATCAATGACTGGGACAGCTTGATTTGATCGCAGGTAGCTACAACAGTTCTAGTTCCTCTAGTATCCGTTCATCCAAGAGTAATAACAGGTCTTTCAGCAGTTCTTCTGACAGTTCATCTGTTGGCTCTGGCTCCACGTGCGGCTCCTCTTGTAGCTCCCAGGGCCTCTCAGCTTGCAAAGAGTCGAGCGATGGTGAAAAGAAAAAGAAATCAGTTAAATTTGACAGTCTGGTTGCAAAATAAAATGGAGGATCCACCACTCCATCACGTCAAAGAAACTGAAGAGGAAGAGCAGAGGAAGCTGTTAATAATAAGCTCTTCAGGACCGTGACGTGGTGTGGTAGGTTATATACATTGTTTAAATAAATTTCTGTTATTACTTGTTCCTTTGTGTGTTGTTTGTCCCCTGAAATTCAAACCATGTGCTCAAGTATTCAGAATGTTATTTGCTATCTTTAGGTCTTAATTTTAGATCTATTCCTCGCATTCTCCCTATTAAAGTACTTTGTAAACGATTAGATCAGATTTTGTTTGGACTGTATGTACTAAATATTTTTTCAATGATTTTACATGTAGCTACTAATGTTCTCTCACACCAGTATCGTAAATTACATGTTACATGTAAGTCTGAGTGGACTCCTATGTTCCCTGTACAATCATCTTCACCATAATTCTTCTTGTAAATATTTTGCTCTCAGACTATCTAAACTCACTCTGTCAAAGGTGTTAGGATCCTGCATGGCTGCTGACAAGAATCTTGGACCTACTATTTTTTGGTATGAAGAAGAAATCTTTCACCTGCTCAGTGATGAACTGTTCTACAGTACATGTACTGTCAGTGTTGTGCTATTCACCTCCATGAAGTGTACCTTGATCTCTATTTGGAGAAATATGGTCATTCAATTGGGGATAAGTTGAAATCTTATGTTCTTCAGTATGCCGATGTCCATACTCCTGCACACTTAAAGATTCTTCCCAAGGTTCACAAATGCCCTTTAGTTGGAAGACCAATAGTCACTTCCACAAAGTATTTGATCACCCCAGCCTCCTTGCTAGGCCCTGGCAGATTATGCTCAAATTCTTGCCTATTTTTCTTTTCCTTTATTCTCCCATTTTCCACCTATTTTTCTTTTTATTCTACCTATTTTGCTTTTCAATTAACCTATTTTTCTCAAATATTGTCATGGCTACATAGCTGAAAAATATAATTCGTTTGCATTATAATTAGTATGCACATCACAATTATAAACACGACAAATAAAAAAATGTTATGTCTTCCGATAACAGCTATAGCCCAGGATACTTTACCTTGTAGTGACCAGGCTAAGGCATAGATACTTTAGAATGGTTTTCTGTTTGCTGAAGGTGATGCAAACTTTGCAAAGGCTCTTACTACATTTGTATAGGTATTTTTCAGGTAAGAAGGTCAGAAATTGTACCCATTTTGCTCATTTAATTGGAAAATTTTGCCTATTTTGCTAGCATAATTCTTGATGCTCAGAAGCGCCTATTTTGCTCAAAATTATGCTAGCATAATCTGCCAGGGCCTACTCCTTGCTCCATTCCTTCTCTCTCTGCCTTCTTATTTAAAGGACTTTTCAGATCTAATCATCAATTAAGTCATCTCACTATTGCTCCTGACTGTTTCCTGTTACATGCAGATATCATATGTCTTCATTGTATATCAACATTCCTATCAAACATTGTATCCCTCCTATAGACTTATTCTGTAGATCAAAGGGTTGTGAGATCACTGCCTTAATTACAGAACTTTCAGTCTTCACCAATAACTATTCCAAGGCAGATGTTTTGTATCTCACCAACTTTAGCATGGGCACACCTTTGGCTGTCTCTGCAGCTGTCATCTATATGGCCAGGCTAGAGTTAACATCCTCATATCTCGACAGGTTCATTGACAATACCTTAGTTTTTTATTTGGAGTGGTAGTCTATCTGAACTAGACTCGGTCCTTATCAACTCAACATTTTTGGCTCCCACTATCAAACTAATGTGGAATATCTCCAAAGAGAAAGCTATTTTCTTGCATGGATATGGTCATTTACAAGGACCAAGATGTCCCCACAAAACTCATCGCTAAGCCTTATCAAAAACCTCTCAACAGATACTTGTATATTCCTTTCTATTTGTTATCCAGGTCATTTCAAGATAAAGCTGAACTCTGAGTCAGATATGTGAGGCTTTCTTTTAAACTGTCAGATTTTCTTGAGATTAAAAGCAAGTTCTTCAATAGGCTTCAAAATAGAGGCTACCCTAAATGGTTTTTGTCAGATACATTCTACTTTGCAACTACCTTTCTGAGCAAAAAGATAAGGTCGGTGCTTTGTGTCTTTCGTAAAATTGTTAGGAATCCTCTTTTCAACAGAGTTCATTTGAAGAATTTGTTTTTGTACCATCTAGGTAATGACTTTGACAATTAATTTGTTACGAGGCTATGTCCAACTTGGCTAATTTATTGTTCGTTAAATTTTAGGGCTATCTAGTCAATGTTGACTAAGTAGCCTAACATGTTTTCTTTCATCTGGTCTTGGAGTCTTGTTGTCTCATTCTTTTTCTATTTAAGCTGTGACTTCTTTTGTTTTTGTATCCTGATGTTATGCATCACTTGCATTGAAAAGTTTAGAGTCAAAATAAAATTTTTCTCAGGTCACTTGCTTCTGCCATCTACTACAGCTAGCACACAGAATTTAAGTATATGTGTTCATCATATCTTGACACTTGGATATGTGGCAGAGATTGTGACTTGTGCTTCAGGTTTATTTTCATCCCTCCAGAGTTTCTATAGCCGAACACTAGTGCTACAATAGCCACTACCATCACAGCCACAAACAGTACAACAACAATCAACGCTGCTGCCACTATACCAGCAATGGCACCAAATATTAACTGTTGTAGTTGTTCATGGTCTTCGCTGTCTTCAGTAGGAGATATTGAACTTGTTGTTGGGAACTGTGAAGTTGTTGGCAATTCCCTGGTAGTATCAGTCGTTGTAGTGACAAATGCCCCAACAAACTGAACAGGCTGACCAATCTGCAATATGTAATTTATTGAACTGAATATCTATAATGCTATATACACAAGTGATCTAGCTATAACTCCCAAGTTCTCCCCATATCCTTGTAGTACCGAGGTAATGTACTTAAGTTAAGATCATTGATTCAATGACTATTAGGGAACCATGCACTCCATTCATATTCTATTAGTACACAACACACGCTTATCTTGCACAGAGTTAGGTTGAAGACATAATAGTGAATAGTAGCTACCTACATAGCAACATGATGCATGCATGGCATGCACGATGAGCCAATGACCTGTAGTAACCTGTACCGAATTACTCTCCAAAGCATAATTAGAGGCCCCTCACCTTATCATGGACATATTCAGCTGCTACATAAGCAGTATATGTAGTACATACACTAGGCTAGCCTCATCCCCAGACCCATTCCCAATGCAGCATATCTCATTTCCGTCTTTTCAGCATTGCATGCAACACAAGAATGGGTCTGGGGACGATCATATACAGCATTGCTCAAGGTTGATGCAAGGCTAGGTCCCTCCTGTTGAAGCAGGTTGGCCAAAGCAGCCCCACTGACTGGTGCACCTTGACCTCCTTGCCCACCAACTGCAACCATAAATGATACCAGGAGTTCTCCATTGACCATGTGAAGTGGGTCAATCACTAGTACATCATCAGGGGAGACTGGAACTGGCGATGTTGCCTGCCTCTTCTTCCTGTTCTGACCTGATTGATAGAGATGGGATCATGCCAAGTGACACTACAGATGCCATGCAAGTGCTGTGAGACAGACATCTACCTTGATTCAATAAGAACTCATTGACCATTGTTGCAATTTCCACGCGAAATGCCATAATAGCATTGTCAACAAATTGTTCTTCCTGTAAGAGATGTAAAGGTGTTGCCATGTTAGTATTAGCTAACACAGTAGCCCTCAATAGCTGTTGCTGGTCTATAGTAATAGGCAGTGATCTCATACTTATTAACCTTCACTGCAAAATATATAGGCAGAGGGTTATTGCAATCACTAGGCGATTTTCTGTCTGTCCGTTCGTCTGTGTGTCCACTGGAAGAAGGATGGTGCCGTAGGTATGATTTACTCAATTCTTTATGCGTAGCACTCACGCTTGAATAATTCACCCAATTCTTTACACATAGCACATGTACTGGTACATAATTATGTGTAGCTTGCTGAATATTCCTTATGTGTAGCACTCGCATTGGAACATAGTGTATGCGAGTGCAATGACAAGTGTCCAATTCCTTATGTGTAGCTTGCAGAGCCTCCAACCTTTCACCTAATCTTTTCATACTATACACCAATAAATGCCGTATTTTTCAAACCTTTTCCGTATGTCCATGGCTATACACTATACCACATGCATGTAGAGGGGTGGGGCTGGATGCTTTCAAATCCGTAATTCAGCATTTTCGTCCGTAAAAGCTCGTGTATTTCCGTAAAATTACAGATAAATCCGTACACTTGGAGGCACTGAGCTTGCTGAATAATTCACTTATGTGTAGCATTTGCACTGGTACATAGTACATGTGCAGTGGCAAGCATCCAATTCCTTATTCATAGCTTGAGTATACATGTATAAGCTTGTAGATGTAGGTGATAACTATCACCAGTCGGTGAGGGTGAAGATTCTGGACACCAGTGCCTTTATCATGGGATTGTGGTTGAATAGTAGAGGCACACGGTACATCAGTGTGGCTTTGATGGTTAAGAGATCGTTTTTCATTGCAAGGGCCCTTCTAGGGGACATAAGGGCACATTGTTGCTAAACACCCACATTACCTAGCCCCTAAGATTTATATGGCTTGTGTATTCATCAACCTTAATCATTCACAATAATATATCATTGGCTTTGTGCTCACTCAAAGTCATGGTCTGTTTGTTTGCTTACATTCAATCCCGTGAATCCAATGGTGACTACATTTCTCCTCTGCCGCTCTGTAAGATCCTCCAGCCTCACAAGTACAATTGGCTGCACGAAAGAAATCATTCAAAAAGTTACAGAATTCCCAAATAATTACAATAAACTTACCACAGATGTTGTGAGTGGTGGAATAGTAGCTGTTGTAGTCATGAACGTGCCACCAGTGTCAGCAGCCGTACTAGTAGTTGTGATAGTAGAAGTAGGGATGGTTGTAGTGGGAAAGGTGCCAGTAGTGGGAATGGTAGTTATAGGCTCAGTGGTAGAGGGTCCTGGGCTGCCAGTAGTTGGAATAACTGTAGGCTCTACTCCACTACCACTACCACTACCACTACCACTACCAGAGAATCCGGACCCCGCAGATCCAGAACCAGACACCCCTCCACTTGCACTCTCTCCATTCAGTGACTCTCCATTGCACACGCTTTCAACAATGAAGCAGTATTCTCTGATAAATGGGTCTATTTCACTGGTAGGATGATCTGCACATGAGGGTATCATATCACTCAAGCAGATGCTCTCCAAATCCTTATCATCAGGAGATCCACATAGTTGCACAATGAGTTGGCAATTGTTGCAGGTTTCCATTGAAAATCCAGGCTGGCATATTCCACTGTCAGGCTCGGTGGATACGACATATTGACAGAATGGTCCAATACTGTCAAATATTAGTGAACATGTTGATGCAGTTCCTCCTGTATCATCAACTACAGAAGAAGAGGTTGGTGCTATATGCGGTGATCCAACCACATAATCATAGATTCTGGATGATAATAGACTTGGATTGTTGACTTTTGGTAGCTCCTCCCTCTGCCTGTCTGCTGATGTACTGCCCTGAAGGGCAAGGAGCAGTAGCACTGTTGATAACATCCACGGCGTAATTGAAACGGCTGACAGTCTCGAGGTTTCAAGAACAGCGGCTGCATGCGATGGAGCATAGAGTGCAGAATTAATTTGGGAAGTGGGCTAGTTACATCCGTTTCCGTGTTCCCATACCTTTGGTAAAGGTCGTCAACGCATGGTGTAAAGGTCAAATTTGGAGGGCACTAACTAGAATAAAAACGTCCAACCATGGATTCCCAGCCTGAAAAATACCCTTCTCAACAATCCTTGTCCACTGGTATGTCCTTCAGCGGCTTTACCATTCAGAAGAAGGCGTCCCAGTCTCAAGTGAAGTTGGAGGCTGGAGCTAGCCTTGAAGGAGAGAGAACCAGCAGCCATGATGAGGGCAGTAAGGGGGATGGAGGGAAGGATTACGTGCTCTCTCTAGAGGGAAAGACTATTCACAGGTTGGTTAAAGAGATACTATGCTTTCTATCTACACAGGGGTTCCCGAAGCTTACAAAATCTTGTAACCATTTCTCAAAGAAATTGCTGACCACTGCTGTCATTAAAAGCAGGTTGTATAGGAAATAATGGCAAAGATTGGCTATACAGTCCAGGGACTAGTAGCCAAAGTGAAGGATACAGTAGCAAATGACTAATTTGGCTAGTGTATGGGAACCCTTGCTACATATACTTCAGTATGTATGATCATAGATAATATAGCGTAAACGGGATTGGAAACTTGTTACGTGACCAGTATACCACAATACATTCCATGGCGGACATTCCGTGTTGCCCTACACAGGTAGTCTTTAGTGGGGCTCTACTCGAGCCTGTGTCAGAGATATGGCTACATTGAGGCAACGAAAGTAAAGCTCCTAGGATGGAAGAATAGCACCAGCAACATTTTGTGAAGAGTGCAACAGTCTGCTGCCGTCTACTCGAGGGACAAAGCTGTTCGCCACTGTTTCGGACATCTTTGCCATACTTCTCTGTAGAAAACACTTTTGGGGGAGTATCTCGACTCACGTTGTGATACCTACCAAAAAGAGAACGCCAAGGTCAAGATATGAAGAGTCTACATTACAACAGCCACTTTTTGGAGAATATACTACTTCAACCGAACCAGAAAACCCGAAAAGGTTCAAAACAACGCCATTTTGAAGTCGCTGATTTGTTGGGGGAAGAACGCCTCAGATAAGGACAGAAGGAGTTTATTGCCATGACAGACTGTTAGAAGAAGGCCTAGTATATAGCAACGGCATAATATTATTTTAAAGTGTATAAGTGTTTTTGTTTGATAAATGTTATTGCATTTTTGTAAAAAAATGCATAAAATGTTGTGGGTTTTTTGCACAACAACTGCAACACAGATGGTCCGCTGGATATCTGTATCATATGACAAGTTTCCAATCCCGTTTACGCTATATTATCTACGGTATGATAAGCTACAGTTGATTTCATTTACATTTGAACATTGTGTGTTGCGTACGTGAGACCGCGTATGTATATCAACCAAAATTCACAGCTACAGACGATCACGGAATCAAAGGTACCACTGATTGGGACAATCCCATGGGTGTCCGTGAAGCTACATGCCAAAAACTTGCTCTATACATCGTCTCACGCAAAGCACAGAAGTTCAAATGCAAGTGAAATTGACTGTATGATATGAACCTTGCACTACCACATGAACGGTAGTGCTACATAATCTTACAATTTGTACATGCATGTGCACATGTGCTATTCATGCTCAACGCTGCATTAGAATATAGGTGTAACAAATACTGCAATCTGATTGGTCATATTGAAGCTTCTAACTAACTTGGAAACTTGCAGGTTTACTAAGTGCCTCTAGCACTTATAAATCCTACTTAGTAAACCTGCTTGGCCTAGTATAGCAACAAAGCGTTAGCTGTGTGACAACCAAACATAGTGCTGTATGTACCAACTGTGGTAAACCTCTAGCTGTCTACTGTCAACCCACGAAACCACACTCACTGTATTATTAGAAGTGAATAGCGGAGATGGAATAGCACATGCTTGAAGCAGGAGCAACTAGCTAGCCACCTTTGGCCACACCCACGATGAGTGTTAGTGCTGGTGACTCAATGAGTTGATTGGCGCAAGAGTAGGTTGCTAACTCATAGTTCATATTATATAGCACACTAGCTAGCTTCTTTTTCATCTCAGGCTCTCATTTTGAACTGTCATGGTCATGGTTGCTATATTCTAAATAAGTTAGATACCTCATCCAATGGTATCTACGCTCATTTAGAGACCCTCAGGCCTGAAGTAGTGCCCTTGCTACACTCGGGACACAACAGCCTCAGGTCTTCGGGTCTCTAAATTGCGTAGATCCCTTGGACTTGGTATCCAACTATTATAGAGTTGTCACATCATGCTTGTATGTATAATACATGTACATGCATTTCTTATGCCGTACTCCAAGTAGAATACCGTATAGACGAAAAATTTCGCGAAACAAAAATTTCACCAAACCCAGGTACCTTTATTTGCAGAAATATTCAATGGAATAAATTTTCGCTATTACGGTAAAGGTCGCCATATGCTCTATGTAATCATTAACACAGGACAAAAAATTCACAGAACAAAAGTTTCGCCAACAAGAGTAGGTGGCGAAATTGGTGAAAAGTTTCTCCTGATGAACTATACAGTAATTGATATCACTTGAAATAGTGACAACTTTCCATTCTTTGCATAATATAATTATATTTAATCCAGTACGAAGCCCAAGCCCAAAGAGAAGGAGTATATTGTTCCATTCATTGGTAAGAACAGGTGGCGTCTCCCAGGCAGTGATAGGACTGCAGCTCCGTCATCATCGTCAGAGGACCAGGGGAGGACAGAAGAAGAGTTACAGCTAGACAGAGAAGCAGCTGAGGCTGTACTCAGAGGTAAAGGGTCGTTCGTTACATTCCCTTTTTTGTGTGTGTGTGGGGGGGGGGCAGCAGAGTGGGGGTGTTATAGGAAGGGAGATACCTAGCAGCTCAGGGAAAGAGCTATAGCTAGACAGAGAGGCAGCAGAAGGCTGTACTCAGTGGTGAGGAATTGTACATGTATGGGCAAACCTGTGTGAGCTGTGCAAGAGGCAGAACAAGTTAGCTGCCTAGCCTTGAGAACTGGGGGTGGTATCAGAGGAGGTTGGTCGTAATTTTTGCACGTTTAATTATTGCACACAATATGCAATGTATTATTTTTGCTGACTCAGCGGATTGACCCGAGTTGCGTGGGCATATACTGCAGCCTATGACAACATCCTCCAATTAAAAATCGGTGACCAACCTCCTCTGGGGGTGGTACATGACACTAAGTGTGCAATATTGTGAACTAGTGTGTTTGTTGTCATCTATTGGCGGTAATTGTTATAATTTGTACATGTAGTCATCTCTTGTTGTATGTCTCAGTCTGTTCTCATGTATGTAACCATTGTAGACAGGTCCTGATGGCCCTGATATATGTGCTGCTCTGTGTATGGCAGTTCTGCTATTATACGACATTTGCTGATTTATTGTGAAGATATCATCCACAATCTACTTGCTGCATAGCAGTATAGCATTATTTTTTTTGTCCATTTGTTTCAGATATCCGTGAGGCTCAGATTCGTGGTAGCAATGCTGATGAAGCAGGTGAGGGACTAGTGGTTCCTCTACTGCTGCAAAACAAGCCACCCATCCTGGAGGGAAGGGAGGACGATGAACTAGCTGACCTAGAGCTTAGACCTGAACAGGTGAGGGAGAATGTCCTACAGTGTACATTGTGTATATTGTGTTATTAGATGCCTAGTAGCAATTTACCTTTGTTGTGATTATTTACGGGTGATAATCTGTTACGTAATCTATGAGAATAAAAGTCTGTGGCTCGCTGGAGCTGTTTTGAGAGGTAAAAGTCGGTAAAAACATTAAAACTTACTCTCTTATCCAGCAAATACATTAGAAGTTGCCTTTTACTCTCCGACGAGATACAGCCAATAGAATGCCACGAGGCTATAGGCGTGTGTAGATCACGTGGGCACGCTATGTTAACAACCCTTTACCAATCGCATTTATGGCTATTCGGCTACTAGGCATCTGGTCAAGAATTCATTATTCCTTCAGAGCACAATGGACGAATACGAAGCGATGCCCATAGAGAGGTTTGGAGAGGCAGTGCTGAGGGGAATGGGATGGAAGAAAGGGGAGGCCATTGGAAGAACCAACAAAGGGTAAGGAGATACAGTCTTTTTTGTTTTAGTGTCTTGCCATATCCACTTGCCATAGCCTTTATCTTCATTGGGTACGGGGTCGTCATACACACTGACATAACTACATAATGCTGTTGGCAGTTATTTGTTGTCAATTCCCTTAGCTTGATTGAGCCGATAGAGTTTATTCCACGTGTTGGCGGACTTGGTCTCGGAGCCACGCCCAGAGCCCCACCCCCTGAGAAGAAGGACAGGATAAAGAAGCCAGGAGAGGAGCCGAAGAAGGTGCTGGGACCTTATGTTGACAAGGATGGACGGATCAGGCACGTCAAGAAGATAGGGGAGGAGATACCTCAACAACCTCTCCAGGGTAGGTGCAGCACTTCCTCGAAAAAAGTATAACTCACTTTTTCCTTTTACCCACCGTGCTTGCAATCTACTCCTATTTTTTGCCTACAAACAAGACACTTTATTGTTATGATTAGGTAATGTATGGTACCGTAAAGTCTGGTTAATAAGCGCACATGCTTAGAGAACAAATATTAGCTATACTTGGTGTGAACAATTCTCGATCAAGTGACTGATATTATTATTGCCTTTATTGAGCGCATGCGCTTATTAAATATTGCTTAATAACAGGGACGAAGTACATGTATGCACTTATTAAAAAATATGTGCTTAATAAGGATGTGCGCTTATTAACCAGACTTTACGGTATCTTTTTTGTGTTCCTGTGTGTAGGTTTTGTTGCTGGTAACTATGCTCGTGTATTGTCTGGACCCCACAAAGGCCTCCAGGGAAAGGTAGGCACATGCATGTGCATGTACATATACATGTATGTAGATGTACGTGGAACTAAATAGTCTCTTAAGCTACATGAAAATTCAGTAGGTTTATCTTCCGCTACCAATCCCAAACCTAAGGGGCAACCATCCATCTCATTGCCTGCCTAGCCTTGAGAACTAGGGGTGGTAGGTTAAAAAGCTCTTTTGTCCCATGGGAACTCTCCCTACCCACCTAAGTGGCTCATGGCATGTACATGTATGTGTACCACCCCTAGTTGTGATGCATACATGTACACATGTTTACTCCACCAAAAATATTGCATATGCTACTTGCTGGCTGTGTGCATCAACGTCAATAGCTTAGTGGCTCTGTCTTTAACATGCTTTAGATAGGCATGTCTGAGCAGGCTCTGGGAAGGCTCCCCTAGGTATGATTGTAGTAAAATACCTCGAGTTATCGTGTACAAGTACACCATATGTATACTGTGTACTACACTAATAATTTGTACTTGTACATGACCAGTCCAACCGACCACACACTAAGGTAGCATGCTGTATCAATGATTGGTTGAGGTTACTTACTGGATTAGTGAGGTACCCTGCTGAGAGATGAATTCATGGGAGGAACAAAGTCCACAATTTGTTGTACGGTATAGTATGTTGTACGTCTACTCATCCACCCATGTTGTCCTATTCAACTTGTGGTGATAGATATCTGTGCATGAATGCTGGCCGCATCATGCTATGCTATGCTAATGAGATCAAAGGAACGATACTTTCTGTAGTTTCCTGACCACTTCAATATGCTGCATGTGTGCAGTGAGGTATTTGTTATGAAAACTCATGTTGTACTTAACAGGACACTATGCATGGTCCAAGATACATAGAGACAAAGTATTCATAAGTACAACTGTACATGTACATGACACCCTTGTACAGTAGCTTTGGCCAGTAGTTTCCAATTTGTGTGATGATTATATTAGCCTATCTGCTGGGCACCGTTATACTAATACACTAACTCAACAAAAGCCTTGGTCAGTGATTCCCATTTTTGTTGTGGACACTACGCTGCCCTATCTGATCTATGAAACAATGGACTACATGTGTACATGCACTCTGGTGATTCATAGCCAACCTCCAGAACACCAGAAGTAATTACATTCCTCAAGTGACTGGTGGTGTGGGTAAGTGTGATGGGTCGGTGACCATAGTGGCCTCTGTGAATCTGTAGAATATTCATAATATCATCATCGTACATTGATGGCAGGATTTTCCCCAAGCAAATTTGGAGATATGATTGGAGGGTGTGGTTTGGGTGGAGCTAGTGATAGCATACAAGGCATGTAGGACATTCCTGAAGTACGCGCATGTGTGTTGATTTCTGCAAATGGCACTATTGTCTGTTCCCTATTCCCTGATAGGGGAAACATTCTGGAATGCATTTATGTCATTGTTTGGTGTGATTCTTCATCCCAGTTAGCATTTACTCTATATAATAATTCTACATTTATCCTTGTAGTAGATGGGGCTTGAACATTCACTCATGTCTGTGTTGATAGCAGCTGAACTATACTAGAGCACCATAGATCCTTCCATTTCATATCTGTGTTGATAGCAGCCGAACTATACTAGAGCACCATAGATCCTTCCATTTCATATCTGTGTTGATAGCAGCTGAACTGTATTATGCTCATGTGATATGCTTTAGTTTTTACAGCTAGATCCCTACGTTATATATATGTCAGAGAAACATGTATACCTTAGGAGACACTGAGATGATTTCCTCTTAGAGATGAGGCTTTTTTGTTCATGTATGTGTACATTGTATGTTGCATAATGCATAGCAGCACATTGCATCAGGTAGCTATGTATGAAGATGGTTCTACGTTTGCATATGTACAAACACAAAATTTTCATTACAGGCACTTGTGTGTGACTGCATGGTCACGTGCTTGCTTGATTACGCCACATCAGGGCCACACGTGCATGCGTACTTAAGCATCCCATGTTCATATGCCACATGAGAGCCACGTGTCCATGCGTACTTAAGCAGCCTATGTTCTTACGCCACATGAGAGCTACGTGTCCATGCGTACTTAAGCAGCCTATGTTCTTTTTGCACATGCACGTTAAGGAGCACTTAAGTAATGGTCAATAATAGATAACCTGAGCCCCGCTGAAACGAGATTACCAATGAACTCTAGATACTTTGATATGGAGACCACATCCAGAATGTGGTGTGTCTGTGAATCTGTCATCAAATCTAAATATTGGGGTCTGCGTGGGCAGCTTTCAAAGGTTCAGTCTGACCTATTAATGTAATTTATAACCCACATTCCCAGTGTGTTGCATAATGTGATGGCGGGTGCATGTGAGAGGGGGAGGGAGGGAGGGAGAGAGGGAGAGAGGGAGAGAGAGATTGATCGACACAACTACATGTATTAAGCCATAGCTGTGTACAGTTAATTAGTTGTAATTATGTTAATATTGATATTTTTCACACTTTTATTTCACCATTAAGTCATCACATTATCTCCAAGTGGGCTAGCTAGCTATCACGAATTCCTCATCTATGATACATCATCTCCATGGCTATTCCCATATACAGACGCTAGGTCTATTCTTATCCTTCACTTCCTGTCTCAGTTAATGAGGTATATTTGGAAGTTCCCAGCTGTCCAAGGTCACATGGGATCATGCGAGGTCATAGTCTAGTCTCCAGTGAGGCCAGGGCTTTTGTCCCACCCACTAAGGCACTACTACAATGTACTTTAAGATCACTTCCTTTCTCTACATTATTCACTATGCTGTTTTCACAGTAATGCATTGCAGTCCCATGATATCACATTGCTCCCCCCTGCCTCCACACTCACATGCATGTACATGTACATGCATGTACATACATATGCCATATCAAAGTTACGTGCAACTCCCTCCAGCGACGTCACTTGTTCTATGCTACATTATCATTGAATCTGCAATATATGATGGGAGATAACTGCACACAAGTCTCGAATAAGTTTTACTCAAAGAACAGCTCTTTTGCATCCTTACAAGCTATGCAGGAAGGGGGCAGCCCACTAAAGATCAAACAAGTAAACCATGCATGCTTGCACTATTAAATTTAGCAAATCATACAAAATTTAATTAAGTGAAGGCTCATAACTACCTTGTTCCAAGGCCGAACCTTTTTTAAGCTCTCTGTAGGTCAATCGATCGCTACACTGACTACATTAGGCTATATTTTGTGCTCTGTCATTCTGAAATTGTCAGTACAGTTTTTTTTCTTCTTTGACTCACTATCTCCCTCTGTGGCTAGGCTACATGCATGTGTACTTGCAATTTGATCCAAACATAATGCACTTACTCAGCACAAATAACTATAAAAATACAATTGCCCACTCATGTTCATCCATTATTAGCCCTTGCTTCACACGCCTGGAATGTACATGTATATGCATGTCACCACACATGTCAATGTACATGTGACTAGTTTATCAGTAGCTATCATCTGGCCATCTACTCTGCAGGAATTTGGCTCGAGGAAATTTTGGTGCGAGCGTTGGCGCATGTGGGTAGCCTGGTGTGGTTGGGAGCGGCCTTTCCCCGGCTGCTAGTTTGTTGTGTTACGGCAGTGACTGTGCGTGTTTGCAGCTGTTCTCCTATTCAGAGGCTTATATAGGCCAGCTTGCTACGTGCTACATGCATTATACATTCCATGTACCCTCCAGCCAGCCACTCATTTTCATATGCTAACCCTCTCTCTCTCTTCTCTTCTCTTCTCTCTCTCTCTCTCTCTCTCTCTCTCTCTCTCTCTCTCTCTCTCTCTCTCTCTCTCTCTCTCTCTCTCTCTCTCTCTCTCTTGTAGTGTGTGTACATAAAGGTATCTGCACGCAGTCATTCAGTATGATAGTTCCTAGAGCAGGTGCTCCATAATCATATACCTGGCTTGCAAATGTGTATGGGTGTAATTTTTGTTGCCATGGTGCTTACTGTAATTGTAGAATTAAGTGTTGGTATGTGTGTGTTTGGGTTTCATGATGACCACATGGACCAGTCCAGCAGACACACAGATGCTTGGGAGTCATTATGTTGTTTGTGACTTGCAGCACACAATGTGAAAATTGCTCCAAACTGCATCAAAGCAGCACCAAAAATGCTTATTGTCTGAAACCATGCACTGTCTCATGCACCCCTAAAATAATTATACTCTTTACACAGTACATGTACATACCATACTATGACATGCATGTACATGTGTATGCATGGGACAAAAAGCATTTTTAAATTCACTTTACCTCCTCGAGTTCTCAAGACTGAGTGTCTCAAGTGGCTTTGCCTTCTACATGGTTCACATACTGCTGGCATTGGATGTTTTTCACCATTAGCTGTGAAAAATTAAAATTTTCTGCAGTGCTGTACATGTACTTGATGTTTTGTACATTTGAACGAATCTACAGAAATAATATGTAAATATGAGCCTACGTGTGCATAATGTAATAGTATGTATGTACTTGGTCCACTCATCCATATACACATTTTTCATCCCTCATCCACTGCTGCAGATTGTCTCAGTGGATGATGACACAGCCAGAGTTGTCTTGAGAATGGCCATCAACAGCCAGGTCAGTATTTCTCCATCGCAAATTGTGTACATGTACACTGCACATATGTGTTCATGAAAGTTCAAGACTTAGCCTAATACGGATCAATGGGGCTTTAGTATTCCCTCATGTCTTGTGTTGATAGCAGCCGAACTGTATTATACAAAATGTACGTATATTCATGCGTACTGATTAAAAATAATAGCCGTGTATTGTACATCTACATCTATATGCTATGTGTTTTTCCAAAGTAAGTATGTGCATGACAGTATGACATTAACTTCCCCTCATCTACCACTGCATGCTACGTATTACATCCACAATGAATGTGTTGTGCTTGATGTGATGTTTCTGATAATCCAATAATACTGCAATGTGGTTTTGTTTGCCAGCCAGGTTTGTAGCACACGAGTTGCAAAGGAGTTCTATTTCCTTTTCATTATTTTAATCTAATCTTCTCAAGAAAAGCGTAAACAGGCACTGTGATCATGCACAAACACATGCATGTACATGCATAGCAGTAATAATCCATGTACATGTAGACCATAGCTTCAGCTCGTTGGTTTGAGGGGGGATCTGGGAGTGTACGACAAAAGAGACAACCTCCTCCTTTGATGTTAATTAGCGTTGGGGTGCGGTCACATCATGAAAAGCTCTCGGTAGCCTAACCCGATCACTCCTCCAGTAAACACCCAAGGAAGTATGTGTGTAGAATAAATTAATACATCCGTTTTCGTCTGAGACGTTCTCATAAACTTTCACATTAAGATGCTACCACAATTGTGTAAGTCCGGATTTAGGTCTAATGTTGTTACGATTCGAGGCCCTAGACTTGTGTTTGGACGGAGCACAGGTAGTGGCCTAAACTTCTCACACGAGTAATTTCCTGCCTAGACCTTCAAATAGTTTCTTCCTTTGTTTTCTTCCTGTGTGTTTATGTGAAGATGTGTGTACGTCTGGCAAGCTGTTCACAGCTTAGACCACGTACACACATCGTGGCACCCTCAGTGTTACTGAGTATGTTTCTATGGTGAAGAAAATCCAATTATTTCTCCCTACCTGCCTGTTCCTTACAAACTTAGTGGCCAGTTGGGTACAATTATACCTCTGTGTGTTCTCGAGCAAATTAGAGGCGCCATAATTGAATTGCTCGCGTGTCAGCTGTTGTGTACGTGTGTTCCGGTTAGCCGAGATCAACCATGTATGGGGTGACGTAGTTACCTTGTTTTGGGCTCGAGCCACTGCCACATAGTCGTGTTATTCTACGCAATCTCTTTCTTAGTTCCTCCTGTGTTAGGTGAAAGATTCTTGTACGTGTTTGACCACCCCCAGACCACTCGGGCATGCAAGGTTTGTAGAGTGGTGGTGCTAACGCGATAAACTGGCTGTTTTGTGGCAACCCAATGCATGTAACTGTCTACACACTCCAAAACCATGTGTGTACACATTACACTATGCCTACGTCCATGTACATACATTCACGGTGCCTATATGAAAGAAAACACTGGTACCTATCACTTTACACTAATACTCACACTCATTGTTGTGCAAGTCTTGCTATGATTGTGTAGTTGTTTGTATCCTGATAGACAAACCAGGAGTATAATTTTTCCCACTATTACCATCGCTAAAAGGAAAAGCCTAATTAAGGTGTGGACTTGTTAGCGGCTTGATGTGGCTGGGATTAATTGAGTTGAACAATTTGGGTTTAATGAGCCTTGTTAAAAATCAATCTCGATCCATGCTGTGGAAGTGATCCTTTTGTGTTTACATGCTGTGCTCGATGTGGTCACCGTTTCAAAGAAACCCGATACCTCTATTGAGCTAATTATACCTTTGACCCACTTTCCTTTTGATATTTTCCCCTCTGCTTTTCTTGTAAAGCGTAGGAAGCATTGTGGCTTGCCTTTGGGGGCTCTGCTAGTGGTTGGCTGCCTCTTACACAACTTCTCTTGTATTTTTTGTGCTGTTCTATTTTGGGATATTGCTTTATTTAGCATAATCAGTGTGCATTATAGATAGCTACAAAAGGTGAGAAGTATAGCCCATGGTGGAAATGCTCTCTGTTGTGGACATATACATGTATAACAAACACCCCTGGGGCAGTTTAAATATGAAGAATTATTATCATTTTCAGAGACAGTGTATTTTTGTGTTAACTAAGGGCTGACCGTGTGTTCCTATGGTCACGGGACCGCCGTGGGATACAGTGGCTATCTTTACAGTCTGGTGCACACATAGGGCTTCCGAGATTACGATATGTGTACACAACACAGTATCAAAATCGCTGAACCAGCTGACTTTGTACAGTGAAGCATGCTAGACTGGCCAGCTGATTACCAGCTGATATCACATTGTGTAAACTTCAAAATGCCATCATATTAGCTACATGTAAATTAGGAAACATAGACGTACATGTACAAGTGTTGAAGTGCTAGATGGTGGCTAAGCTGTCAGTATCTGGTATGGTCCCAGCTAAGCGTGCATAAGCAATACATGTACATATACACAATGTACATGTACATGTGTGTAAGTTGGACCTTGTTAATAATATTCGTGGCTCATAATAGACCCTGCTCCTCTTGATGATATTCATGATCCACAGTAAATTATAAGGGCTGTATGTATATGGTTTGCTCTGCATGTATTTAGCATGTGTGTGTTTGTGTGCGTGCGTGTGTACATAGTTATTATATATCTCATTGATAAGACTCTAGCATGCTGTATGTGCCGCTTGTCCAGAACCAATTGTGTTGTTTTTGTGAGGCAGTGATATTTTGTGGCGAGGCTACCAGCTGCACCTGTATAGCAAGGACTTTTGCTCTGTTTTTACTCGATGGTTTTTCCAGAAGATTGATTAACCCCACTAGGGTTTATGCTAGGCCGCAATTTTTGTCCCTTGCTATTGAAGATTTGCCGAGCTTGCATATCTGGTCAGTGTACATGTACCAAGTTTAAGGGCTACAGTAGAACCTCTCTATGAGGATATACCTGGAATACAAATACCTTTTTAATCAGAAGGGTCCTAACAAGAGAACATTAATGTACTGTACATGTACATGTGGTACATGTTAAGTACATGTACATGTTACATGTACATGTATGTGTAATGTACTCTTGGTCCCAACTTGATAGATTTTTACACAAACTACTCACAAAATGAAGCTGGTTAGATCAGCTATCTTAACAGTATCAACAGAAGAAGATTCTTCTGTATACTTGCCTAGGCCAAAATTTGTGTCTCCTCCATGCTGCTACCTGAATTTTGCCTGTTGAAGTACATGAAACTTCAAAAGTTTGGTACCAAAAGTGCAGCTGCAGACAGCTGTTTCAGCCTAATTGGGCCTTGTCAGTGCAGTGTAGCACTAAGTGGGCCAGCCACCTCAACAGAAGACCTAAGGCACCAAGGGGCTTTAAATAAGCCAGGAGTCCTACATGTAGCTACATGTAGCTACATGTACATGTGTAGCTTGCTTTAGGGCCGTGCTACCTGGATTGGACAAAGAGACCAAGTGTTTGTAGTGTGTAGTACGTTGTGGGTTGGGGGGAGCACTGAAGCGTCAGGGCAAGGTTAGGTTGGTCAGCTTTGCCAGAGGAAGCGCTCTGAATCCCGAGTTACTCATGCTTGCCTAATAAACCACCACTCAAAGCCTTAACTCTGTTACTGATGCAATTATGCATGCTTGAATGATTTTCAGCCCTCGTCAGCTGCGAGCGACCAGTGGATGATGTTTATTCTGGCCGCAACTGGCCTCGCATCTGGCTGAATAGCCCTCGTGCCCCGAGAGTGACCCACTGAACACATGTTGTGACAGTGTTAAAAATTCTCTGCGTGTTTGTGCATGTAAGTGAGAGAGTGTGTACTTGTTTCATATGCTGTGTATCTTTGAAAAGTTCAAATATTCTTCTGTTGCCTGATAATCAGTCATTGTTTTGAAAAGAACATTTAAATCTCTCCCCCTGTGTCCCATTTGGAGGGAGGGCTGGCCCTCTAGTCCGTGTTGAATACGCTATAGATACAGGCAGTGCCCTAGCTTACCTTTTTCGCACGCACATGCTATAGTTGACCAATAGGAAGACACATGTGGCTGTACATGTAGATGTGTGCTATATTATCAGATAGACCAGTCATGCCATGTGAGCACAAACAAGGATGAATACACTATGTGGCCTGCCACAAATTGGATTCAGTTTTCTGTTTAGTCCAATTCTCATCCAGTATCTCGTATTGCCTCATGAATCAAGTCAACATGGCAGTGAATCTCCTTTCTGCCTGCTTTGAGTTCAAACGGTGCTACTCTTTTTGGTGGAAGGTGGGGTTGGTTGTTCGCTAAACTGTCGCTATGCTGATGGTTTTGTTAGATATACTATCTTGCATTTGATTTGCATAGCATAGCTGCAATGCTTGAGTAGTCGCCTGCAGCCATGCAAGCAAGGGAATGGGGTGGGGCTGATTAGCATACTGACAAGCTGCCACTGCTAAAAGTGTCAAGTTTGTGTACACCCCCTTTTTGCTTGTTCCCAGCTCTTAAGAAGTAACGTCATCCCCAGGTCCGTTCCCTGTTTTCTTTTAGTTGTTGCATGCCTCAATCCCATATATCTCTCTGTAGCATTGTTACAGTAAAGCTGGGAATGGGCCTGGGGGCATGGCTACTTAATAAGTACAATCATTATTTATGCATAGTTCATTCATGAATGTTGTGAGAGCTCATCTTCTCTGCATGTACAACCAACCAGTCCCAAACCTAGGTTCGATAAACCATCCCAGTACTGGCTGGGGTACATGCCTAAGTACATGTGTATTACACAATGTGCCAACATCAATTTACAACTAGGAGTGAGGAGGTGATAATTGTTAATTTAAATAAATCTTTGTAGTATAGCTTTTGCAATTATATTTTATGTTAGAAGTGGCCGAGATCACAGATATTGTTCCATCTATTGAGCCCTCTGTTTTTCACAAGTGTAAGGGTATACGATTATGAGCTAGTTTCAAGGCATGCTCATACACAGTGGTGGTTACTGAGTGAGCTATCATTATGCAATTGAGTTTAGCACCTGTCGTGATCTATGGTCACCAATATGTGCATACACTGTAACCTACTTATGTGCCATGTAATAGTACGCTCAAGTTGGTAGGGTTATGCAACCTGTTATGCAATTGAATTTAACACGTGTCTGTACCATTGCCAATATATGCACACACTGTAACTTATTTATAGGGGAGCAGGGACATGAATATACTTTGTATATATGTACTGCTAAACAGATTTAACACGTGTCATGATTTATGGTCAGCAATATGTGCATACACTGTAACTTATTTAGGGCAATAAGTCCATGCGAATGTATTCATATAAGCTTGTAGCTAACCAATATAATGCTATACCAACTGAATTTAGCACCCATCTTGATTTCATGGTTGCCAATATATGCATACATTCCTCTTTGTTGTGTGTTCAGTGCATGCAACTCATCAGCAGCAATTCTCTCTTTTTTGTCCTTAAGATCAATTTTATTGTGGTCATCCTGGGTTATCATAAAGCCTAGATCATGTCATGAACTTGTCCACTGGTACTTGTAGTGTGGCCTGACTTTCAAAGTGAGAGGTGGTCAAGTCGTGGTGGGCTATTCCCCTTTCAGTCCAGACGAACTCCCAGCTAGTGCTTACATACAAGTACAAGTAGCTCCAGGGTATATACACCCTTAGCTTCAGCTTTGGCTCTTTGGGGTGCATGAAATACTGGACTGTCAGTCACCACGTCATATCTCACTCAGCTGACCCAAGGGGTAGGTGGTAAGTAGTCTTCTAAGTTTAGATGTGGGCCTTTTTTTTTTACATGTTAGGCTGCTAATTTTTGGGCACTGCACTAGTGTGACTGCTGATAGGGGAATTAGCCCATTAGCTTCAATTAGTGGAGACTGAGCCTATGGGAGTGATACAGCCTGCCACCTTTCTTGTGGTCTACTTCTGTTTGAAGTCAGATGGGTGCACCTCTGCTTGTTTACATGCCTATGGCCACTGCTTGGACACCATGGCTACCTTCCAGGCCTTGTCTGGTGAGATTTGGCAGAATGGACCAAAACCAAAATGTCATGAAGAAATCTGATTTTTCTGTGTGACCTGAAGCAGGCTCCCAGGCCCATGACCCACTGAACCCTGCATGGTATGTGATGTCATTTGTTGATGTGGGGAGCCAGAGTTGCACCTTTCTCTCCCCAAGTTATGTGTGTGTTTTTAGCTATAGTGGTTTTTGCAGACACCCCTGGAACTGTTTCATGTGTCCTGGTGATGTAGGGACATAAACTCAATTTGGGGGAGAGATGTTTGTGTACACTTGACTCTAAAATGCATTTTGATTCAAGATGTCTGACTGTCTGTTGTTGTTGTTGTTGTCATTGTCCTCAGAAGAAAATCAGATGATATAGACTTCGGAGTGAGCTATAAGTGGTACAAACCTTTCGAAAGTCGCAAAAAAACTGACACATCTCGTCTTTGACCTCATGCAATGCATGTGGGTTATGTGCTCTATTTAGAGAGATTCACTAATAATTAAATTTGTTTCAGCCTACAATTTAACCTTCATGAGCAATTGTACATTATCAAAACATGATTTTCCCAGAATGGGTTACGTGCAAGTATCCTATCCTGCTGTAGCTTGTGATAATTTTGCATATTTCTGGTTTACCCAGCTTGTACTGGGATTCCCCTACAGATCTGAGATGGGGTAAGATTATGAAACTGCCAGCCCTTCTAACGTTTCATGTTTACTCCAGACACACTTAAGGTGTAAAATGATCCATGTTCAAATACAATAGCTATGACTAACTTCACTACTAATTAACTTAATTATCTCCTAATAATAATATTTTATTCCGTACTCAGCTGATGACCTTCAGCCAGCATCTCTTGGAGTGGTTGAGTAAGAAGATGTATGCTGGTGGTGGTGGGAAGGACAATGGGAGGGGCTCAAACTCACATAGTCTTCCTCAGGCTTTCCACATTGAGAAATTTGAAAAGAAGTATGGATTGGTCACAAAGGAAGACAGGTGAATGTACTGTATGTAACACACACACATGTACATGCAAATATGGTACACACACACACATATGCTAAAACATAATTTTACCACAAAAATTTTAACTACAAAATTTGTTTCTTCAACCTTGCCACATAAATGAATACTCAAAATCATGTGAATTACTTTTTCATGTATTTTAGATTACAAGAGAAACAAGCTAGTAAAGAGAAGAGAACTACCCATAGGGCAGAAAATGATGATTTACCAGCATTAATGCCATCATCAAAAAGATTAAAACATTCAGAAGGAGGCTCATCAGAGGCCTCTGATAAGAGACAGAGAGCTCAGGATAGTGGTTTAGATCGTCATAAAAACAAGAGAGAAGATGACAGAAAGGCAAGAACTGAACAGGTAAAAGATGCAGATAGTGACAGAAAAAGTGCGAAAAAGAAAAAGTCCAAGGAAAAGCGAGTAGATGAAGTGACTAGAGAATCAAACTGGTTATCGTCCAACTTGAGAGTGAGAATTGTAGATCAAGAGTATAAAAAGGGAAGATTCTATAATACCAAGGTAACACTTACGTGTGTGTGTGTGTGTGTGTGTTGTATAGCATGGCTAACAAGTACGCCAAGGTGAAAATTTTAAACAGCTGGCAGTGGTGGGTTGTTATAGTAGTACCGTACCACTGTGTGCAGGTTGTGGTAGTCGACGTGGTAAGTCTAGGAACATGCGTGTGCCAAACAGATTCTGGGAAACTCCTTGAAGGTAAGTGTACCTATAGTATGTGTATAAAAGAGCTCCATGTGTGCATGTGAGCCTGTACATCAATGGAATTGTTGGAGTATTGCGCAATATATGTTTATTTAGCTAACTCAATTGTGTGGTCACTATAATGTATTGTTGTGCAATGTGTACCATATGCACTACTCTATTATGTCGTTTGTGTCAGTGCAAAGGTACCTTGGATTCATTTTTCGGTGTCCATATGGCTAACTCAATTACATGGTTTTTTGCATCAGATACACGCACGCTAAAATATTTTGCATGGTGTTGCTCACTATTTTTTTGTGTGCAAAAATGCCTGTGCATGCATACACATGTATGTGTATGTGATTGCTATATTGTGCAGAAATAATATATCTTAAGGTCACCTATCTAAGGTACACTGTACAATCTAATGTATGCATGGATGAACTTAAAATTTCCGGATAGCAAGACCTGGTATCTCATTGGAGGAAAGCAACACACACAGTAGAGATAATCAGACCAGGTGACTGACTTGGACAGACATTGGAAGGTGGATCATACATATGTATGCTGTGTGATTTCACTGAGATCTTTGCGCTCTACTGAGCTCTTGAGATATTCATGGTAGTATATATACACTATGTAGGAAGAATGATCCTTTTAAGGGTAAGCCATGCTGTGCAGAAATGTCTTCTGCTTGGTAGTGCATAACAAGAGTCAGCTGATAGGTTGACCAATCTTGATCCAGTTAACAGCTGACTAGATGGTTGGGTATTTTGTCATTTGTAACTCAAAAAAGCAGAGAATATACCCCACCCCTCCCTCCCCTTTTGCATATTTGCCAAGAGCAAGAGCGTAACTATCTCTTGACCATTACACCTGAGATAGGCTGGGTCTTTTACCACCTCAAATCACAGGTATGTGGCAGACAGTTACCCACAAATGTCTGTGTTGATACTGTGTGTGAGTCACTGTGCCTAAACTTTGGTCAAAGCAGACTAAAGATTTCACAGCTTTGACGTTGGGTCAATAGAGTCCAAACATGCTGGTGCTGATAAAGCGTGTCATGGTCGAGGTATCTGCGCTGCATCATGAGAAGTTTTGACCTGTGAATCTGATTATCCTAAGTGGTCACACTCCGTTGGAATGTAATGAGCATTTGTTGAGCTTCACAGAATGCCTTTGAGCAAGATTCCTGGACTGGCCAAATGAAGCCATTGGCACGACTTAATGGCTGGCTAAGCTGCAAGCATGGGCAGGAAGGAGGTGTACTTAACACTGCATGGAGGTCACCTTCATTCATGCAATGATTATGGGCTAGCTTCTATAGCTGGCTATCTTTGAATTGGTTTTCTTACTATTCAAGTCTTGTACTTATGTCCTAACATTAAACCACATAGCATGATATCCCGAAACATAAACATGCTCGATTTTATATATATGCTTCTTCATGTTGTGCATGTGCAAGGAGACACAGCAGAGCATTTTTTGTGTGTCCTCGCCCTGTCAAAAAAATTCTCGTTTTGGTGCACATACATGCATTTGTCAACGTACATGTAGCTGGAATCATGCATGGACATGAGTATAACATTGTTCAGAATTTTATCGTCGTAGACAGTGTTCCCCCTAAAACTAGGTAATCGAGGTAAATACCACATTTAGATCCAAGAAAAGCACTACATTGTAGTCTATTGTAATAGCTGACCAAGAAAACACAAACATCAATGTTTTTACCTACTTAAAGAAATTTCCTGGGGGGATCACTGGTTATAGATATGTACTATGCACCATCTAATTAGCTGTGGAACTACATGGTGACTGCATGTGTATTCATGAAACACTCTGTATGTTATGATTATCTACGAGTATTGTTATGGTTCATCTGCAAATCAGTTCTAATTATATCAGTCACTCCTTGGAAATCGTTTCAAATTGCTGTCTTTTTTACACACATAGGAGTGACCCAGTCAATGCTTGAGACTGTTGTACCGCGAGCTCCCAACTCTGCTGTCATGCTGGTGGGAGGAAAGAGAAAAGGACAGGTAAAGAAGCACTTGATATCCAATCTGCCACATAATATTTATTTTTTGCAGAATATTAGTCACATTATGCAAAATAAATAACCCAGTTTAGGATCATTGCTACATAGGTATGATATCCACTAATCAGTGAGTGGTAACTTGTCCCACGGCTGGTTGCATGTGTGTATGTTCGCTGATTTGTCTAATCAAAAAGTGGTAAGATGTCACACGGCTATTTTTCTGTAATACAATTAGCACATGGCATTGCCATGGGTTCATGTGGAGCCAATCGCCAGGCAAAACCATGACTACAGCCCCCTTATCAAACCTTGTGGCTTTTTCCTTCGTTTACAAAGCAGACCACATTATGGTGTATGTAAAGCCTATGTGTACCAGGCATGCTAAGAGCGAGTATGTGATAGCCGTAGATGTGTTTTCTAGCTTAGTCGGAGCGATAGGTATAGTGAGATGACACAGCATACTCTTTTGGGTAAAAGTGACCTGTATGTGGCTATGTCACATCAGATAACCAACTGTACACAGCGGTTCCCCTTTTTCTACTACCGTAGTACCCAATCTGCTTATGCAGCAAGTATGCTATTGCAAGCAGAGAATGACTGGTCATACTGGTTTATACAGAGCTGAACCATACTGGAGTATGTTTGCCTCCAGAAGATTAGATCCGTGAGAGCACATTGTTTGTTTTGCTGACCACTATACAGTTTGTCTTCTCTTATAGGGGAACTGTGGGATTCAAATATGTAGTACTTAAGAGTACATTGTCTGTCATATATGGCAAGTGTATAGTACCGTATTTCACTTTTAAGAGGTCACATGCACCAGTACTGTAGTAACCACACTCATTTGTTGACCACAACATTGCAAGCACCTGTCAATACTGATACCAATTTCAATTGTATCCAGAGTGATGAGTATCTCTCATGAGAGAAAGAAGCTCAAGGGGATTTAGCTATTCAGATTTGTGCACCAAATACTTTGCATGCTGCATGCACGCTGCCTTAGGGTGCAGTGTGATGATAGTATATATTTGTGGTATGTACGTATTTCCTTTCAGGTTTACATTGGTTGTGTTTGCGCGCAAATTCTCTAGCTAATAAATGATGCAAGACGTGTAAAAACAGATGTTTTCGACATAGTTTAACAACCCTAAATTGATTTGCTTCACAGCTGCGGTTGTCAGTATATATTATGTGTACTCCTTTAAGTGGGCTGAATGTACTACGCTAACCCGATTAGCCTTCGCAAGATAGTACCAATCCTGTGACAACATGTCTGCCATGTGGTATGCATGAAGGGAACTTAGTCAAAAGCCAAAAAGCCAAAAAGGTATGCAGACGCTACAGTTAAGTGAATAGTCTACAGTAGATTTACCACATTTATTCTGCAGGAAGAGAATTCAAAGAATGAGATTTCTAAGGAAGTTTAACGGAATTACCCAGTGTTTGGTTGAGATTGTTGGTTGATAGCACTCGCCATGATTCCATGCACCCTGCTCAGGCCCTTCCTGTTTTGCAGTTAAATATATGAGCTACATGTACAACTTATACAATTCTACAGTTCACATTGTGTACGGCCACTAATTTTCCATATTGCCACTAGCTATAATATCCTTGCAGCTATATACTCTGGTTATCACAGTGTGATTGTGTGATATATATAGCTACTGTTGATATTGCTAGTTTGTACATAGATTATGCAAAGAAAAGTGTTCGGTCAATGGGTGGTTAAATCATAATATTATAAGTTTGCAAAGCCATATAGTGAACACACAGTCCCAACAGCCTATAATGGAGGCATGCATGCGTGTAGATACATGATCTACTGCAATCATGTGTATATAGACAAAATGACTGAATGATCACCTTGTGATGATACAGTGAACTAAATTATACCACACATACTGCTGGCTCAGAGGCTGTAAAGGGGAACTAACTTCCTAAAAATTTAAGCTCTGAGCTTGATACTGGTTGTATTAATGCATCCTTGGCTAAGTTAAGTCATTAGTTGAGAGCATAGTCTAGTCCATAAACGGCCATCTGCATGTGTGTGATAATGTTGACTGTGAATCTGCTTGCAGCCATTTGGATGAAGATGTGAATTCTGCTCTTGTTGACAGACCTCTTATGCTATTGGTCAGGCATATCCTATGAATATGGTGCATGAATCCATTTAGCATGCTTGCTGCTATTGTTCAAGTGGTCTTGAGTCCCAGAGCCCTTGGCTGCTCCCAATGTTAATCATGATGCTATTTGTGAGATTGCCCACTCTGATTTCAGAGTGGATGCAATTAAAATCATAGGCCAAGTAGATACGTTATACATGTTGTGTGAACTGGTTGTACACTGGCCGCGAGTCTCCATACAACTGTTTTGGAACTATTAGTTAGGTCATGTGTTTGCCACTTACCTCTTTAGTGCCTACCACAACATGTTTACTACATGTACTTGTTAGCACCATCATCAGCATCATTGTGGCGATGATCTGTGATCTGGGTTGTTTGCTTAAGCTTCTTGGCTTCCTAGCTAGGTAGTGAGTTGGCATAAGTTGACTTTGCCTGTATTGTCAAACACTTTTTCCTGTTATAATGTTTGTTTCTTTTTTCCTATTGAAAGGAGAACCATTTACTTGTATGCATATTTTAGTATTGTGAGTAATATTTCCTTTCCTGGAAAGTGACATTATGGGTCATTTCTGGCTGAGCATGCCATCAACCTCACTGTAATAGTAGTGGTACAACAATGGCCTATGTACCTAGTCTCAACAAATACATTACAATAGCCTGCTTGAATAAAGCTCCATGCACCTCACTTCAACTCTGACACATGGATAATGGAGTAATTCAGGTGTGCATGTGCATGCCAGTGGTCAGAGCTGTAGGCTGCTATCTTATTAACCGGTGGCCAGTTTACACAGTGCACAAGGCTTTTCTCACATTAACTGGGACCAACAGGTTTTGCTAGTTGGAGCAGTCTGTCTCACGTGTTCTTTCCAAACCACTTCCAAGGACCTCGTTACTCTGCCCCACTGACCATATATGCAAGGGCAAGCAAAAACGTGTCTTTGGGCAGATTCGTGTGGAACTAAGACCCTAAGGATAGCCAGCCCTTGTTTAGGTGGCACTGCATGTGCATGTACTTCCACAGATCTGTCCATAATGTGGATAGCAGCGCTCTAGCTTGTCACGGGGGTTTAATTTTGGTCTGCAAATGGTTTTGCTCCACTGCACTCCTGGGCATCCTAGGACACTGCCAGGGGATGAGGTGTATGTTCTTAGATAAATTCCACTACGGATATGGGTAATGGGATCAGCCAACTTGGTTGAGGGTGCCAGCCCTCAAGATGAGTGTGCAGTGCAGCTGATCGATGAGTCAGGCTTAATCTGAGGAAACTATATTGTACTATACAACATCATAGTGTAGTAACAAAAGAGCCACTTTCTATAAGAAAAAAATCTGCACAATATTGTTAGTAAGTGCATACTCAACAATTTTGAATGCTGCAGTTATGTACTTTGCACCCACTCAGACTGAGCTCAGCTGCATGCTATTCCAGTTGTGATAAGGGCAGCCACAGCTGTTGCTGTCAAGTACTTAAATTCTTGTAAATGGCCAATAATTGTACTTGTGTTGTTGTAAGTGGTACTGGCTTGTAGCCGCCACTTAAGTCAAGGGTCCCTGGGTCGCCTCCAGCTTGTAAACACGCTCTTTTGACGAGTGCTAGTTAAGTTGCCAGAAGATTATTCATGATCGCGAAGCCACGGTAGTGACAATCTTATCTCTCATGCACATTTACCACTCACTTGACTGCTAGCCAGGGCTTCTGTGTTGACTCTGCTACAGGTTGTGCAAACCAGCTGTAAATTCAAACAGAATAGCTAATAGCTAGGTATTATTTGCATGCCTGAGCAATGGACTCCATTTGCCACATCATCTGCTGTATATGTTTCGAATATTATGCAGCTTGCAAGGGTCATTGAACAGGAGAGATCGAGAGCTAAGGCAGTGGTAGAACTGGTGTTGAGCAAAGAAGTGCTAAGCGTTCACTTTGATGACATCTGTGAGTATGTTGGCGATGTAGAAGACATGGACATGTAATTAAAATACTTGCAAATTCATAGGACGTATTGTGGCATTCATATCCATCTATCCTTTATTTAACTCTTTCCTAATTTGGTATTTTAAGTTATTTTTATGTCATGGAAGTCAATTGTATGATACTCCGTTTAGATACTCGTGCTCCGATACTATGTGATTGTCACTATGTGTACACATGCTGGAGTTTCTGGTGGAGCCTGCATGAGAGCATAGAACTAAAATACGCTCAATAAAGATAACAGCTCGTGTTTTGCTGTGGATAATGCCAGCCACGAGTAGATAAGAACCTGTGTGTCTTTGTTTATTCGTTTGTGTTGCTTAGCGATGGTGCTATGAATAATTGTAAATCTCGGGCGCGTGAGCTCATGTGCTGCGGTCCGTCCGTGCATCTGCTATTCAAGGCGACACTGATTGGTCCGTTGGCTGCCCGCAGAGTAGCCCTATGCGTGCGCTCGAGGCGAATATAAAAACAGGTCACGTTCTGCAGACAACTGATCATTTGAAACTGACACTTCCATCCTCGGATCATCCAGCCAACGCTCTTGTCCTAACCCCGCCACGCGTGAACAAGCAACAACAACGGAGAAGCCTTATTCTGCTACAGATTTGATACACGAAGATCAACCGATCTCGATGGCGTGCAAACTCGAACCGATGCCCATGAGCTACCAGAACGTACACTGCGCAGTGCTGCAACCTCCTACTACCGTCTATCCTGGCATGACCGTGTCCTCGGCCGTACCGCCGCCTCAAATCATGACGAGCACCTTCAGCAGCAGACCGAGTGAGCTACCCATGAGAAGCTTGTCGCCATACAGTCACGCGACGATTCCAGATCCTTTCGGCGTTGTGGAGCCACTCTATCACACAGCCTACCGCGGGATGAGCAGCTCCAGTAGCACCTCTGGCTACAGTCCTGAGCTGGACCTACTGGCTGATTTAGGTGAGGATGTTTTCGATGATCTCCCTCCCATTTCACCAGCTGATGTAAAGATCTTTGGAGCAAACTTCATCGACTCTCTGCATGGCCTGGACATTGACTTTGAAATGGAGCATCATCTCAGTTCCGAGCCTAACTCGTGTGGTGGTAGTCCTGTTAATATTGTTCCTCAGCCTCCAGAGCTGATCAGTGTGCCCCCTCCTATTGGAGCAGAGACTGAAATTGGTGTAAACGTGTCACCAAAGCCTGCCCCAAAGAGACGAAACACGAGAAAGAATGGAGAGACGAGGCAGAGGAAGAAGTCTGCTCCAGCTGCTGTTCGTCGCATGAGCTCACTGGTCAAGCACTGCAAGGTTGCTGGGAAATCTGATGGAGAAGCCGATGATGTCATTACTACATCATCAAGCTTGGAACAAGATGGTGCAGAGGGTAACAGCTCTCGTATTCTTGACAGTAGCAGGATCTACAGCTGTACGTACTCTGGTTGTGACAAGGCTTATTCCAAAAGCTCTCACCTTAAGGCTCACCTTCGTAGGCACACTGGAGAGAGGCCTTTTGCCTGCACCTGGCCAGGCTGTGACTGGCGATTCTCTAGGTCCGATGAACTGGCTCGCCACGAGCGAAAGCACACTGGAGTTAAACCATTTGGCTGCACGATCTGTGGCAAGAAATTCACTCGTTCTGATCATCTCTCAAAGCACGTTAAGATTCATCTAAAGCCTCGCAAGCCCCGTGGTGGTGGAAAATCGAGAGGAAGGCGTGTCAGCTCAATCTCAAGTATCGAGGAGAACACATCTCCCATTGCATCTCCATTCTCCGATAGTGCCTTAGGCCAATCTCTTTGAACTTATCAATGAATTTCCATTAATAATTGCGGTGCTGGGCCAATGTCTCACTTAATAACACACAAAACGCAGGTAATCACTTTTTTGGATGATTATTATTTTTTGTACTTCAATACTCTTTTTTAGAAATAATTTATGATGATGCTTGAAAATCAAACTTCAAAATTTACTAATATTGTGTTGAACGCTTTATGATGGCAGCCCGATCATGCATATTAATATTATTATTGTTAGTTTGTGTCATTATTAGTTGTTTCATGCAGTGCAACCACCATCACTTGATTGTTCTTAGACACCACCCTTTTCACTCATCATGACACAGGTACATCTTACTTTGTTAACATTCACACTGTTACTTATGACGATCCGTGACTATTTTTTGTACATACATGTACGCATAACTATTTGCCTCATGACTCATGACAGTTTGGCCATTATTTGAACATGGAAACCGATTAAAAATTTATTTTCCAAGAAACGTGAACAAATCACGTGTTTGTCTGGGACATATAGAACTTAGCTATGGAATGCACAATATCATGATAATGAAATCTTGGCATAGTTAAAGAAAGCCTTTCCATCAGTGGATATAGCTAATACTATAATGCAATATCATGTATGGGAAAGCCCCCCACTTAGCTTGGTTGCCCATTTGCATGCCTAATAGGTGAGATATACCAAGGATGTATGTGCTTAATGACACGTGTGCCATGCCTGGTTTCACTGTCAAGATTTGGTTTTGTCTGGGGCCTGGGAAGAGACTGAACTCTCTTACCAGGTTCAGGCCTGGGGTTCTCCACATTATTCTTTGCACAATAGTATTATATTATATGCTATCCCTGGTCTATAGTTCCAATTGATAATGAAATAATCCTGCCCAATAGCATTGTAGCAAGTTCCATCATGAACTGTAGTAAGCAAACTGCATAGTTTTGTGCAATCTCTTTACCCAGAAGTGATATACAACTTGCTACTTGTATGTATCAGTCTATACGTAGCTAGTATGGTGACCAATTAAGCTCTTGCAGCTCATACAAGGTCACCCACTATCTAGTTCTCTCCACTATCGTAATCTGTAAGCACATACGTTCACAAATTCCATGTGCTTTGTCCTCTGACCATAGTAACATATGTGTTTGTATTGCCATAAGGCTAACGTAGGTTCCGTGTCAACAGGGGGCTTATCTGCTATCCCGATCTCTACTGATTCAAGCGGATATCCAAACAATGGGTCAGCTCGGTCTATCCCAGTGCTATCTTTCCCATGCATTCCTTTCCATGCATGAGGTCTTCTATGGAATAATCAGACCAAGTGTATGATTTTGTATACTGCATGAATGCTTTTCTTGCCTAATGATATAGCTAAAGTTATTACCCAGATGCATTAATGTTATCTCTTTATTTAAAGCCTTCTGTGTTGAGCAAGTAAACAAATGGTAAGCTTAAGGGATAGGCAATGCTAGCTTGCTCACCAATCTTTTCTATGCATGCACATGAGAAACATGTAGTGGATTGGGGAGCCTGAGGACAAGGCTAAGGCAATGCATCATTCTGACCATGGCACATGTATGACATTCGTGGTTGGATCACGGCATTACTTGGTCGTACAAATGCCTTCTAGATCTGATAGGCAGTGTAGTATAATATGTTTGTAGCCGGGGGCGCATACTCACACACACGTGTGGTACAAGATCATACAGTGGGATCAAAACCATACAGGCAGTGCAAAGGGTAGCAGACTCTGCAGCTAGACATGCTCTCTTCATTGGCAGAGACTGTGGCTAATTGGCCACCCACAATAAAGCGTCTCTACCCTCTGTCACCCCTGGGCTGATCACGATCGATGTGAGCCATCAGAGAATGGAATGTAATCAATAAACACCAACTTACTTAATGTGTTCTTTGAATATTGGTACATGCCTTCCTGTAGGTCTATATATGCACTAGTGCAGCTGCTAAGGTTCTAAATTATTCACGATAATCATGGAAAGCTTTGCAGTGAGTTACACACACTCGGCTACGTGTCTAGAAGCATGTGTGCTAGCATCATGATGTCCATGTCATAAATTTTGTTAGAACTTGAAAGGTCATGAATTGGTTGTTTGCTTCCATAGTCAGACCTACCACATACTCATCAACCAATCGAATAAACATCATGATAACGTGGACTTTACCAGCATAATAGTACACTACTAGTGCTGTCTTATACTTCAATAGTTTGGTCTTGAAAAGCTTAATGTATTGGATTTGCTCTCAACATCTTGACTAATTGTAGTAGCTTTAGTACATCTATCTAATTCCCGGAACACTAGTATTACTGTATCAATAGCTAGTTTGATTCACAGATGTCTGAGCAATGCTAATGCTGGAAATAGAGTTAAGTAATCAACCTAGCTATTAAACAGTGGCGTAGCTAGCCCATGAACATTGGTATGGCTAAGGTATTTCAAATAGGAGAAAAACTGAGAAAATAATTAATGGTGGTTCTTGTACAGCAAGGCTCAGTATTATTTTCATAAGCTCAAAGGAAGGTTGGTGTGGCGAGAGCCACACTCTGCCATACCCTGGCTACGCCACTGTATTAAACATCAATTTTTGCTAAGTTCGAGCTGTTATATTGTTTAGAAGCTTCTTGGCATACAATGCATTGCTTGACTGTTCAGTCTATGACTTCATCTAGCTGATATTATAATACTGTCTAGATAACAAAGAGAATGCGTGCATGTGTAAAAAGGTCACTCTTAGTAGCGGCAGCCAGTGTGAGGTACACTAATAATTAATTTTCTTAGTACATTCCAACTGAGGGGAATGAATATCTATCAGCCACACAAGATTGACCCAAAGTTCTGAATATGCAAATCTAATCTACATAATTGCAGGGTTTGACTCAATAGGCGTGGCTATCAGAAAAGGAAGTGAGTATGTTGAATAATACATCACTACTGATGAATATTCACACATTTCTAACCACCACTCTAAGCATGAATAATGTCAGTATTGCCTGCTACCAAGGCATCAATGTATGGCCAAACAAACGGCTGGAAAAAAGCCCTTGGAGTCATATCAACCATCCTTTTACAATTATCTGGTCTGCATATGCACTATTTGACACAAATGTTATTGGTAAACTTACTTTAACTTGTCAGAGTGGCTCAGAGCAGAAAAGTGGGAGGGGGTCGAGATGGTGCAGCCAGAGGGGGGTGGGGCTGCCTCACCGCAAGAATCGGTTTTGCATGATTTTTCGCGATCTTGTCATCTCTTTGCAGGAAATTGATATTCTCTCCACAAATACAATTGTTTTAGCTTCTAACTTGAAGCAAATAATCGATCTAGCATGTAAATCGCATTCTCAGTAGCTTGGAGTAGTGAACTGCAACTCGACTTAGTGCTAACTAAATTGGGGGGTGGGGAGGGGCGTGATCTAAGGGGGCGTATCCTACATGTGACGCCCATCCACGCCCCCTAAACACCACTATGCATGCACTGTATAATCCACCTTGTGAATACATAATGCTGCAACCACTCATAAGAATAAATAGATCTATGTCTGTGCAGATCATCATGTTGACAAATAATGCATGCAGCGTTAAGGCATGCATTATATAGACTGCATTGTGATGTCATTATACATCCATGCATGCGAAACAAGGAAGCATAATTTAATAAGCTATAGAGTGCATAATGATTGTTAGTTTTGACTGTGGCATGATTCCCAGACCATGGCCACTAGCTTGCAACAAATAATAGAGAGAAGGCTAAGCACGATATTGTTAGCTAGTTTCGATTTGCTGAAGTCTCATCATGAGCGACTGCCATACTAGTGTACTTTGTACTGCACCGAGCTCTCTCTCCAATCTCGCTATCTCTTTCCTCAGTTTATCAATAGTTTGAGTACCCTGACCAGTTTGTGTTGAGCTTTCAGTGACAGTATGAGGCTTGCTTAAGTGATTTTGCAGCAGTGAAAGGTGTTTTTGAGCAGACATTGTTTCTGTCTGCTGATTTCTGGTTTCTTCTGTTGGTATTTCCATGTTGTGCTGTGAAGCCGATTGTGTTTCTGTGCTGGTTGAATCTTTCACAGAAGTGATAAGGCTCCACTGAGTACTCCAGTTTGCTTTAACACTCTCCTGATTTGTTTCAGATACAACACCACTTATGTTTAGTCTTGTTTGAGAATGAGCTTGTTTATCATCTATAATACACACTTGTGTGCTCTTGTTTTCATCGGCTCCGCTACTTTGAATTGGACTTCTTACATCTGCTGTAGCTGCTAGCTGATTGTGTTTGCCTTTGATCTCTTCTTCATCATTACTTGTACAATGCACATTTTTAGTTGGTGTGTCCTTTATAGGTGTGCATGGCTGTTCCTCCTCTTGCTCTTCCACAGAAAAGGGTGGCTGGTGCGTAGCTTCACTGCTCAAACTAGAGTTGCATCTGGACATGGAGTTACTGTTGCTGTCATTGCATGAGCTCCCCTTGATGGCTTCTGTAGAATCCTGGCTGCTATCAAACCCACTAGCTGGCCTGCAGGCTCTGCTTTGACTTTTCTGAGTTTGCACAAGTATTGGATCCTCTGTCCAGTCTGCTTACAATATATGTATACAATATGTGTATACAAGAAAATGGGGGAAAGAGAGGGGGAAAGAGAGAGAGAGAGAGAGAGAGAGAGAGAGAGAGAGAGAGAGAGAGAGAGAGAGAGAGAGAGAGAGAGAGAGAGAGAAGGATTAGAGCAGTATGTACATCTTATATAATTATTGAGGGCCAACTCACCAGCAGGACTCAAGGGAAAGTCTTGAGAGATCAAATTAGCTGCATTCTCTTCTTCTAGACATATCAACTGTTGGTAGAAAACAGTGGTTACGCTGCATGTAAGTATTTTGGAAGGATCTGGACTGATATCAACACAAACTTACTTCTTCTAGTGCAGAAATGTTGTGAAATGGAATCTTTGGATTAGTCAACAACGTAGAGGATGAAGACATAGATTTATTCTGTTTCCTCTCACAGTCTGTGTAACCTAATGTATGTCTTTGTTAATCGGTAGGCAAAGCTTGGTACATGTACACTGATTATACACCAACCTTGACCTTCTTGCTCACTGTGTGACTTGCTCTCTGCAGAATATTTATCAAGCCGAGTCTGATCCACATGCACCTGTATAAGTAACAACACTGATATAGTTAACACTACCAGAGCATACTATTGCAACACACTGGTTTGGTATTCACTCCATTGATGAAATTCTTCCACTCAGTGTTCTTAAATACTGCAGGTTTATTATTTCTCTCCCTTCCAGTCTGCTCTTTCTCTCCCTTACGGTCCTTTCCCTTATTGCAGTCAACGTCTCTCTCCCTCGAGCTCTGTTCATCATGTTCAAAACTTTTCATCATCAGTTCAAATGCACTCGACTTTGAAGATTTCTTGCTTATTGTTTGCTGATATGCCTTGAGAGGAGGTAGTGCCCCAGCATCTAAACCTGCTTTGTCCTTTTTCTTCTGAATGGGACCAAAGATACTCTCATCAAAGAGTGTTGTATTATATTGACCAGGTGAAATTTCAAGGTCTTTTTGCTGTATTTTGGGTCCTCGTATGCATGTTGGTTTGGGGATACTCTCACTTAGTTTGGGATGCTGTGAAGCCATCACTTTGTGTTTGGCTCGACCTGCCTACAAATGTTTAGGTTAGAAGCAGCATATTATATTCAGCTGCTGTGTACTCCTCAAAATATATATGTAACTACAGGATATGACATTTATGCACTCGTTGTGAACATAAGCAAGTTGTTGCTAGACTCACAATAGGACGTAGAATACTCTTGTCTAGATCTGTATGTGAGGAGACCTCTTTGTCTTTAGTAGTTTCAACCTATGTACACACATACGTACACACATAACGATATTAGATAATTGTCTTTCACTCACATTAGGTCTTCTTGGGAATGGATTTTCACTCATTCCTATGCTTGATACACTGCTGGAACTGCAAATATATACATAATATACGATCCTGATAGGTATCATAGGATTGTAAAGTTATGACAGCTTACTGTATAGTGCCATTGCTCCATACAGACTGTGTGGCATCACTAGCCGATGCTACAGGTAGTGATGATTGTTCAGAGAGTGAAGGTATGGCAGCACCAGTTGATTCAACTCCTCCAAAGTCAATCTTAAAGTGTTTTCCGGCAGTCTCGTGACCAGACACTATTTGATGCTTGTTTTTGCACTTTCTCTCATCTTTGCTACTGTGGCCCTGCTCTTCATAGTGAAACTCCAGCATCGCATCCCGGTCATATGCCACCACTGACTTTCTTTTCTGAGCTCCATTATGTCCAGCAATGTGATGCTGCTGTTGTGGTACCTACATATGATGATAGGGTACTTGTGCAGATCATGTAGCTTTTTTGTGCCCCACAATGTGTAATTTAAAAGCTAGCCCCCCAATCCACACAGCCTAATTAAATTATTGTACAGAGCTTTGCTATAATATGTAGAGACTCCATTGACATTATTCTGAGTTGGCATCAACTAGTCCCCAGATTCTTTCCTCCTGTTATAAGTTGAAGATGGCTCAAAAAACCACAACATCGCATAATTACCTGATGTTTCCTTGGCATTCCTCTCTCTGTTTCATGGAAGGCTGCAGCCTTACTGTCACCTTTCTTTCTCTTTGATTCCTCGTAAGCCAGTTGATGAGTAGACTTGTGAGACTCAGTAGCTATAGTAGGAGGTTTAAAGAGAGCCGGAACAAGTGACCTATCTTCATTAAAGCTGAACTTTTTAGGTGCACTGGTGTTTGACTTGTATTTTGAGTAAGGATCAGTAAACTTGGGAGGAGCTGATGTTCCAGGCTTCAGCTTCTTCGTGGGAGGAGGAAGAAAGGACTCTGACATAGTGGACAGATCCATGCCAAATGAGAGGAGACTTTCATCAGCAGTACTATTCTAATATGCAGAGTATTAATATACATTAGTATGTGGCACAGTTATATACAACTACAGACAACAGTCCTTGAGAGAATCCAGCACACACACACACACGCACACACACACACATGCACACACACACACACACACACACACACACACACACACACACACACACACACACACACACACACACACACACACACACACACACACGCACTTTTGTATCAAACTTTGTATGATCTCCAGAGTTCTCCCTCTTGATGAGGTGTGGCAGCTTCTGTGTCGACATTCTGGGCTGATCCTTCACTGGTTCTGGCCCATATAAGGAGAGTTCCTGGTCGACTGCTGACACGTCAGTGACATCCAGCATGGATGGCTGCCCTATGGGAGACATGGATAGCTCCAGCTCTCTCACACAGGGTATGTCTTGACGAGCCTCCAACTTGGTCAGTTTAGCAGACTTGACACGTTCAATGGTAGAGCCTAAAAATGAAAGTTTGGTCTATTTAGTATTAGTGTAATTCATATGTGCTACATGTGAACATATCACTTGTAAATTAAATCAACTAATGGACCAGTATAATCAGGAATAGATCTACATGTTGATTTTAAACTTTGAGGAATATATAAACAATAGACATTAATTAATGACTGAGCAAGGGCAGAGAAATGGGGGGGGGGGGGGGTGGGAAGCTGAGCCCCGTCATATTACCACATGCCCGTACTATAATTATATTTCTAAGTGTTTGTATGTCAGTGCTCAAGCTACTATATCAGCCCCAAAATGGCTATTATGTTACCTCAGAAACGCTCTCAGGAAGTGGGGGAGCATGCCCCCAGACCCTCTAGGTGGGCTGTGGGCTTATGCACACAGCATACTTGTTGTGACAATACACAATCAAAGGTCTGGCCCCCCCCCCCCCCACTTTTACTACCTGTTCTCCGCCCTTGCTGAGTCGTGTACAATCCTCTGTTTTGAAAGCTGAGCTGTACTTGTACTAGTTGCTATGGATATTGCTATCTATCTCTGATTTTCTGCTGGCTATGTAATCATGTGCTCATGTGCTATCTGCCAATTTAGCATCAACACTTAACATTTCGGCTGTTTGCATAGTTCAGTGTAACCCCACATCTTATTGTAGATATGATGTGCATTACTATAATACCTTAGCCTGCACCATTATTGGATAGCTACTTACCTGGTTTCAGCTCTCCTGTGAGAGTTTTGTTAAAGAAGTAAAGGTCTAGGCTGCCATTCTTCTTCCTAGAGGGTTGAAGTCGTTGTACTTTGGCGGCAAGACGCTTACACTCAAAGTAATCCTGCAATGTGAAAATAAGTCAGCCAAATGCATACAAACATGCACACATACACACACGTACACAAACACACACACATAATATGTACACACACACACGCAGACCCTTTGAACCCTGTTATTATTGAAATACTTCACTCGACTCCTGTATCAATAGAATATTAAAGCAGTTAGGCCTATCCAATGCACACTGACTCACAGTACCTCGCACCACCAACCCAGTTCATGTCTTCAGTTATTCGCGGCAGCTGCAATAAACGCGCGCATATCAATACATGCTATTGCGTGGGCGATACGTGTACAAGTAGGTGGAGCTCATGATGCAAATTAGGGAAATTCCCGCCAAACATGACACGGTCACATGGTTAGTCATATGACCTTTGACTTGTTGCAGCGAGAGAGACGAGGTCGCGAGAGCGAGAGATGGCTGCTTTAGCCGACGACAAAGGCTGGACGTTTGATGCATTCGATCCAGGAACCTTGCGTAAGTCAGCATAGGGATTGGTGGCCAATTTAGCGTGGTAACTTTTGTGTAGTTTGGTATGAGGGATCAAATTTGTGTGACAGTCTATCCTGTTAGCCTTGGAGGGGGCACAAAGGATGAATTTTGATACTTTGCCATTTATAAGATAACTGTTCGCAAAATATTACATTGAAGTTGTGATGTATAGGCTGATGTGGACTGATGTGTACGTTTAGGGGGGGGCGGAGTCCCCTCTGTACGCCACATATAGTCAAGAGTGTATTAATTAATACATTCTTAGTATAGTACATACAAAAAAGGAGTTTGACGCACAATTAACATGAAGAATGATTTGCACATTGTAGAGTTGGCTGGTAAAAAGGAGAGTGAGAATTATGAGAAATTTCTTCGTGAGTATGCCCATCAGCTAAAGGGAATTGAAGAGGCTCTGGACGACACACTGGGAGATGCATGGGACTTTACATTGGACCCTATCGCACTGCAGGTAGGAAGGGAAAGAGGACGAGGGAGGGAGAGAGAGGGAGAGAAGGAGGGAGATAGAAAGAGGGGAAGGGAGGAAGGGATGGGAGAGAGAGAGAGCCTACCTTCTTATCACTGAATCTATGTTATACATGCTTACATTTTTTGTCACTTATCCTATATAGAGCTTATCTCATGAGTTTTTGTACTAGAAGGCTTTGTTAGTGCACCATGTTATAGATACTCATGTTTTTGGCATTTCCTCCTTTGTGCAAACCGTCAATCACATTAGTGTTGAGGTTCAAAAAGGGGTAGGGGGAACCATTTATGTGAACATCTCTTTGTTGCAGAACTCTCATTATGAACATGCAACGATGTTGGAACTCATCAGGACAGACCATAAGGTTAGTGGTAATCATTGAGTGAACACAAATGTGTCTGCATCTGTAGCAGATGTTGTGGCTATTGAAGCAATAGTGTGGCTATAAACACTTGTAATAGTAATACTATGCTTGTACATTTATTATGTACACATCACAAATTGTAGATCCTGAACAAGGTGGTTGCAGTATTTGCTGCTCTATGTTCTGAGATCGATGAACACCGAGTAAAGGCCCACACGAAGTTTTACCTTCCACTGCTCATGTATGGAGAAGGAGGTGAATGACATACATGTACATAGTATGCAAAAGATCGTGTCATGTCTGGAGAACTGTACATGTATTCCTCATCAATTGCATCAGAGATCAATGAGCAAGTCGCATTAATCACTTTAAAATCGTGATTCTTTGCCCTCAGGTGATCCAGAGCGTGGTATCCAGGAAGGGGAGGCTCAGCTGATGATGGGACGAATGCTTCACGTCCTGCAAGACCTTACCCAGTTCGTTTCTCGTATTTCTGACCTGGTCAAGCACACTGTACAGCAGCTAGCCTCTCTCTACAGCCCAGAGGGGTAAGTTGGGATTGCAAGTGATTGTATAAAGATTTTATTATGCTGAATTTTTTTATTGTAGGACGTTGCGTGTTATCAACTCACACGGAATTCACCTGCAGGTAAGAATATGGTAAAGGTCGTCACATCATAATGTTATTGTGTTGGCGAGCATTTCAGTATAGTTTGTACATTAGCTATATTGTATTTGTAGCTGAATTCAATAGGAGGAACTACAGATGTAGAAAGAAATTTCCCTCTCCCCTTACTCTCCCTTGAAAGGAGATATTCCTCCATTAAAGATACCTTTCCATCAATGAATTTCTCCACTTAAAACGTTTTGTATGCGTGTGTATTGTGTATTGTGTGTTGCTGCCTAAAAATAAGTGCTCTATTGATATACCCACTTTGGCAACATTCAGTAGTAAGTTAGACGTATTAATTTCGTTAGACGGTGTTTGAGCACATTGCTGATGCTCTTGGGATTCTAATCACTCTGGACCAGATCTTTGCTGAGGGAGGCGCTCTAAGGGAGCACTGGAACCAGTACAAGAGGTATGCTTTATATACTGTGATGTTCCAATGTACTGTTATGCTTGTCACGACACATTGTGTGAATGATCTATGGTACATGTACATGCAGTGTGCATACACTACATGTATATGATACATAGTAATGCTGTACTGTATAATCTTTGGCACCGTTTTCCATGTATAGTTACACATACATGTACATATAATGTACATGCATGTCTAATGTTCCCCCGGGAAATTAATTTCTTTTGTGTTTTCTTGGTAAGGTATTACAATAGTCTATAATGTAGTGCTCTGATAACTCGGTATTCTTAAATTTAAACACGGTATTTACCTTGATTATGTTTTTTTTTGGGAACACTGTGTTGCCTATATGTGTGTATTATGTGAGTATTTGTGTATGTATGTCCAACATACATGTACAACTAAGCTGTTTATCTGTATTGCAAAATCTTATTTGTATGATTTTTATGCTTTATATCTTTAAAGTTTGTGGTTTTTTCGAGTTAACCACAAGTACTTATGTTAGCTATGATCCATACTCATTACTTGCTTTAGTGCATGTATCTCACATGAGGCTACATGTACATGTATATTAGTAACATTCAATATCTCTTACATGTACTGTATACATACTATCATTTTGGTATGCATACTGCATGTTAATTGAAATTTTTCTGTATACTAAGCACAAATAGGCCAGACAAAGTCATTTTTTAATAATAAGAAAGCAGTTTGCAGTGTAGATATATATGAGGTCTATATAATATAAACTTTGTACTGTTTCTGGTTCCTGGAAGAACATGAAGTACAGAAATGCATATAATAATGTCACACTCTGGAAGCTACAATAATGTGCGTGCTTGTGTATATATATTATCGCATTTTGTTTTGCTATTGTTCATCGTCAGTGTAGTATCTCTCGGCAAAGATCTGTTCGTTTGGCAACACATCTTCTCTCTTTCTATTCTTGTAAAACCTTCCCAGAATGTGCAGTATGACACCGTTGAGTATGAAAAACAAAATGACCAGCAACAAGTACCAAAATCCACAATTGATTATCCCACCAGAGTTCCAAATCGACAAATTCATCATAAATGGCTGGGTGATTGCAACCCCAACCAGTGTGAATAAGGCCACACTACCATAACCTGCTCCGGATATCAGTCCTCTCATAGAGTAAGGGGTTTGTGCACAAATGAACTCAACACCACCCAAACCAAGTGTAAATATTGAGACAGAGTTCAAAAAGCCTTGTAGAATCATCCATTTGATGTCAAAACTAGATCTTAAAGTACCAGCATCTTCTAAGAATATACAGCGAAGTGTGGTATTATGGCCATGATGTAATGTCATGTGATTGTGTCGAGCTACTAGCATGTACACCATTAGCAGCATGAGCCTTACAAATTGTAGCATAGCACCGAATGAGAATAGCCAATAGCACTGTATCCACGAGAAATATCTATGTAGTATGGGGCGTGTGATAAACTCATGCAGTGGTACCAACACAACTACACTATAAAATGGTGCTTGGGCATAAAACATGTTAAGATCGCACTGGAGAGATGTGTTGATATTAGTCAAAGCATTAAGCAGGTGATCCCTAAGTGCATTTGCCACAAGTAGAGCACTTGGCATTGCACAGCCAAAAAAGACAACCATGAGTAGTCGTAGAAACGTTTTGACATCTTCCACCTGTTCTGTTGTGAATGGTCCTCCATACTTGTGCTTACCCAGGTCTAGGCGGGAGGGGAGCTCATCCTCACAGTAGGTGAATGCACTCCTACATCTTGGATGCTTGTTTTTGATGGCAAATTTGATAACTTTATAGACTAGTTTGAAAGGATTTTGAGTAATGGGTTCCTTGACTAATATTTTATCCAGAATGAATGATAGAGACAGTACTATAGTGAGACTGGCTGCGTTCAGCAATGGTCTGATCATTTTATAGTTTTCTGGTATACATGAAATTGCAGCTTCAATAGCTCCACCACCTACATAGCTCCACACATACCAGCTAATGAACGTTTGAATCTCTTCAGTTGAAGCATCGTGAAGCTGATCAATTCCAAATTGGATGATGTTAGCTTGATAACCCCCAAACCCAATGGCAGCTATTGCTTGAAGTGCACGTTCAATTATCCATCTCTTGCTCATTACACTATAGCCACTCACCAGCTGTGCTACTACTGAGTTTATTGTGTACAGCATTGAGCCAATCCATGTGATCCATATGCTATATTGTATCACCTTATAGCGTCCAAGATACACATCAGCTAGCCACCCAGCCATTGGCAGAGTGATGCCAACTACTATATAATTCTGTGTGACATGAATTGCACGCACTGTGGCATACAGGTAGTAGAACTGACACATCATCAGAAAATTCCACACCAGCACTAACAGAGCACCTCTATTCTTGAGCTTTCTTATTTTATATGTAAGCCTGCTGAGTTTTTTGTTGGTAGTTTTTTTGGTTCCCAATTCTTCTAGAATATAGTCCGTCGATGTTGATGATGACTCACTGCTGCATGTACTAGAATCGCTTTCCATCTTTGCTTCTGTTTGGCCGGCTGTGTGTATAGCTTGACTTATATATCATGGGGTAGCCTATAGTAATACATGTGTGTAGTAGTTTATTTTCTGGTGCATACAATCCCAAATGAAGACTTAGGTGATTTCTTCATTCTTATCGAGGTGTTCATAATAAGCATAATATGTGGCGTGCAGTGTGTATACCAATAACAATAGCCTGTTTGTATCAAGTAATCTCATTCCCAATTGATGTATGCACTTGTAAGTCACTGTGTATGTAGAGCAGTAGTGTATACAGGTATGCAATGTAACATGTAATATGTGACTGGATTTGAGAAAAGGGTCTAGTTTGTGCAAACGCTAGTTTTTGGCACTTTTCAAATTGTCACCACACAAAAACTGCAAGAGCCTTAGGGTTCTGGTTTGGTTGGTAGATCATGCCTTCTACTGAATAAATCCAACATTAGACAGCCTAGCTAAGCTCCTGTGCAAAGTTCTAAATGCTTGAAGTGAGGCATAAAATAGTCGATTTTCAATGCAATCAATTTGGGCGCTTACCACACCCATACTGGAAGGGGACGGGATGTGAAATTTACAACGAATTTTCACTAATGATCAAAGAATGTTTGCTCCAAGTCTGAAGGTCAAAGCTATTACTGAAGTTATACATGATTACAAATATTTTTGGAAATGCACAAAGTTGGCCTTTTCTCAAATCCACTCACATATATTGAGTTATTGTATGATCCCTTGATAAGGACCACCATGCTTAACAGTATTAGCTAACAAGTGTATCATTAATCCTCGGCGCATGCGTGAGGGGTACAGTAGTTGTTCTGTGTGTGTGTGTGTGTGTGTGTGTGTGTGTGTGTCTGTCTGTCTGTCTGTTACCACACTAGCTGCTACATACCTCATTTGTATGTCCAAAGTGAGGCATCATAGAGTTCCTTGTAGGCTTTTAAAGCTTTGCATCGTGTGGATTTTGCTGAAAATATTTTGTTTGGGAGATAAGGCGTGATTTGCCTGCCACGATGATTGGCGACTCTGCTTGAGAAACACACCAATGGTACTTGACATGACTAGAAATAGCACTGTATATGAACCACTGGCTAGAAGCGATGACTATCTAAAGTAGAGCGACTTTCTTTGACTGTGTTGGCTTCAACACTTGATGGCTTTTTGCTGACTCATCAATATCTAGCCTAAGATCGTGATATCGGCACATGATTGTCCGGCCAGCTGGCAAATTGTGCACGTATTGTACAATCGCTTGCAATGAACATTCCTGTGGTTACTCCAGTTCAAGCTTCATGACTGCATGCTTTATATCATCCTGCAAGTGCTTAGACAACTGCGCTGAGGGTTTTGCATGATAGTGCTTCATTATTTGTGTACTTGGGTATAGTTTATATGATTGGCAAATTTCTCAAGAGGAGCACTAAGTATTTAGCTAGGACGATAATTACCCTGTATGCATGCGCTAGGGTAAAGTGATCAGTTTTGTCCGTCTGTCCGTCTGTGACCATCAAAATTGCCAGATCTTGAGATTTAGGCATCTATGCTAATTCTACTGTATGTGCCAATAAAGTAGTTGGAGTTGGCGACAAAATACCCACTGTTTACTTTGAATCATTCAGGATGGGCCACAAGTGCTACAAATTGTGCATTTTTATTGGGCAATACCTATAGCTCACCATGTGCTCGATCAGCCCTTTCTGCCCATGCGCATAAGTAGGTAAGTAGGTAAGTAGGTAAGGGTTGTTGACGATTTATGTAGCTTTGAATTGACCATGATCAGCTGATACTGCACTGTAACTATAGACACAGCACACGGGGTCATGTGCTCTAGACAGCTCTAGTCAGTATCAGTTAACCTTATATGTACCACTCTGGAACGTGAAGAGGAAAGCCACGCAGTATGCTGGAGTACGTGAGACATATGGTAAAATAGAACGTGTCCCTTTAGCCAGAATAAGGTATAGTTCCACATAATATTATAATGTCGTAGCAGGCACTATATAGCACATGAACATGCATCCTATCTGGTATTGTAATTGAAGGGTACACACCATTAACTGTATACTGATTCTATTCCATGGATAATTCCTATGTTATCTAATAGTAATTGTTGTAAATTGTACGCTATAAAAGCTATTGTTATGTGTATGCATATAATTGTCCCTTGCCTCAATGCGTTTTTGTTTTGTTGTTAATGTTCAGCGTAGTATCTCTCGGCAAAGATCTGTTCGTTTGGTAACACATCTTCTCTTTTTCTGTTCTTATAAATCCTTCCCAGAATGCAGAATGTAATGCCATTGAATACAAAATAGACTATGACCAGCAATAAGTACCAAAATCCACAATCGATTATCCCACCAGTGTTCCAAATCGACAGATTCATCTTAAATGGCTGGGTGATTGCAACCCCAACCAGTGTGAATAAGGCCACACTACCATAACCTGCTCCGGATATCAGTCCTCTCATAGAGTAAGGGGTTTGTGCACAAATGAACTCAACACCGCCCAAACCAAGTGTAAACATGGAGACAGAGTTCAGAAAGCCTTGCAGAGCCATCCATCTGATGTCAAAACTGGAGCTTAGGTATCCATATTCTTCTAAGAATATGCACTGAATTGTGGCATTGTGGTGGTGTTGTGTTCTGTAATTGTGTCGGGCTATTATCACGTATGATGTAAGCAGCATGATTCTTACAAATTGCAGTATGACACCCATTGAAAATATCCAATAGCATTGTACCCATAAGAAGTATTTGTGTAGCATGGGGCGCACAATGAACTCATACAGTGGTACTAGCAGAACTGCACTAAAATATGATGCTCGTGTGTAGAAATAGTTCAAGTAGCACTGAAGAGTTGGCATGTAGACCTGGTCGCTATCAGTTAAGGCTATAATGAGGTGATCCCTTAAAGTGTCCACCACAAGTAAAATACTTGGCACTGTACAGCCAAAGAAGACAAACATGAGTAGTCGTAAAAATGTTTTGACATCTTCCACCTGCTCTGTTGTGAATGGTCCTCCATACTTGTGCTTACCCAGGTCTAGGCGGGAGGGGAGCTCATCCTCACAGTAGGTGAACGCACTCCTACATCTTGGATATTTGTTTTTGATGGCAAATTTGATAACTTTATAGACTAGTTTGAAAGGATTTTGAGTAATGGGCTCCTTGACTAATGTATTATGTAGGATAAATGACAGACTGAGTACTATAGCAAGGCTGGCTGTTACTGCTAATTGCCAGATAATATGGTATTCTTTTTGTAGACACGAGGTTGCAATCTCAATAGCTACTCCACCACTGAAGTAGCTCCACACATACCAGCTAATGAACGCTTGAATCTCCTCAGTTGAAGCATCGTGAAGTTGATCAATTCCAAATTGGATGATGTTAGCTTGATAACCCCCAAACCCAACAACAGCTATTGCTTGGAGTGCACGTTCAATTATCCACCTCTTGTTCATTGCACCATAGCCATTCACCAGCTGTGCTACTACAGAGCTTGTAGTGTCCAATATTGAACCAATCCACATGATCCGCATGCTCCAGTGTATCACCTTGTAGCGTCCAAGATACACATCAGCTAGCCACCCCGCAATTGGCAGAGTGATGCCCACAGTCACGTAGTGTTGTATCTTGTGATTTGTGCGTACCATGATATGGTAAAATAGGCTCATTATCAAAAAGTTCCACACTAGTACTATCAGGGCACCTCTATTCTTGAGCTTTCTTAGTTTGTAAGTAGACTTGCAGCATTTGTGAAATTGTTCATTCGTAGTTATTCTGCTTTCTGACTCTAGAACATCATCCAGGGATGTAGACACAGACTCACTGCTACTAGAATCATTAGCCATGTTGCTATTATATGATGTAGCTAGCTGTGTTACGTTCTACAATGTTATGTGTTAGCTATAATCTGATCAGTCTGTATACTGTACAAAATGTACGTGTAATGATAGGCTGTAGTTGTTTTTCTGTTACACGATCCCAAATAGAGATTTCTTCGGTATTATCAACTCTTTATAGTAAACATATTAGCTATGTTGTGCAATATTACCCTTACATTTTATTCAAGTTGGGTATCGTTATTATGAATACTGTATGTAGCTAGTGCATGTATTTTCAAAATATTTCCATGTATGTGAATCACTACGTTGCTAAAGAAATGTGTATGTTTACTAATCATAACTTCTGTAATATAACAAAGGATGAGGGTCTCAGGCATGCATACATTGTACATTGTATCTCTAAATGTTTACCCCATACACATGCACGGAGTGAAGTGGTCGGTTTATCCATCTGTCATTATTTGTTGTTGGCATGAAAATTGCCAGATCTCGAGACTTAGGCAGCTGAGCGAGTTGTATGTGCCACTAAATTGTGAAATATGAGCTTCTCTCTACACCTAATTGCTTAACGTGGACCATGAATGCTACAAATTGTTTTTGGCCATGCCTATAGACCACACCTACAGCTGGTCATGTGCTTTTTGCCCATGCAAAGGAAATGGTCTGATTTCTACAGTAATTTAATAGTGGATTGAGCTAATCAAAACATATTTGCTGTTAGAAAACACATGTCATTGATAATTAGTATACTGTTTTCCTCCTATGGTAATTAATTTATAGGTATGTAAGCCTGATTATTCCTGTTTACAAAATAAACTGTTCTAGTGAATGAGCATAACTGTGATGATGAAAATGAATTTTGACTAACTGTGTACCTACATGTACTATGATGTACACTACACCAATGTATAGCAACGATAATAGTGAGTCGCTTGTGTGTTAATTAATGCAACTGTGAGTAGTATCTCTCAGCGAAAATGTGTTCATTTGGTAGCACATCTTCTCTCTTTCTGTTCTTGTACCACCTTCCAACAGCAAGGAGTAGTCCACTGAAAAGTATTAAAATGAATAGGACTAAGAGTAGATACCAACCTTCATGGCTGATAATTCCTACATCCCAGGTCAATGATTGCTGAGTGAATGGCCAGTAGATACCATATTCGATCATAGTAAATATGAATACACTGCCAGAAGCTGCACCAATCATTAATCCTCTCATGGAGTATGGGGTTTGAGATGCAAGAAACTCAATGCTGCTTACAGAGAGTATAGCAAAGGAAACCACATGAAAAGTACTTGAGACGGCCATCCAATTTCTATAAGCACTTGAACTCATTTGCCCTGGACCTTTGTAATAGATGGTTGTATTTTGATCATGATAATCCTCTCTTGCCTTTATGTCACATACTGTAAGTGTGATTACTCTTGCTACTTGTAGCATCATGCCTAGTAAAAACTTTATGTAGATTTTAATTGAAGGAAGGCACTTGTGTGAAATTGGATACAAGATAAACTCATGTAGAGGTATAAATACTGCTATTATATTGCCACCAAATGCAGTTATATACAACGTTTCCGTGTAGCATTTTACCATTGATATTGTAGTATGTAGAAATCTCTTATTCATTGTATTAGTCACAATGAGCAGTACCATTATTTGGCCACCCAGTATACCAGCAATAACAATCATAATTAGCAATCGTAGAAATGTTTTGACATCTTCCACCTGCTCTGTTGTGAATGGTCCTCCATATTTACTCTTGCCAAAGTCCATACGAGAAGGAAGCTCATCTTCACAGTAGGTAAAGGCACTCCTGTATCTTGGATGCTTGTTTTTGATAGCATACCTGATAACTTTGTAGATAAGTATAAAGGGATTTTGTGTCACTGGTTCCATTACTAATGAGCCCTCAAGAAAATAGAATGAGCAAAGGACTACTGTAATGCTCATGCTGATAATTAATTGTCCTAGAATATAGTACTCTTTTTTGATACAAATATAAGTAAACTGAAAAAGAGTGCCATTACAGTAGTATGTCCAAACATACCAGGTTATGAAAGCAGTAATTTCAGTTGTTGAGGCATCTTGGAGTTGGTCTAGTCCAAACTGAATGATATTAGCGTGGTATCCTCCTAAACCGATGGTCAATATAAAAGCCAGTATCTGGGAGGTGAGCTTGAAGGTATTGTGACGACCTGGAACAAACTGTTCTGTTACAGAATTAACTGTAATCAGCATGGAGGTAATCCACATGATCCACATGCTCCATCGTATCACCTTGTACCGTCCAAAGTGAATATCAGCCAGCCATCCAGCAAAGGGTAGAGTTAGACCCAAAGCAATTGTGGCTTCCTCAAAGATGTGAGGTACCAGGAAATCTTGGAGATAGCTAGACACACTAACTGTGAAGAAGTTCCATACGAGTACAATGATGGCTCCCTTGTTCTTAAGCTTTCTCATCTGATACATTATGGTTACAGTTGACTTACAAAGTACATGTTGCTTTTGGTTGATAGTCTGCTTATATAGCTCTGTATTCAGAAATACTGTTCATATGTGTTGGTCTGTGAAATTGAAAATTCTCTAATTTGACTTTTTTAAAATGTTTCATTCAATTGCAAGATGTACTTTCCTTTTCTTTCAGTATGTAGTACTACAGGTACTAAGCATATAGATTGAATGTGAATGTGTGTCGACTACATTAGCACTTTGTCTTATTGATTGGCCAACTAAACAACATGCCCTCGTATAATGAAACATTGAGGAGTGAGAATGTAAGTAAGTAGCTAGCTTAAATTTACACATGTAGCTAAGCAAACACACCTCATGACATGATAATGGGCCCTAATTTATGTTTAAAGTTGCTTGTTGTTCTCACAAGATGCATTTTCAAGATCATTCAGTTGATAGAAGTGGGTAAACAATTCCAAACACTGAAGGGGCAAGGCTATCATGGCTTGCTTGTACACACTGCAGAGGATTAGTATTTTGTGTCCCTATTGACTATACTTTAATTGTGATTTTTGAGGGTGGTATACCCATGCATAGCTGCAATGAGACTAGCAACCAAAACTACAGTGTTTGAGCTGGGATTCTCTGGTGATGAAGTATGCATGGTTTTGATATACGAGAACATTTAGAGTCTGTGTTAATTGTGAAGTGCAGAGAAATTACATGCATACAAATACGTACATGTAATTATGATTCCCTACATTTTAATTCTATTCATAAAGTCGCTAGTGTGAATGAATAACTTATTCTAGTGTGATGTGCTTTGCTCCCTTAAGGACGCTAAATAAACATGAGTGCATTACCCATTGTCACAATTAACTGTTAGCCTACTATATCCTTCTCATTGATTAACGTTCATCCTTATTCATAAAGTAATTACAGAATGCACTTATCTGAGACCATCATGTGTGTGCTCAGGAGTAGATTAGACAGGAGTGTTGAACTACTGTACAAACGCTGCAACAGCGATCTAGTAGGATGACATATACAAAATGGCAATCAGTCATGTAGTTGAGGTAGGTGTAATGTAAACACAGACAGGCCACAGCTGCAGCTGCATAGAGTGCTACACAGCAGGGGAATCTCTCAGTTTACACTACTACACTTGATTGGGCTGGACTTAACATGACCACTATTCATTTACGCTGGTGTTTGTGACATCATCCTACCATTACAGGCAGTTCAACACTCTTATCTAATCTACTCCTGGTGTGCTGTGGGATGGTTTATTCCCAAAAATATGGAATATTCATTTTCACTCAGGTGTATGTTTATAAACTGATACCTTCTGTATTACAGAGTGGGATCAACCACCTCAAAGTTAACTGTGTAAATTGCAAAAAGTGAAACCTGATTATTGCTAACTGAATGGATAAAGTGAATGTTAGTGACAGAGTAGTAATTGTGTGTTATGGTTGTGTGTAGAATCTCTCAGCGAAGATGTGTTCATTTGGTAGCACATCTTCTCTCTTTCTGTTCTTGTACCACCTTCCAACAACAAGGAGGAGCCCACTGAAAATTAGTAGAATTAGTAGCACTAAAAGTAGGTACCAAATTTCACAGCTGATAATTCCCGTGTCCCAGATGGTTGATGGATGAGTGAATGGCAAATAGATCCCATACCCAATCATGGTGAATATGAACGTACTTCCATATCCAGCTCCAAAGATTAGTCCTCTCATGGAATATGGGGTTTGGGACACAAAGAACTCTATTGCACTGATGTAAATTAGAGTAATTGAGATTGAGTCAAGAACTTGTGTAATGGCCATCCAACTGCTGTTAAAGCTGAAACTTAGAGGATGTTGATCATGATTAAAAATGCAGTGGCTCACATTTCTATGATGTTCAAAATTGACTCTTCTTCTTGCTATTATGTCAAACAGCAATAGTATGATAATGTTTGCTATTTGTATGACCACACCTAGTAGAAACTTTTGGTAAATTTTTATTGAAGGAATATACCTTCGCATAGTTGGATATATGATAAGTTTATATAGTGGTATGAGAAGTGCAGTTGCACAGTACCCGATTGTATTTGTTAAGAATCTTTCCTTATAGCATTTGTACATTGTTTTAATGGATGGAGTGTTTAAAAGTATTTTGGTAAGGTGATCTCTTGGTATGTATGTAATAAAAATCTCGCTTATTATTATGCTTACAATGGCCATAATGATTAGCAATCGTAGAAATGTTTTAACATCTTCCACCTGCTCTGTTGTGAATGGTCCTCCATATTTACTCTTACCAAAGTCAATACGAGAAGGAAGCTCATCTTCACAGTAGGTGAAGGCACTCCTGCACCTTGGATACTTGTGTTTGGTAGCATATTTAATCACTTTATAAATTAGTTTGAAAGGATTTTGTGTTACTGGTTCTTTTACTAATTGAGTATCAAGTACAAAAGATGAGGCAATCACTATTGTAATACTTGTACAGACTATTAGCTGTCCAAATATAAGGTATTCTTCTTTTATACACATATGACTAAACAGGAGAATGGTGTAACTGCAAAAATATGTCCATATAAACCAACTTATGAAGGCTCTAATTTCCGTTGTTGAAGCATCTTGGAGCTGGTCTAGTCCAAACTGAATGATATTTGCTTGATATCCTCCAAATCCAATGGCCATAATGATGAAGAATACGACTGAGAGATCTTTGAAGATGTAGTATTTGTCCATCAATTGAGCTACTACTGAGCTTGCTGTTGCCAGCATAGAGGCTGTCCACATGATCCACATGCTCCAGTGTATCACTTTGTATCGTCCAAGGTACACATCAGCTAGCCACCCAGCAAAGGGCATAGTGAAACCCAAAGCGACTGTTCCTATGGTTTTACCACTAGGCCTGTGCACATACACTTTAAGGTAGAGAGGTACAATAGTTAGTAAGAAATTCCACATAAGGATTAAAATTGCCCCTTTATTCTTGAGCTTTGGCTTACAATATGATGTAGCTTGCTCTCTTATTCCACTCCAGAGTGAAATATGCTGGAGATTGACTTCAGATTCTTTAACCATTCTTCTGTAGCTATGTATGATGCTTCGCTATTACGAATGAAATCCGACTCTATCCTATGAACGAGGAGCGTGTGGTTGGTGCTAGCTATGGCTCTACAATTTGCTTGAATTTCACTTTTAAATAGTGATAGGTTTTGTGTGAAGCAAATGTGTGCAGTTGATGATTTACTAACAGTATTATTATGAATAGTTTCATCATGTATAGCTATGAGCATCTGGACTTATGAATAGCTATACACAGGAGATAGGTGTGTTAGTTGGCATATACGTATTTTTATTGTTAAAATATTTTCTCATACATAGGTATATAAGCATGCAATAGTATTATAAACTCTTGACCAGATGCCTAGTAGCTGAACAGTAAAATATCAGCGATCAGTAAAGGGTCATTTACATGTACAGAGGCGTGTGCATGCTATACAATGCCATGCTATTATAACCAAACTATATATAGCCACATGTGGATATGGCATTATGTAAACCAAGGGACTGCATGCGTTTGAACAGCTCTACTTTGTTGAAAAGCAACAACTTTATTCACTGGATATAGGCATGCCATACGTGAGATATTCTATATATCTAACAGTTTTTACTGCCCATTATGGCTCCAGCCAGAGAGGCCCTGAATTTTCCTTGAATTACACTACATATAACATTATAATTACTTAATAACCACAGAAAAGTGAATTGCCACTAGGCATCTAACTAGTGCATGAAAATGCTGTAAGGAATGGTTTGTGCAAAAAATTTCTAACACAAAAAAATTCTGGAACTACATTACATAAACTCGTGTTTTGCATGCACACCTAGAAGCTGCTGGTATAGTCATGCTCATATTTGTTATAATTTACTGTTATACTGTTCAGTGTGGTATCTCTCAGCAAAGATCTATTTGTTTGGCAACACGTCTCCTCTGTTTCTATCCTTGTAAACCCTTCCTAAAATGTAGAGTACATGATACCATTAAGTATGAAAAAGACTGTAGTCAATAACAGTACCAAAATCAACAATTGATTATCTTACCATTACTACAAATTGGCAGATTCATCATGAACGGCTGGGTGATTGCAACCCCAACTAGTGTGAATAAGGCCACACTACTACCATATCCTGCTCCAGATATCAGTCCTCTCATAGAATAGGGGGTTTATGCACACATGTACTCAATACCACCCAAACCATGCATAAATGTTGAGACAGAGTTCTGAAAGCCTTGCAGAGCCATCCATCTAATGTCAAAACTGGAGCTTAGGTATCCATATTCTTCTAAGAATATGCACTGAATTGTGGCATTGTGGTGGTGTTGTGTTCCGTAATTGTGTCGGGCTATTATCACGTATGATGTAAGCAGCATGATTCTTACAAATTGCAGTATGACACCCATTGAAAATATCCAAAAGCACTGTACCCATAAGAAACATTTGTATATTATGGGGCGCACAATGAACCAGATTTATCATACATGACTAATGCTATAGTCATAATATTTTAGTTCATGGCTATCTTTGATAATATATACTTATTGCCATAGCCTGTAGAATGATGATACCGGGAAATATCACGAGTTCATTGCTGCATATTGTTATGAGTGTGTAGCATGAGTAACAATGCTCGAGGCAATGAACGAGTGATGCTTCCAAGGTATTGGCGTTATACTATGGTGATAAGGTATTTATCATAGTACTGAAGCTTCAAGAGCTCGAGCAACACGAAGGGATTGTAGCTAGCTAGTCACTATGATGGCAGCTGCCATGCCTAGGAAGGCAATCAAAGACGTGTACTAAGTGTGGTACGTACAGCGGCACCTTAGCTTATTTATCTAATTTGACAACAAAGCCAAAAAGTCTGACAATAGCAACTCACCTTGGCCTTTGTGCGAGTACTAGCACTCGCTAGCACTGGCTAATATGAATGTTTAACACTGCTGATATGGCAATCATGTGACCAACATGACTGATGTGGATTTTGCACGAGACGAACACAACTGATACAGGAGAATATAAAATGTGTTGCTTCCCACGCATTTCCATATGTTTGTATTAGAGGTCAAAGTTCAATATGTGAAGTCTGGCAATAAAAATCAAACGTTAGGTACACATGCAGGTTTTGAGATAAACACACTTAAAATTCAGTTAATAATACGTTCTTTATAGACACCGATCAAAGTATGTGCTGATGATCACTTTCAATAGGATTATGGAAATTGTATGGGATTGTTCATTTACTTATTCATTATGAAATTTCAGAAAATGTATCTAGAGGTATCATAGAAGCATACTGTGCCACAAACTCAAAAATCACCTAGTGTACCTATCATTTGATTTTTATTGCCAGGCTTCACATATACGATAATAAGTGTCACAATAAATCTACAGGCATAATATGTATATTGCTATCACTTATGTATTATCAATTCACTTGTGCATAGTATCTCTCAGCGAAGATGTGTTCATTTGGTAGCACATCTTCTCTCTTTCTGTTCTTGTACCACCTTCCAACAACAAGGAGTAGTCCACTGAAAATTATTAAAACAAGTAGCACTGAAAGTAGGTACCAAAATTCACAGCTGATGATTCCTGTACCCCAGGTTAATGATTGCTTAGTGAATGGCCAGTATATACCATACCCAATCATCATAAACACGAATATACTCCCGTAGCTGGCTCCAATCATTAGTCCTCTCATGGAGTATGGGGTTTGAGATACAAGGAAATCAATACCACATACGCCAAGTACTGTCAGTGAGATAATATCTAAAAATTGTACTATGGCAATCCAGTTGACATCAAAACTAGAGCTTAGAGCACCTTGATTATAGCTGAAGATACAATGCACTGCCTTTTGATCTTGGTGTTCTGAATATGTTTTCCTTGCCATTAAATCAAATGCTATGATAATGATAACTCTCACTATTTGTAATGTCACACCTAATAGAAACTTTTGATGAATTTTTATTTCAGGAGTGCACTTTTGTATGATAGGATAAATGATTAATTCATATAGAGGTATGACTAATGCTACTGTACAGAAGCCAATTGTAGTTGTAAGGAATCTTTCTTTGTAGCATTCTGTCACTGACGTAGTGGGTTGAGTGTTTAAGAGAACGCGTATCAACTGTTCTATTGGTCTGTGTATGAGAAGAATATCACTTATTAACACACTTACAATAGCAAGAATAACCAGCAATCGTAGAAATGTTTTAACATCTTCCACCTGCTCTGTTGTGAATGGTCCTCCATATTTACTCTTACCAAAGTCAATACGAGAAGGGAGCTCATCTTCACAGTAGGTGAAAGCACTTCTACATCTTGGATGCTTATGTTTGATGGCATACCTTATCACTTTATAGATTAATTTGAATGGGTTTTGTGTCACGGGTTCCTTTACTAGACACGAACTGAATATGAAAGATGAGCTGAGCACTATTGTAAGGCTTATGCAAATTACTATTTGTCCCAGAATATGGTATTTATCATTTAAGCATGTGTGAGTAAACTGAAAAATAGCTCGGCTACTGATGTATGTCCACACATACCAACGTATGAAAGCAGTAATCTCAGTTGTTGAAGCATCTTGGAGCTGGTCTAGTCCAAACTGGATTATGTTGGCTTGGTAGCCTCCGAACGCAATGGCCACGATGAGAAACATTGCAGATGAGAAGTCTTGAAAGATTTTATGGTGGCTGTCTATCAATTGAGCTACTACTGAGCCTGCTGTTGCCACCATAGAGGCTGTCCACATGATCCACATGCTCCAATGTACTATCTTGTATCGTCCAAGATACACATCAGCTAGCCACCCAGCGAAGGGCAGAGTGAAACCCAGAGCCACTGTACCAATGCTTGCTCCCCCAGGTATTTGTACATATGCTATGAGGTATTCCGATGCGCTTACCACAAAAGAATTCCATATGAGTATTATGATCGCTCCTTTGTTCTTTAGTTTTCTGATCTGATAGAATGAATAATTACTTTTCAGACGGCTGGATTTCTTTGCCATCTTTCGTACACGATGCTTTTTCTGTGTGTTGGCTTAATCCAGTTATTGCTCAGTATGGTTCTTCAGTTTAATAAGAAAGCATTATAATCACTGGTGATTGTATTGTATTGGGAATTTGCTATAGCTGTATAGTATAATGTTTATAGCAGCTGGAACAATAGCAGTGAATATAGACTTATTGTGGAACCCTATATTATGTTGATTTTGGGAACTATAATTTATATGACACTGTCTTGTTTAGCCTGTAGCAAAATACTACCAAATTAAGGAATAACATCTGCCATTGGGACGAGCCTGAGTGAGCCCCGCATAAATGGTACAGCCATGCATGCAGTATACGTATATTTGGTGGTACAACCATTCCATATCATATTTATTATGCCTATTCTAATTTAATGAATTGTAAATTTACACTTGTTTAGTGCAGTGCTGTACTGCATGCATACACGTGTACATTGATTGAAGACTCGGGAAGAAATCAGGCCTCAACACGTGAACCAGAGAATAGAAAGTCAGCAGGATCGAAGACTCATAAGAATGTCAATGACAGTACTGTACTGACCAGTGGAAGCATATTAAGCCTCTTCCCAGCTTTTCGACATTGCACGATAAAACACAGGAGTGGCCAACCCAATCTGTAAATCTGCTCTTGCATGCTCTCAGTCTACCATATATCATAGTCTCATGAAAGAAGGCCCACTGTAGTTTATCAGTCCACGAATCCTCTCCCCCCCCCCCCTTCCCAGTTTTGTCTCGATTCCTACTGAGGTCTATTGAAAGAGTATAGTGCAAGCATTTGCAACTAGGGAATTACCATTGTCTAACAAGCTTGAGGATGTGATGAGACTGGTTCTGCACAGTGGTTTACATTAGTACAAGTTTAGCCCATGATGTAAAACACTATGCACTGCTTTACATGCTCAGTTAGTAATAACGCACAATATTGATACCTTGACTCTTGGCCTGCCCCCTGTCTGAGTCTAAGGTAAGGTGTACCGCCACCCATCACACAATAGTGATCAATGTTATGAGAATATAGCATGTATTGTTTAGATAGCACTTGCATACTAATATCAACTGAGAGTCTCACTTTTATCATGAGAAATAGTATATAATTCATGTAGCCATCTGCACGACTCACAAAGTCTTGCTTGAGTGTAGCTATCTTTCTAGTATTGCGTAGTTTCTATACTCAGCTACTGAATCACATACCTTCTTATACAGTTGATGTATTGTCTGTTATAAAAACCATACTGCTGCTGCATGACTATAGTATCTACAATCACACTTTCAGGGAGTGGTGCAGTGTCAGAAGTTAGTGTGTAGTGATTATTGAGCAAGCATATCGTTGTTAAGTATAAGCACAGTTTTCAAATAATTATGTATGCAGTGTTTGTGTCAGTTTGCTTGTTATTTAGTAGAATAATGTATGGTTATTTTATCTTTGCAACAATTGATTCTTTAATACTACTCTCTCTACAGTTGTTCTCTCCCTCATTGGTATTTGGAACATAAATTTTCTTCACTTTGTGATACCGCCTTGTGTATAAGTGTTTCGTTTAAATCAATCAATATCCTTCTCTTTGATTACATCGTAGCATTATATCCTATTGTTCTCACTATGTTCATATACATGGGCATAGAACTTTATGATAGAAACTGCAGGGTAATAGTCTACTTTACCATTCCAATAAAGATATTTTTCAGATTATTTCACAGAAATTGGAATCCAAAAACTACGATTTTAAATACATTTGCCACTTTTGCTTATTCAAAATTCCTCTTTGTATCCAATAATCTCCTCTTTGCTATCTACACATACAACAGTAGTGGTAAGGCAATTTTAAATTCCTCAGTTCTACTCTTTGACACAAATGTCAATTTTTTTCATGCTGAGCACATTCCTTATGCTGCCCTTGCCTTGTCTGTCATTTTTATTTTCGTCCTTCCACCACCTCTGCTTCTGCTGTTCTATCCGACCAGGTTCTTTAGAAAGTTACTAAGCTACTGTAGATTTAAAAGATGGGATGTTCTAAATTTCATTATGGACATTTTTCAAGGATAGTACAAAGATGGTACTGATAGTACGCAAGACTATAGATCTGTGTCTGCCCTCTATTTGTTGTTAAGACTTTTGATTGGTAGTGTCTTAATTGCCGTGGTAGTGAACAGCAACAATGATAACAGTATTTCAAACTGGCAAATAATTGGAATTTTTCACGTCTTCCTGGGGATATTTTTCCTTGTACTGCAACCATATAAGAAAAGTTGGATGAATCACGTTGATGGATTGAATCTTTTAGTGGTTGAAGTGTTATTATTGATTGAGCCTAATAACCAAAATATATTTGTCATTGGAATTGTTGCTGGAGTGGTGGTATTTGTGTTGACTATCATACGAAGTATACATGGATGCTTGTGTACTGGCTAATTATTAGTAGCATTATAAGGTGACTATTATTTGCAGGTATACATTGTTTGCTATTTTCGTTTAAGGCACACTTTGTGGATCTGATATACCGTAGACTCAGGTTATTAAGCACATGCGCTTATAAGTCTGAGCAGTAAGGAAATATGTGCTTAACAAAAAGTGTGTGCTTATAAAAGAGTGATTTATAGCACCACCCATTAGTACCACCCCCTTACCTCGAGCTCTGCCATGAGCTACAGTACATACCAGCAGTGGATACGATTGTCGGCCATGGTCCTGCAGAGTCTTCTCTTATGGTGGCGAGGTCAAGAGTTAGCAGCAGCTCTGAGGTGGTCGATCGTAAGATAGTGCGTTAGTACTGTCTAGCAGCATGTGGTTGTGCCTATTTGAGCACAGGCGCTTTACAGCAAGTAGCAAAACCAGGATAGAAGTATGCGCTTATGAAAAAGTGTGCACTTATAAGAAAGGTGCTCTTAACCCTAGTCTACGGATATGCAATTTGCTTGCGGATGTAGTATAGGGTTGACAGATTCTGTAATGTTCAGTATAGTACATATTATAGCCGATGTCTGTGTACAAAACTTTACATTTTGGGCTAGCTAGGGGTACAGAAATAATACCTGGAAAAATGTCATCTTCTTTTATCAATTTTGCATATCTAGGACAAATCATTATAGTGCTAATACAGACTAGTAGTTGTCCTACTATTATTAAGCATTCATCTATTTGACTAAACAGGAAAATGACATGACTGCTAAACCATGTCTAAGCAGTGCATACATTAATTTCACACATATACATATAAATCTAAGTTTTATTGAGAGTAGTATCTTTCAGCAAAGAAGTGCTCATTGGGTAGCAAGTCTTCCCTTTTCCGCATCTTGTATCGCTTTGCCATCCATGTTAGTATGAAGAAAATGGTGAGATTTGCAGCTAAACATACCAGTGCATACCAGAAAATTCACAACTGATGATTCCTTGGCCCCAGATGGAGAAATGCACTTTGGATAATGCCATAGTTACTACCGTGGGAATTTAAAAAACCAAGATCAAAGTGTACTGTGTTCCAATTATCACACCCTTCATAGAGTATGGGACCTGTGAACAAATGAACTCAATGATGCCTATAAGTATGAAGATTAGGGAAATGTAGTGAACATACTCCGGAATGGTCAACCATTCATGACTGAAAGTTTGGCTTAGTAGTCCTTGCTTTTCATGAAATATACACTGAATGGTTGCATTGTGTTTACTGTGGTCTAAGTAATTTCGTCGAGAAATGACATCAAACACCATCAGTGCTATGACTCGCAAAACTTGTAAGACTATTCCTAGTATGATTTTCCGTAAACTCTTGATACCTGTAAAGGATGTACAGTGGTGGCAGAGCGGATAAAGGAGAAATTCATTCAATACTATCAGCAGAGTTATACCAAGATAAACACTACTGGTTAAGCTTGTTTTAGTGTAACATTCAGCAGTGATTTTTCTGGACCATAGTTCACTGTTAAGATTTAATCCACTGAATCGGTTATATTGTCTCACTAGATAGATATACAAATAGTTTGATGCAATAAGTACACTAGCAATCATACCAAAGATAGATATCAGTGGAAGAAGTCTCAGTAATGTTTTGACATCTTCCACTTGCTCTGTTGTGAATGGTCCTCCATATTTACTCTTACCAAAGTCAATATGAGAAGGAAGCTCATCTTCACAGTAGGTGAATGCACTTCTACATCGGGGATGCCTCGTAACAACAGCATACTTGATGACTTTATAGATCAATTTGAGGGGACTTTGGGTTGCTGGCTCCTTAATCAACCGGTGATTGCAATGAGTGATTAATATCAGTGCCAATGTGAGACTCATACAAATCAGCAGCAAAACAAAGAGTTCATTAAGACAAAAAATGTTGAATTGTACAAGAAATCCAGTACTGATTAAAGTGTTTGCGTACCAAATTACGAAGGACATGATTTCAGTTGTTGAACCATCGTGGAGCTGGTCTAGTCCCAACTGAACAATATTGGCTTGAAATCCACCCAGGCCAATACTAATAAGACAGAATAATACCGTTTGTACAGTTTTGTGATATGTCACATTCAGTTGTTCCACAACTGCACTCACTGTTACTGCAATCATAAGGATCCACATGATCCAAATACTGCAACGTATCACTTTGTATCTTCCAATGAAGGCATCAGTCAACCATCCTGATATGGCTGTACTAATACCAAATGGAACAAGCCAATAATCGTATCCTGAATGATCAACTCCAGTGGTTGCTAGGAGGTAAAGTGTACAGTGTACTTGTCACTAGATAGCTGAGTATCGAAGCCAAAACTGCTCCTTTATTCTTGACTCTTCTAATTCAATAGCGTTTTATATCGCAGCAGGTACTTAGCTCATCCTTAGCCTGGCGGCTTATATGTAGAAATGGAATTGAACTCAAAGACCGAGTGTTCTCTGTCATTTTGAGCTGATATTGCTTGTAATTGCTACATGTGTGATTATTTGTGTGCAGTCCTTTCAGTTGTTTTATTCCAAATCGTGCATTTGTTTTTCTGAAGGTGTATAGGTTTTCGTTTATTTTCTAAACAATTAATTTCATCATTAGGCAGAGTGCATGTGTATGCTCTTAAAGTAAGGAAAGTGAATGTAAACATTATTGTGTATATATGCGTGGGTGTAGTTGTGATAATAGTGAGATAACATAAACATCCTTAAAAAAGTTATCAATGTTTCTTTATTTAAATTCAAGTTCGTGATAGCTATGTGTATCTGAGCCTAATAACATAAATCTGGAAATTTTCATTGTAGAAATATTTTCGTAATCGATGGTAGCTACGAAAATTAATCATACGAAAATGCATGCACACTATTAACATTAACGTGATAAGGGTCGTTCCTACGAAAATTTATTACATGAAAGTTTGTCACACGAAAGTTTTATAACACAAAAATTTCAAAATCTACGGTATTCCACATGTCACATTGCAACAATAGTTTTGTACACACATAGCTACCTTGCCATTAAGCATAATATAGTTTGTTGCAGTAGAAATAATATTGAGTATGATAGTGTATCCTCACATTTTATTGGCTACAAAGTTCAAACAGCTTTTAGCATTTCTCTGCCATGTGGGTATCATTAGTGTTGTAGCTAGATTAAGGGATACATAAGTCCTCATCTGCCAATAACGTAAAGCATTTGATCCTGGTTGAATCACACTAACAATGATATCACAGTGATTTATATATGCATACATAGTGTATTAATTCACACACACACACACACCTAGCTAAGCTAGTCTTATTCTAATTTCCATAATTATATATACTAGCTATGATGTGATATTCATTGAGAATAGTATCTTTCAGCAAAGAAGTGCTCATTAGGTAGCAAATCTTCTCTTTTCCTCATCTTGTATCGCTTTGCCATTCATGCTAAAATGAAGAAAGTGGAGAGGTTTGCAGCTATTGTTAACAATGCATACCAGAATTCACAACTGATGATCCCTTTTCCCAAAATGGAGATGTCCTGTTTGAGTATCAGAGATATTGCTATTACTGCGGGAATTAAACCGACTGAAGCCAAGGTATATTGTGCTCCAATTACTATACCCTTCATGGAGTAAGGGACTTGTGAACAAATGAATTCAATAACACCTATAAATAGGAAGGTTAGGGAAATGGAGTTAAGATACTCCGGAATGGCCAACCATCGATCACTGAGTGTTTGGCTTAGTAGGCTATGTTTTTCTTGAAATATACACTGAATAGTTGCATTATGTTCATTTTTGTGTTTTAAATAGATGTATCGAGATATAATGTCCAGAACTATCAAAGTAGTGACTCGCACAATTTGTATGGCTATTCCAACTGTGACTTTCCGTGAGCTCTTGATTCTTGTACAGCACATACAGCGCTGAAAGAGTGGATAAAAGATGAATTCATTTAATACAATCAGCAGAGTTACACCAAGATGTACACTGTTAGTCAGGCTTGTTTCTGCGTAACATTCAGCGATATTTTTTCTGGAATCTAGTTCATGGTCTAAGTTTATAGTAGCGAATCGATTGTACTGTTTCTCTAGGTGATTATTCAAATAGTTTGATGCCAAAAATACATTAATAATCACACCAAAGATAGATATTAGTGGAAGAAGTCTCAAAAATGTTTTGACATCTTCCACCTGCTCTGTTGTGAATGGTCCTCCATATTTACATTTGCACACGTCCCCATAGTTCCAATTCTGAGCATTCAGAACTTGCTGCAGAGTGCATCTTTATGCCCTCCAGGCAATGACATGGACTACATAAGAAATTGATCGTCTGAAATAAAGTATAATATATATCGTACTCATACAAATGGTGGAGTCTTTATCCCTGGCTCAACAGATTTTACATGCATATTGTTGGCTAGGACATGTTGTATAGACGTAATGAGAATTAAGTGCATAATTACCAGTGTGAAAAACTGACAGATACATAATTTTAAATGCTTGTAAATTTGTACCTTGAGTGAGGTTACTAAATTACTGCATGTTGCAACAAAAAAATTATTTTATTGAATGGCACTCATCATCCACATTGAATATGATAGACGGTTGGCACTGACCTTGGATTTCTTGGACACCTTGGTTTCAACTTGTACGATAGTTTTTCATAGGCTCCATTGGGCTTTCTGGATAGAAAATCAGCCGAGGATCGTGATTGTGTAGGTTAGAGATCATAAAGGTTGTCTGGTGCAATTTTTGAGTATTTTGTAATGTATTACATATATGGGCGTGTCCAGCCCATCCCTACTTATAGAATCTACCAACTCTATGATAGTCAGATAAAATCATCCTTAAAAAATGTTACCAGTGTTTCTTTATTTGAATTCATGTTTGTGATCATAGCTACGACATTGTGCCTGTGTATCTGAGTATTACGTTCCACATATCTAAGAGTGCTAGCTAGCTTAAGGGATATATAGAATATATCTTTTGAACCTCATCTGGCAATACGGTAAAGCATAGGATCCTGGTTGAAAGCAATGATATCACAGTGATTTGTGTATGCATACACATTGTATTAATTCACACATACTCAACTAAAAAGAGTCTAATTCTAACATAGTTTATACACAATACTTATCTATGATATGATGTTCATTGTGAGTAATATCTTTCGGCGAAAAAGTGTTCATTAGGTAGCAAGTCTTCTCTTTTCCGCATCTTGTATCGCTTTGCCATCCATGTTAGTATGAAGAAAATCAAGAAATTTGCAGCTAAACATACCAGTGCATACCAGAATTCACAACTGATGATCCCTTTTCCTTTAATGGAAATGTCATACTTGAATATCAGAAATGTTGCTATGAGAAATGGGATTGTACAGACCAAAGCCAAGGTGTACTGTGCTCCCACTACTATACCCTTCATGGAGTAAGGGACTTGTGAACAAATGAATTCAATAACACCTGTAAATAGGAAGGTTAGGGAAATGAAGTTAAGATACTCCGGAATGGCCAACCATCGATCACTGAGGGTTTGGCTTAGCAGGCTATGTTTTTCATGAAATATACACTGGATAGTTGCATTATGTTCATTTTTGTGTTTTAAATAGTTGTATCGAGATATAATGTCCAGAACTATCAAACTAGTGACTCGCACAATTTGTAAGGCTATTCCAACCGTGACTGTCCATGAGCTCTTGATTCTTGTACAGCACATACAGCGCTGAAAGAGTGGATAAAAGATAAATTCATTTAATACAATCAGTAGAGTTACACCAAGATGTACACTGTTAGTCAGGCTTGTTTCTATGTAACATTCAGCAATATTTTTACTGGAATCTAATTCACGGTCGAAGTTTATACTAGTGAATCGGTTGTACAGTTTTTCTAGGTGATGATACAAATAGTTTGATGCAAAGAATACACTAGTAATCACACCAAAGATAGATATTAGTGGAAGAAGTCTCAAAAATGTTTTGACATCTTCCACCTGCTCTGTTGTGAATGGTCCTCCATATTTACTCTTACCAAAGTCAATACGAGAAGGAAGCTCATCTTCACAGTAGGTGAATGTAGCCTCGTCCCCAGGCCCATTCCCAGCTTTTCAATGTTTCACGCTGAAAAACGGGAGGGCCTGGTATACGTCTGCACGTGCTCAACGTCACGAACGCGTCAAAAATGATTAACGTGGGCGTCACAAACCGCAATGCCAGGTGGAAATTCTGTATCGCGATGGCTAGCTCAAGGTTCGATCAGCTCTATACGACGAAGAGGCTACAGCTGTACGACATAGCTTTGCCGAGATTGAGGACAGAAGGAAGGTGGACAGGTCGTCAGCACTTCAATACCTCCGGAGCATGGTGAAACGTAAGCGGTATGATCGTAAAGATCACGAAATGGCCAAGCGTCACGATCGACGATATCATGGTGAAACTTACTTGTTTGTTCTCTGCTGCTTCTGTAAAGGCCCTACGCTTGAGCTACTTGTTTTCTCGTTCGATCGTGTCATCTATCGACCGAGTTTCTATTGCACAGAGGGCATGGATAATTACGTTTTGACCACAGATATGCGCTTAGCCCACGCACGATAATTACCGTTCTACCACTGTTCTACCTCACGTGCAGACGTATACCAGGCCCTCCCGTTTTTCAGCGTGAAACATTGAAAAGCTGGGAATGGGCCTGGGGACGAGGCTAGGTGAATGCACTTCTACATGGGGGATGCTTTGTAATGACAGCAAACTTGATGACTTTATAGATCAATTTGAGGGGACTTTGGGTTGCCGGCTCCTTAATTAGCCAGTGATTGCAATGAAATATTAGTATGAGCGCTAGTGTAAGACTCATACAAACCAATAATAAAATAAAGAGTTTATGACAAAAAATGTTGAATTCTACAAGAAATCCAGCACTGATTAAAGTGCTTACGTACCAAACTATGAAGGATGTGATTTCAGTTGTTGAAGCATCAGGGAGCTGATCAAGTCCAAACTGAACAATGTTGGCTTGAAAACCTCCTAGGCCAATACTTATAAAAAAAACTAATATGGGCCGAATGACTCTATGGTAATGGTAATGCTTCTTATTAAGTTGTCCGACAACTTCATTTACTGTTGCTGCAACCATAAGAAGCCACATGATCCAAATACTGCAACGTATCACTTTGTATCTTCCAATGAAGGCATCAGTCAACCATCCTGCTATGGCTGTGGTGATAGCAAATGGAACAAGCCAGAGTTGATATATTGAACTATACACTCCAATGGTTGCAAGAAGGTAAAACACACTTGTCACTAGATAACTGACTACCAGAACTAATATAGCTCCTTTGCTTTTAACTCTTCTTATTCGATAGTGTTTTATGTCACAGCAGATAATTATCTTGTTCTTACTGTTAATTCCCTGGTTGTTTAAGCTTGGTAATGAAATGTTATAACTTGATGATCTAGTATCCTCCTCTGTCATTTTGAACAGGTATTGCTCATAATTGCTACTTACTGCTTATATGTACATGTATAGTCAGGCTCGTTTTTGTTGAGAAGTTTACATTTGTTATTTTGAGGTGTATTGGTTTGCTCTTTGTCATGTAAACAATTCTTTCATTGAAAACTGTAACTTTGTTAGGCTGAGAATTTAAGTTTAAAAAATGTCACCTGTATCAATTTAGCTATTTCCATCATTGTTATGCGAATGTAAATGATATTTTGTATGCATGGGTGTAGTTATGATAACAAGAACATCATTGTGAAAAACATGTCAACTTGCTTATGCTAAGGCAAGGTAGTAAACATCCAAAAAGCTAGTGTGCTATCAGAAAATATATATATATTTTTTATAGACAGTTAATCCACATGATCCTGGAGCATATTTCCATTGAAACAGAATATCAGCTAGTCACCAGCAGTGGGTAGAATTCAACACGATATACTTTTGAACCCTCTAAGCATACAATCCATAAACAATTTTACCCAATAAGAAATTCCAGTATTATTGATAGAACTGGTGGTATGTAACTTGGCTTACTAGCTATCAAATTTGTGTAATGTATTGGGGTGAGTGTGAGCAAGCCCCACATTTGTTTGTTCAACGGAAGTTTATCTGACTGTGTGTCCATCTGTCAGTCTGTCCACATGTTCGGTAAAGATCACCATCGTCCGTAATGATTGTCATCATTTGCATGCTGTGCATGCTCAATATCAACGTGGCCTCATCGTTCTTTCTATGATACACTGGACAAGAAGACTGCTCAAGAGCAAGTGGCACAGAGATGATCAGTGATACTTAGCTGGATGAAAGTTGACAACTATTGAGCATATTAAGCGATGAATGTCATCACAGCCAGATCTAGCCAAGGCTCAGTCAACACTAACACTTATAGACAGACTTGCTTGTCAGTCATATTTGCCGAGAGCAAGCAAGGTAACTCAGACAAGATGCAAGTGAAGTCGAGTATGTGGACGTTGCTCGAACAAAGTGTATAATTATTATTGATGGTATCTATGATATCTACACATACAACAGTAGTGGTAAGGAAATTTTTAATTCCACAGTTCTACTCTTTGACACAAATGTCAATTTTTTTCATGCTGAGCACATTTCGCATTCTGCCATTGCCTTGTCTGTCATATTTATCGTCCTTCCACCACCTCTGCTTCTGCTGTTCTATCCGACCAGATTCTTTAGAAAGTTACCAAGCTCCTGTGGCTAAATTTCTTTATGGATATTTTTCAAGGATGGTACAAAGATGGTACTGATAGTACGCAAGACTATAGATCTGTGTCTGCCCTCTATTTGTTGTTGAGACTTTTGATTGGTAGTGTCTTAATTGCCGTGGTAATGAATAGCAACAATGATAACAGTATTTCAAACTGGCAAATAATCAGGATTTTTCATGTCTTTCTGGGAATATTTTTCCTTGTGTTGCAACCATATTATAAGAAACGTTGGGATTGAATCTTTTAGTGGTTGGAGTGTTATTGTTGATTGAAACTTTTAATAACCAAAATAATTATATTTGTCATTGAAAGTGTTGCTGGAGTGATGGCATTTGTGTTGCCTATCATACGAAGTATACATGGATGCATGTGTACTGGCTAATTACGGTTGCTGATGACAATTTCTGTTAATTTTTAGTGCCACAACCATAGCTTTGTATCCTATTTGTTAGTAGCATTGTATTTTAATGTGACTATTGTGTGCAGGTGTATTGTTTGCAATTTTGGCTTAAAGCATGCTTTGTGCAGCTGATGTATGCAATTTACTTGTGTATATGGTAAAGGGTCGACAAATTCTAATGTTCAGTATAATACATATTATAGCTAATGTTTGTGTACAAAATATTGCATTTTTGGGCTAGCTAGGGCTACAAAAATAATACCTAAAAAGTGGTCATCTTCTTTTACCTATTTACATACCTATGACAAAGGATGATATAATCAGTGCTAGTTATCCTACTAATATATAGTACTCTTCTATTTGACTAAACAGAGAATGACATGACTGCTAGACCATGTCTAAGCAGTGCATGCATTGATTTCACACACATCTATACAAATCTAACTTCATCTATTGTGTGAGATTTATTGAGAGTAGTATCTTTCAGCAAAGAAGTGTTCATTGGGTAACAAGTCTTCCCTTTTCCGCATCTTGTATCGCTTTGCGATCCATGTTAGTATGAAGAAAATGGAGAAATTTACAGCTAAACATACCAGTGCATACCAGAATTCACAACTGATGATTCCTTGGCCCCAGATGAAGAAATGCACTTTGGTTAACGCCACAATTACTACTGTGGGAATTAAAAGGACCAAGATCAAAGTGTACTGTGCTCCAATTATAACACCTTTCATGGAGTAAGGGACCTGTGAACAAATGAACTCAATGATGCCTATAAGTAGGAAGGTTAGGGAAATGTAGTGAACATACTCCGGAATGGTCAACCATTCATGACTGAAAGTTTGGCTTAGTAGTCCTTGCTTTTCATGAAATATACACTGAATAGTTGCATTGAGTTTGCTGTGGTCTAAGAAATTTTGTCGAGAAATGACATCAAATACCATCAGTGTTACAACTCGCAAAACTTGAATGTAAGACTATTCCTAGTATGATTTTCCATAAACTCTTGATTCCTGTAAAGGATATATAGTGGTGGCAGAGCGGATAAAGGAGAAATTCATTCAATACTATCAGCAGAGTTATACCAAGATAGACACTGTGGGTTAAGCTTGTTTTAGTGTAACATTCTGCGATGATTTTTCTGGACCCTAGTTCACTGTTAAGATCCAATCCACTGAATCGGTTATATTGTCTCGCTAGATAGATATGTAAATAGTTTGATGCAATGAGTACACTAATAATCGCACCAAAGATAGATATTAGTGGAAGAAGTCTCAAAAATGTTTTGACATCTTCCACCTGCTCGGTTGTGAATGGTCCTCCATATTTAATCTTACCAAAGTCAATACGAGAAGGAAGCTCATCTTCACAGTAGGTGAAGGCACTTCTGCATCGGGGATGCTTTGTAACAACAGCAAACTTTATGACCTTATAGATTAATTTGAGGGGACTTTGGGTTGCCGGCTCCTTAATCAGCCAGTGTTTGCAATGAGTTATTAATATCAGTGCCAATGTGAGACTCGTGCAAATTAGCAACAAAACAAAGAGTTTATTTTGTTCATTAAGACAAAAAATGTTGAATTGTACAACAAATCCAGCACTGATTAGAGCACTTACATACCAAACTATGAAGGATGTGATCTCAGTTGTTGAAGCATTGTGGAGCTGATCTAGCCCCATCTGAATGATATTGGCTTGAAATCCACCCAAGCCAATACTAATAAGACAGAATAATACTGGTCGTACAGTTTTATCATAATGGTGATACATCTCATTCAGTTGTTCCACAACTGCACTCACTGTTACTGCAATCATAAGGATCCACATGATCCAAATGCTGCAACGTATCATTTTGTATCTTCCAATGAAGGTATCAGTCAACCATCCTGCTATGGCTGTGCTAATGCCAAATGGGATGAGCCAAAACTGGTTTGCATACTGATGAGCTCCAATGGTTGCGAGGACATAAAGCGTACTTGTCACTAGATAGCTGAGTATTAAAACCAATACCGCTCCTTTGTTCTTAACTCTTCTTATGCGATAATGTTTTATATTGCAGCAGGTACTTAGCTCCTGGTTGCTTCTACTTAGAAATGGAATTGAACTCAAAGACCGAGTGTTCTCTGTCATTTTGAGTTGATATTGCTCATAACTGCTACATGTGCGATTATTTGTGCACAATCGTTGTAGTCCAAATCTGTTTAGATTAGCAGAAAGTATGCATTTGTTATCTGAAAGTATATAGATTTTGTCCTTGTTTTTTTTTCTAAACAATTCCACCATTAGGCATGCAGAGTATATACATTCTTGTAGTGAATGTAAACATTATTGTGTATGCATTGGTGTAGTTGTGATAATAGTGAGATAAAGTCATCCTTAAAAATTTACCAATGTTTCTTTGTTTAAATTCTAGTTCATGATAGCTATGCGTATCTGAGCCTTATGTTCCACATATCACATTGTAATAATAGTATTTGTACCCAAATACCTTGCCATTGAGCATATATATATACATATATATAGTTTTGTTGCAGTAGAAATAATACTGAGTATGATTGTGTGTTCTCACATTTATGGACTACAGTAACAAGTTGAAACTTTAGCATATAGCTTTTTTCACCATATGGGTATCACTATATTAGAGTATTAGCTATATTAAGGGATAGACAATATCTTTTTGAACCTCATCTGACAATATACAATTGCACACTCCTTCATTGAATAGCGTGAACTATTACTACACGAGGTGTGGACACTATTCCACGAGGCCGAAGGTCAAGTGGAATATCCACACCAAGGGTAGTAATAAGCATGCTAGTCAATGAAGGAGTGTGCAATGTTTGTTTTATTATAGTATTGAATAGGATTAATAACTGTAGTGAACTAGCTATCATAGGACAATTGGCTATAGCTAGGCTATCATATTGTTCATTGATCAACACTGACAACAGCAACTACTATACCATGGTTAGTCTCACTGGAGCTGGCTTGTGTGTGCATACACTGATCACAGTAGACCTCTAATTTGTTTCTGCATCATCCCTGGACACCGCCCTCTTTGCCATTGATTAGTGCTAACAGGGCACAGCTGGCCTTTGCGTGAACCGTTCTAACCAGGGTGCCGTGACAGTGAAGAACGTGAAAACAGCTTTGGAGTTGAAAGTTAAACAGGTGAGTCTACAAAGAATGCTAGTTAGCTAGCTAAGACTCAGACAGCTAGTGTATAGTCTCTGCCATGACTCAGTATGTGGAAACTGCCTACATAGCCATCGTGGCATGAATTGAGACCAAACTAACCTTTGTTTGATGGTGAATGTCTAAGATATCAGTTTGACAGAGCTATAATTACAGCTAGCAGTAGACCTTACCTAATAGATACATGGTGCTATCATTGGATTACTGATGACTCCATTCAGTTCAGTCTGTTTGAAATGCCATGGTTACAGCCGTGCGTGCATTGTGCGTTTTGGCGCTGTTGAAGACGACTGTAGAATACCATGAATTATTCAATGGTTGCTGACCAATGAGATTATAGTATTAGTACTATACTATATAAAAGCATTTGATCCACACTAACAATGATGCCATGTGACAGTGATTTGTGTGTGCATACACGTTGTTTTTATTCATCTAATTTTATACATAATGTTCATTGTGAGTAATATCTTTCGGCAAAAAAGTGTTCATTAGGTAGCAAGTCTTCTCTTTTCCGCATCTTGTATTGCTTTGCCATCCATGTTAGTATGAAGAAAATCAAGAAATTTGCAGCTAAACATACCAGTGCATACCAGAATTCACAAGTGACGATCCCTTTTCCTTTAATGGAAATGTCATATTTGAATATCAGAAATGCTGCTATGAGAAATGTGATTGAACAGACCAAGGCCAAGGTGTACTGAGCTCCAACTATAATGCCCTTCATGGAGTAAGGGGCTTGTGAACAAATGAATTCAATAGTACCTGTGAACAGAAAGATTAGGGAAATGAAATGAAGATACTCATGAATAACCAACCAGCAATCACTGAGAGTTTGGCTTAGTAGGCCACGTTTTTCATAGAATATATACTGGATGCTTACATTATGTTCGTTGTATCGCGAAATAATATCAAGAGCCATCAGACTAGCGACTCGCAAAGCTTATAACACTATTCCAACTATGACTTTCCATAAACTCTTGATTTTTGAGCAGCATATACAATGTTGAAACAGTGGATACAGGACACATTCGTTTAATACAATCAGTAGAGTTACACCAAGATGCACACTGTTGGTCAGACTTGTTTCAGTGTAACATTCAGCAATGACTTTTCTGGAATATAGTTCATGGTCATAGTTTGCCCTACTAAATTTGTTGTTCTGTTTCTCTAGGCTGCCATACAGAAAGTTTGATGCAAAAAATACATCAGCGATCATACCCAAGATAAATATTAGTGGAAGAAGTCTCAAAAATGTTTTGACATCTTCCACCTGCTCTGTTGTGAATGGTCCTCCATATTTACTCTTACCAAAGTCAATACGAGAAGGAAGCTCATCTTCACAGTAGGTGAATGCACTTCTACATCGGGGATGCTTTGTAACAGCAGCGTACTTGATGACCTTGTAAATTAGTTTAAAAGGACTTTGGGTTGCTGGCTCCTTAATCAGCCAATGATTGCAGCAGATTATTAGTGTTAGTACCAGAGTAAGACATGCACAAATTAGTAACAGAATGTAGATCTTATTAAGACAATCGAGATTAAATTTTACAATAAATCCAGTGCTGATTAGAGAGCTCACGTACCAAACTATGAAAGATGTGATTTCTGTTGTAGAAGCATCATGGAGCTGATCTAGTCCCAGCTGAACAATACTGCCTTGAAATCCTCCCAGGCCAATACTAACAAGCCAGAATAATACTAGTTGTACCATATTATTATAAAGTTTCTCATTCAGTTGTCCAACAACTTCACTTACTGTTACTGCAATCATAATAAGCCACAACATCCAAACACTGAAATGTATCACTTTGTATCTTCCAATGAAGGCATCAGTCAACCATCCTGCTATGGCTGTGCTGATAGCAAATGGCACAAGGCAAAATTGATACTTTGTACTACGAATTCCAATGGTTGCAAAAAGGTGAAATATACTTGTCACTAGATAACTGAGTATCAGAACTAGTATAGCTCCTTTGTTCTTAACTCTCCTTATTCGATAGCGTTTTACATTGCAGCAGATAATTTCATCCTTACTGTTGAATCCCAGGTTGTTTAAGCTTGGTAATGAAATGTTACAACTTGATGGTATAGTATTCTCCTCTGTCATTCTGAACAGGTATTGCTCATAATTGCTACTGCTGCTTATATGTATATTCCTGATCTTGTTTTTGCCCTACAGAAGTTTTGCATTTGTTATTTTGAGGTGTGTTGGTTTGCTCTTTGTTTTGTAAACAATTCTTTTATTGAACACTGTAACTTTGTTAAGCCAAGAATTTAAATTTGTGAGTTTAAAAGTGTCACTTGTACCAATTTAGATATTTCCATTTGTGTTATGCTAATGTTTTGTATGCATGGGTGTAGTTGTGATAGCAAGAATATCATTACGAAAAACAGGTCAACTTGCTTATGCTAAGGCAAGGTAGTAAACATCCAAATAGCTAGCTTTGCAACCTATTTCAATATTATATATGTGCTACCATGAAGTATATAATTGTAGTAGATATTAATCCACATGATCCTGGAGCATATTTCCATGGAAACAGAATATCAGCTAGCCACCAGCAGTGGGTAGAATTCAACACAATATACTTTTGAACCCTCTAAGCATAAAATATAGCCTCCACAGACAACTTTACCCAATAAGAAATTATTGATAGAACTAATGGTATGTAAGTTGGCTTACTAGCTGTCGAATTTGTGTAATGTTTTGGGGTGAATGTGAGCAAGCCCCACACTTGTTCATTCAACAGAAATTTGTCTGACCGTGTGTCCGTCTGTTGATCTGTCCACATATTCAGTGAAGATCGCCATTGTCAGTAATGATTGTCATCACTCACATGCTGTGCATATTAACGTGGCCTCATCGTTCTTTCTATGATACACTGGACAAGAAGACTGCTCAAGAGCAAGTGACACAAAGGTGATCAGTGATGCTTAGCTGGATGAAAGTTGGCAACTACTGAGCATATTAAGCGAACGAGTGTCGTCACAGCCAGATAGAGCCAAGGCTCAGTCAACAGTAACGCTTTAATACAGATAGACAGATTTGTTTATCAATCATATTTGCCGAGAGCAAGCAAGGTAACTCACTTAGACAGGGTACAAGAGAAGTTGATGATACCAAACTTGGCAAGAGATGGCCGGATTGGCGGCTACAGCTTGAGCATGCACCTTGCAAGCTTCCAGTTATTAGCCATTCATTATACCGTTGACGCAATGCGAACAAACGCTCGCCCCCTCACAATGTCTTAAATCACACTAGTATTATTTACTGTTTGATTGTCAGTGTAGTTGTAGCTAATTCTGGTTCATCAATTAGGGTTTGCTTCACCTTTTATGTAAGATTACTTATCAAAAGTGTCTCAGACTGATCTGAGTAAACTTTATTTTGGCTAAATAGTATGTGTTTGAAGTTCATTTGCTGGTTTGCAGTATATGATGTTTATGGCAGTTGTCGTCAACATTGAAAATTTGTCCAAATGAGCTGTTTATACATTCCATGTTGTCTTAGCATGAAGCTCAGATTCTTAAGGAACATGCATAATTCCGTCAGTAAATGAAAAGGCTAAGAAAAACATATACTTATCTCTCAAATCTGTGCTCCTTCATGACTGTGCATGGCTCTTTGTGGACATTGCTCAGACAAAGAGTATATTATTGATAGTATCTATGCTATCTACACATACGACAGTAGTGGTAATGAAATTTTTAATTCCACAGTTCTACTCTTTGATACAAATGTCAGTTTTTTTCATGCTGAACACATTTCTCATGCTGCCCTTGCCTTGTCTGTCATTTTTATTTTCGTCCTTCCACCACCTCTGCTTCTGCTGTTCTATCCGACCAGGTTCTTTAGAAACTTACCAAGCTGTTGTGGATTCAAAAGATGGGATGTTCTAAATTTCACTATGGACATCTTTCAAGGATGGTACAAAGATGGTACTGATACTACGCAAGACTATAGATCTGTGTCTGCCCTCTATATATTGTTGAGACTTTTGATTGGTAGTGTCTTATTTGCCGTGGTAATGAACAGCAACAATGATAACAATATTTCAAACTGGCAAATAATCAGGATTTTTTCATGTCTTTCTGGGAATATTTTTCCTTGTGTTGCAACAATATTATAAGAAATGTTGGGATTGAATCTTTTAGTGGTTGGAGTGTTATTGTTGATTGAAATTTTTAATAATCAAAGTATATTTGTCATTAGGAAGTGTTGCTGGAGCATTGGCATTTGTGTTGCCTATCATACGAAATATACATGGATGCTTGTGTACTGACTAATTACGGTTGCTAGTGACAATTTCCGTTAATTTTTAGTGCCACAATCATGGCTTGTATCCTATTTGTTATTATTATACCTTAATGTGACTATTGTGTGCAGGTGTATTGTTTGCAATTTTGGCTTAAAGCAGGCTTTGTGCGTCTGATGTATACAATTTGCTTGTGTATATGGTAAAGGGTCAACAAATTCTAATGTTCAGTATAATACATATTATAGCTAATGTTTGCATACAAAATATTGCATTTTTGGGCTAGCCAGGGCTACAAAAATAATACCTAAAAAGTGGTCATCTTCTTTTACCAATTGTATACGTATGACAAATGATGATATAATCAGTGCTAGTTGTCCTACTAATATATAGTACTCTTCTATTTGACTAAAAAGGGAATAACATGACTGCTAGACCATGTCTAAGCAGTGCATGGATTAATTTCACACACATCTATACAAATCTAACTTTACACCTACTAGCTATCGTATGAGGTTTATTGAGAGTAGTATCTTTCAGCAAAGAAGTGCTCATTGGGTAGCAAGTCTTCCCTTTTCCGCATCTTGTATCGCTTTGCGATCCGTGTTAGTATGAAGAAAATGGAGAAATTTGCAGCTAAACATACCAGCGCATACCAGAATTCACAACTGATGATTCCTTGGCCCCAGATGAAGAAATGCACTTTGGTTAACACCACAATTACTACTGTGGGAATTAAAAGGACCAAGATCAAAGTGTACTGTGTTCCAATTATCACACCCTTCATGGAGTATGGGACCTGTGAACAAATGAACTCAATGATGCCTATAAGTATTAAGATTAGGGAAAGGTGGTGAATGTACTCTGGAATGGTCAACCATTCATGACTGAAGCTTTGGCTCAGTAGTCCGTGCTTTTCAAAAAATATACAGTGAATGGTTGCATTGAGTTCACTGTGGTCTAAGAAATTTCGTCGAGAGATGACATCAAATACCATCAGTGCTATGACTCGCAATACTTGTAAGACTATTCCTAGTATAATTTTCGATAAACTCTTGATTCTTGTAAAGGACATGTGGTGGTGGCATAGTGGATGCAGGAGAAATTCATTCAATACTATCAACAGAGTTATACCAAGATAAACACTGTGGGTTAAGCATGTTTTAGTGTAACATTCAGCGATAATTTTTCTGGACCCTAGTTCACTGTAGAGATTTAATCCACTAAATCGGTTATATTGTCTTGCTAAATAAATATGTAAAATGCTTGATAAAATAAGTACGCTAGCAATCATACCAAAGATTGATACGAAAGGAAGAAGTCTCAAAAATGTTTTAACATCTTCCACTTGCTCTGTTGTGAATGGTCCTCCATATTTACTCTTACCAAAGTCAATACGAGAAGGAAGCTCATCTTCACAGTAAGTGAATGCACTTCTACATCGGGGATGCTTTGTAACAACAGCAAACTTTATGACCTTATAGATCAATTTGAGGGGACTTTGGGTTGCCGGCTCCTTAATCAGCCAGTGATTGCAATGAGTTATTAATATCAGTGCCAATGTGAGACTCACACAAATCAGTAACAGAACCAAGAGTTTATTTTGTTCATTAAGACAAAAAATGTTGAATTCTACAAGAAATCCAGTACTGATTAAAGTGCTTACATACCAAACTATGAAGGATGTGATTTCAGTTGTTGAAGCATCGTGGAGCTGGTCTAGTCCCAACTGAACAGTATTGGCTTGAAATCCACCCAGGCCAATACTAACAAGACAGAATAGTACCGATCGTACAGCTTTATCATAATGGTGGTACATCTCATTCAGTTGTTCCACAACTGCACTCACTGTTACTGCAATCATAAGGATCCACATGATCCAAACACTGCAACGTATCACTTTGTATCTTCCAATGAAGGTATCAGTCAACCATCCTGCTATGGCTGTGCTAATGCCAAATGGAATGAGCCAATAATCGTATGTTGAATGATGAGCTCCAGTGGTTGCTAGGAGGTAAAGTGTACTTGTCACTAGATAGCTGAGTATCAAAACCAAAACCGCTCCTTTACTCTTGACTCTTCTAATTCGGTAGCGTTTTATATCGCAGCAGGTACTTAGCTCATCCTTAGCCTGGCGGCTTATACTTAGAAATGGAATTGAACTCAAAGATTGAGTGTTCTCTGTCATTTTGAGCTGATATTGCTCGTAATTGCTACATGTGCGATTATTTGTGTGCAGTCCTTTCAGTTGTTTTATTCCAAATCATGCGTTTGTTTTTCTGAAGGTATAGAGGTTTTCCCTTACTTTTTTTCTAAACAAATCCATCATTAGGCAGAGTATGTACGTTCTTATAGTAAGGAAAGTGAATGTAAACATTTATGTGTATATATGCATGGGTGTAGTTGTGACAATAGTGAGATAAAGTCATCCTTAAAACATTTTACCAATATTTCTTTGTTTGAAGTCATGTTTGTGATCATAACTACGACATTGTGCCTGTGTATCTGAGTATTATGTTCTACATATCTTAGAGTGCCAGCTAGATTAAGGAATATATAGCTAATGTCTTTTTTGAGCCTCATCTGACAATATGGTAAAGCATATAATCCCGGTTGAAAGCAATGATATCACAGTGATTTGTGTGTGCATATAGATTGTATTAATTCACACACACTCAGCTAAAACTGGTCTAATTCTAACATAGTTTATATACGATACTTGTCTATGATATGATGTGTCTATGATATGATGTTATTGTGAGTAATATGTATCGGCAAAAAAGTGTTCAGTGTGGCAGTAAATCTTCTCTTTTCGGCATCTTGTATCACTTTACCATCCATGTTAGTATGAAGAAAATGGAGAGATTTCCAGCTAAACATACAAGTGCATTCCAGAATTCACAAGTGATGAACCCCTTTTCCTTTAAAGGAAATGTCATACTTGAATGTCAGAAATGTTACTATGAAAAATGGGATTGAACAAACCAAAGCCAAAGTGTACTGTGCTCCAATTACTATACCTTTCATTTAGTATGGAGCTTGTGAACAAATGAACTCAATAACACCTCTAAACAGGAAGGTTAGGGAAATGAAGTTAAGATACATTTATCTCTCAAATCTGTGCATGGCTCTTTGTGATGTATGTAGACATTGCTCAGACAAAGAATTATTGCCAATGCATGATGAGTGCTATTCAATTAATGAAGTAATTTTTATTTGCAGTAGTTTGACCTCACTCAAGGTACAAATTTGCAAGCATCTGAAATTATGCATAAATCCATCAGTTTTTTTACACCAGTAATTATGCATTTAGATATAGAATTGTATAATTATTCTCATTAGGTATGCACAACAAATCCTAGCCAACAATATGAATGTACATGTACTAAAAATCTGTTGTGTCAGGGATAAAGATTTCACTACTTGTATGAGTATGAATTAGTTCTATATATTATTATTGCATGAAAAAGAATGTTTGAAACTTTATACTTATTGCATTTGTGAATAGTATCTTTCAGCGAAGATGTGTTCATTTGGTAGCACATCTTCTCTCTTTCTGTTCTTGTACCACCTTCCAACAATAAGGAGTAGTCCACTGAAGATTATTAAAACAAATAATAGTGAAAATAGGTACCAAAATTCACAGCTGATGACTCCTGTGCCCCAGGTTGATGACCCCTGAGTGATTAGATGGAAGGTCCCAGACCCAATTAATGTGAATATGAGTGCACTTCCGTAAGTAACACCAAATAGCAATCCTCTCATGGTGTATGGGGTTTGAGATACTAAGAACTCAAGTCCACTAATACAAACAATTGCCCGTGAGATTGTTCCTAGAAGTTGTGCTAAGATGATCCACTTGCTGGTGCCATCATAATTTGAGCTTAGAGCACCTTGATCATAGGTGAGTATGCAATGAATTGTGGAGTTGATATTATGTTCTTGGTGAGCCTTTATTACTGTTGAGTCAAATACCATAAGTATGATAACTGTCACAATTTGTAGTACTACACCTAATATAAACTTTTGGTAAATTTTTACTGAAGGAACAAGCCTGTGTGTTGTTGGGTATATAATAAATTCATATAGAGGTATGAGTAGTGCCACTGCAAGACATTCGATTGTGCTTGTCAAAAAGGTTTCTCTGTAGCATTCTTTCATAATGAGAATGTTGGATGGATTATGCAAGAATGCTTTGATAAGTTTATATTCGAGTCTATGGAGAGTGATGATGATGCTTGCTATTATGCTTGCAATGGCTGTGGCGACTAGCAGGCGTAAAAATGTTTTGACGTCTTCCACCTGCTCTACTGTGAATGGTCCTCCATATTTACTCTTGCCAAAGTCAATACGAGAAGGAAGCTCATCTTCACAGTAGGTGAAGGCACTTCTACATCGGGGATGCTTATGTTTGATAGCATACTGCATCACTTTGTAGATTAATTTGAAGGGATTTTGTGTTGTTGGTTCTTTAACTAACTCACTATTTAGAATAAAAAACGCACTGATAACCACTGTGATGCAAGTGCAGACTATTATCATACCAAGAAGATAGTATTGTTCAAAACATTTTTTTGTGAAAACAACTTGACTGCTGAATATAGTCCATATATACCAACGTATAAAAGCAGTAATCTCTATTGTTGAAGCATCTTGGAGCTGGTCTAGCCCAAACTGAATAATATTTGCTTGGTATCCTCCAAAACCAATGGCAATTGCCAAAACAACCACAAATGAGATGATGTGGTTGATTTTATTGTAGTTCTCTACTAATTGAGCTATTATTGAGCTAGCTGTTGCCAGCATCGAGCCAATCCACATGATCCATATACTCCAGCGTATCACTTTGTGTCTCCCAAGATATACATCTGTTAGCCATCCGGCCAATGGTAGGGTCAAACCAAAAGCAACCATTCCTATGTCTTTTGCGTATGGTACACTCGTCGACTCCTCGAGAAAGTTGTATGCATTGATCATCAAGAAATTCCATACGAGTATGATAATAGCTCCTTTGTTTCTCAATTTTCTGATCTGATAGCTTGGTTTACAACAGGGTTCAGTTTTTTCTTCACTATGCACTGCAGAAATGTGCTCCGTATTAGCTTCATTTAATTCATCTTCCATGTCTGTATGCAATCGTTTTGTTGTGTTCTTGAGAATCAGTCTGCAGACAGTATATGGCATGAAATTTGTAAAGTAAATGTTATTATAGTGAGTTGATGTTATTATTGTGAAAACAAACTGTTTAAGTAAAGTGTTATAGTATGATTGCAATAGTAATAGGGATATTCTTACCATCACCATTATGTATTATATACCAGTTGCTTTACGAGTGGTTGTTTTAAGGGAGCCAGACTCATGAGCAACAAGCCTATTGTGCATTTTTCGAGATGCATGTATACTGATAATTATTGTGTTATCTAGCTTGTGTTATGTAGCCTTTGCAAAAGAATTATGAAAGCGTAAATCATTTTAACTAACTTATAAGTAAACTGTGTTGTGTTTGTGTATGAAGTGAAACCTGATGCATCCTAAACTGAATGGTTGAAATTGGAGAAACATGTTTTTATGAATAGAAGTGTGTGATGGTATTAGCTTCATTTAATTCATCTTCCGTGTCTGTATGCAATCGTTTTGTTGTGTTCTTGAGAATCAGTCTGCAGACAGTATATGGCATAAATTTGTAAAGTGAATGTTATAATTATTGTGAGTTGATGTTATTATTGTGAAAACAAACTGTTTAAGTAAAGTGTTTATAGGGTGATTACAATAGTAATAGGGATATTCTTACCATCACCATTATATATTACAAAGTACATGACACACCTGAAGATGATACTACCTTATTGCAACAAATTGCCAAAACCGATAATATTTATCTATAGAAGTCTTTCAAAATAATGCAATACCATGTTTAGGTAGCTTAATTCTGTTTACAGGGTTGGTTTTAGTTTATGTTTGTAGCCCACCTATGAAGTAGATCAAAAGCTACTGCCAGGGCAATATATGTCAAACACGCACTGTGGTTCAGTGGTTAGGACAATATAATATACTGCCCTGTGGTGCAGCTGACTACTACAGGCAGTGGCCTAGAGGTCTAACTCAGACAACCGTAACTCTTGTATTGCTGTTACAACATTGTGGCTACGAACCAGTTAACGCACCCCTGGCTGTGTGGAATACTATGCACTCATACAAAACCACATACAGCACTCATGCATCATATTCCATACAGGGTGCGTTAACTGTAAGTAAATGTATTGTATTGTTCAAATGCATATGTATGATGACTGGTGCTTTACCTAATCATTGAACAGACATGATGTATATCAACTTTCTTGTGTATAGTATCAAAACTAATGGGCAACACAAAAGCCAATATCCGGGAGATGCACTCGAAGGTATTATGATGGCCTGGAACAAACTGTTTTAGTATAGAGTTTATGGTAGTCAGCATGGAGGTAATCCACATGATCCACATGCTCCAACATATCACCTTGTACCATCCAAATTGAATAGCAGCCAGCCATCCAGCAAAGGGTAGAGTTAGACCCCAAGCCAATGTAGTTATCTCCCACCCTTTTTCACGGGTACAATTGGATACAATAAAATTCCAAACAAGCACTACTAACAATGGCTCCCTTGTTCTTAAGTTTTCTAATATTATTGGTGGATTTACAGTGTGATTCACTTGAACATTTTGTTGAAAGTCTACTTAGTGCTCCATTGTATTCTTTTTCATGTGATAAAATTAATGTACAGTTGTACTTTAAGATGTCTGTTAAGTTTCTGGGGTAATAAAGTAGTGTATAGCACTTGCTATTGCCGGCTTGAACGTCTGTTGACTGTTTACTTAAAGGTGCGCTGAAAGTGAACTTGTGTGATCATTTCACTTTTCAATAAACAGTTTGAAACCCTGGTATGTTTGTTTGCAGTGTGAGCACCACAATCCACGCTAGTCGGTCTATATGACGTCAGCAATAATTCTTAGACTATTGTGCTCAACATTCAATTAATGGCAGCTGATACTGGTAGTAGAAACACTGAATGCTTAAGACGGGTTTAAACTCTACATACAACTGTTATGGACTCTTAAATTCGGGACGACACAAGAGGATCATTGCTAACCAAACACCAAGTTATGAAACAGAAACACACATAGATTTAACATCAACCCAGAAAAAAGTTTCTTTGTCTGCAAGCAAAACAATGCAGTATGCACTGAATGGCATTTCAAGTATCACACACTTACTAAAAAGGTACTAACAGGTTAGAACTATAAACATGTAGGTAGTTGTACGGAGACATACTCAATATCACCATATAACTATATTAACAACAGTATCTGTATTCTATAAAAGCTCATCAGCTACCTACCTGGTGTCCACCTAGAAGTATTGAATTAAGTAAATTCAGTAGTAGTGTATATATATTACATCAATGGAGCAAATTTCTCTACTAGGTGGGCATGAAACCGAATATCAACTGACACAAAAATTAAAGTATGCTTTTCAAAAAATGAGAAAAGTTAAGAATAATGGAGCAATTTTAATCATCGTATGGAATATCCTATTGTTAAGTGTTCACCAGTATCTTTTATTTTTTGTGGCTAAAGGATTAAAAGAGGGACCTATTGCCTGGGGTGTAACTCTATCCATTGTTGGGTGGATGATAAACATCTTTGTTAGAAGGTACAAAGTGATACAATGGAGCATATGGATCATGTGGATTACCTCTATACTGGCAACACTAAACTTGACCTCACAACCTGAACCAAAGCGCCAGTTTGATTGCTGTAGTTATATCACAACCTTGGTCTCAATGTGTGTGGCCAATGGCTATCATGGTTTACACTAAGGCATTATTAGTTAGCCAGCTACAGCCGTACTGCTACAAGTGTGGTGACTAGAAACCCAATTAGTACTGCACGCAGCGCCTTGTCTAGCTATGATAGTGACAGCAAAAATGGCTACAAGTGATCTCAAGTTTGCAAAACGCCATTCTGGGTTTACTACAGTAGTTCAACACTCCTCTCCCTATCTGTACTCCTGCGTAAACAGAAGTGAATGCATTTAGCTACATAAACATACACTATTTTCAAAGACTTCAGTTACTAAATAGCATCAATTTTGACAACACCTTGTCACAACGTAGTTCCGCACAGCGTAAAGTACCATATTTCGGCCAGGTAAGCTTGTCAGCAGCATATCTCTTGAAGTATACATCGCACGAAGATCAAACAAAGACCTTTGACCTCACGGTCTTGAGCTCTACTTAGCTAACGGTCCTTACCTTCTGGATCATGGAGGCAATTATTCTCACTCTCAGAGGGCGGAGAAGTTAGCAACAAATAAATCAATAATCGGCCGATTGTACATATAATCGGCCACTCATTTAAACTCTGTGCACAAATTTTCAGCCAGTTTGTGGGTTTACATGGGGTCTTGGAATTTTATCGTGCTTGCTCCATTGAAATGTACACCGGTCAATCTTTGGTACTGGTCGAAAATCAGTATCTTATGCTATATCGTCTTCAGGTATCTTATACTTTGTAAATAATATTTTTGTTATTCTCTTTGTTACTCTCAGTATTTGAATTGGGTAATAGCCAGGCAACTGCACGACCAATAATTTTTACCAGGCGACACAAATAAGCTGCAAGTGAGCATAACAATCCACGCATACTGGTCAATCTATGCAGCATCAGCAATAATTTATACAATTGTACTACAATTGCCCCCCTATTCTTAAGCTTTCTCATCTGATAGGTTGACTTACAGCAAGCCACACGTTGCATTTTGGTTGACTGTTTATTTGGTAGTGAATCTTCTCCAATGCAAGTATCTTTATTTGACTCTTCAATTGCCCGTTAAGATGTTTGACTGATGATGATGTTTGTGCTGTGCTTTGTTATCTTATGAAATTTTTGATATTACTTTCTCTCCTCTGTAGGTTATTTTTTTTTAATAGTTGTTTGTTGTTTATACTGAAAATTCCCATGCATGTTCATTTTGCAATAGTTGTGTCAATAAATCTGGGAATTACTTTCCAGTAAAACTGTAAAGTGTAAACTGTAGACTTATGAAGTGATAGTAGCCTTTATTTTCACTGAAAATATACATTTGCTTTGGTTTTTGAGTTGCTTTATCTTAGATGAGCTTGGGCGCAAGCTTAGCATATGAAACTTCTATATTGAGTGAATCATGCCTTTGTTGGTACTGATTAGATTTGTTGATGGCCATCACATTCACATGCTCATGTGATGAAGGTCTAGAAGTGAGTGTGTGCATGAAGTACATAGATACTAATTTGACTAGTTTGGTAATCCACTTGCATCTTAGAAGGAGTACAAGCAGCCTTGTTTATATAGCACAATATGGAAACATCAGCGAGTGAGATCGAGTTACAGTTGTGATTTCAATTGTGTACTGACTCCATGCATCCACTTATTATATGCATGTGCCTTATTTTATCATAGGGGTATATAGGAAGATGTTGAAGTTTGGGGGGGCAATTGATATAATCGTGTGCAAAAATTGTTGCGACCATGCCCACCTTCTATTGATGCCACACCCTTTTGGCGTTCTTTTGCTGCTAGGCTAATGGTGGCAGGAGTTTCTTGGTAGAAACGACCAGTAAGTCAACCAGAACAGAATTTGCAACTACTTATTCTTGAAATTTCATGTGATATCTCATAGTCAGGCCTAGTACAGCATGGATAGGCATGGCTTTGGCTGTGGGGGCACTGCCCCCCTTCCGAGCTGGTTGGGGGGGGGGGGTTACATGCCCCCGGTGCCCCCCCCCCCCCCCCCCCCCCCGGTTCCTACGCCTATGTTTATACATGGTACTGTAACACTGGTAGGTGCTCACAATATGTAGTCTAAGATTAAGAAAGAGCACCCATCCATACTTACCAATTATAGTACCAGATAATTAACAGTATTATTATTATATTGCCACATTTTCAGGTTTGTTAATGCATAATGCATTTGTATGTGTATTCATGTGTACGTGTACTACTATTTCCTGCTTGTACACTCAGTAGAGTCCCTACTGATGGCATATAGCGCTTACCATATAATAGTTAGACACTGTTTAGGAGGATTTAGAAGACCGGTGGACTTTAAGTAGAATCCCAAGCGAAGCGAGGGTTCTACAGAGCCCTGAGGTCTTCTAAATCACATAGAAACTGACTAAACAGTGTCTAGCATCTTTAGATCCTAGCAACAATGTCTAAAGCTTGACAAATAAACTGCTGTCTAGCAACAAACCTAACCGTGGGCAAAACTTTTACATAATTTTCTACCAGAGGAGGTTGGACACGCATCATCAAATGTCACCAAGATGTCACATGCACCCGGCATGTAATGTACTAAACATATGACAGTTCGCCATTTGTAGCGATTGCACACTCTTAGATCTCGCGAAGGATGCCATTGGGAAAGAACTCGGTAAGCCTTAACTAGCTAACCTTTCAACCCTGTTCACCCCCTGCCAAACCAGCAAGTTCTGAGGCTTTGTTGTTATTCATAGTCAATCAAAAGTTGGCATTTCAGGCTAATGAAGGCTTCACTTGTCTTTTCTCCCTCTCTGGATTTGATGTCGGGCTAAGACAGTCCTTCATGACTAAACCTGCGGTCAAAACGAGTGCATCAATGTGTCGCTAATTTATGCAGGAATGCTAATTTTAGTCACGTGCACATGACATATCATGACGCGTGTCCAACCTCCTCTAATTTTCTACAGAGCTTTACATGATTTTTTTTATGAAGGATAGATACTTCAATCTAACCAATCAGATCACAGTATTTGTTACAAGTAGGATCTAAAACATAATAATAATAATAATATTATAGTAATGGCTAGGGGTAGCAATTATACTTTATTGTGGTTACGAAATAATCTATAAAATATATACGTCTATAACCAGCCTGAATAATTTTGCAGTTATAAACACTCTTCTCTTTCTCATGTATTTGATTTCAGTTAAGGTTTATGTATATATAGCTATATAGATGTGTGATAGACGATGGTAAGAAGTTTATCAAGTTTCCTGTGCATAGTATCTCTCAGCGAAGATGTGTTCATTTGGTAGCACATCTTCTCTCTTTCTGTTCTTGTACCACCTTCCAACAGCAAGGAGTAGTCCAATGAAAATTATTGAAACAAGTAGCACTGAAAGTAGGTACCAAAATTCACAGCTGATGATTCCTGTGGCCCAGGTTTTTGACAGATGAGTGAATGGCCAGTAGATACCATACCCAATGATAGAGAATATGAATGTATAGCCATAAGCTACACCAATCATTAGTCCTCTCATGGAGTATGGGGTTTGGGATGCTAGAAACTCAACACTAGAAATGCTGACCATGGTCCTTCTAACCATGTCTAGAAAATTTGGAATTGCCATCCAATTTCTGTAAGAACTCCAACTGAGAGAACCTGGATGACTGCATGGAATAGTGATATTATGACCATGAAGTTCAATGTAGGTTTTTCTTGCTGTTATATTGAATGCCATAAGTATGATAAATCTTGGTACTTGTAGTATTAGGCCTACTAGAAACTTTTGATAAATTTTGATTGAAAGAAGCACATTTGTAAGAACGGATAAAGGATGAATTCGTATAAAGGTATGAATAGTGCTGCTGCACCAGAGCCAAATGCAATGACTGGGAATCTTTCAGTGTAGCATTCTTTGTAAGTAAGAGTAGATTTAGCATGTTGGAATATCCTAATGAGTAGGTTGTTAAATTGAAATAGTGCTACACCTTCTCCCAAAAATATGCTAGCTGTAGCAATTACAACTAGTAATCGTAAAAATGTTTTAACGTCTTCCACCTGCTCTGTTGTGAATGGTCCTCCATATTTACTCTTACCAAAGTCAATACGAGAAGGAAGCTCATCTTCACAGTAGGTGAAGGCACTCCTGCATCGTGGGTGCTTGTTTTTGATGGCATACCTGATAACTTTGTAGATAAGTGTGAAGGGATTTTGTGTCACTGGTTCCTTTACTAATAAATCCCCCCAAAAATGTGGGGAGATGATGGCTACAGTGATACTCATGCACACTATGAGTTGTCCAAAAAGATAGTATTTTGGTTTTATACATATGTGGGTGAAATCGAAAAAAGCACCATTGCAGAAGTATGTCCAAACATACCACGTGATGAATGCAGTAATCTCAGTTGTTGAAGCATCTTGGAGCTGGTCTAGTCCAAACTGAATCACATTAGCTTGGTAGCCTCCAAAACCAATGGCCAATATAAAAATCATAATTAGAGATACCCCCATATGGATTCCTTGGTAGCCTGATACAAACTCTGCTACTACAGAGTTTATGGTAGTCAATATAGCAGCAACCCACATGATCCACATACTCCAGCGTATCATCTTGTATCGTCCAAAGCAAATGTCAGCTAGCCACCCAGCAAAGGGTATAGTAAGACCCAAAGCAACTGTGATTATTTGCAGACCATAAGGCACAATGAATGCCATTAGGTAATTGAACACGCTTATTATAAAGAAATTCCATGTGAGTACTACAATTGCTCCCTTGTTCTTAAGTTTTCTCAGCTGATATGTTGGTTTTAAGCAAATCATATGCTGTTGTTTGGTTGATGGCTCACTTAGTGGTGAAGTTTGCTCCACTGACTGAATTGTACCATCACTCAATTCTAAGACTTCTTCCATTGAACCATAGAATAATAATCGTAGGTTTCTTTGACTAATAAAATCAGTGCTTTGGTCAACTTATGATGCTGTTCCTTCCTATACTTTGTAGGGTAAGTTAGCTGGCAGGTGTTATATATACTATAATGGCAAACTGAAAACAATAATATACTCTGTTTTGGTTTCCAGTTTTAGTTTGAAATTTCTACTTTTGCATTTACTAGGAGGTCTTTACCTTGTACTATGCATATGAATTTTGAAGGCTTCTGTTTTTGGTGTACATGTTTTTTACAGCTAATATAAACTGGAAAAAAAAAAATAAAGTGTGTTCCTAAGTAAATATTATTGCTTCTAGTGCATCTCTTGCTTCAGTAGCTACATCTATAAATTTCATCTCGGGGTGTTTAAGTATACTGTTTAGAAGTCTTCTATCAGTGATTTATGCTGCTTTCTTATCATTGCACAAAATTACCATTTGCAATGAGCTTGAAGTTCTTATGTTATTTTCTTGTTTACTTGCCACCTTATAAGTTTATTGTATTATCTTTCCATTGTTGGTATAGCATGTTTGTATAATGTCATGTGCAGAATCCAAGTTTGGTTTAATGTTTCACATGTATAATATATTATGTAGCTACATGTATGTGTGTCTGCACATCTATTAAATTTGTGCCCTGGTATAAGCTACCATAGTTATGGACATATGCCTTAAATATGATAGTCCTTAATGGTCCAGGTGTATCTAGTCAACTCCCGATTGATCAGTATGATATTTAAATGCAGCAGTATTGCCTTGCTAACTGATACACTGTTGATAATGTTGTATACTATGCAGTTAATAAACTTCTACTAAGGGCACACTATCAATAATATTTGAAGTTACGTTAATTTACTTATGAATAGTACCTCTCTGCAAAGATGTGTTCATTTGGTAGTACATCTTCTCTCTTTCTGTTCTTGTACCATCTTCCAACAGCAAGGAGTAGTCCGCTGAAAATTATTAAAACCAGTAGCACTGAAAGAAAGTACCAAAATTCACAGCTGGTGATTCCTATACCCCAGAACTGCTGACTGAATAGTTCATAGAGGCCATATCCAATCAAAGTGAATACGAATACACTTCCATAACCGGCACCAATTATTAGTCCTCTCATGGAGTATGGGGTTTGGGACACAAAGAACTCAATTCTACTTATGCGAAGGCAGGACTGCCCATTGACTGTTAAAAGTGGTGCTTAATAAGGCTTGGTCAGTTTCATTGATATGTACATGTAAGAGACAAATGATGTGCTTACCATATTGCCCAATGTATTTTTTACTTACTATTATATCAAACATCATGACTGAAAAAACTTTGATGGAAGGAAAGTACCTATGCAAAGCCGGATATAAGATAAATTCATGTAGAGGTATATATACTGCAGTGGCTATGTATTCAAAGGTGCTAGTGAGAAATGTCTCTCTGTAGCATTCTCTGCTAAGTGGAGTCAAGGAATACACATTTGTTAAGTTGTCAATGAGGAAATTGAATACTAAGATTTGCCCTACCAGTACGCTAGCAACTACAGTGATTACTAATAATCGTAGAAATGTTTTGACGTCTTCCACCTGCTCTGTTGTGAACGGTCCTCCATATTTAGTCTTACCAAAGTCAATACGAGAAGGAAGCTCATCTTCACAGTAGGTGAATGCACTTCTGTGCATTGGATGTTTGTTCTTGATAGCATACCTAACTATTTTACTAACTGAAGTGGATTTTGTGTCACTGGTTCCTTTATTAAAAATCTGTGTCATGTAAGGGATGAAATAATCGCTATGGTAGTACTAATGCACACTAATAAGCATCCAAATAGTTGGTACTCTTCTTTCATGCATACACGAGTGATTTTTGTTACCACACAACTGCTAAAGTATGACCAACAGTACCAGCTAATAAAAGCAGTAATCTCAGTAGTTGAAGCATCTTGGAGCTGGTCTAGTCCAAACTGAATAGCATTAGCTTGATATGCTCCAAAACCAGCAACCAATATGAAAGCTAATATCTGGGAGATGATGTGGAAGGTATTGTGGTGGCCTGGAACAAACTGTTCTACTATAGAATTCACAGCAGCCAGGATTGAGGTAATCCACATGATCCACATACTCCAATATATGACGTTGTATCGTCCAAAGCGAGTGTCTGCCAGCCACCCAGCAAAGGGCATTGTGAAAACCCAAGCAAATAGGCTAATATTTAATCCTGTAGGTACATATACTATCTGATAATGTGGCACACTTGCTAGTAGGAAGTTCCATATGATTATGAGAATTGCTCCTTTGTTAGTAAGCTTCCTCAATTGGTAGGTTGGTTGGCAGTGAGATTTCTTTATTGAAGTGTCTGAATTTTCTTTACTCTGTAGTGAAACTTACCTTGCAAGTACTTTGGCATGTCTTGCTTCTCTTGCCATCTTATTGCTCCACTATGATGATCAGAGTCATAATGATGATACATATATGCATTATAAACCCAGCTAGCTGGTATTAAAGTATTCTTTTAATTATGTTTGTCTTCAGCCAGAGTTTTCTGGTCCTTGAGAGATGTCTTGTTATTGCTACATAATGTATAATACCTATCATACATTAAGTATTGAGTAATAAAAATGAATCTGTTATTCTTTGCTAGAGTTTGGTGACATGTGGCTGCATGGTACGATTGAGTCACAATGTTCAAATTTATTGTACAATTTTGCACTAATGTAATAAATTCTCACTGTAGTTTACATTAAAAACCATATGTGCATTTCATGATACCATGTGTGTTTCACCATTAAGGCCATGTGTGTATTTTGCCCATGAGGTTACCATGGCATGCAGTGATTCACCCATGTATCAAGACATCACATCAATAGAGACCATGTATGCATTCCATGACCATGTGTGTGTTTCACCCATATGGTCACCACAGTAGTGGTTCACCCATAGCTACATAGAGACATCACATCAATAGTTAACATTACGACCGTGTGCGTTTGTCCCATAGGATCATCACGTCCATCCGAGGTTCATCGGCAGAGTATGGAGTGGAGGAGGCTAAACTAAAGCCCTTTGAGAAGCTACTGCAGACTCTGGAGGGAAAACTCATGGAGGGACAAATATTCCAGGTTAGTATAATAGTAATTTTAATGGGGGATAGTAATACTAACTGCTGTATACATGTACTAGTTTATTCTGCTCATAAATTTGTTCACACGTGTCAGTGTATTGCTAATAGGGAAGATTGTGTGCTAAAAACACATCTTTCTCTCTTTCTCTGTTTATTACATGCATACAAACTCATTCACACACACATACACACACACACTAATATATACACACACACACACACACTCCCCACAGACCTGTATAATGCAGATATATGACACTAGGGAAGTGAATGTCTGTCAGAATCAGCAGCTAGCTGACGAGTTTGCTCTGAACATTCGCAACATCTTTCTCTTTTTGGAGTCAAGAATTGGAGAAGCCAATGAGATTGGTCACCGACAGAAGCTGGTTGGCTTTTGTGGTCTGTTAGTGCTTCATAACCAGCTCTACAATGCTCCTGATCGCAAACTGGCCAGGCAGGTCTGGGATGTCTACAAGAAGGTAGGGATAATACATATTGAATAATATATAGATTGAATAGCTGTGTGAGAGACTGAACGACTTTGTTTGTTTTTCTGTACAGCTGATATATTGTTAAGTTGTCTGTGTCCTTCTGTACTCCTAGTTCGGTGTCTCGCCATTTTATGCCTGCCCCTTACATGTTCTCAGATTTCAATATAAGCTCCTTGCCAGTAGTCTATCACAGTTTGTATTTGGCTCTCTACTTCTTCCAAATCCAATAAAGTTTGGATCATTATCAACTAATAATGTATGCTGTAGTTACGTTACATTTGTGCATATGCAAATTTGACTGTTCATAGTCAATAGTCCAGTGTTTCTGGTATTAGTGCATTCACTGTATATGTATTTCATGCAGATCCCAGCAGTGCATGTGGTTGGCAACCTTGTCTGGTTCCACCCTGAGTTCATGCTGAAACACCTTCCCTACATGAGCAAGATAATCGACCGGAAGCTCAAAGATCAGATGAGGAGTTTCAGACAGCAGTACCTCACCCAGAGGAGTGGGCAGGACCTCGCCAGGTAATTTAACCCCCCCTCCCACCATGATTATCATTTCCTATACTATACATGCAATTTTATTTTTTGTTGAAGTACACCAAAATACATGACTTGTATGATGGTTTTATGGCAGCTAGGGTATGTACTTTCATGGTTCATTTTTGCTTCTATGTACCATTAATTTCAGGCGTGCCCAGCAGTTCTACTTGTCAGTGTCAGCATGGATGATCAGAATGGAGTCTGACCTCAATCCTACTGCTGGGGCCAAGTCTTCTTCTCAGGCTCTTAAGATGGACATCAATACCTATGCAGCCCTCTTTCTACAGGTACATGCATTGTGATTATATAACTTGATATGTGCATGTACATGATTGTTATAGGCATAAATTTTCATGGTAAAACTACAGTGTTGGGGAGGAGGATAAGTAATATATCTGGCAGTGCTGCCATGCAAGAGAGGCTACAGCATTAAATTGGAGGACAGTGACCCCTTAATAATATATTTCCCAATGTTTGTCCATAAACAACCATGCCTCTCCCTTCACATACGATGTACTCAGTGCTACAAGTGCTCAAATCCTTTAGCACATATCATGCAAACTTGTAGATTTGTATGTATTATATATGATGATATCTTTTTGAGTTCATGCAACATTCTAATAATTGCAGGGTTTACTCCTGGCCAACAGCATGAGCAACATGGTGAAGACCCTCCTCACTCTTCACTCTAGGCTTGGTAAGCCAATGAACAAGTCATCCGTGCTGTCCATCTGCAGGATCTTTGAGCTCATCAAGTGTATCCAGTACACCTTCCACCGTCAGGCCATCACTGTGGCTGACCATCTCCTGCTCGCCATCAACCACTATGAGCTGGCACTACTCACCCACCTTGAGATACTCTCCGTGAGTCTGCAGTACTTTGCACTATAATATTATGTCTGTTAAGAGATGATCCTGTATCCTATGCAAGTATTTATCGGGAGGGGAGGGGGCGAGACAAATGTGCCCCCTGAAATGTAATATCCTTATTTGACTCATATCTCCCCCCTTAACAGAAGCAAATGCAGATGACTCGAGCACAGAAAGGTTATTCAGAAAGATCTCTTGTAAGTCGTGTCTACCTAGCTCTATAATTTTAATAAGATTATGATTTGTGATGCTCTATGTGTCATAGGATGTGTTGGCTGCATATACTCTCATGAAGACTGTTCTGAATGGACCTGGTAAGGGAAAGACTATTAATGTACCCAATAGCTGTGATTACCATCCTCTTGACCAAACAGGTACAAAGGAGCGTCGCCTAGTTGCTCATTTGGCTTATCACTTCACACTGCCTGTGAGTTGCTCACTTATGATTCATTCTGCCAGGAACCTGAGTAAAACCTGTGTTAGTGTAATTTATTACTATAGTAGTTAAGAAAAGCACGTCTTATCTACTCTTTGGTTTTTGATGTGACAACAGATGTACGAGTACCAGATTGATATTCAAATACAAAAACAACATTCTTTTTTCAGTATCAGCTTATTTTTTGTCTTTCTTTCTGACAGAGGAGTGCTAGGGAGGATGATAAGGTGCCAGGTCTACTGAGGAAGCTGGATGCTGTCTGTGAATTGAGAGCTAAAGTCCAAGAGGCTTGTGATTGCAGGTTACTATACTGGCATAAGGTAGGCAGTGCTGAAACTACCGTATAGCGGGAAATTTTGGCGAGGTTTTTAATTTGGCGATTTGGCAAATTGGGTAAAGATCACCAAATTATCAATTTAAACTTAATGCATGCGTATCTATGGCGCTAAGTATTCAGATAGCCAATTAAAATTCCACCAATACGAACTGAGAGCTGTTTCACCAAATTTAATGCTCGCCAAAGTTGCCTGCTATACGGTATATGACTTTTCAAATTCCTTGTACTGTATAGTGGGAAACTTTCAAGGGGTTCAATTTTTGCAGTTTTCACGGTTGGTTCCTGAATTAGACCCACGAAATAAGCACATTTGTACATAGATGCAATGGTACAATCGTGCGCATCCACGAAAATTGAACCATAAACTGTTACAAGATCACCCATCTGCAAAAATTGAACCCCTCAAAGATTCCTGCTATATGGTATTATACATTACATGCTGCATACAACTTTCTATCGTGTAGGAGGTGCTGGTTCCTCTGTACTTCAACTACATCTATGAGAACCCCACTGAGGCGCACAGGCTGCACGTGAGTTGGTTACATACAGTGTAGCACAAGAATTCCATTATCAAACAGATCGCAAGGGTTTTGTGTGTATTTGTCAGTAGAGTAGGAACAGGGGGGGCCAGGGGGGCCACTGGCCCCCCCAATACTTCAAAAGGGGGGGCCTGGCCCCCCCAATAATCAAGCTTAATACAAAACCCTTTATATAATAATATTATTATGTATTCTTCCAATTCTCATCACTTACCAGACATTCTATGCACAAGTCTTACCAGATTAACAAAATACGACATTTAGTAAAGGTATATTGTGATCACAAAATTCAATAATCAAAGCAACACCCACAATCTGTATCTGTGGCCCCCGCAACACGCGATTGCTTCCTATTCCACTGTTTGTGTGAGTATGTGTGTGCATGTGTGTGCAATACCAGTAAACGGATTGTAGACGCTTTACCTTCTCAATTGTATTAGTGTAGTCACCGATGCCTTGAGCACAAATGCTATGTGATACTGCAAACCATACATGTATTATATAATGTACTAATAAACATTTCTATAGTACATGATTGCCTCTCTTCGTGACTGTGTTCCCCTGATCAAGTGGTGCCGTCACCTGGAGAGTCCTCAGGACCTCCTCACTATGTTTGACAAAGAGGTGGAAGGTTACCTCAAGGACAAGGTGCTAGACCCTCTATGTCGGGCTGTGGAGGAGGATCTCAGGTTGAGCTCCCACCTGCACCTTCAGCTGGATGATAGAAATCCTTATAAGGTGTGTATTGCATGGGTGACATTGTACTCGACTGTGAATGATGTTTTGTTGTTTAGATTGGGCTTCGCGATCTGAAACATTTCATGGAGGTGAAACCAATCCGTCTGTTTGACAGATGCATCGATCTGAAAGGTTTGTTAGTAATTCGCTTTTCTCTCTCTCTCTCTCTCTCTCTCTCTCTCTCTCTCTCTCTCCTCATTTGCATGTACACATCTCAATCCATACATATTAAATTTTACTATTTTCCTTCCGCAGCTCACGTAGCTCACTATCTTGACACAACCTTCTACAACCTGACAACCGTTGCCCTCCATGACTGGAAAACCTATGGAGACATGAGGAATATGGCAGAACAAAAGTATGGACTAATAATGCTAGAGCCACACCTCCCTAGTGCAACCCTCGAACAGGTGAGGAAGGAGAAAGGAGAGCGAGAGAGAGGGCGGGGGTGGAGTAAGAAGAATAATAATTAGCACTAAAGCCACACTTTTGCCTCTCCTCTATACAGGGTCTTGATGTTCTTGAGATTATGAGACACATTGACCTGTTTGTCACTCAGTATGCCTACAACCTCAACAACCAGGTATACTATCACTATCAATTTCTTTGTGATACATGTGCGTGTGTATAATGAGACTATTATTTTGCTAGATCTTTGTGCAGCGTTCCTCTAACAACAAGCACCTCAACACCATCAACATTCGTCACATAGCCAACTCCATCAGGACTCATGGCACTGGCATAATGAACACCACTGTGAGTCATGCATGCTCTGTAATGCATACATGAGTGCATGGTGCATGACTGTTGTCTATCACAATGTTCAGGTGAACTTCACATACCAGTTCCTTCGTAAGAAGTTCTTTATCTTCTCTCAGTTCATGTACGACGAGTACATCAAGGCTCGTCTACTCAAGGTTTGTAGATTTAAATACTCCAAAGCAACTTATATTGTGTAAATTGTACAATCATGTCAATACATGACATTGCGTTCTTTTTATTCATAGGAAGTTCGATTTTTCAGAGAGCACAATCATGAGCTAGACCAGAGGGTGAGTTGCGTTTAATAACTACGGCTTCACACTAAGCTCTATAGCTTTTGGTTTGAGATTTACCAAACAGTTCTCAGTGTGTACCTAAGTTGAAATGAATTGCTTCCTCTATTCAGTACCCTGTGGCTAGGGCTGAGAGGTTCAATAAGGTGATCCGTAAGCTTGGTACCAATCCAGACGGTCTCAGCTACCTCGACCAGTTCAGAACACTCATCACACAGATTGGTTAGTGACAGTACAATAATTATAGTCATTGTCAACCTATTGTTAAGATATTTGTCAAGTATGTATATCTCTTGTGCAGGTAATGCAATGGGTTACATTAGGATGATCAGATCAGGAGGCCTTCACTGCTGTAGCAATGCCATCAGGTGAGTAAATAATTATGCTGCTCAGTGCACACTCAAACAAAACCCACAGATGACAATATTCTGTATTTGCTCACAGATTCGTTCCTGATTTGGATGACATTGTTTGCTTTGAGGATCTGATGAAGGAGGAGGAAGTTTCGGCTATGCCAGAGGAAACTGTTGCTGCTGCCAGGTGTGTGTGTGTCTGTGTGTCTGTGTCTGTGTCTATTTGTGTGTGTGTCTGTGTGTGTGTGTGTTTGTGTGTGTGTGTGTGTGTGTATGCACGTCTATGATTTGAGTATGCATTAGACATGTCATATCCCATACTGAATATCTCCATTCCCCAGACTGTTTGACTCAGTTGTTGGTAACCTAGCTAAGAACTTTGCTGAAGGTACAGAGTACTTCAAGCTGCTTGTTGACGTCTTTTCTCCTGTCTTCCGAAATCCCAAGAACAGGCACCTTCAAAACTTCTACATGATTGTCCCTCCACTTGTAAGTATGCAGAGTCCGTGGCAGTGTGTGTTTGTGTTTCTCCTTAAAGACGTATAGGGTTATATGTTTAGCAGTAGAGTTCATGGACTTGCTTCATCATCTGCTATTGGTGTGGTGTATAGAATAGTCCTTTGCTTGTGTGTTGGGCTCCTATCTAATAATATGTACCTTGTTTCTTTCCATGCTAATAGACTCAGAATTATGTGGAGTATCTGATGAATGCCAAAGACAAGATGAACAAGAAAAACAAGCAAGGAGCTGCATTCACTGATGATGGCTTTGCCATGGGTGAGCTGGAATAGAGTGTGTGTGGGGGGGGGAGGGGGGAGTGGTGGTTGGGAGTATATGTGCATATGCTGAGTGTGTATATGAACATGTATAATATGTCAGTGTGTGAGTTTGAAGCTGGTGTTACACAATCTATTCACAGGTGTGGCTTACGTGCTGAAGCTAGTTGATCAGTATCATGCTTTTGACTCTCTTCACTGGTTCCAGTCTGTTAGGATGAAGTATGACGATGACATGGTAAGCTCATGCTTACTTAGCTACTCTCTTGGCTCCCATAAGCCTAGTGTTTTCATTCCATTTATTCAGAAAAAGGTGCGTGCATCAGGTGAGCGTGGTCGTGGTGATGAGAAACTCCAAGCAACCATCTCACTCTCTGTCAAAAGACTTGAGAACTACATGAGGGTTAGCTATATGCATGTGCACATAATGCATAATAGTTTGAAGGGCCAAGAACCCTTTATGTCAAGAACCCTATTAGTGGGCTAGCCCAAAATGTTAGAATTGTCCACAAAGCCAAAGGGGACAAAAAAAAAAACCGTAGTGTACTCTACCAGTGTACTGAAGCTTCAAATTTTTTCTGTATCTCAAGAAACATGTAGTGTCAACATTAGAAGTGACAGTAACGTTATTATTTCATTATTTTTGTGTACTTCAGTTCCACATAATTATTGTCTGTAATACTTGTTTGTTTGTAGGAATTCGAACTGTTGGACTATTCCCTTCGAAGTGCTCGCATCTTCTTCAGAGCTGATATGACAGCTGAAGAGGAGGAGGATGAACAGAAGAGAAAGGAGGGAGAAACTGGAGCCGCTGGTGAAGGCAGTGGCAGTGGTGAGAGTGGAGCCCCGCCCCCACAGGCAGACCAAGGAGGACCACCTCCTCCACCACCGGCTGATGGTACGCCCATAATTATAGCAATGTATCAGTTAATCCTCTGCCTGTGTATGGTGCAACTTGTTATAGCAGTAGGTAAATTTGCAGTAGGTACTACACACAATGTACTGTCAAGTACCACACAACCGTAGAAAAAGAATGGCTCAAACCTCTACTCAACCTTGCAGTGTTTATAGCAAAAAAATATGGTTAGCAGTGCATGGCACTGTAGTAGTACACGCTAGTATCTGCCAGTATACTACACAATGTCATGTATATGTAGGACATAACATTGCATTACACTGTAGTAAGTACACCACTACAGCTAACATCATACACTAGTGTCTGCCAGCACACACTAAAGGAGAATCTGGATGTAAATTAATTTTAACAGTGCATGACATGGAGTAGTGCCCTACTACAGCTAACGTCTATAAGAGTGTCTGCCAAAAAAATAGCAGTGAAGCACAGCTTTACTATGGCCACTACATTGCACTTTCGTCGGCCACATAGCTGCTTTGTGCTGATTGGCCATTTTAACTCAAATCATCTGTGCATATTGAGTCAAACTCTCTCCCTCTCTCTTCCTCCTTCCCTTCTTTTTTAACAGGTTCAGGTGGTGCTCCTCCCCCTCCTCCCCCACCGCCTCCACCACCTCCTCCTCCACCACTCTAACTTTAAGATACTTTGCATAAGCTTTGGACAATGTATTACTTTGTAGTGGTGCTGTGCTAAATCCTGTTTGTGTTGTCAAATTGTTATTTTTAGCGTACCTATATAATATAATTAGTTTGGTCACATGAGTTGAATCATGCTATATTTTCAGGCAAAAGAGGTATAAAATGATCACGTGGTCACTTAAAATGCTGTGTCATCACTTTGTACCCCATATACTTTTAACTTCAACAATGACTTTTAAATGGCTGTGATCAGCAATCAAAACTACACTATTAATTTTAAGCTCTGAATCGTGAACTAGCAACCAGTACTAGGCATACCCCTTCAAGGCCATTTTACCACACACATAATCCATGACATTCAAAGCTGCGTGTATACAATTAGCCACCCCTAAATGTTGTCAACTGAAAGAATAAAGAGGAGCTGATCATACTGTACTAATAATTGATGGCAGCAACATATTTTGTACATTGAGATATTCAAGTTTATGCTCCTTTTTTTACTTTTCCTGCATATCAATTCCTCTACATGAGTATACTAGTATATTGATGATTACTTTCAATTTGAGCAATGATATAAATACATGATCCAATATGCAGCATGCATGCACTGAGTCCTTTCATATAGCCTCACATACCCGGGCCTTTCCATGTTTTTGGACAAATTGTTGAAACACATGGGAAGCCGGCGCTGTATCATGTCACATGCAAACAGATAAAAGTGCACCCTAGCTTTCATTACAGTTTATCATGCCATGCCATGAAAAGTCAAGTTTAAGGAAGGCAGTATTATATCAACAGTTACTGTTAATAAATAAATTAGTAACTAAAATTATGGAAGATTCTGATTCAGAAATAAGCAGTTATGGATTATCGCTAGATACTGAACATATCTCTGTGCCAAGTGACGACTCAATATCAATAAAAGAGCAGCTCAAGATGTGCTGCAAACCAACGTACAGGATAAGGCGAGTCAAAAGCAGAGGAGCTATTTTAATATTGGTCTGGAACTTTTTAGTGATAAGTATTCTCTGGTATCTGGGTAAAAATCAATATAATAGAGGGTTCATACGTAATAATAATGGATCAATTTTTGTTGGTCTAGCATTTCTTGCTGTTACTGTTCCCCTGGCTGGGTGGCTAGCTGACACCTGCATTGGACGATACAGGATGATTTACTGCAGTATCTTGATAATGTGGGGTGCTGCAATTTTGGAGACAGTGAGTTCAGTTGCTGATTCACTTTCAGCTGGTTACTACTTTGCTAAATCTGTAATTAAACAAGTACTACTTGCTCTTATGGGTATCGGGATGGGAGGTTTCTTATCAACTGTAGCAATTTATTTAACTTCTCTGTGGTTATTAGGTAATGATGATGAAACCTATGGTGTAATTTATGAGGTAATCTATGAGGTAATTCAAGACAATTCAAGGAATCCCTCTGGAGCCATTATATGGGCTGTGAAAGTCGCTAGTCCCAGACTCCCCAATCTTTTCAGTGTTGCACGAGAAACGTTGAAAAGATCAGGGAGACTGGGGACGAGGCTAGGATTAGTGGCAGCTAGTCTATAGACTTAGGTAGAGACAGGTATGTCTAAGCTAGCCACAAATGACACTAAATTTCATCAAGTAGGCCACTTGTGTTGATCTTTATGCCCTCAGTTATAAATGAAACACGCATCTCCAAAGGCCAAATTTCACACTGGCATGACTGGGAGAACTCTATTAACTTAAGACTTGTTGTACCATATTGATCCATACTATAATGTTTCACTAATGAACATACATATCTTTGTTTAACTACATGTATGCATCAATAGAATCAAATAATAATAGTAGTAATGTAAAGGTTTTTGTTCATGATCAGTCTAACAATACACTATAGTATGTAGCTATCACAAATTTGCATTCAAATATCAATAGCACTATCAGTACGTAGCAGGTGCGCATATTGGCTATTGTCAAATATGTTTGCTCATGGTTATTTAACCGCTATACTGAGTTGTTCTTTATGCAGCATAATACCTTTCAGCAAAGATGTGCTCATTTGGTAGTAAATCTTCTCTCTTTCTTCTTTTGTACTGCTTTATGAGGATCAGCAGTATAGCAGTATATATCACCATTAGTAGCAATATTGAGAGCAGGTACCAAAACCCACAACTGATGATTCCTGCACCCCAGTCAATCAAGTGCCGAGTGAAAGGCTCACTTATGCCATAACCAACTAGAATAAAGACTGCACCACTTCCATAAGCAAAACCAGATATTAGTCCTCTCATAGAGTACGGGGTTTGAGCACAGATGAATTCACAGGCACCAACACCGAGCAGGATAAAAGAGATAGAATTTAAAATATTCGGTAAGGCCATTAACCTACTGTCAAGAGTAGAGCTCAGGGCACCAGCCTCTTCCCAAAACATACACTGCATCGTTGTATTACTGCCATAATGATTGACGTGGAGATACCTGGCCTCAAATTCTATTAGCATTAAAGCAGCTATTCTAACAATCTGCAGTATAACTCCAAGAAAAAATTTGTAGTTACTATTCACCCAATGAAAATATCTATGCATTAGAGGGTAGATAACAAATTCATGGAGTGGTATGAGTACTATTCCGCAGTAAAATACCAGATCTGTGCTGATTGCTCCTATAAAACACTCACTGTTTGTGTTGCTACGATGACCCATGAGTTTGATAAGTTTATTGCTATGTTTGTAAATTATGAATGCTTCACCTGGTAGGAGACTACAAAATACCACAATTGCTAAGACACGTAAAAATGTTTTAACATCTTCCACCTGCTCTGTTGTGAATGGTCCTCCATATTTATTCTTACCAAAGTCAATACGAGAAGGAAGCTCATCTTCCCAATATGTGAAGGCACTTCTGCGCTGAGGGTGCTTGTTTTTCAAAGCATATTTGATAACCTTATAAACCAGTTTGTAGGGGTTTTGCATCACTGGTTCTTTGATAAGGATGCCATTTAGCAAGAAAGATGTAGCAAGTGCTATTGTAAGGCAAGCAGAAATGAAACATTGTGCTACAACATGATACTCCTCACTAATACATTCATAAATGTAGTGCCCAGCAATAACACCAGTGAAGTAGCTCCAGACTAACCAAATAATGAGGGACTTAATAGCATTTGTTGAAGCATCAGGGAATTGATCAATACCAAATTGGAATATGTTAGTCTGGTACCCTGCAAGCCCAATGGCCTGAAGAATTAGGATTGCTGCTGTAACTTTCTTGTTGATGCTGGCATAACTGTCTACCAATTGTGCTACTACAGAGCTCAAAGTAGCCAGCACTGAGCCAACCCACATTATCCTCATGCCCCACTGTATTACCTTGTATCGTCCAAGATACACATCAGCTAGCCACCCAGCAATTGGTAGCATAAAAAGAAGTGCTATAAAGTGTACTCCTTCCAGTGGTGTCTGTGTTAGGAGGTAGTAGAGCAGGTTGATCACAGCTATGTTCCATTTAAGCAATAAAATGGCTCCTTTGTTTTTAAAGATCCTTATATTGTATGCTAGCTGGCAGTATTTCTCTCTGATTGTAAATCTGTTGTTCAGCAGTAAAACCTGCTCTTGGCCATGGACCACTGATGATAATACTTCACTGGATTCTTTGTTCAATGCCATCTTGTTTTTCTCAGCATGTTGTACCTGTATACTTGAAATGATACAATGGCAGCAACAATCATGTATTAATAAACCACTTTTTGGCTTTACTCTGTAAAGTTATTCTGTTACAACTTATACAAATGACACTAAATTTCATCAAGTAGGCCACTTGTGTTGATCTTTATGCCCTCAGTTATAAATGAAACACGCATCTCCAAAGGCCAAATTTCACACTGGCATGACTGGGAGAACTCTATTAACTTAAGACTTGTTGTACCATATTGATCCATACTATAATGTTTCACTAATGAACATACATATCTTTGTTTAACTACATGTATGCATCAATAGAATCAAATAATAATAGTAGTAATGTAAAGGTTTTTGTTCATGATCAGTCTAACAATACACTATAGTATGTAGCTATCACAAATTTGCATTCAAATATCAATAGCACTATCAGTACGTAGCAGGTGCGCATATTGGCTATTGTCAAATATGTTTGCTCATGGTTATTTAACCGCTATACTGAGTTGTTCTTTATGCAGCATAATACCTTTCAGCAAAGATGTGCTCATTTGGTAGTAAATCTTCTCTCTTTCTTCTTTTGTACTGCTTTATGAGGATCAGCAGTATAGCAGTATATATCACCATTAGTAGCAATATTGAGAGCAGGTACCAAAACCCACAACTGATGATTCCTGCACCCCAGTCAATCAAGTGCCGAGTGAAAGGCTCACTTATGCCATAACCAACTAGAATAAAGACTGCACCACTTCCATAAGCAAAACCAGATATTAGTCCTCTCATAGAGTACGGGGTTTGAGCACAGATGAATTCACAGGCACCAACACCGAGCAGGATAAAAGAGATAGAATTTAGAATATTTGGCAAGGCCATCAACCTACCGTCAAGAGTAGAGCTCAAGGCACCATCCTCTTCCCAAAACATACACTGCATCGTTGTATTACTGCCATAATGATTGACGTGGAGATACCTGGCCTCAAATTCTATTAGCATTAAAGCAGCTATTCTAACAATCTGCAGTATAACTCCAAGAAAAGATTTGTAGTTACTATTCACCCAATGAAAATATCTATGCATTAGAGGGTAGATAACAAATTCATGGAGTGGTATGAGTACTATTCCGCAGTAAAATACCAGATCTGTGCTGATTGCTCCTATAAAACACTCACTGTTGTGTTGCTACGATGACCCATGAGTTTGATAAGTTTGTTGCTATGTTTGTAAATTATGAATGCTTCACCTGGTAGGAGACTACAAAATACCACAATTGCTAAGACACGTAAAAATGTTTTAACATCTTCCACCTGCTCTGTTGTGAATGGTCCTCCATATTTATTCTTACCAAAGTCAATACGAGAAGGAAGCTCATCTTCCCAATATGTGAAGGCACTTCTGCGCTGAGGGTGCTTGTTTTTCAAAGCATATTTGATAACCTTATAAACCAGTTTGTAGGGGTTTTGCATCACTGGTTCTTTGATAAGGATGCCATTTAGCAAGAAAGATGTAACAAGTGCTATTGTAAGGCAAGCAGAAATGAAACATTGTCCTACAACATGATACTCCTCACTAATACATTCATAAATGTAGTGCCCAGCAATAACACCAGTGAAGTAGCTCCAGACAAACCAAATAATGAAGGACTTAATAGCATTTGTTGAAGCATCAGGGAATTGATCAATACCAAATTGGAATATGTTAGTCTGGTACCCTGCAAGCCCAATGGCCTGAAGAATTAGGATTGCTGCTGTAACTTTCTTGTTGATGCTGGCATAACTGTCTACCAATTGTGCTACTACAGAGCTCAAAGTAGCCAGCACTGAGCCTACCCACATGATCCTCATGCCCCACTGTATTACCTTGTATCGTCCAAGATACACATCAGCTAGCCACCTAGCAATTGGTAGCATAAAAAGAAGTGCTATAAAGTGTACTCCTTCCAGTGGTGTCTGCGTTAGGAGGTAGTAGAGCAGGTTGATCACAGCTATGTTCCACGTAAGCAATAAAATGGCTCCTTTGTTTTTAAAGATCCTTATATTGTATGCTAGCTGGCAGTATTTCTCTCTGATTGTAAATCTGTTGTTCAGAAGTAAAACCTGCTCTTGGCCATGGACCACTGATGATAATACTTCACTGGATTCTTTGTTCAATGCCATCTTGTTTTTCTCAGCATGTTGTACCTGTATACTTGAATGATACAATGGCAGCAACAATCATGTATTAATAAACCACTTTTTGGCTTTACTCTGTAAAGTTATTCTGTTACAACTTATACAATGAACATGCAATGGACACATGTAAGCTTTGTAGCTCTTTGTACTACTATTACATCAGCTTTTGTTGAACTAAAAGGTTGTATCAAAGGATGAAATTTATAAATTAGTGAAACAGCTAGTGTTTTGTTCTAGTAGACTCACCTTCCAGATAGCTATAATACATACATCCTTTTCTCATCATGAATCTCTAGCAATATAATTTCTTAAGAAAAGTAAATTTCACAGGAAAAAATGTTCACAAAACAACTGTTGCAGAATCATTGTAAGCTGTGAGGATTTGTTGTGAAACCGGCCTAATTGCAATACTTTCACAACATCAAGACCACTTGCAACGGTTGTGTTCTGACCAAAAAAATTAGGGAGTTGCAAAGCTGTTGTGTTTTAAAATACAATAGTTGTGAACACATTGTGCAACAGTTGTGAAATAAGGGTTTAACTAGTACTAACCACTAAGAACTACTCATTAACTACCCTAATATTGTGCTTTCATTGCATTTTAGAAACACAACTGTTGTAAAAAATTTGCAATGATGTCAAAAAGATTGAGAATTAGGTATTGTAATAGCTGTGAACCGAAAAATTTTTCTTGTGTTTCTCATAGTAATGAAGCTGAATCAAATACATTCTTGGTAGCTAATTAAGTGGAACATGAATACATGCATGAAAATTATACCAATTGGAATTTCAGGTTTAACTTGATTGCAAGCAAATTTCCTGATATTAGCTACACACAGTTAAAAAAGTGTGTTCATTAACACACAGTGTGCTATTCTTAAAGTGTGATCTGATACAGAACAAACTTAAGGTAGAGCAAATTGTACACTCTTGGGAACTGTACACAGTTTACAATTTTTCAGTGTGTGTATGCAAGTTTTTTTTTTGCAACGGGTAGCACATTTAGCAAATATAGGTGCTAATAAAACTGTGAACCCAGAAATGAATAATAACAGGTAAGTAAAAATTAAGTAAATTAGTACAGAGAACATGTAAGATGGTATGTAGCTATACATTTACAGACAATAATATAAGCAATTACATTACACTTGAAAAAAGAGCAAAACAAGGTGGTCAAAATTATTGTTGTTTTGTATACTGTGTCCATTCCCAAAGTCCTCACAGTGAACAACATATGGCTGTTTTCCTATTAAGTTTACACTTTAAGGATAACACTATGTGTGTTATTGAACACATTTCTTTTAACAGTGCATCCTAAGTAGAAAAAATGCAATGTAATTAATCTCAGCTTCTGAACATGCTACGGACAAAATTCAAAAACTAGCGGATAGAGCACAAAATAACTAGATCTTGAAATTTCCAACTTTTTCAATTTCACTTTCGTTGTTGAGTTATGGCCAAATATGTTCTTGTCACAACAGAAGCCATACTAAACATACTACTGTCCTGATAGCCAAATGGTTAAGCTCAGTGTCTCCCAAGCTGTGCCAAAGTGCATGCCTGGGTTCGAATCCCACTAGCACTTAGGCCAGTTTTTTTTTGTTTGTTTTTGTTTGTTTGTTTTTTTATTTACAGGTCAACTTTTTTCACTGCAAATTATTAGTATTTCAGACAATACTTATTTATTATACAAGCGATAGCAAATAGTCTGAGTCAATAGACAATGTCAAAAGCAGAACACAATATGCACAGTAGCAAGTTATAGGTAGCTAAAGGTCATCAAGTTTAAGAAAGCAATAATTGGTAAGGGTCGTCGAGCACATAAAAATTGTTTCCTAAATAATGGGCTATTCCAGTTAATAGGTGTACACCCCCATGAAGGAGTAATTTAATTGGTATAAAAATGGCTTTTTAAATTAATTCTTGAGGGGTAAAAACAGTTATTTGATGAAATCTCGAGGGGTAAAAACTTTTTAAATTAAATCCTAGGGGTAAAACTGCCATTTAATGAATTCTAGGGGGTATGACCAAGATTACTAAGATGCTATTGCCGTATTTTAATGATTCTTGGGGGGATAAATCTGATTTATAATTGGTTCTTGAGGGGTAATGTCCAATAATTAGGCTTTCTTGGGGGGTAAATCAAAATTTACTCCTCCATGGGGGTGTATCCCCATTAACTGGAATAGCCCAATGCTCACTGTCTCACCTGGTGGACTTCCATGTGAATGCGTTCTTCTCTGAGTTCATTTGGTGGTAGTCCTCTGTTGTCAGACTTTACTTTCAGTCAGTGAGTTCTGTATTATTGCCCGGTGTTTGGGCTAAACATAAACATGCCTCGTGGAAAGAAACTGTGTAAGAGTTGTTCAGCTTTGAACAGTTCTGCTAGTAAAAATTGTACTACTTGTGGTGTTACTTTTGATAAGCGTGGCAGGCCTAATGATACCAAAGCTTCTGATGGCTATTTAGTGGGCACAAGTGGTGATAGGCCAACTAATAGCAAAGCCTCTGATGACTAATAATATTCATAACTTCTGGACACTGTACACATGACCAAAATACACTGCCAAAACATTATCCTTTTCTATTTATATAGGATAGAAGTTAACACTTGTGAAACAGAGATAAAAGACAAAATCTATTTATTTACTACCACCACTGTAGCATTGACTAAATAAATCAATACTCTTCTGCCAGGAATGACTAAATAGACTGCTAAGACACTATTTTTTCTACTTAGGATGGCGGTTAGCACTTGAAAAAAAAAACAAAAAACAAAAACAAAAACAAGCATACATGCACTTGAATATTTATTCCTGATTTAACTTGTGTAGTACCTCTCAGCAAAGATGTGTTCATTTGGCAAGACATCTTCTCTCTTTCTCTTCTTGTACCATTTTATGATGCCACAGAATAGGACCGTGCTAATTATCAAAAGTATTAGAATCAGAAGTAAGAGCCAAAATTCACAACTGATGATTCCTGATCCCCATCTGAAGGGCAACCTTATGAAAGGCTGCATTATACCATATCCAAGTATATTGAATAGTACCACACTGCCATATCCAGTGCCAAATAATAGTCCTCTCATGGAGTATGGAGACTGAGCACACATAAATTCAAAACTGCCGAAAATGAAGAATACTGTTGACATAATGAGGAGGAAATCTGGAAGAGCCATCCACTTGGCGTTGAAGGAAAGGCTCAGATTGTCTTGAGCTCCCTTAAGGATGCACTGAAGTGTGGCATTGTCGCCATGCTGTACCAAGTAGGTGTGACGAGTACTCAACTCGAATGCCATGAGTGTGATGATCCTTACCGTATGTAGCAGTACTCCCAGTATGAGTTTATGGTAGCTCTGTACCCAAAGTAACTTCCTTTGAAAGAGAGGATAGAATACAAATTCATAAAGAGGTATTAGTACTACTGTATTGCAGAATGCAAAAATTCCTCGGATTATTTCAGTATCAGTTTGATTGCTGTATTCCAGTAATTCAACATACTTTTGTTGCAGTTGATGCAGAGGAGCTATTCCACCCAGCAGCAGAGAGAAAAAGATAATTGCAATAATTAGCCTTAAAAATGTTTTGACATCTTCCACCTGCTCTGTTGTGAATGGTCCTCCGTATTTACTCTTACCAAAGTCAATACGAGAAGGAAGCTCATCTTCACAGTAGGTGAAGGCACTTCTACATATTGGATGCTTATTGTTAATGGCATATCTAATGACTTTGTAGACTAATTGAAATGGATTCTGTGTTACTGGCTCTTTCAGTAAGACATTATGAAACAAATCACATAGACTCACAACAATACTTAGGCAGACACATTCTAAGAGTGGTACAATTAGTTGATACTCTTTGCTCAAATATTCATTGACGAAAAGGTAAGCCAGTGAACCACAAATGGCAGTCCAGACATACCAGATAATGAATGCTGTGATTTCATCTGTTGAAGCATCTTGGAGTTGGTCTAACCCAAATAAAACGGCATTAGCCTGATATCCTCCACAGCCAATGCACACCATGATATTTAATACAAGTCTGATCTCCTTATTAATGTTTTGATAACTCTCCACAAATTGAGCTACTATAGAGCTTGCTGTAGCCAGCATGGAGGCAGTCCACATGATCCACATACTCCAGCGTATCATCTCGTATCGTCCAAAGCAAATGTCAGCCAGCCATCCAGCAAAGGGTAGAGTTAGTCCCACAATTAATAGATAAACTTCAGTAAAATTATTATTATCAGCGATGAGGTGAACTATTGCACTAAAAATTAGAAAGTTCCACACCAACATCAGATAAATAGCTCCTTTGTTAGTAAGCTTCCTTAGTTGACAGTTAGACTTTCTTTTATTTTATTTTGATCACTGGCTATGTGTCTCCGTATTAGCACATGCTCCATGGAAGTTTTTGTGGAATATTCATTCCTACTAGACTCCTCTTCCATCATTGATCAGATCAGCTGCAGCTTGCTTAGAAATAGATTATGCTGTTGTAGTTTAATCGAACGAGAAGTCTATTTACTGCTGAGGCTCTGAATAATTAGCTATTAGGTTCCTTATAACTGAAAATGCTCCCGGTCACATTGTATCAACACAATGTATAATTAAGTTAAAAACATCAACACAATTAAGTCAAAAGCTGATGGCTGCACATGGTAAACAAGCTATGTGCACACCATACCTAATTCAATATCGTCCATGAGTTGCACTCTGATTGTAAAAGCTGGCATATGCGCAGACTTGTAGCTAGCAGATATTACTACAAGACATAATATTATTGTGATGCTTTCAACTAACCAAACCTTAGGCTGTGCAGAGTGTATAAGTCAGTATGAACTTTTACCCTAGTATCAGTACTTTTTTCCCCAAACTCCTTATTAGGGATAAATATGCATGCATGAACAACGTGCACAAAGCTGTATATATTAAATTTATAGTTTAAGACATGTGACTCAATTTGGGTACACAAGTTATTATTATTTTCAGCTCTTTAAGGTCTTGATTGTTTCTTCATAAACATTTTAAAGGTTTTAGCACTCAAAGGGGTGCACTAACTTTCAAGCACGTGGCACATGGCAACTGGAGAGCTTTGTATAGTGCACTCTCCATAAAAGCACACCTGTCACACCTCCTTAGCACTACAGTAGCTATATAGTCAACTTAATTACAGCCACTTATGTGACAAAATGGTACAAATTACATTACTATAGCTAAATGTGTATGTCAGTAGCCGTTTTCTCCTTCTGCTTCATGGAATGATGTAAATTACCTAGCATATAAATTACACTGAAAGTACTCAGCATTACAATCACGTATGCATGTATACATAATTATGTTATCTTGATGTTATTGTTTAGCATAGTAGCGCTCTGCAAAGATCTGTTCATTAGGCAATACATCTTCTCTCTTTCTATTCTTGTAAAACCTTCCCAGAATGTACAGTATGATACCATTGAGCATGAAAAAGACTATGACAAGCAGCAAGTACCAGAATCCACAATTGACTATCCCGCCAGTACTCCAAATTGGTAGATTCATGGTAAATGGCTGAGTGATTCCAACTCCAACCAGTGTGAATAAGGTCACACTTCCATATGCTACTCCAGATATCAGTCCTCTCATAGAATAGGGGGTTTGGGCACAGATGAACTCAACACCAGCCACAACAAGTGTGAACAATGAGACTGCGTTAAGAAAACTTTGTAGACCAATCCACCTGATATCAAAACTGGAGCTTAGAGTACCATAGTCTTCTAAAAATATGCACTGAATTGTAGCATTATTGTTGTCATGTTGGGCTAACCAGTTGTGTCGGGCTATTAGTACATATGCCACATGTAGCACGATCCTTGCAAACTGCAATATAGTGCCCAGTGAGAATGTCCAATAGCACTGTACCCACGAAAAATATTTACGCAGCATGGGGCGCACAATGAATTCATGCAGTGGTACTAACACAGTTATGCTGTAAAATGGTGCTTGGATGTAGACTGAGTTCAAATAGCACTGGAGAGTAGGTGTATTGATCTGATTGTTATAAGATGAAACTTTGATGAGTTGATCCCTAAATCTGTTGATCATAAGTAGAGCACTTGGCACTGCACAGCCAAAGAAGACAACCATGAGTAGTCGCAGAAAAGTTTTGACATCTTCCACCTGTTCTGTTGTGAATGGTCCTCCATACTTGTGCTTACCCAGGTCTAGGCGGGAGGGGAGCTCATCCTCACAGTAGGTGAATGCACTCCTACATCTTGGATGCTTGTTTTTGATGGCAAATTTGATAACTTTATAGACTAGTTTGAAAGGATTTTGAGTAATGGGCTCCTTGACTAATGTATTATCTAGGATAAATGACAGACTCAGTACTATAGCAAGGCTGGCTGTTGTTACTAACTGCCAGATAATGTGATAATCTTTTTGTAAACAAGATGTTGCAAGCTTAATAGCTATTCCACCACTGAAGTAGCTCCACACATACCAGCTAATAAATGCTTGGACCTCTTCAGTTGAAGCATCATGAAGCTGATCAATTCCAAATTGGATTATGTTAGCTTGATAACCCCCAAATCCAATAGCAGCTATTGCTTGGAGTGCACGTTCAATTATCCATCTCTTACTCATTATATCATAACCAATGACCAACTGTGCTACTACAGAGCTCGTTGTGTCTAGCATTGTACCAATCCACATGATCCACATGCTCCAGTGTATCACCTTGTATCGTCCAAGATACACATCAGCTAGCCACCCGGCAATTGGCAGAGTGATACTCACCGTTATATAGTGCTGTATGACGTAACCTGAGTTTACCGTGATATAGTAGAATAGACTAATTACCAGAAAATTCCACCCCAGCACTAATAGGGCACCTTTGTTCTTGAGCTTTCTTAGTTTGTAGGTAGGACTGCAGCAGTTGTTGAATTCTTCATTAGTGATTATTCTTCTTCTCGACTCTAGAACATAGTCCATGGATGTGGACAATGACTCGTTACTACTAGAATCGCTTTCCATCTTGCATGCAGCTATTAGCTATAGTTTTTATGTGTACCTAGCTACAGCCAGACTACTATTATAAATATTATTATGATTGAGAGTTGTTTATTTCGCAAATTATCCCAAATGAAGGTATCAATTCTGTTGTTTATCAAGTGCCAATTTGTTGTTTATCAAACTTTGGTAGTGTTAAAATTTTAACAATACCAAAATATACAAGCAACAATAAATTGAAACCCTTTCATTTGGGATAATTTATGAGATAAACAAATGACAGCCCATTAATCATAATAAATAGTCAGATTACATGTAGCTACACAAAGAGCTATAGCTGCATGCAAGACAAGTTATCATCCACATCCATTGATATGTTCTAGAGTCAATTTTTTCCACCTTTATTGCCATTGTTAAGTAACACCAGCGGTTAAATAGTAGGGTAAATGTCCCAGTTATGGGACACTAAACTGGTGACAGCTTTTACACAGTTATTTAAGGAGTGGTTTATGTGAGATAAATTTTTTTATGGACTGCCCATGGCCTGCCCATGGCCTTTATTACATGGGTTATAAAAGATAACTTGCCTAATGAACGATGTGATTTATGAAAGATTATTCTGCTAGCATTAGACTAAGTACTGAATGTATTGTGGGACACTTGTCTCTATTATGAGACACCACCTTCCCAGCCATGAAGATAATCATCATGAGGTGTTTTAAGTTGATGAGTTACCTAAGTAGGCATTCTTAATGTAATGTATGGGTGTTAACATCAAAAAAGTAGCTTGATGTGCCAAATAAGTAGATTTGTGACTTGATACATCAAAAGTGGAAAAAATATTGTTTCACTACATTTCTGTACAATGAAAGCATTAACCCACATCAAAATAAGGCAGATAGCAGATTCAACTTATCAGATAACAGATCTCATAAAGTACAATACATTGACTCCCAAACTGGAAACTTCCATATTTATTAGTGTGGATGTCCCATAATATCAACTGTCTCATAATACATGCATGCATGTACTCTAGGCGTGGTCGACAGGCGGGCCCGATAAAATGCATCACGATCAGACTGCTAGCATGTTTAGCCTCTGCTACGCCTCTTCATGGCTTATTTTGAACTTTAGTATATCTGTGTATGTGATGAAAACATGTGAGTCCAGTAGTCCAGTCCACCGATAATTTGTAGAGCGAATAGCAATTATTAATAAGTCAATCACGGCGCTTAGATCGAATCGACTAGCTTAACCAAATCGAATCACCTAGATCGAAGCAATTAGAGCGAATAGCTTAAGCGGATCGCTTAGATAGATCACTAGAACCGAATGGCTTAACGAATCGAATCGCATAGATCGAAGCGAATAGCATAAGCTAATCGCTTAGAGCAAATCGCTTAGCGCGAATCGCTTAGAGCGAATTGTTTAGAGCAAATCGCTTAGAGAGAATCACTTAGAGCGAATCGATTAGATCGAATCGCTTAGAGCGAATCGATTAGAGAGAATTCCGACCTTAGAGAGAATCACTTAGAGCGAATCGCTTAGAGAGAATCGCTTAGGCGGGGCAAACTGAACTCGCAGTTTATCGTCACCGCCCGCATGGATTTTCAGATTTTCCCCAAATTTTTCAGATCCAATATAATATACAGTACCTTGGGCAGCACCCGCTCCAGCGCTCTAATTAGTGGGCGGGGCTCGGGCGATCTCGCGCTCGAGCATAGTCTCCCTACTAGTTTGAAATCTGAATAATGACCGCCCGCCCGCATGCAGAATCGAAAATTTTGTGACGATAAACTGTGAGCTTAGTTTGTCCCGCCTTAGAGCGAATCGATTAGATCGAATCGCTTAGAGTGAATCGCTTAGAGTGAATCGCTTAGAGAGAATCGCTTAGAGTGAATCGCTTAGAGCGATTGATTAGAGCGAATCGCTTAGAGATAATCGCTTAGAGTGAATCGATTAGAGCGAATCGCTTAGAGCGAATCGCTTAGGTGGGACAAATTTGACCCTTGAGGGCCACCGTATCATCCAGTAATGGACAGTGTGAAAAGGAGTGCTATAAAGTGTATTCCTTCCAGTGGTGTCTGTGTGAGGAAGCAGTAGAGCAGATTAATTCATCACAAGCATGTTCCGTATAAATACCTCCTTTGTTTATAAAGGTCATTATTTTGTATGTTAGCTCGCAGTAGTTCTCTCTGATTGTAAATCTGTTGTTCAGTAGTAGAACCTGCTGGATTCTTTGCTCAATGCCATCATGTTTTTCTCAGCATGTCATACCTATACTTGAAATGGTACAATGACAGTTCCAATCATGTATTAATAATTAAACCACTGTTTGGTTTTTAATTCTGTAATTAGGAACAATGGATGCATGTAAGTTTGTAGCTCTTTGTACTACAGTTACATCACCTTTTGTTCAGTGCTATGAACTAAAGCGTTGTATCAAAGGAATGACATTCATAAAATCAGTGAACTAGTGTTTTGCTCTAGTAGACTAATTTTCCAAATAGCTACAACACATACTCTTATCAAGAATTTTTTTCTCAGCATAAATCTCTAGCAATTTCTTAATGATAATTTTTCTCCAACATAATACTTTATATTTAATCATCTCAAATTAGAAGCTGAATCAAAGATGTACTTTGTAGAAAATGTAATCTTAAATAAAACAAATCTGAAAGTACTCATTCTTTTTTTGTACTACTTTAGATGCCACAGAGTAGGACAGTGCTAATCATCACGAGTATTAATATCAGAAGCAAGAGCCAAAATTCACAACTGATGATTCCTGATCCCCATCTGAAGGGCAACCTTATGAAAGGCTCCATTATACCATATCCAAGTATATTGAATAGCACCACACTGCCATATCCAGTGCCAAATAATAATCCTCTCATTAAGTATGGAGATTGAACACTCACAAATTCAAAACTGCTAATTATGAAGAATGATATCGAAACATAAAAGATAAATTCTGGAAGAGCCATCACTTGCTATCAAAGGCAGAGCTCAGAATAACGAGTTTCCTCAATTGCAAATATGCACTGAAGTGTGGCATTGTTGCCATGTTGTACCAAGTAGGTGTGACAAGCACTCAACTCGAATGTCATGAGTGTGATGATTCTTGCCATATATAGTAGTGCTCCCATTATGAGTTTATGATGGCTTTGTACCCAAAATAGTTTTCTTTGTAATACAGAATAGACTAGAATACAAACTCATAAAGGGGTGTCTAGATTCAATGGAACATGGAACGGTGGAATGGAATAGTGGAACGGTGGAATAGTGGAATGGTGGAATGGTGGAATAGTGGAGTGGTGGGCGGGGCTAGCCTATTAAACGCGAAACTTGTTCTCTTGGGGGGTTATCTGTTGACTTTAGAAGGGTTTTCAACTTACTTGAAGATCATCCGCCTCGTAGCTAAACTGAGAACCTAGCCAAGTTCGTAGATCACAATCTCGTCGATCGTACCTCGTGGCGACCCTTTACCTATTCTACTCGTACACTGCAAACATACATGTACACACATTATAGAGTGCTCTGTGTATGCATTGTTGAAGGAAAATGATGAATGGGTGGATCTGTAGTGTGTTAGGCATTTGATTTTGACTACATTGCTGGCACAACATTTCAGAGTAGAGTAGATATTATTAATAATTATAGTGCATGTCATTGGTGCTCTACCTGCTGCTTTTAGTCTAGATTTCTAGTAGTTTATACTAATATACATGTAACATACCACAATACTGACAGATGACGTGGCAGTGGATGACTGGACTTGTTATGAAGCGGAGATGCTCAGTTGTCATGAGAGCTAAATGATAAGTGTCTAAGTGGCTTAAGTAGGTGCAGTTACCTCTACTAAGTAAATATGATCATGGTGGCCAGTACAGTGGCGGATCCAGGATTTGAGGAAGGGGGTTTCCAAGTTTGTGGGCAAAGCCCACATGGCTGCCGTAGGCAGCTGCCGCATAAGCAGCCCATGCTAGGGGAGTCTGGGGGCATGCCCCCCCAGAAAATTTTTTGCAAGATGGATGCTCTGAGGCGAGTTTTTCTGCATTCTGGGGCCATCTTAGGCGCTCATATAGCTGAGCAAAAAAATCCTAGTTTCTCTGTTGTACTGTACAATTAGAACATTGCAGCTCAGTAGCACAAACGCTCATGTGAGTGAATCCCTGCCCACCACTGAACTTAGAACTGCAAAGATCATTCTCATACTGTTACCATACTATTGCATCATCATTCATGCATGAGTTGTACTTGTGCTGTTGGCCTTGGTAACATTACACTACCACAGCTACAGACCACTGTACTGTCAAGGGTTTTACCACGCAGTGTTAATTGTCTATACTGCATGTACTGGTTGACCTCGCGCAGATATTACGGTATGTATCTAAATAAGCGAATACGCAAATAATTTTAGATTATTGTCTTAGTACAGTCTCAGAGGAGGTTGGTCACGATTTCCGCGGAATGCGCATTTAATTATCGCGCACCATATGAAATGTATTGTTTTTGCTGACTCAGCGGGTTGACCTGGGTTGCGTGGGCGTATATTGCAGCCTATGGCAAACGCGCTCTAATTAGAGTCGGTGACCAACCTCCTCTGGTACAGTCTGTAGTAGCTACTAATCGAGTCTACAGTCAACTTACTCGTAGCGACTACAGAAAATAACAGCCACTGAATAAAGCGCTCGTGTTTCAAGTCTGCCAAAAGGGGGTTTCCACGGAAACTATGGAAACCTGTCTGGATCCGCCACTGCAGTAGCTAGCAGATCTTCAGCTGTTTTAGTACATACATAGTACATTATTATCATGTTTTAGTACCGTTGATACACAGTACATTACAAAATTTTAAGATTAACTATTTTCATTGTATCTGATCCTGTGCATTGTTCATGTATGTACTTCACTGAGATACAGTCACATCACAGTACAGTGATATGACTATAGAGCTAGAGTAGGTGGGTAATAATATTTGTCTGCTCTGAAATGCCGCAGTGTGCCAGAATGTGTTCAAATGTCAAGTGCCTAATATACTGCAGAGCAATCTATTCTATTCATGGGTTAATGTTTCTGGTGTACTCTTGAACTTTACATGCACAGAGCAGAGCAACTATTTACACAGTGTACAACTAGAACAGGTAAAGGGTCGCCCTGAGGTGCTATCAACGAGACAGCGATCTACTCTAACTTGGACAGGTTTTCAGTTTAGTTATGAGGGTGCCAGCCTTCAAGCAAGTTGAAAATCCTTTTGAAGTCAACAGATAAAGCCCCAAGACAACACGTTTCGCCGCCAGCTCGTTTAATAGGCTAGCCCCCGCGCCCACCATTCCACTATTCCACCATTCCACCATTCCACTATTCCACCGTTCCACTATTCCACTATTCCATTCCACCGTTCCACGTTCCATTGAATCTAGACACCCCTCATAAAGGGATATTAATGCTAGTCTATTATAGTTTGATGGCTGGATTGTAAGAACTTGGCAAACTGATGTTTAGGGAGGATATTCCACCAAGTAGTGGAAAGAGAAAAATTATTACAATAATTATGTTTTGACATCTTCCACCTGCTCTGTTGTGAATGGTCCTCCATATTTACTCTTACCAAAGTCAATACAAGAAGGAATCTCATCTTCACAGTAAGTGAAAGCACTTCTGCACATTGGATGCTTATCACTGACAGCATACCTGATGACTTTGTAGACTAACTGAAATGGATTTTGTGTCACTGGCTCCTTTAGTAAGATGTAATCAAACAAATAAGACAGACTTACAACAATGCTAAGGCAGAAGCATTCTAACAGTTGTACAACCAGTTGATATTCTTCATAATAGTTAGACACTGTTTAGGAGGTTTCTATGGGATTTAGAAGACCGATGGGCTCTAAGTAGAATCCCAAGTGAAGTGAGGGTTCTACAGAGCCCTGAGATCTTCTAAATCCCATAGAAACTGACTAAACAGTGTCTAGCATCTTTAGGTCCTAGCAACAATGCCTAAAGCTTGACAAATAAACTGCTGCTTAGCAACAAACCTAACCATAGGCAAAAAATTTTACATGATTTTCTACAGAGCTTTGCATGATTTTCTACAGAGGTTGCATGATTTTCTATGAAGGATAGATACTTCAATCTAACCAATCAGATCACAGTATTTGTTACAAGTAGGATCTAAACTCAAGTATTGGTTAATGAAATCGAAAGCAAGTGCACTACTACTGATAGTCCAAATGCACCAGATTTGAATGAAGTTATTTCATCCGTTCAAACATCTTGTGTCTACAAAAAACCTGGAATGTTGCACCTGAGATAAGGAAGTTCTTAACCAGTAGCTATCAGATAAATTATTCCTTTGTCACTAAGCTTCCTTACTCGATAATTTGGCCTACAGCCAGTTTTCTTTATGGCTGTATGTTTTGGTGTTAGCACATGCTCCTGAGTAGTTTTTGTGGAGCATTCACTCCTACTACACTCTTCCATCATTGATCAGATGTGACTTGCTTAGAAGTATTCAGTGGCAATATACATTATTAGTTCTATGGATATGCACCTCTGTACCTTACTACCAGTAGAGCTCTGAATAGGCTCCATAAAGATAAATGCTCTCAGTCACAGTGTATCAACACAATGTGCAATTAAGTTAAAAACTGTAGTAAAAATATCAACACAATTAAGTCAAAAGCTGATGGCTGCACAGGTAAACAAGCCATGTGCATGTAATGTTGTTACTTAGTCTTGTATCACTATTAATACATGTATTCATCATTATGTAGTCACTCATTATCACGTGATCACTAGTACTGATTATGAAATAATAATTCATGCCATGTGCTAAAGACACGTACACATAGACTACTGAGTAGCTCTATCCATAAGGATCTAGTCTAGCACAGAGAAAGCCAGACGCTACATTGGCGACGAGGATTGGGAACTAACTTCTTTTGTACCCGACGAGGCCGGCGATGGCGGCTAAACTCGATCTCGTTCCGCTACCACCGTTTGATCCACTGCATGAACCAAGTTCGTTAAGCCAGAGGTGGAAGAACTGGACGAAACGTTTTCAAACCTACGTGGCAGCAATGAATATCACCGATGATAAAAGAGAGCACTTCTCCTCTACCAAGCTGGCCCAGCAACCCAAGAAATTTTTGAAACCCTTTCCGACACTGGAGACGACTACAAGACCACCCAGGAAAAGCTCGATGCCTATTTTTCGCCAAAGAAGAATGTTGACTATGAGATATTTCAGTTCAGGCAAGCTGTGCAACAACCAGGTGAAAGTGTTGATCAATTTGCCACGAGATTGCGAAAGATAGCCTCTAACTGTGAGTTTCACGACATCAACAAAGAAATCAAAGCTACCATCATTCAAAATTGCCAATCGAAGAAACTCCGACGATACGCACTACGTGAAGATGCCGTCACTCTTGAAGGCCTGCTGACCAAAGCACGCAGTTTGGAGGCAAGTGAAATGCAGGCAACCGGGATGGAAAAGAGCCTTCCCCACACAGCAGCAGAAGTAAATTGGGTTCAACACGAAAGACAAACCAAACCACGGGGAGCAAAACCTCAACAAGCACGTTCAAGCACACGTTCGAGCACGTGTTGTCAGTGTGGACTTGCATGGCCACACAAAATGAACCCATGTCCTGCCAAAGGAAAGATCTGCCGAAAATGTGGAAAGCCAAATCACTTCGCGAAAATGTGCCTCTCCAAACCCAAAGCAAGGCCACATCAGCACAGCCAAAAGGCGAACATCAACCAGGTACAAGAGGAGGCGCCAAGTAGTAGCGACGATAGCGATGATGAATATTTGTACACAATGAACTACGATTCAAACACCCCCAAGATTCCGAAAGTGTTCGTCAAGATCGATGATGTTGTTGTCGAAATGATCATAGACACTGGCGCCACTACCGATATTCTCGATGAAGCTACATATCGAAACATTCGCGAAGAGGACTCCGAGCTTCAGCCGACCACAAAACGCTTATTTGCCTATGGATCAGACTCTCAACTGAAAATTCTTGGCAAATTTGATTCCACAGTCACATTCAAAGACAAACACAAGGTCGCCATAATTCATGTTGTACAAGGCAATCATGGTTCTTTGCTCAGCTACAACACAGTGATGGATCTGGGTGTCCTGGACCTCCACGTCAACCACGTTTCTGACACAGCACCAGTGCACGAGTATTTGTGTCACCAGTATCCAGGTACATTGTATCTTCAAAGGCATAGGCAAGCTAAAAGGAGTGGAAGTAAAGCTCCACATAGATTCATCCATACCCCCTGTTGCACAACAAGCCTGACGAATTCCATTCCACCTACACAAGAAAGTTGGGAAAGAGCTTGACCACCTGGAGGAGCAAGGAATCATCAAAAAGGTAGATGGCCCAACACCATGGGTATCTCCTCTGGTGATCACACCAAAGAAAAATGGTGATGTATGCATCTGTGTTGACATGCGGATGGCCAACAGAGCAATCAATCGTGAACGTCACCCTACACCGACCATAGATGATCTGATCCACACCCTGAATGGTGCAACTGTGTTCTCCAAGTTGGATCTCAGGACTGGATACCACCAACTCACCCTAGCCCCCGAGAGTCGTTACATCACGACCTTCACTACCCACAAAGGGCTCCGTCGATATGCTCGGCTAAACTTCGGCACGAATTCGGCTAGCGAGATTTTCCAAAAGATGATCAATGATCTGATTCGTGACATCCCTGGAGCACTGAATATCAGTGATGATGTCATTGTGTTTGACAAAACGCAGGCTGAGCACGATGCTGCACTCCAGGCAGTGTTTCGGAAGTTCACAGAGGTCAATCTGACCTTAAGCAAGAAAAAGTGCGAGTTCAACAAGAAGAGCATCACATTTTTCGGGTTTGTGTTTTCAGGACAAGGGATTTCCCCTGACCCCAAAAAAGTGGAAGCCATCCAGAATGCCAAATCACCAACGACAACTAGTGGTGTGAGAAGCTTCCTGGGAATGGCCATGTACTGTGCAAAGTTTATCCCGAATTTTAGTGACATCTCGGAACCACTACGAGAATTGACAAAGATGCCCCATTTCAGTGGTGTGAGCGACACGAGCAGTCCTTCAACAAGATCAAAGAGCTACTTGCTAGTGCAAAAGTAATGGCATACTTTGACCCTAATAAAGAGACGGAACTTGTCACTGATGCCTCGCCCTCAGGATTGTCTGCCATTCTGATGCAGAACACGCCAGGAAAAGACGACAAATGCGTAGTTGCATATGCGAGTCGTGCTCTCACTGATGTCGAAAGACGCTATTCACAGACAGAAAGAGAAGCACTAGCAATCGTCTGGGCAATTGAGCGGCTCCATCTCTACCTCTATGGTGGTCATTTCAAGTTGGTCACCGACTGCAAGCCTGTTCAGCTGATTTTCAGCAATCCCAAGTCAAAACCACCACCTCGCATTGAACGTTGGAATCTACGACTCCAAGGCTATGATTTTGAAGTAGTTCACACAGAAGGAAGCCAAAATCCGTCCGACTTCTTGTCCTGACACTCCAGTGCAAATGACAATGACAAACAAGGCACTCTAGCAGAGGAATATGTCAATTTTCTTGCATCAGCTGCTGTCCCAAAAGCAATGACTCTTGCAGAAATCCAAGAAGCAACAGCATAAGATGTCACAATGCAGTGTTTAGCCAATTTCATACGCACACAGTCATGGAGAAACGTTGAAAACTTCCCCAACAGTTCCAAGGCGCTGATCACACAGAATTGAATCGCTTCAAACATAAAGACAAAACAACTCCTCCGTGAAAAGATTTGGTTTCCAGGAATAGACAACACTGTCAAGAGAATGATTGACAAGTGTATTGCATGCCAAGCTAATGGCCCTAGCAACCACCCAGACCCCCTCCAGATGTCTCCCTTACCGCCAAATCCTTGGCATACTGTTCACATGGACTTCTGTGGCCCCTTTTCATCAGGAGAGTACCTACTCGTTGTTATTGACGCATACTCACGATTTCCCAAGGTTGAGATTGTTCACTCAACATCTGCCAGCTGCATCATTCCAAGGTTAGACAGAATATTTGCAACTCACGGAATACCACAAGTGGTGAGAAGTGACAATGGTCCCCCTTTCACAAGCCAAGAAATCAAAGAGTACATGAATGAAAATGGAATCGAACATCGCAGAATAACTCCACTTTGGCCTCAAGCTAATTCAGAAGCAGAGAGTTTTATGAAACCTCTCATTAAAGCAATTCGCTCAGCTCATGCAGAAGGCAAAACATGGAGGAAACATCTCTACAAATTTCTTCTCAACTACAGAACAACCCCACATAGCACAACTGGATTTGCACCATCAGAATTGCTCTTCAATCGAAAAGTACGAAACAAGCTTCCACAGCTCCCAACTGGGCATACCAGCCAGTCTGATCTCGGTGCAAAGGTGAAGGAGAATGATGATAGAGCAAAGGTCAAGATGAAGACATATGCTGATATGAAAATGAGAGCCAAGACCTCCACTATAAAGATAGGTGATGTGGTACTTGTGCGACAACGAAAGTGCAACAAGCTCTCAACACATTTTGATCCCTCCCCATTTCGAGTTGTACGTATGAATGGAACTATGGTCACAGCATGTCGAAATGGTAAATACATCACTCGAAACGTGTCTCGTTTCAAAGTTGTAGACTCAAAGTTTGAAGGAGAAGAGTCTGATGATGAGGAGGACGACGATGATCTCGAATCTAGTCCTAACTCTAACTTGACCTCGAATGGCTCAGATGCGAACCAAAATCCTCGGAACAATTTGAGACGTTCCACTCGTAATTGAAGGCGAGTCGATCGTTTTGGACAGAATGTTTATGGACAATGATTTGTGTTTTTTTTGAACTATCTGTTTTCAGTCAGAGTAAAAGGGAGATGTAATGTTGTTACTTAGTCTTGTATCACTATTAATGCATGTATTCATCATTATGTAATCACTTATTATCACGTGATCACTAGTACTGATTATGAAATAATAATTCATGCCATGTGCTAAAGACACGTACACATAGACTACTGAGTAGCTCTATCCATAAGGATCTAGTCTAGCACAGAGAAAGCCAGACGCTACAGTGCACACCATGCCTAATTCAATTTTGGTCATAAGTTGCTTTCAATCTGGTTGTAAAAGCTGGCATATGCACTGGCTCTTAGCTAATATAGATGTTTTGTAGACCATCTGCATGACCGTACTGTGTCGCTTTGAAACAAACAATAATATTAACCAACTTTTAGGCTGACATAGTGTGTATAAAGTGTAATATAAGAAGTCACCCTAGTATTGATACACGTGTATGTTTTATAAGTCTGACACTTCATTGAGGATAAACATGCATGAAACTGCATACGTGCAACAACATGCGCAAAGTTTGTACTATTATAATATCATTTGTATCATTACTGTAGCTATCTTTGCTTATTAATTTTGTTTAGCCATCATTGTGTAGGGGGGCACTTTCAATTATGTAGGCAATCATTACCTTTGTGTAACCTTATCTCTCTGAGATAAAAAATCAATCACGGCTAGTGATTCAAATGATGTGTGATCCAAGAAGCCCAGGCTATTCATTTTCTACCACAGTGGGCAACATGTAAACATGTACATGTACAGGAGTAACTACTGCGTGGTATCATCCTAATAGTACTATTTCTGCTATTCCCATTTACGCATAATAATTATTATTACTGCATATCAATTGAGAGCAATGCCTGATATACGTAGCAGTCAATCAGAACTAATTTAATCCTGTTCCTTTAATTTGTATGTCCTATTATTATTATAGCACCATCATTAAGCCTTGATACTTCAAAGATATAATGTACTGCCTTTTGATCTTGGTGTTCTGAGTAGATTTTCCTTGCCATTAAATCAAACACTATGATAATGATAACTCACTATTTGTATTGTCACACCTAATAGAAACTTTTGATGAATTTTTATTTCAGGAGTGCACTTTTGTATGATAGGATAAATGATTAATTCATATAGAGGTATGACTAATGCTACTGTACAGAAGCCAATTGTAGTTGTAAGAAATCTTTCTTTGTAGCATTCAGTCACTGAAGTAGTGGACTGAGTGTTTAAGAGAACACGTATCAACTGTTCTATTGAGCTGTGTATGAAAAGAATATCACTAATTAACACTTACAGGACTATAGTCACAGATCTGTGACAGGACTGTCTGGACTTTATTTAAACTGACTAGTCTTACTAACTTGCTCCTCCCTAGCCCGTCCCCTAAGGGTTAACACACTTACAATAGCAAGGATAACCAGCAATTGTAGAAATGTTTTGACATCTTCCACCTGCTCTGTTGTGAATGGTCCTCCATATTAATTTTACTCTTGCCAATTAAAGTCAATACGAGAAGGGAGCTCATCTTCACAGTAGGTGAAGGCACTTCTACATCTTGGATGCTTATGTTTGATGGCATACCTTATCACTTTGTAGATTAATTTGAATGGGTTTTGTGTCACTGGTTCCTGTACTAGACACAAACTGATTATGAAGGATGAACTGATCACTATTGTAAGGCTTATGCAAATTACTATTTGTCCCAGAGTATGGTATATATCATTTAAGCATGTGTGAGTAAACTGAAAAATAGCTCGGCTACTGATGTATGTCCACACATACCAACGTATGAAAGCAGTAATCTCAGTTGTTGAAGCATCTTGGAGCTGGTCTAGCCCAAACTGGATTATGTTGGCTTGGTAGCCTCTGAATGCAATGGCCACGATGAGAAACATTGCAGATGAGAAGTCTTGAAAGATTTTATGGTGGCTGTCCATCAATTGAGCTACTACTGAGCCTGCTGTTGCCAGCATAGAGGCCATCCACATGATCCACATGCTCCAACATACTATCTTGTATCGTCCAAGATACACATCAGTTAGCCACCCAGTGAAGGGCAGAGTGAAATCCAGAACCACTGTACCAATGTTTGCTCCCCCAGGTATTTGCACATATGCTATGAGGTATTCCGATGCGTTTACCACAAAGAAATTATTATGATCACTCCTTTGTTCTTTAGGTTTCTGATCTGATAGAATGAATTACTGCATTGATTAAGTTTGAGACTGCTGGATTTCTTTGCCATCTTTCATACGCGATGCTTTTTCTGTGTGTTGGTTTAATCCAGTTTTTGCTCAGTATGGTTCTTCAGTTTAATAAGAAAGCATTATAATCACTGGTGATTGTATTGTGTTGGGAATTTGCTATAGCTGTATAGTATAATGTTTATAGCAGCTGGAACAATATCAGTGAATATAGATTTATTGTGGAACCCTGTATTATGTAGATCTTGGGAACTATAATTTATACGACACTGTCTTGTTTGGCCTGTAGCAAAATTGAGGAATAACATCTGCCATTGGGGCGAGCCTGAGCGAGCCCCACATAAACGGTACAGCCATGCATGTAATATACGTATGTATGGTGGTACAACCATTCCATACCATATAATTGTAAATTTACATTTGTTTAGTGCAGTGCTGTACTGCATGCATACACGTGTACATCGATCGAAGACTCGGGAAGAAATCAGTCCTCAACGTGAACCAGAGAATAGAAAGTCAGCAGGATCGAAGACTCATAATGAAATAAAGAATGTCAATGACAGTACCGTACCGACCAGTGGAAGTGTATTCAGCCTCTTCCCAGCTTTTCGACAAAACACAGGAGTGGCTGAGTACAATGCCTCAAGAAAGATAAAAAGAAACTCAGAGCTATGATGACCAACTTAACAGTTCAAGTATGCGTAACTGTCTGCAGCCACAGCTTGGTTTAGTCAAGAGTGCATAAGAATAAAAATAAAAAAAAAGAGGAAGAGTGTGTAGCTAGTTGTGATAATAGTGAGATAACATAAGTCATCCTTAAAAAATTTATCAATGTTTCTTTATTTAAATTCAAGTTCATAATAGCTATGTGTATCTGAGCCTAGTAGCATAAATCTGAAATTTTTCATTGTAAAATATTTTCGTAGTTGATGGCAGCTACAAAAACTAATCTTACGAAAACGCATGCACACTATTAACATTATTGTGATAAGGGTCATTCCTACGGAAATTTTTCACCATGAAAACTGTCATACGAAAGTTTTATAACACAAAAATTTCCAAATCTACGGTATTCCAATGTCACATTGCAACAATAGTTTTGTACACCCATAGCTACCTTGCCATTAAGCATAATATAGTTTTGTTGCAGTAGAATAATATTGAGTATGATAGTGTATCCTCACATTTTATGGGCTACAAAGTTCAAATTCTCTGCCATGTGGGTATCATTAGTGTTGTACCTAGATTAAGGGATACATATATCCTCGTCTACCAATAACATAAAGCATTTGATCCTGGTTGAATCACACTAACAATGATATCACAGTGATTTGTATATGCATACATAGTGTATTAATTCACACACACACACATACACCTAGCTAAACTAGTTTTATCGGTTTCCATAGTTAAATATACTATAGCTATGATATGATATTCATTGAGAGTAGTATCTTTCGGCAAAAAAGTGTTCATTAGGTAGCAAATCTTCTCTTTTCCGCATCTTATATCTCTTTGCCATCCGTGTTAGTATGAAGAAAATGGAGAGATTTGCAGCTAAACATACCAGTGCATACCAGAATTCACAACTGATGATCCCTTTTCCTTTAATGGAAATGTCATACTTGATTATCAGAAATGTTACTATGAAAAATGGAATTGTACAGACCAAGGCCAAGGTGTACTGTGCTCCAATTACTATACCCTTCATGGAGTAAGGGACTTGTGAACAAATGAATTCAATAGCACCTGTAAATAGGAAGGTTAGGGAAACGATGTTAAGATACTCCGGAATGGCCAACCATCGATCACTGAGGGTTTGGCTTAGCAGGCTATGTTTTTCATGAAATATACACTGGATAGTTGAATTATGTTCATTTTTGTGTTTTAAATTGTTGTATCAAGATATAATGTCCAGAACTATCAAACTAGTGACTCGCACAATTTGTAAGGCTATTCCAATTATGACTTTCCATGAGCTTTTGATTCTTGTACAGCATACACAGCGTTGAAAGAGTGGATAAAAGATAAATTCATTTAATACAATCAGCAGAGTTAAACCAAGATGTACACTGTTAGTCAGGCTTGTTTCTACGTAACATTCAGCAACATTTTTTCTGGAATCTAGTTCACGACCGAAGTTTATACCAGTGAATCGGTTGTACTGTTTCTCTAGGTGATGATACAAATAGTTTGATGCAAAGTCTGCACTAGTAATCACACCAAAGATAGATATTAAAGGAAGAAGTCTCAAAAATGTTTTGACATCTTCCACCTGTTCTGTTGTGAATGGTCCTCCATATTTACTCTCACCAAAGTCAATACGAGAAGGAAGCTCATCTTCACAGTAGGTGAAGGCACTTCTACATGGGGGATGCTTTGTAATGACAGCAAACTTGATGACCTTATAGATCAATTTTAAAGGACTTTGGGTTGCCGGTTCCTTAATTAGCCAGTGATTGCAATGAAATATTAGTATGAGCGCTAGTGTAAGACTCATACAAATCAGTAATAAAACAAAGAGTTTATTTTGTTCATTAAGAGAAAAAATGTTGAATTCTACAAGAAATCCAGCACTGATTAAAGTTCTTACGTACCAAACTATGAAGGATGTGATTTCAGTTGTTGAAGCATCAGGGAGCTGATCAAGTCCAAACTGAACAATATTGGCTTGAAATCCTCCTAGACCAATACTTATAAAACAAAATAATATGGGCCGAATGACTTTATGGTAATGGCAATACTTCTTATTAAGTTGTCCGACAACTTCACTTACTGTTGCTGCAATCATAAGAAGCCACATGATCCAAATACTGCAACGTATCACTTTGTATCTTCCAATGAAGGCATCAGTCAACCATCCTGCTATGGCTGTGGTGATAGCAAATGGAACAAGCCAGAATTGATATGTTGAACTATACACTCCAGTGGTTGCAAGAAGGTAAAACACACTTGTCACTAGATAACTGACTGCCAGAACTAATATACCTCCTTTGCTGTTAGCTCTTCTTATTCGATAGCGTTTTATGTCACAGCAGATAATTATCTCGTTCTTACTGTTTATTCCCTGGTTGTTTAAGCTTGGTAATGAAATGTTACAACTTGATGATCTAGTATTCTCCTCTGTCATTTTGAACAGCTATTGCTCATAATTGCTATTTGCTGCTTATATGTACAGTCTGGCTTGTTGTTGTTGAGAAGTTTACATTTGTTATTTTGAGGTGTGTTGGTTTGCTCTTTGTCACGTAAACAATTCTTTCATTGAACACTGTAACTTTGTTAGGCTGAGAATTTAAGTTTAAAAAAATTAATGTCACCTGTATCAATTTTAGCTATTTTCATCATTGTTATGCTTATGTAAATGATATTTTGTATGCATGGATGTAGTTGTGATATCAAGAACATCGTTACAAAAACAATCAACTTGCTTATGCTAAGGCAAGGTAGTAGACATCCATAAAGCTAGCTTTGCAATATGTTACTGTAGGTGCTATCAGAAAATATATTCTTGTAGTAAGGATGTAGATAATTAATCCACATGATCCTGGAGCATATCTCCATCGAAGCAGAATATCAGCTAGCCATCAGCAATGGGTAGAATTTAACACGATATACTTTTGAACCCTCTAAGCATAAAATATAGCCTCCAAAGACAACTTTACCCAATAAGAAATTCCAGTATTGTTGTACACTCTTCCTAATGCACTCTTGATAGAACTAATGGTATGTTGGTTGGCTTACTAGCTGTCGAATTTGTGTAATGTTTTGGGGTGAGTGTGAGCGAGCCCCACATTTGTTCGTTCAACAGAAGTTTGTCTGACCATGTGTCCGTCTATCCAAGATCACTATCGTTGGTAATGATTGTCATCACTTGCATGCTATGCTATGCATATTAACATGGCCTCATCGTTCTTTCTATGATGCACTGGACAAGAAGAATGCTCAAGAGCAAGTGACACAAAGGTGATCAGTGATGCTTAGCTGGATGAAAGTTGGCAACTATTGAGCATATTAAGTGAATGTGTGTCGTCACAGCTAGCCAGATTGAGTCAAGCAACAGTAACACTTTATGTCAGTCATATTCGCCGAGAGCAAGCAAGGTAACACACTTAAACAGAAGTTGACGATGCCAAGGATGACAAGAGAATAGCCAGATTGGCAGTGTGAGTGTCGTCACAGCCAGATTAAGCCAAGGCTCAGTCAACAGTGGCACTTTAATACAGATAGACAGATTTGCTTGTCAGTCATATTCGCCGAGAGCAAGCAAGGTAACTCAGATAGGATGCAAGAGAAGTCGAGTATGTGGACGTTGCTCAAACAAAAAGTATATTATTGATGGCATCTATGCTATCTACACATACGACAGTAGTGGTAATGAAATTTTTAATTCCACAGTTCTACTCTTTGACACAAATGTCAATTTTTTCATGCTGAGCACATTTCTCATGCTGCCCTTGCTTTGTCTGTCATATTTATCGTCCTTCCACCGCCTCTGCTTCTGCTGTTCTATCCGACCAGGTTCTTTAGAAAGTTACCAAGCTGCTGTGGATTTAAAAGATGGGATGTTCTAAATTTCATTATGGACATATTTCAAGGATGGTACAAAGATGGTACTGATAGTATGCAAGACTATAGATCTGTGTCTGCCCTCTATTTGTTGTTAAGACTTTTGATTGGTAGTGTCTTCATTGCCATGGTAATGAACAGCAACAATGATAGCAGTAATTCAAACTGGCAAATAATCAGGACTTTTCATGTTTTTCTAGGAATATTTTTCCTTGTGTTGCAACCATATAAGAAACATTGGGGTTGAATCTTTTAGTGGTTGGAGTGTTGTTATTGTTAATTGAAACTTTTGATAACCAAAATATAGTTGTCATTGGAAGTGGTGCTGGAGTGGTAGCATTGGTGTTGACTATCATACGAAGTATACATGGATGCATGTGTACTGGCTAATTACAATTGCTAATGACAGTTTCTGTTAATTTTTAGTGCCACAATCATAGCTTTGTATCCTGTTTGTTAGTAGCATTATACCTTAATGTGACTATTGTGTGCAGGTATATTGTTTGCAATTTTGGCTTAAAGCATGCTTTGTGCATCTGATGTATGCAATTTGCTTGTGTATATGGTAAAGGGTCTAAAGGCATGTAGCTAGATACAGTAAGTACAGCGGCACCTTAGCTTATTTATCTAACTTGACAACAAAGCCAAAAGTCTGACAATAGCAACTCACCTTGGCCTTTGTGCGAGTAGCAGCGCGTGCTAGCGCTGGCTAGCATAAACGTTCAACACTGCTGATATGGCGATCATGTGACGAACATGACTGATATGGATTTCGCATGTGACGAACACGACTGATATGGCAAAATATCAAGCGTGTTGCTGCCCACGCACTCCCATATGTTTGTATTAGAGGTCAAAGTTCAATATACGACAATATGTATTATAGCTAATGTTTGTGTACAAAATATTGCATTTTGGGGCTAGCTAGGGCTATAGAAATAATACCTAAAAAGTGGTCATCTTCTTTTACCTATTTGCATACCTATGACAAATGATGATATAATCAGTGCTAGTTATCCTACTAATATAAAAACTCTTCTATTTGACTAAACAGGGAATGACATGACTGCTAGACCATGTCTAAGCAGTGCATGCATTGATTTCACACACATCTATACAAATCTAACTTCATCTATCGTGTAAGATTTATTGAGAGTAGTATCTTTCAGCAAAGAAGTGCTCATTGGGTAACAAGTCTTCCCTTTTCCGCATCTTGTATCGCTTTGCCATCCATGTTAGTATGAAGAAAATGGAGAAATTTGCAGCTAAACATACCAGTGCATACCAGAATTCACAATTGATGATTCTTTGACCCCAGATGGAGAAATGCACTTTGGTTAACGGCACAATTACTTCTGTGGGAGTTAAAAGGACCAAGATCAAAGCGTACTGTGCTCCAATTATCACACCCTTCATGGAGTAAGGGACCTGTGAACAAATGAACTCAATGATGCCTATAAGTATGAAGATTAGGGAAAGGTGGTGAATGTACTCTGGAACAGCCAACCATTCATGACTAAAGCTTTGGCTTAGTAGTCCGTGTTTTTCAAGAAATATACAGTGAATGGTTGCATTGAGTTCATTGTGGTCTAAGAAATTTCGTCGAGAAATGACATCAAATACCATCAGTGCTATGACTCGCAAAACTTGTAAGACTATTCCTAGTATGATTTTCCATAAACTCTTGATTCCTGTAAAGGATATACAGTGGTGGCAGAGCGGATAAAGGAGAAATTCATTCAATACTATCAGCAGAGTTATACCAAGATAAACACTATTGGTTAAGCTTGTTTTAGTGTAACATTCTGCGATGATTTTTCTGGATCCTAGTTCACTGTTAAGATTTAATCCACTGAATTGGTTATATTGTCTCGCTAGATAAATATGTAAATAGTTTGATGCAATGAGTACACTAATAATCAAACCAAAGATAGATATTAGTGGAAGAAGTCTCAAAAATGTTTTGACATCTTCCACCTGCTCTGTTGTGAATGGTCCTCCATATTTACTCTTACCAAAGTCAATACGAGAAGGAAGGTCATCTTCACAGTAGGTGAAGGCACTTCTGCATCGGGGATGCTTTGTAACAACAGCAAACTTGATGACTTTATAGATTAATTTGAGGGGACTTTGGGTTGCCGGCTCCTTAATCAACCAGTGATTACAATGAGTTATTAATATCAGTGCCAATGTGAGACTCATGCAAATCAGCAACAAAACAAAGAGTTTATTTTGTTCATTAAGACAAAAATGTTGAATTGTACAACAAATCCAGCACTGATTAGAGTGCTTACATACCAAGTTATGAAGGATGTGATTTCAGTTGTTGAAGCATCGTGGAGCTGATCTAGCCCCAGCTGAATGATATTGGCTTGAAATCCACCCTAATAAGAATGAATAATACTGGTCGTACAGTTTTATCATAATGGTGATACATCTCATTCAGTTGTTTCACAACTGCACTCACTGTTACTGCAATCATAAGGATCCACATGATCCAAACGCTGCAACGTATCATTTTGTATCTTCCAATGAAGGTATCAGTCAACCATCCTGCTATGGCTGTGCTAATGCCAAATGGAATGAGCCAAAACTGGTATGTGTAATGATGAACTCCAGTGGTTGCGAGGATGTAAAGTGTACTTGTCACTAGAAAGCTGAGTATCAAAACCAATACCACTCCTTTGTTCTTAACTCTTCTTATGCGATAACATTTTATATTGCAGCAGGTACTTAGCTCCTGGTTGCTTCTACTTAGAAATGGAATTGAACTCAAAGACCGAGTGTTCTCTGTCATTTTGAGTTGATATTGATCATAATTACTATATGTGTGATTATTTATGCACAATCGTTGTATTCCAAATCTGTTTAGATTCGCAGAAAGTATGCATTTGTTATCTAAAAGTATATAGATTTTGCCCTTGTTTTTTTCTAAACAATTCCACCATTAGGCATGCAGAGTATGTACATTCTTATAGTGAATGTAAACATTATTGTGTATGCATTGGTGTAGTTGTGATAATAGTGAGATAAAGTCATCCTTAAAAATTTACCAATGTTTCTTTGTTTAAATTCAAGTTCAAGATAGCTATGCGTGTCTGAGCCTTATGTTCCACATATCACATTGCAATAATAGTATTTGTACCCAAATACCTTGCCATTGAGCATATATATATACATATATATAGTTTTGTTGCAGTAGAAATAATACTGAGTATGATTGTGTGTTCTCACATTTTATGGGCTACAGTAACAAGTTGAAACTTTAGCGTATAGCTTTTTTCGCCATATGGGTATCACTATATTAGAGTATTAGCTATATTAAGGGATAGACAATATCCTTTTGAACCTCATCTGACAATATACAATTGCATACTCCTTCATTGAATAGTGTGAATTATTACTACCCGAGGTGTGGACACTATTCCACGAGGCCGAAGGTCAAGTGGAATATCCACACCGAGGGTAGTAATAAGCATGCTAGTCAATGAAGGAGTGTGCAATGTTTGTTTTATTATAGTATTGAATAGGATTAATAACTGTAGTGAACTAGCTATCATAGGACAATTGGCTATGGCTAGGCTATCATATTGTTCATTGATCAACACTGACAACAGCAACTACTATACCATGGTTAGTCTCGCTGGAGCTGGCTTGTGTGTACATACACTGATCACAGTAGACCTCTAATTTGTTTCCGCATCATCCCTGGACACCGCCCTCTTTGCCATTGATTAGTGCTAACAGGGCACAGCTGGAGTTGAAAATTAAACTGGTGAGTCTACAAAGAATGCTAGTTAGCTAGCCAAGACTCAGACAGCTAGTGTATAGTCTCGGCCATGACTCAATACATGGAAACTGCCTACATAGCCATCATGGCATGAATTGAGACCGAACTAACCTTTGTTTGATGGTGAATGTCTAAGAGATCAGTTTGACAGAGCTATAATTACAGCTAGCAGTAGACCTTACCTAATAGATACATAGTGCTATCACTGGACTGCTGATGACTCCATTCAGTTCAGTCTGTTTGAAATGCCATGGTTACAGCCGTGCGCGCATTGCGTGTTTTGGCGCTGTTGAAGACGACTGTAGAATACCATGAATTATTCAACGGTTGCTGACCAATGAGATTACAGTATTAGTACTATACTATATAAAAGCATTTGATCCACACTAACAATGATGCCATGTGACAGTGATTTGTGTGTGCATACACGTTGTATTAATTCATCTAATTTTATACATAATGTTCATTGTGAGTAATATCTTTCGGCAAAAAAGTGTTCATTAGGTAACAAGTCTTCTCTTTTCCGCATCTTGTATCACTTTGCCATCCATGTTAGTATGAAGAAAATCAAGAAATTTGCAGCTAAACATACCAGTGCATACCAGAATTCACAAGTGACGATCCCTTTTCCTTTAATGGAAATGTCATATTTGAATATCAGAAATGCTGCTATGAGAAATGGGATTGAACAGACCAAGGCCAAGGTGTACTGTGCTCCAACTATAATGCCCTTCATGGAGTAAGGGGCTTGTGAACAAATGAATTCAATAGTACCTGTGAACAGAAAGATTAGGGAAATGAAATGAAGATACTCAGGAATAACCAACCAGCGATCACTGAGAGTTTGGCTTAGTAGGCCACGTTTTTCATAGAATATATACTGGATGCTTACATTGTGTTCGTTGTATCGCGAAATAATATCAAGAGCCATCAGACTAGCGACTCGCAAAGCTTGTAACACTATTCCAACTATGACTTTCCATAAACTCTTGATTTTTGAGCAGCATATACAACATTGAAACAGTGGATACAGGACACATTCCTTTAATACAATCAGTAGAGTTACACCAAGATGCACACTGTTGGTCAGACTTGTTTCAGTGTAACATTCAGCCATGACTTTTCTGGAATATAGTTCATGGTCATAGTTTGCCCTACTAAATTTGTTGTTCTGTTTCTCTAGGCTGCCATACAGAAAGTTTGATGCAAAAAATACATCAGCGATCATACCCAAGATAAATATTAGTGGAAGAAGTCTCAAAAATGTTTTGACATCTTCCACCTGCTCTGTTGTGAATGGTCCTCCATATTTACTCTTACCAAAGTCAATACGAGAAGGAAGGTCATCTTCACAGTAGGTGAATGCACTTCTACATCGGGGATGCTTTGTAACAGCAGCATACTTGATGACCTTGTAAATCAGTTTAAAAGGACTTTGGGTTGCTGGCTCCTTAATCAGCCAATGATTGCAACAGATTATTAGTGTTAGTGCCAGAGTAAGACATGCACAAAGTAGTAGCAGAATGTAGATCTTATTAAGACAATAAAGATTAAATTTTACAATAAATCCAGTGCTGATTAGAGAGCTCACGTACCAAACTATGAAAGATGTGATTTCTGTTGTAGAAGCATCATGGAGCTGATCTAGTCCCAGCTGAACAATACTGCCTTGAAATCCTCCCAGACCAATACTAACAAGCCAGAATAATACTAGTTGTACCATATTATAAAGTTTCTCATTCAGTTGTCCAACAACTTCACTTACTGTTACTGCAATCATAATAAGCCACAACATCCAAACACTGAAATGTATCACTTTGTATCTTCCAATGAAGGCATCAGTCAACCATCCTGCTATAGCTGTGCTGATAGCAAATGGCACAAGGCAAACTTGATACTTTGTGCTATGAATTCCAATGGTTGCAAATAGGTAAAATATACTTGTCACTAGATAACTGAGTATCAGAACTAGTATAGCTCCTTTGTTCTTAACTCTCCTTATTCGATAGCATTTTACATCGCAGCAGATAATTTCATCCTTACTGTTGAATCCCAGGTTGTTTAAGCTTGGTAATGAAATGTTACAACTTGATGGTATAGTATTCTCCTCTGTCATTTTGAACAGGTATTGTTCATAATTGCTACTGCTGCTTATATGTATATTCCTGATCTTGTTTTTGCCTTACAGAAGTTTTGCATTTGTTATTTTGATGTGTGTTGGTTTGCTCTTTGTTTTGTAAACAATTCTTTTATTGAACACTGTAACTTTGTTAAGCCAAGAATTTAAATTTGTGAGTTTAAAAAGTGTCACTTGTACCAATTTAGATATTTCCATTTGTGTTATGCTAATGTTTTGTATGCATGGGTGTAGTTGTGATAGCAAGAATATCATTACGAAAAACAGGTCAACTTGCTTATGCTAAGGCAAGGTAGTAAACATCCAAATAGCTAGCTTTGCAACCTATTTCAATATTATATATGTGCTACCATGAAGTATATAATTGTAGTAGATATTAATCCACATGATCCTGGAGCATATTTCCATGGAAACAGAATATCAGCTAGCCACCAGCAGTGGGTAGAATTCAACACAATATACTTTTGAACCCTCTAAGCATAAAATATAGCCTCCACAGACAACTTTACCCAATAAGAAATTATTGATAGAACTAATGGTATGTAAGTTGGCTTACTAGCTGTCGAATTTGTGTAATGTTTTGGGGTGAATGTGAGCAAGCCCCACACTTGTTCATTCAACAGAAATTTGTCTGACCGTGTGTCCGTCTGTTGATCTGTCCACATATTCAGTGAAGATCGCCATTGTCAGTAATGATTGTCATCACTCACATGCTGTGCATATTAATGTGGCCTCATCGTTCTTTCTATGATACACTGGACAAGAAGACTGCTCAAGAGCAAGTGACACAAAGGTGATCAGTGATGCTTAGCTGGATGAAAGTTGGCAACTACTGAGCATATTAAGCGAACGAGTGTCGTCACAGCCAGATAGAGCCAAGGCTCAGTCAACAGTAACGCTTTAATACAGATAGACAGATTTGTTTATCAGTCATATTTGCCGAGAGCAAGCAAGGTAACTCACTTAGACAGGGTACAAGAGAAGTTGATGATACCAAACTTGGCAAGAGATGGCCGGATTGGCGGCTACAGCTTGAGCATGCACCTTGCAAGCTTCCAGTTATTAGCCATTCATTATACCATTGACGCAATGCGAACAAACGCTCGCCCCCTCACAATGTCTTAAATCACACTAGTATTATTTACTGTTTGATTGTCAGTGTAGTTGTAGCTAATTCTGGTTCATCAATTAGGGTTTGCTTCACCTTTTATGTAAGATTACTTATCAAAAGTGTCTCAGACTGATCTGAGTAAACTTTATTTTGGCTAAATAGTATGTGTTTGAAGTTCATTTGCTGGTTTGCAGTATATGATGTTTATGGCAGTTGTCGTCAACATTGAAAATTTGTCCAAATGAGCTGTTTATACATTCCATGTTGTCTTAGCATGAAGCTCAGATTCTTAAGGAACATGCATAATTCCGTCAGTAAATGAAAAGGCTAAGAAAAACATATACTTATCTCTCAAATCTGTGCTCCTTCATGACTGTGCATGGCTCTTTGTGGACATTGCTCAGACAAAGAGTATATTATTGATGGTATCTATGCTATCTACACATACGACAGTAGTGGTAATGAAATTTTTAATTCCACAGTTCTACTCTTTGATACAAATGTCAGTTTTTTTCATGCTGAACACATTTTTCATGCTGCCCTTGCCTTGTCTGTCATTTTTATTTTCGTCCTTCCACCACCTCTGCTTCTGCTGTTCTATCCGACCAGGTTCTTTAGAAACTTACCAAGCTGCTGTGGATTCAAAAGATGGGATGTTCTAAATTTCACTATGGACATCTTTCAAGGATGGTACAAAGATGGTACTGATACTACGCAAGACTATAGATCTGTGTCTGCCCTCTATATATTGTTGAGACTTTTGATTGGTAGTGTCTTATTTGCCGTGGTAATGAACAGCAACAATGATAACAATATTTCAAACTGGCAAATAATCAGGATTTTTTCATGTCTTTCTGGGAATATTTTTCCTTGTGTTGCAACCATATTATAAGAAATGTTGGGATTGAATCTTTTAGTGGTTGGAGTGTTATTGTTGATTGAAATTTTTAATAATCAAAGTATATTTGTCATTAGGAAGTGTTGCTGGAGCATTGGCATTTGTGTTGCCTATCATACGAAATATACATGGATGCTTGTGTACTGACTAATTACGGTTGCTAGTGACAATTTCCGTTAATTTTTAGTGCCACAATCATGGCTTGTATCCTATTTGTTATTATTATACCTTAATGTGACTATTGTGTGCAGGTGTATTGTTTGCAATTTTGGCTTAAAGCAGGCTTTGTGCGTCTGATGTATACAATTTGCTTGTGTATATGGTAAAGGGTCAACAAATTCTAATGTTCAGTATAATACACATTATAGCTAATGTTTGCATACAAAATATTGCATTTTTGGGCTAGCCAGGGCTACAAAAATAATACCTAAAAAGTGGTCATCTTCTTTTACCAATTGTATACGTATGACAAATGATGATATAATCAGTGCTAGTTGTCCTACTAATATATAGTACTCTTCTATTTGACTAAAAAGGGAATAACATGACTGCTAGACCATGTCTAAGCAGTGCATGGATTAATTTCACACACATCTATACAAATCTAACTTTACACCTACTAGCTATCGTATGAGGTTTATTGAGAGTAGTATCTTTCAGCAAAGAAGTGCTCATTGGGTAGCAAGTCTTCCCTTTTCCGCATCTTGTATCGCTTTGCGATCCGTGTTAGTATGAAGAAAATGGAGAAATTTGCAGCTAAACATACCAGCGCATACCAGAATTCACAACTGATGATTCCTTGGCCCCAGATGAAGAAATGCACTTTGGTTAACACCACAATTACTACTGTGGGAATTAAAAGGACCAAGATCAAAGTGTACTGTGTTCCAATTATCACACCCTTCATGGAGTATGGGACCTGTGAACAAATGAACTCAATGATGCCTATAAGTATTAAGATTAGGGAAAGGTGGTGAATGTACTCTGGAATGGTCAACCATTCATGACTGAAGCTTTGGCTCAGTAGTCCGTGCTTTTCAAAAAATATACAGTGAATGGTTGCATTGAGTTCACTGTGGTCTAAGAAATTTCGTCGAGAGATGACATCAAATACCATCAGTGCTATGACTCGCAATACTTGTAAGACTATTCCTAGTATAATTTTCGATAAACTCTTGATTCTTGTAAAGGACATATGGTGGTGGCATAGTGGATGCAGGAGAAATTCATTCAATACTATCAACAGTTATACCAGGATAAACACTGTGGGTTAAGCTTGTTTTAGTGTAACATTCAGCGATAATTTTTCTGGACCCTAGTTCACTGTAGAGATTTAATCCACTAAATCGGTTATATTGTCTTGCTAAATAAATATGTAAAATGCTTGATAAAATAAGTACGCTAGCAATCATACCAAAGATTGATACGAAAGGAAGAAGTCTCAAAAATGTTTTAACATCTTCCACTTGCTCTGTTGTGAATGGTCCTCCATATTTACTCTTACCAAAGTCAATACGAGAAGGAAGCTCATCTTCACAGTAAGTGAATGCACTTCTACATCGGGGATGCTTTGTAACAACAGCAAACTTTATGACCTTATAGATCAATTTGAGGGGACTTTGGGTTGCCGGCTCCTTAATCAGCCAGTGATTGCAATGAGTTATTAATATCAGTGCCAATGTGAGACTCACACAAATCAGTAACAGAACCAAGAGTTTATTTTGTTCATTAAGACAAAAAATGTTGAATTCTACAAGAAATCCAGTACTGATTAAAGTGCTTACATACCAAACTATGAAGGATGTGATTTCAGTTGTTGAAGCATCGTGGAGCTGGTCTAGTCCCAACTGAACAATATTGGCTTGAAATCCACCCAGGCCAATACTAACAAGACAGAATAGTACCGATCGTACAGCTTTATCATAATGGTGGTACATCTCATTCAGTTGTTCCACAACTGCACTCACTGTTACTGCAATCATAAGGATCCACATGATCCAAACACTGCAACGTATCACTTTGTATCTTCCAATGAAGGTATCAGTCAACCATCCTGCTATGGCTGTGCTAATGCCAAATGGAATGAGCCAATAATCGTATGTTGAATGATGAGCTCCAGTGGTTGCTAGGAGGTAAAGTGTACTTGTCACTAGATAGCTGAGTATCAAAACCAAAACCGCTCCTTTACTCTTGACTCTTCTAATTCGGTAGCGTTTTATATCGCAGCAGGTACTTAGCTCATCCTTAGCCTGGCGGCTTATACTTAGAAATGGAATTGAACTCAAAGATTGAGTGTTCTCTGTCATTTTGAGCTGATATTGCTCGTAATTGCTACATGTGCGATTATTTGTGTGCAGTCCTTTCAGTTGTTTTATTCCAAATCATGCGTTTGTTTTTCTGAAGGTATAGAGGTTTTCCCTTACTTTTTTTCTAAACAAATCCATCATTAGGCAGAGTATGTACGTTCTTATATTGAGGAAAGTGAATGTAAACATTTATGTGTATATATGCATGGGTGTAGTTGTGACAATAGTGAGATAAAGTCATCCTTAAAACATTTTACCAATATTTCTTTGTTTGAAGTCATGTTTGTGATCATAACTACGACATTGTGCCTGTGTATCTGAGTATTACGTTCCACATATCTTAGAGTGCTAGCTAGCTTAAGGGATATACAGCTAATGTCTTTTTTGGGCCTCATCTGGCAATATGGTAAAGCACATAATCCCGGTTGAAAGTAATGATATCATAGTGATTTGTGTATGCATATACATTGTATTAATTCACACACACTCAGCTAAAACTGGTCTAATTCTAACATAGTTTATACACGATACTTGTCTATGATATGATGTTTATTGTGAGTAATATGTATTGGCGAAAAAGTGTTCATTAGGCAGCAAATCTTCTCTTTTTGGCATCTTGTATCACTCTACCATCCATGTTAGTATGAAGAAAATGGAGAGATTTGCAGCTAAACATACCAGTGCATACCAGAATTCACAAGTGATGAACCCCTTTTTCCTTTAATGGAAATGTCATACTTGAATATCAGAAATGTTACTATGCAAAATGGGATTGAACAGACCAAAGCCAAAGTGTACTGTGCTCCAATTACTATACCCTTCATTGAGTATGGAACTTGTGAACAAATGAACTCAATAACTAAACAGGAAGGTTAGGGAAATGAAGTTGATACATTTATCTCTCAAATCTGTGCATGGTTCTTTGTGATGTATGTGGATATTGCTCAGACAAAGAATTATTGCCAATGCATGATGAGTGCTATTCAATTAATGAAGTAATTTTTATTTGCAGTAGTTTAACCTCACTCAAGGTACAAATTTGCAAGCATCTAAAATTATGAATAAATCCATCAGTTTTTTTACGCCGGTAATTATGCATTTAGATATAGAATTGTATAATTATCTCATTAGGTATGCACAACAAATCCTAGCCAACAATATGAATGTACATGTACTAAAAAAATCTATTGTGTCAGGGATAAAGACTTCACTACTTGTATGAGTATGAATTAGTAATATATATTACTATTGCATGAAAAAGAATGTTTGAAACTTTATGCTTATTGCATTTGTGAATAGTATCTCTCAGCGAAGATGTGTTCATTTGGTAGCACGTCTTCTCTCTTTCTGTTCTTGTACCACCTTCCAACAATAAGGAGTAGTCCACTGAAGATTATTAAAACAAATAATAGTGAAAATAGGTACCAAAATTCACAGCTGATGACTCCTGTGCCCCAGGTTGATGACCGCTGAGTGATTAGATGGAAGGTCCCAGACCCAATTAATGTGAATATGAGTGCACTTCCGTAAGTAACACCAAATAGCAATCCTCTCATGGTGTATGGGGTTTGAGATACTAAGAACTCAAGTCCACTAATACAAACAATTGCCCGTGAGATTGCTCCTAGAAGTTGTGCTAAGATGATCCACTCGCTGGTGCCATCATAATTTGAGCTTAGAGCACCTTGGTCATATCTGAGTATGCAATGAATTGTGGAGTTGATATTATGTCCTTGATGAACCTTTATAACTGTTGAGTCAAATACCATAAGTATGATAACTGTCACAATTTGTAGTACTACACCTAATATAAACTTTTGGTAGATTTTTACTGAAGGAACGAGCCTGTGTGTTGTTGGGTATATAATAAATTCATATAGAGATATGAGTAGTGCCACTGCAAAGCATCCAATTGTGCTTGTCAAAAAGGTTTCCCTGTAGCATTTTTTCATAATGAGAATGTTGGATAGATTATGCAAGAATGCTTTGATAAGTTTATATTCGAGTCTATGGAGAGTGATGATGATGCTTGCTATTATGCTTGCAATGGCTGTGGCGACTAGCAGGCGTAAAAATGTTTTGATGTCTTCCACCTGCTCTACTGTGAATGGTCCTCCATATTTACTCTTACCAAAGTCAATACGAGAAGGAAGCTCATCTTCACAGTAGGTGAAGGCACTTCTACATCGGGGATGCTTATGTTTGATAGCATACTGCATCACTTTGTAGATTAATTTGAAGGGATTTTGTGTTGTTGGTTCTTTAACTAACTCACTATTTAGAATAAAAAACGCACTGATAACCACTGTGATGCAAGTGCAGACTATTATCATACCAAGAAGGTAGTATTGTTTAAAACAATTTTTTGTGAAAACAACTTGACTGCTGAATATAGTCCATATATACCAACGTATAAAAGCAGTAATCTCTATTGTTGAAGCATCTTGGAGCTGGTCTAGCCCAAACTGAATAATATTTGCTTGGTATCCTCCAAAACCAATGGCAATTGCCAAAACAACCACAAATGAGATGATGTGGTTGATTTTATTGTAGTTCTCTACTAATTGAGCTATTATTGAGCTAGCTGTTGCCAGCATCAAGCCAATCCACATGATCCATATACTCCAGCGTATCACTTTGTGTCTCCCAAGATATACATCTGTTAGCCATCCGGCCAATGGTAGGGTCAAACCAAAAGCAACCATTCCTATGTATTTTGCATATGGTACACTCGTCGACTCCTCGAGAAAGTTGTATATACTGATCATTAAGAAATTCCATATGAGTATGATAATAGCTCCTTTGTTTCTCAATTTTCTGATCTGATAACTTGGTTTACAGCAGGGTTCAGTTTTTTCTTCACTATGCACTGCAGAAATGTGCTCCGTATTAGCTTCATTTAATTCATCTTCCATGTCTGTATGCAATTGTTTTGTTGTGTTCTTGAGAATCAGTCTGCAGACAGTATATGGCATGAAATTTGTAAAGCAAATGTTATTATTGTGAGTTGATGTTATTGTGAAAACAAACTGTTTAAGTAAAGTGTTATAGTATGATTGCAATAGTAATAGGGATATTCTTACCATCACCATTATGTATTATATACCAGTTGCTTTACGGGTGGTTGTTTTAAGGGAGCCAGACTCATGAGCAACAAGCCTATTGTGCATTTGGGAATATTTTTCGAGATGCATGTATACTGATAATTATTGTGTTATCTAGCTTGTGTTATGTAGCCTTTGCAAAAGAATTATGAAAGCGTAAATCATTTTAACTAACTTATAGTAAACTGTGTCATGTTTGTGTACGAAGTGAAACCTGATGCATCCTAAACTGAATGGTTGAAATTGGAGAAACATATTTTTATGAACAGAAATGTGTGATGGTATCTTTTGCTGAAAGTGTATTTATTTAGGGCAGCACATCTTATTGCTACTGAGCTATACTATTCAATTAGGTATAGGCCATGCATCTTTGTGGGCCTCCTCTGACAACACCATAGGCATAGGTCCATGCCGACTGACTCTCACTAATAGCCCCTAGTGGATCTCTTAGAGCACACACATCACATATTGGACCTAAAGTTGTGATCATGCCATGCACAAGCTTTCTATGAAGTTCAACGCAGGCAATAGTATCAGTGTACCTAGCTGAATGTGTGTCAATCAAAATGCGTAATTTTTAGCTTGAGTAACCCACATTTAACATTCAGAAGCAAGCATGCAGTCTTTGTTTTCACCATTTCTGACATTTTGATGGTATTTACCATTAATTTGTGTACAATTTTTTTTATTACTGACAATGACAGAAGTACAGCAGATATGATATGCACACGCAATTTACACACAGCTGACGTAGACTATATTTGTGATACAGTGTACTCAGTATCATTGTATGTACTACCTATCATATGTTTCTGAAGAGTAGTATCTTTCAGCAAAAAAGGTGCTCATTGGGCAGCAAATTATCCCTTTACCGCATCTTGTATCGCTTTGGCAGCCACGTTGAGGTTCCAGTGTAGTGATTGGATCTAAATAAACGAAGGAAACACTTTTCACAGTTTAGCCTACCCATTTACCTCCAGGCACAGCAGTAGCTAAAGCAAGCCCAGGACAGCAACCAGCCGCAAAAAGCCCACTGACGTACATTAGACATGCCTACTTGTACTATTTGCTACTAATTTGTATGCATAAGCTTACCACAGTGGTGGTCTGAGACCTCCTTCTTCTCATAACTCAAAATTCTCTGTCTGTTGCTAAGGATCAGTTCGCAGCTGTTTCACTAACATTACCACAAGAATGTGCTGTGTCAGCAGTTTTTCTACATTAACGCGCTAAGATTTTTGATGTCAACTACAGCTTTAGGTATTCTCTGGCTCCTTAGTTTAAGCGTTTTCTTAGCTATTCCTGTCCCTTGTCTAGTGCCTGTCAGAGAATTTTTCTTTGATGGTGTCTTGTGAAGAGTGCAAAAGGCTCAAGAAGTGAGCTGACTACCAGCAAAGTGAGTCATGAATGTGATATTTTTTGCTGTAAATACGATCAGTACATTATTTCCAAAAAGTCCTTGATAGGCCCTCGAGATTATTGTGCTGATTTTGTGTATCTGGTTTGATTGTTCATACCTGACCTATTTCTGTAGATATTTGACGTCAAAAATTTGTTGACTTTGCGCCCACCGGTAGCTCTAATTAAATTAGTGCTAATTACCATAATTGGTTTACATAATCAGACATCATAGATAAAGTGATATCTCAAAGCAGAAAAGTATAGGATGAATAGTTGCTAAGAAATTCTTTGTTATGTCCATTGATGTCTAGACCTTTTTGATCACTATACCGTAACCTTAAAGCAAAGAAAATAGAGAGATTCGCAGCTAAAACTATCAGTATGTACCAGAATACCAAATGGAATGAGCCAAAACTGATATGCTGAATGATGGACTCCAGTGGTTGCGAGGATGTAAAATGTACTTGTCACTAGGTAGCTGAGTATCAAAACCAATACTGCTCCTTTGTTCTTAATTCAATAACGTTTTATATCACAGCTGGTACTTAGCTCATCCTTAGCCTTGTGGCTTATACTTAGAAATGGAATTGAACTCAAAGATCGAGTGTTCTCTGTCATTTTGAGCTGATATTGCTCATAATTGCTACATGTGTTGTGATTATTTGTATGTAGTCCTTTCTATTGTTTTGTATTCCAAGTCTGTTTAGGTTTGTTTCTGAAGGTAAATATAGGTTTTCCCTTGTTTTTTTTTCTGAACAATTCCAGAGTATGTACGTTCTTATTGTGTTGCATGGATGTGGTTGTGATAATAGTCAGATAAAGTCATCCTTAAAGAATATTACCAACGTTTGTTTATTTAAATTCATCTTTGTGATCATAGCTACCATTCGAATGAATACGGTATCTCTTATAGCACATGCCCCACATATTGGCCATTAAGTTGTTATCATGGGATTGTTAACGTGTGGATGATATCAATAAGTGCCTAGCTTGAATAGTTGTTAATTGTTGGTAGATGAGGCCATGACAATGCACAATTTGTAGCTTTTATGACTCATGCATGGCTGGCGTTCACCATTTCTGACATTTTGATAGCATATACCATTTGTTTGGATACCTAATAATGTCGAAATTTGATAATTTTCACTTATGTTCGCATTATTAGGTGCATATCACATACCAGTATTCGCTAATAAGTGCATACTATTTTATTATATTGGCCTAAGCACTTGCTATTAAGCACATTTTGCATATAAATGCATAAACAAACTTTGACCTTGCACAGCATCGCATGCTAGTTTAGACTTCCAGCATCTTAAAGTTAGTCTAAATCGTTATGGCTACGATTGATTCTCACGCTCTTCAAGCAGTGCGTGCCTTTTTGAGCTAGGAGACATGCAGTAACGCGAATGACCACATGATCAAGCATTGGCTACGCCCCTTTATTCAGCCATATGCACGCATGCATACTCGGATACAGCTATACAAGAATATGTAATATATCCTGATTCACCCTTGTATCCTAGGCAACAGGGGTGTTATAACTAAAATATTACCCTCCCCCAGGCACTTATAATCCCTCTGAAACAAAAACGGTATAATAGTGTAGTTTGCACATAGCAACAAGGTTTTCACAATGAAAACAGCAGCTGACAATCACCACAGACCACACTACAGACTTGGTTTACACAGATACAGGAAGCTTACTCATGCTAATTGACACCACACAGGATGCTAGTAGCGCGTTCGTTCTAGCTAGCCACGTGCAGCTAGCTCATTGCGTAGCTGTAGCTTTAGCTATCTAGCGAAGTACTCTGGCCGCCATTCAGAGGGAACCAACGTTTGAAAGAGAGGCCAAACTGACTCTGAAGAGTCTCAGTCGCTGATACTAGTATTACTAGTGTTCTAAATACTCGTAGCTAGCTTAGCTATGTAGTATGATGTAGCTAAGACTACTCACAGTCAACTACTAACCTCCATAGTCGAGTTCAGTAGATAATTCTTTGTCACTATCACAGTTGAATCGGTTTGTTACTCTTGTTACTATGGCCATTGACCGTTTTGTTTACATTCCTCGTCTCCTTGGCAACCACTCAGACGGACCAATCAGGTGCAGGATATATATCAGATGTTGCATGGTAGGCACGTGCATTATGGATTATAAAGCCCCTCCCCCTCGGGCTACGCCCTCGGGGTCGCGGGCTTTATTATCCATAATGCACTGCCTACCATGCAATATCTATTACTAATAATATAATTATTATAGACACAATTTACACACAGCTAAACTAGACAATATATATAGTACTGACGTAATCATCAATGTACTGAGTATCGTTAATTTACTGACTGTCGTATAATTCTGAAGAGTAGTATCTTTCTGCAAAAAAGTGCTCATTGGGCAGCAAGTCATCCCTTTTCCGCATCTTGTATCACTTTGTCAGCCTTATTATAGCAAAGAAAATAGAGAGATTCATAGCTAGAAGTATCAGTGCATACCAGAATTCACAACTGATGATCCTGTCACCCCAAATGGAGAATTCCTGTTGGAAAATTAGCCCCATTACTACTGTGGGAATTGAGCAGACCAAAACCAAGGTGCACTGTGCTCCAATTACTATACCCTTCATGGAGTAAGGGACTTGTGAACAAATGAACTCAATAGCACCTGTAAGCAGGAAGGTTAGGGAAATGTAGTGGATGTAGTTTGGAATGGCCAACCATTGATAACTCAAAGCTTGTCTTAGTTGCCCATAATTTTGTTTGTAGAACACACATTGAACTGTTACATTGTATTCATTGTAGCTTAAGTAGTTCCTCCGAGATATGACATCAAGTACAGTCAGTACAGTGACCTGCAGAATTTGTAAAGCTATTGCTATTGTGATTTTCCTTAAACTCTTCATTCCTTTGTGGCCTATGCAGCGATGGAAGAGTGGATAAAGTAGAAATTCCTGTAAAATTATTAGCAGAGTTATGCCTGGATAAACAATGTTGTTCATGCTCGTTTCTATGTAACATTCAGTGAGAACTTTTCTAGAACCCAGTTCAATATCACGATTTGATCCTGTAAATTGGTTGTATTGTTTATCTAGATAGGTGTACAAATAGTTTGATGCAAAAAGTGCGCTAGAAATTGCACCAATGAATGACATTACGGGAAGAAGTCTCATAAATGTTTTGACATCTTCCACCTGCTCTGTTGTGAATGGTCCTCCGTATTTGCTCTTACCAAAATCAATACAAGAAGAAAACTCATCTTCACACATCGGGGATGCTTTGTAACAGCATCATACTTGATTATCTTGCATTGTAGATCAATTTTAAAGGATTTTGGGTTGCCGGCTCCTTAGTTAGCCAATGATTGCAACAAATTAGTAGTATCAGTGCTAGTGTAAGACTCAGGCAAATGAACAAGAAAATAAAGAGTTCGTTTTGTTCATTAAGACAAGGGATATTTAATTCTACAATAAATCCAGCACTGATCATGGTGCATACGTACCAAACTATGAAGGATGTGATTTCAGTTGTTGAAGCATCAGGGAACTGATCGAGTCCAAATTGAACTATATTGGCTTGAAATCCTCCAAGTCCAATACTTATAAGTTATAAGATAAAACAGTATTGGTCTTACAATCTTCATGTTGCAATGGTAGTTAGTTGTCCAATAACTGTACTCACTGATACTGCAACCATAATAAGCCACATAATCCAAACACTGCAACGTATCATTTTGTATCTTCCAATGAAGGCATCAGTCAACCATCCTGCTATGGCTGTGGTGACACCAAACGGAATGAGCAATGACATTTGTGCGAAATAATTTACAACAACACTCACAAGAAGGTAGAATATACTAGTCACTAGGTAGTTAAGTATCAAAACCATAGTACCTCCTTTGCTCTTAACTCTCCTTGTTTTGTAGCCTGTTGTGTCACAGCAGGTGCTTAGCTCACTCTTGCTGTTGATTGAAAAGTGCTTGAAAAGCCTTGATGGCTCTATGTTCGTGTCTGTCATTTCGAAATTGATCTTGCTTAAAGCTGCTGCATTTGTGTTTCTAATTAGCAAGTCTAGTCTGTTAAAATTGCATGAAATTACCAGATTCACAAAGAGAATACTTCCACCCACTGTTTTTGCAAACATTTAACATTCAGTGTTCTTTGTTTAAAAAAGTTATCTGTAAACATTATTTCATATGCCTGCATTATTGCTACACAAATAATTTTATGAACCTTGTATACTGTGAAAGGAATGTAACTTTCCAACTAACTATTCTTTACATATAGCATAACTGTCTAATAACGTTAAGCATTACGGAATTTACAGCTGCCCGAAGTGAATCAGCTAGACGTGTAGAAGCTATGTCATTAATTGGTACTATGATGTAGTGAAATAAGTCTGCTCATAGTACCTTGGTGACATACCAGGTATACTTCTATGCAACTCACCTGTTTAGTTCTAAACTGTGGCCTTTCAAAAAATCTGTGATAAATGAAACATCGTTCATAGTGTATTGCATGTTTTTTGCTTTTTGCTTTCTTTGGTTAAAATACCAAGTTGATTCGTGTAGCTATTGTGCATGTTGATTTCTTGATTACCACGAGTTGACTAGTTAGCAACCTTGTTCCTCTATTATAGTGTGTTTCCAAGTCAATGCTGTGTATGATAGCAGAAACTCAATGACTCTTGTATACCATGAAGTTTCTCTATGCTTGTAGTACTGAAGCCATACACATCAAAGGAAACCAACAGCCTGTATATCGTGTATTTGTACGCTAGAGCCACCGCAGGTCAATATCTAATGCAGGACACATACTATGATACTACTTCCGAATGCAACAGTGAAAAACCTCTCAAGGTAGCATTCTCTGGCATTAGTGAATGTTGAAAAGGGTACCTGGATATGAAAGAAAATGCGATGATTTGGGTTTTCCAGCACTATTATAAATGCACTAGCAGGGATTAATAAGACTAGCAAGCGAATGAATGTTTTGACATCTTCCACCTGCTCTGTTGTGAATGGTCCTCCATATTTACTCTTACCAAAGTCAATATGAGAAGGAAGCTCATCTTCACAGTAAGTGAAGGCACTCCTCTGTTCTGGATACTTGTGTTTAACAGCATACCTTATCACTTTATAGATTAATGTAATAGGGTTTTGAGTTTTTGGTTCCTTTGTCAATGAATTTTCAAACAAGAATAATGAACTGACTACCAAAGTAACGCATGTGCAAGCAATTAACAGTACAATTATATGATGCTCTTCTTTTGTACACATACGAAGAAGACTCATAACAGTGCTGTTGCTAAAGTACGTCCAAACGTACCAGCAAATGAATGCAGTAATCTCAGTGGTTGAGGCGTCTTGGAGCTGGTCTAGTCCAAACTGAATCACATTAGCTTGGTATCCTCCAAAACCAATGGCCATTATGGAAGTCATAGCCAGAGAGATTCCTCTAAACACATTGTGATAGCGTATTGCAACTTTTGCCACTACAGAGTTTAATGTTGCTAGCATAGAGGTAATCCACATGATCCATATGCTCCATTGTATTATTTTGTACCGTCTAACATAGATGTTTATCAACCACCCAATAAGGATTAGAAATACACCCATAAATCCATATATTCTTCCATTAGCCACAAACAGTGAAAGATAGTTGTAAATACTTAGCAACAAGATGTTCCATATGATGATTAAAATTGCTCCATTATTTTTTATTTTTCTTGTTTGAAACGCATGCTTTAACCTACGTACCAGTTGATGTTTAATTTTTCGTCCACTTAGTAGAGAAATATGCTCCATTGATATATATACCACAACTTTGGTTAGGCTGATACAAAGATTGCTGGTATACCCTTCACTGACAGCCTTAAAGCCTCGAAGATGCACATCCTGACATTATAATGCTAATTGCATGATGGTACTGAAATTGTTTCTGTAATATCTGTTTAGTTCTAAACTGTTACCTTCAATAGGTGTGGTATATAAATCACCATTCAGAGCATGCTGCATTGTTTTTGCTATGCAGATAACGACATGCACTTTCTTATTGGTTGATGTCAAATTTGTGTGTTTCTGTTTCACGATTTTAATTTGGTTTACTGATGAGTTTGGTCCCAAATTTAAGCATCAGTAATAGTTGTGTGTAGAGTTTAAAGCTCAGTACTTCTATTGCCAGTTTCGGTTGCAGTAATTGAATTATGCATGCTTGTTGAACAGTACAGTCTATATATAAATTATTGCTGATGCTGTATAGATTGACCAGTATGCGTGGATTGTTATGCTCACTTGCAGCTTATTTGTGTCGCCTGGTAAAACTTTATTGGTCGTGCAGTTGCCTAACTATTACCCAATTCTAATACTGAGAGTAACTATTAAGCAAAGAGAATAACAAATACTGGATTGCTATACATTAGCTAAAAATATTATTTACAAAAAGTACAAGATACCTGAAGACGATATAGCATAAGATACTGATTTTCGACCAGTACCAAAGATCGACCAGTGTACATTTCAATGGAGCAAGCACGATAAAATTCCAAGACCCCACGTAAACCCACAAACTGGCTGAAAATTTGTGCATAGAGTTTATATGAGTGGCCGATTATTGATTTATTTGTTACTAACTTCTCCGCCCTCTGAGAGCGAGAATAATTGCCTCCATGGTCCAGAAGGTAAGGATCGTTAGCTAAGTAGAGCTCAAGACCGTGAGGTCAAAGGTCTTTGTTTGATATTTGTGCGAAGTTTACTTCGAGAGATATGCTGCTGACAAGCTTACCTGGCCAAAATACGGTACCTTATGCTAGTGTGCGAAACTACATTGTGACAAGGTGTTGTCAAAACTGATACTATTTAGTACACTGAAGTCTTTTAAAATAGTGTATGTTTATGTAGCTAAATGCATTCACTTCCGTTTACGCAGGAGTACAGATAAGGGAGAGGAGTGTTGAACTACTGTAGTAAACCCAGAATGGCGTTTTGCAAACTTGAGGTCACTTGTAGCCATTTTTGCTGTCACTATCATAGCTAGACAAGGCACTGCGTGCAGTACTAATTGGGTTTCTAGTCACCACACTTGTAGCAGTACAGCTGTAGCTGGCTAACTAATGCCTTAGTGTAAACCATGATAGCCATTGGCCACACACATTGAGACCAAGGTTGTGATATAACTACAGCAATCAAACTGGCGCTTTGGTTCAGGTTGTGAGGTCAAGCCAAGTTTCCGAAATGTGATTTATGTACATATACTCTCCTCCAGTGGTGTAGCTAGACATAGGAACTTGGTAGGGCACAAGCATGATATTGAAATGGTCGCATGCTGCACTGATTTTGACCACACACCCTAATTAATTCTGTCTGCACCCCGAGGATTAGCCAGAGAAGTAGCTAGTTTAACTTAAATATGGACTGATCTTGCCCATTTCTTATGCTTTCGAGGAAAATCAGGGTTCTCTTGCTCAGAAGCGAATAATCTATGTGCATTCAATAGCAGAAGCATGTAAGTTGTAGCTACTGGATCAAAGTTGGTATATAGAGCAAGAAAGAAGTTTGGTCAGGCCGGCCCCTACCAGGCCCACCCCTGACTACGCCACTGCTCCTCTCCCTTTGTACTCCTGGTTTACATTATAAGGTTGGTTTTAGTGTAGCTATGTGTGTCATATTGTGTGTCATATTGTTTCAGATGTGTGATGACTATAATAGTGGTTTGTCTAATCATTGAACAGATATGACATGTATTAAGTTTCTTGTGAATAGTATCTCTCAGCAAAGATGTGTTCATTTGGTAGCACATCTTCTCTCTTTCTGTTCTTGTACCACCTTCCAACAACAAGGAGTAGTCCACTTGAAATTAATAAAACAAGAAACACTGAAAGTAGGTACCAAAATTCACAGCTAATGATTCCTTTGCTCCAGGTTGATGACTGCAGAGTGAATGACCAGTAGATGCCATATTCAACTATTGCAAATAAAAATGCATTTCCATAAACTGTGCTTATGATAAACCCTCTCATTGAGTATGGGCTCTGTGATGTAAGAAATTCGATACCACCAATACCAAGCACAGTCAAAGAAGTTGATTGTAAAAAACGTTCTAAAGCTATCCATTTACTGTTAAAGCTGGAAGTTATATCTTGTTGCAAATGAAAGATGCAGTTGATTGTGATGTTCTTTCCATGCTCTTCTATGTAAGTTTTTCTTGCAACCACATCCAACACTATAAGTGTGATAAGTCTTGCTAGTTGCAGTACCATTCCTGCAAATATTTTTTGATAGATTTTGATTGATGGCAAGTATTTGTACAAAATTGGGTAGATTACAAATTCATATAGAGGTATAATTATGGCAATGATACTGCATCCAAATGCAACAGTGAAAACCTCTCCAGGTAACATTCTCTGGCATTAGTGCTAAAGGATTGTTGGATGTGGAACAGAATATGATTAGTTGGCCTGTCCATTACTGCTATTTCACCTGAAAGTATACTAATAGGAATGATCACGATTTGCAATCGTAGAAATGTTTTGACGTCTTCCACCTGCTCTGTCGTAAACGGTCCTCCATATTTACTCTTACCAAAGTCAATACGAGAAGGAAGCTCATCTTCACAGTAGGTGAAAGCACTCCTCTGTTCTGGATGTTTGTGTTTAATAGCATACCTTATCACTCTATAGATAAGGGTAATAGGGTTCTGTGTTTTTGGTTCCTTAGTTAATGATTTTTCAAACAGAAATAGTGAACAGACTACCAAAGTAACACATGTACAAGTAACTAACAGTCCAAAGATATGATACTCTTGTTTCATGCACATATGAAGAAAGCTCGCGATAGCACCAGTGCTGTAGTATGTCCAAACATACCAACTAATGAATGCAGTAATCTCAGTTGTTGAAGCATCTTGGAGCTGATCTAGTCCAAACTGAATTGCATTAGCTTGGTATCCTCCAAAGCCAATGGCCATTATAGAAATCATAGTCAGAGAAATTCCTCTCGAAAAATTGTGATAACCCATTACAACTTTATCAATGACAGAGTTTAGTGTTGCCAGTATAGAGGTAATCCACATGATCCATATGCTCCATTGTATCACTTTGTACCTTCTAACGAAGATGTTTATCATCCACCCAACAATGGGTAGAGTTACACCCCAGGCAATAGGTCCCTCTTTTAATCCTGTAGCCACAAAACTTAAAAGATACTGGTAAACACTTAACAATAGGATATTCCATACGACGATTAAAATTGCTCCATTATTCTTAACTTTTCTCATTTTTTGAAAAGCATACTTTAATTTTTGTGTCAATCGATATTCGATTTCATGCCCACCTAGTAGAGAAATTTGCTCCATTGATGTAGTATATATACACTACTACTGAATTTACTTAATTCAATACTTCCGAGTAGGTGGACACCAGGTAGGTAGCTGATGAGCTTTTATAGAATACAGATACTGTTGTTAATATAGTTAAATGGTGATATTGAGTATGTCTCCGTACAACTACCTACATGTTTATAGTTCTAACCTGTTAGTGCCTTTTCAGTAAGTGTGCGATACTTGAAATGCCATTCAGTGCATACTGCATTGTTTTGCTTGCAGACAAAGAAACTTTTTTCTGGGTTGATGTTAAATCTATGTGTGTTTCTGTTTCATAATTTGGTGTTTGGTTAGCAATGATCCTCTTGTGTCGTCCCGAATTTAAGAGTCCATAACAGTTGTATGTAGAGTTTAAACCCGTCTTAAACATTCAGTGTTTCTACTACCAGTATCAGCTGCCGTTAATTGAATATTGAGCACAATAGTCTAAGATAAGACTTATTGCTGATGCCATATAGACCGACTAGCGTGGATTGTAGTGCTCACACTACAAACAAACATACCAGGGTTTCAAAGTGTTTATTGAAAAGTGGAATGATCACACAAGTTCACTTTCAGCATGCCTTTAAGTAAACAGTCAACAGACGTTCAAGCCGGCAATAGCAAGTGCTATACACTACTTTATTACCCCAGAAACTTAACAGACATCTTAAAGTACAACTGTACATTAATTTAAAAGAATACAATGGAACATTGAGTAGACTTTCAACATAATGTTCAAGTGAATCACAATGTAAATCCACCAATAATATTAGAGAACTTAAGAACAAGGGAGCCATTGTTAGTAGTGCTTGTTTGGAATTTTATTGTATCCAATTGTTTAAAGCATCTTGTACCAAAAAGGGTGGGAGATGACTACATTGGCTTGGGGTCTAACTCTACCCTTTGCTGGATGGCTGGCTGATATTCAATTTGGATGGTACAAGGTGATATGTTGGAGCATGTGGATCATGTGGATTGCCTCCATGCTGACTACCATAAATTCTATACTAAAACAGTTTGTTACAGGCCATCATAATACCTTTGAGTGCATCTCCCGGATATTGGCTTTTGTGTTGCCCATTAGTTTTGATACTATACACAAGAAACTTGATATACATCATGTCTGTTCAATGACTAGGTAAAGCATCAGTCATCATACATATGCATTTGAACAATACAATACGTTTACTTACAGTTAACACACCCTGTATGGAATATGATGCACGAGTGCTGTATGTGGTTTTGTATGAGTGCGTTATTCCACACAGCCAGGGGTGCGTTAACTGGTTTGTAGCCACAATGTTGTAACAGCAATACAAGAGTTACGGTTGTCTGAGTTTGACCTCTAGGCCACTGCCTGTAGTAGTCAGCTGCACCACAGGGCAGTATATATATTATTATTATATTGTCCTAACCACTGAACCACAGTGCGTGTATGGCATATATTGCCCTGGCAGTAGCTTTGATCTACTTCATAGGTGGGCTACAAACATAAACTAAAACCAACCCTGTAAACAGAATTAAGCTACCTAACCATGGTATTGCATTATTTTGAAAGACTTCTATAGATAAATATTATCAGTTTTGGCAATTTGTTACAATAAGGTAGTATCATCTTCAGGTGTGTCTTGTATAGTATTTTTGTGTATAATAGGTAGGGATACTCTCTTGTTTAATATTAGCTCTTGCTGAAACCAGATAGTATGCAAAAAAATGCACAAAAATCGAGATGCTTTAGTAGTGAATCGCTGAAATTTCAACATAAATATGTGTATTTTAGGATATCAAGGATAAAAAATTTTCATGTGCTTTGTGTGAAAATTCCCCCCCCCCCCTCAAAGAAAAAATCCTGCATGAAACCCTGATCATTTTTAGTATTCAAAGTAGTGAGAATGTCTTCGACTTGGACGGACTTGGACAGACTGAAATTTTATATTGCAAGGATTTTGTATACACATAGGATCATACATAGTCAGGCCTGTTATAGCATACAGTAACAAGCATGAGCTTTTATCAATATCAGATTCAAAAGTTCGTGTGACATTCCTAAATAACATAACATAGCAACATAAAAATTTAACAACATAACATGTCATTGAAGGGATATCACTGATAGCTACCTGCATTCATGATCATTTCAAAAACACTAGAGTTCTCTAGAGCACATACCCCACGCACACTGCATGACATCTAGATCCCCTGTGTACCCTAACCATAGTGATTGAAAAGTTGTGATGTGACTACCCTTACCTGTTTAGCTTGAGCATGCGCACTTTGCAATTATTGAATGCATGTGGTGTGATGACCCTTACCTATATTGAGCTTGAGCATGCACAATACACTTACAAGCAAAGAAACATCTTTTTTTTCCGACATTTCTGACAGTCTGACAACACTTACTGCTCATCATGACACCTACATCATTCTTGAGATTTGCCGATTTTCTGTGGATGATGATGACAACAATAACAACAAAGACAGACGGACAGACCGATCACTGTACCCCTTGCGCATACGTGCAGGCCACTGCAGGGTAATTATCTAGTCTACATAGCTGGTCCATAACATTTCACACGAACATCTATACTAGATAAAGCACATATTCAGTGGTCCAATGGGAGATATTCATTTATGTAAAGGGTCGTCACATGAACTTGTAAGCTTGTAGGTAGGCATCTGAATTTTTTTTCACAGATAGGCCTAAGTACCAAGAAGGTAAACCCCAAATATCAGAAAGATTGAAGGTTCTACTGATTTAAAAAAAGTTGCTGATTTCTCGATATTGTGCGAGGGCGACTTTGCCCTCGCACAATACATTTCTATGGGAAAAATGCAACTTTGAAGAATTTTTTAAAATCAGTAGAGCCTTCAATCTTACTGATCTTTGGGGTTTGCCTTCTTCGTACTTAGGCCTTATCTCTCCCGTTGTCTTGTCTTTACACATGCATGCAATTTAAATTTAATAGCAGATGATGACTAATGATCTATAATAAATGAAAGTGTGGCATCATTTTGTCAGTTTAATTTGATTGCCGTAGAGTTGCACTAGTTCCCTTGTGCATAGTATCTCTCAGCGAAGATGTGCTCATTTGGCAGTACATCTTCTCTCTTTCTTTGCTTGTACCACCTTCCAACCACAACGAATATTCCACTAATGAATAATGAAGTGAGTAGCACAAAAAGTAGGTACCAAAATTCACGGCTATACATTCCTGTAGCCCAGGTTGATGACTGATGAGTGAATGGCCAGTAGATACCATACCCAATCATAGCAAATACAAACACACTTCCGTAACCAGCACCAACTATTAGTCCTCTCATGGAGTATGGGGTTTGAGATGCTACAAACTCAATAGTAGAAATACTAAGCACGGCATTACTAACGATTCCTAAAAAGTTTGGAATGGCCATCCAATTTCGATAGGAGCTCAAACTGAGGAAATGTTCGTGATGTTCATTTGGAGTTTTTCTTGCTGTTACATTGTATATCATAAGTATGACAATTCTTGTCATTTGTAGTAGCACACTTGCTATAAATTTTTGATAGATTTTGGTTGAAGAGAAGCACTTTTGTAAAAAAGGATAAATGATGAACTCATGTAGGGGTATGAATGTTGCTATTGCAATGCTGCCGAATGCAAGTGTCGAGAATCTTTCTGTGTAACATTCTTTAAAAGATAGTGTTGATATATCATGTTGGAACAGCTTATTAAGTGTCTGATTAAATTTAAGCATCACTACAAATTCACTGGCTAATGCACTGATAATAGAAATGATAGCTAGTAACCGTAAAAATGTTTTGACGTCTTCCACCTGCTCTGTTGTGAACGGTCCTCCATATTTGCTCTTACCAAAGTCAATACGAGAAGGAAGCTCATCTTCACAGTAGGTGAAAGCACTTCTATACCGTGGATGCTTGTTTTCAATAAAATACCTAAGCACTTTATAGATCAATTTGAAGGGATTTTGTGTCACAGGTTCCTTTATTAATGAATTGTCAAAGAAAAAGAATGAGGTAATGGCTACTGTAATGCTTGTGCAGACTATCAATTGTCCAAAAATGTAGTACTCAGGTGTCAGACATACATGAGTAAAATCTAAAAGAGCTCCGTTACAAAAGAAAGTCCAAACATACCATGTGATGAAAGCAGTAATTTCAGTTGTTGAAGCATCTTGGAGCTGGTCTAGTCCAAACTGAATGATATTAGCTTGGTATCCTCCAAAACCAATGGCCAATATAAAAGTCAGTGTCTCGGAGATGAGCTTGAAGATATTGTGATGGCCTGGAACAAACTGTTCTATTACAGAATTTAAGGTGGCCAGCATGAAGGCAGTCCACATAATCCATATGCTCCAGCATATTACCTTGTACCGTCCAAATCGAATATCAGCTAGCCACCCAGCGAAGGGTAGAGTTAGACCCAAAGCAATTATAGTTATTGCTAAGCTATTTGGTACAACAAATGCCAATAGGTAGTCGAACACACTTGCTATGAAGAAGTTCCATACCAGCACTACAATTGCTCCCCTATTCTTAAGCTTTCTCATCCGATAGGTTGACTTACAGCAAGCCACATGTTGCATTTTGGTTGACTGTTTATTCGGTAGTGAATCTTCTCCAATGCAAGTGTCTTTATTTGACTCTTCAATTGCCCGTTAAGATGTTTGACTGATGATGATGTTTGTGCTGTGCTTTGTTATCTTATGAAATTTTTGACATTGCTTTTTCTCCTCTGTAGGCTATTTTAACAGTTGTTTAATCGTATACTGAAAATTCCCATGCATGTTCATTTTGCAATAGTTGTGTCAATAAATCTGGGAATTACTTTCCAGTAAAACTGTAAAGTGTAAACTGTAGACTTATGAAGTGATAGTAGCCTTTATTTTCACTGAAAATATACATTTGCTTTGGTTTTTGAGTTGCTTTATCTTAGATGAGCTTGGGCGCAAGCTTAGCATATGAAACTTCTATATTGAGTGAATCATGCCTTTGTTGGTACTGATTAGATTTGTTGATGGCCATCACATTCACATGCTCATGTGATGAAGGTCTAGAAGTGAGTGTGTGCATGAAGTACATAGATACTAATTTGACTAGTTTGGTAATCCACTTGCATCTGAGAAGGAGTACAAACAGCCTTGTTTATATAGCACAATATGGAAACATCAGCGAGTGAGATTGAGTTACAGTTGTGATTTTGATTGTGTACTGACTCCGTGCATCCACTTATTATATGCATGTGCTTTATTTTATACGTGGTACTGTAACACTGGTAGGTGCTCACAATATGTAGTCTAAGATTAAGAAAGAGCACCCATCCATACTTACCAATTATAGTACCGGATAATTAACAGTATATTATATTGCCACATTTTCAGGTTTGTTAATGCATAATGCATTTGTATGTGTATTCGTGTGTACGTGTACTACTATTTCCTGCTTGTACACTCAGTAGAGTCCCTACTAATGGCATATAGCGCTTACTATATAATAGTTAGACACTGTTTAGGAGGTTTCTATGGGATTTAGAAGACCGGTGGGCTTTAAGTAGAATCCCAAGCGAAGCGAGGGTTCTACAGAGCCCTGAGGTCTTCTAAATCACATAGAAACTGACTAAACAGTGTCTAGCATCTTTAAATCTTAGCAACAATGTCTAAAGCTTGACAAATAAACTGCTGTCTAGCAACAAACCTAACTGTGGGCAAAACTTTTACATGATTTTCTACCAGAGGAGGTTGGACATGCATCATCAAACGTCACCAAGACGTCACATGCACCCGGCGAGTAATGTACTAAACATATGACAGTTGGCCATTTGTAGCGATTGCACACTCCTAGATCTCGCGAAGGATGCCATTGGGAAAGAACTCGGTAAGCCTTAACTAGCTAACCTTTCAACCCTGTTCAACCCCTGCCAAACTGGCGAGTTCTGAGGCTTTGTTGTTATTCATAATCAATCAAAAGTCGGCATTTCAGGCTAATCAAGGCTTCACTTGTCTTTTCTTCCTCTCTGGATTTGATGTCGGGCTAAGACAGTCCTTCATGACTAAATCTGCGGTCAAAACGAGTGCATCAATGTGTCGCTAATTTATGCAGGAATGCTAATTTTAGTCACATGCACATGACGTATCATGACGTGTGTCCAACCTCCTCTGATTTTCTACAAAACTTTACATGATTTTCTACAGAGGATACATGATTTTTTATGAAGGATAGATACTTCAATCTAACCAATCAGATCACAGTATTTGTTACAAGTAGGATCTAAAGCATAATAATAATATTATAGTAATGGCTAGGGGTAGCAATTATACTTTATTGTGGTTACGAAATAATCTATAAAATATATACGTCTATAACCAGCCTGAATAATTTTGCAGTTATAAACACTCTTCTCTTTCTCATGTATTTGATTTCAGTTAAGGTTTAGTATATATAGCTATATAGATGTGTGATAGACGATGGTAAGAAGTTTATCAAGTTTCTTGTGCATAGTATCTCTCAGCGAAGATGTGTTCATTTGGTAGTACATCTTCTCTCTTTCTTGTTCTTGTACCACCTTCCAACAGCAAGGAGTAGTCCAATGAAAATTATTGAAACAAGTAGCACTAAAAGTAGGTACCAAAATTCACAGCTGATGATTCCTGTGGCCCAGGTTTTTGACAGATGAGTGAATGGCCAGTAGATACCATACCCAATGATAGAGAATATGAATGTATAGCCATAAGCTACACCAATCATTAGTTCTCTCATGGAGTATGGGGTTTGGGATGCTAGAAACTCAACACTAGAAATGCTGACCATGGTCCTACTAACCATGTCTAGAAAATTTGGAATTGCCATCCAATTTCTGTAAGAACTCCAACTGAGGGAACCTGGATGACTGCATGGAATAGTGATATTATGACCATGAAGTTCAATATAGGTTTTTCTTGCTATTATATTGAATGCCATAAGTATGATAAATCTTGGTACTTGTAGTATTAGGCCTACTAGAAACTTTTGATAAATTTTGATTGAAAGAAAGCACATTTGTAAGAAGGGATAAAGGATGAATTCATATAGAGGTATGAATAGTGCTGCTGCACCAGAGCCAAATGCAATGACTGAGAATCTTTCAGTGTAGCATTCTTTGTAAGTAAGAGTTGATTTAGCATGTTGGAATACCCTAATGAGTAGGTTGTTAAATTGAAGCAATGCTGCACCTTCTCCCAACAATATGCTAGCTATAGCAATTACAACTAGCAATCGTAAAAATGTTTTAACGTCTTCCACCTGCTCTGTTGTGAATGGTCCTCCATATTTACTCTTACCAAAGTCAATACAAGAAGGAAGCTCATCTTCACAGTAGGTGAAGGCACTCCTACATCGTGGGTGCTTGTTTTTGATGGCATACCTGATAACTTTGTAAATAAGTGTGAAGGGATTTTGTGTCACTGGTTCCTTTACTAATAAATCCCCCAAAAAATGTGGGGAGATGATAGCTACGGTCATACCCACATGATCCACATACTCCAGCGTATCATCTTGTATCGTCCAAAGCAAATGTCAGCTAGCCACCCAGCAAAGGGTATAGTAAGACCCAAAGCAACTGTGATTATTTGCAGACCATAAGGCACAATGAATGCCATCAGGTAATTGAACACACTTATTATAAAGAAATTCCATGTGAGCACTACAATTGCTCCCTTGTTCTTAAGTTTTCTCAGCCGATATGTTGGTTTTAAGCAAATCATACACTGCTGTTTGGTTGATGGCTCACTTAGTGGTGAAGTTTGCTCCACTGACTGAATTGTATCATCACTCAATTCTAAGACTTCTTCCATAGAATAATAATCGTAGGTTTTTTTTGACTAATAAAATCAAGTTTTATGCTGTGCTTTGGTCAACTTATGATGCTGTTCCTTCCTATACTTTGTAGGGTAAGTTAGCTGGCAGGTGTTATATATACTATAATGGCAAACTGAAAACAATAATATACTCTGCTTTTGGTTTCCAGTTTTATTTTGAAATTCTACTTTTGCATTTACTCTAGGGGGTCTTTACCTTGTACTATGCATATGAATTTTGATGGCTTCTGTTTTTGGTGTACACGTTTATTACAGCTAGTATAAACTGAAAGTGTGTTCCTAAATAAATATTATTGCTTCTAGCGCATCTTTTGCTTCAGTAGCTACATCTATAAATTTCATCTCGGGGTGTTTAAGTATACCTACTGTTTGGAAGTCTTCTAACAGTGATTTATGCTGCCTTCTTATCATTGCACAAAATTACCATTTGCAATGAGCTTGAAGTTCTTATGTTATTTTCTTGTTTACTTGCCACCTTATAAGTTTATTGTATTATCTTTCCATTGTTGGTGTAGCATGTTTGTATAATGTCACGTGCAGAAACCAAGTTCAGTTTAATGTTTCACATGTATAATATATTATGTAGCTACATGTATGTGTGCCTGCGCATCTATTAAGTTTGTGCCCTGGTATAAGCTACCGTAGTTATGGACATATGCCTTAAATATGATAGTCCGTAATGGTCCAGGTGTATCTAGTCTACTCCCGATTGATCAGTACGATATTTACAATGCAACAGTATTGCCTTGCTAACTGATACACTGTTGACAATGTTGTGTACTGTGCAGTTGATAAACTTCTACTAAGGGCACACTATCAATAATACATTAATTTAATTGTGAATAGTACCTCTCTGCAAAGATGTGTTCATTTGGTAGTACATCTTCTCTCTTTCTGTTCTTGTACCACCTTCCAACAGCAAGGAGTAGTCCACTGAAAATTATTAAAACCAGTAGCACTGAAAGAAAGTACCAAAATTCACAGCTGGTGATTCCTATACCCCAGAACTGCTGACTGAATAGCTCATAGAGGCCATATCCAATCAAAGTGAATACGAATACACTTCCATAACCGGCACCAATTATTAGTCCTCTCATGGAGTATGGGGTTTGAGACACAAAGAACTCAATTCCACCTATGCTTAATAGAGTCAGAGATAATGATTGCAGGAGCGAAGGTAGGACTGCCCATTGACTGTTAAAAGTGGTGCTCAACAAAGCTTGGTCAGTTTCATTGATATGTATGTGTAAGAGACAAATGATGTGCTTACCATATTGTTCAATATATTTTTTTCTTACTGTTATATCAAATATCATGACTGAAAAAACTCTTGCAATTTGTAGCAGCATTCCTAGTACAAGCTTTTGATAAATTTTGACGGAAGGAAAGTACCTATGCAAAGCTGGATATAAGATAAATTCGTGTAGAGGTATATATACTGCAGTGGCTATGTATCCGAAGGTGCTAGTGAGAAATGTCTCTCTGTAGCATTCTCCGCTAAGTGGTGTCAAGAAATACACATTTGATAAGTTGTCAATGAGGAAATTGCTGGAAGAATTCAATACTAAGATTTCCCCTACCAGTATGCTAGCAACTACAGTGATTACTAATAATCGTAGAAATGTTTTGACGTCTTCCACCTGCTCTGTTGTGAATGGTCCTCCATATTTAGTCTTACCAAAGTCAATACGAGAAGGAAGCTCATCTTCACAGTAGGTGAATGCACTTCTGTGCCTTGGATGCTTGTTCCTGATAGCATACCTAATTATTTTGTATACTAACTGAAGTGGATTTCGTGTCACTGGTTCCTTTATTAAAAATCTGTGGCATGTAAGGGATGAAATAATCGCTATGGTAGTACTAATGCACACTAATAAGCATCCAAATAGTTGGTACTCTTCTTTCATGCATACACGAATGATTTTTGTTACCACACAACTGCTAAAGTATGACCAACTGTACCAGCTAATAAAAGCAATAATCTCAGTCGTTGAAGCATCTTGGAGCTGGTCTAGTCCAAACTGAATAGCGTTAGCTTGATATGCTCCAAAACCAGCAACCAGTATGAAAACCAATACCTGGGAGATGACGTGGAAGGTATTGTGATGGCCTGGAACAAACTGTTCTACTACAGAATTCACAGCAGCCAGAATAGAGGCAATCCACATGATCCACATGCTCCAATATATGACGTTGTATCGTCCAAAGCGAATGTCAGCTAGCCACCCAGCAAAGGGCATTGTGAAAACCCAAGCAATTAGATTAATTTTTAATCCTCTGGGTACATATGCTATCAGATAATGTGGCACACTTGCCAGTAGGAAGTTCCATATGATTATGAGAATTGCTCCTTTGTTAGTAAGCTTCCTCAATTGATAGGTTGGTTGGCAGTGAGATTTCTTTATTGATGTGTCTGAATTTTCTTTGCTCTTTAGTGAAATTTGCCTTGCAAGTACTTTAGCACATATTGCTTCTCTTGCCATCTTATTGCTCCACTATGATGATCAGAGTCATAAAGTTAAGTCTGATGATACATATATGCACTATAAACCTAGCTAGCTGGTATTAAAGTATTTTTTTAATTACATTTGTCTTCAGCCAGCGTTTTCTGGTCCTTGAGAGTTGTTCTGTTATTGCTACATAATGTATAATACCTATATACCTATCATACATTAAGTATTGAGTAATAAAAATGAATCTGTTATTCTTTGCTAGAGTTTGGTGAGATGTAGCTGCATGGTACAATTGCGTCACCAAGTTGTACAATTTGCACTAATGTAATAAATTATCACTGTAGTTTACATTAAAAACCATATGTGCATTTCATGATACCATGTGTGTTTCACCATAGATAAACGAGGGGGAGCGATTGGAAACGCACTGTTCCACGCGTGTTTCACTTTCTTGAAGTTTCTTCGTTCCTCTGATACATGTAATTTACAAGATTATCACTTGATCGTAGTTTCTGATGTACCTACATGATTTAGCTGTGGAACTGTGTAGTCCAGAACAACTAAAATAATTTCAGCTAAGCATGCATATCATAAATGTCACTACAAAGCTTTGACGAAACTATAAACAATACAAACTTTCCGTACCTTTAACAAGGGTCCAGTTAGAGTTTAAAGCTGCATACACAGCTCATAATGATCATCATAGTACAAGCTATGGAACCATACTCATGGTCACTAATGTTTAGCAACTCATTCCAAATGCCAAAGGAAAAGATCTTCCTAGAGAAACACGCATGGGACTGGAGTGTATATGTCAATATATGGTGTGTTTCCAATCCCTCTCCCCCTTGTTTATCTATGGTTTCACCATTAAGGCCATGTGTATATTTTGCCCATAAGGTTGCCATGGCATGCAGTGATTCACCATGGCAGTGATTCACCCATGTATCAAGACATCACATCAATAGAGACCAGTATGCATTCCATGACCATGTGTGTGTTTCACCCATATGGTCACCACAGTAGTGGTTCACCCATAGCTACATAGAGACATCACATCAATAGTTACCATTACGACCATGTGCATTTGTCCCATAGGATCATCACGTCCATCCGAGGTTCATCGGCAGAGTATGGAGTGGAGGAGGCTAAACTAAAGCCCTTTGAGAAGCTACTGCAGACTCTGGAGGGAAAACTCATGGAGGGACAAATATTCCAGGTTAGTGTAATAGTATTTTTAATGGGGGATAGTAATACTAACTGCTGTATACATGTACTAGTTTATTCTGCTCATAAATTTGTTCACACATGTCAGTGTATTGCTAATAGGGAAGATTGTGTGCTAATAGTTGTAAAAAACACATCTTTCTCTCTTTCTCTGTTTATTACATGCATACAAACTCATTCACACACACATACACACACACACTCCCCACAGACCTGTATAATGCAGATATATGACACTAGGGAAGTGAATGTCTGTCAGAATCAGCAGCTAGCTGACGAGTTTGCTCTGAACATTCGCAACATCTTTCTCTTTTTGGAGTCAAGAATTGGAGAAGCCAATGAGATTGGTCACCGACAGAAGCTGGTTGGCTTTTGTGGTCTGTTAGTGCTTCATAACCAGCTCTATAATGCTCCTGATCGCAAACTGGCCAGGCAGGTCTGGGATGTTTACAAGAAGGTAAGGATAATTATATATTGAATAATATATAGATTGAATAGCTGTGTGAGAGACTGAACGAATTTGTTCATTTTTCTGTACAGCTGATATATTATTAAGTTGTCTGTGTCCTTCTGTACTCCTAGTTCGGTGTCTCGCCATTTTATGCCTGCCCCTTACATGTTCTCAGATTTCTATATAAGCTCCTTGCCAGTAGTCTATCATAGTTTATATTTGGTTCTCTACTTCTTTCAAGTTTGGATCATTATCAACTAATAATGTATGCTGTAGTTACGTTACATTTGTGCATATGCAAATTTGACTGTTCATATAGTCAATAGTCCAGTGTTTCTGGTATTAGTGCATTCACTGTATATGTATTTCATGCAGATACCAGCAGTGCATGTGGTTGGCAACCTTGTCTGGTTCCACCCTGAGTTCATGCTGAAACACCTTCCCTACATGAGCAAGATAATCGACCGGAAGCTCAAAGATCAGATGAGGAGTTTCAGACAGCAGTACCTCACCCAGAGGAGTGGGCAGGACCTCGCCAGGTAATTTAATCCCCCCCCCCACCATGATTATCATTTCCTATACTATACATGCAATTTTATTTTTGTTAAGTACACCAAAATACATGACTTGTATGATAGTTTCTCAGTCATGTAGAGATTTTGATGTACATAACATTATGGCAGCTAGGGTATGTACTTTCATGGTTCATTTTTGCTTCTATGTACCATTAATTTCAGGCGTGCCCAGCAGTTCTACTTGTCAGTGTCAGCATGGATGATCAGAATGGAGTCTGACCTCAATCCTACTGCTGGGGCCAAGTCTTCGTCTCAGGCTCTTAAGATGGACGTCAATACCTATGCAGCCCTCTTTCTACAGGTACATGCATTGTGATTATATAACTTGACATGTGCATATACATGATTGTTATAGGCATAAACTTTCATGGTAAAACTACAGTGTTGGGAAGGAGGATAAGTAATATATCTGGCAGTGCTGCCATGCAAGAGAGGCTACAGCATTAAATTGGAGGACAGTGACCCCTAATAATAATATTTCCCAATGTTTGTCCATAAACAACCATGCCTCTCCCTTCACATACGATGTACTCAGTGCTACAAATGCTCAAATCCTTTAGCACATACCATGCAAACTTGTAGATCTGTATGTATTATAATTATATTATGATATCTTTTTGACTTCATACAACATCTAACTGCATTCTAATAATTGTAGGGTTTACTCCTGGCCAACAGCATGAGCAACATGGTGAAGACCCTCCTCACTCTTCACTCTAGGCTTGGTAAGCCAATGAACAAGTCATCCGTGCTGTCCATCTGCAGGATCTTTGAACTCATCAAGTGTATCCAGTACACCTTCCACCGTCAGGCCATCACTGTGGCTGACCATCTCCTGCTCGCCATCAACCACTATGAGCTGGCACTACTCACCCACCTTGAGACACTCTCTGTGAGTCTGCAGTACTTTGCACTATAATACTATGTCTGTTAAGAGATGATCCTGTATCCCATGCAAGTATTTATCGGGAGGGGAGGGGGGGCGAGACAAATGTGTCCCCTGAAATGAAATCCTGATTTGTTTGACTCACATATCTCCCCTTAACAGAAGCAAATCCAGATGGCTCGAACACAGAAAGGTTATTCAGAAAGATCTCTTGTAAGTCGTGTCTACCTAGCTCTATAATTTTAATAAGATTATGATTTGTGATGCTCCATGTGCCATAGGATGTGTTGGCTGCCAACACCCTCATGAAGACTGTTCTGAATGGACCTGGTAAGGGAAAGACTATTGATGTACCCAATAGCTGTGATTACCATCCTCTTGACCAAACAGGTACAAAGGAGCGTCGCCTAATTGCTCATTTGGCTTATCACTTCACACTGCCTGTGAGTTGCTCACTTATGATTCATTCTGCCAGGAACCTGAGTAAAACCTGTGTTAGTGTAATTTATTACTATAGTAGTTAAGAAAAGTACATCTTATCTAATCTTTGGTTTTTGATGTGATAGCAGATGTACGAGTACCAGATTGATATTCAAATCCAAAAACAACACTCTTTTTTTCAGTATCAGCTTATTTTTTGTCTTTCTTTCTGACAGAGGAGTGCTAAGGAGGATGATAAGGTGCCAGGTCTACTGAGGAAGCTGGATGCTGTCTGTGAATTGAGAGCTAAAGTCCAAGAGGCGTGTGATTGCAAATTGCTATACTGGCATAAGGTAGGCAGTGCCGAAACTACCGTATAGCGGGAAATTTTGGCGAGGTTTTTAATTTGGCGATGTGGCAAATTGGGTAAAGATCGCCAAATTACCAATTTAAACTTAATGCACGCGTATCTATGGCACTAAGCATTCAGATAGCCAAATTAAAATTCCACCAATACGAACTGAGAGCTGTTTCACCAAGTTTAATGCTCGCCAAAGTTACCCACTATATGGTATACAACTTTTCAAATACCTTGTACTGTATGGTGGGAAATTTTCAAGGGGTTCAATTTTTGCGGTTTTCACGGTTGGTTCCTGAATTAGACCCACCAAATAAGCACGTTTGTACATAGATGTAATGGTACAGTCGTGCGCATCCACGAAAATTGAACCATAAACTGTTACAAGATCGCTCATCTGCGAAAGTTGAACCCCTCAAAAATTTCCTGCTATATGGTATTACACATTACATGCTGCATACAACTTTCTATTGTGTAGGAGGTGCTGGTTCCTCTGTACTTCAACTACATCTATGAGAACCCCACTGAGGCACACAGACTACACGTGAGTTGGTTACATACAGTGTAGCACAAGAATTCCATTATCAAACAGATCGCAAGGGTTTTGTGTGTATTTATGTGAGTATGTGTGTGCATGTGTGTGCAATACCAGTAAATGGATTGTAGACCCTTTACCTTCTCAATTGTATTGGTGTAGTCACCGATGCCTTGAGCACAAATGCTATGTGATACTGCAAACCATACATGTATAAAAATGCATTATATAATGTACTAATAAAAATTTCTATAGTACATGATTGCCTCTCTTCGTGACTGTGTTCCCCTGATCAAGTGGTGCCGTCACCTGGAGAGTCCTCAGGACCTCCTCACTATGTTTGACAAAGAGGTGGAAGGTTACCTCAAGGACAAGGTGCTAGACCCTCTGTGTCGGGCTGTGGAGGAGGATCTCAGGTTGAGCTCCCACCTGCACCTTCAGCTGGATGATAGAAATCCTTATAAGGTGTGTATTGCATGGGTGACATTGTACTAAACTGTGAATGATGTTTTGTTGTTTAGATTGGGCTTCGCGATCTGAAACATTTCATGGAGGTGAAACCAATCCGTCTGTTTGACAGATGCATTGATCTGAAAGGTTTGTTAGTAATTCGCTTTCTCTCTCTCTCTCTCTCTCTCTCTCTCTCTCTCTCTCTCTCTCTCTCCTCATTTGCATGTACACATCTCAATCCATACATATTAAATTTTACTATTTTCCTTCCGCAGCTCACGTAGCTCACTATCTTGACACAATCTTCTACAACCTGACAACCGTTGCCCTCCATGACTGGAAGACCTATGGAGACATGAGGAATATGGCAGAACAAAAGTATGGACTAATAATGCTAGAGCCACACCTCCCTAGTGCAACCCTCGAACAGGTGAGGAAGGAGAGAGGAGAGCGAGAGAGAGGGCGGGAGTGGAGTAAGAAGAATAATAATTAGCACTAAAGCCACACTTTTGCCTCTCCTCTATACAGGGTCTTGATGTTCTTGAGATTATGAGACACATTGACCTGTTTGTCACTCAGTATGCCTACAACCTCAACAACCAGGTATACTATCACTATCAATTTCTTTGTGATACATGTGCGTGTGTATAATGAGACTATTATTTTGCTAGATCTTTGTGCAGCGTTCGTCTAACAACAAGCACCTCAACACCATCAACATTCGTCACATAGCCAACTCCATCAGGACTCATGGCACTGGCATAATGAACACTACTGTGAGTCATGCATGTTCTGTAATGCATACATGAGTGCATGGTGCATGACTGTTGTCTATCACAATGTTCAGGTGAACTTCACATACCAGTTCCTTCGTAAGAAGTTCTTTATCTTCTCTCAGTTCATGTACGATGAGTACATCAAGGCTCGTCTACTCAAGGTTTGTAGATTTAAATACTCCAAAGCAACTTATATTGTGTAAATTGTACAATCATGTCAATACATGACATTGCGTTCTTTTTATTCATAGGAAGTTCGATTTTTCAGAGAGCACAATCATGAGCTAGACCAGAGGGTGAGTTACATATAATAACTATGGCTTCCAGTAAGCTCTATAGCTTTCAGTTTGAGATTACCAAACAGTTCTCAGTGTGTACCTAAGTTGAAATGAATTGCTTCCTCTATTTAGTACCCTGTGGCTAGGGCTGAGAGGTTCAATAAGGTGATCCGTAAGCTTGGTGCCAATCCAGACGGTCTCAGCTACCTCGACCAGTTCAGAACACTCATCACACAGATTGGTTGGTGACAGTACAATATGGTCATTGTCAACCTATTGTTAAGATTTTTGTCAAGTATGTATATCTCTTGTGCAGGTAATGCAATGGGTTACATTAGGATGATCAGATCAGGAGGCCTTCACTGCTGTAGCAATGCCATCAGGTGAGTAAATAATTATGCTGCTCAGTGCACACTCAAACAAAACCCACGGATGACGATATTCTGTATTTGCTCGCAGATTCGTTCCTGATTTGGATGACATTGTTTGCTTTGAGGATCTGATGAAGGAGGAGGAAGCCTCGGCTATGCCAGAGGAAACTGTTGCTGCTGCCAGGTGTGTGTGTGTCTGTGTGTCTGCGTCTATGTCTATTTGTGTGTGTGTCTGTGTGTGTGTGTGTGTGTGTGTGTGTATGCACGTCTATGATTTGAGTATGCATTAGACATGTTATATCCCATACTGAATATCTCCATTCCCCAGACTGTTTGACTCAGTTGTTGGTAACCTAGCTAAGAACTTTGCTGAAGGTACAGAGTACTTCAAGCTGCTTGTTGATGTCTTTTCTCCTGTCTTCCGAAATCCCAAGAACAGGCACCTTCAAAACTTCTACATGATTGTCCCTCCACTTGTAAGTATGCAGAGTCCGTGGCAGTGTGTGTTTGTGTTTTCTGCTTAAAGATGTATAAGGTTACATGTTTAGCAGTAGAGTTCGTGGACTTGCTTCATCATATCTGCTATTGGTGTGGTGTATAGAGTAGTCCTTTGTTTGTGTGTTGGGCACCTGTCTAATAATATGTACCTTGTTTCTTTCCATGCTAATAGACTCAGAATTATGTGGAGTATCTGATGAATGCCAAAGACAAGATGAACAAGAAAAACAAGCAAGGAGCTGCATTCACTGATGATGGCTTTGCCATGGGTGAGCTGAAATAGAGTGTGTGTGTGTGGGGGGGGGGGGATGGTTGGGAGTATATGTGCATATGCTGAGTGTGTATATGAACATGTATATGTCAGTGTGTGAGTTTGAAGCTGGTGTTACACAATCTATTCACAGGTGTGGCTTACGTGCTGAAGCTAGTCGATCAGTATCATGCTTTTGACTCTCTTCACTGGTTCCAGTCTGTTAGGATGAAGTATGACGATGACATGGTAAGCTCATGTTTACTTAGCTAGTCTCTTGGCTCCCATAAGTCTAGTGTTTTTCATTCCATTTATTCAGAAAAAAGGTGCGTGCATCAGGTGAGCGTGGTCGTGGTGATGAGAAACTCCAAGCAACCATCTCACTCTCTGTCAAAAGACTTGAGAACTACATGAGGGTTAGCTATATGCATGTGCACATAGTAATAGTTTGAAGGGCCAAGAACCCTTTATGTCAAGAACCCTATTAGTGGGCTAGCCCAAAATGTTGGAAATTGTCCATAAAGCCAAAGGGGACAAAAAAGAAAAACCATAGTGTACTCTACCAGTGTACTGAAGCTTCAGATTTTTTTCTATATCTCAAGAAACATGTAGTGTCAACATTAGAAGGGACTGTAATATTATTTTTGTGTACTTTCAGTTCCACATAATTATTGTCTGTAATACTTGTTTGTTTGTTTGTTTGTAGGAATTCGAACTGTTGGACTATTCCCTTCGAAGTGCTCGCATCTTCTTCAGAGCTGACATGACAGCTGAAGAGGAGGAGGATGAACAGAAGAGAAAGGAGGGAGAAGCTGGAGCCACTGGTGAAGGCAGTGGCAGTGGTGAGAGTGGAGCCCCACCCCCACAGGCAGACCAAGGAGGACCACCTCCTCCACCACCGGCTGATGGTACGCCCATATAGCAATGTATCAGTTAGTCCTCTGCCTGTGTACATTGCAACTTGTTATAGCAGTAGGTAAATTTGCAGTAGGTACTACACACTGTGTACTGTCAAGTACCACACAACCGTAGAAAAAAATGGCTCAAACCTCTACTCAATCTTGCAGTGTTTATAGCAAAAAAATATAGTTAGCAGTGCATGGCACTGTAGTAGTACACACTAGTATCTGCCAGTATACTACACTTGTATATGTAAGACATAACATTGCATTACACTGTAGTAAGTACACCACTACAGCTAACATCATACACTAGTATCAGCCAGTACACACACTAAAGGAGAATCTGGATGTAAATTTAACAGTGCATGACATGGAGTAGTACACTACTACAGCTAACATCTACAAGAGTGTCTGCCAAAAAAAAAATAGCAGTGAAGCACAGCTTTACCATGGCCACTACATTGCATTTTTGTCTGCCACATAGCTGCTTTGTGCTGATTGGCCATTTTAACTCAAATCATCTGTGCACATTAAGTCATAAACTCTCTCCCTCCTTCCCTCCTTTCCTACAGGTTCAGGTGGTGCTCCTCCCCCTCCTCCCCCTCCACCCCCACCACCTCCTCCTCCACCACTCTAACTCTAAGATACTTTGCATAAGCTTTGGACAATGCATACTTTGTAGTGGTGCTGTGCTAAATCTTGTTTGTGTTGTCAAAATTGTTACTTTAGCATACCTGTATAGTATAATTACTTTGGTCACATGAGTTGAATCATGCTATATTTTCAGGCGAAAGAGGTATGAAATGATCACGTGGTCACTTAAAATGCTGTGTCATCACTTTTTATCTCCATATACTTTTATCTCCATATACTTTTAACTTCGACAACGATTTTTAAATGGCTGAGATCAACGATCGAAACTACACTGTTAATTTTAAGCTCTGGATCGTGAACTAGCAACCAGTACTAGATGTACCCCTTCAAGGCCATTTTACCAGACACATAATCCGTGACATTCAAAGAGATGTCTGCGTGTATACCATTAGCCACCCCCAAATGTTGTCAACTGAAAGAACTATATATTATAAAGAGGAGCTGATCATACTATACTAATAATTGATGGCAACAACATATTTTGCACATTAATTGAGATTATTCAAGTTTATGCTCCTTTCATATCAGCTTTCATTACAGTTTATCATACCATGCCATGAAAGTCAGTTTAAGGAAGGCAGTATTATATCAACGGTTAGTTAATTAGTAACTAAAATTATGGAAGAATCTGATTCAGAAATAGGCAGTTGTGGATTATCATCAGATACTGAACATATCTCTGTGCCAAGTGACGACTCAATATCAATAAAAGAGCAGCTCAAGATGTGCTGCAAACCAACGTACAGGATAAGGCAAGTCAAAAGCAGGGGAGCTAAACTTTTTAGTGATAAGTATACTCTGGTATCTGGGTAACAATCACTATAATAGAGGTTTCATACGTAATAATAATGGATCAATTGTTGGTCTAGCGTTTCTTGCTGTTACTGTTCCCCTGGCTGGGTGGCTAGCTGATGCCTGCATTGGATGATACAGGATGATTTACTACAGTGTCTTGATATATAATGTGGGGTGCTGCAATTTTGGAGACAGTGAGTTCAGTTGCTGATTCATTTTCAGCTGGTTAGCTACTACTTTGCTAAGTCTGTGATTAAACAAGTACTACTTGCTCTTATGGGTATTGGGATGGGAGGTTTCTTATCAACTGTGGTACAGTTTGGGATTGATCAGCTTCATGATGCCTCAACAGAGGAGATATCAGCTTACATCGTGTGGTATGCATGGACTTTTATTTTTCCTCTCTTTATTGAATCATCAGTACTTTGTTTTCTTGGATAATTTATTCATATGCTTAAATCTAAGCCTTGTTTTAGTGTCATTATTTTGCTGGAATAATTTTCTTATAAAGGAGCCAATATCACAAAATCCCTTTAAGCAGATATATAAGGTTAGTAAGTATGCCTTGAAACACCGATACTTAACATCTCGAAGTGCTTTTACTTACGCCGAAGAAGAAGCTATAGGTCGAATTGATTTTGGTAAGAGTAAATATGGAGGACCATTCACAACAGAGCAGGTGGAAGATGTCAAAACATTTTATAGATTGTTGCCAGTGGTCGTGTGTGGTGGAATAATTACAAGTGGAATGTTGGCTGCAAATAACCTTGAATTTTATTTAATGATGCAGTTTGTAATATTATATTGAACGTTAATGCTATATCCTACTATGCTGCTGGTATCATTATTCCATACTGTGAAGCTCTGCTAATAATGCTGTATGAACTATTCATCTATCCCATCTTTCAGAGATGTTGTCCACGGGTAACCAGCTTGCATAAGTTCATTATAGGAACTATTCTACAAACAGCGACCTTAATTATATTTGAAATTCTCTCATGAAAATTTTACTTAGAGAAGAATGGATACAATGTAACAATTTCATGCACATTTTATGATGATCAACATTTGGAGACCAAGTTTAGCTACAATTGGGTAGCAATACCTCATGCTCTAGATTTACTTTTATGATGTTTTCTCTCCTCAGTGTGGAAATAGGGAATGTGAATTCGGTGGAGTGGAATGACTGAATGGAAAGATGGCTCTCATGGCCCTGTCCACGCTAACGTTGATTATTGGCTTACTTGAGTTTGTTTCTGCTCAAATTCCGTATTCCATGAAAGGAGTGATACTTGGAGTAGGCTACTGCTCTGTCATTGGTGCTGCGTCATTGTGTGCTGTATTGCTCATTCCATTTCAGCGAAGGTCGACATCAATCATCTGGGGCACAGAAGTAATTAGTTGTGGATTTTGGTATGCAATTTTGTACATAATACTCAGCGTTTTTGGATGCATTGTTTGTGTGCTTATCACGAACTGGTACAAAAAGAGAAAAAGAGAAGATATGTTACCTAATGAACATTATTATGCAGAGAGATACTATACTAATTTACTTGAACATCGTGCTGCATAGTAATTGTGTATGAGCTAACATTAGATACCTAGTAGCAATTTATTTAACTTTTCTGCGGTTATTAGGTAATGATGATGAAACCTATGGTGTAATTTATGAGGTGGTAATTCAAGACAATTCAAGGAACCCCTCTGGAGCCATTATGTGGGCCGTGAAAGTCGCTAGTCCCAGACTCCCCAATCTTTTCAATGTTGCACGAGAAACATTGAAAAGATCAGGGAGACTGGGGACGAGGCTAGGATTAGTGGCAGTTAGTCTATAGACTTAGGTAGAGACAGGTATGTCTAAGCTAGCCACAAATGACACTAAATTTCATCAAGTAGGCCACTTGTGTTGATCTTTATACCGTCAATTATAAATAAAACACACATCTCCAAAGGCCAAATTTCACCCTGGCATGACTTGGAGAACTCTATTGACTTAAGACTTGTTGTACCATATTGATCCATGGGATACTACCATACAACAATACTATAATGTTTCACTAATGAACATATACATCTTTGTTTAACTACATGAATGCATCAATAGAATCAAATAATAATAGTAGCTAGTAATGTAAAGGTTTTTGTTCATGATCAGTCTAACAATGCACTATAGTATGTAGCTACTACAATTTGCATTATTCAAATATCAATAGTACTATCAGTAGCAGGTGCGCATATTGGCTATTGTCAAATATGTTTGCTCATGGTTATTTAACCACTATATTGAGTTGTTCTTTATGCAGCATAATACCTTTCAGCAAAGATGTGCTCATTTGGTAGTACATCTTCTCTCTTTCTTCTCTTGTAATGCTTTATGAGGATCAGCAGTATAGCAGTATATATCACCATTAGTAGCAATATTGAGAGCAGGTACCAAAACCCACAACTGATGATTCCCATACCCCAGTCAATCAAGTGCCGAGTGAAAGGCTCACTTATGCCATAACCAACTAGAATAAAAACTGCACCACTTCCATAAGCAAAACCAGATATTAGTCCTCTCATAGAGTACGGGGTTTGAGCACAGATGAATTCACCGGCACCAACACCGAGCAGGATAAAAGAGATAGAATTTAAAAGATTCGGTATGGCCATCAACCTACTGTCAAGAGTAGAGCTCAAGGCACCACCCTCTTCCCAAAACATACACTGCATCGTTGTATTACTGCCGCAATACTTGACATGGAGATACCTGGCCTCAAATTCTATTAGCATTAAAGCAGTTATTCTAACAATCTGCAGTATAACTCCAAGAAAAAATTTGCAGTTACTATTCACCCAGTGAAAATATCTATGCATTAGAGGGTAGATAACAAATTCATGGAGTGGTATGAGTACTATTCTGCAGTAAAATACCAGATCTGTGCTGATTGCTCCTATAAAACACTCACTGTTTGTGTTGCTACGATGACCTATGAGTCTGGTAAGTTTATTGCTATGTTTTTGAATCATGAATACTTCACTTATTAGGAGACTACAAAATACCACAATTGCTAAGACACGTAAAAATGTTTTAACATCTTCCACCTGCTCTGTTGTGAATGGTCCTCCATATTTACTCTTACCAAAGTCAATACGAGAAGGAAGCTCGTCTTCCCAGTATGTGAAGGCACTTCTGCACTGAGGGTGCTTGTTTTTGAAAGCATATTTGATAACTTTATAAACCAGTTTGTAGGGGTTTTGCATCATTGGTTCTTTGATAAGGATGTTATTTAGCAAGAAAGATAATACTAGCGCTATTGTTAGGCAAGCAGAAATGAAAAACTGTCCCACAACATGATACTCCTCACTAATACATTTATAAATGTAGTGCCCAGCAATAACACCAGTGAAGTAGCTCCAGACAAACCAAATAATGAAGGACTTAATAGCATTTGTTGAAGCATCAGGTAACTGATCGATACCAAATTGGAATATGTTAGTCTGGTACCCTGCAAGCCCAATAGCCTGAAGAATTAGGATTGCTTCTGTAACTTTCTTGTTGATGCTTTCATAACTGTCTACCAATTGTGCTACTACAGAGCTCAAAGTAGCCAGCACTGAGCCAACCCACATTATCCTCATGCCCCACTGTATTACCTTGTATCGTCCAAGATACACATCAGCTAGCCACCCAGCATTCAGTAACATAAATAGAAGTGCTATAAAGTGTACTCCTTCCAGTGATGTCTGTGTAAGTAGGTAGTAGACCAGGTTGATCACAGCTATGTTCCACGTAAGCAATAAAATGGCTCCTTTGTTTTTAAAGGTCCTCATTTTGTATGCTAGCTGGCAGTATTTCTCTCTGATTGTAAATCTGTTGTTCAGCAGTAAAACCTGCTCTTGGACCATAGATGATAATGCTTCACTGGATTCTTTGTTCAATGCCATCTTGTTTTTCTCAGCATGTTGTACCTCCACTCAAAATGATACAATGACAGTAACAATCATGTATTAATAAACCACTTTTTGGTTTTACTCTGTAAAATTATTCTATGTTACAACTTTGAACTTATACAATGAACAATGGATGCATGTAAATTCTGTAGCTCTTTGTACTATTATTACATCAGATTTTGTTCACTGTTATGAACTAAAGTTGTATCAAAGGATGAGATTTATAAATGAAATAGCTCGTGTTTTGTTCTAGTAGACTCACCTTCCAGATAGCTACATTAATCTTTTCTCATCATGAATCTCTAGCAATATAAAAAGTAAATTTCACAAAAAAATATTCACAGCACAACTGTTGCGGAATCTTTGTAAGCTGTGAGGATTTGTTGTGAAATCGGCCTAATTACAATACTTTCCACAACATCAAGACCACTTGCAATGGTTGTGTTCTGACCAAAAATGTTAGGGAGTTGCAAAACTGTTGTGTTTTAAAAATGCAATAGTTGTGAACACATTGTGCAACAGTTGTGAAATAAGGGTTTAACTAGTACTAACCACTAATAACTACTCATTAACTACCCTAATATTGTGCTTTCATTGCATTTCGGAAACACAACTATTGTAAAAAATTTGCAATGATGGCAGTTGTGAACCGAAAAATTTTTCCTGTGTTTCTCATAGTAATGAAGCTGAATCAAATACATTCTTGGTAGCTAATTAAGTGGAACATGAATACATGCATGAAAATTATAACAATTGGAATTTCAGGTTTAAATTGCAAGCAAATTTCCTGATAAAAAAACAAAAACAAAAACAAGCATATATGCGCTTGAATATTTATTCCTGATTTAACTTGTGTAGTACCTCTCAGCAAAGATGTGTTCATTTGGCAAGACATCTTCTCTCTTTCTCTTCTTGTACCACTTTATGATGCCACAGAATAGGATCGTGCTAATTATCAAAAGTATTAGAATCAGAAGTAAGAGCCAAAATTCACAACTGATGATTCCTGATCCCCATCTGAAGGGCAACCTTATGAAAGGCTGCATTATACCATATCCAAGTATATTGAATAGCACCACACTGCCATATCCAGTGCCAAATAATAGACCTCTCATGGAGTATGGAGACTGAGCACACATAAATTCAAAACTGCCGATAATGAAGAATACTGTTGACATAATGAAGAGGAAATCTGGAAGAGCCATCCACTTGGCATTGAAGGAAGGGCTCAGATTGTCTTGAGCTCCCTCAAGGATGCACTGAAGTGTGGCATTGTCGCCATGCTGTACCAAGTAGGTGTGACGAGCACTCAACTCGAATGCCATGAGTGTGATGATCCTTACCATATGTAGCAGTGCTCCCAGTATGAGTTTATGGTAGCTCTGCACCCAAAGTAACTTCCTTTGAAAGAGAGGATAGAATACAAACTCATAAAGAGGTATTAGTACTACTGTATTGCAGAATGCAAAAATTCCTCGGATTATTTCAGTATCAGTTTGATTGCTGTATTCCAGTAATTCGACATACTTATATTGCAGTTGACGCAGAGGAGCTATTCCACCTGGCAGCAGAGAGAAAAAGATAATCGCAATAATTAGCCTTAAAAATGTTTTGACATCTTCCACCTGCTCTGTTGTGAATGGTCCTCCGTATTTACTCTTACCAAAGTCAATACGAGAAGGAAGCTCATCTTCACAGTAGGTGAAGGCACTTCTACATATTGGATGCTTATTGTTAATGGCATATCTAATGACTTTGTAGACTAATTGAAATGGATTCTGTGTTACTGGCTCTTTCAGTAAGACATTATGAAACAAATCACACAGACTCACAACAACACTTAGGCAGACACATTCTAAGAGTGGCACAATTAGTTGATACTCTTTGCTCAAATATTCATTAGTGAAAAGGAAAGCCAGTGAACCACAAATGGCAGTCCAGACATACCAGATAATGAATGCTGTGATTTCATCTGTTGAAGCATCTTGGAGTTGGTCTAACCCAAATAAAACAACATTAGCCTGATATCCTCCACAACCAATGCACACCATGATATTTAATACAAGTCTGATGTCCTTATTAATGTTTTGATAATTCTCCACAAATTGAGCTACTATAGAGCTTGTTGTAGCCAGCATGGAGGCAGTCCACATGATCCACATACTCCAGCGTATCATCTTGTACCGTCCAAAGCGAATGTCAGCCAGCCATCCAGCAAAGGGTAGAGTTAGTCCCACAATTAATAGATAAACTTCAGTAAAATCAGTGATGAGGTGAACTATTGCACTAAAAATTAGAAAGTTCCACACCAACATCAGATAAATAGCTCCTTTGTTAGTAAGCTTCCTTAGTCGACAGTTAGACCTACAGCCAAATTCTTTTTGTTTATTTTGATCACTGGCTATTATGTGTCTCCGTATTAGCACATGCTCCATGGAAGTTTTTGTGGAATATTCATTCCTACTAGACTCCTCTTCCATTATTGATCAGATCAGCTGCAGCTTGCTTAGAAATAGATTATGCTGTTGTAGTTTAGTTGAACGAGAAGTTTATTTACTGCTGAGGCTCTGAATAATTAGCTATTAGGTTCCTTATAACTGAAAATGCTCCCGGTCACATTGTATCAACATAATGTATAATTAAGTTAAAAACATCAACACAATTAAGTCAAAAGCTGATGGCTGCACATGGTAAACAAGCTATGTGCACACCATACCTAATTCAATATTGGCCGTGAGTTGTACTCTGATTGTAAAAGCTGGCATATGCGCTAGCAGATATTACTACAAGACATAATATTATTGTGATGCTTTCAACTAACCAAACCTTAGGCTGTGCAGAGTGTATAAGTCAGTATGAACTTTTACCCTAGTATCAGTACCTTTTTTTTCCAAACTCCTTATTAGGGATAAACATGCATGCATGAACAATATGCACAAAACTGTATTTATAATTTAAGACAAGTGACTCAATTTGGGTACGCAAGTTAATTATTATTATTTTCAGCTCTTTAAGGTCTTGATTGTTTCTTCATAAACATTTTAAAGGTGTTAGCACTCAAAGGGGTGCACTAACTTTCAAGCACATGGCACATGGCAATTGGAGAGCGTTGTATAGTGCACTCTCCATAAAGCACACCTGTCACACCTCGATCCTTGGCACTACAGTATAAAGTCAACTTAATTATTATATATTACAGCCACTCAGTATGTGACAAAATGGTACGCCTGAACTACATTAGTTTACTATAGCTAAATACCTCCTTAGCACTACAGTATAAAATTATTTTATTATATATTAGAATATAGGTGTAACAAATACTGCAATCTGATTGGTCACATTGAAACTTCTAACCAACATAGAAATCTGTAGGTTTACCAAGTGCCTCTAGCACTTAGAAAACCTACTTAGTAAACCCGCTTGGTCTAGCATAGCAGCTATGTGACGACCATACATAGCGCTGTATTATTACTCTAACTGTGTAGCCGTCTACTATCAGCACAAAACCACACTCACTGTATTATTGGAAGTGAATAGCGCATGCTCGAAGCACGAGCACGGAACTGAGCACGTTTTGCCACACCCACGATGAACGTTAGTGCTGGTGATTCGACGAGTTGATCGGCGCAAGAGTAGGTTGCTAACTCATAGTTCATACTATATAGCTCACTAGCTAGCTTCTTTTTCATCTCAGGCTCTCATTTTGAACTGTCATGGTTACGGTTGCTATATTCTAAATAAGTTAGATACCTCGTCCAATGGGATCTACGCTCTTTAGAGACCCTCAGGCCCGAAGTAGCGCCCTCGCTACGCTCGGGACGCTACAGCCTCGGGCCTTCGGGTCTCTAAATCGCGTAGATCCCTTGGACTCGGTATCTAACTAGTACTAATACTGTAATCTGATTGGTCAACAACCGTGGAATTATTCACGGTATTCAACAGCGCTAAAACGCGCAATGCGCGTATAACTGAGCCTCGTACAGTAACCATGGCGATTCAAACAAAGAGAATGGCGACATCAGTAGTCCAGTAATCACGGTTAGGTAAGTGTAGGTTGTATACCGAGGTGCAGGTCTCTACGCTATTTACACAACCGAGGGCCGAAGGCCCGAGGCTGTGTAAATCGCGTAGAGACCGAACCGAGGTATATAACGGACTTGTACCATGGGCCATGTGGCCATAACAACGCATCCTCATCCTAGTAACGACAGCGCTGGCTAGGCTATAAAAGTCAGCTCGAGCGGCACCCAGCAACCGTTCGAATCGTCGTGAAAAAGCTGGCTAGTATTAAAGCTTACCATCGACCCATGGCCGAGCCTGTCAAGTTAAGAAAGCTTAGTTGTTTCTCAGTCGAACTGTCACAGCGATGGCTTGCTCCTTGACCAGCCGTGTGTGTACCAAATCTCTCAAAATGTGACTCACTGGCCAGGATCTTCGTCACAAGTTTACCTCCACAGCACAGCTGCTCGAACTCGAAACATCGCTGACTTGGCATCCAATTATTCCGCCCACTTAGTAATTAACCTTCAACCTTGCTCTACTATCTAATCACTTTAGTACTATATGATGCAGCTAGACAGTAGAGTACACTGTATGCCCATGCCCTCAGGTAGTTGTCAAACCTTGTACATAAGTACAAGGTTTGATAAGTGATTTATCAACCTCATATGGAGCAATCTGATTGGTCAGAATTTACAACCATGGTACAAGCTCTATTGCTATCTCTGTCAAACAGACTCTCAGACATTTATAAATAGATAAACGAAAGCTAGTTTGGCCGCTCACTGACGGCCACGCACGTAGCGGTGGTCGACGATCATACAGGACTGAGCCTGACTACTGTACAGGAGACTAGCCTAGGCTACTGATAGCTACTGGATACTGAGTACTGTTCCTTTTTAGACTCACCAGTTTACGTTTACTCCAAAGCTCTTTAAAACTTGTCACATTATTCGATGTAGCTACGGCGCCCTGGCTAAGTGCCATTCGCACGCCGGAAGTGAGCCATCATGTCTCCCAGCTGTGGAGGTAAGCTGTGCCACGGTCAGCAGTAATCAATGGTGAAGAGGGCGGCGCCTAGGATGACATAGCCACAAATACAAATTAGCTAGTGGTTGACATGACTGTGGTCAGAGTATGTGACACACTCCAAGGCAACATGCTGGAGTCATGACTCCAGTGAGTATAGCTACAACCATTGACAAGTCAGGGCCTAATCTACAGCTAGCACTACTACAGTTATTAGTCCTATTCTATATAATAAAACAGCAATTGCACACTCCTTCTCATTGCCATGATAGTGTGTTTATTACTAGCTACCCAAGGTGTGAATATTCCACTCGGCCTTCGGCCTCGTGGAATATTCACACCTTGGGTAGTAATAAATCAAACTATTCAATGAAGGAGTGTGCAATAATTGTACAATATTACCATACTTGCCAACCTCAATTTATACTTTTGCAGGACAAGCAGCTCAATTTTGCAGGATTTTGCCGAAATATGCAGGACACACTGTGATGTCATGTCACTGTTGACTTGTTCAGCTTTACAGTTAACAAATACCTTACCTGTATTTGATTTTGTACTCTGTAGTTGTACTAGATCGTCAATCAGAAATTATACTTAGTATCTGCATACACCGCTGCATGCTTAATTGACCTTCGACCTCGACAATTTTGCTGACTTTGCATTAATTATACTACTAGATCGAGATTGCTTAATATCCGGGACATTGTCTACTAATTCCGGGACTCCGGGACTCCGGGACATGCCTACAATTTCCGGGACAATCCCGCAAATTCCGGGACGGTTGGCAACTATGTATTACAGCCACTTATGTGACAAAAAATTTAATGGTACGAATTACATTACTATAGCTAAAATGTGTATGTCAGTACCCGTTTTCTCTTTCTGCTTCATGGAATGATGTAAATTACCTAGCATGTAAATTACACTGAAACTACTCAGCATTACAATCATGTATGCGTGTATACGTAATTATGATGTTATTGCCTAATTCAATTTTGGTCATAAGTTGCTTTCAATCTGGTTGCAAAAGCTGGTTGTAAAAGCTGGCTCAGTGTGCACTGGCTCTTAGCTAATATAGATGTTTTGTAGACCATCTGCATGACCGTACTGTGTTGCTTTGAAGTAAACAATAATATTAACCAACTTTTAGGCTGACATAGTGTGTATAAAGTGTAATATAAGAAGTTACCCTACTATTGATACACGTGCATGTTTTATGAGTCTGACGCCTCATTGAGGATAAACATGCATGAAACTGCATACCTGCAACAACATGCACAAAGTTTGTACTATTATAATATCATTTGTATCATTACTGTAGCTATCTTTGCTTATTAATTTTGTTTAGTTATCATTGTGTAGGGGAGCACTTTCAATTATGTAGGCAATCATTACCTCTGTGTAACCTTATCTCTCTGAGATAAAAAATCAATCATGGCTAGTGATTCAAATGATGTGTGATCCAAGAAGCCCAGGCTATTCATTTTCTACCACAGTGGGCAAGATGTAAACATGTACATGTACAGGAGTAACTACTGTGTGGTATCATCCTAATAGTACTATTTCTGCTATTAGAATGCTTCCCATTTACACATAATAATTATTATTACTGCATATCAGCAATGCCTGATATTATACGTAGCAGTCAATCAGAACTAATTTAATACTGTTCCTTTAATTTGTATGTATAGCACCATCATTAAGCCTAGATACTTCAAAGATACAATGTACTGCCTTTTGATCTTGGTGTTCTGAGTAGATTTTCCTTGCCATTAAATCAAACGCTATGATAATGATAACTCTCACTATTTGTAATGCCACACCTAATAGAAACTTTTGATGAATTTTTATTTCAGGAGTGCACTTTTGTATGATAGGATAAATGATTAATTCATATAGAGATATGACTAATGCTACTGTACAGAAGTCAATTGTAGTTGTAAGAAATCTTTCTTTGTAGCATTCAGTCACTGAAGTAGTGGACTGAGTGTTTAAGAGAACACGTATCAACTGTTCTATTGGTCTGTGTATGAGAAGAATATCACTTATTAACACACTTACAATAGCAAGGATAACCAGCAATCATAGAAATGTTTTGACATCTTCCACCTGCTCTGCTGTGAATGGTCCTCCATATTAATTTTACTCTTGCCAAAGTCAATACGAGAAGGGAGCTCATCTTCACAGTAGGTGAAGGCACTTCTACATCTTGGATGCTTATGTTTGATGGCATACCTTATCACTTTGTAGATTAATTTGAATGGGTTTGTGTCACTGGTTCCTGTACTAGACACAAACTGATTATGAAGGATGAACTGATCACTATTGTAAGGCTTAGCTATGCAAATTACTATTTGTCCCAGAGTATGGTATATATCATTTAAGCATGTGTGAGTAAACTGAAAAATAGCTCGGCTACTGATGTATGTCCACACATACCAACGTATGAAAGCAGTAATCTCAGTTGTTGAAGCATCTTGGAGCTGGTCTAGCCCAAACTGGATTATGTTGGCTTGGTAGCCTCCGAATGCAATGGCCACGATGAGAAACATTGAGTCTTGAAAGATTTTATGGTGGCTGTCCATCAATTGAGTTACTACTGAGCCTGCTGTTGCCAGCATAGAGGCTGTCCACATGATCCACATGCTCCAACATACTATTTTGTATCGTCCAAGATACATGTCAGCTAGCCACCCAGCGAAGGGCAGAGTGAAACCCAGAACCACTGTACCAATGCTTGCTCCCCCAGGTATTTGCACATATGCTATGAGGTATTCCGATGCACTTACCACAAAGAAATTATTATGATCACTCCTTTGTTCTTTAGTTTTCTGATCTGATAGAATGAATTACTGCATTGATTAAGTTTGAGACTGCTGGATTTCTTTGCCATCTTTCGTACACGATGCTTTTTCTGTGTGTTGGTTTAATCCAGTTATTGCTCAGTATGGTTCTTCAGTTTAATAAGAAAGCATTATAATCACTGGTGATTGTATTTTGTTGGGAATTTGCTATAGCTGTATAGTATAATGTTTATAGCAGCTGGAACAATATCAGTGAATATAGATTTACTGTGGAACCCTGTATTATGTAGATCTTGGGAACTATAATTTATAAGACACCGTCTTGTTTAGCCTGTAGCAAAATATTACCAAATTGAGGAATAACATCTGCCATTGGGACGAGCCTGAGCGAGCCCCACATAAACGGTACAGCCATGCATGTAATATACGTATGTATGGTGGTACAACCATTCCATACCATATAATTGTAAATTTAGTGCAGTGCTGTACTGCATGCATACACGTGTACATCGATCGAAGACTCGGGAAGAAATCAGGCCTCAACGTGAACCAGAGAATAGAAAGTCACAGGATCGAAGACTCATAATGAAATAAAGAATGTCAATGACAGTACCGTACCAACCAGTGGAAGCGTATTCAGCCTCTTCCCAGCTTTTCGACAAAACACAGGAGTGGCTGAGTACAATGCCTCAAGAAAGATAAAAAAAAACTCAGAGCTATGATGACCAACTTAACAGTTCAAGTATGCGTAACTGTCTGCAGCCACAGCTTGGTTTAGTCAAGAGTGCATAAGAATAAAAATAAAAAAAAGAGGAAGAGTGTGTAGCTAGTTGTGATAATAGTGAGATAACATAAGTCATCCTTAAAAAATTTATCAATGTTTCTTTATTTAAATTCAAGTTCATAATAGCTATGTGTATCTGAGCCTAGTAGCATAAATCTGAAATTTTTCATTGTAAAATATTTTCGTAGTTGATGGCAGCTACAAAAACTAATCTTACGAAAACGCATGCACACTATTAACATTATTGTGATAAGGGTCATTCCTACGGAAATTTTTCACCATGAAAACTGTCATACAAAAGTTTTATAACACAAAAATTTCCAAATCTACGGTATTCCAATGTCACATTGCAACAATAGTTTTGTACACCCATAGCTACCTTGCCATTAAGCATAATATAGTTTTGTTGCAGTAGAATAATATTGAGTATGATAGTGTATCCTCACATTTTATGGGCTACAAAGTTCAAATTCTCTGCCATGTGGGTATCATTAGTGTTGTACCTAGATTAAGGGATACATATATCCTCGTCTACCAATAACATAAAGCATTTGATCCTGGTTGAATCACACTAACAATGATATCACAGTGATTTGTATATGCATACATAGTGTATTAATTCACACACACACACATACACCTAGCTAAACTAGTTTTATCGGTTTCCATAGTTAAATATACTATAGCTATGATATGATATTCATTGAGAGTAGTATCTTTCGGCAAAAAAGTGTTCATTAGGTAGCAAATCTTCTCTTTTCCGCATCTTATATCTCTTTGCCATCCGTGTTAGTATGAAGAAAATGGAGAGATTTGCAGCTAAACATACCAGTGCATACCAGAATTCACAACTGATGATCCCTTTTCCTTTAATGGAAATGTCATACTTGATTATCAGAAATGTTACTATGAAAAATGGAATTGTACAGACCAAGGCCAAGGTGTACTGTGCTCCAATTACTATACCCTTCATGGAGTAAGGGACTTGTGAACAAATGAATTCAATAGCACCTGTAAATAGGAAGGTTAGGGAAACGATGTTAAGATACTCCGGAATGGCCAACCATCGATCACTGAGGGTTTGGCTTAGCAGGCTATGTTTTTCATGAAATATACACTGGATAGTTGAATTATGTTCATTTTTGTGTTTTAAATTGTTGTATCAAGATATAATGTCCAGAACTATCAAACTAGTGACTCGCACAATTTGTAAGGCTATTCCAATTATGACTTTCCATGAGCTTTTGATTCTTGTACAGCATACACAGCGTTGAAAGAGTGGATAAAAGATAAATTCATTTAATACAATCAGCAGAGTTAAACCAAGATGTACACTGTTAGTCAGGCTTGTTTCTACGTAACATTCAGCAACATTTTTTCTGGAATCTAGTTCACGACCGAAGTTTATACCAGTGAATCGGTTGTACTGTTTCTCTAGGTGATGATACAAATAGTTTGATGCAAAGTCTGCACTAGTAATCACACCAAAGATAGATATTAAAGGAAGAAGTCTCAAAAATGTTTTGACATCTTCCACCTGTTCTGTTGTGAATGGTCCTCCATATTTACTCTTACCAAAGTCAATACGAGAAGGAAGCTCATCTTCACAGTAGGTGAAGGCACTTCTACATGGGGGATGCTTTGTAATGACAGCAAACTTGATGACCTTATAGATCAATTTTAAAGGACTTTGGGTTGCCGGTTCCTTAATTAGCCAGTGATTGCAATGAAATATTAGTATGAGCGCTAGTGTAAGACTCATACAAATCAGTAATAAAACAAAGAGTTTATTTTGTTCATTAAGAGAAAAAATGTTGAATTCTACAAGAAATCCAGCACTGATTAAAGTGCTTACGTACCAAACTATGAAGGATGTGATTTCAGTTGTTAAAGCATCAGGGAGCTGATCAAGTCCAAACTGGCTTGAAAACCTCCTAGGCCAATACTTATAAAACAAAATAATATGGGCCGAATGACTTTATGGTAATGGTAATACTTCTTATTAAGTTGTCCGACAACTTCACTTACTGTTGCTGCAATCATAAGAAGCCACATGATCCAAATACTGCAACGTATCACTTTGTATCTTCCAATGAAGGCATCAGTCAACCATCCTGCTATGGCTGTGGTGATAGCAAATGGAACAAGCCAGAATTGATATGTTGAACTATACACTCCAGTGGTTGCAAGAAGGTAAAACACACTTGTCACTAGATAACTGACTGCCAGAACTAATATACCTCCTTTGCTGTTAACTCTTCTTATTTGATAGCGTTTTATGTCACAGCAGATAATTATCTTGTTCTTACTGTTTATTCCCTGGTTGTTTAAGCTTGATAATGAAATGTTACAACTTGATGATCTAGTATTCTCCTCTGTCATTTTGAACAGGTATTGCTCATAATTGCTATTTGCTGCTTATATGTACAGTCTGGCTTCTTGTTGTTGAGAAGTTTACATTTGTTATTTTCAGGTGTGTTGGTTTGCTCTTTGTCACGTAAACAATTCTTTCATTGAACACTGTAACTTTGTTAGGCTGAGAATTTAAGTTTAAAAAATGTCACCTGTATCAATGTTAGCTATTTCCATCATTGTTATGCTTATGTAAATGATATTTTGTATGCATGGATGTAGTTGTGATATCAAGAACATCATTACAAAAACAATCAACTTGCTTATGCTAAGGCAAGGTAGTAGACATCCAAAAAGCTAGCTTTGCAATATGTTACTGTAGGTGCTATCAGAAAATATATTCTTGTAGTAAGGATGTAGATAATTAATCCACATGATCCTGGAGCATATCTCCATCGAAGCAGAATATCAGCTAGCCATCAGCAATGGGTAGAATTTAACACGATATACTTTTGAACCCTCTAAGCATAAAATATAGCCTCCACAGACAACTTTACCCAATAAGAAATTCCAGTATTGTTGTACACTCTTCCTAATGCACTCTTGATAGAACTAATGGTATGTTGGTTGGCTTACTAGCTGTCGAATTTGTGTAATGTTTTGGGGTGAGTGTGAGCGAGCCCCACATTTGTTCGTTCAACAGAAGTTTGTCTGACCATGTGTCCGTCTATCCAAGATCACTATCGTTGGTAATGATTGTCATCACTTGCATGCTATGCATATTAACATGGCCTCATCGTTCTTTCTATGATGCACTGGACAAGAAGAATGCTCAAGAGCAAGTGACACAAAGGCGATCAGTGACGCTTAGCTGGATGAAAGTTGGCAACTATTGAGCATATTAAGTGAATGTGTGTCGTCACAGCTAGCCAGATTGAGTCAAGCAACAGTAACACTTTATGTCAGTCATATTCGCCGAGAGCAAGTAAGGTAACACACTTAAACAGAAGTTGACGATGCCAAGGATGACAAGAGAATAGCCAGATTGGCAGTGTGAGTGTCGTCACAGCCAGATTAAGCCAAGGCTCAGTCAACAGTAGCACTTTAATACAGATAGACAGATTTGCTTGTCAGTCATATTCGCCGAGAGCAAGCAAGGTAACTCAGATAGGATGCAAGAGAAGTCGAGTATGTGGACGTTGCTCAAACAAAAAGTATATTATTGATGGCATCTATGCTATCTACACATACGACAGTAGTGGTAATGAAATTTTTAATTCCACAGTTCTACTCTTTGACACAAATGTCAATTTTTTCATGCTGAGCACATTTCTCATGCTGCCCTTGCTTTGTCTGTCATATTTATTGTCCTTCGACCGCCTCTGCTTCTGCTGTTCTATCCGACCAGGTTCTTTAGAAAGTTACCAAGCTGCTGTGGATTTAAAAGATGGGATGTTCTAAATTTCATTATGGACATATTTCAAGGATGGTACAAAGATGGTACTGATAGTATGCAAGACTATAGATCTGTGTCTGCCCTCTATTTGTTGTTAAGACTTTTGATTGGTAGTGTCTTCATTGCCATGGTAATGAACAGCAACAATGATAGCAGTAATTCAAACTGGCAAATAATCAGGACTTTTCATGTTTTTCTAGGAATATTTTTCCTTGTGTTGCAACCATATAAGAAACATTGGGGTTGAATCTTTTAGTGGTTGGAGTGTTGTTATTGTTAATTGAAACTTTTGATAACCAAAATATAGTTGTCATTGGAAGTGGTGCTGGAGTGGTAGCATTGGTGTTGACTATCATACGAAGTATACATGGATGCATGTGTACTGGCTAATTACAATTGCTAATGACAGTTTCTGTTAATTTTTAGTGCCACAAGCATAGCTTTGTATCCTGTTTGTTAGTAGCATTATACCTTAATGTGACTATTGTGTGCAGGTATATTGTTTGCAATTTTGGCTTAAAGCATGCTTTGTGCATCTGATGTATGCAATTTGCTTGTGTATATGGTAAAGGGTTTAAAGGCATGTAGCTAGATACAGTAAGTACAGCGGCACCTTAGCTTATTTATCTAACTTGACAACAAAGCCAAAAGACTGACAATAGCAACTCACCTTGGCCTTTGTGCGAGTAGCAGCGCGTGCTAGCGCTGGCTAGCATAAACGTTCAACACTGCTGATATGGCGATCATGTGACGAACATGACTGATATGGATTTCGCATGTGACGAACACGACTGATATGGCAAAATATCAAGCGTGTTGCTGCCCACGCACTCCCATATGTTTGTATTAGAGGTCAAAGTTCAATATACGACAATATGTATTATAGCTAATGTTTGTGTACAAAATATTGCATTTTTGGGCTAGCTAGGGCTATAGAAATAATACCTAAAAAGTGGTCATCTTCTTTTACCTATTTGCATACCTATGACAAATGATGATATAATCAGTGCTAGTTATCCTACTAATATAAAAACTCTTCTATTTGACTAAACAGGGAATGACATGACTGCTAGACCATGTCTAAGCAGTGCATGCATTGATTTCACACACACCTATAGCTACAAATCTAACTTCATCTATCGTGTAAGATTTATTGAGAGTAGTATCTTTCAGCAAAGAAGTGCTCATTGGGTAACAAGTCTTCCCTTTTCCGCATCTTGTATCGCTTTGCCATCCATGTTAGTATGAAGAAAATGGAGAAATTTGCAGCTAAACATACCAGTGCATACCAGAATTCACAACTGATGATTCTTTGACCCCAGATGGAGAAATGCACTTTGGTTAACGCCACAATTACTACTGTGGGAGTTAAAAGGACCAAGATCAAAGCGTACTGTGCTCCAATTATCACACCCTTCATGGAGTAAGGGACCTGTGAACAAATGAACTCAATGATGCCTATAAGTATGAAGATTAGGGAAAGGTGGTGAATGTACTCTGGAACAGCCAACCATTCATGACTAAAGCTTTGGCTTAGTAGTCCGTGTTTTTCAAGAAATATACAGTGAATGGTTGCATTGAGTTCACTGTGGTCTAAGAAATTTCGTCGAGAAATGACATCAAATACCATCAGTGCTATGACTCGCAAAACTTGTAAGACTATTCCTAGTATGATTTTCCATAAACTCTTGATTCCTGTAAAGGATATATAGTGGTGGCAGAGCGGATAAAGGAGAAATTCATTCAATACTATCAGCAGAGTTATACCAAGATAGACACTGTGGGTTAAGCTTGTTTTAGTGTAACATTCTGCGATGATTTTTCTGGACCCTAGTTCACTGTTAAGATTTAATCCACTGAATTGGTTATATTGTCTCGCTAGATAGATATGTAAATAGTTTGATGCAATGAGTACACTAATAATCAAACCAAAGATAGATATTAGTGGAAGAAGTCTCAAAAATGTTTTGACATCTTCCACCTGCTCTGTTGTGAACGGTCCTCCATATTTACTCTTACCAAAGTCAATACGAGAAGGAAGGTCATCTTCACAGTAGGTGAAGGCACTTCTGCATCGGGGATGCTTTGTAACAACAGCAAACTTGATGACTTTATAGATTAATTTGAGGGGACTTTGGGTTGCTGGCTCCTTAATCAACCAGTGATTACAATGAGTTATTAATATCAGTGCCAATGTGAGACTCATGCAAATCAGCAACAAAACAAAGAGTTTATTTTGTTCATTAAGACAAAAAATGTTGAATTGTACAACAAATCCAGCACTGATTAGAGTGCTTACATACCAAGTTATGAAGGATGTGATTTCAGTTGTTGAAGCATCGTGGAGCTGATCTAGCCCCAGCTGAATGATATTGGCTTGAAATCCACCCAAGCCAATACTAATAAGAATGAATAATACTGGTCGTACAGTTTTATCATAATGGTGATACATCTCATTCAGTTGTTTCACAACTGCACTCACTGTTACTGCAATCATAAGGATCCACATGATCCAAACGCTGCAACGTATCATTTTGTATCTTCCAATGAAGGTATCAGTCAACCATCCTGCTATGGCTGTGCTAATGCCAAATGGGATGAGCCAAAACTGGTATGTGTAATGATGAACTCCAGTGGTTGCGAGGATGTAAAGTGTACTTGTCACTAGAAAGCTGAGTATCAAAACCAATACCACTCCTTTGTTCTTAACTCTTCTTATGCGATAACATTTTATATTGCAGCAGGTACTTAGCTCCTGGTTGCTTCTACTTAGAAATGGAATTGAACTCAAAGACCGAGTGTTCTCTGTCATTTTGAGTTGATATTGATCATAATTACTATATGTGTGATTATTTATGCACAATCGTTGTATTCCAAATCTGTTTAGATTCGCAGAAAGTATGCATTTGTTATCTAAAAGTATATAGATTTTGCCCTTGTTTTTTTCTAAACAATTCCACCATTAGGCATGCAGAGTATGTACATTCTTATAGTGAATGTAAACATTATTGTGTATGCATTGGTGTAGTTGTGATAATAGTGAGATAAAGTCATCCTTAAAAATTTACCAATGTTTCTTTGTTTAAATTCAAGTTCAAGATAGCTATGCGTGTCTGAGCCTTATGTTCCACATATCACATTGCAATAATAGTATTTGTACCCAAATACCTTGCCATTGAGCATATATATATACATATATATAGTTTTGTTGCAGTAGAAATAATACTGAGTATGATTGTGTGTTCTCACATTTTATGGGCTACAGTAACAAGTTGAAACTTTAGCATATAGCTTTTTTCGCCATATGGGTATCACTATATTAGAGTATTAGCTATATTAAGGGATAGACAATATCCTTTTGAACCTCATCTGACAATATACAATTGCACACTCCTTCATTGAATAGCGTGAATTATTACTATACACGAGGTGTGGACACTATTCCACGAGGCCGAAGGTCAAGTGGAATATCCACACCGAGGGTAGTAATAAGCATGCTATTCAATGAAGGTGTGTGCAATGTTTGTTTTATTATAGTATTGAATAGCTAGGATTAATAACCTTAGTTAACTAGCTATCATAGGACAATTGGCTATAGCTAGGCTATCATATTGTTCATTGATCAACACTGACAACAGCAACTACTATACCATGGTTAATCTCACTGGAGCTGGCTTGTGTGTACATACACTGATCACAGTAGACCTCTAATTTGTTTCCGCATCATCCCTGGACACCGCCCTCTTTGCCATTGATTAGTGCTAACAGGGCACAGCTGGCCTTTGTGTGAACCGTTCTAACCAGGGTGCCGTGACAGTGAAGAACGTGAAAACAGCTTTGGAGTTGAAAGTTAAACTGGTGAGTCTACAAAGAATGCTAGTTAGCTAGCCAAGACTCAGACAGCTAGTGTATAGTCTCGGCTATGACTCAGCACGTGGAAACCACCTACATAGCCATCATGGCATGAATCGAGACTGTAAAATAGTTCAAAATGATTACTAGTAGCTGTCTAGGAAACCTATTTCAACTGACTACGATCAAAATAGTCTTAACTAGAAATGCTCACTTTTCCATTCCTTTCATATCAGAAACATATACACACACTTGGACTGCATGATATTCAGTACAAATCACGTGATTCATAACATGACCTTTGACCTATTTCACAAATTAATAATTGAAATATCTGTCCACAACATCCTCCCCCCGTTGGCCAGTAATGGTCAACAGGAAGAATTAGACTATAACAGTTACTAACAAAATTCATTTAAATGCTATTCACTAATGTCAAATTCAACACCGATTAACTTGTATGTTCATGATTCGTTGTCGTAGATGGCTAAAGCCTTTACTCGATCTCTCGCCTCAAGAGCTGATGCTCTAGTAGGGCGTTTGGTTACTGCAGTCTCAGTTAGTTTGTTGCTGTGAGAATCGGCAGTGACTTCCTCACATGGGCTAGCACTGACATTGTCAGGCACCCTCTGCGCGTCTTGCATCTGATCAGGTCCACCATCATCGATGTGACAACTGACTTCTAAAGGATAAAGTCGTTGCAAGGGACGTCTCAAGACAGTGGAGTTCTTGCCTGAGTTCACCTTGACTACGGCACCTCGGACTCTTCCGTCCTTGCCAGTGATCACCTCTTCCACTCTAGCAAGCTTCCAGAATCCTCTAGGCTTATCATCATGTACTACAACAATGTCTCCCACTGAAATGGGGGTAGTATCTGAGTTTCTTTCATTGCAGTGGTGAACATCTCGAAGCTCCAATAAGTACTCTTCTTTCCATCTCCTCCAAAACTGATTCAATACTCTGTTGAGGTGTCTCATTCGTCTGCTTAACTGAGCAGGAGTCACCTGCCCATCCTCATCACTTTCAGAGTCAACACAGAAGCGATCAGGCACACTGAGCAATCGTCGTCCTGTGAGGAAATGAGATGGAGTGAGGGGCTCTTCCATATCATCAGTGCTCACATAGGAGAGTGGTCTGGAGTTAATTATCGATTCCACTTCAGTGACGGCAGTCAAAATTTCATCATATGATAGCTGGGCTCGGCCAATCATCTTTTTCAGACATCGCTTGGTCGATCGGACCATTCGTTCGAAGATCCCGCCCCACCAAGGGGCCTTTTCAACATTGAAGAGCCATTCAATGCCAGCTCCGGAGAGATACTGCTGGATTTCTTCATTGGATGCGATGGTACTGAGTAGTTTGGCGGCAGCTTTGAATGTCTTGCCGTTATCGGAGACAAACCTCCTGGGTAGTCCTCTCCTAGCTGTGAATCGTTTAAGGCTCCGTAAAAATGCTGAAGTGGTCATGTCTGGAACAATGTCGAGATGGATAGCTCGGACCACACAACATGTGTATAGACAAATCCATACCTTGCGGTTACTTGTGACATCTCCTGACCGGATGTAAAGCGGCCCAGCGAAATCAACGCCAGTGTAGGCAAATGGTGGTTCTTCGGTCACCCGAAATTTCGGCAAAGGTGGTGGTGGAGGAGCAGCGTAAGGTTTCCCTTCAAACCTCCGGCAAATGGTGCACTTGTGAATTATCATCTTGACAAGAGACCTTCCTTTCACAATCCAATACTGTGCTCGGATCTGAGTCAGGGTTTCCTTTACACCATTATGGAGAACAACTTCATGAGCCTTCTTGACAATCAGTGCTGTGAGGTGGTGGTCTCTAGGTAACAAGATCGGGTATTTCGTAGAGTAGGGAATATCGGCATTAGATAGCCTTCCACCACACCTCCAGAGGCCGGTTTGATCAAGAAAGAGACCTAGTCTTGTTTTCCAGCTTTCAAAGTTTCGGTCTCCCATCAGCTGGTATTGCGATTCCTTGATCCATAAATTTTCCGCATGGGAAATCTCCTGCGCACTCAACACAGTTGTGACTTCAAGTGACCTTCTGCTCTGTTTTAGTCTGTTCACAAATCTCAGCACATATGCTGTCACCCGGAAGAGTCGATCAATAAAGCTGTAGTCTTTGCAGTTCATGACCTGACTTATTCCTGCTTTCTCTTCTGTTGCCAGCAGGCTGAGAACAATCTTCTGGTCTTTGCCTTTCATTTCCAAGACACACTCTTCTGGCATTTCAATCCCTTGATGATTCTCACACTCTTCCTGGTTACTTAGCCAGCTGGGGCCATTCCGCCACAGCTTGTTGATAGACAGTTCTACGAGAGGGAGGCCTCTCGATGGCAGGTCAGCTGGATTCTCCCGGCCAGAGCAGTGCTTCCAGCGGTCGAATGGGACAAGTCTTCGTATTTCACGAACACGGTTTTCGACAAATTGCTTCCACTCTCGATCGATGCCAACAATCCAGTAGAGTGACACCATTGAGTCAGTGTAACAGGTTGGCTGTTTCAATTCGAGCTCAGGTTCCAAAGCAGTTGCAATGGATGTTATCAGTTTGGCCAGCAGCAGCCCTGAAAGTAGTTCCAATCGGGGTATGGTCAGTCCTTGGAGTGGTGCAACTCGGGTCTTGGATGCAATGAACTTCACGAACCGACCCGTGGGTGTCTCCATCACCAAATAAACCACAGCTGCATAAGCAGCCTGAGAGGCATCACAAAAACCTTGCAGGCAGTATGACTGGACCTGAGGGGAGACCCCTTCTAGAAAACATCTGGGAATAGTTATTTGCGGTCCACCTTGTAAGCCAGAGACTAAAAACTGCCATTTATCAAGCAACTCCCCCGTGAGGGCTTCATCCCAAGATAGCTTAGCCTGGCAAAGTTCTTGAAAAAACATCTTAAACTGTACCACTGTAGGTGACAAATACCCCAATGGGTCATAAAATTTCCCCACAATGGCCACAACATGCCTCTTAGTGGGCTCTATCTCCTTTGCTAGCATGGCAATTTCATCTACATTAAAGACAAGTTGATCAGTGCCCACATTCCAACATACACCAAGTACCTTATGTTCTCCAGGAAGCATTCTCTGATTAGCTCCTAGTGTTGACTTGGCATACGTTTCATCGTTGTTCGGCAAGGCTGAGTCACTGCTGACTTTCAGTTCACTTTCATCGATTCTTTCTTGAAGTCGGCTCGAGTTTGTTATGAATTTTCGCAGGTTGAATCCACCGTGTCTCAACAGATCCTTGGACTCTGCATACAGTTGATACGCATCTTCTTCATTTCCAGCCCCACTGATGATGTCATCCACATAAATGGATCGGGATAGGCGTTTCACTAACTCTGGAAAAGATGATGCATGGCTCTCTAAATGATGTTGGATGGTGGCATTAAGCAAAAACGGGCTGGAAGATATGCCAAAAACAACTCGGGCGAATCTTAGAATACAGAGTTCTGGTGGATCTTTCTTGATATCGTCCACCCAAAGGAACCGCAATACGTCACGGTCATTCTGGGACATGGAAACCATCAAAAAAGCCTTTTCTATATCGGCTGTCAGAGCCACTTGCTGTGTCCGAAATCTCAATAGGATATTCAAAATGCTCTGATCGAATTTCGGCCCCGTGTATAAGCACTCGTTGAGTGAGGGTCCATCGCACTTTGCTGAAGCATCATAGACGATTCTCAACTTTGTGGTCTGTTTGTCCTGCCGCATGACAGCATGGTGTGGCAGGTAGTGTACCTTGTTACTCCCTGTCCGTTCTGTTGTGTCTTCGACTTTCTGTACTATCCCTTCTTTAAGTTGATTCTGGATGATACGATCATATTCTTGGAAAACAGATGGGCTCTGTCGAAGGCGGCGGAGTAGGCCATGGAGACGTTTCAAGCTCAGCTGATAATTGTCTGGAAGTAGTGGGTGCTGATCCTTCCATGGCAAAGACACCTCGTATCGGTCCTCTTTGAAGACGATGTTTTCTCTGAACTTCTCAAACACAGACTGCTCAGGCTCTTTGATCCCCAATGACTCCAAGTCCCAAAAGGATTGCAGAGTGTTGTCCAATGTCTCCGTAAGCTCGTTAGCATCCACTCTGAGTGTATGTGTCGTGATGAGGCTAATAGATGACTGCTCCGGCTCTGTAAAAGTTACCGGTCCAGATAATATCCACCCCAATCTGGTGTGGATTGCAATTGGGCCACTCCGACCCCGACTCATTCTGCCGGTAGCAAATTCCCAATAGTAATCCGAGCCGATCAGCACGTCAATCTCCATTGCAGACACACCATCTGAGTAGTCAGCCAGTTCAAGTTGTGATAGGTGGTCGTATTTCTCCTTGCAAAGGGAGATTGGCTGGGCGACTAGAGGTTCACAGATAAGTGGCACAGAAAATAGCTCCAATTCCATGTCCGGCCCCTCTCGAGTTTTCAGGCCGACACGCACCATCTCACAAATCTGAGTGTTTCTCTTGTTGGAGCCAAAGGTAAGAATAGACATCTGTTGCTCCCCAGCGGGTATCAAGGCAAGTGCATCCTTGACTCGGTTGGTAACATAAGACCTCTGACTCCCAAGGTCAAGAATCGCTCGTACTCCCATATTGGACTGTGGTGAGTCTGGATTGTACACCACGGTTCGAGTGGTCTGTAGTAACACTGTCTTATTGGTGCTGGCAGAGAAACAAGTGGTAGTTGTTGGAGTTGTGAATGGGGCAGCTTCAGGATTGAGATTCGACTTTGGCGCAGCTGGGTTGATGACTGGGTCAGAAGCGTGCGTAGTACGGGACGTGGAATCCCCTTGGGGTGAGCTCGAGCAGATAGAAAAATGGTGTCTACCACCACATTTGGAGCATCTTGACTTCGACCTGCACTCCCTACTTATGTGGCCTCTCCTCAAGCAAACAAAACAGCGACCCGACTTCTTCAGAATCTGCTTTCGGGCGTCAATTTGTACCACTGTTCCACAGGTACCAGATGGATGAGATTGCTGACAGTAACAGCAGGACGGGTTGGAGGCCACTGAAACCAGGGCGGCAGCTGTGTGTTGGTCTCTCGTGTGCTTCTTAACTTGTGATGAGGGGTTGACGGGATCGGCCGCAGCTCTCTCTCTGGCCTTGATTTCCCGCTCTAGTTCCTCCATCAAAGCAGTCAGCGTCCAGTCGTCTTCACTTGTCTTTCGACTGATGATCAGACGCAGCTCCTGTGGTAACTTGCTCAAGAGCACAGAGGAGAGTAGACTACCGTAAGAGTCGGAAGACACCCCTAAAGACTTGAGACTGCGTACATGAGCTTCAATGAGGTCATATAGGTGGCGAAGACCCTTCAAATTGTGCTGTGAAGTCACTGGATCAGCATTAAGCAGGATGTCCATATGCCGGGCAATAATCTGCTGCTTGTTGCCGAATCGTTTTTTCAAGATGGAGATAGCTTCGTGGTAATTCGTGGAAGTCAGGGTCAGCCCTGATATCGCTTCACTGGCCGTACGCTCCAGGAGGGACTTCAAATAATTGAACTTGTCGATATCAGAGAGTTCAGAATTCTTATGTATGGCCGCTTCATATGAGTCCCAGAACGTAGTCCAGGTCGTGATGTCTCCATTGAACGCTCTTAAAGTCAGTTTGGGTAGCTTCACTCGATGTCCACGCGTGCGCTCGGGGGCTTCGGCAGCGCGAGCGGTATCTCCAGTGGGCGGAGCGCCACCAGCGTGCGGAGGTGTGGTCACGCACAGTTTGTCGATCTTTACCGTCGCAGAATAAATCCCCTCTTTGAAGGAGTCTGCTTGCTTTATCTCGTCTTCAACCTTGTCCTCCTCCGTAACTTCGAGGATCTCTTCGTCCAAGCGCTTTAGTGTGTCCAATTTCTCTTGAAGGCTTAGCTTGAGTTGCGTTAGCCTTACTAAGTCTGTAGGGCTCGCAGGATCGGCAGCTGCCAACAGCTCGTCGACTTGGCTTAGGATTCTCGTAGCCGATGCCTTGTGTCCGGCACGAATTCGCTTCTTTTTGGCGAGTCCTTCGGCCATCGTTTCAGTTGATCGGGTGAGCACGTGTCAATAATCAGCTACAGTATCCGATAAATCCGAGGCAATCCGGCTCGAAGGACCATGTAAAATAGTTCAAAATGATTACTAGTAGCTGTCTAGGAAACCTATTTCAACTGACTACGATCAAAATAGTCTTAACTAGAAATGCTCACTTTTCCATTCCTTTCATATCAGAAACATAGTACACACACTTGGACTGCATGATATTCAGTACAAATCACGTGATTCATAACATGACCTTTGACCTATTTCACAAATTAATAATTGAAATATCTGTCCACAACAGAGACCAAACTAACCTTTACGGTTTGATGGTGAATGTCTAAGATATCAGTTTGACAGAGCTATAATTACAGCTAGCAGTAGACCTTACCTAATGGATACATGGTGCTATCACTGGACTGCTGATGACTCCATTCAGTTCAGTCTGTTTGAAATGCCATGGTTACAGCCGTGTGCGCATTGCGTGTTTTGGCGCTGTTGAAGACGACTGTAGAATACCATGAATTATTCAATGGTTGCTGACCAATGAGATTACAGTACTAGTACTATACTATATAAAAGCATTTGATCCACACTAACAATGATGCCATGTGACAGTGATTTGTGTGTGCTTACACGATGTATTAATTTTATACATAATGTTCATTGTGAGTAATATCTTTCGGCAAAATAGTGTTCATTAGGTAGCAAGTCTTCTCTTTTCCGCATCTTGTATCGCTTTGCCATCCATGTTAGTATGAAGAAAATCAAGAAATTTGCAGCTAAACATACCAGTGCATACCAGAATTCACAAGTGACGATCCCTTTTCCTTTAATGGAAATGTCATACTTGAATATCAGAAATGCTGCTATGAAAAAAGGGATTGAACAGACCAAGACCAAGGTGTACTGTGCTCCAACTATAATGCCCTTCATGGAGTAAGGGGCTTGTGAACAAATGAATTCAATAGCACCTGTGAACAGAAAGATTAGGGAATGAAATGAAGATACTCAGGAATAACCAACCAGCGATCACTGAAAGCTTGGCTTAGTAGGCCACGTTTTTCATAAAATATACACTGGATGCTTACATTGTGTTCGTTGTATCGGGAAATAATGTCAAGAGCCATCAGACTAGCAACTCGCAAAGCTTGTAACACTATTCCAACTATGACTTTCCATAAACTCTTGATTTTTGAGCAGCATATACAACATTGAAACAGTGGATACAGGACACATTCCTTTAATACAATCAGTAGAGTTACACCAAGATGCACACTGTTGGTCAGACTTGTTTCAGTGTAACATTCAGCAATGACTTTTCTGGAATATAGCTCATGATCATAGTTTGCCCTACTAAATTGGTTGTTCTGTTTCTCTAGGCTGTCATACAGAAAGTTTGATGCAAAAAATACATCAGCGATCATACCCAAGATAAATATTAGTGGAAGAAGTCTCAAAAATGTTTTGACATCTTCCACCTGCTCTGTTGTGAATGGTCCTCCATATTTACTCTTACCAAAGTCAATACGAGAAGGAAGATCATCTTCACAGTAGGTGAATGCACTTCTACATCGGGGATGCTTTGTAACAGCAGCATACTTGATGACCTTGTAAATCAGTTTAAAAGGACTTTGGGTTGCTGGCTCCTTAATCAGCCAATGATTGCAACAGATTATTAGTGTTAGTGCCAGAGTAAGACATGCACAAAGTAGTAACAGAATGTAGATCTTATTAAGACAATAGAGATTAAATTTTACAATAAATCCAGTGCTGATTAGAGAGCTCACGTACCAAACTATGAAAGATGTGATTTCTGTTGTAGAAGCATCATGGAGCTGATCTAGTCCCAGCTGAACAATACTGCCTTGAAATCCTCCCAGGCCAATACTAACAAGCCAGAATAATACTAGTTGTACCATTTTATTATAAAGTTTCTCATTCAGTTGTCCAACAACTTCACTTACTGTTACTGCAATCATAATAAGCCACAACATCCAAACACTGAAACGTATCACTTTGTATCTTCCAATGAAGGCATCAGTCAACCATCCTGCTATAGCTGTGCTAATAGCAAATGGCACAAGGCAAACTTGATACTTTGTGCTACGAACTCCAATGATTGCAAAAAAGTAAAATATACTTGTCACTAGATGACTGAGTATCAGAACTAGTATAGCTCCTTTGTTCTTAACTCTCCTTATTCGATAGTGTTTTACATTGCAGCAGATAATTTCATCCTTACTGTTGAATCCCAGGTTGTTTAAGCTTGGTAATGAAATGTTACAACTTGATGGTATAGTATTCTCCTCTGTCATTCTGAACAGGTATTGCTCATAATTGCTACTGCTGCTTATATGTATATTCCTGATCTTGTTTTTGCCTTACAGAAGTTTTGCATTTGTTATTTTGAGGTGTGTTGGTTTGCTCTTTGTTTTGTAAACAATTCTTTTATTGAACACTGTAACTTTGTTAAGTCGAGAATTTAAATTTGTGAGTTTAAAAAGTGTCACTTGTACCAATTTATATATTTCCATTTGTTTTATGCCAATGTTTTGTATGCATGGGTGTAGTTGTGATAGCAAGAATATCATTATGAAAAACAAGTCAACTTGCTTATGCTAAGGCAAGGTAGTAGACATCCAAAAAGCTAGCTTTGCAACCTATATATTATATATGTGCTACCATGAAGTATATAATTGTAGTAGATATTAATCCACATGATCCTGGAGCATATTTCCATGGAAACAGAATATTAGCTAGCCACCAGCAGTGGGTAGAATTCAATACGATATACTTTTGGACCCTCTAAGCATAAAATATAGCCTCCACAGACAACTTTACCCTATAAGAAATTATTGATAGAACTAATGGTATGTAAGTTGGCTTACTAGCTGTCGAATTTGCGTAATGTTTTGGGGCCAGTGTGAGCAAGCCCCACATTTGTTCGTTCAACGGAAATTTGTCTGACCGTGTGTCTGTCTGTCAATCTGTCCACATATTCAGTGAAGATCGCCATTGTCGATAATGATTGTCATCACTTGCATGCTGTGCATATTAACGTGGCCTCATCATTCTTTCTATGACACACTGGACAAGAAGACTGCTCAAGAGCAAGTGACACAAAGGTGATCAGTGATGCTTAGCTGGATGAAAGTTGGCAACTATTGAGCATATTAAGTGAATGAGCGTCGTCACAGCCAGATCGAGCCAAGGCTCAGTCAACAGTAACGCATACAGATAGACAGATTTGCTTGTCAGTCATATTTGCCGAGAGCAAGCAAGGTAATTTAACTCACTTAGACAGGGTACAAGAGAAGTTGATGATACCAAACTTAGCAAGAGATGGCCGGATTGGCAGCTACAGCTTGAGCATGCACCTTGCAAGCTTTCGGTTATTAGCCATTCATTATACTGTTGTCGCAATCACGAGCAAACGCTCGCCCCCTCACAATATCTTAAATCACACTAGTATTACTGTTTGATTGTCAGTGTAGTTGTAGCTAATTCTGGTTCATCAATTAGGGTTTGCTTCACCTTTTATATAAGATTACTTATCAAAAGTGTCTTAGACTGATCTGAGTAAACTTTATTTTGGCTAAATAGTGTGTGTTTGAAGTTCATTTGCTGGTTTGCAGTATATGATGTTTATGGCAGTTGCCGTCAACATTGAAAGTTTGTCCAAATTAGCTGTTTATACATTCCATGTTGTCTTAGCATGAAGCTCAGATTCTTAAGTAACACGCATATTTCCGTCAGTAAGTGAAAAAGCTAAGGAAAACCTCTCAAATCTGTGCTCCTTCATGACTGTGCATGGCTCTTTGTGTGTATGTGGACATTGCTCAGACAAAGAGTATATTATTGATGGTATCTATGCTATCTACACATACAATGGTAGTGGTAAGGCAACTTTTAATTCCTCAGTTCTACTCTTTGACACAAATGTCAATTTTTTTCATGCTGAGCACATTTCTCATGCTGCCCTTGCTTTGTCTGTCATTTTTATTTTCGTCCTTCCACCGCCTCTGCTTCTGCTGTTTTATCCGACCAGGTTCTTTAGAAACTTACCAAGCTGCTATGATTCAAAAGATGGGATGTTCTAAATTTCATTATGGACATCTTTCAAGGATGGTACAAAGATGGTACTGATACTATGCAAGACTATAGATCTGTGTCTGACCTCTATTTGTTGTTGAGACTTTTGATTGGTAGTGTCTTAATTGCCGTGGTAATGAACAGCAACAGTGATAACAGTACTTCAAACTGGCAAATAATCAGGATTTTTTCATGTCTTTCTGGGAATATTTTTCCTTGTGTTGCAACCATAATAAGAAATGTTGGGATTGAATCTTTTAGTGGTTGGAGTGTTATTGTTGATTGAAATTTTTAATAATCAAAGTATATTAATTTTATCATTGGAAGTGTTGCTGGAGCGATGGCATTTGTGTTGCCTATTGTACGAAGTATACATGGATGCTTGTGTACTGGCTAATTACGGTTGCTAGTGACAATTTCCGTTAATTTTTAGTGCCACAATCATGGCTTTGTATCCTATTTGTTATTATTATTCCTTAATGTGACTATTGTGTGCAGGTGTATTGTTTGCCATTTTGGCTTAAAGCATGCTTTGTGCATCTGATGTATGCAATTTGCTTGTGGATATGGTAAAGGGTCGACAAATTCTAATGTTCAGTATTATAGCTCATGTTTGTGTACAAAATATCGCATTTTTGGGCTATCTAGGGCTATAGAAATAATACCTAAAAAGTGGTCATCTTCTTTTACCAATTTGCATACCTATGACAAAGGATGATATAATCAGTGCTATTTATTCTACTAATATAAAAACTCTTCTACTTGACTAAACAGGGAATGACATGACTGCTAGACCATGTCTAAGCAGTGCACGCATTAGTTTCACATACATCTATACAAATCTAACTTTACACCTACTAGCTATCGTGTGAGGTTTATTGAGAGTAGTATCTTTCAACAAAGAAGTGCTCATTGGGTAACAAGTCTTCCCTTTTCCGCATCTTGTACCGCTTTGCCATCCATGTTAGTATGAAGAAAATGGAGAAATTTGCAGCTAAACATACCAGTGCATACCAGAATTCACAGCTGATGATTCCTTGGCCCCAGATGGAGAAATGCACTTTGGTTAACGCCACAATTACTACTGTGGGAATTAAAAGGACCAAGATCAAAGTGTACTGTGCTCCAATTATCACACCCTTCATGGAGTAAGGGACCTGTGAACAAATGAACTCAATGATGCCTATAAGTATGAAGATTAGGGAAAGGTTGTGAATGTACTCTGGAACAGCCAACCATTCATGACTGAAGCTTTGGCTAAGTAGTCCTTGCTTTTCCAAAAATATACAGTGAATGGTTGCATTGAGTTCACTGTGGTCTAAGAAATTTCGTCGAGAAATGACATCAAATACCATCAGTGCTATGACTCACAATACTTGTAAGACTATTCCTAGTATAATTTTCGATAAACTCTTGATTCTTGTAAAGGACATACGGTGGTGGCATAGTGGATACAGGAGAAATTCATTCAATACTATCAGCAGAGTTATACCAAGATAAACACTGTGGGTTAAGCTTGTTTTAGTGTAACATTCAGCGATGATTTTTCTGGACCCTAGTTCACTGTAGAAATTTAATCCACTAAATTGGTTATATTGTCTTGCTAAATAAATATGTAAAATGCTTGATAAAATAAGTACGCTAGCAATCATACCAAAGATTGATACGAGAGGAAGAAGTCTCAAAAATGTTTTAACATCTTCCACCTGCTCTGTTGTGAATGGTCCTCCATATTTACTCTTACCAAAGTCAATACGAGAAGGAAGGTCATCTTCACAGTATGTGAATGCACTTCTACATCGGGGATGCTTTGTAATGACAGCAAACTTGATGACTTTATAGATTAATTTGAGGGGACTTTGGGTTGCCGGCTCCTTAATCAGCTGGTGATTGCAATGAGTTATTAATATCAGTGCCAATGTGAGACTCGCACAAATCAGTAACAGAACCAAGAGTTTATTTTGTTCATTAAGACAAAAAATGTTGAATTCTACAAGAAATCCAGTACTGATTAAAGTGCTTACATACCAAACTATGAAGGATGTGATTTCAGTTGTTGAAGCATCGTGGAGCTGGTCTAGTCCCAACTGAACAATATTGGCTTGAAATCCACCCAGGCCAATACTAACAAGACAGAATAGTACCGATCGTACAGTTTTATCATAATGGTGGTACATCTCATTCAGTTGTTCCACAACTGCACTCACTGTTACTGCAATCATAAGGATCCACATGATCCAAACACTGCAACGTATCACTTTGTATCTTCCAATGAAGGTATCAGTCAACCATCCTGCTATGGCTGTGCTAATGCCAAATGGAATGAGCCAATAATCGTATGCTGAATGATGAGCTCCAGTGGTTGCTAGGAGGTAAAGTGTACTTGTCACTAGATAGCTGAGTATCAAAACCAAAACCGCTCCTTTACTCTTGACTCTTCTAATTCGGTAGCGTTTTATATCGCAGCAGGTACTTAGCTTATCCTTAGCCTGGTGGCTTATACTTAGAAATGGAATTGAACTCAAAGATCGAGTGTTCTCTGTCATTTTGAGCTGATATTGCTCTTAATTGCTACATGTGCGATTATTTGTGTGCAGTCCTTTCAGTTGTTTTATTCCAAATCATGCGTTTGTTTTTCTGAAGGTATAGAGGTTTTCTCTTACTCTTTTTCTAAACAAATCCATCATTAGGCAGAGTATGTACGTTCTTATATTGAGGAAAGTGAATGTAAACATTTATGTGTATATATGCATGGGTGTAGTTGTGACAATAGTGAGATAAAGTCATCCTTAAAACATTTTACCAATGTTTCTTTGTTTGAAGTCATGTTTGTGATCATAGCTATGACATTGTGCCTGTGTATCTGAGTATTATGTTCCACATATCTTAGAGTGCTAGCTAGATTAAGGGATATATAGCTAATGTCTTTTTTGGGCCTCATCTGGCAAATATAGTAAAGCATATAATCCCGGTTGAAAGCAATGATATCACAGTGATTTGTGTATGCATATACATTGTATTAATTCAGCTAAAACTGGTCTAATTCTAACGTAGCATCCATGTTAGTATGACTTGAAGAAAATGGAGATTTGCAGCTAAACATACAAGTGCATACCAGAATTCACAAGTGATGAACCCCTTTTCCTTTAATGGAAATGTCATATTTGAATATCAGAAATGTTACTATGAAAAATGGGTTTGAACAGACCAAAGCCAAAGTGTACTGTGCTCCAATTACTATACCCTTCATTGAGTATGGACCTTGTGAACAAATGAACTCAATAACACCTCTAAACAGGAAGGTTAGGGAAATGAAGTTAAGATACATTTATCTCTCAAATCTGTACATGGCTCTTTGTGATGTATGTGGACATTGCTCAAACAAAGAATTATTGCCAATGCATGATGAGTGCTATTCAATTAATGAAGTAATTTTTATTTGCAGTAGTTTGACCTCACTCAAGGTACAAATTTGCAAGCATCTAAAATTATGCATAAATCCATCAGTTTTTTTTACACCGGTAATTATGCATTTAGAAATAGAACTGTATAATTATTCTCATTAGGTATGCACAACAAATCCTAGCCAAAAATATGAATGTACATGTACTAAAAAATCTGTTGTGTCAGGGGTAAAGACTTCACTACTTGTATGAGTATGAATTAGTACTATGTATTATTATTGCATGAAAAAGAATGTTTGAAACTTTATGTTTATTGCATTTGTGAATAGTATCTCTCAGCGAAGATGTGTTCATTTGGTAGCACGTCTTCTCTCTTTCTGTTCTTGTACCACCTTCCAACAATAAGGAGTAGTCCACTGAAGATTATTAAAACAAATAATAGTGAAAATAGGTACCAAAATTCACAGCTGATGACTCCTGTGCCCCAGGTTGATGACCGCTGAGTGACTAGCCAGAAGGTCCCAGACCCAATTAATGTGAATATGAGTGCACTTCCATAAGTAACACCAAATAGCAATCCTCTCATGGTGTATGGGGTTTGAGATACTAAGAACTCAAGTCCACTAATATAAACAATTGCCTGTGAGATTATTCCTAGAAGTTGTGCTAGGATGATCCACTTGCTGGTGCCATCATAATTTGAGCTTAGAGCACCTTGATCATATCTGAGTATGCAATGAATTGTGGAGTTGATATTATGTCCTTGATGAACCTTTATTACTGTTGAGTCAAATACCATAAGTATGATAACTGTCACAATTTGTAGTACTACACCTAATATAAATTTTTGGTAGATTTTTACTGAAGGAATGAGCCTGTGTGTTATTGGGTATATAATAAATTCATATAGAGGTATGAGTAGTGCTACTGCAAAGCATCCGATTGTGCTTGTCAAAATGGCTTCTCTATAGCATTCTTTCATAATGAGAATGTTGGATGGATTATGCAAGAATGCTTTGATAAGGTGATGTTTGAATCTATGGAGAGTGATGATGATGCTTGCTATTATGCTTGCAATGGCTGTGGCAACTAGTAGGCGTAAAAATGTTTTGACGTCTTCCACCTGCTCTATTGTGAATGGTCCTCCATATTTACTCTTGCCAAAGTCAATACGAGAAGGAAGCTCATCTTCACAGTAGGTGAAGGCACTTCTACATCGGGGATGCTTATGTTTGATAGCATACTGCATCACTTTGTAGATTAATTTGAAGGGATTTTGTGTTGTTGGTTCTTTAACTAACTCACTGTTTAGAATAAAAAATGCACTGATAACCACTGTGATGCAAGTGCAGACTATTATCATACCAAGAAGATAGTATTGTTCAAAACATTTTTTTGTGAAAACAACTTGACTGCTGAATATAGTCCATATATACCAACGTATAAAAGCAGTGATCTCTATTGTTGAAGCATCTTGGAGCTGGTCTAGTCCAAACTGAATAATATTTGCTTGGTATCCTCCAAAACCAATGGCAATTGCCAAAACAATCACATATGAGATGATGTAGTTGATTTTATTGTAGTTCTCTACCAATTGAGCTACTATTGAGCTAGCTGTTGCCAGCATCGAGCCAATCCACATGATCCATATACTCCAGCGTATCACTTTGTGTCTCCCAAGATATACATCTGCTAGCCATCCGGCCAATGGTAGGGTCAAACCAAAAGCAACCATTCCTATGTATTTTGCATATGGTACATTCGTCGACTCCTCGAGAAAGTTGTATATACTAATCATTAAGAAATTCCATATGAGTATGATAATAGCTCCTTTGTTTCTCAGTTTTCTGATCTGATAACTTGGTTTACAGCAGGGTTCAGTTTTTTCTTCACTATGCACTGCAGAAATGTGCTCCATATTAGCTTCATTTAATTCATCTTCCATGTCTGTATGCAATTGTTTTGTTGTGTTCTGAGAATCAGTCTGCAGACAGTATATGGCATGAATTTGTAAAGTAAATATTATTATTGTGAGTTGATGTTATTATTGTGAAAACAAACTAAGTAAAGTGTTTATAGTGTGATTGCAATAGTAATAGGGATATTCTTACCATCACCATTATATAGTTGCTTTATGGATGGTTGTTTTAAGGAAGCCAGACTCGTGAGCAACAGGCCTATTGTGCATTTGGGAATATTTTTTGAGATACATGTATACTGATATTGTGTTATATGGTTCTGTAGACTTTGCAAAAGAATTATGCAAGCATAAATCATTTTAACCAACTTATAGTAAACTGTGTCATGTTTGTGTACGAAGTGAAACCTGATGCATCCTAAACTGAATGGTTGAAATTGGAGAAACATGTTTTTATGAACAGAAGTGTGTGATGGTATCTTTTGCTGAAAGTGTATTTATTTAGGGCAGCACATCTTATTGCTACTGAGCTATACTATTCAATTAGGTATAGACCACTGTGCATCTTTGTGAGCCTCCTCTGGCAACACCATAGGCATAGGTCCATGCCGACTGACTCTCACTAATAGCCCCTAGTGGATCTCTTAGAGCACACACATCACATATTGGACCTAAAGTTGTGATCATGCCATGCACAAGTTTTCTATGAAGTTCAACGCAGGCAATAGTATCAGTGTACCTAGCTTGAATGTGTGGCAATCAGAATGCGTGATTTTTAGCTTGAGTAACCCACATTTAACATTCAGAAGCAAGCATGCAGTCATTGTTTTCACCATTTCTGACATTTTGATGGTATTTACCATAAATTTTGTACAATTTTTTTATTACTGACAATGACAGAAGTACAGCAGATATGATATGCAAGTTACACACAGCTGACGTAGACTATATATCTGACACAGTTTACTCAGTGTCATTGTATGCATTACCTATCTTATGTTTCTGAAGAGTAGTATCTTTCAGCAAAAAAGGTGCTCATTGGGCAGCAAATTATCCCTTTACCGCATCTTGTATCGCTTTGCCAGCCGCATTAAAGCGAAGAAAATAGAGAGATTCGCAGCTAAAACTATCAGTGTGTACCAGAATACCAAATGGAATGAGCCAAAACTGATATGCTGAATGATGGACTCCAGTGGTTGCGAGGATGTAAAATGTATTTGTCACTAGGTAGCTGAGTATCAAAACCAATACTGCTCCTTTGTTCTTAATTTCAATAACGTTTTATATTGCAGCAGGTACTTAGCTCATCCTTAGCCTTCTCATCCTTAGCCTTGTGGCTTATACTTAGAAATGGAATTGAACTCAAAGATCGAGTGTTCTCTGTCATTTTGAGCTGATATTGCTCATAATTGCTACATGTGTTGTGATTATTTGTATGTAGTCCTTTCTATTGTTTTGTATTCCAAGTCTGTTTAGATTTGTTTCTGAAGGTAAATATAGGTTTTCCCTTGTTTTTTTTTTTTCTGAACAATTCCAGACTATGTACGTTCTTATTGTGTTGCATGGGTGTGGTTGTGATAATAGTCAGATAAAGTCATCCTTAAAGAATGTTACCAACGTTTGTTTATTTAAATTCATCTTTGTGATCATAGCTACCATTCGAATGAATGCGGTATCTCCTATAGCACATACCCCACGTATTCGCCATTTAGTTGTTGTCATGGGATTGTTAACGTGTGGATGATATCAATAAGTGCCTAGCTTGAATAGGTGTTAATTGTTGGTAGGTGAGGCCATGACAATGCACAATTTGTAGCTTTTATGACTCATGCATGGCTGGCATTCACCATTTCTGACATTTTGATAGCGTATATCATTTGTTTAGATACCTAATAATGTTGAAATTTGATAATTTTCACTTATGTTCGCATTATTAGGCGCATATCGCTTATAAGCACATATTCGCTAATAAGCGCATACTATTTTATTATATTGGTCTAAGCACTTGCTATTAAGCACATTTTGCATATAAATGCATAAATAAACTTTGACCTTGCACAGCATCGCATGCTAGTTTAGACTTCCACCATCTTAAAGTTAGTCGAAATCGTTATGGCTACGATCGATTCTCACACTCTTCAAGCAGTGTGTGCCTTTTTGATCTAGGAAACATGCAGTAACGCGAATGACCACACGATCAAGCATTGGCTACGTCCCTTTATTCAGCCACATGCGTGCATGCATACTCAGATACAGCTATACAAGAATAATATAATTATTATAGACACAAATTACACTAGACCATATATATAGTACTGACATAATCATCAATGTACTGAGTATCATTAATTTACTGACTATCATATAATTCTGAAGAGTAGTATCTTTCTGCAAAAAAGTGCTCATTGGGCAGCAAGTCATCCCTTTTCCGCATCTTGTATCGCTTTGTCAGCCACAAAGAAAATAGAGAGATTCATAGCTAGAAGTATCAGTGCATACCAGAATTCACAACTGATGATCCTGTCACCCCAAATGGAGAATTCCTGTTGGAAAATTAGCCCCATTGCTACTGTGGGAATTGAGCAGACCAAGATCAAGGTGCACTGTGCTCCAATTACTATACCTATCATGGAGTAAGGGACTTGTGAACAAATGAACTCAATAGCACCTGTAAGCAGGAAGATTAGGGAAATGTAGTGAATGTACTTTGGAATGGCCAACCATTGATAACTCAAAGCTTGTCTTAGTTGCCCATAATTTTGTTTGTAGAACACACATTGAACTGTTACATTGTATTCATTGTAGCTTAAGTAGTTCCTCCGAGATATGACATCAAGTACAGTCAGTACAGTGACCTGCAGAATTTGTAAAGTTATTGCTATTGTGATTTTCCTTAAACTCTTCATTCCTTTGTGGCCTATGCAGCGATGAAAGAGTGGATAAAGTAGAAATTCCTGTAAAATTATTAGTAGAGTTATGCCTAGATAAACGATGTTGTTCATGCTTGTTTCTATGTAACATTCAGTGAGACCTTTTCTAGAACCCAGTTCAATATCACGATTTGATCCTGTAAATTGGTTGTATTGATTATCTAGATAGGTGTACAAATAGTTTGATGCAAAAAGTGCACTAGAAATTGCACCAATGAATGACATTATGGGAAGAAGTCTCATAAATGTTTTGACATCTTCCACCTGCTCTGTTGTGAATGGTCCTCCGTATTTACTCTTACCAAAGTCAATACGAGAAGGAAGCTCATCTTCACAGTAAGTGAATGCACTTCTACATCGTGGGTGCTTTGTAACAGCAGCATACTTGATTATCTTGTAGATCAATTTTAAAGGATTTTGGGTTGCCGGCTCCTTAATTAGCCAATGATTACAACAAATTAGTAGTATCAGTGCTAGTGTAAGACTCAGGCAAATGATCAAGAAAATAAAGAGTTCATTTTGTTCATTAAGACAAGGGATATTTAATTCTACAATAAATCCAGCACTGATTTCGGTGCATATGTACCAAACTATGAAGGATGTGATTTCAATTGTTGAAGCATCAGGGAACTGATCGAGTCCAAATTGAACTATATTGGCTTGAAATCCTCCAAGTCCAATACTTATAAGACAAAACAGTATGGGTCTTACAATCTTCATGTTGCAGTGGTAGTTAGTTGTCCAATAACTGTACTCACTGATACTGCAACCATAATAAGCCACATAATCCAAACACTGCAACGTATCATTTTGTATCTTCCAATGAAGGCATCAGTCAACCATCCTGCTATGGCTGTGGTGACACCAAACGGAATGAGCAATGACATTTGTGCGAAATAATTTACAACAACACTCACAAGAAGGTAGAATATACTAGTCACTAGGTAGTTAAGTATCAAAACTATAGTACCTCCTTTGCTCTTAACTCTCCTTGTTTTGTAGCCTGTTGTATCACAGCAGGTGCTTAGCTCACTCTTGCTGTTGATTGAAAAGTGCTTGAAGAGCCTTGATGGCTCTATGTTCGTGTCTGTCATTTCGAAATTGATCTTGCTTAAAGCTGCTGCATTTGTGTTTCTAATTAGCAAGTCTAGTCTGTTAAAATTGCATGAAATTACCAGATTCACAAAGAGAATACTTCCACCCACTGTTTTTGCAAACATTTAACATTCAGTGTTCTTTGTTTAAAAAAGTTATCTGTAAACATTATTTCATATGCCTGCATTATTGCTACACAAATAATTTTATGAACCTTGTATACTGTGAAAGGAATGTAACTTTCCAACTAACTATTCTTTACATATAGCATAACTGTCTAATAACGTTAAGCATTACGGAATTTACAGCTGCCCGAAGTGAATCAGCTAGACGTGTAGAAGCTATGTCATTAATTGGTACTATGATGTAGTGAAATAAGTCTGCTCATAGTACCATAGTACCTTGGTGACATACCAGGTATACTTCTATGCAACTCACCTGTTTAGTTCTAAACTGTGGCCTTTCAAAAAATCTGTGATAAATGAAACATCATTCATAGTGTATTGCATGTTTTTTGCTTTTTGCTTTCTTTGGTTAAAATACCAAGTTGATTCGTGTAGCTATTGTGCATGTTGATTTCTTGATTACCAAGAGTTGACTAGTTAGCAACCTTGTTCCTCTATTATAGTGTGTTTCCAAGTCAATGCTGTGTATGATAGCAGAAACTCAATGACTCTTGTGTACCATGAAGTTTCTCTATGCTTGTAGTACTGAAGCCATACACATCAAAGGAAACCAACAGCCTGTATATCGTGTATTTGTACGCTAGAGCCACCGCAGGTCAATATCTAATGCAGGACACATATCTGGCTCATTATTGACCTGCATGAATATTCATAGTCTATACATTGACCTCTGGGCTGGCTCTGGTGGGTAGCGTCTTGTAGCTGTATATCAACACTGTGGTCTGGCTTTCCTTTGTTCAGTACTACAAGTTGGTTATAGTAATCAATCTTGACACTCAAGTAGTGAATCCAGTGACTTTGATGATGACTGTCCAGTGAGCCCACTCTGCATTCCTCCTCATGCCCAATTAGAGTATGTTGAGATCAGTGGAACACCTGGATTGCGTATTGGGACGAGATTCACAAGTAGCTGGACCCCGATTGCAGCTAGAACTCGATTACATTCTAAGAACAAAGAACTTGGTTAACTAGGGTACATGGTTTGTATTAGCTAATTTAGCTATTCATGTATCCACTGCTCTTGCAGAAATTATTATGAAGTTAACTGTCTTGCTCTCGTACTATAATACTGCCAGAAATAGTGTAGGTATACATATTGACCACCCAGCATATCATATATTATCATTATTGTCATGTTAATGAGTACACATATAACTAATAATGCAGATGCGTGCATGTCACTTGTGTCTAGTTTGTCAAACATGTTTGATAAGGAGGTTACTGTATAGCGGGAAATTTTCGAGGGTTTTTGTATTTTGACAAACTTTAAAATTAAAGCTGCAAAATAGGTACATAATCATTATACAATCGCTCACATCTTGCGTGATGTCATAGTGCATAACGGGTACACTCAAGTATATTATTCAGATGATCTCTTCTCCTTTTGTGTACACACTCATTTAGGTTAACAAATAATTATTTATGACTAATATGAAACTGATCATTAAAGTTTTAATTCACCCGTGTGTAGTATCTTTCAGCAAAGATGTGTTCATTTGGCAGCACATCTTCTCTCTTTCTGTTCTTGTACCACCTTCCAACAACAAGGAGTAGTCCGCTGACAGTTATTAGAACAAGCAAAACTGAAAATAGGTACCAAAATTCACAACTGATGATTCCTTTGCCCCAGGCTGTTGACGGATGTGTGAATGGCCGGTAGATGCCATATTCGACTAAGACAAACAGAAATATACTTCCATAACCTGTGCTTGTGATAAGCCCTCTCATTGAGTATGGCATTTGTGATGCAAGAAACTCTATACCACCAATACTAAGCATGATCAAAGAAGTGGATTGTAGAAGCAGTGCTAAAGCTATCCATTTACTGTTAATACTGGAGTTTGTATGCAAATAAGAAAAGCAATTGATTGTGATATTCTTGCCATGCTCTTCTATGTAGGTTTTGTTTGCAGCCACTTCCAGCACTATAAGTGTGATAAGTCTTGCTAGTTGCAATGCCATTCCTGCTAAGAATTTTTGATAGATTTTGACTGAAGGTAAATACTTGTGCAAAATTGGGTAGACGACAAATTCGTATAGAGGTACGAGTATTACTATGATACTACTTCCGAATGCAACAGTGAAAAACCTCTCAAGGTAGCATTCTCCAGCATTAGTGAATGTTGAAGAGGGTACTCGGATATGAAAGAAAATGCGATGATTTGGGTTTTGCAGCACTATTATTTCACCTATAAATGCACTAGCAGGGATTAATAAGACTAGCAAGCGAAGGAATGTTTTGACATCTTCCACCTGCTCTGTTGTGAATGGTCCTCCATATTTACTCTTACCAAAGTCAATACGAGAAGGAAGCTCATCTTCACAGTAAGTGAAGGCACTCCTCTGTTCTGGATACTTGTGTTTAACAGCATACCTTATCACTTTATAGATTAATGTAATAGGGTTTTGAGTTTTTGGTTCCTTTGTCAATGAATTTTCAAACAAGAATAATGAACTGACTACCAAAGTAACGCATGTGCAAGCAATTAACAGTACAAATATATGATGCTCTTCTTTTGTACACATACGAAGAAGACTCATAACAGTGCTGTTGCTAAAGTACGTCCAAACGTACCAGCAAATGAATGCAGTAATCTCAGTGGTTGAGGCATCTTGGAGCTGGTCTAGTCCAAACTGAATCACATTAGCTTGGTATCCTCCAAAACCAATGGCCATTATGGAAGTCATAGCCAGAGAGATTCCTCTAAACACATTGTGATAGCGTATTGCAACTTTTGCCACTACAGAGTTTAATGTTGCTAGCATAGAGGTAATCCACATGATCCATATGCTCCATTGTATTATTTTGTACCGTCTAACATAGATGTTTATCAACCACCCAATAAGGATTAGAAATACACCCATAAATCCATATATTCTTCCATTAGCCACAAACAGTGAAAGATAGTTGTAAATGCTTAGCAATAAGATGTTCCATATGATGATTAAAATTGCTCCATTATTTTTTATTTTTCTTGTTTGAAACGCATGCTTTAACCTACGTACCAGTTGATGTTTAATTTTTTGTCCACTTAGTAGAGAAATATGCTCCATTGATGTATATACCACAACTTTGGTTAGGCTGATACAAAGATTGCTGGTATACCCTTCACTGACAGCCTTAAAGCCTCGAAGATGCACATCCTGGCATTATGTTGCTAATTGCATGATGGTACTGAAATTGTTTCTGTAATATCTGTTTAGTCCTAAACTGTTACCTTCAACAGGTGTGGTGCATAAAACATCATTCAGAGCATGCTGCATTGTTTTTGCTATGCAGATAATGACATGCACTTTCTTATTGGTTGATGTCAAATTTGTGTGTTTCTGTTTCACAATTTTAATTTGGTTTACTGATGAGTTTGGTCCCAAATTTAAGCATCAGTAATAGTTGTGTGTAGAGTTTAAAACTCAGTACTTCTATTGCCAGTTTCGTAATTGAATTATGAATGCTTGTTGAACAGTAATATATACAGTCTATATATAAATTATTGCTGATGCTGTATAGATTGACCAGTATGTGTGGATTGTTATGCTCACTTGCAGCTTATTTGTGTCGCCTGGTAAAAATTATTGGTCGTGCAGTTGCCTAGCTATTACCCAATTCTAATACTGAAAGTAACTATTAAGCAAAGAGAATAACAAATACTGGATCGCTATATACATTAGCTAAAAATATTATTTACAAAAAGTACAAGATACCTGAAGACGATATAGCATAAGATACTGATTTTCGACCAGTACCAAAGATCGACCAGTGTACATTTCAATGGAGCAAGCACGATAAAATTCCAAGACCCCACGTAAACCCACAAACTGGCTGAAAATTTGTGCATAGAGTTTATATGAGTGGCCGATTATACGTACGATCGGCTGATTATTGATTTATTTGTTGCTAACATCTCCGCCCTCTGAGAGAGAGAATAATTGCCTCCATGGTCCAGAAGGTAAGGATCGTTAGCTAAGTAGAGCTCAAGACCGTGAGGTCAAAGGTCTTTGTTTGATCTTCGTGCGAAGTTTACTTCAAGAGATATGCTGCTGACAAGCTTACCTGGCCAAAATACGGTACCTTATGCTAGTGTGCGAAACTACATTGTGACAAGGTGTTGTCAAAACTGATACTATTTAGTACACTGAAGTCTTTGAAACTAGTGTATGTTTATGTAGCTAAATGCATTCACTTCCGTTTACGCAGGAGTACAGATAAGGAAGAGGAGTGTTGAACTACTGTAGTAAACCCGGAATGGCGTTTTGCAAACTTGAGGTCACTTGTAGCCATTTTTGCTGTCACTATCATAGCTAGACAAGGCGCTGCGTGCAGTACTAATTGGATTTCTAGTCACCACACTTGTAGCAGTACAGCTGTAGCTGGCTAACTAATGCCTTAGTGTAAACCATGATAGCCATTGGCCACACACATTGAGACCAAGGTTGTGATATAACTACAGCAATCAAACTGGCACTTTGGTTCAGGTTGTGAGGTCAAGCCAAGTTTCCTAAATGTGATTGTATGTACATGTACTCTCCTCCAGTGGTGTAGCTAGACATAGGAACTTGGTAGGGCACAAGCATGGTATTGAAATGGTTGCATGCTGCACTGAATTTGACCACACCCCCTAATTAATTCTGTCTGCACCCCGAGGATTAGCCAGAGAAGTAGCTAGTTTAACTTGAATATGGACTGATCTTGCCCATTTCTTATGCTTTCGAGGAAAATCAGGGTTCTCTTGCTCAGAAGCGAATAATCTATGAGTAAAGACCCAGTGCATTCAATAGCAGAAGCACGCAAATAGTAGCTACTGGATCAAAGTTGGTATATAGAGCAAGAAAGAAGTTTGGTCAGGCTGGCCCCTACCAGGCCCACCCCTGACTACGCCACTGCTCCTCTCCCTTTGTACTCCTGGTTTACATTATAAGGTTGGTTTTAGTGTAGCTATGTGTGTCGTATTGTTTCAGATGTGTGATGACTATAATAGTGGTTTGTCTAATCATTGAACAGATATGACATGTATTAAGTTTCTTGTGAATAGTATCTCTCAGCAAAGATGTGTTTATTTGGTAGCACATCTTCTCTCTTTCTGTTCTTGTACCACCTTCCAACAACAAGGAGTAGTCCACTTGAAATTAATAAAACAAGAAACACTGAAAGTAGGTACCAAAATTCACAGCTAATGATTCCTTTGCTCCAGGTTGATGACTGCAGAGTGAATGACCAGTAGATGCCATATTCAACTATTGCAAATAAAAATGCATTTCCATAAACTGTGCTTATGATAAACCCTCTCATTGAGTATGGGCTTTGTGATGTAAGAAATTCGATACCACCAATACCAAGCACGGTCAAAGAAGTTGATTGTAAAAAACGTTCTAAAGCTATCCATTTACTATTAAAGCTGGAAGTTATATCTTGTTGCAAATGAAAGATGCAGTTGATTGTGATGTTCTTCCCATGCTCTTCTATGTAAGTTTTTCTTGCAACCACATCCAACACTATAAGTGTGATAAGTCTTGCTAGTTGCAGTACCATTCCTGCAAATATTTTTTGATAGATTTTGATTGATGGCAAGTACTTGTACAAAATCGGGTAGATTACAAATTCGTATAGAGGTATGATTATGGCAATGATACTGCATCCAAATGCAACAGTGAAAAACCTCTCCAGGTAACATTCTCTGGCATTAGTGCTAAAGGGTTGTTGGATGTGGAAGAGAATATGATTAGTTGGCCTGTCCATTACTGCTATTTCACCTGAAAGTACACTAATAGGGATGATCACGATTTGTAATCGTAGAAATGTTTTGACGTCTTCCACCTGCTCTGTTGTAAACGGTCCTCCATATTTACTCTTACCAAAGTCAATACGAGAAGGAAGCTCATCTTCACAGTAGGTGAAAGCACTCCTCTGTTCTGGATGTTTGTGTTTAATAGCGTACCTTATCACTCTATAGATAAGGGTAATAGGGTTCTGTGTTTTTGGTTCCTTAGTTAATGATTTTTCAAACAGAAATAGTGAACAGACTACCAAAGTAACACATGTGCAAGTAACTAACAGTCCAAAGATATGATACTCTTGTTTCATGCACATATGAAGAAAGCTCACGATAGCACCAGTGCTGTAGTATGTCCAAACATACCAACTAATGAATGCAGTAATCTCAGTTGTGGAAGCATCTTGGAGTTGGTCTAGTCCAAACTGAATCGCATTAGCTTGGTATCCTCCAAAGCCAATGGCCATTATAGAAATCATGGTCAGAGAAATTCCTCTCGAAAAATTGTGATAGCCCATTACAACTTTATCAATTACAGAGTTTAGTGTTGCCAGTATAGAGGTAATCCACATGATCCATATGCTCCATTGTATCACTTTGTACCTTCTAACGAAGTTGTTTATCATCCACCCAACAATGGGTAGAGTTACACCCCAGGCAATAGGTCCCTCTTTTAATCCTGTAGCCACAAAAATTAAAAGATACTGGTAAACACTTAACAATAGGATATTCCATACGATGATTAAAATTGCTCCATTATTCTTAACTTTTCTCATTTTTTGAAAAGCATACTTTAATTTTTGTGTCAGTTGATATTCGGTTTCATGCCCACCTAGTAGAGAAATTTGCTCCATTGATGTAGTATATATACACTACTACTGAATTTACTTAATTCAATACTTCTAGGTGGACACCAGGTAGGTAGCTGATGAGCTTTTATAGAATGCGGATACTGTTGTTAATATAGTTAAATGGTGATATTGAGTATGTCTCCGTACAACTACCTACATGTTTATAGTTCTGACCTGTTAGTACCTTTTTAGTAAGTGTGTGATGCTTGAATGCCATTCAGTGCATACTGCATTGTTTTGCTTGCAGATAAAGAAACTTTTTTCTGGGTTGATGTTAAATCTATGTGTGTTTCCGTTCATGCATAATTTGGTGTTTGGTCAGCAATGATCCTCTTGTGTCATCCCAAGTTTAAGAGTCCATAACAGTTGTATGTAGAGTTTAAACCTGTCTTAAACATTCAGTGTTTCTACTACCAGTATCAGCTGCCGTTAATTGAATGTTGAGCACAATAGTCTAAGACTTATTGCTGATGCCATATAAATCGACTAGCGTGGATTGTAGTGCTCACACTACAAACAAACATACCAGGGTTTCAAAGTGTTTATTGAAAAGTGGAATGATCGCACAAGTTCACTTTCAGCATGCCTTTAAGTAAACAGTCAACAAACGTTTAAGCCGGCAATAGCAAGTGCTATACACTACTTTATTACCCCAGAAACTTAACAGACATCTTAAAGTACAACTGTACATTAATTTTATCACATGAAAAAGAATACAGTGGAGCACTGAGTAGACTTTCAACACAATGTTCAAGTGAATCACACTGTAAATCCACCAATAATATTAGAAAACTTAAGAACAAGGGAGCCATTGTTAGTAGTGCTTGTTTGGAATTTTATTGTATCCTGTTATTTAAAGCATCTTGTACCAAAAAGGGTGGGAGATAACTACATTGGCTTGGGGTCTAACTCTACCCTTTGCTGGATGGCTGGCTGATATTCAATTTGGATGGTACAAGGTGATATGTTGGAGCATGTGGATCATGTGGATTACCTCCATGCTGACTACCATAAATTCTATACTAAAACAGTTTGTTCCAGGCCATCATAATACCTTTGAGTGCATCTCCCGGATATTGGCTTTTGTGTTGCCCATTAGTTTTGATACTATACACAAGAAACTTGATATACATCACGTCTGTTCAATGATTAGGTAAAGCATCAGTCATCATACATATGCATTTGAACAATACAATACATTCACTTACAGTTAACACACCCTATATGGAATATGATGCACGAGTGCTGTATGTGGTTTTGTATGAGTGCATTATTATTCCACACAGCCAGGGGTGCGTTAACTGGTTTGTAGCCACAATGTTGTAACCTGAGCAATACAAGAGTTACGGTTGTCTGAGTTAGACATCTAGGCCACTGCCTGTAGTAGTCAGCTGCACCACAGGGCAGTATATATATTATTATTATATTGCCCCAACCACCGAACCACAGTGCATGTATGGCATATATTGCTCTGGCAGTAGCTTTGATCTACTTCATAGGTGGGCTACAAACATGCACTAAAACCAACCCTGTAAACAGAATTAAGCTACCTAAACATGGCATTGCATTATTTTGAAAGACTGCTTTAGTAGTGAATCACTGAAATTCCAGCATAAAAATGTGTATTTTAGGATATCAAGGATAAAAAATTTTCGTGCGCTTTGTGTGAAAAATTCCCCCCCCCCCTCCAAGAAAAAATCCTGTATGAAACCCTGATCATTTTTAGTATTCAAAGTAGTGAGAATGTCTTTGACTTGGACAGACTTGGACAGACTGAAATTTTATATTGCAAGGATTTTGTATACACATAGGATCATACATAGTCAGGCCTATTATAGCATACAGTAACAAGCATGAGCTTTTATCAATATCAGATTCAAAAGTTCGTGTGACATTCCTAAACATAGCAACATAAAAATTTAACAACATAACATGTCATTGAAGGGATATCACTGATAGCTACCTGCATTCATGATCATTTCAAAAACACTAGAGTTCTCTAGAGCACATACCCCACGCACACTGCATGACATCTAGATCCCCTGTGTACCCTAACCATAGTGATTGAAAAGTTGTGATGTGACTACCCTTACCTGTTTAGCTTGAGCATGCGCACTTTGCAATTATTGAATGCATGTGGTGTGATGACCCTTACCTATATTGAGCTTGAGCATGCACAATACACTTACAAGCAAAGAAACATCTTTTTTTTCCGACATTTCTGACAGTCTGACAACACTTACTGCTCATCATGACACCTACATCATTCTTGAGATTTGCCGATTTTCTGTGGATGATGATGACAACAATAACAACAAAGACAGACGGACAGACCGATCACTGTACCCCTTGCGCATACGTGCAGGCCACTGCAGGGTAATTATCTAGTCTACATAGCTGGTCCATAACATTTCACACGAACATCTATACTAGATAAAGCACATATTCAGTGGTCCAATGGGAGATATTCATTTATGTAAAGGGTCGTCACATGAACTTGTAAGCTTGTAGGTAGGCATCTGAATTTTTTTTCACAGATAGGCCTAAGTACCAAGAAGGTAAACCCCAAATATCAGAAAGATTGAAGGTTCTACTGATTTAAAAAAAGTTGCTGATTTCTCCATATTGTGCGAGGGCGACTTTGCCCTCGCACAATACATTTCTATGGGAAAAATGCAACTTTGAAGAATTTTTTTAAATCAGTAGAGCCTTCAATCTTACTGATCTTTGGGGTTTGCCTTCTTCGTACTTAGGCCTTATCTCTCCCGTTGTCTTGTCTTTACACATGCATGCAATTTAAATTTAATAGCAGATGATGACTAATGATCTATAATAAATGAAAGTGTGGCATCATTTTGTCAGTTTAATTTGATTGCCGTAGAGTTGCACTAGTTCCCTTGTGCATAGTATCTCTCAGCGAAGATGTGCTCATTTGGCAGTACATCTTCTCTCTTTCTTTGCTTGTACCACCTTCCAACCACAACGAGTATTCCACTAATGAATAATGAAGTGAGTAGCACAAAAAGTAGGTACCAAAATTCACGGCTATACATTCCTGTAGCCCAGGTTGATGACTGATGAGTGAATGGCCAGTAGATACCATACCCAATCATAGCAAATACAAACACACTTCCGTAACCAGCACCAACTATTAGTCCTCTCATGGAGTATGGGGTTTGAGATGCTACAAACTCAATAGTAGAAATACTAAGCACGGCATTACTAACGATTCCTAAAAAGTTTGGAATGGCCATCCAATTTCGATAGGAGCTCAAACTGAGGAAATGTTCGTGATGTTCATTTGGAGTTTTTCTTGCTGTTACATTGTATATCATAAGTATGACAATTCTTGTCATTTGTAGTAGCACACTTGCTATAAATTTTTGATAGATTTTGGTTGAAGAGAAGCACTTTTGTAAAAAAGGATAAATGATGAACTCATGTAGGGGTATGAATGTTGCTATTGCAATGCTGCCGAATGCAAGTGTCGAGAATCTTTCTGTGTAACATTCTTTAAAAGATAGTGTTGATATATCATGTTGGAACAGCTTATTAAGTGTCTGATTAAATTTAAGCATCACTACAAATTCACTGGCTAATGCACTGATAATAGAAATGATAGCTAGTAACCGTAAAAATGTTTTGACGTCTTCCACCTGCTCTGTTGTGAACGGTCCTCCATATTTGCTCTTACCAAAGTCAATACGAGAAGGAAGCTCATCTTCACAGTAGGTGAAAGCACTTCTATACCGTGGATGCTTGTTTTCAATAAAATACCTAAGCACTTTATAGATCAATTTGAAGGGATTTTGTGTCACAGGTTCCTTTATTAATGATTTGTCAAAGAAAAAGAATGAGGTAATGGCTACTGTAATGCTTGTGCAGACTATCAATTGTCCAAAAATGTAGTACTCAGGTGTCAGACATACATGAGTAAAATCTAAAAGAGCTCCGTTACAAAAGAAAGTCCAAACATACCATGTGATGAAAGCAGTAATTTCAGTTGTTGAAGCATCTTGGAGCTGGTCTAGTCCAAACTGAATGATATTAGCTTGGTATCCTCCAAAACCAATGGCCAATATAAAAGTCAGTGTCTCGGAGATGAGCTTGAAGATATTGTGATGGCCTGGAACAAACTGTTCTATTACAGAATTTAAGGTGGCCAGCATGAAGGCAGTCCACATAATCCATATGCTCCAGCATATTACCTTGTACCGTCCAAATCGAATATCAGCTAGCCACCCAGCGAAGGGTAGAGTTAGACCCAAAGCAATTATAGTTATTGCTAAGCTATTTGGTACAACAAATGCCAATAGGTAGTCGAACACACTTGCTATGAAGAAGTTCCATACCAGCACTACAATTGCTCCCCTATTCTTAAGCTTTCTCATCCGATAGGTTGACTTACAGCAAGCCACATGTTGCATTTTGGTTGACTGTTTATTCGGTAGTGAATCTTCTCCAATGCAAGTGTCTTTATTTGACTCTTCAATTGCCCGTTAAGATGTTTGACTGATGATGATGTTTGTGCTGTGCTTTGTTATCTTATGAAATTTTTGATATTACTTTCTCTCCTCTGTAGGCTATTTTAATAGTTGTTTGTTGTTTATACTGAAAATTCCCATGCATATTCATTTTGCAATAATTGTGTCAATAAATCTGGGAATTACTTTCCAGTAAAACTGTAAAGTGTAAACTGTAGACTTATGAAGTGATAGTAGCCTTTATTTTCACTGAAAATATACATTTGCTTTGGTTTTTGAGTTGCTTTATCTTAGATGAGCTTGGGCGCAAGCTTAGCATATGAAACTTCTATATTGAGTGAATCATGCCTTTGTTGGTACTGATTAGATTTGTTGATGGCCATCACATTCACATGCTCATGTGATCAAGGTCTAGAAGTGAGTGTGTGCATGAAGTACATTTGACTAGTTTGGTAATCCACTTGCATCTGAGGAGTACAAACAGCCTTGTTTATATAGCACAATATGGAAACATCAGCGAGTGAGATCGAGTTACAGTTGTGGTTTTGATTGTGTACTGACTCCATGCATCCACTTATTATATGCATGTGCTTTATTTTATACATGGTACTGTAACACTGGTAGGTGCTCACAATAGGTAGTCTAAGATTAAGAAAGAGCACCCATCCATACTTACCAATTATAGTACCGGATAATTAACAGTATATTATATTGCCACATTTTCAGGTTTGTTAATGCATAATGCATTTGTATGTGTATTCGTGTGTACGTGTACTACTATTTCCTGCTTGTACACTCAGTAGAGTCCCTACTGATGGCATATAGCGCTTACTATATACCGTAGAATCCCGCAATTACGCCCCCCTTTTGTGCATGCTAGCATCAGGCAAAACATGGGAGGGGGCGTATTCGCGGGATCGTGACATTGCCGCGTGACGACCATTACCGACCGATGGTCGCCATGTAGGCGCATGATGTACAAGCTGTTTGATGGATGAAACAGGAGAAAAACGACAAAGTAAGCCTTAATATCTCACAAACAGCTATTGTACTAATTATAGCTATGGTTTTTACAGGCTTAAGCATTCAAATAGCTAGATTTCATAGTCACAGTAGGAGGGGGGCGTATGCGCGGGTCAAAAATACCTGTGCAGGAACTTTGGCTGAAAATGGGAGGGGGCGTATTCGGGAGGGGGCGTATTTGCAAGGGGGGCGTAATAGCGGGATTCTACGGTAATAGTTAGACACTGTTTAGGAGGTTTCCAAAGACCGGTGGGCTTTAAGTAGAATCCCAAGCGAAGCGAGGGTTCTACAGAGCCCTGAGGTCTTCTAAATCACATAGAAACTGACTAAACAGTGTCTAGCATCTTTAGATCCTAGCAACAATGTCTAAAGCTTGACAAATAAACTGCTGTCTAGCAACAAACCTAACCGTGGGCAAAACTTTTACATGATTTTCTACCAGAGATTTTCTACAGAGCTTTACATGATTTTCTACAGAGGTTACATGATTTTTTATGAAGGATAGATACTTCAATCTAACCAATCAGATCACAGTATTTGTTACAAGTAGGATCTAAAGCATAATAATAATATTATAGTAATGGCTAGGGGTAGCAATTTTACTTTATTGTGGTTACGAAATAATCTATAAAATATATACGTCTATAAGCAGCCTGAATAATTTTTGCAGTTATAAACACTCTTCTCTTTCTCGTGTATTTGGTTTCAGTTAAGGTTTAGTATATATAGCTATATGGATGTGTGATAGACGATGGTAAGAAGTTTATCAAGTTTCTTGTGCATAGTATCTTTCAGCAAAGATGTGTTCATTTGGAAGCACATCTTCTCTCTTTCTGTTCTTGTACCACCTTCCAACAGCAAGGAGTAGTCCAATGAAAATTATTGAAACGAGTAGCACTGAAAGTAGGTACCAAAATTCACAGCTGATGATTCCTGTGGCCCAGGTTTTTGACAGATGAGTGAATGGCCAGTAGATACCATACCCAATGATAGAGAATATGAATGTATAGCCATAAGCTACACCAATAATTAGTCCTCTCATGGAGTATGGGGTTTGGGATGCTAGAAACTCAACACTAGAAATGCTGACCATGGTCGTACTAACCATATCTAGAAAATTTGGAATTGCCATCCAATTTCTGTAAGAACTCCAACTGAGGGAACCTGGATGACTGCATGGAATAGTGATATTATGACCATGAAGTTCAATGTAGGTTTTTCTTGCCGTTATATTGAATGCCATAAGTATGATAAATCTTGGTACTTGTAGTATTAGGCCTACTAGAAACTTTTGATAAATTTTGATTGAAAGAAAGCACATTTGTAAGAATGGATAAAGGATGAATTCGTATAGAGGTATGAATAGTGTTGCTGCACCAGAGCCAAATACAATGACTGAGAATCTTTCAGTGTAGCATTCTCTGTATGTAAGAGTAGATTTAGCATGTTGGAATATCCTAATGAGTAGGTTGTTAAATTGAAGCAATGCTGCACCTTCTCCCAACAATATGCTGGCCATAGCAATTACAACTAGTAATCGTAAAAATGTTTTAACGTCTTCCACCTGCTCTGTTGTGAATGGTCCTCCATATTTACTCTTACCAAAGTCAATACGAGAAGGAAGCTCATCTTCACAGTAGGTGAAGGCACTCCTACATCGTGGGTGCTTGTTTTTGATGGCATACCTGATAACTTTGTAGATAAGTGTGAAGGGATTTTGTGTCACTGGTTCCTTTACTAATAAATCCCCCCAAAAATATGGGGAGATGATAGCTACAGTCATACTCATGCACACTATGAGTTGTCCAAAAAGATAGTATTTTGGTTTTATACATATGTGGGTGAAATCGAAAAAAGCACCATTGCAGAAATATGTCCAAACATACCACGTGATGAATGCAGTAATCTCAGTTGTTGAAGCATCTTGGAGCTGGTCTAGTCCAAACTGAATCACATTAGCCTGGTAGCCTCCAAAACCAATGGCCAATATAAAAATCATAATTAGAGATACCCCCATACGGATTCCTTGGTAGCCTGATACAAACTCTGCTACTACAGAGTTTATGGTAGTCAATATTGCAGCAATCCACATGATCCACATACTCCAGCGTATCATCTTGTATCGTCCAAAGCAAACGTCAGCCAGCCATCCAGCAAAGGGTATAGTAAGACCCAAAGCAACTGTGATTATTTGCAGACCATAAGGCACAATGAATGCCATTAGGTAATTGAACACACTTATTATAAAGAAATTCCATGTGAGTACTACAATTGCTCCCTTGTTCTTAAGTTTTCTCAGCCGATATGTTGGTTTTAAGCAAATCATACGCTGCTGTTTGGTTGATGGCTCACTTAGTAGTGAAGTTTGCTCCACTGACTGAATTGTATCATCACTCAATTCTAAGACTTCTTCCATTGAACCATAGAATAATAATCATAGGTTTCTTTGACTAATAGAATCAAGTTTTATGCTGTGCTTTGGTCAACTTATGATGCTGTTCCTTCCTATGCTTTGTAGGGTAAGTTAGCTGGCAGGTGTTATATATACTATAATGGCAAACTGAAAACAATAATAAATTATACTCTGTTTTTTGTTTTTTATTTTGAAATTTCTACTTTTGCATTTACTAGGGGGTCTTTACCTTGTACTATGCATATGAATTTTGATGGCTTCTGTTTTTGGTGTACATGTTTATTATAGCTAATATAAACTGAAAAAAAATTAAGTGTGTTCCTAAATAAATATTATTGCTTCTAGACTAAGTGCATCTTTTGCTTCATTAGCTACATCTATAAATTTCATCTCGGGGTGTTTAAGTGGGTGTCTAGATTCAATGGAACGTGGAACGGTGGAATGGAATAGTGGAACGGTGGAATAGTGGAATGGTGGAATAGTGGAATGGTGGGCGGGGGGCAGCCTATTAAACGAGCTGGCGGCGAAATGTGTTGTCTTGGGGCTTTATCTGTTGATTTCAAAAGGATTTTCAACTCGCTTGAAGGCTAGCACCTTCATAACTGAAACTGCCCACTGAAGATTCCGATCTCGTCGATAGTACCTCGTGGCGACCCTTTACCTGTTCTGGTTGTACACCGTGCATGCATGTGCAAAATAATAGTTGCTCTGCTCTGTGCATGCCATGTTCAAGAGGAAACATTAATCCACGAATAGATTACTCTGAATATATTAGGTATTTGACATTTGAACACATTCTGGCCGCATGATAGCATTTCAGAGTAGCTAGAGCAGATAATAATATTCATTATCTGCTCTAGCTACTTTAGCTCTACAGTCACATCATTGTACTGTGTTGTGACTGTATCTTAGTGCAGTATATCATGAACAGTGCACGGGATCAGATACATGTACAATGTAAATAGTTAATCTTAAAGTTTTGTAATGTACAATGGTACTAATAATGTACTATGTATGTATATTAAAACAATACATCCTACTGAAGATCTGCTAGCTACTGGCCACCTTCGCAAGCCTTTGGTCATGTTTATTTAGTAGAGGTAACTGCACCTGCTTAAGCCACTTAGACAAGTACACTTGTCATTTAAATGTAAAATTGAGCATCTCTGCTTCATAGCAAGTTCAGTCGTCATTCACTGCAGCGTGGCCTGTCAGTGTTGTGGTATGTTACATGTATATTATTAGTATAAACCAATGCCTAAAATTTGAAAAATACATGTATATTGCTACTCAACTTGTTCATGTGTAGCTACTGACTTGTATATAGCTAAGTGTGTCTATCATCACTCTATATAATAATTATGCGCGATATTATGAGTCAGTCCTGCTTTTTTGTGTATATAGCTACATTACATAGCAAATACAAACAATATTTGAACTAGGGAGCAAAAAAGTGAAAATTCCAGCAGAAGCCTAGTATAGGAAATGTGTAGAGTAAATTCCACACTATCTGAGCCTATTCAATCTAGAGTTCCTACAGTTTTCCTCTGCAAAAAGTTTCACTTTAGCTACTTTCAGTGTGTGCTGGAGTTGATATTAATTTTTCTAACTCGCAACCTTCTAGACGAAGTCCTCATTCTACTAATAATAATTATGTCATTTTGACCCATATCAAAAAGTGGGTGATTATTTGGGCCAGGTCACACTTATTCACACGAAATGATACACTTGGTCAATACATTATCTCAATGGAAGAGCATTAGTTTTTGTCATTTTCTTTTCACAGTTGCACTAAATCAAAAATTACCGCACAGGATCACTTTCTTTATATCATTACCTACACATTAATACTAAACATGCATGCAGGAGAAGCTTCATCTACCTGCCGATTTTGCAAATGTATTTTATATTAGCACATATAGGAAAAGTGGGAGTGTCCCATACTTCCGTGTTCGTATCTCCAGTCCAGAAGCTCGTATGGAAAATTACCGCACAGCAATGGGTAGGTAAGAAAGTGGACTTTCACGTGGAATAGGATTTGTAGCCACATATCCTTGGGCCTTTCTGCCGATTTCGCTCAAATCTGTGACATTGAAAATCGCCGTTCATAATACAACTCTATGGAGAGAGCCAAGAGTGAAGTGTCAGTGACACCCAGTCACGCCTGGTCACACCTATCCATACTACATTTATCGCGTTAGCACACTGAAATAGAATAATCGCTAGTAGTACTAAACTTTTTGATATGAGTTGTTTGTCAGTAGCTATAACCATCACTGCCAGTTTAGCTTTTGTCACTGCCCACATATGCATTTTGCTTGTCACTGCCGAAATGGGTAGTGATAGCTACCCCCATATTTTAGGCACTGGTATAAACCACTAGCAGGTACGACAAAAGCTATTAGTAGGCTGATACATTTGCTCAATTACTGAAGTTGAAATCTAGACTAAAAGCAGCAAGCAGAACACCAATGACATGCACTATAATAAAATATCTGCTCTACTCTGAAATGTTGTGCTTGCAATGTAGTCAAATCAAATGCCTAACACGCTCAGAAAGAGCCACCCATCCATCAGTTTCTGATGCACTCTTAAACATTGCATACACAGAGCAGTCTATAGTGTGTACATGTGTACATGTATACGTATGTTTGCAGTGTACAAGTAGAATAGGTAAAGGGTCGCCAAGATGAGATCGCGATCTACAATGTACTCGAACTTGGCTGGGTTCTCAGTTTAATTATGAGGCGGCTGGCCTTCAAGTAAGTTGAAAATCCTTCTAAAGTCAACAGATAAAGCCCCAACACCTTTCGCCTCCAACTCGATTAATGGGCTAGCCCCGCCCACCATTCCACTATTCCACCATTCCACCATTCCACCATTCCACCGTTCCACTATTCCATTCCACCGTTCCACGTTCCATTGAATCTAGACACCCTGTTTAAGTATACCTACCGTTTAGAAGTCTTCTAACAGTGATTTATGCTGCTTTCTTATCAAAATTACCATTTGCAATGAGCTTGAAGCTCTTACGTTATTTTCTTGTTTACGTGCCACCTTTAAAGTTTATTGTATTGTCTTTCCATTGTTGGTGTAGCATGTTTGTATAATGTCATGTGCAGAATCCAAGTTTGGTTTAATGTTTCACGTGTATAATATATTACGTACCTACATGTATTTAAAGCCTACTGCATGGGTGGATCAAAGTGCCGCGCACTTCTGCTAAATCCCGTATAGGCTGTCACGTGCAGGGCAATATCAATATCACCCAGGATGTGGTTAGGGCGATATCAATATTGCCCGGCCGCCCTTGCACCTATGTTTTGCATACAAACCATGTCAAGACCACTGTATCAAGACATTGCTCTTTGTTTAAAAATGACTTGGCCATCCAGCAATTTTTGTGTGGACTAGCGACTGAATCGCTAGTTGACTGACAGTGCCTGACAGCCACGCAAATCATTGTAACGATATTTGTCACAAGCTCAGAATGGCTGGCTTTACTACGTTGCACTACAGCAATTTGTACAAATCCCATAGCCCAATAAGCTTAAATACTGTACGATCGAGCTACTCACACGCCCCATAGTAAACGTTCGATCACATGGATCAATACAGCACACAGCCTAGCTAGATTTCTCGATTACTCTTTACTTGGCTTACCTTGCAACAAAACAAGTGACAAAAGCCATCATTCAGCCTTGTTGTCGACGATCGATTGAAATTGTAGGAACTAAAACACTAGAAGCTACGTCATTTTCACTGTACACACACAGCTAGCAGTGAGCTAGCTAGCGCTAGCGCTATAGCTCGTACATTCAGCTGTATTG
>OZ220019.1:0-22655 GCA_964291365.2 Stappiaceae bacterium
ACCACGAATATTATTTAGTACTAAACTAGTGAGACTAGCAACATCATGTTGCATGCAGCTCAAGGCTGTACTCAGGGTAGGAGCGGAGGTGGTCTAACTTTTCATCAGATTTTGACAACAACAGAATCACACTTCATCATCAAGCCATCATCTCCAGCTACAACAAGTTTGTCAAATATATGGGAACATCACAGAGTGGGGGGTGGATGTTCGCCCAGGTGGTGGATAAGGAGTACACTCTGGACCCACTGTAGCTATTCCTACAACTGCTAACCAAAGAGTGGAAGAGAGTATCTATAACTCATAGGCGGCGGAACTGGGGGGGCATTACCCCCCAAAAATCCAAGCCTAATGACATCACAAGTTAGCCAGATTTGCCTCTATTCATGACAGATACACCAAGATATAGTCAAAAGCTGCCTAGAATAGCCACAAGAATCAACCATTGTGCACGTTTTCCACTATTTCTTAGCTCCAGACAACAGTAGCACCTTCAAGAGCCACGAGTTCCCTTTGAACTTCAATTAAGTGGGCGTGGCCCAAAATTTCATGTGCGCTTTGCGCGCCAGTAATTTAATACTTCCCCCCCCTCCCCCAAATACAACTTCCTTCCGTCGCCTATGTAACTACCCAGAAGTGAATCTGGATAACACCATTGAAGCCAAGCAGAACGAGGCTTATGTTGCAAGTACTGATATCATTGTAAAAGGGAATCAGGCATATGTTACAAGCATTATCACTGAGAAGAATGCAGCTTACAAACCAGTGACTACTGTTGAAACTGTTGATGAATATGACTACATTTAATTGTTGATCAATTAGTTATTGTTAAGTAGTATATATTCAGCTGGTTACATCAGGCTATGGAATTGTCAGAGTACATAATTGTGAATCATTGACTCATGCGATATTTAAATTATTGAAAATGAATGCTAGACCACCTGACTAACTAGAATGGAAAGGCCGACAATGACATAAAATGTACTGATCATTTATTGCATGCTGTACTAGATTCCAGCGGTGGATGCAGGATTTGTTGAAGGGGGGTTCTGTTATACTATCGCGCGCAAAATTTGGGGGGCCACGCCCACTTTTGATAGGGTGTCCAACCGAAAAGGCCAAAGTATGCAAAACGAATTCATCTCGGTGGTTTCGAGCAGACCCACCCTAGGTAAGATAGAAACCACGCCGCAAATCGGCTACGTTCTTGGCTACGTGACCAAAACTATGTGCATAGAGGCAGGCACACAAGCTGTTAGGTATACCACTTCTAGAGGTTACTTTGAGAGTTTAACAACAGGTGTTGTCTGGCGTACGCCTCAAACAACCTCCAAAGTGGTTAACCTTTCAGCTAGTGCTCCTGCCCCTATGCATGGGGGGGGGGGGGGGGGGTCACTACATAAGCACCTGTACTTCCACCCGCAACCGGGGTCAAGATCTTGACCCATCAAAATTTCATGCTTGACCTATTGACCGCACCGAAAATCTGGCCTTGACCCTTGACTATCGAGCATTAACCACGCCCATCGATCACCTGGAGAGACTTTGACCGATCTTAAGCTGCCCCCGGTTCCTAGCTTGACCGCTTGACCAGCTTCAAAATTTTGCCTTGACCGCTTGACCCCACTTTGACCGTGGTCGCGGGTGGGAGTACAGTCGCCTATGCAGTGTCCCCCCCCCCCCCCCCTTGCTATGCGCATGGTGTTGGTCACGTAGCCTTTTTTTGTACTTGCACGTATGATTTAATATTGTGTTGTCGCGAACTTTTCCAAGGGCATAGACGATTTGCGGCGTGGTTTCTATCTTACCTAGGGTGGGTCTATTCGAAACCACCGAGATGAATTCGTTTTGCATACTTCGACTTTTTCGGTTGGACACCCTACTGCATGCCACTACTTCTGTCTATAGTACTTGGATTATATTAGCTAATACTACCTACCAAGCAAGGGTCAGTGGAATAATTGTGTTTCGAACGGACTCCTTTACACCTGGTGGCCACTCACTGCCTACTGATTTTACAGTAAACTGTTTATGGATACATTTCATAGCTTGGGGATTATCCTCAAGTGTTGACGACGAATCTGTGGGCGAACCTTGAGATAGATTGACTGACCTCCGACTACAGTAGCTGCTACTTTGACCATCGGATGGATGACATCCATAGATGATACACACACATGCACACACACGTAACTATGGCGTTAAAGTGGCACCTCATCTCTAGCTGCAATGACCCTACCCTCATTATTGCCACTACAGTAGCAGCTACTTTGATCATCAAATGAATGTTATTCACAGCAGATGACACATACACATGCATGTTGTTTTTTGAAATGATGGTCAATTTCATTGAGATAGGAACCTTTTTACCTTATTTGGAAGTTGCCTAGTCATGGTGAACTGGCATCCTGTGTAGTATGTGGTTTTATTAGTGACCTCAGTAGTAAACATTGTAGTGCCACATGTACTTTTGGGTATTTGCACTGTATACTGGTTAGCTTATTACAATCTGCATATAAGCCTTTTGCATGTAGCTACAGAGTTTTCCGGACATTTTTTTCTGCTTAGTGTGTCAGCCACGGCTGCTTGTTACACACTAAGTAGTTACATCCAAAGTAGTAAAATGTAAGTCTGTAACATAAAATAATGTAATGTTTGGAGCACTAGGAGGGGTTTCACAGAATAATTTTTACATCTTGTAGAGTGAGTAAAATTAAGCAATTTGATCAAAGGAGATCTTTTAGTTTCGCTGTAGCATTAAGATACGGACCATAGTAGTTTTTAACCACAAACTATGGGCCATAGTAGTTTTTAACCTCAAAGTATGCAATTTAACATAGTGGTGTAGTGGATAAGAGCTATGACTTTCAAGCAGGTGGTTGTGAGTTCAAGTCTCACTCAAGGCACTGACCTTTTTTTCCTCCCTTTAATTTTATCACGTGGGATCTTTTTCCCACTTTTTTTCAACATGTGTGACATCCTGTTTTGAAATTATTTTACTACTTTGGATGAACCACTCTTGAAAAAAAAAAGATTTAAATAATTAAAGTAATCTAATGTTTGGAGCTCTGGGAAGCACTTTAGGCCATAATTTTTATATGAGCATGCAGAATGGGGTGTGGATATGAAGATGATAAAGCCGAATTTTTGATTAGCACCTTTGAATTAAAGATAGTGTTTCCCATATGTTTGTATAGGGAAGCCATACACTTGCAATGGTTTACGCCCACGCTCTACGTGATGGGCGTGGCCACGCGTACGTATTAACGTGACGACCATTACCCTAATTGCACAAAATTGCACTATGGGCGCCTGCTTGCATTTGTGTGGCCCTACTATGCATGTAGCTACACTACATGGAGTTTTCCGGACAAATTTTTTTTTTTCTGCTTAGTGTGTTAGCCACAGCTGCTTGAAAAAAAAAAAAAAAAAGCCAAAGAAGGGTCTAGGAGGTGATGTATGTGTTAGTAGTGTCCCATGAGTCGGTTGGTGTAGTTGCATTCTCTCTCTGGGCTGCATTTGAGCTGCATCTTGAGCACCACCTTTGCAGAGATCGTGAATCTGGGCGTGGCTAGTTGTTGCCACGCAACAACCGCAGCCTGGTCGACCCTGTACCAAACGAAAGCTTACTCTGAATTTTGTGTGACTGAAAGGGTTAAAGGAAAATCAGGAGGCTGATCTTGACAAGCACCACTAAGAAAACAGGAAGTGGCCACTCACTGATCTGGTAATCGTACGTGCACGATGGCTGTCTCACCGCTGTGGATGATCGTCTGCCTCGATCTCTTAATAAAAACTAGTAAAGGTAAAGCTTTAATTTTATGCACGCACCTGTATGACTATGGGTATTATTCTAGTGAGGCTAACAACATCATGCTGCTTTAATTTGCATGCAGCTCAAAGTTGTATTCAGGGTAGGAGTGGAGATGGTCTACCTCCTTTACAAAACTACGGACGTATTGACAGCAGAATCACACGTTCTCATCAAGCCATCATCCCCAGCTACAAGTTTGACTGTAATCAAATGTGTGGGAACATCACAGAGTGGGGAGTGGATGTTGAACCAGGAGGTGGAAGGGATGATATGGAGTACACTCTGGACTTTCAAGTCTGGAGGCCATCACCCACTGTGGAGGACTCCACTGGCACTGGCTGCTACAGTCTGGTGGGAAACAACAGGTTCACTTCAATTTCTCTGACTAATAACATGAATATAGCTAGAGTGACTCCCTCACCTCAAGACTACATTCAGTTCCAAGTTGGAGATGTGCTTGGCTTCTATGTGGAAGATGCTAGGGGTGATGATAATGGTGTAGTGATTCTCACTACCTATAGTGATGCTAGTAGGATGATTACCAGTTTCTTCAGTGAGTTGGTGTGGTATGCCAAAATTGAGCCGGGCATGGCCACCTTGAGCTCTCAGAATGGAGACTGTCCCTACTCAGTTGGGAGCAATGGTGGAGTCTTAGATACCTCAACAGGAGCAGCACCTGTCATCTCAATATCCACAGGTGGACTCACTAACTCGTGATAACTACCATTAAATAATTCCCTTTACATGCAGTCCTCTTCCCCTGTCCTCCACTACCTTCAACGGCTACAACCCAGCCTACCCCTCCACCCAATCCCACCATTGATAGTGAGGAGACTTCTACCACCACAAGTCAACAACCACAGGAGCCAGTAGATCCTCAGACAACAAATGGCAGTCCAATTAGTGACTCTGGAGGCACTGGTACTGAACTGAGAGTACCTACCACCAGTGAAACTGCCACTGATCTACCTATCCTGAGCTCTAGTGAACATACTGACATTGGTTTGATAATTGGAATAGTGGTCATTGTCATAGTGATCATTGCATCAGTAGTCATTGTAGTGGTCATTGTTGCCGTTATATTCAAGAGGCGTGGAAATAATATGGTGGTGAACAAAAAACGAGCATTGTCCAACCCTACATATAGTACTAAAGGTCAGTGAATTACCACTAATTCTAGGTTTATTGATACCCATTATGTGAAGTTTGTGACCTGTATAAACACATTCATTAATTTTGGCTGAATAAACATCCACTGTGAAAGTTGGATGACTCCAGAAGTCCATTAGAAAATAGTTACCTCTCCATAACAGCTTAAGGTTCAATCCCAAACATAGGGTAGACAATCTCCGGGCCACATCATGGCATTGCCTGCTCAAGCACACCTAGATATTCTAGCAAAAGGCAGAACCACTTCTAGGTGCCTGACCTTTATGTAGTTCTTATCAAGGATTCATATTTAATGTTTCTGTAAACTACAGGTGGAGCAAGTTCTTCACTAAAGCAGGAATACAATGCTAATGCCAGTTATGACTATGTTGAAAATCAGGGAACCCTCCCTGTGGATGGTCAGAGCAGTGTGGCAGTATACCAAGAAGCAGTGCACTATCACTCTATAGGACCTGATATATCTAAACCAGCTAAGATAACTACCAAAAGTCAATCAAGATCAACTGGTAACGAAGAATCTGCCCCTAATCTGTATGAAGCCCCTGCTACCCAAAGGTTTAGAGTAAGTTCTCTATAAATATTTACTCTATATAATATTATGCAATGTAGTTCCCTTTTTAATTGAACGATTCAAACTCTGTACTTATTAGGGAGCAAATGATTATGAGCTTCCCCAGTCAGAAGATGTTTTTGATAATGCTGGCTTTTATGTACCTACTGCTGTGAGTTATTAACATGCATGTATCATGCATGTGCATGCTTCATGACATTGTTACTTAGTGTTATATCAATACTATGCCAAATTCCAAATATATCAGAACAATACTGGGCGTCCCCACACATGCACATGCACATGCACACATGCATGTATGCATGCACATACACACACACACACACACACACACACACTCAAACAGGATGAAAGGGCAGCTTGGGCAGGAAACCACTATGAGCTAGAGGATACTGGGGTAAGGCCCAGTACTCAAAAGAACTGAATACTTACTATGCAATGGTCAACAGTCATGATGTTTATCAGCTAGTGCATTATAACAATGTTTGGGATTCATAGGCATACAACAAGTTGGACTTCTTTGTCAAAGATCAGATCTACTGGGCTCCTGCCTCCACGACCTCTGACCTCTACTCTCAGCTGGCATCAAAAAAGTACAGGGAAATCCCAAGAAGCCAAATAACGTGAGAAAAACATCAATTGACACTTTTTATGCCAATTAGCATTTAATATATCCCACCTAATACATTCATCCCATAGAGTCATAGGACATTATGAGCCATAATTCCCTCCCCTAGGCAACTTGTAGGGAATTATGAGCCATAATTCCCTCCCCCTGGCAGTCACTGCAACCAATCAGAATCATTGTTTGCTTCACACAAACAGTCATACAACTAAGTCCACACCATTGAATGTGTACACACGGATAATGATGTTCTGTATTGTAGCTGCATACACTGTATAGGTATGTATGTACTAGTATACACACAGTATAGACAGTACACATTGATATTGTTTACACAGAGACGTGCTAATTAACACTAAGCAATAAGCTATTAGTTATCACTCGATCTCACCACGTGGCAGTTTAAAGTCCACTAGCTAGCTAGCTAGCCTACTCAGTAAGTTTAAAGGCATTGTGTCACGATATAAGCGCGGCTAGCGGTGATTGCTACTAAATTTAAATCCAGTATACGGAGAACCGTGGACTAATGTTTATGCACATCGTAATAAAATCGCGCACATAATAAATTATTGTCGCGCGCTCCTGAACACACAAAATACTGGTACAGGGAGAAAGCAAGGTACACATGGCGCTGCAAGAGTTGACGACCACTTAGACCAGTGTTTCTCTCTGCTTCTTGAACTAACTCTTGTTCAGTGGGATCGCAATCGCTGCCTCGTGAGCTAAAGCCTAAAACGGTAAGTAAGTACTAACTTGTACACGGTAGATCTAACTAGATGATGACCGCAGTAGCCTCAGCGTCCGTTCCCAGATAGACCTCGTATCTTCCGCCGCCGGCTGAAGGCCTTCCAGCGCCTCCTTTTTTGGACATTGCTAAAAAATTTTTGCGATCGCGTGGTGAACCGCGAATTACAACTGTTGATTGAAAACTCTGGTAGGGATTTCAATCTAGTGGGTGTGGTTACGTCACGTGTTACATTAATTTACTAAAAATAGCCCTTATATCGTGGCACAATGCCTTTAATAGCGCTAGCTATCTCGAGTCAGTATCGTTAGTCACTGTAGTTGAAACAACTTGTTTGTTGTTGTCGAAGCTGCTACCGTTAACGGGAAGCCCAGTTGCGGACACACTGTGACTGGTTGATGGATAGCTAGTAGAACTTGAGATGATCAGTTCAACAGTTTAAACAGCAAGCCATCGTCGGCGGTCCCTTCCATTTTCGATTTTCTTTTGTTTACTGTGGCAGTTGCTATGGAAGATTTATTGCGCACGCCGCTCTATCATACTTTACGGACCAATCAGATGGGATATATAAAAGTTAAAGCCCAGTTGCCAGGGATTTATGGCAACGTAAACCCCTGGCGACTGGGCTTTAACTATTACTTATCATCCCAGTATAATTAAGCGACCCCTTAATAAAATTAATGTTCCATGATTTTTAAGTGGCCTTTCTATATAGTGTACTGGAACAGCTTGGCTCTGGACAGTTTGGTCAAGTATGCAAGGCACTCTGGTCAATCTCTAGAGCCACAAAGGAGCTAGCCATTAAAACACTGAGAGCAGAGCTACCAGAGGAGGAGAAGGTGAGGTTCTTACAGGAGGCAGCCATCATGGGACAGTTTTCCCACCCCAGTGTCGTCAAGCTCTATGGAGTGGTCACAGTTGGAGATCCAGTGAGTACATGTAATTACTTTGTTTTTACTAGTGATTATGTTTGGTCATCTCCCCCACACATTCCAATGTCCCTAGGTAATGATATGTCTTGAGTTACTACCTAAAGGAGATTTGAGGGGGTACCTCTGCTCAATTGTTCCAGAGTAAGTCATGACTGCTCACTACTCTATGTTTAACTTCCTTAAATGCTAATCTCCCAAGTGGGTAATTGTATCATGCTCTATTTCCTTATCTTGATTGGTTTCTTTCTCATTCAGCACACGTAATACAAGGGAATTGGAGCTGCATTTCTTGCAGTTTTCAAAGCAGATAGCCTCTGGTATGAGGTACCTTTCCAAAAAGTCATTCGTACACAGAGATTTAGCAGCAAGAAATGTATTACTGGATGATGCACTAAATTGTAAAGTGAGTGAGTAAAATGTAATCTGCAAAATTAATTGTGCATATTGATTGGCTTGAAAATCAAGCTATTGTGTGTGCATTTCCAGTCAGTGAAATAGAAAATGCATAATAGAACAACATTATCAATAGTGCTCACTTTTCAAGCATACCCTATAATTTTTTTTCAGATTGGTGACTTTGGAATGGCTCGAGATTTGATGGATGAGACGTACTACACTCCAAAGACCAAAGGAGGAAAAATCCCAGTAAAGTGGACAGCACCTGAGGTAACCTTACCCTAATCTAGGCAGTTCATCTCAGATTATCATGGTATGCAAGAAATTTGATAGCTATGTTTATAACTTGGTATTAGGCTCTCCTTTACAAAAAGTACTCAACTGACAGTGATGTGTGGAGTTATGGTATGGTGTTGTTTGAGATCTGGTCAGTTGGGAAGAAGCCATTCTCACAGTACACAAACAGTGAGGCTTTCAAGCTGTTCAAGTCTAAGTATAACCAGCCCCCTCCCCCTGGATGTCCTAAAGCCATCTACCAACTCATGGTTGACTGCTGGTAAGCCATCATGGGATATCATAGTGTAGTTACATGAAAAGATAAATCCAACAGGGAAAACACTATTATTTAATACTGTATCTTGTTGTGCCAGTATCTCCTGATGATATCACATGTAGCATTTCCTAATATGGAAATATTTTGTAGCAGACAATGTGATACTGACTTATTATGATGATCCTTTACCACATACTTGTATAGGCACCCAGTTCACAGCAAGCGTCCTAATTTCTCAAAGATATGTAGCTATCTCAAAGCTCCAAGTGAGCAGCTGCTCCAGTGGGTGGATGAAGGTGCCTCTCACAGAGCTAGGATGCTGGGAGCTCCTCTTTCAGAAGCCCAATCTGTCTACCTTGATTTGCAGAATGTTTACAAGGACAAAAGTTATTAATATTGTGTTTTCAGACAATAATTATACATTTTCATCCTCTTTATTGTGTATTGCTCCACAGGTTTTATTAGATCAGCTATAGCATTAAGAGTCTAATACATTGGCTAAGCTATAGCTAGTGAACTCAACTGTATTCAACAATGCTGTGATTCAAGTTAATTGTTAGAATAATCAGACAATTACTATAATTAATATCTCAACATACCACAGCTCATGATAGCCAGCAGGTCCTATGTATGTACACACATAATATTATATAGCTATAAGAACTCAGTACACAAATTGAGGAAAGTGATTTAAATGTAGTCGTATTCATCAGCAGTTTCAACACTAGTCACTGGTCCATAAGCTGCATTTTTTTCAATGTTTGTAGCATATGCCTGATTCCCTTCCGTGATGACATCAATGTTTGTCACATAGGCCACATTCTGCTTGGCTCCAATGGTATCTAGGTTCACTTCAGGATAGTTGTAGATATTCTCTTCCACTCTCTCACTGTGGTGAGCAAGGCCATAAGCTTGGTTAGTGGTTGTAGGAACAGCTACACTCTTATCAGAGTATCCTTTCTTCTCTTTTGCATTCCCGTGTTTCTTTAGTAGAACAGTAATGCCAATAACAATAGTTAGGGCTAGCGTTATGATCACAACTACAACAGGGTTTCATCCAGAGGGGGCGCGGGGGCGAAGCTTCCCCCCCCCCCCCCCCCCAAATTTGGAACAGTTGTATAGAAAAGTATATAAAGCCACACCCATTTCCTGGAGCTTCCCCCCCAAAATGATTCCCTCTGGATGAAACCCTGTACAACAATGATGACTCTTCCCATTATCAAACCAATGTCAGTGGATTCACTAGAGCTCAAGATAGGTAGATCAGTGGCAGCCTCACTGGTAGTAGGTACTCTCAGTTCAGTCCCTGTAGCTCCTTCAGATGTGTCCACCAGCTCCTGTGGCTGTTGAGTTGTAGTGGGGGGACTCTCCTCACTATCAGTGGTGGGATTGGGTGGAGGGGTAGGAGGTAGAGGAAGACAGAAGAAGGTAACTGGACATAAATATTATGATTACTATCGAAAGGATTGCCATCAGAAAGCATTTATTTTTACTAGTCCTTATTGAGATGATAGGCGCTGCCTGTGTGAAGGTGTTTAAGATTCCACTACTCCCAACTGGGTAGGGACAGTTTCCAGTCAGAGCGGTGGCCACGGTTGGTGCAATACTGGCATACCACACCAACTCACTGGTGAAACTGCTAGGGCTAGTGAGAATCACCACTCCATCTGTAAATTGGGTAGCTTCTTCCACAAAAAAGCCAAGCACATCTCCAGGTTGGAACAGAATGTAGTCTAGAGGTGCGGGAGTTACTAGAGCTACACGACCACTGAGAGAAATAGAGGTGAACCTGTTGTTTCCCACCAGACTGTAGCAGCCAGTGCCAGAGGAGTCATCCACAGTGGGTGATGGCCTCCAGACTTGGAGATCTAGAGAGTAAACCAACTGGTGCATGCCATCATCTCGAAAAACATCCACCCCCCACTCTGTGATGTTTCCACACATCTGATCACTACACTCAAACTTGTAACTGGGGATGATGGCTTGATGATGATATATGATTCTGTTGTCTTCAACTGTACCATCTCTGTAGTCTTGAAAGCTCGGTAGACCAACTCCATTTCCAGCCAGAATACAGTCTTGAGCTACAAAAGATTCAAAAGCAGATAATCAAACCACTGCGCCTAATCCCAGAACTCATGAAAATTAGTTAGTAACTCATACAGTGAATTTGAATTATCTCCAGATAAAAGCTCACAACTGTCAGTGCTAATGAGGTAGTCATCTTCACCGTGACAGCAGTCAAGTTTACGTATACGTACTCAATATCAATATCATATTGCAATTTAGGTTCCTTACAGGAAGTTTCCATACAGGAAGTTTCCATACAGGAAGTTTCCATTCTGCAACATCTTACTATAACGCTCTTTACCATTCTACAACAATTTTGCCCTCTACACTCGACACTCTATGACAACTACTCTGCCATCAAATCTAGTAGCAGGACAAACACAAGCATCATCATTTCATAATATAGTCATACTTAAAGCTTCCACTGTCGTTAACCACAGTACGAATCGCATTATATTCTGAGTATAATTGTACTCCTCTTCTACCTCTGAGGCAATAAAATAATATTCGATACCAGCTTTGTTGCCTTCTTTAGCAGTAACCATTGTTGGAGTGGCATAAATAATATTACTCCGTCCAGCTTCAGCAATTTTGATCCTGTCTGTGGCCTCCCGGTACCGGTGTGTGTTATTTCAGGATTGAAGAGGTTCTCCAGTATCAGCTGTAGCCTTGGTGCCATAAGCTTTATTCTTTTCTGTTGTAATGGGAGCATCAGTGGGAGCTTCCATATCTATCAACGGATAGCTGTATGTCCCCAAAACTGTGACTTCTCTAAAAGTCAGGTTTTGCATAGCACTGTCCACGTGCACAGTTAGCTTGGTTTCTTTGGATGTGCCAAATGATCACCGGGAGTTTTCCAGCTCTCCAACACATGGCTACTGAGATGGTAATAGTCACAGCAATAGTAGTAGTTACAACAGTGCATAAGATGAGTCCAACTGCCAAACCAAGAGAGGATGAGGAAGCTACAAATTAAATGAAGCTTAATAAAACAACTGTTACGTATATGGATTACCAGGGACCTTGGTTCAGAAGCAGCTGGCATACTAGTAGAAGGCTCTTTTATTTCATGATCAGTTCCAGAGCTTGTAACTGAATCAGATGAAGTCTGACTGTCATTCTCTCCACTGGTTGAGACTGTTGTTGTTAGACTCGGGTCCACTGGTTCCTATGTTTGTTGAGTTGAAGTGATGAGAGTCTCCTCACTATCAGTGGTGGGATTGGGTGGAGGAGTAGGCTGGGTTGTAGCCATTGAAGGTAGTGGAGGACAGGGGAAAGCAGCTGTGTGTGTGTAAGAATGTTATTTTTCACACAGAAAACTTATTACTTATTGATATTGAGATGACAGGTGCTGCTCGTGTAGAGGTGTTTAAGATTCCACTGCTTCCAACTGAGTAGGGACAGTCTCAATTCTGAGAGGTGGCCATGGTTGGCGTAATGCTGGCATACCAGACTAACTCATTGGTGAAACTGCTAGGACTAGTGAGAATCACTATGATGTGTCTGATGTGTTTGACAGAGCTGGAATTTATGTTCCCACACCTGTAAGTGTTTTGCTATTACTAGTTAAGTACAAACTCTTGAATATGTGGCATGCACTAACTAGCTGTACGTGTACCTTTGAGTCAGTCCCTTGCTTGTGCACCATATAATAAATTATTGCACATAACTACTGATTCTGCTTGAGCATTGGTTATTGTTTGTATATTTATACAATACACAGGAGGAGAGAGCCGGTTGAACAGAGAACCACTATGAATTGAATGAACCACAAGTCAGTGTGGGCATGTATACCATACCAGCTAGGATAAGTGTTAACATGTAATTGGGCAATTGACCCCTGTAATTTTCCTTGCAGATCTACAATAAGCTCAAATTCTTTGTCAAGGATCAGATCTACTGGGTTCTTGCCTCCACGACCTCTGACCTCTACTCTCAGCTAGCATCAAAGAAGTACAGGGAGATCCCGATAATGTAAGATTTGTGTTCACTAATGTTAGTGAAACAACAATAATATTTAACAGGTTTCTGTTTCTGAAGTAACATTTTATGCCACATGGCTTCAAATGTAGAGCAATCTTTTGATCACTATTAGATCTAGCTACATAGCTTCAGAATACTAATCAACCTAGAATGTCCAGGTGAACAGTAGCAAACAAAATGTGGGCTTCTTTCGCAAGTTAGCTATTTGCTCATTAATGTCTTGCAAAATAATTTTATCTTTTTCTCTCTAGTGTTAGAGAAAAGCTGGGTTCAGGTCAGTTTGGTGAGGTGCATAAGGCAGTTTGGTCCATCTCTGGAACCACAAAGGAGCTAGCCATTAAAACACTGAAGCCAGGTGCAAATGAAGAGGAAAAAGTGAAAATCCACAAGAAGCAGCCATCATGGGACAATTCTTTCATCCTAACATTGTCAAGCTCTATGGAGTGGTCACTGTTGGAGAACCAGTGAGTAAATTACTGAGCTATGTACCACATTTAATACTCCAGTGTAGCTATCACAACGATCATGGAAATAATCTAACTATTGTAGACTATGGTGTGTATTGAACTAATGGCAAATGGTGACCTCAGTAGGTACCTCCATTCTATTATTCCAGAGTAAGCATAACTTAATATTTCCAAACAAACATTTTTATCACCTCTGAAAACTTAATATCACTTCTGGTAATTAATGATTTTATAGCAAACACAACCAGGAGAAGTTGAAGAAGCAATTCTTGCAGTTTTCACAACAGATAGCATCAGGTATGAAATACCTCTCAATGAAGTCGTTTGTCCATAAAGATCTGGCAGCTAGGAACGTTCTCCTAGACAGACGCCTCACTTGCAAAGTAAAATACAATCATAGCTAAATTGACTGCAGACTTATTATTTGGGAACTGTTTTATGTAGATAGGGGACTTTGGATTGGCTCGAGATTTGATGGATGAGACCTACTACACTCCAAAAGCTAGTGCTGGTATGATTCCAGTCAAGTGGACAGCACCAGAAGTAAATGAAGGGTAATCTTCTTCGTGCATTTTTGAATAAAATCTGTTCACAGTAGGATAAGCAATGATACAGTACACTTGTTAAATTTAAATTCATAGGCCCTACTGTATAAGAATTACTCAACTAATAGTGATGTGTGGAGCTATGGTATGGTGCTGTTTGAGATCTGGTCGGTTGGATTCAAACTTTAACATGTGGAAGTGCTCAAGCTGATCCAAACTGGTCTTTGCCAGTCTCCTCCCCCTGGGTGTCCAAGAGCAATCTACAAATTCATGGTTGACTGCTGGTACGTCAATTAAAATATAGATAGAGCAATTGATGAGAGTGAAATTTTTGACACTAAGTTACATCCAAAGTAGAACTCTGACCTGAAAGAATTTTGATTCACACCTTAGAATTGAAGTTATGGCACCTTGAAGTTTTCCCATATGTTTGTATAGGGACCGGGAAGCCATGCATTCGCAATGTTTTACTCCCACGCGTACGCGCACCTATAACCGTGACGACCATTACCCAATTTTGTCGAAATTGAACTATGGGTGCCTGCTTGCATTGTGTGGACCTACTATGCATGTATAGGGTGTCCAACCGAAAAGGTCGAAGTATGCAAAACGAATTCATCACGGTGGTTTCGAGTAGACCTATCCTAGGTAAGGTAGAAACCATGCCACAAATCGGCTATGCCCTTGGAAAAGTTGGCGACAATGTAATATTAAATCATAGCTATGTGCAAGTACAAAAAATGGCTACGTGACCAACACCATGCACATAGGGACAGGAGCACTAGCTGAAAGGTAAACAACTTTGGAGGTTGTTTGAGGCGTATGTGAGACAACACTGGTTGTTAAACTCTCAAAGTAACCTCTAGAAGTGGTATACCTGACAGCTTATGCACCTTCCTCTGTGCACATAATTTTGGTCACGTAGCCATTTTTTTGTACTCAGGCTTATGATTTAATATTGCCTTTTTGCGCACTTTTCCAGGGGCATAGCCGATTAGCGTTGTGGTTTCTATCTTACCTAGGGTGGGTCTACTCGAAACCACCGAGACAAATTCATTTTGCATACTTTGACCTTTTCGGTTGGACACCCTAGCATGTAGCTACGCTATGTGGAGGTTTCCGGACAATTTTTTCTTTTTTTCCTGCTTAGTGTGCACAGTAACTTGTTACAAACAAAGTTAATTTAATTGTTGGGGCTCTGGGGAGCACTTGGGACCATGATTTTTGTATGGGCACGCAGAATAGAATGAGCATAGAATTTGATTGATTGACACCTTCTAATTAAAGATATGCCCTCTAGAGTGTTTCCCATAATTATGTTTCTATAGGGAAGCCATGCATTTGCAATGTTTTACGCCCACGCGCTACGTGAGTAGGCGTGGCCACCAGCACATATACACGTGACGACCATTATCCGATTTGCACAAAATTGCATTATGGGTGCCAGCGCAGCTTGTATTTGTGTGGCCCTACTACTATGTGGAGTTTTCTGGACAATTTTTTTTCTTAGTTTGTCAGCCACGGCTGCTTGAAAAAAAAAAAACCAAAGAAGGGTCTAGGAGGTGATATATGTGTTAGTAGTGTCCCATGAGTCGGTTGGTGTAGTTGCATTCTCTCTCTGGGCTGCATTTGAGCTGCATCTTGAGCACCACCTTTGCAGAGATCGTGATTGTGGGCGTGGCTCGTTCGGTTGCCACGCAACAACCGCAACCTGGTCGACCCTGTACCAAACGAAAGCTTGCTCAGTGCGCTCCTGTGAATTTTGTGTGACTGAAAGGGATAATCGTACGTGCGTACAATGGCTACCTCAGCGCTGTGGACGATCGTCTGCCTCGGTCTCTTAATCAAAACTAGTAAAGGTATAATTTCAAGTTAAGCAGTTTATGCGCGCACCATCTGCATGACCACGGATATTGTTTTGTGAGACTAACAGAATCGTGCTACTTTAATGGCATGCAGGTCAAAGTTGTATTCAGGGTAAGAATGGAGGTGGTCTACCTTCTTTTCAAGACTACAGAGATACCGGTGAAGATGACAACAGAATCACACTTCGTCATCAAGCTATCATCTCCAGCTACAAGTTTGGATGTAATCAAATGTGTGGAAACATTACAGAGTGGGGGGTGGATGTTCGTGCAGATGGTCGCAATCATCAGCCAGATAGAGGTACTCCATACACTCTAGACCTCCAAGTCTGGAGACCATCACCCACTGTGGATGACTCTACTGGCACTGGCTGCTACAGTCTGGTGGGAAACAACAAGTTCACCTCCATTTCTCTAAGCGATGGAGTAGCTCTAGTGACTCCCTCACCTCAAGACTACATTCAGTTCAGACCTGGAGACGTGCTGGGAGTTTATGTTGAAGTAGCCAGTGGAAGTGATGATGGAGTGGTGATTCTCACAAGTCCTAGTAGTCTCACCAGTGAATCAATGTGGTATGCCAGCATTGCACCAACCATGGCCACCTCTCAGAATAGAGACTGTCCCTACTCAGTTGGGAGCGGCGGAATCTTAAATACTTCTACACGAGCAGCACCTGTCATCTCAATAAGTACTGGTAAAAATAAATGCTTTCTGATGGTAATCCTTTCGATAGTAATCAGGTAATATTTATGTCCAGATACCTTCTCCTGTCCTCCTCTGCCTCCTACTCCTCCACCCAATCCCACCACTGATAGCGAGGACACTCCTTCTACCACAACTCAACAACAGCAGGAGCCTATGGACCCTCAAACAACAACAACCTCAACAAGTGATGAAACTCAAGGAGAAACTCCAACTGATTCTGGAGCTACTGGTACTGAACTGAGAGTACCTATCACTAGTGAGACTGCTAGTGATCAACCTATCTTGAGACCTAGTGAACCCACTGACACTGGCTTGATAATTGGAATAGTGGTCATTGTCATAGTGGTGATTGGGTCAGCAGTCACTGTGGTGGTCATTGTTGGTGTTATATTCAAGAGGCGTGGAAATATGGTGGAGAGCAAAAAACGAGCATTGTCCAACCCTATGTATAGTACTAATGGTCAGTGAATTACCACTAACTCTATGCTTATTCATACCTGTTAATGTTACATTCATTAAGTTTGGCTGAATAAACATCCACTATCAATGTTGGACGACCAAAAGTCCATAGATACATAGCTACCCGGGCCTACCTCTCCATAATAACTCAAGGTTCAATCCTAAACCTAGGGGAGACAATCCCAGCACCTACCCAAGCACACCTATAAATATTCTCGCTAACTTGAGCAGAGCCACTTCTAGGTACCTGATACTTTAATTTTATGTAGTTCTTATCAAGGACTCGTATTTCATGTTTCTGTGAACTACAGCTGGAGCAAGTTCTTCACTAAAGCAGGAATACAATGCTAATGCCAGTTATGACTATGTTGAAAATCAGGGAACTCTCCCCATGGATGGTCAGGGCAGTGTGGCAATATACCAAGAAGCAGTGCACTATCACTCTATAGGACCTGATATATCTAAACCAGCTAAGATAACTACCAAAACTGGTCAGTCAAAATCAACTGATAACGAAGAATCTGCCCCTAATCTGTATGAAGCACCAGCTACACAAAAGTTTAGAGTGAGTTCTCTACAAATCCATATATACAATGTAGTTCATGTATTTTTTTTTAATTAAACAATTCAAACTCTTGTACTTATTAGGGAGCAAATGATTATGAGTTTCCCCAGTCAGAGGATGTTTTTGATAATGCTGGCTTTTATGTACCTACTGCTGTGAGTTATCAACATGCATGTATCATGCATGTGCATGCTTCATGACATTGTAGTATTATATCAATACTATGCCAAATTCCGAATATATCTGAACAATACTGGGCATCCCCACACATGCACATGTACATGCACACATGCATGTATGCATGCACATATACACACACACACACATACACACACACACACACACACACACACACACACACACACACACACACACATACACACACACACACACACACACACACACACACACACACACACTCAAACAGGATGAAAGGGCAGCTTGGGCAGGAAACCACTATGAGCTAGAAGATACTGGGGTAAGGCCCAATACTGAAAAGAACTGAATACTTACTGTGCCTAATGGTCAACAGTACTACTTACTATACAATGGTTGTGGTCAACGGTCATATTTATCAGCTAGTGCATTATAACAATGTTTGGGATTCATAGGCATACAACAAGTTGGACTTCTTTGTCGAAGATCAGATCTACTGGGCTCCTGCCTCCACGACCTCTGACCTCTACTCTCAGCTAGCATCAAAGAAGTACAGGGAAATTCCAAGAAGCCAAATAACGTGAGAAAAACATCAATTGACAGTCTTTATGCCAATTAGCATTAATTATCATTCCAGTATAATTAAGTGACCTCTTAATAAAATTAAGTTCCATAATTTATAAGTGGCCTCAATTACGTATACCTTTCTATATAGTGTACTGGAACAACTCGGCTCTGGACAGTTTGGTCAAGTATGCAAGGCACTCTGGTCAATCTCTAGAGCCACGAAGGAGCTAGCCATTAAAACACTGAGAGTAGAGCTACCAGAGGAGGAGAAGGTGAGGTTCTTACAGGAGGCAGCCATCATGGGACAGTTCTCCCACCCCAATGTCGTCAAGCTCTATGGAGTGGTCACAGTTGGAGATCCAGTGAGTACATGTAATTACTTTGTTTTTACTAGTGATTACGTTCGGTCATCTCCCCCCACACATTCCAATGTCTCTAGGTAATGATATGTCTTGAGTTACTACCTAAAGGAGATTTGAGGGGGTACCTCTGCTCAATTGTTCCAGAGTAAGTCATGACTGCTCACTACTCTATGTTTAACTTCCTTAAATGCTAATCTCCCAAGTGGGTAATTGTATCATGCTCTATTTCCTTATCTTGATTGGTTTCTTTCTCATGCAGCACACGTAATACAAGGGAATTGGAGCTGCATTTCTTGCAGTTTTCAAAGCAGATAGCCTCTGGTATGAGGTACCTTTCCAAAAAGTCATTCGTACACAGAGATTTAGCAGCAAGAAATGTATTACTGGATGATGCACTAAATTGTAAAGTGAGTGAGTAAAATGTAATCTGCAAAATTAATTATGCACATTGATTGGCTTGAAAATCAAGCTATTGTGTGTGCATTTCCAGTCAGTGAAATAGAACAACATTATCAATAGTGCTCACTTTTCAAGCATACCCTAATTTTTTTTCAGATTGGTGACTTTGGAATGGCTCGAGATTTGATGGATGAGATGTACTACACTCCAAAGACCAAAGGAGGAAAAATCCCAGTAAAGTGGACAGCACCTGAGGTGTAACCTTACCCTAATCTAGGCAGTTCATCTCAAATTACCATGGCATGCAAGAAATTTGATAGCTATTTTATAACTTGGTATTAGGCTCTCCTTTACAAGAAGTATTCAACTGATAGTGATGTGTGGAGCTATGGTATGGTGCTGTTTGAGATCTGGTCAGTTGGGAAGAAGCCATTCTCACAGTACACAAACAGTGAGGCTTTCAAGCTGCTCAAGTCTAAGTACAACCAGCCCCCTCCCCCTGGATGTCCTAAAGTGATCTATCAACTCATGGTTGACTGCTGGTAAGCCACCATGGGATATCATAGTGCAGTTACTTGAAAAGATAAATCTAATAGGGAAAACACTATTATTTAATACTGTATCTTGTTGTACGTGCACAGTATCTCACAATGATGTCACATTTAGTATTTCCTAATATGGAAATCTTTTATAGCAGACCATGTGATACTGACTTATTATGATGATCCTTTACCACATACATGTATAGGCACCCAGTTCACAGCAAGCGTCCTAATTTCTCAAAGATATGTGGCTATCTCAAAGCTCCAAGTGAGCAGCTGCTCCAGTGGGTGGATGAAGGTGCCTCTCACATAGCTATGATGCTGGGAGCTCCTCTTTCTGAAGCTCAGTCTCTCTACCTTGATTTGCAGAATGTTTACAAGGACAGAAGTCATTAATATTGTGTTTTCCTCAGAAAATAGTTATTTTCTTATACATTTTCATCCTCTTTATTGTGTTATGCTCCATATGTTTTATCAGGTCAGCTTTAGCATTAAGAAGTCTAATACATTGGCTAAGCTATAGCCAGTGAATTCAACTGTATTCAACAATGCTGTGATTTTATTTGCTGAAGTAATCAGACAATTACTATAATTAACATCTCAACATACCACAGCTCATGCATGATAGCCAGTAGGCCCTATGTACACACTCACAAGAATTTAGTACACAAATTGAGGAAAGTGATTTAAATGTAGTCGTATTCATCAGCAGTTTCAACACCAGTCACTGGTCTGTAAGCTGCATTTTCTTCAAAGGTAATGTTTGTAGCATATGCCTGATTCCCTTCCATGATGACATCAATGTTTGTCACATAGGCCGCATTCTGCTTGGCTCCAATGGTATCTAGGTTCACTTCTGGATAGTTGTAGATATTCTCTTCCACTCTCTCACTGTGGTGAGCAAGGCCATAAGCTTGGTTAGTTGTTGTAGGAACAGCTACACTCTTATCAGAGTATCCTTTCTTCTCTTTTGCATTCCCGTGTTTCTTTAGTAGAACAGTAATGCCAATAACAATAGTTAGGGCTAGCGTTATGATCACAACTACAACAATGATGACTATTCCCATTATCAAACCAATGTCAGTGGATTCACTAGAGCTCAAGATAGGTAGATCAGTGGCAGCCTCACTGGTAGTAGGTACTCTCAGTTCAGTCCCTGTAGCTCCTTCAGATGTGTCCACCGGCTCCTGTGGCTGTTGAGTTGTAGTGGGGGGAGTCTCCTCACTATCAGTGGTGGGATTGGGTGGAGGGGTAGGAGGTAAAGGAGGACAGGAGAAGGTAACTGGACATAAATATTATGATTACTATCAAAAGGATTGCCATCAGAAAGCATTTATTCTTACTAGTCCTTATTGAGATGACAGGTGCTGCCTGTGTGAAGGTGTTTAAGATTCCACTACTCCCAACTGGGTAGGGACAGTTTCCAGTCAGAGCGGTGACCACGGTTGGTGCAATGCTGGCATGCCACACCAACTCACTGGTGAAACTGCTAGGGCTAATGAGAATCACCACTCCATCTGTAAATTGGGTAGCTTCTTCCACAAAAAAGCCAAGCACATCTCCAGGTTGGAACAGAATGTAGTCTTGAGGTGAGGGAGTTACTAGAGCTACACGACCACTGAGAGAAATAGAGGTGAACCTGTTGTTTCCCACCAGACTGTAGCAGCCAGTGCCAGAGGAGTCATCCACAGTGGGTGATGGCCTCCAGACTTGGAGATCTAGAGAGTAAACCAACTGGTGCATGCCACCATCTCGAAAAACATCCACCCCCCACTCCGTGATGTTTCCACACATCTGACCACTACACTCAAACTTGTAACTGGGGATGATGGCTTGATGATGATATATGATTCTGTTATCTTCAACTGTACCATCTCTGTAGTCTTGAAAGCTCGGTAGACCAACTCCATTTCCACCCAGAATACAGTCTTGAGCTACAAAAGATTCAAAAGCAGATAATCAAACCACTGCACCTCCTCCCAGAACTCATGAAAATTAGTTAGTAACTCATACAGTGAATTTGAATTATCTCCAGATAAAAGCTCACAACTGTCAGTGCTAATGAGGTAGTCATCTTCACCGTGACAGCAGTCAAGTTTACGTATACGTACTCAATATCCAATATCATATTGCAATTTAGGTTCCATACAGGAAGTTTCCATTCTGCAACATCTTACTATAACGCTCTTTACCATTCTACAACAATTTTGCCCTCTACACTCGACACTCTATGACAACTACTCTGCCATCAAATCTAGTAGCAGGACAAACACAAGCATCATCATTTCATAATATAGTCATACTTAAAGCTTCCACTGTCGTTAACCACAGTACGAATCGCATTATATTCTGAGTATAATTGTACTCCTCTTCTACCTCTGAGGCAATAAAATAATATTCGATACCAGCTTTGTTGCCTTCTTTAGCAGTAACCATTGTTGGAGTGGCATAAATAATATTACTCCGTCCAGCTTCAGCAATTTTGATCCTGTCTGTGGCCTCCCGGTACCGGTGTGTGTTATTTCAGGATTGAAGAGGTTCTCCAGTATCAGCTGTAGCCTTGGTGCCATAAGCTTTATTCTTTTCTGTTGTAATGGGAGCATCAGTGGGAGCTTCCATATCTATCAACGGATAGCTGTATGTCCCCAAAACTGTGACTTCTCTAAAAGTCAGGTTTTGCATAGCACTGTCCACGTGCACAGTTAGCTTGGTTTCTTTGGATGTGCCAAATGATCACCGGGAGTTTTCCAGCTCTCCAACACATGGCTACTGAGATGGTAATAGTCACAGCAATAGTAGTAGTTACAACAGTGCATAAGATAAGTCCAACTGCCAAACCAAGAGAGGATGAGGAAGCTACAAATTAAATGAAGCTTAATAAAACAACTGTTACATATATGGATTACCAGGGGCCTTGGTTCAGAAGCAGCTGGCATACTAGTAGAAGGCTCTTTTATTTCATGATCAGTTCCAGAGCTTGTAACTGAATCAGATGAAGTCTGACTGTCATTCTCTCCACTGGTTGAGACTGTTGTTGTTAGACTCGGGTCCACTGGTTCCTATGTTTGTTGAGTTGAAGTGATGAGAGTCTCCTCACTATCAGTGGTGGGAATGGATGGAGGAGTAGGCTGGGTTGTAGCCGTTGAAGGTAGTGGAGGACAGGG
>OZ220020.1:0-1341250 GCA_964291365.2 Stappiaceae bacterium
ATAACCTCAAGAAATAGATTCCAAAGGCTGTGTTTTACAGAATTAACTTGAGCTTTGAAAATAGCTCTCATTGCTCACTGTTCAGTTTGGGTAATTAAAAAATTAGGAAGTATAGAAAAAATGTGTAACTACACAAACATTTTATCACACAAATTTTATGTCTAAATGCTCGCTTTACAATTATTGTTACCTATCTCAAATATTTTGTTAGAGTTTAATTCAATCCGCTAACTCCCTGATCATGATTACGCAACAGAATTAAATTTTTGATGCAATATAATAACAAAAAATCATTTGTCAATAATTTAGTCTCAAATTTCTGTAATATTTTCAATAGTTTACGCTAATAGGTAATATATTACCACATTATTTTTCGGGAATTGAATATGTCGCCATCGCATGTGCGACTTCCACCTGATCTACTGCAGATGAAATTGAACAATCAACTACTGCTAATCTTCTTCCCAATTTGAGAATCCGACAATCACCAATGATATCACCAGGTTGTGGCCGACGAAAAAAGTTAATGTTGAAATTCGTCGTCATTGCAAGCGGTACTGGACCAATATGTGCAAGTATTACCATATAAGAAGCGCAGTCTGCCAGCTCCATCATTGTCGGACCTGAAACCGTGCCTCCGGGTCGTAAATGGCGATCACTTGTCGTAAGTCGCACTATGGCATGATGTGGTTTAATTGCATCAATACTGTAGCATCGTCCACTCGCATATAATTGAGGAAATCGCTTTTCAATAAAGTCCTCAATCTCTTTCGCGGTCATTATCGGTTCCATAAAAATTATCCTCCGCTAAAATTTGAAAATAGATTATTGTGATGAACTCACAAAGCATTGTTAAGTGTCATTTTGATCTTGTAGGTATAGTTTAGCACCCATTACAATAATTCAAAATTTGAATCACTGATGTTTCATTATTTGCTAAAATTAACTATTCAATTGAAAAAATATATGGTAACGTCAATGAGTAACTTAAACAAGATATTTGGAAAATTTGATGCTAAATTCATCAACAAACGAATCTAACATCAGCGATGCAGTTGCAACATCACAGAAAAATGGTGTATTTCGAATTAATATGTCACGCCCTGCAAACATGAACGCATTGTCTTTGGAGATGATGTTAGGAATTGCGAACGCATTAGATCATGCAAACCAAAACTCCGACACCAAAGTAATATTGATTACTGGTTCCGGTTATATATTTTGTGCCGGACATGATCTCAAGGAGCTCACCCAACATCGCGATGACAGTGATGGAGGTAAGGAGTTTTATACCACCACAATGAAAGCTTGTTCCGAACTAATGCAAAAAATTGTGTTATTACCTAAACCAGTAATAGCAGTAGTAAACGGTATTGCGACAGCTGCTGGTTGCCAATTAGTTGCATCGTGTGATTTGGCAATAGCGTCAGACCGCGCCACATTTTGTACACCCGGAGTCAATATCGGATTATTTTGCTCAACCCCAATGGTCGCGTTATCCCGAAACATTTCCCGAAAACATGCCATGGAAATGTTACTAACTGGTGATGAAATTGACGCAAATACTGCAAATTCATATGGATTGATCAATCGAATTGTTTCTGATGGTGACTTAGATATATTTTCTCAAAAATTTGCAGAATCAATCACTAAAAAATCTGGTGAGGTCTTAAAAATAGGCAAAGAGGCCTTTTACAGTCAAGCCGAACTAAGTTTAGCAGACGCATATAATTATTGTTCAGAGGTAATGGTTGAAAATATGTTGAAACAAGACGCACAAGAAGGAATTAATGCTTTCTTGCAAAAACGTGCTCCAGTCTGGTCAGATAGCTAAAAATCACAATTTTGTAAAAATTAGACGGTCTAGAGAAAATTAATGGAGCATTCAGAATATTCAGATGAATATATTCAATCTATTTTAACCCAGGTTAAGTCAATTGCAATTGTAGGAGCAAGTCTGAATAAAATAAGACCTAGTTTCTTTGTCGCAAAATATTTGATCTCAAAAGAATATGAAGTCCATCCTGTAAATCCCGGGCATGCAGGAAAAACACTATTAGAAAAAATGGTCTACCCTAGTCTAGCCAAAATTCCATACCAAATTGATATGGTAGATATATTTCGAAACTCTAATGTAGCATTTGAAATTACTAAAGAAGTACTCACATTGAATCCCCTGCCAAAAGTAATCTGGATGCAATTAGGAGTCGAAAATTCTCAAGCAGCGAAATTAGCAGAAGAACATGGAATCAAAGTAGTAATGAACCGCTGCCCCAAAATTGAATATGGTCGCCTCTCTGGTGAAATGAGCTGGTTAGGAATTAACTCTCGGACCATCAGTTCTAAACCGCCAAAATTGAGCAAAGGATTTCAGCGACTAAATTTAAAAAAAACAAACTAAATATATGTTGACTAATTTATTTTCTATTGAAATTAGCCAATTTCCCTTACCTTACTACACTGGTGTAAAAAATTGCTTGTTATATGCAACCGACACACACGATAGTAAAACACAACGTAGTTTGTACTTTCGTAGCAAAAGCAAGTTTAATTTGAAGTAAAATTAATTCACAAATTATCAAAAAAAGTAGCGACGCGACAAATTCTTAAATTATCAAAATTACAAAATGTGACTTAACTAATGAGAATTGCATGCATTGGTATTTTCACTCAAATAATTTGGAGAAAGTAAAATTCTTTTAATCCTTGTATTTACAAAAAAATTGCAAACAGAAAAAAGATTGCAAAATGGTACTCAATTCTTAGATTATTTTTGTGCTAAACTTAACCTATAAACCGAAAGATTATAAATTCTCGTAGAATAAATGTAGATAAATATTGCGCTGTAATATTGTGCGGTTAATCCAACGTATACATTCACAAAAAATTATATACTAAACTTTCGGTTTACCACAAACACAAGAAAGGGAATAAACATGTCTCAAAATAACACTCCGGGATTTTCAACGCTAGCTGTTCATGCTGGTGCTAAACCTGATCCAACAACAGGTGCACGTGCAACTCCAATATATCAAACCACATCTTATGTTTTTGATGATGTTGATCATGCAGCTTCGCTATTTGGACTACAAGCATTCGGAAATATCTATACCCGGATTACTAATCCAACTCAAGCAGTACTGGAAGAAAGATCCGCTGCGCTTGAAGGAGGAACTGCAGCATTAGCAGTGGCTTCAGGGCATGCTGCCCAGTTTTCAGCATTTCATGCATTATTACAAACTGGTGATGAATTCATCGCTTCAAAGAAATTATATGGTGGCTCAATCAACCAATTCAATCATTCATTCAAAAGTTTTGGTTGGGATGTGATTTGGGCAGACCCAGATGATATCTCTAGTTTTGAAGAAGCGATTTCTGAAAATACTAAAGCAATATTCATCGAAAGTATTGCCAATCCTGGTGGTATTGTTACAGATATTGAAGCAATATCTCAAGTTGCAAAACAACATGAAATTCCATTAATCGTAGATAACACTCTTGCAACTCCTTACCTCTGTAGACCAAAAGATTTTGGTGCAGACATTGTTATCCATTCACTGACTAAATTTATGGGGGGACATGGAAATTCAATCGGTGGTGTAATTGTTGATTGTGGAACTTTTGACTGGTCAAAAGACAACAAGTATCCATTTTTATCGCAACCAAGGCCTGAATATCAAGGAATCAAGATCCATGAAACTTTCGGCGAAATTGCCTTTGCAATTGCAGTTCGGGTATTGACATTACGCGATATTGGACCAGCGATTTCACCAATGAATGCATTCTTAATTTTGACTGGAATTGAAACTTTGCCATTGAGAATGCAACGACAAAGCGACAGTGCATTAGAAGTTGCAAAATGGCTTAAAAACCATCCTGCAGTAAGTTGGGTATCTTATGCTGGTCTACCGGATTCACCTTCACATGAACTACTGAAAAAATATTGCCCTAAAGGTGGCGGTGCTGTTCTAACTTTTGGACTAAATGGAGGGTATGACGCTGGAATTAAACTAGTTTCAGAAGTGCAACTACTTTCACATCTTGCCAACATTGGGGACACCCGAAGTTTAATAATCCATCCCGCATCAACAACTCATCGGCAACTAAGTGATGAACAAAAAACTAGTGCCGGTGCAGGACCAGATGTCGTTAGACTTTCAATCGGATTGGAAGATGTCGAAGATATTGTTGCAGACCTTGAACGTGGTTTGGCTTCCTAGTTAATCATGGCCGGGTAAACACTCATTTATCCGGTCATTACTCAAAGTCTATAGTTCTCAACGGATTGTAAAATCAGTGTTGAGTAAAAATTTAAGTATAAAACTCTGTTTTTGCCATCCATTTGATTATCAAACCCGCTGGTAACACCCATATCAATCCTGCTATTGTGAAATAAACCACTTGAATTACCAAATTTTTCTCTGCCATCGCCGAACCAATAATCATCGCGAAAAACGCATAAATTATCACGAAAATAACTAAAACTATCATACCCAATAATTTTCTAATTCTGGATTGAATCATTTGCTGTATCCTTTTAGAACTCATTTTGCAAAAATCGCGAAATGATTAGTTTAAATTCCATTCTAATACAAATTTATTGAAAATCACTCAATCCACAAAATTGGTAACAAACATCAAGACTATGACAGAACTCGAATCTTCAATAACAAAACCCCAACTAGGCAATTTACGCGCGAATAACAGTCACCTGCTAATCTGGTTAAGCATTATATATATCTTAGTTCTAGCAATTGTTGTAGTCGGTGGTGTAACTCGACTTACAGATTCAGGACTTTCAATAACTGAATGGCAACCTGTTCGTGGAACAATTCCACCTTTAAATCAAGGTGAATGGATGGAAGAGTTTGAAAAATACCAACAGATTCCTCAATACCAGAAATTGAATGAAGGGATGACACTAGATGAATTCAAGAATATTTATTGGTGGGAATGGGGGCATAGATTCTTAGGTCGAATAATTGGATTAGTCTTTATAATTCCATTTGCATACTTTCTATTCAAACGAAAAATCAACAAACAATGGCTCTCTCATCTAATCACTCTGTTTGCACTTGGTGGTTTGCAAGGATTTTTTGGCTGGTGGATGGTAAAATCTGGATTAGCAGATAGAACTGATGTTAGCCAGTATCGATTGGCAATTCATTTAACAGTTGCTGGTATTATACTTAGTTACATAATCTTTCTCTTACACCGCATTTCAAGCATAAACCGTTACCAAACAAAACAACTTTCATTGAGAGTGCTTTCAATTTTGATTGCATTACTACTCATCTTTCAAATTTTCTTTGGTGCACTAACTGCTGGCTTAAATGCAGGAACAACTTTCAATACTTGGCCATTAATGGATGGAAAATGGATTCCTGATGGATTATTCTTGTTGGGACCAGTTTGGATAAATTTTTTTGAAAATATCTTAACGGTCCAATACCAACATCGTATCATGGCTTATTTATTAGTTCTTTTAACCATTTGGCAATATTTACTTAGCTTAAAAACTAACGAACAACAATTAATTAAGTTTGCAGCAACTATACTTGGACTTACACTCTTACAAACTACCTTTGGAATCATTACTCTAGTATTGGTTGTACCATTTTCAATGGCATTAATTCATCAATTTTTTGCAATAATCCTTCTCAGTGTTTGCATATGGCATTTGTCAAATTTCCCTACAAATAAACGAAAGTCGCTAATATCAAGTAATTTTTAGATAAATTGTTACTAATTTAAAAAATATTCATTGAGCTGATAATGACTAAACCTGAGGCGATTTTTTCACCAGATGTATTAGTAATTGGAGGTGGTAACGCCGGATTGTGTGCCGCGATTACCGCAAAGCAATTGAGCACTAATGTATTATTACTGGAGGCCGCACCAAAACATTATCGAGGCGGTAATTCAAGACATACCCGCAATTTTCGTTGTATGCACACAAATCCGCTCGGTTATTTGGAAAATCAATATGACGAAACCGAATACCTAAATGACTTGCTGGCTGTCACAAAAAACAAAACTGATTTTGAACTTGCAAAGTTGACTATTCAATCAACCGAGGAATGTTACTCATGGATGCAAGAACACGGAGTTAGATTTCAACCATCACTTTCAGGTACCCTTTCCCTAAATCGAACAAATGCTTTCTTTCTTGGTGGTGGTAAAGCACTCTTAAATGCTTATTACCGAACTGCAGACAAATTAGGTGTAAAATTTATTTATGGAGCTGAAGTTCAACATTTGAAATTTACTGACAATCGAATTCAACACGTTGAAGTTAAAATAAATGAAAAAATCAAAATTTATACGCCACAAGCAATTGTTGTAGCCTCTGGAGGTTATCAAGCCAATTTAGAATGGATGCGACAATACTGGGGCCCCGCTGCCGAAAATTTTATTGTTCGCGGTACACCATATAATACTGGAATAGTTCTAAAAGATTTACTTGATCAAGGAATTGAGAGTGTAGGTGACCCTAAACAGTGCCATGCAGTGGCAATCGATGGACGTGCTCCAAAATTTGATGGTGGAATTGTAACACGATTGGACTGCGTACCATTCTCAATAGTCGTCAATAAAAAAGGGCAAAGATTCTATGATGAAGGCGAAGATGTATGGCCAAAACGCTATGCGATTTGGGGAAGAATTATCGCAGAACAACCAGAACAAGTTGGATACGCAGTTATAGATTCTCAAAGCAAAGATTTATTTATGCCTTCAGTCTTTCCTCCAATAAAGTCGGATTCAATTGATGAACTTGAAAGTCAATTGCAGTTACCTAAAGAGTCACTCAAATCAACAGTGAACGAATTTAATTCAGCATGTCGCAGCGGTTACTTTAATCCAACCAAGCTAGATCAATTAAAAACTGTCGGCATGAAACCACCAAAGTCAAATTGGGCACGTCCAATTACATCACCTCCGTTTTATGCATATGAACTAAGGCCAGGTATCACATTTACTTATCTTGGTTTAAAAGTAGATAATAATGCTCAAGTACATTCAAAATCCGGTCTAGTAGAAAATTTATTTGCTGCAGGAGAAATCATGGCGGGTTCAATACTTGGAGAAGGATATCTTGCAGGTTTTGGTATGGCTGTTGGAACTGTATTTGGACGGTTAGCAGGGAAAGGAGCGTCAAATTATGTCTCATGATTCTACAAAAGAAGCGCGTCGGCAAATTGAAATTTGTAATGCCTGTCGATATTGCGAAGGTTATTGTTCAGTATTTCCAGCAATTACGAAAAAAGTATCGTTTACAGATGGCGATATTACTCAACTTGCAAACTTGTGTCACAACTGCCGAGGATGTTATCACGCGTGCCAATATACAGCACCCCACGAATTTGGCCTAAACCTACCAAAAGCATTAGCCAAGGTTCGCATTGAAAGCTGGGAAAGTCATGCGTGGCCACAACCATTCGCAAAGTTATTTTATAATTTCGGCTTGTTTGTATCTCTCACTCTCATTTTGTCTTTTACTTTTCTATTTTGGTTAGCTTCAAGTTTTCGACCAGAGTCTGGAATAGGTTTTTATGCGGTATTATCACATAAGATCATGGTGCTAATCTTTTTACCTTCGTTTGTCTTCCCACTTGCGACTTTAGTGATTTCATTCAAAAGATATTGGGAGACTGTAGATGGGTGCAAAATCAAGTTGCACGATATTTTTCAAGCTTTTCGCCAAATTAGTTATTTGAAAGACCTTTCTGGCGGACATGGCGAAGGTTGCAATTATGAAAATGATGATCGATTCTCAAATGGACGAAGGATTTTCCATCAAGCAACAATTTATGGATTCTTGCTTTGTTTCTTATCAACATGTTCTGGAACTATTTTGCACTATTTGTTTGGAATTGAAGCACCTTATTCACTATTCAGTTTACCGAAGCTATTTGGAATTCCAGGTGGAATATTACTATGTATCGGAACCGCTGGATTATTCTGCTTAAAACTATATGCCGACAAAAATCTAGATGATTCGCGATTTTGGGGCGGTGAGATTGCTTTTATAATATTGCTATTCACGGTAAGTGCTACCGGGTTAATCTTGTATTTTGCAAGTGGAAACAGTAGCGTTTCGATTTTACTCCCCATCCACTTAAGCACTGTATTAACTTTTTTTCTAGTCACACCATATTCAAAAATGGTGCATGGTATCTATCGAATAGCGGCACTAATTCAAAACACCGCGCAAAAAAGGGAAGAAAGTAAAGGATAATCCGATATATGAAATAAATTGAATATGGAGGCCTCGCCCGGAATCGAACCGGGATAGAAGGATTTGCAGTCCTCTGCGTAGCCATTCCGCCACGAGGCCATTATCGGTTATATTGGTGAGTTTGTCCAAAATTTCAAGTCAAAAAGTATTACAACTACAATAACAGCTTACTCGAAAATAATAAATTTAAAAATTTATGACCATAATTTGAGTATGAATTTATAATGCTTTCGGTAGTTTCAACAAAACTTAAATTGTGAAGAAACTGAAACATTAATCGTGTTCAATAAATTTAAAAGTCTCTCCCAATTTCAAATTGGAATAGAAGTAAATGCAACTATTTACTTAATTATTCAACCACTAGACTAAAATCAATTATATTGGTCTGTGAGGACAAAATTTTAAGTTTTCAAAATATACAAATTGCATCTTTCATTTCTGATTCATATGCATGCAGTCTGGGTAAACTAGTTGGTATGATATTAATCGTAAATTTTTTTCCAATAGTAGATTCAATAAATTCCCGTGCCCCCCTATTTTACTTATTGCCATACTCCCATGGAAAATCGCAACAAAATTAATATCACTACCTCTTTTTGCACAACCACGTGCTACTTAGCCAATAAGATTCAAATGAATTAGGTTATATTCCTTAAATTCTCTCTGAACTTTTTGTAACTTTTCTACGATTTCGTCAGCTTCAGGAGGTATCACTCCTGCCGCTTCAACAAAACTTATAACCGCTGTTTTTATGAGTCCATCTTGTTTAACCCCTCGTTCAACTGCAATTGCAGAGAATTCTTTAATCATACTTCGTGGTACATCTTTTGCATTCAGATCAAATTCACTGAGGCTTGACATTTCATCCAATATCCCAAAATTTGATTTAACTTAAAGTCAGAATTTTTTGATTTTGGTAAATGAAAACCATCTCTTAATGAACCATTTTATTTCCGATTTAAATTCAATGTCCTCTGACTCAATCTTAATTAATAACTCCTTTGTTCTTGCAATTTTATAAACTAATGAGCCAATACTGCCAAAAGTAATAATGCCACAATATTAGTAATCTTAATCATTGGATTTACCGCAGGACCTGCAGTATCCTTATATGGATCACCTACTGTATCACCAGTAACCGCAGCTTTATGAGCTTCTGAACCTTTACCCCCATGATTTCCATCTTCAATATACTTTTTCGCGTTATCCCAAGCTCCACCGCCTGCAGTCATTGACAAAGCGACAAACAAACCTGTGACAATAACTCCAAGTAACATTGCCCCCAAGGCCGCAAATCCATTCGCTTTACCTGCAATTGTTGCAATAACAAAGTAACACACAATTGGTGACAACACTGGCAGTAAAGATGGAATAATCATTTCCTTAATTGCAGCTCGTGTTAACATATCAACCGCGCGTCCATAATCTGGTCGTTCTTTGCCTTCCATTATTCCAGGTTTCTCTTTAAACTGCCGTCGAACTTCTTCAACAACCGCTCCCGCAGCTCGACCAACAGCAGTCATAGCAATTCCACCAAACAAATATGGTAGCAAACCACCAATGAACAGACCAACTACGACATATGGATTAGACAACGAGAAGTCCAATGCGTTACCTGTAATTTCGCTAAAATAACTAAATTCACTGGAATTTTTAACAAAGTATTTCAGGTCTTCAGTATATGCCGCGAACAAAACCAATGCACCCAATCCAGCAGAGCCAATTGCATACCCTTTTGTTACAGCTTTCGTCGTATTTCCAACTGCATCTAAAGCATCTGTTGTTTCTCTAACTTCACTGGGTAGTTCGGACATTTCAGCAATACCACCAGCATTATCCGTCACCGGTCCAAATGCATCTAACGCAACCACAAATCCAGCTAAAGCAAGCATAGTTGTCACCGTAATCGCGATACCAAATAAACCTGCTAATGAATAAGTAGCAATAATTCCAACTACAATTACTATTGCTGGTAATGCAGTTGCTTCTAGAGAAATCGCCAATCCTTGGATCACATTAGTACCATGACCAGTTACAGAAGCATTAGCAATGGATTTCACTGGCCGATATCCAGTTCCAGTATAATACTCAGTTATCCAGATAATTAATCCAGTAACAACTAAGCCCAACACCCCGCATATATATAAACTAAATGGTGTAAATGAGTCACCACCAGAAGTTGTTAAAATTGTCCCCATCCCGCCAAAAACAAAATGCGTCACGGGGTACAATACAATCAAAGATAATATCGCAGTCGCAATAAAACCCTTATATAAAGCACCCATTATTGAGTTTTTAGAACCAAGACGAACAAAAAAGGTTCCGATTATTGAGGTTACAACACATGCAGCCCCAATTGCTAATGGGTAAATCATTGCACTTACACTCATCCCAGTACCGACAAAAAAGATCGAAGCAAGTACCATCGTAGCTACTACCGTCACCGCGTAGGTTTCAAATAAATCCGCTGCCATACCTGCACAATCACCAACATTATCACCTACATTGTCGGCGATTGTGGCTGGATTTCTGGGATCATCTTCAGGGATTCCAGCTTCAACCTTTCCTACTAAATCCCCTCCAACATCAGCCCCTTTAGTAAAAATTCCACCACCAAGTCTTGCAAAAATTGAAATCAGTGAAGCCCCGAAACCCAATGCAACTAATGCATCAATCACGACGCGATTATTGCTTTGAAAACCAAACATTCCTATCAAAATATAGTAATAAACAGCAACACCAAGCAATGCTAACCCTGCAACAAGTAATCCAGTTACTGCACCTGCTTTGAATGCTACATTCAAACCTGACGATAAACTAACACTCGCTGCCTGAGCAGTCCTTACATTAGCTCTTACTGAAACTAACATCCCAATAAAACCTGCAACAGCCGAGAGAATTGCTCCAATCGCAAATCCAATTGCAACTGGAATTGATAACAAGATTGCAACAAGAATAAAAATTACAACCCCTACAATTGCAATCGTTCGATATTGTCGAGTCAAATACGCTTGTGCACCTTCTTGGATTGCATTAGCAATTTCTTGCATACGTGTGTTACCGGCATCTGATGCCATAACCGAGCGTGATGCCCAAATTCCATAGACTACAGACAAGAGTCCGCACAAAATAATGAGATAGAGTCCAGTCATGTGTTTCACCTTTTGTATGAATTACCACAGCTCATTTTAACTTGTGGTCATGATTAAATTTGCGAAAATTCGCTACTGTTGTGTTGTTGGTAAAAATCCAAATCCTCGAATTGGGCTGGTTTTCCCCTAAAACAGTTTAAATATCATTAAAAAATCGACCTAATAACAACCTGGGTTTAAATTAAAGTTTTATCTAACAAACAATTTAGTTTTATTGAAAATTTAAAGTATTCAATTTTGAAAAATTTTCAAACCAAATTTCATTTTTATTCACAACTTTTTTCAAATAATTTACCTAATTCTCCCAAATTAAAAGTCAGTCAAATCATGCAATTGCCGTCCGCCTTTTATTTAAAGTTTGCCAACCTAAGAGCAACAAGCATAATATAACTACTGGAAATAAAAGTACATTAATTAACTCCCAACCTGAATTATGAAGCAAGCTTCCAGAGACAAATGAGGCGATAGCAACAAAGCTAAATACCAATAACTCGTTTGCACCTTGCACTTTATTTCGCTCTTCTGGTTGATAACAATCAGTTAACATCGTCGTTGCCCCAATAAATCCAAAATTCCAACCTAATCCAAGAAGAATCAAGGCACTCCAGAAATGTAATAGAGTTATGCCAGACAATGCGACTACACCACTCAATGCTATCAATATTAATCCAATACACATTATTCGAGGACAACCATACTTAATGATCAGGTTTCCAGTAAAAAAACTTGGTCCAAACATCGCCAAAACATGCCATTGGATTCCAAGTGCTGCATCTGTTTGAGTTAAGCCACACGCTACCATAGCGAGCGGAGTTGCAGTCATAATAAAAGTCATCATTGAATAAGTTAAGGTCCCGCATACAGAGGCCACAATGAAGACTTTAGTACGCATAATTTCAAGAAGTGGTCTTCCGCCATTTTTTCGCTGTGCGACTGTAAGTTTTGGCACATTGACAAATGCCAATAATACGAACGCCCCGAAACTAAGTCCAGCTAACCCGAAAAAGCATCCAGCGAATAATATAGGGTCAAAAAGATTAGTGGTATATATCACTGTTTGTGGACCAATAATTCCCGCCAAAACTCCACCAATCAATACATAGGAAATTGCTTTAGGACGAAAACTTTTACTGGCCGTATCAGCGGCAGCAAATCTGTACTGTTGTGAAAACGCAGCCTTTAATCCAATCAATATCATGGCTAAACAAAAAACTGTCATGCTTCCAATTAAGATGGCATATCCAGCAATAATTCCGCCAATTACTCCAAGCAGTGCACCAAATTGAAATCCTAGTCTTCTGCCGATTCGTCGCATCAATAATGCCGCTGGCATCGTTCCCAATGTGGTCCCAATTATAAAAATTGTAATTGGCAAAGTTGCATAAATTTTACTTACTGAAAGTAACTCATATCCAGCCAAACCACCAACTGCAAAAACCACTGTTTTCGCTCCACCACTAAGTGCATTCGCTCCCGCCAATATAAAGGCATTCAAACGAGCCAATGAATCATCAAATTCTTCGGTGCTGTCATTTGTTGTCAATTCAGTCATTATTATTCCATAAGTTATTTGTTAAGCGAGTTGTGCAGTAATTTGATAATGAAAGAAATTGTAACCCTTCAAAAAATTTTAAATTTTCTCAAAATGTTGGAATCCTTTATTCGATATCTCTAATTTAGCCCCTTCTGAATTTAAAATACATACATCGTTACTGTCGGTTATTCTACCTATATTTGTTATTTCGAGTTTATCGTTTTCTACCGCTTTTTCTAGTCTCTTAACTTCTGATTCAGTGACAGTAAAAAGTAATTCGTAATCATCTCCACCTGTAATCAATTTCTCTAAATTAACCACGCCACTATCAATAAAATTTTGTGCACTACTTGAGATTGGTACCAAGTCAATATTAACTTCAGCTCCAACTCCGGAGGCGACACACAAATGACTTAAATCGGCGACCAGACCATCTGAGATATCTAGCGACGCATTTGCAAACTGTTGAATCAAAGAGATTGCGTTCATTCTAGGCTCTGGCATTAAATATCGATTTGTGAAATACGTAAAATCCGAATCACCAGTCGTAACTACTCGGTTCTTGCGAACTACTAATCCAAGATATGAATCTCCAATTGTCCCAGTAACATAAACTAAGTCACCAACCTTAGCTGTGCTTCTCTTGCATAATGTTCCAGTTTGAATTTTTCCGATGGCCGTAATCGCAATGAATAAATTATTGGGTGACCGTACAGTATCGCCACCAAATAACGATATGCCAAACAACTCTTGATCCTGATGCAATCCGCGGCTAAATCGATTTAACCAGTCTCGGTTCCAATTCATTGGTAATCCTAACCCAATCATGTAACCAATTGGTTGTGCGCCTTTTGCAGCTAAATCAGATAAATTTACTCGCAACGCTTTTCGACTAATTGTGTCTGGTGAATCTTCTGGGAAAAAGTGTATTCCTTCTACACATACATCTTTGGTAAATACTAACTCTTCTCCTGCATTGACTGGATATATAGCGACATCATCAGCAAGTCCGAGACTAAATTCATTTTTTGCTAATGGAGCAAAATACTCTTGAATAATTTCAAACTCTGATAATTGACTCAAAACTAATCTCACTTTTTATTTTGTGAAATTCCATCAAATTCTTCTGGACGTAATTTGTGTGCAATTTGATCCAATATTCCATTGACTAAGGGAATTTCTTTACCTTGGTAAAATCCCTCTGTTATAGTAATATACTCAGCAATTGTTACCTTTGCTGGAACTTCTTTTCGTCGCAATAATTCGTATGTTGCCGCCCGCAATATTGCCCGTAATGTAGAGTCGATTCGGTTCAAATTCCAACGTTCGGTAAGTGCTGATTTAATCCACGGGTCAAGTTCTCGTTGTTCGGCTACCACGCCGCGTACGATTCTTGCAAACCAATCTGGATCTGCCTTAGAATACAAAATTTCATCTATTTCTTGTCCTAGTCGATATTGTTTGAACTCTTCAATCATTTCAAATACATCAGTTTCCCGAATTTCAAGCTGATAAAGGGCCTGTACCGCGGCAAACCTAGCCATACTACGTTGGTTAATTAAATGTTTTTTATTCGTTGTTGTGTATGAACTGGGTTGAGTCATTTTGAGTATTGTAATAGAAAATGCGTTGATTTTTGTAGATATTAAACAAAAATTCATTAGTGATATGGAACATACTAAAATTCTTGGATTTTGTATCAATATCTTCAACTCTACACTTCAAATATTTGCTACCTCGTTCAGGCGCGCAATATATCGTGCCATCATATCCACCTCTAGATTCACTAAATCTCCTACTTTTCGTTCATTCCATGTCGTAACCTTTGTCGTATGAGGGATCAGTAAAACCGAAAAAAAACTCAAATTAGCTTCATTGACAGTCAGTGAGGTTCCATCTAATGATATTGACCCCTTTACTGCAATGAACTTTAGTAACTCGTTAGATGTTTTTAATTTTAGATAAATTGAATCATTATTTGCAATGTACTCAATAATTTCCGCCGTTCCATCTACATGGCCGGATACTAAATGACCACCTAATTCATCACCAATTTTAAGTGACCTTTCAAGATTGATTCGTGTACCTACTTCCCATAAAATAGCAGTAGTAAGATTTAAAGTTTCTTTCGCGGATTCAATTTCAAACCAATTTTTTTCACCCTCACTCCCTTTTTCTACAATTGTATGACAAATACCTGCACATGAGATACTTCCACCAATTACCAAAGTAGGCAACTCATACTTGGTTTGAATTCTGGTTTTGCGTCCCGCTGGTATTTTCAATACCGAAAGCACAGTTCCAATATCATCTATTATTCCAGTAAACATTACACTATACGCCTACGAAGTAAATGGACAACTCGATCCTCATCAATAAATCTTACAGATTTTTTTGAGAATTTTCCTGATTTTTCAAGTGAATCCAGTGATATCTCTTGAAGAGGTTTTATTCCACCTTCACCTATTTTCTTGTTGCCAAAGACAAAATTAATTTCATCAACTAAGTCCACTTTGATAAGCGCATTTGCAATCTTTGAACCACCCTCCACCATAACCCTAGTAAGTCCTTCTTCTGCTAGTCTAGGTAATGCTAACGGTAGCGCAACATGTCCATCATCGTCGGCTGGAATTTTAAAGACCTTTACACCTAATTCCTCTAAATTTTTGATTTTTTTATTTGAAGCTAAATCAGATGTAAGAGAATATATCGGTGCCTTAGCAATACTTTTTATCAATTTACTTTCAATCGGAAGCTGAGCTTGACTATCAAGAATTATTCTTATTGGTGACCTATCTTCTAATCCCCTAATTCGGCAGGTCAATGAAGGATCATCGGCTAGAACAGTACCAATTCCGATCATAATCCCATCATTTTGAGCTCGGAGTTGATGGGCAAAACAATTTGAACGCTCACTTGAAATCCGAATTTGACCGGCACCTTTTTTACCAATGTATCCATCCGAAGAAATCGCCATTTTTAGTTGAATGTAAGGTCTACCGGAAGTAACTCGACAAATGTGATCTGCATGTAACTGTTTACACTCGTCCTCTAATATCCCGACTACGGTTTCAATTCCTGCTTGTTCTAGTGTTTGAATTCCTTTGCCAGCAACTCTTGAGTCTGGGTCAGAAGTTCCAATATATACGACTTTAATTCCAGCTTCTATCATAGCCAATGCACAAGGCTCTGTTCTACCGAAATGCGCGCATGGTTCTAATGTTACATATGCAGTCGCACCTCTTGCTAAATTACCGGCTTGTTCAAGTGCAATTCCTTCGGCATGAGGTCGACCGCCAACCGCGGTTGTGCCACGTCCAACGACAATCTGATTTGCTTGAACAGTATTTACTAAAATGCAACCAACAGACGGATTTGGCCAAGTGACTCCAGTGTTTCTCCGACCCAATGCAATTGCTGCACGCATCCATCGTTCATGTTCGTCAGCGTTTTCTTGAACTGTTACAGAATTAGAAACATACTGTGCCGTAGATACTATTCCAGTTATTTGACCACTCTCTTTGGTAATATGATTAAATAAAATCACGACAGAACAAAGATGCCGCAATATTTTGTGACGTTTAAAAAATTAGGTGAAATTTACTCAGTACCTAAATTTCCAAATTTACTTTTTTAGTACAACAAAACGAATTTTATTGTTGCAAAAAGGCTTGTTTTGATAACTCGTTTCTTTGTAGCTCAATATCAAGCTCATAAATATCATCACGAAAATGAACTACACCATCAGAATTACCCCAAGCAGTAATATATGACATCAGGATAGGAACATTTTGCCCTAAATTTACATCTAATCGCTCACCAGATCTGATTACATCATCTACTTGAGAACGCGTCCATTTAGATTGCTTTGAACTCAATAACCAAGTAATCAATCCACGAACATTTTGTACTCTCACACAACCAGAACTATGGAATCTTTTATCCTGACCAAACAAGGTTTTTGAAGGTGTGTCATGTAAATAAACTTGATGGGTGTTATGAAAATTGATACGAACTGAACCAAGAGAATTTAGAGCTCCTGGATCTTGTTTAAATTGATAATTGACCGCTTCATCAGTATACCAATCAATATCCTCATGAGATAGTTCATTCCCGTGCCAATCTAAAATTCTGATTTTATTTTCTGCAAGATATTCAGGATTTTTCTGCATAATTGGAATTAGGTCTCGCTCAATAATACTCTTAGGTACGGTCCAATAAGGGTTAAAGTTAACCTGATGAATTGAACTACTTACAATTGGAGTTTGTCGATCAATTTTTCCAACTACTGCCGTGTGTCGTGAATGAACCCTACCATCCTCAACTGCTTCAATTTCTGCGCCTGGAATATTAACCAAAACATACTTTTTTTTGTTAAAATCAATTAATTCTTGAAGTCGCAATAAATTTGATTCAAGTTGACGTAATCGCAACGGTGCTGGAATATTCAAGACTTCTAATGTTTGAGTGGATAAGATACCATCCGCAATTATACCATTGCGCCATTGAAATCTACGAACTGCGGCTTCAACATAGGAGTCAAATGTTTCTGGTTGACCAATGTTTTTAGTTAAATCCCCTGAAATAACTAAACGTTCTCTCAAAATGGCAACCTCTTCACCCTGATATCCGAGTTTCATAGCTTTTCGAGTTACTGGAACTTTTGGCCACCCACCAGACCAGACAATTCTTTGATACCGATCAATCGCATCTCCAATAAATCTGATTGAACTCTCCGAGAGTAATGGCTCACGTGACTTGATTACTTCTAGTCCCGCAGTAACAGCATCAAACCGGTCTTTCCATTCAATTTCAGAAACTTCTGTTTCATAAAGTGAAAAAGGTAATTCATTTTGCGAATTAGCTGCAGTAGAAAACACCGCACCAAAGATCAAAATACATACAACCCACATACCGATACGGATATTTTGAACAAACTGGTTTTTACTCTGAATTCTTTTGAACATAATAATTGTTTCCCTTAGCAGAATTGATGGATACTTTATCTGCGTTAAAGTAGTAATGAATAATTTTATGTAATATAGTCATAAAATCAAAAAAATAAAAGAGACTTAATAAAAATATTCACAAAATTCTTGTATTCACTTGAATTTTTTCCAAGAAAATATTTTATTTCGATTCAGATGCACCATATTACCTGGAGTTATTACACCTCCAGAAAAATTAACTTAACTTGCTTTCAAATAATCTGCAATATTTATAATACCTTGTGCGCTCAATAATTTAAGAACTTCAGATTTTGGAGACAGATCAACTTTAAATTTTGTCTGACGCAAAGTTGCAATATAGTCAAAAGGTAGTCCATGTTGTTCTGCACCGGCAATGACTAACGCCAAATACCAATCATAAGCCTTTAGCTCTGAGTTTAGTTTGATAGCTTGATAGGTATATGCCGAATTTACAATACCATTTGAGCAATTGATGACATTGTTTAATGCTAATTGTTCGTATCCCACATCTAGTCCCTCAACTCGATCTAATGCTTCTTTTTGAGAATAACTAATCTCAAATAGCACACCAAATTGTTTATTTTGTTTACGTGATTGAATCGTGGCCTTGCCTGAACCATCTATACTTACTTTAGAGAATTCAATGCAATAATCATTTACAAACGCAGTTCCTATTGCTTTAGCAGTTGAACATCTAGCAACAAGTCGTTCCGTAAGCATATTGGAACCATAAGCGAAATATAAAAAAGTACTCAAAGTCAGTTCTTCAATTGTTTTCGTTGATCAAGTATTGACTTCCCCCCTTGAGCTCAACAAATATATCAAAATACTCAAGTTTGTTAAACACATCTACTTCATTCAGACATTCTAACCAATGATACGTAACCTTACTTCTATCCCCCTCATCAAATTTAAATGCGCAATTTAGATTATCAAATACCAACCGAAACCCATTAGTTTAAATCGCTTCAATCACTTTCATTTTAGAATTCCGTCATATCTTTTTTTAATTGGGTATCAAGAATTGCCTCATATGTTGCATCAATTGAATTTGATTTAATATCAACATAATTTCTTGCAGTTTCAATTTTGATTTCTGACGTTTTTTTATCACGATACAAATTATGAAATAGTATCAGCTCATGCTCGCCCTTATCCACTAATAACTCAAACCATTTCATAAACACATAGCTGTGAGTTACAAGTATAAGTTGTTGACCGGCTCTTGCAAATTTTATCAAAATTTCTGCCATTGCCCGCATTAATTTTGGATTTAGATTTGTTTCAGGTTCATCCCAAAGCAAAGTCCCACTTACTCCAGGTGAAATACAACCGGTTTCAATTAAACGCGATAATAAGCCAAATTTTCGAAAACCTTCAGACATCAATTTTGCTGGACGCGACACACCATTTTCTTGAAATATCATTGACAAATCATCAAATGTTTGGAAGGTCCCACCTAAAGCTCCTTTAATATCTTGTAATATTGACCTAGTTGTATCAGTAAATGTATCATCTACAACCCAAGGTAACATTATATTAGTTAAAGTATTTTGATAATTTTGGTCTATTCTTAGTTCATACTTATTCATCAAACTCATAAAGTCTGGCAAGAAAATCATCATTTCCATTGAAGGAATAAATACCGTGTTTTGGTTATCAGATTTAACAACTCGTTCTACCTTTAAAAAAGGTAAATCACAATCAAATTCCACAGTAACCTGATCGGAATTAAATAGCTTCATTTCCAACCCAAAATTTACAAGAGATTTGTTATTAACTAAATCAATCAAATTGCAAAGCGGATCAAATGTATTAATAAAGCTGTAAGTACAATATCTTTGTTCAAGTGTTGGATCATTCTCACGTTTTTCGTTGTACAACAGAATCCTAATAAGACTATCTATAGCCTTCAAGAGATGCTTTTTCCCGTACTGTTTTCTCCACAGATTATATTGATTCCTGATGAAAAGTCAATTTCAAATTCTTTAAATATCGTAAAGTTGTTTAGCCGTAGTTGCTTAACCATAGATTTTCTCCCAAGAATTTGGTATTTTCAATATTTACCAAAAAAATTCAATTTTCTGGCAAAAACGATACATAAGTAACGTCAATTAAAATTTCAAGTAATGAACATAGTTTATTGAAATTATTGGACCAAAACACTCTATCAAATTTAATCTTAGAGTCTAAGAATACTCATAAAGTTACTTAACTTAGTCTCCACGAAGAAACTTAATTAGAGCTGAGAAATCAATATCTTCATTCTCATGTGTACACAGCAAATCATAGAGTGCTGATGCTTGTGCACCTAACGGTGAAATTGAACCAGTTGCCGTTACCGATTCTTGCGCCAACTTCAAATCTTTCCGCATCATTGCGGCAGAAAACCCTGCTTTATAGTCATTGTTTGCAGGTGAAGTTGGTACGGGCCCCGGTACCGGACAATAAGTAGTCAATGCCCAACATTGACCTGAAGATTTTGACGAAATATCAAATAGTTTTTGATGATCTAATCCCAACTTCTCTGCCAATAGAAATCCCTCGCAAACTCCTACCATTGAAATTCCTAATATTAAATTATTACAGATTTTCGCTGCCTGACCATTACCTGGACCACCAGTGTGAACTATTGTCTTCCCCATTTTTTCTAAATATGGCTTGGCAGCTTCAAATGCTGTTTCGGTCCCCCCCACCATAAAAGTCAAAGTTCCCGCCTCTGCTCCGACAACTCCTCCTGAAACTGGTGCATCTATTATCGCTCGACCTGAGCGTTCGGCTTCCATTGCGACCAATCTTGATGTCGCAACATCAATAGTTGAAGAATCAATTAACACAGCATTAGCATCACAATTCTTTAATACTCCATCAGCTCCCAAATATACTGATTTAACATGTTCCCCCGCTGGAAGCATCGTAATCACTACATTGGCATCACTGACCATCTTTGATATTTCATTGGATGTTAATCCACCTTTTTCAACAAATTGGTCCTTAGCAGCTTGGTTGATATCATATCCTACCACGTTATGGCCTGCCTTCAATAAGTTACTGGCCATTGGTCCACCCATATTACCCAAACCAATAAACGCTATTTTTACCATCTTAACTTCCTTTTATATTAGGTTAATCCTAATCCTCGTTGAACTGTAGTCCGCATTTCTACATTCGCACAATATTTCAATATAATATACAAAGCGATAGCAATAACAAAAATAGACATCGTCAGCCCGCTCAAATCAAACGAAGAATCAATTGCAATTGACCAAATAATCAATGAAATTGTACGGAATATCCAAATAACTATACCCCATGTCGCTTGCAACCACACTCCAACCGCCGCTGAAATATCAACTATCGTCAAAAATATGACCATTGACCTCCAATTCAATGATAATTCAGTAAAAGTTTCACCATTTACAGGAACAATTTCAACTAAATATAACCAATTTAAAATTCCAGAGTAAAAAAGATAAATAAAAAGTCCTCGAAGAAATATACTCAATAACCTTTGGTAAGGTGTTTTGGACCGCATCAAATTTTGTAAATCTATTTTCACTTCAGTTTTTCCCCTCTCCAATTATAATGTCACCATTCTCAGGTTCAATGAAATATTTTTCTAACGCATCTCTTTTTTCAGCATCAGAATTGTATTTTCGCCACTTTGGTTGATTGTCTTTGTCAATCAATAACGCCCGGATTCCTTCAAAAAATTCATTTCCACATAACATATGCGAAACAATTCGAAACTCAAGTTTCATACAATCATCAAAATCTAGAGTTGCTCCTCGTTTCATTTGTTCAAGTGCGATTTCAATACTGGTGGGTGAATTTTTATTCAGTGCAGCTAAAGTTTTTTCAGCCCAAATTTTATGCTCTTCTTCAACATTTGAGAGTTCAGAAATAATTTCTGAAATTGATTCCTTGCCAAATATATTTTCAATTACTCCAAGTCTTGTAGATAGTTCGCCACTTCCTAGGTCTATAGAATAATTTTGGAGAATTTTCTCCACATCATCAGTTTTCGTTAATTCCTCTTGAATTTCTGGAAATCTTGTTGACATTACAGGATGCGAAATTATTCCAGCATAAGTTGCATCTGCTAATTTTAATCTTGCACCAGTTAAAGCACAATAAACACCTAAATTATTTGGCATTCGAGATAACAAAAAAGTTCCACCGACATCAGGAAAGAATCCAATTCCCACTTCGGGCATTGCAAAAACCATACGCTCTCCGCCGATACGAAACCGTCCATGAATTGAAATACCAACTCCGCCTCCCATTACAATTCCGTTAATCATTGCGATGTATGGTTTCGGGTAGTGCTTAATGTATGAGTTTAAAGCATACTCATCACGAAAAAATTTTAAGAGTTCACTATCAACGCGGTCACGAGCCTCATAAACATGTAACACATCTCCTCCAGCACTAAATGCTTTTTCACCATTCGCAACGATAATTACGTGTTTGACTTCTGGTAACTCTTGCCAATGTTCTAGTGTTACTTGCAATCTAATAATTTGATCATGAGTCACTGCATTTAGAAATTGAGGTCGGTTTAAAGTAATAATCCCCGCATTACCTTGAATCTCAAAGAATATTTCTTCACTACTATGGTCCATCAAAATACTCACTTTTCAAATCAATTTTCGAAAAGTTTATGGCTAATAATTTGGCGCATGATTTCATTTGTGCCCTCTATAATCTGGTGAACTCTCACGTCACGCAAATATCGTTCTATTGGGTAATCTTGCAAGCATCCATAGCCACCATGCATCTGCAATGCTTGATTAATGATGTCAAACCCCGCGTCAGTTGCAAATTTCTTAGCCATTGCTGAATACATTGTGGCATCGCTTGACTTCTCATCTACCTTTGATGCCGCTTTGTGAAGAAGTAACCTCGCGGCTTCAAGCTCAGTTTGCATATCTGCCAACTTAAATTGAAGAGCTTGAAAATTTGATAAGGGTTTACCGAACTGTTTACGCTCCTTCACATAATTCAGAGTTCGATCTATGCAAGTCTGCGCCGCACCTATGGAACAGGCTGCGATATTCAATCTGCCACCATCTAAACCAGCCATTGCAATACGAAATCCGTTACCTTCTTGACCGATCAAATTGGATTTCGGAATCTTACAATTATCAAAATTTACTTGAGCCGTTGGTTGACTTCGCCAGCCTAATTTTTTTTCCTGTGCACCAAAAGAAAGCCCGGGTGTGTCTTTTTTAACAATTATACAAGAAATTCCATTCGCACCTTCTCCACCTGTTCTCACCATACAAAGATATATCTCTGATACACCAGCCCCAGAAATAAATGCTTTTGAACCATTCAAAATATAAGTATCACCTTCCAATTCTGCTCTGGTACGTAACGATGCTGCATCAGAACCTGAACTGGGTTCGGTAAGACAATAGCTTGCCAAATGCTCCATTGATACTAATTTAGGTAAAAACTGGTTTCGTTGCTCATCATTACCAAACTCATCAATCATCCATGCGACCATATTATGAATAGACATGTAAGCAGCTGTAGAGGTACAACCTTTGGCCAACTCTTCAAAAATAAGTGCCCCATCAAGTCGCTTCAAATCAGTTCCACCAACATCCCCCCGAACATACATACCACCAAAACCCAATTGCGCTACTTTCCGTAATGTTTGTACTGGAAAAAAACACTCTTCATCCCATTGTTTTGCATAAGGTACAAATTCTTCCTGGGCAAATTGTGCGGCAACACTAACGAATGCTGTCTGTTCTTCTGTTAATGAAAATTTCATCAAAAGTTCCCCACGCTATTGGTATCAAAATCTATGAATGAGATTGATAAGTTTTTGTTAAATTGGTTACAATAGTTGTAGTATGGCTCTGTATTATAGATTTCACTCGAAATCACTTATCAACAAAATAGTTTCAAAATTGCATCCTATCAAGTTTGTAAAATTCATCAATATTTGCAATCTAATTCAAAACTACTAATTTTAGCATTTAATATTATGGTAAATTTGCATTAATACTACTTCTTGAGAATGAAACCTGCAATCAAAATTTGAGAATCTATAATGTCTGATTCAACACCCAGTAATAGTATATCAGCTAAACTTGATATGAATTCAATTTTACAAGGGCGACGCATGCGCCGAAATCGACACACTTCGTGGTCAAGAGATTTAGTCCGTGAAAATAGTTTGCAACCTTCTGATTTAATTTGGCCGATATTTATCATTGAAGGTAAAAATGTTCGCGAACCAGTAACCTCAATGCCAGGTGTTGACCGGCTTTCAATTGATCTTGCAACTAAAGCGGCACGAGAAGCACATAAACTTGGGATTCCAGTCATTGCGTTATTTCCAAATATTTCACCAAAGCTGAGAGACGAAAACGGGACCGAAGCTCTAAATTCCGAAAATTTGATTTGTCGTGCTTGCCGTGAAATTAAATCGAAAGTTCCTGAAATCGGAATAATGACCGATGTCGCGCTTGACCCTTATACAAGTCACGGTCACGATGGATTGATGCAGAACGAAGAAATTTTAAATGACGAAACTGTTTCCGTACTAATACAACAAGCACTGAATCAATCGAAGGCTGGTGCTGATATTATTGCACCTTCAGACATGATGGATGGGCGAGTAGGTGCAATTCGAATGTCGCTTGATGATGCAGGATTGAATCACATCCAAATAATGGCATACACAGCTAAGTATGCTTCAGCATTTTATGGACCCTTTCGCGATGCAATTGGTACTAATGCTACTTTAATTGGTGATAAGAGAACCTATCAAATGGACCCTGCAAATACCGATGAGGCACTATTAGAAGCAGAACTGGATATTAAAGAGGGAGCAGATATGATCATGATTAAACCTGGATTACCTTATTTAGATATCCTTTTTCGTCTAAAGCAAACATTCAAAATGCCGACATTTGCATATCAAGTATCAGGTGAATACGCAATGATCTGTGCGGCAGGTCAGAATAATTGGTTAGACCAAGAAAAAACAATGTTAGAAAGTTTAATCTCTTTCAAACGAGCTGGTGCTAATGGGATTCTGACTTATTTTGCCCTAACTGTTGCCAACCTGTTACAAAATTAACCGAAATTCTGTTAACAGATTTATATTTATATAACGAAAATTTAGGGATTTGAAAATTTCTTCCCGTTCCAATTAAAACTCAATTCTTTTTCCATCCGTACATTAGCTATGCGCGCCGAATTAAACAAGGCAATACATTCAGAACGGTTTACAAAACTATCAAAAATAATACCTTCTGATCCAGATTTCCATAAACTTTTTGCAAACGCACTTGAATATTCATTGTCATCTTCAAGATACAAATAAGGAAGGTTCTCCGCTTGTCCTCTAATGTCATGAAAACTACCTTTTATATCCAGTGCATAAGCGTCCATTTCAATTTTAAATTTGTCAACTTGAATACCATTTAGAAATGCTTCAAAACTGGTTTTGGTTTCACAAATAGCTGTTTCCAAGGTTTTAAAAATGTGAATTACTCCGTAGCTGCCATCTGTAAACCTCCCACCCAATGGATTCAAAAAACTCGTAATTGCCTCAACAACTGCAGATTTAGCATTATATTTCTTGTTTTTAGGGCCTACTGACAAAATTTCTTCAGCATTATAATTAAATTTTAACCCAGTCATTGCTTCCAATTTAACAATAGTATCAATTTCAGTTGATTTGCAAATGGAATTCAGTAACTTTGAAGCAGGAATTTGTTTAGGTACTATTTTCCAGCAAGAATTCCATCGAACTTTTGCAATCGCAGTGCTCATGACCAACCCAATCTTTGAGAATCAAGATATTGTCGTACTAGAAATAAATCTGCAACCAAACCAGTAAGCATCTTATCAAGTACCGACTTACCACCAAAAATTGGTGCTGGATTAGGACGTTTAACCCAACTTTTAACCGCATTGGAATCTGGGAGCAAGATTTGTAAGGCTGAATAGATTCCCAAAATGTATGAGATTCGCTCTAATGTATCAAGTGGTAGGTCTGGGTGAATATCTCGCTTCCACTTGAAAAATGTGGATCTTGAACTCAAACCCAATAATTTGATTTGTTGTTTTGTACTTAATTCCCATAAATCTGTGACATTCAGGAAAGCTTGAAATCCAGGTCCAGATAGTTCCTTTCTGTCAGCTTCACTCAGGGGGACTTGAATATTTTCCATAGTTTCACAACTGTCAATAATTTTTTGAGTTAACATAGTTCGTTTATGGACTATATTCAACTCTCATACAATCTTTCGGTATCCGCGTCAATCAGTAACAAAAAATAAGAACAAAGTTATATTGAAATTGTTCTTCAAATTATTATGAAATTCACCGCTTAAACTGAATAAATTTACCAATCAGGGTAATATTTTGATACCCTATCACCCGTTTAAAAATTTAATTAGTAACCTACATAATAATATATTGTATAAGATACTTAAATATCAACATCTAAAAAAACAAACATAAGCTCAAATTCACAGTGTTCGCAACCATTTAGTAAGAAAACTTTGATTGGAATCTGAAAACTATGACTGAATTAGCTCTACTTGAAATGATTTTAACCTTAATAGTGATTGGAACGACGGTTGTACTATACGCTACCGAGCGATATTCTATTGAGGCAATTTCCTTAGGGGCAATTGCCGCGTTCATATTAATATTTAGGATATTCCCGACTCAAATTCCAGGTGGAATTGAAGGTGATTATATCGGGCCAGAAGAAGTCTTACTTGGATTTGCTAATCCCGCACTTATTACTGTCATCTCTCTAATGATTACGGGGCAAGCTCTATTTCAAACCGATGCACTAGAACAACCAATCAAAATTCTATTGAGGCTTACAAAGAACCGAACTTTTATCGCCTTACTTACAATTTTGTTAATTGCAGGAACAATCAGTGCCGTGATGAACAATACACCAGTAGTTGTAATGTTTTTACCCATTATCGTTGCGATTTCTGCTTCTCAGGGTAAATCTACTTCTCTGGTCCTCATGCCATTATCATTTGTTACTATTCTTGGTGGTATGACAACAGTTATTGGTTCTGCCACCAATATATTAGTAGCAGATGTCGCACTACGTAATGCAAAATTTGTCATTGAGTTTTTTTCTTTCACCCCTTTTGGCCTAATTTTAGCGGGAATTGGATTGGCCTATATCTTAGTAGTAATGCCATTTATTCTCCGTCCAAGAATGACAATGGCTGAACAAATGGATACGCAAACCGGTCGTCAATTTATCGCGCAAATAGCTGTTGATCAAAACCACCCACTAGTAGGTATGAAATCTGTAGCTGGGATGTTTCCAAAACTTAAAAACATGACAGTTCGAATTGTCCAGCGCGGTGAACAACCAATACTTCCTCCGTTTGAAAACGTGGAGATCCAACCTGGTGATACCATCATATTTGCTGCCACGAAAGCAACACTCAAACATGTACTATCCCGGTCTGAATCAATAATAGGAAAATCAAGTCACGATGAAAAAGATAACGGGGGTTTTCAAAATATAAAACCTTCAACGTCAATTTCATTGGCTGAAGCAGTTGTTGCGCCAGGTTCATCATATGTCGGAAATAAAGTTAGCCAAATCAATCTACACTCAGAAACTGGTTGTATCGTAATTGGCATTCAGCGACGCAGTCAAATGCAACGAACTTCTATGACCGATATCTTATTGGAACCCGGCGATGTTCTCCTGCTAGCAGGAGAAGTTTCTGACATCAAGCAATTGCGAAGTAGTCGAAAACTATTACTACTTGATTGGTCTACTGATGCATTACCATTGAAACGTTATTCAAACCGCGCCTTATTGATATTCTTCACAATGGTTGCTTTGGCAGCAAGTGGTTTAATCCCTATCGTAACTGCCGCATTATTCGGATGTGTTGCCATGGTTGCAACAAATTGTCTGTCTATTAAACAAGCAATAAGGGCAATTGATAGTCGAATATTTATGTTAATTGGAACTTCACTAGCTGCGGGAAAAGCACTTGAAGTTACAGGAGGGGCAAATGCAATTGCTGATTGGATGATATTAGCATTACAGGGGCAATCACCAATTACTATGTTATCGGCTTTGTTTTTGGTAGTCGCGATCCTTACTAATATTCTCTCAAATAGTGCAACTGCGATCCTATTTACCCCAATTGCAATTGAATTCGCTCGCCAAACCGGTATCCCATTAGAAGCAACTTTGGTTTGTATTATATTCGCAGCAAACTGTGCTTTTGCAACACCAATTGGGTATCAGACTAATTTAATTGTCTATGGCCCTGGACATTATCAATTTAAAGATTTTATCTACGCCGGTCTACCATTAGTGTTAATTATTTGGTTAGCATTCACATTAATTGCACCATGGTATTACGGAATTTAAAAACCTAACAATTTGATTTCAGTGGACTAAGCTTATGGACCCAAAGTTAACAAAAAGATTGAATCAAAAACCACAGTTTTATGTAACCGATCCTGCACCTTGTCCCTATATCGAAGGTCAGATGGAACGAAAAGCATTTACCCACTTATTCGGCAAAAATGCACCTTGCTTGAATAATCTGTTAACCCGAAATGGGTTTCGACGTAGTCAATTTTTTGCTTACCAACCAGTTTGCCAACATTGTAATGCGTGTACATCAGTACGCATTAAAGTAAATGAATTCAAACCATCAAGAAACATGCGTCGAGTACAATTACTCAATAATGACCTGGTTGGTCGAACCAAAAAACCATTCTCAACAAAAGAACAATATGCGGTATTTCGTAGTTATGTTGATAATCGACATTGTAATAGTGGAATGTCTGAAATGGGAATCATTGATTTCGCAAATATAATTGAAGAAACCAGTGTAGATACTAGAATCATTGAATACCGGCAGAATTTATCTAATTCTTCAAATCCACAGGAACAAGCTAAGCCATTAGTTGGCGTTGCATTAACAGACTTATTAGAAGATGGCATTTCAATGGTTTATTCTTTTTACGATATCAATTACTCATCAAGAAGTCTTGGAACATACATGATATTAGACCAAATATCGCGGGTTAAACGAGCAAAATTACCACATTTATACTTAGGATATTGGGTCGAAAATTCTTCCAAAATGAACTACAAAGCTAGATTTCAACCCCAAGAGCATTTTAAAGATAATGGTTGGTACCGCTATAATCCATAATATTTTGTCAATAGTTACTCGTTTTTTCATTAATTTCGATAAATCTCCGAATGTTAGCAAACACGTCATAAAACATTTTCTCAGTTAACACTCCAGTATTCGTGTTATATCTTGAACAATGATAACTATCAAATAGTGCCAATTTATCGCTGATCTGATACTGAGATGCATGTTTAAATGGAAAGGCTGAGACTTTTAGTTTTAGAGCTCTTAGAATGCTATCATGCGCTATTCGCCCTAACGCTAAGATAACGTTTAACTGAGAAAAATGTTCAATAGTGTTTTTGAGAAATATTCGACAATTGTTAACTTCAGCTCCAACTGGTTTGTTTTTTGGTGGAACGCAACGAACAGCATTGGTAATTGCACAGTCGATCAATTCGAGACCATCATTTGCGTGAGCTGCAAATTCACCCACGGAAAATCTAAAATTTAGTAAAGTCCGATACAAAAACTCACCCGCGAAATCACCCGTAAATACCCTACCTGTCCTATTAGCACCTTTCAATCCAGGTGCCAGTCCAACAATTAGCAATTGCACATTATTCGCGGCCTTAAATGTTGGAACTGGCGAATTAAACCAGTCATCTGGTTTTGATGAACGTTGCTGATGTCGAAATTCAACAAGTCGCGGACATAACTGGCAGTCTCTATCCGGATCCACGTTTTGGATTAAGTCTTGAAGCATGATCGTGTGAAATCAATTTGATCATTAATTTAAGTAATTAGCAGTAAGAAAAATCTAATTTACAATTATGGCTAAAAGAGAAAATCGGCCACGTAAGACCGACTCTCAAATTCTATCCCCGCAGTTTTGCAAAGAAACCTTTAGGTTTATTTATACTACTTTCAGAAGTTACGTCTGATTCATTTGATTGAACCTCAGCGGCCTTGGACTGATCAATAGTTTCTTCTGAAGATGACGTAGTATTTTGAACTTGTTCGGTAGGTTTTGCTTCCGTGGGTTCTTCACTTACAGGAGGTATCGACTGAGAATTAATTGTATTTTCTAACACATTTACCTGTGGTGCAAATTCCATATGTTCACGAAAATCAGATTGTCCTCCTTGATTGGGTCGATCAAGAGGTGCACGTCCGATTGAATCACCTAATGTAGCAAGATCAATAAAATAATCCGCCTGACGGCGCAAATCATCGGCAATCATCGGAGGTTTAGTTTGGAGTGTTGAAATAACACTTACTTTTCGTCCCTTTCGCTGAATAGCTTCAACAAGAGAACGAAAATCACCATCACCTGAAAATAAAACCATATGATCAATATGGTCCATAACTTCCATAGCATCAACAGCAAGTTCTATGTCCATATTGCCTTTAATTTTTCGACGCCCCTCCGCATCGTGGAACTCTTTAACTGGTTTGGTTACAACGGAATAGCCATTATAGTTTAACCAATCAATCAATGGACGAATTGAAGAATATTCCTGATCATCCATCAACGCTGTGTAATAGTAGGCTCGCAATAGATTGCATTTATTCTCAAAATCAGTAAGCAATCTTTTGTAGTCTATATCAAATCCCAGCGTTTTTGCAGTTGCATACAAATTTGCTCCATCAATAAACAATGCAACCTTTTCACTAGGGTGAAACATAATAATTTTCCTTTTGATAAAATTTTATTTTGATTACAACTTTTGATTTCCAATCAATTTTCTCCTCCGTTTATAAAAACTAGAATCAAAAAATAGGGTATATTAATAAAATGTCAAGCATATTCAAAATTCTTTACAAAATTTCAAATAAATCTAAAAAATAATTTATTCTTTCAATAAATTTTGATAATATTACGGTTCATGTATTAAACTAATTGGATACTTTTCCAATTTAATTCCAAATAAATGTTGCAAATAATTTTTATTTATTTCATATTACACCCACATCTCAAAACTAAACTGGAGAATTAACTAATGGCTCGAGTAACTGTTGAAGACTGTATTGATAAAGTAGACAATCGCTTTGAACTGGTATTATTGGCGGCTCATCGATCTCGAATGATTTCCAATGGTGATCTAATTCTAGTAGATAGAGATAACGACAAAAACCCAGTTGTCGCATTACGTGAAATCGCTGATGGTGTAATTGACCATGAAGACTTGAAAGAAAGTTTGGTTGAATCCCTACAAAAACATGCCGAAGTGGATGAACCTGAAGCACGGGAAGCACCTCAGATCACATTTACTACTGAAAGCAAAGATTCTGAAATTGAAGTTGAAGAAAAAGTCATTGTAACTGAAGAGGAGTACTTCAATCGGATGAAAGAATTGCGACCACCTGATCAGACGAATATTAGCTAGATTTGCAATTTATCATCGGTGGTGTGTTTTTCACTCTTAAATCCTATGAGACTAGATTTTGTTGGAGAACTATTTAATTAATTTTGGCACAATTAATGACCCTTCTACCTGAACTGATTAAACAAATTCAAAGATACAATTGCAACACTGATACGGATCTAATTGAGCGCGCGTACAATTATGCCATCAGTAAACATGGAACTCAAAAACGACTTTCAGGTGATTCATTTATTTCACACCCACTTGAAGTCGCAAACATACTTGCGAATTTGCACTTAGATGATGCCAGTCTTGTTGTTGCTTTGCTCCATGATACAATTGAAGATACCACTGCGACTAGAGAAGAAATTGACGAAATTTTTGGTAAAGAAATCGGTAAGCTAGTAGATGGTTTGACTAAATTTGATCGAATTGATTTAGCTAATCACCAGGCGGGAAATATTCGAAAATTATTGCTCGCTGTTGCTGATGATGTGCGCGTATTACTAGTCAAACTTGCAGATCGATTACACAATATGCGCACACTTGATTGTATGCGAGAGGAAAAACGAAAGCGTATTGCCGAAGAAACAATAGATATTTATGCACCTCTTGCTGGTCGTATGGGAATGCATGAAATTCGAGATGAACTTGAAGATCTTTCATTTCAAAACCTAGATTCCGATAAATACGAAACAATATCAAACCGATTAGAATCCAACCGTATCAAAAATGATACCTTAATCAGCGATATTGAAATTGATTTAAAAAAAATAATTTCAGCAAAAAAAATTTCAGCTACGGTCTTTGGTCGGGAGAAAAGTCCCTATTCAATTTATCGAAAGATGGAGCAAAAGTCATTAGAAATTGGACAATTATCCGACATTTATGGGTTTCGAATTATTTGTAACAAACTTCAGGATTGTTATCGGGTGCTAGGAATTGTCCATCAAAAATGGCCAATGGTGCCTGGTCGTTTCAAAGACTACATCTCCACACCAAAACAAAATGATTATAAGTCTATTCATACTACGGTTATTGGGCCAAGTAGTCAACGCGTTGAACTGCAAATTCGAACTAAAGAAATGGATCTAGTCGCGGCACGAGGAATCGCCGCCCATGATCTTTATAAAGATGAAAAACTGGATGGACAAAACCTTTCTAAAATTCAAAAAGAAAGTGGTGCTTACGATTGGCTCAGAAACTCAATCAAACTACTGTCCGCAGGTGAAACCTTAGATGAATTTCTAGAACACACCAAATTAGAACTTTTTCAAGATCAAGTTTTCTGTTTTACCCCAAAGGGAAGATTAATCACGCTACCTCAAAAAGCAACACCAATTGATTTTGCTTACGCGGTCCATACTGGTATTGGTAATATGTGTTCTGGATGCAAGATCAACGGAACCATCATGCCGCTAAGTACAGAATTAAAAAGCGGTGATGAAGTTGAAATCATCAAGTCAAATACCCAAGTTACGTTACGCGCGTGGGAAAGTATTGCGGTCACTGCTAAAGCACGAGTAGAAATAAGACGCGCTACTAGAAACGCCAATAGGAATCAATGCATTATGTTAGGAGAACAAATTTTGGAACGCGCGTGTGAACAATATAGCTATACTTTGACAAACCAAGATTTAAAAAAAGCTCTAGAACATTTAAATCGCATTAGTCTTACTGATCTTTTGGAAGGAATTGGACGCATTGAAATTGAAACTGATACCGTATTGAATGCGATCTTTCCAGATTTTGAAGAACGTCAACAAGCACGTCAAAAGTCAGAAGCCAAAATCGGTTGGTTAAGATCCATGCGACGAGATGGGGTAAAATTTCTACTCCGACGTAAAGATAAAGAAAAGAAAACTTATCGAATTCGAGGAATTCATAGTGATTTACCCGTTGAATTTTGTACTGGAGGTGCAGTACCAGGTGATAGAATTGTCGGCATATTGACACAAGGGAAAGGAATCACTATTTATCCAATAGAATCACCTCAATTAGCAAAATTTGATAAAGATAAAGATGAATTTAGCTGGTTGGATTTTAATTGGGATATTGATGAAAATGAACCTGAAGAAGAAAGAGATTTATACCCCGCGAGAATTTCAATCACAACCCGAAATATACCTGGTTCACTCGCCAAAATTTCATCTGTAATAGGTGATAAAAATTGCAATATTGATAATATCCATATGAAAGAGCGCAAGAGTGATTTTACCCAAATGATTATTGATATAGAAGTTCGAGATAAAAAGCATTTAAATTCAATTATAAAATTGCTTCGCGCAGAAAAAATTGTTGCGAAGGTTTCAAGAATTATTGAATAGTTGTTTTAATTGGAATTCTTTACGATGACTAGAGATGAAGTTTTGGAAATTTTTTCAAAATGTGGTGCAATTCTCAATGGTCATTTCATTTTAACCTCGGGATTGCACAGTCCTATTTATCTCCAAAAGGCACGAGTTTTTATGTATCCGGAGCAAACTGAAATACTTTGTAAAGCTCTGGCAGCGAAAATTAAAGAGAGTGATTTGGGTTCAATTGACTATGTTATTTCACCGGCCTTGGGTGGATTAATTCCTGGCTATGAAACCGCCCGTCACCTTGGTGTACCTGCTATGTGGGTTGAACGGGAAAATGGAAAATTTACGCTAAAAAGATTTGAAATACCGAAAAATGTACGAGTCATCATTATTGAAGATATCGTAACTACTGGATTGTCAATACAGGAAACTATTCAATGCGTAACGGACCTCGGTGTATCGGTGGTTGGTAGTGCCTGTTTAATAGACCGATCCGGTGGTGAGGTTGATTTTGGTGTTAAATTAGTTAGTTTAGCGGACTATAAAGTCCCTGACTACACAGCAGATAACCTACCAGAAGCGTTAGCGAAAATTCCAGCGATAAAACCTGGTAGTCGAGACATGAGTATTTAAAAACTTCAATTAATTACGATAGCTTGGTAATATCAACAATGTTTAAAAGACGAAACTACGATTTATTGGATCGAATGCGTGGTCTGATCTGGCCTAGAACTAGTTTCAGACGATCTTTATTGTATTTAATAAAACGAATTCTTAGACTTTCAACAACCCCTCATGCGGTATCAGCAGGAGTTGCGGTTGGGGTATTTGCTTCATTCTCTCCATTTTTGGGCTTTCACTTAGTAATTGCGCTTATTTTAGCTCTTCCCTTATACGGAAATTTATTAATTGCTTCACTAAGTACGTTATCTGGGAATCCGGTTACATTTCCAGCAATTTGGACCGCAAATTACTTCGTAGGTTCCTTTATTCTAAATGGTACAACTGAAGATATAGCATCAGGCTCCGAACTTTGGCAATTGATATCAAGTTCACTAGTATCAGATTTTTCTTGGGAAAATCTAACTAATGTAATTAAGTTTGTCGGTGGTGAAATTGGCTGGCCAATGCTAATTGGTTCCATTCCAAATGGTCTCATAGTGTCAATTACGCTATATTTGATCACTTATTACTTTGTTTCAACATATAGAAATTCTCGAGAATCAAAACTAGCGGAACGTCGCCACCATTTAAATGATAAATTGTCTGGAACCGATTCTTTTGAGAAAACTCAATGAAAGAAAATAAAGAGAAGTTACGACTTGGGATCAATATTGATCATGTTGCAACGGTTCGAAATGCCCGTGGTGGAATTAATCCAGATCCAGTTCGGGCTGCTTTACTTGCGGAACAAGCAGGTGCTGATGGAATCACCGCTCACCTAAGAGAAGACCGTCGACATATAGTAGATACAGACATAGCTAACTTAAAAGAAAAATTGAGTATTCCGTTGAATTTAGAGATTGCAGCAACTAATGAAATGGTAGAAATCGCTTTGAAACATCAACCACACGCTGTTTGCATTGTTCCAGAGAAAAGAGAAGAACGAACAACTGAAGGAGGATTAGACGTTACAAAGAATCACAACCAACTCCAACCAATCATCAGCAAACTTAAGGATACCGGAATTCGATGTTCATTATTCATTGAACCTAGAATTGAACAAATAGACGCAGCAAAATTTATCGGTGTACCAGTTGTAGAACTACATACCGGTTCATTCTGTGAAGCAAATCAAACTTCTGAGACCAAACTTTATCAAGATTCCTTGACGAAAATAAAGCAAGCATCAAATTATGGAGCAGAGATTGGAATGGAGATCCATGCAGGCCACGGTTTGAATTATGAAACCGTGAGTGATATTGCGAGAATAAGAGAAATTCGTGAATTGAATATTGGTCATTTTTTGATTGGAGAAGCAATATTTGTTGGTTTGGAGGAGTCAATACGTAAGATGCGGAGTTTGATGAATCAAGCACGCTTCACCGAATAAGAATTTTGTAATAATACCTCACAAACTCCACGGGCTAATTTAAGCTATCAAAAAATTTAGGATTTCGAATGATACTTGGCATCGGTGCGGACATAATTGAAATCAAGCGAATTGAAGCAACATTGAATCGATTTGGAGATCGCTTTAAGCATCGCGTTTTCACTGAGATTGAACGAAACCGCTCGGATAGAAAGAAACTTAAAGCTGCATCCTATGCAAAAAGATTTGCGGCGAAAGAAGCATGCTCAAAAGCACTGGGATTGGGTATGAGAATGGGAATCGCTTGGCGAAATATTGGTGTCATAAATTTACCAAGTGGTAAACCAACCATTGAATTGACGGGTAAAACGCTTACAAGATTGGAAAACTTAACTCCAAAAAACTTTGTACCACAAATAGATTTAACAATCACCGATGAGATTGCTTATGCACAAGCCTTTGTAGTGATTTCAGCTTGGCCAGTGAATTGGATTCAAGCCAAATAAAATAAAAATAATCAGATTTTTAGAAGGTATTATTGCGAATTAATGCAAAATTCTATATTACTTGCTCATTGCATGTGAGTATGTAAATCAATTTCCATTCGTTGCATTGGCAACATCAAATAATACAAACTTTGAATTCATTCATTTCCTCAGAATCATTAAGTTAAAAGCAATCAATTCATAAACTTAATTTTTGCGACTACACAACCACAAAATCTATTACCACTAAAGGACATAAATCGTGGCAAGAAAAGAAAAAATAGAACAACAAGAAAATAAAGGTGGTCTCTATGAAACATTTAAAGTGATTATACAGGCCCTTATTTTAGCATTAATAATTCGAACATTTCTGTATCAACCTTTTAACATCCCATCTGGTTCAATGAAGAATACTTTGCTCATTGGAGACTACTTATTTGTTTCCAAATTTAGTTATGGATTTAGCCGTTATTCGTTTCCATTCGGTTTCATTCCAGCTTCTGGACGATTTTGGGCAGAAGAGCCGCAACGAGGTGATGTCGCTGTGTTCAAACTACCAACTGACAACTCAACCGATTATATCAAACGGGTAATAGGATTACCTGGTGACAAAATCCAGATGAAGGATGGACGGCTAATTATTAATGGTAAACGAGTCAAACGCGAGCGAATTGAAAAATTTGAAGATGTTGACCATTTTGGCCAAACTAAAGAAATTGTTAGGTTTCGGGAAACACTTCCTAATGGTGTCAGTTACGATACACTAGACTTGAGGGAGAATGGACCGCTTGATGACACAAAAGTCTTTCAGGTACCAGAAGGCCATTACTTTATGATGGGAGATAACCGGGATAATTCAACAGATAGTCGGGTTCTATCACAAGTTGGGTATGTACCTTTTGATAATTTTGTTGGACGTGCAGAAATTCTTTTCTTTTCGTTAGATGGCGGTTCCCCAGCTTGGCAGATTTGGAAATGGCCTTGGACTGTAAGGTGGGAGAGAATATTTGAGTCAATCTGAACATTCAGCTGGTACACCACCCGAATCTAAGAAGTTAATGCATCAAATTTATGAGGCACAAGAAAAAATCGGATATCTATTCAACGATTTAACTCTGCTTGAACGTGCCTTAACTCATGGCAGTGCAACTAACCCAAATTTTTCGATCAAACAAAATTATCAACGATTGGAATTCTTAGGTGATCGAGTTTTAGGTCTTTCAATTGCAACATTGTTACTACAAGCATTTCCAGATGCCGACGAAGGTGAATTAGGACGGCGATATAGTAGTTTGGTGAACAATAATATTTGTGCCGAAGTAGCGAGAGAATTAAAGCTTGAACGCACAGTTATTACTGGTGCAACTAAAATTAAATTTGGTAGCAAACAAGGGACATCAATACTAGCAGATGTATGTGAAGCTATCATTGCCTCAATTTACTTAGATGCAGATTTTCAAACCGCGTTTGAATTCGTACAAAAACACTGGCAAAAAAGAATAGCAACAAATGTTGACAATCTCAGAGATCCAAAGACCACATTACAAGAGTTCTCATTAAAGAAACAAAAGAAACTGCCAATTTATGAAGTAACTAAACAGACCGGTGAAGATCACCAACCAACCTTTGAAGTTATTGTTAATGTAACTGGATTTAAGAGTTCAACTGGAACTGGTAGTTCGAAGCAAAGTGCTGAACAAGACGCAGCGAAAAAATTTCTTGAACGAGAAAATTTTTAATTGGAGTGATAACGTGCAAAAGACAGGATCTTCTGAGGTGATCAATTCTATTCCTAACGCTTCAATTAACTCACCGAACACAAGATGCGGATTTATTGCATTAATTGGTGCCCCTAATGCGGGAAAATCGACACTATTAAATCGACTTGTCGGCTCTAAAGTTTCAATAGTTACCCACAAAGTTCAGACAACAAGATCTATTATTAGAGGTATTGCAATCCATAATCAGTCACAGCTAGTATTTGTTGATACTCCTGGGTTGTTTGTACCAAAACGGCGTTTGGAACAAGCGATGGTTGAAACTGCATGGGGTGGGGCAAAAGATTCCGATTTAGTTGCACTATTAATTGATGCGAATAGGGGATTAGATGATGAAAACACAAAAATTTTACAAAAATTAACAGATTTTAAGATTCCATTAGTTCTAATTCTCAATAAGATTGACCAAGTTAAACGCGAAATTTTATTGAAGTTATCAAAAACAATAAACACGGTAAGAAAATTTGATCAGACCTTTATGATATCTGCATTAAAAGGTGATGGAATCGAAAGTTTAATGGATTATTTCGCTGCGAATGTTCAAGTTGGTCCTTTTTTATATCCAAACGACCAAATTTCTGACTTACCGTTGCGAATGCTGGCAGCGGAAATCACACGTGAGAAATTATTTTTACGTTTACACGAAGAATTACCATACGCATCCACAATTGAAACCAGTAAATTGGACTATTTTAAGAATGGTTCTGTTCGTATAGAACAAACGATATTTGTACAGCGCGGAAGTCAGAAAAGTATTGTATTAGGTAAAAACGGACAAACAATCAAAGCAATATCACAAACAGCGAGAAATGAGTTAGCCAAAATCATTGGAAAAACTGTTCATCTTTTCCTATTTGTTAAAGTTCGCCAAAATTGGTCTGATGACCCAGAACGATACCAGGAAATGGGGTTGGAATTTCCTAAATAACGAAAATTCTTGAAACCTGTTTACATGTTAACTCAATTTTATTTCAGAGGTTAATTGCAATTGCGAAAATATATCCTTTTGTTAGCAATTTTCTGTCTCGGTTTAATTCATTCTGAATCCCAAGCAACGGATTGTCGATTAGCGTCAGGTAACGAGCGACTGGGAACATTTTGTACTCTTGACAGCATCATCGGTGTTCAATTTACCAGTGAACAAGAACTAATCAATGTATTAGGTGCAATTTCTTATCGCCTACATCGAATTGGTCAACCGCTGTTAATACCAGTTAAATTTCAACACTCGTGGTTTGATATCTACACCAATCCAATTCTTGATTACAGTTCAAATATTAATGGTGGCAATAGGAATAGAGAGTTTACGGTCGGTTCTATACCTTTTGTTGGTGATAGAGAAAACTTAGCGAAAGGTGGATTTATAACAGGCGGGAGAATTGGATTCGGTGGTCGATATATTTTTCAAAACCCTGAACAGAGAAACTACATTAACTATGGTATGAGTTACAGTGCAGAATATAGTCTCGTTCACTCGTTAGGGATCTATCGCCAAAATAGCTATTTTTGTAGCGTGAACCCTTTTTACACCTGGTGGTATTTTGACTTGTGTGCGAATATATCAAAGCATGAACGAGAAATTACTGAAGATACTACTTTCTATGCCAGTGCGACAGTGTCTAAATACTTCAAAAGTTTTGCCCAGAACTACCACGAATTTCAATTTGGTTGGAACCACCTTAATAATGAAGATTTACGAGGATCGACAGACTATTTTCAAGATCGATTTACAATTGGAATTGAAAATACCCATAATTTCAATCTGACTTCAAGTTTGAGTTTACTTTGGGGCCCAGATTCATGTGATCAAACCAAAGTCGATCAGGATCCAGATTCCTGTGATAATCGTCCTAGTACACTACCATTAACTAAACATCAATTAAGTGGATCTTTAGGAACTATCATTGGTGGAAAATTGTTTTCAGTGTCTGGGTCAGTTTCGGAATCATATACAGTTCTTTCCTTAGGTACAGAAAGAAAGGATCGTTCTTGGTCACTAAGTGCTACGTATCCAATTTGGCGAAATTTTACAGCAACCGTTGGCTACAACCATACTAATAGCACAAATGATAATTATGATTTCAAAGAACCCTTCTATCGATTAGGTATTTCTCCATTTGTGTTTTAGATAATTCAATTTGTTGAAAAAAATTAACCAAACTTAATAAAAATCAAATCTAAAAATCTCATACTTGTTGGCATCTTAGATTAAGATTTTGATAAAATGTTGAGTTTGAAATTCAATTTAAACCAAAACTAAATTATGTATGCTCGAATTTCGAAACCTTTATATATAAAAGTACGCTGTTCGTTTGAATAAAATTAATCTTACGTGATGGAGTTTCTGTAATATAAATTGGATGTCGCCTACTTTGCAGGGGTTTCAATACTAAACTCGCTGCGGATGTTTTGTTGAAAGAAAACTAGTAGCGAACGGTAAAAACTCTAGTGAAAATATTCTGGATGATGCGTGTATAGGAAACACGCCGCGCGTTTGTCAACTTTTTGGACAAAATTGTCAATAGGACTATCTATACATTCGTATAGATGACTTTCTCCAATCAAATTTTTACATCCTAAAGATCCAATCAATGAGACTCAATTTCCCTTATTTTTCGGCATAAATGACATTGAACAAACTTTCATCAAAGCATGAAAAATTTTATTCAATATTTGAAACAAAAGTTGAAAATAATCTATTGACATGCCGACATAATGCACTAAATTAAGTACAAATGAATTGGTAGAGTTGATTTTGAATTTTGAAATGTAAGTTCTACTATTCTATTTGAATTAGAATTGTATGATTGATTGTGATGTGATGAATTAGTTTTATTCAGTTAATGAAATTGAGTTTTCGGGTCTGGTCAACTGTGCAAATAAAGCAAACCAATAATGATGTAATAAAACGATGTCATTAAAAAAGTAAGGAGAAGGTTATGAAACCTAAAAAGACGTTGAACCCTAGAAACACGGTTTCAAGTAAACCAGCGGACAAAGGAACACCGAGTCAACCAATAACGGAAGAAATTGGTGCGGATACGGAGATTTTGAGTCAATCATCGACTCAACTTGCTGAAGAAACCCATGAGAACAAGACCGAGGCAATTCTTGGTAATACTCAAATGAGTTCATGTAATTGTGCTACACTGGTTGTGTCTTTGAATAACACAATGCTATCACATATGGATCTCATGAAAGATCATATGTCTAAGCAAACGGCATTGTACCAAGAACAGACCGCATTGTACCACGATTTGAAAGCTTCACAAGAGGCCTTGCGATGGGATTTGCATGATTCTGATGGTCTATTGGCAACAAGTCTTGCCCCAATCAAATATGACTTGCGCGACTCAAATGGTCATTTGGCTGTAATGCTCAGAGAGTCTGAGGCGCGGACTAACACCGAGCGTAAAGAATCCGAGAAACGTATAATGTCGGAGATAAAGGCTTCTGAAGCACGCATAATCAATGCAATTGAAGCTTCAAAGGAAGATTCGCGTAACTATGCGGACACAAAGATAGCAGAAAATAATGTCAAATTGTTGAAGCAAGCTGGTACCGCAATATTTGCAGTTGTTACGACACTTGTTGCCGGTGCGGTTGTCTATGCGGAGTGGATTGTTCACAGAGTGACTGGTAAGTGATCATTCTTCCACCAGATTATCCATAATCGTGTTCACAATTTTATAACGAAAATTTCAGCTTGGTTAACACAATCTGCTGTGTTGACTGAGCTTTTACACTTTGATTCTAGTTCTCTTTATTCAGACCTAATGTTAGACCGGTTAAGAGTTGGTTACTTGTACTTGGTAAATCACAGATTTAAGTGAAAAAACACCGATTTTAACAAAATTCCAGAAAACTCTGAAATGTATCGTTCAAATTTAAATGTGGGAATAATGACACAAACCAAACGTAAATAGTTCTGATTCCCATAATACAAAAGGAATCAGCTGTTGATTGCGTTAAAAGTCAAATTTGTTGCTAGATAAAATCAACGAAAAAAATCGATGTTTGACCTGTTACTTTAAATTCATTCGTTGCCACTTGAGATAAGTGATAGAACTTAAAACTAAAATTATGCTGATTAGAGATAACATTCCTTGAAATTAAGTAGTTTGGCTCTCAAATAATTTTAACACCTGAATTTTGCGTTAGCCCCGTATATAAGTCTCCTTATTAAAAAATCAGGAAATTTTGCATTAATTCACAACCCAAATCCATGTCAGGTTGAAATGATTTCATAGGTTATTACTATTTGAAAATTAAACTCTACTTAGAATCATTAAATACTGGTAGTCTATTTCGGAGCCGAGGTTTGCAAAAATGGAATGGAAAAACCAAGCTATTATCTTAGGTACAAAAAAGTTTGGTGAATCAAACTGCATACTTGAAGTAATGACTCGAGAGTATGGTCGGCACCTAGGACTCGTATATGGTGGAAGTACTCGCAACAAGCGTTATATGTTACAACCTGGAAATTTAATTGAAGTTAAATGGCGTGCCCGGTTAGCGGATCACCTTGGTTGCTTCTCGGTTGAACCAACTCATTTGCGCGCTGCAAACTTAATCAATCTTCCCCACGCAGTTCTCGGTATTCAAGTGATGGCATGTTTAATGCGGCTATTGCCTGAGCGAGACCCACACCCACTCCTATATGACGCATTAGCAATTATTTTAGATAATATTGATGACCCCATGACGGTGGGGGCAACAATAGTTCGCTTTGAACTTGAGTTATTGAAAGAACTTGGATTTGGACTAGATTTAAGCAAATGCGCTGCTACTGGTGAAATAGAGGAATTAGTATGGGTATCACCGAAATCTGGGAAGGCGGTATCAAAAGCCGCAGGAGAGCCATACACTAATGTATTATTACCACTGCCACCATTTTTACGCCCCAATTCACGCAATATTTCAGTAAGTGCAGAAATGATAGAGCAGGCATTTGTATTGACCAGTTATTTTTTGTCGCAGCGGATTTATCAACCACGTGGTCTTAATTGGCCCGAAGAAAAAGAACGATTTATAAATGTATTGTTAGCAATGTTGAAATAACAAAGTGTTTTTTACTTTCAAATCATGTTTATAAAATTTTCTACGCAAAATATTTTCAATTTTGATAATTTAAATTTGTTGTCATTATTTAATTACCACGAAGTGATTACAAAATTTACTGATAAAAATTCCGCAACTTATATCACCGGTACACTGAGAAAACCAAATGGCCAGAACACTTACCAAACCAGAAAATATTGAAAATATTAACCTGCGCGAAGCACTAGAAGAGCGGTACTTAGCGTATGCATTGTCTACCATAATGCATCGTGCTTTACCTGATGTTCGAGATGGAATGAAGCCAGTCCACCGGCGTTTGCTATACGCGATGCGACAATTAAAGCTTGATCCAAATTCCTCATTCAAAAAATCCGCCAGAGTAGTTGGAGATGTCATCGGCAAGTACCACCCACATGGAGATCAATCGGTATATGACGCTTTAGTACGATTAGCGCAAGATTTCGCACAACGTTATCCACTTGTTGATGGTCAAGGAAACTTTGGCAATGTTGATGGAGACAATCCGGCAGCGATGCGATACACCGAAGCTCGTATGACCGATGTCGCACACCGGTTGCTAAATGGAATTGACGAAGACGCAATAGATTTTCGAGAGACTTACGATGGTGAAGATAAAGAACCAGTCGTATTACCTGGTGATTTCCCCAATTTATTAGCAAATGGTTCAGCGGGAATTGCTGTTGGAATGGCTACTTCAATTCCACCTCACAATGTTGCAGAAATTTGTGACGCGTGTTTACATCTAATCAAAAATCCTGAAGCAAGTGTTGAGAGATTAGTTCGTTTTGTGAAGGGCCCTGACTTTCCAACTGGAGGGATTTTAGTTGAAAGCAAAGAATCTATTTTAGAAGCTTATACAACGGGGCGCGGTGGATTTAGACATCGAGCCCGTTGGCAAAAAGAAGAATCTTCGCATGGACAATGGACAATTGTTGTAACTGAAATACCATATCAAGTCCAAAAATCTCGACTCATTGAAAAAATTGCGGAGCTATTGCTGGCTAGAAAACTACCACTACTTGCAAATATTTTGGATGAATCAGCAGAAGATGTTCGCATTGTGTTAGAACCACGCTCACGAAACGTCAATCCAGAATTATTAATGGAGTCATTATTTAAGCTGACTGACCTTGAGACTAGATTTTCACTTAACATGAATGTACTTTCTAAAGGTCAGATCCCAAATGTTCTTGGCCTTAAAGATGTATTGCAACAATGGTTGGATCATCGAATCAATGTCTTAGTACGTCGCAAAAAATTTCGACTCAGTAAAATAGAACATCGACTTGAGGTATTAGATGGATATCTAGTAGCATACCTCAATCTTGATGAAGTGATTCGAATCATACGATATGAAGACGAACCTAAAGCAGAGTTGATAAAAACTTTCAGTTTAACTGATATTCAAGCTGAAGCGATCTTGAATATGCGACTACGATCATTACGTAAACTCGAAGAAATAGAAATTCGCAAGGAACACGAGAAATTAACGGAAGAAAAATCTGAAATTGAAAATTTAATCGGATCAATTGAACTTCAATGGGAATATATCGCAACAGAATTGAAGGAACTCAAAACTCAATATGGCCCAAAGACTAAGCTAGGAAAACGTCGAACAAATTTTGGTGATGTTGCTGAAGTTGATCTTGATGAAATAAATGAGGCTATGATTGAAAAAGAACCTGTCACGATCGTGGTATCAGAAAAGGGTTGGATTCGTGCGATGCGTGGAACCATTCAAAATCCAAAATCTATCGCATTTAAACAAGATGATTCGCTAAAAATAATGTTTCCAGCAGAGACAACAGACAAATTATTGATCGCTGATTCCGCAGGGAAATTTTACACTCTTGCAGCTGGTAAATTGCCTGGTGGTCGCGGACATGGTGAACCAATTCGATTAATGGTTGATATGGACCAAGATCAAGAAGTTGTTGAAGTTTTTGTTTACAAACCAAATCGAAAATTATTAGTTGCGTCAACTAGCGCGCGCGGGTTTATCGTCTCAGAAAAAAGTGTAATAGCTACCACTCGTAAGGGTAAACAGATTCTAAACATGAGTGCCAATGAAAAATTATTGATCTGCACAGCTGCCGAAGGTGATACTGTCGCAACAGTTGGACAAAACCGAAAAATGCTGGTGTTCCCACTAGAACAAATTCCCACGATGAACAGAGGACGCGGTGTTCGATTACAAAAATATAAGAATGACAGTATCTCAGATGCAATCACATTCAGTTCTGAACAAGGGCTAGAATGGCAAGATTCCTCTGGTCGATCTTACAACCGTGCCTTGAATGATCTAGAAGACTGGAGGGGTAATAGAGCTTCTGCAGGAAGAATGGTACCACAAGGATTTCCAAAAAATAACAAATTTGGTGTGAGAAAACTGTAATTGCTCACACTTTGGCTTAGTACTTATGGTGCGACAATTCACCATATAGAATTTTGATAGGTTAATGCAAATCTATAGTCTAGGTTGGAATTTTCATTCAACCTAATTCACCTAAAGTTACTGCAATTTCAGCTACGAGTACGAATCGAAAAATTGTGGGAGCTATTGATTAACCCAAACTTACAAAATTAACGAATAATACCGTTAGTTTTAAATTTAAAAGGAATTTAATATGTCAAATTTAAAAAGTACAATATTTATTGTTTTAGTTAGCCTAAGCCTCGCAAGCTGCGAGGGATGGTGGAAATGTTGCTACTAATTGAAAATAGAATAAGTGAGATTTAATTCTCACTTATTCTCTTCATTCCAAATTCGAAATTTATAAAACCCACTCAGTTGAAATTGTTGAGTAGAATATTTACCACTATTATCCATGACTTTTCATAAGTCTTGATTTCTCTCGATTCCAATCCCGTTGCTTTTCAGTTTCTCGCTTATCGTGTGTCTTTTTACCTCGAGCAATCGCTAACTCAATTTTAGCTCGCCCTTGTTTATTAAAGTACATTCGCAACGGTACAATAGTCAAACCTTCGCGTTGAACTGCTCCCGCCAATTTCCCAATTTCTCTACGGTGGAGTAATAACTTTCTAGGTCGACGCGGTTCATGATTAAAACGATTTGCCTGCAGATATTCAGGTATATAGGCATTATAGAGTATCATCTCCCCTTTGTGCTCATTTGCGTATGAATCTTTAATATTACTTTTGCCATTCCGCAAAGATTTCACTTCAGTACCAGTGAGTTCAATTCCTGCTTCATATTTGTCTAAAATTTCAAAATTGAACCGCGCTTTTCGATTATCCGCGACAGTGCGGTAAACCTTAGCATTGGTATTATTCTTGCCAGACATGACGACACCTTAAGACAATGTTCAAATCACGCTAAATCTATGATTGATTGAGATTAAACTAAGTTAATAAACCGGCCACAGTCATTGCTTCTTTGATTAAGTTTTCTGTATCACGTGATACAGGTGTTATCGGTAATCGCAGCTCATTTTCAACTTTCCCTAAAACTGAAAGTGCAAATTTTGCACCACCTGGACTTGGTTCATTAAAAAGTGCCTTATGGAGCAAAATTAAACGATCCTGTATTTCCAATGCTAAGTCAAAATCGCTACTTATGCATGCTTCTTGAAACTCAGAACATAATTTTGGAGCAACATTTGCTGTCACTGAAATGCACCCATGACCACCATGTGACATAAACCCCAATGCAGTTCCATCCTCTCCTGATAATTGACAAAAATCTTTACCTACAATCTTACGTTGCAATGAAGTTCGTTGCAAATCTGCAGTAGCATCTTTGACCCCCTTAATATTCTTACACTCACTATATAACCCAGCCATCGTATCAACCGACATATCAATAATTGACCGACCTGGTATATTGTAAATAATAATTGGAATGCCAACTGCGTCATTTACCGCTTTAAAGTGTTCATATAACCCCCGTTGATTGGGTTTGTTATAATATGGTGTAACCACCAATACAGCATCAGCACCTACTTTTTCTGCATGTTGTGCTAATTCCACTGCTTCAGTCGTATTATTTGAACCTGCACCGGCAATCACCGGGATTCGTTGATTTGAAACTTCAATACATAATTCAACGACTCGACGATGCTCATCATGAGATAATGTTGGAGATTCACCCGTGGTCCCAACTGGTACTAACCCATGTGACCCTTGCGAAATTTGCCATTCTACGAATTCTTGAAATGCCTTCTCATCAATCATCCCATTCTTGAAGGGTGTGATAAGCGCGGGAATTGAGCCTTTAAACATATTGAGATATCTCCTCACCGAATTACAGTGTCTAAAATAGTGATTAAAAGAATTGTAGTCAATATTCTAATATACCTACCAGATTTTAAAATTGTATCTAAACTAATATCACAGTGTCCTTTTGGGACGATTTTTTTAGTCTAAAAAGTGGATCACTTATTTATTGAAACTTTCATTAACAAATTATAAACCAACGTTTTTGTTTTGAAAACGCAATTTAAACTACAATTTGTAAAATAAGAATCTCTTATATTAGGTGTGTAATTACATTTTATTTTCCAAAATAAATCTTACTTGTTCAGTTCTGAGCATTTCAAAAGGCGTAATACAATTGATACTAAAATAGTCACATACGTCAGGAATTTTGACAATATTTAATGAATTTGAACATACCTCATGAGTAACTAATGTATATCCATGTGCTAGTGAAAACACAATAAGCCAATAATCCGTACTTCTCAAAAATTTACGATAAGCCTGAGGATTGTAGTCTTCTCTTGAAACCCAATTCGTTAAATCAAAAATTGCAGTTTCCAAACTCTTACGTGGATGACGAAAGATAGGACCACCTTGTCCTAACGCCCATTCAGAAAGAATATCAGTCTTTTTAGATATTTCTTCGGCGACCTCTAAAATACTGACTACTTGTCCATTTCTATTTGCTTTTAGTAACCATTCCCAAAATGCCGGACAAATATCAAATCCATAATGATTATTTTTAGCCTCAATAAATACATTGGAATCAAGTAAATATGGCATTATTGTTCTCAACTTTTTTAACTAATTTTTCAAAAGTACTTGTTTTTGAAATTCCAAGTAACTCAAATGCATCACGATAAAGAATTTTTCCATTCAATGTACTTGAGATTATTGCTCTAGCAAATTTTTTCCCTACTCTTGTCAGTATCGTTGAATAAAATTGTCCACCTTTTCTTACATCTTGTTGCTTTTTGAATTTAGCCATTTCTCGACTCCAAAGAGTATTAAATTCATTCTGCGTCAAAATTTTTTCGTCTAAAAACCGACGCAAAATTACTAAATTACTAACTTTAAAGAAATTAGAAAGTCGTTTGATTTCAACAGAAATTGAATTTCCTTGGTCATACATTTTTTGTAACAAATCTGAAGGTACCAATATTTCGGCCGCTACTGCATTACACCACTTTTCTTGTTTTCGCAACTTTTGTGGTACAGAAATGCCGACATTTGATAGACCAGAGGTTCCTAACCTAGATTGCTCAAAGTAGCTGCGAACAAAAAGCGTAAATTTGGTCAAATTTTATCCTATTTTTGCGAAAAATACAACTCCTCCGTTGCGACAAATTACCGCTTGTCGCCATTCTCAATTATTTGAAGCACTGGGTTCATTCAATAGTCAGCAATGGGGGTGCTTCTTTTCGTGCGGTTGTTTGACTTTGAATGAGTTGAGCATCATTTTACCAATTTAAATTTCAAATGATGCGTTATTGATTGGAAGGGTTGAAGAGATGATCTTGTTTGATTCAATCTCAATAATGTGTTGATGGATATTATCCAACCCCTTCCGTTAACCCCCGTCGTCGCGAACCATAGTTCATAAATCTCTTGATTGCCTGCACAAACAAATCCTTGCTAGCAAATTCAGTGGAAAAATCCATCCACACTCGACGACAGCTGTGCTTAATAATGGCTGGCGTTTTCAGTATTTTCCGGCGAATTGTGCTTGACTTTGCCGAGGCTAATTTGGTGTCGCGAAAACCAATCGTTCGAATCGCATTAGCAACCTTATGAGCACAAACGGCAAAATTTAATCGCATTTGATTCGCTTCGAGATTGTGTGCACTCACGCGACTCCCGAATAATTCATACTGATTCTCTTGGATGCGGTTCTCCGCATCGCCCCGACCGCAGTATAGTTTAGTATATAACTTGCGAGCACCACCAAACTTCTTATCCAAATTGGTCACCATAAATCGAACATTCAATTTCCGATGATTATTGGTATTGATATACTCAACTTTGGCAATCACTCGAAACAACTGTCCGCCCCAACTGCCATTGCCAGTGGTCCAATTAAATTCAGTGAATACCCGTTTGGTTTTCCCCGAGCTCAAGCTAGACTTTTTAACACGTTTGATTTGCGGTGTAATTTGTGCCATTAATGCATCATTTTTGGCAAGACCAATCGCAAAATGAAGCCCCATCTCGTGGCACGTGCAAATCAGTTCCGGTCGGTTAAAACCACCATCAGCGCGAAAAACAGGAAGCTTTTCTGGAAATCGTTGGCGATAGAATGGCACAATCTTGTTCAACGCTTCCGCGGTGCCCAACGCTCCATCAACATCTCCAGCTCGGGTGCGACAATAGACCGGATTTGGCCCGACAAAGGCCAACAGCGGCAGTAAGCATTTATATCGGTAAAATCCATTCCAAGCACCTCCGACTTGATTACCATATAATTGATCAGCCGTAGCATCCATGTCAATAATCAGCAATTTACTCTTTAACCGTCTGATCCACTCAACGCTATCCTCTAACAGCTGGTAGTCATGCTGATCTTGGTTAAACTCAAGTTTCTTCTGTTCACCATCAGCGATCTGCCGATTGGCTTCATCAAGCCGACGCATCGTCGAGCGAGTCCCTAACGGTTTGCAATCTTCTCGCACAATGCCAGGCTCATCAACCAGTAATTCAAAACTTGGCTCCCGACAAAGTTCATCATGATCATTGTGATCCGGGCAACCATGTAGTAACCCAGTAATCCGTTGTCGAACTTGCGTCTCCAATTTATGAACAACCATCCGTTGATCGCGGTTATCAGTAAAACAATTGGACAGTCGCTTCATAATTCCAGTTGCCAATTCAGCTTCTCGAATCAACAATGAACCAGCATCACCGCTTAAATTGATTCGTGAAAACGTCACCTCAACTGACTTTCCTTGAAATTCTGAACAAATCAGCTTCTCTGGTTGCCCTGAATTAGGCGACTTAGTCTTCTTTGTTCGTGCCTTTGGGTTTGGCTTTTTCATCCTTAACTCCGTTGTTAACGCAACAATGAATGCAAAAACATGCACTTAAAATTTCATATAACAACGAAGTGAACAAAAAGCAGTCCCTGTTTTAAATTTTTTTTTCAAGCTGTGAAAAACTGATCCAAAGTGATCAATCTAAAAATACATACTGTAAATTGAAAGAGGATTTGAAAATGAGCTAATAAACCTTTATACCATAAGTGATAAAACTATATTTACCTGTAAAAAATTAACGATACTTTGAGCAATTCAGGCTAAGGTTAAATGTGCTAGCTCATGACACAAAGTAAATAATTGTGCGGCTTTTGAATCAGCACCGTTTATAAAAATTATTGGTGCATAAGAATCGCACAATGCAAAACCGCGAAATTCCTGTAAATCTAGTCTTCTATGAGAATTACTACCTACAATCCCACTGACCATTACTAAGATTCCAATTTCTTCCAAACGATTAGTCAACAAACTAAACATTGCATCTTTATTAACTTTATTTTTAATCACAATCGGTTCAAATCTAAGTAGTTCACGCATTTTAGATGCCACTGTTTTAGGAGCAGTTTTCAAACTTTCTGATCCAATGAGTTCAACTTGTTCTAACTTTTCAGAAACTATAAACTCTCGATACCAATCTTGTCGAAATTGACAAAGATCAATAGTATCTAGTAAGTTTGGACTTGGTTGGTATACTGGGGCACTATCTAAAGTTCGAAAATCAGGAATTGGTAAATTCTCTTTTGGTGGTTCCTTTAAAAATAAGTACCCAAATGGAACGTGAACCATGCGTGCAAAGTCGTGAAACTGTTTCCAAGTAGGTTGGGATTCACCTGAAATCCAGTTTGACAAATTTTTAAACTTAGATTCAATTTTTTCGTAGGGATATCCAGAACGCTCGCAAGCCCAACTGATTAACTTTGGAGTCACTGGCATTTTGACCATATCTGTTTTCCATCCTGAAACTTAATTTAAAACTGTAAAGTTTTTAATTTCTATTTGAAGTATTTAAGCTAATTTTCAATAAAGTCAAATTTTAGCCAAATTTTCCCCAATTAATTTTAATTGAAATGTTGCATATTTATAATAGTAATTGGTAAAGTTTTTTCAAGCACGAATTTCAGATTGGAACTCGTCTGGCATCCAAGTAATTAGCAACACATTCCAATCCTTCACTTGTGTTTACAATTTCAATTGGAATGGCATCTAAGGCAATATTCGGCAATTTCATCCACTGACGCATTACTAATTCATCTCCTCCCATAAAAGCGAAAATAGATTGATAAATACGAACTACATATATTGCTCAGACAAATGAAGTAGTATTTTCAATTAATTGTTTTGAACCTAACCTCAAGTCGCAAAATTCATCCGTTGAAACTCCCAGCACGGATGACAATTGCAGGTCATTTAGATCTAAATACTTGGCAGCATTTAATACCGCCTGAGTTAAAATTTTGCCTTTACGAGGTGTTACTTCAACACTATTATCTTGAGTAAAATCCACTTTTGCCTCCATTAATTTCCTCAAAATTCAGAGAAATTATTCCCTTTTTTATATTAATTGAATTGATGTGTTTTTAAAATAGTAACATGTATTTGGGATTAAACTTAGTATTTATTTTGATTTTTTAATCACTTTTAAATTGCAAATTCTACATTTAGTATATTCAACTGCCATTTCCTATAAACAAAGGTAATTCTCACAACGGACATAGAAAAACAAGTACAAAGGCAAAGGAGTAATTAGGGAAAATTTCCCAATACCTGTTGCGAAGCTGAATAGTAGAAAATTTCCTAAATAACTAATTCAAAACATTGAGAAATTTATTTTTTCACTATAAATTAAAATGTTGTGTCAGCAGTCTATACTTTTTTAACATTTTTTTTATTAACAGCCAATATATTGTAATTTGCATAGAAACTCATTAGTTTTAAGAACATGAAAATATTATATAAATTTTTGAGACCGCGGTTGCTTGACACATTGGTGTTAACTCTATTTTCATGTTTAGCTATAAATTCAAGTTTTGCAACGGGACCTAAACAGAAACCAACCAGCCAATTTATTAATAAGGTTGGAGAGTTAACTGGATATTCTTTAAGTGCTATCCCCAAAATTAAGCCACGATCCCAAAATTTTCAAAACAATTTGAACGGATCAGGTGAAAATTCTGGTAAAATTCTCAATCAGATCCCTAATACCAAATCTTTTGCAATCCCGTTAGCAAGAGATCCAACAAAATCAAATAGTTTCAAATTAAATGCGAATCAACAATCAGGAAAAGGTTTTCAAGTTCCTGACAATCAAGATACTATTGTACAGTTAAAACGCGCACTGAATGCAATTGAATCAAGTCAATATTCAAATGCGCTAAAAATTAGAGATTCTATGTCACCTTCGCTCGATCGGAGAATAATTGACTGGCGGCTTATTGTACGTGCTCGTGAAGAACTACCAAACAAATTTATTCGCGATTTTTATCAGGCGGCACCCCATTGGCCTTCAGAATATATTTATCAAACTCGATTAGAAGAAGCTCTATGGGAAGATGACCCCGTGCCAAAACTAATTTTGGAAATTTTTTCACATTACTCACCTCGCACTGAAAAAGGTAAAGTACTATTTGCCTTAGCTTTAGAAAAAACAGGTCAAGACCAGCGAGCTAAAAGCTATGTCCGCAATTTATGGCGAACTGAACGACTTGAAAAAGACCGTGAGGATATCATTCTGGAAAACTTTCAATCATATTTAACAAATGAAGACCATTTTAATCGCGTTGATATGTATCTGTACGATAGCAGGGTTACGGCAGCAACAAGGACAGTACGATTTTTGTTGTCCACACAAAAAAAATATTTTGACGCACGGGTTGCCGTGATACGAAGAAAAAGTAGTGCAAAATCACTACTTGGAAATGTACCAAAATCTTTGCGTTCGCATCCTGGATATATCTTCGCTCGCATTCAATACCTTCGAAGAGATGAAAAGTATCGTGATGCCGCAAAATTAATGTTATCAGCTCCTCGTAATCCAAAGGTACTGATTAACCCAGATGAATGGTGGGTAGAAAGAAAACAATTATCACGTGATTTGATTGATATTGGCGAGTATAAAGCGGCCTACCAAATTGCTGCTGGACATTCTGCTGAAGATTCTGGGAAAATTGCGGATGCGGAATTTCATGCTGGATGGTATGCCTTGAGATTCAATTCCAGCCCTAAAGCTGCTGAACCGCACTTTAAAAATGTTCTTAAAGAAGCAACTATACCAGCAACGATATCCCGCGCTTATTATTGGTTAGGTCGGACTGAAGAAGCACGAAATCTTAGTAGTCAGGCTAAAAATTATTATTCCCGTGCTGGAGAGTATGGAATGACGTATTATGGTCAACTTGCTCGACATAAACTTGGTAAAAAGAACGTTGGTATCAAACCAAATTTGTCGGCAAATTCTCGCGACGTAGACGCATTTAATTCCGATGATAGGGTGAGAGCAATACGGCGAATGAATGAAGCTGGTCTCTTGCACCGAACTGGATTATTATTTGAAATGCTTGCTCGAGACTTACCAACGACTGGACAGATTGCATTACTCACGAAGTTGGCGGAAGACTTAGGGTTATATCCCTATATCATTCTAGTCACCAAGGAAGCGATCAAACGAGATCCGGTTTTAGCGGCACTAGCATTTCCAATAGAGACTAACATTCTACAATCAAAAACTCAAAAAGGAGTAGAAAAGCCTCTTGTATTTGCGATTGCACGCCAAGAAAGTTCATTTAACGCGGTCGCTAAAAGCCCAGCAGGCGCTCTTGGGCTCTTACAATTACTACCTTCAACTGCAAAAGAAATGGCAAACAAAATTGGAATTAGCTATTCCAAGAATAAACTTGTTAGCGATCCAACTTATAATGTTAAGTTAGGCTCAGTTTATTTGGATGAATTAGTTGATAGTTTTGGTGGTTCTTACATCATGACCTTTGCTGGGTATAATGCGGGGCCGACAAGAGTTAAACGATGGATTGAAAAGTACGGTGACCCAAGAAAACCTAATGTTGATCCTATTGATTGGATTGAACGAATTCCATTTACCGAAACCAGAAATTATGTTCAAAAAATCACTGAAAATTTACAAGTTTACCGTGAACGAGTAGAAGGAAAGAGTTTGGATATACTTAATGATCTTCATCGCGGTGGGTGAATATTCAATTCAAATGAACTGCTGACCCAACACGCTAATTTGGTAGGTTATATACCTAATCTAGAATAAAATTTATGCTGTATAAATTGTACTACCACAAGGTCTGCACTCAATCAAGACTTTTCCTAATTAGTTTCACAACTAATCTCAACAAAAAAATAACAAAGTGAGACGAATAAATGAGTAAAGAATTTGAAGAATTTCGCTGGCAGTCTGATGATGGACTTTCATTGTTCGCAAAAAACTGGACCGGTTCTAAATCAGGCTCACGTCCACTGTTATGTTTGGCTGGACTAACAAGAAATTCAAGCGATTTCGATGAACTAGCTCGCACGCTTTCGCAAGATTCGACAAACCCAATCCAAGTGATAGCAATGGATTATCGCGGGCGAGGTCTGTCTGATTATGATCTGAATAACACTAACTACTCATTTGAACGAGAACTCAAAGATATTACCGCAGGATTAGATACGCTACAAATTGAAACTGTTGACATACTTGGTACATCAAGAGGTGGGATTCACGCGATAATAATGTCCACATTCTATCCAAATCGAGTTAGTAAGGTAATACTAAACGATATTGGGCCAGATATTTCAGAAGAAGGTTTACAAAGAATAAACGAATATGTCGGTGTACCGGTAAATTTTTCAAATCAAAATGAAGCTGCACTCAATCTGAAAAAACTTTTTGGTGACCAATTTCCGTTAATGACGGATCTTGATTGGATTGAAGAAGTAAAGCGAACCTATAAAATATCAGAAGGTCAGATTGTATTAAATTATGATCTGAATCTTCGGCAAAGTTTTATAGAACAATCAGAAAAAAATTCTAATGTTGATCTTTGGGCGTTGTTTAAAGGTTTAGCCAGCAAAGAATTAATGGTTATTCATGGTGTATTTTCAAATATCTTGACGGAACAAACTATAGAGAAAATGAACCAAGAACATCCCAATTTACAAATCGTTCAAGTGCAAGATCAAGGCCATCCGCCACAGTTAAGGGACTCAGAAACTCAAGAGAAGATAAGATCATTTTTACGGAGATGAGCTTCTAAACTAGCAATGTTACAATAAAATTTTTAATTACCAGAACGTTTGCACAAATTGTAATAAGTAAAATTACGTAGGTATTAGTAAGGAATTATGTACATAATGCAACAGTTCCCAAAATAATACTTATAGCTGAATAATTAAAAGGTACACCCTCTTCGGGCGAACCTTAGTGTCTTCTACTCATATTAAAACTGGTAACGACAATTTCCAGCGAATACACAATCCAAAGTTCCACCACTCATAAAAAAACCTTCAACACCACCGCCCACTTGGACTGAACGACAATGACCTTCATCATTTCCAGCATCTATACTTTCATCATGAACTCTATCTGCATTTCTTTGCGCTTGGCAAAATGCAAGGAATAATCCTATACCTAAGATAATTAGTAGTTTCTTCGTATTTACCTCACCCAGTCTCGTGGAACAAACATATGACCAAGAGCCGCTGTCATACAAGCTTCCCAATAATAGTCTCCTTGTCTTTGGCAATCTTCAAATGTTTCAACCGGATCACAAGATACAATGAATAATCCTAATCCTAGGATAATTAAAGTTCATTTAATCATAATTGATCTCCTTTGAGTCTAGTTATAAATTTACTATTATTTCCATAAATTTTATCAAATTCAAAAGGACAAATTGTCGCACATTAATTCTAATTTCCGTAATCCTCTGAATATTCATTCGTGTTTTTTACTTTAGCGGGGCTGTTGCATTATGTATAAAATTCCCTATTAGTATGTATTTTGGCGAAAAAATAATATTTTTAAAGATTAATTGCTGCTTCGCAGAGCATCGGAACCAATTAACGCGCCAATGTATGTTGGTGAATCAGAATTATCGTGATAGATTCCAGCTATACCTGTTGCATCTTCACCAAGTAACGAACCATGAATTGATGCGTCCATATTGTCAAATATTTCATTTTCCAGACAACTCATACTTGCACAAAATCCTAAATTCATCGCATCACTGGAAAATGTTCCATTACCAAAATTTATGTCAAATTCACCAGTAAGTACAAGAAACCTTCCTCCATCTGAAGCTGGTAATTGAGCAATTGCAAAATTCTTATTTTCATCATCTCCAAGTTTCATAAATTTCCCTTGGTTATTTTCTAAATTGAAGTTTACTTGCAACTGGAATTCTCCCTCATAAATCATCTCGTCATGATTGACAGTTAACAAATTTGCTCCACGGTAAGTATGAAGACCCTTAGGTAAAGTTCCACTAAATCTCGGGCCATAAGTCATTATATCTGTTAGTACAGAATCTTTATGTGCATAATATACTCGAACATCGGAATCAACATCTCTATAGCTGGTGACTTCAATGCTCTCTCCCGAAAGTATTACTTTATTCTTATATTTTTCTGCAATTACTAGTATCCGACCACCGGTAGAAAGCTCCTCAGAAAGATTGAGTGTATAAACTTCTGGAAGATTGTTAAGTTGTGGCCGTACTTCAGGGATTAAATATTTAGATTGGAGATTTTTTGAATAGATATGATAGACAGTGTTAACTCTTGGATGTGATAAAGAAATTCTCTCAATCCCACCACTTGGTTCAAATTTATCTAATGGTGTAACTGTAGTAACAAGTTGTGGTTTCTTACCATCTTCACAAGAAATTAGTAAAACAACAAGAAATGATGCGATAACGCACACTAGTGCATTAGTAGTCATAGACTTAACTCCAGTTGAGATCCGATGGGACCGTTTGCGCTCCCAAAAGTTCTCATTACAGTCCGAAAACAAACCGACTGGAATTAAGAAACACCTTGAAAACTGGTTTACAGTAAATTCAATTTATATAAATACATGAAATAAATAGTTAATGCAAAATAATTACAAAAATTATTTTTCGAACAAATAAAAAATTCAAAACTAATTCTGCGATGATGTACCATACTACCGCATATCAGTACGAGCACCAAATTCCCAATGCCCATCAACTCAACCTAAAAGGAGAATCACTACGTAAGTTCTTACCCAAATAGTCTCAAGTGTCTTAACCCAATGTCCGACATTAAAATTCAATGAAGGACTGATCAGAAAATAATTGTTGACTTAGGTCTGTAATTGAATTATCTGATGAATAGACCAGATAATACCTGATAAGTAAATGATACAAAAGTGGAGAAAAACAAAATTCACCACCTCTTGAACAAAAAATTTTTTAACCACCTTTAAAGGTGGTTAATGGTGTCCGAATGTTTTCGGATTTCGTGTCCGAATAAATCGGATTGTACATGTAAGTACAAGTAAGAATATTTGTCATTAAACAAGAACACAATTGTTTCAAAAATAATCTCATTAAAATTGAATCCACATACCTTAAATTACACAATACTACCAAGCAATCTTACCATTGAATTTTAAGCTGTAATCTTCATTCAATCCAATCTTAGAGTCATGGGTTCCCACCAATTCAAACTCAATATCAGAATTAGATACTACTCGACCACCGATTCGACGTTGCGTAATCTCATTACCTGAAACTTCTAAACCAACAAATGGACTTAAATTTCCAATACCATCACCTAAATCTAAACCATAACCAATCTCAGAAGAAATTTGATTTGTATCTAATCCAAGACTATCATCATTGATACCAAGATTACTGGAAATGAGTGAGGTATTCTTACCAAATGCACTTTCCGAACCAACCGTACAATTTGAGCAAAATTCAGATGATAATGTTAATGCCAATCCTAGATTGTCCTGATACCGATCATAACTAAGAGAACCAAGCAGCTTCCATTCTTTTATTTGATTAAAATGATTAGAGTAGATTCGTCCTTCCCCATTCAATTCAAATCCAAGTGAAGAGGCATATTCAACACCACTCGTATACTCGGTCAAAATAGCCGTTTGATCAGTGGATTTCGATTCAATCAAACCTATTGAAACTTTTGGAGTGATGGATGTTCCATTGATCAAATCAAAATGATGTAATCCTTCCAATGCAACACGAGAATACCTACTCCTCAATTCAATGTATTCATCAAATTTTCCATTACCACTAACAATAATATTCTTAAAATTCGTTTGACCAGTGAAATCAGCTTCGGTTTTTTGAAATCCCCGCAGTAAAGCGAAACTTCCATCTATTGCAAAGGAGTATGCCTCACTATCAAAGGTAACTGATTCATAACCACTTTGATTTGCAACAATCTCACCAAACCCGATACCAAACATTGACCGAATTTCGGATGTATTGTCTACCGAGGTCCAACCAATATAAGGATTAATCTGGGTTGAATTAGTTTGGAATTCAATATCACCAAGACTTGAACTATCAAGATTAACAAAAGAGCGCGTGAATGAGGTACCTAGTCCTGTGATAAGTTCAGATATAATCGCGGTATCAAAACCAAATTGACCATTGAAGAGTTCACCTGACCCGATATCACCGTTTCTATTGTTAACAGTATTTAAATTTCGGAAATTACTTTGTCCCCAAGCCGAAATTGAGTTTACAAACCCGCTATCTGGGAAAATGTTGAATTCAAAGGATGATTTATCGAGTAATCTCCTTACTAAAATATCATTTTCATTAATAGTTTCACCCGTAGAAACAATCAAATCTTGTAAGTTTTGCTGACCACCTAGATGAAAATATGAACTTCTTGTATCAATGTTGAAACTATGAATGCGGTTAGTCAACGTATCATTCAATATCTCACTTTCCGCTTGGTTGATTTGTGGTAGAAGCTGTCCGATATTTGAGACAATTTGTTCATATCTTACCACACGATCTGCAGTATCAGTAACAATTACCGAAGCTGAAGCTTGACCGTTTGCTACAGAATAGCCACGACCATGAACAATATTTAAGGTTATTGCTCCATCTGGTTCTGCTATCTGGTCATCGATGGTTGGAAGATCCAAAATAGATTCACTTTTACCTATCATTGAAAACTGTATTGGTGGTATAGAGCTTAAAAAATTGCCAATCTGATCAACATATATGGAGATAAAATTGGTCATTGGTAGTGATGATGAAATTCGGAATTGTGCAGTTTCACCTTCTTGAATTGCATCAACAACAGCCGTCACTGCAACAACCGGTTGAACTGAAGAATTGATTTCGCTAGATGTTGTTTCAGGTACTACCAGATTATCATTTTGAATTTTTAGTACTAAATCAGCGACTTGACTCGCAATGGCAATCCTAGCTTCGTCACCTTGGTTCTGATTAACATTTTCACTTTGAATTGTCACCTTTGCAATTTCACTACCAGCAATATAATGTGGATGATCAATTACCATGACAGAAATTTCAGGATTTGATTTGGAATTAATTGCTTTATTAATAGGAATTGCGACTCTTTTTCGATCTCTTACCATAATTGTCGTTGGAGCCCTCCAGCGTATCGCACCACCTACTTGAGTCACTAAGACTTCAACTCTGATGTCTTCTAATGAAGCAGGAATCGCCCTAAAATTGAAAACAATATGATCTGGGTTTTTAGAAGAAGGTTGTTCAGCCTCAACGAACACTTCGCGAAGTCCTGGTTCTATTTTATCTACAATGACTACTTCAATTCTTCCAGATCCACGACTTGGTTCATAATCGTCTCCAGGTAGAATTTCGATATCAATTATCCCAGGACCGATTTTATCGCTGATATTTCTGGTAGAAACTGCTCCTTCTGCATAACCATCTGTTCTGATGAGAATTTGGTCTGGTCCTAAGAAACTGACAAAGTGTCCTGTTCTCCTTTTATCAATCGCCCTTAATGAGACTCTAATTGGTTCTTTAAGTGCCGGAGATACCGTTAACGAAAATCTGATACTCTCCCCTTCAACTGCAGTTAAATTTTGATTATGTGGTGTAATGGATACTCTATGCACAATTTCTTTATCAACAGTTACACTAATTGCTCGGTCAAGTCTAGAAACAGCATATTCACCATTTTCCGCGCTACCAATTTGCACACTAATTGAGCCTGGATCGTCTAAAATCCTTACTGCTTTGGTAAACAACGTAACATTTACTGGATTTTTACCATCAAGTTCAACTGGATTACTCGCGGTTAAAGCGCGAAAATAACCTGAATTCTCATCATCAATATTCAAAACTACGAGAATCGGAACTACTGGAGCTGGTGAAACTGACAAACTAAAGTCAAACTCACCACCTTCCGTTACACTTCTCCCGTCTCTCTCTGATGTGATTGATACAACTGGATCTACAATATCCCTGATATGAACTTGAATACGTCTTGAACCCCCATCAGTAGCTAATTTGTAATCAGCATTAACAACCTCGTCAAGGGTAACTCTGATTTTACCATGTCTAAATAATTGATCATCCAAATTAGTAGAAACAATAATTTTAGCAGAACCATCAGTACCAATTTCAACTGGGCTTGTACTTGATAAAGTAACTAAATGATCGGTCAAATAAACATCTACTACCGTAAATTCAACGGAAATTGGCTCAATAGGTGCTGGATCAGCTGAAATGGTGAATTCAAACTCTTCTCCTTCTGTAACAACTCCATCATTCAATTCTGACGTTATTGAGACTACTGGAATAACAGTATCTCTAATTCTCACAACTAGAGAGGAATTTGAAGTGGATGTGGTATAAGTTGATACATTTGTAGTATTGATCAAAATTGAAATTTCACCTTGCCCCACTGCAGTCGTATTATTGGTTGTGAGAGTTACCTCTTCAAAATCAACATCAATTAACTCAATTGGAGCTGTTGGTGTTATTTGATTATAATGCCCTGAGTCACTACTAATATCAAGTTTAACGAAGATTGGAGTTAAAATTTCCAAATCAGATTCGACTCTGAAAACAAACTGGTCACCTTCAGTTACACTTAGAGCTGCATTTGCAGAGGTTACTGAAACAACTGGTGCTATTTGATCTTCGATCTTTACTACAATTTCTTGTTTGGTAGGATCTTCACTAATAGCATAAAATACTCTATTTTCTTCAGTTAAATCACTTAGTGAAATATCGATTTGTCCATTTCTCTTATTATCGGTATCATTATTGGTCGAAACTGAAACCTCAACAGACCCACTGATACCAATTTCAACTTGAATTGAACCATCATCTGTATCTCTTACAATTGCAGTAGAGTCGGTATAGGTGAACTCATCTAAATGTCCAGTGTCTTGGTCATTAACTGTGAGGTCAACTAATATGGGTTCAATTGGTGCAGGATCTGCGGTAAGTGAAATGGTTAGTCCATCTCCCTCCGAAATAACACCATTGTTGTTATCAGACTCAATTGAAACTACGGGAATAATACTATCCCTAATTTTTACCGTAATAGAACCTTGATCTTCAGATGCAGAATAAGTTGTTTCATCAGTGTCATTGATTGATATAGTAATTTGATTGTGATTAATTCCGGTAGTTGGTATTGAGCTAAAGGTTACATCAACGGAATCAACATTGTGCATAGAAATCGGCGCATTATTCTGATTCACAATCTGGTAATAATTACCCAATGTTAAATCTCTTGGATCTAGATTAACCAAAATTGGTGTTAAAGGAGTCACATCTGCCACTAACCTAAATAAGAAATTATCTCCCTCAGTAATACTCTTACCATCTTTTATGGACGTAATTGAAATGACAGGTGCAATTAAATCTTTAACATTCACTTGAACAGCTTGTTGAGCTGTTGTCGTAGTAACTTGATAATCGGCATCATTTGTGACAATTTTCAGCGAAATCTTGATATCACCATGTTGTTTATTTACTGTGTCATTAATTGTCTTTATGGTAAATTGACTAAGTCCACCAGTTCCGATTTCCACTTGCGCTGAACCATCTTTGGAACCTACACTAATCACATTCTCATCTAAATCCATAAGAGCTCCAAAGTGACCGGTATCATTTACGTCAATCGCAGTAATATCAACTGTGATCGGCTCAAATGGAGTAGGGACTGCAGATAAACTAAATGTAAAATTATTCCCTTCATCAACTAATTTATACTCCGGTTCTATTGAAATAGAAACCTTTGGTTTGACTGTGTCCTTTATTCCTATAAAAATTGAGCTATTGGTATCTGTAGTATAACTTGTATCAGTAACTTTAATGGACACTTCAATTTCACCATGTTCTGCAGTGCTAGTATCATTGGTCGCTAAAACTACAGCTGCCTCGATAACATTATCCATTTGAATAGGTTTGCTTGGAGTAATTTCTTTAAAATGTCCATTTTCATCATCAATTTCCAGATCAACTGATATCGCAGTTAATGGTACTATATTCGCTTTTAATTTAAAGGCAAAACTCGCCCCTTCAGTTATATGACCATCATCTTGTTCAGATATTATTGAAATAATTGGTGCTTTGGCATCTTCAATTGTTACACCTATTGTTTTTTTAGTTGAATCAACAATAATCTCATAATCAGCATTATTTACTTCTTTGAGTGAAATATCAATTTCACCATGGCGCTGATTGGTTGTGTCATTCAATACATTCACAGTTACATCTGTAGATCCATCCTTACCTATTTCAACTTGAGCGGATCCATCACTTGCTAGAGAGATTGTACTTAAACCTGGACCTGTAAACGATGTTCCCAAGTGACCTACAACTATTTCTTCCGCAAGTATATCTACCATAATCGGATTAAATGGAGCAGGTTCAGCGGTCAGTCTAAATGTAAATTCTGTTCCTTCTTTTACTCTATCACTATTCTTAGAAGAAGAAATAGAAACTACTGGTTTGACACTATCCACAATTCCCATAGTAATCGAGTCATTCATAAGTGACGCACTATAAGTTGTCGTGTTGGAGTCATCAATAGATACTTCAATTTCTCCATGTTCTACAGTATTTGTATTTCTAGTTATTAAGGAGACATCAACAAATTGAACATTATGCATTGGAATTGGATCACTTGGTGCAATAAGTAAATTATGATCTGTATCTCCATCATCAATTTCAAGTTTAACTGAGATTGGAGTTAATGGTATCAAATTCGCCTCAATTCTAAAGACAAAACTGCCACCTTCGGTAATACTTTGAACATTTTTAACAGCACTGACTGAAATGACAGGTGCGGTCTTATCCTTTATTTTCACTTTGATTGCTGATAATGAAATCTCATCCTCATTGCTTTCTGGATCAGTAGCAACTTCATAATCTGCATCAGTGACATCATCCAATGAAATGTCAATTTCACCATGTCTGACATTAGTCGTATCATTTACGGTAGTAACAGTTACTTTTGCCGTTCCATCTGTTCCAATTTCAACTTGAGCGGAACCATCTGTTTCAACCGAAATCGTACTTGAATCTGAATCGGTTAGTGTACCTAAGTGCCCCGTTCCAGCATCAACTGCTATGATATCAACCAAAGTTGGCGAAAATGGAGCTGGATCAGCTGTGAGGGTAAAAGTGAAATTTCCCCCTTCGGAAACTAAACCATTGTTTTTGGTCGAAGAAATTGAAATTACTGGCTTAACACTATCTTCAATTCCAATAGAAATTGAATCATTATCAGAAGCCGAATAAGTTGTTACATTAGAAGTGTCAATAGATACATCAATTTCACTATGCTCCTCAACGATGGTATTATTTGTTGCTAAAGTAACCAAGACTGAATCAACATTGTCCATTGTAATTGGTACAGACGGTGTAGCTGACTTATAATGACCAGAATCATTGTCATCAATTTCAAGTTTCACTGATATTGGAGTTAATGGGGTAATGTTTGCCTCTACCCTGAACCTAAAACTTCCCCCTTCAATAATGTGTGAATCATCATTTGCAGAAGAGATTGAAATTACAGGTGCAACCAAATCTTCTACTTTCACCTGAATGACCTTTTCTAATGCAGTTGTTGAAACACCATATTCGGTATAAGTTCCATCAACAAGTGTGACTTTAATTTCACCATGACGCTGATTTGTGGTATCATTATTAGTTGCTACGGTAATTTGAGTTGTCCCACCTGTGCCTATTTCAATTTCAGCTGTACCTTCATTTGATACAGTGATAGTGTTTGAGGCCGAATCAGTAAGTGCACCTAAATGACCGGTAGCTACAAATTCAGTCACGTTAATATTAACCATTATTGCTGAGATTGGTGGTGGGGATGTAGAAAGTATAAATGTGAAATTGCTTCCTTCAGATACCTTGCCATTGTTACTGGTTGAAGAAATGGATAATTCTGGTTTCACCTTATCTTTCACTTTGACCTGTATTGCTTGTTGCGATGTGGTTGTTGAAACTGAATAACTCGCTTCAGGATCAGTAACTGCATCCAGCGAAATATCAATAGTACCATGTCTTTTATTATTCCCGTCGTCCAGAGTTACAACAGTAATAGTCGTAGAACCGTCTATTCCTATTTCTGTCTCTGCCGAACCATCTGCAACTACTGTAACATTATTTGAATCTGAATTAACCAATGAGTGTAGATGACTTGTCCCTCCATCTACTGCCGTAATATCAACTGAGATTGCTGAAAACGGAACTGGGTTTGCTGTTAACGTAAAAGTAAAACTTCCTCCTTCTGTAACAATTCCATCTGGCTGAGTAGTTGCAATAGAAACTACTGGATTTACGCTATCTTTAATCCGTACGGATATTGAATTGTCAGAAGTTGAAGTAGAATAACCCGCTACATTGGTCGTATCAAATGAAACTCCAATCTCGCCATGGGTCGCAGTAGTTGTATTGTTAGTCGCTAAAGTAACATCAACAAATTTAACATTATGTAAGGTAACAGGTTCTGTTGGAATTACTGATTTAAAGTGACCTAAATTTCCATCCGTTATATCAAGGTCAACTGAGATTGAGTTCAACGGAATTATATCTGCTTCAAGTTTAAAAGTGATATTTTCACCTTCGGTAATGTGAGAACCATCATGATTGGAAGTGATTGAAATAATCGGAGCAACTGCATCAGCAATCTTCACCGCAACTGAATGCTCAGCTGAATTTTGCGGGATTGAGTAGCTTCCACTTGATACAGAATCTAGTGAAACACTGATTTCACCATTTCGTTTATTATTGGTATCATTATTGGTAGATACTGTTACTTCAGTAGATCCATTGGTACCAATTTCAACCTGAGCACTACCTTCACTATTTAAAGTAATCGCGCTTGAATTTGGACCAGTAAGTGTTCCTAAATGTCCGGTTATTGATTGAACCGCAGTGATACCAACAGTAATTGCAGAATCTGGTGCAGGATGTGCCTGCAGGGTAAATACAAAATCACCACCTTCTGTGACAACCCCATTATCTTTAGAAGAAGAAATAGTAATTGAAGGAGCATCATTGTCTAAAATATTTGCTTGTGCACTACTACTTGTTCCGGCAACAACAGTATAGGTAATTGGATCTGCTTCATCAGCATTCAATGTTACTTTTATTTTCCCATTATCTTCCGCACGCTTGTCATTGTCTAAAGAAACTGAAAATGTCCCCCAAATCTTATCTGATCGAGCATCAAATGTAACAGTGGAACTAGTTTTAGTTGCTACTGCGTCCGTCAAGAAATCACCACCGTTAACTTCAGCTGGTGTGTAATACACGTCAATTGCGCGCTCGGGATCTTCATCTGCTACGACAGTAAATACAACACTACCATCCCCTTCAGCAACTAATCCGGTTACATCTTCTAGTGACAATTCAGGAATTTCTGCATCATTATCCACAACGAAAATTGAAGCTGAAGCTGGTGTACCCACAAAATATTTTTCCAAACCTACAGTATCAGGATTCAATGTTACTGTTAGATTTTCATTCACTTCAGCTCTTGTATCATGGGCAATTTCAACCTCCAACTCAGCTTCAAATATTCCATCATTATCTGAGTCTGAAAAAGTCAGATCTTCTGAAAGTTGCTTGGTACCTGAATTAATTGCAAAGTTAGTACTAACTGGGGTAAATTGAATCTTAAAGTTCCTTGTTGCAGGTTCAACAGCTGAAGAAACTGTGTATCTAGCTTTTGCTGGAAAGCTAGCAGAGTCTATTTCTGTAACTAGATTATCCTTAGCAGTAATAGTCAAAGTTGGAGCATCATTATCAAGGATTTCAACAGTTTCACTACTAGCATCACCAGAAACAACTGTATAGGTTTGAACAGGAGCTGAATCAGAATTTAATGTTACTTTAATCATTCCAGTTGGTTCACCAGTATTATCGTTATCTAATAATACTGTGAATGTTCCTGTAACCAAGGTTCCATCATCGGTAAATGGAACCGGAGTACTTGACTTAGCTACAACAGCATCCGTTAAGAAATCCCCTCCAACTTCAGCTGGAGTGTAATAAACAACAATTTCACGTCCAGGATCTTGATCGGCTAAAATTGTAAATTCAACACCACCAGCACTCTCAGCAATTGGAGTAGTTATACTTACAAATGACAACTCTGGAATCAATGCATCATCATCCACTACAAAAACCTTAGCTGACTTAGCTGATTCAGTTTCAGTCACTGCATATTTTGCTGGATTAGCAGTATCAGCATTGAGAGTTACTTGTAGGTTCTGGTTAATTTCTTTAATCTTATCAGAGTCAATTTCAACCCGTAGCTCCGCGGTAAAAATATTATCACCGTCTGCATCACCAAAGTTCAATTGGTGTGAAGTTTGCTTATTTCCTGAATTAACCGCAAAATTTGTACTGACTGGTGTGTATTGAATTCTGAAGTTATTGGTTAATGGTTCAATTGGTGTAGAAATTGTAAATTTAGCGTAAGCCGGTGATCCCGGAGTATCAGACTCCGTAACCATTGTTGCATCTTCAATTGAAAGTTTTGGCACATCGTCATCTTTAACTTGAATAGTTGCTGTGGAATTTTTTCCAATACCATAATCAACAATTCCTCCAATGTTATCTTTGAGAATCGTCGCTGTAATTGACCCATGAATCTCATCAGTAGTGTCATTCATTATAGCTTCCGGCATCGTGGTGCGATCACCTACCGTAACTGGAATTGTTCTAATTCCAGCGGTAGTTGACAAGAAGTTCCCTACTTCACTTACCTGTACTCTAACATCAACCGAGGTTGCTGTGCCTTTGTCGGTAGCGACCAAGGTAAATACCGCATTAACGTTTGGACCTTCAACAACATTTGATCCTGCAAAAATAGTTATATTTGGGAGATTACTATCATCATCATCTTTGATCCTAGTATTGTAGTTAGAACTTTCACCTACAGCATAGGTAGCTGGGTTTTCTGGATCAGTTAGAACTCGCACGGATATTGAACCATCTTCCTCATCAGTTCCATCATTTGTTGTGGTTTCAGTAATTTCAAATTCACCTGGTGTTGAACCATCCGATGGAATAACGATGGTTTTAAATTCAGGAGACGAGTTTTGTTGTGAAAAATAATCTCCATTTCTCGTTATTCTAACTCTTACAGACAAAGAATTCGATCCAATAGTATCTGTTGATAACGCAAATGTTGCTGTTTCACCTTCTTCAATTGATTTAACTCCTGAAATTGTAACACTTGGAAGCCCTGCAATATCATTATCCGTGATTGTAACTGTAGCAGGAGTAGGGGAAGCACTAATTAAATATGTAGATGAAGTGGTTCGACTAACACTTTCAGGATCACCCTTTGGATCTGATTTAAGAGTAGCTTGGATTGAACCACTAGCTTCTGTTACTGCATCTGAAATCGTTGTAATTTCTAATTTTCCACTTCCAGAAGTAGATACTGGCACCTGATGGACTTTTATATCATCAGTATCAAGAAAGTTCCCGGTCGTACTTTGCGCATGTTTTACATCAACCGACACCATGATTTTTTCGGTTGGGTTTGGAGTCGCGGAGAGTGTAAAAACTGCTGTCTCCCCTTCATCTATCGGACCCGCATTGACTGCAGAAATTGTCACAACTGGAAGTAATGTTTTGTCCAAAATACCAACATTTTTGGTTGAAATTGAACCTAGTTCATACCCATTTCCACGCACTATGGTTAAGCTAATCTCACCGTTACCATTATTTGCAGAATCATCTTGTGTTGGAATAGCAACAATTGTACTGGAGGAATTGGCATCCGTAATTGTAATAGGAGCCGATGTATAATTGAGATAAGTACCTGTCTCGTTAACCACTTGTAAATTAACGCTTAACGACTTACCATTAGTCAATGCAGGACTTGCCGCCAACTTAACTTTTATTGATTGACCTTCCACTATACTTTTAGGTGCACTAATTGAAACTGAATATGGTGCGGTATCATCATCTACAATTTCTACTGATTTTGAATTCGCATTGGGATCAACAGTATAATCTAGACCATTTGTCAAAGTCGCAATAATTTCACCCCAGCCATCATAAGTTCCGCTCGTGACTAGTGTAACTGGAACTGTGACTGTTCTATTTGAACTATTATGATTAATTACAATTGGTGTTGTTGGGATTGAATCAAAATAGTCAAAACTTTCTCCGGTTGAATCATCAACTACTAACGTGGTAATGGTAATTGGATGATTAGCTTTCGGGACAATATTTGACGTTAGGGTAATATCAAAAGTACCAGCGGATTCATCAATAGAATCAGGTACAGAGAGCGAAATCGCAGGAAGTGCATCTAACACCACAATCTCTGCGTTGCGCGGTACAGAATCTGCTGAAAGCGCATATCCTTTACCTTCTACAATTTCTGCAGTAATCCGTCCATCAGTGTTTGGTGCCACTTCAGCTATGGTGGACACAGCTAGTCTACCTTTGTCAGCACCGGAATTGATTGTTGCAGTACTAATTTGATTGGGGGCAAGAAAATTTCCTTGGGTAGATTTGACATCAACATTTACCGTAATATCGCTATTAGGTGGATGTGAAGGGGACAGAATATAGTTAAAAGTTGAACCTTCGGCAACATATTGTGGACTTGAGATTGAAACAATTGGATTGCTAGCTGACGGAGTGTCATTATCTTTCACCTTGATAGAAATTGAATCTTTAGCTGAGTTAGTATCATAATCATCGTGTTCTACTAACGAGATGACAATATTGACATCACTTGTCGGTGCAACATCAGCACCAGAATCCATGGATATAGTAAATTTAGTCTCTTGACTACCTACTGCAATCTCTTTGGTACCTGCTATAACCAATCCTAGCGATGCTGTCCCATCATCAGCACTAACAACGATAGGTAGTGCTGAACCTGAAATCACTTCATTGGATCGCACTTTGAATGTGAATGAGAATCCTTCAGTAACTCCTGTACCAGTTTCACCCGCCGCATTAGAAGAAACTGAAAGAATTGGTACTTCAGAATCATTATCTTCGGCTGTTATAGTCGCGGTTATGTGTTCACTTGCAAGCTCATAAGCAGGATTTCCAGTGTTAGAATCAGCTAGCACAGTAGCAGTAATTGTGCCATTATCCTCATACTTGCTATCATCAATAAGGTTCACACTCAAATTTACAGTTTGATGATTGATTGGTAGAGTCACTAAAAATACTTTCGTCGCCTTATCATAATTGTAACGACTATGTTGGTTATCTATATCAATATAGTCTGCAGTTCCATCATCTACCATTACTCGAATTGTTCGATCTGAACTTGACAAAGACTTGGCAGTCACTTGGAAATTGGCTGTTGTTGATTCTGATACAGAACCTTCAATTGCAACTATTGAAATGCCGGCATTTGGATCAGATGTACTACTTGGAATATCATCATCCAATACTGAAACAGTTGCAGTCGTATCAGTACTTGCTAAACTATAGGTATCACTTGATCCACCTGCAGGTAAAATCGAAACAGTGATTTCCCCATTGGCTTCAAAATCAGGATCTGATACTATCGGAACTTCAAGAAGTAGCGATCTTGAATTGGCTGGAATGGTTTGAATGCTATTTCCTGGATTGGTTATGAAATTTGCAACCCCATCATCAATATTCACATTTATTTTGCGAGCTGAAGTAGAAAACTGATCCGATTTAATCAAGAAATCAGCAGTTTTACCAGAACCTTCTGTAACTGATTCTGATAGTGCTAGAACTGAAATCCCAGTAGGTGTATCGGCATCATGAATTACCACAGAAGCGGAATTCGCTAAACTATCTACGGCATATCCAGACACATCTGAAATGGTCAATGTTACCGTACTATCAGCCTCAAAATCTCCATTTGCGCTCTTCGTTGAATAAGATTCAATATAAGTATTGGTCGCTGAGGTATTGGCAGGTAAGGTAATCCTAGTTTGAGTTGTTGGGTCCGTAGCAAGAAAATCTTCAGTTTCAGCCAAAGTTATTGTAATTGGTAATTCTCGTGCAAGTTCAGGAACCGCACTAAAGGTGAATTGAACTTCTTCACTCTGATCTACAGTTGCACTGGTCGCTGTTACTGAAATCGTTGATTCTCTAAACGCATCATTATCTTCAATCGTTCCTGTTGCTCTACCATTATTGATTAGTGTTGTGCGAGCACTATTACCACTCAATTGCACAGTGAAAGTCTCTTCAAGCTCAAAGTAATCATTGCTAACGATATCAATAGTAAAAGTCTTAGATTGCTGTCCTAATTCAAAGGTTAAAGTATTACTCCCAGCAATTGGTGCAATAAAATCTGAACCTGCTTTAGCAGTTCCTGCAACTGTATTATAGGTAACAGATTCAGCTTGAGCTGCACCGGAAGAAAGCGTTACAGTGAAAGTCATCGCAACATTTCCACTATCACCCTCGGTTGCAATTCCATCTGATACTTCAAAAGCAGGAATTTCATCACTTTGAATCGTACCCGTTGCTGTACTTGTCGAAATTGTTGCGTGGTCTGGAGCAGATAAGGTCACTGTGAAAGTTTCATCAGGTTCAGGGTGGTCATCTTTTTTGGAAGTGACTACAAAAGATTTCGTCGTTTCACCAGGTGCAAAGGTAAATGTCTCGCTTTTAGCAATATAATCAATATCCTCAGTCGCCACTCCTAGAGCTTCACTTGAAGTTGCATTATCACTTGACGCGGTTGACGTTGTAGCTGTCACCATTACTGAACGACCAGAAACTGGAGTCAATGTAATATCAAACGAGATCGAACCATCAACCGCAGTCCCTTCCAACCCTTCTGCATTTGCTATACTAATTGCTGGAAGTGCATCATCGTCTGTTATAGTTCCAGTTTCAGTTGTTTCCTCCGTTGCTAAAGTAGCATTTTGCTCATTTGACAATGTCACAATGACTGTTTCATCTTCTTCATCCAACACATCTCCATAGATTGGAACATTAATGGTTCGCGAAGTCATTCCTGCAGTTACTTCACCAGTATTTAAAATTACACGTTTATTGAAAGTTAATGTTCCAGATTGAGCAATAAAATCAGTTCCTGAAGTTGCTGTACCCGTAGTGGTAGTTACATATTCAACACTAATTTCTTTGTGAGATTCTTCGTCTATTTCAACTGTAAAGACCATATTCGTAGTATTGGTAAGGTCATTTCCCTCAGTAAAGTCTACCACACTAATACTCATAGCAGGTGGGTTATCATTATCGGTGACTTGAATAGTTGCTGTTGACTCAGATACTGCACCAAAACTATAATCTCTACTTCCATCTGAATCCGGAAGAATCTTAGCTGTGATTGAACCATCAATTTCATCATAAGAGTCAGCAAAAGTAGATTCAGTTAAATTGTTAGTTCCACCAACAGGCACAGAAACTGTTCTAATACCTGCAGTATTCGCTAAGAAGTTACCAACCTCGCTTACCTCAACACGAACGTTTACAGATTCTGCATCACCTTTATCACTTGCCGATAGAGTAAACACCGCATCTGATCCTTCAACTATATCCAAACTTTTGGATAAAGTTATACTTGGTAGATCATCGCTATCATCATCCCTAACCTCGGTTCTGATGCTTGAACTCTGACCAACAGAATAAATATCATTCGTACCCGGATCTGATAACACCCTTATAGTAATAAAACCATTACCCTCAGGTACTGAATCAGCAACTGTCGCTTCACGAAATTCTCGTTGACCAGGAGGGGTTCCATTGGCTAAGATAATAAAGTCAATCTCATTTGTTGAAGAAACATCCCGTTTTAAAAAGTCACCTTCTTGAGTAATTCTTACTCTGACCTCTAAGTCACTAGAATTAGGTGGATTTGCTGTTAGCGTAAAAATTAACGGGTCTCCTTCTTCAATATTTTGAGGACCTGAGATCGTAACGCTTGGAAGACCTGCTGTATCATTATCTGAAATTGCGACGGTAGCTGAGTCATCATTTTCATCAACTGCATAAGTTATCACTTTAGTTCGGTCCGTTTCAGCCTTTATTGTTGCTGTTATGGAACCACTATCTTCAGTAACAGCATCTGCAATTGTTGGGATTGGCAAAGTACCTTCCCCTGAAATTGACACTGATTCCTTATAAATTTTCTCATTTTCCGAATTGATAAAGTCACCAGTTCCTGTAGCATCTCGGACTTCAACCATTACATTGATTTCTGAAGTTGGATTTGGAGTTGCAGAGAGATTGAAAACAGCCATTTCACCTTCATCAATCGGACCTGCGTTCATTGCAGAGATTGAAATTTCTGGTAGTAATGCAGTATCCAATACTGTTATATTCTTGGTATTCGTAGTTCCTAATTCATAACCATTTCTACGAATAATCTTTAATTTGATTTCACCATCGGTACTTCTATTAGTTAAGTTTTGTGTAGGAATATCAAATGTTATGCTGGAAGAATCGGCACTCGTAATTGTTTTTAATTCGGAAGTATAATTGAGGTAATTCCCTATTACATCTTCCGCTTGTAAATCAACATTAATTGACTCAGAATTTTCAAGTGCTGGACTAACAGTTAAAGTGATAGAAATTGACTTTCCTTCAATTACACTGACAGGAGCATCAAGTGAAACCTCAAACGGGGCAGCTTCATCATCAACAATCTCTACAGTTTTCACAATTGGACTTGAAGCAACTGTATAGTCTAATCCATTTGCTAATTTAATAGTAATTTCACCCCAACCATCATAAATACCGTTGTCTACCAAATTAATTGGTACAGTAATTGTACCATTGCTATCATCTTGATTAATCACAATTGAATCCTGAATTGAACTAAAATAATCATGGCTTTGTCCAGTTGAATCATCAACTTCTAATGTAGTGATAGTAATTGGATGCCCAGTTTTAGGTAATACATTTGAAGTGAGCATAATTTCAAAAGATCCATCTTCGTCAACACTATCAGGTGCAGTTAATGATATCACCGGAAGTGCATCTAAGACTACAACTTCAAAATTTCGGGGTGCAACTTCAGCTGATAGTACATATCCTTTGCCTTCTAACACTTCCCCAGTTATCCGACCATCAGAATCTAGTGCCGCTTCGGTCACAGTCGCTACGGCTAATTTACCTTTGTCTGAACCGGAATTGATTGTTGCAGTACTAGTTTGATTGGGAGCAAGGAAATTTCCTTGGGTAGATTTAACATCAACATTAACCGTGATATTGCTATTAGGTCGATGAGAAGGTGTTAAAATAAAATCAAAAGTTGACCCTTCAGCGACATAATGTGGACCAGTAATTGAAACTGTTGGATTGCTTGCTGATGGGGTGTCATTATCTTTAACCTTGATTGAAATTAATTCCTCTAATGGATTGGTATCATATTCTACATGTTCAGCTAAAGAGACCTCAATATTGACATCACTTGCTGGTGCAACATCCGCGCTTGGACCCATCGTTACAGTAAATTCAACCTCCTGAGAACCGATTGGGATTTGTTTAGTACCAACGATAGTTAACCCAAGAGCTGCAGTTCCATCATCAGCACTAACATCTATTGGTAATACTGAACTAGTAATCGGTCGATCAGAACCCACTTTGAATTTGAACTCAAAGCCTTCCGTTACCCCAGTTCCAATAACTCCAGCGGCATCCGATGAAATCGACAAAATCGGTACATCATCATCATTGTCTTCTATTGTCACACTCGCACTTGTATGTGAACTTGCAAGAGTATAGGTAGGAGTTGGGTTAGAATCAGCTAAAACCGTAGCCGTTAACGTTCCATTGGTCTCATTTTTACTATCATCATCAAGTACTACGCTTAAAGTTGCGGTATGCTTACTTGCTGAAAGTGTAACTAAGAAAATCTTTGTTGATTTATCATAATTAAATTTACTTTGCTGATTGTCTTCATCAATTAAGTGATCTGTTCCTTCATCAACTTGTACCCGAATGGTTCGGCCTAAACTTGAAGTAGATTTTGCTGTTACTTGAAAACGTGCCATTTCAGATTCGTTTACAGAATCTTCAATCTCAACAATTGATATCCCCTTATTAACATCTCTAGAATCACTCGGTGTATCATCATCCAAAACCGAAATTGATGCTTTGTTGTTGGTTCCACCAGCGATAGTATAAGTGTCACTTAAACCACCATTTGGCAAAATAGTAACAATTATATCGCCATTTGCTTCAAAATCAGTATCGGACATAATCGAAATTTCAAGAAGTAGCGATCTTGAATTGGCTGGAATGGTTTGAATGCTATCACCTGAATTAGTTATGAAATTTGCAACCCCATCATCAATATTCACATTTATTTTGCGAGCTGAAGTAGAAAACTGATCCGATTTAATCAAGAAATCAGCGGTTTTACCTGAACCTTCTGTAACTGATTCTGATAGTGCTAGAATTGAGATCCCAGTAGGTGTATCGGCATCATGAATTACCACAGAAGCGGAATTCGCTAAACTATCTACAGCATATCCAGACACATCTGAAATGGTTAAAGTCACCGTACTATCAACCTCAAAATCTCCATTTGCGCTCTTCGTTGAATAAGATTCAATATAAGTATTGGTCGCGGAGGTATTGGCAGGTAATGTAATCCTAGTTTGAGTTGTTGGGTCCGTAGCAAGAAAATCTTCAGTTTCAGCCAAAGTTATTGTAATTGGTAATTCTCGTGCAAGTTCAGGAACCGCACTAAAGGTGAATTGAACTTCTTCACTCTGATCAACAGTTGCACTGGTCGCCGTTACTGAAATCGTTGACTCTCTAAACGCATCATTATCTTCAATTGTTCCTGTTGCTCTACCATTATTGATAAGTGTTGTGCGAGCACTATTACCACTTAACTGCACAGTGAAAGTCTCTTCAAGCTCAAAGTAATCATTACCTACAATATCAATAGTAAAAGTCTTAGATTGCTGTCCTGGTTCAAAGGTTAAAGTATTACTCCCAGTAGTTGGTGCAATAAAATCTGAAACTGCTTTAGCAGTTTCTGCAACTGTATTATAGGTAACAGATTCAGCTTGAGCTGCACCGGAAGAAAGCGTTACAGTGAAAGTCATCGCAACATTTCCACTATCACCCTCGGTTGCAACACCATCTGATACTTCAAAAGCAGGAATCTCATCACTTTGAATCGTACCCGTTGCTGAACTCGTTGAAATTGTTGCGTGGTCTGGAGCAGATAAGGTCACTGTGAAAGTTTCATCAGGTTCAGGGTGGTCATCTTTTTTGGAAGTGACTACAAAAGATTTTGTCGTTTCACCAGGTGCAAAGGTAAATGTTTCGCTTTTAGCAGTATAATCAATATCCTCAGTCGCCACTCCTGGAGCTTCACTTGAAGTTGCATTATCACTTGACGCGGTTGACGTTGTAGCTGTCACCATTACTGAACGACCAGAAACTGGAGTCAATGTAATATCAAACGAGATCGAACCATCAACCGCAGTCCCTTCCTCCCCTTCTGCATTTGCTATACTAATTGCTGGAAGTGCATCATCGTCTGTTATGGTTCCAGTTTCAGTTGTTTCTTCCGTTGCTAAAGTAGCATTTTGCTCATTTGACAATGTCACAATGACTGTTTCATCTTCTTCATCCAACACATCTCCATAGATTGGGACACTAAATGTCTGCGAGATGATACCATTTGTGACCTCACCATCACTAGCAATAGTACGCTTTGTGAAGGTTAGCGTACCTGATGTTGCCAAGAAATCACCTGGATTCGTAGAAAAGTCAGTATCAGATGTTGCTGTACCCGTAGTGGTAGTTACATATTCAACACTAATTTCTTTGTGAGATTGTTGATCAATTTCCACTGTATAAACCATACTCGCATTCGTATTCGGATCATTTCCTTCAATCACTGGTGCAACACTAATGCTCATATTAGGGGAATCATCATTATCTGAAACTTGAATAGTAGCTGAGGTTGTAGCCCCTATACCATATTTTGGAGTCGCGGAATCATCTTTGAGAATAGTCGCAGTAATTGAGCCATTTTCCTCGTCATATATATCATCGTCTAAAGTTTCAGTTAAATTTGTGGTATTACCTACAGCTACGGATATAGTCCGAGTACCAGCTAGCCTCGTTAAAAAATTACCAATTTCACTCACTTGTACTCGTACATCAACTGTCGGATTTGGACCGTTTCGAGTAGCTGTTATAGTAAATTCCGCATTAGAACTTTCATCTACACTGGTACCACCAGTTATAGTAATACTTGGTAAATTGTTATAATCATTATCAACTACCGTAGTGGTGACACTCGATTCTGCACCAACTGCATAAAAATCATTTGTCTCTGGGTCGGACAATACTCTTAATGTTATTGACCCATCCTCTTCATCAACTGCATCAACAACAGTCGCTTCATCAATTTTAAGTTGACCTGGAGTTGGTCCATCTGGAGGTATTATAAAGGTAAATGTATCTGATATAGAAAGATCACGTGAAAAGTAGTCTCCTTCATGTGAAATTCTTACACTTACTGAAACTTGAATTGTATTAACTGGATTAGCTGTCAGAGTAAATGTAGCTGTATCCCCTTCATCAATAGATTCAGCACCAGAAATCGTTATACTTGGAAGTCCTACCGTGTCATTATCAGTAATAGCAACAGCAGCTGAATCATTGTCGGAATCAACCAAGTATGTGGTTGAGGTAATCCGATTGATATTATCTGGGTCATCTGCACCTTTTGGATCATCTTTTAGAGTAGCGGTTATAGAACCACTAGCTTCAGGATCAGTGTCAGAATCAGTATCAATTTCTAACTCACCGGTTCCAGTCGTGGACACTCGCACCTCATGAATCTTGATATCAGCAGAATCAAGGAAGTTCCCGGTGGTTCCTTGTGCATGGTCTACCTTCACCGATACCATAATTTCCGTGGTAGGATTCGGAGTTGCTGATAGCTTGAATACAGCTGTTTCACCTTCATCAATTGGACCTGCATCCATTGCAGCTATAGTGATAGCAGGAAGTAATGCTTTATCTAAAATCGTCACATTCTTGATTGCAGTGGAACCTAATTCATACCCGTCACCCCGTACAATTGTTAACTTAATCTCTCCATTGACATTTCGTGTTGTATCATCACGTGTCGGAATTGAAAAAGTAGTGCTGGATGAATTGGCATCGGTAATAATTATAGGAGCTGAAGTATAATTTAAATACGTTCCAGTTTCATTAGCGGCTTGTAAATCAACACTTAATGACTCACCAGCAGTCAATACTGGACTTGTTTGTAACTTAACAAGGATGTTACTGCCTTCAACAACACTAACTGGTGCACTAATTGAAACCGAATGTGGTGCGGAATCATCGTCTACTATTTCTACTGATTTGGAATTCGCATTAGGATCAGCAGTGTAATCTAACCCATTTGTCAAGGTCGCAGTAATCTCACCCCAGCCATCATAAGTGTTGTTCGAGACTAAAGTAACTGGTACAGTAATTGTTCTATTTGAACTATTATGATCAATCACGATTGGAGTTGTTGGGATTGAATCAAAATAATCAAAGCTTTGTCCGGTTGAATCATCGACTACTAATGAGGTAATGGTAATTGGATGATTTTCTACCGGGACAATATTTGAAGTCAGTGAAATATCAAAAGTGCCATCAATTTCATCTACCGAATCTGGCGCAGTTAACGAAATCATCGGCGTTGCATCATAAACGACAATCTCAGCATTACGAGGTGTAGAATCTGCTGAAAGCGCATATCCTTTCCCTTCCACAACTTCAGCACTGATCCGACCATCTGAGTTAGTAGCAGCTTCAACAACCGTACCAACGGTTAAGGTACCTGTCTTTGAACCCGATGCAATATCTGCAGTTCTTACTCCACCTTGATTCACAGCTAAGAAATTACCTTGAGTTGGTTGCACATCCACATTAACCGTGATACCTGAATTTAGAATATGAGACGCTGTTAAGGTATAGTTAAAGGTAGACCCTTCAGCGATATAATGTGGACCAGTAATTGAAATTGTTGGATTGCTTGCTGATGGGGTGTCATTATCTTTAACCTTGATAGAAATTGATTCCTCTACTGAATTGGTATCATATTCTACATGTTCAGCTAAAGAGACCACAATGTTGATATCACTTGCTGGTGCAACATCCGCGCTTGGATCCATCGTTACAGTAAATTCAACTTCCTGAGTACCGATTGGAATTTGTTTAGTTCCAACGATAGTTAACCCAAGAGTAGCAGTTCCATCATCAGTACTAACTGAAACTGGTAACACTGATCCTGAAATCACCCGATCAGAACGCACTTTGAATTTGAACTCAAAGCCTTCCGTTACCCCAGTTCCAATAACTCCAGCGGCATCCGATGAAATCGACAAAATCGGCACATCATCATCATTGTCCTCAATTGATACACTCGCACTTGTATGTAAACTTGCAAGAGCATAAGTAGGAGTTGGGTTAGAATCAGCTAATACCGTAGCTGTTAATGTTCCATTGGTCTCATTTTTGCTATCATCATCAAGTTCAACACTCAAAGTTGTGGTTTGTTGGTTCGCAGGAAGTGTTACTAAGAAAATCTTGGATGTTTTATCATAGCTAAATTCACTACGCTGGTTATCTTCATCAATAAAGTTACCTGTTCCTTCATCAACCTGAACCCGAATGGTTCGGCCTGAACTTGAAATAGATTTTGCTGTTACTTGAAAACGTACCACTTCAGACTCGTCTACGGAATTTTCAATCTTAACAATTGAAATACCAGCATTAGGATCAGATGTACTACTTGGAATATCATCATCCAATACTGAAACAGTTGCAGTCGTATCAGTACTTGCTAAACTATAGGTATCACTTGATCCACCTGCATCCAAAATTGAAACGGTAATTTGTCCATTCACTTCAAAATCAGGATCTGATACTATCGGAACTTTCAAGAGCAAAGATCTTGAATTGGCTGGAATGGTTTGAATGCTATTTCCTGGATTGGTTATGAAATTTGCAACCCCATCATCAATATTCACATTTATTTTGCGAGCTGAAGTAGAAAACTGATCCGATTTAATCAAGAAATCAGCAGTTTTACCAGAACCTTCTGTAACTGATTCTGATAGTGCTAGAACTGAAATCCCAGTAGGTGTATCGGCATCATGAATTACCACAGAAGCGGAATTCGCTGAATTATTTACTTGATATCCACTCACATCAGAAATGGTTAAAGTCACCGTACTATCAGCCTCAAAATCTCCATTTGCGCTCTTCGTTGGGTAAGATTCAATATAAGTATTGGTCGCGGAGGTATTGGCAGGTAAGGTAATCCTAGTTTGAGTTGTTGGATCCGTAGCGAGAAAATCTTCAGTTTCAGCCAAAGTTATTGTAATTGGTAATTCTCGTGCAAGTTCAGGAACCGCACTAAAGGTGAATTGAACTTCTTCACTCTGATCTACAGTTGCACTGGTCGCCGTTACTGAAATCGTTGACTCTCTAAACGCATCATTATCTTCAATCGTTCCTGTTGCTCTACCATTATTGATAAGTGTTGTATGAGCACTATTACCGCTTAACTGCACAGTGAAAGTTTCTTCAAGTTCAAAGTAATCATTACCTACAATATCAATAGTAAAGGTCTTAGATTGTTGCCCTGATTCAAACGTTAAAGTATTACTCCCAGCAATTGGTGCGATAAAATCTGAAACTGCTTTAGCAGTTCCTGCAACTGTATTATAGGTAACAGATTCAGCTTCAGTTGCACCGGAAGAAAGCGTTACAGTGAAAGTCATCGCAACATTTCCACTATCACCCTCGGTTGCAATTCCATCTGAAATCTCAAATGCTGGTATTTCATCACTTTGAATCGTACCCGTTGCTGTACTTGTTGAAATTGTTGCATTATTTTCAGAGGTTAATGTCACTGTAAAAGTTTCATCAGGTTCAGGGCGGTCATCTTTTTTTGTATCAACTGTGAATGATTTTGATGATTCACCTGCCGCAAAATATAAAGTCTCAGTCTTTACAGCATAATCAATCCCTGCAGTCGCATTGTCCGAAATTCCCGTTGAAGTTGTAGCTATAACCGATACTTGACGACCAGAAACTGGAGTCAATGTAACATCAAACGAGATCGAACGATCAGTTGTGGTTCCTTCCAATCCCTTCGCATCTGCTATACTAATTGTTGGAAGTGCGTCATTATCTGTAATGGTTCCAGTTTCAGTAGTTTCCTCCGTTGCTAATGTAGCATTTTGCTCATTTGACAATGAAACAATTACAGTTTCATCTTCTTCATCCAACACATCTCCATAGATTGGGACACTAAATGTTTGCTCAGTGATACCGTTCGTGACCTCACCATCACTAGCAATAGTACGCTTCGTAAAGGTCAGTGTACCTGATGTTACTAAAAAATCACCGGGATTGGTTGAAAAATCAGTATCTGAAGTTGCTGAACCCGCAGTGGTAGTAACATATTCAACACTGATTTCTTTGTGAGATTGCTGATCAATTTCCACTGTAAAGACCATACTCGCATTCGTATTCGGATCATTTCCTTCAGTCACTGGTGCAACACTAATGCTCATATTAGGGGGATCATCATTATCTGAAACTTGAATGGTAGCCGAGGTAGAAGCACCAATTCCATATCGCACAGTTTGAGCATCATCCTTTAGGATCGTCACAGTAATTGAGCCATCATCCTCATCATAAACATCGTCTTCAGTTAAAACATTATATGGTGTAGTGCTACCAACATTAACTGAGACCGGAAAAATGCCAGTTCCACTTGCTAAAAAATTACCAACTTCACTGACCTGAACTCTAACACTAACTGAACTTTCAGAACCGACTTGAGTTGCTGTCAAAGTAAACACCGCATTCGCACCTTCAACCACGTCTGAACCACCTGAAATGGTAATATTCGGCAATGAACTGTCGTCATTATCCTTAACTACTGTGGTATGACTATTGGTTTCTCCAACATTATAAGTATCAATTGACTCTGGGTCAGATAATACTAGTAAGATAATTGACCCATCACTCTCTTCCTCGCCATCAGTAACAGTAGCTTCGTCTATTGTAATTTGTCCAGGTATCGTTCCATTAGCTGGAATTGGAAAATCAAACTCATTGGTTGATGTAAGATCTCGTGAAAAGAAATCTCCTTTCTGAGTGATTCTAACCCTTATTAATAGTGGAATTGTATTAGGTGGATCAGCTGTCAAAGTAAATGTAGCTGTATCCCCCTCATCAATAGATTCAGCACCAGAAATCGTTATACTTGGAAGTCCTACCGTGTCATTATCAGTAATAGCAACAGCAGCTGAATCATTGTCGGAATCAACCAAGTACGCGGCTGAGGTAATCCGATTGATATTATCTGGGTCATCTGCACCTTTTGGATCATCTTTTAGAGTAGCGGTTATAGAACCACTAGCTTCAGGATCAGTGTCAGAATCAGTAGCAATTTCTAACTCACCGGTTCCAGTCGTGGACACTCGCACTTCATGAATCTTGATATCAGCAGAATCAAGGAAGTTCCCGGTGGTTCCTTGTGCATGGTCTACCTTCACCGATACCATGATTTCAGCAGTAGGGTTTGGAGTTGCTGATAGCTTGAATACAGCTGTTTCACCTTCATCAATTGGACCTGCATCCATTGCAGCTATAGTGATAGCAGGAAGTAATGCTTTATCTAAAATCGTCACATTCTTGATTGCAGTGGAACCTAATTCATACCCGTCACCCCGTACAATTGTTAACTTAATCTCTCCATTGACATTTCGTGTTGTATCATCACGTGTCGGAATTGAAAAAGTAGTGCTGGATGAATTGGCATCGGTAATAATTATAGGAGCTGAAGTATAATTTAAATACGTTCCAGTTTCATTAGCGGCTTGTAAATCAACACTTAATGACTCACCAGCAGTCAATGCTGGACTTGTTTGTAACTTAACAAGGATGTTACTGCCTTCAACAACACTAACTGGTGCACTAATTGAAACCGAATGTGGTGCGGAATCATCGTCTACTATTTCTACTGATTTGGAATTCGCATTAGGATCAGCAGTGTAATCTAACCCATTTGTCAAGGTCGCAGTAATCTCACCCCAGCCATCATAAGTGTTGTTCGAGACTAAAGTAACTGGTACAGTAATTGTTCTATTTGAACTATTATGATCAATCACGATTGGAGTTGTTGGGATTGAATCAAAATAATCAAAGCTTTGTCCGGTTGAATCATCGACTACTAATGAGGTAATGGTAATTGGATGATTTACTACCGGAACAATATTTGAAGTCAGTGAAATATCAAAAGTGCCATCAATTTCATCTACTGAATCTGGCGCAGTTAACGAAATCACCGGCGTTGCATCATAAACGACAATCTCAGCATTACGAGGTGCAGAATCTGCTGAAAGCGCATATCCTTTCCCTTCCACAACTTCAGCATTGATCCGACCATCTGAGTTAGTAGCAGCTTCTGTTGTCGTAGTCACAGAAAATCTACCTTCATTGGAACCTGCAACAATAGTTGCAGTACTACTTAGAATCGGGGCAAGGAAGTTGCCTTGTGTTGAATTGACATCAATATTAACCGTGATTCCGCTACTAGGAGCTTGAGAGGGTGTTAAGATTAAATCAAAAGTAGAACCTTCTGCCACATAGTGCGGTGCTGAAATTGATATTGTCGGATTGTCAGCCGAAGGAGTATCATTATCTTTCACCTTAATTGAAATCGTTTCTTCACTTGGGTCGGTGTCATAATCATCATGTTCAGCTAACGTGACCACAATATTCACATTACTTGAAGGGGCAACATCCGCACCTGGACCCATTGTAACAGTAAATTCAGTTTCTTGTGAATCAACTGCCACCTCTTTGGCACCAACAATTGTTAATCCAAGCGACGCAGCTCCATCATCAGCACTTACATCAATCGGTAATGTTGAGCCTGAAATGATTCGATCAGAACGAACTTTGAATTTGAATGCAAATCCCTCAGTAACCCCGGTTCCATCAACTCCGGCTGCATCAGATAAGATCGAAAGAACTGGTACCTCAGAGTCATTATCTTTGATCGTTACGTCTGCACTAGTATCTGAACTTGCAAGTATATAAGTTGGAGTTGGGTTAGAATCAGCTAAAACCGTAGCAGTTATTGTCCCATTTGATTCATTTTTGCTATCGTCATCAAGTTCCACATACAAAATCGTGGTCAGCTGATTCGCGGGTAGAGAAATCAAAAATATTTTAGTTATTTTATCATAGTTATATTCATTTCGTTGATTATCTTCATCAATAAAATCACCCGTTCCATCATCAACCAAAACCCGAATTGTTCGGTCTGAACTGGAAGTAGACTTCGCAGTAACTTGAAAATTAGCCGTCGCGGACTCTATAACTGAATCTTCAATTTCAACTATAGAAATGCCAGCATTAGGATCAGAAGTACTACTTGGAGTGTCATCATCCAATACTGATATAGTCGCACTTGTATTAGTAGCGGCTAAACTATAGGAGTCACTTGACCCACCTGCTGGTAAAATCGTTACAGTAATTTCTCCATTCGTTTCAAAATTGTTATCTGACGTAATCGGAACCTGCAAAAGTAATGACCTTGAATTCTCTGGAATAGTTTGTACGCTATCACCTGGATTGGCAAAGAAATTTGCGATTCCATCATCAATATACACATTGATCTTCCGTGCTGAACTAGAGACTTGATCTGACTTAATCAAAAAATCAGCCGTTTTACCAGAATCTTCGGTAACTGATTCCGAGATTGCCAATACTGAAATACCAGTAGGTGTATCGGCATCATAAATTAATACGGAGGCGGAATTTGCTAAACTGTTTACTACGTATCCACTAGCATCAGAAATCGTCAATGTAACTATACTATCAGCCTCATATACCCTATCTATTGCTGCTGTAGTAAATGCTTCAATATGTGCATTTGTTGCTGAAGTATTGACTTGTAATGTAATACTAGTTTGTGTTGATGGGTCAGTAGCAAGAAAATCACCTGTCTCTGCTAAAGTTATTGTGATGGGTAATGGCCGCGCAAGTTCTGGAGTTGCATTAAATGAGAATTGAACATCCTGTCCCTCAGATACTGTAGCACTAGTTGCGACGACTGAAATAGTTGATTCTACAAAATCATCATTATCAGAAATTGTACCGGTGGCTCTCCCACTATTAATCAAGGCAGTTCGGCTACTATTACCGCTCAATTGAACAGTAAAGGTTTCATCAATCTCAAAAATATCATTATCAATGATTTCTATTTCAAAAGTTTTGGTCTGTTCTCCAAGAGCGAACTCTAAAGAATTGCTCCCAGAAATTGGCGCAATGAAATCCAACCCAGCTTTGGCAGTTCCATTTTCTGCTGTATAGGAAACGGATTCAGCTTGCGTCGCACCGGAAGATAAGGTTACAGTAAAAGCCATCTCAACATTACCACTATCACTTTCTGTTGCTGTTCCATTGGAAACTTCAAATGCAGGTGTTTCGTCGCTCTGAATGGTACCTACTACCGTATTTGTTGAAATTGTTGCATTACTCTCAGAAGCTAAAGTTACAGTGAAATTTTCATCTGACTCAATCACTTCATCATTCTTGGTAATCACTGTGAATGTTTTTGATGTTTCACCGGGAGTAAAATTAAGAGTTTCAATCTTTGCTGTATAGTCAATATCTTCGGCCATGATGCCAGTAGTGTCACTTGCAATCGCCTTATCATCTGGACCAGTTGATGTTGTAGCAACCACCGATACTTGTCGACCAGAAACTGGAGATAAAGTCACATCAAATGAAACAGACCCATCTGAAGCAGTTCCCTCAAGTCCCATCGCGTTTGCAATACTAATAACTGGAAGTGCATCGTCATCAGTAATCGTACCAGTTTCTGTAGTTTCCTCAGTAGCTAACGTGGCATTCTGTACATTTGACAACAACACGATAACTGTTTCATCATCTTCATCTAAGACATCACCATATATTGGAACACTTATTGTATGTGACGTGATACCAGCAGTTACTATTCCTTCACCCGAAATTGACCGCTTGCTAAAAATTAAAGTTCCTGATTTTGCTAAAAAATCACCTGGATTGGTTGAAAAATCTGTATCAGAAGTTGCTGTACCAGTATTAGTAGTTGCATAATCTACGCTAATTTCTTGGAACGATTGATCATCAATTTCCACAGTAAAAACCATTTGTGCATTAGAAGTTGTGTCATTGCCTTCAGTAATCGCTGCAACACTAATACTCATCACCGGTGGGTCATCATCATCTGCTACAAAAACCCTGGCAGTGTTTCTGGTGTTTACAAAATACTTTTCTACCCCAACTGTATCGGGATTAAGCATGACTTCTAAATTCTCGTTTGTTTCCACGACATCATCTGAGACAATTTCAACCCGAAGTTCAGCTAAGTAAATCCCATCACCATCTGCATCAGAAAAATCTAGTGCGTGAGAAGTTCTTATAGTCCCAGAATTTGCGACAAATGCAGAACTAGTTGGGGTGTATTGTATGGTAAAATTATTGGTAGCTGGTTGAACTGGTGAAGAAACTGTGAAAATAGCATGCGCAGGTGCCCCAGAAACATTTGATTCAACCACCGACGGTCCATTAGCTATTGAAAGTAAAGGAGCTTCATTATCCAAAATCGTGACAGTTAAGTCCAATATACTAAGATGATTGGAATCAAACTCAGCTACCCCTTTCGCTTGAAGATTAATTCTAAATGTTTGATTTTGTTCACGGTCTAAATCATCAATAATCGGAATAGCAAATGAACCTGTCGTGGTTCCAGCAGGAATGGTGACCTTACCACTTGTATTCGTGAAGTCTAGCCTTTGTTCCGCTGTAATTTCATGGGTAGTATAATCAAATTCAACATCTAAAACACTAGATCTTATTAGTGCGACATTAACAACAAATGTACCGGCTTCTTCAGCAACATTAAAATCTGTTGTTGAAATTTTTATTATTGGAGCTTCGTTATCTACAATCGTAATAGTTTTAAGAATAGTACTAGCATTATTAGTAAATACCGCGCCGGAAATATTAGAAAGTGTGAGATTGAAAGTTTGACTACCCTCGATTACTAAATCATCAAGTATTCGAATTGAAAAAGTTCCAGTAGTTTGACCCGCTTCAATAGTTACAGTTCTATTGGTAGCTTCAATATAGTCTCTGCCTTCAGTAGCTGAATCATCGGACAAATCATAGTCAAAAGTAACATCCAAACTTGTTGCCGCAGATAGTGCCACATCTACGACAAAACCAGTTGCACCAATTTCTTCAGGTACACTAAAATCAGTTGTCGTAATGGAAAGAGTATTTGATTCATTATCAAGAATAGTTATTGGTTCTCTATGTGTTGAACCACTTGCAAATACTGCTCCTGATAAATTAGAAAGAGTCAGATTAAATGTTTCATTTCCTTCAAGAGTTGCATCATCTATAATTGGAATCGATACAGATGCGGTAGTCTCACCACCTGCAATCGTGATCATTCGTTCTAATGCCGTAGGTTCAGTATAATCTATGATTTTAGTTGCAGAATCTCCCGCACCCCCTAATGCATAATCAAAAGTAACATCATTTCTAGTTGTTCCAGTTAGCTTGAATTCAAGTCGATAATTTCCCACATCCTCAAAGACTTTTAATGGAGAGTTTGAGATTAAAACAGTTGGCAATTCATCATCAAGAATTTTTACCGTTCTGGTAAAGGCCGATTCCCTGCTTTCTAAAATTGCACCGGTAAAATTAGATACAGAAAGTGTAAAAGTCTCATCCCCTTCATTTCGTGAATCATCCAAAATTGGTATTGTGATAGCTCCCGTAGTTTCACCAATAGGAATCGTGATTGTTAATGCTACCGGTTCAGTATAATCTACGTTTTTAGTTGCAGTATCTCCCGTTCCCCCTAATGCATAATCAAATGTAACCCCATGTCCAGTGGGACCTGAGAGTTCAAAATTTATTACAAGGTCGTTTGTGTTGTCGTTGTCATCTTCATCATCCTCTTCTATTGTGAACTCTTCTGTTCTAATAAATAATATCGGCAATTCATTATCTGCAATCGTTACAGTTTCAGAAATTGTCGCGACATCATTGGTAAAAACTGCATTTTCTATATTTGAAAGAGTTAATGTGAAAGTTTCATTACCTTCGTTAAGCAAATCATCAACTATCGGAATTGAAATTGTACCACTAGTATTCCCTGCAGAAATTGTTCCACTTCTAGTAATCTCTTCAAGATAATCTAGCCCTTTAGTTGCTGTTCCACCGGTCATGTTATAATCAAATGTAACATCCTGATGAGTTACCTTAGTAAGATTAACAGTTACATCAACTTTTTCGGAATCAACATTTTCAACAGCACTGATCAAGGTGGTCTGGAATGATAGTGTTGGTAAGTCATTATCATGAATTGTTATGGTCTCAGTTTTTGTCGTTAAACCATCATCAAACTTTGCACCAGAACTAATGTTCAAAGTTATATTAAATCTCTCACTGCCTTCATCTAGCATGTCATCAACTATCGGAATTGAAATCGTTGCATCAGTTTCACCCTCGGAAATTGAAATTCTTCTTGAACTTGGCTGAGTATAATCCGTTCCAATAGTTGCAGAATCACTAACTAATGGGATATCATTTAACGCATAATCAAAAATGACTACAAGATTGGTATTTGAGTTATAATCCGTTGTTGGTCCAGTAAGCATTAAATTCAAGTCAAACTTCCCGGTATCAATATTCTCAATAACGTTTAATTCTGTATTAGAAATTTTCAAGGTGGGAAGTTCATCATCAACAATCGTCACAGTTTTTGTGAATATTAAACCACTACCAACAAAAACTGATGCACCTTGCAAATTTGAAAGCACTAATGTAAATGTTTCATTCCCCTCATTTTTGGTATCATTACGAATTGGAATAGTAAATGAGCCATTTAGACTACCACTAGCACTAATTCTCACTGTTCTATCAGTAACATTTTCATCATAATCATAATCAGAATTTCTAGTGGTTGTTACATCCACCATATCATATTCAAAAGTGACATCATGTGGCAATCGTCCGCCAAGTACATAGTTCACGACAAGATTACCGCCATTTTCGGTTAAAGTAAAATCGCTATCTTCATTGGTAATTTCAACACCGGGAGGCTCATTATCAATTATCGTGACCGTTTTTACAATCCGCTTCTGATTGTTAACAATCTGAGCATCAGCTGGATAATTTGCACTACCCAAAATAGTATCTTCAATTCTAAATGTAAATGTAAATGTTTTGTTGCCATCATTACTTGGAACGTCAATAACACGGATTGGAATAGTCATAGAAGTTTCCCCCATGGGAATAAATTTTCGAGTTGAATCTTGATGATAATGAATACCATTTTTCGCAGTATCAGTCGCTTCATTAAGATATTCAATATAGAAACCAACTTCATTACTACTCGGATGTGAAAGCATCAAATTTAAATTAAATGTTCCCTCATCTTCTACAACCATAAAACTTTCGTTGGTTATTGAAAGTGTAGGATAGTCACTTTGTTCAATTTGAATAATTTGGCTCCAACTTTCTGGATTTTCTATCGGGAATGAACCATGTGAAATATCAAATAAGACTACTCTAAAATGCTCAGCAGGTTCAACTATTGAATCGTCAATGATAGGAATCAAAATTGACCCGCTGGTTTCACCCGGTGGGATGGTCACTAACTCACTCGCTACGTCTAGATAATCCACCCCTTTTGTTGCATTCATAATTTCGGTAATGTTTGCATCTGACAATCTGATTTTAAATGTAAGTTCCGAAGAAATGGCGGAAGACAAAGTATATTCCAAAACAACATTTCCAACATCTTCATCAGCATAACGATATTGACGCGTTACTGAAGGAGTTAGACGAAGTAATCCATCATCAACAATTGTCATGGCTATTTCTTTACGGGTCAAACCTCCTTTAAATACTGCAGCCGAACTTGATGGAATTGTGAGATCAATGGTAAATGTTTTATCGCCGGTAATAGTATTTGCAGGAAAATTAAATCCAGACAACGTTATAGTGTCCATCCCGCTTACATTTGAGATTGTTGAATTAGCTGGAGCTGTGTAATGAGTCCCATGTATTGCGGTTCCAGGTGTTGAAGAGTAATTAATTGTGATTGGAGAATTGGAGGTTGAAGATATTCCCAAGTTCATTTCATATGCGCCATACCCTTCAATTATTTTTCCAATACTCAATATATCATCAAGAAAAACCGTCGCTTTTTCATCATCAACTATTGTAATTGATTGCACAATTTCTTCCTTATTTTCAGCTATTTTCGCACCAACTACATCTTTGATTTTGAATTTAAATGAATGTTCGCCTTCATTGTCAGTATCATTAAGAATAGGAATAGAGAACGTACCTGTTGTCGTACCGGCTTCAATTGTAATTGTTTGATCTACCTCGGTATAATCTTGACCTTTAATCGCAGTATCATCTTCAGTAGATACTTTAAAAGAAATATCAAATAAACTTGCTGGTGAAATCATGTAACTCACATCAATTTTACCGGCAACAACATCCTCATTAACCTGAAATGTTGAGCTAGTAAGTGAAAATGTTGTCTTATCATCATCAACAATGATGATTGTGCGGGTCAAACTATCTCCACCTCCAGCAAAAACGCCTCCAGTCAAATTTGAGAGTGCAATCCTTATAGATTTATTGCCATCAACTGTATCATTATCTAAAATTCCAATCGGAATAAATTGGCTTAGTTCTAACATAGGTTGATTTCCTGGATGAGTTTTTCGACCGGTAGTAACATTATAATCAGTTCCAGCTGCAGCTGTTCCTCCAGTTACTGCAAAGTCATATGAAATAGGGGTATCTATTCTCGTAAATGCTAATTCTAATTCATAGCCAACACCACCAACATCTTCACTAATATAAAACTTTGTATTAGCTATTGAAAGTGTTGGACTCTCATTGTCTTGAATATCAATACGGCTATTTCCTGTAGTACTACCATTGCTACCATGAAAAACAGTATCACCAATCGTAATCATATAATTGATGCTAAACTGTTCTAATACTTCAGCAACATTATCGTCAATGATAGGTATTGTGATGCTACTTTCAGTTGTTCCCGGTGAAAAATTTAAAACACCTTGTTGATGAGTATAATCTTCTCCAGCTATCGCGATACCATCAACTGTTTCATATGAAACTGCAATTAGTCGTGTACTTGCACCTTGTAGTCTAACTTCAACTTCAATTTCACCTGCTCCTTCATTGAATTCTCCCGTTTGGAGAAGATGTACCGTTGGATATTCATCATCAACTATGGTTATATCTACATTGTGAGTATCATTTCCGGATACATGACCAGCACCAATTGGGTCTTTTAGTATAATCCTGAAAGTTTCATTTCCCTCTTTTTCAGTGTCGTCAATAATTGAAATTGTAAATGTACCAAGAATCTCTCCCGCTGGAATAACAACTTTTCTTATTGCAGGTACGGAAAGATCTGATCTCGTGATAGGGTCAATATAATCCACTTCATACTCCACAGATACATCCACTTCACTTGCTTTAGAAAGTCCTAATCTTAGTATAAATCCACCTAATCCTACATTTTCATTAACATTAAAATTAGTATTTTTAACAGATAGTTTTGTTGAATCATCTTCTACAATTGTAAATATTTTGGCATAAGTGCTAGCACCTTTCGGGAATTGAACTTTACTTAAATCTTGAGAATCAATTGTGAATGAAATAGTTACTGTTTTATTCATCTCAACGATAGAATTATCAATAAGTGAAACTGTAAATTCGCGTTCTCGAGACCTTTCATCCATTGATTTTGGAGAAAATACATAGCTATTGCTGGCAAATGGTGTATAATCCTGCCCTGAGACCGCGGTATCGTCATCATCGCCAAATGCAATCGCAAGAGAGAACCCCGTGTGACTACCAGAAGTTACAACATCAAATTTAAAATTACCAGCATCTTCAGCTACATAGTTCAATGCAGAGATTTCAACAAGTGGTGTATCGTCATCAATAATAGAAATAGTTTTTGAAGCTTCACTACTAGCAATTTTAGCCCCAATTACAGTATTTACTGTAAAAGAAAATGTCTCTACAACCTCATTGATTTCGTCATCTAAAATTGGAATTAAAACTGAACCTCTTATTCGTCTCTTAGGAATTTTAAACATACTACTTGCTAAATCAAATGTACCAAAGTCCGATCCTCCAATTGCAGTACCATTAGTCACACCAAATGTTATACTAACATCTACCTCGGCTTTTTTTGAAAGTAAAAAGGTCATCACAAAATTTCTGTCATCTTCATCAATACTAAATTCCGTATTGGTAATAGATAATGTGGTTGATTCGTCATCAACAATCGTGAATGTTAACATTTTTGAGCTTGCACCATCGGAAAATCGAAGTCCTTGTAGTTCTGAAATTGTAACAGTGAAATTTTTGTTTGACCCTATGGTCTGATTATCAATTAATTGTATGGGAATAGGATACATTTGGTAATTTGGTACAGAATAAGTATTATTCAATGCTCTATAATCTACACCTGCAATAGCAGTCCCATTAGCTGTCGTCACTTTTAAACTTGCAGGTAAAGTTAAACTTGGACTAAATGACAAAAATAGAAAACTATTTGTCCCATTTTCAGCGAAATCAAATGTTGTATTACTGACAGTTACAACAGGAGGAGGATCATCTTCAATAATTGTGATTGTTCTTGTATGTGGCAATGTAAGACCAAATTTAATATTTGCACCCGTTAATTCTGAAATAGTGTAAGAAAACGTTTCATTACCTTCATAAACTGAATCATTCGTAATCGGAATCCAAATGTTTCCACCCCTAAGGCCTGCCCTAATTGTCACCACTGATCCTATTATGGCAGGTCTGGAGAAATCTTCGTCAAAAGTTGCAGTACCATTTGCAGTCATGAATTTAAAGGTAACAGGTCCACTAGACGTATGGGAAAGCCGAAAGTTAACAAAATAACCATCGTCAAAAGAATTTTCATCAACACTAAAATTAGAGTCAGTTATAGATAAAGTGGGAGTTTCATCATCAATTATTGTCACTGTCGTTTTAGATAAGTCTACACTATTTGGAAAAATCGCTGTTCCAACTATGTTTGATAAAGTTATTTGAAAAGTTTCATTTATTTCAGACTCTGCGTCATTTGTAATACTAATCTCAAATTTTGCTTTAGTGCTTCCAGGTGAGAATCTTAGAGTCCCACTTGTATAGGTAAAATCTGCTCTAATATTTGTATCGTTTGTAAATTGACTCGTTCTAAAATCAACAGAAATACTTTGATTACTTGTACCAGATAGTTGAACTGTCACCTCTAATTTTCCACCACTTACATTTTCTCGGACTGACAAAGGTGTATTCGCTAAATCAATAGTTGGTCCCTCATCATCTATAATTGTAATTGTTTGTGAGTATGTATCTCTAGAACTAAAATTTGCTCCACTGAGATTGGTTAAAGAAAGAGTGAAAGTTTCATTACCTTCATAATCTGCATCATTAGTAATTGGTATTGAAATTGTACCCTTTGTTGCACCAACCGCTATCGTTAAAGATGTACCACTATCACGTGTAACTCCGGTAAAATCAGAACCTGACATTGCAGTGATGTCTGCAGTTTCATAATTAATATTCACCGGAGTACTCGCTGGACTGGATAAATTGACGACAATGTCTATCTTTCCAGCTGCTACATTTTCCATTATACTTGGGTTAGATTCTTCAAAAGATAAAGTGAGCGAAGTATCATCATCTAAAATCATTGCTTCTGCATATGCATTAGTTCCAGTTGCGACTGTATATGTATCAGGGTTAGCAGGATCATCATTTAAAGTTACCCTGATCTTTCCCGATGCCTCAACAATTTGATCGTTATGAAATGGTACTCTTAAGGAAGCAGAATATGGAGCAGTTGTTGTAAATGTCAATCCTGATGCAGTAGTTGTAGGAGTTGCCATCGCATCTGTTAAAAAATCACCATTTGCTACCTCAGAAGGGGTATAACGTACTTTAATTGTTCGACCTGGATCTCTATCTGCGTTTATTGTGAAAACGGCTTCCCCTTGACTCTCAGCAATTGAGTTAGTTATATCAACTATAGATAGCACCGGAATACTTGCATCATCATCATTGACTACAACCTTGGCCGATGCTGGTGAACCCACATAATATTTCTCCGACCCGGGGGTATCAGCATTGAGTGTTACGACAACATTTCCATTCTCCTCTGCTGAAGAATCAGATAAAATTGTTATTGGTAGCTCAACAGTATAAGTTCCATCATTATCTGGATCGGTAAAGTTCAGTGCACTAGATCGTATTGGTGTACCTGAATTTGCAATAAATGAAGAACTAACTGGGGTATAGTTTACCATAAACATGTTTGTTGCTGGTTGAACTGGCGAAGCTATAGTGAATCTTGCAACAGCAGGGGAACCTACAGTATCTGATTCCGTTACTGGTGATCCACCTGTAATTGAAAGTGTCGGTACATCATTGTCTAAAATCCTGACAATTAAATCTTGAGTGTTTGTTAATGTAGTGGCAAATTGGGTACCGCCCTGCGACACTAATTTTATTTTGAATGTCTCAGTTTGCTCAGCTTCTGTATCCTCGGATATTGGAATCGAAAATGACCCAGTTGTGTCACTTGCTGCAATCGTCACCGTACCACTAGTACTGGGAAAGTCAGCCCCCATCATCGCGGTGATACTTTCAGTAGAATAATTAAACGAAACCGCATAACTGCTAGAATTTAAAAGTTCAACACCCACAGTAATTCCAGAAGTTCCAGCATCTTCACCAACACTTAAATTTGCAGTAGTAATTGCAATGGTGGGAGTCTCATCATCAATTATAACAACAGGTTTAGAATGTACACTATTACCATTAGCAAAATTCGCTCCAACAAGATTGAAAAGATAGATAGTGAATGATTCACTACTTTCCGCGATATCATCATTTAAAATTGGAATAGCAAATGATCCAGTATTTGCATTAGCATCAATAGTAGCCGTTCGATTGGTAACTTCAAAATAATCCAAACCTAAGGTTGCGGAACCATCGAGCATTGAAAATTCAAATGTAACATCCTGACTTGTTATCTCAGATAGTAGCAGTGTGACCTCCAAACCGCTACTTCCAACATTCTCAGCAACACTTAGCTCAGTGTCTGAAAATGAAAGTATCCTAGAATCATCATCTATTATGGTTATTGTCTGAGAAAGTTTACTTACGTTGGCAAATTTTGCTCCTGATAAGTTAAAAAGTGTGACGACAAATGATTCATTCTCCTCAATTTCTGCATCATCAACAATAGGTATCGAAATAGCTCCAGAGGTATTTCCTGCTAGAATGGAAATCGTTCGATTAGATTCTTCGGTATAGTCAACATTGTAAGTTGCCGTGATATCTGAAATTCCATAGTCAAAACTAACATTTTGTTCTGTTTCACCATTTAACATGACTTCTAAAACAAATTTACTACTTTTATCATCTTCAAAAATAGAGAAATTTGATGTTGAAATCGATAAAATTGGAAGCTCATCATCGAAAATTTCTACGGTTTTTGAAATTGTATCTGTCTCACCATCAAATACAGCATTGGAAACATCCGAAAGTGTGAGGGTAAATTTTTCATTTCCTTCACTTTCAATATCATTGATAATAGGAATCGAAAAAGAACCAGTCGTATTTCCTGTCGAAATTGTTACTGTTCGATTAGTTACCTCTGTATAATCAGAAATTTTAGTTGTCGACACATCTGTCATGCCATAATCGAAAGTAACATTCTTATTGGTTGGTCCAGAGAGCTTAACGTTCACCGTAAATCCACTAGATCCAATGTCTTCATTTACAATAAAATTTGTAGTTGTAAATGTAAGAGTTGGAATTTCATCATCAACAATGGTTATAGTTTCAGAAATTGAACCAACTTCAGAAGCAAATACTGCACCACTAAGATTCGATAAAGTTAATGTAAATGTCTCATTTCCTTCATTGCTCGAATCATCTGTAATCGGAATTGATAACTTTTTAGTTGTTTCACCTGCAGAAATTCTTATAGTTCTATCGGCACTCTCTATATAATCTTCACCCTTTGTAGTAGAAACATCAACCATGCCATAGTTGAATGTAACGTTTTGATGAGTTACAACTGAAAGCATTACTTCAACTTCAATTTTTTCTTCACTAGTATCTTCATCAATACTAAATTGTGTAGTTTTGAACGAGAGTGTTGGTTTTTCATCATCTAATATAGTTATGGTTTTAGTAGCAATACTTTGATCACCATCAAATTTAGCTCCTGACGCAATTGTGACAACTAAATCAAATGTTTCGGTTCCTTCGACATTATCATCGTCTACAATTGGTATAATAATTGAACTTGTTGTACTTCCCATTAAAATAGTTTTACTTCTATATGACGGTTGCATATAATCGGAACTCTCATCTGCAGAGTCAGCATTTAAGACATAACTAAAATATACATCGTAGTTAACAGGACCTGAAAGTTCAAAACCAACAACAAATCCAGAATTCCCAACATTTTCAAAAACATTAAAGTTTGTATTTGTAAATTCCAATATAGCCAGTTCATTATCAATAATTGTTACTGTTTTTGAAATTGTCAACTCATTATTAGAAAATTGAGATGCACCAACTAAATTTGAAAGAGTGAAGGTAAAAGTCTCATTCCCTTCATTATCTGAGTCATTAATGATTGGAATTGAAAAGGACCCAGTTCTACCACTTCCAATAGTAACTGTTCGATTCGTTGCTTCAGTATAGTCCGATCCCTTGGTAGTCGTCACATCTGTCATATTATATTCAAAGCTAACGGTATTAGATGTCGTTGATGAAAGAGCTAAATTAACTACAAAACTACCTCCGACAACATCTTCATAAACATCAAAATTTTGCGTTGTAATTGAAACTGTTGGTGAGTCATCATCAATAATAGTGATACGTCTAGTCGTCCTATTTCTATCACGATTAGTTTCTTCTAGTGGTAATAGTACAGCTCCGCTTTCCCATATAAAAAACACATAGAAAACTTCATTTCCCTCTACATCATTGTCATTAATAATAGGTATTCTGAAGGTCTTTGAAGTTTCACCAGCAGCAATTTCTTTTGGGCTTCTATCCAATGTAAAATCTGCTCCAGAGGAATTACCCGACCCTGCTGTTGTTGATTCATGATGCCAAAAAAATGTAAAGGGTATAGCCTTCCAGGACGCGTGTGAAAGATTCACCGTGACTTCTAAATTACCTGCATCCTCATTAACAAAAAACTCGGTTTCGGAAATTGAAACTGTTGGTAAATCATTTGCATTGATAGTAACTGTTTTGCTATATGTGCGTCCTCCTCCAGAAAATACTGCGTTACTAATGCTGGTAAAATTGATGGTAAAGTTCTCCTCATTCTCTGAAATCGCATCGTTGATAATCGGAATTGCAAATGTTGCCGTTCTGGTAGAGCTTGGAATTGTAACTGTTCTATTTTGTACTTCGGTGAAATCTAACGTTTTTGTTGCAGTTCCGTTTGTTAGGTTGTACGTAAATGACACATCTGTCGCAGTTATGGTTGGAAGAGTTGCATTTACTACTAATTCTCCCTGCTCTTCATTAACTTCAAAATTTGAACTTGGACTGGTAATATCAAGTTCCAAAGATTCATCATCAATAATTTTCATGTTAAATGTTTTATTTCTAGTCCCATCAGCAAACACTGCTCCAGTGAGATTTCTAAAATGTATTTTGAAAGTTTTATGCCCATTTCTAGTTTCATTAGAGGGTACTCCAAAAAAATTATATTCAATCGAATTAAACCCAGGCGCAATTTTTTTACTACTGTTACCCGGAACGAAAATATCTGTACCGACCCTTGCAGTTCCACTCTCTGTAGAATAATCCACACTTATTTCATGATTCACTTCTTCAAGGGTCCATAACGCTAAACCCACATGTTGACCTTCGTAAAATAATTCATCCTCAAGAATTGAAGGTACATTTAAAGTCGGAGTTTCATTATCAATTATTTTGACTGTTCTTCTTATACTAGTCCCACCGCCAAGAATTTCTGCTCCAACAACATTGTTAATATTAAATGCAAAACTTTCATCTCCCTCTCCAGTTGTGTCATCAATTATCCCAATTGAAACCGAAGTTTCTAATTCTCCTGCGTTGATTGTAACTGGGTTGGTACCTGTTAAGTATCTAAAATCTTGATTTAACATTGCCGTTCCATTCTCTAAATTTACGTCAAATTCAACATCTACCTTAGTTGCGAAGTCTAATCTCACATCCACTGTTATTTCACCACCACTGGCATTTTCACTAACAATAATATTAGTGTCTGGAATTGAAATCGCGGCTACTCTATCCTCAACTATATTTATCATTCCAGAGAAACTATTTCCTCCATCTGCAAATACTGCACCACTTAGACTTGAAAGTGTAAATTCAATTGTTTCTTCTCGTTCAAATCCAAAATCTTCGATGATATCAAAGTTAACTTTTTGACTAATTTCACTAGGTGAAAAAGCTATATCAATTGGCGTACGAGTAAAATCAACACCCGCCGTAGCCGTACCTCCAGTTACTTCAAGTCTCAATTGAACATTATTGCTAGTAGGTCCTGATAGTTCTAATTCCAAATCAAACCCGTCGTTTCCTACATCCTCTGCGACATTAAATGTAGTGTTTGTAATGGATAGTGTCGGGGACTCATCATCAATAATTGTTATCGTTTTCGAAATACTAGTTCCATTTTCAAATTCAGCTCCTACTAGATTTGACAGAACCAACGAAAAGGTTTCATTTCCTTCATGTTTCGAATCATCTATAATGGGAATTGATATTGATTTTGCTGCAACACCCGGTGGGAAGGTTAAAATAGCATCTTGAAGAGTATAGTCTTCTCCTTCAATTGCTGTTGAATTTATGGCTGAATATCTTACAGAAATACTTTCGCTAATCGCTTTGGAAAGTACCAAATTTGCTGTAAATTTACTACCTGATACATTTTCATTGACATTGAAAGTTGTGTTGGAAATTTTTAATTGTGGTCTGTCATCATCAATAATTGTGATCACTTTTGAAAGTGTTGTGCCAGTTATTAGATTTGCACCGGTCGGATTAGATAGAGTTAATGTAAATGACTCATTTCTCTCACTTATCACATCATTGATTATTGGAATTGTAAATGAACCACTTGTAGTGTTAGCCGAAATGTTAACACGTCTATTTGCCACCTCGGTATAATCAGAAGACTTTGTTGTTGTAATATCCGTCATTGAGTAGTTAAAAGTCACTGGACTACTAGCCGCTGCGGAAAGCTCAAAATTGACAACAAAACCTGTTTGTTGTGGATTATCACTAATATTCTCAATTACAGAAAATGAAGTATTAGTTATAGTTAATATAGGTAACTCCGCTTGTGCAACTACGATTGAACTTGCTTCATTAGATGCTCTTGAAAAATGGTCAATTAAAATCTCTGATTCGCTGCTGAGGTAATAAGGGTCAATTATTAGAGGTGCTGCTACCCCGTTGTAATCTGTTACCTTATTCGTTTTGGTACTGATATCAAAAGAAGGCCTCGCATTTACTAACTCAAAATGGGACAACAAAATAAATACGATTGAACTCAGCACAAATATTCGAACTGTTACATGTAAAAATTTCTTCAAAAGATAATATAAAACTTTCATAAACTCTGAAATCCGAAGAAACTTCCATGTTGCTAAGTCAACCGATCTTAGTCCTAGTTTTCCAAACAATATACCTACAGATTCAGATTGAACACTAGGTAAGATCTTTTTGATTAGCTTCATAATATTTCCTTCTTCTTAGTATTTATTATTGTTAAACCTTTCAGTATTTTAATAGTAACTTTAAAAAAATTTTAAACCAAAATTGAGCCAATTCACCTAATTTCAGTATTATTTTCATTGATTACTCCAAATTTTTTTGTCAACTAAATTATATAAACTATTTTTTTGTAATAAAACTAAATTTTTCAAAAAATTAATAAAACTAAACTTTGCCCCTAAAAAATAAGGACACTTAATAATCTATGATCTAATTTGTTCAATCACTATTCGGAAAAATGCTTACAACCCCAAAAAAAAATTTTTTTTTGAAAATTTGATTCAACAAAATCCCTTTTAATTAGGGGAGTTTTATACAAAATGATATAATGCGACAATTTGTCACACTTTTTACGGAAATTTTTGTAAACAATGTTAATTTAACACAAACTAAAAAATCCGGGAGTAAATCTAATGGTTAAAAAACTTATCTTAATCTTATCTCTTGGATTGTTTAAAAGTGCCTGTCATGCTGATGACCAAAGGTAGCCACATGAATGTATTAATAATGCTATTGTGTATGTTGGAGATCACGGCTATCGTTGTGCAATCGGAGATCATTAATCGTTAAGATAATAACTTTCATCTTAGCAATCAATGAATAGACGGCATCAATTGTCGTCTATAACTGTTACATTATTTATGTAATACCCAAATTTTAAGCTATTTTACCTATTGTAACATATCGTATATAAGACCCTTATTTATTGTCGGTAAATTTCTTCATACTTCACTTACCGCTTTATGCAAGACACAATGAAATTTGATTTTGCTCCCGGCCTCTTTAGATTAGTCAATTGTCCATTTCTTAGAAATCTTCACATACTTCTGATGATTGATACCAACAGTAATGATTAATTTCCCATTATCCTTAATTTCATAATTCAACTACCATTCCTATAATGGCTGAAATTATCATAGGAGGAGGAGTTAAATGGTATCTTTAGACTGGGTAAATGGTGCAAAATTCAAGTAAATAATTGCCAACTAAATATTAGTTGTATTTGTCTTTAGACAACTAACCTGGGTTGCAATATTTTTGACAACATGGAGGATTGACAAAGCATCTTCAATCCCTTCGGTAAGAATGATAGTTTTTTTTATTAAGGTCTCCAGCTAGGAGTGCACCGCAATTTTTAGGTGAACTAGTAAACCGTTTGCAGTATTTTTTCTTGCACTACGTGAAATATATTCGTTGAACTGGGATTAGTTCGCCAGTTTGGCAATGATCAAATCGAACTAACAAACAAGGTAACGGTTAGTAAGATCCTTGTGATAAATCCTGGGATAATAGCGAAGTTTTGATGAATCCAAAGTAATGCTACGCTGACTCACTAACCAATGTTGTACACAGCTACCTTTAATTTGTCGGCTAGCTAAGTTTTAATTGTTAAAAATGCCGACAGTTTATTGCACTCTCTTGAACTTTTGAATTACATCTTCAAAACCTAGTATTTCCAACCGTTTCAATTTTAATATTACAACTTCAATATTTTTGGTCACATAAACCAGTATTGATATCAGCTCGCTTTGCTACCTGAAAATTTGTATAACTTCTACCAAATTTCAATTAGATAAACAATATGAAACTAAACTCCCGAAACCCAACTTAAAAGTGGTATGACCACAAAAATCTCAACACCACCTAATCAAACTCTACCAACTAATGAATCCTTTAAATTTCAAGCTCTGAACTTCATTTAAACCCAATTTTGACTCATGGGTTCCCACCAATTCAAACTTAATATTAGAATTAATCAAAACCCGTCCTCCGATTTGTTGCTGCGGATTTTCATTACCTAAATATTCAATCCTAACAAAAGGATTCAACTGACCGATTTCATCACCAATTTCAATTCCATAGCTAATCTCCGTTGAGATTTGATTGGTATTAATTCCAATATTGTCATCCTCTAATCTAACTTGTCTAGAATTTATTAATGAACTTGTTCCGAATAAGCTTTCAGAATTTGCTGCGCATTTTGAGCAGTACTTAGAATCAACAGTCATTACTAAACCAAGATTGTCATGATACCGATCATAACTAAACGAACTTCTCAATTTCCATCCATAAATCTTGTCAATTTGATTTGAAGAAATCTGGCCTTCACCGTTGAATCTAAATCCAAGCGACGAAGAATATCCTATCCCACCTGTCAATTCAGACAATAATACAGATTGACCAGAAATATTCGTTTCTATTATTCCAATGGAAGACTTTAATATTTGTGTTACACCATCAATTTGGTCAAAATTATGAACTCCTTCTAATCCAATCCGTGAAAATCTACTCATCATCTCAATATATTCACTAATATTTTCATCTCCTCTGACAATAATGTTTTTTAGATTTGTTTGACCTGCGATGCCAATTTCGGTATTTTCTTGTTCCCTCAATAAATTGACACGTCCATCTGCTGCAATAGAGTATAACTCACTTTGAAGTGTACTCGACTCATACCCACTTTGATTGGCGGTAATTTCTCCAGACCCAATACTAAATACGGAACGAAGTTCAGATGAACTCGTTGCAGATTTCCACCTGATGTATGGATTGAACTGAGTAGAATTGGTTTGAAACTCAATATCACCTAAAATAGAACTATCCAAATTGACAGAAGTTTGTGTGAAAGAGGTTCCAAGACCCGCTACTAGTTCTGGTACAATTTCTGTATCAACTCCAAATAAACCATTGAACAGTTCACCAGCACCAATATCACCAGTTCCATTATTTACTGTATTCAAATTTCTGAAATTGCTTTTTCCCCAAACCGAGACCATATTCATGAAATCACTATCTGAATTTATTTTAAATTCAAAGGATGATTGATCCAGTAATCTTTTTACCAAAATGTCATTGCTATTGATAGTTTCACCGGTTTCAATAATTAGAGATTTCATATTCTGTTGACCACCTAATTTGAAATAAGAATTTTTTATTTCATTTCTGAAACTTTGCATTCGATTGGTAAGTGCATTATTCAATAACTCACTCTCAGCTTGATCAATTTGAGGCAACAACTGTTCAATTTTTAAAGCAATTTGCTCTTGTCTAGCTTTGCGGTCGGTATTATCAGTCACTATTACAGATGCTGATGAGCGACTCACCGCTGGTAAATATCCATGACCTTGATTTATAGATACTGTAATTTTACCATCAGGTTCTGCGATTTGATTGTCTATTGTTGCTAGTTCCAAAATACCTTCATTTTCTCCATTTAATGAATACTGAGTTGGTGGTGTTAAATTCAAGAAATTACCATATTGTTCAACATGAATGGAGATTGAATTAGAAATTAGGTGCGTAGATAAGATTCGGAATTGTGCAATTTGTCCTTCTTGTATTGAATCTGCAACTGCAGATATTGACACAATAGGTGTCGCCAATGTATTAATTTCACTCTGTGAAACTTCTGGTTCTAACAACGTATCATTCTGAATTTGTAAAACTAGATCAGCAACTTGACTCGCAATTGCAATCCTAGTCTGGTCACCTTGAGCAAGGTTTGCTGAGCTATCTGAAATTGTCATTTCTGCCACCTCACTATTCGCGATATAATGTGGATGATCTACTACCATCACTGAAATTTTAGGATTTGATGCTGAATTGATTGCCATATTAATAGGAAATGAAACAATTTTTCTTCCACTCATCATTATTATAGTTGTCGGTACCCGCCAACGTACTGCACCACCTTGCTGACTTACTAAAATTTCAACTTTAATTTCATCCAATGGAGGTGGGATTGCAGTAAATATAAATTGTGCGTGATCATTATTTGCTAGAGAGTCTGGATTTGCTTTAACGGACACTTCTGGAACATTGGATTCTATATTATCTAAAATGATAACTCTAATACTAGAAGATGTGTGTGAAATTTGATATGTAGGGTCAGGATTGATTGTAACTGTAATTATTCCGTGTCCAATTTTATCACTAATATTTTTGGTTGAGATTTCACCGTCACCATAACCTCCTGTATTTACAAGAATTTGTTTGGGTCCTAAAAATCTTGCAAAATGTCCAGTGCCCCCATCATTTGCCGTTAATGAAACTCTTATCGGTATCCGTGGTTGCGGTGAAGCATACAACGAGAATCTAAAACTTTCTCCTTCAATCGCAGTTAAATTTTGATTATGAGCTGCGATGGATACAACTGATTTTATATCTTTTTCAATTACAACACTAACTGAACGGTTTGCCTGAGAAACCTCATATTCATTATTTTGCGCACTTCCAATCTGTACATTGATATTACCAGGTTCATTAACAACACTTACAATTCTGGTAAATAATACGACTTCAACGGGATGTGAACCATCAAGTTTTACCGGAGTATCAATTGAAAGTGAACCAAAATAGCCTAAATCCCCATCATCAATATTTAGAGCCACCAGAATTGGAACCACCGGTACTGGTTTAACCATTAAATTAAAGTAGAATGTTTCACCTTCTACAATACTTAGTCCTTCCAAATTTGAAGTTATTGACACAACCGGATCTTCTCTATCTTTGACTAAAATTCGAATTGAATTTGAGTTATCCTCTGATGCTATTTTATAATCTGCATTATTGACTTTATTAAGCGTAATCCTAATCTCACCATGTCTAAAATATTGAGCATCAAGATTAGTAGAAACTGTAATCCTAGTAAATCCATTAGCTCCAATTTCTACTGGACTAGTACTAGACAATGAACCTAAATGTCCGGTTAAGTTCACATCCACCGTGGTAAATTCAACAAATATAGGTTCCAGTGGTGCGGGAACTGCAGAAATTTTAAATTCAAAATTTTGCCCTTCGGTAATGACTCCATTATTAGATTCTGAAGTAATAGAAACAGTAGAAATGTTACTATCCTTAATCTTAACCATAATGGAATTATTGGGAGAAGATGCACTATATGTTGTAACGTTAGTATCATTAATCGATATTAAAATTTCACTATGTTTCACCAAATCTGTGTTGTTAGTCGCTAAAGTAATCTCTTTAGAAGTTACATTATCCAAAACTATTGGTACACTGGGAGTAATTTGTTTAAAGTGTCCAGAATCATTTTCAATGTCAAGATTAATTGCAATTGGAGATAATGGGACCAAGTCTGACTCAACGGTGAAGATAAAACTCTCACCTTCAGTGACACTTTTGCCATCTTTTGTAGAATTAATTGAAATTACAGGTGCAATTTGATCTTTAATATTCACTTGAAATACAATTTTGGTTTCATCATTGACAATTATATAGTGAAATTCAGCTTCTTCGGTAATTTCAACTAGTGAAATTTCGATTTCACCATTTCTCTTATTGATTGTATCATTATTAGTTGCTACTGTAACTACCGTTGATCCACTTGTTCCAACTTCTACTGAAGCTGAACCATCTTCTCCAACTGTAATATTATTTGAGACTAAGTTTGAAACCACATATGAAAGCTGACCTAAGTGACCCGTTTCAGAACCCACTATAGATATGTCAACCATGATTGCTGAGATTGGAGCCGGTTCTGCAGTAACGGTAAAATTAAAATTACTTCCTTCGGAAATAACCGAATCAATACTCGCAGGAGAAATCGAAACTACCGGAATGACACTATCTCTGATTTTCACAGTAATAGAATTATTGGTTTCCGACGCAGTGTAAGTAGTCTCATCTGTATCATTTATAGAAATTGAAATTTCATTGTGTTTAACTTCATCATCACTACTAGATGAATCATAAATTACATCCACAAATTGAACATTGTGCATTGAAATTGGTGCATTCGTTGAATCCTGAATATAATCTCCTAATTCTTCATCACTCAAACTAAGTTTTACTGCAATCGGAGTTAGAACTACCAAATCCGCCTCTAATCTAAAAGAGAAATTGTCACCTTCAGTTATACTATTACCATCCTTTATCGATGAAATCGAAATGATTGGTGTCGCCAAATCTTGAACCTTAACATTAATTGCTTGTTGGTTTACATTTGTGGTTATTTCATAGTCTGCATTAGAAACTGCATCTAGCGATATTCCAATATTTCCGTGACGCTTATTTGTAGTATCGTTTATGGTAGTCAAGGTAAATTGACCAGTACCGCCGGTACCAATTTCTACCTGAGCTGAACCATCAGCACTTACATAAATCAAATTTGCTTCTGAGTCAGAAAGTTGACCTAGGTGGTTCGTATCAATTACTTCAGCAACAGTTATGTTTACTGTAATTGGAGAAAAGGGAACAGGTGATGCGGTAATGTGGAAAGTAAAACTATTTCCTTCTTTGACGATATCATTCTGAGCCTGAGGGGTAGAGATTGAAACTTTTGGCACTTCACTATCTTCTATCCCCACGGTAATTGAATTGTCATTTGCAGATGCGGTATAAGTTGCTTGCGTAACAATAATTGAAACCTCAATTTCACCATGATTCACCTCTGGAGTATTATTAGTTACCAAGGTAACATCAACAATTCTAACATTATGCATTGCAATCGGAGCAGTTGGTGAAACCGATTTATAGTGACCAAAACTATCGTCATCAATATCAAGTTCAACCGAAATTGGAGATATTGGGATTAAATCTGCTTCAATTCTGAAGACAAAACTGCCACCCTCGGTAATACTTTGACCATCCTTTATCGATGATATTGAAATAACTGATGCAACTTGATCTTCAATCTCCACTATAACTGCTTGTTGAGATAAATTGGAGGTAATCGTAAAATCGGTATAAGTACCTTCAACCAATGATACCTCAATCTCACCATGTCGCTTATTCGTCGTATCATTGATCGTTGCTACAGTTACATCCACCGATCCACTGGTACCAACTTCAACTTCAGCAGATCCATCACTTGCTACCGTAATCGCTCTTGAATTTGGACCAGTTAATATACTCAAATGACCTGTTGCTACTAATTCCGCCGCGGTTAAACCAACGGAGATTGGTGCAATCGGTGCTGGGTCTGCTGAAAGGGACAATGTGAAACTGCTTCCTTCGGAAATCATACTACTACTTGAAGATATTGAAATCACTGGTTTAACAGTATCTTTAATCTTCACTTGTATCGCATTAAAAAGGGTATCAGTTTCATCCTCCGGATCTGCCACGACCGTATACGCAGCATCAGTTACTGAATCTATTGAAATATCTATAACACCATGTCTCACATTAGTAGTATCATTGGTGGTGGACACTGTAACTTGTGCGGTTCCACCTGTTCCAATTTCAACCTGTGCCGACCCATCACTTGCTACTGCGATCAAACTTGAATCTGAGGCTGTAAGCGAACTTAGATGACCAGTGCTGGCATCAACCGCGGTAATATCAACTATGATTGTTGAGTATGGGACTGGATCTGCGTTTAAAGTAAAAGTAAAACTACCTCCTTCTGTAACAATCCCATCATGCTGAGTGGAGGAAATTGAGATCTCTGGTTTGACACTATCCACAATTCCCACAGAAATAGAATTATTAGAAGTTGAAGCTGAATAGGTCGTGACATTAGTTGCATCAATGGATACTTCTATTGCACTATGCGCTTCATTAGTCGTATCATTGGTCGCTAAAGTAACTTCAACTGAATTTGCATTAAGCATGGCAATCGGTGCAGTTGGCGCAACTGATTTATAGTGCCCTGAGCCATTATCACTAATTGCTAATTTAACTGATATCGCAGTCAATGGTACAATATCTGCCGAAACTGTGAATTTAAAACTTTCTCCCTCCGTAATACTTAAATCAGCTTTCAAAGAGGTAATTGAAATTGTGGGAGCAACTTGATCTTCTATCTTCACCTCAATTGCTTGTTGCAACGTATTTGTGGTAATTGAATAATCGGTATAAGTTCCAGCTACCAATGAGACCTTAATTTCACCATGTCGCTTATTCGTCGTATCATTGATAGTTGCTACAGTTACATCCACCGAGCCACTGGTACCAACTTCAACCTCAGCAGACCCATTTCCTGCTACGACAATCACGCTAGAATTTGGACCTGTTAATGTACTCAAATGACCCGTAGTTACTAGTTCAGTCGCGGTGATATCCACTGAGATTGGTGCAATCGGTGCTGGAACTGCCGAAAGGGAAAATGTGAAACTGCTTCCTTCGGGAACCTTACTTCTACTTGAAGATATTGAAATCACTGGTTTGACTGAATCTTTAATCTTCACTTGTATCGCATTAAGAAGGGTATCAGTTTCATCTTCTGGGTCTGCCACGACTGTATACGCGGCATCAGTTACTGAATCTATTGAAATATCAATGACACCATGTCTTACATTAACAGTATCATTGGTGGTGGACACGGTAACTTGTGTGGTTCCACTAACCCCAATTTCAACCTGTGCTGACCCATCAGCTGCTACTACGATTGCACTTAAATCTGAAGCTGTAAGCGAACTTAGATGACCCGTGCTGGCATCCACCGCAGTAATATCAACCATGATTGTTGAGTATGGGACTGGATCTGCGGTTAAAATAAAGGTAAAACTACCTCCTTCTGTAACAATCCCATCATGCTGAGTGGAGGAAATTGAGATCTCTGGTTTGACACTATCCACAATTCCCACAGAAATAGAATTATTAGAAGTTGAAGCTGAATAGGTCGTGACATTAGTTGCATCAATGGATACTTCTATTGCACTATGCGCTTCCGTCGTCGTATTATTAGTCGCTAAAGTGACTTCAACTGAACTTACATTATGCATCGCAATCGGGGCCGTTGGCGTAACTGATTTATAGTGTCCCAAGCTGTTGTCATCAATTGTTAACTTTATCGATATTGCAGTTAGCGGCACGATATCCGCTTCTACCATAAACTTGAAACTTTCTCCTTCAGTAATACTTGAATCAGCTTTGGTTGAAGAAACTGAGATATCAGGTGCAATTAGATCTTCTACTTTCACTGCAACTGCTTGTTGGGATGTATTTGTAGTAATCGCGTAATCAGTATAGGTTCCTTCTACAAGTGAAACTTGGATCTCACCATGTCGCTTACGCATCGTTTCATTGGTAGTTGCTACAGTTACCTCCACGGATCCACTGGTATCAATTTCAACTTCAGCGGACCCATTTCCTGCTACGGTAATCACGCTAGAATTTGCGCCCGTTAATGTATTTAAATGACCCGTAGTTACTAGTTCAGTCGCGGTGATATCCACTGAGATTGGTGCAATCGATGCTGGAACTGCCGAAAGTGAAAATGTGAAACTACCTCCTTCGGAAACCTTACTACTATTTGTCGCAATTGAAATCACCGGTTTAACAGTATCTTTAATCTTCACTTGAATCGCATTAAGAAGGGTATCAGTTTCATCCTCTGGATCTACCACGACCGTATACGCAGCATCAGTTACTGAATCTATTGAAATATCTATAACACCATGTCTCACATTAGTAGTATCATTGGTGGTGGACACTGTAACTTGTGCGGTTCCACCTGTTCCAATTTCAACCTGTGCCGACCCATCACTTGCTACTGTGATCGAACTTGAATCTGAAGCTGTAAGCGAACTTAGATGACCAGTGCTGGCATCAACCGCGGTAATATCAACCATGATTGTTGAGTATGGGACTGGATCTGCGGTTAAAGTAAAGGTAAAACTACCTCCTTCTGTAACAATCCCATTATGCTGAGTGGACGAAATAGAGATTTCCGGTTTGACACTATCCACAATTCCCACAGAAATAGAATCATTAGAAGTTGAAGCTGAATAGGTCGTGACATTAGTTGCATCAATGGATACTTCTATTGCACTATGCGCTTCATTAGTCGTATCATTGGTCGCTAAAGTGACTTCAACTGAATTGACATTAAGCATGGCAATTGGGGCCGTTGGCGTAATTGATTTATAGTGCCCTGTGCTATTATCATCAATTTCCAAATTAACCGATATTGCAGTTAGCGGAACGATATCGGCCTCAACCAAAAATTTAAAACTTCCCCCTTCAGTAATACTTGAATCATCTTTCAAAGATGAAATTGAAATCTCTGGTACAACTTGATCTTCAATCTTCACTGCAACTGCTTGTTGCGACATATTGGTGGTAACCGCATAATCAGTATAAGTTCCAGCTACCAATGATACCTCAATCTCACCATGTCGCTTATTCGTAGTATCATTGGTTGTTGCTACAGTTATATCTACCGACCCACTTGTACCAATTTCAACCTCAGCGGATCCATCACTGGCTACCGTAATAACATTTGAATTCGAGCTAGTTACTGTACTTAAATGACCCGTGGTTAATAATTCAGCCACATTAATATCAACCAAAAACGCAGAATCTGGTGCCGGAGTTGCGGTTAGTGTTAAAGTAAAATTACTTCCTTCCACAACAACTCCATTATTTGCAGTAGAAGATATTGTGATCGTTGGTTGATCATTATCCAATATTGTTGCCATCGTATAACTACTGTCTCCTGCAACAACCGTATAAGTATGCGCCGGAGCTGGGTCCGTATTCAAAGTTACCTTTATCATACCCGTTGACTCAACATTAGAGTCATTATTTAAATTTACTGTGATCGTCGCCTGCTCTAATCCCCCAACATTTTGAAAACTTACCAAAACATCCGTTGCAGTCGCAACTGCATCCGTTAAGAAATCTCCTTGGCCAACTTCAGACGGTGTATATCGAACTGTTATATCCCGTCTGGGAGCTTCACTTGCAATAATGGTAAATTCAACTTGACCCGCACTTTCGACAATTGAATCTGAAATACTAGCCATTGATAATTCTGGTATTGACGCATCATCATCCTCTACATGAACCGAAGCCAATACCGATGAACCAACAAAATATTTTTCTGAACCAACGGTATCTGGACTCAGCACCACTTCAAGATATTCATTCAACTCTGGGGTGCTATCAGACACAATGTTTACCCGTAACTCAGCTGTAAAGATTCCATCATTATCAGCATCAGCAAAATCAAGCGTATGAGATGTTTTTTTGATTCCTGAATTCGCAACAAAGTTAGGACTAGTCGGAGTGTATTGGACCGTAAAATTATTGGTTGCGGGTTGAACAGGTGAAGATATCGTAAAAATCGCCTGAGCGGGGGATCCTGAAACATCTGATTCTTTAACTGGTGGGCCACTGGCTATTGATAACTCTGGTGCATCATTATCTAGGATGGTTACCCTGATACTACTTCCATCACCTGAAACAACTGAATAAGTTGGTGCTGGAGCTGGATCAACATTCAAAGTAACATCAATCATCCCTGTTGGTTCAACACGAGTATCATTGTCTAAATTCACTGTGATCGTTGCCTGCTCTAATCCCCCGACATTTTGAAAACTTACCAAAGTATCCGTTGCAGTCGTAACCGTATCCGTAAAGAAATCACCTTGACCAACCTCAGCTGGTGTATAGCGAACGGTAACATCACGTTTTGGTGCCTCACTAGCAATAATAGTAATGTCAACACTGCCCATACTTTCAGCAACCGGATTTGAAATAGTTACTAACGACAACTCTGGTATTGATGCATCATCGTCCTCCACATAAATTGAAGCCGATGTTGATGAACCAATAAAATATTTTTCGGCACCAACAGTATCTGGATTCAGCACTACTTCAAGATATTCATTCAATTCTGGAGTGCCATCAGACACAATGTCTACCCGTAACTCAGCCGTAAAAATCCCATCATTATCCACATCCGCAAAATCAAGTACATTAGATGTAGTCTTGGTTCCTGAATTAGCTACAAAATTAGTGCTAGTCGGTGTATATTGAACCGTGAAATTGTTAGTAGCCGGTTGCACCGGTGAAGATATCGTGAAAATTGCCTGAGCCGGAGATCCTGAAAGATCTGATTCTTTCACTAATGGACCATTGGCTATTGATAACTCTGGTGCATCATTATCCAGAATTGTTGCAGTCGAAAAACTTTTGTCCCCTGCAATGACCGTATAAGTTTGGACAAGAGCCGGATCAGCATTCAAAGTTACCTTAATCATCCCGGTTGATTCAGCATCTGTATCATCATTTAAATCAACCATAATTGTTCCCTTAACCCTTCCAAATAGACTTTGAAACCTGACACTAGTACTAGTTGCAGTCGCAACCGCATCCGTAAAGAAATCTCCGCCACCAACTTCAGATGGTGTATATTTTACGGTAAGCTCTCTCCTAGGGGCTACACTTGCAAGAATATTGAATACCACACTTCTGGCACTTTCAGCAATCGGTTCCGTTATACTTTCTAACGACAACTCTGGGATCCCCGCATCATCATCGACGACAAATACCGTTGCCGATGCAGTAGTTCCCACATAATATTTTTCTGAACCAACATTATCCGCATTCAGCATTACATCAAGATATTCATTTAATTCTGGAGTGAAATCAGACGCAATATCAATACGTAACTCAGCCGTGAATATCCCATCACCATCTGCATCTGAAAAATCAAGCGCATGAGATGTAGTCTTCATTCCCGAATTTAATGCAAAAGAAGTACTGGTGGGTGTATATTGAACAGTAAAATTATTGGTTGCTGGTTGAACAGGTGACAATATCGTGAATCTTGCCTGAGCTGGTGAGCCAACTGTATCAGATTCAGTTACTGGATCACCTCCAGAAATCGTCAAAATTGGAACTTCATTATCTAATATAGTCACAGTCAAACTTAATAAACTTGTCGTATCAGAATCAAATCGAACTGTGCCTCGTCCCGTCAAATCAATTCTAAAGGTTTGACTCTGCTCATGATCGGTATCATCAATGATTGGAACTGAAAATGAACCTGTAGTTTCACCCGCTCTAATTGTTACAATTCCACTTGAATCAGTATAATCCAATCCTTTCTCTGCAGAAATATTTGTAGTTGAATATTCAAACAAGACATCATCAAGACTTGCTTCTAGTAACTCCACTTCAACTTCAAAACTATTGGCTTCCTCAGCAATATCAAAATTTGTAGTAGTTACTGAAATAACTGGAGTTTCATCATCAATTATAACAATAGTCTTGGGAATCTTAGCATTGTTAGCAAATACAGCTCCCTTTAATTCAGAAAATTCCAATGTAAATGATTGACTACCTTCTATTTCAAAATCATCCAATATATGAATAGAAATTGATCCCGTTGTACTTCCAGCAGGAATCGTGACAGTTCTCTCAATTTCTTCCAAATAATCAACCCCTTTATTTGCTGAAACATCCGTTAAATCGTATTCAAAAGTTACATCCAAAGCTGTTGTACCAGAAAGCACAAAGTCTACTACAAAACTGTTTCCACCGTCCACATTTTCATCACTTTCATTAACATTAAAATTTGTTGTAGATACAGAGAGAGTAATGGAATCATTATCAAGGATTGTGATTGTTTCCGAGAGTTCACTACCACTTTCAAATACCGCACCTGAAAGGTTTGATAACGTAATTGTAAATAATTCATTTTCCTCATTAATTAAATCATCTATAATTGGGATTGAAATCGTTTCAATAGTTTCACCACCTGCAATTGTTAACATTCTTTCACTTTCATCAGCCTCGGTATAGTCAGTAACTTTAGTTGCATTTCCACCCGATAATGCATATTTGAATGTGACATCCTCTTCAGTAGTACCAGTTAACTCAAATTCAATCACATAACCTCTACTTCCCACATCTTCAAAAACACTAAATGTGGTTGTAGAAAACTTTAATGTTGGTAGCTCATCATCAACAATCTTAGCAGTTCTGGAAAGAGTGGCTTCACCGCTTTCTAAAACAGCTCCAGAAAGATTAGATAAAGTAAAAGTAAATGTCTCATCACCCTCATTTCGCGAATCATCCAAAATTGGGATTGTGATGGATCCGGAAGCTTCACCCTGAGCAATCACGATAGTTCTCTCATCCTCTTCAGCCCCAGTATAATCAGATTCTTTAGTGGTTGTAATGTCAGTTAAGTTATAATCAAAAGTTACATCTTGACCAGTTGGTCCAGAAAGTTCAAATCTTATTACAAAATTATTGATGTCATCGCTGTCATCTTCGTCATCCTCATCAACAATAAATTCTTCTGTTTTAACAAGTAATATCGGTAATTCATTATCTTGAATCGTTACAATTTTAGAAATTGACGCGGCATCATCGGCAAAAACTGCATTTGAAAGATTAGATAAAGTTAGATTGAAAGTTTCATTACCTTCATTATACAAATCATCTATGATTGGAATTGAAAATGATCCACTAGAACTCCCTGCTGAAATAGTCGCGGTTCTAGTACCTTCCTCAACATAATCAACTCGTTTTGTCGCTGTGACATCAGCCATATCATAACTAAATGTTACATCCTGATGTGGTATTCCCGAAAGCTGAACACCGACACTAATCCTTGTTGAATCAACGTTTTCAATTGCACTAATTGGAGTGGTTTGGAAAGATAACGTTGGTAGTTCATTATCCAGTATTGTAATTGTTTGGGTTTTTGCCGTTCTACCATCAGCAAATTTAGCTCCTGAAGTAATATTTAAAGTAATATCAAATGTTTCATTTCCTTCCGAAGTAGTATCATCCAAGATAGGAATAGATATTGTAGTAGTTGAACCACCCTCTGGAATTGAAAATCGTCTTGAATCCGGTTGCATATAATCCAATCCTGCAACAGTAGCGGTTCCATCAGTCAAAGCATAGTCGAATGTAACTACTTTATTGGTAGCCGGATCTAAATCAGTTGTTGGTCCAGATAGCTTCACTTCAAGATCTATTTTTCCAGCTTCAATATTTTCTTCAATACTGAGCTCAGTATTTACTATTGATAGAGTAGGTACTTCATTATCAATAATTGTTACAGTTTTAGAATATTCAATATCATTGCCAAGAAAAACAGATGCACCGTCTAAATCTGAAAGTACTAAAGTAAATGTTTCATTCCCCTCATTTTCGACATCATCAATTATTTGAATTGTAAAAGAACCAGTAGTCCTTCCGGCACTAATTGTGATTTCTCTTTCGTCCTCTTCAGCCTCAATATAATCGGAGTTTTTAGTAGTCGTAACGTCAATCAAATCATATTTAAAGGTTACGTCATGTGTAGTCAAACTACCCAATGTATAATTTATGACTAAATTTCCACCATTCTCTGTTAAAGTAAAATCACTTTCATTATTGTCAATCTCAACAGCTGGGGGCTCATCGTCAATTATTGTAACAGTCTTAACAATTCTTTTCTCACCATTTATGATTTGTGCATCAGCGGGATAAATCGCACCAGATAGTATTTCAAGACTGAATGTAAACGATTTGTTTCCTTCAGTACTCAGAGCATTTATAATTTGAATTGGAAAAATCCTTGTCGTTTGACCCAAAAAGAATATGTGTCTTTGTGAATCTTGATGATAGTGAGTTCCAGCTACCGCAGTATCTGTATCACCATTAAGGTAATGTAGCTTGAAGGCAACAGTTCCTGCACTAAGTTGCGAAATCATCAAATTTAAGTCAAATGTTCCTGCATCCTCTATTACAGAATATTTTTCATTGGTAATTGAGAGTGTCGGTAAGTCATTTTTGTTAATGGATACGTATTTTGTCCAACTCTGAGGATTTTCTACAGGAAAACTTCCGTGAGAAAGATTTATAAACTCAACTCTGAAAATTTCCACAGGTTCAGTAATTGAATCTTCAAGGATTGAAATCGAAATTGACCCGCTAGTCTCACCAGGTGAAATTGTAACAATATGATTGTCTAGATCTTCATAATCAACACCTTTAGTCGCATTAGTATATCCTGGACGATTTGGATTTCCTAATCTGACTCTAAATGTAATGTCAGTAGAAATCGCAGCAGATAATGTATAATTTATAACATAACTTCCTGCATCTTCATCAACAAAATTTGATGAAACTGAAGGAGTTAAACGTAATTTATCATCATCTACAATTGTCATTTCAATGGTCTTTTGTGTATCTCCACCTAAGAATACAGCTCCTGAAGTAATTGAAAGATTAATTGAAAATGTTTTTTCTCTATCACCTTCAGAATTATCTGGAAAACTAAAACCAGACAATGAAATGTTGTCCGACCCTGCTGTATTTGTAATTGTTTGATTCACCGGAGCGATATAATCTGTGCCATTTCTAGCTGTTCCTGGAGTTGAAGAAAAATTGATTGAAATTGGAACATAATTTGCTACTGAAATTTCTAATTCAAGATTATAATCTCCATATCCTTCAATAATACTTCCAATACTTAAAATTTGGTCAAGGTATATTGTTGCGACATCATCATCAACAATAGTTATTGTTTTTTCAATATACTCTACACCCTCAGAAATCATTGCACCGACAACGTTTTCAATCTTAAAGTTAAATGACTGTTCCCCTTCATTATCGGTATCATTAATAATTGGAATTGAAAAAGTTCTAGTTGTATCACCTGCTTCTATTGTAACAGACTCATTTACCAATGCAGTGTAATCTTGATCTTTTATGGCTGTTCCATCTTCAGTTGACACCGTGAAGGAAACATCATATGGACTCGCAGCTGCAAGCATTACATCTACATTAAATTTTCCGCTAGCTGCATCCTCATTTACCTTAAATAATGTTGTAGCTAGAGAAAGAGTTGTTCGCTCATCATCAACAATAGTAATTGTTCGCATTAAACTGCTCCCACCTCCAGCAAATACAGCTCCCCTCAGATTTGTAAGAGTAATTCGGAGAGTTTTGTTACCCTCAACAATTGAATCATCTATGATTCCTATTGAAACAATTTTTTTCAATTCACTTGAAGAAAACCTAACTTTCTGTGAAGAACTATTGTAGTCTACCCCTTTAATTGCAGTTCCACCAGTTACTGCAAAATTTAATTCAACATTATTCTGGGTATTGGCAAATCCAGATAGTGCCAATTCCAAACTAAATCCATTATTACCTACATCTTCACTAACATAAAATTTTGTGTTAACGATTGACAGAGTTGGAGTTTCATCATCATTTATATATATTGTTTTTGAATTGGTCGTTTTACCACCAGCAAACTTTGCATCACCAATCGTTACAATAAATCGAATCTTAAAGCTTTCAAGTCCTTCATGATTTGAATCATTCAATATTGGGATTGAAAATTTACTTTCTGTAATTCCAGGCGAAAAATTCAAAGTTCCCACTTGATATGTATAATCTTCTCCCTTAATTGCCGAGTCATCGACCGTTTCATAATTCACAGCAATACTACGAGTACTTTCACCCGAAAGAGACAAGCTTAAATCAATTTTTTCCGTTGCAACATCTTCAGCGACAAATGTAGATATAGGAGGCAAAACAGTCGGATATTCATCATCAACAATTGTTATGGTCACTTCCAGTGTCGCACCATTTGCAAAAACTGCACCAACTGGATTTTTAAGGACAATCTTGAATGTTTCATTCCCTTCAAGACGTGTATCATTGACAATTGGAATTGTAAATGTTCCGATGGTATTTCCCGCAATTATAGTAGTGTTTCTTTGAGCTATGGGTCGTTCAGTATAATCTGATCTAGATGAAGCTTTAGAAGTCGTAACATCCATTAAATCATACTCTACAGATGCATCAATGGCAATTGAATTTGATAACCCAACCCTTAAAATAAATCCACCCTGACCAATATTTTCAAGGACATCAAATCTAGTATTTTTAACAGACAGTGTGGTGGATTCATCATCAACTATAGTAACAATTTTTGAATAGGTAGGAGAACCTTTCGGTAAGCGAACCGCACCTTGAGTTATTACTAAACTAATTGAAAATGTTTCATCTCCCTCCAGAATATCATCATCAGATATATCAACAGCTAATGTTGGATTTGTTGAATTGCGCCTGTAAGTATACTCATCTTCAAAACTATCAGAGAAATCAGCCCCCATCGCAGTACCATGACTCGTTGAAAGACTAAATTTAAAACTTTTATAGGTCCCATCCACAACCAAAGAAAATGTGAACTTTCCACCATCCTCTGCAATATTATAATTGTCCGCAGTTATTGTAACCTCTGGGGCATTATCATCAAAAATAGTTATTTCTTGACTTAAAGTTGTAACATTATTTACAAATTTTGCGCCAATTAGATTAGAAAGAATAAGGGTGAACGATTCGTTACCCTCCACATTCCCATCATCAGTTATTGGAATTGATATTGTTTTGGTGGTTTGACCTGCTTCAAATGATATTACATTATTTGAATCTTGAGTATAATCTGATCCCTTAATTGCTGTTTGGTCTTCCACATTTTCCATATTAAATTCTAAAGTTACGTCCATTCCAACCGCACTTGAAAGTGAAAGATTTACATCAAAATTCCCACCTGTTACATCTTCTTCGACATAAAATTCCGTATTGGTGATAGAAAGAGTTGATGATTCATCATCAATAATAGTAACTGTACCTGAATATGATGTAACACCATCAGGAAACTTTGCTCCAGTCAAACTAGTGATTCTAAATGAAAAAGACTCATTTCCCTCGGTGGCTGTATCATTTATTGAAGATATTGTAACTGGAAGTTTGTCGGTGGTTGAACTAAACTCTTTTGGTGTTCCGTCATCTGCAACAAAATCCTGTCCCACTATTGCAGTACCATTAGTTGTTTCAATAGTAACGGATATAGGATGTAGTAGTGCTTTAGAAAAAGGTAAATTTACTATGAATTTATCGTTTGGACTATCTTCTGCAACTAGAAATGAAGTGGGATTAGCAGGAATTACAAGCGTTGGTTCATCATCATCAGTAACTGTAACTACTCGAGAAATTGTTGCGGTCCCAGAAGTCAAACTTGCTCCAACTAAGTTTTTAAATGTAATCGTAAAAGTTTCATCCAATTCGTGTATTGCATCATTCACAATGGGAATAGTAAAACTTCCAGTCGTGGACCCAACGGGAATAGTCACAGTTCTATTTATCGGTTCAGTAAAATCTGTAACTTTTTCTGCTGTTCCACCGCTTAGCGAATAATCAAAAGTAACTGGTACACTTGTAGCACTTGAAAGATTATATTTGATAATATGCTCGCCATCCGAAACATTTTCGGCAACAGAAAGTGAGTCACTAGATATTGAGAGAATTGTTGAATCATCATCTACAATCGTAATTGGATAAGTTTTTAATCTTTCACCTCCGGAAAACCTGAGACCAATCAAATTTGACAAGGTAATAGTGAAAGTTTCGTCCGATTCAATTATTGAATCATCACGCAACGTGATTGGAACTGAAAAAGTACCCGAATTTGGAACATTATAAGAAGTATCTATCGCATTGAAATCTTGTCCCGCGATTGCTGATCCATTAGTAGACGTAGCTACACTAAAACTGGCTGGTGTCGTCAAACTCGGAACAAATCCCAAGGTAAGAGCAATAGAATTAGTATCATCCTCTACAAACTTAAAAGTAGAATTAGTGACAGCAAGTACTGGTTCCAGATCATCTTCCACAATAGTTACGGTTTGTGAATAACTATTACCTCCATTTGGAAACCCAGCTACATTTCCAATTGGATGATCACCATCCCGACGAAGATCTTTAAGGATCAATTCAAAGGTTTTGTTACCTCCGTAAATTGAATTATCTATAATTGGAATTTCAAATGTGAACTCATTGGTTGGAGTTGTTCTAAATTGAAGTCTATATTCTGGACCTGTTCGGTTAATCCAATTTGTCTGTTCCGCTCCTGTAATTACTAACGCCGAATAATTCACTCCCACTGTTGCTGTTCCAGCTCTTACCTCAAGCGTACCTCGAAATCCATGAGATGGTTGAGTTCCTAATATCACTTTACCCCTAAAGGATCCACCATTTTCAGCGATAGTGAATGAATCAGCAGAGATTTGTATTGATTCATCATCAATAATTGTAACTAATTCATTATATCTTTGTGAAGTTGGGCCATCTGGTAAACTAAAGTTAATTGTAAAATTACCAATAAATATTTTTGTAAATTCAATTGAAAATGTTTCATTTGATTCTTTTCGATCATCGTTGATAATATCAATTTCAATTGTTTGCTCAGTTTCCCCAGCGATAAAAGTTAAAGGAACAAAATTTCTTGATACAAAATCACGATCACTGTTACTAGCAGAAGCACTTCCATCTGCCTGAATTGAATACGGAAAATTGATTCGCGAATGATACGGATTAGAAAGTTTAACAGTAACTACATACTTACCGCCAGCTACATTTTCTTGAACTCTTAATGGCGTATTCGCAAAACTTACTGTTGGTCCTTCATTATCTCTAATGGTGAATATTTGAGAAAGTTCATTTCCAGCACTAAAATTTGCTCCAACTAAATTAGATAAAATCAATTTGAAAGTTTCGTTGCCCTCATACAATGCGTCATTTATCACGGGAATCGTGAATGAATCACTAGTTGTACCAGCATTAATTGTCACTGTTCTTTCACTTTCTACTTTTTCTGTATAATCCTCCCCTTTAGTTGTTGTTATATCCTCTATTGAATATTTAAAAGTCACATTGGTACTGGATGCACTTGAAAGAGCAATATTTACGTCCATATTTCCATCGCTATCCCATTCATCCCCAAAATTATTTGTTATTGTTAAAGTTGGCAACACTGCTTGTGCAACTACAAAATTTTTATCAATATCGGTACCTTCGATATTTTTTCCAAGTGAAAAATCCGAGACCCCTTCATATTGATTTGAATAAGATTCCTCTGATGTCTTAATAAAATCTCGAAATTCTTTAACATTACCCATTATTGAAGTTACTTTTGAATCAATCTGATTTGCACTTGAATTTACAATCGCGTGTACTGGGAAAGAAAACAACGAAATCAATCCAATTATTGTCAATTGAAACAAATAAATTTGCCGATTATTTAAAATCTCGGACACAAATGATTTAAAATTACCTATCGTGTATATGGAAAATCTGAGCACAGCTTGAATTAGCTTGCTAGTTCCAAACTTACTTTCCAATCGATCTATATGATAACGACGTGAAACTAGGTCACCAATCCACATTTTCTCCCCACTATTGGCAACTATTATTATTATTTTTGAATTTCTAGATACCTCCAGAAATTCATAATTAGTGTTCGCCAGAATATTTTTGAATCAAATTGCCTGTCACAACCAAGATGAAAACAAAATTGATTCATAACACTAAGTTAATCGAAATCGAATAACTTAGCTTTTTGTCAGTTGAAATATTCTTGTAATAAATTTACTGGTATATGTAATTCTCCTTATATAATATTTATATAATTAAATAATAAAAATGTAAATCTAAATTTTTTTTAATGTTATGATTTTCAGCAAAATATTTGTTTTCAAAACTAGTTTTTCTTATAAAATCGCTTTAAAATCAGTGTCTTACCGTTTATGTCTAATCCCTTCAAAATTTTTTCCTCTCAGCATTTATCACTAATTAGTTATTTAGTAAAAAATTTGTAGTAAGTTACAAATTTTAAACTAACTATTTATTTATTTGAATTCACTTGTAAAAAATTCTATTATTTTGATTGAATTAATTCGGATTATTTGCAAATTGGGGAAATTAACTTAACTACAACCTAAGAATTTTCTCACATAACTACTTATCAACGTAATCACAAAATTAATACGCAACAGTATTTTGTCGCTTACCGAAAAAATCTACCCCTTCAGCTAAAATTTTAATAAAACTTTGCGACAAAACTCCCCTATTTTCGCACTTTTCCTAAGCATTAAATTTGTCGCTCATCCACTCAATTTGAACCTTAAGAGCGACAAATTGCAAAATACTTGCAATTTAGGAGACTAAAACGTTGAAATGGGTCAGTTGTGACAAATAGTCGCAGACTCACGCAGCAAATGTATCTATTACTCCTAGATCTTGCTCCTCCAAGAAAATATGGAAGCAACCAAACAAGCGGCAATAAAAATAGCCGCTAATTCAATTTTAAACTCAAGATGAAACATCAATCCCATACACAAAATAAATACAAGAAGTGTCGTGAGTTTTTGTCCTGATCTAAAGATCAAAACACCTGATAAAAATACAAACAGAAGTTCCATTCTTAAATGCAAAGTTTTAAGATAAATTTCTTATTTGTACAATCCGATACATGTGTACGCCTAATCCGAAAACATGTGTACACATTTAACCACCTTTAAAGGTGGTTAAAAAATTTTTTGTTCAAGAGGTGGTGAATTTTGTTTTTCTCCACTTTTATATCATTTGGTGACCAAGTAATATTTATTCTATTCATCAGATACTTCTATTACTGACCTATGTCAACAATTATTTTCGACTAGTCCTATATTCCCCTTATTTTGGTAGGAACTTACGTAGGGATTCTCCTTTTAGGTTGAGTTGATGCGCATTGGGAATAATGCGATCTAAAATCGAATCGGTATAAGTTGGATCCCCGATCACTTGATCCCAATACTTAATAGGAAGTTGACTAATGATCAAGGTTGAACTCGCTTCAAATCGCTCCCCAACAAGTTCCCGAAAGTCACGACGTTGACCAGGAGTCATCTTGTCTGGTCCCCATTCATCAATAATCAGCAGTTTGGGTTTCGTTAAGGTGCGAAATGTTCGACGGAATTCCCCCTCGAGATGGGCTTGATCTAACTCATCAAGTAATTGCGGCAAGCGTTTATACAAGGTTGGATAACCACGACGGCAAGCCGCAACACCGAACGCACAAGAGAGCCAGGTTTTACCGATCCCGCAGGGACCGGTGACAATCAAATTTTGTTTGTTGTCAATCCATTGACAAGATAATAAGGCTTTACAAACCCCTTTATCAAGACCACGACGGGACTTATAGTCGATATCCTCTGGGAAAGCCATCTGAGCGCGAAGTTTTGCCGCGTTGAGACGACTTTGAATTTTCTTGTTGTCACGATAGGTTTCTTCAAAATCAAGCAGAATACCCAAGTATTCCGCATGACTAAGTGATGACGAATCGGGACTAGTTTCCAAATCTTCAAAGCCATCGGCCATTCCAAACAGTTTCAATTGACACAGTTTATCATAGGTTGGATGTGGTTGCATTGTGTGCTCCTTATTGGATAAAGCGGTCCATCCCGCGAATATTCTCATGGTGAAGGGGTGAGGTCACATCCAAATCTGAATCCAGATGCTCTTGTTGATCCAGTTTGGATTGCAAAATCCCTTTGATCGCTTCAATTGACTTCGCATGTTGCTTTAAACCAATTTGACAAGCTAATTCAAAGCGGTCAGCACCATACTTATTAACCAAATTAAACAAGCCAAAACAAGCTTGACACCATTGGCTCTCATGCTTTTTCGTGTGCCGATACTCGGTAACAAATGCCGTCGCATGCGGACCAATCTCAGCAGCTTGTTGCATAATCTTGGTTGGAGTCCATTCAACATATTTTTTATGCTCTGGTGCTAAATGCGAAAGCTGCATCGACAACCCATGCTCATGATGTAAGCGTTGGTGCGACGCAATCTTGTGATCGTCGTGATAAATCTCAACCAAATCTTCCTTGATTTTGACACCAGCTAAAACCCCAATATAATTATAGGGAACTGAATAATGGCACGTTCCGATCCGCACCGTGTAGTCGGAACGGACACGGGCTTTTTGCCAGATTCCAAATTGATAAGGCTCTGAACGTAACGGCTTCAGCTTCGATTGTTCTAGCTGTTCAAATAACTCACGACGACTGTTCTTCAAATAAGGAGTCACTTCCTCGTTTAATTCCTTGAGTTGCTCCCAATACGCAACATTCGCTTCTTCAAGGCTAAAAAAGGTGCGATAACGCAACGGAGCCATCACTTTACTTTCAACAGCTTTGACCCCAGCTTCAACTTTCGCTTTATCTTGTGGCTTACGCGGGCGGGCTGGGCAAATCGCAGTATCATAATGATCAGCCATATCTTGATAAGTCAAACTTAGCGTCGGTTCATGACGACTCGCCTTCGTGACCGCGGTCTTGACATTGTCCGGAACTAATAACTCCGGAACACCTCCAATAAATTCCAACGCACGAATCGTTGCATTAATGAAAGATTCTAACTGAGCCGAGTCACACACTTCCATGTAGGTGTAATTGGAAACCGCCAACGTCGCAACAAAAACCGGAAACTCCTTCACTTCCCCGGTTTTAGGATCTTGAATTAAACAAGTCGGACCTGCCCAATCAAGGTATAAACACTCTCCAGGCTTATGATCCATCCGCAAGGTGCGCTTAACCAGCTGTTTCCAAGCCCGATATTTCGCAAAAAACTGACTCCGTTCATAACCATCGGGATGAACTTGCTTATATTCACGCCATAACCGATCAATATTCACGCCCTTGATCTTCTTCGCCAATTCTTTATGGATGTATACATAATCTGGCTCAGGTCGCGTGCTGTCATCAACAGGTTTAGGGGGATAGAGCAATTGCTTCAAGTCAAAGTCTGACATCGACTTAACCTTGGCCGCTGTTAGTTCCGCAGCTAAAGCACGACGAACACAATTATAGGCCATCGTACGCTTAACACCAGGAACCATTTTTAAAATCGTCGAAACAGGTTTATCCTGTTCCAAACGAAGTAACAGAATCTTTCTGTTCTTCTTCATGGGTAATCTTCTCATGTTGGACTCCAGTAGGTTAAAACTGAAGTCAGGTTAAAAGATTACCTCTTGAACTAAAATAAACTATCTCTAGTTATTCACAAAAATCTGTACACATAATATTGGATTTCATGTACACATACTCTCGGATTTTACATTTATTTTCCCATTTCAAAGATTCCTTCTAAATTTTATATGGAAAATATTATTGTACAATTCTATTCAATATAATATTTGCAAATTTCAAAAAAAATGCAAACTTTATCTGTACCCACTTCCATTATATTCGGTATAAAATAGCTATTAAGTGAAGTACCTTATAAAGTAATCATATTCATAACAAAACACAATTGTTGTATTCAATACAATAATTTTTTTGAGATTCAACAGTGTGCAAAAAACTCCAAAAAATGAGACTACTTCCGGTACAATTACTTCATAATCCAAAATCTAGATTTAGACGTAGGTCATCATTTAATTTTTTGCTACCTATCCTCTCAAATAAATATCTGATTTTATAACATTAAACTTTGTTTTATCATGTTTGGAGACGATTACATCTTGACCTGGAGATAGTAACCCATTTTTAGGTTCTGAAGCCGCATTGTTAAACATTATAAATGGGAAATTTCCAGAATACTCTAAATTCTTTTTGCCATTCTTGGCATGTGATATTACTTGGTCGTAAGAGATGGTAGCTTCATCTACTGATATCTCTCTGCCACCTATTTCAATTAAGATGTGCCCACAATCGAATTTTTTCTTCATTTGTTTACTCTTTTAGAGTGTAGATTTGAAATTTAAAACTAATTCTAACTTCAATTTCTTCTCTTGTAAATATATAATATTGTTAACTTCAATTTACAAGCTCTTTAAACCATCAAAATTAGTATTATCTTAAAAAATAACTTTGGGCAACGATAAAATTTATCTCGGATGGAGGTTTAAATAATTTAGTGACAAAAATACGAATCAAACAAAATCAATCTGGGTCTGGCATTCAATATGGTTGAAGAATTGCACAAATTCTTAAAAAAGTTTTTTATTCTATTTGGTAAAAAATCGTTAAAATTCTGAACTTAGTGCGTAAATAAATCAGAATATTCATAGAACTATCTCTTAAATCAATTTTAACAGCTTCTATAGTCTCCGAAATTAATTGTGTGGAGCTAATTGTCGACCCCCTGCCAAAATAACTATCGGGGGACAGTCTTGTAACTTACACGAAAAATTCGTTTTATTTTAAAACACGATCGACTACTGAAGGTCCTTTTGTGTCATTCCAAATTTTGATGAATGATGTATCAGGCATTAAAAATTCTGATGCAAATTCATTTACCTCATTTTCACACGGCAAACGCATACGAAACTACTTAACCTAACAGGCTTTGAGGGACATATTTGATATTATTTTCGTTTTTCTAAATGCTTATAGATTTTTGATTCTTCCTTTAATTTGTTCGCGTAGTTTTTTATATTCGCGTTAAATCCAGTTAAGATTGGGAGTAGATTATTTGGATTGAATGAATTTCCTTTCATTACCGCACGATTACTATCATTTCCGTGGAAAATTCTAACCAAATTTAATGGGGTGCGAATCACCACTGCGAGCACCTTAACCGCGTTCACGTCTGTTGCTTGTTGTTCGTCTTCACGTAAGTTTACATCTAATTCCCAATGTACGGTTTCAACACCCCAATGATTTCGAATGAGTAATGCGGCTAATTCTGGTTTACAAACTTCAGAAAACAAGTATACCCGTCGTTCAGTCTCCGAAGGCAACGTATAGGAATCGCAAACAACGACCATTTCGACACCGAGGAAATCAAACTGCGCCTGGATTCTCTTTCTTATTTTATATCAATATACGATGCGGATTGTGGTTCGACCATGACTGTTATCGATTTGTTGAAAAGTCCCATCATGACTCTTGCGACTGCTAACATAATCTTCAACCTGATAATACACGGTGCGTTGATTTTTCCGTAATCGAAGACAATGTCGTGCCAATCTTTGCAGAATTAAATCAACCGTTTCCCGATTGCAATGCAGGGCATCAGCGGTAACCCATAACCCTTCAATATCTTGACTTCGGAGTAAGGTTCGAACGGCTTCAGCTTCTTTGCCAAACTCATAATCAACCGAATCTACGCAAGTTCGACACTTGAGACCCAAATTTCATGATTTTTAGACAACTAAATCCCGTAAAATCAAGGGTTTTGTCTCTGATTTGGCGAATTCCGTGTTGTGACACAAATATACTTGAATTTTACTTTAAACGTGTTGTAAATTGGTTAGTGTTGTTGTGCCCAGGAAAATTAAGCATTTTCTTACGCTGTGTTCAAATCTTATCTAATCGCATAAATTAATAGCATTTTTAAAATTTAATGCAAATTATTTTCAGCAATATTGAAAGTTATTTTTATTTGAGACAGAGTACACGTATATTTATAGTCTTAGTTGCAGTACCCCAACAACGAGGCGGACATGTTCGTACGAACCGTAAAGTCTGGTGAGAATGAGTATTTACGTATTGTCGAAGGATATCGTGACCCCAATTCAGGGAAAGTAAAACAACGTGTCCTGCAACATTTAGGTCGACTTGATCGCGAAGGAAAAGTTGAAAAGGCCCTTGAAAATTGGGTTAATCGGGCAAATGAGAGTGACGGGACGACAGAGAATCAACCAAAGTACTTTTCCGCGAAAGAGTATGGAAATGTCATGATTCTCCAAAAAATATGGGAGCAAATCGGATTAGACAAGGCGATCAGATCTGGGCTGCGAGCAACAAAACGCGATGAGGTGCTCACTGAAGCTCTGATCCGACTCATGGTATTTTGTCAATTATGCGCTCCATCCAGTAAGCGTGGGGTACTTCGGTGGCTAAGAGAGGTTAATATTCCTGATATTTCAAATCAGGTTTCGCATCAGAAATTGCTGCGCGCCATGGATGCCCTTGATCATAATGTTGAAGTTGTGCGTAATGCGGTATCGTCGCTCATCAGACCGCTGATTGATCAGGAAATGACCTTAGCAGTTTATGATTTAACAACCGTACGGTTCTTTGGGAAAAGTGACGAAGAGGATGACTTGCGTCAAGTTGGCAAAAGCAAAGATACTGGAGGGTTTGCGCGCCAGATTGTCTTTGGTGTGGTTCAAACCAATGATGGTATTCCGTTGATGTTTCAAGTGCACCCAGGAAACACGGCCGAACCGAAAACGTTAATTGGGATGGCAGAGCAATTAACAAAACAGTATCCGATTCGGCGCATTGTAACGATTGCTGATCGTGGTCTACTCACCGCCAAAAATATTCAAAATCTGGTCAATTTTAAAACAATTGAAGGACAAACCCTTCAATTCATTCTTGCGGTACCGATGCGTCGCCATCAACAAGAATTGAAAGTAATAGGTGAAATGCAGTTTGACGACGATGGTGTTCAAGAGTCAAGTTATCTCGGTCAACGTCTTATCGTTTCTTACAAAAAACAGTATGCCCGTGACCAAGGTGCGACGCGACAACGAAAAATTACTGAATTAATGCAGGAAGCGGATGAAAAAATTTTCCGACTACAAACACGAAAAGTTCGCAAAGAGATCCATGATCAAAAAGCCTTTAAAGAATTTCGGAACAAGGTAAAATCAAAAGGATTGTCACGGATTGTTAAAGCGAGCATAAACAAAAACAATCAATTTGTGTATCATATTGATATGAAGGCTTTAGAATTAGCGGAAAGTTTTGATGGGAAATTGGGTATATTAACTAATGTTCCTGATATGGAGAAAGATGATGTCGTCGATCATTACAACCAACGTTCAGATATCGAAAGTGGTTTTCGCACTTTAAAGAGTGAACTTAAGATCGCACCAGTTTTTCATCGATTACCGGCCCGGATTAAATCCCATGGATTGATCTGTTTTTTAGCACTGCTACTTTATCGCATGGTCCGAATGCGGTTACGAGCTAAGGGAATATCGGCGAGCGCAAGCACAGTACTTGAATTACTTCGAGATATAAAACAAATTGAATTAGAACTCAACGGAAAGAAACAGATTGAAATAACTGAACAAACACCAGAACAAATGAACTTTATTTCTGCTTTGGAAGAAAATATTACGAATAAGTGATCAATTTATACTATGATGTTATATTCAATGTATGTATATGGAATTAATGTATATACAGCGCATGTTTTGGGTTGTTCACTCAGAAGATTTAACAAAAAAATTTTTGAATTTTACCTAGTAAAAAAGTTATTTTTACTACATAATTGAAAACGGATAAGATTAAACCAAAAATTATAAGTAAAAACTGATTGAAGGCAAAAATTTATACTTAAAAAATACTTAATTTTCGGGAAATTTCGATAAAATTAGGCTAAAATCAAAAATCTATACTTGAAGTGTCGAACTTAGGAATCTAACACTAATTTTCCAACATAGCTAACAACGGACGCAATCCCAATTTTCGGGAGGTCTTTTTTCTTACTTCCAGACCCACAGCTAATTTTGCCATCAAGAGTAACCGCCCGATACAATTTTTTTGTCAAGCCTGTTACCATCCCTTTATAGAGAACTTTACGAACCGTTTTAACGTCCAATCCACCAAGTGCCCGCTTTAACGTGTCAACATTGAACATTGTTGCCGGGAAGTCCATAAACTGGTGAAAAAACCATGTATTATTCTCGCAATATAAGACGATGTCTTAGAATTTGCTTTGTCCAGCTAAACACGCGAACAGTGTTAACAACAGGTTATCTTCACTGCGATATTTCATCGCATTCCCTTTGCGCCCGTCTTTTAATCGGTAAAACGCACACAAGCCATGGAAAAAACTAACAAAGAGTTTTAACGCAATCACTTTCGCTTTTGAAAGTTTGTATGCTCTCATCGGTTCCGCTTTAACTGGTGGTGCTACCAGTTCTTGAGTCGTATTGGTTGTTTCCAATTTAGCCAACTCGCGTCGCACCTTTGGTGGGGTAAACACATATCGAAGTAAAACCTTGCCAATCGTCGCTTCGGCAACAGAATTATCAAACGTTTGCTTTAAATCCTTCTGAATGGAGGCAGTCGTAATAGTTGAAGTGGCTATTGCTAAAGCAACAATAAGCTCTTTATGTTGATCAATTTCGTATCAATTCTTCCCCGGTCGGTATGGACCCAAATACCCTATACTTTATTTCATTGGTCTGACCATTGAATAAGCAATTTTAAATACCCTTGCTACTTTGCGATCAGAGGCGTTAAGGTTAGCAATCCAATACTGATGCACTCGTTTAACAAATTTTGCTTTATGCGGTTTCATCGTACTTTGATCCCAAATGATCACCGTGGTCCCTTAGTCGTTTAGAACCAAGTGGTGTTATGAATCAGCAACCAACGACTTTATGACCAAACAACTGGAAGAAAACCAAGGTCGCTGCGGGTTAAAATTTAGGGATAAATATTAATTTGAAACACTTAATTCTAGCTACTATCAAAGGCTTTCCACAGAAAACTTCATTACGAACGAAGTAGCAATACCGAAATGGTTTAGACTGAAGATCAAAAACGCGACCAGAAAAACTAGAGCATAAGTTCAATTTTACCGCGGAACTTTCCGTTAAAAATGCCGAAAATGCGGGAGTTTTAAGTACTTTGCAAAGACGATGAAACACCTTTAAACTAGGGGAGTTAAATATAAACTGTTAAACTAAAAAACATTCAAAATGCGTCTGCCGTGGAAATTTGCCGATTAAGTTGTAAGAATTTTTTGTTGCTAACAAAAATATCACGAACTTAATAAAACATTTGTCGCTACGAATCCAAAATAACTGTCGGGGGACTATAGTGTTTCAAAAGTTTGTTATGTTGATACCAATTATTAAAATGATTAAGGTTTTTATCAGAATTCCTTTGAGGTTGATTTTTGTTGGAATTGTTTTGTGCAACAGCCCCTAGTATGAGTACCGAACAGGATTTGCTGCTCCTTTTTTTCGCATACTGTCAGGAAGCCGTGTGTTTAAATAAAGTTTTTTGATATCACTGGGGGCTGGTTCTCCAACAAACCCCCATCTTCCTGGGCTATCTCCTTTGCCTGGAAATTCAAGCCATTCTTTGGGAACAAAAACCCCAATTACAAGCCCTTGTTGCAAGGCTAACACAAAATCAGATTTTTTAGCTTTTTTTTCGTTTAACTTCCATGCAGCTCGCACAGCTTCATATACATCTGCTTCTGATGCAGATGCTTCAGTTATAGAGCGGTTGACGTTAATCATCAAAAGTTTATGTTTATGCTGAAAATCAATTTCTTTGGACCGATGAAGTTTTATTACCTGCTGAGCATGCATCATTCCGCGCGCTGCAGAATCATGGCCTGCAATTCTATTTGATGCTTCTGGATAAGCATCTATTAATGCGGCTTCTACCTCAAGAGCAGTATTTTTATCTAAGCCATGTCTATGAATAATATGTGCAACCTCAAAGCCATCCTTTTTGATTTCACTTATTCGTTTCAACTTTTCATCATCTGAGTCACTTTCAACTTTGGCTTTGGCATGTGCGAAAACTCTGTCGTCTTTACCTTTACCAACATAAAAGGTTTGGGCATTTCGAGGATCAATAAGCCTGTAAACATAATAATTTAGACGTTTTCTTACCTCTATTGGAAAAGACATTTTAATGCTCCTATTAGTTTTTGTATAAAATGTTACAACACATATTAAAGAAAAAAAATTAATTTTACAACAATTCTCTAAATTAGACTGAACACAAAATATAACTTTACTTTCAATCTTTATAGTTTGGCTTTTCTGCTACTCTATCTACCAATCACTCCAGCTCATACTATTGTATATAAATTGTAGACATTCATTTCAAACTGGAATCAATCCAATTAAGATAATAAGTCCAAAAAGCAAAAACGCAACTGCCGAAATTGCATTAATCCCGCGTCCCCATACATCACCTACTAAACGCTTTCCCAGTTCACCGGCAAGCAAACCAAGACTAGAGTGGTAAGCAAATGAAATTGTTAAAACTATTGCTACTATTGCTACGTATTGACTAACCAAGTACAGCGGTAAGCTACTGAAAATTGCGAACCAAAAGAGTAATGATTTAGGGTTGAGCAGATTTACCATCAATCCCTGTAAAAATAGTTGGGTGTGTCCCTGAATCTCTTTGTCACTTAATTCTTGTCTTGGAATTAAGGTACCTGTCTTCTCTGTATTTAATATACTTTGAAATTTTGTCACCGCAAGATAAATTAAGTAGCAACCTCCTAACAGCTTGAGGCCGGGAAATAGCATTGGTAATGATTCAATTAAGAGTCCTATACTTGTAAGAGACAACAAAACCCAAATCATGGTACCAAGAACTACACCTGAAGAAGTGAGAAAGCCAGCAATTCGTCCGTAGTTCATCCCATTAGAAAGGATCAGAAAAAAATTTGGTCCAGGTACAAGCATACCTAACGTATACACCAACGCGACATGCAGAAGGTTGAATTCTACCATCTTGAATCCTATTCAAAAAAAATTAATGAAATCACCAACACAATAGTTTTCCCACTCGCTAGGACTTTTTGTAACCAGAAGCACCGTCTTTTGTAAAATCATGTTTTTCGGTACCTTCTAACGCAGGTGAAAACACACAAATCATTCTAATTGCAGTATGTGATTTTACAATGTGTAGATCATGTTGATCAAGTGCATATAAAACCCCAGGTTCTAACTTCTCCACTTTACCATTAAAATGAATTTCACCTGTCCCAGAAATTATATAGCAAGCCTCTAGGTGATGGCGATATTGTAATTTAAATTCACTCTCCGCATCTACATAAGTATCAGTGATTGTGAAACCCATATTATCCGCTTTTGTAAGAAGTCGGAAGCTTGATCCTTTACCAAAATCTACGGCAAATTTCGTATTTTTGAGTGAATCTAAATGTTTAATAATCATTGGTAACTACTCCCATAATTGAATATATTTTTTGGAAACTATAAAGAACAATGAAGCCTCTTTGAATACTAAATAATGTATATCTAACAAACTTCAAGTATCAACTAATTGTAATAAACACTTCACCAAGAAAGTGTCGTCGTACATCCAGTCAACTACTGCAACTTGCCTACATGGATATCGATATCAATTTTGATATTATTGCGAGTTAATAACAGGAATGTTTATGAATCTGAAATCAGAATTCCAATCAAGCGGTTTTCAATCCCAATCAAATTGTCGTGAAGGAATCTATGAACGACTCAGAATTAATGTCAATTCAGTACATTCTGGTCTATAAAGGGAGTTAAATTATGACAAATCTGTATAATTCGGGAGGTACACCGGCAACATCCCACTCTAGAATCATTACCAACAATTGTAACTTGCTTTAAATTTGCTGGTTAACCAGCAGCTATTTGATATTCATACTGATAATCTGGTTCAGATTCTTTATCAGGGATTTTACTTTCTTCTACTAGAGACTTTAGTTCAACCGTAACCTCTTCAATTTTAGACACCAACTTAGAATCAATTAAACGTTCGGCAGCTTGCTGAATTGGTAACATTGATTTGGCAGGAATCCCGGTCATATTACCGCATTCATCGCAAACAAGAACTAATGTGTTTTCCACTTCTTCTAATCCCTTACATAATGATAATGTCTCATTTGTAAGAGTTGCCGGAACTTTTTTCCCGCAGTTGGCACAAAGTGAGCCAATTTTTGTTCCTTCACGGTAATCAATCATTTCGTTCTACCTTATGTACACTTATAATATTAACTACCCCATCAATAACGCAGTATTTAATATACCAACGGTCTTTGATGAAGATATGAGCTTTGTTATCATCGGCTTCCAATGAATACTCACTATGATAATTCTTTTTCTTTTTACATTGTTCAACTTTATTTAGTACAAATTCAGTATTTACTCCTCTTGAATATAATTTATTTTTATCCCAAATATCAGACCTTTCAGTATAAATAATATATTCATCTTTTTTAAGCCGTACTTCAAGCAATCTTTTAGCCTCAGCACGATCCATTTGCTAGTATCCTTTCTCAAAAATTTTAGTTTCGTGTTTAGCTCCCTAATTACGTGAATTCTCACTCGATCATACAAATATCCAGGATCCTATTTTATATTATAGTACTTTATTTTAGATTTGCAATTCTTTTAAGTTACGCATCTACTCCTATAATTTTGAAACCAAAAATGTTTCATTTTTTTATTGAAGTAATACCATATCACTTCCACTCATTTTTATATAATAAATTAATTTTGATTTTGCAGGTTTTTTTCAATTTTTTTTGCAAGAAATTACATTTCCTTTGATTTTACAGAGCATTTGGTTCGAAAAAATTTGTGGATAACTTTGAATTTTTTAATTTTATTCGCAAATCTTCCGTCGCGGAAATTACTTAACTCGAATTTGTTGCTTCATTTCGCAACGGATTTACAACTAGTTCACTTATATTATTGAAGTAGGGAAGGGGTGTAACAAGCGATTTTTTCAATATCGTCTAATGTTTCTAACATGAGGTTGAGTAAGGCACAAAATGTCTTTTCTTCATACCGTACCTCTTCCTTTAAATAGTCATCAAATGATTGACCTATTTTACCTCTCTGTTTAACGACAAATTCATGTATTTTTTTGTTGACAACCATCAAACGCGATATGGTGTGCTTTAATGACTCAATTCATTAAAATAATATATTGCAAAATCAATTGCAACTTTTTTATTTTTTTTATGAAACTCAAAAAGTCTGAATTTTCTTGAACATTTACTGCAAAATATGACAATGAACTCAAATACTCGCTGAATCCCTACATTTCTCTACTACCGACCTCACCCTTATAATTTAGAATCCTCAATTGATGCATATTCAAGAAATAGATATTTGATCCCAAATTCACATTTTGACCCGCTACATTTTTTCTGATACTTACGCGACTTTTATTCTAACATTGTACAATCATGACTCCAAGTGATATTCTCAGCGACAAATTGCCAGCTATAAAAAAGATTGAAATTAAATTTTGTTGCTGGTGAGGGGTCGATTACTAGTACTCATTTATCTGGGAATGTTAACATTAATTTGGAAGACGGAACATTTATGCATGGTGAAATGATGAATCTAAAAGAGACAGCAGATAGTGTGATGATACCTGCTGAGTTATATGGATCTTTTCACAGTACTGAAGCATCTGGAGTGTCCGGTGTTTTTCACGAAGCGTCGGATTCACCAAATATTATGACATTCTATAATTGGTGCAATTATTGGTACCAAGCTACCTTCTGAATGAAATATCATAGTACGGATTCTACTTTCAAATGAAAAATATAAGTTTTTCACAAATTACTTTCAAGCTAAAAGCTCTTAAAAATAGGAGAAAATTAAGATTGGAAATTATATATTGAAAAAAAACTTGCAAAATCGAAATTAATGTACTATATGGAATGAAAGGGATAAATTGTTGTTATCTCAATCATGAGTTTGGAACATTTTTGTTTCAAAAAAAACAGGAGTAGATGCGCAATAAAAATAAGAATTGCAAATCAAAAATTAAATACTAAACTATCACATGGTATCCTGGATATTTGTATGATCTAGTAAAAATTCACGTAATCAGGGGGCTAAATATGAAACCAATACAAATTGAAAAGGATACAAACAAATGGGGTTTAACGAAGCTAAGAGACGACTCTATAATAGTCTTGTAAATGGGGACTTTTAAAATTTATACAGAACGTTCGGATATTGATGAAAAAAATTTACTTTACGCTGAAGTGGTAGATGCTGAATTTGTGTTAGAGAAAATTAAAAAATGTAGAGGACATGATCATAAGACTGAATCAGGATGCTCTGAAGCAGATGATAATTGTATGCATGTATTTAAAATAGATGGATTGTACATAAAGTACTTTCTTTCAAACAATGTAGTTTATTTCGTTAGTGTACATGAGGACGAATCAGATGTATGATTACCGGGAGGGTGCAAAAAGCCCTGGACCTTGCGGTTATTGTAAAAAAGTAGTCCCATCAACTCTTACAAAAGTAACGTTATCGCTTTGTGAGGGTTTAGAGGAAGTTGAGAATGTGCTAGTTGATGTTTGTGATGAATGTGGAAACATGATCTCAATACCGGCACAGTCTTTACCTCCAATTCATCAAGCTCGCAGAAAAATTATTAAGTCAGGAAGGGTTCCCGATTCTGGAGGAATAACCACGGAATTAAAATCAAAAGTGGATGCTAGAAAGTCCTTCAATAAAAGCACCGAAGGGGACTACCTGCAAGAGTATCCACTAGTTGCTGCTGCTGGATAGGATTGGAATTTAATCTGCGTATTTGATATAGGTTGCATATTTTAATAACAGGAATTTGACTAAGTTGTCGTTTGTCTGTCAGGAAGTTTGTGATTTGGTGTCGTGTAGTTTTCATTAATACATGAGGATGAATCAGATGTATGATTACCGGGAGGGTGCAAAAAGCCCAGGACTGTTTAACGACAAATTCATGTATTTACAGGACATTTCAAATTGTGTGAAATTTATTCACTGAGATTCTTAAGATTACTAAAAAGTAAAAGTTTCCCACCATCGTTGGGTTTTGATATTACACGCATAAATTAATATTTAGGTAATTTGATGGTTTTACTAGGTTAAATCTTCAATACTTACAGGGACTTTGGACAATTTACTAAAAATTTTGAATTTACTGACTTTTTGAAAATTGATTGTATCCAATAGCCCAAATCCAAGCGATTTTTATGTAAACTTTGTGAAAAAATTAAAAAATAATTAGTTCAATTAATCTTACTTTGATGATTGCTTCTTGAACTGGATAAATACTTTCAAGTTATCCATAGAAATTTGTCCGAATGATTTCGGATTTAATTTCCGAATACTCTCGTATTTTACACATACATTCATAAACGCGTTCAAAGCTGCATATATTATATTCCATGAAATATTTTTTGATTGAATCTCACAAAACAAAAATTCCGACTCTACCAATTGAAACCGCTACTTAATTTAAAATCATTCACTGAATTACCCTCAATATCTAACTGTCGTGTGTAATTAATCATTAGATTCATCCCGGAATCAAACAAAATATGAGTTCCAATATGATACTTAGTTTCTTCACCAAGAGTAAAACCAAATCCAGTGGAAGGGCTTAATAGTCCTATTCCGTCAAAAATTTCAAGACCGTAAGAAAGTTCAGTATCTAATCCAATACCTTCGTTGTATTGTCCCAACTCGTTCGGGTCATCTATTATGTCCGAATTCCATAGTACCTTTGCACTTGAGTCAATTGTGCGGCCAATTGATGGTGACACCTCTAGCGATGTTCCTAGTTGATCTCTACCGTGATCATATTTTAGATTACCTATCAAACTCCATTTCTGAACTTTATCATAATCCACTAATAACATATTGGTGCTACCAGTAATTGAAAGTCCCAACGAGCCGATATAGCTGAAATCACTACCAAGCTCAATTCCCGTTATTGAATCCTGATTCTTTTGATCTCTCCGCAAACCAATGGTAGCAGCTGGTTTGAAAAATGTCCCACCTTCTGTCGCAAACTGATGTGAACCTACAGCCGTCACTCGATAATGATTTCCGGCGATTTCAATGTCATTGATCTTCCCCGTGATTCCATTAACAAATTGACCTGCGATCCACGAATTCCCACTAATACTTATTTCTGTCGTTCTACCTCCCCCAAAATAATTGGATGAATACAACCGGTGGTCGCCACTAAAACCAAATGTATAAAATTTCGTTTGCAATAATTCGGTTTCATATTTTATTTGTTCAAGTGCAAGATCCCCTACTCCATATCCAGCAATTCCTCTTAGTTGAGTATTTTGATCAACTGAAGTCCAGCCAAAATATGGATTTATCGTAGTAAAATCTGAGCGGAACATCAAACCATCTTCAACCTCACCCATATGATTGACATCTGACTCAATTAATAAAGCTGAAATACCAGTTAGAACATTTGAACCAACAATTGCATCAAATCCAAGCTGTCCAGTGAAGAGATCACCTTTCCATGATGTTGAGTCCTCATTTTCCTTAGATCGCAAATCTCGGTAATCCCCAAGCCCCCAAATAGTCAACAGACTATTGTGACTTTGCTCAGGAAATAAGTCAATCGTAAATGAAGAACCTCCGAGGATTGAACGCATAGACATTGAATTTCCATTAATTACTTCACCACTAGCAGTCAATAAGTCGGTAACTTGATCGATTCCATTCAATTCAAAATGCCTCTCCAGACCATTAGTAGAAAATGCACTTCGTATGCGACTTGTGGTTGTACTAATAGAGCGCGCTCCAATTGAGCCAACCAAGTCAGAAAGAACCTCTTGACTTGCTAGTGAAATAGCTTCACTTCTTCTCAACCGATCTACTTGGTCAGAAATTATTATCGTAGCTGCACTTTGCCCACCTAAACCATAGTTGTGATTTTCAATCAAAGTCAATGAAACCCGACCATCCTCTTCCGCTAGTGTATCATCTAATGTTTCAATTATTAGACGAGAGTAATTTTGTTCTTCAAACAAATTAATTTGAGAAGGATGTTGTTCACCAATGAATTCCCCAACCTGATCAATTTTGAATTGAACTGTCAAAATGCGATCAATAGTTCCTTGAGCAATAATGTCAAATTCGGCGGGAGTACCTTCATCTACCATTGAATTTACCGCAACAACGGAGATTATTGGTTTAAGTTCAGCTGTATTTGCTTGAAGTTCAGATGTTTCATGTTGGAGATTTAAAATACTTAATAAATTGTTGGCGACATGTGATGCCACCCCAATTCTGGGTTGGGGAGATGGATCTAGTCCATCATTATCTTGCACCGATACAATTACCGAAGATTTTTCGGGATTAACTGTATATTCCCCCTCTGATTTCTCAATAGAAACAGTAATAAAACCACTTTCCTCAGGTATCTCATCATCGTGAGTTTGAATCGTTATCATTTCCTCTTCAGAATCTACAGTGATGACATTAGAATTACGCCAACGAATAAAATCACCGTTCTGAGTAACAGAAATTGGAAGTTCTATTTTACTTCCCGCTGATTCAAATAATGAAACATCTAACATAATTTCAATGACCTCACCTTCTTGATAAACAGTATTTTGACCTGGGTCTAAATTGAGACGTGGAATTTTAGGGTCATCATTTAAAATTGTACCGGTTCCGATATTTCCAATTATTGTTGCATTTGTTGCTTCAGAAAGTACCACATAAAACGCTTCATTTGGTTCAAATTCATCATCACCTTTAATATTAATTTCAATAGGTAGCGATGTAACCCCTGGTGAGAATAATAACGCACCATCAATAACAGGTCTGTAATCTGTTTCGTCATTTGCATCTCCTTCGGATATTAAATCAATTGTGTTATACCTTACACTTACATCTCGTCCTGAAGGTGATTCAAGAGTTACCGTAAATTCCATCATCGTGTCACCTGAATTCCCTTCAATTACTTCAGCATCCGATATTCTCATATTAATTACACCATCATTATCTGTAATCCTACCTTTTGCTAACCCACTACCAACGATAGCCGTTCCTCCGCTGGCGTGAGCTAATTTTACCGTAAAAATCTCATCATCTTCATCTAGTTCATCACTTTTCAATTCAACAGTTACAAGTTTGCTCCGTTCTCCTGGTTCAAATTCCACCACCATATCTACAGCTTTAAAATCAACTTCTCTTGTCGCGTTATCTGTTGCACCTTCTACCGTGGTAAACTGAACTGTGGCCGGACCAGCTTCATATGCAGGTGATAATGTTACTTCAAATTGGATCCTACCCTCAGGATCTTCTAATCCATTTGTATTGACTACATGAAAAGCTGGTGTATCATCACTAATAATGGTACCCACACCAACATTTGCTTCTTCAGAAATAGTTGCATTCACAGCAATTGCTAAATCAATCGTAAACGTCTCATCTGATTCGTTTTCTATGTCACCCTTCACTTTGATATTGATCGGTAATGAAGTTGACCCAGCAGGTATTGTTGCCTCCTTAACAATGACTGGGATAAAATCCTCATCTGCTGTCGCAGTTATACCAGTCGTTGAATACTTAAATGTGACAGGCCTACTAGATGGATGAGATAATGAGGCAGTGAATGTTATATCAGATTCCAATAAATTTCCTTCTTTGATTTCAGCAGAATCAATAGACAGTATCGGTGCATTTTCATCATCTATTATAGTACCAATCCCAATTCCCTTACCACTAATCTTTGCCCCACCTGTTGGTTTCAAGAGAGTTAGTTTGAATTCCTCGTCAACCTCATCAACGTTATCTGGATTGATAGTCACAAAAATTGGTTGGGGTGATTTCTCACCGGCAGGGAAGTTCAGAATACCTGAAGCTTCGGTAAAGTCTACCATTTGCATTGCAGTATCAGAGGAAGTAGTATAGTTTACTGAAACATCAGTTAGTGGTTCAGAAGAAATCGTGACTTCAAATCTCATAGTATTACTACCACCGCTGCCTTCTAATTTAGATAACGAGTTAATGGTGAGTGTAGGATCATTATCCTCAATGATTATTTTTCTAGTATTGTCACTAGTATTTGAAGATGCTAAGAAATAACGATCATTGCGCAGAAGTTTAATCATTAAAGAACCATTCGCTTCTTCCACATCATCATCAATAGTTTCAAACTCTATTACTACTTTACTAGTTCTGGCCGCAATTTCAGTTGTTTTTCCACCAGTTGATGTTGAAATAAAAAAATCACCAACTTTGCTAATTTCATAATTAATTGTTAGTGGATCTGAACTCCGCACTGGAAAATTGGCACTAAATTCAACGGAAATTGAACTGCCTTCGGTTATTGATAAGTTATCCGTTCTTTCTTCATCATCAAGAAATACTGAAGTTATAGAAATTTCTGGCATGGTATCTTCACCATCATCATCTAAAACAACTACACTAGCTCGATTCGTAAAGTTTCCAACATGATAGCCGGTGCCAGATTGAATAGTTGTCGTAATTGACCCATCCATTTCCTCCCCGTCCGTATCATCTTCAATTGCAACTTCTAGTATACCAATTCCAGTGGTATCATCAATATTTACCACTTTTTCTAACCGGTCATTTAATGTCAATGGTTCTGCAATAAAGTCTCCTACTTGAGTCACCCATACTGAAACTGATTTTGCTGTATCCGGTTTTGGTCGAGCCCTGACTTCAAATCTAGCCATTCTTTGCTGTGATGAACTAACCATCGTTTCATAAAGTCGTTCTTTTCCAATCCGAGATATTGAAACAAGTGGATTCGTTGAATTAGCTTTTAATGATAAATCAGCTTCTTTTATCCTCCCTAATCTATAACCGACACCATCTAATAAACGCAAATGCATTGAACCCCTAATTTCATTCGATTCTGGGTTTGAATCGTATGCTGGGTGTTGAATCATCACGAACCTAGTTTTGGGTAATATTGTAGCAGTTTCTTCTCTCCAATCACTATACAGATAACTTTCATTTTGAAGCAGGTAATTATATTCGTAAGAAATTTCTAGGTTTGTAATTACTTCTGCATCAGCAACCAAATAGAATACTGCGTCGGTTTCACCATCTGGATAATGTTCCTTCTCAATCGAAACAACAAGGTCATCATTAAGAATAGTACCTGATATAGAAGTAGTGTGTATTACTACATTCTTAACATTGGATATTTCCAGTGTGAAATTTTCATTATATTCATTATCACTATCAGCGATCGTTGTTACTGAAATCGTTCCACTAGTTTCTCCAGTTGGAATTTCCAAGTCAGTAGTAATAGCAATAAAGTCAGTACCAGAGACAGCAGTTCCTGATTTAGTGGCATAATCAAATGTTACTTTACGTCCAGATGCGGGTTCTAAGATCCAATCAAAATTAATCTGACCAGAACTTGTAGTTCCTTCAATACCACTTCCTGGTGAAAAAGTCAATACTGGTAATTCATCATCATCAGTAATAGTGCCAGTTTTAAAAGGTTCTAACGGTAGTGTCGCATTCTGCACATTGGTGAGCACAACAAAGATAGTTTCATCATCCTCATTCAAGTTATCACCATAAATTGGAATAGTAATTGTTTGCGATGTAACACCATTGGTAATTTTACCTGAATTTGAAATTGACCGCTTGGCGAAGTATAATGATTTCGATTGAGCTAAATAGTCACCTGGGGTTGTTGAAAAATCACCATCATCATCATGAGTAGCTGTACCATCGTCGGTAGTATTAAAGTCTACCCTAATTTCTTTAAATGATTGCTGGTCAATGGATACAGTAAATACCATTTCAGCATTAGTACTAGGATCATTTCCTTCGGTAACTGTCGCAACACTTATACTTATATTTGGTTCATTATCGTCATCTAAGACCTGAATATTTGCCGCAGGCTCTGCACCAATTCCATAAGTTCGCGACCCAACACCTTGAGAAAGAATTTTTGCATTAATACTGCCATCAATTTCATCAAAGGAATCACCTGAAGTTGCTTCAACCATTAAAGTATCACCACCGACATCGACTTCAATTGTACGAAGTCCAGCGGTGGTCATCAAAAAATTTCCTACTTCGCTTACTTGAACTTTGACCATAACCGAGGTCTCGGTACCAACTTGTGTCGCAGTTAGAGTGAATGATGCATCATCACCTTCCGTTATATTTGAACCAGCAGAAATTGTGATACTCGGTAAGTTATCATCATCATTATCTTCAACCATCGTAGTAAAACTTGAAATTGTTCCAACATTATAGGAATCTGTAGGTAATGAATCAGATAATACCCGAACTGTTACTGAGCCATTTTCTTCATCAATTGCATCTGGTTCAGTGGTTAACATCAAGTAACCTTGTCCCGATGTTGCACCTTTGTTTGGAATAGAAACTACTCTAATGTTATCTGTAACAAAACCGGGGGTAAGATAATTTCCAGTTTGGGTAATTTTTAATGAGACCATTAATGGTACAGTATTTATAGGTTCTGACATAATAGTAAAGGTTGCAATATCCCCTTCCTCAATTGAATTCATGCCGGAAATTGTGACACTCGGAAGACCAACTGTGTCATTGTCAATAATGGAAACGGAAATAGAATTATTTGCTTTATCAATATAATAAGTAGCGGAATCTGACCGATCCACTCCTTTTGGATCATTTTTCACTGTCGCAGTAATGGAACCATTCCCCTCTAAAACATCATCAGATATCGTTGGTATTCGCAATATTCCTCGACCGGTTATTGGTACGGGTACTTTATGAACCTTAATATCTTTAAAATCAAGAAAGCTACTGATTGTTCCTCGAGTATGATCGACTTCTACTGATACCGTAATTTTTGAAGCTGGATTCGGTGTCGCGGAGAGCATGAAAACAGCGTCTTCTCCTTCATCAATTGGTTCTGAATTCATCGTAGATATTGAAATTTTGGATAACGCAGCTTTATCTAATATTGTGACATTCTTTGGTGAGGTAGCATTTAATTCATAATTATATCCTCGCAAAACTGTGAAACTAATAATACCATTTAAGTTCCGCAAAGGTAAATCATGCGTCGGGATTAATACGGTTTTATTGGAAGAGTTAGTATCAGTTACATTGATTGGAACTGAATTATAGTTTAGGTAAGTGCCTTCAACATCAGCTACCTGCAAATCAACATTTAATGACTCACCACTCATTAATGAAGGTTTGACTGATAAAATTATCGAGATTTCTTCACCTTCTATAACGCTTACTGGAGTATCAAGTGAAACTGTATATATAGCGGTTTCATCATCTTCAATCTTAACCTTCTTGGTAGCGGTATTTGAATGTGCAATATAATCTGTTCCATTAGTTAATGTTGTGGTTATTTCACCGGGGCCGTCGTAATTTCCATTGTTTTCAATTGTTACCGGAACAGAAATTATTCCATTTATGTTGGTATGGTCAATTTGGATAGAATCAGGAATTGACTTAAAATAACCATCATAGATTTGCCCAGTGGAATCAAATACATCCAACGTAGTTATGATAATAGGATAATTCATGACTGGTGTAATATTTGAAGTGATTGTAATATCAAACTTTCCAGCACTTTCACTAATTGAGTCAGGTGCAGAAATTGAAATAACTGGCAACTCATCTAGTACGACGCTCTCTGCAATTCTATCGCTAGTTTTTCCAGAAATTGCATAACCTTTTCCATCTAATACAGTTGCCGTGATTCGTCCATCAGAATTAGTTGCAGACTCAGAGATCGTCTCAATTGCTAACATACCCTCTGTTGAACCAGATGCAATCTTAGCAGTACTTACGCCTCTTTGATTCACTGCTAAGAAATTTCCTTGGGATCCATTTACATCAACATTCACGATTATTTCATTACTTGGTGGATCAGAAGCCGTTAAAATGTAATTAAAACTTGAACCTGCTGCGACATAATGTGGTCCAGAAATTGTAACAACCGGATTAATTGGGGAAGGTGAGTCGTTATCTTTTACCTTAACAGAAATTGATTCCTGACTTGGATTGGTGTCGTAATTTGCATGTTCAGCTAAGGAAACGACTATATTTACATTATTTGTTGTTGAAACATCGGCTCCTTGAACCATCCTTACAGTAAACTCAGTCTCTTGAGAATTGGCTTCAATTTCCTTTGTACCATCTATCATTAACCCAAGATTTGCTGTTCCATCATCTGCGGTGATAACAATTGGTAAAGTTGAGCCGGTTATCATTTGATTTGAGCGCACCTTGAATTTAAACTTAAACCCTTCTGTAACCCCAGTTCCATCTGCTCCGGCCGCTAGCGATGAAATCGAAAGGATTGGTACAACAGGATCATTATCTAATACCGTCACAGTTTCGGTAGTTCTTGAATTTGCGAGAACATAGGGAAATTGAATATTTGTATCGACTAGCACCGTTGCTGTAATTACGCCATTATTCTCATTCTTACTATCATCAAAGAGTTTAACTCTAAGATCGGCAAACCTTGAATTTGGTGGAATTGTCACTAAGAATATTTTGGTGGTCATATCATATCGATAGTTACTTTGTTGATCTTGTAAATCTATAAACTCACTAGTTCCATCATCAACCATAACACGGACTGTTCTCGAAAATCTTCGTGTTGATTTAGCCGTAACTTGAAAGTCAGCCGGTTCGGACTCCTTTATCGAGGTTTTTACTGCAACTATTGAAATACCAGTATTGGCATCAGAAGAACTGCTTGGACTGTCATCATCAAAAATCCTTATGGAAGCTTTGGTATTTGAGTTTGCTTTAGAATAGATGTCACTTAATCCACCTGCTTCTTCAATTGTAACTGTGACTTTTCCATTTGCTTCAAAACTTGTATCATTTTGGATCGGAATCTTTAGCAAATAAGACCGCGCGTTAGCTGGAATTGTTTGGATTTTTTGACTTTCGCTTGAACTGGTTAAGAAACTGGCTAGACCATCATCTATTGTGACATTAATTTTTCGCTCAGACTCGCTAACTTTATCTGATTTAATCAAAAAGTCAGCTGTTGCACTGGAACCTTCAATGACTGACTCCGAAATTGCCAATATTGAAATACCCGAAGGAGTATCATGATCATAAATTACGACTGAAGCTGTATTCTTGCCGGAACGACCAACCCGATAACCAGCTTCGTCCATGATTGTTAAAGTAACTAAACTATCGGCTTCAAATACCCCATTTATGGAATCCGTAGCAAATGATTCAATATGTTTACTCATCTTTGAAGTATTAGCTGGAAGAGTAATCATTGTGTGAGTTGCTGGATCGGTCGTCAGAAAATCTCCTGTTTCAGTCAATGTAATTTTGATGATTAGTTCCTCGGCTATTTCCGGGTCTGCACTAAATTCAAATTGAACTTGTTCACCTTCATTAACTGTACTTTTAATCGCGGAAACTGAAATTCTAGAATCCCTGCGAATATCATCATCAAGAATAGTACCAGTTGCTTGTCCTTGATTGATTAGTACAGTTCTGTCACTATTGCCGGTCAACATCACGGTAAAGGTTTCTGTTAACTCAAAAATATTATTATTGAGGAGTTGAATGGTAAAATCCTTGGACGACTCATTTGGAGCAAAATTTAAAGTATTAGTGCCAGGAACCGGAGCAATAAAGTCAAATCCCGCTTTTGCCGAACCATCGGATGTTGTGTAAGACACGGGTTCATTTTGAGTTGTACCTGAAGATAGTGTTACGGTAAAGGTCATTTGAACAGTCCTATTATCTGCTTCAGTTGCCATTCCATTAGAAATTTCAAAGGCCGGTTTATCATCACTTAGAATTGTACCCACCGCCATAGTTTTGGTAATTTTTGCATGCGTTTGATTTGATAATCTTACAGTAAAGGATTCATCTGATTCTATATCTTCATCTTGAGTGGTAGCCACTGAGAAAGTCTTTGTAATCTCTCCTGCCTCAAAAATAAGGGTTTCTGTCTTTGCGGTGTAATCTGTAGTTTCCGTCGCGTTATCACCCGTTTCACTGGAGGTTGCGGCGACAACCGACACTTGACGGCCCGAAATTGGCGACAATGTAACTTCAAATGATACGAAACCACCTTCATTTCTCTCTGCATTCAAGATTCTTAATTCTGGATGTTCGTCATCATCAGAAATTGTGGCAGTTTCGGTTGATTCTTCTGGAGTTAAAGTCGCATTTTGGACACCGGTTAGCTCGACAATTACTGTTTCGTGCTCTTCATCCAATATATCCCCATAAATTGGAACATTGAAAGTTCGCGTCGTGATACCCGCAGTTGTTATACCTGCAGAAATCATTCTAGGGGTAAAGGTCAAGGTACCAGTTTGTTGTAAAAAGTCACCTTTTGTTATTGCGAAATCATCAGTTAATGTTGCTGTACCTTTCGAAGTTGTTGAGAATGAAACACTGATTTCCTTGTATGATTCCTCATCAAGAGTCACAGTGAATACCATGTTTGCGTTATTATTCGGATCATTACCTTCCACTAATGAATTAGCACTAATACTCATTGCTGGTGGATCATCATCATCTAATACTTGAATATTGGCCGAATTGTCGGCACCAACCGCGTAATCAGGACTAGTCTCATCATCATCTGTTAATATAACAGCCGTTATTGAACCATTCGCCTCATCATATACATCCCCCGAAGTAGAAACCTCATATGGAGTATTTGAACCAACATTTAAACTGACATTTTCGATTCCCGCTTCATTGGTTAAAAAGTTTCCAATTTCACTTACTTGTACTCTAACCTGCACTTGACTCGCTGAACCTGCTTGTGTTGCATTTATGGTAAATACTGCATTTGAACCTTCAGTTACACTACCGCCACCAGTAATCGTAATACTAGGTAAGTTATCATCATCATCATCAACCACTATTGTCGTAAAACTTGACATGGCACCAACTGAATAAGTATCTGGATTCTCCGGGTCAGATAATACGCGTAAGGTAATTGACCCATCACCTTCAGGTATTGAATCAGCGACAGTATTTTCAGAAATCGGTAATTCTCCTGGATCACTTCCAACTGCTGGTATCACAAAGTCAAACACATTTGTTGTTGAAATATCTCTTGTAAGAAAATCACCATCTTGTGTGATCCTTACTTTTACGGTGACTGGACTTGAACCAATGGATTGAGCAGTTAGCATGAAATCTGCGGTTTCACCTTCGTTAATAGAATCTTCACCTGATATTATGACACTTGGAAGACCCGCAGTATCATTGTCCGTAATTGCAATAGTGGCTGAGATATTGGTTGCCCCTTTCAAATAAGTCGCAGATTGGGTTGGGTCTGCTCGTTTTGGGTCCTCCTCAATCTCTGCCCTAACAGAACCATCTCCCTCTAACACGGCATCGGAAATTGTTGGTATGTACAAAACACCTGTTCCCGCAATTGATACCGGTACTATGTGAGTTTTGATTTCATCCGCATCAAGAAAGCTTCCCGTAGTTCCTTGGGTATGGTCTACGGCAACCGATACCAAGATTTGTGATGTCGGCACTGGGTTTGCATTAAGCATTAATACTGCCATTTCACCCTCATCAATCGGTGCTATATTAATCTTAGAAATGGTTATTGCAGGTAACAAGGCTCTATCCAATACCGCCACATTCTTGGTAAATGTTGCTCCCAATTCATAACCGTCCCCACGTACAATCTTCAGATTAATTTCACCATCGAAATTTTTTGTGAGATGTTCGCGTGTTGCAATTGGTACAATTAAGCTGGGGGAATCATCGTCGGTTATCGTGACAGGAACCGAAGTATAGTTAAGATAATTTCCAGTGACATCAGTGACCTGTAAATCAATGATTAAAGACTCCCCGCCAGTAAGTATAGGACTTACTGACAAAGTCACCATAATGCTTTCCCCTTCAACAACACTTACCGGTGTATCTAATGAAACTGAATGTCGTGCCGTATCGTCATCAACAATCTCCACCGTTTTTGTGTTGGCATTAGAAGCTACGGTATAGTCTAAACCGTTAGTCATTGACACTGTGATTTCACCCCAACCATCATAAGTATTATTAGCAATTAAAGTAACTGGAACGGTGATTATTCCATCGGTATTGCTATGATCGATCACAATTGAATTGGGAATTGAATCAAAGTAACCAAAGTTTTGTCCAATGGAATCATCAACCTCTAAAGTCGTGATGATAATTGGATGATTCTCTATTGGCTCAATATTTGACGTGAGCGTAATGTCAAAAGTTCCAGCATCTTCTCTAACAGAATCCGGTGCAGATAATGAAATTACAGGCAACGCATCATAAATGATAACTTCTGCATTTCTAGCTTCATCCTCCGCCGGAATTGAATATCCATTTCCATCTAAGACTTCTGCACTGATACGTCCATCAGAACCCGTAGCTGCTTCCGTAGTTGTTTCAACTTGTAGTGTACCAGTACCTGAACCGGCAGAAATAGGTACTTCTCGAATACCACCTTGGTTCGCAGCAAGGAAATTTCCAAGGGTTGGATCTACTTTCACGTTAACAATGGTATCATTACTTGGTGGAATTGATGCCGCAACAATAAAGTTAAAAGTTGTCCCTTCCGCAACATAATGTGGACCGGAAATCGAAATTAGCGAGTTGATTGCTGAAGGAGTATCATTATCTTTAACCTTAACTGAGATAGAGCTTTGATCTGAATTGATGTCATAATCAGAATGCTCGGTCAATGTAATCACAATATTCACATTATCTGAAGAAGCAATATTTGCACCATACCCCATCGTGACTGTAAATTCAGATTCTTGAGAATTTATCGCAATTTCTGATGTTTCAACGACTCTTAAACCTAACGATGCAGTCCCATCAACCATACTATAATAAATTGGTAACGTTGAACTAAAAATTGTTCTATCGGATCGCACTTTGAATTTGAATTCAAACCCTTCAGTAACTCCAGTTCCGCTATCTCCAGCGGCAATTGATGAAATTGAAAGAATTGGAACATCAGGGTCGTTATCTTCAACAATCACAGTTGCAGTGATCCCAGAACTAGCAAGTATGTAATTTGGAGACTGTGTATTGGAGTCAGCTAAGACTGTCGCGGTAATTGTCCCGTTATTCTCATTTTTACTATCATCTTCAAGTTGAACACTTAATTTGACATAAGCCATATTTGCAGGTAATGTAACGAGGAATATTTTGGTCGTCTTCTCATAGCTATATTCACTTAATTGATTATCTTGGTCAATAAAATCACTTACGCCATCATCAACCATAGCTCGAATTATTCTCGAGGAGGTGGACGCAGATTTCGCTGTTATTTGGAAATTAGCTGTTGCAGACTCGGAAACTGTATCTTCAATTTTTACAATTGAAATTCCAGCCGTAACGTCGGTTGAATTATTTGGTATATCATCATCCAATAGCAAAATAGTTGCAGTAGTGTTGTTATTTGCTAAAGTATAACCATCACTTTCACCACCTGGAGCTAAAATTGAAACAGTTAATTTACCACTAGCTTCAAAAGTATTATCAGAAACAAGCGGAATTGCTAACAAAAGAGAACGCGTATTCGCTGGAATAGTTTGAATTTTTTCACCCTTATCTGAACTGGCTAAGAAATTTGCGGAACCTTCATCAATTGAAACATTTATCTTCCGTTCAGTACTAAAAACTTCATCAGTTTTGATGAGAAAACTTGCCTTAACACCTGGTGCTTCAGTAACTGAATCCGCAAGTGTTAAAACCGAAATACCAGCAGGAGTATCAGCATCTTGAATTACGACGGATGCAGTATTTGCAGTATTATTATTAACTAGATATCCAGTTATATCAGAAATAGTCAAAGTAACTGTGCTATCGGCTTCAAAAATCGAATTTATTGTTTTCGTAGTATAAGTTTCTGTATGCATGTTCGTCTTGGAGGTATTAGCGGGGAGAGTAATCTCGGTTACTGTTACTGGATCAATTGTAAGGAAATCACCCGTTTCAGCTAAAGACATCGTAATTGTCAATGCTTCGGCAAGTTCTGGTTCTGCACTAAAGGCAAATTCAACATCTTGTCCTTCAGTGATTGAGCCATTGACCGCGGATACAGAAATTGTTGACTCAACAAAAGTATCATCATCAGAAATCGTTCCGGTGGCACGACCATTTCTGATGAGCGCAGTTCTATCACTATTTCTAGTTAATTTCATAAGAAATGTTTCGGTAAGTTCATAAAAGTCATTATCAGTAATTTCAATGGTAAAGGTTTTGGTTAATTCTCCGGGTGCAAATGTTAGGGTATTGCTCCCAGAAACTGGGGCAATGAAATCTAAACCAGCTTTCGCCGTTCCATCTTCGGTCTCATATGAAACGGACTCGGTTTCAGTCGCACCTGAAGAAAGCGTTACAGTAAATGATATCGCACTTTCGTTTTCCACCGCAGTACCATTTGAAATTTCAAACGCAGGAGTTTCATCACTTTGAATGGTACCTGTTACAGAAGATGTTGAAATTGTGGCATTCGTCGGTGTTGAGACTGGATCTGATAAAGTCACAGTAAATATTTCATCCGATTCAATTATTGGATCCTTCTTGGTAATGACCAAAAATGTCTTTGAAGCTTCTCCTGGAGCGAAGGTTATGGTCTCACTTTTCGCGGTATAATCGGTGCCTTCGGTTGCATTGTCAGTTGCTTTACTAGAAGTGGCGACCATTACTGTTACCGGTCGACCAGAAACTGGAGTTAATGAAACGGTAAAATCAATAGCCCCATCAGAAGCTGTTCCCTCAGTGCCCTTCTCACTTTCAATACTCAGTGCCGGAAGTGCATCATCGTCAGCAATTATTCCGGTTTCTCTCGTCTCATCAGCTGCTAAGGTCGCATTTTGAGGATTTGATAACATAACGATAATTGTTTCATTTTCTTCATCCAAAACATCACCATAAACCGGAATAGTAATTGTACGTGAAGTTATGCCAGGAGTTACCACACCTTCATCAGATATCGTTCGCTTATTGAACATGAGAGTTCCAGAAGTTGCGATAAAATCACCAGGGATTGCAGTAAAGTTGTCAGTTGGAGTCGCCGTACCAGTTTCCGTTGCAGCTGTAGCAGTATTCGTAGTTGTGTATCCAACACTAATATCCTGATTAGACTCATGATCTATCGTCACAGTAAATTGCAAATTTGTATTATTACTTGGATCATTTCCTTCAGTAATAGAGACAACATCAATACTTATTGCGGGGGTAGCATCATTGTCTTGGATCGTTGCCGTAATAGATCCGGTTCCTATAGTCGCGCCAGAAGGACTAGATAGAGAAATAGTAAATGTCTCATTAACTTCGTCATAGATATCGGCTTTAATTACTAGTGGGATTGATGCGTTAGAAACACCTTTTGCAAAAGTAAGCATACCGGTTGCATCAGAAGTACGTCCCGGTGCATTTGAAGCTAATAGCACGTCCCAAGGAATCTCTGCTTCAAAACCTTTTATAGCGTAGTTTACAGTAATTTCTTGTCCTGCTTTTGTAGGTGCCCCATCCGGTGTATTTAAATACACTACAATCGTTTGATTGGAGTCAGCTGTGGAGGAGGAGCCCTCAGCATAAAATCCAGCTTGTGGTACTAAATTTATCACTGGAAGCACCGTGTCATTATCATTAATCGTTACCGTACCAGCTCCATTTTGGTAACTTGAAATACCAGAGGTAGTTGTTGTCACTGCAAGGTTGAAGTCTTCAATACTCTCTGGTAAGCCGTCATCGGAAATATTGATTTCGATTGATTTTGATTTTTCACCTTCGGTAAAGGTCACCGAACCATTTGTGGTTTTATAATCTCCTTCTCCAACATTCACAGATCCCTCAGCAGTTCCATCTCTGGTGAAATACCTAACATTTACCGCAGTGCCACCACTTTCAATTGGGGGAGATAGCGTAATAACCAGATCAACTGTTCCAACATCTTCACCCACCGTTTTAGAACTAACGGCTAAAACTGTGCCATCATCATTACTTATAGTTCCTACCGCGGTATCATCTGCAATATTTACATTAGTGGCACTATAGGTCAGAACAAAAGTTTCATCTGGTTCCCCCATATCATCTGCGGTAGTAATAATTCTGATTGGATTTTGCGGTGTTGTTTGACCAACCTCAATTGTAGCTGTGGCATCAGAAGCTGGTTCATAATCATCCGAAGTCACTGGAAAATCACCCCCGGCAGAGGTAGAATAGGTAATTTCAATTTCACGTACTGCTGGTACGTCAATCGTTGGTATAAACTCCACCACTCCGTTTTTTGAATCATCTCCCTCTGCACCCGAGCTATTTGCTATACTCAAGTTTGGTACATCGTCATCTCTTATGTTAACCGAAGCATGATTCGCAGGGGAGGGGGCAATAGTATAAGTTATTTCGCTATGGTTATCAGCATTTAAAGTGACTTTGATAACGCCATCAGGATCAACAACTTCATCTGAATCTATTGAAACTGTCAACGGGGCGGTGACAATACCATTGACATAGCTAAATGCTAAAGTATCAAATGTTTCTTCATCGTGTACATTACTTTCCAAGAAATATTTATTTTCTGGCGTGTACCGAACTTCAAGTTGTGAATTCCTCGGAAGAAAATTCGCGATCACCGAAAAATTAGCCATTACACCACCTGCTTCAACTATATCTGCTCCAGCCTGTATTGACAATTCAGGTACATCATTATCTAAAATTGTGGCTGATGCAGAGTTAGTCGCCGAACTAGTGTCAACCTGATAAGTTGGGAACGGAACTTGGTTGGTTTCAGCCGCTAAGGTTACCGAAATATCACCTCGATGTTCGGGAGTATTATCATCATCAAGGTCGATTACCAGTGTTGTGGTGTAGTTGCCATTACGCGCGGGAGTAAAATTAAGCGATGGTGTAGTTGTGGTGATTTCATTGTTCGCGAGAATAAAATCTCCATCCACATCGGTTAAAGAATATCTAATGCTCAGAGTTCGTTTTGGATTTTCACTCGCAGTAATAATAAATTCAGCATTGGAGTTTTCAAAAATCGGAGTATTAATCTCACTAATTGTCAACAATGGATATCCTGAATCATCGTCTCCCACCGCAATTTCTGCTTGATTAGGTGCCCCGACATAATAACTTTCTGGTGAAGAATCATTATTAAGAGTCACTGTGACCTTATCATCCAACTCCGCATTACTATCACTTACAATTTCAATTGGAAGTAATGCTTGGTAATTTTCATCAGACGTGTTATATTCAAATCTCAAAGTTCGCGTTCTATTTTCCATAACATCTGCAATGAAAGATGTACTTGCGGACGTAAAATCTACATCAAGAGTTCCACCAGCTGGATTGACCGGAGAATGCACTACAAAAATTGCATTAGCTGGTGAACCAACCGTATCAGATTCTTTAACCTTTTCTCCCCCATAAATCGCCAATTCAGGTGCTTCATTATCCAAAATAGTCACGGTTCCAGTCGCGGCATCCCCTGAAGCAACTGTATAAGTTTCTGCAAAACCAGTATCTGTCGTTAAAGTAACCTGAATCATACCAGTTGGTTCGGTTCTATTATCATCATCCAGATTGATAGTAATTGAACTCTTGGATATTCCATTATCATCCCGAAAAGTTAACAGAGTCCTCGTAGAAACTGCAACTGCATCCGTTAAGAAATCACTTTGACCAACTTCAGCCGGGGTGTAATTGACCCAAATTTTTCGCCCCGGAGCTTCACTTGCAATTACTGTAAATATGACTTCTCCCTCACTTTCTATAACCCTAATTGTATTATCTTCAATTGACAATTCCGGTTTGGGAGCATCATCATCTGCGACCAAAACTTCTGCTTGATTCGGAGTACCTACATAATATTTTACCGGTGAATTATCATTACTTAGCGTCACTGTAACCTTATCATTCATCTCAATATTTGAATCGCTCACGATGTCAATTGGAAGTGACGCATAATAATAACCTTCGGTTGCCTTGTGTTGGAAATTTAGTGTTCGGGTTCTATTTGCCGGATTATCAGCAATAAAAGATGTACTGACTGAAGTGAAATCCACGTCAATAGAGTTAGATGCCGGCATCACAGGTGTGCGAATAGTAAACATCGCTTGGGCTGGTGACCCCACCGTATCAGATTCAATCACCCAGTCCCCCCCATATATTGTTAACTCTGGTGCCTCATTGTCATAAATCGCAACCGTTCCAGTCGCAGCATCCCCAGAAGCAACAGTATATGTATTGGTAAAACCGCTATCTACCGTTAAAGTCAACTGGATCATACCAGTTGGCCCAGTAGTCGTATTATCTTTGATATTGACACGTATTGAACCGGTTACCACATCGCCATCATTTTGAAACATAACCTCAGTATTTGATGATTGGGCAACCGAAGCTGTTAAGAAGTCCCCGCCGCCAACTTCTGCCGGGGTGTAATTGACTTGTAATTTCCGACCTGGATTTTCACTCGCAATAATAGTAAATATCGCAATCCCATCAGTTTCACCAATTGGTGTGGAATTCTCTAGAACTGAAAGTTCTGGAATATTAGCATCGTCATCAGCCACAAGTACTTCAGCCTGATTTGGCGTTTCAACATAGTATTTTGGACTAACATGAGTATCGCTTATCAGTGTTACTACGACTTTACCATTTTCTTCAGGGTTGAGATCACTCACAATGTCAATTGGAAGACGTGCTTGATAATTCCCGTTGGTTGCATCATATTCAAATCTCAAATTTCGCGAACGATTATCCGCAATATCGGCAATAAATGATGGGCTTACCGTAGTAAATTTTACATTAATGGGATTTGTGGCTGGCATCACTGGTGAATGAACAGTAAATATCGCTTGGGCCGATGATCCAACAGTATCAGATTCAGTTACCCAATCACCCCCATAAATCGTTAATTCTGGTGCTTCATTATCCAGAATAGTGACAGTTAAATCCTTCATGCTATTCAACGAGGACTTAAATTCACCACCTACTTGTGCCCTCAACTCAATCTTAAAAATTTGTTCCAGTTCAGTATCGGTATCATCAATAATCGGTATCAACAAACTACCAGTCGTTGTACCAGCAAGAATAGTAACGGTTCCACTCGAATTGGTATAATCTTGTCCACTTTCTGCAGTATTACTTGTTGTCGTATCAGCAGTTGAGTAATTTATTTTAACATCATTTAGTAAATTCGGTTCTTCCAGCTCAACATTTACGACAAAATTTTCTCCACCCTCAGAAACAATAAAATTTGTTGTTGTCACTTCAATAATTGAAGTCTCGTCATCAAGTATCGTTATAGTATCAGAAATTGTGGTTGCATCATCAGCAAACACGACTCCAGTAACATTTAAAAGGCTAAAGGAAAAAGTTTCTCTCCGCTCAATTACCAAATCATTGAGGATTCGAATTGAAAATGAACCAGTTCGACTACCCGCAGGAATGGTAACTGTCCTATTGGTTGGTTCAACAAAATCTATTCCTTTGAGTGCTGTACCATTTGTCAAATCATAGTCAAATGTAACATCAAGACTGGTTGCTTCAGTTAGCTCAACACTAACGACAAAACCACTCACGCCAACATCTTCATCAACGAGGAAATCTGTTGTTGTCATTGAAAGTGAAATCGAATCGTCATCAACTATTGTAATCGTTTTTGGGGTACTACCACTTACAATGACTGCTCCTGATATATTCGAAAGCGTCAGGGTAAAAGCTTTATTCGCTTCAATAATCTCGTCATTCGTAATTTGAATTGCAATAGATTCTGTTAAGTCACCTTCAGAAATTGTGATTGTTCTTTGATTTTGAGCTGGTTCAATATAATCTGTTCCTTTAATCGCGGTATCATCGGTTAACGCATAGTCAAATGTTACATCTCCACTCGTTGCACCTGATAATTTAAACTCAACAACAAATCCATCGCTACCTACATTCTCTGGTACGCTGAAATTAGTCGTAGAAATTGATAGAGTTGGTGGCTCGTCATCATGAATCGTGATGGAATTAGAAATTGTCGTTTTACCATTTGTGAATATCGCGCCTGATAAGTCAGAAAGAATAAGATCAAATGATTCATCACCCTCGTTATTCAAGTCATTTAAAATAAGTATTGAAAAGGATGCGGTTGTACTTCCTTCAGAAATAGTGACTTCCCGATCATCTTCATCTGCCTCAGTATAATCTGATCCTTTAGTCGTAGTTACATCCGTCATCCCAAACTCAAATGTTATATCTTGTTCGGCCGCACTAGAAAGTTTTAAATTAATTACCTTATTGGTATTCCCAACCACCTCATTTGTGCTAAAATCTGTTGTGGTAATGGTTAATGTCGGTAATTCATCATCTTCAATGGTAATTGTCTTGGAAATTGTCTCTTCACCATCTGCAAACACTGCTCCGACTGGATTTAGTAGAGTTAATGTGAAAGTTTCAATTCCTTCATTTTTTAAATCATCGGTAATCGGAATTGATAGAGTACTTGTAGTTTGGCCAGTAGTAATTGTTATAGTTCTTTCTGTTTCCTCAAGATAGTCTCCCCCTTTAGTTGTTGAAACATCTGTTAAATTATAATCAAACGTAACATCTTGATGAGTCATCACCGAAAGTGATACATTAACATCAACTTCCCCACTTTCAACGTTTTCAGCTACACTAATATCGGTCGTTGGAAGCGATAAAATCGGAAGTTCATTATCATGGATTGTAATAGTTTCCGTTTTTGTAGCTCCACCACCAGCAAATTTTGCATTTGCACTAACGGTAATTATAATGTCGAAAGTTTCAGTACCTTCAATATCAGAATCATCCAAAATTGGAATTGAAAAAGAACCAGTGGATTGACCAGCTTGAATTGATAAATTTCTCGCATTAGAGTCAAGATGAGTGTAGTCTGTACCCGCGCTTGCAGTTCCACCACTCAATTCATAAGTGTAAGTAACATCCTGATCGGTTGCACCTGAAAGCTCCACATTAACGACAAATCCATCACTACCAATATTTTCAAGGACATGAAACTCAGAGTTAGTAATTGAAAATGTGGGAGTTTCATCATCTAATATTGTAATGTCTTGGTTGAATGTAACACCATGTCCAGTAATTGTTGAAATACTTTCAAGTCTATCAATCGTCAATCTAAATTTCTCATCCCCTTCATTGAAGGAATCATCTGTAATTCGAATGGAAAATGAACCACCGGTCATAGTCACAACTCTTTCTGACTTCTCAATATAATCAACACCTGAAGTTGCTGATCCAGCAGACGTGCTAATTTGAAATGCAACCGGCAACGTCAGAGAAGGAGGTAAAGTATAATTGACGCGAAATTCTCCACCTGAGACATCCTCATCAACGGTAAAGTCCGTCGTGGTAATTGTCATGACAGGAGCTTCATTATCAATTATAGTAATGACTCTAAGAATATTTAATTGACCACCTGCAGGATATGCTTCACTAGGATAATTTGCACCGCTGAGTGATGAGATAACAATACTAAAAGTTGAATTTGTAGTATAGTATATATTATCAATAATTGGAATCGAAAAGCTCCCCGTGGTTGAACCTTGAGGAATATTTGGTGTTGTTATGGTTGCGGTGTATTGTGCGTTAGCATTAGCAGTTCCATCAAAGAATTGCACAGAATAGCTAACTGGTTTATAACTTGCATGGGAAAGAGCTAAATTGACAACGAACGCGCCGGCATTCTCCATCACAGTAAAATCGGTATTGGTAATTGAAAATATCGGTAAGTCGCTTTCGTTGATAGTTACATCTTTGCTAAGCGCACGTCCACCTTCGAAAAATACCGAGTTGGTGAGATTTGAAAATGCAATGGTAAACGTCTCAGCACCTTCAGTAGTCGAATCATCCACAATGGGAATCTCAAAGGACCCACTAGTTTCACCAGCTGGAATAGTAATTTGACGATTTGTTAATTCAGTGAAATCTGCTCCTTTAGTCGCAGTTCCACCCGTCAATGCATAATCAAATGTGACATCAGAAATAATCGGAATTGATAATGTGTATTCGACCTCAAACTCTCTATCATTTTCATTGATCCGAAAAGATTGATTTGTAATTGTGACATAAATTGATTCATCATCAACTATCGTCATAGTGATATTTTTTTGCGTTGTACCACCTAAAAATACTGCTCCTGAAATAATCGTGAGATTAATAGAAAAAGTTTTATTCCCATCTAGATTAGAATTATCATGAATCGTATAACTAGGTAATGGAAATTCAGTCTGATTACTTGTGCTAATAATGGTTTGGGGTGTTGACGCGTCATAATCTGTTCCACTACTTGCTGTACCAGCTGACGTTGAGACGTTGATGGTAATTAATTCACTAACTATCGGTGAAATTCGTAATTTGAATTCAACCGCACCAGCCCCTTCCATGACTTTTCCAGCACTTAAAAATTTTTCAAGAAAAATGGTTGGAACTTCATCATCAATGATTGTTATGGTTGTCTCAATATAGTTTACATCTTCAACAATCACTGCTCCCAATACGTTTTCAACTTTAAATGAAAATGTATGTTCACCCTCATTGTCTGAATCATCAATAATCGGAATCGAAATAGTTTTCGTAGTACTACCGGCTTCAATTGTGTAACTTCTGTTTACAATTTCAGTATAATCTTGATTTTTTAAAGCAGTTCCATCCTGTGTAGATACAGTGAATGAAACATCAAAGGCACTTGTCGAAGAAAGTGCGATATCAAAATTAAAATTACCCCCAGCTACATCTTCGTCGACCCTGAAATTATCAGTTGTCAGGGACAAAGTTGTTGATTCATCATCAATAATAGTTATTGTTCTAGTAATAGTAGTGACTCCACCGGCAAATACCGCTCCCGTTAAATTGTTGAGAGTAAATCGTAGCGTCTCATTTCCCTCTTTAATTGCATCGTTTATTATACTAATTGGAACAATATAATTAGTATCGCCAGTTGAAATATCTACCCTATGATTAGAACTATTCATTTCGGTAGGATAATTGAAATCAGTCCCGGCTACAGCCGATCCGCCATCAACCGCAAAATCTAATCGAACATTTTGTCCAGTCTCACCTGATAAAACTAATTCCAAATTATACAGTCCAGTTTCTGAGTCTTCTTCAATATAAAATTCGGAGTTAGAAATAGAAAGTGTTGGCGATTCATTATCAATAATCGAAACACTCTTGGTGCTAGTCATTGTACCATCAGAAAATACTGAACTACCAATTGAAACAGAAAATTGAACATCAAATGATTCAGTTCCTTCGTGAGCTATGTCATCTAAAATTGGAATCGTGAAGGTTTTTTCCGTATCACCTGGTAAAAACTCCAAAACTCCTTGGGTCAGAGTATAATCTTCTCCCATCTTCGCAGTACTATCTGCAGTCGTGTAATTAATAGCAATAAAACGATTACTTGCACCAGAAAGTGATACACTTATCTCAATTTCGTCATCTGGCACGTGCTCATCTACCGAAAAAAATGATGCAGAAGGAAGTAAAATTGTTGGGTATTCGTCATCGACAATGGTAATTGATTTTTTGAGTGTGTAATTTCCAGCTGGATAAACTGCTCCAACAGGGTCAGCGAAAGACACTTTAAATATTTCATTACCTTCATGAAGTGCATCATCTAAAATTGGAATTGAAATGGTTGCCCTCCTATCACCTGCGGGAATCGTTACCATTCTTTGAGTCGGCTCAGTATAATCAATTGTTTTTAAGGCCGATTCATTGGCAATTGAATAGTTAAAAACTGTATCAACCGGAAGTATACGGGATATCCCCATTATCAAATCAAATTTACCATTTTCAACATTTTCATCAATGCTAAGTGGAGTATTGACCGTAGAAAGTGTTGTGGATTCATCATCTATGATGGTAAAAGTTTTTGAATAAGTGAGAGAACCTTTAGGTAATCGAGCTTGCCCATCACCGGGTTCAATATCAAGATTAATTGTAATCGTTTCATCATCTTCAACAATCGTATCATCCAAAATGGGTATAGTAAACACATGTTCTCTTATACGTTCTTCTTCAGCTCTATGAGCAGGACCAAAATTATAAATACGGCCAAAGCCAGGACCACTGACAAAACCAAGCCTATAATCACTATCCCTTGTTGCAACATTAACATCAGAGTCCGAACCAATCTCAAGTCGGTATTGTGCTAACCCAGTTGTAAAATTATTAGTGACTACTTTGAACGTAAATTGTCCCCCATCCTCTGCAACGGTATATGTATCCGCAGAAATACTAAGAATAATAGCATTATCATCCAAAATTTCAATTCTCTGAACAAAAACCTGTTCTGAGTCAACTAACTCCGTCGAACCATCAGGATACTTTGCACCAATCAGCTCTTTTAAATGAACATTAAATGATTGGTTACCCTCTATATAGTCGTCATCTACAATTTCAATTGATATAGTCTTCCTTGTTTCACCAGGTAAGAATATAATTGTATTATTACCAATCTGATTGTAGTCATCCGAATGGGCAGAACCAAATACCAATTCGTATTCAAGAGTAACATTCATATCAACGGCACTTGAAAGCATTAAATTTAAACCAAAATTGCCACTGGGGTCATCTTCTTCAATATAAAATTCATTATTAGTAACGGTAAGAGTAGTGGAATCATCATCAACTATTGTAACTGTTCTGGTAAATGATGTCACCCCTTCAGGAAAACTCGCACCGGTCATACTAGTAATAGTAAAAGTAAAAGATTCATTTCCTTCAATTAGCGCATCATCAATGAGCTGAAACGGAATCGGAACTTGACCAGTATTTGCTCCATTAAAATAAAATGACCTTAAAGCAGTAAAATCCTGGGCTTTAGTTGCTGTTCTACTGGTAGTCGTAAAGTTTATAGTAATAGGCTTAATCAGTGCTTTTGAAAATGGTATATCAACATGAAATTGCCCACCGCTCGTATCTTCTGCAACAAAATGCGGTGTTGGACTGGTAGGTATAACAAGAATTGGTTCATCATCATCAGTAATGGTTATAGTCCTTGTTATCGATGTTCCAGAAGCAAATTTTGCTCCAACTAGATTTGAAAGAGTAAGTTGAAAATTTTCTGTCAATTCATGGATTGAATCATCAACAATTTGAATTGAAATACCTCCATTAGTTTCACCAGCAACAATTGTTCCTTTTCTGTTTGCTACCATCGGTTCAATATAATCTGTCGGTTTTGTCGCGGTTAAGTTCGTTAATGCAAAATCAAAGGTAATATCCACATCAGACGTTTGGGCAATTCTTAGGTTTAGGTCAAAATTCCCATCTTGTTCACCAACAGTGAAATTTGTATTGGAAATTCTAAGAGTTTGAGAATCATCATCTACAATTGTAACAGTTTTCGAATAAGAAGATGCACTTTTTGGAAACTGAACCCTATTTCCAGTACCCAGTTCATTATCAAGATCAAGATTGGACAGCACTAATTCAAAAGTTTCATTATCCTCTTCAATAAGATCATTCGTTATTGGTATTTCAAACGCGAACTCAGTAGTTGTTGATTCAAATTGAACATCATACGTTTTATATGTGTAATCTACATTATTAGCTGCAGTTCCGGCCCTTGTTGTGAGATCCAATTCAAACCCGTGTGTAAGGGTTCCACTAACAACCACTTTACCTCTAAAAACCTCAGTATCTTCAGCAATATAAATTGAAGTAGCAGAAATATCTATAGTTGGAGTATCATCATCATAAATAGTGACAATATTGGCAACTCTAGCACCACCATTTGTAAACCGTGCCGGTCCTCCACTAATATTCTTTAGATGGATGTTAAACGTTTCATTAAATTCAAGTCTATTGTCATCAATAATATCAATCTCAAACCTTTGTTTTGTTGTACCAGAAGCAAATGTTATCGTCCTGTTGTTCGATTCAAGGATATTAGTAAAATCTGCGAGGTTAGAATCATCATTGGTATTAGAGTTGACGCTTGAGTCGGTAAAATAATCAACAGAAATTGCTTCACTCGAAGGACCAGAAAGAGTAACAGTCAATGCTAATTTTCCTCCAACTACGTTTTCAAAAACTCCAAGGGGTTTATTCGCAAAATCAATAATCGGACCGGCATCACTTTCATCATCATCAATCGTAATTGTTGTGGTATATGAAGAACCAGAACTAAAACTAGCTCCAGACTGAATAGTTATTGATAGATTAAAATTTTCATTCCCTTCAAATATGTTATCATTTGCAATTGGTATTGAAAAACTTCCGGTCGAAGTACCTGACATAATTGTAATAATTCTATCACTTTGCAGACCTTCGGTGTAATCTTCTCCCTTTTTCGCTGTACCATCCGTCATTGAATAATTCAAGGTGACATCGGCAGTTGGTGCTGGATTCAGTGACAAATTCACAACAAATCCCGCACTGCCCACATCCTCATTTACAACAAATGAGTTATTATCAACTGATAAAGTTGGTAGACCAGTATTAGCAACCATAATCGATTCACTTTTTACCGGTTCACTAATCGGATTCTCACGCGAAAATTCAATCCCTTGTGTTGATTTGTCAACCGGAATTCTCGGAATTGCATCTTGACCTGAATTTTCAATGTCCAATAACTCTGGTGTCAATGGATCATTTGTTATTCGCGCTTCAACTGTACTGACAAATACCAGTGACGTTGTTAAGACAAAATTCCAAACCAAGGTTGCCACTAAACTGAATTGAGTTTTTGATTGCCAATTTTCAATCATTAGTTGCTATCTTTTATTGTATTGAGCCTCAGAAACTTTTAAAACAGGTTCATTTCAAAACGATGTGAATTTCTCAACACTTTGTTTTCAATAGTATTCATTCCTATCATTTAGAATTCCCAAGTTTCTAAATATATATATATTAATTGATATTGTCAATTATTATATATAACATTTTTTATTTTTACAATATCATAACTTTTTTGTCAGTAAAAATTAATTTTTCAAATTAATTTAGAATACATGTCAACTAATATCCATGTTTTAATATTCCCAATTAAGCCCCTATTTTATTAGCAAAAAACACCACTGGTTAACTCAAAACTACAACGATTTGAGTAATTGACATGGATAGAAGTATTTAATGTTATACTGAAAAATTATTAAACTGTTACCAATTCAACCCTCCATTTAATTGAAAGCCCCACTTATTTTGAAAATCTATACTAATACTAGTTTAAAAAAAGATTATTGTATAAACTGATCTAATTTATTGTGAGTGACTTTCCAAGGTGCCTAGAAATTCGCTTTTCTGCCAGCTATGGTTGATTTATCAACTGAAATCAACCATTTAGAGGTGTTGATGTCAAGAAAAGCAATACCACTAGAAATGCATGATTCACTTGATGAATTGATGGATTTTGCAACAACCTGCACCAATGTCAAAGTATATCGGAGAGTCAATTCCATCATCTCAATTATGAAAGGTGAGTCTCGAACTGTTGCTGCGTTGTATGGCCATATGACGATTGATGTTTTGAGCTATTGGGTCAAGCGATATAATCAGTTTGGACTTGAATGCTTAAAAGATTTAACGTCTCCTGGTCGACCACGGAAGCTAAAAGAAGTGCAGACAGCTCAATTGATCAACATTGCTAATGCTGGCCCCAATTCTGAAACCGATGGGATCAATCGTTGGCGACTTCGTGATTTAGCGATCATTATGGCAACAACCTTTGGTGTTCATTTAACGATTGCTTCAGTATGGTACTTGCTCAAGCGGGAGGGGTTTTCGATTCAATCTCCACGCCCCTGTCACCCAAAACAAAACCCAGATGATATTCCTGCATTTAAAAGTGGGTTTCAAGAATTAGTTAAACGCATAACGACTCATGTTCCAAAAGGAACTCCAATCCACGTTTGGTTTCAAGATGAAGCGCGTATTGGTGAAAAAAATAATCAGACGAAAACTTGGGCACCGATTGGTGAATATCCAATTGTATCAGCGAATATGGGATATCAAGTTGGCTATCTTTTCGGAGCGGTCTGTCCCGCGTTGGGAACGGCCGTAGGATTAGTTTTACCATGGGCAAATGCGATTACGACTCAAGTATTCCTTGATTGTCTCAGTCAAAAAATTACTAATCAAGCCCATGGAGTCATCATCATGGATCGTGCCACTTGGCATACAACGAAAAAACTGAACATTCCTGACAATATGACCATCATATACCTCCCACCCTATTGTCCAGAGCTCAAATCGATTGAACAAATATGGGACTTACTCCGGGAAAATTATCTCTCCAATCGTATTTTTGGGACATGGGATGCACTAGTCGATGCAATTTGTTGGGCCTGGAATCAATTATGCGAATCACCAGAAAAAATTACTCAGATTAGTGGAAGAAAATGGGCAATCATTTCGCAATGATAAAAATTTATGGGAGTGACGACCGGGCTTGAAGCAGAAGACCTTCCCGTTTTAACATCATACTCAGGGCCGAAATCGAAACATCAATATCATTCGTCCGTTTGAGATAATCTTGCAAATCAATTAATCGCACCACACCGCCATCAGCCGAATTTAATTTTCGGTTACGAACACGCTGAGTCAACTCATTTAATTCACCCTTAGTCAATTTCGTGGGACGACCAGTTGATTTAAAATCAATTAAACCCTCTGGACCATATCTATTGAAGCGTTTTATCCAATAACAAAGCACGTCAATGCTCATATTCACTAAATTAGCGGCTTCGGTTCGACTCAACCCGTCGTAAACGACTTTAATGGCAAGCAGTCGTTTATACTGTTTGACAATCTTGCAAGTATCAAGAATTTCTTGCAAACTTTCAGCACTATAATCTGAACGCAGTGGTACTGCTCTTCGTGACACGATTCTAACACTCCAAGCTACATTACAACTTAATTGACCTTGACACGGATAAATAGAAGTATAGAGGAAAACAACGAAGATGCAAATGCAAACGCAAATTCAACTTATACAATATTCTTTTTTTAAACTAGTATTAGATAAGTGGGGGAGTTCAAAATGTAATCTGCTAATTGTCGCTACGTGGACAAAATAACTGTCGGGGACACTAATAGCATTTTTACTATACTGTGTTCCAAAATATCTATTTTTGATCAGCTTAAATTTGTCTTCAAATGAATTTTACCAACTAATGCCACCTTTTAATTTTATTTCACGCACAAATTCACTCTCCGCGTTAACTTGTTGTAAACCCTCTAATTCAAATTTTAATCCGGAACCAAGTGATATACGAGTTCCAAAATCAAAAGTCGTAATCTGGTCAGCTGTATATCCAACTCCACCAAATGGAGTCAAAATACCGGTTTCACCAAGTATTTCAAATCCGTAACCAAAATTTGTATAAACTTCTATTCCATCCTGATACTGAGCTAGTTCGTTGCCTTCGTCCAAAATGTCAGAGTTCCATAGCACATTTGAACCTGAATCAAAAACGCTCCCAATTGCAGGTCTGATTTCAAACATTGTTCCTAATTGATCATTACCGTGATCATAAGTAAAGTTCCCGTTCAAATTCCATTTCAGAATTTCTTTATAATCCCCTATTAAAGTACTTGAACTTCCCTTAAATGATAAACCTAATGAATTTGAAAAACCTAATCCGCTAATTAATTCTAATCCCATGATTGAGTCTTGATTTCTTTGATCTCTTCGTAACCCGATTGAAGCAGTTGGTGTGAATGACTTACCACTTTCAAGACTTATCTGATGAGATCCAATTGCTTTAACTTGTAAATGACTTCCCGAAGTTTCTATATCACTGATTCTATTAGCAAGTCCAGAGACAAATTGGCTCGCCAACCAGTACTCCCCGTTAATACTTAGTTCAGTCGTTCCAGCACCTAAAATACTATTAGATGAATAAATCTGATGCTCACCACTTAAACCGAGTGTGTAGAATTGTGAGGGCAACAATTCGGTTTCGTAGTTAGTTTGCTGAATGGTAACTTCTCCTAAGCCATAACCAACCACTCCTCTCAATTGAGTATCCTGATTAGTTGATATCCAGCCAAAATATGGATGTAACGCGGTTGATTTTGAACGGAACATTAAACCATTTTCAGCTAAACCAACATGTTGGATATCCGATTCAATAACGGATGTTGATAATCCCGCAAGAAAGCTTTTGCCTACCTTGGCATCAATTCCAAACTGGCCGGTAAATATATCACCATTCCATGAGCTTGATTTTTCTTGTCCACTTGACTGCACGTCGCGAATATCACCCAATGCCCAAATCATTGCAACACTTGAGTAACCTTGTTCTGGAAATATATCAATGGAAAATGAAGAACTACCTAAAATGGAACGCAAAGACTTTGGTTCACCGTTAACCATCTCACCACCTTCGGTTAGTAGTTCAGTAATTTGATCAGTTCCATTTAATTCAAAATGCGGTGCTGGTCCAGTTGCATCAAATACACTACGTACTCGACTAGTTGTGGTATTAATAGAACGAGCTCCAACTGATCCAATTAGATTCGATAATACCTCTTGCACCGCTGTCGAGATAGCGTCACCTCTTTTTATGCGGTCAGCTTGATCAGAAATATAAACAGTTGCAACACTCTGCTTACTAATACGATAAGCATCATTCTCAGATAGAGTCAATGTGACCTGCCCATCTTCTTCGGCTATCGCATCATCAATAGTTTCAATGACAACACTAGAGCTACTTTGTACTTGAGATAAATGTACTTGGGACGGGATTTGCTCACCAATAAAGTCTCCAATCTGATCAACTTTAAATTGAACGGTAAGTGTGCGACTGATTGCCGCATTTGAAACGATATCAAATTCAGCGGGTGAACCTTCGTCTACATTTGATTTCACAGCAATTACTGAGACAATAGGAATTAAGTTACTCGAATTTTCCACGAGTTCTGGTTCTTCTGTTTGGGCTGAAAACATTTCTAATAAATTATTGGCAATTTGCGAAGCAACCCCAATTCTTGGTTGCTGATTAAGATTATTACTCTCACTGTCAAGTATTGAAACTTTTACCTTGGACTTTAATGGATCAACCGTGTATTTATCCGCTTTTTTCTTAATAGAAATAATAATTGAAGCATCTTGTACGGGAATCCCGTCATCTTCGGTATAAATTTTCAGCATTTTTGTTGGAGAATTCATTTTAATAATCTTAGGGACACGCCACCTAATAAAATCACCAGTTTGAGTTACATTTAAAGGAAGATCAATTTCTTTTTCCTTTGGAAGTAAGCTAGCTGTTAATCCAATTTCAATGATATCTCCTTTATTATGGGTGATTTCTCGGCCATTTTCAAACGCAAACCTTGGAATCTCAGGATCATCATTCTGAATTATCCCTTTCCCAATATTTAAGGTTATATTGGCATTTTTTGCGTCCGAAAGCATAACATAAAACATTTCATCTGGTTCAAATTCATCATCACCATTAACTTCAATTGAGATAGTTTTTTCGGTAGTTCCTGGTAAGAAGTCTAACAATCCATCAAAAACAGGAACATAGTCTATTTCTTCAGTAGCAACTTTCTCCGACATTAAATCCATTGTATTATACCTTACGCTGACTTTCCGACCAGATGGAGAATCAAGAGTTACAGTAAAATCCATCATGGTTTCACCTAAGTTCCCTTCATTCATTTCAGCATTAGAAATGCTCATATTAATTATTTCATCATTATCATTTATCACACCTTTGGCTAATCCATCACCAACAATTTTAGTCCTGCCACTTTGGGAATCTAACCTCACAGTAAATTCTTCATTATCCTCATCTAACACATCACTTTTCAACTTAACAGTGACCAAATGACTTCGCATTCCCTTGTCAAATTTCAAGATTTCATCTACCGGTACAAAATCAACGTCACTCATTGCAGTATCAGTTGCTCCACTAACAGTAGTAAAGCGAACATTAGATACTACGTCATTAAGTGGTGGGGATAAAGTAACTTTAAAAACAATCTCGCCATCGGTATCATTAGATTCTTCCCATCCACTTGCATTAGTGACATGAAAGGCTGGCTCATCATCACTAATTATAGTGCCTGTTCCTGAACCCGCAGTTTTTGATTTTGTCGCATTTACTGCAATAGACAATGCAACTGTGAAAGTTTCGTCTGATTCATTCATTGTATCACCTTTCACCTTGATATTAATTGGTATTGAGTTTGACCCAGCCGGTATTGTTGCTTCTTTACTTTGGGGGACAATGAAATCTTCACCCGCAGTAGCTGTAATCCCTATAGTTGAATATCTAAATGTAACTTCTCTACTTGAAGGATGCGATAGTGATGCAGTAAACTCCATAACTTTTTCGCCTTTGTTTCCTTCTTCAGTCTCAACCGAATTAATTGACAAAATAGGGGCATCATCATCATCTTCAATAATACCTTTCGCAATTCCAGAACCTCCAATTTTTGCTCCGCCAGTCGGATTTGAAAGAGTTAGTTCAAATTCTTCATCATCCTCATCAATATTATCTGTATTAATTGTGACTTCAATTGTTTTCGGTTCCAACGCATTAGCTGGGAAAACTAAGGTTCCAGTAGCAGTTGTATAATCTATATCTTGTTGCGCCGAACCATTTGATGTTTTATATTTTACCCTCACTTCAACTGATGGAGCAGATGAAATCGAAACTACAAACTGCATTGTGTTTTTACCACTACTTCCTTCAATTCTTGAAACAGAGTCAATTGTGAGCGTTGGGTCATCATCTACTATGGTGATTTCTTTGGTATTGTCGGAATTCTTAGAGGAAACCAAGAAATAACCCGTTCCTTTTAGAAGTGTAATGGTCAATGAACCATCGTCTTCTTCAACATTATCGTCTATTGTCGTGATTTGAATCACGGAACTTTTTGTATTAGGTGCGATTACAGTTTTTAACCTGCCAGTTGGTGTTGAGTCAAAGAAGTTCCCAGTAATACTTAACTCATAGTTTATTGTTAAAGGATTTGATCCTCGTACTGGAAAATTAGAACCAAATTCAAATTCGATACTACTTCCTTCAGTTGCCGTCAATTCTGTTTCTTTAATTACATTATCAATAGATACTGAAGTTATAGAAATCTCCGGCATCGTATCGTCACCATCATCGTCAAACACTTTAACACTATCTCGATTAGTAAACATACCGACATAATATCCGTCACCATCTTGTATTGTTGCTATGATAAATCCATCAGGTTCATCCAAATCGTCATCTTCAATTGCTATTTCTAACACTCCAATAGCAGTTGATTCATCTATAGCTACAGTTTTTTCTAATTGTGTATCGTTTTCAGGAAAATCATAAATAAAGTCACCTTTTTGAGTTATTGATACCATGACCTCTTTATTTGAACTTGGTATAGGTTGTGCGGTAATTTGGAATATCGCTACTTTTTGTTGAGTTGAATTTATGCCTGTTTCATAAAGTCTTTCCTTGCCAAATCGAGAAATTGAAACAAGGGGTGTTGCTGAATCAGCCTTCTGAGATAAATCAGCAGTGAATGGAGTTCCCAATTCATAGTGTTCACCGTTTTTCAATTGAACATCCAAATAACCTTGATTTTGACTAATATCAGCCACCGATGCTAAATGTTGAATCATCACATACTGCGATCCAGCCGGAATAATTGCGGTCTTTGGTGCCCAACTTGGATATAGATAGTGGTCATCAGCTGATTTATAATTGATTTGATATAAGACTTCTAAGTCAGAATTTGGCACTTCACTCGCTTGTATATAAAAAATTGCGTGGGTTGAACCTTCAGGATAATACTCTTGCTCAAGAGTAATAAGCAAGTCATCATTTTGAATTATTCCTTGGATTGATTTAGAAGGTAAAATAACGTCTGTTTCTCCCGACAATTCTAAGGTGAATTTTTCATCAAGTTCATTAATTTCATCCTTTATCGTCGTAACTGAAATCACTCCACTAGTTTCTCCTGCTTCTATTGTTAGCGGGGTTTCTGGAATTGCAATAAAATCAGTTCCCGATTCAGCCGTACCCGATAAAGTTGCATATTTTAACTTGATATTACGTCCTGAAACCGGAGTTAGAGTCCACTCAAAGTTGATTGTTCCAGCATTTTTAGTTCCTTCTGGAGCACTTGGAGGTGAAATAGTTAATACAGGTTCATTATCATCATCTTTAATCATACCAATCGTAACTACCGCATTGGAAGGTAAGATGGAATTGGTAGGATCTGTTAGCACAAGAAGTACAGTCTCATCATTCTCATCTAAGGTATCACCATAAATTGGGATGGTAATTTGTTCAGAGGTATCTCCATCAGTTACTTCACCACTATTTGAAATTGATCGTTTAGTGAATTCTAAGGTACCTGATTTGGCCAAAAAATCATTACTAGATTCAGCTGTACTTTCAATTGAAATCTGGTATTGTACATTGATATCCTTATATGATTGTTGATCTAAAGTGACAGTAAATACCATCTCTTCGTGGTTATTTGGGTCGTTTCCTTCATTTACCGGTGCAACCGAAACACTAATATTGGGTTCATTATCATCATCTTCAATGGTTCCAGTTATAGATTCAGTGCCAATTGTTGCTCCAGAAGGTGTTGATAAAGTAATCTTAAATGTTTCGTTCGGTTCGTCATATTCATCAGCGATGATTTCAACTGGAATACTAACTGAACTACTGCCTTTGGCAATAGTGATTGTTCCCACTGTATCAGACGTTCGACCCGGTGCATTAGAAGCCAATTTTACATCTTGTGGGATGTTGGCATCTTCACTTGTTAGCGTATAGTCAACAGTAATCTCGCGTCCTGCTACAACATCAGTTCCTAAATTCACCATGATATTGTGAATCGTATTTGAGCTTGCATTTGTTCCTTCGGAAATATTTCCTGATAAAGCAACAAAATTTAATGCAGGAAGCGGGGTATCATCATCATTTATCGTTACCGTACCAGTACCACCGGCATAAGGTTCAACACCAGAAGTCGTGGTTGTTAAAGCTACTGTGAACATTTCTTGTAACTCGTTTAAGGAATCATCTGTGATAGTTAATTCAACTGTTTTTGATTTATCACCTTCTTCAAATAAACTGCTTATTGTATTAATAGAGGTATAATCTGCATTAGTCCCATCAGCTGAACCTTGTGCAGTGCCATCCATAGTTTGATATCTTACTTCAACAGATTCACCTTGACCTGGAGCTGGTGAAAGCGTAATTGTAAGATTTGCAGTTCCAACATTTTCATTCACCTCAGTAGAGGTTATAGCTAATACTTGTCCATCATCATTATTGATTGTTCCAATAGCTTTAGGTTTAGCTGGCACACTCGCATTTTCCGCACTATAAGTTAATGTAAATGATTCATCAGGTTCTGGAAGCTCATCAGCTGTTGTCGTTATTGAAATCGGATTCACCGGAGTTGTTCGTCCCGCTGGGATCGTTATTTTTGCATTAATTTCAGGGGTATAATCATCTGCTTCGACTGGAAAGTCTCCACTTGATTCTGTTGAATATGTAACGACAACATCTCGTCCTGATTCTGCACTTAATGTTGGAGTAAATTTTACTGACCCATTGAGACTTGTATTACCCTCATCACCAGCTGCATTTGCGATAGTAAGTGTTGGTTCAATATCATTGTCTGTGATTGTTACTGTTCCAGTTGTATTTGCGCCTGTTATAGAACCATTTGTTGGTGTTCCAAGTGTAATTGTAAATTGCTCCGTGGATTCATTCAAATCATCTCCTATAATGGTATAGGAAATATCCTGAGTTGTTGGCGTTAATTTAGTTGTTGGATCAGGAGAAAATATAACTTCAACATAAGCAAGTGTAAAATCATCTGTAGATGCAGTACCCGAAGCAACAGTATAAGGTACAGTGACAGTTTTACCTGACGCATAGTCCAATAATACAGTAATTGTACCGTTTAAATCCGCGTCTGTTTCAGTCTCAGCAACAGTTTCGGCTATTGATACGATTGGTGCATCATCATCATCTTCAATGGTTCCAGTTATAGATTCAGTGCCAATTGTTGCTCCAGAAGGTGTTGATAAAGTAATCTTAAATGTTTCGTTCGGTTCGTCATATTCATCAGCGATGATTTCAACTGGAATACTAACTGAACTACTGCCTTTGGCAATAGTGATTGTTCCCACCGTATCAGACGTTCGACCCGGTGCATTAGAAGCCAATTTCACATCTTGCGGGATGTTGGCATCTTCACTTGTTAGCGTATAGTCAACAGTAATCTCGCGTCCTGCTACAACATCAGTTCCTAAATTCACCACGATATTGTGAATCGTATTTGAGCTTGCATTTGTTCCTTCGGAAATATTTCCTGATAAAGCAACAAAATTTAATGCAGGAAGCATGCTGTCATTATCATTAATTGTTACCGTTCCAATACCATCAGCATGAATATTGACATCAGTTGTGGTAGTTTTAACAACCACGGTGAACATTTCTTGTAATTCGTTTAGGGAATCATCTGTGATACTTATTGGAATTGATTTTGTTTTTTGTCCTGCACTAAATTCGAGAGTAGTCGTTGCGATTGTTGTATAATCTGCATTAGTCTCATCAGCAGAGCCTTCTGCAGTTCCGATCATTGTTTCATAACTGATTGAAACAGTCTCATCTGTACTGGGGGCTGGTGAAAGTGTAATAATCAAATTCGCAATCCCCACATCTTCGTTTACTTCAGTTGATGTGATAGTCACAATTTTTTGGTCATCATTATTGATTGTTCCAATAGCTTCAGGTTTAGCTGGCACACTCGCATTTTCCGCACTATAAGTTAATGTAAATGATTCATCAGGTTCTGGATGCTCATCAGCTGTTGTCGTTATTGAAATCGGATTCACCGGAGTTGTTCGTCCCGCTGGGATCGTTATTGTTGCGTCTGTAACTTCGACATAATCTCCTGGTCCAACTGGATAGTCTCCACTTGATTCTGTTGAATAAGTAACGACAACATCTCGTCCTGATGCCGAACTTAATGTAGGAGTAAATAATACCGACCCATTTGAACCTTGGTTACCTTCATCTCCCTCAGAATCAGCAATTGTTAGAGTTGGTAAGTCAGAATCATCATCTGTGATGGTGATCGTTCCAGTTATATTTGCCCCAGTAATATCTCCATTAGTTGGTGTTCCAAGAGTGATTGTAAATTGTTCCGAGGTCTCGTTTAAGTTATCCCCAATAATGGTATAGGAAATATCCTGAGTTGTTGGCGTTAATTTAGTTGTTGGATCAGGGGTAAAAACAATTGAATTTTTGGCGACAGTGAAATCAGCTATGGAAGCAGTACCCGAAACAACAGTATAAGGTACTGTGACAGTTTTACCTGACGCATAGTCCAGTGATACAGTAATTGTACCGTTTAAATCCGCGTCTGTTTCAGTCTCAGCAACAGTTTCGGCTATTGATACGATTGGTGCATCATCATCATCTTCAATGGTTCCAGTTATAGATTCAGTGCCAATTGTTGCTCCAGAAGGTGTTGATAAAGTAATCTTAAATGTTTCGTTCGGTTCATCATATTGATCAGCGGTGATTTCAACTGGAATACTAACTGAACTACTGCCTTTGGCAATAGTGATTGTTCCCACCGTATCAGACGTTCGACCCGGTGCATTAGAAGCCAATTTCACATCTTGCGGGATGTTAGCATCTTCACTTGTTAGCGTATAGTCAACAGTAATCTCGCGTCCTGCTACAACATCAGTTCCTAAATTCACCATGATATTGTGAATCGTATTTGAGCTTGCATTTGTTCTTTCAGGAATATTTCCTGATAAAGCAACAAAATTTAATGCAGGAAGCGGGGTATCATCATCATTTATCGTTACCGCACCAGTACCATCAGCATAAGTATCAACACCAGAGGTCGTGGTTGTTAAAACTACTGTGAACGTTTCTTGTAATTCGTTTAAGGAATCATCTGTGATAGTTATTTCAACTGTTTTTGATTTAACACCTTCTTCAAATACACTGCTTATTGTATTAATAGAGGTATAATCTGCATTAGTCCCATCTGCTGAACCTTGTGCAGTGCCATCCATAGTTTGATAGCTTACTTCAACAGATTCACCTTGACCTGGAGCTGGTGAAAGCGTAATTGTAAGATTTGCAGTTCCAACATTTTCATTCACCTCAGTAGAGGTTATAGCTAATACTTGTCCATCATCATTATTGATTGTTCCAATAGCTTTAGGTTTAGCTGGCACACTCGCATTTTCCGCACTATAAGTTAATGTAAATGATTCATCAGGTTCTGGAAGCTCATCAGCTGTTGTCGTTATTGAAATCGGATTCACCGGAGTTGTTCGTCCCGCTGGGATCGTTATTTTTGCATTAATTTCAGGGGTATAATCATCTGCTTCGACTGGAAAGTCTCCACTTGATTCTGTTGAATATGTAACGACAACATCTCGTCCTGATTCTGCACTTAATGTTGGAGTAAATTTTACTGACCCATTGAGACTTGTATTACCCTCATCACCAGCTGCATTTGCGATAGTAAGTGTTGGTTCAATATCATTGTCTGTGATTGTTACTGTTCCAGTTGTATTTGCGCCTGTTATAGAACCATTTGTTGGTGTTCCAAGTGTAATTGTAAATTGCTCCGAAATCTCGTTTAATTCATCTCCTTTAATGGTATAACTGATATTTTGTGTCTTTGGTGTAATTTTTGTTGTCGGATCAGGTGAAAATACAACTTCACCATCAGCTAAAGTAAAATCATCCGTATTTGCTGTACCGGTTTCAACAGTATAAGGTACAGTTACAGTTTTTGTCGAAGCTCGATCCAACGAAACCGCAATTGTACTACTAAAGTCCGCATTAGTTTCAGTCTCAGTTTTTGTTTCAGCTATAGATACTGTTGGTGGATCATCATCATCTTCAATTGTACCAGTCATTGAGGGAGTACTAATTTTTGCCCCTAATGGTTCACTCAAAGTGATGGTAAATGTTTCATTATCTTCATCATAATGATCGGACGTAATCACAAGTGGAATTTTTACAGGTGTTGTATCTTTTGCAATTGTTAATACACCTGACGTATCTGAAATACGCCCTGGTGCTGAAAGTGCCAACATAACATCTAGTGGAACATCCGCTTCAACTCCAGCCAATGTGTAATTTACTTTAATTTCTCGTCCAGCAATTTCCGATGCTCCTGTCGTGGTATTTAAATTCAGTGCAACTTCTTGAGTTGTATGTGTTGGTTTCGTGCCCATCGGTAAATTTTCAGGTATCGTTCCCTCAATGATATTTCCAGGTAATGTTATTATGTGTAATACTGGAATAGTGTCATCATCTCTTATTGTCACTGTTCCAATACCATTTTGGAATCTTGTTATTCCAGAATCCAAAGTTGAAACTTCAACAGTAAAATTTTCGTTTTCTTCCTTTAAAGTGTCATTCGAGATATTAATACTTATTGACTTTGATAGCTGACCTTCTGCAAAACTAACTGAATCACTGACTGTTTCAAAGTCACCGGCGTTAGGAGTTGCAGACCCTATCGCATCATCATTACTTGTCACATAGGTGACATTTACCGTAGTGCCTCCTGATTCAACAGGGGGAAATAATGAAATTTTAAGATCAGCTGTTCCGGCATCTTCATTCACGGTGATTGAATTGATTGCTAAAACACGCCCATCATCATTGTTAATGGTTCCAATAGAGGTGTTATCAGCAATTGCTGCATGATCCGCACTATAATTTAATTCAAAGGTTTCATCAGGCTCTGGTGTCAAATCTCCGGCTGTTGTTATAGTAATTGGAGTTTGTGATGTCGTCTCACCAGCCAAAATGGTTACGGTGGCATTATCAGTTTCAGAAACTGCAGAATAATCACCAGACTCAACTGGAAAATCTCCAATTGATGCGGTAGAGTAACTAATCGTGATGTTACGTCCGGCGGCAGTATCAAGAGTTGGTGTAAATACCACTGAACCATTGGTTAGATCACCTCCTTCATTTCCAGCTGCATCCTCAATACTCAAATTTGGTAGATCATCATCTTGGATATTAACTGAAGCACTATTAGACGGAGTAGGAGCGACAGAATAGGTGAGGGGATCATTATCATCAGCTGCTAAAGTAACTTGGATGGTACCATCCAAATCAACTTCGCTATCTGGTTCAATTTCAATCTTTAACGGAGCTGAAATCACATTATTAACTTCGCTAAAATTCAATGTTTTTTCTGTTTCCTTATTATGTAAACTAGCTGAAAGAAATTGCTGATTTCGTGGTGTGTACCGAACATCAATGGTTGAGGAGCTTGGGAGGAAATTCGCAATCACCTTGAACTCTGCTTTTATCCCGACTCCTTCAACTATATCATCACCAGCGATGATGGATAATTCAGGAGCATCATCATCTAAAATGATAGCGTTTGCTGAATTCTCATCTGAGTCGGTATTCACTTGATAAGTCGGAAACGCGATTTGATCTGATTCAGCCGCTAAAGTAACAGTAATTTCACTGCGACTTTCTGGATTACCATCATCTTCAGGGGTAATAGAAAGAGTTGTAATATAATTACCACTTCCATCATTAGCAGGTGCAAATATTAATGCTGGTGAGATTGTCGCTTTTTCATTATTATCTAATATAAAATCTCCATCAACATCTGCTAGAGTATAATTAATGACCAAAGATCGTTTTGGGTTTCCACTAGCGATTATTGTAAACTCCACAGTTTCATTTTCAAAAACTGGAGTAGTTAATTCTTCAATTGTTAATAACGGAAAACCTGAGTCATCATCTGCTACAAATACCGAAGTCGATGAAGAAGTTCCTACGAAATATTTTTCCGAACCTACGATATCTGGATTTAATATTACCTGTAAATTTTCATTCAATTCAGCAACATCATCTGAAGCTATTTCAACCCGTAATTCAGCTGTAAAATTTCCATCATTATCAGAATCTGAAAAATCAAGCGCATGGGACGTTCTCTCAGTTCCAGAATTCGCCACGAAATTAGAACTGGTCGGTGTATATTGAACAGTAAAATTATTGGTTGCGGGTTGTACTGGTGAAGATATCGTAAATATCGCCTGAGCTGGGGATCCTGAAACATCTGATTCTTTAACTGGAGGGCCACTGGCTATTGATAACTCTGGTGCATCATTGTCTAAAATAGTCGCGGTTCCTGTATCAGTATCACCGGACACTACCGTATAAGTTGGTGAGGGGGCAGAATCAGCGTTTAAAGTGACTTCAATTGATCCAGTTGGTTCTGCGTTTAAGTCATTATCAAGGGCAAATTCAATAGTACCTGTCACCTTATCACCTATTGTTTGGAAATCCACAGTTGAATTTAGCATAGTTGTAACCGCATCAATCAGGAAGTCATTTGCGTTAACTTCTGCAGGTGTATAATTAACTGTTAGTTCTCTTCCTGGATCTTCACTAGCGACAACTGTAAACACGACATTTCCTGAACTTTCACCGACGGGATCTACAATATTTTCCAATGAAAGCTCTGGAATTGCGGCATCATCATCTACTACAAAAATTGAAGCAGATGCTGGTGTACCAACAAAATATCGCTCCGAACCGAGAGTGTCAGGATTAATTGTCACTTCAATATCCTGGTTGATTTCAGCATTTGTATCATATGCTATTTCAACACGAAGGTCTGCGGTATAAGTTCCATCTTTGTCAGTATCCATAAAATTAAGTGAATGTGATGATCGCTTCGAACCTGAATTGACAGCAAAATTACTACTAATAGGTGTGTATTGAATGGTAAAATTATTGGTTGCCGGTTGAACAGCTGAGGAAATAGTGAATATTGCGTACGCTGGAGCTACTGAATCATCTATTTCGGTAACTGACTGACCGGTGGTAATAGCTAAAACTGGTGCATCATCATCTAATATGTTAGCGGTTCCAGTCGCCCTATCACCAGACACAACTGTATAAGTTCTCGAAGGAGCAGAATCAGTATTCAAAGTGACTGCAATCATCCCGGTGGTCTCGGCATTATTATCATTAGTGATGTCCACAGAAATTGTTCCCTGTTCCTTGCCTCCGATATTAGTAAATGTGACTTCTGAACTTGTTCTGCTCGCAACAGTATTGGTTAAGAAATCTCCTTGACCAACCTCTGCTGGTGTATAATATACCGTTAATATTCTTCCTGGATTCTCGGTAGCAATGACTGTAAAATCAACAGGACCTGCACTCTCAGCAACTGGGTCTGAGATGCTTAACAATGAAAGTTCCGGAATTGCCGCATCATCATCCACCACAAATACCGAAGCAGAGGAAGAGTATCCCACATGATACTTCTCTGAACCTGCTGTATCTGCATTAAGCTCTACTTCTAGGTTGCTATTCAATTCTGCTTGATTGTCTGATGCAATTTCAACCCGTAATTCCGCCGTATATATTCCATCATTATCACTATCAGAAAAATCAAGTGAATGCGACCTCCTTTCCGTTCCTGAGTTTACTGCAAATGTTGAACTTGTTGGTGTATATATTATTGTAAAATTATTTGTTGCTGGTTCAACTGGTGAAGAAATAGTGAACCCAGCATAGGTTGGAGAACCTGAAATATCAGATTCAGTAACTGATGGGGCATCAGCAATTGATAATAATGGGGCATCATTATCTAAAATTGTAACATCTAAAAAATGGATACTATTTAAATCCGCACTAAATTCTGTTCCCCCTTGTGCTTCCAAATTTATTCTAAAAGTTTGACTTGCTTCAGCGTCCATATCATCTGTGATTGGAATCGTTATTGACGCGGATGTTTGACCTGCCGCTATAATGACTGTTCCACTTGTATTTTCATAATCGGTTCCCATTTCTGCGGTACCATCTGCAGTTGAATAATTAAATGAGACACTATAACTCCACGCACTTTCTAGCTGAAAATTCACTTCAAATCCATTTGACCCAATGCCTTCTGAAACATCAAAATTAGTAGTAATAATAGAAATACTTGGTGTTTCATTGTCAAGTATGGAAATAGTTTCAGCAATTGTCTCAACATTATTTGCAAATTTTGCTCCTACCACGTTTGCCAGCGTAAGTGTTAATGCTTCAGTTCCCTCGATATCTAAATCGTCCAATATCCGAATTGAAAATGTCCCGATGGTTTGACCTGCCGTTATTGTTACTGTTTTATTGATTTCCTCAACATAATCTAGGCCTTTCGTTGCAGATTGATCTGCTAACCTATAATCAAAAACTACATCCAAGTTTGTCACCTCAGAAATTCCGACATTTACCACAAATCCAGTACTTCCAACATCCTCATCAACTTTAAATTCAGTTGTGGTAAAAGAAAGAGTAATAGAATCATCATCAATAATGGTAACTGTTTCCTGTATACTATTTCCACCAGCAAATACGGCCCCAGTTAAGTTGGAAAGAGTAAGATTGAATGTTTCATCTTCTTCTCTTATTAAATCATTGGTAATTGGGATCGAAATAGTTTGCGTGGTTTCTCCTGCTGAAATTGTCATCATTCGATTGACTTGCTCGGTATAATCGGTACCTTTTAATGCCGTACCACCTGACATCGCATAATCAAAGGTAACTTCTTGACTAGTCGTCCCCGTTAACATTACTTCTATATTATAATTACCCCCCTCAACGTCCTCAAATACTTCTAACGGTGTGGTTGTGAACTTGAGAGTAGGCATCTCATCATCTTCGATGGTTATTGTTTGAGTGATTGAATTTTTATTTTCTTCTGATAATGCACCAGTTATATCGGAAAAATTGAGCGTGAAAGATTCATTCCCTTCACTGATTGAATCATCTATTATTGGAATAGAAAATGTACTTGTTTTTTCACCCTGAGCAATAGTTATCTCTCTTTCAGATAGCGGTTTCTCGGTATAGTCCGCACCTTTTGTGGTGGAAATATCCGTCATACCATACTCAAAAGTGACAGCTTGCCCCGTTGGATTTGACAACTTCACATTGACAGGGAACATGCTATTGTTTATATTCTCCTCTACGGTAAAGTTGGTAGTGGTAATAGTGAATGTGGGTGGTTCATTATCTTGGATTGTTACAGTTTTAGAAATTGAAGTTACTTCGTTGTCAAATTCTGCATTATTTGGATTAGAAAGACGTATCGTAAAGGTTTCATTTCCTTCATTGTTAATATCATCAACAATTGGGATAGCAATTGTACCAGTACTGCTACCTGCAGATACTGTTCCTACTCTAACTCCTGCTTCAAAATAGTCTATTTCTTTTGTTGTAGTAATATCCTCTAAGTCATAGTTAAAGGTTACATCTTGATGGAAAATTGCCGGTAGTTCTACATTTACAGCTATTTCACCAGTATTAGTGTTTTCAGCAACACTGACTGGAGTGTTCTGAAATGTTAAGGTTGGTAGTTCATTATCAAATATAGTAACAGTTTCAGTCATCGTGGTCAATCCGTTTTCAAATACTGCACCTGATCTGATATTTAAAATTAAACTGAAAGTCTCATTTCCTTCAACAATATTATCATCCTCCAATGGAATCGAAAAGGATGAAGTTGTTTCATCCTCTGCATGTCTAATAGTCCTAATTCTATTCGTCGGTTGCGTGTAGTCTATTCCAAGTGTAGCAGTTCCGTTACTAGAAGTTATATCCGCTAACGCATAGTCAAACACGACATCATGACCTGTTGCACCAGTAAGCTCCATATTTACAATAAATCCTTCTCTACCTGCATTTTCTACTTCGCCGAGCACAGTATTTGCAATACGCAATGTTGGTTCTTCGTTGTCAACAATAGTGACGGTTTGTGTATAAACCAAGCCACTTTGATAAAATGCAGATGCATTAGTTATATTTGAGAGTCTCATAGTAAACGTCTCATTTCCTTCATTCAACGCATCATCCAAAATTGGAATTGTAAATGACCCATCACTCGTACCTGTATTGATTGTTTGAATTCTGTTGGTTTCCTCAGTATAATCAGAACCTTTGGTAGTGGTAATATCAATTAAATCATATTGAAAAGTAACCGGTTGAGTAGTCGCTGCTGAAAGAACATAATTAACAACAAGACTTGACCCACCAGAAGTTTCATTCACTTCGAAATTTGTTGTTCGTATTTGAATTACGGGTGTTTCATTATCTATTATTGTTATAGTTTCAGTTATTTTCCCTGTGGTATTATCGCTTGGAAGTTTTGCTCCACTTAGATTTCTAATATGAATCTTAAATGTCTCATTTCCCTCTTTTAATTGATCGGGTATAATTGTAATTGGAATTTGCTTGGAAGTTTCATTAGCACCGATACTTACATTATTGGTATTCTGAAATCTGAAATCGGAATTATGAGTTGCATTAACATTTTCATATGATACATCAAATGAGGCACCATAACTCTCATGACTTAGTGCCAAATTTAATGTAAACATTCCACCGGTAACATTTTCTTCAACGGTGAAATCTTCATTTGTGACTGTTAATATTGGTAAATCACTACTTTTAATAACAGCGGTTATGGTAAATGGTTCAATACTAGGTGCTGGGAAAACAGCATTCCTAAGGTTGGAAAATTTGATTTGGAAATTTTCATTATTTTCTGCGATAGAATCATTCAAAATGGGAATTGAGATTGTACCACGAGTTGACCTCCGTGAGATTATTACCGTTCGATTTGTTGGTTCGGTATAATCTATACCTTTAGTAGCAGTATCGCCGGTTTCTCCCAAATTATATTCAAAAGATACATCTACTGCAGTTGGCGACGAAAGTTCATATTCAACGACATACTCGCCATCTTCTTCACTTACAGAATGTTGTTGACCTGTAATTCTCAACTCTAAAGATTCATCATCAACAATTGTCATGGTAATTGATTTTGTGGTTGTGTTACCTCGAAAAACCGCACCGGATAATATACTTAAACTAATTGTAAAAGTCTTATCGCCATCTTTAGTATCATTATCTGGAACAACGAAATTTGGAATTTGAAATGTAGATCCTGTTATTGTTGAAAATGTCTGGTCTACTGGCGGTGTAAAATCCGTTCCCTTAATAGCCGTACCACTCGTGGTAGAATATGCCATGGAGATATTTTGATCCGTTTGCGGTGAAATTTCGAAACTCAAATTATAAGGGCCACCTCCCTCAGCTAGTTTTTTTGCTCTTAAATATGTTCCAAGACGAAGTGTTGGAATCTCATCATCAACAATTGTTACATATTTTACTATTTCAATTATTCCACCTTTGATCTCTGCACCGACAACATTGTCAATTCCAATAATAAATGATTCTTCACCTTCACTAATTGAATCATTCAAGATGGTAATCGAAAATGAACCAGTGGTGTTTCCTGCGACAATGGTAAAGGTCTCATTTTCTAATTCAGTATAATCTTGCCCACTTGTTGCTGCATAGCCATTTTCAATTTGGTCAGCAGTAGTGACATCAAATGTAATATCAAAAGCACTGGGATTAGAGAGCATTACATTGATGTCAAATTTACCTTGGGCCACATTTTCAATGACTTTGAATTCAGTCGTTGCTAATGAGAAAGTTGTCGATTCATCATCTACAATAGTAATTGTTCTGGAAAAATTACTAATTCCTCCTGCAAAAACTGCTCCTGTTAAACTTGTGAGGTTAAATACAAGTGATCTATTTCCATCAGTTTCAGAATTATCCTCAATCATAATAGGAAAGGATTTGCTTACTTCACCTTCTGCAATCACAATATTCTGAGTAGAACTTCTATAATCTTCGCCGGCAATGGCTGTTCCACCAATCACTGCATAATTTAAACTAACATCTGAACCTGTCGCGCCAGAAAGCATTAGTTCCAGATTAAATCTACCACTTTCGACATCCTCTCCGATATAAAACTTTGAATTAGAAATTGAGAGAGTAGGCGTTTCGTTATCAACAATACTAACTGGTTTAGTAAATGTACTTTCACCATCAGTAAATACTGGCGTGCCAATAGTGGCGGTAAATTGAATGTTGAAAGTTTCATTTCCTTCATGGTCTGAATCGTCTGAAATTTCAATAACAAATTTTGCTTCAGTGACACCGGGGGGAAAGTTTAAGACACCTCCTTTTTGTGTATAATCTTCAGCCATTGTGGCAGTATCGTCTTCAGTGGCGTAATTGATGGCAATACTGCGATTACTTGCACCAGAAAGTGTAACACTTACTTCAACGTCTCCTTCAGAGTCATCTTCATCAATTTCTATTGGAGTTGAAGTCATTTCAATAGTAGGAAATTCATCATCAACAATTGTAATTGTTGCAGTCAATGTTCGTCCAGATGCATATACCGCACCAACTGGATTGCCGAGATTAATTGTAAATGTTTCGTTCCCTTCATGAAGTGAATCATCGACAATTGGAATCGAAAAAGTACCAGTGGTTTCTCCCGCAAGAATTGTAATAGATCTATCATTTTCAAGTGGTTCCATATAATCTCCAGATAGCGATTGTATAGATTTAATCGCTGTTACATTTGCAACAGTGTAATCAAGAGTAATATCTACATCAATTGCATCGGTAAATCCTAATTTCAAAATAAATCCACCTACACCAATATTTTCGATAACATCTAGCGTTGAATTGGTAATTGAAATTGATGTGGATTCGTCGTCAACTATGGTCACAGTTTGTGAATATGTGCTTACACCCTTTGGAAATTGAGCTTTTGAACGTTCATCTTCAAACGCGAATTCCAATGTAATGGTAAATGTCTCATCACCTTCAATATCCGTGTCATCAAATAATTCTATGTCAAATTGACGATCACGACTTTCTGGTAGGAAACCTATTTCAGGACTATTCCCAAATCCAAAATGGAAATTTTCATGATCATAGTCCACATTTGATATCGCAGTCTCAGCACTAGTAAAGTATCTCACAGTAATGCCTGAGTGCGGACCAGAAACTCTGATATTAAAAGTAAAATTATTTGCGTCCTCTGCCACTTTATAGCTAGGTGCATAAATTGAAATAAAAGGTGACTCATCATCTACTATGGTAATAGTTTTTGTGAAACTTCCACTAGCAATTTTTGCACCTTTTGCAGTAATTGAAATTGAAAATGATTCTGCACCTTCTTTGACATTGTCATTCATAATAGGAATCGAAAATGTGCCGCTTGTCCGTCTTTCCGGAATTTTGATCGTTCTTCTCATTTCATCAAGAGTCCCAAAATCCATTCCTCCAGTAGCTGTACCATCAGTTAGAACAACTTTTATATCAACATCAACTTCGGTTTTATTTGATAATGAAAAGTTCACTACAAAATTTCCGTCATCCTCATCAATACTAAATTCAGTATTAGAAATTGATAAAGTTGTAGATTCATCATCAACAATCGTTATAGTAAACGATTTTGAACTTGCACCGTCGGAAAACCGAAGTCCGAAAAGATTCGAAATCTCAATTGTAAATGTTTTGTTTGGTTCATTGCGCGAATTATCTATTAATCTGATGGGAATATGATAGGTTTGATTTTCTGGAATAGAATACGTAGTATCTATTGCTTCAAAATCTTGACCTGCGATTGCAGAGCCATTTGCAGAAGTCAGTTTCAAACTTGCAGGAGCAGTTAAATTTGGACTAAATGACAACTTTAGAAAATTACTTGTCTCATTTTCAGCGAATTTTAAAGTTGTATTGGTTACTGTTAAAACAGGTTCAGGATCATCATCAATTATGGTAATTGTAATTGGAAAGCTAAGTGCTGTATCAAAATTTGCTCCATCTAGATTTGAAAGTGTTATTGTAAATGTCTCATCACCTTCATATATTGTATCAACAGCATTTATGGCAAAATTTATATACGAATCTCTATTACCCGCAGCAATTATCTTTTTTGTTTCCCCCGAATTTAATAAAAAGTAATCATAACCACGTCTAGCTGTACCATCAGAAATTTCATAATCAAATGAAACTTCCTCAGTAGATTGATGTGAAAGTCTGATTCTTAAAGCATAACTTGTCATACTCTCATCAATACTAAAAGTCGAGTTAGCTATAGATAATGTCGGTGTTTCATCATCAATTATAGTCACAGTCGTCTGGTATGAATCAACACTGCCCGGAAAAACTGCACTACCAACTAAGTTTGATAATGTAATTAGGAATGTTTCATTTTTTTCCCGTTCTGTATCATTTATAATACTTATCTCAAATTTTGATTTAGTACTCCCAGGTGTAAAATTTAAAGTCCCACTAGTGCTTCTAAAATCTAACATCAAATTTGTGTCATTCGTATATAGACTTGTTCTGTAATCGACTGAAATACTCTCATTACTGGCCCCTGATAGCTGAACTGTCACTTCTAATTTTCCACTTGTGACATTTTCTTTAACTGAGATTGGTGTATTCGCAAAATCAATCGTAGGTCCCTCATCATCAATTATAGTAATTGTTTGTTTATATGTAACTTCAGAATTAAAATTTGCTCCGCTGAGATTCGATATGGTAAGAGTGAATGTCTCTTTTCCTTCGTATTCGGTATCATTGATGATTGGTATAGATATGGTACCCGTTGTAGCTCCGGTAGCAATCTCTAAAGTTGTACCACTAGCATTAGTTATACCGGTAAAGTCAGTACCAGAAACTGCGGACCCATCTTCAGTTTCATAAGCAATAACCACAGGTGCACTTACTGAATTGGATAAATTGACGATAATATCAATCTTTCCTGCAGTCACATTTTCCATTATACTTGGGTTTAACTCTGCAAATGATAATGCTAGAAAAGTATCATCATCCATGATCATTGCTTCAGCATATGCAGCTGTACCACTTGCAACCGTGTAGGTATCTGTGGTTGCAGGATCATCGTTTAAAGTTACCCGAATTTTACCTGATGTTTCTGATATTTCATCATTGTGAAATGGAACAGTTAATAAAGCAGTATAGGGTGAGGTCGTCGTAAATGTCAATCCAGATGCAGGGGTTGTAGGAGTCTCCATTGCACTGGTTAAGAAATCTCCCTGATCTATTTCGGATGGTGTATATTGAACCCAAATTTTCCGTCCCGGATCCATGTCCGCATTGACTGTGAAAACTGCCTCACTTTGACTCTCGGAAATTGAACCGATGACATCTACAATTGATAGCTCGGGAATTTTTGCATCATCATCATTTACCACAACCGTTGCCGATGCTGAAGTGCCCACAAAATACTTTTCAGAACCAATGGTATCAGGATTAAGTGTTACTCTAACAATTCCATTCTCTTCTACTGTCGTATCAGATAAAATTGTTATCGGAAGCTCAGCAGTATAAATTCCATCATTATCTGAGTCAGTAAAATTAAGATTAGTTGAACGTTTTGATACACCTGAATCTTCAATAAATGCTGGACTTTCTGCTGTGTAGTTTACCATAAACATGTCTGTTGTTGGTTGAATTGGCGACGAAATCGTGAAGATAGCTTTAGCAGGAGAACCAGAAGTATCTGATTCTGTGACTGATGGGCCACCTTTAATTGAAATTGTCGGTGCATCATTATCCAAGATAGTTATTACTAAATCTTGTGTGTTTGCAAAAGTATCCGCGAATTGAGCACCTCCTCGTGAGACTAATTTTATCTTGAAAGTTTCACTTGATTCAGCATCTGAATCCTCTGAGATTGGAATCGAAAGTGATCCATCCGTATCACCTGCAGAAATGGTTATAGTTCCACTTGAATCGGTAAAATCAGTTCCTTTCGTTGCCTCAATACTTTCAGTAGAATAAGTAAATTGTACATCATAACTACTTGAGTTTAATAGTGCGACATCTACAGTTATTCCGTCATTCCCAGCATCTTCGGTAACATTTAAATTTGTCGTAGTTATAGAGATAGTGGGGGTTTCATCATCAATAATGTTCACTGTTTTTGAGAATGGGTTATTACCGAATTCTGCACCAATCAAATTTGATAGATAAATTGTAAATGTTTCACCACTTTCTACCAATTCATCATTTAAAATTGGAATCCTAAAAGTTCCTGTTCTTTGATTAGCTTCAATAGTCACCGTTCGATCAGAAACTTCAGCATAATCTACTCCCTTAGTAGCAGAACCATCTAGCATTGAAAAGTCAAAAGTGACATCCATATTGGTAGATTCTGATAACGTAACCGAAACTACCAGTCCACTACTTCCTACATTCTCAACAACATTAATACCTGTATCTGTATTAGTAAATGAAAGTGTTCTAGAATCATCATCAACAATGGTAATAGTTTGCGAAAGTTTGTTTCCATTAGCAAACTCTGCCCCAGCTAAACTAAAGAGTGTCATGACAAATGACTCGCTATCTTCTACTTCCGAATCATCAATAATTGGAATTGAAAAAGTTGCTGTGGTTTTGCCTTCCAAAATAGTGACAGTTCGATTAGAATCTTTGGTATAGTCAATATTGTTTGTTGTTGTGATATCTGAAATCTCATAATCAAAAGTGACATCTTGTTCTGCTACCCCAGTTAACTCAACTTCTAGATCAAATCTATTATTTTCTAAATCTTCAAATAAAGTGAAATTTGATGTTGAAATTGATAAAGTTGGAAGCTCATCATCTAGTATAGTTACAGTTTTTGAAACTGAATCCAAGCCACCAGCAAATATCGCATTAGAAATATCTGAGAGAGTAAGTTTAAATTTTTCAACTCCTTCATTATCCATATCATTAATAATTGGAATGGTAAATGATGCAGTCGTATCTCCTGTGCCAATTGTTACAGTTCGGTTAGTTTCTTCGGTATAGTCGGAAACTTTAGTTGTTGACAAATCTGCCATTCCATAATTGAATGTTACAATCTCATCAGTCGGTCCAGAAAGTTTCACGTTAACTACAAAACCATTAACTCCAACATCTTCATTCACAGTAAAATCAGTTGTTGTAAATAATAATGTAGGAATTTCATTGTCAACAATAGTGATGGTTTTAGAAACCGAATCATTCTCACCAGTAAATACTGCTCCTGTTAGATTAGATAAAGATATTGTAAATGTTTCATTTCCCTCGTTATCCGTATCATCACTAATTGGAATCCTAATTGAACTAGTCATTTCTCCTGCTAAAACTGTAACAGTTCTATTAGATTCCTCAGTATAGTCTTCTCCTTTGGTTGTTGATATATCGGATAAGTCATAGTTGAAAGTGACATCTTGATGAGTTATAACCGAAAGCGCAACACTAATATCAATTCTTTGATCACTAGAGTCTTCATCAACACTAAGTTGCGTCGGTGAGATTGAAAGAGTCGGTAATTCATCGTCAAAAATAGAGACTGTTTCAGTTTTTGAGTTCATACCATTGTCAAAAACTGCATTGGTAGTTGTCAGTGTTAGATCGAAAGTTTCTGTTCCCTCTACATCACTATCGTCTAGGATAGGTATGGTGAATGTTCCAGTGGTATCTCCACTGGAGATTGTTACTCTTCTAGTCGTAGGTAATGTGAAGTCAGTTCCTGCAATTGCGGTATCTGCCGTCAGGTTATAATCTAATACTACATTTTGACCTGCTGGTCCGGAAAGTTCAAAGTTCACAATAAACCCACCACTTCCAACATTTTCATTTACATTTAAGTTTTCATTTGTAATATCTAACGTGGGAGATTCATCATCAATTATTGTGACTGATCTTGTAATTTTTAATTCACCATTTCCAAAATTAGCAGGACCATCAGTAACTGAGAGAACAAGGTTAAAAGTTTCATTCCCTTCATGATCAGAGTCATTAATAATTGGAATTGAAAAAGATCCCGTAGCAACTCCCGTTCTAATGGTAACAGTCCGATTGAGTTCGTTATCTTCGGTATAATCCTCACTTTCAGTAGCAGTACCATTCATCAAACTATACTTAAGTTCGACATCTTGGGTTGCCGGTGCTGAAAGTGTTAAATTTACAACCAATCCAGCACTTCCAATATCCTCATTTATCGCTAAATTTGCGTTAGAAATTGAAACAGTTGGTGAGTCATCATCAATAATCGTGACTTTTCTACTAGTTCTTCCAGGATTTATTTCTTCAGTCGGTATCAATACCCGGTTTTCTTCCCATATAAAAAATAACCAGAAAAACTCATTTTCCTCTATTACTTGATCATCAACTATAGGTATCATATATGTTTTTGAAGTTTCACTAGCAGGAATTTCTTCGCGACTTGTATTCAAGGTAAAATCAGATCCGTTTGTTGCTGTTGTTGGATCTAGATTTGTTGGATCGTGATGCCAATAAAATCTGAATGGAACAGCAGTCCATGAAGCGTGTGAGAGACTCACAGTAACTGCTAAATTTCCTGCATCCTCATTAATGAAAAATTCTGATTCAGAAATTGAAACTGTCGGTTTATCATTTTCTTTAATGGTTACTACCTGATTAAATGTACCAACATCTCCGGTAAATTTTGCCGGATATCTGTTTGTATTGATATAAAAATTAATTGTAAATGATTCATCACCTTCAGAAATTTCATCATCAATAATCGGTATTGAAAAGGATGCACTTGTCGTATTACGAACAATTCTAACCCTTCTGTCTATTATATTTAAAGGTGCAGTAAAGTCTTCGCTATTTGTAGCCGTTCCATCTGAAACATTATACCTAAAATATATATCATTGGTTAACATACTTGAAAGTGTCGTGGTTACAACCAACTCACCTTGGTCTTCATCTACTTCAAAATTCGTGCTAGGGCTAGAAATAGCAATCGTTAGGGATTCATCATCTACAATCGTCACGGCGATTGTTTTACTTGTTGTTCCATTATCAAATACTGCACCAGTAAGATTTTCGAGTTTTATCGTGAAAGATTTGTTTCCATCTTTGATGGAATTATTAATCATATTTATCCCACTAATTGCAGAACTCCTGTGACCTATTGCAAATTCGTAGCGGCCATTTGCAGGTACTCTATAGTCTGTGTCTTTTTTTGCAGTTCCTTCCATTACAGAATAATTATAAGTAATCAGATGATCAACAGGTCTAGCAATGGATAATTGTAAGTTATAATTTGAGCCCTCACTAACAAATCCATTATTAAGACCACCCAAAATACTTACAGTTGGTGCGTCATCATCAAATATTCTTACCGTCGTTTGCATGGAAGCCCCACCGCCAAGAATTTGTGCCCCGATAACATTACTAATTTGAACAGAAAAATTTTCAGTTCCCTCTTCATTAGTGTCATCTATGATTCCAATTGGGAAAGATTGTTCTTTTGTTCCGGCATTGATCACAAATGTATTGTTACTTAAAGAGAGTCCAAAATCTTCATTTAACATTGCCGTCCCACTTGCTAAAGTTACATCAAACTGAACATCTATATTAGTTTCTTTATTCAATTGGACATACATAAGAAATTCACCACTATTTTTATTTTCATAAACACTATAATTATCACCGTCAATTGAAATAAATGTTGAATCATCCTCAACAATCGTTATCGTACCTGATAAACCATTTTCTCCCCCGGTAAATACTGCCCCTCTTAAATTTGAAAGAGCAAACTCAATTGTCTCATCAGTTTCAAGGTCTGTGTCTTCTCTGATATTAAAGTTGATTTTTCGGACAGTCTGACCAGGTGTAAATGTTATATTAATGGGGGAGCGTGTGAAGTCTGCTCCTGATGAAACCGGACCGCTGGTGTTTTCATTTGCGGTAGCAGAACCACCGGTCACTGCTAGTCGCAATTCAACATTTGAATCAGATGGTCCTGATAGTTCAAGCTCCAAATCAAACCCATCGCTTCCAACGTTCTCAGCAACATTAAATATAGTATTCGCGATTGAAAGTGTTGGGGATTCATTGTCAACAATAGTTATTGTTTTTGAAATACTAGATCCACTAGCAAATTCAGCTCTTACTGGATTAGATAAAATTAGCTTAAATGATTCATTACCCTCATGTTTTAAGTCATCTAAAATCGGAATTGTTATTGCCGCGGTTGTAATACCAGGATAGAATGTTAAAACACCTTGCTTTAGTGTAAAGTCTTCACCTTCAATTGCCGTAGAGTTTGCTACAGAATAGGTTACAGAAACATTTCTGTTTACCGCTTTAGAAAGTTCCAGATTTACTGTGAATTCTTCACTACTAACATTTTCACTGACATTAAATGTTGGGTTAGAAATTGTTATTTGAGGTGTATCGTCATCAATAATAGTAATCACTTTGGAAAGTGTTTCACCAGTAGCAAGCTTTGCCCCAGTTGGATTAGATAGCGTTAAAGTAAATGACTCATTTCCTTCACTAATCATGTCATCAGTTATCGGAATTGAAAATGTTCCGGTTTGATTGTCTGCTAATATTGATACAGTTCTATTAGTTGGTACTGTGAAATCTGAAGATCCTGTTGCCGTACCATCTGAGACAGCATAAGTTACAGAAACGTTGAATTCAGCCGGTTTTAAGAGCTCCAAATTCACCTCAAATCCAGGATTTCCAATATTCTCACTTACACTAAAGTTTGTGTTAGAAATTGATAGTGTATTTAACTCATCATCAACTATTGTAATAACTTTTGTGATTGAATTTCCCGATGCAAAATTTGCTCCCTCTAAACCGTTTATAATAATCTCAAAAGTTTCAGACCCCTCATAGATCGTATCATCAATAATTGGAATTGTAATTGAAGCACTAGTACTATCAGGTGAAATAATCACGACCCCTTGTGAATCTGCTGCCTCGGTGTAATCAGATGGCATTTTAGCAGTATCGTCCATCAAAGAGTAATCAAATGTTACAGGAGTATCAACTGCAAAAGAAAGCATAAAATTTAAGACAAAACCTGTATTTTGAGGATTTGCACTAATATTCTCACTTACATTGAATGAGGTATTGGTTATAGTTAATGTTGGCAATGCTGGCATTGGTGCCTGCGCAACTTCCATTGGAATATTACCTGCAGAATCATTTGACATGTCGTCACTAAAGTTTTCAGACCTATTCTCGAATTGGAAGGATTCAATGATAGGTATTTCTATTTCATCAACATACTCGAATGCGTTGCCTTTCGATTCACCTAAACTGACAGATTTGCGCGCATTAGCTATATCTATATATAGGAAAGACATCAATGCTGCAGAATTCAGTAAAAATAGATATGTAGTTGAGTGTATAGATTTTTTCGTAAACGAAAATAACACTTTCAATAGGCAAAGAATTCCATGTAATTTCCATGTTGCTAAGACAACAGACTGCAGTTTTATTACATAATGCGCCAAGTCCAGTTTTCCTAAATCCAGACTTGGCATTAGATATATTTTCATATTAATTATATATATTAGTTGACATTTTAATAATAATAATCCATCCCAAGCATGCTGCTATACCCAAACTAAAAAATTAATCTCAATCCAATTATAGTCTATATTTTATATCTTATAATTTACAATGTCAACTATAATATATTAATTTTATTACTGTCAACTTTTTTTTTCAAAAAAGTAATATTTTTTATTTTTTTGTTTCCCACCATAAATTATAGTTTCAGTAGTCCCAATATTAGTAGATAAGGGAAAGTTCACTGTATGGAAATGATCTGTGAATTTTAAATCTTGGAACTAAGATGTCCCATTAAATTTTCGCTTCTGACTGAGAAAAGTGTCCTAAAACTAACTTTTTCAAACTATGCTGAAGGTTGTGGAAAGGGTTCCACTTCGGTATTTTCGGATCATTGAATGAGCAGAAGCACTGTAATTTCATCAACACTCTGTGCTTGCAGCGGTAATTAATAATATTGTGCGAAAATCTTTTGCTTGCACAAATCAACAAATGAGATGCAATATGATAAGTAGTTTGAATCTGTCACTGGTGACAATCAATCTGATTCTTTAATAAATGACTAGTTCAATTAAAATAATCCCAAAGCGGTTGCTGAATAGGCGCAGCAAGTATTACTTTATGAAATTGAAAAAGGGTTATTAACGACAAGTAATACCTGTATAGATAAAACCAAGGTTAAAATTAATACGAATATTATTCAGGTGGCGATTTTTTTAGAAGCAAAGGAACAACTGAACGAGTTTAATGAGCAAATTTTTGCTTTGACAAAATTCACAACTGAATACTATGTCAACTTAATTGATTAAACTGGATAGGATAATCCTGAACGACAAAAAATTATTGATGAACAAGAGCTTGAAATGGATCAAGTCAGGGATGAGTTTATGGTTTTGGTGCACTTGAAGGATACACTCATGTGAGCTCTGAAACACGTCCACAATGATGCTGCGGATGAAGTAGAGCATCGGTATCAAAACAATGTTAATCAAGTGATTTTAGAACAAAATACTAACTCAGATACCGATTCAACTGAATGCGTATTAAGCAATTAGGGTGAGAATCTAACAACACCTAGAAAAACTATAAATGTGAGGACGTTACCTGCAAATGACTCTGGAGAAATTTTGCGGATTCGAGTAAAAGCAAAACTCAAATTGAGTCGACTAATTAATTTGACTGATCCTTCAAAACGTTAGTGATGAGGGAATGAGAAAACCATTTTTCAATTTATAATTTATTGGTGATCGTTGACCTTGGTAATTTTTGCCCCATGGCTAGAAAGTGGGGTCAAGTCAAATGAAGTAGTTCGGCAATTGGTGCAAAAAAAATGTCTAGAGTCTAGATCCCCGATTGATCAACTAAATAATATTGTTGTATATAACGGATATCGTACTTAACATGAAATTGAAATGACTGAGTTGTTGGAATGAGAATGTTTTTTGCTACAAAGTCACTCAAACTAAAAATCACCATTTACACCATTTCAGTTGATGATGGAGCGAAGACTTTTAAAACCTAACCCGAATTGCACAAAGTGTCAAGCTAAACCACCTTAGATTTTTGTGAATATTGCCAAATTTTCAACGATTTACGACAATTTTTTTTGGAATAGTGAAAGAACGGTTTGCAATTTTCAAATTGCTCAAATTCCGTTAATTGTGATTTCTCTATTTTTCGGAAAATACATTCAAAGTAATTTTTGTAAAAAAAGTTGTGGATAATTTTTTACCTCACCTTTTGTAATCAATTTTTTTGAATTAAACCTCCGAACTAACCATTAACTTTGTGTAATTTCTTACGCGTTAACCCATTAAATAAGAGGGAACGATTATATGCGGAAACGAAAGAAAAAACGCTCTCCTAATAAATTAGAGGGGGTTGCTGGCAGAAAATTTTTCTATCTAACCTTCGGAGCAAACAGGTTGTCGCTATATCTACAAACCAAGAGTTGACTAGCGATGGCGGTGTGATAATTTTGCGCGAGGTTGAAAAGCAAACTGGCATTGTCCAAGATTTTACCAATTGCTTTACCAATCACCGTAATCAAGCAATGGTAGTCCATCCACTGAAGACGCTAACGACGCAAAAAACATTCGGTTAGGTTCATGGTTTTGAGGACCAAAACGACCATTGTACCATTCGCAACAATAAAGGGTTTGAAGTTATCGCCGAAGAACCTGGAATTGAACGCTCAAATAGTACTAAGTTAGGGTCGCGGATGCAAATACAACGACTTAAACATGCAGGTTTATATTCGGAACCAACCGACCAACAGAAAATCACCTTCGAACGTCAACAGTTTCAACAATTCCTGATCGATCGTTATGCTGAACAAATTAAAAAGGATCGCTCGAATTTGGCATTCATGGATTTTGATGCGACTTTTGACCGCATCCATGGCCGGCAAGTCGGGGGGTGTTTTCGAAAATTTTACCAACACTATGGGTTATACCCATTATTGGCTTTTATTGGTTCGCTCCCCCCTTTATGCAGAATCTCGGTCTGGCAATGTGGACGGTACTGAAGGAATGGTTGAGGCCCTTGCGAGCATTGTTCCCAACCTCAAACAACAAGTACCAAATAAAGAGTACGTGTTACGTGTCTATTCCTATTGATTCGGCCACTATTCCTAAAAACATTTATCAGAATAGAATTCAATATAACTGTTGTTCAACAGTAATTCAGGTTAGAGTTAATTCTCATCACAAAAATTCGGAAATATCTAATTTATTTGTTTGAAGAAAATTGACTAAGAATGCACGAACTTTTATTAGATGATCTTTACCGACTTCTTCTGCGATTTTTAATTGTACTTTACACAATCGAATTAAACAATGATTTGGATGCGTGTTACTATCTTCATCACAAATGGGATTATCAATAATACAGAAAATTCTCTCGGAATTTTGATCCCTCTCTTCCTGGAAATCGGTCACATTGCGCGCATAAATTGCGACTAGATCCTCACCATTCTCACCAATTTTTTTGACCAAGTTCCTTCCCTTTTTTACTAATTTTTTCAAATCCAATTTGTTATTTTTAATCGAAATTCTCCATACACTAAGTTCACCAGCTTCCAAATCACTCATTCTAATTACTGAACGAGAAAGCTTTTTATTCTTTTCAAAGTGCATGTTATACGCAAATCTACAGACTTGTTCATCTGGCCCCAAAATACCTTGTAATGTTTTAGTGTGTTCAATTAATTCAAATTCACATGGAATACTACAAGTCATGTTTACACCTTCTCACTTTGATTAAACACCGTATCTACAAAGTTGCGAATAAGACCATAATCAGAAATCTTAAATACTTCAGATTTGGTTTCAATAAATTTACCCGTCACGTAGGTACATTGAACTGATTGATCTCCTGAAATATCAAAATCAAGTGTTTTTCCCTCACTAACCTGCAAATATACCGTTACTGAACCGTCATCATCAACCTGAACATCCAAATTTCCGTTTGATTGAAAATTCAACACACGCAATAGAACCTTCACATCGTTTATTATTTCTACGCTTGGAGCTATGGATTCTAGACCTGACCAACCATTTTCTAGTCGATGTAATTCATAAACTATTGAATTAGTTATTGACTCAGAATGCGAAAATTCTAATTCATCAGAAATTTCAATAAAAAACTGATACTTTTCAGTTCTGAAGCTTGGCTCCGTAAATTTATTTGTAATTATATCTTCAGTGCTAATAAATGCACCTAAAAATACAACAGGAATTTTTGTGAAATTTGCAACTGAATGAGGCTGGTCTTTCTTTAGTTTTTTAATAATCTCAGGATGTTCAACCCACATACTTACACTACTCATTAATTAATCCTATAATTTTTGCCTGTTTAACGACAAATTCATGTATTTTTTTGTTGACAACCATCAAACGCGATATGCTGTGCTTTTGTGATTCAATAAATTATATAATGTATTGAAATCTATTTGCAAGTTCTTTCACGAAAAAAACAATTTCATACAATCAAAGTATAAGAATATCGCACTTGTTAAAACAAACGACGCTTGGCAGAACCAGTTTACCCAATCTATTTCTCACTACTTACCAACCAAACGAACCCGAGAAATTAATCTGATGATCAATTTCATCATTGACACGATTCTCTCTTGACCCTTTCAGCTCAAAACTAATACCGGCACCAACTGCTACGCGACTACCAAACTCAATAGTTTGTTGATTAGTATCACTCCAATCTATCTTATTGTATGGTGTTAAAATTCCACTACCATCCAGAATGCCAAAACCATATCCAAATTCGGTACTTATCTGTGATTGAGAATTTTCAGTCTGAGTTGACGAATTCCGTGTAAAGATATGTCGCTCCCACATTGAATCAGTTTCATTAGCTGGAGCAACACCCCAAGATGATGTGATATCTATCATGGTTCCTAAATCATCATTATTGGTATCAAATGCTAAGGTACTTTGTAATTGGGATTTGTTACTCCAATCATCAGAATTGAAGAATGTGCGTCCCAAACCTGAAAGGGTCCAGCCAACAGGATTTTCAACGGATATACCACTTTCTAAGATATAACCAAATTCATTGGTAACATTGCCACGCAAGCCTTGTAAACCAATCGCCGCAGTTGGGATCAATTCTATGCCATTCGATAAATCTTTAGCATAACGTCCTTCGAGTGTTAAATGAGACTGTGACTGACGATAGTCAAAATGTCCAATCACATCAGATTCTTGCTCAGTGAAGTATCTTAGTATTCTAATACCACTATCCAAACTCAATGCACTGATCGCATGATCACTTGCATCATTGTCGGCATACACTTGTAATCCACCACTGATCTCGGTGGTATACAAACTGCTAGTTAACTTATCCCAGTTATTCCCTGCTTGACGAATGCCAATTTCACCTGAACCCAATCCAGTAACGACGCGAAGGTAATCAGCTCGATCGGTATTTTGCCAGCCAATATAAGGGAAGAGTCCTGTCATTTGCACATCATACTCATAAGTACTATCCAACGCGGAATACTCTACTTGTGTATCTGAATAAGTTCCAGTAAATCCACTGATCAATTCTTCATTAAAGGCCACATCTAAACCAAGATGACTTGATAGCATTTCACCACTCATTGCAGAATTACCAATCCCTTGACTTTGGAATTCAAGTTGATTACCAGATCCCCAAGTCGTCGCGGAACCAAAACCTGTTGAATCAGGTAACAAACTAAATGCAAATGAAGAATTATTGAATAATGTATCTTTGAGCAAAGTATCATTGTTTACTGCATCACCACTCTGCTCCAAGATTCCAGTCAATTCTTCACTACCTGCAATTTGCAATACATTTTGTCCATCACTGGTAAAGCCATTCTGGATTCGCTCTGTAATCTGATTCAAGGATTGAGCACTCAATCTTCCAGCTAACTGTGGAATAACCACACCATTGGATCTTGCAATTTCAGTTTGTCGTTGCCAGTCTTTATGATCAGTTAAGGTGACACTCGCACTACCATCTTCTTCGGATATAGTATAAGTTGGTTGCTCATTGATGGTTAGGGTTATTAGTTCATTACTTTCGACTTTATTATCATCCTTAGTCGTTAACTCAAGTAGATGAGTGTCACTACCGGCTTGAATTGTAATCCGCATTGGTGTCGGTTCACTAATACTATCATGAGGACTATCAATGGTAATTTCAACGATCAAATCAGTATCTGGAACCAAACTTGATTGAATTGCAAATCTGATCATCTCACCCTCAGCGACTTCATTATTTCTTGCAACAATTGAAATTACTGGTTTTGCAACTTCAGGTTCCAAATTGACTCCCGTAGAAATCAGCAACTCCTGCATTATTTTATCTGCAATTGAAATTCGTTGATCATCAGAACCTGTTGAAGGATCACTAGTAGTATCATTGTCCTCAATAGCTACAGTCGCAGTATTTTGACTACTAACTCGATAACCTTCACCATCCAAAATTTCTGCTCTAAACTCACCATCTTCTTGCTCTTTGTTATCATCAATCGTACTAATGACAATAGTCGTTATTTTCTTTCCAGCTGGGAAAATGGTACTTCTTGGAATCCGCCAGGTCATAAAATCACTAGTTTGAGTTACACTGGTATTAATTCTTAATTCAGTATCAATTTCTCGATCCATTGCAGTCAATGTAAATTGTACCACGTCACCTTCTGTAATAGCTCTATCTACAACAGAAGTAATTGAAATCATCGGATCATCATTATCCGTGACAACTACCGAATCACTTCCTTCTCCACTAGTCTGATATTTTCCATCATTGGGTTCAATAATAGTTGCCATAATCCGACCTTCAATTTCATCAATCTCATCTTCGGAAGTTTGCACTGAAATTATTTTTGAATCTGAACCCACTTCAAAATGTACCGTTTCAATTCCACTACCACCAGTTATGACATCTCCGGTTTGGTTCACGACTACCGACACTGATAAGGCTTCAACCACTTCCACTTCAGCGGTAACACCGAATCGAGCTATTGAACCTTCACCTATGGAATCTGACTCTGCTACAATTGAAACTAGCGGTACATCATCATCCAATACTGTGATTGAATCAGAATGTGAAGACTCATTTGCCGGTAATAAGTACTTTGCATCTGCTTGCAACGTTGCTGTTATTTTGCTGTTTGGTCCATCAACATCATTACCTTGAGTTGGGATTGTCAATAATTTAGTGGTCTCACGGGCAGAAATTGTCACAATATTTTCTAAATATCTTGTCGCAATTAACTCATTAAGTTCACTACTAATTTCAACTTTGACATCTAGATCACTATTGATCGCGTTATCAATTCTAACCAAGAAAGATGCTTCATGGCCTTCTTGAATGGCATCAACTGCACGACTTATAGTGACTTCTGGTGTTGGTTCATCATTATCCGCAACATTTACTGTAGCACTTTCTTTCTCCGCAACGATGGTATATCCTTCACCCGGTAATAATGACGCAATAATTTTTCCATCTTCTTCATCTACAGTATCATTCTCAGTCGGAATTGAGAAGAAATAACCCGTTGTATTTGGAGTAATATTTCGTATTTGTGGATACTTAGGATTGTGTGGTTTTCTCTGGATAAAATCGTCAGTACCATCACTAACTGTGATGCTGAAATAGGTCGTTTCTTTTGGTGATTCTGACACGTCCACTCTGAAGGATGCCAATTGGCCTTCGGTAATTTGGGTATAAACTGCTGAAATCGATAATTCTATTTTATTCGGGATAGCAACAGGTTCATCATCATCTAACACCTGCACCGTAGCATAGTAACTCTTGGTTGACGAACTAGTAGGTTCATACACTTTATATTGGCTACCACGCAAAATTGTCGCGGTAATATTCGCAACATTCTCATCTATTTCATCATCAATTGTTCGTACAGTGAATGTTTGCTCTCTACTTCCAGCCTCAATTTCAAGCTCAAAATTACCCCGATCTTCTGGATGAATGAAATCACCAAAAATCACACCTTGGTGATTTTGAGCCGCATTAACATTAACTTTGATTGGTTGTCGCGCAACCTTATCAAGTGAAACTTCAAATTCAATTGATTGTCCTTCAATAACACTCGGACTCGTTAATGTCGTTCTAACCGACGCAACTGGCATAACATAATCATCATCACTCACTTGAACTTGTGCACGACTTGAAGAACCAACGACATATTCTTTTTTACTATCTTCTGTCGGTGTTGCGGCTAAAATCTCTACATTAATAGTACCATCTGCCTCTTCAACTTCATCATCGTCAATTGGAATTTTTAGTTTTGTACTCAAACTAAGTCCTGCCAAGGTAACACTTGTAGGAATCTGGTAACCAGGTTCAATAAAGTTTGTAGCACCGGTAACTGCAATATTCACTTCACGTTCAGGACGAACTGAATGTGCAGCTGTAATTGTGAAAGTTGCAAAACCATCAGTTCCTTCAACCACCGCATCTCCACCAGCAATTGAAATCGGTGTATCATCATCATAAACTTCAACCGAATCACTTTGATCAGCAACAACGTTAGTTAGCATATAAGTCGCTGGAGTATTATTATCTTCAAGAAGCGTGACAGTAATTAATTCAGTAGGTTCAGCAACATCATCATCCGCGGTCGCAATTTCAAATTTATGTCTGCGTACCATTGCTGGCATTGTCCACGTTCTTTCACCTGCCGATCCACTTATTACATCACCCGTTTGTGTGACTTTAATTCTTACTGTTACCGGAATAGTAGAAACTGTTGCAGTTTCTAAATAAAACATCGCTAGACCTGGTTCTAACGTTCCAAAATTGTCATGTTCAATCGCAAATTCAGGTAATGGATCATCATCTATTACTGTTACTTTAGCACTCTGCCCCGCAACATCGGAAGTAATGGAATAGGTCGCAGGGGTGATATCATCGTCAAGTAGCGTGAGTGTGATAATAGAATCAGGTTCACTAAGCTGATCTTCCCCAACATCTATTTCAAAGATTTTTTCTGTAGAATTTGCCTCAATAGTAATAGTATGATCATTTGATGCACCATCTGAATAACCTCCTGAAGTAGATCTATTATATCTAACAACTACCGGTTGTGAGGATGCTGTTGGAGAAGTCAATCTAAATTGTGCTGGATTAGGTTCATCAATCGAACTGGTTACCGCAGTAATTGAGAACTCAGGAATTGGTAGGTCATCATCTGCTACACTTACCTGAGCACTCTGATTGGCAGGATTGGAATCAACAGTATAGGTTGCGGGTGAAGTATTATCAGGTAGCAATGTCACAACAATGATCCCATCAGTTTCATCAATTTGGTCATCTTCAATAGGTATATTCAGAGCAGCAGTATATTCTCCCGTTGCAGAATTCCTGCTAAATGAAAATTTTGAAGTGAATACTTGGCCAGTTGGTATAAAACTTGTATCACCACTGACTTCAAAATTGATTGCCAATGGCTCTGCAGAAAGATGTGAAGCAGCTATGGAAAATTCTGCGTTTGAATCTGAACCTTCAACGACCTCAGGAGCATCAGCAATACTGATAACTGGTGGGTCATCATCATCAATTACATTTGCTTGTGCACTACTACTTGTCCCAATCAAATAATCACCAGAATTGGTTGGGTCTAAAATTGTCACAGAAATAGTATCATCAGGTTCATCAATTTCATCATCTTCTATTGGGATAATGAGAGGAGTTCGTGATCGTGCAATATCTAAACCGGTATTCAAATTACTACTTGATAATGTAATTGTAGAAGGACTCTGACCAATTATAAAGTCTTCCCCTCCATCTACCTCAATATTTACAGTCAATGGGTCCCGCATTATATGTGAAGTTACTACAAAGAATAATGCTCTTTTATGAAATCCTTCTCTAACATTCATTGTACTAGCGAGTCTTGCATTTACAACTGAGATTGTTGGGGTTGCTTCATCATCATAAACTAATACATCCATTGCATCATATTCTTCATCAATAGTATAAGTCGCAGGGGTATTATTATCAAGAAGAAGCGTAACTCTTACTATTCCGTTACCTCCCTCAACTTTATCATCCACAATCGCAATCTCAAAATCAGTTTCAAGTTTCCCTGCTGGAATTTCTACTGCAATTTCACCTGCTGTACCTCGAAGCACATTTCCCTGTTGTGACACGTCAACTCTGACCGAAATAGGAATCGAGGAGGACGTTGTAGTTGTTAATTTAAATCGAGCTGGGTCAGGTTCTACTGCAAATGTCTCTACCGCGGTGACTTTAAATTCAGGTACCACTTCATCATCAATCACTCTTACTCGAGTTGTGTGACTTGCAGAATAAGATGCAATTGTATATGTTGCTGGTGTCTTATCATCAGCTAGTACTGTAGCTGTCACGACTCCACCACCACCAAAAATTTCATCATCAGATGTAGCTAACCGGATAGTTTTCCTGACATAATACGCAGGAATTGTAATATTTCTTATTCCAGAATAAGTACTCAACACATTACTTGGGTCAGAAATATTGACTCGCACCGAAACTGGTGAATTAGAAGAAGTCAGTGAACTCAATATGAAATGCACAGTGAGAGATTCACCCACTGCAGTTGTTAAGGATGTAATTGAGAATTCGGGTAATATTCCTGTAGGTCGCAGCTGCCCCCCATCATTATCAATCACCCTAATCTCAGCACTTTGATAATTAGCACGGGAAGTAACTTGATATGTTGCTGGAGTTTGATCATCATCCAATAATTGAACAGTAATTTTACCTTCAGCTTCTTCAACCTCGTCATCCTCGATCTCTATTTCAAGTTCCTTTCTCCGTTCTAATGCTAGAATATTAACAACTCTATCGCCAGCTGAACCAACTATGAAATCACCAGTTTGAGAAACATTGATTCTCAACGCTATTTCTGAAGTAGAAGCTGTAGGTGACCATAATCTGAATGCTACTTCTTCCGATTCAAACTTAGGAACAGTTGTCCCGCGAATTTGAAAAACTGGTAAATCATCATCATCTGACACACTAACCTGTCCGACACTTGCCGTTCCAATTTGATAATCATTGACATTAATTGGATCTGATATGGTCACGGAAATGATACCATCTGCTTCATCTACTAAATCATCTTCAATTGGGATTTGGAGTGCAGTCCTCAGACTGTACCTCGTTAGCTCCATACTGGTAGGAATCAAATCAGATTTAATAAAACTAGTCGCACCTGAAACCGAAATATTGACTGTCCTTAAATCTCGAACTGCATGAGAGGTCGTAATTGTAAAAGTTGCATTCGCATCTGTTCCTTCAACAACTGCACTCGCATCAGCAATTGTAATTGTTGGAGGAGTATCATCATCATAAACTTCAACTGTTGCACTATGGCGATAGGTACGACTGGTTAGAGTATAGGTTACAGGGGTATTGTTATCAGCTAGAAGCGTTACTGTGATTGTTCCGTTATCTTCGACAACCTCATCATCTTCCGTCGCAATTTCAAAATAAGTTTGTCGCTCCCCAGCCGGCATTATTGTTGTCGTTTCCCCTGCAGTTCCACTGAGCACATTACCAGTTTGAGTTACATTGATTCTTACTGACACTGGTTCCGAAGATGCGGTCGTTGTCCATAATCTAAACCGAGCTGCATCAGGTTCTAAGATCGCCGCAGTTGCTCTTGCAATGCTAAATTCAGGTAATGGTTCATCATCCATTACACTAACTTCAGCAATTTGACTCGTAGCATCAGAAGTGAGTTCATAAGTCGCAACCGTATTAGTATCAGCAAGAAGTGTAACGGTGATTACGCCATCAGACTCTGATATTCCATCATCCACAGTTTCAATTTCAATGATTTCACCCGCAATTGATGCTCCAATGATAATTGTTCTAACACCAGTTGAACCACTAAGTACATCACCCGACTGCGTAACTTCAATATTCACCGCCACATCTAATGAACTATCAATATTTGAAGTCAACCTAAACTGAGCTGGATTACCTTCTACGACCGAAGCAGTTTCCGAAGTAATTGAGAATTTTGGTAGCAATGATTCTTCATCATCTATCACATTTGCTTGTGCACTACTATTTGACCCAATTATATAGTCTCCACTATTTGTCGGTTCTAATATTGTAACGGTAATAATGTCATCAGGTTCATCAATTTGATCATCTTCAATCGGAATACGGAGATATGTTTGTACATTATAATTCCCAGGTATTGTACTATAATTCATAATACTACTTGTCAATGTAACCGTAGTTGGACTCTGATTTGCATTTATAAAATTTGTCGCTCCAGCTACCAAAATGTTTACAGTTAGTGGATCCCGCACGGCATGTGAAGATTCTATATAAAATAGTGCGTACTCTTGAGAACCTTCAACTACTTCATAAGTTCCACGTCCTAACCTAGGATTAAAAATTGAAATTGTTGGGGTTGATTCATCATCATAAACATATACTTTTACCCTATTAAGAATCTTTGAAACAGTGTATGTTGCAGGTGTATTATTATCAGGGAGAATTGTAACATTAACTGAACCATTAGGTCCCACTACTCCATTATCCAAAGTCGCGATTTCAAAATAAGTTTCATATTTAATAGCTGGTATTGTTACTGTCATTTCTCCTATGGAATCACTGAGCACATTTCCAGTTTGTGAAACATCAACTCTAACTGAAATAGGAATATAGGAGTAGGTTACAGCAGACAATTTAATATGAGCTGGATCGGGTTCCAACGCGGAATATGATACTGCAGATACTCTAATTTCAGGTAATGGTTCATCATCAATTATTGTGACTTCAGCACTCTGACTTGCTATATCGGAAGTAATTTTATATGTCGCAGGGGTATTTTCATCAGCAAGAAGGGTGATAGTAATAACTGAATCCGATTCACTAAGCGCATTATCTGCTAAAGAATAATTAAATATTTTTTCTGTAGAATTTGCCTCAACAGTTAATGTAATATCTCTTGATAAACCACCATAATAGCCTCCTACAATTGACAAATTAAATTTTACAATTACTGGTTGAGTAGATGCAGTAGATGTAGTAAATCTAAACTGAGCTTGATTGCCTTCTTCCACGGAATCTGTTACTGAATCAATTGAAATAATCGGTAGTAATGGTTCATCATCATCTGACACGCTTACACCCGCAATATTCGGTGCACCAAGTTGATAACTATCAGGATTAGTTGGAGCTAAAATTGTCACAGCAATAACTCCATTATCTTCATCAACTTCATCATCTTCTATTGGGATCTGCAATGTTGCCGAACTTGAATTTGCTTCAAGTGTTGCTGTTGTCGGAATCTGCTCGTCAGGAATAAAATTTATTGAACCCGTAATCGCAATATTGATCGTTCTAACCTCTCCAACTGGATTGGAAGCAGTAAAGGTGAATACGGCAAAATCGTCTGTTCCCTCAACAACCGCAGGAGCATCAGCAATAGTTAAAATCGGTGAATAGTCATTATCGACAACATTGACCGTTTCACTTGATTTAGAACCAAGAGTATAATCTGAACCAGCTAAGAGTGAAATTGTGAAACTACCATCTGCTTCATCAACATTATCATCATGAGTCAATAAATCTATTGTTTTAGTTGTTTCACCCACTAAAATTGTAACCGAATCAGTTCCAGCAAAACTGGTTGCAAAAAAGTTACCTGTTTGACTCTTTTCATAATTTACAACTAATCCATTAGTAGGTGCAGGTCGATCAGATGTAAATGTTATATTTACTCCTAATCCTTCAACCACATCAGTCTCGTTTGCTGAAACCGACAATGCTGGAATTACTGGTGCTTCATCATTATCTAACACGACCACTGTAGCCGAATTCTTTGTCGCATCAGAATTGAGCGTGTATAGAGACCCTGCAACTATTGTCAAAGTCACATGTCCGTCTAATTCATCAATATTATCATCCAATGTAGGAATACGAATAATTTCCGATTTATACCTAAATGTTAATCTTCCTTTTCCTTCTTCATATGGAAAGAAATTTAAATTACGATTAAGACCATCACTCGGGTTAAAAGGTAAGTCAGCCAAATAATCACTATTTCCATCATCATAGATAAAGTTTACTTGACGACCGATATCTTCCTCAATTACCACAGTTCTTAATTCAAATTGTGCATATTGACCTTCAGTTATCGTCGATTCTAGTGGTTGAATCGAAATATAATTAACTTCATCATCATCATATACTGTATAAGTCATTGTTGAATAAGTAGACGGTACTTGATATCCAGTACTTGGTAAAATCTCAACAGTGATTTCCCCATCATCCTCTATAATATTATCATCTATTGTACTTATTCTTAAATGGTCATAAGATCTAAACTGACTTAAAGGAACGGTACGTACTTCTGAACCAGAATATAAATTTCCTCCCCCGTCGCTAACTCTAAATCTTGCTGTAATCCCATCCATATTTGAACGAGATTTTAAAATCGTAATGACCCAACTTTGCCCTTCAGTCCATCGAGTTAACGAGTGACTTGTTGCCTCAGGATATAAAGAAATAACCGGAGTTCCATCATCATCTAAGACTTTAACAGTAGCAACATTTTGTGTCGAAGCAACATTATAACCTGCACCTGGTAATATTGTTGCTGTTATGAATCCTTCTGCTTCACTTATATTGTCATTTTCAACCGAAACCTCCAACAAAGTCTGGACTTTACCTGAAGGTAAAATTACTTTTGAAGGTCCAGAGAAATAGATAAATTCACTATCACCATCGCTTACATTTATATTGATAGTCCGGTCAGTTTGCGTCACAGTTGATGCAGAAATACGGAATTTTGCAACACCTGAAGATTCTCTAATTACAGGTTCACCTAAGATTGAAATTCCGGTTGGTACATTATTATTTCGCATTTCTATTTTCGCAAAATTGTCAGGATTTGGTGCTACATTGTATTGTAGTCCATTTAATACAGTAAGTTTAATTGATACCGCATCACTAATTAAATAATCTTCATCATCCAATAAATCATCAAAGGCTAATTCATAGTGAGTAATACCTGCCGGTAAGGTGAAAGACCAACGTCTGGCACTTTGCAAGAAGGAATTGCTAAACATTAGAGGATCAAGAGAGGTATCAGAGTATACCGGTTGATAATTTATTGTAATCGGCGTATCTGATGGTCGCGAAAACGAAAATTTAAAATACTGTTTCTCTTCGCCAAAAATTTGTCTGGAAACTGCTGAAAGCGAAACTTCTGGAAGTGAAGATTCAGGAGAACTTCCAAAACTTGAAACATTAATTTGACGACGAATGTTAGGAGTTCCTAACGCGTAATCACCGGAATTGGACGCGGGCAAAATTATTGCAGTAATTTGACCAGTTTGTGTATTGATCTGATTTTCATGAACTGGAACCCTTAATATAGTCTCAGCATATCTTAACGAGGTCACTCCACCAGTACCTTCCATTCTCACAATACTTGGTATTTCTTGACCTTGAATTATCTCAGTTATTCCAGTTACTGAAACATTAATTGTTTTCGTCCCAACAAAGTTCTTTGTACTTTGAAGATAAAATTCAGCATAGGCATTCTTACCCTCATATACTGCTTTTGCTCCTGTGATCTTAATTTTTGGAGCAGTACTTAAATCTCGCACGTTGATAGAAACTGCTGAAGTTGCGCCAAGTGAGTATGAAGTATTTGGAGTTATTGAAATAGTAAAACTTCCATCCGGAGAATCTAAATAGTATTTATTTATTGTTTTAAAACTAAATTCCTTTGAAGTTTGTCCAGCTGGAATTGTGACTTGGTCAGTACCTCGAGTAAATTCATCAAGAAAATGTCGATCTCCAGTAATTGAATAACTTACGTTTAATCCATTTTGTGGAGCTGCTCTAACCAATGTAAATAATACTTTTGCAACCTCTCCTTCATTAATAGTAGGTGTTGAAGTAGAAAGATTTACTACCGGAAGATCTTGTGGTTCGTCGTCATCCGCTACAGCAACCAAAGCACTTTGTTCAACTGTATTCGAGGAAATAATATATGTCGCTGGCGAATTAGTATCCCCAAGTAAAGTCACAGTAATTGAACCATCAGTTTCATCAACTTCATCATCTTCAGTCGCAATATCAATAGTCTCTTCAGTTTTTAACGCGGCCATTGTCGTAGTTGTATTACCTAAAACATCAGCTATGAAATTACCGGTTTGAGCAACATTTATTCTAATTAAAACTTTAGACATAGAAGCAGTCGGCGAAGTTACGCTAAATTGTGCCGGATTTGATTCAACTACCGATTCAGCGACTGGAGCAATTGAAAATACCGGTAGGGCATCATCATCTGTTACCTCAACCGTAGCACTTTGATTATTTTGGTCCGAGGAAATTGAATAAGTCGCGGTCGCATCATTATCCGCAGGTAATGTTACAGTAATTGACCCATCTGATTCATCAACTACGTCATCTTCTGTCACAATATTCAATACATACTCGGTAGCAGAAGCCGGAATAATTGCAGTTGATTCTCCACTTGTACCAGCTAACACATTCCCAGTCTGAGATACATTGACATTTACCGTAACAGGTGTGGTTGAAGCAGAAGTTAAAGTCAATCTAAACTGAGCTGCATTTCCTTCTACTACTGAAGTATTTACTGCTACGATAGATAAGACCGGTAATGTACTATCATTATCATTATCAGCAACATTGACTGTGATGCTAGAAGTAGCACCCAGTCTATAATTTGCATCATTCAAGAGGGTTATATTAATTCTACCATCCGCTTCATCAATTTCATCATCATTGGTAACAAACTCAATATCCTTAGTAGTATTTCCAGCCAAAATCAATACTGAATCGGTTCCAACAAAATTGGAGGCGAAAAAGTTTCCAACTTGATTTTTAGCAAAGTACACTAGCTGACCAGGTGCGGGTATAGTCTGATTTGAGGTCAAAGTAAAAGTTGCCGTACCACCTTCAATCATCTGAGTTGTTGCAGTTGATAGCGAAATTTCAGGAAGTCTACTTTGTTCTCGACTTTCATCATAAACCGTAAACGAAGCACGTTCGTATCCTGATGCGATTTCATAACCAGTACCTGGTAAGATTTCGACAAGAATGAGTCCGTTCGCTAATCCAATAGAATTTTCATTTGTACGAATGTAGATGGAAGTCCACCCTGCTCTAGTTTGACTAAAAGTACGAATTTCTTCTCCGCGATATAAGTTTGTATTACCATCAGTCACTCTAACTCTCACTTCCTCCACGGGACCAGACGCAAACATCCGTGCGGTTTCAGTATATCCCTCTATCCATCGCTCATTACTCGTAGTAAACGGTGACAAATATATTGTTGTTTGACCATCATCATCAAATACTTTCATAGATGTTGAAAATTGGGTCTCGGCAACTGTATACCCAGGACCTGGTAATATTGTTCCTGTAACATATCCATCTGGTTCATCAATTTCATCATTATCTAATGGAACTGAAAATGCTGTCTTAGTTTCACCAGCTGGAATTACAACCTTTGTGATCCCATCTTGTAACAGAAAATCACTCTCGCCTTCGCTAATCTCAACAAAAATAGTTCGATCAGTTTGAGTCACTGTTGACGCTGTGACCTGGAAAAACCTAGGTGGTTGGTTTTCACGAGCATAAGGTTTACTTACAATTGAAACCCCAGCCGGTTCCCGATAATGCCGATACTCAATTTCTGCATAATTATTGGGACTTGGTGCAACAACATAACCGGGGCCGTTCACTATTGACATTTCGGAACGGCCATCACTTTGTAAAGGACCAAATTCAGTAAATTTTATTCTAGGAAATATATCCGTTATTTTATATTCAGTTTCACCAGCTGGAATTGTTATTGGGTTCCATCTTGAACCACCACTTCCCGACGTTGAATAGTAGCTTTTTGTCGTAAATACATGAAAGTGAACATCCAACGGTGTTTCTAAGGCATGCGAAAGAGAAATTTTGTAATAGTAATCTTGCTCACCATAGATATAGCGACTTTTTGCTGAAACTGAAACCTCTGGTAATCGTGATGTCGGTGGATCAAAGTCAGCAATATCAAGCTCGAGAGTGTGCGGATAGCCAACCTGATAGTCATTTCGATTCGATGGTGGTAAAATTGTCACTTCAATCTCACCAGTTTGTTGATTTACCTGATCTTCATGAATTGGTATTTGCAAAACTGCTTCGACCTGGTTGGCAACAAGATTAACCAAATTTTTAGTACTATGTCTATCTCCTACCATTGCCACCGAACTAGGAACTACTTTACCCACAACTGTTTTGGTTACACCAGAAACTGATATATTGACCATTCTAGTGCCAACAAATCGCTTATTACCTACTATGACAAATTCGGCAATCGCACCTTCACGATCATAAATTGCTGAAGCACCAGAAATTCTTAATGTGGGGGGCGGTGTTCTATCGCGAAATATGGCTTCAGCAATGGCATTTTGCCCGAATGTATATGCTGGGTTACTTAACAAGGTAATAGTTATTTTACTATCAGGATTGTGAATATTATCACCAATTGTTCTAAATTTTAGTTCCTTTGACGTTGCCCCCGCTGGAATTTCGGCAAAATATGACCCTTTGGTAAAACTATTTAGACCTAGACCGGTTTCAGAGACATTATAATATACCTTTAAACCATCTGTAGGAGCGTTTTGATCCAATTCAAAATTTACACTAAAATCTTGCCAATCACTTAGACTAGTTGGTGATATTGACACACTTGCTTGCGGTATTCCTGTTATCTCTTCATCATCAATTACTGCCACCTCTGCACTCTGACGATTAGAATTAAAAGTTACAGAATAACTATTTGTGGAGTTATCATCTGCCAGTAGTGTAACGATAATTTTACCATTTGGTTCATCAATTTCATCATCTTCTGTTACTATACTAATAATCTTTTCTCGTGTTAAAGCGGCCATGGTTGTCGTTGTATCACCTAACATATCAGCAATCACATTGCCGGTTTGTGCAACATTAATTCTTATCGTAACTGGCGAAGAAGAGGCGATAGGGGATGTTATTCTAAATTGTGCCGGTAGAGATTCAGGAACTCGACTTGCTACCGAAACAATTGAATATACTGGTAATGAATCATTATCACTCACCGCGACTTCGGCACTTTGGTTTTCTTGTAACAGAGAAATTGTATAAGTAGCTGGTGTGTTAGTATCCGCAAGCAACGTCACAGTAATTGTCCCATCTGGCTCATCAACCACATCATTTTCAATCGGGATAAACAGAGTAGCCGTTGTGCTTTTTGATGGCAATGTAGCTGTTGTTGGAATTTGTCCCGTTGCAATAAAGTCAGTTGCACCGGTTACTGCTATGTTAATTGATACAGCATTGGTAACAGAATTGGATGCGGTCAAAGTAAATACTGCATTGTCATCGGTACCCTCAACTACAGCAACAGCATCAGCTATTGAAATGACTGGAGGACTCTCATTATCATTATCCAAAACACTGATTGTTACACTTGTGTTAGTACCAAGCGAATAATCATTCCCGTCAATAAGCGAAATTGTGAAACTACCATCTAGTTCGTCATTATTATCATCTTGGGTAACAACATCAAACGTTTTACTTGTTCTGCCGGCTGGAATTGTTACTGAAGTACTTCCAACGGGAAATGTCGTATAAAAATCACCAGTTTGGCTTTCTCCAAAATTAACCACTAATCCATCAGCTGGTGCAGCTTGAGTTGATGCTATTGTTATTGTTGCAGTTTCTCCTTCAATTATAAGATTTGTTGATGTCGATATCGTCACCACACGATTTACAATTTCCGGTGGATTATCATTATCTAATACTTCTATTGTCGCGGTATTCTCTGTATTATCATTAGACAATGTGTATTCATTTCCGGTAGATGAAACAAGAGTTAATGTCACCTGACCATTAGCTTCATCAATCGTATCATTAATCGTTGGAATCCGCACAACTCGATATTCTATATCACGACTAAATCCTATCCGACCAGTGTAAGCAGTAGTACCAAAATTTGATAATGCCTTATTATCACCAAGCTCAAACTGGTTATTAAATCTTTCCCCAATAAAATCACTATCTCCATCATCAAATGAAAAGTGTACATTATAATCAGTCTGTTGAATTACTGATGGAGCTAATTTAAATTCGGCATATTGACCTTCAGTTATTGTTGAATTTAAAGGTTCTACAGCGATCTCATTGACTTCATCATCATCGTATACGGTATGTACTGCACTTCGAAATTCCGATGATACGACATAATCGGCCCCCGGTAATATTTCTACAGTAATCGTTCCATCTTCTTCTACAATTGAGTCGTCTTGAGTTGGAATATAGTAAGTCCCAATTCTAGAAATCTCATTTCGCCATGGTACAGTAACAATTTCGGGACCAGTATACAAATTTCCACCATTATCAGTGATTCGTATTCGAATTGGACTTGTTGATCGTTTAGTTGAATATATATTTATTTTCCCAGCACTTCCCTCAACCCAATTCCAATAGGAGATATCATAGCCTCGTGAAGTAACATACATGACTGCAGGACCATCATTATCTCTTACCCACAATCTCGCGGTTTGGCGCGATGGTGCGATACTATACCCCGTACCTGGTAACAAAGTCGCGGTGATATAACCATCGGGTTCGTCAATATTGTCATTGTCCAGATATACCATTAACCTCCCTATAGTTTCACCTGACGGAATAACTACTGAGTTGATTCCGCGATTTCTTCGAAGGAAATCACTTTCACCGTCATCTAAATTTACCCAAATTGTTGTAGTAGTTGCAACTGGAACCGAAGAGGTAACTTGAAACGCCCTTGACCCATAAGATTCTAAGACATCACCTTCAGCTACAATTGAAATTCCAGGTGGAGCTTCATAACGTCGAATATTTATTCGCGCTTCGTTGTTTGGAGAATCCGCAACCTCATATCCGGTCCCTTCTTTGAGACGAAACTCACTGTGACCATCAGTTTCCGGTTCATAGAATTGTATCCATCCTTTTTCAGGTTTACCAATATATTCAAAAACTGTTGAACCAGCAACCAATGTTAATTCACCATCATAATTGTAATCATAAAACGACCCAAGTTGTCGAGATTTATATTGATAGTTAATTGTTAAATCACGACTACTTGCATGGGATGCTGTAACTCGATAAAAATACCCCTCATTTGGACTTATTTGCTTTGATATTGCTGAAACTGAGATTGTAGGAACGACCGTATCATTATCGGAAACCCGTACTGTTTTTTGTTTTAAGTGCAAAAGTGAATAGAGTGAATAGTCAGTACCTGTTCTAAGACTAATCATGAAAAATCCGTTTGATTCCTCTACATCATCATCATGCGTAGTAAATGAGAAAGACTCTTTTCTACTTCCGGGCAATATTTTTATTGAACCTCTACCATGAAAAACACCGGTAAAAAAGTCTCCGATTTGAGTCTTTAGGTAACTCACCATGATGCCATCTGTTCCAGCAACCTGATCAGACCTTACGGTAAATCTTACTGATTCACCTTCAGTTATACTAGTTGTGGATGATGTTAAAGTTATAACCGGTAGGGTTTGATCATCGTTATCGGCAACTTCTACTGTTATGCTACTTTCAGTACCAAGGTTATAGGTAGTTCCGGCCTCAAGTGCAATAGTAAAACTACCGTCTGATTCCTCTACATCATCATTTTGTGTAGTATGGGAAAAACCTTCTGAGGTTCCTCCCGGCCATATTTTTACCGAACTCATACCACTAAAACTACTCGCAAAAAAGTCTCCCGTTTGAGTCTTTTGATAACTCACCATGATGCCATCTGTTCCAGCAACCTGGTCTGATGTTAGAGTAAACGTTACTGTTTCACCTTCTGTTACACTGGTTGCTGATGCTGATAACGTAATAATTGGTAACGCTGGTTCATCATTGTCAGTAACCTCTATTGTGATGCTACTTTCAGCTCCAAGAGTATAAGTAGTTCCAGCTTCAAGTGCAATAGTAAAACTGCCGTCTGATTCCTCTACATCATCATCATGGGTAGTATGTGCAAAATCTTCCGAAGTTCCACCCGGCCAAATTTTAACCGAACTACTCCCACTAAAACTGCTGGTAAAAAAGTCTCCCGTTTGACTCTTTAGGTAACTCACCATTATTCCATCTGTTCCTGCAACTTGATCAGAAGTTAATGTAAATCTTACCGTGTCACCTTCTTCCACACTAGTTGCTGATGCTGATAACGAAACAATTGGTAGTGCTGGTTCATCATTATCCGTTACTTCAACTTCAGTACTTTTTTTGTCAAGTTCAGAGCTAATTGTGTATGTCACTGGGGTATTATCATCAGCAAGAAGTGCAACAATCACTTTACTATCTACTTCATCAACTTCATCATCTTCGGTAGGAATATCAATGATCTTTTCACTGGCCAATGCATCAAAAATTGCTGTTGAATCGCCTATAATTGTTGAAGTATCATCGGTAGCATCAGCAATCACATTCCCCGTTTGCGAGACATTAATTCTTATGGCCACCGGGGAAGCTTTAGTAGTGGTTGAACTTATTCTGAATTGTGTTGGATTTCCTTCCACTACTGAACTTACAACTGGAGAAATAGTGAATTCGGGTAATGCGTCATCATCGGTCACAGCAACCTCAGCACTTTGCTCTTCAACATTAGCAGAAAGTGAATATTTTGCGGTGGAATTGTCATCTTCAAGTAGTGTTACGGTAATTGTTCCATCAAGTTCATCAATTACATCATCTTCAGTGGCAATATCAATAATCTCTTCCGTTGCAAATGCCGCAATTGAAGTAGTCGTATCTCCCAAAGTGTCTGCAATCACATTACCTGTCTGCGCAACATTTATTCTTATAGTTACTTGGATTGAAGAAGCTGTCGGGGAAGTTACTCTGAATTGAGCCAAATTTGATTCAACAACTGAAGCAGCTACTGCAACAATTGAGTATACTGGTAATGCATCATCATCGGTTACTGCAACCTCAGCACTTTGCTCTTCAGATTCAGCAGAAAGTGAATATGTCTCGGTGGTATTATCATCTTCAAGCAGTGTCACAGTGATTGTACCATCAAGTTCATCAATTACATCATCTTCAGTGACAATATCAATAATCTCTTCCGTTGCCAATGCCGCCATAGTGGTTGTCGTATCTCCCAAAGTGTCTGCAATCACATTACCTGTCTGCGCAACATTTATTCTAATCGTTACTTGAGAAGAAGAAGCTGTCGGAGAAGTGACCCTGAATTGTGCCGAATTTGACTCAACGACTGAATCTGCTACCGAAACAATTGAATAAACCGGTAACGCGTCATCATCCGTAACCTCAACTTCGCTAGCTTGTCCAGCAACATCACCGGTAATTGTGTAAGTCGCCGGAGTTTGATCATCAGCATATAATATAACGATAATTGATCCATTGGGCTCATCAACAAGATCATCTGCAGAAGCAACTTCAATGATTTCTTCAGTTGAAAATGCGGCAAAAGTTGTTGTCGTATCTCCTAAAGTATCTGCAATGACATTTCCAGTTTGTGCAATATGTATTCTCACCGTTAACTGAGACTGAGACGCAGTAGGAGTTGTAATTCTAAACTGTGCTGGATTGGATTCAACAATCGAATCCGTGACAGGTGCGATTGAAAGTTCGGGTAGCTCATCATTGTCCGCAACATTTACTGTAATACTTGAATCTGAACCAATTGTATAACCCGTTCCATTGGCAAGTGAAATGGTGAAACTGCCATCTGCTTCATCTAAGTTGTCATCTTGAGTAACATAATCAACTTCGATTGTTGATTCCCCAGCTAATATTGTTGCAACATTAGGTGTAGAAAAACTATTCGCAAAAAAGTTACCGTTTTCATTCACTTGATAGTTAACCAATAATCCATTAGTTGGCGCAACTTGAGTTGAAGAGAATGTTAATGTCGTGGTTTCACCTTCAACTAACCTAGTATTGGTCGCTGATATCGTCACTTCTGGAAGTACTGGAGCTTCATCATTATCTAAAACTGCTATTGACACTGAATTCTTTGTCGCATCTGAATAGACTTCATAACCTCTATTATTACCAAGTGGATTTGGAATGAGTGTTAAAGTAATACTCCCATCCGCTTCATCAATATCATCATCCACTGTAGGAATTGCAATAATTCTTGAGTGATCCCAATTACTTATTTGAATTGAACCCCTTGATGGCCCCTCTACTCTAACTTCATTACTCGTTCCAGAACTGCTGTATAACTCACCAACAAAATCACCGTCCCCATCGCTATAAGTAAAATAGGCTTGATAAGATACACGATTTTTGACATTTGGGGTTAAACGAAACTTGGCATATTGACCTTCTGTTATTATCGTATCCAGTGCTTCAATCGAAATTTTGTTAGAATCTGCATGATCATTATTGTATACAGTAAAAGTATGGCTACTGTAAATAGGTGAGACTATATATCCATCACCAGGTAAAACTTCAACTTTGATTGTCCTATTTTCCTCGCTAGTTCTATCTACATTGGTAGAAATTTCAATTCCACTAGTATAAATTCCATCCCAAGGAGTCGAAGTAAATTCCGGGCCATTATAAATATTGCTCCCATCATCAGTGATTCTTAAATTAATTCTATGATCACTTGGATTCAAACCAGAAACATAAAATTTAACTGATTTCGATTTACCCTCATACCACTCTCCTAATGGAGATCTCAATTGACTTGAAATCCGAACTTCAGGTATTCCATCATCATCATATACCGTTACAGTAGCAGTACTCCGTGTGGATGCAACGGTATAACCATTTCCTGGTAATAACTTTGCGGTAATTACACCATCGGGTTCATCAATCTCATCACTCACGATCGGAACTTCAAGATACACTTTAGATTGTTCCGCAGGTAACACGATGCTTGTTCGTCCTGATACCAATAGAAAATTACTATCACCTTCACTTACTTCTATATTTATAATTCGATCTATCTCTGAAACAGTAGGGGCAGTAATTCGAAACTGTGCAGTTTGTGGATCATTATTTGTAGTACTAGCAGACTCAAAGATATCATTATTACCAATTATAGATACTCCAAGAGAATCAGTAAATCTTTTCGTTTCCACATACACATGATTATTAGGACTAGGTGCGACTAAATAATTAGGACCGCCCTCAATATAAAAATTAATATACCCATCAAAATTAAAATCTTTCTCAGCATGTGTTGATCCCCAAGAATGTGCTCTCATTTCATAATCGGTAGCTCCTGCTGGTAATATGATTGAATTAGTTACAATGTTACCAGATCCAACATTGTGTTGAGTATCATAATAATAATTAATCTCAAGTGGTGTAGCAGATGGTTTGGACGCGGTGATTTTGAAAATATAATCGTCAAAATCCAAGGCATATTCGGTAATCGATGAAACTGAAATAATTGGAGGAGATATGGAATTGTGTATTGCAAAATCTGATATATCAATACTTTCAGTTTTATATCTGTCTACAACGCTGTAATCTATTGGATTGTCTGGTGGTAAAATTGTCGCGGAAACCTGACCCGTTTGCTCTCTAATTTGACTTTCAGGAACTGGAATTCTAAATCTAACAAAACCATCATCAATAACATAAGATTTTCCTCGGTACCTATTTTGATTGCCATATACTAATATTGAATTCGGAATAGATCTACTTTCAACTTCCTCATTTACACCTGTTATTAACAAATTCACCAATCGCGTATCGCTAAAACGAGGTCGGAAACCTAGAGTGAATACAGCATAAGCACCATCAGCTCCATACCCCACCTTTGGTTCTTCAAACCAGAATGTCGGGTCCTCATTGATATCATGAGTTTCTAATGTTATTGACGAAACATCCCCAAGTTCATAAGTACTATCCGCGACTAGCGAAATTGTGAAACTTCCATCTGGTTCTTTCACGTCATCTTCGTCCAATACAATAATAATATCAGTTGATGACTCACCTGTTGGTATGAATACCTGAGTAAAACTTGCAATAAATGGATTAAGATGATTGCCAACTTCATCAATTGAATAATTCACGTTCAATCCATTAATTGGAGCTGGTCGATCTAAACTTACAACTATATTTACTGAATCTGCCTCATAGGCAATTCGACTTTCACTTGATAAAGTGACTACTGGTGGTCCTTGCGGTTCATCATCATCCGTCACAGCAACCACAGCACTTAGATTATTTGGATCAGTTGTTATAGAATAAGTTGCCGTAGTGTTGTCATCAGCAACTAATGTCACGGTTATTGACCCATCTACTTCATCAATTTCATCACCTTCAGTTGCAATATCAATAATTTCTTCAGTTGCTAACGCGGCCATTGTAGTTGTTGTATTTCCCAAAGTGTCGGCAATGACATTACCAGTCTGAACAATATTGATTCTTATCGTCACTTGAGCTAAAGAAGCAGTAGGTGAAGTTATTCGAAATTGTGCTGAATTTGATTCAACTACCGAATCTTCTACTGGAGCAATTGAAAATACTGGCAACGCATCATCATCCGTTACCAAAATTTCAGCACTTTGGTTAGTCAAATTTGGCGAAATTAAATAGGAAGCAGGTGAACTACTATCTGCTATTAACGAAACAGTTATTGTCCCATTAACCTCATCTACGACATCATCTTCAGTGGCAATATTCAATATAAATTCAGTCGCAGAAGCAGGTATAATTGCAGTTAATCTTCCACTTGCACCAGCTAGTACATTCCCGGTTTGAGATACATCAACATTTACTGATATAGGAGAAGATGAAGTCGCAGAAGTAGTCAATCGAAACTGCGCCGAATTAGCTTCAATCACACTTGCAGAAACTGAGGCAATTGAAATTACTGGTGATGTATCAACAACCGGTGAATCATTATCTAATACAGCTACCCTTGCCGAATTTTTTGTCGTATCCGAAGAAAGAGTATATGCATTTCCAATGGACGGTGGTTCTAAATTTAATGTTATGGATCCGTCAGATTCAACAATATCATCATCCACAGTTGAAATACGAACTATTCCATAATAGCCATCTAAACTTATGTAACCAGTTCCTGCAATATCTGAAGAGTAAACTTCACTAGTGACCGCGAGACCATCTATAAAATTTCCGGTGCTATCATTATAACTGAAGTTAAAATTTTGTCTATACACATCATATATAGAAGGAGTGATTTGAAATTGAGCATATTGACCTTCGGTTATTGTAGATTCAATCGCTTCTACCGAAATTTCAGGAATTTCATCATCATCATATACGGTAAATGTTACTCGTCCGTATTCCGGTGATATGTTATAGTTACTTCCTGATAAAATTTCCACCGTAATTTCACCATTTTCTTCTACGATATCATCATCAATAGTATTGATACGAACTAAGTGAGATGGGCTGTCAAGATGAAAGAAAGTACGAATTTCGTAGCCATCATATAAATTTCCACCTCCATCACTCACCCGAAGTCTTAATGGAGGATTAAAATAAGTACCAAAACCAGTATCATTACCCGTGTCATAATAACCCTGTCGTGTTGATTTTATAATTATCCACCCGTTATTACCCTCTACCCAAGGTGTAGAAAAAGGTACATAAGTTTTTGAAAGGTAAAGAGTTGTAACTCTTTCATCATCATCAATTACTTTTACGGTCACAGAGTTTCTAGTTTGGGCCACATTGTATACCGAATTTTCTACAATTGTCGCAATTATATATCTATCAGGATTTTCTACCCCATTATGTCTGAATGGAACTTCAAATTCAACTCTAGTTTTACCTGCTGGCAAAATAGTTTTTACCAGCCCTGATTCGATTAGTAAATTGCTATTTCCATCATTGACATCAATATACACCTCTCTGTCTGTTTGACTCGCTTCCGAAGCGGTAATTTGAAATACCACAGATTTACTTGACTCAAATATCACATCCTCTGCAATTATTGATATTCCCGTGGGTTCATCAAAACGACGATAACTAAATCTAACAAAATTATTTGGACTAGTAGCCACAAGATATCCGGGTCCACTCATAATTTCAGCCTCAAATTCGGAATCCAGAAATCTTTGAGATAATATAGTATTAGAACTATATATTGAATGAGTAAATTCACGATATTTCTGACCGGCTGGTATCACACTTACACGTCTTCCCCCAGAACCACCCGTCCAATAAAAATCTTTATTGACTCTGTATTCCCAATTAACTCTGATCGGAACATTGGATACATGCGACGCAGAAATCCGAATTAAAAAATCTGACTTGCCACGGACTATATCTGATATCGCTGAAACTGAGATAGTTGGCAATACTGTTGTAGGAATATCAAAATCGGTAATATTAATCCGACTAGAATTAACACTTCCAATCTTATAATCGTTCAATGTAGTTGGATTTTCTATAGTTAAGGTGATTTGGCCGGTTCCTGAATTAATTTGATCTTCATGAATCGGAACTTGTACTTTCGTTCTTACACCATTAGTAACTCTTATTTCATCTTCTTTACTTGCATAGTTTCCTATCATCGCAACTTTGTTTGGTACTTCTCTACCCGCTACACTTCTCGTTACACCAGTAACTGAAACATTAATGTCCTTAGATCCAGCAAAAAATCCAAAGCTCTTTAAAGTAAATTCTGCTATTGCACCTTCTCTACCATATACTGCTTTGGCTTGCGATACACTGATCACAGGGGGGTAATCATTATCTGTGACATTCACCGAAACTGTTGAATTTACTCCAAGAACATATGTAGGACTCTGATCCAATGAAACCGTAAAACTACTTCTTGGTTCCTGTTCCCTGTCGTTTCGAACAATTAAGGTTATTTCCTTGGATGTTTCTCCCACTCGGAAATTTACTATATGAAGACCAGCACTATACCTCTCTAGTTGTTTTGTACTGTCGTCTATTGAAAAATTTACCTGAAAGTCGTTACTAGGAGCACCTTGATCTAATGAAAAAATAATTCTAGCCGGGTTAACTCGCGACCTTCCCTCAATTACTGTGGGTGTAATGGTTGAAATATTTACAACCGGTAAATTTTGCTGCGAATCAGAATTTTGTGCAGATACCTGACTTGATATAACCATCCCGCAAATTAATATTGCAATGGATGCAAAAGAAATCTGATTTAATAAATTTTTGATTTTTGTAACCGCCCACACTACAAATTTCTGACTAGCTCCCATTCCACTAACACTCCCTACTGGTAAGTATACATGAAAGGCAGGGGGGTAAGAGTTACCCGTGTTTCCCCCAGTCTTGAAAATTGACAAATATATTTCATGTCACTTACTTCTTAGTTGTTATACTTATACTTTAACGAATTAAATTGTCAAAATTTTGTTCAAATTATTATACCAAATGCAAGACTTTCTTTTTCAATTGTACAAAGTATACCAAAAAAACAATTAGATGTCAAACAATTTATATATTTTACCTCTGCAACATCAAATTTGTTTAATAATCAATACTATTCTACTCCCTCTTCATAATTACTTTACAACTAAAAAATCCAATTTGCAACTAAATAAAAATATCTACCAAAATTCTTTTGACCCCCGCAAAATAGGTTACTTCAAGTTACCTATTGAAGTCTATTAGCGATTGTACTCATGTGACAAACTGACTCACCTCCCAGAAAATTATCATTTCTTTAATTTGACTTAAAAACCTTATTAAAACAAACATAAAGTCAATTGATTCTAAACCTCCCCCAAAATTAAATATAAACCTAATAAAATATTGATTAATTTCATGCAAATCTCTAGCACTTTTTTTGATTTTATGAATTTTTCATTACAATTTTATTATCAACCCATTTAAATTTATTGTCAATCCCTTTAAAATAAGGTGCTATCAACACAAAAAACTTACCAAAAAATAAAAAATATGCTACAAATTTGCCGACAGAATTTTCAACACTAGCTGATTTTCCAATAAACTATTCTTAAGTCCATATAATTCAGCGGTAACGCGCACATTAATACAGCCAAAATAGATACATTTTAGCAACTCACATTTAAGTATTTTTTCACTCCATGTGTCCCGTATTTATTCACTTTACTTCCCAATCCGCTGCTGATTGACGTATGATTCATGACCAAACTTTTCGCGTTTGGAAAAATTACGCTACCAGCAAAATTTCAACTAATTTGGGATGTCGCATCAATTCAAAATCACTTGGTAACATTTACGTTAGACTTGAATTGATGATCAAATTTAGCGAAAATTTAAAATTCCGCTACCGAAATAGATTCCGCTACTGATATTTTGAGATTCTTTCCTACACTAATCACATCACTCAACTTCATACGATAACCGAGTCAAATCTCTTAATTACTACTCACCAACCGAACGAACCCGAGAAGTTGATCTGATGATCAATTTCATCATTGACACGATTCTCTCTTGATCCTTTCAGCTCAAAACTAATACCGGCACCAACTGCTACTCGACTACCAAACTCAATGGTTTGCTGATTAGTATCACTCCAATCTATCTTATTGTATGGTGTTAAAATTCCGCTACCATCCAGAATGCCAAAACCATAACCAAATTCAGTACTTATTTGAGTTTGAGAATTTTCAATCTGAGTTGACGAATCCCGTGTAAAGATATGTCGCTCCCACATTGAATCAGTTTCATTAGCTGAAGCAACTCCCCAAGCTGATGTGATATCTATGATGGTTCCTAAATCATCATTATTGGTATCAAATGCCAATGTACTTTGTAATTGCGAATCGTTACTCCAATCATCAGAATTGAAGAATGTGCGTCCCAAACCTGAAATGGTCCAGCCAACAGGATTTTCAACGGATATACCACTTTCTAAGATATAACCAAATTCATTGGTAACATTGCCACGCAAGCCTTGTAAACCAATCGCCGCAGTTGGGATCAATTCTATGCCATTCGATAAATCTTTAGCATAACGTCCTTCGAGTGTTAAATGAGACTGTGACTGACGATAGTCAAAATGTCCAATCACATCAGATTCTTGCTCAGTGAAGTATCTTAGTGTTCTAATACCACTATCCAAACTCAATGCTCTGATCGCATGGTCACTTGCATCATTGTCGGCATACACTTGCAATCCACCACTGATCTCGGTGGTATACAAACTGCTAGTTAACTTATCCCAGTTATTCCCTGCTTGACGAATGCCAATTTCACCTGAACCCAATCCAGTAACGACGCGAAGGTAATCAGCTCGATCGGTATTTTGCCAACCAATATAAGGGAACAATCCAGTCATTTGCACATCATACTCATAAGTACGATCCAACGCGGAATACTCTACTTGTGTATCTGAATAAGTTCCGGTAAATCCACTGATCAATTCTTCATTAAAGGCCACATCTAAACCAAGATGACTTGATAGCATTTCACCACTCATTGCAGAATTGCCAATCCCTTGACTTTGGAATTCAAGTTGATTACCAGATCCCCAAGTCGTAGCAGAACCAAACCCAGTTGAATTAGGTAATAGACTAAATGCAAATGAAGAATTATTGAATAACGTATCTTTAAGTAGTGCGTCATTGTTTATTGCGTCCCCACTTTGTTCCAAGATTCCAGTTAATTCTTCACTACCGGCAATTTGAAGTACATTTTTTCCATCGCTGGCAAATCCTTGCTGAATCCGTTCAGTGATTTGATTCAATGACTGAGCACTCAAACGACCAGCTAATTCAGGAATTACCACACCATTAGATCTTGCAATCTCAGTATGTCGTTGCCAGTCTTTATGGTCAGTTAGCGTGACACTTGCACTACCCGCTGATTCAGAAATCGTGTAAGTTGGTTGCTCATTGATTGTGAGGGTGATCACTTCTTCCTCTTCTAACTTATTATCATCAAGAGTTGTTAACTCAAGAATAAGAATATCGTTACCTGACTGCATTATAACTCGCATTGGTGTTGATTCACTGATACTATCATTAGGACTATCAATTGAAATCTCGATTTCAAGATTAGCTTCTGGAGCAATGCTTGCTTGAATTGCAAACCGAATTACCTCACCTTCGGCAACTTCATCATTTCTTGCCACAATCGAAATTTCTGGTTTCGTAACTTCAGGTTCGAGATTTATTCCTACTGATTCCAATAGCGAATTCATTATCTTATCGGCAACCGAAATTCTTGGTTCATTAGTACTAGTCGGTGTATCAGTTTCAGTATCATTGTCTTCAATTGCTACCTTCGCATTACTTTGACTACTGATTCGATATCCTTCACCAGCAAGTATTTCTGCTTCAAATTCACCATCTTCTTGCACTTTATTATCATCAATTGTGCTAATCACTAGAGTCGTAATCTTCTTACCAGCTGGCAGGAATATTACTCTTGGAACACGCCAAGTCATAAATTTACTACTTTGAGTGACATTGATATTGATTCTTATGTCCGCATCAACCTCTCGATCCTTCGCGGTTAGGCTAAATTGTACCACTTCTCCCTCCGTAATAGGTCTATCCACTAGTGGTGCAATTGCAATCATTGGGTCATCATTGTCCGTTACATCAATTGAAGTACTTGCACTGCCGCTAATTTCGTATTTTCCATCATTGGGTTCAATTATTGTTGCTGTAATTCGGCCATCAATTTCATCAATTTCATCTTCAGAAGTTTGTACTGCTAGGACTTTTGATGTATCTCCTACGTCAAAATGCACAGTTTCAATACCACTACCACCAGAAATTACATCACCAGTTTGGTTAACTACTACAGATACTGATAAGGCTTCAACCACTCCCACCTCAGTTGTTATACCAAATCGAGCAATCGCTCCCTCACCAATAGAATTAGATTCTGCTACAATGGAAATTAGCGGAACATCATCATCTAAGACTGTAATGGATGCTGATTGAGCCGATTCAGTTGTTGGCAACAAATATCGCTCGTCTGCTTGCAAAGTAGCTGTCACTTTACTATCTGGACCATCTAAATCGTTTCCTTGAGTTGGAATGGTCAATAATTGCGTGGTCTCATTAGCAGAAATTTTCACAATATTTTCTAAGTATTGGGATTCGACTAACGCGCCAATTTCGCTACTAATCTGTACCCTAACATCCAAATCATTACTAATTGCATTAACTATTCTGACCAAGAATGATGCTTCTTCACCCTCTTGAATCGAGTCATTCACACGACTTATGGATACAATTGGTCTTGTTTCATCATTATCAGTTACGCGAACGGTTGCGGAATGGCTCTCTCTCGGATTAGTTGAACTAGCTGAATTATGTACAGTATAATTATCACCACTCAATATCGTTGCCGTAATTTCGGCATTTTCTTCACCCAGATCATCTTCAATCGTTCTTACCGTAAATCTACCTACTCTTTCACCATTGTCAACTCTGACTATAGAATTTCCAGCATCATCCGGATTGATAAAGTCCCCACCATTACTACTTTGACTCACATTAACATTTACTTCAATTGGTTGCCAAGAAATCCGGTCAAGAATCACACCAAAGTGTAATAATTGTCCTTCAGGTACAATTTGATTCGCTTCCGCGGCTACCCTCATGGAAGCTACTGGCTTATCGTTATCAACAATCGCAACACTTACTGAAGAATTTTGACCTAACTCATAACGACTGTTGGTTGCTAATGATGCCAAAATTGTTCCATTCGGTTCATCCACGTTATCATCAATAATTGAAATACTAACTGATTCAGATACTGAACCATTTGCAAAGAAAAGCTGTCTATTGCTACCGGCAATAAATTCTGCTCTAACCGCTTCTACTGTATTAGTTTGGACGAGGTTTATATCAACAACCAATGGATAATCAATTGGTACTGTTGAATTAACAACTAATTCAAAACTATCTCCTTCATCAACTGATTCTGTTGACGTAGTGATTGAAATAATTGGTATCTGAACATCATCATCATCACTTACACTGACTTGTGCACTGCTTGGCGATCCAATCAGATATTCATTTGTATTAGTGGGTGATAACATTGTAACAGAAATAATACCATCGGCTTCATCAACTTCATCATCTTCAATAGGTATTGTCAATGTTGCCGTTAAGCTATTTGCATTAAGTGTGGCAGTAGTTGGAATCTGGTCAGTTGGAATAAATCCTGTCGCTCCAGTCACCGAAACATTTATCACTCTTGCATCAGAAGCCGGATGAGTCGCAGTTAAGGTAAATACCGCACTAGCATCAGTGCCCTCAACAACTGCCGAAGCATCGGTTATATTTATGACCGGTGGATCATCATCATCTAACACATTTATCGTGACACTTGAAGTCTCACCAAGCGTATAGTTCTCATTCTCTAATAATTCAACTGTGTAGCTGATATCAGGTTCATCAATGTTATCATCTCGACTTGCATTTAATACTGTCGTACTTGAGTATCCCTCCGGTATTGATATCGGTGAACTGTTACCAGATGACTTATACTGATAATGTACAAATAGTCCACCTGGAGGTGCTTCTTGATCAGATGAAAATCTAATAGTCACAGTCTCACCTTCATTTACCGTCGTAGCAGATGCTGATATTGTTATAACCGGTAACGGTGTTGTGGGAGCAACATCATTATCACTTACACTGACTTGTGCACTGCTTGGCGATCCAATCAGATATTCATTTGTATTAGTGGGTGCTAACATTGTAACAGAAATAATACCATCGGCTTCATCAACTTCATCATCTTCAATAGGTATTGTCAATGTTGCCGTTAAGCTATTTGCATTAAGTGTGGCAGTAGTTGGAATCTGGTCAGTTGGAATAAATCCTGTCGCTCCGGTCACCGAAATATTTATCACTCTTGCATCAGAAGCCGGATGAGTCGCAGTTAAGGTAAATACCGCACTAGCATCAGTGCCCTCAACAACTGCCGAAGCATCGGCTATATTTATGACCGGTGGATCATCATCATCTAACACATTTATCGTGACACTTGAAGTCGCACCAAGCGTATAGTTCTCATTCTCTAATAATTCAACTGTGTAGCTGATATCAGGTTCATCAATGTTATCATCTCGACTAGCATTTAATACTGTCGTACTCGAGTATCCCTGCGGTATTGATATCGGTGAACTGTTACCAGATGACTTATACTGATAATGTACAAACAGTCCACCTGGAGGTGCTTCTTGATCAGATGTAAATCTAATAGTCACAGTCTCACCTTCATTTACCGTCGTAGCAGATGCTGATATCGTTACCACAGGTAAGGGACTTGCAGGGGCAACATCATTATCTAATACTCTAACTGTTGCAGTATTCTTTGATGAATCAGCTGAAAGCGTATATGATGTACTCTTACTAGCTGTAAGTAATTCAAGGGAAATTTGACCATCTGCTTCATCCTCATTATCATCCATTGTTGGAATTCTAATGATTCGTGAATGCATTCCAGGACTATAAAATGATAACTTGCCCGTTGATTCTGAAAGATTATATCTAATTCGGTTTGAATACCCAGTATCACCCTGAAATATTTCACCGATGAAATCACCTTCTCCCTGACTATAAGCAAAATTAATTTGATAGGATTGATTTCTAGGAGTAGACGAGGTTAATCTAAACTGGGCAAATTGTCCCTCAGTTATCGTAGATTCTAGTGCTTCTACGGTCAATTGATTGACATCATCATCATCATACACGGTGAATGTAGCTCTTCCGTAACCAGGGGCAATAGAATGGTTGGCTCTTTGCATAATCTCTACGGTAATTGTACCATCACTCTCAACAATATTATCATCTTGAGTTTCAATTTCAAAAGTATGATACAAACTATCTCCTCCCAATTTTCCAACATATTCATCACCGGTGTACAAGTTGCCTCCGTTATCCGTGATCCTTAGAAGAATTGAATCTCCATCAAACAGTTTGCTTGAAGAATAAACTCCGATAAATCGGGATTCGCCCTCAATCCATTTACTCGAGTCATTCAAATGAGGAGAAAGATAAACTATTGGCAGTCCATCATTATCCATGATCTTTATTCTCGCAGTATTGTTAGTAGTAGCTACTGTGTACCCTTCTCCAGGTAATACTGTCGCAGTTACATAGCCATCTGATTCATCTAAATCGTCATCTATTAACGCAAACCTCAGCATCGCGCTAATTCGACCTGATGGTAATCGAACTTCCTGTCGTCCCTCAGCTTCAATAAAATCACTGTTCCCATCACTTACTTCTACATTTATAATCCGATCAGATTGTGACGCACTAGATGCGGTGATTTGGAATGCCACGGGAAATCCACCATGAGATTCAAACAATTCGGTGCGACCAGCAATTATTGAGATCCCAGGGGGAGCATCAAAACGTATCGAATCAATACGTGCTTTGTCGCGCGGACTAGAAGCTACACGATATCCTACACCAGGCTTAATCGTAAGTTCAGCAAAATTATCAACGTCTATTGTGCTAACTTGACTACTCCTCCTACCAGAATACAGCTCTAAGTCATACACCGTCGTACCAGCGTCAAGTCTTAATCGTAGCTCAGAAGCAGGGTTTCCAAATCCAGCAATAATTCTCTTTTCTTTTACTTCGACATTCACAAATATGTCGGTATCACTCGCATGGGAGGCCGTTATCCTAAACAAATATCCATCACTTCCAGAAACAAAGTCAGAAACAGTTGAAACTGAAACTTCTGGGGCCGTTTCAGCAGGGGCATCATTATCCCTGACAAGAAATGAAGTTTGACCAATCCCCTTTATTTTATAATTATCAGTACTAGAAGGTCTTTCAATCATAACTACAATCCGACCATCATCTTCATCAACATCGTCATCCTCTATTGGGATTTCTAATACCGCTCTAGAACTATTTACGGAAATCGTAGCTATTGTTGGAATCTGATCTTCTGGGATAAAATTTGTAGCTCCCAATACTCGTATATTGATCCGAGTATCTTGAGAAACAACTTGATTTGCCACAAGATTCACCCGAGCACGTGAATGGCTACCTTCAGTATAATATACACCATTACTATAAACTCTTACCCTAGGAACACTATCATTATCTAACATCTCAAGTGAAACACTCTTTTCTGAACCAACGGTATATCCAGGTCCGTGTTCAAGTGAAAGTGACACCGAACCATTTGCTTCCACAATATCATCATCTTGGGTCAAAAATCGTAAATTCTTAAACGTTTCTCCGGCCGGTATTCTCACTGAATCTAACCCATAAAAAGTCGTTGCGAAGAAATCACCCACTTGACTCTTCCGATATCGAATGACTAATCCATTTGCCGGGGCCGCCTTTGTAATTGCAATTCTAGCCGGGATCCTTTCACCTTCTTCTATATATCCGGCATTCGTAGTTAACGAAGCAATTGGAAGATCACGTACTAACGAAGGGCCAGTTGGATCATTATCAGTGACAATTACCTCTCCACGACTTCTGGTGCCAATAGTATAATCATTTATATTAGTCGGGAAACTAATATGTACAGTTATAATGGCATAAGGTTCCTTTATGTCATCATCCTCAATTGGGATACTAAGTGTTGTACTCAAGGTATTTGGTTCTAATGTTACAGTTGTAGGAATTAAGTCAGTTGGAATATAGTTGACTGCACCAGAAACTGCGATATTGATTTGTCGAGAATTGCGAACTGGTTCCGAGCTTGTGATCGTAAATACTGCATTTGCATGTGTCCCTTCAATAACAGGTGTTGCATCACTTATTGAAATTGTTGGAGTTGTATCGTTTGTATCATCATTATCACTTACGCTTACTTGTGCACTACCTTCAGTTCCAATTTGATAATCTCCTGCATTAGTTGGGTTAGATATTGTTACTGTAATAACTCCATCTGCTTCATCAATCCCATCATCCTCAATCGGAATTTGCAGAGCAGTTCTTAAACTCATTCTCGTTAATGTAACAGATGTTGGGATCTGACCAGATTCAATAAAGCTAGTAGCACCTGAAACTGCTATATTAACTGTTCGAGTATCGCGAACTGGATGAGACGTTGTGATTGCAAATGTCGCATTTGCATCAGTTCCTTCAACTACTGCAGTTGCATTAGCAATAGTGATAGTCGGAGTCGTATCATCATCATAAACTTCAACTGTAGCACTATGTCGATAAGTGCGAGTTGTTAGTGTATAAGTATTTGGTGTATTGTTATCAGCGAGAAGCGAAACGGTGATAGAACCATTGTCTTCTGCAACCCCGTCATCCTCAACCGCAATTTCAAAATAAGTTTGTCGTTCCTTAGCTGGCATTATTGTCGTTGTTTCACCAGCTGAACCACTAAGCACATCTCCTGTTTGCGAAACATTTATTCTAACTGTTACTGGATAAGCAGAAGCAGTTGTAGTCCATAATCGAAACCGAGCGGTATCAGGTTCTAACGTCGCCGCGGTTGCCCCAGCAATACCAAAATCAGGTAAATCTTCATCATCCATTATCTTGACTTGAGCAAATTGGTTTGCTCGTTCATGAACAATTGAATAAGTGGCCGGAGTCTGATTATCTTCAAGTAGTGCAACAAGAATATATCCATCATTTTCAGAAAAATGGTTAGATTTAGTAGGGATATCAATAATTTTCTCTAACGCATTTGCTTCAACAACAACCGACGAATCACCAATTGGCATATCTAAAACATCACCTGATTTTCCAACATTATATCGTACTGTTATCGGTGCAGACGAAGCCTTGGAAGCAGTTAATCTAAATTGAGCTGGATCCGATTCATCAACCGTAGCAGTAACAAACTCAATTGAGAAGACCGGAAGCGGTGATTCATCATTATCAGTAACACTCACTTCAGCACTACCATCTGAACCAACTTGATAATCACCAGCATTAGTCGGACCAGATATTGTCACAGTTATAATACCATCCGCTTCATCAATTTCATCATCCTCTATCGGAATTTGCAGAGCGGTTCTCAGACTTAATCTCGTTAATGTGACGGATGTCGGAACCTGACCAGATTCAATAAAGCTAGTAGCACCTGAAACTGCTATATTAACTGTTCGAGTATCGCGAACTGGATGAGACGTTGTGATTGCAAATGTCGCATTTGCATCAGTTCCTTCAACTACTGCAGTCGCGTCAGCAATAGTGATAGTTGGAGTCGTATCATCATCATAAACTTCAACTGTGGCACTATGTCGATAAGTGCGAGTTGTTAGTGTATAAGTATTTGGTGTATTGTTATCAGCAAGAAGCGAAACGGTGATAGAACCATTGTCTTCTGCAACCCCGTCATCCTCAACCGCGATTTCAAAATAAGTCTGCCGTTCCTCAGCTGGCATGATTGTCGTTGTATCACCAGCTATACCAGCAAGCACATTTCCAGTTTGAGAAACATTAATTCTTACTGCAACCGGGGCAGACGAAGCGGTACTAGTCCACAATCTAAATCGAGCTGCATCAGGTTCTAATTTTGCCGCGGTTGCACCTGCTATTCCAAATTCGGGAAGTGGCTCATCATCCATTACTGTGACTTGAGCACTCTGGTTAGTCGTAACCGGTGTAATTGTGTAAGTTGCAGGTGTATCAGCAACAAGCGAAACACTAATTACACCATCAGGTTCAGAAATCCGATCATCTTCGGTATCAATTTCAAGAGTAGCCACTGAACTAGTCGGCGATATAATAACCGTTCTAACACCGCTAGTTCCAGCAAGTACATTCCCGGTTTGCGAAACATTAATTTTAACTGCCAGTTGTGAAGTAGCGGCAACAGAAGAGGTTATTCTAAATTGAGCAGGGTCTGATTCATCTACCGAAGTAACGACCGGAGCAATAGAGAGGACCGGTAACGGCTGTGAGTTATCATTATCTAATACTGTAATCGAAGTTGAATTCCGCGCCGGATCTGAATATAATGTATAGTCTTGATAACTTACATCTGCATTTAGAATTGGTATAAGAGTTAGAGTTATCTGACCATCAGCTTCATCAATATTGTCATCAACAGTAGCGATCCGAACGATTCTAGTTGTATGCCATGAATGAAAAGTTATGTTGCCCTTTAAGTCATCTTGATAATAAATGTGACTTTGGCTTAGTGAAGGTAAATTAGCAAGAAAATCACCATCACCATCATCAAAAGCAAATGAAACATAGTACCACCCTCTTTTTGCTGAAGGAGTGAACCGGAATTCTGCATAATCACCTTCTGTTATCGTTGACTGAATTGGCTCAACTAAAATTTCATTTGCTTCATCGTCATCAAATACATCATATTCTAATCGTCCAAATGTGGATGAAACCTGATAACCAGCACTTGGTAATATTTCAATCGTAATGATGCCATCTTCTTCAACAATGTCATCATCCAAAGTTTCAATTTCTATATCTGCACTTCCACGATGCCAAACTGCCGTGCGAATTTCATCGCCAGTATACAAATTACTCCCTCCATCAGTAATTCGATACTTTATTATTGTACCATTAGCAACGTTATTTGACTTTTTATCATCATGGTTACGATTTCGTGCCGAGATTTCTTTGCTCTCTCCTTCAATCCAGGGATCTGAAAAATTAAGCGGAGGTAGATAAACGATTGGTACACCATCATCATCAAGAACTTTAATGGTGGCTGAATTTTTTGTTGTCGCAACCTGATAATCTGTACCTGGTAAAATTCTTGCAGTTATGTATCTATCCGATTCAACGACATCATCATCAATGATTGGCACTTCAAAGAATGTCGTGTTTTCACCAGCAGGTAATATGACTCCTGTTCGTTCCGCGAATTTGATCAGACCTCTATCTTCATCATTCACTTCTATATTAATGACACGATCTGTCGGAAACGAGCTTGAAGCAGTTATTTGAAACTTAACATTTTCTACATACCATGATTCTAAAATATATTCTGAAGCTACAATTGAAATTCCAGACGGTTCATCATATTGTCTAAAAACAATTTTTACATAATTATCTGGACTTGGAGCAACTTGATAACCAGCACCTCTTCTAATCTCCATCTCAAATTGTCGATCGAATGCCAAATAACTCAATCGGGTCCAATGGTCAATTTCAATCATGGTTTCACCAGCCGGTAACGTGATTGTGCTTCCTCTTCTAATAGAATAATCAGGATTTGTCGCTCGCATACCTAACGATCGAACATTTATAGTTAGTGGTGTATCTAGTGCACGTGATGAAGTTATGACAATGAACCACTCATCTGCACCATAAACTAATTTCTTTAAAGCTTTGATTGAGATAATCGGACGAGGGGTTGTTGGTACATCATAATCTGACAAATCTAAATCGATTGTGCTAGGAGTTCCCACTTGATAATCGTTCGAATTCGAAGGAGCTAAAATGGTAGCCGTCACTACATCATTTTCATCGGTTAAACTATCTTGATCAATTGGCACTCGCAACACTGTTTCCTTCGGATCGCAAGCATTATTGAAACAAAAATAACCTGAACTTACTGACATGTCAACGGAATTGGGAATATTATCCCCAGTAACTCCAGCAACGGATACATTAATTGTTTTAACGCCGTTAAAATTACGTGAACTTGCTAATGAAAATTCAGCAAACAGACCATCCTGATCATATACCGCAATTGCATCCGTTAAAGTAATAGCTGGTGGTTGACTAGAATCAACCACATTCACTGTAACTGATGAATTATCTCCAAGTGTATATAGCGAACTCTCCACCAGCGATAAAGTTAACTCCCAATTTGGTACATAGATTTGGTCGTTCGGCTGAAAATAGAGGGTTTTACTTTCTGACCCTGCTCGTATTACCGTTGTATGTACTCTTCTATACCCATTATTCGTTCTATTGAGTATATAAGTCAACCGTAATCCGCCTGCAGGAGCTCGTCGGTCTAAAGTAATCTTGACCGGAACTCTTGTACCTTCAGTAATTGAAGTCATTGTCGTTGAAATATTCACAATCGGTGGTCCTGTTGGTTCTTCATCATCACTCACACTTACTTGTCCGCTACTAGATGTTCCAACCTGATAATCATTAACAGTAGTCGGATTCGATATAGCTACGGTGATGGTTCCATCATCTTCTTCGACTTCATCATCTTCAATAGGTATCCTCAATTCAGCACTCATGCTTAAACTTGGAAGTGTTACAGATGTTGGGATCTGACCAGATTGAATAAAGTTAGTTGCACCTGAAATTGAGATATTAATGGTTCTTGACTCTAAAACCGCATGAGAAGAGGTTAATTCAAACACCGCATTCGCATCTGTTCCTTCAACAACTGCATCACCATCAGCAATTGAAATTGTTGGGGTTACATTATCATTATCACTTACACTTACTTGTGCGCTACCAGCTGTTCCAATTTGATAGTCATCAACATTGGTTGGAGCCGTTATGGTTACAGTAATAATTCCATCAAGCTCTTCAATTTTATCATCCTCAATCGGTATTACAAGATTCTTTCTCAAACTATACCGCGGAAATGTTAGGGTTGTAGGAATAAGGTCAGGTCTAATAAAATTAGTTGCACCCGTAACTGAAATATTGATTTGTCTTGAATTAAAATCCGCTATATTAAGTGAGATTGGAAAAAATGCCCATGTATCGGTACCTTCAACCACCGCGGTTGCATCAGCGATCGAAACTGTTGGTGGTGAATCATCATCAATAACATGAACCATAGCACTCTGGTCATCGGTGGATGTTGCTAAAGCATATGTTGTCGGAGTCTGATCATCAGCAAGAATGGTAACAGTGATTGTTCCAAAATCTTCCAAAACTTCATCATTCTCAGTAGCAATTTCAAAATATGTTTGTGAATGCATTTGGGGCAGTATCGTCGTTCTATCACCTGCCGCACCACTCAGATAATTTCCGGTTTGTGATACATTAAATCGTACTGTGATCGGATCTGAAGAAACTGTGGTTGTCCATAATCTAAATCGCGGTGAAACTAGTTCTGTGGTCGCTTCCATCGTCGTGGCAACCCCAATTTTAGGTAATGGATCATCATCTATTACGGTAACCTGAGCACTTTGTTGACTTGAATCCGGAGTTAACACATACCTAGCAGGTGAATTATCATCCGCTAATAACGTAATCGTGATGATTGAATCCGGTTCCCTAATTTCATCATCTGTAGTGTTAACTTTCAAGATAGCTTCTGATGCATCCCGAGCAATCGTAATTCCTGTATTCTGTGAAACTCCATCAAATATTCCATCTGAAATGGCCCCATTATAACGTACACTTATTGCAGAAGAAAGCACATTCGTTCTGGTCACTCTAAACAGAGCCTTATTTGACTCGACCACCGAACTTGTTACCGGCGAAATTGCAACCACTGGAAGCAACGGGGTATCATTATCTAACACCTGAACCGTTCGACTTTGGCGTTCAGGATTTGAAGAAACTGTATAGGTAGCAGGTAAACTATCATCATCCAATAATCGAACTGTGATGGTACCATCTATTTCAAAAATCTCATCATCATCAGTGGCAATTTCGAAAATCTTAATAAGTTCCTTTGCCGGTATCACAATCGTCGTATCACCTTCAGAACCAGCCAGCACATTACCAGTTTGTGAAACGTTAATCCGAACCGTAATTGGTAATGATGATGCCCTAACTGCACGCAATCTAAATTGAGCCGGACCAGATTCATTAACGGAAGTGCTTTGGTTACTAACATAGGTCAAATGAATTATTGGGAATATATCTTCATCATCGACTCCAATTGTCGCCGAAGCTGCCGACTGTTTAATTTGGTAATTTGTACTTGCGACTAGTGAAACAGTAACCTGTCCATTTGGTTCATCAATGCGGTCATTCTCTGTCGATATCGTAAGTGGCACCGAACTTGAACCATTAGCAAAAGTTACTTGTCTAGTTAATGCACCAGTCACAAATTCAGCATCAATTAAACTATTTGAGTTGGTTTGACTAATTGTCACATCCACGACTAATGAACCAACTATAGGAGCTGATGAAGAAACCGTGAATAATAAATCATTGCCTTCTTCAACTGAATTTTGTGAGGAATTAGCTCTTACTATTGATAATTCAACCCCTTGGTTTGCATTAGTATCATTATCCAATACTCCCACCGTAGCGGTCTTACTGGAATCTAAAATTGTAATTGAATCTGTATTGTTAGTTCCCTGATAGTCAGCATGATCAACTAAAGTAACTTGAATTCTACCATCTACTTCATCAATATTATCATCATTAGTAGGAACATATAAAGTTCGTGAGTTTTGACCTCTCGGCATCAAAATAGTAGTAGCTGGTCTCCCGTCAATAAAATCTCCTTCTAGTTCACTTATATTAATGTGTACCTGGAATTCTGTATCCCTCTTTTCAGAACTATTAATTTTAAATCGCGCCAATTGACCTTCAGTTACTGTAGCATCCAAGCTTGAAATTGATAGCTCATTAACCCCATCATCATCGAAAATTTCTAAAGTCACGCTGTGTTGTGTAGGTGAAATCTCATACCCTGTTCCAGATTGAAGTGAAACCGTTATGCTTCCACTCTCTTCTGCAATAACATCGTCTGGTACAGCAAAATCAACATAATCATAAGATTCAAGACTAACTTGCTTCGTAACCGGTCCGGAAAGGAAGTTACTTCCACCACCATCTTCTACGGCCTTCACAGTCACTATTATCTCCGAAGATTCAACATCACTTCGGCTGGCATGTGACGAGAGTAGCAAGAAGCGTCTTTGATTACCTTCTATCCAATTCGCAATATTATTCCACTGAGAGTAATATCCGGCATCTATCAGTCTAATCACTGGAGTCTCTGCATCATCATCTAATACCAGTACCCGCGCACTATTCATTGTAGCGGCTACTGTATATCCAACACCAGCTCTAATCGTCGCAGTTACATACTCATCTTGTTCCACGTCGTTATCGTCTTCAATTGCAACATCAAACTTTGCGATAGTTTTACCAGCAGGAATTGTGATAGTTAGTCGCTTAGTACCTATAACAAAGTTATTACTAGTACCACTGGTAACATCAATATTGATGACCCGATCAACGTCACTGGAATCCGCCGCTGTTAATTGAAATTTTACCTTTTCCCACTCTTCCTTAGATGCACTATTTGCAACTATAGAAATTCCTGTAGGGGCTTCATAACGTTTTATCGCGACGGTTACTCGATCATTCGGTATTGGAGCAATTTGATATCCAGCACCGGGCAATATCATAAATCTCGTTGACCCATCCATTTTACCAAAATCATCACTAGCAATATTGTTATCAAAAACTCCAATCTTTTCGGTGTGGTAAAATACGGTTTCGCCAGCTACTAAAGTAATGTTTCGGTCGGGAGTCCAGCAACACCATCTATTATCGTCTATACTTACTCTAAACTTGTATTTTAGTGTTATATCAGTATCAAAATCCTCTGACACTTCAATTTTGTATACGATATCCTCTCCTTGTTCTACGACCGGATAAATCGTTGATACCGAAATTTCCGGTAATTGAACTGATAGAATGTCATCGTCTGCGATTGTTACTTGAGCAACTTTAGGTGTTCCAATTCGATACAAATTAGGTTTGCGACCTTCAATTATCTCCGCAGTAATTGGTACATTATACCCAACATATTGATCATCAACAATACTCAACCGTTTCACCACCTGCAATTGATAAGGTGGGAAACGAACATCATCAATATAATTGTCGGTTTCATACCGCATATTAGGTCCGAAAAGACGCATTCTTATCCGCAAGTCTCTTTCAAAAATTGAATATGATACCATACGAGATGCATTAAAGGTAAACTCAGGGAATTCGGTACCTTCATCAAAAGTCCCGCCGCCAGAGATAGTAATTGTCGGTATATCATCATTATCTGAGACGCTGACGGTTTCAGAATTCTCTGTTCCAACTGAATATGCTGAGTCTTCAAGTATCGTGATATTAAATCTACCTTCTAAATCATCTATATCATTATCAATTGAAGCAAATTCTATTGATACTGAATCTGCTCCAGCTGGAATAGTAACAGTTGGTTGTCTCACAATATCAGGATAGCTGATACGATTAAACTGTCTAATTTCATCCAAAGTCTGAACAAAACGACGCGACAACTGCTCTTGATATCGGATTACCAATCCACCGGTAGGTGCTACTCTATTTGCCACAAAGGTAAATGTTGCTGTTTCTCCCTCAACTATAGTATCAGTTGTACTTGATACCGAAATTAAATAATCATCATCAGTCACATTTACTTGTGCACTACTTGGTGTTCCAATTTGATAATCACCTGTATTAGTTGGAGCTGAAATTGTTACGGAAATGGTGCCATCAGCTTCATAAGCTGTATCATCATGAATTGGAACATTAAGTGTCGCGGTGGTTCTCAGAGCAGGTAAAGTAACAGTAGTCGGAATTTGTCCTGATGGGATAAACCCAGTACTTCCACCAATTGATACATTAATCGTTCTAGGTACAGAAACCGCGTGGGATGCCGTTAAGGTGAATATCGCATGCGTATCGATCCCTTCAACTACTGCCGTTGCATCAGCAATTGTGATATCCGGTGCCGCGTCATTATCCACGACATTAACTGTTTGAGTTTCGGGACTACCAAATCGATAAGTGTACTGCACAACAACATCATTGTAAAGAAAACTACTAGCAAGATGAACGGTAAAGCTACCATTTGGTTCATCCATAGAGTCGTCATGAGTTGTAATTGTAAAATCCTTTGTAGTCGCTCCAGCCGGGATTGTCGCTACAAAACTAGGGTTACCATCAGGTGCAAAAAAGTCTCCAGTTTGAGTTATAAGGTAACCCACTACCAGTCCACCTGCCTGAATAACCCGATCCGAGGTAAGAGTAAATGTTGCTGACTGCCCTTCAACAATAGAACTGATTGATTTTGAAAGAGAAATTTCCGGTACCGGTTCATCATTATCTAATACTGTTACTGACGCGGAATTTTTAGCGGAATCTGAAGAGAGTGAATAGAAAGTTTCAGGTGCCGGTGCCAGCACAAGACTTAACGTCACTTGACCATTCGCTTCATCTAGATTGTCATCAAAGGTGGGAATGCGAACAATTCCGGAAAACATACTACTGCCAACGATTACTAGTCCGGTTTCGTTGGTCGAATAAATAAACGCACCAAAATAACCTCTAGGACTTGCCGCGATGAAATCACTTTGCCCCTGACTATAGGTAAAATGAACTCCATATGCTTGCCTTTTTTCAGCAGAAGCTGTGAATCGAAACTGTGCGTACTCACCCTCGGTTATTTCCGATTCAATAGGTTGTATTGAAATTTCATTAACACCATCATCATCATGAACAGTATAAGTTACACGTCGGTGAGTTGGTGAGATCGTATACCCGCTACCTGGTAAAATTTCCACTGTAATCGTTCCATTGTCCTCACTTATTGTATCATCATTGGTTTCAATCTGTAAAGGTTGTGGCCAACTACTCCCATCAAAAGTCACACTGCGTGTCGCGGCACCATTATACAAATTACCACCACCATCACTCACTCTATATTGAACAACTACTCCCGCTGGGACGGGAGAGCCTACAACTAATGGCCGAATAGATTCTGTTTCTCCCTCATACCACATCCCGGTCACACTCCCCGGAGATTCATTAATTGGTAAATATAACTTTGGTAACGTACCAAACTTAAATATTCTAACCGTAGCAGTGCTTTGCGTTGATGAGACCGTATATCCATCTCCCGGCAATATAGTAGCCGTTATATCAAAATCTGGTCCATCATTAGTACTATAAATAGTTGGTACATTAAATATGGTACGTGTCTGATTGGCTGGTAACACTATTTTACTTGGTCCAGTTTCCGGAATTAATCCCGTAGCTCCTGCACTTGCACGAACATTTATGACTCGGTCTGATTGGATCGCGGTAGGAGCAGTGATTTGAAAGGTTGCAGTTCCACCAACCCTTTCAACGTCCCCACCCACAATTGAAATTCCAGCAGTTGGTTGATGTCGATTTACTTCAATGAATGCGCGATCATTTGGACTATCAGCGATAACATAGCCTGCACCACTTGCTAAGATTATTTCAGAATCTCCACCCATTTCTAAGGTCGTAAAAGTGTTCTGACTACTTTGTGGATCAATAGAAATCTCTTGAGTTATTGCACCGGTAGGTAAAGTAAAACTAGTTGTCGTCCAGTGCTTTTGTTGGTCACCGATTAACGGATTCAACGCATAATGATAAGAAATCTTTAGCGGTTTATTCGAAGCATGTGAGGCCTTAAATATGTAAAAATAATCATCATCCACTCCAACTTGATCCGCAAAAGCTGTGACGGAAATTGTTGGTAATGGCAATGAACTTGTAGGACTATCAAAATCTGAAACATTTAGATGCAGAGAACTCGGAGTACCAACGAAATAATCACTTGGATTAGTTGGAGCTAGTATGGTTGCGGTGATTCTACCGGTTTGTCCATTGATTTGATCTTCATGGATTGGCACATATAGCTGTGCATAATTAGCCCTTCCTTGAGTGTAACGACTAGAGAGTCCTTCCATTACCACAGTACTCGGTACGACTCTACCGGTAACAGTTCTGGTTACCCCTGTTACCGCAACATTAATGGTCTTGGTTCCGACAAATTGCGTACTATTTCTTATCGTAAATTTGACCACCGCCCCCTGTGAATCATAAACAGCCCAAGCACCAGTAATCGTCATAGTTGGTGATGCGTCATCATCTTGAATTGTAATTGTCACAGAATCCTGATCGCCTAATTCGTAGGCCGAATCAGTATTTAACGAAACAGTAAAACTCCCATCAGGTTCATCCAATGAATCATTTATAATGTGAAAGCTTACTTCTTTAGAAGTAGATCCAGCGGGGATGGTAACCTGATTTGTTCCAGCGATAAATTTATTGAGATAATCCCCAGTTTCATCAATTGAATAACTCACTCTCAATCCGTTTGTTGGGGCAATCTGATTAATTTCAAACTTCACTTTTGCTGATAAATCTGCGGTATCTCGTTCTCGGATGGTCGGTGTTGTCGTCGAGATTGATACTTCCGGTAGTCCGACAGGTTCATCGTTGTCAGTTACAGTAACTTCAGCACTCTGGTTAGCAACAACTGAGGAAACATTATAAGTAACCGGTGAATTATTATCAGCAACTAGCGAAACTGTGATGACACCATCTTCTTCATCAACTTCATCATCTTCAACTCCAACTTGAAAAACTTTTGTTCTGGTACTATGTGGCACATACCAAGTCCGATTAGTACGAAGACGACGAGTAGGGTCATGAAGTACATCACCTTGTTCTGAAACAACAACCCTTACACCGATTCTACTGCTAGAAGCGGTCGGCGAAGTTAATTTGAATTGCGGGGGGCTAGACTCTTCTACTGAATCGTTGACCGCAGAAATTGAAAATACTGGTAGTGCATCATTATCTTGTACTACTACGGTGGCTGATTGACTGGTTGTTTCACTTGTTATTCCATAAACTATTGGTGTACGATCATCTGATAAAACTGATGCCCGTACCATTCCATTAGGTTCATGAATCAAATCATCCTGCGTCGAAATGGAAAATATTTTCTCATTTTCATATGCAGGTATAATTACAGACATATGTGCCCGAGAACCAATAATTTCCGATCCAACAACATATACTCTAACATAACTTCGTCTAGGTAATGCATTTGGTGCGGTTAGCCTAAATTGAGCATTTTCAGACTCGATGACCGTATTATTGACTGCTTCAATTGAAAAGACTGGCATGTCATCATCATCAACTACTGCAAACGTCGCAACTTGTTCACTTGAATTCAATGATCTCCGATAGGTAGGGGTGACATTATTATCTTCAAGTAATTTCACCCTAACTTCACCACCTGATTCATAAACTATGTCAGCTTCTGTACCAATCTTGATAATCTTTGTCGTTTCACCGGCCGGAATAACAGCCGTAATTACACCAGCTTCACCACTAAGTACTTCACCCTGCTGTGTAACATCCAATCTTACAGTCACTGAAGTCGAACTGACTTTAGAGGCCGTTAGCCTAAATTGTGCCGGTTGACCTTCGGTAGCGATTACACCAGGTACCGGTGCAATTGAAATTACAGGTTTGTCGTCATCCAGAACTCTGGATTTAACACTTTGTCGTTCAGGTATAATAGTTACTTTATAGGTAGGAACTGGTTTATTATCAGGTAAGATCGTTACTTCAATTTCTCCGTCCGTTTCAAGGGTATTGTTATCTTGTGTATCAATTTGAAATTCAAGTATACCCTCTTCGGCTGGGATTACAACTGTTCTTACCCCAGCATTTCCGGTCAAAACATTACCGGTTTGAGATACATTCAACCTAATAGTAGTAGCTTCTGATGAGCGGGTTTCAGAAAACAATAACAATTGTACTGGTTGAGATTCATAGACATAGCCAGTAAAATTTGGAATATCAACAAATAATTCGTAAATCTGCAATTCATCATTATCAGTTATTGTAACTGAAGCAGTTTGGCGACGCGAATCGTTATCTAATACATACTGTATATTCTGATTATCATCTGGAAGTAATGTTACGGTAATTGTGCTATCAGCTTCATCAATATCATCATTTATAGTATTTACATTAAAAATATATGGCATTTGAAAAGATGGTATTTCAACCGCAGTTTCACCAGAACTACCCCGAATAACGTCTGCAGTTTCAGTTACACGAATTCTTATTGGAGTAGATACACCAAAGCTAATGCCTCTTGCTTCTGTTATTCTAAATTGCGCTGGATGACCTTCAGGTAACGGTCCGGTATGAACAGCTGAAATCGAAAGTACTTTTCGTACATCATTATCAGTAACCCTGACCGTTGCACTACCTTTTGAAGCATCTACTGTATATTTTGTACTTGGTCTTATCGAAACTGTTAAGTCTCCATCCGGCTCATTTATATAATCATCATCAATTGGAACACGCACATAACTAATCAAATTATTGCTGGTATTTTGTGAAGACGTATAATTTTGTGCTGTTGCAGAATAATTTTCAATAAAATTTGTCGCACCCGAAATCTCTAACTCAGCAGGAGCATAATTTTCTAAACTACGGCTATAATTTAATAGAAACCATGCTGCTTCATTTCTCCCTTCAGAAATTATGGGAGCACTCAATCGTTCAATCCATACTTGACCTAAAGTATCATTATCGACAATTGTCAATGTTTTTGATTCTAAACCTGAATATATTTGGTAATCGTCGCTAGGTAAGATTGAAATCTTGATTTTTCCATTATTACCGGCAATTTCATCATCACTAATTGGAATTCTAAATAAATTCCCAATGATATTATAATCTACTGTTTTGGCAGTAAGGAACGAGCCAACTATATTTTCAAATTTTAGTTTTACTGGAAATGGAAAATTACCGATTTCATTAAGCCGACCACTAGCCTTTATTGCGCCATACAAAACTTCACCTTCTACATATCTTTCGTACTGAAACTTTCCAAGTCCAATAACAGTTTCAGGCTCTAAATAACTCCAACTTATGTATGCATAATCCGAATTGTAAGGACTTTCTGCGACACTATAATCTTCACCAGATAATACGGTAAGCGTTACTTTTCCCTTTAATTGGTCTTGAACTAAATTAGATACCCACGGTATTGATACAATTGCAGAGGTTTCACCAGCGGCTAACGAGACTGTAGTAGGGGGAGTCCCAGCAATCAAATTTGCACCACCATCACTCACTTCAATATTCACTGTTCTTGGATTATCCGAAGCAGTAGATGATAAAATCTGGAATTTAAATTCATCACCACTTTCGGAATAAAATGTACTCCTGAGAGCAGCTACCGATATATTCGCAGGTATATTTTGTCGTCTTAAACTTACTTCAGCTGAATTATTAGGTTTTGATGCGATATTGTATCCCGTACCATTTACAATATTAACTCTAAGTTTCTCATCGCTTCCATATCTATCACTTGCATATAGTCCACGAAAATAAGAAACTGTTCCAGCCAAACTGCCTGCTTTAATCGTTCCATATATATAAACACTTGCGCTATCATTATAAACACTTCGATATAAATGTGAGGAAACCTTTACATTTAAATCACTTTCTGGTGCTCTTGTTGAATAAATTAAAAAAGTAACTACATCTCCATCAAGATCATAAATCGGAGATGGTGAAATAGCAACAATAGGAAATCCTTGATCGAACGAATCATCATTATCAATCACATTCACCGTAGCACTAGCTGTAGATATATTGTATGAACCATCCTGACGTGAAAGCAACGTAAAAGTCAAAGAACTATTTCGAAGTACTAGCTGATCATCAATTGAGGAAAACCTGAATATTTTTTCTTCAGTGCTTGGATTTGATATTTTAGTCGTCCGTTTAATTTCAACAGGATCAAATCGTACTGATCTAGTCTGAACTAATGAACTTGAAAAATTTTCAAATGTACCACTAACAGCAGATTGCACCTGATAATTGATATAAAAAACTTCTCCGATAGATTCATTTGAAATGACTTTAAACTCTGCCGTTTCTCCCTCACTAATAGATGAATTTACTGCTTCAACCCTAAACGTTGGTTTTGGCCTATCGTTATCCAAAATCACCGCCGTGAAACTGTTTGCTGTTTTATCTACCCGATACCCTGTTCCAGGTTGAAGAGTTAAAGTTACCATACCATGCGGTTCATCAATTTGGTCGTCGATTGTCCCAATTCCAGCTCTTCTAACATATTGCAATTCGGGAGTATTACTTCGTACCAGTTTGCTTTGACTCACTCGTACTTTCTTGATACCTTCTTTACGAAGGAAATCTCCTTCTTGACTTCTTAGAATTTTCACCTTTAATACTTGAGATGGAATTGATGTGGTATGTAATTCATATCTTATTCTTTGACCTTCATAAATCCCCCCACCTCTATCAACTTGTACAAGAGAAATAACTGGAGTGTCGTCATCATTATCCTCAATTTGAATGGAAGCGGTATTTGATGAGGCAACACCATATCCTTCTCCATCCAAAATCACGACTTTAATCGTACCATCATCTTCGGATAATTTATCATCCAGAGTCGGTATGATTAATGTACCACTAGAGCTCCCAGATGGAATCTGAGCCACATAGGTGTTTCTGGTCGACACCTGATATGAAAGAAAATTACTTGGACCATCAGTCACCATTACATAAACGCGACGATCAAAACCATATCCAGATACTCGTTGACCTGTATCACTATCTTTTGCAACAATGGTAAATCTGGCATCTTCTCCTTCTTCAATTGAAGTATCGTTTGCGGCAATAGAAATAAGCGGATAAATAGGCGGAATTGCTACTGGAGCATCATTATCCCGAACGACAATTGACGCAACAAGTTTTCCAGACGAATATGGAACGATAGAATAAGTCGCTGATGAGTTGGTATCATCTTCTAACATAGCAGAAATTATACCGTCAAATTCATCAACTTGATCATCTTCAGTAGGAATTGATAAGCTCCCTGTAGTCGCGCCAGCAAGAATCTGTACAGATGTAGGAGTGGTACCAAGAACAAAGTCGTCTTCACCACTTACTGCAACTTGAATGACTTTATTTGATTGTACCGCAACTGCGGTATGAACAGTAAAAATAGCATTGCTTCCCTCAGTGATTGTAGCACCCGCAGTTATCCACACCACAGGGTCGTTATCAAACACTTGGACCGAGGCACTAGTATTTTGTGCTGCTAAAGTAAAATTAGTTGAAGATTGAAGGGTCAAAGTAATCTGACCTGTCAATTCCTCAACGTTATCATCGTCAGTTGCAACAATATGTTGCACCGAACTAGTACCGGCTATAATAGTCGCGCTATTGTATTCAGTTGAAGAACCCGAAATATATTGGTTGGATGTTGTAACGACATTCAGACCAACAACCAAATCCTCGCTAAGAATGCGGGATGATGTTATTGTGAATATAGCGTCTTCTCCCTCAATTACAGCTTCACCGCCAGTAATTGAGATTTCTGGTAGGTTATTAGTTGTTCCTAATTCCGTTGCGGACGCGTCTGTACCCTGCGCATAAACCTGACTTGATATAACCGCCCCGCAAATTAAAATTGTAATGGATGCAAAAGAAATCTGATTAAATAAATTTTTAATTCTTGTAGTCGCCCACACTACAATTTTCTGACTAGCTCCCATTCCACTAACACTCCCTACTTGTAAGGGTGTGTGATAGGTGGGGGGGGGGGGGGGGGGGTAAAGAGCTACCCGTGTTTCCCCGAGTTTTGAAAATTGCCAAATATATTTCATGTAACTTACCTCTTAGTAGTTATACTTGCACTTTAACGAATAAAATTGTCAAAATTAAGTTCAAATTATTATATCAAATGCAAGACTTTTTTTCAAGTGTACAAAGTTTACCAAAAAAACTATTTATTGTCAACTAGTTTACATATTTTACCTCTGCAACATCAAATTTACTTAATAATCAATGCTATTCAACTCTCTCTTCATAATTACTTTACAACTAAAAAATCCAATTTGCAACTAAATTTAAAATTTCTACCAAAAATTTTTTGATCCCCGCCAAATAGGTTACTACAAGTTGCCAATTAAAGTGTATTAGTAATTGTACACATGTGACAAACTGACTCACCTCTTAAAAATTTTCATTACTTGGATTTGACTTTAAAAACCTTATTAAAACAAACATAAAGTCAAACAATTTTCAACCTCCACCAATTAAAATTTGAACCTAACAAAATATAAACTAATTTCATGCAATTTCCAAACATCTTAGTTGATTTATGAATTTTCAATTACAATTTTATTGTCAATCCCTTTAAAATAATGGGACAACACCACATAGAAAACTTACTAAAAAATCAAATAAATGCTGCAAATTTGCCGATAGAATTTTCAACACTCGCTGTTTTTCCAATATAGTATTCTTAAGTCCTTATAATTCAGTGGTAGCGCGCGCTTTTATAAAGTCAAATTAGATACATTTTAGAAACTCATATTTTAGTATTCTTTCACTCCATGTGTCCCGTATTTATTCACTTTACTTCCGGATCCGCTGCTGATTGACGCATAATTCATAACCAAACTTTTTTCACGCTTGAAGGAATTTCGTTACCTGCAAAAATTCAACTAATTTGGGATGTCGCGTCAATTCAAAATTACTTAACAACTTTTACTTTGGACCTGAATTGACGATTTAATTTTGTGAAAATTCTAAATTCCGCTACTGAAATTTTGTTACACTATCGAACTTTAAACTCATCACTAAACTTCATACAATGACCCAAGTCAATCTTACAAACGATAACAAATGTACATTAAAATTTAGTTTCATCATGTTACAACTAACAAGAAAAATTATTTTCTAAGATTTTTGGAATATAGTTCAACACACTTTAACTCAAAATTTATCGAAATCTTTACCTTCGTTGTTTAATTTTTTCTAACAACCCAATTTGAACATATTTCTCTTGATGAATTTGAGTAATGCAATTTAAAATTTGCAACTTCTATATCATTTCCAGATTTGAAGTAGAACATAACACTCAGATTAGTTTGGGAGCAATAGCGTAAGTATTTTCTTATTGATTTTTTCAAGAAAATTTGATCGGACAAATCCCTCCGGGTCTGCTGCAACAGGAATGGAAGCTCTATTATGTACACGATCTGAAAATGGAGCAATAAATACAAAATGGTGCCCTTAAATATTCCAAAGTTCTCCATCAAATTTAGATGTTGAAGCTTCAAAAATAGGTTCGGAGTGGAATTTTGGTTTAGCGATAATATCACCTTCAATGGCCAATACATTCAGTGATTTCACTGGTCCTAAACTGTCCAGATTAAAACCTTGTGAGACTGTAGCCACAAGAATTATATCACCATTTATTAACGGTGGGTTAGAAAAAGTATCACTAGTTTCGGGTAATTTAACACTGTTTCGAAATGATTCAATTAACCGATAAATCCAACCATTTGGATCATCAAAAAATTCCGCATCAACATTTCCATTTGTTTCACAATAATCATTTGCTTGTTCAAAGCTAAAAGTTGCACCTGCACCCAATAACATTGTCGCGCCACCAAGAGAATATCCGATCCCATAAAATAAATCTGAATTTACATTATCCTTCAATTCCGCATCATTCGTCACCGCCTCCAAAGCAATTGATAATTCGTGATAGCGACAATTTAACGCTTCCGGAGTCTTATTACCACCAATTTGATAATCGGCTTGATGTTGTAGTGCAACGACAACAAATCCTACATCTGCTAGAAGTTGAGCCGTGAGGTGGTGATTGCGATACCGACCTCCGATTCCTTGAGTTAATAGCACAATTGGAAAGTTGCCTAAAATTATTGGGCCGTATCGAGCCATTATGACATCAAAAGGTCCCAATCTTTGTGCAGTCGCTACTTGATCACTGGGATACCAAACCCCGATCTTAACATTATCGGATTCCAACTCTCGAAACCCAGCAGCATTGACGACAGTTGTATATAAAACAAATATGGTAAACGTGATTAATATCAACGAAATTATTGATAATTTTCTCAATTTTAAGTGAACCATTATATTGTACCTAATGAAATTATTTGCTGGCCTTAAAAATACTCCTGCCAATCAACTTGAAATTCTATTTCAAAATTCTAAATATAGTCTTTAACAATATACTGTTATTGTGGATTTACTCTCTCACGTTCAAGCATTTTTATTTGAATTGTAGGTGGTATAAATCTCCCATAAATTTGACCGAATACATCGCGAAAAATAGAAAAATTTTCAAATAAGTTGCAAAACAAAAAAAGATATTATAATAATCTTAGCAACATCTCAGTAACAACAAAAATGAGTGGTAAATTATGTATATTTCTAAAATAAGATTCGCGATATTTCTTGCGTTTAGCTTAATACTACCATTCAGTATTAATGCTCAAGAAAAACCTTGTGATGGAGCTGATGGTAAAATACATTCAAATGGTGGTGGATTTGTTGCCGCAACAACCACTGTGACTTCGTCTGTCTATATTGGTTCAAATGCTCAAATTTGTGACTCAGCAACTGTTCTTAACAATTCAAAAATTTCAGGTAACGCGAAAGTTTTTGGTAATGCAAAAATTTCTGGAAATGCTGAAGTTTATGGAAATGCACTGGTTTTTGATGAAGCACGATTAACTAGGAATATAAAGGTTTATGGTAATGCGAAGGTATTTGGTAACGCAAAATTAAGTACCAAGGAATTATTTGGAATTTTTGATAGCCAATTAGAAGTATATGACAACGCTGAGGTATTTGGTGAGGCAATAATTACTGGTGAAGTTAAGATATCTGGAAATGCAAAGGTTTATGGTAATGCCAAAGTATATGGAAATTCAAAGATTTATGACTCTGCAGAAATATATGATAACGCACAAATTTTTGGCAATACAAAAATCCATGACTCCGCAAAAATATTTAACAACGCACAGATTCATGGCAATGCAAAGATTGGTGGTGAAACACAAATATCTGGAAACACTAAACTATATGGTAATGTAGAAGTATATGATGAAGCTATGTTAAATTTGGAAAATAGGTTTTCTTGGACGAGTAAATACAATAGGTAATGCGGAAAATTTAGGAAGTGAAGATCGTAATAATTTAAGAATAAAGTGAGTTAAGGTCTAATTCATTGATTCAATCTGATTGAATCAATATATATTGTTTAGACTATGTGCTCTGTTTGACTTTAAGAATTATTTGTATGATCAACCAATCAACAACAAAACTACATTTGATTTAATTTACAATAAAATTACGAAGTTTAGGAAAGGTTTATAAACCTCATTTACCATAATTGAACTTTTCAATTTTATTTCCAACACTTAAGATTAAAATTTCAAATATTCCGACAGATTATGCAGTTTGTCCAATTGTAATTTGTAATCAAATAAAAAATTTAGCCAAATCAAACATCTTCAAGTGCCTGAAATAAAATATCTACATCAATACCCTGCATCGTTTTCAAGCGACCTCGCTTGTGAAAAATTTTTCGTGTCATTTCATACGGATTCCCTTCCTCTAATTGAAGACTTTCTGCCATCTTCAATAACTCTTTATACTTAAATTTTGTATCAGCTTTAGCTTCATGTGCGACATAATTTGCTAATGCACCAGCTATTACATGATTTTCTCTAGCAACTTGCGGGATTACTTTCTTAAGCATATTCAATTTTCCATCCGCTTGTTCAATACACCGATTAAATAAGTCCTCAGTCTCTTTTCCAAGTAATACCGCGTTTGCAAAATCATTCGCAAATACTTCCTCCTTAGAAGTTCGACGTTTATGTGAAGTCGCAACTTCTTCAATTTCGCCAAATGATTCTTTATCTGGTTCTTGTCCAGCATGACTTAATTCGTGAAGCAAATCAAATAGCCAAGTAGCAATAAATCGCTTTCTTGGATTCAAAATGATGACATTACGCCCTTTTATACGCATACATGCCCCATGAAAATTGCCTTTTTCATTCATTGGAAAAACGATCACACCGCAATCCCAAGCATAATTCAAGGTATTTTCAAGATTTATTGAACCATAACTAGCGATAATCGCGGTTCGCATCTCAATAGCATTCACTGGAATATCTACTTTGGGTAAATCTTTCACATAGTCTGTTAAAACTTCTGCTAAAAATCTTGCGTACACAGAATAAATATTAATTTTTTTAGGATCAAGGTTTGATTCAACCTTGAATTTAACACTTGCCGTATTTGCAATTGGAGCTGGAAGGTCATCAGGACTCAACAGATTTTCCCAAGTCCAACCAAATATATGATTTAGATGCTTATAGAGTTTTAATGTATATTGATCTAGCAATGTCCCAGTCTGCTCCATAACTTTATCATAAGTTTCTGGTGAAATAAACCGAGACAACACAAATTTACGATCTAAACCAGATTTCTTTAACTTTGCTAAAATTCCACTCATTTTTCCGTCGAACTTTGATGGTATCACCTCGTCTGGAATCTCAACATCAAGAATTTTTGCAATTGCTTGAAGCGTTGGAATTTCAATAATTGAATATCGCCAAGCTTCATAAATTAAGATTTGGTCTTCACTAATATTAAGACGTTTTGCTAAAGTTACTCGGTTCATTCCCGACTTAATTCGAGCGTTGACTAAATTTTGACCCAAATCAAATATAGAGGTAACTTTAATTTCAACCTTACCTGATTTGATCAACTCATATTCTGCCATTTCAGCTTCCAATTCCTCTGCTTGCCGTTGCATTGCTCGAATATGACTTTGTTGTGCCTTTTTGCTTACAGACCACTCTTCAGGTCTTTTAGACTAGTCTTCTATCGCCGCGCGAAAATTTGCCACAGTTTTCGCAGTAGTTCTAAGTTCAAGGTCAGTCAAAATCATGGCAAAGTCTCCAATGTAATTTTCACAATCCCCTTTGGGTAATTAAAGCGATCCGATTAAAAAAAATCATCAAATGATTTTCTTGTTCTGGCTTCAATTGAATCTTGTCTGTATAGCTCACCGTTATATTTTTCTTTCATTAAATACTTGTCTTCATCGGCAATAACTATGTCAAGTTCAGTTTCATCAACTCCTTCTGGGTCCCAAGTACCATCAAAGTCACTTGGTTTAAGTTTTGACGTAACAAAACTACCATCAATCTTGACAGCCTTACAACCTACATCCCACAAATGCAGTAACATTGATTCCATACTCTCAACCAATTCAATTCGTCTTGAACCTATACCAAAATGACTAACAAAATCGTTCCATTTTGCATCATGAATACCAGGTGGTAAATTAAAAAAAACCTTGATCATTTACATACGTTTTATCAAAGTCTGGAATCATGAAAACCCCAAACTTCAAAATAATTAAATATACTCAAAAAACAACAATACAAGTAATTGATCAACTCCTCTTTTTCATCCATTATAAAAAAATCCATTACAATAATTGGTAAAAAATATTTTGAGAAAAAAGAACCATTAAAATTAGTCAGTTATGTCAAACTCAATTTATACATTAATGATTGTTGCACTCTTTTGAAAAATCAAGCTTTATTTGAATAATAATTTTCTTGAATCATAAATTTAATTTTGGAGACTGGACTCAAAATTGAAGCCCAGTGTATTGACTCCAATCTGGGAATATTTGATTTTCTTACTTAAACAAAATATTTTACTTACAAAGTATTCAATTGATGTTCAACGAAAATCATTCATAAATAGCGACAAGATAAGTATCACATTTTAGTTTTGAATTCGTAAAGTAATGTGCTAATATCTCTCAAATCCCAAAATCTAAAACTCAAATTTTGACTAAATTTTTCACATTTTACTAATATTTAACAGCAGAATTCGAGGTCGGACAAACAGATGAATATCAGAACTCCATATTTGATTTTCTTTGGAGATGTCCCTGACCATCTTGCCGCTAAAACTGGGATGGGTATTCTAGATTGGCGTAAGGATTGGTGCATTGGGCAAATGCGTTTGAAGGGGTGTGCTGTAGATTCAGAACTTCCGGATATGACTCCAAGTGAAGCTGTAAAAAAAGGTGCAAAAACTTTCGTAATAGGTGCTGTGAATGCAGGTGGTATTCTACCTGAACATTGGATTAAAAGTATTATTGAAGCATTAGAAGCGGGACTTGATATCGCATCTGGACTTCACTCTCGACTTGCCGAAAATGAGAAGATCAAAAATGTAGCACAGCAATACGATAGACAGTTATTTGATATTCGTTATAGTGATCTAAAATTTGCAACTGGCAATGGAACTAAGCGTTCTGGAAAACGGTTATTGACGGTAGGAACAGATTGCTCCGTTGGAAAGAAATATACTGCGCTCCAATTTGAAAAGGAGATGCAAGCTGCTGGACTCCAAGCTACATTTTGTGCAACTGGTCAAACTGGGGTTTTGATATCACAACGCGGAATCGCTATTGATGCAGTAATTTCAGACTTTATATCTGGAGCTGCAGAATGGTTATCTCCAGAAACTGAACCCGACGCGTGGCAAGTTATTGAGGGTCAAGGTTCATTATTTCATCCGTCTTTTTCAGGGGTGAGTCTTGGATTGTTGCATGGTTCACAACCTGATGCGTTTGTTGTTTGTCATGAACCAACGCGCACCGCTATGCGAGGTGTCAAAACACCTCTACCGACAATTAAAGCTGTTATAGATTTAACAATTCAATGTGGTCGGTTAACTAACCCTGAAATTCAATGTGTGGGAATTGCAATCAATACTTCTGAATTAAACGAATCTGATGCACACTCAATATTGGATAAAACTGGGACAGAATATAACTTACCCACTGTAGACCCAATTAGATTTGGTTGCAGTGAAATTATTGACCAGCTGACAAAATGAGTATTTAAGGTATGGGAATCAAATTAATTGCAGAAACTGAATCATGGCCACTTGCCAAAACTTTTAGAATTTCACGAGAAGCAAAGACTGAAGCGAAGGTTGTAATTGTCACCTTATATGATGGCGAGTTCACAGGCCGGGGAGAATGTGTTCCTTATGCCAGATACAAAGAAACAGTAGCAAGTGTCATAGATCAAATTGAATCTATTCGACGATCCTTAGAACAAGGTACCAATCGAATTGAACTTAATAAGAATATGAAAGCAGGAGCTGCACGCAATGCAATTGATTGTGCTTTGTGGGATCTAGAATTTAAAAATCAACAAACAGATACAAATTCAATATCAAATACCTCTAATCTCAAACCATTAACAACTGCATACACTTTAAGTCTAGATGAACCCAAACTCATGGAGCAAAGTGCAATTGAAGCAAGTAGTAGACCAATAATTAAAGCAAAACTAGGTGGAGATGGTGATGATGAACGCATCTTTGCAGTAAGACAAGGAGCACCAACTAGTACTATAATCGTTGATGCTAATGAATCATGGAATGAGAAAAATCTAAACCGCAATTTAAAAGCTTGCGAACAAGCAGATGTGAAACTAATTGAACAACCTTTTAGAGCTAATAATGATGAAATATTAGCCGACCTTGATTCCAATATCTTAATTTGTGCAGATGAAAGCGTCCATACTAATGAAGATTTATTACCTCTTAAAGAGAAATACCAAGCTATCAATATCAAGCTGGACAAAGCAGGCGGACTTACAGAAGCCTTAAAAATGCGCCAAACTGCAAAAGAAGCTAATCTGAAAATTATGGTAGGATGTATGGTCGCGACTTCACTTGCAATGGCTCCAGCGACTATTCTCGCTCAAGATGCAGATTTTGTGGATTTAGATGGCCCCCTATTATTGAAACACGACCGAGTACATGGGATTCAGTTTAGTGGAAGTCAGATGATTCCTATTTCTTCAAAACTTTGGGGTTAGAATCATACAAAAAATCTTTGCTATTTGATTGAATAAAATTGAACGGTTATTGATTTGAATCATCAAGATTCAAAATCAAATGAAGGAGTTTTCTTCCTAATCAAACAATTATTCTCAAGATATTTAAGGAGAAGAGTCACTTAAATATCTAATAGTTTTCACATCAATTTATTCAGACTCTATAAGTACGGACATCAATTTTATTCACAAATCAGACATAATATGTATGTCAAATACTTCGTAGTTGAATAAAGAGAACTGTACACACAATATCAGAATTTAAGTAAATATGCTCCTAGGTAATACGTAGTACCTATAATTAAAATCATTTTAAGCTAAATAAAACAAAGTCAATACTCATCTGATTTTTATACTTTAATTTTCCCTAAATTCATTGCACTTCCACTCAACTGATTCTTATCTGTATTTATACAATTTGGATCTATATTTATAGAAACTGCCCCAATATTTGAACCTCTTGAATAGGTATGAAATTGCGTAGACTGTTGAATCAACTCTTTTGACAGTTCATTTATCTGACTTCGTGTTGAATTCAAACCACCACTTGTTAAATAGGATTTTTCTGAAAGATTACGAATTCTTTGAATGTCGGTTAATTTTGGTAGTTTTTTTGACCCTAAGTTATATTCAGTAACAATAGAGGTGGGATTTTCCAACAGGAACTTACTCCAAAGTTCTGGATAATGCGAATATTCAGTTCCATGATGAGTAACTTTGTAAAAGCGTGGATTGGGAAAATCAACATTTCGATTATTAACAATATGTTTCCAACCAAATTTCTCACTTACACACTCCTGCATATCTGCACCAAGTAATATTGAAACTTCACCCACAGTTATTTGAAGTACGATTGAAAAGTTATTTCTATCGTTATTTTTGAAAAGCTCTTGTATTGGGTCATAATTTGGCAAATTCTTTCGAGATTTTACAAATAAATTTTTACATTTTTGTGAGAACCTTTCAAATTGGTAATTTGAAGGTGATAACGCACTAATTACTACGCGCTTTTGGTGCGACATTTCACTTGCTTGCCATGACCGAATAGTGTAACCCTCGGTAAAGTCAAAAGCTTTGTCACTTCGTTTTATTAGCAATTCAAAACATTGTTTCAATTCTTTAAACGCATAAGACCGTATTCCAGACTTTTTACTTAATAAGCTCACTAAGTATTCAAATTCCTGATTATTATGCATTCCTGATAAAGCGACCGTTGCAGATTTACATTGTTTAATTATTTGACTTAAACCCTGATAATGGTCCATATGCCAGTGCGTTCCGATTACTGCTTCAACACCCACACCAACATCAATTCCAAGATTTTCCAAATGATTAATAGCGATTGGCTGCATATTGATATTTTTAAATGAATCAACAATAACCCACTTGTGATCTCCAATATGAACTAGAATACTCTCCCCAAATCCACTACCAAAAACCACAATTTGAATTTCATTGACTTTAGGAAGCTTCATTCTTCTTCAACCCATTATGTATTCTTTCTGCCTCAGCCAAAGCATCTAAGTGTTCGTCCTTTGTAAATGTTTGTGGTGGACACAATGTCAGATTAAATACCGGCTCTTTATTTTCATTTGAATCTAACGTATAACCAACTTGCCAACGTATTTCTGCTCCTACTCCAAGTCGTTTTCGATCTGATTCCGATAGAAGAGATAAATCAAATTCCCCTATATCTTCTGGTTCTAAATCTTCATCAACTGCCACATCTTTCAACACAACAAGAAAAGTCGTATCAAGTACTTCTTCAACAAATCCCTCAAATTCTTGAACCAAGTGAAATTCAGGTTCTTCAATACTTTCAAAAATTTTATTATCAAATTCAACATAAGTATCACGTTTTTGACCCAAATACATATCTACGTCTTGTTGTATATTTGTTCGCGGCTTAACTTCAGAAATACCTTGAACAGATTTAGATTTTTTTAACAATTGCTGAGAATATGGATCATCAAATAATATAAATACCATAGGGTAATTGTGTTTAAATTTTGCGGCTGTTTTATATGATGCGCTCATAATTTTACCCCCCAACAATATTATCAATTATAGTATCTGCTTCGCTTACACGAATTTCATACTCTGTGCTCAACAATTTCTGAAAATCAAGTACAGTTGTTTTTTTGTTATCAATAGAATATTGAAATCTAACTAATACGAACAACTCTTTTGATCTCACTGGTTTAATGTGAATAGATTTTTTTATTATACCTGATTTTATTGATTCTAGTGCAGTCATATTTAACTCTCTTAAACCTGTTTTATATCTTAAATCACTACTTTGTGCACCTGGCAATAAATTTTTCCACGGATGTAAAGGAATTAATTTCTTGGAAATTTGTATTACATCAGATTCGTTTTGAAACATACACCTTTTGTACCTATTTATCGTCAAAAACTTTGAAGAAGTATCCGAATAAAATTTAGATATTTTTATCAACTGTTCTACTACAAATTGTGATGTTTGTTTCGCACTAAAGATATGAAGGCTCTCGCTATCCACATCATATGTAGTATCAAATATTATAAATCTAGTTTCATTACTATCCAATTGAACCAATTCAACTTCTGCTAATTGGCTTTTATTAATAATTTTATTTTCTAACAACCAATTAGGTTGCATTCTTGATGGTTCAAATTTTCCACCAATTTTTGCTGCAAACCCAGCAATTTTTTTACTAGCACCCATTATTGAGTCCTTTATCCTGAACAGGTTTGTAATCCATATAAATATAATTTAGATTTTTGTTTATTAAAAGTCAAGCAAATCAATCTATTTTTTTTGTTAAATTCAGATCCTATATTTAAAATTAACAAATTTAAGACTACCTCTCTATACTTTGCAAGTCATATTCTCAGATAACTGATAATTGATATTTGGATAACTTTATTGTCTCGCTCCTTAATGATTCGATTTGAATTCAAACAAACTACAATACAATGCCTAATTCATTAGGCTCAGATATTCAAAGCAAAATCTGAAATATAAGACAGCCCCACCGATGAATTGAGATCATAAATTTTATTTGCTGTGTCATATTCAATTTCGACCAAGTTCAACCAAAAACGCGCACCCAATAATTCTTACCAGACGCGCGTCTAATATAGCTAAATATCCAAGTGTCCAGAAATGTACTTGGAATTTAATCTTTTAGGTCAAACAAATGACACTCCATGCTCCGTAAATGGTAACGAAGTTACCCGATTGCCGGTTGCCGCCGCAATTGCATTACCTAATGCAGGTGCTACTGGAGGTAATCCAGGTTCCCCCACACCCGATGGTTGTAACATAGAAGGTACGATATGAACATCAATATTCGGCATATCTGACATTCGAAGTAGTTCATAATCAAGGAAGTTTTCTTGATCTACAACGCCATCAGTTAGAGTGATTTGATTTCGCATCGCCGCACCCAGACCATAGCCAATTGCTCCTTCCATTTGTGCGACAATAACATCTGGATTAACTGCTATGCCACAATCAACTGCACAGGTGATGTTATCAATTTTGATATTGCCATCAACTATAGATACATCAGCAACTTCGGCAACATAAGTTCCAAATGATTTATGAAGCGCAACACCCCGTCCTTTACCTGCTGAAACTGAACTTCCCCAATTCGATTTTTCAGCTACTAATTTCAATACACCGGCTAATCTCTTCTGATCTTCATCACCCTCGCTTAACAATTCTAACCGCAATTCAACGGGGTCACGTGATATTTTTTCAGCAATCATATCAATCGCTGTTTCCATTGCAAATGCGGTGTGAGTATGTCCTACAGATCGCCACCACGATGCTTTCATTGGCGATTCTATATCACTTAAACCTACTGAAAATGCCGGTATATTATAATGAGTGTCGTTGACTCCTTCTACTGAAGAATTGTCTACCCCATTAATCACCGCTATTGGTTCAAATGCGGTTCCCTTCATAATTGATTTCGCGGCGATTCGATGATCCCATCCGGTAATTTTTCCATCGTTATTTACACCAATCTTTACGCGATGTGCTGCAATTGGACGATAATATCCACCTTTGATATCATCTTCACGAGTCCAAACTAGTTTAATTGGTATTTGTCCTCCCAACAATTTAAATGTCACAGCAGCTTCCGTATGGTAATCACTAGTTGGATTAGCCCGACGACCGAAAGACCCACCTGCAAACACAGTTTTGACTTGAACCTTATCAGGACTTAACCCAAGTATAGCACCGATAGCTGGTTGCACAGCTCCTGGCATTTGACAGCCATCGTACACCATTACCCCATCACTAGTTGGTTCAATGACACAATTCAGCGGTTCCAGTGGAGCATGAGCTAAAAATGGTGCAAGAAAATCAAACTCAATCGTATGATCACTTCCCTGAATTGCGCTGGCAGTGGCATCAAAGTCGGTAGTTTCAGTAGTCTTATACGTTGGATTTTCAAGTGAGTCAAATGCTTTGCTTTGCAATTCAGCTGTACTGCGAGTCTCTGCCCCTGAAAAATCCCAATCTACAGATATTGCATCTCGAGATTTCTTAACTGCCCATGTATTTTTTGCATAAACGGCAACACCAGTATTATCAGGCATTGCTTTTGCATCAACAAAACCAAAAACATTCTTAGCTGCACTTGCATCAAATGATGTTAACACTCCTCCGAATTTTGGACTTCGAATTATACCAACATAAACCACTCCCGGCACCTTAATGTCCATAGCAAATTTTGCTGAACCATCTGTTTTTGCAGAGGAATCTTGCCGTGGAATTCTCTTCCCAATAAACTTGAATTCTGCGTGTTCTTTCAAATTAGGCTGGTCAGTTGGTGTAAGTTCCAAAGCTGCTTTAGCAACTTCTCCAAAATGTGCCGTATGATTACCTGAACTCAAAATACTGTCTTCTACTTTAACAGAATCTGGACTGACACCCCACAGATCTGCCGCAGCTCGCACCAATAAATCGCGCGCGACAGCACCAGCTTCGCGATACTGCATAAATGAATTCGCCATCGCAGTTGAACCGCCGGTTCCCTGCAAACCAAATAGTAAATTCCCATAAATTGCACTATTTGCCGGTGCAAATTCAAAATTGACCTTTGACCAATCTGCATCAAGTTCTTCAGCAATTAATGTCGTTAATCCTGTAGTAACTCCTTGCCCCATTTCAAAATGCTTAATAATAGCAGTCACAGTACCATCAGCATTTATTTTTACGAATGGATTTAATTGTGCATCAGCTGTGCCTGATGCCATTATTCCTTTGGCATTTAAACCAATTACTAGGACCGCAGAAGTTGAAGCAACTCCTTTCAAAAATCCTCGTCTTGTTGTCTGAATATTCATTTAACCCTCCATTTTGTCAGCTGCAAGGTGGATCGCAGCACGAATTCGTCGATAAGTTGCACAACGACACGCGTTGCCACTCATATAATCATCAATATTCTCGTCAGACGGCTTTGGTTCTTCTGATAACAAACCAATCGCTGACATGATTTGACCTGATTGACAATAACCACACTGAACGACATCAAGTTCGTTCCATGCTTCTTTTACTGAATCAGCGACCTTACCTTGTACACCTTCAATTGTTACAACCTCTGAACCATCAACATCTTCAATGGCTGTCACACATGAACGAGTAGGTACTCCATCAACATGTACTGTGCAAGCACCACATGACGCGACCCCACAACCGAACTTTGTACCGGTAAGATCCAATTCGTCTCTAAGAACCCATAATAATGGAGTATCAGATTCTACATCCAAACTTTGCTTGGTTCCATTGATTGTTAGATTTATAGACATGAAGTATTTACCTCCAATTTGCTGTTTAAATAGTTTCATACTAACGAAACCGTGAAATTACTATTTGAATAGTAATCGAAAAAAATTGACCAAACTTAACTGTTTACATTTATTTTATTTGTTCTCTCATTATTAGTTTATATTGTAAGTGGGTTAAATCCAAAAATAAAATTTTGTCAAGTTATTAGTTTAACATGTTACCTAAACCTTAATATGTTTGGAAGTTTAATGTGAAAGCCAGTATTCTTAGTTGAATCCTTTTCTGGGTTTTTAGTTTTGATTCATTCAATCAATTTCCATGCTAATTTTCTCAATAAATCTAGTTTGTTGTAGTATCTTGGTCTTAGTTGTGTTGTTCAAGCGATAATGGTGGTATATTTCCTACTGGAAAAACCCCGATCTTGATAGCACCGTTTACAATTTTGATAGGTATCTCTCTTCCTGAAATTCCATCTTTATCTTGTGTTGGGAATCCAGAAATAATTGTTGGAAGTAAAGTATTAATCATTTCGGTATAATCAGGTAAATTGCTTCCTAATATTGATACCAATTTTTCATAATTTGCTATCCATAATCTTAATTTACCAAACAATAATCCATTCTCGGAGAAATTCATTTCACCACTTAAGTCAATTTCTACTCCTCCCATCGCTAAATTTACCTCCTTAATCTGCACCTCACCACCTTGTTTTAGATATCCTTCTATTAACTTTTCGCTCGGTCCATCTATAATTTCTTCACCAATAGGAACATGAATTCCGATATCAATCTTTCCAGATTGTTCAGCGTCAATTCCAATTAAGTTTGGCAATAAGTCACGAACTTTTAAATTGAATGTGTAACCATGAGAATCAGCTTCACCTTGAAGTCCCCCACTTGTTTCAAACTCGCCTAAATTCAAAACTTCAAATACATCTCCAATCAAAAATTTCACCGAATTAATCCGAACGGTAAAACCAAAATTTGAAATATCAGTATTAGCCAGAATCAGATCCCAATTTCCTGTTACCGATGCAGGTAAATTTAGGTCGGGAAGATCAGCTGTAAGCGGAGAATCTACTTCAAGAAAAAACTGAGTAGGATTAAAAATTGATACCTTTCCTCGCAATTCCTGAATGGTCAAAATAGGTTGCCCTATTGCACTAATTGAAAAAATCTCGCAAGTCACATGCATTCGAAATGGAAATCCACTAGGTACGTAAGTCTGCACATGCCAAATCTTGTCCCTGTTGAGAGAATTCAACAAACGAATCCTCAATTGCAGAGTTAATTTGGCTGGCTATGAAAAACCAACCACCAATCCATACTGTGAATATTAACGCAATGAAACATTCAAGTACAATAAACGGCCATCTTTTCCAAAATGGTTTCTTTGGCTTTTCACTTGGAATTACTTCATTAGACACTATTGCACCTCAATTTTTATAAGAGATTAACACGGTACATTGTATTAACTTTATTATTTTTTACCAATTCAGCTATTAATTTCATAAAACTTTTTAATTCTTAATAACAATATTTTGTCAATTACCCCATAATTTGAATATTAACCCGTAATCAATAGATATTAAAATAGATTTTAAAGGAGTTGTAAAGAAAAATATTGTAAAGTTTTGTAAAATTTTGTAAAGTTTGAAGTTCCGTCATTCATTTCAATTAAATTCCAGACTCTATTCTAATGCTTTTCATCGCTGTTTAGACATTTATTCAACATTTCAGGATCAATATTACCACCAGAAAGTACAACTACTGTGGTTTGTCCTTTTACTGCTAATTTTTTTGCTAGAACGGCCGCAAGTCCAGCTGCACCACCAGGTTCAACAATTAACTTAAATTTCTCAAATGCATAGCTTACCGCTGATGCAACTTCAATATCTGAGACGACAAGACCTCTAGAAACTCTAGACTTATTGATTTCAAAGCACAACTCACCAGGCGACAAAGCAAGTAGCGCATCACAAATTGAACCGCTCAATTTTTTATTCTGCTCTCGATTACCACTAATAAACGATCGCGCATGATCATCAAACTCAGTTGGCTCAACTGTATACAATTTCGTAGTTGGAGACTTTTCAGAAAGTACTAGCGCGCTTCCGGCCGTCAATCCACCACCACCAGTACAAACCAAATAATTATCTGCTTCAACACCTCTATTTTCGAGTTGCTCCAAAACTTCCAATGCAGAAGTTCCTTGACCAGCAATAATTTTTGCGTCGTCATAGGGATGAACTAGTATTCCATTAGTCTTCTTACATATGGAACGCGCAATCTTTTCTCGATCTTCCTTAACTCGATCATAAAGTATCACTTCTGCACCGTAATTTTGGGTATTTTGAATCTTTATTTTAGGGGCATCAGCTGGCATTACAATACTTGCTTTTATACCGAGTAATTTTGCAGCTAGTGCAACCCCTTGTGCATGGTTACCAGACGAACACGCGACAACTCCATTTTGCCGGTCAATCTTTGGAATTGAAGTTAGTTTGTTTAGTGCACCACGAAATTTGAACGAACCCGATCGTTGCATATTTTCCGCTTTCAAATACACTGACCCCCCAACATGTTCATCCAACACCGGAAAATTTATTAATGGAGTTTGCATTGTAATGCGTTGAATCAAACTATGTGCAATAACTATATCTTTGTACTCTGGTTGCCTTCGAGCTTTCAATTTATTTCTCCATTTAATTCTAAATTTTATGATAGCTAAGTATAGAAAAAAACAGTATTTCTGTATATCGTTTGTAATCAAAACTCATTATAATCAAGAATAGAATCCATATAGCTAGACTGTTCGGAACTACTAATTGTTAAATTTTTGCCGAACTACCTGTTAATTGAACATTTTTGATTAGACCTGACTGTGCGTCAATAGTTAAAGCAACAGATCCATAGTCCAAAATTAGTGAATCAAAAAATATATTTTGATCTTTAGTAGCTAGTATATGTTGTGCATTGACCATTGATGACATTTTTGTAGTTCCAGTACTAGTTATATAAATGTCCGTAGACAGCTCTTTCAAGCGATTCAAACCAGATTGGGTTGGAAGTTTTGTTTTACCATTTAAAAAGGGTGTAACAATTACAGTAGTTCTCGGATTCAGTACCTTGCCCCAAAGTTCCTCTGAATGTGAATTTTCTGACCCATGATGAGCGGCTTTAAAAACGTGCGGTCGAATGAGGAAATTCTTTCGACTCTCAACTATGTTTTGCCAACCAGATTTTTTATTTTTGGAATTCTCAACATCTGCACCAAGCAATATTGAAAAATCACCTATAGATATTAGCGTGGCAATTGACAATGCATTTTGTGATTTTGGATATAGTCGCCTAATTGGAACAGTAATTCCAATATTGTTGGTTCTAATTTCATTCACGAATCCAGTAATACCTGCAATAAAGTCGTCATATTGATAATCTGAAGGTGAAAGAGCTAGAACTTCAACGCTATTTTAGTGAGATAATATATCTGAGTCACAAGACCATATTTTCTTATTCTGAGTTATTGGAATTGGCACCCGTCGCCGCTCTCTCAAAACTTTGAGACACTTTAACATCTCAGTACCACCACGGTCCAATTTTGAATTAATCTCTAACTCAGCTGATTGTAGGTATGCAAAAAACTCTGTCTTGCGCAACGCAGCAGAAATTGCAATGTCCGCAGATTCGCACTCAAGAATAATTTGCTCTAACCCTCTTATATGGTCATCATGCCAATGAGTTGCAATAACTGCAACCACCTCCGACTTCAAGTTTACACCTATTTGATTCAAGTAATTCAATGAAATTGGAAAATTATTTACGTCCACACAGGAATCAACCATAATCCATTTTCTACTACCTAAGTGAACTAAAATACTTTCACCATAACCTGGCCCAAACACTACGAGCTGGATCTCATTCTCCCCGGGGTGTTTCATCATCCCAGTTAATTCCATCTAAGCACTCCTTTGCTAATTCTAGTGCACTATTCATACCCTTAGCCGTATAGGCAGGCATTTGTCGCAAACAAATATCTGAAACATATTTTGTTTGACCATCTGCAAACTCTTTAACTCCTAAAATCCATCTAATAATCGAGCCAATTTCAATACGTTCTTGATCCATTTTTGGTAACATTGAAAAGTTAAATTTAGCCACATTCAATGCTAACCCGTGTTCATCCTCCACATTTGTAAGGAAGACAAAGAAAGAGTCACCATCTATTTCTTGCACATAGCCTTCCCATTCAGAAATAAGAGTGAATTTTTCGTTTTGATAAATTTCATTTTCAGTTGTAGGCAAATACGATTCACTAATATTACCAACTTGTGGGAAATTGAATGACATTTTAGTGATTTCCTCTTCCTCCTTCTTAGGTTTCACAAGAGCTAATACCAATTGGTCAGATTCAATCTCTGCCAATGAACTACGAATAGACTCAGCCTCTGCATTCAGCGTTTTCTCATTATTTTGTGAAAAAACACTTTCAACACGTTTAGCGTTTTGACCACTGTTAATAAAAATCTCGGCATGAACACTTTGCATTCTTAAATTTTCTCCAATACTGTGTTACAAATTCGTTCAACTTCCACAGATCGTACTTGGTATTCACCATCAATTAACTTAGTATATTCAATGATTGTCTGATCACCTGAATCTAAAAAATATGTAAAACTAACATCTATATAGAGTCCAACATTTTTTTCAATTGAAATTGAGGGTTCAATTCTAGTTGTCTTGAATAAAGATCCATTTGTAATCTCTTCTTTTGCAGTCATTCTTAAACTATTTAAACCTGAAACTCCATCAAGTCCTCCATTTTGCATCTCTTTCCCAAACTCTCCCCACTGATCAGTTGGGGCGAGTTTCTCGAAGATATCTCGACGTACAGATTTTTTTCTCAAATTAATGTGCATGTATTTGCTAAACATAATTGAGCGCGAAGGTGTATGCGGTAACAACTCTGCAATTTTCTTTACCCTATTCAAAATACTAAAGTCAAATTCTGTCATAGAATCTATCTGAAATCGGTCTTGATTTATTAAATAGTGTACTCCTGAAATTGAGAATTCAGCTACAGTTTTATGACAAACAATGACATTGATATTATCCTCAGATAACCCATCACTATTCTCAATTTGATTTTGCAAAACCCAAGTCGGATGGAAAATTGAAGGGTTAAAATCTCCAGCAATGTGCACCAAAACACCAGAAATTTCAGGTTTATTTGCCATAATTTTCCCCGCAAGTGTAATCGACTAAAAACAGTATATTTGTACTAAAATAACTTTCAAGACATTTCAACAATTTAATTCACAACCTTTACTAATTCTATAGTCTCAACTTAAACTACGAATCTTATTAGTTAAAACAGAAAATTGATAGGACATGAATATTTGTTGAATTGACTTTTTGATTTCCATAAACAAGACTAATGTATTCCTCAAGTTGTTACATCATTCAATTTTCAGAATAATTATGAGTAGCAAGAATTTTAATTCGCAAAGTACATGAAATAGGAATGTCATATTTTCAACTATAGTATTGAAAAAAGTCTAGTTACTAATCAAAGTGACTGGTTTTCGAAAAAGCTATGAACCCCCTTTTTAGACTCCGCAACTATACTTACAACTCTCTCTTTCTAAAAACTTAAAATCTATAAGATCAATTTTTTACCAAACAACTATCTATTTGAAAGTCTAAATTGTAGACGCGATGAATTTTTATGAACACAACATACAATTGGTAATAGATAAATTAATCACATGACTTCATCAAATAGTTAATCTTCCAATTGGCTTGATGGTCTGAAAGATAAAATTTACAACTGCCGAAATTAAACACTTTTTTAATTGCAAATCAACATCCACATTTCTATACTAATTCTAACTTTAACTGTACTTGTAATTTGAGCTTATTAAACTATGGAACTTGGAATTTCAGGAAAAAAAGCAATTGTTTGTGCATCCAGTCGTGGATTAGGACTGGGTTGCGCACAAGCTTTAGCTAATGCCGGCTGTGAATTAGTTATCAATGGTCTAGATAAACAACGTCTAGCAAAGACTGCTGATTCACTCAAAGCTGAGTTCAATGTAAAAATAACGCCAGTTGTAGCTGATGTTTCAACATCGGAGGGACAAGAGCAGCTACTTAATGCATGTTCTCAACCTGATATCCTAGTAAATAACAATGGTGGACCACCTAGACGCGATTTTAGAGAATTAGATCGTGAAAAAATAATTGAAGGTGTTGTTCAGAATATGGTGACTCCAATTGAATTAATCAAAGCAGTTATAGATGGCATGGCTGAACGGGAATTTGGACGAATTGTCAACATTACCTCCCTTTCCGTTAAAACTCCAATTGAAGGTTTAGACCTTTCAAGTGGTGCTCGAGCTGGATTAACTTCGTTTATGGCTGGGGTTTGTCGACAATTTGCTGCGAAAAATGTTACGATTAATCACCTCCTTCCCGGCAAAATGGACACTGATCGACTTCAAGGTGGATTAGCCCGTAGTGCGGAAAGTACAGGACGTAGCATCGAGTCCGTTACCCAGGAACAAATGAGCGAAATACCAGCCAACCGATTTGGCAACGCACAAGAATTTGGGCAAGTTTGTGCATTTCTTTCATCAATTCACGCATCTTACATTACTGGTCAGAATTTTTTGGTAGATGGGGGATTATTCGCAAGTGCCTTCTAAATTGAGAATTCTCTCAATTTTGGTTCCCATTTTTGCATTTTACAAAGCACACTTTCTTTAAATATCAAATTTTTTTAACAAAAAATGTGTCGGTATTTTTGTCCAAGTAAAACTAAGAACAAAAAAATAAATTTAATTTTTCCAAATTCCATAAAAGTGATGAACAGGTCCTACACCAGAACCTACTGTTAACTGGTTTGAATTACGAATTGCATTAGTAACATAGGTTTTTGCCAATGAAACAGCCTCTTTTAAAGAAGAACCTTTTGCAAGATTTGCCGCTATTGCCGATGATAATGTACAACCGGTTCCATGAGTATTAGAAGTGCTAATTCGCGGTGACTTAAACCAATGAACCCCATTCTCGTCAAGTAGTAAATCATTACTTTCTGTACCAGTATTATGTCCACCCTTTAAGAGCACCGCCTTAGGACCAAGTTGCTTTAGTACCTTTGCTTGCATCGTTGTTTCAGATTCGTTATCCGCTACTTTAGTTTCCAATATTCGAGCCGCTTCTTGCAAATTTGGGGTAATTAGATCCGCAATCGGTAAAAGTGTTTTGACCAAAACTTCAACTGCCGCATTTTCAATTAATTGATCCCCCGTCGCTGAAACCATCACTGGGTCCAAAACTATATTCTGGCAATCAAATTTTCTAAACTTGTCAGAAACTTCTTCAATAATTTCTTGATTTGCCAACATTCCCACTTTAGTTGCTGAAACCTTCAAATCGGAGTAAATTGAATCAATTTGCTGTCCAACGAAATTTGTTGGAATGCCATGGACTCCTTGAACACCAAGTGTATTTTGTGCGGTGATGGCTGTTATTGCACTCGCACCATAGACCCCTAATGCTGAAAATGTTTTTAAATCGGCTTGTATTCCAGCTCCACCACCCGAATCAGAACCAGCTATTGTTACAGCTATTGGAATCAAAGTCCTTACCTAACTTAACCAATTCAAATTAAGATTTAGCTTAATTCTTAGCATTGTTTATTGCAGTCCAAACCCGTTCTGGAGTAACTGGTATATCTATATGTTTGACACCTGCACCCCGTCGAAGCGCATCCACAACCGCATTCATCACTGCAGGAGTCGCACCGATTGTTCCCGCTTCGCCAGCCCCTTTAATACCAGCTGCATTATTTGTAGATGGGATATTACGCGTTTTGAAATCGTAAGAAACAACATCTGTTGCCCTTGGAATCGCATAATCCATAAACGATGCAGTTAGTAATTGACCTGAGTCATCATATACCGTTTTTTCTAACAACACTTGTCCGATCGATTGAGTAACTCCGCCATGAACTTGCCCTTCTAATAAAATTGGATTCACAACCACACCAAAATCATCAACAATTGTATACCTCTGCAATTCAATTTTCCCAGTTTCTGGATCTACTTCAACTTCACAGACATGTGTGCCGTTTGGATAGGTATTTTCTTCCTGATTAACTTCGTGTTGCGCTTTCAACATTTCTTTATCTTCAGCAGTTTGTGCAACTTCTGCTAATGTCACACTTCGGTCGGTTCCTACTATTCTTACTTCTCCATCAACAAGCTCTAAATCATCAATAGATGACTCTAATTTTGCGGCCGCCAACTGCTTTATTTGATCAACGAGCTTTTTCCCAGCACCTGTTATTGATGGAATGGCTAACGGCACTGAACGCGAACCACCAGTTCCACCACCTTTTCTAACCAAGTCTGTGTCCCCTTGAATAACATCTATCCGATCAAGATCTAGACCAAAAATATCTGCAATTACCTGACCATAGGCAGTCATATGACCCTGGCCATTAGTCTGCGTCCCTATAAATAATGTCACAGTTCCGTTTTCATTCAGAACGAGGTTTGCTTCTTCAGAACCAGCAAAAGCACAAACTTCAATGTATGTTGCCATACCTCGACCACGAAAGAGTCCGCGTTTTTTACTTTCTATTTCTCGTTGTTCAAAGCCATCCCAATCGGCATTCTTAAGGGACTGCTCCATCTGACCAGCAAATTCACCATTATCATATTTATAGTCTGTTTGAGTCTTATAGGGAAAGGATTCTGGTTGGATAAAATTGATTTTGCGAAACTCTGCTTGGCTCATCCCCAACTCTAACGCTGTTTTCTCAACTAATCGTTCTAATACATATGCGGCTTCTGGTCTTCCCGCGCCTCGATATGCATCTGTTGGTACACTATTGGTATAAACACCAAAAATATCAACATGTAACACATTTATATCATATGGGCCCGTTGTCATTGTCGCCCCAATATGAGGAATACCCGGCCCAAATTGATGCAAATATCCTCCCATATCCGCATAAATTTGGGCACGCATCGCGATTATTTTTCCCCGTTCATCAAGCGCAAACTCAGCTTCAGTTATGTTGTCACGCCCCTGAGAATCTGACAAAAAGTGATCAGTTCGATCTGCTGTCCACTTAATTGGTTGTCTTAGCTTTTCCGCAGCAAAACAACTAAGTGGGTACTCTCGATAAGTCCAAATTTTTGTTCCAAAACCTCCACCAACATCAGGTGTAATAAACCGCATCTGATTTGGATCAATTTTCATGATCGAATTACACATTACGTCTCGAACAGCATGCCCACCTTGAGTTCCAGCTCTTAGAATATATCGACCAGAATCCGCATCAAATTCAGCAACACATCCCCTTGGTTCCATATAATTCGCGATCAATCGATTATTTTCTATTTTAATGCTAGTGGTTTTTGATGCAGACGAAAATACCTGTTCGGTTTTTGCTTTATCACCAATATCAAAATGAAATGCGAGATTAGATCCTGCTTCCGGCCAAATAACTTGTGCATCTTCTTTTAAAGCTTCTTGAATTCCAATGACGGCATCAATTGGGTCATAGTCTATATCCAGCAATTCAGCGGCAGATTTCGCATTATTTAAAGTGTCTGCTACAATAAAAGCAATACCATCCCCAATGTGTCGAACCGTGTCCGTACACAATACGCGTCTTGGTGGAATATAAAATTTTTCACCATTGGCTTGTCTAATTAAGAATTCAACTGGCATATCTCCAAAATGCGAGATATCAGCAGCTAAAACGATAAGTTTTACACCAGTTGCCGCGCGAACTTCATCAAGATTATTAATCGTAAAGCGTGCATGAGCAATTGGGGACCGTACCATATATCCAACTAATGCATCTGCAGGTGCATAATCATCTACATAGTGTCCTTTACCAGTAACAAATGCTTGATCTTCCTTACGTCTAATCGGTGCACCGATTCCAAACTTCGGTAAAATTGCTTGATTCATATCTGAAACTCCAGAAATTTTGTTTGATAGCTAAATATAAATTCCATTGTTTTAATCATAATTATTGAACCCTTATATACTTATGAATGTATCTCACAAGTTAATTGTGATACGAAACCTAAATATTGAGGAACTTTCTGTCGCAATTAATCTAGATCAATTCTATTTTTCAGAATCTAACTTCTTTTCATAAAATTCTTCAACTTTTTGTTTCTCCTCTTCAATCAATTCATTCTTTGACAATTTTCCAATTATTGTCTTTGGTAATACATCTCGGAATTCAATTTCTTGCGGCATTTCAATAACAGACAAATGGAATTGTAAAAAATCGATTAGATCATCTGGTGTTATACTCGAACCTTCCCGAATTTTCACGAATGCTTTTGGAGCTTCACCTCGATAATTATCTGGAATACCAATCACTATCGCCTCTAACACATCATCATGACAATAAAGTGCGTCTTCAATCACCCGCGGATATACATTATGTCCTGAACATAAAATCAGATCCTTGATCCGATCAACGAGAAATATAAATCCATCTTTATCTCTATAACCAACATCACCAGTACGAAAGTATCCATCCGTCATCGCCCTCTCTGTATCTTCTGGACGATTCCAATAACCTTTCATAACCTGCGGACCACGCACACACAATTCACCTTTTTCACCGTCTACTAAATACCATGAATCTCCTGTCGTTCTATTAGTTTCAGAATCTAAATCCTCACCTTCTAATGCACAAAATTGAACATCTGTTCCAATAAGTGGTTGTCCAATTGAACCCGGTACATTGGTTTCATCTAATGGATTTGCAGCGACGATAGGTGAAGCCTCGGTTAACCCATAGCCTTCAACTAAAATACAACTGCTCAAACTCTCAAATTTCTCTTTCACTTCTACTGGTAATGGGGCTCCCCCTGAAACACACAACCGAATAGAGCTCAAGTCATAATTATTTTGCATTCCAGAATTGTTAATCGCGTTATATATCGTAGGTACACCTGGGAAAAGAGTTACCTTCTTTCGCTGAATTAATTTCAATAGCCCTTTCAATTCAAAACGCGGCATTAAGACCATTTCTGCCCCAATCAATACCGAAAGATACTGACCAACATTCATAGCAAATACATGGAAAAACGGTAATACGCATAAATTACGTTCTTCTCCTGGACGTGCCGTTTTAAATACATGCCGAACTTGCTCAATATTCGCCGATAAATTACGATGAGTTAAAATCGCCCCTTTTGGAACTCCTGTTGTACCACCGGTATATTGTAATATCGCTAAATCGTTTTCAGGATCAATTTCAACCGGCTCTGGTTGTCCTTGCTCGGCAACTAATTGTTCAAACGAAAAATGTGTAGAATCTGTTGTTATTGGCGTTAGCGTTCTTCCTCGCAATAATTTGAACAACAATTTCTTAGGTTGAGGTAAAATGTCTGCCAGCGGACAGACGATAATTTTTTCGAACAACCCTTCTTGACGAATTTGTTCAATCTTTTCATAAGTGGATGTTAAATCAAAAGTCACCATAACTTTAATTTCTGAATCTTTTATTTGATGTTCAAACTCAAGTACTGCGTAAAGTGGATTAAAATTTACAACAATCCCACCTGCTTTCAGAATTGCATAATGACATATGGGATAATATGGTGTATTTGGCAGACAAATACCTACTCTATCTCCTTTCTTGATTCCTAATTTTTGCAGACCAAGCGTCGCTCTTTCAACTAGGTCTCCGAGTTCTTGATAGGACCAAGTTTTTCCCATGTAGTCAATTGCAGGACGGTTAGAAAATTCCTTAACTGACTGCGCAAGATACTCAGGAATTGGAATAGGGTTGAAAGAACTTAACCAAGTTTCATGTTCGCTCATTTTATTCTCACTTCAATTGTTTTTTGCATATGTTATTATGTACATAATTCCGAAAGTTATAAAAAACCTAAATTTTTGAATTGCATTATTTTTTTCATCCTAGCAACTATACCGATTGAAAAAATTTTAGTCAATTATTTTTTTTAATATTTGGCTTGACATTAAACCCTCAATCACTAACAAAATCATATTGTAAAAATATTTTTCTGTTATTTTACAATGTAAATTTAAGCAAACAAATTAAATCATCAGATTTACTTGACAAGCCTTGTTTTACAATATAATTGTTAAATCTGATTTATTTATTCAACAACGATTGAAAATTTGCTCATTCTATAATGGTTTACAATTATGCCAAAAAAAACTGCAGCTGATGTTGCTGACCGACGTGGAAGCAATTCCGTCCTATTGCGTCGTTACAATGAACGAATTATCCTACATGAGCTCAGAAAAAGTGGACAAGCATCTAAAGCTGACCTTGCGCGAAAAGCTGACTTAACCAACGCGGCAGTGGGAACAATCATTGATGAATTGGAATCATTTGAATTGATTCGCGTGACAGGTGTTCATCATGGTGGTGGTAGAGGTCAACCTGCAACTCGATATGAACTGCGTTCAGATGGTGCATATGGAATCGGAGTACGACTTGATCGTAATGGCATAACAACAATACTTATGGACTTAACTGGAAACATAATTTCCAAACAATCTCATGACTCCGTGTTACCCGCTCCTGATGAAGCTTTAGATCTAGTCACAAATGATATTAATGAGATGCTCAAGTTTCCTATTAGTAATGATATCTATCCTAGACTCGTGCAAGATAAACTGACCGGAATTGGTCTAGCACATCCTTACAATTTAAGTGGTTGGCTCCATGAATTATATCTACCAAAGGAACGTTTTTTACAATGGGAAGAATTTAATTTTCAAGCAATGCTAAACCAACAGCTTCGTCTTCCAGTATTTGCCGAAAATGATGGAACATCAGCCGCGATTGCAGAATCGTTTTACGGATGTGAAACCAATGCAGATTCGTTCTTATATTTGTTTATTGGAGCAGCCATAGGGGGAGGCATAATTTTGTCAGGCGATCCTCTTTATGGTGACACTAATAATGCAGGAGATGTTGCAACAATCCCAGTTTTGCCAAGTAAACTAAATTCAATCCCAGCACCAAAAGGTAATTTGGAAATGTTATTAACCCGCGCTTCACTCAATTCGTTAATTAGACATTTAGAATTCAACAAGTGCGATACTAACGATGGCAAATTACTTGAAAAAATTATTAAAGAAGGACACCCAGCGGTTGACGAATGGATAGAAGATTGCATTGATGCCTTAGTTCCAGTAATTTTTACCTCCACTGCTATCCTTGATGCCCCTTTTTTGGTAATTGATAGCGATATTGATAGTGGGTTTCAAAAAAAATTAATCTCCAAGCTAGAAAAGTCACTATCGGTAAATGTACCCGAAGGGAGACCATTACCTAAAATCAAACAAGGGACATTTGGACGAGAAGCACACGCCGTGGGAGCAGCGACATTACCACTATTTATCCATTTTTCACCTCAGACTTCAATCTTAACAAGTGGCAAATCGAGACCAATTAGTCCTCAAGCGGCACCATATTAGCAACCGGTTTTGAGGAAATTTTATAATTTCTAAGGAATTTTGGTTTTCCTTAGAAATTCAACCAAAAATAAAACCAAGGAGGAATACCGATGATTAAAAAACTAATCGTTCCATTTTTGGCGTACACTCTTATTGGAGCTACGTCAACATTGGCCCAAGATATCTCTGCATGTCTAATTACTAAGACTGATATCAATCCATTTTTCGTGAAAATGAAAGAAGGTGCAACTGAAAAAGCAGAATCTCTTGGTATCTCATTACAATCCTATGCAGGAAAAGTCGATGGCGATCATGAAACACAGGTTAAGGCTATTGAAACATGTATCGCCTCTGGTGCAAAAGGAATTTTAATTGCTGCATCTGATACCAAAGCAATCGTTGAACCTGTTAAGCAAGCACGCGACGCTGGACTACTGGTGATAGCACTTGATACTCCGCTTGAACCAATTGATGCACCTGATGCAACCTTCGCGACCGATAATTTTGAAGCCGGACGTTTGATTGGTGCATGGGCAAAAGCAAAGCTAGGGGATGCAGCAGCTAATGCAAAAATTGCCATGTTAGATCTTGCTGAAAGCCAACCATCGGTTGGAGTGTTGCGTGACCAAGGATTCTTAACCGGGTTCGGAATAGACGTAAAAGATGTCAGTAAATGGGGTGATGAAGATGACCCTAGAATAATTGGTAACGAAGTTACTGCAGGAAATGAAGAAGGTGGACGTACTGCGATGGAAAACCTTCTCTCAAAAGATCCTGATATCAATGTTGTTTATACCATCAACGAACCCTCAGCCGCAGGTGCTTATGAAACACTCAAAGCATTCGGTAAAGAAAATGATGTGTTAATAGTATCTGTTGACGGCGGATGCCCAGGTGTCAAAAATGTTGAAGAAGGAGTCATTGGTGCTACTTCACAACAATACCCATTGTTAATGGCTTCACTTGGTATTGAAGCAATTAAAGCATGGGCAGATAATGGTACAAAACCAAAGCCTTCTCCTGGACTAGATTTCTTTAACACTGGAGTCAATCTAGTTACTGGTGAACAACTTGACGGTGTACCTTCTATCTCTGTTCAAGAGGGTCTCGATCGATGTTGGGGCTAAACTGGCTACAAAGTCTGCTCGGAATTTCCGAGCAGACAATTTTGCAATTTTCAAAGAATTACTCGTATTTAATTTTTTCTAAACTCAAACGATCATGCTTAATTATTTTAGTTAGTTGAAAGACTGTCAAAAACTAAAATCGAACGCGACATAATTTAGAACTAACATCGTTTGGCAAATTTTAAGAAAAGACCAATGGCAACAGAACCTAATCCCGAATTTGAAGAAAAGCTAGACCAAGCGTCTACTTCTGTCGCCGAATTTGAACATCACTCGCGCGGACCGCTCGGAAATCTGCAACATTTTCTACATGGTAATCCGGCGATGGTTCCAGTTATCATATTAATTCTCTCAATTGCCGTATTTGGATTGATTGCAGGTGGGAGATTCTTCTCACTTTTTAACTTATCTCTCGTCATGCAACAAGTAGCGATTGTCGGCATTCTTGCATGCGCACAAACTCTAATTATATTAACGGCAGGAATTGACCTCAGTGTTGCTGCAATTATGGTATTGAGTTATGTTATAATGGGTCATCTCGCAGTAACTTATGGACTACCAACTAGTATTTCAATTCTATGCGGGTTGGGTGTAGCAATGCTCTGTGGTGCAGTAAATGGTCTCCTAGTCACCAAAATCAAACTTCCGCCTTTTATTGTCACACTAGGTACTTGGCGTATTTTTTTAGCGATTGTTTACTTGTACACTGGTTCGCAATCAATTCGATCCCAAGACATTGATGCCACCGCACCATTACTCAAATTTTTCGGCGAACGATTCAATATTGGTGGGGCTGTTTTCACCTATGGTGTAATCTTAATGGTCGTCATCTTTATTGTGTTTTGGTATTTGTTGAATCGAACATCATGGGGTCGCCATGTATACGCCGTGGGTGATGACAAAGAGGCAGCGGAATTATCTGGAATTCGTAGCGACCGGTTGTTGCTTTCAGTCTACGTAGTTGCGGGTTTAGTTTGCGGAATTGCAGCGTGGGCTGCAATTGGAAGGGTCGGTTCGGTAAGTCCTTCGAGTTTTGCTGAAGCAAATCTCAACAGTATTACTGCCGTAGTTATAGGTGGCACCTCATTGTTTGGCGGACGTGGTGCAATCCAGGGTTCACTGTTTGGTGCACTAATTGTCGGCGTATTCTCTTCTGGATTGAAACTTGCTGGTGCAGACCCACAATGGGAATTATTCGCAATTGGTTGTTTGATTATCGTTGCAGTTGGATTAGACCAATGGATTAGAAGGGTATCAACATGAATTCTCTCGTTCTTGCAGCAAAAAATTTAATTAAAAGATATGGGCGCGTTATCGCTCTTGATAACGCAGATTTTGAACTCAAGGCTGGAGAAATTCTAGCCGTAATTGGTGATAATGGTGCTGGAAAATCAACTATGATTAAAGCACTATCCGGCGCAATCCAACCTGATGAAGGTGAAATCTTACTTGATGGACAACCAGTTGTTTTTCCCGATCCAATGGCAGCACGTGCCCACGGTATCGAAACCGTGTATCAGACTTTGGCACTTTCTCCTGCGCTCTCAATTGCAGACAACATGTTCTTGGGACGTGAAATTAGAAAAGAAGGAATTTTGGGAAAATATTTCCGTGCCTTAAATCGAAAGAAAATGCAACAACTCGCCCGTGAAAAGTTATCCGAACTTGGCTTAATGACAATCCAAAATATTAATCAGGCTGTAGAAACTCTATCTGGTGGGCAACGTCAGGGGGTAGCAGTGGCCCGCGCTGCGGCTTTTGGATCAAAAGTCATAATTATGGATGAGCCAACTGCCGCACTTGGGGTTAAAGAAAGTCGAAGAGTTCTTGACTTGATTAGGGATGTCAAAAGCAAAGGAATGCCGATAGTTTTGATTAGTCATAACATGCCTCATGTATTTGAAATCGCAGATCGCATTCATATTCATCGTTTGGGTAAACGGATAGCAGTTATCAACCCAAAAGAATTTTCGATGTCAGATGCTGTAGCAATCATGACAGGCGCAATGAAACCACCATCGCAATTATATTCATAAATACTGAACTAATTAAAACTAATTTTTGATCAAAATCTGTTAGTTCAGTGTTTTCAAATTACATGCAATCAATGACAGTCTTTCCAGTCTTAGACTCACGTAGATCCAAAATTTTTTACCGATTTGACAAATTGCCACAATATGCTACATTAGTGCTATTCAATATTAGCTAGCTAAATCTACTAGTCACTTCCTTTTTACAATCCAATGTTTGTTTAATTGAATCAAATTTCTTTTGAAAACAATTGATACATTACTAACTACAATTATGTAGCAAAAAACCAAATCTGTATAAGAGCTGGAAAAGACAAATATTTTTCCAAATCGATTTGAATTAGATTTCAACCTTGAACAGTTTTTACTACCAAACTCAGTTGCATGATTTTGGGTGCGGTACAACCCAGTTTAAATTAAAAAAACGTTCTTTTCTAAAATAGGAGTAAGCACTTGACTACACGTGTTATTGAAGTTGAACCATTTGATTTAATAGTATTCGGTGGAACTAGTGATTTATCTTTTCGCAAACTAATACCCGCACTTTACCATCGTGATATTGATGGACAAATTCCAGAACAAGCCAGAATTATTGGCATATCACGTAAACAACTCAGTAACCAGACTTATCAAGAGTTAGCACAACAGGCATTATTTAAACATACTTGTAGCGAAAATTTAATTGACGAAAAACTTAAACGATTTTTATCACGCTTACATTTTACTTCGGTTGATATCACCGCCGAATCTGGTTGGGATAACTTAAGTAAATTATTAAGTAACTATGATGAATTTGTCCGAGTTTTCTATCTGGCTGTTGCACCAGAATTATTTGGAACAATTTCCAAGCAAATTGGTCAAAAAGGATTAATTAATGACAAAACTAGAATAGTTGTTGAGAAACCAATAGGAAAAGATGGAAATTCAGCAAATTCACTCAACAAATCCATCGGATCAGTCTTCAATGAAGACCAAATATTTCGAATTGACCACTATCTTGGAAAAGAGACCGTTCAGAATTTAATGGCACTACGTTTTGCTAATGCGTTATTTGAACCAATTTGGAATTCTGCACATATTGATCATGTTCAGATAACTGTTGCTGAAAGCCTCGGAGTTGGTAGTCGAGTCGGATATTACGATACGGCAGGTGCGATGCGGGACATGATTCAAAATCATTTACTTCAACTACTTTGTCTAGTCGCAATGGAACCACCGGCTTCATTTGATGCAAATTCCGTTCGTGATGAAAAATTGAAAGTTTTACGAGCCCTTAAACCAATTGATGAACAATCAATCTCTAAATATACCGTTCGCGGTCAATATACCGCGGGTGCAGCAGACGGTGGTGCAGTTCCAGGATACTTAGAAGAATTAGGTAAACCAGACAGTAAAACCGAAACGTTTACCGCGATCAAAGCACAAATTGAAAATTGGCGTTGGACTGGGGTACCGTTCTATTTGAGAACTGGTAAGCGTTTAGCTAAACGAGTTTCTGACGTAGTAATCCATTTTAAGGATATACCACATAGCATTTTTAGTTCTACAGCCGGTCAGATCCGATCAAACCTATTAGTCATCAGATTGCAACCTGATGAAGGTGTTATGCTAAAATTGATGATTAAAGACCCTGGAATTGGAGGTATGCGACTACGTCAAGTTCCTCTTGATATGAGCTTTGCTGAGGCGTTTAACGTCCGTCACCCTGATGCCTATGAACGCTTGGTAATGGATGTGGTGCGTGGCAACCCAACATTATTTATGCGACGCGATGAAGTAAAAGCAGCTTGGAACTGGTGTGATCCAATTTTACAAGTATGGGAACAGTCAAATGAACCCATACATACCTATACCGCAGGATCTTGGGGACCTTCAAGTGCTATTGCACTTATTGAGCGCGATGGCAGAACCTGGTACGAATAACTAAATTAGATCTAAATTTTCTTAGACTGGATGTACCAATTATGAATGAAACTATATTAGCTGTAACTGAGCGAATTATTTCACGTAGCCATGATACTCGCAATATGTATCTAGACCGAATTGAAGCTGCCAAAGATTCAACACCACATCGAAGCATGATTTCATGTGGTAATTTGGCACATGGTTTTGCTGCGTGTCCTAGTACAGATAAAGCAAAGCTTTCAGAAAACACGGTTGCAAATATCGGCATTATAACCGCTTACAACGACATGTTGTCGGCACATCAACCCTATGAGGATTATCCAAAATTAATCCGAGAAACCGCGCGCAATGCAGGTGCTGTTGCGCAGGTTGCTGGTGGTGTACCAGCCATGTGTGATGGTATTACCCAAGGTCAATCTGGCATGGAATTATCACTATTTTCGCGCGATGTAATCGCAATGGCCGCGGCAATCGGACTTTCGCACAATATGTTTGATTCAGCAATGTTTCTTGGAATTTGTGATAAAATCGTACCTGGTTTACTGATTGCGGCGTTATCTTTTGGTCATATTCCAGCGGTTTTTGTACCTGCAGGACCAATGCCTTCAGGACTTCCAAATAACGAAAAAGCTAAAACCAGACAATTGTTTGCTGAGGGTAAAGTTGGACGAAAAGAATTATTAGAAGCTGAAAGTAAATCCTACCACTCACCTGGTACCTGCACCTTCTATGGTACTGCAAATTCCAATCAAATGTTAGTGGAAATTATGGGTTTACATTTACCAGGTGCCAGCTTCGTTAATCCTAAAACCCCGCTACGCAAGCAACTAACTATAGAAGCAACAAAACGCGCACTCGCAATAACCGCTCTAGGTAATGAATATACTCCAATTGGTAAAGTCATTAGTGAAAAAGCAATTGTAAATGCAGTAGTGGGACTCCTTGCGACTGGCGGCTCGACGAATCACACCATGCATTTAATTGCTATCGCAAATACCGCCGGTATTCAATTAAGATGGGATGATATCTCAGAATTGTCAGATGAGATTCCATTACTTGCAAGGATTTATCCAAATGGTTTAGCTGATATTAATCACTTTACCGCGGCTGGCGGAATGGGTTTTTTAATTTATGAGTTATTGAATGCAGGCTATTTACATCAAGATGTACTAACGGTCTGGGGTACTGGTCTAGATGGATACACTCAGGAAGTAACTTTAAATTCGGTAGGTAAGGTACAATGGCAAGAAGCTATTAAAGAAACTGCCGATTCAAACGTACTCGCACCAGTTTCAAAACCGTTTCAAAAAAGTGGTGGATTAAAAGTACTAAAGGGAAACTTGGGTAAGTCTGTAATCAAGGTATCAGCTGTTGCTAAGGAGCGACAAGTAATAGAAGCACCCGCCCGTGTTTTCCATTCGCAAGACCAATTACAACAAGCATTTAAAGATAAGGAACTAGAGGGCGACTTCATTGCGGTTGTTCGATTCCAAGGTCCAAAAGCATGTGGTATGCCGGAGTTGCACAAATTAACCCCCGGGTTAGGTGTATTGCAGGACAAAGGACATAAAGTTGCACTTGTTACTGATGGTCGAATGTCGGGAGCCTCAGGTAAAGTGCCTGCCGCAATTCATGTTACTCCAGAAGCTGCGGTTGGTGGACCTATCGCAAAAATTCAGAATGGCGACATGATCCGACTTGATGCTATTCGCGGTGAATTGACAGTTTTAGTACCTGAAAAAGAATGGAAAATTCGACCAAATGTCTCAGTCGATCTCACTAATCACAATTTTGGAATTGGACGAGAACTTTTTAATGTTATGCGAAATAATATAAACTCAGCTGAGCTAGGTGCCCATATATTTTAATTAAGTCTTATGCTTAATATAAATCCGCACCAATCTAATATTATCAATTACAAGGTTAATAGCTATCATGCCTCAAAAAACTAAACGACTGGATGAAATTTTAACAATTGCACCGGTTATTCCTGTAATAACAATTGAAGATTCTTCAGTTGCATTGCCTCTTGCGAAGGCTTTGGTAAAAGGTGGACTTCCTGTCATCGAAATAACCTTGCGAACTAAAGCAGCTATTGATGCAATAAAATTAATTTCAAAAGAAGTTAAAGGGGCAATTGTTGGTGCAGGAACAGTAATATCTGCTTCCCAATATAATTCTGCGTCACGTGCAGGTGCTAGTTTCATGGTTTCGCCTGGTACGACACCAGCGTTATTAGACATTGCCGGCTCACATGATGTTCCTTTACTGCCAGGTGCTTCATCACCATCTGAATCTATGTTTCTGATGGATCGATCATATCTTCGACAAAAATTTTTCCCGGCTGAACCAAGCGGTGGAACTACTTTTTTAAGTTCCCTAATTTCTCCTCTACCTGACATTAAGTTTTGTCCAACTGGAGGTATTACGCTTGAAAGTGCACCAAGTTACCTTAAACTTAGTAATGTCATCTGCATTGGTGGGTCATGGATTGCAAGTTCAAAGCTAATTAATCAAGAAAACTGGCAACAAATTGAAGATAATGCTCGAGTTGCTGCAAATCTCAAATAAATAATTTTGTTGTCGTTTAGTATTTTCGTACTGAAATATTGGAAATGAACTAATGCAATCAAATTGTAATTCTTGGCAAGCACTTATTAATCACGTAGAAAATTTCAAATTAAAAAGCTTACAACATTTATTTACTGTTGACCGTAAGCGGTTTGATTCTCTCTCATTTCGATTTGAAGATATTCTTCTTGATCTATCTAAAAATAGACTGAATTCAGCAACACTGAAATTACTAGTTGATCTCGCCCAAGAGTGTGAAGTTGAAAAATCTCGATCTGACATGTTTTCTGGAAAGCTGGTCAACTTTACTGAAAATCGCGCAGTACTTCACACTGCGTTACGAAATCAAACTAATGACCCTATTCAAATAAACGGTCAAAATGTAGTTCCAGAAATTCAGCGCGTGTTGCAACAAATGCAACATTATTCTCAAAAAATTATTGATGGAACCATCACTGGTTCAACTCAAGAAAAATTTACTGATGTCGTCAATATCGGAATTGGTGGGTCTGATTTGGGTCCTAAAATGGCGGTTAATGCACTATCTCCATATCAAATTGGTCCACATCTCCATTTCGTATCTAATGTAGATGGCGCGCATATAGCAGACACCTTATCAAAACTTAATCCATCGACTACTTTGTTTCTAATTGCCTCAAAAACATTCACCACAATTGAAACCATGACTAATGCACAAACTGCGCGCAAGTGGATTATTGATAATTTAAGTGAAAACGCAGTTGAATTTCATTTCTCTGCTATTTCTGCTGCATTATCGAAAGTAACCGAGTTTGGAATAAAATCTAACCGCATGTTTGAATTCTGGGATTGGGTTGGAGGACGCTATTCAATTTGGTCTGCAATTGGATTACCCCTAATGATTGCGATTGGAGCTAAAAATTTTTCTAAATTTTTAGCCGGTGGTCATGCAATGGATCGTCACTTTGAGAGTACCTCACTTGAAAAAAACTTACCAATACTCTTAGGATTAGTAGGTGTATGGAATCGAAATTTTTTAAACTATCCAACTCGCGCAATTTTACCATACGACGAACGACTAAATCGATTAACCGCTTATTTACAACAACTGGATATGGAATCAAATGGTAAAAGTGTTTCTGCTTCCAATAAACCAACAGAAATTGCTACTGGCCCTATAATTTGGGGGGAACCTGGAACCAATGGCCAACATGCGTTCTATCAACTCTTGCACCAAGGAAGCGATGTCATCCCAGTTGAATTTCTACTTGCAGTAAATGGACATGAACCAGAATTAAAACATCACCATCAACTCCTTATCGCTAATTGTCTTGCTCAAAGTGAAGCCTTAATGATAGGACGAAGTGAAATTGAAACCAAAACGGCTCTTATCAAACAAGGTTATTCAGAAACTGAATCTTCCTGTTTATCATCGCATAAATCATTTCCGGGTAACCGTCCATCTACCACTATCATTTATGACAAATTAGACCCTTACACCCTCGGACGGTTAATTGCGTTATATGAGCACCGGGTATTTGTTGAGGGTATAATCTGGAACATCAACTCTTTTGACCAATGGGGAGTTGAACTGGGGAAAGAGCTCACCGACAATCTAGTTCCAATTATAAAGAGGGTAGAAAATATCCCTCAACATAAAGACTCCTCTACTATCGGATTATTGCAACATATACTAAAAAGCTAATTCTCAACGTTTAAATTTTTTGGTCAACAACAAGTTAAACTTAGTACACACAGAATATCTCATCAATTTTTTTATACAAATTTTTTCATTCGCAATACTAATCATATGTATTTAATTTTTATTTACCTATTCCATAAATTAAGCAAAAAAACTGACTGCTAAATTTTAGAAAATCCATTATTTTTCAATTGTATAAAAAAATTAAAAAAAATTTAGAAATTTAGTGTATGTTATATTTCACTTTAACATTATCTTACAGATAGGAACTTAGGAAAAATCACTGAATTTATCCTGCAATTTTTACTCGAATTTTGAAAAATTAAACGTTAGCAACTTATTGGAACTTATTTTATCAGTTACCATTGAGTTAAAATACAGGAGTTTTAAATGAGAACTTTTATTATAACTATTGTTGCCACATTTGTACTTTCGGCATGTCAATCAAACCAGACTACTGACCGGGCATTAGTCGGTGGTGGTCTTGGAGCTATAGCCGGTGCTGTTATCGGTGATTCAGTCAGTGATGGTAAACCTGGAGCGGCAGTGCCAGGTGCAATTATTGGAGGAGCTACTGGTGCACTGGTCGGTGCCGCTACTGCGCCGCCACCTCCTCCTCAAGCTGAGGGTGAACCACCGAGAGAATGTGTTGGTTATGACCGGTATGGCAATCCATTCCCGATAGTTTGTCCGGATGTGCAACAAAATCCACCACGCCGAACTAATACTCTTAGAAATTAAATGTTTATTAGCACCCAACACTTGTAATGTTGGGTGTCCTTAAAAACTTCATTTCACCAAAACTGATTGTGCTTCAACATAATCATACTGTAGAGCTTCAGCGACTGCTCTGCAGACTATCTTCCCGTCAAATACATTAAGTCCCTGCAATAAATGCGGATCAGACAATAATGCATCACTGTACCCTTTATTTGCCAATGCCAAAGCAAAGGGAAGAGTAACGTTATTGAGTGCATATGTTGAAGTATACGGTACTGCACCTGGCATATTTGCAACGCAATAATGTACGACATCTTCAATTACATATGTGGGGTCTGAGTGAGTAGTAGGTTTTGACGTTTCAAAACATCCACCTTGATCAATAGCAACATCGACCAAGACTGACCCCTTTTTCATTTTTTTAACTAGGTCATAAGATACAAGTTTAGGTGCTGCAGCACCGACTACCAATACTGCACCTATAACTAAATCAGCTTCAAGGACATATTGCTCTAACGAACTTTTTGTTGAAGCAACAGTTGTCAATGCTGAGCCAAAACGAGCTTCTAAATTTGCTAGTGTAACCATACTTCGATCAAGCACAGTAACATCCGCACCCATTCCTATTGCCATAGTGATAGCTTGTTCGCCTACAACCCCACCACCGATGACGACTACTTTCGCCGGTGGTACACCAGGAACACCACCCAACAGCACTCCTGCGCCACCTTGTGCCTTTTCTAAGCAATGTGCACCCGCTTGCACTGATAATCTTCCCGCTACTTGCGACATGGGTGTTAACAGCGGTAACCTACCTAATGAGTCCGTTACGGTTTCATATGCAATACAAGTAGCACCAGATTGAACCAAGTCTTTTGTTTGATCAGGATCAGGTGCCAAATGTAAGTATGTAAACAATACATGGTCTGGACGTAACATTTTGCGTTCACTGGATTGAGGTTCCTTTACTTTCAAAATTAATTCTGATTGATCAAAAACTTTTTCTGCAGAATCAACAACTTCCGCACCTACTGAAGAATATGCTTCATCAGTAGCGCCAATTCCGATGCCAGCATTGTTTTCTACATAAACCTTATGTCCATGTGTTATAAACTCTTGAACACTTTGTGGGGTAGCACCCACACGGTATTCATGGTTTTTTATTTCTTTCGGAATCCCTATTTTCATAGTTCCCTCCTGTTAAAATGGATTTATTGCAATTTTAATTTCAATTTAATAGAATTTGCTTGCTAATTTGTTGAAAATTTCATCTTTTTTGCAATATAATTCACAATAATTCTATTTTTTTCGAAGGAATATCAAAATGCTCATAGATAGAACCGATCGAAAGATTCTAAAACTTCTTCAGCAAAACGGACGGATGTCAAATGCTGACTTATCAAACAAAATAAATTTATCCCATTCTGCGTGTTTTAGACGGGTTAAGTTGCTTGAAGAGAGTGGAATAATTGAAAGTTACGCCGCTATTCTCGACCAGCAGAAGATTGGCAAATCAATGACAATATTTGTTGAAATCTCACTACTAAGTCAAAGTAGTGATGCACTAATAGAATTTGAAGCAGCTGTGGAACAATCCAGCGAAATTCAAGAATGTTTTTTAATGGCGGGAAATGCGGATTATCTACTAAAGCTTTCTGCCAGCGATGCTAATGACTTTGAACGCATTCATCGCGATCATTTATCAAAATTACCTGGTGTTTCAAGAATGCGAAGTAGCTTCGCAATTCGAAAAGTTGTTCACAAAACCGAATACGACTTAGAAAACTAAATTTTAAAGGTAAGGACTCATTATTTCGAATAATTTTCACAAATATGCAGAAATTCTCAAAAACAATGCTAATCTTATAATACCTAACAATTAACTTTTGGAGTAAAGCATGCGAAAATTTAATCAAACTGCAATCGGAGTGGGAATTGTTTTTATACTTTGGACTTCCTTTGGACATGCTCATCATGGTTGGCGATGGACTACAGGAAATAATATTGAATTAACTGGAATCATAAAATCTGTAAGTCTAGGTAATCCACATGGTGTTTTGGAAGTTAACGCAGAAGGTGAAATTTGGACTGTTGAAGTCGGTCAACCTTGGCGTAATAAGGAAGCCGGTGTAAAGGACGGAGATTTAGCTGAAGGAGTTGAGATCCGCGTCTTAGGTGAACCTTCTGCAGATATTAATAAAAGGCTGTTGAAAGCCGAAAAATTCTTTCTAGGTGAAAAAGAATACATTTTGTATCCCCGCCGTGATTGATATTCTAAACACATTTTATGTCTGGCTAGAATCTACAAATCTTGCAACAGGGTTACGATTCTCTCATTGGACTTATGCATTGTTCAATGCATCGCACATCTTGGGAATTTGTATATTAGTTGGAGGGGTATTACCACTCAACCTTCGGTTACTAGGTTTCTGGTCAAATATCTCGTTAACTACCGTCTCACGCATTTTGGTGCCAATGGCCGGGTCAGGTTTAGCGATAGCAGTTACTACTGGAACAATTTTATTCTCAATTCGTGCAACTGAATATTCAATTTTGCCCATTTTCTTGATTAAGATTTCATTAGTTACTATTGGTGCAATATCTGCAATCATTATGCATACTACTCATGGTTGGTGGTTACAAACCGCGACCAAACCACACATGAGACTTGCGGCTTTCATTTCACTTACATGTTGGCTTTTTACATTACTTTCAGGTAGACTAATTGGTTTCTTCTAAGAAATAAAACCATTTATAATACATTTTTTCGCTATAATATTGGTTTTTCAAATTTATTCATTGAATTTATCCGGTATCTAAAATGTGAACTGAAGTTAGAAAACAAGAATCAGTCCAATTCGAGAAGCTGTGCTAACCAAGGCAGTAATGAAGACATCCATTTTGCTTGAACTAAATGACCAATAATTATCAATTACAATTGATATTTCACTCAATTATTTAGAGAAAATGAAAGCAGGTGAAGGTTTTTTTAAAGTGATTGTTGCTGAAAACATAAACGTTTTTCAATAATTTCTTCATTGAAAGCTTCATAAATATCTGTAGTTTAACTTCAATAATTATTTTTAATTTATATAAAATGCTATGATACAATTATTATAAGGGTTGAAATTTTGTACAAAATGCCTTATATTTGTAATTTCAAATGTCGTATTTTTGCAAGGAAGAACTATGGCGACCAAAAACGCATTCGAAAGCAAGATCACTTACCGCGTAAAGCGTAGCGCGGATAGCGTATTTGTTCGCAAAGACTTTGCGGACCTTGGTAGCTATCATCAAGTCGGTCGCATATTACGTCAACTAGTACAAAGGAGATTGCTAATTAGTATCGGTTATGGTTTATATGCACGCACCAGACAAGCTATCCTCAGTAATGATAAAATTCCTGATAAGTCTTTGCCTGAATTAGCGCGAGAGGCTTTAAAAAAACTAGGAGTTAAAGTCATTCCTACTAAATTCGAAAGACTCTACTTAGATGGAAGATCAACTCAAGTACCAACGGGTCGTGTAATTGGTGTTCAAGGACGCATTTCCCGTAAAATTGGTTACAATAAAATTTATGTATCCTATGAAAAATATGCTTAAACGTGACCTCATTCGTGAAATTGTTTTGAAAACTGATATTAACCCTGCTTTCATTGAAAAAGACTGGTATGCTGTTTAATTACTTAAAGTAATTAATGAATTCGAGAATGATCGCGATGTAGATCTCGTTTTTTCTGGTGGCACCAGTCTTTCAAAAGGCTTTGGTTTAATAAAACGCTTTTCAGAAGATTTGGATTTTTTTTAGTTGCGCCCGACCAAATGTCAAATAATAGTAGGCGCTCATTCAGAAGATCTATAATTTCACACATTAGAGACGACTCACGTTTTACGATTGAAGACGATAAAATTCAGCGCGGCAAAAGATATCGATATTTCAAAGCTCAGGTCGAATATGATATCAAATTTGAACATGAATTCTTGCGTCCATATTTGCAATTAGACATGACATTTATCAATCACAGACTCCCACCATCAATGCAAAACGTACAGTCTATTATTTCTGAATCAACCGGTGAGAGTCCGGAAACAGAACTAACGTGCATTTCACCCGTAGAAACTGCTTCTAATAAAATTAGTGCACTGACTTGGCGGGTAGTAGCAAGGAATCGAGCTTCAGAAAAAGATGATGTAACATTGATCCGCCACCTCCATGACTTAGCTGCTCTGAAACACAAAATTCTGGATGACATGGAAGTCTTTGTTGATTGCGCTCAGCATTCATTGCAAAATGACCAAGAACGTGGTGGTGAGGTTATTGCCAACATGAGTGTTTCTGAACGTTTGAGTAAAGCTTATGAAATGCTTTCAACTGATGAAATTTACCGGAAAGAATACCAGCAGTTTGTTCAGAATATGTCGTATGCCAACGAAGATGAGCAAATATCGTTTGATAAGGCACTGGTCACTTTGAAAGAGATCATTGCTATTCTTGTCTAATTTCTATCTGCAAGCACTTTCATAAAGTCTAGGTTCCCATTTTTCTGTTTAAGGTATCATTAATTTCTATTGGAACAATATCAGCAATCACTATACATATTACTCAAAGTTGGTGGTTACAGACTGCGACCAAATCACACATGCGACTTGCGGCAATCAATTCACTAACATGCTGGTTTCTTGCACTAATTTCAGGTAGACTGATCGGCTTCTTTTGAGAGTAAAGTTTTAGATTAAACATTTATTCGTTACGACTTAGAATTTTAAGAAATGCAAAAATCTTCTTTCAAGTTTAATTTGAATCAAGATAGTTTAATACCATTGCAATGAATTTGTATTACCATTACAATTATTTTTTTCAATAAGCTTATTGGGAGCGCAAAATGAATCCAGTCGTTAAGAACGAAGAATACAATCCAAAAAGAGAGGAAGTGCTAACTAATGCGGTAATTAGAGCATCCAATTTGTTAGGACTAAATGACCAACAATTATCAAATACACTTGATATTTCACTCAATAATTTGATGAAGATCAAAACAGGTAAAAGCTTGTTGGAAGATGGTTCAAATTCATTTAGACAAGCCGCTCTATTAGTTCGCGTTTTTCAATCAATTGATGCAATTGCTACAGGAGACACATCGGTTGTAAAGCAATGGATGAAATCCCGAAATATAATTCTAAATGCAAGTCCAATTAACTTAATTGTTGAAAAGGACGGTTTAAAAAGTGTAGTAAGTTATTTAGACTCACGACTTGCTCCACACTAAAGTACAATATTGGAATAGTGACGATAGCCAGAATATTATTGCTTAAAATACGGTTTCAACACAAAAGTAAGCTTTTAGAGAAGGCAATTCTTACTGGATTTTGAGATTGTGGTATCACAACACAGACAATCAAGAAATTAGAATTCCAATTAAATATCAAAGCTCTATATTGATATACTAACTAACTGAATCATAAAATTATCGGAGGTAACATGATTGATCTATATACTTGGAACACACCTAATGGCCGTAAAGTTTCAATACTCCTTGAGGAACTTGGTGTTCCATACAAAGTCTTTCCAATTGATATCACAAAAGATGAACAATTTAATCCAGACTTTCTCAAGATCTCCCCCAATAATCGAATCCCCGCTATTGTAGATCACGAAAATAATACTACTTTAATGGAAAGTGGGGCAATTTTACTGTATCTCGCGGATAAATTTGATGCATTTATTCCAAAGGATGACTATTGGGGAACGGTCGAATGGCTTATGTGGCAGATGGGTGGCGTAGGTCCAATGTTTGGCCAGGTTCATCATTTTGTCAGCTACAATCCTGGAAAAGCTCCATATGCTGAAATTAGATATACCAATGAGGCCAAACGCCTGTATGGTGTTTTAGATAAGAGACTAGCATCACAAGACTTTGTCGCTGGAACGGGGGATGGAGAATATTCGATCGCGGATATGGCAATCTTTCCATGGGTTGGACGATTTGATTGGCAAAAAATTGATATTAGCGAATTTCCAAATGTCTGCGATTGGTACACTAATATTGCTAAACGACCGGCAGTTCAAAAAGGTTATCACATACCTGATTTCAAGACTGAAATCCCTTATCCACAAAACAAGTAAATTCCTTATGTTACCAACTTGTGGTTCGTCTACTACCAATAATCCTTGAAATACTTCAAGCAATACCTAGAAAAATAATTGCGACATCATAATTTCAACTTAAAAGTGGAAATACGTGAACGAATTTGATTTTATTATAGTCGGAGCAGGTTCTGCGGGATGCGTTCTTGCCGACCGGTTATCGGAAAATGGTAAATTTACAGTTTGTGTGATTGAGGCAGGTGGCTCCGATAAAAATTTTTGGATCTGGATGCCTATTGGTTATGGACGTACGTTTTTTGATCCCAAAGTCAACTGGATGTACCAAACTCAACCCGACCCTGAATTAAACAATCGCACTGGTTTTTGGCCAAGAGGTAAAGTACTTGGCGGGTCAAGCTCAATTAATGCAATGGTTTATATCCGTGGCCAACATGCAGATTTCAATGATTGGGAGGAATTAGGTAATAAGGGCTGGGGTTGGCAAGATATACTTCCATATTTTAAAAAATCCGAAACCAATGATTCTGGTAGCGACAGTTATCGTGGTAGTGACGGGCCACTCTCTGTTACTACAATGAGTCAAGATCTCCACCCACTTTGCGAGAAATTTATCGAAGCAAGTGAATTTCTTGGTTTTAGATACAATTCTGATTTTAATGGTGCAAGTCAAGAAGGAGTAGGACATTACCAAAATACTGTGAAAGATGGGCTACGGATGTCAACTGCCAGAGCTTTTCTGAGTAGAGCCCGCACCCGATCAAATGTAAAGATCATTAAAAATGCACTTGTAACAAAATTATTAATTAACAACCGTAAAGCAACGGGCGTTTGTGTTCGTGCAAAAAACGAATCATTTGAACTTTCGGCACACAAAGAAATTATTCTAAGTGCCGGTTCAATCAATTCACCACAAGTTCTGATGCTATCAGGAATAGGTCCTCCAGATCTGCTCAAGAACCATAACATCAATATTGTTCACAATCTGCCGGCAGTAGGACAGAATTTACAAGACCATTTGGGGTTAGATTACATCTTCAGAGTTAATGTACCCACACTAAATGACCAATTACGACCCTGGTGGGGAAAGCTTCGATATGGATTGCAATACTTACTGACTAGACGTGGTCCATTGTCATTAGGAGTCAATCAAGCTGGTGGATTTGTTAAAAGTAATCCAGATTGTGAACGACCAAATCTCCAACTTTATTTTAATCCAGTTAGCTATACCAAATCTCCAACTGGTACTAGACCATTAATGAATCCAGATCCGTTTTCTGGTATTCTAATTGGTTTTCAACCAACGCGTCCTACCAGTCGAGGTTTCATTGAACTAAAATCTAGCGACCCTATGGATCCTGTAGCTATCTTTCCAAATTCACTTTCAACTCAAAAAGACTGCCGAGAAATGATTGAAGGTTGTAAGTTACTTCGTACTTATGCAAATACACCCAGTATTAAAGAGCTTATTGTAGAAGAAATCGCCCCAGGTACTCAAATCAATACCGAAGAACAAATACTTGACGATGTGCGATCACGATGTTCAACTGTATTTCATCCTGTGGGTACTTGTTGCATGGGTAACAATCCCAGTAATCATGTAGTTGATTCCAATTTAAGAGTTTATGGAATACAAAACCTTCGAGTTGCAGATGCATCAATTTTTCCAACAATAACGTCAGGAAATACAAATGCTCCAACGATTATGGTCGCTGAAAAAGCATCTGACCTAATACTTAGAGACCAAAAAATATAAATTTACGGAATACTTGATAAACTCGCGATTAATTAAATAATTCTAAAATTTGTAGCAACAATAATTCAACAAACCTTTGAATCAAATAAGCTAACTTTCTCTAATTTTGTTTTTCGCGTTGCACTAAAATAGATAAAAGTGCAAGTGCTCCTGATCCTATCATTAAGAAAAACGAAACTGCGTTCAATACAGGTGTTGAACCAACTTTAGCCATCCGATCATACATAGTAATAGTCAGAGGTGCTTCTGAACCTACCAGAAACAACGTTGTATTGAAATTTTCAAAGGAAACTAAAAAAGCAACAATCCCAGCCGCAATCATCGCCGGACGAAGAAAGGGAAGTGTGATTGTACGCATTACCCGTCCCCGATTGGCACCAAGATTATAAGCTGCTTCTTCCATCGAGTTATCAAATTTCTTCAATCTTGCCGTTATTACCAATGAAGATATTGTAGTTATAAAAGAGAATTGCCCTAGAACTACTAGCATTAGTCCTGGTCTTAATACCTCAATTTCTATGTCAAAGCTATTCTCAAAAAAGTTTGCCAAATTTGAGGCCAACACTAAAATTGAAATTCCTAAAATTACCCCAGGAATAACAAGCGGAAGAATCATAAGAATGTAAAAGAAATTCTTAGCTGGGAAGTTTCCACGAACAAATAAGAAAGCGTTTGTTGTTCCAACAAAAACGGATAAAATTGAAACCATAACTGCAATAATAGAAGAATAATATAGACCTTGAAGTAATCGGCGGTCATGGAACATTCCCAATTTTGGTTCAGTGTCATTGAAAAACCAATCCAGCGTAAATCCCTGCCAAGGAAGCGTGGGGAATAAAGAATCATTGAAAGCAAAACTTCCCGCGGCAATTAATGGTGCAGCTAAGAAGACAAAAAATGCAACCATATAGGCTCGATAACCTAAAAGTGCGAGTGAAATTTTCTGGTTTGCTATCATTTCAGTTATTTCCAAAGCTCCAATAAAATTATTTTCCAGATCAGATTAATCATCGGAAGCTACTGTATTAGCAAGAGTCTGGCCACTTAATTTGAGCCCTATCCACACTACTAATGAAGTAAATAATAGAAGCAAAATTCCAAACGCGGCTCCAGATTCCCAATTAAAACGTGTTATGAATTGGTCGTAAATTTGTTCCGTAAACCAACTAGAATTTTTTCCACCCAACAAAATAGGTGTAAGGTACGAACCGGCTGTCAACATAAACACTACAATTGATCCAGCAACAATTCCAGGCATTGCATAAGGAACTATGATTCGAAAAAATACTGTTGATCTACTTCCTCCCAAATTGTATCCAGCTTCAATTAACGAATTGTCCATTCCATCAAGTGTTGACACTAATGGAACAATCATAAATAAAATTACGGTATAAACTAATCCAACAATTACCGTGATATCGTTATACAAAAATTCAATCGGTTCATTAATTATTCCTACCCATAATAAAATGCTAGATATCACTCCGGATTCTCTAAGTAGTAATGTCCAACCAAACGCTCGAATGAGATCACTTACCCATAAAGGAATTAAGCAAATTAAAAATAGACCACCGCGTATCTTACTGCCGGCAATTTTTGCGATATAGTAAGCAATAGGAAAACCTATTAATAGTGTAAGTGCAGTGACCAATAAGGACATTGAACCAGTACGGAGAAGTGTATTCCAGTAAATAGGCTCTTGGGCAAATTCAATATAATTTGCAAAACCAATTTCATATTCTCTAATCCCAACCTTCTCTCGCAAGGAAAGTGAAATCATTCCCAAATGCGGTAAAAATATTAGGAGAAAAATCCATAAGAAAAATGGTGCAAACAATAATATCAAAGTTAGACGTTTTGCATCTTTAGTTAATTTAATTCCCATCAGTGCCACCTAATGTGTAAAGCACATAACCTGATCAGATGGCCAACTAAGCTGTACATCATCACCAGCGGCGAGGTCATCAGTCCCGCTTAAGGTAACGTCTGCCTCAATTAATTCTCCAGTTTGCCCGCGCAATAAAATCCTACTTTGTGCCCCATTAAACAAGACACTATCTATTTTACCACTCAATTGATTATGTCGATTTTCAGAAGTTGATGCAGACTCAACTAGTCGCTTTGAACTAATAAATTCTGGTCGAATAAAGACTTCTACTTTATCACCAATTCCAATACCTTCAACACGTAGTCTTGAACTAACTAATGTTAACCCCTGTTTAGTTTCAACTTTGACACTTTTATTATCAACAGATTTAACTGTCCCTGACCATCGGTTAGTATCACCAACAAATCCTGCAACAAAAGCACTTTTAGGACTTTGATACAATTCCTGCGGAGTTCCAATTTGTTCAAATTTACCTTGATTCATAACCGCGACACGGTCAGACATCACAAGTGCTTCTGATTGATCATGAGTGATATATACGAATGTTGTATTGAACTGATGTTGGAGCAGTTTCAATTCAATTTTCATAGTCTCCCGTAGTTTGAGATCTAATGCTCCAAGTGGTTCGTCAAGCAATAATACATCTGGATCAAGAACCATGCATCGAGCAATTGCAATTCTTTGCTTTTGACCACCTGAAAGTTGATGAATTTCCCGTTGGGCAACATCAGGTAAAGCAATACGGTCCAGGACATCTTTTACTTTTTCGGCAATTGTATTTCGATTAGCACCGATACACTTCAATCCATAAGCAATATTCTCATAAACATTCATCATCGGAAATAGTGCTAAATGTTGAAAAACCATTTTGACATTGCGTTTGTTAGGGGCAAGATTCAAAACAGATTTTCCTTTAATGCGAATATCACCAGCGGTTGGAAATTCAAAACCTGCAATCATTCGAATCAATGTTGTTTTACCACAACCCGAAGGCCCAAGAATTGAAAAAAAAGTCCCACTTGGTATTTCAATTGATACATTGTTAACAGCTTTCACCGAACCAAATGACTTTTCAATATTTTCACATTCCAAATCATAATTATTTGATGATGTCATGAAACCCACGCCTTACTCGGTTGGTTATACAAATTCGATAGAGTACAAAACAAATTTGTAACGACGCGTCTATTATTAAATCGTCGTTCGCTCATTGAATTCACGCCCTAATTAATTCGGTAAACAAATCAATCAGGGCGCAATATTTCGACTAACTTCCAGTTGCCGCTTTGATTTTTTCAAGTGTTTTACCTTCCATATCTTCCACACCTGGTGGAATATTGGCAAAAAACTTTAAATTTGCAATATCAGCATCAGTAAAAGCTGCATTAACTGCTGCTTTTTTGTCTGCTGGAAGTAAATCTTTCGCACCTTTTATTGATGCAATAGCACCCGTACTTGCCGACATCAATTCAACATTTTCTGGTCGCAACACAAAATTTATCCATTTATACGCGGCATCGTCAGCTTTAGCTTTACGTGGTAACGCAAATGTATCAATCCATGCGAGTGCACCAGTTTCAGGTGGGACAAAAACAATATTCTTGTTTTCACCATATAACTTGTAAGCCGTTGAATCCCAGGTCTCAGATGCCACTATTTCACCTGACAACATCATCGCAGACAAATCATCACTTCCTTGCCAATATGCTTTGATATTATCTTTGCATGAAATTAACTTTTCAGCGACATCATCCAAAATTCTTTGATATTTATCCAAATCATCGTAAGCAGCAAATGGGTCTTCACCCATTGCAAAAGCTGTACCAAGTAGAATCGTTCGCTTCAAACGCATTGATGTCTTGCCCTTGTATTTAGAATCGCACAAGTCTGCCCAACTCTTAAAATCTGGTGCCTTAGTTTTATCAGCCATCAATCCAGAAGTACCCCATTGATGAGGAACTGCGTAAACGTTTCCATCAATTGTTGTATTTGCCTTTACCCCATCAAGTAATGACGGCTCCATATTAGAAGTATCAATCTTTGATAAGTCTAGTGGTTTATAAATATCATACTCAAGCTGTGCCGCAAATATCCGGTCATGACTTGGTTGTGCCAAATCAAAACCTGCTCCACCAGTAGCTCTCAATTTCGAAATCATCTCTTCATTGTTTGAAAACGTCACTTCAACGTCTATATCAGGGTATTCCGCTTCAAATTTTTCGATTAAATTATCTGGTGCATAGGAACCCCAGGTCAGTAAACGTAATGTCTCTGCTTGTGATAAATTTATCCCAAACATGAATGTAGCTGTTATTAAACAGCCAAAAATTAGTCGACTTTTCATGATATTTTCCTCAAGTTTTTTGTTATGGTAAATTTTGGTTCAATCTATAAGCGTATCTTATTTTTTTGTATTGGGCAAAATAAAAAGATTCTAGTTCAAAATTAAATTTGTTGCAAAAGCTTTGAATCTCATATTAAATTGTGAAATCTAACTGTCTTCTTCTACAATTGCTTTATCTCAATAACGTAACAAATTATATGAAAATTAATTCAATTGAGACATTTTCCAATGAATTTATTTGTATGGTTAAGGTAACTTCAGATTGTGGTAACCACGGCTGGGGACAAACTGCTCCATATTGTGCAGATATTACCGCAGAAGTCATCCATCGACAAATTGCACCATATACCCTGAATGAAGATGTCACAAACTTTGAAAATCTAATTAAAATCATACCAGAAAAAGAGCACAAATTTCCAGGTTCATATCTTTGCCGTGCGTTGGGAGGACTTGATACAGCCTTATTGGACTTAAGAGGTAAAATTCAAGAAAAACCAGTTTGTGAATTACTTGGCGGATCACCTGGAAACTTAAGAGTTTATGGGTCGTCAATGAAGCGGGAGATTACTCCCCAGAACGAAGCCGAGAGATTTAAAAAATTACACGCTGAATTTGGTTTTACTGCATTCAAATTTAGAGTGGGATCTGAATGTGGACATGATCAAGACGAATGGCCCGGCCGAACTGAGGAAATTGTACCTTTAATCCGCCGCGAAATCTCTGGTGATGTTGAGTTACTGGTAGACGCAAATTCATGTTATTCACCTCGAAAGGCAATCGAAATAGGATCACTGCTTGAAGCAAATGGAATTTGTCATTTTGAGGAACCTTGTCCCTATTGGCAATACGATCAAACCAAACAAGTTAAAGAAGCATTAGCTATTGATGTCACTGGTGGAGAACAAGATTGCTCTCTCGTTGATTGGAAACGAATGATAGATGATGAGGTAGTTGACATCATCCAACCTGATGTATGTTATTTAGGTGGAATGATTCGTACACTCCAAGTCGCAAAAATGGCGGAATTAGCGGGGATACCTTGTACCCCACATAGTGCCAATCTTTCAATGGTAACTTTATTCACCATGCATTTGTTACGAATTATTCCTAATGCTGGGAAATATCTCGAATTTTCAATTGAACAAGAAGACTACTATCCATGGCAATTTGGTTTGTTTTCTAATGATCCTTTTGTCATCAAAAATGGACATGTCACTGTAACAGACAAACCAGGTTGGGGAGTTGAAATATCAAATGAATGGTTAGAGAATTCAAAATATAAAATATCTGGAATAAATTCTTGTAATTAGCAAACTGAATATTCTCAATATTCAAGAAAATTTTAAGAATTAGAATGTGATTTCACAATCGTGATGAAATCCAAATAATAAAGTTTCAGTCAATTTTACAATCGGTCCCGAATTGCATACCAAGTCATTGCAAGTGCTAAAATAGGTGCTTGTAGTTTATTTCCACCTATGAAACTTGGTACTGATATCTTGGAAAATAAGTCGAATCGTTCATTTTCCCCAGCAATTGCATCGGCTAAACACTGACCAGCAAATCCGGCAAGTGCCACACCTTGTCCAGAAAATCCTGCGGCAATATATACTGAATTTCCCGTTCGATTTAAAAAAGGCATTCTATTTGTAGTGATTCCTAAGGTTCCTCCCCATGCATATTCAATCTTAACATTTTGCAGTTGTGAATAAATTTTCAACAAATAAGGGCGAACAAAGTTACTAATGTCGTGTGGGAACTTGCTAGAATAGGTTTCACCACCACCAAACAACATTCTGTTATCTTTAGTAATTCGCCAATAATTCACAACGAAACGGCTATCAGCAACGGCTTCTCTCTGCGGTATTAACGATTCAACCAAATTAGCTTCCAGTGGTTCAGTTGCCACAATAAAATTGTTTATGGGTAATACATGCTTTTCCAACTCTCTATTCAAACCAATACTATATCCATTGGTTGCAATTACCACATTATTGGCAATTACTGCACCATTTTGAATATTAATTTTTACTTTTTTACCCTGTTCAATTGAAATAACTCGGCTATTTTCGAATATCTCCGCACCAGCCTCCATTGCTACTTGAGCCAATCCAAGTGCAAAATTTAATGGGTGCAAATGACCACCACCTGCATCTCTAATTCCACCAAAAAATTTATTCGTACCGATTGCATCTGCCAATTCAGATTTACTTAACGGAGAAAATTTTGAATAACCATACGCTTTTTGTAAGTGTTCTGCATATTCATGCTCTTCGGTTACATACCGACGCTTATGTATTGTATGTATTAAACCATCCTGCCAATCACAGTCTATATTATGTTTTGATATTTTTGATTTGACAAAATCTTTGGCTTCTTCTGCCAATTGCCAAAATTCACGCGCCTTATTAAGTCCAAATTGTCTTTCTAACCACAGTTGATCTCGCCTTTGCCCCGAATGAAGTTGTCCACCATTTCGACCTGATGCCCCCCAACCAATTCGATGCTGTTCAAGTAATTTAACTTTATATCCAAGTTCCACTAACCGTAATGTGCAACCTAATCCAGTGAAACCACCTCCAATTACACAAACATCAGCCTCGTGAGTTCCAACCAGACCGGGCTTTTTATCAATTAAATTTGCTGTAGCAAGATAATATGATTCCGGATAATTTTGACTATTTTCATTCCGCATACTTAATCTATGATTCTTCCATTCTGTTTTAATTCAGAATAAGTTTTATCCAAAGTGACCTCTGCTAATCGCACTAATTCATCAATTTCATCATGCGAAATGATTAATGGTGGAGAGACGACCACTGAATCGCGAACTCCTCGCATAACAAGTCCGTTTTTAATTGCATTATCTCTGCAAAGTGTTCCAACCTCACCTTCATTTTCAAATTTTGCTCCTCGTGGATTCTTCTTATCCGGAATTAATTCCAGTGCACCTAACATTCCAGCAACTCTTGCTTCACCAACCAATGAATGATCCTTTAGCTGCAACCATTTATCCTTAAAATAAATTGCTTTGTCACTTTTAACACCTTCAACTATTTTCTCATTTTTCATAATTTCCAAATTTACTAATGCTGCAACACAACAGGTCGGATGACCGGAGTAGGTATATCCATGATAAAACTCTCCACCTTTATCAATCAAAACATCGGCAACACGGTCTGCAACTAACACTCCACCAATTGGTAAATAACCTGAAGATAACCCCTTTGCTATCGGCATTATATCTGGATTAACCTTAAAATATTCGGTTCCAAACCACTCTCCCAATCTACCAAAACCACAAATGACTTCATCAACGACTAGCAGTATTTCGCGCTCCTGACAAATTCGATTTATCTCTGGCCAATACGTTTCAGGTGGAATAATAACTCCACCAGCTCCCTGTATTGGTTCTGCAATAAACGCCGCCACTTTATCTTCTCCTAATTGATCAATAGCCGTTTCCAATTCGCGCGCGACTTTCACACCAAATTCGTCTGGTTCAAGTTCTCCACCTTCACCAAACCAGTAAGGTTGGTTAATATGATGTATACCACCAACAGGTAAATCCCCTTGTTCATGCATTTTTTTCATCCCACCTAAGCTCGCTCCGGCTAGAGTTGAACCGTGATAAGCATTCCAACGACTTATTATTGTCGTCTTGCTTGGCTTTCCCATTATATCCCAATATGTTCGAGCCATTCTGACAACTGTATCATTCGCTTCAGAACCTGAACTAGTGAAAAAAACATGATTAAATTCTGCAGGTGCAAGCTGGGTAACCTTCTCTGAGAGTTCCGTCGCTGGAGGATGTGTGGTTTTGAAAAAAGTGTTGTAATAACTTAAATCGTGCATTTGCTGACGAACTGCTTCTGCTATTTCTTTTCTCCCGTGACCTATGTTCACGCACCACAATCCTGCCATCCCGTCAAGAATACGATTACCATCAGAATCTTGTAACCAAACACCATCTGCTTTGACAATAACTCTACTGCCTTCTGAATTTAATTCTGCTGTATCAGTAAATGGATGTAGGTGATGTGCCGCATCTATTCGTTGTAGTTCACTAGTTGGAAACTCATTACTAAACTTCGTCATAATTAAATACCTCTCCGGTTTTAGGAAAATTTTTGAAATTCTCAAACATTTAAGAGTAAATATTCGCGTTCCCAGGGACTAATCACCGACATATAAGTTTCATTTTCTTCTAACTTAACCGCGCGATAAGTATGAATGAATTGCTCTCCTAGTATTGGAAATAACTCATTACAAACAGTAAGTAAACCAATCGCATCCAATAAATTTCGAGGTAGTCCCTGTTGTAAGGTATTGCAATTATCTATCCTAGGTTTATCTGGTGTCAATTGATTAACTAAACCGAGGTAACCACAAGCAAGACTTGCGGCAATTGCAAGATAGGAGTTTGCATCTGAGGAAGGGATGCGATTTTCCACACGTCGCCCCTTTGGATCTGAATTAGGAATTCTTAATCCTACGGTTCGATTATCATATCCCCAATGCAAATTCACTGGTGCAGTAGTGTGTTTTGAGTAGCGACGATAGGAATTCACATACGGGGCCATAATACATGTCACATTCGGTAAATATTTTTGTAAACCAGCGATAAAGGCATGAAATTCTTTAGTCAATTCACCATTTTCATCTGAGAAAATATTCTCCCCAGATTCAGAATTTAGAACCGACTGGTGAATATGCATTGATGATGATGGTTCGTTTGACATCGGCTTTGCCATGAAGGTAGCGAAAATTTTGTGTCTTAGAGCTGCTTCACGTATTGTTCGCTTAAACAAAAAAACCTGATCCGCTAATTCCAACGGATCTCCATGCCGCAAATTTATTTCCATTTGTGCGGCCCCTTCTTCATGAATCAATGTATCAATTGCTAAACCCTGTTGTTCTGAAAAATCATAAATATCATCAATGAGTTCATCAAATTCATTCAATGCTGAGATCGAATACGATTGACGACCAACCTCTGGTCGACCAGAACGGCCAATTGGAGGTTCAAGTGGGTAATCAGGGTCGTTATTTGGTTTAACAAGATAAAATTCAATTTCAGGTGCAATTACAGGATTCCAACCTCGTTGTTGATATAAATCTAAAACTCTTTTGAGAACATTTCGTGGAGCAGTTTCAACTGGTTGCTCATCTTTCGTATACGCATCATGTATGAGTTGTGCCGTTGGGTCGCTCTCCCACGGAACACTACATAGTGTTGAATAATCGGCTTTAAAAAATAAGTCACCATCAGTGGGAGCGTGACGAAAATTTTCGTCTTCGTCTGGATATTCACCTGATATTGTTTGTGAAAATATTGAAGCAGGTAATGTCATAACGGGACCAGAAAAAAATTTTTCTGTTGGCATCATTTTACCACGCGCGACCCCCGCTTGATCGGGAACTATACATTCAATATCTTCAATATTTCGTGACCGCAACCAATCTCGCGCCTCTTCAATTCCTACGACCCCTCTAGTACCTACGTTCTTTTCTTTTAATTTAGTCTTTTCAGTCATTATTATAATAAAATCCTATATAAATTCTCGTTACAAGAAAAATTTTTCATTTATGTTTGATTGAAACTTATTTATTTCAATTCCGTGTGGAGCTTAAAATTACTGAAGCTGGTGGGTGTACACGGACTCGAACCGTGGACCCGCTGATTAAGAGTCAGCTGCTCTACCAACTGAGCTATACACCCTACTTGTTTCCCATTTCAATTTAGTTATTAATTTAAAAATTTCAAGGCAAAATAAATATTCAAGAATACCTTTTATTATACTGCTTGAATAAATTAATGTAGTTAACCAATTTATACTCAAATGTTGCAATCACAAAAAACAAAATTTCATTTTACGCAGCACAACAAATGTTCAATGATGTAGATTGTATTACAGATGACGATTATCTAAATTCAATATATGAAGACCGGTTTATAACTATTGGAAAAGTTTATAAAGGTATTATAAATATGGTAACTTACACAATCATTCAAAGAAATAATTTTTCAAATCAAGGTGAGATTATTCGTATAATTTCAGCTAGAAAAGCAATACCTAGTGAGAGGAAACGATATGAATCGCAGAGAAGTTTTTAACAAAAGGATATTTTCAATTCAAAAGGAAATTCCTACAAGTGTTCCTGAAGAATTTAAAGGTAGCATTTCGGAATTGGACGATAGCGAAATTGATACCAGCGATATTCCAGAATAGACTGAAGAAAACTGGGCTCGAGCTAAGAAAGGCCTTTTTCAAAATACGCGTAAGTAGGTTTACACTACATTATATGTGCTTAAATCGTCTTAAATACAATATTGTGGTGCTGAAAAAATTTATTTTCAAGTAATTTTGAATAATCGGTGACACAATACCGAGTATATTCAAGCATTATTGACTCTAGTTCTATATTGTATTTTCAGATCTCGTTTCAATTTCTTATTCAAATTCTTTGTCTCTCGATTTGAATTGATTGATAAAATTCAAACTTGCATTCATGAATTTACTTTCATGTACTTTAAATTGCTTTCTATAAAACATCGCGTAGAACTCCATTGTACAAAAAAATAATAATCTAGATCCAATTTTTTAAAATCAGTTTCATTAAAAAGAATTGACAAAATTTCCACACTTTGCATTATTTGAAAGATACTACACAAGTCTAAACTTCAAAATTTTTACGAATTTAAGCTTGAAAAATTCAATAATTTTCTTTAACTCTAATCTGTCAAACCAAAACCTAGTTTTTTCTTCAATATTTTATATGTCAAATTTAAATGAAATGACCGGTGCCGAGATGGTAATTCAGGCACTGAAAGACCAAGGTGTGAAACATATCTTCGGCTATCCTGGCGGAGCTGTATTGCCGATTTATGATGAAATCATCCAACAAGAAGATATGGAACACATTCTAGTTCGACACGAGCAAGGTGCAGGTCATGCAGCCGAGGGCTATGCCAGATCAACAGGAAAACCTGGAGTCGTTTTAGTTACCTCAGGTCCTGGTGCAACTAATATGGTTACGGCATTAACTGATGCCCTTCTAGACTCAATTCCATTAGTTTGTATAACTGGTCAAGTACCAACACCATTGATTGGCTCTGATGCGTTCCAAGAATGCGATACTGTCGGCATCACAAGACCAAGCACCAAACATAATTGGTTAGTAACTAGTATTGATGATTTATCACGTGTTATCCACGAAGCATTTCATGTAGCTACTACTGGTCGACCTGGTCCCGTTGTTATTGATATTCCAAAGGATGTTCAATTTGCCACCGGTAAATATTATTCTGCCAAAAATGGTCGACACCAAGCATATAAACCAGTTGTCAAAGGGAAAATTGATGAAATCAAGGACGCACTGGATTTGTTGGCTTCTGCAAAAAAACCAATAATCTATACCGGTGGCGGTGTCATCAATTCAGGTGTGGAAGCCTCTTTATTATTAAAACAATTTGTTGAGCTAACAGGATTTCCAATTACCTCAACACTGATGGGCTTGGGGGCTTATCCTGCGTCAGAGAAATACTGGTTGGGTATGTTAGGAATGCATGGGACTTACGAAGCCAATATGGCAATGCACGACTGCGATGTAATGCTCAATATTGGGGCTCGATTTGATGACCGTATTACTGGTAGATTAGATGCTTTTTCTCCAAACTCTAAGAAAATTCATATTGATATTGACCCTTCTTCAATTAACAAAATTGTTCAGGTTGATATCCCGATCATCGGTGATGTAGCTCATGTGTTAGAAGATATGGAACGGATTTGGCGTGATTCAAGTATGAAAGCACAACCGGAAGTAAAAGAATGGTGGAAACAAATTGAAGATTGGCGGAGTCGAGATTCGCTTGCATATAGTTTAAGTAAGGAATTCATCATGCCGCAATATGCAATTCAGCGATTATATGAGCTAACAAAAGATAAAGATTGTTATATTACGACTGAAGTTGGCCAACATCAAATGTGGGCGGCACAATTTTACAAATTTGAAAAACCTAATCGATGGATGACATCTGGTGGGTTAGGTACGATGGGATATGGTTTTCCTGCTGCCTTAGGTGTACAAGTCGCTCATCGGAAAAGCTTGGTAATAGATGTTGCAGGGGATGCGTCTATTCTGATGAATATGCAGGAATTTTCAACCGCGATTCAACACGACCTTCCTGTAAAAATTTTTATTTTGAATAACCAGTACATGGGTATGGTACGTCAATGGCAACAACTATTGCACGGAAATCGCATTTCGCATTCTTACACTGATAGTCTACCAGACTTCAAAAAATTAGCAGAAGCTTACGGTGGTCATGGAATCTGTGTGTCTAATCCAGATCAATTAGATGACGCAATTATTGAGATGATTGAAACTCCCAAACCGGTAATCTTTGATTGTCAAGTCGCAAACCTTGCAAACTGCTTCCCAATGATACCCTCTGGAAAGCCTCACAATGAAATGCTTCTTGCCGAAGAAGCGAGTGATGAGATGGTTGCTAATGCGATTGATAACGCTGGGAAAAAACTCGTGTAAAGTAATAAATTATAAGGTTTTTATATTAAATGACAACACAACCTGGTTCAGCATATTTTTTATCTGATCAAACTCAGAACGAAGAAACTCATACATTGAGTGTATTAGTTGATAATGAGCCCGGAGTGCTTGCGCGCGTAATCGGTTTATTTTCAGGGCGAGGCTACAATATTGAATCTCTTACTGTTTCTGAAACTGAACATGATAAGCATATTTCCCGCATTACCATTGTTACAACTGGAACACCACAGGTATTGAATCAAGTAAGAAATTTACTTGAACGTTTAGTACCAGTTTATAAAGTTGTTGATTTATCTATGGATGCTTGGCAGCAAAAATTTGAAAAACCACTTGAACGTGAATTAGCACTTGTAAAAGTTAGAGGAGTGGGTGAAAAACGTTTAGAATCGCTTCGGTTAGCCGAAGCGTTCAAAGCAACAGTAATTGATGCAACGACTGATCACTTTGTATTTGAGATTACTGGACGTACAACCAAAATTGAGCAATTCATAACTATCCTCAAACCTCTTGGTTTGGTTGAAGTTTGTCGAACAGGTGTTGCTGCGGTGTCACGAGGTGCTAAGGGGATGACAGAACAAGAGTAAATTGGCATCCATTGTATCATTGCATACTAAAAATGAGGACTTTTGGAATTTGATCGAACTTATGATCAATAAAATTAAATACATTATCACACATAACTGTATTTCAATTTAACTATACTTGGTTCGCAATCAGCGAACCAGATTCACCTGAGGTAGATATTTAATCACCTCCTTGATTCAACAAAACGATAGGAAACAACTATGAGAGTTTATTATGACCGAGATGCTGACCTCAATCTAATCAAGAGTAAAAAGGTTGGAATTATTGGGTATGGGTCTCAAGGGCGCGCCCACGCTCTTAATCTGAAAGATTCTGGGGTAACAGATGTTACAATTGCACTACGAACAGATTCCACTACTGCACTAAAAGCAGAAGCTGATGGGTTTAAAGTGATGACGGTATCAGAAACAGCTGGTTCGACAGATCTAATGATGATGGCCGCACCTGACGAATTGCAAGGTGATATTTATAAAGAACACATTGCTCCAAACATCAAAGATGGAGCTGCCATTGCTTTTGCACACGGACTTAATATCCATTTTGGTTTGATAGAACCTAAGGATTCCGTCGACGTATTGATGATTGCACCAAAAGGACCTGGACATACAGTACGTAGCGAATATGAAAAAGGAGGAGGTGTTCCGTGTCTAATTGCGGTTGGTCATGATGCATCCGGAAATGCACTTGACCTTGGTCTGTCATATGCTTCTGCTGTTGGCGGAGGAAGGTCAGGAATCATTGAAACCACCTTCAAAGAAGAATGCGAAACTGATCTCTTTGGCGAACAGGCGGTACTATGCGGCGGGTTAGTTGAATTGATTCGCGCTGGTTTTGAAACCCTCGTTGATGCTGGGTATGCCCCCGAAATGGCCTACTTTGAATGTCTCCATGAAGTAAAATTAATTGTTGATCTAATTTATGAAGGTGGCATCGCTAACATGAACTATTCCATATCCAATACCGCTGAATGGGGTGAATATGTGTCAGGACCGCGAATTGTTAATGATGAAACCAAAGCTGAAATGAAACGGATATTAAATGAAATTCAAAACGGTCAATTCACATCGCAATGGATGCAAGAGTATCGCGCTGGTGCGTCAAAATTTAAAGCCACCCGTCGACTAAATGATTCACATCAAATTGAAGAAGTTGGAGAAAAATTGCGAGGTATGATGCCTTGGATCAAAAGTAACGCACTAGTTGACAAGAGCCGCAACTAATTAAATTTCTAGTTTCATTAACCTTTCAAGCGATTCACAAAGGCTGTGGATCGTTTGAAATTCCATTGCACGTAATTTTGTAGCTAAGTTTTGGAAGCTATTCTTGTATTGTAACATTATGTAAGTTTCAAATTTCCATAAACTGGAGAATGATCAAGATGATTAAACATGAATCAACAAAAATTGCTGAAATTCATACTGAATTAAGTAGTCATCTTCCGTCTGAACCCGCACTTCGTGTAAAAGCACTTGAAAGTCTCTTAATTGAAAAAGAATTAGTTGATCCAGAAGCCATAGATAAATGGATTGAAGCATACTCTGAAGAAATTGGTCCGAAACGCGGCGCACAATTGATTGCCCGGGCGTGGGTAAATCAGGACTTTAAGGAACTGTTGCTTTTTGATGCCCCAGCTGCGGTAGAAGAATTTGGTTTCCAAGGTTGGGCGACAGGACACACTATTGTGTTAGAAAACACTGCGACAACTCATAATCTTGTCGTTTGTACGCTTTGCTCTTGCTATCCAATAACTCTTCTTGGTATTCCACCAAACTGGTATAAAAATGCGGCTTACCGTTCGCGCGCAGTTCGTGACCCACGCGGCGTACTTACTGAATTTGGTGTAACGCTTGAGTCAAATATTGAAGTTAAAGTTTGGGATAGTACCTCAGAGTTGAGATATATGATCATGCCACAACGACCAGTTGGAACGGAGGATTGGAACGAAGAAGATTTAGCGAAAATTGTAACACGCAATTCAATGATTGGCACCGAACGGACGCTCTCAACTAACATAGAGGTACATAGCTAATGGATGGAATTCATGATCTTGGTGGAAAAGAAGGTTTTGGAAAAATAGATGTAACAGAACCTGAAGAACCTTTTCACAACGAATGGGAAGGTCGAGTGCTAGGGATAGCCCGATCAATTGCACGCGCCGAGGATTGGAGCTTAGATTGGTTTCGACATTGTCGTGAGCTTATTGAACCAACCGACTATTTAAGTAGACCTTATTACGACCAATGGCTTCAAACATACTTAGCCATGCTGGTGAATTCAGAAGTATTGACAATTTCAGAAATAAAACAGGGGAAAATTGATCCAAATTATCCCAAATTTCCTCAAGAGATTTCCGCGCCTTTGTCTGCTGAAAATGTCGAATCAGAAATCAAAACCGTCACCCATTACGACCGAGAATCAAATACTCCTCCAATGTTTAAAGTGGGGGAACAAGTGAAATCAATTCAATACGGAAAGACCGGCCATACCAGAATTCCAATGTATGTTCGAGATAGAGTCGGTGTAGTAAAATCATTTCGAGGAAATTTTTTGCTCCCAGATGCTGTCGCGGAATGCAAAGAAGAGTCGGAACCTCTGTACACCATAGAGTTTACAGCAATAGAACTTTGGGGGAATAAAGCTAATCCAAATGATAAAATTTTGGTTGATCTTTGGGAGAGTTATCTTGAAACCTCAACGTCCTAATAAATTCATAATTCTAGAGACAAGATTATGTTTAAACCACTGGAAACCAACGACAAAGAACCCGTATTTTCTGAACAATGGCAAGCACAAGTTCTTGCAATCGCCGAACACTTGATTCAAAAACAAAAGTTTTCTGCAATGCAATGGTCTGAAGCACTTGGACGTGAGATAAAAAAATATAAAAACAAACAAAGCGAAAATAGTAAAGAAGCATATTACAAGTCAGCACTAGCTGCTCTTGAATCTCTTGCAACAGAGCATACAAACGTTTCCATTACAGAAATAAATACTAGAAAAGAAGAATGGCGGGATGCCTATTTAAGTACCCCACACGGAACCACAGTAAGCCTAAGCAATGGTTAATGTTTTTTCATTGACCAGTAATTGAAAATCAATGTTACAATCTAGGGTATGATGTATTTCAATTTAAAACTAGCAATTGAAGAAACTCAATTCATTTATTTAGTTAAATTTTCTACAACAAATTTTAGGGATTCATTTAAATGCCCCGTGATTAAGCAGTAATTGATGTGTTCACTGATAAAGCATTAGCAGGAAATCCACTCGCGGTTGTCTTGAATGCATCTGGTTTGGAAGATAAAACTATGCAAACAATTGCACAAGAGTTTAACCTTTCAGAAACTGTTTTCGTTTTTCCACCTAAAGCACCAACTGACCCAACTCCTATAAGAATTTACACACCACAGCATGAACTCCCCTTTGCTGGACACCCTACAGTAGGAACAGCTATTTTATTGGGATATGAGCGATTTCAAAACTTCAATGGTGAACTAAATGCTGTCATCACACTAGAACAGACAATAGGAGTTATAAGGTGCGGATTAGTCTTAAGATCAGATTCGTCTGGTTATTCAGAGTTTGATGTTCCTAAATTACCGCAACAATTTGATTTCCCTTTTGGTCTAGATGAAATCGCAACGGCATTAAATATTGAACCCAGTGAAATAGGATTTGAAAATCATGTTCCAGCTAAATTTGATGCAGGTGTTCCCTTTTATTTTGTTCCGACCAGAAATTTGGATGTCATTCGTGAAACCAAACCAAATTTAGAATATTGGAATTCATTATTTGGAAATGAAGAGTCTGATAGTGTATTTGTATATACCCGCGAAACACTAACCAGAAATTCAAATTTTCATGCAAGAATGTTTGCACCATCCATGGGAATACTTGAAGATCCCGCTACTGGCTCAGCAGTTGCTGCGTTTTCAGGTGTGATCAATTTATTTGACCAATTACCAGAAGGAATCCATAAAGTTCGCGTTGAACAAGGATATGAGATAAATAGACCAAGTCAAATTGATCTAGAAATTGAAATAGATGGAAGTAAAATTCAAAATGTACGAATTGGTGGACACGCTACAATAATTGCTCGTGGAAAGTTGTTTGTGTAGATTGATAAATATATTGAATAAATAGGAATTTTAAATTTTTTCTCAAATAAATTTGAAAATTGACAACAAATGTACTATGTATCTAGTTAAATAGTAAATTTAGCTGCTGAATTGCCAACTTATCTTGTAATTAGAACCTAGTCATGATACACAAAGTTGATCAAAACTCTGTTTTTGCATTAAACACGCAAATTTGCTTGCACGTGACAGGTTTGTTATGCACCCTCCTACTCCTTATCAGCCCCTGATTATTGACAGACCTGTCAGTTCAGGCGGATATTCAGGGGAATACGACAATAACAATTTAAATTCACTGATAAACAAAGAATCAGGACAACAAAGTCTAATTCCAGATTCTAAAAAATAAAGGGTGTAAACAATGGAATTAACAACACAAAATACTGAAAGTGATCAATCTTCGCAACATGAGCATGTGCGAATTTTTGATACTACGTTGCGCGATGGTGAACAATCACCAGGTGCATCAATGTCTTTGGACGAAAAAGTTCAAATTGCCAGTCTTTTGGATGAAATGGGGGTAGATATCATCGAGGCTGGGTTTCCTATTGCCTCAAATGGTGATTTTGAAGCGGTTAGCGAGATTGCAAAACTTGCAAAAAACTCTGTGATTTGTGGATTATCTCGCGCCTCAGTTGGCGATATTGATCGGGCCGCGGAAGCATTGGTTCATGCCGAGCGACGAAGAATTCATACGTTTATTTCTACATCTCCAGTTCATATGAAATACAAGTTACAATTGGAACCAGAGGCTGTTTACGAAAAAGTAATTAGTTCGGTTTCACGAGCTCGAGACCATACCGATGATGTGGAATGGAGTCCAGAAGATGGTACACGGACCGAACATGATTTCTTGTGTCGTTGCGTGGAAGCTGCAATCAATGCAGGTGCTACAACTGTCAATATTCCAGACACAGTTGGATACACTGTTCCAAACGAGTACTTTGAATTGATTGAAATGTTAAAATCACGTGTCCCTAACATTGACAAAGCAGTCATATCCGTTCATTGCCATAACGATTTGGGAATGGCGGTCGCAAATTCATTGGCAGGCGTGAAAGCCGGTGCCCGTCAAATTGAATGTACAATTAATGGAATTGGTGAACGTGCTGGAAACGCCGCATTAGAAGAAGTGGTGATGGCAATTCGCACTAGAAAGGATATCATTCCATTCACTACTAACATAGACACACCAATGTTAATGCAGACATCTAAGTTGGTCTCAGCAGCATCAAGTTTTCCAGTTCAATACAATAAGGCGATTGTTGGAAAAAATGCTTTCGCACATGAAAGCGGTATCCACCAAGATGGTATGTTAAAGAATGCTGAAACTTATGAAATTATGCGACCGGAAGATGTTGGTGTTAGACAAACTTCATTAGTATTAGGTAAACATTCTGGTCGCCATGCGTTGAAAGAAAAATTGTCGGAATTAGGTTATGAAATGGGCGATAATGCATTTGAAGTCTTGTTTCATCGCTTCAAGGAACTTGCCGACCGGAAAAAACATATCTATGACGAGGACGTTCAAGCATTAGCTGATAGCGAAATCATCCAACACAACGAACGAATAAAATTAATTTCAATGTCTGCCGTAGCAGGAACAAGTGGACCACAATCTGCCACAGTTACTTTAGAAATTGACGGTTCTGAACACACTAGCGAAGAAACTGGAGACGGTCCCGTTGATGCTATGTTCAATGCAATCAAGACAATAACCTCGCACACAGGGAAATTAACTTCGTATCAAGTTTCAGCAGTAACCGGTGGAACTGATGCTCAAGCTGAGGTTGCTGTTCACCTTGAGGATAATGGGAAAGTAAGTACCGGGAAAGCAGCAGATACCAATACATTGGTTGCATCCGCTCGTGCCTATATTACTGCCGTGAATAGATTGCTTTATCGGGATCAAAAAGTTGATCCAAATCAGTTCCAGGAACCTGAAAAATTGCGCCAAGCATAGTAACCAATTAGGGTACAACAAGTACCCCTCTTTCTCTACCATAAATAATATCAAAAGAAACAGCTAAGGATAACAAAATGATTGCTGTCATATTTGAATTTGAACCAGATTCAAACAAGTTGGATTCTTATTGGGAAATCGCAACAAAACTCGGCAAAGAGCTGGAATCTATTGATGGATTCATTTCAATAGAGAGATTTCAAAGCGTCACCAATCCGGAAAAATTTTTATCCCTTTCAACTTGGAGAGATGAAGAGGCAATCGAAAATTGGCGAACTAAAGCTTCGCATCGTAAAGCACAGAGTACTGGTCGAGCTGAATTGTTTAATAATTATCGCCTGCGGGTTGCTGGTGTTATCAGAGATTACGGAAAATTTGACCGTGTACAAGTGCCAATAGACAGCAAAAAATATCACCTATAATTCATTCGCAAGACATCACATGTCTCAACCCATAGAACTTGACTTCTCAAATTATTACGTTCGTCTCGGAATTTCACCACACAAATACCAGAGTATAGGTTCTACCCATTCCTGAAAATGTAATTGCCAGTAATTTGAATCAATAAATTCTCTGAATTTTTCCTGTGCTTCTGAGTTATCTACAAAAACCTTCAAAGGATTGTCACCAAATTTTTCAAATTTAGTTCTTTGATTTTTAGATTGCTTATTTTGTAAGTATTTTTGAATAAATTTTTTCAAATCAGGAGACTCACAACATTCCATCATTTCGCTGAGATATACCCCTTTCTTTGATTTGGTATCAAAATACAACCAAATACACTTACCTTTTTCAGTGCAATTTTGAATTTCAATGAGTTTGCTAAGAAATTTAGTATCTGATTGAGGATACATCAGTTTAAATATTTCCAGCGACAAAAAATTTTCAGCTTCTCGACCCGGAGTAACTGCTACAAAACCCAAAAAATCATCTGAGACTTTTTTGTTATAGGCTTTCATTACTTCATTATCGTTGTCGTCCGAAATGTAATCAGTATCTCGGTCACAAACACAAAGGACCATTTCTTTTCGGTCCATTAAGCGGAGAAGTAATTTTTTCATAAAGTCCTTACCATCACCGTGATGTGGGTCAAACATCAGTAATCCTAATTCATCGTTTTTATTTGCTAAGTCCTGAAAAATTTGACGATAGAAATCGCCATCATAGATCTCATTTTCCACAAGTAATTTGATCTTTGGAAGTTTTAGACCGTTCACAAAATTCAAATAGCTTACATTCCATTTATACCCTTTCCGCTTAAAAAATTCTTTTTGAACGAAGGACACAGTCAAAGAACATGGTAACGTTTTAACCTTATCTCCTAATTTCACACTATTCACCAATACCTGAAATAACTGCTCCTTATCCTTTTTGTACAATTCAATATTTTTGTTTACCCACAATACTAACTCTCTCTCCATAAAAACCCGATGATTTCCTTCATGACTCACATTTAATATGTAAACAAAAAATTCTGTCAGAATTTGCATGAATGCAATTCGGTTATTACCCTCAGGGCAAATTATTTAAACTTTTTTTTTCGATGAAGTTCGGAGTACTTCAATATTTATGATACTTAAATTGGAAAAATTCTTTGAATTGTGGGTATTTTTCGCAAATATTGGTTTGCGCGGCTAGTAAGTGCCAGTTATCATGTAGTGCCCAATATCCATCTCCAGAAGTCGTATCCTTTGACTCTAGACGCATCAGAGGATTAAGTGCTCGTCTTCGTTCACCAGTCGCGATATATACTGTGGTTAGATTGGTAATTTGTTGCGCATCTTCCCGAAATGTAGTATCTAGAATATGATGATTTTCCTCAATTCCCCAATGCTCTTTGACTAATTGACACGCCATAGATGCAGCTAACCGCTCATTACTGATAAAATGTCGAATCGGAATTGATGCCATGGAAATCTGGAAGATTTTCTTTTGATTACATGGCGATTTGAGTTCGAAATCGGCTAACTTTTTATCATCAACGATGTCAGCCGTGGCATAAGCAACAATGGTTTGAACATCTTTCCATTTGGGCGGTTTTGGCAATTCGGTTGGAATCATCATGATTCCAGTAATTCGCATTTTGTTGTGTTTTTCATCATGTTCATAATACCATTCAATGTCGTTATTGCGATAATCAGAAAAGAGTTCCTTGATCCAATTTTTAAGCGTTTTGTTGTTTCGTCTCACCGCCCAACAATAAGAACCATCTCGGTCACGGAGCAGTTCGGCTAATGCGGTTTTGCAATTGAGGGCATCAGCAGTGATCTTGAGATATTCAGGGGGAAGTTCATCAGCACGGATTTGTTGCATTAATGCTTTTGTTTCTTTCGCTAACGGGCCTGAGGTAAACACCGCAACCGTCTCACGGGTGTTGAGTCCCATCATTGAAGCGATATAAATAGGGTCTTTATTGGGGCCTTTTTGCGAACCGCGCAGGCCTTTTCCATCAAAGCCAAACCACCAATCACGACAAAGCTCACCCAATCGCTCCCGACATCGCTTGGTATAGTGAATAAAAAAGCGACTATATTCATTCGGGTTGAGCGAACGCATAAATTTGTTAAGAGTCGACTGTTTGGGTGGTTTTTGGGGCGCATGATCTCCCAATAATGCCGAAATCATCGCAAATTTGTTAACGATGAACACTCCTATCGCTTTCAAGTTTTCCCCCCCAGAAAGATATCCCAAATTTAACATATACAGCAACCCAACATGATTATTGCAAACCGCTTTGCGGTTAAAGGGGTTGGTAAACACTGAACAGGACTCTTCCAGTAGCTTAATGTCCTCTTGCACTTCGTGGATGATCGCTCGTTTGATATTTTCTGGTAGATGTTTACCAATTGTTGATGCCTCATCAACCTTTTCAGCCCTAGCATCGTAGTCAGCAATTTGCTCAGCACTCAATGTAATTGATTCGGGCAACACTATTGAAGTTTTGGTTTTAGTCGTCTTTTTTTTTCAATCGGCCGCCAATCCCAAGTGTTTTCAATGTCTTTTTCATGTGAGTAAGAGAACAAGACACGTTGTGTTCCGCTCTTAACCACGTAACAAAATCGGTTGGAGTCATCTGGCTATTGAGTTTTGCTTTAGCTTGAATGAAGTCGTGATACGGGGTCAAATCAGGAACGCGTTTGCCTTCCCGTGGTAATGGTCCAAGCCGATTATCGGTGCGAAAATCGCGCCACCAATCGCCACCAGTTGATTTTGGAACGTGGTGCTTTTTAAGAGCTTGGGTGAACGTCAATCGCCCACTATCAATATCCCAAATAAAATGTTTTCGCTTTTCTTGATACTGAAATTTTGAGACATCCAGTCGCTTCCCGTTTGCCACCATCGCTTTCATTTTGACAATATCCGCCTTAAACTTCCAATTACTGACCTGTTGTCCCGGAATCATTGGTTCATTGGTGATAATTCCAGCAACCCCCTGTTGCGTAATCCGCGGTAAATTATGCTTATCACGGAACCGTTGGATTGCGCTATGGTCAAACTCCTCCCCAGTGCGTTCATTTACTATCGCACAGAGTTTTCGGTGTGAAATCCAGTAACCATGCTCCTGGATCAGATCACAAATCAGACTAAAATGTTGCTCTAATCGAAGTGAGCGACGATCACCACCTCTTGAAGTCTTTTTATTCCCCTTGGTGTCAACCGAATCAGAATTATCGCGTTGAACCGCAATCGTTTGTTCAGCAATCTCAGGATTTTCTAGAATCGCGCTAGCGATTACCCCCGAAGGAGCGGTAGGGATGAAATCAGTTGTTGGTTCTCCACAATTAACAGGCAATTTTAACCTCCAAAACTTTGTACTAAGTGACGTTAAAATGCTTGTATGCGATTGAAATAATCAATCAAAATGCAAACATTGTTGGGTTAAATAAGAAAAATTTTGATCAATTCAAGAGACAAAGCAAAGTTATCCACAGAAAAATTTCGGCTGGGTCATCATCGCACCTTGGTTTATGGGGAAAATAAAAAATATGGACGATCAAAAAGTCAATAATAATAGTGGATACAAGCACTTAACACCTGATATCCCCTTTTTTTATAGTAGATTTCAGCTTTGATTGCAGCAAAATCGCCTATTTACAAGGAGTTACAGTCGGTGCAAAAAAATCATTGTCTTCGCAAAATTTCGTAGTATTTAAATAATATTTTGGTTGCGACAGAGAATTTACAATAATTTGCCCTGTTATTACCCTTTAATGATTTAATCTTTTGATTCAATTGAGATTTTGTAATATCAATGTTTAGTAACATAATTAACTCTTTAACTGGTAAATTAATTCGCAATCACAATATACTAATGTCAAGAAATCAACGCTTTGGTCCATACTTATACTCAAAAAATCCATAGGGCCAGTCTTGTAAGTAACCTTTATCGTTGTACTTAGTACGTTGAATACTGACAATATCTTGACCGCTTTTTATTTTCTTAGAAAAAAGTAAAATCTGAATATCATCATTCGATATTTCACCATATTCAACCAACTCACCTAATCGACTAATAATAGTTTCTGAATGAGTCTCAATCAGATAAATTGGTTTTATGGTTTGTCCACCACTCGTATTCTTGTAGCTACTGGCAACATGAGCAAATAAATCTGCCAAATTAGCTTGATGCTGTGGATGTAAGTGGAGTTCAGGTTGTTCAATTGCTATAATTTGGCGTTCTTCTATCTCGCTTTTTACATTAGTTTTTGTTGAATTTATGAGCTTAGATTTATTAGGTAAATTACTAGATTCAATAGATTCATACCAAATTTGAGTTAAAAATGGCAGAATTTCAGAAATTCCGAAACCACTATCAACTAAATTTGCTGACTTATCTTCTTCACTTTCAATCAAAATACTTAAACGATCTCCAAGTTTTTGAATTGTTACACCAATTTTAAAATAATTGTTTATCCATTCTGAAAATCTCGTTACCTGGTCGTCGTTAAGTTTAGCTAAAAAATCGGCTAAATTTTGACCATTATGGGAAACAACCATTTTTCCTATTGGCTCAATTCGATTGTCCCTACCAATCCCAAATCTTGAAGGACCAAAATAAATTGATTTCTGAAATAATTCGCTAAAAGTTTGGACTATTTGATTATAAGTTGCAATAGCGGTTACAAACCCGCAAACTCCATTTATTTGTTTAAATGTCTTACTAGAACGGTCTTGAAGTTTCGAGTAAAAAAATTGGAAGGGTTCGTCTGCCGTCTTTGTCAACTTTTCGAGTATGTCATTATCAAGAGCAGGGTATTCCAATATTTTTAGTGCTTCTTCTGTAATTTGCGATGTGACTACTTCATCTCCAGTGTTGGAATCAATAATGTCACCAACCTCTAATACAAATACATTACCTATACTATGAATGTCCTCTAGCTTAAATCCATCTTCGGCAAGTGCCATTGGTTTAATCTGTGAGAGAACGTGTTTCTGTGTAGGTTCAAACCATAAGTGCAGAAATTCTTCTGGTAATGAAAAATCTTTTCCACGGACAATTTCAAGGGCACCATTATCCGAATATTTTACCTTAAAATCTATATTATATTCTGGAATCTCGACACTGCTTTCTTTTACGATATCTAGATCATCTTGTTGTGCAACCAATATCTTTAGATCTACCCTCTCATTAAATTTAACATCAAAATCAGTTTTCAAACCTATATGTTTTCTACTTGAATAGAACATTTGATTTCGAACAATGAAGTCTTCAATACCAAATTGAAACATTACACCTACATTTTCGCAATTATACTTTATAGCTGTTGAATATTTTCCAAAATCTACATACTCACCAGACCACTTTACAGCAACACCATTATTGGCTTCAATTGATTGTTTTAACAACGGAATTGACCGCAACAGCGTACTCTTGCCAATATTATTTTTACCTAGCAAAATTGTCAGTGGACGTAACTCTACAGGTGGGTCAAGTTCAATAGACCTTAAATTCCTTAGACCGTAATATAATTTCATATCAAATTTCTCAAACTCTAGTTTTAACCGACTTAGAATATATAACAAAATTTAAGCTCAACCCAAAAGAACCCGAATATTTGATATAACCCATATATTTCAAATTTCAAGTACTTAGTTAAATTATTGCAAAAAGATAGTGGACAACAACAAAAAATAATAGACAATTTTCAAAAGTTAACGACAACTTTGAGAAGAGGTTTCGATTCGAAAAACTCAAAAGAAATTTTGAATTATAAATCATGTATTTGATTAATCTAAAACTTCTAGTTTACTTTACAATTTTTTTGATATTTATTTGTAATTAGACTAAAAAACTAATAGTTTCTTCGAATTTCTGGATTTCTAATAAGGTCCTTTATCGCTTTGACAATAACTGGTAGACCAGGTGTATCACCTTTAAATTTTAGTAAAGATAGCACTTTTTCAGCAGAGTATCCTTCATCACGCACTAGTCCACCAAATACTTCATCCAAAAAAGATGCAGGAAATCCATATAAACCTTCTAAATCTATAATTGCACTTTCGTCATTTTGTAAAAGTGGAACCAAAAATTTCTTCCTGAAATCTTCAGCGTTTCCCGGGCAGTCGGTTACATATCTTCCTCCAAGAAATGGGGTGTAATCGCGAGCAATATCAATAATTTTCATTTTACACTCCAGTCCTCGACAGTTATTTTGGTTACTCTAATTATACAGCGTAAAGTATTGTTCTCAAAGTTAAGCCAATATATATTAAGGGCTGTTCCTATGTTAGTTGAAAACCATCATAGGAACAACCTAATTGGTTCAATCCATTCTTGAAAATGAAGTTACCAATAATCAGTGTCGATAAACTCTCTAGATTCCTTTTGTGCATTTGAGAATGGAACTTCAGAATTAAAATAAATTCAATTTGAAAGAAAGCTTAATTAAGACAAATTGTAAAGATTTATAATAATTGCATCAATTATAGAAACTTTCCCCCCCGCCGCATGATAATCAGAGGCGAACGAGGAGGTTAACATTAATAAAATAAATTTAAACTGAAATTTCAAGTCTTAGAAAAAAAAAAGAAATTGTTGAGATCCAAATTAGACTGCTATTAATTTTTTTATTGTTCTCAATCACTAATCAACTTGAATTCACCTAGTATCTGATCACAAATTACAGACGGGGAATCTTCCACAGGATTTAACCGAATCCAATCCTCCATTTGGTTTCGAAACCACGTATCTTGACGTTTAGCATATTGGTGAGTTTCAATTTTACATTTTTCAAGTGCCACATCCAAGTCCAATTCACCACGAATATATGCTCGTAATGGACGCAAACCAATTGCCTTTGACGCAGTTTTATCATCTAGCAATTTCTGACTTTCAACATATCTTGCTTCTTCAATTGCTCCTAATTTTATCATGTCATCAAACCTTTTATTGATGCGGTCTCTTAACCAATTCCGCTGCGGAATTAATACAAACCTTACACATTTCGAATAATCCAATAGCGGACTTGATCTTTTTTGCTGCCAATACCCTAACGCCTTACCCGTTGATTCAAACACTTCCAACGCACGCAAGACCCTTTGTCTATCGGCCAATTTTAAGCTCGCAGCGGATTCTGGATCAGCACGTTGCAAATTTTTAAATAGTTCCTCGTTTGTTTTCTCACTAGTTCGCCACTTTTCTCTGATCTCTTGTTTAACCTGAGGTATTTCCGAGAGACCATCAAGTAAACCCTTGAAATACAAACCTGTTCCTCCAACCAATATAGGTACCAATCGCTTCTCTTTACAACTTTCCAAAACTTGTTTAACATCAAGCAACCACTGGGCCACCGAATACGGGGTTTTTATTCCAACACGGCCGTAGAGAAAGTGAGGAACTGTTCCAATTGTATTCTTACTAGGTCGTGCGGTTAAAATTTCTAATTCTTGATAAACTTGCATAGAATCAACATTAATAACCGCACCATTAATTCTCTTTGCCAATTCTACTGCAATTGCAGATTTACCACTTGCCGTAGGTCCAGCAATTAAAATTGCATTCAACTCCATTGCGGACTGTCTTAATTTTTGAGGTTTCTTATGACTCATGTTGTTACACTTATTGGTAACCCAAATAATCGTCTTGATTTCAACCAATTAATATTGGAAGTCTCCGTAAATTTGGAAAATTATTCATCTCCAATACAATTAGCCGATGGAATCGCTCTGGATTTAAGATTCTCACCAAGTCCAAATTTCGACCGATCTAAGCTTACCAGCTCTCTGAAGAAGAAACTCAAAAATTTTCCTGTAGATTTGGTTATACAAAACAAAACTGGGCGACGCAAAAAACTCCTTATTGCTGATATGGATTCAACAATGATTCGCCAAGAATGCATTGACGAATTGGCCGATGAACTTGGAATCAAAGAACATATTTCAAATATTACAGCAAGAACCATGCGTGGTGAACTTGAATTTGAAACTTCGTTGCGTGAGAGAGTTGCTCTCTTAAAAGGTTTACCCATTTCAGCTGTTGATAAAATCATTACCTCAAGAATTGAATTAACTCCCGGTGCGACTACTTTAGTTAAAACCATGAGAAAAAGTGGTGCTTATTGTTCACTGGTTTCGGGTGGATTTACTGTATTCACTGAGGTAATTTCCAAAATCATAGGCTTCAATGAAAATATTGCCAACAAATTAGCCCTAGAAAACAAGATATTAACTGGTAATCTTATTGATCCCATCGTGGGGATGGAAACTAAACAAAATCGGCTCAACCAACTACTGAGAGAATTAGATATTGATGTCTCTGATTCACTTGCGGTAGGAGACGGAGCAAATGATCTCGCAATGTTAAAATCCGCTGGACTTGGAGTCGCATTTCACGCAAAACCGAAAGTTGCCTCTATGGCTGATGTATCCATAGAGCATGGAGATTTAACCGCGCTTCTTTACATTCAGGGTTACCGGCAAGACGAATTTGTTACCTAAGAATTCTAATAACAATTACTGAATCGAACTTTACTCCAACTTAGCTTTCTATTCTCACACCCACAAATCTAATGCCACCATTTCCATATAACATTAATAATGCAGATTTGCGCTCATTTTTCTTTAACTCTTCAACTTGAACCAGTACATCTTTGGGTGTAAATACTTCCTGTTGTGCGACTTGGACTATCACGTCTCCTACTCTAACCCGTTTCTCTTCTGCTGCGCTACCCGCTTCTACTGCTGTTACCAACACACCTTCTACTTCTGCATCAATATTATGTTTCGTACGTAATGCTTCAGTTAAATTTGAAAGCGATAAACCAAGAACCATTTCATCTTCACTTTGCACCTGATCTTCGTCAGAATCAATTTCTGCAATTAACTTTTCACCATCTTCTAACCGACCTAATACAACTCTCAGTGTCAATTCTTCATTTTTTCGCCAAACGACTACATCAACTTCTTTACCAATTTCGGTATTCGCTACCATAGTTGGCAATTCACGCATTGTGGTAACCTCTTGGCCATCGAATCTGATAATAACATCTCCCTCAACAAAGTTTGCCGCTTCTGCAGGTCCACCTTCAGTTACACCAGCTACCAATGCACCAATAGGATTTTCCATTCCTAGACCTTCAGCAATTTCCTCAGTAACTTCTTGAATTCTTACTCCTAGCCACCCGCGACGCGTCTCACCGAATTCAATCAGCTGATCAATCACACTTGTTGCAGTATCCGAGGGGATTGCAAATCCAATTCCGACATTTCCTGCACTTCCAAATATATTTCTATTTCCAGGTGACAAAATCGCGGTATTTATACCTATAACTTCACCTTGCATATTAAATAGTGGACCACCTGAATTTCCAGTATTAATTGCCGCGTCAGTTTGAATAAAATTATCATAAGGTCCAGAATTAATATCTCGATTAAATGCAGAGATTATACCGACAGAAACTGACCCACTTAAACCAAACGGATTTCCAATTGCCACCACCCAATCACCAATTCTCATTTTATCTGAGTTGCCAAATTTTACTTCAGCAAGTTTTTCTGTTGGAGTAATTTCCAATACTGCGATATCAGTTTTCTTATCACTACCAATCACCGTTGCCTTAAGTTTTGTATCATTAGTAAAATTAACCGTAATCTCATCTGCACCTTCAATTACGTGAAAATTAGTAATAACGATACCTTTTTCTCCATCAATCACAAATCCAGAACCGAGTGACTGACGTGGTATAGACCGTGGGCCATTTTCTTCAGGATTATCAAAAAATTCGTCGAAAAATTCCCGAAATGGTGAATCTTCTGGTACCTGTGGTAATTCTGGAACTGGGGATGTTCTGTTTTCTTCAATAATCTGAGTTGATGAAATGTTGACAACTGCGTCTTGCAATCCTTCAACTAAGTCAGCAAGTGATTCTGGACCTGCTTGTGCATTTACTTCAGAACTAAAGTAATAGATACTCACAAATCCAATTAAGGCGAGTATCATGATGATTGAAATTTGGTTTTTTAAATTTTGACAAACTTTTGCCATTCTCATTGTTTTGTTTCTCCTGATTGTGAATTTGTAGATTTAATTTTGTATAAAAATTTATTTTTTTACTTTAGAAAATTAACTAAATTTTTTTTCATATTAATATCTCCTTCTTGCAAAGAAGTTAAACAGTTTTTGTAATATCTCATATACGACTTCCGTTAGTCTTAATAATTGCCATTGACCAAATAAAAGTCGGTAATTTTGCCAGAATACTATTCTGGAAATTAACCTAATAAAGATAAATTGTGTTCAGTAAATTACAAAATTTGTTTTATTCACCTGTTCCAACAGCTAGACTATTATAAGGTCCTAAAGGATCACCAAAATATCTAAAAAAACTTGAATCTGGTGAAATCACCAAACTTGTATTTCCTTCTTTCATTGATTCCTCATAAGCTTGCATAGTTCGATAAAATGAAAAAAACTCTTCGTCTTTGTTAAATGCTTCAGCAAATATTCGATTACGTTCAGCATCGCCATCACCACGAATTTTTTCTGAGTCGCGCCTTGCTTCGGCGACAATAACAGTTGCATCACGGTCTGCCCGTGCTCGCAATTTTTTTGCTTCTTCTTCACCACGTGCACGAATATCGGTTGCTTCACGTTCTCGTTCTGTTTTCATGCGGTCAAAAATAGCTTGCGAGTTTTCGTCTGGTAAATCAGCCCTACGTATCTTCACATCAACAACTTCAATCCCAATAGTTTCCGCGCTTCTAGCCACATCATTACGAATTTGCTCCATCAGTGCGCTTCGTTCATCACGAACAACTGCCGTAAAGCTTGCCTTTGCAACAACTGTACGTAGCGAAGATTGTAAAAAAGTTGATAATCTTGCATCTGCGCCAACTTTTGTTGCAACTGTAGAGTAAAATTTAACTGGATCTACAATCTTATATCTCGCAAAAGCATCCACAATTAATCGCTTTTTATCAGATGCAATGACTTCTTGTGGTCTCATATCCAAATCAAGTATTCGCTTATCTATTTCGACAAGATTATCAATAAATGGCATTTTAACATTTAAACCAGAATCAATAATCACATGGCTCACTTTACCAAAGCGAAGCACGAGAAATTGTTGCGTTGGGTTAACAGTAAATAATGCCGACCAGATTAGAACTAGTGCGACAACAATTATTATCCCTATAAAAGTAAAAGCACCGGATCTCATTGTGATACTCCTCTGTTTTGAACTGGTTGTCTAGACAATTCATTTAATGGTAAATATGGTACTACACCACTTCCACCAGTATTGTTATCAATTACGACTTTTGCATTAGATCCCAGAACTTTTTCAATGGTTTCTAAGTACATACGCTCCCGCGTTACTTCTGGGGCGAGTCGATATTGTTCATAAATTTTTGAAAATCGATCGGCCTGACCTGTTGCTTCTGCAACTGTCTGCTCTTTATACGCGTTCGCATCTTCAATGATTTGCGCTGCCTCACCACGTGCTTCAGGTACAATTCTATTGGCATATTTTTCAGCTTCATTTTGAAACCGCACTTGATCAGCACGTGCAGCTTGAACATCTCTAAATGCTTCAATAACTGTTTGTGGCGGATCAACTTTCTGCATCTGAACTTCACTTACATAAATACCTGATTGATAGGTATTAAGCGATTCTTGCATTAATTCTTGAACGGCCGTTTGAATTGGTGCACGATTTTCTGTCAAAATTGCATCAATCTTAGATTGCCCGATGACTTCTCTCATAGCACTTTCTGAAACAGCTTTGACCAATTCTTGCTGTTTTTCAATATTGAACAAATAGAATTCTGGATTTTGAATTTGCCACAACACCTTGAAATCAACATCCACAATATTCTCATCACCTGTTAACATTAAGCTTTCTTCAGTTATATCTCTGGTTTGAACTTCTCCAGTATTAAATGTGCTCTCTTGAATACCAATTGTGGTTTGTCGCAACAGGGCAGTATTAACTTTCTCCACTGTTCCAATTGGATATGGAAAATTGTAATTTAACCCAGGTCCAGTGAGGCCAATAACACTACCAAATATCAGCTCTACAGCTTGCTCACCTGGTTGAACCCGATAAAATCCACCAAATATTCCCCATAAAACTGCAAGAATTAATACAACTATTATTCCAACACGATAGTTAGGTCCGCTTCCACCACTCGGAAGTACATTTTTTAGTCGATCTTGCCCTCGTTTAAACAACTCTTCAAAATCATGTGAGCTATCTCCGCCACCGGAACTTTGAGAACCGCGGCCCCATGGACTTGGGTCTTTATCTGGTTGACCACTTCCCCATGGTCCACTCGAATTATCTTGCGAGTTATCGTTTTGATTATTCCAAGGCATTTTTTCCTTCCTATAAGTTTTTTAAACTAATTAGTTAGTTTAAACATATTTAATTTATTGTGGGTCTTGGTTAAATGGAATTAAAAAAATATAACGATACAAAAACTGGTTTAAACATCCCCACGCGACAAATTCAATACTTTAAAGTAATCTAAGTAAACTTACGAAATTATTAATTCCAATTATTAAATGGTAGCACTGGTTGATAATTTCAAGATGAATAAAATATTTTTTTACCCACTATACTAACCTTTAACAATAATCTAGTCAAGAAATACACTTATCGCAACTATTATATCTCAAGTCGACTTTAATTTTTATGCAATCGCATTGAATGCCATTTAACATGATCCTTCATGAACGTCGAGATAAAGTAATATGAGTGATCATACCCGTCATGAAAACGCAACGATAGGTCTACGTTATTTTTTTGACAAACCTTTTCAAAGTTCTCTGGTTTTAGTTGTTCCTTTAAAAACTCATCTGCTGACCCTTGATCGATTAATATGTCACGCGACCATCCTCGCTCATCCAATAATAAACATGCATCATGTTCATTCCAGTTTTCCGAATTATCACCGAAATACGCAGCAAAAGCTTTCTTTCCCCACGGGCAGTCAACTGGATTTGCAATTGGCGAAAATGCCGACAACGACTTAAATTTATCTGGGTACTTTAAAGCAAGAGTTAATGCACCATGTCCACCCATTGAGTGCCCAGTTATCCCAATTGAATTTCTATCAATTCCAAATTCTTCGATTACAATTTCAAATAGTTCTGATGAAATATAAGTTTCCATCTTAAAGTGTGGATTCCAAGGTTTTTGAGTCGCATCTAAATAAAAACCCGCGCCTTGACCCAAATCATAATCTGGTGAATCAGCTACCAGTTCCCCGCGTGGACTTGTGTCTGGTGCAATAAATATCAAACCCAATTCGGCACAGGACGCTTGTGCACCACCTTTAATGGTTACATTTTCCCAAGTACACGTCAGACCAGAAAGATAAAATAAAGCAGGTGCAAAAGAACTCTTTGTTAAATTTGGTGGAATAAAAATACTAAACGACATCTCTGTTCCAGTTACAGTACTTTGATGTTGAAATACCTTTTGTTGCCCACCAAAGCAACGATTCTCGCTTAAAAGTTTCAAATTCATACTTAAGTTACCTCTTGGTTTTGAAAATAACTTTTTCAGTCATAACCTAAATTATTGTTCATTTTTGATAAGAACTCGATGACTAGCCCTAACTTTCTTAGTCAATTACATTGATTCAATTGCCATATCGAGGTGTTGTATACCATCTTCAAGATACAAGTTTGAAATCGGTTTAAACCCAAATCCTTCATAATATTGTTGCAACTGTGATTGTGCCGAAATAACAATTCTTCTCGTAGCATCCAAATCCCGCGCCTTTGCTATTCCAGATTTAATTAGTAATTCACCTAATTTTTTAGATCGATACTTCGCAGCAACTACAATGCGCCCCAATCTAATTTGTTCCTTTGATTCATCATTAATCAATCTCAAGCAACCAACAATCTCTGCCTTGTTTCGTGCAACCAAATGTAAAGCGTCTGGGTCTAAGCCGTCAATTTCAGGATAAGCACAATTTTGTTCAACAACAAACACACTAACTCTTAATTGTAGCAAATTGTATAAATCCAAGTTGCTAAGAGAATTAAAATAATGCCACTTCAGCTCTGTGTTAAACACTTCTGACCAAACTTCTAATTAATAATTCACAACACTGCGAATGGACTTACCTTCATGCATCAAATCAAACCCTTTATTTATTTCATCAAGTGACATTGTATGAGTAATCATTTTGTCAATTTCAATTTTCCCTTCCATATACCAGTCAACAATCTTTGGAACATCTGTTCGTCCTCGCGCTCCTCCAAATGCGGTTCCGCGCCACACTCTGCCAGTGACTAATTGAAAAGGACGTGTTGAAATTTCCTGTCCAGCACCTGCAACTCCAATAATTACGCTTTCACCCCACCCCTTATGACAACATTCTAACGCCTGACGCATTGTCGTTGTATTTCCAATACATTCAAATGAATAATCCGCACCACCCTTAGATAATTCAACAATCGCTTCAACAACATTACTTTCATCTTTCGCATTAATGAAATGTGTCATACCAAATTGCTCACCAATTTCTTTCTTACTTTGATTTATATCTACACCAATAATCATATTTGCTCCGACTAAGCGCGCACCCTGAATGACATTCAACCCAATACCACCAAGTCCAAACACCACAACATTTGAACCAGGTTCAACCTTTGCTGTATTTATCACTGCGCCAATTCCTGTAGTAACGCCACAACCAATATAACAAACCTTTTCAAATGGTGCATCATTACGAATTTTTGCAACTGCAATCTCTGGTAATACGGTAAAGTTAGCAAACGTCGAAGTACCCATATAGTGATAGAGTGTTTCTCCATTTAATTTTAATCGACTTGTACTATCTGGCATTAACCCTTGCCCTTGGGTCGTACGAATCGCTTGGCACAAATTAGTTTTTGGATGTAAACAATATTCGCACTCACGACATTCAGGGGTATAAAGTGGAATAACATGATCGCCCGGTTGAACTGAAATTACTCCTTCACCAACTTCCCTAACAATACCTGCTCCCTCATGGCCAAGTATTGAGGGGAAGATCCCCTCTGGATCGCCACCCGACCTAGTAAATTCGTCGGTATGACAGATTCCGGTTGACTTGATTTCAACTAGAACTTCACCTATTTTGGGTCCATCTAACTGAACCGTCTCAATAGATAATGGTTTACCTGCTTCAAAAGCAACAGCAGCGCGCACGTCCATTATATTTCTCCCTACATTATGAATAAGGTTAAGATTTAAATTTTACACTACAATTTTGAATTTTAAAAAAAAAAAAATTCAAGAAAAATGCTTAACTATTTTTTCAATTTCTTCGCTGGTAAGTGACTACTGAAACTTTAGCTGTGTCATTGGGATAGGGGTCAAGAGGTAAGTTACTAACTTCATGCCATTTTGCCGGATCAATTTTTGGAAACTTAGTATCACCTTGTGGATTAGCATGAACACGAGAAATGTACAATGTTGACGCAAATTCCATCGCTTGCTGGTATATATTTCCCCCACCACCAATTATAATTTCTTCAACTCCAGAATTCTTTGCAATTTGCTTGGCAACATCGACTGCTTCTTCTAACGAGTTCGCTTTTATTGTATCGGTAAAATTAAAATTTTCGTCGCGAGTAACAATAATATTGGTTCTACCAGTTAACGCTTTTCCAATTGCTAACAATGTTTTGCGTCCCATAATTATTGGCTTACCTAATGTCTGCTTCTTAAAAAATCGTAAATCAGCGGAAATTTTCCATGGCATATCATTATCAGCTCCAATGATGCGATTTTCTGCTACAGCGGCAATAATCGAGATTTGGGTCACTTTGCATACCTATTTTTTTTAAAATCTTAAAATAATAAACTGACGCTAAAATACTTCAAATATCAATTTCAAATCGCAACTTCGGCTTTTATTGTTGGATGAGGATTATATCCGTGCAATTCAAAATCTTCAAACTTGAACGAGAAAATATCCTTAACTTCGGAACTAAGGTGCATAGTTGGTAAACTAAGAGGTTCACGCGTTAACTGCATTTTTGCTTGTTCAATATGGTTATTATATAGATGCACGTCCCCAAAACTATGTACAAACTCACCAAGTTGATATCCTGTAACATGTGCAATCATTAGTGTCAGTAACGCATAGGATGCAATATTAAATGGTACTCCCAAAAAAATATCTGCAGAACGCTGGTACAACTGACATGATAAGCGATTATTTGCTATATAAAATTGAAACAAAGTATGGCAAGGTGGTAATGCCATTTCATCAACTACAGCAGGATTCCATGCAGACACAATCATACGTCGAGAATTTGGGGTGTCGCGTATTAATTTAAGTACATTTGAAATCTGATCAATTGAATTTCCATTTTCAACCGGCCAAGATCGCCATTGTTTACCATAAACCGGTCCTAAGTCCCCATTTACATCAGCCCATTCATTCCAAATTCTTATTCCATGTTTGTTGAGATATTTTATATTAGTATCTCCATTCAAAAACCACAACAATTCGTAAATTACTGACTTCAGGTGGATTTTTTTTGTTGTAACTAATGGAAAGCCTTGGTTTAAATCAAATCGCATCTGGTAACCAAAAATTGACTTGGTTCCGATTCCAGTTCGATCACCTTTATCAATTCCATTTTCAAGGATGTGTTGAACTAGGTCTAAATAATTTTTCACCTTAAAGTCTCCGATTTTATGTGAATTGAAAAAATTGAAGTCGATCTCAATTTTAGTAATTTCTTTTACAAAAGATTTCACTAATTTTTTATTGCTTTTTCACAGCTTTTTGCAATTTAGTTTTCCTAATTACCTAAAAGTTAAAAAAATAATTTGACATGGGGTTGACAAATTCAATTTTATTCATTATATTTAAATTGCTGTTTAACAGCTATGACAATAAATGGTCTACATAATAAACCATTCGGACCCGGGGGCGGTACCCGGCGCCTCCACCAAATCCAATTGAATCTAACAATTGTTTTGACTAAAAATTGGATCTGAGGGGGGCGAAACAGGATCGACGAGGGTGTAAAAGTAAGGCTTTTGTTCGGCATTGTACCACCGTCATCGGGCAAAAAAAATAATTGCAAACGATAACTTTGCACCGGATTATGCAGTTGCTGCTTGAGCAGTAGCTTAAATCCACTAAACTCCTGCTGGATATGCCCGGCAGGCGGGGTTTGAGAGCACCTGGCAACAGAAGCTCTCATTTTTTTATCCACACAATTCGCGCGACATAACCTATTCAGATTGAATTAAAATTATTTTGCATATAAGATAATATTGATTCAAAAACCACTCATAATCCGCAGTAAATTTACTATGAATAATAGAACAATCCCATATAACACCTTAGTCCAAAACGCGCTTCGAAATGTTGTTAGCGAAATTCTTAAAGAAATTTCCGAAAAAGGTCCGATCGGAGATCACTATTTTTATTTAGCCTTTGATACTTCTCACAAAGGGGTAAGTATTTCACCTAAATTAAAAAAACAATTTCCAGATGAGATGACAATCGTATTACAACACCAATTTTGGGAATTGGAAGTATTGGATGACCATTTTAAAGTACTACTTTCATTTGGAAGCGTTCCGGAAAAATTAACTATTCCTTACTCTGCGTTGGTTGGATTCTATGATCCATCGGTTGACTTTGCCATTGATTTTGGACGCTCCAAAAAAGCAGCTAAACAAAATAATGAAATCGAACAAGCTGGTGAAAATGTATATGAGCTTAAAACCAAGTCCAGCAAAGCAAAATCAGATAAAACCAAAATTAATATTCCAAAACCTTATGTTATAGCCACCAATAAAAAGAAAACACCAAGCTCTAAACCTGAACCAAAATTAAAACCAGTTGCTGATGATGTGTCAATCTCAGATTCTGAAGAGGAGAAGGTAATTTCACTTGACGCATTTCGAAAAAAGAAAAAGTAAAATCGCATCGTAATTAGTAACGAAATTCAAACATTGAGCACTTATGCACGAATGAACCTAAAAAAAAGATCATTTACACTGTGTGGACATCGCACCAGTATTGCGCTTGAAAATGAATATTGGGATGCTCTTGAATCTATCGCAAATCAACGTTCGTGTTCACTTAGCCAAGTTGTATCACAAATCGATAATCGACGAGGGCAAACCCCTCTTGCCTCATCATTGCGAATTGCAATTTTGAACCATTTTCGAAAATCAACTTAATAAATTATCGATTTTACTTTCCAGAATTTCTGACTAAAATTCAGTACCAAAATAGTTCCTCTTTTCTAGCCAAATAAATATTGAAAATCTGATAACAATTAAGTAACCAAATTTATAATTATACTGATTACTCTGATACTAATATTTCCAATTCTTAGTTCAAAGGTGGTAATGGTGCTTCAATAAATTCACCCGGTTGAAGCTTTGGTATTACTGGTGAAGGTGGACGATTCTCTAATCTCTTTCTAATTTTCTGTGCCAAATCTTCTTCTGACTCTTCCTTTACAGTATTTTCATCAATATCGTTTGGTGTATTTTCTATCTTATTTTCACCATTAAGTGGGTTACTGTCTTGTGGATTGATATAAAATTGTTCTATAAATTTTTCAAATTCGATCTGACTTTGAGTATCACCGATATTTTCTTCTGGTTCATCAATTTGTTCAGTCACATTTTCCTGAGGAATCTCTACTTGAGTATCATCGATATTTTGTTCTGGTTCATCAATTTGTTCAGCCACATTTTCCTGAGGAATCTCTACTTGAATATCATCGATATTTTGTTCTGGTTCATCAATTTGTTCAGTCACATTTTCCTGAGGAATCTCTACTTGAGTATCTGCTGTTTCCTGCTTGTTATCTATTAATGTTCCTTGAGAATCAGGAATTGTTGAAACTTTCGCAGCTTGTCGAATTGCAATATTATCTTTCAATTGCCGAAGTTCTCTAAACAATCTTTCTCTTTCCAGAATCAATGCGTTTTGTGAATCCTGTTTCTCTGTCTCCAAATCTAATGCCCTCAATGTCAAATAATTTATAAAGTCTGTAACTTTTAAATCAAAGTCCGGATTCCTTATCGGCCCCGAAAATATAACTTCAACCTGTGGGATTGCACCAACTACTTTGTCTGATAAATCTTTTCTAATTGTCCATTTACTCGCTATAGACAATTCTTGAAAATCTAAATCCGCGTCCAAATTTATGTTTACATCCCCCAAATCAAATTCAATACCTCTAGTTTGTAACTTCCCCGCAGTTATTGCAAAATTACCCTCAATATTATGAAATGAGACTTTTGAATTATCAAAAAGATGATCAAATAATTCAATTATGCTATTTTCTTCAAGTGCCAATCCTTCATCAACAGCAACTAAAACTTGATCAAATGTACTTGATTTTATCCCTGAAATTTCACCTCTCTTGACTTCATAGGTTCCACCACCAGTCAAACCTCCAACTATGCCCATCATTGAGCGTCCAGAACCCTTAAAATCGAAATTTAAATTTAGCACACCAGCCACTACTGGAGTATTTTGAAATTGCCAAACATAACGATCAATTGGAACTCTATCTAATTGAACTTTTCCTGTGACTCCAACTTCACCTGCTGAATTACGAACAAATATATCGCCAGAGATTTTTCCACTTTCTATTTCACCTTTTAAATCTTTTAATGTTAGTTGATTTGAACCTATTTGTAATTCAAAAGAAACGTTGTGAGCAATTAATTCATCCGTAAATTTAAATTCATCTGTAATTACATCTAGTTCTAATTCTGTGTCACCTAATATTGGGATTCCAAAACTCTGCAAAGACCAATATGAATCGTCTAGACTCTCAATTAATTGTCCAATTTCAACAAAATTCTGGTGTACTCCCCATGTTTCATTTCCTAAAATTAAATTGATTAAAGAATGTAAATCTAATTCACTGAGTGTTATTGAGCCCGAGTATTTATAATTGTTGTTGTCTATATTTCCGACAACACTTCCCTGAAATTCGGTTCCTAGCAAATTCCCTTTATATTCTTTGATATTGAGATTTGAACCGGATTCAGTAAACTTTGTAGAAACTTCAATTGGAATTTCGCGTTCAAACCACCTCAAAATTTCTTGTCTATTTTCCAAGAATGGTGTTAAGTCATCACTCTTAAGCTCTAAATCAACTGAATAATCAAAGTCAAAATCATCGGAAACAACAACCATTCCAGCAGTAGTTAATTCAGTACCATTCATTTTAATTGATAAATTAGAATCCAAGTGGTCATTTAGTACCCCTGAAAATGTAGCATCAACTTCAGCAGGATTAAGACCAAGTAGTGGTAAACCTTCAAGTCCAAGTTGCCTAAATAGAACTCCTCCATCTATTGATTTTACTTGAATTTCCGCATCCATATTTTTTTCACGCCAATTTCCTGACTCACCTATTAACTCAATCTTTGATTCAACTTCCGAATTTGCAACTGTCCCTTTAAAATACAATCCTCTTTTGTGCAATTCTGCGGAAGAGTCCGCGTTATAAATTGCTGAAATTGAAATTGGAGAGTATATTTTCCCATTCATAGCTACCTTTTGTATTAGTTTGTTATCTGGAAAAATCGCTTGGATTGAACCAATTAAGTTTGAAATATCTTCGGACTCTAAATTAATGGTCAAATTACCATTCTCTAATGTAACTAAATTGCCAAGTTCTCCCACAATTTTTATGCTTGAACCATATACATCTCTTGACGAAAGATTTTCAATTGTAAATTTCCCATCATTGTAGTTGACCTCAACTTCCACATGATTTGCTAAAATTCCGGCTAAATTTAAATGCTTTAAATTCAAACTCAAATCTAACTCTCTTGATATTTCTTCATTAGCATTTTCAGCACCCAACAATATGCTCGGAGTACTTAATATTTTAGATATTTGATCAAAATTTAAATTTTCCAACTCTAAATCTGCTACGATTTGTTGTGTGCGATTCTTGGTATTTGAATCCCATGTAACACTCCCATTGATCTGATCTTGTCCCAATAGACCATTGATACTCCTAAATTCAATCTGATTTGTGTCCAATACAATGTTTGCAGTTAAATCAATTGACTTATAATCAGTAAGAATATTAAAGCTGTTATCTTGCCACCAACTAAAAAGAGTTGTAGGTTGGGATGATTGAATTTCTAATTCACCAATATAACTAGTTGTCGTCCCTAATAGAATTTCACCGTTCGTACTTAATTTTGTTTGTCCAGGTGGGAATGCCTCAAATTTTTCAACTTTCCAACCAGAGGACGTTGTAGATGCTTCAATTTCAACATTTTGAACAATATTTCCATTTACAACGATTCCAGGAAAATTTAGCTTAACTTTTCCAATTGCAGTTGAACTCGGTAAGTTCTCCACCATTGAAACAAACCTCTCAGTGACAAATTCAATAGTCACTGGATCGCTTGGACCTTGCCCAAATAACCTATCAAGATCAATTTGACTTGAGTCAAGACTGAGGTCAAATTTTGAATTTTGCCCAAAACTTCGATGAATTTTTCCCTCAAAACTAATTGATCGTTCTCTTGGACCATAGTCAATTTGAATTTCATTAATATCTACGCTTAAAGAATCAATACCTATTTTACCTTCAACATTCCAAATTGATAAATCATCTGTATTTTCTTGATCTTGTGGTGTGAGCGAACTTAATTTGAACCCACCTTCAAATTTTGGAATACCACTTTCACTAAAATAATCTCCTTCTATATCAATCTGTACTGAATAATCCTCAGGTTTTATCAATGCTATTAAGTTGATTTTACCAAGTTCACCAATCACACCAGTTTTTATCGAAACTAGGTGCTTAATTCCTACCAAAAATATTTCACCACTAGCTCTAAATGGACCATTTAAAGAATCTGCCGAACCGGCAAAATTTAAATCTGTAAAAGATCGGTTTTGTCCAGTTCTTACGTCAAATATATTGACACTACCCCGATTAATGACAATTTCATCTAAAGCTACTGAATTTGGATCAAATATTGATTTTACCTCAACTTGGTCAGTATGCCAATTCAACCGTCCAAATTCATCAATATTCAACCGCAATTCAGGTTCATTTAAAATAAATTCTCTAATCCTTAACTCTCCCCGCAATAATGGTGGGAGCTCAGCAACTAAACTTAAACTATTTATAACAATCAATGGGTTTTCGGACTCACCAACTTGAACATCATTAAATGTGAGCCGGGGGCTAGGTAGTAACCGGATATCAGACTTTCCAAGCACTACAACTGGTTGTCCAAGAGCTTGTTCTGCATACTCTTCAATAGTACTACGGAAACCAGTCCAATTTATGAAAAATGGGCCAAGTAGCAAAAACATTAATACGGCAATAATTAAAGTACCGACAATTATATAGATTGAATTCAGTTTATTTCTCCATACTCTAAATGAATTTTGAGACTAAATCTCAATATCCAGACTAAATTAAGTCTATTGCTTCTGAACATTACCAATCTCAATACTGAAAATTTTCCCAGGATTCATAATATTCTTCGGATCAATTGCTTGCTTTATTTGACTCATTATGTCTACACCTAGACCATGCTCTTGTCGCAAATATTTCATTTTTCCCTGTCCTATACCATGTTCTCCAGTACATGTACCTTCAAATTTAAGAGTTCTGTCGGTTAATCGTTCCAAAAATTCCCGAACTATCTCTTGTTCTTTGTCTTCAAATAATACCAAAACATGAAAATTTCCGTCTCCTACATGCCCAACGATGGCATATACCAAGTTATTTTGTTTAAGATCATCAATAGTTTCAACTATACATTCAGATAATTGTGATATCGGAACACAAACATCAGTTGCAAGGGCTTTACTTCCTGGTTTTAGTGCTTTTCCAGCCCAAAATGCATCATGTCGCGCTTGCCAAAGCTTAGTTCTTTCTTCTGGATTAGTTGTCCAAACAAAGTCTCCACCATCATATTCTTTAGCAATTTCGTTGAACATATTGGATTGTTCCTCCACACTTTGTTCGGTTCCATGAAATTCTAAAAATAATGTTGGTTGTTCAGCTAAAGTGAGTTTTGAATATTGATTACATGCTTTAACTTGAGCAGTATCTAACAATTCAATTCTTGCAACTGGGATACCATATTGAATAATTGCAATTACCGCGTTACAGGCCGATTCAATATCTTTAAATGGGCAGAGGCCACCGGAAATACATACTGGAATACCGTGTAATTTGAGAGTCAATTCAGTTATTACCCCTAATGTTCCTTCTGAACCGATCATTAATCTCGTCAAATCGTAACCCGCCGACGATTTTCTAGATCTACCACCCATTTTGACAATACTTCCATCTGGCATCACTGCCGTCATTCCTAACACATTGTCACGCATAGTACCATAGCGTACAGCATTTGTTCCTGACGCACGGGTTGCCGCCATCCCACCAAGGGTAGCATCTGCTCCAGGATCAATTGGAAAAAACAATCCTGTTGCACGTAATTCGGAGTTAAGTTTCTTTCGAGTAATACCTGCTTGAACGACACAATCTTGATCGGCATCATTAATAGCAATGACTTGAACCATATTGCTAAGGTCAATTGAAATTCCTCCAAACGGTGCATTAACATGTCCTTCTAACGAGGAACCAACACCATAAGGAATAATTGGCACTTCAAATTCATTACAAATTTTGACAATTTCAACAACTTCTTCTGTGGACTCGGCAAATACTACTGCGTCAGGTTTCTGTTCGGGAATCCAAGTAGTGGTATGAGAATGCTGAGCACGAACAGCTTCTGAAGTAACTAATCGTTTTCCAAATCTATCGGTGAGCAAACTAATCGCACGTGTGTGCATTTTTAGATTTTGTTTTTCCATTAAACTAGTCATCTTACGACCTCATTCAAACATTTGAAGTTTAGGTTTTCAATTTGTTTCCAAAGATGCACAAGCAGATTTCAACCACCCACGCGTTTTTATATCTACCTTTGGCCCAATTTTTTCCAGAATTCGTGAATGATACAAATCTAACCATTGAATTTCCTTTTCTACAAGCAATTGCGGCAATATTAGACGCTTATCAATTGGTACCAGCGTAAGTGTATCAAAACTCAACATTGATTTTTCACCACCTGCAATTTTCTTTTCTTCATTCACTAATTCTAAATTTTCAATTCGAATTCCATATTCATTTGTTTTATAGAATCCAGGTTCATTTGAGACAATCATCCCTGGCTGTAAAGGAACAGCTGACTTATTCGAAATTCTCTGTGGACCTTCATGAACCGACAAATATGAGCCGACACCATGTCCAGTTCCATGGTCATAATCCAAGCCACATCGCCATAATGCAACTCGAGCAAGGGTGTCAAGAGCCGCGCCATTCGTTCCTGCAGGAAATACTGCCGAAGATATTGCAATATGTCCTTTAAGGACAAGCGTAAATCGCTCCTTTACTTCATCTGATACTGACCCCACTGCAATAGTTCGAGTTATATCAGTTGTACCATTTTCAAATTGTCCTCCTGAGTCTACTAAATATACTGAACCAGGGACTATTTTTTTATTCGAATCTTCAGAAACTCGATAATGAATAATCGCACCATTTGATCCAAAGCCTGAAATTGTATCAAAAGATAAATCTTTAAACATTTGTTGTGCTTTCCTAAACTCTTCCAATTTCTTTGCGACACTAATCTCTGTTAGATTCCCTTGCACTGAATTCCTATCAAACCAAGCGAGAAATTTTGCTAGTGCAACTCCGTCCCTAACATGCGCATCTCGCATTCCTTCAATCTCTTTACGATTCTTTATTGCTTTTGGTAATTCTACAGGATTTGGTGACTTCTTAATTTTACCATTTGCATCCTTGATAATGATTGCCAATGCATAAGGAGCAGACTTAGGATCCAATAAGATTCTTTGGCCTTGTGACGCACATTTTTTGATCGATTGAAAGAGTGAACTTGGTTCACTTAATTTTACAATTGATTTTAACTTCTGTCGCACATCTTTTGATATTTTTCTTTTATCAATGAATAACGAACTTCGTCCTTCCACTGGAATCATAGCAAATGATAAAGCGACCGGTGTGTGAGGGATATCCTTTCCACGAATATTGAACAACCATGCAATTGAGTCTGGTAGAGTTAAAACAGCAACATCCGCATTATTCTTTGCAATTTCTCTTTGTATTCTTCTAATTTTCTTTTTCGTTGATTCACCTGCAAATTTGATTGGGTGAATGGCTATCTTACCAAGTGGTGGATCAGGTTGGTCTTTCCAAATTTTGTCTATCGGATTTTTCCAAACAGGTACAAACTTTGCACCTTTACTTCTACAAATTTTAGAAAATCTCTCAACCTCTTCAAAGGTGTGAAGCATTGGGTCATAACCAATTCTTTGCCGACGACTTAATTGTTTTTCCAACCAATCAAATGGACTTATTTTGCCAATATGAATGTGTTCAAACGAATCGCCATCAACTTGACCCTTGACTTGTAATGTATAACGGCCATCAACAAATATAGCAGCATTTTTTGCTAAGGTGATCGCAAGGCCAGCAGAACCAGTAAATCCCGTCAACCACATTAAACGTTCATCGTGAGCCGAAACTACTTCACCCTGATGTGCATCTGCTCTTGGAATCAAAAATCCATTTAACTTCAATGCAATCAAAGACTTGCGAAGTTCAGCTAATCGTATCAGACCATTTGTTGGGTCATTTATATTTGAGAAATCTTGCAACATCGCTGATAATATTTAGTTAAATTGTTTACCAAGTGACCATAAAATAAAAAACTCAAAGTTAGATTTCATTGAAAATAGGAACCTAAAAACACAATGAATAAACTTAACAATGAATTCTAATGTTATAACATTTACATTTAATTGAAATGTTCTGTTGCAACTGATTGAGATTTATTTTATCAAAAATTTACTATTAACGCAAGTTCGACACTTGAGGCCCAAATTTCATGATTTTTGGACAGCTAAATCCCGTAAAATCAAGGGTTTTGTCTCTGATTTGGCGAATTCCGTGTTGTGACACAAATATACTTGAATTTTACTTTAAACGTGTTGTAAATTGGTTAGTGCTGTTGTGCCCAAGAAAATTAAGCATTTTCTTACGCTGTGTTCAAATCTTATCTAATCGCATAAATTAATAGCATTTTTTCAAATTTAATGCAAATTATTTTTAGCAATATTGAAAGTTATTTTTATATGAGACAGAATACACGAATATTAATAGTCTTAGTTGCAGTACCCCAACAACGAGGCGGGCATGTTCGTACGAACCGTAAAGTCTGGTGAGAATGAGTATTTACGTATTGTCGAAGGATATCGTGACCCCAATTCAGGGAAAGTAAAACAACGTGTCCTGCAACATTTAGGTCGACTTGATCGCGAAGGAAAAGTTGAAAAGGCCCTTGAAAATTGGGTTAATCGGGCAAATGAAAGTGACGGGACAACAGAGAATCAACCAAAGTACTTTTCCGCGAAAGAGTATGGAAATGTCATGATTCTCCAAAAAATATGGGAGCAAATCGGATTAGACAAGGCGATCAGATCCGGGCTGCGAGCGACAAAACGCGATGAGGTGCTTACTGAAGCTCTGATCCGACTCATGGTATTTTGTCAATTATGTGCTCCATCCAGTAAGCGTGGGGTACTTCGGCGGCTAAGAGAGGTTAATATTCCTGATATTTCAAATCAAGTTTCGCATCAGAAGTTGCTGCGCGCCATGGATGCCCTTGATCATAATGTTGAAGTTGTGCGTAATGCGGTGTCGTCGCTCATCAGACCGCTAATTGATCAGGAAATGACCTTAGCAGTTTATGATTTAACAACCGTACGGTTCTTTGGGAAAAGTGACGAAGAGGATGATTTGCGTCAAGTTGGCAAAAGCAAAGATACTGGAGGGTTTGCGCGCCAGATTGTCTTTGGTGTAGTTCAAACCAATGATGGTATTCCGTTGATGTTTCAAGTGCACCCAGGAAATACGGCCGAACCGAAAACGTTAATTGGGATGGTAGAGCAATTAACAAAACAGTACCCGATTCGGCGCATTGTAACGATTGCTGATCGTGGTCTACTCACCGCCAAAAATATTCAAAATCTGGTCAATTTTAAAACAATTGAAGGACAAACCCTTCAATTCATTCTTGCGGTGCCGATGCGTCGCCATCAACAAGAATTGAAAGTAATTGGTGAGATGCAGTTTGACGACGATGGTGTTCAATAGTCAAGTTATCTCGGTCAACATCTTATCGTTTCTTACAAAAAACAGTATGCCCGTGACCAAGGTGCTAAGCGACAACGAAAAATTACTGAATTAATGCAGGAAGCGGATGAAAAAATTTTCCGACTACAAACACGAAAAGTTCGCAAAGAGATCCATGATCAAAAAGCCTTTAAAGAATTTCGAAACAAGGTAAAATCGAAAGGATTGTCACGGATAATTAAAGCGAACATAAACAAAAACAATCAATTTGTATATCATATTGATATGAAGGCTTTAGAATTAGCGGAGAGTTTTGATGGGAAATTGGGGATATTAACTAATGTTCCTGAAATGGCGAAAGATGATGTCGTCGATCATTACAACCAACGTTCAGATATCGAAAGTGGTTTTCGCACATTAAAGAGTGAACTTAAGATCGCACCAGTTTTTCATCGATTACCAGCCCGGATTAAATCTCATGGATTGATTTGTTTTTTAGCACTGCTACTTTATCGCATGGTCCGTATGCAGTTACGAGCTAAGGGAATATCGGCGAGCGCAAGCACAGTACTTGAATTACTTCGAGATATAAAACAAATTGAATTAGAACTCAATGGAAAGAAACAGATTGAAATAACTGAACAAACACCAGAACAAATGAACTCTATTTCTGCTTTGGAAGAAAATATTACGAACAATTGATCAATTTATACTATGATATTATATTCAATAAATGTAATTGGAATTAATGTATATACAACGCATGTTTGAGGCTGTTTACTTATACGATTTAACAAAAAGTTTATTGAATTTTACCTAGTAAAAAAATTATTTTTACTACACAATTGAAAACCGTTAAGATTAAACCAAAAATTATAAGTAAAAACTGATTGAAGGCAAAAATTTATACTTGAAGTGTCGAACTTGGGTTAATAGTTGATTTTTAATTAATATATCACAAGCAAGCGCGACTGAGCCTTTAAAAAAATAACTCCCCTTGACAGGGAAAATTAGTTAATTATTTTACTCAATTCAATTTAGATTAATTTAAAATTTTAAATCGCAAAAATATATAAAATTTTTTCCTAAATTTTTTGTAAGATTAAAATTCCCAAATTATGTCAAAGTCAATTAATATAAGTAACCATGCGCGTTTGTGCATGGTCGGAAGTTATTCACAGGCTAGGTCACCCGCTCTTGAAGACCCCAATATTTTCATTAGTAATAGAACTTAAATGAGTTACCTTCGTGTACTCATCAAACCAATTTTGATACATTTGAGGAAACTTTCAAATGCGGGAAATTTTACCAGCAACAAAACAATCGTTAGTTAAAAAGTATCTCAGCAACCCAGATTTGTCACTGAAAGCGGTTGCGGAACAGGGGATTGTAGTGTTTCTGGGTTGCACAATTGGGTCACAGAGTATCAAGCCAATGATGGTGTGATCAAAGAAGCACAAATTGGTGGCTATCGCTGGTCATCGGACTTGCCACAGTTTCATTGTGAACTTTGTCAGCTGATTTATCAACTTGGTCATTGTGTTTCAAATGCAACCTTAGCCGCGGCATTGCATCGGTTTCATGGTCTTGATGTCAAGCCGGCGATGGTGCGTAACTATCGCATGAAACATAATTTACCGTATAATTGTAAAGACAAAGGCAAGAAACGCGGCGATTGGCAGAAGATCACGGCGGTGATTGATGATCAGGGACAGATTCGTCCATTAGCGCGGGCTGAAGTTGAAGCGGGATTATTGGTTGATGTTGCCGCGGTTCGAGGTGGCAAACAATACTCGGATGCGTTCCGTAAGAAGATCGTGTACAAAGTTGTCAAAGAGAACATGAGTGTTAAGGCGGTGTGTGAGCGTTATGATGTTGACGATAAAATCGTCTACAATTGGATTAGACAATATAAGAAAGCAGGGCGAGTGACACGGAAGAAGCGGGCTAAAAATCAACTCAAATTTGTTCTTTCGGATTATCCGGTGTTAGAAGCGGCCCGCTCGTACTCGGAGTTAAATTGCTATGCCCTCAAAATGTGGTTGAAGAAAAACTATCAACTCAACTGTTCGGTGAAACGTCTTCAAGAGTACTTGTTGACGCATCACGTCAAACGACCACATGGGAGTAAAAAATCGGGTGAAAAAATCCTCTCGTCGACCGCGCCGGAACATTATATCATCGCGGAGTCTGCCAAAAATGATGATCAAGAGACGGTCATACCCTTGTCATGGTTAACGCGATTAAAATGGTCGAGTGATGAAATTCCCTGGCGGGCGAAAGCGAAATTAGTGAAGGAGATGATCAGCTATTGAAAAACCTTTCGTCAACGTTTCGGGGACATCAAGGATCCCCGAACCGGTCATAAGAAGGCTGGTTCGTTGGTGGTGATTTTGTTTGTAATCCTCCTGAGTACTTTGGTGACGGTGGGCTCAGTGGCGAATGTTGTCCGTTTTGCGACCAACCAACGGCTAAAATGGATTCGCGTCATTGTCGGTGACGCGGCGATTGACAAAATTTCTAGTGAGGCATCAGTTCAACGACTTGTGCGGCACATTGATGGTGAAGAGTTGGGGCTGGCGGTGATTCAATTTACGATGCAACGTCGTCAACAATTAGGTCTGCCAATGACCGGACTAACGATTGCTTGGGATATGAAAACCAGCCGCGACTCCAAAGATGGTCCCGACAGTGACTATCTGTTTACGGCATCTTATATGGATCACAAAACCCGTGAAACCTTAGCCGTTTTTCCAACGGGACGATTAGCCAAAGAAACCCAAACTTTCGTGGATACCATTGCCACGGAAATGATCCCCGTTAACGGCAATATGTTTACCGCTGATGCGCTGCACGGTAAACCAATTGTTTCCGAAGTCATCATCAAACACGGGGGGATTATTTTCTAGCCGTCAAAGAAAAGGAAGCGATCCTTCCCTATTGCCACATGGTGTTTGAATCGTATGAACTCTATCATTACGACGTTGTTCAACAGCAGGATCAAAAACGACCATCAACCATCCGCACTTGCACCGTATCAAGGGTGCCGGACTATGTTCGCGACCAAAAACCGCAATGGAAGAATTTACAAATGATTATCTATTATAAGGCTGAAGACCCGACCCACCCAAAAAAAAGAAAAAATCTAAAAAATCCAATCAAGACGACACCGAATTCCCATATACCCAAATCTTTCTCAGTTCAAAAAAACTATCCGCCGAGGGGGTAATTCAAATCATCCGCGAACATTGGGGTATTGAAGAAAACCACTATATTCTTGACGTTGCGATGCAAGAAGATCATCACCAAGCACGCAAAGATAATGCCCATTCGTTTGGGTAATCATGAAACGATTGGGGTTAAATGAACTATTCCGAAGTCGCGGGAAAGAACCAATCAGCGGGGCGATGAATTATTCTCATAGTTGCATCTGGCATCTATTTGCTCAACTAACTCAATTTCACATCAACTATCCACAATATGCTAAGTATTTTGACTTCAAGAAATAAGATCATTCTTAATTTCTAAAATATTTTTCGTGTAATGAATTTGCCCTGCTCCCCTTGATTTTAAAGGGGAGCTGATTTATTGGCTAAACCTAAAATTATAGCCGTTTTTATTCAATGTATCATATTGTATATAAGTCTCCTTAATTCCACCCATTTATGATTATTTGCAATACAAATAATCATCCTCAGTCTCTACTTTCGTTGTACTTCCTCCTTCAACAACAATACCAAATTTTGCTCCAATCAAATTATTTGTTATTTCACGTATTGCATCAACAGCAACTTCTTTATCGAAACCTTTTCCAATACTAAAATTGTAGTCCCATCTTGAAATTTCTTCCGTGGAATATCTAAAAATATCGGAGATTGTAAAGAAAGTGGCATAAGCATACCACCATTTAACTGGATAACGAGTACAGGTATGTGGACTGTCTTTATAATCGCCATTTTGGCGTCCGTCACAATAATTTCCACTTGTGTAAAAATTTATCTTCATATACTGCAACAAACCATTTGCTTCATTACACCTAAATCTTGTTCTTTTTGCTATTGGTAATGCCTTGTAACCCGCAACTCTATCTCTAGTGTCAATTGGATAATTTGGATCTCCAGTTTCGGGATTCTCTATCAGTTCACAAATAGATCTTTTAATCGAATTATCCCCACCTTCACGCGTAAGGTGTGAATTAGAAGCATTCCATTCATGATAAGGTGTTGATTCTAAATGATTTAATAACTCACTTAATGCCGAACCATCCGTTCTCTTTTTTAAAAGTGGTGGATAATTGAAACCAGTAGCACTTAGATCACATAATTCAGATGTATCAAATGTGATCTCATCTTCAAACTCTGAATCAGGAATTTCACCATTCTCTAATATTGGATACCCTCCTTCATATGCAGTTACTTCTGCATCATTTGCCACAAGAATTCCAATAGTTTTCCCTAAGTCACTTATTTTTACCGAATGTTCATCAGCATCATCCGGGTCCTCCGTCAAATATTTCAGCCAACTTTTTGCTATTTTCAACGCAGTATCCCCATCGTTATCAACGGCATTCACATCCGCCCCTTTATCAATTAAAAATCCAACAGTTTCGGTGTGCCCCCTAGCTGAAGCCCACATCAACGCAGTATTCCCATTGTTATCGATGGCATTCACGTCCGCCCCCTGTTCAATCAATGATTGTACAGTTTCAAGATCACCCTCCTTTGCCGCATCAATTAAATCGTTAGCTTGCGCGAATACTGGAGTAAAGTTTATAGATAAAACTAAAACAATTAACATGATAAACTGTCGCATTGGAACCTCCTAAGTTGGTTATTTATAGAATGTCAGAATATTTGCCGCATTAGTGTCACAAAAAATGCCGCAATTATGGTTGAGAATTAACATAAGATTTTTTTTTAAAAAATTGCAAACTTTTTTTTCACTTTTTTTCATATACCTGATTTTATGGGGTTTTTTATTGAGGTACTCATCATCATTTTAGGTTTAGTCCCAATGATCGATATTTCCTAAATTCCTTTTCTCTTCCACCGACCTCTCCCTTATAATTTAGACACTTTAATTACTATTTTTTCATGAAGTTAGATCAGTCTGGCAGCTTGAATTTTCAGGGTATGAAAGATTGTGTCACTTTTCTGTCGTTTTTCTGTCGTTTTGTGTCACTAGTGTAGAATAATGTTGCAAGTGAATTAATGGTTGCTCGAGCAGAACATTAGAAATTTGGTTTGAGTCCCTTCGAAGTCAATTTTGACTGAAAAGTGAACAATCCCATAAAATCAACCTTTTTTCCATTGACAACAAAAATTCAGCGAGCGGATCGCAACAGCTGTTGTTCACCGAGATCAAATTTTTATCTGGATAATTTTATAATCGATTGAATCAGATCTCAATACAAGTCCAAATTGACACTGGACATAATAAAATTAGGCTCTGTTGCAATCATCTGTGATTAACTTTATCAAAAAATTTTTATTATGTATATTTTTTATTTTTACTACTTGACCTCTTGACTTATAGTAATTATGTTCCTATATTATACATAAATTGTATAATATTTTTAAACATAACAGGAACAAACACTATGAATAACAAGATGGAAGACTTGTTTCTTCAACTAAGTGATGCTGAAAAACAAGAATTGAAAGCGTTGCTACTAGATGATCTTGAACCAGTTGCAGAAAATGTTGCTACTGATTACCCGGTAGAGTGTCCACATTGTCAGCATCAAGATATAGTCCGTAATGGTAGTATTAACAAAACCCCGCGCTTCAAATGCAAAGCGTGTGGAAAAACATTTTCGTTCAGTACCTATCGACTTCGATATCGGAGTCAAAAGAGTCGCGCGTTTTGGAGTTTATATATTGACTTGATGTTTCAGGGGTTGTCGGTGCGGAAATTACGTTACCAGATGAGATTGCATGGCATGAACATATGTCAAAATACTGCGTTCTACTGGCGACACAAAATTCTTGCCTTGTTGCTCCAGGCAATCCGCACCAACCTTTCCGGAGTTGTTGAAGCGGATGAAACGTTTTTCCCCCTATCCTTTAAGGGTAAAATAGGTCCTAATCGCAAAGCGACAGACCTTGGTCGCAGACCACATAAACGGGGTGAAGCTGCTTCACAACGCGGTATTAGTAAAGAACAAGTCTGTGTCTCAACTGCAGTTGCCCGCAGCGGCGGCTCGTATATGAAGTCGGTTTGTTTGGGTCGTATGAGTATCAACGATTTTCATTTGAATCTCGCACAGCATATCAATTGGTCGAAGACAACATTGATGACGGATGGTCATAATGCTTATGTCCCACCTTCTTCGGCAACAAATGCACTTCATGTCCGGGTGCATCACTTTGGACGAGGGGCAAAACATATCAATACTGTCAATAGTGCGCATTCGCATTTGAAACAGTTCATGAAGCGATTTAATGGAGTCGCGACGAAGTATTTGGATAACTATCTGGTGTGGTTTCAGTGGCGCAAACGAAATTATCGGGAACCACTCAAAACTTATCGTGGATTTATTGAGTGGGATGCGCTACGGGATATGGAGATGACCTTAACCTAAACTTGATATGTTGCTTCCTGAGATCACATCTGAGGTGGTTGAACTAATTATTGATTGATCACTCTAATCATTCTCTTATTCGCAGGGATTAGGACTGGAGACTGTGTATCGCTGAAAATCCAAATAATCTGCGGCATTGCGAGTGAACAGACTTCTTTTAGCTACTTGTCGTTGGTACTTATACCCGCGAACCATTATCCATCAAGCACTTAGTCAGTAACAATTGAAGTAATTAGTTACTTTGATGCCGACAACTTAACATATCAATGAAAGTTGATATGAATGGGTGGACTACGTCTTCAATTCTCAACACCGCGAAAAAGATCCGCAAGCAACTAATTTGAACTCTGTTCGGTGAAAGTAATCAATATTGTCGTAAAAAAAGCGTAGATAACTGAAAAATTGCGGTAACCAATTGTCTTGTTCATAATTCTTTACAATTAACTAAACATGAACTAAAGTTTAAGTATTTCGTGTGCTTAATACATTGAATATACAAGTATAAATCAAGGGATTAAGTAATAATTACCCTATCACATTTTATTGCAACAGAGCCTAAAATTAAAAAATACCGATTAGAGATCATCAGCCAACCCAAACCTAATTAAGATTGGGGATGATAAGTTTTTGTTTGCACTTCAGCAGGACTATCTTGCCAAATTTTATCAAAAAATTTTTTATCATACACACCAGATAGCTCAAAATATCTGATTATATCATAAACTTCTAGTTTTACGTTTGACTCCAACTCTTCTCCAAATCCCCTGATATTTAGCTCTTGTTTCAATTCATGTACAACTTTATAGAATAAATGCTTTTCTGGAATAATTTTTGAGTTATTCCACCATTTGTCAAGACTACTTGCCACAAATTCAACTGATTTCTGACTTTTAATTTTATTGTACTTTGCATTAAGTAAATTAGTCCTCTTGTTATCAATGATTGCACCAAGATGTAGTATTGGAAAAACACCGTTTTGTTTAGCATATGAAAAGCCACTATCATCTAAGCAGGCACCATTTTTCCCTATAAGTTGAGATAAAATTGATCCTGTATTTTGAGGTTGTAAGTTACTCGTGCTCATTTCATTTCTCCATTTTAATAATGCAATTAATTTAACGATAATATTCTTGTTAAATGTATTGTACATTATACGAGTTTTGTAGAAAGTTGCAAACACAAGTTTTGCCCCTGATATTCATTTTTATAAACAACTAACAAATCTTATAAATCAGGGGCGAAGGGCGCACTTGTTACGTTTCCCCCACAATTGTGGGTTTGGTATGGTTAACTCTTCATCGGGGTGCTAAAGCAAGAACCCTCAGAGTTCAGCAACGGATCGTTCACCAGTTGTTTAATTATTTTTGCGGCATTTATATCCGCATTTTCTTGGTCACCACAGGATTGACAATGGAATATAGATTGTTTTTTTCTATTTTCAACTGACACATACCCGCATTCACTGCAAATTTGCGATGAGTATAATGGGTTCACCTTGACTAATTTTTTGGTTTTGTACTCAAGGTGTTGAGCAAGCATACCCCATGTGGAATTTCTAATCAACCGATTCAATCTAGTTTTCTGTTTAACATTCTTACTATCCAAGTTCGACAGTTGGAGGGTCAATTTCTGGATTTTTTGACACCTAAACCCAGTAAAATCAAGGGGTTAGTGTCGTGATTCGGCAAAATTCATGTTGTGACAACATATACTTTATATTTACTTTTTAGCCCCTATATTTATTATAGTATCGTTGTGACTGAAAAAATCAGTACATTTATTAGAAATTTTTCACATAATATCAAATTTAATTCATTTCAAGACCATTTTTTTGATTCAACGTTAGATATCTGTAGATAATTTTGAACCTGATCTTGAGCTAGGTAATGCGAACTTATATAATACTTTTGTATTTATTTCAATTACTATCCCGAATCTTGAGTTGAAGATGTATCTAAGAACTGTAAAATCTCGTGGGAATGAGTATTTACGCATCGTTGAGGGGTATCGTGATCCTAAAACGGGGAAAGTTAAGTAGCGCGTCTTGCAACAATTAGGTGTACTTGATCAAGATGGGAAGCTTGAAAAAGCACTTGAAAATTGGGTAAATCGGGCAAAAGAATCAGACGTTACATCAGAAGGTCAAAAATTCATTTCCGCGAAAGATTTCGGTAATGTTATGGCTCTTCAGAAAATTTGGGAACAACTTGGATTAAACACAGCAATCAAGTCCGCGCTGCGCTCAACAAAGCGCGATGAGAAGCTGACTGAAGCTCTGATTCGACTGATGGTATTCTGTCAATTATGTTCTCCATCCAGTAAACTTGGTGTGCTGAAATGGTTAACAGAGGTGAATATTCCCGACATTTCAAATCAGGTTACGCATCAAAAGTTGTTACGCGCGATGGATGCTCTTGATCATCATGTTGAAGTAGTGATTGGGGCGGTATCATCGTTAATACGACCATTGATTGATCAGGACATGACATTAACAGTATATGATTTAACGACGGTGCGCGTGACTGGGACGAGTGCCGAAAAAGGGGATTTACGCCAGGTTGGCAAGAGTAAGGATACAGGTGGGTTTGCGCGTCAATTTGTGTATGGAGTCGTTCAAACCAGTGATGGGATTCCGTTGATGTTTCAAGTGCATCCAGGAAATACGGCTGAACCCAAGACGTTAATTGGAATGGTGGAGCAATTGACAAAACAATATCCGATTGTACGCATTATCACAGTTGCTGACCGCGGCTTATTAACGACCGAGAATGTTCAGGAATTAATCAACTTTAAAACAATCAACGGGCAAACTCTTCAATTTATTCTCGCCATACCAATGCGGCGCCATCAGCAGAAACTAAGTGTCATTGGCGCGATGGAGTTTGAGAACGATGGGATACAAGAGTCAACTTATCTCGGTCAACGTCTTATTGTTTCTTACAAACAACAGTATGCCCGTGATCAAGGTGCGAAACGACAACAAAAAATTGCTAAACTGACGCAGGAAGCGAAGGAAAAAATTATGCGACTACAAGCGTTAAAGGTTCGCAAAGCAACACACGATCAAAAAGCCTATAAAGAATTTCGGAATAAGGTAACATCGAAAGGTTTGTCCCGCATTATTAAGGCGAGCATTAATAAAAATGATCAATTTGAATATGATATTGATATGGAAGCTTTGGAATTAGCAGAAAGTTTTGATGGAAAACTGGGAATCTTAACGAATGTTCCTGAGCTGTCGAAAGCCGATATCGTTGATTACTACAACCAACGCTCTGATATCGAAAGTGGCTTTCGCACGTTAAAGAGTGAAATCAAAATTGCACCGGTTTTTCATCGATTACCAGCCCGAATTAATTCTCATGGACTGATCTGTTTCCTCGCACTGCTCCTTTATCGCTTGATTCGTATGCGGTTACGTGCCAAAGGCATAACAACGAGCGCAGGTGATGTACTTGCTGACCTTCGAAATATCAAACAAATTGAATTCGAAATTAATGGAGTAAAACAGTTTCAGCTTACTGAAAAAACACCTAAACAATTGAATTTTATTTCTGCGTTGGAGGAAAGTACGATCAACAAGAAAACTATACTTTAAAAACACAGTCAACATGAACAGTTGTTCAGAATTGTCATAAACACAATGAATATAAGGGTAAATTTCTAAAATTTGCTACACGGTATTTTGAGATTTATTTAGTAAAGATAACTTAATAATATGTAATTCAAAATTTTTGAAGATTAAATTGAAATTTTTAAGTAAATTTCCGTAATGCTTATGATTTTATACTTAAAAAATACTTAATTTTCAGAAAATTTATCATAATGTGTCTTGAATTAAAAAATTTATACTTTAAGTGTCGAACTTGGGTATTAAGTAAAATATTTATTTTTATGTCACATCTTGGCCAAACTAACCAGCCAATTGGAGTTAATCAATGCAATTCTCAGTAGAAATTCCCCCAGAGATTTCCAAATCCATTGAATCTTCAACATCATCGGATAATAGTAAATCAGTTGCCGAGATTCTTACAGATAAGTTGCGGGCTGAATATGAGGAAGTGCAACGAGCGAAAAAAACTCTTGCCGAATTTTTAGAACCAGCTGTAAATGCAGCAAAAAATGGAGAAGTGCTTGAAGTTACTATTGAAGACATCGTGATAGAGGCATTCAAAGGTACTGATGACAGTCAACAATGACTTACTTAGTAACCACTGATGCGTTACAGGAATTAACAGAAAAAGTTTGATACACTTCAGATAATTGGGGACATGATGCGGTTGATAAATATGTCGGAGAACTCAAGAGTAAACTTGATGCAATAAGCAGAGGTGAGGTAGTTAAGGAGGAAGCATTTGATTTATTTCCTGATTTGTACGTAACTAGGTTTCGTTATCATTTGATTTATTATTTGACCAAAGTAGGTCAAAAAGCACGAATAGTTAGAGTTATTCACCATAAACGAGACATTGTTTACCAGCTAAAGAAAACATTATTAAAATTGCATTGGGAAAGGGGAGATGAGCCAATTAACTTGCAATAAGTAAGTTGAGTTCGTAACCTTTCACTTTCGCAGAGGTGGAAAAAGTGAAGGTCTTTTTTTAAAGATGATTAAGCAAGAATTAGTGAAATAGGAACGAACAGACATCATGCTAAATCATGGTCAATTTGAAAGAACGTAGTTAGTGATCTTATCACCGATATGAAAGTACTTACAAGTGGTATGCACAAGTCATAATTATTGACTTTTGCTTGGTGCAAATTAGCTATTCTAACTGCCACCACAGTTTGAAGAATTATTGAATAATTGTGGTAACGAATTAAGGTGTTAATTTTACTTGACAAATTTCCGATCTTGAACCAAAAGTCCAGTATTTCAACCACGATATACTTTGAAAATATAAGTATAAATTAAATATTAAGTAATTCTTACCCTATCACATTTAGTTGCAACATAGCGAATTGAAACAATTTATTGTAATTAACAGGTCTTTTAGAGCTCAAATCAGCCTAATTTTCCAGTTCTCTTTTCCAAAGTTAATACAACCCAATTATTGTGTAATTTTCGATGAATCATTACAAATCCATGTGCTGAATATCTAGCCCTAACCTTCGGTTCATCTTGGATTTGTAACCCAGATAACACCAAAATGCCATAATTGACGAGTTGGCTTGAAATTTCAACCACCATCTCAATTAACGGATTTGCAAGAATATTTGCAACAATTAAGTCAAATTGACCGCTTCCTTTTACTACTGGATGATTGATTCCATTTGCACACAAAACTTTTACAAAACCAATTGCTTGATTAATCTTGATATTTTCACGAGCAATTTTGACTGCTATTGGATCAATATCCGTTGCTAGAACTGGAATGTAGGCGATTCTCGCAATTGCAATGGATAATAACCCTGTTCCTGTTCCCACATCAAGTGCAGAATAGAATTTTCGCAAATTAAGCAAACGTGAAATCTCTATCAAACAACCAATTGTAGTTTCATGATGACCAGTCCCAAATGCTTGTGCTGCATCAATCTCAATTGGGATTACCCCACCAGGTATAACTTCTCGATCATGAGACCCATGAATAAAAAACCGTTCAACATGAATTGGTTGCAGAAATTTTAAACTTTTCGCTACCCAATCTTCATCCGGCAGCTCTTCAATATGAAAATTCTCTAGTTGTACTATTCCCTGAATTAATAAATTAGCTGAAACAATATCAAATGTTTCACTAAATCCGTAAAACAAAAGCTCTACGCACCATTCGTCTTCTTCACCGTGCTGAAAAATTGAAAATGAAAACTGAGAATTTTCATCAATCTGATCAAGTCTCTTGAATAACTTTTCAGCTTTAATTGCATTTGTGAAATATCTCGCACAATAGTTGGGCATTTGTGGCTTTCCAAACTTAAATTAAAATTTAAAATCTATATATCAATAACTCTGATAACATAGTCACACTGGGTGTACATAATCAGCAATTATGTTTTTTTCACCATAATTAGCAAACTTTACTGTTAACCGATCACCTCTAATATCTATGATGACTCCACTTCCAAACTTACCATGCTCAACATTATCTCCTAGCTTCAGTGCATGTTTTTGTGTAGTAGAACTGGTGATTAACTCACCGACAATTGTTTTGCCCTGATGTCTAGACGATTCACTATAACGTTGTGGAACTTCGGTATTTCGCTCCTGATTTCGTTGTGCGCGTTTCCAGCCTGGACTATTGTAAGAACTTTGGTAATTATCTAATTGCTCAAATCTGCTTTTCGCATATCCACCATAATTTTGATTGTCCGACTTTATTTCAATATGCTGTTCAGGTAATTCATCAATAAAGCGAGAGGGAGTAGGAGTTTGCCAACTTCCATAAATTTGTCGATTTCCACAAAACCAAATATTTACTCGTTTTCGTGCCCGTGTAATTCCAACATATGCAAGACGACGTTCTTCTTCTAGTCCTGCAAATCCAACTTCATCCATTGATCGTTGATGCGGAAATATACCATCTTCCCAAGCAGGTAGAAATACAGTGTCATATTCTAGGCCCTTCGCCGAGTGAAGTGTCATTAAATTGACTGCATCCTCGGTACTTTTATTTTCTTTTTCCATAACCAATGACACATGTTCAAGAAAATCATTTATGCTACCAAATTCCTCCATTGACCCAACTAATTCTTTCAAGTTTTCTAAACGACCCGGTGCTTCTGCTGACTTATCATTCTGCCACATTGTGGTATATCCACTTTCATCTAATACTCGACCAGCAAGATCACTATGATTTTCACTATCCAGCAATTCACGCCAGCGTGTAAAATCATCAATGAGTTGTCTTAGTTGAGTGCGCGCTCGCAAACGAATTGCGTCTGAATCTAATAGTTCAGAGATTGATGCAAATAGAGAAAGTTGATTTTCTTTGGCGTATAAGTGTAGCTGCTGTACAGTTGAATTACCAATTCCCCGTTTTGGAACATTAATTATTCTTTCAAGTGCAAGATCGTCATTTGGTTGGGAAATTACACGAAAATACGCAATTGCATCTCGAATTTCCCTGCGTTCATAAAAGCGTGGACCACCAATTACACGATAATTAATCCCTAATGAAATGAAACATTCTTCAAACTCACGCATCAAAAACGCAGCACGCACCAAAATAGCAATTTCATTAAGTGGATGACCTTTTAGCTGTAATGATTCAATCTCACTACCAATTTCCCGCGCTTCACTTTGTGAATCCCAAGCTGATGCAACACTAACCAGTTCCGCTTCAAAATCAGTATCTTCGGTGAATAAAGTTTTCCCCAATCTCCCTTGATTATGTGAAATCAACTGTGAAGCTACCGCCAAGATATGCTTTGTCGAACGATAGTTTCTTTCAAGTCGGATAATTTTTGCATTTTCAAAGTCACGCTCAAACCCTAGAATATTTTCAACTTGGGCACCACGCCAACCATAAATGGATTGATCGTCATCTCCAACACAGCAAATATTTTTATTGTTTTGTGTTAATAGTTTTAACCACAAATATTGAGCAATATTAGTGTCCTGATATTCATCGACCAACATAAAGCGAAACTTATTTTGATATTTCTTCAAAATATCAGAATTTGATTTAAACAATTGAATTGAAAGCAATAATAAATCACCAAAATCTACAGCATTCAAAACTCGCAACCGATCTTGATAACCTTCATAGATTTTCTTACTAAGTCCATCACCAAATCTTGCTACCTGTGAACCCTTGATATCTTGTGGCTCTAAACCACAATTTTTCCAATGATCAATCAATGCAGCAAGATCGCGAGCTGGCCATCTCTTTTCATCCAGATCTTCTGCAACAATTAATTGTTTAAGAAGTCGAATTTGATCTGCGGTATCAATAATTGAAAAATTTGGGTGTAAACCTACTAATTCAGCATGAATTCGCAATAATTTTGCACATATTGAATGAAAAGTTCCAAGCCATGGCATCCCCTCAATTTGTTCTCCGACTAAATTGAAGACGCGGTCTTTCATTTCACGAGCGGCCTTATTGGTAAAAGTCACCGCTAAGATTTGACTAGGATGGGCTACTTTCATCGTCAGGATATGCGCGATCCGCGTAGTTAACACCCGCGTTTTTCCAGTTCCTGCACCGGCTAATACCAACACTGGTCCGTCGACAGCTAAAACTGCTTCGCGCTGCATATCATTTAATCCTTCGAAATAATACTGCGAAGAATTACTATCAAACTGGCGCGCTGCTATCGCTTTTTCTGCAATCCCACCTTGTTTTGGGGTTGAATGCTTCATTTAATCTGTTGAATTATCAGCTTGAATTTGTTCTGCTGAATTCGTTTCTAATGACATTAATATTTACTTCTTTGAGCGTTACGGAGGAACTGAGGTGTTGAAAAAAAATTATTTCATAAGAACTTGGTCTTAGGAAATGAAAATAAGAACAACATTCAATTATTCACGCCCCTTACCAAGTTAACATAAAATTAATGATTGACTAATTCTAACCATTCACTCTCACTGATTACAGAAACATCTAATTCTTCAGCCTTTTTTAATTTGGAACCAGCACCAGGACCTGCGACAACCAAATCTGTCTTCTTTGACACTGAACTTGAAACTTTTGCTCCTAGGTTTTCCGCTTGTACCTTTGCCTCATCACGCGTTAATTGTTCCAAGCTACCAGTGAATACCACTGTTTTCCCAGCTACCGCATTATCGCTCGCGATAATTCCTTGATCAATTTCTGGAGTAACTTCATTCAGTAATGAACGTAACGCATCCAAGTTTTTTGATTCGGTAAAAAATTCTATTATTGATTGAGCAATAATATCGCCAATACCATCAATTCCAACAAGTTCTTGCCATGCCTCGGAATTTTTATCTTTTGCTGCAGTCGCGGCTTGGCTAAAATCTGTCCAATTACCAAAAGTTCTCGCTAATATTTTGGCAGTTGTTTCACCTACATGTCGGATACCAAGTGCAAAAATAAATCGACTCAATGAAATTGATCTTTGTTCGTCAATTGCCGCGAACAAATTTATTACAGATTTTTCACCCCATCCTTCTCTACTCTCTAACTTAATCTTAGAACTTTCATTCCGTAATTTTAAGGTAAAAATATCAGCGGGAACACGAACACCTCCTTCTGCCAAAGAGTACGAATAGAGTTCTTCTACTTGCTTTTCGCCAAAACCATCAATATCAAAAGCGTTTCTAGAAACAAAATGACGCAATCGCTCAACGGCCTGAGCAGGGCAAATGATTCCACCAGTGCATCGTCGAACCGCGTCTTCTTTTCCAGTCTTCGGATTCAATTCTCTAATCGCATGACTACCACACTTTGGACACCTTTCTGGAAAAACAAACTCCACCGAATCATTCTTTCGTTTATTTAAATCAACATCCAAGACTTGTGGAATAACATCACCTGCTCTTTGAATTAGTACCGTGTCACCAATTCTAATATCAACTCCGCCACGCAATTCTTCGCCATTTTGGCCGATACCCTTAATGTAATCTGCATTATGTAATGTTGCATTTGATACAACTACTCCACCCACTGTTATTGGTTCCAATTTTGCAACCGGAGTGAGTGCGCCAGTGCGACCAACTTGAATTTCGATATCATTAAGAATTGTATACGCTTTTTCCGCAGCAAATTTATGTGCAATTGCCCATCTAGGAGAACGTGAAACAAAACCTAAACGGGATTGCAGATCGATTCGGGAAACCTTGTACACGACTCCGTCAATATCGTATTCCAATTCAGCCCGAGCTTCTTCAATTTCTTGATGATAATCTAATAGCTCTTGTACCGAACTACACGATTTCATAAGTGGATTAATAGTGAATCCCCAAGATTTAAAATTCTCCACCATTTCCATTTGATTCGCTATTGAAACTTCGCTTATTTCCCCCAATGCATAGGCAAAAAATCGTAACGGCCTTGAAGCAGTAATACGAACATTCAATTGTCTCAAAGAACCAACAGCAGCATTTCTAGGTGTCTTGAATTCACGTCCATCTGTTTCCTTCATTCGTTTATTCAATGCAAAAAAATCCGAACGTGCCATATAAATTTCGCCACGTACTTCTACAACTTGTGGATAATTACCCGCTAATTGATTGGGAATTTCATCTATTGTTTGGACATTTTGAGTGACATTTTCTCCCGTGTAACCGTCACCCCTGGTCGCAGCACTGACCAACACACCATTTTCATATCGTAATGAAAGTGATAACCCATCAATTTTAGGTTCCGCTGTCACTTCAAGTTGGTCTAGCTTTAAAAATCTACATACACGCGCCACAAATTCCGCAACATCTTCATCATCAAATGCATTATCAAGAGATAACATAGGAATTGCATGACCTATCTTTTCAAACGCATCTTGTACAGGTGCACCCACCAATTGCGAAGGAGAGTCTTCTCTTATCAACTCTGGAAAACGCTCCTCTATCAATATATTGCGTCGCCATAATGAATCAAATTCACTGTCAGAAATTTCAGGAGCAGCAATAGTATGATACAAGTGGTTATGTTTTGCGATCTCTAAAGAAAGTCGCTTAAGCTCATTTTTTGCCTCAACCCTAGTCAAATCCTGAATATTCTTATTTTTTGAGTCTTTGGATTCCACAATAACTCCTTAATTTTCCTTTGATGGATTGTCTAATAAGTCTGAATTAACAATTCGTTTTGAATCTAAACTTACCACCTGAAAATAACAAATTTTAATCAAATACAAGTTCACAAATACCTGAAAAAATTTGTTTTCATTGAGTTCTAGAACGCTTGACTCATAACGTAAAATCAACTACCAGACCTAGTGTTAAGCATAAAAATCTAGATTCGCTACAAATTCCGAACAAAACAATTGAATTAATCTGAAATTAATCGGTCTGCTGCAGCCCGAGCCTCCTCTGAAATTTTTGAACCTGCCAACATTCTTGCAATTTCTTCACGCCGATCTGCTTTTTCAATTTGTTCCACATTTGTTGTAACTTTATTACCAGTAATTTGTTCTTTCGTTATAACAAAGTGTTGCTTTGCTCGTGCAGCAACTTGAGGAGCATGCGTGACCGTCAATACTTGAACCTGTTCTGCCAATTTTGCCAGACGAATACCAATTGCATCAGAAACGGCACCACCAACACCACTATCAATTTCATCAAATATAAGCGTCGGTGCTGAGCCTCGATCAGCAAGTGAAACCTTTAATGCAAGTAAAAATCTTGATAATTCTCCCCCTGAGGCCACTTTCATTAACGGTCCATCCCGCGTTCCTGGATTGGTTTGTACTCTAAATTCAACGTGATCATATCCTTCGCTCGAAAACCTATTGTTGTCACTAGTGATATGTACTATGAATTTAGCGTTTTCAAGTTTTAAATCTGGTAACTCGTTTGCTACATTTTGTTCTAAGTTTTTCGCAATTCTATGTCGTTGTTCACTTAATCGTTGTGAACACTTTTCATAAACTTTCTTCGCCTGATTCACATGAATTTCATGATTGTTAAGTTTTTCCTCTATATTTTCAATTTCAGCTAAAGCAGTCTGCATTTTATCACGCTCTGACTCTAATTCATCGACAGGTACCGAGTATTTTCGACTTGCTGCCCGTAGCTTAAATAACCTTTCTTCAGTTTGTTCAAGCTCGTGTGGGTCGAATTCAGTTGCGTGAAGTGCTGTTTCAAATCCAGATCGAGCCTCTTCAAGTGAGTTTAATGCTACACTCAATTTTTCAGTTGGCTCGGAAAGTAATCCTGCTGATTGTTCAACTTTACGTTCAATTCGTCTTATAACACTAGAAAGTTCAGGTATTGGTGACACTGAGCCATTTAAATACTCGTTAATCTCAACGATTTCTGATGCTACTTTTTCAATTTGCATCAATTGTTGCCGGCGGTCTGCTAATTGCACATCTTCACCTTCCTTTGGTGCAAGGTTAGACAGTTCTTCTACCGAACTCTTTAAGAATTCTACCTCACGTACATTTGTTTCAATCCGTAATTTAATATCTTCATATTCTTGAATAAGTTTTTTAGCATGTTTCCAAGCATCATTCACTTCCTTAACTTCACTCTCCAGATCACCGAATGCATCCAATAAATTTAGGTGATTCCCAGGATCAATCAAGGCACGTTCATCATGTTGCCCATGAATTTCAACTAGTTCCATCCCTACAGATTTCAGTAGCGATGCACTAACTGGTTGGTCATTTATGTAGGAGCGAGTTCGACCATCATTTGTTTGAATACGTCGTAGAATAATTTCTGAATTACATGAGATATCATTTTCCGAAATTGTTTTTTGAGCAACATGATCTGAAGACACTTCAAAAATCGCAGATATTTGCCCATGAGCTTGACCTTGACGCACTAACCCAGCGTCACCACGAGCACCAAGTGCCAATGCCAATGAATCTAACAGGATTGATTTCCCTGCACCGGTTTCACCAGTTAGTACACTCATCCCACTCGAAAATTCAAGGTCCAGTTTATCAATTAATACAATATCACGTATTGAAAGTGCTGTTAGCATAGACAAGCACCAGATAGTGAATATTAAATCCGCTCCGATTCAGCTTCGGAGTCTACTTCTTCTCCCGGAGTTGAATTTTCATCAGTTTCAATATCACTCGTTGTTTCAGAATTCTGGTTTGGTTCTCCATCACCGTCAAGATTTTGTCCTGCTTGCTCTTCAAACTCTCCTTCAATTCCTTCTTCAAGCTCAATTTCTGCCTCTGGACCTTTTTTCTCAAATGCTCTACTAATCCAACTTCCAGTATTTTCTTTCGGTTTAAAACCACCCTCTTGAAGTAAATTGTATGTATCCCGATACCATTCACTATCAGGGAAATTATGACCTAATACTGCCGCGGCTGTTTGAGATTCACTTACTACACCTAATGCAAAATAAGATTCGCTAGTTCGTGCCAGTGCTTCTTCAATATGTCTTGTGGTCTGATAATCCTGGATTACTCTTCTAAATCTATTTATTGCACCAATAAAATTCCGTTTTTGTAAATAATATCGCCCGGTCAACATTTCTTTACCTGCTAATTGATCATGTGCAATGACTAATTTTTTCTCTGCATCACTAAAATATTCAGAATCTGGGTAACGTTGGATTAATTCGTTGAATGCATCATATGCTTTTTGTGTCACTGTTTGATCACGGGTGATATCTGGCATTTGATTTAGATATGAATTCCCTACAACATAAAGTGCATAAGCGGAATCATCACTACCAGGATAAAGAGTTGTAAACCGCTCAGCAGAAGATATCGCCTCAGTATAACGTTTTCTTGCATAATTCGTGTATGCTAAATTAATTAATGCCTTCTTTGCATATGGTGAATAAGGATGTACTCTTTCAATCTCTTCAAATTTCTTTGAGGCATCCGCATAATCTCCTTCAGACCGTAAAAGAAGACCTTCATTATAAAGAGTCTCAGGAGGAATTTCCTCAACCTCATCAGTCATACATGATACTAAAAATATTGAAAGTACTGAAATAATAGTGATAAATCTTTGTGAAGATTCTAATTTCATTGATTTTTACCCGTTTAGTTAAGACAAATGGATATTTTCAACAAAGCATCTTAGATTGCAATTACAAAAAATTCAAAGCCAATTCATTCTAATACAATTTGAGTAAACTTTCGCTCCTCAATAATGTCAAATAATACAAAAAGGCAATAGTAATTTTTGTTGTAATCTAGCTACCATACCATACTTATATTGGTATTTCAATAAAATATTTCAACTTGTTCTGTTGAGAAAATTACGCAAATTACCAAACCGTAAGACTTTTAACTTACATCAACTTTACTTCAAAATATAAATTAAACAGCCGACGGCAGTTCTTCAACTACCTCAATTTTCTTAGAATTATGCTTAACTGGAGGTGACACGATTTCATACGCACTTGGATCCCTAAACAATTTTTTAAGAATCTCAATATTGAGGAAATGTCCTCCTTTATGAGATTTAAATAACCCATTTATTGGCAATCCAGCAAGTGCTAAGTCACCAATTGCATCCAGAGTTTTATGACGAACAAATTCATCAGTCCAGCGAATCCCTTCTGGATTGAGTACTTTACCATTCGAAATAGCTACTGAATTTTCAAGCGAAGCACCTAACTGAAAACCCATTTTTCGAAGTTTCTTTGCTTCATTCAAAAACCCAAATGTTCGTGCTTGAGCAAGTTCTTGTCGATAGTTGTCAGCTGCCAAATCAAAAGAGAATTGCTGTTGGCCAATTACGTGTGTAGGAAAGTCAATCATAATATCAAAACGACTGCCAGAAAATGGTAGTAATTCACAAAATTTCCCTTCACTTTCAAATCGAACTTTCTTCAGCACGTTGATATAGTGTCGTGAGTAATTTTGTGTTTGAATTCCAACTTGGTCTATCGCTTCAATAATTGGACCTGCACTACCATCGAGTATTGGTAATTCTGGACCATCAACATTTACAATGACATTATCTATGCTCAACCCTCTGAGGGCGGACATCAAGTGCTCAACAGTGCCAATTTTGCAACCAAGCGAATTACTTAATACAGTACTAAATGTAGTTGATATAACATTATTCCACTTTGCAGCTATTTCTTCACGTGAATCTTTAGAATGAAACACGATTCCAGTGTTTTCTTCAGCGGGAATTAGTACCATAGTTGCCTTCGTAGCAGTGTGTACTCCGATTCCCTTGAATGTAACTACATCCGCGATTGTGGTCTGAAATTCACCACGCATCAAAATATTTCCCTTTAGTTAATTAGTTCATCAAAAAAATGAGCAGAATTTTGAGTTTGATTAAAACAGAAAGGTTATTATCAACTATTCTTGATTACCCTGAACACTTGCGAAAGTAATATAAGTGCGCGTTAGAGCAATGTAAAATCAATAATTATTACAGATTGTTACATAATCTTTTACTCACAAAATCACGTCTTGAGCTCAAAGAAAACAGGATTCATTGCCAAACCTAATTGTGCAACTACGCAAATAAGTAAGTGCAGTACCACTAAAACGGGTAAGTTAGAGATTTAACACTCTTCATTTCCAAAGTTCAATTCAGACTTTAACTCTGGTTTATTTGGATTGGCGGCGCAAAAATGCAGGAATTTCAAGTTGATCTTCGTCTTCAGATTCTTGATTTTGTTGACCTGGTTGGGCATTCATTTGAGGAGAGGTCGGATGTAATATAGAATTCGAAGGTACCCCAGATTGATTTGCAGAATTATTATTTAGTGCTATGTCAGCATTCTGATTTGATTGAACTACAGGAGGTTGAGAAATATTCGCGGGGTTCAATGAATCATCATAGTGTTCACTCATATTTGGTTGATTTATTTGATCCTCTCGCCGACCTAGTCCACCCGTCAATCTCCGCAAAAAACCACCAGAACCTTTTTTGGATTTTGCATCAGGACTTACTCCTGTTACGGGCGAGGTATTTGAATAATGGCCTGCAGATTGATTATTTCTACTGGATTGCCCCCCATTTTGAGATTGAACTGGCACTTCAGCAACTGGTGGAATATATGGATCTCTAGAAGATGGATCACCGTCAACTCTTGATCTTCTTGTCAAATTTGGTGACCCGACAGTTTCAGGTATAGGGTTAGCTCCACGATTGGTATAATTTGAAATGGTTACTCCAGGGTCAATTGAGGTTGGAACCGCTTTTGTATTCCCCGAATTTGATTCCGGCGACACCTGGTTCTCATTGACCTGAACAGCTTGCACATTATTCTCAGCTTCAGAATTTTCCCCAAAAACTCGTTTTGCAATATTAACGACTCCACCGTCATCAATTGCTTCTTGTTCAGCACGAACTTTATCAATACCGGTGGCTACGACAGAAACCTTAATTACCCCATCTAGTTTATCATCAAACGTTGCCCCTAAAATAACATTCGCATCAGGATCAACTTCTTGACGAATTCTGGTTGCAGCCTCATCAACTTCAAATAATGTAAGATCATTACCACCTGAAATTGAAATTAATAGACCACGTGCACCTTTCATTGAAGCTTCATCTAAAAGTGGATTTGCAATTGCATCTTCAGCAGCTTGTTTTGCTCGATTTTCACCTTGGGAGTGACCTGTTCCCATCATCGCATTACCCATATCTTTCATAACTGATCTTACATCCGCGAAATCTAGATTAATCAACCCTTCTTTGACCATTAAATCAGTAACCGATGCAACACCAGCATGTAGTACTTGGTCTGCCATAGCAAACGCATCTGCGAATGTGGTTTGACCATTTGCAATTCGAAAGAGATTTTGATTTGGAATAACAATAAGGGTATCAACGGTCGTTTGGAGTTCAGCGATACCTTGCTCAGCTGTTCTCATTCTGCGTTGTCCTTCAAAATTGAACGGTTTTGTAACCACCCCAACCGTCAGTATTCCTAATTCACGTGCGGCACCTGCTATTACCGGCGCAGCTCCGGTACCTGTACCTCCGCCCATACCAGCGGTAATAAATACCATGTGGGCATCATTGAGATGATCTCTGATGTCTTCCAAGACTTCTTCAGCCGCAGCTCGACCAATTTCTGGTTGTGAACCTGCTCCTAATCCCTCCGTAGCCATTATCCCCATTTGGATAGTGGACGAAGCTTTTGAAGATGAGAGAACTTGCGCATCGGTGTTTGCGACGACAAAATCGCACCCATCCAAGCCCTTTTCAACCATGTTATTTACAGCGTTGCCACCTGCTCCACCCACACCAAACACCATAATCTTTGGTTTTAGGTCTTTAGAATCCGGTGTTTCAAGATTTATTGTCATAATTTCCTCATTTTTGACATACTCACTTTACGAGTACAATTGTTTTCAAAATTCAATGGAAAGGATAAGTTCCATAATAAATTAAGTTCATCAAAAACTATCCTTTATCCACTTAATAATTCGGTTTAAGGTGCTATCTTTTGAAGTAAATTCTGTCAATGTACTTCTTGGTTCAAATTGCTCAATTTGAGCAATTTGTGGATAAACTAATAAACCAACAGCAGTACCAAATGCTGGCCCCTTTGCTTCAACTGGTAAGCCTGTAATTCCAAGTGGACGGCCTACTCGGGCATTATTTCCAAGGATCCTTCTTGCGGACTCAGAAACACCTGGTAACTGACTGGCACCACCAGTTAATACAAACCTTTGACCTATTTGTTTGGCAAATCCTGATTCAATAATCCGATCTCTTATCATTTCGAAAATCTCTTCAATTCGCGGTTGAATGATTCGTGTTACATCGCTTCTAGCAATTTGTTCATCAATTTCTTCATCACCGTCTAACGAAGGAACCGAGATCAATTCCGATTCATCTTCAGCAGTATGTATAGCAGAACCATTCAATATTTTTAATCGCTCTGCAATTTCAATTTGCGTTGATAAACCTTGAGCAATATCTTTGGTCACATGATTTCCACCAATTGGGATAACATCAAGATGTACTATCTGCCGGTTGGCAAATATACTTAACGATGTAGTTCCACCACCCATGTCAATACACGCCGCACCTAATTCAGATTCATCCGCGACTAATGTTGATAATCCACTAGCATAAGGTGTAGAAACTAAGGTTTCAACATGTAAATGACTTCTATTAATGCATAATTCCAAATTACTTACGGTAGGAATATCTGTTGTAACGACATGCATGTCAACACCTAATTGATTTCCTATCATGTCACGAGGATCTAAAATTCCAGAATTCCCATCTAATTCATAAGAAATCGGAATTGCATGTACGATCGCTGACCCATCTTCAACAGTATGCATTGAACTAGCAGCTAATACCCTTTGAATATCAGCATCCCTTACTCTATCTCGCGATAAATTAACCCTTGCTACAAAAATCTCACTTTTTGCCCGCTTTGATGTGAGATTTACAATCATTGACTCAACTGTAACCCCAGCCATCTGCTCCGCCGCTTCAACTGCTAAACGAATTGAATGATCAGCGCGTTCAAGATTAACAACATTCCCTGATTTAATTCCTTCAGACCGTTGATAGCCAAATCCCAATAATTTTATTTCATGAGTACGTCCGGCCATAATTTGATCCGAACCACGGGGGCTCAATCTAGCAATCATACAACAAACTTTGCTAGTACCCACATCTAGTACCGAAACAATCACCGACTTATTTGTCGGTAAAGGGCGCATTCTAGGTAGATAAATCGCTGAACCTACATTAGTCATGTTTCAGATTCCGCTTGCAGATTACTATCCGTCACTCTGCCGTTAGAGTCTCGCTGATTGACTGCATTATCACTCAATCGAAAAACAATTCGATCGTCTAATCTCAAATCAATAACCGAAATATCCTTAGAAAACAGATCATATTCACCTTCTAATTCTTCCAATTTAATTAATGCAGTCTGAAGATTCTGTTCTGGTAAACGTATCGTAATTCCGTTGTTAAGAATCAAATCCCATCGTCGTCTACTTACTAATCGATACCATCTAATTTGGGCAGTAAGTTTTGGATATATGCGAAGCGGTTCAATTATTTCGCTTGCCTTCCGCTGAGAACCATGACCAATCAATATTGGTAGGTTTAAAAATATAGATTCAACAAAGTCTGTAATAACATCTCCATTTTTATCAACTATAGACAGATTTTCTCTGCGTTGCCACAGTGCATAGGCTTGTTTTTCTTTAATATTAACTTCTAAATTATTGGGATACAATTTCTGAATTGAAACGCGTTCCACCCAAGGAAATTTTTGAATACGTTCTTTGGCATCCTGAGTACTCAGAAATATCAGTGAATTTCCGGTATCGTTATTTGGGTCCAATTCTAATTCTTCAAGTATCTGACGAACATCTAATTTACTAATTCCAGAAATGGTTATTTCTTGAACTGAAAAACCAAGTTGTGCTGTAATTTGTTCGGAATATGAACGCCAGGTTCCGCCAACGGCCATTCCATAACATACTGTAATTATCAAAAATACAACTGACATAGCTAAGCCAAAACCGCGTGGGATTCGAGAAAATTTACTCCCAAATGTTTGAGCATAATTCCGAATTTTTCGGATTAATTCGTTCTTTTTCCTAACCCGTCCAGAACCAAAATTTGGCCCTCGACTAACATTAAAGTGCTTTATCTTTGGCAACTTGCATCCTCCAAAATCCAATGTACTAATTCTCTAAAATCATGTCCGCAGTATTCAGCCATTTCGGGAACTAGAGACGTAGGGGTCATGCCAGGTTGTGTATTTACTTCTAAACAGTACAACCCATTATCTCCTTTCATTGAGTCATCAAAACGAAAATCCGACCTAGTGACACCTTTACAACCAAGTGAAAAATGTGATTTCTTTGCATAATCCTGAACTTTATTATAAATATCAGACGAAATCTCTGCTGGAATTATGTGTTTTGAGCCACCTTGTGCGTATTTAGCTTGATAATTGTAAAATTTCACATTATTCGGAATAATTTCAATTATATCTAATACTTTATTTCCCATGACAGCACAAGTTAATTCACGTCCTGGGATATATTTTTCAATCATGATTTCATCACCATATTTCCATTTAATTTCAGCGATTTCTGATACTGGAAATGTTTGGTCACATTCTACAATTAAGACACCAAAACTAGAGCCTTCTTGAATTGGCTTAATTACATACGGGGGAGGGACAGGATGAGAATCACCGATCTCCTCTATTGACATTATCTTATGTTCTGCGGTAGGTACACCCGCCTTGGATAATACAGTCTTGGCTTTCTCTTTATTCATTGCTAGTGCAGATGCCAGAACACCAGAATGAGTGTAAGGTATTTCCATTAATTCTAATATCCCTTGGATACTTCCATCTTCACCGAAAGGACCATGTAGTGCGTTAAATACAACATCTGGTTTCAACTCAATTAGTTTATTTACGACATTGCGACCTACATCCAATCTCTTAACTTTATATCCTAATGATTCTAACGCATCTGCGCAAGCATTACCCGAGCTTAAGCTCACAGGTCTTTCAGCAACCCAACCTCCCATTAAGACTACTACATTCTCAAAATTCATTCGGTTACCCCTGAAAATTCAGCAACTTCCTTTCCACCAATAAATTTTCCTATTCGTTTTATTTCCCACTCCAATAGTATCCCGCTTTCTGCAAAAACCCGTTCTCTTACCAGTTCCCCAAGTTGTTCTAATTCAGTCGCACTTGCTGTTCCCGTATTTTCCAGAAAGTTACAATGCATTTCTGAAACTTTCGCAGCCCCACATTGCAACCCACGACAACCTGCTTCATCAATCAATTTCCAAGCTGAAAAACCAGAAGGGTTTTTAAAAGTCGAACCACTAGTCTTCATTCGAATTGGTTGCTTTTTTTCCCGATATTCAATGACGTTTTCCATTTCATGATATATTGAAGTTGGATCTGCTTGATACCCCTCCATTAACACCGAAGTGAAAATCAAATCTCTTGACGCTTTGGTATGTCGATATGAAAAACCAAGCTGTTCATTACTCAAACTAAGAACTTCACCCTCACAATTAATCGCACGAACTTCAATTACTCGATCTTTAGTTTCGGTTCCATGAGCCCCAGCATTCATTCTAATTGCACCACCTATACTTCCAGGAATTCCAGCAAAAAATTCAAACCCTCCAATTCCCAACTTAGCCACTTCAGTCGCCAATCTTCGATCGGGAACGGCAGTACCAACCCGAACACGATTGTTCCCTTCAGCTGTTATTGAACCAAATCCTTTACCTGACAATCGAATTACAATTCCACAGGGACCACCTTCCCGAACTAAGAGATTTGAACCAAACCCTAAAGTAAAAATTGGAACTTCTTTGGGTATTTGTTGCAAAAATCTAATCAAATCTTGTTCATCAGCAGGTTGAAATAAAACTTTCGCTTGGCCACCAACCCGAAACCAAGTTAATTCAGACATTGGTTTATCTCTCATCACCTGTCCTTCTACTTTCATCAAAATATTTTGAATGTCTTCTGTTCGCTCAAGTGTTTTCATGCTTGACCTACAATATGTAAATCAGAAAGTTGATCTGGAAATTCATTGGCCCATTGAGTAATGTTTCCAGCACCTAAAAACAATATTATGTCACCAGGTTTTGCGATTTTTGCAATCTTGGGTGCTAACTCAACGGCTGAATTAAATGATTGAACTGAGCGATGACCACGTGCCTTTACACCGGCAACAAGTTTATCTCTATCATACCCATTAATCGGTTGTTCACCTGCTGAATATACTGGCGAAATAAATACGTTATCGGCATCATTGAAACAAGAGCAAAATTCATCAAATAGTGCCGAAAGTCGACTAAATCGATGAGGTTGCATAACCGCGATTACATTTCCTTCACACGAATCTCTAGCTGCTTTCAATACCGCTTTTACTTCAACTGGATGGTGTCCATAATCATCAAAAATCTCAACACCATTCCACTCACCGGCATAAGTGAATCGTCTCTTTACTCCTCCAAATTCGCTAAGTCCTTTATGTATTACAGCTGGTTCAATCCCCAAATGATGGGCAACTGCAATTGCCGCGGTAGCATTAGAGACATTATGCATTCCCGGCATTGGAATAACCAGATCTTCCATTACAAATTCACTTTCATTTTTTCGATCACGAGCTGAAATGGAAAATTGGGTTTGTCGCCCGATCGTCTTGGTATCAAAAATCCGAAAATCTGACTGGGGATTAACTCCATATGAAACAATTCGTCGGTCCTCTATTTGACCAATTAGTGTCTGAACTTCTGGATGATCAATACACATCACAGCAATTCCATAAAATGGAACATTTTCAACGAACTGGGTATAAGCCTTGCGAACTCCTTCAAAATCACCGTAATAATCCAAATGTTCCGGATCAATGTTGGTCACAACTGCTATATCAGCGGGAAGATGGACAAAAGTACCATCTGATTCATCGGCCTCTACCACCATCCAGTTACTTTCTCGAATACGAGCATTTGAGCCATAAGCATTGATAATTCCGCCATTGATAACCGTTGGTTCAAATCCACCTGCATCCAATAATGTTGCAATCAACGATGTCGTTGTAGTTTTTCCATGTGTTCCACCAACGGCTACTGCCTGCTTAAATCTCATCAGTTCGGCCAACATCTCAGCGCGTCGCACTACTGGTAATTTCTTCTCAATTGAAAAAATCAATTCAGGATTATCACGCTTAATTGCCGAAGAAACCACTACTATTTCAGCATTACCAACATTTTCAGAATCATGACCAATGCGAATTTTGATTCCAAGTTTTTGCAAACGTTGAACATTCGAATTTTCTGCAACATCAGACCCCTGAACTTCATAGCCAAGGGAAACAAGAACCTCTGCAATTCCACTCATTCCAATTCCACCGATACCAATAAAATGAACTGGACCTATATTTTGGGGAAACTTCATATTGTCTGTTCCCTTTCAATGTTGTTTGAATTCAAAGTTGGAACTGACGCTTCAATCAAATTGGCAAGAGATTCAGTAGCCTTAATATTGCCCAATTTTTTAGCATTTTGAGCGATTTTACGGATTTTTTGGGGATCTTTAATTGAATCTTCAATAATATTTTTCAACGTCTCAATACTAGCTAAATTCTGCGGTAGCATTTGTGCCGCATGATGCTCATGCATTGTCTTTGCATTTTCATATTGATCCTTTTCAATAGAATTGGGGAGTGGAACCAAAACAGACGGTCGTCCGATCACTGCTAATTCGCTAATTGTGGAGGCACCAGCTCGACAAACAACTAGGTGAGCCTGCGCTATTTGCTTTGGTAAATCAGAAAAGAATTTTTTGACTATGGCAGGTACCCCTATTTTATGGTAACTTTCTTCAACCTGACCAATATCTTCTTCTCTACATTGTTGTATAATTTCAAGTCGTGCCCGATCTTCAACAGTTAGCAAAGCTACTGCTTGTGGGACAATTTCTGAGAAAAATCGTGCCCCTTGACTACCACCAAATACCAATAAACGAAATTGATCTGTTGCTGTTCGTTCAGGGTAGGGAGTATAATATTCTTTAAGCACTGCAGGTCGAACAGGATTACCAGTTTTAGTTACCTTGGTTTTTACAGTAGAATTGGAATTCACTCCTGAAATTGAAAGTGCTACGGCCGTCGCACTTTTTGCCAAAAAACGATTTGCACGACCCATTTTCATATTTGCTTCATGTATTATTGTCGGAATTTTTAATAATCTCGCGGCAAGTAACGGAGGAACCGATGGAAACCCACCGAATCCAACGACTACTTTTGGTGAAACACGCAACAGTACCCAGATCGATTGCCAAATTCCCCAAACTAACTTTAAACCTGTGCTGATTATTTTTATTACATTAGCATTATGGAATGTCCCACTTGAAACAACGTAAATTGATTGATAATGAGAGTTTTGGCTAAATATTTTTGCCCGGTTATCAGTTAGAAGTACAGTTCCAAACCCTCGACTTGACAACTTACTTGCCAATGCCTCAGCAGGAAATAGATGTCCACCAGTTCCACCAGCTGCTAACACAATCGTTCCAAATTTCGAGTTTGTCATAGTCACATCGTTATTCCTTGCTGAATGCGACCATTTGTTATTGAAATACCAGACTGTTTTGAAAAGTATTTTTGTCTGGATAATCCGAGTACAAAACCCATTCCAATTGCCATAGAAAGTAGTGATGAACCACCATAGGATATAAAAGGTAGAGTCATTCCTTTAGTTGGTATCAAGTTTAAGTTTACCGCAAGATTGATACAGGACTGAAGTCCAAACATTACAATAAGGCCGGCAATTGCTAGACTTTGAAAGGAGTTTTTGTTTCTCATTGCTTGTGTAAATCCACGAATTACAACAAACGCGAAAACTGCTACAACCACTAGACAAACAACGATGCCAAATTCCTCCGCAGCCACGGCAAATATAAAGTCAGAATGTCCATCTGGTAATACTTTTTTAATTTTTCCTTCACCTGGACCTAAACCAAACCAACCACCAGCACCAAATGACTTCAGTGCCTTATCAATTTGAAATGTATCCCCCGAACCAGGGTCAAGAAATCGTTCAACCCGATTGGCAACGTGTGGAAGCAACATATAAGCTGTAACAATTCCTAATAAACCCAAAGCACCTAATAAAATTATCCAAAACCACAACATGCCTGACATAAATATCATTGACGACCAAATAATTACGAGCAATAGAAACTGGCCAAAATCAGGTTGTGCGACCAATAATGCTGATACAATGACCAACAATACAAAAGAAATTAGCTTTCCAGGTATATCAGGATATTGCTTATTTTGAGCCAACAAATAGGCTACTAACACCACAAATGCCGGTTTGACAAACTCCGAAGGTTGAATTGAAAAACTACCTAAAGTTACCCATCTTTTTGCTCCCTTTGCCTCTAATCCACCAATCAAAGTGTAAATCAATAGTCCGATTGAAATGAAAAAAAGCAACAATGAAATCCGTCTTATCATATGTGGAGAAAGAGCCGAAATGGACAACATTATGCAAATACTTGGGACAATAAAAAATAGTTGTCGCGTAATAAAATGCGAACTATCTAACTCAATTCGTTCAGCGACGGATGGACTGGCGGCAAAAGAAAACACTAACCCTCCAAACATCAATATTAGAAATCCCGCTAATAAATAGCGGTCTATTGTCCACAACCAATCTGCTAGCGCACTACGGTCAGTTCTTGAAGGCATTATCAAGGCTCCTTGATTTATGCGATTTTATTAAATGAAGTACTGCGTCTTTAAAATATTCACCGCGCTTTTCGAAATTTGGATACTGGTCAAAACTCGCACAGGCGGGAGATAGTATGATTGCCGGTTTCTGTAAATTTCCAACAACTGCGTCCTTAAATGCGTGTTTCAATGCTTGATCAATCGTACCACATTTTTTGTACAAGACCTTCCCTTCTAGCACATTTGCAAAATCAGCTGTTGATTCACCAATTAAATAAGCTTTCATAACTCGATGGAAGTGTTTAGCCAGAATAGTGATCCCACCCGACTTTGCACGCCCACCAACTATCCAATAAATTTGGTCAAAGGTTGACAAAGCCTGAGATGTTGCATCAGCATTGGTTGCTTTTGAATCATTGATAAATTGTATCGATCCAAATTTCGCAACCTCCTCCATTCGATGAGCTAACCCTGGAAATGTGTTCAGTCCTTGTACGATTTGCTGACAAGTTAATCCAACTTTTAAGCAAGCAAGAGTTGCAGCCGCGGCATTTTGCTCATTATGCTGACCGCGTAACTTAATGAGATTAGATAAATCAGCAATTTTTAATTGTTTTCGAGAGTTATTAATAATTAGCTTATGATCACGAACATGGATACCAGATCTTACTTCATTAATTGTTGAAATTTCATTAACTTTAAGACCATTTTCTCGCAATCGAGCGGCAATTTTCACACTGGTTTTATCATCAGCTCCAACAATTGGAATCAAACTTGTATTCACTAACCTAGACTTTATATCAACATAATTCTCAAAATTACCATGACGTTCCAAGTGATCTGGTGTGATATTCAAAAGTACGCCAATTGTAGGGGAAAAACTTGGTGCCAATTCAATTTGATATGATGAACATTCTGCGACAAAAATCTGGGTATTTTTTGGCTCATTTAGAGAAAGTATCGGTGTACCAATATTTCCACCTAGTTGAACATCAAATCCAGCTTTGGTTAGCATATGAGAAATTAATGCAGTAGTTGTTGACTTACCATTTGTACCAGTAACCGCGATGCATTGGCACTTAGAATTCAAATGTCGGAGTTGCCGAGCAAACAGTTCAAAATCTCCAATTATTTCAACATTATGCTCCTTTGCTTTTTTAACAACCCAATGGGGTTTAGGATGAGTAAGAGGTACCCCTGGTGACAGAATTAAACTTTCAATGCTGTTCCACTTCAAAGTCTTAAAATCTGTCGGCGATAACCCTTGAGATCCAGCAACATCTACCTTTTTAGGATTATCATCCCCGACAAAAATATTTGCTCCCCCTTCTTTCAAAGCTTGGGAAGTAGCTAAACCTGATAATCCCAGTCCAAATACTGCAACATTTTTGTCTCGGTATGCTGTTAAGGGAATCATTTGTTATCTCAATTTCAAGGTTGCTAAACCAATGAGTGCTAATACGACTGCAATTATCCAAAACCGAATAACCACCTGCGATTCGGTCCAACCAAGATGTTCAAAGTGATGATGAATTGGTGCCATTCGAAATACCCGTTTACCGGTTAACTTAAATGATACCACTTGAATGATGACTGATATTGCTTCTAAAACAAATAATCCACCAATAATTGCAAGCACTATTTCATGTTTGGTAGCGACCGCGATTGAACCAAGCATACCACCTAACGCTAATGAACCCGTGTCTCCCATAAAAATTGCCGCTGGTGGTGCATTGAACCAGAGAAATCCAAGTCCAGCACCTATCACTGCACCACACAATACCGCAAGTTCTCCGGTACCTGGTACATGGTGAATTTGAAGATAATTCGAAAAAACAGCATTCCCAGACAAATACGCTATCAATGCAAAACTTGCACAAGCGATCATTACTGGTACTATTGCTAAACCATCCAAACCATCAGTTAAATTCACTGCGTTACCAGCTCCCACTATGACAATAGAAGCAAAGGGAATAAAGAATATTCCAATTTTAAGCACAAAGTCTTTGAGCAGTGGAAGCGAAACAGCATAGGCCAGATCAGAATTATCTAATTGTGCAACAAAATAAACGGCAATAGCCGCAATCAAAATTTCTATAAATAACCTTCTTCGACCAGTTGTACCTTTATGTGATGATTGTTTTACTTTTTTATAGTCATCAACAAACCCAATCAAACCAAAACTAACAGTTACGATTAAAACAATCCAGACATAAGGGTTGCTTAAATTTGCCCATAACAACGTTGAAACAACCATCCCAAACAAAATCATCAGGCCACCCATTGTTGGTGTACCTTTTTTCGTAAGCAAATGGCTTTGAGGTCCATCTTCTCGGATTGGTTGACCATTTCCCTGACGCAATTTAAGTGCACTAATTATCTTCGGACCTAAAATAAATGCTACAAATAATGCTGTCATAACCGCACCACCAGTGCGAAATGTGATATAGCGAAACACATTAAGAACAGAAAAATAATCAGAAAATTCAACTAGCAAATAAAGCATTTAATTAGACCTCCAAGCCTTCAGCAACTTTGCCATATTTTGTTTTGAGAAACTCTACCAATGAACCCATCTGAATACCCAATGAACCTTTTACCATGATGATATCACCAGGCTGAATCTGATTTGCTAAAATGGGTTCTAGTTTTTTTGAATTCTCTGCAAGTGCACCACGTTTGTTAAATGGCAATTTGGACCATAGGTTTTGCATTTGTTGACCAACACAATAAACTTTGTCTACATTTGCTTCATTCAGTGGTTCCAGTAGCGAGGCGTGAAATTTTGAAGAAGTTTTCCCCAATTCTAACATATCTCCTAGTACAGCTAAATGTCGACCTTTGCGCTTAATTGGAACTTCACCAAGAGACTTAATGGCAGCTCTCATTGAAAGGGGACTAGCATTATAGCTTTCATCAATTAACAGTGCTTGACCATTTGGTAAATTCAATTTCCACCGGTCACCTCGCCCCTTCGGTATTTTTAATTCAGAAAATGCCAACAGTGTTTTTGCCAAATTCGCCTTTAATACCTCAACAACCGCTAAAACTGCTAATGAATTATTGATGAGATGTTGTCCTGCAACCCCTAATTTATATGCAACTTCGGTTTTTTGAACCAACGCAGATACACAAATACAATTTAAACTTGTTGCGAAAGACTCTAATTGAACATCCGCATCTTCTTGTTTTCCAAACTTGATAATTTTGGATATATTTGATTCTTTAGCTAATTGTGTAAGGTAATCAGTGTATTTACAATCTGCATTAAGGACTACGGTGCCTTCAGGTTCTAAACCAGAAAAAATGTCTGCTTTTTCCCTTGCAATATCCTTTACTGATTTAAAACTTCCTAGGTGTACTGCAGATACAATTGTGATGACCGCGACATGAGGTCTCACCATATTTGAAAGCGGTTTAATTTCTCCTGGGGCATTCATCCCTAATTCAAATACCGCAAAATCATAATCTTTTGGTAAACGCGCTAATGAGAGTGGTACCCCAAAATGATTATTATACGATGCAATTGACGCATGCGTTTTACCAGAGGTTGAAAGAACACGTTTCAACACTTCTTTCGTAAATGTCTTTCCAACACTGCCTGTTACCGCAACAATTTTTGCCTTAGTTCGAGCCCGTGCTCGTATACCTAAATTGATTAAGGCTTGATAGACATCATCTACAAATACGACTGGTCCTAAACAATTTTGATCTAAGCTGCATTTTTTGCTTACTACCGCAATAGTTGCACCATTCTTAAATGCTTGCTTGACATAATCATGTCCATCAAAATTTGATCCACTTAATGCAAAAAATGCATCTCCTGGTTTCAAGGTACGGGAATCAATTGAAATTCCCTCAATCGGGTTTAGAGGATTACTAATAGATTTGCCACCAGTAGCATCAACAAATTCTTCAAAAGTCCAGAGAGAGTCAGTCATATTTAAGCTCCCCCTGCTAAAACACAATTAACTGTATCATAATCCGAATATGGGATTACTTGATTGCCAATGATTTGTCCCTTTTCATGACCCTTGCCAGCAATACATAAAGTATCACCAGTTTCAAGCAGTGAAATTCCAGTTCGAACAGCTTCGGTTCGGTCTGCAATTTCAATTGCACCAACGGCACCTTGCATAATTGCTTTACGTATATCCGATGCATTTTCTGTTCTTGGATTGTCGTCCGTAACTATAACATTATCTGCATGTTTTACTGCGATTTCTCCCATGATTGCTCGTTTTCCTGAATCGCGATCTCCTCCGGCACCAAATACGCAAACCAGTTTTCCATTTGTAATTGGACGAAGAGCTCCTAATACTGTTTTCAAAGCATTCGGTTTATGGGCATAGTCAATAAAAATTAGTGCATCATTTCCAGTTTTACCGACAAAATCTAAACGTGCTGGGACATTTTTTAAATTTTCAAGAGCTTCAATGGCGATATTCGGTTCAATACCAACTGATATAGCAAGTCCCATTGCAAATAATGCATTTGAAACTTGAAATTCACCTAACAAAGGTAACTTGACTTGATGTTTTTTGCCATAGACTTTCAATGTAAGATTTTGTCCTAATCCTTCAATTTTAACTGAATCTAAACAAATGTTTTGCCCTGATTTTCCGACAGTAAATTCTTTGATTCCTCGCTGATTACAAACCTCACTAATCCGATCCGAATATGGTTCGGAAGGGTCAAATACTGCAACACCTCCCGCAAGTAACAACGTGTCAAATAGTCGAAGTTTTGCAGTAAAGTAACTTTCTAATGATGAATGATAATCTAGGTGATCACGACCAAGATTAGTAAAGCATGCTGCTTTTAGTTGCACACCATCTAATCGATGTTGATCTAATCCATGACTTGATGCTTCAAGTGCCACATGGGTTGTGTCATTAGTAGCAAGTCTTGCCAGTGTATCGTGTAATTCTATGCTATCCGGCGTAGTCAAAGGTACTGAATGATTCAATTTGGAAGAGATCAATCCAATTGTTCCAAGACTAGCAGCAGAATGACCCGCATAGGTAAAAATTTGATACAGAAAATGTGTAACTGACGTTTTTCCGCTTGTACCAGTTACCGCGACCACGATCTCTGGCTGAATCTGAAAAAATCTCGCCGAAATTAGTGCTAAGCTTTTCCGCGGATTTTCAACTTTAATTATAGGAATTGAGTCATATTCTAACGAACAAGAGAGATCTGTCACTATGGCTGAAGTACCACGATCAATAGCGTCATTTATAAACTGCCGTCCATCACAATTTGACCCAACTAAAGCAACAAACAAATATCCAGGTTTAACCTTCCGACTATCGGCAGTTATACCTTCAATCTCTAGTTGAGAAACACTTTTTGGTAACTCAGATTCAGCTACTAGTTTTCCAAGTTGCATATAAACTCTTTCAAATCTGAATTAAGAATTAGATTTACTCTGTAGTGAATTTAATTAATTTTTTGGTACCATGAGGTGAGGTCGGTTCCATAAAGTCTGATTCACTAAGTCGTGGAACAACTCCAAGAGTAGGTGCAATTCTCCGAATAATTGAAGAAACTGTTGGAGCAGCATTCAACCCAGCTGTGGCACTCAATTTACCTTCTTCTGGTTTAGGTTCATCAACAGTAACCAAAACAACATATTTGGGTTGATCCATTGGGAAGGCAGCAAGGAAGGTATTAAACCGTTTATCTTTATTATATTTACCATTCTCTACTTTCTCTGCTGTGCCGGTTTTACCACCTACAAAGTATCCTGGAACTTCTGCATTACGACCTGAACCCTTTTCAACATTTAAGCGGAACAAATACTTCATTATTTCTGAAGTATTCTCACTTATCACTCTTTTGGAAAATTGTGCGGCCTCGTCTTTAGATCTTGGAAAGAAAGTCGGAGTTATGTAGTTACCACCATTAATCATCGCAGCTGCCGCGACTACAGTATGTAGTGGTGAAATTGAGATACCATGTCCAAATGAGACTGTCGCTGAGGCGATATCTCCCCATTTTGGCGGTACAAGAGGCTTTGCGGATTCAATTAACTCAGTATCAATTCGTTCTAATACACCGATTCGATCAAGAAACTCATAATGCGAGCTCAGTCCTACAGTTTGTGCAAGTTTTGTAACCCCTATATTGGATGAATAAATATATACTTCTGGAACTGAAAGAACTCTATTTTTCGCATGAAAATCGTTAATCGTATGTTTTCCAATTTTTATCGGATATGATGCATCTACACTGTCAAAATATGAAACTTTCCCGCTATCCAATGCCATTGCTAAGGTAAATGTTTTAAATACCGACCCCATTTCAAAAACACCCGCAGTTGCGAGATTCAAACGCTTATTAGCTTCAAAACGATTATGTGGGTTATAATCTGGTAATGAAGACATTGCAATAATTTCACTAGTCTCAACATCAAGAACAATGCCAATTGCGGCAATTGCTTGGTATCGCGCAATTGCTTGTTCTAATTCATCTCGTACCGCATGCTGAACTCGACTATCAATTGATAAAGGAATGGCACTTGGTTGCTGGTCGGAAGTGAATTTGGTCTGCAGTGATTCAGAAAACTCTTCCCCATCAATATATTTTTCTAACCCCGCAATGCCTTTATTATCTACATCAACATGTCCTACGATATGACTTGCGAGATTGTTAGCTGGATAAAACCTCTGACTTTCTTTTCGAAAACCAATACCTCCCAAACCAAGATTATGAATTTCTCTAACTTGTCGAGGTGTCAATTCACGTTTCAACCAAATAAAACTTGCATCACTATTCAATCGCTTTATCTTAGCTGGAGTTATTGTATTGGGTAAAACAGAATCTAACTTTTCTGCGGTTTCATCAACATTTCTAATCCGGTTTGGCTCGCCATAAAGTGATTGAACATAGATATCAGTAGCAAGTAATCTGCCATCTCGATCTGTGATATCAGGTCGAATTGTAGTAATTCCTGTATCAAGGTCACTAAGTTGTGCCTGATTTGCATTTTCTGCTTCCAAACCAAGAAATACCAATCTACCTGCAATTAGCACGTAAAGTGAAATAAACACTACCATCGCAAATATGAAACGAGAATTTGACCCACTAATTTGGCTAGAACCATACGCATCGTACTTACCTAAGATCCTGTTGCCATGAGGTCGGTTATCTAAAATTTCGTTTTCGCTATTCATTTAGTTTGATCCATTAACGAACATTAGAAATATTGCTTGCTATCCCACCCAAACTCTCATTTTCATATTGAAACTCTACGGACACTTTGTTCGGCAGCTTATTTGGACTTACAAAATGTTCAGGAGAAGCCTGAACTAGTGGAAAGTATTCAGGATACTTTTCTAGTATCTTTTGCATCCGTTGTGGTTGACTCAATGTACTGAATTCAGCCTTAAGCATAAGTATGTTCTTGTGCTCAATTTCTATCCGTTGCTCTAATTCAATAACCCTTGCTGCAGATTGTCCTGTATTTGTTTTAACTTGAAATACCAATGCCACCGCTAGTACGATTGCTAAAATTATCGCTAAACCTAATAATCTCATCCTAAATTCCCTCCTAATTCACCATATTTTGGCATCGCTGGTATACCTAAAGATTTTGCTTCAAAATGATGTACTTTATTCGCAGTCCGAATCCCTACTCTTAATTTTGAAGACCGTGCACGAGGGTTGTTTGCCAGTTCCGCTTCAGTGGGAATAACTGGACGTTTAAATGGTAACGTAAAAGTTGCAGGGGAGAACTTTACTTCTGGAAAATATCTTGAACCAACCGGACTTGTACGACTGCGTTCGGTAAGAAATTTTTTTACGATTCGGTCTTCAAGTGAATGAAATGATATGACAACTAAACGACCACCTTTGCGCAAAATAAATTCCGCTGCCTGCAGCGCATTCGCTAATTCTTCAAGTTCGTAATTAATAAAAATTCGTAACCCTTGAAAAGTTTTTGTCGCAGGATGTATTCTCGAATTAGGTTTCCGGCCAACTGCTGACTCAACAATATTTGCCAACTCTCTACTACTATCTATAATCTTAGTTTTTCGTACTGAGTTGATTGCGTTTGCGACAGACACTGCTTTTTTTTCTTCACCAAGAACACCAATAATTCGAATCAAATCTCGAACTGACATTTTATTTACAATTTCCTTTGCGTTTGTCCCTTTAGTGGACATACGCATATCTAATGGTCCTTCTTTCTGGAATGAAAAACCACGCTCAGCAGAATCTAACTGCAACGACGAAACACCTAAATCTAACAATATTCCGTCGACTTTCTCATACCCAATTTTTTTTGCATGCTGGTCCAATTTTCCAAAATTGTCGCATACTAAGTACAAATGCTTAGGATATTTTTGCTGTATTTTCTTTCCTTTACGTATCGCTGACGGGTCTCGGTCTATCCCAATAACATACGCTCCTTTTTCAAGAATCGCAATTGAATGACCACCAAGTCCAAATGTTCCGTCAACTATAACAGATTTTGAATCAGGTTTCAAATAAGAAATAGATTCTGAAAGTAGTACTGGTATATGCCGCGCTGCAACAGAATTAGAAATTTCTTTAATTTTATTTGCTACCATGACTAAACTACCTCTGAATTTTCTGGTATTGAAGCGATTGAAATCTCACCACGTAATACCGCCATTGCATTATTCATTGCTTCTGATTGATGAATTTGAAAACTGCTTGGTTCCCAAATTTGAAATTTGTAACCCTGACCAACAAAAGTAACAGAATCAGTTATACCTGCATGCAATTTAATTGTGTCACTTAATAAAACACGTCCATCTTTATCGATTTTGAGAGTCTCTGAAATCCCAAATAATGCTGTAGAAACCGAATCGTGCTCAGGTGTTAACGTAGTTAGACCTTGTAGACGTTTTTTGATTTCATTGATCAAATCGTTTCCACCAACATCAACAGCAGTTTGAAACGGAGAGGGGAAACAATAGATACCTTCAAACCCATCTTTGGCTAATGTTGCGCGAAATTGCGCAGGGACTGAAACACGTCCCTTCGCATCTAAACGATTTGTATATTGCGAAACAAATCCCACCATTTCATCCTCAAAACGTTACTGTAAGTTTGTTTACCAACTTGATTCATTTGGATTTCAAATCCAATAATTGAAACTCACCAAACTACATTATTGTCCTCTTTTATGGTCAATTATGGGAATGTATGGGAAAAAATGGGAAAATACAAGTTTTTTTTTCAAAAAAATGCAAAAAAATTGAAGTCACTATTAAAATAGCCCTCAAACTTATTGAAATATAAGGGTTTTTCAAAATTACAAAAAAATTATTTTTTTTGAATAAAATTAAAATTTTGGTGATTTAATTAGAGTTTTTTGCGAAATTTTTACTATTTTTTCACGAAGAATTGGAAAATTCCCAAAAAATCCCATACGAAATTTAATCCCGCGTTTCATGAGAATTATCGCACGCAATACATTGGTTGTAAAAAGGTAAGAAATTTACCAGTCGATCTATAAGCCGGGTTCTGTACAACTGAATTTGATTCAGTGTGATGGCCATTCATCTTGTGCAACTGTTGCCAATTACATCACGCAACCTACCCGAACGGCTGGTTTGGACCAAACTGGGTATCCCCGCGCCATTCCTATTTGGTCTTGCTCCCGATGGGGTTTGCCATGCCACAATTGTTACCAATTGTGCGGTGGGCTCTTACTCCACCCTTTCACCCTTACCTCATAATTAAGGCGGTTTACTTTCTGCGGCACTTTCCCTAAGGTCACCCTTGCCGAAAGTTATCCGGCATCGTTGATCCACGGAGCCCGGACTTTCCTCCGCAATAAATTGATCATATACAACAATGCGGCGACCATCCGATCGACTGGTATTACTTATTTAGTTACTATTCTAAAAAATTCAACCGAAACAGTGTTGAAATTTTAAGCTTAAACAATACTTATAGATTCAATTCATTAAATTTGACTCTCACAGGTCCCCAACCTAAAACAACAATACTTACATAATAAACAACGGTAAATAGAACTTATGAACACAACACATTTCAACCAAACGTCCTATTCAAAAATTCGTAACAAAAAACGTGCACATTATGACCGGGAAACTATTCTACCGATACTTGATTCCGGTATGTATGCACATGTAAGTTTCATCCATGACAAAAGACCAATGATAATCCCAATGCTTTATGCACGAATAGAAGATACAATATATCTGCACGGAGCAAAAGCAACTCGAATAATCAAATCAAATAAAGACCGAGTTGCTGCAAGTTTAATTGTCACACATGTGGATGGCATTGTTATCGCGCGTTCAGCGTTTCACCATTCAATGAATTATCGATCAGTAGTAGTTCATGGAACTTTACGACAAGTCACTACCACAGAAGAGAAAAAAACAGCCTTAATTGAATTAACAAACCACTTATTGCCGGGTAGATGGGACGAAGTTAGACCAATGACTGACAAAGAATTTAGGGCAACTGGTGTACTTGCACTTGAAATTGACGCTGCGGCAGCGAAAATTCGCACAGGTGGACCAATTGATGATTTAGAAGATTACGAATTGGACATTTGGGCCGGTGTATTACCAATCACACAATCGATTGGACAACCGATTGATGATGGCAAGATTACAGATAATTCTATAGTTCCACTATCAATTGTTGCCACCAAAAAGAAATTCTCCTAAGTGTGTTGTAATTCAAATATTTTTAAAGCACAGCTCAATTTCTTTACTTGCAGCACAAAAAGTTGATTATTCAATTTTCACCACATCTAAGCGATAAAAATTTTCGTAAAGTATTGACCGTGGAAAGATCAGCAATACCATCAACTCTTTCAGATCTAAAACGACGCTGAAACGCAACAATATATTTTTTCAGCTGGTTACCTGTCGCAACTGATGGGGTACAATTGAACCCATATTGTTGTAGCAAATTAGCTAATTCATCATTCTCACCATCAAAACTATCAACGTTTTCATCACTTTGTGAACCAATTTTTTCTGGTTCTACCCACAATCCAACACCCGCATCGTACAATTTTTGCCATGGAAACAACTCTCCAGGATCAAGTTTTCGCTCTGGTGCAATATCTGAATGAGCAAGAATACCACTCGGTCTAATTTCTCGGCGCACACAAATGTCTTTGCACAATTTTATTACTGCAGTGATTTGGGTATCTGGAAACGGTAAATAACCAAATTCATGTCCTGGGTTTGCAATTTCTATGCCGATAGAATAAGAATTAAGGTCAGTGAGCCCACGCCAAAAAGACTGACCAGCATGCCATGCTCGATGGTGTTCACTAACTAATTGAATAACCCGTCCAGTTTCAGATATAAAATAATGACAAGAAACGTTACTTTGCTTATCACGTAACCGATTTAAGGCAACCTCTGAATCTGGCATGCCAGTATAATGTAAAACAATATATTTAATTGATACATTAGGATTTCGTTCACCAAAATTTGGTGATAATAAAATTTCGTCACATACCGCGCTTTCTGAAACTAACAAGATTAATCCTCTTAGTCCATTTTAAACAAAATTATTACAACTTATCATTTGTAATGGGTACTAATGAAAGAAACAAAATGTACTATTTAATTTATTCACAACAAAGATTGAGTAACCAATATGACTACTAGTAAATGGGACTTTTGGATTGACCGTGGTGGCACATTCACGGATATTGTTGCAAGAGACCCCGAAGGACGTATACAACAACACAAATTATTGTCTGAAAACCCAGAGTCCTACAAAGACGCTGCGATCCAAGGAATCAGAGATTTGATCGGTATTTCTCAAGAAACAAAAATGCCGACAAAAAAAATTTCTACAATCAAAATGGGAACAACAGTCGCCACTAATGCACTATTAGAACGCAAGGGTGACAATACTGCATTAATCACAACTGCTGGTTTCCGTGACGCGTTTAAAATAGGTTATCAAGCACGCCCCGACATTTTTGCAAAGGAAATTATCAAACCTGAACAATTATATAATCGAGTCATCGAAATAAATGAACGTGTTCGAGCTGATGGAATGATTGAAGTGGCACCTGATAACAATCTAATTGAACGCGAGCTGAGAAATGTATTTGACGATGGGATTAAATCAGTCGCAATATGTTTTATGCATTCATATGCTTTTCCAGCACACGAACAAATTGTTGCGAAGATTGCTCAAGCTATTGGATTCTCACAAATTTCTGTTTCACACCAAGTCTCACCTCTGATTAAACTAATTGGTCGCGGCGATACGACAATTGTTGATGCATACCTCTCACCAATATTAAGACGTTATATAAATCAAATTACAGATGAATTAGATTTAGAAAATTCAAATTGCCGTTTAATGTTTATGCAATCATCCGGTGGTTTGACTGCTTCAAATTTATTTCAAGGTAAGGATGCTATTCTTTCAGGACCAGCAGGTGGTGTTGTTGGCGCAGTAAAAACAAGCGAAATTGCAGGATTCGACAAAATAATCGGTTTTGACATGGGAGGGACTTCAACCGATGTCTCTCACTACGACAATGAATATGAACGAACGTTTGAAACCGAAGTTGCTGGTGTTAGAATGCGTGCACCAATGCTAAAGATTCATACTGTTGCTGCCGGCGGTGGGTCAATTCTCAGTTTTGACAATGAAAGATTTCAAGTTGGTCCTGAAAGTGCCGGTGCTAATCCGGGTCCGACGTGTTACCGTCGTAATGGTCCACTTACCGTTACCGATGCAAACGTTATGGTCGGTAAACTTCAACCTGAATACTTTCCTAAAATATTTGGTCCGCTACAAAATGAACCATTAGATTTTGGTGCGGTAAAAGAAAATTTTACCAAGTTAGGAAAAAAAATAGGGAAAAATATCAAACCCGAAGAAGTTGCAGCTGGTTTTCTTAGAGTAGCCGTTGAAAATATGGTTAATGCCATCAAAAAAATTTCCGTGCAACGAGGGTACAATGTCGCTGATTATACCCTTTCTTGTTTCGGTGGTGCTGGTGGACAACATGCGTGTGCAGTTGCTGATCGGTTGGATATGAAAATTGTCCATATCCACCCATATTCAGGAAATCTTTCTGCATATGGAATGGGATTAGCAGATATTCGAGCTAATCGGCAACAAGCAGTTTTAAAAAACTTTAACAAAAGTGAAGTAGAAAAACTTGATCCTCTGTCTAACTTCTTGCAATCCGAAACTGAATCTGAATTGAGTGGACAGGGGATAGATCCCGCGCAAACTACCCATAATATTCGAGTACATTTAAGATATGAAGGAACTGATACTTCAGTTCCAATATCACACGCAAATTATGACACTATGTTCACGAACTTTGAAAACTTACATCGCAAGCAATTTGGATTCGTCTTTGAAAACAAACCCATCCTAATTGAAGCTATAGAAGTTGAAAGTGTCGGTGGTGGTGTCAAAATTCAAGAACCTAAATTTCAAACGACCAAGGATGATTTAAAGTCTACCACTGATTCTAAAATATATTCCGATGGGCAGTGGCATGACGCAAAAATTTTTCTGCGCGAAGACTTGCAACCTGGTCATAAAATCACTGGTCCGGCGTTAATAATTGAGTCTCACCAAACAATAGTTGTAGAACATGGTTGGCAAGGCGAAATTACAACTGAAAATCATATCAAACTTCAGCGAATTCAATCCATAAAACGAGATGTTGCGATTGGAACATCGGTTGATCCAGTAATGCTGGAAGTATTCAATAATCTTTTCATGTCAATCGCGGAACAAATGGGAGTGACTCTTCAAAAAACTTCCTACTCCGTAAATATCAAAGAACGATTAGATTTTTCTTGTGCAGTTTTTGACCCTGCTGGTGCTTTGGTTGCAAATGCTCCCCACATGCCAGTACATTTGGGTTCCATGGATCGTTCGGTCGAAACCGTAATTGCAAATAACTCTGGTGCGATTAATTTCGGCGACGTATTTGCATTAAACGCTCCATATAACGGTGGAACCCACTTACCTGACATTACCGTCGTCACACCAGTTTTTGATCAAAGTAAAGAAAATATCTTATTTTGGGTAGCATCACGTGGACACCATGCTGATGTCGGAGGAACAGCCCCAGGGTCTATGACACCCAAAGCAAAAACTGTAGATGAGGAAGGTGTATTGATTGATAATTTCAAAATTGTTAGTAGCGGTGTGTTTCAAGAAAAAGATTTGGCCAAGTTGCTTCAAAACCACACTTGGCCAGTGAGAAATGTTCAACAAAATGTTGCTGATTTGAAAGCACAAATTGCAGCAAATGAAAAGGGGGTTCAAGAGCTGCAAAAAATTATCAAACAATTTGGTCTGGATGTTGTACACGCTTATATGCAACACGTACAAGATAATGCCGCGGAATCTGTTGCACGCGTCATAGGTGCACTCTCAGATTCACAATGTGAATACCAAACTGATCAAGGTGCCACCATCAAGGTCAACATCTCAATTGATAAACAAAAAAGAGAAGCAATTGTAGATTTTACGGGCACCTCCCAAGCACAAGAAAATAATTTTAATGCACCGGAACCAGTTACTCGCGCTGCTGTACTTTATTGTTTTCGTGTCATGGTAAACACAAATATTCCAATGAATGCCGGTTGTTTACGACCAATTCGTATTATTATTCCAGATGGTTCTATGTTAAAGCCAAAATATCCTAGAGCGGTTGTTGCTGGAAATGTAGAAACAAGTCAACACGTTACAAATACTCTTTTTGCCGCGTTAGGTGCTATGGCAAATAGTCAAGGTACCATGAACAATCTAACGTTTGGTAATGATCAATATCAGTATTACGAAACACTTTGCTCAGGTTCACCTGCAGGACCGGGGTTCAATGGAACTGATGCCGTACATGTCCATATGACTAATTCCCGATTAACAGATCCTGAAATATTAGAATTCCGATACCCGGTATTATTGGAAGACTTTCATATTAGAGCAAACTCTGGTGGAACTGGAAAGTGGTGTGGTGGCGATGGAACTCAACGCACTATTCGTTTCCTTGAAAGAATGGACTGTGCAATTCTATCGTCACACCGCAAAGTAGAACCACTTGGATTTTCGGGTGGTGAAAACGGCCAACTTGGTAAAACTTTAGTACGACGCAACTCTGGCGAAATTGAAGAATTAGAAGGATGCGATCAAACGATCCTAGATGCTGGAGAGGCCGTTACAGTAATCACACCAACTGCTGGTGGATGGGGCGTTTCTTAGTAATTTACTACGCGCTTTTTGGTTAAGTATTACTTCATTCCGAATCGACAATAATTGCCGTATCAGTTCTTAATGTAGCTGAATGCAAATGGGTTTGCAGACATAATGCTGTAAATGTTCCTGATTGGTTAGAAAAAAGTGTTAGGTGAAAATAATCTTAAAGATCAATGTTCTCTTAATTGAATATTTCAAATTCAACAATTGTGGAATAAATTTTTGTTCATGTTAAATTTATTTTTTTATTGTTGACATGAACAAATTTAGTACTTATATTATACTGTAAACATAAAAAGTGCGAAAGATTTAATACTTAGTTTAAATTTCGATTGCGCTCTTTTGTTTCGATATTTTTGCGAAATGTTGCAAACGAAATAGCTGAATTACCACAATGCATGATTGTGGAAAAAATTGTGACATTGAAACAAACTGTAATACGAATTTCAATCCATCATCGAAAACTGGGTTGACAGTCACAATTGTCTACAAGGAGGCAAATTTAAATGAAAAGTAATCTTAATAGCAGCTATTCGCATGCAACCAATGAGACTGTAGTTGGACGAAGACTGCAAGATGATCTTGCAAAAGTGCGACAGGGTGATTCTGCAAATCGGTCGCAAAACATTTGCAAAAAATTTAAACTTGGGTATAATGAATCAGCTAAAGGTGGTTCAGATTCCCGCAATCTTAATGGAGAACTCACTATGAATGAATATTATGACACTAAACTTGATGCTATGAATACAAAGATTGATAGCAATGAGAAGGTTATGGATGCAAAACTTGCTGGTCAAAAATCTTATATGGACGGAAAATTTGAGGCTGTGATTGGAGAAATCAAGGCATTACGAGCAGAGTCTCAAGGGCAATTTCAAGCAGTTCTTGCCAAAATTGAAACTAGTGAATTTCGAACTCGACTCTGGGTAATTTTTACTGGTGCAGCGATTGTAGTTGGTTCTGTAGGATTTGTGGCAGCTTCTATTGCAATTTGGAAGGCATTTTCTGGTAGTTAATTTTATTTTGCATAAATCAAAAGATAATTTTATGAGCAGTTATTCGCGTGTAAACGGTGGGATTTGCAGTTGAACGAAGACTGCACAGATGATCATGCAAATGTGTGTCAAGGTGGTTCAGATTCCCGCAAACTAAATGGAGAACACACTTTGAATGAATATTATGACGCTAAACTTGAAGCTATTAATACAAAGATTGATAGCAATGAGAAAGTTATGGATGCAAAACTTGCTGGCCAAAAATCTTATATGGACGGAAAATTTGAGGCTGTGATTGGAGAAGTCAAGACATCACGTGCAGAGTCACAAGGGCAATTTCAATCAATCCAAGGACAATTTCAAGCAGTTTTTGCCAAAATTGAAGCCAGTGAATCTCGAACTCGACTCTGGGTAGTTTTTACTGGGATAGCAATAGTAGCTGGTTCTGTAGGATTTGTCGCAGCTTCAATTGTAATTTGGAAGGCACTTTCTGGTAGTTAATTTTACTTCACATAATTCAAAAGATAATTTTATGAGCCGTTATTCGCATGCAAACGATGGAATTGTAGTTGTACGAAGACTGCACAGCTGATTATGCAAATGTGCGTCAAGGTGATTTTGATTCCCGCAACCTACGTGGAGAACACACTATGAATTAATATTATGGGACTTATATACAATATACCGCAAATGTAAAAACGATTACAAATTACTCTTTACTAAACTAATCGGTGAGCAGATAAATTCATGGTGTTCCATTCTAATTATAATTCTAATTATAAAATGACTCTTTTGTGCAGAAATTAAATTTGCAACATTGAACAAAATGGTTATTCTGTTAAAAGTTTTAAATTGAAAAAATTAGAAAGCGAGATGCAAAGGTCTCTAAATAAGTAAATAACCAATAGTTGTGACGATTTGCCGCATTGATTTTACTGAATAATTGTGTAGTTTAATCTAAACTAACTCTAATTAAGGAGAATAACCATGAAGAAACTACTTTTTATCCTAGCATTTGGATTATTTATTACATCATGTGAGGCAGAATGGGAAGCGGCTGAAACAGCTTTTGAAGAATGTTATGAAGCCGGAAATCGAACAAAAGGTGCTATGGTTCGTTGTGAGTGGAATGTCAGAGCGCAGTTTGGTCAATAAATTGACTTTAATTATGGAGAATAACCATGAAGCAACTATTTATTATTGCATCATTGGGATTCATAATTAGGTACATGTTACGATGATGGAGAAACTTAGAGATCGCCTTATCAATGTAAAGATAATGCAATTGTTTTTGCTGGAGATCATGGTGCTGTTTGCGGGATAGGACCAAGATAATACTTATACAAAAAGGCGGCTTTTAGTCGCCTTTTTACTGTTTGACCTTCTTAAAAAATTGCATTATGTATATAATACCCAATGTTTAGTATAAAATTCAAAGAAATTAAATTGCATCTGAACTAAGAAATTGCAAATAAAAATTGACTAATTGTTTGGGTTTGCAAAATGACCTAGAATTTATGAATTGTGAGGGAAACAAAACTAATTTTTGAGCTATTGCAAATTCAGAATTTAAACTAACTTGAACAACAAAATTATTATTTTTTTTGGTTTGTTCAACACTTTTAGTCCGAATTCATCATCAATAGTAATTTGAGTTCCCCCTAACAATTAATTTACTATTGAAGAAATAATCACGCAACCGTACTACCTAATTTTTTCCGAAGCAAATACAAACTAACTGCCGCGGCATTTGACACATTAAGTGATCGAATTTTCCCAGAAATCCCTAACTTAACTTCAACATCGCAGGTCTGTCGAACACCTTGTCGAACTCCCTTTCCTTCCGCACCTAACACCAAAATTACTTTAGGAGAAATTTCAAGAGCTTCAAATTCTGTTCCTGCATCGCTATCAAGCGCAACTCGTTGAAACCCTTGTTTTCCCATTTCATCCAAAAATCTTGATAAGTTTTGAACTTGAACATAAGAAATCATATCCAGTGCACCTGAGGCAGACTTCGCTAACGTAGCTGATTCAACTGGACTATACCGACTAGTAGTTACGATTGCATTCACTTCCATCGCAACAGCAGAACGCATTATTGCACCAACATTATGCGGATCAGTTACTTGATCTAAGACTAAAATTAGATTTGCATTGGAAAGATCCGCTAAATTTCCAGTTGGCAATGGATGGGTTTCTAAAACAATTCCTTGGTGTACCGCGTCTTTACCAACAAACTTGGCAAGAATTTTAGTTTGCATAACTTCAATAGGAACATTGACCTCAATGTTTCTTTCTTTCAGTCGCCGGTCCATATTTGGTGATACATACAGTTTTTTATTTCGTCGCACTGGGTTCTTCAAAGCAGCTTCAACTGTATGAAACCCATATAAATAAACAATTTCAGAATTATCCTGAGGCTTTTTTTTATGCTTTAGTCTATAGCCCTGAGAAGACGTTTTCATTTAGTAGTATTCCTTGATTCAATTAAATTCATAATTGCGAATAATTTTCGCATTGAATTCAATCCTGTTGTATTCGGAGTTGAATATTTTCAATAGTATCATTTACTAAGTCATCAGATTCTTTCATTGGCAAAGAAAAATTCACCCGCACTATCTCAACTCCTGCACTTAAATTAAATCCATCTGGATCAATTGATATTATTTTCCAAGCCTGCTTCGTATTTAATCCTAAATCTTCAACATATCTTTTAATACTCCTTTTACAACTTTCATTTGACTTTCTCAGAATTTCTGATTCTTTTTGTTGCAAATCAGCAAGCCAATTTTGGCTAAGAATCAAATCTTCACGTTTGAGAGCAAAAAATTGTCCGAATCCGGCATTAAGATTTGCTCGCTCAACTTGAATACGAAAAAATGAAAAATCACTAAAATCAATATATAGTTTGGCACGTGGATGTTGCCTCAAATACCGATCACGCAGGTATTTATGTGCTTCAGATTTTTTGGTAATTTGATCGGTTACTGCAATTAAACTCACACGGGGACTATTCATAGGGTCACCTCTCCCTACTTCCCCCAATAAAAGTGAGCAACGCGGTTCATTCTGTAGTGCTTTGGTATGTAATGAAAGTTGGGTCAATAGTAAAATTGGTGAACCATCAATATCGTTAGTTACTCCAACTCTGCTATTCAAAGGGTGTCCAGTATCTGACTCAATTACTGCTAATGCACCAAACCTTGCTGTTCGCAAGATTGACTTTGCACATAAAATTGCTTCGTTGACTGATTCAATTTTTTTGGATTCTAATTCCAACATGGTCGATATTTGTTTTGATTTGATAAAAAATTAACAAATTAGTTAAATTTGATGATTATTTTTCCAATGCACTCAAAATTAAATTTATCTTAGATTGGTTGAATATATATAGTCGCAAAAGTCTCTACCAATCAATAGCAAAAAAACAATTCATCCACCTAATTCAAAGTAATTTAAATTGTATCTTAGTATTAATCAAAAACTTTCCTTTGAGAATTGTCGTTCAGTGCACCATCATTAAACCAATAACTTTCAGAACGGTTTTATTGTTGGAGTTTAATCCAAATGAATTAGCATTGACGGGAAAATACATAATTAATTTCAATGAATTGATGCAAGGCACAAAGAATTACATCTAAGCTTGAAAAAAATAACATAAGTGCCAATAAAATAATTATTGAAGTCTGAATATATTTGGGTTATTTGTAACAAAACCCAAATTCAACTGGTTAATATAGTAGATAATATAGTAGTCAGCAAATGTCCCGATTTGAGGAAATTTTAAATTGAGTGAACGCCACTTAAAAGTGAAACAATAATGGTATCAATTTTGATGATATACACAAAAATAGGAGTTAAATGCTTGAAAAATAAAAAACTAAACCTTATAAATAGGGCTGATTCATAATTCAAAATTTGACATTAATTGGATTTCAAAATTGCCTTTTTTAAAAAAAATCTTAAACTAGAAATCCTGCAACTCAGCGAATTTTAGATTTGGTACTTATTCAAGTTTGGTAGTTTTTCACTGAAAGTTAAATTAATTATCAATCCCTATTGACAATTCATAATTCAAATTGTATAAATAATATTTGAGAAAATAAAATGTCGAAATTGACTGTACAATCCGATACATGTGTACGCCTAATCCGAAAACATGTGTACACATTTAACCACCTTTAAAGGTGGTTAAAAAATTTTTTGTTCAAGAGGTGGTGAATTTTGTTTTTCTCCACTTTTATATAATTTGTTGATCAAGTAATATTTATTCTATTCATCAGATACTTCAATTACTGACCTATGTCAACAATTGTTTTCGACTAGTCCTATATTTCCCTTATTTTGGTAGGAACTTACGTAGGGATTCTCCTTGTAGGTTGAGTTGATGGGCATTGGGAATAATGCGATCTAGAATCGAGTCAGTGTAAGTTGGATCCCCGATCACTTGATCCCAATACTTGATGGGAAGTTGACTGATGATCAAGGTTGAACTCGCTTCAAATCGCTCCCCAACAAGTTCCCGAAAGTCACGACGTTGACCAGGAGTCATCTTGTCTGGTCCCCATTCATCAATAATCAGCAGTTTGGGTTTCGTTAAGGTGCGAAATGTTCGACGGAATTCCCCCTCGAGATGGGCTTGATCTAACTCATCAAGTAATTGCGGCAAGCGTTTATACAAGGTTGGATAACCACGGCGACAAGCCGCAACACCGAACGCACAAGAGAGCCAGGTTTTACCGATCCCGCAGGGACCGGTGACAATCAAATTTTGTTTGTTGTCAATCCATTGACAAGATAATAAGGCTTTACAAACCCCTTTATCAAGACCACGACGGGACTTATAGTCGATATCTTCTGGGAAAGCCATTTGGGCGCGAAGTTTTGCCGCTTTGAGACGGCTTTGAATTTTCTTGTTGTCACGATAAGTTTCTTCAAAATCAAGCAGAATACCCAAGTATTCCGCATGACTAAGCGACGACGAATCGGGACTAGTTTCCAAATCTTCAAAGCCATCGGCCATGCCAAACAGCTTCAATTGACACAATTTATCATAGGTTGGATGTGGTTGCATTGTGTGCTCCTTATTGGATAAAGCGGTCCATCCCGCGAATATTCTCATGGTGAAGGGGTGAGGTCACATCCAAATCTGAATCCAGATGCTCTTGTTGATCCAGTTTGGATTGCAAAATCCCTTTGATCGCTTCAATTGACTTCGCATGTTGCTTTAAACCAATTTTACAAGCTAATTCAAAGCGGTCAGCACCATAATTATTAACCAAATTGAACAAGCCAAAACAAGCTTGACACCATTGGCTATCATGCTTTTTCGTCTGACGATACTCGGTAACAAATGCCGTCGCGTGCGGACCAATCTCGGCGGCTTGCTGTAAAATCTTGGTTGGTGTCCATTCAACATATTGCTTATGCTCTGGTGCTAAATGCGAAAGTTCCATCGCAAGCCCATGCTCATGATGTAAGCGTTGGTGCGACGCAATCTTGTGATCGTCGTGATAAATCTCAACCAAATCTTTCATGATTTTAACACCAGCTAAAACCCCAATATAATTGTAGGGAACCGAGTAATGACAAGTTCCAATCCGCACCGTGTAGTCGGAACGGACACGGGCTTTTTGCCAGATCCCAAATTGATAAGGCTCTGAACGCAACGGTTTCAACTTCGATTGTTCTAGCTGTTCAAATAACTCACGACGACTGCTCTTCAAGTAAGGAGTCACTTCCTCGTTTAATTCCTTGAGTTGTTCCCAATACGCAGCATTCGCTTCTTTAAGGCTAAAAAATGTGCGATAACGCAACGGAGCCATCACTTTACTTTCAACAGCTTTGACCCCAGCTTCAACTTTCGCTTTATCTTGTGGCTTACGCGGGCGGGCTGGGCAAATCGCAGTATCATAATGATCAGCCATATCTTCATAAGTCAAACTTAGCGTTGGTTCATGACGACTCGCCTTCGTGACCGCGGTCTTGACATTGTCCGGAACTAATAACTCCGGAACACCTCCAATAAATTCCAACGCACGAATCGTTGCATTAATGAAAGATTCTAACTGAGCCGAGTCACACACTTCCATGTAGGTGTAATTGGAAACCGCCAACGTCGCAACAAAAACCGGAAACTCCTTCACTTCCCCGGTCTTAGGATTTTGAATTAAACAAGTCGGACCTGCCCAATCAAGGTATAAACACTCTCCAGGCTTATGATCCATCCGCAAGGTGCGCTTAACCAGCTGTTTCCAAGCCCGATATTTCGCAAAAAACTGACTCCGTTCATAACCATCGGGATGAACTTGCTTATATTCACGCCATAACCGGTCAATATTCACGCCCTTGATCTTCTTCGCCAATTCTTTATGGATGTAAACATAATCTGGCTCAGGTCGCGTGCTGTCATCAACAGGTTTAGGGGGATAGAGCAATTGCTTCAAGTCAAAGTCTGACATCGACTTAACCTTGGCCGCTGTTAGTTCCGCAGCTAAAGCACGACGAACACAATTATAGGCCATCGTACGCTTAACACCAGGAACCATTTTTAAAATCGTCGAAACAGGTTTATCCTGTTCCAAACGAAGTAACAGAATCTTTCTGTTCTTCTTCATGGGTAATCTTCTCATGTTGGACTCCAGTAGGTTAAAACTGAAGTCAGGTTAAAAGATTACCTCTTGAACTAAAATAAACTATCTCTAGTTATTCACAAAAATCTGTACACATAATATTGGATTTCATGTACACATACTCTCGGATTTTACAACTGACCGAAAATTGCTAAAACAGAGTAAAAATTATGACGAATTCATTGACGGAACTACGAATGAGAATAATGTACTTGAAAAATAGAAAATTATAGCTTAGAATGTCATTCACACTTCCGTTTTTACAATCGGAGTTAAGTAATAAATCAATTCAATCAATGGGGCATTGGTTGTATGCCATTAATACTAGCAGTTTAACAGGAGTAAAACATGCTTAGAACTTCTAACACTTCAACCATTTTGGGTAAAGGTAATATCGCGCCAAATCTCAAACGTACATCCGGTATCAAAAATAAATTTATTGCTGTATTATTGACTTTGGTGACTATTATTGCATTTGGTGCAATTGAAACAAGTCAGTTTTCTACTGCTAATGCACATGATTCTGCAGGAGCACATCCAAATAATGATTCGAAGCCGGTTGTGTGGATGCGCGGTGGAAAACGAAGTTTTAATTCTCCCAATTATAAGCAAAATGAAAGAAATGCACCAAGAATTTACATTGGATTTCAAAGGTCTCATTTTTCGCGTAACGAAAGGGACGGACCTGCTGTTACAATAAAGTATAAAATAACTGATACGAGTGATTTTATCAAAGATAGATCAATAGTTGGACCTACCAGAAGTTATACATTAACACATAATCTAACAACCTTTTGGCATGGACCTCCCGGCATTGAAACTCAAGATGATTTTATTGATGAGATAATTATTGATGTAGAAGATTACAACGACATGGGTAATCTTAAGGCAATGGCGGATCGAACTGGTAGAACTGAAGGTGAAGAAGACGATATGTTACCTAGACCTATTAAAATTGAAATTATACCTGACGACAGCGCTTATCATGTAGTTGGTACAACAGCAGCTGAAATGGCCGACCCTATACTTGGAGTAGAAAATTGTAATCATAATAATATTAATGAAGTCCCAGGTGGTTCAAGAACCCGATACCATGATGAAAGTCCACCACATGCTAGATGTGCTGCAATATATTATATATTTGAAGATGATGATCGTCCAAGTGCAAAAATTATAGCAAATACGTCAGATGGTACTGGTGGTTTGGTACCAGAAGATAGTGCTTGGCAATTTAAAGTTGAATTAGACATTTTACCAGTTCGAGATATTACAATTCCTTTGACTGTGACCCCAACTTTTCCAAATCCTGCTGGAACCTTTTATAAAACACTTCCAACGGAAGTGGAATTTGGGCCAAGTACTAACTGCAGTGACACACCGCCTTGCGAGGTTAGATTTGATATTATTAATCAAACCAATGGTCCTAATCAATTCAGTCAAGATGCTCAGTTTACTGTCGCTCTTGGAGCTATACCAGCAGCAGATAGTTTCAAATATGGCTGGCGCAATAACCATAATAACGAAACCATGATTACGCTCGCTGATGATGGTGCACCTACTTTGGTAATGACATCGGATAAAACAACATTGTCTGAATCGGAAGATATTGGGTTAAATTTTACAGTCAAACAAGGTTCAGATCTTCCAACAAGAACAATTACTGTTACTTACACTATTGAAGAAAATGGTTTAGATTTTATAGATTCTCCAGATAATAGAGAAGTGATGATTCCACTTAACGGATTTGTTAATCGAATGTTTTCGCATACGCTCCCGATAAATGATGATAATGAAGATGAAAGAGACAGCATGGATAATGATTTTGGTGATAGTGGAGCTCCTGAAGTAAGGACTATTGATGTAGAATTAAAAACTAATAGCGGTTATAGAATTGAAGGGACAGTTGCCGACAATACAATAAATTTTACAATTTTAGATAATGAAGAAATAGAAGTAGGAATTTCACTCATGGATAGAATTGCGGATCCACAAACTTCACTTAATACTACTCAAAATGAAGATGATTCAACTAACTTTTATTTACAAGCAACATTTACTCCGTGGAAACCAATTGAAGTAAATTTTTCTGCTACTGAGGCAGAAGGAGCATGCTTAAATTTAACAAGAAGTGCAACTATTCATAACATTACTCAAATACCAATTAAGGTCGTTGATGATGACCGCGTTGATGAAAGTGATTGTAATATTTCAATAACTCTAACTGATTCTACGGATGAAAGTTATACCATAAGTAGTACGGAAAATATGTTAAGCCTTACTGTTGAAGACGATGATTTATCCGTGGTTAGTTTTAAAAAAGGGGATAATAATAATACAGTAAGTGAAGCTTCAGATAGTCAATTTACCCTGACAATTCCTAATCCAGCACCACACGCAATTACCATAAATTTCAGTGCGGCGTACACAGACCTAACAGCAAATGCAGACTTCTTTATCGAAAGTGTTCGAACTAATGGTGTCGGTTCAGCCGAAATACCTGAAGGGCAAACAGAAGTACCTGTAGGAATCTTGATTGATGACGACCTTTTTGAACCGCAAGCAGATATTACTGTCACAATAACTGCTGATACAGCTAATACTATGTTATATACTCCTAATTCCGATGAAAGTAGTATAACGCTCACTGTAACAAGCGATGATGGTGTGGATGCTTTAATTTCCGCGAAAGACAACGCATTGAATTTTACCGAAGATTCCAGTCTGGTACCAACTGTAGTGTTTAGCACTATGGTTCAACAAGGTATTCAAGTTGGTATTTCAATAGAGCTAAATTATACTATAGAAGAAATGACTGATGATGAAGGTAGTTTCGTTCAAACTGATCTTATTAAAGAAGGAACAATCTCCTTTACCGCGACAGAGTTAACTCAAGGTACACCCAAAGAATTGCAAATTCCTTTGGTTGATAATAATACGGACCAAACAAATGGGACTATTGTAGTTAAATTAGAAATTGGTAATAACTATAAAGTCCCAGATGAACCGAACGATAGGGTAATTTTTCAAGTTTCTGACGATGATTTACCTGCTCTTAGGTTGGTAAAACAGCAACCAGAAGAGGATTTTGCAGTTGCCGGTGAAACAATAAGACTAAATCTGCAGAGAATAAGTTCAACAAATTGGAATGACCTTTACGTTGATATTGCAATAAATCGCCATGAAAGTATTCCAATTTTATGGAGAGTACCAAATCGCGTGCTAATTCCAGAAAGTGAAGGGTCAGCAAATATTGAAATTCAAACGCAACGCAGTACCAATATAGCAGATCAAGCTACTATTCAAGTAAGTATATCCGAAAATACTCGAAATTTTAAATTTAATGATACAGATTTAGAAAATCCAGAAATCCGCATATTAACCGCTGAAATAAATGTAAATCCAAGTTTGGACGATGATTCGGGTCAGGATAGGATTGCGATAGCAGATCAAGTTGTATCAGAACTACTAGAATTGCTTCCAACTCTTCCAGATCCAACCGAAGAACCATCACCTTCATCACTTCCTAGTCCTGTAGAAAGTACTCTACCTGTAGATTCAAACCCTATTCTATCAATAAATTCAAGTGGATCACCAGTAAATGAAGGTGAAACTGTTTATTTTCAAATTAGTACTACATTTATTGTTCAAAACAATATCCCAATTGAAGTTAGAGTGATCGGGAACGCAATAGAATCAAGCCGAACAGCCGTAGTCAATATAAATTCAGGTAAACGAACTGGAATATTAGCCATATCCACCATAAATGACAACAAACCAAATCAAGATCGAACTATAACTGCATCTATCCAATCTAGTGACATGTATGAATTGGGATCAAAATCCTCTGAATCCGTAACAATTTCTGATTTTGAAGACCGAGATCGCGAGAGCAATACACTTAATAGTGCAAACCAAGCGGTATTACCAAATGTATTTTCTACAATAGGGACACAAACTTTGAATGCAATTGATAGTCGAGTGGAACAGTATTTTAACAGTGAAAATAACAATTCATGGGTCTTCAATGGTGGGACGCAATTTACTGATATCTTAACGTCAAGTGGAGGATCATATGCGAATGAATCATTGACATTACGAGAATTAATAGGAAATTCTTCATTTTCATTTGATTTATTGGAACAAACAGGTATTGCTAATTCTACCACTGTTTGGGGATTAGGGAATATTCAAGATATATCTGGTAATCTATCAGATGGACAACAAACTTGGGCAGGCGATACTTTTATTGGACAATTTGGACTTGATGCGCGAGTTGGTGAAGACTCACTAACTGGTATAGCTTATTCGTTTTCTGATGCAGAGGTGAACTACATCAATTTTCAAGATGATCAGCTTACCTATAAGTCCTACACTAGAGGATTACATCCTTATTTTGGCTGGACATCTAATGATGGCGGGATTGAGTTAAAAGTCCAAACTGGTTATGGTCTAGGAGAAGTGGAGATAGAGTATGAGGATATATACAATGGAAGATTAGGTACAAGATACCATACAATAGCTGTTGAAAGCTCAAAAAATTTGGTTATTAATGAAGATCTTCTATCTGAAACCACCAACGAAATAAATCTCATATTTGATTCTGAATTTTCGCAACAATCCATTGAAAGCAGAGACGAGTTAATTGATGATTCTCAGTTTGAGTTTTGGAATGTAGACATTGCAACTGAAGGTAAGCAATCTTCAAAATTATTTGATCGTGCAGCTCTAGATCGTTCACTTTCAATTGGATTAAAAAGGAAAAAGTCATTAGAGCAGTCAGTTTTTGGGATTGGAACTAACACTAGTTTTGATTTAAGTGATAGATCTGGATTAAAAATTTCAGGTCTTGGAAATTTGATTGTTCCGTTTGAGAGTCAAGTTCAAGGTAATATCCAAGGGTCACTAAACTTTGACCGCAATCAAGACACGTTGGGTACGCAATTAGAAATATTAGGAACCTATGGTAATACAGATTCATCTAGCGAAGAATTTTTCGGACTTGATCGGCTAGATTATTTTGACTCAAATGATCTTGACAAGAATGAAATCAGTCAGCGATTAATTTCGGAAATTGGTTATGGTTTTTCAGTCTTTGACAGCATAGGTTCAATAATCCCGTATAGTGGCGTGACTTTAACAAATAATAAAGTTAGTGATTACCGGTTAGGCGGAACTCTTAAAGTAGGTTCCAATATTGAATTAGAACTTGTTGGTAAAAACAGCTACAACTCAAATAATACCAATGATCAAAGTATTGAACTTGACGGTAAAATTAACTGGTAGGGAATTGTTGAAAAATTTCTGAACCACGAGATGTACCACTAGTTAATGTTTTGAATTTGATAGAAAAATCAATGAGAGTAAATTGTTATCTGGGTAGATTCATAATAGTTTGTGTAAAAAAAATAAACTTATTTTGTACTCATTGATTCAATTTAATTCATGATTTACGTTGAAATGGTAACGCAAATCGTATTGATTTCATTAACATTACCCTTGTGAATTTGGTACATTGACGGTAACCCGTCACAATTTTACACCACCCCTTACCAAAATTAGCGGACAAACCCACCGATTAATAAACTTTTACCTTATTTGCGAAAATCATCGTCGACCACATTTTTTGCAACTAGTACTATGTGTACCTTATATAGAATCATAGAATTCAACAAAATGAACAAAATGTTGAATATTTGATAACGATAATCACATCCTTAGATATAACAAAACCTTACAAAAATTTTAGTTGTATAAAAATAAGATCGTAATAATCTTTAAGGCACGAGCAATATAAGTTTGTGTAATACTTCTAATTTATTATCCACTTTTAAACTTTTTAAATATGACACGATTCAAATTAGTTTTTTTACACAACTCATGTTTCGCAACAACAATGGAGAATAAAAATGACTGCAATGAAAAGATTTTCAGCACTTATGATGTCATTTGTATTAACATCCGCGTTAGTATTGACTTCATTTAGTGCAAATGCAGACCATCGCCGACCAAAATATAAGGATCACTCACATCACCACGATGATCTTGCTCCAGCACTTGTTGGTGGAGCAATTGGTTTAGCGACTGGATTAATTATTGGGAATTCAATCGGTCAAAATACTACCCGATATGATTATTCTTACTATCCACGTCGCACTTACTATCCAAGACGTACCTACAAATACAATTCACGAGCCGAATATCAACCTCGTCCAGTGGTACGATATGTTCCAGAACCTGTTTATAGCTATGGACCACCTGCACCTTGGACTCCTGCTTGGTATGATTATTGTTCGGCAAAATATCGTAGCTTTGACTCTGAATCTGGTACATTTCAACCTTATTCGGGACCACGCAAATTTTGTCGATAAGCCATGTGAATTTCAGATCACTCTTGCATGAGCTTAGTGGTAAAAAACAGATTTTGAGATTTAAAATAACTAACTCGGACGGATAATTTACCCGTCCGAGTTATCTGTTTTTGATTCAACAACAATTTATAAGTTCTTCTACCAAATTTTATTTGTACAGTTTTTTACCTACTTGCATTTGAATTTTTGTGTAGCAACAACTCCCAAAATTTTACGTTGTATTTCTCTAAGACACAAACTCCCTAAGACAAAAAAATTGTATGCTTGACACTTTTGATTTAATATGCAATTGAATAGACAATAGGTGTTTAATCCCAATGTGAATTTTATCAATTTAATGTTCTGTTATGGGTAAAACATCAAAACTAATCTTATAGGGAGAATCTCATAATGTTTAATTTCGTAAAAACGAAAATTCTAAAAGTGTTTGCTATCGCTGGATTTGCAACATTATTTTCCACTTCACTTTTTGCCGCTGAAATTACATATGTTTCCGGTGCGACCGGAGCTGCAATTGAAAATTTCGCCGCTCTCGTGAAACCTTGGGAAGATGAAACCGGTCATAAAGTAACAATTGTACCGATGCCTTCTTCAACCACCGACCAATTTGGTCAGTACCGACTTTGGCTCGCAGCGGGAAATGGTGATATTGATATCTACCAAACCGATGTTATCTGGGCACCACAACTCGCAGATCATTTTATTGATCTTAGAAGTGCCGCTGGAGACTTAGTTAACGAACACTTTCCATCAATTATTGAATCACAAACCGTAGATGGAAGATTGGTAGCATTACCAATATTTACCGATGCACCAGCTCTTTACTATCGAACTGATTTACTTGATAAACATGGGGCAAGTGTTCCAAAAACTTGGGAAGAATTAACCGCCACTGCAAAGAAAATTCAAGATGCTGAGCGTGCTTCAGGAAATAGTGACCTTTGGGGCTTTGTTTGGCAAGGTAATGCATATGAAGGATTAACTTGTGACGCGCTTGAATGGGTAAAATCATCCGGTGGTGGACAAATTGTCGAACCAGATGGTACTATTTCTATCAATAATGACAAAGCAATTGCTGCCATTGAATTAGCAGCTACTTGGCCAGGAAATATTTCCCCAGAGGGTGTCCTTGCTTACCAAGAAGAAGAATCTCGAGGAGTTTGGCAAACTGGCAATGCAGTCTTTATGCGCAATTGGCCTTACGCATATTCGCTTGGAAATAGCGACGATTCAGCAGTAGCAGGTAAATTTGATGTTACCCCACTTCCAACTGGACAAGGCCATGATACGTCCGCAGCAACTCTTGGTGGCTGGAATGTTGCAGTTTCCAAATATTCTGACAATCAGGATGCAGCAACAAGTTTAGCAGTATATCTTGCATCAGCAGAAGCACAAAAAACTCGAGCACTGAATGAATCTAATCTGCCTACTATCATTAGCCTCTACGAAGATGCAGATATTGAGAGAGAGCAACCAATTATTCCACGTTGGAAAGATGTGTTTTTGCAAGCTGTTCCAAGACCTTCAGCACCAACACGTCAAAATTACAACGAAGTTTCGACATTATTCTTTACCGCAGTTCATAGTGTACTTTCAGGACAAGAAAGTGCAGAAGATGCGTTAGAGGAATTAGAAGAAGACCTAGAAGATTTACTTGATGGCTAAATTAATCCGTTTTGCCGGGAGATTGTTTCACCCGGCAATCCTGATTCAATCTAAGATATGAGTCCAAAAACAAAGTAATCACCTATGGCAACTGAGCTAAATCTACAACAGCAACGCGTACGAGCGGCCTATCTATTTTTAGCACCAATGTTAATCATGTTGCTTCTAGTTGCCGCTTGGCCACTTATGCGTTCAATTACATTTTCACTAACAGATGCTTCTGCAGATACAATTTTTAATGGACAATCAGAATGGGTTGGCTTTGAAAATTATCTTGAGCGAAGAGTTCGAAATAATGGTGAAGTTAGGTGGAGAGGTGTGTTAGTTGATGGAGATTGGTGGAATTCAGTTTGGAATACGGTTCGATTTTCAATTGTATCAGTTGCTCTTGAGACACTTTTCGGACTTCTCATTGCCCTAGTACTTAATGCCGAATTTCGCGGTCGAGGATTAGTACGCGCGGCGATTCTAATTCCATGGGCCATTCCGACAGTTGTATCCGCGCGGATGTGGGGTTGGATGCTCAATGACCAATTTGGTGTTATCAATTATATGCTTATTGGTTTACACATTATTAACGAACCAATTGCTTGGACCGCCTCAGCTGATACTGCAATGATTGCTGTTTTAATGGTTGACGTTTGGAAAACGACACCTTTTATGGCATTACTAATATTGGCTGGTTTGCAATTAATTCCACGTGACATGTATGAAGCCGCACGTATTGATGGCGTTAATCCAGTTAAAGTATTTTTCAAAATTACATTACCTTTGTTGCGACCAGCTATTTTAGTTGCAGTTATTTTCCGTGCATTAGATGCCCTACGTATTTTTGACTTGATTTATCTTTTGACCCCGCAATCTGATGCCACTATTACCATGTCAGTACTTAGCTATCGAGAAATTCAACAATTTGGGGATTATGCCGAGGGGTCGGCAATGTCAACATTACTCTTTATAATTATCTCAGTATTTGTTTTGCTTTACATCAAATTTGGTCGTCTCAACTTAAGCGGGGATGACCAATAATGCAAAGATCATTACTTAACACATTCTTGTTTTACTTGGCCGTAATTGTCATCATTGTAATTTCGGTATACCCTTTTTACTACGCAATTCTAACAAGTTTTGAAACCGGAACAGCGTTATTTACCCCAAATTTACTTCCAGAGATGCTGTCCCTAGACAACTATAACGCAGTATTGACTAAACGAAGCTTTATCCAATCAGTATTCAACTCTGTTCTAGTCGCATCTATTACCGTGTGTTTTGCCCTATTATTAGCAGTAACAGCATCATTTGCATTATCACGGGTGAGATTTCGTGGTCGAGGATTATTGTTACTCACTATACTTGGAGTATCTATGTTTCCTCAAATTGCGGTACTTTCTGGACTTTATGAGCTAATCAATTTCTTGGGAATCTATAACAATCCACTTGCATTGATTTTGAGTTATACAATTTTTACGTTACCCTTCACAGTATGGGTATTGACTACCTTTATGCGAGATTTACCAATTGAAATAGAAGAAGCTGCAATAGTTGATGGTGCCTCTCCATGGATAATAATTACAAAAGTATTTTTGCCGTTATTATGGCCTGCATTAGTTACAACTGGATTACTTGCTTTTATTGGAGCTTGGAATGAGTTCTTATTTGCATTGACATTTACAATTTCACAGGACCAGCGTACCGTACCTGTAGCAATTGCTTTGCTTTCAGGAGCAAGTCAACAAGAAATACCTTGGGGTTCAATTATGGCAGCAAGTGTGATTGTAACGGTTCCGCTAATCGCATTGGTTCTTATTTTTCAACGAAAAATTGTCGCTGGATTAACCGCTGGTGGCGTTAAAGGATAATAGGATTATTCACATGGCAAATATTAAACTCAATAATGTACGAAAATCGTTTGGCATCATTGAAGTAATAAAAGGTATTGACCTTGAGATACATAAGGGTGAGTTTATGGTTTTTGTTGGTCCCTCTGGTTGTGGGAAGTCAACACTACTTAGACTCATTGCTGGACTTGAGCAAATAACTTCCGGTGAGTTACTTTTTGATGATGAACTGGTCAATAACGTCCTACCATCTAAACGTGGAATTGCGATGGTTTTCCAAAGTTACGCATTATATCCCCATATGAAGGTATATGACAATATGGCGTTCGGAATGAAGTTATCAAAGAAGAATAAGGAAGAAGTTGAAGAACGAGTACAAAAGGCTGCGGAATTGTTACAGATTGAGCATTTGTTAGATCGCTTACCACGACAATTATCGGGGGGACAACGTCAACGAGTCGCAATCGGACGCGCCATTGTTCGGGATCCACGTGTCTTTTTATTTGATGAACCATTATCAAATTTGGATGCCGCATTGAGAGTTGCAACACGTTTAGAAATCGCCAAATTACATCGTGGAATGGAGCACGTAACCATGATTTATGTAACCCACGACCAAGTTGAAGCGATGACATTGGCGGACCGTATTTGTGTCTTGCGAGATGGTTTGGTTGAGCAGGTTGGCACACCTGAAGAGTTGTACGAGAAGCCCAACTCAACGTTTGTCGCCGGATTTATTGGATCACCGAAAATGAACTTTTTAACTGGTGAAATTGCCGACAAATTCAAATGTTCAACACTTGGAATTCGGGCTGAACATCTAGAAATTACTGAAAAAGGGCAAGAAACTTGGACCGGCAATATTGTGCATACAGAGGATTTAGGTGCTGACCATTATCTCTTTGTTGAAATTGGTTCAGAGGAACCAGTGATAGTTCGTCAACCTGGAAAACATATTGGGGAGGTGGGACGCACTATTTCAATTAAACCAAAGGAAGGCCATATCCATCGTTTTGGTTCTGATGGCAAACCAATTACATAAACCCAATTCAAAAAAACTTCAATTAATTATAACTTTATATTAAGGAGCATTTCTAATGACTAAATTAGTACTCGTGGGTGCTGGAAGTTTACAATTTGGCACTGGTATGTTGGGAGATATTTTCCAATCCAAAACATTAGAAGCTGCAGAAATTGTTTTGAATGATATCAATGAGTCAGCCGCGTTACGTACTTGTGCGATCGCCAATGACTTTATTTCTGCGCAAAACCTTAAACATTCAATTAGTGTTGAATCAGATCTCAAAGTTGCTCTTAAAGGTGCAGATTTTGTAGTGATTTCAATAGAAGTAGGCGACCGATTTGCACTTTGGGACCTTGATTGGAAAATCCCTCAACAATACGGCATACCTCAAGTTTATGGTGAAAATGGTGGACCTGGAGGATTGTTTCACTCGCTTCGTATAATTCCACCAATTTTAGAAATTTGTCAAAAAGTTATGGAAATTGCTCCGAGTGCAACGGTGTTCAATTATTCAAATCCAATGAGTCGAATAGCCACTACTGTTCACCGTGCGTTTCCTGAATTAAAATTTATTGGTATGTGCCATGAAATTGCGTCATTAGAGCGACATTTACCTGAAATGCTAAAAACTCCACGTGAAAATCTTCATTATCGTGCTGGTGGATTAAATCACTTTTCAGTTATGACTCAATGTACCTATTTGGACAGCGGAAAAGATGCTTACGAAGATGTGCGAAGCAAAGCACCTGAATATTTCAGTCGCCAACCGGGATATTCTGAGATATTGAACGCCTCTCGCAAGAATGGAAAAATTATTGAAACTGAAGGTTGGATGGATATTGACCTTAGCCAAATTGAAAAAGTTAGACCTTGGTCAGATCGATGGCTATTTAAGGTGATATTAGAACAATTTGGCATGCTTCCAATTACCACAGATAGTCATTTTGGTGAGTATATCCAATGGGCCCATAACTGTTCTGACCACCAGGGAATTTTAGACTTTTACTCATTTTATCGTAATCATTTAGGAACCATTGAACCAAAAATTAAAGCGGAGCTACATGAACGTGTTGTCCCAATAATTGATGGAATATTAACCAATGAAGAATACGAGGAAGCAGCAGTTAATATTCCAAATTCTGGTTTGATTGAAAATTTACCAAGTTGGCTAGTTGTAGAAGTTCCCGCGATGGTTTCAACTGCTGGAGTGAAGGGAATTCAGATTGACCTTCCTTCTGGAATCAAAGGATTATTAGCTAATCAAGTCGGAATCCATGACCTTACTGCTGAATCAGTATTGCAACAAAAAAGAGAACTTGTAGTGCAAGCGTTATTAGTTGATCCAGTCGTTACAATTTCAAACGGAATACCTGAATTGGTTGATCACATGATTGCCGAACAGTCGCCGTGGTTAGATTATCTAAACTAAGAAAATTACATCTATGTTTTCAAGTTTAACGGTAATTTCACCGTAATTTGGTGTGAACGCTACTACAAAAGTAGGACTATTTTAGCTTCAATAGTCATAATAAACCCAATACCTGAACATAGTGGACGGGTTTCAGACACTCTTAAGTATAAAATTATATAAAAAATTAATGAAATTGTGTTGCACTGCATCAAAGCTCTTTGTAAGGAAACTTAAAGTTAATTTAAAAAAAATATCCAAACCTTGCAGATATTGCCGCAATGCAACATAATTGCCACCTTGAATATTTGGAGGGGAGCTACTAAATTAATGCAAAATAATTAATCAAACCTAGGAGGAAAAAACTATGTCATCAACACGAAGACTTAATCTATTTGTTATTTGTATCGCTTTCTTATTCTTAGGTGCGATTATTTTAGGTGTGCTCTGACTTATTTCGCGCATCTTTGCAAAATCATCTAAAAAATTTTCAACAAGTTTCTGCAAACTTAAGTGATCGGTATATTACTTAAGCTGGTTGAGATTACCTTGACCAATTTAGTAATTTCCCCTTACTAAGTGCGTGAGAAGACTGTGTTTTGGTTACCGATCCATAATTTTGTGATCGCTTCCGAACTTTCACTCACATATCAATTTACATTGGTATTTGTTTTTGGTGAGAATTTCTCGCAAATTGTGTAACCTAATGAAAATTTTCCATAAATATTTGAGACTACTCTTGATGTCAAATTTCATTCAAATATTGCAAACATTGCTAATTTCATTAGTAGGTGTCGCAATATTTTGGATTTTAAACTTACCACTTCCATTTCTTCTTGGTCCATTGTTCGCAAGTTTAATTGCGGCGTTAGCTGGAGTTAAGTTAAGAGGCACCGGTATAATAGCTGTTGGAGCACGAACAATATTAGGTGTGGCAGTTGGTGCTTCAATCACTCCTGCAGTAATTACACAACTACCAGTAATGTTCGCATCTGTAGCATTAGTCCCAATTTACATAGCATTAATCGCAATTGCAGGAATCTGGTATTTCAATAAAATTTGCAAATTTGACAAAGCTACATCCTATTTTGCGGCGATGCCCGGTGGATTACAGGATATGATTTTATTCGGTCAGGAAGCAGGAGGAGATACGCGTGCACTATCTCTTATCCATGCGACTCGGGTCTTAATAATTGTTAGTATTGCTCCAATCATTTTAATTTTCTCATTTGATGCAAATCTAGATATTCGAATTGGCAATTCGGCTACAGAAATCCCGATAATTGAACAACTTATAATGATAATTGCGGCACTTGTTGGATGGTATGGAGGAGTAAAGATCAAATTATTTGGTGCGTCAATCTTAGGACCAATGATCGTAACTGGAATATTATCAATTATTGGAGTCATTCACTTTCGACCGCCAGCTGAAGCAATATTGTTTGCCCAGTTTTTCATCGGAACGGGTATTGGTGTAAGTTATGTCGATATTACAGTGAAGGAATTACGGAAATACGTTTCTAGTGGAATAGTTTATGTTCTGATTTTAACAATTATTGCATTTGGATTTACGGAATTTGTCAAATTTTTAAAGTTAGCCAATCCACTTGATGCTTTCCTTGCATTTTGGCCTGGTGGCCAAGCAGAAATGACTATACTTGCAATCCTTACTGGTGCAGACCTTGGATATATAATTGTTCACCATCTATCAAGATTAGTCCTGGTTATTTCTGGGGCACCCTTATTTGCTAAATTTTACGGTATTCAGTTGAGGGGCAAGTAATTCAGTTAAACGGAAGTAAAGCAGTCTTGAACAATCAAATTATCGCGTAAGTGGCTTATATTTAATTCGATGCTGAGTCACGGATTCTGGTCCAAGTCTGCGAATTTTATCTCTTTCATATTCTTCAAAATTACCTTCAAACCATTCAACGTGACCTTCACCTTCAAACGCTAAGATATGGGTCGCAAGGCGATCTAAAAACATTCGATCATGAGATATTACTACACAACAACCGGCAAATTCCTCTAACGCATCTTCTAATGCACCAAGTGTTTCAGTATCCAAATCATTTGTTGGTTCATCCAACAGCAATACATTTGCTCCAGATTTCAATACTTTAGCCAGATGAACTCGGTTTCTTTGCCCTCCTGAAAGTGACCCAACTTTCTGTTGCTGATCACCACCTTTGAAATTAAATGAGGAACAGTAAGCTCGAGAATTAATCTCTTTTTTTCCTAAATAGATAACTTCATTCCCTTCAGAAATTTCTTCCCACACAGTCTTTTCGGGATTAAGTTTTTCACGCGATTGATCTACATAACCCAAATCTACGGTTTCCCCGATTTCTATAGTTCCTTCGTCTGGTTGTTCTTGTCCACTGAGTAATTTAAATAATGAAGTTTTACCAGCCCCATTTGGACCAATTACGCCCACAATTCCACCAGGTGGTAATTTGAAAGTTAATTTCTCTATTAATAGATAGTCACCGAATCCTTTACTCAAACCCTTAACATCAATGACGTTATTTCCGAGTCGCTGACCCGGTGGAATTACAATCTGATTTGCACTGGGTGTACGATCAATATTTAACTTATATAGTTCCTCATAGGCTTTAATTCGTGCTTTCGATTTAGTTTGCCGCGCTTTGGGAGATAACCCCATCCACTCTCTTTCACGTTGTAATACACGCTGACGTGCTTCCATTTCACGTCCTTCAGCTTCAATGCGTTTCGCTTTTAGTTCTAAATAAGTTGAGTAATTACCCTGATAAGGAATTCCATTGCCACGATCTAGTTCTAAGATCCATCCAGTAACATTATCAAGAAAATAGCGATCGTGCGTAATCAGCAAGACTGCACCTTTAAAATCACATAGAGCTTTTTCCAGCCAAGCCACGGATTCAGCATCTAAGTGATTGGTGGGTTCATCCAATAAAAGTAAATCAGGTTCAGAAAGTAACAATTTACATAGCACTATTCGCCGTTTTTCCCCACCAGATAGGTGTTCAACTGCAGACTCAGCTGGGGGACAACCCAAAGCATCCATTGCCATATTTACACGTGAATCAAGATCCCATAAATCTTGACTATCAATAATATCTTGCAATTTTGAACTTTCATCGGCAGTTTCATCAGAATAATTTTCCATCAATTGATTATACCGATCCACAATTTCTACTTTCTCAGAAAGACCTTCCATTACGTTCTCAAACGCATTCTTTTTAATGTTCAGTTGTGGTTCTTGAGGAAGATACCCAATTTTTGTCCCTTCAGCGGCCCAAGATTCACCACTTACTTCAGTATCCAACCCTGCCATAATACGAAGTAGCGTAGATTTCCCGGCACCATTTGGTCCAAGAACACCAATTTTTGCATCCGGATAAAAAGATAGATTGATATTATCTAATACCTTCTTTCCACCACTAAAAGTCTTAGAAAGATGGTGCATGTGGTATATAAATTGTCTTGCCATCTGGTATTAAATCTCCAAAATATTCAAAAAAAACTCAATTATATATCTAGAATTTGTGTTTGATTCAACAAAAAATAGTGAACAATTTCAAATATAATCTATAGAAGTGATATATTCTCTGAAGCCACTCTCAATGGAGTACATAGTTTAAATATTGAAATGTCTGGCGACAAATACAACTCCTCCTAGACAAATAGATTTCTATGCCATATATTAATGAAAATTTCGTAACTGAATTTTTTTTTGAATGAAGATTTGGAGGAAGAAATGAATTCTGCTAACGTGGCATATAATTTAGACTATGAGAGAAATGTTGGGAGTCAAACTTCTAATTCGCGCTCTGATTCTATTCTTGAACGTGAACAGATTAATAATGAATCAATAGATCAGATTTGTGAACAAATTATGGAATTTCGGAATTTAAAAGATGGATGGGATGGTCCTGATAGCAAGAGACCAATGAAACTTTCAATCGATGGTGCAATAAATTTATTAAGTTACTGGAAAATTGAATTGAGAGTTCCAGAACCAGAGGTAACACTTGAAGGAGCAGTTGTCTTGGAGTTCTATGATGATGAAAGAAATTCTTGTGGTAGCATAGAGTTTCGTGATAATAGTTTAGGTGTCTTTGCTATTATTGATCTCTATGATGTAATTGATAAAGGTACGTTTAGATCAAACTCAAAGAGAGACATAGTTGGCACAGTAGCAAGGATTCAAAAGGCACTAATGAATGTCAGCAGAATCAGATAGGTTGAAGTTTCGTGAATCACTTAAGAAATTTAGTGACGGTGAAATAAATGCTCGCGAACTAGCGGGATTACATCCAAATTGTGAGTGTGAGTTGGCATCTTCAGTTCTTGGGGGATTTGGACCTGTAACCAATAACGAGACATTGCGTCTTTTTGTAACATCGTCGCATATTAAAACTAGAAAACCTTACGATTTTAGTAGCGAAAGTTTGAGAACTTGTATGGTAGTCACCAGATCAATGTATTGGTAACGCTGTTTCCGATTTTGGAGCGCGTGGCGGGTTCCGTTGTACTTATGGCAATCAATGTATATTAAGAAGGTCAAACAAAAAAGAGGCGATTAAAAACCGCCCTTATGGATTATTGGGTTTAAGAGCAATTACCTCGTGCAACTACTCGTTCAAATTCATTGCATGGCTCAATACAACTAGCAAGTCCAACTGATATCAATGCAAAGGCAAATGCTATTACAATTACTCTTTTAACCATTTTATTTCTCCTTATGAGTTTGGTTAATTTGTTTAAGTTATATTAAATTACACTATTATTTAGAAGAGTCAAAGCGACATATCGTCACAGCAATAAGATTAATCATCAATCTCTCTTCCATCCAATAAGGCATCAATGCTACCGCTTAATGCGGCTGTTTCTCACCAACTATCTAAGTTGGATTTAGTAATTATACCAAAACGAGTTTTATCAATCTCGTCACTGACTAATTCTAATCCCAAATCTTCAATACAAATTGAATCTTAAATACTATCCTCAACAGGTAGTAGCCATTCATGACCATGCAAAATTGAATAAAATTGCTTTTTAATTCAATTTTGCAAAAAGTTCATTTTTTTATTTAGACAAGAGCATTATTAATTTAACAGTGAGTCAGTTTGTTTTGTATAGAAAAAATTGTAATCGTATTTACTTTGCGGCATATTGTATATAGATCCCTAAATTTTTGTTGACAATTCTTAACTTGAAAAAAAGTTAAAGTTTGCACATTAATAACCAACCCAAATTTGTATCACTTTTAAAACCACCTTTGGAAAAACCTTATGCTCATGGTCACAAAGAACATAACGCTCACTGATCAAGAGAACTCTTGGATTGAATCCAGATTTGCCTCGGGTGAATATGGTAATGAAAGTGAAGTTTTCAGTCAATTAATCCGAGAGCAACAAGTTCGCGAAAATGAAACACCTGAAGAAATTGCTGCGATCAAAAAAGCTTTGATTGAAGCTAAAGAAAGCATCAAACAAAATGGATACTCAACCCGAACTGTAGAATAAATTTGGGACGAAGAAGAAAAAAATTCTTGGCGAACCAAAGTGGGTAAGTATTCGACATCATGGTTGGCAGATATAGATTTGCAAGAAATCATCCGTTATGGTATAGAATCCTTTGGTTTGGAACAATCCAGGCAATATCACGGTGGATTAACACAGCAATTCAATTTTGCAGCGCGTGTGAATTTTTGAAAATTTTTAGATGTTTTATGTCAAAGTAAATCTAGATTAGGTTTGCCGCAAATTAAGATTCCTTGGAAATCTAGAATAATACGAGATTCCTCAGCAACATTTTTTCAATTAATTTCACCAAAATTGAATTTTCAAAAATTGGTAGAATTCAAGCTTGAACATAATTTGGAAAATTAGACTTTGTAATTGCAATATTTTCATACAATTTAACTTTCTTGTAATACACAATAAAGTATAATACTTTGTAAAATACTTAAAAATATGAATGGAAAACAATGACTACAAAAATAATGAGCGTAAGTTTAGATGAAGTTGGCACCGGTTGGAAGCATTGGGTACTCAAATGGTGCCAATAACAAATATCATGTAGGTACGCATCTGCTATTTGGTTCGGACTTTAAATTTGAATTGACTGGAACTCAAGGAGCTGATGTGACGGGTGCACTCAATCAGATAATCAAACTAGACGGAGCATATAACTGGTAAAAATTATTCAGCCAAACGCCAAACTAATCATAGTCCTAAGTTATTTGTCATCACAAAAGATGTGCAAGGTTGATGCGAGATTACTACCATAATTGCTTATTATTACTCGTTATCGCTTTTTACTTGACTGAATCAAATCTGGGGTATAAAAATTTTGAAAACTCAAATCAATAGAGATTGAAATGTCAAATTTTAAATCAATTTCAACGATATTAATACTATTCATGCTATCGCTTTTCATTGTGTCTTGCGGCGGCGGTAGCAGTGGAAGTGGAGGTACTGGAGGTTCTAGCCCCAGTCCGTCAACTGGAGATGGAGACAGGAATGGTGACAACGGCAATGGAGATGGAGATGGAGATGGAGACAGGAATGGTTACAACGGCAATGGAGATGGAGATGGAGATGGAGACAGGAATGGTGACAACGGCAATGGCGATGGCGATGGAGACGGAGACGGAGACGGAGATCCCAATCCAATGCCTGATCCCGAACCTGTCATGTTTAATCCTGACTCACGTAAATCTGGAGTATTAAATAGTTTTGCAGCACCAACTGATGACAGAGGAGTTGAGATTTTCATTAACAAAGAAACAGAAAATCGACCGGGTAGATATCTTACGATTAAGTCAATTGGTGTAAATGGTTATGGAGAAATTAGCTTTTATCCCTTGTATGAGCTTTTTGGAACTCCAGCTGACCAAAGAAGTGAGTTACTGTCTGAGACTATCAATGAAACTATTTCTAATGGTACTCTCGGACAAACAAAACGAACTCGTGGTTGGTATCAAACTGCTAACGAAAGTCATGACTTTAATCGGCAACATTTCAAATTAGGTGTACCAAATGAATCTTACGGTGTAATTTATGCAGTCTTTATAGCGAATTGGGGACATTCTACCCACTCAGATTATGGAAATCCTGATACTTGGATAGTTAATACCGGAGGACCTAATCTAATGTCCCTCCCGACCGGTACACATGAATATATTGGACATACTTTAATTTGGAGAAAATCAAATAAAGTTCATTGGGATACGCGCATTCCTGATAGTCGATTTGATTTGTCAGTAGATTTTGAGGCTGGTGAAGGGTCGATTACTAGTACCCATTTATCTGGGAATATTAACATTAATTTGGAAGACGGAACATTTATGCATGGTGATACGATGAATCTCAAAGAGACAGCAGACAGTGAAATGATTCCTGCTGAGTTGTATGGAACATTTCACGGTACTGAAGCATCCGGAGTGTCAGGTGTTTTTCACGAAGCGATGGATTCACCAGATATTATTGGTGCAATCATTGGTGCAAAGCTACCTTCTGAATGAAATATAATAGCGCAGATTCCATGCTCAGATGTTACAACCACTAATGCCAATAAAAGAAGTTGAATTCTTGATGGCTGATTGAAATTGACCTGCTAAAAACCTTGAAAATTTAGAATTACACATTATATCTATTACAATATACCAGCTATTGATTGATTTTATCTCCGATGAAAGTTTGTTTTCATTCGTCTCTTCATTTTCGCTGTCGTAGCTAGTTTTTAACATAAACACCCTAAAATAGTTACTCAAGGGACTTTCAAATGTCGACCCACGGAAATCTGCTTTCCCGAGTTTTTCTACACATAAAAATATCAGCTACTCGTGTAAAATTTCAAATTTTATTGCATAGCCTCACTGTAATTGCATTAATTTCCATTGTAGGTACAACAGCGTATGCTCAAAGCAACGCAATACAGGATTTTGACAATTGGAAAAGTCAACTTAATGGAATTGGTATAGCAATAACTCATGGACATACCCGCTATGATGAGTCAACCCAAAGATTAACTGTTCCTGAAGTTGAAGTCACCTTTTCAAGTAAAATTGTACTTGATAATAAAACAATTGAAAAATACGAAGCTGCTTTATTCATTGGATTTCCAGATACTCCACCTGAAATTTCATTTGACTACAAATTTTCAGCAAAAAGTATAGTTTATTCGGGAATCAACAATGATTCAAACCGAATTTCGTTTGACTCTATTGAATACTCTGATGACTCAAGGGAGGAATACAAATTAGAGCTCGCAAGCAAGGGGAGTCTGCAACTATTACATAAATTAACAGGTACTTCCTTTCAAAATACCTCATTTCTTATTCCTAATCTACCAAATCGACCTTCTGAATCTGGAACTGCTGAAATTCTTAATTTTATTAACCATTGGTATCCTGACAGCATTGAAATTGGTAACAGCTTAAAGAATTCATTTGAAATTTCACTTTATTCCTCAGAATCAAAAGAGTCTCCATTATTCTATACAACCTCCGAACACAACAATGTTCAAATGTTCAATTTAAAGGACGGGATTTTGGACAAACTCATATTAGAAGATAATGTGGAAAACTACAGTTATTTAGATTATGAGCGAAATAATTCCACTCTCACAACTCAAGAAAGTACAATTGAATCAGTAACGTACAAGAATTTTAATTTGACAGGGTGGTTAGAATTGATTTTACCAATCAGTCATTCCAATGACCGCATTAACTTATTTGAAGAAAGTAGGTCTAAAAACTATCAGTCAAATGACGACGGTGATACATTTTCCGCAGATGAAATTTTGTTGAAAGGGATATCTTATGAAAGAAAAGATATTGATTTATTAGGAATAATTCTAATTTTTATGACAAGTAAGCTATATAACGAGGAAGTTTTAGCGTTTGATTTTTTTGATTTAATTCGTGGAATTGGAATAGACTCAATCAATATTCAAAATATTGAAAGTAAAATTCACCTTTTGGAAGACAATTCTACTTTACAACTTAATTTAGACCGAGTTGTAGCTGAAAATCTATCGTCCAGTAAGTTCGGTGAAATTTCTGTACACGGTTTCAAATCTCAAGACTCTATCAGTACTGGAACTATTAATTTTGACAAGTTCTCAATTGGAAATCTTGTATTTCCAGAATTGGAACCAATGAAACCATATCTTATCGGTACAAAGCTTGAAGATATTGAAGAAGGAGGATTTGAAACTGTACGCGTATTTCTTCCACGCTCACTTCAGATTGAATTAAAAAATTTGGATGTAAATATACCGAACGCAAATCCAGCCGAAAGAATTAAATTTGAATTAGGGAGCTTCTATCATTATTTTGAAACAAAAATTCCACCCATTCCAACTACCCTGTATTTGGAGGTAAAAGATTTTGAAGTTCCGGTGAATTTGTTAGATGCGGAAGATGCACAGGAATTTCTCACAAGTTCAGGAATTGAAACATTATCCATTTCACATAATTTGGATTTCAAATGGAATGAAAAAACGGATGAAGCAACTATTGAAAATTTAGAAATTGAAGTCAGCGAACTAGGTCGGCTGACTGCATCTTTGCAATTGGATGGAATTCCAAAATCTCTCATTGAAAATCCCTTTACTGCATATCAATTAGCTCTAATCTCAATATTATTCAATAAAGCTGAAATCAAGTTTGAAGATTATGGATTGACTGATATAGCACTAGCAAAAATTGCCGAAGAAGATAACGTAAGTCAAGAAATTGCCAAAAACAATCTGGTTCAACTTATCATTGAAGAATTGAATGAAAACATTGGTAATGATGAACTTCAAGCCGCGTTTGATGAGGAAATTACAAAATTCTTGAATGATCCAAAAAGCTTTGTACTATCGCTTTCACCTGAACAACCGGTACCCATTGCACAATTATTTGGAAGTTTAATTGCACCTGCTACATTACCTGTTATTTTGAATGCTACCGTAAAGGCAAATGAATAAATTCAGTTATTTTCATAAGGCAAAGTCGCACTTACTTGAGATAGGGAAAGAAACAGACAATTAAATTCTTAATTCAAAAAAAATTTATTCAGTGACTAAGCAATTAAATTGTTTGACATTAAATTGAAGAAACCTATAACGATATTAAGAGAATTACATGCAAGTGTCACTAGATATAACACCAGAATTGCATCACAAGATTGAGTCTACTGCAAATTCAATCGGAAAGTCTATTAGTGACTTTATACTTGATAAAGTACTTATTGGACTTAATGAGGAAAAAGCATCAATGGACTTTAAAAATTTCATTGAACCTCGAATTAATGAAGCTAAACGAGGAGAGCTGACTGATGAGTCATTTGATGAAATTGTGGAAGAAGAATTTAAGAAAGCATTAGGATAGTCAGCAATGACTTTTCGAATGACGTTGAGTGCTCGAAGAGATTTAGTGGAGATAACTCATTATACAACAGAAGTTCCATTCTTAAATGCAAGGATTTAAGTACCTACTTTAGCTAAATTTCAATAACTATTTTACACGAATTACGTTACTTGTTTTCATTCATTTAAATGCTTCCATTCAAGATTTCTTTAACTGCATCAATAGTCAATTTAACTGGATTTCTAAATGCAGTCGGATCTTCCACTGCCAATTCAGCCAGTTTTTCAATGCTTTCAGTTGTCACCCCTAATTCACTTAATCTATTTGGTACATCAAGATTCTCTCGTAGCTGCAAAATAAATTCATAAAACCCATTAAAACCACCGGAAATACCCAGATAATTTGCGGCATCAATAATTCGACTTTCAATCAATTTCTTGTTAAACTTGAGAATATATGGGAGTAAAACTGCATTAGTCATGCCATGGTGGGTATCAAAAAGTGCTCCAATTGGGTGAGACAACGCATGAATTGCTCCTAATCCCTTTTGGAATGCCACTGCTCCCATTAATGCCGCTGACATCATATGGGCACGTGAATCAATATCATTACCGTTTTTCACAACTCTTGGTAAATTTTCTTTGACTAATCGCATTCCTTCAAGTGCAATACCTTGACTCATAGGATGATAGTAATCAGTACTATATGCTTCTAAACAATGAGAAAATGCATCTAAACCAGTACCCACTGTTATTTGACTTGGCATACCAGTAGTTAACTCCGGGTCGCAAATTACCAGAGCTGGCAAAATTTTTGGATGAAAAATGATTTTTTTGACTCGTAATTTCGAATTTGTCAATATTCCTGCTCTTCCTACTTCGGAACCTGTACCTGCTGTTGTTGGTATTGCAATACTCGGGTAAATTGCTGAGTGATTTGCTTGTTTCCAGTTATCACCAACATCTTCAAAATCCCAGATTGGTCGTATTTGATCAACAGCAAAAGCGATTAGTTTACCCAAATCAAGACTAGAACCACCCCCAAATGCGATCACTCCATCATGGTTACCTTCTTTAAATGCCGCGATTCCCTCGTTGAGATTTTGATCAGTTGGATTTGAGTCAACTTCTGAAAAAATACCAGAGTTTGGTAGTAAATCTCTAACTTTTTGTGTAATTGGTAATGATGCCAAATTTCGATCGGTTACAAATAGTGGATTCTGAAGAGAAACTTGCATAACCGCTTTTCCCAATGCACTAATTCTCCCAGCACCAAACCAAACAGTAGTTGGATAACTCCAATTTGCAACCAGCTTCACTTTTTTCTCCAATTCTAACTTGTTCGTGATAATAATTTTAAATAACCTATTTGGTAATGTTTTACAAGTATCTTTTAAGTATTTTCCTGCCAATTTTTCATATTACATCAAAATATTTTAGGGAATTCTCAATTCTAAATACATCTGTTCTTGTTACATCTGATAATGAAGAAATTTATGCACTTGCATAGTTTACTTTAATATTAAACTTGCTTGAATTCATTTGATATTCTACAATTATTCATGATGTGACAATATGTCACATTTTACTCAAAATTCAAGACTAGTAATTTAAAAACAACTTCAATCTAAGGAGTATCAATTATGAAAAAACTAATTTTAATTCTTTCACTAACTTTGATTATCAGTGCGTGTGAAAACAATGAAGAAGATCGCAATACTTGTCTTGCCGGTAATCATGTTTGGTGGGAGCCAGAATTTTGGGAATGTATGCCAGCAATTTACGAGTGGGACTTAAACGCCTAACTCGGTGGTATAAACCAAGAAACTACAAATCTTTTTAATTGGTTTAGCACCAATTCTTGGTTCATGTAATGTTACCGAGTGTGTAAATGACTTAAGTCGGCCAAGCCATGGATCAGACTGGAATAATTTTATGTGCTTTTTTGAATCTGATCCTAGTTGATAGTAATTATTGAGATTACCAAAGACAAAGCTTTGCCATATTTATTACGATTTAGGCACACCTAGGACTAAAGTTTCGGAAGTTCTTTGGTCCTAAGTGTTTGAAAAATATAAAGAGGGCTGTTGCATAATTTTTTCCAGTCTCCATTCCTTTGGCTTGTGACCAAACTATCTGCGTCAAAAGTACTGAATTTACGGCATATTGATTTAATAGATTTAGCAAAATGAAGATTTTTACTGCTCAAAATATGCTGAAAATTGAATTACGCAACAACCCCAAATACAAATCTTTGCCAAGGAACGAGTAAAGTCAGGATTGTTGAATTTGGAGTAATGATTTTCAATAACCTGTTGTAGGTGTCAATTGTGAAACCAAAACAACTTGGACCCTTTTCAGTAGCAATCTCTTAAATTAAGACAACTATGAAACTAAACATTTTTAAAAAATACTATTTCAGACCGCATTGACTAATTTTTGAGTGCAATTTCTAAGATCAACTTTTTTCTAACAGCATGTGCAAATCGCTCTCTACCATCAGCTGTTACTACGAAACTACCAGGTCCTCCAATAATTTGATTCGCATAAGATTCTTCAAGATTATACCCACCAGGTCTACCACTACAATCACGACACAAAATTGCTAGAGCATTTATGACAATTCCCTGACTAATTGCAAGTTGACGAGCAGATTGAACGGGAACTCCACCTGAGCTAAATGCACTATCTCCAGAAAAATCTATAACTTTTCTAATACCATCAATTTCATTAGATTCAATTTCAATATGAGCCTTAGTTATTGCACTACCTATCGCATTTCTTCCAAATGCGAGCCGTGGTGCATTCATTAGCTCTGTACCAAATTTCTCTGCACTACTAAGGTCTTCAATTATCGTCCAAGGTACGACTACTTCTTGAGAGCTTGCGTCTCCCCATTCCACATAAGTTACTGCAATTTTACCAAGCCAACCACTTCTTATTGCTGAAAGAACCTGTGAATTAACCAACGCATCAGCATATCCCTTACGTTGAAATAAAATTTCATTTTCATCAATAGAGGTTGATGCATCGGCTAATAAAACTATTTCCAAATCTACCTGCTCAGAGGCCTGAATAGGGGCAATAAACAGAAAAAATAATATAATACTTAACCACGTTCTAATTCGCACTTAATTTCCTCCCAATTTATATTTGGAAAATAGTACAAAATTTGCTAGAAGTTTACACATATAATAATAGTAACCAATATTTATTTTCTGCTCAATTTAAACATAGCTATAAATTTCCTCAACCTAATTTAAAAATTACACTTTAGTTTGTGCATAATTTTGTAATCTTATCACTATAATTTAGGAGTTCAACTGTATGGAAACAACTAAAAAAACAATCATTATTACTGGTGCTGGATCGGGTATTGGTAAAAGTTGCGCTAATCTATTTCTGAATGAAGGTTATCAAGTCGCGCTTATCGGAAGACGTAAAGAATTATTAGATGAAGTTGCGAATGGTCGGGAAAATGCGTTGCCTATTCCTTGTGATGTAACTGACCCCGAGCAAGTGGAATCAACATTCAATCAAGTTCACTCAACTTGGGGACAGCTTAATGTCTTGTTTAATAATGCCGGCAAAGGAACACCATCACGCACAATTGATGAAACACCAATTGAAGATTGGCTTTCAGTTGTCAATGTGAATTTAACTGGTTCTTTTCTTTGCGCGAGAGCCGCATTCAAAATAATGCGAGAACAAAATCCACAAGGTGGACGCATAATTAATAATGGCTCAATTTCAGCTTATGTACCTCGACCTGGGTCAGTTCCATATTCTACCACTAAACATGCCATAACAGGATTAACTAGAACATTATCACTAGATGGTAGACCATTTAATATCGCTTGCGGTCAAATTGATATTGGAAACGCACTCACTGACATGGCGGCAAAAATGGTTGAAGGAGTCCCGCAAGCCGATGGGAGTATCAAAGCTGAACCAGTAATGGAGGTTCAGAATGTTGCTTCATCAGTATTACATATGGCAGAGTTACCACTTGAAGCAAATGTTCAGTTTATGACAGTCATGTCAACTAAGATGCCATATATCGGGAGAGGATAAAGTTTGGTGGGCCTGAAGGGACTCGAACCCCTGACCAATCCGTTATGAGCGGACCGCTCTAACCAACTGAGCTACAGGCCCTTGTATTCTTTATACTTAACTTTCTATATAGAGTGAATACTAATTTAGTCAAGTATTTAATCCAATTTTTTTGCGAATACTAAAAACATCCGAAATAAAATCACCTACATACTACTAAATTTCTAAGGAACAAGGTTATGGATCGCTCTATACTAAATTTCGCTGCCTTCACAGGAGTTATCATTGCTGTTGGTTGGTTACTCTACATCGGACAAAACCTGCTTGTCCCTTTGGTTATTGCTATAATCATATGGTTTTTGATCACTGCAATTACCGAGTATTTTGAAAACTCTAATACTGAAAATTCGACTAAACCGAATGAAAGATGGTCAATTCCTAATTTGCCAAGTTGGTGGAAACTACCTCGTTGGTTAGCAATGACTCTTGCAATATTTGTTTTTGGTCTCTTAACGCAAATTATCGTTTCTCTGGTATCTAGTAACTTGCAATCATTTATTGAAGAATTACCAAGCTACCAAACTAAACTTGAAAGTCTAATTAGTAAGCTAACCGAATTATCTGGAATCCAAATAATGGAAAATCTGCGATCAAGTATACCAGACCTCTCAATGATAGTTAGTACAGTTACAAGTGCAGTTGGTGATATCTTTAGTGTAACAACATTCGTAATACTGTATTTAGTTTTTCTCCTTGTTGAACAAACAAATATAAAAAATAAGATTGAATCGCTAAAAAATTATCGAATTATAGAAAAAGGAAGAGCGGATAGAACAATAAAGAATATTAATTACCGAATTAAAAAATATATTAGTGTCAAAACGATAATAAGCTGCGCAACTGGACTCATTACCGGAATATTCTTACAAATTATGGAATTACCTTTTGCAATAACTTTCGGTTTGATCGCATTTTTTCTAAACTTTATTCCAACAATCGGTTCATTAATAAGCGTTATATTTCCAACTGCATTAGCGTTAGTGCATTATGGAACACCCGAGCAATTAATTACATTTGAGCCTATTGTAATTCTAGTTGCATTAGGAATAATTCAATTCTCAATTGGTAATCTCATTGAACCTAAACTCATGGGTGGACACCTTAATATCTCGTCACTCGTCATTCTTGTTATGTTGGTATTTTGGGGTTCAATTTGGGGAATTCTGGGTGCAATTATGAGTGTGCCAATGACCGTGATAATCATGATTCTATGTGAAGGTCACCCAAGAACTAAGGCAATAGCAATTCTTCTATCAGAAAAAGGTGGGATAGAAGATTTAGATACTCCAGAAAAAGAGGTTCAAAGTTAGAAACATCAATGATAAATCTAAATCTTCATTCAAATTGTCTAAGCTTCCATGAAAGTACGAATTTTTCGACTCCGTGAAGGATGCTTTAATTTTCGGAGAGCTTTCGCTTCAATTTGTCTTATTCTCTCCCGCGTGACCTTTAAATGCTGTCCAACTTCTTCAAGAGTATGATCAGTTTTCTCACCAACTCCAAACCGCATCCGCAAAACCCGTTCTTCTCTTGGTGTAAGCGTGCTTAATATACAACTAATTGTTTCTCGCATATTTGAATTTATCGCGGCATCAACCGGAAGTACTGCATTCTTATCCTGAAGATAATCTTTTAGCGAACTGTCTTCCTCATCTCCAACAGGAGTCTCTAACGACACAGGTTCGCGCGCAATTTTCAGTACCTTTTGCACTTTATCTACCGGCATCTGTAATTTTAATGCAATCTCTTCGGGAGTTGGGTCTCGTCCTAACTCTAACCGCATTGATCGCGAAGTACGGTTTATTTTGTTAGTTGACTCAATCATATGAACCGGAATTCGAATAGTACGTGCTTGGTCCGAAATTGAGCGTGAAATCGCTTGGCGAACCCACCAAGTTGCGTAAGTTGAGAATTTATACCCTCGGCGGTATTCAAATTTATCTACCGCTTTCATTAATCCAATATTTCCCTCGGAGATTAAATCTAGGAATTGAAGACCTCGGTTGGTATACTTTTTCGCAATTGAAATGACCAATCGCAAATTGGCTTCAACCATCGCTTTATGTGCTAACTGAATTTCGAATTCACCGACTCGAACCATGCAACCTATACGCTTAAATTCTGTAATTTCTAATCCAGTGTCTAAAGAGAGCTTTTGTATTTTTGTTCGCAACTCACGAACCTTGTCTTTTTCCTTCGTAATAAAATTTTTCCAACCAGGAGTTGATAAATTTGCAACTTTACGTATCCAATTTGGATTGAGCTCTGATTGCTCATATTGTCGTAAAAAGTCTTCGCGCTCTACCCCATATGTAGTGGCTAATCTTAACAATTGCCCTTCTAGTATAACCAATTTCTTATTAAAATAAGAAAGATGCTTAACTAAGTCTGTGATTCGATCTTCATGCAATGATAGTTTCTTGACTTCTTTAATAATCTCACTCTTATGGAGATTGTATCGATTTTGCTGCGATGGTGATAGCGACTTATTGTTTAGTTTTTGAGTAACTAGACAGTTCTGCAATTTTTCAAATTTCTTGTATTCTTCTGCAATTTTATCCAATGAAACCCAAACTTCCTTTTTAACTGCGTTTTCCATCCCTGCGATTGAAACATTTGGTTGATATTCCTCCCCATTTTTCTCTTCTGGTATAGTGTCAATGTTTATTGGATGTATGTTTTTCTCAATACCATTTGTCGTGTTTACCGAAATCTGGTTAGCACTATCTGCAAATTTTGTAGAATGACCGTTCATATGCCCATTCATCTGCGTAGTCTTCTTTGATTTCGACTGGTTTAGTTTACCTGAACCATTCAAATTCTTTTTTGCTCTTTCAACTTCTTTCAATTTTTGTTTATAAATCTGCTTTTTGATATATGTAGCTTCAATATCAATCACTTCCCGTAAATTTCGACTGCCTTCAATTATTTCATCGCGCCATATCACAATTGCGCCAAAAGTTAATGAACTAGAACAAAGTCCGGCAATTATTGCATCACGTCCACACTCGATTCGCTTGGCAATTGCAATTTCTCCCTCTCGTGATAGTAATTCAATAGTACCCATTTCGCGTAAATACATTCGCATTGGGTCAGCATCAACTTTTTCTGAAGGTGCTCTTGTTTTAGCTCTTACTACCCCACCATTTTGAGGAGAAATTTCAACTAAACTACCACCGCTACTTTCTAATTCAACTTCATCATTTTCAATTACATTAATACCTAACTCTGATAAATTTGACATTACATCTTCAATTTGCTCGGAATTAAATTGCTTTGAAGGTAATGCTTGATTCAACTCGTCATAAGTTACATAACCACGATTTTTTGCAACAGATATCATCTTTTTTACGGTTGGATCTGATTGATTTAGCAACATGCCATCACTTTCCTCTACTTGAGTTTCTTGAAAAGTTGCCGTTTGCATCGAACTTGTAGCCATTGTGCAATCTCCTATCTCAATAGTGTTTTCCAGCCTAAAGACTCACACAGGAATTCACGCCCCAACACAGCTATATAATCCCAGCAATTGAGATTATACCTCCATTGTGAGTCAATATTTTTTTGTTTTTAGGATTTTGTAACTGGTGTGAAATTAGTTACTTCAATTCAATTAAAAATCAAATTGTTTTAACTTACAAACTAAAATTGCGAGTAGTCAAAAAACAATAGCTGCACTAAAATTTTGCACAAAAATATCTGTCATTTAACAAAATACGCAATCCGTCTTTGGGGTATTACAAAATCATCTGAATTAATTTAATTTGAATTATTAAAAATTCAACCCCAAAACCTAAATTTTTTAATTTTTTTTCAAAATTCACTTAAAAATACGCAAAAATTCATAAAATAAAGGTGTTTTCTCGAATCAATTTTTGACTAAAATTGGAGTTTGCAATAAAAATAAAAAACAGACTCTAGCAAATACAATCTACTGCTTGTAAATCAAATTTGCTATTCACCTTTTACTTACCTACATTCATTTCTAATACTGTAAGTTTTGACTTAACATTTGATTGTGTTCTCGAACTTTAAACTTAAAAAGTTTACGCAATGCCCGCACTTCAATCTGACGAATACGTTCACGTGTGATTTGGAATTTTTGACTTACCTCATCTAAAGTATGACGTGCGCTTAACCCAATACCATAGCGTAATCGAATGATCCGTTCTTCGCGTGGTGTGAGTGTCTCAAGCATTCTAGCAGTAAAATTTTTCATATTCTGCATCGTCGCTGCGTCAATTGGAATCACTGCTTCTTTATCTTCAATATAATCTTCTAATTTATTTCCTTCATCATCACCCACCATTTTAGAAAGTGAAACTGTTTCCCCAGTTATGCTAAGAACTTTCAACACTTTAGATAACGGCATTTGCAATTTCTCCGCGATTTCTTCTGGTGTTGGCTCGCGTCCCAGCTCACGTTGAAATTGTAAAACAACCCGACCAATTTTTTTCTTGATTTCTTTCATATGAACCGGCTTTCGAATCGTATCTCCTTGCTCGGAAATTGAGCGCGCGACAGACTGTCGAATCCACCACATTGCATAGGTAGAAAACTTATTTCCAAGTCGATATTCAAACTTCTCAACTGCCTTGATTAGTCCTAAATTCCCTTCCTGGATTAAATCCAAGAACTGCAAATCCTTACTGTTATATTTTCTAACAATTGACATTACTAGCCGAAGATTGGATTTAACCATCTCATTCTTTGCCGATTGAACCTCGCGATCTCCGCCATGAACCAATTTACAAATTTTCTTAAATTCAGAAATTTCCAACCCAGTTTCGCTTGATAGCTTTTGAATTTTCTCGCAAATTTTGAGTATTCGCTGCTTTTCTACCCGAGCGAAATTCTTCCAACCTGATTGCAAATTTCCGGACACTTTTTTTAGCCATTTTTGATTCAATTCACTATTTTCAATCTCATTCAAAAAATCCTCGCGTTCAATTCCATACGATTCCGCTAAACGCATTAATTGTCCTTCAAATCCAGTTAATTGTTTATTGACTTCAGAAAGTTGTAAAACTAAACCGTCGATTCGATTTTGATTCAAGGGTAGTTCCTCTATTTCCTTTATCAAATCCGCTTTATATTGCTGATAACATTGCAATTGATCGGGTGCAATTGATTTATTCTCAAGTTTTTTCTTTGTTAAATTATTTTGTACCTCGCGTAACTGTTTATACTTCTCAGCAATTCGATCAAATATTTCAAATACAACTAGTTTAACCTCAAGTTCCATTTGTGAAATTGGTAATACTTGTTCATTTTCCTCGGTCTCGTCATCATTTTCTTCAATTAAGTTTGCTATCTCAATCGAGATTTTTGATTCAAGTTCTCGATCATTCAAAACGAACTCTGGAATCGGAGTCTTCTTACTTTTTTTCTTTTTTACATTTGCCGCGGTTATATTGTCAGAACCACACACAGCAAAATTATCCGAAATTTCCTGGCCAAGCGTATTGGAAAAGTCCGAATTACAAAATTTCTCAGGAGCAATTGATTTCGCGTTATAACTTAGATCTTTAACATTATTAGATTTAGAGTTGATCTCAACAGTGTCTGCAACAAAATTACCTGATTCTATAGTCGCCGTAACAAATCCATTATCAGGAAATGATATTGCTAGTTTTTTCTTGTTTTTTATAAGTTTTTTAATCCGCTTAATTTCATCCTTTTTTTGAGTATGGAGCTCTTCCACGTCAATGATATCCTTCAATGAAATACCACCCTCTAACAGCTCATCTCGCCAGATCATAATCGCTTGGAATGTCAACGCACTTGAACAAAGTCCAGTCAAAATAGCCTTTTTTCCAGCTTCTATTCGTTTAGCAATTGCAATCTCACCTTCCCGAGAAAGCATATCTACGGTGTTCATCTCTCGTAAATATAACTGAACTGGATCTACGACTTTTTGAGAAGGCAGCTTTGAACTTGTTCTAGTCGCAACTTCCTCGGATTTAGCAAAGACTACTACTAAGCTACCCTTTGGGTTTTCCTCAGCAAGTTCATCATGACCTACAACCTTAACCCCATCACTAACTAATTTCGCTACCACCTTAGAAACTAGTTCTTTCGGTAAATCTATTGGACCAATAGCTCTTTGCAAATCACTAATGGAAACTTGACCTTGCTGTTCAGATAATTCAGACAGTTCACTCAATACTGAATCAACTATCTTAGACAAAGTCCCATCGTTATCTTCCGATAAAAATTCTCGGGTATGAATCATTTCGTTTGTATAAGCTACCATATCTAACCTCCAGATTTAGTTTTCCAACGGATTGATATGTATTATCTAATCAAATAAATCTTGATATATTAGTAGTTTCACGGACTAACGACCAAAAATTCAGTTCTTTTGTATCAATTAAAAATCCAACCTACCTATTCTAAACTCCGGTACTTAGCGTGCAACCTTGTAATTTCCAGTTGACCTAACTAGTAAATACTCAAAAAAATTATCAATAAATGGGCAAATTGTCGCAGGTTACCATTCAAATTTCGAAAACCTAAATTAAATTTTAGCAAAAAACCCATGTTCAATATGAATCTAAACGACAATTCTCAATTTAAATGCGACAATTTGTCTCACACTAATTCAATAAATTATTATTTCCCTCAGTTGCTAAATTCATCTCATCAATAAATTAAGATGAATGCCAAACTAAAAACATTGCATCTAATACTTAAATTGCCTTGTAAAATAATGTGCAATATTTAATTTTTCGTAGATTCTTTAAAGTTATTAACAGAAAATTTCTAAATTTTTCACGTCAGTATTCTAATAACTCTAATATTCCATATCTAGTTCTTAAGTCCCATAATTTAAGCACATTATTGAATTGCTAAACTACTAATTCCCGATTTCTCATAATCAGCCTTTACTCTTATTGCATCTAGTTCCAAAACCTCTTCATCCCGACGGAACGTCTCGCGTAATTTTTCAACTTCCAATGTTAAAGCCTGGATTCGATTCCAGTCCTCTTCTTGCAATTTACCATTTGGAAAAGTACCTGATTGTAAAATTTCTTGTTCCAAACTTCGCAACTCTAGCTTATCTAAATAATGCAAAAATAATCGTTCGACAAATTCTCTCTTTGGATCAAATTTCAAGACAGGAAGTCGTTGCTCTAACAAAGAAAAGCAATCTAACCGTTCTGCTTCACCTGCTCCAATACCTTCTTTATTTGTGCTGATGACTTCGTTGAGAATCTTAAAGAATGACTTATCAATCTGATTAAAGAAATTGACCACAGGTTCATTTGAAAATTCAGTAACTATACGACAAAGCTCTTTAATAAAATTTTGATGTAATTCATCTTCAAAGTGTAAAGGCGCGACACGTTCGATATATTTCTCAAGCATATCGCTATAAATAATACAAAGTGCGCAAATAGTTCGTTCATATGCAAACAAATCACCTAAAGGTGCTTGAACTCGTTTTCCACCAAAAAATTTGTTTGTTGTTTTGTGAACTGGCCCGCCAGTTAAATTAGCTCGGTCATGATTCCAAAATAAACTTGATAAACGTAAACGAAGTTCAGTGTGATACCGACGTTTTACGGTTTCATCCTTAATTTGACCAACTAACGAATACAATTTCTTTTCTAGAGCTGCTTTTCGTTCTGGCGTATCTATTCGCGCATCAGTAGTTTCGCGATCCCATAGTACCTGAGAAAGTGCAATTGATTTGTTAAGTTCCGCGTTTAATCCATCTGCACCTTTCGCTTGAATTAAATCATCTGGATCTTTTCCAGCAGGTAAAAAGACAAAATTAAATGAATACCCACTTTTTAAGAATGGAATAATTCGATCAACTGCCCTTTGTGCAGCAAGAGTACCTGCTGAATCCCCATCCAGACACAACGTAGGTTCCGGTGACAAATTCCAGATCTGCGAAATCTGTTGCTCAGTAAATGATGTGCCTAACGATGCAACCACGTTCTTAATACCAGCTTGCCACACCACAATTGCATCCATATATCCTTCAACGACAATTGCCCCTTTATTTTCGATTGAATGTTGCTTAACACGATGAAAGTTGAACAACATGTCTCGTTTCTTAAATAGCGGTGTTTCTGGAGAATTTAGATATTTTGGGATTCCATCAGCTTTTAATGTACGCCCACCAAATGCAACAACTTTACCTTCTCTGTTTTGTATTGGAAATATTATCCGTTCACGAAATTTGTCATAGCTTTCACCTCCATCATCTGGTTTGACTATTAAACCAGCCTCCAACATTTTGCTTTGTTCAATTTTCTTTTGGAGCAAAAATTCCTTCAACCCCGATTGGTTAGATGATGGAGCGTAACCGATCCTGAATTCTTTTATAGTCTCTGGTTTAATACCCCGTTTTTCTAAGTATTTTTTCGCAATAACTCCTTGTGATTCGGTTAATTTTTTCTCAAAAAACTGGCATGCTAATTCGCACACTTCAAACAAATTATTTCGTTGTGCTTCCTTCTCTTTATAATGTGGGTCTGGATCAGGTAAGGTTACACCTGCCTCCCTCGCTAGTTTTTCTACTGCTTCAATAAAAGATAATCGCTCAATATCAATTAAAAATTGAATGTGACTACCAGAGACACCGCAACCAAAACAATGATATATCTGCCGATTATCATCAACATGAAAGCTTGCAGTTTTTTCGTTATGAAAAGGACAACACGCCCAATAATCACGCTTCGTTGGATTAGACTTCTTGCGATCCCAAGTTACATGCCGTCCGACAACATCAGACAAGCTAATTCTAGATGTTATGTCATCTATTACTGTGCGCGGAAATCTCATTTGGCACCCAAAATAAAAAGTTGATTAAACGGAAATTTAAAACGAACTCAATATTTCTAAACCAAACTAGATAATATAAAATTAAATAATTAAATTTTTGTTGGTTATTAACAGCTAACTGTGGAAAACTCCAAAAAACTTAGAATATTTGGTCACTTCATATATCAAATCTATACACACTATATATAGTGTGTTAATATCAAAATTCAAGCAATCCTGCCTGATTGCATTGTTTGCTCATCATTTGAGCTACATTTTAACATTTGAGTGATCAGACGACTCGCTACACAAAAGTCCATTTTACCAGAATAGCGCTGTTTTAGAGTTGTCATTATTCGCCCAATATCCCGTAATCCAGTCGCTCCAATATCTTTGATGACATCGTTACAGAGCAATTTTATTTGATCTTCGTCAAATTGTTTAGGCATCAAACTATTCAACACCTCAATTTCTTCTCTCTCTTGTTCAGCAAGGTCAATTCTTCCCGATTCATCATAATTAAGCGCGGACTCTTCACGTTGCTTTACCATGCTATGTAACATATCCAATATTTCCTCATCGGTAACAGTCTTTTTCGCAGATAATTTTGCTGCTTTTGATCGGTCATCAATAGCGGTAAGTATTAAGCGAAACATTGCAATTTTTCGCTTATCATTATTTTGTTGCGCCTTATTGAGTTCCGATAAAACACTCTCACGCATGTTAGATATCCTCATTAATTTCAAATTTACTTGTGAATTAAATTTCACATAATTTTTTTTTTGCAATTTCTATATATATATTAACCAAAACTTCAACAAATTTTTGTAATTATGCCGACAGTTTACATTAGATACAGCTATTCGCGATACGTACAACGTGACCACGCTAAATGTTTTGAGTTTCGGTAGTAATTACGCGCGATTAATACTCAATGCAATCCAAAAATTTGAAACTTTATATGTTGGAATAACTATGAGTAACCTCTCAAAGAGTGATGCTTGGTCAAAAACTAACCCGACTGCCGCACTAGTTTTATCTGATGGTACTGCTTTGCTTGGCACTGGATTTGGAATGACTGGAAAAACTTCGGGAGAAGTATGTTTTAATACTGCAATTACCGGGTACGAAGAGATCATCACAGATCCTTCCTATGCAGGTCAAATAATTACTTTCACTTTTCCACATATTGGGAATGTGGGAACAAATGAAGAAGATTTTGAATCATTAAATGAAACCAATTTTTCTGCAGCAAGAGGAATTGTTGTTAGAACGGAAATCACTGATCCTTCAAATTTTCGCGCCGCAAAGAACTTAGACGTTTGGTTAAAAGAAAAAAATATTATCGGGATATCTAATATTGACACGCGTGCACTTACCACATTAATTCGAAAAAATGGTATGCAAAACGCAATTTTAGTTCATGAACCAAGTGAAAATTTTGACATCTCTGCACTTACGGCAGAAGTTAAAGAAGTCCCAAGTCTAGTTGGTATGGACTTAGCAAAAACAGTAACTTTGCCAAAACAGCTAGAATGGAACGAATCGAGTTGGAAAATTAATCGTGGTTATACCGAACACAAAAATACTGAATTTCACGTTGTCGCAATTGATTATGGAATTAAGAGAAACATACTTCGCCTACTTGCGGATGTTGGTTGCAAAATAACAGTTGTCGCGGCTAATACCCCGAGTGCGAAAATTTTAGCTCTAAACCCAGATGGTGTTTTTCTATCTAATGGGCCCGGTGATCCTGATGCAACAGGTTCATATGCAGTTCAAATCATTAAAGAAATAGTTGCAGCCAATCTTCCATTATTTGGCATTTGTTTGGGGCATCAATTATTGGCGTTAGCCCTCGGTTGTAGCACAATTAAAATGCATCAAGGACACCACGGTGCTAACCATCCTATTCGTGACAACAATACTGGCAAAGTTGAGATTACATCAATGAATCATGGTTTCGCCGTAGATAAAACCTCATTACCTGCCAACGTAATTGAATCTCATACCTCATTATTTGATAACTCAAATTGTGGAATTCGACTACAAGATAAACCAGTATTTTCAGTACAATTTCATCCAGAGGCCTCACCAGGGCCGCAAGATTGCCACTATCTTTTCAAATTATTCAAAGATGAAATGCGAGCAAAGAAGAAAACAAATTGAGTGAAAGATACGTCTAAGACTAACCAAATTGTAGTGTCTCAGATTAAATATTCCATGTGACCTTGTTAATTTCTTTCCGCAATAAAATGCTGAACTACAGAGTAATAACAAATGCCAAAACGCACAGATATTTCTTCAATTCTATTGATCGGTGCTGGACCCATTATAATAGGTCAAGCATGCGAATTTGACTATTCGGGAACGCAAGCTTGTAAAGCACTAAAAGCTGAAGGTTATCGGGTAATTCTAGTAAATTCTAACCCAGCAACTATAATGACTGACCCCGAATTGGCGGACTCTACCTACATTGAACCTATAACTCCAGAAGTAGTCGCAAAAATTATAGAAAAAGAACGACCCAATGCTCTGCTTCCTACTATGGGTGGACAAACTGCGTTAAATTGTGCGTTATCGCTTAAAAAATTGGGAGTTTTAGAAAAATTTAATGTGCAAATGATTGGTGCAACCGCTGAAGCCATTGATAAAGCAGAAGACCGCGAACAGTTTCGCGTCGCGATGAATAAGATTGGTTTAGAAACTCCAAGGTCAAGGTTAGCACATAATATGTCGGATGCCCTTGAAGCACTTGATGCAATTGGATTACCGACAATAATTCGTCCTTCCTTTACATTAGGGGGTACCGGAGGTGGTATTGCCTATAATCGCGCAGAATTTATCGAAATTATAGAACGTGGACTCGACGCGTCACCGACTACTGAAGTGTTGATAGAAGAATCAGTACTTGGTTGGAAAGAGTTTGAAATGGAAGTGGTTCGTGACAAAAATGACAATTGCATCATAATTTGCTCAATTGAAAATGTTGATCCCATGGGAGTGCATACTGGTGATTCAATAACAGTAGCACCTGCGCTTACACTCACTGATAAAGAGTATCAAATTATGCGCGATGCGTCGTTGGCGGTATTACGTGAAATTGGGGTAGAGACCGGTGGATCTAATGTTCAGTTTGCGGTTAACCCAGAAAATGGTCGACTAATTGTAATTGAAATGAACCCTCGTGTATCAAGGTCTTCAGCGTTAGCTTCCAAAGCAACAGGTTTTCCAATTGCAAAAGTGGCGACCAAACTAGCAATCGGTTATACGCTTGATGAATTAGAAAATGAAATCACAGGTGGTGCTACCCCAGCATCTTTTGAGCCATCAATTGATTATATAGTAACTAAAATTCCAAGATTTGCTTTTGAAAAATTTCCAGGAACTATGCCTACTTTAACAACAGCAATGAAGTCTGTAGGTGAAGTAATGGCAATTGGGCGCACTTTTACCGAAAGTCTACAAAAAGCACTTCGTGGTCTTGAGACTGGTCTCGATGGACTTGATGAGATTGAAATTTCAGGATTTGTTGAGGGTGATGAAAAAAATGCCATTCGCGCTGCGCTTGGTACTCCTACTCCCGACAGAATCTTAAAGGTTGCACAAGCTATGCGACTGGGTTTCAGTATTGAACAAATTTATACTTCTTGCAAAATTGATCCATGGTTTTTACGTCAAATTCAAACCATCGTTGAACTTGAAAACAAGATTCAACAACATGGTCTACCTCCAGATACAGAAAATTTTAGAATTCTGAAACAACACGGATTTTCTGATGCACGTCTTGCTTCGCTGAGTGGGAATACAACCCAACAAGTAACAGACCAACGAAATGAATTGAAAATTCACCCCCAATTTAAACGGATTGATACCTGCGCTGCTGAATTTGCTTCACCAACAGCTTACATGTACTCCACTTATGAATCACCGTTTGATGGAAATTTGATATGTGAATCAGAACCGTCCGACCGGAACAAGGTTATAATTTTAGGTGGTGGACCTAATCGAATCGGTCAAGGAATTGAATTTGATTACTGTTGTTGTCACGCAGCATTTGCGCTCAATGAAGCCGGTTATGAATCAATCATGGTGAATTGTAATCCTGAAACAGTATCAACAGACTATGACACGTCCGATCGTTTGTATTTTGAACCACTCACAGTTGAAGATGTATTAGAGGTAATTCGTGTCGAAAAATGTCACGGCAAATTATTAGGAGTAATTGTTCAATTTGGTGGACAGACTCCTTTAAAACTTGCCCACGCACTGACGAATGAAGGTATTCCTATTCTTGGAACTTCCCATGAAGCAATCGATTTAGCCGAAGACCGTGATCAATTTCAACAACTGCTACAAAAATTAAATCTCAAGCAACCCGAAAATGGGATCGCATATTCAATTGAACAAAGTCGATTAGTCGTTTCTGAACTTGGTTATCCCATCGTTGTACGACCATCATATGTATTAGGTGGGCGAGCCATGCAAATCATTCGAACTGAAGAAGAGTTTAATAAATACCTACTTGATACCTTACCGGAGTTAGTTTCAGCAGACATACGCTCGAAATATCCAAATGATAAAACTGGTCAAATTAATACCGTTCTTGGAAATAATCCTTTGCTCTTTGACCGCTACTTGATTGATGCAATTGAAGTAGATGTGGACGCGCTTTCCGATGGCAAAGAAGTTTTTGTATGCGCGATCATGGAACATATTGAAGAAGCGGGGATCCATTCTGGAGATAGTGCTTGTGCGTTACCACCGCACTCTCTCACCAATGAAATTATCAAAGAACTGGAAGTTCAAACTAAATCACTTGCCATAAATTTACAGGTAGGTGGACTTATTAATGTTCAATTCGCGATTAAAGATGGTGAGATCTTTGTCATTGAAGTTAATCCTCGTGCGTCGCGAACTGTTCCTTTTGTCGCAAAAACTATCGGTTTACCAATCGCAAAAATTGCAGCTAGAATTATGGCAGGTGAAAAACTTACTGATTTTAATCTTGAGCTCAATAAATTAAGACATGTCGCCGTAAAGGAAGCTGTTTTTCCATTTTCAAGATTTCCCAATGTTGACACAATACTTGGACCTGAAATGCGCTCGACCGGTGAAGTTATGGGTTTAGATTGGTCATTTGAAGTGGCTTTTGCGAAATCACAAATGGCTTCTGGTACCGCGATTCCAAAGAAAGGTGCAATTTTTGTATCCATGCGAGATACCGACAAACCTAAAATTATTGAAAGTGTGCAAACACTGAAACAAATCGGGTTTGATATTGTGGCAACTAGTGGAACACAAAAATATTTGGACGAAAAAGGTATTGAATGTAAAAAAATAAATAAAGTTTTAGAAGGTCGGCCACATATTGTTGATGCTATCAAAAACGGTGAAATTCAATTAGTGTTCAATACTACCGAAGGTGCACAGGCTTTAGCAGATAGTCGGTCACTTCGACGCGCCGCATTACTGAGTAAAGTACCATATTACACAACTCTCGCTGGTGCAAAAGCCGCGACCATGGGAATTGAGGCCTATTTAACTGGTAATCTTGAAGTTCGGCCGTTGCAATCCTATTTTAAGGAGACCAAGTAATATTATTTGGTTTTGAATTGATATTTGCAATATAAGCTAATATCGCTTTAAACTTACCCGAATTATACCAAAGTATAGTTTTAAATTGACTGCCAAACCGAACAAAAAGGACTAATTATTATGGAAAAAATAAAAATTACCCAAAATGGGTACGACATTCTAAAAAGAGACTTAAAAAAAAGAACGTCAGAAGATCGACCTCGTATTATTACAGCAATCGCTGAAGCACGTTCTCATGGAGATTTATCGGATAATGCTGATTATCAATCAGCGAAAAATGAACAAAGCCATAACGAAGGTAAGATTCACGAATTAGAAGACAAAATAAATCGTGCTGAGATCATTGACTATTCAAACTTTAGTAATGATACCGTAAAATTTGGTGCAACTGTTGAGTTGGAAGACGTAAATGATACTGAAAATAACAAAAAATATCAAATTATTGGGGAACCAGAGGCAAATGGAATTAGTTCTATCTCAAACAAGTCACCACTTGGTAAAGAATTAATTGGAAAAAGCGTTGGGGACACTGCAACAGTTAATACAAAAACCTTTGAGATTATATCAATCAGTTATGTTTAAGGCCGAGTCACAGATTATAGAATTATAAATCTCAAATCTACTTAACGTAACCTACAACTGAAACTAATTCTTCCACTCACTGAACTAAACACCTGCTTACACTAGAACATCAAGGAGACCTAGATGTTACCGTCAATCAGAATCATTAGTGATGGCAAAATCGGTGATAAAGTACAATGTTTTGGATTGGCGGAAGAATTAGGAGTCGTTCCTGAAATCTGCCAGGTATCCCCTCGAAAACCATATGCTTGGTTTATGCCGTGGGGACCAATTGATCCAGCAGATATTAAAAAAAAAGGTAACAACCCACTATCACGCCCCTTTCCAGATTTAGTTATTGCATCAGGTCGTAAAACGGTACCTTACCTCAGAAAAATAAGACATGAATCTAATGGAAATACCTTTACTGTCTATTTGAAAGATCCTAGAACTAGTTCACGCGTTGCAGATTTAATTTGGGTTCCTGAACATGATGCTCTACGTGGAGAAAATGTTATCACAACGACGACTGCACCCAATCAAATTTCAGCAACGAAACTCAAATTTGCACGATTAAATCCAAATTTAGATATTGAACAACTTTCGAATCCACGAGTACTAGTTCTAGTTGGTGGCAATAGCAGACATCATCAATTTAATTCAGACAACATTAATCAGTTTACCTCACTCATAAAAAAACTAGTATTTGAAGGTGTGAGCTTAATGATTTCAACCTCACGTCGCACACCAATGGAGTTAACAACCAAGCTTTCTGAACTGGCCAAACAGGGGAACCACTTAATGTGGAAAGGTGAGAACCCAAATCCCATTATTCAATATTTTGCACATGCAGATCATATAGTCGTAACAGCAGACTCCACTAATATGGTTGGTGAAGCCGTCGCAACTGGCAAACCAGTTCATGTATTTGAACCAAGCGGTGGACACAAAAAAATTACAAGTTTTCTAAGTCGTTTGAAAACCAAAGGTGCAATTTGTAGCTTTGAAGGTCAGCTTGAAAATCTAGTCTACGAACCATTAAATTCAACGCCATTTATCGCCCAAACAATTATAGATGCTTACTCAATGAAGCAACACTCAAAGTTGAAAATTTAAACCATTCTGAGAGGAGACGACAATAATGTCGGTGCAACATTCAAAAATATTAATCATCGGTTCTGGACCGGCTGGATATACTGCTGGAATTTATGCAGCGCGCGCGATGTTGGAACCAATCTTAGTAACTGGCATCCAAGCTGGCGGCCAAATGACAATAACAACCGATGTAGAAAACTACCCAGGTTTTGCTGAAACTATCCAAGGACCTTGGCTAATGGAGCAAATGCAACTGCAGGCGACGAATGTTGGAACCAAACTAGTATTTGATCAAATTGTTGATGCAGAACTTTCTAAACGCCCCTTTAAACTGATTGGCGACAATGGAACCAGCTATACTGGAGACAGCTTGATAATCGCAACAGGTGCACAAGCCAAATGGCTCAACTTACCTTCCGAAGAAAATTATAAAGGAGCTGGTGTATCCGCGTGTGCAACTTGCGATGGTTTTTTCTATCGCGATAAACCAGTTATAGTCATTGGTGGTGGGAATACCGCAGTTGAAGAAGCTTTGTATTTAGCTAATATTGCCAGCAAAGTAACGTTAGTACATCGGCGTGATGAATTACGTGCAGAAAAAATTCTGCAGCAACGTCTTTTTAACCACAATAAAATTGAAATAATGTGGGAAAGTGAATTAGTTGAAGTGCTGGGTGGAGGCACTCCTGCAGTGGTGACGGGTGCAAAATTGAAAAACACCAAGAATTCGGAAGTCTCAGAAATTTGTGCTGACGGCGTTTTTATTGCTATTGGACATTCGCCTGCTGTGGAATTATTTAAAGATAAAATCAAACTAAAAGAGTCAGGTTACATTTGGACTGAACTAGGTTCGACTGTCACTTCAATACCCGGGGTATTTGCTGCTGGCGATGTAACTGATGAAATTTTTCGACAAGCGGTTACTGCAGCGGGCATGGGTTGCATGGCAGCACTTGAAGCTGAAAAATTTGTTACAAAAAACCCAAATTAGACTTTTTGTTAAAATTTTAATCAAATTAAACACTCAATAGAAATTGATTAGATAATGGGAAATGCTCATGGATTGGGACAAAATTAGAATTTTCTACGCAGCAGCACACGCTGGAAGCTTCACTCACGCCAGTGGAAACTTGCAAATGAGTCAGTCAGCAGTAAGTCGACAAGTCAGTGCACTAGAAGAGGAAATCGGTGTACCTTTATTCCATCGACATGCACGAGGGCTATTATTGACTGAACAGGGCGAATTATTATATCGTACCGCAACTGAGGTTATGTTGAAGTTAGACTCTGTTCAAACCAAACTTGTTGATATGAAAGATAAACCGTCGGGTCGTCTACGTGTCAATACTACTGTCGGTTTGGGTTCTTCGTGGTTATCATCTCGGATTAATGAATTCATTGAACTGTATCCTGATGTTCATTTGGAGTTGCTCCTAACCGATGTTGAACTTGATTTAGCAATGCGTGAGGCCGATTTAGGACTTAGACTTCGTCCTCCGACACAATCAGACTTGATTCAACGTCGATTATTTACAGTACATTTTCATATCTACGCAACCGACTCATATCTAAAACGTCATGGTGTCCCTACCTCGTTATCAGATTTGGATAACCATCGAATTATAACTTTTGGTGAGTACGCACCAGAATATCTCTTACAAATGAATTGGTTAGCTAAGGCTGGTAGAGAATCGGGTACTCTACGTGAACCAGCAATGAGAATCAATAACGTGGTTGCAATGAAATTAGCAGTACAAAGAGGTGTTGGTATTGCAATGTTACCAGATTATTTAACTGAAAAAGAACATGGTCTAGTCAGAATTCTACCTGAAACGAGTGTTCCATCATTTGACTGTTATTTTGTTTATCCACCAGAATTGAAAAATACAGCTAGATTGACCGTATTCAGAGACTTCTTGATTTCAAAGGCAGTTCAATGGACTTTCTGATATTAAAACGTAATTACCTATACAGTTCTTCATCTTGATAAGATTCATACAGATGTGCTACCTGCTCGCCATATCCATTAAAAAGTAAGGTTGGAACTCGTTCTCCAGTGTGAAGAACTCGCTCTGTGGCTTGACTCCATCGTGGATGGTCCACTTCCGGATTGACATTTGCCCAAAATCCATATTCACGCGGTCCTGATATTTCCCAAAAACTTTTAGGTCTTTCGTCAGTAAAAGTAATTCTGACTACTGATTTAATTGACTTAAATCCATATTTCCAAGGCAAAACTAATCGAATCGGTGCACCAAATTGTTTCGCGAGAGGCTTACCATAGGCACCTGTGACCATAAATGCTAATTCATTAGTAGCTTCCTCAATTGTCATACCTTCAACATATGGCCACGGATACCAACTTTGCTTCTGACCACTTGCCATTTCAGGATCTAAAAATGTTTCCATTCTGACGTATTTTGCGTTGGATAGTGGATTCGCAAATTTAACTAAAGAAGCAAGTGGAAACCCAGACCATGGAATAGTCATTGACCATGCTTCAACACATCTTAAACGGTAAAGTCTTTCTTCCAATTCCATCGCATTAAGTAGCGAATCAATATCTACAGTCTTTTCTTCTTCAACCAATCCATCAATTTTTACATCCCATGGTCGAATTATTAAGTCTTGGGCACGTTTAGAAATTTGCTTATGCGATCCGAATTCATAGAAATTATTATAGTTTGAATTTACCTCTTCAGGTGTAAGTTCACGGTCAAGAGTGTATGCAGTATTTTGTTGTACCGGATACAAATGAGCCGATGGGTCGGATTCTTGAGCAAATATCTGTCCTGGAACAGTCACTGCTCCTAATGCAAATCCAGATGCTACAATAAATTGCCGGCGATTAAAAAATATGTGCTCAGGTGTCACATCGCTCTCTTTAATCTCCCAACTTTTCCTTTTTATGATGTTCATGAGTATTCTCCTCTGTGCATTCTTATGAATGTATGACAGAATTTTGTTACCTACAAATCAATTTTAAGTTACCAAGTAATTTTGAGTAACCCAATTAAAGCTGAACGCTAGCAATATAGTAGCTCAATTAAGCTAACTTGTTGTTTAGATTTTAAGTTTACTTGCGTTGTTTTTGAATTATTTGATCAGCCAGTTTGCCCGTAAGTTCAGCCAAATGATCAAAAGTCTTATTATAGGTCGCAACTCCTGCGGTCGCCGAGCGTAGCTCGATAATTAGATCTTGAAGTTCTGAATTTGGCATTATTGCATTGACCACATCCCAACCGTGCCATCCTGAGCGAGCATCAAATCCTAACAATTGTCCTCTTCGACCTGAAACTATTGCGTTGATTTTCGCGGTAGCATCATTTGGACAGAAAATTTCAACTTTATACATTGGCTCTAATAATACTGGATTGCATTTTGGTAAACCTTCCCGCATACCAATTTGTCCTGCTATACGAAACGCCTGATCTGACGAATCTACCGAATGATATGAACCATCCGAGAGGTTTACCGCGATATCTACTACTGGACATCCTAACGGACCCTTAAGCATTGAATCTTCTACACCTGCTTGAACTGACGGAATATATTGTTTCGGAACGACTCCGCCAGTAATAGAATCAGTAAACTTAAATCCTTCACCTCGCGCTAATGGTTTGATCTCTAATTCAACATCACCAAATTGTCCATGCCCGCCACTCTGCTTTTTATGACGACCTTTTGCTGTTGTCGGTTGACGAATAGTCTCTTTATATGGGAGAGTAGGTTCATTAGAATCTAATGATATCCCGTATCTATCGACGATTCGCTCTTTTGCAACTCGAAGATGCATTTCACCCTGACCTTCTAACAACGTTTCTCCCGTATCCTGATCATGGGTAATAATAATTGAAGGATCTTCCTCAATAAGTCGGTGAAGAGCTGTTGAAAGTTTCACCTCATCCTTTCGATCCTTTGGTGTAATGCTAATTGAAAAAACTGGTGCTGGAACTTCTAAATTAACAAGATTCTTGATCCCTTCTGTACCCGTGGTGAGGGTTTCGCCAGTCAATACCCCTTCAAGTTTATTTAATGCGACGGTGTCACCAACTTGTGCCGACTTACGTTTAATTGTTTTAGAACCAATCAAATCAGTAACCCCTGAAACACGTGTTGTTGAACCATCAGGTCTGATCACTGTCTCTCCTTCTTCTATATTACCAGAAAGTACCCTAACCACCGATTGCATGCCACCATGAGCAGTATGAAAAGTTTTCAATACCTGCATCACTGCGTTCTTTGCAGCTTTTGAACTCAGATCAAGACGTTTTTTGGTTTGCTCAATCCCAGGTGCTTCATGGCGGAGTGCTTTCAGCAACCGACGAACACCATTGCAATTCTCTGCTGAACCAATAAATACGGGACAAATTTCTCGATTTTGAACTTCCTTTACCAAATCTTTGAAAACTAGTTCAGTTTCAGGTTGTATATCTTCTAATAATTGTTCCATTAAACTATCGTCATAATCAGCAATTCGTTCAAGCATTTCAAACCGCGCTTCCAATTCCCTCGCTTTCTCTTCATCAGGAATTTCAATGACCTCACTGGTAGCGTGTTCCTTATATACAAAGGCTTTTTCTAATGCTAAATCAATAAAGCCTGTTGCAATCCCATCCTTCCAAATCGGAATTTGACGAATTACAAGTGGAACTTTTGAAACAGATTCAACAGTTTTCAATAACTCCCGAATACTCCCATTAAATTTGTCAATCTTATTAAAAAACATAAAATGTGGGATATTGCGGTCTTCAAGTGATTTTAAAATAACTTGTAATGCAGGTAGCTTTTTATCATCCGCTTCAGTGACCACAATTGCTAGATCTATTCCAGCATAAACTCCATTCGCTTCATTTAAAAATTCAATTGAACCGGGGCAATCAATAATTGTAAATTGATCATCAAGATATTTAAAACTTGCAACATTAGCTTCCACACTCATTTTATGTGCCCTAGCTTCAGGAATGGAATCACCAACTGAATTGCCTTGGTCTACGCTACCTTGTCTTTCAATTGTACCAGTGCGAGCTAATATTGCTTCTAAGAGAGTTGTTTTTCCACTTCCAAACGCACCAACAAGTGCAATACATCGCGGTTCAGAATTAATTGGCATTTAGTTCCTCCTAGCAAAATATTGTTGATTTTTTTCTTTACCTAAAACAATAAAGTATTTTGAGCTGATGTTTCAACTAAATTATACGATTACAATTTAGATATTGAAGTAATTGAAATTGCAAAAAATATCACTAATTTTAAATAATATCAATTTTTTCACTGAAAATTTGTCAAATATCATTTGTAATTATCAAAATTATAATTACCTCAGCACTTTGAGGAACTTTTTTTGTTTTCAAACTATTTACATATATTTTAAATTATTCAAAACCGAGCAAATAGTCGCGATGAAAAACATTTTAAAAACTTGGTTACCTCTGTCTTTTCGAAGTTTTTACCCAAGAATCAATAAGTGCAATAAATTGTTTGTAGAGAGATAACGCAAAATGAAAATTGCAGTGGTTCTGCCAAGGAATATGACATTTACTGAATCCGGTGCTACATCAATTGATTTGATTGTTAGAGACCAAGTGCAAAACAGTACTTATAATAATACCAGCATCGTGGTAGGCCCCAAAAACCAAAATCCTTTTCCGAGAATAGATTACAAAGGTGTAACTGGAAACAGTCAACGTCAACTGAATCACGCTTATTTAAATGAGATTCAACAATTTAATCCTAACATTATTGTCGTTCACCAATATCCCATGACCGCTCATTTTTTAGCGAAAAAACTACCATCAATCCCGGTTGTTCTCTATCGTCATGGATTAACCAAACCAAGAACTAATTGGTTATCCCAACTGAGAAAATTACAACAATTCAAACCAGTTGCAAAAATCATTTTAGTCAGCGAATTTATCAAAGGTGAATTTCTGAAAGATTTTCCAACCTTAAAATCTAAGTGCACAGTCATAGGAAACGCGGTTGATACAAATTTTTGGAAACCCGCTGAAACTAAAGAAAACATAATTAGTTACGTGGGACGTGCATTAATAGAAAAAGGTATAATTGAACTTATTCAAGGTTTTCAATCTTTGAATTTAGATGATTGGGTATTAGAACTAGCTGTTACAGTTTCAACAAAGCGCGAAATTGAATTTTTTCAACAAATCCAACAAAAAATTATCAGTGAGAACCGAATTAATTTGAGATCAAACCTTACCGCAATTGAAGTACAAGATTTGCTGTCACGTTCAAAAATAGCTACTTTACCATCAATTGTCCGCGAAGGATTTCCAAGGTCCGTTGTAGAAGCAATGTCCTGTGGATGTGCTACAGTTACTTCAACAAGTGGTGGAACTCCAGAAGCAGTTAGCTCATCTGCAATATTGTTAGATGACGTTAACCCAGATTCAATTTCCGATACTTTAAACTTACTTACAAAAGATCCTAGTCAAATTCAGATTTGGAGTGAAAGAGCACGAAAACATGCAGAACAATATTTAGGGTTAAACTCACACATCAAAAAATATGATTCTGTCTTAGAAGCTTGTGTAAATAAATAATTTTGCCAATTGATTTAAAATCTGATTTGATGGAATACACCCAATTTCCGGAGCAAAACTTTAGGTGTCTTAGTAACCGCAAATTTGTGAATAAATTTTGGCAATTAAAAGGCAGTACTACATATTAGTTAATACTGCCGCAAAAACGCTGAATTCGCTGACAAGCATCAGTTAATAGCTGTTCTGAAGTAGCATAAGAAATCCGAAAATTTGGACCAAGTCCAAACGCCGAACCATGCACTACTGCAACTCCTTCACTTTCCAATAATTCAGTTACAAAATCTTCATCCGTTTCAATAGTTTTTCCACTAGGACTCTCTTTTCCGATAATATCGGCACATGAAGGAAATACATAGAACGCTCCTTCTGGAACTGGACAAGAAATTCCCTTTGTTTGATTTAACATTGAAACCACTAAATCTCTACGTCTTTTAAAAATTTCATTGTTTTTTGGAATAAAATCTTGTGTTCCATTTAATGCCTCAACAGCTGCCCATTGAGCAATAGAACATGGATTAGATGTCGTTTGAGATTGAATCTTAGCCATAGCCTTTATTAATATATTAGGACCTCCACCATATCCTATTCGCCAACCTGTCATTGAATATGCTTTTGAAACACCATTTACGGTAAGTGTACGGTCTTTAAGACGAGGTTCTACTTGCACAACGGTTGTAAAGTTAAAATCGTCATATACCAAGTGTTCATACATATCATCTGTCATTATCCAGACATTTGGATGCTCCATCAAAACATCTGTAAGTGCCTTTATTTCCTCACGTGTATAAGCTGCCCCTGAAGGATTTGATGGTGAATTAAAAATAAACCATTTTGTCTTTGGAGTTATTACCGATGCCAGCTGAGTTGCAGAAACTTTGAAAGTATTTGGGTCAGCTTCCAAAACTATTGGTTCCCCCCCAGCAAGCAACGTCATATCAGGATAGCTGACCCAATATGGAGTTGGAATGATTACTTCATCTCCCGTATTTAGAGTTGCAGCGAGTGCATTAAATAATATCTGTTTTCCGCCAGTACCTACGGTTATTTCATTTTTTGCATATTGAATGCCATTTTCTCGTTCAAATTTCGCAACAATTACTTCTTTCAATTCTGGAATTCCATCAACCGGTGTATATTTAGTTTTTCCGGCTTGAATGGCGGCAACTGCCGCTTGTTTAATATTGTCTGGTGTATCAAAGTCTGGTTCACCTGCACCTAAACCAATTACATTTTTACCAGCTGCTTTTAGCTCATTAGCTTTGCTAGTTACTGCAATTGTTGCTGAAGGTTTGACGCGTGAAAGTGAAGCTGAAAGAAAACTCATAAAACACCTCAAAATTTTCTGTGGATGAAGTTCAATGGTAAATACAAATCAATTTGTACTTGTTTAAGTAATTTGGTATTAAACCTCTAGTTAGGTTCAAAATTTAAATTATCAATACTCTAACACCAAACTATCAAATTTGTTAGTTTAGCAGACAAATTTCCGGTTTGATTTTATGCAAATTGATTAAAAATTTAAATTTTGTTCAAGTTACAATTTGCCGATAGGTTATAATGTACTAGAACTAATTTCGAAAAATATTTTTACGACAAATTACACAATTTAATTTTTTTTACAAAAGGAAAAATGCGTGCACCAGCGTTCTAAATCAAACAATACTTCTCAGCACCGTTCTGTAAACCTTTCTGAGCAAGTTATACCACGTTTACCAATTATTGATTTGATGCGTGGTGTTGCCTTGTTGGTTATGGCAATTTTTCATTTCTCATGGGATTTGACTTGGTTTAATGTAGTCACTTGGCAAGTTACAGAAGCAACCAGCTGGATTCTGTTCCGAATTTCAATTGCCTCTTCGTTTCTATTTTTAACAGGTATCAGTCTAACTCTTGCCCATGGAAGTGGAATAAATTTTAGGCCATTTATGCAGAGATTCCTTATAATCTCTCTCTGTGCCATAGCTATTTCACTTATTACATGGTATGTGTTTCCGCAGGAAATGGTCAGATTTGGTATTCTGCACTGCATTGCATTTTCAAGTGTGGCTGGATTAATCTTTCTACGTCTGCCTAAACTCATTACCTTATTATGCGCGACAATAATCGCTTTTTTGCCGTTGTTTGTCCAAATTAGCTATTTAGACCATCCAAATTTATCTTGGATTGGTTTAATTACAACTAAACCGGAAACAGTCGACTTTGTACCAATCTTTCCCTGGTTTGCTGCTCCATTGTATGGCATAGCATGTACCAAATATGCAATCGAAAATAACTGGCATCTCCGATTAGCGAAGTTACAACTTCATCACCGAATCTTTAAACCCATTCAGTTATTTGGTAGACACAGTTTATTATTTTATATGGTACACCAACCAATAATAATTGGTATAATTTGGTTAGCTGTAAATGCAGGATTAGGGCGAGATGCGATAACTGAAGTTGAATTTCATAAAAGCTGTTTAGTAGATTGCCGTGAATTAAATACAGATTACTCAAACTGTCCAAATATTTGTACTTGCTTAATTGATCGATTACAACTTGAAAATAATTGGAATCAAGTATTGATAGACCCAAAAAGTCCGCAAAATTCGACAATAATTCTCAAATCTTACCAAACATGTGACAAAATAAACTAAAACTCCGAATGGTGCAGAAATGGAAAATCTAATTGATGCAAATACAAAAGTGCCGACAAATAAATCAGAAGCACTTAAGCAGGAATGTAATTTTCAGCCAACTTCAAATGACAAATCCAAGCCAAGTGTAGGGCCGAAACAGTCAAAAAATTCCACTGAGAGTTCAAATACTGAGAAGAATAAATCTAGTCGAACCGCTCGTGGAACCTCAATAGGTACTTCACTCAATCCGCGCGAAAAAGCTGAGGGTGGACTAAACCCAATTGCGGGTTTAGATGTGTCACTGGAAGAAGCCGAACAAATACTAAGTAAGCAATCCACTGAGAAAAAAAAATCTACTAAGAAAAATTTAGATGTATCTGAAATAGCGAATACTGCAACCGTGGCGGCATTAGCAAACTTGATTGAACATGGACGCGAAGAATTGCGTGGGGATCCTTGGATTCCACATCGGCCACATCGCCCTGAAAAATCTGAAGGTGGGAAAGCATTTAAATTAGATACTGATTTTGATCCTAGCGGTGACCAACCAGAAGCAATCGACGAATTAATTGAGGGTGTTAGCCAAGGTGCACGCGATCAGGTTCTGCTTGGAATTACAGGATCAGGTAAAACTTTTACAATGGCACAAGTAATTGAGAAAACACAACGACCCGCGTTAGTTTTGGCCCACAATAAAACACTTGCTGCACAGCTATATGGTGAATTTAGAAGATTTTTTCCTGACAACGCTGTTGAATATTTTGTCTCATTTTATGATTACTACCAACCTGAAGCATATGTTCCAAGAACTGATACATTTATTGAAAAAGAAAGTACGGTTAACGAAGAAATTGACCGCATGAGACATTCGGCTACCCGTTCTCTACTTGAAAGAGATGATGTGATTATCGTTGCTTCGGTGTCATGTATTTATGGCATTGGTTCAGTTGAAACTTACACTGAAATGTCATTTTCCCTACGGGTTGGTGAGCAGATTCAACAACGGCAATTATTGGCTGACTTAGTAGCTTTACAATATAAACGCAATGATGCCTCTTTTCACCGGGGTACATTTCGAGTTCGTGGTGATACCATTGAACTGTTTCCAGCTCACTATGAAGACCGTGCGTGGCGAATTTCACTATTTGGTGATGAAATTGAAGCTATTACCGAATTTGATCCACTTACTGGTCAAAAAACTGCAGAAATGGAATCAGTTAAAGTTTATGCAAATTCTCACTACGTGACCCCAAAACCAACACTAGAACAAGCAATCTCTAAAATTAAAACCGAACTAAATGAAAGACTTGATGAATTGGATAAACATAACCGGTTATTAGAAGCACAACGTTTGCAACAAAGGTGCTCTTTTGACATTGAAATGATTGTTGCAACTGGTTCATGTGCAGGAATTGAAAATTATTCCCGCTACCTTACAGGACGAAAACCAGGTGAACCACCCCCTACACTATTTGAATATCTCCCTGATAATTCACTTGTTTTTGTTGATGAAAGTCATGTCTCAATTCCTCAACTTGGTGGCATGTACCGAGGGGATTTCCGGCGAAAAGCAACACTAGCAGAATATGGTTTTCGATTACCATCTTGTATGGATAATCGACCACTTCGCTTTGAGGAATGGAATGCGATGCGACCACAAAGTATCTATGTTTCAGCGACACCGGGAAGTTGGGAATTAGATCAAACTCATGGAGTATTTACTGAACAAGTGATTCGTCCAACTGGACTAACTGACCCCCCTGTAGAAGTAAGACCGGCAAAGTCGCAAGTAGATGATTTGCTTGGTGAAGTCCGTATCACTGCCGAAAAAGGATACCGAGTATTGGTGACGACTCTCACCAAAAGAATGGCAGAAGACCTTACAGAGTATTTACACGAAAATGAGGTTCGGGTTCGCTACATGCATTCAGACATAGATACATTGGAGCGGATCGAAATACTACGCGACCTTCGCTTAGGAACATTTGATGTCCTTGTAGGTATCAATTTGCTTCGAGAAGGACTTGATATCCCAGAATGTGGGTTAGTTGCAATTTTAGATGCCGACAAAGAAGGATTTTTACGATCTGAGACTGCATTAATTCAAACAATCGGTCGCGCAGCTCGTAATGTTGATGGGTACGTTTTGCTCTATGCAGATAAAATAACTGGTTCAATGGAACGAGCAATCGCTGAAACAAATCGTCGACGTGAAAAACAAGTGGCGTATAACAAAGAAAACGGAATAACCCCTGAATCTGTTAAAAAGAACATTGAAGATCTACTTTCTTCTGTTTACGAACAAGATCACGTTACTCCAGATGCAGGATTATTAAGCGAAGCAGACTCTTTAATAGGGCATAATCTTAATGCACACATCGCTGAACTTGAAAAACAAATGCGCGAAGCGGCAGCGGACTTAGATTTTGAAAACGCAGCGAGCTTAAGAGATGAAGTCAAACGATTACGGGAAACTGAATTAGCAATTGCCGATGATCCAATGGCACGCCAACATAAAATCGTAACCAAGTCAGGTCGTTATAAAGGTGAAAAAAAGTACGGAGAATCAGCAAATTTACCAACTAAATCTAAGGTTAGAAAAAACACTCTAAATGAAATGACAGTAGCACGAACAGAAAAACCGTTAGCGCGTAAAAAACAACAAAAATAACGCAGCTTATACCACTAACCGTCGCTAATTTGAAAAATAGAAATCATTATAAACTGTCAGCAAGCAAGTTAAAAACTAAGCAAAAAAACTAAAGAAATATTGATTTTCCCATGGGTACAATACCAAATGAAAAAGACCCTCTTGAGGAAGCTTATAATCGGGCACTTTCCTTTGAAAAAGCAGGAAAAATTGAATCCGCTGCTGAGGCCTACCGTGAGGTTCTAAAAATTGATCCGCTTGATTGTGCAGGTGCACAAATTCGCCTTGCTGCAATGAACAAGGGAGAAGTTCCTCTCAAAGCACCCAGTTCCTACGTTACGACCTTATTTGATCAACACGCATTAGCTTTTGAAGCTATTTTAGTTCATACCCTTGGTTATGATATTCCTGCGAAGATCAATCAAATATTACAAAAAAACTCACTAAGTAATTTTAAACGAATGTTAGACCTTGGCTGTGGGACTGGTTTAAGTGGTATGATCAATCAAAATCAATGCCAACACATTACTGGTGTAGATCTTTCGGAAAAAATGATTGAAAAAGCATTTGAAAAAAACTGTTACGATGAACTCTATGTTGCGGAAATAGTCAATTTTCTTAAAAATTCAAATCACGTACAATGGGACCTTATTATTGCAACCGATGTGCTACCTTACTTTGGTTGTCTCGAAGAGTTATTTAATAGTGTCAACAAAAATTCATGCGATGGTGGGATTTTCGCATTTTCCAGTGAATTGTTGCTTGATTCGGAAAGCAACGAAAAACCCTATAAGGTCAACTCATCTTGCCGATATGTGCATACTGAATCCTATTTAATAAATACCCTTTCTAACTATAATTTTACCTGCATTGACATCCAAACTACAATTGTACGTGAAGAAGAAGGTACTGTAGTTCAAGGTCATTTAGTAGTTGCAAGAAAGTAACTATAAATTGGGGCTGAGTTGGAATTTAACTCTTTCTTTTATGTAGTTAAACTGTGTTGTCATGATATCAACATAAGATTTTTATCGGCATTTTTGATTCATTTTGCATATTTCGGTTTTTGTTCCAAGGTGGTTGGAACAGTAATTTGTGACTAATTTTCATAAAATCCAGAAAAAGTTTTTTGTGTTATTGCAACTTTCAATTTTTTGGTATATATATTGAGAATGATTGAATGAAAATTCATACAGTCACTCGGACTAAGGATTGCTAAATTCCCCTTTGAGGATATCAATTATCTCACATTGGGTTTAATAACTTTCCCGACGCACGAGAATTAACCGGGCTGTTTTTAACAGTCCATTTTTTATTTTTAAGGGAAAGGATAACCCCATGAGTAGTCAAACAGGAACTGTTAAATTTTTTAACTCAAGCCGTGGATTTGGGTTCATAACTCCAGAAGAAGGTGGAAAAGACATATTTGTCCATGTATCAGCATTGGAAAAGACAGGTCTCAACACTTTGCAAGAAGGAGCAAAAGTCACATTTGAAACTGAAGAAGATCGACGCGGTCGAGGTCTTCAAGCCACAAATGTAGCCTTAGCAACTTAATCCAAGAAGAAATAATGGCAAGATGTTCCAGAAACGTGACACATCTTGCTATTTTCTTGGTCATGTAAAATTTTGCAGAAAGGGATTTGTCTTCCGCTCATGCTCGATCGTTGAAGATTCTCCATGACCACATATGAATTGAACATGATCTCCAAGTGGAAATAATTTCTCTTTGATTGAAGCTAACAAAACATCAAGACTACCCTGATACAAATCAGTTCTCCCAATTGAACCTTTAAATAAAACATCACCAGCAATCAATAGCGCGGCATCTTTATTAAAAAAGACCACATGACCAGGGGCGTGCCCAGGGCAGTGAAAAACTTCAAACGGTTTGTCCGATATTTGTACAGTATCACCTTCTTCCAACCATCTATTCGGTTTAACATTTTTACCACTACTCACACCAAATTGTCGGGCCTGACTCTCAATATTGTCAAGTAAAGGTTGATCATCAATATGGGGCCCCTCAATAGGTACGTTTAATTGTTCTGCTAAATCCGTTGCACCGCCAACATGATCAATGTGACCATGTGTCAACAGGATTCTTTCAACTTTGAAGTTTCTCTTTTCAACTTCTGATTTTATTAACTCTACATCTCCTCCGGGGTCAACAATTACACCTTTACCTGAATCCTTCTGCCAAATAAGCGCACAATTTTGTTGAAAAACTGTTACCGGAACAATCGCAACATTAAATTTACTCATAGTTAAAAGTCCTTACAAATTTGTAAAATAAATCTTAACATACTAAGTTATTGAGAACCACAATCTTATTTAGTTCAAATTTGAATTCAAAACAACTTTTATACATTCAAACAAGTTTTCATATCAAAAAAATTTAAACTGACATAAAAATCTTCAAAATTCTTGCTCAATCCTAAATCCCAATTATCAACATAAAAATTCAGTTAACTTCAAAACAGTTTAATTTCACAATAATTGCAGTATGATACATTTAACAAAGGCAACAATTTAATCAAATTTCGATAGCAAAAAATTCACGGATTTTCGTGATTAGAACTTAACTTTTTTTCTAAAATTAAAAAATGAAGCACGATATGAGCATCAAAATCCCAATTAGCATTTTTATCATTACAAAGAACGAAGAGAGTCGAATTCGTGCTACACTTAAACCGGCTATTGAATTAGCTAATGAAGTAATTGTTGTTGATTCAGGTTCTACCGATAACACTCAGCAAATTTGCAATGAAATGGGGGTTCAATTTATTTTTAATGAATGGAAGGGATACGGGCTTCAAAAACAGTTTGGCGAGGAAGTATGCACAAATAAATGGCTTCTAAACTTAGATGCCGATGAGGTGATGTCACCTAAACTTGTTTCCGAATTGCGGCAATTATTCAAAGATGGTGAACCTACCAAAAATGCTTGGAAAATACCGCGAATAAATATCTATCCGGGAGAAACTAAAATTCGCAATTGGACTTATGTTGAAACTCCTATTCGGTTATATACTCTAGAATGTGGTAGATTTTCTGAAAGCCCCGTCCATGATAGCGTGTTATTAAACAGTGGAGTTAAAATTGGTCAGCTAAAGAACAAAATATATCATTTTTCAACTATTTCTCTTGGAAATGATCTACGCAAGTATAATAATTATACAGATTTACAGGTTCACGATATCGAAAAAAAGGGACGAATCTTAGCACCTTGGCGAATAGTTACCGAATTTCCACTTGCCTTTTTGAAAGCCTACTTTTTACGTCTTTACTTTCTGAGAGGTCGTTATGGGTATTTGTTAGCAATGAATTATGCTACATTTCGCCACCTAAGAGTTGCGAAATACTTTGAGAGAAAAATTTTGTACCAGAGAAATTCAAATAACAATGAAAAGTCTTTACCTTACTATACCAAATAAACTCTTTACAATATTCCACAATTGATCATGGTCAAACTAGAATAAAAAATTGAAAATTATGAAGAATAAGGACAACAAAGGGAAGAAATGCAAAGTTAAGAATTATTTATGCTGATACTGATATTCATAATTTCAATTATAACTACACCACCTAAATTTTTCAAAAATTAAATTAGGAGCATGAAATGGCTGAAATTAACACCCCACAAGAACAAACAGTATTGATTACAGGAGCAGCTAAGAGAATAGGTCTAGCAATTGTTACCGATTTGTCAGACTCCGGTTGGAAAGTTGCAATCCATGCTAATTCAAACATTACAAGTGCGGAGGAATTAGCATCTGAGATTAATTCAAATGGTGGGAGTGCAATGGCATTTCAAGCCGATTTATCCAAACTCAATGAACCAAGCAAACTTATTAACGAGGTTATCACCAAATTTGGTCCACTAACTGTACTTGTCAATTGTGCTTCCGTATTTTTAGAAGATGATATTTACCAAATTAATGAAACAAATTTTGATTTACATTACGCACTACACGTTCGTGCACCAAGCTTTCTTGCAAGTGAATTTGCCAAACAGCTTCCTTCAAATAAGACAGGACATATTATCAATATCATTGATCAACGAGTTTTGAAGCTAACACCGCAATTTTATTCATACACTCTTTCAAAAGCAGCTTTACACACTGCAACCAAAACAATGGCACAAGCATTAGCCCCAAAAATTCGGGTAAATGCTATAGGTCCGGGTCCGACAATTAAGAATGAACGACAGCAACCAAGCGATTTTCAAAAACAAATTGATGTATTACCACTTCAACGTGGTCCAGAACTTTCAGAATTTGCTCAAACTATTAAGTTTTTAGTTGAAACTCCCTCTATTACAGGACAAATGATAATACTTGATGGTGGGCAACATCTCATTTGGAAAACACCAGATGTTACTAATGTAAGGGAATAACAAGTCCATTTTCTTATATTGTTTAACCCGAAACAAGCTTTATTTTGCGAAAGATTTTGGAATTCAATAATGACAGATCAATCTCCAGAAAAGTCTAACAGCGTTGCTACCAATACTAAACAGACTCCTAAAGGAATTGAAGTAATTTCTCAACTAGTAAAGCAGCTACCGAATCGACCTGGCGTGTATCGTATGATAGGAGAGGATGGAGATGTCTTGTATGTGGGAAAAGCTAGATCTCTAAAAAAACGAGTTACTAGTTATACTAGGTTACAAGGTCAGTCAAACCGTATCATCCGTATGGTACAGTTAACAATGGCAATGGAGTTTGTAACTACTAGAACTGAAACAGAGGCATTACTTCTTGAAGCGAACTTAATCAAACGACTACGTCCAAAATTCAACGTCCTTCTCCGCGATGATAAAAGTTTTCCGTACATTTTGTTAACTAAGGACCATGATGCACCAGCCATAATTAAGCATCGCGGTGCAAGAAAACAAAATGGAGATTATTTTGGCCCTTTCGCCTCTCCAATTGCTGTTGATAGAACTATCAATGCATTACAAAAAGCTTTTTTGATAAGAAATTGTTCAAACACCTACTACTCAAATCGAAGCCGTCCTTGCCTCCAATTCCAAATAAAACGGTGTTCTGCCCCTTGTACTGGAGAAATCTCAATAGAAGATTATGCAAATTTAGTAAATGAGGCAAAACGCTTTTTATCTGGCAAAAGTACTGCAGTTAAAACTGATTTAGCTAAAGCCATGGAACAGGCTTCAGATTCTCTTGATTTTGAGCGGGCCGCCATGTACCGAGACCGATTAGCTGCTTTATCCCATGTCCAAAGTCGACAAGGAATAAACCCTCAAACAGTCTCTGAAGCCGATGTGTTTGCAATCTATCAAGAAGGCGGATTAAATTGTATTCAGGTCTTCTTTTTCCGAACCGGGCATAATTGGGGCAATCGTGCCTATTTTCCAAAAGCTGACAAAAGTCTTAATATATCTGATGTATTACAAAGTTTTCTCGCACAATTCTATGATGACAAACAGGTACCAAAATCAATTTTACTTTCAAATAAAATTAACGAAAGAGAACTGCTTTCAATGGCACTTTCGGAAAAAATTGGAAAAAGAGTGGAGATTACTGTACCAAGTCGCGGTGAAAAAAAAGACTTAACTGAACATGCATTAACAAATGCCCAAAATAGCTTACAACAGCGTCTTGCAGAAAGTGCAACGCAAATTCAATTACTTGAAAAGATAAAAGATACATTTGATTTATCAATTCGCCCCCGTCGAATAGAAGTTTATGATAACTCCCACATCATGGGAACGAATGCCGTGGGTGGAATGATCGTAGTTGGTATTGACGGTTTTGCTAAAAGTCAATATCGAAAATTCAATATCAAATCTACTGAGCTTGTTCCAGGTGACGATTTTGGAATGATGCGTGAAGTATTTAAACGTCGATTTTCTAGATTATTAAAGGAAGGCAGTAAGCAGAATGACAATACTTCTTCTATCTCAACCAATTCAAACGAAAATTCTGACGGTTCTGAAATTCCACAATGGCCTGACCTAGTCTTGATTGATGGGGGGCGCGGACAATTAAGTGCCGCGCGTGAAACACTTGAGGAATTAGGTATCATAGACATTCCACTCATCGGAATTGCGAAAGGCCCAGAACGAAATGCAGGACGAGAAAAATTTTATGTTTCTAAACAAAAAAGTTTCATGTTACCCGAACGTGACCCAGTACTTTACTTTGTTCAACGCCTAAGAGATGAAGCGCATCGGTTTGCGATTGGTACCCATCGAGCACGAAGAAAAAAGGAAATAGGAGCAAATCCATTAGACGAAATTATCGGTGTTGGGCCGACTAGAAAACGAGCATTATTGAGACATTTTGGAACGGCAAAAGCTGTTGCACAAGCTGGAGTAGAAGATTTGCAAGGAGTGAATGGAATTTCAGAAGCAACTGCCCAGCTAATCTTTGACCATTTTCATGAAAATTCCTAGGTGCAAAATTTATAGTTAAACTTCTAAAATAATATGGTTAATATATACTCAGTTGAAAAATTTGTTTGTAAAGTTAAATTTGACCTTAAATAGGACTTTATTTTTGACCTTGATAAGTACATTCTTAAAAATCTATCGAATTTCGAGATTGGTCGTTTCATGGCAAAATCACACACGTTCTCTCTACCTAATCTGATAACATATGGCCGGATAATTGCGGTACCTGGATTAGCGGTATTTGTTATTTTTACTAATGACGAAGCGTCCAAAAATTACATTCCAGAATTAACTGCAAAATGGGTTGCGGTTACTGTCTTCATTATAGCAGGTGTTAGTGATTTTTTTGATGGATACTTAGCCCGCATTTGGAAACAACAGACTACATTAGGACGATTATTAGATCCCATTGCAGATAAATTATTAGTTGCAGTTTGCCTTTTGTTACTTGTTTATACAGAAGAAATTACTAGTTGGTCCATAATTGCCGCAGTAATAATTTTGTGTCGTGAAATTTTGGTTTCCGGATTGCGGGAATTTCTTGCTGAATTAAGGGTTAGCGTTCCAGTTACCAAACTAGCAAAAGTTAAAACATTTTTACAAATGCTATCAATTGGAATCCTACTTTCTGGTCCCGCAGCCGATCAAGTGTTCAATGGATTGGCAGAAATAGGGCTTATCCTCTTTTGGATTTCTGCAATTTTAACTATTTATACTGGTTATGACTATTTTAAGGCTGGTATAAATTATTTAATGGATGATACTGAAAAGTAAAATTATGAAACTTTTATATTTCGCGTGGATCCGTGAGCGAATCGGAAAGGAACAAGAAGAAATTGAACTTCCAACAGGAATTAAAACTCCTGCTGATCTAATTGAATGGCTCAAAACACGTGGACCAGAATTTGAAAATGCGTTAGCTGATTCAGATAAAATTCGGGTAGCTATTGATCAACGACACATTGATCAAAATGAGCCAATAGCTCAACCAAATGAAATTGCACTATTTCCGCCAATGACAGGGGGGTAGTATTGTGAATTCTTCCCAAATAAACCCAACTGTACGAATTCAAACCGAAGATTTTGTTGCGGACAATGAAATCGCCAACTTGAAAGCAAATTGTGCTGATATTGGTGCTATTGCTACTTTTACTGGTTTGTGTCGAAATGAATCTGAATCACTAAAGGCTCTTGAACTTGAACACTACCCCGATATGGCGATAAAAGAACTTACTAAAATTGCAAATCTTGCAATTGAGCGATGGCCTTTAATTGGAATTTCAGTTATTCACCGATTTGGTTACATTACTCCTGGTGAAAATATCGTGTTTGTAGCTTCGGCAAGTAAACACCGTCAACCTGCATTTACAAGTGCTGAATTTGTCATGGATTACTTAAAGTCATTTGCTCCATTTTGGAAAAAAGAACATTACAAGGATGGTTCTGCTAGCAAATGGGTCGAAACAAGATCAGAAGACGATGATGCCAAAGCGCGATGGAACTTACCAAGCTAATTATTTGTTCGGGTGAACAGCTATTTGATAGTCATCAATTAATTGCTTGGTAATGTCACCAACCTGAAATTTATAAGGACCAATTTCCGACACTGGTGAAACTTCTGCGGCGGTTCCAGTTAAGAAACATTCTTCGAAATCCGACATATCTTCTGGCATTATTACTTTTTCAATTACTTCAATACCTCTTGCTTTGGCTAAAGAGATTACAGTTCTTCTGGTGATACCATCCAAAAAACAATCAGGGATGGGAGTAAATAAATTTCCATCCTTTATAAAAAATACATTTGCACCAGTTGCTTCAGCAACCTGTCCCCGCCAATCAAGCATTAATGAATCGTGATACCCTCGACTCTCTGCTTCATGTTTTGACAATGTGCAAATCATATAAAGTCCGGCCGCCTTTGAATCATAAGGAGCAGTTTTGGGATCTGGTCGTCGAAATTTCGCAATATTTAGTCTTAATCCTTTTACAAGTGCTTCTTTATCAAAGTAACTTGGCCATTCCCACGCCGCAATTGCTAAATGTATCGTATTTTTCTGTGCAGACACTCCCATCATTTCACTACCACGCCACGCAACAGGTCGAATATATGCATGCGGTGCATTTAAAAGTCCTTGCTTTTCAAGCACTAAATTACATGCATTGTTTATTTGTTCAGCAGTCCAAGGTATCTCAAACCCTAATATTTGCCCTGATTTGATTAAACGAGCAGTATGTGATTCAAGCTTAAAAATGTTTCCCATGTACGAACGTTCACCTTCAAAAACTGAACTCGCATAATGAAGAGCATGAGTCAATACATGGGTGGTTGCTTCCTGCCATGGTACAAATTTTCCATCTAGCCAAACAAAACCCTCTCGTTGGTCATAAGACTGATTTGCCATTTTTGTCTCCTTTGAGATGTGTGCTATAAAGTCCGTTAAAAGAAGTACTATAATTCAAAAAAAAATTATGTCAATATTACTGATATATTTTTTAATCATACAACTAACATAGAGGAAATCAAAATTGAATCAAAAACCTAAGAACCCTAAAATACCAAAAGATATTGAGCAACTAATTGAATTGCTCTTTTTCGCCTATCGTGATTTTATTTCTGACCCTGACAAGATATTGTCTCGCCTAAATTTCGGACGAGCACACCACCGCGTAATACATTTTGTCGCACAAAATCCTGGGCTAAAAGTAAATGAGTTACTACAGATTTTACACATAACCAGACAAAGTCTTGGACGTGTTCTTAAACAGCTAATTGATGAAGGTTACATTGAACAAAAAGTTGGAAAAAATGATCAACGCCAGCGACTACTCTATCCTACCCAACAGGGTGAAGAGTTATCCCGGCAACTTTCACTCCCGCAATCAAAAAGATTAACTGATGTATTCTCAAATATGCCACTAGAAACTAAAGAAATTGTTAGTCAATTTTTGTATAATATGACAAATGTAGAAGGACGCAAAATCGTTGAAGCATATACTGGAGCACCAAATATAGGTAAATAAATGACCTATTTGAATTCTAAATCTGCAAACACACGCGATGATGCTTATCATTTATTACTCATTGATGATGATCAGCGCATCAGAGATTTGTTATCTCAATATCTAAAAGAAAATGGCTACAAAATCACAACCGCTGATTCCGCAGCTAATGCTCGACATAAATTAAATAGCATCTCGTTTGATTTGCTTGTACTTGATGTCATGATGCCAGGTGAAAGCGGGATTAGTTTTGCAAAGAGTTTACGAAAGACCTCTTTGGTCCCAATTTTAATGTTAACAGCAAAATCTGAAACAATTGACAAGATTAATGGATTAGAAACCGGTGTTGATGACTACTTAGTAAAGCCATTTGAACCCCGTGAATTAGTACTGCGTATCCAAGCAATTCTAAAACGAAACAATCTACTCTCTGGAGAAAAACCCAAAGAAGTTTGCTTCGGTCCATTTACATTTAACTTTGCAAAGAACGTGCTCTTGCGTGAAAATGAAGTCGTAAAGTTAACCGAACGTGAAAAACAGACACTTGCTGTACTTGCTAATCGTCCAAGTCAGACTATTCTCCGGTCTGAATTTGAAACCCTGTTCAATGGTATAAACGAACGAACTATAGATGTACAAATTAACAGAATCCGTCGCAAAATAGAATCTGATCCTAGCAATCCAATATACTTGCAAGCAGTGCGAGGACTTGGTTATCGACTGTACTGTGACATGAGGTAAACAATGGATACATCAAAGAATCAGGGAAATTTATTTGTGATTAGCGGTACTATTCGCACAATTATCAGTTTCTTTGGTAACGTATATTCTGCAATTGCAGGATTCTTATACAGACAACTACCCAAAAAATTATTTACACGCTCCCTTATTATCTTACTAGTTCCAATGATTCTGCTACAGACCGTCGTTGTATTAGTATTTGAGGAAAGACACTTAAATCTTGTGACAAAACGATTATCTGAATCAGTAACACGCAGTATCTCGACATTTATTGAATTACATGAAAAATATCAATCCGAAGAAAATCGTGCAGAACTAAAGGAAATAGCACAGCGAAATTTTGAATTAGAATTAAATTATTTACCAAATGAACCCTTTCCTGAAATGCCACCTAAACCATTTTTTGATACTCTTGACCATCATTTAACCATTAGCATTCAAAATCGAATAGGGAAACCATTTTGGATTGATACTGTAAGCGACATCAGGAGAGTTGAGATTCGCATCCACCTAAATGACCGCATACTACAGGTGTTCGCACGTAAGAGCCTTACATTTGCTTCCAACTATCACATATTTTTTGTTTGGATGTTTTGTACTGCTATTGTCCTAATCACAATTTCAATTATTTTTTTGCGTAATCAGATTCGTCCGATCCAAAAACTGGCTTCGGCCGCAGAAGGATTCGGTAAGGGGAGACCCGTAGTAGGTTTTAAACCCTCTGGCTCAAGTGAAGTAAGACAAGCAAGTTTAGCATTTATCCAAATGCGCCAACGAATAGAACGACATATAACGCAACGAACTGCAATGCTAAGTGGTGTTAGTCATGATTTAAGAACCGTATTAACAAGATTAAAATTACAAATTGCCTTGATCCAAAAACAGGGAATAGATGTAGAAGCATTGGAACGAGATATTGCCACAATGACTCATATGTTAGAGGCTTACTTAGATTTTGCAAAAGGAGCCGGTGATGAAGAGGCAACTAATATTGAAATTCCACTCTTATTTGAAGAATTAGAAACTGATGCCGAAGTATTGGGAAAGACTATAAGTTCCAATTTTCAAGGTGATCCAAATGCAACTGTCAAACCAAACGCATTCAAACGATGCCTGTCAAATTTAGTCGGAAATGCTTGTCGTTATGCCAATATAATTGAAATTCAAGGAAAACACGTTGACAACTGGTTAACTGTAACAATTCAGGATGATGGACCTAGTATTCCAGAAGAAGAAAGGGAAGCGGCATTCCGACCATTTTATCGAATTGACACCGCCAGAAATCAAAATGAAATTAGCACAGGTTTAGGATTATCAATTGCACGAGATATTGCGCGAGGTCATGGTGGTGAAATTAATCTTGAAGACAGTCAGAAACTTGGTGGACTACTAGTACAAGTTCGAATTCCAGCCTAAAATCAATGCAATCGTGCTCCATTTTCAACAGTCTTATCAATTGACGCTAAGATGATATCACCATTTGCATCAGCATAACCAAGCGTAAGAACTTCTGACATAAATGGACCAATTTGACGTGCCGGGAAGTTTACTACAGCCATCACTTGCTTACCAATTAGATCATGAATTGAGTAATGCTGAGTAATCTGTGCGCTTGTTTTTTTTATTCCAATCTGTGGACCAAAATCTATCCATAGTTTGAATGCCGGTTTTCGCGCTTCCGGAAATTCTTCAGCCCTTGTTACTGTACCTGCTCGAATATCTACCTCTAAAAACTTATCAAAGTCAATCTTATTAGTCTCGCTTTCCATCAAATTTCTCCAATTCGTCAAATACTAAGGGGCTAGGTTACGATTAACTTTTATTCACTCATCTTACGCTGGTACGCGGTCTGAATCAGCAACAACATCTGAATTTTTGCCTGGACAACACACCAATCGGCACAAGTTTGATAGTATATTTTCAGCTGTTTCTACTTGCTTCAATAAAACATGACCTCGATTCAATTCTCCATCTAGTGCGGCCATTGTTTTTGATAACCCTTTTTCTTCATCTTTCAGCCAGGTACAAACAACGCGGGAATACACAAGTACCAATCCTTGTATTTTTGCATTTCCAGTGATTCCACGGGTCTCTATTTTTGCTCCATCCAACATCCAACGCATTGAATTGACTGAAAGTTTGTTCAAAGTTAAAGCCAAGCAAGGATCACATTTCACTGCACAAAGAAGTTGCTGAATTCCCTCACGATAGGGACTAAGTGCATCCAGTCTTACCATCAAAATATCAAACAACCGATCCTTAGCAGAACTATTTATATTTTCACTAGAATTAACACTATCAAGAGCCTCTTGGTCAATCATCGTCGTAAAGTCTTTCAGTATATCTTTCTTTCCAGAATAACTACCTCTCAATGCAGAATATTTTATCCCACATTGATCAGCCAAACCTTGTAAGTCAACATGATGCCAAGACAGTTCTGCTATCATCTCCATAAATTTTGATAGCACTTTCATTCGAGTTTTATTAGCAAGCATAGTGCAACCTCCTAATGTTCAGAGTCAATAAAATTTCACACGACCTTCAATCAATTTACAACAACAGGTGAATTACATTAACATCTAAATTATATTTTAAAAACTTAATCACAAAATTCAAACAAATAATTGAATTACTTTTTTCCTAATTCTTTTGCTCGGGCGATTGCTTCATCTACAGTCGCATCAAGTAATGGCTGCAATCCAGACTCAGAATTCAATATTTTTAGTGCGGCTTCTGTCGTACCACCTGGGCTAGTAACATTTTCTCTCAATTTAGCTGGTGAAATTTCTGTCTGAAACATCAATTCACCTGATCCAACTACAGTTTGTATCGCTAATTTGCGTGCAATTTCCGTTGAAAATCCTAAACGCGTACCAGCATGTACAAGACACTCGGTAAGCAAAAAAACATATGCTGGGCCTGTACCACTTAGACCAGTAACTAAATCAATTTGATCTTCAGAATCCAACCACACAACTTCACCAACAGAGGTCATCAATTCTCCAGCCAATTTCCTTTGTTGCTCGGTAACATTTCGATTACAATAAATTGCCGATATTCCTCTTTTTACTTGGGCTGGGGTGTTTGGCATGACCCTTATAACAGCTCGGTTATCTAATACAGATTCAATTTCAGTAGTAGTTGTTCCTGCCGCGATTGAAACAATCAACGTATTTTCACCCACGAATTCTTGAATTTCACTTAATACAGTTTGCATTATCTGCGGTTTTACTGCTAATAACACCACTGATGGTGTGAATTTAACATCATTGTTTTCAATCAAGCGTACTTTCTTTGCCAAAAGTCCCTGCTGTCTTTCTATAGTAAGATTAGGGTCTTTTACAAAGATGGTTGCAGGGGCTAGTTTTCGTTCAAGCCAACCGTTCAATAACGCCCCTCCCATGTTGCCAGCACCAAGTAACAAAAGTGGATTATCGGTAGAAATATCCATGTAATACCAATTTTTTTGAGTATTCTAGAAATTAAAGAGTTTTCAAATAACTTGAAACACAACACTAAAATTGGCTATCAATTCTTTGATTGTTCCGAATCAGTTTGCTCAACTTCTGATTCTTTTGCAGATAATCCATGTTTTAAAAGGGTCGCTTCCAAGTTTTCAATTTTCTTTTTAAGTTGAGTATTTTCCTCTCGAGCTTTTGTTGCAAGTTCTCGAACAACTTCAAACTCCTCACGTTGAACCAAGTCCATATCTGACAACAGTCGTTCTAATTGCGTTTTGAATACCATAGCTACTTCATTACTAACTCCCTGTGCAACTCCAGCTGCGTCAGTCATTAATTTTGCAATGTCGTCAAAAATTTTATTTGATGACTGAGTCATTTTACACTCAACGTAAATTACTTGTTTGAGTTTGAACTAGTTACAATCAGTTAAGGTATCATATTGACCAGAATAAATGAAATTCACTCGATAATTTACATCCATATTAAAACCATTTTCATTTGGAGTTTTAAGCGAAGTAAATACCTAGCTAAAATTCGTAAAGAAGAAACAAATTAATATTCCGTTAACTCTAACAAATTGTTTAAATTGCTCAAAGTGAAGATCTACAAACAATCTATAATTAACTTAAGTAAATTCGTCAATCTAATTTTTTTCTTTGCGGACACTTCTCTTTGGACTCTAGAGAGTATTTTGTTATCTGCTTTATTTACTATTGTCAAATTCTATTTCCACGAATTATGTCGCTTGCTTTTTCTCCAATCATGATGGTCGTTGCATTGGTATTTGATCCAATTAGACTAGGCATAGTAGAAGAGTCACAAATACGAAGTTTCTCCATACCATGAACCCTTAATTGCGGATCTACAACCGACATTTGATCGGTACCCATTTTACAAGTACAAGTAGGATGATAGGACGTTCGGCCAAATTGCCGCGCGTAATTCTCAAAGTCTTGTTTGGATATTACATCATCTTTCGGTAAATGCATGCGTTTGATATATTTTTGCAATGATGGTTGACTAAAAATTTCCCGACTAATTTCAACTCCAGCTGCTGATGTTACCAAATCATATGGTTCAGCCAAAAAATTTGGATCAATAATTGGAGAATCTTCAATTTTATTTGATCTCAGTCGAACTGTTCCACGACTTTGTGGTCTTAATGTATAAGAATTGAGAGTGATCCCTGAACCAGTTGCAATTTTTTCAACACCATCTTCTGCACCTGAACCTGCGAGAAAATGAAATTGTAAATCCGGAACCGTTGCATTTCTGTCGGCATACCAAAATGCACCCGCTTCAACGACATTGGATGTAATTGGGCCAGATTTAAAAAGTGAATATTCTAATCCTGCAACTAAATTCATATACCAGTTGTTATACCGATCTAGACTATCCGGTCCTTTCAGTTCAGCCATAATATCTATGCCAAAATGGTCATTTAAATTTTCACCAACGCCAGGTAAATCATGGACTACGTTAATATCATGCATTTGCAGGTGATCTGCGGGTCCTACCCCAGATAACATAAGCAATTTTGGAGTGTTTATCGCTCCGGCTGTTACAAGTATTTCATTTTCTATATAGTTGGTTACCAATTGATTGTTTCGGATAAATTCAATTCCAGTTGCTACAGTACCTTCAAATAAAATTCGTAATACGCTACATCCAGTTAGAACTGTTAAGTTTTTTCTCGACATTGCTGGTTTTAAATAGGCAGAAGCGGCAGAACAACGTCTCTTATTGCGTGTAGTAGTTTGATAGATCCCAGCACCAGCTTGTTTAGGTCCATTAAAATCAGTGTTAAGTGGAATACCGTATTCTTGACAAGATTGTACAAATGCAAGCGTGGTTGGTTGCGGGTCAGGTATATAAGAAACACCTAGCGGTCCATCAGTACCATGCCAATCACCGGAATGAAAAGTATTACCTTCGGCGCGGATAAAGTATGGTTTTATTTCTCCAAAAGACCAACCAGTCGCACCCTCTTCTTGTGCCCAGCGATTAAAATCTATCGGATTTCCACGGGTAAAAATTTCAGCATTAATAGAACTACCACCACCTAACACACGTCCTTGTGCATATGGTATTTCTCGATTATTAGCATGAGTTTGGGGTGCAGTTTTAAATCCCCATGTGTAAGGACCAGCAGTAAGTTTAGCAAAACCAATTGGCATATGAATATATGGATGATTATCTGAACGACCGGCTTCAACTAATAATACACTGTTGTCGGAATTTTCTGTTAATCGGGATGCTAATACGCAACCAGCCGAACCACCACCAATAATAATAAAATTATAAGTTTTGCTTGCCATTAATTCAAACCTCTAATTTTTCTAAGATTATATTAGTTATTTCTAAACTTGATAAATGTTGTTGTTTTCATGCCGACAACAGAAATAGAAATTTGAGATTAATGTTTTACAAATTATATAAATACTCATCTTCCCAAGTTCATGTGTCAAATCACTACTTGAGTTTTTAAGTATTTCGGTTTGGTAACTATTGATTCAAATGTCGCTTGTATATCATCAAGTTTTGTCTCAGATTGCAAAAATAGACTCGGATCAATCCTATTAAAACGTAACAAAGTCAATGCATCATGCATATCTTCTCCCATTGCCGCAACTGACCCTTTAATTGAATTTTCATTAAGTACCGTTTCTAATAGATTAAGGGGTAGTGTATCTCCCTCACCAGTCAATCCAAATGCTGCGATATGTCCACCTGGTCGTATAATTTCTGAAGCTAACGCATATAATTCTGGATTTCCGACACTTTCAATTGCCAGATCAACACCTCGTTGCTCCGTTTGTTGCTTGACAACTTGCTTTAATTCCGCTGCGGTTGCAACTACCGAATCAGCACCAGAGTCTGTGGCAAATTGCGCACGCTCAGAATCAATTTCAAAAACAATTATTGGTGCTAAACCAATCGCTCGCAATAACTGTATATGCAGATTACCAATAGGACCGGCACCAATTATTGCAACCGATTGGCCAAATTTCGCTTTAGATTTGCGCGCAGCGCGAACAACACAACCTAACGGTTCCGTGAGTGCAAGGACCTCTGGAGGTGTTCCATCTTGTACAGAAATGACTAGTCGTGCTGGAACAGAAACATATTCTGCAAATGCACCGTGTCTAGTTATACCAATTTGGCAAACTTCTGAACAATTAAGGACTTCATTTCGACGACAAAAATAACAGTATCCACACCCCACATTGGTATCAACAACTACTTGCTGACCTTCATTGAGTGTATGAACATTTTTTCCTAGTGAAGCAACTGTACCGGTAAATTCATGTCCAAGAATAAGGGGTAATGAGTCCGAAGCATAATGTCCATTAAAAATATGTAAGTCAGTTCCACAAATACCGCAACGGTCTACCTTAATGAGTGCATCATCAAATTCAATTTCAGGAATTTCAACTAAAGATATCTCAAAACATCCTGGTTTTGTCAAAACTGCTGCCTTCATCTTGTCTTTCATGATATTTTCCTGATAACTTCAACTTAGAATTCTAAATTTTCAATAATCAATAATTAGAGCAATTCTGCTTTATGACCCGCAAGTCCGGCATTGGTAACTTTTTCATTGCTATCAACCTGCACTTGCATCATTTCCAATTTTGTATCCGTGTTATTACTCATCATAACCTCACCATTTTGGTTGAGGGAAACCGAATCAACATTCGTTGCTCCATTATATCCAGATTGAAACATGAACAAATTAATTCGGTTAAAACATCTCGTCTTACAAAACTTATACAAGTTTCAAATTTGCAATAGAGTCATACAGAACTTTATTTCTTCAGTAATCCCCGTTCAACGTGTTAAATTACGCATTGAACGAGTAGTTTCACTTTAATTATATTTTTTACTCTTACTGGCTATCTGAAATAGCTTTTATTATTGTAATTGTCGCGGTTATGAGACCTGCAGCAACTGCCAAAATTGTTGCAATTGTTCCTATAAACCAGAGTTTCATACTGGCTTTATTCTCATTCATTTCTGTACGAACAGACTCAAATTGCACCTTATTTTCTGTGCGAATCGCTTTGAATTCTGCTTCAAATGCGCGACGATTACCATCAATTCGTTCCATTGCCGCGTCATGCTTCGCATCCGCAACTTTTTGATTCGCATCCATTCGCTCAAACGCGGCCTTTTGATTTGCATCCATACGTTCCATTGCCGCTTCATGCTTCGCATCCGCAATCTTTTGATTCGCATCCATTCGCTCAAACGCGGCCTTTTGATTTGCATCTATACGTTCCATTGCCGCTTCATGCTTCGCATCCGCAATTTTTCGGTCTGCATCCATTCGCTCAAGTGCAGACTCAAATCGTCCATCTACATTTAACTTGTAGCCTTCCAATTCTGCTTTATGACCAGCAAGCCCGGCATTGATAACTTTCTCATTGCTATCAACCTGCACCTGCATCACTTCCAATTTTGTATCCGTGTCATTACTCATCGTAACCTCTCCAATTTGGTTGAGGGGATTTGAATCAACTTTCGTCGTTCCATTATACCCAGGTTTAAATTTATTGCAAATTGTTCGCGCTTGCTTGGTGGAATTACCTCGGCGCGAATTTACTTCACTAGCTCGCAACGTCCGATTAGATACGATCTCATCATTTTCATGCGAATAGTTTTTTTCATGTTTAGTTTCCATTTTTTGCCTCGCTACTGAAAATCGCAATTTCCAGTTAAGTGTTAATTTTTACTCACGTACCACACGATATTACGATGTCACTACCTACCCTCAATCAATTCCTTTGCGTTCTGGGTCATATGTTCCAAAGCAATCCGTAATAATACAACTAATTTAAAAAGTCCTTAATGGTCAAGTCAACTTATGTTCACAAATTCCACACCCTTAATTTTTGAATATAATATAGATTATAAATATTGTCAAGTCAAAATAAAAGATAATTTATAAATTAAACATGAACAAAATTATATACATTATTCAAAAAATCTCTTACTATAAGGGATAACCCCATCTGAATACACGAATAATACGACTTCATCTTCAGACGTTGGAAAAATTTACCTTTTGTAAGCGACGAGATTTTTTTTCGTAATTTCGTTCAAATAGAATCTTTTTTTCCCATAAATTTGCTGTTTTTGAAATAAATGTGAATTCTAACAGAAAGTTTAGATTAAATTTTGTCGACATTTTCGACAAATTACAATGATACTCTCTTTTTAGAAAATTAATTAAAATCATATAGAATGCTGGCAAATAACCAGTAAAAATTGAGTTTTGCTAAATTAAATATTGGATCACAGGTAACGCGACTATATTTGTATTACTAAAACCTTGTCGAACGGTAAATTTAGCTAACATTTAGAACAAAATCTCTGAAAAATATCCTTCCAAACCAGAAAACCTACCTCTAAGAGAAAAGTAAATTAGCTAAGATATTGAATAAAATTTAAATTTTTGATAGAATTTCAACCAAAGCCAAAACAAATTAACTGGTGCTAAGCCTTTAGTCATTTCGGAGTCTAAAATGATTTTACCCGCTATACCTTTTGCTGCCATAGATCCCGTTCTTATTCAAATCGGACCATTAGCGATCCGATGGTATGCACTTGCATATATTGCGGGAATATTATTAGCGTGGTTTTATGTGCGAAAAATGGTATTAAACCCAAATCTTTGGGGAGAACAAAACAAACCTACTATAAGTGAAGTTGATGATTTTGTGATTTGGGCTACTTTAGGTATCATACTGGGTGGCCGTCTCGGTTATGTATTATTTTATAATCCCATTTTTTATCTCTCACATCCACTTGAAATTCCACAAATATGGAAAGGTGGGATGTCATTTCATGGAGGAAGTGCAGGAATCGTCGTTGCGATACTTTGGTTTGCAAAGCGAAGAGGGCTTAATTTTTGGCATTTCTTTGATATGCTCGCTGCAGCCGCACCAATTGGTCTATTTTTTGGTCGAATAGCAAATTTCATAAATTCTGAACTTTGGGGACGACTTACTGATGTGCCTTGGGGATTTATAGTTGGAGATTCGAGACTTGAGTCGCTACTAAATCCTGATATATTGGTTGCAAGACACCCTAGTCAGTTGTATGAGGCATTTCTTGAAGGTCTGGTATTATTTCTAATCCTCTTCTGGTTAATTTATTCAAAGAAAAAACTATCACAACCAGGGTATATTGGAAGTGCATTTATCGCTGGATATGGAATTTTCAGAATTTTTTGTGAATTCTTCCGTGAACCAGATGCACAGTTAGGTTTCCTATTTGCAGGTACGACAATGGGTATGTTGCTGTCAGTACCAATGGTTTTACTTGGAGTCTTTGGGATGTATTGGTTTACAACTCGGCGGAACACTACGTAAGGAAACTCCGATTCCCAAACTGCCTCCAAGTTTTCCAAATCTCACTGAAAAAATCATTGATTTGATTTTGAAAAACGGTCCAATTGGCTTGGATCGTTATATGGAACTTTGTCTCTTTGACAAAGAATTTGGGTATTATACCACAAGAGATCCATTTGGGAGCACAGGAGATTTTATAACTGCTCCAGAAATCAGCCAGATATTCGGTGAGTTAATTGGTGCTTGGTGCGTTGAAGTTTGGCATCGTTTAGGAGCACCAAAACAGTTTAATTTAATTGAGCTGGGACCAGGTCAAGGTACCCTAATGAATGATTTGCTACGTACAATTAAGCTTGACCCAGCCTTCTTAAAAACTATTGAACTTCAACTCGTTGAAATCAGCCCAAAACTTAAAAAACTTCAACAAAGAACTCTAAAGAAACATGACATTCCAATCACCTGGTATAGACATATTAATGATATTCCTGTAAGGCCTTCAATCATCATTGCTAATGAATTTCTTGATGCTTTTCCAATTCAGCAACATATGTATAAAGGTGGAGATTGGTTTGAGCGAATTGTTAAAATAAAAGATTCATGCGGATTATCAATTGGAACCAATTACGTCCACTCTCAGTTATCCGAACATACAAAGCAAATTCCCTTGATTAAAAACGGTGATATTCTCGAAATTTCAAATCCTAGATCGTATTATTTTAGTCAAATTTGCAAAATTATTAAGTCTCAAAATAGCGCATGTCTGTTGATAGATTACGGTTACACAAAATATTCAATTGGAGATACGTTGCAAGCAATTAAAGATCACCAATTTGTTGATATTTTAGAGTCACCTGGGGAAAGTGATTTGACTGCTCACGTGAATTTTGCGGCACTAATAGACCTCGCCCGTAGTTCCAAGTTAACAACACATGGTCCAATTACCCAACAAGAATTTCTAGTATCTTTGGGATTAATTGAACGGGCGGGAAAATTAGGGTACAAGAGAGATGTAGAAGTTCAACAACAACTTCTAAACGATGTCAATAGGTTGGTAGGACAAATGGGGACCTTATTTAAAGTTGTAGCGCTAACTTCAAACGACATGGCTTTACCAGGATTCAATCACTAAAGATTATTTACTTCAATTTAACAACACCTCCAGCTAATAATAGTTAAATAAGGATTTTTATATGAACGTTAAAATGATTAAAGCACCTGAACTCACCAAACCCAGCATCACTCATGGTTTTTTTACCAAGAATGGAGGAGTATCTGACGGAATATACAGTTCTTTAAACACTGGCTTAGGTTCACAAGATCAACGCAAAAATGTCATCAAAAACCGGAACAGAGTTGCTAAATCATTGGGGATAAGTGAGGATAATTTATTGACAGTACATCAAATACACTCAACTGAAGTTGTTGAAGTTGTTAATTGCTGGTCAACCGAAACTTCACCTCAAGCAGATGGATTAGTTACCAATAAACCAGGTATCGCATTAGCAATATGTACTGCCGATTGTGGACCCGTGTTATTTGCCGATTTGACCACAGGAATAATTGGGGCTGCACACGCTGGATGGCGGGGTGCTTTCAATGGAATATTGGAAAATACTATTGATAAAATGGAGTCTCTCGGAGCAAATCGATCACAAATAATTGCCGTATTGGGGCCAACAATTTCCGCAAATGCATACGAAGTTGGGGCCGAGTTTGTTGAACAATTTTTAGCCCAAAGCCATGCTAATCAAATATTTTTTAAGCCCTCAATTCGACCTAGCCACTCAATGTTTGACTTACCCTCATATATAGTAGCCCGATTAACTTCTGCTAACATAGGTACGGTATCAAGCATTAAAAAATGTACTTACTTGCAACCAGATAGATTTTATTCATTTCGTAGAATGTTACACAATCATGAACAAGACTATGGCAGGCTAATGTCTGCAATTGTATTGAATAAAAAGGATTAGTGTTATGGCATTACATTTCACTACAGATGAATATGAGAACCGCCTGAAAAGTGTTTGCACGCGAATGGAAAGTCAAAAATTAGATGCAATACTACTTTTTTCTCAAGAAAGCATGTATTGGCTTACTGGTTACGATACATTCGGTTTTTGCTTCTTTCAGTGCATGGTAGTTCACAAAGATGGTCGCATTGTATTATTGACGCGAGCTCCAGACTTGCGACAAGCAAAGCATACTTCAATTGTCGATGATATCCGAATTTGGGTTGATCAGGGTAGTACTTCACCAATAACTCAGCTTATTGAGCTGTTAACTGAGCTTAAATTGCATGATTCCCGATTAGGGGTTGAATTTGATACCCATGGTCTTACCGGAAAAAATGGCCGACTACTTGATGAAAGCCTTCGTTCGTTTACAGAATTTGAAGACTCCTCCGAAATTATTCTGCAATTGCGTGCAATAAAGAGTCCCCCAGAAATTAAATATATACGAAAAGCAGCAAATTTAGGAGATGAGGCATTTAACGCGGCCTTACACGAAATTCGACCTGGTGCAGACGAAGGAAAAATTCTCGCAACTCTGCAAGGAAAAATATTTGAAGGTGGTGGAGATTATCCAGGAAATGAGTTCATCATTGGAAGTCATCAAGATGCTCTCCTATGTCGCTATAAATCTGGAAGACGGAAACTCTCAAGCAATGACCAAATCACATTAGAGTTTGCTGGCGTATATCGACATTATCACGCGGCTTTAATGAGAACAGTAATTGTAGGTCAAGCACATGACCGACAAATCGAGTTGTATGAGGCCGCGCGAAGTGCAATAAATGCAGTTGAAGACAAATTGTGCGTTGGAAACACTTTTGGTGATGTATTTGATGCTCATGCAACAGTTCTTGATAATCACGGACTTAAAGCACATAGATTGAATGCGTGTGGTTATTCTCTTGGTGCAAAATTTTCACCATCGTGGATGGACTGGCCAATGTTTTATCATGGCAATAGTGCAGAAATTATGCCCAACATGTCTCTATTCGTACACATCATTCTGATGGATTCTGACTTAGATATTGCGATGACGCTTGGACGTACTTATCTCACAACCAATAGTGCCCCAGAACCGCTGTCTGGACTTAACCTCGACCTCCCAATTGTCAAGTAACTACTTGTATTCTGATGCTTAATTAACTATTCACTCTTATTTTCCTGATTAAAAGATTTCAACAAGTCATGATCTACCGATTAAAATTCGTTTCAATATTATTGTTACCGATTCTCTTTGGATGCAATACAACTGGTCAATCAGATAGAGTTGTTAGAGTTGACGAAGTACAAACTGCCTTTTCACCAAAAATTTCAGCATCAGAAATCACTTTTTCATTAGACCCATTTAAAAGTTTTCCAGGAAATTTTGCTGATGTTCTGGCGGATTCCTTAGTTATAAAAGCTAAAGCTAGGGAAATACGCATTTTGAGAAGTTTGCGCATTAAGACTACACACAGAATTATAGGGCAAATATCAGCAGTGGGTGGTGATAATGGTACAGTAGTATTGTACGCATTTGATATCAGGAATTCAGAAGGAATTAGAGTTTTCCGGATCAATGGTCAGGAAACTGCAGGTGGGACAAGCGGAGATCCATGGGTCGGTGTAAATCACGGCACAATTAACAACATATCTGAAAAAGTGATTTCTGAGCTTAACGCGTGGCTATCACGAGCATTTAACGAAATCCAGACTTAAAAAAAATTGTGGAAAAACAAAACTAAATTATTGTTTCAAACTTTTAATTGAATAAATTACGTGAAAGAATTTGGATCGTCTAAATTCCTTAAGATCACCGTAAAAAACTCAATCAACATCAACAACAATGGGTGATTAAATCGTGAAAATAATTGCCGGTAATTCCAATCAAAGTCTCTCCAGTGATATTGCTTCTTATTTAAAAACACCACTTGCAAAGAGTGATGTCAGACGATTCGCTGACGGTGAAATTTTTGTTGAAATTTTGGAAAATATGCGGGGAGAAGATGTCTTTGCTTTACAATCTACAAGTTTTCCTGCAAATGACAATTTAATGGAACTTTTAGTATTGATTGACGCAATTCGTCGCTCTTCAGCAAAACGTATAACCGCCGTATTACCCTATTTTGGTTACGCACGCCAAGATCGAAAACCAGGTCCTCGCACCCCAATATCTGCAAAATTAGTTGCAAATATGATCACGCATGCAGGAGCCGACAGAGTATTAACTTTGGATCTACATGCTGGCCAAATTCAAGGCTTTTTTGACCTTCCAACTGATAATTTATTTTCCGTTCCGGTATTAACACGTGATATTCAAGAACAGTATGATACAAAGTCCGTCACTGTAGTATCTCCTGATGTTGGTGGTGTGGTACGAGCACGCGCATTTGCAAAGCGAATTGACGCGCCACTTGCAATCGTAGACAAACGTCGCGAACGGCCTGGTGAATCAGAAGTTATGAACATTATTGGTGAGATTGAAGGACGTGAATGTATTCTAGTTGACGATATCATTGATTCCGGTGGGACTCTCTGTAATGCCGCAGAAGCTCTATTGACACAAGGTGCTTCTTCGGTCATGGCATACATTACTCATGGTGTACTTTCCGGAAGTGCAGCAGCTCGCGTTTCATCATCAAAATTGAAAGAACTTGTCATAACAAATTCCATTGAACCAACTGATGAAGTAAACGCAGCACCAAATATTCGGGTAATATCTATTGCAAGTTTAATTGGTGAAGCAATAAATCGTACTACCAAAGAAGAATCTGTCTCTAGTTTGTTTGATTAATTTGGTTTACTCTAAGCTTCAGAATTTTAATTCAATGCCTTTACTATATTGAGTTCGCACCTAAATCAGCTGAAATTATCGTTCAATTTAATTCATCACTTGTAAAAATTATTTTCATATGTATATTACATCAAAATGTGTGTTTACCCCCCTGGAGGAAGCACAATAGGTATTGTGATTAATACCAAGTAATAATTTCAACTCACTTTTTGAAGGAGAATACAATGGCTCAAGGATACGAGCTTCAAGCAGTGTCGCGCGAACGAGTGGGAAAGGGGTCCACACGTGCACTGAGACGCGATGGAAAAATTCCAGCTGTAATTTATGGCGATAAAAAACCCCCAGCACCGATTGAATTATCCACTAAGGATGCGACTAAGCAGCTAAAAGCTGGTGGGTTTATGAATACGATCGGGACAATTGATTTGAATGGAGAAAAAATTACGGTTTTACCACGTGATTTCCAACTTGACCCAGTTCGAGATTTTCTACTTCACATTGATTTTCTTAGAGTTTCTGAGTCATCTAGAATTACTGTGGATGTTCCAGTACGCACGAAAAACGACGAAAAATCACCAGGGTTAAAACGTGGTGGTGCATTAAACGTGGTGCGACATACAGTTGAAATCGAGTGTTTAGCAAGTTCAATTCCTGATGCAATTATGGTGGACTTGGAAGGATTAGAAATTGGTGACTCTGTTCACATATCATCAATTGAACTTCCTGAAGGTGCAAATCCTACTATTACAGACCGTGACTTCACACTCATTACCATCGCTGGAGCAGGAGGACTAGACGAGGAAGAAGAAGAAGAAGGCGAAGAGGGTGAAGAAGGTGAAGGCGAGGGTGAAGTGAAAGAAGGGGATGAAGGTGAGGGTGACGGCGAAAAGGCGAAAGATGAAGCTAAATCTGAATAAAACCTTCAATTTCAATAGATGAGTCAATGCACATAATTGTTGGCTTGGGTAACCCAGGCCCCAAGTACGAGAGTAACCGTCATAATGTGGGATTCATGGCACTGGATGAAATATATCGCCAGAGTCCCACATTTGGTCCATGGAAAAATCGTTTTCACGCTTTAGTCAGTGAAGGAACTATTAGCAACACAAAAGTAGTTCTCGTCAAACCCATGACGTTCATGAATGATTCAGGACAATCAGTTGGCGAAGCATCAAGATTTTACAAAGTTGCTGCTGAAGATGTATTAGTCATTTATGATGAAATTGATTTACAACCCGGCAAATTTCGAATCAGACCAAGTGGCAGTTCAGGCGGACACAATGGAATCCGCTCAATTATCAGCCACATCGGTGAGAATTTTCACCGTGTTCGGATAGGGGTTGGTCATCCTGGTCAAAAAGACTTAGTCTATCAGTATGTACTAAGTAACTTTGCAAAATCTGATTATGATTGGCTTAATCCAATTCTTGCAACTATTGGAAGTAAGGCAGATTTACTAATTGCAGGTGAATATGCTCAGTTTTCAGGTATTGTTAACCAAGAATTACAATTATCGGCAAATTCGATACAAGAAAAATCTGATCAAAGTGATTGATTCAAATTTGTCCGAAATTTATTAATCCAAATCAAGTCAAATGAATCGAGGTGGAATTTCAAATGGGATTCAAATGTGGAATTGTAGGTTTACCTAATGTTGGTAAATCCACACTTTTTAATGCACTCACAAAAACTGCCTCAGCTCAGGTAGCAAACTACCCATTTTGTACGATTGAACCAAATACTGGTGATGTAGGTGTACCAGACCCTCGACTTGAGAAAATTGCCCAAATTTCTGCATCCGCCAATGTGATTCCAACCCGTCTCACTTTTGTTGATATCGCAGGTCTAGTACGTGGTGCTTCAAAGGGTGAAGGACTTGGAAATCAGTTTCTTGCAAATATCCGTGAAATCGATGCAATCGCACATGTATTAAGATGTTTTGAAGATACTGAAGTCACTCATGTAGATGGTCGTATAGATCCAATCGCTGATGCTGAAACTGTCGAAACCGAACTGATGCTCGCAGATTTGGAAAGTCTAGAAAAAAGAGTCGTTAGGATTAGTAAACAGGCCCAAACTGGTGACAAAGAAGCTAAAATAATCTTACCAATTATGCAGGCTGCATTGGAAAAACTTAAGGAAGGTAAACCTGTTCGCACACTTGAATTAAATTCCGATGACGAAAATTTACTTAAATCACTTAATCTTTTAACTTCTAAACCGGTACTCTATATTTGTAATGTTGATGAAGAATCAGCTGCATCTGGTAATAGTTTTTCTAAGTCAGTTAGCGATTATGCCAAATCGCAAAACGCTGGATATGTTATAATATCGGCATCAATAGAAGAAGAAATTGCTCAACTTGAAGGCACTGATCAAAACGAATTTGTAGAGAGTCTTGGATTAACTGAACCAGGTTTAGATCGATTGATTCGAGCCGGCTACGACTTACTAAACTTAATTACATTTTTTACCTCTGGTCCGAAAGAATCACGGGCATGGACTGTAACAAAAGGCACCAAAGCACCTCAGGCGGCAGGAACTATCCATACCGATTTTGAAAATGGATTTATTCGTGCTCAAACTATTGCATATCAAGATTTTATTGACCTTGATGGTGAATCCGCTGCGAAAGAAGCTGGAAAAGCACGTGATGAAGGAAAAGACTATTTAGTTGTAGATGGCGATGTTATGCTGTTTAAGTTCAATACTTAATTGCATAATCTAGTTAAATCACTATCTGTCGGGCAAATAAATTTATACCACTCCAAACTATTGATCTCATATAACGACTCAAAAACAAATTAATTTTTGAACAAATATTACTAAATGAGGTTGTTGCAAGTTCATTTCTTCAAATACAGCGAAATATGATTGTAAATCTCACTTCCTATTCCAATTCTCTTAAATAATTTTGACAGAGATTGTTCAAAACAATATATCATTGCCCGAAAATGTTTCATTCCGCTACTTGGTACAGTTGTGAAATCAAACAAATGCTTAAATAGTTCTCATTAATTCAATTTCTTCAAACGAAATTTTGAATGGCACTCTGAGCAAACTTTTCCTATAGCCTTAAATTTTTCATTAAATTCATTTAGATCTAAATTGTTGTTAAAACTTGTTTTATTTGTATTAGTATCTCCATTACTAAATGAATTTCCAAAATTTTCTTTATTCAATAATTTCGTCAAGCTCTCCGCACTTTCTTCAAGCTCATCTGCAAATTTTGTGAAATCCTCCCAATTGACCCAAATTTCCTCTCGTACTTCCGAAGGTTCACCACTAGTACCCTCAGGAAATAATGAAATTAAATTTTGACCAGAATGACTTTTTAAGATTCCTACTTGTTTTATTAGAAACAAGTTCTCAAATTCTCTTTTTCCTCTTGCAAACTCAGAAAATACCTTCATTACATTACTCATCTGACTCATTGAATCCATTCGTTCCTTTACAACTCCTTGTGCATCTTCATGTGCGTTTGAGTTCAACGCAATGACCCACAGCAAGCCTCCACATAATACCCTCATCAACAAATTCATTTTATTGCTCCTTAGTTTTCAATGACACAATCAATAGATTTAAAATTCTAAAATCGATGAAAAAAACTGTTGCCGACTATGTGATTTGATATTAGTTGCTGAAACAACTTTAGGCATAATGTTAGCGATTGCATCTGTAAAATACTAGATGAAACGAGAAGATTTTTTGACTCAACCCCACGACCCCGTCACCCAAAACAAAACTTAGATGACATTTCCGCGTTTAGAAGTTGATTTCTTCTGTTATTATCTAAAAAATCAAAACTTTAAGTTAGTCTTAGTTAGCACGGGAGCACGCGCCCTGCGACCGCATCAAGTTTCCGTACTAAAATTTTATCACGATATTCAGGTACCGTTAATATTGCATGATCTAAAGCGTTGTTTGACCCCGCTGAACACGGCTCACGGCGTTTTGGGAACTCCCATGCGAGTTTTTCAACAAGCCGCTGAACATTGCCAACATTTTGGTGAAGCGTTTTGATAATTTCGGTAATATCTACTTCTCCATGTTCAGGATGCCAGCTATCATAGTCAGTAACCATGGCAACTGTAGCGTAACTAATTTCAGCTTCACGCGCTAATTTCGCCTCAGGCATATTGGTCATCCCAATAACATCACATTTCCAAGTACGATAAATTTGAGATTCGGCTAGTGATGAAAATTGTGGCCCTTCCATGGCTAAGTAGGTACCTCCCTTAAAAACTGGAAGCCCTTCTTTAATTGCAACCTTCTCAATTAAATTTACTAAATCAGGGCTTACTGGGTTTGCCATTGAAACGTGAGCAACGCATCCCTGACCGAAAAAACTACTTACTCGATTTCTCGTCCGATCAACAAATTGATCAACTAATATGAGCATCCCTGGTGAATAATCTTCTCGAAGTGAACCACATGCAGATAATGAAACCAAGTCTGTTACACCCATCCGTTTCATAACATCTATATTCGCACGGTAATTTATATCTGAAGGTGAAAATACATGGCCACGACCATGCCGTGGCAAAAATACCATCTTCAAGTCATTGATGTAGCCGACGCGAACTTGATCAGAAGGTTCACCCCAAGGACTTTTCACAGTTTGCCAAGAAGGATTTGTTAACCCCTGTAGTTCATATACCCCTGAACCACCAATTATGCCCAATACTGTTTCAATCATTCTTGAACCTAATTCAATTCTGTTTGTTATTTAAGTTTCAAATCCGGTTGTCGCTTTAATTTAACTATCAATTGTTGAATGATATAAAAAACAGTACGAACTTAGTTTCCTAATTGATGAAAACTATTAACTTGAACAAGTCGAACAGTTAACTCTATATTTTTCAGAGAATATTTGAACTAGCACGTTGTGTACATCAAGATTAATGCACTACTCGATGCCAAATTTTGCGTTTCGTGAAATAAAGTAAAGATGCGAAGACAATTAAGAAGAGCATTACCCTAAAACCAATCTTTTTGCGTTCTTCCAATTTCGGTTCCGCAGTCCACATTAAAAATGCGGCGACATCCCTTGCATATTGATCCACTGTCATTTCAGTACCATCTGTATATTCAACTAATTCTACATCTAAGGGTGGAGACATCGCTAAGGTTTCACCAGCTAAATATGATTTGTTGTAATACTGCCCATCTGGAACTTCAACTTCACTAGGGGGATCAACATAACCCGTCATGAGCGCATAAAGATAATCTGCACCGTGTTCTTGATATTGAGTAAATGCGTCAAAAATAAACCACGGGAATCCACGTGAAGCACTTCTCGCTTTCGCAATCAAAGATAAGTCTGGTGGATATGCACCGCCATTCGCATAACGCGCGGCTTCTTCATTTGGAAATGGTGAAGGGAAATAATCGTATAGTTTACCAGGTCTAGTAAAGTTTTCACCATACTCATCTGGACCATCTTCAATTTCATACTCTTCAGCAATAAATTTTGCTTGATCTTCAGTAAAGCTTGGACCACCTACATCAGCCAAATTACGAAATGCCACCAAATTTAAACCATGGCATGCTGAACAAACTTCACGATATATTTTCAATCCCCGCTGAACTTGCGCACGGTCAAATGTTCCAAAAGGACCGCTAAATGACCACTGTTGCTTTTCAATTTTAACTTCGCTACTGGCAGCAAATGCTTGGTAAGCACTTACAATTAAACCTAAAGTTAAGATAATTCTAAGCAAAAATTTCACTAAAATTTTCATATTTGATTGCTCTCCTAAGTATGAACTTGCTCTGAAGATTTGGATTCTGTGCTTTCCGTTTTGTTAGATAAAACAGCTTCGGAAATTGATGTAGGCAGTGGATTTGTCTTTTCTAACAGTCCAAGAATTGGAAGAATAATGAAGAAGTGGGCAAAATAATAAATCGTGCATAATCGTGCCAAAATTACATAAATTCCTTCAGCAGGTTTCGCACCAAGATAACCTAATGCAATACAGTCAATTACAAATATCCAAAAAAACTGTTTAAATAATGGTCGGAAGGTTGCTGACCGTACCTTTGAAGTATCTAACCAAGGAAGCAAAAACATGATTAGTATCGCCCCAAACATGGCAACAACACCACCAAGTTTATCTGGAATAGCTCTCAAAATCGCATAAAACGGTAAAAAGTACCATTCCGGCACAATATGTGCTGGTGTTACCAACGGATTCGCTTCAACATAGTTATCCGGATGTCCTAAGAAATTTGGGATGTAAAACGCAAACCACGCAAAAAATATACAAAACAGAATAATTGCAAAAAAGTCCTTCACCGTATAGAACGGATGAAACGGGACAACGTCTTGACCGCTTTTGGGATTAATTCCAACTGGATTATTATTTCCAGTCGTATGGAATGACCATATGTGAAGGATCACGACACCAAGAATCATAAACGGTAATAGAAAATGTAATGCAAAGAAACGATTTAGCGTTGCATTATCAACGGAAAATCCACCCCATAGCCAAGTTACGACTGATTCTCCAACCAAAGGAATTGCCGAAAATAAATTAGTTATAACGGTTGCACCCCAAAATGACATTTGTCCCCATGGTAAAACATAACCCATAAACCCTGTTGCCATCATTAAAATGAAAATAATGACACCTAAGATCCATGAAATCTCACGCGGTGCTTTATATGAACCATAATACATACCTCGAAACATATGGATATATACCGCTATAAAGAACATTGATGCACCATTGGAGTGTAAATATCGTAACAACCACCCAAAATTCACATCACGCATTATTTCTTCAACGCCGCGAAAGGCAAGTGCAGTATTTGCCGAATAATGCATGGACAAGACAATTCCAGTAATTATTTGCACAACCAACATAAAGGTAAGGATTGCACCAAATGTCCACCAATAATTAAGGTTTTTTGGCGTTTCAAAATCGACAAAACTTCCACGCACCAATGACAGTACCGGTAGTCTAGATTCAAGCCATTTTGCTGGCGCAGATTTTGGTTGGTAGTTACTGTGAGTGTTCATATATATCTCCAAGTCTCACTTATCCAATCCTTAAAATTGTTTCATCAATGAATTCATAAGGTGGAATCAATAAATTTTCTGGTGCTGGTCCCTTCCGAATTCGGCCTGCAGTATCATAATGAGATCCATGACAAGGACAAAACCAGCCGCCAAAATCTCCTTGTTCACCGAGTGGAACACAACCCAAATGGGTGCAAATTCCAACCATTACAATCCAGGCCTCATTTTCTGAAGTGCCGCGATTTTGCCCCGAAGCAATCGCATCATCCGCAATATTTGCATTTCGAGCCAATCGGTCTGGTAAATCGTCAATTTCTACATTATTCGCCTCATCAATTTCCGCTTGAGTACGATATCGAATAAAAACTGGTTTTCCTCGCCATTTCGCGGTGATGGATTGTCCTTCTTCAATTTCTGAAATATCAATTTCTATTGATGCTAATGCGCGCGCACCCGCATCTGGATTCATCTGGTCAATAAATGGCCATGCAGTAGCCGCCGCACCAACCACTCCCATCGCACCAGTTGCTAAGTATATAAAATCCCTTCTAGTAGGATCAGTTGTTTCAACATGGTCCGTCATTGTTTTCTTAAGTCTCCTTTCTATAATTCACATAAGTTGAATGAAATCAATTGTATCCAATATAAACAAAAATATAGTTATGAAGTCCAATCAAATTTATCTAACTTATATTAAAACGAAATTAATTTCAAAATGAAATTGTATATTTTAACAAGATTCCAAATATTCGTCATAACTATATTTTTAATAATGCAATTCCATAAAATGTGAATAAATTAGATGTTAGCAAGCAAATTTTTGTTTGTAGCTCACCAAATATTGCGCGTTGGTACTAAAAATCCTCCAGATTGATGGTCCCACAATTTAGCATAAACACCGCTTTGTGCAATTAGCTCATCATGTGTTCCTTGTTCAATAATTCGGCCTTTCTCCATGACTACAAGTCGGTCCATTGCAGCAATTGTTGATAACCGATGAGCAATCGCTATAACAGTCTTACCTTCCATTAAATTGTACAATTGTTCCTGAATAGCAATCTCAATTTCAGAATCTAACGAAGATGTAGCCTCATCTAAAATTAGAATTGGTGCATTTTTTAGCAATACTCTAGCGATAGCAATACGTTGTCGCTGTCCACCTGAAAGTTTAACGCCACGCTCACCAACGTGAGCGGCGTAACCTGCTCTATCTTTTTGGTCTCGCAATGTTGAAATGAATTCGTGAGCATGTGCTCGTTTCGCTGCGGAAATGACAGATTCTAGTGATGCATCAGTTGAACCATATGAAATATTTTCTTGAATTGACCGATGCATAAGCGATGTGTCTTGCGTGACCACACCGATTTGTTGACGTAAGCTTTTTTGTGTCACCTTTGCAATATCTTGTCCGTCAATCTCAATTTGTCCACTAGTTAAATCAAAGAATCTCAACAGCAATCCAATAAGTGTTGATTTCCCAGCTCCAGAATGTCCAACTAGTCCAACTCTTTCTCCTGGTTGGATATCCAGAGATAACTGATTGATAACTATTTCGCGTGGCAAATAGCTGAAATTAACACCTTTAAAACTAATACTCCCTTCTCTTACGCATAAATTTTTGGCATTAGATTTGTCAACCACGGCTATCGGTTGAGCAATAGTTTCCATTCCATCTTGAACCGTTCCCAAATTGCGAAATAACCCATTCAACTGTCCCATCATGCGACCAAGTAATAAATTTAATCGTAATACTAAGCTCAATACGACTGCCACTTCTCCACTGGTAATTTCATTTAGATTCCACAAATAAAAACAAAGTACTCCTATACCCGTCATTATAACACCACTTAAGATCGCTAAGAGACTTCGCATCCATGTCAAAGTTCGGGTAAATTTTCGGAGTTCAGTTAGAAAAATTTCAAAACCATTGCGTGTACCGTCAAGCTCAGAAGTAGTGTCACCAAACAGTTTTACTGTCTGAATGTTGGAATAAATGTCAACCAGTCTACCGCTTAGTAATGATCCTTTGTCGGCAACAACTCTTGCGCGAGATCGAATCAATGGGACTAGTTTGATTGAAATCAAGCAATAACAACCTAGCCAAATTAATACAACAATGAGAAAGCGCAAATCCAATCCAGCTAAGAGCACCAAAGTACTGATCGCAAAAACGATAATGAACCAAATAATTTGTAATAACGAGACCATAAAATCGCCAGCTGCTTGGCCTGTTTGCCAAATTTTCGCAGCGATTCGTCCTGCAAAATCATTCTGAAAATAGGTAAGACTTTGTCTAATTACATATTGATTTGCTTGCCACCTTACACGATTGAAGAAACCTGGAACGACAACCTGTTCCTCAACCAAAGCAGTTAAAATTGCAACAGTCGGGCGAAAGGCAAGAACAACAAAAACCATGCCGGCTAACGCCCAAATATGGGAACTTGGAACATTCCTTATTCCACCTTCTTGCAATAGGTCTACAATTATGCCGACAAAACTGAAAATTGCGGCTTCAATAAACGCCGTTAATCCCCCTAAAATCAACATAGTAACAAATACTGCCTTTGACTGTTTTACAAAAAACCACAAAAACTTTCCGGTTGATTTAGTCGGCAAATTTTGTTCTAAGGAATTATCAAGAGGATCTAACCAATTTTCAAAAATCTTAAATATTCGTTCCACAGTTAAATGCCCTGTTTAACTTAAAGAATGCACTTGCATAATAAATACCAACACGCTAAAATTGGCACCCAACCACACACAAGTTTTGATTAAAGAATCTACATTATTTATATCGCTTTGCAAAAATACGATAGCTATTCCAACATTCACTCATTTAATATCAAAAGTTTAATTGAAGCAATCAATGCCCGATATAGCTCTTTATCAACCCGATATACCACAAAATACTGGTACGATTCTTCGATTAGCGGCATGTTTGAATGTGACTGTCCATATTATTGAACCATGTGGATTTAAATTTGACTCTCAATCGTTACGTCGGGCTGGACTAGATTACATTGAACGAACTAAGATTCAAAAACACCAAGATTGGAAATCATTTGACTTATGGAATCAAAGTTCCAATCAACGTCTACTCTTATTAACAACAAAAGGTTCAGTGAACTATACCAAATTTACCTATCAGGAAAATGACATCATACTAATGGGGCGGGAATCTGCAGGTGTACCTGAATCAGTTCACAATCGAGTTGATGCCAAATTGAAAATTCCTATGGTCGCTGGTGAACGCTCAATAAATGTAGCGATTGCAACAGGAATGGTATTAGGTGAATCACTACGCCAGACTAACCAATTTCAAGACCAATTAAGTTAGAAATTTTCATAAATCACAAGTCAAATGGGTGAAATTGATGAAAGAAATGAACCAACGTGGCGGTACAATCCCACACGATATTGATAACAAAAAAGAGCAAGTTTCAAATTGGTTTAAAGAATTAAGAGACAAGATTTGTATGCGATTTGAAGCACTTGAGATTGAAATTGCGGAATTAAATGGACCAAACTCTGAATTACCTGCCGGACAATTTGAGCGTACACCTTGGCAACGAACAGACCTTACCGGTCAAGATGGCGGCGGTGGAGAAGCTTCTATACTAAAAGGTCGGTTATTTGAGAAAGTAGGTGTGCATATCTCCACAGTATTTGGTGAATTTCCACCAGAGTTTAGTGCACAAATTAGTGGAGCGGAAGAAGACCCAAAGTTTTGGGCTTCCGGAATTTCAATAATTGCACACTTTCACAACCCGCATATCCCAGCAGTCCATATGAATACACGCATGGTTGTTACTACCCGACAATGGTTTGGTGGTGGAGCTGACCTAACACCAGTTCTAACTTCACGACGCAATCAAACAGATTCAGATTCCGCTTCATTTCATAATGCAATGCGCAAAGTTTGCGACCAACATGAATGTGCTGATTATCAAACTTTTAAAAAATGGTGTGATGAATATTTTTTTCTAAAACATCGAAATGAACATCGCGGAATCGGTGGTATCTTTTTTGATCACCTAAATTCAGGAGATTGGGAATCAGATTTCGCATTTGTACAGGATGTTGGTTTAGAATTTTTAAATGTATACCCAAAAATTGTTCTAAATAATTACCTAAAAACATGGACCAAAACAGAACGCGAAGAGCAACTGATTCGTCGAGGCCGCTATGTTGAGTTTAATTTATTGTATGACCGAGGGACAATTTTTGGTTTGAAGACAGGGGGAAATGTTGATTCAATTCTTTCTTCAATGCCACCAGTAGTTAAATGGCCTTAGAAAAATATACATTCCTCAGAAAATTTCTACTTACAATTTAGAACTTAAAAAATTTCAAAAGCTATAGATTTATTTCCAACTTGCTACAAGATCATCAATTAGAAATACTGCTCCAATACAGTCAAATCAGAGTTTCATTCTTAATTGCGAGATTTTAAGTATCTACTTCAGTTAAATTTCCAATCAATTGCAATAATTCATTTTTACTGAGCTTAAATCCACTATTTATCCATGCGGATTCACCTCGTTTTAACAACTCACCCATTTGTTTACCTGGCTTAACTCCCATAGCAATCAAATCTTTCCCTGAAATCTCAAATTCTGGGATTTCTATCTCACTTAATTTTCTTAAAATAAGATTCAATTTACTCTCTTGTACTGGTAATTGGCCATTTATAAATTGGATTAAAACTCCTTCAAATGAGGTTTGTCGACCATATTTGTAGAGTAATTTAGTTAATTCTAAATCTGCTAAATTTAAAATTGATACTTTAGTAAACTCATAAATGCTATGCATTCTCTTTCGCTCTGAATTTAGAAAATTCATTTTCTCTACCACTCTATCAATATCTTCACTATCAGATATCACTAAAGTATAGATCATCACAGTAGGGTTAATTTCAAACTTTAGACTTTTTGACAGCTGCATCAATTTTTGGAATTGTGGAAGACGCACATCTCCACCAGTTAATATTTGGAATAAACCAATTTCGACCATTTTTTCAATTATTTCAGCTGCAAAAGACCCGACTAAAATTTTTTTCATTTCCATACTAATTCGTTCTGGTGATAACTGATTCAAACCATTTTTGTTTTTCAGAATTGCCGACATTGTTTCTTTATCGAATTCAACAAAACCAAATGTAGCCATAAATCTGAAATACCTAAGTATCCGCAGATAATCTTCCTTAATCCGTTGCTCTGCAGAGCCAATAAACTCAATTTTCTTATCTAAACAATCTTGATATCCACCCGTATAATCAAAAAGCTTTCCATAACGGTCTAAATACAATGCATTCATCGTGAAATCACGACGTTCCGCATCCTTTGACCAGTTTTTTCCAAATTTCACCACAGCATGTCGACCATCAGTCTTGATATCTTCTCTAAGAGTAGTAATTTCATAATTCTCTGAATCCAAAACTACTGTAACGGTACCATACTCAACTCCAGTTGGAATGGTTCTAACTTTTTTAGCTTTGAATAATGCAATAACCTCATCTGGGGTCGCAGTCGTCGCAAAATCTATTTCTTTGACTTCCAAACCTAAAATTGAATTTCGAACTGCACCACCAATAACTCGCGTTTCAGCACCTGATTCTTCAAGTATAGAAAAAATTTTCTGAACATTTTCAGACTGTAGCCACTGCAAATTTTCCAAAGATTCCATTCAGCTCACTCACAGTGTTCTTCTGATGTAGAATCGTATCCACCTCGAACCAATTCACCATCAATGAACTGATCATGCTGATAACAGCTCCCACTTGGAGCAGTTTGAAAAGTGCCGGTATAAATTAGACTTGAAATAACTAAAACTAATCCAATTACCCCTAACCAAAACAGTGGTCCCTCTTGCAGTGCCTGAACGAATTTTTTCCGTTTTGAAAGGACAATCCAAAAAGCATAAGCAAGAAATGGCAACAAAAATAGCAATAGATGTGTAAAAACAATTCTAGTCATTCAACAATAACCTTTTCGTAGAGACTCCGGATTATTCCGGCGGTTACTCCCCATATATAGTGTTCTTTATAGGGCATTACATAATAATACCGCTCATTCCCCTTAAAGTCATGACTTTTAGTTTGGTGATTCTTGGCAGTCATTAAAAAACTCAATGGAACCTCAAATACTGATGAAACTTCATCCTCATTGAGCTTTATTTCAAAACCGGGCTTTATCGTTGCAATTACTGGAAAAATTCGAAATCCACTAAACGCTAAGTACGGGGGAAGTACCGCAAATGGGACCAAATATTTCCCGTTAATTCCGATTTCCTCTTCACACTCTCGAATCGCGGTCGCAATCTCATCTTTATCATGTTTATCAACCTTACCACCAGGAAATGCAACTTGTCCGGCATGAGTAGGTAAATTATCCGTTCGATGGGTTAACATCACCATTGCTTCACCTCCCCTGTCTAATAATGGAATCAAAACCGCAGCATCTTTCAAATTCATCCTAGAATCTGCACGGCCAAGAGTCGGGTTTAGTAAATGATCACCAAAAACCTCTCCAGCATAAGGATTATCCGAAATTTCATTAACCCGCGTTCTAAATGAGTCTATTGAAAAATCCATTTATTTAACCTAAATTCCGAGGTATATATTTTGAGCTGTATCGATTCCCCATTTGTTTATTGTATAATGAGTTATCTCCGTTAAATCTCTTCAAATACTCAACGTCATTCGAAAAGTCATTGCTGACTATCCAATTCTTTCTTATATTCTTCTTCCACAATTTCATCAAATGACTCATCAGTCAACTCTCCTCGTTTAGCTTCATTAATTCGAGGTTCAATGAAATTTTTAAAGTCCTTTGATACTTTTTCCTCATCAAGTTCAATAAGAAATTTTACCAAGTATAAAGTCACTGATAGACTTTCCGATCGAATTTGCAGTAGACTCAATCTTGTGATGCAACTCTGGTGTTAAATCTAGTGATACTTGCATATTATTCTCCTAATATCGTTTTAGATTTCTTCAATTTAATGTCAAAAAATTTAATTGTCTATTTCTTTCCCTATCACAAACAAGCGCGACTTCGCCAAATTAATAGACCGCCACGTAATATGAAAATCGCGCGATTGCCACTGTGATTGTCAAGTTTGAATTAAGTATGTATTTTTGCAAATTAAAATGTGATGCTAAATTGTAATCCCAAAATAAATTCAGTCCAAAAAGCTTTCAATTTCACTTACAGGCATCATTGGGTAAAAATTTCCTCCAGTCCAAACTCCAAACATATCAACACCATTTATATTTTTCTTTTCGCTCAATTCTACTAGTTCATATAATAATGGACGCGCAAATCTGGCTTCTAATCGTCCCCTCACTAAAACATACGGTTTTAATCCATCATTTCCATCAGCTCGTTCAAATCTTAACGGATGTTCAGCACCAATTTGAACAACATCTCCCTGTTTAGTTCTAATTGTAATTTGTTGATCTTGTCCCTTTCCTTTAACTGCTAACTCCACTGCAAGAAACGCAGCGTCTTCTACCTTAATACCTATTTTTTCAACCGGTGTAACTAAATAATGGCAACCATCAGAATCTTTACGAAGAACCGTTGAAAAGAGATTTACCAAGGCTTCTCGACCTATTGGAGAACCCATATAATACCATAATCCATCGGTTGCAATCCGCATATCAATTTCACCGCAATATGGCGGATTCCACTTTTCAACTGGTGGCAAACCACGAGACTTTTTCCCTGCTCGGGCAATTAATGCCGCCAATGCATCTGGTGAAGTAATATTATGTTGGTGACGTTCCGATTCCATCTATCAATAATCCTAGTATTTCAATCAAATGTCAAATTTCACAAACATATTACTTGACATTTACCGATTTAATATATAATTACAAATTATTTAGAATTCCAACATTTCAGCCAAAATTTTCACCAAAATTCCTAATTTAATTGACTTACATTTTGGTGAACAATCAATATTTATTCACACTCAATAAAAAATGAAAATTTGTTATTTTCATTCATATTTGATAACCTGAACAGGTTAATTTTCATTGTTACTAAAATTTAGGAGAAACAATTTAAAATGAATGCAATCCCGCCAAAATTTGATATTAACGACACTGAAATAGTCAAAGAGGCTGAAAATGCTGTAGCGCGTATTGCCGCTGTTCGCCAAGAGATTGGTCGTGTCATCTTTGGACAAGAAAATGTTGTTGAATGTGCACTTGTTACAATACTTTCTGGAGGACATGGATTATTAGTAGGTGTACCAGGGCTCGCGAAAACAAAATTAGTTGAAACTCTGGGCATCGTTCTTGGATTAGATGTCAATAGAATTCAATTCACTCCGGATTTAATGCCGTCAGATATTCTGGGGTCAGAGGTGCTAGACCAAACCGCTGAAGGGAATCGAAATTTTCGGTTTATACCTGGTCCAGTATTTACTCAATTGTTGATGGCTGATGAGATAAATCGGGCAAGTCCTCGTACCCAATCAGCTTTGTTGCAAAGTATGCAAGAGTATCATGTAACTATCGCCGGAAATCGACACGATTTACCACAACCTTTTCATGTGTTAGCAACGCAAAATCCATTAGAACAAGAAGGAACTTATCCATTACCAGAAGCACAACTTGATCGATTTTTAATGCAAATTGATATTCATTATCCAGATTTAGAAGCTGAACGACGCATGTTATTGGATACTACTGGGGCCGAAGAATCCGCAGCCAAGTCTATATTGAACTCTGGAGAGTTAATGAAATTTCAGCAAATTGTCCGACGAATACCTGTCGGTGAATCAGTAGTTAACACAATTCTTGAATTAGTTCGAAATGCGCGTCCGAATGAAGATGTAAGTTCAGACACTGCAAAAAATATCGTTTGGGGACCAGGACCGAGGGCAAGTCAAGCATTAATGCTAACTGTTCGAGCACGTGCACTGGCCGAAGGTAGACTTGCACCATCTATTGAAGACGTATTGGAGCTAGCCGAACCAGTACTTCAACATCGAATGGCATTATCGTTTGCTGCGCGCGCTGATGGTGAGACTATTCATAACACAATTGAACGAATCAAATCAAAAATAGGTTAAAATTTATTCAAAAGAACAATTAATGCTAGATACTAATTTTCCTAAATTAAACTTTGATAAAAATTCGCCAGACCAATTTCCCGATGTACAAACTCAAAAATTAGCGCGGTCTTTAGCGGATACTTTACCAGATCTTCTTGTTGAAGCTCGCAACATTGCTAGTACCGTAACCTTTGGTTGGCATGGTCGTAGAAGAGTCGGGTTAGGTGAGACTTTTTGGCAATTTAGGCAATTTAATCAAGGTGAGTCTGTCAATCGAATTGATTGGCGACGTTCCGCGCGGGATGATCATATTTATGTTCGGGAAAGTGAATGGGAAGCGGCTCATACCGTTTGGCTTTGGTCAGATCTCAGTACTTCTATGAATTTTGGTTCAAAGCTCTCTACGACTACCAAACGAAGTCGTGCCGTCACATTAATGTTAGGACTTGGAGAATTATTAGCCAGGGGTGGTGAAAGAATTGGGATACCTGGATTGATGCGACCAGTTGCATCACGTCATAGCGTAGAGAAATTAGCAGAAACCCTATCTATTTCAGAGCAACAGGTGTCATTTCCAGATGCTCAACCGATAAAGAGATTTTCCGATGTAGTGTTATTCGGTGACTTTCTTGATCCAATAGAAGAAATAAGAGCTTGGCTTGGACAGGTAACTAATACTGGTGCCAATGGACATTTAGTACAAATTTTAGATCCAATTGAAGAGACTTTTCCATTTGGAGGCAGAACGGAATTTGAAGAGCCAGAATCGGGCATTAAGTTAGTTACAGGCCGAGCCCAAGATTGGAAGGAATTATATCAACAAAAAATGTCACAACGACAATTGGAATTACGTGCAATTACACAAAAAGCTGGTTGGTCGCACATTATTCACCATACCGACAGACCAGCTTCAGAACCTTTATTAGCACTTCATATGCGGTTATCAAGTGGTGAGTTAATCCAGAATAAGCAGACCGGAGATTGGCAATGATTCCATTCTTACCCATAGAATTTTTGGTTCCTGCTGTTTTAGGAGCGTTAATCCTTCTACCAATAATTTGGTGGCTACTTCGCTTAACGCCACCGCGACCCCGCGAAGTAATGTTTCCACCGACGAAATTGCTCCTTGATATTTTCAAAAAAGAAGAAACTCCAATTCGTAGCCCTTGGTGGTTAACAGCATTACGACTACTCTTAGCCGCAATAATAATCATCGCGTTGGCTGGACCAATCTGGCGACCAGCAACAAGTAATGTATCTAATGTTGATGGTCCCGTCTGGCTCTTAGTTGATAACGGCTGGGAAGCATCAAACAATTGGGAAGAGCGAACAAAAACTGCCGAAAATATTCTTGATCAATTTGAATTAAATGATAATCCAGTTTTATTTGTTGCAACTGCAGATGGAACCAACCAAATTCTTGTACCTGGTGAAGTCCAAGAAGCAAGAGAACGTTTACTAGCCCTTGAACCAAGACCTTGGTCAACTTCCCCAAGCGAACTAATTGAACAACTTCAACTAGCGGCAAATGAAATACCACCGGTTGCTTTAGTCTGGTTAACTGGTGGTTTAGGAACAACTAGTGTAGATAGTTTTGCATCGTCAATAACAAATCTAATTGGATCAGCTAGTATTACAATCTATGAAAATGAACAACCAGTAATTGGATTGAACAATGTCCAAAATCAAGCTGACCAAATGCTCATTTTTGGAACCCGTTCAATAGCAGATAATTCGCTTACTACCAATGTCATCGCACGTGACTCCAAAGGTCTAGTTATTTCCGAAACACCATTAGAGTTTGAACCAGGTATAAATTCAGCACAAACTCAAATTAATTTACCTATTGAACTTAGAAACGATATTGCCCGAGTAGAAATTGTCGGTCAAAAGTCCGCTGGAGCTGTACAACTAATTGATGAAAGGTGGCGAAGACGTAGCGTTGGTCTTTTAGCGGGAGGTTCAGCAGATCTAGCCCAGCCATTATTGTCACCGCTATATTACCTCAACAAAGCATTAGAACCTTTTGCTGATGTTCGAATTCCACGCGATGCAGATTTAATTACAGCCGTTCCTGAATTAGTTCAGCAAAATGTTTCAGTAGTAATGCTTGCAGACATTGGGGTTATTCCACAAGAATCTAGTAATGAATTATCTGAATGGATAGCTGACGGGGGTATTTTGGTGCGGTTTGCCGGCCCGAATTTAGCCTCTGGTGTGAATGAATTAATCCCGGTCAATTTAAGAACTGGTGATCGAGAGCTTGGTGGAAACCTTTCTTGGCAAAAATCTCAAGGACTTGCAAGTTTTTCAAACTTTAGTCCCTTCGCAAGTATCTTGATCCCTGATGATATCGAGGTACAACGCCAGGTTTTAGCCGAACCTGATATCAATCTTCCTGATCGCACATGGGCTAGTCTTGCGGATGGTACTCCTTTAGTAACCGCTGAGCGTTTAGGTGACGGTTGGATTGTACTATTTCATGTAACGGCTGATACAAGATGGTCAAATTTACCCCTATCAGGAACCTTTGTTGAGATGCTTCAACAGATAGTAGCGTTCTCAAATTTGACCAGCAGCTCTGACAATAATGAAAGTAGTGACGATCAAAATGTGCTTTCCCCACTAAGATTACTTGATGGTTTTGGACAATTTGTTGCTCCTGCTCCTACGGCCCGACCGATTTCAACCAAAAATTTTTCGGCCAATATAGCAAGTCAAAGTCATCCACCCGGACTCTATGGTACCGATTCTGCATTTCAAGCTCACAATCTACTCAAAGAAAACGATATTTTACGCCTGTTTGATCCACAGTTAGTAAGTGAAAATATTAGTCTCAGACCTTATTCCATAGATGGACCAATTGATTTGCGAGATATATTATTTACAATCGCCTTTGTATTGCTCATTTTAGATACAATCGCAGTTCTTTACTTATCTGGAGGGTGGCGAATGTCACAGTTTCGTCGAGCAAAAATAGCGGTTATCGCATGCATTGTACTATTTTCACCAGTAATTTTATCAAACGTAACTTTTGCGCAAAACGAAAATAACCAAATTGATATTGCGAAAGCGATTGAAGCTACTACAAAAACTAGACTTGCATATGTAATTACTGGAAATTCCGAAATTGACCAAGTGAGTGAACAAGGGTTGCAGGGCTTGTCATTTTTTCTTAGTTCCAGGACCTCTTTAAATTCCGGAAGTCCAGTTGGTGTTGATATCAACCAGGATGAATTATCCTATTTTCCGTTAATTTATTGGCCAATAGATCCTAGTATACCAACTCCATCTGGTCGCACAATTGCTAAAATTGACGCGTTTATGCGCGATGGTGGTACAATTTTATTTGATACCCGCGATCAAGTGAATGCATATTCTGGTGTAAATAATTTTGTTACCACTCCTGCATCACTTAAACTACGTGCGATTTTAGGAGGACTTGACATCCCAAGTTTGGAACCAGTTCCAAGTGATCATGTGCTGACAAAATCATTCTATTTGCTTCAAGAATTTCCCGGTCGGTGGTCTGGAGGTCAACTTTGGGTTGAAGCTATTTCGGATGATAATACATCACAAAATCAAGTAGTACGATCGGGTGATGGTGTATCTCCAATCATTATCACTTCAAATGATTTTGCCAGTGCTTGGGCTATTGATAGTAGCAACAATTACCTATTTCCAGTAGTTCCTCCCGATCCACGACAACGTGAACTAGCTTTTCGGACTGGTACAAATATTGTTATGTATACTCTGACAGGTAATTACAAAGCTGATCAGGTTCATATACCAGAGCTATTAGAACGATTGGGACAGTGATATGACTTGGTCAATAGAATTTTCACCGCTAATTCCACTTTGGGGATTATTAACATTTGCCGCGATAGCACTGATTCTTTCATCAGCAATTCTAATTGGACGGCAACAAGGCGGACTTCTGCGTGTTTGTGCATTTATTGCAATGCTTCTTGCCCTTCTCAATCCTGCAATTGAGCGTGAAGACCGAGAAAAATTGACCAGTGTAGCTGCCGTAGTTGTTGACCAAAGTCCGAGTCAAAAATTAGGTGACCGTTCTGACATAACTGAAGAAGCCCAAAAAATATTAAGTGATAGACTTGGTAATATTGATGATTTTGAGGTAAGAGTCATTGAAACTGGTCAAGAATCTCAATTTAATCAAGCTGATGGTACCGAATTGTTTAAAGCTCTTGAGAATGGTCTATCTGATGTACCACCCAATCGTATTGCAGGTGCAATATTAATTACCGATGGTCAAGTTCACGATACCCCAAAAGAAATAGAGAGTCTTGAATTTAATGCACCGGTACACGCATTGATTACCGGCCGTAATGAGGAAATTGATCGACATTTGGTATTAGAAAAAGCCCCAAAATTCGGTTTAGTTGGGACAAAGCAAGTTGTAAGTCTTAGATTAATTGACCAAGTCCCTGATACATTTCCGCCAGTTGAACGCACCCAAGTACACATAAAACGTGACGGGAATCCAGTAGGTACTATTACCGTAAAGCCGGGAGTTGAATATTCTGTACCAGTAGAAATTGAGCACGGTGGCGACAACATTTTTGAATTTGAAGTTGAGGAATTAGAGAATGAATTAACGTTATTGAATAATCGTCTGGTTGTTACAATTGATGGTATTCGTGAAAATTTACGAGTTTTGCTAATTTCAGGTGAGCCCTATGCCGGTGAACGTACGTGGCGCAACCTATTAAAATCTGACGCTTCTGTAGACCTTGTACACTTTACAATTTTGCGTCCTCCAGAAAAACAAGACGGGACCCCAATCAATGAATTGTCACTGATTGCTTTTCCAATCCAAGAATTATTTATTGAAAAGATCCATGAGTTTGACCTAATTGTGTTAGATCGCTATCAGCTACGGGGTGTTCTGCCACCACCGTATTTTGAAAGTATCGCACAATATGTTAGAAATGGCGGGGCATTGCTATTAGCTTCTGGACCTGAGTTTTCAAATAATACTTCATTATATCTTACTCCACTCGCACCCATTATTCCTGCTGAACCCAGTGGAAATATTTTAGAAGAACCCTATCACGCTATGGTCACTGATCTAGGGTTACGTCATCCAGTTACTCGCACTTTACCTGGAATAAATTCAGATATTCCAGATTGGAGTCAGTGGTTTCGGCTCATTGATTCACGTCCACGAGCTGGTGATATTATAATGAGCGGAGCTGCCAACAAACCACTCTTAATTTTAGATCATCAGGAGAATGGTCGTATTGCATTGATGTTATCAGACCATTCGTGGCTTTGGGCACGAGGATTTAATGGTGGTGGTCCACATGTACCACTGCTAAGAAATATCGCACACTGGTTAATGAAAGAACCTGACCTAGCGGAAGAAGCTCTGAGAGTTGAATCAAATGGAACTGAGTTACTTATTGAAAGACAAACACTAGGTGAGCAAATAGCACCGGTTACTGTGACAAACTCACTCGGTTTTTCACAACAGGTAGAACTAGAAAATAATGAGGATGGGATTTGGCAAGCGAGAATACCTACTCCAGAATTAGGATTATATACGGTTACTGATGGGAATTACACCGCGCTTGCAAACGTTGGACCACCCAATCCACGAGAATTTTCAGATGTAAAATCCACTACAGAAATATTAAGTGATTTGACTACCGAAACTAATGGTACTCTAGCAAGAATTAACCAACCAAGTAATGATTTGACATTACCTCGGGTTGTTCCAATTAAAAATTCAACATCTTATTCTGGAAATGGCTGGATTGGTTTAAAATCTACCAACGCAAGTATTCTTAAGGGAGTTGATCGCTATCCACTCATTTTTGGATTTTTAGGGTTGGCGATTTTATTGGGTGCCATTTCATTGACATGGTATCGTGAAGGGAGATAAATTATGGCGAACATATCACGAAGTGCTGATAAATTAGCTAATTTTCAGCAAAGTACTGCTTTAAATACTAGGGTTATTCAGTTTTTTTAGTGAATTAGTTGATCTGGATTACTCATCAATTACCGATGATATTGATAATTCTAATATTATTGGGTTCTCTACTATAATATTTATGATTTTGATTTGCTTTTGGGTTGTAATTACAAAAAAAATAATTATATTTGAAATTATGATAGCGAAATAGTATTTTAGGTTGAACTTGAAAAATCAATTTTGTGTTCTAAAACGAACAATTGACATATAGAGAAAGACTATGTATTATATAATTTCTAGATTAGCTATAATTGTTAGCACGTTATTGAATATCTTTGGTGATTCAAAATACCGAAAATATTTTTTAATGTTTAGTATCTTTTCAAGTCTAATTTTTTGTATAGCTGTATCAATGCACATCTATAATGCGTATAGCTCTCAGTTTATTTCAGCAAGTGGGATAGGTGATTCAGTTATTGTGGGTGAAAAGGTTGTACCAGACAGTTCAATTGTTACCAATGATACAAAAAATTCTATTGTTATTGGGTTTTCCACCATGGTACTAATGATTTTGAGTCTCTTTCTTTTTCATGTAGTATACACAGTTTGGATTATAATTGGATTCTATTTTCAACCACAAAATTCAAAAAGTAGGGGTGAACAAATACAAAGCGTCTAAGATATAGTAAATACTTGCACACAGGTTTAGAGAAGCAAATTTTGAAAAAAGACATGAATCTCAAGTTCGACAGTTAATCGCCTTTTTTGAGAAAAGTCAAATTTTGCTATTCCTTTAATATCAAGGTATTTGGCAATAATCAACCCCTAATTTTCTCCAATTCGCGTGGTGACAACTTTTTCTGTGAATAACTTTGAAAATATGCTTGAATAATAATTTGGGGTGTATTATTGTGATGCCAACATGTTTATTCGAGTTGTTAAATCTAAAGGCTATAGTTACGCTCGCTTGGTGGAAAATTACCGTGATTCCACAACTGGTAAGACCAAGCAACGAGTGGTTTCTAATCTGTTTCGACTTGATCCTCCAGATCCGAAAGCACTCGCCATTAAGGCATTTTTTCAACAACAATTGAATTTAGATGACATTCAAGAAAATGTTGTTATTGAGTCATCAAAAGATTTTGGTAATGTCGTCTTTCTTCATGAAATCTGGTTGGAACTTGGTTTAGATCAAGCGTTAATCTCAGGGTTGAATACGTCGCGACGTGATGCAGTCAAAACCGAAAAACTAATTCGATTGATGGTGTTTTGCCAAATTTGTGCGCCGACCAGCAAGTTAGGAATTTTGAAATGGCTTCAAGAAGCGAAAGTCCCAAGCATGCCAACGAACGTGACGCATCAAAATTTATTGCGCGCGATGGATGCGCTCGTTAATAACTTTCCAGCCATTAAAGACGCGATATCAAATATGATTTTACCGTTGGTTGATCGCGACTATACCCTAGCCCTTTATGATCTAACCACGGTTCGCGCCACTGGTAAGAGTGAAGTCGACAATGATCTACGTCAATATGGTAAAAGTAAAGAAACTGGTGGGGTTGGTCGTCAATTATTGTATGGGGTGGTACAAAATCGTGATGGGTTGCCGTTAATGTACCAAATTCACAAGGGGAATGTTGCTGAAACCAAGACGTTTGCCGGTGCCATCTCAACATTGCTGGAACAATATCCGATTAATCGCATTGTTGTCGTTGCTGACCGTGGCTTACTATCAGAAAAAAATCTCACGAAATTACCTAATTTGGGCAAGATTGGAGAGCAAACCGTTCAATTTATCTTTGCCGTTCCATTGCGAAAGTATTCGGAAACCAGAACCATATTGAGTAATCATGACTTTGATAATGATGGAATCACTGAGAAAACATTTCTTGGTCATCGATTAGTGGTGTCCTATAATTCAAAAATTGCGCGTGAGCAAACACTCAATCGTCGGAAGCAGATTGAACAAATTGAGCAACACGCTGAAGAATTGATGACACATATGGAAGTGGTTAAGACGCGCACGCCACGACAGGACCAAAAGGCTGTCAACAAAATTAAAGCACAAGCGAGGAGTCTAAATTTAAGTCGGATCGTTAAAGCGGCAATCAAAGATGAAAAATTTACGTTTTGGATTGAACGCAATGCGCTTGAGGAGGCGGAAAAATTAGATGGACTACTGGCCTTATCAACCAATGTTTATGACTTAGACGCGGAAACAATCATTGATCACTATAAAAGTCGAGTTGATATTGAGAGTGGTTTTCGAACACTGAAAAGTGACATTCAAATTGCACCAGTCCGTCATTGGATTCCCAATCGAATTGATGCTCATGGGATGATTTGTTACTTAGCTCTTGTACTTCATCGCGTGATTCGTTCAAAACTCCGAGCGCGCGGTGTATCAAATAGTGTTACCGATGTTTTGCGCACGCTGGCACAAGTTAAGTACGTTGAATTAAGTGTAAACAAGCAAGGGATTACTGGATTAACAAAAAAAACAGAGGAGCAATTAAGTTTAATTCACTTATTTGAATTAGACAAACTTAAAGATATCGAGTAAAATTACCTTGGGGTAACAGTCAAATTTGATTTGCGGTGACAATTTTTTTTTGGGATGCCCCATGACAAGAGGGGTTTAATACTATATCTGTCGAATTTGAGATGAATTATAATAATTAGAAATTATCACATAACACTCTCTAGTACTGTTGCTTGAACTTGATAGTTTGTGGTTGACTTCTAACAACTTTGAATGTTTCAAAATTTAGTCTAAGTACTTTTTGGAAAAAAGTATTAGCAACCTAAGTCAAACTAGTAATTTCAACATCAATTAACCCAAATACTGTATACAATTATATATTCTCAATTCTGAGGTGAATTTCCAATTAATATATTTCGAATTGACGCGAAAATTCTTTCAATTGTAATTAGCCCTATCAAATAAAAAAATGTGGCTAGAGTATACCAACCTAAAATGGCAATTTCTGTACCATAATCCTTTAAAAATATGTAGAAAATTATACAAAATGTAAATGGAAAAGCCAAAATTACTAAACCAGTTGTACTAATAATCCAAATTGCTACTATTTGACTGGGTTGAGATAAGCTTATTCTTACTGCAGTATAAGAAATTCCAATTCCGGCTACATACCAAAGGAAGAATACAATTGCTATAAATTGTTGGTATAAATCAATCGCATTATAGAAATACGACCAAATTGTTGTTGCTAATATGGCAATACACCCAATTGATAACCAGGTTTTATTTCTAAATTTTTCAAGTTTTATTAGTTCATTAAGTGTTACCGAAAAAAATATTGCAATAGACAACAAATATCCAGCTGTTATTAGAAAATCTGAACCAAGATCCAATTCCAAGTTATAATAAACTAAAAATTGAATGGCCGCAATTGTTAACGTCAATATGCTAAATATATGCATTGAATTTACCCATTAAAGAAATTTATGCAAAAGTCACAAATCCTAACTAATTGAATTTTCTTTTTCAAGTTTTTTTGATTTTTATCTTATATTCCACTATGAATCAGGCACTTTGGCAGAAAATGCAAAGATTAATAGTACCATTCATACCGACAGTTTAACTTATCAATGAATGAATAATTGGATAAAATAATTGACCATTTATACCGTTTATAGTTAGAAACCCACATTAGCGATAAAATTGAACTTAATTGACTAAAAATTGTCGAACAAGTAGTTAAAATTCTGCTGGATGACCGATAAAATATGGCAATGCGTCAACCTGAAACAAGTTCTTGATAATAAAACAAATTTGAACAAAAGATTGAGTATTTCAGTCGCGTAATACTTTGAAAATATAAGTATAATTTACAATATATTGTAATTCTTACACTATCACAATTAAACGCGATTGCCTTTTTTTTAAGAAAGCGCACCATTAATTTAATGGCGAGTCAGTTTGTTTTGTAAAAAGAAAATTATAATCGCATCTACTTATACGGCATATTGTATATAAGTCCCAAATTTTTGGTCACTGAAAATGAGATAATAATTTGCACGAGATGATTTGATCTCAATGTTAAACTAAAAGTTTTTTTGTATTAATTTGACATTCTTATTAAAATTTATTAGTTATAAAATTAATTTGAGCAAATTAAATAGGAGGTCTAATTATGGAAGACGCGATCTCCAACATTAAATTATCTGAAGAAACTCAATCAACCCTTGACCGCTTTGCAAAGTTGACAAACCACTCGTATTCATCTATTATCAATGAGGCGGTGGTATATTACGTCCAAAATCATATGGCTTATCATGCAGAATTAAATGCGGCAATTGCAAGCATTGATACCGGACCAACTTATAGTGGAGAAGACGTATTTCGTTGGATGAGAACTTGGGGAACAGAAGATGAGAAAACAGCTTCTGAGCTATTCGATCTTCCTATCAAAACATGAAACTCAAGTTTAAACCAGAGGCTATTGGTGATTTGAGGAATTTGCGAGAATATCTCGCAGAGCGTTCACCTTACGGCTTGGCAAATATGGTTGCAGATATCGAAGGGACCATTGATTCAATCCTTAATGGTGTAGTAAAGGGACGCAAAAACTTCACAAAAAGAAATTTTGGGAAATGCTCTCACCACGTAACAAATTTTTGATACCTTATTATGTGCGTGATAATACACTATTTATTTTACGTGCTTATCGAGCTAATAGAGACAGTTTGGACTACGACTCTCTTCAGGTCCCTCCACTTATGTAGCAAAATCGTTATTGATTACAAAATTGACCAGATAAAAATTTGAAAGTGTTGGCCGGATCAGTTTGCGATCCGTAAATCAAATTTCCATTGAAAATATATGGCGATTTTATAGGTTTTTTCTAGATTGTTGCAAAAAATGGCTTCGAAGGAATACAAACCAAGTTTAAAATGATTATTGGGAACAAAAATTGCATCTTGCAACATTAAACAAACAGCTATAGTGTTCAAAGAATGTCAATCAAGCACTCTATTTTGCAAGGTTCTTGTGGTCATTTGTTACAACCCCCAACTAATATTTTGTTCAAAGTTTAATGTCAAATCTAAAAACTGGGTGACCGCATAGCGAAATAACCGCGACATGTTGATACATCATTTTTGGTTGAATAACAAAATTACGTTTTTATCAATAACATCAGGCTGAAATTTATCAATTTTTGGAAAATTGAGAAACAATCGCATTAGTTAAAAACATTACTGAACTATTGGATGAATGAGAGATTGATTTTGATAAACTATAACACTGGAAAATAGCAGAACCAGAGTATTTCGTACATACTCATCGCGTTGTTACTTCTGACAGTTAATCAATGTTAGTTTAGAAGGTTAAACAACGCACAAAAGGCGACTAAAAAGTCGCCGTTTATTTAATGCTAGAATGCTCCAGTAAAGTATCCTTCGAGACCCCATCCCATGGTGGCAAATCCACATCCTACTGCATCGGTATTGCTTCGGCATTCATTATAATAATCCGAGCCAGTTTGACCGGTTTCATTGTTACAAGATACAATCAATAATCCCAGTGTAAAGATAATAAGTAACTTTTTCATAGTCATTCTCCTACCAGTTTCGTGGTATAAACATGTGTCCAAGAGCTTGTACTCCACATAATGCTTCATCGGTACTTCCATTATGACCATCTCGGCAACGATCATAGGTTTCTTGAGGGTCACAAGCTGAAACTAATCCAGCTAATGCCAAAATTAAGATTAATTTCTTCATGATTTTTCTCCATTAGTTAGTAGTTGTTGTAGAAATAAGATTACATTACTATTTAGTAAAATAAATGCGACATATCGTCACATTAATAAGGTTAATTATCAAATTACGTTTTTATCTCTGACCTCAAGTTGTAAATGACTAGTTTTAAAAAATTGAGAACCAGCTGTTTTAGGTCATAGCATTTCTGAACTATAGGGTAGTAGACAGATTGAAATTGATAAGTTACAACACTGAAAAATAGCAGAAACAAATTAAATCATTCATTTACGACTCATTGTTACTATTAAGGGTCAATCGATATCTGTAAAAAAAGATCAATCAGCGAAAAGGTGGCTAGTATGCGACCCTTTCTTATTATCGCATGAATGGATTAACAAGAGCTATACCAAAAGCTTCAAAGGAACATCTGATTTCATCACGGCCGCCATATCGACACTCATTCCATTGTCTTTCAGTTGCATCATAACTGGTATTACAAGACCCAGTAGCCATGCTCATTGCAATAACAAGTGTAATACGGTAAGAAATTTTTTCATAGTCTTTCTTTAGTTAAAGAAAGTTTGAATTAAATTACAAAGATTTATAAAAAGTTGTCAATGCGACCCTTTGTCACTGTTCTGTTTTGTCTTAATCTGGAGGAAGATTTATTACTCTTGGTTTAAGACGATAGACTGGACCAAAAGTTACAAAATTAAAACTTTGCTATTCTGAAACTGCGTAGGGCTAAAAAACATTAGTTTACTTACCCGCTATCTGTGATATTTTATTTTGTATCAGCTTAATATTCAAATCGCTAACGTCATATTGTTGTGCAAGTGAGGACCATTTTGAAAGGCTAGCTATTGTGGTCTCAATAATTTCGGTTGCGCGGTCTTCTTTGATTTTTGCTTCTTTAGCAAGTTTTAACAAATGGTCAACATTCGGATTACGACCTTCACCCATGACAGTTGTGCTTTGTTCACTGCCTGGACCCGATGAGAATGTTAGATCATAAGCAGGTGAAAGCTTCCACCTACCTTGGCTATCCATCAGAAAGCTGAAATTCTTTGAGTGATCATCACGGTTGTGTGAGAGCACATTAAACACGGCCAGTTGATACATTTTCTCAACCTCACGCACATCAAGGGTTAGCTTGCCTGTCAATGCAATCAAATCTTCATAATCAAGCGATGGTGTGCAAAAGTCCGAATGCAGTAATCCACAAACCGTGTGCATGTGATATCGTTTTTCGTTATCACAATCAAAACGTTTAATTGCAAAATAACCTGCTCCGCGTTGCGCTGGGAAGAGATGAACATCAGGCATGGTAATACCCGCCATTTTTGCCATCAGGGCATATACATATTCAATTGCACCAGATTCAATGCCGTCTTGACTGTTCGGAAACTTTACCATCCACGGTGTGTAACTTTTGGGTAGATCATAAATACCATGAATAATATGATCCCGTTCATAATTTACACCAATCAGTGCCTTTGGTCTTGCTCCTGCGGAAGATCCGTTCAACGCAACAAGCTCTGCCAACACGTCATCTGATCCGCCGTCCAGCACTTCTTGTGCATGTGAGGCTAGAATATCAAGGCTGATTTCATAATGTTTGTTATCAATGCTACGATCTGGTTCGAAAATTAGTGCACCAAGAGCATGCGATCCAACATATGCGAGACGGTCAAGTGGGGTTATATCTGAAGGTAATATCCCTTGAGATCTCAAAAAACGATCAAACAAAAGCCGCCCCCAGCCATCGGGTAAACTATCATTAAATACACCAGGCAGACCTTCGAAAAGACTGTAATCAAAGCTTTGTACGCCTGGCTGAAGTGTTAAATTTAGGGGTGATATCTCCAATCCATACTCAATAAAAGTACTTTCATATTCAAAGTAAATCGTGCGCTTACGTATTGCTAACCTACCAACAGGGCGAATATCCTTGCCAAAGTTAATGCCAACTTTTATTTCCGTTACGGATTGATTGTTGTTCACTTTCGTGTCCCTCTCTGGCGTGCTGGAGTGTTGTTTGTTTTCAATACATCGTCAATGGATGTGAACGGTTTGTCTTTAATTTGCGTTGCCTTAAGGATATCATCTAACCCACCAAGCACCATTTGAAGTTTAAGAAAAGACTCCAAAGAAATGGTGCCGGTTCGTTCAAACTTACGTAACGTTGGTAATGCTACACCAGAAGACTTTGCAAGTTCTTCTTGTGTTAACTCCATCTGCAGTCGTCGTGCACGCGCATATTCTGCAAGCTTTTGTTGTGCCTTTGCTGGCATCATAAGTGATATCATTGTATCAGTTATCCTCTATTTTATGCTTTAAATGATATTATAGTATCATTTAAGGAAATATCAAGCAAAATTTTTGACACCATTATTCCTGTAAAATTTGATAGATTTTATGTAAGGGGAAGCAAGAGAATTAGGATTCTAACAATCGAAAAGTAAACGTTTTTCATAAAATTGTTAAAATATAATTTTTTTTCATTGACAGTATATATTTTTCATGGAATAATGGGATCATGATCAACAGACCACTACCAGAACCAAATGTCAAAATTGTTGGCTATGTAGCACTTATACAAAAATATGAGCTGAAAGTTCCGTTGCCTAAAATCTTATCTGCAGTATCCGAAAAACATACGAAATATGTAACAGCTAGCTGGCAAGTCTTTACGCAACGTCACACTCCCAAGGAGAGCCTTTATGGCCACCTTGTATTTGCATTGCGCTATGAAGGAGTTGACTTAGCGATATTGAATTGCTTGTTTGAAAAGGTTGACAAATCTGATCTTGAAGATTTTATCAAACAACAACCAAATGGTTCATATGCGCGGCGCATTTGGTTTTTATATGAATATTTACAAGATACTAAACTTGACATTCCGGACCTAACACAAGGTAATTATGTAGATCTAGTTAATTCTAAAATCCAATACGCTGGTCCAGCACGTAATTCTAAACGTCATCGTGTGCGCAACAATCTTCCTGGCGTTAAAAACTTTTGTCCGCTTGTGCGCCGAACTAAAAAGCTTGATGAACTGATTGATCAAAACCTATCTCAACAAGCATTGGATAACGTTGGTGCAATCCATCCAGATGTTTTGATGCGAGCGGCCAGTTTTTTGTTGCTTGAGGACTCTAAAGCATCCTATGCCATTGAAGGTGAGACTCCACCCCATAATCGAGCAGAACGCTGGGGGCGGATAATTGGTCAGGCTGGCAAAACACCTTTGTCAAAATCTGAGCTAGAACGTCTGCAAAAAGAGGTGATTGTTGATGATCGCTTTATTCATATGGGTTATCGTAATGAAGGTGGCTTTATCGGCAAACATGACCGCTCAACGAATATGCCAATACCTAGCCATATCTCAGCCAAACATCAAGATCTTAATGCGCTGATGAATGGCCTTTTCGAAACGGCGAAACTTCTTAAAGACAGTAACTTTCCCCCGGTGTTGGTAGCAACACTTATTGCATTTGGTTTTGTATTTATCCATCCATTTGAGGATGGGAATGGCCGTTTGCACAGATATTTGTTGCACCATGTTTTGATTGAGACTGGCTTTACCCCAAAAGGATTAGTGTTCCCAGTGTCCGCCGTTATCTTAAAACATATCCCAGATTATGTCACAACACTGGAAGCTTACTCAAAACCACGCCTATCATTTGTTGAATGGCGTGCGACAGACTCAGGAAATGTCGAGGTCCTGAATGAAACAATTGACCTTTACCGGTACTTTGATGCAACAGCTCAAGCTGAGTTCTCTTATGAATGTGTTCATGAGACCATTACCAAAGTGTTGCCAGACAAGGTCAAGTATTTCCTACAGTATGATGAGATGAAAGCATTCGTGAATAATTACATCAATATGCCTGATCGTACGGCTAGTCTACTGATACACTTTCTCCTCCAAAATGATGGTAAACTTTCTAAGCGCACACGTAGTAAAGAGTTCTTAGCTCTGACTGATGAGGAGGTTCAGTTGTTTGAAAGTAAATTTAAAGAGATCTTCAAAGTATAATTATTATTAACGAACATTTTTGGCTCTGATGAAAGGCATCGTCAAATGATTTTACACTTTCGTAATGCAGGATAATAATCCAAGCTTTCACAAGTACATGGACTTTAACGAGTGTTTCACGCGAACATGGAAGAGGCCGAAGATTAATCCCAATCTTTTACGAAAAAATCTATGTGTTAAGTAATTCTTACCTAATCACAAATAATTACAACACAGTCAGAAATGTCATGTAAAAATTTTCTTTTGAAGTATTTGCAAATATTAAACTCTTGCTACTTCAAACTTTTCCCAATCACGCTTAAAAGTCTCAAAGTTAAACTGATCGCTTGCGGCACTATCCAGAATAATTTTTTCAGATTCTTGTAATTTTATTATGGCAGAACCTAATGAATCTAATATTTCGGTTGGAATCACCACCGCACCATGGCGGTCAGCATGGATTAAATCACCAGGATTAACTTCCAAATCAAATACACGGACTTTGGTATCAAACTCTTTTACGTGAACAAATCCGTGACTTGGACCAATAGACCCCGCAATAATTTGAAACTGTTCCGGTAAATCACCTAAATCTCGCATAACTCCATTAGTCAGCACTCCTGAAAGTCCAAATCCTTTGTGTACTTTAGCATTAATTTCTCCCCAAAATGCACCGATACAATTTGGAAAGTCGGAATCTTCAATTACTACAATTGACGGTTCTGAACTGTTTGCCATATATTCATAATATTTCATTCGTCGTTCACGAATAATTTCTGGTTCTTCTTCAGGTGGAGTTGTTCCAGCGATTTTTGCTGTCCTCGCATAGCCTACAATAACTTCTCCGCTCTGCACCGAACTCAAAACAGTTCCTCTGGTAAAACGTTGAAATCCTCGTTTCCCTCGAGCAACTTCAATTGAATTGCAAACAGTTGGAGTGTCTAATGTTAATAGTAAGTCATAGAGTTCTTTATCCAAAACCTAACCACCTAACTTGTTTTTATTTGCATTTGAATTTGAATCCAATACAACAGATTAAATTTGCAGAAAGACACTCTTAAGTGCCCGTCCTTGATTAGTGGTAATTTTGACCAAGGATAGATAATAAATTTCATCTATTCAAGCGAGAAATTTCCTGTAATTCTATAGGTGAACCTTTACTGGTGATTGACTTGAAGTAACCATACTCGTGTTAGTGACAAGTTGTTAGATGAACCTTTCTCAATGGAGTATCACACTACTTTTAAACATGCTACTGTATTTTGGAACGGAATTAAATTGTAGGTCAATTGGTAGAATACTTACTGGTGTTCAGTTAGAAGTGTGGGTTCGGATTTGTTATTGCTATCACACAAAATAAGACAGAAATTCATTCGAGTAGCGGGATTAATTATTGTCGGATCGCACTATCTGGATTGGCAAAATACCGACAAAAATATTTTGAACAAATAATTAGATTAAAGTTTGTAAAGCTACGGAGCGGTAATACAGTAAATGAATTATGTAAGGATGTCCCATGTTGATAAACTGAATTAGCTACAGCTTTGCTTATTGCATTGGCAATCAAAACTCTTTAGTTCAAGAAAATCTGAATTTCGATTACCTGCAGTCATCTCCAGTTTAATTTAAGGAGTGTCAACTTTTACAACATTAGAGTTAATATTGTCTATTCGAGAGTTTGTTTCGTCCACTCGAGAATTAGTTTGGTCTACCCGAGAGTTAGTTTGATCCAATCGTTCGTCATTCCCCTGTACTACATCCACTAATTTAGATATTTCTTTCAATAGCTCAGCATGACTCTCTTTAAACTCAGCTTTTAGCTCAGTTTGCCCCTCTTTTAACCCAGTAATTTGAGTCGTTTGAAGGTCAGTTTTTTCTGCTTGAAGGTCTTGTTTTCCTTCAATCAGGTCCAATCGCACTATTTCCTCTTGTTCTGTCCAGAAATTTTGTACAGCAAATATTATTGTTGCCGTTATCAGAGCAGAAATTATGCTATAAATTATGGGTTTTATTTCCATTGGAATAACTCATTGGTTGTCAATTGTTAAATGTTAGTAATTGACAAAATCACATTTGAAATAATATTACAAATTTTCGTCTTCACATTCGCTTCAAATAATCTACAATTTAGATTTCGTTATTGTATTCTCATTAATAATCCTCGACAATGCAAGTATCTATCTGATTTAACATTCTATACAATTTAAATAAGTAATAAAAGCGAAAATTAATTTTTCTAAAAAGTCAATTGTACTTGAATTATTCCTCCCTAACTTGAGTTACTTTCACCTCACTTGTTCACTTAGTAAACTCTAACTTGCGACAACGCATTAGTTCTTTTTCTCAACATATGAATCCTTTTGTCGTTGCTTGTTACTTATAATATAGTTCAATAAAAATAAAATACAAGCTCAAATTGAATTTCTATTTACTGCAGAACGACACTCAGAAGTGTCCGTTCTAATTTAGTAATACTTTGAACAAGAATTGATTCAAAAATTTATCTTGCGAATTGGACCTGGTTTATTAAGTATCGTGTAATTGGGCACTTCACTGTGGAATATAGGATTCATATTTTTAGAAATTATATTTTCCTTCCCCTGACGAGACCTGATAATTCAAGGTCTTGATCTTTTTTCAGGTTCGTGATCAATAATTTAGCTGGATCAACCGGTCCTGGCATTCTTATCAAGGAACTATTCATAACTCTGAACCCAATTGGTCCATAATATTGTTCCGTTCCAACCAATAAAATAACTTGTTCTCCCGCTTGTGTTGAATGATTGACAGATTGTTGCAAGAGATCCTTACCAATACCCAAATTCTTGAATTTTGAACTGACCGCAAGAGGTCCAAGTAAAAGCCCAGGTGTACTTCCAATGAAAATTGGTGTTAATCGCACTGAGGCAATTAGGTTAGAATCTAACTCAGCAACAAAACTTAAATTTAAGCTATGTGGGTATCCCTCTCGTATTCGATAAGCGGTTCTTGCTAATCTACCTGGTCCAAATACTGCTTGATGGATTTGTATGATTTTTCTGTTATCAGTTTTGTTTTCTTTTCGAATCTTATAAGGTAATGATTCCATTCAATAACCTCGTATAATATGATATTCAAAATTTAATTGCTAATAGCACAATAGTTAAATCATAGGGGACTTTTTTACAATTTGCCACCAAGACATTTTTTTGTCTATAAGAAAAAGAAGCAACGAATAATCTGCATCTCCCCAATTATTATTAAGAGTTAAATTTTTCAGCAGAATTCTTGCTTTGTCTCATCACGTAGAATCTTGGAGATAAAAGAGCGGTCGTCGTTTCTAATAGCTGTTTGTTAATTATTCAAATTATCGTATAATCTCAGCTAGAAGAACTTAAACACGTGAAAGGAACTGATATGAAAATAAAAGCAAACAACGGTAATTTGGATTTTAAAGCCTCAATTGACTCTAATAAAACTCAAAGTAGTCAAATTAATCCAGATAAAGATGAGCAAATTGATTTAAGTGAAATGCCTGAATGGACAGATGAAATGTTCAAAACAGCAAGAGTTGGACATTATCACATTCCTCAGGAACTGAAAGATCGAATAAATAAAATCAATAGTCAATCATAATGTTTGCTATGGATTGCCAATTACTTAAATATTTGTTGCATAGTGGGATTCTGATTGCAAGGAAGAAGTTTGGATTCTCTATTGTCACAGGAATTATTTATGGTGCTACGGATGAAAGAAAATAATTTGCAATCAATTTCAAAGTAATTTTGGTTAAAAAATTTGTTTCCTAGTAACGCGGTAAAAATTACAGGAAAATGTCCTTATAGCAAATAGTATATAAGTCCCATAAATTATATTCATTTATTAACACTCCTGAAATTTTTATCAGACTTTACTAGACCTGCGGTATATGCAAACCAGTAGTGACAATTTGTCACTTGTTTAATACAAAACATTCACTAAATAACAATCATCTATTAATAAATTTGTATCCAAGTCAATCAATTACAGCTTAAAAAATACCAGATTAACTTGGAATTTACTAACATAAAGGAGCAAAAAATGTTTAAAAAAATTCGCGTATTTCGTCGTCATCAAAAATTCCACTGGAAACCGGCGATTGATCTTACAAACCCTCGAATAGTTGCTACATTGACAACATTTCCTACCAACTAGGTTGAATCAATTCACTTCAATTTCTATTGATTTTTGACAAATGTTGCTAGATTGAATATATCTCTCAACTATGTTTAAGCTAGCACATTTGTCAGATCCACATCTCGGTCCGTTGCCACAACCGACGATTTTTCAACTTGCTTCAAAGAGAATCACTGGCTACTTGAATTGGCGACTCAATCGGAAAGGGAAACTTACATCATATTACTTGGATCAATTAATCGAAGACATTAACAAGCAAAATCCTGACCATATAGTTATTACCGGTGATCTTGTAAATTTATCTCTCCCTGCCGAATTTAATAACGCTATCAATTGGTTACACCAAATTGGTCCACCCGAAAATGTTTCAATAATTCCCGGCAATCATGACGCATATGTTCCTGGTGCGCTAAAGAAAGTGAAACAAATTTGGTCAGACTTTATGGTCGGTGATAATAATACCACTGGTGTCGTTGAGTTTCCGTATTATCGTTTACGAAAAAACATTGCAATTATTGGAGTTTCCAGCGCAATCGCCACAGCACCGTTCATGGCTACCGGTCGAGTTGGTTTCAGGCAATTGACACGATTGACAAAATTACTAAATGAGTTTGCAAGTGACAACTTTTTCCGTATAGTCTTAATACACCACCCACCGTACAAAAATGCTACAGCTTGGCACAAAAGTCTTTTAAACATTCATAGTTTTACGAATGTTATCAAAATTGCGGGGGCTGAATTAATTTTGCATGGGCATACTCATAAAACTGGATTCTCTACAATTGTAAGAGACAATCAGCAAATACCAATTATTGGCGTTCCCTCGGCTTCAAATTCACCAACCGGAAGACGACCTGGTGCCCGATATAATTTAATTACCATTGATAAACATGAACAAAACTGGAGATGCCAAATGGTCGAAAGAGGATTTACCAAAACAAGGGACAAGGTGGTTGAAATTTCTCAGCAACAAAAGTTTTCAATTGAACCTATGCGTTAATTGAATAAGTACAACGCTACCACTGAGTATGGCAAAAAACGCTAGTGGTTTGTTTGACAATCCCAAGAAAGTATTAGTAACTTCAAATTGGATTGATGCGACCTTTAAAGATGGTTAAAGGTGTCCAAATGATTTTGGAAAACGTGTCCGGATAAATCAGAATGTACACAAGTGTTTTGACGCAATTAATTATGATACAGCCCCTATTACAAATATTTTAGACAGTATAAATAAATGGAATTCTATACAAAATATATCACTTAAGTAGTTTAGGTAATTGGTTTTTGTCCAAAAATTTTAGTTGCTAATCTAGAATTCAACAATTCCTCTTCAACTAAGATATACATTTCATTTTTATCAGTTTTAAGACTATGAACCATTATTCCAGGGTCAATCCCCATTTTAATCATATGTTCCATTACCTCTCCTTGTGCAACTTGAATATCATCAATCGCAAAAATAGCTGGAATTAGATTTGGTGTTTCATAATATATTTGATGTAGTCCAAGTGCAGAACTTTTATGGACACTACGCTCAACTCCCCCAGCAAATGCAAATGGGCATGCCGAAAAACACGCAGTTGTTGATAACATTGCGGAATTGAGTTCGTTTTCACGTATGTGCTGACCGATTTCCAATGCATCGGCCACAGACCCACCGGGACTATGAAATACAATAGTCTTAGGTAATTTTTTAGTACTTTCTAAAAATGATAGAAATCTTTGGCCATCACCACTTGAAAACTCCCCAATTACAAGTACAAATTCACCAAACTCACTTCCAGTTTGTACGATAAATTCTAACTGATCAGAGATTTCTATACTTGGGTCAATTTCAGGTTGAGTTTCAGGCTGTGTATAATAATGTATTGGACCATCAATATCAAACGGTCGAATTTGATCTCCTGGTAAAACTGGTTCAAAATCCTCTAGGTCTATTTCGTTTGAAAACCACTTCAAATTCACATCTGCTAAAACTGTTAATCCTGCGACAACTAATTGACTAACAAGAACAATCCAGAGAATTTTTTGAATTGAAAATTTATTAAGATTTTTTAGAAAAGTAGACATGATATCTTTTAAGATTTTTCAGAAGAATCGGCCTCCAATTCTTCTTCCGATTCGCGACTCAATCTTTCTATATCAACCGCCCCCATTGACGATTCAACTTCTTTCATTGCATTAATTGCAGCTTTTAAATCCGCCAAAGTTAAAGTATCTTCAATTCCTAACCCGTCACGCCCACTCCGTATAGCGATTTGTGCAATGGCAAGAACATATACTAAAATTCCTGGTAGTAAATCAATCGCGATTGCCCCAGCCCAAGAAGGAGCAAAGCTGCCCGCATAACGAATAACTGCATCCGCACTAGAAATCGGATTATATGCTGTCTCTTGAGGTGGTTCCAAAGATAATACTTCATCTGCCGCTTTCTTAAGTGTCTGGCTTCGCTTATCTAGTGCTTGAAGTACTGACTGAATTGTGGAAGATTGAGCATTTCTGACATCAACTGTTCGCCCATCTAATTCTGGCAACACTACAGAAGCTGGTAAATCTTCTGCCGCTCTTGCAACAAGCGGTGCAACCGAAAATTGATTAAGATTTGCAATAACACCAGCCAATCTTACGCTTTCCTCAGAAAATGCAACAGATCTCTGTTCGACTGGTCCTGCAGCAACAGTAAGTGCACGCATTCGTCCCAAGATTTCATTACCCTGAGTATATGCGTCTTCAATAGGTTCTTGTTGAGTTGAAATTTGACTTTGTAAATTCTTCAATTCCTCTGTTTTCTGGGTTAAAACTCGAAATACCGCACCTTCACCAGCAGTTCCAGATAGACGACCAGTGCGTTCTTGGTCCGCCAATGCTTCAAAACTTTCCCGCGCTCGTTGAACCTCACGTTCAAGACTTTGTCCTGTTAACGCAATATCATGGGCTTGTTCTAATGCACTTTGATATGACCGAACTGTATACTCAAGATGTTGCTCTACAGCTGCTGAACCCGCTAAAGCGGCTGCATTCAACCAACTTGACATTGCAATAATTGCCGCCGAACCAACTCCAATCAATAAAGTCAAACCAATAAATCCACTTGAACTCCGCATTGAAGGAAGCAAACGCAACATATAGCTCCAAAATACAAAAATTCCTACTGATACTGCTGATGAATAGGCAATAGCTGCAAAAAAACTTAGAAAACCTGTATCTTCGAGTAGTGAAGTAACTCCCAAATAAGTATAAATTCCTGAAGCCACTGCAAGAACACCCAAAGCAGCAGGGGTAATTGTATCTAACCAAGCAAGATGCCCCTCTAACTCTTGAGCAGTACGTAATCCCTTGGTCTCAACCGCACTTAATTTTTTATGCTTTGTCATTTTACTTTCACATGTTCAATATGGTTCCAACAAATACGATATTTTCCAAAACCTAATCAAAATAAAAACGCTTTCTATCTATAATTATCGCTGAGTAATCAAATTGATTTAACGGTTTATACTCTTAATTTGTAGTATTATTTTCCCATCAATTTAGAATTTAGTTTTAATCTCAAATATTTGTGCTAAATTTATTACTGATTTGAATAATTGACCAATGGTTCTGCTATTTAATTAATTGATTAGTTTTTACCTATGGGGCTGTATCAAAATTCAATTTCCAGATATATTTGAGCAACAAAATCTTCAATTTACTGAATCTATTAAAGCATATTGGCGTAAATTCAACACTTTTGGCGACTCAAGTTAAACTTAGATTTTCAAATTACGTGTAATAATAAGCTATGATACAACCCCAGCTGTAAAAAGTCAATGTAGTAATTAACGTTTTGAAAATTTACTGACATTTATACGTTGGATTGATACAGAATTCTTTTATTGAGTTTCTTTCTCATTATAGTAGATGTCTTTACATCAATATTCAATTTACGTTGATTTTGTTATATATTCCAATAATCTTAGTAATTTTAATTATTCTGGAGATTGAAAAATACATCATTCTTTACTATATTGAGAAAAGTCCACAATTAGTTTTTAGTTTCAACAACATCTATACTTCAAAAATTCTGCAATTGAACAAGTGTACTAACAATGTCAGCAAATCTAAATCTTCCAGGAAAAGTAGCGGATACTCGCGTCGTCGTCGCGATGTCAGGTGGGGTAGACTCATCCGTTGTAGCTGGTATCGTAAAGTCGCAAGGTTATGATGTTGTCGGTGTTACGTTGCAGTTATACGACCATGGTGCGACAACCCATCGGAAGGGGGCATGTTGTGCTGGCCAAGATATCCATGATGCTCGAAAAGTCGCGCAACAATTGGATATTCCACATTATGTTCTTGATTATGAATCTCGATTCAAGGAAAAGGTAATCGACAGTTTTGCTGCAAGTTATATTGCAGGTGAAACTCCAATTCCCTGCGTCTCATGTAATCAAACGGTAAAATTTTATGATTTATTGGAAACAGCTAAATCTCTTGGTGCACATACGCTAGCAACTGGTCATTACATTAGAACTAAAGAAGTAAATGGGAAGTGGAGAATGTATAGACCAGTAGATACAGAACGTGACCAAAGCTATTTCTTGTTTGCAACCACTCAAGACCAATTAGATTTTCTAAGGTTCCCACTTGGTGATATGACCAAGAGCGAAACTCGCGAAGTGGCGCGCAAACTGGGTTTACATATTGCTGAAAAAAGTGATAGCCAAGATATTTGTTTTGTTCCTCAAGGTAAGTATTCAGATATTATTAAGCGTTTACAACCTGATGCAATTGAAGGTGGTGAAATTGTTCATGTTGATGGTCGAGTTTTAGGGCAACATGATGGAATAATTCATTACACGGTAGGTCAACGACGTGGAATTGGCGTTGCTACTGGAGAACCAATTTATGTAGTTAAGTTGGATTCGGAAACTAATCGTGTAATTGTTGGACCACACGACGCACTTCTAATTAGAAATTTATATTTGCGGGATGTAAATTGGATTGGTCCAATTGAAATTTCAGCTATTCCCGATTCAGGAATGGATCTTTTTGTCAAAGTACGTTCAACTCGACCTCCAATCGCAGCTACGCTATTTTATGAAAACAACACAATGAAAGTAGAATTACTAGAGGGTGAAGCTGGTATTTCGCCAGGTCAAGCTTGTGTATTTTATGAAAGCGATGACGCGAATTCTCAAGTATTTGGTGGGGGTTGGATTGAGCACACCGAACAAATTTCAACATTTGATAATTCATACCAAAACACCATGACTGATGCGCAGGTGTCACAATTTGCCTAAAGAAATTTTATTTCGCTACTTGACAAGATAAATTTAAGTATTATGTATAGTGCTGATCAATGAAAATAGTTTTTGGCGGAGTAGCTCAGCTGGTTAGAGCAATGGAATCATAATCCATGTGTCGGGGGTTCGAGTCCCTCCTCCGCTACCAATATAAAACTAATATTTTTAATGAAATTATTGAATAAGTGTACCATCAGATTGCTTAATAGAGAAGCCTTTGATCTCAGCCATACCTGCTAATACTGCAATATATTGAGATATGGCTTTTGACCAAGAAGAAGCTTCTAGCCATCCCGCAATTCGCTCTTTTACTGCTTCAAATGGCAGTTGTTCACTGGGAACTTTTTTATTAAGTCTGATGATGTGAAATCCAAACTTAGTCTTTACCGGGGTAGTGGTTGTTTCTCCCTCTTGCAATTTTTCCATCGCCTTTTCAAATTCAATTACTGTACTTCCGGGAGTTATTTGACCTAAATTCCCACCATTTTTACTACTAGGACAAGCTGAATATTGTTTTGCAAGTTCAGCAAAATCACCCTCTTTTTCAATTAGTTGTTTACATATCTCCTTTGCCAAATTCTCCGCGATTTTCTCTGAATCTCTTCCAGAACCTGAAATAGCTACTAGAATGTGATTCGCATCATATAACGGATCCGTTCGAAATTTTTTTTGATTTTTCTTAAAATAACGCAGGGATTCTTCTTCAGTTGCCGTTGGTACTTGAATTTCCGCATCTATCAATTCTTTTATTGCAAGATCTCTTTGAGTTTCAACTTTTCCGCTTTGCTGAGAATTATTTTCACCAGTTTTACCCTTATTTTTCGCTTCTTGCCAAAGTAATTCGCGAATTACTAATGCTTGTGCCGCTTCTCGCAGTGCTTTTCCAGGACTTTCAGCAGGATGATTTTGAGCTTCTGCTAAAATTTCACTTTCCAATATTACTTGTCCATTTACAGAGATATCACCAATTACTGGCTGTGCTTTTGGTGGAACACTCTTATCAACTTCTTGATAATTGGTATACTCATTATTTTTTTGAATCTCTTCACTGTTCTGAATCGTTGATTGATTCCGTAGGAGCGTAACCACTTATTTCACCCTATTTGAACTCGACCTTGTGTAGATTGACGATTACGTTCCCTAACAACCTGATAACCTGGTCGCCAAAAATATCGAATTGGTACACTGAGCATATGTACCAAACGGGTAAATGGGAAAACCAATATAATAGTTAGACCAAGAAACAGGTGAAGCTTGAAAATAAAGCTGGTATGAAGAACATATGATGCAGCTTCTGAATTAAAAGTAAAAATTCCCTGTGCCCATGACATGAACAACAACATTTCACTACCATCTAAATGCTGTAGTGAAATTGGAATTGTAAGTAAACCTAGAGCTAATTGTATCCACAAAATTAGAATTATTAAAGTATCAGAGGCATTAGAAGCTGCTCTTACACGTGCATCAAACAGTCGACGATGAGCTAGTAAAGTTGCACCAATTAATGCGAATATCCCCGCAACCCCACCAATCACGATTGCCATAATCTGTTTCGCACCATGACTGATACCGATAAAATCAAATACTGCAATTGGAGTTAGCAAACCTATCAAATGTCCAAAAAATACAATTAACACACCAACATGAAATAACACAGAACCCCACATTAATTGTTTACGTCGTAACAATTGTGAAGAACCAGATCGCCAAGAATAAGGTTCCCGGTCATAACGGACAATTAGTCCAACAACAAAAACTGCGAGTGCAATATATGGATATATTCCAAAAAGTAGCGTGTTTAAATAATACCACATATTTCTAATTCTCCTATATCTGTGGAAGATCTTGATTATCAGCTGGTTTGCGCATATGAGCTCGAATTTGAGTTCTCACGCGATCGGTGCCACAAGCATTGTCGTCAGAATTACCACCAAATGTAACTGCTTCTTCTTCCCAAATCTTGTCAAGAGTTGGCAAATCATTTGGATCTGCATCAGGTGCACTTAACAGTTCCGCAAGTACTTCTTTATTTGGACTTTTTTTAGCCACGGATACCAGAACTGCGAAAGCGTTAGCATAGACTGATTCACGTTTTTTCAATCGTTCAAATAACACAGTTAAGATGTGTACTGTTTGACCTAACAACTCAATTGCTTCAGCTTGAGATTTAATTGATAAATACTCCAAGAAAAGTGGCAAATAATCGGGTAATTCATTGGAATTATTGACAAATCCATCATTTTCATAAGTTGACATTAAATCAACCATTGCCTGTCCGCGGTCTCGACTTTCACCATGAATATGTTCAAATAAATGCAAGGAAAGAGTACGCGTACGGTCAAATAAAAATACATAACGTTCTTGAGCATCATACAAATCCTGAACTAAAAGGTTGTTTACTAATTCTTGAAGTAAATTTTTCTCCTTTGCAGTTATAGACTTATCTTCTTCAAGAAATGTCTTAACTTCTGACAAAACTCCAAAGAATTCAAAAGTTGGATAAGACAATAACAAAGATATTACTTTAAAAACCATGCCCATTAGACTGCTTCCTTAAATAAATCAGTTGGAGTCTGCACTGTTTGGGTTCGTTTGCTACCAAATAGGTCATTAGTAGAATCACTTGAACAGCCATTTCCGAATGAAAACCCACAAGAACCACGTACATCATAGGCATCTTCAGTTATCTCTCGATGCGTAGTCGGGATAACAAATCGATCTTCGTAATTGGCAATCGCCATTATATGATACATGTCCTCAATCATTGGTCCGGTCATACCTACTTTTTCAGCTATTGAATTATCAATAACTCCGTCTACAGTTTTTGATCGCATATATGATCTCATTGCCAACATTCTCTCTAAACCAGATACAATCGGAGCTTCTTTTCCTGCGGTGAGCAAATTAGCTAAATACTGAACAGGAATACGCAATGATCGCACGTCAGGTATCGAGCCATCCATCCCAATTTTTCCTGATTCGGCAGCTGATTGTAACGGTGAAAGTGGTGGAACATACCAAACCATAGGTAAGGTTCGATATTCAGGATGTAACGGGAATGCGACCTTCCAATCCATTGCCATCTTATACACTGGTGAGTGTTTTGCCGCTTCAATCCATGCTTCGGGTACACCATCTCGCCGCGCCAATTCAGCAATCTCAGGATCATTTGGATTTAAAAATACTTTTAATTGTTCTTCGTAAAGATCTTGCTCATCAGCAGTACCAGCTGCTTCTGCAATCTTGTCGGCATCGTATAAAATCGCCCCTAAATATCGAATGCGACCAACACATGTTTCTGAACATACTGTAGGGTGTCCCGCTTCAATACGTGGGTAACAAAAAACACACTTTTCAGACTTTCCTGATGACCAATTATAATAGATCTTCTTATACGGACAACCAGACACACACATGCGCCAACCACGACACTTCTCTTGGTCAATTAATACAATGCCATCGTCTTCTCGTTTATAAATCGCACCTGACGGACACGCAGCAACACAAGTAGGGTTGAGACAATGCTCACACAATCTTGGTAAATACATCATAAATGTATTTTCAAATTCACCATAAATTTCCTTTTCAACGTCTTTGAAATTGTAATCAGCCGAACGCTTTGAAAATTCACCACCAAGAATTTCTTCCCAATTTGGACCCCATTCAATTTTTTCAATTCTCTCACCTGTTATTAGTGACCGTGGACGCGCGGTAGGTGTCGACTTGCTTTCACCTGCGGTCTGTAAATGTCCGTAATCAAAATCAAATGGTTCGTAATAATCATCAATTTCAGGTAAATCTGGATTCGCAAAAATCTTTGCTAAAATACGCCATTTTGCTCCCATCTTTGGTTCAATCTTTCCATTCGCTTTTCTAATCCAACCACCATTCCACTTTTTCTGATTTTCCCATTCCTTTGGATAACCTATACCTGGTTTGGTCTCCACATTATTAAACCATGCGTATTCAACACCCTCGCGATTCGTCCAAACATTTTTGCAAGTTACCGAACAAGTGTGACACCCGATACATTTATCAAGATTCAGTACCATTCCTATTTGTGCGCGTATTTTCATGCTGCAATCTCCATCGTTTGGGATTCACTTTGGGAATAAGGTTCTTCCATCCAATCCACATTCTCCAGCTTGTGTACGACGACAAATTCATCGCGATTGGAACCAACTGTCCCGTAATAGTTGAACCCGTAAGATAATTGTGCATATCCACCAATCATGTGTGTTGGTTTGGTTATTGCACGAGTAACAGAATTATGAATTCCACCTCGCTGATTGGTAATTGGTGAACCTGGTGTATTAACAATCTTCTCTTGAGCGTGATACATGTAAATGGTACCTTCTTTGATTCGCTGTGATACTACCGCTCTTGCAATAATTGCACCATTTGCATTAAAAACCTCAACCCAATCATTATCTACTACACCGGCCTTTGCCGCATCTAGTTCAGATATCCAAACAACTGGACCGCCACGATTTAGAGTTAACATCATCAAATTATCTGAATAGGTTGAATGAATTCCCCATTTTTGATGTGGGGTTATGAAGTTCAATACAACCTGAGGTTTACCATTTGATTTTGATTTTATCGTTGAATTAATTGATTTTGTATCAATAGGTGGTCGATAGACACAGAAAGATTCCCCGAATGCACGCATCCACAAATGATCTTGATAAAGTTGTTGACGACCAGAAATAGTTCGCCATGGGATTAGTTCGTGTACATTTGTGAATCCTGCATTATAACATACAGTTTCAGATTCTAATCCAGACCAAGTAGGAGAAGATATAATTTTTCGTGGTTGCGCAACTACGTCTAGAAATCGTATTTTTTCGGCTTCTTTAGGACGTGCCAAATGAGCATGTTCTCTTCCAGTATTTTTCGTCAGTGCCTCCCATGCTTTTACCGCGACTTCACCATTGGTTTCAGGTGCTAACGACAAAATTACTTCAGCAGCATCAATATCCGATTCAATTTTTGGAAACCCTTTAGTTACCCCTTCTTCAGTTACTACCCCATTTATTTCACCCAATAGACTTACTTCATGTTCGGTGTTCCAAGTTATTCCCTTTCCTCCATTACCTAATTTCTCCATCAGTGGTCCTAATGCCGTAAATCGTTTATATAAATTTGGATAATCACGTTCTACAACTGCGATATTTGGCATAGATTTACCTGGAATTGGATCAATTTCACCTTTTTTCCACTCTTTTACGTCCATAGATTGTGCTAATTCTCCAGGGGTATCATGTAATATCGGCACCATTACCACATCTTTTTCAACACCAAGTTTTTCAGGTGCTAACTCGGAAAATTTCTTAGCAATACCCTTAAATATGTCCCAATCACTTTTTGCATCCCAAGCCGGGTCTGCCGCACTAGTCAATGGATGAATAAAAGGGTGCATGTCCGAAGTATTTAAGTCATTCTTTTCATACCAAGTTGCTGTTGGTAACACGATATCTGAGTAGACACAGGTCGTAGACATCCGAAAATCTAGCGTTACTAATAAATCTAACTTGCCTTCAGGTGCTTCTTCATGCCATTGCACCTCTTTAGCATGTTGTTTACCTTCTTCGCCTAAATCTTTGCCGGTTACTCCGTGATTGGTACCAAGTAAATGCTTGAGAAAATATTCATGTCCTTTTCCAGAAGAACCTAGTAAATTTGACCGCCAAACAAATAAATTTCGTGGCCAACTAGCCTCATTGTCTGGGTCTTCACATGCCATTTGTAAATCACCTGATTTTAATTGCTCAACAACATAATCTTTAGGCTCTTTTCCCGCACTTTCAGCATCCTTTGCAACTTCAAGTGGATTTTTCAACAGCTGTGGAGCGGACGGTAACCATCCCATTCGTTCAGCCCGAATATTGTAGTCAATGAGTGTTCCATCCCAAGCTCCTTCAGGAGCTGTTGGTGATAAGATTTCATCAACTTTTAACGTTTCATATCGCCACTGATCGGTATGACCATAGAAAAAAGAAGTTGAATTCATTTGTCGTGGTGGTCGTCCCCAATCCAAACCAAACGCGAGTGGTAGCCACCCAGTTTGAGGTCTGAGTTTTTCTTGCCCGACATAATGACTCCAGCCACCACCAGATTGGCCAACACAACCACACATCACTAACATATTAATTATTCCACGATAATTCATATCCATGTGATACCAGTGATTCAGCCCGGCACCGAGAATTACCATTGAACGACCATTCGTCTTTTCAGCGTTAGTCGCAAATTCTCTAGCGATTGTAATTATTTGATCGCGAGATACTCCCGTAATTTTTTCTGCCCATGCGGGGGTATAGGGTAGCTCTTCATCGAAAGATTTTGCAGAATTGTTGTCATCCAAACCACGATCTATTCCGTAATTTGCAACAAATAAATCAAAGACTGTTGCCACATATGATTCACCTTCTACAAGGTCCAATTTCCGAGTCGGCACTTTGCGGTAGAGGATACTTTCATGATCAGTACCTTCAAAAAAGTCATGCTCTTTATTGCCAAAATATGGAAATGCTACATCTGCGACTTCATCATGGTTAGATTTGTCAATAAGACTCATTCGCAAATCAACTTCTTTCCCACCACTCTCTTTAGTTTCTAAATTCCATTTCCCTTGTTCGCCCCAACGAAAACCGATTGAACCTTGAGGAACAACAGGATTGTTAGACTTCTTATCAAGTCCGACAGTTTTCCACTCTGGATTATTTTGTTCTCCCAAACCATCTTTAAAATCTGACGCACGAAGCAATCGGTCTGGGATAAAATGACCATCTTTTTTGACTAATCGCACCAGCATTGGCATGTCTGTATATTTCTTACAGTAATCGCTGAAATATTCGGCTTGTCTATCAACATGATATTCACGAAGAATTACATGTCCAATTGCTAGGGAAAGAGCTGCATCTGTACCTTGTTTTGGGTGAACCCACATATCAGAAAATTTTGCAGCTTCAGAATAATCAGGTGATACAACAACCGATTTTGCACCCTTGTATCTGACTTCAGTATAAAAGTGAGCATCCGGTGTTCTAGTTTGAGGTACATTTGACCCCCATAAAATTAAGAAGCTAGAATTATACCAATCCGCGGATTCTGGAACGTCTGTTTGCTCTCCCCATGTCATTGGTGAAGATGGTGGTAAATCACAATACCAATCATAAAATGACATACTTACGCCACCAAGTAAGGACATATATCGAGAGCCCGCTGCGTAGGAAACCATTGACATTGCAGGAATCGGTGAAAATCCGATTATTCGATCTGGTCCCCATTTCTTAACGGTATAAATATTGGCTGCGGCGATTATTTCATTAACTTCTTCCCAAGTAGCACGCACAAAACCACCTAATCCCCTCAATTTAACATAATTACTCCGTTTTGCTGAATCCTCTTGTATCGCTGTCCATGCGTCAATCGGTGATTTGCTCTTTCGTTCTTCACGCCACGATCTAAGTAATCTAGATCGAATTAAAGGATACTTTACCCGATTTGCCGAATACATATACCAACTATAACTTGCCCCGCGAGAACATCCACGTGGTTCATGATTTGGTAAATCTGGACGCGTACGTGGATAATCAGTTTGTTGCGTTTCCCAAGTTACGATGCCACCTTTGACATATATTTTCCAAGAACAAGACCCGGTGCAATTCGTTCCATGCGTTGATCGTACAATTTTGTCATGTTGCCAACGTTTACGATATGACTCTTCCCAATCGCGATTTTCATTCGTTGTCACTCCATGACCGTCTGAGAAGACACCAGTATTCTTTGGTGCTAAAAAATTAAGTCGATTTAGTAGATTTGACATAACAAAAATCCTATGTTCTGATTAGCAAGGTACCGGTGCATTCTTTTTAGTATAATATTGCCAAGTGATAAAAACACAAATTGCATAAAATATTCCAAATGCCCAAAGGGCTAAATCAGGAGTTCCAGTAAGTCCAATAGAAGTTCCATAAGCTTTAGGAATAAAAAATGCACCATAAGCTGCAATTGCTGAAGTGAAAGCAATGATCGCAGCACTTTCTCGTTCCGCTTCTTTCAATTTTTCTTCTGGATTAAGCTCTGGCATTAACCGATCCACTTCTTGTCGAAAAATGGTTGGAATCATCTGAAATGTTGACGCATTACCGACTCCAGTAAGGAAAAACAACGCCATGAAACAAACAAAGAATCCAAAAAATGAACCAGGTTGTTCTTTTATTGCAAGAAAAAATAATACTCCTGCAACGGCGACAATCATCGCTAAAAATGTCCAAAAAGTTACACGTCCTCCACCATATTTGTCCGATACCCAACCAGTTGCTGCTCGGCTTAATGCTCCAACTAATGGTCCTAAAAACGCATAATTAAGTGCATCAATCGCTGGAAATTGTGTTTTCATTAACAACGGAAAGCCAGCTGAATAACCAATAAAACTACCAAAAGTTCCGGTATATAGAATGCACATGATCCAGTTATGTTTTCGCTGAAAAATAATTGATTGTTCGCTAAAGCTAGCCTTTGCTGAAGCGATATCATTCATTCCAAACCAGGCAAGAATTGAAAATATGGCTAATGGTATTACCCAAATGAACCCAGCATTTTGAATCCATAATTTTTCACCATCACTTAATGTTTGAGGTTCACCACCAATCGTACCAAATACACCAGCTGTAATGACAAGAGGAACTAAAAATTGCATAACAGAAACACCAGCATTACCAAGACCTGCATTCAATGCAAGAGCATTTCCCTTGACACTCTTTGGATAAAAATAAGAGATATTTGCCATTGAAGAAGCAAAGTTTCCACCACCTAATCCACAAAGCAACGCAAGAAAAACAAATAACACATAGGGAGTTTCAGGATTTTGTACAGCGATTCCAATCCCAATTGCTGGAATAAGTAATGAAGCGGTTGATAAACTAGTCCAAAGTCGACCACCAAATATTGGTATCATAAAACTATAGAAAATTCGCAAGGTTGCCCCTGAAAGTCCAGGTAACGCTGCTAGCCAAAATCTTTCACCAACTGTATAATCAAATCCAATTGCTGGTAATTTGCCACAACTACCGACCAAACCAACCAAACAGAAAATGCCAATAATAAACACGGAATTGAAATCCATAGATTTCGACTCGCGATCTTTTTACCTTCTGATTCCCAAAAGGTGTTATCTTCTGGTCTCCAATCGGTTAATACATGTCCTTTACTATTTGAAACATTTGAATTGTTTGTCATAATTCAATCCCTTTTCATGATGAGAATTGGTTGGTCAGGAACATCAGAAAGATATCTTTCGTCGTGCAAGGCAGGATGTTTTCTCTTTTCCATCATTCTAATTGCAACATGCATCCATATTGTTGAAACTGCGACGATCCCAAACATTAACATATATGGTGCAGTCCAAACTCCGGTTGTATCCAATAAAATTCCGAATGCAATTGGGAGCACAAATCCGCCCAGACCGCCGATCATACCTACTAACCCACCAACCGAACCAACATGATGAGGATAATAAACTGGGATGTGTTTATAGACAGCTGCTTTCCCAAGACTCATTACAAACCCTAAAACGATTGTGAGAAATACAAAGAATGACAAACTAATGCCAAATTGAAATTCAATCGGGGCAACAATTCCTTGAACGACATACCTAGTCTGCGGATAACTCATTAGAAATAAACAAACTAACGAAACTATAAAAGTTAAATACATTACAAAACGCGCACCCCATTTATCTGACATCCACCCACCAAGTGCACGAAATACTGAACCAGGTAAAGAATATAACCCGGCAAGAACACCTGCCGTTGTTAAAGGTAAACCATACGCGCCAACATAATAACGTGGAAGAAATGATGCGAGTGCAACAAAAGCACCAAAAACAAAGAAATAATAAGTTGCAAATCGCCAAACTTGAATATTCTTTAATGGAGCAAGTTGATCAGTGGTTGAAACACGTTGTTTTCCAGTTTTTTTACGCTCTTGTTGAGCAGGGTCTTCTTTCGCAAGTAGGTAAAATAATACGGCAGTAATCGCTAATACAATCGCATAAACTCGTGCAGTTCCTTCCCAACCTAATGCAACTACTAAAAATGGTGCGGCGAAATTAGTAACGGCCGCGCCTACATTACCAGCACCAAAGATACCAAGTGCAGTACCTTGATGTTTTCCTTCAAACCACTGCGAAACATAGGCAATACCGACGATAAATGAGCCACCAGCAAGACCTAATCCCAACGCAGCAAGCAAAAATATTTCATAACTTCGGACCGAGGTAAGCAACCAAACCGCTACAGCTGTAATCAACATTTGCAACGGAAACATAAGTCGTCCACCAAATTGCTCAGTCCATACACCTAAAAATATTCGGCTAACTGAACCCGTTAAAACTGGGGTAGCAACAAGTAAACCAAACTGGGTATCTGAAAGACCCAATTCTGATTTTATTTTTACACCAATAATAGAGAATATAGTCCATACTGCAAAGCAAACGGTAAAAGCAAATGTGCTTAATCCAAGAGCACGGTATTGATCATTTTTTGTTACATTTTCCAAACTATGCATAATTTCACCTTCTTTTTTGCATTTGCGATTAATGTTTATGTGTTAGTTATAATGTATTAAAAAAATATCCTTGACTTAAGTCAAGGAAATTAAAAATAAATAAAATATTGAGCTAAATTTCTCATCGTGTAAAAAAACGGATTTTTATACAATTTGCTACAGAGACATTTATTTATTCATAAGAAGAGTGAGATTCAAAAAATTTGCATCGCCGTTTGGTGAATCAATAACCATAAATGAATTGGTAAATCTTAATCCAAACCTTCTCCGGAATCACTCGCATTTGCAAGTGACGAATAACCTTACCACCGAACAGTTCCTTGTAACTGAACTTTGTTGGTGGTGATATTGTTGTTACGAACTTCTCGAGTTCCCTTGATGGCAAAACTGGAATCAGTACCAATCTCGATGCGATTGCCAATGTCAAAGGACATAAAGTCACTTTTGGAATAGTTGATAGCACTGTACGGAATTAGAACACCGATCCCGTCTAGTAAGTCAATGCCATAACTGTATTCTGAACTAATTTGCAAACCATTGGTATAATGATCAAATAATTCATTTTCGCGGTTAAGATTACTTTGCCAAAGTGATAATTGAGTTTGTCCAGTTGATTGTCCCCAAATTGGTGAAATCGTGAGTTGAGAACCAGTATTATCATGGTTGGGGTTATAGGTGAGGGTGCTAGTAAATGTAGTTGCATAATCTTGTTGTTCACTGCCCTTAAACCCACGGCCAAATCCTTCAAGCGTTAAACCAAAATTGTTGGAATAAAGTGCACCTAATCCAAATTCTACTCCCGTCACTGTATCAGCATCCTTTTTGGCATCACGAATACCAATCAACCCATTGGGATTGAATGTTCCAATTTCTGCAACATCAATCTTATGATTACCGGTAAGGGATATTTGAACATGATGACCTTTAGTAGAGAAATCCGAGGTGAAACGACCATCACCAAAGATATGTTGTTGACCGAGCCAACCTTGACCAGTTAAATTGAATTCACTGGATCCGTTAAAAGGGAGATCATCGAACGAAAGCAACCGTGATTCGCCACCAAAGGCAATGGTAGAATAGTTGCTATTGAGTCGATGGGTGCGTTGATGTTGAGAATCAACATCAATATAACCAGAGCTCACGTTTGAAGATAGCCAAACTTGAGTATTGAGAGTAGGAGAATTTAACGCAATGTAGGGATTAAATCCAGTATAGCTTGCCGTATATTCAAGTGCTTGGTCCGATGTTGCGGTATAACTTATCTCATTTTCAGCCATGGATGTTGCAATTCCAAGCAGTAGTCCTGAATCAAGTTGCGTATCAATACCAAAGTTTCCAGTGTAGAACTCTCCGTTCCAAGAATTGGTATCAGTGTTAGTTAAGTTATATATATTTTGTATTTCACTCTTGAGCCATGCAGTTGTGTTATTTAGTATTGAATTATCCGAAGTTAATCTAATCGCAATTTCAGTGTCGTCTCGTAACAAGTCCAACAAGTCATTTTGGTTATTCAGAGTTTGTCCACTTAGTTGTAGAATTTGAGTAGGGTTGGATTGACCCCCAACTTCAAAGAGGAATTGTTCCTCATTGTTAAAAGCCAATTGAACACGATTAGATATAGTTTGATAGGATTGAATGCCAGTTGTCGCCATTAATTCAGGAATAAGGATGCGATTGGCAGCTGAAAGACTTTGATTATATTCTGCTCGGTCATTGGCATCACTAATTGACACGGATCCTTGGTTCAAAGGTGAATCAGCAATTGAATAACCTTCACCTTCAGCTATTGATACTGTCAAGGTTTCATCTTCTTCAGCTCGTTCATCATCAATGGTTGCAAGGGTATAAAGTGTATTAGATTGCCCGCGTGATATTGCAACTTGTTGGTTGGGTGAAGTTAGATTCACAAAACTCTGACCACCATTGATGTTGATATTGACGACTAAGTCACTTGAACTAATAACCTGCATTCCAATTAAAAACTGAGCAGATTGTCCTTCCAAAACAATAGGGTTCAAGGCTTGAATAGAAACAATCGGTTGTGAACTTTCTTCAAATGCTATTGGCTCACCTAGTTCAGTGCCACCTAAATTAAGATTTAAAATTGCATTAACTGCGACATCAGCAACTGAAATCCTTGGTCCAGATACTGCTGTAATACTACTCGTGACCATAACTGTCGCTTCAGTATCGGCTCTAACACGGTAATCCGACGATTCAGATGCTTGAATAAAAACAGTAATTGCATCGTTATCTCCCGTAAATTCAATGTTTCTGGTGGGAATTTCTAAGTCAATTGAGCTTTCATCTATTGGAATAATGACTACATTGGGTACACGCCAAAGAATTACATCACGCTCTTGAGTTACTCTAATTGATACCATTAAGTCCGATTCTGCAGGGGTAACAGTAGTGTTAATATTAAATATAGCAGATGTTCCTGCGGCAATTGGAGCATTAGGAGGAGTCACCGAGACTATTGGTCCACGATATACTTGAACATCTACTGCTACTCTAAACTCAGTTCCAATTGAATAAGTGTGTGGGGTTTCTGAAGACGCAAGTGGTTCGCTTTGGATTTCAGCTATTACCATACCATTTCTAATGCTTTCATCAAGCCAGCTAGTTGGCTCAATAAGTGTTGTGGTTCCTGCTATTGGTAATCTAACCTCTCTATTCTCATCTGTATTATTTGTTAAGTAATTTCCAGTTTGAGTTATACTTACAAAAATAGTTAATCCTGCCGCAGGTATAGTCGCATTAGAATCAGCCGTCAATGTAAAGATAATTTTCTCACCTTCAACAACCGAATCTTCAGCAGAAATATTGATTTTTGGTAACTCTTCCCCACCATCGTCATCTAATACACTAATCTCTGCAGTATCCATGCCAGCTGTAATTTGGTAGGTCAGATTCTCTGTTTCACTAATTAATTTGAAAGTTATGTTTCCTCTGGACTCTGGGACCATATCATTTTCAACTGGTAGATTAACCGTGTATTCACCATTGTTAAAGGTAATCATTTCAGTTTTTTCTCCAATATTGTTAGCCTGATCTTGCAAATAATTTCCCAAAACAATTACTTCATAGTGAACCGTTAAACTTGTCGTTGTGGCTGGGTTCACTGCAATTTTAATTGATGCATTAACAATATCATCATCTTCATCATCCCCAGCCTCGGTGATTTCAGCTTCAATCGCTGTTACGCTCAATTGCGGTAAATTATCAATATCATCATCAATAAATCGAAGACTGATAATATGATTAGGGGAATCCGCAACTGTATAATTTGTATTAGTAGTCTCGGATGTCACTTCAACAGTAAATTCACCCGGTCGCTCCGCAACCGTATCATCTTGCGGGGTAATGGTATGGGTAACAGATTCCATACGTGCTGGAAGATTGACTACGACAGGACCTGGATTTGCATTGGCAAAAAAGTTATGGTCGCCATCGTTAATTTCTAAAGTTATTGGTAATTCTATATTTGATACTGAATTAGCTGCTGTTAAGGTAATTTCAGCCCCAGTGCCTCCTTCAGTTACTGATGTTGCCTCTGTTGAAATTGAGATTGAAGGTGGGTTATCACTGTCTTCAACACTTATTGAAATTTCACCTTGTGCTAATATAACATCTGTACTAGTCGTTGTAACAGTAGCTGTAAGATTACCACCATGCATATGAACCCCATTCTTTTGAGTTCGAATTGAAACTGTTTCTGTAGTTTTTGCTGAGGTAAGTTCAACCTGAAAAGTCCGAGGCGAAGATGCTAGGATATCATCACCATCCATTTCACTCACTTCAATATTAATGGTAGCTGGATTAGCAGGTGGTTCCGAACTCGTAACTGTAAGTATAATGGGTGAACCTTCTGCATGAGGACCATCACCAGCAGAAATGGATACTACTGCACTAATATTTTGAACAGTAATATTTATTTGATTTTCCTTGCCCGAAATATAATAGTTTGAATGCTCAGCAATTGAAATTTCAATTTCACCCCCTTCGTCGCTACTTTCATTTATAATTGTCATTACATCTACATCTAACATTCCAGAAGTTGGAATTGTAAATGGACTAGTCAAATCTGGCTCAATAAAATCGGAATCATCATTGATGGTTAAGTTAACTTCAAGATTAGCAGTAGGGGCTTGATTGGCCGTCAATTTGAACATGAAGCCCTTACCCTTGCCAATACTCCTATCATCCGAATCCGAAGTGATGGAGATGACGGATTTATCTGCATTAGCGATTTTTGTAATACCAAAGGCTATTTTTTCATAATCATGTTGGATCAGATACAGAACAGTGTTTTCAACAATTTCAAGTTCAATAGTATCACCGCTAGTATCTGGATCTACTAAATTTGTTGGTACAGTGACATCAAGCATTCCAGTTGAATCTATTTCATAAGTTAGTTTGAAATTTGCATCCAGATAAGGGGTAGGAGGAGGTGGTGGAGTGACAGTAGTGGGGTTAAGAGCAAGTGTTACTGGGAAAACATCATTAGTGGCGGGTGGAGGAGTAACCATTAAGGTAAAAGTAAACGCGGTACTTTCAACGACGCTTGACTCATTTGCAGTAGAAGTAATTTGTACTACAGGTTTATTTGAATTTATAATTCCAACATCTACAAAACCACTTCCAGTGGCTGGACCATATCTTAAGTTTGTATCCGTATTCGTCAAATCGCTTCCGACCGATACTCTAAAAGTCAAACTAGGAGTAGTTGCTGGTAACACGTTGGTATAAACCCTTACTGTAAGTTCCCCTGTTGTGGGTATCATGATCTGGCTTGGATCAAATCTGTTAAAATACCCGTCATTATCCGAAGTAGTCAGCGTGACAGGTAAAGCTGTTGTTGGAGCAGGAGTTGCAGTTAACATAATTTCAAAACTTTCACCTTCATTAATACTGGTAAGGGTAGATGATTTACTGATTGAAACGGTTGTCAATGCTACATTCTCAATATTAATTGATTCCGAACCATCGCTTGTAGATGCTACGAATCTTTTGTTTATATCGGTGTTAGTTGTATCTGAACCTACTTCTAATGTCAGAGCTGTCGTTGGATTTGTTGTTGGTAGAATATTTGTAGAAACTGTCGCTGTTGCCATCCCAGAAGTTCCAATCATTATTGGATTTGGTGAAAAACTTTTAAAGTATCCAATGTCGGAATCAGCGGCCATAATTGTTACAGGTAAATCACCTTCCGCAGTTGTTGGGGCAGGAGTTGATGTTAATGTGACTTGAAAGTCTCCACCTTCATCAATTTCAGTGGGTGTTGCAGGTTTGCTAATTGAAACCACACGTGGAACCACGTTATTGACTTTAACTTTTAACTGTGACTTCTTTTGATCAGGGTCAGGATCAAGGATATTTTCATCAATCACTGAAATTGTTATTTCTCCAGCAGTAATGTCTGTCGAATTTATTAAAGTCTCAACCGAGAAACTAACAGTTCTAACATTACCTGATCCTAATGCAAGATAGGGTTTTCTATATACATCTTCTTCTTCTGTTAAATTTACTGAATTATTTCCACTAGTATTTAAATTAACATTTGTCGTCGAAAATTTAATGCTTCCCCCTAATGCAGTTCGATCTGGCCCTGTTAGTGTCACTGAAATTGGAATTGATTCACCCTCATTAATTGTTGCAACTAAAAACCCATTTTCCTCAACAGTACTAAGTGTAGTTGAAATTGATACAACGTCAATAGTAACAGATTGTGCCTTTGATTTGGTAGAAAATTCCAATGTAAGCATATATATTACTATCAATAACACTAGTATCATAGGAACTCGAGTAGAATAATTGGAAACACATGCTAAATGTCCCCATCCCAACACCGAGTTTTGAAGATGTGCGTTCGTAGGTTTGGTTGGTGTATCTAGTCCTGAAGCATTCAATTCAGCTCGAATTGCATTTTTAGTTTCACAATTCATAAAAGTCTCCATTGCTTGGAATTTCAATAGTTTAATTCTTAAAATTAAAAAACAACTATCAATTTAGTCAAAAAATTTTCCTCTTGCAAGCTACTTTAAATTTCCTCAATCGCGCTTTCTTGTGAAAGACTTCACAAGTTTTGCTTTTATAAACCGAGATATTAATTCAAGTATAAGCATGATTATCATATTAAAACTCTAAATTTCATTGGCTTATTTACCAATATTTAATTCATTTCTAACAAAATTTATAAGTCATTTTAAAAGAAATTTGTCATTTACTTTATTTTTTGGTAAAATTACAATTCAAAATAAAGATAATACTATTGAAGCCGTTTTACTTAGCAAATTGATAACAAAATATTGAGAAAGTCCCCTTGATTATAACATTTATGAAGTAAAAATCGTCTGGTGGTTAAGTTTCACTCAAAGGAGCTAAATATAGCCGCACATACTTACCAGTTACTCATTAAAGAGATTCTTGCAGCTCCGCTTGCGGAGAAATCTAAGTAGGAGATTGTTCACTCTGATGTCACTAAGTATAACTATCCTGAATTTGCGGATTGAATTGGCAAAATCGCCACAGTTTTTTCTGATTTAGGTCTAAATAATGGTAAAACTATCGCAGTCATGGATTGGGACAGCCACCGCTATTTGGAATGCTATTTTGCAATTCCCATGATTGGTTCAACACTAATTCCATTATTATTGAGATATAAAGCCTTATATTTCTAACTAAATAAAATTGTCAACAATTTAGCAAGAGCAACTAGTTCATTGTGACCCCAATTCAACATCAAACTTTTGCCCAATCTGTCCTAACTGTGCCAATACAAAGTTGCATAATTCTTCTTTTGAAAATTTTTCAGATTTCATTTTCTCTTGAATCTGCTCTATTAGAAACTCGATTTCAGATTGGATTATGGTCTCTTCATAGACACCCTGTTCCTTCAAATAGTCATCGAATTTCTGACCAACTACCCATTGTTCTTGTTTTTCAGTCATTTCTAGCTCCTTCATCCTTGCGATTACTGTCACAATCTCTACAAGATAATTTAGACTCTCTCGTTTAAAGAATCCATGCAATATTGTCATCTTGTTTCCAATGATGCAAAAAAATATTCTAACATTACGATTTGGAATTCTACAAACTATTCTCCTTAAATCATCTACACCACGAATTTTCTTAATATTAATCCCTAATCCCAACAGAAAATTGCTTCTAGCATTACTAATCTCGCTAAAATTTTTACCGTGAAAATAGATTCTGAAACATTAATAAAAATTTCAAAGTAAAATCTATTTTTCTATTTGTTCACTAAATTCCAATGAATGAGACACAACTTTACCAATTATAAAAACTACTGGTGATCTCAATTCAGCATCATTAACATCTTTTGAGATTTGATTTAATTGCGACACTATTCTCCGCTCTTGTGGTGTCGTCGCATTTTCAACTGCAAGAACCGGAGTTTGTTTATCTAACCCTGCCAATATTAAGTTTTCAGCAATATTGCCAATACTTGATACTCCCATGTAAATTATAAGTGTCGTATCTGGGTTAGCTAGACTTTTCCAATCAAAATCTAATTGACTATTGGATTGCTTATGGCCAGTTATAATCTGTACGCTGGTGGCAATATTACGGTATGTAAGTGGAACACCGCAAGTTAATGATACACCCTGTGCCGCGGTAATCCCTGGAGCATATTCAACACTAATTCCATTATTATTGAGGTGTAAAGCCTCCTCAGCCCCTCGACCAAAAATAAGTGGGTCTCCACCTTTAAGGCGCGCCACAGTATGCCCCTCTTTGGCAAACTTGACGAGGAGTTTGTTGATTTCTTCTTGAGATACAGGGTGATTGTCTGGTGATTTTCCAACTGAAATTTTCTTTGCATTATTTGGTGAAAAAGCAAGAATTTCAGGTGAAACAAGTCTATCATATACCACTACATCAGACTTTTCAAGCATCCGCAGTGCTTTAATTGTAAGCAAATCGGGATCACCTGGACCTGCCCCAATCAAATAGACCTTACCAGTGGACTTCATATAAGTTTTCCGCTAAATCACAAACTGAATGATAGAGATTAGTGAGTTTATTAGATTTCCTCACTTATGATATCATCAGTATATATCAGAACGCGTATTAAATACATTAAATTTTCCAGTTGGAGTAATTAGTCGGTTATCTTTTATCACAGCTTTCAATTCAAGAGTTGCATCATCAACTACGACTATTGCACTTTCTTTATCCTGTGCATTCCATACTGAAAACCAAATTTCACGTCCTGTTTGATCAAATTCACCTTGAACAACTCGTGGTTGTCCATCTGTAATTCCTGCCCATTTTACAATGGGTAAAACTTGAAATTCAGGTTCTTCTTGATCAAGTTCATTTACATTGAATACCGCAATTGAACCAGAAATTTCTGCATCTGGGTTTAATGGAGTATCCACATATAAATGATTCGAATTTGGATGCGACTTAACGAATAATGACCCACCGCCTTGTGCATACAATGTTTGAACCACAGTCCAAGCTAAATCAGGACGCTTTTCTGGATCTGTACCTATCAATACGACACTTTCATCACCGAGATGTGAAGTAACCCAAACCGGGCCATAAACTGGGTGATTCAAATTTGCCCCTCTACCAGGGTGTGGTGTTTCTCCACCAGTTTCAATCAAAGAAACTAATTTCCCTACTTTAGTATCTACGACTGCAAGTTTTCCACGCGCATTAGCTGCCACGAGAAAATATCGTTTGGTACTATCAAATCCACCATCATGTAAGAAACGCTCTGCTTCAATTTCAGTGACATTCAAATTCTTAATATCTGAATAATTGACCAACAAAATTTTTCCAGTCTCTTTTACATTAACGATAAACTCTGGCTTATAGTGAGAAGCAACTATTGCGGCGACTCTTGGTTCTGGATGATAGGATTGTTCGTCGACTATCATTCCTCGAGTGGACTTAATTTTGAGTGGTTCAAGTGTATTGCCATCCATTATTACATATTGCGGGGGCCAATAAGATCCAGCAATAGCATATTTATCTTCCCATCCCTTCATTTTTGAAGTCTCTATTGAACGTGCTTCGGTACCTACTTTAATTTGTGCTACTGTTGCCGGAGTTTCCATCCAAAGATCAATCATATTAATCAATGCGTCACGACCTATTGTAAACACATATCGACCACTTGCAGAGATTCTGCTGATATGCACTGCATAACCAGTTTTAATAATGGCATGAATTTCATAGGTTTTGCCATCAATGAGTGCCACTTCTCCAGAATCACGCAGAGTTACAGAAAACAAATTATCAATATCAATATCATTCTGTTTAGTTTTTGGTCGATCCTCTGGTGCAACTTTCACCATCCAACTTGCTCGCATATCTTCCATACCAAATTCAGGTGGTGGTGCTGGATCAAGCAAAATATAACGAGTCATTATATCAATTTCATCTTCCGTCAATTCACCTGAAGATCCCCAATTTGGCATTCCAGCTGGTGAACCATATGTGATAAATGCATGAAGATATTCATATCCCAACTCTCGCGTAATATCAGTCGTCAGTGCGTTACCGGTCGCGCCTTTTCTTAAAACTCCATGACATCCGGCACATCGTTCAAAATAGATTTGATTAGCTCGCTGATACTCTTCTTGAGTTATAACCGGATCACCTTCTTTTCGTCCTGGAATTTCTACTTTTAACTGTCCAAGTGTTGACATGCTTGGTTCATAAGCGGCTTCAGGTCCAGTTGGATGATTGGGAGATGCATCTTGTGCGATAGCAAGGTGTGGGATGAAAATGAACGCTAAACTTATACTCAATGTAGCGATCAACCAATTTTGAAGATCTTTGGTAAACATTTTTAGTCCCTCAATTTTTTTTCTCTATTAATTACATAATTCCGCTAAAAATGAATTACCTTGATTTTTGTCAAGAAAATAATTTTTTCTAATTTTTTTACTGGTAACAAAAATTAAATTGACATCATTGCCTCAGTTCAGAATTTCAAATTTGGAATGAAAAGAAACGCTCTATTGCAACTGAATGTGATAGAGGAAGAATTTCTTTATAGTTGATTTTTGAAAAAAAATTCACAATCAGTTGCAACAGAGAGAAAAGATATAACAATAAAGCTTGTATAAAATTCTGAGTTGATCAAATCCTATGTGTGGCTGTTACAAAATTTATTCCACCACAATCCCTTATTAGATGGGATATTTACTATTCAAAACTGAAGTTAAAACTAAAATTTTATTTCTCTTAAAAACGGAAATTACTAATCACCTTAAAAGACGGTAATTGGAGTTTGAATGTAGACGGAAAACGTGTCCGGATGAATTAGAATACACAAACTTTGAAAATATAAGAATAAATTGAGATATTAGGTAATTTTCCCCTTTCACAAATAGGTGCGATTGAACCAATATATAAAGCTGAAAGAAGTAATCTAGAAGCGCAAAGATTCTGAATCTTAATTGATTTTAAATGCAAATATTTATTTTCAGTCAAATTTTTATTTGCAAACCTTAATTTTTGACTCCTTGAAAAATTTGAAATAATTGTATTAATGTATTAAGATATTACATATCAACCTAAAATACAAAAAGAATTTATTTGAACCTTAATTTTAGGTCTAATTTTGTCCTGTACCTGTTAAAAACTCAATAATTAATAACTCCGTAATTTCTTCACTTGAAATCCGTATTTGTACCCCAATATTGCGAGTTTAAAAGTAATCGCATCAATCAAGGATGAATATCTAATGTATAAACGCTTCGTTGAACCCAAAGTGAATTATTCGCTTTCACATCGTCCAGTAGCTCTTATAACCGGACCACGGCAATCTGGTAAAACAACATTAGCGAAAATATTTCAAGATTCCGATCGGCAATATTTAAGTTTTGATGATCTCGATACTTTGAATCATGCTAAACAAGATCCAATGGGATTTATCCGTACACTAGACACTGTAATTTTAGATGAAATTCAACGTGTTCCAGAATTATTTTTAGCAATAAAGAGCTCAGTAGATAATGACCGACACTATGGTCGTTTTTTATTGACTGGTTCAGCGAATATACTTGAAATGCCTGAAATGGGTGATAGTTTAGTCGGACGAATGCGGCAAATTGAATTATTGCCACTGGCTCAGGCAGAAATTTTAGGAAATACACCAACTTTTTTAGAAAACTTGTTTGGAGGTAATTTTACAACCAATCAAAACCATCTCATTTTAGGAAATGATCTTATTTTATTGACACTTGCTGGCGGATTTCCCGAACATCTAGATATGAGTGAAGAAGAGCGACAAGATTGGGCAAGAGATTACGTTGACTTTACAATGAGACGTGATTTGACAGATATAGCTGTTATTTTATCAGAAGTGCCAGATATGGCCAATTTGTTATCTCAATGGTCAGGTCAATTAGTAAATTATACACAAATTGGAGAAAGTCTAGAAATTGATCAAAAAACCACCCAACGGTATATTAAATTATTAGAGAGATTGTACTTAATTAAACTATTGCGACCCTTTCATACCCGTGTTCGCAATCAATTAGCTAAAACCCCAAAAATTCATTTTCTTGATACAGGTTTATTGTTAACTAATCTTGGATTAGATTTTGATCAACTACGAACGAATCGAGATAAATTTGGTCAAATACTTGAAACCTTCGTTTTTTCTGAAATATTAAAGCTGACAACAGTAGCACCAATGCAATTAAGATTATATCATTTTCGGCGTAAGAATAAATATGAAGTTGATGTCGTATTAAAACGAAATGACGATATGATAGCTGGTGTCAAGATTAAGTCATCTGCAACTATCTATCCGCAAGATTTCAAAGGGTTAAAGGATTTATGTGAATCATGTCAAGATCAATTCGCATTTGGAGTTATATTATATGATGGAGATCGAGTTAATTACTATGGTGAGAAATTCGCTGCGGTACCGATTTCAGCACTTTGGACTTAAATTTTAAGTTCAGTAAAATTACTAACTTGACCCCCCTCATTCAAACTTTCACCAAAGCACTAGGTTCAAAGAGTTTTTTCTTGGTTAACTATGTAATTGATGCCAACTTTGCTACAAATGTGTACGCTTCATTCTTCCACTAAAATACCAATTCATCAAGTTCACTACGTGGAAAAGCTTCCTCCTCCAAATATACCCAATCAATATCACCAGTTTGTAATCCTTGATTCTCGTCTTCAGTTAAAAATTTATGCGTCATAACTGGTCTTGCTGCTTCCAAAGTTCGTGCTAAGACTGCTCCAAACCCACCACTAACTAATTCAACCAAAATCCAATCATGTCGATCAGCGAGTGTATCAATCAACTCTTTAACAAACATGCAACGCATATGTTGTCGATTAGCAAGTGCTTTAATTGTTTTCGTACTAATGCGTGCCCGCGTTTGTCTACTTCGATTTAAAATAACAGCTAACAATAACGCAGTTTGTTCTACAGTTCGTTTCATTGTTTAACCTCCCAAAAAAATTTGTGTGAATTTAATATATGTACCAAAATATTACATATCAACCCAAAATACAATAAAAAATATTTTTTGAACCTTAATTTTAGGTCTAATTTTAAACCACACCTGTTAAAAACTCAATAATTAATAGTTCCGTAATTTCTTCATTTGAAATCCGTATTTGAACCCCTAGATAATTCTCAAAAATAATAATTGCATAAAACAAGGGTAAAAACCTAATGTAAAAACGCTACATTGAACCCAAAATAAATATTTCGCATTTATATTAGTCCAGTAACCTCAAAACCAGACCACGCCAATCTGAAAAAATAACATTAGCGAAAAAATTTCAAGATTCCAATCAACAATATTTGAGTTTGATAATCTTGATAATATAAATCATGCTAAACAATTGTAAATTCATACTATCTTTCAATTATGCAGGTGATATGATGGTTGCAAACCATCATAGGAGGAGGAACAGCCCCATTTATCAAATTTTTGTCAAATCTAAATTGCAATTTACCGTTAGTTGAATTATATTTAGGAACTTAAGTACTTAAAAATATGGAAAAACGATGAGCAAAATTGGTATGAATAGATAAAAGAAAGAACAAAATCAATCAGAAATCCAAACGGTATTTCTTGAATCAAATAACAATTTAACTATGATACTACCCGAACTTTACAAAAATATCGCTAAATCCTCTTACTTGATTAAGAGCTTACCGTCAAATTTCCAAGAAACCCTTTTGAAGTGTTCAAATTTGAAGACTTTTAAAAAAGGAGATATTCTTTTTCGGTTCAGTGAACCTGCAGAACACATAAAAATTGTAATTGACGGATGGGTAAAAATAACTAAAGTATCTCCAAGTGGTGAAGAGGCAGTTGTAGATGTCTTCAAAGCAGGAGACAGTTTTGGTGAAGCCGTCGTATTCAAAGGATCTGTATATCCGGTTAATGCAATTGCTGTCACTGAGTGCAAAATTCTTAGTATACCACGCACGCCCCTTTTAAATGCTTTGAAAACAGATCCTGAGATTTCATTTGCAGTAATTGGATCAATTTTTGCACATTTACACTCATTGGTATCTCAATTACACCAATTAAAAGCACTAAATGGTACCCAACGAGTAGCGAAGTTCTTAGCAGACCTTTGCAATTCAGACTCAGGAAAATGTGTAGTAACCCTGCCTTTTGATAAGAAATTGATTGCAGGTAAATTAGGATTGAAACCCGAAAGTTTGTCTCGGTCATTTACTCGATTAAAAAAAATTGGTGTTCAAGTTGAACACAATCAAGCAATTATTTCTGATGTTCAGAAATTGCTTGACTATTTCAACTAACTCTTGGGAAAGTTAACTGCTAACGTTTAATTTTTTAGCGACGAAAAAATTCGATCGTATACCACTGCATCAACCGTTTCAATCGTATTCAATGCTTTAGTTTTCAGCTATTCAAGAACACCAGGGTCTGTTCCTTTTAAGTAAACTTACCAAATGGTTTCATTCAAATTTTCCATTAAATCGCTGATTTAATTTTATTCTTGGTGAACAAATCAGCAGACCCAACCCAAAATGCCAATAATTATATATCAGAAATTTGATTATAACAATAAAAATCAGTAACCACAGTCCTTTAATATCCTTAATTGTACTTGTGTTGCACCAAAAATCACATTAACTTGTTTATTGTTAGAATATTTTTCCAACTATGAATTCAATTTGCAAAGTATTGAATTTGTTATAGACAAGTTTAAATATCAATATGGTTCAATTAAAAAAGGAAATTTATAATCTTGGTTGATAGTATAATTCGTATTCACGAAAATTTTTTAACACGAACACGAACAGGAAATTTTCCACAACCTCGAAGCGAAATTGACTTTGAGACTTCGGGATTAAGTAGTGACTGGTTATTTACAACCTTTCACGCACAAGTTCAAAGTCGTCATTTAGATCGATATGCCCGCATTCTTCAAGCCAAAGGTCAAGGTTTTTATACAATTGGATCTTCAGGTCATGAAGGTAATGCGGCAATTGCTTTAGCTCTTCGTCATTCTGACCCTGCATTTTTGCATTATCGTGGTGCAGCTTTCATGGTCGCGCGGTCGACACAATTACCTGAACAAACACCCATATGGGACATTTTACTCAGTTTAGTCTCTTCCTCTGATGATCCTATTTCAGGTGGCAGACATAAAGTTCTTGGATCAAAATCACTAAACATTCCCCCGCAAACTTCAACTATTGCGAGCCATCTACCAAAATCAGTTGGTGTTGCTTATTCCATAGGTCTTTCTAGTCGCGTAACACCAATAACTTCTGAATGGCCTAAAGACAGTGTAGTTTTATGCAGTTTTGGTGATGCGTCTTTAAATCACTCAACCGCGCAAGGTGCGTTAAATACCGCGGCTTGGACTGCATATCAAAACGTTCCGCTTCCAATAATTTTCCTCTGCGAAGATAATCAAATCGGCATTTCAACAAAGACTCCACCAAATTGGGTAGAGTTCAGTATGAAACATCGACAGAGTATCAAATATGTTTCTTGTGATGGATTAGATGTTATTGACACACATTTGAAAGCTGAAGAATTAGTAAATTGGGTACGAACTCATCGAAAACCTGCTTTCTTGCATATGAAATGTGTGCGACTAGGTGGTCATGCTGGTTCTGATGTTCAAGAAACCTACCTTATTCAAAAAGAAATTACTAAAATGGAAGAAGACGACCCATTATTACATACAGCCAGATATTTAATCAAAGAAACTAAATTCACTACTAAAGATATATTGGAACTCTATCAAACAACAGACGCACAAATTGCAAAATTAGCTGATGAAGCTATATTAAGGCCCAAATTAACCTCCGCACCTGAAGTCATGACGAGTATTCTTCCGATACCAAGATTACTCCCAAAGACCAGAACTCCTAATCTAAAACAACGAAACAAAGTATTTGGTACCGCCGACATACGCTCAATAAAACAGCCAGCGCATATGGCAAAGTTACTGAATTTTGCCCTTACCGATTTAATGCTTGAACATGGTGAAATTATTCTCGTTGGGGAAGATATCGCGAAAAAGGGCGGTGTTTATGGAGTAACCAAAAAGCTGTTTGAACGATTTAGTGCAAACAGAGTAATAAACTCAATTTTAGATGAGCAATCAATACTTGGATTGGCAATTGGTTTGGGTCAAAATGGTTTTACACCTATTCCAGAAATTCAATTTCTCGCGTACTTACATAATGCTGAAGATCAAATACGTGGGGAAGCCTCTACACTCTCTTTCTTTTCTAATCAACAATATACCAACCCCATGGTTATAAGAATTGCTGGTTTAGCTTATCAAAAGGGATTCGGAGGCCATTTCCATAATGATAATTCACTGGCAGTACTGCGAGATATTCCAGGATTAATTATTGGCTGTCCCTCAAATGGAAAAGACGCAGCTTTGATGTTAAGAGAGGCTGTAAGACTAGCACGTGAAGAGCAACGGATCGTTGTATTTCTAGAACCTATCGCGCTCTACATGACAACAGACCTTTACGAAAAGGGAGATAATAAGTGGGCGAGTCTTTACCCGGACTTAAACTCAAGTATTGATATAAAATTAGGGCAAATTTCAATTCATGGTACAGGTAATGACTTGGCATTAATTTCGTATGGAAATGGGTATTATTTATCACGTCAAGCAGAAAAAATTCTTTATGAAAAATGGAAAATTAATGCTCGCGTGATTGACTTGCGTTGGTTATCTCCACTTGCAGAAGATGAAATTCTTGCTTCTGTGAAAAAGTGTTCAAAGGTTTTGATTGTAGACGAATGCAGAAAAACTGGTTCCCTAAGCGAAGCATTAATTTCACTTTTTCACGAACAAGAAAATCATTCAGTCGCACGAATAACTGCACATGATAGCTTTATTCCAACTGGACCATCTTATTCAGTTACACTACCTTCTGTAAACGATATTGTTACTACTTCATTAAAATTAATAAATAACAATACAACTTGAAAAAGTTACCACTAAACAACGCATTATTTTAGCCAAAACAAAGAAAATCGTTGGAATTTAAATTTAATTTTTATTCAAAGTTGTCGTTCTTGCTATAAAGACTTTGTAACTAAATATTTCATAATATCATGAGTTAGTTTTCAATCAATTCAGTCAATGTGCTCGAATTTGGAAATTGTCTATCAATAAAAATGTGGTCAAACTTCTAATTGTCCAAGTCTGGAATGAATTACATTTTTGATTTCAAAGTTTCTAAAATGCATCTTACTAAATTATGATATTTGATGGAATTATTTACAAATTGTATTAACCCTGCTAAAGTAAAATTGATGTGCGGCAAATTGTCCAATTAAATTTAATGAATTTGATGTAAATAATAGTTAATGTGTAATTTAATCAAATGCAAAAGGAGAATCTTATGTTTAAAAAGATAAAACTAGTATTATCACTAGCATTTATTTTGGGGATATATATACAATATGAGACATTGCGACAATTTGCCACATTGATATAGTGAAATTTGATGAAAATAATAGTTAATTTAGAATAACCAACTCATAGGAGATAAAATAATGAGAAAACTAATCTTAATGTTATCTGTTATTGTATTAATGACAGCTTGTGAGAACCCAACTCGTGAAGACGTAAATTGCCGCACTCATTGGGGGGAATACCCTTACTGGGTTGGAGGTATTACTGGTTGGACTTGTGCAAGGAATGGATGAGAAAACTAATTATCAGATTGGCACTTGTTGGTAAGAAGTTTTACTATAATCTAGGTGGTCAAATTGACCACCTTTTTATTTGTGGCAAATAGTATATAGGTCCCCTTGTCAGTAGCCACCAAGTGCAGATGGTAGTGGTCGAGCATATTTAAGAGTGAATGGTTGGCAGGATTGCTAAATCAATCTCAAGTAAAAATCCCCGCGTAATTGTGGGGATTTTTTAGTTATAAATATGTGTTTGAGAATTACTCTTCTAACATTTCAGCACAAGATTAAACGCAACTTAATATCATAATCTGGATTATTCTTTTAACTATACAACAATTTTCACATTATGAATTTTCTTGATGAAATACATCTAACACTCAGGGAAATAAGCTGCTATACCACCAAGCAAAGTTTATTATTATCCTTATTGCATATCTAATCCAAATTGACGCACAGTTTCAATTCAATTATCTAGAGGTATAAAGTGTTGACCTTCACCATGAAGTGCAAGATGCAGCTGAAACGGCCTTTATTGCCCCCAACTCATTGCGTTCTATACAGGGACCTGAACCAAACCTTTAACTGAATCACATGTCATTCCTAGATGATGCTCCAACGCGAATTCTGCTGTGTTTTCAAATTGAGAATTAGGTCCACCTATCACGTCGCTCAATAGCACATTCAACATCAATTCCTAACAATTTCAATTTAAGTTGTCTCAACTTTGTCACCAAATTCTATTTCTTTCGCTATCTGACCTCGGTTAAGTTGAAAAGCTTACAAAAAGTCTGTCGTAAATTTTATATAGCTTGTTTATAACCCCGCCATTTTGATGACTTTGGTGGATCTAAATCATATTGTGGAATCCGTGGTTCACCTATTTGATTTGGAATAACGTCTAAAAGCTTTAGCTTTTTTAAGTCTTCTAGCAATGGACCCGCTCTTTTGCACACTTCATCATATGCAATTTGAGATTTTCCTTTTGTTATTGTCACTTTATGCTCCTTTCGTTGTATGTTGTATTAAATTTTTTCAACAGGTTAGGTTTAACTCAGAAATTTCTCACCATAATTCTTTTCATAGTTTAATTGCAAATCAACTTTTTCACATTTCAGCTACATTTTATTTTTTTAAAACTTCCGAATAAGAATGTTTTGATTAATTTGTTCCTTCAAAGATTGATACTACTCAATATTTCATGATATCATAATTTAATTCTTAATCAATATAATAAAATTTTAAAAATGGTCAAACTTCTAAAACCCCAAGTCTGGAATGAATTACATTTTTTATTTCATAATTTCTAAAATAGCTATTTGCTAAATTATGATATTGAATTACAAAATCATTCAATTCTGAGATTGCTCCAAAATCATCAATTTTTAACTTAATATCATCCATTTCGAGTCGCTCTCGAGTTATACCACGTCCATGTGAATGCCACATTTCCGCATTACCCAAAATTCCAGCTATAGTTTCTGCTCGACTCTTTCTCATGCTACTAGTCACTTTGTTTTTCTTGGTTTCTGTTACTTTCCAATTCTTGAATTTATATTTAACCAGCCATTCAGTTACAAGATTTATCCCATGCAACACTGCTTGCTCAACAAAGAACAGCTCTGCTTGCTCAAAATTTTTGGTCAGCACATATACTTCTGCTTGCACAGAATTAATGTCCTCTGCATCATTAATTTTTTTCAATGCTTGATTATACTTACTTAATAGTCCTTGACCAGAATAATATCTACCAGATGGTCCTTGTATTTGTGGGTCGATTGGTCCAAGAACTGAAAAGTAATTCATGTATATTCTGTCACCAGATAATGCAAGTACTGTTGCAGCTGAATAGGCAAAATTAGGAATCACAAATGAAACTTTCTGGTAATTTTTACGCATTATACGCACTAACCTCTCAACTGTGTGTAGACTACCACCATTTGTTTCTAACATTACCACCAATTGGTTATTACTGAATTTCAATGCTTTATTGTGAGACTTAACGAGTTCATCAACTAAATTCATTAATTTCTCTTCCAACATCTGGAACATATCAGACTTTATATAGATGCACTCCCCATCCAATTTCTCTGCTAAACTGGAATTAAATAACCCAAGAAATGTGTCAGAAAGGCCATTTACGCTACTAATTGGATTTCTTAAATTGTCCATGTTATTCACTACTTCCTTTTATTGTTTGAATTCTTATTTCAGTAATCATTTAGATTGATATGATCCATCATCTTGAGAAAATGAGAGCTGTTTTCTTAAATATATTATATAACTACTCTCAAAATTTTTTCAAGTCATATTTCATAATTTTTTAACAGAAAATTAATTTGCTTCACCCAAAATATTAACAAATGTTGGCTTTGTCATCTGTTATATCAACATGCTTTGAAAATTGTTGTATGCCCTTGACCACTTTTCAGCAAAGTATTCAATCATCTTACTTTCAAACAACAGAGAGTCAGTGCTTATTCCATTTATTGCTGATAGACATTTTTGTATATAAATCTAGCCAAAATTTAGAACACTTCAGTCAACCTGTTGCGAATCTTGAAATTTTAACTTTAGATCTATAAGGAATTGTGCTGGAAATACTTGTTTTGAAATATTTTTTGAAAATGGTTTTTCATTCTCTAAAAGTTCAATAAATTTTTCTTTTGATATCTCCATAAATTTCAAAGCTTCTTTGAAGTTTAGAGTTTCAGATTCTAAACCTTCAAATGTCTCTTCGATAGGCATTAACTCTTTGTCATAAGAATTTTCCTTTAATGTTTCCATTTGCATGTTTCTGCGAGAATCAGCAATTGGATTAGTTGACTTTAATACTAATTGTTGCATATTATTAACTCCTAACTTCCTTGACTTAAGTTTGATTTAGAAACCTGCGAAAATTGGTAAAAATTCTAAAATCACATTTTCTTTAAACTAGCTATCCCACCAAAATTTAATTTGTTCAAAATAATTAACATTCAGGAAAATTAACTGCTAATCCACCTTGCGAAGTTTCTTTATATCGTTCCTGCATATCTAATCCAGTTTGCCGCATAGTTTCAATACAATTATCTAGTGGCATGAAGTGTTGTCCATCACCATGAAGTGCTAAAGATGCGGCTGAAACTGCCTTGATTGCCCCCAAACCATTGCGCTCAATACAAGGTACCTGAACCAAGCCTTTAACTGGATCACATGTCATTCCTAGATGATGCTCCAACGCGATTTCCGCTGCGTTTTCAATTTGCGCATTAGTACCGCCCATCACCGCACATAATCCAGCTGCTGCCATCGCCGCGGCTGACCCGACTTCCGCTTGACAACCACATTCTGCACCTGAAATAGACGCGTTGTGCTTAATCAAACCTCCAATTGCCGCGGCAGTTAATAGGAAATCATTGACACTATTTTCAGATCCACCTGGACAATGCCCACAATAATATCGAATAACTGAAGGAACTACACCAGCCGCACCATTTGTTGGTGAAGTGACAACCCGACCACCACATGCATTTTCTTCATTAACGGCCATCGCATATACCGATAGCCAATCATTTGCAACATGTGGGGGAATCATGTTACTACCTTGCTGTGCCAATAATTGGTCCTGGATGTTCTTTGCCCGTCGCTTAACTTTTAATCCTCCTGGTAACTCACCTTCTAACCGTAGTCCACGATCAATACAATTCTTCATCGCCTCCCAGATCTCTCGTAACTTCGCAGTAACTTCTTCTTTTCCTAAATCAGTTTCTTCATTGGCAAGTTTCATTTCAGCAATAGTCATTCCAGAATTATCCCCCATTGCTAACATTTCATTGGCAGTTTGAAATGGGTAGGGATATTCAGACTTCCGCTCAGAATTAATTGTATTATTGAAACCGTCTTGTTTTGTTTGGTTATGTTCTTCTTCCGTTAAAACAAAACCACCGCCAATTGAATAATAGGTGGACTCAAGAAGCAATCTGGTTAGCTCATCATACGCAAAAAATTTCAGTCCATTGGTGTGTCCTGGAAGCACATTTTCATAATCAAAAATCAAATCTTCCTTTGGATCAAATTGAAGTTGCTCAAATCCCTTCGGTTTTATCGAATGAGTTGAATGTACCTGAGCAATAATTTCGTCAGTTTGATCTGGATCAACCATATGCGGTAAATATCCATTCAACCCAAGCATAACTGCACGGTCCGTTGCATGACCTTTGCCAGTAAAGGCCAATGAACCATGCAATGAAACTCGTATTTTTTGAACTTCTTCAGTCTTAAATCCAGGTTTATTACCACTTCGAAGTTCATCCAAAAACTTAGAAGCGGCGACCATTGGTCCCATAGTGTGAGAAGATGAGGGGCCAACACCGATTTTGAAAATATCAAAAACGCTTAGAAACACTAATCCTACTCAACTCTGTTGCTGTGAACTATAACCAATGAGTGACAAATTATTCCTCTAGTTCTGCATACTCTTCAACTGAAGGACACGTGCAGACAAAGTTACGATCACCATAAGCATTATCAACCCGATTGACTGGTGACCAATACTTATCAACTTCAAATGCACCAGCTGGATAACATGCTTGCTTACGAGTATATGGTCTATTCCAATCACCAATCAAGTCCCTGACAGTATGCGGAGCATTTTTAAGGGGATTGTTCTCGCGATCAATTTTTCCATCCTCAATATCTTTAGCTTCTTCGTAAATTGACAGCATCGCATCACAGAATCGATCTATCTCAGCCTTTGGTTCAGATTCTGTTGGTTCAACCATTAGAGTACCAGCAACTGGCCAGCTCATTGTTGGCGCATGAAACCCATTATCAATTAATCGCTTTGCGACATCATCTACCGTCACACCAGCACTTTCCATCAATGGACGGGTATCTAAAATACACTCATGTGCAACCCGACCCTTTTCAGATTTGAAGAGAATATCGTACGCATCTTTGAGTCTAGCGGCAATATAATTTGCGTTCAGTATCGCGACTTTTGTAGCTTGAGTGAGGCCTTGACCACCCATCAACAAACAATAAGCCCAACTCACTGGTAAGATAGAAGGTGAGCCGTAAGGTGCAGAGGAAACCGGTCCGACTTCACTACCATGTTCTGGATGTCCTGGTAAAAATTGCTCCAAATGCTTCTTTACACCTATCGGTCCCATTCCTGGACCACCCCCACCATGTGGAATACAAAAAGTCTTATGTAAGTTTAGATGGCTGACATCCCCTCCAATATCTCCGGGCCTTGATAACCCGACCATCGCATTCATATTCGCGCCATCAATATATACTTGCCCGCCATGATCATGAGTAATTTTACAAATTTCATTCACAGTTTCCTCAAAGACACCATGAGTTGAGGGATAAGTGATCATACATGCCGCTAATTCTTTGGAATACTTCTCTGCTTTTTCACGAAAATCAGAAACATCTATATCGCCATTTTCAGCAGATTTAACTGGCATAACCTGCCAGCCAACCATTTGTGCAGAAGCGGGATTAGTTCCATGTGCTGAAGTAGGAATCAAACAAATGTTTCGACCCGATTCACCACGTGATTCATGATACCCACGAATTGTCAGTAACCCGGCATACTCTCCCTGTGCACCTGAATTAGGTTGTTGTGAAAATGCGTCATAACCCGTAATTTGACAAAGCTTCTCATTCAAATCTGTTATCATTTCTAGATAACCCTGTGCCTGACTAGTCGGGACATAAGGATGAAGATTTGCAAATTCTGGCCAAGTGACTGGTATCATCTCAATTGTTGCATTCAGCTTCATCGTACATGAACCAAGTGGTATCATCGCACGGTCCAATGCTAGATCGCGGTCTGCTAAACGACGCATATAACGGGTAATTTCGGCTTCGGAACGATTCAAGTGAAATATCGGGTGAGTCAAGTAATTACTTTCACGTAAAGAAGCCTCCGGCAATCTATACTCTCGATTTGCTTCACTATCATCTTTCATATCTCCACCAAATGCGCGCCAAACAGCTTCAATAGTTTCTGGTCGTGTTTGTTCATCAAGACTTATCCCAACTCGCGTATTTTCAATTTTTCTTAAATTTACTCCATTAGCAACCGCCGCATCCATTATCACTCCTTGCAGTGGACCGACATCTATCGTAATTGTGTCAAAAAATAATTCTGGTTCCACTTTAAACCCAAGACTTTCCAACCCTTTTGCCAAACGTGACGTTTTTCGATGTACAGATTGAGCAATCGCCTTGATACCATCTGGTCCATGATAAACAGCATACATGCTGGCAATAACTGCTAACAGTGCTTGAGCGGTACAAACATTAGAATTCGCTTTTTCACGACGAATGTGTTGCTCTCGGGTTTGCAATGCTAATCGGAAAGCTTGTTGCCCGCGTGAATCGATAGAAACTCCAATAATTCTACCGGGCATGGACCGCTTATATTCATCTTTTGCTGACATATACGCGGCGTGAGGTCCTCCGTATCCAACTGGTACACCGAATCGTTGAGTCGATCCAACTGCAATATCAGCACCCATTTCGCCAGGTGACTTCAATAATGCAAGAGCAAGCGGATCCGCAATCATAATCGCAAGTGCTTGCGCATCATGAAGTTTTACAATTTGTTCTGAAAAATCACGAACATGGCCATAAGTTCCAGGATATTGAAAAATTGCACCAAATACTTTTTCTGGTTCTAAATTATCAACAGAATCAGTAATTACTTCAATATCTAAGGGTGTAGCACGTGTCTGAATTACTGCAATATTTTGTGGATGACAATTTTCATCTACAAAAAACGAATTTGCTTTTGATTTTGAACCACGCTTTGCCATAGTCATAGCCTCGGCAGCTGCGGTTGATTCATCAAGTAATGAAGCATTAGCAACTTCAAGTCCAGTTAAGTCTGAAACCATCGTTTGAAAATTAAGCAATGCTTCCAATCGCCCTTGGGAAATTTCTGGTTGATAAGGTGTATAAGCTGTATACCAAGCAGGATTTTCCAAAATGTTGCGCAATATTACTGGAGGTGTAGTTGTGCCGTAATACCCTTGTCCAATTAGTGATGTTAAAACAGAATTTTTATTTGCAACCTCGCGCATGTGGAACAATGCATCTCGTTCAGACATTGCAGGTCCCCAATCCAAATCTTCGGTTTGTCGGATAGAAGTAGGTACAGTGTCATCAATCAGTTCATCTAAAGTCTTATAACCGATTACTTTAAGCATATCCGCCATTTCTTGTGGTGAAGGACCGATATGGCGTGAAGGAAAATCATATGCTAAATAATCTGTTAGCTGAAATGGCATATTGCCTTCCTCCTCAACTTATAAACTCATCATAAGCGGCTTTGTCCATCAAACCCGCTAGTTCAGAAGTATCACTTAACTTGATTTTATATAACCAAGCATTTCCTTCGGGACTTTCGTTTATCTTACTTGGCTCATCTACTAATCCAGAATTCGCTTCCGTGATTTCACCAGAAACTGGAGCATAAATCTCTGATGCAGCTTTAACTGACTCAATTACCCCAATTTCATCACCTTTACTACACTGATCACCGGAGTCTTTGAGCTCTAGAAATACTATGTCACCAAGACTTTCAGCGGCATGATTAGTAATACCGATGGTGGCTGAATCACCATTGACTGTGACCCATTCATGTTCTTCAGAATAATATGTAGACATATTTTCCTCCTTTTTAACGTTTATAGTTTTGAGTTACAAAAGGCATCGTAAATACAGATGCCGGTAGTGATTTGTCTCGAACCAAAAGATTAACTTTTGTTCCTGATTCACTAAAATCTGCGGAGACATATCCCATTGAAATGGGCCCGTTGATTGATGGGCCAAAACCTCCCGAAGTAATCTCACCAATTTGATTATCACTTTGATCACAAATAACAGTACCTCTGCGCGCAGGTGCACCTCCCTCAGGTTTAATTCCAACTAACTTTCGTGCAGGACCTTGATTAAATTCTCTAATAACTCGTTCCGCACCAAGAAAGCCAGCTTGTTCACGTCGTCGTTTCTGAATTATCCAGTTAAGTTGTGCTTCAACTGGCGAAGTTGTCTCATCAATATCGTTACCATATAAACATAAACCTGCTTCTAGTCGCAAACTATCTCTTGAACCAAGTCCTGCGGGTTCACAATTATCATCTTTTAAAAATTCTTTTGTGATTTCAACAACGTTATCAGCTGGAATCGAAATTTCAAAACCATCTTCACCAGTATATCCAAGTCTAGAAATTCGACAATCAGCTCCCAGTATTTTTAATTGAGTCGTTTCCATAAATTTAAGATTTACAACTTCATTCACATGTTTACTTACAACACTTTCTGCCTTCGGTCCTTGAATCGCGATAAGCGCACGATCGCTCAACTCATTTACTTCACAACCAGACAAGTTATTTCGTAAATGCTCAATATCTTGGTCACGCATAGACGCATTTACTACAACAAATAAATAGTCACCGGCATTTGAAACAATTAGATCATCTTTGATTCCTCCTTCATCATTAGTCAGCACCGTATATCGTGCCTTTCCTACTGGCAGACCATCTATATTGCTTGGAACTAATTTTTCCAGAGCATTTGCGACATTTGCTCCATGTAATTCAACTTGCCCCATATGGGAAACATCAAACAATGATGCCTTGGCTCGACAATGTAGATGCTCCACCTTAATACCCTGCGAGTATTGAACCGGTAATTCCCACCCAGCAAAATCCACTAGCTTTCCACCCAATTCTACATGTAAATCATGTAGCGGTGTTCGACGAGCTGTGGTTTCAACAGTTGACATTAATTAAATCCTCCACTTTCAATCCTTATCGGATTAATCATTATTTCTAATTTATTGCAATAAACAAATTAAAATTTCTAATTTCTTTAAGTCAATTCACAAAATAATCCAAAAAGTTCTAACCAAATTTATTAACCGAGATATTGGCAGTCAAATATGGCACAATACAAGTAGATTTTCAAAATTAAAAGTTCGTAATTTTATCTAATTATCAGTAAATTGGAAATCGTCCACATAAATCTTTAACAAAATTATTCGCTCGTGTTTCTAATTCTGTATCAATCTTTGAACCCTTTGAAAGTGCGTCTAAAATATCACTAATCATATGTCCGATTTGTGAAAATTCTTCCGTACCAAACCCGCGACTACAACCAGCTGCAGTTCCAATACGAATTCCACTAGTTACTGTTGGTTTTTCAGGGTCGTTAGGAACTCCATTTTTGTTACAAGTAAATCCGAGTTCCTCTAACGCATTCTCTGCATCTATTCCTTTAACTCCCTTTGGTCTAAGATCAACCAACATTAAGTGATTATCGGTACCACCAGAAACAATATCACATCCCCGTTCAATCATCACATTTGCAAGAGTCTTTGCACTATCTACAACGCGTTTAGTATATTTTTTGAATTCAGGTTGAAGAGCTTCCTCAAACGCAACTGCTTTGGCTGCAATCACATGAATTAAAGGGCCACCTTGTAGTCCAGGAAAAACCGCGGAGTTAATTTTTTTTGCAATTGCTTCATCATTGGTAACAATAATTCCTCCTCTAGGACCACGTAAAGTTTTATGGGTTGTTGATGTAGTGACATGAGCATGTGGAATTGGTGAAGGGTGCTGACCCGTAGCAACCAGACCGGCGATATGTGCCATATCAACTAATAAATACGCACCAACTGAATCAGCTATCTCTCGAAATTTTGCAAAATCAATAATTCTTGAATAAGCCGAGGCACCAGCGATTATGAGCTTTGGTTTTTCTGCTTCAGCTAAACGCTGTACTTCATCAAAATCTATTTCACCATCACTCTCACGTAGACCATACTGAACTGCATGAAACCATTTTCCAGACATTGCAGGACGCGCGCCGTGCGTCAGATGCCCACCGGCATCAAGCGACATTCCAAGAATTGTATCACCTGGAGACAATAATGCTAATTTTACCGCCGCATTGGCTTGAGCACCTGAATGTGGTTGAACATTTGCATAAGCAACATCAAAGAGCTTGCACAACCGCTCAATCGCTAAAGTTTCAACTTCGTCGGCAAATTTACAACCACCATAATATCTTCTTCCTGGATACCCTTCAGCATACTTATTGGTAAATACTGATCCTTGTGCCTCTAAAACCGCCTTAGAAACAATATTTTCAGAGGCAATCAATTCAATTTGATCAGATTGTCGGTTGCGTTCACGAGCAATGATTGCTTCAACTGCAGAATCAACTTCTGACAAAGATTTATTAAGCATTAAATCTCCTTTAATTAAAATCAATGTTGTGACAATAACTTCTTTTTAAGTGGCAAATAATCTAATAAACGATAAATTTCAACAATCATTAACAAAAGGTCAATATAGTACATTGAATTCACAATTTAAACTAAATTATATTACAAAATTAATTTTTTCAATTGACCCACAATTTCAGAAACAAATAGTCAACCAAGTTCTGAAAATCAACAAATATTTTTCAAATTTTAGTGCAAAACAAGAATACTGTTAAATAAAATTTCTTATCGATTTAACAACTTGCTTATTTTATATTGAATCGCGCTTTGTTCAAATCTAGGCTCTCGATCATCAAGAGTACCTAACACATAGTGAGGTTGTTCAGCGATTCCATTTTCAACAAATACAATTGCGAGGATAAATTTTTCTGGTTCATGGAGTGAAGTAATTAATTCCTGACGTGTAATTAATATACTATCTGCACCTTTCTTTCTACCTTTTACTTCAATAAATCTAAGGCTTTTTTTGTCAGGGTCAAACGATTCAATATCATAACCAATTTTTTGAATTGATACATCTTTCGGAATATTTCCTAACTCCCTCTCTTTTTTCATCACAGCATCCATAGCTGACTTTTCAATCAGTAAACGTGCATCAATATTGGACGAAATAATAGTCTCGTCAGAATTATTGGAATTCTCAAATTGTCTCAGTAACCCTGCTGGAATTACTATCATACCTCCTCGAATAATTGGTGGTATTGAGGTAATAAAACGTTCCTCACTTAAACGTGCCATACGTAATTCTAATCTTTCAGCTAGATTTTCTGCACGACGGAGAATATTTTGCGAAGGTAATCTTGTTTTTTCACCTTGCTTCTCCTTCTCTTTGAGTTCAAGTGCACGTTTATTCCAGAACGTAATTTCTCGTTTTAAACGAATTTTTACTTCTTGTTCAATTTTATCAATTTCTGGTAAACGACGCATTTTTACCTCTGTGACATGCTTTTGTGCCAAATCTGTAGTTGCGAAATTTCTAACTGGTTTTTCTAAGTCATCATTATACCAAGAATTGTTCAAAACCATTTTGATTTTAGTGACTTCGTCTATACTTGCAGGTCTCAAATTTAAGTGTGGTGCGATTCCTGCATTATTTACTTCATACTTTTCATTGATAGAAGCAAATTGTAGCATTTTTGAAATAATATGTGGTTTTCCAGTAGAAGTTCGATAACCATCCTTTACACTGTGTTCCAATAAGTATATCGCATTTATATTTGAACCTTCATCAGTTTCATCTACCATCATAGAACCCTGTTGCAAATGTTGACTATATTTTTCCAAAATTATTTCAATTAATGCTTCTAGCAGAGGATGACCTGGACATACAAATGTTGCCACAGGGTGAACATTAATATTATTTTTTTCAAAACAGATACGCTCATACTTCTTTTGAATTTTCTTATTATTACTCATTTCGTGGCTTCGAATAATTAATGGAACATTTATAATCTCCCATCTCCCTTTTTCTCGAGGTCTAATATCTCCACCAAGAAACTCAAACGCTTCTATAAAAAAGCTTTGGATATGATGTGGTTGAAGTCTTCTCGCCTCTGCTCGTTCCATATTAATCCGCAATTCTTCCACTTCATCTTTTGATAACGTTTCTTTAGTTAGTGCACGTCTATTTAATAGATCATACAAATGTTTATGATTTACAACACCATCAACTCTCTTATTCAAACGCTCCCTAACTTCTGCACGATCTCCATATTTTATTGCTTCCAATAACAGATCTTTTAGTGCAACTCCTTCAAATAATTCACCAATTACATCATATACTTGCCCACCAAGAGCTTCACGCGCTGAATCCAACTTATCCAATAACCTACTAAAAACTACACCCTCACGAGTATCTTCTGCAACTAAATTCCATAGATGACAAACTTCAGTCTGTCCTATACGATGAATACGTCCAAACCTCTGTTCAATTTTATTGGGATTCCAAGGTAAATCATAATTCACCATTAAATGACCGCGTTGTAAATTTACACCTTCCCCAGCAGCGTCTGTAGCTATCAATACACGCAAATCACTGTCATGTGTAAACTTGTTGATAATTTCTCTTCGGTCATCTCTTTGAATCCCCCCATGAATTACATCTACTGATTTTGAATTTCCCAAACGTACTCGAATCTTTTTATGTAAATAATTTAATGTATCTTTTGCCTCTGTAAAAACAATTAATTTCCTAACGTTTCCAGCAGAATCATTATTCAATTCAACATCCAAAATTTGATCTAACTCTCGCCACTTTGTATCCTCTCCTGAAAATAGAACCGTTTGTGATAATTGTTCCAAATTTTTTAAAGTTTCAATTTCAAGTTCAAGCTGCTGTAGATTTTCAGCGGCAGTTACATTTGTGACCGCAAATTCTTCAATTTTTTCTACATCTTCTTGTTGCATTTCATCAAAGTCTTCCTCTTCTACATCAAGTAAATTGTTGTTCTTTGAAATTACTTTTGATAAATCTTTTTCAGAAAATTCAGTCCTTTTCAAATTGGTCAATTCAATTAGTTCACATTCCAATCGTTCACGTCGACGTTTGAGTGATTGGTAAATTGCTTCTGGAGATGAAGCTAGTCTTCGTTGGAGAATTTGCAATGCAAATCCAACATTAACAGTCTTTTTTCCATCTATACCAAATCTTTTAACGCGATTCATTTCATTTTGTACATAAGTTGTTATTTCATTATAGAGTTTTGCTTCTTGTTCGGATAATTTATACTTGACCGTATTAGCGCAACGTTCTGGAAATAAGGGGCGGCCATCAAAACGCAACAATTTTTCCTTAGTTAATCGACGCATTAAGTCTTTTGTATTTGATGAATCTGCATCTTCTCTAAACCCACCCTCAAATCTATCACTATCAAGTAATGCCATAAATAATTGAAAGTCTTCCTCTTTTCCGTTATGAGGTGTTGCAGTCATTAAGAGTAAATGTCTACTTATTTTGCCAGCTAATTGTCCAACTCTATATCGCTTTGTATAACTAATCTCACCGGGATAATATGTAGCTGACATACGATGCGCCTCATCACAAACAATCAAATCCCACTCTTGCGAATTGTCAAGTTTCTTTTGCAATGCTTCGTTACGAGCCAAAACATCCAATCTAATTATTATTTGATCATAATCATCAAATGGGTTTCCTGAACTTGAATTTTCTATCATTTCTCGAGTTAAAATTTGAAACTCAAGGTTAAATTTTTCTGTAAGTTCATCTTGCCATTGTTCAACAAGCGCACCTGGTGCTATTACTAGGCACCGTTCTAAATCGCTTCTCGCGATTAATTCCTTCATCAATAAACCTGCCATTATTGTTTTTCCAGCTCCTGGATCATCTGCGAGTAAATATCGCAAAGGTTGTCGAGGTAACATCTCACCATAAACAGCTGAAATTTGATGTGGTAATGGATCAATCAGACTTGTATGGATAGCAAGATAAGGATCAAATTGATGAGCTAATTTAATTCGATTTGCCTCAGTAACTAATCGTATTATATGACCTTCCGCACTAAAATCACGTGAATCACTTTGCGAAACTATTTCCAAATTTGACTCTTCATCGCGGAAAATTGTTCTAACTTCGTGGTTATTATTGTTGTCACTATATACTACATCCAGTGCTTCAGTTCCAACTAAGGTTGCTGAAACAATTGAAACTGTCTGATTTGGTGCGATTCCTCTTACCAATTGACCAAGTTTTATTTCTTCAAGTTTAGCCATTTTATGCCCTCACATTTGTGATAAAGATTAGTTTTGAATTAAAGTTACATAACTCATATTTCACTATGAAGTACCAAATTACATGAAGTTAAAAAAAATATATCAAATTTATCTCAAACACTATAGATTATCTCATCAATTCATCAAATCATTTCTTCACCTAACACGAATCGCAATTCTTCTGGTCACATCACAATCAAGTCTACGACGATATTTCCCGTCTTTTTGAATACCCTTAAAACTTGAAAGTAGAACGTCTTGAGCTTTTTCGCAAATATTTTCTAACCAATCATTCCACTTTTCAATTTGAAGTTTAAACGATACCTTTAACTTTGTAATTGATCTACAGGTGCTATGAACTGAGTAATCATAAAGTTCATCGCCTTACAAAACCGTATTGAAGTTTAATGACAATTATTGATCGCAAACAGTCTGACATTTACTTTTAGGTCATTAAAACGCACTGTTAAATTTTCACTTGATTCAGGTAACAATTCCTACTGTATTTTGGAAAGTGTTCCAAGCAATACATTCCCTCGTGTAACAATAATTTCAGAACTAGTTTTGGGTTGAAATAATGCTAATCCAACTGGACTATAAATATTATTAAATATCTTGTCAGGTAATGAAATAAAATGTTGAAGACGATTGTAAAAAATACTTGCGAGAATAACCGACTCTGAAACAAGTCTGAGGCTACTTTATATAAATCATCTTACTTTGTATCAGAAAATGTTAATCCACACCGAGACGCACTATTTTTTTGCCAACCAAGGTAAGTTTGTTATACATACTTGAAAACCTCAAGGAAAGTCAACGAGTGTATCCCTTTTTATAACACCTGTTGCACTAGGTTGCATATCAAAAGACTTCCAACAATTACACAAATTCAAAACAATTTGATTATCAATCTACGAATTAGCTCCTGCTTCAGGTTCTAGAATTTCTGATTCTATGATTTTTACAATTGATGCCCACTCAATAAACTTGCTAGTAGTATAATAGTTTTCCTATTGTATAGTAGACTCTACTTTCCTGTTTATTCAAAATATTATCCTCCAATTAAATTAATTTTTTTGAAAACATGACAAAATATATTATTCTTCAATCAAGAAAATCCCATTATGTTGTAATATATTAAACCTGTAATTTATTCATAGAATGATGCAACCAATAGAGATAAGCATAAAATCTAGCTACAATTAAAACATATATAGCCACCTAATTTGTACTGTTTGTCACACAAGAATTTAACATAAATCAGACACTGATTCTAATTTACTTGTCAATCAAAATCCCCTATATACCCAAGTTCGACACTTCAAGTATAGATTTTTGATTTTAGCCTAATTTTATCGAAATTTCCCGAAAATTAAGTATTTTTTAAGTATAAATTTTTGCCTTCAATCAGTTTTTACTTATAATTTTTGGTTTAATCTTATCCGTTTTCAATTATGTAGTAAAAATAACTTTTTTACTAGGTAAAATTCAAAAATTTTTTTGTTAAATCTTCTGAGTGAACAACCCAAAACATGCGCTGTATATACATTAATTCCATATACATATATTGAATATAACATCATAGTATAAATTGATCACTTATTCGTAATATTTTCTTCCAAAGCAGAAATAAAGTTCATTTGTTCTGGTGTTTGTTCAGTTATTTCAATCTGTTTCTTTCCGTTGAGTTCTAATTCAATTTGTTTTATATCTCGAAGTAATTCAAGTACTGTGCTTGCGCTCGCCGATATTCCCTTAGCTCGTAACCGCATTCGGACCATGCGATAAAGTAGCAGTGCTAAAAAACAGATCAATCCATGGGATTTAATCCGGGCCGGTAATCGATGAAAAACTGGTGCGATCTTAAGTTCACTCTTTAAAGTGCGAAAACCACTTTCGATATCTGAACGTTGGTTGTAATGATCGACGACATCATCTTTCGCCATATCAGGAACATTAGTTAATATACCCAATTTCCCATCAAAACTTTCCGCTAATTCTAAAGCCTTCATATCAATATGATACACAAATTGATTGTTTTTGTTTATGCTCGCTTTAACAATCCGTGACAATCCTTTTGATTTTACCTTGTTCCGAAATTCTTTAAAGGCTTTTTGATCATGGACCTCTTTGCGAACTTTTCGTGTTTGTAGTCGGAAAATTTTTTCATCCGCTTCCTGCATTAATTCAGTAATTTTTCGTTGTCGCGTCGCACCTTGGTCACGGGCATACTGTTTTTTGTAAGAAACGATAAGACGTTGACCGAGATAACTTGACTCTTGAACACCATCGTCGTCAAACTGCATTTCACCTATTACTTTCAATTCTTGTTGATGGCGACGCATCGGTACCGCAAGAATGAATTGAAGGGTTTGTCCTTCAATTGTTTTAAAATTGACCAGATTTTGAATATTTTTGGCGGTGAGTAGACCACGATCAGCAATCGTTACAATGCGCCGAATCGGGTACTGTTTTGTTAATTGCTCTGCCATCCCAATTAACGTTTTCGGTTCGGCCGTGTTTCCTGGGTGCACTTGAAACATCAACGGAATACCATCATTGGTTTGAACCACACCAAAGACAATCTGGCGCGCAAACCCTCCAGTATCTTTGCTTTTGCCAACTTGACGCAAGTCATCCTCTTCGTCACTTTTCCCAAAGAACCGTACGGTTGTTAAATCATAAACTGCTAAGGTCATTTCCTGATCAATCAGCGGTCTGATGAGCGACGATACCGCATTACGCACAACTTCAACATTATGATCAAGGGCATCCATGGCGCGCAACAATTTCTGATGCGAAACCTGATTTGAAATATCAGGAATATTAACCTCTCTTAGCCACCGAAGTACCCCACGCTTACTGGATGGAGCGCATAATTGACAAAATACCATGAGTCGGATCAGAGCTTCAGTGAGCACCTCATCGCGTTTTGTTGCTCGCAGCCCAGATCTGATCGCCTTGTCTAATCCGATTTGCTCCCATATTTTTTGGAGAATCATGACATTTCCATACTCTTTCGCGGAAAAGTACTTTGGTTGATTCTCTGTCGTCCCGTCACTCTCATTTGCCCGATTAACCCAATTTTCAAGGGCCTTTTCAACTTTTCCTTCGCGATCAAGTCGACCTAAATGTTGCAGGACACGTTGTTTTACTTTCCCTGAATTGGGGTCACGATATCCTTCGACAATACGTAAATACTCATTCTCACCAGACTTTACGGTTCGTACGAACATGTCCGCCTCGTTGTTGGGGTACTGCAACTAAGACTATAAATATACGTGTACTCTGTCTCAAATAAAAATAACTTTCAATATTGCTGAAAATAATTTGCATTAAATTTTAAAAATGCTATTAATTTATGCGATTAGATAAGATTTGAACACAGCGTAAGAAAATGCTTAATTTTCCTGGGCACAACAACACTAACCAATTTACAACACGTTTAAAGTAAAATTCAAGTATATTTGTGTCACAACACGGAATTCGCCAAATCAGAGACAAAACCCTTGATTTTACGGGATTTAGTTGTCTAAAAATCATGAAATTTGGGTCTCAAGTGTCGAACTTGCGTATATAATGTTAAATTTATACAATCACTTTCTATACGTTTCAACTATTTCTGGAACTTCTTTTGGATGCACAGCGAAACTCATTGGATCATGAATACGAACATATTTTTGTAACTCACTCATACGTTCATTATTATAGTAATCCCCGCCAGCTAAAACAAAGAAAACCTTTGAAGGATCATCAGAATTTTGAAAATCTTTTAACAATGTTTGCATAAGCTTGAAAGAGTTTCCTTGTGATCCGCCAACATTACTACTGTAAACATGTTTCGCATAAAACTCAATCCCAAATTTATCCCAACGAAAATCAAGTGCCTTCGAAGTTTCATTTTCTTTATATTCAATTTCTCCATTCGAAGATATATATACAGCTGTTTTACCACGCGTCTTTAATCGTATTACCTCAACACCTAATTTTTCTTTGAGCCAACCCTTTGTAATATCTTCATGAATTCCTTGTCGTCCTGGAATTTTAGCAAATTTCGCTCTGAACATAACATCAGTCTTTATCTTTTCCTCGATCTCATGGGTAGAAAATCCAAAGTCGCTGGAATATTTTTCTATTTGTGCTAATAAGTTTGGTTCACAATCAGCAAGATCAGTAAGCACGTTGTCTAAATTCTTCTGTCTTGCTTTTTTCTCATAGGTTTTAAAGTCTAATGAATTTTGCGTTGACATTTTTTAACACTCCTTTTTAATGGTTTATAGTTAATCGATTTCCATTACAATTAATTAAGTTTAAAAAGTTAAGTAAAAAATTACAATCTTTTTTCATATTTACTACAACATTTTATTACACAAAGAATTTTTTAAATATCAATAATTAAATTTCAAGTTTGGTATACAACTAGAGGTTAATGTTTTCAGATAACTCTAACTTTATTTAATTAAATACGTAACTATTCAATATATTTGCCCAAATAAATTATTTTAGAAATTTTTCGAAACCTAATTCGGAGTGTTTGGACTTATTTTTTTAAAGTATCAATCTAGGAGTTATCAGACATCTCGTTTCTTAAATAAATACAATTCAGGTATATATAGAAAATGGTATAGTCGGTGGAAAACAAAAAAGAGAGATTCAGGGAATATTGCACTTTGAATCTTAATCTAATACCACGATGGGTAGACCAATAGATCAATCCCATAAAACCAAACAAATGAAAAAAATAAAGAATCTTTGATAATTCAAGAAATTTTGAAATATCATTGTAAAGTTGTGTTTAAAATTGTTAAAATTTAATTTAAACTTGAAATTTTAGACTGAGGAGTGATATCAATGAAATTAATTCAATTTAGAGTTCAAAATTATCGGTCTGTTTTAAATAGTGGAGACATCATTGTATCAGACCTTACTTCGATTGTTGGACGAAATGAAAGTGGTAAAACTAATCTACTGCGCGCACTTTATCAACTTAACCCACATACAAACCATATGTTGTTAGATTACAACAAAGACTTCCCTGTAAATAAAATTAACAACGAAATTCATAGCAATATTCCTGTTGTTAACACTTTTTGGAGTTTAGACCGCGAAGAACAGGAGTACATTGGTAAAAATTGGCCTGAGATGAAAAATGCAACTACAGTAAAACTAACAAAATGTTACAATAATGAATTAAAGAATTCAATTGAATTCTATCGTAGTTTAGAATTTAAACTTGAAGATGCACTTGATTTGTTTGAAAATCTCAAAAAATATATAGAAAAGTATTTATCAAATGCTGATAAATTAGATAGACAGAAACTGAATAAAAAAATCTCAAAAATGAGCAAAAATTTAAACGAATCCGAACAAAATTTTGGCTGGTTTCCAGCGTTTAATTCTGAATTAACAGATTTACACGATTACATAGTATCATTAAATTTTTTGCCGTTTAAAACGCTATATGTAAAGACTCGCAAATTGTTTGATTACCTAAATATATTGGTTACGAGTTCCAGGCCACAAGAGGTAGCTGAGTACTTAATAAAAAAAAGACTCCCTACATTTATTTATGTAGACGATTACCCAATCATAAATGGTACACAAAATATTGAAGAATACTTACAGACAAAAGATAATACCGAAATTAGTATCAGCGACCATTATTTTGGAAAAATGTGCAAAGTTGCTGAAATAGATTTAGAGGAATTAGCAAGATTGTCACAAAAAGGTAAATTTAATGAGCGAACAAAATTACTAAGGAAAGCAAGTAAAAGGCTTACAGACGAAATTAGAAGACTTTGGAAAAATCAAGCACTTACAGTTCGTTTTCATGCTGACGGTAATTTTCTGGTAACATACATTTCTGATTCGAGTACCAACTTTGATCATGAAGTTGAATTAAACGAAAGAAGCCACGGATTCCAATGGTTTTTTAGTTTTTATATTTCTCTAGCTGTTGATTCAAAAGGTAAGGAGGCAAAAAATGTAATCTTTTTACTAGACGAACCTGGTCTTCATCTTCACGCAAAATCCCAACGTGATTTACTTACTCACTTAACTACAGATTTTAGAAATCAGATTTTATACACAACCCATTCCCAGTTTATGATACCTACAGATAAGATAGATTCAGTTCGAGTGACTGAATTTTTCACAAGTAAAGGAACAATTTCATATAATGACGTAAAAGGAGATTCTAGTTCACTACTTCCATTGCAAGCCGCATTAGGATATGACTTAGCCCAAAATCTATTTATTAGTCCGAATCAACTTGTTGTTGAAGGAATAACAGATTATTGGATTTTGAGTTCAATTTCTGATTATCTTAATGAAATTGATGAATCTGGATTGAATAAGGATATTCCGATTATTCCTGCTGGCAGTGCTTCAAAAGTACCTACTATGGTAACACTCCTTTCATTTCAAAATCTAAATGTAGTTTCACTGTTAGATAGTGATGACGAAGGGAAAAAAGCGCAAAATAGACTAACAAAAGACTTTCAATATACGAGTGAAAAAATAATTCTGATCGCAGATGCGATAGGAAAACCGAAAAACAGAGAAATTGAGATTGAAAATTTACTTGAAGAAAAAGTTTATGAGAATCTTGTGGATGCTAGTTATTCAAAAAGTCTGGGGTCAGAAAATAAACATTACAATAAAAATATTCCAAGAATTACTAAGCGGTTTGAACGAGCATTTGAAGACTCTGGAAAGAACTTTTATAAGACCAAACCAACAAAATTATTATTAAAAGAAATGGCAATAAATCCGGAAAAAATAATTACACCTGAAGTTAAAAAAAGAGCTAAATTATTGTTCAAAACAATCAATAAGGCATTTGACAAAAATTTTACTACCTAAAAGCAACATTAAATTTCCTTAAAATGGTAAATATATGTTGATATAATGCCACTATTTCAGATAAATAAATTGTGTAGGTATTCTGCTACATAATTCCAAAAAATTGAAAAAACTAGAATTCTTTATTAATCTATGAGATGAATAACAATTCTTCTAGCTAGGTTCCAGTCTAATCGACGACGATACATGCCATCTTTACGTACACCTTTAAAACATGTAAGAAATACATCGTGTGTCGTCTTTCGAAAACTTGTCAACCAGTCATTCCATCTCTCAATCTGAAGTTTAGAATCCACCAATAATTTTGTTTTTGACCGACAAGAATTACTAATAGGGTATCCTCTCAGTTCATCTACATGGCAAAAACGAATAGAAGCCTCGTGATGATTATCAATTGCTATCAAACCTACATTTCCATTAGGTTCATTAAAACGAACAATATCAGGTTCACAAGGTTTAGGTGGAATTTTTCTTTCTAGTTTAGAAAGCATTCCTAATCGTTTATTTCCGCGCCAAATTATAATTTCAGAACTATAAACTGGCTGAAATAATGCCAATCCAACAGGGTTTTCAGTATCGTTAAACATTTTTTTGGGTAGTGAGATAAAATGTTGAAGTCGTTCCCGAAAAATATTTGCACGGATAAAGGACTCAGGTACAAGTGCTGCAACCCAATCACAATTTGCTAAGCATTTGTCTAATGCCAACTTATATAAATCATCATATTGCGTTTTTGGGAAAGGCAGTCCCCGCCGCGTGGCACTATTTTTTGCCAACCAAGGTGGATTTGTAACACATACTTGAAAACCTTGTGGAAAATCCAACAAAGTATCTTTTTTTTCAACACCGTCTGCGCCTGGATGAATATCAAAAGATTTCCATTTTTTACATAATTCCATTGATTTAAGATTTTCAATCAATGAATTTGCACCTGCAAATGGTTCTAATATTTGAGTTTCTGCTATTTTCGCAGAACTCGCCCATTCCTTAAACCCTTTTGTATTGAAAGGGTTTCCAGTTGTATAAAATATTCCATTTTCACGTTGATTCAAGATATTTGCTTCCTAAAATTATTTTACATCACAAATACTACTGTATAAAAAATTTTGCAACCACTTATTAAATTTATACACAGGAAATTTGTTACAATCTAATTTATTGGCTTTGAAGTGTTTAAAATCTACCTTTATATGCTCAATTAAATTTAATAAAATTTAGCGTCCTAAGTTTAATACAACATCTGGTACTTCTTGAATGTGTACAGCAAAACTTTTTGGTGGACTTACACGTAAGTGATTTTTCAATTCTTGCATCCGTTTTTTGTTGTAAAAATCACCGTCTGCTATAACAATCAAAATTTTAGTAACGTCCCTCGCATCCATAAAATATCGCAAAATATCTTGAACTTTTCTGTAAGCAGCCATTTGTGTACCACCACTTTCATTTGAATACACGTGTTTTGCATAAAAATCATTTCCATTATAATTCCAGTGAAAGTCTAAAGCAATTGACGATGAACTATTATAGTTATCAATTCTGCCATTATTTGATACATAAAGTGTTTCACTCTTGCTAATTTTTAAATCATTTACAGTTACTGGCAATTCATTACTTAACCAATCAAGTGCACTCTTCTTATAAATCGTTTGACGTGTAGTTTGCTTTGCAAATAGTGCTTTGACCATCTCGTCCGTTCGAATTTTATGTTCTACTTCTGAATGGCTAAATCCAGAACTTTCAACAAATGTGTCAATTCGCTTTTCCAATCCTTTGTCGCCATTATTTAATTCAGTAAGCACATTGTTTATGTTTTTGAAAGATTCTCTCTTTTTAATCGCCAAGTAATCTGGTGGGATTCTTTCAATCATTTGAATTTCTCCTAATAATTTATTTATATTATTGAACTCCTAGGTTTCAGAATAACTGCGCATAATTTCTGGAAGTTGCTCAATATTTGCTACAATACTTTTGGGTTCTGTTTCATTCTCAAATGTTTTTAATTCATCCAAATTATCAGATTCATGATAAAATTGCCCATCTACAATAATAACCAATACTGTTTTTTTGTCCTCACCCGCCTTTTTATAGTTTTCAAGTAATTGAATTGCCGCTCGCTTCGCATTTTCTTGACCACCACCCTTTTCCTTTGTGTAAATGTGCTTGGCATAAAATGTGTACTCATTGATTTTCCACTTAAAATTCAAATTGATCGACGGCTTCGTTGCATCTTCAACGTTACATATTTTTCCTGCTTTATCCACATAAAATGCTTTAGCTCCCTTTGCCTTCAATCTTTTAATTTTATTGATCCCTAACTCCCGTTTAAGCCATTTTCTTGCAATTTTTTGACAAATATTTTGTTTAAGGGGATTTGTTGCAAAGTGTGCTGCCAATAATATATCTTTTTTAGATAATTTTATCAACTTCTTCAATGCCTTATTATTATCAATCTGTTCAAATCGGACAACATGCCTTCTAATCTTTTCTAATAATTTTGGTTCAATTCTATTAGTCGGTTTGTCTAATTGGTCAGATACACTCACAGCGTTGCTTTTCCAATTTTTTTCAATAATTTTCTCATAAAGTGGTGGTGTATGGTTCATTTAAATTTCTCCTTTAATTTTTGTTTGACATTATAATTTAAGTTCAAATTAAATCAATTTCAAGAAAAAATATTTTTATTAAGACTCAATTATTATTTACTCCACAAATTCGATAGATATAGTGCCCCCCCTTTGTTATGGGGTATCTCAAAAAAATGCCTCCACAAACTGATTTTTGCCCTTACTCCAAGTGATTATAACCGATATCTTTAAGTTTGTCTAACTCAAGTATGTGAATTAAACATAATTGCTCCTCGGCATTTTTCGTCTGTGCTGTAACGCCTTGCTTATTAATACTTAATCCCAAGTATTAAATCTGCGTAAGCATTCGCAAAACATCTGTTACGCTAAATGTTGAGAAAATAACTTCTTTCAAATAGCAATTAATTTGATAGTCCATTAATTTCAACATTCATTAACAAGATGTCAATATAGTACGAAATTTTCACAATTTAAACTAAATTAAATTACAAAATTAATTTGTTCAAGTGACCTACAAATTCAGAAACAATTTGAACACTAAGTTTCAATTTGGCATTAATCCCTTCAAAGTCGTATTTCGATACAAACTTATTAAACCCTATAAAATCAACATTTATTTTATTTCAAATGAAAATTTGACTTACGGGTTGCAAACTGATCCAGTTGCCTCATTCAAATTTTGCCATGACACCGGGTGACAATATAACTTACTTAGTTAATCTTGTAATTGATTACAGCATTGCGATAAAACGCGCACGTTTCCATCTTCAACTAAAATACCAATTCATCAAGTTCACTACGTGGAAAAGCCTCCTCCTCCAAATAAACCCAATCAATATCACCAGTTTGTAATCCTTGGTTTTCGTCTTCAGTTAAAAATTTATGCGTCATAACAGGTCTTGCTGCTTCCAGAGTTCGTGCTAAGACTGCTCCAAACCCACCACTGGCTAATTCAACCAAAATCCAATCATGTCGATCAGCGAGTGTATCAATCAATTCTTTGACAAACATGCAACGCATATGTTGTCGATTGGAAAGTGCTTTAATTGTTTTTGTGCTAATGCGTGCCCGCGTTTGCCTACTTCGATTTAAAACAACAGCTAACAATAACGCAGTTTGTTCTACTGTTCGTTTCATTGTTTAACCTCTTGAAAAATTTGTGTTAATTGTTAATATGTACCAAAATATTATATATCAATCAAAAATACAATAAAAATAATTTTTTTAACCTTAATTTAAGGTCTATTTTTAATATTTTTTATTAAAAAACCTCATGCTTTAAAGGAAAGAAAATTTTTAACTTGATTTCCTAATTGCCTTTAATTATTTTCACCTTGTAACCAACCCATTAAGGATTCGAACGTCTATGTATCAACGTTTAATTAAAAATAAAGTTGAAAAGGCTCTTTCAAATAGTCCAGTTACTTTAATTATAGGACCACGTCAAGCGGGAAAAACAACATTAGCTAAGGAATTTCAAGATTCGGGACGTGAATATTTCACTTTCGATGATCCTGATACACTTAGTGATGCAAACCAGGATCCAATGAAATTTATTCAAGATCGTGATATTGTAATTTTAGATGAAATTCAACTATTTCCGGATTTGTTTCGAGCAATTAAATTATCTGTTGATAATGACCGACGTTATGGTCGTTTTCTATAATCTGGCTCAGCAAATGTACTTGAGATGCCAGAAATGGCAGAAAGTTTATTGGGACGGCTCCGAAGCATTAAATTATTACCACTAGCTCGTGCGGAAAGTGAGGGGTCTTTGAGAAATTAAGTGTAATTTGCTATCGAAAAATACTGCATGACTATTTCTTTGCATTAAAAATCAAGTATTGCTAAAATTGCAAGAGTTTATCAAAAAACAAATAAAACACCCAAAAGGGAATTTACCATTGCTAAATCAAAAATGAAAGGACTCCAATAATGACAATCAATGTAGAATAATGTGAAATTGGTCAATCGCTTGATGACTTTTTAAATGAGCAGGGTCTATTTGAGTTAATCAGCTTTCAAGCGTTAGCTAATGGGGCTGTTTCACAATTAATTGAAGTGTAACCCCTGTTATTATGGATTTTTATTTCTCTTAAATGATATTTTTGCACTTTTTTTAATTTTTTTTCAAGAGTTCTAGAAATTGTAGGTTTGAGTACCCATATAAAAAAATTGACAAATAAATTTTTGGAGTACTCATGTCTAAAAAATTGATTCCTGTTGTTCGAACGGAACGTTTAATCACCCCTGATCTTGAGGCAATCATTCCCAAGGAGTGTCCCGAAATCAAGACTTTATTAGAATTTGTTGAGAGCATCCCGTTAGATATTTTCCATGTCAAAGACACTGAAGTCGGGCGCCGACAATATGATCCGCGCATGCTATTAGCAGCTATAATCTATGCGTTTATGAATCGAATATTTAGTTCGCGCGTGATTGAGACATCGTTGAAATATGACGATCGATTCAAATATATCGCGGGTCTATGTTTTGTTAGTTATGTTATTCAAAATAATGGACGTGCGATTAGTGAATGCATGACGCGATTTTTACTTTTAGCGATGGAGAAGAAGTTGTTAACTGGTGAAAATGTTGGGATGGATGGGACGAAGCTGAAAGCGAATGCAAGTTTAAATGAAACCATGACGGTTGAGGACATTCAAGCAAAATTGGTAGAGATTGAAGGCGATATAATGGCGTGTCAGCATTTAATGGCCGAACAAGCATACAAGGAAGCGACGCGTGATATTTCTTTAAATGAGAACCATGAAGACGAACCTGATGGCCAATTATTGACGGTTGTTAAAGATATCGAACAACTAGCCAGATCTAAACATAAATATATGCAGGCGTTGTCACCAGTACCAGCTGATAAAGTTGATCCGAATGACGTTAAGTCCAGCGGAAACCATGATGACACCCCGTTAGAAAAGACACCAGGATCAACTGAGCTCCCACGAAAAACAACCATCACTACGGAGGGGGCACCGACGACGGATGATCACACGAAACAACTAATAAAATTGACTCATCAAAAGGAAAAGTTAGAACAAGCTCTGGTGCAGGCTGATAACGATTCAGCTGATCAGGCCGTATATCAATTCCGTAAGGAATACCATGAGAAGTATTTAGCAACAAAACGGGCAGAGCAAAACGGTGCTGGGGAAACAACGAATGCGAAACCAAATAATCCTAGCGGTTCTCAAACGTCGGTACCTGTCGTTAAATTACATATTCTTCCTGAGCCTGATCGAGCTGAAATTAAGGCGGTTCGAGCAAAAGCCAAAGCAACCCCAAAGCAAAAAATCAATGTAACCGACCCAAACAGCCGAATCATGAGGCAAGCTGGGGGGAGTTTCATCCAAGCTTATAATGCACAAGTGATGAACGACCTTGGTAGCGGTTTCATCACTGGCGTGAATGTCGTTTCCGATCAAAATGACACCCAAGTTATGACGGCAAACATAACGAAATTAGATAAAAGAATAAACAAGCCGACCAATCTTGTTGCCGATAAAGGATATGCCAATCAATATGAACATGAAAAGACAGAATTATTCGACATTACAGTCGTCACACCACTTCCTCAGAAACGAAAACAAGCCGAACCTTCAGAGTTTGAACTGAAAATGACGGAAAGACTTGAACAACCAGAAAGTAAAAAGTTACTGAAATTAAGGCATTTTGTCACTGAGGGTGCATTTGCACAATTCAAAGAAAATTTAAATTTTCGAAAAATATATCGTCGAGGACTTACGGCAGTCAATAAAGAAGTTACTTTGCTCGCAATTGCCCATAATGTCAAACGCTTTACCAAGTTAACTCCGACCTGAATTCCCTTAAAGTGCTGGCAATTGATCAAGTAATGGTTGGCATTTCTTGAAGCAGGGAAACTGTATTCAAATCAATAAAATCTACCGAAAAACACCAATACCTGTCATTTTTGGGGTCGATTTTAGATTTGAATTTTGAAAGTTTATATGATAAAAATTTTACTAAATCAGAATTAGTGTCAATTGAATTTTCAAAAAGTCAGTGAATTAGGCAGTTTCAGGTAATCAGGATAGAACATTTCTTGAAATTGATTTGTGAAACAGCCCCTTAATGTTATAATTGAATTGAATCTTGAACATCCAGAACAGAGTCAGAATTCTTTAGAAACAATTGAAATGATTACAACACCTCAATATATTGATCAGCAAGAAACAGAATTAATAGACAACATAGTTCACTTTGTAGACAGTCCAATTTCTGAAATGAAGCATATAGACAAAATAATATTTTTTTCTGAATTTTCAAATATTGCTTTTTGTGGCCGATATTCAATACTTACCCTATCACAATTAGTTGCAACAGAACCACTGATTAAAATAAAATACTTTCAATTAAAAAGTTGTATCTCTTAATTTTTAAATGTTACCAATTTATTTCTCTTTTGACAGAATGTAATCTGTTTTGGGAGTAAAATATACAATACCTTGTTCAGCTGAAGAAGTAGGTACACTTGTAGTTAAACTTAAAACAATAGAAAACAGCAGTGCGGTTACACCTAGTATCACCTTAAGTAACCAAATACACGTTATTTTAAACCAACTTGCAGCTAAACATTGCACCGAATCTGATTTGAGTTCAAATAATGGTATTTGTTAAAGATTCACCTTATCCTCCCAGTATTTCAATATTAGATTAAGGAATCTAAAAGTTTTATGAAATATATTGGGAGTATCTCTATATCATTCAGCACAATTTTCTAAATTTTTGGACTACAAAATTTTTCTATTGCATGACCTGTAAACTATACAATGAAAATTTGAATCTAATAAAAAATTAATTTACAGAGAAAGTAGATATACCAACACTTAATATATTCAATTTGCGATAAAAAGCTTTAAATTCAATAAGAAATTATTGGATATAAATCGCTCGAAAATCGTTAACATTAGTTCCAGTTGGTCCAGTTACAAATAGATCACCGATGGCATTAAATGCAGTCCATGAATCATTATTTTTCAGATAGTTCGCGGGATTAATCCCCTTTTTCCTAAGTCGTAAAGCAGAATTTCCACAGACAAATGCACCAGCATTAGTCTCGGTTCCATCAATTCCATCTGTATCAGCTGCAAGTGCACAAACTTTTTTTACTCCGTCCAATGCAATACCTAGAGATAACATAAACTCCGTATTAGGACCACCTATTCCATTACCATTTATAGTTACTGTGGTTTCTCCTCCTGACAACATAACTATAGGTTTCAGAAAGGGTTGATTATTTCGATTTACTTCTCGAGCAATAGCTGCATGAACTTTTGCAACTTCACAAGACTCCCCTTCAATTCTATCCGACAGAACGACTGCTGGAATACCCATACTTTGTGAATATTTAGCCGTTGCATCCAATGACATTGCCGAAGAAGCAATAATCTTAACCTCATTATCTTGAAATTCACTAGAATCTGGATCTGGGGTTGTGAATTGAGAATCACTAATTTGTGCCAATATCTTTTCTGGTAGCTGAATATCAAATGCGTTAATTCCTGCTATAGCTTCATCTTGGGTTGTTGTATCTGGAACTGTAGGGCCAGATGCAACTTGAGCTGGGTCATCACCAGGTACGTCAGAAACAATCAAACTCACTACTTGAGCAGGACTCGCCGCCACGGCTAATTGTCCACCCTTTACCTGAGAGAACCGCTTACGAATCGCATTCAATACTGAAATAGGTGCACCTGAGTTCAATAGAATAGAATTTAATTTTTGCTCATCCTCAAGTGAAAACCCTACTGGTGGAGCTGGAAGTAATGCAGAACCACCACCACAAAATATTGCAACCACTAAATCGTCTGAGGTTAATCCTTGAACCGCGGAGAATAATTCTGTAGTCGCTACGATTCCAGCTTGATCTGGTACAGGATGTGAAGCTTCAAGTACTTTAATATTTTTGCATTTCGTTGCAAAACCATACCGAGTAACTACCGTACCAGTTACAGGACTTTCCCAAAATTTCTCAAATGCACACGCTAATTGAGCGACACCTTTTCCCGCACCTATTACAACTGTACGACCCTTTGGTTTGCTTGGTAAATTTTCTCTGATCACATTTTCAGGGTCAGCCGCAGAAATTGCGGTAAAAAATAATTTGGAAAGAAAGTTTTTGTCCTTTTCATTCATTAAAAAAAATCACATTTTTCGCGTTAGATTACCGCGATATTTGATTCACTGGTGAAGAACTAAATATGGATGTTAAACCGCTCACGAATAGCTTTATCCAAACTAGATTCAAATAATGGAGTTTTTGACGCTTCAAGGATTTCGTTCTTTCTGTCAATTGCACGGTCAAGTAAATCAGGTCTTCCTAATTCTTCCCACTGTTTAGGGGAAAACCGATCTCCAGTATAAGGATAAACATACTCAGTTTGCATTAACGACAATGTTTGTTCATGACCCAAATAATGTCCTGGTCCTTCCAAACATACCTGGCGCATTGCATCAAGACTAACGCTATCTTCAGTTACTTCAATACCACGGATGCATCGTAATACTTGACCTATTATATCATCACCAAGCACAAGTGATTCTTTACAAAATCCCAACAATGATGCGTGCATTCCAACTGATTCATAAACCATATTCAATCCGCTCAGTCCTGCCATTACATTTGAAATAGCCTGTTCCCAACCGGCCTGCATATCAGGTACTTTTGAATCTGCAATTCCGGCTGCCGACCCTCCAGGTAAACCATAAAATTGATGCATTTGTGCGCAACCAGCAGTTAACAATGCTTGTTCACCTGACCCCCCTGACATCGCACCTGTTCGCAAATCTGAAACGAAAGGCCAAGTTCCAAAAATTGCTGGATGACCTGGCTTAATTGCATTAACATATACAACACCGGCAAGACACTCGGCGACAGCTTGAACAATGGATGTCGCTAAATATGCCGGTGAAGTTGCTCCTGCTTGACCTGCCGATAGTAGTAATACCGGTACATCACTTCGGATACATGCTTCCATGGTTTCACAACTTTCCGTCGCAAACTTCATTGGAGGAACAACAAAACAGTTAGAGTTTGATACAAATGGACGAGTTCGCCATTTTTCTTCGCCTCCTGCAATCATGTGCAACAACTCAACGCAACCTTCTGTATTTTTCGGCTCTGAAATGCTTGTACCAACATGCTTCGTTGTACCAGCACAAGATGCATAAATAGTGTTAATATCCAATTCAAAGTTATCAGGAATGTCTCGACACACCATTGACCTCTGAAAAAAGTGGATATTGTCAAGGGCATGGGTTAAACGCGCTGCTTCGTAAAGGTCATTTGCCGTAGAGTCTCGATATTCACGCGTCTTTACATCAACAACATGAACCGCAGCACCAGCTGTACCAAAATAAACATTAGTTCCCGTCAATTCTAAATCGAATTTTGAGTCACGACCAAAGAGTGTAAAATCACGCGCGGCTATCGCAACCATATCTTCAACTAGCGATTTTGAAAACCTAATCCGTCCGTCATCACCTAATGTTGCACCTGCTTTCACTAGCACTTCAATCCCAGAGGGTGGTGCGTCTGCTATTCCAATTTCTTCAAGCGCATCAAGAGCAGCGTGATGAATTTTTTGAACATCTACTTCGGTGAGCGGTCTATAACTTCCTCCAGATAAACCAGGTCTAACAGGTCGTAAATTTTCTTCAAGTGGTGCGGTTCTGATTGCTATTCTTTGTGCACGTCCTCCTGAACGCCGGCCACGAACGCGATCTGTTTTTGCGTCCATCAACTCCATCCTCCACACTAAACAATGTTACCTCAGCAACACTGTCACATTTTTAATTAAACCCTTTAAATTTGGCTAGTAGCCCATTTAAAATTGAAATTAAATGAGTGACCTAATGTTCAGAAAACTCACTCAAATTATATATTATATTTTGTCGATAATTTATTGTCATCTAAAAAATTGAGACTTATTAACAATTTGTAACAAAGACATTTATTCGTACTTAATAAGAAGGAGAATCAAATAATTAGCTACCACCCAATGTACTCATGAGTTAAGTTTTTTAGTAGCATTTTGGAAGTAAAAGAGCAATCGTCGGATCGAATAGATGGGTTTGGTATTTACAAAAAATAAGAAGTACCTAAAAAAATAATTTTGTTACTCAAAATCAGAAATAGAAATAAACATATCTCAATATGTTGAGGACACTATGTTGAGTTTAATTTATTGTATGGTCATACGACAATTTTTGGACATAAATCAGGAGGAAATTTTGATTCAATTCTCTCTTCAATGCCTCCAATTGTTAAGTGGTCGAAAAAAAAGTACATTCCAAAGAAACTTTTTACTTTCAATTTAAAGCTTGAAAAATTCAAAAACCACATTATTGTTCTAGGGTACTACACTTAATAGAAGGACAATAAAATGCAAGTATCACTAAACATAACTTCTGATTTTTATCAACAACTAGAATCTTCTGCATCTGTAATCGGTAAATCAATAAGTGATTTTATGACTGATTTGGTTCAATCAGGGTATGAAGAACATCTAGCGACAAGTGAACTTGATGATCTTTTGGAACCAAGTGTAAAAGCTGCAAGAATGGGTATAGTATCAGATAAGACCTTTGATGAAGTTGCAAAAGAAGCCTTAGAAAAGGCAATAAAAAATCAAGAATGACTTACCATTTAGGATTAGACGCTATAAGTGACTTTGATGATATTACCGACTATACTTTGAGGCGTTGGGGCATTGATGCAGTTAATATATATAATCTAGGACTTAAAAAAAAATTAAACTCTATTGGTCAAGGAAATGAGATTAAAAGGTTATATAATCGAAAGAAATATCCTGATTTATATGTAACTAGGTATCGTTTTCACTTGATATATTATCTAGCTCATATGGATAAAGTGCCTATAATTGTTAGAATTTTACACCACAAGCGAGATCAAGATAAGCAATTACTTAAATGGTCTTAGCAAAGAATGCAATTCTTACCCTATCACAATTTGTTACAACAGAGCTTTTACATTCAGCTGTGACAGAGAATATTCAAGAGCAAATAAAGACGATTGTACTTTCATGCCGACAAAATAAGATGCTAATTTTTATTAGAAGTATGCAAATAAGTACAAATGACTTAAAAGCGAATTGAAACAAATTCGTTAAAGTGCATTAGGTCAGCAGGTACGAATTGTATTCTGCAAATCGCAAACAGCGAAACAAACCAAGCACGGATCTTTTCTGATCAACATTGATTTCTCAAATTTTGAATTCTTAACAAAATAGTGTTTGTGGATTGCCTTACGGGTGAATCATTACAGACGTTTGATCCGAAGTAACCATATTGGTGTAGGTAAAGGGTCTCAGGTGTGACTGTATTAATATAACAACTCACACTTATTAAATCCACTACCTGAGTTTGACACGATATGGGGGTGTAGCTTAATTGGTAGAGTGCAAGCCTGTGTTGGGTTAGTGGCACGGGTTCAACCCCCGTCGCTCTTGCAGTCCACAACAACAATTCAATCAAGTAGTACGCGTCAGTCCACTATGTAGCGAGTATGAATTTGAAAAATATTTTTGGATGTTTAATGTCAAACTGAATCTGGATAATGTTTGCTACAACTATAAATTCCTTAAAATCGTGTAAATTTAAGAGATTTCTTAGCAGCAACTTTCCACAAAAAATTACTAAAAATAGTTTTTAGTAGATATTCTCATTCAAACGCTACAAAAAGAAATTAAATTTTGTCGGCAATATATTGTCACCTAAAAATATTTTATATTAGTTTATGAAATCAAATTGTCTAAATTATTATAAAAGGAGAACCATTAAGTGAATGCAGTTGCAAGTTTAGTGAAATTCAAATGGCAGTGGGTTTTATTCTTTTGTGTTGTATTAATTGCCTGGGGATTGCTGGTGGCCATGCAACCTGAATTGCAAACAATTCAAAATAGCAATTCAAATGCAATCAAAAAATTTCTCTCATTTTGTCTAAGTGATGCTAGTGATGCTCCTTATATAACAATAGTCCTGATGTGGATGCTTATGTCAGTTGCTATGATGGCCCCAACTGCGATTCCAGCGATAATTACATACAGCAACTTACCGCAAGCAACAACCACAAAAAACAGTTTAATCATTCAATTTATTGCTGGTTTTCTGATTATTTGGTTGGGTTTCTCATTCTTTGCTGCGATTTTGCAAATTATATTTTCAAATATAGGTATTATTGACGATTTTGGTCAAAGTAATAACCTTTGGTTAAATGCGGTATTACTAATAATAGCGGGACTCTACCAATTCAGCTCACTCAAAAATGCTTGCATCAGTAAATGTCGAACTCCAATGGCATTTTTCATGGAACTTTGGACAACTAATGCTTATAATAGCGTAAATTTAGGTGTACATTACGGCGCGATTTGTGTTGGTTGTTGCTGGGCTTTAATGTTGATAGGATTTGTCGGTGGAATTATGAGTTTAGGATGGATGACCGCAGCCATGTTATTAATGACAATTGAGAAACTAAATGATATTGGTAAATATATTTCAAGACCACTTGGAATTATGCTGATCCTATCTGGCTCAATTTTTGGATTTTTGGCATTGACTAACTAATGAAAGGAGAAAACTTTATGTCCAATTGGAATATCAAAGGTGAATTAATTTTGAATTGCAACTGCACGGTTTTTTGTCCATGTGTCGTTTCACTTGGTAAACATCCACCAACAGAAGGCTATTGCCAAGCGTGGGCAGGAGTCAGAATTGATTCAGGAAAATATGAAAGCGAAGATTTGAGTGGGTTAAATGTCGGTTTGGTACTTGATATACCGGGATTAATGGCGCGCGGCAATTGGAAAGCAGCCGCTTATATAGATGAACGTGCCTCAGAACCCGCTTTTGATGCGCTCGTCAAAATTTTTTCTGGAGCGGCAAAAGGAACAACTGGTTTGTTTAAAGTACTTGTAAGTGAATTTTTAGGTGCCGAACGTGCACCTGTTAGCTATGAAACAGAAGGTAAGAAGCGCAGACTTATTGTTGGTCGTGCGATAAAAGGTGAAATTGAACCAATCCAGGGAGCGCATGACGAAAAGGAAGTCGTTGTGTCAAACACTCAATACTGGATGGGACCAGATATAACAATCGCGGTCGCTAATCAAGGACGTGTTAGAGCTCATGGTCGCGTATGGGACTTTGATGGACGCAGTGCTGAAATTTGTCAAATTAATTGGTCAGGCACAACCGGATAAATCAAATAACAATTTTTGCAGCTTGATTATTTGTTATGCAATCTTCATTGTTGGGAAAAATTAAAATCAAACAAATTCAAAATAATTTTCCCGAATTAATTTTTGACCATTTTTCGAATTAAACTTAGGAGATTATTAAATGAGTTTTAACGCATTAGTTGTTGAGAAAGATGCTGACGGGAAAACGGCCGCAGGAATTCAACAACTTACAGAAGACCGTTTACCTCAAGGTAATGTTTTAGTTAATGTTGAGTATTCCACTATAAATTATAAAGACGGGCTGTGTGTTGGCCCTGGTGGAGGACTAGTCCGTGAATATCCTCATGTTCCTGGAATTGACTTTGCAGGTACAGTAGAGTCATCTGAAGATAATCGATTTAACGCGGGTGACACTGTTGTTCTTACTGGATGGCGTGTTGGCGAAGTTTGGTGGGGCGGGTATTCACAAAAAGCAAGTGTGAATGCTGATTGGTTAGTTCCATTACCAAATAATTTATCTACTCGAAATGCAATGGCAGTAGGTACTGCAGGATTGACTGCTATGTTAGCAATAATAGCACTGGAAAACCATGGACTAAAGAAGTCAGATGGTCCAGTATTAGTTACCGGAGCTGCTGGTGGAGTTGGATCAGTCGCAACCGCAATTCTAGCTAAAATTGGTTATGAAGTCGCGTGTGTCACTGGTCGGTCTGAGACCTCGGATTATTTGAAGTCACTCGGCGCGACTCAGATCATTCCTCGTGAAGAACTAAATGAAACTGTTAAACGTCCTCTCGAACAAGAAACTTGGGCGGGTTGCGTAGATGCCGTCGGGGGAACAATGCTGGCGCGACTTCTTGGACAAATTAAATATGGAAAATCAGTTGCGGCAGTCGGTTTGGCTGGTGGTATGGAAGTTCCAGCAACAATTATTCCGTTTCTGTTACGTGGCATTAATCTCCTAGGAATTGATTCGGTAATGAAACCTTACGAAGATCGGTTACAAGCTTGGACTAGAATTTCCCAAGATCTACCAATCGAAAAACTTGAATCTATGATTCAAACGGTGTCACTAAACGAAGTTCCAGCTCTTAGTAAAGACATCCTAAAGGGGCAAGTCAAGGGACGCGTTGTAGTTGATGTCAACAAATAATGGGAATAACATACTATATTGTTAAACTTGTAAATTATAACGATTCGAGCCTAAATTTTCTGAATTTTAGATCCATTAGTAGGAATTATCCACGTGAAGACAACTCAAACCGAAACCCCACTGGTTGCACTCCAAAATAAGTTTAAGGAAATTCCCAAAGAATTAGGAGCAATGAATACAACCGCAGTTGAGGGATTATGTGCAGCGATAGCAGTGTGTCCAAGTCAAATTCCAGAAAACAAGTGGACTCCATTAGTATGGGGAAAAACTGGTGTTCCACGAATTGTCGACATTTCTGAGGTAAACTATATAAGAAAGCTAGTTTTGAATTACTACAAATACTTAAATGCTGAGATTAAACGCGGCAATTTTCCCAACGATATACACGCAGAATTTCAGTCTAAGGATTGGCAAGATTGGTTTAAAGGATTCGGAATAGGGCTTAGTTTGGATGTTGACGCATGGAAAAAAATAAATGAGTTAGATGTGCATTCTAAGTATTCATTGTGGTTAATGATTAATCTAGTTAAATTACTTACCGGAACAGAAAAAAATCTTGAAACTACAAAAGGCATATGTGAGAGACAAATTCTTAAATTATTACCCGATTTTATTTGTAGTATAGCTGGTTATACACAGAACAAAGTAAGAGTTAATTGAATTTGGCACACATTTTTTGGCACTATATATATCGGATTACTGGTACTAAAAATTTTGATTGAAATATTGACAATCAAGCTATTATTTTTTCCATAACATTTTGTTGTGGATTTTCACTAGAGAATAAGCTAGTATCTTGAGTTTATTCTTAATAACAAAAACTGGTATTTCTGATCCGAATGAATTTTGAATAAATTATCGGAATTGATTTACCAAATTACATGGGGAGATAAAATGAATCTCATTCACAAAATCTCAACACTATTGACTAGTGTTGTTTTCGCATTTGCAATTGGAATTACAAGTGCTAGTGCGATTGACAAGGTAACTGTAGCTTACTTTCTTGAATGGCCAACTGCGAACCAAGTTGCGCAATTAGAAAAAACTTACGACGAGGAAATGGGGGTTGAACTTGAGTGGCGTGCTTTCGGTAATGGAAATGAAATGACACAAGCTATGGTATCTGGCGATGTCCAAATCGCTTACAGTCAAGGGTTTGTCCCGTTTGTCGTTGGTGTAACTACTGGAGCTCCGCTAAAATTGGTAGGTATTGCAGTAACCTACTCAGATAATGACTTATGTATCATTAGAGATGATTCTGGAATCACAAAAAACAATGCTAAAGAATTGGAAGGGAAAAAAGTTGCCTCACCAATTGGTAATGTAACTCACTATAAATTCCTTAAATCAATGGAGCACTTAGGAGTTGATTCATCAAAAATCGAACTAGTTCAAATGAACTCAGCAGATGGAGCTATTGCGTTAATTCGAGGGGATGTAACAATGGCTTGTGGTTTCGGTGCACCACTGGATCGAATGAAAACTGTTGGTTCACCATTAATGACTGGAGCTGAACAGGAAGCGGTCGGAATTGGTTCATTTGATATTATCTCTGTTACCGATGACTTTGCCAAAGATCACCCCGATCTACTCAAAAGTTTCATCAGAGTAACTGAAGAATCAAACAATGCTTACAAAGCTAACCCAGATGGTGCTTACTCAACAATTGCAAAAGCTGCAGGTATGGATTTGGAAGCAACGAAGAATACTATAGCTGGATTTGGATTTCCATCCATTGCAGATCAGTTAGGTCCAAATTGGCTAGGTGGTACAGTTCAAGCGACAGCCAAAGGAGTAGCAGATATAATGACTGAAACCGGAAACCTTGAAAATCCACTAAATGACTACTCAAAATTCGTTGATGATAGCTTCTTAAACTAATAACAAAACTTCTGGCGGCGGTATTAAATATCGCCGCTATAATTACTTATAGTTGGGAGGATACGCAACACTCGAAATAGAAAACATTGAAAAATTTTATTTTCCAGAAATATTGTAAATTACGTAATTAAATTTGACAGAATATGGTAATTAGTATTAAGCTTACTAAATTTAGTTCAAATCTTTAACAATAAAGCGAGTGTAATACAATGGAAGGTATTAAACTAGACAATACCTCAATGATTTTCACCCTAACTAATGGTGAAGAAATTCACGCGTTAGAAGATGTTTCGTTAGAAATCAAAAAAGGTGAAATAGTATCTGTTCTAGGGCCATCTGGTTGTGGGAAAACTACTCTACTCAATATTATTGCAGGTTTTCTCTCACCCACCCGTGGAGATGTCTTTCTCAACGATCATAAAGTATTGGGTCCTGGTGCCGAACGAGGTATGGTGTTTCAACAGGGAGCTCTGTTTGAATGGTTAACTGTTGAAAAAAATATTGCCTTTGGTCCAAGAATGTCAGGTAAACCTCTTGAAGAGACCAAAGATACAGTAGAAGAACTGTTACAATTAGTTGGATTAAAAGGGTTCAATACCAAACCGGTTTATCAATTGTCAGGTGGAATGCAACAACGTGTAGCATTAGCTCGTTGTCTTGCTAATGATCCAGATGTTATTCTCATGGACGAACCATTAGGAGCACTTGACGCTTTGACCCGCGAAAAAATGCAAGACCTAGTGTTGGAACTTTGGAATGAAACTAAGAAAACTATCATATTGATTACTCATTCCGTTGAAGAAGCACTCTATCTTGGTGAACGTCTTATTGTCATGGCACCTCGACCTGGGCGTATTCACAAGCAATACAATCTTCCCTTCGCTGAGCTTGGTCTAAACCATGATGCTCGTGAAGTAAAATCCAAACCTGATTTTGTGGAAAAGCGGGATGAAATTCTCACCATGATTTGGGATATGGAAGAAGAAATCATGGCTGGTGCCAAAGAATAGGAGGCTCTATCATGTCTAATAAAAATACCTCAAATAATCTACTTGTTTGGTTAGGAGTTGTAGACAACGCCTTTACCCAACAAAAGACTGTAAAATTTGGTGACGCAAGTGCTGTAAATTCAGGACGACTTTACTCAATCATAATTATTTTTCTGCTATTTACAATTTGGTTAATAACCTCATTACTGGGAGTAGTTCAACCATTTTATTGGCCTACCATTCAAGGTACTATTGACCGAATCATAGTGCTCATAACTGAAGGTTTCCGTGCAATTTCGCTCTGGGAACATGTCGGAATCAGTGTATTTCGAGTATTAATGGGTGTGTTTTTAGGAGCAATAGTTGGTATTCCACTTGGATTCGCAATGGGTCTCTCAACGTTTGCTCGTGGTCTATTTGATCCGATAGTAGAATTCATGCGACCGATTCCACCATTGGCATTGATCCCACTAATCATCCTTTGGTTTGGAATTGACGAAACGGCAAAGATTTTCTTACTGTTTTTGGCTTCATTATTCATCATGACTATTGCCGCGCGCTCTGGGGTATCCAGTGTCCGAATCTCTAAAGTTCACGCCGCATATTCATTAGGTGCGTCCAAGAGCCAAATACTCCGTCTAGTAATTCTCCCGAACGCGTTACCAGAAATATTTACTGGAATTCGCACTGCGATGGGTGTTTGTTGGGGAACTGTTGTTGCCGCTGAGCTAGTTGCAGCCGATAGGGGTGTGGGGTCAATGATTATGATCGCTAAAAACTTTTTGCAAACCGACACGGTTGTAATAGGTATCCTTCTCATCGGTTTAATTGGCTATGCAATTGAGATAATTATGCGATGGTTAGAAGGAATCTTAATTCCTTGGCGAGGAAAAGGTTAATCAAACCTAATAACTAATATTGTTTATTGCCAAATTTACCTAAATTACTGGTCACCTCAGTAACTTAGTTTAGATTTGGCAATAATTTCGCGGTTTGTGATACAAAATCCGGGTTGGCAATTTTCTAAATTTTGATATCACCTGAACCAAGTTTTTCAAACACTAGAATAATTCCAGCAGATAATTGAATTCTATCCTACGTAAAAAACAACAACAACTTTACGGTACAAAAACTCGTTCCTTGATCCAATGTTGTTTTTAACTCAATGAACCATTTTTGCAATAATTCAAAATTAATTTGAACGACCATAAATATTTAACTTATCTAAGAATTGATAAAGCATTACAGTCGGTGCCAAAAACCAAGGATTCCCAAAATAAAACGGACGAGACGGAAAATTTAGTTTTTGAAAAGCCGAGATGTTATCGTCAATTTCAGCTACTTGACGACCTAATCGCATTCCAAGATAACTAGCCATGGCCACTCCACTGCCACAATATCCACCTGCATAATATAATCCATTGTCATGTCCACAATGCATCAACTTATCAAATGAAAATCCCACGTATCCCATCCAAGATCGTGATACTTTAATTCCCGATAATTTAGGAAATATCCGAACTAATTCTGTTTGTAATCGTAATGCACTTTTCTTGAGATCAGTTTCTCTTAATGAGACTCGCCCTCCGAACAAAATACCTTTTCGATTCGGCATCGCACGATAGTAATAAACCATTTTACGTGTATCCGAATAGACTCTGTTTTTCGGCATTAGTTGATCAAGTGTTGATTCGGATATTGGTTCGGTTGCAATTATGTAAGAACCAATTGAAATGATTCGTCTCTGATACCACGGTGAAAGCTTTCCAGTGTATCCATTTGTCGCTAATATAACTTTTCTCGCACTTAAAGTACCCAAAGTAGTATTAACATCAAATCCCGATTTAATACGACTATAATTAGTGACTTCACAGTTTCCAATGAGGATGGCACCAGCATCTTTCACCCGCTTGGTTAATTGAGAATGATATTTTCCAACATCAATACTACAATGATCTGGATAAACTGCCCCACCGTAATACGCGTTTGTATCAAGTTCAGTATGCAGGTCATTTTTGGATACCATATAAAAATTTGAACCATTGCTAAGAGAATTATCTTTCGATTTTTTCGCGAGCCATTCGTACATTTTCGGATTATGAGCACCGCGAAACCGGCCAACATTAAGCAGCTGACAATCAAATTTTTCCTCTTCTACAAGAGAATGCATATATTGGACAGATTTTTGACCTTCATCAATAATTCCAGTGGCAATTTCTGCACCATATCGATTACATAGAGTTTTATAGGTTGGTTTAACATCATTGGAGATTTGACCACCATTTCTCGAGCTACAACCCCATCCGATGCTATTTTGATCAAGAATTAGTGTTTTCAATCCAGCTCTTGCAGTTTGTAATCCTGCATTAAGTCCGGTATATCCACTCCCAATAATAACGACCTCAACTTCCGAAGGTAGGTCTGGAAAATCTTTTTTTATCCAATCCGGTTGGTTATTCCACCAATATGATTTGGGTTCAAAATCCTCGGTGAAGAGGCATTCTGCACTTGATTTCATTGACTTACTCACAAACAATGAGAATCACAACTTTCCACACCAATTACATAAAATATTTATATCTCTAACAATTTTGAAATCCAAAATTACAGTTTTGTTAATTCAGCCTTAGGATCATACATTGGTTTATGACTAACTGTAGCTTGAAATCGAGTACCTGCAACTTCAATTTCATACGAAGATTCAAGCATATCACTGACTTTCTCACCTGGATTCAAGCACGGTACATAACCCAACCCAATTGCGCTACCAAGAAAATGGCCATAATTTCCAGATGTGAGATAGGACACGATTTTTCCATCTCGTAGAATAGGTTCATTGTGATATAGAAGCGGCCCTACTTCATTAAGCTTGAACTGTAGTAATCTACGATTAACGCCAGATTCTTTCTTTTTCAGTACTGCATCCTTCCCAATAAAATCACTTTTATCTAAATTAACTGCAAATCCCAACCCAGCCTCTAAAACATGGTCTTCATCAGTAACGTCATGTCCAAAATGTCGAAAAGCTTTTTCAATTCGACAAGAATCAAGTGCATGCAATCCACAAAGTTTCAAATCTAGTTCCTGACCTGCTTCAACTAAAGTTTCAAATAAGTGTCCCGCCATTTCTACTGGAATATACAACTCCCATCCAAGTTCTCCAACATATGTGATTCGATGAGCACGTACGAATGTTTTGCCTAACTCAATATTCCGCCAATATCCAAATGGATGTGCTTCATTTGAAAAATCATTTGGTGAAACTTTTGTTAACAATGTTCTGGAATTCGGACCCATTAAACTTATTACGGCTTCACTATTAGTCACATCTTGTATAAACAAGTGAGAATCAGGACTAGCACATCGGTTTAACCAAGCAAGGTCACGCTGAACAGTAGCCGCTGGCACCACCAGCAAAAATTCTGATTCAGATATTCTTGTAACGGTCAAATCGCATTCAATACCAGCATTTTTATTCAGCATTTGAGTATAGACAATCTTGCCGGGTTCAACTGCAATGTTATTTGCACACACTTTTTGTAAAAATGAACATGCCTCTCGTCCTACAACCTTAATTTTACCAAATGAAGACATATCAAAAAGTCCGACATTTTTTCGAACAGCTAAATGTTCCTCTTTTTGATTTTCAAACCAATTTTGTCGTTGCCAAGAGTATTGATACTCTCGTTTTTGATTCTCTTTTGCAAACCAATTTGCACGCTCCCAACCTGCTACTTCACCAAACACCGCGCCTAGATTTTTCAATTGTTCATGCATTGGTGATCTTCTAATTCCACGTGAAGTTTCCATTTGCCGATATGGAAAATGATCTGCATAAAGAAGTCCTAGTGTTTCCGACACTCGCTCTTGTAAATAGGTTCGATTTGTTTGAAACGGTTGCACCCTTCGGATATCTACTTCCCACAAATCAAACGGTGGTTCTCCTGCATTCATCCAAGAAGCTAGTGCCATTCCAACTCCACCTGAAGATTGAACACCAATAGAATTAAATCCACATGCAACCCAGAAATTTCGCAAATTTGGAGCTTCACCAAGATAGTACCGATCATCGGGTGTAAACGATTCAGGTCCGTTAAAGAATGTATGAATTCCCGCACTTTCAAGAATTGGAAGTCGCTTTACTGCTTTTTCTAAAATTGGTTCAAAGTGATCAAAATCTTCAGGTAACTGATCAAAACAAAATTCCTCTGGGATACCTTCCATCCCCCAAGGTTTAGCAACGGGTTCAAACGCACCAAGCAAAATTTTTCCTGCATCTTCTTTATAATATGCACACTCATCTGGGACACGAAGTGAAGGAAGACGCGGCAGATCTGGAATCGCTTCGGTTACAATATAAAAGTGCTCACAAGCATGAAGCGGAATATTTACATTGGCCAAGAGACCAACATCACGCGACCACATACCTGCGCAGTTAACTAAATGCTCGCACTTAATTGAATGAATATTACCTTCATATTCTACTGCAATTCCAGTAACTTCTCCTTCAGCTTGATTGATTGCTACTACTTTCGCATGCTCAAAGGTTTCTACCCCTTGCATTCGCGCGCCCTTTGCAAGGGCTAGTGCGATATTCGCTGGATCAGCTTGGCCGTCATCGTTTAAATAAGTACCACCTTTAACATCAACAGTTTCCAAATATGGATACAACTCTTTAATTTCTTTGGCTGAGACTCGTTCCATTTCCAAGTCAAACGCCTTCGCCATTGAAGCATTTCGATTTAGCTCTTCTAAACGCTCATCAGTTAATGCAACTGATATTGCCCCAGGTTGACTAAAACCAGTAGCAACTTCAGTCACTGTTTCCAATTCGCTAAATAATTCTTTACTGTACTTTGCCATTCGAGTCATATTAGCAGAAGACCTAAATTGGGTAATAAGTCCAGCTGCATGCCATGTGGTACCAGAAGTAAGCTGTTTTCTTTCAAGTAATACCACATCTTTCCAACCCAATTTAGCAAGATGATAAGCGACCGAACAACCTGCTACACCACCACCTATGATGACTGCTCTAGCAATCTTAGGTATCGTTTTACTCACGAGCGTATCCTTTCGTTATTAGGATCCCATAATGGTTTATTATCTTGTACTACTGCAGAATACCTATTACCAAAAATCTCTACTTCAAGATCTGTATTAGGTTCTGCAAATTTAGATTCCACCATTCCAATTGCAATGGATTTTTCTACGCGATGTCCCCACTCTCCTGAGGTCGTTTCACCAACGACTTTATCACCATTCCATACAGTTGACATGTAAGGTGCATCAAACTCTTCAGAATCAACAATTAGAGTAACACATTGTCGTGTGACACCAGATTTCTTCTCATTCTCAATTGCGGTCTTTCCAATAAAATCTTGTTTATCCCAATTTATAAATCGCTCCAACCCACTTTGCAAAACTGTATAATCAGTTGATAAGTCTTGTTTCCAAGCACGGTATCCTTTTTCAATTCTCAAACTATTAAGTGCAAACATACCAAATGGTTTCAAACCATGTTTCTCGCCGGCACTCATAATCGCATCAAATATTTGACTAGAATCTTCTATTCTTGAGTGAATTTCCCATCCTAATTCACCAGCAAACGAAACCCGTGAGATTTCACATTTTCTTCCAGCAATTGTTGCATGCTGATATGAAAGCCACTTCAATGTCAAATCAGCATCTGAGATTGCTGAAAGTATTAAACGAGAATTAGGACCTGTTACTAAATGGCAACAAAATTCATCGGTTTTGTCTTCAATTGTAATATCGCTTGATTGCGGTAAATTTATTGTTAACCACTCATAATCATGCCATTGTGCGGTAGCAGCAGTAGTTAGCAAAAATTCTTCATCACTACGGGAAGTGATTGACATTTCAGTTAACACCCGTCCCTTTTCATTGGCAAAATAACCTAATCCAATCCGACCTGGTTTAGGAACACTACCCGTAATCATACTATCTAACCAATTCCGCGCGTCTTTCCCTTTGACTACAAATCTTGAAAACCCCGAAATGTCAATAATTCCAGCTTGATCGCGCACAGCTTCGCATTCTTCTTTAACTCTGCGAAACCATGGCCCATTACGTGAGAACGTAAATGTTGATTCCTCTGAAACATCGTCGCCTTCCTTTGCAAACCAATTCACTCGTTCCCATCCGTTAAATGCACCAAACTGTGCACCTAAAGATGTCAGTCGATCATGCACCGGAGAAAGTTTTTTATTTCGTCCGGCCGGCCACATAAAATGAGGAAAATGTATCGCATACTCATGCCCATAAACCTCCATTCCCTTATCTACACAATAGCTATGATCACAAAATTCGGTGAATCTCCGTGGATCACAAGACCACATATCCCATTCCGTCACACCTTCAGTAATCCATTCTGCAAGCACCTTTCCAGCACCGCCGGCTTGACATATACCAAAAGTAAATACACATGCTTCAAAGGCATTTTTGACCCCAGGCATCGGTCCAATCAATGGATTTCCATCAGGTGTATAAGGAATTGGTCCATTGATTATCTTAGATAAACCAGCTTTCTCCAATATTGGGACTCTTGCCATCGCATCTACTAAATATGATTCAAGTCGCTCCAAGTCGTCTGAAAACAACTGAAATGAAAAGTCATCCGGCAGGGGATCTTCAGGAGTTGTCCAATGCGCTTTACACTGGCGTTCATATGGACCTAAATTTAAACCATTTTTTTCTTGTCGCAGATAATATGAGACATCAACATCTCGGATCAATGGCAGCTTATGTCCCGCGTTTCTAGACCACTCCTCTATTTCAGGGATGCCTTCAAACAGAATATACTGATGCTCCATGACCATCATTGGTACTGTGCGTCCACCAAATGGTTGAAAAAACTCTCCAACTTGTTGTGTATAATACCCTGCTGAATTAACGACATATTCACATTTGATTTCCCCACTGGGAGTCTCAACGATCCATTCGTTATTTTCTCGCCTTAATCCAATCATTGGACAAAATCTCTGAATCGTTTGCCCCAAATCCCGTGCCCCCTTTGCTAATGCTTGAGTCAATTGTGCTGGATCAATGTCTCCATCATAAGGGTCATGAAGAGCTGCAACCAAATCATGCGTCTCAATAAATGGATATATATCTTTCAACTCATTCAGATTCATCATTGATATATCCATTCCCTGGTATCGACCCATTCCCACCGCGCGCTCAAATTCTAGTCTTCGCTCATTTGTATGGGCGAGACGAAGCGAACCAGTTACATGGTAATTCATCGGATAATCAACCAATTTACCCAAATCGCGAAACAGCTCAGTTGAATAACGTTGCATATTCATGATTGACCAAGAACTTGAAAAAGTAGGAACATTTCCAGCCGCATGCCATGTCGAACCAGCGGTCAGTTCATTCTTTTCAAGCAAAACACAATCAGTCAACCCTGCCTTTGCAAGGTGGTATAAACAGGAAACTCCTACTGCTCCACCACCAATAATAACAACTTGAGCGGTACTCTTAAATTTTGGCATTTTGGACTCCATATACACAGAAAAGTCTATACTGGCAGTTTGTGCCTTATCGAACATTTATAGGGAGAGCAAAGCAAAAATTAGTTCTCTCCCCAACAAATTTAGATACTTTCAAGAGTCTTACGCGCCACATCAACTATTTCATCAATATGTTTGCGCTCTGATACGAAACATGGAGCAAAAATACCCGAATCACCGGTCCATTTAACATGACAACCATTCCAAAACATTTTCTTTTGTATGTCACCGCCACGTACTCCAGGTTTTCCATCTTCTGGCCAGACTTCAACCCCAGCCATTAATCCTATACCTCTAATGTCTCGAACACAGGAAATATCTCGCAAGGACCAAATTGCATCTAAGAAATACTCCGATAATTTCTCAGCATTTTCAAACAACCCTTCATTCTCATATATTTCCATAGTTGCTAATCCAGCAGCACACGCGGCTGGATGAGCTGAATAGGTATAACCATGAAAAAATTCAATGGCATTTTCAGGAGCCTTACCTGTCACAGTTTCATAGATGTCATCTGTTGTGCTTACAGCTCCCATTGGTATTGCTCCATTAGTTAATGCCTTTGCCATAGTTATTATATCTGGCTTAACGCCAAAAAATTGAGTTGCAAATGGAGTACCTAGCCGACCAAAACCGGTAATAACTTCATCAAATACTAAAAGTATTCCATGTTGGTCACAGATTTCTCGTAATCTTTCCAAGTAACCTTTTGGTGGTACCAGTGTACCCGTCGAACCTGCAACTGGTTCAACAAAAACCGCAGCAATAGTTGTCCCACCATAAGTTTCACAAATACGATTTAGATCCTCTGCAAGTTCTTTACCATGTTCCGGTTGACCACGTTCAAATGTTTTATCTGCATCCCAGGTATGACGCAACATCACAATATTTGGCATTACTACTGGAAATGTTTCACGATTTCGCACCATTCCAGATAAAGATACACCTCCAATATTCACTCCGTGATATGCTCTTTCTCGAGAAACAAATCGAATTCGTTGCGAATCTCCGCACGCGCGATGATAAGCCATAACAACTTTCAATGCAGTATCTATGGCTTCAGATCCGGAATTCACAAAAAAGACATGATTGAATGATTCCGGTAGAATATTTGCTAACTTATCAGCCAATTCAAATGATTTTGACTGACCCAACTGAAACGGTGCGCAATAATCATTTTCCAACATTTGTGCATGAACGGCATCAGCTATAGATTTTCGACCATGCCCCGCAGCCACATTAAACAAACCTGATGAACCATCAATTAATTGGTCGCCGTTTTGATTCCATAAATAAACTCCTTCACTTCGATTAATCATGCGAGGAGCTGCTTTAAAATCGCGGTTTCCAGAAAATGGCATCCAATGTGCTTCCAGAAACTCATTACTCAAAGGTTTTCCTTCCATTGCTTGAGTTTGTATATTCATTTTAAATCCTCCAATTTAAAATAAAACACCATTTTTTATGATGTCTTTAGTTATTTGTGGAATTTTTTTTACAAGTTACACTATAAATATATTGACCTAACTTATAGTGCCAGTTATACCAAATCTAAGTACCATAAAATCAACGCTGATTCTAAGTGAGTTTGCTGATGAAACATACATTATTTCATATTGATCGATACGCACCAATGACCCTTCAAAACCAAATTCAAGAAAAAATGGTTTCGGCTATCTTGAATGGAACGATGATACCTGGGGCTCCAGTTCCCTCAACTAGAATGCTAGCATCAAAATTGAAAGTGTCCAGAAATACTGTGTCACTTGCGTATGAAGCTCTCGCTTCAGAAGGATATTTAGTTTCACATGAACGATCTGGATTCTTCGTCGCAGATGATATTGAAAATTTCGAAAATTTTGATGCAACAAAAAATCGAATAAATTTTAAAACACCAGTAGATATCAGTGATTGGTTAATAATAAATCCGACTGCACAATACAACATCAAAAAACCTGAAAACTGGCATGAATACCCATTTCCATTTATTTATGGTCAGTCTGACCCTTCACTTTTTCCATTTCAAGAATGGCGAGAATGTACAAGGCAAGCAGTAAGCCGGAAACTTATTGAATCTTGGACTGAAGATTCTATTAACCAAGATGATTCAGTTTTCATTCAACAAATTCGCCAACGCGTATTACCACGTCGTGGAATAAATGCCGCGCCAGAAGAGATTTTAGTTACATTAGGAGCGCAGAATGCAATTTATCTAATCGTTAATCTATGCGTTAATTCAGAAACATGGGTAGGGATTGAAGACCCCGGGTACCCAGATGCTAGAAATATTTTGGCTTTAAATACAAACAAGATTTATCCATTACCACTTGACGAAAAAGGGGTAATCATCAATGACAAACTTAAAAAATGTCATTTGATTTATATTACTCCCAGTCATCAAATGCCGACCAATGTAACGTTGGGTCAGGAACGAAGAAAGACTCTGTTAAAGTGGGCTTTTGAATCAAATCGGGTTATTATAGAAGATGACTATGAATTTGAAACTAACTACCTTGGTACTCCAACACCTGCGCTCAAATCATTAGACAAATACAACCGAGTACTTTATGTGGGTTCACTGTCAAAGTCCTTGGTACCAGGTTTACGAATAGGATTTCTGGTAGGTCCCAGAGAATTTATTGAAGAAGCACGGGCACTACGTCGACTAATGTTTCGACACCCACCGGGAAATAATCAGCGATTAGTAGCACAATTCTTGGCCATGGGTCATCACAACACACTAATCGGTCGCTTACACCGAACTTATTCAACCCGTTGGCAATTAATGAAGAAAGCACTAAATACACATTTACCCGGTTGGGCGCAAGATAGCGGATTTGGAGGAACCGCAATCTGGATTCGTGGTCCTAATTGGTTGGATAGTAAATTTTTAGCTGAATGCGCTTTAGAATTTGGTGTTATTATTGAATCTGGACACGTTTTTTTTGCTTCACCACCCCAAAAATGTAATTATTTCCGACTCGGATTTTCTTCTATCCCAACTGAAAGAATTGAACCCGGCATTAAAGCACTTGCTCAAGCAGCAAAGTCAATTTCAAAAAACCGAAATGACTTAAAGCCATAATTTTTAGAATACTCAAAATGACAAAAATAGTTTAAATTTGTATTTGAAGTTTATAATCATGGTATAGTGAATTTTGGTAATCTGGCACTATCTTTTAAACCAAACTTTGAATAATTTGAACCGAAGTTTAAAAAACTAATCACTAGAGAGGAAATCTACTATGAAAATGACAACTGAAGAAGCATTTGTAAAAGTATTGCAAATGCATGGAATTCAACACGCATTTGGTATCATTGGATCTGCATTTATGCCAATATCTGATTTATTTCCAAAAGCAGGAATAACATTTTGGGATGTGGCTCATGAGTGTAATGGTGGCTACATGTGCGACGGTTATACAAGAGCTACCGGCAAAATTGCAATGTGTGTCGCCCAAAATGGGCCAGGTATTACAAATTTTGTAACTGCAATCAAAACCGCTTATTGGAACCATACACCAATGCTTCTGGTTACACCCCAAGCTGCCAATAAAACTATTGGCCAAGGTGGTTTTCAAGAAGTCGAACAAATGGCACTTTTTAAAGATATGGTAGGTTATCAAGAAGAAGTTCGCGACGGATCACGTATTGCCGAAGTCTTAAATCGTGTAATCTCAAATGCTATTCGCCGGTCTTGTCCAGCACAAATAAATATACCACGAGACGTTTGGACTCAAGTTATTGAAGTCGAATTACCTCAAAAAATTGATTTTGAATTACCGTCAGGTGGTTCAGATGCAATAAAACACGCAGCGGATTTGCTTTCAAATGCTGAATTTCCAGTAATTCTATCGGGTGCAGGTGTTGTACTTGGCGACGCAATCTCTGAATGCATTGAGTTAGCAGAACGTTTGAGCGCACCAGTTTGTAATAATTATCAACATAATGATAGTTTTCCAGGATCCCACCCACTCTCAGCTGGGCCTTTAGGTTATAATGGATCAAAGGCTGGTATGGAACTTATTTCTAAAGCAGATGTAGTACTGGCACTAGGAACACGCTTGAATCCATTTTCAACTCTTCCTGGGTATGGACTGGACTATTGGCCAAAGAATGCCAAGATAATACAAGTAGACATCAATCCAGATCGGATTGGACTTACAAAAAAAGTTAGCATTGGAATTTGTGGCAACACTAAAACTGTTACGCAGCGATTACTTGAACAACTTGCTACTAGTGCTGGTGAAAAAAATAGAGATCAACGAAAAGCGCAAATTCACCAAACTAAATCTGCATGGTTACAAGAATTATCAAGTATGGATCACGAAGAAGATGATCCTGGGACTTCTTGGAATGAAGATGCCCGCTCCCGCAATCCTGAACGGATGTCACCTCGCATGGCTTGGCGCGCACTTCAAACTTCCTTACCAAAAGATGCAATAATTTCTTCTGATATTGGCAATAATTGTGCAATCGGTAATGCCTATCCAATGTTTGAAAGTGGTCGAAAGTATTTAGCTCCTGGATTGTTTGGTCCATGCGGTTATGGTTTTCCTGCAATAATTGGTGCTAAAATTGGTTGCCCAGATATTCCCGTTGTAGGCTTTGCCGGTGACGGCGCATTTGGTATTTCAATGAATGAAATGACCGCTATTGGACGTAAAGAGTGGCCAGCCATTACCATGGTAATATTTCGAAATTATCAATGGGGTGCTGAAAAACGAAATACAACTCTCTGGTACGACAATAATTTTGTTGGCACCGAACTAGATTCGGAACTTAGTTACGCAAAAATTGCACAAGCATGTAATTTGAAGGGAGTCATAGCCCGCACACAAGATGAACTATCTACCTTATTAACCGAAGCATGTGAAGTACAACAAGCTGGAGTAACTACATTTATAGAGGTTATTCTGAATCAAGAGTTGGGTGAACCATTTAGACGTGATGCAATGAAAAAACCTGAAGTAATTGCAGGGGTTGAAAAAATTGATATGATAGTGTAACAAATATGTTACATAACTCCTACTCGGCAGATGATTCAGTTTTCGACCACCGTCATGGATAATCATCTGCCATTTTTTTGAAAATTATTCATGTATATTCCACAAACTGGGATACATTAACCAATATATCTTTCACTATTCTTGTCATAATAAAAATCAATTTGAAGTTGAACAATTTTTGTTAACCTGAAGTAGGTTCAATTGTTTACACAATTGGATAGAATACCGATTTCGGTTTTGCCGGTTCAATAAACAAAAATTAAGTATTTAGAAATTATATAATGAAAAACCATATTGAAAGCTTAAATAACGAATTAGAAATCTATTTTTCAGACTCCAATAAATTTATTGGTAAGAGAGAAGATTCCAGAGCGGATGGTGCACAATTAGAAAAAAAACTACTTTCGTATTGGCCTGAGTTGTGTACTAAACTAGGATCAAAGTTTGGTGGAATTCCTGGAAACAGAACAATATTTGATGTATCTCATTCATTTAAACACAATTTTTTTGGGATAGATATCAAAACGAAGAATCTAGATCCTGGAAAATATTCTGATGGTGGTGTTTGCTCAGTAGCCAATTTATTAAAATTCTTAGAAAAGAACGATACCATTTTTGTAATCCTTGAAATTGGACATATTAAAGCAAAAACTGGAAATGCAAAACGACAAATATTGTATGCCAAGACTGCACCAATACATGTGATGCCATTTGAGTTAGAAGATAAAAAAGTAATAGGGATTGAAAACTTAGGAACTGGCCAAGTACGCTTGAAATTCAAGATGAATCAAATTTATGACAATTTAGATTGGAAGCGTTCAAAAGAAGAATTCATTGAATACCTTGTTGAATTAGCAATTGGTCGCTACTCAGTATTTGGAATTCAAGCAGAAAATAGAGTAGATTTATCGAAACAATATAAACGAGGGAATTATGAAAACTTTCCAAAAAAATTCTAATGTTGGACGCATATTTACGCCAAAAAATTGGGCACAGTGGGTAATTAAGAAATACAATATTCTAGATAAATGGACTCAAGGGGCAAGAATTATTGACCCAACTTGTGGTCAAGGGGTATTTTTCCACGCACTACTTGAACTATCTCGTAAAAATGGGATTAGAGTTTCAAATTCTTCTTTGTCTAATCTTGTTGGTGTAGAAATTAATCAAGGTGATAAAATCCACTTTTTGAAGGAAGTAAAACGAAAATTTGCAATAGATTTTCCAGAAGAAAACTTTATTACTGCCGATTATTTAGATTTGAATTCACAATTGAAATTTGATATCGCGGTCGGAAATCCACCGTGGATTAATTTCACTGAATTAGATAACAAATTGAAGATTAAACTAAGACCAAAGTTTGAAAAATATGGACTAGTTCGTAATAAAAAAGATGCATTGTTGGGTTCTAGCCGAGTTGATCTAGCAGCTCTTGTAATTCAAAAATGTATGAATGACGACATCACCGCTGGTGGTTACGGTTATTTTTTTATACCGCTTTCATTACTATTTAATGAAGGGGCAAATAAATTTTTTCGTCCAAAATCTAATGAAACTTGCGTTTTTTCTGTTCAAGATATTTTTGATTTTGAAAATTCGGTAGTATTTTCTAACGTATCAACTAGGAACGGATTTATCGCTATAAAGAAAGGTGTTAATCAAACTTTTCCTATTAAATTGATCAAAATTTTAAAATCCGGTGAATTTCAACACAAGTATTGTATTCCTACAACTGACGAAGAATCATGGTTGCAAACAAAAACAAATTCAACATTTGAATTCCCTAAAATTTCTGTGAGACCAGATCAAAAACCTAGACAAGGCGTAAATTCCTGTGGACTAAATAGAATCTTTATTTTTAGTCGCTTAAATTCATACAACAACAAAAGCTCAGTTGGTTTATTTGAAAATGGGCTTGGTAAACAATATAAACTAAATTCGAAATATATGCTACCATTATTAAATAATAAACATTTTGATTTCGAAAATCGTAAATCAGATAAATATATATTGTGTCTACACAATAGTTCTGGTTCACCACTAAATTATAGTGAGATTAAAGATTTGGAAGGTATTGAAGATTACTTGAAAAAATTCAAACCTCAAATGATGGCAAGAAAAGGAATATTAATACAGTCGCATATCAAACGAGGTACTTTCTGGGCATTATTAGGTGTTGGTTCTTATAGTTTTTCACCCTATAAAGTTGCGTGGACGGCATTGGGTAAAAGTTCTTTCTTAGCAAAAGTTGTAAGTGGTCATTTACAGGGAAATCAATCAATCCACGCTTTTATTCCAAGTGATACGCTTGAAGATGCACAGAGAATTTGTAATGAGCTCAATTCAAAAATACCAGAATACTTGCAAATGTTTGCGATGGAGGGAACTTGCAACTGGGCTCAACCTGGTAGAATAAAGCGAATTTTGAATTTTGACTATGGAATGGAACAACAAAAGTTATTTTAATTACAATCTAAAAGTCTTATTGTAATTTAGATAAGAAGCAATGAGACTATATTTGTGAAATTTGTTCAAAATGAATTTATTTAAAAATTTTAACTCAAATTACACAAAGTATTTGAAATTTTAAACATCAAAATCTTCATTTAGTACTCAAAATTTATTGAATTTTAGCTCATAATATCACTTTTTAAACTTTCCACTTTGGGTTTTGTGATCTTGAATTTATATTACCAAATTAAATTTCAATTTTGACCAGAATTTATTAGCAGTATCAATACAAAATTGTCTATTGTAATGACCTTTTAAACATCACAAAACTAAGTTATGGTAGTTAAGAAACAAAAGTAACAATCAAATCAGATTGTAAATCTTTCGGTGCTATCTGTTTCAGAACAATTGACAGTTTCCAAATTCCGAAATCAGCGGTTCAGGAGTAGATTTCCAAAATTAATTTGACCAATGTTGATGACCTTTTGATGATTCTTGAGATTAAGAATATCATTGGTATTATGAAGAAAACCACAGGTTGTTTAACGGATTCACGTCATCAAAATATGGTAGTACGAGGAGTGTATACTCTGCTATTGCAATAGTTACAAGACTATAGCTGGGATGTGAAAACCAGAATTACTACTCCAATGTGATGATAAGGGATTTGATTTTGTGGTTAACTAGACTAGTAATAGAACCTTAACTGAGAAGATTAGATCACAAATTAAACACGTTTAAAAATTGTATCGTTCCTCTGGCCTGATTGAACGCATCTTTACCGAATTGAAGAAAATACTAGGTTACAGTGTTGGCATGGGCAGTATATTCGAGTTATCTCCTAAGTTGAAAATACCACAGATGTTCAAAATTTGCTGCAAGTAGGTTTTATTGTAACCAATTTCAATAGAAATTCAGCAGTGCGCGCAAAATCATTTGCCATTTATATTTCAGTTGCAGTGACTCTAAACACTACATCAAAGAAAATCGACTCCCCTTTTTCGTTAGTCGTGTCAGCGCACATACCCCCCCCCCACTAATCAAATGCGTTTTGATTTTGCTATTATCGTACAAAAGGTTAACATGAAATTCGTTATGTTCGTTACAAGGGTACAGTGCTAAAAAACAACACCTTAGACACCATCCGGAAAGAGATCATCAAAATTACCGTGATTGCTGAAAATAGTAAACGCCGAATTTACTTGGAATATTCAACTAATTTTCCGTTTAAAAAATTACTTGTTCGTACAAATAATTGATTACATAAATAGGTAATCTGCATTTGAAAACTAGTGGGTGGGATTAATTAACATAACGAAATTCAATGCGATTAGGTTTTTCGTAACACTTTCAACTGTATCACCGACCCAACATAATTAGCTAGTGTTACAAAAAAAATGATGATCAACTTATTCAAAGTCAAACGACTTATCCTATAGAAAGAATAACAAAGACTATATTTAAAATAACCTACTTCCCTTGCTAACAGCTACAAATCATCAATCTGTTGCTTAGGGAGTATATTAATTTCTTACAACAAATCAATATTAGAAGTAACAAAGTCAAAATTTGTTACAACTTTAAGTAGTACGGGCTAAGATAGAGTGTTCTTGACTAATGGAATACTTACAAAGTTATATGGTAGATATATTGAATCTGGAGTTTCGACTATCAATCATTAGCCCCTCTTTTAGAAACCACCTACTTTTCGTCCTTTTCAACAAACTGTTGTCCCCAAATTTCCATCCCAATAATAATGGGTTCTAGTTCCTTTCCTGCCTTTGTTAACGTATAGTGCGCTCGAGGTGGATGCATTTCATATATATCTCTTTCAACAACACCTGCATCTTCAAGCTTTTTCAAGCGTTCTGAAAGTGTGTTTGGTGCCATCTTTGGAAATGTCTCATGAAGTTCGTGAAATCTACGACTTTGATTTTGAAGCAATTCCCTTAGTATTAAAATAGTCCAGCGGCCCTCAATCAAAGAAACAGCTCGGGCTAGTGAACAATATTTGTCATAATTTTTACTCATAGTGTATATATAATAAATTTAAACTACAATTTCAATAGATAAAAAAAACTATTATTACATTTTACTACAAAATTAATTGACTTTTAAAAAAATAATAAATAATTAAAGTTTAATTATTAAATTACATAACAATCTATTATGTATATTAGTTGTAAAAAATTATATTATAAACAATATTCAAATATAACTTACATGAAACTAAGAATAAATAAATTATAATTTTGTAATATAAAATTATTAATACATGAAAAACTTAATTTTATTTGTTTATATTTCGATATTTATAATATAAATTATAAAAATGATAATTTATAGTTATTAGTTATGAGATATTGTTTACATTTTTAGCTAAAATAAAAATTAATACTTAATTAAGTGGTAAATTTTAATGTTATTGCAAGTATAAAATTAATGGTAAATAAAATTTCTTCACTTTTTCTAAGTAAATTTCTTTTATTATCATCTAAAACTCAAGCTAATACTACTAAATCACTCCTTCACAATATTGTTATTTTCAATTTAAGATTACAATATTAATGAGTCTTTTATGCCAAACTTCTTTAAAATTAGATTCTGTTTTAATCATTTCCAAGAAAATCGATCTTGATTATCTACTAAATTCAATATTTCGGAACTCAAATAAAATCCAGTTCATACTAAAGTTTCTTTAAAAGTGATATAGTCGGATAACTATCGGCGGACATACCAAATTTAATTTGCACATCTTTGACCGCTGCCCTGGTTTTTACCCCAATTGTTCCATCAATTCCACCAACATCATACCCCATTTTAGTAAGTTTTTCTTGAAGTACTTTAATCTGTTCAAAACTTAGTGTTTCAGTATCACCATTGCCATTCGAAACTTTTGGAGCACCAGCTAATCTTGTTGCGAAATATGCAGCTGTAGTTGCATATACAAATGATCGATTCCATCTCAGGTAAACTCCAAAATTTTCATAAGCCAAAAAGGCTGGACCATTTTTCCCCATTGGTAACAATAGAGACGCGAGTAAAGAATCAGCAGGTAGCGGTTTCCCATCGTTTTTGGTCACTCCCCAATTTTTCCACTGCGATCGTGAATGTTGAATTGTGATATCTGCTTGTTCCCAAGGTAATTCGCTCGGAACTCGTACTTCCTCTAACCACGGTCCATTCGGCATCCAACCGTGATGAATCAATAAACTTGCTGATGAAGCAAGCGCATCAAAAGAGCTTTTTAGAAGATTCACGCTTCCGTCATTATCAAAGTCAACACCGCGAAGGAGATATTCACTTGGCAAAAACTGCATCTGCCCTAATTCACCAGCCCATGCACCAACCATTTCTGTGGGATTTAAATCTCCTCGGTCAATTATCCGCAACGCGTCTTTTAATTGTTGTCTAAATAAATCAGGTCTACGACAATCGTACGCGAGTGTTGCCAACGCAGTTAAGGTTGGAAAATTTCCAATATTCGCTCCGAAATCCGTTTCAAGACCCCAAAATGCCACTAATACCGGAGGTGGTACGCCATATTCACTTTCAATACGTTGAAATTCTTCTTTATTTTCTAAAAGTAACTTTCGCCCATTGACTAATCGATATTCCGACACCATTCGCTCAGAAAATTCTAAAAATGGCTGGGAAAATACTTTTTGTCTTCGATCATTTTCAATTACTTTTGTACTTAATTGAACATTTTGCAACGCACTGGATATAGTTTCGGCTTTGATATCTTCTGATCTGGCTTCTTCCTTAAAATCCTTTAACCAAACTTTAAAATCCGTCGTATTACGACACTCTGAACGGGTACTAGTCATTATAACGCAGTATAAAATAACCGTGATAGCCATTAATTTTAATGGGTTATAAAAAATCCAAGTAAATTTAATCATCTAAATTTACTCCTTTCTTCAATAAGTAGGGAACACAACCAATCTAGAAAAATTTAAAAAGAGAGAAACTTTGATACCAAATTACTCTAAAGAGTAACCCATATTGAACCTTGATTTGATGATTGAACACACGCATCAATAAATTCCATCCCTCTCAATCCATCAATTACAGTCGGCAAATATGAAGATTGATGTTCAATTTCTTTACCTGTTCTAGCCAACTTAATAAGCTCTGCAGACTCTTTATAAATGTTAGCAAATCCCTCTAGGTATCCTTCAGGATGACCAGGTGGAACACGAATCAAATTCGAAACAGACTCATGTGCTCCGGCCCCACCTCGTGTTAATATTCGTTTCGGCTCACCTAATGGTGTAAACCATAGATAATTTGGATCCTGTTGTGCCCATTCCAATCCACCTTTTGTACCATAAACTCTCAGAGTCAAAGCATTTTCGTTACCAGGAGCAACTTGACTTGCCCACAACATCCCCTTTGCACCACTGTTAAATCTTAATAAAACACTTACATTATCATCCAAGACACGACCTGAAACAAAACTCGTTAAATCAGCACATAAACTTTCAACTGATAATCCAGATACAAAACAAGCGAGGTTAAAAGCATGAGTTCCAATATCTCCAACACAACCACCTATCCCAGAACGTACCGGATCAGATCGCCATTCAGCTTGCTTATGACCCGAATCTTCAAGCTTGGTGGACATCCAGTCTTGAACATATTCTGCTTGAATTAACCTAATTTCACCCAATTCTCCATTTGCCACCATCTCACGCGCTTGTCGAACAAGTGGATAACCCGTGTAATTATGGGTTAACACAAACAACTTGCCTGTCTCGTTTACAATCTCAACTAATGATTTTGCATCTGCTAAATCTGATGTTAATGGTTTATCGCAAATGACATGAATACCAGATTCTAAAAACGCTTTTGCTACTGGAAAGTGCAAATGGTTAGGTGTCACAATCGCTACAACTTCAATTCCATCGTTTCGTTTTGATTCAATTTCCGCCATCTCTTCATACGAAGAATAGATCCGTTCTTCAAATAACCCTAATTCAATTCCAGAAAATTTTGCCCTTGTTGGATCAGATGAGAGCGCACCTGCCACTAACTTAAACCTACCATCTAATTGAGCAGATAATCGATGTATTGCACCAATAAATGCACCTTGTCCACCTCCTACCATTCCTAACTGAACCGGTTCCAGTGAATCAACAATGGGTTCATTTTCAGCAGTCATAAAAAATTAAACTCCAATATATTACTAACAACTTGACACTGACTAATCTAATCCAAGCATACGCTTATTTGTTAGCTCATCAGCTCCTGAATCAGCAAAATCATCAAATGCTCTTTCTGTAACCCGGATAATATGATCTGCAATAAATTTTGCGCCTTCTATTGCACCGTCTTCAGGATGTTTTAGGCAACACTCCCATTCTAGAACCGGCCAGCTGTCATAATTATACTGAGCTAACTTGGAAAATATTCCTGAGAAATCTACATCTCCGTCACCTAACGAGCGAAACCGCCCCGCGCGATCAATCCAATTTTGATACCCACCATAAACACCTATCCGCCCATTCGGTTTGAATTCTGCGTCCTTTACATGAAATGCTTTAATTCGCTCATGATAAATATCAATAAATTCAAGATAATCAAGTTGTTGTAAGACAAAGTGAGAGGGATCATAATTTATGCAACAACGCTGATGATTTTTTAATTCTTGTAAAAATAATTCAAAACTCGCGCCATCATGCAAATCTTCTCCAGGATGAATTTCAAAACAAACGTCAATTCCAGAATCATTGTATACGTCCAATATTGGTTTCCAGCGACGACCTAATTCCCTAAAAGCATCTTCAATTAAACCCACCGGTCGTTGCGGCCAAGGATAAAAATAGGGCCAAGCTAATGCTCCAGAAAACGTCACATGAGCAGAAAGTTCGAGATTCTCAGAAGCCTTTGCACCTAGCATCAATTGATTAATTGCCCAACCGGTACGCGCTTTGGGATTACCTCTCACTTCTTCGGTAGCAAATCCATCAAACGCATCATCAAATGCTGGATGCACTGCAACTAACTGACCTTGGAGATGAGTTGATAATTCTGTAATTTCCAAATTATATGACGATAAAATACCACGTACTTGGTCACAATAGTCTTTTGATTCCGCTGCTGAATCCAAATTAAACAATCGCTTATCCCAAGTAGGAATTTGTACTCCTTGATAACCGATCTCAGATGCCCATTTGGCCATACTTTCAAGTGAATTAAACGGTGGGTTATCTCCAACGAATTGCGCCAAGAACAACCCCGGTCCCTTCATTGTTTTCATTATTTTTACTCCAAATTTTTGAATATTTTTACCTGACACAACCAATAATTCACACCCATACTATATTTTCAATAGATTCCATCAAGCATCACTAATTTTTTTTACAATACTATCAACAGATAAAATTATATTCAAAAAATTTTGGAGAATTTTAACTCCGAATTTCAATTTTTGAATTGAAATTAATCAAAAATTTAAACTCAAAATAAAAAAAAATCCATGTTTTATCATGTCTTCCATGATGGGCATAAATTAATGGTTCAATTACAATTTCATTTAATATATAACAAAAAAAAATAGTAAAAAAAACTGCTTTTCATCAAAAATTTTTCCCATGGTCATTTCAATGAGTTCTCTCAATTCAAGCAAATTAATTTCAATAAATTTGCTATCGGCACACCTAAATTTTAACCAAACATCAGGAAAAATAAGCAGTCAATCATAGATCAGTTTTCACTACGCATACATATTTGCGATTTTACTATTTATGTAGAAAAATCTATCAACTTGGAAAATTTAACAATGGATAATCACCTTCACTCAAATATTGCTGAAAGCTGGTCAACTGAGGACCGTACCATTCCCGAAATTGCCACTTCATTTGGAGTTTGTGAATCATCAGTAAGAAACTGGATCAAGACCGGATACTTAAAAACTACTCCAAACGGTGATATTTCTAATCAATCATTGGAAAAATTCCGTGATGAAATAGTCGGAATAGAAAAACTGAATAAGCGGGCTAATAAACTTCATGCTGGTCTCCATGTACCTGTAGGTTTAGAATTAAGTGCAATTGAGGCGATTTCAGATTCAGTGGAATTGGAAAACCTTTCTACAGATTATGAGACTAGTCTCACCACCGCACATAGAAATCGAGAAGGTATCTATTACACACCAGAAGATATTTGTATATCCATGTTGACAGAATTCTTAAATCCGTTACCAGAGACAACATTTTGTGACCCCTGTTGCGGAAGTGGTAACTTTATCATTGAAGCAATAAAAAAGGGAATTCGTCCTGAAAACGTTTTTGGTTTCGATACTGATCCAATGGCGATTGCATTCACTAAACAACGAATATTGAGTGAAACAGGATATAAAACCGACCAAATAATTTGTGCTGATTTTCTTGAAGTGGTTGCAAAATCTTCAAAATCAGAAAATTTATATGACGTAATTGCAACTAACCCTCCATGGGGTAGAAAGATACAGAAAAAAATTCGATTGGAATTTGGTGAGTTACTGAATTCAGGAAACAATGTTAATTCTACTTCACTGTTTATTTTTGCCATGCTCAGAGTACTAAAAGATGATGGTTATTTAGCACTACTGTTACCAGATACATTTTTCAAAATTGCTACATTTCAGGAGGTACGCCACACATTGCTAAATTTTGAACTCATAAGCGCGAAGGATTACGGCAAACGATTTGAAGGGATTATTTCTAAAGCTCAGTCATTTACAATGAAAAAATCAAAGAAAAGGTCTGAACAGGTAAATTGTATTGCCAATAATCAATCGCATGATCGACTTCAAGAAACATTTATAATGAACCCATTACAAATCATCAATTTTGAATGTAATAGCAGAGACGCAGAAGTTATTACACGAATTTTTGAAAAACCAAGTATCTCTTTATCCGGCAATGCACGTTGGGGTTTGGGAATTGTTACTGGAAACAACAAGAAATACTATTCCAATAAAGACGGTGATAATTTAATACCAGTGTTGCGTGGTAAGGATGTCCATAAAGGTTATATTGATAAACCTAAAGTATTCATACCCCGTGATTTTACACAATACCAACAAGTTGCCTCACCAGAGATTTACGAAGCTGAAAGTAAAATTCTGTATCGGTTTATTTCAAACGATCTGGTGTTTTATCATGATTTGAATCAAGCATACTGTTTGAATAGTGTAAATATGATAGTGGTTGATTACAATTTTCAGATTAGTTCTGAAAATTTAGTAAAGTTTTTTAACTCAAATTTGATCAATTGGATTTATAAAAAATTGTTTAATACTCATAAAGTATTGCGCAGTGATTTAGAGAAATTTCCACTTCCAAAGGAAGTACTTATCAAAAATAATTTCACAGAGATTGATCTAATGAGTTATTACGGTATTAGGTACTGCGACGATGGAACCTATCAAATCAACAACGAATCTTTTGCTTAAATCATATTGGTAGTTTTATTATTATGGTTAGAAAAATTATTTCATCTAAGTTTAAATCACTAATTTACGAGTACACTTACGTGTATATAAACTAATCAAACATACCGAAACACAATTATCGCATAAACTATGGAAATTAATAATGGGCCCCAAAGTGGTGTACCTAATAGAGCTAACCAAATTAGAAAAATAAATGCGCTCCCCAATAAAGATATAAATAAGCGATCTCCCCTAGTTGTTTCTAAGGCCAATATCCCTCGTCTTGGAATACTCCCAGGGCTAATAAACTCCCATATAGACATTGAAACCAAGCACATAACAATAAAAATAAAGAAAAGTGCGGTAGGCCATGTCCAAGCCATCCAAGTTAATCCCATTTTCCTACCTCCTCTTTCTTAATTATACCCTACCTAAGGCAAAACCCTTAGCTATATAATTTCTAACAAAATAAATCACGAATGCACCAGGTACAAGAGTTAAGGAACCTGCCGCAGCCAGCAATCCCAGTTCGTATCCTGAACTTGATGCAGTCTTTGTCATTGCGGCTGAAATTGGTTTTGCATCTACCGCCGTCAATGTCTTAGCAAGCAACAATTCTACCCACGAAAACATAAAACAGAAAAATGCCGCAACTCCTATCCCAGCCGCAATAGTCGGAATAAAGATTTTTATAAAAAATCGCCCAAATGGATATCCATCAACATAAGCCGTTTCATCAAGCTCCTTAGGTACACCTGACATAAATCCTTCTAAAATCCAGACTGCTAATGGAATATTAAAAAGTAAATGAGAAAGTGCTACCGCAATATGAGTATCAAACAACCCAACCGCAGAATATAACTGAAAAAATGGTAATGCGAAAACTGCCGGAGGGGCCATCCGATTAGTTAAGAGCCAAAAGAATAAATGTTTATCACCCAAGAATCGATATCGGGAAAAAGCATAAGCCGCCGGGAGTGCAACCGATACCGATAAAATTGTATTGATTGTAACATAAATTAGCGAATTTACATATCCCAAATACCAAGTAGGATCGGTGAAAATAGTTATATAGTTTTCCAAAGTAAAATCATTTGGCCAAAGTGTAAACGAACCCAGTATCTCATTCGTAGTCTTAAATGACATATTTAACAGCCAATAAATTGGCAACATTAAGAATAAAATGTATAATGCGGGTACATATTTCTTCATACTAGCCATCAATTTGCCTCATTTTTCATCATCAAGGTGTAGAATACCCAACAAAGTAACAGAATAATAAGAAAGTATATTAACGACATAGCAGCTGCGGGACCAAGATCAAATTGCCCCAATGCAGTTTTCACTAAGTCAATTGAAAGTAAAGTTGTTGAATTACCTGGTCCACCACCAGTTAAGACAAATGGTTCGGTATAAATCATAAATGAATCCATAAATCGAAGTAAAATCGCAATAGTTAAAACGCGTTTCAATTTTGGTAACTGAATAAATCGGAAAATCGCCCATGGTCTAGCCCCATCAATTTTTGCGGCTTGATAATAAGCATCTGGGATTGATACTAAACCTGCATAAACTAGTAACACAACTAACGATGTCCAATGCCATACATCCATCAAAATTAATGTAAACCAAGCATCTCCAGGTTGGCGCGTAAAATTATAATCGAAACCTAATGAATTCAGCCCGTACCCCAATAAACCAATGTCCGGTAATGCAAAAATATTCCACATGGATCCAACAACATTCCATGGAATCAACAAAGGTAATGCCATAAGCACAAGACAAACAGAAACCCAAACCCCCTTTCTCGGCATTGTAAGGGCAATCGCAATACCAAGTGGTACTTCAATCAATAAAATACTAAACGTAAATACTAATTGTCGACCAAGCGAAGCATGAAATCTCTCCGAATGAAGTACCTGTTCAAACCAAGTTACACCTGACCAGAAAAAGGTGTTGTCACCAAAGGTTTCCTGAACTGAATAATTCACAACAGTCATTAACGGTATCAATGCGTTAAATGCAACCAGAATAATCACTGGTAATACCAATAACCATGCTCTATTATTGAGTGTTTTAGTCATTATCACTCCTAATCAACTAACCAACCATTACTGTAAACATGAGTGAACTCTTCATCAAACGACAACTTCGCATTCTCTGAGGGAATTGTTTCATCTTCTGAAGCCAATAGTTTGATAGTTGATTCACCAAATTGTGCATCAATAATTTGGTATCGTCCAGCATCGCTTACTTTAATAACCGAAACTGGTACTCCTATATCCGAAAATTTGACAAATTCAGGTCTCACACCAAGTTCTAAAGTTGAATTTTCTGAAATCTTGCTGTTTAGAACCTTCTTTACTGGAAACTCGTCGCAATACACCGCACCATTTCTAATTTTGCAAGGTAATACATTCATTCCAGGTGAACCAATAAAATGGCCAACAAATGTATGTTGTGGCTTTTCAAACAACTCAATCGGAGTTCCAAGTTGAACTACTTCACCATCATTCATTACCACTACTTTATCAGCAAAAGTGAGTGCTTCAGTTTGGTCATGTGTCACATAAATCATCGTAGTGTTAATGCGCTGATGTAATTCTTTCAATTTAGAACGTAACTGCCATTTTAAATGCGGGTCAATCACTGTAAGCGGTTCGTCAAACATGATAACGTTGACATCTGATCTAACCAAACCACGTCCTAACGAAATTTTCTGTTTACCATCAGCCGTTAATCCAGAAGCACGCTGATCTAACATAGTTCCCAATCCGGTCATATCGGCAATTTCCAATACACGTTGATTCACCAATTCTTCTTCCAAGCCTCGATTTCGAAGTGGAAATGCCAAGTTATCAAAAACTGTCATCGTATCGTATACAACTGGAAACTGGAAAACCTGTGCAATTTGTCTTTGTTCTGGTGGATTCGCCGAAACATCTTCATCATCAAAGAAAACACTTCCAGCACTTGGTGAAATTAGTCCGGAGATAATATTGAGTAAAGTCGTTTTACCACATCCTGAGGGACCAAGTAATGCATAAGCTCCCCCATCTTCCCACTCAATATCAAGCTTCTTTAATGCCCAATCTCGATCAGATTGTGGAACCTCCTGATAACTGTGTCTTAACTCTTTTAAGGTAATTTTGGCCATTAAATTAACAAACTTTTTTTAGATTAAATTTTACTAGTGATTATTCATACACGAACCAATTGCCCATCATTGTCAAACAAAAATGCATGTGACAAATCTGCATAAAGTTCAGCATTTTCACCAATCTCATACGGATGAATACCATGTGTTTGCGAAACCCATGCTTGCTCATCAAATTGAAAATGCATAATACTTTCCGAACCACTAATTTCAGTAACTTGAACTCGTCCTGACAATTTCGCAGCAAAATCACCACGTGCGTCAGGTGTAACATGATGTGGTCTAATTCCCAGCGTATATTCAGTATCAGCGATTGATTCAAATTTTGTGGGAGAGTTCCAAATTTCTGCATCGGAAACTTTCAGGTTTTTTCCAATTTTTTGAACCTTACAGACATTAATAGGAGGTTCGGAAAAGACTTGAGCACTGACCAAATTTATTGGTTCTCGATAAATTTTACTAGTAGGACCAAACTGCACTAGTTTTCCTTCAAATAATGCAGCTGTCTTTCCACCAAATAATAATGCTTCAATCGGTTCCGTAGTAGCATAAACGACGACGCAATCTCGGTCTTCGAATAATTTTGGTAATTCATCCCGTAGTTCTTCTCGTAATTTGAAATCTAAATTTGCCAGCGGTTCATCAAGTAATACAAGATCAGAATCCTTAACCAATGATCGTGCGATTGCCGTACGTTGTTGCTGACCACCAGAAAGTTCACTTGGTTTACGATCAAAAAATTCAGTTAATTTGAGTAATTCAGCAACAGTTTCTACTTTGTGTTTTATTTCAGTTTCTGCAGTTCCAATGACTCGTAACGGACTTGCAATATTTTCATAAACATTAAAGTTTGAATAATTTATAAACTGCTGATAAACCATTGATACATTTCGACTTTGAACAGCTGTATGAGTAACATTTTTGCCGTTAAACCACACTTCACCCGAAGTCACCTTTTCAAGACCTGCCAATAATTTCAATAACGTAGTTTTACCTGAAAGAGTTGTTCCAAGAAGTATATTGAATCCACCAGACTCTATTGAAAGGTCGGTTGGGAAAATATGGGTCTCACCATTTACAATTTTTGATACATTTTTGAGTTCTAATTGCATGTAGTATCCAATCAATCATTTGCCAAACAACACAATTATTCATTAACTTTAATTCGATTTTACACTGTCAATTAAGTTTGTACGAATAAAATGATATCGGGAGAAGGTTTCCCCCCGACATCAATTTTTGTTTTTTTCAATTGAGTTAGTTTGCGCTCCAACGTTTTACTAACTCATCATATGCAATTGTCTCACCTTGCGGTTTTTCATTAGCAAGTTTAGCTTTCGCTCCACCTTTACCAATCCATTCTGATGGATCTTTCTCAGCATTGAGACGAGGGCCACAACCACCGTAAGTATTATTGGCCTCATCAGCGCGTTGCATACGTTCCATAATTTGATCCATTTCAGCTGCTAACCGATCCATTGCTTCTTGCGGAGTAAACGCTCCTGAATTAACATCTCCAATTTGTTGCCACCATAACTATGCAAGCTTAGGATAATCCGGAATATTAATGCCAGTAGGAGTCCAGTTTACACGGTCTGGTGAACGATAAAATTCCACTAAACCACCGAGCAGAGGTGCACGATCAGTAAAAGATTGATGTCGAATATCGCTATCGCGGAAAATTGTTAGTCCAATATGACTCTTTTTAAGTGAAACCGTTTTGGAAGTCACAAATTGTGCATATAACCAAGCTGCCTTGCGACGATCAACCGGAGTAGACTTAAACAAAGTCCAAGAACCCGTATCTTGATAACCTAGTTTTTGTCCCTCTTCCCAATAAGGACCATGAGGTGAAGGTGCCATCCGCCACAACGGAATTCCATTATCATCAACGGTATTATTTCCTGATTCTTTACTTGCAACCATATCTGCTGTAAACGCAGTGTACCAGAAAATTTGTTGAGCAACGTTTCCTTGTGCTAATGCTGGCAATGACTGGTAGAAGTCATAATCCGCTGCGGCAGGTGGCGCGTATTTTCTAAGCCACTCATCCCACTTTCGGATTGCATAAACCGCAGCTGGTCCATTGGTTGCACCACCACGAGATATTGAAGCACCGGCTGGATTACAAGAATTTTCTTCCATTCGAACTCCCCATTCATCGATTGGTCGTCCGTTTGGAAGTCCTTTTGAACCAGCACCTGCCATAGATAACCAAGCATCGGTCATTCGCCAGCCAAGATCTGGTGCACGTTTACCATAGTCCATATGACCATAGATACGAACTCCATCAATTTCCCTAACGTCTTCACTGAAAAATTCAGCGATATCCTCATATGCAGACCAGTTAACTGGTACACCTAAATCGTAACCATATTTGTCTTTAAACTGCTGTTGAAAGTCAGCTCGGTCAAACCAATCTTTTCGAAACCAATATAGATTCGCAAATTGTTGATCAGGTAATTGGTATATCTTACCATCAGGTCCAGTGGTAAAAGAAATTCCGATGAAATCATCAATATCTAATGTTGGTGATGTCACATCCGCTGCTTCACCAGCCATCCAGTCAGTTAAGTTTACAGCAAGTTGTAATCGCGCATGCGTTCCGATTAAATCGGAGTCATTTACATAAGCGTCGTAAAGATTACGATTAGTCTGCATTTGTGTTTGAACTGCCTGAACAACCTCACCTTCACCGAGAATCTGATGATTCACTGTGATCCCAGTTATCTCTGTAAAAGCTTTTGCGAGGATTTTTGCTTCGTATTCATGAGTAGGAATAGATTCTGATAAGACATTTATTTCCATCCCTTGGAATGGTTTTGCCGCATCAATGAACCATTGCATTTCATCCATTTGTTGTTGCTTAGACAACGTAGATGGTTGAAACTCAGAATCAATCCACTTTTTAGCAGCTTCTGAATCTGCTAGCGCAGAATAGCTTGAAATTGCAAGTACTACCGCAGTTGCAATTGGTAAAATTTTATTATTCATTTGATTTTTCTCCCTAGAAGTTTAATGAGTGAATAAACTCAAAAAAATTAAATCTTAAAAAAAACTATTTGTCAAACTTTCTTATTTGCAAGCTATTTCATGACAAAGTCTGGATAGTCAATTTTCAATGTAACAAAAAGTTGATGAATTTGATGAATATAGTGATATTTTTTATCACATTTGATAGTTTAATTTTTTCACCCAATATCTAATTTTCAATCAAAATTCAATGACTGACCAATCAGTAGACATTTTTATAATTGGTGGTGGTATCAATGGTTGTGGAATTGCACGTGATGCTAGCGGTCGAGGCTATTCCGTCTTATTAGGAGAGATGAATGACCTTGCAAGTGGAACTTCATCTTGGTCAACAAAGTTAATCCATGGTGGTCTTAGATATTTAGAACATTATGAATTTAAATTAGTGCGAGAATCACTTATTGAACGTGAGATCTTATGGAGGCTTGCACCTCATTTAATTCATCCACGTCGATTTGTATTACCACACCATCGAGGATTACGCCCTGCTTGGTTGTTGCGAACCGGCTTATTCATTTATGATTATATCGGTGGTCGAAATTTACTTCCTCCAACTAAAACGTTAAACCTACAAACTAACCCGATTGGAAAACCACTATTTAACGATTATATCAAAGGTTTTGAATACTCTGACTGCTCCGTTGATGATTCCAGACTCGTCATATTGAACGCCAGAGATGCTGTAAATCAAGGTGCCCAAATTTTAACGCGTTGCAAAATAATTGGTATTGAAGAAAATGCCGACAATTGGTTAGTAACGTACCAATCAAATAATAATCACGAGCACCAACGAGTTGCAGCTAAATTAATTATCAACGCAACAGGACCTTGGATTGATTCAGTATTGCAAGAAGCACTAGGTTGGAGCGATATAAATAATGTACGATTGGTTAAAGGAAGCCATATTGTTGTACCGAAATTATATGACCATGATAAATGTTTTATTTTCCAAAATAATGACGGTAGAATTGTCTTTACAATCCCCTACCTAAATGAATTTACTCTTGTCGGAACAACCGACGAAGAATATTCCGGTGATCCAGCAGATGCCTCAATAAGTGAAGATGAGATTGAGTACCTTTGTACAATTCTTGGACAATACTTTAAAAATCCAGTTGCACGTGAATCTATAGCTTGGAGTTACTCTGGTGTAAGACCTCTTTATAATGATGGTTCAACTGTAGCACAGGAAGCGACACGTGATTACGTAATCAAAACTGAATATGGTAAAAACCATGCACCAATCATTAACATTTTTGGCGGAAAGGTTACGACATACCGCAAACTAGCTGAAACTGTTCTTGAAAAGATTAATAAAGAAATTGGCAAAAAAGGTAATTCCTGGACAAAATATACACCATTACCAGGCGGTGACTTCCCAGTGCGAGAATTTGACTCCATGCAAAATAAATTTTGCGCTACATATTCATTTCTTAACCCAAATCATGCTAAGAGATTATTTATGTCCTATGGGTTAGAAGCTTTTCGGGTACTTGGAGATGTAAAATCCGAAGCAGACCTTGGAGAAGATTTTGGAGTTGGGTTAACCGAAACTGAGGTGAATTGGTTAGTTAGAAATGAATTTGCTCAGACTCATCAAGATGTATTGTGGCGTAGAAGTAAGCTTGGGCTATATTTTTCACCCAACCAAGTCAAAAGACTTGAAGAGTATATGAATTCTCAATCTTTGACCTGAGGGGAAATTGTCATTTACTGATATATTTGATTGAGTTTGAAAATAATTGATACACCAAACAAAATCTATGGGACTTCAAGAAATAAAATTTTCCTGTAATTTATAGCATAGCACCTCATTGAGCAAAATTAATATAGTGGTATGTTCCAAATTTAGTTACTCAATTGAATCAGGTAGTCGATAGCTTGTACTTCGTCCACTACCTGGGTTTTGAATAAAAATATTTCGTTCTTTCAAATCCTGAATATCACGCGATGCGGTATCAGTAGAACATTTTGCCATCTTTGCAAATTTTGAAGTATTCATAAAACCTTTAAAATCGACCTCAAGCATCCTATTTATGATGAGACGTTGGCGATCATTAACCGATTTTTGATTAATTTTTTCCCAAAGTTCTTTTTTAAAAAATAAGTTTTCTATAACTGAGTTCGCGGTTAGATATGACCGACCAAGACAATCTAAAAACCAATCCAACCAATCTGTTATATCAAGATTACTTCGTTGCCTTTTTTCAAGTTGAGAGTAGTACTCTTTGCGTTCAAACATAATCTGAGAAGACATACTGTAATATCGCTCAGGTATTCCATCGGCACGAGCGAGTGCCATATCTGCGATTGCTCTCGCAATTCGACCATTCCCATCTCCAAACGGATGAATAGTCACAAACCAAAGATGTGCTATTCCTGCTTTTAGTATTGGATCTATTGCATTATAATTATCATACCAACCCAAAAATAAGTGAATCTCGTTTTCCACTCTGTCAGCACTGGGTGCTTCAAAGTGAACTCTTTCTTGACCAATTGGTCCAGAAACAACTTGCATTGGGCCTTGTTCCAACGTGCGCCAACCACCAACAATGATCCGACGGATTCCACTTAACCCAGTTGGAAATAGTGCGGAATGCCAGTCAAACAATCTGTTTTTTGTCAATGGTTTTGAATTTTGTTGCGTCGCATCTAACATTAATTCTACGATTCCTTCAACATCGCGACTAACTGGTTTAAGTCCGACTACATTAATTCCTAATTTACGAGCAATAGATGAACGCACTTCTTCCAGATTAAGGATTTCACCTTCAATTTCTGAAGTCTTTACTACATCGCTGACTAAAGTTATAAAATTTGCTTCTTGTCTAAGTTCAACTCCTATATTTTGAATTCGCCCCAATAAACAGCCTTGTTGATAACGAATATTTGCTAATTTATCAGCAAGTTCTTCGATGTTCCAGATAAAGTTAGGCCAATTTTGCAGTTCATGAACCCACATATTAATCTCCATAATCTCAAATTTAGTACTTTCAAATACATGGGATACTCTTTTGAAATTTCAATCTTTTTACCGCAAAATTTGCAGAAATTATGTTTGTTATTCACCGCAAAATTTGAATTATTCGCCGCAAAATTTGCGGTAATTATGTCCGTTATTCACCGCAAAATTTGAATAAATCAATACAATTTAAATTAAGTACAACTTCAAAGAATACCAAACTACAATTCAAACCTAATTACCAAATCCTTCACTTTGTAGAATATTATCAATAGCAATTCCCAATTTATCGATGATTTCATCTATATGACTATCTTCAATTATAAATGGCGGAGCAAGAAGAATTTGATCACCTTTCTTACCATCACAAACTCCTCCAGTGGGATAACATGTAAGACCTTGCTCAAACGCCGCTTTCTTTATTTTGGCATGAATACTTAATGTTGCATCAAATGGTTCCTTTGTTTCTCGGTCAGCGACCAATTCAAGTCCTCGAAATAAGCCACGACCTCTAATATCTCCAACATGTGGATGTTGGGCAAATTTATCACTCAATCCAATGGCCAGTTTTTCTCCCATCATTGCACACCGATTAATTAAATCTTCATTGATTAATGTCGAAACAACTGCGTATCCCGCAGCCGCTGCTGAAGGGTGTCCAATATAAGTATGTCCATGTCTAAAATAACCTGTACCATTTTCAATGGCTTCAAAAATCTTATTACTGCATAGCATCGCTCCGATAGGTTGATAACCTCCACCTAATCCTTTCGCCATACACAAGATATCGGGTACTATTCCTTCGGCATCACAGGCATACAGATTTCCGGTGCGTCCAGTTCCACACATCACCTCATCTAAAATCATTAAGACATCATGCCGGTCACAAATTTCGCGAATCTTGCTAAAATAACCAGCTTCGGCTGGAACTGCTCCTAAAGTAGCACCAACAACAGTTTCTGCAATAAATGCCGCTACATTTTCTGCCCCAAGTTTCAATATTTCTTCTTCTAATGCTTGTGCAGTTCGATTGCTGTATTCCTCTACAGTTTCATCCACGTTTTTCTCACGATAAGAGTAACAAGGAATAATATGAGACATTTCCATTAACATTGGTTCAAATGGTTCACGTCTCCATTTATTACCACCTGCCGCTAAAACCCCAAGAGTATTGCCATGATAACTTTGTTGCCGCGCAATAATTTTATATTTCTTAGTGTTACCTCGCTCCAAATGATATTGTCGCGCTAGTTTTAATGCCGATTCGGTCGCTTCTGAACCTCCTGATACAAAATAAACTCTATCTAGTCCTTCAGGAGCATTTTCAATCAATATATCGGCTAATTTTTCAGCAGATTCTGACGCGAAAAATCCAGTATGAGCATAGGGAATTTGATCAAGTTGTTCTTTTATTGCTGTAATTACTGATTCATAAGAGTGGCCTAAACAAGAAACTGCCGCTCCTCCAGAAGCATCTAGATATTTTTTGCCATTTGAGTCAATAATATAAACCCCATCACCCTTCATCGCGTATGGAAGAGTCTGCTTCATAAATCTTGGAAAAACGTGATTCATGGTCCCCCTTATTTAATATGCTCTGATGCAACTAATTGTGATTCATTTTATCAAAAAATTTAAGATTAAGTAAAATATATATTTTTAATCCTCCCCCTCCGATGATGGTTTTCGGACATCAAACGCGATTCTATTTGCTTTTAGCAACAATTTCTTGAATTTTTCTCTTTTTTTCAAGTTTAAAAGTTCTATTAAAACTTCATGCAATTGTAATAAATATTTAATCCAATTTTAATTCGGCGGTAGAAAGTCCACCTTATGATATCAATGTCAGCGAGGATTCACTTGCTGTATTAATTGTCCTTCAAAACTAAGGATTAAGAAATTATGACGATACTCTTAAATGGTCCGTTTGACCGTTCACCGCGAACCTCCCTTTCTTTTGACGACTTTGATGAAATAAGAAATCCAAGGCCAGAGGACTGTGATTTCGACCAAATTGTTGAGTCTGCAATTTCACGTCGTGGGCTTATGAAAGTGCTAGCTTATGGAACTGGTACATTTATAGTCGGAGCGAAGAGCTCTTTACCTAATTCAGCATCGGCTTCAGAAGATTTTTCATTTACGGCAATTCCTGCTAATACATTGGATACAGTAACTGTTCCGCAAGGGTATAATTGGTACGTAGTGATGAGATGGGGCGACCCAATTTCAAAAGATGGTGTTCCCTTTGACCAAAAAACACGTGGAACTGCTGAAAGCCAGGAAAATGCCGTTGGTGACAATTTTGATGGAATGGCATTATTTAATTTAAATGGACGCAACTTGTTAGTCGTTAATAATGAGTATACCAATAGTGAAATTATCCATGGTAACCGACGCAAGAAATTTCCTGAAACAACAGATGACATTCTAAAGGGAAAAGTAGCTCACGGTATTACGATTGTAGAGCTTACTCTGCAAGATGGTAAGTGGACAATAAATTTAGATTCGGAATTGAATCGACGCATTACACCTGATTCGCCAATGGAAATTACCGGTCCAGCAAGGGGACATTCTCTGCTCCAAACAGCTTATGAACCAAATGGTCACCAATCTCTTGGTACTTGGAATAACTGTGGTAGTGGGCGCACCCCATGGGGAACTTTTCTTACGTGTGAAGAAAATTTTAATGGTTACTTTTCTTCAAGTGATCCTAGCCTACCATTAAGTACAGAATTCAAGAGATATGGAATCTGGTACGAGGATTGGGGTTATGATTGGCGAAGTGCAGATGATCGTTTTGATATTAGCAAACATCCAAATGAACCCAATAGGGCCGGATATGTAGTTGAAGTTGACCCATTTGACACAAAAGCAAAACCGAAAAAACGAACGGCACTTGGTCGATTTAAACATGAAAATGCTGAAGTTGTCATCGCAAAAAATGGGAAAGTCGTCGTATATATGGGTGATGACGAACGAGGGGAATTCCTTTATCGATATGTTAGTAATGAGCCATGGGTTAAAGGTAGCGACACTTCTTCTCTTCTTGATGAAGGGAAATTGTATGTCGCTAAATTTAATGATGATCAAACTGGTAAGTGGATCGAGTTAACGCCATCCTCTACAGGAATGTCATCTAAAGCAGAAATTTGCATTCACACTCGAGTTGCGGGTTCCACTGTTAAAGCTACCACAATGGATAGACCAGAATGGGTTGTTGCGCACCCATTGAAACCAGAAGTCTACTGCGCCCTGACTAATAATAAAAATCGAGGAAGAAAACCCAATGCCGGTGGTGATCCACAACCAGTTGGTGGCCCTAATCCACGAAGAGAAAACAGATTTGGCCAAATTGTACGTTGGAGACCGATTAACGGCGACCATACCGCTTCAGAATTTAATTGGGACCTGTTTGTTTTAGCTGGTAATCCAAAGCTTTATGTAGATGATCGCAAGGGTTCGGAAAATATCACACCAGATAATATGTTTAACTCTCCTGATGGATTGGGTTTTGACACAAAAGGTTTCCTTTGGATTCAAACCGATGGGAATTATTCTAATGAAGATCGATATAAAGGCATGGGAAATAACCAAATGCTTGTGGGTAATACAAATACTGGTGAAATTCGACGATTCCTCGTCGGGCCCAATGAATGTGAAGTTACCGGTATAACGTGGAGCGAGGACTTGAAAACAATGTTTATTGGCATTCAACATCCCGGTGAAAACGGTAACAGTCACTTTCCAGATGGTGGTAGAACAGTTCCTAGATCATCTGTAATCGCAATTAGCCGCGATGATGGAAACGAAATTGGTTAATTCTCTTTTATATTATTGACTAATTAAATAATTCCTATGATATTTTCGAAGCCGAAGAATTAAGTCGATGCTGAAATGTGACTCGAACCATTGAAATATACAATGAAAATTTTTCATCGAAACATACGGTTGGGACGGTGTCTCCGTTGCCAAAATCACCATTGCGCGAAATGGCAAACTTGAGGAACATTTCTGCAACATTAGTAATGATTATTCCGCCAAGTAATTCACACAATTATCCCGCGATTATTGCAGTATTGAGGTTCTTCACTGCTATTTAGATAACATTCTCCGTGAAGATAAACACCGAACCCGACGGAAAGAAATACTCGACGTGTTGAGCGTAATTAGGCGAGGGATAACTAAAATGCTTATCCAACGAGAATGTTACCAAGCGAATTATTGCAATATGCAAACATGAAAATTCATGCCGCATTTAATATTTTTATCAATTCAAAACATAATAATGTTGAAAAAGTTAAATTAAGAGGTTTGTAATTGATAATTTTCAAACCCATTAACTCAGATTTTCAACACACCTTTCACTTTAAATCTAATAAATTTCAAAATTTGGATTTAGTTTGAAAAAACTTCAGAAATTAAACTACTTCAGTAGTTAGGAGTTAACTATACTTTCTAAGAATTCTTCGTAATATTATTTGTCTTGATTAGAAGGTTTTATAATTAAGTTGGGTTCTTGCAGAGATTGGAAATGTTTTACACAGTTAAATCGGTGTTGAAATCCAGATGTTAAAGAAAATCCTGTCTAAGTTCAACCAAATTCCCAGAATTTGCGGAGCAATTATTACCTTTGTTTCAGACTTGTTAAATAAAAATGTACGTAATTAACTAAAATCATCACAATAATTTAATTCCTTGTTAATTAAAGCGAAAAAATCTCGGAGTAAAGTTAGGTAATCAGTGTGAAACTGATTTATCAACAAGTTCAGTAATTTTTCAATGATAACGGCTGAACTAATCTAACAGAACAAGGAGATTACAAATGACATATTTAAAATGTGCTCTATTAGCATTTCTAACTTTTGGATTTACCTACACCAGTTCTACTGCCAGTGAAGATGAGTCAAAATCAGCTGATTCTTTTGACTACGTTCAAGTTTGCGATACTTTTGGAGACTCATATTTTTTAATTCCTGGAACAGATATTTGCCTTGAAGTGGAGGGTGATATTCGTGCAAGATTTGAATTTGAACAGGAAAATGATGAAGAAGACCCCGAGTTGAAGTTTGATGCCAGAGGTAGAATAGCTCTTGATGCTCGGCTTGAAACTATTTTTGGGCTCTCTCGTTCTTATGTACGTATGTCAGCAGATGATGATGGTGAAGCAGAACTCAGTCGCGCTTATGTTCAACTTGGTGGACTTACTCTTGGATATGACAGTTCATTTGGTGGCATAAATAAAGGTGACTATGCACTCAGTTCTAATCATGGTTATTTTTTCTCGGGAGAAACTGTGCCTATGTTAGGATATGAGTTAGATTTAAGTGATTTAGAAACCACAATCTCATTTGGAGTTGAGAAGCCGACTGGACACTCTAAGTTTGTTCCGGATTTCGCAGCTGCATTAGATATTGATTTAGATTGGCTTGAAATCAATATTGGCGGTGGTGCAATATCTCAAGTCTACGAAAAAGGAGAGTATTCACTTGGCGATGCCGAAGATTATTATGATGAGTATGTATATGATGAAGATGAATATGATGCAATATATGATGAAGTATATGACGAAGTTTATGAGGACGTTTACGAGGAAGAATATGAAGATATTCTTGACTACTTAACAGAGGATGAGGATGATGGTGGAGATTGGGATGTTAACACTCGAGCAGCTCAATATTTTGCACATTTAGAAGCACATGAGAAGGCAGATGATGAAGCAGATGATGAAGCAGATGACGCAAGAGATGATGCCGAAGATGAAGCGGAAATGGAGTGGTTTGATTCACTAGATCCCCCTGCAGATTTAAGTACCTTTGGATTCTATGCCGGAGGTGGAATTGAAATAGAAATTCCTGGTATTGATGACCTTGAAATTGGTGGAAATGGTTTTTTTGCGAGTGCCGCAGTTTCAAAAATTGGCATTCCGGAAGTAAAGATTCCAGATCGAATCCCAGGGTGTATCGAGGAAAATTGTACAAATGATAATGAAATTAACGGTCGTCCTTTAATTGATGGTAATCCAGTAACAAGGGAAGTCTACAAAGCTGACGATTTTGACTTGAGCGAACTTGATATGATTGAGTTATTTGATGATGATGTCCAACTAATTCCAATTGAAGATGCAGAAGATGAGGACAGGTTTAAACGCGAACTTGAATCTATTGCTGGTTTTACTGCAATGGGTGGACTAGAGTACAGCGTTACTTCTGAAATTGAATTCGGTGTCAATGGTGGATATTTCTCAGCCAGTCAAGGCGATTGGACTGTAAATGGAATTACTGTCGCAAGTTCTATTGAATATTCACCAGCAGCTGTAGAAGATTTATCTTTTATACTTGGTGGTGACTTCTATACCGCTTCATATAGCAGTGCTGATGAAGCAATACAAGCTGAAATTGATGAAGACGGTAATAATTCTATTGATCCAGCTTATTCAGTTACATTCCAAGTATCACGCTATTTCTAATTATTTCTGAGATCTGAACAGAAAAGGCCCGGAGAGGAATCTCTGGGCTTTTTCAATTTGTGCGTTTTTGTATTGATGCAAACAAAAGAAACAACGAGCAATTTGATTTCCATTTCAAAATTATATGTATAGCTATTGGACCACGATATTTTGATTAAAGAACAACAATGCAGTTAATAATGTTATTCAATTTTTTTTGAATCGCAGATTCCACATCTAATTGTAATGTTTCTTTAATTTATAACTGTCTCATGAGACTTTTATTGATAGCACTTTTCAAATAATAGAACTCTTGAAAAACGATTTAAACCCGCAATCAATATCCAAGATTCATGAAATCACCTTTAAATCATAATTAGATTATGTAACATTAGGTTCAGAGAATAATATTTTTGAAATCACGATAAGATTGGAATACAATTAAGAAATTTACTTGACAAAATCAATGATCAATAATTCTAAAAAGAGTTTGACATTGGTCAAATATGATGGTATTTTTTTATTCAAATATGGTAGAACTAAATGAATATTTTTTTCTTAAATCCTTCTCCTGTCAAAGCTGCGCAGTTACAATGTGACCGACATGTTGTTAAAATGACTTTAGAAACGGCTCAATTATTATGCACTGCTCACCAAGTGCTGGATGGAGATGATACATCGCTTTATCGCATAACGCACAAAAATCATCCCTCTGCTATCTGGGCTCGGGAAACTAGTGCTAACTATTGTTGGCTTTATGAGCACTTTATTGCACTATGTAACGAATATACTTTTCGTTACGACAAAACGCATTTAACAGAGATCAAGTTTGCCGACCGGTTAGCTAAACTACCGCAAAATATTGTTGTTGGTCCAATGACAAGATTTCCTCTTGCAATGCCAAATGAATTTAAAAGTGAAGATTTAGTTTCGTCTTACCAAAAATTTTATTTAAGTAAGAAACAAAATTTTGAGATGCGCTGGACAAGACGCGCGCAACCGGATTGGTTTCACTAATTGCATCCCTCAAAATCAAAAATTATTTGCAGAACAGGCGTGTAAATTAGTCAAAATAAACTGGAATATCGAAAAGAAACACCCTATCCTTGATACCTTATTTCTTGAAGATAGCCAACAGGTCAGCAATTCAACCGCTTCATATGCTGCTTCTGGTGACGAAGACAGGCACTGAATGCTCTGTCGCGTTTAAATTCAAAATATACGCTTCCCGACGATCAAAATTGGACGAATATTGATGGCTCGCAGTTACTGGTAATACAAAACAATTTTTGTTTACAATATCCACACTTCGCGAAATATTTAAAATTTAAGTTTAAGAATAACTGGCGTACTACGAGTTAGGTTTTAAAGGTCAGTTAAAGTAGTTTGTCCTGATTTTCAGTTCTATTGTTTAGGCAAAGATTCGTGTAAAAAATATTTAGTGATATTTGTCAATATTAGTTTATTTGGTTATGTCTTGGACCTGAATTCTATAGCGCATAAAATGTTTGAATTGTTGATGAAATGGCCAGTACCTTTGTGGTACTGGCCATTGTATTTGCAAACTTGAATTAGTTTTCCTCAGTTATATTGTATACATCGACTCATACCCAATAACCCTACCCATACATTCGGTTTAATTGGAAATTTTCAATAAAGTTTCACGAAATCGTCATATTTTTGACACTTTTGTTTCGTTAACTGCAAGTCAAGGTTTCTAACGCATAGAAATCGACTAAACAATTAACGTCATAAGGAGTAAAAAGTATGACAAATATAATCAGTGTGGCCTTCATTGTTTGCCTAATTGCAACATCTGCAGTCGCAAAGAATTTTGAACAAATCGCGAAATTTTCAACTCTTGATAATTTTCCTACCGGTGAGGAGTCATCTGCAGAGATTATTACATCAACATCGGATGGAAATACTCTGGTTTACAGTGATAGTCCACTAAAAGCTATTGGAATGATTGATATAACCGATGCGCACAATCCAAAACCGTTAGGAAATATAATGTTAGGTGGTGAGCCTACAAGTGTAGCAGTATTTGACGGATTCGCTTATGTTGGTATCAATACGTCCGAGAGTTATGTAAATCCATCTGGAAAACTAATTACAATTGATCTTGCCACTCGTAAAATCATCAAAGAAGTTGATTTAGGGGGACAACCCGATAGTGTTGCAGTTTCAAACGATGGAAATTTCATTGCGGTCGCAATTGAAAATGAGAGAGATGAGGAAGTCAATGATGAAAAAATTCCTCAATTTCCCGCCGGTTTCTTAGCATTAGTACATGGTGATAAAGTGACTAAAGTTGAACTAGATAGCTTTAGTGAAATTGCGCCAGGTGATCCAGAGCCGGAATTTGTTGACATCAATAATCTAGGTGAAACAGTTGTAACAATTCAAGAAAACAACTGGTTAATAGTCGTTGATAAAAATGGAAAGGTTATCAATGAATTTAGTGCTGGTACAGTTGATCTTACAGGAATAGATAATAAAGATGATGGAGAACTTAAACTGACTGATAGCATTAAGGGAGTCAGACGAGAACCCGATGCCGTTAAGTGGGTTGATAATAATCACTTCGCGACAGCAAATGAAGGTGACTACAAGCACGATGCACCAGGACAAGCAACGCGGGGCGGGTCAAGAGGCTGGACAATATGGAACAAGGATGGTTCAGTTGTGTATGAATCGGGAGCAAGTTTTGAAATAGCTCTCGCCGAAGCAGGTTATTGGCCAGACAATCGCGCAGAAAAGAAAGGCGTGGAACCTGAGTCAATAGAAGTTGGCACATTCAACGGTACCAGATTGATTTTTGTCGGTGCAGAACGAGGAAACGCCGTTGGTGTATATGATGCCACTGATTTGTCAAATCCGGTTCTGGAACAAATTTTACCTACTGGTATTGGGCCAGAAGGATTAGTCGCAATTGAAAATCGAAACTTGTTTATCTCGGCTAATGAAGTCGATACAGAGAATAGTATTACAATTTACAAAAAATAGAAATATTTGATGCGTAATGTAAAATTTCCATTGGTAACCAAAGTGAGTAAATATCAATTCTCGTTACTAATTAAAACTTACGCATCAAAAATCCGATAACTGTCTAGTTATTCATTTCATAAAGTAGCAGTATTTTTTCACACATTTTTATCCAACCTCCCACCATTTCGTCTTAGTAGGTATGCACCAAACCTTTTCAGTTACGAAAGAGCGTTTTTAAATATTCTGCACTAAAAGAAGCATAAAGTTTTGGATTTTCAAGACTAGAAATTCTCATCTAATTTTTTTAATGTCTGCGATTCTAGTATTTTGTTTAGATTGTCAAAGTGCAGAGTTTTTAACCACCACTTTAAGCAATTACAAAGCTAAAATTGAAGTTTCTTGTACAAAAACCGAAGTTCCAATCCAATTATTGTTCCATTAACTTATGGCGTTTTGACTATTTGAAAAAACTCAATTGTTATGGTGAAACGGTTCGGTGAGAGGAATTTAAAATTTAATTCTAATTTAATAAAACAGTCATAAAAATTAAACAATCTTCCAATAATGTTAGTAAACAATTTAGTCGCATTTCCGCGGTCTAAATAAACTTAACAACCAATATAAACTTATCAACCTTTGAGGTATTTCATCATGACTGTGAGAATAATCCTGAGCGTCTGCTCTTTTTTTCTTTTCACCTTTTCTGTCTCGAATGTCCAAGCAGAGACTTTAAGATTACTTACTTGGGGAGGTTATGCACCTGAAGAGCTAATCCAGAAATTTGAAGCAGAGTATCCAGACATTACGGTTGAAGTAACTCCTTCAAATAATGAGCAAATGGTGGCGAAGTTACGAGCTACTGGTGGGGCCGGTTTTGATCTAGCTCAACCCACTCTTGAGAGGATATATCTGCCGCAGGTAGAGCACAATATTTATAAACCGCTAGATCTTACAAAAATTGACACGTCAAAAATTGAACAGTCCTTTCTTGATGCCGCAAAAGAAACTGCATCTGTGGATGGAGAAGTTTATGGACTCCCTCACTTGTGGGGTTCTACCGGTCTAATGGTTAACAAGAGTCTAGCGGCAGATATAACTAGGTGGACCGACCTTTGCGAACCTGAATATAAAGGACGGGTTTCAATGCGACTGAAACGCACCATTCTCCTAGGGTTTGCAATATCAATGGGATACGATCCAATAAATTCTTGGTCAAATTTGGATGAGTATCAAAAAATTTTGGACGCTGTCACCCAAAAGCTTATTGATTGTAAAGATAATGTGAAAGCTTATTGGCAAGCAGGTGACGACCTTACTGCAATGATGTCAACAGGTGAAATTGTAGCATCCGAAAGCTGGGATCAAACTGCTTACAAACTTTTCGGAGAAAACAACGATATCGTATATGTCCCACCAGAATCTGGTGCTCATGGTTGGATTGATACGTTCGCACTACCCAGAAAAGGAAAAGCTGATGATGCCGCATATAAATGGATAAATTTTGTTCTTCGACCGGAGAATGTTAAAATAATTCAAAGAACTTCAGGTTCAGTGGCAACAGTTAAAGGTGCAGATGCCTTACTATCAGATGAAATGAAAAATGCTATTGAGACGGCATTCACAACAACCGATATTGACAATCTTCAGTTCTTCCCACCTATACCACCAGGAGTTGAGGAACTTGAAGGTAAAGCACTTGACAAAATAAAGGCAGCCACAGGAAGCTAACTTTATGACAATCAATGCTCCAGTCGAGTAATCGATATTGCTTAAAATTCAGCAAACTCGACTGGAGCATTTATCTCCTTATCTAAATGCCCATTTAATTCTATTTGCCGATATTACAATTCAATCAATCACACTAATCAACTATTTTACTCCAATGACTTCTATTAACAATATTGACCTGAAATGTGAGAAAGTTGTCAAATCTTTTGGAGATTTCAAAGCAGTGGATGATGTCACATTTGATATTCCAAACGGTTCATTCTTTTCGATACTTGGTCCTTCTGGTTGCGGAAAAACGACATTAATTCGAATGATAGCTGGATTTGATGATACGACTTCTGGTGATATTAAAATTAAAGGAAATTCCGTTCTAGGAATTGCACCGAATAAGCGCAATGTTAAGATGGTTTTTCAGCACCTAGCACTATTTCCAATGATGAACGTTAATGAAAATATTGCCTACGGCTTACGTTGCAAAGGAGTTGGTAAAGAAGAGATAAAAAATAAAGTCAAAAATGTTTTAGAAAAAATCGCGCTCCCTAATGTCGGTGAACGGGAAATCAACCAACTTTCTGGTGGTCAGAAGCAACGAATCGCAATAGCAAGGTGCATGGTACTTGAACCTGATGTCTTACTTCTAGATGAACCACTTGGGGCATTAGACCTAAAGCTAAGAGAAACCATGAAGATTGAGCTAAAATTGTTACAAAATCAGTTCAATACCTCTTTTCTGTATATAACTCACGATCAGTCTGAAGCTTTGATAATGTCGGATCAAGTTGCAGTTATGAATTATGGTCGTTTCGAGCAGATAGGTTCTCCACAAGAACTCTATCATCATCCGAAGACAGCTTTCGTGGCTGGTTTTGTCGGCGATACAAATCGCTGGTGCGGAAACATAATTTCTGCAGATAGTGAAAGCGTCAAAATTGAAACACAGCAAGGACTAACCCTAGTGGGCAAAAAGAATGGTGCAGTTCACTTAAATAATAATGCAAAAGTGGAAGCCTTTATCAGACCTGAATTTATTGGCTATAAACGCATTACAGAACAAGAATCAAAACAGACCGTTTCTCACAACCAAGTAAATGGTAAAATTGATAGTGTCCTGTTCAATGGAGCTCGTAGTAGAATGTTAATACGCGGTCAAAGTGGTGAATTAATCGAGGCTGATTTAACCCTAAGTGGTGTTAACAATGTTACTGCGCAAGATTGGGTTCAATTGAGTTGGTCGGCTGACCAAGTGTCTTATTTTTCTTGCTAGGTTAAAATAGATGAAAGACAAACTCTCGAAAGATGCAAAGCATTTGTCACTGATTCTCTTATTCGCTCCTTTTATGTTGTGGATATCACTCCTTATTATACTCCCTCATTTGCGAATGATTGGTTTATCATTTCGGGAAAAAGTGGGGATAGGAGAGTATCAGCTTGGACTTTCCAACTATTTAGATTTCATTATGGAACCAATTTATTGGAACACGCTGATTAGAACCGGTTCAATGTCGCTTTTGGTGACTGTAATTGCTCTAATGCTTGGTTTTCCGATCGCGTACTACATTGCAAAGATTGCAAATAAGCGTGTGAAAGGTAGTTTGCTTCTGATTTGTCTGATACCTCTTTGGGTGAGTGATCTCATCAGAGCCTTCGGATGGAGTTTATTACTGAGAGAAACTGGAGTCTTGTCCAGTGTATTGCTATGGATTGGGTTAATAAACCAGCCTGTAGAATTCTTATACAATGACGTGGCAGTAATAATCGGTCTAGTTTATACAGTAATCCTTTTTATGATAGTGCCTTTGGTATCAACATTAGACGGTATGGACGATTCCATTATTGAAGCGGGTTATAACCTAGGTGGTAGCAAGGCGGTAGTTATCTTTCGAATTATTATTCCTTATGCAATGCCTGGAATAGTTGCTGGAAGTATTGTTGTTTTTATGCTCACTGCAGGTTCTTACCTAACCCCAATTCTATTGGGTGGAAAGAATTCTAGCTGGTTTACAGAACTTATTTACACTCAATTTATCACTCGATTCAATTGGGAGTTAGGAGCAACTCTAGGTTTGATTCTCCTGCTTTTCACTTCACTTGTGGTGTGGTTAGGATTGCGGCTTAGCGGCCAAACACTTGCTAACACTGTAGCTAAAAACTGATGCGAAATTAACCTAAAAAACTAAATCTCTTGGCGATAATTGGAACTCGAATCATGGATGCAACAAGACAAGTCAATTGGGAAATATGGGGATTCCGCGCTTACATTACCTTATTCATCATATTTCTTGCGGCACCTCTGTTTGCCGCTGGAATATTCGCTTTCAATGATTCTCAATTCCCTACTTTGCCTTGGCGGGGTTTCACATTAGATTGGTTTTTCAATAATTCAGAACCAAAATTAGGAATGTTTCACGACCGTCGTCTGTTAAGCGGTTTCTATTATTCATTTGTCATCGGTTTCATGGTTGCAAGCATTTCTGTTTTTGTCGGCACAACGAATGCATTTTTATTTGTTAGGGGTAATTTCCCCGGTAAGAATTTCTTCTATATTCTCATGATTATTCCTCTGGTTATACCAGGTGTCATTCTTGGAGTATCAATACTCGTATTTGCATCTGACTCGGCAAATTTTTTCGAAACAAATTTCAACATTGAAATTTCAGCATTGAGACCGGGTATTTTGCTCGTGGTGCTAGGGCAATTCTCATTCATTACTACTATTACCACATTGATAATGACTGCTCGGTTGAAAAAATTTGACGAATTGATGGAGGAAGCGGCATTTAATTTGGGTGCAAATAGAGGTCGAGTGTTGCGGACGATTACAATACCTTTTTTACGTCCAGCTCTGTTTGCATCCAGCATTATTGCTTTTTTGGTCTCCTTTGAAAATTTTAATACAACTTTGTTTTTGGTAAGTTCTGACTCACCACTTACCATTGCGATGTTCGATAGGATGACAAAATTCGGTACAACTCCTGTACTCAACGCAGTTTCATTTTTTCTAATGATTGGTTCAGGTCTACTTGCGTTGCTCTCAATCGCAGTTCAACGAGATCGGAAATGAAACTGAGCTATAATTGGAAATTTTGAATAATAAACTAATCATTATAAATATTTGGAATCAAAGTATGGATTTACAACTATGAAGAGGAAGCCAAATATTGTTGTCATAATGGCTGACCAACTAGCTCCTCGGTTCTGTGGTTGTTACGGGCATCCAATCGCCAAGACCCCAAATATAGACCGGTTATCCAGACGTGGTATGAGATTTGATGGAGCTTATACTAATTCCCCGATATGTGCTCCTGCTCGCTTTTCGTTTATGACGGGTCAACTTATTAGTCGAATCGCGGCTTATGATAATGTATCTGAATTTTCAGCAAAAATCCCGACTTTTGCTCACTATTTAAGGTTACTTGGTTATCATACATGTTTAAGTGGTGATATGCACTTCATAGGTCCCGACCAGAAACACGGATTTGAAGACCGTCTTACCACTGGAATTTGCACGAGTGAGTTCGGTTGGGCACCAGATTGGGAGCTACCTGACGAAAAAGTTGATGAACTTTATACAAATATTAACGCAGTAAAAGAGAGTGGGGTAGCTTACTCCACTTTTCAACTTGATTATGATGAAGAAGTTGGATTTACCACGAACCGATGGTTATTCAATATCGCGAGAAGCAGAATGAAAGGAAATGATGCTCCATTCGCCCTAGTTGCTTCATTCATTCACCCGCATGATCCATATATCGCGCGCCCCGAATGGTGGAATTTATACACTGACGATGAGATCGAACTTCCTCAATTTGTATTAACAGCAGAGGAACAAGATCCATATTCAAGTCGAATCATGCTTGGAATTGGGGCCGATAAAATCAAACTTACTACCGAAGAAATAATCCGTGCAAGAAGGGGTTACTTGGCTAATGTAAGTTATTTCGACCATAAGGTTGGCCAGATTTTACAAACTCTCACTGAAATTGATGAAATTGACAATACAATTATCATAGTCACGTCTGACCATGGAGATATGTTAGGTGATCGTGGACTCTGGTTTAAGATGAATTTTTTTGAACCTTCTGTGCGTGTTCCGCTTATATTCGCCGGTCCTGGTATTGCAAATGGAATTGCAACTAACACCTGCTCACTTCTTGACCTACTACCAACTTTCATTGACATAGCTGGTGGCGACAACACAATTCTTGGTGAACCAATAGATGGAAGAAGCCTTTTACCACTTGCTGCGGGTAAAATTGATTCTGAGGATATCGCCATTGGAGAGTATTGTGCTGAATTAACTTCCTATCCAATGATTATGATACGACGCAAACAATACAAATACATTCATTGCGAGTCTTATCCACCTTTATTGTTTGATGTCGTTTCAGACGCATTAGAAAAAGATAATCTGGCGAAAAACCAAGAATATAAGGAGTTGTTAAAATCCTTTGATAACGAGGTACAAACGAGCTGGGACTTTGAAAAGTTGAGGGAAGATATTGTAAAGACTCAGAAGTCAAGAAAATTATTATTCAATTCTATGCAAAAAGGGGTAAAAGAATCATGGGATTACACTCCACCTTACTACGCTGATAAAAAATATGTACGTGGAACCATGAATTGGCCGAATGCCACAAATGAATATAGGTATCCACCAGTTTCAGCTACATAGTATCAGTGTAAATTGAAATTAGATGAAAAACATTGGTTTGTGAACAGTACGAATAAAAGTTCTAGCATATTTATTTGAGTTTTAAATTGAACTCAAATTTTTTAAAACAAGGCCCTGTTGTATTTAGGTATGATAGGTTAAATATTACTTAATACTGCGATATAAACTTATATTTTAAATGTATTAAACCATTGAATTACAGAAACTTTAGCTCACCATTGGTTAATTGAATAGAATTTACTTTCGAGATGATTTTTGGGAATTTAAAAACTTTTTTACTATTCCTCAGCTATATACTATGTTTTGGCTTGTAAAAAAAAAATCGTGATACTGAGCTTTTTTCAACTTAATTCAAATATTGAATTCATCACAAGATGGGAAACCTAAACAAATGTATCGAATGGGAATGAATTTTGCACTTGGTGAGGAAGTTGATGCCGTCCGCGAATCAGTCTATCGCTGGTCACAGGATCACCTTGCAACAAGAGCTGCTGAAATCGACAATTCAAACGAATTCCCTGTTGACCTTTGGCCAGAACTTGGTGAACTAGGTTTATTGGGAATAACTGCTGATCCTAAGTTTGGTGGTTCTGGAATGAGTTACTTGGCCCATGTTGTCGCTGTGGAAGAAATTGCACGGGCATCTGCATCAGTTGCACTTTCGTATGGAGCACATTCAAATCTCTGTGTTAATCAAATTAATCGAAATGGTACCAATGAACAAAAACAGCAGTTTTTACCCAAGTTATGCTCTGGAGAGCACGTCGGTGCGTTAGCAATGTCTGAACCTGGTTCGGGGTCAGATGTCGTATCAATGAAGTTACGAGCTGAAAAGCGAAATGACCGCTTTATTTTGAATGGTAACAAGATGTGGATCACCAATGGTCCAGATGCACAGACTTTGGTAGTTTATGCTAAGTCAAATCCCGAAGCAGATTCAAAAGGAATAACAGCCTTTCTTATTGAAAAGTCAATGTCAGGATTTTCCACAGCACAAAAACTAGATAAATTGGGAATGAGAGGTTCAAACACTTGCGAACTCATTTTTGAAAACTGCGAAGTGCCTTATGAAAATGTGCTAGGTGAAGAAGGTAAAGGTGTTCAAGTCTTAATGTCTGGACTTGATTACGAACGAGTAGTTTTAGCTGGTATCGGTTTGGGTATCATGCAATCTTGTTTAGATATCGTTGTACCATACATTCATGAGCGCGAACAATTTGGAAAACCAATTGGTACTTTCCAATTAATGCAAGCAAAAATTGCTGATATGTACACGGCCCTTAATTCAGCTCGTGCATATGTATATGCGGTTGCTGGAGCATGTGATCGTGGAGAAACTACCCGAAAAGATGCAGCTGCTTGTGTTCTTTATAGTTCAGAACAAGCAACTCAACAAGCTTTACAAGCCATTCAAGCCTTAGGTGGAAATGGGTATATCAATGACAATGCTACCGGTCGACTATTACGTGATGCAAAACTAATGGAGATTGGAGCCGGCACTTCAGAGATCCGAAGAATGCTTATTGGAAGAGAAATCTTTGACGAAACAGCGTAACAATTCAGAATTAAGTGTAAACAATCTTCAAAGATAAATATTTTCCCATTTGAAATTTGAAACTAGCTTTACTCAGGACGCTTCGGTTTATTCAAACCCCGCTCAACAGCTGGTTTTGCTAAACAAGCATCAAGCCAGTTTAGAACATTTTGAAAATCGCTCAAACCTACCGCTTCACCACCCATATAGAAATCTCTCAGGGTTCGCACCCATGGAAACGTCGCGATATCTGCGATCGTATATTCCTCCCCCAAAATGTAACTTTTGCCATCTAAAAATGAATTTAAAACTCCAAGTAGCCTTCTAGTTTCGCCAGTATATCGATCGGTTGGATAGGAATCTGTTATCTTGTCTTTTGCAAATTTAAAAAAGTGCCCAAATTGGCCAAACATCGGCCCAATACCACCCATTTGAAAGAATACCCACTGTAGGCATTTCAACCTTCCAATTTCATCAGTAGGCATCAACTTTCCAGTTTTTTCCGCTAAGTAAACTAATATAGCACCTGATTCAAACAACCCAATTGGTTTTCCATCTGGACCATTAGGATCAATGATCGCGGGGATTTTGCCATTTGGATTTAAACTCAAGAACTCAGGGCGTTTTTGCACATCTGTATTTATATTAATGAGATGCGGTTCATAATCTAATCCCATTTCCTCCAATGCAATTGATACTTTCACACCGTTTGGTGTTGGAAATGAATATAATTGAAGTACATTGGAGTTAGTAGGTGGGCATAAAGATGTTATAGGAAATTCGGAAAGTTTATCCATTTAGCTACCTTTCTTTCGCAAGACTAAATCAAAAGTTTGAATTGGTTGTAGTTTGAAACCGAGCAAAAATTTAACAGTGTTTTGCTAAATAATTAAAGTTTTCGGTGGGAATTAAATTTCCAAATTTAGTTTTTCAATTATATAGACAGCTCGTAAATGTGTCAATTAAGCATTTCAATGTGAACAATTTTGACACTTTCCACGCAATTCAATTACTGTCTGTTGAAGTCTAAATTCTTGTTTTTGCGCCCAAAATTCTAAGCCTGATTTCACTTCATTACTTGTAAATTCTGTTACTCTTTCGCAATTCTCACAGATTGCAAAGGCAATATATTCATGAGAGCTACAATTTGGTTGACTACAGGCGACAAATGCGTTCAAACATTCAATTCGATGTATCAAACCAGCCTTTTGCAACTCATTCAATGCGCGGTACACCTGCAGTGGTGCTTTAAATCCCGAATCTCTTAATTTGTCAAGAATTGAATAGGCACTTAAGGGACTTTCGGTATTTAATAACACACCGAATACAAGCGACTGATTTTTTGTTAAATTAGCTTCACCTTTAGATTGTTTATTCATTCAAATCTCCTATCCCTAGTTAACAATTGTAAAACGAATTTTAACAAAGGAGTCAAACTAATAAGGAAAAATATAAGTGCCACAACAATTATTGTCGGTCCCGAAGGAGTATCCCATTCTAGAGAACTAAATAATCCACCAATTACTGACATTATCCCAATAACCGACGCAAAAATTGCCATTTGCTCAGGTTCAAATGACACACCCCGCGCTGCCGCTGCTGGAATAATCAGTAACGCAGTAATTAAAAGCACCCCAACTATTTTTATTGAAATCGCAATCACAAGTGCCATCAATAATACAAATACAATTGAAGAATTATCGGGTACCATCCCTTCAGCAGCGGCCAGTTCACGATTCACTGTTGCAGCAAATAATCTTCGCCAAAATAAGATTAAAACCAGCAATACCAATAATCCTACCCCATAAATAACAAAAATGTCGGTTTGCGAAACTGACAAAATATCGCCAAATAAAATACTTGAAAGATCAAAAGTCACCTGGGGAAGAAACGAAAGTCCTACTAAACCAACTGCAAGTGACGAATGAGCCAATAATCCCAGTAACGAATCTGCTGGTAGTTCAGATCTCCGTTGCAACATAAATAATGCTAATGACACACCACCACAAACTAAGAACACAATAAAGGTAAAATTTAGTTCAAATAGAAGTGCTAAAACAACACCAAATAAAGACGCATGTGCTAGTGTATCACCAAAAAAAGCCATGCGTCGCCAAATTATTAAACAACCTAAAGGTCCTGCGATCAAAGCAACACCAATACCAGCAATAAGTGCTCTAGTGAAAAAGTCATCAAACATTTAATGTAATCCTCTTCATAACCCAAAACTAGTTATTTTGTTGAAATAGAAAAACCTAATTTCATGCTAACTCTTTAACCTTAGATTGGAATTTTTTCGTATCTAAAGGGGGATGAATATGATCATGCGAGTAAATTGCTAATGCCGACGCACTAACCCCAAAAAGCTCTTTATATTCTGGACTTTCTGCAACAGTTTTTGGCGTTCCATGACAACAGATAGTTCCATTCAAACAAATAACTTTATCAGTTGCCGCCATCACGATATGTAGGTCATGAGAAATAAGTAATACACCACAATTTAGGCTATTACGAAGTTCTGCAATTAACTCATAAAATGCAATTTCACTGGAATAGTCAACTCCTTGAACTGGTTCATCTAATACCAGCAAATCTGGTTTACGGGCAACAACTCTCGCAAGCAACACGCGTTGAAATTCACCACCAGATAAACTTTGAACTGACTGGCCTCGTAAATCCGATAGTCCAACTTTTTCTAAAGCATCCAAGCAATCACTGGAGTTAATCTTCTCAGTTAGATTCATAAGTCGCGCTACAGACAAAGGTAGCGTCCAATCAATATCAACTTTTTGTGGTACATAACCTACTTTTAGGTTTGAGGTTCGAAAAGCAGTACCTTCTGTTGGCGTAACAATTCCAAGAGCCATTTTGGCAGTTGAAGATTTTCCTGAACCATTTGGACCAATTAGGGTGACAATTTCTCCTCGGTCAACTGCTAAGTCAATTCCACGCACTAACCACCGATCACCCTTTCTTAAGCCCGCTTTAGTTAATTTAATCAGATTTGTCTTAGATTGTTTCATTGAATAATTTCCAAAACTTGTAACTCTAATAGAATAAATTTTAAATTCATATTTGAAATTTAAATGTAATGATATTACATTACATTTTCAACCAACTTTTACAACCACATTCTTTTGGAGCTAACCATGAAAATCATCAAAACTGCCATTATTATTGCAATATTTTGTTTAACAACCAAAATAGCACTTGCTGAGAGTCGTTATATTGCAACAATTAAACCCATTCATTCCCTAATTTCCGGTGTACTTGAAAATGTAGACACACCTGAAATAATTGTCGACGGAACGAACTCTCCCCACACATTCAATCTTAAACCATCTCATGCCCACACACTAGAGCATGCAGAATACATCTTCTGGATGGGTAGTACGTTAGAACCTTATTTAGCAAAATCTATTAATACACTTGGAAAGAATGCTACTGTTATAGATCTTTCAAAACTTCCTGGCCTTAACCAAATACCAATACGAACTGGTGGTGCATTTGAGGAACATGATCATGACCACGGACACACCGAACACGATGCACATGATGGCCACGAACATGAGAACGAAGAACACGTGGAACATGATGATCACGACCATGACCATGAACACGAAGAACATGCAGAGCATGATGATCACGACCATGACCATGAACACGAAGAACATGCAGGTGAATTTGATCAGCACTTTTGGCTTGATCCCGAAAATGCAAAAATCTTCGTTAATGAAATTCGCGACATACTTGTACAAGACCAACCAAACCACGCAGAAACTATCATGCAAAATGCTAACAAAATAGTGGTGGAGCTAGATCAGTTAACTACTGAAATTCATAACCAGTTAGAATCAATTCAAGGGAAAGGATTTATTGTTTTTCATGATGCCTATCAGCACTTCGAAAATAGGTTTAAGGTCAAGGCTGTAGGTTCAATCCTCCTCAATCCAGAAGTTCCACCTAGTGCAGAGAGAATTTCCGAAATTCGCCATAAATTGAAAGAGTCTGCAGCAACCTGTGTATTTTCGGAACCGCAGTTTCAATCTAAACTAGTTAATACTATCACAGAAGGAACGAATACAAAAACAGGTCAATTGGATCCACTTGGTGCATCACTTACAAACGGACCCAGACTTTATTTTGAACTAATAAAAAACATCGCAAGTGAGATGACTGAGTGTCTAAGTGCAAAAAATCTTTAACAATATTAGAATACATCCGTAACACTTAAATCTACATGGTAAAAATAGGGGTCAATGACCCCTATTTATTCCACATATGTAAACTATTTAGTCAATGAATTTGCACAACCATTGGTTTCATCAAAAGCATTTTGAATATGAAGCTGTCGCAAATGAAAAAAGCTAAAAAGCTTTAATTTTCTAATTACTTCGCAGTGTTTGAATAAAGAATTCCATCTAAAATGCAATATTTGGTAGCTGTAGTTTAAAATTGACATAAAAATGTTCAAATAATTTTTTAAAATCTTTGCAAATTGGTGAATCATTTTAGAATTCTATTTTCAACAACCCCTCACAAAGTTGTCGCAGAAAAAAATACATTTTAGGAAGTACTTGACTACTAATTTTATTTCCGGCACCTCATTGAAATAACTCAATAGGAGTACACCATGCAAGTTTCTACAAAAATTTCCACAGAGGGTGCTCAATACGAAAAATCTCCTTCACATTCTCAAGAAGAGTCACCTAACGATAATCTTGTAGCAAAGTTACGAGCTGAAGAGGAAGAAGAACAACGAGCAAATTATGCTCTTGCTGATTTTTTGGGACCAACCATTATAGCACTAAAAAATGGAGACGTATCGGATAAATCATTTGATGAAATCGTTAAAAAGTGAAGAGAATACTGTGATGAATTATGAGTTGAGTCACGATTCAAAATAATTTGAATCAAATTAAATTTTCAAAGTTGTTGCAATTAATTTTAATGGTATTATATTAATCTTAAATTTATGAAACTACAATAATAAGAATATCAAGAATAAATCTAAATCTAAGTTTAGTTGGAGATACTAATGACTATAATTTCAACTCACAAAGATAATTTTTTAACCGAAAAAAGTTTTTTAAAATTACTTGTTGAACGCATTAGTGCGTTTTTTGTATCCAAAAATAACAAAAAAACACAACTTATTGAAGAATTAAATGGACTCCTTGCACCGCGATTTTCTACAGGTGAAGCAGGAGTTATTATTCCAAAACAGAGAGTTTATGATGCTCTAAATGTTGTAAAAGAATGGCCTGAATTTATGGATGTTCCATATTTAGACATTGATGAGGATGGAGAATTATATTTAAGCCTTTTCAATAATAAAGGTCTAATAATAGTTGGTTTACTATTTGATGGAAACAAAAATATGTTCGCATATTCCATAGATAATGGAAAAGGAAATCCAGACCGAGGTGAATATAATGCACAGGAAAGTAGAGATATTTCGAATTTTTTAGGCAAATTGACAAATCTAATAGGTAATAGTTCTTGACTGAAAACGATAAAAAAAGAGAGTATCTTGATAATTGGACTGGACCAAATAAAGTTACCCAAATAAACATTGATTACCCTAATTGTGCATGTGAAACAGCTACCGACTCACCTAACGGCTTTGGTAGGGTAATTGATTCCGAAATCTTACGTTATTTTGCATGCTCGACCTCTGATATCAACCAAAAAACCGTAAGTAACTTTCGTATTTCACATGCGATTTTTAAGAGAATTTTTACTAGTGGAGTATCCGTCGTTCGAATTAACCACTCTACTAAAAAAGAACTTAATTTGACAGCAGAAATTCTCTATAACTACCATAGCGCAAAATCAAGAGATGCAGGTGGAGTAGTAGGTGTAGTAGATTTTACCGCTTAACAAATAAGAAAACTTTCCCAATATCGCACTCAAATATGTTGTGTATTTGAAACACCAATTCATGAAAGACCTTCCCATGCAGACATCATATGTAATCAAAATGACCTTAATATTTCAGAAAAAAATGCTTTGTTGATTGATTTATTTAATCAAATAGGTGGTGAAAATGCTTTCAAGAAATTTCCTAAAATAAATGACTTTGATATTCGTAATTTTGTTCCAAAAAAATTTTCCTACAATCAAAATTAGAAATAGGAAACTTGTATTCTTTCATAAAATTCAAACTATTTGATCAATGACTTTGCACATTCTCTAATTACATTAAAAGCATTTTTGATATCAGTTTCTGTTACATCAAATTGACCGATTTGAAATCGTATTACGGTATTACCTTCGTGAATAGCTTGGGTTAAATAAATTCGACCATCATTATTAATTTTGTCGACAAGTTCTAAATTAAGCGTATCCAAATCTTTTGTTCCTTCAGGACAAAATCGGAATGTGAATAAACTTAATATTGGTTCAGTTGTTAATTCAAAGTTAGATTCATTTTGAATTTTTTTGGCTAGCGATTCCGACCAACTTACATGATTTCGAATTAGTTTCTGTAAACCACTTAGCCCATAATATCTTAACACAAACCAAAGTTTGAGTGCACGGAATCGACGACCAAGCGGTATAGACCATTCGCTGTAGTTAATAAAATCTGAACGACCCCGAGTTTTCAAATACTCTGGCTGAATTGAAAGAGTTTTAACAAGCTCATTTGAATTTTTCAAATAGTGTGCTGAACAATCAAACTGTACTCCTATCCATTTGTGCGGATTAAGAACAATACTGTCAGCATGTTCCACTCCTTGCCACATTTCTCGAAATTCTGGGCAAATCATTGCAGCTCCCGCCCAAGCTGCATCAACATGGACATATAGATTGTATTTTTTGGCTATTGCACATACCTGCTCCACATTATCTGTACCACCAACCGCGGTTCCACCTACACTTGCAATAATTCCAATTGGTTGAAATCCCGCATCAATATCGGCAATGATTGATTCTTCAAGTTTTTTGGCATCTAATGAATGTAATTGCCCAAAGGTTGGAATTTGAACGAGGTTTTCCTCACCTATACCTGCAAACCATATCGCGCGAATTACTGAAGAATGTATTTGATCACTGGAATATACACGCAACTGTTTTTGTTTAGAAAGTCCAGTTTTTTTACCTTGCCAATTCAATGCCCGTTCCCGCATCGTTAATACAGCACATAATGTAGCTGATGATGCAGTATCTTGGATAACACCTGTAAAACCTTTCGGTAATGCAACAGCTTGTCGTAACCAATCTAATGCAAGAGTTTCCAATTCGGTCGCAGCAGGACTGGTTTGCCAAAGCATACAGTTAGCACCTAGACTAGCGATGATGATTTCAGCTAATATTGATGGTGGACTTGAGTTCGCGGGATAATATGCAAAAAATGATGGATGTTGCCAGTGCGTCATACCAGGCATGATTATGTCTTCAAAATCTGCAAATATAGTTGTAAAGTCAATACCATCAGTAGGCATTTCTTTCGGTAAGCGACTAGTAATTTCTCCTGGTTGGACTTGCGCTCGCACCGGAAAATCCGTAATTCGATCACGATAATCTGCGGCCCAATCCGCAATACGACTTGCCCATTCACGATATTCTTCTGATTTCATTTTTGAATCTTTTCAGTACATTTTGATAAAACTTTACTCTCGCGCTCAAGTAGCTGTGCTTTACGTTCAACTCCCCAACGATAACCTGATAATGCTCCATCTTTCTTTATCACTCGATGACAAGGTATAACAATAGCCAGTTTATTTTTTGTACATGCACCAGCTACTGCTCTAACTGCAGATGGATTTCCAAGAATATTTGCGACTTCAGAATAGGTCTTAGTTGAGCCAATAGAAATTTTTCGTAATACTTCCCATACCTTTTGCTGAAAAATTGTACCTTGAATATCAAGTGGTAGCGCAAATTTTTGTCGCGGATTCTCAATTAATCCAATAACGTGTGCAATAGTTTTCTCAAATTCAACATCTGTACCAACAATCTGAGCATTCTTAAATCTATCTTGAAAGTCTTCAAGCAATTCGTTGGGGTCATCACCCAGTTCGACCGCACAAACACCTCTTTCAGTAGTTGCGACAAGAATCGCGCCAAGGGTACATTGACCAATCGCAAATCGCATTTTTGTACCTACTCCTTGTTTTTGAAACTGATTAGGTTTCATACCAATTTGTTTGCCAGTTTCAGCATAAAACCGACTACTTGCATTATAGCCAGAATTACAAAATGCTTCGGTAACTGATTGACAGGCAATTAACTTTTGTTGCATCCGTTTCGCACGACATACTGAAATATATGCTTTTGGAGTTATACCAGTAAACTGTTTAAAAACCCTGTGAAAATGAGATTGACTCAATCCTGATTCTTTTGCCATCTCATTTAAGCTAGGATATTCGTCCGCAGATTCAATCAAACGACAAATTTTTTCAACAACAAACAAATTTTTGTCAAAGTTGACTGAGAAATCAGGTTTACAACGCATACATGGACGGTAACCAGATCTCTCAGCCGCAAATCCAGAACCAAAAATAATCATATTTTCTAGGTTCGCTACTTTTGATGGGCACGATGGGCGACAGTAAATTCCAGTTGTACGGACCGCATAAACAAATTTTTCATCAAATTGGAAATTACGCTCAAAAATTGCATTTTGCCAACTTTGATTTGCGTTTTCTAATGGAATGCCATTCAGTCCAGTAATATCTTGCATAATAATGCTCCTCTAAAAAAGTCTATTCCATCTAAAATAATTCACTTCGTAAATAATACTTCCTGTTTCTTACTATCAAATCCTAATAGTTTGACCACACATTATAGTTGCTTTACTTCAAAAATTACTAAGTATCACAATTCCAAGAGAAGAAACTCTTTTAACAATTATTCAATCAATTTAAATTTTTCACCAATACAATTTTGGTAAATGTACACTGATTTCTATGATTATTCACATCAGTTTTCCATTTAAATTTCTCTAAATGGTAACATGTTTTGTGACAAATTGACGCACACAATTAAATTTGATTGAAATCAAATGGTGGAAACTAGTAAGATAAATTCAGTAATGATTTTTGAGTTTAAGTAACTCTGAACAAACTCAATGGAGGTTAAAAATGAAGTACTTTACAATCGTTGTTTCGCTAATTATTACAGGGCTATTTATTTCATCTTGTGCACCCAATCGCTGTAGTGGTTTTCATTGCGTAGTGCAACATTTTGAAGAAACGGGAGTTTGGTAAGTACAACCAAAATTAATTGAATTTGAGACGCACCATTTTGGTGCGTCTGTAGTTTTACAATTATTCTAAATTCAATCTCAGATTAAAATAATAGTACTTACCGATTGAGACTGGATTTGATAACTACTAGATTTGAACAAAAGATTTTCAAAGTTAACTTTCCACCAAGTTAGTAACAATTAAATTGTTCCTTTAAACCTACTTAACAGTAAAAGTTTATATGAAATGGTGGAAAGGGCCAAACTTCCACAATAATTTGCATATTCTTATGGTAAATTTTATTTTCAAACTCTCCAATTTGTGTAAGCAAGAATTAAATATAATCAATATTTTGGAAAAATTTGATGTCAAACACCAATGTTCCATTCAGTCAAAATGAATATCAACGCCGTCTAAATCTTGTTCGAAAATCAATGTCAATTCGTGAAATTGACGTGTTATTTCTTGAAGACCCCTCTAACATGGCATGGCTTACTGGTTATGATGGATGGTCATTTTACGTTCATCAAGGAGTGATTATTTCACAGGATTTTGACCCAATTTGGTGGGGTCGTAAACAAGATAGTAATGGCGCAATACGCACCGTTTGGATGAATAATGATCTCATCCGGTCTTACGCAGACCACTATGTGCAATCTACTGAAATTCACCCAATGCAAGACCTAGCAAAATTACTTACGGAGCATAATTTCTCCAATAAACGTATTGGTTTAGAGTTGGAAAATTACTACTTTTCTGCAAAAGCGTTTCTTACTCTTCAAGAAGAGTTACCAAACGCAACTTTTATTGATGCCACTGCATTGGTAAATTGGGAACGTGCAATAAAATCAAATGATGAAATAATTTTCATGCGAAATGCAGCAAAAATTTCAGAAAAAATAATTGACGGTATCGTTGAAAGAATAACTCCTGGAATGCGTAAATCCGATTTAGTTGCAACAATATACTCTGATGCAATTCAAGGCGTGGACGATACATGGGGAGATTACCCGGCTATTGTACCATTACTTCCAAGTGGGGCAGATGCATCTGCTTCTCATTTGACATGGAGTGGTCAGCTATTAAATTCTGGGGAAGCAACATTTTTTGAGATATCTGGGTGTTTTCGTCGATATCATGCTCCACTTTGTCGAACTGTATTCCTCGGAAGTCCTCCAAAATTTATGTTGGAAGCAGAGAAAGCTCTGTTGGAAGGAATTGAAGCTGGATTAGAAATTGCACGCGCTGGAAACACAACCGGAGATATTGCACGTGCTTTAGCAAAACCACTTCAAAAAGCAGGTATTGAACGCAATGCACGTGCGGGTTATCCAATTGGACTTTCATATCCACCAGATTGGGGAGAACGCACTTTTTCAATTCGTGAAAACGATAATACGATACTAAAACCGAACATGACGATTCATTTTATGCCTGGACTTTGGATGGACAATTGGGGTTTGGAAATAACAGAAAGCATCCTAATTAAGGAATCTACTCGAGCAGAATGCCTATGTAATCGTCCGCGAAAACTCTATGTGAAAGAGTAACTATATTATAATGGCTAACATTAGCGAAACTATTAAAATATTAGAAAAACTAATCGCATTTCCTACAATTTCAGCGAATAGTAATATTGATTTAATCTCATATGTGGCTGAATTCTTAGAGAACAATAAAGTTAAAGTTGCAATTATTCCCAATGAATTGAATACAAAACCTATATTCCACAGTGAAGTGCCCAATTACATGAAATCTAATAAACTAGATTCTATTTGTCAAGGTCGATTTCATTTTTAGTGATAAATTTGAGTAAAATTTCGCATTTTCAGAGCAACATTCAGAAATATTTTAAGAAATTATTGCTTTCGTGACCCACGTCCCAATCGATTAGTATAAAATTGATATAACTTCCTTATCACGAGAAATTTGCTATCCCTCGGGTATCTCTGAACTTTTCCTAACATTTCAATAAACCGAGATTTACTGGAGCCTCAGGAAGATCTTATGCAGTCACTTTCGCGCACGCTGTGGCAAATGCTTGATTTGGAGTAGACCAATTGAGTGTTTCCCGCAGACGATTGTTGAGTTTGTCTTCAACATATTGAACTTCTTCATCCGTCACTTTGAGAAAGTCGGTTCCCTTTGGGAAAAAGTCGCGAATCAAGCCGTTGGTATTTTCGTTCAATCCGCGTTGCCAGGAACTATAAGTGTCACAGAAAAAAAAATCGCAACTTAGCTGCTTGGCAATTTCTTCATGGCGGGCAAATTCCTTACCATTATCCGCGGTGAGTGTCAAAATATGCGGAGCAATCGGGCGCAATGCCTTTAATAAGGCCGCAGTAACCAAGATTGACGAGAGACCCTCGACTCTGCCGATCTTGAGGTATTTCGTGACCCGGTCAACATATGTCACCAGACAGCTCTGTTTCCCTTTCCCCTCAACCGTGTCAATCTCACCATCACCCAACCGAATCTTCTCACTCACGATGGCTGGACGTTCGGAAATATTACGCACATTCGTCAGGTAACCACGACCGGCTTTTTTTCCACCACGCCACTTGCGCTGACGACCGCGACGACGGAGATATTTATACAACGTCCCGCCATTATCACGATCTTTCCGAATCAATCGATAGATCCAAGTTTTACTGACCATCTTTATCCCCCTTTGAAGACACCAATGGTAAATTTGCTTAGGACTTAATCGATCAACTTTCATCAGGGTTGAGATGATTGTATGCATACAAGTCGTCATCTTCCAAGCACTACTAGACGCTTGCGAACGAGCTTGATGATACGCGCTGTCAGCAACCAGTGCGTCATAGCGACCATAGATTGAATGCCGCTCAATCTCGCGCTCAATTGTGCGCCGGTGCCGCCCCAACATCTCAGCGATTTCAGAACACGGTATTCCCACCTCATAGTGCCGCTGTGTCACTTCCCGCTCCGTCAAATTTAAGTGTTGATAGCTCTTCTTTGGTCTCATAATTATATCCTCTATTATATGAACAAAAAGAGAATATAAGTAGAACTTTTTTATTTGTCAAGTCAAGCTCGAAAAAAGGTTCCCATTCATGCTGACTCATACTACAATACATTCTCTGAAGTGTTTTGATAGACCCAAAATCAGCAGCACTTTTTGCTTGAACAGATCAAATTTTTAATATAATCTAGTTCAAAACGACTACTAATCAAGGGTGGGCACTTCAGTGTTGCTTCTGGGAAACAAAATCTTTTTGCGACTATCGGTCCAGATACTGATGGTGGTATTGTTTTTTCAGGTCATACAGATGTTGTTCCAGCCTATCCAGCAGAATGGACCACGCACCCTTTCATACTAAATCAAAGAAATAATCGTCTATTTGGACGTGGTACTTGCGATATGAAAGGATTTATTGCAACAGTCTTAGCAACAGTCCCAGATTTTACAAAGTTAAAATTGAAAAGACCACTTCACATTGCACTGACTTATGACGAAGAAGTTGGATGTCAAGGTGCGAAAAACCTCATTGAATATTTAAAGCAAAATGGTCCTAAACCAGAAATTGTGATAATCGGTGAACCAACAGAATTGAAAATTATTGAAGGTCACAAGGGTTGTTACGAATATTCAACTATTTTTGCTGGTACAGAAGGGCACGGTTCAGAGATCAATCTAGGGGTAAACGCGATCCATTTTGCTACAAAATTTATTAAAAAATTACTGAACCTAGCAGAACAGTTAGCAGCTAATCCTAATATGAAGTATTCAAATTACACACCACCATGGACAACCATTCAAATTGGAAAAATTAATGGCGGTCTTGCTAGAAATGTTATTGCAAAACATTGTTCTATTGAATGGGAAATGCGACCAGTTTGCCAAGAGGATGCTAACTTTGTCAAAGAAGAATTAAACAATTACACCACGAATCATCTTCTACCTGAAATGCATGAAATTTCCAAAGAGACAAAAATTTACACCGAAATTATTGGTGAAGTAAAAAGTTTTGAAATTGCAAAAGAAAACAAAGCTCGTAAATTACTTTCAGAGTTATTGAAATCAAAGTCAAGTAATGTTGTTTCATTTGGAACCGAGGCCGGATTATTTCAATCACTTGGAACTTCTGTTGTCGTATGTGGACCAGGATCAATAAAACAAGCACATCAACCAGATGAATATATCTCAATTGAACAGCTTAAAATGTATTTGAACCTTTTGAATAAATTACCGAATTATATATCAAAAAATTAGTCTAGATTTGGCGATTTTGGTAGGTATTTTAACTCAAAACTTGTTTCAATTTATAGAAATGTTATTGAAAAATACATGATTTCTACCTAATTAAATAAATTGATAAGGTATCAAGTTGCTTTCCAACAAACTCAACTCAAAAAATATATCAAATAAATTTTGGAGCATTCAACTGTGATTGTTGATTTTTCGATTAAAAATTGGTTGTCATTTAAGGAAGAGACAAAATTTTCTTTTTTGGCAATAAAGAGCTGTAAGAACAACCGAAATATTCCTCTAGTAAGTAAATATGATATTGAATTATTACCAATATCAGCCCTTTACGGAGGTAATGCAGCTGGAAAAACAAACTTTGTAGAAGCATTCAAATTTACCCAGAATTTAATTGTACGAGGAACCAACCCAGGTGACAATATACCTGTTGATCCATTCTTATTGGATACCGAAAGCCGCAATAAACCGAGTGACTTTAAATTTACCCTTTTGATTGAAGAGATTCTTTATGAATACAATTTTTCTGTAAACACAAAAAAAGTATTAAAAGAAGAACTTAAAATTATCCAACCAGAACATCGCGAATTGATGTTATTTTCTCGTGTCAACCAAACCATTAAACTTGGTAAAGAAGTTGAAATAGATACCTTTGAGAGTATTAAAGAGAATACACGAGAAGAACAACTTTTTTTGTTTGATGCAACATATTTTAATATCAAGAAATTTCGCCCCGTTTTTGATTGGTTTGAAAACTCTCTACGTATTGTTACGCCGCACATGATATTTCAAAATGTAATGCAAAAAATTGACGAAGATGATGAGCTTTTAGAAAAGTTAAATGAAGCACTTTATAATTTTGATACAGGTATATCTGGCTTAACACGTCGTGAAATAAAACCAGAATTAACAGAAGCTCTGATTCATAACGAAGACTCTTTACGAAAATTTAGTTACAAAGGTTCTTCCAGTAATCCTGAATTACTGGAACGAGGTATCTTGTTAAGTGTCAAAAACAATAAGCCAGTTGCAAGTCAATTAGTTTCGGTACATAAAATACCAAATGGTAAGGCGGAAATTTTTAATTTAAGTCGAGAATCAGAGGGATCGCGTCGTCTAATTGACCTACTTCCACTTTTTTTTGACTTAACAACAAAGACTGAATTATCAGTCCTTATAATTGATGAAATTGACAGAAGTTTACATTCATTCCTAACCAAAAGTCTCATTTTGGCATATCTAGAAACAATTGGAAAGAACACCCGCACTCAATTTTTATTCACAACGTATGACCTTTCACTTCTGAATCCGAAGATTCTTAGAAGAGACGAAACATGGGTAACTGAACGAAATTTAGATGGTGAAACAAAATTGCACTCCTTTGGAGATTATAGAGATGTTCCCCTTGAAGAGAATATTTTTGACAAGTATGAATCAGGAGTATTAGGTGGAATCCCTCACATTTTGTATGGGGACACAAATATAAACCCATTTTTAGATAACGATGAAGATTAGGGGTAATCTTATGCCCACAACAAATCATCCTAACAGAAATGTTGAAAAAACTAAAAGACAAAAAATTATTGTATCAGCAGAAGGTAAATAAACCGAACGAGCTTAAATTAAACAGCTAAATAGAATTCAAACCGAATTTCATATTGAATTTGTTCCTCACAAAGACAGTGCACCAATAAATGTATTTCGAGCATTAAAAGAGTATGTGGCAAATTTAGCAACTGATTCAAATTTGAAATATTGGATGGTCGTTGATAGAGACGAGCATCACATTCCACATTTTGAAGAAATTGTAAAATGGTGCGAAGCTAATAATCAATATTACCCTGCGGTCAGCAATCCATGTTTTGAACTTATGGTTGATTTTTCACCACGAAAACAACAATAATTTCAAGAATCACCAAGAGTGCATAGATTATTACTATGGTAGATATGGAAATCGTCGAAAAAAAGAGCATACCTCTCAGAACTTTCAATTTTTAATGTAATTGACACAGTGAAACGCGCAAAGGATTCTGATACTACAAACGCCATCGGATAGCCTATAGAATTAGGTTGCACAACAGTTTACAGAATTATTGAGGATTATATCTAAATCTTGCAAATTTGTTTAGTTTACTGCTTAATTTTGAATTGGCTTCACCTCAATGACAAATAAAATATAACTTGAATAATTCTTAAAAATTTTTCAAATATAAAAAAAATTATTATTCCTTAAATTGATAGTGAGTTAAAATGAAATTTGAAGGCATCTACACACCAATCATTACTCCATATGATCCAGATGGAAACATTTTGTGGGACGCACTTGAAAGTGTGATAGAACATCTAGTTAGCAACGGTGTTCAGGGAATAGTATCCGGTGGTTCAACTGGCGAAAATTACTCACAATCTGTTGAAGAACGATTAGAATTAGCGGCATTTACCAAAGAAAAGTTAGCCGGTCGTATCCCTTTAATTGTTGGTACCGGGACAATGCGCACCCCTGATTCAATTGAATTGGCGAAGGGTGCTAAAGAAATGCAGGCTGATGCAATTATGATTGCGACACCTCCTTATGCAGTTCCAACTGAACGGGAAAATGCAATCAACGCATTACAAATTGACCGCGCGGCAAATTTACCAATCATACTTTATAATTACCCTGGTCGTATGAGTGTAAATATGGGTGAAGAATTTATGGACCGAGTTGGTCAATCAAGCAATTTTCGAGCGATAAAAGAAAGTTCTGGTGATATCAATAGAGTACACTTACTTGCCCGCGATTATCCCCATGTCAATTTATCTTGTGGGATGGATGACCAAGCATTAGAATTTTTTGCATGGGGTGCACGTAGTTGGGTTTGTGCAGGCTCAAATTTCCTACCTAAAGAACATTACGCGTTATATCATGCTTGTGTAGTTAAAGGTGATTTCACTACTGGTCGCCAAATAATGTCAGCGATGATGCCGTTAATGCGGGTATTAGAACAAGGTGGAAAATTTATCCAATGTGTCAAGTACGGGGTTGAGCTCGCTGGTCTCAAATCTGGTTCACCACGACCACCTTTAAAACCACTTAACAAAGACGAAAAACGTGAGGTTGAACAAGTGATTAAAGTCTTAACACAGACAATTTCAAATATCACGACTGGAGATTCATAATGTCTAATTTACTTACCCATGAAGAATATCAGTCTCTCTCAAAATCAATTGAATTTCCGACCAATGGCTTTATTGATGGGGCCTATCGCCCAGCAATTTCAGGAGAAACATTTACAACTGTTAATCCAGTTAATGGTAATGCAATTGCAGAAATCGCAGCATATGGAGAACAAGATATTGATTTTGCAGTTGAAAAAGCTCGTGATGCATTTGAAGACGGTCGTTGGTCGAAGCTACATCCTTCAGAACGTAAAGAAATATTGATCAAATTTTCAAAATTATTAACACGGAATCGGCGTGAATTAGCAGTATTAGAAAGTTTGGATAGTGGAAAAACTATTTTTGATTGCGAAACAAGCGATATTCCTGAAACCATAAATTGTCTTAAATGGCATGCCGAAGCAATTGATAAAATCTATGACCAGGTTTCTCCAATTTCTGATTCGCATATTTCTTTCATTGTTCGAGAACCAATAGGTGTTGTCGGATTAGTTCTACCTTGGAATTTCCCATTGTTGATGTTGGCTTGGAAAATAGGTCCAGCACTTGCCGCAGGATGCTCCGTAATTGTAAAACCTGCCGAAGAAACGCCCCTAACGGCACTACGAGTTGCAGAATTTGCCAACGAAGCTGGAATTCCAAAAGGGGTTTTTAATGTGGTTCCTGGTACGGGTGAAGGTGCTGGTGAACCACTGGGCCGTCACATGGATGTAGATATGATTTCGTTTACAGGTTCTACTGAAACCGGTCGGCGTTTTTTACAATATTCATCTGAGAGTAATATCAAAGAAATCGTATTAGAAATGGGAGGTAAAAATCCATGCATTGTACTCAAGGATACTGAAAATCTTGATAGAGTTGCCGCTCACATCGTCCAAGGTGCATATTGGAATATGGGAGAAAATTGTTCCGCGATTTCTCGTTTAATCGTTGAAGACGAAATAAAAGCTGAATTAATCGAAAAACTTATTGCTCATATTAGAGAGTGGCCTATCGGCGACCCCTTAGACCCAAATACTAGAATCGGTGCGTTGATATCAAAGACTCATTTTGACAAGGTTAGCTCTTATTTAGCAGATGATGCAAAAGTCTTACACGGTGGACAAAGTCACAATGGAGCATTTGTTGAACCAACAATAGTCGAGATTGCTCACGATTCTCGCATGGCTACGGAAGAAATCTTTGGTCCAATCTTAGGTATTATTACTGTAAAAAGTTATGATCAAGCAATTTCGGTTGCAAATTCAACCAAATATGGGTTAACAGCCTCTATTTTTACTAGCAATTCAAAACGTGCGTTAATCGGTGCAAAGAACCTTCAAGCTGGTACGGTATCAGTAAATTGCTATGGTGAAGGTGATATTTCAACTCCATTTGGTGGATTTAAGCAATCAGGTTTTGGTGGGCGTGATAATGGTATATCTGCACATGACCAATATACCCAACAAAAGACAATCTGGGTTGATCTCTCTGATGATGGAGTAGAGGCCGTTGCATGACTTCAGTATTAACTGCAAGTACGCTTCCAAATTTACTTGGTCCCGCTGCTTGGAATAGAATTCTCCCTAATCAACCTGAACCTGAATATTTAACAGAAAATACTTTTGCCGATATTACCATTATTGGCGCAGGTTTTGCTGGACTTTCCGCAGCACGTCGGTTGATTGAAATTGATAACTCTCTCAAAATTGTTGTAGTTGACGCAACAAGAATTGCGGAAAGTTCCGCCGGTCGTAACTCTGGATTTATGATTGACTTACCGCATGAATTAACCTCAGAAAATTATACTGCAGCTGGTGACCAAAAATCTCTTATTTCGTTAAACCGAATGGCCATTACGTTCGCCAAACAAGCAGTTGAAGATTACCAAATTGATAAGAATTTCTTTGACCCTGCAGGAAAAATAAACGGAGCAGTGAGCGAAACCGCAATAACCCATAACCGAAATTATTCTAAAAATCTATCAGACTTAGGTGAGGAATATAAAATTCTTGATCAAAAAGAAATGAGCGAGATTACTGGTAGCAAATATTACCGTTCAGGACTGTATACGCCTGGAACAGTAATGCTTCAACCTGCCGGATATATTAGAGGTTTAGCAAAAGGTTTACGAAATCAAGGAGTACAAATTTTTGAAAATAGTCCAGTAATTAGAATTTCAAAATCAGACAATAATTGGCAAGTAAAAAGTAAATTAGGTACCATTGAATCCAGTAAGGTAATTTTAACAGTTAACGGTCACCTTGAAAGCTTTGGGATTGAACCAGGTCGACTTATTCAACTATTTTTATATGCAGTTATGACTCCAGAACTAGACAATGAAACACTAAAAATAATAGGAGGTGAAAGACGTTGGGGTATAACACCTTCTGATCCTATGGGAACCACGGTTCGAAAAATCGACTCTGCTCAGGGCGGAAACCGTATAGTCACTAGAACATGTGCGACTGTTTTCCCAAAAATGCAACCAAATCAGCGAGCGATTGATCGGGCCGCAAATGTTATGCAAAAGAAATTTGACCACCGGTTTCCTAAACTTGCGGGACTCAAAATGGAATACCAATGGACTGGTCATCTTTGTTTAACTCTCAACTCAGTCTCTGTAGCCCGCAAAATAGAGGAAGGAGTTTATTGTGGTTGCGTTCAAAATGGTCTTGGTACTACTCGAGGTACTTTAGCGGGGATCAGTGTAGCGGAACAAGTACTTGGCAAAAACTCAGAAATTACAGATTTTTTCAGAAATGAACCACCACCTAAAAAACTTCCGATAACTCCGCTATTTAAATATGGAGCAAATTCAGTGATTCGATATAAGGAATGGCACGCAAGATTTGAATAATTGATTGCGCCACTGATGACAATCATCTTTCAAGCTATGATTTGAATTTAAAATGCAATTGCTGAAATATTGTTCAAACTTTTTTTCTTGTAAAATTATATGTTCCAACTCGTGAATAACTTGATTTTAAAGGAAATAACTAAATCTTTCATTTCCTAATTCATGCCCTCAAAAAAAATAAATCACAATAAGTTGGAAACACTCTTTTTAAAACTTAATTTTTTTTTAAACTTACAATTAACTGATTTAGTTCTAGTTTAAACTTTCTAACTAGAACGACATTAGTTAGTCGCAAACAATTAGTAAAAGGGAACGAAAATGCAAAACCCAAAAAACCAAGAACTCATGCATCGGCTTGAAATCGCAGCCCGCAAGGGTGAGATTTCTCGTCGCGAGTTCATAAACTATTCAGTAGTTGCAGGATTAACTGTAGCAACTGCAGGAGGACTATGGTCCACTACAGCAAAAGCGCAACCAAAATCTGGTGGAACTTTTAAGTGGGGAATTCATGATGGCAACACATCTGATTCTCACGACCCAGGGACCTATGTAACTCGTCAAATGATTTTTTTGGCTCACACTCATCGCAGTTATCTAACAATGATAAACGGTGATGGCTCACTGGGGCCTGACATCGCTAATAGCTGGGAAGCTAGTGCCGATGCATCACAATGGACATTTAAGCTAACCGAGAATGCATATTTTCACTTTAGTGGAAATAAAGTTTTAGCAAAAGATGTTGTTGCCTCACTAAATCATCACCGAGACATTGGAGGTCGAGAGACAACATCTGCAGCTAAAGCTCTTCTTACTGACATTATTGATATCAAGACAGATGGAGACTCCACTGTAGTTGTTGAACTTTCACGAGGTAATGCAGATTTCCCGTGGTTGATGACTGATTATCATTTACCTATTTGCCCTGCAAGAGATGATGGATTGATAGACTGGGAATCTGGTGACGGAAGTGGACCATTTAAGATTGAAGAAGGCGAATTTGGCGTTCAATTCAATCTCAGTCGCCATGATGGTTGGCATTTAGAAGGTCCTTACTTTGACAATGTTGAATTGATCATATTAAGTGATCCGAATGCACGCCAAACGGCCTTAATAACAGGAGATGTTCACTCAATTTCACTTATTGAGTTAAAGACGTTAGCACTGTTACAACGGAACTCAAATATCGTCGTGCACAATATTCCATCTGCTGCTGCGATTACAATGCCTATGCATTGCGATACACCTCCATTTGACAATGTAGATATTCGAAATGCATTAAAATACGCAATAAATCGCGATGAATTGATTGAGAAAATTGCATTCGGTGCGGCAACAATAGGGAATGATTTTCATCATTCATCAGCACAACCCTATTGGCCAGACAATATTCCGCAACGTAGCTACGATCCTGATCAAGCAAAATCACTACTCAAAAAAGCTGGTGCAGAAAACCTATCAATTGATCTTAGTGTTGCTGACAATGTTTTTGCTGGTGCCGTTGATTTATGTGTATTATACGCTGAGCACGCGAAAGCAGCGGGGATCAATATAAATGTTGTTCGTGAACCAAATGATGGCTACTATGCAGATGTTTGGTTGAAAAAACCTTTCTGCTTGGTATCATGGGGAGCACGACCAACGCCAGACGTTATGTATACTCTGGCATATAAAGAAGATGCAGCTTGGAACGAAAGTCGATGGAAAAATGAAAGATTCAATGAATTACTGTTGCTTGCAAAAGCTGAACTCAAAGAAGAACGTCGCAAAGAAATGTACCATGAAATGGCTACTCTTGCCAAAGATGATGGGGGAACAATTATTCCTTTTTTCAATAACTTTGCTTATGCAAATTCAGCTGAAATTGGAAACCCTGATCAACTAGCCCCTAGTTGGGAAAATGATGGAGCTCGAGCTGCAAGCAGATGGTGGTTTAAATAATCTGTTTTGAACTTGACTAAGTATACATTTTCAAAATACGTACCACCTGAATTAATTATTTAGGTGGTACAAAAATTTATACGCAAATAACTATTGGTGCATACAATAAAGTACTTACACCTAGAAAATAATACAAGGTCGTTAGTTGTTTACAAAATTGGATCTTAAAGATGGAACAAAAATCAAAAAAATCAACTTGGAATTACGCTCCTGAAATTCCAATTGAAGTTTCACCATTATTCTTATGGCCACCTAAACCAATTGCATGGTTAAGATGGATTTTTCGCTATTGGTTAGTTATTAGCCCAATAACTTTAGAACTATTGGCAGCTTTTATAATCTATCAATGGTTTCAACCTTCTTGGGAAACAATGAAATATCTATCACTTGATTGGATGGTATTAATTTGGTTTCGAAATTTAATTTTGTTAACAATATTCGCTGGTGGACTCCATTTATGGTTTATTACATTTGCTGCACAAGGAAAAAATCTCAAATTTGACGCACGTGACCAAAACCGAAAAAATGGTATATTTACTTTCCGCAATCAAATTTGGGATAACGTTTTTTGGTCGTACACTAGTGGTGTTTCAGCATGGACAATTTGGGAAATTTTATATTTCTGGGTCGCTGCGAATGGCTATGCTCCAAGAATCTCATTTTCAGAAAATCCAGTTTGGTTTTTAATTTGGTTTGCATTAATCCCAATTTGGTCAAGTTTCCATTTTTACTGGATTCATAGATTTCTTCATTGGCCGCCACTTTATCGTTTAGCTCACAATATACATCATCGAAATATCAACGTTGGGCCTTGGGCAGGAATCTCAATGCATCCAATTGAAACGATAATCTATTTCTCGTCAATTATTATCCATTTAGTTATACCATCTCATCCACTACATGTTCTTTTCCACTTTTACATAAATGGAATTAATTCAAGCTTCGCACATTCAGGATTTGAAGGAATTCAAGTGAAGGATAAAAAACATATAAATACCGGCGATTTCTTTCACCAACTCCATCATAGATTTTTTGAGTGTAACTATGGAACTGCCGAGATGCCATGGGATAAACTATTTGGGTCATTTCACGATGGAAGTGAGGAAGCCACAGAAGCTACGAAATTGCGCAGGAGTAAAATGTATTCAAAAACAAGTACATGAGGATGTTGCATAATTCATTTATTGTATAGCCGTTTACTAAATCTCTAAACTACAACCTAAATTTTAGTTTTAAATTTTTTAATGACATTTTGTCAATTCAAAATGTGTTTCCCGAATATTATAAATTCCGTCACTCAGTTAAATTGCTGATTTAGACTGCAAGTGATTAGTAGGGGTTGAACCCACTCCACTTACTTGAAACCGACTTAAAACCTACCAATTGAAATATATCCCAAAACCGTAACAATATCCGGTAGTGAGTTCAAAAATATTTTATAATTTTAAATGAGAACGTTTAATCTTAACATTTACCACCGGCACCTATATGGATACTTTAAGTTAATCACTTAAGTAGATTCACTCGAAAATCTAACCACAAAAAATTGTTCCAACAAATAAATTCAATTTTAGAAATCTGATCTCATCAGATCGTATACGCAAACCGTCTATTTTGCTTAATGCGAATTGCAAAGTATAATTCGTGCTTACTGACTTGTTGTATTTAAACCAACTCGGTTTAATTCGCTTTCATTCACACATTTCTAACTTAATTAGCAACGTACTTTGTCGGCATGAATATAACAAACTCTCTCTTTACCTCTATTATTTTATCTGCTGTAAAGTCAATGAATTGTGTAGCAACCTATTCAAATATATTAGCAAATCACCCCAGATTTTTAGGAGTCACATAAGAAATGAAAACAATAAATTGATACAAAATTACACCGAATCAGTTTTGAATAATAGAAAACATTGCTAATAACAATCAATTTTCAAACAACAATTTGAATTCAAAATGCGAGTACCGAAATTTTGGTCAAACTTTTTTCCTGAAAATTTAAATTTACCAACTCGTGAAAAACTCTGATTTTAAAGGACAAAACTCAATATCTTACTTCTTAATTCATGTACTTTCAAAAAAAATAAATTAAAATAAGTTGAAATCACTCTTTAAAAAACTTAAATTTTTTTTAATCTTGACGTTAACTGATTTAATACTAGTTTAAAAAATTGAACTAGAACGACATCAGTTAATTTCAAACAATTAAATAAAGGGAAGAAAAATGCAAAACCCAAAAAATCAAGAACTCTTACATCGACTTGATGTTGCAGCCCGCAAGGGTGAGATCTCTCGTCGCGAGTTCATAAATTACTCTGTTGTTGCAGGTTTAACCGCGGCAACAGCTGGTGGACTTTGGTCTACTACCGCCAAAGCTCAGCCTAAGAGTGGAGGAACATTTAAATGGGGGATTCACGACGGTGGCACTAATGATTCTCACGATCCAGGACAATATGAGACTCGAGGTGAGATATTCTTAACACATACCCATCGCAGTTTTCTAACGATGATAAATGGCGATGGCACATTAGGACCAGACTTAGCAGATAGCTGGGAAGCAAATGCCGATGCGAGTCAATGGACCTTTAAACTTACCGAAAACGCTTTTTTTCAACTCAGTGGAAATAAAGTTGTTGCAAATGATATTGTTGCCTCATTAAATCATCACCGTGATGTTGGAGGTAGAGAAACAACTTCTGCAGCCAAAGCACTTCTTGGTGATGTGACCGATATCAAGGCTGATGGTGACTACACCGTCGTCGTTGAACTGTCCCGCGGTAATGCAGATTTCCCATGGACTATGACTGATTATCACCTTCCAATTTGTCCAGCAAATGGAGATGGCACATTAAATTGGCAATCTGGAGATGGAAGTGGACCTTATAAAATTGACGAGGGTGAATTTGGGGTTCAATTTAATCTTTCCCGACATGATGGATGGCATCGGGAGGGAGCTTATTTTGATAACGTTGAACTTCTCATCTTAAATGATCCGAACGCTCGTCAAACGGCATTGATAACAGGTGATATTCACGCGGTTACTCTTATTGAGCTGAAAACGAAAGCATTACTAGAGCGAAATCCAAATATTGAGATCCACAATATTGCGTCATCAGGCGCGATCACAATGCCTATGCACTGTGATACAGCTCCATTTGATAATGTTGATGTCCGAAACGCACTTAAATTTGCGATCAATCGTGATGATATCATTGAAAAAATCGCATTTGGTGCTGGGACCAAAGGAAATGATTTTCATCATTCACCTGCAATGCCTTATTGGCCAGATGGCATACCGCAAAATGAATATGACCCAGATAAAGCAAAAGCACTACTTAAAAAAGCTGGTGCGGAAGGTCTTTCAATTAACCTCAGTACTGCTGATAGTGTTTATGCTGGTGCAGTTGACTTGTGCGTACTCTATGCTGAACATGCGAAAGCAGCTGGTATTAATATCAATGTTGTTCGTGAGCCAAATGATGGGTATTACTCAGATGTTTGGTTAGTAAAACCATTCTGTTTAGTATCATGGGGAGCCCGCCCGACACCAGATGTCATGTATACACTGGCATATAAGGACGATGCTGCATGGAACGAAAGTCGATGGCAAAATGAGCGATTCAATGAAGTACTTCTGCAAGCTAAAGCAGAAACAAATGATGAGCTTCGAAAAGAAATGTATCGTGAAATGGCAATTCTTGCAAAAGATGATGGTGGAACGGTCATTCCTTTCTTCAACAACTTTGTCTATGCAAATTCAACTGAAATTGGAACACCTGAACAGCTTGCACCAAGTTGGGAAGGTGATGGAGCACGTGCAGCAAGTCGTTGGTGGTTTGCCTAATCATAGTTGAACACATTAATTCGTGCAACTTCAAAACGAGTACCGCCTCAATTTTTTGATTAGAGGCGGTACAAAACTAAGTTATTGAAAAACTGTTAGAATTCAATATTTGACGTTTATGCTGAAATGGGAAGGAGAGATTAACGTATACAGCAACGTCTACTAGGAGGATTATTAATGAAAGATATATTACGTCTTGTTGCAAATCGATTAGGGTTAGGATTGATTACCTTGCTAGTCGTATCTATTCTCATTTTTTTCGCTGTTGAGTTATTACCAGGTGACATTGCACAAGCTGTGCTTGGCCAAGCTGCAACCCCTGAAACACTAGCAGCTTTACGAGAACAACTAGGACTTGACCAACCAGCAGTTTTCCGTTACTTCCAATGGCTCGGAGGTGCAATTACCGGAAATTTCGGCGAATCGCTTGTATCTGGTGAACGTGTGAGTACAGCAATTAGTGAACGATTTTATAGTACTCTTTTGCTAGCATGTTACGCAGCAATTATCGCGGTTCCACTCTCAATTGCACTTGGAATTATCGTCGCATTATTAAGAAACTCAATATTTGACCGAGTTGCAAACGTTGCAACTTTAACTTCGATTTCTTCACCTGAGTTTTTTTTAGCCTATATCTTGGTTCTTTACTTAGCAGTTAAAGTTAATTGGTTCCCTGCAATTTCAAGTCTAACAGGTGACCTTACGTTAGGAGAATACTTACACAAAGCTTTTCTCCCTGCACTTACTTTAGTTTTGGTCGTAACTGCCCATATGATGAGAATGACTCGAGCAGCTATTATCAATTTACTTGCATCTCCATATATTGAAATGGCGCGCTTGAAAGGTGTACCACCTTGGAAAGTTATAGTTCGGCACGCGTTACCAAATGCTTGGGCTCCAATCATAAACGTCGTCGCCTTAAATTTGGCTTATTTAATTACAGGTGTTGTATTAGTTGAGGTTGTTTTTACTTATCCCGGAATAGGACAATTACTAGTTGATGCCGTCGCTAAGCGAGATTTTCCGATTGTGCAAGCATGTTGCCTTATATTTGCAGCAACTTTCATTTTATTAAACTTAGCAGCAGACGTGGGAGCAATATTAACCAACCCACGACTCCGACATCCAAAGTGAGGATAAGGCCATGAGTATATTTGTCATTATTTACTATACATTTTTAATTGGTGCCTCCTGTCTTGCGGCATATATGCAAAAAAGAAATATCTTCATTCTACTCTTCACTTTGACCCTAGCATCTTTTATAATGGGCATTATTGGAGGAACTTCCGCTCTTCGATTTGTTGCAGTTTCCGCTGGACTTTTAGCATTTGCAGGTGGAACAGCTTATGCTTTCAGAGAATTTTTAATTGAAATTTCCCCAAATGGTATTGGAAAAGAATTACGAACTGCACCTCTTACTGCAGCATTTGGTATGTTTGTGATATTTACTTATGCCGTGGCAGGGATATTTGCCCCTATAATCGCACCATTTAATGAAGCAGAAGTGATTTCATCAGCTTTTGCTCCACCTGATGAAATGATGTTGCTTGGTGCAGACCAACTTGGCCGAGATATGTTTAGTCGGATTGTTTATGGGGCTCGAAACTCTGTAGGACTTGCACTTGTAGCTACTTTACTAGCATTTATAATGGGTGCTACTGCTGGACTTATTGCAGCGACAAGAGGTGGATGGCTAGATCAGACTATTGGACGAATTGCCGACATTATTATGTCTGTTCCTTCATTAATATTTGCTCTCTTAATGCTAAGTATATTTGGAACCAGCCTTTATGTAATTGTAATTGTCGTAGCCGTCATTTATTCACCACGAGTTTTTCGACTAACAAGAGCTGTAGCGGGAAATGTGGTCGTAATGGATTACATTGAAGCAGCAAAATTACGCGGCGAGGGAACTTGGTATTTAATACGTAAAGAAATATTACCAAATTCAACTGCACCTTTGATTGCTGAATTCGGACTTGAATTCTGTTTTGTATTCTTACTAATCGCTGGATTATCATTTTTAGGACTTGGGATTCAACCTCCCACTGCAGATTGGGGATCTATGGTTCGAGAAAACGCGACCCTTATTTCCTTCGGTGAATTAACACCACTTATTCCCGCAGCGGCAATTGCTTTACTCACTGTTGCAGTAAATTTTGTCGTAGACTGGATGCTTTATCGTTCATCAGGATTAAAGGAGATGTAAAATGACGAAAAGTAAAGAAGTTCTCCTTGAAGTCAAAGGACTTAAAATTGAAGGATACGCCGATGAAAAATGGGTAGAAATTGTTCATGGCGTGGATATAACACTACATAAAGGTGAAGTTTTAGGACTCATTGGTGAATCCGGTGCTGGTAAATCAACCATTGGTTTGGCTTCAATGGGATTTGCAAGAGATGGTTGTCGAATATCAGATGGATCAATTGAATTTGACGGAATGGAACTAACCACCTCTTCAGGTGCTGATTTGCGTGCTTTGCGCGGTTCACGAATCGCATACGTTGCACAGTCTGCCGCTGCATCCTTTAATCCTGCACATAAGATTATTGACCAACACACCGAAGCACCGGTGCAGTATCGAATTCAGAAACGAATGGAAGCACAAGAAGATGCGATGGATCTCTATAATCGGCTTCGACTTCCTAATCCTGATGAAATCGGATTCAGATACCCCCATCAAGTTTCAGGTGGACAGTTGCAACGCGCAATGACTGCAATGGCCATGGCTTGCCGTCCAGATTTGATTATTTTTGATGAACCAACAACCGCGTTAGATGTCACAACTCAAATTGAAGTACTTGCTGCCATTCGAGATATTGTGGACCAGTTTAATACTGCAGCAATATACATTACTCACGATCTTGCTGTTGTGGCTCAAATGGCTGACAACATAAAGGTACTGCTAAAGGGTGATGAGGTAGAAGAAGCACCTACTGACAAAATGTTAGATTCTCCGCAAGAAGAATATACCAAAAGCCTGTGGGCAGTTCGCAGTTTCAGACGAGAACAAAAACAACGTCCAACTGATAATACAACTAAACCCGTGGTTGCAGTTGAAAATGTTGACGCATCCTATGGACCAGTAAAAGTCCTTGAAGACGTTTCATTTGATATCTACCCTGGGATGACTGTAGCAGTTGTGGGTGAATCAGGTTCAGGAAAATCTACTACTGCAAGATGCATAACCGGTTTGCTTCCGCCTACCAATGGACAAATTGAATTCAATGGTGAAGTTTTACCACCAAAATATCAAGATCGAAATAAAGACCAGTTACGTCAAGCGCAAATGATTTATCAAATGGCCGATACGGCACTCAATCCCAAAGTTCGTATCAGTGAAATAATAGGACGACCTGCTCAATTTTATCGCGGAATTCGCGGATCTGCTTTGAAAAATAGAGTTGACGAGTTATTAGATCTAATTGAGCTGGATCCTGCAAAATTTTATAACCGCTATCCACCAGAGCTTTCAGGAGGTCAGAAGCAACGAATTGGTATCGCGCGCGCACTTGCCGCGGACCCTTCGTTCATTATTTGTGACGAAGTGACCAGTGCATTAGATCAATTAGTAGCTGAAGGAATTCTACGATTGCTAGATCGATTACAAAAAGAATTCAATCTTGCATATATGTTTATTACTCATGACTTGGCAACAGTACGTTCAATAGCCGATGAAGTCGTGGTTATGCAGAGTGGAAAAGTCGTTGAACAAGGGGCAAAAGATGTCATGTTCAAACCTCCACACCATCCGTATACAGATTTATTACTGTCTTCGGTACCTGAAATGGATCCAAACTGGTTAACCACACTATTGGAAGAACGTGGTGTAGATAATGTTGGAGAGTCTGCAACAGCAAAGTCTTCCTAAAATTTGAAATAGCTGCTGTTACAATGGCATTATTGATTATAGATGAAGTTGATTCTCTAAAGAATGGACTATCTCCGAACTGAGATGAACAACTTTTACTATCACGCAAGTAATTTTCACCTATATTGTCGCTGATTTTCCAGAAATTTAGTGTCTGATATATATTGCCTTAAATTAAATAAGACCTTATCTGCAAACGATGAGAATCGCAATGTCAAAACCATGTATAATTTGTATTGCAATAACAGGTTCGCTTCCCCAAAAATCAGATAATCCAGCAGTTCCAATTTCTGTCAATGAGCAAATTGAAAGTACTCAGGAAGCATTTGAAGAGGGGGCATCCATTTGTCATGCACATGTTCGAAATGATGATGAATCTCCAAGTTCAGATCCAGAAAAATTTCAAAGATTAAAAGAAGGAATTGAAAAATTTTGCCCCAAAATGATCATTCAATTTTCCACCGGAGGTCGATCTGGTGCGGGGAAACAACGTGGTGGGATGTTACCCCTCAAACCTGACATGGCTTCGCTTTCTGTTGGCTCAAATAATTTTCCAACTCGTGTTTATGAAAATCCACCAGACTTAGTTGATTGGTTAGCAGATGAAATGAATAAATATGAAATTAAACCAGAAATTGAAGCGTTCGACCTTAGCCACATACATCAAGCTGCAAAAATGAATAAAGAAGGTAAAATTGCAGGTCAATTGTACGTACAATTTGTGATGGGAGTCAAAAATGCAATGCCAGCGGACAAGGACGTTTTTGATTACTATGTTAAAACAGTCGAAAGACTAGTACCAGATGCTCAATGGTGTGCAGCTGGAATTGGAGCAAATCAAAAAATTGTAAATGAGTGGTCAATTGCAGGAGGCGGTCACACCCGTACTGGACTTGAAGACAATGTTCGTCTAGATCGAAATACTCTTGCACCTTCAAACGCTTCATTAGTCAGTATTGTTAAAGAACTTTGTGAACAATATGAGCGTCCGGTTGCTAATCCAGAAACCGCGCGGTCTATACTCCAATTAAGACCATAAACAAGATTTATTGTGGTTTAGAAATGATTATTGACTCTCACCAACATTTTTGGAATCCAGCGCGAGGTGATTATGGTTGGTTACCAATAGATGATCCAATCTTATCTCGAATATACTCACCATACGATTTAAAACCTCATCTTGAAAAAACTGGTGTTTCAAAAACAGTATTGATTCAAGCTGCCCCAAGCGTTGAAGAAACCGAATATTTATTGGGAATCGCTGATTCAACTCCATTTGTTAGCGCAGTCGTAGGTTGGATTGACTTTGAATCTCCTAATCAATTGAAACAATTGGAACGTCTTGCTAAACATCCAAAATTTGTTGGAATTAGACCCATGATTCAAGATATTGAGGATGTTAATTGGGTACTACGTGAAGACATCCGTTGGGCATTTGAAGCATTGATTGACTTAAATTTAACATTTGACTGTCTTGGATTACCAAAACATTTAGAAAATTTTCATAAAATCTTAAGTCGATATCCTAATTTACGTGTGGTGATAGACCACTGCATGAAACCTGAAATTAGAAATCATTCAGAATCTAATTTTATTTTTTGGGCTGAAGGTATTAAAAAAATTGCTCAAAACTCAGGAGCATTTTGCAAATTATCAGGAATTGTTACTGAATCAGGAACGTTGCTTGATGTAATCCAGTTACAACCATACGTAAATCATATTCTTGTTGAGTTTGGACCTGATAGGGTAATGTGGGGGTCTGACTGGCCAGTAAGTAGTTTACGATGTAGCTACGAAAAGTGGTTTCAATTGGCAAATCAGCTTTGCGATAAATTAGATCACCACTCAAAGTCCAAAATTTTTGGTGAAACAGCTTGTCAGTTTTATGGTTTAAAATAAACCTATGCTTATAAAGCTTATAACAATTACGTATTAATTTAGACAATTCTCTTATTGATTCAAGGATGTATTCTTGAAACAAGTACTATAAATATTAAGCTCAGCGAAAAGCAAGGCATAGAAAATTGTCGATAAAATCGTAGATCATCTGGAAGAACTCATTTTGATAGGAACGACAATGGAGTTATATGATTCAAAAATATAATTGACTTTATATCTCTCAAACCTAAAATTGAGTAACGGATATAACTGAATATAGTCGACGGTAAATTTAACCGATTTTCTTTAAATTCAGTAATCGAAGAAATCAAAGGAATTTAGTTTCCTTAATTTTCAACTAAAATGACCAGCAAGGTCAGGGAGAAAAACAATGAATATCAAAAATGTCCTAACAAAATTACAAGTTTTAGTGTCAGTGTGTATACTTTCAATAGTGATTTATACACCGTTGACAAGTTCGGCCATGGATTTTGATGGTGTTACAATTAACCTGATGACATTCACTGGACCTCAAATTGCAGAACCATTACAACGACGTGCTCCAGATTTTGAAGCTTTAACTGGTGCAAAGGTCAATGTCGTCACGGTTCCATTTTCGGATCTGTATTCAAAGCTGTTGACGGATTGGGCAACTGGTACCAATTCAATTGATGCAGCAGTTTTTGCACCACAGTGGGCTGTGGACTACGTCGGACCAGGATTTCTAGAAAATTTAACTTCTCGTGTAGCACAAGATAGTGATTTAAGAGTTGATGATATAGCACCGTTCTTTCGAGAGTTCTCACAAAAGTATGCTGGTGACACCTATTTGTTGACATTGGATGGTGATTTCCAAATGGCATACTATCGAAAGGACATTTTCGCGGAACATGGCATTGATGTTCCTGAAACTTGGGACGATTATATTGCCGCCGCGAAAGCTGCTCATGGCAAAGACTTAAATGGAGACGGTACTCCAGATTTTGGATCATGCATATCTAAAAAGAGAAACGCACAAGCATATTGGGCAATATTCTCAATTGCTGGTTCATTTTTGCAATCACAGGGAACTACACAAGGTGCATTCTTTGATACTGAAACAATGGCACCACTTGTTAATAATGAGGCATTTGCAGAAGTGCTTCGCGTTTATACCGCAACTACTCCTTACGGACCACCTGACGAAATCAATTTGGATGTCGGTGATACCCGTAATCTATTTACCGCTGGTCGATGTGCAATGACTGTTGATTGGGGCGATATTGGAACCTTAGCAATTGATCCTGAAACTTCCAAAGTTGCAGATAAAGTTGGTGCGATTATTTTACCCGGAAGTAGACGAGTGTTAGATCGCTCAACTGGTAAATTGGTTGATTGTAACAGTTCAACTTGTCCGCATGCGATAAATGGCGTTAATCGAGCTCCTTATGCGGCATTTGGTGGTTGGTCTGGTGGAATTAATGCTAGTGCAGACGAGAAAGTTAAAGATGCAACATACGCATTTTTTTCATACATGTCACAACCTGAACAATCTAATTCAGACGTGACCATTGGAAAAACTGGCTTTAATCCATATCGACTCTCTCAATTCGCTTCTACTCAACTTTGGGAGGATGCTGGAATGAGTAAAGAAGCTGCAGATGATTATTTGGGTGCGATTCAACAAAGTTTGAATAGCCCAAATATGGTACTTGATCTGCGTATTCCACAAAATCAGGCATACCAGCAAGTAGTTTTAGACGGCACAATTGCAAGATTGTTAGCTGGTGAACTGGACATTCCGACCACAATGGCAACTATTGAAGAAGGTTGGAATGAGTTGAATGAAGATAACGGTATTGAAGACCAATTAGCGGTCTACCGTGCAACTCTTGGCATAAGATAAGATATTGAAACGGTTCATTTGCAAATTGCATTTGGACCGTTTCAACACTTATGATATATTCCATGCAAAACCCACGCGTTGGAAATTTATCCGAATTTGTTGATCGACATGCGGGCACTTTTTTCATTTTCCCCGCGGTATTGACAATTCTTGCATTCGCAATTTTTCCTTTAATCATTTCCGCTTATCTAACCACAGTAAAATTTAAACTTGCTCCAGGTGGATTTGAGTTAATTTATGTTGGAATGCGAAATTTCAGGAAACTCTTTTTTGGATCGCAACAATATCATTTACTTGGAACATTTTCTTCGTTTGGTATTATTGAATGGCTCATTTTATTGCTAGCAGTACTATTAGTAACCTATGGATTTTATAAATATTTTACAGGTAATAAGGTTTCTATCGTTGGTATAATTGGACGAATTATTTCAACAACCCTTGGATTTGCATTACTTGTTTTGGTTCTTGCAACGGTTTTTGGTGGAAATCCTGGTTCGTTAGTTGTTACATTATTTTATGTATTTGCTGGTGTATCAGTTCAATTTGCCATTGGATTGGGTTTGGCGATTTTGTGTGCACAAAACATAAAAGGTCGCAATTTTTTCCGAATCACGTTCTTCATTCCACTGATGGTAACCCCTGTCGGAATTGCGTATATGTTTCGCATGCTGGCAGATATGCAACAAGGACCTTTGGCGATTATCTGGCGACAAATGGGATTGAGTGAATTTGCATGGGCATCAGATCCTTGGACCGCGCGACTCGTTGTATTAGTAGGTGAATCTTGGCAATGGATTCCATTCATGTTTATTGTACTTCTAGCAGCTATTGAAAACATGCCAAGAGATCAAGTTGAGGCCGCAAAAATAGATGGAGCTGGTGGATGGCAAATTTTTCGTGACATTACTTGGCCTCATATCGCTCCAGTTGCGGCCACTGTAGTTTTAATTCGCTTGATTGAAGCATTTAAAATCATTGATTTACCAAATATTTTAACGAGTGGAGGACCCGGGATTGCAACAGAGTCCTTAACTTTACATTCATTTATAGCATGGCGTACTCAAGATTTAGGCGGGTCAGCCGCTGTAGGGTATACCCTATTATTTGTAGCCACAATTACATGTGTTTCATTCTTTAATTTTGTCAGTACAAAGACACGAAAATTAGAAGCCTAACAAGTGAGAATTATTATGCGTCAATTTTTATTTGAACCAAAAAGTATCAATGAAATGGCACTTGGTCCTAAAGCATTAACTTATTTTTTGCTCTTTTTTTGGACAATGATTGTGCTCTTCCCACTTTATTGGGTATTTGTTACCTCATTTAAGCTACCGATTCATGTCAGCGATGGTCCAGTTTTCATTCCATTTTTGGATTTTAAACCTTCACCACACGCGTGGAGTTATATATTTTTTGAGTTAGGAAACGACACACTAAGACCGTATTTGAATTCAATTATAATTGCCCTTCTTTCAACATGTCTAGCAACTGCAATTGGGGCAATGGCCGCTTATGCTTTAGTAAGAATTCAATATCGAGTTAAAGTTATTTCTGTGTTGGCTTTTTTATTGTTGTTGGTGTGTACTGTTATTGCTACCGCGAGATTTGGAGTTCCTTGGCAACTTTCAGCAGGGGTATCTCTTGCATTACTCTTTTTATTTGTTCACTCATTTGCAATGCGTTTTAAACTTGCGTTGCGAAATAATGATATCTTGTTTTGGATCATTTCCAATCGCATATTACCACCAGTAGTGGTCGTTCTCCCAATATATCTTATGTTTCAACGTTTGGGACTTTTAGATACTCATGTTGCAATGATTGCTACCTATACCGCGGTTAATCTACCGATAGTAGTATGGTTAATGCGAGATTTTTTTGCTGGGGTACCAATTGATTTAGAAGAAAGCGCAGAAATAGATGGTGCATCTCGACTACGAATCTTTTTGACAATTATATTACCACTTGTTCGGCCTGGACTTGTGGCTACTTTCTTATTGGTATTGATTCTAGCATGGAATGAATATTTGTTGGCATTATTTATTTCAACCGCTGATGCACAAACTATGCCATTATTGGTTGCGGCACAAAATGCGACAAGAGGTCCTCAATGGTGGTATATGTCAGTCTTAATTGTGATCATGATTGCTCCAATTATCGCAATGACGATTTTATTGCAAAAGCATATCGCACGCGGTTTATTAGTTGGTGCTGTTAAGGGGTAATTGAATATGCGAGTACAATACAAGAATATTTTCAAGTCATTTGGATCAGTAGAGGTCGTCAAAGGGTTTGATCTTACTGTTGAAGAAGGCGAATTTTTAGTTTTACTGGGTGAATCTGGTTGTGGAAAAACGACTGCACTTCGTATGTTAGCTGGATTAGAAACAATTACCTCAGGAGAATTATGGATAGGTGATCAAGAAGTTTCAAATGTTCTTCCAAAATACCGCAATATAGCAATGGTATTTCAATCATATGCACTTTACCCGCATATGACTGTATCTGAAAATATTGGTTATCCACTCAAAGTCCGTAAAGTTCCGCATGACGAACGTGAACAGGCCGTTAAGCAAGCTGCTGAAAAAGTCCATTTGGACGAATACCTTGAAAGATATCCACGACAACTTTCGGGTGGTCAACGTCAACGTGTTGCCCTTGCACGTGCAATCGTTCGCAAACCTTTTGTATTTTTAATGGATGAACCACTTTCTAACCTTGATGCGAAATTACGCGGTTTGATGCGAGCAGAATTGAAACGTTTACAACAAGATTTGGGAGTTACGACAATTTATGTAACTCATGATCAAATTGAAGCTATGACACTTGCACATCGTGTTGCCATAATGGATGAAGGTGTATTGCAACAAATTGATACCCCAAGGGAAATTTATGATAATCCAACTAATCAATTTGTCGCTAAATTTATCGGTTCACCAGCAATGAATATAGTAACCGCACCAATATCTGAAAAGTCATTGATGATTTCTGAAAGTTCTATTGAATTGCCTAATTGTCCAGCACTAGAAAAAGTATCATTTGGATTTCGTCCTGAAGATTCATCTATTGTTTCACCGGAAAATGGACAAATCAAAGCTCGAGTATTTTCTTCGGAAATGACTGGAAATGAAACAATTGTGACTTGTACAATTGATGAAGAAATAATTGTCGTTCGAATGGACAAAAATTTCGATGTTAAAGTAGATCAAATGGTGGGAATTGAATTCAGTTTGGATAAGATCTATCTATTTGATATTGAAAATGGTAAAAGGATAACGCTATGAAAATTACCGACACTTTAACCTTAAATTCTAGAACTAACCAACCTGTTGAATTGACAACGATGGGATTTGGTGGAGCTCCACTTGGTAATCTTTATCACAAAGTAGAAGAGGATGATGCAATTGCAACGCTATTAAAAGCGTTTGAATTAGGAATTCGATACTTTGATACTGCTCCTCAATATGGACTTGGACTATCTGAACAAAGATTTGGTAAAGCAATATCTATTTTTGGTAGAGAAAATATTCGACTTTCAACTAAAATTGGTAGAATTCTTGAAGATTGTGAACCAGACCAAGTAACACCAGAAGCCTTTGTTGATGTCCCTCAAAAACGAATTAGGTTTGATTATACCTATGACGGTGTCATGAGAAGTTATGAAGATAGTCGGAGTAGATTAGGTATAAAAAATGCCGATATTTTACTAGTTCATGATGTTGATGTATTTAGCCAAGGAAGCCAAGAGAAAAGCGACACTAAAGTTCGAGAATTATTTGATGGAGGTGGGTATCGTGCCTTAGTTGAATTAAAAGATGCGGGAGATATTTTAGCAATTGGTGCAGGAGTAAACGAATGGCAGGTGTGTGAAAAGCTACTTAGTCTAGGTGATTTTGATGGATTTCTATTAGCCGGACGCTATACCTTGCTTGAACAAGAGGCTTTGGATTCATTTTTACCATTATGTGTAAGTCGTGATGTTGGTATAATACTTGGTGGAGTATTCAATTCTGGAATTCTTGCAACTGGTCCAATTGAAGATGCCAAATACAATTACCAAATTGCACCTACTGACGTGATAGAAAGGGTTCGTAAAATTGAAGAAATTTGTAAATCCCACCAAGTTCAATTGAAAGAAGCTGCTATTCAATTTGTATTAGGACATCCTGCGGTCAAGACTGTAATACCTGGTGTAGTATCTGAATCGCAAATTCTCGAAAATACCAAAATAATTGAATCAAAAATCCCCCAATCACTATGGTTAGATCTAAAAACCGCTGGACTTATTCGTACTGATGCACCAACACCAGAGGATAATTAGTATTACAAGGTATAAACCCAATTTAAACCCCTGTTATACTATGGAATATTCGAAAATTTTCACACACTGTGTTCAGTTTTAATCATATCAGCCGCCTTTTCTGCAATCATTATTGTTGCCGCATTGGTATTTGATGAAACAATTCTTGGCATTATTGACGCATCAACTACTCTCAAACCTTCAACTCCTCTGAGTTTAAGTTCAATGTCAACAACCGCTTTATCGTCTGCACCCATTCGACATGTTCCCACTGGATGATGATCGGTTTTTGCCCATTTACAAGCATATTCAAAATAATCTTGATCAGATTTTACTGACTTACCAGGTAATTTTTCCTCCAAAATGAATCGAGAAAGTGGTTTCTGACGCATAATTTCTTGCGCAATCTTCAATCCCTTAATTGAAATGTCTAGGTCAATTGGGTCATCCCAATAATTTGGATCAATTAATGGTGGGCTATTGATATCAACATTCGCTAATCGAACTGTTCCCCGTGAACGCGGTCTCATATTAGCAGAATTTAAAGTCACACCTGGATTTTTCATCTTTGATATTCCAGCTTCTATTCCAGTACCTTGACCTAAATGAAATTGGATATCTGGTGAGCGGGAATTTTTATCAGCATACCAAAATCCGCCAGTTTCAAATAAACTTGAAGCAACTGGACCAGACCTTGTGAAGAGATACCTCAAACCAGCTAATAACTGCCAATGTGGTTTGGCATACTTATCATAAGTATGATCACCTGTGCATTCTGAAATCGTGCAAATATCAATATGATCTTGTAAATTAGCACCAACTTCTGAATTATCCAAAACTGTTGTAATTCCAACACTTTCTAAATGATCCGCAGGTCCAATTCCTGAATGCATCAATAACCTTGGAGATCCGACTGCACCCGAAGATAATATAATTTCAGAATTTACATTTATTCTTTCAATGTTTTGTCCCTTTGCAATTTCAATTCCAACTGCGCGATTTGATTCTATAATGATCCTTAAAACTTGCGTATCAAGTTGAACTTCTAAATTTTTCCGATCAAGTATGGGTTTTAGATAGCCAGTATAAGTAGAAGTCCGTCTACTATTCTTTTGTGTAAGTTGATAATAACCAACTCCGTCTTGCTTTGCTCCAGTTAAGTCATAATTTCTTGGAATTCCTAACAGTTCCGCTGATTCGAGAAATGCCTCACAAATTGGTAATGTTGCCTTTGGTTGTGAGACAGCTATTGGGCCAGATGAGCCGTGATATTCATTATTAAATGTATCATTACTTTCAGAGCGTCGAAAATACGGAAGTACATCCTCATAACTCCAACCTTCACAGCCCAATTGTCGCCACTCATCATAGTCCAGTGGATTTCCTCGGGTGTATACCTGCGCATTGATGCTAGAACCACCACCAATGACCTTTGCCTGAGTAAATCGGAGCACCCGATTATTTAAATTCTTTTGTGGCACTGTATCCCAACCCCAACTACCCAGTCCCTTGGTCATTTTAGCAAAGCCAGCTGGAATCCAATACAGAGGATGCCAAACTCGTCCACCTGCTTCTAACAATAATACCTTGTTGGACGGATTTTCGGTTAATCTGTTGGCAAGTACACATCCACTTGAACCACCACCAATGATTATAAAGTCATAATTAGCAATCATTACTATTCCTCTTGGATCACTCCGTTCAAATTAATTAAATTCACCTATAATTTTATTATATTTTTCTCATCCAAAGTATTATAATAATTTAGAAGGAAATTGCATTTTGTTTGCAAATAAGTAGAATAAGTCCCAATTTCTAAGGAATGATATTTATGGACCCCCTCACAAACCCGTACACACCTGGTGCAGGATTTCCCCCACCTGAATTAGCAGGTAGAGAACAAATACTTGCAAATGCAGAATTAGCAATTAAACGAAATGCGATTGGACGACCAACCCGTAGTGTAATGTTTATTGGATTACGTGGAGTTGGAAAGACAGTTTTACTAAAAGAAATTCAAAACATCGCAACGAATGAAAATACAATAACTAGTTTCTTTGAAATTAATTCAAAATTTCCACTTGCTAAGGAAATAATTAGAGTTTTACAATCAACATTATTAAGTCTTGATCGCACAAATGGAGTCAGAAAAACTGTAAAGAGAGGTTTACGTGTATTAAAAAGTTTTGTAAGTTCTGTTAAAATTAAATACAGCGATGTTGAGCTTTCTGTAGATATCGACAAAGAACCTGGAATAGCTGATAGTGGAAATTTAGCTGTTGATATGACAGATGTATTTTTAGCAGTTGGTGAAGCAGCAAAAGAGTGTGGTTCTTCTTTAGTGATATTTATTGATGAGATTCAAAAAATTGAAGTTATTGATTTTGAAGCACTAATTTCAGCAATTCATCAAATTAACCAAAACATTTTACCAATAATGGTTATTGGTGCAGGGTTACCGAATACGTTAAAAAAATCTGCTGAAATAAAATCATATGTTGAAAGATTATTTGAATTCCCAGAGATTGGGTCACTTAGTTGCAATGATGCGAAACTAGCACTCACCCGACCGGCAAAAAAGGCCGGTATAATATTTAATGAAAAAGCAGTTAAAACTATTGTTGAGAAAACCAAGGGATACCCATATTTTATACAAGAGTGGGGGTATCAATCATGGAATGTTGCTGAAAAGTCTCCAATTACAGTTAAGGATATAAAACTAGCTGGAATTGAATCAACTAAAAGACTTGATAACAATTTTTTTAAGGCACGTTATGTACAGTTGACTAGATTACAACAAAAATATTTGAAAGCAATGGCTAAACTTGGTCAAGAAAATATTAAATCAGGTGAAGTTGCAAAAATTTTGAATCAAAGTTCTTCAAGTCTTGGTCCAGTAAGAAAAACCTTAATAAATAATGGTATGATTTATAGTACTAAATATGGATATATTTCTTTTTCCGTTCCGTTATTTGATGAGTATTTAAATCGTACAGATGAATCTGAAATTTAATTAAGCTATTTCAAAGTAGTTTAGATTGAATAGAGTAATAACTTTTTTGAATTTAATGACTAAATCTTGTTATGTCTAGTTTATCTTTACTAGTGATAAACTTTTCATAACTTAACAAAAATTCAGTATTTATCGGACTTCTAAGACACTTTTGTTGACATATTTAATTTCGTCCAAATTACAAACACTCTAAATTTCTAGATTCATCCAACTAAAGCCCTTGAAAATCAGTCAATTGAACCCAGTTATGTCTAGTTTATCTCAACTAGTGATAAACTTTTCATAACTTAACAAAAATTCAGTATTTATCGGACTTCTAAGACACTTTTGTTGATACATTCAATTTTCCCAAATTACAAACACTCTAAATTTCTAGATACATCCTATAAGAACCCTTGAAAATCAGTCAATTGCACCTAGTTATGTCTAGTTTATCTTTACTAGTGATAAACTTTTCATAACTTAACAAAAATTCAGTATTTATCGGACTTCTAAGGCACTTTTGTTGATACATTTAATTTTCCCAAATTACAAACACTCTAAATTTCTAGATACATCCTATAAGAACCCTTGAAAATCAGTCAATTGCACCTAGTTATGTCTAGTTTATCTCAGCTAGTGATAAACTTTTCATAACTTAACAATAATTCAGTATTCATCGGAATTTTCAGACTCTATTACCAATATGTAAATTTCCAACAATGGCAACAATACACAGAAAATTGATGATGTGACGTGTCTTTCCAAAATTATTGTAGTAATCAAATTTAAAAAGCGAGGAAGAAACTAAGTGACATTTAAGTGTCAAAAAAATACAATGAACTTGATTGAAAAATTCAAAAAAATATATTATAATAGTTCTAAACTACTAAGCAGGATTTTGCATCTATGTCATTTTCACCTAACAAATTTTTTCAAAAATCACTTATAGATTTAAAATCAGAGGGAAATTACCGAATATTTGCGAATTTGGAGCGCAAAATGGGGAATTTTCCAAGAGCAATTCGCCGTGATAAAGATATTGAGGAATCAGTAACAATTTGGTGTTCAAATGACTATTTAAGTATGGGTCAACATCCAGATGTAATTTCTGCAATGCACAAAGCTATTGATACATCTGGTGCTGGTGCTGGTGGCACCCGAAATATTTCAGGTACTACAAATAACCATATTAAATTAGAACTAGAACTCGCAAATTTGCATCATAAAGATGCAGCACTCTTATTTACTTCTGGATATGTTTCAAATTGGACTACCCTCAGCACACTTGGAGCTAAAATTCCAAATTTGGTAATTTTATCAGATTCATCAAACCATGCATCTATGATTGAAGGAATTCGACATTCAAAAGCAAAGAAAATTATTTGGAAGCACAATGATTTAGATGACCTTGAGCGCGCGCTTAAAACACTTGACTTTGACTCACCTAAACTAATTGCTTTTGAGTCAGTTTATTCAATGGACGGTGATATCGCCCCAATTACTGAAATTTGTGATTTGGCAGATCATTACAATGCCATGACTTATTTAGATGAAGTACATGCTGTAGGGCTATACGGACCACATGGAGGCGGTGTTGCTGAACAAGAGAATCAAATGGAGCGATTGACAATTATCCAAGGAACTTTAGGAAAAGCATTTGGGGTTATAGGTGGATATATTACTGGATCTAGTTTATTGATTGACTTTATTCGATCATTTTCAAGTGGATTTATCTTTACAACTGCTTTACCCCCAGCTGTAGCTGCTGGTGCATTAGCAAGTGTACAACACTTAAAAGAGTCAAATGAAGAACGAATTATTCAACGTCAAAAAGTTCAACAAGTTCGAAAGGGATTAAATAAAATTGGCATTCCTCATTTAGAAAATCCATCACATATAATTCCAGTAATGGTCGGAGAACCAAATAAATGTCGATGGTTGAGTGATATACTAATCTGTGATTATGGAATTTATATCCAACCAATCAATTACCCAACTGTACCAAAGGGTACAGAACGCTTGAGAATTACCCCTTCAATTGTTCATACTGAACAAGATATAAGACACTTATTGGATTCGCTTGGGAAACTTTGGGAAGAGTGCAAACTAGCTCGACTACCTATCGCGGCGGAATAATTTGTTTATATTTGCTCATTGCAAACCATAATAATTAAAAAAATAACTACCCAAGTTCAATTATCACACCAATACCAATAATTCAGATTATTGTCCTAATACAACAAAGTACGATTCAAATTCAGCTTCTCAAATTACAAAACAACCAATTTTTTTTTAATCGCTAGGTGAATACTGAATATTATGTTCCTTATATGTATTTATGATCTTCTTCATAACTAAATTAAATCTGTCAGTCTTCCATTGATTTCCTATCGAATAGGTATACCCGCTCTTTTTAATAAGTTCATTGTCTTTACAGAAAAATCTCTTTGTATCATATCTCCCACCTTCTTTTTCTTTTAGTTTTTGTGCCAAACTAATAAACGTCTTAGCATCATGATCACCTTTAATCTTCACCATAAAATTTGGTGGTAAATCACTTTTACACTTTTTGAAAAATGCATCTGGAGTTGTACCAGTTGCAAATAGATACCGTAAGGCTCGAAAAATTACTCGCCGTTTTGGTAAACTTGACATTGTCTTTCCTTGAATCGACAAATCATAATATCTTGGGTCTTCATCCTTTGATTGCGGTGTTGTACTTAATTTTGATTCTTTGGATTTTGACTCTACATCCTTTTTAGTTGAAGATTTTTGACTTATTTCTTTCGTCGCAATTTCATCTTTTTTGGTAGACGAACTAGATTGTGTAGCTTTTGTACCTGACTTAGTAACAGCTGATTCCTCTTTCTTAGAAGAAGGACTCTTTTCTTTTGCAACTTCTGATTTTAGCTCCTCTTGCGATTTTTCCTCTGAGACAGTCTGCTTTGGAGACGAAACTTTAACTGCTTCTTTTTCTTTCGTTTCTACTTCAGATTCTTCAAGTGAAATAATCTGATCAACTTCAATCCATACTCGTTCATCAATCTGAAACCGCTTAATACTCACCCAACCAATATTCATTCCATTACTTTTCAACCAAGTAGCAGTAGCTTCAATATCCGTTTGAACTTCCTTTGAAATTAGAATAATTCTAACAGACTTTGGTAAGCTGGCTTTTACCGCCAAGTAAGATTTACCAAGAAATTTAAGTATCTCTTCTTGAGCATCAATTTTCTCTGCTCCAGATTTATTAAGAAAATCTTGATGTGACTTTACTACCTCTTCAAAAGATATTTTCGAAATAAGTGCACTGTTTCTTATTGAACTTAAATTTCCTGAGTTACCACTTGGACTTAGAAATTCAATAACGACTAAATTCGAATCACGATCCAAACATAATAGATCAACTTGATCAGTTCCATTTTTCGTATCTTTGTAATTCTCGGTTAACACCATCAAATTAGGTGAAATTGTTGAAATGCAATCGCGCAGAATCGCACGTATTGATTTCTGTTCTAGCACTAAGAAGTCATTCAAATTATCTTTCGACAATGTTACAACTTGCTTATTTTTAATCTCCAAGATTGGCATTTGGCAATTTCCAGTTAAAAGTTAATTAGTACAGAATTAATTCCAAAAAACTATATACAATATATCAGCAAAAATTCAAGATTTTTTTTCATACCACACAAATTTTATTTAGTTTCGTGAAAATAAATCTAGTGTATAATAAAGTTATTTATGAAATTTGTCAATAATTTTTTGCAAAAACATTATTAAATTGAAATCTCAAAATTCAAATAAAATTACATTACTGTTCCAACTGCTGAAATTTAAACGGGCATTCTTCATTATGATTGTTCACCAATTCCACAAATACCATTGCAGTTATGTACCGTTTTATAATTTATAAATTAAAGAATTTGAAGATTCAAAGCAAAAGCCTATTACATTCCTCATAGTCTAAATTAATTTGACATTCAATTAGAATTGCAATTTTGCTAATTCACGCGCTATGTTTTGGCCCAATAGTATTATAATTTTGTTGAAATCTATCTCTAACTATTTAATTAAATTTCAATTTGATCAATAGGAATGTGTTGATAATAATTTACTCTCGATTAATAGCAATTAGCAAAATGAAGTAAACGATGAAAACAGCTACCAATTTTCATTTGAGGTTATCATAATTGGAAAATTACTAATGCGTTTTTAAAGAAACCCGCCAAAATTCTTGTGTTAATTTTCCAAAATTGTCACAAATTATTAACGAAAATTGGCACATTTTGTAATTTCAAATTTGCAATTTCCCACCGATTTTTTCAATTATGACAGTACCCATTGGATAGATAATACTATCCAATAGACACCCCTGATTTAACGACTCTGATTCAATAATTGAACACAATAGAGTCGTTATGCCCACACGAATAATTGTGGGTTATATTTTTCTCTTTGTAGATTCTTCAATTAATTCATGCCGGAGAAGATGGCATCAACAAATCATACTTTCTCAATCTTACCAATGAGGGTAACCTAAGGTAAATATTGAAAAAAATCCACAGGCGAAATCCCCAGCAACCTGATCAGAAAAATCTATATGGGGTCGACAGTTGTCTCGCACTTGTTCGGTTGTAGATTCACAGGCACTGACCAAAACAGTTAATGCCAGGACTAAAAATAGCTTTTTCATAGTTCTCTCCAAGTTATTACTAAAGAATTCTTTCCAATTTACACTCAATTTATAAATTTTTCGTGTGGCAAAGTGTCGCATTACACCAAAATTTATAACAATTATCAGAACCCAGTAAGTCTTCCAAATTTTACAACTCAAAAACAAACTCTCGGACCTGACGTTTAACCAATTTTCTACCAGAATACACTATAAACCAGACAATAAATGACCTCCATCCACCGGAATCACCGCTCCAGTCATAAACGAACTCCGTTTAGAAGCAAGTAGTAGTAGCAATCCGTCGAGCTCACTCATTTCACCTGTCCTTTTCATTGGAATTCCTTGGATCATTTTTTTGCCCCTTGGACTTGACAGAAAATTCTTGTTTAAGTCTGTACAAAAATATCCGGGTGCGATAGCGTTAACTCGAATATTATATTTGGCAAGTTCAAGGGCTTGAATATATGTCATATGAGTCACTGCACCTTTGCTTACTGAATAACTTCCGGCACCTGGAGCGATACCGATACCAGCAACTGAGGAAATGTTTATTATTGATCCAGGTTGGTTTGCTTCAATCAAATTTAGGGCAAATTTTTGAGTAAAACTCCACACCGAGGTTTGATTTACCTTAAAAACTCGCATTGTTTCATCAATAGGTGCATCTAAAAACCTCGTATAGGAAGCAATTCCAGCATTGTTAACTAAAATAGAAGGTGTTCCAAACCTTGAGGTAATTTTTTCAATAGTTTCATTTATTTTTTCTGAATCTGTCACATCTAAAGTTAATGCTAATGCCTTGCCACCTTCACTTTCAATTTCGCTAACTAACTCCTGTAACAAATTTTCACGCCTTGCAACAGCACCAACAAAACAACCCGCTCTTGCCAATGTTTTTGCATAATGTCGCCCTAAACCTGATGAGGCTCCAGTTACAATCACCACAGAACCACTTAAATCAAAGAAATTCAGGGAATCAGAATCATAGCTTTGTTTTTTCACGTTGTACTTTCCTTAGCCAACATTTCTGAAACTCGATCACGCAAAACATTTTTTTGAATCTTTCCAGTTAAAGTTTTTGGCAATTCACCAAAACTGTAATAACGCGGGATTTTGAATCCCGCTAAATGTTCTCGACAAAATTCTATTAAATTCTCAATTGTAGGTTCTGATGCTCCTGGTTTAATTGTAACAAATGCCATCGGTGTTTCTCCCCACTTAGTGTCTGCCCGCGCAACTACAGCTGCTTCCATAATGTCAGGATGCAAATAAAGTACTTCTTCAACTTCAAGACTAGAGATATTTTCCCCACCAGAAATAATAATATCTTTTGATCGGTCTCTTACTTCTACATATCCATCTGGATGAGTCACACCTAGATCACCTGAATGAAACCAACCATCCGTAAATGCTTCCGCCGTCACCTTCGGATTTTTCAAATAACCTTTCATCACAGTATTGCTCCGTAACATAATTTCACCCATTGACTCACCATCCCACGGTAATTCTTCCATATCCTCTGGATTACGAACCGATACTTCAGCAACTAGTGGATGTGGAACTCCTTGCCTTGCCATCAAACGAGATCTTTCTGGTAAAGATTGGTCATACCAATCTCTCTGCATTTCACAAATCATGCTTGGACCATAAGTTTCGGTAAGACCGTACAAATGAATAACGGTAAATCCAAGATCTTCCATTGCTTTAATTACAGCACTTGGTGGTGCAGCACCCCCAGTAGCAACTTGAACTTTTTGATTAAATGACTGACGTTGATCTTCAGGAGTATGTATCAGTGAAGATAACACAATTGGTGCACCAGCCATATTTGTTACACCAAATTCTACTATCCGTTGATAAACCATCGGTGGATCAACTTTTCTCAAACACACTTGCGTCCCACCGGCGGTTACCATTGCCCAACCGTGAGTCCAACCATTGCAATGAAATAATGGTAAAGTCCAAAGGTAAACGCTTGACGATCCCAACCCTAATGACAGCGCGTTACCAACAGCATTCAACGACGCCCCACGGTGTGAGTAAACCACACCCTTCGGATTTCCAGTTGTACCAGAGGTATAATTCAACGAAATCGGAAAGTCTTCATCATTTATACTGTAAATCGGAGCATCGGAATCACCTGTTGATAAAAATTCTTCATATCCTGAATCTCCACCATCTGCCGAAATCTCAATAATTTCAATATCCAAAGATTTATCATTACGTACCACTTCAATAATTTCTTGATATTCAGAGTCCACAAAAAATAATTTAGATTCAGCATGTTTTAATATTGTCTGGACTGTTGTTGCATCAAGTCGCGTATTGATTGCGTTTAACACCCCACCTGCCATTGGTATACTGAATTGAGTTTCAATCATCGCTGGAATATTAGGTGCCATTATTGAAACAACATCTTCAGGTATGATTCCAAAGTGCCTTAGTGCATCAGACATTTGTATGCATCGAGATAGCATTTCTGAATATGAAATTATTCTGGAACCATCAATAATTGCAGATTTCGTTGGGAATACTCGCGCTGAACGATACAACGCCGTGATAGGTGTAAGTGGTACTTTATTGGCAGGACAAGGTTTAAGGTCATCAAATGTCGATTGACCATTATTTCGTTGCACGCTCATATCAAGGCTCCCCTCCTAAAATAATTTGTTAGTGGTATGATATGCAAAAGCAATTAGATTCCAAAATCAGTTGTGTTTTCAATTCACCTAATCAGCATGTAAAAAATATGTAAATAATTCAGATAACGCACCTATAACATGATAAAAAGAGCTAGCAGGTACGGGTTCTAACTCAAACCTTCCATTTGAATGTAATTTGTCTCGCCATAATCCTTTAGGATGCAAATCGAAAAATTTCTCAAGTACGACAATGCCCTTTTTAATTTGCTTTTTGTAAAATATTTTCTCATCGTCTATAGAATTTTTTGCAAACAAAGTTGCGGCTTTAATTAACTCTGTATGTGGCCATAGTCGAGATATTGGATTGCGTACAGTAAAATCATCATTCAACTGCAATACTAACACTTGTCTTTCAATATCAAACCCATGCTGAATACCGAGACCAAACAACTTCTTTGCACTAGCAATTGCTGACTTATTATTCCTTAAAATTCCCCACCTTTCAAGCAACCATGCCCACTCAAACAAATGTCCTGGTTCAACAATTTTGCCTAAATCATCAGGGAAAGGTAGCCAATTTTCATCAAAAAATTCACGTAAAACACCGGTTTCTTGATCAATGAATTGAGTTAAACAGAGTTTTGCAATTTCATCAATTTCGTTGCTCCAGTATCCTTTATTTGAAACCGATTCCCAAGCCAAAAATGCTTCAAATAAATGCATGTGCGGATTGGACCTAAGTGGTAATTTCCCGTCAGTACTTTCATTAAATCCACTTAGTGGATGGAAGTAATATTCTTTCAACAAATGCAACAAGATTTCAGCGCGCTGCTCAGCATCTTTTCGAAGCTCCGGAATCGAGCTAGCAATATGTGCAAACGCAAATAACGCAAATGCTTGATTATAAAGATCAAATTCTAGATTTTTAGTTCCATTAATTGGATCAAATTCAGCAATTATTGCTCCATTTGAGGTGATAAAATTCTCGCAAAAATATTGATATCCATTGAGTACAATTGGTTTCCATGTTTCCCAACCTAATCGTCCAGCTTCAATAAAACAATATATCTGTCGGCACGATACTCGTGCACGCTGCGTTTCTACTAATCCCAATCCATTTAAACTTAATCGCTCAAAAAATCCGCTGCTCTTTAAATCTATTCCATTTCGCTGCCAAATTGGTAATGCTTCTTGAAACAACCATTTTTTTAACCGCTTACAATCTTCCGTAAGTTGTACTGTTAATTCAACCATTATATCCACACGAAACCATAGTCATTTTCCACTATCAAAAGACACTAACTATCATTGATGACATTTTGCTGTTGGGTACCAAGTCCTTCAATACCAAGTTCTACTATGTCTCCAGCACGTAAATACTTAGGTGGTTTCATTCCCATTCCAACCCCTGGTGGAGTTCCAGTTGAAATTACATCACCCGGATGTAGCGTCATAAATTGACTCAAGTACGCGACAACAAAATTTACACCATAAACCATCGTAGCAGTAGAACCATTTTGTCTAGACTCACCATTAACCGTTAACCACATGGGTAAATTTTGCGGATCAGGAATTTCATCTGGTGTTACTAGCCACGGTCCAATTGGTCCAAAATTGTCAGCAGATTTACCTTTCGTCCACTGCCCAGCTCTTTCAGCTTGAAACGCGCGTTCTGAAACATCATTAATTACGCAATAACCAGCAATATGAGCCAATACGTCCTTTTCTCCAATATACTTCGCCTTCTTGCTTATAACTACACCCAACTCAACTTCCCAATCAGTTTTTTCAGATCCACGTGGAATAATGATCGGATCATTAGGTCCACAGATTGAGGAATTTGCCTTCATAAACACCACTGGTTCTGGGGGAACTTCCATTCCAGATTCTTCAGCATGATCTGAAAAATTTAATCCAATACAGACAAATTTATTAACATTTCCTACACATGGACCGATACGTTGTTCCTCGTTGATTTTGGTTAATGAACTGGTATCAATATCTTTGAATTGTCCTAACTTTGACAATGTTTCACCAGATAAATCTGGAATGTGGTCCGAAATATCTCGGATTTCATTATTGTTATCCAGCAAACAAGGTTTTTCTGATCCTGGCTCACCCATACGCAAAAACTTCATTTGTAGAACTCCTGTCAAATTTTAAATTGAAAAATTTTATAATATTTTTTCTAATTTCACACGCAAAAAAGTATTCTATTGCTAATAAATCAAAAATGTACATTTTTTGTACCATTCTGTTATTACAAATTTACATAAATGTTAATACACAACACTTTTCTGGGAAAATCTATTTGTTAAGTTTACGATTTATCCCAGAATTAAAATTTTCGTGGAAGGAAATCTAAGGTAACAAGATTTTCAAATCAATTTTTACTTTAATTCAAAAAAATTTAAGTGCATAAAAAAGTTGCAAACTAAGGAAAAAAATACTATATTAATAAATGACCGCCATAAATTAACAACTAAAATAAGAGGTAAATTATGTATATATTAAAAATAAAACTCGCAATAATCTTTGCGTTTTGCGTAATATTACCATTTAGTGTTAATGCTCAGGGAAACCCTTGTGATGGAGCTGATGGTATAATTCATTCAAATGGTGGTGGTTTTGTAGCCACAACTGCTACTGTAGCTTCAACAGTTTATGTTGGTTCAAATGCTCAAATTTGTGATTCAGCAACAGTTCTTAATAACGCAAAAATTTTAGATAACGCACAGATTTATGACAACGCCAAAATAATAAAGAATGCTAAAATATATGGTGATGCGAAGGTATATGGTAATGCCGAAATTTCTAGAGATGCGAAAATCTTTGATAACGCACAGATTTTTGATAACGCACAAATTATTAGGAATGCAAAGATTTATGGTAACGCGAAGGTATATGGTAATGCCGAAATTTCTAGAGATGCAAAAATCTTTGACAACGCACAAATTTTCGATAACGCACAAATTATTAGGAATGCAAAGATTTATGGTATGGCAAAGGTATATGGTAAGGCTAAAATTTATGGAGATTCGCAGATATTTGATAATGCACAGGTCTTTGATAACGCGCAAATAATTAGGAATACAAAGGTTTATGGTAACGCGAAGGTATATGGTAAGGCAGAATTGACTACCAAAAGATTGTATGGAATCTTTGATAGCCTATTGGAAGTATATGATAATGCTATGATATTTGGTGAGGCAAAAATTACTGGAGAAGTGAAGATATTTGGAAATGCTAAGGTATATGATAATGCCAAAGTATTTGGAAATTCAAAGATTTTTGATTCTGCAGAAATATATGAAAACGCACAAGTTTATGGTTATTCAATAATCGGTGGTGAAACACATATCTCTGGAAACACTAAACTGTATGGTAATGTAGAAGTTTATGATGAAGCTATGTTAAATAGTGGAAATGGCTTTATTTGGTGGGGCAATAACCAAAAATAATGCAGAAAAATTTAACGAGACTTATAATGTGGCCAAGTCTAATAATCAAGTATTTTAGCTGATTTGATTCTAGCTGGCTTGAGAAATTCTGCTATTATTTTCTATTAGTTACTCTTTTACGAATAGCGAAAGAATTTTCCCATTGATTTCTTTTAAAAAGGCAGGTCGATCGAAACCTTCCGGGTCCTTAGCTACTGGTATGTCCTCCTCATCAGTAACTCGCTTAGGAAAAGGAGCTATAAACGCAAAGTGATGACCTTTGATATACCAAAGTTCTCCTTTTATATCAGATGGTGCAGCTTCAAAAATTGGATCAGAATGAAATTCTGGTACTGCTTGTGTGTCTCCATCAATCGCTAATATATTCAATGATTCCACAGGTCCTATAGTCTTCAAATCAAAACCCTGAGAAACTGTAGCAACAAGAACTAATTTTCCATTGACTAAAGGTTGGTTATTGATTGGGCCGCTTTTATCCCGCAATTCCCAACCATAACAAAAGTAAATATCAGCATCTTGATTACCATCACAGTAATTTTTTGCTATTTCGACACTAAATGTTGCACCAGCTGCCAACAATATTGTTGCACCACCAAGTGAATATCCCATTCCATGAATTGTTTCTGTGTTTACATGATCTTTTAATTCTGGATCATTAGTTACCGCGGCCAATGCAATTGACAGATCTTTAAAACGGCGGTTTAAACCCTCAGTGGTCTTTCTTCCTCCGATAAGATGATCTGAACGATGTCTTGGTGCAATAACGATAAATCCGGCATCCGCAAGTACTTGAGCCGTGAGGTGATGATTTCGGTATCGACCGCCATTTCCATGAGAAGATAGAATAATAGGATGTTTTCCGGACATAATTGGTGCGTCACGTGCAATATTTACATCAAACGGCCCCATTCTTTGTTCTTTTGGTGCAGTACTACTTGGATACCAAACGCCGATTTTAGTTTTACCGTCAGTCAATTCACGGAAACCAGCAGCTTGAACAAATGGCACAACTAAAATAAATACTATGAAGGTTAATAATATCTGTTTACATACAGATAGTTTTTTAAAACTTAAATGAATCATTTTTCATCTCCTTTACCTAGAATGAGAAAGATTATTTGGTTATTATAAACTTAAATACTATAATTTGTCATATTGTGCAACTTCTTTTTTAAAGCGACAGAACATTACTTAAAAACTTACATTGTTAAGAGTGAAACTAAACCATAACTGCTCAAATTAAAGTAAATTTCTAGGTTTCTAAAATGGTTCTAATACCCAAAATACAAAAGATAACTGAATCAATTTCAATGACTTTTTCAATTTACAAAGTCGTCTATTTCTGCTTCTTTCGACTAGGACGTTTGACTTTGAATGAGTTCTCACATTCATTTTGCACTGGAGTTAAAAACAGCCACTATTGGTAAGCTAATTGGAATAATTTTACCTGATTAAAAAGCATTCTTTGTTATTATTGCCATTACTCAATTCCTTAATTTTGATTCAACAATTGTAATTAAATCAATATTTCTTCTGTCGCCGTCGAATTGCAAGTTGTTCTAAAGACACATTTATTGCATCTCCAAAAGTATACACACTATGTTGTTCAAGAATTTTGATTAATCCAATTAGTACTGTTGCAGTTGCAATTGAATCACCTAACGCACTATGGCGTACACTTGAATCAATTTCCACTGATAACCGTTGCGCAATCGCATCTAGTGTCAGATCTTCTGTTGAACCAAAAACATGGGCGGCCAATAACACAGTATCTAACGAAGATTGATTAAACTCAATTCCAGTTTTTTCCTTATTTTTATTAAGGAAAGCCATATCAAATGGTGCATTATGTGCAACTAGCACCGCACCATCAACAAACGTATGAAACAAAGGTAAAATCTCTTTGATTGTTGGCTCATTTTCAACCATTTTTTCAGTAATATGATGAACTTTAGTTGAACTCAGAGGAATTGACCGTTCTGGATTGACTAATCGGTCAAAAAATTCTCCGCTTAATACTCTGCCATTAACCACTCGCACCCCTGCAATAGAAATTATTTCATCATCTTGTGAAGGTTCAAGCCCAGTTGTTTCAGTATCAAAGACTACCATTTCTAATTCGTTCAATGGTGTATCTTCATGTTTCACTGAAACAGTCTTCGTAAACAAATCAAAGTCATAAAACTCTGGTCGTGCTGGTAATTGATTCGGTTGTTTTTCAATTTCGCTGTCACTATAGCTTGAAATTGTAACTGGCATTCTCAATCTAATTTGATTTTCACCTATTCCTTCCGGCCAAATTTCAGTCTTATACCGATTAAGTACATCTTTGCCGCTTAAATCACCTAATGAACTATCAACTGGATCTTTTAACCAAGACTCTAATTGCTGTACTGAAATCATCCCACATTCAAAATCAATATCAATATAAGATTGATTATTATGAGAAGAAACCGCTAAATTAAAGGATTTCGTATTAAATGTTTCAGAAATTCTTCCTATTAGGAGACTTAACAAACCAACCAAACTAGCACTTTCGCATTCTAACCAAACGTTTGTCCCACCGCTATTTATTTCAACATTTACATCAGAATTTAATCGGGATGAGATGCAATCAAACAGAGTCGCTGAGTTTATTGGTGAAGTCGGCCATGCTCCTGCCAATAAATCAGATGCAACTTCATCCAACTTATCTAAACAACTGTTTAATTGCTCTGGTTCAGTTTGAACATGTTCAAGAAGCTTACTACGTTCCTCTGCAGAAATATCAGGAACGTTCAATATAGTTTCAGCCACTAGCGCAACATTTGTAAGTCGTTGCCGAATTTCACGAATTGAAGAGTTAAGAATTCGGTCTCGCCAAATTCCTGCTTCTAATTCTGAGGTAGATTTTGTGAAAGTTATTACATAACCACGTGGTGAATTATCGCTTTCTTCCAACATTAAAGACATTCGACAAAGTAGTGTCTCATCACTTGACTTAGCTAAGGTTGTAAATGGAATCATTAACCCATCACGATGATTTAGATATCGACCAGTTTCATGTCGTTTTTGCAATCTTTCCAGACAATGTTGCAATGGCCACTCAGCTAAAAATGTTGACAAATTCCTTCCCAGACCTGGACCCTTTTCAACTTCACCTGAAGGTGTTAGTATAATTTGTGCTTGTTTATTATAAAGAAGGATCGTGTGGTCTAACCGACAAATGACGACTCCTTCTTGTAAATCTCTTACAACAGTTTCTAACCTACGTTTCAACCGGTTTGCATCATCTGTTGCATTTTGAACTTCTTCACTCACGTCAGTTCGTGCTTTCGTAAGTGCTGACATTGCCTGCTCAACACTTGGTGCAAGAAAACCTAAATATTTTCCAATTCCAGGTGTCAGTTCTTGAGTTGAACCTGCATGTGTTACTGCTTGCAAATCATTAATCATGACCAAGATTGGTTGTACAACATTTTCATCAAATTTTTGCCAAACCCATAACGTCAAACCAACAATAACGAACATTGCAATACCACCATAAAGTACCAACGGAGCAACGGATTCTAACGCTAATTCTGTGGCAATGAAATAACCACCAACAATAATGACTAATGTTGATGCAACTGCTATCAGTGCAAAAAACAAAAATACTCGAACCCGTAATCCAAGTTTTTTAACTAAATATTCAGTCATTTAGAATTCATGAAATAGGTGGTTGATTTCATATTTTTAATAAAGTTTGTAGTAATTGCGAATACGAGAACGGTTTGGCAATACAACCTATTGCTCCAAGTGCACGGGCTTTCTCATGCTCAAATACCCTTGCACACTCGCACATCATTACTATATTAGTAGATTTTCCATTACTTAAGATACGTTGACACAATTCAAATCCATCTGCATCTGGTAACTCATGATCTATCAACAAAATATCAACTTTCTTGGTCTCAAAAATCTTAACTGCATCAACAGCATTGTTTGCAACTTCAACTGAGAAACCCGATTGCGGTAATAAATAAGTCAAGCATTGCTTTAAAATGCTTTCAGCATCAACCACTAATACTTGTTTAGTATCCATATTACCTCCCTTATTTTTTGATTAAAGATTCTCTCCCAAATCAATCATTTAATCCTATTCACTTGATCTGTTCATGAGTATATTATAAAATTAATGTTAGTAGAACTATCACCTCGTAAGAATTCAATTCAAACAATTTCACCCCTGACACACCTTTTTGAATATTGGATCACCCCTTTCAATTTTATCCCACTTTATACGAATCGGAAGTCCATCGTCAGAAAATTTAGTTGAATCGTCAACAAACGCACGCAACTGTTCATTACAATTTATCATTTGCCGAGAACTACCTGTCTTCGCATATCTAGTCACTAACAGAACTTCAAAAAGCTTGTATCCTGGGGATCGATTATTTGACTTGATATCATTCAAATCAATTGCTGAAAAGTGTTCAATTTTTGGAACTATATAAGTCCAAGGTTGTAAGATCTGCCTGGTATCATAAGTTTGTGCGACAACGACATTTTCCGGTAACGAACCAGAAGTGCGATAAAACCAAGAGTATTCGCTCCATATATAGAAAATGACCATTGATGCTGCGGCACCTATCGGAATAATCCAAGATGGTAATAATCCTTTAAATAACCTTGAGACTATAAATAATAAACAGCCCGCGGTTACTCCAACCATCAATATACCAATTATACCAATAATCATTTTTTACCCCTCATTGATACTAGAACTAAATACTATCTTACACTTTTATGACTTAATGCCGACTGAATAGTCTTGACTACCCCAAAAGCATCTCTCAAGTAATTTCGTTGTAACGCAGAGAGATTTGACGGCTTGACGAAATTGTCCGGCTTTTTACCTTCTTTTACTAATTTTGCCTGATGTTCTAATCTAATATCCGATATCAAGTCGTAAGCGTCAATAAGATCATTGCTACCTTGTTCACTTAAAACTTCTCTTTCTTTCGCTATGAGCAATCTTTCCCTAGTATTGACTGGCTGTATTTTACCTTGTAAAGCATATATTCGTGCAATATCGGTAATTGGAACGACACCCGACAGCTTACAATCAATTGTAGATTTATGCTCACCTGAGCGAATCAAGGCAAATCCTCGCAATAAACCTAGTGGTGGTGTATGAGTCAATGAATTTGCAATCATATGTGCACAAAAGATTGAATTACTCGCCGCTAATTTCAATGTCTCTTCTTGTAAACCTTCAAACAATGACCTTTTCCCTTCAATTGGTCGTAAATCAAACATAACACTTGCAAGCATTTGTGCCATCGGTTGTGGTGTAGCGATCCACTCAGAAAAATACTTTCGCCATTCTCGAACAGGTTGGCACCACATCGAATTAGTCGCCATCATTTCACCAGGACAATAATAATATCCGCAAGTATTTAATCCATCGGAAACAAACTTTGCTAAGTTTTTGAAATATTCACCATGTTGTTTCTCATCATAACTATCATCAATCATGATGCAATTATCTTGATCAGATACACCAGTTTGTTCTTGTCGTCCTTGAGACCCACATGCTAACCAAAGATATGGTACTGGTGATGGTCCTAAAAATTCTTCTGCTAAGTGTATAAACCGCTTTGTAACTGCATCAGAAACACTAGTTATTACTTGTCCAATTCTATAAGCATCAATTCCAGAACTTACTAATTGAGCTAACAATTGAGGTAAATTTGAAATTTTCTCTGCAATTTCTTTCTCATCCTTGGTTCGCCAAATATCCGTAATCATGTAAACAGCTGATACATGTTGACGACGAATAAGATCGGTTCTAGTCAAAATTCCGATTGGTTTCCCATTCTCAGTAATTGGCACATGTCCAATTTTCCGTGCACTCATTTCAATCATGGCATCCAAAACGAGTGCATTCGGTTTAATGGAGTACAAATTTTGACTCATTACTTTAGAAATAGATACATCATTTGGAATTCCTTTGGCAATGACACGACTAGCAAGGTCTCCTGAAGTTACCATTCCTACCAATTGGTCGTTTTCACAAACCAGAATGCAAGAAATTGAATTTTCGTCCATCAAACGTGCCGCATCTTGGATCGACATTGAAGTATTCATTGTGACCGGACTTCGAGTCATAACATCCGAAATTGTTGCAGTTATGAGTGAATTTGCAACATCAGAAACAGATTCTATATGTCGTTCAGATTGACGAAAGAAAGAACCAAATTCTGAATACTTTGAAATTAAGTCAAGAAAATATTGTTTAGATAATTTGAGAATTTCACCTGATTCAACACATTTAGCGGAAAGTTTGGTTTTGTCATTGCGTAATATTGACCGATATCCAAAGGTCTCACCAGCTGAAACCTGAGAGACAGCCGTTCCCTCTGGTGATATAATTTCTACCAAACCAGAACCAACGATATAAAGGTTCTCAACACTCTCACCAACATCAAAAATAACTTCACCAGTCTCTCGGTTTTCAGTTTCTAAGAATTGCTTTAATTGAACCAACTCTTGTTCCGGCAAAATGTCAAAAGGTTGCCAGTGATTCAATGAAAATGTACTTTGATTAATTTTGTTCGCCATGAAATATCATAAAGTTAATTAATTGAGACATGTCCTCCGCCATTTGTAGCAGAGAAATATAAGAATTTAAAGGTTTAAAAAAACTGAACTTGTAAGACTAAATTTAATTTATGACGCGTCTTTCTGTTATTTCAAAATAAGAAATTAGGTGCAACTTCAGCTGATAATGAAAAGCTACCGAAATTTATGGGACTAGAAAATTCTAGTCCCAAAATTATATAGACTATTATTGCGGTAATTTGTCATCAATGCCTTTGATGTAAAAATCCATTCCCAATAATGTGCCATCATCTGCTGTTTCACCTGCTACTAACCATTCAGATCCATCTTGTTTGTCTATTGGACCGGTGAACGGTTTTAATTCGCCAGATTCGATTAATTCAGCTGTCTTTTTAGCATCAGATGCAACTTCGTTTGGTAGATTAGTATAATTAGCCATGATAACCATTTTCTGATCTAATCCACCCCATGTATCTTCGCTTTTCCAATTCCCATCAAGCGCAGATTTTACACGACTTACATAGTAACTATTCCAATCATCAATTATAGCCGTCAGTTGAGATTTAGGTGCAAACTTGATCATATCTGATGCTTGACCAAACGCAAAAACACCTCTTTCTTCAGCAACTTGTAGCGGAGCAGGACTATCCGTATGTTGAGAGATAATATCTGCACCTTGGTCAATTAAAGCCTTAGCAGCATCTGCTTCTTTACCTGGATCATACCACGTATTTACCCAGACAATTTTTACCTTAAAATCAGGATCAACCGACTGAGCTCCTAGCATAAAAGAGTTTATTCCTCGAACGACTTCTGGGATCGGAAAAGAGGCAATGTATCCAGCAGTACCAGTTTTTGATACTTTTGCTGCAATTTGCCCTAACACATATCTTCCCTCATAAAATCGCGCAGAATACGTCGCCACATTATCCGCTCGTTTATACCCAGTAGCGTGTTCAAATTTCACATCTGGAAACTTTTCCGCTACTTTAACAGTTGGGTTCATAAAGCCAAAAGAAGTTGTAAAAATTAAATCATGACCTTCGCGTGCTAGTCTCTCAATTGCACGTTCAGCATCAGGACCTTCGGAAACACTCTCAATATAAGTCGTTTCAACCTTGTCACCAAATTCTCTTTCAACTGCTAACCGACCTTGATCATGCTGATAAGTCCACCCATGATCACTAATTGGTCCTACATAAATGAAACCCACCTTTAAGTTTTCAGCATAGGCTGAAATTGTAGAAATAATGAGAAATATTCCTGATATTAACGCGAAAATTTTTTTCATTTCATTCTCCTATCTTCGGTCATGTGAAGTTGATTGAATGTCGACAAATTAGACCGCATAATTCGCCAGCAAATTTTTGTTATCGGTCTGGAACAAATGGTTGTGCCAAACATGTTGGGGTATTTGTTCGAACTAACAATTTATTTTGAGAAATAAGAACTAATACCACAATTGTCGCCAAATATGGAAGTGCAGATAAAAATTGTGAAGATATTGCAATATCATATGCCTGTGCATGAAATTGTAAAATTGTGAATGCCCCAAATAGATATGCTCCTAATATAATTCGCTGTGGTCGCCAACATGAAAATACGACCAATGCCAATGCAATCCAACCTCGACCTGCTGTCATACCTTCAATCCATTGCGGTGTGTACGCGAGTGATAAATATCCCCCTCCTAATCCCGCGCAAGCACCACCAAATAAAACACAATAAAAGCGAATTGAGATTACTGAATATCCAAGCGAGTGAGCAGAGTTGTGATTATCACCAATTGCACGAATGATTAATCCAAATCGAGTTCCATAAAATACTTTCCAAACAAGAAAGGTAAGGAAAATTGAAATATATACCAATAGATCTTGTCCAAATAGAATTCTTCCAACTACAGGTATTTCTGTTAAAACTGGAATGTATAATTTAGGCATACCAATTCCGGGTTGACCAATGAATGCCTCACCAATTAATCCTGATATCCCTAAACCAAATAAGGTGAGCGCTAATCCAGTTACGATTTGATTAGCTGCTAATTTTAGAATAAGCAAACCAAATAAAGATGCCATCGCCATACCTGCAAATATTGCACAAATTACACCAACAAGAGTAGAACCAGATGCCTGTGCTCCAGCAAATGCAGTTACTGCACCTACAATCATCATTCCTTCTACTCCTAAATTTAAGACACCTGATCGTTCAACGACTAATTCTCCTATCGCAGCTAATAATAGTGGTGTAGATGCAGTAATTATGGTGAGAATGATCGATTCAACAATAGTCATTTTAAACCAGCCACATATTCAGATTTTAACATCAGACGAATTTTGTAAAGAATCAATGTATCACAGGCAAGAACAAAAAAGAGAAGTGCCCCTTGAAATACGCGGGTAATTTTATCTGAAATACCCAGTGATACCTGTATTGTTTCTCCTCCTAAATAAGAAAGTGCTAGCAAAAATCCAGCTAACAAAACACCAATTGGATTAAGTCGACCAAGAAATGCAACAATGATTGCAACAAAACCATATCCAGGTGAAATTACAGGTGTCAATTGCCCAATTGTTCCTGAAACTTCTCCAACTCCTGCGAGGCCAGCTAGTCCACCAGATATTAGAAAGGCAAACCAAACTAATTTTTTTTCAGAAAATCCAGCAAAACGTCCCGCTCTAGGAGAAAGTCCTATCACTCGAATTTCAAATCCCTTAATTGACTTTGTCATTAGAAAGATGAGTGAGATTACGACAATTAACGCGAATATGGCTCCTAAATGCATACGTCCATCTGCTAAACTAGGTAAAATAGCTGCATCTGAAAACAAGCGACTCTCTGGAAAATTGAACCCATCCGGATCTCGCCATGGACCACGTACCAACCAATCAAGTACAAGTGTTGCAACATAGACTAACATTAGGCTAGTTAATACTTCGTTGGTATTAAATCGCGTTTTTAATAATGCGGGAATTGATGCCCAAAACATTCCACCAAGTACCCCAAGTATCAACATTGAAGGTAGAGTAAGAAAATTTTGCCACTGGTGAAATATAATGGGAATAAAACTACCAAAAATTGCCCCAAATGTAAATTGTCCTTCGGCACCAATGTTCCAATTATTTGAGAGGAAACAAATTGAAAGTCCACAACCAATTAGTATAAGAGGAGTAGCTTTGACAACTAATTCTTCTAGCGACCAGGTACTTGTAAGTGAGTCAATAAAATAGAGATACAATCCAGTCATTGCATTAACCCCATTTAATTCAAATAGGATTGCACCAAATACAAGAGTCAACCCAATTGCCAGAATAGGAGAAACTAAACTAAACAGCTTTGAATGTTCTGGACGTTTTTGAAGTTCTATACGCATGTCGATTTTTATAAAATTTGATTTCAATTAGACGTGGTATATTTTTTTACCAAACTTTAGCACAAGCGTTAAAATTGATAGTTGAATTGATCAATATAGCTTACAAATTATACCACTCCAATCTTGTGTCCACTAACGGTTTATTGAAATATCTCCAGCAATGCTATTTCTATAATTTCATGGATTGTTTAAATTTCAATATTATCAGCAGTCCAAATCATAGATATTGGCAGATAATTTGGTAAAGTCAAATAGAACCAAATTTTGTGCCTATAGATAAGTAGTCAACAATTTTGGGTGATTTGAGTTGAATTATAATGGCGACAATTTCACAAGTAATTATACTAAGCCATTTCTAAAGGAGGATCGGAAATTATATTCTCTGGTTTTCCAATATTATGTTCACCGAACCATGTGCTTGCTTCATTGTCATTATAGGAAATCCAATTACTTTTGGAAAATTCGTGAATACAAATTGAAATTTTTGTTTTTTGCAATATTGAGTCTTTTATACCAGAATTTGATAGTTCGACTTTCTTTTGGTTAAAGACATTAACTAGTTTGTCATTTATTGTTTTGGCAGTGTCTTTTGATTCTATATACCAAACACCTGAATCCACAGACTCACCTCTAATATCGTCCAAAGTATCCCAGATAGCAAAATCAATTAAACTATAGACGTTTCTATCAACAGTATCAATTGTATACGAAGCAATATACGTCGACATATTGATTAACTCCTAAGTATAATTTTTAGTTTGATTTTTGGAAATTTTGTACAAATATAGTTTTGTGTTTACTCAAATGCAATATTATTAGTCATTTCGAGAGAATTAAATACCTTGCTTTTAAGAATGGCACTTCTGCTTTGGTAATCAAGATTTACTTTCTTAATAAGACCCTCCCATTAACAACCCAATTCGCTCACGCGTCATTTGTTCTATTGGTTCTACTTCGGATAAATATCCTTGTGATATAACAGCTACACGATCAGCAATATCAAATATTTCATCTAAATCTTGGCTAATCACGAGTACAGCAGATCCGGAAATTGCTAAATCGATCAAGGCTTGGCGAATCATGGTCGCCGCCCCAACATCAACTCCCCAAGTCGGTTGATTTGCCACTAATAGTTTTGGTTTTCGAATTAATTCCCGACCAATAACAAATTTTTGTAAATTTCCACCTGAAAGAGAACTTGCTTCAGGATTAAAGTGATTCGTTCGTACATCAAATTCTTTTGTAATCTTTCCCTGAATTTGACGGGCAAATTTTTGATTAAGAAGTCCGAATTTAACAAGTTTATCATTAATTGCATGCCAGGAAAGAAACAGGTTTTCAGATAAAGTAAGTAACGATATCGCTGCATGACCAATTCGTTCTTCAGGGACAAATGCGGCACCAGTTTTTCTTCGGAGTGTAATTCCAGAAGTTCCTACACTTCTGCTATCTATAGTTATTGAGTCACTAATTTTATTCGGCTTTTCTCCGGAAATTACATCAAATAACTCTTTTTGACCATTACCGGCAATACCAGCAATTGCGACTAATTCTCCAGCACGGACTGTTAAATTTATTTGATTCAGATCAACGCCAAATTGGTCTGATTTAGTAGACGATAGATTTTTTAATTCGAGTAGGTTTGGTGCGGTCGCTTCAGTAGAACGAGATTTAGTGATTTTATCCACAGTTGCACCAACCATCAAATTTGCAAGACTTGAGGGAGTTTCATTGCGTGGGTCACAATTTCCGACCACTTTTCCGTGCCGAAGTATAGTTGCATGATGACAAAAACTGCGAACTTCTTCTAACCGATGACTTATATATAAAATGGCTCGTCCTTCACTCGCAAGTCGCTGTAAAGTTTCGCTTAACTGTTCTGCTTCCTGTGGGGTCAGAACTGAGGTCGGTTCGTCCATTATTATGAGGGAAGGATCTTGCAGTAAGCAACGAATTATTTCAATACGTTGCCGTTCACCAACACTTAAATCGGCAACGACTGCATCTGGTTCCAGTGGCAATCCGTATTCATTTGAAACTTCTCGAATTTTTGTCTTTAACTCAGAAACCGCAAATTTCCTTGGTAATGCTAGACTTACATTTTCGGCTACAGTTAACGATTCAAATAACGAAAAATGCTGGAATACCATACCAATTCCCAAGTCGCGTGCAACTGCTGGACTCGATATTACAACTGGGTTATTGTTCCATCTAATCTCACCACTATTGGGTTGTAATGCACCAAATATAATCTTTACTAAAGTTGATTTTCCAGCACCATTTTCACCAAGCAACGCATGGATCTCACCGCTGTGTATTTTGAAATTGATTTGATCATTTGCGCGATTATTGCCAAAGTTTTTAACAATGTTGCAAACTTCAAGCAACGGTTGCTTGTCATCATTCATGTTAAATTACCTAATTAACCAAGATTAGATTCATTATAAATAAGTAATTGAGCAGCTATTGCTGTAGCAATCTCGGCTGGATTTTTTGATTGGATACTATCAATACCAATTGGACAAACTAATTTATCAAATTGAGCTTCAGTAAGTCCAATTTTTAACAAACGGTTTTTAAAACTGGCTTTCTTTGACTTGCTACCAATAAGACCTACATAAGCAAATCGATCATCTTGAAGTGCGGCATATGTTATTTCTTGATCTAATGCGTGGCTATGGGTGGTTATGATAATGAAACTATCGTCAGGAGTACTAGCTATCACATTTACGGGATTCTTTTCTACTAAGCAATTGAAATTTTTTGGTGTAACCTTGGGAAAAATTGATTTTCGACTATCTACCCAAGTTACATCAAAGGGTAGTGGTGCGATTGCTAACATCAAAGCTTGACCGATATGACCAGCACCAAAAATTATAAGTTGTCGCCATAATTCATTATAGTCTTCAATAAAAAAACTTTCTTGATGCACATTGTTATTTACACCTTCTAATTCTGTATCGCTAGAATTACGGTCAGTCACTAAATCACGTATTACTTTTCCTTGTTCAGAAAACTTAACTTTACACTGAAACCCGCCCTTTTGTTCTAATTCCATAAACTCTCTTGCTTTTAATAGATATGTAGGAGAAATTAACTCAAGTCCAATTGTTACCGAACCACCACAACATTGACCGATTCCTGGACCAAGAGTTTGATTTCTAAGAGTAAAATAGTGCTCGTTTTGGTTACTTAAAATCTCAGTACCTTGTTGCATAATAGACCATTCCAACTGACCGCCGCCAATTGTTCCGTAGATACTGCCATCATTTCTAAGTAACATCCTTGTTCCAGGACCACGTGGAACCGATCCCTTTTTTTCAATAATGGAAATAAGAATGCATGGTAACTTTGCTTCTAATTGCCTAACAACTTCATGCCAAATCTTCATAGGTATTACTTTCAGTTTTGATCTGATTGATAGCGTTTAAAACCAATTCAGGGGTTGCAGGTGTATTTAATTGAGGAATCTTCCCTGGATGAATACTAGCGATTGCATCAATGATGGCACAATATACCGAAATAGCCAACATTAAAGGTGGTTCACCTACGGCTTTTGAGTGATAAACAGTTTCTTCTGAATTTCCTTTTGATTCCCATAATTTGATATTGAAAATTTTGGGCCAATCAGAAACTGTTGGAATTTTATAAGTTGAAGGAGCATGTGTTCGCAATTTGCCGGTCTCATCCCAATATAATTCTTCACTTGTTAACCAACCCAAACCTTGAATGAATCCACCTTCAATTTGCCCAATATCGATAGCTGGATTTAGAGACAAACCAACATCATGGATAATATCAACGCGGTCGACAACATGTTCACCGGTGGTGGTGTCAATAGTCACTTCTGAACATGCCGCGCCAAAAGCAAAATAATAAAATGGATTTCCAACGGCACGCTCTCGATCCCAAGTGATTTTTGGAGTTGCATAAAAACCAGTAGCAGAAAGTTGAATACGTTCTTTGTGGGCCTGAGTCGCTAATTCACCTAATAGAATAATCTCATTACCAACTTTCACTTGATTGTTACTGAATTGAATTTGATCTTTGGAAATTTGGTATTGCTCCGATGCGAATGAGATTAATCGATTTTTGATTGTTTCAGCTGCATTTTTCGCGGCCATACCATTTAAATCAGTTCCAGCTGATGCAGCTGTTGGACCTGAATTTGGAACTTTAGAAGTATTGGATGACGTGATCTGGACTCGATCTAAGCTTGAACCAAAAACATTGGCAACAATTTGTGCAACTTTTGTAAATAATCCTTGTCCCATTTCAGTTCCGCTATGATTGAGATGAATAGTACCATCTGTATATAGATGAATTAATGCACCTGCTTGATTGAGGTGAGTTAATGTAAATGAAATACCAAATTTTACAGGGGTTAATGCGATACCTTTCTTCAAAATTGTGTTTTGAGAATTAAAATTAGAAATTTCTTTTCGTCGATCACGGTATTGCGCGTCAAGTTCAAGTGACTCGACTATATTATGTAATGTTTCATATTCTCTTACTTCCATTCCATATGGTGTTTTATTAAATCCTTTTCGGTATAAGTTTTGCTTCCGAACATCAAGAGGGTCTACTGTTTGATTAATAGCAATACTCGTTATCATGTGTTCTGTTGCAAGCATTCCTTGCGGCCCACCAAAACCCCGAAATGCAGTATTTGAACATGTATTTGTTCGCATTCGTCTCGATTGAATATTGATTTCGGGAAAATAATAAGCGGAATCAGCATGTAGAACAGCTCGATCATTTACCCCAAGCGATAAATCTGCTGAATAACCACACCGGCTTGCTAAATTCAATTTTACGGTCTGAATGTAACCTAAATTATCAGTAGTTGCATCCCATTTGGTAAAAAAGTCGTGACGTTTCCCAGTCATAATCATATCATCGTCACGGTCTAGCCTAATTTTACAAGGTTTTCTTGTCTTATACACGGCTAATGCTGATATTGCCGCCCATTGACTAGCTTGACTTTCTTTGCCCCCAAAACCACCGCCCATGCGTCTACACAACACCGTTACATCTTTTTGGTAAACATCTAATACCTTTGCTACAACTTGTTGAACTTCCGATGGATACTGTGTAGAAGAATGAACTAAGATTTCATTATCTTCTTGAGGGATAGCAAGAGCAACTTGACCTTCCAAATAAAAATGCTCTTGTCCACCAATTTGAAGAACACCTGTTAATTTCTTTGAATCAGATTTTATTTTTGTTTTTGACTTCCCTGAATTTAGCTGAAAATCTGGTAATACAGTGGACTCAGCTTTGATAGCATCTTCAATAGTAAGAATTGGTGGTTCCGGTTCAACATTTATTTCAGCTAATCGAGCTGCGTAACGAGCAATCTCTCTAGTTTGTGCGACAACAACGAAAATTACCTGTCCGTAAAATTCAATTTTATCTTCCGCCAATACCGGATCATCACCAATAGAAGGTGAACAATCATTAATTCCCGGGATATCAGAATGCTTAAGCACAGTTATTACACCAGGAGTTGAAATGACGTTACTCAAATTGACTGACGTAATTTTTGCCCGAACTGCGACTCGACACCATATCGGTGCTAGATGTAACGTACCTTCTGGTTCAATTAGGTCATCAATATATGCCGCAGAACCAGTAACATGCTTGATTGCACTGTCATGCGGTTGTGGTATCCCGATTGAGCTAATATTCATTCCATATTCCTTAGATTGATTCTGCATGGGTTTCACTTGGGAAAACTTCAATCATATCGCGATATAACGGAAGACGGGTTTTGGAATTTTCTGTTCCAGATATTTCCATCAATACTTTAACTAATAGTGATTTTGCGACTTTGAGTCGGTAATTGGCACTGGCCCTGAAATCACTGATTGGTTGAAAGTCTAAATTCAATGCATCAATTGCAGAATCCCAAGTCGTCGGATCGGAAATTTTTGCACCAGTTAAAGCAACTTCAGTTTGACGGGATCGTTTAGGGATTGGAGCCATACCACCAAACGCAATTTTAGCCTTTGTAATTTGAGTTGCATCGGTAGTAATACAAAATGCTCCCATGAGTGCGGATATATCTTGATCAAATCGTTTAGAAATTTTAAAACAACGAAAATGAGTATTTTGAGGTAAAATAGGAATATGGATATAAGTTATAAACTCACCGTCTTTCAAATCTTGCTGACCATAGTCAATAAAAAACTCTTCTAACGGTATGGTTCGAGTCGAATTTCGTTGCTGTAATTCAATTTTTGCACCAAGAGAGATTAGAGCTGGTATTGTGTCACCAATTGGAGATCCATTGGCAATATTACCACCAATTGTACCGACTGCTCTAACTTGACGAGAACCAATTCTACGCCAAAGTCGACCGAGATCTTGATCGTAATTTGTGACAAACTCGGTTGAGTCTGAATAAGTAGCCGTTGCACCAATTCGAAGTTCATTCTCCAATTCTTCACACTTCTGTAATTCAGGAATTTGTCCAAGCCAGATGATTTTTTGAATTTCTTGGAGGTCTTTATTAATCCAAATTCCCACATCTGTTGCACCAGAGACTAACACCGCATCTGCATGGGTGGCATATAAATCACTTAATTCATGAATAGTTGACGGTCCCGCAAAAAATCTTTTTTCTTGTCCAATTTTAAAATTTGTGTTTTGAGAAATTTTTTTTAGCAATAAGATTGTTTGTTGCTGATTTTGGACAAAAGAATCATTTGGTTGTTCAAAACATGAGGTATATGCGGCTTCTATAATCGGACGATAACCAGTACATCGACAAAGGTTCCCTGATAACCAGTCATTCACGATACCACGGTTAACGCTTTGATGTTTTGAATGATAAAGAGTGAATAAACTCATCACAAACCCAGGGGTGCAAAAACCACATTGTGATCCATGTTGATTAACCATTGCTTGTTGGACTGGATGAAGCTCATCATCAATTGTTAAATCTTCTACCGTTACCAATTCTTTGCCGTTCAACATTCCAGTCAATAAGATACAGGCATTGACTGGCTCATAAACAATTTTGTCATTGATAAACGAACCTATAGCTACCGTGCATGCACCACAATCACCTTCATAACAACCTTCTTTGGTCCCGGTTTTACGCTCATTTAGCCTAAGATAGTCCAGTACAGTGGTTGTCGGATGAATATCAGTCAATTCAATGATTTGACCAGATCTAACAAATTGAACTGTGTTTCGCATTGTTAGCTTCCTCGATAAGTGGAATATCCATATGGCGATAGTAGTAAAGGAACGTGATAATGTTGATCTGGGTCACTTATTCCAAAACGAATGATTATGTCTTCAAGAAATGGAGTGTCAGGAAGTGAAACCCCATTAGCTCTCAAATAATCACTTACATGGAAGATGAGTTCATATTGACCCACCTTGAATTCATCACCTTCAAGTAATTTAGCATCTACCCGCCCATCATTGTTTGTTCTAGTTTTAACTAAGAGGGTTCTTGTTGGCTTAATTCGCCATAGTTCTAATGCAAGATTTGAAGCCGGATGTCCGCGACTTGTGTCTAAAACATGCGTGGTTAAAAACCCCAATTTATTTACCTCAAAATTTTGTGAGACCTGTCATTGAATCTAGCTTAATTCCATAAGTAATTCAATATCTAAACTAAGTTGTTGAAATCAGGTCAATATTTATTGGATTGAATGGCAGTTGTTATAGTAGTAGAATGGAAATACAAGTGGTACTTTGATTCTCAAATTTAAGTTGCATTTGAATTACATCCGCAGAAAATCATTCTTGATAAATGTGAATTCAAATAGTTCTAAATTGCATTATCTTGAAATGGAAATGTAAAATTTTAGCTGTTCATAAAAAAGATTCTATTTTTTCTTCTTACCAGCAATATAAGTGTGCTTCACCGCACGGTCGTCTCCCAAAATCAAGAGTGCAAACAATACATCATGCAAGTTTTCTGATAATGAATGCCTGGCTTTTAGCAATGGAGTTGCTTGAGGATCTAGTACAACCAAGTCTGCATATTTACCGGCTTCTAAGGTACCAATTTCATTTTCTAAATTTAATATTTTTGCATTTCCAAGTGTAGCCAAATAAAAACCGTCAAATGCTGACATTCTAGATCCTACTAATTGAGAAACTTTATATGCATCGGCTAATGTTTGTAGCATAGAATAACTCGTACCACCTCCGATATCAGATCCAACACCAATTTTATTTACTTGCAGTTTTTTGCGTGTTTGATGGTATTTAAATAGACCTGAACCTAAAAAATTGTTTGAAGTTGGACAATGAACAATAGCTGATTGTGATTCTTTTAAACGCGTTAGCTCTCTATTTGATAAGTGAATTCCATGAGCAAAAATGCTTCTTGGGCTCAATAATCCATATTTATCATAAATATCGGTATAATCTTGAGACCAGGAAAAATCTCGTCTTACAGTTTCTATTTCTTGAAGGTTTTCAGAAAGGTGAGTTTGAAACAAGAGTCGTGGATACTCATTACATAAAGTGCTAGCCGCATCCAATTGAGATTCAGATGATGTTATTGCAAAACGAACTGTAATTGCATAACGATTTCGACCGTTACGATCCCATTTTAGAATTAATTCTTTACTTTCTTCATAACCGGATGTTTCCGTATCACACAAATTTACTGGTGCATTTCGATTCATCATCGTTTTTCCAGAAATAATTGCCATATTGTGTTTTGCACTTTCACTCATTAATGAATCTAAGGCAATTGGGTGTATTGTAGAAAAAACTAATGCACTGGTTATTCCATGCTGATGTAATTCATTGATAAATAAATTAGCGGCATTTTTCGCATGTTGCTCGTTTTCATAGTATTGTTCTTCAATAAATGTATAACGATTAAGCCAATCTAATAAATTTTCACTATATGCAGCTAGCATGCGGAATTGTGGATAGTGTAAATGTGCGTCAACAAATCCAGGAAGTATCAAATAATCTCGATAATTAACTTTTGTACAATTTTTATATTCAATGGGTAACTGGTTTTCTCTCCCCCGCCACTCAATGAAACCATCTTCTGAGATTACGATTGCACCTTGTTCAATAAAATCAAAACTTTCCTTTGGTCCAACCAGTGCTGGATTGTTATAAAAAGTTAAAGTTTGACCACAAATTACTTGTTTTTCAATTTTGTCCATTTGCATTCCAAAGTAAGTTAACAAAATTATAGTACAACGATATTTTGTAATTCTTAAAATCTGAATTGATACTTGAGTTCACCTAATTTCAGAGGTTCCGCTTGCAAATAAAAGATCTTAAATGCCAACTTTAGTTAAATTTTGATTGTCACTGATAATTTATTGAATACTAGTCTATTTTGCTACGTGGAAAACTCAATTACTATCTACATGATTAAGTAATTTTTAAGGCGGATTTTCAGTCGCATTTGATACAAAATACACAACTATTCAGTTGATTAACATTCTTACTGATTTGATTGGAAGTAGAGTAACTTCTACCATCTGAGAAATTTTTGTTACTAAGTGCAATGAATATAAAATTAAAGAAAATTCAAACCTCACGCCAGAGAAACATAATAATTAAAACAGCCAACACACCCAGCAATGTTGAATAACCTCCCAAAGAATATGTAACACCAATTGCACCCACTAATAATACAATTAGTACTGAAATAACTAACTTCCATAATACCGTGTATAATTTTTCCATTACCTTTCTTTTTGACCGCAAAATTTCAATTCTACAAAAAGTGGAAGTCTAATCACTAACAAATTAATTTACCTTGCTTTATAACAAGTATCCTCAATTGTAATTGAATTATTTCACAAATTTGAAACAATTTTTCTACTTTTTCACATCCCTCAATTCACAAAAAAACAGGTCCCATGAAACACGGGACCTGAAATTTTTGTTGGATCAGAAATTAGTGGGTAATAGCCTGAGCCGCTCCTTTCGGAACTCGAATACTATCCACAAGGTCTTGAATTTCTTGTGGAGGTTCTTCAGTCGCATTGGATACAAAATAAGCAACTAAAAAGTTAACCAATGCTCCAATTGATCCAATTGAAAGTGGAGAAATTCCTAACACCCAGTACTCTGCCGTATCTGGCGCAAAAGCTGTTGATTTGAAGAAGAACCAACCTTTATACCAGAAAATGTAGATGAGCGTAAAGAATAGACCAGAAAGCATTCCAGCAACAGCCCCTTTGTTATTGATCCTTTTGACAAAGATACCAAACATCAACGCCGGGAATATTGATGCCGCCGCAATACCAAAGGCTAATGCCACTGTTTGTGCAGCAAATCCAGGTGGGTTTAGTCCAAGATAAGTGGCAACACCAATTGCAACTCCCATTGAAATACGAGCTGCAAGAAGTTCACCCTTTTCAGATATTCTTGGATTAATAGCTCCTTTGATCACGTCATGTGATACCGCGGTTGAAATTGCCAACAATAAACCAGCAGCTGTTGAAAGCGCAGCAGCTAATCCGCCTGCGGCAACTAAAGCGATAACCCAATTAGGAAGTTGTGCGATTTCTGGGTTTGCCAACACCAGAATATCACGATTAACAGTTAACTCACTACCTTCCCAACCGTAAGATTTAGCCGTTTCTTCAAAGTCTTTCGACTTATCATTATAGTATTGGATCTTACCGTCGTTATTCTTGTCTTCAAATTTTAGAAGACCCGTAGTTTCCCAATTCTTAAACCAATCAGGTCGATCACTATAAGCTAAATTGCCATCTGGTGAACCAACCTCACCAATTTGAATTGTAGTGGTTAGATTCAATCGCGCCATTGCTCCAACTGAAGGTGCAACTGTATATAATAGCGCAATAAATACTAACGCCCAACCTGCAGAAAGTCTAGCATCAGCTACTTTTGGAACGGTAAAGAAACGAATGATCACGTGAGGCAACCCTGCGGTTCCAATCATTAGTGAAAATGTAAATAGCACCATATTCAGCATATTCGAGTGATGTGCAGTATAAGATGCGAAACCAAGATCACCAATGACTTGATTCAACTTTTCAAGCAATGGAACTCCATCAGCTGTTGAAGAAAACAAACCCAATTGAGGCAGAGGAACTCCGGTTAGCTGTAGAGAAATAAAGATTGCAGGGATTGTATAAGCAGTGATTAGCACGCAGTACTGAGCTACCTGAGTATAGGTAATCCCTTTCATTCCACCTAAAACAGCGTAAATGAAAACAATACCTGCACCAACAAATAGTCCAACTTGAGATGGAACTCCCAAGAACCGCGAGAATGCAACTCCTACTCCTGTCATCTGACCAATAACATAAGTCAGAGACGCGACTATCAGGCACAAAACCGCAACTAGTCTAGCAGTAGGACTATAAAACCGCTCACCAATAAATTCAGGAACCGTAAACTTACCAAACTTACGAAGATAAGGCGCAAGTAGCATCGCAAGTAATACGTATCCACCAGTCCAACCCATTAAAAATGTTGAATTGTCATATCCAACAAATGCAATAAGTCCAGCCATTGAAATAAATGATGCAGCTGACATCCAGTCAGCGGCAGTAGCCATTCCATTGGTTACGGGATGAACTCCTCGGTTAGCCGCGTAAAACTCACCAGTTGAACCGGCCTTTGCCCAGATTGCTATGCCAATATATAAAGCAAATGTCAATCCGACGACAATATATGTTAGAGTTTGAAGATCCATGATCCCTCCTATTAGTCTTCATGTACGTCAAATTTTCTGTCTAAATCTTTCATACGTTTTGCGTAATAAAAGATTAGAATCAGAAATACATAAATTGAGCCCTGCTGAGCGAACCAGAAGCCCAAGTCGGCACCGCCGAATTTAATGACTCCAAGAACGGGACGCAGAATCAACCCAAAACCAAAGGACACTAAAGCCCAGATGATTAACAAATTACGTACCAGTGATAAATTGGCGCGCCAATATTCATTTCCTGATTCATTTTGTTCTACCATAATAATATCTCCTCGTTAAACGAAGTTTGGTCTGCTGACTACAGACGTTTACAGATTTTTTTGCGTATCTGCGCAAAAATTAAAAGGTAATTGCTTAGTTTATAACAAACTAAGTGCTAAATATTACAAAAAGTTTACTTTATTCACAAGTTTTTTTTGTTGCAGTGCAAAAATTTGAACAAACCTGACAAAACTCATTTTTTAGCAAAAACAACAATCAGATAAAATTTCATATAAACTAACCAAATATCATATACACAAACGGAAACTCCAAATGAACCAAACAATTACAATCATACCAGCAAGATATTCATCAACTAGATTACCTGGTAAACCATTAGTAAATGTAGCAGGTAAGCCAATGATTATTCGAGTTTATGAACAGGCAAAGAATGCAAATTTAGATAAAATAATTGTAGCAACTGATGATGAGCGTATTTTATCAGTTGTACAAAACTACGGTGGTGAAGCCATATTAACTTCCGAACAACATTCCTCTGGAACTGATCGGATATACGAGGCCATTTCTAAAATTGATCCTGAGGGAAATTTTAATCAAATCTTGAATTTACAAGGTGATATTCCATTGATTGAGAGTCAAGCTATCCAAAGTTGTTTTGAACCACTCAAAGACCCAGCTGTAGACTTAGCAACCATTGCAACAGAAATCACAGACAGCAGTCAACGTGACAATCCTAATTTTGTCAAAGCGATTGGTACTCAAATAGATAGGACTCGCTATCGTGCCCTATATTTTACACGCGCTACTGCCCCCAGTGGTGATGGACCTCTTTATCTACATATCGGTTTATATGCCTATCGACGCAAAGCATTGGAACAATTTGTATCTTTACCTCAATCAACGCTTGAAATTCGCGAGAAACTAGAGCAACTTCGCGCAATTGAAGATGGCATGCGGATAGATTTTAGTTTAATAGATAGCAAACCAATCGATGTGAATACTCAAGATGATGTCAACGAGTTAGAAATGCTCCTAGCCAAATAATTAATTTTCAACTTAGGAAAGTACAATGTCAGGTACAAAAAAAATTATTTATCAAGGTGAAACTGGGTCGAATTCTCACACCGCATGTATAGAAGTATATCCCAACTATGAAGCGGTTGCATGTCCAACCTTTGAAGATTGTTTTTCATTTCTTGCAAATGGAGACGCGGCATTAGCTATGATTCCGATTGAAAATTCGGTCGCCGGACGAGTTGCAGACATTCACCATCTGCTTCCTCAATCATCACTACACATTATTGGTGAATTTTTCTTACCAATTCACTTTAATATTGTCGCACCTCAGGGAGCAACACTAGAGGGAATCAAATCCATTCAAAGTCACATTATGGCATTAGGTCAATGCCGAAAAATTATCAGAAAATTAGGGCTAAAAACTGTCGCTGGTGCTGATACTGCTGGTTCCGCACGGCAAATTGCTGAACTTGGAGACCAAAGTTTAGCCGCATTAGCACCAAAAATGGCAGCAGAAGCATATGACTTAGATATTCTTGCTGAAAACGTTGAGGATGAAACCCATAATATGACAAGGTTCATCATTCTTTCTAATAAAGCGAATGATCTTTCAAGTCTGAAAGCACCACTTATAACTTCATTTATCTTTAGGGTCCGAAACGTCCCAGCTGCACTTTATAAGGCCCTAGGTGGTTTTGCGACTAACAATATCAATATGACTAAGCTTGAAAGTTACCAATTAGATGGAAAGTTTTTTGCAACTCAATTTTATGCGGATGTAGATGGTCATCCCGAAGAAAGAAGTCTTCAATTGGCTTTTGAAGAACTAAATTTCTTTTCAAAAGAAGTGCGAATTCTTGGAGTGTACCCTGCTAGCCCATTTCGCAAGAACATGTGAAAATGTGAGACTCTTAATATCTATTTTTTTACATTTTCATTTCAGTAACTTCAATACAAAGTATTGACTCTTATCCCAAAGACTATGTTATTACTTTCAAAATTGTTTACTAGCTAAAAAATATAAACTAATTGCAAAAACTCTGAAAACTAATGTAGATTTGCATCTCTAACCAGTATAATTTAATTTTTGCTACGAATTTGAAGCAATTTCTGGACGATAAAATTGTCCTTTTATTGAATTTGCCCAATCTTCATCAGTCCATTCTCGCATCTCACTAGTATCAATCTGATTTTCAGAATTCTCATTGGATTTCTTAGAAGATTCTAACGGATAAGATGGTAGGGGGTCTGATAAATTCTTATTCAAAGGCTGTTTTGTTTTAGTTGCTACTCTTACCGAAATGATTCAAATTGATTCAATATCATTACCATGATATTGGATTTCTCCATCTGTAAGTACTACAAACAAGATCTTTCCAAACTTAATTGCACCAATTGTAATAAACCGTATTTCATTATATGAACTATAATAATGACGAATTAAACGTGCAAGTGGGTCTAAAAAAACTTCTTTGGCAACAGAAAATGAAACTCAATGTTTAATTTGATTTTGTAAATTCTTTTGTTCATCCCACTCACAAATAGTGTTCATTACTTATTCCAATTCTAATAGATTACAGAACAATTATGTCATCAAATTCAATATAACTATTACACAATGCATAAATTTCAACAAATTTCATTACTTGTTGTTAAGAAAATATTCTTTAGATCAAATGTGTTTTTAGTGATAAAATCATGCAAATTCAATAAAATTTTGAATATTGCTCAAATAGACTAAATTCTCAAGTCAAATCTTCCTGGAAATGTTTTATGAACAACGCACAATTTGATGTTCTTGGCATCGGCAATGCAATCTTTGACATTCTCACCCATGTTGAAGAAGATTTCTTAGTCAATGAAAATTTGATTAAAGGTTCCATGCGTTTGGTTAACAATGATGAAGCTGCAAGACTCTATAAAAAAATAGGAACTGCAACTCGCATTCCCGGTGGTTGTGCTGGTAATACTGTTGCAAGCGTTATTTCGTTTGGTGGGACTGCCGCTTATATAGGAAAAGTAGCAAATGATGAACTTGGTACAGCTTATCGGCACGATATGAATGGTATCGGAGCCTATTTTAAAACTCCAAGTTATGATGTTACCACACCAACTGCAAAATCAATGATTCTAGTAACTCCTGATGGTGAGCGTACTATGAACACCTATCTTGGAGCATGTGTGGAACTAACTGAGGCAGACATTGATCCTTATACCGTCGGCAACTCAGTTGTTACTTATTTGGAAGGTTATCTATGGGACCCTGACGCAGCTAAAGTTGCATTCCGAAAAGCGATTAGTCTTGCTCATGCATCTGGACGAAAGACTGCCATGACGTTATCTGATAGTTTATGCGTAGACCGATACCGCACAGAATTTCTTGAATTGATACAAGATGGTTCGCTTGACATTGTTTTTGCAAATGAACACGAACTAAAGTCGTTGTATCAAACTTCAGATTTAGATTCCGCCATCCATGAAATTCGACAACAAGCGAAATTAACAGTCATCACTCTTGGCAAGGTGGGGTCTATCTGCGTCACTGCTGATGAATATTCTAAGGTCGCGGCTAAAAATGTTGAGAAAATTGTTGATCTTACTGGAGCAGGAGATGTCTTTGCTGCCGGATTTTTATATGCCTATGTCCGAGAGTATCCACTTGCCAAATGTGCTGAACTTGGTTCACTTGCTGCAGCTGAGGTGATTAGCCATTTTGGTCCAAGACCTGAGCAATCACTGAGACAATTTGCTGAACAAAATGGTTTTGTATTTTGAGTTTTTAGATCGTCTACACAATCTGCTATCATAACAATGATTGACAAAAATTTAAAATCTTTTTCGCACTAATTATTAACCTTAACCTACAATTGTATATCAAGAATTTCACAAATAAATTCAATCATAGCATCAAAACTCTTACGAGCACGACAACTCATATTCCGTGCTCTTAAATATCCATGCACAAGTTGTTCTTCATTTCGGTGAGTAGACTTAATACCTGCTTCAACAAGCTTTTCATGAAACATCACACCATCATCTCTAATCGGATCAATATCTGCTGTAATTATGAGTGATTTTGGGAAAAAGTTGTAATTAGCTACCAATAATGGTGCGAATTCTGGATCCGTTTTCAGTAATTCAGAGCTATCATTCGTAACTAACTCCATGAAATTTTTTACTTCTGAGGTTCGCAACAATGGTGCGTCACTATTTTCAATATAAGATGGTAAATCAAAATCCCCGCCTAACCATGGATAAATAAGTACCTGTGCTAAAGGTAACTGTCTTTCCAATCGATTTAATCTAATACAAAGTGATGCACATAGCGTTCCACCGGCACTGTCTCCAACTATAATACCTTGAGTTCCCTCCACAATTATTGACTCCCATACCGAAGTTACATCATCAAGTTGTGCCGGATAAATAAATTCAGGTGCTAGTCGATAATCTACCGCAACTACCTCAGTTTGTGTTGCAACTGCAATTTCTGCACAAATATCATCATGACTTTCAAGTGATCCAAGCAAAAATCCTCCGCCATGGAAATAAAATATTTTTATATTTGATTTTGGATTTATTGGAAGGTAAGACCTAGTACCTACACCTGAAATTAAATTGTCGGTAACCACCAAACCAGAAGGTCTTTCAGCTCTAAAAACCTCACACATCTGATTATAGTATCGGCGATTATCTTCAACGGAAGTATCAACAAGTTCAGATGGATATAACGCATCTGTTTGGGCAATAAAGTCTAATACTTCTAAATCTGTGATTGTATTTACTTTCATCAAATTACATGTCTCTCCATATGAATGAAAAAATTGTCAAACTAAATTGAAATAACTATAGCTATTAGAATCTTATAAGTGATAAAATATAAAAACTTTCATTGAATTTTTTGAAACATTAACCCTACAATGCAGAAAGATTTACAAGCCGAAATCAGCAAAAATCACCAAAATTTAAGTTCACATAAACACTAATCAAATTTTTTTTGCGTATAAACTTGTCGGAAAATAAATCTTAATGACCGGCACTTTCCATCGTTCGATGCTCAACAACTTTATCTAGCCACCCAATTTCCATTTCGGGAACTGAACTTAGCAATAAGTCTGTATAATCATCAAATGGTGGGTTCAATACTTTAGATTTGGGTCCATATCTCACAATCTTACCCTGAAACATGACTGCAATTGAATCTGCTATTGCGCGAACTGTCGCAATATCATGAGTAATAAACATATAAGAGACATCTTCAATTTTTTGAAGATTCAACAATAAACTTAGAATACCTTCGGCAACTAATGGATCAAGTGCGCTGGTAACCTCATCGCAAATTATAACTTTAGGTTTTGCAGCTAATGCTCTAGCGATACAAACACGCTGTTTTTGCCCCCCTGAAAGCTCCGCAGGATATCGATCAATAAAGTCACTACCCATTTCAATTTCATCTAACAACTCCTCAATTCTCTTTTGCTTTTCACTCCCCTTGAGACCAAAATAAAACTCTAATGGTCGACCAATTATTGTTCCGACACGTTGACGTGGATTCATGGCAACATCAGCCATTTGATAAATCATTTGCAGCTCACGAAGATCGTCTTTTGAACGCTTACGTTGTTCAGGAACTAATCTCCGTTTATCGAAAACTATTTCACCCTCCAACTGTGGCAATAACCCTGTCATCACTCTGGCTAAAGTTGATTTTCCAGAACCACTCTCACCTACTATTGCTAAAGTCTGTCCCGACCATATTTCAGCACTAACATCAGAAAGTACATTATCTGGTTGGCCACGATATCTCGCGGTAATATTTTTTAGTTCAACTAGCGGATCTTCAGTTGATATTCTCTCCGGATGAATAATAGAACGAACTGATACAAGAGCTTGGGTATATTCTTCTTTTGGGTTTTTAATTATTTGTTTTGTTGACCCGTATTCAACTGTTTCACCGAAGCGAAGTACCATAATATCATCAGCAACCTGAGCTACAACAGCTAGATCGTGGGTAATGTAAATCGCGGCAACACCAGTCTGTTTAATAACATCTTTTATTGCCTTTAATACATCAATTTGTGTCGTGACATCTAACGCTGTCGTTGGTTCGTCAAACACCACCAAATCAGGTTCAGGACATAATGCCAAAGCGGTCATAGCCCGTTGTAATTGCCCACCAGAAACTTGATGTGGATATCGATTACCAATATTTTCAGGGTCAGGTAAACCTAAACTCTCAAATAAATTTATTGCTCGTTGCACCGCTTCATTTCTTGCGAATTTTCCATGTCGCAAAGCTGCTTCTATAACCTGTTGCATAATTGTCTTAGAAGGATTGAACGAAGCTGCAGCAGACTGTGAAACATAACTTACTTCATTACCACGCAGCTGTTGCAAACCACCTTGAGATAAGTCAAGGATATTTCTACCGTGCAAGATTACTTCACCGCCTGTTATTTTAACTCCTCCTCGACCATAGGCCATGGATGATAATCCAACAGTAGATTTTCCTGCTCCCGATTCACCAATCAATCCAATAACCTTCCCTTTTTCTAACTCAAAACTTACTCCACGAACGATTTCAAGTTCTTCAGGTTCTTGACCTGGCGCGTAAATAGTTGCACCAATTCTTAAATTTTTAACTTGTAACAAAGCATCACTCATCCGCGTCCACCTTTTAAACTTGTTGTTCGATTTAGAACCCAGTCGGCAACAAGATTCACACTAATTGCAAGTGTTGCAATTGCAACTGCTGGCCATAATGCCGCCCCAATACCATAAACGATACCATCTTTATTCTCTTTAACGATACCACCCCAATCTGCGGCTGGTGGTTGAATACCTAAGCCAAGAAAGGATAATGTGGATACGAATAATATCATAAATATAAACCGCAAACCCATTTCAGCAACTAGTGGTGAAAGGGCATTCGGCAAAATTTCACGAAAAATTATCCAACCCAATTTTTCACCGCGTAATCGCGCTGCTTCAACATAATCCATAACTTCAACATCAACTGCAACAGATCTTGACAGACGATACACCCTAGTTGAATCAAGTAATCCCATCACTAATATCAAAATCGGAAGAGTAACAGGTGCAACTGAAAGAACTACCAAGGCAAAAATAAGCGTTGGAATAGATATGATTAAATCAACAAATCTAGATAAAAGCTGATCTATCCAACCTCCAACTACCGCCGCAAACATTCCAAGACATGATCCAGTAACAAAACTCAATATCGTCGCAGCAGTTGCGACAAAAATTGTAGTTTGTCCACCAAAGAGCATTCGTGATAATAAATCTCGACCGATATTATCAGTACCGAGTAAAAATTCACTTGATGCTGGTTCCCATACATCACCAACAACTTCTGCTACTCCATAAGGTGCGATCAACTGGGCAAACACTGCGATAAAGAAAAATAACCCCGTGAAAAATAATCCAATAAGTGCCGATAATGGAATTCTTTTCATTTTGGGTGCCTCAATCTTGGATTAGCCAAAATGGAAACAAGGTCGGCAATTAAATTCAATAAAATATAAACTGAAGCAAATATCAACCCGCATGCTTGTACAACTGGAACATCCCGCTTTGAAACATGATCAACTAAGAATTGGCCCATACCTGGATAAACAAAAACAACTTCTACAACGACCACTCCAACTACCAAATATGCTAAATTAAGCATAACAACATTAACAACTGGTGCCACTGCATTTGGAAACGCATGTCGCCAAATAATGGTAAACATTCCAAGCCCTTTCAATTCTGCTGTTTCAATATAGGCCGACTGCATCACGTTAAGAATAGCCGCACGTGTCATCCGCATCATATGTGCTAATACGACAAGAGTTAGCACCGCGACCGGTAATGAAACAGCGACCAGTAGCTGCCAAAAACTCATTGAATCATTAAAAATTGTAACAGCCGGTGCCCATGCTAATATAACCCCGAAGAAATACATTAAGAGGTAACCAATCAAAAATTCTGGTAATGAAACTGTTGATAAAGAAACGGCAGATATCAGCTTATCTGGCCATCTATCACGAAATAAAACTGACAATAGACCGAGAAAAATTGAAAGTGGAACTGCAATTACTGCCGCACAGGTTGCCAAGAAAAGGGTATTTCCTAGTCTCTGACTAATTGATTCACCAATATCACGTCCATTAGTCAACGATGTCCCGAAATCACCTTGGATAAAATTTATTAACCAACTAAAATATCGCTGATAAGCTGGTAAATTTAATCCAAGGTCTTGCCGCAAATTTTCAAGAGTTTCGGGAGTTGCTGCTTGACCAAGGATTGCTTGCGCAACATCACCTGGTAAAATCTCTGTCCCGACAAATATTAAAAGTGAAACTAGAAAAAGCAGAAGTAGGCTCAGCGAAATTCGCTGAGCTACAGTCTTTATAATGAGAGTGTTCACAGATTATTTCTCACGCAAACCAGCATCTTGATGTAACGGTTCCATTCATCAACTCAAATACGCCGTTTTGCTCCCATCCTTGCACTTCGTCGCGAACTCCTTCAACAAAATCATTGAACATTGGGCAAATTAATCCACCTTCGTCACGAACAAGATAACCCATTTCACTGTAGAGCTCTTTTCGTCGAGAAGTTTCTAATTCACCTTTGGCTTCTATTAGAAGTTTGTCAAAATGTTCGTTTTTGAATCTTGTATCATTCCAATCTGCTGTAGAAAGATAAGCCGTCGAATACATTTGATCTTGAACAGAGCGACCACCCCAATATGAAGCGCAAAATGGTTGTTTATTCCAGACCTCTGACCAATAGCCATCAGCTGGTTCACGCTTTATTTCTAAAGGAATCCCACAAGCTTTGGCACTCTGTTGAAACAGTTGAGCAGCTTCAATTGCACCAGAGAATGAAGCATCCGAAACTTGTAAAACGATTGGTGACCCATCATGACCAGATTTTTTGTAATGATCTGCTGCTTTATCTGGATCATATGAACGCTGTGGTATTGATTTATCAAACAATGGGTAGGATGCGTTAATCGGCATATCGTTGCCAATTGATCCATATCCCTGCAAAATTTTATCGACCATTTCTTCACGGTTGATTGCATATTTCAATGCCATTCTTAAGTCATTGTTATCAAACGGTGCAGTATCGCAATGCATAATGAACACATAGTGACCGCGTCCCGATACACTCTTAACAGATAACCCTGGTGAACGATCAAGCAGTCTGGCGACCTTTGGGTCAACTTTATTGACGACATGTACTTGACCGGATTGAAGAGCCGCATTTCTAGCCGTTCCATCATTGATAACTGAAACTTCAACACTATCAAAATGACCGCGGCTGTCATCCCAGTAATTACCAAATTTTTCAAAAACTGTAAGAACACCAGGTTCAAATGAGACGACTTTATACGCGCCAGTACCTACTCCTTCAGTCGGGTTGTCAAATCCGCCATTTGGTTGAATACCTAATTGATAAGTTGCCATCAAGTAGGGTAGATCTGCGTTTGCATTTTCAAGATCTACAATTAAATAATCTCCATCAGCACGAGTATTCTTGAATCCTTTTAGAACACCATGAGCACCAGATTGAGTTTCCTCATTTGAATGACGATTTATCGTTGCAACAACATCATCTACTGTTAAAGTCTTTCCATTATGGAATTCAACTCCTTTTCGAATGCGAAAAACCCACGTTTTAGCATCCTCACTAGGTTCAATTGAATCTACCAAACGATTATCAAATGAACCATCAGGATTTACATCCAGTAGAGTTTCACCATATGTTCGATTCACAAAAAACATATATTCAGATAACGATGTAGCTGGATCCAGTGAATTTGTGCTTTCTCCACCACCGAGTCCCATTTTTAAAGTTCCACCTTTACTCGGTTGCGCAATTGCTGTACTACCTAACATTGATAATGCCACCGCAGAACTTACTCCAAGCGCGCTAGCTTTTGTAATAAACTCACGTCGTGAGAGTTGCCCTGACTTTGATGCAATTATAAGATTTTCTATATTTTGAGTCATTTTTAGCTCCTTTTGCTTGACTAAATATTGAATTTAAACTCCGAATACCAAGAATTTAAGCGAAAGTAATCTATTGCAATTACACTTGCGAGTAAAACGAAAGCAATTGTTTGTTTACCCACATGCCAATAGAAAATTTGCGAATTCCTCCAATGCTCTAAGTACATTCGTACCAAACCAAATGATACTAATCGGAGCAATAGAAAATCATAAACATATTTTGTCAACCAATGCAATTAGTAATACAATGAACTATTTTGAAAAAATCTAAATTCATGCTCTACCTAATCATTTCAATACTCTTCTAAGCAGTATAACCTCTAAAATCTACAGTGAACTACTCAATTATATCAAACTTAGCTGTACAAAACACACAATTAAATTTATTAACCTTTCAGAATTATTAAGTTGTTTCGTATGTACTAAAATTATTCTTATCAATATTTACATTCTTAAATAAAAATGCCCGATCAATAAGACCGAGCATTTAATCTTTCTCAACTTACTTTGAACCAAATAAGTATAATAATCGCAAGCAAGTTAGCCATTCGCTAAATACTGACCACCATTTAAACTCACAACCGAACCAGTCATAAAACTAGCTGCATCTGATACCAAATAAACTACCGTGGCTGCTACTTCTTCAGGTGCGCCTAAGCGTCCTACTGGAATACCAGCAATAATTTTTTCCAGTACATTTTCTGGTATTGCCGCAACCATTTCAGTTTTGATATACCCCGGACAAATACAATTTACAGTGATTCCTTTAAATGCATTTTCCTGTGCTAATGCCTTAGTAAATCCAATAACTCCAGCTTTCGCTGCGGAATAATTGCTTTGTCCCATTTGCCCTTTTTGGCCATTGATTGAAGAAATATTGACAATTCTACCAAATTTACGATCACGCATACCTTCAATTACCGGCCGGGTCATTGTAAACATTGAATCTAGATTGGTCGAAATTACTGCTTTCCAATCGTCAAAATTCATCTTGTGAAACATACCATCGCGGGTGATTCCTGCATTATTTATAAGAACTTCAACTGGGCCAACTTCAGACTCAATCTGCGCAATTCCTTTAGTACATTCGTCAGGGTCAGAAACATCCCACTTGTATACATGAATCCCTGTAGCTGACTTGAAAGCTTCCGCTTTTTCAGTGTTTCCAGCATAAGTTGCAACGACTGTATAACCAGCATCTTTTAACCCATTTGAAATCGCCTCGCCGATTCCTCGAGTTCCACCAGTAACTAATGCTACTTTGCTCATTTTCTCTCCTTTGTTTAAAGCTTTTTTTTCAAAGCCTTGGTTTATTATTATTGTATAAAAAAACTGTGTTAGTATCTTATAAGATCAAGCGGCTTCAAGACACATGGCCACACCCATGCCACCACCAATACACAGAGTAGCCAAACCTTTTTTTGCCTCACGTTTTTTCATTTCATGCAACAATGTGACAAGAATACGAGCACCCGAAGCACCAATAGGATGCCCAATTGCAATTGCACCGCCATTTACATTAACGATATCACTATTCCATCCTAAATCTTTATTAACTGCACACGCTTGCGCGGCAAAGGCTTCGTTGGCTTCAACTAAATCTAAGTCTGCAACGTTCCAACCTGCTTTTTCGAGAGCCTTTCTTGATGCAGGTATCGGTCCTGATCCCATGATTGATGGGTCAACTCCTGCTGTTGCCCAACTAGCAATTCTTGCTAATGGTTTTAATCCACGTTTTTCTGCTTCACTCGCTGACATGACAACTAGTGCCGCAGCACCATCATTAATTCCTGATGCATTTCCAGCAGTAACCGATCCTTCTTTAGTAAATGCAGGACGTAACTTAGTCATATTTTCTAAAGTTGCACCATGTCTGATATATTCATCATCCTCAACAATTCTTTCCCCTTTGCGCTCTTTGATAGTCACCGGAGTAATTTCATCCTTAAACCGACCTTCTTTTTGTGCTTTTTCCGCTTTATTTTGTGAATTAACTGCAAAGTTATCTTGTTGTTCACGACTAACTTGCCATTTTTCGGCAACGTTTTCTGCCGTTTGACCCATATGATAGCCATTAAATGCATCCCAAAGACCATCCTTGATCATAGTATCAATCATTTTGTAATCACCCATTTTAACACCGGAACGCAAATGCTGACAATGGGGTGAAAGGGACATATTCTCTTGACCCCCGGCAACAATGATATCTGCATCACCATTTGCAATTTGTTGCATACCAATTGCCACAGTTCGCAATCCAGAACCACAAACCTGATTCAATGTCCAAGCAGTTGAACCATCTGGGATTCCAGCCGAAATCGCAGCTTGACGTGCTGGGTTTTGACCTGAACCTGCGGTTAATACTTGACCGAATATCACCTCATCTACATCAGCAGGGTCGACCGCCGCTTTTTTAAGAGACTCTTGTATAACTACTGCCCCTAATTCGTGAGCAGGTGTGTTAGAAAACGCACCATTAAATGACCCAACTGCAGTACGCGTTGCGCTCACTATCACAATGTCATTTGATTGACTCATAAGTGTCCTCAATAGTAGGTTGAATTTTGAAAAAATATGGAATAAAAACTAACAATCTGTTAGTTAATTCAACAAAATACATTTTTTTACAATTATTCTAACTTCCTTATTTCAATAGTCAAGAACTAATTGAATTTCAGTAGAAAAATGCAAACTTTTTTACAGAAACCAGTGAAATTTTGCTCATTAATCAATAAATTGTTACAAGTTTTAAAGATGAAAGAGATATTATAATGTTTTGGTTAAACTAAAATACAAAAATGACCTTACATCCTATTAATTAATAACCCAGCACTGCATAAATCAATAAACACTTAATATTACACCGCTTATTTCAGAGTAGTGAGGAATAAATGGAAAAACCCAAAGAACCATTAATCATCAAAAAATATGCCAATCGGCGTTTATATAATACTGGTACAAGTACCTATGCAAGACTAGAAGATCTTGCTGAAATGGTTAAAAATGGCGAAGAATTCGTCGTACTTGATGCGAAGACCGAGGAAGATTTGACACGATCGGTATTGACTCAAATCATTTTTGAATTAGAAACTAAAGGCCAAAACCTTTTACCAATCTCGTTCTTGCGTCAATTGATCGGATTTTATGGCGACAGCATGCAAAGTTTAGTACCAAGCTTTCTTGAATTTTCACTCAAATCTTTCACTGAAGATCAAGAAAAATTGCGAAAGCAAATGTCTCATACGCTTGGAACTGGTACCCTCGATATGATTGAAGAACAAGTTCGGAAAAATTCTGAAATTTTTCAAAATGCTGTCAACATGTTCTTACCTTTCAGCTCATCACCTGACACTACAGAAACCAAAACAAAACCCAAAAAAGAAAAATCTCAAAATCCCGAGTTGAATAGTCTTCAGATGCAAATCAATAAGTTACAGCAACAAATAGACAAAATGGCTGAAAAGTAAATTATTCCCAACAAAGTCAAACCTGTTTTTAACTAAAACCAATTTATGATCTTTAGGTTTGGTCTTTGAGATAAATTAGTTAATGTCAACGATTCTAATCAAATAATTCATTAACACTCTTAGAAATTGAATTATTCATAACAATCACAAGGAACTTGATTTTGCAACGCAACTTTCATCACCCAGGACGTTCACCGGTTGTTGCAATGAAAGAAATGGCTGCAACCTCACATCCATTAGCAACGGCAACTGCATTAGAATTATTGCGACAAGGAGGTAGTGCAGTAGATGCGGCGATTGGTGCTTGTGCTGTTCAATGTGTCGTTGAACCACACATGACCGGAATTGGTGGAGACTGTTTCATTTTAATATGTGAACCTAATGGAAATGTAGTAGGAATTAATGGATCTGGTAGAACATCTGCAAAGCTCGAAATAGATGATTTACCTGAAGATGAAAACCATAGACTTGCCGCTGATTCAATTCATGCTGTTACTGTTCCAGGTTCAGTTAAAGCATGGGAAACAATTCATAAATCACATGGTAAACTTACATTTGCAACAGTTCTGAAACCAGCTGTTGAGTTTGCATCATACGGTTTTCCAGTTGCACCACGTGTTGCATATGATTGGCAAAAACTAAGCGATAAATTAATGCGCAATGAAACATCCAAAAAACTTTACCTTCCAAATGGGAAAGTACCACAAGTCGGCGAAATCATTAAACTACCTCAACTTGCTAATACTCTAAGTGAAATTGGATTGCGTGGTTCAGAAGCATTCTATACTGGTGAAATCGCGAAAGATATCACAACTACGGTGCAGAAATACAACGGTTTTCTTGATGAGGATGATTTAGCCGCAAATGAAATTGATGTCGTTAAACCTATAGTTGGAAGCTACCGTGGGACCTCGGTCGTTGAACTTCCACCTAATAGTCAAGGAATAATTGCATTAATAATTCTCGCAATTTTAGAACGATTTAAACTTACAGAATTAGACCCCATTGGTCCAGAACGAGCTCATCTCCATCTAGAAGCTAGTCGCATTGCGTATGCAGTTAGAGATCTGTTGTTGTCGGACCCAGAATATTTACCAATGGACCATATTGAACTCTTAAATTCAAAATATATCGATCAATTAGTTGCAAAAATTGATCTAACAAAGAGAACAAATCAACTAAGCCGATCTATATTAATGCCTAAATCTGATACAGTATATCTCGCTGTAGTTGACAGAGAAGGATGTGCAGTATCGTTTATTAATTCGCTTTATCAGGGATTCGGTGTCGGAATATGTACCGAAAAGACCGGCATTATGTTACAAAATCGCGGTGCATGTTTCACATTGCAAAGAGATCATCCAAATTGCATAGCACCAAGTAAACGTCCACTCCATACAATTATTCCTGCAATGGCATTTTCTGGACAGGATCCATGGCTTTGTTTTGGCGTAATGGGTGGTGCATACCAACCATGTGGACATGCCCATGTATTATCAAATATTATCGATTACGACTTTGATGTCCAAGCCGCAATCGATTTTCCTAGGTGGTTTTTTGACGAATCCTCACATCAAATTGAAGTTGAACAAGGTGTACCGCTATCAACCATTGAAGGGCTTGAATCTAAAGGACATCAGGTAAATATCTGTGAAGATCCAATTGGCGGAGGTCAAGCTATCATGTTTGATCGGGAAAACAATTGTTTGATTGGTGCATCTGACCCACGCAAAGATGGTTGTGCTTTAGGTCGATAATTTTATGCAATCACGAACCATTAATCTATCGCGACAACATTAACGAAATGGTTAAACAATGGGTGGGTTATCAGTCGCAATTACTGCTACAATCATACAGTTTTAGAATCCAGTACTTGATGACCACGATACGCACCAGTCACTAAATTAATGTGATGTGGTCGACTCAACGAACCTGTTTCTTTATCTGCAATCAGAACTTGAGGTTTTAGCGCGTGTGAGGCACGTCGATTACCACGTTTCCGTCGAGATACTTTTTTTCTTGGAACTGCCATAAGATTCTCTTCTCTTGGAATTTTTTTGTTGGAATCACCAAACGGTGAAATAATATTTGGTCAACTTTCAAAATTTCTAATGTATTATATCAAATTTATATAGTCATTGCAAAATAATTTTCAATTTTTTTAATTGGCAATAGAATAACTTTTAATTACCTAAACAAGTAAAGTTTGGGGTAGCGCGCGATACCCGATGCATAATCTTTCCAGATTGATTAAGCATAAAAGAAGAAGGCTTACTTGGATCTCTAGCCCTTGGGTTGGGGAGAGTCACTGCTAATAACGCTGCTTGCCTCATACTAAGGGATTTAGCTGATTTATTAAAATAATGCTGAGCGGCTGCTTCTGCACCAAATATCCCTACTCCCCACTCGACATTATTAAGATAAATTTCCAACGATCGCTGTTTTCCTAACACTAAATCCATCCACATCGATAACGGAATTTCAAATGCTTTGCGAACATAAGATCGTCCATGCCAAAGAAATAAGTTTTTCGCCAATTGCATTGATATTGTACTTGCACCACGCGGAGATTTTCCGCTTTCTAAAACAGAAATTTGTCCCCATAATTCTTCCCAATCAACGCCAAAATGATCGCAAAACCTGCTGTCCTCAGCAACAATAATGGCGCGTTTCAGGTTTGTAGAAGTATCAGAGTACGATAACCACTCACGTTCCACCGATTGATTCGTAACAAATCGATAAATCATCAAAGTTGAAACAGCAGGAACTACCTTATATACAATACTCAAAAACAAAGGTATAACAATGACAACTGGTAAAATTATATAGGCCCAACGCCAGATTTTTTTGTAATTGGTTTTCATATTATCTCATCGATTGAACAAGGATGTATTTTGGCTGAACTTGCACAAGTCTCTACACTTTTTCCCAATTCAAGGAATTTTCATCGCATCAAAGTGTTGCCAGATAGCCTATTCATTGAAATGATTGCTTACGAAGGTTACATTTGATTTGACACAGATTAAGGTGATTAATCAATTTAAAATAAAAGTTAATCACAACTTATTTTGCTAGATGAGAAACTTCACTGAAATCTGGGAAATCTCAGGATTAGTTGACCACTAAGTTTCTTCAAATAACTTCACAAATTTCCTGATTATATGATCTCAACAACCTTTGGAACACATCCATGTCTGCCGAATTTACTGAAAAACTTAACACTACAGCAAAATTAGTCAACGATTGTATCACAGATCTACTTTCACCAAATGTTAGAACAGGGGAAATTGATCGACCTCCTCAATTAATTAGTGCTATGCGACATGGAACTCTTAATGGTGGTAAACGAATAAGACCATTTTTATTTTTGAATTCAGTAAATCTATTTGGTATTGTTGGTGGTGACCCAATCAAGACTGCTTGTGCGATAGAGCTGATTCACTGCTACAGCCTTATTCATGATGACTTACCAGCAATGGATAATGATGATTTTCGACGCGGCCAACCCACTGTTCATAAAGAATTTGATGAAGCAACTGCTATTTTAGCTGGTGATGCCCTTTTAAGCTTGGCATTTGAAATTTTAGCAGATAAGAAAGTCCATAGTATTCAACAAACCCAACTAGATTTAATAGTAGGGCTTGCGCGCGCATCTGGACTTGGAGGAATGGTAGGTGGTCAAATGCTTGATCTTGCTACCAAATTTTCGTCAAAATCTGAACCAGAAGTCATCAATATGAATCGAATGAAAACTGGTGCTCTAATATGCTTTGCATGTGAAGCAGGGGCAATATTTGCACATGCTTCGGAGAAGGACAGGTTAAGTTTGAAAGAATACGGCATGAAAATTGGTGAAGCATTTCAACTTGCCGATGATTTATTGGATGAAACGGGTGCTCCTTCTGAACTTGGTAAGGCAACAGGTAAAGATTTAAAACAAGGAAAAACCAATCTAGTTTCATTACATGGAGTCAACTGGGCACGTAAGGAATTAGTGAAACTAGAGAATAAAGCGAATGCATTACTAGAAAAATTTGATGATAAAGCTGACATACTTCGCGCAACGACAACCTTTATCTGTAACCGGTCAAAATAACTAATCTAAAATTCAAAAATACATACTCATCAAGTGACATTTATTCCAACCTTCCTGTAAATTTACACACTTAGCATTTGAATAACCAAAAGTTAGTCCAAGTATTTATTTCTTCATAATATTGATTATTCTAATTTTTTCTCAAATCTATGTTTGTTTTAAGTCTCTACCAAAATTTGGTGCAGGAGATTCTTGACCTGCTTTAATAATTGAGTGTCTGATTCCTCTAGTTCTTGAAAATAAATCAAATAACGTCTCACCATCTCCCCATCTCACGGCACGTCGTAACGCAGTCAAATCCTCAGAAAAACGAGATAGAATCTCTAAAATTGCGTCTTTATTGTGCAGACAAACATCCCTCCACATCGTCGGATCGGACGCAGCAAGTCTTGTGAAATCTCGAAATCCAGCAGCGGAAAATTTAATAACCTCAGTTTCTGATACTGCTTCCAAGTCATCGGCGGTACCGACAATATTATATGAAATTAGTTGCGGAAGATGAGACGTTATTGCCAACACAAGGTCGTGGTGCACTGGATCCATTATTTCAACATGAGATCCACATTTTTGCCAAAATTCTTTCACCATATCTATTGCAATTTGACTTGTACCATCATTTGGAGTCAAAATACACCAACGATTTTCAAACAATTCTGCAAATCCCGCTTCAGGCCCAGAGTGTTCAGTTCCAGCAATTGGGTGTCCTGGAACAAAATGTACTCCTTGTGGTATATGTGGATCAATTTGATTAATCACTGATTGCTTTACTGATCCAACATCAGTAACAATCGCATCTTTCTGTAGTGAACTCGAAATTTTTTGTGCTATGCTTTCACATGCTCCGACTGGTATAGATAAAATTACAAAATCAGCATCTACAACCGCTTTATCAGCCTCCAAAGTGTATTGATCTCCAAGCCCAAGCCCTTCTGCAATACTCAAAGTAGATTCAGAACGAGTTGCGATATTAATTTGTTTCGCCAAATTCCGTTGCTTGATTATCCGAGCAAGTGACGAACCAACCAGCCCAATTCCAATTAAAGCTACGCAATTAAATATAGGTTTAGCCATAATTAACTCCTAACCATTTAAGAATTTTTTAAGATGAGAAACAACTGCGTGGTTTGCTTCTTCAGAACCAACTGTCATACGCAATGCATTTGGCAACCCATAACCACCAACTGCGCGCAAAATACACCCATTCTCTGACAAATATTTTTCTGCTTCCACTGCATTCTTTTTTTCGCTTTCAGGAAAGTGAATTAAAATAAAATTGCCAACACTTTTGGTAACTTCCAATCCAAGTTCAGAAATTTTTTCAGTCAACCAAAATAACCACTGACGATTATGCGAAACCGTCTTTTCAATAAATTCTCGATCTCTAATTGCCTCAGTTCCGGCTACAATTGCTGCGCTCGTTACATTAAAGGGGCCCCTAATTCGATTTAAAATATCAATAATATACGAAGGAGCATAGGCCCACCCTAATCGAAGTCCTGCTAATCCAAACGCTTTTGAAAAAGTTCGTGTCATTATGACATTATTAAACTTTGAGACTAACGCGATTCCACATTCATAATCATTGACTTGTACGTATTCTGCATACGCCGCATCTAATACAAGAATTATATGTCCAGGTAAATTTTCATGAAGTCTGCAAACTTCTTCGTAAGAAATGTAGGTGCCAGTCGGATTATTTGGATTTGCCAAATATATCATTTTAGTACGTGTTGTAACTTTATCCAGTATTGCATCAACATCACTAGTCAAATTTATCTCAGGTGCTATTATTGGTATAGCTCCTGCCCCGCGTATAGCTATCTGATACATTAAAAACCCATATTCTGAATAGATTGCTTCATCTCCAGTACTTAGAAATGCATTCGCAACTAAACTAAGGATTTCATCTGAACCCGCACCACAAATTATATGGTCAGGGTTCAATCCGTGTACTTCCCCTATTGCTTCTCTTAATTGAGTTGCACTTCCATCTGGATAAAGATCTAACCTACCGGCCATTTCTAGGTATGCATTCCTAACCTTTTCACTAGTACCCAATGGTGATTCATTACTTGAAAGTTTGTACTGACGTTGCCCACCAAGTGCTTTATCTAAACCTGGTTTATAGGGAGCTATTTCCAAAATTGATGAACGGGGACGTGGTATTTTGGACGCTATACTTGTTTCTTTCATTTCAGTTAATTCCGAAATTTCAAAAATAAAATTATATGGTACACTGGAAATTTAGAGCTAATTAACTTACTTTCAATCAAATTCATTTAATTCTACTAAAACATTCAAATTCACATCTACTAGTCCTGTGGAAAATATTCAAAATTAAAGAAATTTTTGTCTTTCACCAATTATTTGTGAACAGCAGCTTCAGTAATTGACTGAATTATTCATTATTGTTGCAACCTAAATTAATCACAAACAATACTACTTAAAAATTCAAAAATCGCTACTAGAGGGTAACCTATTCCATATGCCTGAAAATTTCCATAAAAAAGATGATAAACCAATAGAAACTGATGCTACTAATTGCAATGAATCAAGCAATAATCAGGTAAATAATCCAAGTAGTCTAGTTTTAAATTTTCCAGAATCAAAACCGCTACACTTGGATGTGGGTCAGTCGTTGTCCCCTTGGCAAATTGCCTATCAAACCTATGGTACGCTGAATCAAGATAAAACCAACGTCATATTGGTTTGTCATGCGCTTACTGGTGATCAATATGTCGCATCAATGAACCCAGTCACTCAAAAACCTGGTTGGTGGTCCAACATGGTTGGACCAGGGTTACCGATTGATACTGACAAATTTTATGTAATTTGCGCAAATGTATTAGGTGGTTGTCTTGGCACGACAGGCCCTGCATCAATTAACGAAAAAACTGGCAAACCATATGGTTTAGATTTTCCCGTTGTTACTATCAAAGATATGGTTCGTGCCCAAGCGGCTCTGTTAGATGAATTGAATATTGAATCCTTATTTTGTGTCACTGGTGGTTCTATGGGGGGAATGCAAGTATTGCAATGGGCAGCGGATTTTCCCGAACGTGTTTTTTCGGCAATCCCAATTGCAACAGGGGCACATCATTCTTCTCAAAATATCGCCTTTCACGAGGTCGGCCGACAAGCCGTAATGGCTGACCCGAACTGGCACGGTGGTAAATATGACGAAAAAAACACGAAACCAGTGAAAGGGCTATCTGTCGCAAGAATGGCAGCTCATATCACATATATGTCGGAAAAATCACTACAAAATAAGTTTGGTCGCGCGTTACAAGATCGCGATAAATTAACCTTTACTTTTGATGCAGAATTCCAAATCGAAAGTTATTTACGTCATCAAGGAATAACATTCGTCGACCGTTTTGATGCTAATTCTTATCTCTATGTAACCCGAGCAATGGATTATTTTGACTTAGCCGCTAATCACGGTGGTTCACTAGTTCAACCATATCTGCAATCAAAAACCCGTTTTTGTATTATGTCATTCACGTCCGATTGGTTATTTCCAACTTCGGAAAGTAAGGAAATCGTTAAAGCTCTAAATAAAGCTGGTGCCAATGTTTCGTTTGTGGAAATTGAGAGTGATAAAGGACATGATTCATTTTTACTGGATGTACCAGAAATGTTCGCCACAATTCGGGGATTTTTACATGGGGCGGCAAATGTGCGTGGAATTGCTCCACCTGATCTACCAAAAAAAAATTAAGATATTAAAAATTTGCTTAGGTGCACTAAATTTACTACAAATTGCTCTTGTATTAGAACTAGTAGACTCGTAATAAATAGAAACTTACGGTTTTATATTCATTTTAGTTCATATCTTACTGAAAGCACCTTGAAAATTTCAACAAATAAGAGAGCGGTACAATAATTGCCATATTATTGACTTAAATTATACCGCTGTTTACTCATTTGTCTGAGTCAATTACCAGCTACGTAACCAACTTTCAACAGCTTGTAGACCGTCATCAGGTGGTGAACCACATGAAACTACTGTAAAGCCAATTAACAAACTAGCAACAATCAGGGCTAAAAATTGAATATTCTTTTTCATTGTTTCTCACTCCTTGTTTAGAATTGAAGGAATCAAAACCACAGTGATTTTGACTTAACTTACAGTCTAATCATAAAAAACAGGTTTTAAATGACACAAATTGTCGCAGCCAAAATAATCAATATATTTCCTCAAATACTCATAGTTTTGTCGATTTAATACTTTTTTTTCAACCAAAAATTTCTACAATTTACTTCAAAATTCTAATATGAGATTTACATATGTTGCAAAAATCTAACGAATTACGAGTTGATTTTGATGTAGTGACTAGTTTAGTCCGACCCGGTAGTCGCGTCCTTGATATTGGATGTGGAGACGGTTCATTGCTTGCAAGATTGCAAAAAGACAAAGCAGTTGATGCACGTGGGATTGAACTGGAGCAAACCAACGTTAATCAATGTGTTGCCCATGGCCTTGCCGTGATACAAGGTGATGCTGATACTGACCTGTCCGATTACCCGGATAATCATTTTGATTACGTAATATTATCACAAACTTTACAAACAGTTGGTGAGCCTAAAACTGTACTCAATGAAATGTTGCGAATCGGAAAAACTTCTATAGTTTCGTTACCAAACTTTGGTTGCATTCAAAATAGATTGCAAATTCTATTAAAGGGGCGTATGCCCATGACCAAGAATTTGCCTCATGAATGGTTCAATACTCCAAATATCCACTTCTGTACGATACGAGATTTTTTGGAATTATGCGAAAAAATCGATGGAACGGTAAAACGCGCAATTGCATTCACGGCGAGTGGAAAAAAAATTCCCGTTAAAACTCCTTGGTGGATTTGGAATCTATTTGGTCAGCAGGCAGTTTTCTTGCTCCGTCGAAACAACTAGTGCTTCAACTTGTCGCAAGAGATGGTTTAAGTACTCTCATTTTATGTTTTTGTTCCTTTTGAACTAAAACAGGTTTAAACATTGATTTTTCTGCTTCAGCTACTAAAAGCCCACCAAATTGCGGCCATAATTTCGAACCGATAGTCTCAATTACTTTTCCTGAAGTCAGCCACAACTGATTCCTAATGGGGGGGAAGTGTAAAATAGTTTCAACTTTAACAACTCGATAATCACATTGAGTGAGTTGTGTTGTTAGTTGTACGCGAGAATAAGGATGTCCGTATCCAAACGGTGTTGACTCAACTCTAGACCAAAGTCCACGTCGATTTGCAGTTAAAATTATTAACCGACCAGCCGGAGTTAAAACTCGCCAGATTTCATTTAACATGGAAATTGGATCACGCGTCATTTCAAGTCCATGGACCACCAAAACATTGTCAATAGAAGAATCTTCACATGGTAAATCGGTATCTTCAGCAAGAAATGCCAAATTTTTTCCATTTTCTGGCCATTGAATAACACCTTGGGCCGCAGGCATACATGCGATAACCCGCTCTGAATCTCCTAAATATCCATCAAGGTAAGGTGTTACGTATCCAAGACCCAATAATCTCCGATCATTTAACGTAGGCCAAAACTTTTGAACCACCTCATTTGCGTTGCGGAGTACGATTTGACCAAGTGGTTGATCGTAGAATTTACTCAAATATGTTATATCAAAATACATTTTCGAACTCGAATTTAGGGAAGTATAGTTGATCGAATTGGGATAAATACTGCAAGCCAAATAGTCAAAAATTATAATAGTTTACTAGAATTTTTTATTAAAACTTTAATTGCATGAACAGAAATTCAATGATATGCTTGTTTATACAAATTCTAAATTTTAATCTGGGAGTATCTTAATGTTGAAAGACATACAAATCTACCAATTTGATTGTCGCGATGATAACTTTGGCGTAATAATCTACGACCCAGAGAGCGATAATAGTGTAGCTATTGATGCACCAGATGCAACCAAAACACTTTCTTTCTTAAATGAAAAACGTTGGAAATTAACTGCGATATTAGTAACTCACCATCATCTTGACCACACAGAGGGATTGACCGAGTTAAAAAAAGAAACTCATGCTGTGATCTATGGACCCGAAATTAGTATAGATAAGATCAAAAATCTTGACCTCACTTTAAATGACAAAGAAAATTTCAATATTGGTGGAATGGAAATCAAAACAATTGCAACTCCAGGTCACACTTTAGATATGATTTCTTATTATATTCCGCTTGCAAATGCTGTTTTTACTGGAGATACCCTATTTGCAATGGGATGTGGTCGAATATTTGAAGGTGAAGCCAAAATGATGTGGACCTCACTTAAGCGATTAATTGATGAAATTCCACCTAAAACAAAGGTCTATTGCGGTCATGAGTATACACTAGCAAACGCCAAGTTTGCTGTTTCCGTAGACCCGAATAACGATGCACTCAAACAACGTTTGGTTGAAGTTGAAGAATTGAGAAAGAATAATCTACCAACTTTACCAACAACTATGGGATTAGAACTTCAAACCAATCCTTTTCTAAGACCAGACGACCCAGAAATTCAGAAGAATCTTAATATGGTTGGTGCACCACCTGAAGAAGTATTTGCAGAGCTTCGAAAACGGAAAGATAATTTCTAGTGGTTGATCTACTTCATTCAAAACTTAATGCGGCGGACGTAATTAAGTTTCTTGAACTACAACCTCATCCAGAAGGTGGTCATTTTCGGGAAACATTCTGTGACCCTGAACCCAGTGGGAAAAGAGGATATTCAACAGCAATTTATTATTTGCTAGCTCAAAATGAAATATCTGAGTGGCATCGAATAGATGCTACCGAGATTTGGCATTGGTATGCTGGTGCACCGCTAAAACTTTCAATTTCCAAAAACAATCAATTAGTTGACGAATTAATCTTGGGACCAAATCTAAGTATTGGTCAACGTCCCCAACAAATAGTTCCACGAATGGTGTGGCAACGTTCAAAAAGTTTAGGTACGTGGACACTTGTTGGTTGTACTGTTGCACCTGCATTTGAATTCAAAGGATTTGAACTAGCGGGAGAGAATTGGCAACCTAAATAATTGGGCAATATACTTCGTTATCAGAGAATTTCATTTTTGAATAGAAGCACTCCTTCAATAACGACAGATTAATAAATAGAGTTGTTGCAACTATTGATGAGTAGGAATTTAGGCGTTAAGTGTTATCCAGATTAAATTACTTCTTTCGGATAATTTCCTAAAAATCTACAATTAAATACAATTCTAATTCAATATGATAATTTTAAACTTCCCAATTAATATGATTTGTTTTGAAGCTATGGCATATTAATTACCTTTAGACCATTTACTTTCAACATAATATTATATACTCATTCTTCAATTTAAAAATGGAGTAAATCATGCCACGTGTAATTCATAAATGTGATACTGAAACCCTTTCAAAGGACATCAGTGGGAACGTTTATATTGTTACAGGTGCAAACTCTGGTGTCGGACTGGAAACAACGCGTCAACTTGTACGTCAGGGTGGACATGTTATCATTGCATGCCGCCGTGTTTCAGCTGGTGAAGAAGTAGCAAAGTCATTTGACTCTTTAAAAGGTAGTTTTGAAGTCAAACAACGTGATTTATCAGACCTCACGTCTGTTAAGCACTTTGTCAAAGATTTTCTTGAAAACCATAATCGTTTAAATGGATTGATGTGCAATGCAGGAATGGTAAACATGATCAATCAGGTTCAGCAAACGAAAGATGGTTTTGAAATAACGATGGCAACAAATCTCTACGGTCATGTACTGCTAACTGAGTTACTACTGGACACTTTAAAAGCATCAGCCCCATCACGAATTGGCATTCTATCCTCAGTAGTTCACGCAGGTAGCCCTAAGAAACGTCCAGAAATCAATCTTGACGACTTAAACTTCAAAAATCGTAAATTTAGCAACTTCGTTGCATATGGCGAGGCAAAGTTAGCCGTTATTCTCTACACATCAGAGTTAGCGGAACGTTTAGAAGGTACAGGTGTTACGACAGCTTCTATTCACCCTGGCTGGGCCCGGTCCAACTTTGGTAGTGGGGGTAACTTCATTTTAAAAGCACTGATGAGCATTGCGCGCCCTATCACAAAGCTTATTAATGCAAGTGATTCCAACGAAGACTCTGCGCAGACATCATTACATGTATTGTTATCTGACGATGCACCAAATCACAACGGTGCTTACTTCAGCCAATCCAGCATTTTGTATCGAGACGAGGGAGCAAAAAATGGAGGCTGGCCAATGAAAAGCCCTAATCCAAATGCACATGACATTGAAATAGCGCGGAAACTAAGCGCACAGATACGTACGGAAGTTGGTTTATAATTAGTTTTAACTAAGCCAAATCAACTACATCAGTTGCTATGTTTATTTTTTATAATACCTCAGCAGCTCCTGTTACTTTTTCAATACATAAACTTGCAACAATGATGTGAATTCAATTCCTTGTCAACGGACTATAGTTTTCCCAGTTTTTAATATTTGAGGTGTGAAAGCCGGCCGTATATTTCCTTGATGCTTCATACTCAATTATACTTGACCATCCCAGTCAAGAGAAAGCTGAACCATTGATGTATGATACTTTGATCCAAAGAGTTCAAAAATCCCCTTGTTGGGCATTGCACGAAGAATTACGACCTCCTCATGTATAATTATCGTAATTCAATTATATTTTAGCAGATGACCAACCAAGATTTCCTCACTACAACTAAAACAATCTTTGATGATCATTTTTGGACCCAATCATAACTGAATATTGTTCAAGCAAAATTAATGACTACCTTCAAGAATTCAAATTTAATTTTTTTAAGTCACACTTGAAATTTTTCTTAACTACTCCATTTAGGAAGATATTAGTTCAGAGGTGATACAGTGATTAATGCATTTGACGGGTGATTTGAATTATTTCCACTCTACTAATTTAATTTTTTTATAAATCTGGATGTCACTCAATTTGACCAAATACCTAATTTAGAGACAAGTTGTTATTCGTTCAAATCATGATTCTCAGAAAAAAATAGATATGGGGAGTATGTTGTGTGGATAATGGCAATTGGTATAGACTAACCAACTGCATCCGCTTCTCCTGTTTCAAGATAGTGCACTTAGTCTTGTAAACATGGACGAGATGATACATATGCACATGTAGAATCCGCTGCTCATGAATAGCTCGCTCCCCACCATTTTTTGCCGAATTGGCCAAGTGGTATGGCAATTGCTGTGTAATCAATAGATTAGGGGTAAGATTCCTCTCTCCGGCACTACTTTTCTCAATTCCACAACAAAATCAAAATATTATTGATCGTATTCATATAGTTCTATTCATATTATCGTACCACATCAAAGAAATAGCAGTTTGTCAATATAACTGATATAACACTCAATAATTGAACAATTAGCTCAATTCGAATTTTTTATAATTTGCCGACGGAATCCAATCAATGAATGACAAAAACATCTCCAAAGTTGTACTCGCATATTCTGGTGGTTTAGATACCTCAATTATCCTTAAATGGCTTCAAACTGAACTAGGTAGCGAAGTTGTTACTTTTACCGCAGATTTGGGTCAAGGTGAAGAACTTGAACCAGCACGTCAAAAAGCTGAATTGCTCGGAATCAAAGAAATTTACATTGAAGATTTGCAGGAAGAGTTTGTCGCAGACTTTGTGTTTCCTATGTTTCGAGCCAACGCACTTTATGAGGGTACTTACTTATTAGGAACCTCTATAGCACGACCACTGATTTCAAAAAGATTAATTGAAATTGCTACCGAAACTGGTGCCGATGCAATTGCACATGGTGCAACTGGAAAAGGAAATGATCAAGTTCGATTCGAATTATCTGCCTACGCGTTAAACCCAAATATCAAAGTAATTGCACCTTGGCGGGAGTGGAATTTCAAATCGCGTAAAGACTTAATTGAATTTGCCGAAAAACACCAAATACCAGTCGCAAAAGATAAAAAAGGCGATGCACCATTTTCGGTAGATGCAAATTTGCTACATTCTTCATCAGAGGGAAAAGTACTTGAAGATCCATGGACTGAACCCCCTGAGTATGTCTATCAACGCACTATTTCACCTTTAGATGCCCCTGATAAAACAACCGAAGTAATCATTGGATTTGAAAAAGGTGACGCGGTTTCAATCAACGGTGAAATTCTTTCACCAGCAAATATATTGACAAAATTGAATGAGTTGGGACACGACAATGGCATTGGACGCATTGACCTTGTCGAAAATCGATTCGTTGGGATGAAATCACGGGGAGTATATGAAACTCCAGGTGGTACTATTTTATTGAATGCACATCGAGCTATTGAATCAATAACCTTAGATCGGGGAGTAGCACACTTAAAAGACGAATTGATGCCACGTTATGCACAATTAATTTATGATGGATTTTGGTTCTCACCTGAGCGAAAAATGTTGCAAGAAGCAATTGACCAAAGTCAAGAACACGTTTCAGGCGAAGTAAGACTAAAGTTATACAAAGGAAATGTCATAATTTTGGGGAGAAAATCACCTAACTCACTTTATTCTGAAGATTTGGTGACATTTGAAGATGACCATGGTGCTTATGATCAACAAGATGCTGCAGGATTTATAAAACTAAATGCTCTCAGATTGCGAACTTTAGCCAAAAGAAACAACAAAATCACTTAATTTCAGTGACTTCACCAAAAGTATACTGGCTCTGAATTCATTTCGCTTTTTTGTTGCACGATTGGTTCAAATACACTCTAATAAATTAAATGTAGGTCTTTTTAAATATATTACCCAACAATTTTGTAAAGTCTCAAACAAACATTGAGGAACAAAATCCAATGTCTTTAAATCGAACCATATCGGCGATCTTAATTTTCGCACTTTTGACAATTCCGACAATTTCATGGGCACAGTCTGCATCTATCAGTACACGTTTGGATCGATTTCATCCAGTTGTTTCCGAAAATGGGATGGTTTCAAGCCAAGATAAAACTGCCACTGAAGTCGGAGTTTCAATTTTGAAACAAGGTGGAAATGCGGTTGATGCTGCGGTTGCGGTTGGATTTGCTCTAGCGGTGACATTACCTTGGGCCGGCAATTTAGGTGGTGGCGGGTTTATGATAGTTCACCAAGCCGAAAATAATGAAACTGTCGCAATTGATTATCGAGAAATTGCACCATCCGCTGCAACTAGAGATATGTTTCTAAATGAAGACGGTGAAGCTGATTCACAAAAATCGAGGTTTTCTGGTCTTGCAATAGGTGTACCAGGAACAGTAGCTGGATTAATCAAAGCGCATGCAGAGTATGGTAGTGGCAACTTAACATTAGACGAACTAATTTCACCGGCAATCAAATTGGCAAGAGAAGGTATTAAGGTTAGTGAAGACTTTGCTTTATTATTAGAACGACTGAAAAATCGACTGGTAGCCGATTCTGAAAGTGCCCGTATTTTTTATAAAGCAGATGGTAGTCCATACCAAGCTAGCGAAATTTTAAAACAACCCGATCTTGCAAACTCACTTAATAAAATCGCGACTGAAGGAATAATAGGGTTCTACGAAGGTTCCATTGCAGAAGCGATTGCAGCTACTGTGCAAGCAGCAGATGGAGTCATGACGGAAGAAGATTTAGCGAAATATGAAGCGAAAATAAGAGAACCAGCTACGGGAAACTATCGAGGTTATGAAATTGCGTCCATGCCACCACCAAGTTCGGGTGGTACTCATATTGTTCAAATTCTCAATATTCTCGAAAATGTGCCAATTGGATTTTTGAAACACAATTCTGCAGATACAATTCATTTCATGGCAGAAGCAATGAAACTAGCATACGCAGACCGCTCAGAATATTTAGGAGATCCCGATTTTGTAGATGTACCAGTTGATGGATTGACCTCAAAATCCTACGCTAATGAACTATTCAAGAGTATCTCACCAAATCAAGCTCGTCCTTCTTCAGAAATAAGTCCTGGTGCAGTTCCTACACTCCTTGAAAGTGATCAAACTACTCACTATTCAGTTATTGATAAAGATGGAAATGCAGTTTCAAACACTTACACTCTAAATTTTGGTTTTGGTGTTGGTAAAACCGCCAAAGGGACTGGAATTCTCCTCAACAACGAACTTGATGATTTTGCTGCAAAACCAGGGGTGCCAAATGCGTATGGATTAATTGGAGGAGATGCAAACGCGGTTGAACCACTTAAAAGACCACTCTCGTCAATGAGCCCAACAATTGTATTTAAGGATGGCCAACCATTTATTGCTACTGGATCTCCTGGTGGCAGTCGAATTATTACAACAACACTACAGGTAATTATGAATGTGATAGATCATGGAATGAATATTGCTGAGGCTACAAATGCTACACGGATTCATCACCAATGGTTTCCAGACGAGATCCGGGTAGAAGAAGGTTTATCTGCAGATACGATAAAATTGTTAGAAAACAGGGGACACAAAATTGCTGTCAAAAATACGATGGGTTCTACCCAATCAATTATGCGAATTGATGGTATTTTAGCTGGGGCAAGCGATTCTAGACAAAAGTCTAGTGCAACTATTGGTTATTAAGAATTTATCAAGAATGTTGAAAACTAGTTCCTTGGAATTAACTAGATTGACTGTCAAATTTCTGAAAATTGGAGCGGGCGATGAGATTCGAACTCACGACCCTAACCTTGGCAAGGTTATGCTCTACCCCTGAGCTACGCCCGCACTCCGAAATTGCAAATATTATTTTCACTGAAATATATATACAATTGGCAATCAATTTTCAAGTATTTCTTAATTTTTTGTATCAACTCTTGAATTGGCTATAATTTAAACCAAATTCAATTTACCTTTGGAACGACTTATTTATTCAAACCACTTTCTCTTTAGCAAGTGAATGTTTTGCTTAATTTTTGTTGATATTCGTTTCTTTGCAGAAAACCCAATCACAATATTATTGAATCAGATTTTTTGTATAAATTTTTTTAAAAATGGAATTCTCTGCGACAATTTCATAATTGAGAACTTGTTTAGACCTTTTTTACACTAAATATAGCTTCATCAAGAACCAAGTTTCGAAATTTGTACTGCCTATGCAATTAATGCAAGTTAGCGTCATTCTCCACATATGAAATGCGAATGCCAAGTAGTTTCATCGCAGTCAACAAATCCGGTCACCATATCAGCGTGACCAAAGAAAGCGATATAAATGCCAACGCTTAAGACTGCAAGAATTAAAAGTAGTTCGTTTTTTACGAGTGCTAGTTTACTCATTGTTTACTCCTGTTGATTAGATTGAAAATTGAAAAAATCAAATGGTAGTTTCAATTCACACCAAACAAAATATATGAGTAAAGTACAAATTTTAATGTGGTAAATTGTCGCAGGGATTAGTTACCTATTTACCTAAGTTTATTTTACAAAAATGATAGAAGTTTATCGCTTTATTTTTCAGTTTAGAATAGCTATAATCTAGCTAGCAATTCAAGGATAAATGGAATATTGTTAAACTCAATTTACGAGAAACCTTAAAAATTGAACAATTCAATTAGTGTTGATCAAAATCTTAACAACTATAAATTGTCATACGTAATTCAACCCCATATTTATAAAGTCAAATGAATAATAGGAGTACACTAAATGTCCACTACCTCATTAGATAGCTTTAATTGCAAAGAAAGCTTAACTGTTAACGGAAAGAATTATACCTACTACTCATTACCAAAGGCTGAATCAAACGGTCTAGAAGGTATATCAAAACTCCCATTCTCATTAAAAGTTGTATTAGAAAATTTGTTGCGATTTGAAGATAATCGAACAGTTACTGCGCAAGACATCAAGGCAGTCTCTGAATGGTTAGTAAAGAGGAAGTCCAACCATGAAATTTCATATCGGCCGGCGCGGGTGCTTATGCAAGATTTCACAGGTGTACCAGCAGTTGTTGATTTAGCTGCCATGCGTGATGCCGCAGTTAAATTAGGTGGCGACCCAAAACGTGTAAATCCACAAGTACCCGTTGATCTAGTGATTGACCATTCTGTCATGGTAGATTATTTTGGCACAAATTCATCTTTTGCTAAAAATGTTGAGCGAGAATATGAACGTAATGGTGAACGTTATGAGTTTCTCCGCTGGGGGCAATCTGCGTTTGATAATTTCCGTGCCGTACCACCTGGAACTGGAATTTGTCACCAAGTCAACTTAGAGTATCTGGCGCAAACTGTCTGGACCAAACAGGTAAACGGCGAAATAGTCGCTTATCCAGATACACTTGTAGGAACTGACTCTCATACAACAATGGTAAACGGACTAGCGGTGTTAGGCTGGGGAGTAGGTGGGATTGAAGCGGAAGCTGCGATGCTTGGGCAACCGATATCTATGCTAATTCCTGAAGTTATTGGCTTTAAACTCACTGGTAATCTAAGTGAAGGAATTACTGCTACCGACTTAGTTCTAAGAGTAGTAGAGATGCTACGAGAAAAAGGGGTAGTTGGAAAATTTGTCGAATTTTTTGGTCCTGGTTTAGATAATTTAAGTATTGAAGATGTTGCCACCATTGCCAATATGGCACCTGAATATGGTGCAACATGTGGCTTTTTCCCGGTGGACAGTGAAACAATTAGCTACTTAAATGCAACTGGACGTGACCAAGACCGTATTGAACTAGTTGAAGCATATTCAAAAGCACAAGGAATGTTTCGTGACAGCAATTCTGTTGACCCAGAATTTACTGACACGTTAGAACTTGATATCTCTTCTGTTGTTCCTTCAATTGCAGGTCCTAAACGACCACAAGATCGTATTTCTCTTGCAGATGCTGCAAGTGGTTTTGCAAAAACAATGGGAACTGAATTCAAGAAAGCTGGTGAACAAAGTAAAAGAGTATCAGTTGAAGGACGAGACCATGATTTAGGTAACGGTGATGTGGTCATCGCAGCAATTACGTCTTGCACCAACACTTCCAATCCAACTGTTCTTATTGGTGCTGGACTATTAGCGCGTAATGCCAACAAAAAAGGGCTTAAAGTTAAACCCTGGGTTAAAACTTCGTTAGCACCAGGTTCACAGGTTGTCACAGATTATCTGAATAAGGCGGGATTACAATCAGATTTGGATACACTTGGATTCAATCTAACTGGCTATGGATGCACAACATGTATCGGTAATTCAGGTCCACTCCCAACAGAAATTTCCAAGACCATCAACGAAAAAGATTTAATAGCTTGTTCAGTTCTATCGGGAAATCGAAATTTTGAAGGGCGGGTAAATCCTGATGTTCGTGCAAACTATCTGGCTTCACCTCCACTAGTTGTTGCATACGCAATAGCCGGATCCTTAAATATTGACATTACAAAAGATCCATTGGGTGACGACTCTAATGGCAATCCGGTCTACTTAAAAGACATTTGGCCTAGCACTGAAGAAATCAAAGAGCTAGTTCGTTCATCTATCACTAATGATATGTTCCGTGAACGTTATGCTGATGTATTTAAAGGTGATGAAAACTGGCAAAAAATATCAGTTGAAGGTGGATTAACCTATCAATGGCCAATTTCATCCACATATGTCCAAAACCCACCATATTTTGAAGACATGACAATGGAACCGAAACCGCTTGAAGATATTGAGAATGCTGCGGTTATGGGATTATTTTTAGATTCAATAACGACCGATCACATATCACCCGCAGGCGCAATAAAACAAGATGCTCCAGCTGGTCAATATCTCTCGGAATATCAGATTTCACCAAAAGACTTTAATTCCTATGGCGCGCGACGAGGTAATCACCAAGTTATGATGCGAGGAACTTTTGGCAATATCCGAATTAAAAATCAAATGGTTCCTGGAGTTGAAGGTGGATTCACCATGAAAGAAGGGGAACAACGTTGGATCTACGATGCATGCATGGAATACAAATCAAAGGGAATACCTCTTGTGGTGTTCGCGGGAAAAGAATATGGAACTGGTTCTTCACGCGATTGGGCTGCGAAAGGTACCCGATTACTTGGAGTGCGTGCGGTAATTGCACAAAGCTTTGAACGAATTCACCGCTCCAATCTTGTTGGTATGGGTGTATTACCCTTTACCTTTAAAGAAGGTGAAAGTTGGAAAAGTCACAACATTACCGGTACTGAACGCGTTACCATAAATGGTGTCGCTAGTCTAAAACCACGTCAAATGGTAAACGTTGCAGTAAAATATGAAAACGGTGAGGAAAAAACTATTGAAGTATTGTGCCGAATTGATACTGAAGACGAGTTAGAATATGTCAAAGCCGGTGGAATCTTGAACTACGTTTTACGAAATCTCGTCAGAAGCTGATAAAATGGCACCGTGTATTGTTATATTAGCCATTTTTAGTTAGTGTTATACTTTCTATCAAATACTGTGAAAGAGCAATTAAATAGTCGGCATATTCTGATTTGCTACCAACAATGACAAATCGTCACAGACTAATTTTTGCGAAATTCTTGAATTGCACGCTTAATTTGTGAAACTCGCATTTCATGACCACCGTCATACAAACATAATTCCAAAATTTTGCCGTTACTGTTTGATTTACGGTCACAATCCAATCCACCGGCCTGCTCTTCACTAACTAAGTCATAGTTCCCATAGTCTGCCATCATTTCAAATGCTTGAAAAACATTACCCTGATGCGTACTACCAATCTGACGACCTTCCAAAGGGACTACTGCATCATTAGTACCATGAAAGTGAATTAAATCTATGGCACCATGTTGACAAGTTTCTGGAATATCACCCCAAAATGTCCCTGAGAGTGGAATATAGGCAGAAAACATATCACCTTGATAACAAGCCAAATGCCAAACCGCCATTCCACCTGATGAAAATCCTGAAAGAATGAGATTTTCCCGAGAAATCCCAAATCGATTGACAACATCCTCAATCAGGTCTGCAAAAAATTCCAGCTCATTATTATTTGACAAACCATTATAACTTGGAGAATTTGGAAAATTCCAATCCCGTCCCTTAGATTTAGGTGCGATCAGTGCAATATTAAGATTTGCAACTAAAGCAGTGAGAGCTTTATTTCTCATCACACCTTTTGCAGTCCCACGATACCCGTGCAAATGAATCAATGCACCAGATTCTGAATCCCGCTCAAATGTTTCAGGAATGTAAATGCGATAGGTCCGATCACCGATGTTACAATCCGTATCCTGACCGCATGCGAATACACTTGTAAGATCGAAAATTATAAAAACCGTTGCAAACGCAAAAATAACTCCAAATTTCCACATCAGTTTAAATCAGATTGATTAGTTGGGTTGGTTAATTACTTTTTCGCACATGCCTCAATAACTTCATCAAATGTTTTCAATCCAGTTTTAGGAGCAGTGACTAAAGTCGCCATATTACCCGGTGCATGCTCATTTTTCCACATTTTTGTATGTGCTTTTGGAATATCATTCCAAGCAAAAACTTCACTCATACAAGGATCTATTCGCTTTTCAATCACCAGCCGATTTGCCTCAGCCGCTTGTTTAAGGTGGGCAAAATGTGAACCTTGAATTCGTTTTTGATGCATCCAAATGTAACGAGCATCCATAGTAAGATTATACCCCGTCGTACCAGCACAAAATACCACCATTCCACCTCGCTTTACAACAAAAGTTGAAACTGGAAATGTCGATTCACCTGGATGTTCAAATACCAAGTCTACGTTGTTACCTTTTCCAGTTATGTCCCAAATCGCCTTACCAAATTTTCTAACCTCAGTAAACCATTGGTTATATTCATCTGAATTTACTGTTGGTAATTTTCCCCAACAATTGAAATCTCTTCGATTTATGACACCCTTGGCCCCAAGATTCATTACATAATTTCGTTTATCTTCGTCAGAAATTACACCAATAGCATTTGCACCAGCGGCTACAGCAAGTTGAACCGCAAACACACCCAGTCCACCAGAAGCTCCCCAAATCAATACATTTTGTCCAGGTCTTAATTGATGAGGAGCGTGACCAAATAGCATTCTATAAGCAGTCGCTAATGTTAGGGTATAAGTCGCACTTTCTTCCCAAGTTAAATGTTTTGGTCGCGGCATAAGTTGCTGTGACTGTGCCCGAGCAAATTGTGCAAACGAACCATCTGGAGTTTCATATCCCCATATTCGCGCACTTGGTGAATTCATTGGATCACCACCATTACAATGCTCATCATCACCATCATCTTGGTTGCAATGAATCACAACTTCATCACCAACTTTCCAACGTTTAACATTTGAACCTACGGCCCAAACAATTCCAGATGCATCAGAACCACAAATGTGAAAAGGATTATTATGAACATCTAGCACCGACATTGGTTCTCCTAATGATGCCCAAACTCCGTTATAATTTACTCCTGCCGCCAAAACAAAAACTAATACTTCATTGCTATCAATGTCCCATGTTGGTAAAACCTCAAGTTGCATTGCCGATTCGGGTTCACCATGTCGTTCCTTTCTAACCGACCATGCATACATGTTTTTCGGGACATGACCAAGTGGTGGAATTTCTCCGACCTCATAAAGGTCTTTCACTTGATTATTTTTTAGTTTTGCAATTTTTTCTGCGTTAGTTTCTGACATTTTGCTACTTTTTCTGGGATAATTAGTGTGAAAAAAAGGATATTAAATTCGCATATATTGAGTGACCGGAATTATGGTAATTGAAATTATATTGCAACGCAACAAAGAAATGTTTGTTATTTTCAATTAAATATGCCATACTGGTATATTTAATATAGTAAATAAAACTAATGATATCAAAATATTTTTGCATTGCAACATAAATTTATTTCATATCAAGTCAATCTCGCTTAAAATGTTTAGAGCTTCAAAATTTTTTATGAAAAATTCATGCTAATTATTAGATAAATGAGGAATTAGGCCATGGAAAGTGAGTCAAAACAGTCAATCGACAAACCTTGGATTTTCCGCACATATGCCGGACATTCTACTGCAATTGAATCCAATAAACTTTTTCGTTCCAATCTAGAAAAAGGCCAAACTGGTCTCTCGGTTGCATTTGATTTACCTACGCAAACTGGATACGACCCTGATGATATCCTTGCTAAAGGTGAAGTCGGAAAAGTTGGTGTGCCGATTTCACATATTGGAGATATGCGGAGCTTATTAGACAAAATCCCGTTAAACAAAATGAATACGTCCATGACTATCAATGCAACGGCTGCGTGGCTATTAGCGTTGTATATTGCAGTAGCAGATGAGCAAAATACTGACCGAAAGAGTCTCACTGGAACAACTCAGAATGATATCATAAAGGAGTACCTCTCACGGGGAACCTATGTATTTCCACCATCCCCAAGCCTGCATTTAACCCGTGATATCATTGCTTGGACCTATACCAACGTTCCAAAATGGAACCCAATAAATGTCAGTTCTTACCACCTACAAGAAGCTGGTGCAACACCAGTTCAAGAGTTATCCTTTTCTCTTGCAACAGCTATCGCTATCTTAGATGAAGTTAAAGCCTCCGGAACAATTTCAAACCAAGACTTTCCAAAAGTAGTTGGTCGAATCTCCTTTTTTGTCAATGCTGGATTGCGATTCATCACTGAAATTTGCAAAATGAGAGCATTCACCGAGTTGTGGGATGAAATCTGTCTTGAACGTTATCAGGTTAAAGATCCACTTTATCGCCGATTTCGCTATGGTGTGCAAGTAAACTCGCTTGGATTAACTGAGTTGCAACCAGAAAATAATGTATATCGAATATTAATTGAGATGCTTGCAGTGGTATTGTCAAAAAATGCTCGCGCGCGGGCGGTGCAGCTACCGGCTTGGAACGAAGCAATTGGACTACCACGTCCGTTTGACCAACAATGGTCAATACGAATGCAACAAATTTTAGCCTATGAAACTGATTTATTGGAATTTGGTGATATTTTTGATGGTTCTCAAGAAATAGAAAATAAAGTTGCTGAATTGAAATCTGCAACACGGGTAGAACTTACCAAAATTGAAAAAATGGGAGGTGCAGTTGTAGCAGTTGAGTCCGGATATATGAAGCAACAACTTGTTCAGTCAAACTCAAAACGATTAGAATTAATTGAATCCGGGGAACAAACTGTCGTTGGAGTCAACCGTTGGACCGAGAGTGAACCATCTCCATTGATTACCGACGATACTGAAAACATTCTATCCGTACCCGAAGAAGTCGAAACTACCGCGGTAGTAAAAATAAAAGAATGGCGCAAACAGCGCGATAACGAAGCATGTGAACTTGCTTTAACAAAATTGAAGCATGCTGCAACTAATCAAGAAAACATAATGGAAGCATCAATAACTTGCGCGAAAGTAGGAGTAACTACTGGTGAATGGGGTGCAACATTACGAGCCGTTTATGGAGAATTTCGGGCACCAACTGGGGTAGCGGCTATTCAAACAATGAACAATGATAGTAGTAATATCGCGAATATCCAAAAACAAGTAAACGAGCTTGCCACTCAAATGGGACGACGACTTAAATTCTTAGTTGGTAAACCTGGACTTGATGGCCACTCAAACGGAGCAGAACAAATTGCTGTTAGAGCTAGAGATTGCGGTATGGAAGTGATTTATGAAGGGATTCGGTTAACTCCCGCGCAAATTACCAATACTGCTCTAGAGGAAGATGTCCATATCATCGGACTGTCAATTTTATCAGGTTCACATTTACCATTAGTTCGTGACATTCTTGACAAAATGCAATGCAATGGAATTAATCATATTCCAATCATAGTTGGTGGTATCATCCCTGATAATGATCGAAAAGAATTAATTGATTTAGGAGTTGCTGCCGTCTATACACCAAAAGATTTTCAGCTGAACGACATTATGGCTGATGTAGTCAATATTGTTCAGCAGCGAAATAATATAGAACTCATGTCTGCAAACAACTAATTCAAGTGCTCTAATTTTGTTTTCGCACCTATACAATTTGCAAATTAGGCATCCAAAAATGTCAATTTCATTCAATAAAATTCAGTCATACATCAATGACCAATCAAACGCTCAAAATAAATAATCTAACCTGTGTAAGAGGCGGGCGTGAAATTTTCAAAAATATTTCATTTGAACTTGTTGCTGGTGAAGCACTTCAAATAACCGGTTTAAACGGATCAGGTAAAACCAGTTTACTGCGAATAATTGCTGGCTTAATTCAATTCCCGAGTGGTCAGGTTTCATTTACTGATTGCGTCAATGATTCTAAAATTTCTCAATTTTGTCATTATCTCGGGCATACAGATGCAATCAAACCAACACTAACTGTGTCAGAAAACCTAAATTTTTGGCGTTCTATTATGGGAAACCAAGCTGAGACAGTTACCGACTCACTAAAAGTATTAGGATTATCACATTTAGAAAACATTTCGGCATCATACCTTTCTGCGGGTCAACAAAGGAGACTCTCTTTGGCACGATTATTAGTAAATAAACGTCCAATTTGGTTGCTAGATGAACCTCTGACCTCCTTAGATTTAAATGCAATAAATATCTTAAATGAAATAATGTTAACTCATGTAACAAATGGTGGTTTGATCTTAGCAGCAACGCATTCACCACTTAAATTAATAAATTCCAAAGAACTGAAATTAAGTGCTGTCAAATGATCAATTCGATAATATCAATGTATGTGCGTGATATAAAACTAGCCGTTCGAGTTAGCGGTGGTGCGTTTTTAGCATTAATTTTCTACCTAATTATGATCACTATTATTCCATTTGGGATTGGTCCTAATCTTAAACTATTATCCCAAATTGGTCCGGCGATGATTTGGATAGGAGCTCTACTTTCAACACTTCTCAGTCTAGATCGAATGTTTATTACAGACTACCAAGATGGCTCGTTGGATTTAATTAGAATGTCAGAGATGCCATTAGAATATATCGTATTAATCAAATCCGCTGCGCAATGGACCAGCACTTGTCTACCACTCATATTGATTACACCTATTCTTGCTATACTTTTAAATTTAGCTCCAAGTACATTGGGAGCGACCCTGTTAACGTTACTGATTGGAACACCAGCACTAACTCTAATTGGGGCAGTAGGTGCTGCATTGATGACTTCAAACAATCGAAGTGGTATCCTACTCACAATATTAGTTATACCACTTACAATTCCCGTACTGATTTTTGGAATCAGCGCGTCAAATGCTTCAATTTTTAACCAATTAAATTTCTCAACCCCATTTTTATTTTTATGTGCGTTCACATTATTTACTTTAGTGATTAGTCCAATTGCAGCGGCAACCTCACTAAAGTACTCACAGGAGTAAAGAGTGATACTTTTTGTGATTAATAATTTTAATTTAATCTAAATAATCAATGAACTAATAAACTAACATGACTTTATACAGCATCGCGAATCCGACAAGATTTAATGACCTTGCAATCCGCACTCTACCTTGGCTAATTTGGGTGGTCATTTTACTATTTGCAATTGGGTTATATTTGGCTTTTTTTCACGCACCTGAAGATTATCAGCAAGGGCAGACCGTCCGAATAATGTTCATCCATGTACCAACCGCTTGGCTTGCAATGCTTTGCTATGGTGTAATGACTATCTCATCAATTGGTGTACTAGTCTGGAAGCATCCCTTAGCAGATGTTTCGGCAAAGGCAACAGCTCCAATTGGTGCTGTATTTACGTTTCTTGCATTATTGACTGGTTCATTATGGGGAAAACCAATGTGGGGAACTTGGTGGGTTTGGGATGCACGGTTAACATCAGTCTTAATTTTATTTCTAATGTATTTAGGAATCATCGCGCTTCGTCATGCATTTGAAGACCCACTACATGCTAGCAAAACAATCGCAATTATAACTCTTGTAGGATCAATAAATCTCCCAATCATTAAGTTTTCAGTCGATTGGTGGAATACTCTTCATCAACCAGCCGCGGTATTTAGAATAGATGGTCCAACAATACATCCTGATATCTTAATTCCATTACTAATAATGGCACTTGCCTTCACTTTATTATTTGTAACTTTGTTATTTATGAGTATGCGAAACGAAATAATACGTCGTCGGATTCGAACAATTCAAACTCGTATAATTAATTCGAGTCAAATTCCGTAAGTTAAACGACCTAATCTTCCATCAACACTGAAACATATGGAAACAAATTGACCTTAGAAATCTTTAGCTTAACAACCCATGAAAGTTTTGTTGCTATCGCGTATTTTATATGTACGTTAGTAATAATGGGTCTTATTGTTTCTATTCTCAGGGATGGAGCACATCAGCGTCAACTGCTTTCAGAATTACAAGCTTTAGAGGCAAACTTAAACCAGACTCAAACTGAAAATATTGATAACACTTAACAAATGACTGCAATAGATCAAAACAATACAAACTACCCCAAAAGAAGAGTCCTTTTGTACTTACTTCCACTAATTGTGTTTGGATTATTAATAGGACTATTCTTTCTTGTGTTTGAGTTACGCCAGGCTGGATTAATCAGTGAACCAGGACAGGTACCATCTGTATTAATCAATAACCCGGCACCTGAATTTTCATTACCACCAATCAAAAGTTCATCAGAAACAGCATTAAATTTGCCGGGATTTTCAAATGCCGATTTAAATGGAAAAACATCAATCGTGAATGTGTGGGCATCTTGGTGTGTACCTTGTAGAATAGAACATGCATCATTGATCAAGCTTTCAAAAGATGACCGAATAAACGTATACGGAATTAACTACAAAGATAAATCAAAAAATGCTGAACAATTTCTTACGGAACTTGGAAATCCTTACCAAGCGGTAGGAGTAGATAACTCAGGTCTAGTTAGTATTGATTGGGGAATTTACGGTGTTCCAGAAACCTTTATTGTTAGTCCAGATGGAATTATTCTCTATAAATTCATTGGACCAATTACTGAACAAGCTTTAATTGATACCTTCATGCCACAATTGGAGAAAGTATTAAATTCATCAAGTTAAATCTCTTAGTCAATATCACATCAATTTTTTGTGATAGGAAATTCTCGCCAAATAAGCTAATTAAAGTAAATTAGGTTAATCCACTTACTATCAATTTTACTTATTGGCAATCAGATGATTCAACTTGTGAAAATAAACATATTAAGTATAGCAATTTCAGTCTGTTTACTCATTAGCACTAATTTGCAAAGCGCATTTGCTGAACATATCTCTGCGGTAGTTGAGCTATTTACTAGTCAAGGATGTTCCTCATGTCCACCTGCTGATGCACTGATGCACGAGCTGGCCAAACGAGATGATTTGGTCGTTCTATCTTATTCAGTAGATTATTGGGATTATTTAGGATGGAAAGATACATTTGCTAGTCCAGAAAATACATTACGCCAGAGATTATATGCAAAATCTCGTGGTGAACAATCTGTCTACACACCTCAAGCAGTAATAAATGGTACTAGCCACACTGTTGGTAGTGATAAACCAAAAATTGAAACACTCGTTTCAAATTACAATGAACTTCCAGTAGATGTGAATCTTACCATGAAAAATGAGGCAATTGAGGTTCAAATTGATGGTGAGTTACCACCTGATGCAAAGAATACAACAATTTACTTTGCAAGTGTATTACGAGAAGCAACAGTATCAATTAAACGCGGAGAAAATAGCAATAGAGAAATAACTTACACCAATATTGTGCAAGAGCTAAGACCAATTGGAATGTGGGATGGAGCATCACATAAGGTCATGTTTCCAGTAAGCGAAATTTACAAAAATGGTGCTGACACTTGCGCAATATTAGTGCAAATTGAAAATGATGGATTACCAGGTCAAATACTCGGTGCTTCTCTATATAAATAAGCAATTCAGTTTAATTTTATCAAATAAAATACTTCTTTATCCTGAGAATCCGCCACTATTTAAAAACTCCAACTCCGCTTCTGTACTCTCTCTACCCAAAATTTGATTTCGATGTGGAAATCGCCCAAATCGACGAATAATATCCATGTGAATTAACGCGTATAAGTGACCATCTGAGTCACCAAATTTTCGGAAGCACTCAACCGAAATATCTTGTGCCCACATTTCTTCAGAATGTTCAAATGGTAGAAAATAAAACGAACGAATATTTGCTGGATATGCGAGATAAAACTTCTTTTCTAGTGTTGTTTGAGCAATTGATAAAGCTTTCTTGTCAGTTGCAAATGCACGAGGTGAATCCCTGAACATATTTCTCGGGAATTGATCCAATACAATCAGCAAAGCTAACGCACTATGTGGTGATTCAGCCCACCTATCTAATTCACCGTTCTCGGCAATTGCAAATGTTTCCTTAAAATTTTCAACAATCTGTTGATCAAATTCATCATTTCTAACGAACCAACGCTCGAAACCAGCGTTCCACCAAAACGATAGAATTTCCATTGGGTCTATGAGATTAGTAGCCATTATATTTCCTAATGTTATTGAATTTTGGTATCATTGATATAACCCTTACAGTAATGTTAACTAAAGGTCAATTAACGTGCAAACTCAACCAATTGATATTCTTGACTTACAGGGATTGAAATGCCCGTTACCGGTTTTAAAAACCCAGAAGAGAATGAAAAGTATGAATTCAGGTGAGCAGCTTATTGTAAAAACCACTGATCCATTAGCCGATTTAGATATTACCCACTTTTGTCAAGAACATGGTCACAAAATTCTCAAAAAAAGCGGTCAAAAAACCAATCTATCTTTTACCATTGAAAAGAGATAACAACGATTCTATTCACTCGCACTACTCACCTTGTTGATTTTTTCAGCAAGTTTAATATCAAGCTCTGTTAGTCCCCCAGCATCATGAGTTGACAATGTTATATCAACACGATTATAAACATTAAACCACTCAGGGTGATGGTTTAATTTCTCTGCAATCAATGCAACTTGGGTCATAAACCCAAATGCTTGGTTAAATGTCTTAAACTTGAAACTTTTTGTAATTGCATCCCGACCTTGCAATAATTCCCAACCTAGTAGTTGCTTTATTGAATCAGTACGTTCCGTCTCGCTTAGTTTTTGAGCCATGTATTATTCTCCATCTTTTCTAACTACAATTTAAATTAACTATACAATATTCTACAAATGTAGATAATATAAACAAATAATTTTAACCAATCACATTTTGTGTCCAATTTAAGGTAACATACTAGCAGCTTGGAATTATGCAAAATGTATCATGTATTATTTGTCTGTCTGGGAAATATTTGTCGTTCTCCATTAGCAGAGGGCATTTTTTCAAATCTAGCGACAAATAAAGGTTGTAATAATCAACTCCAATTTGATTCAGCTGGACTTGGCGACTGGCATATCGGAACTCCACCAGATTATCGAAGTATTGAAATCGCATCGGTTAATGATGTAGATATTTCAAATCAGCGTGCACGCCAAGTAAAATTGGACGACTTTCAACAGTTTGACCTGATTTTGGCAATGGACCAACAAAACCTTGCAGATTTAAAATGTCTTCAACCCAAAAATAGCCAATGCGAAATAGCATTAATTCTTGAATATGCAGGTTTAGGTAAACTAGACGTTCCAGATCCTTATGTGGGTGATAAAGAAGACTTTTCCCAAGTATTTGAACTAATTTCGAATGCAGGTGAGCAAATAATTGATAGATTAATCAAACAAATTTGAATGCACATTCTATTGTGAAGATTTCAGCTGATTTTTGGCAAAAAACTCAGATAATGTTGAATTTATTAAATACGCTGATGGTTGAAAAAAAAGAATCGATAACGTAATTCCCAAAGTTAATAAAACATCAGAATATAAGTGCCCATCAAATGCAACTCGATTAAGAGAAAGTGCTAACGTTAGCATTATCATTACAACAACTATAGAGAGCCGCCGAACTATCGGTGCAACCAGTATAACTGCAACCAACCAAATACTTGTTGAAGCCTAACCTGAAACAAACGAACAATTATTTGGGTAGTAGTCCGTAATATACCAAACCGGAACATTAGTAGCTTCACCCCCAAATATCTCAGTCATATGTGGTCGCGGTTGACTCCATAAGTCTTTAAAAATTCATTTACAACTATCCAGGTCTCTAACATTAGCGACACTAACAGGAAAACTAGTAATTGAAATCCAAATAATGTCGAAATAGTAGGAATCAAAAAATACGATAGCAGAGAAATAATGCAAGCTAATACAACAAACCAAATTTATGTTGGACCTATTTCTCACAGATAACTAAATTGGGGTATGCTTTTCACCCAAAATCCACCTTTTTCAGCATGAAAAAGATCAGAAAACCAAATATCAAATTCTGGGAAAATTAAAAATAGAATGCTAATGACCGCAATAATTGCAATTAGTACCAATTCCATGAACCAATTTTTAGAATTTTGGTTTTAGGAGTCTAACGCTAAATTACCAAATATTAACCATTCAATTGAACCTAATTTCAACACTTTTATAGTTCCCAATTGCATACAAAAAAGAAAATTTGATTCGAAATCTAAATTGAAAATAATGTTCAAAACTTATGTAAATTTGGTAATTTAAGGTTTAGTTAAAATTTGATTTTACCTGCCACTATACCTTCATATGAATAAATTTGCAATAGAATATAAATGAACCAAATAAGCTGGTTGGTAAGTAAATAGGAATATTGCCAGAAATTAACTCGGTAAAATTTGTGTAAGAATTACCACAATTAACAACTCCAAATTTTAAACCAAAAATTGTTACATTGTAATGTCTTGATAAGGAACAATTAATGCCATTTATTGATGTCTTCAAAATAATATTCCCAATATTTGCAATAATCGGGTTAGGTTTTGGTTCTGCGTATACAAAATTGCTTGGGGATCAAGTTCGAGAAGGTTTGGCTCAATTTGCATTTGTAATTTTAATCCCTCTCTTCATATTCCAAAAACTTGCAACAGTTGAATTTGGAGATGAATCACCATGGGGACTGTGGATTAGTTATTTTTCTGGTATTGTGGTTGCTTGGACTTTGGGAACCATAATTATTCAGAAAATATTCAAACGTGAAGCACGTGCAGGTGTGATCGGTGGAATTTCAGCAGGTTATGCAAACACAATTTTAGTTGGCATACCAATTATTAGGTCTGCGTATGGCGATCAAGGATTAACAATATTATTTATTTTGTTATCAATACACTTACCAGTATTAACTCTGGTTTGTTCATTATTGATTGAACGCGCTGCTGTAATTGATCAATTTTCAGAACGACAACCAGCGTTAAGCATTTTCAAATCTACTCTCAAAAATCTCTTAGTTAACCCAATAATTTTGGCAATATTAGCTGGAAGTGCATTCTCTTTTACTGGATTTTCCATAACTGGTATTACTGCAGACATCATCGATCGATTAGCATCTACAGCGGTCCCAATTGCCTTATTTTCTTTAGGAATGAGTCTAAAAGAATACCAAATTAGAGGCAATATTACTCCAGGAATAGTTCTAACAATTGTAAAACTATTGATCATGCCTGCAGTTGTTTTTTTAGTTGCAAATTATGTAATTGGATTATCTCCACTTTGGGTTGCAGTTGCCACAATTACTGCCGCTTGTCCAACGGGTATTAATGCCTATATTTTTGCTAATCGATTTGAAACTGGCCACGCAATTTCCGCCAATTCAATAACTATATCTACATTTTTAGCAATTTTCACAACCGCAATTGTTTTAAAACTACTGAGTGTCTTATAACACTTAATTTCACTGTACATCAATTCTATATGAACTCACCAACTGATTGAGTTGTTTCTTTATTTCCTTTACTGTAGTACCTTTCGCTCTTATCACCCTAATACCAGTATTTTGCTTGCTTTTTGATAATTTCTTACCACTTGCATCAAAAATCAACTCATGGTGAAAATATTGAGGGGTTGGAAAGTTTAGTAATTGCTGAAGAAGTCGCTGAACACCAGTAGACCAGAATAAATCTTGTCCGCGAATTATGTGAGTAACATTTTGAATTGCATCATCAACAACAACCGATAAATGATAACTTGTCGGTGTATCTTTCCTAACCAGTATAACGTCTCCCCAAACTGTAGGATTAGCTTTAATCTTCCCGGATTCTCCATTTGGACCAACTCCCTCCTCGTACCAATCTAATTTTTGTCCAACTGATGCCAACGCTTTTTTCATATCTAAACGCCAAATAATAGAATTTCTATCGCTCAATCTTCTTTTTCGCTCATCTTGATCAATCACTAGCTTTTCATCAGGATATATTGGCACACCATCAGGATCTAAGGGCCAACTTTTTTTGGTAGATTGTTGCTGAATAAAACTCTTTATTTCCGACCTACTCAACACAGAGGGATATACAAGTCCCATTTCCTTTAATTTTAAAAATGCTTGTTCATAGTCTTGAAAATGTTCAGATTGCCGGCGAATTGGATATTCCCATTCTATCCCTAACCATTTCAGATCCTCTTCAATTGCAACTGCAAATTCTGGTTTGCAACGTGTGATATCAATATCCTCAATTCGCAATAAAAATTTACCACCTAATTGTGTTGCCATTTTGTAGTTAAGTAGTGCAGAATAGGCATGTCCCAAATGCAATAATCCATTTGGTGAAGGTGCAAATCGAAAAATTGTTTCTTGCATGCAAAATCTCAAAGTAGAATAGCTAGCTACAATTTAATCAAAACCAAATCTAGTATAGAAACCCATGTCTATGAAAAATATTCGTACATTAAACGATATTCAAACCGGTTTAAAAGTTCTTAAAAAGAATGATCCGAGACTAGTCAAAATTGCAAAACGGGCAGGTGATGTCCCACTAAGACTACGTAAGGGTGGATTTGATAGTTTATGTCAAATTGTCGTGAGTCAACAGCTATCAGTCGCTAGTGCCGACGCAATTTGGTCACGTTTGAACACAATAATAAATCCATTCACTATTAATACAATTGAAAAAATCACTGATGACAAAATTGCCGCGGCTGGTCTATCTAGACCCAAAATAAAAACTGTGCGAGCTATTGCTGAAGCGCAGAAAAATGAACTAAACCTAGCAAATATCGCTAAATTACCGGCAGAGCAAGCACACGATGCCTTATGTCAAATTTGGGGAATAGGTCGGTGGACTGCTGACATTTACTTGTTATTTTGTGCAGGTCATCCAGATATCTTTCCAAGCGGTGATGTTGCGTTACAACACGCGGTACGACATGCATTTGAGTTATCAAACAAACCAAACCCGGATGAATTAGATAAAATTTCTGAAATTTGGACACCCTGGCGTGGAGTTGCAGCAAGATTATTTTGGTCTTATTACCGAACCTTAAAAAACAATAAAGAAACGATGCCACTATAATCAATTTCTGGTGTTCATCACTTCCCTTATTTTTCAATAGGTCTTAATCTCAAGAGATTGAGAACTCTCCCATCTATAATCAGTAATCCTACCGCCAAAACAACCATTCCAGCTATTTGCTCTCCGAACAGCGACTCATTTAATACCAGCACACCCAATAAAATTGCCGTAACAGGAATAAGAAAAGTAACCAGCAATAAATTTGACGCTCCAGCGCGTTGCAAAATTTCAAAGAAGATCACATATGCCAACGAAGTTGAAAGTATTGCTAATCCACCTATTGCCAAGAATACTTTTATATCAGGGGTCGCAAGTTGCCATGGAAGATCAATTACTAACGCGATTGGAATAAGTATGAAACTAGACATGACTAGTTGTCCCGTTGCAGTTACAATCGGATTAACACCAAGATTTTTAAACCGCCGACCAAACACACCAGAAAATGCATAAGATAGCGCAGCCGCTAAGACAAATAATTGACCAATTATAGTCCCATTTATTTGACCAACTAATTGAGGTGAGATCATAATTACTACACCGGCAAATCCCACCAAAACACCAACTAGTTTCTTTACATTCATTTTTTCGTCTGCAGTCAAAAAGTGAGCAACTACAAGGGTAAATAACGGTGTTGTTGCATTGAGAATAGAAGCCAAACTACTTGCAATTTGGGTTTGTCCCCAAACAATCAAACTGAATGGGATAACGTTGTTCAGTAATCCCATTCCGACAAATGCAAATAAGATTTCCGCTGTAAATTTAACCTGCAATTTAGCAACGATACAAAACACAATCAGCGTTAATGCCGCCAAACTTACTCTAGCAGCAACTATTGTAAACGGTGGAATAGATGGAATAGCTAATTCGGCAAAAAAGAATGAACCACCCCATAAAATTGCCAAAATACTCAATAAAAACCACTCGTATGCACTCATTGATTTTGACATTAAAATTCCTATTTTTACTCTCAATTCACATTTAGTGGGGAATAGTCTGTATCTTCAAATTCATTTGCAAATCTCTATGCTAAGTTCGCTTCTTCAATTTTTTTCCGTTCTAATACACGAAGTCGCATAGAATCTGACTTTAACTGTCCACATGCTGCGAAAATATCTCGTCCTCTTGGTGTACGAATGGGTGATGCATAACCAGCCTGGTTAACGATGTGAGCAAAGCGTTCAATTTGACTCCAATCGGAACATTCATGAATTGCACCCGGCCAGGGATTGAATGGAATCAAATTAATCTTGGCTGGGATCCCCTTAAGTAAACGAACCAACTCTTTCGCTTCAGCAACAGAATCATTGACATTTTTGAGCATGACATACTCAAAAGTGATTCGCTTTGCATTTGATACACCTGGGTAATTTCGACATACTTCTAATAAACTGTCGATATTCCATTTTTTGTTAATTGGAACTAAGATATCTCTCAATTCATCACGAACCGCATGCAATGAAATTGCAAGTCTACAACCAATTTCCTTACCCGCCCGTTCTATCTCAGGTACCACACCTGATGTTGATAAAGTTACACGCCGTTTAGACAGCGAAAGCCCTTCTCCATCAGAAAAAATTGCTATTGCTTGTTTTACATTTTCAAAATTGTACAGCGGTTCTCCCATTCCCATCATAACAACATTACTAATCTTACGGCCTTGCTTTGGAACTATCGCCCCAATAGGAGTACTAGCTGATGGAAAATCCCCTAATTGATCACGTGCCAGTAACAATTGTGAAACAATCTCACCAGCGGTTAAATTTCTTACCAAACGTTGGGTTCCAGTGTGACAAAATGTACAAGTTAAAGTGCACCCAACTTGCGATGAAACACATAGCGTGCCTCTATCTTCTTCGGGAATATATACAGTTTCAACTTCAACTGGTTTTCCAGCACCGCGAGCTGGATAACGTAACAACCATTTACGGGTACCATCTTGTGAAGTTTGCTGCGATACTATTTCGGGATAGTCTAACGAATAATTTTCTTTTAATAAGCTACGTAATTCCTTAGAAATATTACCCATTTGAGCAAAATTAGATACACCTCTGACATAAAACCAATGCCATAACTGACTTACTCGCATACGTAACTGATTTTTTGAAATGCCAAGTGTTGCTAGAACTTCAGATAGTTCTTCTCGTGACAAACCAACCAGAGTCGGTTTTTCATTTAATTTTTTAGCCTTGCCACCATTTGATTGACAAGAGTCCACTGTTTGATATGGATGTACTGACGGATTTTGCATGGCTGTATTTTGATCAAAAGAAGTCGCATATTTTGACCAATTATAGCCAAATTCACTTACAAATTCAGTAGGATTATTAATCTCAAAGTAGGAAAAGTTCTTTTGAACTTTTCTTACTTTTTATTCAAGAAAATTTAACTACTGAAACGGATTACCTTCAAGTCCATGACAAGCTCGCTCATCTTGACCAAAGGTCATACCGCAAAAAAAAGCATTACCACAACCGCTTAATACACCGGTCATAATGAGAAGTAACAGATAAGTTGATAGTTTTTTCATAATAGTAGTCCTTTTTGTATTTGGAGAATTTCAACGAAAACTATATTCTCGGAAATCCAAAATTTCAAATTACTAGTCAAGAGTGCGACAATTTGTCTCACTCAATTTACTCCACTATTAAATTAGCAGAAATTACTAATTGGATACAACTCAAAGTAATTATGTAAGGTGAAAACTTTTAAATAGAAATTTTGCAACAATTCTTAGAAAAATTAACTACAAGCTTTTCTTGCTTCTTCAATTGCTTTCGTAACTCCTCTCAAAGAAAACCTATACGTGGTTTTGTTACCCCGACCTGATACTCCTGATACCGTCATGGTATTACCATCAATCATTGACTGTACTAAAGCAGGTTCTACATTATCTTCACGAACCCAAGCACCGTCATTCTCAGTGTACATACTAAAAGTTTTACCACCAATATTGATGCTAACTGTTGAATTTTCTTGAAATGGATATCCTACCATGAAGTATGGTTGACCTTGGATTCCTTGATTTGGAATATATGATACAAAAAAGTGAACTTCTCCGTGATTCAATTGTCTTGGTTCAGTTCTAGTCGGCTTTGAGCGAACATAACAGGTTTTAGTGTTCTCAACAGTTAGAGTATAAGCCGCCCACTCGTCATATACACCGACTAAACTTTGTGCCCGTGCGCCCTCAACTCCACTGAAAAAAATAAGCACAAGGGTCATAAATAAAAAACAAAAAAAATATTTCATAAATTATCTCATCCTTCAAGTTTTTGTTAAAATGGGTTCAACCATGTAAATTAGTTTGACAACATTCTTTATAATCTATTCATAACCAAAAATTTTGAAAAATTTCAAGTTTTTAACAAAAATTTTTACTCTCTTCTAATTTGTGATTAAAATCAAGTTCAATTTACCAAATTTACTTGTTCTGTCAACCAATACTACACAAATTTAAAACTAACAAAATATTTATAATTTTGCACAAAAAATTTTACTTACTACGAGAAACTGTTTCACCTTGCACATGTACTGGTCTGGATTCTTTTGGTAATCCTTCTGTTATAGGACGTGGATCAAATTTACCAAGTGTTCGTACCCGATCATACATTACTATCGCACCTGCAGTAGCCACATTAATACAAAATGAGGTTGGAATTTTAATCACAAAGTCACATTTATTCATCATATCTTCAGAAAGCGAACCAAGTTCAGGTCCAAGAATGTATGCAGCTTGTTGTGGATGACCAAAACTTGGGAGTTGGACCGCCTCTTCTGTTAATTCAATACCAACTAACTTACAATTGCATGGTAGTTGCAACTGGTCGGAATGGTCCCAATGAAAATAGGGAATATGGACAATACTCTTTGACGTGTCAGATTTTAGAGCAAGCAATCTTGGTACATTCTTTCCAACTGTGAAGAAAAAACTTGCACCGAAGGCATGTGCAGAGCGTACCAAATTGCCAAAGTTCATAGGTTTAGATAAACCTTCTACACCGATAGCGAAATAACCACGAGAAATATTTCCTGTCATTTTTTCTCCATAACCATAAAACTCTATACTAATATAACATTTGCGATATTAAACCTATCAAATATTGACTAGAATAAACTGAAATAATCAAGGATTAACATTTTCAATTAAACCTAAACATAACGAGAAAATCCAGCAATGAAAGCAATACTCTGTAAAGAACTTAAAGGTATCCAATCTCTAGAATTAACAGAAATTGAAGTTCCTAGTGTCACCCCAGATTCTTTGATTGTGCGTATTCATGCGACTTCACTAAATTTCTATGATACTCTGGTTGTGAAGGGAAAATATCAATACCAGCCAGAATTACCATTTTCGCCTGGTGGAGAAATCGCTGGGATTGTTGAACAAGTTGGTGAGAATGTCAAAAATTTCAGTATCGGTGACAGAGTTTCTTCTTACGTAAAATGGGGTGGTTGCGCGGAATTGATCCAGTTAAACGCACAACAGGCCATCCCTATTCCTGATACTGTTTCATTTGAAGCAGCAGCTGTTGTTAATGTCACTTACGGAACTGCTATGCATGCGTTTTGTGACAGAGCTAGTTTGAAACCTAACGAAACCGTTGCAATTTTGGGAGCAGCAGGTGGAGCTGGTCAAGCTGCAATTGAAACAGCAAAATTACTAGGTGCACGCGTCATTGCTTGTGCTAGTACTGTAGAAAAATTAGCAATTACAAAAGAATGTGGTGCCGATGAAACTATCAATTACGACAGTGAAAATTTAAAAGAACAATTGAAATCTTTGACTAATGGAGAAGGTGTCGATGTAGTTTACGACCTCGTTGGTGGAGAGCATGCAGAAGCCGCACTTCGTGCTACTCGTTGGCGTGGGAAATATCTTACAGTTGGATATGCATCTGGAACAATTCCCAAAATTCCACTTAATTTGTTGTTATTAAAGGGGTGTGATTTGCTAGGAATATTTTGGGGGTTAGCAATTGAACGAGAACCAGAAAAAACTAACGCAAATATTTCTCAAGTCTTCTCATGGATTGCAGAAGGTAACCTTAACCCAAAAATCCAACACACCTTTCCTTTAATTGAGACTAAAACAGCCCTCAACAAAATTAGTAACCGGGAAGCAACTGGGAAAATTGTAATCAAACCCAACAAATAATCGGTAGCAAACAAAATTTAGAAGGAAAAACTAGTAAATACCGGTGCATGATCAGATGGCTTATCCCAACCTCGCGCCTCGCGAAATACAAAAGAATTCTTCAAATTTGATTCTAAATGTGGTGTAACCCAAATATGGTCTAATCTACGTCCTCGGTCTGATAACGACCAATCTTTACTACGATAACTCCACCATGTATAAAGTTTTTCACTTAATGCAACAAATTTCCGTGACGTATCAATCCATTTCCCTGCTTTGTAGACTTTATTAAGTCGCTCAACCTCAACTGGAGTGTGAGAAACGATATTCAGTAGTTGTTTATGCGACCACACATCATTCTCATACGGAGCAATATTTAAATCACCCACCAAAACTGAAGGGCAATCAGTTACTGTCCCCATTAACCAATCGGCCATTTCATCAAGAAAATCTAATTTATGTCCAAATTTTTCATTAACTTCTCGGTCTGGTTCATCACCACCCGAAGGTACATAAAAATTATGGATCTTGATCTTTTGATCACCTAATTTAACTAAAACCTCAACATGTCGCGCGTCATTTTTATTACAAAAATCCTTAGAACTGGAACTATCAATTGGATGACGTGATAAAATCGCAACTCCGTGATGGGATTTTTGTCCTCTTTTTACGATATGTGGAAATCCAATTTCAACTAAATCACTGACGGGAAATTTTTCATCTTCACATTTTATTTCTTGTAGACACAAAATATCTAGATTTTGCTCCTGAAATAATCGCTTTACCAATGGAAGTCTCAACCTAACCGAATTGATATTCCAAGTTGCGATATTGATCAATTTACTCATGAAGATATCTTCCTCGCAATTACAAATTTAAATTTCATAATAAATAATCTATTATAAACTTGGAAAAAAATTGCAACTAATGCCGACAAAATTTTCGCAAATGAAAAATGCTAAACCTCACCTGCGACAATTTATCACACTAACAACACATTATAGTCTGATATAATATAAAATAACAATAGTCTAAAGGAGATTAAAATGAAAAAAATTGCTATGTTTTTTGCAATTTTATCAGTAACTGGGTTATTAATTAATTGCAGTAACGCACCATCTGTAGTTTGTGATGGTAATAACAATGATCCACATTGCCAACGTTACTTCAACGACTAAACTAAGTTGTACAGGAATCGTAGGTCCAGTTTTATAGAATTCACTGTACAATTTTCTGTATTCAAACCAAACCCGTTTAAAATCTTAAAAATTTTGATAGGAATTTAATCTGAGATTACCTTTTTAATCTTTCAATCAATTCCCTTACTTATTCACCGTATAGTATTCATATTAAATGATTATTTAAGCGGCACTTTTTCGTTGTCGCTCTAATTTCTTGCGTTCATTCGGATCAAGTAACGCCTTTCGTAATCGAATATTCTTTGGTGTGACCTCCACTAACTCATCGTCGGCTATATAAGATAAAGCTCCTTCAAGTGACAATTTCATCGGAGTCGTCAATTTAACTGCATCATCTTTCCCCGCAGCTCGCATATTAGTAAGTTGTTTCCCTTTAAGAACATTAACTTCTAAATCATTTCCACGCGTATGTTCGCCTACAATCATACCTTGATATACCTTGGTTCCAGGGTTAATCATCATTGGTCCCCGATCTTCTAAATTAAATAATGCATATGCGACAGCCTCACCATCACTATTTGATAACAAAACTCCTGTATGACGACTGGAAATTTCGCCCTTAAATGAAGCATATTCATAGAAAACACGATTGAATATTCCCGTGCCTCTAGTATCCGACATCAATTCAGATTGATAGCCGATCAACCCACGCGTAGGTGCATAAAATTGCAATCGTGTTCGGTTACCACCCGAAGGTTTCATTTCAATCAATTCTGCTTTTCGTTCAGTTAGTTTTTTTACAACTATTCCCGAATACTCGTCATCAACGTCAATAGTGACTTCCTCAATCGGTTCTAATTTTCTCCCATTTTCATCAAATTGAAAAACAACCTGCGGGCGACCAACACATAATTCAAAGCCTTCCCGTCGCATATTTTCAATTAAAATTGATAGCATTAGTTCGCCGCGACCTGAAACAATGAAGGTATCTGCTAAAGAAGTTTCTTCCACTTTCAATGCAACATTTCCCTCTGCTTCAGCTAGCAATCGTTCCCGAATAATACGACTTTGCAACTTATCCCCTTCCTTACCGGCTAACGGGCCATCATTAACTTTAAAGGCCATTGATAGCGTTGGTGGATCAATTGGTTGTGCCGAAATCGGATCTGAAATTTCCGAAGCACATATAGTATCAGCAACTGATGATTTGGATAAACCGGCAATAGACACAATATCACCTGCCTCACCAAAAGCTATCGGCTGTCGTTCCAGTCCACGAAATGCCAGCACTTTTGATACGCGTCCAGTTTCAATCGTTTTACCATCCATATTGAGTGCTTTTAGTGGCATATTGGGTTCAACTGTTCCAGATGCGATCCGACCAGTTAAAATACGTCCCAAAAATGGATCAGACTCAATGACCGTCGCTAACATCCTAAATTTTCCATCTTCTGCTTTTGGTTCAGCCACCTTTTCAATAACTTTCTCAAACAACGGTGCCATTGAAAATTTTGCTGGAGTTTCCGCACTTTCTGACATCCAACCCTGTTTAGCAGATCCAAATAAAACTGGAAAATCTAACTGTTCATCTGTTGCATCTAAATTTGCAAATAAATCAAATACATCATTCAAGACCTCATTGGCACGCTGGTCAGGTTTATCAATTTTGTTAATTGCAACAATTGGCTTTAGTCCAAGTTTAAGTGCCTTTGATAATACAAATTTTGTCTGTGGCATCGGTCCTTCTGAAGCATCTACTAGCAAGATTACCCCATCTACCATATGCAAAATACGCTCAACCTCACCACCAAAATCTGCATGTCCAGGAGTATCGACAATATTAATTCGAGTATCTTTCCAAACTAAAGAAGTAACTTTTGCTAATATCGTAATTCCACGCTCCCGCTCAAGATCATTTGAATCCATAACACGTTCTTCAACACGTTGATTCTCCCTAAACGCGCCAGATTCCTTTAACAACACATCAATCAAAGTTGTTTTTCCATGATCAACATGAGCGATAATTGCAATATTTCGTAAATTCATGAGAATTCCATTAAGTTATATAAAAAGATTAGGTAAATTTAAAATTTTGTATAAATGACTCAATGTCGATTAAAACTACCTGAAGAAACACCTATACCATTGAAAATTTTATTACTTAAATGCACGTGAGTACAAAATTGTCAATTGCAGATACAACTCTGTTCACGTCACATCAAATCATTTAGTTGAATTTAATTTAAAATTTTTTAATGAATTTGATTTTGATACTTACAAAATTAATAAGTAATTAAATAAATTCACCTACAATTCTCTTATATAGTCATTTTCTAAAATAAATCCAATAGTTTTAAATAAAACTTTCATAAACCTGCTATTCTCAGTATAAGTTATCAACAATAGGGAAAAGAAGTGACAACAAAAGTATTACGTATAGGTGATCGACAATTTACTGTAAATGACCCAACCATAATTATGGGTATACTCAATGCAACACCAGACTCCTTTTCTGATGGCGGAGAACACAATTCATGTGATCAGGCAATTGAATTCGCTAAATCTATGATCACGGATGGTGTTGATATTATTGATATTGGAGGTGAAAGTACACGTCCTGGAGCAAAGGAAATCAATGCAGAAATAGAATGGCAACGCGTTGGTTCAATTATTAAAAAAATTAAAACGCTCAATTGCATAATTTCAATTGATACCTATAAGTCCGAAATTGCACAAAAGGCAGTGCAGATTGGTGCTCAAATTGTGAACGATGTATGGGGATTGCAGCGCGATAAAGACATGGCGAAAGTAATCGCAGATTCTGATGTTGCGGTAGTCATCACACACAATCGTACTCAAACAATTTCAAATCAAGAAATTCTTCAAGATATCCACAAATTTTTTCAACACTCCCTTTCACTTGCTGAAAAGACTGGAATTCGAAATGATGGAATAATATTAGATCCTGGAATTGGTTTTGGAAAAACGCCCGTTCAAAATGAGATAATTCTTAACAATTTACAAGAGTTTACGATCTATGAGCATCCGATTTTAATAGGCGTTTCACGAAAAAGATTCATCGGTCAAATCCTTTGTCAAGAGGAGCCTCAAAAACGCTTATATGGAACTATCGGCGCAAATATAGTTGCGTTAGCAAAAGGTGCATCCATCCTCAGAGTACATGATGTTAGAGCACACAAAGAAGCAACATTAGTTGCAGACGCGATTTTAAGAAATGGAGAGTTCAGATGACAGTTGTAGCATTAGGACTAGGTAGCAATTTGGGCGACAAGCTTGCAAACATTAATCGAGCAATTGAGCTACTTGATCAAACAAATGACATTGTAGTCACTACCCGTTCCCAAAACTATCGAACTGAACCATGGGGAATCAAAAATCAAGACTGGTTTATCAATGTTTGTGTGCTAATTGAAACATCGCTTGAAGCAAAAATGTTGCTGAACACATGTCTAGATATTGAAAAGCGACTGGGACGAATACGTGATGTCAAATGGGGTTCTAGAATTATTGATATTGATATTTTACTTTACAACAATCAGCAAATTTCACTTGAAGGGCTTACAATCCCACATCCACATATTATGGAACGTTCTTTTGTCTTAGTTCCATTAGCCGAAATATGGCCCGACGCAAAGATAAACGGTGTAACAATCAAACAGATTATGTTAAAGCGAGATGATAAAAATAAAGTGCAACTATTTAACTTCTGAATAAATTTTCCGAAATAAAATTCTGCAACTGTACCAAAATTCACCATTTACACGAACCTATAAACTTTTCAGAAACCTCATTTATGTCATCTAAATAGAAACTTATCTTATCCGGTCCATATATTCCATCAAAATATACATCTAAAGTACCACCCTCATTTACTTTAATATATTCTAGCATCTCTTTTACAGAAAAAGGATTCACCATATACCGACCAAATAATTCATGCCACAAAAAATTTGGCGAGTGAGGATCATTATACTCTTTATAATACCCAAGTCCATCTTTCTTTGTCGGTTGAAAATTATGGTTGGTAAAGATTATTTCCAATTGGTTATCACGGCATTGTACACTTATACCACTATCATTGTAACTTAAAGCATTACCATCATAATACAAGCCGCCATCATGTGTTGGTAATATTGCGACAACAGATATTAAACCAATAATAGAATTACCATTATATCGAATAGTCTAATCTCCTAGTAACTCGTCCCGTTCATATTGACCAGTTTGTGCTAACCAACCCATTAGAATTAATGACCCAAGCATCAAAAATACCGAAAAATAAATCTTCATTTTATAATGTCCTAATTTTTTTTGACGTTGTTCAATTTCATTAATTGCTACAAAACAAAAGAAATAATCTTCTTATTAACATTTCAAAACCAACTCATTCACGAAATTTATTAAACTCTATTATTTTCCATATGAAAATTTCAAACAAATTATTAGCGATTCACAAACTATTTTTTAGAAACGCGCTCATATGAAATCTTGCATGATTGGAATCATATCTGAAATTCTTTCCATATGGGCATGCACATCTTGCTTTGCATCCAATATGACACTCAGCTTCACTTTCACTCCTTAAATACGCGCGGCACGCGCTCGCATCATATCCATTATCAAGAGATACTGCATCAACCGGACAAACCGTTAAACATGGTTTATCAACACATGATTTGCATAATTCAGTATCACCACTATCCTGCGAAAAATGAATCACCTCTGAACTTAGAAACGCACCTCGAAATGCTAACCAAGGTCCATAAGTTTTGTGAATCAGAACTCCTAAAGGAGATTGTGAAAAAATATTTGATTTTAACGCCCATCGCTGAAATGGATAATATGGTGATCCTTCAAAAGGAAAAATCACACCAAAATCATAAGCAGTTGCCACTTCGCGCAGCTTAGATTCCGTCCAATAATCAAGTGGGTCCGAAGCTTGAAATTGTTGCCATCCACGACTAAATTTTGGCCAAATTTCGGAACCTGCATTGCCAACAATTAGAAGCGATTTTACTGGTTTTCCTGAGTTTAAAGTTGGTAAATTCTCATCACTGTCTGGTTGCAAACTACAAAATGGCACGAAACCATGTAAATTTAAATCTTGAACTAATTTTTGCATTATTTTCTTATCAACAATCAAGACATTACAATTTTTCAGGTAATTTCATTCCGTGTCGACGTAATAAAGGTATTTGAAATAGCATAAACGCAATTGTCAGTGGCATAATTCCAAATACTTTAAAATTCACCCATGCATCTGTTGAAAAATTTCGCCACATTAGCTCATTGAGAACTGCTAAGAAATAGAAAAATAACCCCCATCTCATTGTCAGCTTATACCAACCAGCATCATCCAGTTCAAATGCACTTTGAAATAAATAACTGAGTAACGATTTTCCGAACACTAATCCTCCTAATAAAATCGAACCAAATAATACGTTTACTATTGTCGGTTTCATCTTAATAAAGAGGTCATTATTAAGCCACAAAGTTAGTGCACCGAACACCAGTACAAAAATCCCTGTCACTAACGGCATTACTGGTAAACGTCTATTAACAATTAGTGAAACAACCAATGAGATTGTAATTGCTACCATAAATGCAGCTGTCGCAATAAATATTGGGCCACCGATATTCCCTAGCAACGGAAACCATTCAGCAAGTTGTTCACCTTGTGAATTCGCGTAGAAAAATACTAGTAGAGGACCAAACTCTAATATCAATTTCAAGAGCGGTCGCTCTTCTTTTTGAACTACAGCACTTGATTTTTGTTCCATATCAATTCCTCATAAATTTTGGAAATTCATCTTTGAGATTGTTGATTTAGTTGAATTTTCTAAGTTTCTATTGCTAAACCTGCAATCGCTCTGGCAAACTCTTTTGCCGAAAATGAGTCCAGGTCACTAACTTTTTCACCAATACCAATATAGTGTACAGGCAAATTATGCTTTCTCGATATTGCAACCAATATCCCACCGCGGGCAGTTCCATCCAATTTTGTTAATACTAATCCAGTCACATTTGCATCTTTTTTGAAAATTTCAACCTGTGAAAGCGCATTTTGTCCAGTTGTTGCATCCAAAGTCAATAATACACTATGCGGAGCACTTTCATCGTACTTTTTTATCACTCGAATCACTTTTTTTAGTTCTTCCATTAATTCAACTCTATTTTGTAACCGCCCTGCAGTGTCTATCAATAACACATCAGCATTTTGGTCTTTTGCTTCTTTCATCGCATCAAATGCCAGTCCCGCAGCATCTGCACCATGTTTACCTGAAATAACCTGTGCATTCGTTCGGCTTCCCCATACCTTAAGCTGCTCTACGGCAGCCGCTCTAAACGTATCACCGGCGGCAAGAATAACTTGTTTATTTTCTGCACTAAATTTTGATGCAAGTTTTCCAATTGTCGTAGTTTTACCAGTTCCATTTACACCAACCATTAATATTACATGTGGTTTGAGATTTTCATCAAGTTCAAATGGAATTGCAACTGGTTCAAGTACGCTCTCAACCTCTTTAGCTAATAACTCCCGCACTTCTAAATCTGAAATTTCCTTATCATAGCGATTTTGTTTCAAAGTTTCTGTGATTGCCAGTGCAGTTTCAGTTCCCAAATCAGCTTGAAGCAAGATATCTTCTAAATCTTGCAACATTTCTGCATCCAGCTTTTTTTTCGTAAATATTTCTGAAATACCGCCGGTTAATGCTGAAGATGATCGCGTTATCCCGTGACGCAATCGCTGAAAAAATGAGTCTGAGGAACCTGCTTCACTAGTTTGATCTGAATCAACCTTTTCAACAATTTCAGATGAATTTTCTACTATTGTTTCGTCAATTTGTTCAGTTTCCACTTTGTCTTTAGCTAAGTCTACTGCCAATTCTTTTGACGAACCATTTTTGAAATCATCTGCAATCTTATTAACTCGATCACCATCAACTTGATTCTCAAAACTCTCTAAAGGTTTTTCAATTTTCTCTAAATCAAAATTCTTTGGTTCACCTTTAAAAAATTTTGAAAAAAATCCAGCTTTTTCTTTAGTTTGTACTTCCATCTTAGTGCTCCATTATCAATCCATCTGCCAATAACCTTCCTGGTACATAGCCAACAATATCTGCAGAAATTATTTCACCTGTTTCACCAATTCCAATCTCGGTTTGAGTAAATTGCTCGGTTCGACCAAGTCCATTCTTTTCAACAAGGATTTTTCGTCGTTGACCAACTTGTTTTGAAAGATATTCTTCAAGTTTAGTTTCACCTTTTTCCCGCATTCTATGTGCGCGCTCTTTTACTAAACGACGATCTAACTGTGGCATCCGTGCTGCCGGTGTACCTGGTCTTGATGAAAATGGAAATACATGCAGATAAGTCAAATCACAATCATCAATAATTGACAACGTATTATCAAACATAGCGTCCGTCTCCGTAGGAAATCCAGCGATCAAGTCTGCTCCAAATACAACATCGGGTCTAACACTTCTTACCTGTTCGCAAAACTCAATTGAATCTTTGCGTAAATGTCGTCGCTTCATCCGCTTCAAAATTAGATCATCACCGTTTTGGATAGATAAGTGTAAATGAGGCATCAATCTAGGTTCATTCGCCAATGCATCCATAAATGTTTTATCAATTTCTATTGAATCAATCGAAGATATTCTAAGTCGTTCAAGTTCAGGAATTTGATCCAATATCTGTTGAACTAAAACTCCCAACTTTGGCTCATTTGGAAGATCTAACCCATAAGATGTGATGTCAACTCCTGTCAGAACAACTTCTCGATATTCCAACTCTACCAATTTTCTAACCTGACTAATCACATCTGTGACTGGTACCGACCTTGATGGTCCACGACCATATGGAATAATACAAAATGTACATCGATGATCACAGCCATTTTGAATCTGTACAAACGCCCGCGCACGATCTTTTAACCCATCTATTAAGTGGCTTGCAGTCTCTGTTACACTCATAATATCATTAACAATGACACGTTCAGTATTTTCTCCATTTTGCAGTAAGGATTCATAGGTGCGTTGTTGAAGTTTTTCCGAATTTCCCACGACAAAATCGGCTTCCACCATTGCTTCGAATATTTCAGGTTCTGTTTGTACTGCACAACCGGTCACAATTATTCGTGCATCAGGATTGTTTCTGCGAGCTTTACGTACCTTCTGGCGAGCCTGACGCACCGATTCTTCTGTAACTGCACAAGTATTAATCAAAATGGTATTATCCATCCCTGTTGATTCTGCTACTTGCCGCATAACCTCCGACTCATAAAAATTAAGTCGACATCCCATAGTTTGAATTTCAATACTCAATTGATTAAGTCCTGTGTAGTTGTTTGGGTTCGGTTCCATTGTTGGGAACTTGGGTCATAAAGTCCTCTATACTCAAATTCAATTCCACCTACCATTAAAATATGGTTATCAACTCTCCGCCATTCAATGTCTAGCACACCACCAGGTAAATATATTTGCGCCCTTCGTCCCACTAATTGGCTAAAATTTCTTCTAATTCCAGCAACACTTACGGCACAAGCCGCGGTACCACATGCCCGCGTTAATCCTACACCACGTTCCCAAACATTAACTTTAATTTTGTTAAATCCAATAAATTCCGCGATTGACACATTAACTCGTTCTGGAAATAGTGGGTCAACTTCCAATTTTGGCCCAATTGTGGCTAAGTCTATCGAGTCAATATCATCTACCCAAAATATCACATGTGGATTGCCGACATTCACTACTGAAGGATTTGCCAGAACCGGATTATCTCCCAAACTGAACTTAAAGTCAAGATTATTGGTATCAGCAAATTCACAAGCAAGAGGAATTTCATTCCAATCAAATTTTGGTATTCCCATATCCACCAATATCCGATCCTCTCTATTGGTACTGAACACATCAAGGAGTCCAGCCTGAGTTTCAATGGTTGTAGCTCTACTGTCCAGCTCCGTCATTAAAATTTGACCAACACAACGGGTAGCATTACCACAAGCTCCGACTTCTTTACCATCCGCATTATAAATCCGCATGAAAACATCTGAATCACTTGATGATGGTTCAAGTAAAATCAATTGATCAAACTTTGTTAGGTTTGAGAGCGTATCCACATGGGAAGCTGTCATTTCAATTGCGACATTCCGTGTATCAAGAATAAGAAAATTATTACCAAGACCATTCATCACCCAAAAGGGGATCTTATCGTGGTTAATACTCTTACTCGTTGGTACAAAATTTCTGGACAGAATTTTTGTAATCCGATTGATGTAACCTGTCATAGCAATTACTCTACTGAGAAACTGCAATGAAAATAATGTTTTTTCTTAATTATTCAAGCTTGCGCATACAAACTAACTAATGCACACCATTGATTTAGCGTCTAAGAGTACCAAAATTTGTTGCAAATGTTTTTCCGAAACCGCAATACATCCTTCGGTGGGCTTAAAGTCATTGGAAGCGACATGCAAAAATATAGCACTACCTTTTCCTTTAATTGCTGGTCGGATGTTAAAATCCAAAACAATAATGTAATTATACAGATTATCACTACGCCAAAGATTCTCATGAGATCCATCAAATGGAATTTTTACTAATTTATTATACATGACGCTTTCGGGGTCATCACACCAGCCATCATTAATTTGCAACGGTCGTACCGATAATTTTGTCTTTGGGGGTACAACTACTCCAGGTTTATAAAATACTTGAAGCAATCTAAAATGACCAATTGGTGTACACCCATCACCTTCTATTTTTTGACGTGTTAAGCCATTTCGTCCAAATACACAGGGAATAAGTTTATGACCAAGTGATAAAAATCCGCGATTTCGTTCGCTTGATTTTGTTTTTGCAATTAGTATAGTCATATTCAAAGCATTTTCCGCAATCTAAACTAGAATTTTGGATACTAAATTATCAATTAAAATTTACTTGCTAGTATATATAACATCTGACAAATAGTTTAAACACAAATACTTATTTAACATTGGCAAACCTAATTGGAGTTATCATGACCGTACGTACGATACTAATTATTGAAGATGATGAAGAACTACGTAAAGCACTAGTAGAACAGTTATCAATTTATAATGAATTTGACATTATTGATGCTGATACAGCAATTAATGGACTTGAATTAACCGAAAAGAATAATGTTGAACTCATTATAATGGATATTGGTTTGCCAGATATGGACGGACGTGAAGCAATCCGGCACTTGCGAAAACATGACTTTAAAGCACCCATTATCCTACTAACCGGTCAAGATAGTGAGACTGATACCGTGCTTGGTTTGGAATCTGGTGCAAACGATTATGTGACTAAACCATTTAAATTTTCTGTACTATTGGCCCGAATTCGAGCTCAATTACGGCAATTTGAGCAAAGTGAAGATGCAACTTATCCTATCGGACCATTCACGTTTTATCCGGCGGATAAAACATTGGTTGACAAATCTGGGAAAATCTTACGTTTAACTGAAAAAGAAGCGGCAATTCTTAAATTAATGTTTCGGTCAAAGGACAAATCTGTAACGCGTGTAGATCTGTTAGAAAAAGTTTGGGGTTATCATTCTGAAGTTGAAACGCATACATTGGAAACACACATGTATCGGCTTCGCCAAAAGATTGATCCGGAGCGAAAAAAATTGTTGAGATCTACACCTGGAGGGTATAAATTATTCCTATAATGCTATGGGAATTTAGGATTAAAACATGAGTGTAGCAAGCGATGTCAACTTGCTGAAACAGACCCCAATATTTGCAAATTTATCGCAGGAACACTTGCGACTACTTGTCTTTGGCACAGAGCATATATTACTATCTAAAGACCAGACTCTTTTTCATGAAAATGAATCATCTGACTCTGGGTATATCATCAATTCAGGTAAAATAAAATTGCTCCGAACCGAGAATCAGCAACAGAAAATATTAGGAGAATATAATAAAGGTTATATGATAGGTGAAAAAGCAATTTTTATTGAAACTATTCGACCAGCTGAAGCGGTAGCAAGTACCAAAAGTGATGTCTTGAAAATTCGCAGGGTTTTGATGCGTCGGATTCTTGAAGAGTATCCAGAAATTACACAAATTCTACACCAACACTTGTTGAAAAAACTTGATGAGACTCGAGCGGAAATAAATCAAATTGGTGTAAAGTTAGATGATATTCCACATGACCCAACATTTGATGTAGAAGTGTATTTAGCTAATTTGCTTGACCAACAACAATAAATTCTATTGTGTTTCAATAATTATGTAGTGGTTTGTCGCATAGTTCAAATTTTAAAAAAATGAGAAAACTGGTGAATAGTTCATTCAGTGCAATCCAAAATTTAATACCGTTACATAAGTTGAAACTAGTATAAACTGTATGACTCAATTGAGTTCCAATCTTAAAGTTATTTTCGTGTTGCTATTAGAAAACAACCAGCTAAAGACTAGTTAGACGCAATTGTTTCTTGAAACGGCTTGTCTGTACAATTGAACGACTTAATTTGGATTATTTCCAATTAGCTTCAAAATCATCAATTGTTTTAAAGTGTTCACCTTTACCACTATCCAGTTCTTGAATCGCCTCCATAAATCCTATTGAAGGTTTATGCGATTTAGCGGCAGAAGTTAATTGATAATTACTCCCTTCCTTTAAAACTAAAGGTTCTATATTCTGTTTCAAGTCTTTTGATTTATAGTTTTGGACCAACATCTTAGGCAAAGCACAATTCCAAATTTGAGAAATTTCTCTACCCAAAATTCTAAAGTTTGAATTTTGAAATAACTCCTTGTAATACTTAATTCAGTTTCTTTCCATCCACATTTAAATCCATGGACGATTGGTTTCAATTTTTGACTCATAGTTATCAATTGCTGCAACTTTTTCCATTGTCAATCCAATATCATCCAATCCATTCAATAAACAATGCTTCCGGTAAGGGTCAATGGAAAATTTTATCACACCTCCATCTGGACCACTTATTTCTTGGGTTTCAAGATCAACTGTAAGGGTTGCATTTGAACCGCGTTCCGCATCATCCATTAATTTTTCTAATTCTTCTTCACTCACCACAATTGGTAAAATACCATTCTTAAAACAATTATTATAGAAAATATCAGCAAAACTGGTTGAAATTACGCATTTTATACCAAAATCTAGAAGTGCCCATGGGGCATGTTCGCGACTTGACCCGCACCCAAAATTATCTCCAGCGACTAAAATTTGTGCATTCTTATATGCTGGTTTATTCAACACAAACTCTGGGTTATCCGTTCCATCTTCATTTCGACGCATTTCGTGAAATAGTGCAGTTCCTAGACCAGTTCGCTTAATTGTTTTAAGAAACTGCTTCGGAATTATCATATCGGTATCAATATTCACTAGCGGTAGCGGAGCAGCATTTGCTGTCATTGTAGTAAATTTTTCCATGTAATGTTTCTCCTCAAAAATATTTACTTTTTGTAATACTCAATTTTGTAATAAACGTCTTATATTGGTATGCGAACCAAAAGAGATAATATTACAAATCTGTTGCAAAATTCAACCACAATATTTTAACCATATCTAAATTTTGGTCTTATTTAGGATTTATTGTTCAGTACAAGATCAAGGTTTTGCACGGCCGCTCCCGCAGCTCCCTTACCCAAATTGTCATAAACTGCAAATAATATAACTTGACCACGCTTATCATTTGAAAAAACGTGAATTCTCATGTTGTCAGTATTGTTCAGGGATTGTGGATTCAATTCTTCCAATTGATCAGACTCAACCAAAGTAGCAACCTCAATTTTTTCGGCATTTGAATACCAATCAGTCAAAATTCTATGAATTGTTTGTCCAGATACCTCTTCTGTTATTACAGAATAATGTAATGGAATCGAGGTTAGCATTCCTTGCTTAAAATTACCGACAACAGGCTGAAAAATTGGTGAATTTTTCAAACCCGAATATATTGTCATCTCTGGTAAATGTTTGTGACTAAAATTTAAACCGTATGGTTGATACTTTGAATTTGATTTAGGGTCTTTCTCATATTGCTCAATCATTTTTCGACCGCCACCTGAATACCCAGAAATAGCATTACAAACAACTGAAGCATCTGCATTGAGTAATCCTACCTCTATCAATGGTCGTAATACCGCTATGACTCCTTGTGGATAACAACCTGGATTCGAGATTTTTCTCGCAGTCGCTATTCGTTCAGCTTGATTCGGAACCATTTCAGCAAAACCGTAAACCCAATCTGGGTTGACACGATGTGCTGATGAAGCATCAATAATAGTAGTTGATTCATTTTCTACTAATGAGACCGCTTCCTTTGCGGCTACATCTGGCAAACATAGTATCGCAACATCAGCACTATTTAATGCATCGCACCTAGCATCTGAATCTTTTCGTTGCGCATCACTTAACCGAATTGACTCAATGTCATTTCGATTTGCCAATCGTCCTCTAATTTGAAGACCAGTAGTGCCAGCTTCGCCATCAATAAAAACTTTTGCAACCATATTACTCTCAGTAATTTCGTAACTAATTTAATACAAAAAATAATTGAATATACACTCTTAAGTTCTGTACTTTCAGCAGTGTACAAATAATTATATTGAAGTTAAAGGAATATATAGGACACAGCTATCAATTTTCAAATATGTTTATAAAAAAGATAGCACCTGTAAAAGGATACAGTCTATTTTAAGAATTTGGAGATAATCTCAAAATTGTAATACTAATCGCAAAGAACCCACACAGTTTCCCAATAGTAATTTCACCGTGCCTTTGAATGATATTCATCATTTGGACGCATCTCCGTCGCGCTTGCAACTCGATTCGTCATATTAAAAAATGCCGCAACTGCAGTGATATCCCAAATATCCCGATCAGAAAATCCCACATCTCTCAAGCTTTGCCGATCCGATTCAACAATTTCGCTTGAGTTTTTAGTCAGCTTAACACAAAAATCCAGCATTGCTTTCTCTCGCTCATTAAGATTTGCGGTATGATAATTCATTACCAATTGTTCCCCTAAAATTGGATCACTAGACAATTCTCGAACGGTCGCCCCATGTGCTGTTAAGCAATAATAACACTTATTGACTGATGATACCGTCACTGCAATCATTTCTCGTTCAAGCTTACTTAACTCAGAATCTCCAAGCATCAGCTCATTATACATTTTAGTAAAAACTTCCAATTTGTTTTCATCAAACGCATATGCAAGCAAGACATTTGGAACTAATCCAAGTTTTTCCATGCATAGCTCAAAGTACTTCTCAGTTTCTTCTCGTAACGGCTTATTTGCTTTCAATTTAAGAGCCGTAACATAATTTTCGTTAGACATCAGCGAAATCCACCTCTAAGTTTAAATATAAAAGAGTAATTCTTACAAACTTATGATATATTAACAAAGTTATGTTTCAATAAAATGTTTTACTCAATCCAATTGATTGAGATACGCCATACATTAGAATACTACTGGGAGGCAATAAAGATGGCGACAAAGGCTGTAAAAACCAAAGAAAAATTGATCGAAAATGCTCTTGCGATTCTTACAAAGAAGCAAGCTGATCAAAATATTAGTAGCTTTCTAAGAGATCTTTTTTTCGCAACTGACCCCGAAGATCTAATTGAGTATACGGCGGATGAACTAGTTGAATTTACCAAAGACTGTTGGGAACAACTTGGTAATCATAAGGATGACACTCACAAAATTAGGATTTTCAATCCAAAATTCGGCAAGATTGGTGAAAAACACAAAGAATGTACTGTCATTGAAATTATTAATGACAACATGCCTTTCTTAGTCAATTCAGTCATGGCCGCTTTGCAATCATTTGGCAAAGAAACCTATCTTGTTCTGCATCCCGTAATTAATTTAATGCGTGATCAAAAAGGTTCAATCAAAACTTATTATGGACTAGATTTCCCTGATGGAACTCGGAGCATTCGCCATGAAAGTGTAATTCAGCTACATATTGAACGTATTGAAAACAAACAAGAAGCTATAGAACTCAAAAAACAACTGGATTTAGTACTGAATGATGTACGTCATACTGTGCAAGATTGGCCAAAAATGCGATTACGCCTTACTGAAGCCTCGTTGACATATAAATCGAATCCACCTTCAATTCCTCGAGAAGAATTAGAAGAAAGCTTGGAATTCTTGGACTGGCTTGGCAAAGATAATTTTACATTCCTTGGTATGCGTGAGTACAAATTTGCTAACGATGATTCGTCTTCAGAATTAGTCAGTCATCCCAAATCTAGTTTGGGAATACTTCGCAACCCACAGACTCACGTTTTACGTAGGGGTAGTGAGATGGTAGCAATTTCTCCGGAAATTCGAGAATTTTTGTTACGACCGGAACCACTTATTATAACTAAGGCGAATGTGAGAAGTCGGGTGCATCGTGCCGTACATATGGACTATATCGGGGTTAAGCAATTTGACCAAGATGGAATCCTAATTGGCGAATTACGAATTGTCGGATTATTTGGTTCCTCTACCTACACCGAATCAACTAAAACAATTCCATATTTGCGACAAAAAGTTCAAAATGTAATTGTGAAATCTGGACTAAAAGCAACTGGTCATTCGGGGCGAGCATTGATGAATGTACTTGAAAGCTACCCACGCGATGAATTATTCCAGATTGATATTGACACATTGCTCCAGTTTTCAATGACTATTCTAAGGTTGAATGAGATTCCTCGAGTGCGCATTCTTCCTCGTCGTGATAAGTTCAATCGCTTTGTTTCAATTTTAGTGTTTGTACCAAAAGACCGATATAACAGTGATGTAAGATCAAAAATTGGTGAACTTCTTGCAAAAGTCCATGAAGGCAGAGTTTCTGCTTGGTATGTGACTTATTTAGAAGGACAATTAGTTCGAGTCCATTTCGTGATTGGCCATGATGAAGGAGAACTTCCCAATCCTTCTGTTTCGCAACTTGAAAGAAACGCTACCAACATTGTCCGAACTTGGGCAGATAAACTCCGCTTTGCATTGAATCAATCAAATGATTCCGCAACTGCTCAAAAGTATATTGAGAAATATAGTGAAGCATTCCCCACAAGTTATACCGAATTTTTTGATATTGATAGTGCGATAGAAGATATCAAAATAATTGATCAGCTTGGTAAAGGACTCAACACAGAGATTAATTTTTATCGCCGCGTCAATGAGAATGTTGGAAACATTTCACTGAAAGTATTTCACTCACAAACTCCGATCCAACTTTCTGAGCGAGTCCCACTCTTGGAAAATATGGGTTTTCGCGTCATTAATGAACGAACTCACAAAGTCACCTGCGGCAAAACGCGTTGCTACCTCCATGATATGACACTTAAATCTGCCTTTGAAAATCCAATTGCCTTCAATGATAAAGATTATGACCGGCTGCGAGAATTATTTTTGGCCGTCTGGCATGGATTTGCCGAAGATGATGGCTTCAACGCACTTGTAGCGATCACTGATTTAGATTGGCGTAACATCATTGTTATTCGTGCAGTATCTCACTATTTACGGCAAGTTGGGATCCTTTATTCAAAAGAATTTATGGCTGAAACACTTTGCCGTTATCCTGAAATTGCAACCAAATTATTTGATTATTTCCGAATACTTTTTTCGACAGACAAATCTAAATCAAAAAATTTGGAACTATCAGAAAATACAAAAACTGAAATACACTCTGCTATTGAGCAAGTTGAAAGTATGGATGATGACCGAGTTCTCCAAAAATTCTTAAATGTCATTGAATCAATGTTACGAACAAATTTCTTTCAAACCGATCGTAAGGACAATCTCAAGCCAACAATTTCGTTCAAAATCAATTCCGAGCAGATCATTGATCTCCCGGCACCAAAACCTTATCGCGAAATATTTGTTTACTCACCAAGAATTGAAGGAGTACACCTACGATTTGGACCAGTCGCGCGAGGTGGACTGCGCTGGTCTGATCGAACACAAGATTATCGAACAGAAATTCTCGGTCTCGTCAAAGCGCAGCAAGTCAAAAATGCAGTTATTGTTCCAGTTGGAGCAAAAGGTGGATTTGTTCCAAAAAATTTACCTCAAACAGGTAGCCGAGAAGAAATTTTTAATGAAGGAAAAGAAGCATATAAATTGTTTGTTTCTAGTCTGTTAGATATTACCGACAATATTGATGGTGAAACGGTGATTCCTCCTAAAAATGTAACTCGTCTTGATCAGGAAGATCCTTATTTAGTGGTCGCAGCGGATAAAGGTACAGCAACATTTTCCGATACAGCAAATGAAATTTCTAAGAAACATACATTTTGGTTAGATGATGCATTCGCATCAGGTGGTTCTGCTGGTTATGATCACAAAAAAATGGGAATCACAGCTCGTGGTGCATGGGAGGCGGTCAAACGAAACTTTCGCGAACTTGATCATGACATCCAAACTAAAGAATTTACCGCCGCTGGAGTTGGAGATATGTCAGGTGATGTATTTGGTAACGGGATGCTTCTCTCAAAATCAACCAAATTAATCGCCGCATTTGATCACCGGGATATTTTCATTGACCCCAATCCTGATCCTAAAACATCATGGAATGAACGAAAACAGTTGTTTGATATCGGCCGGTGCTCTTGGCAAGACTACAACAAAAATGTCTTATCCAAAGGTGGGAGAATTTATTCGAGAAAATCGAAATCACTCGCATTGAGTCCTGAAATCCAATCTCTACTCAAAATCAACTCACCTTCCGCAAACCCGCAAGAAGTTTTGCGAGCAATTCTAAAGTTGGATGTGGACTTACTATGGATGGGAGGAATCGGTACCTATGTCCGTAGTTCGAGTGAAAACAACAATGACGTTGGTGACCGCACTAACGATTCGATTCGCATAGAAGCACCAGAACTGCGGTGCAAAGTTGTAGGTGAAGGAGCTAATCTAGGAGTAACTCAATTGGCACGGATTGAGTTTAATCAATTAGGTGGACGTTGCTATTCTGATGCTATTGACAATTCTGCCGGAGTAAACTCATCTGACCTTGAGGTCAATATCAAAATCGCATTAAGTTCAGCCATTCGAAGTGGTAAATTGAATATCAAGAACCGCAACACACTACTAGTAGATATGACAGAAAATGTTGCAGAACTAGTCTTGAAAAACAATTATCACCAAACTTTAGCCATAAGTATTGATGTACATCGGGCAATGGAAGGATTTAGTTATCAAGAACGAATGATGCATCAGATTGAAAGCAGAGATTTATTGAATCGCGAGGTTGAATTTCTACCAAATGACCAGAAACTAATTGAGATGCGAGCTAAACAGCAAACTTTAACCAGATCTGAAATAGGAGTGTTACTTTCATATGGAAAAATTACATTCTACGCTGATCTCCTCGCAACCTCAGTTCCAGATGATCCATATTTCGAAAAGGTTTTAGTTTCGTATTTTCCTAGTAAAATGCAGTCGGAATACAAGAAAGAAATTAGCGATCATCGATTACGACGAGAAATTATAACGACACAACTGGCAAATATCATGTTTAATCGCGGAGGACCTACATTCCTTGGACGCGTAAGCGATCAAACAGGTGCAAGTCCTGAAGATGCGATTCGGGCGTTTGTGGTCGCGTTAGATGCTTTTGGATTAGATGAACTCTTTGATCTGATTGACAACCTTGACAACAAAGTTTCGGGGAATACACAGTTAGATGCTTACCTACAAATTCAAGATGCAATTATTGAACTTACGGTGTGGTTCTTAAGAAATATATCGTTTGATGGGGGGTTAAAGCAAATAGTAACTCGATTTCAAAATGCAATTGATGAGATTACCAATTTCATTCTTGACCTATCCAGTCCAACAATAAAAGAACTCTTATTCTCGCTCACCAAAAAAAACGTGCGAGACGGAGTTCCAAAAGATATCGCAGTCAAGATCGCTAGAATTCCATTAATGCTAAAAATCCCCGATGCGATTCTGGTTTCTGAAAATACTGGTAAGCCACTACGCAAAGTGACTGAAACATTTTTTCATGTTGCTGAGCACTTCCAATTTGGGGAAATTGATACTCTAGCACGCGACGTAAGTACCATCGATTACTATGATAACTTTGCACTAGACCGTGCGCGTGCCATGCTTGCACTTGCGCATCGGAATATCACCGCCGATGCACTCAACGTTGGTGCTACAAAAGATGAATTTAGCATATGGCTTAAAAATAATGAAGTTGACGCATCTAGAGCGAAAGACGCTGTACTTGAAATAATTAAAGGTGAAGTGCTAACAGTTTCGAAGCTATCAGTTGCTGCTAGTGTACTTTCCGACCTTACAAGCAAAAAAGGATAAAATCTCCATGGATACGACGCTAAACTCTAAACCACTCCGAAAATCCTCTGTTTGGGGATGGTTTCTATATGATTGGGCTTCACAACCCTTCTTTACCTTAGTTACAACCTTTGTTTTTGCACCTTATTTTGCCGCTAGAATAACCTCCAATAGCGTCGTTGGTCAAGAGTTATGGGGTTACGCAGCCGCGATTGCGGGATTGATTATCGCAATTTTGTCTCCTTCACTTGGAGCGGCAGCGGATGTTAGCGGTCGTCGAAAACCTTGGATCGCATTTTTTTCTATACTTATTGTCCTTGGTTCATCACTCTTATGGATTGGAGCACCTGGACAAGAACATTTGATTCCTATAATTTTGTTTGCTTTTGTGATTGCCACTATAGGAGCTGAATTTGCGATTGTTTTTACCAACGCGATGATGCCTGACTTGGTTTCCTCTAATTATCTAGGTAGGTTATCTGGATATGGTTGGGCAATTGGATATGTTGGCGGTTTAATCAGTTTGATCATTGTTTTAGGGTTTATGGCCGCAACTCCTGAATCTGGAAAAACCGTATTTGGAATTGAACCAATTTTTGGACTTGACCCCCAACTTGGAGAAGGTGATCGTGCATCTGGTCCATTTTCAGCAATTTGGTATATCATTTTTGCCCTTCCACTCTTTCTCTTTGTTAAGGAAAATCCACAAAAATCAAGTTATATGGCGGTTTTGATTTCTGGATTGACTAGCTGGAAAAACATAGTCAAAGATTTTCAGAAAAACACCAACATCTTCAAATATCTATTAGCTAACATGGCCTTTAAAGATGGTCTCGTAGCATTATTCGCATTTGGAGGAATTTACGCGGCAGGTGTATTAGGTTGGCAAACAATTCAGATCGGAATCTTCGGGATTATTATTCTTGTTGGAAGTACTTTCGGTTCAATTATAGGTGGTTGGTTAAATGATCGTTTAAATTCCAAAATTATTTTGCACAGTTCGTTGCTCGTTCTAATTGCATGTTGCATTGGAATAGTTTCAACCGATAGTAGTCACATTTTCTTCTTTATCCAAGTTTCACCAGTAACATCAACAACACCTCTTTTTTCAACAGCTCCAGAAATTTTGTATCTCATCCTTGGAGTAATGATTGGTGCTGTTTCAGGTCCCTTACAAGCGGCATCTCGTACATTGCTGATCAAACTAGCACCGAAAGAGGAAATTACCCATTATTTTGGATTGTTCGCGATGTCTGGAAAATTGACTAGTTTCTTGGCACCATTATCGGTGGCAGTAGTAACTGGAATCTCACAAAGTCAAAGAGTAGGAATATCAGTTATTATAGCGTTTTTTGTACTTGGTTATCTCATACTTCATTTAGTATTAGAAGAAGACTAAGTTGTAAAGTATACTCAATTGTCACAAGAGTATCAACTATATTAAGTTAGTGTTTAAAGTGTCTAGTGCCAGTGAAAATCATCGCTAAATTATTGTTGTCGGCCGCCGCTATAACCTCTTCATCCCGAATTGAACCGCCTGGTTGAATTATTGCCGTCGTACCAAATTCAGCAATAGTCAACAATCCATCCGCAAATGGGAAAAATGCATCTGAAGCTGCAACACTTCCTTTGGAATTTGACTCTTCTACTCCTCCTATGTTTTTTGCCATTTCCATTGCTTTCCGAGACGCAACATACGACGAATCAACTCGACTCATCTGTCCTGCACCAATCCCTACTGTTGTCTTATTTTTTACCAAAACTATTGCATTTGATTTAACATGCTTCACTACCTTATAGGCCATTTTCAGGTCAGACATTTCACGCTCTGAGGGTACCCTTTTAGTAACTACTTTCAAGTCCATCTCATCAATAGTCGCCAAATCTCGGGTCTGCATCAACATTCCTCCTGCAACTGTGCGTATTTCCATACCCTTTGCATTTGGTTCTGGTAATTCACCGGTGATTAAGAGACGCAAATTTTCTTTCTGAGCAAATACCTTTTTTGCGTCATCGGTTACAGCTGGTGCGATGATTACTTCAGAAAATATCTTGATGATTTCCTGTGCGACAGCTGGATCTATTTCTTGATTAAGAGCAACAATTCCACCAAATGCTGACACAGGATCACAATCTAATGCTTTCTGATAAGCTTCAAGCAATGTATTACCTTCGGATACACCGCACGGATTTGCATGCTTAATGATTGCTACCGCAGCCGTTTTATCTGGATTAAATTCACTCACTAATTCAAACGCGGCGTTTGTATCATTTATATTATTATATGAAAGTGCTTTACCTTGAATCAAGGTTGCAGTCGCTACACCCGGTCTGATTTCAGAAGTTTTGTAAAAACCTGCAGTTTGATGTGGATTTTCTCCATATCTAAGTTCTTTTAGTAATGGTCCTCCAATAGACTTATAGGTCAAGTCAGGATTTTCAATTTCATTAGCAAACCAATTTGAAACAATTGAATCATAAGCAGCTGTACGTGCAAAAGCCTTTGCCGCTAACTGTTGACGAATTTCATAGGAAACTTCACTGTTTTTCTTCAATTCATCTATTACCAATTCATAATCGGCTTCATCTACCACAACAGTTACATATGCATGGTTTTTTGCCGCGGCCCGAATCATCGCAGGACCGCCAATATCTATGTTTTCAATGATTGTTGAATAATCTACTTTGTTAGCAATTGATTCTTCAAATGGATACAAATTTACGCAAATTAAATCTATCTCGCGGATTTTGTGAAAATCCATAGCTTCTGAATGAACCTTATCATCGCGGATTGCCAACAACCCGCCATGGATAGCAGGATGCAGTGTTTTGACACGTCCATCCATTATTTCTGGAAAACCTGTCAATTCCGAAACTTCTGTAACACTTAGTCCAGCATCAGCAATTGCCTTTTTTGTACCTCCAGTAGAGATCAACTCAATTTTAAGTGCACTCAATTCGCGTGCGAATTCAATTAATCCAGTTTTATCTGAGACTGAAAGTAATGCCCGTTTAATTGGTACATAATCTGGAATCCGTACTTGTTTAGATTGAATTAACATATTTATAAATTCCTAACAAAAAATTTAAGATTTAGCTGGGAAGTGTATGCCGATAATTTATTCATGCGACATAAATTAGTATTTTAAATTACAAAAATTTAATCAAAAAATAATATGACAGAAAAATTTAACTCCCTCAAATCTATCTTTGTAAAAAAAATAACGCAAAATTCTAAGTCTACTTTCCATAAAATATGTATCTATTGCAATCATTAAAGTAAAACCCTAACATTACCAACTAAAAAATGTTTGTAAAAAATAAAAATTTGTGAATTACCACTTGCAATTTTCACACAGATATATTATATTAAGAATTAACCGCCTAAAAATAGTCAATTTTATGAGGGAAAAAAACTAAATGGCTGATTTTGAACAAAACAACGCACGTCCGATTCCTGGCACGCACACTGAATCCACTGCAATTGACCAAGGTCTGCGTCAATACATGCTGGGTGTATACAACTACATGGCATTTGGATTAGCCATTACTGGCCTGATCGCATTTTTGACGGCTGTTATAGCACACCCTGAACAAAACCCAGAATTATTTTACCTGCTCTATGGTAGTCCATTACGATGGGTCATCATGTTAGCACCATTAGGAATGGTTTTCCTAATAAGCTTTAGAGTCGGGAAAATGAGTTTGAGTGCAACGCAAGCTTCCTTTTGGATCTTTGCCGCATTGATGGGACTATCATTGTCTTCAATCTTTCTTGTTTTTACCGGTAACTCGATTGCACGCGTATTCTTCATTACCGCGGCATCTTTTGGTGCTCTTAGTATCTATGGATATACAACGACAAGAGACTTATCCGGTTGGGGTTCATTCTTATTTATGGGCTTAATTGGAATAATTATCGCCTCAGTTGTTAATATATTCTTAGCTTCTTCTGCGGTACAGTTCGCTATTTCTGTAATCGGAGTATTAGTCTTCGCTGGATTAACTGCTTATGATACACAGCAAATAAAAGAAATGTATTATGAAGGTGATGGTGCTGAAGTAGCAGGTAAGAAATCAATTATGGGTGCACTTCGTTTGTACCTTGATTTCATCAATCTGTTTATAATGTTATTGCATCTCTTCGGAAACCGAAACTAGGATAACCAACATTCAGTACAAACAAATAAGGCACGGATTACTCCGTGCCTTTCTTTTTAGATATACTAGCCAAAACTGTTAACTTAAGCTGATACAAGTCGAAGATAGTGCTTTTTTTCCAATACACTTAACACTTGATTTAATTCATTTCCCCGCTTCATTATTAATCCACCAGGTGCAACAACTGAATATTGTCCTTGTCGCCTTCTTAATTCAGGGATTTTTTGAATTTGATAAAGCGGAAATTCGCTAGTTCGTCGAAAAACTGAGAAAGTCGCCCGGTCTTTTAATAAATCAATTGCATAATCTCGCCATTCACCTGCTGCGACTTTTCTGCCATATACTCCTAAAATTTCCCGTAATTCTTTACGGTCAAATGAAATTGGTTGATTTGCTAATAAATTTTTTCGCGCATTTGCATATTTTGCATATGCGACTACATTTGAACCCTTACTTTCATCAAGTTCTACCATAATGCCTCCTCTAGTTGATTTGCGATTACTTTCAGTATCAAATACTATTTTTACAAACTACATAGGCAAATACAAGACGAAAGAAGAAAAGAACTTAATTAAAGTCTAAATCAACCACAAGATATCAAATACCGAATTATAGTACGTAATTAATTAGCAAATAAATAATTAATCCAATAAAAAATATTAGTCCCAGACCACGGCCAATTCTGCTACCCCATAATTCAACCGAATCATTTTGATTTGCATCATCTGCTGAAAAATGGGCCCGCGATTTCTCTGCAAATCGTGCTAATGACGAACTCCCAACTGTTTCAGATTCAGCACTAACTCGCTTTAAGGCTTGTTTGGCTTCTTCAACTCGATCCTTTTTTTGCTTTTCATGACTTACCATAACCTATTTCCAATTTTTTATTCTTGCAAACTTAGCTTTTTTCGACCCATAACTCCCCAAACTGCAATTATAGCAAGCAATGTTGAGAAGACCGCATTCCAACCAGCAAATGATAACCCAAACATCCGCCAACTTGCCTTAGAGCAATCAATAATCTGAGTACTTTTTAAAGCAGAAATCATGTTACTAGCATCTTCTTCAACTGCTTGTACAGTACTACATTCTTGGGGACCCAGCCAAAACCCCCATTCTGCACCTGACTGATAGATGCCTAATCCCGCTCCATATAGCATTGCTACTGAAGCTAATAGTAGCAACAATCGCGCTAGAATCGGTTTCCAAGCTTTGAAAATAATGAAAATTGACAAAAAAACTAATGGGATAGCGATATAGTATGGTGTCCGTTGCTCTAAACATAGTGAGCAAGGTTGGTAACCACCAATCAATTGGAAGCCCCATGCAGTAACAATTACTACAATTCCAACCATTAAAAACAATACAGAAGAGTAAATGATCTGTTTTTCTGTATTCATTATTATTTCCAAAGTACCTATAAATTAAAAATTTAAAGCAACCTAATCGCGATGAATCCACCAATTAATAGTACCATAAACAACGTAAACATTAATCCAAGTCGTTTTTCAATAAAATCACGAATCGTTGGTCCAAATAAATACAATAGACCAGAAACAATAAAGAATCGTAATCCACGAGACACGACACTTGCGATAATAAATACCGGCCAAGATAATCCCACTGCACCACTGGTTATAGTGATAACTTTATACGGAAAGGGGGTTAATCCAGCTGTAAAAACTATCCAAGGTCCAAATTCTTTGAAATTGTCTTTGAAAACCTCAAATTTTTCCAAATATCCGTAAAACTGTAAAATTGGTTCAGCAAGTTCCTGATATAATACCGCTCCGATGAAATATCCTAAAACACCGCCTAATACTGAAGTTAGAGTACATAAACCAGCATAAATCCAAGCCCGTTTCCTTTGTGCGATCACCATTGGGATTAACAATACATCTGGTGGAATTGGAAAAAACGAGCTCTCAGCAAATGAAACCGCACCTAATGCTATCGGTGCTTTAGGTCCTCCAGCTAGTGACATCGTCCAGTCATATAAACCACGAATCCACCCTTGTACAGTGTTTATCATTTTAGTGAGAATCCCTGTGAGGTAAGTTACAGAAGTCGTTTAAATATACAAGTAGGTTCAACATTTACTGAAAATCAAAATGCAAATATATTGAATCCGTCAATATAAGTTAAAAAGTACAATTTCACAAAATATATTTTTTACCAATCACATTAGATAGCTAGGTGGTTACTATAGTGCTATCTTGAGCTCGTTACACCCTTAAAATTAAATTTTATTGTATCCGAATTTTCACTTTAGACTTAAAACTCATTAATCTATTAACTTAAAAAATAATGGAATCTTTACTTCGTCATCAAAAGATGGAATTTATGAATTTTCAAAGTATTTACCTAGAGTAAGTTTGTCCCAGTGAAATCTAGTCAAAGAAAATTCAACAAGATATTTTTCTTGCAATTGACTTTTCAAAAAATTAACCTATATCAAATATTTGAATTCCGATGCCCCCGTGGTGGAACTGGTAGACGCGGCAGATTCAAAATCTGTTGCCCGCAAGGGCGTGTCCGTTCGAGTCGGACCGGGGGCACCATAGCAAGTTTTAGTAAACAGCACACCTTATCCCATATAAAGAACCTGTTTAAGCTACGATAAACAATCAATTGTTGAAATGATTTATTTTTTGATTCTTCAAATAACTGGTGAGAAAAGGAAAATTAAACAAAATGCCAGTTCAATATTTCAAAAACGCCCAAATAGTGCTTGCTGATGACATTCTTACTGGAACTCTTGAAATTGAAAACGGAAAAATTACATCAATTGGACAACAAAATAAAGCTACAGGCCTTGATTTTGAAGGTGATTTCCTAATTCCCGGTCTAATTGAACTCCATACTGACCATTGGGAAACACATCTTGTCCCAAGACCAAAAATTCATTGGAATCAAATAGCTGCAATTCAGGCACATGATTTACAACTGGTAGGTTCCGGTATCACTACAGTTTTCAATGCATTACGGATTGGAATGTATGAGGATATGAATTTACCACCAGAAGAAGTCCACAAATTTGCACTTACCCTACTTGATTGTCAAAAACAGAATCGATTAAAAGCAAAACATTTAATTCATTTAAGGTGCGAAGTTTCGTCTCCAGATGTAATCAGCGGACTTCAACTGTTTGATGGGATTGATGATGTTAAGCTTGTTTCACTTATGGACCACACTCCGGGTCAACGACAATTTACTACCTTTGAAGCATATAAACAATATTATCAAAGAAGGACTGGACTATCAGATGAAGAATTTACAAAATTCGCAAATCTTCGAAAAGAGCAATATCTTCAGTATTCTTCAAAAAATCGTGAGACCATTTCAAATAAGTGTAAATCGTCCCAAATTATTTTTGCAAGTCACGACGATGCAACCAAGCAACATATCAACGAGGCTCTTGAATTTGGTGTTTTCATCGCTGAATTTCCAACAACCATAGAAGCTGCCAAAGCCGCACGTGAGAATAATTTAAAGATCTTATTGGGTGCACCAAATGTTGTACGCGGTGGATCTCATTCTGGAAATATTTCAGTGACAGAAATTGCTCGCCATGGGTTATTAGATATGCTTTCTTCAGACTATGTTCCTTCATCATTACTCCACAGCATATTTTTGCTGGTCAATGAACATAAAGTAATTTCATTACCTAAAGGAATTACTATGGTTACCAAAACACCAGCAGAAGTTATGGGACTTAACGACCGCGGAGAGATTAAGGTTGGCTATAATGCCGATTTAGTTCGTTGTGCCGTAATTGATAATGTCCCGATTGTAAAAGCGGTTTGGCGAGATGGAAATCGAATTATCTAATTATCGTAAGAAAACTTTTAATTTCCTTATTCCAAACAAATAGATTTGAAAATTACAAACTTAGTGTTGATTCCAATATCAATAAACTCCTAAAATTAGTTGTTCAAAGCATGATATTTTTCGCTATATCCGTCAATATAACTATTGACTTAACTTCAAAAATAAGCAAAAATTAATCTCAATGACTACTAAATTGAATTGCTAGTATGCTCCAATCACTAAGAAATTTCCTATCAAATGTTAATTCAAACTCAGTTGAAGAACTCCCGTTACAGCAAGGTGATGAGAGAATTGCAACTGCCGCTCTTATGTACCATCTAATTGCAATTGATGGTCATGTAGACCAATCTGAAAAAGAAGCACTACGTGAGGTTCTGAAAAAGAATTTTGATATTGAAGAAGCTGAACTAACCGAACTCATAGATCAAGCTAAGCAACGCGATGAAGAAGCCATTGACCTGTATGAATTTACCAGTGTCCTCAAACGAAAACTTGACTACGAGGAACGTCTGAATGTTATGGACATGTTGTGGAAAATGGTTTATGCAGATGGCATACTCCATGAATTTGAAGACAATATAGTTTGGCGAGTTTCCGAACTACTGGGTGTTTCAAAACGTGATCGGATTGCAATTCGAAATCGTGTTGCCAAAGGTAGTACAATTAACCATTAAAGTTGCGTTGATATCTTGTCAAAATTCCCTAATTAATCAAAATGATCAAAGTCCTTAATCAGAATTGTGAATCTAAGACACCAAAAATCTTGATAATCGTTCACCAAGAAAACAGTACACCTGGTCGAGTTGGTATTGAGTTACATCACCGTGGTTTCAAACTTGATATCCGACGACCAAGATTTGGTGACGAATTGCCGACCACACTTAGTGAACATGTTGGGGTAGTAGTATTCGGCGGACCAATGAGTGCCAACGATAATGAACCCTATGTACATGAAGAAATCGATTGGTTTAACGTACCATTTTCTGAGCAAGTACCTTGTCTGGGGATCTGTTTAGGAGCGCAAATGATGGTGAAGAATTTAGGTGGTGAAGTGTATTCACACACTGATGGATATGTGGAAGTTGGGTATTATCCGCTATGGCCGACAGAATCAGGTGTTGAATTTATGGAGTGGCCAAAAAAGGTTTATCAGTGGCATCGAGAAGGATTTACGCTACCTAAGGATGCGGTACTATTAGCCAAAGGTGAAGAATACCCCAATCAAGCGTTTCGATTTGGTCCAAATGCATATGGTATTCAATTTCACCCTGAACTCACCCTTGCTATGCTCCACCGATGGACGACAAAAGGAGCACCGAGAATGCAGCTACCTGGTGCACAGCAACGAAAAGATCACTTCAATGGACGTTCAATCTATGATCCCTTGATTAAAAAATGGTTAATCAATTTTCTTGATAAATGGATTGGAACAGCTGAACAATACATGGATAGTCCAGTACAAATCGCAGCAGAATAATATAGCTCTAATATTTCATTTCCAGTCACCTCAAGGATTTATTGACATCATGCAATCTTGGCAACTTGGAAAAATAAAACTTGAAGTCGTCGTAGCCGATATCACGACACTCGATGTTGATGCGATCGTAAATGCTGCAAACTCATCACTTGCTGGCGGTGGGGGAGTGGATGGGGCAATTCATCGCGCTGCTGGTCCGGAATTAAAAGAAGCATGTTTGAAATTAGGTGGTTGTGACACTGGACAAGCCAAAATTACAGATGGTTATTCTCTCTTGGCCAGACATGTTATCCATGCGGTTGGACCAATTTGGCGAGATGGCAACCAAAATGAAACTGAAGATTTAGCAAATGCATATCGTAATTCCCTAGCAATTGCCAAGCAGCGGAATTTAAAAAGTATTGCGTTTCCCGCGATTTCAACCGGTATCTATGGATTTCCCAAAGAATTGGCAGCAAAAATTGCTGTAACTGAGTCAATTAAATTTTTAGAAACGGAAAGCCATGAAATTAATCAACTGATTTTTTGTTGTTTTGATGAAGAATCCGCAACCTACCACATTAACGAGGCAAAAATACTATTCAACAGTCAGGAATTGGATTAATTTCAAGAATTCCTTTTCTATTTGCATTCCTGCCATTAAACCAAAATCTAAATCCACGATTCACCGAATAAAATAGCCCAAACCTTATTGAATTTTATACACGAACCTAAGAAATAGATTTTCCCAGCGGTAATCCACCCATCTTTAATTTTCCAGTACCGGCACTACTTAACATCACTAAACATCAAGTACAATATTCGCATTATCTTTTAGCTAAGTTAGACTCCACTAAATAATCCAAATGCCCAACAAATTTAATAACATCCTACCACCCTCTATACGAAAACGAACTGTTACTGCTGTTCTGGGACCAACAAATACCGGTAAAACTCATCTCGCTATTGAAAAAATGGTGAAGCATGAAACCGGGATGATTGGTTTACCACTCCGACTTTTAGCCCGCGAGGTTTATACACGCGTTGTCAATAAAGTTGGCAAAGAATCGGTAGCACTGGTGACTGGTGAGGAAAAAATAATTCCTGATGATCCCAGATATTGGGTTTCTACTGTGGAGGCCATGCCAGTTGACATCGAAACTGACTTTGTTGCAATCGACGAAGTTCAATTAGCGTCTGATCTAGAACGTGGACACAAATTTACCCACCGGATATTGAACATTAGAGGTACTCAAGAGACACTTCTACTTGGCGCGGCAACTATCAGACCATTACTAGAACAATTACTTCCTGGGATCAATGTGGTAACTCGTCCTAGAATGTCAGTGCTCAGATATGCCGGTGTCAAAAAAATTACTAGACTTCCACCACGCTCAGCAGCGGTCGCATTTTCGGCGGATGAAGTATATGCTATTGCTGAACTGGTAAGAAGACAAAGAGGTGGCGCAGCTGTTGTATTAGGATCATTAAGCCCGCGTACCCGAAATGCGCAAGTTGAACTATTTCAATCTGGTGATGTTGAAATTTTAGTAGCAACTGACGCAATTGGGATGGGTCTAAATTTGGATTTAGATCATATTGCATTTGCCGGAACCAGTAAATTTGATGGTTTTCAATATCGCCATTTAACTCCTGCTGAAATGGGACAGATTGCCGGAAGAGCTGGACGACATCTAGCAGATGGGACGTTTGGCGTTACTGGTCGCGCTGAACCCTTAAATGATAAATTAGTTCAGCTATTAGAGTCCCATCAATTTGAACCCTTGAAAGTCATTCAATGGCGAAATTCAAAATTAGATTTTTCAAACCTCAATAATTTGCTACGTTCCCTTGAAATGATCCCAACTGAAAAGGGATTAACGAGAGTTCCGGCAACTAACGACTTTCAATCATTAGAAACAGCTAGCAAAGATGTTGAAATAAGTAAATTGGCAAATAATGAGGAAATGGTTAAACTGCTTTGGGAAGTTTGCCAAATTCCAGATTATCGGAAAATATCACCTGCAAATCACACAGAATTGGTTTGTACTATTTTTAGTCGTTTGGCGACTGAAGGTGAAATCCCAGAAGATTGGTTCGCAAATCAAGTATCATTTGCAAATAGAACTGAAGGAGATATTGATACACTTGCAAATAGAATTGCTCATATTCGAACTTGGACTTATGTTGCAAATCACGGCAATTGGTTGCGTGAGAAGCAACATTGGCAAGATGAGACGCGCGCAATAGAAAATCGTTTATCCGATTCACTGCATGATCAACTAATCCAACGTTTTGTAGATCGACGAACAAGTGTACTCATGAAACGCTTACGAGAAAACACTATGAAAGATGCAGAAGTCACATCAGAAGGTGATGTGTTAGTTGAAGGCCAACATATTGGACAACTTCATGGATTTCGATTTGTGCCTGACGCAACCGCAGAGGGTAAAGAAATAAAGGCAGTTCGCGCGGCGGCTTCAAAAGCCCTTGCAAGCGAGATAAAAAACCGCGCCGAAAAAGTTGTTAAAGCAAAAAATGATGAATTTATGCTCGGAAGCGATGGAGCAATTCGTTGGCTTGGTGAACCAATTGCTAAACTCATTGCTGGCGAATCGCTCTATCAACCTAGTTTCTATTTGATCGCTGATGAACAACTCACTGGTAATGAGCTAGAGCAAGTTCAAAATAGAGTGGAAAAATGGAAAAATAACGAATTTGGAACTCACCTTAAGCAATTATACGATTTACATACTGGGCGGGAACTTGAGGGTTTAGCAAGAGGACTAGCGTATCAATTAGTAGAAAACTTAGGAAATATTGAACGAAGAAAAATAGCGAAACAAGTAAAAGAATTAGATCAAGAAATGAGAGCGACTTTACGTCAACACGGCGTTCGGTTTGGTGCTTATTACATCTATATTCCAGCGTTGCTAAAACCTAAACCATGTCAATTAATAACTCTACTTTGGGTTCTAAAGTACGGTGACTTTTCAATGCCAGGTGTATCAGAAATAGAGGTACTGGCAAAGTCTGGACGTACTTCCATGGACGTAGACCCCAAAATTAATACAGTCATGTACAATATCAATGGCTATAGAGTTTGCGGAAAACTAGCAGTACGAATTGATATATTGGAACGGTTAGCCGATATCATTCGAGTATTATTGTCATGGAAAGGTAAAAGTACTGACTCTGAACGACCAATAGGTGCAATTGATGGTGGTGGTGGTTTTTCAGTTAATACCGAAATGACTTCACTATTAGGATGTGCGGGTGAAGCATTTGCTACGGTCCTAAAATCAATAGGTTATCGCCGTGAAATCCTGGAAATATCAGATCCAAATTCAACTGAAAAAGAACTTAAGGAAGCAACTTCAAACCCAGCCGGTACTAAAGAAAAAGATGAAAAACAACCAAAGGATGAAAGTTCAAAAGTTACCGCAGCTAAAACTGATGATGAAAAGACCGAAGACAGTTCAAATGCTGATTCCTCAAAAGCAAATAATGATCAAGCAGAAACCACTGAAAATTCACCCAATACTATGGAGATTTGGCGACCAATTCGCAATAAACAGATAAGACAAACAGGTTCTAAACCAAATAGACAGCAAAACATTGCTAATAAAGTGAACACATCTCAAAACAATGGCGATTCTACAAAGAAAAAATTTCCAAAATCTAACTCACAATCTCCTTCCAAATCAAAGTTTACGAGTACTAAAAGTTTAAACAACAAGTCACTACCTAATCGTGCTAAACCAAAAACCATAGACCCCGATTCACCATTTGCCGCGTTAGCGGAGCTAAAAAAACAACTTGAAAACCCAAAAGGAAAATCTTAATTTGACACCGAGTTTAGAACCTGAACAACAACGCATAGATAAGTGGATTTGGCATGCACGCATTACGCGAACTCGCACTCTAGCTCAAAAACTTATCGTAGCTGGAAATGTTCGAGTTAATAAAATTAAAATCAAACGACCTAGTTTTCAAATTAAACCAAGTGATGTACTAACTATAGCAAAAAATCATCAAGTATCGGTTATAGAAGTCCAAACTATTACATTACGTAGAGGTTCGGCTGATGATGCCCAAAAAATGTACACCAAATTGACTGATAAATCAGAAACGTCAAGTTTATCGCTAATTACGAGCGAATCTCAGAGTAAACAAAAAATGCGAGTACCACGTCCAAATAAACATGATCGTCGGAAACTTAGACAACTAAAAACAAAAACCTTTGATTCTTGGGGTTAAAAGCTCAGGCAATCATAAATTATTTTCAAAAAAACAACTAATGCCGACAAATTTTATATAATCTATTTTTTCGGTATCAGTTCCAACTTTAGGAGAATTTTAAAGTATGACGTACATCGTTAACGACAACTGCATTAAGTGTAAATACACAGATTGCGTTGAAGTGTGTCCAGTTGATTGTTTTTATGAAGGCGAAAATATGCTTGTCATTCATCCTGATGAATGTATTGATTGTGGGGTGTGCGAACCAGAGTGCCCGGTAGATGCGATTTTACCCGATACCGAACCTGGTCTTGAAAAATGGCTTCAAATCAATACCGAATTTGCCGAAAAATGGCCAAACATCACTATAAAGAAAGATCACCCAGCTGATGCGAAGGAGTTTGAAGGTGTTTCTGACAAATATGAAAAATACTTCTCTGATAAGCCAGGAACGGGTGACTGAATAGGTAAATTTTTTTGGTTTCTGATTCAAATTTGTAAAAGATTTTTTTTATTATTTGAAATCTTACCACCCTACACTTTTTTTTCAAAGAGAAAACTCATTATATTAAGGGATTTCAAGTTTTCTAATGCTGTATATAATTTCTTGTTTTGCTCATTGTTGATATTGTATTGCAAATTCAGCGACTTCTTTTTCTAGAGATGGGAACACATCAACGTTAGGGTCAAAGTCATCATCAAACCACCCCAACGTTTCCTCATGATTTTCATGTTCAGGTTCATTGATTATTTCTAAGGCCCAATAATAATGTTGGATTCCACCAATATCTTCTGGAGGGCAAAGTCCATTTGCTGCGAGTAGTTTGGGATAGATTTCATTGGGATTAGCGTCTTCAACGGCCCCAACTGTAATAAGATGGTCCCAATTATCGCCAAAATCATAGACATAATGAAATTTCTTTGCATTTGTATGGGTTAAGAACTGTTTAACACTCCATTGTTGGGAAGCTTTTTCGAAAAGGTCATCGAATTCTTCATCAAACTCCTCTTCGAATTCATCATCAACATCATCCTCTGCTTCACGCCAATACTCTTTTCCCCGACAATGAAATTCGTACATGTGACAATCACCCCAGGGCATCGCGGTTTGAATCAACTCATGCAACTGATGCAAATTCATCTGCACTGGAACTTGAAGTTTTCGGTTAATGACTGGGGTAGAACCAACTAATTTGATTGTTAAATTTTGGATTTTCATTGTTAACGGTTTTCGTGAATTGATCAATTTGGTAAAGATTATGCAAGTTCGCTCAGTTTGTCAAGAACAAACGCCATTAGTTCGCCTCTTAACTTGACATCAAGCTCGACAACCACATTATTTTAGCTGAATAATTTTCATCAAACATTGACTATTTGTAACATTTTGACGATTTTTTTGGCAAAGAGCAATTAGGGGGACTTTTTTTTTACTTAATTTTTGGATTTTTCAAAAAAATTTTAGGTTAAATTTTCGAGCTAAGACCACAAAAGTGTTTATAAATTGGAAACTAGCTTTTTTGCAGTAACTATATACATTGTAACCTGTGGAAAACTCACGCGAAATTTGATTTCATTAGTTCTAACTTGTTTCCGTATCAACAACTTGATCAGGAGTTTGATACGTGAATAATAACAATCACTTCCGACCGACGAAGGCTGATCTGAAAAATTACAACGGTAGTAAATCACGCAAAATATTTAAAGAAACATTTGCTGGTATACTGTCTTTTGGGGTCAAAGTCAATCGGTCAACACTGCGAACAATTGCTGATGTTGTGACGGCGATTCTACTCTGTAAATCAGTTAGTTTCCCAGATATTGCGAATGCGATGCCGCGAACTTCAGCGGAGGAAAAAAGTCACGAACAAACGATCGCACGATTATTTCAAAATCAATCGGTTAAGGTAATGGAATTTATGCATGCGTCGATCCGGCCTTATTTACTGAAAGCGCAAAAAACTGGAAAAGTCCTAACCTTTATGATGGATCAATCATCTTGTGGACCCGATTTTGAATGCTTGATGATTTCAGTTCGCTATGGCAAACGGGCAAAACCGGTGCTATGGAAAATGATCAAACGGAAAAGAGGTGGGATCGGTTATTCAACACAACGCCAACTCCTCAAAATGTTCTGCAACCTTTTGGCGGACTACCCCAAACTAAAATTTCAGTTTACGGCAGACCGATTCTATGGAACCAGAAACTTAATCATATTCTTACTCAAGCATAATTGGGATTTTATCATTCGAGTGCGACACAATTTACTGCTCAAACATGAGGGAGAGACATTCCGTAGCGGGGACATTCTTGAAAAATACCCTGGTGGTATTGAAAATGTTCAGCTTGGCAACTCTCCGATCAGGGTTTCAATGTTCACGCTAGCTGATCCAAAGGGTAAAGACGATTGTATTCTTGCCATGAATGGCAAACCAACAAGAGAACGAGCTCTACAATATGGGAAACGATGGGGAATTGAAGCAATGTTTAGCGACCTAAAGACACGAGGGTTCAATATTGAGGACACAAAATTGCAACATCCTGAGCGGGTTGAACGTCTTTTGATGTGTACAGCAATTGCGTTAGATTTTTGCATCGGACTCGCGAACACGCTCATACCATATTGGCATAAATATTCGTCAGCAAAACAACAACGTAGTAAAATATCACCATTTCAATTGGGTTTAAGACGATTTCACCAATTAGCGAACCGAAATCATTCCGTGCCAAAATTTTGGAAATATCGAGGGTCTTTGTTTGAACCGGGAACAAATGAAATGGGTTTGAAAACTTAATTCGCCCTATCCAATTCAAAGAAAAATTGAGTCCCGCTTAACGCTGAATTAGGAAATTTAGCGAGCCTAACCCCATGGCTAAAATCTTTCAATACCGCCAAATTAGAAAATAAAACGCCCAAATTCATAGAAAAATTTCTACAAAATTCAAAAATTTTGGTATAAAATCCCAAAAAATTTAACCATAATTAACAAAGCGGTTCAATTTTATTTAAATTTGAATTTAAATCATAAAAGTGTAGGGTGGTAAGATTTGAAATAATTTGATGGGTCCAAAAATTTAACTAAGTTTCATTTCAACAAACAATATGCATATTGAAATGTAGATGAGTACCCTTAGTTCATTATTATTCAGCTATATGTTTGTATACCACGGAAGTAAATATATTCGCTTGATTCAGTGATATAAATTTTCTAAAAGCAGTGCGGATTTGAAAAAAATTAAAAAAAATTTATATTTAAGGGTTGAATTTTTAAAAAAAATCCTATATAGTACAAACCGATAAAAAATTTATCTATATTTCAATAGTCATGTAATACATGATTTTATCTTGGTTAATAATAAAAAATTACTTAATAATGTATTAAATCAAGGTAAGGTTCTTGGCTATTGTAGAACGGAGATAGACAAAAAAATATTGCAGGATCTAGAATCAGGTGGATTTTATTCACTGGTTCTATGTCATTGTTTATGAATAGACTAGTCAAATGCAATAAAACTGACTAGCCATGCTAGTTACTTACAACCAAAACTAACTATAACAACAATTTGATTGCTCAATTTCCTGACCTTATATCAGTGAATGTGTAAGAATGAGTGAGTAAATTGATACCAGGTATCAATTGGTTGAATTAGTCAACCACACATTGACAGGAATACAAATGGTAAAACGCGCTAAAAGTCAGAAAGCACAGCCAATATCAGGTCACAAGCTTAGCTTCAAGAAGGATGAATATATTGTTTATCCGTCTCATGGCGTTGGTTTAGTGACTAATACTGAAAAACAAACGGTAGAAGGCAAATCATACAAGTTTCTTGTAATTCGGTTTGATCACGAAAAGATGACACTACGGGTACCAGTAGACAATATCTCAGCTGTTGGGTTACGCAAGCTATCTAATACTGACCAGATAACCCAATCCCTTGAGATCCTGAAGGGACGAGCAAAAGCGAAACGAGCAATGTGGAGTCGACGCGCGCAAGAATATGAGTCAAAGATCAATTCTGGAAGTATTGAATCAGTAGCAGAAGTAGTACGAGATCTATTTCGTGATGAAAACAAAGGTGAGCAGTCGTATTCGGAACGCCAAATTTATGAAACAGCACGAGGACGCATGGCACGCGAAGTTAGCGTCGTCAAGAATATATCAAATGATGAAGCGATCGATGAAATTGAACACATTTTGAAATCAAAAAAGAAAACCAAAACCAGAGGTATAACGAAGGATACACCAACAGACATAGAACCACCGGGTGAAGACATGATCACTGCAGAGAAACCTGCATGAATTAACATTCACATGTCTAGCAATTTTGACCCGGTTAAGAATTCTTAACCGGGTTTTTTAATGACTGAAACTGATTGAGTGAGTGAAAGAGAATTATTGAGTTGGAAACAGTACAGCAGAAATTTCTCTGATGTTCAGGGAAATGTTTTCAGATTTTGGGAAATCCAGATCTGAAAAAACCTTTAACGATTTAAACCAATTAAGAACGGAGCTTAAAATGACACAAAATCTAAGCATGCATCGAAGTCTAGTGAGGCAGGCTATGTCCGCACCGTATCTTACGCGTGATGAGGAACATGACCTTGCTTTGCGTTGGCTAAACCACAAGGATCGCATTGCACTGAAAAAATTGTGTACCGCACACTTGCGACTAGTCATTGCAATTGTAGCGAAATTCCAATTTCATGGTTTGCAGAATGTCGACATGATTCAAGAGGGCCAAATTGGTCTACTTGAAGCAGCTTCCCGTTTTGATCCAAACCGAGAGGTTCGGTTCTCCACTTATGCTAGTTGGTGGATCCGGGCTGCAGTCCAAGAATATGTACTTCGCAATTGGTCAATCGTGAGAGGTGGAACATCTGCGACACAAAAGTCTCTATTTTTCGGGTTGCGGAAGTTACAGGCACGGATAGAAAAAGAATCAGCTACGCTGTCAAAGGATGAGATTCAGGAAGTAATTGCTGAAACTATTGGTGTATCAAAGAAAGATGTTGAGACCATGGACAACCGTTTGTCGTCTGGTGACTCTTCATTGAATGCACCAATTTCTGAAGGAGATGACTCCTCCTATGCAGAACGTCAGGATTTCTTGGTTTCCGAGACTCCAACTCAGGATGTCTCAATTGAGGCCAAGATTGATTCAGAACGACGGGTATCTTTGCTCAATGACGCTCTGAAAACTCTGAATGGCCGAGAATTGAGCATCGTATCGGCGCGAAAGCTCTCTGAGAAAAGTGCTACGCTGGAGACGCTAAGTCAAAAGCTTGGCATTTCAAAGGAACGAGTTCGTCAGATTGAATGTCATGCTTTGGCGAAGCTGAAAGATGTGATGTCAGAAAATCCTGATAACCTCCAACTATTGACTGGTTGATATTTGGAGATGAAAACTCAGTCTGGCTCAGACTTGTAAAGACTATTGCAACTGAGCCAGATTTTAAGTTCCCAATGTTAAAATACCCGCTAAAAGCCGAAGTATCTTCACTCTACAATCACTTTGAACAAACTATTTGGGCGAATATAAGAGTATTCTTGAATTCCGTTCAATACTGCAAATAACGACAACCGTTGCGACACCCGTACACCAGACATATATCTTGCCAATATCGCTGGCGTATCACCTTCTTGTGACTGAATAATTCGAATTTGTAAGGGTCGCAATGATGAAAGCTCAATAAAATTCAGTTGCTTAAAACTTTCAGTTGCTTCCTCAAAATCTTTCAGAAACTCGTAACTTAAATCAGTGGTCGCGGCAATGAATCGATATCCACGTTCTCCAACTCGAATAACTGAAATCACAAAATAACGATTATCAACCTTCGCGGAGGCATTCATTGCAGGTAATCCATTGATAGTTTTCCGACGAATACTTTGTTGAATCAATCCGTTGATCCAACCACTATTGAAATATTCATCCAGTGTTTCGTCTCTACCTAAATCCGTACTATCAAATCGAATAGCAAATCCCTCTGGGTGACTTGCTAATACTGAATCTGGAAGATTTTCTGTAATGTAATCTTGCGGAACTTGAAATGATATTCCAAGTTCTTTGTGAAAAAATCGATTTCCACGTACAAAACCTCGTAATGGATCATCGCCATATAACATACCATCAATGTTTCGTAAAAAACCTTCGCGATCGCGTTCTCCAATTCCAGGTGCACCATATTGGCGTGCTAATCGTTGAGCTAATTGAACTCGTTCCGGGGTAGATGGATGCGATGCTAAATAATCTTCCTGACCACCACTTTGTTCATCCGTAGAAAAGTAGCTTGAATAACGTTCTCGATATTCCAAAAATCTTGCCGTCGCGAATGGATCAAAGCCCGCTCTTGCCGAGATTCTCACTCCAATTCGATCGGCACTCAATTCTTGTACACGGGAAAAACTTGCTAATGAAATTAAACTCTTGCGTTTAAATTTTTGCGATTCATCGGGATCACTTACCACATTAGATACAACTCTATTCAGCAACTCAACTTCTTCTGCCCGCTTTAATCGAGCTACACCATGCCGAGAGGTAATGTGCCCCATTTCATGTGCCAAAACCGCCGCTAATTCTGAAGAATCATTCGCTAATGCAACTAATCCACGGGTGATGTATAGGTAGCCACCAGGTAAGGCAAATGCATTAACACTTGGAGAATTTAAAACAGTAATGCGATATTTTATTGAAGGTACCGAGGAGGCAGTAACCAGTCTCCCCATGATTCTCGCAACAACTCGCTCAGCTTGAACACCAGTATACACCCCACCATATTTGGCCAGTACATAAAGGTGTTCTTGAGATTGATTTTCTAAGTCGTCGGTTAGGTTTAAATTTATATTTGGGGTATCGGCCGTGACCGATTGATTAGAGCGTGGTTCACAACCTATCGTGACTAACAACAGTCCAATAATTCCAAATGCAAAACGACTTTTCTTAAAATATTCCATTTAATTTTCCGCTACAGATTTAGTTCCCAATTTTCAATACATTTAGTTTCCTGAATACCAATTATACTTACTCATATTTTGCTCAATACTCAAAATAAATTCAACTTATATTTTAGTAACCATTATACTTTCAAGCACATGAACATTGAATCTAATATTTATGCAAACTTGACAAAAAATACTTACTTTATTAACTACTTTCAAAAATTCAGCTAATAAATGAAGATTCAATCACTTTACTTCAGAGCAAAAGTTGTAACAACGACCCCGTAGCTCAGCCGGAAAGAGCGACAGATTCCTAATCTGTAGGTCAGAGGTTCAAATCCTCTCGGGGTCGCCAACTATTTCTGACTATATTTTTTAGGTATTTTGTTCTGAAATTGGGGCTTTAACTGAAAATACACTAGATTTTCGCTGAGCACTTGCCACATTTTCCTGGTTTACGACTATATTTTCTTGACTATCTAAATCTTGCTGAGTACCAGCAGTACTCTGTTTGATTTCAGAATTTTGTTTATCTGAATAACCCTCTGCTTGCGATTTATTAGCGACAATCTTCATTTTCTCACCTGAATTCGTATTGATTCGCTTTGAATCATTGAAATTTGTGCGCGAATGTTTGTCTTCAATCTCTGGAGCAGACAATTTGTTTACTGGTTTCCGCCACTCAAACGCATCAATTTTACCACTTACTGGTGATACCGCATGCCAATACTGAAATTCAATGCCATCCGCCATCCACATAAAATCTCTCGGGGCGTGAATTGCGCGTGATAACCATTCTCTTACCGCACCTTGATCATTACTTTCTGATTCTTCAATTTTCGCCATCAACAGAAATGCACGCTGGGTTGGTGCCGATCGTATTATTCGATTTAATTGGGCACGCGCCTCATCAAATTCTTGAACTTCAATTGCCGCTTTAGCTAGTGCAAAAGAACTTTCTGAATGATTAGGTCTAAGAGCCGCTAATTCCTGAATTCGTTTATACCGTTCTCTAACCGTATCACCGCGTCGAATATGTGCATATGTTTCGGCAACTTCAGGATGAGGTACCTTTTTCCAAGTTGTTTTAAGAATCTTAATAGCACGTCGTAATTCACCACGACGTATACACAATCGGCTGGCAAGTACCGCGGCTGGAACTAAACTAGGTGCAATTTTATGAGAATCTAATGCAAGGGTTCGTGCATGGTCTGGTTCACCCATTTCAATTTCAAGTCCCCACGCGGTCATCAATACAGCCTTTTGACGCTTAAATGTCGGCTTATCAATAATTTTAAACTGATAACTCTTCGTTAAAGTTGAAATTGCCCCTTGCCATTCAGCCGCATTCGCTTGAAAAGTTAGAACTGCTTTATTTGCCCATGATAATTTTGGTGACAATTCAAATGCCTCACCTGCATATTGTTGAGCCGAGGTTAGATTTTGTTGTCGCATTGATTCAATGTAAAGCCCATGCAGTCCTAATAATTTAGTAGCCTTTTTTGATAACAATCCCTCAAATCTTTTCTTTGCTTCTGCTTGATCACCTGATGCCTGAGCGACTTGTGCTAATAACAATTGAACAGCTGGTTCATGCTCTATCAACTTCTCGGCATATAAACCGATTTTTTTTGATTCAGCACTATCACCGATACCTAATGCGATTAATCCACGTGAAAGCGCGTCATATCCCAAATTTTTCCGTCGTTGAAAAATAAATTGGTAAGTAAGAGATGGTAAGTTAAACAAAAACAAAACAACCATAAAAATCCCTATTACTACGACCACTGCGATGCCAAATACGGTTAGTGCGAATCCAATATCGGTTTCAATGTAGTAACCCGACCAATCCAAAGTAACTGTACCAGTCTGGTTAAGGACCCAAACCATTACAATTGCAACAATTAATGCCAATAGAAAGAACAATACTAAGCGAAACATGATTCCAATTTCCTAAGCTAATTCTGTGATGCGGTATGAGCTTCGCTCACATTTTGAAAAATTTGTTTGACTAAATTATCTGCCTCAATCTTTGCTGTTACTATATCAACCCACTCTAATGCTGGTGCTTTAACTGTTTCTGGTAAACTTTCATAAATATCTAATGCATCAATAAATCTCTCAGCTAATACTAAATCTTCCATTTTTCCTATTTGTGATGATGGATTAGAAGTACCTTCTTCATTAGCACGTCGAACGACTACTCGTGACTTTAAACTTGCTACAATTCTATCAAAAAAACCTGCCGAACTATCTCCTAAAGTAATCGCAGAATTCATTGACTGAGCAATTGGAGGAAATTGTTGAATCAAATTTGTATTGGTTGGAATACCTGTCTTAGCATACTTTGACAGCAATGAGATTGCAGATTCATTTGAAATAATGTTAGCTACTGCGTCTAACTCACTCGCAAACGGTTGCCCTGCAATCAAAGCATCTTTAAATGCTGATGCCGCAATTACGTTTGCAACTAATTCATATGCCTTTTTATCTTCAATTACAGTCTCTTTATTCTCAAGTTGAGTGGTAAGCTCGTTAATCGTAGTTTCAGAGTTATTCACTTTCTGATTAATGTGTTTAATTTGTTCAGTAATATTGGTAAGAACAGTCTGAGCTGATACATTTTGACTTGTTAAACTAGTGACTTGAGCTTGAATTGTTTTAATTGTATTTGATTGAGTTAACATTAGCGACTCTACAGTCTTTATGCTCTCATTATTTGCTTCCACCAAATTCTCTAGTTCAGTTATTCTTGTTGCCAAACCTAACTGGGTCAAAGAAATTTGAGGATCCTCAATTGCTTGTTCGGATAATGTTGTTAGGTCTGAATTAAGTTGTTGACTAAGTTCCTCAATTTTCTTTTGATTTTTATTAACAATCTCTATCAATTCAGCTATTGAAGTATCAGCAAAACTAGTTGTTAATTCGGAAACTTCTGAATCAACTTGGTCTTGTCGTTGTTCTAAGTCCGACAATCTACTGCCAAATTTTTGAAACGCCTCATTTTCCTCAAGATTCTGAGTAAAGATGCCTGATATTGAAATATCCTCGTTGTAATACAAATACGCGATACCGGCACCGAATATAATCAAAACAACGATTATCACTGAAATCAAAAATCTAATAATCCGAGAAAACCAAGGTCTATCCTTTGATTTTGATGACTTTTCACCAGTATTATTTGATTTTGATTGCTTTGAGCCTGAAGATGTAGATTGCGAATTGTGCTCTGAGTGAGTTGAATTACTTGAAGTTGAATTAGATTTTTTCGTCTTGATTTCTATTTCTTGCTCTGTATTACCCTTTGCATTTTCGAGTGGTTGATCAATTGTAATTGGTGGCTTGGTAGAATGCGAGGCAACAGAATCTAAACCACCAACTTCTGCCTGATTTTTGGCGGCATCAGAAGTTTGGTTTTGCTTCTGTTTAGTATTTGAATTGTTGTTATTCTTAGTTGCCATTGATCATACCGTTCTTTTTGATCTTTCTCTTTACAGATTGATGCTGTAAATCAGCTAATATGTTGATGTTAAATTCAATAAGCATAAAATAGTTCTCAACTAGTATAAGGTTTCAAAATTACTGCTAGTGTATACACCCTCAATTGCTCAAAAGTTTCAACAAACTTTCTTCATCTGGTTTAGATGGCCAAATTACTTTCAAAGATCCTAATTTATTCAGTGGAATCGCCGCGTTTTCTGAGATTGCATAGAATCTGATTTGACTTATCTTGTTTTGATTCAAGGTTTTTAAGCAATTTATAAGAGCGGTGCATCCATTTTTTGAAAAAATCAAAATCGCTTCAATATTACCGTTTTCTATTTCTGATGCAACTTTTGTCGGTAACTCTTGCAAATAATGAGTTTTATATATGATTTTCAGCTTGGTTGGAATCTCAGCTTGGAGTAGTTTTCTTTCGAGATCACCTAATCTATTGACACTGGTTGCGTAAAGAATGCTACCGGAATTGACAACATATTTGGATTGTATCAATTCAGATAGTGCGGTCACGTCCCCTTGTGCAGAATACACTGTTTGAAATCCAACATCCTTCCCAATAGTTGCTGTGTTATCCCCAACACAATAAAGCGGTTTTTTAGTAAACTCAGAAAAATTTGATAACTGCTGTAATCCCTCTATCGCTCTCCCACTTGTAACTGCAATACCTGCAAGCTCATCAAGTTGAATCTGCTTATCGTTTTGATACTCTACCTCTACCAATGGTGCAATAACACATTCATGACCAAGTTTCTCCAATTTCACTGCGGTTTTCTGAGATTGTGCAGATGTTCTCGTCACTAAAATTCTCATTTTTTCACCAATTTTCAAAAAAATTCTTACCAGCTACATTTCGTATTTCTTCCGCTACTTCTAGACCTACTTTCGCTGGTTCATCTATGTTTCCTTCCCGGGTAATTTCAAATTTTTGTTGACCATCGGCAGATAATACCGCACCTTTCAATATAATTTTTTGACCTGCTATTCTAGCTAATCCAGCAATTGGAGTGCGACACGACCCTTCTAACTCTTTCAAAAATTCTCGCTCTGATAATACACAAATAGCGGTATGCTCATGATTTATTGGTTCTAGGAGCTCCTGAATTCGCTTATTATCTTGTTTAATTTCAATACAAATTGCTCCTTGCCCCACTGCTGGTAACAGACTATCAGCTTCAAAGATTGATGTTGCAACACTTACTTTTCCTAATCGCTTGAGTCCTGCAAACGCTAGTAAAGTGGCATCTACATCACCATTTTTCAATTTTTGGAGTCTGGTTTCAACATTACCTCTAAACGGAACAACTCTTAAATCTGGTCGTAAATTTTGAACAAATGCTTGCCGACGAAGCGATGAAGTTCCAACTACGGCACCATCTGGAAGATCCATTAATGTGAATGCTTGTTCTGAAATAAAAGCATCTCTGACATCTTCGCGCACTAAAAAACAAGAAATTTTTAATCCTGCTGGAATTTCAGTAGCCATATCTTTCGCAGAATGGACTGCGAGATCAATTTCACCACTTAATAATGCATTCTCAATCTCTTTAGTAAATAAGCCTTTTCCACCAAATTCCGATAATGGTTTATCAACAATTTTATCACCTGAAGTTTTGATTGAAACAATCTCAAAGTCTGATTCAGCTAAATTATGTACTTTGATTAACTGATCCCTAGTATCATAAGCTTGTTGTAAAGCTAATGGACTTCCTCGCGTCCCAATTTTGATTGGATTGTTCATCAATTCCATTTGATCCTATAAAATATATCAGTTGGAAAAACAAAAAAAATTACTAAGATGCAAAAGCATTCTTTCAATTTGTATTTAAACCTACTTTGAAACAAAAATCAATGATAGTACTCGGAATTGAAACTAGTTGTGATGAAACTGCGGCGGCAGTTGTTAAGCGCGATGCTGATGGACGCGGAGAAATACTTTCTAATATTGTAAAATCACAGACTGAGGACCACGAAATATTTGGTGGTGTCGTTCCGGAAATTGCGGCTCGAGCGCATATTGCAATTTTGGATCGGGTCATTGAGAAAGCAATGTCCGAAGCCCAAATAACGTACGACAACTTGGATGGCATCGCGGTAACTTTAGGTCCAGGATTGATCGGTGGCCTATTAGTTGGATTGACTATGGCTAAAGGAATCTGTATCGCGTCTGGAAAGCCTCTCTTAGCCATTAATCACTTAGAAGGACATGCTCTCACCGCGCGTTTAACAGATAATTTGGAATTTCCTTATTTATTGCTACTAGTTTCTGGTGGACATACGCAATATATTTACGTCAAAGGTATTGGCAAATACGAACGAATGGGAAGTACAGTAGATGACGCATTGGGAGAAGCATTTGATAAAACTGCAAAATTACTTGGCTTACCTTATCCAGGAGGACCAGCAGTAGAGCGACATGCGAAGGATGGTGACCAGAATAGATTTGCATTGCCAAGACCATTATTAAATTCACCGAATCTTGATATGTCCTTTGCTGGACTTAAAACTGCAGTTAGAGTTCAGACCGAAAGAATCACGCCAATAAATGATCAAGACGTGGCTGATATTTGTGCGTCTTTCCAAGAAGCAATCGCTGATATTTTAATTTCTCGAACAAAACACGCACTCAAACTATTTGCTAAACAAAATCCAAAAACATCAAAAGTTTTTGTTGTAGCAGGTGGGGTTGCATCAAATCTAAAGATTCGTAATAATCTGCAGTCAGTAACTGCAACAGAAGATGCAAAATTTGTCGCCCCACCAATTCATCTCTGTACGGATAATGGAGCAATGATTGCATGGGCCGGTGCTGAAAGATTGGCACTCAAATTAACCGACCCAATATCCGTAGCACCACGTCCAAGATGGCCACTTGATGAAACATCAAATACACTAGTCGGACACGGCAAACGCGGACCAAAAGTTTAAAATTAATTGGAAAGAATACATTATGAGCAAATTCAATAAAATTGGAGTTATTGGTGGAGGAGCATGGGGGACTGCACTTGCCTTGACCTCAGCACGCGCCGGTCATCAAGTATCTATTTGGGCGCGGAACTCTGCAATTGTTGAAGAAATCAATACTAAGCAACAAAATCTAACCTATTTACCGGGAGTCCAATTTGATCGACCAATTACTGCAACTCAAGATCTCGGAGAAATTGCAAATTGCGACACTATTCTAATTGTAACTCCCACTCAAACTATTGGAGAGTTATGTGATTTATTGATTCAGAATCAGAGTATTGATGTTCCTGTCGTAATTTGTGCAAAGGGTATTGATCGTCGCACTGGCATGCTGTTAACTGACTTAGCCGAGGAAAAATTATCGAACGCACAACTTGCGGTGTTATCAGGACCTAGTTTTGCTATTGATGTTGCGCGAGGTTTACCAACCGCGGTCACGATTGCTTCAAAAACTATGGATTTATCATTGGAACTTGCAGCTGTATTTGCTTCACCCTATTTTCGACCGTATGCATCTGACGACTTGATTGGAGTTCAGGTTGGTGGTGCACTGAAAAACGTATTAGCAATTGGATGTGGAATTGTAAAAGGGCGTGAGCTTGGTGCAAGTGCTTTATCCGCTCTTATTGCTCGTGGGTTTGCTGAGCTGAATCGTCTGGGTGCCGCACTCAAAGCCGAACCAGACACACTAATGGGACTTTCTGGTTTGGGAGATCTTGTTTTAACTTGTTCTTCAAGCCAATCTCGAAATTTTGCATTTGGAATAGAAATCGGAAGCGGCAAATCCGTTGAAAGTCTCATATCAACTGGCAACAAAACTATTGAAGGATATTACACCGCAAGTATCGCACTGACACTTGCACAAGAACACCAAGTTGAATTACCAATATGTACCGCGGTGAGTGCAATCCTGAATAAAAAATTAACTGTAGATGAAGCAATGAAATCTTTACTAAGTCGACCATTAGGTAAAGAAAATTAACCCTTGACTTAAAAGAACAAATGTTTAGCATTCTAATTTTAGCTATTTCATGTTAATCAAAACCTCAGTTTGAGCATTAAAATTGGAGTATTCACATATGTATTACGCACTTTATTGTACTGATAACGAAAATTCATTGGAAATTCGTAAGGATACCAGATCAAACCATCTTGACTATCTTAATTCACTTGGCAATAAACTGAAATTGGCAGGTCCACTGCTTGATGACAACAAAGATCCAAATGGAAGCTTAATTGTCATTGAAGTCGAAAATCATGATGAAGCAGTTGAAATTGCCAAAAATGATCCTTATGCAAAGGTGAATCTCTTTAAATCTGTTGAAATTCGGCAATGGAATTGGCTGATTAAAAATTAAACCAATTGGAGAACTAAATGACATATTGGCTTTTTAAATCAGAACCAAGCACTTGGTCTTGGCAACAACAAAAGAAAAAAGGTGAAGTTGGTGAAGAATGGGATGGAATTCGCAACTATCAGGCACGCAATTATATGCGCGAAATGAAAATTGGAGACCAGGGATTCTTCTATCACTCAAATGTAGAAAAAGCTATCGTTGGTATCGTTGAGGTTTGCGAACTAATTCATCCAGACTCAACAACTGATGATGAACGATGGGAGTGCGTCAATGTCAAGGCGGTAAGAGATGTACCCAAACCAGTTTCATTGGAGCAAATAAAAATGGAACCTAAATTATCGGAAATGGTGTTAGTTAAAAACACACGACTTTCTGTACAACCAGTTACATCAAGTGAATGGAAATTGGTATGTAAAATGGCTGGACTTTAGAATTTCAAAACTTTAAGAATTATCTCGCACCACTTCCAAAGAATCCAAAGTATTTGCTAAAAATTGATTTACACAACTTGCAAAGTTATTAGATTTCTTGTTTCCTTTAGAATTATTCCTCAAACTAGACTTACTTCGGTTGAATAAAAACATCAGGTATCTGCACACACCATTTGCACAAAGCCCTTAATTTCCTTCGTTTATTCTTATTGTATCTAATTCTAGTCTTACCCCACACGTCACCGTGATAAGGATTACCCTGTTTTGGAGTGTGCCCTACCTGAAAATCTGCCAGCCGAATTTCACCTACATTTAAGTAAACCGCACCACAATTTAACCCATCATCCATAATATACTCTTTTGGAACCATATTATCCAATAAGATTAATTGCTCCAAAAATACGGACATACCTCCATTTTCACCACTTGATTGTGCAAATGCGGCAGAGGAAAGAACCTTATTTCCCTCGTCATCCAATAAGATATGATTATCACGTATACCGCGTATTACCATATCATTTGATTTGATATTTAGGTCATCAAATGGTTCAATAAGTTTATCATTCATTAGAATTTCCTTAACAAAAATTTTAATCGAAAAAATTAAGAAAAATTATATAAAATGTCAAGCGTAATTAGCGACTTTTTATTTGAAATTTTAACTTGGAGATCCCTTTTTCTAAAATTAAATTGTCATCAAAACAAGAAATATTGCTGTCAAAATAGAGGTAGAAAGAGTCAGCACTAATTGAAAAATATTTCAAAGGGTGAATTTATATTTCGAATATAGTTTAGCGATTTAAATTTAGACTTTTATCGTATAAATCACGATTGAACACCCATTTTCATTTCTTGCAATTTGTAGATGTAATTAGAAAGCACCAAATACACGTATTCTTCATCGGTTAAATCCAAGCTAAATTCATGAACTTCCTCAGTCTTAGAATCGGCAAATAATACTTCAACCACTGAAGGTTTAGTAATTTCTATTTCAAATTCATAATTTTTTACATGCCATTCAATTTGGATTGCACCGTCACATACTGGCACTATACCAGGTTTTGGAACATTGGGTTTAATTAATCTATCAATTATTCGCATAGCCAAATTAGCAGTTTCACTGGTGGCAGGAATCGCATCATAACCATCCCATCCAAATTCTAGTTTGGTAAACTCAATACACTTTTGTTTTAAATCCTGTATCAATTGAGTATGCACAGACTTGTTTCTTAATGGAGGAAATTCATTGTTTCTCACTTTGTGAGACTTAACTGATTTTTTTTCAGAAATACTTCCATGTAAGGTCTGAGTCACATGCTTAGACCGTTTATCCATCAATTTTGAATATACGTCAGATGGCTCAACAGATTGTGGCAAACTCATCTCATAAACCTCCGTATTTAATTTTTTCGCGCATTTTACTGATAGATAACTCAGAAATTCATTAACCGTCAACACTTTTTGTAAACAAAGAACATTTTGTAATTAGAATTATATTATCATTTTTTAAAAATTGCAAACAATATATTTCTGTAATTTACTTTTACACTTTATGACAAACTCAACACTTAAACCAACCTTCACTTATTTGAGTCAATAACTCTTAACCACAAGAATGTAAACTCTTTAATACTGTCAAACTCTTCTGCCGTACAAAACCGATTTTTTACTAACTCGTCCTGAAATTTTTATTTCGAAAATTTCAAAATCTTTAGAGTTTCTTCAAGAGTGTAGGTATTGTTGGCTTCATCACCATATATTTCTTCCAACGTATAAACCTTGGTGTCTACCCACTTCTCAGGATCGATCTCAAAAATCAATTCCTTTGAATAGATGCGGTTTTTGTCTAATTTTCCAGAAGGCCAATTTTCTGTTTCAATGAGCAATTCTAGAAACACCGTTTACGTAATACCCATATTCTCAAGTGCTTGTTCATGTGTGTAGCTATTCTCAATTTTACCTTCAGTAACTTCATCAACAGCTACACATTTCTCCTCTTTTTGAGTTAAAGGGGGAGTATATCGCACCTTCGGAATGTCTATATGTGTGTAACCTACCGAACTAGGTTCAGGTTTTGCTAATGCCATGGTTAATCTCCTTTTTTAATTGTGTATAGGTGTTTCGATCAATCTTTCAATACTCCTACAATCATTTCCACGACCATCAACCTTGACGAATTAAATCACTCTTTTCCTCTCTTCAACCCTATTAAATCACACGTAACATATCTCAGACCATCAAATCTAACGGCAATTACACCTTAGTTAAGAAAACCTAATGCGGCAGATACGCAACTTGCATTACCACCTGCTAGCGACCAATTAAATCCAACACCGAGAATCTCAATCTTCGGTCCTCAACCTGACTCAATCTTCAATAATACTTGTCAATATACCATACCCACTCAAATGGAAACTCCTTAGTGGTATCAAACTCTTCTGCTGTACATAGTCCTCGGTCCAGCGACCGTTTCTTAAATTTAGATTTTGAAATTCTCAAGATTTCGAGTGCTTCATCAAGTGAATAAGTGTTGTTGACTACATCACCATATAAGTCTTCCAAATTATATACCTTTGGGTCTATCCATTTCTCGGGGTCAATCTTAATGATCATCTCCACAGAATACATCCGGTTTTTGTCTAATTTACCAGACGGACAATTTCCAGTTTCAATTAGCAATTTAAGAAATTCTGATTCCGTAATACCCATGTGTGCCAGTGCCTGTTCTTGTGTGTAAGAATTTTCATCTTCAACCTCAGTAACTTCATCAATAACTGCCCCTTTCTCCTCCTTAAGTGCTATTAGAGGATTATATCGTACCTTCGGTATATCCAAGAGCGTATTGCCAGCTGAACTGGGTGCAGTTTTTGCTAATCCCATAGTTATTCTCCTTAATTATTGACGTTTAGAAATTAACACAATTCTTTCCACTGACTTGTAATCATCTCCATGATCATTTATCTCTACATTTTCATTGCTTCTTTGCATTTCATTCCGAACCTTAATATATATTTTCAAGATTGTATCAAGTCTTAAACTATTCACCAACATTACTTAAAACTCTATATACAATTAGCTAACAAATTAAAATTTACCACACTTCAAATAATTTATTTGCAAAATAATTAATATTGTGTTGATAATACTAGTTCAATTAATAACTTTACCAACATCTAGGAGAGGAAAATGCCCATAATCAACCGTTTTGCAGATTTGCAAGAGGAAATCACCGAATGGCGACGCGACATTCACGAACACCCCGAACTCTTATATGAAACTGAACGAACTTCCAAAGTTGTAGCCGACAAGCTGAATGAATTTGGCATTGATGAAGTCACCACCGGTATCGGCCGGACTGGTGTTGTCGGCGTGATTAACGGTAAAACTAATAACAGTGGTAAAGTTATTGGATTGCGCGCAGACATGGATGCGTTACCGATCCATGAAGAAACTGGCAAACCATACGCGTCAAAATTTGACGGCAAAATGCACGCTTGCGGTCACGATGGGCACACTGCAATGCTTCTAGGTGCTTCCAAGTATCTCTCTGAAACCCGAAACTTTGACGGACAAGTCGTCTTAATTTTTCAACCAGCAGAAGAGGGTGGTGCCGGCGCGAAAGCTATGATTGATGATGGACTTATGGATCGATGGAAAATCAATGAAGTGTATGGATTACATAATATGCCTGGAATGCCAGTTGGACATTTTGCTACACGCCCAGGAAGTTTGATGGCAGCAACGGATGAATTCAATATCACCATCCATGGACTTGGGGGACATGCCGCAAAACCACACGAAACTATTGACCCTATTGTTGTTGGTGCACAAGTAGTATCAGCAATTCAAACTATCGCAAGTCGAAATGTTGATCCACTTGACTCAATAGTCATATCTACCACAGTATTTCAAGCTGGTAATGCATTTAATGTAATTCCGCAATCGGCATTTTTACGGGGAACTGTACGCACTCTTAAAGCTGAAACCCGTGATTTTGCAGAAAAACGTATCAAAGAAATCACCAACGGAATTGCAAATTCGTTTGGTGCTAAGGCAGATGTTAATCTAACACGCGGTTATCCAGTAACTTCAAATCACGAAAAACAAACTGAATTTGCAGTTTCAGTAGCAAAAGAAGTCGCTGGTGATACTGTTGTTGCTGATGATGCACCTCCAGTAATGGGAGGTGAAGATTTTTCATTCATGTTAGAAGAGCGACCTGGTGCGTTTATTTTTGCAGGTAATGGGGACGGTGCGATGATTCATAATCCAAAATATGATTTTAACGATGAGTTAATCCCATTTGGTTGCTCATATTTTGTTAAACTAGTTGAAACCGCGATGCCAGCAAACAATCAATAAAATGATTGACAAAATGAATCTGTTTTATCTTGTGAGAAAAGTTTATTTCTCCTAATTCTATCATCTATTCAAAAAATGGTGCATTACGGAATTCCTTTCCACGCTCTATTTTGACACCAAACTAAATATTGGACATCAAGTAACAATATTGAAAGTATCACTTCATGTCGTGTGCGATAACTCTTACTGAAATTGAAGCGGCCTACGACCGAATCAAAGACTATATCAGAAAAACCCCTGTTTTTGATTGTGGTGCGAATGAATTAGGTCTTGGATTTCCAATAAATCTTAAGTTGGAATCAATCCAACACGCAGGATCATTCAAAACTCGGGGTGCTTTTAACAATTTACTCTCTGCCGACCCCAGTACAACAGGATTTACTGCCGCTTCTGGTGGAAATCATGGAGCGGCCGTTGCCTATGCATGTCAAGCACTTGGATTTAAGTCTAAAATATTCGTACCAAAAATCTCCAGTCCAGTAAAAATTGACCGAATTAAACGGTACAATGCCGATGTTCATGTCGAAGGTGAACTGTATTCAGATGCCGCGAAATTATGTGAACAGTTTCAAACCGAAAGCGGTTTCATCAATATTCACCCCTATGACTCTGCAACGACAATTGCTGGTCAGGGAACTTTAGCCCTAGAATGGGAACGGCAGGTACCTGATTTAGATACCGTTCTCGTCGCAATCGGAGGAGGTGGGCTTATTGCTGGTATCGGTTCATGGTATCACAACCGCACAAAAGTCATCGGTGTTGAACCGCAACATAGTAATGCACTTTTTGCAGCTCGCAATAAAGAAAAACCAACAGAAGTTCCAATAAACAGCATCGCGGCTGATTCACTTGGAGCAAAAATTGCTGGAGACCTTCCCCACAAAATTATCTCTGAAACAGTGGAAGATCTTATATTAGTAGAAGATAAGGACATAATTGACGCACAATCTCTGTTATGGTCTGAATTTCAAATCATTGCAGAACCTGGTGGTGCGACAGCACTTGCGGCATTAATTTCCGGTAAATACTCCCCAAAACCTAACGAAAAAATCGGGGTATTGATATGTGGAGGTAATGCGAAATTAGAATCAATTGCAAAAATCAATTGAGTATAATTTTCACCTATTTTTAAAATAATCTTTAGCTATAGTCTCTTACTTACACGTTCTAAAACACTTAAAGTCAATGGTACCGCATCTAATTTTAACCTTTCATATCCTTTATGGATAATCAAATCATTAAAATAATCTTGAATCAATTCTGGTCTCATAGACTTGATCTGTTTTATAACAATTGCAACTTCCTCAGAATATTCTAACAAAGCAATTTCAATATCCTTACGATGTGAAGTTGAACAAGCTGATGCAACATCAAAAATATCTCTTGGTAAAAAATCTCCTCCCCTTTTTACAATCTTACTGGTTATTATCTCCGGTACTGTTTGAATCTTGATATTTCTACCCACTAATTCAATATTCTTAAATGGATTATCAGTCAAAATTCCAGAATATATATAATCAATTTTACCAAATTCACTATACTTAATTGCTACATGTGATGGTGATAAACTTGTATATTTCGGATTCTCTGAATTTTCATATACATCTGATACTGTTGCAACGATAAAGTTTATTAATTGAACATCAGCAAAAAAGATGTCTATATCAAAACTGTGTCTATGGTCAATTTGTAACATTAGAGCAGTACCACCACCCAAAGACCAATTTTCAGTTGCCATAATATTATTTGGATATCGTTCATTCACAAGATCAAATATGCTTTATGCACATTTCAACAGTTGATCCCACTGCATTTCTCTTCTTTGCATCAAACCCCCTAAATATTTAACGAATTTTCAAAGAATATTTTCTGTTAAGTTTGCATCTTGACAACCTAATTCCAGTCACAATCAAATTGGAAATGTCATTTAAAAAATTGAGACTATTTTTTACAAATAGGCATCTTATAACCAGCCATATTTGAAATTTGTTCTGCTGTTTTAATCAATTCAGATTCAGATATACCATTGGTTCGTGCAAATTCACGCTGATCTTCAACACTTATCTCTGTAAAAAATGAATAAATTTGTGAACAATTTGGTTTACAGTTTTTTAGCGCATCAACAATCAACTCAACACCCATATAAGATTTAAATGGTGAGTTAATTGTCACTATAATGATTTCTTCTTTAGCTTTATTCATGCCTGTATTATCTAATTATTGTAATCAAGTCTAATATGGTGTAAAAATTATTATTTTTCAAGTGACGTTTTGGAAAATACAAAATTCTGTAAAATAATTATATAGTAACGAAAACAAAACTAATTCAAAACATTGAATCTTACTAATTTACAATTTTAGAGGAATCTGTTTCCGAGATTTAACATCAAGTGATTTAGTAATATTCTGCTTGATATTGATTCATTTGAATTTGTTTGAAAATTTATGTACCTATCATAATGATATTTGCTATATTACTTAATCCAATCACTCAAAAATAGCATTTGGAACAATACTATGGCTACAAACTCCCTATTGTTATTACCTGGAGATGGCATCGGTCAAGAGATCATGGAAGAGGTAAAAAAAATCATTTCTTGGTTAAATGAGCAATCAACTGACACATTTGAATTTGAAGAGGACCTCGTCGGAGGGTCTGCATACGACGCACACGGCCAAGCAATTTCAGACTCAACAATGGATAAAGCAACTTCGGTAGATGCTGTTATCTTTGGTGCTGTAGGTGGACCAAAATGGAGTGATGTACCATATGAAGTTCGTCCCGAAGCTGGTTTATTACGACTTCGAAAAGAACTTGAGTTGTTTGCAAATCTTCGTCCAGCAATATGTTATCCAGCCCTTGCTGACTCCTCTTCTCTTAAGAAAGAAATTATTGAGGGCCTTGATGTTTTAATCGTTCGAGAATTGACAGGTGGCGTTTATTTCGGCGAACCTAAAGAAATTACCGATATTGGTAACGGTCAGAAACGAGCTGTTGACACACAAGTTTACGATACTTTCGAAATAGAACGAATTTCCCGCGTGGCTTTTGACTTGGCACGCACCAGAAATAATAAAGTTACCTCAATGGAAAAACGCAACGTTATGAAATCTGGATTACTTTGGAACGAAGTGGTTACCGAAGTTCATAACAATGAATACAAAGATGTAGGACTTGAACATATGCTTGCTGATGCTGGAGGTATGCAACTTGTTCGAAATCCAAAACAGTTTGATGTCATTGTCACTGATAATCTGTTTGGTGATATGCTTTCAGATGTAGCCGCGATGTTGACTGGATCATTGGGGATGCTTCCTTCCGCTTCACTGGGTTCTCCAAATGAAAAAACTGGAAAACGAAAAGCAATGTATGAACCAGTACATGGGTCCGCACCAGATATTGCAGGTACTGGAGTAGCAAATCCAATCGCAATGATTGCGAGTTTTGCAATGGCCCTTCGGTATTCATTTGGTAAATCTACTGAAGCTGACTTAATAGAGAAAGCAATTGCAAATGTTCTAGATTATGGATTACGTTCAGCTGATATCGCAAAATCAGGTCAGACTTCTTCATCCACGACAGAAATAGGAACAGCCATCGTGAATGAATTGGTAAAATTGGCAAATTAAATGTGCAATTTGATTTATTTTATACAAATAAAAGTATAACATGCATTCTTGAAGCTTGGATCGGAATTCAGAAGTTTGTCAAGTTCTATTTGTACAATAAAATTTAAGTGCTTGACAATTAAACTTAAAATAATATTACTAAATCTTAGACTGTTGGGGTCAATTTTTCAAACAAAATCAAAATTCCAGAACCAAAAATTTGTAAATCATCACCAAAATGAACAAAAACGACAAGACTAAACTCTATTTCGGATTGGAAAATCTGAGAGCTGTAAACCTATCACTGACAGAAATTCGACCAATCACTATTTTGGTTGGACGAAATAATCTTGGTAAAAGTTCAGTTTTGCGTACTTTTCCATTAATCAAACAATCAATTGATAATCCTACAATTGAACCAATCAACTGGAAAGGTGGGATCGTAGACTTTGGAAATTTTGAAACAACAGTAAAGGAAGGAAAAATTAAAAATGGTATTACCTTTCGATTTGCAGTTGAAAACTTCCCAATTCAGAATACCACTCTCTTATCCAGCAAAAAAGCAATTGGTATTGAAGCTACGGACAAAATTGCGGTCAATGGCAAAATCATTTTTGATGTGCAAATTGTTCAACACAAAAATCATATCATTAGAAGGATAACTGGAATTGAATTACCCAGTCATAAGGTGAATTTTAAAGTAGTATCCAATTGTGAAAAAGAATCAGAAAAAATTATTCTGAACGGGAATGAGCTACCAAAAACATTCAAAAAATATCTATTTGGATTTCCAAGTGAACATATTTTTTCAGAGATCGTTCCACATTATTTAAATGAATTTAAGGATACAATTATTCCAAACGCTTCAGATTTTGAGGCACAATTTGTCATAAATGTTGAAAAAAAATTGAAATCGAAATTTGGGAATCAAGCAACTGAAAAGGAATTACGAGCTGAGAGTTTAAATATACTTACTCACCCTTGTCTGGACGATTCTTCGCTTCAAGAACTAGAAAAAAATGCTTGTTCCGCAAACTTCCGTAAGTACTACGAAGAACTGAGACAATCTTCAAAAAAGTTTAATAAACAAATAGCTGAATTCAATTCTTATTGTGGACTATTTTCTGCAATTAATGCGTTCAATCAAATTTGCAAATTTTTTGATGTACTGTTGTCAAGATCCACATATTTTAAACCTACAAGATCAATAAACGACCGATTTATCAGAAACGAAAACTTGAGAAGTGACCAAGTTTTCCCTGATGGCAGAAACCTTCCAAATTTTTTTGAATCAATCAAACCAAAAGGTTTAAAAGATTTTTCAAATTGGATTAACAATTATTTTGACTTTGGAATTTCCATTTCAAATGGAGGAGATCATACAAGTTTGATGGTAGAAACTAATGGCAAAAAGCGTAATATTGCAGATTCTGGATTTGGCATTTCAGAAGTATTACCTGTACTCGCACAAATATGGTGGACTACTTACCAAAAAGAAAAACTACCATCAGTATATTCGGCTTTGTATAGTAAATCCTTATCAAGGCAATTTAAACAATTAGAGACCTATTCTTTGATTTCAATTGAACAACCCGAGTCTCACTTACATCCAAAACGACAAGAAATTCTTGCTGATATCTTTGTTGACAGTTTAGCAAAGACAAAATCTAACAAGGACAAAACACGAATTACTCCAATTTATTTGATTGAAACTCATAGTTCCAGTATTTTAAATCGACTTGGTGAACTTGTGGAACAAAAGAAAATTGCTCCAGACCAAATTCAAATTTTGGTATTTTCTGCAACTAACGATGACGCAGCTGATTCAATAGATATTCAAGAGTCTTATTTTGACGAAAATGGATATCTCCATAATTGGCCCTATAAGTTTTTGAGATAGACCAAATGCTTATTAATATTAATATCACTCCAGCTGAATTAAGCAAGATTTCAAAAGTAGAAGCATCTCTGTTATTTTCAGAAATAGCTAGATCTAGTTTGGAAGGATTCCACCGATTTTTTATGAAACGAGAGCTCGCCAATTGGGTACTTGAAAATATCCAATTAACTATACCTTATCAAGCACAGATTAATCATATCAAAAGCTTGATAATTGAAACTGGTGCACAAGTTGATTATGCACTTTGTTTATTAACAATTGAAATTGGAAAAACTAAGTATATTAGCCGAACAGATCACAAAGGAAACGGTCACCACTGGCAAATTAGTCACAAAAATTTTATTGATGGAATGAGATTGGACCGTGCTTTTCTTTTAACTGAAAATTCAAGGATTGACAGAAGATTATTTGAAATTGCGTTTGAATACGAACTAAAAAAGATTGACTTTGGTGAAATAAGATTTCAACCAGCAGACGGTGCTGGTTCAAATATTACAGGGATATTTGAAGACCTGTTAAATGAAGAGAATCTTGCACTATGCATTTGCGACCAAGACTATATCAATGGAAAGAAAAGTCTTGGAAAGAAGCTCTTGAATAAATTTGAAAAACTAAAGTCCACGAACGTCGTTGGATTAGCGTTGCTGACCCCATGTGACAAAATTGAAAATTTTCTTACCATAGAAATTATTGATTTTATCTGTGAGTCTCTAAAAAAACAAAATATGAAGGTCACCAAAGACTGTATTCAATGTCTAAAACACACTAGTTCAGTTTTAACAGGTAAAGTAACATTAGACAAAACACTTTGGTTGAACCTTGATATTAAGAACGGGTTTTCAGGTGAGAAAGTATTTAAAAAGTGCCAACAAGATAAAGAATTGGTTGAATGGATAAAAGAAAATTACCATATAACCAAATCCGAAATTAGAAAACTCAATTATCCTGGTTTTGGTAATAACTTAGTTAAAGACTTTTTGCAATGTACTGATGCTAGAGGTGAGTTTGAGAGTCATGTAAATTCAACAATTTGGAGTGAGCAATTTGGAGCGTGGTTCAAACCGATTTTTTGGTTTCTGTGTGGAAATAAGCGAAATTCAATAAGTATTGATTTAGAGTAATTTTAGGGAACCCGCAGAATTAGAGAAGATAAGAATTTTCCACCAGAAAGTAATGTAATTCTGATTCAACTAAAGTTATTAGGAATTGACTCCGACAAAAAATTTTCATATTACAGATAAATAAAATCTGAAGTGCAAACTGGCCATTCAAATACCAAGTAATTTATCGTGCGATTATTATTGAATAATCTCTCAATAATGTTAATTTTGAGGAGATTTCCAATATCGAAAATTTTCCAAAATAATTTAATATGAATCGGATTGCTCATTTCTTAACTATAACAATTCAAGCTCAGAAAATTACCTACCTAGTCACAAACTTATACCAGTATCAATGTTTATTGGTATGGTTAACACCAAGTGCTTATATCCAAAAATGTCGTCAATATTTCACCGAATGAGTTATTCACGTCTTTGATAATCTATTGATTGTAATTAACAATGGTAATCACATTAAGTCACAATTAGCTTGAATTCTAAATCTCAAACCTCAGAAAGGAGATTAACATAAATGTCAAGTTTAAAACCACGCGAACGTGATGCAATTATTCAAGCATTGCGGGCCGGAGTCGTTCCAAAACACGGATTACGCCATATTCAGGTAGGACGGGCAAAGGAAATTGAAGAATTGGTAAAAGACATGGAACGTATTTCCGATGGTGGGTCGGCCGTCAGATTCGTGATTGGGGAATACGGTTCAGGAAAAACATTTTTCATGAATCTAAATCGCTTAATTGCATTGGAAAAAGGACTAGTGGTAATGTTTGCCGATCTTGCACCAGAGCGTCGAATTCATGCCACTGGTGGTCAAGCAAAAAGACTCTATGCTGAATTAACCAGAAATTTAGCGACCAGAACTAAACCAGATGGAATGGCATTGACAAGCGTCGTTGAACGATTTGTTAGTCAAGCAATACAGGAGGCCGATTCAAGCAAAAAATCTACCGATTCAGTAATTAAAGAGCGGTTATCCCACTTTGAGGAAATGACAGGGGGGTATGCGTTTTCACAAGTAATTGCTAAATATTGGGAAGGCCATGAAACTGATAATGAACAGCTAAAATCTTCAGCAATTCAATGGTTGCGAGGCGAATTCAGTGTAAAAACTGATTCTCGAAAAGCTTTAGATGTACGGACAATTGTCAATGATTCTAATGTTTATGATTATCTCAAACTAATGTCAGCGTTCGTAGTTGCTGCTGGTTACAAAGGTCTATTGATTGGATTAGATGAAATGGTGAATATTTACAAACTTTCATCAAAAAAAGCGAGAGAGTCAAATTATGAGCAAATTTTGCGAATACTTAATGATGTATTACAAGGAACCGCGACAAATCTTGGTTTTTTGTTTGGTGGAACCCCTGACTTTCTACTTGATACACGGCGTGGATTATACAGTTATGAGGCATTACAGTCGCGACTTGCTGAAAATACATTTGTCAGTGAGGACCTCGTAGATTTTTCAGGTCCAGTAATTAAATTGGCAAATTTGACACCGGAAGATATGTTCGTGCTTTTGTCAAATATTCGTACAGTTGTACAAGGTGAAAAGGAGCATATTCCGGATAGCGCGTTGAAATCATTTATGAATTATTGCTCGCAGCGAATTGGTGAGGCTTACTTTCGAACTCCCAGAAATACAGTTACTGCATTTGTCAATTTGCTTGCAGTTTTGGAACAAAACCCAAATGCAAAATGGGAAAGTTTATTGGAAAAAGTTGAAATCAAAGAAGATACTGGCGATGACTTATCCGAAGTTGATGAAAATGTAGGGGAGCAACATACCGACGATGAATTGGCAAATTTTAAGCTATGAATGATGCGTTTGATAAACTTTCGTCACCGATTCAAAAGTGGATTCGGGGTAAGAACTGGCAAGATTTACGTGAAATTCAAAAACAAGCAATTCATGTAATTATAGACTCAGACTCTGATCTAATTATTTCAGCACCAACTGCCGGAGGGAAAACAGAAGCAGTGTTTTTCCCTCTTCTGTCGCAAATTTTTGAAGATAATTCTGCAAGTAGTAGTTTTGACATATTATATATTGCTCCGCTTAAAGCACTAATCAATGATCAGTTCCGTCGCTTAGATAAAATTTGTTATAATGTAGACATTCCAGTTTTACCTTGGCATGGTGATTCATCAAACACAAAAAAAACAAAAGCACTAACAAATCCCTCTGGAATAATTTTGATCACTCCTGAAGCACTGGAGGCTATTTTTGTTTTAAGAGGTTCAGAAATCTCGAAATTATTTAGTGGAGTCCGCGCAGCAATTATAGATGAGTTACATTCAATAATCGACGGTGAAAGAGGTGTTCAAGTTCGTTCATTACTTTTTCGATTGGAACAAGCACTCAAAAGAAATGTTAGAAAAATTGGACTGTCCGCAACTTTAGGTGAAATTAGTTTGGCTAGTAAATTTCTTCGGCAAGAAAACTCCGACGCTGTGACAATCATTGAAGATTCAACTGGACACTCTGACCTTAAATTGCAACTACGCGGATATTTAGATTCAATTGATTCGATTGATTCAGAAGAAACAGTTTCTGCACTTTCTTCAATTTCGCAGCACATATTTAGCCACATTCGGGGAAGCAATAATTTAGTTTTTGGAGGATCAAAACAAAATGTAGAATTAATTTCTGATCATTTAGCTGAGCTTTGCCAAGAAAATGGACTTCCTCAGGAATTTTATCCTCATCATGCAAACTTAACTCGCGAGCACCGAGAATTTGTCGAGAATAGATTAAGAGGTGAAAATAAACCTACAACTGCAGTTTGTACCACTACATTAGAATTAGGTATAGATATAGGAAGTGTAAAAAATGTTGCTCAAATTGGTGCACCCTTTAATGTTTCGTCACTTCGTCAACGTTTAGGTCGTTCAGGAAGACGCGAAGGTGAAGCAGCTATATTACGACAATATGTATATGAACCCAAAATAAATCGTAACAGCAATTTTTCTGAAAAATTGCGATTACGAACGATTCGATCAATTGCAATTATTGAGTTATTGCTTGAAAAATGGTGTGAACCACCTAGACCAAATGCGCTCCATCTTTCAACTTTAGTTCAACAGATACTTTCTGTTATTGCTGAACGAAATGGTGCAAACGCACAAACACTATACAAAATTCTTTGCGAACGAGGGGCATTCCAACAAGTTTCTACAAAGATTTTTACTGATGTCTTGAGGTGTATTGGTGATAAAGAAGTTGATTTGATTGAACAAACTAAAACTGGGTTATTATTGCTGGGAGCTAAGGGGGAACGTCTAGTTTCACATTTTAGTTTTTATGCGACATTTCAAACTACTGAAGAATATCGTTTGATAGCTGATGGCAAGGAATTAGGGACAATTCCAATAAGTAATATAGTTATTCCTGGAATAATGATAATATTTTCTGGTCGACGGTGGATGGTAGAAGAGGTGCAAGATAAAGATCGTGTTATTGTTGTTGTACCTTCAAATGTAGGTTTTCCACCAAAATTTGGTACCGACCCTGGTATAGTTCATGACAAGATTGTCGAAAAAATGTTTGAATTGCTAGAAAATGATGTACAACCTATTTACTTAGATCAGATTGCATCTGAGTTGTTAGGTGAAGCTCGGGAAAATTATAGTCAAATGAAATATACAAAAGGTTGGATTTCATCAAATGCACCTGGTGAATGGTTGGTAGCAACTCGATGTGGTTCAATTAAGGCAACAACACTTGCTCTTGCACTTAGATCATTCAGTTTTAACACACAGGTTTTTGATGGATTTATGGAAGTAGTGAGTAAAAACGCAACACTGAGTCTAATAGAAGCATTAGAGTTATTAACAACTAATCATAAGTTCAATATTTTTGCCGACAACCCAAACTTGCAATCTGAGAAATACCATCGTTATTTGAATGAATTTTTATTGCAACAAGATGCATTATCCAGTCGCTTAGATGTAGGGTCGCTGAAGTCCCTTTGTAAAAATATTTTAGGTCTGACAAATCAAGATGGCTAATAATATGTTGAAAAAATCTTGTACCGACATTTTCTAAGCAGCTAATTTTTCTCCCTCAAGCTCCAATGTAATCTTTTCAATAATTTCTACATCAACTTGGTATCCGTCATGATCATCTATCAATGGTGCTTCAAATCTATCAAATGCCCATTCATTTATTGATTCTAGTGCACCTGCGGTAAACAAACCCTGTTGTTTTACAAGATTCTCAAATTCACTTTCGGTCCAGTTTGACTTATCTAGCAAGTTGCGAACCAATATTTCATGCTTATTATCCAACCCTAAACTACCGACCAAGTTGTTATTTTCAGAGGAGGATACCGCTTGTTGTTCGTTAAATATTCCACCTAATACTTCAGATACTTGTTCTGTTTCGCTACGGATCTTGTTTATTTTGTCAAGATCTAACTCACGAACTTTTCCTTGCTTTTTACGTTTTTCAAAATGTTGAATAGTTGATTCCTCTGCATGAAGATCTGAATAAACCAACGTTTTATCAACTCCCATTCGTTGATAGATTGACTCCATCAGTGATACGGTTTTTGCATTGTTCATGTTCCCCATACTCGCACATTTCACCATAAATGGACGAACAATCTCGGGATTTATCAATTTTTTATAATGTCCTAGTCGTGATATAAATTTTGGGAACGGTGGAGACTTTAACATTTGTTGAAAATTATGCGTTAGACGAATTTTCTCTGATCGCTTTAATCCTTTAATACCTTTTATCAATGCTTCTATAGTTGATTCCTGTGATTTATTAAGTGAGCCTTCCTTACTAAAAATTAAAAATCCTAGTGCTACCGAAATTAACACCGAAAAATACTTGGTTGAGGTTTTCTTCCATTCATTATCTTGACGGTCTAATTCAATTATAGTTATCGAGTCATCAAAATTTGCATAATCCATGAATAAACTCAATTCAGGAACAAGTCCAAAACCAGAATTCATAAATTTATCAACTGCACGGTCCCATTGAGGTTTTGTAAATTCACCTCGCGGTTCCGAAGTACCAGTAATTTTTAATACATCATAAACAGAAATTTCATTTTTCTGTTTTAAGATCCGATCTTTCCAATTCTCTATAACTTGCTTTTGATATTGCAAGTCTGAGTTTGAATTCCCTGAAAGAATAGACTTTTTAGGGTTTTGTAGTGTTATTTTGTCACGCGATTTACGATTTTTTCTCTTATTCGAATTTAGATTTTTAGCGACTTTACGCGCAATTGGATACACATAACTCCAGAAAAAATCATAATCAAGATATGACTCTAGATAGTTTCCGCGGAATTTGATAAAATCATCACAGCTAAATTCACTAGAAATAGATAGATATTCTTCAAACATTTCTGGTTCTTCAGAATAACTTGGAATTCCATCTGGAATTTTCTTTTCAAACTCAAGTTTAAACATAAATTTAAATTCATGTGGATGATTTTGTAACGCACTTTCAATTATCTCATCGTCGCACTCATCTAGATAACAATAAAAGTACTGATACCCTAATAGCTCATCATTTGATGCTTTTAGACTTCCCTCTACTTTAGTAAGCATCGGGTCAATATAAAAATCTGATTTAGAAGCATTTTCATAATACGGTGCAATGTCTGTTGTAAATAAATAAAACCTCTGCAATCTATAGAGAAATTCAAAATTTTGAATTCGGAAGTTATCTGAGAGCAAAGTTAGCTCCATCAATATATCGTTAATATCCTGTGAAGTTGGATTATCAGCTAATAGTCGTCGTTCCAATCCAAGAAAATATATTTGAATAAACCTTGGATCAAAATGCTCTCGTGTTTTTCCAGCAACTAACCAATCAAGGTACTTATTTCGTTCAAAGGGACTCAATGAAGCGTAAGTAAAGTAAAAATCTGTACCTACATACGATTTTTGACTTGAAGTCATACTCACAGGCAATGAAGGGTCAATATACGCGTTACAAAATTGATTCTCTCCGAATATTGTTTGAACGATTGGAGGTTTACCAACATAAACCAAACCTCGAACAAGTTTTCCAGCAATTTCAACTTCTTGATGTTTGGGAACCCAACCTTGAACTTGTTCAAGTTGAGAATATGATTTTGTCTTACTACCGCCACGGATTGTTACATGACTATCCAATTCGTTAACTTGTTCAATTTGTTGGTCTTGTTTTTGACTTTGTCGTGCCAAATACCGTCGCTGCTGTCTTGAAAGCATTTTAGTCATGTGAAGATTCCCTATGAAATTGCTAGTTTTCTTGTTAAATTAAGAAGTTGAATTTCAAAAATTCCAACACCTAAATATTCGTCAATAATTTTTTAACAAAGGGAATCTATTTATGTGCAACTATTTTTAGGTTTTCCACAAGAAATGTTCTTAAAATGTCTCCCGACAGTAATTTTGGGTAGTCAGTGTACAATCCTGAACCAAACAGCTAGTGTTCAATAATTTCGCTAATTAAGAGCGGGCACTTCAGAGTGTCTTTCTGCCATAATAATTTCTACTAATTTTCTTGTTGAAAAATTTAATCAACTTTATTATTTATGTGTTTTTGATATTTGAAGTGAAATTGACAATTCCATTTGAATATGAATTTTAGACCAAATTAAACAATAGTTTCCTCAGTCCAATATTAGTCAAACATTTTCAATTTATACTAACCAAAACTGGTTATTTTCGTGAGACATTCATCTTTTTCTTGTGATTTAAGTCTAAATCAAATAACGGCAGGAATTCAAAATGAGTTTCAATATTGCAATCGCTGGAGCTACTGGTAATGTTGGTCGAGAAATGCTCACTGTTCTAAATGAACGAGGATTTCCAGTCAATGAGGTCTATCCACTTGCTTCACGACAATCACACGGTAAAGATATTTCATTCGGTGACAAAACTTTAAAAGTGACAGCCTTAGAGAATTTTGACTTTTCCAATACTGACATTTGCCTTATGTCCGCAGGAGGGTCGATTTCAAAATCTTGGGCACCAAAAATCGCGATCAACGATTGCATAGTAATTGATAACTCATCAACTTGGCGATACGATGAGGATGTTCCACTTATCGTTCCAGAAGTGAATGCTGATGATATTGCGGATTTCTCGAAAAAAAACATAATTGCCAATCCAAATTGCTCAACAGCTCAACTTGTGGTTGCTTTGAAACCACTTCATGACTTAGCAAAAATCAAGCGTATTGTAGTTTCAACTTATCAATCCGTTTCAGGTGGTGGTAAAAATGCCGAAACCGAATTGTTTGACCAAACTAAAGCTCTTTTAACTAACGGAGTGGCTGAACCCGTTCACTTTACCAAGCGCATTGCATTCAATGTGATTCCACACATTGACGATTTTATGGAAGATGCATACACCAAAGAGGAATGGAAAGTTGTTGCTGAGACCAATAAAATATTAGATCCAGAAATTAAGGTGACTTGCACAGCAGTTCGAGTTCCGGTATTCATTGGTCATTCAGAATCTGTTAATATTGAATTTGAAAACCCAATTTCAGCTGATGAAGCCCGGGAAACTCTGCGCGAAGCTCCCGGTTGTCTAGTAGTTGATAAAAGTGAAGATGGCGGTTATATCACCCCGTATGAGAGTACGGGTGAAGATGCTACCTTTATATCTCGAATTCGTGAAGATAAGACAATTGAGAATGGACTCAATATATGGGTAGTTTCAGATAATCTTCGCAAAGGTGCCGCGCTAAATTCTGTGCAAATAGCAGAAGTGTTAGTCAATAGAGGTCTTATCAAATCAAAAAAATCCAGTTAGGTTAATTGAAGAGCAATGTGTCATGACTTCGTTTAAAAATTATTACGATATTGAGAGTATTAAATTAAGAGTAAATAGCTAGTTTTATTTTGCTTGCAATCACTGCAAGCAACTAGATTTTTTTGCAGAAAAATCCTATAAAACCTTGAATTAAATTGATTTAAATTGATCCCAACCAGCCAACGCTAGTGTAATTGCTAACACTATAAGTAAGTCAATATCTAACACTGTAAATCCAAGAATTCCGAGAAATCCAGCAAGGATTAAGTAAGCAAATATAGCAAGTGATTTATCAAGCATTTTATCATGCTCCTATTGAATTGCTTCAATTTGATTCAAAAGCCAGCGCGATGTCCGTAACAATCGTGCATCGTTACCTCGTGCTCCAATCAATTGAATACCAATTGGAAGGTCCTGTGAGGACGTAAGTCCGGGAATTGTAACCACAGGAACTCCGACTAAAGTCCAAACTCCATTAAAACTTCCATCTCCAGTAGACTCAAGTCCTTTAGGTGCTGGAGTCGGAGAAGAAGGCATTATAATTGCATCTGCTCGTTCAAGAATTTGCTCTAGACCAGAGTATAAAACATCTTGCCAATCTAACGCTGATAAATAATCTTTTGCAAAGATTTCAGAACCGAGTTTAATCGCTTCCTGCAATTTTTTTCCCATTGAATCAAAATCTGACTTGATATAGGTGTAAAAGTTTCTGGCCATTTCTGAAAAATTTATCCGTTTTCTAATCTCTTCTGCGTCATCAAATTCAGCAGGTAACTCAACCTCAAAACAATACTCATCACCCAAAAATTCCTTCAATTCACCAAAAGCTGTTTTGGTGTCTTCATGCATTTCTGCCCAATTTGGCGATTGGATGAGTGCAAAAGTAGGTTTGACAGGTGGATCAGTTAAAGTTGTTGCTAATAAATTTGGGTTCGGATTTGGTCTGGTAGCACTATCCAATTCGTCAAATCCAAATAAAACATCACCAAGCAACGCACAATCTTCAGGTCTAAGTCCAAATACTCCCACTGTATCCAAACTCTGCGATTGTCGTAACACACCGGTGCGCGGAATTGCCCCAAAACTAGGTTTAAATCCAGTAACACCACAATATGCAGCTGGTCGAATTACGGACCCACCAGTTTGAGTACCAATTGCCAATGGAACCATCCCAGCAGCAACTGCGGCGGCAGATCCAGAAGAAGAACCACCTGGTGTATGGTCAAAAGCGCGCGGATTTCGTGTCTTTCCAGGGTCAAGAAAGGCCAATTCAGTTGAGACAGTCTTTCCCATTAATAACGCACCTTCAGACTTCAATTTTCGCACAATCCATGCATCTGTAGTTGGGATACGTCCCTTATCCAAATTGGAACCATTTTCCGTTGGAATTCCAATCGTATCTATAATGTCTTTAATTCCAACTGGAATTCCATGCAGTCGTCCAATTGACTTCCCAGAACTGCGAAAATCATCAAGGGTCTTTGCTTGTTTACGCGCAAATTCTACATCAAACCAAGTCCATGCACCAATATCTTGTTCTTGCGATTCAATTGCACTTATAAAAGTTTCAACTAAAGAAGATACTTTCAATTCACCTTTAGAAATTCGCTCAATTAACTGCAACGAACCGTTTTGAACACTCGCTTTTTGATTACGGTCCATAGAATAATTCCGGCAAATAAGTAACAAATTTTGGGTATAGATACATCAAAATCATGGAAATGAAGACACAAATCAAAAATGGAAGTACCCCTGAGAATATCTGAGTTAAACGGACCTGTGGCGGAGCAATCCCCTTCAAATAGTACGCAGACATTGCCATTGGCGGAGTCAAAAAGGATGTTTGTAAATTTAGTGCAACAAGCACTCCAAAAAATAATGGGTCAATACCAAATTGTGGCAATAAAGGTAAGAATATTGGAACAAAGATAATGATGATTTCCGACCACTCTAATGGCCAACCTAGTAAGAAAATAATTAACTGTGCAAGAATCAAAAACATCAATGGAGAAAGTGCTAACCCTTCAACAAATTCAGCAATAACTTGTTCTCCACCTAAATATGAAAAAACCGATGAAAATGTATATGAACCAACAAACAACCAACAAACCATAGCCGTCGTTCGCACAGTCAAATAAACACTTTCTCGTAATCGATCCCAAGTAAGAGCGCGATAAGCTGTAGCAAGAGCTAATCCACCAAGTGCACCTATTGATGCTGCCTCCGTTGGTGTCGCAAGTCCAAATAAAATGGAACCTAATACCGCGAGAATTAAAAATGCCAATGGAAAAAACGATGTTAACAACATTAATACCAACCGAAGAAAAGGGACTTTTGGTACTTCATCAGCACTAGGTCTTGGGGCAACAGATGGTTGCAAAATAGATCGACCAACTACGTACACCAAATAAAGTCCTGCTAAAATAAATCCTGGAATTAACGCACTAGAATATAACCGAACAATGGATACACCCGATGCCGCGGCATAAACAATTAACATTATTGAAGGTGGAATCAATATTCCTAAAGTACCTCCTGCACAAATAATTCCAGATGCAAAAGAGGTATTATAACGAACCTTTAACATCTGAGGTAAGGCTAACAATCCCATTAATGTAACAACAGCTCCAACAATTCCAGTTGCGGTGGCAAATAAGGCACATGTTATTAATGCAGCTACTCCCATCGAGCCAGGTATGTTTCGTGAAGCAATGTTTAAAGTCGTAAATAGCCGATTAACAATGTTAGCACGCTCAACGATATATCCCATAAATAGAAAGAGCGGAACCGCAGTCAAAATCTCGTTCGACATCACCGTGTAAGTTTGATTAATAAACAGGTCAAATATTCGATTTTTTAAGAATCCATCTATCCATAAAGTAAGTTGTTCCCATAGACTTGCATCTTCACCTAATCGATTAAATGCACGCCACATTCTACCGGCATCAAAATACGCGTAATAGCCAAAGCCAATTCCCATGGCCATCAATGTAAATGCGATCGGAAAACCTAAAAATACTATTAGGATAAAAAACCCCAACATCAGCAATGCGATTTGAGGGTCAGTCATTTGTTTGTACCGCTAACACTAACTTGCGAACTCTTAACTAAAGATCCATCCAACTCTTCAACATCTTCATCAATTTTCATCCACTCATTATTTTTTATGCAATCAATGCAACGACAGATCTGGGCAATACCTTGAATTAACAAAAGTATGCCTGATGCTACTAATACCGTTTTGAACTGATAAATTGGAATTCCCGCGGGACTATTTATAGAAACTTCAGTATATCCCCATGATCGCGATGCATATTTCCATCCACTCAGAATCAACGCGAAAATTCCCGGCATAAAAAAGAACACATAAAGTACCAAATCGACAATTGCTTGTGTTCTAGGTTTCCATAGACGATAAATAAAATCACCACGTACATGGCCATTGCGTGACAATGTATACGCACCACCCATCATAAACAATGTTCCATACATTATAAATGAAACATCTAAGGCCCAAGGTGTAGGTGCATTCAATACATACCGAACAAATACTTCATACCCGGTTCCAACAGCCATCGTCATGATTAACCATGCGAAGATTTTTCCAAATGCCGCGGAAAGTCTGTCGGCAAAATGAATATACCCAATCATTATTTATTCACTCTATAAGGAAAATTGGTCCGGAAAATCAATTCCGGACCAACATACTATATTGATCAATAAAGATCAGAGTTTTAACTGCCCTGGGAAGTAATGATTAAAGGCAAGAGCATAGTCTGGAGCATTCATCAACTCATAATAGGTGACTTGCTCGACCCATTCTTTTTGACTATCCATGACTCTTTTCATGAATTCGTCTTTGGCAAGGTCTTCAATCAAACCATCCCATGCATTCAATTGACCATCCAGAATATCTTTTGATGTTCGATGAACTTTTACACCGTGTTGATTAACAAGTTTCTTAAGGTCAGCTGAATATTCACGCATTGCCGTTGCAGTATTTGCAGTTGAAGCTGCTTCTACTCCATACTTAACAATTGCTTGAAGGTCAGGGTCAAGATCATCAAAGAAATCTTTATTGAAGATAAACTCAAATGATTCTGAGGCTTGGTGATAGGATGAAAGATAGTAATTCTTTGCTACATCTTGTGCACCAAAACGACTATCCGATGACGGGTTATTAAACTCAAACGCATCAATAACACCTCGTTCCATTGCTGGCACGATTTCACCACCAGGTAATTGAGCAACACTCATTCCCATGGATTGCATCAAATCTGCAGCAAGACCAACAGTTCGATATTTAAATCCATCGAGTTCAGCTGCAGTATTAACTTCACCTTTAAACCAGCCAAATGGTTGTGCAAACATTGGAAATCCTAAAAACCCATATACATTCAAACCTAGAATGTCTTGAGTTAATTCCCGATAAAATTCTGCACCGCCACCTTTATAGAACCAAGAAAGCATGGTCGTTGCTGAACCACCCCAAACTGGACCAGTGCCAAATAGTGAAGCAGCTTTATGTTTACCATACCAATAAACTGGTACAGTATGAGCCGCATCAATAACTCCATCATTCGCTGCATCCATTACCTGAAACGCAGCAACTATTGCACCGGCTGGTTGCAAATCAACCGTGATTCGACCACCAGACATTTCTTCTATTCGTGTTGTGTATTCACGGGCAAAATCCATCCAAATATCAGAAGCAGGCCAAGAACTCTGCATTTTCATGACAATTGGACTTTGCGCCAATACCGCTGGAGCTGCTAATGCACCGGCAACAGTCGCGCCACTCGTCATCGCCGTAGTCTTTAAAAAAGACCGGCGATTCATTTTTTTTGTTTCACTCATGGTAAATTCTCCCTAGACTGGCATTTAACTGTATTGTCAAATGCAAATTAAATAAATCGTAAATCAATAATTAAATTAAACAAGAAAAAAATTCTTAGGAAAAAATTACTGCGCTAAATTCTGAGCAATTTTTATCCCCTCAGACCAGTCGCGTTCTGGTAATTTTTCTTTCATTCTTCGGTAAAGAATGAGCATATCATCAGCGATTGCTGGTAACGGTTCTTCTTTAAACAATTCGTCCAATTTAACCATTTCCTCAAGTGCTGCCGCATTTCTACCTAAAGTTTTGGGAGCAAGTCGTGTTTCAGGAACATGTAGTTGAACTGCAGTTCTAATTAACCTTACCACAACATCATCTCCATCCAACTCTAAAGCTCTATCAATATAATCTAAACCCCTATTTATATCGCTTCTTCTCTTTATTACATTCCACGAATTCAAATCACGCGCTGCAATTGAATAACAACTACCTAACAATGCAATAACTCTTGGGTCAACAGGTTCAACAGTCTCTAATTTTTCAAGAATTTCTATCGCTGAAGCCAACGCTTCTGTGGTTAAATTCTTATCAACGTGATCTTTATTACCTTCTCGTGCGATCGTATGTAGTTCTAATGCCTTATCAAATGTCTCTGCTTGAATTGGAGGAATATTAATCTGTAAAAGTAATACCGCAACAAACGTGCTTAGGCAGAACACATTAAATTTTTGAACCATTGGCGACATATTTTCCTCCACAAATGATAGAACTGTTATACCATATTTGTTAGAAACGGATTAAATTCAAACTGTATATGATTCCATAAGATACACTTTCTAAGATTAACCTCTTCCTAAATATGATCGCGATTATTTAAACTGTAAGAATTCAGTATTTGTGTGAATTAGACATTACCCTCAGTACAATCCGAAAAACGCTTATTTTGAACACAACAATATTATCAGCTATTAACAATATATAATGGCACAACGAATTCATATTTCAATCTTAATTAAAATTTAACAAGCAAGTTTTTGATTTGCAATAAAAAAATTCTAGCGATTTAACTCCACACATAACGTCGCAGTTTAATTCAGAATACGTACCTCTCCATTCAGAATGTTATACCAAGCTCCAAGCAATTCAATTTCTCCAGATTCAATTTTTGGTTGCATAAATGGATAGGTTTTCAAATTATCCAACGATTGTTGGATCCCAGCAATCTCCATTTTTTCTTGCTGAGTGGATTCATTCTGCTCTACTTGAATTGTAGAATCATATGCATTAGTCAAATGTTTTATCCATGATCCAATCTGCTCTCCCACGCGCTGCAAACTGTCATGATTCGCTAAAAAGGCCTTGATGCCTCCACAATTTGCGTGACCTAATACAATTACATGTGAAACTTTTAGTGCGTTAACAGCAAATTCAATCGCAGCACCAGTGCTACATTCGTCGCTATTTTTATGAAACGCAGGAACTAAATTAGCAACATTACGAACGACAAATAGTTCACCTGGTTCAAAATCAAAAATAGCTTCTGGAGTAACCCGCGAATCACAGCATGCAATGATCAGAATCTTCGGTGACTGACCATGAATAGCCAATTCTTCATATTTATGCTGCTTTTGTTTGAACGTACTATTAAGAAATCTCTGATTTCCATCAAGTAATCTTTGCACTAAATTCATAGTAAATAGTTTCCATTATCGTATATTTGACCAACTCAACAAATTTGAGTAGGCTAGATATGAAATTTCATCATAAGTCAGTTAAAATAATTATCAAAAAATCAAATTTAAACACAATATAATTTATCGGCAAATTATAACCAATTAGTTTTCAACGATCATTCACTTTGAACCAAAAAATTAGGATAAATATGTCAAAAACTAACTCTGGAAATTTTTTTGAAGACTTTTCGCTTAATCAAAAAATAGTTCACGCTACTCCCAAAACTATAACTGCTGGTGATGTTGCACTTTACACCTCACTATATGGAGCTCGTTTTGCCGTTCAATCATCTGTTGAGTTTGCACGAGCAATCAATTATCCAACTGCACCGATCGATGACTTATTAGTTTTTCATGTTGTATTTGGCAAGACAGTTCCAGACATTTCGCAGAATGCAGTCGCAAACCTCGGATACTCCGCAGGACTTTTTCATGCCCCTGTATATCCTGGTGATACCATCACCGCTGAATCTGAAGTAATTGGATTAAAAGAAAACTCCAATGGAAAGACCGGTATAGTTTATGTCCGTACCACTGGATTAAATCAAGACCACAAAGAAGTGTTAACTTATACCCGTTGGGTAATGGTGAAAAAACGTAGTCAAACTCCAACTCAAATTGAAACTACGATTCCATCATTAAGCAATTGTGCACCAATTGATGGTATTAGTGAATCAATTCCCAATTTAAATTCAACGAACTGGAATTATCAGCTCGCGGGTAGCGAATTCAAATGGGATGATTATGAAGTTGGAGAGAAAATCGACCATGAAGCAGGAACCACAGTTGAAGAAGCCGAACATCAAATCGCCACTAGACTATACCAAAACACGGCATCAGTTCATTTCAATCAATTTACCGAAAAAGATAATCGATTTGGTCGAAGATTGATTTATGGCGGACACGTCATTTCCATTGCCCGTGCACTTTCATTTAACGGCTTAGAAAACGCATTTCATATTTGTGGAATCAATGGTGGACAACACGTTGCGCCGCTGTTTGCTGGTGACACCGTTTTCGCATGGTCTGAGGTGCTAGAAAAAACTGAGTTACCTGGACGGAACGATATTGGATTATTGCGACTTCGTACTGTCGCTACCAAGAATCAACCTTGTGCCGCATTCCCATACAAAGATAAAGACGGTAAGTTTGACCCTAATGTCATCCTAGATTTTGATTACTGGGTTACCCTTCCACGCTAGTATTGCTTAGAAATTACATACCTTTAGCAAGTGGGTGATGTTCTTCTACCAGCTTTTTTAACCGTTCTTCTAACACATGCGTATAAATTTCCGTTGTCGAAATATCAGAATGTCCTAAGAATTTTTGCACCACTCGCAAATTTGCACCGTTTTGTAGCAGGTGACTAGCAAACGCATGACGCAAGACATGCGGAGAAACCCGATCAGACGAAATTTCTACTTTTACGGCCAATGCTTTCAAATCACGTGCAAATGCTTGTCGGGTAAAATAACCCGTTTTGCCATGAGAAGGGAATAACCATTTACTCTTGGCTGTGTTTGAAATGGAACGACTTATAGCAAGATAATCACACATTGCTTCTTGCGCCTTTTCAGATAACGGAACAACTCGCTCCTTTCCACCTTTACCAAAAACTATAATGAATTTCGCATTTGGAGCTGCCGCGGTAGCTGGCAAACTCACTAATTCCGATACCCTTAACCCAGTCGCATAGGCAACTTCCAACAACGTGTAAAGACGTTGTGCTCGATACCTTTTTGAAGGGCTCTTACATTCACCAATATCGTGACGCGCGGCTTCAACCAATTTATCAACTTCGGATTCAGACAATACTTTAGGTAAGGAACGATTACTTTTCGGCATTCGAATTAAATGCGACGGGTCATCTTCCCGAATTCCTTCGGACACCAAAAATTGAAAAAATTGCCGTAAAGCAGACAACCGGCGAGCTTGAGAACTTTTTTCAAACCCTCGTTTCACTAGCGAAACCAAATATGAGGAAATATCACCGGAGCCCACTTTAATGATTGGCATATTTTTTTTGCCAATAAAATCTTCAAAATCAACCAAATCTCGATTATAACTCAATAACGTATTTGCAGAAACACCTCGTTCTGCTGACATCATTTCTAAAAATGCTTCAATTTCAACCGCACTTGATATTGGAACTGCTCCATTTCAAACTAAATGAAATTTTGTAATATGAATCTACCCTCACTGAATAAATACTTCTCTAGGTACATCTTGCTCAATTGTTTCTTGGGTCGGTTCAACGTAATTTCCTAATACGTACAACACCAAAAAACAACAATACCCAATCAACAGCACAAACAATACAAACCTAATCAGAATTGGAATAGGCTGCATTGGATTTTTGCCATATAAAATGTAGCGTAGTATTGACATTTCCGATATACTATGATTTAATGTCCGTTAAATTTTGATTTTCCAAATATCAAAAATATATCATTCTAAAAATGATTCAATAATTGCAAGTCATAATAATATATATTTAACATTCTACAATTTTTTCTAAAAATTGTTGTGATTACCTACAAGTTATTAACAACAACTCCAGACCGGAGGGTAACCATTGCCTTCAGAACATCCCAATTCTAATCAATTTGATTTAACAGTTAAGTATGTTCGCTCCAAACTCAATACGAAAATAATTTCGTTAATCGGTATGATGGGATCTGGAAAGTCAGCAGTTGGAATCCAATTGGCTAATTTACTCAATATACCTTTTAGTGATTCTGATAAATTAATAGAGGAAGCGGCCAATATACCGATCCCAGAAATATTCTCAGATTACGGGGAAGAAAAATTCAGAGACCTTGAACAACGCGTCATAAAAAATCAGCTGAGCGATGGACCCAAAGTTTTAGCGACAGGTGGTGGATCTTTTCTTAACCAAGACTCACGAACCGCGATTCAAAATGCTGGGATCGTTATTTGGTTAGATGCTGACTTAGACGTATTATTTGAACGGGTTCAAAAATCTAAAAATCGTCCACTACTTCAAAAACCTGACCCAGAAACAATTTTAAAACAATTGTTAAAAGAACGAACCCCAATCTATTCGCAAGCTGATATCAAAGTCAAATCTAACGAATTCCCCATTAGTTCAGTACTTGAAAATATCATTATGAAACTAAGTACTCATTTTAGAAAAATCAAAGTTGCTGTCGGAAGCAACTAACAAGACATAAATTCATTTTGGAGAAAATATTTTGACAGCTGATCAAACTACCAATGGTGAAATACTTGTTCCAGTCCAGTTAGATTCTGGTTACTATGAAATTAGGATTGGGCGCGGTCTTATTTCCCAACTACCTGAATTACTGAAAAAAAAGTTTGAAAAATCCCGGTTTGCCCTAATAACCGATGAAAATGTTGCCAATGAGCATTTGCCTACTGTTTCAGAGCTGTTTGAAAATCAAAATATTCCGTTTGAAGTATTGACCGTACCGGTTGGTGAAAGTTCAAAGAACTTTTCAGCATTTGAAGATTTGTGTGAGCGTATCTTGACGCGTCGGTTTGAACGAAACGATACCATTCTTGCATTTGGTGGTGGTGTGATCGGAGATCTAGCGGGGTTTGTTGCAAGTGTTGTTAAACGTGGGATGAATTTTGTTCAAATCCCAACTTCGCTACTGGCACAAGTGGACAGTGCAATCGGTGGTAAAACAGGAATTAACTCAAAGATTGGAAAAAATTTGATTGGTACATTTAATCACGCGTCATTGGTTCTAGCTGACACCAAGCTATTAGATACTTTGTCAAAGCGAGATTTTCGTGCAGGTTATGCTGAACTAGTCAAATATGGTTTAATCAATGACCTCACTTTTTTTGAAAAATTAGAAAACAGTTGGAGAGAAGTATTTTCTGGTGGTGTTGAACGCGACGATGCCGTTGCTACTGCCTGTCGAGCCAAGGTTGCAATAATAGAAGAAGATGAACGAGAAACCGGCAATCGCGCGTTACTTAATCTAGGTCATACCTTTGGTCATGCATTAGAGGCAGCAACTGAATACGACTCAGATCGGTTAGTCCATGGTGAAGGAGTTGCAATTGGAATTGCGCTTGCATTCAAATTTTCCGAGCAACTGGGAATATCACCACCAGCTGATACGGAACGGGTAATCAAGCATTTTCAAGCCGTAGGACTGCCGGCCTATTTACACCAAATTCCTGATTCATTACCAACCGCCGAAGTGTTGCTTGACCATATCGCGCAAGATAAAAAAGTTCGTCAACAAAGTCTCACTTTCATTTTGACGCGCGGCATTGGTCAAGCCTTTATTGAACATGATGTTGAACCACAAGTAGTAAGTTCATTCTTACAGGAGTCTCTCAAAACATGAATGACGCATTTGAATTATTTGGTGCATGGTTTTGGTTATCAACTGCTGGTATTTTTATCCTGTTGATATTTTCTGGCTTTTTTTCTGGTTCAGAAACCGCATTAACTGCCGCTTCCAAAGCTCGGATGATGCAATTGGAAAAATCGGGTGACAAACGTGCCAATTTAGTCAATCAACTAATCGCATCACGCGAACGATTGATTGGTTCACTGTTATTGGGAAATAACTTTGTCAACATACTCGCATCAGCACTAGCAACTGGTATTTTAGTTGCGATATTTGAAGAAGCGGGAGTCATCTATACCACCATAATTATGACATTATTAGTATTGGTGTTTGCTGAGATTCTGCCAAAAATGTGGGCAATCAGTACGCCAGAACGATTTGCCCTCGCGGTGGCACCGATCGTTAAAGTTCTTGTCACTATGTTTGGGTGGCCAATCTATGCGATCGAATTATTTGTCCGCTTCTTATTACGGTTATTTGGAATCAATATTGACAAAGATCAGGCCATCCTCTCAGCACACGATGAAGTACGAAGTACAGTAGATTTACAACACAAGGAAGGAGGACTTGTAAAAGATCAGAAAGATCGAATTGGTGGTGTGCTTGATCTTGTGGAGCTAGAAGTCTCAGATGTTATGGTTCATCGCACCGACATGGAAAGTTTAGATTTAGCGATGCCCCCCAATGACTTAGTTCAACAAGTGCTACAAAGCTCTCATACTAGATTACCAATTTGGCGCGACAAACCTGACAATTTTGTTGGCATTCTTCACGCTAAAGACCTTTTACGCGAACTACACAAAGCTGATGGAAAGGTTGAAAAATTAGACATCTTAAAAATTGCACAAACTCCTTGGTTTGTACCCGACACTACCAATCTACAAAATCAGTTGAATGAATTCTTACGACGAAAAAGTCACTTCGCACTCGTGGTTGATGAATATGGCGAAGTGATGGGACATGTGACCTTAGAAGATATTCTAGAAGAAATTGTCGGTGAAATTTCCGATGAACATGATATTGATCTTGAAGGTGTGGTTCCCCAACCCGACCTTTCAGTGATAGTCAATGGGTCAGTACCAGTAAGAGACTTAAACCGTGCAATGGATTGGGAATTACCAGATGAAGAGGCAACGACGATTGCGGGTCTGGTGATCCACGATGCCCAAATGATCCCAGAAGAGCGTCAAATTTTCACCTTCCACGGTTTTCGATTCATCATTCTGAAAAAAGAGAAAAACAAAATCATGAGTATGCGAATGATTCCCGTCAATAGAAAGTCTAAAGGCACTAAATCTGCAATAAATAGTCTACAAATTGAACAGACTTAAATATTGCAAATTAGAAAACATTGATATTCTCTGAACCTAACTAATCTTTTAGCCATATCGTATTTACTCAGGCACATTCGCACTGATCGCTAATGCATGAACCTGATTCGCTAACAATTCTGCTAATGCGTCATTAATCGCACGATGTCGCTGAATCCGAGTCAGTCCGACAAATTGAGTTGAAACAATCTCCACTCGAAAGTGAGTTTCACCACCTTCGCGCCAACCAGCATGCCCTTGATGTAAATGGGATTCATCAATTACGTTAAGAGAAACTGGTGCGAATTCCTGCTGTAAAGTTTTTTCAATTGTACCCTTGACATTCATCCGAAGTTTCCATATTATATTCTTGTAATAGGTTAGGTTTATTTTGTCTACCGACTAAGTTCTTATTCCAAATAGTTATAGCACCTATTTCCGTGCTTTTGAAAGTACATAATTCTCAACTGAAGTATCAATAACCGACAGTAGTAACGATGTCTGTTGATTCAAATATTTTTGATTCGATCAGGGTAAAACCCAAAAAAACGATGAAACCTAAACCCGAAAGTTCACCGATTTGTGAATGGGTTGATTGCAAAAATATTGGTTCTCATCGAGCTCCAAAGGGTCGCGGACATGAAGGGGAGTTTTTTAACTTTTGCGTTCAACATGTGCGTGAATACAATCGAAAATACAACTACTTTGAGGGTATGGATGATGTTCAGGTAAAGAGTTTTCGAGATGATGCAATGGTTGGGCATCGACCGACTTGGAAAATTGGAGTCAACAGTAATGCCCGTTCGTCCGCAAAAAATAACAAGAAGAATGGTAGCTCAAATTCTGAAGATCAAAATCCGTTTGATTCGGCAAAACAACGTAAAGCCGGTACTCAAAGTAACCGAACACGTCGCCATTTGGTTCCGGCACAAAAAAATGCTTTTGAAGTACTCAAATTGAGTCAAAATGCCGACGGGGAAACAATAAAAGCGCGCTATAAAGAGTTAGTTAAAAAACATCACCCGGATGCTAATGGTGGAGACAGTTCATTTGAAGATCATTTACGTCAAATTATTCAAGCCTATAATGTATTAAAGAAAGCTGGATTTTGCTAATCTATTCCAATTACCATAAAATTTTGTATTTTGCCGGTAAAACACTTATTTTGCCGAAGCAACGGAGGACCAATGACAAGTACCAATGAGCAAGAAAGTAAATTACCCGATGCAACGATAAAAGTTTCAAAAGTTTTTAACATTGATTCAGATTTAGAAATTCCTGCATATTCCGAGTCAAGTGCCCATGTTCCTGAGATTGATCCCGATTATCTATTTGATCGTGAAACCACATTAGCAATTCTTGCGGGGTTTGCTCACAATCGACGGGTAATTGTAACTGGATATCATGGTACTGGAAAATCTACCCATATTGAACAAGTCGCTGCGCGGTTAAAGTGGCCGTGTGTTCGAGTTAATCTTGATAGCCATATCAGCCGCATTGATTTGGTTGGTAAAGATGCCATTATTTTACGTGATGGGGTACAAGTAACAGAATTTCGTGATGGAATGCTCCCGTGGGCTCTCCAAAATAATATTGCATTAGTATTTGATGAATATGATGCTGGACGACCAGACGTTATGTTTGTGATCCAGCGAGTGTTAGAAGTTTCGGGAAAATTAACCCTTCTTGACCAGAATAAAGTAATCAGGCCGCATCCTGGATTTAGATTGTTTGCCACTGCCAATACAGTTGGGTTAGGAGATACCTCAGGTCTCTATCATGGAACTCAGCAAATCAATCAAGGGCAGATGGACCGGTGGTCAATTGTCACCACTTTAAACTACTTACCACATGATAACGAAACTGACATCGTGCTGGCAAAAAATCAGCGGTATCAGAATAGTGAAGGTAAAGAAACTGTTTCAAAAATGGTACGGGTCGCTGATATGACTAGAAATGCATTCATGAACGGAGATCTTTCAACAGTAATGAGTCCACGAACAGTGATTACGTGGGCGGAAAACGCACAAATATTTGATGATATTGGATTTGCCTTTCGACTAACTTTTTTGAACAAGTGTGATGAGTTAGAGCGCGCGACAGTTTCTGAGTTTTATCAACGATGCTTCAATGAAGAGCTGGGAGACTCTGTTTCAAATGTGGTCGTTTCCTAAGGAACAAAGGGAAAACTGGTAAATGGCATCCCCGGCTACCAGTATCAATAAGGCCCACGCCCAGTCGGAACCAGTAAAACGGGTGGTCACTTTGACCATGCGCGCGATTGCTCGCAATCCTGATTTAGAAGTGGTATTTGCAAGTGATCAAGCGAAACTAGTTGGTAATCAAGCCCGTTTGTCGGAACCACCACGAGGCTTAAATACCCAAGATCTAGCAGTGACCCGTGGACAAGGGGACTCACTAGCTTGGCGAAGTGCTTGCCATGATTCTGCAATTCATCGAAAAATGATGCCAGCTAGTGAACATGCAAAATCAGTCTTTGATGCAATTGAACAAGCTCGGTGCGATTCCCTTGGTTCCAATTCTATGACAGGAGTATCGGCAAATATTTCTGCAATGCTGGAAAATCGTTATGACAAACCGCAATTTAAAAATATTCAATCCCAAAGTGACGCGCCGATAGAAGATGCATTAGCTTTATTAATTCGGGAAAAACTAACTGGAACCAGCCTACCGGCAAATGCCAAAGTAATTGCGGACCAATGGCGAGCAGAATTTGATGAAAAAGTTACGGCTGAATTAGATAGCCTGAAAAATGCATTGGATGACCAAACTGCGTTTGCAAATGCAGTACGTAAAATGTTGGTTAACTTAAATCTAGCTGAAGAGTTCACAGAAGAATCGTTAGATGAAAATGACGAAGAAACAGAAAATGAAGAACCCGACGAAGAATCGGATACCAGTGACGAAAATCAAGACTCATCAAGCGAAGAACAGCAAGGTCCACAAGAACAAGACATGCAAGGTGAGGACTCAGATTCGATAGAAGATGATGCCAGCGACTCTAATCCAAATGAAACTGCACGCGAATCCGAAGAACAAGCTGAGCAAGAGAATGTTCGACAAATCTATGCACAATCTGAAAATCAACCACCACTAATTTATGAAATTTATACCAAGCAATTTGATGAAACCATTCAAGCTGAAGATTTATGTGAGGACAAAGAACTTGAACGATTAAGAGGAAATTTGGATAAGCAGTTGGCAACCTTACATAATGTCGTTTCAAGACTAGCAAATCGCTTGCAACGTCGTTTGATGGCTCAACAAAATCGCTGGTGGGAATTTGATATTGAGGAAGGATTGTTGGATACCTCTCGTTTGACTCGAGTCGTTACTGACCCGATGCAAGCGTTGGCTTTCAAGCGAGAGCAAGATATTAATTTTCGCGACACTGTCGTCACATTGTTATTGGATAATTCTGGGTCAATGCGAGGCCGCCCTATTTCAATTGCCGCAGTTACTACAGATATTTTAGCGCGGACTTTGGAACGGTGCGGTGTTAAAGTTGAAATTCTTGGTTTTACAACATGTGCATGGAAAGGCGGTAAATCCCGAGAAAAGTGGGCCGCGCAAAATAAACCTAGAAATCCAGGTCGTTTAAATGATGTACGACATATAATATATAAATCAGCTGACGCACCTTGGCGACGGGCGCGACGAAATCTGGGACTAATGTTGCGTGAAGGTCTCTTAAAAGAAAATATTGATGGTGAAGCCCTGGATTGGGCCCATAACCGGTTATTGGCTCGGGCCGAATCGCGACGCATTTTAATGATCATTTCAGATGGTGCACCAGTGGATGATAGTACAATGACTAACAATACAGGTAATATCTTGGAACTTCATTTACGAAAAATAATTGACCTAATCGAAACTCGCTCAAATGTTGAGCTTTTGGCGGTTGGGATTGGACATGATGTGACCCGATTTTATCGTCGCGCGGTCACAATTCTTGATGTCAACGAACTAGCTGGTGCGGTCACTGAACAATTAGCAAATTTATTTGAAGAGGAAAATTCTAGTTTTATGCGAGTACGATGACTATGCAAGTTTTATTCCCAAAATTGACTATTTATGTTGTTGTCGGGCTATACGTGAGCTTTTTCAATGTAGCAATTTGTCAAGAATCAACTGGTTTACAACCATTAGAAATTGAATTTAAAGTGCTAGATCATTTTGAACCCAATGATCGTAACCGGGAACAATTTGGCAAATTACGATATCTTGGTGGTTTAGAATTGGAATCATCGAATGAACACTTTGGTGCGATTTCTGGTGTACACAGTTTGGAAAACGGGAAGCGTATTGTTGCTGTCAGTGATACTGGATACTGGTTCTCTTGGGTATTAGCAACAAGTGAAGATCATATTCTGCAAAGTTTATCGGAAGCCGTCTATGCACCTATTCTTGATACCAAAGGTTCTCCACATGAGTTTAAATGGCAAGCTGATGCCGAATCCTTAACCTACCGCGAGTTCAATAACAAAGCTGAATTTCTAGTTGCATTTGAAGGAAATAACCGCATTTCAAGTTGGGTTGCCCCCATTTCAAACGCAGCCAAAAGTTCAGCTAGAATTTTTGAATCACAGCTATTTCCCAATAATCTGCAAGAAAATCGTGGTTTAGAAGCACTTGCTGTAGCACCACCAAAATCAAAAATTTCAGGTGCAATAGTTGCACTCACTGAACAAGGTGTTAATGAAACCGACGACATGATTGGGTGGTTGATTAACGGGCCGAATCCAGGAAGATTTACAGTCAAACGCAAGCACAATTTTGATATTACTGACGCAGCATTTTTGCAGAATGGTGACTTATTGATTTTAGAGCGAAGATTTCATTTGTTATCCGGTATCAGCATGCGAATTCGACAAATCACTGGAAATACAATTGAACCAGGAGCAACTTTGGACGGTATTAGCTTAATTGAAGCCAATTGGGGCTACCAAATTGATAATATGGAAGCTCTGGATGTTCATTGTTCAGAAGATGATAAAGTTTTCTTGACTCTAATGTCAGATGACAACCAATCATCAATCCAGCGAACGCTGTTATTACGATTTGAATTGGTCGATAGTCAAGCCTGTTTGTAAGAACTTTTAAGCCGTTTTCACACCATTTACTGGTTGAAAATATGCAGTGAGCACGCGATAAGGTATCAACAGTGATACAACTACCAATAGTTTGATACCAAGATCACCAACAGCCCAAGAAATCCACCTTGGTATCTCAACAGCAAACACGCCAAATAGTTTTGCATTTTCTAATGCAAATGCGTCATTGTAACCAAAAATCGAAAACCACGCGGAAAAAGCAAGGGTAAAGAACAAGAAAGTATCTATTACCGTTCCTAACACAGATGAGACAATCGGAGCTTTCCACCATGCTAACAGCCGAAGTCGATTAAAAATTGTGACATCCAATAATTGTGCAACTAAGAATGCACTTCCCGAAGCAATGGCAATCCGCGGATTTGAAAATATAATTGACAAAATCACCGCAACAACAAACCCAATTATGACCACATATCTTGCCGTTGTTGGACCAAAGTTACGATTGATTAAATCAGTAACCAAAAATGCGATTGGATAGGTAAATGCTCCCCAAGTGAGTAGATCAGCTAACGCGATTGTACCCAAATTATATTGAACGGGATACTGCACCAAAATATTGGATGCAAGTACAACTATTGACATAGCAAGAGCACCCCATATTACTGGGGTAATCATTTTTTTTGACTTTTCCATTATGAGTCCTACCCGTTCAAAGGGAAGTATTTCAAACTAAGCAGTTGTGGCCGGAGCTGGTGTTTGTGTCTCGGTTTTGGCTTGCTTAATGAGCTGTTTAACTTTAAGGGCACGCTCAGACAATACGTTATCTTTCGCTTTCAATAAAAATTCATCCAATCCACCTTTATATTCTACGGTTCGAAGAGCTTGTGCGCTTACTTTAAGCGATATTTTCTTGCCAAGTGTATCGCTCAACAGTGAAACATTACAAAGGTTTGGTAAAAATCGTCGACGTGTCTTGTTATTCGCATGACTCACATTATTACCTGCTAAGACACCTTTACCAGTTAATTCACATCTTCTGGACATTGTAATACCTTTATGTGTAGGTCGTTACTAAATTTTATTTGCGAGCAACAACCAATTAGTTTTGTTAAGTAAAATTTTCAGTATTCAAATAGTATCAGAGTTCGGATTTGTCAATAGCCAAATCCAAAAAATTTTTTCACTGAATACCGATTGATGAATAAGATGCAAAGATACAACTTTATTGTGATCAGGTCAAGCACTAATTTAAACTTTTCAATCGCGTTGCTAATTGCAATATAATAATCCAACTGATTAAACGATCAAGCTTTCGTTAATCTAAGCTTCAATTCCAACTATATTTTCGCTCCCACCGTTTAAAACTATTTCCGATTTGTATACTAGAACAAAATACAAGGTAAAATCTGAAATATGAAAAAAAAGCGAGTTTTCGCAATTAATACGTGGAGTTCCTAAGATGGTATTCAACCATCAAAGGAACCCCACGTAATTGTTATTTGTGTTTGTAAATTATTGTCGACGACGGACTCTTTGAGTTTCCCAGTTGGTGCATTCACTTACTGTATGCGACTCACCACCTTCAAACAATAGAGAATATGAGTAAGAAGTACATCTCTCCGTTTCTATCCAAGTAGAATAATTACCGGGTTGACTATCGCCACAAGAGACTAAAAAAAATCCAATAAAAATTGTAATTATATGTCGTTTCATAAGATTATCCTCAGGTTGGTTATATTGTGAATTCAAAATACCTAAGTGTGTATAGTATTATTATGTGGCAAATTGTCACAGAAGAAATCTAACAAATTGCATATATTTTTCAAAATTCAAATACTGAAAGCAACAATTTTATCAAAAAATTTATATTTGAATAAATTCTCCATTCCCAATACTTGCTATAATACATGCTAGTAAAACAAGTTTCTCAGTAAATTAGTAGTGCTACTTGACAATTGCTTTGACCGTAATTATTATAAGAAAAGTCAATAGCTACTATTGTAAATCAATAGTGACGGCTTTGGTCCAACAGCTTTGAAAATTACCTTATCGTTTGGGGAGTGACATCGTTACAATCAATTATGTTCATCAAACGAATTCTAACCGTTTTGGGTGCAATCGCGCTAACTTGCTTCACGTTTCCTGCGTCCAGTATCACTCAAACTGGCAATCTGGGAGCAAACTTTGAAGTAACGCTGGCCGGTTTTGGTATTGCGAAAGTTTCGTTATACCTATCCTTACAAAACGATCAATATCTTGTTGATTCTTTTGCCGAGCCCGCATTCATGGGTAAATTGTTTTCAGACCAAAAATCAACTTTTAATGCCATTGGGAATGTCAACGGTCAAGCCGTACTTCCTAAAAAATTCAATGTTTTGTATTCCGAAGATGATGAGCAGTATCAAATAGAATTGAAAGTTGGCAATGGCAAAGTCACTTCTATTGATGCTGATCCAGAAATTCCAGTATTTGATGACCAAGTCCCAATTACCAGTGAACACCATATCAACATTCTTGACCCAGCAAGCTCTATTATGGTTCCACTTATTCAATCTGAGTCAGGAATTGACCCAAAGACCTGCGACTATCGGGCACAAATTTTTGATGGATGGACGCGGTTTGATTTACAATTAAGCTACAAAGAACATCGACGCGTATACGGTTTACCAGGTTATCGTGGTGATAGTATCATTTGCTCAATGCGGTGGATCCCAGTCGCAGGACATCGCCCGCATAAGAAAAATGTTCAATATATGGCACAAAACGATAAGATTGAAGTTGGATTCATACCACTTTATGGCACAGATTTTGTCGTTCCTTACTATTTAAAAGTTCGCACCAAAGTTGGTAATCTCAAAATTAAAGCTCGAAAACTAGATATGACAACGAAAGCGGCCGCGCTTCATGTGACACAATAACTTGTAACGACGCTTTGATTAATGCATTTCAATATCTATCTAGTTGTTGAACCACAAAATTTCAAAAAAATTAGCTTGTTTGTAAAAAGTATTTGCTAAACATAATTTTAGCATGTACAAATTACACCTATGCACAGTTATTTAGAATTTGAAAAGTCCGTTGCCAATCTTGAAGGTAAGGTTCAAGAACTTCGAGCAATTTCCGAAGACTCTAAGGAATCTGCTGTTGATGTTGCAGATGAGATTGATAAGCTGGAAAAGAAAGCTGAAAAAGCTTTAGCAGATTTATATGCCAAACTGACTCCTTGGGAAAAGACACTAGTAGCACGACATCCTGACCGACCCCATGCTATTGACTATATCAACGATATGATTGACGATTTTACCCAGCTTGATGGGGATCGTTTGTTTAAAGAAGATGCAGCGATTGTTGCTGGTATTGGGCGATTTAATGGCACTTCAGTTGCAGTTTTAGGGCAGGAAAAAGGCACTGATACCGAATCGCGCATCAAACATAATTTTGGTATGGCCAGACCCGAAGGGTATCGAAAATCTATTCGAATTATGAATTTAGCAAACCAATTTAACCTCCCAGTCATCTCGTTTGTTGATACACCAGGTGCTTATCCGGGAATCGGTGCCGAAGAGCGCGGTCAAGCACAAGCAATCGCTACTTCAACAGAAGCCTGCCTGTCTTTAGAAGTACCTAACATAGCAATAGTTATCGGTGAAGGTGGATCTGGAGGAGCTATAGCAATTGCTACGGCCAATCATGTTGCAATGTTAGAGCATGCAATTTATGGGGTTATTTCCCCAGAAGGCGCGGCATCAATTTTATGGAGAGATTCAGCAAAAGCTGAAGAAGCGGCAACTTCAATGAAAATTACGGCACAAGACCTTATGAAATTGAAAGTGGTTGACGAAATTATTGATGAACCAATTGGTGGTGCACATCGGAAACCGGAGATTGTGTTTGAGAGTACTCGAAAATCCATTCAACTATTTCTGAAACTAAATAGTGATGTGAAACCCGAACAAATTCGTAAACACCGCCAAGACAAATTCTTAGCAATCGGCAAATCGTTCAAATAGTTATCGAAAAATTAACTGTTTTTCAAAATCTAGTCTCAATAATATGGTAAATACTGAGTGCCACGTTATTTTGAAAATACCTTCATACTATGGAGTTTAGATCACTTGTTTCTTAAAATTTTGCAGCTAAAATTGTAAAAAACACCAGTAATTAAAGATTTCTTGTTAATAAAAGATTTTTTATAGTTGAAAACTACTTACTTTTCCTATAATAATTCATTCTTATATAGTAAATTGAGTTTGTCTAAGAAAATTATAGGACATTTTTATGTTAGAATTAACAATTGCCAAATCCCGAGTTTCAGTGTTACTCGTCAGTTTATTAGTTGGCGTTTCGCTTACTTTAGTGTCCTGTCAGTCGAAACGAAATGGAGAAAACCCTGAAGCTTCGCTCCCAATCAATAATCGATTGAAAACAAAGATGGCATTTAAGGGAATGGAAGAAAGTTCCCCAATTATGATGCGAATTTTTAAGCAAGAAAACGAGCTTGAGGTTTGGAAAGAAACTAAATCTGGTAAATATGGGTTACTTGAAACCTATGAAATATGTGCATGGTCTGGTGAATTAGGACCAAAGTTTAGAGAGGGTGATCGGCAAGCTCCTGAAGGATTTTATGCAGTAAACCAATACCTTATGAATCCTTACTCAAACTATCATCTTGCCTTTAATTTAGGATTCCCAAATAAGTTTGACACTGCGAAAAATCGAACTGGATCTCATCTGATGGTTCACGGTGAATGCACCTCACGTGGTTGTTATGCCATGGAAAATGAGCCAATTGAATCAATCTATGCACTGGCAAGGGAAGCTCTCAAAGGTGGACAACAATCATTTCAAGTTCAAGCTTATCCATTTCATATGACGGCGAAGAATCTCGCACCACATTATGAAAGTGAGCATCTTGATTTTTGGAAAAATATCAAAGAAGGCTATGATCAATTCAATATCACCAAAAAGCCACCTAAAGTAGATGTATGCGGTGGAAAGTATGTCTTTAATGCGACTCCAAAGAATTCAAACCAAGCTTTCTCAGCATATAATGCTTGTCCTGACTATTCGATACCTGCTGAAATTGAGGTTGCCCTCAATAAGCAATATAAGCGAGATAATAGGGTATTCTCTAATCAAGTTGCCGCATTGAAGCGAAAAGAAAAATATACCTTACTTGCAATTGCCGAAACTGAAAGACAACGCGAATTAGCTAAACAAAATCAGTTGGAACCACTTATTGAGCTTGAACCTGGAAAATCATTGGAAGAAAACTTAATTGTTGACCCACTCAAAACCGTTGTTGGTTTTTTTGGCAATCTATTTACATCTGATTCAGCAGACAATTCAGAATCAGAGTTGCAAAAAAATGACGCTAGTAGTACCAATTGGGCACTTGAATCAGCGACATCTGTCCATCCAAAGTTAAAACCTACCATTTAGCTCGTAATTAAGCTTTATATTTCCCTAGGTAAAAACATTCTTGCTTTTTTCCGGTCATCCTTATGGATGAGTTGGCTTCCTGTCCAGAACACCACAGCAGATTATATTTTATAGTGAAACTGGGTTTAAAGCGGCCAAAAGAACAGAATGGCTGGTACTGAAACTAAGATGACCAAAATTTCTAAAGGCAATCCCATCCGCCAGTAATCGCCAAATCGATAACCGCCAGGTCCCATAATCAGAGTATTGTTTTTGTGACCAATTGGAGTAAGAAACGCACAAGATGCCGCAACTGCAACTGTCATTAAAAAAGGATCAGGATTAACATTAAGTTTATTTGCCATTTCCACTGCAATAGGTGCACCGACAATAGCTGTCGCGGTATTATTGAGAACATCAGAAAGTGTCATTATCACTACCATTAAGATAAATAATAGCAAATACGCTGGTAATCCTGCTGTGAAAGCAAGAATTCCACCTGCGATTAATTCTGTTCCACCTGAATTTTGTAAAGCTTCGCCAAGGGGAATCATTGACCCCAATAATACCACCACGGGCCATTCAATTTGATCATAGAGCTCGCGAATTGGTACGATTTTCAATAAGACATAAAGTGTTGCAACACAACCTAACGCAACTGGTAAATCGATCCAATTCAAACTAGATGCGGCAATGAATCCAACAAAAATCGCGACTGCTTTCCAAATTTTTTGGTTTTGGGTTACATCTAACCCACGCTCTGCCAATGGTAAGCAACCCAGATGTGAAACAACTTCAGGCATGCGTTCGGCGTGACCATAGAGTAACAAAATATCACCAGGACGGATCGGTAATCGTCGCACTCGGTCGTAGAATTTTTGACCTTGTCGCGATACACCTACTAACGTGACGTTATATTGTCTTAGTAATCCTATTTCTAATGCTTTCTGTCCATCTATTTTAGAGTCACGTGGTACCACAACTTCAAATAAACCCATATCACCTGAAATTGACATGTCCTTCTTCCATTCACCAACATAATTAAACTTCATTGCTGATCTAAATTGATCAATTGATTCTGGTCCAGCTTCAAGAATGAGTTCATCACCAGCTTCAATTTTTTGATAGCGTGCATTTCCTGGAAGTCGTTTAGTTCCTCTTGATAGCCCCAAGATTGCGACATCATGTTCCTCGGCATCACCTTCCAAATCCTTTACACTCTTGCCGATATACTGAGAGTCTTTGGGGACTTTCAATTCAAAAATAAATCCACTTAAGTCAAAATCTTGGCTGTCAGATTCTTGTTTCCGTAGCCGACTAGGTAGTAGTTTCCATCCGACCAGTGCGACAAAAATCATCCCGGCAATGGACGCAACAAGTCCAACTGGGGTAAAGTCAAACATTCCAAATGATTCACCGACATGATCCTCTCTAAATTCTGCAATGATGATATTTGGTGGGGTTCCAATCAAAGTTGTCATACCACCCAAAATTGTTGCAAATGCAAGCGGCATCAAGGTAATTCCAGGACCACGCAACGCTTTTTTGGCAGTTTGTAAGTCCACTGGCATCAAAAGTGCTAACGCCGCGACATTGTTCATAAATGCCGACAAAATTGCACCAATACCTCCGATCGTGGTGATATGCAATCTTATTGACCGCGCCGGGTTAACCACCTTTTGAATAATTAGATCAATCGCACCCGCGTTCACTAATCCACGTGAAACTACCAATACCAGTGCAACTATCACTGTAGCCGAATGGCCAAATCCTGAAAACGCTTCCTTACTTGGTACCAATCCCAATATCAAGGCAATCAGTAATGCAGAAAATGCTACTAAATCATATCGCCATCGTCCCCATAGTAGGAAGACAAAGACAAAAATGAATAATCCAAATAACATTATTTGGTCAGTTGTCATGAAAATAAGTGTCCAGTTATAGTTGGTCTGAAAGTTCAGATGTTTTTTTCAATATCGTTCATTCTGTTCAGTTCAATTCATCACTTCTAAGTGTTTTTTACTCAAATTTTCGAGTGTTCACAAACTAAAGCTTCTTGTGCATTCACTAATGCTAGTTCATCGGCATGATTATACAAACTTGTACAAATAATTTCATAAACTGAATCATTTACCGATTGCACTAGTCTTTCTCCAGTCATTCCATCCAACATCCGACTAAGAGTTAGAGCCGCTAGTAAATCTCCAGTTCCATGAGGTACCTGACTAAAAAGTTCATGTTCCGCTTCAATTGAATTATTTTGGTTGATTAACAAATTTTTGATTGATTGGTGTTTTAAACTAGGTACCGAGGTTACAAATATTTCAGGTACCCCCAACTTCTCAAAAGCAACTTTACAATCCAGTTGTGGATTGAATGTCATATCTGCTAACCACGAAAGTTCAAAAAGATTTGGTGTTATAATGTCAGCTAGCGGTATCAGTTGATTTCTAATTGCTGATGCAATTTCCGCAGCTACATAAAGTGCACCATTGTTGTCTTTTACATCACCAATGATTGGATCGCAAAGATATGTTACATCTGGAATTTCCTGCTTAGTGAATTGAATCAGTTTTGCTATTATTTCAACCTGTTCTTCGTTACCCATATAGCCAGTTAGAATCGCACCTATTTCGCCAAACCACTTTGAATTTTGCAATTCGTCTACCATTTTTGAAAAAGTTGCAGATGAAATTGTATTTTTAGTTGCCGGTCCATGTCCAGGATGCCACGGTAATAACACGGTTGGTAAAAACCATACTGGGAAACCATTACGTTCCAGCACAAATACCGAAGCGCGTCCACCGACCCAGCCACGAATGACTTGTGATGAAATTACTAAAACAGCTTTTTTGTTTGTAGTTGTGAGATTTTTTGGGTTCGCTATCATACCTATTGTATCCAAATTCTATTGCGCACCAAAGCGATTCTCCACATAATCTAAAACAATTTGTTTAAACTCATTAGCGATGTTTGGACCACGCAAAGTCATTTCCTTTTTACCATCAATGAAAACTGGTGCAGCTGGAGTTTCACCAGTTCCAGGTAAGGAAATACCGATATCAGCGTGTTTTGATTCACCCGGACCATTGACTATACAACCCATCACGGCAACATTGAGCGATTCAACTCCGGGATATTGCTCTCGCCATTTTGGCATTGAATCACGGATGTGAGTCTGAATGTCTTGCGCCAACTCTTGAAAAACCGTTGAGGTGGTGCGACCACATCCGGGGCAAGCCGCGACAATTGGGACAAATGACCGAAACCCCATGGTCTGAAGCAATTCCTGTGCAACTTGTACCTCTCTAGTGCGGTCTCCACCAGGTTCGGGAGTCAATGATACTCGAATGGTATCACCTATTCCTTGTTGTAATAAAATTCCCATAGAAGCACTTGAAGCAACAATACCTTTGGTACCCATCCCGGCTTCTGTGAGACCAAGATGCAACGCGTAATTACTCCGTCGCGCTAATTCAGAATAAACTGCAATCAAATCTTGGACTTGGCTGACCTTTGCGGAAATAATAATGCGATCGCGTGCCAATCCCAATTCTTCCGCGCGTGCCGCAGAAAGCAGACCAGATTGTACAATCGCTTCTCGGGTGACTTCAGTAGCAGATTTTGGGATTTGTTTCTGAGAATTTTGATCCATCAAATGAGTTAAAAGTTCTTGATCAAGTGATCCCCAATTGACACCTATTCGAACCGGTTTGTTATGAGTCAACGCGATATCAATAATCTGCGAAAATTGCTTATCTTTCTTGGCTTTAAAGCCGACATTTCCAGGATTAATGCGATATTTGTGCAATGTTTCGGCACAATCAGGAAACTCAGATAGTAATGTATGCCCATTATAATGAAAGTCGCCGATTAACGGTACATCAATTCCAAGTTGTTGCAAGCGATCCCAAATTTTGGGAACAGCAATTGCTGATTCCTTTCGATCTACTGTTATTCTAACCAACTCTGAACCAGCACCCGCTAACGCAACAATTTGTGAAACTGTACTCTCAACATCGGCCGTATCAGTATTGGTCATCGACTGGACGACAATAGGGGCACCACCTCCAACTTGCACGTCACCCACCATTACACCTACTGTAACTTTACGGACTGCAGTTTGTTCACTGATATTATCTATTGGTTTTGTCATTTAAAATTCTCACTAGCTCTGTCCAATTATATTCACATTCTTTACGATCATTCCGAAATGGAATTTATGGGCTATTACCAATCTTCTACTAAATATTTTTAACTTTTGAACTTACAAAATTTGAAACTAATTTGTGATTAGAAAGATCAAAATCTCCATATTCAGACTTTCCTCTTTTACTGGTAGTATAAGTACAACGTGCTTTGCCATCACCATAAATGTCAATTGACAACAATACATCACTACTAATATGCCAAAAAAAGTTATTGCACCACTATCGTCACCCCATAAATCAAAATTCTTACTTGATTTTGGCTTTAGAATTCTAAGCAACTTCTTGACATCTTCACAAATTCCAACAGACGGTGCAATTGATTCTGGTCCAGACCAGCCATCCTTTAAGCTATGTAATTCGTTTAAAATTGACTCTGTGATAGTGTCCATAGATGTAACTACGTTTTTATACTTTTTTGTTGCTATGAGTAGTCAACTCATCAATCCAATCAGTTAACAAATTGTACTTTTTAACACCTTCAAAATATTCTTCACTATCAGTCCTGAGATTAAGGCGCGATGCGTGAACTCTATTCAATCCATCAATTTCGATTTCAACTTCATACTCATTTTTGGTCCATTGCAAAAAAATTGATCCACCAGATCCTGCACCAATGCTAGGTAATAATGAATTTGGATTTACTATCTTTTGCAAAATCGCTATTGCAAACTCGGCTGTTTCTATAGCAACTGGCTCTCCTCTGATATCATCCCACCCTTTTGGTAGTTTGGTTCGCTCCAATATCTTATTGTTTAGTGATTGGATTACTGGGGACGTATTATCGTCTGAATTTGAGGCCTGTTTCATCAGAAATCTCATGTAAATTACAGTTGAGTTTAATGGAATTAACCAAAGTGAAATTATATTTCAAATGACTTCACTGTGCACTCCAGTCACCATCCATTGAAATCATCGCTCCAGTAATATTCTTAGCTGTTTCGTTATACAAAAAGACGGCAAAACCAGCAACTTCTTCTATACTTACAAATTTTTTTGTTGGTTGTACATGAAACATAACATCACGCTCGACTTCTTCTTCAGTCAAATTGCGCGCTTTCATGGTATCTGGAATCTGTGCTTCAACCAATTGCGACTACACATAGCCTAGTCAAATAGCATTGACCGTTATATTTGATTCAACCACATCTAATGCGACAGTTTTGGTCAATCCAACAATGCCATGTTTTACAGCTACAACTCTAATATTGAAAATATTTTAACAATACAAATCACCTATAGTCACATTTGCTAGGTTAAATGTAACTAAACATTCATAAGACTACAGACGTTTTTAACTTAATTATATTTGCAACTAGATTATGTCATCTTGACTGCGCAAATAATTTAAGTTGGACCGTCTTATTTTCAGGTACTAGGTGCTTCGTAATCGTGGGAATTACAATCAGAACTAAGCATAAAGGTTTGGGAGTGTTGTATCCTAAGCCACTGTTACATGGTATGAACCACAACCACCATTCCCAACTGACCCGAGTTCAGTTGAACTAGCAACTGATACGAGAAATAAACCTGCGAAAATACCAAGTAATATTGTTCTAAATTTCATTTTCAACCTCCAATTTTTAGTTGAATGATTTATTTTTAATCAAATAAATTCTGTTTGTCAACTAATATTTTCATTACATTTAAAATTTAAAGTATTTACGCTTCTAAAAACTATATCACTGCGCACTCCATCCACCATCCATTGATAGCATTGCACCAGTAATATTTTTCGCGGTTTCACTACACAGAAAGACTGCATATCCAGCAACTTCCTCCACGCTTACAAATTTTTTCGTCGGTTGGGCCCGAAGCATGATATCTCGCTTAACCTCTTCTTCCGTCATATTGCGCGCTTTCATCGTATCTGGAATCTGTGCTTCTACCAATTGCGTCCACACATAACCAGGACAAATAGCATTTACGGTGATATTTGATTCAGCCACTTCTAATGCAACTGTTTTAGTTAAACCAGCAATGCCATGTTTTGCGGCCACATAGGCGGCTTTAAACGGAGATGCGACTAAAGCATGTGCCGAGGCTGTATTGATGATCCGTCCCCAACCTTGTTTTTTCATAGCTGGAATTGCGGCGCGTATTGTATGAAAACTAGAAGAGAGGTTAATTGCGATGATTTGATCCCATTTTTCGATCGGAAAATCTTCAATTGCGGATACAAATTGTATGCCAGCATTATTAACTAATATGTCAACACTACCAAATTTTTGAATTGCTTCAGTAACCATCTGCTCAATTTCTTGCGGTTTTAGCATATTTGCCGCAGAATAATGTGCCTTTACCCCAAACGATTTTTCTAGATCTTGGCGTTCAGCTTCAATTTTAACTTGTTCTCCTAAACCATTTAAGACGACATTTGCACCTTCTTTAGCGAAGGCTTTTGCCATTGCAAGTCCAATACCAGAGGTTGAACCTGTTATAAGTGCAGTTTTGTTGGTAAGCATGAAATTCTCTGAGTTGATGGAAAAAATAGATTAGGACATTATACAGTCTAAGAATAAGATGAAAAAGTTTTTATGAGCATCTCAACAAATTTTTCTCGATTTGCGTCAAATGCCACTTGGCAATTTGATTGATCACGACTTGCCGCTCTAGTATCTACTACTGTTCGTCCTACCGTAAGTTCCCCATGAGTTTCAACAAAAACCAAATGAGGACTTAGTGAGAGTATTTCGTTATCTACTAAATAAGCAATACATAACGCGTCATGAACGGGAGTCGTCCCTTTATGTTTCATTAAATTAAGTGATTCCTCAACATCAATTCGCTGCAAGGTAAATTTCGCCGCAGCTTCGCCTGCTGGTGTTCCTAAATTTGCCATCCGTTCACAATCTTCACGATTTACATACGCGATGTGAGTCGCATCAAGTGGGACCATGGTCAAATTTTTGAATCCCGCAGCGAAAACTACTGAAGCAGCTTCCGGATCGGCCCAAATATTGAATTCTGCTGAAGCAGTGACATTGCCGACTTGATGAGCTCCTCCCATCAATACCACCTCTGGTACATTCTCGACAAATTTTGGATCTAAGTTGATAGCCGCGGCAATATTCGTCAATGGTGCAGTTGGAACTAATGTTATCGGTTCAGTAGCAGCGCGAAAAGTTTCAATTAAATATTCAACGGCATGGTTATCGGCTTTTTTACTATGTGCTTTGGGAATCGGAAGTGACTTACCATGAATTTGTGATGCAATGTCTTCGTCAGATCTTGGTATTGGAAAATCTGGTCTGACAATTGGTTTTTCTGCCCCTTCATATACTGGAATTTCACTTTTACCAATGTGATCTAATACTCTAAGCGTATTGTCCGTACAATATTCTACCGCGACATTTCCACTTACCGTGGTTATGCCAATGAGCTCAATATCAGGATGTAGAGCCGCAAGCATAATTGCTACGGCATCATCGGTACCAGTATCGACATCTAAAATTACTTTTCGAGTCATGTATTTTGTTCCTTCAATTTTTGAACTCAATTAGTCAACAAGGTTATTTTGCCAATATTATGCTCAATTGATTTCCATTCAACTACGCGATTGCATCATTTTTCGTTCCGCGATGAAGATTCCACCTAACACCAAAACTAACGCAATGAGATGAAATAATTGCAACGATTCCCGTAATACAATCACAGCTAATATCGTGGCAAATATCGGTACCAGATTAGTGAATATACCAGCACGTGCTGGTCCAATCAATTCAACTCCCCGTAAATATAACAACTCTGCTAATAATGTCGGCACAAAGGCAATATATATTATTAACAACCAATTATAACCTGTCGGCATTTTTGCACTGCCACTCACCACTTCAAAAATTGCTCCTGGAATTGACGCAATACAGGCAAATATCGCTAGCATGGTCATCATAACAATTCCAGAAACTGGTGGTCGATTTCTTAATGCAATTGAATAAGCCGCGAAAAATGTACAGCCAATAACCATCAATCCATCACCAATACCTATTTTTAATTCTATCAGATTTTGTAAGTTTCCCCCAATAGCGAGATAACTAATTCCCACTATAGTTAAAGTTGTTCCGATAATTTGAACTAACCTGATGCGATATGAGTACACCAAAAACATTCCAATTAGTACCATGACTGGTACAGCACCTTGAATGATTCCCAGATTGATTGCGGTGGTATTATTCGCAGCAATATAGAAAAAACTATGGAAACAAGCTAAACCAGAAGTACCCATCAAGGCTAGTTGCAATAACCGCGGTCGAATAATGTCCCAAGAGTCAAAAATATGCCGATGAAAAAGCGCGAACAGAACCAAAGCAGCTAATGACCAACGCAAAAATACCACCATTAATGGTGAAATTTCACCAACAGTCATCCGTCCAGCGATGGCATTACTAGCCCAGCTTAAACTAGTTACTGTTAAAATCAGATAGGGGTGATAAAAAATTGATTTCACAAATTTATTTTCCTAATAAAAAAATTCATTTTTATGGAACTGATTCAATATAACTAATCACAAATTCAATTTTAAAAAAATGAATTCACTTGATTGAGACACTTATTTACCAGTTTCGTTAGATTTACGCTCGGCCACATAGATACCTCCCAGTACCAGTGCCAATGAAACTGCGTGAAAAAATTGAAATGATTCACTTAAAACCAATACCGCAAGTATCGCAGCGAAAATTGGAACTAGATTTACAAAGATTCCTGCACGTGCCGGTCCAATTAGTTCTACTCCCCTAATAAAAAACACCTGTGCCAAAAGTGATGGAAAGAAAGTAATGAATGCAATAATCAACCATCCTTTATTGGTTGGCCATTGCGCATAGCCACTGGCCATCTCAAAGAGAACTACCGGAATAGATCCTAAAAAAGCAAATATTGCAATCATTGTCATTAGCACCATGCCAGACAGCGGAGGTCGACTTTTCAGAGATATTGTATAGGCAGAATAGAAAAAACAGGCGATCACCATCAAACCATCACCCAGCGCAATTTTTAATTCTGCCAGATTCTGTAAATTCCCACGCGCTGCTAGAAAAACTACCCCTAAAATCGTGATAATTGTTCCAATTATTTGGACCAACGTAATACGAGCGGAATACACGATAAACATACCGAGAAGTACCATGATTGGTACCGCGCCCTGTATGATGCCAATATTGAGTGCAGTGGTATTGTTCGCGGCAAGATACAGGAAACTATTAAAACACGTGAAACCTATCACACCCATAAAAACTAATTGCAATAAATTTGAGCGTATAATCGACCAAGATTCAATAATTTGACGATGATAAAAGGTTAAACAAATCAGTGATACAAACAGCCAACGCAAAAAAACAATTACTATTGGTGAAATTTCATCAACACTCAACCGTCCTGCAACCGCATTAGCTCCCCAACAAAAACTAGTTACGGTTAGTAGTAAATAAGGTTGATTGTAAAGTGACTTCACAAATGAAACTGGAGATTTTTCCATCATTTGCGATTGCTCGATGGTTTAAGATTCGCTTCCTGTTTTCGACGAAGTTTCTCTTCAGGACTCATTTTTGGCGCAGGATAAACAGCTGAATGAGCTTCTGGTGGAACATATTCTCCCCATTTTGCATTCAAGTTATGGTCAACAGATATACGATCATCAAACACAAAACATTCACCATTCCATTTGCTCTCTTCTTGTGGCACCTCTTCCAAATATTTCAAAATCCCACCCTTGAGTTGATACACCTCCTCATGTCCCAACTCTTTAAGCAAAGAAGATGCTTTTTCACAACGAATGCCTCCAGTGCAAAACATCGCAATTTTTTTACCTTCCAATTGATCCTTTGAATTCTCAGCCCACTTGGCAAATTGACGAAAATGTCTGGTATTCGGGTTGAGCGAATCGGCAAACGTACCAAATGCAACTTCATAATTGTTTCGGGTATCAATTAGCACAACATCATCATTGTTGACAAACTCATTCCAATCACTAGGTTGAACATAAGTTCCCATTGAAGACTGTGGTTCAATACCAGGAACACCTAGCGGAACTATCTCTTTCTTCAATCTCACTTTAAGTCGCTTAAATGGAATTTTAGTCGCAACAGATTCTTTATGCTCTAGATCTGATAGTCTAGAATCTGCACGTAGATACGCAAGAAATTCTCTTAAATTCTGTTCTGACCCGCCAACAGTGCCATTTATCCCTTCACTTGCAAGCAATAAAGTCCCACTGATACCAAGACGACTAGCTTCAGACCTTATTGGTTCTTGCAGAGATTCAAAATCTAGTAATGGAACGAATTTGTAAAATGCGGCAATAAGTATATTGGACATAAGATTCAAATATAATGTTTGTTTGGCAAAGTTGATATAATGCAGTGAGCTTAAAATTTCCACTCATTTTTTGGTAGAGCGACTATTTCTAACTTCTATCCAACTAATGAGCAGTTTATTGAAATAAAATGTGAAATACTAGTTGAAATATTTTCGGATTGTTCTACATTATAATTAATTGAAAAGCTACACTAGTTAAAGACATCAAATAATTTTTTTGTTAGTATCCTTGAGTGTACAAGTTCAATTATAATTTCTTGTACCAACTAAACCAAAATTGTAGTCACTTAATTGATAAGTTAAATTAATTTTGGTCAATTATTCTTTTTAATGTAGCTAATTTGAGTAACTAAGTATTTCTAAACATCATACATGGAGTTAAATTATGTTTTTAACTGAAGTACATATTAAGAATTTCCGCGGTATTGAAGATTTAACATTACCATTAGATGAGATTTGTGTTCTTGTAGGTGAAAATAATGTTGGAAAATCAACTATTCTGGATGCCATTCACAAGACTCTAACTAGAACTACCACACGAAAAGGGAGGGTCTTTGATGACTATGATTACTTTTTAACAGAACCTTCTGCTGACCCGACCAAAGCGAAACCAATAGAGATAAAGCTTACCTTTGCTGAAAAAGTAAATGACGAATGGTCAGATGAAGTCTCTCAAATTTTAGAAGGAGTTGAGCAAGTTGATAGTGAGAGTGGCTTACGGTCCGTAATTTTAAAAGTGGAAAGTTTTTTTGACAAATCTAATAATGAATATTCAACAGATTTTTTCTTTCTTGACTTAGCGGGAAAGAAATTAAATTCAAAGAACCTTCGAAATTCATTAGCAAGTATTCAGTTACTTGTTCCTGCCTTTTATCTTGCATCCCTTCGTGATGCATCTCAAGAATTTAAAGCACGTTCTCAGTATTGGGGGCCGTTCGTCAAAGCACTTGAACTTGACGATAAAACACAAGCAGAGCTAGAAAATGATTTAGACTCACTAAATAAAAAGGTTCTCGACAAACATAAAGCCTTTGAAAGTGTTAAAACAAAGCTCTCAAAAATAGCAAAATTACTTCCACTTGAGGGTACAAACCCTGTTTCTATTGACGCAATTCCAAGTAAGATTTTTGATATACTCTCACGCACAGAAGTTAGTCTCATTACAAAAACAGGTGCACAAATTCCTATTGTGCGTCACGGAGAAGGTGCTCAGAGCTTAGCTGTCATATGTCTATTTGATGCATTTCTTCAAAATCGACTTAAGGAAATAAATAATTTACTTGCCACACCACTTCTTGCACTTGAGGAACCTGAGGCTCATCTTCATCCCTCTGCAGTCAAAGCTGTAGGAGAAATGTTAAAAGATGTAATGGGACAAAAGATATTCTCGACCCACTCAGGTGATCTTTTATCAGGTATTCCACTTACAAATATTCGAAGATTACGGAATAAAAATGGAAAAATTTCAGCCTACAGATTAAAGGACGACACTTTATCACAAAATGAACTGAATAAACTTAATTACTCCATTAGAACTACACGCGGCGGCTTTCTATTCTCTCGTTGTTGGTTACTTGTTGAAGGAGAAACTGAATCAATCATTCTACCTGAATGTGCTTTTGCAATGGGCCATGACTTACAAGCCGAAGGAATTTCATGTGTTGAATTCTCACAAGTTGGTGTAGACAAATTTATTAAATTGGCGGATGACTTAGGAATTGAGTGGTTTGTTTTGGCAGATGGTGACCCAGCTGGTGATGGTTTTGTAAAATTAACTAAAGGATTACTTTCAGGAAGAACTGAGTCTACTCATATTTGTCAAATAGAGTACCAAAACATAGAAGAATTATTATGTATAGAGGGTTGCGGTGAAGTTTATTTAGATTCTATTTCAAGTTCAACAAAAAAAAAGATTACGGCAACAGAGGGAACAAAAGACTATTGGAAACAGGTTGCTAAACTAAGTTCTAAAAAAACACGAAATGCACATGCCGTTTCCCAACAAATTGTTCACAGTGGTGCAAAGAGTGTACCTAAATCACTAAGTTCTGTGATTGAGAAAACAATTGAATTAGCACGGAGTGCAGGATAATGATTGATATTTCTACCCTCAATGAAAGCCAGATCAAGGCTGTCAAATGGAATAATGGGCCATTGCTTGTTCTAGCCGGACCTGGGTCTGGAAAAACTAAAGTCCTTACTTTACGAATCGCAAGATTAATTGAAGAGACACCTGACAAGTTTTTTAAAATTCTTGCTCTAACATATACAAATAAAGCTGCAGCTGAAATGCGTGAACGCATTGAACAATTAGTCCCTGAAGTAAACAAAAGAGCCCTCTTAACGACCTTTCATTCGTTTGCTGGAGATCTACTACGTCAACATGGCCATCATATTGGTCTTCAACCAGACTTCACAATCATGGCACAAGATGCAGATCGATATTCATTACTAGACCAAGCTATTGACCAAATTGAACCTGATCAAAATAGATTAACCAGTGAAAAGTTACTACCACTGGTCAATCGTTTAATTGAAAATGATATTTCAACAGATAATGCATTTGAAGTTTTAAAACGCAGTTCACTTGATGATTCAAAACTAATTGCCTCAATTTACGTTAATTATAGAAATTTAATGATTGAGCGCAAATTATTAGATTTCCCTGGTCTCATTGCAGAAGCTTTGAATCTCCTAAAAAATATAACTGGTGTGCGAAAACAATTCCAACGTATATATCCATTTGTGTGTGTTGATGAATTTCAAGATACAAATCTTTTTCAATATAAAATTCTTCGTCAACTTATAAATAAAGAAACTAAAAATGTTTTCGTGGTTGCTGACGATGATCAAATAATATACCAATGGAATGGTGCAAAACCGGAACGATTGTACGAGCTTAGAAAAGATTTTAATATGGAGTTTTTGCAGCTACCCGAAAATTATCGATGTCCTGCAGATGTAGTTGAGATAGCAAACAAGCTAATCGTACATAACTCTGACCGATTTAATGAGAAAAAAGCACTTAAAGCAAAAAAACTTCAAGCAAACTCAAGTGTGATAACTGTTCAGTCTTTCAATACTTTTGAAGAAGAAGCAAATTGGGTCGCATCAAGTATTGCTAATCGTGATTCTGACACGCAATCAAAATGTGTTGTTTTAGCACGAACAAAAAAACTATTAGAAGAAATAGCATTAGCACTTGAAAAACATTCAATCCAGGGATATCTTGCAACTCGAAAAAATGAATTCGAGAGCGCATCACTTCAATGGTTACATTCTATTTTGAGACTTGCAAATTCACGGATGAGTCAAGAACATCTCAGAGTGGTTTGCAAATCATTCTTTGCACTTGAGGGAATTAACCTTAATGTACGAGAAATTATGTCTCATGCCGGTGTTGATGGAGGAGACTATTTACGCAGTTGGGCAAATTTTGTACTTCTGCGAATCGAATCAAATAATCCTTTACAAAAACTTATTGAAGAAGGAGTAATATCATTGCTAGTCGAACGTTTAGACTACCACAAGTTTCAAGAATTAGCTTTTGACTGGCTTGACACACTACCTAACCTTACTCCTGATCAAGAAGGTATTTTCAACGAATATGAAGAAGAAAAAGAGTCATGGAAAAATTTGGTAAAATTAATATCTGCTCAAAGCGACAATAACGATATATCTCTCCATCATTTGCTCCAAGAGTTAGATCTAAGGTCAAAAATTCCTGAACCAAGTAAAGGTGCAATTCCCTGCTACACTATACATGCATCCAAAGGGATGGAATTTGACCATGTTTATCTAATCGGAATGGTAGAAGATCAATTTCCAAGCTGGATGTCTAAAAAGAAAGGAGATAAGAGTCGCGAAGTCGAAGAAGAACGAAGAAACTGTTTTGTAGCAATTACTCGTGCTCAGCAATCATTACACTTCTCTTATTCTAATCTGATGAATGGGTACCAAAAAGAACCTTCTAGATTTTTATATGAAATGCAGTTGTTATAATCTTAACAACAATTATTGTAATACTATTCCTTACGAATCATGTGTGAAAGATAATTTTCTTGGAATTAACTTGTAAATATGGCCAACAGGATAAATTCTTTCTATTACTTAATATCGAATTACAAAATGTTCCATTCCAAGAAAAACCTTCAAAAGAGCGTATTTTTTTTCAGATTTCTATCATACAAGAAAATATGAGGGATACGAAGATGTTAATGAATCCGTAAAACAGGTAGCAAATAAAGCAAATTTGAGCTTGGATACAGTCGTTGAAGCACTATTGGAAATAGAGAACCAAAGACTTAAAGCTCTCGCAATGACTGAAGACAGTGCGGTCGTTGTCTGGTTTACTGCGAATGCGGGAGCACTAGCTAATATTATAAAAAAATAAGATGATCCCTAAAGGTAGCTTATGAAGTCTTGAATTAGCAAGAAAATAAGCATTTGGTTTCAATTCTGATTTGAAAAATTTAAACAAATTTCATCATACAATTAAAGCAGGTTAGATTATGCTGGTTCAGCACATGTCAATTTTTCCATAAATTTTACTAGTACATCAATGTTCACTTTGTACCACGCAGATACTGCACCATCTTTAATTGCTTCTAAACCAGCCCAATTTCGATTTTTGACTTCCCTAAATAATTCATGAGCTTGGTCAATACTGATGCCAACTTGGTCTGCAGCTAACCTAATTGTATCTTCTAAATCCTCATTTCCATCAAATATCCTCTGACGATAGACTTCATAAAAAAATTTACCTTTTTTAGAGTTTCTAATTTTTTTAGCACTCATAATGATTTTCCACTTGTTTAGAATTCCGATTTACAACGAATTTAGTAACACAGATTTGTCACTTTTATTTAATATAATGTATCTTGTTTCAAATTGCAATACTTTTATTGAAATTTTACATCTAAAATTTCTTAAATCATACTACGTAACATGCTTTGGTAAATATTTTCAACTTTCGTATTCTACACTGGCATCAATTTGAAATGCTTCTGCTATCTTAATTTTTTGATTTGCAAACCCCTCATCTTTGTGTACCCATATTTCCCACATCTTACTTAAATCTACATGGTCAATTCCTACTAGAAACAATGGCTTTGAATTTACTACATTAAAATGCTGTATTAGTTTAAATTTAGCGAAATTTGATCACTTACTCTAATTTCTAGTATCTAGACCATACTTATTATTTTTTTCAGTCGTTCTCTTAATTTGAAATTAATAAACAGTATACCGCTTTCATTGGTGTTGTTTACTCAAGGTCAGCAGACATTTTTTGTTGAAATTTTAACTTCAATGTTTGCCGCTTTTCCAGAGCAACTTGAAGAGTAATTGGGGATGCTAAAGATTTTTCATTAAGTATTGCATCTTTAACAGCATTATCAGCTACCCAAACTAACTCACTTTGACTCAATCCGTCAAGTAATTTATCAAACTTCTTAGGTAATCTATTTGTAAATTTAAATTTACCAAGTCGATTATTTAAGATTAACTTAGCAGAGCTCAAATCAGGAAGTTCATACTCAATTACCTCATCAAATCGACGCGCTAAAGCTCCATCTAAAATTTTGACATGATTTGTTGCCGCTATGACTAAACTATCTGTTGAATTAGGTTCTTCCATAAAAGTAAGTATTGAATTTAAAATACGACGCACCTCACCAATATCATTTGAAATTCCTCTACTAGCACCAATAGCATCAAACTCGTCAAAAAAATAAACCCCTCTTATTTGTGCGATTTGATCAAAAAGTTGACGAATCTTGTTCGAAGTTTCACCAAAAAATCGACTAAAGAGTGTTTCCAACTTCACTGTAAATAGTGGTAATCTCAGCTCGCCTGCAAATGCAGATGCCGTATAAGTTTTTCCAGTACCTGGTGGACCATACAGAAGAATATGAGTGGATGGTTTTCGACTAAAGTTACGTAATTTTTCTCGATTTTTTTGCTGATTCACTACCTTATGAAGATTCTCCGATATTGAATCAGTTAAGATCATTTTTGAAAGCATCAATTTTGGATTAGTACTTTCCACAAATTCTCGTAATTCACCATTAGGGCGCGCTGTTGGAATAAGTGTAGGATTTTCAAAATGTCTTGATTGTTTCTCAGTTGTCCTGGCTTTTTGAACTAATCTTTTAAGTTTTTTTGCCGCGTCTACATGTCCCTTACGAGCTTCTTGTGCAGCAATTTGAAGAACAATTGACAAAAATTGATCTTCATCCCTGTTAATGTGTGAATTTAATAGGGCAACAACATGATGGGCAGACATTATTACTCGCTAATTTTTTTGAATAATCTATTGTTTATTAAACTTTGACTACAATTTTAAATATCTCCTACTTTAAACTTAATTTAACTTGATAAATTTTTCAACCCAAAATCTGTGAATTTAAATACTTTACATACTTTCTCAATTTCTTCAACTAAAAATTACTTTAAATGTCACAATTTAAAAATTCATAATAATGTGCTGAATTCAAAGCTTATACCAACATCTAATCACTTAGACATCTCCAAGTGCTTGCAACAAAAGACTTTGATCTATTCCATCTTCCATCATAAAAGGAAACCGATCAAAGAATATATCTACAGCAAGTTCGTACGGGTTCTCTTCCTTCAACTGAAGACAATCTGCCATTGCCCGCAAATCCTTTTTCTTAAAACTAGAATTAGTTTTAACTTCACGTGAGACATGATTAGCTAATAAATTTATTTTCTCATTGTTCTCTTATGCGATTTCTTGAATTGCTTTTTCTAGCAAATTCACCTACCACCTATCTTAGTTTCAAAATTCACTTAATAGTAAGTTATAAATTCCACCAACTTAAAAATTATGTCAAAATTACAACTTCACATAGATGCAGCTACCGCCGGATAATTGAAAGTACCATGAGGATTAATTTCATTAATATTCATACCTGCATATTTTGTTTCGCCAAAGTTTGCGCCATTCAATAATGCTCCAGTAAAATTGGTTCCGTTCAAGTTTGCTCCACGAAAATTTGTTCCGCTAAGATCAACTCCAGATAAGTTGGTTCCCTCTAAGTTTGACTCACTTAAATCCGCGCTTCTCAACCCGGTTTGACTTAAATCCATTCCACTAAAATCCAATCCACAAAGATTCGCTTTTTCCAAATTTGCCATATCAAAAACTGTATTTTCAATTTTTGCCTTACTGAGGTCTGCATTGACTAATTTTGCCATCATGAAGTCTGTTCCACTAAGATTCGTACTGTTAAATTTTGCATCAATTAAGTTCAAATTATAAAGTCGCGCGCCGCTTAGATTTGCTTTACTAAAATTAGCTCTGCTAAAATCTGTTTCATAGAATTCAGCGTTACTAAAATCAAGTCCACGAAGATTTGTATCACTAAAATCCGCAAATAATAGACTAGCACCACTAAAATTTGCTCCTTCTAGATTCGCTTTGTGAAAAACTGCGCGATTCAAATCGGCATTTTGTAAATTTGAACCTCGTAGGTCAACTTTTGTAAGATTACAATTTTTTAAGTTTGCACTTTTCAAATTACAGTTATTCAGCTTTGAACCAATAAGCACAGCCCCCTCTAAGTCTACCTTCTTCAATTCAGAATTTGTCAAAATCGCGTTTTTCAGATTTGATTCGCTAAGGTCCGCGTGAATAAGGTTTGATCCTCTTAAATCAGCATCCTCTAACACTGATTCACTTAAATTGGTATTTTTTAGATTCGCGTTTTTGAGAATTGCTTTTTTAAGGTTTACTTTATTCAGATAGGAACCAAAACAGTTAGCTTCTGTTAAGTCAACACCTGCTAAATTTTCCCCACTTAAGTCTAGACAACTTAAATCTGGTCCACGCAATTTTCTAACTTTAATGCTTTGACCAAAGCTAATCAATTTTGCTAACCGCTGTTTTGATGTTGACATCTAATTAGACTCCTATAGCTTATTATGATTGTATTAAATTGAAAAACATTATTTTACTAATTTATTGCATTTGTTTAAATATAATTATCTCAAATCAAAAAATCAAGAAGAAGTTTGATTTGACAAATTTGCATGACAACGGATAAAGTTCACTTGAAAATTTTGTCAAACGTGTTTGCAACTAAATTCAATGAAAAAATTTCATTTTTATTCTCTCGTTATATTATTTTAAGAGCCTAACTACCATGCCTGAAAAGTTATCTCGACAGCAACGACGTGCGTTGGAACGAAGACAAAACAAAGAGATTCACTCTGAGATACGCACTGGGTTTACAGCTGAAGAAATATTTGACTTATATGAATACGGTAGAACCGATTTAACATCGGAGACTAAGTTAGCTTATGACAATCTACGTGCCGAATACGACCAAAATAAAAAAGGTTTTTGGTTACCCAAAGAACTTATGACTGAAATCGCTGGTCGTTATATTGATGGATTATTATATATAGGTGAAGCTTATCCTGTTGAGGTTTATGGAAAAGTACATACTCCTAAACATTTATTCATTGATCCTAATTTAGAAGTTGCAAAGTCTGTTGGTGACTCAAAAGGAAAATTCATTTCTGATACAATTGCTTATGACAAAATGGAACCAGTTGATCGAGCAAATTATTTGGATTGGTTGGCAACTGGCAGAAAAGATACATCCTATGATATGGCTTATCTGCAATTATATTTTAGGGGACTCGAGTTTCGTTATTTCATGGACCATTCCAACCCGGATGAAAAATCTGAAATTACAAAAGAGATTGCGCGATTAGTGACGACATTTCGACCATACTCATTGGCATTTCACGATTTTGTTAGATTTGCATCACTGAATGAAGTTCCGAAAAACTTTTTTGATATAAAAGACCAAACAATTTTCTGGGGACCAGAACTTACAAATTTAATTGAAGGTGGTATATTTGCAAGGGAAAATAAACCAGTAAAAAGTAACCATATCTATTACACAGTGAGTAATTCTGAAAATACCAAATTTGCGAAAATGCGCCAATATTACCCCTATTTGTTTCAAAAGTTATTTGAAGAAAAGTTATCTAAACTACATCCAGAAGGGCAAAAAATCACACCTCCAAAGGAATGCTTACAAAATATTTACCATTCTTTGTTCGATGATTTTACATTTGTGAAAGACTTCATTTACTTAGGAAAAAAAATCCCAGATATTCGTTTTTGTTCAGATATCAATGAGCTAGCTGATGACTTGGCAAAGTCTACTGCGGAAGATTTAGCCGACTATTGCCATGAAATAGACGAGACTGTTGAAAATTTTTACGACCAAAATCAAATTGTTTTTCGACCAGAATCTGATCGCAACCTGGCAACATTCCCGGCCGATGAAATAGTCAAAGATTGGATCGTAGAACACAACAAAAACCCTGAAAGATTTACAGCTAATGATGCCGCGAATTTCTTTAATCATGACACCGATATTCACACTAGTTCAAAACCTTGGTTTCGAATGGTTGCCATGTTAGAACGCGCTGGATATGGTATTGCACCAGATTATGGATTATTCAACTGTTCAACATGGCCAAATAATCCAATGATGATTTATCAACTTGAATCATCTTTAGCAGACCGTGCCAAATGCTCCAATAACTATAATACTGAGTTTCTTTCGATCTATTCTGGAATTACTTTATTTAGATCTAAAGAGAAGATACCTGATGAATTACTAAGAATAATTGAAGACCAAATAGATATTGAAAAGAAACTGACGGTATTTGAGAAAGAGCGTTTGTTGGCTAATTTTGAGTGGTTCAAAAAAAATCGCATTGGTAATTATTATGTATCATTTATGAATCTTTTTGTTCGTGCAGAAAGTACGAAAGAATTGCGTAAGGCAATCACATATTATGTTGAGAAGGGAAAGATCAACATTAGAGAAAAATTACAAATGATTATCGCTTTGTATAACTCGCAAGGTATTAATGCTTCCCATGTTGTAACCGATTTTGAATTGACAGGTAAATTAAGAGATGAATGTTTAGCCATTGAACAAGCAATAAAACATAAAGTGGAAGATTTAGAAAAAAAGAAATAAACGACGATACTAAATAATAATCCGTACGTTTTTGAACTGCACTTGAAGTTAGCGTCCCACTTCAGAATAATGCGTTTTTGTGGTCAATTAAGTAGATAACCCGTGATTAATTTCTGTGGATAACTCAAAATTTCATTTGATTGTCGAAATAATTCATATAACGATTGGTGAATTCAATAATCCAATCTAGATTAATCACTTACCAAAAAATACTTTAAAAAAGGATCCTTTAACTATGGTGAAAAAATTATCCCGCCAACAACGACGCGCTATGGAAAGAGCACAACGTAAGGGTAGACCAATTGATAGCAATACTGGATTAAACAATACTCAATCTAAAGTAGATAAACAAAATCTGACGCATTCCAATGTGGCATCTAATCCTGTTAGTGGCTGGATACCTAAAGGGCAAACGATTGAAATCGCTGGTCGCAAAATTCCTGGGATGGTATATTTTGGTAGACCACAGTTAGATAGTGGGTCTAAAGAAAGTCATAATCTAAGCAAATTCTATATCAATCCAGAGCTCAAAGTTGCAGACAATAGTAATTCTTCAAGTACAGAATTTTACTCCGAAGAATTTGCTTATGATCAAATTACACCCTTAGACCGAGCAAATTATCTTGATTGGTTAGCGTCTGGTAGATTTGATCCTTCGTATAGTGATGAGTATATGGTTCTTTATTTTTTAGGGTTAGAATGGGCTTATTTTGATAAAAGCATTACCGAAGAGGAACACAATAATATAAGTATTGAAATCCAACGTTTATTTGCGTTTTACCACAATGGTGAATTTAGTAACATTTTGAGTAATATTATGGAGTTCATAGTCAATCAAAATTACTATTTGGAATTATTTAATGCTGAAGATTGTTTTGATCATCCAGATCGAAGAAAACTTTATTACCACGAAGGAGGAATAAAAGTTCTCAATAACGAACCATTACAAGCCCCGCATGTTGACACTATACTTAAAATTAAAGAAATTGAGTTTATAGAAGGGGTTCGAAAGATTTGTCCCTATGTCTTTGAACAACACTTCAAAGCCAAATTTGACGAAGAGTTCCCGCGAGGTCTATCCATTGAAAAACCTGAAAAATACATTGATAACCCATATAAATCAATTTACCTAAATCTTCAAATTAACGAAAAAGTAAAATTTATGGGCAAAGAAGTCCCAGATATATTGTACTCTGATGAATTATTATCAATTGCTGAGAAAATTGGAACTAAGGTAGCTAACGAATTGAAACCGTACTGCGATGAGATAGAAAAGAACGTGCAGAATATCACATCCAATGAGAAATTAGAATTTTTACCAGAACCGAATCAAGTAAGTGTTAATAGTAAGTTTGATCAGATTGTACAAGATTGGGTAGCAAAAGTACTGCAAAAACCAGATAAATTTACTGTTGAAAACTTAGCACTTTTTACCGACTTTGAATCATTGAGTGAGGATGATATAGCACCGTGGTTACGGATTGTTGTAGCACTTGAGCGGATAGGATATGGAATTACGCCTGAATTGGGTTTGTATTTGTATAATCTTGGTCCTCATTCCCGAGTTTCATTATTTAAGCTTGAATCAACACCAGAAGACCGACAAAAGAGTTCGGGTCAATACCATTCCGTTGTTTTTTCATTTGTAATTGGGATAATGTTGGCAATAATCGACGATAAAACAATTGATGACAAATATTTATTGCTATTATCAAATCGTATAAGCGCGATGAAGGGGTTGACTGAGTATGAAACCGAGCTACTTATTGCAAATTTAGAAGATTTACAACACTCAGATGTTGACCCGTTTTACATGTTGAAATTTTTCTCTGATGGAATTTTTGTTGACCGAGAATTTGTTAGAGAGTCTTTAAAATTATTTGTTAAAGGTGGTGAATCAGTTACAAAAAAGAATGTAATGATAATTTTGACAGTTTACAAAACTCTAGAGCTAGACCCACGTGAGATTATATCCGACTTAAATCTGACAGAGGAGATAAAAGTATCATTAATTGAAACGATCAAATTGATGACAAAGTTTACCCCAAATTCAGTTGAATGAGTTTGAATGTAATTTGGTTAGAGTCATATGAAGTTTCAGCGAAAGTCAAATGTTTTTGACTTTGAATTGTATTTGGACAATATGATGTGAGTAAATTAATTTATTACGTCATTTACTTTGCTAATCAAATCAGATATATTTAGTTCATAAATTTCGGGTGATACTGTATATTACCCCTTGACAATTCGTGGCAAAAAATTGCACTTAGATCCTTAAATTTCTATAATTTTCTATGGAAAATTACTCAATGAACGATAAACTAAACCGACCATTGCGTCAAAAAACCGCGCATGCCAAAACTAAGAATCATACTAAACCAATAAACGCATCAAATATTGCTGATAACAAAAGCAGTCATTTGGTGTTTAACGAAGAGAACGTAAAATCAAATCTCAACGAGAATCACAATCAATTTAGTTCTGAAGTAACTTGCTTTTTATTGGGTGAAGATGGTTCTAAAACTGAATGGAACGGTGGTTGGATCCCAACACACTCGTCTGTAGAATTTGCAGGACGTAAATTGCCCGACATGATATACGTAGGAAAACCTCCCGAAAAGGAAAATATACCATGGCTTAACCGCTATCCACACCATGTGTATATTGATCCTAATCTAGAAATTTTTGACGCACCTCATGAATCCCGTGCACAATTTAGTTCCAAAGCACGAACCTACGATAAAATTTCTCCATCTGATCGTGGGCACTACCTTAATTGGCTTCAAGACGGTAAGGCAGATCAAGAGTATGACCCGCGTTATATGATGATGTATGTTATGGGACTTGAATACCGCTATTTTATTGATGATAGAGACCAACTTTATCCAAATGAAACAACCAAATTACTATATGAAATTGATGATCTATTGGTGTTTCATCCACATAATCCAATTGAAGAAAATTTGTTGCAATTTCGACAGTTTATATTTCTCGAAATCGTACAATCACAGTTTTTTCACCATGGCGAGATAAAAAATTATGGTAATGCGGAATCCTATTTTAAAATTTTGGGAGGTATGCGCGCTGGAAATGGACTACCATTGGACAGCTCCATAGTTTTGCATTTCCTTCGTATGTCCTTAACCAAAGAGATAGATGAAGTTTATAACACCTGTCTATATGTATTTGAACAACAATTTATGGCAAAATTTGATCAAGAGTATCCAAACGGTTTACATATCTCAATACCCGAGAAGCTTTTATTTAAAAGTTACACCGCATTATATGACGACTTTGAATTTAATGAACCAATAATGTTAGACGGTAAAAAGATTCCAGATATTTCTGATTCAGACGAAATTAAAAATGTTGCAATTTCAATAGGTACAGCAATCGCCAAAGAACTAGCGCCGTATTGTCATGAACTCAAGCAAAACGCATTACATATCAATACTACAAAGGAAATTGAGTTTTTAACAGATATGGGAGCAAATAGTACCAAAAGTAATGCAGATGAACTGTTAAAACAATGGGTTACCGAGCAGATTGAAAAAGACAATATCACTTTTCGTAAAATTGCATCATTATTTATTGACTCAACTTTTAAAAACTGGACCGAAATAGTGTTAGATGAAAAACAATGGTATCAAACTCTTGCAGCCCTAAATCGTATTGGTTATGGAGTCGTACCAGATCTTTTTGTGACAGCAGCAGATTTAGCAACAGATGAAGAAATTACTTTGATTAAGTATAAGTCCGAATATGATGACCGAACAAAAAGTTCGGGAAATTACCTTACAGAATTACTCTCTCTTGCTATTGGTGAAAAGTTAATTTCGCCAAAATGGATATTAACAAAAGACGAAATTGCGATTCTAACCCAACGTCTAAATAATGCAAAGGGACTAACAAAGTCCGAAATAGAACGGCTTGAAGCATATTTGGAAAGATTGCCGTGGTATGGTTTTCACACAAATATTTTCCAACTAATGCGCAGTTTACCAAATGACATTGATAAAACAGTGATCAGGGATTCAATCAAGTTTTATACAGAAAATGACGATACAATCATTTTTGAATGTTTGGCTTTAATTGTTGAAATTTATGAGGCATTAGATATTGATGTTTCGTTAATTGAGTCAGACCTTAAATTAATTGGTGAAGATAAAGAAATGTATTTGTGCTTAATTGATGAATCAGATGATTGAACCCATTATGGAACGAATTTAAAGTGAGGTAACAGTTAGTTACAAATTGCGAACAACTAATTTGTTTAGTCAGAATACTGAGCTTTCAAGAATCATTAAAAAACTTGCTTTTTTTCAGTTGTCAATTAGGGTGTAAATTGGAAAATTTTAAGGAGACTAGTAAATTATATCATCTCAGCTCAAGACATATAAAAATTATTCGGAAAATTGAACTTCCCAATTATACTCATCAAATTAAATCGCACGTTCAAATTTAACAAAAGGATATATCAACTATGAATACCAAATTGTCCCGACAACAACGACGCGCGTTGGAACGTGCCGAGAAAAAGAAAGAACGCAAGCTTACAAACATAAAATCTCTTGCGAACCAAAATGGTGACGTTGAAAAAATCATTATGTTTACAGATGGTTCAATAACATCACCAATGCACATAAATCCAGAACAGGGCATTGTACCTCGGAATGAGAATATGACGGAATGGAAGAGAGGTTGGGTACCTTCCAATTCAAGTATTGAAATTGCTGGTCGTGTAATACCTGGGCTGATATATTATGGAAAGCCACCGGCCGCGAAAAATGATATTATTAAAAGTCGTGATTTAGGCTGTATTTATATTGACCCAACGCTTGAGATATCAGACAACAATAAAGATACAATAAGTGATTTAAATTCAGAAGAGATGGCTTATGACGTATTGTTACCGACAGAAAGAGCAAATTATCTTGATTGGTTGGCATCAGGAAAAGACAATTTAGACTACAACCATTCATATATGGTTTTGTATTTTATGGGGTTAGAGTGGGCTTATTTTAGAGGTAATTTGCATGAGGATGAGAGACACAAAATAAAGGAAGAAATGCTCCGTTTATTCGACCTATTTGGCACTGGTAAACATAAAAACACATTATCAAATTTTGTTCAATACTGTATGTTTGAAAATACAGAGTTTCTTGGTTTTGAAGATAAACAGGTTTTTGATTTAGCGGACCGAATGATGTTATTTCAAATTGAAGGTGGAATTAATATCCTCAATGATAAATCACTAAGAGGGGAACATATATATAGTGTATTGTTAAAATTGGAAATAGAGCAATTTGAGAACGTTCGAAAGTCTTGTCCCTACATTTTTGAAAAGCATTTTTTGACAAAATTTAGCCAAAAGTATCCTTATGGATTAAAAGTTACGCGTCCAAACGAAATACTAATAAACGAATATGAATCCGAAAATTTGGAAATATACGAAACAAACGAAGCTAAGTATTCAGGACAACTTATACCTGACATAAGTAGTTCAAAAGAAATAGAAAATGTGGTAATGGAGCTAGGTGAAATTGTTGCTGAGGAACTAAATCAATACAGTGAGGAGATTGAAAACAATCTACCAGATTTAGAAGAAGCACATTTATTAGATTTTTTACCGACGGTAATTAGTTCCAGCGAAGAACATTTAGGTGACCAAATAATGAGAGACTGGATAGTTGAAAAACTAAAACAGCCAAATGAAATTAAAATAATTGATATAGCAAGGATATTGAATTTTGAAGAATTAATTGATTTAGAAATTGCTCAGTGGTATCGAATTGCAATTGCATTTGGACGTGTAGGGTATGGTTTAGCTCCATTCGGATGTCCATATTTTCATGATTTTATGGGAAATGTACCAGTTAAGATATATAAATTTGAAACCAACGCTGACGACCAGAAAAATAGATCCGAAAAATTTTTAACTGGATTATATTCAATGATTATTGGGTTTACTTTTTTTCAAAGTGAAGATTCAATAACAAAAGAACAACTCTCAATTATTAAAAACCGAGTTGATGCAATAGAAGGACTTACATCGTTTGAGTTAGAGCAGCTCACTGCAAATTTTGAAATTTTCCAAATAACAGAAATTGGTTATGATTATTTACATTGGTTTGTAAAATTTCTATTTGATTTTGATTTTGAGTTCATTAGAGAGACAATAAAAATATATGTTAAATCAGACCAATCAATATTAGTGAATCAAATAAAAAATATTTTCTTAATTTACTTTCTTGCGGACGTTGATTATTATGAAATTGAATCTGATTTTAAATTAACAAATAAAACTAAGGAAAAATTTACGGAAGCTGTGAATGCAATTAAATCTGTTCAAGAAAAGTCTAAAGAAATGTTTGCAGGTGATAAATAAGGTGCATATGCTTTTGTGAAGCGTATCCGAATAAATTGTAATACACACTCGCGTATAAATTTTGACTTTTTGATAAAATTAGAAAGACTTACAAATTGATTAACGAGTTATTAATAATGATGCGACATAATGCTGCGAAAGTTAATTGCAATCATTTATTGAGTATTAAGAAGGGCTATAATATAAACAAAAACAATATGTGACGATTTGTCACATTTAATTTGTTGATTTTTTTCGATAACGTAAGTGATATTACCTTTTGATAGATACACAAGGTTGGTAATTCAACCTAACAACTTAACCTAACCTAAGGAGATAAACTATGAGAAAATTGTTACTTATTCTTTCGCTGGCATTTGTATTGAATGCGTGCGAAGAGCCACCAAGAAATGAAACTCAATGTGCTGATACATTTTTCTTTTCACTATTCACAAGTGGCTGGTGGGATGTTTGCTATCAAGACCCATTTTAATGAGATTGGTAACTAATACTGCGTAATGATTGGGCTCACCCCCAAACATATAATTTGGCGGTTTATCTTGGGATCAACAAGATAGACCGCCTTTTTAATATCAATTACTTCCATTTAAAAGTACTATAAATCAATGAAAGACTTTGAAATCTTCGCAATATATTGAAAACTTATTTTTCGTTACAGTTTATAATCTGTTGGCTAAAAAGCTTTAAATGTAGAAATCTTAACTAGTACAATTGACGTAAATAGGATCTTATTACAATGACTGATAAATTGTCGCGCCAACAACGGCGAAAATTGGCACGCACGTCAAAAAAAATTCAGGCGGGAACATCCAATACGTCTATCCCCCACAATAATTGCTCTGATCATTCAGCATTTAATCGATATAAAGCAAGTCAATCAGATCGACATTATGGTTATCGACCTAGTTCAAAATCCCCGTGTTATTTGATTCACCCTGATAATGCCAGAACTGTTTGGAACGGTGGTTGGGTTCCACCTGGTTCAACGATAGAAATCGCCGGTCGCAAAATTCCAGGTATGGTCTATGTTGGGAAACCACCTGAAAAAGAAAATTTGTCAGGTGTTAAACGCAAACCAAGTCATGTATATATTGATCCAGAGCTAGAAATATTTGATGCGTCTATGGAAACCCGCATTCTAACTAGTTCTAATGCACGAACTTATGATAAGATTGCACCATCCGACCGCGGTCACTACCTTAATTGGCTAGCATCTGATAAAGCAGATCAAGAATATGACCCTGCTTACATGATGATGTATTTTATGGGGCTTGAATATCGTTATTTTATTGACCAAAGAAACCAATTTGATCCAGAAGAAGCAGAAGCAATTCTTCGCGAAATTGATCAGCTACTGACATTATATCAACCTAATTCAATCAAAGACAATTTGTTAAAATTCCGCCAATTCATATTTTATGAGACCGTACAAACTCAAATTTCAGATTCTGGTGTCTTGATTAAATTTGGTGATATTGATACCGTTGCCGCATTCTCGGGTGGAACACGTCTAGTCAATGGATTACCGATAGAAAGCTTAACTGTCTTATACCTACTACAAAAGAACTTTACTAAAGAAATCAAAATAGTCTACAATACTTGCAAATATGTATTTGAACGACAATTTATGGCAAAATACAACCAAATGTATCCAAACGGGCCACAAATAACTATTCCAGAAGAGTATTTGTACAAAAATTACACTGCACTATTTAGCGATTTTTCAATTGCTGAACCATTAATGGTGAATGGTCAAAAAATTCCGGACATTACTACTTCAAAAGAACTAAAGAGTATTGTAATGTCAATTGGAACTTTAGTGGCAAAAGAATTGCAACCATATTGCCATGAACTTAGACAAAATGTTTTACATTTCAAAGCCAAGAAAGAGTTAGAATTTCTGCCTGATATGGGGGCTAATGATGCTAAGAGCAAAGCAGATAGATTATTAGAAGAATGGGTAAATGAAAAAATACATCAGAGTGATCCCGTAGTATTTCGTGATATTTTGTCGTTATTCAAGGAAGAGAATTCACAAGGAATTTCGACCGATCACTGGTATCAGACTATGGTAGCCCTACATCGTATTGGTTATGGAGTTGCACCTGAAATATTTGGACTGTTAGCTTACGAAAATGCAGATATAGAAGTTGATATATTCAAGTTTAAATCCGATTTCAATGATCGGACTAAGAGCTCAGGGAATTATCATACCGAATTAATTTCACTCATCATGGGACTTGAGATATTTCAATTGAACTCAAAATTTACAAAACGGCAACTTTCAATTCTCAAACAACGTCTTGATCACGCCAGTAATTTGACTGAATCTGAAAATGAACGACTGGTAGCAAACTTTGAAAGATTGCAACGTGTTGGTTATAAACGCATCATATTTGAAATTGCTAGCCAATCCTACAACATGAACACTCAAATAATTCGGGATACCCTCAAATTTTATGCCGAGCAAGATAAATCAGTTTTATCGAAAAACTTGGGTCTAATTGTATATTTCTACAACGTATTCAATATTGATAGTTCATTAATAACGTCAGATTTCAATTTAACGAGTAACGTGCCAATAACTTACGAATTTCCGATTCGAGATTAAGAGGATTGAATTGTACAGTGATTAATTGCGATCGTTTGCGATTGAATTGATTACAAATTGAAAAGTTGCACGATGAATGAATTGAACAGAGTGAAAGGTAAAATCTAAGGATATTACAGATATTCTTTGATTCAGATTGACGTATGGATTGGATCCATGCTAACATAAATGAGTACACATTTTTTAGAATGATTTTATAAATACTGAGTTTGTAAAAAAAGCCCCTATTTGAAGGAACCAATTGCTATGACTGAAAAATTATCCCGCCAGCAACGGCGGGCATTAGAACGCGCACAAAAAAAGCAAAATCGCGCGTCAAATAATCAAATTCACCCTGGTGTTCGTTCTAATTCTACAACCTTCAAAACACAAGCTACAAACATTAGTGGTTGGATTCCAAAAGAGGAATCCGTTGTTATTGCCGGTCGTCGTATTCGCGGTATGGTATATTTCGGTAAACCGCCGGCAAACTATCAGACTGATATAGCTCATAATCTGGATTCAATTTATATCAACCCAGAATTAGAAGTTGCAAGCAAAGTTGATAATGATTCAAAGTATGAGCTTGAATCCGAGGCAAAAGCTTACGATCTGTTAACACCAATTGATCGCGCAAATTATCTTAATTGGCTAGCCAACGGTAAAAACGATGTTAGTTACTCCCATGAATACATGTTGCTGTATTTTATGGGATTAGAATGGGCACTTACCGATATGAGCTTAGAAATTAAGGAGCGCACTGATGCTTATCAAGAAATTTTACGTTTATTTGACTTGTATCACGATAGTAAATTTATTGACATATTGTTCAATTTAATTGTCTATTTAATGCGTCAAAATTATTCGCCACAAGTATTTGAAGGTGAAGATGCTTTTTCCAAAATGGATAGAAGGACTTTATATTACCACCATGGCGGAATTAAAACTCTCAACAATGAACCTCTAAAAGCTCCTCACGTTGAGACCATACTGATCCGAGACAATATTGAAGAAATAGAGAAACTAAGAGAGAATTGTCCCTATGTGTTTGAAAAACTATTTGAAGCAAAATTTGATGAAACTTATCCGCAAGGACTCATCATAGAAAAACCAACACAAATTCTTGAAAACAAATATGAGTCAATATTACATGATTTAGAAATTGACAATACAGTTGGTTATAATGATGAAGAAGTTCCAGATATTGAATTTTCCAGTGTAGTACATCGCGTTGCCAAGAACATAGGAACATCGGTCGCTGAAGAGCTAGCACAATACAGTAGTGAAATAGAGCGGAATGTTCAAAAAATCAAAAACCAAGGTCAATTAGAATTTTTACCTCGACCAGAGAGCGGTGACAACGAGAATAAATGTGATCAGATTATTCGAGCATGGGTGGAAGAAGCACTCTTAAAGTCTGATGAGATTACAGTTGAAGAACTCGCACGATTGATGGATTTCTGTTCAATAGCGGAAAACGATGCGACTCAGTGGTATCGAATAATAGTTGCACTTGAACGAGTGGGTTATGGTATTGTCCCTGAATTTGGGGTGTTTTTATACAATAAAAACGCTAAAACTCCGATGTCTCTGTTTAAACTCAACTCCAAACCAGCAGATCGACAAAATAGTTCTGGAATTTATTATACCGCGCTAATTTCAGCGGCAATTGGAGGTGTAATTCTAGACATTGATAATGATATAACGGATGATCAGTTAAAACTGATATCAAAACGTAGCGAAGAATTGAACGGTTTAACAGCATATGAAACCGAACTACTGAAAGCAAATTTGGATAGTTTCCTTGTCAAAAATATCGACCCGTACAGTGTAATTCAGTGTTTACCTGCGGGACTTTCTTTTGACCATGATTTTGTTAGAGAATCAGTAAAATTATATGGTAGGGCTTGTGAATCAATGCATCCAGCGGCACCTGTTTTGACTGCAACAGCGTATAAAATAATAGGACTTGTTCCGAACGACATCACATCAGACCTTATCGTGACAGGTGAAACGAAGAGATTTGTTACTAATTTATTGAAATCATTAGAAAAATCTGGCTCAGAGCTAGATTGGTTGAGATTAAAACCAACTATTTAGTATCTAAATTCGTGGTTTATGGTTGAAAACCATCATCGGAACAACAGTTATTTTAACAATAATTTGTCAGTATTTTGACATTCTACGGTGAAGTGTCTCGCGACATTTATTTTCCTTTCGACTCACATAAATTTACTTCCTTAACTTTTCCTGTTCCATAAAAAACAAGCTGAGCAAATATCACTTACACAGTGATATTGAAAAATCCATTTTTACTAAGTGGGATGTGATTTTAGTTCAATCTCAATTCAGATTGAATTGGGATTAGTTCAAGTTTTTTTAGTAAAAGAGATTTTATTGACATCCAAGTGAATACTCTACCGATACGTATTATGAAATGAATTAGGTGGACTCTTTGCAGAATTGCAACATCTTTCCATGGTCTCAAAATTTTTGGAAGTGGAAAACTTGAAATCTCATACTAGGGTGCATACATGTCATGCGTTTCCGATTGAAAGGTGTACTTATTTCCTAAGCACCCTGAATTACTAGACCAACTAAATCAACTCTAATCTTCCAATCAATAATATCCAATGGAGATACAATTGACTAAATCTGAAGGTTCACTGCCGTTTACAGTAGAGAGTATTCTGCTACGAGAATTAGGAGAACGCTTAGTAAAACGTCCTGAAGTAGCGTTAATTGAGCTGATAAAGAACTCTTACGATGCTGATGCAACCGAGTGTAAGATATATTCAAAGACAGATGATTCCATAACTATTCATTATGATGGAGTAGGTATGACTTTGGACCAATTTCAAAATGGTTGGTTACGTATTGGTACTCAGCATAAATCTGAGAATCATCAAAGTTTAAAGTATTTGAGGAATACTACGGGTGAAAAAGGGTTAGGGCGGTTTTCTGTTCGTTCTTTGGGATACGTACCGCAGATTCCACTTTCAAGAGTGTATTGTTACTAAAAATACCTGAAAAATAAAATAATTTGAAAAAGATGGTTGAAAACCATCATAGAAAGAGGTATAATATTGCATTGATAAAATTTCTTACATTTTATATAGTTTATTATAGTCTTAAATTTACATAAATAATTTTTCCAGCCAATTTGTAAAATCTTAATCATGGAGAAATACATGGCAAAAATCGAAAAGAGTAAAATTGCATTTGCGGTTGAAAGCATAATTTTACGCGAATTTGGTGAACGATTGGTAAAACGTCCCGAAATTGCGATTATGGAACTAATTAAAAATGCATATGATGCAGATGCGACTTCCTGTAAAATTTATTCAAATTCTCCCGACTCTATTATAATTAAAGACAATGGTTGTGGAATGACTATAGAAGATTTTAAAGAAGGTTGGATGAAAATTGGTACTCATATGAAATCTGACACACAACGAACTTTGAAGTATGAAAGGGAAATAACTGGAGAAAAAGGATTGGGAAGATTCTCTGTCCGCTTTCTAGGACATTATCTCAAGTTGACAACGGTAGCTTTCAACCAAAAACTCAAAAAGTATACGTCTATAGTGTCAGAGTTTGATTGGTCAGAATTTAATCATGTTGGAAATTTAGATAAAGTCGAAATTCCATATACATATGACAATGATTGTGGAACAAATCAAACTGGTACGACTTTGAAAATTTCTGACCTCCGTGTTGATCTGAAAAAAATTAACTATAAACGGATTCGAACAAGTGCGTTAGACTTAGAATCCCCAATTTACAATCTTTTCTCCTCTAATATAAAAAACAGTAAACCCCAAAAATCTGATCCAGGTCTTTCAGTAAAATTACAAGAGTATCAACACAGTGAACCAATTGATGCAGTTGAATCGGTACTTAACTCTTTTTCACTACAAGTAAAAATTAGACTTGAGAAAGATAAACTGCGATTATATGTTTTTGTTAAAGAAAGTGATAAACCTATTTTAAAAATAATTGATACATACTCAAATGAGTTACGAAATTTATCTGCGGATATTAGATTTTTCCCAAAAAGAAAAGGAGTACTTACAAATTTACCTGTGGACGTAAATAAAGCATTCAAATTTATCAGAGAAAACTCTGGTGTCGCAGTATTTGATAGAGGATTTCGAGTTGAACCCTATGGTAATGATTCGGATGACTGGCTTGAACTTTTGCTGGACGCTGGAAAAAGTGTATGGAAAGCACGTTCAAAAATTTCTCAGAAGCACTTTCCTGAACTATTAGATGTGGAAAATAAAAAATTACGTCAATGGATGTTAAGGTTACCAAAACCGAATCAACTTATAGGTATAGTAGAAATTGAAGGTGAGAGATATGATTCAACCTCAGACAAGGGATTAATTGCATCTGCAGATAGAGAAGGATTTGTTGAAAATAAAGCCTATTTTGAACTTTTTGACATTATACGCGGAGCAGCGGAAGCAATTGCATTTATGGATAGAAAACTACAATTAGAGGAACAAGAACAAATTCAAATAGAAATAGTATCAACCCTAAAAAAATCAGCACAAGATGCCATTCATGAAATCGAAAAAAATCCTAATATTAACAAAACTGAAAAAATCCGAATAACTTCGGCATTGACGCGTACTTTTTCCCTCGCCGAACGACATGATGAATTAGCTAGAGAACGTGAACAACAATTAGAAATTATGAGTTTATTAGGTGTAGTAGCTGGTTATTTAACTCACGAATTTGGAGTTGCAATTTTTGAACTTGAATCAGTGCATAAAGAGTGTTTAAAACTAGCAAATGAATGTAAAAAATTTAAAGATTCTGCAACTAAGTTTGAAAAAAATATTCAGAATTTGAAAGATTTCGCAATGTATACTGAAGGATATATTCACGGGGTTAAACACATTCCAGAAAAAAGATATCCCGTTAAGCCGCGAATAGACCAAGTAATTGCCTATTTTGGAAAGTACGCAGAATCTAGAAATATTGAAATTATAAACGAAACCGAACCAGATTTGATGGCACCACTTGTTCCTGCTGCTTTATATAATGGAGTGGCATTGAATTTATATACAAATGCAATAAAGGCTATAATGGCAAAAATATCAAGTAAACGAGAGACAATTAAGTTTCGCGCATGGAATGAACAAAAATGGCATATTTTGGAGGTTCTTGACAGTGGTATTGGAATACCAAATTCCATAAGAGACCGTGTATTTGAGCCCTTTTTTACAACTTCAGATTCGGAATTTCATCCACTTGACTCTGGAATGGGTCTGGGATTAGCATTAGTTCAACGAGTCATGAAAGTATTTGGGGGATATGTTGATTTTAGTACCGCACCAACTGGATTTTCAACCTGTATTCGAGTAAAGTTACCTCAACACATAAAGAAAGGATAACAAACATGTTAAATAATCATATATATATAATTGATGATGAGGAAGAAATTCTTAATCAATTGAAAGATGGAGTAGAGTCAAATCTGCAATCCAAGGAAATAAAAGTAGAATGCTGGCAACCGAGCTCAGCTTCGGTCAATCCTTTAACTAAAATTTCCGAGATTTTAGCAGATAACCCACTATTAATAGTTACAGACTTTGATCTAACTAAAAATGGTATCAAAGGTCTGATTGGACCATCAATTGTTGAATTTTGCCAAAATTCATTAATTCCTGTATGCGAATATTCAAGACAGTCAATAATTAAATTCCCAGAAACACCTAATCTCTATAAAATTTATTTATCTCGAAATATAGCACGTGCATCTCACGAAATTGCTTCAATTTGTTTAGGTTTTAAACAAGTCAGGGATTATTTTAATGAAGATCATAACATCAAAGAACTAAGTTATGCAACTGCACTGGCCAATCTGCTTGAACGTGATAAACTATACTACGAATTTTCAAAGTATATTGAGAGTTACAATAAAGTAAATCAGTTTATTGTTGAAGAGGTCAAAAAAAATGATGAAAATGGTAATGTTGACAAGATGAAAAAAATATTTGTCTATATGGTCGGACACGTGCTTTTGAATACAATTTTGCGATATCCAGGGCCAATAATTTCCGAAAACGTTTTGTGTGCATACATGGGGGTCAGTACGGAAGACTCTGAAAAATTAGGCAAAAAATTTACTAAAGCTATATATAGTGGTCCGTTTGACAAAATTGACAAATTTTATTGGTTAGAGGATGTAGATAGAATTCTTGAAAAAGTATACCAAGAAATGAACGAAACTCTTGAAATAGATCAAATCGGAGAATTTAATCATGCTTTAGCATTGCAGATTGAACCTTCATTAAGATCGCACAATTGTGTCCAGTGTAAGGGAAAATTCGGTGGATATTATTGTCCATTTACTAAAAAAACAGTATGTGACAAGGAGGAATGTTCAATTGTCTCAGATAGATGGTTACCAAATGGAGCAAATATGTGCCGAATTCATCGTAGTTATTATGACGGTTGGGAACCTCTATTTCAAATATAACAACTTTGGAGATAAATTATGAAAGTCAGGCCAGAAAATGTCTGTAAAAGACTTAGCGATGCATGGAATAGGTCACTTACAGAAATTAGAACTCTATCTACCTTAACACGGGTGACTCCTAATAAAGGGACTGACATTTTTAAGGAAGACAAGAATAGCCCCATAAAAAATGCTATGAGCTTTGAAATGAAACCCGTAGTCTTTGAATTATCACAGCGAACAAAGCAATCAAAGAGTCATGAGCTATTTGTGGTTTTGTCAGGGAATCTTTCATTTGAACTTCCAATTGATCTTGAAAATCTAATTACCAAATCGTACACAACTAGAATCGAATATTTTAGAAAAACGGATAAAGAATTACAATTTCTAGGTGCTGTACATTATGATTTTGAATGTGAAGTTCAAGAAAAATCGGAAGAAGAAAAACATGGCTTTCATCCAAAATTTCATTCTCAATTTTCCAATAGTATGGATAAGTTTTCTGAAACCTATCTAAATAGACATTATCAGGATGTTCAAAAATTTTGCAATTATTTGACTAATATACGAATTCCAACACTTCAATTGGATTGCTTCGCTACATTATATCAGCTTTGTGCAGACCACTTATTAGATAAATCTAATTGCAAAATATTTAATAAAATTAATAAACATTGCAATTTTTTTCGCAGTGCAACACATCCACTGCAAATTAACGGTAATTTGACTTGTATTCGGTCATTACATTTTTATACCTAAAATTAATATTGTGGTGGTAAAATTTCATTGAACTTTGCTTTGTTAAAACTAGGGTTTAAATAACCCACATTTAAGACAAATTAAGAAAAGTAACAAAAAGTTGTCAAATAAAGCAATTGGTTTGGAGTCTAGTTTATTTATCATTTAGAATTGGGCACATGTACATGACTTCTAAGTAACAAGACTAAATTACAATTTTAATTTGAAAGTTAGTTTGATATATTATATTGAAAACCTACATATCAAAAAAATCAATTCAATCCCAACTAGTGATTTAAGATGCAAAATATGAATGACTCTCAAAAAAAGAAGCAATTTGGAATTGTATATACTCCTGAAGTAATTGTAAATTATATGGTTAGTTTGTTACCTACACTTGAATCCGTTAAAATTTGTGACCCTTCTTGTGGAAATGGGGAGTTTCTTGTAAATATTGCAGAGAAAATTTTCCAATATATGAAACAATGCAAAAGTTTAAGAACTATAGAAAATTACTATTATTCTCTAAAAAATCTAACAGGGTTTGACATTGATGAAACTGCACTTTTAAAGTGCCGAGAAAGATTGAATTATTTGGTCAGAGAATATCAATTCAACTCAATTGATTGGAATCTAAAAAAAATTGATGCTATTAATCAACAATCTTGGACTTCTGAGGTAAGTAATTATGATACAGTAATTGGAAATCCACCTTATGTTCGAATTCAACACTTAGGAACTGAACGTAGAATTGCAATAGAGAATGGAAATTGGAACCTGATGACAGGTTGCACTGATCTGTATATTTTGTTTTTTGAAATGGGTATAAATTTGTTGAAGAATGGTGGAAATTTGGTGTATATTACACCAAATAGTTGGATGAAAAGTCAATTCGGCAAAAATCTTCGAGAGAACCTTTCTAAGAAACACGATCTAAATTTCGTTATTGACTTTTCAAATTATCAAGTATTCCCAGAGGTTGCAACCTATACTGCAATTTCAAAAGTAATCAAGAATGGTAAAAGTAAAGATCTAATTAATGGTCTGCGGTGCAAAACTATCAATGACAATAAAATTAGAATGTCACCAATTACTATAAATAAGAACGAAGATATTTGGAACCCAGTATCCGAAGCTGAAAGCAGATATTTCAATGAAATTCGCTCTCTACCACTAAAATTATGTGACATTGCTGACATCCATGTAGGGATTCAAACTCAGGCAGATAATGTGTTTATTTTTGACGAAAAATATCTAAACTTTGGTATTGAGCCAGAAATTATGAAGAGAATTTATCGTGCATCAACAAGCATAGGGGAAATGAATAAATCTAATCTTTGGATAATATATCCATATGAAAACGGAAAACTAATTCCTGTTCAAAAATTAAAACATTTGTTTCCAGGTGCATATAAATATTTGCATGCCAACAAGTTACGACTCTTGAGTCGGGATAAAGGAAATATTAATGTAAATAAGTGGTATGGATATGGTAGGGAGGTTTCTATAGTCTCTGGATTTGGAAAAAAGATTCTAACCTCAGGTATAAACCGAAAACCAAATTTTAAACCTTGTCCAAATGAAAATTCACTGTTTTATTCTGGTTACTGTATTAAGCCAAAAGAAGGTATATCAGCTAAAAAGTTATTAATACAATTGAATAGTAAAAACATGGAAGAATACATAAAAATCGTTTCACGTCCATTCAAGAATGGTTGGTATTCATATGCTAAGTCATATATCAAAGATTTTCCGATTTCGCAGGATGTAATAAAATAATATACCATGCAATTCATTATTTTTCAGCTAATACGTAACTAAAATTTATTTCAATTGTAATTTAACAAAAGTCTTTATTTTATGGTTGACAATCAAAATTCACTGAACTAAAGTAAAATTTCAAATTTATTCAAAAGGACTTTAATTAATGACACCTGATCAAATAATTGATAAAATTCGCAAATCTTCTCAAATCCCAATTGAAATCGGAAAACAATTTGAGAAATTTTCACAAAAATTTTTGACCACTGACCCTATTTGGAAAACTCAATTCGTTAGAGTTATCCCATTTTCTGATTGGGCCCGTGAAAAAAAACGACGCGCGACTGATATAGGGATTGATCTAGTTGGTGAATTAGTTGATGGTAATGGAATTGCCGCAATTCAGTGCAAATGCTTTAAAGCAGATCATAGAATTCAAATGGACGACTTAAGTAATTTCATTGCCCTAGCTACTTCAGAGCCATTTACCGAAATGATATTTATGGATACAACAGAAGGGGCTTGGAGTGAAAATGCTGAAGAGTTAAGTCGTCAACACACAAATTTTAAGCGGATTCGCTTAGAAGATTTTCGCAAAAGCTCCATAAATTGGATAAGCTTTGCAACAAATTTCTTGGCAAATGAAGTAATCAAACTTGAACCAACAAAAACAGTCTGGCCACATCAGGAAGAAGCTATTAATAAGGTACTGTCCGGATTTAAGGATCAAAACCGTGGTAAGTTGATCATGGCTTGCGGCACAGGTAAGACTTTCACCTCATTAAAAATTGCTGAAGATATTGCAGGAAAAAATGGGAATGTCTTAATGCTTGTACCCTCACTTGCATTGATGTCCCAAACTATAAGGGAATGGTTTACAGATTCAAAATTAGATTTACATGCCGTTGCAGTGTGTAGTGATGCACAAGTTGGAAAATCCCCTAGAAAAAAAAGAGTTAATGTTGATATCCTTGATGCTAATTCCGATATGGATTTTCGAGATTTAGCGATCCCCGTAACCACCGATTCTAATAAACTTGTATCCAAAATTTCTGTAACAGATTCAACGCGTATGACAGTTGTTTTTAGTACATACCAAAGTATAACAGCAATTAGTGACGCACAGCAAAATGGTTTACCAGATTTTGACTTGATTATTTGTGATGAAGCCCACAGAACTACAGGTGTAAAAATCTCAGGTGAAGACGAGTCCAATTTCATTAAAGTACACGATAACTCATTAGTTAAAGGAAAAAAACGATTGTACATGACGGCAACTCCAAAAATATTTAGTGAAACCGCACAAAATAAAGCAAATGAGATGGATGCAATTCTATGTAGTATGGACAATGAAGAACAATTTGGCCCTGTATTCCACTCACTAAATTTTGGAAGTGCTGTGGCAAAAGATTTGTTAACAGATTATAAGGTTATTGTATTAGCAATAGACCAGCAAATAGTGAGTCGTTCTATTCAAGCCCGATTTGAAGAAAGTGGTGAATTACATTTAGACAATGCGACAAAAATTGTAGGTTGTTACAGAGCACTTCAAAAACAAGGAGATCGTTTTTCAACTGATAGCACACCTATGCGACGCGCAATTATGTTCTGTGATAGCATAAAAGCTAGTAAATTTGTAAGTGAAGAATTTGAAACTGTAACCCGTGCTTTCAAAAATTCTGAATACTCAACAGCTCCATATTCCAAAAACCAAACCAAGTCCGAGAAAGAAGAAGAACTTGAATGTATAGTAAAGCATGTGGATGGTACATTTAATTCCAAAGAAAGGGATAAGTTACTTAATTGGTTGAGAGAAGAAAATGAAAGCAAACACGACTGTAGGATACTTAGTAATGCTAGGTGTCTTAGTGAAGGGGTTGATGTTCCTGATTTAGACGCAATTATGTTTATGCATCCTCGCAAATCACAGATTGATATTGTTCAAGCGGTTGGTCGGGTAATGCGAAAGGCAAAAAGAAAAAAAATGGGCTATATTATTTTACCAGTAGTGATTCCAGCTGGTGAATCTGCAGTTAAGAGTCTTGATGATAACAAAAAATATGGAATTGTGTGGGGTGTACTTAATGCATTGCGTGCTCATGACGATAGGTTTGATGCTTCCATCAACAAATTCGACATAAATGGTCACTTTGGTGAACGGATTGAAATAATTGCTGAAATTGCGGATATACCACAAAAGAGAATTGAGTCTTACACAGTCATTGGTGAAAGTGCAAATGGAACTCATGAGTTGACGCAAAAACCCCAGAAATCAACTCAATTTGGATTTGAATTTGACGAATTTACAGCTGCAATGCATGCGCGAATCGTTAAAAAATGTGGCAACCGTATGTATTGGACAGATTGGGCAAAAAATATTGGTGAAATTGCCAATAATTATATTGAACGTATAACTGCAGTGCTAAATGAAAATACAAGTGAAAGAGCAATGTTTAATGAATTTTTGGCTGAAATTCGCGATGATTTAAATGATCAAATCACTGAGGATGAAGCGATTGAAATGCTTGGACAACACTTCGTGACAAAACCAGTGTTTGATGCTTTATTCCAGGAATACGAATTTACTAAATTAAATCCAGTTTCTAAAGCTATACAAAAAGTAATTAATGCTCTTGAACAAAAAAATTTACAATCTGAGACTGAAACACTAAACGATTTTTATAGCAATGTTAAGAATTTAGTTAGTGATATTAAGACTTTGGAGGGGAGACAAATGGTCGTTACCACTCTGTATGAGAAATTTTTTAAAGCAGCTTTCCCAAAAATGACCCAAAAACTTGGTATTGTCTATACTCCACATGAAATTGTAGATTTCATAATTCACTCTGTAAATGATATTTTAAAGCGTGAATTCAATCAAACCCTTGGTAGTAAAGGAGTCCATATAATTGATCCATTCACTGGAACTGGAACTTTTATTACAAGATTATTACAAAGTGGATTGATTAAAAATGAAGAAATGACGCAAAAGTACATATATGAAATACATGCAAATGAGATTGTACTTTTGGCATATTATATCGCCGCAGTAAACATTGAAACAGTGTTTCAGGATATTATAGGTAAAGAGTACAAAACATTTGAAGGAATATGTTTAACTGATACTTTTAGTATGTATGAACACGACGACTTGGTTTCAAATATAATGGAAGATAACAGTAATAGGAGAGTTCGACAAAAAGAATTAGATATTAAAGTCACAATTGGAAACCCCCCTTATAGTGCTGGTCAGAGAAATCAAAACGATAATGCACAAAATGTAAGCTATCCAGCACTAGACGACAGGATTCGTAACGATTTTGTCGCTGAAGGAAATTCTCCAAATGTACGAAACTTATTTGACAATTATGTTCGAGCTATACATTTGGCAAACTCGAGATTTGGCTCAGACGGTAGCATCGTAGGATTTGTGACAGGGAATAGCTGGTTAACAAATAACTTTGCAAATGGTATGCGCAAACACTTAGAACAAGAGTGCACTAGTATTTACATATTAAATCTTCGAGGAGATATAAGAGCAAACATGCAAAATAAGAGTGCTAAGGAAGGTGGCAATGTATTTGGACAAGATAATATGACTGGGGTTTCAATTGCATTTTTTGTCAAAAACCCAAATGCAACTAAATCATCACATCCAATTTACTATTATGACATTGGTAATGATCTAACAACTGGTGAAAAGTTAAAAAAGTTAAAAGAGTTAACTTCAATAGAACCAATGACTAAGGATAAATTATTTAATTCTTATCAAGCGGATGAACATGGAGATTGGTTTAATAAGCGCGATAATAGCTATGAAAATTTTATGCCAATTGGAGATAAGAGAAAATCAAGTCTAGCGAAAATATTTGAGGTAAATTCTTTAGGTGTAGCAACTAATCGTATTGCTTGGTGCATAAATTCCAGCAAAGTTGAACTTGAAAAGAATATTTCACGTATGATTTTAACGTACAATTCAGAATTAGACCGATATTTAAAATCTGGATTTGAAGGAAATATCAACGATTTTTTATTAATGGATATGCGGAAAATCTATTGGACACGAAAATTAAAAAAAATATTTAAAAGTGGTAAGAAAATTGAAATTGGAAGTGGTGATTTCCGTATCGTTCGTTTGCAACCATTTACTAAACAATGGATGTATTACAGCAAAGAATTAAACGAGGAAACTTTCCAAACATCTAAGATATATCCTTTTACAGATACAATTAATCGAAGCATTGTCGTAAGTGGTCCTGCAGCAAAATCTGGATTCAGTGTATTAATGACCGACTCAATTACTGAAATGTCATATGTACAACATGGCCAATGTTTTCCATTAACACACTACCAAGCCGTAAATTCGCAAAATGACTCACTAAAAATTCTAGATGAAGGTGTATTCAAGTCTGATGGAATTACAGATTCTAGTATAAAGTATTTTCAATTAGCTTATAAGAGTTCAGACATTTCTAGTGAAGACTTATTTTACTACGTTTATGGGTTATTACATCACCCTGAATATAAAATTAGATTTAAAAATAATCTAAATAAAGAGTTACCCCGAATCCCACATGTCAGTAAGTTTGAAGATTTTAGGAAAATCGTAGAAGCAGGACGAGTTCTTGGAGATCTCCACGTCAATTATGAAAAAAAGTCACTATACCCTGTAAAATTTACAAAAGGTAATTTGGAACCACCAACTGGAAAAGACCCAATTTTATACTTTCGAGTAAATAAAATGAAATTAGCAAGAGACCGATCTAAAATAACGTACAACGAGAATATTGAAATCTCTGATATTCCGGCTGAAATTTTTGAGTATCAAGTAAATGGTAAAAGTGCAATTTCTTGGGTAATCAATATGCAACGCGTGAAAATTGATAACAACAGTGGAATCAAAAATGACCCTAATGATTTTGCGAATGAAACCATAGGAGACCCAGCATACCCTCTTAAGCTTCTATTACAGGTAATGACAGTAAGTTTAGAAACTTTGAAAATTGTAAATTCACTTCCACCGCTAGATATTGATTAGATAAATCACTTTTCATTTGTGATTTGAACAGTGGTAAAAAATTCACTTAATCAGTTCACATTTTGAACTGCTAAAATTTCCAATTTAGTATGATGATTAAATAATTGTTAACATCATTTGAAAATTTAATTATAAGCTGATTGGAAAAAATTTCACATGAACAATAATAAATGAAAACAATTTTTCACCTCTTCTTTAACCAAAAATTTTTTAACCACCTTTAAAGGTGGTTAAATGGTACACATGTTTTCGGATTACGCGTACACATGAATCGGATTATACAAATACTTGTGTTATTGAGAATTAACATCATTAAAAACTTTTTGATACAAATTCAATACTGGAAAATTTTTATCATCCTCTCCAAAGATTTTAATAATTTCACTTATTGAATCATGTAATTTTTGAGTATCAGCTAAATTACAAATTTCATTTTTATATCGATTCACTGCTAATCTATAATTCAATTTTCTTCCAAAGTAAAAGAATGATCTCAAAAATGCAACGACAAAATCGTATTTATTAATGTTACTTTCAATAAATTTCTTCGCTTGATCAAATCCTTGATTTCCAGCAAGTTTATCCCAAAATAGTAACTTGCGACGTAAATTTCCAGATTCAATTAAATTATTTTTTTTCACTAATCTTTTAATCCCATTTGTTGCTAATTCAAATAATTTTTTTGGACTCTCTCCTTGAAAAGTTAAATTACCTCCTATTGATATTTTTGGATTTTCCATATTTTTTAGTTGATATATTACTTGAGCAAAATCAAAAATAAACTCAAGATTCTTTTCACCAGCTAAACCTATAATTGAATAAATTTTATAACTAAATGAATCTTCTTTTTCTGATTGCACTGGAATACCTAATTCTGCTAAGAAAAATATAGGCATTAATTGGGTAATCAATAAATAGGGTTCTTCAAGTTCACGTGGGTTATCTAGTGCAAATACATCTCGCAAATCTTTATACATTGGAAGTATACAGGACAATATTTTATCATTTCTTCCATCCCCCAATTCTTCACAGATTTCAATATATTCTATCAAAAATTGACTCAGTTTTTGCGAATTATTATCAATTTTAGAGGATTCAATAATCCCATTCAACCGATTGACTATGTATTCCTTATCATTACTGTTCTCAAAAAGGACATTTTCATGATATTTAATCAAATCCCCACTTGATGTATATTGAAAATATTTATCAAAGTATGTTTGATTGCTGATAAGTCGTTTATCTGAATTCGATATCAGCAAATCAACTGAATCGGTTACTTTACTCACCAGATTCTGTGCTTCAGTTGAAAAAAGGTTAATTAATCCATTCTTAAATGCTTCATCTTCAATTTCAGTAAAATTTACTTGAGAGTGCCAATTCCTGAGAGCATCAGTTAAGTAATACACACTTGAATCTTCCGTTTCACCCGTGAATGAATTGAACAGAAATTTATCTTTGTTCTGGTGAATTGCATCATATAAACTAGGTTGAAGTATGCGAAAAGTTTCAATAGTTACAAAGTCGGCAAAATCAAGCTGACCTTCAACTGTTCTCCATGTAATACTAATCATATTGATTAGTCGTTTCAAATTTCTCGGAGTTCTCACACAAGGTAATATTAAATTATCCAATCTAAATTTAAAATGTTTCCTTTCTAAATAGGTTTGATCATTACATAGCATCTTAAAATTTCGTACTAATTCATCTCTAATATCTGATTTCAAAATATACGGAACATTAAATCCAGCTTGAACGAATTTTTCTAAAAAATTATCATCTAAAGCGGAAAATGTACCGTTTAATGCGTTTTCAGCGTGTTTTCGATCATATGCTAGTAGATAGGTAAAATTTGGTAAATGTCCCACAGTTTTGATCAACTTAAACATAAGAAGCACTTCATCCTTGAGCATTCTATCAATATCGTCTATTATCATTAAGTATCTTTCGTTACTATTTCTTAAGAGTTCACATAATTTTGAATAAGTTTCGTCAATATTTTGCGTTTGTTTTAGTGAATTACCTATAGTATTTGTCAATTCTGTAATTATTTCTTTACAACCTGGTACTATCAAATTTGAAATATTTCCCAATATTGATGCAGTACTTAAAAGAAAATTTGAACCTATATCCGCAATTAACACCCTTTTTTCGTCACCTGAATCAACCTCAATAGTGCTGTAAATTTGACGAAAAAATTCAGAAATCAGTGCCTCCTCACCTCTTATCCACCAACAATTAAATCTTGAAATGATAAATGAATTATCAGTTTTTATTGAAACTAATTCCTCTATTTTTTTCTTAATTAGGTTAATCAAGCTACTTTTACCTGAGCCCCATTTTCCATTGACAGCAATAACCGTACCTTCAATAGTCGTGTTTTTAACTATCGCCGTAGCAATCTGAGATGCGAGTTTATTAAACCCAAACTTGTCCTCATCGGAACTAATTACTGGTGTGTCATTGATTTTATACATACAAAACTCCAAAATTACAATAATCATTTTTATAAGCTAATCTTAACAATCTACAAAAAATCTTTTCCATTGTCAACTCATTTTCTTAACCATTTAAAAATGTCTGAAAACAAAATTTTACAGATTAAATCATACTACAATTACATAATTAATTAAATAAAAATTAGTCTGTTACACGACAATTTTTTGAAATATACACCGACAATTGAGAAATACCTTTACTAATACAATTAATACTATCGACCGAAATTACAAGTACATGTTAAGTGATGCTATTCTATCCATGCAAATTTATTCTTAAAGCCATGAAAATACTAATATCTTTTTGCTTTACGCTAAAATATCACTTAGATTGATAGTATAAGTTAACAACTTTGATATTTTTTGTGAATTAATTTTATGGAAATAATTTAAACAATCTTAATGTATGTGACCTATATAACTTAGACCGCACCAATAACCTACAAAATTAACACTATTTACATTACACTTGGTCTATTCAATTTTATGATTAATGAATTTTCTTTGGGGGAAAACAAACTGATATAATTAATATTTTCTTTACAAATTTAATCAATTAAGTTAGTTTAAATCATCGCTATTTTATTGTACTTATCAAACCAATTAACTCACTTTATCAAAGGAGAATGGAATGAAAGTTGATGTATATACTATTGAAAAAGTATTAGCAGACCCAAGATGCTATCTAATTCCAATTTATCAAAGGAATTATGCGTGGACAATAGAATTTATAGAATCATTTTGGGAAGATACAACTTCAAAGGCGGAAGTCATCCAGCAAGAAATTGTTGATTTTAGTCATTATCTTGGGGCACTAATTATTGAACTAATTGCAGATAATCCCCCGATCGCAAAAACTCCCCGTGTTCATATAGTAGACGGTCAACAAAGATTAACCTCAATTTTGTTGCTTCTTATTGCAATACGAGAAGTTGCTATTAAATATGACCTAACAGAAGTTCAAAATTCTGTTGAAAATTACCTAACTAACAAACCCAAATCAAAAGATAAAGATATCTCGACTGTACGGTTTAAACTTGTTCCAACCATATCTGATCGTAAAATGTTTCACTATTTTATTGATAATAGATTTGAAGCGATTAAAGAAAAATATAGTGAAATGTTTTCAACTAAAAAATCTTTCCAAAATTCACCAAAATTACTTCAAGCTTATGATTTTTTTTATTGGGAAGTATTGGAATTTGTCAAAAATCCTCCATTTAATGATCAATTGGATTCAGAAAATTCAGAAACTCATAGTGAATCCAAAATCAATTTGATTGAAGATCGATTAAACTTACTTTTGGATTTGCTTCTGAACCATGTTAAAGTAGTATTAATAACTCTGGAACAAAATGACGACCCTCAAATTATTTTCGAATGTCTAAATGCTAAGTCGGAACCATTAATTGCAATGGATTTAGTACGAAATTATATATTCTTCCGAGCCAATAAAGAAGATATTTCAATTGAAGACTTACATAAGAATTACTGGTTACCTTTTACAGAACCATGGTGGGGTGAAAAATCAGGAATTGCTAGATCTAATCGACCAATGATAGATCATTTTCTATCACATGTCTTAATTGCTGAAACTGGAAAAAACATTTCAATAAGAAATTTATACAGCGAATATAAAAAGTTCACTAGTTCAGATGAAAATCCACGCTTTCAGAGTGTTGTAGATGAGCTAAAATTACTAAAACAATACGCTCCGTACTTTGAAACACTTGAACAACGGATATGTATTGATGAATCGCTTGCTAGAATTGGAAAAAAATTCGCAAATTGGAAAGTGACTACAACCTATCCAATAATATTGCAAATTATGAATAGTGATCTAGAGCAAGAAGAGAGAAACATTTTACTTGACCTTCTTTACTCATATGTGGTTAGACGTATAGTGAGTGGATTAACAACTAGAAGTTTTAGTAATGTCTTTCAAAGTCTAGCAAATTACTTTTTAGAAGTGTCTCCTTCTGAACGTTCGTTTAAAGAATTTTTTGCAAATCGTCCTGGGAACGGAACCCGTTTTCCTGATGATGTTGAATTCAAAGCAGGGATACTCAATAATTCAGTATATTCTAATACATTCAGATCAGCAATAAATGATTTGTTATGCGAATTAGAACTTAAGAGTCGTCACGATCAAGCTGAAGATGTAAAACTAGAAAATCTTCAAATCGAACATGTACTACCACAAAATTGGACAAGAGACTGGCAATTTCCAAAGGGTGAGTGGGTAGATAATCAATCAGGGACAGAATCAGCAATAAACCGCATAAAAATTATCAATACGCTTGGGAACCTAACCTTAATTAAAGGCGGTTTAAACTCAGCAGCAGGAAACCTAAGTTTTGTTGAAAAGAAGAAGCTATATCATGAACGTGGAACTCTATTTTTGAACAGATGTTTTAATAACAAAGATAAATGGGATGAAACCGACATTAGAGAACGTGGAAAAAAATTAGCCGAAATGGCAATCAAAATTTGGAGAGGTCCCACAATTGAATAAAATTTGAATAGAGAAAAGTGCACAGGTAAGGTGAGTAACATGTCCGCCGACAGTTATTTTAAAACTAAAGCGACAAATTTTCTGTAATTCTATACTTGTATTCAATTTAATAAAATACTAAAGATTACAATTATATTTTCCGAAATATTCACTGAAAATTATTTTCGGATTGAGCGACAATTGTTCTCAGGTATATAAAAGTGATGGATAAATCAATAAAATTATTGGCAAAACTTACAAATGTACCTGCAGATGAAATTACATCTGTCGGTTACGGATTTGTACAAGGAGGTTTTAGCCATTTAGCTGTTAGCTTAAATTCAACAAACCCATTTGAATGTTTAAAAAATCTCCAAGAAAAGTTAAATCATCGTGTGCACATTGGTGCTGTTGATGTTGAAAAATGTGAACAAGTTTGCAAAGTAGCGCGATTAGGAGGAACGTTTATAATTACTTCGCAGGTTAATCTGGAGATAATTTCATTAGCAAAGAATAAAGATTTGGAATGTTATGTGGGTGTAAGTAGCATAGAATATGTTAAAAAACTAAAAAATGTTTGCATAGATGGAATCCATTTACCTAACTCACCAAATATTAACGCTACTTATGTAAATTGTCTAAAAAAAGAGTTGAATTCTGGAGTTCAAATATACGTTTTTGACTTAAATTGTAAATGGGATATGTCTAGATTCTACGATCTTGGAATTAAAGGTTATGGGTTTGATTCAAAGAAAGTTTTGGAATATGCTAATTGGGGAAATTCAAAGACATTTGCACACAATGTGTTTGAAAAATTTCAAGATTTAGGAAAAATCAATCTAAGCAAAATTAATTCGTACTAATTGCTAATTTATATCCCCCCGACAATTAGCTAAACTTACAACTAGAATTCACTACTATTGTTTGTACATCAAAAACAAAAGATCAATTCGGGAATATGCCTCAAACTTTCAATTAAGTTTCGTCAAATATCGTTGCTTTGATTAATGGATAAACTTGACTAATCAATAATTTTGAAATTCCTTACTCACGGCAGACGCATTTTAAATGGTTTTTAGTTTAACAGTTCATATTGTACGCCCCCTGTTTATAGATGTTTCATCGCCATTGCAAAGTACTTGAAACTCCTGTATTTTCGGCATTTTTAACAGGTAGCTGCACGACAAAATTGAACTTATACTCTAGTTTTTCTGGTCTCGTTTTTGATCTTTAATCTGAACCATTTCGGTATTGCTATATCGTTTGCAATGAAGTTTTCTGTGGAAAGCTTTTGAAAGTGGCTAGAATTAAGCGTTTCAAATTAATATTTATCCCAAAATTTTAACTCGCATCAACCTTGGATTTTTTCTTGTTATTTGATCTCGAAGTCGTTGGTTGTTGATTAGTAACACCGCTTAGTACTAAACGACTAAGGAACTGCGGTGATCATTTTGGGATTAAAGTACTATGAAACCACATAAGGCAAAATTTGTCAAACGAGTGCATCAGTATTGGATTGCTAATCCTAAGGCCTCTGATCGCAAAGTAGCAAGGGTATTCAAAATTGCTTATTCAACGATCAGACACTGGCGACTCAATAAATAAAGTATGGGGTATTTGGGCCATACCGACCGGGAAAGAATCGATACAAAATTGATCAATATCGAGAGCATATTGTTGCTCTAGCAACAGCCACTCCAACCATTACGACTGCTTCCATTCAGAAAGATTTAAAGCAAACGTTTGATTTTTCAGCTGCCGAAGCGACGATTGGCAAGGCCTTTCTTCGATATGAGTTTCCGCCACCAAAAGTGCGATTCAAGTTGGCTAAATTGGAAGCAACCAATGCGTCTCAAGAACCGATAGCACCACCAGTTAAAGCGGAGCCGATCGGAGCATACAAACTTTCAAAAGCAAAAGTGATTGCGTTAAAACTCTTTGTTAGTTTTTTCCATGGCTTGTGTGCGTTTTATCGATTAAAAGACGGGCGTAAAGGGAATGCGATGAAATATCGAGGTGAAGATATCCTATTGTTAACCCTGTTCGCGTGTTTCGCTGGGCAAAGCAAATTCAAAAGACATTGTCTTATATTGCGAGAATAATGCGTGGTTTTTTCACCAGTTTATGGACTTGCCGACAACAATGTTCAATGTTGACACGTTAAAGCGGACGCTTGGTGGATTGGAGGTTAAAACGGTTCGTAATGTTCTCTATAAAGGGATGCTCAAAGGCTTGACAAAAAAATTGTACCGGACGATTACTCTTGATGGCAAAATTATCTGTGGGTCTGGAAGTAAGAAAAAAGGTCTCCCACAAATTGGGATTGCGTCCGTTGTTAGCCATGTTGGAAAATTAGTGTTGGATTCGGTTGACTATGAGTTTGACAAAGAAGCTGAAGCCGACCGAACATTACTCCAAAATCAAGATATTGAAAGGTTATGGGTTACCGCTGATGCCCTACATTGCAATCGGGAAACGGTTGATTTAATTCTGCAAAGATTGGCACGATATTGTCTTCAATTATGGAAAAATCAACGCACCGTGTATTATCAGGCAGTTTTGTGCTTCTAAGCAACAATTGCTAATGATATGGAGTGAGGAAATTTTTAGCTTGAATCAGTAGATTCTGATGATTGAGCTACAAATTGATCTGATTGCTCGTGACTGGGTAGGTTTTGAACGTTTTATTAGTAATTCTGGCATTGGCCAGTTATCAGCTGTAATATTTTTGGCGAAAATTGGTGATGTGAATGATATTGCTAACGCAAATAAATTGTCAGCTTATCTTGAAATTATTTCCTCCTCAAACATTCAAATGAGACGAAGAGGTAAGATCGGTTCACCAAACACAGGAAAAATTTGCACGCACGGCGTTAATCTAATACACTTGGAGTCCAAGAGGTAATTTTTCGAGATAATTCTACGTATAGAGTACGTCGCATTCAAATTAGTACTTTTGCTAATACATCTGATAGTACAGTGACTCGAGTAAAAGAGTATTTTTTGCCTCTAATAGATAGCTAAGCACATTCAAAAATGATTGAAAAACTAATACATAAATACATTTGATAAACTGAGCTAAATCATGGATGGGATGGTTATGATGCAGTACCTGTTACACTTTATAATGCCTTTTTTGCAATGAGTATAATTAACTAGTTGGTTAAACCACAAATTCATAGACCAAGTATTATTCCTGGTTATAATGGAACAATTCAGATAGAGTGGTGCTAAAATTACTATGAACTTTCAATTTAAATTCCAACTGAATGTAAATTAATCTGGTAAACCAATCCAAATATCAGTTGATATTTTTGAAATGTATCTTCCACGTTTATCAATGTCATTTTCATCCCACTTGTTTTTATCATTAAACCACTTGTTCATTTTTGTAATACTATGTTTCTCATACATTTCTTTCTTTTTTAAAAAACCCTGTCTTCCAACACTGTTGTTCAATTTTTCAGTTACTAATGTTAAATTTCCCAGTTTATTTATGTAACTTTTTCTTTTTGTTGCCTTCTCACATTCGCTATCAGGACCAACCCACTCACTTCTCCAAAATGGCCATTCAGATGTCCATTTAGTAGGAAGTACGTGCTCAACTGAAATTTTATCTAAGGGTATTGATTCTGTAACCTGTCCACGCCAGTACATTTCAAGTTCAACTAGCACGTCTCTTATACGCGTATCGCGTAGAATTTTAAACGCAGGATTATTCTCTATTCCAACCCGAAATTCATCATCACTTGGGAATCTAGCAAAAACATGACTACGTTCATTAAAAAAACTTATAAAATTTTCAACGGATGGAGAATTTTTAAAAAAGTATTCGGCAAGTTTGTGAAAAATATTTATATAATTTCTACCTGGTAAATCGCACAATGCTCGACGTACAATATATGAGTAAATCAACTCAAATAATTTATCGCGTTCGGAAGCGTCACTAACATTTGTCATTATTTGCATGACTACTGGATATGGAGTAGTAATTTTCCAATTCGCAAGTTTCTTAGCAATCCAAATTAAGCTTTCATCACCACAATTTTGTCGTTCCATACATTCAAATATCGGTGAATATTTATTTAAAAACTGCAATTCATCCTCAATTGATTGAAAATTTGAACTTTCATTTATTTTAGAAAAATTTTGATATTCAGTAAATAAATCACTTAAATTTATTCTTTTACCCGTAACTGCAGTCATTGTGTAAGAAAGAAAATGATCAATCCGTGGTCGTTTAGAATGTGAAAATCGTAACTCTTGATACCACCAATTTTCGTCAAATGATCGCCAATATTCGGTGTAAAGGTCATCAACTGTTGCATCTCCTTTCTCCGCTCGTAAAAAAATATCATTCCGAACTAAATCCATAGTATTTAGAGGCTCAACCCGAGAATTTAATGTCTCATAAATTAACTGTGCATTATCGTTATCCTCCAAATATATCACGGCAACGCACATTCTTTCATAAATTGAAACTATTATTGATTCAAGTTTGTTCAGAACATTTTGTTTCTTTGTAGAAATTTCACTAGTTTCAATCAAAATTTGATCTTCAATCAAATATTCAGTAATTTCAACAAACTTAAGTATTCTTTTTATAAGAATCTTATAATTCTCAAATGCTAATTGTTTTTCAAAAAATTGATTATTTGGGATAATATTTTTCACGTATTTCGTCTGAATTTCATGAAATGACATCTTCATCAGGTCTCGAAATAAATCCTGATCTGCAGGTGTTGGTACAAGTTTATACTTAGCATTTTCACTTAGCTTTTTGCTATTACTATGGTTAACTAAGTGTTTATCAATTTTTTTGACAATATTTCCCAATCCAGACGCTCTCGCTACTTCTCGAATTGCCACAAGTAACAATAAGAGCGAAGTCAATCTTTGTTGACCATCAATCACTCTATGGCTTATAATATTGTCTACTGGTAATGCATCCTTATTTTTTGCAAATATCAATGCACCTAAATAGTGTTTAGTCACAGTTTGACCTGTCATTGCCTCTCGTGCTTTAGATGCAATATCTTCCCAAAGCGGAATGATACGATTTTCCTTCCACTGATATCGTCGTTGATAAAATGGTACAACGTAGTATTGATGATCACTTAATATTTCGTCAATACCTTTTACACCTGCATCCATAGGAAAATCCCTTAAATTGTAAATCTATATAATTGATGTCAAACTTTAAATAAACTATCAAATTTTCAAACCACAAAACGTTAAAGCAAGTTAAATAAATTGAATTAATAGCATCTAGAAATTTCGATACTTTCATTCAAAACTTACATCTCTATTTACTTTTACCAGTACAAAATGTATTTCCCAACACCAATTCAATCTAGTCACAAATTCAATTTCATATCTTAGAAAATAAAATGGAAAATAATATTTATTTATTTAGTTATCCACAGAAATTTTTAGCTCCAAATTTAGGTACATATCCATAAATTTTTCAATGTGCAATTCGTAACAGGAATTGGGAATTTTGGTGGTATTTGTACTTGGTATTAAGTCGTGAAAACCGAAATAAATTTCTGGTTCGCTAATCTAGTAAACACGGAATAACTGATTCAATCGTACTGCAAACTAACATTCCACTTTCAAGTCATTTACCGATTCGTTAAATTATCTAGATTGCTACGCGTTGCTCATAATTATTTTTCATCTTTTCACCCTGAAAATTGAGTTGCAGCGAATAATACTTCACCACATTATTCTCTCTCCAATATCTGTCGCCAATTCTCAATCGAAAATTTACCAAGTTCGCTACGGTAAATTTTATCCAATCTTATATTGACTTTTCCTGCGATGTGCGCGTCATATACACTCCTAACTTGTCTGAGCAGCAACGCGCCTTGATTGTCATTTTAAACCCATTATCCCTTATAGTTACTTTCAAAAGTTTACATCGCAAATGATGATAGATTGTGAGTTGATCGTAGAAAGGATGACGAGACCTGAATCTACGAGCTCTTTGCTTCTTCACCGATTAGTACGCTACTAACGGAGCGACATCCCAATTTCGTCAATAAATATTCAAACCGAATTAAAAATGAAATACTCACTTTTTCCGATCATCCCATTCATCAACTTATGCTACTAATCTCCAGTAGGAAAATTATTAGTTCACGCATATGGGCCACAAACAATTCATCTGAATCTCAATTTGCGAATGATCTATCTTTCCAAGTTCGACAGTTGGAGGGTCAATTTCTGGATTTTTTGACACCTAAACCCAGTAAAATCAAGGGGTTAGTGTCGTGATTCGGCAAAATTCATGTTGTGACAACATGTACTTTATATTTACTTTTAAGCCCCTATATTTATTATTGTATCGTTGTGACTGAAAAAATCAGTACATTTATTAGAAATTTTTCACATAATATCAAATTTAATTCATTTCAAGACCATTTTTTTGATTCAACGTTAGGTATCTGTAGATAATTTTGAACCTGATCTTGAGCTAGGTAATGCGAACTTATATAATACTTTTGTATTTATTTCAATTACTATCCCGAATCTTGAGTTGAAGATGTATCTAAGAACTGTAAAATCTCGTGGGAATGAGTATTTACGCATCGTTGAGGGGTATCGTGATCCTAAAACGGGGAAAGTTAAGCAGCGCGTCTTGCAACAATTAGGTGTACTTGATCAAGATGGGAAGCTTGAAAAAGCACTTGAAAATTGGGTAAATCGGGCAAAAGAATCAGACGTTACATCAGAAGGTCAAAAATTCATTTCCGCGAAAGATTTCGGTAATGTTATGGCTCTTCAGAAAATTTGGGAACAACTTGGATTAAACACAGCAATCAAGTCCGCCCTGCGCTCAACAAAGCGCGATGAGAAGCTGACTGAAGCTCTGATTCGACTGATGGTATTCTGTCAATTATGTTCTCCATCCAGTAAACTTGGTGTGCTGAAATGGTTAACAGAGGTGAATATTCCCGACATTTCAAATCAGGTTACGCATCAAAAGTTGTTACGCGCGATGGATGCTCTTGATCATCATGTTGAAGTAGTGATTGGGGCGGTATCATCGTTAATACGACCATTGATTGATCAGGACATGACATTAACAGTATATGATTTAACGACGGTGCGCGTGACTGGGACGAGTGCCGAAAAAGGGGATTTACGCCAGGTTGGCAAGAGTAAGGATACAGGTGGGTTTGCGCGTCAATTTGTGTATGGAGTCGTTCAAACCAGTGATGGGATTCCGTTGATGTTTCAAGTGCATCCAGGAAATACGGCTGAACCCAAGACGTTAATTGGAATGGTGGAGCAATTGACAAAACAATATCCGATTGCACGCATTATCACGGTTGCTGACCGCGGCTTATTAACGACCGAGAATGTTCAGGAATTAATCAACTTTAAAACAATCAACGGGCAAACTCTTCAATTTATTCTCGCCATACCAATGCGGCGCCATCAGCAGAAACTAAGTGTCATTGGCGCGATGGAGTTTGAGAACGATGGGGTACAAGAGTCAACTTATCTCGGTCAACGTCTTATTGTTTCTTACAAACAACAGTATGCCCGTGATCAAGGTGCGAAACGACAACAAAAAATTGCTAAACTGACGCAGGAAGCGAAGGAAAAAATTATGCGACTACAAGCGTTAAAGGTTCGCAAAGCAACACACGATCAAAAAGCCTATAAAGAATTTCGGAATAAGGTAACATCGAAAGGTTTGTCCCGCATTATTAAGGCGAGCATTAATAAAAATGATCAATTTGAATATGATATTGATATGGAAGCTTTGGAATTAGCAGAAAGTTTTGATGGAAAACTGGGAATCTTAACGAATGTTCCTGAGCTGTCGAAAGCCGATATCGTTGATTACTACAACCAACGCTCTGATATCGAAAGTGGCTTTCGCACGTTAAAGAGTGAAATCAAAATTGCACCGGTTTTTCATCGATTACCAGCCCGAATTAATTCTCATGGACTGATCTGTTTCCTCGCACTGCTCCTTTATCGCTTGATTCGTATGCGGTTACGTGCCAAAGGCATAACAACGAGCGCAGGTGATGTACTTGCTGACCTTCGAAATATCAAACAAATTGAATTCGAAATTAATGGAGTAAAACAGTTTCAGCTTACTGAAAAAACACCTAAACAATTGAATTTTATTTCTGCGTTGGAGGAAAGTACGATCAACAAGAAAACTATACTTTAAAAACACAGTCAACATGAACAGTTGTTCAGAATTGTCATAAACACAATGAATATAAGGGTAAATATCTATAATTTGCTACACGGTATTTTGAGATTTATTTGGTAAAGATAACTTAATAATATGTAATTCAAAATTTTTGAAGATTAAATCGAAATTTTTAAGTAAATTTCCGTAATGCTTATGATTTTATACTTAAAAAATACTTAATTTTCAGAAAATTTATCATAATGTGTCTTGAATTAAAAAATTTATACTTTAAGTGTCGAACTTGGGTATCTTGTATTCAATCAATGACTCTAGCTACTTAGGCAAATTGGTCAGATTTAGGATCACATCCCCTTGTTTTTTCTTCATGCTAAATATCATTTTATCTTGTAACCGAGCTTATGAATTAAAGCTAACGTCTTTTTGATTCGTTCCTTCGTGTTCGCCTTTATTCACCTACATTTCAAAAAGGGTTAGTAACCTAATATATCGGCATGATTATAAGTAGCACTTTTTTTAACATTCATAAAATTGCTCAAAATGCACTGATTTTAAGCGATATTATTGATTTAGCAACCACCGCTTGTAATTACACATAACTCTTATCCTAAAAGATAGTTGATTTTGAAAGACCTTTGTACAACATGACCTAAACAGTGTTCTGTAAGTCTAACCATCAGTATTAAATAGAACGCTTGTATGAACATGGAGTGCAGAATAATGATTGATACGTCAACCTTGAACAAAAACCAACTCAAAGCAGTTTTTTGGGACAGTGGTCCTTTACTTGTTTTGGCTTGTCCGAAGTCTGGTAAAACCAATGTTCTGACATTGAGAATCGCAAGACTGCTAGCAGAATCTCCAGATCAGTTCTTTAAGATTCTAGCCCTAACTTCTACCACTAATTCAGCAACGAAAATGCGCGAACGCATCCATAATCAAATTCCTAATATGGTCAACAGAACTCGTCCAACGACGTTCCACTCTTTTGCAAGCAACCTTTTGCGTCAACATGGTCATCACATTGGACTTCAGTCAAATTTTACAACTATAGACCAAGAATAGGACCTACATTCACTTCAAAATGAGGTAATTGACAAAGTAAATTTTAACCATCATGGACTCACCAGCGAAAAATTAATTCCAGTAATCAATCGTCTCATTGAAAATAATGTTTCAAGAGATCACGCATTAGAAGTTTTAAAAGGAAATTCATTTAAAGATCCGCAGCTGTTAGCTGTAATTTATCAAAAATATTGAGATTTAATGATTGAGCGCAATTTATTAGACTTCCCTGAACTTACTGCTGAAGCACTATAAATAATAAAAAAATACTTTACATTGGAATACGAGTTGTTCACAATGTTATACGATTGAAAATCCCATATTAACTAATTAAATATTTTAGCAGAATTTAAACATTGACTATTTTTTGCTCATGCATTAAGTGTTTAATTCCCATAATTTATCATATCACATATGGTTACAAAATAGCTAACAGAAATATGGAACCATTGAAATGAAAAACAAAAAAACTGATTCTACAGATTTCAATTTGGGCAGTATGATAAAGCACTTCCCCGGACTTGTATTTACAACGGCAACCAGTGTATTAGCCGATAAAGTAACTACTTCAATAAACACTACAACAATAAAACTCGGTGTTACTGGTTTATCAAGATCAGGTAAAACTGTTTTCATTAGTGCACTTGTGCATAATCTCATGAATGGAGGTAGTTTACCTTTATTTGAAAAAGAGTTAGGAAAAATCAAGCAAATAAAAGTTGAACCGCGCACAAAAGAAGATATAGCTAGATTTGACTATGAATCTAATATTTCAAAAATATTAGAAGACAGAGAATGGCCAGAATCAACAAAACAAATTTCTGAAATTCGTTTAGTATTTGATTTTAAATCAAATTCTCGATTATCTTCCAATGGAAGACTAAACCTTGATATTGTTGACTATCCAGGTGAGTGGTTACTTGATCTGCCTTTACTAAATAAATCTTACACAGAATGGTGTCAAGATGCATTAGAGGCGCAAAATCATCAATCTCGTTCTGGATTGGGTAAAAGTTGGAAATCTATTCTTGGAGAAGTAAATCCAAATGACAATTATAACCCAGCTATATCACAACAGCTTTTAACCGAATTTATGAATTATTTAAAAGAATGCAAAGATGACCCTCGTGCAATTTACAAATTACCACCAGGTAGATTTCATGAACCTCCTGTAGACTGGGTCGGAAAAGCGGCGATGATATTTACACCACTCATTTGCCAAAAAGATCAAAAGTTTTCAAATGGCTCTATAGGGGGGGAGTTTGATAAGAATTTTGAGCTCTATAAAGAAAAATTAGTTAAACCATTCTATAAAGATTATTTTGCTTCGTTGAACCGCCAAATCATATTAATTGATGCTTTACCAGCAATATTCACAGGAACCGAAGCTATTGAAGATATAACAGATGCATTAACAGAAATACTGCGCTCATTTAAACCAGGCCGTAACTCTTGGTTATCTAAAATTTTAGGAAAACACAAAATAGAAAAAATTCTAATAGCCGCAACAAAGGCAGACCATGTTACTATATCAAGACATAAAAATTTAGCAGACATAACGAAAAACATGGTCAATGATGCATTAGTTAATGCTCATAATCTAGGTGTACAAATTGAGACTATGGCTATAGCTTCAATTAAATGTGCTTATACACCTAAAAAAGAAGATTTACCTAAAAACCTACAACACGAGGAAGATTTGGGACTATTAAAGGCTACGCCTTTAAAAGGTGAAATTTACAAAAACGTAACATTTGATGGCGAACAAGAAATTTACATACGTCCTCCCAAAAATCCTAAAAGTACGGATGTTTTGGACAATACAGAATTTCCAACTTCAGAAATTTTGTATAGTTTTAAAAATAATTTTCAACCCATTAAATTCCGACCACCAAAAGAATTTGGTCAAAATTCAAAAGAAACTATAAAAATTCCTCACATTAGGCTCGGTAAAGCAATAAAATTCCTTATTGGAGATTGTTTATCATGAAAAATAAAAAATTTAAATCTGAAAATCCTCCAAATGATTACAAATCAGACACATCTTATGAAAGTGAAAACAAAATTAATGCATCTATAGATCATAATTCTGGTTCTTCTGATAAAAAAAGTGAAGAACCAGAGGTAATAATAATTGAAGAGAAAGTTGAACAAGATAATCTCGCTAGCAGTTCAACTACCAATGAGAAGGAAAAGATTCAAGATTTAAATAATCCATTTGACCAGGAAACAGCAGAAGAACAGAGTAATCTTGCTGACGCGGTCCAACAGGAAACTAAAAACCATGATATCCAATCCAATGACGACGGGCAAAAAACATTTATAGAGTCTGACATTAAATCTAACCCACCAGAGAAGTCGGAGTTAGAAGTTACTGAAGAACCTGAAATATTTATAGTTGATGAAAAAATTGGACAAGAAAATGTGGCTAGAAGTTTAACAACTAATGAAATTATTAAGGTTCGTGAAACTAAAGATCCTTTTAATCAGGAAACAATCGATGATCAGGATGACTTAGTAAATGAGAGTCCAATTTACAATAAACAAAAAAAGTGGAGAGGGGGTAAAATTTCTCTGATTGCAACTGGGTTATTGGTGTGTTTATTAGTTATTTACGAAATTTTTATTCTTATTAGCGATTATTTTATACAATCGTTTGGTATTGGACTTATTGCATTAACTTTAGTTTCAATAATAGTGGTAAGTTTTGTAGTTTTCATTTTCCGTGAATGGAGATTGTTAATCAAAACAAGACAGTTTAATCAAATTAAAGATGATGTAAAACTTGCAAGAGACACCGATGATATAAATATTGCAAGAGGTGCAGTAAGAAAATTACTTAAACTATATGAAAATCGACCAAATTTGATGGCTAATCGAAAAAAAATTGAAGAGCACTTAGATCAAATCTTAGACGGCAAAGACTTAATTGAATTCACTGAAGAAAATTTGTTAAATTTGCTGGATAAGCAAGCGAGAGAATTAATCTTAGCCACCTCATTACGCGTAGCATTAGGAACTGCAATAAGTCCAAAAGCATTCATTGATATATTTATTATTGTCGGAGAAAATATTAGACTTATTCGCAAATTAGCCGAACTTTATGGAATCAGTCCAGGAAAAATTGGTATGTATAGATTATTAAAGGAAGTAGCTATAGCTTCCACAGTTGCTGGGGCAATTGAAACTGGTGGTACATTCTTAACTGAAATATTGGGGGTAGGTGTATTAACCAAACTTACACGGAAAGCAGGTGAAGGTGTTGCTAATGGTACTTTAACTATTCGAATTGGTTTGGCTGTCGTTGATATTTGCCGCCCCTGTCCGATTGTCATAACTGATAACTTTCAACTAAAGAATTTTGTTAAATCTTTGTTTTCCTCATTCAAGAAAAAAGTACCTGAAGACTCAACTGACACAAAAAACTAGTGCTTACCGAAAACAATTAGTCCATTAGTACACGTGTACAACTTTGAGAAGTAATAATTCATTTAGAAACTAATCTTGCAAAGCCTAAGGCACCAAGTACCTTTTGTGGATTTTTAGCTAAATCAATAACTTCAACACCAATTCGGTCAACAACATTTAGTTTCGCACCATTAGCTAGTAGTATTTTTGCAATATCGTTATTAGCATATTCAACCGCTGTGATTCCGTCTTCATCTTCTGCATTCACTTCCACACCATTCTCAATAAGCATTTTGACAACTTCCATATTATCTGCTACTGAAGCTATTTTAAGAGCAGTAGTACCTCTTTCATTGGAAATATTTACATCTGCACCATTCTCAATTAACATTTTAGCGTTTTTACTTTGACCTTTATACAATGCTAATATTAGGGCTGAATCTCCATCCTCATCTACCGCATTAATATCTGCACCGTTCTCAATAAGAATTTGTGCTATTTCCCTCTGAACACTTTCTAATGCAAACATGAGGGCTGTATATCCATTTTCATTACTAATATTTACATCCACACCATTCTCAATTAGCATCTTTGCAATTACTCTTAAACCGTTACTTATAGCTAGAGATAGTGCTGAATCACCAAATGCATCAATCGCATCAAAATCTACTCTATTCTCAATCAGAATTTTTGCAGCTTCTCTTTGATTATTTTCTAAAGCGATCATCAGTGCAGTCTGCCCAGCCTTATCACTAGCATTTGCATTAGCACCTTTTTCAAGTAGCATTTTGATAATTTCTTTATTTCCATACATTGCAGCTACCATAAGAACCGACCGACCTAACTTTTAGCGTTCACATCCGCCTCTTTGTCAAGAAGCATCTTGACAATATCTTTATTTCCTGCAATAGATGCATATACAAGTGCTGTTGGGGCATCATTATCCGAAGCGTTTACGTCTGCTCCTTCATCAAGGAGGATTTTAGCAATATCTGTTTGACCTGTTGTTATTGCTCCAGCAAGTGCAGTAAAACCTTCTTCATCTGTGACGTAAATATTCGCACCATTTTTAATTAGCATGTTGACTACTTCTATATGTCCATGATAAGATGCAAAAATTAATGTCGTATTAATTTCTTCTTTAGTTTTGTTGAGGTCAGGTTCTAGATCAATAAGCATTTCTACAATTGAAATATAATCATCAATAGCATCTCCGAGTTTGTCACTTGCATTAACATCTGCTCCTTTCTCAATTGGGGCTGTTTCATAATTCAATTATCAGTTTAAAATTACCAATCTTAGTTCAAAGGCAAATCTAAAACTCTTTTATTTGTGGGCCTTTGAAATTATGATTTTTACGAAATGCTAACTTTGAACTCGGATTTAAATCAAATTTTGAATTATACAACAGCTCCCTAAGTCAACATTAATAAATTTTAAATTGTCATCTAACTATTGTTGCTTATTGCAATACTTACAACAAATGTTGACAAAAATCTTTGCTCTCACGATGAGCGAACAAGATTACTTTCAACATTAATTGTCTCAATACAACTATCGCTTCATACTCTTAACCTCATTAGACTTTAGTTTACGAAAACGAAAAATTAATTCTAAATGTTACACGACATTTTTATTTTTTTAAATCACCTTTAATGTCATTGGTCGCAAACAACGCGTGAATAGTACTAAACCGAGCTAAGTAACGCTACCAAACTAAGTCATTTAAACTCATAGCAAGAGCAACAAATTGTTAAATTAATTTTAAATTAAGGTGATATGATGATTTTGTGTGGCCGGAGCTTTAGTTTTCAAGAGGATTCTAAAGTAAATGGACGTAGGTTGGTTTTAATCATAGAAGATTATTCTGCAATTAAGCATAACCAAAGTCCTGCAGTCGAATTATCACGATAAGGCCTAGTTTCGACTAGTGATCTTGAATAGGAGTCTGAGCCGACCGCATGTAAATGATTGAAGTCTATTAAATGTTCTGTTTGATGGAATAAAGGGAGATCGGTGGAAGAGAAAAAGGGAATTGATTCGAATGATGTCTGATGAACAATTTTGTTTCACAGGTGTTAATGGCAGCTGATGGAGAGGGAATAAAGAAGTTTGTAGAATATTTTGATGTTCAGGTTTCAAAAATAGTGAGGTTATTCAGTGGGGGAGTGAATGGGATTACTTGGTTTATCAGTACTGTTATTTCAGAGCTTTGGCTGTTCGTCTAATAAATGGAATATCATCATAAAAATAACCTGTGGATATTTTTTCAAAATCAGTCACTTGGTAGTCCAAATTTATTATATTAGTGATTGAAACTAGATGGATAGAAAACAGGAATAACTATTCTTGGCCCATTTGCCTTTTTAACGCATCTGGATCCGTAATTAAGCTTTACTTCCCCTGGTTTCGAATTATTTTTTGGGATAGATATCCCGAATAGGAGCTTGTAGCCACATATGCCCACAGTGGGTTCCATCTAGTTTGCTTAAATAACGCTAAAGAGAACTATCACCAAGTTACTTGAGCTATTCTGAGGTGTACTCAAAACTGAATAACCAAAACGGACTATTTCAAGAACCGAATCAATATTCAGCTGGCGTTACTACCACAAAGTAAATTTTGATTCGATCAACCTCGAGTTAGATTTATTTTGATCCGATAAGATAATCAGCAGCGCAAATTTAGTTTTGCATTGCGCTGGGCAGAGGAGATATATCATCACAAAAAATTGATTAGATTGTTAAAAGTTCAAATATAATAGGACTTTGAGGTTTATCTTGTTGCTCAAAAAACATAAAAAATGAAAAATTATTCCGCCGTTGGCAAAAAAATTTGTAAAAGATGGTTGAAAACCATCATAGGAGGAGGAGGAGGAGGAGGAGGAGCATTAATACATCACAGATTACAAACTAACATCCAATCCGTATATCGTTAGATGATAATGTCCTATCCATTTAACCTCAATTATCCCATTGGTGGGGTGATATTTTAATTGAAAGTGGCTACGTAATTTAGACTTCCACCATCCTTCAAATCTTAAGAATAAACTTGAGCCGTATGCGTTATTTAAATTACAGCAGTAGGTCAAATATCTTGTCATTGAGAAATTTCGTTACTCATATTATTTTGAGGATTAGATTACACTACAATCTCTATGTTAAGTCATCTGGTCTGGGTTTAAACAAAAATTGGTTGAGTTGAAGCAGAAAATAAGAACGTGAAACTCTTGGGTTTAGGTTTACCAATTTAGTGGTCGGTAATGAATAAAATATAATTTTACAACAGCCTCATCTTAAATTTCGAAAAAATTATAACCTCACCTGTCGGCATAATTTCAAATAGCTTATTTTAAATAATGGTTATTGAGTAGACGCTAATTTAAGAGACCATGCAATTGAAAGTGGAGGATGAGAGTCAAAAAAAAATAAAAAGAATGTTGTTCACGTTAATTCAGGTTATTAACAAGTGACCGTTACCCAATTTTTTAACTTCATTCTCACACTTTCAACAAAATATTAGCTGGGACTCAATTTGATAGGTTGCAAAACCAAGCATCAAGTTTTAAAACATTCAACAGAATTTACATTTTGTAGAAAGTTGCAACTGACTCAATCACTTCGCTCCGTTCGCAATTAATAGTTCAATCATTTTAGCATCCTCCTGTTCTAAAGCCATCACCAAAGCAGTCCGTCCATCTTTAGTAGATGCATTAACATTTGCACCTTCTGCAATAAGTTTTTTTGCAATTTCAGTTTGCCCTTCCAATGAAGCTCTCATCAATGCAGTCCATCCATCCTTAGTAGATGCATTAACATTTGCACCTTCTGCAATAAGTTTTTTTGCAATTTGAGTATGTCCATTTAGTAAAGCCGCCATCAAAGCAGTCCAGCCATCTTCAGCAGATGCATTAACATTTGCACCTTCTGCAATAAGTTTTTTTGCAATTTGAGTATTTCCGCTTTGTAAGGCCGCCATCAAAGCTGTCCTGCCATCCTTTTTTGTTGCATTAATATCTGCTCCTAGTTCAATTAGTCTTTCAGCTGTTTCAGTATGTCCGCTTTGTAAGGCCATCATCAGTGCGGTGTCTCCATCTTTATCTGTGGCATTAATATCTGCTCCTAGTTCAATTAGTCTTTCAGCTGTTTCAGTATGTCCGCTTTGTAAGGCCATCATCAATGCGGTGTCTCCATCTTTATCTGTGGCATTAATATCTGCTCCTAGTTCAATTAGTCTTTCAGCTGTTTCAGTATGTCCCTCTTCTGCGGCCGACATCAAAGCAGTCTCGCCAATTTTAGTTACAGCATTAACATTCACACCTTCTGCAATAAGGTTTTTTGCAGTTTCAGTATGTCCGTTTAGTGCGGCAAACCCCAAGGCAGTAAATCCATCTTCATTAGTCGCATTAACATTTGCACCTTCTGCAATAAGGTTTTTTACAGTTTCAGTATCCCCGTCCCCTGAAGCACACATCAAGGCAGTAAATCCATTCTCAGTAGTTGCATTAACATTTGCACCTTCTGCAATAAGTTTTTTTGCAATTTGAGTATGTCCGTTTACTGAGGCAAACATCAAGGCAGTAAATCCATCTTCCTCAGATGCATTAACATTTGCACCTTCTGCAATAAGGTTTATTGCAATTTGAGTATGTCCGTTTACTGCGGCCGCCATCAAAGCTGTCCTGCCATCTTCAGCAGATGCATTAACATTTGCACCTTCTGCAATAAGACTCTTTACTTTACCTATATCTCCCTCCCATGACGCGGCCTTAAGTTTATCGTCGGGGGGATCTAACCATTTGTCAATCTTTTTTGCTATTTTATACGTTGCAACTGTTGCTGCAACTACTGCGGGAATGTATTCAACAGGCAAAATAAAATCTCCAATTTTTATTTGAGTAGGAATATTGATTTTATTGTCAAATAAAGATTTTTCAAGTTTTCAATCAAAATTAAGCTAATCTCTCAGCTGGTGTAAAATAATATTAGTTAGTTTTGAATCATATTGCAAATAATTTTTTGATTTTTTCAACATCTTGCGTTTTTACTGCTTCAATGAAAGCTTCTTTGTGATCAATGACCATTTTTGATTCGGTTAGAGTTCCTTTGAAGTCATTGATTGCTAAAATCTAAAAAAGAAGACTACCAACAGCTAAACACCTGTTAATAGTCTAATTCAATAAGATTGAACCGATTTAGTTATAGTCTAAAATTGACTATAAATTATTGTGATGCAAGGAAGCTCTACAATCTCATTGTGACCATTACGTGTAGCCAAAACAGCCGTAGTATCGCCATCATTATTGGTAATATTAACATCAGCTCCTTTGTTTATCAATAATTCTGCAATTTCAGTATTACCTATATCAGCCACCTCCATCAACGCGGTTTTACCTTTACTATCCGTTGCATTCACATCAGCTCTTTTCTCTATCAACAATTTTGCAAATTCTACATGATCTCCATCAACCATCTCCAACAATTTTACAAATTCTGGATGACCGAAACCAGCCGCCGCAATCAACGCGGTCTCACCATCATAACCATCCTTTGCATTCACATCAGCTCCTTTCTCTTTCAACAATTTTGCAATTTCAGTATAACCTCTACCAACCGCCAACATCAACACTGTATAACCATCACTATCCGTTGCATTCACATCAGCTTCTTTCTCTATCAACAATTCTACAACTTCTATAAAACCATTTCTAGCCGCTATAGTCAACGCAGTATAACCATCTATAGAATGTCAAAATATTTGCCGCATTAGTGTCACAAAAAATGCCGCAGCTGTGGTTGAGATTAATTTAACACTCTTAACTTTTGGTAATTACATTTTATACTCTTTAGCTATATATAATCTTTACGTTCAAGTCTTATGGAACGGATCTTCCAAATCATAATACTAGCAATAGAAATGATCCGTATCATTTCAAATATTTGTCCACGTCTCAATTCTAATAAACCAAGATGTGCGCCTTTGTTGCGAATAAGAACAAACGAATGAATCGCGCAAAGAATTGGAGTGTAAATACCAACCTTATTTTTTGGAATTTTTTTAATTAACGCTAACCGCTTTAATAATGTATCTTTACTTGATCCCGTGAGTTTTGAAAGTTTGTTATACGGTCGAAATAAATTTTCTAAAACTCTAGATTTAAGTAGATCAGGAAGTTTCTGTTTTAAAGTTGCTTTTAGCTCCTCTCCTCCTAAATCCTTTATAGATTCATTTACAATCATTTCACACAATATAGCAAATCCAACAACCTCAGAAGTAGATGTAGTTTGAAATATAGGATCGTTACTTTGTTGTAATTCTAAAAATTTGCCAAAATGTACATAATACTGAAAAAAGTTTTTCTCTTCAATCCAATTACAGAATTCTCTTAAATCATCGTCAGAAAATTGAAATTCTTCAGGAAAGTTTACAATATATTCATCCACCCAACCTTTAAGCGAACGAAACGTCAAATCTCTCAGTTCTTCAATCCAATCAAGAAAAATTATTTCTAGTATAGGTCTAGAGTACCCCATTAAACAACCTACCTTTTTAACAATATGCTGTGGTCTTCCATTGCATGCGAGACGAACTAACTTAATTGAATAATTTATATTGTGTTTGTACTCCGTTGCAATAGCAACAGGCCCATTTCGTCGTGAGTTTTCCCACCATTTACATTGTTGTTTTATGAATTCGATCAAGTCATCTTTGCTTAAACTACTATTATAAAAAGCTTCAAGTGCAATTTCTCTCTCACAATCCCAATACTCTTTCTGATCTTTTTTTGGAATTACCCCATATTCATTTGAATTATAAGCAAAACGTGTAAAGGAATTTTGACAATAAGCAATGAAATAACCTACAGTTTCAAAATGCTCTCGAAATTCATTTAGTTTCAAGAATTCATCTCGTGCGCTTGAATTTCCCAATGATTGGTAGTCACCCTTCAAAGCTTCATGTATTAACTGAATACCAGAATACTTAGTTGTAACGTCGTTCTCACCAATTGGATAGACAATTTGAAACCCAGTTCGCAAAATTGTGGAAAGCCAGAATATTTGCCAATAGTGATAATATGAAGGTGCATAAAGGTTTACACTTGAATATATAGGACCAGAATTAGTATCATATATGTGTTTTCTTAGTTTTTTCCATGGTCTAAAAGAATTTCGAGGAAAATTATTCTTAATAAAGGGGCAGTGCTCAGGTTTCATCGCATCAAGAACATGTAAGTGATTACCAGACCGACCTTGCATTTCCCACAAAGTAGTATTAAGCGCATTCATCAATTCCTCTGCAGCTGAGATACGTTTTTTATTTGATTCAATAGGTAAATTAATGTTTAAACTAGGATAATTTTTCTTTTCCAAATGTCGAATAATTTTTGCAGGTAAGTTTATTCGTCGCACTGGTGTAAGCATTTCATTTCTTTCCAAAAACTCTACTAAAGCAGGAAAACAACGCTTGGAACAAAGATTAAGATCAACCGCGTATTGTTCCAGTTTTTTTATCTTAATAAAACGTTTTCCAAAAATTTTATTTGGTCTTTCCATCATGGCATAAATCCCTTAAATTTTAAAACTCCTATAGTCTTACTATATACTACTACTTCCAAATCTAGTCAAGCACAATGTCATATTTGAGCTTCGAAACGTTCCCGTCACGTTATAGTATGAAGCAATAAATAAATTTAAGCTCCACATATCCTTGATGCAAAATGTATACTTAACCATTGTAACTCTTGATGTATTAGAAGCATTTAAAAATCAATAGAATTCAATTTGATTACCGCAATTTCATTTATCATTACTATCTGGTCCGAAATCACAAACTTGAACTCATCAAAAAAGTCATCTTCAAAAGAATACTCATCTATTGGAGTGTTTTCTAAACGAATTCTATCAAACAAATTGACTAGAACAGATTTCATCATCTTAAAATAAAATTTTGAAACCATTACTAAATATACATTTCCAAATTTACGATTTAGTTGATTATACCTTTTTAAGTCATTTGTATTTGCAATCGGTTCTATACCACCTACCGAAATAGCTGAAAAAATTCCAGTATATGTTTCATTTTCTATTGTTATACTCAAATAGTTTGGAACAAATTCCAATAAATTATTTCTTATGAAACCCATTACTTCTTGTTGATGACTCCAGCTCCTATCTCTAGACCACCAAAAATGTCCCATCCCTGACAAGATTCTTTCTAGATTTACTATATGAATTACACGTTTCAAATATTCTATTTCTGGACCCACTTTCATTCCAATTCTTTTATCATAACTATGTTTAATTTTGATTGCAGCTAACCATGGATCTCTCATATTTTCTTGAGTAGACCAACGTGAAGCAATTGACCAACCAGTAAATGGTAACCGAACCTTATTTGAAATTTTTAAATCTACACTTTTTACTTGCTTAATTGCATTATTTAGACATTTTGGGTATTCACCATTTACAAATTTTCTTTCCCAACATGATTTATCATGAGATCCTTTAGCCTCTGCAACAATAATTTCATCATTCGAATAACCAATCCAATCTGGTAAACTCGGTGACCTCTTTCCTTTCTTTTTTAACTTTGTTGAAAGGGATATCGAAAAATCTTCCAAAATTTTCAAATGGTATCTGTCAATTGGGAGTAAACATTGCGGTTTAATTTCTGAATTCAAAAAGTCCCGTGCAAAAAAACGACCAAACAATGCTGAATATCCACGTTTAATTTCCTCTCCAATTCCCAGTCCTTGACCTAACCACTTTAGAGTATCACCTGGAACTAAAGCAGTATCAAAAAAGTGTTCAAATACTCTTGGTAAACAATTGGACAATAAGGTCTCTTGCATAGCCGCATTTGACAATTTAGTCAAGTTTATTTTAAACCAAGAATTCCAAGACCTGCTAAAAATAACATTTTGGTCTTCATAAAAGTAACGCGTTAATTTGTGATTAGACATTTAATCCTCACATGAATAAAAGGGCCATTTAGTTTCTCAAAATAGTAATTAAATAGCAGTACAAGAAAACTATTTCAAATGAATATTTGTTACTTGTAAATCAAATTTCAGTATCAACTTAAAATTATAAAATATCAAGACAAGAATATCAATCGTATAAGAAGAATCCGACATTTTGCTAACCTTTCAACTCTTTTTTTGAGTTTAAGTTTTTAAGCATTCTCCCTTTGTAAACCCTCTTGGAATATTGTTAAAATAACAATTTGCTAAACCTCTAATTTCTGAATTTGACTGATTTGCTGGAAAATCAATGCTAATTAATTCAAACTCTTCTTCCAAGAATGAAATTAATTCATCCTCATCTTTGAAATCCCGATGAATTTGATAATAGTTATTAAGTCCTCTTACTTCGATTCCAGCAAAGGAATGAAATCTAATTCCAAAGTCATATCTGTCTATTGACCAAGTCTCTTTTTACCATTCACAAAGACTATTGGAATTATAGTGTACTGTGATATAGACATTACTCCCTTAAATGTCAAAAATTACATTTTGATTTAAAATCATATACACTAATTAAATTATGTTTACAATTGCGATTCAAAATTACAGCTCTAAATGTCAATGTTCACGAACAAAACATTGTCAAAAACTCTTTAGATAGACAAGTTACGACAAGAATTACTAATATCTGCAATAGCGGGAATTATATACTTATTGCAGCGGAAAAATTCTTAGATTATCTTAAACATAGGAATTGATTTACAAATTCACTTTTCTGACCAGTACAACGGAACCTTTTTTGGATCTTCAGAGATAATGTTACCTGTATCTTTGTATTTATTTTCATAATACTCCAAAAAATCTTCCATGTACATGTCACGCTTTATGCTGTTGCAATTAGAGCACATTGCTTGCTTGTTGCTGAAATCATCGCTACCGTTCTTACACTTTGGAATAATATGGTCTTCAATCATTGTCCGCATAAAAGTTTCTTCATCTAATTCAGGTATTAAACAAAGAGGGTTTGCACACTTTCCTCTTTGGTTTTCATAATGTTTTTTAGCATCCTCAACATTACAGAGCTTTCTACCCCTCAAGTCTTTAAAAATATTTAATTCTTTTATTAAATAAGAATATCTGACATTACAATATTCATCAAAAATAATGTAGCGGACGGTACAATTAACCATCCCTGCCGAGAAACCTAGGTTTTCGGAAAATCCTGCATATTCTTGCGCGGGTTTTTCAACTATTGCTATATGGTCTATTTCATAACTCAAGATAACACTAATAGAACTGTTTCTTAACTTATCCTTGTCTTTAATGTTAATTTTTATTGGGTCTGTAATCTTCATGGGATAAACTACTTTTGTTAAGTTTAGTTAGATTATGTTTTACAATGGTAATTACTGTTTCAATAAGTATATAATTTCCGCAATAGCTCATATTTGTTCCATTTACTGCTACTCAAGAAATTGTAATGTTTACAAACATAGTTATTACCCAACATTATGTAACTTGAAAAATTATTAAATTTTAACAATTTTAGCTTGGTCCCCATTCATATTTTACATTTGATGATCTCAAAATATCAAATAATTTTTGAAATGCACTATTTTCTTCATTCAATGTAGTTATGACAACTTTTTCTTTTGCTCTTGTGATCGCAACATAAAATGCATTTAACTCCTCTTCATTTTTAAAATCAAAATATCGCCAGTTATTTTCATCTAATCCAAAAACAATTACGATCTGAAATTCTAATCCTTTACTCTTGTGAATAGTCATTAAAGGGATTTGCCCCTTACCTTCTATTAAATCTAGTACCTCTTCCCAGTTATCAGAATCCATACAATATTCTCTAAGAAGTGCATAAAACCCTGTCTTTACTCTTATATAATCTGGATCCCGTTTATATGATTGCACTAATTGCCTAAGATCTCTTTCATTAATAAAATTCAATATAAAATCTAAAATTTCTTCAAAATTATCACCTGGTAATAAGTCTTTGTGCATCATATCCCCCAATTCTGCAATAAATAAGGCTAATTCTTCAATCACTTTTCTAACAGACTTAAAATCATCCTCAGAGACTCCTCTCAATTGGCAAATTTTAGAAAGTAATAAGTTCCAGTCCTTTTGAGACTTTTGTTTATCACCTAGTCGCAAAATAGAAATCAGTATATTGGTAAATTGTTCTGCCATGAGGTCTTGTAATATTATTCCAGCAGAAATTTGTTTTACAAGATTTCTCAATTTTAACCCATGATTTTCAAAATACGAATTTAAATCACCGCTTAATGAATTAGCCTTTTGCTTTACTAGAATAGCAATATTTTCAGGATTAATTCCATTAACACTAATTTTATTTGAAATCCAATTAGCGACTCCCAAATATTCTTCCTCAACAGTCCTGTAATTCCAAATTTTAATTACTTCTCCTTTAATTATTCGTTCTGTTTTAGATTTTAGTTCTTTGGAATTACTGTCTAGGAGTTTTGAAATTACTTCTTGAATCTCGACAAGTTTTTCAACTGATCTCCAATTTGATTCCAAATATAATTTCTCTGCGTTAAAATCCTTCTCAAATTGAACTAATCCGTTTTCCATTGCACCTGCAAATCCCATTATCTTTTGTTTTCCATCACCGACAGCAGTAATTTTTACTTCTTCTGTTTGAAACAAAATTTTCAAAATATCATATTGAAGATAAGTTGTATCTTGATATTCGTCTAAAAACACGAATGGATATGTGGTTCTTATTGCCTGTATTAGGTGTGGATTTTTAGTCAATAATAAGCAGGTTAAGCGATTAATCATTTGAAATGTGAGTTTCTTTTCATTTAATCTTTTTTCCCAAAAATTATTTATAGCCTCCTTTAAGTCAGGAATGTATTTAACATCTATCAATTTAGGTGAAATTATAGCATCTTCAATTGGCAATCTGGTTGTATTCAACGCAAATTTAAAGTTATCTAATGAAATACAACGACCTAATTCAAAATCATTAAATATTGAACGAACCTCACCGTCACTCAAATACTCAATATCATAGTTTTTGTCCAGAAAATACTGTTTAGGTATTGCAAGTCTAAATTTATCAAGTAATCCTTTTGAAAAAGCATCAAATGTCATAGAGTCAAAGCGGTGAGCACTTTCACTTGAGCATCGCTTATAAACTCTATCATGCAAAGATTCTGCAGAATCCCGTTTGAAACTTATTGCTAAAATTCTAAACGGATTTAGACAAATTCCATTTTCAAATATGTGCACAACTTTTTGAGCCAATAGTTCTGTTTTTCCAGCACCTGCACTTGCAATGACACAAAGATTTGATATTACTTCTTCTATTGCGATAGTAGCATTATGTTCTAAAGAAATTTTATTTGAAATTTTGTTTGTTGACATGATAATACTCAAATAAACTATTTTTCTATTTGACTTTTGATTAATTTTAACAATCTTTTTAGTACCCTAGGTAAATTATCTTTTATGGTTTTATCGTCAAGTTCAGCTAACGCAGCAATATGTACCTCGGGTTTGCTTTTGTTCAAAAATAAACGTGGATAAAGTGCAAAATATTTGTCCCAATAGTCAGAATAATATTCAGGTTCTCCCTTTTTCTTTAGCGTAAGCTCTTTATGTTCTTCTTTAAAGTCTGGAATTCCGCCTATTTGACTATAAGCTTCATAATACTTATATAGCATCGCAAAATCAATATCAAGTGGATATGAAAAAAATACATTACAATTTCCCATATTTTCAATTAAGATATCTCCATCTCTATCAAGCTTAGGTTTTTTAGGGTCATCAAGTTCATACCACTCCTTTTCATCAAATTGACCAATATCTTCGATTTCTGTGAGTTCATCAAATTTTTCAAGAACTTTGTCCGAAAATTTAGGATTGAATTTCATCGCTACTTCTTTTACTCTATTAATTCCTCCTCCATATCGACCGCAGTCAAAATCAAGAAGAGTAGCATAAGGAATTTGTAAATCATCCAACAACTCCCAAAAATGTTGTACATGTCGTCCACCCAGAGGTACAACTGGTACAAAAGACTTATCCAAATTAAAACCCAAAGCTTCAGCGCATCTGTTTAAAATTATTTGTTCAGATTCTCCTTCACATAATACCACGAATTTAGCAAAATATAGTTCTGGATAAGCTTTAACCGCCAGTCTCACGTATTTTGAGGACTCTTCTTTTTTCTTTGGTAATTTCAAATTATTTGTAACTGAATACTGACTTTCAGAATCATACCGAAAGTGAATTACACCTTTTACTGGAATTCGAGATAACAAACCCGCACTGTGACTGGCAAATATTACCTGAGAAAAACTAAATTCTGTCAGTTTTAGTGCCAAGTTCACGATGTGTGACAGAAAAAAGGGAGATAATGAATTTTCTGGTTCTTCAATTGCTAACAAAGTCAAAGAATAACGATCAAGCGATTCTAAATCATAATTTTCATTATAATTGTCTGTATCATTTAAAATCGTATTGACTGTCTCTAAGGAACCAACAATAAGTGCCATTTGAAACAAAGATTTCTGGCCATCACTCAGCAGTTCAAGTTCGCGTGATTCTCCAAATTCATTTGGAAAGAATTTAACCACTAAATTTCGAATTGCAGCCTCAAAACTGTTTTCAACAAGATGAAAAGCTACATCTGTATCTGTATTGGCTTGATTAATTCGACCCCACTGCTTATTTATTTGTTCTTCTAATAGATTAATTTGACTTTGCTCACTAAATATTTTTTGTATTTCTCCAGTATTTTTGTCAAATTGTTTTTCAATACCATCAGACCACTTGATTGCTCGAAATAGTGTGCTATTTAACAATTCTTTGACTTGAGTTGAAACATTTCTTGTTGCTGGTAAATATATAAACTGAATTGATGCTCTAGTAAAAGGACTTAATTTGGTGCATTCTTCCCACTCAACATCATCTTCTAAGCTATCTAAACTACGAATATCTTCCTCTATAGACCCTTCCATTGTTCCATCTTCCGTCCAATTTGCGCGTAGTTGAATTCGTGCTCTTAAATGGTTATCACTGTCACCACCTAAAGTTAATTGCTTCCAAAATACTGGAATCGCTAAATCACTTTGGTCTGATTCCGATTCACTCTCTGGAAAACTAAACACTGCATCTAAAATTATTTCTCCAGAAGGTTGTTCTTCACCAGAAACATGAAAATCTGATTTCACAATTGCTCGTTGTTTACGTGTAGGTCCAAACATTCTAGATAGTGCAGTTAATGCTGCAGTCTTGCCCGCACCATTTCCTCCAATAAAAGCGTTTACATCCTCTGAAAAGTCAATTTTGGTAGACTCTTCCCCAAAGCACTTAAAGTTAGTCAACGTAAGAGTTTCAAGTCTCATAGTTGCGATTCCTTCCTGTTAAAATTTTGCAAATTATTGAGTATATGAAACGTTCATTTTCTCAAGATTGCAAGAGTAATATAAATCGTCCCCCAGCAGTTATTTTGACAATAAAGCGACACAATTCTGTCATTGTATAGAATACATAATTTTAAATTTTGTTAACTTAAACTATCAATCTAGTTACCTTTCTGGCGCGATTTATTTATATTGGTTAATTTAAGAATATTGAAACACAGAATCAAAATTCATCATGTATTTTAATCAAGTTTGAAAAACTTAGCATTCTTAATTGAGCTTTTCAACTATTCAAAGATTGCCACCTCAAATATAGATTTATCATACTTATTAAAATCAATCTTTGCCCCAGTTAGTATTGTACCTGTGAAATCAACAGAAATAATTCGTGCATTAGTGAGTACAGCATTACTCAAATTAGCATTCTTTAGCTTTGCACCACAAAGATTCACTTTATCAAAAATTACATTTTCAAAATTTGTTTCCTCAAGTACCGTATGACTAAAGTCAGTACAAAATAATCTAGACCCTACAAATGTTGAACGAGTTAAATCCGAACCATAAAATCTTACAAAAGATAAATCGCTTTCATTAAAATTTGAATTCCGAATTCCAGCTTCAATAAATGTTGAATAATTCAATTCTGACCCACTGAAATCAGAAAAATGAGCACAAGAACCACTAAAATCTGAATTGTAAATGTCGGCTTTACTCAAATCTGATTGAGACATCTCAACACAACGTAATTTCAAACCAGCAAGATTTTCTCTAGAAAAATCAGCCCCTACAAATTTATTCTTACCTACATTCAACATTGCTTTAAGTTTCTCGCGATTAAATTTCATCACTCTCTCCATAACATTTAACCCCTATTACCCAAAGTATTAATCATTTCAAGGTCAAAAACTGTTTGTAACACTTAATTTTTATAGAGTTTTAGCTACTTGATTTAACATTTTTTAATTTCCAAGTCAATTTTTTTGTTCTTGAGTTTTTTGACCCAAGTTTAAGCTGGTTCGATTTAAATTAGCTGTTGGTCAAAAATTTTAAAGAAAGTTGTGGAAAACTCTGTTATCCGGGGCAGCAATTTTTTCAATCCTGAATTAAACGGTCAATGACGATACGGAATATTCTTTCGTATTGACCTTATCAACAACACAGGATTGAACAATGGCAGTTCATCAACGAAAAAGAAATAACAATCGAAAGAAGCGAAAAAAGCAATCAAATCAGATTGCACCCACTTCTATTCGATCTGATTCGGAACAATTGACTTTTTCCGATTTCGGTAATCAACAGGTTAAAGGAATCTTTTCCAAAATCGACCTCACCAGTGATGGCGGAATTCTGTTAATTCGCGAAATTGAGCGCATTACTGGTATTGTGAAGCGAGCCGCGCGGTGTTTCACCGATAAGCGCAATCCCAACATGGTCGTGCAACAGTTGTATACGCTATTGAAACAACGAGTTGTGGGGTTATTACTGGGTTATGAAGACCAGAATGACCATAGTTTCCTCCGCATGGATAAAGCGATGGCCTTTTTGGCTGATACACTTGGAATCAACCGGAAGCATTGTAAAGCATTGGGGGATCGTTCACAAATGCGACGACTTGAGCAGGCCGGTGGTAACTCTGATTCCCCTGATACGAACATGTTTGATTTTGACCAAGATGATTTTAATCAGTCGTTGTTAGAAAACTTCGTTGAACGCAGTAAAGATAGTCGTAAACAATGGTCGATCATTGATTTTGATGGAACGGTTAGCGAAGCTCATGGTCATCAACAGGGTCGGGAAATTAACGGACATAAGAAATGTCATGGTTTCTATACCGTGCTGGGTTTTAGTGGTAACGAACCAGTCTATGGCAAAGTCCAACCCGGTAATGTTCGTTGTACCGACGCGACCAAACAAGCTCTTGATCATATCGTGCCATACTTTCAACAAGAGTTACCGAACAAGCAGCTGATTTTTCGAGCTGATGGTGAGTTCAGGTCACCAGACCTATTGCTCCAATGTGATGATCGTAACCTTGGTTTTGTAATTGGTTATGCCAATAACGATACCTTGATGCAACAGATCAAATCACAAATCAAACGCGTTGAGAAAAAACACTCAATTACGCGTGAAACCGAGCGTGTCTTTACCGAGTTTATGTGGACCCCTAACAACGGAAGTTGGCGAGGGCGTTCTTTTCGGGTCATCGCCAAAGTGGAGTATATCGCGAATGCTAAAAAACCGCTCAATGTACGCTTTATTGTCACTAATTTAGATCCGAAATATGGCGGGGCGCGTCGGGTTTATTGCAATATATATTGTGGTCGCGGTGAGTCTGAAAACCACATCAAAGAAAATCAACTCTACCTGTTCGGAAAACGCCTGAGCGCACATGAACTTCACGCCAATCAAATGCGCCTCAATTTCACTATCATCGCACAAATGCTTGCCAATGCCATTCGTCGAATCGCCTTCAAAGGCACCATGCTTGAAAACGCAACGATTGATACCATTCGCAAAAAGATCTTCAAAGTTGCGGCAATGATTCGAAACACAAAAGCACGAATTTACTTGGAATATTCGACTAGTTTTCCCTATAAAAAATTGCTTTCTCGGGCCTGTAATCAAGTGCACAAGGAAGCAGTCCGCATTGGTAAACTACAGGAGGGGGTTGGTTGACGAGACAGGAATCCAATTCGAATTAAACATTCGTGAAACCTTAACCCATCCCATCAACCGCGCATCATCAGAGCGTCCCAAAACCAGATGATACCCTACTCATTCAACATCACACGTCCTAACCAATAGAAGCAGAAATAGACGACTGTTGAATGAATTACCTGCTTCACCCTAAGTATATAGCTACAAATTGTAAATTGGTAGCATAAAGAATATATTACCTGTTAATAACTTATAAATTTTGTCGGTGACAAAATCACAATTTGATACTACTTTGGGTAATTCAGGTTAAGGATAATTGATAAAATAAATACCGAATATATACCTTTCAAACAAACTGTCAAGTAATTCTTGATAACTAAATTGGTAACCTAAATAAAGTTTCAAAATAGGTCATTTAAGTCTGTATTTCAGGTTATGATTCACCCTCTTATAAGAATAAAATCAATCACAGTAGAAAAAAATACTTGTAACTTTTTGACGAGAAATCTCAAACAATAAATTCATACTAAGTCAAGTAAATTCAATTAAGAAGTTTGGAAATTTCATTAAATTTTGAATCCAATTTATTGTACCAATTATTGACTTTCACTCGTTCATTTCCAATAGTGTAGCAACCACGGAAAATTGCCCATTTCACTGCACAAAATACAATATAATCAATATATTTCGGTGAATTTCCTCCCAAATAATTCTGACTTTCTAATTTTAAGAACATCTTTTCAAATACTTTGTTGAACATGGAATAGCAATTACCGGCAATTAACATAGATCTTTGATTACTACTTAAATCCGGACTCATTATAACTAATTGAAAATAATTTCTACCAAAAGAAATAAGTTTTTGCAATGCCTCATGACTAAAATGTATCTCAGTACCGTATGCAATTCGTTTATATTTCCAATTTAAAAATATAGGTATTTCGACTTCATATTTGAAGTCAAACTCTAGATATTCACAACTACTAAATTCAAAATCGTCTTGAAATAGGAGACTTTTACAATCAAATTTGTCTTGAAGACTTTTTGCGATACCAATACTACCAGAATGAATTTCACCAAAAATATCAAATTTAGGTTGCCATTGATTGCCTAAATAATCAAATTCCAATTCTTCAATTGAATTCTCCTTATTAATAGCAATTGAGTCTATTTTTATTCTGTTGTTAGGAATATTTAAATGAGTTAAAGCCATCAATAAACGGCTATTCATAGGAAAAACTCCATTGTCATCACCAGGATATTTATAGATAGAAAAATTCAAGTTCTCAGTCATATCCACCAACTATATATGCTATTTACTCCTTAATCCCAATATCGTTACTTTCACAATGAGTGTCATTAACTTGTTCAGATAGCTCATTTAAGTAAGGAACATTCTCTTGCATTAATAAACCCACTCCAAACAAATACACGGATTTCTCTGATCTCACAGAAAAAATACGCTTGTCAAGATATCAACACCGTTTTTTATAAATCTCATTTGTTCATTCCAATTTTTTGTTACATTTTGGCTTCCATCGACTTACTAAATCACTAACTTCAAAAAATCTATCAACATCACGCGGATTTTGATGAACATGTAAATGTGTTGCATTATTGCGAATATAGCAATTAGTATTTTTATCAAACTTTCTTTGAGTTAAATCATCAGTTTGACCAAAATATATTGGTTCCCATTTACTATATTCAAACTTTGCAACACAATAATTTGCTTTAATTTCAAGTAAGTTCTCTAACTTCCCTAACGTTTTAACATCATATAATATACCTAATGGACCATATTTAGGATTAATTTCGACACTATCAATTTCATCCAATGCCTCAAAAATACTAATATTTATAGTAGGCCAGTCAATTTCAAATATCTGATAGTCATAAAAATGGTGATTACCTTCCCATTGATAATACATTAGTTTACTCCTTATGAAAATTTTTTTGGTGTACATCAACATTATTGACAGAAATTTGGCGACAACTATTTGACCTCCGTATTAACCCGACAATTCCTTAAACTACATAACACCTCACAAACAAACTAGAAACTATTGCATTAAGCTTAAAAATCAAATTCTAACTCAAATATATAATATTTACTTGATTTACTCAACCCACCAATTTCCTAGTGAAATTTTATTCCAACTATTCATTTTTACAAAATGGAATTCTATTGCTAAAACACCCTACCATGTACCAAAAGCGTTCATTGGAAATCCAGCCGGTAAATTTTCTTTGAAATTCTTAAAAAACTCGACTCTCTGGTGACTTTAGAACAGTGGATTGAAATACATAATTGGTGTTAAAATTTTCTTTTCTACATGACGATATAATAATGTATCCCTAAAATAATTCTTAAGTCTTTCCACTTAATAATTAATATTTTCAGTGTACCTACACAGTTAATTTAGCCTTTGTATACTCTTGTCATCCTTAGTTCTTGTGATCAATCCTGTCAGCAATTAAACGATCAATTAATATTTCCTATAATTCAGAGTGAAGTGCCCAATTACATGAAATCTAATCAACCTGATTCTATTTATCAAAGTTAGTTTCATTTCTAGTGGAAATTTTGAGAGAATCTTGTCATTTTCAGGGATTGTACATTTCGATTTATGAATGGGAAATACGGGTTATAAAAGAATGAAGCTTTTCCATTTCTATACTCTTGTAACAGTCCCAAATTTTTTCTGTGTTTTGTGCGGTTCTATAATAATGGTGTATAATATCATTCCGTATATATATAAATCGCTTCCAATTTATTTGTTGATCGTTTTTTTTAAGTGAAATAAGAATTGACTTAATTGCTTCACCAACAATGATATAATTCATTGAAACCATAAATTTATATTGAGTACTCGTACTCATTTTATGTTTAAAAACCGCATAGTCTAAATCACCAATTAGACACAATATATTATCAATAGCGATTTTAATGTCATAGTATCTTTCAATGGATTTTCGCTTCATGACATCATCCTCTTCGGAATTTAGTGCAGTTGCATTTACACTATACTCTTATGGGAAATGATTGAAATTTAATGGGTTCAACAATTTGATCAATTGAAACATGATACAATAGACCATTTTTTCTTGAAGATTGAGCTTGTTACGGGATTAGCTCAAGTATTGAATACTAAAAATTCAATCAAGTTCAGTTAAGATAATTTCTCCTATTTTAGGAGTATCATCTGTTTACTCAAAAACCTAGTTACTATTTTGGTTATTATAAAAACTTCTCTATAAGTTATCTTCATAATCATAAAGTAATATAATTGTCGGCATAAAAGTACCAAGCAGATTATAAATTGTTCCCAAGACCAAGTGGTGAATCTCAATGTCCCTCAACAGTAAATTTGGGAATTTTGCGACAATTATCTTTCTGATTATCAAATCTCTATTTAATGCACCATATTTATAAATTAAATTGTGTCCAAGTATTTTCGGAACAACTAAACACATGCATCGGAAAGTACAAAATACTTCATATTGGTCCTAAGATAATGATTTAGAGTTTGTATTGTGAAAGCTAATGAATATTCTTGCATTGTCCCCAAATCAATTATTTTGAGTACTCGGTAACAATCAGTTTTCAAGACTTGAATTACCCACTGATTTTAACCTGATTCGAAAAACTTTCTTCAATCAATTACCCCCTTAACCTCCACACTATCACTAAAACAATGCTTTAATTTCTTCCCCCAATTCATATCCACTATTTTCAAGAAACTCTACAGCCTCTAATAAATAGGAATCTCTCATCTCTTTTAACATAAGCAATGCGCATTGTTTGTCGTGTAACCACACTTCTCCTGTCAGATTCACACTTAATTTGACCACGAATACCGCAAATGGAATCGGTTCAAGGTCCGCTATTAATATTGAGTCTAGTCCTGATTGGCACATATATTCATGAATTAGTTCCAATCCACAGTCATATAACAACTCTTTATACAAATCTGCTGACAACACCTTCGCAAACAATGGTTCGCTAGCTAAATTTCGTAGGTATCGTTGTTCTTGTTGAGAATTTATCGTTTTTTGACTTTGAGCAGCAACTTTTTGTCCTTTAGACTTTGCAGGTGATTCTGAATTTGGATCTTTATCAATTTTACGACATGGTACTGCTATAGTGTCAGTTTTTTCCAGCAAATCGCCTTGAATCCGCTGCGACATTTGCACCGTTGTTTTGAATATATTAGTCATCCAGACTTGATAAGGTGCACTTATGCTTATAACAAATGCCGACAAAATTTATTTTGCAGTAATTGCAATAATCAATCGCTTATTCACCCTATGATAGTGCACTTATACCAAGTAAATCTAACTTAATATTAACCGAGCAGGTCAAGCGGCGCGAATTTCATCTCCAAGCATTTGCTCATAACTAACCAACTATTCATCAACCAGACTCTTCCAGTTCATCATATTCGCAATTATTGAATAGTTCAGTCGCTAACTTAGCTGATGGACTTTTAATCTAAAGAGTTACAATAGATGCGTAAATTACCAAAAATACCCACATCTGAATACTCAACAGCACTCTTGTGTTAATAATGTATTCTGCAAATTGAACCAAATCAATTTCAGTAACAACTTTATCCTCTAGCCCATGTAAAATTTTATTGTGATTTATCAGAACCAGTCCATATTGAATAAAGATCTTTTCTAAATCAAATACATCTGTTACATCTGAAACATCTATTGGATGGTATTCAAATTTAAGACAGTAAGTTGACGGACAACATTCAACGCGTAGGTACATGGCTTCAAAAACCTGACCACCAACTTCACATATGTCTGAAGTGAATGCTGAAACCGTATGGCTATCGCCACTTGGTTTGCTGTTGTCGGTTTACTTCGCGGTACCAGATATAGCACAACAACGTTTCGACATTTTTTGGGGATTTGATTTAGTCAAATTACTAATTATGATAGCTGCGTTGAAAGTAAAAAATGCCGACAAAAAAATTCTTACTAACAATAAGTAATACCATTTTCAAAAAAGAGTGCGGCATTAATTGAATATTAGTTTATTGTTAATTGTAGACTATAATAGATGTTTTTATACTTAGTTGCAACTTTAAATTGCACCTTCTACTTTTTGTAAGATATTTTCATTTACATCTTCGTTATTCTCTTTTATATTTTTAAGATAGGAACCAACTAAGGCTAAATTTTAATAATTTTTGGAGTGTTAAGTATCGTGTCACGAAGAGCTGTTCCTTTGCGTTCAGATTTTAGTTCTGAGAATTTACGAAAAATTCTTAATACATGCAAGGTTGTCAAGCAGTACAAAAGACTGCTTGCGATTAAATTCATTTATGATGGATTTAGTCGAAGCGAAGCTGCTAATTTAGTGGATATTAGTATGGATGCACTCTGTTATTGGATCAAACGCTTCAATCAATATGGTCCAGAAGGCTTGATTGATTTTAAATCAACTGGTCGGCCGACTAAATTGAGTAAGAATGAACTGCGAGAATTGGTTGATTCTGTTCATCAACAGAAATTGAATTCAGCTGAAGGGGGAGTGGTGCGATTAGTTGACTTGAAAGGTTACCTTAAACGCACGAATGATATTGATGTTTCAATTTCGGCGTTGAGCATGATGTTGAAGCGGGAAGGAATTCAGCTTCATGTGACCTAATGTTGACATTTAAATCGTCGCATTACGTTAAAATCGCCCATTTTCTTGTACCAATTTCATTAATCTTTTCTGGTAATTGGCAAAATTTCTGCCATGCTACACAAATTGCCTTTTCAAGCGATGGCCATGAGTTATAAATCCGATTCGATAGATAATTTTCCCGGAGAAAGTCCCATACTTGCTCAATTGAATTTAGCTCTGGACAGTATGGAGGAAGATAAATAATGGTAATATTGTCGGGAATTTTGAGTTTTTTTGTGGTATGCCAAGTTGCGCGGTCCATGATTAATACCCCATACGCTTGGTCGGTTATTTCCTGACTAATGAGGTTGAGGTGCTTTTGAGTCGCATCAGCATTTGCACTTGGCATGACTAACCCAACTGCTTTCCCTAATGCTGGACAAATTGCTCCAAATAGATATCCTGACTGGTATCCCATATCAGCTAATACTGTCGGACGTTTACCAACCCGCGCCCAACTTTTCGCTCGATTATTTTTTTGACCGATTCGAGCTTCATCTTGAAACCAGACTTGAATTTGAGTTTCTTTTGCAACATGAGCAGTTTTACGGTTGACTAAGGTTCGGAACTCCTTCTTAAATTTCGGAATATCTGCGGGATTCTGTTTCGGATGACGCGGACGGGGAGATTGGAAAGAAAAACCCTCTTGTTTTAACATGTTCCATACTGTTGCTGGAACTAAATAAATGTCAAAAGTTTTTTGACAAATTTGTACCAAGTCACAAAGCCGCCAACGGTTTACACCATGGATTTGTGGATTGGGGCCATTTTCAACGAATTTAAAAAGTTTTGCTCGTTGCGTTGTTCCTAACTTTGGTGGTCGTCCAGTGGACTTTCTGTTATATAAGCCATCTAACCCTGATTCATTAAATCGTGTTACCACTCTGCATAACTTATCTGTGCTCATCTTGCCAAGCTTCGCAGCAACTTTTCGTGATTCGCCATTCAAAATCGCTATCAGCGATGTTAAACTTCGATATACTTTGACATCAGAACACTTCTTTGATATGACCTCCAATTCTTCAACTGTGTAGTTAGTCTCAAGCGAAATTGCTTTTCTTGACATTAGTGGCCTCGTAATGGTTGAATTTAAAGGATAAATCAACCATAGTCATTCAAAATGCAAAATACTTGAGGTTAGTGAAAGTTATTCACAATTTTATGCCGCACTCTTTTTTGAAAATAGTATAAGTTAAACCCTAATCAACATTGAACTAACAACAAAAACTATTACAACATCTAAACACTATCCATTTAAATGCAAAAATTGGCCTACTCCTACTCAAAATTTCGTAGTGGATTCATTCATTAAGGTTATTTACTCCACTTCCAATGCAACTAGTCGTTAATTACTTTGTAGTACGTGAATAACATCTAACCAAATTGTTTAGCCAAACCTGATCCAAATGACGGTTAATCAAGCGACGTGATTCTTTTATTCATTTGAAATTTGTCAAATCTGAACTACATGCTCCATTAAACCATAAATTCAATTCAAGAATATACTAAGGGGAGTGGTAGATGAAAAAATTATCAGATCGGATTATTTATCGAGTGGACAATGGTTGGGTAAATAAGCGAGCCGATGCCACTAGACCAACAAGTATTCATAATACTCAAAGAGAAGCATACTTTGCAGTTAAAGAGATCCTTGTTCGACAAGGCGGTGGACAAATATTAATTAAGGGGTTAGATGGCCGAATTAAACAAATAACTACATTAAATCCAGAAGTTAATCCAATGTCAATTCGTGGTTAATACAAATTTTGACTTATTCAACATCCTAACAATACTTTCGTTCAAACTATTAGTGGAAATTGACCAAATTGCTTATTCTCCAATATTCATTCATATTTGAGGTAATTGATCTAGAATCTCTATTCATTAAGATTAGATTCTACTTGAGTAAATTCTGAAGTTTGTGAATTTTTTGCTTCTTTATCAGTAGTTTCACTAGGTCCCTGACAAAAAGTGAGAGCAAACGCCATTCCAGCAATAAACATCCAGAAACCAAACTCATGTTTTTCTTCCTTTTGTTTACGCTCGCTATAACTAGACATAAATTACTCCTTTAAAAATGAATTTATCTGACATGTATGCCAGAATATAAAATAGTCAATGATATCTTTGACAATTGTTTTAAGGATTCAATTGCAATACTGTATCGTATTTCAATGAAAATTATTCCCATTAGGAAGCAGGTTATACTTGTTAGTACTGGCAGTTGAACCCCGTTAATTTAAGACGCGTCACAAATTAGTAATTCAAGTGTAGATTGATGAGTCATTCAACCAGACTAGCGTATGAGCGTTACTCAATATTTTGTGTATCAAAATAGACTATCGATTAAAACAAAAATCCACCATAATTTACTACGTTTACTTAATAGGGTCAATTAATATTTTCAAATGTTCATACTCAGGTGATAAAAAAATAATATTCGTCCTTTCAATTAAAGACTTTATAGATCATGATAATTCTACTATTGAGCAAGATGTAAGGTAAATTGCCGCCACCCCATATTCCAAGTTACAATAAATCAACAATATTATGATGTGCCACGCAGAAACACATCTTTATATAAGTCAATGACCTAAGACTAGGAATACAAGCCATACAAAATAATTCCTTTGAATCACCATCTCATAATTCTCAGTTAATCAACGAAACTAAAGTTCTTCCCATCAGGAAACACTCTTCGCATTCGCAAATGATTATCGAATTGAAAGCAAAGTGTATTGAGTTTACTAAGCTAAATTTTGGTTGGGATGGATACAATGGTATTGCGGTTCCATTAGAAAGTGCAAAGTTAGCGATTCGGTTAATTGAAAATTTGGTTACTCCGTTTACACCCCAACCAAGTATCGTTAATGGATGTGATGGAGCAATTCAGATTGAATGGCACGAAAAAAGATATTCTCTTGAAATTGAGCTAACTAGTGGTTTGACGATTGATGTACTTCTGATAAAACGAGAAACAAGAAAAATGTTTGAGTTGAATTTGAATTTAGGGGATAAAACTGAACAAGAGATTTATGCAACTCTATCCAGGTATGTGTCCAAATTGATCGAAAAGTAAAGTCAATTTGCAGTATTTCATTTGGTAATTTACGACTCTAATTTTCATGATTCAACTAATTGTCGCTAAAAAACCAAAATAACAGTCTGAGGAAATTTATACCGAATAAAGAAATTTGATTGAAAAAATTGTCAATATGATGTAAACAATTACTTGTAGTTGAATTTCTTGAGTAAAAAAAATGCTTGAATCAGAAACTTTCAATACTTCAGGATCTACAGATTTTGAACAAATACCAACGGATGTTGAGGGGCATGAAGTACTAACTGTTGATGGTTGGGGTGACGGATTCCCTATTGATTCTGTATTTGTCCGAACCGAAGTCCGAACCGTAAATGATGTAGTAAGTCGAATCAACGACAAACGCTTTATATTAAATCCTGAATTTCAACGAGATTTTGTTTGGCCTGTAAAAAAGCAAACTAAACTTATTGAAAGTTGTTTTATGAGAATCCCGCTACCGGTATTCTATGTAGCTGAAAATGAAGAGGGTGAAATTATAGTTGTTGATGGATTACAACGATTGACTACTTTCAGAAATTTTGTGGAAGGAAAGTTTAAGTTAACCGGACTGTCTAAAACAAACGAATTAGAAGGTAAGAAAATTTCAGATCTTCATGTAAAATTGCGAGAAAGAGTACTTGATACTCAATTAACTTTATACATTTTGGACCCTGATGCTCCAGATCGTGCCAAAATGGAAATTTTTGAGAGAGTTAACAGCGGTGAACCGCTTTCACGTCAACAAATGAGAAATGCTTTATTTTTTGGAGCGGCTACACAGTGGCTAAAAGAGATGTCTGAACGAAAGATATTCCGCGAAGCTACAGGTTCTTCATTAAATCAAAAGACCATGCGGGACCGAGAAGCGATAAATAGATTCATTGCATTTTATCTCATTGGGTGGCAAAATTATAATCCAAGTGGGGACATGGATAAATTTCTGGCCGATGGAATTAAGCAAATGAATGAGTTAACTCCAGAAAAACGAGAAGAAATTTCTAACTTGTTTGAATTATCTATGAAACTGTGTTTATTACTATTCGGGGAACATTCATTTCGCAGATCATTACGGAATCCAAATAATCAAAGAAGTGTCATTAATATTTCTCTATTTGATGTAATTTCTGTAACATTTACACAGTTACTCGCAAGATTAGGCATAACATCAGAATTTGAACAAGGTGACGTATTTGACGATTCGTTTAATGAATGTCTAGAAAGTATAAAAAACAAAGAACAATTGAAACAAGCGATTATTGAACTATTACTCAATGAGGAATTTTCTTCTGTAATTTCTCATTCCACAAACAATAAAGAAGCCGTCTCCCAAAGATATCAAATGGTTGAAGAGGCACTTGACAACTATTATGAGGAAAATTATGGATGATTATTTGTTAAAAGGTGTTGCTGTTCGCCAATTCAAAGGATTTGAATCATTATCTTTACAATTTGGAAGACTCACCGTACTTAGCGGTCGAAATGGCGGCGGTAAATCAACCATGCTTCAATCTATTTTACTTTACTCTCAGGCACTGAGAAAAAATGAAAGACATGATGAAGTATTATATTGGCCACTCAATGGTGAGCTAACTCGTCTTGGTAGTTTTGGTGATGTATTGAATTCTAATTCAAATAACTCGGAAATCCAGTTTGAGTATGAATTCGAAAATCCCAACGAACCCAAAATGTTTCGATTTACTGCTGAAAGTTTAGAACGTAATCTAACACCTATAGAATCACCAAAACATCAAAATGAAATTGAATCTACACTGATATCTCAAGTTCAATTTTTAAGTGCAGCTCGAATTGGCACAAATGAAATTTCAATAAAACCTGATAGTTTAAACTATTATTCTGAAGGTGTTGGCATAGACGGTCGATATGCATGTTATTGGTACAATATATTCAAAGATTCTGTAATTGAATCTGAAAGACTTAAAGATGGAAGTAAAGGTTCTTCGTTTAGAAGACAAGTAAACGCTTGGTTGGATTATATTTCACCAGGTACTAATGCAAACGTAATTTCATATGAAAATTTATCCGCGCTAGCACTACAATTTAGATTAACAGATACCGGTGAATGGAAGAGTCCTGCTAATGTGGGATACGGGATCTCTTATGTATTCCCAATAATTGTGTCTTTATTAACGGCAAAATCAGGTGATTGCATAATTATAGATAGTCCTGAAGCCCATTTGCATCCACAAGCACAGTCAAGAATGGGTAAAATGATTACTAAATTTGCATCAACCGGAATTCAAATCATTATAGAAACTCATAGTGACCATGTTCTTAATGGAATCAGAATTGCTGTAAAAAATGGAGAACTAAAACCTAATGATTTACGATTGTGGTTTTTCTCAGGATGTACACCTGAAGACCACGGAGTATATGGCACACAAATTGACAAAAATGGGCAAATTGAGCACTGGCCTGATGGTTTTTTTGATCAAGGCGATAAAGATGTAGTTGAATTATTGGAGATTGAATAGAATGCGATGGTATATTAATGATGCGTCAATATTTAACCAAATTGATGACAACAATTTTGGAAAGTTACAACAAATTTTATGGGAACTTGTAAAATTACGAATTAGATACCCAATTTTAAGGGATAATTTGTTTGTCACACGTTCACTTACTCATTTATATATTAAAGGCGGTCAATCTTTAGTTAGAATGGTGGAGAGATCAAGTAATATTAGTCAAAAACGAGGGATATTGAATTGGTTTAGTAAAAATGGCCCATTTGACCACAGCGAGTTTGAAATTAACGAAGGTGAGAAATTCTTTTTTTTTAGATTATGATGTAACAAAGTCAGCACTGGCTGTAATAGCTAAACGATTGAGCAATAAAATTTCTTGTACATTATTCAGCTTTGAAATAGGAAATCGTGGATATTTAGTAGACCCTCTGGATGTGAAACATTTTAAAAAAGAAGTATTAGTTGGTTCATACCCAATACTTAATTTTTGGGAACTAAAACAGTTGGAGAATCATATAATTGACCAGTATAAAATTAAAACTTGGCCTGAATTACTAGAAGTCGCAAAATTGCAATTTCCTAATTTAGACTTCGGTGATATATTAAAACACCCAAAATGTTCTGGTATGCCCAACAATATCCCTTTATTCCATAATATATTATCAAAATTAGAAATCTTGAATCAATATGCGGAAGATTATTTGAACAATGGTAAAGAGGGACAAATCGCAAAAAACTTAAAAAAGGAATTTTTTCATGGTGATAAGGCTTGGTTTTCTGATGAAAGTCCTACAAATAAAATTGTGTTTAAGAATCAACTAAGGTTTAAAAGTAAGAATCGAGGTAAAGTTTCAGCACCAATGCACGGAAAAATCAATGAACCAGCTTACCGAATACATTTTGAGTGGCCATTTAATAATTCGATGAAGAAATTAGAAATACTTTATATTGGGCCAAAGATAACAGTTTAGAGTTTGTATTGTGAAATTTAATGAAAATTCTTACATTGTCCCCCGACAATAATTATGAGTACTAGACGACAATCAATTTTCATCAGAAATTCCATTCTTAAATGCCGTAAATCATATTAAATTGAGACATCCAAGAAATCTGTTTAGTATATACGTAATACGGTACTTCACATTGGATATTGTGCATTTGATTCAATAAATCTATTCTAACATCGAGCTCTGTAAGATTTTATTGCATAGTCACTTTTTTGATTATCTAAATGGATTCTATCATCTTTGACTTTACTAAACCAGCTAGTTTTTTCAAATCTTGGTTGGTTATAAGAAACTATATCCATGCGGGGAAACAAACTCGGGATCGTCCATTCACCCGCATTGAATTTTTCAAAACGTTCATTAAATTCAGCGATTATGTCATTCAACATACCCTTTGTACTACTCTTTAAGTTTAGGTCAATTCCGATTAACTCTAAATCTATTCCCAAAATAAAGTATGCATAAAGCAATACATCTAATTTATCAACAACAATTGACCGTTCAATTTCGGCAAATTCTTTAACTGAATTTCGAAAAAATTCTTTATTTTCAGCAAAACCTGTTGAAAAAATTTGAGAAAAATATTCTAAGTCTAAGTAAGCACTTTTCAAATTTTTAACTGTTAAATGTAGTTGTTTAATTTCAAAATTCGTTAATTCTGGTACACTCTTAATTCGACTTAATATTGCTGATTGCTGTTTCTCAGTTATTTGGTTTTCGGATTGAAACAGCTCAATACCAAGTGCAATAGACAACAACACAACATAAAATTTATTGGAAGATTTAATTCGCTCTTCTGGTGTGGACTGAAGCTCATATATGAAAACCGGATTCATATCTTCATAGTCGTATAATGCTAAACCCAATTCAGGTACGACACCATAACCTAGTCTCTCAAGTGCGATGACAATCTGAAGCCATTGATTGAATTCAAACCCCTTTTGATTTTCAAAATTTAAAAGTAATGCTAGATCTTTCACTACAATACCATTAGGATTTTTGAGTTTTTCATTTACCCAATTCAACATTATTTGATCACCTATACTTTCCGTAATAGAAACTTCCGACCTTGGCAAAAAATTAATACACTTATTGTCTAAAATGTGCTGAATATTATATTCAATTTCACTAGAGTATTGTTTAAGTTCGTCAGCAACCAACTTTCCTATTTCAATAGCAATATTTTGCAATTCATTTGATTTTCTAATGTCTGGTACGTCCTTGTAATAATAATGTACTTTACTGATTGAGGTAACTTCTTGTAACAAGGACTCATATTTGTTTTCTAATTCTTCTGTAGGTTTGGTTATTTTAATCCCATTAGGATGTTTTTGATTAAACTTTAATACAAAAACTTGTTCAAAAACATAGGGGCAAATTTTACGCACTTTTTCAATAGATTCAATTTCGGATTCTACAAGTGATACATATGCATGATTACCGTTCAACAACTGATTGTCTAGAATTTTAACTCCGGCTTCAACTAGGTATTGATACATTCTTTCAAATTCATAAAGTCCATCTGTTGATTCAACTAAGATATTAACAAATCGATCGTAATTATTATATCGGATGAAATTCTTAGTTAAATTTAAATATGGTCCATTTTGATAATTTCGATATAACCGATCAATCTCATCCAAAATTTCCTCCCACTCAGATTCATCACAAACACCTCGAAAGTATCGCCATTCTAAACCCATAAAGTATAATGCCATATAACGATAATCGTAATTTCTATCACACCTACCATATGCCAACCAATCCAAATAATTTGCGCGATCAATAGGGGTCAGTTTATCGTATCTCAATTCTTTTGAATTGAATTGATACTTTGAATCACCTAAATTTTCAGCGACTTCAAGATCGGGGTCAATATAAAACTGACTTATTTGTTGTATTTCATCAAAATGGAATTCATCTAATTCAGGTTTACCAAAATAAACCAACCCTTTTATTTTTCTGTCTTTAAACTCAATTTTTGTATTCTTTGGAACCCAACTACCCTCCCAAACAAACGCATCTGAATTAATAGGAGTACTAGCATCATGTGACGCAATACTGAACCGAAATTTGCCCGTCTTTTGTGCCTCTTTATAACTTACTCCTGTTCTTCTAAATACATAAACCTTTGGTTTGTACTGATTCGAAGTTCGCTCTTTCTTTTGATTTGTCCATGCTAATACCCATCGTTGCAAGTAAGAGAATATGGTAGTCATTATGATACATTCCTTTAGAGTTGTTTAGAATCAATGAAGTATGCTCCGTTATTAAATCTTTTACTCATTATCATTTAGATCGTTCAAAAATTGTTTATCTGGATCTAGTCTCTCGCTAAATTGACACTTGATAGTCCAAACTCCGAATTTGTATCCAGTATTAATTTGTTATCGTGTCAAATGTCAAAATCTACTTCACAAAATTCTTAAATCAAGAAAAAAAATTTTGACTTTTCATTGAAAAATTTTATAATGACATTCCCCGACAGTTATTTTGGAGATTTAGCGACAATTGTCTTTCTATTCATCAAATCTCAATTTAATGCAACTTATTTGTAAATTAAATTGTGTCCAAATATTTTCACAACAACTATACAAATGAATCGGAATACACAATAAACTTCTTTTCTCCCAAAACAGCTTTCATTTTGTCATTAATTACATTACGAGTAACTATTTCCAAAGTATCAAGTGATGAATAAAATGCTCTAGATATAGCTATATTAAGTGCACAGAGTGCTAAGACATCACTAGTTTCTTGATTAGCCCATCTTCGGTAACGCGTTATTTGCTATTCTGAAAATGCTCTTAAAAGTTCCGAATTGAACTTTTCCACTTTCAAATCCGTGTTTCCCCATGTTATTAAATTTAAGTTCATGAAGCTTAGAATCTGACATCACTTTAACTACTTAGTTAGTATAAACATTCACGCCAGGCTTTAAGCGAAAGTTTGTTGACTCCCAAAAATACTTCGCCCCGCCGTGTGCAGAGCAGGAACAAGCGGGGCTTACAGTTTCAATTATAATATTTAATTTGTCATTTGCCAAATCCTGATTATATTTTATAAAAGCATAAGTACTTACTCTGAAAAGCTCCCGTTTTTAAAGCTTATATTCCACAGTGAAGTGCCCAATTACATGAAATCTAATAAATCAGATTCTATTTTTCAAGATTTCTAAAACTTTAATCTGAAATTTTATTTTATGCATTTAGGGGCTGTTCCTCCTCCTATTATGGTTGAAAACCATCATAGGAACAACCACAGAATATTTTTTGCAAATGATGAATTTGTAATCTAGATTTTCTTAAAAATAGGATTATTCTACAACCCAATATAACAAATTTATGTGCATCCTAAAACCTTTAACTTAATAGTTGGCAGTTCCAGTGCTATTTGATACCACCCAAAAAAGTTGTGAATAAAAAATATTTTTTGATGTAAATCGTTTCTAGTTTTTTAAATTAGACAAAACTAAGGAGAGTATTTTATGCGCACAATTTATTGCTATTGCAAAGCTTTTTTAATTAACATGCTCTTGATGCCACTTGTTATGATTTTTTTTCTATTAAAAGGCCCATTAAATAGAGAATGTTTGCTCGTTATTGCCAAAATTTACAACTATATGAATTACGAGAAAGATCTGACAGAACTTGAATCGGATGTAATTCAATTGGTTGAGCGCATCGAAAATTCAAAGTTTGAGCGAAATGGTATGTTTATATACTTAGCATCAAAACAGTTAGAATCTAAAACTAAATCATTTACTACCGAGTTTAAAGAAATGTTCAAAATTGACCGTGAAATTTATGAATCTTGTCAGATGTTATCATTAGTTGCACATTCATTTGATGATGAAATTCCAGAGCTAAGTCAGCTTTTAATGGAAGAGAATCAAAATACAGAAAGTCATAAAATAAATTGTAAGCAACTCAATTTCAAACCACGCAAACTCTCTTCAAGCTTTGCAACCTTTTTATCAAAATTGCAAAAGGATTCTGACATTCATGTTCTTGTTTAGAGCACTTACCCTATAATATCACTAAAAAGGAATAATCCATGCCAAGGTCAAAATCAAAACGAAAACGCAAGAATACATTCCGTAATTCCAATACGGATGTTTTTATAACCCCTATTTTAGAAAGACCATTAATTAAAGATGCCAACAGATTGTATGAGAAACTTAGCTCGGAAGTTGAACGCGGGTTAGATATACATTCTGTTATATTAAAATACGAATCAGAGATTGATGAAGTAATTTCAAAAATTGATAATGCAAAATTACGAAGCGATAAATTGACGAGTGAAATTGATCAGTTAAGAAGTAATGGTAAAACTATAGATAATGACCAAAATTTCTGTGAAGCGGTTACTGATTTAGCTAACCTTGAGTTAGAAATATCCATTAGCAGTCAGGTTTTACATCTTATAGCTGAGGAATATGGCAACAGTATGGAGCATTCAAATCAACCTCTGAAGAATGCAAGTAGAACTAAATCGCTGAAAGAATTTTGCATGAAACTGCTAATCATGCCAGTTGGATGGATTGCTAGATTAGTTTTTCAGTTGCTAAATAGATTTCGCTTTCAGGCAGTAAGAAATTGATCCCTATAACAGATGATCAACAGGATAACTAACTTACAACAAAATTTGCTGTATCTAACGAAAACTGAGTTTTTATTTTGCAAGAAATTTATTGTAGTTAGCTTTATTTTCTTCGATAGACATTCTTATCAACACACCTAATTAGAGAACAATGACCAAATAATAAAAAGACCTGCCGCCAAAAATTCACCACGTCATGATACCAAAGTTATCATAACTAACGGTCATGTCACCAAATAACAATATCAAATAGTGAAAGTTTTGCAGGAAACATTATGATGATTAACAAATTTAATAATTATATTCTACAGTAAAGTACCCAATTTATTAATATCTGTCCCCCGACAGTTATTTTACAATTTCAGCGACATTTAATTTTAGCAACCTGAATAAATTACTAATCTTAAACCCACCACAAAATACATCCCTTCATCTATTACCCCTTATCCCCACCGCCTTACCACCGCAATATCACTTTGATTTCCTCCTCTAATTCATCCTCGCCACTCGTAAAAATCTCCACTTCCGCCACTCAATATCAATCTTTCCTCTCACCTATCACAAGCAGCGCGCATTATTTGTCGCACCACCATGCTTCTGTAATCAGATAATTACTTCATAGAATACACAGTAAAGTACCCAATTACATAAAATCTAAAAAACCAGATTCAATTTGTCAAAGTTAGTTTCATTTCTAGTGGAAATTTTGAGAGAATATTGTCATTTTCAGGGAATGTGTACAATCCGATTTATTAATGGGAAATACGGGTTATAAAAGTATGAAGCTTTTCCATTTCTATACTTTTGTAACATTCCCAAATTTTTTCTGTGTTTTGAGCAGTTCTATAATAATGGTGTATAATATCATTCCGTATATATATAAATCGCTTCCAATTTATTTGTTGATCGTTTTTTTTAAGGGTAATAAGAATTGACTTAATTGCTTCACCAACAATGATATAATTCATCGAAACCATAAATTTATATTGAGTACTCGTACTCATTTTATGTTTAAAAACCGCATATTCTATATCACCGATTAAACACAATATATTATCAATAGCGATTTTAATGTCATAGTATCTTTCAATGAACTTTCGCTTCATGACTTCATCCTCTTCGGAATTTGGTACTATTGCTTTTGCACTATGCTCTTTTGTGAAATGATTGAAATTTAATGGGCTCAACAACTTGATCAATTGAAACTTGTTACAATAGACCTCTTTCTCTTGAAGATTGAGCGCGTTACGGGATTAACTCAAGTATTGATAACTAGAAATTTAATTAAGTTCAGTTAAGATGATTTCTCCTATTCTGGGAGTATCATCTGTTTACTCAAATACCTAGTTACTAATTTGGATATTATGGAAACTGCTCCATTAACTATCTTCATAATCATTAAGTAGATATAATTGTCGGCATGAAAGTACCAAGCAGATTATAAATTATTCCAAAAACCAAGTGGTAAATCTCAATATACAGCGACAGTAAATTTGGGAATTTTGCGACAATTATCTTTTTGTTCATTAAATCTCAATTTAATGCACCTTATTAATAAATTAAATTGTGTCCAAATTTTTTCGAAATAACTATACACATGTATCGGAATGTACATCTAGAAAATATTTTGAAAAATTCAGGATTTTGAAGTAGAAACTATAAAATTTTTGAAATTCTACTTGAAGTTTCACTCTAGTTGACTTGCAAACTCTGTTGATTAAATATACGTAATAAATAGTTTGGAATGTTAGTTATAAAAATTCGGTATTTGATTTGACACAACCACAATAAAAATTGCACTATTTCTTAGCACTCCAGTACACGGTTGAATTTTGAGGTGTAACCGGTGGTTGACTTTTTGGAAATAATACATTGCGTGGGACACCGATCAATCTCTTAGTCCCATCTGGATTTGGTTGAAATATTTCACTTTCAACTAAGATAGGTGTAACATTAGAACAGCTTGGATTATGTCCAGAATCTGATTCCAGTTTAGTTTGATAAGACTGAGTTCTATTATCTTGAGAATTTGAGTCTTTGTTTGTGATTGGCATCATTTTATTCCCCTATTGAATCAAATTATGATAAATTTTCTAAAGTTTCAAATCAATCAAAATTGTGAGAAAATTGCTAATTAGATTTCGTCAATATTTAATAAACAATAATAATTTTTGAAATGCTTAGAATGAATTATTTGAGACTAAAATATAACACAAACATAATTAACGAAATAATGAGCTTAAACTTATAATGTAATGATTCTGAATCAAAAAACCAAAAAATTCTATATTTGGCTACTCAAAAATAATAAATCCATCCTTCAAATAATATACGTATGCTTTGTTAATGTCCCCCAACAATTATATTGAGTACTCGGTAACAATCAATCTTCAAGACTCAAATTACCCACTGATTTTAACCTAATTCGAAAAGCTTTCTTCAATCAATTACCCCCTTAACCTCCACACAATCACTAAAACAACGCTTTAACTTCTTCCCCCAATTCATACTCACTATTGTTAAGAAACTCTAACGCCTCTATTGAATAAGAATCTTTCATCTCATTTAACATAAGCAACGCACATTGCTTGTCGTGCAACCACGCTTCTCTTGTCAGAAACATGCTTGATTTGACCACGAACACTGCAAATGGAATGGGTTCAAGGTCCGCTATTAATATTGAGTCTAGTCCTGATTGGCACATATATTCATGAATTAGTTCCAATCCACAGTCTTATAACAACTCTTTATACAAATCTGCTGACAACACCTTCGCAAACAATGGTTCGCTAGCTAAATTTCGTAGATATCGTTGTTCTTGTTGAGGATTTATCGTTTTTTGACTATGAGCAGCAACTTTTTGTTTTTTAGACTTTGCAGGTGATTCTGAATTTGGATCTTTATCACTTTTGCGACTTGGTACTGCTGTAATGTCTGTCTTTACCAACAATTCACCTTGGATTCGCTGCGACTTTAACACCGTTGTATTAAATATATTATTCATCCAGTATTGATAAGATGCACCTATGCTTATAACAAATGCCGACAAAATTTATTTTCCAGTGAGTGCAATTATCAACCTTTTATTCACCCAACGGAAGTCTCCTATTGCCATGCAAAACTAACTTCAAACGAACCGAGCATGCTAAGCAACACAAATTTCAACTCTTTCATACATTTCACTATTCCCGGTTATTCAATTACGCACCTATATTCTATCAGGAATGATTAGTCTAAGTGCAATTAAATCAATTATCATGCCCTTGCTTTTTCTCAATTCAGTAGCGATATTTTAGAACCAAACTTGGTAAGCCAATATGAACATCACTAAACCAGATCTTCCCATATTGAATCCTCTGGTTCTTCATATTGAGTAAGCATTAGAAATTCAAACGCATCATCCCGGTATAAGTCTTTCAACTTCTCCGCAACAAAAAGTGCATATGTCTGCAGGTGCTCCCATAAATCTGGTGTGACAATTTCTTGTTGTTGTACAATAAAAACAACAAATGGAATCGGTTCAATTTCCGATATTGGTAGCGACTCGAGCCCATTACGCTTTTGATATTCTTTTACCAATGCTAGTCCACGCTTGAGACAATGTGCTTCACGTTCCTTTCGCGAAAATTGTTCAATTGAGATAGTCGGAAAGTCTTGCAACCGATTCTTTCGTTGACTTGGACAGTCTGTGGACTTTGAACCTTTAGTTTGCAAACCATCTCCGTCCCCATCAGTAGCAGAGGTTAAATGAAAAGGTAATTTTTCGTCACTTTCATGTGAACGACTAGATTGATTGCTATTTGTTTGGTTCGCAAAACCAATTTTGGTCTGACGAATAATTTCCAACATTGTTGGTGTTGATTTAGACATCTTGCAATTGTTATTTCTAACTTTGCAATTAACAAATGCCGACAAAACTTTTAAAATGTAATTAACACAAATTCATGTAGCTTGAAATAGTGAAAATATATAAATATTAAAATATAATATTAAATATATTATGCTATAATTACATATTCAAACTATATTTAATTTTCCAAATAACTTACCGATCCTTCAAATTGATTTTTGATGTAATTAATTATACAGGTCAATATCTTGCAAAACTTTTTACAATACCCATTCGAATCCAGTAATATTTATCGGTATTTTGTCAAAAGAATATTATAAATAAGTTGAATCAGCGTTCAATTACAGAAATAACAGAGTACTCGGATAGATCTACCCGTAGTAAATCATTACAGAATTTCATTGACTTTAAAATGCCGCGCAAAATCTTCAAATTAGATTTCTAAAAATTGAGTGAATTAGGTACGTTGACAAATAATGGTGACACTTTTCACCACTTTAGACTGTATTTTATACCAAATTCTTTATTGAAATTATTATAGGTTGGTGTGAATGAAAAATTTCCATCCAATGCAAATGGATCTCCAGTAATAGCAGTAATCACGATAGTTCCTACTGCAATCGTTGATATAACGACTACTGTTGTAATCTCGTTACACTCCTGTTGAGTCACATGTCCTATAGAAGATTCATCAGCTATGTCTGCTCCAGCGAAAAAACAACGTTCTTTCGCAAAGCTGTATTTTGGAGTAGTTATTAAAATGACTACACCCATAAATAAAAACAGAAATTTTTTCATCTCTTTAAGTCTTGTAATGGTAATAGTAGGAATCGTATTAGATGAATATATGATTGTAGGTAGCAAATTTCAAGAAAATTTATACTTTTATACTCCTTTCTTCACAAAAAAATAGAGCCCACATGTTTGGGATTAATTGTCCACAAGTCTCGGGATTGTACATTTTGTAGCAGAAATTTCAATTTTGAAATTTTAGTCCTGTACTTTATGGAAACATTTACATTAAGTTTATTACAGATGATGTGCGAGAAGGGTTAATAACTCTTTAGGTACTCCTTAAGAATTTTTTTAAATCAGAATTATTAATAATAATTTTATTTTGTGAATATTTAAATTTGACAAAATCTAAAATATATGTAATTTAATCTTTTGCCAATTCCTTAAGTGATTCGGTTCACTCAAAAAAATTTTAACATTAGGTTAAACTCAAGGAGTCAAAACTTGATTTTTTTTCAAACTTGTTCAAATCCTAAATGTAATACAATAAGAAAAATTCCAAATTTTTTTTCTCCATTAATAATAGTTGCCGCAATCATTTCAATTTGTGAAATGTTTCAACCAGAATTTGGAAATTTAACAATAGGACCTCCTACTGATATCAGTTTTGGATTGAAAATTGTAATTGCAATTTGTGTATTTGTTTGGATGACTGCAACATTTTGGTTTGACCTAAAAAACGACCTAAAATTCCCAGGATTTCAAATAAAGTTTCCAAAATATTCACAACATATAGACATTTTCACTCTGTTATTAGGAGTATTTGCAATTTTTGCCTTATTTACAGAAGTTGCATTTCAATTTTACATATTTGTTTCAAATTACAGAACATTCCAAGATTTACCAAACTGGCAATTTACATTGACTTTAAATTTATTTCTCTTGGTTGGAACTGGACTTTATTTAACAAATTTAATTTGCTCATTAACGAGTCTTACAAAGTCTAAAATATATATTTCCTTAATAGTTTTACTTGGGTTAATATTGCTCTCCTATATTTTCATCGACTTCTTTGTTTATTATTTTTATAATGAAAATCTATTTAGACAATTTATGAGTTGGGGAAGCAATAACAATTTTCTACATGAACCATTTAAAGCGATATTCACTTTTAGTGGATTTAGTTTCATAATTCCAATTTGTATGCTTGCTGTATTAATTGCACTAATGTTAATTGGGATACCTATGGGAATGATAACTTTATCAATCTCGATATTTACTGCGATTTTATATCTTGGTCCAAGTGGACTTGAATTAGTTACCAGCAAAATCTCTTCTGAATTAGAAACCAATTTTCTGATCGCTACTCCATTCTTATTTTTAATTGCCTTCACATTTAAAAATACCACAATTGTATCTGAGGCATGGGAGTTTCTTTCATTTTTCGCAAAACGGTTTCATGGAGGAGGAATAATTCAAACCGTAATAATAGGATTTCTATTAGCTATTATATTAGGAATTTTAGGCGCAGAAATTTTGTTGCTTTCAATTTTTGTGTTACCAAAATTAATAGACGCAAATTATAACCGTTCAATGTCTATTGGATTAATCTGTGCACTAGGAACACTTGCTGTTTTAGTTTCACCTTCAATACTCGTTCAATTTTTAAGTGAAGATATAAACATCAATATAAGATACTTAAACTTAGCTGGAATATTACCAGCTATTTTTCTAATTATTACTTACTCTGTATATGCTCTAATTAGAATAAAAATCAATCCCAAATTTGCACCAAAAACTACAGATGTACAGAAGTATAACACCTTAAATAGAAACATTAAACTAAATGAATTGATTGTACCAGGATCACTATTTACTTTTTTTGGATTCATAATTTACGGGATATACTGGAGGTCATTGAATATAGAAATAGCGGCAGCAATAGGTTGCATAGGTACATTGGTAATTATGTTAATTAGTAAAAAAATTACATTTAAAGGAATTAGTACTATTACTACTGAAACAATGATTTTCTCTGGAGCTTTGGTTTGGAGATTTTTAGGAGCATTTACATTTTATAATATTTTTGTAATCGTTGGAGGTAGTAATTTTCTAAAATCAATATTGGATATTTTTAGCAACGAAGTATTAGGAATAACAATATTGGCTATAATAATGATACTGGTGTTCTTTGGATTTTTTATGGAGTGGATACTAATAGTCCTGTTAACAAAAGGTACCTTTGCAGAAACTATATTTTTGCTTGCTCCGAAATTAAATTTAACACCAGATCAAGGATTTATTTGGTTTGGAATTTTGACTGCACTAGTGATCCAGATTGGTCTACTAACCCCACCTTTTGCCACTGCAAATTTGTGGTTAAAAAAAATGTATCCCAGAGATATTAAACTATCAGAGATAAATCGCGCAGTAATACCCTTCATTTTCATTCAAATTACTATCCTCATAGCAGTAGTGTTATTTCCAAAACTAATTTTTTTCCTACCCGAATTATTCCTTGGGTAATTTTAATTTGTAGAGATCATTTCAAATTAAATTCAAACAAATTTACAAATAATCTGTAAAAAAATATTCTGAATTCTCTCAAGCTTGTTAAATTGTTAATTTCGTTAGTCGTGATTCAATTAATTTTTTGCATACAACACATTTTGAAAGTTAGGTAAATTAATACAATTACATTTTGGTATATACACATTGTTACTTTAGCTATTTTTCCAAAATTAGAAGTAAAATCCAAACTTTTTAATTTACTAAATTTTTTGTTTCCAATGATCATGTCCTCATCGAAATACTTCAATCAAAGAGTCAAGGAAATGCAGCAAAATTTCATTCAAAATACCATTTATGGTTTATTCTTTAAACTAATTTGAATCTTACTACACCTTCCCTCAACTCTCAGAAAGATGAACCGAAATATAGAGAGGATTCAAATCCTACTCTGTACAATTCTAGATTGCATATTTGGACTAATGTTAAGATTGATTAAGCAGCTTATTGAAATGAAACAATATTACTATTAATTTCATTAACTCCTCGATTTTGAGGAATAATCTCATCTGACTTACCTTCTGAATCTGGTAAATTTTCATCAACTTCACTTTCATCATCATATAGATCAGCAAACGCTAATTGAAACCATTTTTCTAATCCACGTCTAACAACGCTTGGATTGACATGATCTGGTAACTCACCCCATATCTTGTTAGATACTGTAAATTGATATATATTAGTTAAGTCAAGTTCATGCTTGAGTACATTATTTCCAATATTCAATTCAACATTTGAGTTTTTTGTTTCAGCAGCCCAAGCCGCACCAATAATATTTTCATTGAACTTAGCAGAAATTTTAGGTTGGTCAATGCTTTCAGAATTAGAATGTTCAGCTAAAACTCTTTTAGCTTCTAAATTAGCCAATAATTCAGGTGAAAACGCACCACAACCTAAAACATCAACTCCATCATTGATCTCATCATGCAATTCTTGTAATAAGTCTCGTCCACCCTTTGCTTCAAAACAATATTTTAAAATTTCCTTAGGAGAACTAAGTTTAGCAATGTTTTCGCTGATTTCGATAAATTGTCGATGTTTTCTGGAAAACAAACTCACCAATGTCAGGTCACCATCTAATATTCCCATAGACACAAACCTAGATGTTTCGCGTTGAGGGACTAATGTATCAACTGGATATAATTCCAATGATAGTGACCCGTCAGTAAACTCAGGTACCCTTGCCACCCAATTTTCATTTAAGAAATTCAGTAGCTCACCATTAATTTTTTCCGAGGTTTGAATCCTCAGCGGTAGAGGTGCTGCAATCACATATGTTACAGAACCCAAAGTATATGAAACAAATAATATTATGACCATATACTTAACACTTAGATTCGCCATAACATTTACTCCTTTTTTTCCACAGCTTATCAACTGCGATATTCTTTAATTTGTTTAACATAAACCTTAATATTGACCCAAAATGGTCAATCTAATAATAATTTAGCAAACCAACAATAAAAAAAGTACTATTTTTTTCATTTTTTTTTGCAATATTACCTAAATATCAATAAATATCGGCCATTTAAGCACAAAAAAAAATCTATTTTTTGGGTCAAAAATCGGTAATTTTTACTAATTTCAGAGTACTTTTAGTTAAAATCATTGCATTTTCTCTAATTTTTTGACTCCAATACTTAATCTTTTTCTCACTTTCAAAAATCAATTTAACCCAAGTTTATAAAATTATTACACTAAAGATTTTCAACTCTCAAATATTAAACTATTATTAATGTTTTATTTACTCATAATTATTTCTTCGCAGATTCCACTCTCAATTTTCAGTGTTCTACTAGATTCAGAGTGATTGTTAAGTTTACCGACTATGTGAGAATTACATTTGTAATCATACGAAACATTTTGTAAAATCCTTTTAATGATTTAGAAATTTTCCTACCTTAAGTCCAAATAGAGTTAGAAATACAAATAGACTTCAATCAAAAGTGAAAGACACTAAAGTCAACAAAATGAAAACTATTGTAATTGTCTTTTTAGCAACATTTGGTTTCAATTTTGATAAAACCTTCTCTGGAGCTCCATCTGGACATGAAAAACGAACAATTCGTGATAGTGATGGTATAACTTACAGAACACTTGGAAGTACATTCCGCGATAACAACGAGAATTTCTGCCGGTTAGTCGGTAGTTCACTTCGGTGCAATAATAAAATTACCTATCGAAAAGTGGGAAGCACCATTCGCGGTAGCGACAACAGTTCGTGTCGAATGGTAGGAAGTACTTTCCGCTGTGAAGATGGTACTACCTACAGAAAAGTTGGTAATACATTCAGAGGTAACAATGGACATACATTTCGTTTCATAAATTAAAATACTAAACTAAATTAAATCAAACAGCTGCTTTAGAATTATGTGGTCTAATCAAACCCATTAGATATAGATTGTAATAATTGGATTTTTAAGCTATTACTTTTTATTTTACCCAATATTAAGGAGTCTTGACTTGTCTAAAAATAATAACGTTGAAAATATCAGTTCATTTGAGGAATTGGTTAATGCTTTCGCCAAAGGTTTAAAAGTTACTGAACTAACTGAAAAACTTAACAAAGAAGCAGACCGTCTAGATCTTGAGCAAAGTCACATCGAATCCGCGTTTTATCGATATGAACAAGAAACCAAAAAAATAGACCGGAAATATAAAAACCTTGAAAAAACTAGTGCTAAACTAGAAGTAGAGCTGCAAACACTGTTTAATTCTGAAGAGGTTTCTGAAAAAGAAGTAATTTCTTTAAAAAAGCGGATGGACCGTTGTTTAAAACGGATGGAAGCTGTCACTGCAGAGTTGAAAGCGCACCATTCAAAGTTTGGTGAAATAGAACAGCTAGTAAAGCAATACAAAGACGATAAAAACAAATTTTACTTGGAATTTCAAAAACTAGGTGTTGCCCAAGAAAAATTTGAAGAGGTCGTTCCTGATTGGGTCAATGAATTCACGGAAAAATTGTTAGAAAATAACACTAAAGAAAAGTGATATTCTCGAAATTAATTCCGTGAACCTATCCAAGGATCAGCAAGAGCTGCTCCAAATCCAACAACTGCACATCCAATTTCATTAGTACCGCGATCTCGACAACTATTCCAAACATTTCGAGTATGACTGTAATCAGTACAAGCAGTCAATGTAACGAGCATCGCAATAACAATTAATATCACTCTCATGATACACCTCTATATCGGTTAATTTGAGTTTAGTTAGTATGACAGTATAACAGCAGTTTATTTTGATATTGAGCTATAAATCCGCGACAAATTGTCACAGCTAAAATACAAAAAAGTCAAAACTGACAAAAATTTTTTATTTATCTAGTTGACCATTATATATACTCTTGATAAATAATTTTAAAACACTACTAAATGCATTGGAGAAAAACTATGCATGAAATTAATGAATCTCAATTGCCATACGGGGTAAAAGAAAAAGAGAATAACAAGATAAATTCTTCTGTATTGAAACAACTTGATCAATTGGATTGGTTGAAAGCATTACCAGATGACCCAAATATCCCAAGGTTACCATTCCCATACGGAACACGTGAACCAATTTTCAAAGAAAGGAATTAAAATCTAACAATTTTTTCAAATTCACTGTTACATTTTGTGCAACAACGAATTTGGTATTTGATGTGTTGTCCAATGTAATAGTTATATTGTGGAATTTAGGTGATTGAAGCTTTAATATTCGCAAGAATTCTAACTAATTAGTACGTAGGTTGGATGTCTCGCGACAGTTATTTTTTGAGTAAACTTTCTCATATTACATTTAATGAAAATTCCGCCCCTTTGGGAGTACACTATTCTCGCTAGTTTGTACTGGTGCACTACGTTGTTTTTTAGACACATTGATATTGAGCGAATCAAGCGTTGATGATAAATCCTCCAATCGATTAGCAATTACATGAGTAATTCCTGATTCAGTTTGCACCCGACCAGATAACCGAATAAACCGAGAACCCATAATGATGGCTCGAAATCGTTCAAATATTTTCGGCCAAACAATCCCGTTGGCTACCCCAGTCTCATCCTCTAACGTCAAAAATACGACACCTTTTGCAGTACCCGGGCGTTGACGGACTGTTACCAATCCAGCAATTTCAACCCATTGACCCGTTTTACAGTTTGCTAATTCTTCATTACGTTTGATGCGATATTGATCAAGTTGTGTACGAACTAAGGATACTGGGTGCGCTTTCAATGATAATCGTAGAAAGTTGTAATCATTAGTTACCTGCTCACCTAATGGCATGGATGGTAATTCCACCATTGGTTCTGGTCGTAAATTTGGTGAGTTTGCATGATCAAACAATGGTAACCGCTCTAATGCACTACCTTGTTCTAAACCCTGTGCCGCCCACAGTGCATCACGCCGGTCAAGTCCAATCGAGCGAAAAGCATCGGCCTCAGCTAAGCGTTCAATGACATGTTTTGAAAGTTTGCTACGCAACCACAGCTCGCGAACTGAATCATAACCGGATCCACGCGCCGCAATCAGTTGTTCCATGTCCTCTTGTCGAATCGACTTGATTTGCCGAAACCCTAATCGAACAGCATATTGCGATAAAATCACATTACGCATTTCAGCATGTTGTTCATGAATATTTTGATTTGCTTCTAACCCTGGTTCCAAAATTGAATCCCAAGTTGACATATTGATATCAACTGGACGCACTTCAACGCCATGTTCACGCGCATCACGTACTAGTTGAGCTGGTGCATAAAACCCCATTGGCTGTGAATTCAGTATCGCCGCACAAAACACGTCTGGATAATAACATTTGAGCCAACAAGAGGCATAAACCAACAAGGCAAAACTAGCCGCATGACTTTCTGGAAAGCCATAATCACCGAACCCTTCAATCTGTCGAAAACAACTAGCCGCGAACTCTGCTTCATATCCATTTGCTACCATGCCATCAATCATTTTTTGCCTAAAATTACCAATCGTACCAACGCGGCGAAAAGTTGCCATGGCCCGACGTAACCGATCGGCTTCCGCTGGTTCAAATCCTGCCGCAACAATTGCAATCTTCATTGCTTGCTCTTGAAATAATGGTACTCCAAGCGTTTTGTGAAGCACCGCTTCCAATTCTTGTTTCGGATAAGTGACTGTTTCCAATCCTTGCCGCCGACGCAAATAAGGATGTACCATATCCCCTTGAATCGGGCCGGGACGAATAATCGCAACTTCAATCACTAAGTCATAAAAACTTCGCGGTCGTAATCGCGGTAACATCGTCATTTGCGCACGGCTTTCAATTTGAAATACACCCGTCGTATCCGCTCGACAAATCATATCGTATACCGTTGGGTCTTCAGCCGGAATCGTCGCGATGCTGTAATTGGTCTGATAATAGGTATTCAAATACTGCAATGCTTTGCGGATACAAGACAACATCCCCAACGCCAAAATATCTATTTTCAAAATCCCTAACGCTTCTAAATCATTTTTATCCCACTCAACTACAGTTCGATCTACCATGGTGGCATTTTGGATGGGGATTAATTCATCCAAGCGACCGCGGGAGATGATAAAACCACCAACGTGTTGCGATAAATGCCGCGGAAATCCAATCAATTCCCTAGCAATTTTGACAACCGTCGCGATAACCCGTTCTTGTGGATCTAATCCCGCTTCACGAAGATGTTTGTCTGTTGAGGGTTGATTGGAGGAACCCCAAACCGTACCAGATAACGCACCAACAATATCTTCCGTTAAACCAAATACTTTACCTACCTCACGCATGGCCGAACGCGAACGATAGGTGCGAACTGACGCGGCAATACCCGAACGCTCACGACTATATTTTTGATAAATATACTGGATCACCTCTTCCCGTCGCTCATGTTCAAAATCAACATCAATATCAGGTGGTTCATTACGCTCTGGTGAAATAAACCGCTCAAACAATAAATCAACCTTCGCGGGATCAACTTCAGTAACTCCCAAACAATAACAAACACTAGAATTTGCCGCCGACCCGCGACCTTGACATAGAATCTTGTTGTTGCGAGCATACCTCACAATGTCATAAACTGTAAGAAAGTATGGCGCGTATTTGAGATCAGCAATGATTTTCAATTCATGATTGATGGTTTGACGAATCGAAGCAGGAACGCCATCAGGAAAACGTTGTTGTGCACCAAGCCAAGTCAATCGTTCCAGTTCTGCTTGTGGCGTAGCACTTTGACCGATGGTTTCTTCGGGATACTCATATCTCAACTCATCTAACGAAAACTGTAGTTCTGAAAATAACCGCGCCGTTTCATGAATTGCTTCTGGATAATCTCGATACAACCAACACATTTGCTCACTACTTTTTAAATGACGCTCGGCATTTTTATTGAGGATCCGACCAGCATTGGCTAATGTGGTGTGTTCACGAATACAAGTAACGACATCCTGCAAGATCCGACGCTCTGGTACATGATACAACGGCAAATTGGATGCCAGTAGCGGAATTTGTTCGCGCTCGGCTAATTTCGCCAGTGCATTCATCCGTCGCTTATCTGTAGCACCATAACCAAAGTGAACAATAAGACGCAACGAATCGGGAAATAACCCTTGAATGATTTTGATAACTGGTGTGATGGATTTAATATTTCGTTGCCCGGGATCAATCGCTAAGGCCAATCCTTCACCAAACTCCAATAAGTCTTCAATGGTCAGGTGACATTCACCTTTTGGTGCGCGCCGACTACCCAATGTTAAAAGTCTGGATAATCGACCATAAGCAGTGCGGTCGCGCGGCCACGCCAATATGTTTGGGGTACTATCACAAAATACTAATCGACAGCCAGGAGCGTAAGGTATGCCAACTTCCTTAGCCGCGATATGAGCTCGCACAATCCCAGCAAAAGTATTGCGATCCGTAACCGCAATTCCAGCTAATCCTAACGTTTTAGCATGAAAGGCTAGTTCTTCTGGATGAGATGCTCCCCGCAGAAAAGAAAAGTTAGTAGTAATGCCAAGTTCAAAAAAATCAGTCATGAGAAAATTCCATGCATAAACCAGCGTGGACTTTCCACTTCTTGGTCATAAAGTCCTTCCCGAAAAATCCAGAATCGAAACCCTCTTTGATCTTCAACCCGATAGTAATCCCTAGTCGGTATATTCTGATCAGTGTGCCACCATTCCGACGCGATTCGTTCTGGTCCCTCAACTCGATCAACTTCATATAAAGCTTTTCGCCAACGAAACCGTAACGGCGGCCCTTCCGGTACCGAAGCAATAGTCTCTACTGGTTCAGGATGTTCAAATAATCGCACTGGCCGCTCAAGTGGTTGATTGGTACCAGGACGTGATTCCCCACTCCAATACAATTCATTTTCTTTTACTAAGGCCGCCGGTACTTCCGATGATCGTCGCTCTGGTAAATGCGTTTCATGCGGCAAAAACCGCGCCACTCGGGCAACCCCCAATCGCGTACTAAGTCGATCAATTAAACAAGCTAACTCTTCCTCAGTACCAACTTGCCCGGTCATATCTACTTGCACTGGTGCCAACTGTTGAGCTTCAATCGCACTTAGACGAATCAAATCAAACCCAAATCCCGCATCAAATTCATCACCAAGAGCTGTTAACTTCTCGGCAAATAAACGAACAAAATGATTTGGTTCACGTACTGGACGAGAGGTACCAACAATCAAACGGGAAACTGTTCCATCAACTCTAAACAATACCAACTCTAACGCGCGTGCACCTTCTCCTCGACCTTCTAATTGTTTCGCTAAAGTTTTTGCTAACGACAAAATTGAATGTTTAATATCTTTTTCATATGCAATTGGTTCCGAAAATCGATGCTCTGCTACACAAATTGGGGCTACCAGCCGTGGTGAAATTCCAATTCTTTCACTACCAAGGGCTTGGTCCAACCGATTTAATAGCTCAACACCAAATCGATTAACTAACGGTGCACGCGGACGTGCAATAATATCGCGGATTTGTTGCAATCCTACTCTGCTGATTTCGTCAACCAAATTTTCATCAAGATTCAACGCCGCAACAGGCAAATTTTCAATCGCTTGCTGCTGTTTGTCACTAGCGACAATGCCGCCGCCGCCATAACGCGCAACCGCCCAAGCGGCACCTGGTGTATCCGCAACTGCAACTTGCACCGCAAAACCTTGCCGCTTTAACCGAATTGCAAGATCATCAGTCATCGCCGCTTCACCACCAAACAGATGCGAACAACCACTAATATCTAGCATCAATCCATCCAAGCCATCTAATGCCACTAGTGGTGTATATCGATCACACCAATCAGCGATTCCAGCTAATAACGCTTGATCTGCTTCTACATCAGCAGGAAAAATTTCCAATTCAAGCACGCGCGCGCGGGCATCACTGACCGTTTCCCCCGATCTAATCCCACGTTTTTGCGCGTTGTCATCAATCGCAGTCAATCGTTGGGCATTTTTGATTCGGTCAGCGATCGCAAAAGGCTTAACTTTATCACTATTAGCCACACATGGCGTGCGGCAACGCCATAGCTTGCCCCATCTCTGCCTGGCAATCCGATCCGTCGGTAATCGGGGAAGCCATATCGACAGATAACGTTGCATCGAGGAAGCAATTTTCTGCATAATCCCACCCTAAATTGAAAGTTCCAAGTCGCCCGTCGCGATTCTTATTCAACTCAACTAGCCACTGCGGACGACCAATACCCGGTTCAAAATCATCCAAAGTAGCTGATGGCGCACTAAAAACACGCCAACGAGTTTGCGCTGAACTAAGTTCATTCTGTGCCCCATATCGCAGTAGCAAAACCATTGTATTTTGGCGTTGCGCGCGCAATGCCAACCGGCGCGTCGCGGTTAAATCAAGATTGCGACAGCGACCTTGGAATTCACCAACGACAACCTTGATCGGTTGGCAAGTGAGTGCTTCTTCCATCACCCAAAGCTGATCTTCCATTCGCTTCGGTTTAACCACCAGTACTTGTGCCGGATCTAATCCAAATTGATAGAGTCCTTCCGCATTCAATGAACCCGCTTCCCGTCGCAAAAACGGATCACAAGACCAAAGCAACATTCCTGGATTTTGATGAAGCAGCTTAACAACTAAAGCCATTGCAAAACCAGATGCCATACCAACACCACGAATCTCATTGCCGACAATTTCATGCAATGTATTGGTCGCTAGACCACCCGCATGAAAAAAAGCATCTAAATAATTGATTCCAAATGACAACGGTTTGATAGTTGTATTTTGTTCACATTGAACCTTAGACTTTTTACATGGCGAATCAGAAAATTGATAGGCGGAGCTAAAATCGGTACCCATGCGACCTTCAATCATGTTGATTCGCTGACGTAAGTCAGTTAAGTCATCTTTTTCCATAATTATTTCTCCAAACTTAATTCATTTTTGTTCACTAAATGTTTCACATAGAAAACAAATTGTCAAGAGGGGAAAAATAAATTTTTTCTAAATTTTTTGGAATGGACTGGTTAACCCACTGAATCTAGGATTAAGAACGGGTAACAGCAAAATCTCGCAATGCGCGATCAAAACATAAAAAGCGAAAAATTAAATCAATTGATGAGATTTGAGTGAGCAGAACCAAAATGCGAGTCCAAATGGAATTACTTGAAAAATTTCGGCACAGCAATAACAGAAACTAAATTTCATAGAGAACAATTTTTAAGAAATTCCCATGAATTGTAAAATCCGAGAGTATGTGTACATGAAATCCAATATTATGTGTACAGATTTTTGTGAATAACTAGAGATAGTTTATTTTAGTTCAAGAGGTAATCTTTTAACCTGACTTCAGTTTTAACCTACTGGAGTCCAACATGAGAAGATTACCCATGAAGAAGAACAGAAAGATTCTGTTACTTCGTTTGGAACAGGATAAACCTGTTTCGACGATTTTAAAAATGGTTCCTGGTGTTAAGCGTACGATGGCCTATAATTGTGTTCGTCGTGCTTTAGCTGCGGAACTAACAGCGGCCAAGGTTAAGTCGATGTCAGACTTTGACTTGAAGCAATTGCTCTATCCCCCTAAACCTGTTGATGACAGCACTCGACCTGAGCCAGATTATGTTTACATCCATAAAGAATTGGCGAAGAAGATCAAGGGCGTGAATATTGATCGACTATGGCGTGAATATAAGCAAGTTCATCCCGATGGTTATGAACGGAGTCAGTTTTTTGCGAAATATCGGGCTTGGAAACAGCTGGTTAAGCGCACCTTGCGGATGGATCATAGACCTGGAGAGTGTTTATACCTTGATTTTGCTGGATTATCTTGTTTGATTCAAGATCCTAAGACCGGGGAAGTAAAGAAGTATCCGGTTTTTGTTGCGACGTTGCCAGTTTCTAATTACACCTACACGGAGGTGTGTGAATCGGCTCAGTTAGAATCTTTCATTAATGCGACGATACGAGCGTTGGATTTTTTTGGTGGTGTTCCAGAGTTATTAGTTCCGGACAATGTCAAGACCGCGGTCACGAAGGCGAGTCGTCATGAACCGACGCTAAGTTTGACTTATGAAGATATGGCTGATCATTATGATACTGCGATTTGTCCGACCCGCCCACGTAAGCCGCAAGATAAAGCGAAAGTTGAAGCTGGGGTCAAAGCTGTTGAAAGTAAAGTGATGGCTCCGTTGCGTTATCGCACATTTTTCAGCCTTAAAGAAGCGAATGCTGCGTATTGGGAACAACTCAAGGAATTAAACGAGGAAGTGACTCCTTACTTGAAGAGCAGTCGTCGTGAGTTATTTGAACAGCTAGAACAATCGAAGTTGAAACCGTTGCGTTCAGAGCCTTATCAATTTGGCACCTGGCACCAAATTCGAGTTCGTTCGGACTATACCGTGCGGATTGGAACTTGTCATTACTCGGTTCCCTACAATTATATTGGGGTCTTAGCTGGTGTCAAAATCATGAAAGATTTGGTTGAGATTTATCACGACGATCACAAGATTGCGTCGCACCAACGCTTACATCATGAGCATGGGCTTGCGATGGAACTTTCGCATTTAGCACCAGAGCATAAGCAATATGTTGAATGGACTCCAACCAAGATTTTACAGCAAGCCGCCGAGATTGGTCCGCATGCGACGGCATTTGTTACCGAGTATCGTCAGACGAAGAAGCATGAGAGCCAATGGTGTCAAGCTTGTTTTGGCTTGTTTAATTTGGTTAACAAGTATGGTGCTGACCGCTTTGAATTAGCTTGCAAAATTGGTTTAAAGCAACATGCGAAGTCAATTGAAGCGATCAAAGGGATTTTGCAATCCAACCAGGATCAACAAGAGCATCTAGATTCAGATTTGGATATGACCTCAACCCTTCACCATGAGAATATTCGCGGGATGGACCGCTTTATCCAATAAGGAGCACACAAATGCAACCACATCCGACCTATGATAAATTGTGTCAATTGAAGCTGTTTGGCATGGCCGATGGCTTTGAAGATTTGGAAACTAGCCCAGATTCATCGACGCTTAGTCATGCGGAATACTTGGGTATTCTGCTTGATTTTGAAGAAACGTATCGTGACAACAAGAAAATTCAAAGCCGTCTCAAAGCGGCGAAACTTCGCGCCCAGATGGCTTTCCCAGAAGATATCGACTATAAGTCCCGTCGTGGTCTTGATAAAGGGGTTTGTAAAGCCTTATTATCTTGTCAATGGATTGACAGCAAACAAAATTTGATTGTCACCGGTCCCTGCGGGATCGGTAAAACCTGGCTCTCTTGTGCGTTCGGTGTAGCGGCTTGTCGCCGTGGTTATCCAACCTTGTATAAACGCTTGCCGCAATTACTTGATGAGTTAGATCAAGCCCATCTCGAGGGGGAATTCCGTCGAGCATTTCGCACCTTAACGAAACCCAAACTGCTGATTATTGATGAATGGGGACCAGACAAGATGACTCCTGGTCAACGTCGTGACTTTCGGGAACTTGTTGGGGAGCGATTTGAAGCGAGTTCAACCTTGATCATTAGTCAACTTCCTATTAAGTATTGGGATCAAGTGATCGGGGATCCAACTTATACCGACTCGATTTTAGATCGCATTATTCCCAATGCGCATCAACTCAACCTACAAGGAGAATCCCTACGTAAGTTCCTACCAAAATAAGGGAAATATAGGACTAGTCGAAAACAATTGTTGACATAGGTCAGTAATTGAAGTATCTGATGAATAGATTAGATAATACTTGATGAACAAATGATACAAAAGTGGAGAAAAACAAAATTCACCACCTCTTGAACAAGAAATTTTTTAACCACCTTTAAAGGTGGTTAAATGTGTACACATGTTTTCGGATTAGGCGTACACATGTATCGGATTGTACAATGAACCACCAATGAAATTTGAAATGCGTGTTTATTATGACAATATTAAAGGAAATTTTCACAATATTAGAAATAATATCGCTTTGGTGAAACAATAATTAGATGCCCAACGAGGAAGTTGCACTCAAATTACATTTCACATACCATTTTTGCGATTCAAACACGATAACTACATTTCATTCAAAATTTCTGAATTTGGTGAATTGCCGATTCTATAAGATTTTATCCTGATAAGATGTTTGGAAATATCCGAATTTTCGGAGGCATTAATGATTCCAAACTCTTTCAATTATCATCAACCTTCATCTATTAAAGAGGCGGTAAATCTGCTTGCCATTGATGACGACTCACTGATTCTTGCCGGTGGACATAGTCTTATTCCCATGATGAAGCAACGTATGGCACAGCCGCGACATCTTATTGATTTACAAAAAATTGAGGATTTGAAGGGAATAACTATTTCTGACCAAAGAGTCTCAATTGGGGCAATGACAACTCAAGCTGATTTGATCGCTTCTGATGCATTGAAACAAGTATGTCCTATCATTCAGGATACATCACTGTTAATTGCTGACCCGCAAATTCGTAACTGTAGCACTATTGGTGGAAATCTGGCTAATGGTGACCCTGGCAACGATATGCCTTCTGTAATGATAGCTCTTAATGCAGAATATAAAATTGCCGGTAAACTAGGTGACTATCTAATTCCTGCGCGTGAATATTATAAGTCCGCCTTCAAAACTGCTCTTAATGAAAGCGAGATTTTAACATCGGTTCATTTTTCAACACCAGCTGCCGGTCATGGCTATGCTTTCTACAAACAGAAACGCAATATTTGTGAAAAAATTGGTGATTATGCCACCGTAGCAGTTGCAGTTATTCTCACAAAGTCAGATGATCGTTGCTCTCATGCGTCAATTGGCATTACCAATGTTAGTAATCAATCTCTCTATGTAAAGGAGGCTTCAGAATCATTGATCGGTTCATCACTTGATGATGCAATTATTTCAAGCGCGGTTGAGAAAGCAATAGCAATAACTAACCCCGCAAGCGATAGACGTAATCCAGCTGAATTTAAGAAAAAACTCGTAGGTGTTATGGTTCATCGGGCAATTGAAAAAGCCAACAATCTTGCAAACTAGTACAAATAAAATCATGTCAAAAACACACGTCAAATTAACAATCAATGGCAATGAAATTGAAGTTGAAGTTGAACCACGTACTCTATTGATTCACTTTTTACAAGAACATCAAAAGCTGAAGGGACCTCATTTAGGCTGTGACACTGGCCATTGTGATGCTTGTACCATTAAACTGAATGGCAAATCAGTCAAATCTTGTATGATTTTCACAGTACAAGCAGATGGTAGTGAAATCATTACAATTGAAAGTATTGCACATTCAGGTGGTATTTTGTATGAAATTCAGGATACTCTCCATTAAATTTTCATTCAAAAAAATTAACTTTTGAGACCTAAAATTTTTTGAATTTGCTTTAATCGACCTCGACTAATTGGTACATCTAAATTACATTCATTACTAAAAAAGCACCATGTCTTATCACCATCCCGTTTGATTCCCTCAATTTTTGAGGTATTAACTAAAAATGATCGATGTGTCCGAACAAATTCTTTATTTGAAATTGACTTTTCTACTCGAGAAATTGACCAAGGACAAAAGTATTCAGAGTCTAGTTCATAAATTCTGGTATAATGTCCTTCTGCCTTAATATAGCAAATAGAGCTAATATCAAGAAACTGAATTGCATTATTTCGCTCAAATGGCAATCTAGAAACCTTTTCATCACCTGAATAGTTTTTTGTGTTTTCACGGGATAAAACTTCGTTAATTTGTTTTGATTCACCACTGTCCTCTAAATTATTTCTCTTCAAGTCAAATTCCGTCGAATCCATTGTGTTTGCACTGTGAATTTGAGCTGAAGCCAAATTTTCAGAAAATGGTAACTCATTTGAATTGATTGATTCAGCTTTTGGAGCTGGAACCGCCAATAATAAAAATATACCACAAATCAAAAATGTTACCAAAGTTACGGCAATTGCTAGAAAATTTTGCGAGAAATATGGTTGAGAATTTGCTGTAAATAAATCAGAAATACTTAAATTTGTAAATAGCATCGCGAAATAATGCATGGCAGCTATTCCAAGTCCTAATACTATCGAACCAAGTACTGTAGCAGTGAGTGTGGATTGCATATAAGCAAGCTCGATAGCAAATACTGCAAATGAAATACCAATTCCGATGGCAATGAGAAAACTAATTGGATCATGTGAAAGTGTGCAATTACCTGAAATTGCTGACATTCCGAGGTAATGCATAATTACAATTCCTAAACCAGTTAATATTCCTGAACAAATAATCCGGAATTGTGATCGCTTACCAAAGTGAAGAAAAAGCATTGCCGCACCAACAACTATAATTGCAACAAGAGCTGAAGCAATGGTCGGTAAAACATCGTATTCACAAGAATTTAGTGATTTAATTGAAAGCTTACCAATAAAGTGCGCTGACCAGATACCACCTCCTAAAACTAGTGCACTTTGTGTAATGCGAACCTTTTGGGTTTCAATTGACTGCATACTTAAGTCAAAAATAAGTCGGAACGCAGTAAAGCTTGCTAAAATACCCATTAGAATTGAAGCTATAACTAAAGTATAATCATAAGATTGTTCAATCATATTTAAATTTACCTTTGGTAGGCCCAGTATTTATTTTCCATTATTTCGCCAATTAGTTCAATATACATTATTATTTTACTATTTCAAATTGACCCTTGTAGCAATATACGAATTGCAATAAATTACTGAACTAAGTTTACTATTTGAATTAACTATAAACTCATGTCAGAATAATGTTATTGGAGATTTTTGATACCTAGCTAAAAATTTTTGACACCTAACTGGAATCTGTTATTAAATGCAACAGGATATTTAGCCATTAAACAAAAATTATCTAGATTTTTTCCTATTGATAAATAGATTCATTTATGTTTGATCTGTTAATAAAATTACAAAGTGGTAACTCTTTTGCAAATTTTTAAGTGAATGAAACCGATGAATAACAAAGAACATAATCAAAATAACAAAAATAGCTTTGAAAATATGCTTAAAGGTGGACATCCAAACTCTTTAGGTAGAACAATTGAAGTTGTTGAAATAATACTCAACAACAAAGCGAGAATCTCAGAGTTATTTGAATGCTATTATAGTAACGACGAAACAGTAAGATTAAGAGTTTCAAATGCCTTCAAAAGGATTTTCAGACAGCACAGAAATTGGTTTATTGACTACATTGATAAATTTCAACAGCTTATTCCAACATTAAAACAACCTTCTGCCGAATGGACACTTGCTCAACTTCATTTGGAAATGGAAGACTTACTGTCAGAGGAACAGACTGAAAATGCGATAAAAATTACTAAACTGCAATTAATTGAAAGTAAGGATTGGATTGTAATTATTCAAAGTATGAATTTTCTTCAACATATGGCAATGAAAGATGATTCACTTAAGAAGTGGTTAAAAGAAAAATTACTTGTCATTGCTAAAGATAAGCGAAAGTCAGTCAGTAAAAAAGCAAATACTATTTTACAATCATTCAATTAACAATAAGTATTATAACTTCATTTTTTTCCTTCAATCAAATTTTTTGAAGTCGAATTTATATTTAATCTAGACGAATTTAATGTTGAATTGAAAAAATATTTTCTGTAAATTGTAATTTTTCGGACGGTGTCCTGTAAGGGACTGAGAGTGACTCTGGTGCGGTTGACCCACATTAGGAACCAAAACCAGTAACTGTCTAACGCGTGGTTCAAATTGAACTTAGTTTCAAATCAAACTATGCGTATGGCTGACTCGAAAAAAGCCGTTCAACTTTAACCTTGAACACTTATTCAGGAGTACAGCTATGAATAAAAATTTTTCTTCCGTGTTACTAGTGTTATTGCTTATTGTCAGTTCTCTATCTGGAATTGCCTTAGCACATGAAGTCCCTTACCATGAGGTTATCGCTCACAATCATTGGCTGGATTATTTCGGTTTGATTGGCATTAGCACGGTCCTATTATTGCTTGTGGTAAGAAAATTATTCACTTCGCGTAATTCTCAACAATGAGTGATTCTGAGAAAATTGGTGTGATGGTCTGTGGCCATGGAAGCCGAAATCGCGGTGCGGTGAATGAATTCGCGCAAGTTGCCGTTCAACTAAGGGATCGCTTCAAAGAGTGGCCGGTGGACTACGGTTATTTGGAATTTGCCAATCCGGTAATTCATACCGGTTTAGACCGATTGCGAGAAGCAGGTTGTAACCGAATTTTAGCAGTTCCGGGTATGTTGTTTGCGGCTGGTCACGCCAAAAACGATATTCCATCGGTTTTAAACACCTATCAAAAAAAATATCCAGAAATTAATATCGAATACGGACGTGAACTCGCTATTGATACGCGTATGGTCCGTGCCGCTGGTGAAAGAATTGAAGAGGTGATAACATCAGTTTCCAATCAAGTGCCTACTCATGAAACATTATTAGTCGTTGTTGGCCGTGGAGCATCTGACCCAGATGCGAATTCAAATGTTTCAAAGATTACTAGATTATTATGGGAAGGACTAGGTTTTGGTTGGGCTGAAACGGCTTATTCGGGAGTTACATTTCCATTAGTTGAACCTGCATTAGAACATGCTGCAAAACTAGGATATAAACGAATTATTGTATTCCCATATTTTTTATTCACTGGGGTATTGGTTCAGCGAATATACAACTATACCGATGAGGTTGCAAAACGACATCCTAATATTGAATTTTTAAAGGCAGGTTATTTGAACGATCACCCTTTAGTAATTGATACGTTAGCAGCTCGAGTTGAGGAGATACTTCACGGTGAAAATCTAATGAACTGCCAATTATGCAAATATCGGGAACAAGTCCTTGGATTTGAAAATGAAGTGGGGTTGGCACAAGAGAGTCACCATCATCATGTTGAAGGTTTAGGAAGCGAGGCGGAATGTACTCTTTGTGATACAATTTGTACAGGGGAGTGCGAAAAAGTAAAGAAGTCTACTGCAAATCATTCTCACGACCATAACCACGGTCACGGTCACAGCCATTCCCATGACGATAATCATCATCACCATCCATATCCGCATGCTGACCACCCTTTGGGGCCAAAGTCAATGCAGTAGAATTAGTGTTGGAGACAACATTGGAATACGAAAAAAATCCCGATGAAATCTATCGCCAGTCATTTAAAATGATTGAGAAAGAAGCAAATCTAGCTAGATTCAGCGAACAAATTCGAAAAATTATCATCCGCTTGATTCACTCTTGTGCGATGGTTGATATTGCCGACAATATTGCTTTTTCAGAGAATATTTATTCAGCGACTTCAAAAGCGTTACAGGCAGGTAAACCAATCATTGTTGATGTTGAAATGGTTGTTGCAGGAATTATCCAGCGTTTTTTGCCAGCCGATAATCAAATAATTTGCACTTTGAATAATCCAGCTGTTCGGCAATCAGCAAAAGCAATTCAAACAACAAGATCCGCCGCTGCAGTCGAACTTTGGGTCGAATATCTTCAAAATAGTATTGTGGTCATTGGTAATGCACCAACTGCATTATTCCGTTTACTAGAAATTATTGAAGATGGTGGTCCAAAACCAGCCGCGATTTTAGGATTTCCGGTTGGATTTGTCGGTGCGGTTGAATCCAAAGAATTACTTGCTAATAATAGTGCTGAGATCCCATTTATTACACTTTACGGACGAAGAGGTGGGAGTGCGATGGCCTGTGCCGCATTAAACGCATTTACGGCTAGTATTCAGCAAGGTAATCTCAAATGAAAAAATGGCTTTCTATAATAGGAATTGGTGACGATGGCTTGAATGGGTTGTCAGCAAAAGCTTTAGAAGTCATCAATCAATCTGAAATTATAATTGGTGGAACACGCCATTTAGCTTTGATTCCAAATTCAGAAACTGAAAAAATTCCATGGGAATCACCCCTCAGTACCACAATAGAACATATTAAAGCTAAACGTGGTAGTCCAGTAACTGTACTTGCAACTGGCAATCCATTATGGTTTGGCATTGGTTCAACACTTTTGAAACACTTTACCATTGAAGAAGTTGAAATTATCCCTCAGTCTTCTGCATTTTCACTAGTTGCCGCAAAACTAGGATGGTCAATTGAAAAAGTAGAATGCTTAAGTATTCATGGACGACCCCATGAAATTGTACGGAAATCATTTTATCCCAAAGCCAAATTGATCGTTCTTACCAATAACTCAGAAACTCCCAATCTTGTGGCGCAATTTTTGCGTGAAGATGGATACAAGCAAAGTAAAATCACCACATATGCTCATATCGGTGGTGAAAAAGAAGAGGTTGTTAACGGAACAGCAAAAAATTGGAACCACTCTGTTCCTGACTTTCACACCCTTGCAATTGAAGTTATCCCTGATACTGTGGTCATACCCAATGCAATTTGCAGTGGATTACCTGATCATTGTTTTGAAAATGATGGCCTATTAACGAAACGTGAAATTAGAGCATCAACAATAACCCGATTGATGCCGATTCCAGGTCAATTGCTTTGGGATATCGGAGCTGGTTGCGGATCTATCGGAATTGAATGGTTACGCGCCGCGCACAATTCATCAGCAATTGCTATTGAACCCGAAGCAAAACGTAGAGAATTTATTAAATTAAATGCAACACGTCTTGGTGTACCAAATATTTCCATTATTGCAGAAAAAGCACCCGATTGTTTCTCTGAACTTTCCGCACCAGATGCAATTTTTATTGGTGGTGGTCTTACCTCTGAAGGCATGATTGAAAAGTGTTTTCAATCTTTGAAAGCCGGTGGTCGGTTGGTAGCTAATGCAGTAACCATTGAAGGTGAGAATCATCTGTTAGTAGCACTAGATCAATTTGGTGGTGAACTTACCCGTATTGCAATTTCACATTTAAGTCCTGTAGGAAACTATCGAAGTTGGAAACCTGCACTGCCAATTACGCAATGGAGTACTATCAAGCAATGACTCCTCGACTTATTGGTGTTGGAGTTGGACCAGGTGATCCTGAATTAGTCACCTTAAAAGCACACCGAATCATTACAAATGCAAAAGTTATTGCTTTTCCAGCACCTGATTCTGGAGAGAGTTTTGCCCGTTCTATAGTCGCAAAATTCTTCCAACCAGATGTGGTTGAAATTCCTATTGTAATACCGATGCGGAGTGAGCGGTTTCCGGCCAAAGAAATCTACGACCAAGCTGCTAAATCAATTTCAAGCTACTTAGATCAAGGTCAGGAAGTCGTTGTATTGTGTGAAGGAGATCCATTTTTTTACGGGTCATTCATGTATTTGTTTGAACGTTTAGCTGACAAATACCCAACTGAAGTGATTCCTGGTGTCTCAAGTATGACTGCATGTGCCGCACAATTAGGTGCGCCATTAGCCAGCCGAAATGAAATTTTATCCGTCATCCCTGCACCACTCTCCGAAACAATCCTTGTTGATCGTTTGAGCAGTGTCCAATCTGCGGCAATTATCAAAGTTGGTAAACACTTCAATAAAGTAAAGCGGGTATTAGATCACTTAGGACTACTAGAGGTATCTGGCTATATTGAACGAGCAACATTACCTAATCAAATGGTTTGTCGACTAAACGAGAAAAATTTAGAAGTTGCACCATACTTTTCAATGATACTAGTGAATAAAGGGGAAAATCCGTGGAAGCCAGTCCTGCAATATTAGTCTTGAATCAATCTTCCCTGCACCTTGCCAAAAAAATTCAAGTCAATTTAGGTGGAGAAATCCACGGATTCAAATCGCGTGTGAATCAAGCAGATATTGTATTCACAGAGACTGCTGAACATGTTCAGGACCTCTTCCAACAGCAACGTCCAATTATTGGAATTTGTGCGGCTGGCATCCTCATTCGTGCCCTTGGGACCGAATTGAAAGACAAGCATACCGAACCACCAGTAATTGCAATATCAGAAGATAGTGCGAATATTGTTCCGCTACTCGGTGGTCATCATGGTGCCAATAAAATTTCACATAAACTAGCTAAAATATTGAATGGTCATGCTGGCATAACAACAGCTGGCGATACTAAGTTCGGCATTTCATTTGAAGATCCACCAATCGGTTGGGTACTATCCAATAACAGTGATGTAAAATCTTTCACTGCTAGACTTTTAGCTGGTGAGTCCGTTTCAATTGCTAAAGAAATTGATTGGATACCAACTGAAAAACTTAAGCTCTCAAAAAATGCAGAACTTGCTATCCACTCAACCACTGAAGATGTTCATAGCACCCCTACACAACTAGTGTATCATCCAAAATCACTTGCAATCGGTATCGGGTGTGTTCGAGGATGTGAAACAGAAGAGTTGCGCAACCTAGTCTTTGATGGCCTGAAACAAGCTAATCTAACCATTAATGCGGTAAGTTGTTTTGTATCACTTGACCTAAAAGCTGACGAAGTGGCAATTAACGATTTAGTAAAAGACACTGGAATCCCACTTCGACTGTTTGATGCAAATCAATTAGAACAAGAAACTCCTAGGCTAATCAATCCCTCGGATATCGTTTTTGCCGAAGTTGGTTGTCACGGAGTCGCAGAATCCGCAGCTTTAGCCGCTACTGGAAACTCAAGTGAATTGATCGTTTCAAAAATCAAGTCCAATAATGCGACTTGTGCCATTGCCCGCGCGTCAAAACCAATTGATCCTTATACAATTGGAAGAGCTAGAGGACGATTAGCAGTAATTGGTATTGGTCCAGGAAAAGATTCATTACGAACACCTGAGGCAACTAAATTATTAAATGAAGCTGACGAGGTTGTTGGATATACCCTATATCTTGAATTGATCTCTCAACACATCAAAAACAAAAAAATCCATACCTTTCCATTAGGAGAAGAAGAAAATCGGGTTCGATTTGCTTTAGAAACTGCCGCACAAGGCAAAAATGTTGCTTTAGTTTCATCTGGTGACGGTGGAATTTATGCAATGGGGTCGCTAGTCTTTGAATTACTACAACGACCTACAGAACAAAATGGTGTATCAGAATCCGCCCATCGAATTGAAATAATAAATGCCCCAGGAATTACCGCATTTCAAGTTGCATCAGCAAAATCTGGTGCTCCCTTTGGCCATGATTTTTGTGCTATTTCTCTCTCTGATTTATTAACACCTTGGGACATCATTGAAAAACGAATTGTATCAGCGGCAACGGGAGATTTTGTAATTGCATTATACAATCCAGTATCAAAACGCCGTACTACCCAACTAATGAAAGCTAAAGAAATATTACTAATGCACCGTCCTCCTAAAACTCCAATTGTATTAGCTACAAATCTAGGTCGTGAGGGTGAAAAAATTGAATTTTCTACTCTAGAAAATTTAAAAATTGACAACATAAACATGTTGACTACCGTGCTAATTGGTTCAACCACAACTCAAATTCTTGACTCAATCAATGATAAAACTTGGATTTTCACTCCACGCGGTTACGCAGTCAAACAATATAAGGAACCAGAATGACAGTTCACTTTATTGGGGCCGGTCCTGGTGACCCAGAACTTATCACTGTACGAGGTTTACGTCTGATCCAGACCTGTCCGCTGTGTTTATATGCAGGTTCGCTAGTCCCCACCGCAATCATTGAAAAAGCACCCCAAAATGCAAAAGTTATTGATACTGCATCAATGACGCTTGATGAAATCATTGATGAAATAGTTAAAGCAAATTCAAAAGGATTGGATGTTGCAAGAGTACATTCAGGTGATCCATCCATATATGGTGCAATTGCCGAACAAATGCGCCAGCTAGATAAGTTAGGTATAGACTATGATGTTACCCCAGGAGTCCCTGCATTTGCCGCGGCGGCAGCGGAATTGAAGAAAGAACTAACCATTCCTGAAGTGTCGCAAACTGTAATCGTAACTCGCACTGCCATGAAATCTTCCAATATGCCTGATGGAGAAAACTTAGAAACACTTGGTCAATCAAAGGCTACTCTTGCTATTCATTTATCAGTGCGAAATTTGCTTGAAATCGAAAGAAAACTCGCTCCAATTTATGGAACAACTTGTCCAGTTATCGTTGCATATCGAGTTGGTTGGCCAGATCAACAATTTATTTATGGAACATTATCAACAATTCGGCAAGAAGTACGTAAAGCAAAAATAACGCGAACTGCATTAATCTTTGTTGGTCATGCCTTAGCAGAGCATTCAGATTTTCGGGACAGTGCACTTTACAATGAAAATCACGTCCATATCCTAAGACCAAAACGCAAGAAGAAGAACCACTAATTTGTTGACGATTTACAAATTACGTGAGCAAAAGAACCCATAACTCTACCAACTTGATTTCCAATAGCCGGTAACTCATTATTTTGAGAATCCAATACAGAATATAATCTATTGGATGTACCTTCTTCAGTTAATGTTGCGTAATGAAATTCATGAGCAGCTAATTGACCATCCCAAAGTTCACCGGATAAGTCTGTAATTTTTCGATAACCTAAATGTAATTTTGGAGTTTCAAAACTAGTCGAATTTGGTAATAGACCTAACATTGGATAATCTATTCCATTCTTATCACACAAATTTTTACCAAGTACCATGTAACCACCACATTCACCATAGATTAAAGTTCCAGTACTGGCCGCTTGCCTCATTTTCTCATGAAAATTGCTGGATTTTGCTATCCGTTTTGCATGTAATTCTGGATATCCACCTGGTAAATATATTGCGTCACACTCTTTAGAAGGAAATTCATCATCCAGTGGCGAAAAGTAGGAAATTTCAACTCCACCCCTTCGCCAGTAATCAATCAAGTGATGGTAAGTAAATGCAAACGCTTCATCTCTCGCAATTGCAATATTTTGACCAAGTGGCGAGAGTACTTCGCAATTCTGACCTATCTGAAAATTTGATTCAATCTCTATTAACGATTCTAAATTTATTGAAGTCTGTACAATTGTAGCTGCATCATCTAAAAATTTTTCAAGTTGTTTATGTTCAGTTGCCTGTACAAGACCTAAGTGGCGAGATGGTAATTTCAATTCTTCTGTTCGGAAAATCACTCCCAATACTTTTATATTTATTGATTTCAATGCAGCTCGCAACGTTGATTCATGACGCGCCGATGCAACTCGATTTAAAATTACACCTGCAAACTTTAAATTTGTCCGATGATTGATAAATCCCTGAACTAACGCACCAATAGATTGAGCTTGTGATGCACAATCTACAACTAAGATAATTGGTAACGACAAATTATATGCTAAATCCGCTGCTGATCCTGACCCATCATGTGAACCGTCAAAGAGTCCCATTGCTGCCTCTACAACTAGAATATCAGCAGAGTGCATATGAGTAGTTGCTAAACTCTTCAACAAGTCCGAACTCATAGCCCAAGAATCTAAATTAATACACGGATTACCGCTCGCCTTCTCTAAAAACCGTGGATCAATATAATCTGGTCCCGATTTTGCAGTAACGACAGTCTTTCCATAATTTCTTAATGCTCTTGAAATTGCTAATGAAACTGTAGTTTTTCCCGCACCTGAGTTTGGAGCTGCAATCATAAATCCGTTAATTAAATTAGAACCCATGATTATGCCGTAACTAGTTTCACTCGAAATTAAAGTGATGAATTCGGGAGTTTTCTACAATAAAATATTACAACTCATTCATTAGCAACAATAAGTCCCTGAACACTTTCCAGAGACTCATCATTTGAATGGCATTAGTCAAGACATCTATCCGTAATTCCATTATCCCATGCGAAAGATTCGCAAATTTCCCCTCCTACACTACATGAAGCAATTGAGCCGATTAAAATGAACAAAACTGCCACAATTTTAATATTAGAGTTCATTGGTTTATCCTCATTTTGGTTGATTTAACTTTTATTTTATAGATTTTTTTAAAAATGTAAGACATTTATTCATAGCTGCGACAATTTTACACATCTAAGTATTTAGCATACACGGCATCAAATCAATTTTAGATTTCATAATTTCAGTGGAAATTTACTCAGGTAATCAATTTTAATCTAATTGATTTAACAATTTTCAGTAGACTATCTATATTTTAGTCAAAATATAACTTTCAAAATTTTTCTAAAAAAATTTTTTCACTTTCTGTTGACAAATTAGATTTGATTTGTTATTGATAGATAGAAGATAGTGTAACGGATTTCCCCGCCACACCTTTTTCAGCGAAAGTTGACCCAGAGGGTAACAGACCAACCTCTCCGGGTTTTCTTTATACTGACCTTAAATCTAATAATTAGCTTTGATTGATCTCTTCGGATTTCAATTCAGTAAGGCTAATTCCGCAGTTGAAGAAGTTCATCCACTGCAATTTACCAAATTGGCTTTGTAAACTGAATTAAACCAATAATTGGTATAATTTCCCGATATAAATGAGATAAAAGAAGTGAAGTTCGCTTTTTGTGTCATAAATTTGAGAAATTTTTGATTCATTACTGAATCCACAACCAAAATTAAAAAAATCAATATTTTATTGTTGTCCAAAACCTTCTATTTTTAAGGTACAAGACAGGTTCTAATTTCTTTTGAAAAAAAAGTTTCATTTTCTGTTGAAATATTAATCTTTGATCACTACATGTGTACCCGAAAGCATGTGTATGATTTACATACTTCATGTTTTTCGGATTAAAATGACTTGAAGATGTTGTAGCCACCCACACTCTCTCGTTTAATTTTAATCTGATCTTAAATCTAATGCATAGCATAGATAGTCTCCTTGTTTTTACTTAATCAAGGAAGCTATCACAATCAAAGAAGCCCATCTTCTTTGATATACTGGGCTGGTTCGGGTGACCGAACTGGCTCAGTTATTAGCCTGTACTCAAAACTAAAGCGAGATTCAATACAATACCCATTCAATTTTATGTCACAAATCCATTTAATTTATTCCATTCTCTAATCCAAAATTTAATTGAAACAATAATGAGCAATTATTTAAAATCATTGATCTTTCAGACATTAAATAGTTTCTAATTTTTTTCTCAAATAAAGATCTTTGCACTTGACTAATGAATCTAAAATTATTATATATAGATTGAAGGTAGTGTGACGGGTTTCCCCGCCACACTGTTTTTAGGTTATTTGAACCCGGAGGGCAATGTACTAACCTCTCCGGGTTTTCTTTTTACTGATCTTAAATCTAATGCAAAGCATTGATTAATCTCCTCAGTTTTCAAATCAGTAAGGCTGATACCGCAGTCGTAGTAGCCCATCCGCTGCGATTTACCAAATTAGCTTTGAAAACTGAATTGACCCAATAATTAAGTCAAAATCTCATTTGAAATGAGATACAGGCAATAAGCTTCGCTTTCTGTGTCATGAATTTCGGAAATTTGCGATTCATTACTAAATCCACATCCAAAAATTAAAAAATCAATATTTTTTTGTTGTCCAAAACCTTCTATTTTCAAGCATAAAACTACTTTTGTAATTATTTTTGAAAAAAAAGTTTCACTTTATGTTGACAAATTAGATTTGAATTGTTATATATTGATAGAAGGTAGTGTGACAGGTTTCCCTGTCACACCATTTTTAAGTTAATTTAACCCGGAGGGCAATATACCACCCTCTCCGGGTTTTCTTTAACCTAATCTTAAGTCGAATGCATAGCATTGACAAATCTCCTAAATTTTCAATTCGGTAAGGCTGATACCGCAGTCAAAGAAGCCCATCCTCTTTGATAAACCGGGGTGGTTCGGTTATGCTGTTTGTTGTAATACCTATTGAAAACTAATTTTAATATAATGTTTAAAATATAATTTTCAAGTATTATTTTATTTTTGTTCAATTTTAATTCATATGTTATTAAAAAAATTATAAATGAAATTTACTAAAAAATGCGATTTTTTAAAACCTGGACTGTAATTCTCAAAATAATTAGTTTCGCTTATTTTAAGTCAATAATTGCATTAGGATGAGATGAAGGAAAAAGTTTCACTTTCAGAGTGATAAATTTCGGAAATTTGCGATTCATTGCTAAATCCACATCCAAAAATTAAGAAATTAATTTTTTAGTCGTCCAAAACCTTCTATTTTTCAAACATAAAACTACTTTTGTATTTTTTTTAAAAAAAAAGTTTCACTTTATGTTGACAAATTAGATTTGAATTGCTATATATAGATTGAAGGTAGTGTGACGGGTTTCCCCGCCACACCGTTTTCAGATAAATCTGACCCGGAGGGTAACTGACCAACCTCTCCGGGTTTTCTTTATACTGATCTTTAATCTAATGCTAGGCATTGATTAATCTCCTCAGTTTTCAAATCAGTAAGGCTGATACCGCAGTCGTAGCAGCCCATCCGCTACGATAAACCGGGTTGGCTCGGTTATGCTGTTTGTTGTAATACCTATTGAAAACAAATTTTAATATAGTGTTTAAAAAAATAATTTTCAAGTATTATTTTAATTTTGTTCAATTTTTATTCATATGTAGTCAATAAATACCATTAAACTACAACCACAAAGCTATTTTTTAAAACCTGAACTCTAGATCTTACAAAAATTAGTTCCACTTATTTCAAGACTAAGATTACATTAGGATGCAAACTCACATCTTGTTATAATTTTGCCGACAGTTTAAGCTTGAACAAAAACCAAAATCTTATTTCCAATGCGCGAAGCAAAAAACAATACTCACTCTCAGAATCTCCGCTACGGCTATACAACAGGTGCTTGTGCAACTGCAGCAACCGTGGTCGCGTATACAAAATTAATTTCCGGCGATTCACTAAATTCAGTCCAAATAAAATTACCAAAAGGTCAAACGCCTTCATTTGAAGTTGATTTTGAAAAAGCTGGAACCAACTGGGTTGAAGTGGGAATCATTAAAGATGCGGGAGATGATCCAGACGTAACAAATGGCGCAACCATTAATTCGAAAGTCAGTTTAGGTGAGCATGGATCAGGAATAATTTTCATGGCAGGTGAAGGAGTGGGAACGGTGACTAGACCAGGACTACCCATAAATGTAGGTGAACCAGCTATAAATCCAGTGCCAAGAGAAATGATGACTTCAGCAATAAAAGAATTGGCAGCGAAATTTAATGTTTCACCAGATGTTAAAATAGAAATTTCAATTCCCAATGGTAAAAAAATAGCTGAAAAGACAATGAATGCTCGCTTGGGTATTCTTGGTGGTCTATCTATTCTAGGAACCACTGGCATTGTCAGGCCATTTTCTTGCTCATCTTGGATCGCTTCGATTCACCTCGGAATTGATGTCGCCCGTTCAGCAAATTTACAACATGTAGCAGGAACGACCGGTTCAAATTCAGAAGCGACCGTTCAAAAGAAATACAATCTACCTGACCAAGCAATGTTGGATATGGGTGATTTTGTCGGCGGATTACTCAAATATTTACGAAAAAAGCCTATTCCAAAACTAACTATTGCTGGTGGTCCAGCAAAAATAACTAAATTAGCACAAGGAAATTTAGATTTACATTCATCTCGAAGCTCAGTTGATCCAAAGTTTTTAACCCAAATATATCTTGATGCAGGAGGAAGAAACGAATCAATACCAAAATTATCTGAAGTAAACACAGTCCAAAACTATTTTAATGTCTCCCATAACAATCAAATATCTATTGCAGATTCCGCAGCGAAATTAGCAAACATGACTATTCTCAAAACACTTCGTGATGCGAAAATTGAAACCAATGTTTTAGTAATTGATCGCGACGGTAAAATTATTGGTGAGAGCGATGCCTAAAAAAATTTTGGTATTAGCTGGTACTTATGAAGCCAGAATGTTGATTGCAGAAATTTCAACTATACCAAATTTGGATATTGTTGCGAGTTACGCAGGTGTTACAAAAAATCCCGTAAAGTTAAGATCACAGACACGTTTTGGGGGTTTTGGAGGTGTTGAGGGACTCATTGATTATTTAGAAAGTGAACATATCAACTTTATTATTGATGCGACACATCCGTTTTCTGAACAAATTAAACTACATGCATCTCAAGCGTCAATACAATCTGGAATTCCGCTTGCCCATTTTATTCGATCGCACTGGGTACCTGAAACCAAAGAAAAGTGGAATATTGTCAACTCAATAGATAACGCAATCAAAGTATTGCCAGCAAACTCGAGACCATTTTTCGCAATTGGTAAGAAACATGCTCACAAAGTGAATCAAAGAAAGGACATTTTCTCAATAATTCGGATGATTGAAATGCCCAATCCACCATTTGCACTAACACATGGTGAATTGATTTTAGCGCGCCCTACAAAAAATTGGGAAGCGGAGCGTGATCTATTTAAGAAAAAAGAGATAACTCATTTAATCTTAAGAAATAGTGGTGGAGAAATTGGTTACGCCAAATTAGTTGCAGCGCGACAACTAAATATTCCAATTATTATGATTGAGCGACCACCACTACCAAAAGGTACAGTTTTTGTTGATTTGAAAGAGCTTAAAAAATGGCTCATAAAGAACCTCAAAAATTCATGATCATCTGCTTCAATAAAACAAATTCAAAATTCCCAGTTCGTATTCCAAACTAGCCAATCAATTAAACTCGCCATGTATAATATAATACAGCACCTTAGCCACTTGTTCCGGCGTTTCTGCAACAGCTAATGCAACTGCATCAACTTCCTTTAATGGATGCGTAAGGTCAGGTGCATGATTAACAATTAACGGTTTTCCTAATGCCGCGGCGTACCCAGCATCAAATGCCGCATTCCATTGTTTATATTGATCACCAAATCGTACGACTACAATATCTGCTTTATTGATTAAGGCTTGATGTCGAATCGTATTTATTTTTGCACCCTTATGATCTTTCCAAAATGGTTTGTCTTCCTCACCAAGGATATTAACTCCGCAATTGTCGCTATTTTCGTGATTTGTATTTGGACTAGTGAATTGAATAGGTAGCGATGCCGCCTGACTTTTTTCAATTATTTCCTGTCGCCAATCTGTATGAATTTCACCAGAAAGATATACGTTCCACTCTGTCATGATTTACCTCACATAGTTATTAATCCAAGTGTGCACAAGATTACGTACAACTTAGACATCTAGATTTGCTACATTTAATGCATTACTTTCAATGAACTCACGACGCGGTTCAACCTCATCTCCCATCAATTTAGTGAACAAGTCATCCGCGTCATCAGCTTCTCGTACTTTTACTTGCAACATCGTTCGAGCATCTGGATCAAGCGTCGTTTCCCATAGCTGCTCTGGGTTCATTTCACCAAGACCTTTATAGCGTTGTAATGAAAACCCTTTATTACCAATTTCCAATACGGCACTCATCAATGCTTGTGGTCCGCGAATAGGAGACTCATCATTCTTTACTATGAACGTGGCCGCCTTGCCATAAATCTCACTTAGATGGTTACTAAACTCATTTAGTTTTCTTGCATCAAGCGAACTCAATAATGCTCTATCAACAATCGATGCTTCTTTTACCCCTCGCACTACCCGGGAGAAAACTAAATTACCGTCATTATTTATTTCAGATTCCCAACCACGTTCAAATTCATCGGAAATTAGATCTAACCGTCGAGCAATATAAGCTGCAGCATCTTTCAATTTTTTTACATTATCCAAAATTTCACTATTTAGAGCACCTGCAATTGCCGCTTGCTCAACTATAGAACGATTATATCGAGGATGTAATCCATTCAGGATCGCTGAAACTTTTCTTGCTTGTTCCACAATATCCCGTAAATCATTTCCGGCACGAAGTTCTTTATTTGCCAGTTTCAAACTCGCATCTTCAAGTCCAGACTCAATCAAGAAATCGGTCAACGCGCGCTCATTCTTTAAGTATTGCTCTGATGAACCCCGTTTAACCTTATACAAAGGTGGTTGCGCGATATACAAATGACCTCTCTCAACCAAATCTGGCATTTGTCGAAAAAAGAAAGTTAACAGCAATGTTCGAATGTGTGCACCATCAACATCCGCGTCTGTCATAATAATTATTTTATGATAACGCAGCTTTTCAGCATTAAATTCTTCTTTACCAATCCCTGTACCTAATGCAGTAATAAGTGTACCTATTTCTTTAGATGACAACATCTTGTCAAAACGCGCGCGTTCCACATTAAGAATTTTCCCCCGAAGCGGAAGAACTGCTTGATTTTCCCGATTACGACCCTGTTTCGCAGAACCACCAGCAGAATCACCCTCAACCAAAAAAATTTCTGATTTAGAAGCATCACGCTCTTGGCAATCAGCAAGTTTTCCAGGTAGTGAAGCAATATCAAGCACACCTTTACGTCGCGTCAAATCACGAGCTTTACGCGCGGCCTCTCGAGCAATCGCAGCTTCAACAATTTTTGAAACAATAACTTTTGCTGGAGCAGGATTTTCTTCTAACCATTCAGCTAGTGCCTGATTAACTGCACTTTCAACTACTGGTCGTACTTCCGATGACACCAACTTTTCTTTCGTTTGTGACGAAAATTTCGGGTCTGGTACTTTTACTGAGAGTACACATGTCAATCCTTCTCGGCAATCTTCTCCAGTGAAAGAGATTTTTTCTTTTTTGGCGATTCCACTCGTTTCAGCATAGCTTGTCAATTGACGAGTCAATGCCCCTCTAAATCCCGCCAAATGGGTTCCACCATCTCGTTGAGGAATATTATTGGTAAAGCACAAAACACTCTCATGGTAGCTATCATTCCACCACATCGCCACTTCAACGGATATCTTATTATCTTCCTGCTTTTTTTCCGCTTTAAGTTCAATTGGATTTTCAAGCAAAGGATGTTTTGCTCGATCTAAATACCGAACAAATGCTTCTAAACCACCCTCATAATAAAGTTCAACACTTTTCTCTTCTACTCCGCGATTATCTTTCAATATTATCCGTGCGCCAGAATTCAAAAATGCAAGTTCACGTAAACGATGTTCCAACGTACTGAAATCAAAATCCGTCATTGAAAATGTTTGAGAAGATGGTAAGAAAATTACCTCGGTTCCTTTTTTACCATTCGCTGGACCAACAATTTCCAAAGGATCGGTAGCTTTGCCATCTTCAAACCGTATTTTATACTCCTTATTATCACGCCAGATCCGCAACTCTAACCAAGTTGAAAGTGCATTGACTACCGAAACACCAACACCATGAAGACCGCCCGAAACTTTATAGGCGTTTTGATCAAATTTTCCACCAGCATGTAATTGGGTCATGATCACTTCCGCCGCTGAAACACCCTCTTTATGAATATCAGTTGGAATGCCACGACCATTATCCGTTACAGTGGCCGATCCATCAGAATTCAACGTCACTGTCACAAAATCTGCATGCCCAGCTAAACATTCATCAATCGCATTATCAACTACCTCATAAACCATATGATGCAAACCAGAACCATCATCGGTATCACCAATATACATTCCAGGACGTTTGCGTACAGCTTCAAGTCCTTTCAATACCTTAATGGAATCTGCGGTATAATCTTCATTTAAAACGAGTTCTGAAGTGTCACTCATAACTTATCTAAGTATCCCTTTGTTTGGTTTAAATCTGTGACACATTATAATAAGGGATCGTATATTGTCAAATTGTATTCTGTAAGTTATCCACAAGCTTGAGTACAGTTAAATCTCTGATCAATAATTAACACTTAAATAGAGCCCTATGATCCTGATTTGCGGCAATTCAATCCGCTATTGCTCCATTTACTACATGTAATCTTTGTGCACGCTCTGCAAATGCCTCAAAATAGGTTTGATCGGTTCCAGTTAACCAACATTGACCTCCATGTTCTTCTAAGTGTTCAAACAATATAGCACGTCGACTAGCATCCAAATGAGCTGCGACCTCATCTAGCAACAAAATTGGTGGAATTCCTGATAGTGTCCAAACTAATTTTGCGTGGGCAAGAATTAGTCCAATTAATAATGCCTTTTGTTCCCCTGTTGATGCCCGCGCGGCTTCAATATTTTTTTCACGATGGTTTACTTTCAAATCAACTACATGTGGACCAATCAATAATCTCCCCGCCTTGCCATCTCGATCACGCATTTTAACTAACGTCTTCAAATACTCCTGTTGTGCTTCAATTGTTGATAGATTTTGAATCAGGTTTTCAAATTCACCTACAAGTGACATAACAGCAGACGGGAAACCAAACTTACTAGTCGAGGAACTTTCAAAAAGGTCAGCAAATGACTCCACTAATCTCTTTCTAGCTTCGGTAATGGCAACCCCAAATTCGGCCAGCTGAGTTTCTAGTCCTTCAAGCCAACCTATTTCACCCGGTCGCTCAAATAACAAACGATTTCGGTTTCGCATTGCTTTTTCAAAATTCACAACCCGACGACCATGTTGAGGGTCAATAGCTAAAACCATTCGGTCCAGAAATCTTCTTCGATCTGCTGATGGACCTGTAAACAAACCGTCCATTGCCGGGGTTAACCAAATTACTCTAATATATTCCAGTAGACTATCAGCACTTGAAACTGTTGCGGAGTTAATCCGGGTACGTCTTGATTTCTTTGTTTGATTAGAATCAAATACAAAACCAGAGCCGATCGGGATATTGTCATTATCACTTGTTAAGGTAGCGGCGACTGTCCACGCACCAGATCCTTGATTATTTGCAACATCTACAAAACTGGCGCGGCGCATCCCTCGACCAGGTGTTAAAAATGATATCGATTCAAGGATATTTGTTTTTCCGGCACCGTTATTCCCATACAAAACTATATGGCGATTAGATAAATCTAACGAAAGGTTCGTATAGTTACGAAACTCACTCAATTTAAGTGCAGATAACCAAACTTTCTGAACCTGGTGCCGGTCCATCAAATTACACTACAAACCATGTTAGCGCGACTACACACGCATTGGCATGACTACATAAAGCGTAGACTCTGAATTATCATTCTGAACAATTGCCGGCTGAGTAGCATCACCTAACTTAAATTTAACGATATCAGACTCAAGTTGAGTCGTTATGTCAGTTAAATAATTTGAATTAAATCCGATATCCATCTTCTCACCTGCATATTCAACCTCAAGCTCTTCAGTCGCATTACCACTCGCTGGGTTAGAATATGTAAGTACCATTTTTCCCTTGCTTAAGGATAGTTTAATCGCCTTGACTGGGTCATTACTAATGGTAGAAACCCGATCCACAGCGCGTGTGAAGGCTTCACAATCAATCTTTAATTCAATTTCGTTTTGCTTGGGAATAACTCGAGAATATTCAGGGAAAGTTCCATCAACCAATTTACTTGTCAACACTGTTAGTCCAATTTTCACCCGCAATTTTTTGTCAGACAATTCAACCGTTACATTATCTTCAACTCCATCAAGTAGTTTTTGTAATTCAGCTACAGTCTTTTTTGGCATAATCACGTTGGGCATTTCCGTTGCACCATTCGGGCAGGGAAATTCAGATTGTGCAAGTCGATGTCCATCGGTAGTAACTGCTCGTAGTAACTTTTCACTACCTTCACCTTCAACAGTATGTAGGTAAATCCCGTTCAAATAATATCGACTATCCTCAGATGAAATCGCAAATATAGTTCGCTCAATCAATGACTTAAAGTTTGATCCACTAATTTCAAATGTCGCGGTAAGATCATCCGCAGCCAAATGAGGAAATGTATCATGTGGCAATATCGGTAATTTAAATTTTGATTTTCCTGCATTGACATTGAGAGTTGAATTTTCACCAGAATTAGCAAATTCAATCTGTGCACCTTCCGGCAACTTGCGCACAATATCAAAAAGAACATGAGCATCAGCAGTAACTGTTCCAGATTGCTCAACATTAGCAGCAATTTGATCTCTCAACTCTAGATCAATGTCAGTAGTAACTAATTCAACTGCATCATTTTCTACATGAATGTACACATTTTTTAAAACTGGCATTGAAGTCTTGCGCTCAACTACGCGTTGCAATTGAGTAAGTGATTTCAGCAATTCTGAACGCTCAAGTGTAGCTTTCATTTGATTCGACCCCTACGGTTGCATGCTGTCTCCAACAATTGGAAACAAGGTAAATCGCAATTTAAATTTTGCGATAAATAATTGATTAAATAACTACTTTGTGAGTAACTAAGCACCTTTCCACAAATTCTGTAGCTGCTCATCGCAACTATACACTAATCGGTTTTCACTCTACCAAATCACTCTAAACGACCACCACTTCTATATTTTAATATCTCATGCCTAATCAACAGTCTACTAAATATATAACAATAATTTTGCGATTCACATAAAAAAATGAGTTTTCCACAGCAAATTTTTGTCCTGGTTACAATGCGGTATTTTTTGACATTTATACTCCAGTTTAAGTGCAAGAAAGGTCCAAATTTTATCCTACTTTCCACTCTTGAAAATCAAATTAAACGTTCATCAAAATACCTCATTCTATTACTAAAGTTGTATTAGAAATAACAATGCCATTGAATCCTAATTTTTTAGTTCAAACTTCATCTTTTCAATTTTTTTCGCCATTTCTTTATCACCAGTTATCAGCTTTTTAACTCTCCGGTAGGCATAAAGCACTGTAGTATGATCTCGTCCACCGAATTTTTTGCCAATTTCAGGTAATGAGCGAGTGGTCAATTCTTTAGCAAGAAACATAGCAATCTGTCTTGGGACTACAACACTGCGTGACCGTTCATTTGATAACATAATACTGACATCCACATTAAATTCATTGGATACCTTTTCAAAAATATCTTCAATACGCAACGAATATGGCTCTTCTGTTTTGATCAAGTCCTTAACCGCTTCCTCAGCAATTTCTAGAGTAACTGGTTGCTTAGAGAATCGATATGCGAAGCAAAGTCGCGACACAGCACCTACCAAATCTCGACCGTTTGTTGTTAATTTTTCAGCAACATACGTAATAATTGGTTCAGAAAGTTCAAATTCTGGAAAATCTAGCTTTTCGGCTTCACATCGCATCCGAATCACTTTCTTCCGCAATTCTACATCAGGTGCCAATATTTCCGTAACAATGCCACCCTTTAGACGAGATCTCATCCGTTCATCAAATACTTCAAGTTTGTTTGGAATTCGATCCCCCGCGCAAACAACTTGTTTATTACTATCAATAAATTCATTAAGAGTATGACAAAATTCCTCTTGGATTTTTTTACCTCTCAAAAACTGCATATCATCAATCAATAAGATACTTGTACTTCGAATGGCGGCTTTGAATTCATCTGCATTTTGATTCCGTAATGCTTCCACAAATTGACGCATAAAATATTCTGAAGTGAAATATGAAACTTTTCGGTTCTCTCCTTTAATTTGAGTTGCTATTGCATGGAGGAGATGAGTTTTTCCCATCCCATAATCTGATGCAATATATAACGGATTATAACGAGCCGGCTTACCAACTGAAACTTGTTCAGTTACTTCTTTTGCGGCAGCAATTGCCATTTGATTCGAGGCACCTACAGCAAATGCATCAAACGTAAATTTTGGTTCAATACGGCAACCTTCTAACAATTCGTCAAAGCTATCTTTTGCTTCTTGATAACGCTTTCCTAATGCTGGAACAGAAGACTTAACCCCGCTGGCCACTACATTCGAAACTGCCGGTTTAGTCATCCCTCGCACAATAAACTCAATACTTTTGATCCATTCACACTCTCGTTTCCAAAGGTCAAATATATGGCCTTCATAGTTTGATTCCAGATATTTTCGAATAAACCTTGTTGGAACCGAAAGAATCACTTTACTATCGGCCATTTTTTCAAGTTTAACGCGTTGAAACCACGTTAAATACTTATCTTCACCAATTTCTTCTTTGATATTGGTTAAGACACGACCCCATTGCTCATCGCCAGCAATACTATCAGTTCCAGTACCCATGATAAAACCTCCGTTCAGGTTAGTCTGGTTTAAATCAACCAGTAGGTAAGATTTGTATTGTTGTTACAAACGATTTATAAAATCGCTTCATGAAAGGACCCAAAAACTTTCGATTTACCGTCCAACTCAAAATTGAAGCCAAGGTAAATTCGCTGCTTTCCAACCCGACTTGCCACCACGATGCTTATTTTCGTCAACCGGACCTTCAAATCCACCCACAACATTGAGGCAACGCACATATCCAACCGATGTCATCAAACTTGCGGCACTCATACTTCTGACCCCAGATCGACACAGAAAGAAAATTGGAGTCTCTTGCTTAACTCCTCTTCGATCAAACTCAGTAGTCAAATCATCTACAAACTGTGCATTGGTTTCCATTGCTGGATATACCTGCCATTCAATAAAAATAGGTGATTTTCCTAATTCGGACAAATCAGGTACACCGACATATGTCCACTCCGCCTTGGTTCGCACATCAACCAAAACTGATGCACTCTCTTTCGCTAGTATCTCATAACATCTACTTACAGAGCTTTCACCGGCACAATTTGGATCCAATTTCTGATTCATTTCATGGCACCACCGGTTGATACTTCTAAGTTTAAATTAATGCGTTTCTACCCATTTTAAGTATTCAATTTCAATTTTCTCAATTTTATACATAATAAATACTTTTTTATACTGTATAAAATTATTTTTACTCAACTAATACTTAACTTAAATTATTACTGTTTTCAAAAACATCATAATTACTGGACTTTTATTACAATTCATAGCTCTTTTTTTGTTTTTAAACTTAAAATGTAACAAAAATTTAACAGTCGTGCAAAATTGAGAAAAAAATTAATTTTGCAACAAATGAAATTTCAATTCGGTCAAAATTTCAATTTTTTCTATTGAAAATATTACAAATTATTAAACATGAATTAGTTATTCCAAAATCGGAAATAACCTCTGAATTTCAACGGCTAACAACATTTTTCTAAATTTTTTTCATATGAGACTTTTATCCGTAAAATTACCAATTAATTTTTTCTACCTATTCGTAAGTTGTTGGTATATATAAAAAATATGAAACAAAATTTGACTATCAGCAGTGCTTGGGAGTCGCTTCCAATTTCAATTTTTCAAACTACCATTAATCCTAAATTTGAGTTAAAATAATGTCAACTTATACCGTCCAACCCCTTGTATTTTCTTGGTTTATTGGCAGCGAATTTTTTGCTTTTCACTTAAAATTATGGATAATTTAAACTACCCAGCTGAATATCCAGTACTCTAACCAATAATTTCCTATATTATTACCTACATTCATCAACATAACGAACTCAAAATATAACGTTCGTCACAAATTGATTCTTATTAAATAGAACGCAAATTGAGTTTTTCAACTTAATTTCTATCACAAATAATTAATTCAAGTATACAATTAGCTAAATTTGAATTCAGTTTCATAGACTTACCAAGAAACTAAATTCTCACTATTCTTCAAACTCAATACTTTTTAACATTGAAAGATGTTTTGTTGTGAATCTCGATATTTCGTAAAAAAAGTTCTGACAGAAATATTTTTTAAGAAGTCTACAAATTTGAATTGAGTCAAATTTAGAGGTGCAAGTTACCAATTAATTAAGCGTCGTAACTCTTTAGTTACGACGCTTAATAAACCATAAGGACCATAAATTGAACATATTACTAATTTTGAACACTAGTAATTTATGCTAGTATCTAATTCCAAAGTTCAAGCATTTTTAAACCACTAAATCTTCACGAAATATTTTCTTGGTTCTACAGTTAGTAATATCACACACATTTGATTGATTTTTACAAACTAACTTGTTGCCATCGCGTTAACTTGCTTTGCGAGTCGAGAAACTTTACGAGCGGCTGTATTGCGATGTAACACGCCTTTGTGTGCAGCACGCGCAATTTCTGGTTGTGCATTCTTTAAAGCTACACCGGCTTCGTCTTTATTACCAGATGTGATTGCTTCTTCAACCTTTCTTACAAATGTACGCATTCTGGTGCGTCTTGCTTTATTTACAGCTGTTCGTCGTACTATTTTACGAGTTGCCTTTTTCGCAGATGTTGTATTTGCCATATTTTAGTTCCATTGCTTCAATAACTGCACAGTTTGTGCATGAAATAAGCTATTTGATTGTTAGAGTAATAGAAAATTGCCGTCATTTTTCTACCGTACAATTTTCTTAATCCTTTAAATATAACAATAAATTATAATTTTGTCAACAATTATTTGAAATAAATTTCAAGCAACTAAATATGAAATCATGCTCCTTTAAAATGCGGTTCTCGCTTTTCAATAAATGCTTTCATTCCTTCCTTTTGATCTTGAGTTGCAAACAACGATTGGAACATACGTCGTTCGACTCGAATTCCTTCAAGTAACATTGTTTCATAAGCTCGATTAACCGATTCCTTGATCATTAACACCGATTGCGGTGATAGGTCAGAAATTTTATCGGCAATTTTAAATGTTTCCTCAAGTAGGTCGTTTGCCGGAACTATTCGACTGATTAACCCGCTACTCTCTGCTTCCTGCGCATCCATAAAGCGACCAGTTAAACACATATCCATTGCTTTAGATTTACCTACATATCGGGTCAGTCGTTGCGTACCACCGGCACCTGGCATAACACCAAGTGTTACTTCAGGTAAACCAAATTTCGCAGTATCAGCGGCAATAATCATATCGCACATCATAGCCACTTCACATCCGCCACCCAAAGCGTATCCGGAAACCGCCGCGATAATTGGCTTACGAGTATTGGATATCAAATCCCAAGTCCCCATCATATTGTCAAGATAAGTATCAACAAATTGATTTTCAGCCATTTCTTTTATATCGGCACCGGCTGCAAATGCTTTATCGGAACCAGTCAGTACAATACAACCGATCTTTTTATCAGCATCATAGGCAACAAGCGACCGATTTAGTTCTTCTATAATCGCTGAATTCAACGCATTGAGTGATTCAGGTCGATTTAATGTGATTACCCCGACTTTATCACGGGTTTCCACTTTGATATTTTGATAAGCCATATCATACTCCTTAGGAATCAAAATTTTACCCTTAATCAATGGACAAACTTCAATAAATGGTGCGACACCAATGTAGTCTGCCCCAATTATAATGCTTGTGAATGAATCCAAGTACTCCCTCTAATTCACGAGCTAATTTCTAAGTGGTGATCAATCAATTTTTATGCAAGGTCAAAACTATAAGCAAAATTATTTAAAATTCAATATTTTTGACATCTATTGCAATAAAATGATGACCGCCCATTTTGAACAATTCGAACAATTGTTCCTTTACAATCATCACGCAAACACTTTAATCCTTCCCGACCATAGACTGCAAATTCACGTTGAAAATATCCCATCGATCCATCAGTTTGAACATGATCGCGGAGACTGGAACCCCCAGCTTCAATTGCAGAATTCAAAACCGCGCGAATTGATTCAACCAATAATTCCATGCTAATTTTTAACTTTTTTCGCTTTGACAAGAACACGTTAGCGGTTAATTTTGGTGGTAGTTTTGCCCGCCAGAGAGCTTCACATACATAGATATTACCAAGTCCAGCTAAAATTGATTGATCAAGCAACGCAGCTTTTAGTGTGGTTGTTCGCCCCTGTAATTGTTTCAATAAATACTCCGAACTAAATTCATTTCCTAACGGTTCTATCCCTAACTTACAAAAATACGTATGTTCATTTAAATCAGAATTTGCAATTAAATCCATATATCCAAACCGGCGGGGATCATTATAAATAACACAACACGATTTTTGGTTTTTTGTAACTAATTTAAATATTACATGATCATGAGTATTTTTCTTGTTTTCAATTTCGGATTGTTCAACGTTTTCACCCATTATTCGAAATGAACCTGACATTCCTAGATGAATTGTTAGAGTTAAATCATTGCTCAAATTGACAAGAATGTATTTTGCACGTCGCTTAAGTGAAATTACTGTTTGTCCCACTAATTTTTCGACAAAATCAGTTGGAAATGGAAATCGTAAATTCGGACGATTTACTTTAACATTGGTGATGTTTGCACCCTCCATAAAGGGTGCTAAACCGCGTTTAACTGTTTCAACTTCTGGTAATTCTGGCATATATTTCTGTATCCAATTCAATTCTTATTGAAAATGTGTATATTTTTAGCGGAAATTGACTTAATTTCAAATATTAAACTTAAGTGGTTCAAAGTATAAGGATGAATTGATGAATTCCTTCACAACAGCTACAACAAACTATCAAACTAAACCTAGTTTTGGTAGAAAAACAAATTTTGGTTTTGATGAGATTGCTGTTGAAGACAAGCAAGATCGAGTGAACAATGTATTTGATAGCGTTTCTACTCGTTATGACTTGATGAATGATTTATTATCGGGTGGCATGCATAGATTATGGAAAGATGCTTTTGTGTCTTGGTTAGCACCACCACGACAGGAACGGTCAGACTGGAAGTTATTGGATGTTGCTGGTGGAACTGGTGATATTGCATTGCGTATTTTAGAACGAACTGCAACTAATTTAAGTCTTACCGTCAGTGATATTAACCAGCCAATGCTTGAAATTTGCCGGCAACGCGTAGCTAAAGCAAAATTTGCCAAAAATCTCCGATTTGTCTTAAGTAATGCCGAAGACTTACCATTTCAATCTGCTGAATATGATGTCTATACCATTGCTTTTGGCATCAGAAATGTAACTCACATTGAAAAAGTTCTTACTGAAGCATTTCGTGTGTTAAAGTTTGGCGGGCGATTCATGTGTTTGGAATTTTCAGAAACTGTCATTCCGATGCTTGATAAATTTTATGACCTGTATTCTTTCAATGTGATGCCTTGGTTAGGACAAATTGTTGTAAATGATGGGGCCGCTTATCGATATTTAGCTGAATCAATTCGAAAATTTCCACCGCAAGAACAATTCGCAAGTATGATTAGTCAAGCAGGGTTTTCAAGAGTTACATATCGAAATTTTTCAGGTGGAATTGCGGCAATACATTCAGGCTGGAAAACTTAATCAAGATGTACAGTTAATAAAAATCATTCATAATTCAGACCTTTATTGTTCAGGAAATTTTATCCAATGACTCTCAATGTTATGCCGTTCTTTCGCTTAATCAAAGCAGTATTTGTGTTGGCCAGAGAAGGTGTGTTTGGACTCATTAAGGTACCTGATTTACCTTTGAGTGCACGAATGATGCTTAAAATTATTCGCATTATTGAGAGGAAAAATATTGATCATGTGGAAGCAGGATCTCGAATCTCTACCGCATTGAACCGATTAGGACCCTCATATGTGAAACTTGGTCAATTTTTTGCTACTCGCCCTGATATCGTAGGTAAAGATCTAGCCGCGGGATTAGCACAATTACAGGATCGGTTACCTGAATTTCCCAAGGAAATTGCAATTAAAACAATTGAAGATGCTTTGGGTATTAAGATTTCCGAAAGCTTTGCTGAATTCGGGGATTCGGTAGCAGCGGCTTCTATTGCACAGGTACATTCAGCAAAAATCTTAACCGAAGATGGCAACCAATATAAAGTCGCAGTTAAAATATTGCGTCCAGGAATCGTTGAACGATTCAAACGAGATTTAAAAAGTTTTTATCTCACCGCTCGAATTGTTGAAAAATTTCACAAGCCATCACGTCGATTACGTCCAATTGCTGTAGTAGATACTCTTGCACGATCAGTTGAACTGGAAATGGATTTACGATTGGAAGCGGCGGCATTATCAGAAATGGCAGAGAATACAACTGAAGACCTTGGTTTTAGAGTACCCTCAGTTGACTGGGTTCGAACGACCAAATCTATTCTAACAATGGAATGGATTGAGGGACGCAAATTAAGTGACTTGGAGGGGATTGCCAACGATGACCATGATCAAAAGGAACTGGCAAGAGTAATTATTCAGTCGTTTTTAAAACATGCATTACGTGATGGTTTCTTTCATGCCGACATGCATCAAGGAAATTTGTTTATTGAACCTGATGGAAAAGTCGCTGCTGTTGACTTTGGTATCATGGGACGTTTAGGGATACCTGAACGTCGATTCTTAGCAGAAATCCTATTCGGGTTTATCACGCGCAATTATCAACGCGTAGCCGAAGTTCACTTCGAAGCCGGTTATGTACCATCAAATCAAGAAATTGATGTATTTTCGCAAGCGATCAGAGCAATTGGTGAACCAATACATGGTCAAAACGCTAGTGACATTTCAATGGCACGATTGCTGACTCTACTTTTTGAAGTTACCGACTTATTTAATATGCAAACTCAAACACAACTACTCATGTTGCAAAAGACAATGGTAGTAGTTGAAGGGGTTGCGCGCACACTAGATCCTGACTTAAACATTTGGCAAACTGCAGAACCGGTGGTAAGGGACTATATTGAGAAAAATTTGGGACCAATTGGAAAATTACAAGATTTAGCAACTGGATTTAATTCCATTGGCAAACTCGCGAACAATCTACCTACTTTGTTAAATCAAATTTCCCAAACTCAAAATGAATCCCCTGCAACCAATGGAAACCAAGTTCCACCAGTATTAACACGATCAAGTCGAATTGCGCTGTGGTTAATTGCAGGGTCACTTATAGTCATAGCGATCAAGATTTTGTTTTAGCAAATGTATCTATTAGTAAGTTTGACATTGATTAAAACAAAAGGTGCGACAATAAGACACACTTTAATATTGCAATAGTTTTGATATTAATGTCGTCATGCAACTAGTCACCTTCGAAATTCTGTTAAGAACTTTAAGTTCTAATAGAAAACAAATAAAAGGAGTAAACCAAAATGCGAAAGCTAATATATCTTTTGGCAATAGTTTTTATGCTCGGTGCTTGTGTTGAAACACATGATTCACCTGAGGATAAATTTGAGGATTGCAATCAAAGTCGTTCAGAATTTGAGTGTGCATTTATCACCCTTGGTTGGATTATGGCACACTAACACAATCCAGCTAGCTGGATTGTCAGGTTTTGATTTCAACATCAATTTAAGACGACACTGTTTGGTGTCGTCTTTTTTTATATTTGGTTAGATATTTACTGCTTCGGATTACCAAAAAAAAAGTGATTTTGAATATTATGAAACTATTGGTTCACAATTGTATTATATTGTATACTACCAATACATATCTACTCGGTCAGACCAGTAGGAGTAAGAAATGTCAGCTAATACCGCGTGGTATGACGCTAATGCCGACAAACAAATTAAGCAATATGAAGGCATTTCACCTAATCAGTTATATAACCGGTTGGAGGACTACCTACCAAATAGTCCTGGGTTAGCACTTGATATTGGAGCAGGTAGTGGTCGGGATGCTGCGTGGCTTGCAAGTAAAGGTTTTGAAGTTTTAGCGGTTGAACCCTCAACACCCATGCGACTTGGTGCCGCTGAATTACACAAAAATTCAAAAATCACGTGGGTCGACGACTGCCTGCCTAATCTCACAGAAGTTTCAAAATTAGAATTAACTTTTGATCTCATCATTGTAAGTGCAGTTTGGCAACATATTCAATCTGAAGAGCGTTACCGGTCATTTAGAAAAATTATATCGTTTTTAAAACCAGGAGGTGTTTTAGTTTTAACATTCCCCCTAACTAACAACGAAGAGCGCGATGATGTTTTTCCAGTCACAGAAATGGAAATTAAAAAATTATCAAGTGAACATGGTTTAATTATTGCTCATGAATACAATTCCGACGATTTATTAGGGCGGTCAGATCGAAAATGGTTTCATTTCGCAGTTAGAGTTCCAAATGATGGAACTGATGCTCTACCAATTTTAAGACACATTATTTTGAAAGATAAAAAGTCTTCAACTCATAAATTGGCCTTGTTACGAGTGTTTTGTCGAATCGCAAACACTTGGCCAGGATTTGTAAAACACCTAGATGATGACTTTGTCTCAATTCCATTAGGATTAGTTGGACTTACATGGATTAGGTTATTTATACCACTTCTTAATAATTATTTACCTCAATCTTCGGAAAATATTGGTTTTGAACATTTAGGATTTGTCAAAACTCCATTCAAAACAATTGCACGCGATCCAAATATAAAATTAAGTGTTGGAATGGCATTTTCAGGACCACAAGCAAAGCTCCTACATCAAGCTATTAAAGATGCGATATCAAATATTTGTAAAATGCCTGCAAGTAAAATTACCAATCAAAATAATGAAGTTATTTTTCCAAACGATCGAATCAGTAATCGAGATCGACCAAACAATATCATATTGGACCAACAATATTTTGAATCATTTGGCAATATCAAAATACCTAGTCTTATATGGCAAACTTTGCAAAGATTTGATGTTTGGGTTGAGCCGGTGATAATTTCAGAATGGACTTCATTAATCCAAAAGTATGCTAGAAATAGAAACATAAATTTGACAAATTCAACCATCGCAAGTGCAATGGTTTGGGAAGAACAGACCAGAGATCTTGGTGCAGCTCATGAACGAGCAAAATTGCTGTTGGATAAGAATGAGCTTCGTTGCATTTGGACCGAAAAAAAACTTAATCACGATGATTTGGATATTGATCATTGTCTGCCTTGGTCAATTTGGCCGTGTGGAAATCTTTGGAATTTGATGCCAAGCCATCGAACTGTAAATCAACATCAAAAAAGAGATCTATTACCTAGTGAAAAATTACTACAAAAATCCCAAAAAAATATCATTAACTGGTGGGAAACGGCATATATAGATGTCCCAAATTCATTATCAGATCAGTTTTGGATTGAGGCACAGTCAAGTCTTCCTTTCTTAAGTCTTGAGAGGTTTGAGCTAACTGATGTATTCGACGCATTATGTTTGCGGCAAAAACAGTTGAAATTTGATCAACAGGTTCCAGAGTGGAATGGACCAACGTCTAGCTAACTTTGCAATTTCCGCTTCTGCAATTAGTTTAAACAAAACCTAACTAGCTACCCATTCAACCTATCAAAATCTTATCACGTTTGTTAGAATTACAGTTACGTCTAGTCATTATAAATATATAAAAAGGTACCTATTTGAATTAAATGGTAAATGTTAAAATTCACTGAAATACCTTCATAAATCATAAAATCTCAATTGGTAACACGCCTTAGAGTCAAATTAATTCTCCCTCCACTTTTTAGAAGTGTAGAAGTTCCAAAATATATCCGGTCTACTCCATGAAAACATAGACGCGCCTTACCACCTAACATTACCACATCTCCGGAAATTAATCGTAACGAACTAGTTGGATCTTTTCGTTTTTCTCCTCCAACTCTAAATAAACAATCATCTCCTAATGAAATAGAAAGCACTGGTGCATTGAAATCTTCTTCATCTTCATCCCGATGTAACCCTAATTTAGTAGCTTTACTATAATAATTAATCAAACAGGCCTGCGGTTTAGAGGGATATTTTGTTAGCTCATCCCAAAGCTTAATTAAAACTGCAGGTATCTCTGGCCATGGATTATTAGATTCTGGATGTAATTCTTGATACCGATATCCGAATTTGTCTGCAACCCAACCGAGTTCACCACAATTTGACATTTGAATTGAAAATGGTTTTCCCGACTTTGGCATTACCGGTTGGAATAGCGGTGCAACTTTTATAATTTCACGAATTTTTTCAATTAGATCCAATTGTGCATCAAGTTCAAAATAACCATGATGAAGCTCAAAACCTGGTGGTAAATTACTTTTTTCCAAAATACTTCCCCGAATTCTTTATATAATTTTTAACTCGTCGCAACCCTAAACTAACAATTTTACTAGTGAATCCAATACAAAACTAGTTCAAAATAAAGAGACGGAAGGGACAAGTCTACTTCAAAACTCCCCCCGTTACCATTAATAAGTTGATTTGATATTCTTCCTAAAACTTTTCCGAAATTAACAACGATTGCTTATCATTATTAATGCATATGACGGAAAGGTTCAGCAACTAGGTCTCCAATCGGGTGAAACATACAAATAAACTCATTTATACCTGAACTGCGACATCTATCCCAACTATTGGCAGGGTTAATACGCTCTTCACAAGCACCCAACAACATAGTTGTTGTTAAAATTAAAATTATTTTTCTCATGACGTTCCTCATAATTTGATTTGTCAATATAATTACCGATTCAAACCAGATTAAAATGTGTCAAATTGTCACATCAGCTAATTACCATACTAAAATGATGCAAAATATGACTTCTAAACTCAATACTTAAATTTTAAAGTTGATTGTAAAATTTTACCAACATTTTTAATTTTTTCTAACAAAGTTTCAAAAAAATAAGAAAATAAATTTATTCCTAAAAAAATAAATTTGAACGACAAACCCTATAAATTCAATAAAGTTAAGATTACAGTTTAAAAAATATTTGCAAAAATACGTAGTAAATTTTACACACACCTTGCGAAATAAATTTTTCGTTCTTATATAACAAAAAATTCATTTTTACACGTATACATTATGTAACGTGAAACATTAACAAACAATTTAGGAACCGGCTTCCGACTTCAGTTGTTTAGAATGCCTTCGGGGTTCAGTCGGTTTGCTACAAGGAGTAAAAAATGGGAAAAGTTATTGGAATTGACTTAGGAACGACCAACTCATGTGTATCGGTCATGGAGGGTAAAGACCCTAAAGTTATTGAAAATGAAGAGGGCGAACGAACAACCCCTTCAATAGTTGCTTTTACTGACGAAGGTGAAATGCTGGTAGGTCAACCAGCAAAACGACAATCTGTTACCAATCCAGAGGCAACACTATTTGCTGTTAAACGACTCATCGGTCGACGTTATACTGACAAAACTGTTGAGAAAGATAAAAAGCTAGTACCCTATTCAATCATTAAGGGTTCAAATGGTGACGCATGGGTTGAAGCGGGTGGTGAAAAATATTCACCCTCACAAATCTCTGCATTTATTTTACAAAAAATGAAACGAACTGCTGAAAAGTATCTTGGTGAAGATGTAACTCAGGCAGTCATTACAGTTCCTGCCTATTTTAATGATGCACAACGACAAGCGACTAAAGATGCTGGTAAAATTGCTGGTCTTGAAGTGTTACGTATCATTAACGAACCAACCGCGGCATCATTAGCCTATGGACTCGAAAAAAATGATGGTAAAACAATTGCCGTTTTTGACCTTGGTGGTGGAACATTTGACGTGTCAGTACTAGAAATTGGTGACGGTGTATTTGAAGTCAAGTCCACCAATGGGGATACCTTTCTCGGTGGTGAAGATTTTGATATGTGTTTGGTCGAACACTTGGCTAAAGAATTTAAGAAAGAAAGTGGTATTGACATCCGAAACGATAAACTTGCCTTACAACGACTAAAAGAAGCTGCCGAAAAAGCTAAAATTGAATTGTCAGCTGCGACTCAAACTGAAGTCAATCTACCATTTATTACAGCAGATGCAAATGGTCCAAAACACCTTAATATGAAGTTGACCAGGGCAAAATTTGAACAGCTTGTTGATAAATTAGTGCAACGAACTATTGGGCCATGTAAATCAGCCCTGAAAGATGCCGGTTTAGGATCTAAAAAGGTTGATGAGGTAGTACTTGTTGGTGGTATGACTCGTATGCCAAAAATTCAAGAGGTTGTTAAAGAGTTTTTTGGTAAAGATCCAAACAAATCTGTCAACCCCGATGAAGTAGTGGCAATGGGAGCCGCAATACAAGCTGGTGTTCTACAAGGTGATGTAAAGGACGTTCTTTTACTTGATGTAACTCCACTTTCGCTTGGAATTGAAACGCTAGGTGGTGTTTTCACGCGATTGATTGAACGTAATACCACAATTCCAACAAAGAAAAGCCAAGTATTTTCAACTGCAGAAGATCAACAAAGTGCCGTTACTATTCGCGTATTCCAAGGTGAACGTGAAATGGCCAGCGACAACAAATTACTAGGTCAATTTGATCTTGTTGGCATTCCTCCTGCACCACGAGGACAACCACAAATTGAGGTTACTTTTGATATTGATGCTAATGGAATCGTGAATGTGTCTGCTAAAGACAAAGGTACTGGCAAAGAACAACAGATTCGAATTCAAGCATCTGGTGGATTGTCTGATGATGATATTGAAAAGATGGTTAAAGATGCCGAATCACATGCTGAGGAGGATAAAAAACGCAGAGAAGAAGTAGAAATCAAGAATAGTGCTGAATCACTAATCCATTCTACTGAAACTTCACTCAAAGATCACGGTGATAAAGTTGATGAAGAGGTCAAAAAATCAATAGAAGACGCGATTACTGAACTAAAAACGGCATTGGAAGGTGAAGACCTAGAAGATATCAAGAAGAAAACGGAAAGTCTCACCGAAGTCTCTCTAAAACTTGGTGAAGCAATCTACAAATCTTCAATGGCAGAAGAAGCGGCGGCAACGTCCGAGACTAATGCAACCGATTCTGAAGCTGCAAATGATGATGAACCTAAAGAGGATGTTGTTGATGCAGACTTTGAAGAGGTTGAGGAAGAGGACAAGAAGAAGTCTGCATAATACATTTTCGGAAAAAAATAATCCCTGCATTTGCAATTTTCGTAGTATAATTCACATCTGCAGGGAACTTTCATCAAATATACACGACTTTCGTAAAGTAAGAATTTCGGTTGTTGCGATGAAACTAAGATAAGGGAAGGGAACATATGCATACAGATTATTACGATTTGTTGGGAGTACACCAACAAGCTGATGACTCTACTATTAAAAGTGCTTATCGTAAACTTGCGATGAAGTATCATCCAGATCGCAATGCTGGAGACTCTCACGCTGAAGCACGATTCAAAGAAATCAATACGGCCTATGAAACTCTGAAGGACCCAAACAAACGTAGCCTTTACGACAGATTTGGCCCGGAAGGGGTTGAACAGTCAAGCAATGGTGGATTTGCTAATGGCTTTGGTGGTTCATGGAGTGGCACCGTTTCTGATATTTTTGAAAGCTTTTTTGATTTGGGTGGCAATTCTTCACGATCACGTCAGCGTCAACGTGGCAATGACCTGCGATATGATTTAGAGATAACCCTTGAAGAAGCTTTCAACGGCAAAAAACTAGAGTTAGATATTCCAACTGCTACAGATTGCTCTTCCTGTGGCGGTAGCGGAGCAGAATTGGAAACTGACAAAGAACGTTGTTCCCATTGTCTCGGTCGTGGTCAAGTCAATTCTGGTCAAGGTATTTTTGTACTCTTACAAACTTGTAGTGCGTGTCAAGGTAAAGGATTTGTCATCACTAATCCATGTTCTGAATGTCGCGGACAAGGGCAGATTGAAGAAGAACGAACAATTAATGTGAATGTTCCGAAAGGAATTGAGAATGGGACGCGTATTCGAATTCCTGGTGGTGGTGAAGCTGGAGCACCCGGTAGCCAATCCGGCGATCTATATGTATTTGTTTCATTGGCGAAACATCGAATTTTCAGTCGTGATGGTGCAGATATATATTGTACAGTACCTTTACCAATTACTGATGTCGCACTTGGCACAACTTTTGAATTTCCAACATTAAGTGGGTCTAAAGCAAAAGTAACAATCCCTGAATGTACCCAAACCGATAAGGTTTTCCGACTTAAGGGTAAAGGTATGCCGATTTTAGAAACCAGTCAATTTGGTGATTTGTATGTCAAAATTAAGGTAGAAATACCTGAAAAATTAACGAAGCGACAAAAGGAGATTTTACAAGAATTTCAGTCAGAAACAGACAAAAAAAATTATCCACAAACGCATGGATATTACGCAAAAATAAAAGATTTTATTAAAAATCTTGGAATCTAGTTGAGTACTAAATAGTTCAATCTAGCGATGAAAAAATTCTCATTATAAATAGACCAAGTAATTTAGAGTACGCTTTTACTTGTAGTGAGAATTTATATTAATAACCAATATACTTTTGCCTAATATTCGTTCAATTTAATGCCTACTGTTTTCAACTTTAATGGAACTCAGTTTTTTTTTGCGAAATGGTATAAAGTGATAAAAATTTCAAAATTAACCCCTAATACCTCCTTCAATATTTTTTGTCACACATATGCCTTTCTTTAAAGATCTTATCAAACAACCAAAAATCGTTGGATCAATAGCTCCTTCTGGTCGAACTTTAGCCCGAAAAATGGCCGCTGAAATTGACTTGTCACGCGACGGACCGGTAGTTGAATTAGGACCAGGTACCGGAGTTGTAACCAAAGCAATTTTAAATGTAGGGATACAACCCTCTAATTTAATTGCAATTGAATACAGTGATAACTTTTGTGACCACTTAAATCGCCAATTTGAAGAAGTAACTATCGTCCAAGGTAATGCAATCAGAATCAAAGAATCTTTACCGGATGTTGACATTGGATCATTAGCAAGTATTGTATCAAGTCTACCATTACTCTATAGTTCAATTCCAGATCGACAATTTCTACTTAAGGAAGCACTTGAACTGCTTCAACCAGGTGCACCTTATATTCAATTTTCATACGGGCGTTACTCACCCATTCCAATGAATTCAGTTGACATCAAAGTGAAAAAATCCAATTGGATCCTTACCAATATTCCACCAGCACGAGTGTGGGTTTATCGCAAAAACGTATAAACTTTTTGTTAACCTATTGCTTATTCAGCACACTATAATTACATCTATTTCAAAGGGACAATTCTGATGAATAAACCAAAAATTTTAGCCTTTTCAGGTTCTGCACGTGAAGGTTCACTGAATACGAAACTTGCAACGGTGGTTACTGGTAAATTGAGGGAAGTGGGAGGAGAGGTTAACTTAATTTCCCTCACGGATTACCCGCTTCCAATTTACGATGGTGATTTTGAAAAAGAACATGGAATTCCTAAACAAGCTGAACAACTTCATGAGCTATTTCGAACCCATCAAGGAATTTTTATCGCATGTCCTGAATATAATGGTGGCTACACTCCCCTTCTTAAAAATGCCATTGATTGGATCAGTCGAATTAGTATCGAAGGAGAACCATCAGTTTTCAAGGGTAGAATATTTGCACTTGGGGCTGCAACTCCTGGTGGGCTAGGTGGAATTCGTGGATTAATTGGTATTCGTCCAGTATTAGAAGTTGCTTTGGGAGCAATGGTGCTCCCTGATCAAATAATCTTACCGAAAGCAGGAGACGTTTTTGCCAATTCAGACCAAGGACTGCCAGAACAAGTTTCAAAACGATTTACTGAAGTCGCAAAAATTTTTGTTTCAGCCATAAATCGATTCAATTCAAACTAATCGTACTACTTATTTGATATAGTTCAGTAGTTTGATGTAAAATAATCTACTATTATTACTAGATGTACTCATACAATATTAATGTGTATACCTATTGATTTATTTCATAAATAGTATAAGAAAGGTCGAAACTATTTTTATTCTGGAATTTCATATACAATTGCTGTTTTCTATGGATAAAAATGTTAATTCAATTCTAACAATCTAATATTGAGGAATTAATGGAAAATTGGCACGGAACTACAATTCTCGCAGTTCGAAAAGGTGGGAAAGTTATAATTGCAGGAGATGGGCAAGTCTCGATTGGTCAAACTATTGTGAAAAGCTCTGCAAAAAAGGTTCGGCCACTTTCAAAAGGTGGAGTCATTGGTGGTTTTGCAGGGGCAACTGCAGATGCCTTTACATTGTTTGACCGATTGGAGGTCAAACTAGAACAATATCCTAGTCAATTACTTCGTGCTTGTGTCGAAATGGCTAAAGATTGGCGAACTGATCGATATTTACGTCGTTTAGAAGCGATGATGATCGTTGCTGACAAGTCTTTTACATTTGTATTAACTGGTTCGGGTGATGTCTTAGAACCAGAAGCCGGTGTTGCTGGGATTGGTTCAGGAGGAAATTATGCTCTGGCTGCGGCACGTGCATTGATGGATTCTAAACTTGATGCAGAAAAAATTGCGCGGAAAGCGATGAGCATCGCCGCTGAAATTTGCGTATATACTAATGACAATATTATTGTTGAAAGTTTAGAAAACAATGATAAGTGATCTTTCGCAAACCCAATTCAGCTTTATCTAGTATTATACTAACCCTTTATCATCAAATTAAAATTAACCAAAATTCTAATAGGAAAAAAACCGAATGAAAAATTATTCTCCAAAAGAAATTGTTGCTGAACTTGATCGATATATTATTGGACAAAGTGACGCTAAACGAGCTGTTGCTATTGCTTTACGAAATCGTTGGCGGCGACACCAGCTTGAAGGACAAATGCGAGAAGAAGTCCTGCCAAAAAATATCCTGATGATAGGACCTACTGGAGTAGGCAAAACTGAAATTTCCAGACGATTGGCGAAATTAGCAAATGCACCCTTCATAAAGATTGAGGCGACAAAATTCACCGAAGTTGGATATGTTGGTCGAGATGTAGAACAAATTATCCGTGACTTAGTCGAAGCTGCGATTGGTCTAGTGCGGGAAATGAAACACAAAAGTGTACAAAAAAAAGCTCAAGAAAATGCGGAAGAGCGAGTTCTCAGAGCATTAGTTGGAGATGATGCTTCACAAACGACACGTGAAACCTTCCGAAAGCGTCTTCACAAAGGTGAGCTTGATGATACCGATATTGAGATTGAAGTTGAGTCGGCACCAAATCTACCTAGTTTTGATTTACCAGGTATTGGTGGTGCTAGTATAGGTGTCATGAACATCGGAGAAATGCTTGGCAAAGCAATGGGTTCCAATATGAAAAAACGCCAGTTTAAAGTAAGAGAAAGTTTTAAGGTCTTAGTAGCTGAAGAATCAGATAAACTGCTTGATAATGACCAAGTTGTTGAAGAGGCGATTAAGATTACCCAAAATAATGGTATCGTATTTCTAGATGAAATTGACAAAATTTGCGTACGGGAAAATCGTCGCGGTGGAGGGGATATAAGTCGTGAAGGAGTGCAACGAGACCTGCTTCCTCTAATTGAAGGTACAACAGTTTCTACTAAACATGGACCAGTAAAGACCGATCATATCCTGTTTATCGCGTCGGGAGCTTTTCATGTGTCCAGTCCATCAGATCTATTACCTGAACTACAAGGTCGATTACCAATTCGAGTCAACCTAAGGGCACTTGACCGTGATGATTACATTAGAATATTAACCGAAACTGAGGCCAGTTTGATTAAACAATATGTGGCACTTATGAGTACTGAAAAAGTAAAACTTGATTTCAAAAAAGATGCCATTGAAGAAATTGCTACTATAGCCGTTGATATTAATGCCAAAATTGAAAATATCGGGGCAAGACGACTTCAAACTGTGATGGAACGCGTGTTAGAAGATATATCTTTCAATGCGTCTGAAAATCCAGGTAAGAAATATACTATCAACGCAAAATATGTGAAAGATAATCTTGGCGAATTGGCAAAAGATGCTGACTTGTCAAGATTCATCTTATAATTTTAACGGATGTTGTTATATCTCAGCAATGTTCATTTGATTAAACAATCTGAACTTTAATTAATCTAATTGGTGCAATTGTTATGGTCAAAATTCGCAGAACTCATGAGCAGGGTCACCACCGCAAGTTATTAACAATAGTTGATAACACACCAGAATGTGACCGTGCCCTATTTTATGCCGCAACCCGCGCAGAACATACCAATGGTTCACTGATAATGCTGTACGTGATTGAACCCGGTGATTTTCAACATTGGATTGGAGTTGAAAACATTATGCGTGCTGAAGCAAATGAAGAAGCGGAAACTGTGCTTGCGCAAGCAGCGGAACGCGTGAAAGCGGTCGTTAAAATTGAACCCGAACTATTAATTCGCGAAGGAAATCCTGCAGAAGTTATTGCAGAGTTGGTTGAAGAAGATGAGGATATTGCAATATTGGTACTTGCTGCTAGTACAGAATCTGAAGGTTCAGGTCCACTGATTACTCAAATCGCACAAAATAATTACGGGTCCTTTTCAATCCCAATCACAATAGTACCTGGTACGTTAGATAATAATGAAATATCCGCACTAGCATAATTTTTTTGAAAATGATTTTTGATTAAACTTACTCATAGTCATTGTAATTTTGGTGCGACAATATATCGCATTTATTTTGGTAATAATTTTAAATATGATGTAAATCAAACAAATAATGGAGATACCAATGAAAAAATTACTTGTAGTTCTGGCTTTTGCCACTTTAGTTAGTTCATGTGGTAATGATTACCAACCTGACAACTACTTTGCTACCTGTGAGGAAGGCCATAGATTTGGAAATGCACCTATGGAGTGTGCTTTTCAAACAATTGGATATGTCTTAGGTTGCGGATTATTTGGGGAATCTTGTCATCGATAGTAACCTCAAATTATCAGCGATATCATGTGAATGAAATAATAATTTTTCTTACCACAATCATATTCACTTTAAGTGGTTGAGAAATGCAAACTGAGACTCATTAAAACTAGAGCGATTGTCGCGTTGGTAGATGAGATGAGTTTTCTAATTTTAGGGTTGCAGATAAAATAGCTATTACCTATTCGTGGATGCAGATTTTTGAAGCAACGGTAAAATAGAATAAGATAACCTATCTTTTTCGATGGGTTATCTATCTTTTTTTTTACTGCAATCAAAGCAATATACCGAAATATAGTCTTTACGTTCATTGAGAATAGTTTTCCTATTGTAAGCTATTCCCGATAATGTAATAAAACACTTACATTAGGAAATCACTAATAGGCAGCTTGTTCATTGGAGTATTGACTTCTCTTTTTAGTAGATTGGTTCAAATTAGTAATTGAAATAGATCAAAATCAATGTGAATGAGTTTTGTAACTGCCCTATCAAAACAACGACACGATAAAAATGATATGGGGTACATATTCAAAAATAGAAAACTGGAATTTTTTCTAAATCAAAACTAGTAGTCGAATCTATAAACCGTAGCATCCAGTTTAGTATTTAAATCTCTTCAATACAGCCAATCTTGTAGGTGAATTAGTTCTCTCACAATTAACAATGAGAATAGATAGTTTCAAGTTGGCTTTATTAATTAACTGATATTTCCAACAAAGTACTTGACATAAATATATTTTCCATATATATATGAATCAGTTTTATAACTAACTCAAAGTTGAAAGCTGAAAGTCTGTCGCTTTAAGTTACCATAAGAATTAAAGTTGGAACCAAATAAATGTTTATTCAAACTGAAGCAACTCCAAATCCGGCAACCATGAAATTCTTGCCAGGTCGCACTGTCCTTGAAAGTGAAACTCAAGATTTTCGCTCAGTTGATGAGGCTGGTTCATCACCTCTTGCACAAAAACTCTTCAATGTACCAGGTGTAGTGGGTGTTTTTTTTGGCCACGACTTCATTTCCATAACCAAAGGTGATTCTGAATGGCAACATATGAAACCTGCTGTACTTGGTGCAATTATGGAACACTTCATGTCTGGTGCACCGGTCATGCAGAATGTAGGTACCGAATTAGAAAATGACGAAGGTGAGTTTTTCAATGAAGCGGATGGCGAATCAGTTAAAACAATTAAAGAGCTGATAGAAACTAGAGTCCGACCCGCGGTATCTCAAGATGGTGGAGACATTACATTTAAGGGTTTCAAGGATGGTATCGTTTACCTGTCAATGCGGGGTGCATGTGCAGGTTGTCCTTCATCGACTGCAACATTGCAATACGGTATTCAAAATTTGTTGCAACACTTCTTACCAGAAGTGAAAGAAGTAAGACCAATGCAGTGAAATGAGTATCAAATTTTGTTAAATTTGAGAATCCTTGCATTATTTCCATTGACACCAGTATTAAGAATTATAATCCACCAAAATCAAACCTAGTCCAGCTGAATATTGTTTTGAATCAATAATTTAACAAATCAGCCAATAACATCAGGTTTCAAATAGCTAATGAATATTCTGGCAATTGATACATCAGGTGAAGATTGTGGTATTTTAATACTTAATGAAAATTTCAAAAAGCCATTTGTATTAGTAAAAGAAAAAATCAATCGAGGTTATTCGGAATGCTTACCAAGTTTATTGGAAACAGCACTTGCAAATTCAGAGCTAACAATTTCTGCAATAGATCGCTTTGGCGTATGTATTGGTCCTGGTAGCTTTACCGGTATTCGAATAGGAATATCATTTGCGAAAGGTTTATCTCTAGTTCAAAAAATTCCAATTGTTGGCTTATCCACATTAGAGATTTTCGCTAAATCAATTAACAAAGAATTTGAAGAACGACCAATTCTCGCTGTTGTTGATTCTAAACAGGATGAGTATTTTATCCAAATCTTTTCTAAGGATAATAAGATTGCGAACGAACCATATGTAGCAACTTCCAAGCAAATTATTGATTTAAAACTTGAAAATTTCACTATCGTTTGTTCAGAAAATTCAAACCTACTCTCCCTAACTGAGATCAATCAAATAACAAATATCAATAAAATCAACACTGAACAAAAGTTAAAAGTAATTGCACAACAAAGTACAATTGCAACAGAACCATTCAATAATTTGACTCCAATCTATTTACGAGCACCTGATGCTAAACCCCAAGCTAAGTTTGCTGTAGAAAGAATATGATTAATTTTTGAAAAAACGCAATTATTGAAAATACCTATCACACAGATTTTGAATCAATTGCAAAATTTCATGCATGAACGTTTTCAGTTGAATAATTAGGAGTTGAGGGCGTTACGCTACTTTCTTAGGATCAAGTTGATTCACTAGTTGTAAGTAAGCCTCATATTTTCAAATAGCGAATTTTGGAATTCGTAATTTACCGTTAAGCCGCCATCGAAGTTGAAGATCAAAATGATGAAGCGGTCAAACTTTATCGGAATATTGGATACAAAAGCTAGTACTAAAAATTAATGTTATGCAAAAACGAGTGCTTTAACAAAAAATACAGTGATAATTCATTGTGATATTTAATAAGTCTTTCAATTTTGTACAGTTATGGTGGAATTTAAATTATGTTGAAACAGAATGAAAATCAAATTTGGAAAAATAATGTTTTAGAAAAAGTTTTGAGAGTGACTTAGTAGCGACGCGTTTTTACACAAATTCTAATCAATCAAACAATCACCTAAAAGTTAAAGAGTTTTATCACCGGATTGCGGAAATAGATTCAAATATCGCTATTGCGACAATTTGCCGCACAGTTAAATTATTTGATGATTCTAGAATGAGTGAACGATATGACTTATGAGCAAATCGTTCCAGATTCAAAATTATTCCCGAAGAACACCATGATCATTTGATTGATATTAGACTTGGTGAAGTAATTGAATTTATTCATGCAAAAATTGAAGCTTTGCAATAGTTGAATGCTCGTGAGCTTAAAATCAAATTAGTTGACCATCGATTAGAGTTATATGCAATAAAAATAAATAACGATTCTGAATGAATGGAATCATAACAATTGCAGTAGTTTATTCATGCAACACTATAAAAATTTTTTGTGGAAAAAATCTGGTCAAGAAATAAATGAATTTATATTCAATGTTAATATTACAAAAAAAATAATTGAAAAATCAAAATTAATTATTTAAATTGTAACTCAAACTGCCGATATCAAATCTAGCATACGAACTAAACTTAATATTCCAATGAAGCAGAGAATTCTATCATTTAAAAATCATTCAAACGCACCAAGGAGAAAATCATGCGTGTAGATTTCAGCATAAACCCAATTAAAATGACAGGGTCGATTTATTTTTTATTACTAATTTTGGCCTTTTGTATGGTTAATGTTGGTCAAATTAACAATGCATTTGCTGACCATAGCACTGAATCTAATGCCAAAAAAGTTTCTACGGTGTGGATTAGAGCAGAATCAAGTTATACATATTTTCAAGACCAACATAGAGTCAATCGAAATCAATTAAGTATTGTAGTCCATAGACCTACACCAGCTAATTTTTCAGAAGGACATATTACAACAGTAAGAATTCGTGTCTTTGCAGCTGAAGGTTTAACTAGGGATACCCGATTTTCTACTAAAAATGATGATGGAGTTATAGTTGGACGTGAATTTTCAGTTAAGATTGGAGGGCACTCGCAAAGTCGAGATCCAGAGACAACTTTTACAATACCAATCAATCAAGAAACCATTGATGAGATATTTGAAAGTATTGACCCATCTTATAGTGGTAGAAAAAGAACAATTGGAATTGAAATCGTCCCACCAGCTCCTCAAAATAATTACCATCTGGCAGGTTCACCTGAAGCACAGAGATCAGCTGATCAAAAACAAAGAGTAACATTGGACTGTAAAAATCAAACAGACGCTACCTCAACTGGTGCACCGGGACCACGGTGTACAACAATATATTTTAGTATTGTGGATGATGATATACCTAGAGTTGAAATTAAGAAAATAAATGAGCGAGGCGTTTCAGAAGATGGTCCCGCGCAATTTATGATAACATCAGATATTATTCCTGTTAATCCAATTACAGTACCTTTCACTATTTCAAATAAAAGTACGAACCTAAATTTTATTGAAACTCTGACTTCCGTTACAATTGATGGATCAAGTGATTATTGTGATGTACAAATGACCCCACAATGTTCTGTACCGGTTGATATTATTATCGCAAATGGAATGAAAAATGGTATGGAAAATGATGAACCTGCAAGTGAAGATGGATCTTTTACTGCTCAAATTGCGCAAATAGCGGATGACACTAATGGTTATAGAGTTCATGGAGGTGCGGAATCACCTCCGGATCCTAAAAATTCAATCGAGGTTACCGTATTTGATGATGTTAAAGATGTTGTAGTATCGGTATCAACAGATAATCCTATAGTAGAAGAAACACAAATTGATGAAAACACTCGTCGATCAATTGTAGCTAATTTTTCTGTAAATGAAAACCCCGGTCGAGATCTGACAATTTATTATTCAGCTGAGCATCAAGGCAATTCAGATTTTTTGTTTAATGATACAAATACCGGTTTAATAACAATAGTTGAGGCGCAATTTGATGGATCTTTGACTGGTTATGAGGTACGGTTTGAATTGGAAGATGATGAAATTGATGAGCAAGATGGCAACATTGTAGTGACAGTTGAAGCTGGCGAGGGGTATATCTCAACGGGAGCAGGAAAAACTCAAACATTTCAGATTTTAGATGATGATGAACCAGAAATTAGGATACATAATCCACGTACTAGTCGCTCTGAAACTGATTCTACTACATTTGAAATAGTTGCATCAATTGAACCTTGGCAACCGATAGATGTAACTTTTTCGACGGAAGGTACAATGGGTGACTGTTTAACGGAGTCTCGGGTTCAAACTGTTTCTGGAACACGTCCTGTGCCAGTAAATATAATTGATAATGATATGATTGATGAGATGGATTGCACGGTTGTTATTACATTAACGGATGATGATACAGAAAAAGATAGTGGTTATTCTATTTCGGATATGGATGATAACTTGAAAAAAGTTGAATTCACTGTAACTGACGATGATATACCGCTAATTGAAGTCGCAAGCAGAGATAATTCAGAATTTGTTGGGGAAGCGACAGATTGGCAATTTAAATTGACATCAGACATTATCCCAGTTGAAGAAATTACCGTAGCATATAACGTGAACACGACAATTAATAATCCAAGTAGTCAAAACGCCAGTGATTTTTTTAATGTTCCTACCGTAGCGAGGACAGCTCAATTTAGTAGTACCTTAAATTGTACAGGTTCTCCACCTTGCGAAGTAACGTTTGATATAATTACCGAAAATGGAGCAGAGAATGAATTTGATAGTGCTTCTTTCTCAGTTGAATTAACAACAGTTTCTACAGAAAATATGGGTAAATATCGGATTCACGAAGGCAGTAATGCTAGTATGAATATGATTACAATTAATGTAACAGACGATTTTCTACCTACGGTTTCAATAAGTTCAAATAATTTGGAATTGAAGGAAGGTGAGGTAGATGGCAATGGTGTGGAAATTCCCATTGCTATTATGTTTTCAATTACTAAAGTTCCAGCAAGTGATTTAACGGTTATGTACATAGTGAATCAAAATGGATTAGATTTTTTAGGTCCAACTAGTATCGGGACAAAGACAGTTCCTATTTCTGTTGCCGAATTTAGTGATTTAGCACACCCCCTTCCAATAACTATCGTCAATGACAGTAAAAATGAAAAAGATAGTATCATCAACGATTTTGACGAAACTAGGACTATTGATGTGACCTTAGTCGGAACACTCAATTATAATATTATGGGGACTGCCGCAGACAATACTTTAAAATTTACTATTCGGGATGATGATATCCCAGTGGTTAATATTTCTTTACCAATGAGCGAACGTAGTGAAGAAAGGACAGCTGTTCCTGACTTTAATGTTCAAATTACAAACAATACGGCAATAACAGAATTATGGCGACCAGTGGAAGTTTCATTTACTGCCATGGAAACATCAGGAGTTTGCTTAAATGAAACTAGAAGTGTCCGAGTTAATTTAACACCTGTAACAGGAGCAGGAGTAATGATTGTTGACGATGATGAAGTTGATGAAATTGATTGCGAAATTGCAATTACATTAACTGAAACAGATGGTAGTTATAAAATTGGTGACCCGTCGTCCACAAATATTACTATAAATGATGATGATTTATCACTGGTTAGTTTTAAAGATTCTGATCGAAATGCTTTCAGTGAAGAAAGCGAAACTCAATTTATATTTCAAATTCCAGATCCCGCACCACATAATATACCTGTATTTTTCACTGTGACACAACCTGATGGTTCAAATTTTCTAAATGATGATGAAAGAATAGCGACAATTATGGAAGGGCAAACTGAAATAGCAGTGGGTGTCTTACAAAAAGACATGGACTTTGAAGAAAGTTCTATGATTACTGTTACCCTAATTGATCAGCATGATACACTTGGTGGTAGGGATTATGATCCTCTATATGAAATTCCTGAAGGTCAAAATGCAGAATTGATGTTCACAGCATACAGTGATGAAGGGGCAAGTGTTAGTATTTCAGCGACGAATAGAGAGTTTGGAGAGGAAAATTTGGTAATACCTGTAACGTTTACAGCAAATACAACTGAACAAAGTATTTCAACCCTTACAATTAATTATTCTGTTACAGAGGGGAGTGAGAATGCAGGAAGTAGCTTTCTTCCCCAAAACTTATATACGAATATTCAAGAAGTTATGGTGGATATAACAAATGACAGTGGAACCATAGAGGTAATGATTCGCTTGGATGATGATGATATGGATGAGGCCGATGGGTCTATCACAGTGGCTATAGAAGTTGGTGCGTACTTGGTCCCTGCAGAAAACAATAGTATTGAATTTCAAGTCCGTGACGACGATGAACCAGTTGTTCAAATTCGAAGACCAACAAATATTGAAGGTGATGAACTCAATTCAGTTCCTTCCGGTCAGGTAGTTAGATTCACAATTGATAGACTAATGACTGAAGGTAATCAGTCTCTTGACGTAGATATCCAAATAACTCAAGTTGGAAATGTAATTTTGTGGAGGGTACCAAATAGAGTAAGCTTTCAAGTAGACCAAAAATCAGCAGAAATTGATATTCATACTCGCAGGGGAATGGTTGCATCAAATGCTTCGATTACTGTTACTATAGTTACGAATCCAGGAATTTACACAACTGTTGATGAATTACCAATTGTTAGTATGATTCCAGTTCACAGCAGTGATTCAGTTTCTACGGAAAATCGAATTTCAGTAGCAAATGAAGCCGTTTCAAGTATTTTAGAATTTTTAGCAGGTGATGAAGAATCTGAAGAACCAACTACCGCGTTAAATGCGGGTATTGGGGAATATACGACTGCTGGTGATTTAAAACCAGTAATCTCTATCAATTCAAGTGAATTACCATTAGATGAAGGCGAAACTATCATATTTCAAATCAATTCTTCATTTTCAGTCTCAAGCAATATTTCCATTGAAGTCAGAGTTATCGGAAACTCAAAAGAACCAAACCAAACCGCGTTTGTGAATATTCAACCAGGACAAGTACAGGAAAATTTAATGATTTCAACTGTGAATGATGATGGCGCAAATGATGACCGATATGTAACAGCAACTCTACAACCAAGCAGTATGTATGAATTGGGTTCGAATCACTCTGCTACGGTGACAATTTCAGACGCGGAAGATCGTGATCGACTCAAAAGCATATTAGAAACTTCAAACCAACAGGTACTTCCAGAATTGTTTTCAACAACTGGTGACCAGATATTGAATGCCATTGATGGGCGAGTCCAACAATATTTTAATAATAATGAACAAAACTCGTTAGTTCTTGATGGAAATACTGCATTTACAAATATAGTTACCTCTAGTGGTGGAGCTCTGGCGAATGAATCAATTTCTTTAAGGGACATAATTGGTAATTCATCATTTTCGTTGAATTTGTTTGAAGAGACTGACATTTCGAATTCTTCTACATTTTGGGGGATAGGTGATATTCAAGATATTTCTGGATACCAGCTTACAAACCAACAATCATGGAAAGGTGATTCATTTGTCGGACAATTTGGTTTAGATACCCGATTCGGAGAAGAAACGCTTGCTGGAATAACCTATTCAATCTCTGATGCAGAAGTGGACTATATCAACTATCAAGATGATCAAATTTCCTATAAATCCAATACAAGTGGATTTCATCCATATTTTGGCTGGAAATCAAATGACCATGGAATTGAGTTGAGTATTCAAACTGGATATGGGTTTGGTGAAGTTGAAATTAAGTATGAGGATATATATTCTGGGACTTTAAGTACAAATTATTACACGTTAGCAGTTGAAAGTACCAAAAATTTGTTAACTAACTCAGATCACTTATCTAGAAATTCAAGTGAATTAAATCTTGTCTTTGATTCAGAGTTCTCTAAACAATACTTGGAAAGTAGAGATCACTTTATTGATAATTCTCAAATTGAGTTTTGGCACATAGATGTATTGACAGAAGGTAAGCAATCTTCAATCTTATTTGATAATCTAACTATTGATCGTTCATTTACATTAGGTTTGATGCGTAATTTTATCAAAAATCAATCTGAGTCTGGAATTGGTTCTAGTGGGAATGTTGAGTTTTCAAATTCATCTGGTTTGAAATTAACAGGATTAGGAAATGTCATTATACCATTTGAGAATCAAATGCGAAGTAGTATTGAAGGAACCCTAAACTTTGATCACAATCAAGATCAAATTGGTATCCAATTCGAACTACTTGGTTTCTATGGTAATACAGATTCATCCACTTTTGGATCTTCTCGCAGTGACAACTTAACTTATTTCAATCAAAACAATCTTGATTTAAATGAAACTAACCATCGATTGGAATCAGAAATTGGATTTGGTTTTTCCGCTCTTGATGGATCAGGTTTAGTAAATCCGTATAGTGGAATAACACTAACTAATAACTCAGAACGTAATTACCGAATCGGGAATGTCCTAAAATTTGGTTCCAATTTTGAATTAGAGTTAATTGGTATGAACCGTTATGATTCACGCGACAATAATAGCCAAAGTATCAAACTAGATGGAAAGATTAATTGGTAGAGACCTGTTATTCAAAAAGGCTGGGATTAAATTTTTAAGTACTTCACACAAAAGTACCAGTAGGTATTACAAAGTATTTAGTGGTTTATTAACCTGAGTTTATGTACAATTGTAAATTTCCAAATGTGAAATTTATGTATCAGTCAGCCTTCTGTGATTTTGCGTCTACATTGTAAAGTATTGGATAATATCCCCTGTAATTAACCTTAAGAATTATATTGATTCCATGCACTTATTACCGTTTTTTCTAGTTTTTTCGTTTGAATTTTATTGGTCGTAATAAACATTGTACCAAATCATCTGAAATTCAGAAGAGCAACTAACATTTAATTACCCTTAATAACTGGTTTCTTCTTCAAGCTTCTAAGTCTTCGTTACGAAGTTACTTATCATGCATATCACGAACAATTTTACCCACTTAGTGATAGTTGCCATGATATTCTCGCTTCAAAAATGTCCAAAGGGATATTAAACTTTGGAACTTACGTATATAATTCACTAACAAAAGTTGAGTATAATCGCACAACTAAGTACTAATGTAACAGTGCTATTTGAAAATCTAGCTCCAATTTATTTTCAAGCACCTGATGCAATTCCTCAAACCACGTTTACTATAAAACGAATATGATGAATTTTTTGAATTTTAGAAAGAACGTAATTATTGAAGATACCTATCACACGGATATCGAATCAATTGCGGAGATTCATGCTAGCTCATTTTCAGCCTTGTGGTCAGAAGATGCAATTGCCGCATTACTTTCTCAAGATCAAGTTGATTCGTTGATAGTTCGTCAACCTAATATTCTTAAGCAAAGAAAAATTTTGGGGTTTGTCATTTGCCGTAAAGCCGCCGACGAAGCGGAAATATTAACTATTGCAGTAGAACCGCGCCAACGAAAAAAAGGATTTGGTAGAATGTTAGTTGAAGCACTAATCCGGCAATTATATCGCGATGGGGTCAAAAAATTGTTTCTTGAAGTAGATGATCAAAACGATGGAGCGGTCAAACTTTATCAGAATATTGGATTTACAAGAGTAGGAACTAGAGATCAATATTATACAAAAGCGAGTAATAACACAGGAAATGCAGTGATAATGCGTTATGATATATGATAAAACTTACAAATTTGTGCAGTAAAGGTGGAATTTAAATATGGTCAAAAAGAAAGAAAATCAAAATTTGGAAAAATTATGCGTTAGAAAAGGTCTGAGAATGACTGAACAACGACGCGTTATTGCACAAATTCTAGATCAATCAAACGATCATCCAGATGTTGAGGAGCTTTATCGCCGTGCAGCAAAAATTGATCCAAATATCTCTATTGCAACTGTTTACCGCACAGTCAAATTATTTGATGATACCGGTATGATCGAGCGACATGATTTTAGAGGAGGTCGGTCCAGATACGAAACTGTGCCGGAAGAACACCATGATCACTTAATTGACATTAGATCCGGTGAAGTAATTGAATTTAATCATGCAGAAATTGAAGCATTGCAAGAATCTATTGCACTTAAGCTTGGATACAAACTGGTTGACCATCGGTTAGAGTTATATGCAGTTAAAATAAATAATGATTCTGAACAAAAGGAAAAGTAACAAATATTAATGTAAAATCACATGACTCTGGTAACATATTTCAGGAAAATTACCTGTGACCAATTTTTTTTCATGGTTTCGAAAAATTATGATTTGAAGTCGAAATGTTTAGCATGATCGGGATATTTTTTGTGAAATTGTGTGAGTTGTGCGAATAAATTTAAGATATTACCATTACCATATTGCATTGCACCTTTGATTGGTTCACGTCCTCGACTTCGATGTAACTCGTTTAAACATAGTCGATTGCTAAGAGCCCAATTCATTGCGGCGTTATCTTTTCTTGCTTGGTGATGATCTTCTTTCATCGCAACATCAAGAAGATGGTGATTTTCTTCAATTCCCCAATGTTCCCGGATTATTGTTATGGCTTCCTCGGCTGATAGTTTTTTTGAACTAACAAAAATCCGGGTATATGGTAATTTGGTTTGGTAGTAATTGGTAAATTTTGTTAGATTTTTCTTTGTCTCACGGGTTGGGTCTTCAACCCTATAATAGATGAGTGACTGCAAATTTTTCCATTGCGGGTATTGGTCACGGATCAAGCCAGGTACGTGATGTACAGTACAAGTGCGGATGGTTGATGGTCGTTTTTGATCCTGCTGTTGATAGCTGTCGTCCTTAGGAAACATGTCAAACACAAGGTGGCACCCTTGGACAATGGGTTGCTTTTCTTTGACGGCCAGAAAATAGTCACCGCCATGATTGATAATGGCTTCGGTAACAATTGGTTTGCCGTGGAGCGCATCTGCGGTAATCATATTACCGTTGACGGGGATGGTTCCAGCGGCAATGGTATCCAAGAGGGTTTTGGTTTCTTTCATCAACCGACCAGTTCGGAAAACCGCTAAGGTGTCACGGGTTTTGTGATCCATCATTGATGCGGTATGAAGATAATCACAATCGGGACCATCTTTTGACCCGCGGCTGGTTTTCGCATCCCAAGCAATCGTGAGTCCGGTCATCGGGAGTCTCAATTGCTCACGTCGAAACATGGTAAATTGAATAAAACACATTGAAAGTTCAAACGCATCAATTTGTCGCATTAGCGCACAGATGGTCTTGGCTGTTGGCATGGTTTCAAATGCATGTTGCCCCAAAATTGGGCGAATCCATCGTAATCGATGCTCCGTGCCAAATCGTTTAACATTTTCGGCATTTCCTGCCGCGACCATCCCATTCAAGAGCATCATAAATAAAATCGTTACTAAATGATGGTTAACGGCATGAGCGGTGCGGACATCGGTTAAATTCCCAAAGTGTTGCAAAAACCCTTGCCAATACAACATCGTTTCTTGCAGTAATTTGTTGAGGACACGTACAGGCATATCATTCGCAATATTGATGATATCACCCACATACCCATTAGTATTGGTCGAGAAGCTTCCAGTGCTCAGTCTAGGTTTAACCACTACTGGTTCTGGGAAAGTCGTCGTTGATTTCTGTTGACTACGGGTTCGCGTCACTTGACGCTTCAACAAATAACGACGAATTTTACCTTCCGAACATCGAACCCCGTGCTCCTGCAATAACCAAGCTTTCAACTCTTTATACGTCATATTTGGATTGGTTTTGGCCGTAACCAAAACAGGATATTGACTCAAATCAACAGTGGAATAGTTTTCCGCCCGCTTCTTTCGTCGCAACCGCCCCTCAGTCTGATAAATCTTTTTCCAAACATAAATGGTTTTATTATCAACACCATGCTTCTCAGCCGCATCCTTAACTGTCATCCCCTTCTTGACAACATCATGCATGACCTTGGCACGACGTTGAGGAGAGTACTGCTTCCGTTCCGTTACAACTGTGGTGCGATTCAATAATCCCGTTTCAACTTGTTGACGCGCCGATTGTCGGATCTCTCCGTTGTCATCAATCACTGTAATAATATTCGACCATTTTCCCGCTTTCTGCCCCTGAGCGACAAGATTATGCGGCAATTGATGAATAATTCGGTAATTTCGCACCAGTTCATGAGACACTTCTATATCAAACCGAGACTTTAATTCACGAGCTAATTGTCGGTGCGATACACACCAACCAAGCTGAAAAATCAACAAACAAATTTCACAATGATAAATTTCTAAATCGGCAGAATATCGCACGCCACCAATCTGCACGGGTTTCAGAACACCATTGTTCGCAATCGCTTCAAGATTTTTTCGACGAAGAGTTGTGGCACTAAAGTTATGGAGCTTCGCAACCGCTTCATAGGATAAATCGGGGTTTTCTCGATACATCTTAATCCCCGCATGCAAATCCTGCTCTGGAATCAAACGCATGGAAATGATCACCTCTCGAATTATTGTAACCAAACCGTGATGAGAACCCATTGATTAGCTCACCATATCTTGAAATATAGCTAGAAAATTTGACCATTCAAGCCGCAGAAAGTTCTCCCTGTGGATAATTGTGAGAGGCTACAACGCGCGATTTCTATTAGCATTAATTGAAATTGACAAAAAGTAATTTCTTAAATATTACAAAAAATTTAGAAAATAATTTCAATTTTATCCATCTATTATTGAGAAAAATTAAGTTAATTGAATTTGACAATTTTTTTGCAGGTAATTTCCCTGTAACATATTTATTTGAAAAAAATTCTTACCAAAAGTTTAAGTGCGACAATTAATCACATAGATTTCATAATTAGTAAATTTTAGCTTGAGTAGTAAGAATTCAATTCAACTTGTGATCGACTAAATATTATCACAATTAACAAAGGAGAATCCCATGAAAAAACTTCTTGCTTTTGCCGCAATTACCGGTGCTACCCTTTTAGTTGTCGCATGTGAACAACGCGAAGAGCGTGTAAGATATTATTGTGAGGATGGTTATGCGCGTCACCAATATTGTTTCTACACTAATGATCCGGAAAGTGTCATGCGTATGGACCCTCGTGTAGACAATCTTCAAGCAACTAATCCCATACACAACTAAGAAATTCAATTCATTTGATTATTGGTGTATAGAGTATTGATCATTAGTGCTTTCACTTATTTACAAATCTCAATGCACCATTAATCTTTTGAAAGTTCTATCCAATTTGTTGGAAGTCTAACAAGTATCAAAGTCAAGAATTGCAATCCATTTGCAATTAATGTATATACAGAATATAACTAACCAAAAAAGTTGGTACCTTAAAACACCACAACATTAAAATTTGGGACAAGTAGCAAGTGTTGAGCTGGTTTCGTGCAGTATTTGCTATCACATTTGCTGTTATAATCACCGTGCTACTGATGCCGGTGCAATTGTTCAGCAACATCATAAAATTGCCAATTCGTTACACTTTACCAATGATTCTTCATCGGTTTATTTGTAAGACTATTGGAATCAAAATTAAGCAAGTGGGAAGTGCGAATGTATATCGACCATTGCTTATCGTCGCCAATCACTGTTCATGGCTTGATATTTGTGTGATTAGCGCGACTCTACCAGTTTCTTTTGTTGCTCACTCCGAAATCGCAAACTGGCCATTCATTGGAGCTCTTGCTAAATTGCAACGATCCGTATTTGTTGAAAGATATAAGCGAACAGCCACAAAAAAGACCGCTGATGAAATCGCATCACGTTTAACTTCAGGTGATGCAATTGTGTTGTTTGCCGAAGGAACTAATTCAAATGGTAATGTAATTTTGCCATTTCGATCCGCACTCGTAGGAGCGGCATTCAATTCAATTTCCCAACATTCTGCAAATTCCGTTTGGGTTCAATCACTAGCTGTTGCCTATACAAAAATTCGCGGCATACCAACCGGCAGAAAATACAGACATATCGTTTCCTGGCCTAGTGGCGTGAATTTAGTCAAGCATATGTTCAAAGTAGTGCTTACTGGTGAATTTGATGTCAAACTAATTTGGGGTGAACCAAAACAAATTTCAGACAACTTAGATCGAAAAGTACTCACAAAACAACTTGAAAATGAGGTACGTACCAACACGGTTAACGCAATGTTTAACCGTACAACGGAAAAAATTTAACCTGTAAAATTTACATTCGAAAATAATTATAGGAATATTTTTCAAAATTTGCGATAATAGCTATTGAATTCTATGTTACAAACTACAATATAATGAAGCATTGTTTTTAAGTCAGAACCTAAATTTCTAAATTAGGTTGTTTCCAATACACAAAACTTGCAATAGCAGTACAATATTGAGCGTATTTGCCACTCACAGATGAACAAACTTTAATGCGAAAAGTTTTTGTTAAAACCTACGGGTGCCAGATGAATGTGTATGACTCTGAACGGATGTCAGATTCACTCACACAGCTGGGATATAAAAATACCGAGTCAATTAAAGAAGCTGATTTGGTAATCCTTAATACCTGCCATATCCGCGAAAAAGCCACTGAAAAAGTGTATTCAGAGGTCGGTCGGATACGGAAAATTAAGCAGCAACGAAATAGCGAAGGAAAGCAATTTGTTATTGGTGTCGCCGGTTGTGTGGCACAGGCGGAAGGTGAAGAAATTTTACGACGAGCACCAGCTGTTGACATGGTTTTTGGACCACAAAGTTACCATCGTTTACCAAATCTACTCGCAAAAGTTGAAGATGGTGCATCAGTAGTTGACACCGACTTCCCAACCGAAGATAAATTTGACCACCTACCTTTACCGTCCAAAAATTTAACCAAGTCGCGCGGAGTCTCTGTATTTTTGACTGTTCAAGAAGGGTGCGATAAATTCTGCACTTTTTGCGTAGTGCCTTATACTCGAGGTGTTGAATCTTCCAGACCGGTTGAAAAAATTCTAGTTGAGGCCCACCGCTTGGCGGAATCTGGAGTTCGTGAACTTACACTTCTTGGGCAAAACGTCAATGCATACCATGGTGAAGGTCCAGATGGAGCTATTTGGGGTTTAGGGAAACTCTTATATAAAATTGCTGAAATTCCTGGTATTGCTAGATTGAGATACACTACTAGCCATCCACTGGATATGGATGAGGAATTGATAGATGCTCACCGCAATCTTGATACTCTAATGCCTTACTTACATTTACCTGTACAATCAGGTTCAAATAAAATTTTGAAATCAATGAATCGAAAACACACCCGCGACGAATATTTCCGCGTAATTGACCGAATCAAGTCAGCTCGACCAGATATAGCACTTTCAGGTGATTTTATTGTTGGGTTTCCCGAAGAGACTGAGCAAGATTTCAATGATACGATTGATTTAGTTGAGAATATTCAATATTGTTCCGCATTTTCATTTAAATACAGTCCTCGTCCTGGAACTCCTGGTGCCGAAATGAAGAAACAAGTTCCGGATCAAATAAAATCCGAACGGTTGAGCCGATTGCAAGCAATATTAGTCAATCAACAACAGTCATTTAATGAATCCAAAGTCGGTACAAGAATGGATGTATTATTGGAGAAAACTGGAAAATTTGACGGGCAGCTGGCAGGTCGATCACCATGGTTACAAGCTGTTCACTTAAAAGCACCAACCAATTTATTAGGTACAATTAAACCAGTATACATCGAAAGTAAAGGTAGTAATAGCCTCAATGGTCAATTGATTGAAACCGATCAGTCTCCAGTTATCAACAATACGGAAGTAGCAGTAGCCGGAGGAATTAATTGACGCAAACCAGCCCAATTGAACTTAATTCAAGTGATACCTTAGCAGGCAATTCGTCCGATCATACCCACATTGTGTTTGCATTTGATGATACCAAACTAATTGGTGAATTATTCGGTCAGTTTGATCAGAATTTAGCGTTAATTGAGCAACGACTTGGGATTGACGCTATTGCGAAAGGTAACCAAGTTGAAATTAAAGGGTCAAAATTAGAATGTGAAAACGCCCGCAAAATTCTTGAAAACTTATATGGCCGACTACAACTTGGACATGAAATACAAACTGCGGATGTAGAAGGTGTTATCCGACTCACTACTGGTGCTGAATCCCAGCAATCTAATCAAGCATTCAAAGCGACTGCACGTCAATCATTTGCGCAAATAGCAACCAGACGCAAGACCATTATCGCTAGAACACCAAATCAAGATGCATATATTCGCGCGATTGAACGATCAGACCTTACTTTTGGACTTGGACCAGCCGGCACCGGAAAGACTTTTATTGCCGTAGCGTATGCAGCTTCAATGCTTGAAAGCGGTGAAGTAAACCGAATCATATTATCAAGACCAGCAGTTGAGGCCGGTGAACGTCTTGGATTTTTACCTGGTGACATGCGAGAAAAAATTGACCCGTATTTGCGACCTTTATTTGATGGGTTATTTGAAATGATGCCGACCGATAAAGTAGAACGCGGACTACAATCTGGTTCAATTGAAATTGCACCACTTGCATTTATGCGGGGGCGAACATTATCAAACGCATTGATCATTCTAGATGAAGCACAAAATACTAGTGCGATGCAAATGAAGATGTTTCTAACTAGATTAGGTGAAAATTCAAAAATGATTGTAACTGGTGATCCAAGCCAAATTGATTTACCAGCTGGTCAAAAATCTGGTCTTAACGACGCTTTGCGAATTCTTAAAGATGTGGAAGGTATAGCCAAGATTTCATTTTACGATACCGATGTTATTAGACATGGATTAGTCGCAAAAATAGTGCAAGCATACGATAATTCCAAACATCAAGGAGCTGTTGATTCAAGTGACAAATAATGCGGTTCAGTCTAGTGAACCATTTGTATCGATTGTTGTTAAATCGAAAAATTGGCCCAAAAAACAGGAACTTGAAAAACTTGCTGTTAACTGCATTAATGCTTGCAAACAAGCAATTACTGTTAATTTTGCTACAAACACCGAATTAGGTTTGACTTTTGCTAATGATTCCTATCTTAAAGAGCTAAATTTACAATGGCGTAACATTGACAAACCAACTAATGTTTTGTCGTTTCCAATTGAAGAAACCCCTAATAAACATTTTGAGAACCTGCTTGGGGATATTGTAATTTCATATGAAACAACTGTTCGTGAATCAACCGAAGAAAACATTCCTTTTGAACATCACTTGAGTCATTTAATTGTCCATGGAATTTTACATCTATTTCATTATGACCATGAATCTGAAGAAGATGCCACTATTATGGAAGCATTAGAAGCTAAAATATTAGGTTCAATGAATATTCCTAACCCTCATGAAAAAGTGTAATCTCAACAAGGATGCGACAAGCTACCGACATGAATAAACTAGAATCTCTCAACAACAAAAGTAAGTTGAAAAATTCTCAAATACCGGCTTTTGTTAATGAAAATAACGGCTCAGACTCTGATCCCCAAAAAAAGATAAACCTGATTAGTCAGAGATTTCGATCGCTAAAAAACTTATTCAAAAATGGCCGTGCTGAATCACTACGAGAAAATCTTGAAAACGAACTTTCGCGTGAAGTTGGCGATGGTAATGCAATGTTTTCGCCTGAAGAACGAACACTACTCCGCAATACCCTAAAATTTCGCGAGACTCGGGTTGAAGATGTCATGGTTCCAAGAGCAGATATTAAGGCTGTTGAACAAGATTGTACCCTTGGCCAACTAATTGGCATTTTCCACCAATCTGGCCACTCACGCATGCCGGTATTTAGCAACAATTTGGATGATCCCAAAGGAATGATTCATATCAAAGACCTGATAACTCACATTTTTGAGAGTGAATCTAAATCTGTTTCAAATGACGAAGATTCCAATAAATTGCTAATTTATCATCAAAATATGACAAAACTGGATAAATCTATCTTATCGGAACAGCTAATCCGCCCTGTTCTATTTGTACCTCCATCAATGCGTGCCTCTGAATTACTTTCCAAAATGCAAGCATCCCGAATCCAATTAGCACTGGTAATAGATGAATATGGTGGGACTGACGGGTTAGTTTCACTAGAAGATATTGTTGAAATTGTCGTTGGTGATATAGAAGATGAACACGATGAAGATCAAGAACCAAAAATTGAATCACAAAATTCTAATGTCTGGTCTGCTGATGCCCGAGTAAATATCGAAGATGCAAGACAAGTCATTGGGGAAGACTTTGGTACCGATGCGCAATGGGAAGAAACTGATACTCTTGGTGGAATAGTATTTACGATCGCAGGACGTGTTCCAGCTCGGGGTGAAGTTTTGTCCTCCAAATTACTGCCAGGCTATGAATTTTTGGTCACAGAAGCCGATCAGCGTCGTATCAAACATATGAAAATTGCACGTGGTGGATTTGGCCATCGAAAAGTAGACCCAACTAGGCCTAGAAGACTCGTTACTTGAAATGTAAGCTCACTACAGCAATAAACTTGAAAACTAAAAAATTGGACTCTATAATGTAATCGGGCCCACTTCCCAAAATTTAGCTGTTAAAACGATAAAATATCTGCTGACCAAATTTGAAACTAAAATTGGTAGCTCCCAACCTTCACTTCATAACACATTAAAGAAAATTGTGATAAGAAATAAATGATATCAACCATTGTAAATTGGCTTCAATCAATTGAAGGTTGGAAGCGCGGTGGCGTTTTGGTGGTATTGGGTGCATTAACTTCACTATGCCAAGCTCCTTATGATTTATCACCGTTACTTTGGCTAACTTTTCCAGCATTAATATGGATTTTTGATTCAGTCAAGCGGAATGAAAACAATAACATCAGCATTAAATCTGCATTTGCTACCGGATGGTTTTTTGGATTTGGATATTATGCTGCTTCATCATGGTGGCTAGCCCTTCCATTTTTAGTTCAACCCGAAAAACACGGCTGGATGGCTCCATTTGTAAATATCCTTGCACCTTCTCTTTTTGCCATATACTGGGGAGTAGTAACCGCAATTGTTAGTAAATTTTGGTATCCTGATTGGAGACGAATTTTGGTATTTTCCATCGCCATATCTTTGATGGAATTTATCAAAGCTCATTTATTTTCTGGATTTCCTTGGGCTGCGATCGGCTATTCCTTTTTGGATGCTTGGGTGTTGGGACAATTTGCTGCGATTTTTGGATTATACGGGCTTAATTTTCTTGCCATTCTAATTTTTAGTGCACCGGCAGCTTTAATCCGTACAGATTACTCAGTGAAACGCGGTGGCAGTTATCTGAACGGGTTCACAATCCTTTGTCTCATTATAATGGTTAGTTTCGGTTTGTATCGTTTAAGTCCTTCTCAAGCAGTACCTGATACAGAGTATTTAGTTCGTGTTGTTCAACCCAACATTTCCCAAAAAGAAAAGTGGAACCCTGAAAACAGAGACAAAATTTATGAGACATTTAGGGAGATGAGCCGTGGAACACAAACGACCTCACCTACAGAAAATTCAAAACCTACCATTGTTGTATTCCCTGAAGCAGCTTTACCACTTCAAGTTCGCCCAAATGTTACCATTGTTGGTCAATTAATTGACATGGTTCCCAAAAATCACTATTTGATAACTGGTGCGGTCCGAGGTGAGTTTCGTGACAACAAACCACTTTTCTATAATAGTGTTTTTGCCTTAGATTCTAAAGGGAAAATTCTTGATTTCTATGATAAGGTACACCTTGTACCGTTAGGTGAATACATGCCTTTTCCTTCTATCTTAGAAAAATTTAATATTCATGCTCTAGTTCAACACTATACTGGACTCGTTGCCGGAGAAGTAAGAAAAGAACTAAAAATACCTGGGGTTCCTAATTCCGCTCCCCTTGTTTGCTATGAAATCATTTTTCCAGGTAGAGTACTTCCCGAAACAGCTGAAGCAGATTGGATAGTTAATGTAACTAATGATTCTTGGTTAGGAGATACCGGTGGATCTTATCAACACTTTGACCAAGCTAGAATGCGAGCCATTGAAGAGGGTGTTCCTATCGTTCGCGCAGCAAATACCGGTATATCAGCAATAGTTGACGCAAATGGGATAATACGAAAACAATTGAAAATAAATGAACCCGGCGTAATTGAAGATTACTTACCTGCTACTAAATCAACTGAGATGTTTGCAGTCACCAGAAAATATGGCCATTTTGCCATGGTGATAGTTGCCGGATTATTAATATTTGGTACTTCAAAACTAAGAACTAAAAATTCATCAAAAACCTTTAACATTATTGATGAAAATTCTTAAATTTCATCAGTTAATTAACCGTAATGAACGGTCGAAATGATTTGAATTAGAGTCAAAGCGATCTGTAAGAAAATATTCTCTAAATTATTAGATTTTTTCCAAAAATTATGACAATATATTGCGCAATTTTAACTCAACCCAACACCAAATAAGGAACTTACACGTGTCTAGAAATAGCTATCTATTTACTAGCGAATCAGTATCTGAAGGACATCCAGACAAAGTTTGTGATCAAATATCTGATGAAGTAGTTGATGCATTTATCAAAGCAGACCCAGAATCTAGAGTTGCCTGCGAAACTCTTGCTACAACTAACCTAGTCGTTATTGCTGGAGAGACACGTGGACCGAAAAACATCAATGAAAAATTCATTGAACAACTTGCAAAAGAAACCATTCGCAAAATTGGTTACGAGCAAAAAGGTTTTAACTGGCAAGATGTAAAAATCCAAAACCATCTCCATCAACAATCTCCAGACATTGCACAAGGGGTAGATAAAGATGGTGCAGGAGATCAGGGTATCATGTTTGGGTATGCTTGCAACGAAACAGCAGAACTAATGCCTGCCCCAATTTTGTTTGCTCATAGAATCCTTCAAGCCATTTCAACGGCACGTAAATCAGGTAAGGAACAGCAACTTGGGCCTGACGCAAAGAGTCAAATAACCGTGCGCTATCAAGATGGTAAAGCAGTTGGCATCGAATCGATCGTAATTTCAACGCAGCATATTGATGAAAACCTAACATCAAAAGATGTTCAAGCAATTATTGAGCCATATGTATATGAAGTTATTCCACATGATTGGATTGATTCCACCCATACCACATGGCATGTCAATCCAACTGGAAAATTTGTCATTGGTGGACCAGATGGTGATGCTGGTCTAACTGGACGAAAAATCATTGTTGACACATATGGTGGTGCCGCCCCTCATGGTGGCGGTGCATTTTCTGGTAAAGATCCGACTAAAGTTGATCGTTCCGCTGCGTATATGGCACGTTATATTGCAAAAAATATTGTTGCTGCTGAACTAGCCCAAAAATGTACTATACAATTGTCCTACGCAATCGGAGTTGCAGATCCTCAGTCAGTATTGGTTGATTTACATGGAACTGGTAATATTGATGAAAATAAAATTGAACGCCAACTTATGAATCGTGATTTCATTGACTTAACCCCCCGAGGAATTCGTGACCACCTGTCTTTGAACAAACCAATCTATGCGCGTACGGCAGCATACGGTCACTTTGGTCGCAAACCCGATGATGATGGTGGATTTTCATGGGAAAAGACTGACTTCGTTACAAATCTGCAATCAATTCAGTAACAATTCTGCAAAAAAATTCATGAAATGGAATATTACCGTAAAGGCAACTTATATGGACGACGCAAAGGTAAGCCACTTAAGGGAATTCAAGCGGAATTAATGCAGACTCTCTTGCCTAAATTAAAAATAGATTTTGAAGGGCAAGAACAAATACTACCGGCAAATTTATTTCCAAATCATCCCCAAGAAATTTGGCTTGAAATCGGGTTTGGTGGCGGTGAACATCTAATCAATTTGTTAAAATTTCACCAAAAAATTAGCATGATTGGTTGCGAACCATTCATTTCTGGCATGGCAAAAGTAGTAAAGGCGATTAACATTGAAAATTTGTCAGACCAAGTCAGATTGTATGATGGCGATGCACAAATACTGCTGGAAAAACTTCAATCTAATTCAATCAGCAGAGTTTATCTATTGTATCCAGATCCGTGGCCGAAAAAACGACACTGGAAACGGCGTTTTATTTCACAATATAATTTAGAGCTACTGGCGCGAGTGATGAAATCCGGTGCTGAACTTCGGTTTGCAAGTGATATTGAATCATACGTAAATTGGACACTTGAATTATTCTCAAAGCATCAAGCGTTTCAATGGACCGGTAAAACTATTGCAAATTGGAAACAACCATGGGAAAATTGGCTTTCAACGCGCTATGAACAAAAAGCAATACGCGAAGGTAGAGTTCCAACTTATCTAATTTTTCAGCGAATTTAGCTATTTTTGCTTAAATTAAAAAAAATTTAAATTAATTGTTGACATATAATTTTTATGCACTATATTTGTAAATAGTTTAATTCTCTATCGCTTCAAATGAACGATTCGAGAGTGGGCTCGCAAGAGACCCGCTCTTTTTTATTGTTTTGAAAAATACATCGTGGTCAAACTTTGAAAACGAGGATTCAAAATGGAAGTAACAGAACCACGCTTAATAACCGAAGTGGGTGTCAATGCGCGCGTTGCGAATTTATTACAACCCATTATTGAAGAAATGGGTTTTAGGTTAGTACGTGTAAACTATTCCGGACTAAACGGAGGTACATTACAAGTAATGACGGAAAAACATGACGGCTCAATGACCATTGAAGATTGTGAAACCATCAGTCGAAGTATTTCACCAGTCTTAGATGTCAAGGATCCAATTCATAGTGCTTACAATTTAGAAGTTTCGTCACCTGGGCTTGATCGGCCATTGGTGCGAAAATCTGATTTTGAATTCTGGGCTGGCCACTATGTCAAAATCGAATCAACCGTCGCCATTGAAGGTAAGAAAAAGTTTCGTGGAATTTTGCTTGGAATTACTGAAAATATAATTAATATACGAGTTTCTGTTAAATCCGGACAAGAAACTGAAACTATTGCAATCCCAATTTCAGATACTCTCGAATGTCGTTTAATTGAAACTGAAGAATTAATAAAATCTGCTTTAAGCGCAGGAAAACATCGGGCTCACAAAGGTAATGTTCACTAATTGATGTTATCAGCAAATACTACACTTTTCCAAAGGAGTGAATAAAAATGGCCATTAGTGCAAATCGACTAGAATTATTACAAATTGCAAATTCCGTTGCAGAAGAAAAAGTGATTGATCGTGAAATAGTCATTTCTGCATTGGAAGATGCGATTGAGAAAGCTGCTCATTCTAGATACGGACAAGAATCTGAAATCAAGGCAAATATTGATTCAGAAACTGGTGAAATTTCACTCAATCGTATACTTAATATTGTTGAAACTGTTGAAAACCCTTCAAAAGAGATAACTGTTGAAGAGGCGAAAGAGCGTGATCCTGAGGCAGAAATTGAAGGCATAATTTCCGAACCACTTCCTCCTATGGATTTTGGTCGGATCGCAGCTCAATCAGCGAAACAAGTTATTGTTCAAAAAGTTCGTGAAGCTGAACGGGATCGACAGTATGAAGAATTTAAAGACCGCGAGTATGAAATTGTTCATGGCATCGTCAAAAGAATAGAATACGGAAATATTATTGTTGATTTAGGCCAAGCAGAGGCCTTGTTAAAACGCCGACAATTAATTCCTCGTGAGACTTTTCAAAATGGTGATCGAGTCCGTGCAATAATTACTCAGGTAAACCGAGAGCGAAAAGGACCACAAATTTTATTATCGCGAACTGACCCTGAATTTATGGCCAGATTATTTGCCTCCGAAGTTCCAGAAATTTATGACGGAATTATTGAAATTCGAGCCGTGGCACGCGACCCAGGATCAAGAGCAAAAATTGCTGTCAGTACTAGTGACACTTCAATTGACCCAGTTGGTGCGTGTGTTGGGATGCGCGGTTCACGGGTTCAAGCGGTTGTTGGTGAATTACAAAATGAAAAAATTGACATCATACATTGGTCTCCAGATCCGGTTGAATTTATTTGTAGTGCTTTACAACCAGCTACGGTCTCAAAAGTATACTTGGATGAAGATGTAGACTCCCAATCAATTGAAATAATCGTACCAGAAGATCAGCTTTCACTTGCTATTGGTCGACGTGGTCAAAATGTACGATTGGCATCCGAGCTAACTAACTGGAAAATTGACATCTTATCAGAAAGTCAAGAATCCGAACGTCAACAGAAAGAATTTGCGGAACGTACACCACTGTTTATGGAAACTCTAAATGTTGATGAAATGGTTGCACAATTATTGGCAACCGAAGGTTTTGCTACCGTAGCGGAAATTGCATATACCGATACAAATGAAATATCATCAATTGAAGGCTTTGATGAAGATACGGCCATTGAAATTCAAGAACGAGCGCGTGAATATTTGGAAGAGCTTGAAAAGAAAAATGAAAAAGAAATTAAGAAGCTCGGTGTGAAAAAGGAATTGAGAAAAGTTGATGGTTTGAACACTCAATTACTGGTCATTCTTGGACAAAATAATATCCGCACAATTGATGATTTTGCTGGTTGTGCCACTGATGAGCTGGTGGGATGGAATGAACGAGTTGAAGGTGAAATGAAAAAGTTTGATGGATTATTTAAAGATCAAGGTGTGACACGAAAGGAAGCAGAAAATATGATTCTGCATGCTAGAATACTTGCTGGCTGGATTGATGCCTCAGAATTCGAAACTGAAGAAGAACCAGAAGAAGAAGAAGAGAACGATTCAGTTGAGGACAATGCAGACTCTGAAACCATAGAAGAAGAAACAAGTGGTGAAGATTCAGAAGATGCTTCTGAAGAAGATGTAGAGGAAACCAAATAAAGTATAGAATTCCTTCACCGGATATGCTACCTATACATCCGAATCTATCGTCAAACGAACTCTATCGGAGAAATATTTTTTAATGCCATCAACTATACAACGCGAACGATTATGCGTAGTCACAAGACAAGTTAAACCGATTGAGGAGTTAATCCGATTTGTCCAAAATCCAGCGGGAGATGTCGTACCTGATCCTAAAGGAGAATTGCCTGGGCGTGGAGTCTGGGTAACTGCAATTCGCTCAATAATTGAAAAAGGGATTAAGGATCAAGTATTCGCGCGCGGGTTCAAAACTAAGGTATCAGTTAACTCCAGTTTGTTAGATCAAATTGACAAATTACTTGAATCTCTTGCAATTAGCTATTTGGGACTTACGCGAAAAGCAGGTTTAGTGGTAGCTGGTTTTACCAAAGTTGTCATTGCGATTCGCGAAGGAACAGTATGTGGTATTATCCATGCAAGCGATGCTTCTGAAGAAGGCTTGAAAAAGATATTTAATTCAATATTCTCGCAATCTGGGAAAAATGCTGGAATAACAATCATTCGACTGTTTACTTCTAACCAATTAGCCCCCATTTTTGGTGACAAAAATGTTGTAAATGTGGCACTTCTAAATGGACCAATGAGCCACGGGTTAATCTCACGTGTAAAGAAATTAGCTCAATTTCGCGAAGAAACACATTATATAGAGTCAATCTAGAACCGACTGATAAGGAAACATTGCGATATGAGCGAAACAACTGCCCGTAAAGCCAGACTTAGTATTAAAGCTCCTACAAAGGAGCAAGCCTCCACGCGCGGTAAAGCAGATAAAAACTCCGTACAAAGTAATGTATCAGGAGGTCTTCAAGTTCAAATTAAAAAGAAACGAAATATTTCTGGACGAACTACTGGTACAATTACATTAACTCGTAAAGATAACAAAACTGCCAAAGCCAGCCCACCAAAATCTGTAGACAAAAAACGAACCATTGGAAAAATTACTAAAAAATCACAAGAAACATCAGGTGGTTTAACAACCAGCGAAAGTGATAAAAGAAATGAAGCATTACGAAAGTCGAAAATTCGACAAGAAGAAGAACGACTTAAGACTAGTGAAAAAAAGCAGTCGACAACCAAAACAAAAGATCAAATTTCCACCAAACAGGACCCGGACTTAAAAGACGATACTGCTATAACTCCAGAACCCGATATTGAAACAACCGATAAACAAGTTCCAACAGAGCCCAAATCCGATAGACCTTACAAAACGAATCGATCAAAGACTGAGAAACCTCAGTACAAATCGAGAAAAAAACCATTTAAACCGAGAGATCAACGTAAAACTGGTGATAACGAAGATCAAAGCTCAAAAAGATTTAGATCAGACAATAAAGGAGGACGAACTGACAAAAGTACGTTTACAAGAGATGGTGACACCAGAAATCGTCAAAATCGAAGACCACCAGACCAAAATGAATCTGGTTCAAATCGAAATCGTTTTAGTAGACCTCCTGAACCCGCAGGCGGAATCATACCTGATACCGAAAAACCGTCTGGTCGTAAACCTTCAGGGCCAACTAAACAAAAAACACAAACTAATCGCCCTCGTAATCGTAATGATCGTGAGCGTCGGCGTTCAAAAATTACCATTACTTCTGCTCTCAATGACGATGGAAGTCAAAGTCGTAATCGCTCACTTGCTTCATTACGACGACAACGTGAAAAAGAAAGACGCAGTGGTATGGAACAAGAAATTGTTACTGAAAAAATTTCTCGTGAAGTCATTATACCTGATGTCATTACAATCCAAGAATTAGCAAATCGGATGGCAGAACGCGCAGTAGATGTAATTAAACTGCTAATGAAACAAGGCCAAATGCTTAAAATTAATGATGTACTAGACTCAGATTCAGCACAACTTGTCGCCGAAGAAATGGGACATACAGTCAAGCGGGTATCAGAATCAGATGTAGAAGAGGGACTATTTAAGACTAAAGATGAAGAAGGTGAATTAAAACAACGTCCTCCTGTCGTTACAATTATGGGTCATGTTGACCACGGAAAAACATCGTTGTTGGATGCAATCCGCGCGTCAAAAATTACATCTGGAGAAGCAGGAGGTATTACCCAACATATTGGTGCTTACCAAATTGAAAAAAGTGGAAATAAAATAACTTTTATTGACACACCTGGACACGCGGCATTTACTCAAATGAGAGCTAGAGGTGCTAAAGCCACTGACATTGTTGTTTTAGTAGTTGCAGCCGATGATGGCGTAATGCCACAGACTAAAGAAGCTATTTCTCATGCTAAGGCAGCTGAAGTACCAATTATCTTGGCAATCAACAAAATTGATAAAGAACGAGCTGATTCTACTAGGGTCAGAACTGAATTATTACAAGACGAAGTTGCAGTTGAATCAATGGGTGGTGACATCTTAGACGTAGAAGTTTCAGCACTAAAAAATACCAATCTTGATAAGTTATTGGATGCGATTCAATTACAAGCAGAAATTCTTGAACTAAAAGCCAACCCAGATCGCGCGGCTGAAGGAATTGTGATTGAAGCTAAATTAGATAAAGGTCGTGGACCTGTGGCTACAGTTTTGATCCAAAAAGGCACATTACGAATTGGCGATACAGTCATAGCCGGATCTGAATGGGGACGTGTCCGCGCTATGATTGACGAAAATGGAAATCAAGTTACAGCTGCAGAACCTTCAAAACCAGTGCAAATTTTAGGATTCCAAGCGACCCCTGAAGCCGGTGACTTGTTATCTGCAGTTGAAAATGAAAGCCGTGCTCGCGAAATATCAGAATATCGTTATCGAAAACTCCGAGATGCAAAACAAGCAACTGGACGAGGAACATTTGAACAATTAATGGTTGGATTAAAAAGTCCCAGTGGGATAAGTGAATTACCGATTATTGTCAAAGGTGACGTTCAAGGTTCAGTTGAAGCCATCAATTCTGCCTTAGATGGATTAGGAACAGATGAAGTAAAAGTTCGAATCATCCACTCTGGTGTCGGTGGAATCAAAGAATCAGATATTACCTTAGCACAAGCATCAAATGCCGCAATTCTAGGATTTAATGTGCGCGCTAATCAACAAGCACGAATAGTCGCAGACACAAGTGGAATTGAATTACGTTATTATAATATCATTTACGACTTAGTTGATGACATCAAAGCAATACTTTCCGGTATGTTGGCCCCTGAGCGACGTGAAACTTTTCTTGGTAACGCTGAAATTTTGGAAATCTTCAAAATATCAAAAGTTGGTAAAATTGCCGGATGTAAAGTTACCGAAGGTCTCGTACAAAGAGGTGCACATGTGCGTTTAATTCGTGATGATATTGTAATCCATGAAGGAAGTTTAGGCACGTTAAAGCGATTCAAGGATGAGGTCAAAGAAGTCAATGCTGGCCAAGAATGTGGTATGAATTTCGAAACTTACCAAGACATGCAAGCTGGCGACATTATTGAATGTTATAATGTTGAAGAAATTGCGCGAAAATTATAACAAGTTGATTAAGATCCGTTAGTAAATGCATTTTGAAAGGCGATGATGTGAATCGCGAAGAAATTTTTAATTATGTTCAATTTACGCAATAGTTTGAATTACAAAATCTTTCAATTGCAATAAAACAGACAAAATTTAGAGTACTGGCTCAGCCAAAATAATTAAAATTGATGCAAGTTGAAATTAAAAAATAATCTCCTATATAAATGTGAAGTGTCTAACATGCTTAGCCAAAAACTCAATTCTGAAATCCATTTAGCAAAGTCAAAACCATGTCAAAAGGTCGAAATACACGCAAAGGTATACCGTCACAACGTCAATTGCGTGTTGGTGAATCTATAAAGAAAGAATTATCAGACATATTATCAAGAACTAGCTTGAATCACCCTGATTTAAATAATGCCATTATAACTGTGCTCGAAGTTCGGATTTCACCAGATTTAAAAGTGGCAAATGTATTAGTTATGCCGCTTGGTGGTGAAAATGCAGAAAAAATTGTTGAGGCATTAAATTACTGTTGTCGATTCTTGCGGGGACAAATTTCTAAACGATTGACAACAAAATTTACCCCCGAGTTAAGATTTATCCTTGATACACGCTTTGATGATGACGAGCGTATTGATCAGTTGATAAAGGACACACATTATCGAAACGAGAAAAAATCCCATCTGCACACAATTTAGCTGATTGAGTTACGCGGAACGCATACAAACATGGGACTAAAGGTTAAAAATAATATTCATGGTTGGCTAGCATTAGATAAACCGACGGGGATGACTTCAACACAGGTTGTCGGAAGATTAAAGTACCTACTCCAACCAAAAAAAGTAGGACATGCTGGAACGCTTGATCCATTAGCATCAGGTATGTTACCGCTAGCATTTGGAGAAGCAACTAAAACAGTTTCTTTTATAATGGACTCCCGGAAAGTTTATCAATTTACCATTCAATGGGGATCACAAACTACTACGGATGACTCCGAAGGAACCGAAATTAATCAATCTAAAATACGACCAAGCAAAGAACAAATTTTACAACAGTTACCTCAATTTATTGGTGATATTTATCAAATACCACCACAGTTTTCTGCTATTAAAGTAAAGGGCGAACGTGCTTATGACATTGCGCGCGCGGGAAAAGAAGTTGAATTAGCAGAAAGATTAGTTAAAATATATCGCTTGGAATTTATTGATGAAATTGATAAAAATAATTCGGTTTTTGAATTAGAATGTGGTAAAGGTACCTATGTTAGATCTATCGCAAGAGATTTGGCTATTTCACTCAAAACTTTTGGACATGTTGTAGCATTGAGAAGATTGCGTGTTGGACCATTTTTAGAAGAACATTTAATTTCGCTTGATACTATCGAAAAAATAGCCGATAATAATAGCAAGGAGAGAATTGCAAAGATTACCAAACTGTTTCGACCCATTGAGACCACGCTGGACGACATCCCGGCATTGGCCGTAGATCGAAACGACGTAGCTAGACTAAAAAATGGTCAAGCTATTTTATTGCGCGGGCGTGATGCCATTGAACCATCTGGACTTGTAAGCGTAATTTCAGCAGGAACTATTGTAGCCCTTGCTGAATACAAAGATGGGTATTTGCATCCAAAACGCGTATTCAACTTCAATTCGGATTAATCCGGCAACTATAGAAAGGAAAACCGATGTCGATAACAACTGAACGTAAAGCTGAACTTATAAAAGAGTTTGCAACTAAAGAAGGTGATACTGGATCACCAGAAGTTCAAGTAGCTGTGCTAACTGAACGAATTGGAAATTTGACAGAACACTTTAAATCCCACACCAAAGATAACCATTCACGTCGTGGATTGCTTAAGTTAGTAAGTCAACGTCGTCGCTTACTTGATTACATCAAGAGTCGAAATCAAGAACGCTATCAAAGTCTCATAAAGCGACTAGGACTACGACGCTAATGATCTTTCAAGCGATGAATCCATCGCTTTTCAACTGGACTCGCACAAAAACATGGGATGAGATTGCAAAATGACAATGCAACTCTTTGCAATTTCAAGCAATCTTACCCATGACAAATTTTGCAAATCCTTAAGAGTTTAACCAAATTTTTATTCAAAAAAGGAACGTTATGTTTAATCATCAAAAAGAAGAAATTGACTGGGGTGGACGACCACTAACTATTGAAACAGGCAAAATTGCTCGCCAAGCAGATGGTGCTGTAATCGTTACTTATGGTGAAACCAAAGTTTTAACTACTGTTGTAGCAGCGAAATCACCGAAACCTGGAACTGACTTCTTCCCATTAACCGTTAATTATCAGGAAAAAGCCTATGCGGCTGGTAAAATTCCTGGCGGATATTTTAAACGAGAGGGTCGCCCCTCTGAAAATGAAACTCTAGTTTCCAGACTTATTGACCGACCTATTCGTCCATTATTTGCCGATGGGTTCTACTGCGAAACACAAGTTATTGCGACAGTACTTAGTCATGATCTTGATAACAATCCTGACATTGTATCAATGATTGGTGCATCAGCTGCGCTTGCTTTATCTGGTGTACCATTTAATGGGCCAATTGGTGGTGCAAGAGTGGGATACAAGAATAATGAGTATGTATTGAATCCTTCTGTAGACGATATGGAAAATATGGAGTTAGACTTAGTTGTCGCCGGTACAAATGACGCAGTCTTAATGGTTGAATCAGAGGCAAGCGAATTGTCCGAAGAAATCATGCTTGGTGCAGTAATGTTTGGACACAAGAATTTTCAACCAGTAATAGAAATGATCAACAGTCTTGCTCAAAAGGCCGCTAAGGATCCACGTGAACATACTGTTGTTGAAAATTCTGATTTGCATTCGAAAATTAAAGATATTGCATTAGATGACCTTTCAAAAGCTTACCAAATTCAAGATAAATCTGAGCGACGCAATGCAATAGATGAAGCCAAAGAAAAAGTTGAAGCTGCATTTTCAGATGAAATTTCCGCTCCTGATGCACCAGAAACATTAGCACAAGATATTGGAAATTCATTCAAAAAACTTGAAGCGAATATTGTTCGCGGACGGATATTAAATGAAAAAATTCGTATTGATGGCCGCGACCTATCCTCAGTTCGTGCAATTGACTCAGAAGTTGGTATACTACCACGGGCACATGGGTCGGCGTTGTTTACTCGAGGTGAGACTCAAGCACTTGTTGTTACCACACTTGGTACTGGAGACGATGAACAATTTGTAGATTCATTGACCGGAACTACACGCGAACGGTTCATGCTCCATTATAACTTTCCACCATATTCTGTCGGAGAAGCCGGTCGAATGGGAACGCCAGGAAGACGTGAAATAGGACATGGAAAATTAGCTTGGCGTGCGGTCAATCCAATGTTGCCACTTCACCACGATTTTCCATATACCCTTCGCGTTGTTTCTGAAATCACCGAATCAAATGGTTCTTCATCGATGGCAACAGTGTGCGGTACATCTCTTGCTCTAATGGATGCTGGTGTTCCATTAAAACGGCCAATTGCTGGAATTGCCATGGGATTGATTAAAGAAGGTGATCAGTTCGCGGTACTTTCAGACATTTTAGGTGATGAGGATCATCTCGGAGATATGGATTTTAAAGTCGCAGGTTCTGACCAAGGAATTACCTCTCTGCAAATGGATATCAAAATTGATGGTATCACCGAAGAAATTATGAAGGTTGCATTAGAGCAAGCAAAAGCTGGTCGTATCCATATCCTCGGCGAAATGGCCAAAGCTCTGACTGAAGCGCGAGATGAATTAGGTGAACATGCACCGCGAATTGAGACTATCAAAATACCTTCTGATAAAATTCGTGAGGTAATTGGCACTGGCGGTAAAGTCATCCGAGAAATAACTGAAAAGACTGGGGCTAAAATTGACATTGCTGATGATGGAACCATCAAAATTGCTTCCTCAGATGGAAAGTCAATAACTTCAGCAATAAATTGGATTAAATCAATAACTGCTGAACCAGAAATTGGCGTAATTTATCAAGGAACCGTTGTAAAGACGACTGATTTTGGTGCTTTTGTCAATTTTTGCGGGGCACGAGATGGGTTAGTTCATATTTCTCAGTTAGCTCAAGAGCGAGTTGAAAATACCACCGATGTAGTCAAGCAAGGGGATAAAGTATGGGTTAAGATGGTTGGTTTTGATCGAGGTAAGATCAAACTTACTATGAAAAGTGTTGATCAAACGACCGGTAAAGAAATTGAACGAAGTTCGCAGGTAGATTAACAATACATACAGCTTCAAATGACTGGATCAATCAAGCCAGTCATTAAGTTGGATCGAGGATAATTCTATATTTCTATTGCTAATCCAACTAATTCTTAGTATCTCCGATTTTTTGATACCAAAGTAAATTAATTTGGAGTTCTTAATGTCAGAAATGAACTTAGTAGTTGTTGGTGCCGGCGGTCGAATGGGAATGACCCTGATAAAGTCGATTGTTAATTATTCAGGTGTCAAGTTAGTCGGTGCAATTGAGCAATCCAATTACAAAAATATTGGCAAAGATGCGGGCATAGTAGCAGCAATTGGAGAGATAGGAGTTCCTTTTTCAGATCAACCGCATGAATTTTTTGCAAAATGCGATGGTATCATTGATTTTACCACTCCAAGTGCAACTTCAAAACATGTTGAACTTACCGCTCAAGCAAGAATTGTACATGTCATTGGTACGACTGGTTTAAGTACTGAAGATGAAAAAAAAATAACCACCGCATCAAGACATGCTCGCATAGTAAAATCAGGTAATATGAGTTTGGGTGTAAACCTATTAGCAAATTTAGTAAAGCAGGCAGCGCGCGCACTTGATGAGGAATTTGATATTGAAATTTTAGAAATGCATCATCGCCATAAAGTTGATGCACCGTCTGGTACAGCACTACTACTTGGTGAAGCTGCAGCTAAGGGAAGAAATATTAATTTGTCAGACCACTCAGTATTAACGCGAGAAGGAAATACGGGGGAACGTCCAACCGGCGACATTGGATTTGCTACCATGCGTGGTGGTTCAGTAGTAGGATCACATAATGTTGTTTTTGCTGGATTAGGTGAAAAATTAGAGCTTTCGCATTTGGCTGAAAATCGAGAAATTTTTGCAAGAGGTGCTATCAAGGCAGCAATTTGGGCATTTGATAAAAAGCCTGGTCTGTATTCTATGTCAGATGTATTAGGTTTGACCGAATTATAAGAATCTTTCAATCTATATTTCAAAATTGGAGTAAATTATGGCTGGACAATTAGTAATTGTAAGACACGGTGAAAGTGAGTGGAATCGCAAAAATTTATTCACTGGTTGGAAAGACCCAGATATTACTCAAAAAGGTAAAGAAGAAGCCCTATCAGCTGGCCAGAAGATTAAAGCTACTCAAATTTCATTTGATATAGCTTTTACATCGGCATTAATTAGAGCACAACACACATTAACAATCATCCTAAATGAGATTGGACAAGAAAACTTAACAACGATAAAAAACGAAGCATTAAACGAGCGTGATTACGGTGACCTTACTGGTTTAAATAAAGATGATGCACGCACGAAATGGGGAGAAGAGCAGGTACACATTTGGCGACGTTCATTTGATGTACCACCTCCAAATGGTGAAAGTCTTGAAATGACTGCACAACGAGTACTTCCATACTTTCACGATAATATCATACCAAAAATAATTGATAATCAAAATGTTCTGATTTCCGCTCATGGCAATTCGTTACGTTCATTGATAATGGATATTGAATCAGTTCCACCAAATGAAATTGTAAAACGTGAACTTGGAACTGGTGTCCCGCTTCTTTATACCTTTAATGAAAATGGTACATTTAGTTCAATCGTGGAAATTTAATTACTTACAAACATCTACCCATTCGGCTTTTACAAGTTCTGCCATACGTAATGGATTTATCCGTAGCGCGCTATTTGTAGAACCAGCAGCAGGGACAACTTCATCAAAATTTTTGAGCGAAATATCAAGATAAATTTTCAATGATTCCTTGAGTCCAAAAGGGCATACACCACCAACTGGATGACTAGTAATTTCTTCTACAATTTCAGGAGCTAACATCTTAACTTTACCACCAAATTGATCTTTTGCTTTCCGATTATCAAGTCTAGCAGTTCCACAAGTTACCAATAAGAATTTTTCCTTGCCAATTGATAATGACAGCGTTTTTGCAATTTGTTCTGGTCCAACTCCATGTGCTGTTGCTGCTTCTTGAACAGTCGCTGTACTAGTGTTTTTTTCAATAATTTCAATATCTGGTGCAATGATTGCTAATTCAGCGCGTACGGTTTTAACACTCATTTTGATTTTCTCCTACAAAGAGTTTAAAAGTTGTATGATTTACAGTGATATTAGTACAAAATGAAAATCACTATTACAATGTAGCTAAAATGTTAGTTCACATCCATTGACCTGAGTAATATTTAAATGTCGATTACCGAACCATCCTTTACCGTTGGGGTTGAGGAAGAATACTTACTAGTCGACGATGACACTAGACAACTTGTTAGTGACCCTCACCCTGAATACATGAAGAGTTGCGAACAGGCTCTCCCTGGAAATGTAAGTCCGGAGTTCTTACGTTGTCAAATTGAGGTTGGAACCCCAGTTTGTGAGAACATGAAGCAAGTAAAGTCTGAACTTGCACATTTGCGAAGTACACTTGCTGAAAAAAGTCGCGATTTTGGATTTTCTCCGATTTCTGTTGGAACTCACCCTTTTGCGGAATGGGACCAACAACAAACAACCGATAAAGAAAGATATAATGTATTATCAGGAGATATGAAGGTTGTTGCTCACCGAATGTTAATTTGTGGAATGCACGTTCATATTGGAATAGAAGATCCAGAGTTACGGATTGATATATTTAATCAAATTCCATATTTTTTACCTCATCTATTAGCACTTTCAACTTCGTCACCCTTCTGGCGTGGACATTTAACCGGATTAATGTCTTATCGACTTGCGGTATTCCATGAGCTTCCCCGAACTGGTATTCCACCTAATTTTCAAAGTGAAAATGAATATAAACGTACTGTAGACATACTAACAAGTGCGAAAATAATTGAGGATGCCTCAAAAATTTGGTGGGACCTTAGACCATCTCACCAATTTCCTACTTTAGAATTGAGAATTTGTGATGCATGTACACGATTAGCAGATTGCGTAGCAATTGCGTCATTATTTCGGTGTTTATGCAGAATGTTGTATCGACTTCGTTGCCAAAATCAAAGATGGCGACAATATTCAAATTTTCTGATTGAAGAAAATCGATGGCAAGCTCAGCGACATGGGGTGAATGCATCTTTATTTGATTTTGGACTTGGTAGTCTCGTTCAGTATGAAGAATTGAATAAAGAGTTAAGGTCTATGCTCGCTGAAGATGCAACTTTTTTTGATTGTGAAGAAGAAATTGAACACTCTCACTCCATTGTGTTAAATGGAACTTCAGCTGACAAACAAATAGCAACATATGATGATTATATTGCAAAGGGTAATAGTTCACTTGAAGCACAGAAAGCGGTGGTAGATCAACTTAAACATGATACTCTGATTGATTGTTAAGATACTATTGAATTAGACGTAATTTAACTCGCAAGTTTGGTTACTAGCTTAATTCGCAAGCTTGACACAAGTTTTTTCTTAACTATCTAGATTGGTATAAACATTTTGAGTCAGACATCGCACCCGTAGCTCAGTTGGATAGAGTACTGCCCTCCGAAGGCAGGGGTCAGAGGTTCGAATCCTCTCGGGTGCGCCAATAATTTGAAACTGGAATCTAATTTAAATTTCACACCCAGGTTAAGCTTGTTGCTACCTGATTTAATTCCATTTCAAACGAAGTGTTTTTAGAACGTGTTTCTGCAAAACCTTTGGTATTTCAAGGTCCTTTGCAACTTTGTGCCATGTTGAAAACGCATCAATTGTTTGTTCAAGGACAATTTTTTCCCGATTTCGTGGAAGTCTCGCATATTGAGCTAATCGTTTCAAATCTGCTATTGTAAAATCACTTAACTTGCCATTAATTCTCAATTGATGGCATCTTGTAAAATTACTACCTTCTGCATGACAAAGATCATATGCAGGTGCAATATCCCAATTTCCCTGACGATCCATCATAAAGCTGAAATTTTTCACATGATCATCTTGATTACAACCTACCAAGTTAAATACTACGCGTCGAAATTGTTCTTCGATAGCATGCTGCGGCATATTCAATTCGCGCATAGTCATAAAAAGCTGTTCATAAGAATAAACACCGCTTTCATAATAATCAAAATGACTCACAGCAGCAAAAGTCTGAATAAATTTCTTACGATCATTTTCGTCACGGTCAAAACGTTTAGTCATAAAATGATTTCGTCCATTTTCATTAAGAATTTTACTCTCCATCATATAAATTCCGCATTTCTTTGCTAAGAAAGAATAACTGTACTCTAATAAACCATATCCTGATGGATCGGCTATTCCCCAATCACCGCTATATGCCACACCGTCAAACTTAATCAACCAATGCTCAAACTTACGCGGTAATGGAATTTGTCCAGACCTAAATTCTCTTGTTTTTGGATTAAATGCAATTACAGCTTTCGCACGTGCTCCCCCCGCAGAGGTCCCAACACCTAATATTTCAAGCAAAGCTTTCTCTTCTTTACTTGATGTAAACTTAGTATTCAATGATTCTTTCTCAGTGAATGCTAAAGTTGCAAGATCAATTAATTCTTGAATTTCTATACGTCTATTTATTGTCTCTCCCTCTGGTAATGCGGGTTCAAACTCCAAAGCCCCCATTCCCCTAGTACCTGTGTAGCAAAGTCTGTCTACAGCATTGAAATCTGTTGGTAGCTTTCCGGTTCTAGCAAGCCAAACATTAATTAATTTATTTCCATATTTGTCTGGCAAGCTATCCGCAATCATTCCAGGCAAACCATGAAATGATCTTGAATGTAAATCTGAAAACTGATAAATACGATCTTTTTTAACTGGCATATGTAAAGGAGCAGGTTCAATTCCTTTATCAATAAAATACGGGTCATATTCAAATCGTGCATGTTTTTCCGCTTTACCCATCGAAATATACCCGATTGGTGTGCCCCACAATTTTACTGTTGCTTTACTCATTTAATTTCATCTCTCCATATAACACCTGGTGGAGTTGACAATTTTCTTCGATTTCGAGGCTTCCCTGCAAGAACCTCTGCCTTCGGAGAATTAAATGAATTGGGCAATAATTCATCAATAACATGAATCATATCTAACGCCATGAAAATTTTAATCCATGATCCAAACTGACAATCTTGTCCGCTTTCAATACGTCTTAATGTAGCGACACCAATGCCAGCTTCCTTTGCTAGTTCACTTTGTGTATAACCTTTTGTCTTCCGTATTCTCGCAAGTCGAGTAGCGAATTCTTTTAAGACAATTGGCTCAGGTGTGAGTTTACTTATTTTTGACATATCACTTATGATTTTTTTTTATGAATTTTGCATTGAATATATCACAAATGATTAAAATTTCAATCTATTTTACGAAAATTTTTTAAAATAAAGTTTTATCATATATGATTGTTTTTCCGCAAATTAAATGATTATATATCACAAGTGATATAGAAAATCAATTATTTTCACGCCAAAAAAGATGTGTATCATATCTAAAGCCATGAAAATTTTAATCCATGATCCAAACTAACAATCTTGTCCGCTTTTAATTCGTCTTAATGTAACAATACCAGTTCCATTAGCTAGTTCACTTTGTGTATAACTTTTTATCTTCCGCATTCTCACTTGTCGGGTAGCGAATTCTTTTAAAATAATTAACTCAGGAGTAAGTTCACTTATTTTTGACATATCACTTATGATTCATTTTTGTGATTTTTGCAATAAATATATCACAAATGATTAAAATTTTGATCTATTCTACGAAAGTTTTTTAAATCTAAATTTTATCACATATGATTGTTTTTCCGAAAATTAAATGATTATATATCACAAGTGATATAAAAAATCAATTATTTTCACACAAAAATGACATGAATCATATCTAAAGCCATGAAAATTTTAAACCGTGATCCAAACTGACAATCTTGTCCACTTTTAATACGTCTTAATGTAGCAATACCAGTTCCCTTTGTGTTTAACCTTTTGTATTCCATATTCTCGCTAGTCGAGTAACGAATTCTTTTAAGGCAATTAGCTTAGGAGTAAGTCTAATTATTTTGACATATCATTTGTGATTTATTTTTGTAGATTTTGCAGTAAATATATCATAAATGATTTCTACTGCAATTCATCCCTCCCATTTCTTAACATATATATATCATTTGTGATTTTTTTGGCTATTATCACACTTAATATATCATTAATGATATATAATTCTTATTTGACCAATCACAATTCAACTTTGCTACTGTGCTAAAAATAATTAAACAAATATACAATACATAAAAAATTTCAAGAACATTTATAAAATACGAAATATAACCAATTAAAAACCTGAAATAAATTTTTCAACATTCGGATTTGACAAATTCCATTAATGTATATATATCTAGAAATCAAAATTTCAAATAAAACACAAAGCAGTTGAAAAATTAGAATTTATACACTAACTTTACTCAAAGTTAAATAATTTAAGCACCCGTAGCTCAACTGGATAGAGCACTGCCCTTCGAAGGCAGGGGTTACAGGTTCGAATCCTGTCGGGTGTGCCAAAATTGCTAACTAAACTGGTAGAAACTAATTCTTTTTTGGATGTGCTGATTTGTCACACCTAATTCCTCAAAAAAGTATGGTAAATTAATCAAAACTAAATAAGGAGTAATCCAATGATTAAAAAATTATTATTGGTAATTTGTGTTGCTGGTTTACTTGGCGCATGTAATGACGCGTTTCAGGAATGCCACGACAGCATGCCAAACGAATCAGTACATACTAGAAACTTCCTCTGCACATTCGTATCAATGCAATAGAAATGAATCTAGTAATCATAATTGATTAAACACCCAGTAAGCCAAAATAGACTTACTGGGTGTTTATCGTCCTAGCAATACCCAATTGATTCACTTCAAACTGCAACATTAAATGAATCAAAGTTATCATAATGAGTAAGTTGCAATTAAATTTTTCTTGCACTAAATTGATTGTAGTAACAATAAATCATTCCAATTGAAAATCCCTTTACCATTTTCCTAAAATTTTCAATCTAATTAACAAAACTGGATTACAATTATGGCATTTTCGCGTCAAGAATTGATGTGTAAATTAAATGAACTTTCAATCCAAACTACAGTTTATGACCATGAAGCTGTATTTACAGTTGCTGAGTCCAATAAAGTCAACCTAGAAATTCCAGGTGGGCATACCAAAAATCTCTTTCTTAAAGACAAAAAGGGAAAGTTATTTCTAGTTGTTACACTCGCAGATGCAATAATCAATCTTAAAAAAATACATACGATCATTGGCGGGCAGGGGCGAGTAAGTTTTGGCAATGCCGAATTGTTAGAAGAAGTGTTGGGGATTAAACCCGGTTCAGTTACACCATTTTCTCTAATCAACGATACCGAACAAAGAGTTACTCCAATACTTGATTCTGAGATGATGTCGTATGATATTTTAAACTACCACCCGCTAACAAATTGTGCTACAATTACAATTAAACGTGATGATTTAATCAAATTCATTCAAAGTTGTGGACATGAACCAAGAATTTTAGCAGTATCAGAAAATGATGAAGAAAGTACATAAGACTAGATAATCCATCAAACATTTCATCACTAAATATTAGTGTTATCAATAATTTAGAATTTAACAAAGATAGGTGCAATATGAGTTCCCCTGAAATCATTCTTTCAAATACAGGTAATAACGAAAGTAATAACAACGCATCAACCACTGCTAAGGGCTTTATCTCCGAAACTGCAACAGAGAGCTTTATCGTTGACGTAATAGAAAGGTCAAAAACAGTCCCAGTTATTGTTGATTTTTGGGCTCCTTGGTGTGAACCATGTAAACAACTTACGCCAATTCTAGAAAAAGTTGTAAATAATGCGAACGGTGCCATAGAATTAGTAAAGCTAGATATTGAAAAATACCCAGAAATACCCGGTCAATTAGGTATCCAATCTATTCCTGCAGTATTCGGTTTTAAAAATGGTCAACCTGTTGATGCATTCACTGGAGTACTTCCCGAAAACCAAATCAAAGCTTTTATTGAAAAGATAACTGGACCATTAGCTGCTTCAGAAAACGAAAATATTTTGATTCTAGCAAGCAAAGCCATTGAGGCAAAAGATTTTAGTCAAGCAGCTCAACTTTACTCGAAAATTTTGACCGAAGAGCCTACTAACATTGAAGCAATTGCAGGTTTAGCAAACTGTTATGTCGGGACCAAAGAATTTGAACGCGCTAAACAAACCTTAGAAGCAGTTCCAGAAGATAAAAAGAATGAGCCAGCAGTTGTCGCCGCTTTTTCGGCAATAGATTTAGCAGAGCAAGCATCATTAGTTGGTGATTTAACAGAACTTCAAGACAAAGTCTCACAAAACGAATCTGATTTGCAAGCTCGCATGGATTTAGCAATTGCACTTAATGCCAAAGGACGACTCAATGCAGCTGTAGATCAACTTTTGGAAATTATCAATCAAGACCGTGAATGGGAAGATGATGCAGGACGAAAGAAACTTCTTCAATTCTTTGAAGTTTGGGGACATACTCACCCAGCAACAATTTACGGGCGAAAAAAATTGTCATCTGTATTATTTTCTTAACTATTCAAGTTAATATGCACTTATTCATAAATGTCAAGAGCCGGTCATAAGAACCATGCAAGTAGGCAATGTAATTTACAAAGATTCAAAGAGTTTACCCACGAGTATTCCGATATTCCCTTTATCAGCTGGGATTATTCTCCCGCAAGGTCATTTACCCTTAAATATCTTTGAACCGCATATCATTGATTTGGTAGATTTTGCCATGATCAAGGATCGTTTGATAGGGATGGTTCAACCAAAATTCAATATTAAGCAATCCAAAGCTGCAAAAACCAAAGATACCCCATTGTGTTCAGTTGGATGTGTAGGCCGCATTACCTCTCTACAAGAAAGTGGTGATGGACGCTATCTTATTATACTTACTGGTATTTGTCGATTTAATGTTGTAAGTCAGGACACGCAACACAGTCACATTCTAGTTGGAGAAGTGTCATATAAAAAATTTGCAAGTGATTTTCAAAACGATAAGAGCACTGATGAAGTTGATCGCGACCATTTTTTAACAGTATTAACTAAATACCTAGAGGCTAATAAACTTAAGACTGATTGGGACGATGTTGCAAAAGCTTCAACCGATACTTTAGTAAATGCTATTGCTATGGTAAGTCCATTTGGACCTGCTGATAAACAAGCTTTGCTCGAAGCTGAGACAATCTCTGAACGAGCTAATACTCTTATTGCTATAACTGAAATGGAATTGGCAAAGAAAAATGTACTTGGTAGTAACATGTTACAATAGGAAAAGAAAATGACCAATAAATTCAATAACCAAGTCGATCCAAAATTACTTGAAATTTTGGTCTGTCCTGTAACCAAGACAACTCTTGAATATGACAAAGAGAATCAAGAACTAATTTCTCGAAAAGCGAAACTCGCGTACCCAATCAGAGATGGTATTCCGATAATGCTGAAAGAAGAAGCGCGTTCAATAGAATAAACCAACTCCATTCGCGCTTAAATTTAAGAATGAAAATTTTTATTCTGTTGAATCTGGTTTAAATAGCTAAGTGTACTCGAGGTTACTAACTTATTGAAATAACAATAAGTCTTTGAACTAGGAAAATTCCAAGTATCAAAATTACAGGTGACAAGTCCAACCCACCCAAATTCGGTACTAATCTCTGAATTGGCCGCAACAACGGTCTAGTCAATTTATCAAGCAATAAAATAATTGACCGAATAAAATTATTATTAATATTAACGATTCCAAAATGAATCAACCAAGAACATGCGGCATTAGCAATAACGATCCAGATATAAATATCAAGAAGATCAATAAGCAGAATTCCAAGCTGGGTCATGTGTTCAATACTCTTTGTAAACTGAATGAATTTTGTAGCAGTTTAATTTACTTTAAAATGAAATCAAGTTTTTTATTCAATGTTCGCTAAAGCCAATAAATAACTAATCAATTTCAAAATAAACCTAAATACTGTATGCTTTTTGACGACTGGAATCTTGCGATATATTTAAGAATTACCGAAGGGATGAAAGTAATCGCGTGAGCCTTATGAATAATGAAAAATATTTACTCACTAAACGAGTATTTAAAGAGAATTTCAAGCAATATCAAAATCGGTATATTCTTGCCGGTATTTTGATGGCAGTAGGAGCAATTGCAACTGGTTTTTCTGCTTTTTTAATGCGCGATGTATTCAATACAGCTCTTCAAGGTGGTAATACCTTTGATATTATTCAACTTGGATTGGTATTTATGGCAGTCTTCATCATTAAAGGATTTGCTACGTATGGATACCAAGTAACACTTGCAAAAGTTGGCAACAACTTAATGACAAAGCTCAGATTAAGAGTTTTTAGCCATCTAGTCAACCTTCCAGCCAATTATTTTGACCGCACAACGCTAGGAGAAATCGTTACCCGGATTTCCAGTGGAGCAAATGCGACAGTATCAATAATTTCATCACTGATTACTTCTGTTGGTCGCGATACCTTAACTCTCATTGCTCTTTTAGTCGTCATGTTTTATCAAGCTCCGCTGATTTCACTTGTTGCCATATTGGTTGGACCTCTAACAATTAGTCAAATTTCCCGATTAGTGTCCAAATCAAAAGTACACTCAAAAGAACAACTAGATATTTCAGCTGAAGTTTCAAAAATTGAAAAGGAATCTATCGCAGGTGTAACTGTAATCAAGACTTATAATTTAGAAGAGTCATTAATAAAGCAAATGGCGATTGCATTAGAGAAATTTGAATTGCGAGCTAATAAGTTATCAAGACTACTTGCCAGAACTTCACCACTTATGGAGAGTTTAGGAGGAATAGTTATCGGAATAGTCGTTATTTACGCCGGTTGGCGCGCCGCTGAAGACCCAGAATACCCAGGTCAATTAATGTCATTTATAACCGCATTTTTACTTGCATATGACCCAGCTAAACGTCTCGCTAGATTACGAGTTTCAATCGAACCTCATTATGTTGGCATACAATACATGTATGAATTGATTGATAATGAGTTACCAGAACAAAGTACAAAATTACTACCTCAACTTAAAGTCATCGAAGGAAGAGTTGAATTTGACAAAGTAAGTTTCGACTACTCGAAAAATTTACCCGTACTTTACGATGTATCATTTGAAGTTTCAAAGGGCGAAAAAGTTGCGTTGATAGGAGTGTCAGGGTCAGGAAAAACAACAATTTTCAAACTATTACTAGCACTTTATCAAAACCGAAGTGGAATAATAAAAATAGATGGTCAAAATACATCAGAATTTGATGTGCAGTCTATTCGCAAACAAATTGCATATGTTGGCCAAGATTCATACGTATTCACTGGAACAGTTTGCGAAAATATCCAATACGGAAACCCTAATGCAACAATGCAAGAGATTGAAAACGCAGCAAAATCCGCCCACGCCCATGAATTTATCAGTAAGCTTCCAAATGGATATGAATCTTTTGTTGGTGAAGGCGGAACTCAACTTTCCGGTGGTCAAAAACAACGCCTTGCGATTGCTCGAGCTTTTTTAAAAAACGCGCCAATTATTTTACTAGATGAAGCAACTTCAGCATTAGATAGCTCATCGGAAACCAAAATCCAAAAAGCAATAAAAAATCTACTATCAGGAAGGACAACTATTGTAATCGCACACCGACTTTCAACAATTATTGATAGTGACCGAATCTACGTCCTGCAAGCCGGACGAATTATCGAAAGTGGCCCCCATACCGAATTGATTCAAAAAGATGGTGTTTATACGCACCTGTACAAGCTTCAGTACGAAATTTCAAATATTTTGTGAAAAACGATGTACTGAAAAAATCTAAGTAACTGACTTGCTTCTTAAGTTAGTTTGTTGTGAATAAATTCTACCCACTGAATGACAAGCAACTTAAAATATTGCAAGATTCGATCAAAGTGAAAATTACAATTCTAAACATAAAAACATTAAACATTTTTTTGATTCGAAAATATATTTCAGTATTCAAACATAAATTTGTTCTTGTCTCTTTAGCAAAGAACAAAAATTCACGGAAAGACAACAATGCAATCGGTAATCGGTGATGCAATTGTAACATTGCAATCAAATAACTTAATGCTACTTGAAGAAAATGGAACAAAAGTCGCGATTAATTTACGATATAGTAATCGCACCCGCAGATATCGCATAAGTGTAGCCAAAGTTTCTAACTCAGCAATTTTAACTTTACCTGTAGGTGGGAGCTTAAAAACCGCAACGAATTTTGTACATGAATCAAAAGACTGGCTTTTTCGGCTTACTAGGCACCAGTTTCCACCATTACCTTTTGAAGTTGGTGTAAAAATTCCATTGCGAGGGGAAGAACACATAATTGCTAATATTGCCGAAAGTAGAGGTACAGTAAATCAAATTATTGAACCTGAAGGACCAACCCTGTATGTATTTGGTGATATTCAACATTTATCTCGAAGATTAACTGATTGGCTTAAAAAACAAGCACTAGACGACCTCGTTAGACACACAAAATATTTTTCCGATAAACTAGGTAAACGACCGACCAAGATTTCTATAAAGGATACAACACGTCAATGGGGTAGTTGTTCTAGTTCAGGTAAACTTTCATTTTCCTGGCGACTTATTCTTATGCCACCTAAAATCCTTGAATACGTTGTCGCCCATGAAGTGGCCCACCTTGAAGAAATGAATCACTCCTATCGATTTTGGAAAATCACCAAGCAACTTTGTGACCACACAAGCATGTCACGTAATTGGTTAAAACAAAATGGTGACAAATTTCATGCTTATGGTATGGCTACGACTGAAATAAATGGTGAATCAACCACCAAATAGAGACTTAAAAAAATTACCAATTATGCTTTCTCTCTGTCCAGTTGATGTTCCTCCTGTTTTTGTGTTTGCAGGTTTTGAACGCCAGTTTCCGGGTAATGCTACGATTTTTAAACCTTGATGTGCTTCAGACATATACATTTGCCAAATTTCTGCTGGTAACGAACCTCCTGTAACTTTTTTTGTCGATTTACCGTCATCATTTCCTAACCAAACTCCAGTTATGAGTTCAGCCGTGTACCCGACAAACCATGCATCCCTAAAATTTTGGGTCGTTCCAGTTTTTCCACCAGTTTGCCAATTCTCCAAAACCGCGTTTTTACCGGTACCAGAAACAATTACTTGACGCATCATTGCATTCATCATGCCAATATACTTCTCATTAACCACGCGCCCTAATCTACTACCTTTATGTTCATAAAGAACCTTACCAGAAGCTGTTCTAATTCGTTTTATTACATATGGATCTATTTTTATCCCACCATTTGAAAATGGAACATACGCCGCAGTAAGTTCAAGTGGATTTACTTCAGATGTTCCTAATGCAAGAGACGGAGTTTCAACAAGTTTTGATGTAATTCCAAGTCGCTGTGCAATTTCAGCAACTCGTTTAAAACCAATTTCATTTGCTATTCTTGCTGCGACTGTATTAAGAGAGTGTGCAAAAGCATAGTTAAGGGAAACCTTTCCCAAATATTCATTAGTATAATTCGATGGAGTCCAGCCAGCAATCGTAACTTTCCGATCATCTCGAACCGAATCTGGTGTTAAACCACGTTCAAATGCAGCTAAATACACAAATGGCTTGAATGCAGAACCTGGTTGTCGTTTCGCATAAATTGCTCGATTATATTGGCTTTCTTGATAACTAGTCCCACCAATTATTACCCGCACAGCACCAGACGTATTGATCGTGACAATTGCGCCTTGCGATACTCGAGACTTTTCGCTTTCTCTCGAAATAACAGTTCTAATTGCTTTTTCAGCGGCAAGTTGCAAATCAACATCAATGGTAGATTCAACAATTATATCTTCTTCAATTGAACCCACAACTCTAGGAAGTTGTTCCATAATCCAATCAGCAGCATAATTGTAAGAACGTGTTTTAAATCGATTACTAACACTAATTGGACTATTTAATGCGATTGCCAATTCTTCCTCAGAAATATAGTCCGCCGTGTGCATTACATTCAAAACAACACGGGTTCTTTCATCCGTTAATTCTGGTCGATTTATTGGGGAAAATCGTGACGGTGCTTTAAGTAACCCAGCCAACATCGCAGATTCTACCAAATTTATATTTCGAGCAGATTTTCCAAAATATTGTCGCGCCGCCGCGTCTACACCGTATGCCCCTTCCCCTAAATAAACTCGATTCAAATAAAGTTCTAAAATTTCGTTTTTCGTCAACCTAAACTCTAACCAAAATGATAGCACTAATTCCTGCATCTTTCTTTCAATTGTTCGTTCAGGTTTCAAAAACAAATTCTTTGCGAGTTGTTGCGTAATCGTTGAACCACCTTCAACAAAACTCTGAGCGGCAACATTACGGATCATTGCTCGAAATAAACCGATTGGGTCAATACCAGGGTGATAATAAAATCGACGATCTTCAATTGCTAGCACAGCTTCAACCAAATATGGTGGCATCTCAGCTAATGCAATCGCTTCACCACCAGTATCCCCACGGTTACCAATGATTTGACCTTCAATTGATAAAACTTGGATATTTGGAGGACGTTTTGGAATCGTCCATTCTGAAGTTTGTGGCAAAAACGCGGCATAATATAAAAGTATACATGCAAATATTATTAATGACCAAATGCCGACAACTGTACACCAATACACCGATCGATATATCAAACGAGAGACTAATCTAGTTTTAGGACCCAGCGTAAATCTTTTTTTCAATTGCTTCTTAAATTTTTGAAACCAAGCTTTAACACTAAACTTTTTTGAGCTCTTTTTAACTTTACGTTTCTTAGTTTTACGGGGTTTTGTTGTTTTGGATTTTACTCTCTGATTCATAATATCCCCAAAACTACCATAAGCGACCACAAGATCGAATTTTGATAGATTTATTGCTATTTTTTTCTGTATTTATGGTCTAGGTAATTGAGTAGTTTATATGTTTGAATCGGATATATCCACGCGTGACCCCTCTATATTCACAGGAAATTTTTAAACCACTTGTAATTGATTACTAATTTCAAGCTAATTATTCTTATTGTTCGATATTTTCTGAGAACTTATTCAATTTGAACTCAGTTTCGTCTCAATACTATCCCAAATCAGTGCGGCAATATCTGGACCACCTAATTCTTTAATTATTCGGATCCCAGTTGGAGATGTCACATTAATTTCTGTCAAATGCCCATTAATGACATCAATTCCCGCGAACATAAGCCCCCGTGCCTTAAGTGGTTCACTTAATCGTTCACAAATTTCTAACTCTCGATCAGATAATTTAGTTGCGATAGCCGCCGCGCCTCTAACCATGTTTGAACGCAGATCCCCTTCGTTTGGAATTCGATTCACTGCACCCACAAACTCCCCATCAATCAATACTATTCGCTTATCACCCTTTTCAACTTCTGGAATAAACCGCTGAACAACCCACGGTTCTCGATATAAAGAAACAAATAGATCATACAATGAACCAAAATTGATATCATCTTTTGTTACCAAAAATACTGCTTCACCTCCATTACCATATAAAGGTTTCATGACAATATCGCCAAATTCTTTCCGAAATGTTTCAATCTCGTTTCTATCCCTAGTTATTAGTGTTTCTGGCATTAAATCACGAAATTCCATTACAAAAATTTTCTCAGGTGCGTTTCGAACATTTGCTGGATCGTTTACAACTAAGGTTTCAGATTGAATTCTCTCCAAAAGATGAGTACTTGAGACATAAGCCATGTCAAATGGTGGGTCCTGTCGTAACAAAATCACATCCATCTCATTTAAGTTCGTACGAGTAGATTCACCTAAACTGTAATGTTCATCAACAACATCTTGGACTTTTAGCTCTTGAATCGGTGCAAATAATTCTGTACCACGCAAAGTTAATTGATCAGGAGTGTAATGATATAATTGGTGACCACGTTTTTGCCCCTCTAATAGAATTGCAAATGATGAATCTCCAGCAATATTTACACCAGAGATGTGATCCATTTGGATTGCTACTTTTTTACTCACTCTGAGCTCCTGATGAATTTACTCAATATTAGATTTAAGTGATAAAATCGACATGTACGTTGCGATATGTGATTGTGGTTAGCGACTATAAACTCGAAATTATTGTAAGTTAATATAAGACAAAGACGAAAAATAATTAAATCCAAAGTTATCCAAACATCATTTTGCCTTTAGTTTCAAAGCTCTTTTGTAAATTTCATTTTTACCTCGACCACTAAACTTTGCAACAATTGTCGCCGCGGCACTTATTGGTTCAATCTCAAGTTGTTGCAACAATAATTGATCAATTTCCGAATTAGTATAAGTTTTTTCTAATGGTGGACCAACTAAAAGAACTATTTCACCCTTTAAATCATGAGAGATCAGTTTACTTAAATCCTTTAGAGTTCCCCTTTCAATCGTTTCAAATTTCTTGGTTAATTCACGAGCGATAACGGCACTTCTGTCACCACCAAAAACTTGCACCATATCTTCTAACACTAACCCAATACGTTTGGTAGACTCAAAAAAAATAAAAGTTGAAGAAATTAACTTCAATTCTTCCAATTTCTTACAACGTGCAACCTTTTTTGTCGGTAAAAAACCTATAAAATTAAACTTGTCTGTTGCTAATCCGCTACCAACTAGTGCCGTCGTTAGTGCTGAAGCTCCAGGTATTGGTATTACTTTGAATTCGTAATTTAAAACTTCATTCACTAATTGATATCCAGGGTCTGAAATTAGCGGGGTTCCAGCATCACTAACAAGTGCAACACTCTCTTTTTTCTCCAATCGTTGCAAGATTTTTGGTCGCTGTTTTTTACCATTATGTTCGTGATAAGGAATTAGTTGTTTGTTGATACAATACCGGTCTAATAGTTTCCGAGTAATTCTAGTATCCTCACAAGCGATACAATCAACTGATGCTAATATTTGTAATGCCCGCAATGTGATGTCAGCTAAATTTCCAATTGGAGTTGAAACTACATACAACGCAGATTCAATTACTGGTGCATTAAACTTTTGACCCTCAATGACAAAAGTAGATCTCGTTTCCAGACTCTTATTCTCAGTCTTTGCATTCAACATGATTTAAATTCCAATTTGATTTTTTTACCATTTGACTTGATTTTTTTATTCATTATAATTACGACAGAGTGATTCAAAATATGGTTAAATTATTTGGGTATTTCAAATCTCTAGAATCAGTTTAATTTTGTCGCAATCATATCAAAAGAATTCAAAAATCTAAGGGATGACTAAAAATTGACCTCATTCTCACAAACTACGGCGTTGTTATCCATAACTAAACAAATCTCTAATGGATCCGTTTTTCAAGTATTTGTCTGGACTACATTTAGAGCTTTTCTTTTACTGATTTTATTCACCTTATATGGTTGCGGTGGAAATCCGTCAAATCCAAATTTTAGTAACTCAGTAGCTCAGTCTGATCCTTCAATAGAAGTAATTGGCAACGGCTCAGTGAAAGTTGCCCTCTTATTGCCAAAATCTGCTACTGGTACTGCAGGACAAACCGGTCAAATCTTTCAAAATGCTGCAGAATTGGCGTTATTGGATTCTCCTAGTTCAAATGTTCAGCTATTGGTTATCGATACTGGTGCAACAAATTTAGGTGGAAGACAGGCAGCAAGAAAGGCAATTTCAAATGGAGCTGAATTGATCCTTGGTCCAATATTTGCTCCAGCAGTTAAAGGTGCAGCCGAAGTTGCTCGAGTTTCTAACGTTCCAATACTTGCATTTAGTTCAAATATTGAAAATGCCGCGCCTGGTGTGTATTTATTAGCATTCCTAGCACGAGATGATATAAACCGTATTATTAGCTATTCGGCTTCACAAGATCGTAAATCATTTGTCGCAGTACTTCCTAACAACACATTAGGTGCTGTAGTTGAAGCATCATTTCGTCAAGCAGTAAGTGATATTGAAGGTCGGATTATATCAATTGTATGGTATGAAATTGATCCAATAACCGGGCAAGTTAGTGCTAATGACATTGCAACCAAAATTTCGGATATAAGATCGGTTGCTGAACAAACAGATGCTGTTTTAATTCCTGTCGGAGGAAATGTCGGAACTTATATTGGAGAAACTCTAGCAAATTCAGGATTTAACAAAGAGCAAGTACAATTTTTAGGGACTGGGACCTGGGATACAATTGGTGTTAATAACAGTCCTTCACTTGCTGGTGGTTGGTATCCCGCACCAAGTAACGTAAATTTTTTCAATTTTTCCCAAAAATATCTTGAATTATATGGGTTTGAACCACAACGAAAATCAACATTAGCTTATGATGCAGTTATATTGACAGTCGGTTTAACTAATAGTTTGGGCTCAAACCGATTTAGTCAAAATGTGTTGACAAATGAAAATGGTTTTCGGGGAATTGATGGTCTTTTCAGATTTACACCAAGTGGGTTTATTGAGCGAGGTCTTGCAATTTACGAAGTTACTGAAAATGGGCCCCGAATTATAAGTCCTGCACCCCGATCATTTAGTGGTTCGCTATTCTAGTTCATTACAGTTAGCTTGACTTGAATTCTAATTATATTCTTCAAAGAAAATTGTAGAATTACATGATCTAAGTGAATTTATGGAATAAGATCATTTTTGAATTAAATATTCCAAGACCAGCGAGAAATTAACGTGATCAAAGGAAAACGAATTCTACTTATTATCGGAGGTGGAATTTCCGCATACAAGTGTCTTGACTTAATTCGGAGACTACGAGAACGGGGAGCTTCAGTCGCTCCAATCATGACTGACGCAGCGCGCGAGTTTATTACTCCCCTATCAGTAGAATCAATAGCAGCGAATAAAGTATATTCAGAATTGTTTCTTCGCGAAGATGAGCACGATATCGGACATATTCGACTGGCAAGAGATTGTGACCTCGTCATTGTAGCTCCAGCTACAGCCGATTTATTAGCAAAAATGGCAAATGGTTTAGCAAATGATCTCGCAACTACTATTTTATTAGCTACCAATCGTCCCATTCTTGTTGCACCAGCCATGAATCCACAAATGTGGAATCATCATGCGACAAGAAAAAATGCCGACACTTTGAAAAGTAATAATGTTAAATTTATCGGACCCGAACTCGGCGAGATGGCAGAAAGTGGAGAATACGGCTTAGGACGTATGTCCGAACCACAAAACATCGCAAATGAAATTGATGCTATTCTTTCAAACAAAAATTTACCACTTTCAAAACTCAAGGTGATTGTAACATCGGGACCGACTTTAGAACCTATTGACCCCGTTCGCTATCTTGCAAATCGATCATCTGGTAAACAAGGGCATTCAATAGCACAAGAAGCGGCAAATGCAGGTGCAAAAGTTACCCTCATTTCTGGACCCGTTTCTCTTCCTGATCCTCAATCAGTAACAACCATTCACATTGAAACAGCAACAGAAATGCTTCAAGCAGTCAAAAAGTGTTTACCAGCTGATATCGCAATTATGTCAGCTGCTGTCTCAGACTGGTACATAAAGAATGCAAAATCTAAGAAAATTAAAAAAAGTAATTATGAGAAAACGCCAACTTTATCGCTGACTGAAAATCCAGATATTCTTTCTTATGTGGGAAACCTTAAAAAAAATCGTCCAAAATTAGTTATTGGATTCGCGGCAGAATCAGAAAATTTAATTAAAAATGCAAAATCTAAACTCAATTCAAAAAATGCCGACTGGATCGTTGCTAATATCATTGATAGCTCAAATATAGTATTCGGTAATGAAAAAAACAAAATTTCAATAATTCAAAAATCTGGAACTATAACTTGGCCAGAGCTTTCAAAAATCGAAGTCGCACGTCGGTTAATTGCAAAAATTTCTAAAGAAATAAATTGAAAATTAATCTGTTTGAATAGAATCAATGTCTGCGATTGTTAAAATTAAACGCCTACCTCACGGTCAAGATTTAGAATTACCTGGTTTTCAAACTAAGGATGCTGCCGGGATAGATCTCATGGCAGCAATCCCTGCTGAAGAAAAAATTTCAATTGCACCAAATAGCTCAGAATTAATCCCCACAGGAGTCTCAATTGAACTTCCTACAGGTTTTGAAGCTCAGGTTCGACCACGGTCTGGTCTCGCACTCAAGCAATGTATTACTGTTTTAAACTCACCAGGTACAATAGATGCTGATTATCGTGGTGAAATTAAAGTGATACTCATTAATCACGGTAAAAACGAATTTGAAGTGACAAGGGGGGCTCGGATCGCTCAATTAGTCGTTGCTCAATTACCCAAAATTAGCTTTGAAGAAGTTAATACCTTAAAATCAACTGAACGCGGAGCAAGTGGTTTCGGTTCAACTGGATAACTAATTTAAATCCGCCGCATTGCTACTCGTTCAATACGATGATTTTGTTGCTTGGAAAGTATCAAACTGGCACGTGGTCGCGTCGGTAAAATATTTTCATGTAGATTCACCAAATTGATCTCAGTCCACAATTTAGTCGCAATCTCAATCGCCTCATCATCACTTATTTGAGAATAGCGATGAAAGTATGACTTTGAATCACAAAACGCAGTTACCCGTAATTTCATAAATCTCTCTACATACCATTGTCGCAATACTTCTTCATCGGCATCCAAATAAATTGAGTAATCAAAATAGTCAGATACAAAAGGGATTGCTTTCCCATCCTTTGGTAACTTTGATGTTTGAAGAACATTTAACCCTTCAACTATCAGGATATCAGGTTGATCAAAAGTGGCGACTTCATTTTTAATAACATCATAAGTGAGATGTGAATATACAGGTGCTGTCACTTTCGAATGGCCAGCCTTAATATCAAACAAAAATTTCAACAATTTGGTTCGATCATAACTTTCTGGAAATCCCTTTCGTTGCATAAGACCTTCAGACTCTAACACCGAATTTGGATACAAAAATCCATCTGTCGTAATTAATTCCACTGTTGGATTTACTGGCCACCGACCTAATAATGCTTTAAGTAATCGAGCAGTGGTTGATTTTCCAACTGCAACTGAACCTGCGATGCCAATGATAAAAGGTGCTTTTCGTTCTTTAACATTCAAAAAACGACTGGTAACACCATGTAAATCTACAGTAGTCTCCACGTAATAGGCCAAAAGACGTGAAAGTGGTAAATAAATTGATTCTACCTGTTCCAAGGGTACCGGGTCATTTAGACTTTGCAATTGCTCAACTTCTGTTGCCGATAATGTCATCGGCATCCCATCACGCAATTTAGCCCATTGTTGCTCGGTGAATTCAAGGTAGGGTGAGATTTCACCCAATATTTCTGATCTAGTTTCAGATAACATGCTTACCCACTCTTTGCTCGTTTAAAACCCTATTTACCTTACCTTGATGCTTTTTCCTCAAGACCACTCTGTCTTGTACGACTTTCCAATTCTGCCATTACTTCATCAAAGTCAACATCAGATGCTTCAAGCATAACCAAGAAATGATACAATACATCAGCAGATTCACGCACCGTTTGTTTTTTATCTCCTTGGACCGTTGCCATTATCAGTTCAACCACCTCTTCACCAAATTTCTTTGAGCAGTGTTCAATACCTTTAGATATCAATAATCTAGTATAAGAATTATCATCATTAGACTGCGATCGTTGACCAATTACAGTGGCTAATTTTTCTAACGAAAACTGAGATTTTTTTTGATTTGATTCTAACATTACAGCTTCAACTCTACTCCAACCTTACTGGAATTCCATGTTGTTGTAAATGTTCTTTAGCCTGTGCGATCGTAAACTCTCCAAAATGGAAAATTGAAGCGGCGAGTACTGCATTTGCTTTTCCATCTCGGATTCCAGCTACTAAATGATCCAATGTTCCTACGCCACCAGAAATTATAACTGGCACCGCGACCGCATCAGCAATTATACTAGTTAATTCAACATCATAACCTTGCTTAGTTCCATCTCGATCCATAGAAGTTACTAACAACTCACCACAACCAAGTTCAACTACTTCTTGTGAAAATTCAATCGCATCAATTCCAGTTGAATTCCGACCACCATGCGTAAAGATCTCAAAACGTTGCTTATCACCAGAAGTCTCAACTCGCTTTGCGTCAATAGAAACCACAATACATTGACTACCAAATTTTTCAGCAGCTGCTTTGACAAAGCTTCGATCTCTAACTGCCGCGGTATTGATTGAAACTTTATCTGCGCCGGCAACCAAAAGTTGCCTTATATCTTCTACAGTTCTTATTCCGCCTCCCACTGTCAATGGCATAAAACATTGTTCAGCAGTTCTTCTAACTACATCTATCAAAGTTCCTCTTTTTTCGTGACTAGCAGTTATATCCAAAAAGCATAGTTCATCCGCTCCCATTTCATCATACGATTTGGCAACTTCAACTGGATCACCAGCATCCACTAAATTAATGAAATTTACACCCTTTACAACACGCCCATCTTTAACATCAAGGCAAGGTATAACTCGATTTTTAAGCATCAACTGGACTCTAAGCCTTACGCATCAAGCTAATAGTTTTTTGTACATCTAAACTACCATTATAAAGTGCACGTCCAACTATCGCCCCCTCTAACAGCGAATATTCGGGTTTCATTAGTTTCTTCACATCATCAATACTTGAAAGTCCACCTGAAGCAATAATAGAAATATTAACAGCTTTCGCAAACTCTAAGGTAGATCTAAAGTTCAAACCAGTTAATATTCCATCACGTTGGATATCAGTAAATATAATTGCCGAAACCCCAATGTCCTCGTAGCGTTTGGCTAATTCAATTACTGTCAAATTAGCGTCTTCAACCCAACCTTTTATCGCGACCTTGCCTTCTTTCGCATCTATTCCAAGGATAATTTTTTTCGGAAAAGCTTTACACGCATCTTTGACTAATTTTGGACTTTTAACTGCCGCGGTACCAAGAATTACACGCTTAACTCCACTCTGAATCCAAAATTCAATATCTTTCATAGTCCGAATTCCACCCCCGACTTGAACTTCTACATCTCTATCAATGGACGCTAATATGTTCTCTATTGCTTTTCTATTTTGACTCTTCCCAGTAAATGCCCCATCAAGGTCTACCACGTGAAGTCTTGAAAAACCTTGTCTTTCAAATATTTTTGCTTGTGCAACTGGATCATCGTTAAAAATGGTTGCTTGATCAATTTTTCCTTTCCGAAGTCGAACACATTGTCCATTCTTTAAGTCAATTGCAGGAATTATTGTTGGCATAATAGAATCCTTTGTGATTAATGAGTTCAATTATATATCTCAGTTAGAAGTAAAATAGACGCGTTGACATAGTAGGGTAATTATTCAATTTATTCAAGGTTAAGGCTTCCATTCTAGGAAATTCGAAATTAATTTTAACCCGAATAGTTGGCTCTTTTCTGGATGGAATTGAAACCCGATCATATTATCTCGTCCAACTACCGCAACAAATTTTCCGGAATAATCAAAAGTCGCGACGGTTTCTATATCTTTTTCTGGAACAAATTGATACGAGTGCACAAAATACGCGTGAAATCCAGATTTTCCAGTTTTAATACCTTTAAAAATTGCATGTTTGTGGTTTAAGTCAATCGTATTCCAACCCATATGCGGGATCTTTAGAGATTTATCCTGTGGCTCAATTGCGATAACTTCACCCGCAATCCATCCAAATCCTTCAGTATCTCCATGTTCTCGCCCCAATGTAGCCATCAATTGCATTCCAACACAAATTCCCATAAATGGTTTACTTTGCGCAATAACTGCTGAATTTACCGCATCCATCATACCATCAATGGCAATTAGTCCTCGTCGACAATCAGCAAATGCACCAACACCTGGCAACACGATACGGTCAGCATTTTCAACTGATTCTGGATCATTTGTTACTTCAACTTGACAATCAATTGCCAAATCATGAGCTGATCGCTCAAATGACTTACTTACAGAACGAAGATTTCCAGAATTATAATCAATTATTGCTACTTTCATTACAAATTTTCTGGTTTTAGAAATAACCCAACGACCCTATTTTCAGGGGAAAAATCAACATCAAATTCAAATTTACTCTTTTGTTCGGTCTGATTTCCATATTCTCTATCATTTGAAGATTGGTTATTAAATCGCGTTTGTCTCTCACTAAAATATCGAAATTCAGCCTCATCACGAGATGATGCAAGTAATGAATCAACTATGCGCCACCCCTTTTTTTCAAGGAGACCAATTCGCAATTCATTTGCTATTTGTGCAAAACAGATCATTCCTAAAATTGCACCAATAAACCAAATGAGCATATCAATTGCAAATCCTTCAAAAGCTATATTCTCCCGAAAATTTGTACTATATGTTAACAAAATTATGTAAGCAAATAATAACAAGAGAGGTATTATTAAGAGTCCATAAAATACATTGCGAATAGTACTGTTATTGATTGTTAAGGCAAGAAGATATGAAAATGCTGAAACATATACCCCAAACAGTAAAATTTCAGTACGGTAATCTCCTAAGAAAAATATCAAGATATTCAAAATAATTAACAGAGTTATAGAACAATAGAAGAATAATGCTAACCACATTCTATGTATTGGTAGCCAAATTAATGGAACCAGAAATGCACCCCAAGAAAAATTATTTGGAACAAATTTAAGACTTTCTGCTGTCGCACTTGATTCACTAACTTGAGGAGAAGCAAGAACAGTATAAATGGCTTGCATAGATTTAATTTCCTATTTTCCCTTTTGTTGAGGGAATATTTTTACCCCGTCGACTATCAATCTCAATTGCTTTTCTAAAACTCAATCCAAAAGCTTTAAAGCAGGTTTCAGCAATATGGTGACTATTGGAACCATATAATTTTGTAATGTGAAGAGTAATGCCAGAATTCACCGCAATAGCTTGGAAAAATTCTTTAATAAGCTCGGTATCAAAATCTCCAACTTTAGTAGTTGGAAACTCAACCTGCCAAACCAAATTAGGTCTTCCAGATACGTCTAGTACTGATCGTGTTAACGACTCATCCATGGCAAGATGTGAATCAGCAAATCTTGTGATACCTTTCATATCACCCAAAGCCTGTTTCAATGATTGACCCAATACAATACCGACATCTTCAGTTGTGTGGTGGTGATCAATATGTAAATCACCTTTTGCGCGAATAGATAAATCAATCATTGAATGCTTAGAAAACTGTTCTAACATATGATCTAAAAACCCAATTCCAGTGACAATGTTGTAGTTACCAGTGCCATCAAGATTAACCTTGACTTCAACATTAGATTCTGTAGTTTTTCGGGAAATTGATGCTTGACGAGCTTTCATCTTTCAGCCAATTTTGTAAAATTAATTTGAAGAGTCAATAAATAACTTTTCAATTGATTCAATTTTAAATATAGTATTATAAAAAAAATAATAAAAAATTTCAATCTTCCCAATTCCATATATATTTTTGGTCGACGTATATCCAAACTAATTTTTTATAAATGGTATCTTTTCATATAATCAGGAGACTGAAAATTGAATTTTAAACCAAAAACAGCAAAAGATAGGTTAATTTTGGCTCTAGATGTACCAACAATACGTGAAGCACGTGATATAGTTACATACACGAAAGACTACGTAGGTGTCTACAAAATTGGATTACAATTGCAATTTTCTGGTGGATTAGATTTTGCCAAAGAACTCATAGCAGAAGGACATAAAGTTTTTTTAGATGTAAAATTACATGATATTGACAATACAATTGAAAAAGCAGTAACAAATTTAGAAAAGATCGGCGAAATGGGGGTTAAATTCGCAACGATTCATGCTTATCCAAAAACAATGAAAGCTGCAACCCGCGCCCTCCGTACATTTGATATTTGTAAGAGTAATAAGTTCGCGTCTCCTAACTTCAATTTTTCTAGTTTGTGCCTACTTGGTGTGACTGTATTAACTTCAATGAATAATAAAGACCTTCAATCAGCTGGATATAATACAACTGTCAAAAAATTAGTTAAAAAGCGTTGTATTGAGGCTAATAATTCTGGGATGGATGGAGTTGTTTGCTCACCGAAAGAGGTAAAATCACTTCGAAAACTAATTTCAAATCCAAATTTCATATTTGTAACTCCAGGTATTCGTCCAACCAACACGGATTCAGGAGATCAATTACGAATTGCTACTCCAAGTGATGCAATTAAAGCAGGTAGTGACTACTTAGTCATAGGTCGTCCAATACTTTCATCTAGTAATATGCAAGACGCAGCATCTAAAATATTAGAAGAAATTAATTTGGTTCTTTAATTGTAGTTTCATGTTAAAAACTTCACTATTCACTCTTGTTGCTAATCTCCCTTATTAAAAATCTCAAAATTTCAACCATTGTTAGCGTGTCACGTTTACAATATTCCAAGAGATTTTTTGTGATTACTCTTTCTTCATCAACTGAATTTGTTTCAATTAAGCGTTTCCAATCAAGCATTGCAGTAACACCGTCCCCAATAGGTAAGCCGCTATAGCTGAACTTCGGAATTAATATTTCGGTTACTTTCTTTAGAGTGGTAGAACCTTTAAATCCTTTTTCTACATACGCAGTCTTAAATGGAACTTGTAGATCAACTAATCGAGAATTTATTCTTTTAAGAAATTCAAATTTTTCAGGGAACCATATGCCCATTTTCTTGTTTCGCTTTTCTTCAAATGTTTTGTTCCAAACGATGACACTTCCATTCAACCCAATTAAAGTTTCTAAATAATCTACAAATCTTTTTGGTAAACACAACTTAGATTCTAGAAATTCAAAATGTTCAGGTTCTTCATTTGAATTCAGAATTTTTTCAGATTCAACAATGTGAAGTGAGAATTGAAATGGCACTTTATCATTTGGAGCTATTCCATTAATTTTTGGAACTACGGAGTCATAAGTTTCATAGTCTAAAAAATATAATGGAAACTTCAAGTTTTCAATAAATTCAACTAATTTTTTAAAATCTTTTGTTGGTTTACCAGACTTTACAGACTTAAGATAGGCAATATGTCTTGAATTAGTTAGCATATCTTCCGAAATTTGAGTTAAATCAAAAATTCCATTACCTGCAAACTCTTTAATTTTCTCTTGAGCTCTTGGTAGGTCATATATTGAAAACTCAGGAATATTTGAATTTAATTTTTCAAATGAATCACAATGATTTCCACGAGTTTTTGTACGACATGAACATTCTGCGTCATCTGGTAAGTCACTATGTAACAACTTTAACGCTTTGTCCACTTCATTAGTAGTATCAATTAATTGAGCTTTTACGAGGTCTGTTACATCTTTAAATATTAAGAGTTTTTCTGGATCAATTTCTCCATTTCTAATATACTCACCATTGACATATACAATTTTAATAATGTCAATTTTCTGATCAAACCGTTCTGCACAAATTTTTTGAAAACACGCACTTTGCAAATGTCTTTCTGAAATTTTTGAATCTTCATACTTTGATGATCTAATTTCATACAGTACTATTTGCCCATTCTCCTTTCGTTCCAAAACATCAAAAAATGTTCGCAACCCATCATCAGTTTTTATTTCCTTTAGTATTTCAAATTTTCCAACTTTATCGGAAAAGAGTTTCTTAACACAGTGTTTTACTTCTTCTAAATTGAGTTTCGATTTTCGCTGTTCTGACGAAATTGCTCTTTCAAATTCACTGGGATTACGTTTAAGCCACCAAAAAGAACCTGGACAATCTAGGTACTGAATAAAGTCCGATTTAGTTAGTTCTTTTGAACGCTCTATTATAGTTTTATCCTCTGGTCTCGGCTCAATTTTGCTTTCTTCAGATTCTACATCAAATTCAGTTTTCTCTTTTGAATTATTTGGTTTTGGTTTTTCATCTATCTTACTATCCACCCAATTTTCTGCAGCATGAGCATCAACTTGTAATTCTACCTCCAATTTCAACACCGGTAGCGTTGCATTGACCATCACATCTTTTACTACTTCAATTGTTTCATTAACCTGGTCATCTGGAACTTCAAAAATAAGTTCGTCGTGTACCTGAAGCAACATTAATGCTGACAATTTTTTTTGTGCTAACACTTCATCCATGCGGATCATTGCACGACGAATAATGTCAGCTGCAGAACCCTGAATCGGAGCATTTATTGCGGCGCGTTCATTAAATGCCTTTACGTTAAAATTTCCCGAATTGATATTAGGATAATGAGCTTTGCGGCCAAAAATGGTGCGAACATAGCCATTTTCACGTGCAAATTTTTTCGTAGTTTCCATATAGTCACGGATTCCAGGAAATCGTTCAAAATATTTCTTAATATAATCACCAGCTTCAGTTCGCGAAATACCTAATTGATTGGCCAATCCAAAAGCCGATATTCCATAAATGATTCCAAAATTAATCGCTTTCGCTTGTCGACGAATCATCGGATCCATACCTTCAATTGATACATTAAACATCTCAGACGCGGTCATTGCATGAATATCTAGATTATTTTTAAATGCTTTTTTCAATTCTGGAATATCAGCTAAATGCGCTAAAATTCGTAATTCTATTTGACTGTAGTCTGCCGACACCAATTTTTTACCTGACGGACTAATAAACGCGCGACGAATTTTTCTACCTTCTTCGGTTCGAATTGGAATATTCTGTAAATTTGGATCTGACGAGGATAACCGACCAGTTGTTGTTGCTGCTAAGGCAAACGATGTGTGAACACGTTTAGTATTTTCTAATATATATCCAGGTAGTGCGTCAGAATACGTTGACTTCAATTTTGACAATTGTCGCCAATCGAGCACTTTTCTTGCTATTTCATGCCCTTCCGCTGCTAACTCTTCCATCACGTCAACACCTGTGGAACGCGCACCTTTGCTAGTTTTCTTATCTCCATGCAGATTCAATTTATCAAATAGAATTTCACCTAGTTGTTTTGGCGAACCAACATTAAACTTTTCCCCTGCAAGTTTGTGAATATCATCCTCTAAAATCCCGGCACCTTGTGCAAATTCATTTGAAAGCTGTGCCAATATATCCCTATCAATCTCAATTCCGCGTGCTTCCATATCTGCTAACACTTTAACCATGGGTCGTTCCAAAGTTTCATAAACTGCTGTCATATGATCGCACGCTAGTCGCGGTTTTAATATTTTCCAAAGTCGTAAGGTTATATCAGCATCTTCTGCCGCATATTGCGTGGCCTTATCAATTGAAACTTGATCAAATGTTTTTTGCGACTTTCCTGAACCAATTAAATCTTTGAATGAAATTGGTGAATGATCTAACCATCGAGACGACAATTCATCCATATTATTTGCTCCCTTACCTGCATCCAATGAGTAAGAAAGCAACATGGTGTCATCCCATGGATCAACTTCAAGTCCATATCGCTTCAAGACAACTGCGTCGTATTTTAAATTCTGACCAATTTTAAGAACAGAGGGATCAACCAACATTGGAGTTAATAATTTCAAAGCTTCTTCAAGTGGAATTTGATTTTCACACAAACTCCCACCTAACAAATCTGATTGTCCTTCTCGATGTTGTAGAGGGATATAACACGCGTTGCCTGGTTCAACCGCCAGTGAAATACCTACCAATTCCGCACGCATTGGTTCTTTAGACGTTGTTTCGGTATCAATTGCAACAACACCTTTATCTGTAGCTTTTTCGATCCATTGCTGTAAATCCGTAATTTCTAAAATGGTTTCATATTTACTTGCATCTATTGGAATTTTCTTGATTGATTCAATTGTCTCTGCAACTATTTTTTCTGGAGTAAGCAACTCGCTGCCTGCCAATTGAGCAGTCTTTTCTGAAGATTCACCATCCGTTGTTAACGCCTCGGTAGATTTACTCTTAGGTTTCCAATGCTTTATTTCAACTTCTGCTGGTTCTATTTCATTAATGTCCGCTTCGGCATAGTCAGCGACGCGTTTTGTCAAAGTATTAAAGCCCATTGCCTTTAAAAAGGCGATTGCTTGCTTGCCATCAAGATTTTGAACCTTTGTATCTTCAATTGGAATATCAAGTGGAACTTCTTGCGATAATGTTACTAATTTATGTGAAATTCGCGCCAGTTCTGCAAATTCAATTAGATTTTCTCGTCGTTTATTTTGTTTAATTTCTCCAGCTCGCGCCAATAACGTTTCCAAATCACCATAGGTTTGGATTAATTCCGCTGCGGTTTTGACCCCAATCCCAGGTACTCCTGGAATATTATCAGTTGAGTCTCCTGCCAAAGCCTGAACTTCAATCACTTTTTCCGGTGGTACACCAAATTTTTCAATAACTTGTGGAGCTTCGATACGTCGATCTTTCATAGTATCAACCATAGAAATTCCTGGTCTGATCAACTGCATCAAATCTTTATCCGAAGAAATAATAGTAACATCAGCCCCCAAATTCACCGCTTGGATTGCATAGGTTGCAATCAAGTCGTCAGCTTCCCAACCTTCTTGTTCAATACAACAAACATTAAAAGCGCGAACTGCTTCACGAATTATCCCAAATTGCGGTCGTAATTCTTCCGGTGGTTCTGGTCGATTCGCTTTATATTCTTTATAAATTTCGTTCCGAAAAGTCGTTGCAGAGTAATCAAACGTAACACCGAGGTGGGTTGGGGTGATTTCTTTGTTAGTCGGATCACCATCACGCAACAATTTCCATAACATGTTGCAAAAACCTGATACCGCACCAACTGGCAATCCATCTGTCTTTCTTGTTAATGGAGGTAATGCATGAAAAGCACGAAAAATATAGGTTGAACCATCAACTAAAAATAGATGGTCTCCTTTCTTTAAAGAATTTGAACTTGAAGCCATTTTTTATTTACCGATGAAATTCCCTGAACATTCGATGTTTAAAGTAAAAATTAAAAATTAATCACCAAAAAAGTCAATTTTTTGTCTAATCATTCACCTTTAGACAATGTGCCAATTAAGTATCTCATAGATATTAGATTCAAACAAGATAAAATTGAATCATAACATAAAAATTCTACCCAAATTACCATGTCAACCTATACACAATCAAATTGGTAATTTAATATTTAGTAACGTTTTGAGGTATGCAATGTCTAATGTCAAAATTGAAGAAGTAATCTATAAAATTCAAAAACTTAAGTTTTGGAATTCACCTACTCGTTTTGAAATTTTAGAAGGTGGACGAACCAATATTAATATTCGTATAACCGATAGTGGTAAAGACTTTGTCGCTAGAGTGGGAAAAGATATCCCTATACATGGAATATTAAGATTTAACGAATTAGCAGTAAATCAAGCGGCAAATTTAGCGGGAGTTGCACCGTGCGTTGTGCATAGTGAGGATAATATCCAAATCTTTGATTATATTGACGGTAAAACTCTCACGGAGAAAGATATCCAAGACCCTAATACGCTTGAAGACGTGACTAACTTATTAAAAAAAACTCATACCGAAGTTCAAAAACATTTACGTGGTCCAATTCTTTCTTTTTGGGTCTTCCATATGATACGGCACTATGCCACCATACTTACGGAACAAAAGTCCAGCTATTCACCACAACTTGTTCAACTAATGAAAGATGCTGAATTACTGGAATCGCTAGTTGGACCAATAGAATTGGTTCTTGGACATAATGATTTAATTCCTGAAAATTTCATTTTGGATGATAGACAACTATGGTTAATTGATTGGGAATATGCAGGTTTCAATTCTCCGTTATTTGATCTAGGTGGACTTGTAACAAACAGCCAAATTCCTCATGAATTAGAGCAAAAGTTGCTCGAAATTTATTTTGGAAAACCACCCAGTGATGAACTATTCCAATCATTCACGGCAATGAAATGTGCATCGTTACTTAGAGAAACAATGTGGAGCATGGTTTCAGAAATAACTTCTGATATTGATTATGATTATCAATCTTATACTGAGTTGAATTTTGCGCGATATCAAAAAGCTAGAGAACAATCTGGTTTTTAATCATGTTGGAGTTAGAACTTATTGACTATTGGGATTTTACATACAATCCCAAGCATGAAAATCAATTATGCAATTAATGAATAAACAATCACTGGTTACTTCATTTGATAGTAACCAGTGGTTCGCAAAAACTGTTTTTAGTGCATGTCAAAAACATGATCTAAAGTACATGCTAAACCGTCCAAACCTGAGGGACAACCTGCTGTACAGGAGCTGATCATCAAGCCCGCTACAATCAGTGCAAGTAATGTAGATGTAATTTTCATTTTCATCTCCATGTTTAGATCAAATATATTGTTGTTGATAATCTAACACAATTACAATCCAAAAATAAATGATGCAAATTGTCGCAGGTAAAAATTAATTTAAAACGAAGCAATTTTTAATTTCACTTAATTACTTCCCTTGCTCCGGAATATATTATTTTGCAATACTACTTCCCCATTATTCAATGGAGTTTTGTGTAATTTAATCAATTTCAATAGTTGCGTATAATGTCTATTGATAGGTCATTTTTAACTTGATTCTGCTTTTTTTAAATGATTCCTCTAAAATTTCATCAATTGTTTTATCAGTAATTTTACCCTGTTTTGCTGCGGTAATTCGTGGTGCTAAAAAATTTTCTAAATCTTCTTGAGCTTTTTTGTCATCGAAATCATTGCTTAATTTATCAACCAAAAAGTCGTTGACTGATTTGCCAATTGATTTCGCAGTAGAATCAATTTGTTCGTATAAGTCTGGTGTTAGATTTAATAAAACTCGCATGTTTCGCGCTCCCTTTTTACATCAATGTCTTAAATTTAGTTTAAAATCCATTCTTCAAGTTATAATATAATTTGTTTTAAAATTTTGCCAGATTTCAATTGTAACAATTTAGCGAAATTAGCAATAAATCACTGACAAAATAAGATTAAAGTTAAATGTAGGATAAAAGTTTCAAAATTTATTGTTTTACTAACTCTTCAAATTAAAACAGCTAAAGTATAAATCAAAATACTCTAGTTATAAAGTCAAAATGGGTTGTATCAAATTGCTAAAACTTTGTGTATTTGTTGGTCAACACATGCAATTCTTGATCGTGCGGTTTTAAAATTCTTTGAATAATAGTGGTTAACAAGCTTTCTCTAATATTTTTCTATCATTTTAACAAACAGTTTGAATTCTATACATTTAAGCAAACTCCGCTACGTCGTGTATCACCTACTCCTTCAAAGTTACCTTTAACATCCATACTAACAGCATGAACTCCACCAAAAAACATTGAGGTATGATCCCAAAATTTGTAATTTTCCGGAAATTGTTCACGCAATAAAGCTTGTTCTTCTTCCTTAATTCCGGGTTCGCAGTCTAGAAAACCTTTTTCGATATGCATTCTTGGCGCATCAACCGCTTCATCCAAATTGATCCCATTTTTCAATAATTGCAATAACACTTGAAAAATAGCAGTCCGAATTCGATTTGATCCACCAGAACCCAGCGAAAATATTGTCCCATTCTGTGACTTAACAAGTGTCGGTGACATCATGGAGGATAAACGCGAACCTGGATTCCAATCATGAAAGTCACATTGAATAACATCAGTTTCACCAAGCATATTATTCATCATGAACCCAAATCCGCTTGCTACAATTCCACTACCTGATCCATTTGAAATCGTCGTTGAAGCAGTATTTCCTTCAGAATCAATAATTGATATTTGAGTTGTGCCTTGCTGTGATATTCTATTTTCACTCTTATTTTGAGCTGTTTGTCGCGCAAACTTACTTAGAAATTCATTAGGTGCTTGTTGCCAAATTTGATCAGTGTCTTGGATTGCGTTAGCTACTGCTGACATGTTGAAATCACCTACAAACCGATTCAACATATCAGAAACTAGCGAACCACCAACTGAAGGTTGCGGATTTAGCGCTAACAAATTATCCAAAAATTTTTGTCTAAGCGGTTCCCTAACTTTAACCTCATACGATTTCAAATCGTCTAAACTCAAAAACCCTTCTTGATCCTGTCCACTTAACATAGATCGTGCCAGTGGTCCATCAATTGCCAACTTAATCCCATCCTCTGCTAAAGCCTCAAAAGTTTCTGCTAATTCTGGAACTGTAAAATTATGTCCTTCATGAATTAAGTCATCTTCTACAATAAATTGTGCCTTAGATTTCTCTGAATACATTAAAATTGGTTTTACAATTCGTGCTAATTTCGCCTGATATTCATTTACTAAATGTCCTTCTCGCGCTAATTTTACAGCTGGTTCAATGAGCCGCGCTATCGGTAATGTGCAAAGATTTTCGTAGATAAAAAATATTCCAGGGATCATACCTGGATTTGCAATTGCACCCTTTCCAATGTGAAATTCTTGAGTCGTAGAACCAAAATCAGCATCAATATTTTGAAATTCTAAATTCTCGGGAATTTTGCGAGTAATTGGTGTGTCAGCAAAAAAATCTACGACACGCACATTTTGATTTACTGGTCTCGCCATTAAAAATCCACCACCACCAAGCGATGCCAAAATGGGTTCAACAACACATGCCGACAAAATACTAGCAACTGTTGCATCAAACGCGTTTCCACCATCTGCTAGAATTTCTATCGCGGATTCTGCTGTTAGTTGATGACCAGCCGCGACTACACCTTTCATTTTTCTAATCACACTTCAATATTAAGTTATACACTTTGAATTCATCCCAAATTTCAACTACTCTATTATTCCTTAGTAGTCTTTGTTTGGTCATCAGACTCTTCTTCTGTTACCGAAGATGAGAACCTTTCTTCGCTAAAATTTTCATTTTTATGGTCAAGTTCAATGACTACTTGATGGAAATCATCTGAACTTTCTTGGACAACTGTGGCGCGTCTGCGTATTAATTCAGTTAATACAAACCGACCAATTAAAACTCGTATAATTGGAATAAACAACAACAATCCAATTGCGTCAGTAAAAAAACCAGGAATAAGTAGACAAAGAGCTGCTAATAAAATCAACACCCCATGGATCAACTCACCTGCTGGCAAATGTCCTTGCGAAAAATCAGACATCGCATTGCGTAATACAGCAAATCCCTGCAATCGTAATAAAGTTGTACCAGCTATTGCTGTTAAAATAGTCAGTATAATTGTAGGAACAATGCCAATTTCACCGCCTATAAATACAAATCCAGCAATTTCGGCGGCAGGAATTCCTATGAAGATGATAAAAATAATTAATGGTAATAACATAATCTCACTCTCTTATTTGTTGTATAAAGCTTAAAATGGCGACAGTTGAGTTTGAATTTAAACAATTAGACTCATCGTTAAAGTAATTTTTTTATACAAAAATTTTCGTCTTTTTATTGAAAAATTTTTCCAAAAGGTCTAAAAATATTGACATTGCAATTTAAAATAACGGTGTTTCAATTATACATAATATTAGACAAAAGTATAACAATAAATTCACTTGTAAAAAAAATGTTTGCAATTTCAAAAAAAATTACTATATTTTAGTAGTAACGAAGATATTATTCTAAATTTAATCTTGATAAATTGTAGAATTTCTGTAAATTCGTTATTATATAATAGGGTATAAGTTAGATTTTGTTGGTAATATATCAACTTCAACAAATTATTGACTTCTACACTTTATACTACTTGAGGGTTCAACCAAAGTATTTTTAAATACACTGAAAATCAAATTTGAAATGTTTTTTTTGTTATACACCCATTTTACATTATTTATTAATGAGGAAAATCAACTGAAATGACCGAATATCTAGATATTTTTAACATCATATTTCTTGCAATCGCCATCCTAATATTATTTCGATTACGGAGTGTATTAGGCCGGCGTACTGGAAATGAACGTCCCCCTTTTAATCCTTATGCTTCGAGTAAACCTAAGGAAGAGGTCACAAACGATAAATCTTCTCAAAATACAGAACAAAATCAAGAAGCTGTAGAAGAAGAAAATACTGTCCAAACATATATTGACACTATTGCAAAACCTGGAACTGATTTGAATGATTCGTTGCTAAAAATTGTTGAAAAGGATGGAACTTTCAACCCCGAACAGTTCTTAGAAGGTGCAAAAGCCGCGTATGAAATGATAGTTACCGCATTTAATGATGATAATCGTAAAGGTTTACAAAACTTATTATCCGAAGAAGTTTATGGCGGATTTGTTAATGTAATTACTGAACGAGAGAATGCCAAAGAAAAAATAGAATTTACATTCATTGGAATCAAAAGCGCGAAAATTGTTGATGCGAGTTTAAAAGACGAAATTTCATCTGTGACAGTACGATTTTTCAGCCAAATAATTTCTACTAAGAAAGACTCTGATGGAAATATTGTTGATGGAGATCCAAATTTGGTTCAAGATGTAACTGATATTTGGACATTCTCACGCGATGTTACATCTTCTAATCCAAACTGGTTATTAGTTGCAACGGAAGCAGAAGGCTAATCTTTCGTATCACTTCCACAATTTGTAGATCATCTATTAAATTAAACTTGGGATCTGCGTGATGGAATCATTATTGCTTGCTACTTTGAATCTATCCCAAAAAAACAACACAGCACCGATATTCCGTGAAGTCGTTGAAAAAATCCCTAAATTTGTTACACCAAACAAATTTGTTGAAGAATGTATACAAAGATTTTATGAACGCCAAAGAATAATGACAAAGAGTGACACAGGAAAAAAACCAACACATGGAACCTTTTTTGAATACACGATTGGTGAATGCCTAATTCAAAAAAACTTAACACCAGTGTATTATCAAGCAACTCTTGAACTTTTACCAGCAGACAAATTTGATTGGATACTTTATAATAAAACTTCACCTGTATTGATTTCTTGAAAAACTCGGTTGACAACATAGAAACAAGCAGCTTAGGAAGCACTAGAATTAGAGCGAATTTATCCAAGTGGAATTTGTTTCTTATTTACAAAAACTGGTGTAGATGAAATTGCGAAAACCAATAAAAATTATAAAGAAATACCGAGCACAATTGACAAAGTTGTTGACGTAACATCAAATTAGGTTTAATCTTTTACTAAACTACCTTTCAAAAAAAAGAGATGAATATTACGAAGCGATTCAAATATAGCCAGTAAAAGGAAAATTATGTCAATTGGTAATGTAACTTTTGTGCCCATTCATCTTCATAGTATAATCAGGAATGAAAAGCCGAAAAGCAAAATCTTGTTTTGTTCATAAAATTTAGTTTAAATTCCAAAATTTCATATTAAATTAATTCTATATACTCGTTGGAAATTTCTAAATTATGACATCAGTATATATTAGTAACTTAGTTAGAAATCATATTTTAAAGACTGCTTCAAGGAAAATCAGTAAACGCAATTAAGTCAATTCGTCTTATTAGCTGGAGCTAAAAGTGTCAAAGAATAATTTTCAAAGTAGTTTACGTAAATTTCAAGATAACGGAGCTATAGCGTGGGAAAAATTTACCCGAGATGAGGTTAAACCACTCACCAATAGAACCGTTCAAAACCATACTCCAGTCACAGAATATGAGAGCTTCCAAACGTTGTATGAAAGTGAAACTTCGGTTACTCCTACTTCAGTTAGTACCAAAACCAAAGTAATCTTCGGCACTAAAAAGTCTATACCAAATACAAATATTCCAACATGTAATGTTAAAGCGAAGCAAAAATTGAAAAAAGGTCAACTAAAAATTGAAGAACAATGTGACTTACATGGTTGTACTGAAGACCAAGCACGCCATCAATTATTTAGGTTTGTTAAAGAAGCACAAAGTAAAGGAAGAAAATTGGTATTAGTAATAACAGGAAAGGGAAAAAATAGCCAAAATTCATTAAGTTTCGGGAATCAAGGTATTCTCAAACAACGAGTTCCAGGTTGGTTAAATTCGGACAAATTCATCCCTTACGTAATTTCACATTTTCCTGCGAACAAGAATCAAGGTGGAGATGGTGCACTATATGTGCGAATACGAAAAAAAAGATAGGAACTTCTCAGCTGTCAAGTTAAACTATTTTATACAAACAGTTGTTGTTTAGAGGTTCCTACATGTCAGAAATATCAGAAGAGTTCGCAAATTGGTTTAATTTTGATTCCCTATTCGCAGAGTTTAAAAAATATTTTAAAGCTCAAAATTCTAGTGATGAAATAGTCACGGTTCGAAACAAAATATTATTTCAATTAAAAGAAGTTCAGCAACAAGGTCGCTCAGTTATTGAAGATAAATTGGTTGAAGATGGAAGTGGAACAAGCTGTGCTAAAAGACTTTCTCTTTTACAAGACTGCATTGTCAAAATTATCTTTCGAACTGCAACAGAACTCGTTTATCCAGTAAATAATCCATCTACATCCGAACGCTTATCTGTAATCGCGGTCGGGGGATATGGTCGTGGTACTTTAGCACCTGGTTCAGATTTAGATTTACTCTTTTTATTTCCCTATAAAATAACACCTTGGGGTGAATCAATTTCTGAATTTGTCTTATACATGCTCTGGGATCTTGGGCTAAATGTTGGGCATGCAACCAGAAATATTCATGAATGTATTGTTTTGTCCCAAGACAACATGACGATCAGAACAACAATTCTTGAAGCACGGTATATATGCGGAGATAAAAACTTATTCAACGAATTGGTTAATCGTTTCAACAAAAAAATTCTAACAAATTCAGGTGCAGATTTTATTCAAGCTAAGCTTGCTGAACGTGATGAACGTCATAAACGACAAGGTGCATCCCGCTACTTGTTAGAACCAAACATCAAAGAAGGAAAGGGAGGATTACGCGATCTAAACTCATTGTATTGGATTTGTAAGTATATTTATCACGTTCAAAGCGGACAAGAATTAGTTTTAGCTGGAGTATTTTCACCTGAAGAATTTGCTAGATTTCAAAAGTGTGAGGATTTTCTGTGGGCTGTACGTTGTCGGATGCATTTTCTTGAAAAACGAGCTGAAGAACGTCTTTCGTTTGACCTGCAACGAAAAGTTGCTGTAAGTCTAAAATACACCACACATGGTGGTTTACGTGAAGTTGAACGATTTATGAAACATTATTATCTAATCGCCAAAGATATCGGCAACTTAACACGAATTTTATGTGCGAGTTTAGAAGAAAAACACTTCAAGCAAACTCCACCACTTTCTAAATTAATGAGATCACTTGTAAGAATAAATAAGTCACAGAAGATCAAAGAATTTCCTGATTTCATTATCGAAAATAAACGAATAAATATCGTTAATTCAAAGGTATTTATTAACGATCCAATCAATCTAATTCGAATTTTCTATGTAGCAAGCATCCAAAATTTGCCATTTCATCCAGAAGTTATGACTCGAATCAGAAGATCTTTACACCTAATTACCAAAGATTTACGTAACAACGCAACTGCCAATCGACTGTTTGTGCAGATCTTGACCAGCAAGGATGACCCAGAAACCGTCTTACGTAAAATGAATGAATCCGGCGTTTTAGGATTATTTATCCCGGAATTTGGTCGCGTTGTTGCGATGATGCAGTTTAATTTATACCACCACTATACCGTTGATGAACATTTATTACGTTCTATTGGGGTATTATCTGAAATTGAACGAGGTGAGTTAAATGAAGACCACCCGTTATCTACGAAAATCATTTCAGAAATTCACTATCGCACTGCACTTTATGTAGCAGTATTTTTGCACGATATCGCAAAAGGACGACCGGAAGATCACTCCACTGAAGGAGCAAAAATTGCAAAAGATCTTTGTCCTAGATTTGGATTGTCACCTACCGAAACCGAAATTGTTTCATGGTTAATCGAAAATCATCTGTTACTAAGTGACATAGCTCAAACTAGAGACTTACATGACACCAAAACTGTTGACCATATTGTCAATATCATTCAAAATCCTGAACGGCTAAAATTGTTGTTGATTCTCTCTGTAGCCGATATGAAAGCTGTAGGACCAGGTATATTTACCGGCTGGAAAGGTCAACTATTGAGAACCCTTTATTATCAAGCTGAAACGATAATGGCCGGTGATCAATCAAAACAAACTCTTAATGAACAAATCAAAGATTCAAAGTCCAAATTAGCTAAGCATCTGACAAATTGGAATAGTTCGGAATTAAACACTTATCTTGAAAGTCATAAGCCGCCATATTGGAAAAGAGAACAGTTAAAGGAACAAATCAAACATGCCGAATTAGTTGAAAAATTTCAAAAAAATAAATCTAAATTTGAAATCATGGTTAACTCAAATGCCTTTGAAGCCAATACCGAAATAACAATTTTTGCTCCTGATGATATCAAACTTTTGGCTAAGTTAGCAGGTGCTTGCTATATTGCTGATGCAAATATATTTGGTAGTCAGATTTATACTACAACTGATGGTTTTGCACTGGATACTATTTTGATCAAAAGAAAATTTGCTAATGACGAAGATGAACGTTCGCGTTCAAAAAGAATCACTAAAATGATTGCAACAACTCTCTTAAATGAAGGATCTCTTGAGAAAAAAATTGCCAACTTCATCAAACCGTATTGGTATCGACGCGACCATACCTTTGAACAAACAACCAGTGTTTTAGTAACTAATTCTTGGTCTAATGCTTATACTGTAATTGAGATTTCTGGCTTAGACCGACCAGGACTCTTGTATTATTTAACAAGTTCAATAGCTGACCTTGAACTATTAATCGCCTCAGCCCACATTGCTACTTACGGTGAGCGAGCTGTTGATGTCTTTTATGTAACCGATTTAGATGGGAAAAAAATCGCAAACACTCGCCAGCAACGTAAAATAAAACAAACTTTAACCAATGCATTTGGTTCTACAACCCATGCATAATAAACATGAATTAAGATTTTTTTACATTTTGATTCAAGATCGGTGCCTCTAACATGAAACTTTTTAAAAATTATGCAACTGTTGGTGGTGCAACCCTGACTAGCCGTATACTTGGATTCTTTCGAGATATTTTGATTGCCGCAAGTATTGGTACCGGTCCTATTGCCGATGCATTTTTTGTTGCATTTAGACTACCAAATCTCTTTCGTCGTCTGTTCGCTGAAGGTGCATTTAACGCCGCATTTGTTCCTCTCTTTGCAAAAGAAATTGAAGAAAAAGGTAAAGGTAGAGCACGAGAATTCGCGGAAGAAATATTTGCAATGCTGTTTTGGGGATTACTGATATTAACAATCATTGCCGAAGTCACTGCCCCTATTCTTGTATTTTTGTTAGCACCTGGATTCATTAGCAGTCCTGAAAAATTTGATCTTGCGGTACTTTTATCTCGCATTACTTTTCCTTATCTCATTTGCATGTCAATTCTTGCCTTCATCAGTGGTATATTAAATTCATTTCATCGATTCGCAGCAGCTGCGTTTGCACCAGTCATTCTCAATATTGTCTTAATCGTTATACTTTCAGCTATTTTCATCCTCAATTTTGGTGAAACTCAAGCGGCTGGAGTCTTATTAGCTTGTGGAGTCTCAATTGCAGGTGTAATCCAAGTAATAGCGTTACATTTTGCAATGAAGCACTATGGATTTCATGTTTCTTTTAAACGGCCACGACTTACAAAATCAGTACGCCGACTCATAAAACTTGGAATACCCGGTGCAATCGCTGGTGGAATTACTCAAATCAATATTGCTGTTGGAACAATAATTGCCTCAGCACAAGCAGGGGCAGTTTCATATCTTTATTATGCCGACAGAATTTATCAACTTCCACTTGGAGTTATAGGAATTGCAATTGGAACCGTGTTGCTACCTAATCTGTCACGTCAATTAAAAATTGGCGATAATCAAGCTGTATTAGAATCTCAAAATCGATCGCTTGAATATGGATTAGCATTAACATTCCCAGCGACCATTGCTCTCTTAGTTATTCCAATTCCAATAGTCAGTATACTATTTGAACGCGGCGCATTTAGTTCAATTGATACTAACTTTACTGTTCAAGCACTCATTGCTTATGGAATGGGACTTCCGGCCTTTGTCTTAATCAAAATTTTTTCAACTGGATTTTTTGCTCGTGAAGATACTAAAACACCAATGTGGTTTGCTGGGGTCGGAATGATTATCAATGTTGTAATCGCACTTACTTTGTTTCCGTTTATTGGACATGTCGGAATAGCTCTTGCTACCTCATTAGCTGGTTGGATCAATGCAATACTACTTGGGTTCAAACTTTGGCAACGCAAAATGTTTATTGCAGATAAAGCCCTAGTCGGTAGAATCTCATTATTATTAATTGGAAGTTTAGTAATGGGATTATTAGTTTGGTTTGGTTCAATATTATTAGTGGATTTATTAGTAGTTCCAAATATCTTTATGCGATTTGGAACACTTGCAATACTCGTTATATTGGGGATTTCAGTTTATACACTCTTTTTGCAGCTAACAGGTGTGATTGACATTTTGAAGTATCTACACCAATTATTAGCAAAGAACTCACCGAATCAAAACAACCACAATTAATAGTAATTTTTATATCCAATACGACACTTCAGGATAATCAAATATGACAAATTTTACGCAACGCGTATTTTCCGGCGTGCAACCAACTGGTAATTTACATTTAGGCAATTATCTTGGTGCGATCTCCCAATTTGTTCCATTACAAGACCATTACCCCTGTGTGTATTGTGTCGTTGATCTGCATGCAATTACAGTGCCACAAGATGCAGAAAATTTACAAAAGGGAATTCGTGAGGTTGTCGCAGCGTTTCTGGCAGCGGGAATTGATACTTCAAAAAGCATTATATTTAATCAAAGCCGAGTTCATTGTCACGCCGAACTTGCATGGGTATTTAATTGCGTCGCTCGATTGGGTTGGTTAGAGCGCATGACCCAATTTAAAGAGAAAGCTGGTGAAAACGCAGCGCGTGCATCTGTTGGTTTGTTTACCTATCCTAACTTAATGGCAGCGGATATTTTAGCATATCACGCAACTCATGTACCAGTTGGGGAAGATCAAAAACAACATTTAGAATTAACAAGAGATATCGCACAAAAATTCAATTTTGATCACCAAGAACGAATTTCTAAGCTTGGCTACGGTATGACAAACCCAGAACCAACAAGAGAGTCACCTAAAGAAATATTCTTCCCAATTACTAAACCACTCATAACAGGGGAAACAGCGCGTATTATGTCTCTACGTGACGGCACTCAAAAAATGTCGAAGTCTGATGAATCGGATCAATCTCGAATTAATTTAACTGATGATGCAGGGATGATCGCTAAAAAAATCAAACGAGCAAAAACCGATCCTGAACCATTACCTAGTGAACTAGACGGTCTTAAAAATAGACCCGAAGCAAACAATCTAGTCGGCATTTATGCTGCATTAGCAAATACTTCTAAGGAAGAAGTTATGAAAGAGTTTTCCGGTGCACAATTTTCAGTATTCAAACCCAAGCTTGCTGATCTAGCTGTTGAAAAATTAGCTCCTATCACCGCAGAAATGCAAAGAATAACAGCTGATCCTTCTCACATAGACAAAGTTTTAAATGAAGGAGCAGAAAAAGCTCTCACGATTGCTGAACCAATTATGAAAAAAACAAAAGAAATCCTAGGACTTAATTAAGCAATCAAATCAATTTATTGGCTAGGTAATCCAGTACAATATTCATATTGGATTGAAGTTTGTTCCGCACTGGATAATTCCAATTTTAGTGCCCCAATTGGTTTCATTACAATTTCAGTACTAAATCGCTGATTATCTGCGTCCAAACAGTTAAGATTCACATTAAATCCTGATAAAAATTCACCTTCACTACTTACAATTAAGCACTTTGAATCACTAAAAATTATTTGATTTTGTTTAATTGCTAGAGATTGGACATCAACAATATCTTCAATTTTTTGAATTTTATTACAAACCGACTTTGTTAACCCCCAAATTCCTTCAAATCTTGAACCAACTCCACTAGACAATGAATTAAGTTCTCGTTCTATAATAACATCTCCTTCCAATTGAGGTTGTTCACTTTGATCTAATTCTGGTTGATTCAAATCAAGTAAATCTAATGGCTGAGCTTGAGCGATAGTCCATAGGTTCTCATTTGAATTTTGTAGCTCAAATTCAATTTGAACCTGATCACTAGAATTTCCATAGCCAACACTCATAATTGCAAAAATTACAGCATAAACTGTCGGCAGAAACAAAAAGAACGGTTTATAAATTATTTTGAACCAAAGAATTTGCATTTAATTTAATTCCCATTGATAAATGCAATTATTTAATGGAATTGGACATTCTAGTCTATATTCTAACAAATTATTAACCAAAATACTTTTTAACAAAAATTTGATAAATCAATGCCAATTATCAGAGAAACTAGAGACCCACTAAATGATGGTCGGCAATCTGAGGACGCACTTAAAATTCAACGTGGTGTTAGCCGAATGTTTCGGACCCAAGGATTTTCTTGTTTACCAGAACTCACCTTAGGATCTGGTCGACGTGCTGACCTTATTTGCATTGGTATAAAGAGTGAAATAATAATCGTTGAAATTAAATCTTCGGTCACTGATTTCCAAGTTGACAAAAAGTGGCCAGAATACTTGGAACACTGTGACCAATTTTATTTTGCTACCTCACCTAAGGTACCAACAGACATTTTCCCCCAGGACATAGGACTTATTATATCCGATGGTTATAACGCTGAAATTATTCGTGAAGCTGAGACGACTAAACTTGCCGCTTCTACACGAAAATCGGTATTACTGCGTTACGCACACAGTTCTGCAAACCGACTACAAGATCTCATGGATCCAGAAAGTATTAGACGTTCAGCTTACTAATTGTGAACTATCGCGGTGCACGCTTTGACAGTATCCGCTGTAATGTTCGACGATGCATTTTCAACCGACGTGCAGTTTCGGAAACATTTCGATCGCACAATTCATAAACTCTTTGAATATGTTCCCACCGAACTCGATCTGCTGACATCGGTTCTTCTGGTGCTTCAGCGGTATCTTCATGCTCACGAATCAAAGCTGCATAAATTTCTTCCGGGTCCGCTGGTTTAGATAGATAATCAATTGCACCAAGCTTTACCGCAGTAACTGCTGAAGCAAGATTTCCATAACCCGTCAAAATGATTGCACGAGAATCTGTTCGTTGAGCGTGGATTGCTTCAATAACCTTTAATCCATTACCGTCTTCCAAGCGCATGTCTACCACTGCAAATGCAGGTTTTACTTCACCAACAAGTTTTAAAGCTTCAGTTACAGAATCGGCTGTCACCGTCTCGAACCCTCTTTTTTTCATTGCTTGCGCAAGTCTTTGCTGAAATGGACGATCATCTTCAACTATCAACAAGCAATTGTCTTCAGATAGCTGAGTTTGTTCTTGAGTTTCTTCAACCATGTTTATCCTCAATTGTTCAAAATTCAACGAATGTTGAATTTATTGGATTTTGAATTGTTAGGTTGTCAACAATTACTGAAATTACCCAACCTTAGCAACTTCAGCAGCTTTTTCCTCTTTCCGTTCAAAAGATTTTCGCGGCCAACTAATTTGAATTATAGCACCCGTTTTAGGTGATTTCTGATTTTCTAACTTAACTGTCCCCCCAGACCGCTCCAATAATGTTTTAGCGATAAAGAATCCCAACCCTAATCCCCCACCTGTTTCACCAGACTTTGAACCATTTGATTTCTTACGTACCGAAAAATATGGCTCACCTAATTTTGACAACATTTCTGATGAAAAACCTGGCCCATCGTCAGCTATCACAACTCTCAAATTCAACTCATCCCAATACGCTTCAACAGTAACTCGGGTTTCGGCAAAGTCTACCGCATTTTCTACTAGATTACCTAATCCATAATGAATCGCTGGATTTCGATTACCCGTAGGTTCATCACCTACACCTTCTACAATCGATTTAATATCTTTACCAAATTTTCGATGCGGTTCAATAACTTCTTCCAATAATTGAGATACGTTTATATTCTTATACATTTCATCACCTTCGCTTGAAAGCTTGGTGAGTTTTTGAAGAATTTCTCGACAACGGTCCGATTGTGAACGAATCAATTTTATATCTTCTTTACGCTCATCTTTCGAACTGATTTCAGCCTCAAGTTCTTTGGCAATTAAATGAATAGTTGCTAATGGTGTTCCAAGTTCATGTGCCGCCGCGGCGGCAAGCCCATCTAACGCATGAAGATGTTGTTCACGTTCTACAACTAATTCTGTAGCTGCCAACGCATCTGCTAATTGACGTGATTCTCTAGCAACTCTAGATGCATAAGAAGCTATATAGGTAATAGAAAATAACAATCCAATAACAATACCAATTTCATAAAGCTCTGGTAAAACAATAATCTCATTATCTTTCCACGGTAATGGCAACTTATAATTAGTCAACACACTCGTCGTGAAAACAGTTAAAATTACAAGCATTATTGTCCATCTCGGTGTCATCGTTGTTGCAGAAATCATAATCGGTGCTAACAACAACAATGCAAACGGATTTCCTAATCCACCAGTCAAATAGAGTAAACAAGATAACTGAACTGTATCCCAAGATAATTGTGCCGCAGCACTGTTATCCGGTAATCTAGCTCGTGTTCGATAGCGAAGTCGCAAATATATATTCAAACTTGCCGATGCACCAATCAGAAACAGACATGGCAATATTGGTAATTCAAACCCTAAAACAAAATAGACTAAACCAATAGCAATTAACTGACCTGCTAATGAAAACCACCGCAACCGTAAAATGGTGTCCATTCTCAATAAACTATTTGAAAATCGACCAAGCGAAACTACATTTTCACTCATGATTTTGAACCTTTAACTCAAAAAATAAGTCAATAACTATTAAATAAAATGTTTTTGGATAGTTGCAACCAAATGTATCATAAATTTTAGTTAAAATACTAAAAAATCAAAAATAAATGGACTTATATTCAATTAAACACAATTATAGACTGCATTTGATACTATCTATTTGTTTATGAGAAAGACAAAAAAATTTATTTTACTGACTAAAATCTGCGTATTCACAAGGGAATTCAAACAAATTATTGAAAGAAAATTTTCGGTATATTACCGCAAATTAACATCACTTGACCGACAAAATTAACAAAAATCAAACATAAGAAAGCAACAGCGGCACTAAATTAGTAGAGCCACTGTTGATTTTGGTTAACTATTGAATGCGAAAATAGTTATGGAGGTCAGCGGCTTGGCAAGCTGCGATTGCAGAGCCAATATCTCCGCCCACTATTCGAGCTTGAACACATTCATCACTTGGTGCGCAAGCTGCAACTAAACCAACGAATGCCAATATTAATGTTAGATTTCTCATAGATTTACTCCTTCTGAATAAGGTAGTTATATTTACCATCATATAGACGAAATTTTGTAAATAAAGGTGACAAATTGTCACGCCTTATCACATTAAATTTGAGCTCAAATATAAAATTACACTTAGTTCAAATTGCAATTGATTTTGTTTTAATTCACATTATCATTATATAATGTCAATCAATCAGGTCTTAAATTATAAGGTAATCAAGTTATGGCTATTCAAATTAAAACAACTAAATCTCCTAATGCCAAACCAAAAGAATCAAATACTCAATCTAATACGGTTCCGAAATTAGCTATCGAAAAACAATACATTAAGAGTTTAACTTTTAATATTGAAAGAAAACCAAATTCAATAAAGTTAGAAGATCAACCAAAAATTAATATTAAAATTGATGTAAATTCGAACCTTAGTAAAGAAAACCCACATGAAGTGATAATTTATCTAAACTGCCAAGCTGTAGATAATGAATCAAAAATATATGAGGCTGAATTCAACTATGCTGGATTATTTAATATTGAAAATGTTCCAGAATCAAAGATTCAAGCATTATTGCATGTTGAATGTGCAAGAATTTTATTTCCCTTTGCTCGTCGAATTCTCGCGGATTTAATTATTGATGCAGGATTTTTCCCAGTATTGTTAGACCCAATAGACTTTCTAGCATTATACAAAGTCAAACTTGAACGAGCTACTAAAGACCGCACAGCCGATACCAAAATAAACTAGCAATCATTTAAAGTCACTGAATATCCCATAGTTTATTGAAACTCAAAGGGGTTTCGCCATTGAGCGGATTTTTTTTATTCCACTGGTACTGAATGATTTCAAACCTAGTATTACGCGAATCATATAATAACAGTCGACCAGTTAATCCAACTCCAAACCCAACTACTTCTTTAATCACCTCTAATGCTTGCATGGATCCTATTACACCTGTTAATGCTCCCAGTACCCCAGCTGTTTCACAAGTTGGAACTGAATCTTCTGCTGATATTTCTGGAAATAAACAACGATAAGTTGGGTTAGGGTTTTGTTTGTCACCTAATTTAAATGGTTTTAATGTGGTAATTGAACCATCTAGCTGCCCTACTGCCCCAGTTACCAAAGTCTTGTTAGCAAAAAAACACGCATCCGAAACTAAAAATCTAGTTGCAAAATTATCTGAACCATCCACAACTATATCAAATTCATTGAAAATATTGAATATATTATCTGGATTTAAACGCTCTTCAAAAGTGTGTACTGAAACATTTGGATTTATTCGTTGAACAGCATTCTTCGCACTTTCCACTTTTTTAATACCAATCGTATCGGTATCATGAATAATTTGACGCTGAAGATTAGAAAGTGAAACAGTATCATTATCAATTATCCCTATTTTCCCTACTCCCGCGGCAGCAAGATATTGAATAACAGGTGAACCTAATCCACCTGCACCCACAATCAAAACACTTGCTTGGTTAAGTTTTTGTTGGCCAGGTCCACCAATATCCGCCAGTACAATATGACGTGCGTATCGTTCAAGCTCACTTGATGTTAAAGCCACTTCAATTTTTTCCTTTCATGTGGACCATATATATTAGCTAAGTTTATTAAATTGAGATTTTAGTTATATTTCATTACCGAATTAAACGTCCTACTAATTGTGCCGTATAGTCTACCATTGGAATAATACGCGCGTAATTTAATCGCGTTGGACCAATTACACCAAGCGCGCCAATAATTTTTTGCTCACTATCACAATATGGTGAAACTATAAGAGATGAACCAGATAAGGAAAACAAATTATTTTCTGAACCAATAAAAATCCGGACTCCTTCACCTTGTTCTGCAAGCCCTAATAACTGGATTAAATCTCGTTTATTCTCAAGGTCATCAAATAGCAATCGAATACGCTCAAGATCTTCAACCGCTTTTAAATCTTCTAATAAATTTGAACGTCCACGTACGATTAATGTTGGTTCACCATCTTCACTATCTCCTGCTTGTACTGCCAATCCCGCATCAATTACCTTTCTAGTTAATTCATCAAGCAATTCTTTTTCTTTACTTAAACGTTTTTCCAGCTGTTTCTTTAACTGAGTCAGAGTCTTTCCATTAATGTGCGCATTGATGTAATTCGAGGCTTCAATCAAAACCGATTGTGGCATACCTTTTGGAACATTAAAAACTCGATTTTCAACCGATCCATCTTCAAAAACTATAACAGCTAAGGCTTTTTGTGGATCTAACTGCACAAATTCCAAATGTTTTAATGGTGAATCTGATTTATGAGTTAGTACTACACCTGCACCTCTTGATAATCCTGACAAAGCCATGCTTGCTTCTGTAAGAATTTGTTCATAGCTTTTTTCCGAACTAGTATTAACTTGAGCTTTGATTTGTTGCCTTTCATCATCAGTTATGTCTCCTATTTCCAATAGTGCATCAACAAAAAATCTAAGTCCTCTTTCAGTTGGTACTCGGCCTGCACTAGTATGTGGTGAATAGACCAGACCAAGTTGCTCTAAATCAGACATAATGTTACGAACCGATGCTGGCGACAAAGCAATTGGAAGTAATCGTGATATATTTCGTGAACCCACAGGTTCACCAGTATCAAGAAATGTTTCTACAAGTGATCGAAATATTTCACGAGATCGATTGTCAAGTTCTTGAAAACTTGTAGAAATTGGTCGATATTTCATAGATTTATCCATTGCTTTTGGTCTCAACAATATTCTGTTAAAATAATTCCTAATTCGCAAATAAAAATTACGCAATAATTAAATTGAAAGATTTAATAGTTTACATTACCGTAAATTGAATATTGTATTTCAATCCAAAGTTAATTTTCAAGTGCATTTAACGGAGTGTATTATGCGAGCGTCTAATCGAAAAAATGACGAAATGCGGTCAGTTACTCTCGAACGAAACTATTCTAAGCATGCCGAGGGCTCATGTTTTATTAAATTTGGAAATACCCATGTAATCTGCACTGCTACTGTAGATGATCGGGTTCCTGCTTGGTTAAGGGGCCAAAATAGTGGTTGGGTCACAGCTGAATACGGCATGTTACCTCGATCCACCGGCAAAAGAATGCGTCGAGAAGCAGCTGTTGGAAAACAATCTGGACGCACCTCTGAAATCCAACGACTGATTGGTCGTTCACTGCGGGCTGTTGTTGATTTAAATGCAATGGGTGAGTGTCAAATATTAATTGATTGTGATGTCATTCAAGCAGATGGGGGTACACGCACTGCGGCGATCACTGGTTCATGGGTCGCATTAAATGATTGCGTAAATTGGATGATTTCTCGCAATGTAATTCATAATGATATTATCAAGGATTATGTTGCCGCAATCTCTACTGGAATTTATAACAAAACTCCAATTTTAGACTTGGATTACCATGAAGATTCTGATGCTGAAACTGATGCTAATTTTGTGATGACTGGTTCAGGTGAACTTGTCGAAATTCAGAGTACCGCAGAAGAAGAACCATATACCGAAGAGCAATTTCTTTCAATGTTAGAATTGGCAAAGAAAGGGATCAATGAACTGATTGAATTACAAAAAATGGCGATAGTGTAAAAATTCAAATGGTCGTACGAATACTAGAACCCGGCAAATTAGTTGTAGCAAGCCACAACAACGGAAAAATTGCGGAAATCAATGAATTACTTGAACCGTTTGGCTTTGATATTCAATCAGCAGCTGACTTAAATTTACCAGAACCTGAAGAGACAGGTCTAACATTTGAAGAAAATGCAAAAATCAAAGCGTTAGCAAGCACATTGTCAACAAATTTACCAGCATTGGCAGATGATTCTGGTTTTTGTGTGGATGCACTTAATGGAGACCCTGGTATATATTCAGCACGATGGTCAGGCCCAACACGTGATTTTTCAATAGCCATGGATTTAATAGAAGAAAAGCTCCAACAAACTAAAGCACTGACACCAAAACAACGCAATGCGAAATTTGTAGCGGTATTATGTTTAGCTTGGCCTGATCGCCACACCGAATTTTTTCGAGGAGAAGTAGAAGGTATTGTTGTAAGTCCACCACGAGGAGACCAAGGATTTGGATACGACCCCATTTTTCAACCAAATGGATACACTGTCACTTTTGGAGAAATGGATAGTCAACAAAAACATGGCTGGTCCCTTAAGCAACCTAATTCAGCACTTTCCCACCGGGCAAGAGCATTTGAAAAATTTGCACGCACGTGTCTCACTCAATCGTAAATAATAGTGCTAACCTAGGATTTGGTATTTATGTCCACTGGCCATTTTGTGAATCAAAGTGTCCATATTGTGATTTTAACTCACATGTCCGAAAATCTGCACCTGATCAAAAAAAGTATTTATCTGCATTTAACGCTGAACTTACTTACTTCGCTCAATATTCTTCAACTAAAGTCGTAACTTCAATATTCTTTGGTGGCGGCACTCCATCCTTAATGGAACCTGCCACTGTAGCCGGAATTTTAGAAATTATTAGAAATAATTGGTCACTTTCAGAAGACTTAGAAATAACTCTTGAAGCAAATCCTTCCAGTGTTGAAGCCAATCGTTTTAAGGCGTTCCAATCTGTTGGTATAAACCGCGTTTCCTTGGGCATCCAATCACTAGATGACACCCACTTAAAGAAACTTGGAAGACTACATAATGTTACAGATGCAATCAATGCAATAGAAACCGCACGAAATAATTTTGAAAATGTATCAATTGACCTAATTTATGCCCGACAAGACCAGTTAATTAAAGATTGGCAAATTGAGTTAAAACGCGCACTTAATTTTGAAACAAACCACTTGTCGTTGTACCAACTAACAATAGAAAATAATACACCCTATTTCACTCTCCACCAATCAGGTAAATTAAAGGTTCCAGATTCTGATGAATGTGCTGATTTTTACCTTGCAACACAAGAAATTTGTAATGAATTTCAAATGCCTGCTTATGAAATTTCAAATCATGCCAAATTTAACTCTGAATGCAAACACAATCTAAACTATTGGCGATATGGTGACTATATAGGAGTTGGCCCTGGTGCACATGGACGATTAACAATAAATTCGCAACGCTTTGCTACTCTCATTGAAAAACATCCTGAAACTTGGTTAAAGTGTGTTGAATCTGATAGTCATGGGGTCATTAATTTTGATCAACTTTCTGATATTGATTGCGGGAATGAATACCTGATCATGGCATTGAGAACAACAGAAGGTATTGATCTCAATCGATTTGAGCAATTATCAGGACAACAACTCAATTCAGAGAAATTAGACTATTTCTTCGACAACGGATTACTCATTAAGTCTAAAGATCAACACATTAAACCAACTGAAAAAGCTTTTTTGTTGGTCAATTCTATTGTTGCTGAATTAGCAATCTAGTACAATCTGTTAGAAAACACAAAATTTCTATGGTCGGTTGCGACAAATTATCATACTTGTTGATTAAAGCAAATTAACTACTCATATATAGTTTAGAAAGAAAATTGTTTACCTGAATTTCCACTGTCTAATAAAATTGTTTATTTTTAATTTGTTTTAAAAAATTTTTTTGATATATATGTTGCAGTGCACAAAATTGTAAAGGAACCAAAAGATGCCTTATTATCATCTTTATGAAATGAACCATGCGGCAATTAACCCATGGCGTTCTGTAGCAGATGCGACGAAACTATATTATCAAAATCCGATTAATCCTTTTTCTCATACAACACTTGGTCGAACAATGGTCGCCGGGTGTGAAGTATTTGAACGCGTAACTCGTCAATACAGCAAACCTGAATTTGGTATCCATAAAACAGTAGTTAATAAAAAGACTGTTCAGGTAACTGAAGAAATTGTGTGGAAAAAACCTTTTGCTGATTTGGTTCATTTTAAACGCAATGGAATAACAAGTCGCAAGAAAGATCCTAAATTACTAATTGTTGCACCAATGTCAGGACACTACGCAACACTTTTACGTGGCACGGTAGAAACGCTCATTCAAAATCACGAAGTCTATATTACTGATTGGATTGATGCCCGAACAATTCCTTTTTCCAAAGGCACATTTGACCTTGATGACTATATTGATTACGTCATAAAAATGTTTCAAGTTCTTGGGCCAAATACTCATGTACTCGCGGTATGTCAACCTTCAGTTCCAGTTCTTGCGGCGGTTTCACTTATGGAGGCAGTCAAAGACCCTTGTGCACCGAATTCAATGATTTTAATGGGTGGACCAATTGATACCCGAAAGAGTCCTACCGCAGTTAATGACTTAGCGCAAAAAAGAGGTCTAGATTGGTTCAAACGTAATGTCATTATGACTGTACCATTTCCCCATCCAGGTTTTATGCGAAAAGTTTACCCAGGTTTTTTACAACTGTCTGGATTTATGAGCATGAATCTCAATCGTCATATGTCTGCTCATCAAGATTTTTTTAAGCACCTGATTGAAGGAGATGGTGATAGTGCAGAAAAACATCGAGACTTTTATGATGAATATATGGCAGTAATGGATCTTTGTGCTGAATTTTTTCTTCAAACTGTACAAACAGTTTTTATTGACCATTCATTACCAGATGGCAGGATGATGCACCGAAATAAACGAGTTGATACCAATACAATAAAAAATACCGCATTGTTCACAATTGAAGGGGAACGTGATGATATTTCGGGTCTTGGTCAAACTCAAGCGGCACATGATATCTGTCAAAATATTCCAGCAAATAAGCGTGACCATTTTGTCGTTCCCAAAGTTGGTCACTATGGTGTTTTCAACGGTTCACGTTTTCGCTCGGAAACAGCACCAAGAATCTCAGAATTCATCAACAAACACAATTGAAAAGTGTCGAAAATAAATCAAGTTTGAAAAAATCCCGGAAAATCAGAATTTTTACTAGCAAACATTATTATTGCTCCTTTCTTTTCGCTTTTATCTGATAGAGTATTTCTAAAGCATCCCTTGGTGACAATTCATCCGGGTCAATCTCGTCAACAAAATTTCTAAGCGAGTCTTCAACAACCTCAGGTATGTTTTCGCTAATTTCATTTAGATCTAGATTGAACAAAGGTAAGTCATCAATAATTATCTCTTTATTTTTGTGCTGGTCTGACTCTTCTAATTGACTGAGAATCGCTTCAGCCCTAACCACAACTGTTTTGGGGATTCCCGCTAATTTAGCAACTTGGATTCCATAAGAGCGATTAGCGACACCTGAAATAATCTCATGCAAAAATATTACATCACCTTCCCACTCCCGAACACTAACTGTTGTATTTTCTAACCGGTCTAATCGCTTAGCAAGCGTAGTAAGTTCATGATAATGTGTCGCAAATAAAGTTCGACAGCAATTTATCTCATGAATATGTTCTATTGTCGCCCAAGCAATTGACAAACCATCTAATATTGAAGTACCGCGCCCAATTTCATCTAAAATGACTAATGATTTTTCACCAGCTTGATTAAGAATTGCGGCAGTTTCGACCATTTCTACCATAAAAGTAGAACGACCACGGGCCAAGTCATCAGCTGCGCCAACTCGCGAAAATAATCGATCAACAATCCCAATTTCAGCTGAATCTGCCGGGACATAGGACCCAATTTGCGCGAGTATTGCGATCAACGCATTTTGCCGTAAAAATGTTGATTTTCCAGCCATATTTGGACCTGTAACAACCCAAATTTTACCGAATTCTTGTTGATCACTTGGACTCAGCTCGCAATTATTCGCGACAAATGTACTGCTGGAATCTTTACGAAGTGCTAACTCCACTACTGGATGTCGACCACCATTAATTTTGAAAGTAAGAGAATCATTTACAATGGGTCGACAATAATTCTCAGTCATCGCGAGAGTTGATAAAGCCGCTGAAACATCCAATATCGCAATAGAATCTGCTATTTCTTTAATTTCAGCCGTAAAATCTAGAACTAAATTTGTTAATTTGCCATATATTTCATGCTCAATAGTAATTGCCTGTCCACCGGCATTTGCAATTTTCGTTTCAAGTTCCGCCAATTCTGTAGTCGTAAATCTCATTGCACCAGCCATAGTCTGCCGATGAATGAATGTTGCTTTGTTTTCATCAGAAAGTAATTTTTCCGATTGACCAACTGGAACTTCAATAAACCAACCAAGAACATTATTATGTTTAATTTTGAGTGATTTTACTTCAATTTGCTCACTATACTTCACTTGCAGTTCAGCTATAACTTGTCTACTTTCATCTCGCAATTTCCGTTGCTCATCAAGATTACTATCATAACCAATTTTAATAAATCCCCCATCTCGAACTAAAATTGGTAATTCTTCATCTAATGCTTCAACCAATTCAGTTAATAACTCACTTGGAACCTTTTCTAGTTTACTCTTTACATCTGTTAATTCTGCATTTAGAATTTCAGTACCCTCACCAAAAAAAGCCATAATATTTGTAGCGGCTTCTAAACCAAATTTAATCACCCCTAAATCACGAGGACCGGCCCGGTTTAATGCAATACGTGAAAGCGCACGTGGCATATCTGGTGCCGATCGTAATGCTATTCGTAAATTATCTCGTATTGAACTATTGTTTAAAAACCAAGTAACTGAATCTAACCGATTCGCGATCATTTTCGGGTCAATTAACGGAGCTGATAATCGAGTTGCAAGCATTCTTGACCCCCCGCTTGTTACAGTTCTATCTATGGACGCAAGCAAACTCCCAACACGATCTCCTGACAATGTCTTAGTAAGTTCCAAATTTGCTCTTGTTGCCGAATCAATCAACATTGTTGCGGCGATATCAGTTTTTTGCGGTGGATTTAATGCTGGTCGTTCTTCTAACTGAGTTAATTCAATATAAGAAATTGCTCCAGCAGCTGCCGCCAATTCAGCTCTTGAAAATTGACCAAAACCTTCAATTTCTTTTACATGAAAAAATTCAGCAATTCTTTTTTTAGCCGAAACACTATCAAAAAAGCTTTTTGTTGTTGCTGTAACAAGTCCAGTTAAAGATTCAAAGATTTTTCGAAGCTTTACGTCATTTTCAAGTTCTTGAGGAACAATAATTTCCTTTGGGTCTACTCTTGATAGTTCTATTGCTAAGTCAATAAATGCAAGCTCTGCGACTTGAAATGAACCAATAGAAATATCAATTGTTGCAAGCCCAAATACGCCACTATCAGTGTCACTGGCAGGTTTTAATTGGCAAACCGCAGATAGAAAATTATTGGTTTCCGCATCAAGTAAAGTTTCCTCAGTAATGGTACCAGGTGTTACCCGTCGTACAACTTCTCTTCGGACTACCGACTTAGGACCTCGTTTCTTTGTTTCAGAAACATCTTCTGTTTGCTCACAAACCGCAACTTTAAAACCTTTTTCAATTAATTTATGAAGATACTCATCAGCGGAATGAACCGGAACTCCGCACATAGGAATATCTTCGTCTTTTAATTTTCCACGTTTTGTTAACGTTATTCCTAGTGCTTGAGAAGCCGTAACAGCATCATCAAAGAACAGCTCGTAAAAATCTCCCATTCGGTAGAACAATAGATATTCTTCATTCGCAGCTTTTATTTCAATATACTGCTCCATCATGGGAGTTGTTTTACCCATACTTACACTACTTTTTGTTGAATTTTATGGCTGTCCAATTAACAAGAATACCCTAATGTAAATTCCTGATTAAAAAAAGAAAAAATTACAACGTATGAACTAATCAAGTTGAAAGTAAATAAATTCAAAATTATAGTCTTAATTTTTTAGCAATCATTTTACCACTTATGTGAAGGACATATGATTAATGGCTAAAGAAACTCAAACTTCCGAGAGTAAGCTTTCGTTCACTGAACAAGAAGCTTTACAATTTCACCATGATGGTCGTCCAGGTAAATTAGAAGTCAATGCGACTAAACCGATGGCAACTCAACGTGATTTATCGTTAGCATATTCTCCTGGAGTTGCGGTTCCAGTGCGGGTGATAGCAGAGGATAAAAGTAAGTCTTTTGATTACACAAATCGTGGCAACATGGTAGCTGTAATCTCAAATGGATCAGCAATTCTTGGTCTCGGAAATCTCGGACCTTATGCTTCCAAACCAGTAATGGAAGGTAAAGCAGTTCTATTTAAACGTTTTGCTGATGTAGATTCAATTGATTTAGAAATAGATACACAAAATGTTGAAGAATTTATAAATTGTGTTCGATATTTAGGTCCATCTTTTGGTGGCATAAACCTAGAGGATATTAAAGCTCCTGATTGCTTCATCATTGAGCAACAACTTCGTGAATTGATGGATATACCTGTATTTCACGATGACCAACATGGTACCGCGATTATTGCTGCCGCAGGACTTATCAATGCATTGCACTTAACTGATCGAAAATTTGAATCCTCAAAAATTGTTATTAATGGTTCTGGAGCTGCTGGAATTGCATGTGCTCAAATTATTAAAGCACTTGGTGCACCTCAAAATAATGTCATTCTGTGTGATACGATTGGAGTAATTTACCCCGGACGAGAAGAGCGCATGAACCAATGGAAGAGTGCTCACGCATGTGACACCAAAGCTCGCAGTTTAGAAGAAGCAATTGTTGATGCTGATATATTTTTTGGATTGTCTGTGAAAGGCGCATTAACACCTGAAATGGTAAAATCTATGGCTAAAAATCCAATTATTTTTGCTATGGCCAACCCTGATCCAGAAATAACTCCAGAAGAAGTTACGGCGATTCGAGATGATGTGATAATGGCGACAGGTCGCTCTGATTATCCAAATCAAGTTAATAATGTACTAGGCTTTCCATATATATTCCGAGGAGCACTTGATGTTTTGGCAACAACAATCAATGAAGAAATGAAAGTTGCGGCAGCGCGTGCTCTTGCAGAGTTAGCCAGAATGGAAGTTCCAGATGAAGTTTCAGTTGCTTATCAAGGTAATCGACCAAAATTTGGTCCAAATTACATTATCCCTGTGCCTTTTGACCCGAGATTAATCTCACACGTACCATGTGCAGTTGCGCAAGCGGCAATAAATTCTGGAGTCGCTAGCCGCCCAAAAATTGATTTAACAACCTATCAAGAACAATTATCAGCTCGTCGCGACCCTGTTGCAGGTACTTTACAACGAATAATGTCAAAAGTACGCCAGTTACCCAAAAAAGTAGTTTTTGCTGAAGGTGAAGAAGAGGCTACCATTCGCGCTGCTCACAATTTTGTTTCTCAAGGATTAGGATCAGCAATTCTCATCGGTGGAACTAATACAATTAAAAGAACGGCATCTGAAATCGGCATTGAACTCAATGACAATATCTTAATAGAAAATGCACGAGAATCGGATCGAAGCGAAATTTATGCAAAATTCTTATACTCCCGGATGCAACGAAAGGGCTTTTTATTTCGCGATTGCCAAAGATTAGTTAATGGTGACCGTAATTATTGGGGTGCACTCATGGTCGCGCAAGGTGATGCAGATGCTATGGTTACTGGACTAACCAGAAACTACTCAATTGTTCTTGAAACTGTGCGCCAAATAATTGATACAAAACCTGGTCATCGAGTCATTGGTGTTTCAATTGCTGTTGCCAGAGGTGGTAGAACAGTACTTGTTGCCGATACCGCAGTTCATGATATGCCAACATCTGAAGAATTGGCTGATATAGCTGTCCAGGCAGCAAATGTTGCACGCCGAATTGGATACGAACCCAGAGTTGCAATGTTAGCATATTCAACATTTGGATTTCCACTTGGCGAACGAAGTGAACGCGTCAAAGAGGCAGTAGCAATTCTAGATCAACGTCGGGTAGATTTTGAATATGAAGGCGAAATGGCAGCGGATATTGCACTGGACGCAGACAAAATGAAAAATTTCCCTTTCTGTCGACTATCTGGACCTGCCAATGTACTTATTATGCCTGCCTTTCACTCCGCCTCAATTTCAACAAAGATGTTACAAGAGCTTGGCGGTTCAACCGTAATTGGTCCGCTTCTTGTTGGGCTTGATAAACCAGTTCAAATTGTTCCTTTAGGCGCACGCGATAGTGATTTAGTTAACATGGCAGTAATTGCCGCATTCAATATCTCTTGAACTAAATTAGTTCTGAATTAACTAGTTAAGTGAATTCAATACAAAATTTAAATTGAACAGTCGGCATTTTCACTTGCTACAATTTTTGGTTGAAATAATGACAAAGTTTAAAATTTGCGGTCTTTCTACTAAAGAGACGATTGAAACAGCAATTCAAGTTGGTGCTTCAATGATCGGATTGGTTTTTTTTGAAAAAAGTCCTAGAAATGTCTCAATTAGTACAGCAACAAAATTATCGCAATTTGCAAAGCAACAGAAAGAATCTCCAAAAATAGTCGCCCTTACCGTCAATCCAAAGTTAACAGAGCTGGAGAAGATTGTTACATCAGTTGCTCCTGATATAATTCAACTACATGGGAATGAAACGAATAAATTAGTTCTTGAAATTCAAAATAACTTCAACTTACCAATAATTAAAGCCATTGGAATTGCTCAAACCAATGACTTAAATAAAATCAATAGTTATACTGATTCAGTTGATTGGTTCTTATTTGACGCGGTACCACCAAAAATTGCTAAACTACCAGGTGGAAATGGTTTAGTGTTTAACTGGAAAATTTTAAAGAATCTTAATATTGATAAACCAATTATACTTTCCGGTGGTTTAAACCATGAAAACGTCGGTGAAGCCATCATGCTAACTAAACCAGCAGTTGTAGATATTTCATCAGGAGTAGAAAGTACCAAAGGTGTAAAAGATATATCACTAATTAAGAAGTTTGCTACTGCAGTAAAAAATGCCGACAATTATTGATTTAAACAAGAGGTTTTTATGACTATTCAATATAACACTTTTCGCTCAGGCCCCGATGAAAAAGGATATTTTGGTATTTATGGCGGTCGATTTGTTGCAGAAACACTTATGCCTCTCATCTTGGATTTGGAGAATGCTTACAATGAAGCAAAAGCAGATCCAAAATTTCATCAAGAACTAGCAATCTTAAATAAACATTATTCTGGTAGACCTAGTCCTCTTTATTTTGCCGAACGCTTAACCAAGAAACTAGGTGGTGCAAAAATATATTTTAAGCGTGATGAGCTAAACCATACTGGATCACACAAAATAAATAACTGCCTTGGTCAAATTTTATTAGCAATACGCATGGGTAAAACCCGCATTATTGCTGAAACAGGTGCAGGACAACATGGAGTTGCAGCCGCTACAGTTTGTGCTAGATTTGGGCTTCCATGTGTCGTTTATATGGGCCAAACAGATGTTGAACGTCAAAAACCAAATGTTTTTCGAATGAAGCTGCTTGATGCCGAAATTAAACCAGTAACCGCAGGAGCGGGAACATTAAAAGACGCGATGAATGAAGCATTACGGGATTGGGTTACCAATGTTGAAACGACCTATTATTTAATTGGAACCGCCGCAGGACCTCATCCATATCCAGAATTAGTAAGAGATTTTCAATCGGTCATTGGTAATGAAGTGCGTGAACAATTAAATCAGTTAGAAGGTTGTCTTCCAGATGTCTTAATTGCTGCTGTCGGAGGTGGTTCTAATGCTATCGGGCTATTTCATCCATTTTTAGATGATAACGAAATAGATATTATTGGTGTTGAAGCAGGAGGTAAAGGATTAGATACCGAAGAACATTGTGCCTCATTAAATGCTGGACGACCCGGTGTTCTCCATGGTAATCGAACCTATCTACTACAAAATGATGACGGACAAATACTCGAAGGCCATTCGGTTTCAGCAGGACTTGACTATCCTGGAATTGGACCAGAACATTCTTGGTTAAGAGATACTAATCGAGTATCCTACGTATCCGTTACTGATGAAGAAGCAATTGATGCATTTCAATTATTATCAAAAGTTGAAGGAATTATTCCCGCACTTGAACCTGCACACGCACTCGCACATGTCATAAAATTGGCACCAAAATTAGCAAAAGACCAGATTATTGTAATGAACCTGTGTGGTCGTGGAGATAAAGATGTATTTACTGTCGGAAAAATCCTAGGATTTGATCTTTAACCCCTAATTTACCATCTCACCATTCCTTCAAATTTAGTCATAGCAACGAATTATTCCAAAAATGAAAGAAACTAGAATTGACCATAGATTTGCAAAATGTGCAGAAGAAAATCGACCAGCTCTGGTAACATTTATAACCGCGGGAGATCCAGATTATAAAACTTCTGGAGAAATTTTAAATCAACTTGTACTAGCCGGTGCAGACATCGTTGAATTGGGAATGCCATTTTCTGATCCAATGGCTGAGGGAATTCCAATCCAACTGTCCAGCCAACGCGCACTCAAATCCGGTCAGACAATGGAAAAAACACTAGAAATTGTCAAAAACTTTCGCACTAAAAATGACAAAACCCCAATTGTTTTAATGGGTTATTACAACCCAATATATTCGTATGGTAATAAAAAATTTTTAAACGATGCGAAACAGGCCGGTGTAGATGGGCTTATTATTGTAGATCTCCCACCAGAAGCAGATGAAGAGTTATGCATTCCATCCTTTAATTACGGGATTAATTTTATACGATTAGCGACCCCAACAACCGATCAAAAGCGTTTACCAACTGTCTTGACTAACACCTCTGGCTTTTTGTATTATGTATCAATTACGGGTATTACAGGAACATCAGAACCAGATATTGATGAAGTCAGGACATCAATTTTACAAATTAAACAACATACAAATTTACCAGTTGCAGTTGGCTTTGGCGTTAAAACTGCCGAACAAGCTCAAAAAATAGGTAAGTTCTCAGATGCTGTAGTAGTGGGTTCTGCAATCGTAACAGCTATAAGAGACAGTCTAACCAATGAAGGTAAAGCTACAACAACAACACTGGAACGCATTCACGATTTAGTTTCAGGTCTCGCAGAAGGTGTCAAATTTGCCAGAATAGACCACAAATAGATTTCTTGTTCAAACTATAAATGGAATAAGCAGTTGAGTTGGATCAATAATTTTGTACCACCGAAGATTCGCAAACTATTCAATAAGCGCGATATCCCAGAAAACCTTTGGATAAAATGTCCAGAAACAGGTGAAATGGTATTTCGTCGCGATTTGGAAGAAAATCATTGGGTAATGCCAAATTCTAACTTCCATATGCACATGCCCCCAATAGATCGATTGAAATATTTCTTTGGTGATTCAGAGTTCAAAGAGATTGAAACACCAGATGTACCTGCAGACCCTTTGAAATTCAAGGATCAGAGAAAATACACCGATAGAATTAAAGATGCTCGAGAAAAAACCGAATCTCAAGACGCGATAGTTTTAGCAACAGGTAATATGAACGGTAATCCATACACCGTTGCGGTACAAGATTTTCGATTTATGGGTGGATCACTTGGAATGGCAGCTGGAGAAGCATTAATAAAGGGTTTAAATATCGCCTGTGAAAATGAATCTCCATTTATCTTATTTGTTTCTTCAGGTGGCGCACGCATGCAAGAAGGTATTCTTTCACTTATGCAAATGCCTCGAACTACCGTTGCAGTGCAACAACTTAAAGACAAAAAACTGCCGTATATCGTGATTCTTACTAATCCAACTACTGGTGGTGTAACTGCATCTTATGCAATGTTAGGTGATGTTCATATCGCAGAACCTGGTGCATTGATTTGTTTCGCTGGACCAAGAGTTATAGAACAAACAATTCGTGAAAAATTACCTGATGGATTTCAGCGCGCTGAATATTTGCAAGAACATGGAATGATAGATATGGTCGTCCATCGGCACCAAATCAATGAAACAATTTTACGAATTTGCACTATTTTAAAGCAACAATCTCCTTCCTTAATTGAGTCTAAAACAGAGACAAGTAAAGATTCAGAATTACAAGAATTCAGTAAAAATATTGGTAGTTAATTCACTAAAATTTGATACTTCAGCACTCTAAAAGGATTGTTCATCCTTAATGATTGAGCTTTCATCAATTTTACAACGCTTGCTTGAATTGCATCCTCGTTCGATTGATCTTTCGCTTACGCGAATGAATCGAATTTTGGATGTCATTGACAATCCACAGCAGCGACTTCCTCCTGTTTTTCATGTTGCTGGTACTAACGGAAAGGGTTCAACTATTGCGTTTTTACGAGCATTTTTAGAAGCAAGCGGTAAATCTGTTCATGTTTATACTTCTCCTCATTTGGTGCGTTTCAATGAACGAATACGTCTCGGTGATCCAAACGGTGGGAAATTAGTTTCAGACCAACTACTAGCAGAAGTATTACAATTTTGTGAACAAGCAAATAATGGAGAAGAGATTACATTCTTTGAGATTACGACAGCCGCGGCACTTCATCTTTTCGCAAATAATCATGCTGACGCGCTCATTTTGGAAGTTGGACTTGGCGGTCGACTTGATGCAACCAATGTCATAGATAAACCAGAAATTAGTGTAATTACGTCAATATCACACGACCACGAGCAATGGCTCGGATATGAACTCACAGACATAGCAAAGGAAAAAGCTGGTGTGTTAAAGTCAAATACACCTGCAATTATAGCTCCACAAACTGAAGCAGTTCAAAACGTCATTAAATCAATCGCAAAAAAGACAAAATCTCAGCTGATTATCGGTAGACGTGATTTTCAAATCATTGAAAAAGATGACGGTTTAGAATTTAGATACAAAAACCATTCTCTACAATTACCACTTCCATCATTACAAGGCCAACATCAATTTGAAAATCTCGCAACTGCAGTAACTGCATTTATAAATTCTCAATTTTGGACTAATGAACAAGCAATTCAATTGGGGATTCAAAATACCTTTTGGCCTGCACGATTACAAAGAATTAAATCTGGAATATTATTTGACGCGTGTCCAAATGGAAGCGAACTTTGGCTTGATGGAGGTCATAACCCAAGTGCAGGTACAGCAATTGCAAAATATATATCTAAACTTAATAAACAACATTATTGTCCTTTGTATTTAATCACTGGTATGCTAAATACCAAAGATCCAACTGGTTATTTTGAAGCGTTTAAAGGATTAGCAAAGCATATACTCACTGTACCAATAAGCTCTGCTGAAGCAGGTAGAAGTGCTGAAGAGTTAGCGAAATATTCAACTTCCGTTGGATTATCAAGTTCTCCAACAACATCCGTAAACCATGCACTTAAAATGTTATCTAATCTCGTTATTAAGGATACTTTACCACCAAGGATTTTAATCTGTGGTTCCTTATATCTTGCCGGCGAAGTTCTCAACGCAAATAATACACTTCCTGATTAAGTGCATTAAATTTAAACTAAATTATGAGAATAAAATTATTTTCTTGCTAAACTTATTGCATTTCCAAAAGCCGCTGCGAAAGATTCTAGGTCTTCTGGATTCAAAAAACGACCAATTAAACAACCTTTACCACGAGAAACCAGCTTAATTTGCTTAATTTTATCGTCATTCATTCGCTCAATTATTAGTTGAACCCATCTTGGGTTAAATCTAAATTCATTTACTTTTCCAGTAGATGAAATTCCACGTACACAAATTTCGTTAGGATATACACAAACAGTTTCATATTCACGCGCGACAAAAAAATTTAAGCGAAATGCTCCCCAAATTAAAAATATTTCAAGACCTAAAAAACCCATAACGGGCCACGCACCTAAATTAACAAATACTGTCCCAATCAGGAAAAAAATTACCCCTAAAATTAATATTAAAATCTGAGAACTAGAAATACTAAGTGCTCGATACGGTGTTAGTTTCGCAGAAAATAATGGTCTGTCTTGTGAATTTTGAATTGGTGGTAAGTCAAATTTAGAAATTGAGCGAGCTTTCACAACTTTACCATAAGAAGAACTACAATTATGCAATGAAAAAATTGTAACGATGTGATTTCGGGATTTTCTCTTTACTAAATAGTCTATGTTGATTTTATCAACTACAATGAAAAAAGGAGCCAAAATGGCTCCTTTAAACAAAAAATTAGAAGTGGATAGGATATGCCTTGGCAATTCCTCGAGTGCCTACTGCACTGCTCCATGTTCCTACCATAACGCCGTTGATTGTATAGGTCATTTCGGCAGTTAGGTCACCAAATGGACGGTCTTCTGGACCTTCAACAAATTTGCCAGTAGCTTTGAATACAGGTTGTTTTCCTTCTTCAACCTTGTAATCACCTTCTAATGCATATTTATATCCATAAATACCTTCTCGACCTTGAGCAAGCATACGAACTTCGCCCTTAATCTTGGCTCCATCTTCCATAATATCTTGTTCTTGAACTTCAAATGAAAATGTACCAGAAGGTATTCCACTAAACTCACCAGCCCAATATTTTGGCACTGAAGCTTCTTGTGAATTCGCTACATTTACAAATCCAAATGATAGTAATGCTGTAAATGCTAGTGCTATAAGACTTTTCATTGTTTCTTCTCCAATGTTGTATCACTAAATAGTGATAACAGTAAGTTTTTTTGTTTGGTTGATAACCAAATTAAGCTTTCGCTAAGTAAACTATATAAGAAAATAATTTGGTTATCGCAATTTAAGTTTTAAATTTACAATTATCAAAATAAAGTGTCAAGTTATTTTTAAAAAAAATTTGTAAATAATTGCTACATTTTGACGCACCTTAAATTTTAATTATAAAACGAGTTTCAATATGAAAACTAAAACTAAGGCTCAAGAAAGTGCGTATACAAGTGCTGAAATCAATGAAATATTTAATCGTTTTCAAAACAACAACCCAGAACCCAAGGGTGAATTAAATTACACAAATGCTTTTACGTTACTTGTAGCAGTAGTCCTTTCCGCACAAGCTACAGATGTTGGAGTCAATAAAGCAACGAAAGATCTATTTTCTACCGCTGATACAGCAGCGAAAATGATAGCTTTAGGTGAAAATAGAATTCAAGAATTTATCAAAACAATTGGATTATATCGGACTAAAGCCAAAAATATATATAACTTATCGAAAATACTAATGGAAAAATATTCTGGTGAAGTTCCTGCTGACCGCATCGCATTAGAAGCACTACCTGGAGTTGGACGAAAAACTGCAAATGTGGTGTTAAATATTTTCTTTGGTCAACCTACTATTGCTGTTGATACTCATATATTCCGACTAGCCAATAGAATTGGTCTTGCACCTGGAAAAACTCCATTAGAAGTTGAAGAATCACTGGCCAAGAAAATCCCAAATAAATATATTCAAAATTCCCACCATTGGCTCATTCTTCATGGGAGATACATTTGTAAGGCTCGAAAGCCCCAATGTGACCAATGCCATATTAATGATTTATGTAAAAGTAGTGAAAATTGGATTAATCTGCAACAATAACAATCAACTGGTGTTGACCTGGTTTATTTTACGTCTTACGCGTACGACATACTCAACCCGAACAAGCTCATATTCATCTGGGATCTTAGGTAAATCTGGAAGTTTGATATTGTTTGACGGAATATCTTCAACACGATTTTCACCTTCAATATACATATGATGATGTTCACTGGTATTAGTATCAAAATAAGTCTTTGTACCATCAACTGCCACTTCACGAAGTAAACCAGCCTCAGTAAATTGATGCAAAGTATTATAAACAGTCGCTAATGAAACTGGCACATTTGCTCTGATTGCTTCTTCAAGTACTTGTTCAGCGGAAATATGCCGATTCCCCTTACCAAACAATAGCTCGGCAAGAGATATGCGTTGACGTGTAGGACGCAAACCTGCATTTCGCAGGTGTGCTTTAATGTCCAGATTAATATCAATACTTGGATTTAAGTTTGTCATAACGCTACTTTAACATATTAAAATTAAATTATCAAGAGACACATTATAATATATTTAAATTTTTGGCAAATGAATATTTTCCAAACCGATATATTGTTCAAAATTGTTCAATACAAGTCTAAAGTTAAAATAAAAGGTCTTGACAAAATCACTATTTTCATATCAGATTTTATTGCTTGTAATTATCATTATTTTAGTGTAAAATCAATCTCAAACTTTTGATTATCTTATTTAATCAAAAATACAATAATATTGCTTATTAGCATTTCAAATGAGGAATTTCATGGCAAATCGTCCTTCAAATTTTGAGTATGATGAACTGTTGGAGTGTAGCAGAGGTGAAATGTTCGGACCTGGTAATCCCCAATTACCGTTACCACCAATGCTTATGTTTGACCGGATCACTTCAATTACAGAAAATGGCGGTGAACACGGAAAAGGACAAGTTAGAGCTGAGCTTGATATCAAACCTGATCTTTGGTTTTTTTCATGCCACTTTAAAAATGATCCTGTAATGCCAGGTTGTTTAGGACTTGATTCGCTATGGCAAATGCTTGGATTCTTCCTTGGTTGGCTAGGTTGTCAAGGACGCGGGCGCGCGTTATCAGTCGGTGAGGTCAAATTTTCTGGTATGGTGTTACCTACCATAAAAAAACTCGAATATTGCGTAGACCTAAAACGGATTATGCGCTCGAAGCTTGTAATAGGTATTGCTGATGGTTTATTAAAAGCTGATAGTGAACTTATTTATCGCGCCAAAGACCTCAAAGTAGGTTTGTTCAAAGATAATGAAGTCATGGCATGATCAAAATTAAGCATATTTTTCATGATTTACGGAAATTCACCAAGTTGCAAATAGATCAAAATTTCCATTTCGCATTTTATAAAAACCTGGAGTTTCCACAATGAGAAGGGCTGTAATTACTGGTATTGGAATTGTGTCGAGCATTGGTAATAACGCTCAGGAAGTACTTGAAAGTTTACGTAATGGAAAATCTGGAGTCGTTCATGCTCCTAAGTATAAAGAGCTAGACTTTCGTTGCCAAGTTCATGGTGAACCAACACTTATCCCTAGTGAAACCTTAGACCGTCGCACAATTCGGTTCATGGGAGACGGTTCGGCATGGAATTACATTGCAATGGAACAAGCAATAGAAGATTCTGGATTAGAAGAAAGAGAAATTTCAAATGAACGAACTGGATTGGTTATGGGTTCAGGTGGTCCCTCGACGCATGCAATAGTTACGGCGGCAGATATTACTAGAGAAAAAGGGCCAAAACGCATTGGTCCTACTTCAGTTCCAAAATCTATGTGTTCAACAAATTCTGCTACGCTTGCCACACCATTCAAAATCCACGGTGTCAATTACTCAATATCGGCTGCGTGTGCAACTACTAATATTTGTATCGGTCATGCGTATGAACTTATTCAATGGAATAAGCAAGATATTATATTTGCAGGGGGGGGTGAAGAATTAGACTGGACCCTTTCAAATTTATTTGATGCAATGGGAGCGATGTCATCAAAGTTTAATGACCAACCACATACTGCTTCCCGACCATTTGACAAAAATCGTGATGGATTCGTTATTGCCGGTGGCGGCGGTGTTTTAGTTATAGAAGAACTTGAGCATGCTAAGAATCGTGGTGCTCACATTTATGCTGAAATTGTCGGATATGGAGCAACTTCAGACGGTCATGACATGGTCGCACCATCTGGAGAAGGTGCAGCACGTTGTATGAAACAGGCAATACAAAATGTTGATACCAAAATTGATTATATAAACCCCCATGCGACATCCACACCAGTAGGAGACATAAAAGAAGCCGAAGCTATCCGAAATGTATTTGGTACAGACATTCCACCAATTTCAGCATCAAAGTCTTTAACTGGACATTCACTAGGTGCGGCAGGAGTTCATGAAGCAATTTACTCAATATTGATGATGAAACACAATTTCATCGCGGCTTCAGCAAATATTGATGAGCTTGATCCAGAATTTGATGATTTACCAATCGTCCGAGAAACCCAAGAAAATGTTGAATTAAATACTGTGATTTCAAATGGTTTTGGTTTTGGTGGAACCAATGCATCAATAGTTTTTAATCGCTATAACTCATAGTGCCGAAACGGTAAGAATTTAATAGAAGGAGAAGATCGTATGGCAGGATTGATGGAAGGTAAGCGCGGATTAATAATGGGCGTGGCAAATGATCATTCTATTGCTTGGGGAATTGCCAAAAATTTAGCAGAACATGGAGCACAACTTGCTTTTACCTATCAAGGTGAAGCATTTGGTCGCAGAGTTAGACCACTTGCTAAATCGGTTGGTTCTGACATTCTTTTACCTTGTGACGTGGAGGAAATTGAAACTGTAGACTCAGTTTTCGATTCAATTGAAAATAAATGGGGTAATATTGATTTTCTTGTTCACGCAGTCGCATTCTCAGATAAGAACGAATTAAAAGGAAAATATGCTGATACATCTCGTGAAAATTTTTCACGTACAATGGTTATTTCTTGTTTTTCATTTACAGAAATTACAAGACGGGCGGCGAAATTAATGCCAAATGGTGGTTCAATTCTTACTTTGACATACGGCGGATCTACTCGTGTAATGCCAAATTACAATGTCATGGGAGTCGCTAAGGCAGCACTTGAATCATCAGTTCGATATTTAGCAGCGGATTTTGGTTCTAAAAATATTAGAGTGAATGCAATTTCTGCGGGACCATTAAGAACACTAGCCGGTTCTGGAGTTTCACACGCGCGAAAATTATTTAACTTTCAAACTGAGCATTCACCACTAAAATGCCCAATTTCAATTAATGAAGTTGGAAAAGCTGGATTGTATTTACTGTCCGACCTTTCAACAAGCGTAACTGGAGAAATTCATTTTGTAGATTCTGGATACAACACGTTATTTATGCCATATCTTGACGATCTAAATAATTCCTGAAGTTAACAACACTAATAAATCGCATACTCACTAGATGGAATGTGTAGTAAAACTAAATTTTTTCCCAACCTGTAATGAACCTACTATAAATTTCTTACTCAATAGTTTCATCTGCATAAACGCCAAAAAGTTGTGATTGTTCCATCCACCCATCCCAAGTTCTACCATTCAAATCTCTTCCAGAAATCTCACACCATTTCTGCTTACACTCAGAAATTTCTGCCAAAACAAGGGGTTCTAATTCAGCAATAATTTTCGCAGTATCATCAGGATCCACTCGCAACGGCACCGTACCAGATTCACCCCAAGGTTTTACAAATGCAGTACGCTTTCCTGATAATAAATTTCCATGTACCCAACCAGTTTCACCTTGCCAGTCCCTTACCCTACGCCAATTATCGAATTCTTCAATAATTTCTACCGGTATACCCTTTCTGACAAATTTCCATTTAATATTCTGATTAATACTCGGTCCATTTCTCACATTAATGTCATTAGATTTTAAACTCACAAATCTTGGTATTGGTAATCCACTATTACTTCCAATCCTATTAGTTTGTGCAAATAGAATATCAAAAGATAAATAAGTCACCAATAAAATACCAAAAATAAGAATAAGTAATTTCTTTACTAAAAAATTTAATTTAGACATAAAATTATTCATTTTTTGATTAAATTCATTTGTTCCAATGACTTTGATTTACGAAAAAAATCTATGAAATGCAAATTATATTAATGAAAGAATGGGTTTTTATTAAAATACGTTCAATACTAATTTAATATAGATTTTTGATTTACTCTATTTTAGAAACTAATATTGAATTTCATTATTTAAAATTTTAATAAAATATTTCATATTTACGAACAATATACCACTAAAATTTTTCCTGAGGTGATTTAAAAATGGCGACAAAAAAACCAAAAGTTATTGTCACGCGAAAACTACCGGAAGTTATTGAAACTCGCATGCGAGAATTATTTGATGCAAATCTCAATGAAAACGATAAACCATTGAGTCAAGCAGAACTAGTAGACGCGGTTAAATCTACTGAAGTATTGGTTCCTACAGTGACAGATCGAATTGATTCAGCAATTATTTCTCAAGCTGGAGAAAATCTGAAACTTATCGCAAATTTTGGTAATGGTGTAGATAATATTGATGTTATATCTGCTAATAATCATGGTATCACCGTTACAAATACTCCTGGAGTGTTAACCGAAGATACTGCCGATTTAACCATGGCACTAATATTATCAGTACCGCGACGACTAGCAGAAGGAATCAATATTATTAAGCGGAATGAATGGAAAGGATGGTCACCTACTTGGATGCTTGGTCATCGAATTTGGGGAAAACGACTCGGAATTATTGGAATGGGACGGATCGGTCAAGCAGTGGCCAATCGAGCAAAATCTTTTGGGATGTCAATACATTATCATAATAGAAAACCTATTGCTCAAGAAACAGAAGATTTACTAGAAGCAACTTATTGGGAAAGTCTTGATCAAATGATTGCTCGCATGGATGTTATTTCAGTTCATTGTCCACATACACCGGCAACATATCACTTATTGTCAGCAAGACGCTTAAAACTGATGAAAAAAGATTCCTATCTTGTAAACACTGCCAGAGGTGAAATCGTAGATGAAAACGCGTTAGTAAAATTACTTGAAACTGGAGAAATTGGCGGTGCAGGACTAGATGTTTTTGAGCATGAACCTGCGGTTAATCCAAAACTCACAAAATCTAATAAGGTTGTATTACTTCCACATATGGGATCTGCAACCATTGAAGGTCGAATTGATATGGGAGAAAAAGTCATCATTAATATCAAAACTCACATTGATGGTCATCGGCCTCCCGATCGTGTGCTTCCATCAATGCTTTGAAATATAAATTCTGGCATTCTTTTACAATGCACAACACTGGCTGTTCCAACTTCTTCATTAATTATTTGAATTCCAAACAATTAAATTTGATACTGTTGCCAAACCGCGTTTTCACCCATTCCTTCTATAAATTTTGCATGTGCTTCTTTTTCCTGATCCGTCAATCTAGACTGAAGTGGATTAGGTCGCGCTTTTGAAACTTGAGCACTTAGTGTTTCACTTTGGTTATTTTGCAATTCGTTGGTTGCACTTTCTGAACTAAACTCCAGTGCTGTTTGTTTTCCACCACATAATTCACGATAAACCTCTGCTAATAGCTCCGCATCTAATAATGCACCATGCTTAGTCCGCTTTGATTTATCAATTTTATAGCGATTACATAAAGCATCTAAAGAATAAGGTCCAATTGGTAATTTCTCTCTTGCTATTCGAAGAGTATCAATCACTTGATCTTCAACAATTGGATTATAGGAAATATTCTTCAATTCTGAATTCAGAAACTTTAGGTCAAATTCTGAATTATGTATCACTATTGGTGAATCACCAATAAATTCTAAAAATTCATCAACTATATCCTTAAATAAAGGTTTATCAGCAAGAAATTCATCTGAAATATTATGAACTGCATATGCTTCTGCAGGTACTTCTCTTTCAGGGTTAATATATTTTTGAAACTTATTGTCAGTTGGTGATTTATTGATTACTTCTACACAACCAATTTCAACAATCCGATGTCCTTCATCTGGGTCAAGGCCAGTAGTTTCAGTATCAAGTGCAATTTCGCGCATAATAAAATTCTCTGTAAATTAATGATAACGCTAATCTATAAGAAAAAAATTCAAATGAAAGTAAATTTTATCAAACTAATGATTCAACACCATAATATTGAAAGCGACAATATGTCGCATTTAATTCATTAACAAACCGCGTATTTCAATGTTATACTATTTTTTAAATAACAAAACATATGGAGTAAAACTATGAGAAAGCTAATTCCTTTGCTTTTCGCATTCACATTTACTTTAGGTGCTTGTGCAGAAGAAGCTGAAAGACATAATCCTGAACGACATTGGGAAAATTGTCGAAATAGAGGTGTTGATGAATTTAGATGTGGTTGGGAAACTTTTGGACATACTGTAGCCTTTCCTTGGCAAATGATGTGGCATAACTAATATGAAAAAACTAGCTTTAATATCAGCAATTTTTCTATTCTTAGCGGCCTGCAATCAAGGTGATTATACTTATACGCGTACAGCATATGAAGGTTGTATGTGTGGAGGTGGGAATGAATTTACATGTTCGTGGCATGCTTTTGGTTCCGCTTTACAAAATCCTTGGTATGCACGAGGTTCTCAAGCAAGATCTTACTTACGTAATTGTTAATAAGGTAAAAGATCAATTGCGAAAAATTGACTCAAATTGGTTAATGGTGAAATTTTAGGATTAAGAAAATCCATTCTGTTTCCGTGATTCTTTTGAATTTTTACTGGAGACAATTTCATCATTGACCAAGCGGTGAAATACACCGCTTGATAAAAGTAAACAAGAATTCTCCAAAAGAATAAAACTATAAATATATGCCGAGATACTAGTTATTTGACTTTGTTTTTTCTCAAGAACAAATAGAAAATTTTGTAGCAAATTGTATATAAATCCCCTACAGGATTAATATACTTCTGAAACTTATTGTCCGTTGGTGACTTATTGATTACTTCTACACTACCAATTTCAACTATCTGATGTCCTTCTTCTGGGTCAAGATCAGTAGTTTCAGTATCATGTGCAATTTCTCACATAACAAAATCTCAGTAAATTAATGATACAGCTAATTTACAAGAAAAAGACTCAAATGAAAATAAATTTTATCAAAACAGGGAATCAATTACGATCCCCTGTTTAATAGCCAATGCATTTCTAGTACCGTTCAATACAGATTCGTTCACCATGTTCATTAAACGACCATATCTTACAAGCGTCTATATCATAAGACGAACACGAACCTAGTATTCCAGCAATGACTAGAAAAGTGGTAATTATTTGAATTTTCATTTTCAATCCTCTCGGTTAAATTGATTTTTGACTAGATTAATTCAATCAAACTATTGATACAACACCTTAAAACTGATAGCGACAATATGTCGCATTAAATTCACTAACTAATCGCGTATATCAATGCTATACTACTTTTCAAATAACTCAACCAATGGAGTAAAACCATGAGAAAGCTAATTCCTATGCTTTTCGCATTCACATTTACTTTAGTGGCCTGCAATCAAGGTGATTATACTTATACGCGTACAGCATATGAAGGTTGTATGTGTGGAGGTGGGAATGAATTTACATGTTCGTGGCATGCTTTTGGTTCCTCTTTATCAAATCCTTGGTACGCACCAGGTTCTCAAGCAAGATCTTACTTACGTAATTGTTAATAAGGTAACAGATCAATTGCGAAAAATTGACTCAAATTGGTTAATGGTGAAATTTTGGGATTAAGTAAACCCATTCCGTTTCCGTGATCGTTTTGAATTTTTACTGGAAACAATTTCATCATTGACCAAGCGATGAAATACACCGCTTGATAAAAGTAAACAAGAATTCTTCAAAAGAATTAACCTATAAATATTTACCGAGATACTAGTTATTTAACTTTGTTTTTTCTCAAGAACAATTAGAAAATTTTGTGGCAAATTGTATATAAATCCCGTAATTTTTTATACCTGTTTCACGTGAAACATCAAAATTCACTTTTCAGAAAATTTAGTAATTTCCTCAGCAATTGTTTCAACTTGACTAAATGTTTTTTCTATTGACACATTTGTATCTATTATAAAGTGCGACCGTTTACGTTTTTCTTTATCTGGCATTTGTTTGCTGAGAATTGTTTTGAATAGAACTTCTGTCATCCCCTCTCGTGATAAAACACGATCCTGTTGTACCTTTTCATCAGCTGAAACAACTAAAATTACATCAAAGCGATCTTCAGAATTTGTTTCAAATAATAGTGGAATGTCAATCACTGCTAAATTTGCTCCACTTCTTTCAGCATCAATAAAAAATTTTTGCTCTTCTTTTCTTACTAATGGATGCACTATAGCTTCAAGTTGTCTGAATTTTACAGGATCATTAGCAACTAGTTGCGCCAATTTTTTTCTATCCACTTGGTGATTAACTATTGCACTGGGAAACAATTTTTGAATCGGTTGGACTGCTTGATCTGAATATAACATATGAACAATATCATCAGCATTTTGAACTGGATATCCTAGTTTTTTAAACATAGAAGCTACAGTTGACTTCCCCATCCCAATTGAACCAGTGAGTCCAACTTTGATCATTATTCTAATCCTAAATTTGTTATCACTTCATTTCGTAATTCCGTTGTTACTTCTGGTCGCACTCCAAACCATTTTTCAAATCCTGGAACTGCCTGATGTAATAACATTCCAAGTCCATCAATAGTTTGTAGATTATGAGTCTCCGCGGATTTCAACAAATCTGTTTTTAGAGGTGTATAAACAATGTCTGAAACAATAACGTTTTCGGAAAGTTTTGTTATATCTATATCAATTTCGCTTTGACCGACCATTCCAAGTGAAGTCGTGTTGATAACAATGTTTGCTGTTTCTAATAACTTATTCATTGCTGTCCAATTATGCGGATAAACTTTTGATTGATATGTTGAAGCAAGTTTTTCAGCCCGCGATAATGTCCGATTGACAATATTCACTGCAGAACAATTACGATTTATCAAGGCCCAAACAATTGCCCTTGCTGCCCCTCCTGCGCCAATTACTACAGCAGAACGCAAATCTAAATCCCAATTTGGAAATTTTTGGTCCAAGCTAGCAGTAAACCCAAATGCATCAGTATTAGTGCCATACAATTTCCCCTCTTCTACCCAAATCGTATTAACTGCCCCAATTTCTTGTGCAACAATTTCTACCTCATCGCACAATTCTAAAGCTTGCTCCTTCAATGGGATTGTTATATTGAGCCCTCGCAGTTCGTGTCGGCATTTATAATCTAAAAAATTAGCAAAATCTTCCGGAGAAACTGCAAATTTATCGTAATGCCCTACCAATCCGTATTTCTTTAACCAATATTGATGAATTATTGGAGATCTGGAGTGTGAAATCGGCCATCCCACAACGCCAGCTTTTAATTCATTTAATTTAACACTCATATCCCATCAATGTACCCTTGTTCTCTCAAAAATTTTAATAGTGGAAATAATGGTAATCCTAAAATTGTAAAAAAATCACCTTCAATCTTTTCAAACAATTGAACACCCATTCCTTCAAGTTGGTAACAACCAACACAAGACAAAATCTCGGTTCCCGCTTGAGATATATAGTTGTTTATTTCTGTTGAATCAAGATTTCGCATTGACATATATGCAGTCGAAATAAATTTCCAAAGTTCAGAGCCATTATAATTACAACATACTGCAGAGTGTAAACAATGTGTTTTACCAGACAATCTAGCAATCTTATCTTTAGCCGATTCCAAATCATCTACTTTATTAATCTGCATACCATCAACAGACAAAGTTTGATCTGCACCAATGACTAATGAATCATTGAAATTTAGAGAAACTGATAGTGCTTTTGCACTCGCCAATTTTCCTGCAATTTGTTCAGGTGATGAATTGTTGATCTTCAAATCCAACTCAATTGCACGTTCATCAATATCTGCTGGTTTAACTTCAAACGTTAATCCGGCATTTTTCAACATATTAATACGCGATTGACTGGAACTAGCTAAAATTAACGGAGTCATTACACCTTCGCTTCGGTTACTGAATTAGGTATAAAGTTTATAATATGATTCTTTTCGCGATATTTGTTCAATAAGGTCATAATTTCAGCCGCTGTTTCTTCAATAGACCGACGTGTAACATCTATTATTGGCCAACCTTGTGTATTACAAATTTTTCGCAATTGAGCTACTTCCTGTGAAATTGTTTTTTTATCAACATAAGCATCTACTTCGTTTAAAGCAGACAATGATAATAAACGATTCTGTCTTATTTGTTGAATATGGTGAACACTAGCGACTAAACCAAGAATCATAGGTCCAGTAATTTCAAATAATGAATTTGGTAAAGGATTATCCAAAATCAATGGAATATTTGCTGCCTTGATACCTCTATTGGCGAGATAAATACAAGTTGGTGTTTTTGAAGAACGACTAACTCCAATAATAATAACATCAGCTTTATTCAATGCATCTGGAATCTGCCCATCATCATGATCCATTGAATAATTTAATGCTTCAATCCGTTGAAAATAACTAGTATCTAATGCATGTTGGCCACCAATACGATTTGTAAGTTCAACATCTAAATAAGATTGAAACAATGCATAAATTGGATCTAATACATTTAGGCAAGGTACAAATATTTTTCTACACGCTAATTCCAAACGTTTTGCTTGCTCTGTATCTACTAATGTATAAAGAACAATTCCGGGTTCACGATTTACATTCTGAATTATTTTTTCAAGTTGTGCGCTGGTTCGAACTAATGGATGAATATGCTCAATTGGCTCAATTTCATCATAACGCGCCAAAGCAGCTTTTGAAACTGTTGAAAGCGTTTCACCAGTAGAATCAGATATTAAGTGAAGATGAAAAAATGCAGATTTTTTTTCCACAGAGTATTCCTTTAAATGTGAATAAAACTTAATAAGTAAAAGAAATTTACTTCAATACAAATTTTTATTCACATTAGCTAATTTTAGTTCACAACCAATTAAGCTGTGAATTAAAATAACAATTTTATTAACAGAATTTAATAACTCAAAATAAAACTTTTTTCTAAATTATTTTTTCACTGATAAATAAACGATTTGCAATTTTTAATAATTTTAATACAATTTCTATTACTCTTTTCAATATAATACTTTTTACAATATCTCTAAATAAAATCTAAATTGACAGTTTTTTTAATACAAGTCTGTGTAATTATTGTGTATAAAATTTTATTCACATTATTCACATTACTAATAATAACAACAATAAATTTTAAATTAATTTTTTTATAAATATTATCTTGTGAAAAGGTTAAAAATTGACAAATCAATCAAATCAAAAAATTATTAAAGTATTGAATGGTGAATCTATTTCACCTCCTCCAATATGGATTATGCGTCAAGCAGGACGGTATTTACCTGAATATAAAAAAGAACGTGCTAAGGAAGATAACTTTTTGGAATTCTGTTATAATTTCAAATTAGCAACTGAAGTAACATTACAACCACTTAAACGCTTTGATTTTGATGCCGCTATTTTATTTTCAGATATATTTATTGTTCCAGATGCACTTAATTATCCAGTTAAATTCGAAGAAAATATTGGTCCAGTAGTTCCTCCATTGTCTTATGATTTATTAAATTCAATTGATATTCAATCAGTTAATGATAAATTTTCGAAGATTTTTCAAATTGTTGCTAATATTCGTAATAAATTGTCGATGGATAAGACACTCTATGGATTTTGTGGTGCACCTTGGACTTTAGCATGTTATATGATTGGAGGATATTCAACACCGGATCAAAAATTGGCACGAATTGGTGCCTATAGTAATCCAAAATTAGTTGATCAACTAATTGACATATTGGTAGAAGTAAGTGTCAAGTATTTAGTGGGACAAGCTAAAGCTGGTGCAAATGTTGTTCAAATTTTTGATTCTTGGGCTGGTGTATTAGATGAATATAGTTTTGAAAAATGGGTAATTGAACCTACTTATCAAATTGTAACTCAAGTTCATATGCAGTGCCCAGATTTGAAGATTATCGGATTTTCAAAGTTTTCATCTGGAAAAATTTTAAAATATGCTTTACAAACTGGATTAGATGGTGTAGGGTTTGATTGGACAGTTCCATTTGAAATAGCACGTGAAATTCAAAATAACGGGAAAACTGTACAAGGAAATTTAGATCCGATGAAACTTGTTGCTGGTGGCAAGGAACTTGACGATGCTGTTGATAGGATTTTACAAGAGTTAAGTAAAGGCCAATTCATATTTAATTTGGGTCATGGAATTGTACCAGAAACTCCAATTGAAAATGTATACCAACTTATCAATAGAGTTCGTGGTAAAATTTAAGAGAGAATTGGAATGCTAAGTTATGAATTAATAAAAATATTACATTTAATTTCGCTGATTACTTGGATGGCAGGTTTGTTTTATCTACCTAGATTGTTTGTTTATCATGCAAAATCAACTATCGATAGTGAACAATCTGCAACATTTAAAGTGATGGAGCGGAAATTATTGAAAATAATTATGAATCCAGCAATGTTAGTTACTTGGATTACTGGTATGACGTTTTCAATAGTTCAAACTTCGGTATGGGTACAAGGTTGGTTTTATGCTAAATTAGTGCTAGTATTGTTATTGACAGGTTATCATTTTTCATTGGGTCAATTACAAAAAAAGTTTGCAAATGATAAAAATACTAATTCACATATGTTTTATCGGTTTTATAATGAAGTCCCAACTATTCTTATGATTGGAATAATTATTGTGGTAATTTTGCAACCATTTTAATTTTTTTTCAAAAAAGTAATTAAAATACTTGAAATAATGTAATTTATTATTATATATAACGAGTCTTACCTTTTCTGCGGGAATTATTACTTAAATTATGAATTGTTCTTGCTGATTTTATAGTAGTTCCTACAGAAGATCCCACCTTAAATACATTTTTATTGGTTCATATAAATGAATCTATAAATGTAATTCATAATAACAACTAGAGCTTAAATGCGAGAAATAAAACTACAACAGCTGAATGTTAAGTCCGCGGCGGAACTAATTGGCTATGCTGAGGAACTTAATGTTGAGAATGCTAATGCTATGCGCAGACAAGAACTGATGTTTGCGATTTTAAAACAATTAGCAGAAAAAGAAATCGATATTATCGGAGAAGGTGTTGTTGAAGTATTACAGGACGGATTTGGTTTTCTTCGTTCTGCAGATGCAAACTATTTGCCAGGTCCCGATGATATTTATGTATCACCGTCTCAAATTCGAAGATTTTCGTTACGGACTGGTGATACTGTTGAAGGACAAATTCGTAGCCCAAAAGAAGGTGAGCGATATTTTGCGCTATTGAAAGTAAATAAAATTAACTTTCAAGATACTGATAAAGTCCGGCACAAAATTCACTTTGATAATCTCACTCCACTTTACCCTGAAGAACGATTTAAGTTGGAAGTAGAAGATCCAACCGTAAAAGATCTTTCGGTGCGGGTTATTGATATTGTCTCTCCATTAGGTAAAGGACAACGTGCATTAATTACCTCACCACCTCGAGCTGGTAAAACAGTTTTTTTACAGAATATTGCTAAGTCAATCACGAAAAACCATCCAGATTGTATTTTGATGGTCTTGTTGATTGATGAGCGTCCAGAAGAAGTGACGGATATGCAACGTACTGTTAAAGGTGAAGTAATCTCTTCTACATTTGATGAACCGGCAGCGCGCCATGTTCAAGTTGCTGAAATGGTAATTGAAAAAGCCAAAAGATTAGTGGAATTTGGTAATGATGTTGTTATATTGCTTGATTCAATTACACGATTGGGTCGTGCATATAACACTGTTGTTCCATCATCTGGTAAAGTTTTAACTGGTGGTGTTGATGCAAATGCATTGCAACGACCAAAACGATTTTTTGGTGCCGCTCGAAATATTGAAGGTGGCGGTTCATTATCTATTATTGCCACAGCATTGATAGATACTGGTAGCCGAATGGATGAAGTTATTTTTGAAGAATTTAAAGGAACCGGTAACGCTGAATTGATATTGGATCGAAAACTTGCCGATAAACGTGTATTTCCAGCCATTGATATTCAACGTTCGGGTACGCGTAAGGAAGAATTGTTAGTAGAACCGGAAGACTTGAAGAAAGTTTATCTACTCCGTAGGTTATTGACCCAGATGAATACAGTCGAAGCTAGCGAATTCTTATTGGAGAAGCTGCGTAGTTCAAAAAATAATGTAGAGTTTTTTGATTCAATGTCCACTCCGAATAAGTTAGCAGCTGCTGGAGCAAGTTCAACACGACAACGTTCAAGTAGTCGAGGAGATGGAGTACGTGATAAAAATGATGATGTCTTGAGTATGTCACCACAAGTTTCGACAAGAAGACGTTCAATAAGTCGTGATAATAGCTCGTAAGTAATTGAGTAACAGAACTTAATTTGGCAATAATAACTAAGTTCGTATTAAGCATGGTGGCATCTGTTCTTGGATGCCATTTTTTTATGAATAAACTAATGCCAATTCATTCACTTCAACCAAGGCTTTTGTAAGACATATTTTTGTTTAATTTTTTTAACGCACATTGATTGACCCTTAATGAATATTTCCATGCTTCCATCAGTTAATTTTGGCATTGATTTAAGTATAAAATTTACCTCGATAGACCTCAAATCCTTCAAGCACGCGCGATTTCGCAGCAAAATTATCTAGGTGGAAAATTTTGTTTCGCGGAGCCGTGATATAAATTTGTGTGAGGTGATCAAATCTCGCTACGGGTCCAAAATCAAGATTGGTATTTTAATAGAACCCAGAAGCGACTCGGATGTGTGCTTCTTTGATTAGCGGTATTTTTTATCAATCAGATTGGAGTAATCAAAGTTTCAAGTACAACGGGAGAAAACGCATATATTAAAATAGGTTGCAAATTAAAAATATAAAACTATAATGCAAAAATAGTATCCTGAATATTTTTATAATTAAGTGAAAATTCACGTAATCAGGGGGCTTAATATGAAACTAATACAAGTAAAAAAGGATACAAATAAATAGGTTTTAAAGAAGCTAAGAGATGGTTGTTTGATGGTTTGTTGAATAGAAAGTTCGAGCATTATGAAGATCGACCAATTATTTGGTTGAAAAACAAATTGTTTATACGGGAAGTTAGTGTTGATTTTGTACTAGACAAAGTTAAAAGATGTACTGGGGATGATCATGATACTGAACTAGGTTGCGAATTGGCAGATGATAATTGTATGCATATATTTAAAAAAGAAGGTTGGTATATTAAATTTTTTCTTTCAAAGGGTGTAGTTCACATCGTCAGTGTTCATAAGGATGACTAACATGTATAATTACTGGGAAGGTGCAAAGAGTTCCTCACCTTGTGCTTGTTGTAATAAAATAGTTTCTGCAACCCTCACAAAAGAGACATTGTCATTATGTGAGGGATTAGAAGAAGCTGAGGGTGCATTAGTTCGTATTTGTGATGAATGTGGTAACATAGTGTCAACCCCCCATCGGTCAGTTGCACCGATACAGGATGCAATCAAAAGACTAATTGAATCAGGAGGTGTGTCAGATTCAAGCGAGATAACTATAGAGTTAAAATCTATTGTGGATCGGAAAGAAGGATTTGAAAGAGAATCTAGACTAAAGCCCCAAGAGGAATATCCGTTGATGGTTGCTGAATAAGGTTGGTATTTAGTCTGTAGCTTAATTGCAAGTTAGAAATTTTAATGGCGGGAACAGACTGGGATGTCACTTGCTTGTTAGGTGGACTATGTTAAGGTGCAGTTAGAGCATTTATACATGAGGATGAATATTATGATTGGTTACGAAGAGAGGAAAATGTACGTTTGTTTGTATCCATTGTGAAAAAAACGTTCCAGAAACCCTTAAAAATGAGACATTATCATTATTGAGGGCTTATAACACAATAACGTTCAAGAAGTTGAGGAGATGGAGCACGTGATCAAAATGATGATGTCTTGAGTACGTCACCACAAGTTTCTACAAGAAGATGTTCAATAAGTCGTGATAATAGCTAAAGTATCTGTACTTAATTAAGCAAAAATAGCTAAGTTTGTATTAAACACAGTGGCATCTGAAAACAGATACCGCTTTTAATTTGACTTAATGTCAAACTTATCATCTACATCAGGCAAATTGTTTCAGTGTTGTTTTAAGTTCTTCTATAGTTGTGATGGGCAAAAGACATCGTTGTTGTGGACAAATGTAAACAGTTGGAGTGTTTGGTTCAAATTCTTTGTTTTTTGCCGGATGGTTTCTTGGTAGATCAGCAGTATTTGAAATTACAGAGACGACAAAATTAGGATTAGGAATTGAACGAATATAAGCCAACAATTCAAATTGTTTTTCAGAATTTGGACCAACAATTACAACTGAAATTACATTTTCAGCAAACTCGAATGCACTTACTAAAGTTACACAATTGAATAAGTAAATTGGGATGTATGCGTTAAAAGCATTGATAATTTCATCATAAAGTGTTTTATATCTTTCATTACCGGTGTATAAATATAATCGAACTAATTCAATTGCGAGTAACCCATTTGGATTTGGAGTAGAATCATCTAAACCAGATTTTGGTCGAAAAATAATGTCATCTGCTTCTTTCATTGTGAAATAGAACCCCCCGTCTTTTTCATCATGAAAATTTTGTTGGATTTGTTCCACTATTTCTTCTGCTTCAGTAATATATTTTGTGTCAAAGTCCAATTCGTATAATGCCAAAGATGCATGAACCATCGCACTAAAGTCAGCTAAATTTCCTGGAAAAACAAGCTTTCCATTTCGCCAAGAGTGTCCAAATTTATTATCGATTTTCATTTTTTGGTGGATAAAATCAAATGCACTTATTGCTAATTTCTTAGTTTTTTCTGATTCAATTCCAGCAATTGATAATCTTGCCAACGCCGCAATAGTATAGCCATTCCAGTCAGTTAGAATTTTATCATCCAATCCTGGTGGAATGCGGGTCTTTTGTACTTTATGCAATATTAAACGTTCTTTATCAAGATTACTAGCAATTGTATCAAACTCTGGTCCAATAGAATTTAGTCGATTTAAAATTGTTTTACCTTCCCAATTTCCGTCGGCGCGAACATCATAAATTTTCTTAAACTCATCCAATTGTTCTTTCTCAAGTAAGTGATTAACCTCAGTTTCTTGCCAAACATAATATTTTCCTTCTTCACCTTCTGAATCCGCATCCAGACTAGTAGAAAAACCGTTATCTTTGGTTAGCATTTCATTGTCGAGCCAATCTAATGTTTCTAAAATTCTTGTTTTAAATAAATCATTGCCGGTGTATTGGTAAGCACACAACATTAAATCAAAAAATTGAGCATTATCGCATAACATTTTTTCAAAATGTGGGACCAGCCATTTATCATCAACGCTATATCGTGATAACCCCCCACCAAGATGGTCATAAATTCCACCTTGACATATATTTTCTAGAGTGGTCAGTACAGTTTGTTTTATTGGAATTTGTGAATAATTATATGATGCTCTCCACAAAAATTTTAATACTGGAAATTCAGGAAATTTCGGTGCACCCTTACGACCGCCACATTCTAGATCCATTGCTTCAGTACAAATTTTGTTGACAATTCGCTCAACCATTTGGGTTGATATCTTAAAATTATTTTCTGGTTGAGCCTGTAAAAAAGCTATGAATTTGTCATTATTCTCATAAAATTGTTTTGGATCTTCTTGATAAAGTTTGGCAAAATGATGAAGAATTGAAATAAATCCAGGTTGACCACGATAATCCATCTTTGGAAAATAAGTACCACCCCAAATTGGTTTACCATGTGGGTTAAGAAACATGGTTAATGGCCAACCACCATGTTGACCCATTTCTACCAGGGCTTTCATATAGATTTGATCGATATCTGGACGTTCTTCACGATCAACTTTAATGCTAATAAAGTTTTCATTCATAACATTGGCAACTTCATCGTCCTCAAAACATTCATGGGCCATTACATGACACCAATGACATGCGGCATATCCAATTGAAAGTAGAATGAGTTTATTTTCTTGTTGTGCGAATTTAAGCGTTTCCGAATTCCAAGGATGCCAGTGTACAGGATTGTCTTGGTGTTGGAGAAGATATGGACTTGTCTCTTTTGACATTAAATTTTTTGATTGCATGTGGAATACCTGATATGTTTTAGTGTTGGATTAGTTTATACTATTGATTTATTCATGTCATTTAAATTATTCAAGAAGTTGGTTGACAATGCAAGATACAATTTTCGCACTTTCGAGTGGAAAACCACCCTCTGGTATAGCCGTAATTAGAATATCAGGGTCAAAGTGCCAAGAGATTCTGGAAAAAATGTGTGAAAAGGTACCTGTTTCACGTGAAACAGCTTTGTCTAAAATCCATCATCCTATCACCGGTGAAATTTTAGATGAAGGGTTGGTTTTGTGGTTTCAAAAGCCAGCAAGTTTTACTGGAGATGATATAGTGGAGTTTCATGTACATGGTGGTCGCGCGGTAGTGCAAGCAGTTTTAGATGCATTGTTGGCTATAGAAGGATTAAGGTTAGCAGAACCAGGTGAATTTACATATCGAGCCTTTGAAGCTGGAAAATTAGATATTACAACGGTTGAAGGGTTAGCAGATTTAATTTCAGCTGACACCGAATTTCAGCGAAAACAAGCAATCAAACATGTTGCTGGTGATCTATATAAATTATGCGAAAAGTGGCGATCAGAACTAATTCGATGTCGAGCATTGATTGAATCTGAATTAGATTTTTCTGAAGAAGAAGATACTCCTGATTCGTCTTTTAACTTAATTGAACCTATTCTTCGACAGTTAGCAGAGGAGCTGAATTTTCAAATTACAAAAAGTCAATCTGCGGAAAAATTAAGAGATGGTTTAAAGATTGTGATTCTTGGAGAGCCAAATGCTGGAAAATCTACACTATTAAATCGAATTGCGAATCGAGATGTCGCTATTGTAACGGACGAAGAAGGCACGACGCGAGATATTCTTACAATTCATATGGACTTGAAAGGTTATCCTGCAACCATTATGGATACTGCTGGGATAAGAGAGACTAGTGGAAAAGTTGAAGTAGAAGGAATAAGAAGGGCTATAGAACAGGCAAAGGAGGCTGATTTGATACTTGAAATAGTTGATTTGTCAAAAAAAGTAAAGAATTCAAAATTCAAAAATAAGTTTGGTGATATTCCAGTTTGGATGCTCTTTAATAAAGCAGATCTTAAAATTAGTCTAACTGAAATTGAAGAAATAGGGGAAAAGACTTTGAATTCATTTTTAATTTCGGCAAAAACTGGTTTAGGAATAGCTGAATTAATTAGATCGTTGACAACCTTTTGTGGTGAATACTGGACTGGTACAGAGAGTACAATCGTAAATCGAACTAGACACCGAAGATTATTAGAAACCGCTGTTAATTCAATCAACCGAGTTTTAAACAAAAAGGAATTACCAATTGAGTTACATGCTGAAGAGTTGCGGTCAGCTTCGGATGAAATTGGAAGGATTACTGGAAAAGTACAAACCGAAGAGCTTTTGGATGTAATCTTTAGTGAATTTTGTGTTGGAAAATAAGTTGGTTGTAAGTTTTTTTAAAGAGCATAGAATTAATTTTAGGTGTTTCACGTGAAACATTGTTGAAATTTTCATTTTGCACCCAGTGCAATTAATAATTCTACAGTTTCATTTTTGTTTCTATCAGTGGCATGATTTAATGCAGATCTACCATTGTTATCAACTGCATTTATTTCAGCTCCTTCTGAAATTAAGTATTTTACAGTTTCAGTATGCCCCGCGTTTGCAGCTGAAATTAGAGCAGTCCAACCTGATTTATCATAAGCATTGATATCCATTCCATTTGCAATTAAGAATTTTATTGTTGGTAGATGCCCTCCTACCGATGCCCACATTAATGCTGTTGTGTTTTCAATATCCGTTTGATTGATATCTATCTTCTTATCTATTAGATATTTGACTGTATCGGTATGACCACCAGCAGAAGCCTCAATTAATGCGGTTTTACCATAATTATCTGCATCATTGATATTTGCCCCGTTGATGAGTAATAGATCTAATGTTTGTGTTTCTCCAAATCTAGCCGCCCATAATAACGCGGTCATTCCATGATGGTTAATTGATTTGATATTAGCTCCATTCAAAATTAAAAGTTCAATTAATTCTATTTGTCCTTTATACGATGCTTTCATTAATGCGGTATTACCAAATTCATCACTGGAATTGACATCAATTCCTTCGTTAATTAATGTTTTAACAGCTCTGAGATCACCACTATCTACAACTTTAAACCAATCGGTACTTTGTGCGAGAACTGGTGAAAAATTTAAACTTAAAATACAAAATATTAGGATTACTATATATTTCACTGTCATTAACCATTCAAGTTGTAATGTGTTTCACGTGAAACATGTAAATTTATTTGATTATATTATGTGTTAAGATAATTTCAAAATATAGCTTGAAAAATATAAGTGAGTTTCTTATTTTAATAGCTAAAGAAAAATTAAAATAATTTTGAATTATGCAGAATAAATTTGATGTTATCGTCATAGGTGGTGGGCATGCTGGATGTGAAGCAGCTACCGCGGCCGCTAGACTTAATGCTAAAACAGCATTGGTTACGATGTCTAATTCAACAATCGGAGTAATGTCTTGTAATCCTGCAATTGGAGGACTTGGTAAGGGACATTTAGTTCGCGAAATTGATGCGTTAGGTGGCGTAATGGGTCAGGTAATTGATGTTGCTGGGATCCAATTCCGTATGCTTAATCGTAGAAAAGGACCAGCTGTTCGAGGACCACGGGCACAAGCAGATCGAAAAATCTATCGTGAAACAATGCAAACAAAATTGAAAGATTACGACAATTTGACTATTATTGAAGCGGAAGCATTTGATATTTCTGTTGATAAAAATAAGCACATAAATGGTGTTTTCACAAAAAATGGTGATTTAATTCAAGCTGGTGCAGTAGTATTAACAACAGGTACATTTTTACGTGGATTGATTCATATCGGTGAGAAAAAGATTTCAGCTGGAAGAATGGGAGAAGATCCTTCTGTTGGATTATCAAATACTTTAGAATCTTTTGGTTTTACTTTAGGAAGATTGAAAACAGGTACACCAGCACGATTAGATGGAAAAACAATTGATTGGAAATGTCTTGAGGAACAACCAGGTGATGACGAACCAATTCCGTTTTCATACTTAACAGATAAGATTACAACGCCACAAATATCTTGTCATATCACAAGAACGAATGACAATACTCATAAAGTTATTGACGATAATTTATCACGTTCCGCAATGTATTCTGGCGAAATAAGCGGACAAGGTCCGCGCTATTGTCCTTCAATTGAGGATAAAATAGTCAAATTTGGCGAACGTGACGGTCATCAAATATTTTTAGAACCAGAAGGATTGGATGATGATACAATCTATCCAAATGGGATTTCTACATCATTACCAGAAGAAGTACAAGTTGAATTTATCAAGACGATTCGTGGACTTGAAAACGCGAAAATAAAGCAATTTGGTTATGCAATTGAATATGATCATATTAATCCACGTGAACTAGAACCAACATTAGAAACGAAAAGAATCAATGGTTTGTTTCTTGCTGGCCAAATAAATGGTACGACAGGTTATGAAGAGGCAGGAGCACAGGGTTTACTCGCCGGATTGAATGCAGCTCTCTTAACTGGTAATTCAGATCAGATTACTATTAGTCGTGCTGATGGATATATTGGAGTGATGATTGATGACTTAACGACTAGAGGAGTCACAGAGCCCTATCGGATGTTTACATCAAGAGCAGAGTATAGATTGAAATTACGCGCGGATAATGCAGATATACGATTGACGCCACTTGGAATTAAACTCAATTGTATTAGTGGTGAACGTCTGCATGTATTTGAAAATAAGGTTAAAGAATTAGATGAAATTCAGAAGTTATTAACATCACTTGTAATAACCCCAACACAAGCAACTGAACGGGGATACTATATTAATCAAGATGGTGTACGTCGTTCAGCGTTTGAATTGTTATCTTATCCAAAGATGGAGATAACAAAAATTAAGAAGTTGTTTCCGGAATTAAATGAAATTCGAGAAGATCTGATAGAACAGATCAAGATTGATTCAGTCTATTCCGTATACATGAAGCGTCAAGAAGCTGACATTATTGCGTTGAAACGGGACGAAGCCCGCCTCATACCCCCAGACTTTAATTTCAGTTTAATTTCGGGACTTTCAAATGAAGTTTGCCAAAAACTAAGTGAGCATCGACCTTCAACTATTGCACATGCGGCCAAGATAGATGGGATAACGCCAGCGGCGTTAACTTTGATTTTGGCAAATTTGCGACAAAGAGAATCGAGTCAAATTGAAAAAGATGCCGCTTAATAAATGGAAAATATACAGACTGTTAAAAATATTGCTGAGATATCAGTTGATGTTGAGCTAAAATTAGAAAAATTTGTCAAATTGATATTGGAGTGGCAACAGGCCCATAATTTAATTAGTTCAAATTCATTGACTCATATCTGGACACGCCATATTGCTGATAGTATACAAACTCATCTAGCACTTCCAAACGTGCGAAGGTGGATTGATTTAGGTAGCGGTGCAGGATTTCCTGGAGTAATAACAGCCATTATGTTGACGGCAAAGTCAGATAGTATAGTTCATTTAGTTGAATCAAATAGAAAGAAGGCAACATTTTTACAGACTGTAGCAAGAGAAATTGAAATTCCTGTCCAAGTGCATTGTGAGAGAATTGAAGATTTTGTTATCAAATGGGATGAAGCAATTGATGGTGTTTCAGCACGCGCATTAACTAGTTTAGAACATTTGTGTGGATTCACCGAAAAATTAGTAAATCAAGGAGCTACAGCTGTTTTTCATAAAGGTCAAAAAGTTCAGGAAGAAATTGACAAGGCAAGTGAAAAATGGAATATAAGTATGAGAATTGAAAAAAACCGAATTGATCCTAGCGGATCTTTGTTAATTATTGATGAAATTACTCCTAAGTAGCAACAGTTTAGAGTACAGTTATGAATTTTGAACAAGGGTTTCCTCGTGTTTTTGCGATCGCAAATCAAAAGGGTGGAGTTGGAAAAACTACTACCACAATTAACCTCGCTACGGCATTTGCAGCTGTGGGTAAAGACTCTTTAGTAATTGACCTTGATCCACAAGGGAATGCTTCTACAGGTCTAGGATTTGAACAAAAAGATCGGGAAATTTCATCATACGAAGTACTATATGGTGCAAATTCAATAATCGAAGCAGTTGCCGAAACTGAATTTCAAAATCTATATTTGGTTCCAGCAAAAGTGGATTTGTTAGGGTTTGAACTTGAAATTGCTGAATCGGAAAATCGAAATTTTCGGCTTAAGAATGCAATAGAAGAATTAGTTGTCGCAAGTCGGCAAAAAAAAGCTCCAGAATTATCATATATATTTCTTGATTGTCCTCCTTCGTTGAATTTATTGACAATTAACGCATTAACTGCATGTCATTCAGTAATCGTCCCTTTGCAATGCGAATTCTTCGCATTAGAAGGACTAGGTCAATTATTACAAACTATTGAACGAGTTAGATTAAATTTAAATCCGCAAATAGAAGTTCAAGGTATCGTATTAACAATGTATGACAGCAGAAATAAACTCTCAACGCAAGTTGTTGAAGATATCAGAGCAACGATGGGGAAAAAAGTTTATGAAACAATTATTCCTAGAAATGTTAGACTTTCGGAATCTCCTTCGCATGGTAAACCAGCTATAATATATGACGCATATTGTACAGGAAGTAAGGCTTATTTACGACTTGCGACAGAAATAATTCATCATGAGAATATTATTGCAGATTTTGCGGCATAACCTGGTCGATTCTGTTCACCCAGTAAGAAATTTGAAAGGATATAAAAGATGACTAAACGTGATTTAAAAGGACCGAAGAGTCAAAGACTTGGACGCGGATTGGCGAGCTTGATTGGTGACGACACTATCGTAGCAACAATAAGTCCTCAAACTAATCCAGAAAGTTCTAATTATCTCAGCACTAATGACAATGTTCGCAAGATTCCAATTGAGTATATTAAAAATAATCCGAATAATCCGCGAAAGATGTTCTCTGATTTAGAGCTATCTGAATTGGCAGAATCAATTAAAGAAAAAGGAATTTTTCAACCGATTTTGATTCGCACAAAAACTGGCAAAAAAGACCAATATGAAATTATTGTTGGTGAAAGAAGATGGCGAGCCGCGCAAAAGTGTGGTTTACATGAAATTCCGGCGATTATACGCGAAGTAAGCGATCAAGAAGCACTTGAACTTGCAATTATTGAAAATGTACAACGTACTGATTTAAATCCTATTGAAGAAGCGACTGGCTATGCACAGCTTATATCAATGAATTCATTCTCACAAAGTCAATTAGCAAAGGTGGTCGGGAAAAGTCGAAGTTATATTGCAAACAGTTTGAGATTATTGAAATTACCAGATACTGTGAAAGACTTAATGAGTATTGGAGAACTGACGATCGGTCATGCTCGTCCGTTAGTTACGGTAAAAGATCCAGTTAAATTAGCTGAAAAGATTGTAAAAGAAGGTCTAAATGTTCGTCAGACGGAAAAGTTAGCTCAGGAAGGAAGTGATGCAGAAGGTGAGAAAACTGTACGGTTACCAACACATAAAGATATTGATACAATCGCACTTGAAAAAAAACTTTCGGATGGTTTGGGTTTGAAAATTATCATTAAATCCAGCAACAATGGTCGCGGCGAGATGCGGATTAAATTTACTTCGCTTGACCAGCTTGATAATATTTGCAAATTATTGTCTCGTAAGCGTTAATCAAATTTCAAAACAGTTTATTTTTTAGATTTTTTGTAATTGGAAATAAATTATTCAGTATAAGTAAAAAAATAACAACAGTAGTGAGCCACATTGTCTTACTAAATACATTAACCAATCGCGCTACTATTACTCGTGGAACTAAAGAGCCAGTTCACTTTACGTCAATTCCAGAAAATGTAACAGTGTAGTTTAGTAATGGATTAATGTGTGAAACGACTCTTTTTTCCATTGAGGTTTCAAGAAAATCTAGATTTATTGCAAAATTTACTTAAGAAGGTTGTGATGATAAAGTAACAAATGTTGAAAATACTGCTATAAATAGTGGTGTATGGTTGTTGGTTGGTAATGTAATGGTCAGTAGAATTATAAAAACGCTAGCAGATTTATTTACTGGTCAATATCTTAATAGTAGTTAGCAAGTTGCACTATGTTTAATTGGTTTAGGAGCTTTTTGAGATATTTTCCCAAATCCAGTAGAGATAACCCTTGAGTGTTAATTGCAACTAAATTTTCAAAGTAAATATCTTTTCAGCTAAAGAGTGTAAAGAATCTATCTTTGAACCGGTCGTTGTTGAAATTTTTTAGCTTGTTCTGCTAAGCTCATCAATGTGTTAAATACGATTGAGTGTCCTATATGATCAGGTAACTGACGAGTTTGTAAAATACTATGATGCAAATGACCCGTTGCCTTTTGTAAATTTTCAACAGTCCAAAGTACAATTTCTTGACTAACAAGTTTTTTTCGTCGAAAAAATATTGGGGGTTTAGTTTCCTGGATTATTGATTCAGTATTCTTACCTCGGTTGTAATCTACTCGTACTTTATATAACCATTGAAAATGTCGAAGTATTGAACCTGCTATTACAGATGAATGCATACCAGTCGCCTTTAATCGTTCAAATACACTGTTTAGATCTGAAAAATTTCCAAGCGCAGTTGCATCAATTAGTTTATCAAGTGCAAGTGCTGATGCATCACCTACAATTGCAAGTACATCTTCAACTTCAATAATTTCTTTGCCCCGGGCGTAGAGACATAATTTTTCAATTTCACTTCGAGATGCCATCCGGTCGCCACCTAAAAAACTCTGTAAAGTTTCACGGGCATCTCTTGTTATGGTTAAATCATGTGAACTTACAACATCATTAATTAGCGTTGTAATATTGGCTTCATTATCAGCAAAACAAGGTAACGCCAAAATCGCTTTATTAGTTTCTGCGGTTTTCCGAAGTGAGGTCCCCTTTTTTAAATCACCAGCTTCAATTATCACTAATGCTTCTACGTTCTCTAAGTCTAAAACTAACTTAACTGCTGGAGTAATTGAGTTGTTTCCATCTTTTACCCAAATAGTTCTCTTTCCGCCAAACATTGGAATAGTTAGAACTTCATTCGCAAGTCGTCCTGGATCACCAACTAGTTCTGAACTGTCTAATTTGACAAGTGAGAATGGATCTTCTTTACCTTTTGAAACTGACTTGATAATATCATTCGTTGTTTCGGAAACGAGTCCAATATCTGGTCCGTAAATTAGAACAACACGCGCGGGTTCAAAATTGTTTTTTAAGTATCGAGATAATTCGGTTGGTTTAATGGCAGTCATAACGTTTCACTTTCATTTTGAGTTTCATATGTATTTCGTCGTTCTAAAAAGGCGGCAACTCGACTGCTTAAATCTCTGGCGATAACTTTATATGCTCGTTGCTTTGCATTGCGGTCTGCACGTAAATTTGCTAATCGTTGATCAAAATAATCAAATGACGCACTTGCAAATGTTGTTCCTGTTAAAATCGTGTGCCCAGAATCTAAATCAGTTAATGAAAAATTTCCAGTGATTGTAACTAAATGTGAAGCAGGGGCACGGGCAATATGTTCTATTGATACTGCTGAGACTCTTTCATTAGTGGTTACATTAAGGCGATATTTTGGAGCAATTTTTTTGGTGGTCTGATTGAACAAGAATATCATTTCATTAAGTAAAATTGTGGTAGCATGGATGTCAATCGCCGCTAATTCATTTTGAATGGGTATATTCCCAGGAACAGTTGCATAAATTGGACGAAAATCACATCCATTGAGAATAAATGCAACTAATAAAATTACAAATTTTATAAAAAAAAAAGCAAACTTTTGTTGATTAAACCACAACATTAACGATCCTTTGTGGTACGACAATAATTTTCTTAGGTGCATTACCTTTCAATACGCGGGCCACCTCATCTAATTCAACAACGGTGCTTTCAATCTCACTAGTTGGGGTGTCTGGTGAAATTATAAGCTCACTGCGTTTCTTACCATTCACTTGGACAGGTAAAGTTATTGTATTTTCCACCAATAATTCAGTTTCAACTGAAGGCCAACTTGAAATAGCAAGCATCTGTGTTTTTCCCAAAGATTTCCAGCATTCTTCCGCAAGGTGTGGCATTATTGGTGCAGATACTTGGATAAGTATTTCAAATGCTTCTCGTATAGCCCATTTAATATCTTCCTGATCGTTGACTTCAGTTTTTGCAATTTGATTAACTAATTCGTAAATTCTAGCAACCGCGCGATTAAAAGCGAGTTTTTCAAAATCATTTGTTACTGCGTGTAAAGTTTTGTGAGTAACACGTCTTAATTGAAGAGCAATATCGGAGAAATTTTCTGGCTTCGCTTGCTTGATTCCAGTAATATAATCTTTGGCTTCTGACACTAAACGCCACACTCGTTGAACAAATCGGTGTGCACCTTGCACTCCTTCTTCAGTCCAGATAACATCTCGTTCAGGTGGTGAATCTGAAAGCATAAAAAAACGCGCAGTGTCAGCTCCGTAAGATTCAATAATATCGGTAGGGTCAATTGTATTCCGTTTGGACTTCGACATTTTGACAATTGGCCCTATTTTCACCTCTTCTTTTGATTCAATCAAACGCGCGGTTCGTTTCCCATCAATTTCAACAACATCAACTTCTATCGGACTTAACCATTCACCATTTTCCGCTTGGTAAGTTTCATGTGTCACCATTCCTTGAGTAAAAAGTCCAGCAAATGGTTCCTTGATATTGACATAATTGGTGATTTTCATTGCGCGGGTAAAGAATCTGGAATAAAGCAAGTGTAAGATGGCATGCTCTATGCCACCAATGTATTGATTTACTGGTAACCATTTGTCTGCGACTGCGGGAGTTGCCGGTTCATCTAAATCTGGCGCAGTAAATCTTGTGAAATACCAAGATGAATCTACAAATGTGTCCATTGTATCGGTTTCACGAACGGCAGCTTTTTTGCATTTCGGACACTTACAATTTTTCCAAGTTGGGTGATGGTCAAGTGGATTACCGGGTTTGTCAAAAGTAACATCTTTGGGCAATTGTACTGGTAAATCACTTTTTGGTACTGCAACAGTTCCGCAAGACTCACAATGGATTACTGGAATAGGACATCCCCAATAACGTTGTCGTGATATTCCCCAATCGCGTAGTTTATAGTTTACCTGTCGTTTTGCTTGTGGACTATCTAATACCGTGGAATTTTCTAAATGTTGTGAAATTTTTTCAATTGCTTCGGTAGTGGTTAAACCATTTAAAAACTCCGAATTTATCATATGTCCATCACCGATATAAGCTTCACCATTAAGTTGAAATTCATCTTCATTCAATCCATCAGGAAGTACGACGGGAATTATGGGGAGATTATAAGCAGTAGCAAAATCAAAATCGCGTTGGTCGTGACCGGGACATCCAAAAATTGCTCCGGTTCCATAATCCATAAGGATAAAATTAGCAACATAAACGGGTAAAGTTTCATCTGTTTTGACCGGGTGAATTACTCTCAATCCAATGTCAAAACCCTTTTTTTCTGCAGATTCAATCGTAGCAACTGAGGTTCCCATTTGGTGACATTCATCAATGAATTTTGCTAATTCAGGATTATCAGCAGCGAGTTTGGATGCAATCGGATGGTTTGGTGAAAGACACATGAAACTCGCACCAAATAAGGTATCAGGTCTAGTTGTAAAGATCTCTAGGATCGGATGATCTTCCAGCGAGTTTTTTTCAAACTCAAATCGAATGATTAGACCTTCAGAACGCCCAATCCAATTTCGTTGCATCAAGCGTACTTGCTCTGGCCAACGATCAAGTTCATTGATTGCATCTAGCAGTTCTTTGGAAAAATCAGAAATTCGGAAAAACCATTGCGTAAGTTCGCGCTGCTCAACTACTGCACCGGAGCGCCAACCGCGACCATCTATCACTTGTTCATTGGCAAGCACAGTCATGTCAACGGGATCCCAATTGACATTAGAACTTTTCCGGTAGACTAAATCTGCTTCCAAAAAATCTAAAAATAATCGTTGTTGTTGCTTGTAATATTCAACATCGCAAGTAGCAAATTCACGCGACCAGTCTAATGACAATCCCATGCTCTTGAGCTGTGAACGCATAACTGAAATATTTTCATAGGTCCAATCACTGGGATGCACCTTATTTTGCATTGCAGCATTTTCAGCGGGCATCCCAAAAGCATCCCAACCCATTGGGTGTAATACATTATAACCATTAGCGCGACGATAACGTGCGACAACATCTCCCATCGCATAATTGCGAACATGTCCCATATGGATATGTCCTGATGGATAGGGAAACATTTCTAATACATAGTATTTGGGACGATTATCTTGATTGGATGTCTTAAAAACGTCAGCTTGTTTCCAAGCTTTTTGCCAATAGGACTCAACTACATTTGAATTGTAACGTTCAACTGTCATTGCTTTTGCCAAAAATGAAAATTAATATTGGATGAATTTTGCAAAATAACTAAAATTGCGATTTTTAAAAGAGACTTTGATATAATAATTAAGCTACTCATTGAAAATTTGCAAATTAGATATTTGGCCGAGTATCCATTTTTTTATGAAACTGGGGAAAAAAATGACAGTTGATGAACGAATTGCTGAAATCAAAGATCGCATCGAAATTGCTAAACAAGAATCAGGACGAGTCAAAGATGAAGTTCATTTAATTGCAGTATCAAAAACATTTGATAGCAATTCAATAACTCCGGTAATCCATGCGAATCAAAGAGTTTTTGGTGAAAATCGTATACAAGAAAGTCTGCAAAAATGGCCCGAATTATTGGAGAAATATCAAGATTTAGAGTTACATTTGATTGGACCATTACAATCTAATAAAACTGCTGATGCAGTTCGCTTGTTTGATGTAATACATACGATTGATCGAGAAAAAATTGCGAAATTAATTAAGCATGAAATGGACGTACAACAAAAAAATGTACAGCTATTTGTTCAAGTCAATACTGGTGAAGAATCTCAAAAATCTGGACTCTTACCAAGTAATGTCGATGATTTTCTGATGCAATGTCGTGACGAAATTGGCATCAATATCATAGGTTTGATGTGTATTCCACCATTCAATGAGAACCCTGGCCCCCATTTTGCTTTGCTTCAAAAGATTGCAATGCGTAATCATCTTCAAAATTTATCAATGGGAATGTCTGCGGACTATGAACTAGCAATCCGAATGGGTGCTACACATGTTCGAGTTGGCTCAGCGTTGTTTGGTGAGAGAAATACTCATTAAAATTAGCATATATGACATATTAAGGCAATTATGTAAAAATGCCGACAAAATGTACTTAAATTTAGCTAAAAGAAATTTAAAGTCTTCAAATTAAAAGTATCTATAATCTATAATGCCGACAATTTGAAAGTGAAAAGAACAGTAGAGATATTTGATTGAAATTTACAAAGATTTCGGTTATTTTGTGGAAAGAATTCAATTTGAAAATATTTAATAAATGGGAATTATATACAATTTGCCAAGGTACGACAATTTGTCTGAATTAATATAATGAAATTTGCTGTAAATATATTTAATTTAAAATCAAATCAAAAAAACTTGGGATAGCATTATGAAAAGATTTACAATAACTTTGATAGCTGTGGTAGTTGGATTTACTATCACGTCTTGTCAACAAGAATTTTACGATTGCAATGTTGGAGGACGTGATACTCAATGTGTTCGTTGGGTTAGTCCGTGGTAAAGTATATTTTTTATTTTACTTGTAAAGATATAGACAGTATAAATTGCCGTCTATAATTGTGTAACATTGTATATAGTTCCTTAATAAATTGGTTCGTACTTGCGAAAGCCAATATGCGTGCCTATTTGTGGTTAAGTGTTTTAGATAAATTTTTTTTAAGATTGAGAGCATAAATTTCCAATGTTTGATAATTTGCAAGATCGGCTTGGGACTATCTTTGATAAGATTACCAAGCGAGGTACATTACGAGATACAGACATCAATGAAGCAATGTCTGAAGTGCGGCGCGCGCTAATTGAAGCGGACGTAGCTGTGCATGTTGTTCGCTCATTTACTGACAAAATTCGTGCTAAAGCCCTTGGTGCAGAAGTAGTAAAATCGGTAACTCCTGGGCAAATGGTAGTAAAGATAGTTCATGATCATTTGGTCGAAATGCTTGGAACTGATGCTAAACCGATTGATTTACAGGCTGTTGCTCCCGTTCCTATCATGATGGTTGGTTTGCAAGGCTCAGGAAAAACTACCACGACTGCAAAAATCGCACTTCGACTCACTAAGCGTGAAAACAAAAAAGTATTAATGGCTTCACTTGATACGAACCGACCGGCTGCACAAGAGCAACTCAAAGTTCTAGGTGATCAAAACACTATAGATACGTTACCGATTATCGCTAATCAATCAGTGAAAGAAATTGCAACGCGAACCATGAATGCCGCCAGAGTAGGTGGATACGATGTTATCATGCTGGATACTGCAGGTCGAACTCATATTGATGAGCCGTTAATGCAGGAAATGGAAGAGATTAAAAACATTTCACAACCACATGAAATACTTTTGGTTGTTGATTCGCTTACTGGGCAAGATGCGGTAAATTTGGCAAGAAGCTTTAATGAGCGGGTTGGAATTTCGGGTACAGTGTTAACGCGCATGGATGGTGATGGTCGAGGTGGCGCGGCACTTTCTATGAATGCAGTTACTGGTAAGCCAGTAAAATTATTAGGTACAGGAGAAAAAATTGACGCTTTAGAAGATTTTCATCCAGAGCGAATTGCTAGCCGAATTTTGGGTATGGGAGATATTGTTGCGCTGGTAGAAGAAGCTAGTGAGAAAATTGATCAAGAAAAAGCACAAAAAGTTGCTGAACGAATGGAGAAGGGTCAATTCACATTAGAAGATTACGCGGTTCAAATTAAACAAGTAGCCGATATGGGCGGACTTAAGAACATTTTAGGTTTGGTTCCTGGTTTTGGCAAAGTCAAAAAACAACTTAGTTCATTAGATATTGATGAAAAGGTATTTAATCAACAATTAGCGATGATTTCATCAATGACTCCATATGAACGAAATAATCCTAGAATGATAAATGGAAAGCGAAAAATTCGAATTGCTAATGGATCAGGTACTCAAGTACATGATGTAAACAAGTTGTTGCAAATGACTCGCAAAACTCATGGAGTAATTAAACAGTTTAGTGGTAGCAAAGGTGGATTATATGGTAATGTTGCAAAAATGATGGGGATGAACAATCTTGAAGGAATGCCTGAAGAAGCGTTAACGTCAGGACAGGAGATGCCTGCATTACCTCCTGGTGGGATGCCAAATTTACCAGGTGGATTGCCAGGTGGGATGCCGGGAAATTTATCATCGCTTATTTCTGGGATGCCAGGCGGCGGTGGAGTCATTAATTCAAAGATGTCGCACGGTCCAGGAAAACGGAAAAAGAAGAGACGATGAGTTTGGTTAAAAACAATATCAACGAAAATGTTGAAGAATTACTTGGTAATTTGCGAAAGGGTGTTGATAATTGCGACGCGGCTTTGATTTATATTCTTGCCGAAAGATTTCGTTGCACAAAAGAAATTGGTGTGCTAAAAGCAACGCACAATTTACCTTCAGCAGATTTAACCCGTGAAAAACACCAAATTGAACGGTTGCGTAAATTAGCAACGGATGCAAATTTGGATCCAGAATTTGCTGAAAAATTCTTGAATTTTACCATAAAAGAAGTATTAAAACATCATGAGGAAATTCGCGAGTAAGTGAATTCTACTTCTTAAAACAGGAGATTTATTCTTATGGCATTAAAAATACGTCTTGCCAGAGGCGGAACGAAAAAACGTCCATATTATCGTATTGTTGTAGCTGATATAAGAGCACCACGCGATGGACGATTTATTGAAAAAGTTGGAACCTACAATCCACTATTACCCAAAGAGTCGGAAGATCGGGTTATACTCAAAGTAGATCGAATTAAATATTGGCTTAGTTGTGGTGCTAAACCATCTGATAGAGTTCATCGGTTTCTAGATTCTGCTGAAATATTAAAGCGTGAACCGCGTAAAAATCCTCAAAAAGCGATGCCGCGAGGTGAGGCCAAGGAAGTTAAAGACGCAGAACCAATTGCAGCGGATGTTGGTAAAAAAGGAGCAGAGGTGACTGAAAACAAAGAAGGGGAAATCGAATCCACTAAAACTAAAGAACCAGAAGTCAAAGAAGTGGTAAAAGAGACCAAAGCGACGGAAGCTAAGGAGCCAGAAGCTGAAGAAGAATCAAAAGCGGCTGAAGCTAAAAAATAATCAGACAATTATAGCAGAAAAATTCAATTCTATTCTGATTTTTTGTTTGCGATCATCTAATCAGAATAGAATTTTGCTGGTATGAGGTTATGGCAGAACAGTTGAGGGATCTCATTTTACTAGCAAAAATCGGAACTCCTGTAGGGATAAGAGGTGAAGTAAGGATTAAATCATTTTGTGAAGATAACGAATCGCTAAAAATATACGGTGCTTTGTGTGACCAAACAGGAAAAAATTGGTACAAAATTACTTCAATTAGATCTCAAAAATCACAAATTGTTGTTCAAATCAATAACATTAGAGATCGAACTCAAGCAGAAGCTCTGAAAGGAACAGAATTATTTATTCCTCGTGATCGATTGGCCAAATTAGAGGATGAAGATGAATTTTATGAAATTGATCTCGTTGGATTAATGGTTCAGGATACTAGTGGTGAAAATATAGGAACAGTAACCGCGGTACCAGATTTTGGTGCTGGTAGTTTATTAGAGATACAACCTGAAAAAGGTGAATCATTTTACTTACCATTTAGCAAAGATTGGGTTCCTATTGTTGACACCAAAGCTAAGTGTATCATTATTGATCCACCAAAAGATTATTTACTTTTGAATTGAATTGTTAATTGCAATGTTATGGAATATTGTGTTGATTCCAACTTAATCAGAAAATGGACTGGTAATAATGGCCTTCAAAGTAACTGTACTGACGATTTTTCCAGATATGTTTCCTGGATATTTGGGTAAAAGTTTAGTGGGAAAGGGTCTTGAACAGAATCTTTGGTCATTAGAAGTTTGTAATATTAGGGATTTTGGTATAGGGGTGCATAAGTCAGTTGATGATTCACCATTTGGTGGTGGACCAGGGATGGTTATGCGGCCAGATGTACTTGCTGAAGCAATTGATTCGGTAATTTCAATTGAAGACCGGCGACCAAAGCTCATTATGAGCCCGCGTGGCCGGCAGTTTAAGCAGGAAGAGGCACATCAATTAGCAGTTGGTGATGGTATTGTAATTATTTGTGGTCGCTTTGAAGGAATTGACCAACGAATTATTGAATCACGTCAACTTAAAGAAGTGTCAATTGGTGATTATGTTTTATCTGGTGGGGAGGTCGCAACCTACGTTATTTTAGATACAATTATTCGGTTAATTCCTGGTGTGTTAGGGAATCCAAACTCAATTGTAAGCGAAAGCTTTGAAAGTGGGTTACTTGAACATTCGCAATATACCAAACCACAGATATGGGAAGATAGTACAGTTCCGGAGGTTCTAACCTCAGGAAATCATGCTAAAATAAAGGAGTGGCAACTAAATAATTCGTTAGAATTAACAAAAGCAAGACGACCAGATTTGTGGTTAAATTATGAAAAAAAGGTTGATAAAAGTAATTGACAAAATAGTTGAAAGTAATTATTAGGGTTATCGGAAAATATATTTCCAAATAATATTGTGCTTTTTAAATCAATTGTCGATTTAATTGTTGGTTATTTAACCAAGTGATTAAATATTGACCAAACTCAAAAAAAGGAAAAGAGTAACAATGAATGTAATTCAGCAAATTGATACTGAACATATGGCCGAGATTAATGCGAAGCGTAGTTTACCGGAATTTTCACCGGGAGATACTATTCGCGTAAATGTTCGAGTATCTGAAGGCGCACGTACAAGAATTCAAGCCTATGAAGGAGTATGTATCGCGCGGTCAGGAGGAGGAATTAGAGAGAGTTTTACGGTACGTAAGATTTCTTATGGAGAAGGAGTTGAACGCGTGTTTCCTTTTTATTCTCCTGTTATTGAAGATGTAGAAGTGATTCGCCGTGGTAAAGTTCGTCGTGCAAAATTGTATTATTTGCGTGACCGGCGCGGAAAAGCAGCCCGTATTCCTGAAGCCACAAATGTTCGGGCAAAGCGACTTAATGAAGAGCAAAAAGGTGAGGCAGCGAAAACTTTGAAGGGTAAAGGTAAGGCAAAAAAACCTAGTGAATCTGATCAAACTGTCAATGAAATTGAAGTTATTGAAAATGAATCAGCTGAAGTTTCTACTCAAGAACAAGCAGTACCTGAAGTAGTTGAAAATGAAATAACGGAAGTAGTAGCAAACTCTGAAACAGAGACGAGTAATGCAGAAGCAGAAAGTTCAGATGCAAAAGCTACGCAAGCTGACGATGAAGCTAATAAGGACGAAAGTAAAGAAAAATAATTAGCTATTTAGAGGATTGAGATGTCAGAACCACGAACATTATATGACAAGATTTGGGATGATCATGTAGTTGACATCCAAGAAGATGGAACCGCGTTAATATATATTGATCGCCATTTGGTTCATGAGGTTACAAGTCCTCAGGCATTTGAGGGCTTGCGCTTAGCGAATCGGGGGGTACGTGCACCAAGTAAGACATTGGCTGTTGTAGATCATAATGTCCCAACCACTGACCGTTCACAAGGAATTGATGATCCAGAGTCTGCACTCCAAGTAGAAACTCTAGCAAAAAACGCTAATGAGTTTGGTATTGAATATTATTCTGAAACTGATTTTCGTCAAGGAATTGTTCACATTGTAGGTCCTGAACAGGGATTTACTTTACCAGGTATGACAATTGTTTGCGGTGATAGTCACACATCAACGCATGGTGCATTTGGTGCATTAGCTCATGGTATAGGAACATCTGAAGTTGAACATGTCTTGGCAACGCAGACGCTTATTCAGAATAAAGCAAAAAATATGTTGATTGAGGTTGAAGGAAAAATTCCTGATTGTGTAACTGCAAAAGATATAATACTTGCAATAATTGGTGAAATCGGGACTGCTGGTGGCACTGGACATGTAATGGAATATGCAGGGGAAGCGATTCGATCATTATCAATGGAAGGTCGCATGACAGTATGTAATATGTCGATAGAAGGTGGAGCACGTGCTGGTATTATTGCACCAGATGAAAAAACATATGAGTATATCGTCGATCGACCCAAGACTCCTAAAGGTGAAATGTTTGACCTAGCCAAGACTTATTGGCAAACTTTACATTCAGACGAAGATGCGGAGTTTGATACAGTGGTAAAATTAGACGCTGCGAATTTACCACCGGTCGTCAGCTGGGGGTCTTCACCAGAAGATGTTGTATCTGTACAGGGGTCTGTACCGAATCCTGATGAAATTGATGATGAAAATCAACGCGCATCAAAATGGCGTGCGCTAGACTATATGGATTTGAAACCTGGAACTAAAATAACAGATATTACAATTGATCGGGTGTTTATTGGTTCGTGTACTAATGGTCGAATAGAAGATTTGCGAGCGGCAGCGAAATCAATTCGTGATGGTAAAGTTGCTAGTTCAGTGAATGCAATGGTTGTACCAGGTTCTGGTTTAGTTAAGGAACAGGCTGAACAGGAGGGACTAGATAAAATTTTTGTTAATGCTGGATTTGAATGGCGTGAACCAGGTTGTTCGATGTGTCTTGCAATGAATGCTGACAAATTAAAACCTGGCGAACGTTGTGCTTCAACGTCCAATCGAAATTTTGAAGGTCGACAAGGTTTTAAAGGTCGAACGCACCTTGTTTCACCGGCAATGGCCGCAGCGGCAGCAATCGCTGGTCATTTTGTTGATATTCGTGAATGGAATAATCAACCTTTAAACTGAGATTTTATTGTAAGTAGTATTGTGACATAATTTCAATATTATCCTTTGTTATTTCGACTAATTTAAACTGCAATTTATGTAATTTCTAAATTCGCTACTCGCAAAGTTTAGTTTATAAGAAATAAGAAGCTATTTCTTTCAATTTTTTAAAAATTAGTCCCTTGAATTTATCATCTCAGGTGCCAATTTAAATTTATGACTTGAGTATGGTCATATAACTTAAACTAAAAAATGGAGAAATTTTTAATCATAAATTTAAAATGGGTTATCAGTCCTAATTTGGTTTTGTTTTGATTAAGTTAGGATTTGTTGAACCTTGGTTCTTATTTTTAATATTTTCGGGGTTGATGTTTTTGATAGTTGTTGAGTTTTTTACTTTGCAATTTGAATTGAACATCAACCCTTTTTACTATGAAACCTAGTTGGTAAATGAAATTCTATTGCATAATGTGGTGAACATTTTGAATTATTAATTTTAAACTATCGGCATGCCAACAATTATTACATGAAAAATTATTCTATGCTTGAATTTGTAGACTAACCTTATGATTTTTTAGAAGTTTAATTTGAAAACATAAGTTGAATTCTTCTTAAAAAATATTGAGCTATACTAAAAAATAGTAGCTAATTATTAATTACAAAAAAGTTTAATTAACCTTTTAAAATCAGGCAATTAAACGATAAACTAGGATTTTGAATCAACGAAATCATGTAAATTTAGTGAAATTCTGAAATATTCAATCTTGAAATCAGTGATAAGTGATATATATAGTAGATAAAATTGAACGGTCTAAGGTGGAAACAGTTGCTTTATTTGGAATTTTTTATCTTTTTTGGTTTGAAGTCTAGCACTGGCTACGTTAGATTGAGTTAGATCATAATCTTGATTCAGGAGACAATAGTGTCTATTGCAGTTGCACAAAATACTCATCCTGCACTAGTATTGAATGCAGATTTTAGACCACTTAGCTACTATCCATTGTCGTTGTGGTCATGGCAAGACTCTATCAAAGCGGTATTTTTGGATCGTGTCAATATTGTTTCTGAGTATGATGCGGTTGTCAGGAGCCCTTCAATAAATTTTAAGATTCCAAGTGTTGTCTCATTGAAATCTTATATCAAACCAAATAAATACCCCGCATTTACGCGTTTTAACGTGTTTTTAAGGGATCAATTTAAGTGTTTGTATTGTGGTTCTAAAGAAGATTTGACTTTTGACCATTTGGTTCCGCGTTCTAAGGGTGGTCGGACTACTTGGGAAAATGTGGTATCTGCTTGTGCACCTTGTAATTTGAAAAAATCAAACAAGTCGTGGCAACAGTTGGATATGAAGCCGTTTCAAATGCCATTTCGACCAACAGTATATGATTTGCATAAGTTAGGAAAATTATTCCCACCAGACTATTTGCATGAAAGTTGGGATGATTATTTGTACTGGGATGTTGAGCTTGAACCATAATTATGAGTCTGAATAACGGACTGAAAATTTCAGGTGAATGACAAGTCGTTAGTAATTGATCTAGTTCACTATTCAGTTGAATTTGGATAAATTGATTAGTGGAAGAAGATAGTTATTGTTAATTTATTAAGTGTTGAGGGATGTTGCAAAATTCATTTGACAGTCTTTAATTTGATATATGGATGAGTTATTCCCATTTAATAATGGTGAATTTACGTTATTTTGATTAAATGTTTATGGAAACATGAGGATATTATTACCTAAATTTGCTTTAAAATTGATTAAAGCAAACACCATTAGTAACTTTAAATTATTGTAAATGAAGTTAAATTCTATTTTTTGATAAAATATGTTGACAAATCCATATAAACTTATTAAAATCGGTTAAATTGGGTTAATTTAAGATATGCAGGAAATCAAATCCTATGAGTGACGTACAACCATCATCAAAAGTTCTATCAGCAGCGACACAAGGTGCAGCAGTTACATTTAAAAAGAACAATATAGACCCTGAAACGATTTTTCGAAGAGTGGGGCTTGATATGGATTCTATTCAAAACCCAATTTCAGAGATTTCTCTTCGTCAATACTGTGAGTTATTTCAATGTGCTGCAAGTCAATCCGGTAATGAGAATATTGGTTTACAATTTGGTAGTTCATTTCTTCCTAAACATTTAGGAATGCTTGGGTTTGCCGCGATAAGCTCACCAACTTTGGGTTCAGCGTTGAATAATATGATACGTTATTTTCCTGCACATCAAGAACAAACAAATTTTTCTGTTTTTCAAGAAGATGAATTATTATGGTTAAGTTATAAAATTCTTGATGACCGAATAATTGACCGAAATCAGGATGCTGAACTTTCATTATGCATGTTTACAAATATTTTTCGGGAAGCTTTAGGTTCAAAATGGTCACCATTAGAAATTAGATTTGAACACCAAAGTATTGGAGATTCAAATGAACATGAGAAAGTTTTTGGAGCACCTATTTTGTTTGGTCGTCGAACTAATGCAATTGCATTTCGAAAAGAGGAATTAGGTGCAATAATGCCGGACCAAAATCCGTTTTTGTTTACAATGGTAGAAGCTTTTTTAAAAAATCGGATGAATTCGAGTCACAATTTTACCGAATTTGCAGATTTGGTGCGAAATGAAATTAAATTAAGATTAGGGACTAAAGTTCCATCTTTGGAGAGTATGGCTGACGTTTTAGGTATTTCAACCAATTCTTTTCAAAAAAAATTAAAAGATCACGGGTTAAATTTTGTAGATTTAGTTCGCGCTACAAGAAAAGAGCTTGCAATTCATTATTTGTGTGATAATGACATACCTTTAACTGAAATAGCATATTGTTTAGGGTATTCAGAAATTTCTGCATTCTCTCGAGCATTTAAAAATTGGACTGGAATAAGTCCTTTGAGATATCGACAATTTAGTACTGAATTAGTCATATAATTTGCAACTAAGTATTAAAAGATCAAATTGTTATTGCAGACTCTTTTAAGAAATTGTCGGCGGGATAGATTTTGTAAGTTGTCAAATTTTTTAGCTCTCTTGTCAAGTTTTAAGAAAAGAAATACAAATAAAATTTTTTTAAAATCGCCTCAAATCAACATCCAAAAAAGGAGAGAAAAATGCAAATATCACGAAGACAATTCACACTAGGAACCGCAGTTTTAGCAGGTTCTTCGATATTTCCAAATATATCAAGTGTCTATGCCGCTCGAAATGACCAGCTTAATATATTGTGTTGGGAGGGTTATAATTCGGATCAAGTTTTAGGTCCGTATCGTGACCTAAATCCAGATGCGACGGTTCGAGCAGAAAGTGGAACTTCAGACCCAGACATGATCAACAAATTACGCGCTGGGGAAACTTCGGTTTGGGATTTAATAAATGTCAATCAGCCTTGGGCACGTGATCAACTTTATCCTGAAAATTTGATAAAAGCTTTGGATAAAGATCGATTTATGCCTTATTTTGACAAGATGCTACCTCAATTTGCTACACCTTATCCATTATCATTTGCTGATGATGGTAGTCTAATAGGAATGCCTCAACGCTATGGTCCATTTTCTTTTGTTGTTAATACTGATAAAATCAGTCGAGCAACTGCAGAGGACGAGGGTTGGAATCTCTTTCTAGATTCATCTATGAATGATAACTATGGTGTCTTAACATACGATAATTGGAACATTATCCATATGTGTTTAACTGCAGGTTTAGATCCATTTTCTACAATAGAAGGTGGTGATCTTGACAAGTTTAAAAATACTGCAGAAACAATTTTTGGAGGTGCCAAACTTTTAACCGACGATTTAGTTGCAATGAATACTGCTTTAATTAACGGTGAAATTGATGCGTACTTTACTGGCGGTACATATACTGCATCTCCAGCACGATATGATGGTGCAACTAATGTAAGAGGAATTACACCAAAGTCCGGTCCGGTTAATGGAAAAGGTGGTTGTGTCTGGGTTGAATTAACCTCCGCGGTCAATAATCCAGATCCTTCAAATTTAGCTGAAGATTTCTTAGAATTTGTTCAGCAACCCGAAATTTCTAAAGCTGTAGCGTTTACTGAAGGAACATATAATCCAGTAACTCAGATGGGCGACCCCGAAGTGCTGAGTCGTTTTGATGATGAGGAGTTGGAAGCCATTCAAATGGATTCTTTAGAAGAAGAAATGTCCCGTTCGTTAGATTATTCTGTTGTAGAATCTTACGATAAATTGATTGACCTCTATACACAAGCACGTCGGTCGTAATAATATTTGATGGTTCGAGCTTTTGAAGTTCGAGCCATCAATAAGAGTATGTATTTGAGGTTATGATGCCACAATCACCAATTTTGAGCTTACATAATATTGTGAAAAAATTTGGAAATTTTGAAGCTGTCGCCGGAATAGATTTAGAAATATTTGAAGGTGAGTTTTTAACAATTGTTGGACCTTCAGGAAGTGGAAAATCAACGTTAATCCGATTGTTAGTTGGGATGGATGAAGTAACTTCTGGGGATATTTTGCTTAGAGGCCAAAACATAAATCAAACCCCAGCTAATTTAAGACCAACTTGTATGGTATTCCAATCTTTGGCTTTATTTCCTCATATGAGTGTTGGTCAGAATATTGAATTTCCACTAAAACTACGAAATATTGATCCTGTTAATAGAAAAAGTAAAGCGTTTGAATTATTAGATTTATTACAGCTTCCCAAGAATCATTATGAAAAGAGAATTTCCCAATGTTCAGGTGGTGAAAAACAAAGAGTTGCCTTAGCAAGGGCTTTAGCTTTTGAACCTGAAATATTGTTTTTTGATGAACCACTATCTGCACTTGACTATCGTTTGCGACGTGAATTAGAGAAGGAATTGAAAAGTCTTCATGAACGAACCGAAAAGACATTTGTTTACATTACTCACTCACTTGAAGAAGCAATGGTGATGTCTGATCGAATAGCTATCATGAATTCTGGGAAATTTATTCAAGTAGCAGTTGCAGATGAAATATATTCAAGACCTAGTACAAAATTTGTCGCTCAATTCATGGGTGAAGTAAATTTATTTGATGTATTTCATAGTGAAAATGGTGAGGTGCAATGTCCGAATTTAGAGTTGATAAATAAAGAAAATTCGGAAAGTCTGATTAACAAAATTCCGAAAAACTCTAAAGCAACTTTAATGGTTCGACCTGAAGATACTAGAATATTAAATTCAGGAGAAACAGCAGATTTTAAGGTTAAAGGTCGTATTATCGGTGAGTATACACTTGGATCACGAATTCAATATCAAATTGAATTAACTAACCATGATTCAATTACTGTTGAAAAATTACGTGAAGACAAATTTGATGGGGATCAAAGCAATACAGTTGATGTAGGTTTTGAAACTAACTCAGTTCATATAATTTGGGATGAAGCCAAATGAAACGTATAGATGAGCGATCAGGGTTAACTTTCTCCTTACCGATTGGTATTCTATATTTAATAGGTTTTTTTGCACCATTAGTTGTGATTGCCATTTTTTCGGTAATGCCCCAACAAGTATTTTCAATCTGGAACAGTCCAGATTTTTCTTCATTTGCCATCTTTATACAGCAAGGTTACTATAAGTCATTGTTCTGGGCACTTGTCGTGGCATTTATTTCTACAATTTTATTATTTTTTATTTGTTGGCCGCTAGCCTTTGGAATGGCTAAAGTATTTGGCCGGTTTACTTTAATAATAACTATTGCTGTTGTGATAAGCTTGATTGTTTCGGAAAACATCAGGTTATTTGGTTGGGTATTGACATTGATGAAAGGGGGATTAATTGAAGGACATTTTCGAGCAATTACCGGCATCGGATTTGAGAGCCCTTTATATAATTTAGGAATTATAATATTTGGTGTCGTCTACGTATATTTTCCATTTATGCTGTTTCCATTAGCACAGGGAATTTCGATGATTCCAGACGATATCCGTCAAGCAGCTTCAGATTTAGGTGCAAGTCGATTACAGGTGTTGTTGATGATTGACATTCCACTGGCGGCACCAGGAATTACCGTTGGATTTCTCTTAAGTTTTGTTCTTGCGGCTGGTGCGATTGCAGAATCAAAAATTTTAGGGGGACAAGCGGTGATTGTAATTGCTGATGATATTGAAACAGCATTTACATTTGGTCAAAATTGGTCGCTTGGTTCCGCACTTTCAATCATATTGATAGTCATTATTGGAATTTTATCAATTGCAGCTGTGTCAAAAATTGATTTGGATAAAATAATGGGGAGAAAACAACTATGAAAACGTCGCGCACCACTCAAACAGTACTATTAATATATGGGATATTTATTATAATTGTATTATATCTCCCTCTTATTTCTGTCGGATTTGCGTCAATTTCTAGAGCACGTTACCTAACATTTCCAATCAAAAAGTATTCATTTAAGTGGTACTTTGAAGCGATTTCAAGTCAAACTATCCAAGACCTTTTAGTAACTTCACTATTAGTAGCAATAATAGTCACTATTATATCCATATTTCTTGCGTTTTTTGGTGCGTTAGCGTTTGCTCGTTATCAGTGGAAATATCGAAGTTTGTTTCAAAAATTAATTCTTTTACCAATATTTTTTCCCCAAACAGTTTTAGGACTTGCATTATTAATGTGGTTTAATTCAATTGGGGTAATTCCAACATGGAAAACCGCGATTGTTGGACATTTAGTGTGGATAGCACCGATTGCAACACTAATTGTCGCTATTCGTGCCTATAGTTTTGATCCGTCTTTAGAAGAAGCTGCGCGAGATATGGGTGCATCTACCTATGTTGTGTTGCGGGAAATTACATTACCACTTTTGTTACCTGGAATAATTTCAGCAGGTTTATTCTCATTCTTGTTAAGTTGGGGTAATTTTCCGTTATCACTTTTTACTACAGGTGCGGACTCTACATTACCAGAGTGGCTTTATGCAAAAATGGTATCAGGATATTCTCCGTTGGTACCTACTCTCGGTGTCTTATCTGTTTTCGGTTCCATTTTGCTGATAATTCTTGCGATTTTTATTGTTTGGATTGTTCGGTCAAATTTTGGAAACCGAGTTACTCAAAATTAGAGAGGTAATTAAAATGCTTACTTCAATTGCTGGAAAAAGTGTCATTGTTACCGGCGGTTCAAAAGGAATTGGCCGCGGTATAGCTACAGTATTTGCTAAAAATGACGCTCGAGTTACGATTGTTGCCAGAGATGAGAGTTCTTTGAAAGCGACAGCAAACGAAATCAAAGGTGATGTATCTTATCAGGTTTGTGATGTTACGACCTGGGACAGCGTTAAACAAATGGTTGATAATGTTGCATCAGATAATGGTGGAATTGACATATTGTGTGCAAATGCAGGAGCATTTCCACAAACTAAAATTGTTGATTTGACTACTGAAGAGTGGGATACCGTTTTAGCAACAAATCTTCGTTCTTCTTTTTATACAGTTAAAGCTTGTATTCCACATTTTGATGCGAAAGGAAAAGGGCGTGTAATTTTGACATCATCAATTACTGGACCTGTAACTGGTTTTCCAGGGTGGTCGCATTATGGTGCTTCAAAAGCTGGACAGTTGGGATTCTTAAAAACTGCGGCAATGGAGCTTTCCAGATATGGTACCACAATTAATGCGGTTATGCCAGGAAACATTTATACAGAAGGGTTACAGGATCTTGGTGAAGAATATTTAAAAACTATGGCATCGTCTATACCTTTGAAGAGATTGGGAAGTGTAGAAGATATTGGAAATGCCGCGTTGTTTTTTGCTTCAGATGAAGCTGGTTATATCACCGGTCAACAACTTATCATTGATGGCGGGCAGGTATTACCGGAATCACTTGAAGCAATAGATGAAATATAGTTTTGGAGAAAATTATGGGTGATAGTAACATACCATTGTCGGAACTTTTAAATAGACTTCGTGAACCGGTTCAAACGGCACTGACTTTATGGGATATTCCTCAAGATATTAAAGTTAGTTTACTTAATGTATCTGAAAATATTACGTATCTTGTAGAGGGGCCGGATGAATTTAAGGCTGTTTTGAGAGTACATAGAGAAAATTATCATACTGAACGAGGAATTGAATGTGAGTTAGAGTGGAAAGAAGCACTAAATATTTCTAATACTATTAGAGCTCCAGCACATTATTTAGGAAAAAATGGAAGAGCGGTTCAAATTCTGAATACACCAAATTTGACCAATCCCCGTTTTATGGTTTTGTTTGAATTTGTCCAAGGATTACAACCTGATGAAACAGGGGATTTAACTGAGCACTTCAAGAAATTGGGTGAGTTTTCCGCGCGAATGCATATTCATTCGATTGGATGGGATCAAACAAAAAGTATGACACGGTTGTTGTGGGATCAAAGTACGATATTTGGAGCAAAGGCAATTTGGGGTAATTGGCGAGATGCCCCACAGGTTACTGCTGAAGTAAAAGCCATATTGGAGCAAGTCGAATCAAGAATTAAGCAACGACTTCAAATTTATGGTCAATCTCAGAATAGGTTTGGATTAATTCACTCGGACATGCGATTGGCTAATTTGATAGTAGATCAAGACTTAACTTGGATAATTGACTTTGATGATTGTGGTTTTGGTTGGTATTTATATGATTTTGCCGCAGGAATTAGTTTTATGGAAACTGATCCAAGAATTCCAAAACTAAAACAATCTTGGTTAGAAGGATACCAAATTTTCCGAGATTTAGATTCAGCAGATATTGATGAAGTTGATTCGTTTATTATGCTACGGCGCATGGCGTTACTAGCGTGGATTGGAAGTCATATTGAAGCTCCAGAACCACAAGCTTTAGCTGATGGGTTTGCAAGTGCAACTTCTGAATTGGGACAGAAATATTTGGAAGGTTCAATATTTTGAAATGGTGTCAAAAAATATGGTGTTTTCTGTCAAGTTATTTAGGCTACGTCAGTTGAGAATGAGTAAAAAAACGAAATTTTGAATTGCTTGATATGTCTCAAACCAAAACAGAATTTTTGGAAAAATCAAAAACCTTTTGGAATCCAGGAAAGACTCAAGATTGGATTGATATGGGGGTTGATCTCGTAATTGACTGGCGAGAAGGTTATTATTTGTTTGATATGAATGGGCAACGTTTGATTGACCTTCATTTAAACGGTGGAACCTACAATTTAGGGCATCGAAATCCAGAATTAGTTGAAGTATTAAAAGCGGGTTCTGAACGGTTTGATATGGGAAATCATCATTTTCCAGCTCTCGCTCGAACTACGCTTGCAGAAGCATTGCAATCTGTTGCTCCTTCGGAAGAGTTTAAGTATACCGCATATGGTTCTGGCGGTGGTGAGGCAATTGATATCGCGATAAAGTCTGCGCGACATGCACAAAAAAAGAAAAAAATTGTGTCAATAATTAAAGCATATCATGGACATACTGGATTAGCGGTAAGGGCAGGAGATGATCGATTTTCAAAGTTGTTTCTTTCGCAAGACACCGAAGGTGAATTTATTCAAGTTCCATTTAATGATTTAAATGCGATGGAAGATGCACTTCGTGGGCGGGATGTAGCAGCTGTCATATTAGAAACAATCCCAGCGACTTACGGATTTCCGATGCCAAAAGAGGGATATTTACCGGGTGTTAGAGCATTGTGTACAAAGTACGATGCTCTATACATTGCAGATGAAGTTCAGACTGGACTTATGCGTACAGGTGCGATTTGGGGTTGTTCAAAGTATGGAGTTATTCCAGATATATTAGTAACCGGTAAAGGAATATCTGGTGGCATGTATCCAATAGCGTGTGTTTTACTAACTGAAAAATCAGGTAGTTGGCTTAGTGAAGATGGATTTGGACATATTTCAACTATGGGTGGTGCTGAATTAGGTTGTATTGTTGCATTGAAGACACTTGAGATTATTCAACGCGATGAAATTCCAGCAATGGTTCAACATATCAGTGATTATTTGCGTCGCGGTTTAAATGAGATTCAATCAGCATTTTCAGATTTTTTTATTGGAATTCGACAGCATGGATTAATTATGGGTTTAGAATTTGGTCATCCTGAAGGTGCAAAACCAGTGATGAAATATTTATATGAAAATGGTGTCTGGGCAATATTTTCAACATTAGATCCTAGTGTTTTACAATTTAAACCGGGATTATTATTTAGTCAAAGTGATTCAGAAGAAGTACTTCGTCGAGTTGCGATTGCTGTTGAATGTGCACGTAATGAAGTATTAGGTAAATAACGAGGAACGATATAATGGATCAATCTTTATATAATAGCTTAGTTGATATTTCTGAATCTGATGCGACTCGAATTGGTAAAGCTGATTTGATATTAGAAAACGCGCGTTGGGCTACGACTGCAATGGAAGGTTATAGTCGGGAACAAACCATGGTAATTGTAGATGCAGTTGGTCAAACCGCGCATAATCTTGCTGGTGAATTAGCAAAAAAAACGGTTGAAGAAAGTGGATTTGGTATAGTAAAGCACAAAAAACTCAAAAATGAATTAACAACTTTACCATTGATTGAGTACTATCGGAAATTTGATTTTGTCAATCCACATATTGATAAGCAAAAGAAAATAGTTGAGGTACCTCGTCCAGCTGGAGTTGTTTTTGCATTAACTCCATCAACAAATCCAATTGCTACGATAAATTTTAAAACAATTCTAGCATTGATGACGCGAAATTCAATTGTAATTTCACCGCATCCGGCGGTAAAGAATACATCAATTGAAGCTGCGAATGCCTTAATTCAAGTAGCAGAAGAAAAAGGTGCACCAAAAGGTATAATTCAAATTATAGAAAAACCAAGTATCCCATTCATTGAAGCATTTATGTCTTCGGAAAAAACTAATGTAATACTTGCGACTGGTGGTACTCCGATGGTTCGTTCAGCTTATTCGTCATCGAATCCTGCGATTGGGGTAGGACCAGGAAATGCTCCTGTGTTTGTTGATACAACGGCAGATTTAAACCATGTCGCAAATTGTATTATTGACTCGAAGAGTTTTGATAATTCAGTATTGTGTACGAATGAAAGCGTGTTAATTGTATTAAGTGAAATTGAAAAACAATTGGGGTCTAAGTTGAAGTCGACAGGTGCCTATATTTGTAATGAAGATGAGTGTAATCGGATTCGTAGCTATTTGTTTCATCAAAGTGGATTTAATGTGGAGGCTATAGGTCGTGATGCGGTTTGGATTGCGCAAGAATGTGGAATTCATGTACCTAAGAATACAAAAATATTAGTTACACCAATTTCTAAAGTTGGAATTGAAGAAGATTTATCTCGTGAAAAATTGTGTCCAGTATTAGCACTCTTATCTGTCAAATCTACTCGAGAGGCATTAACTCAAGCTCGATCTGTATTACGATTTACTGGTGCAGGGCATTCAGCTGCAATTCATTCAAATGATGAAAAGACAATTCTTGATTATTCAACGAGTGTAGAGGTTTATCGGGTTGTGGTTAATGCTCCATGTTCACAAGGCGCGGCCGGGTTTGGTACTGGTCTTTCGCCATCCTTTACAGTGGGAACTGGATATTTTGGCCGTTCTTCGATTGGTGATAATATCGGTCCTCAACATTTGATTCATTGGACTAAAATTGCATATAATGAAAGCAACGATATCTCATTTGGAAATTTTTCTGGACTAACTCGTCCATTTCAGGGTCCAATAGCAAAATCTCCTGAAGATGGAATACCGCAAACTGAAAGTTCCGAAATTTCAAACAATCAGAATAATCGACCTTCGGCAAATTCCCAAATTAGTGGTGAAACAAGAGAAGAATTACGTCGTTTAATTGCAGAAGAATTAAAACAGTTTAAAGGTAAGTAAATTATGGCAGATCTTCGTTCATGTTTATTTTTTGACCAGGTACAACCACAAACCCTTGCTTATTTAGCAACTTGGATGCGCGGTACATTACCAAGAGAACGGATGGCAGCTCAGGTAATTGAAATATCTCCAGGATTAGATGTAGAAAAACTAACGGATATAGCAATAAAGAGCTCTGATGTTAATATTGGATTATTAATTGTAGAACGACAGTATGGTACTTTAGAATTTCATAGTCGTTCAACAGCTGAAGTTCATGCCGGAACCGATGCTGTATTAAGTTCATTGGGATTGAGACCTGAAGATGCATCGCGACCAAAAATATTAGCTTCAAAAATTGTAACCAGAATTGATCATGAGCATGCTTACTTAATCAATCGTAATCGTTTAGGCTCGTTGTTATTAGCTGGAGAAAGTTTATATTTACTGGAATGCCAATCTGCATCTTATGCGATGTTAGCATGTAATGAAGCTGAGAAGGAGGCAAATATCAAAGTGATAGATTTTCGTATGATTGGACCAAATGGTCGATTGTATTTATCAGGTAGTGAGGCAGAGGTTCGAAATGCACGTAACGTGGTAGAAACAACCCTTCACAATTTGGGAGGGTCGTAATGACAGACTTAGTAAATGAAATTCGAGAAATTGTCCGTGAGGAATTAGAGAAAGTTTCTAATTCATCACTAAAAGCAGATAATATTCAAATGAAAGAAGAAGTTGTATCTATTCAAACGAGCTCAGACTTAAATCGATTTGCACGACGTGTTCTGGAAATTTCGCGAGACCAAGAAGTGAGTTCGGCAATATTAGCTGGTCGGTATATATTTCGTTTAGAATTTAATCAGGACCGAGAAGATCATATAAATAAGCTGGATGCTTGGAATATTCACCCAACGTCAAATTTAGGAAGTTCATCGGAGTCTACATCTAGGTTATCTACAAAATTGGTTTCAGAAAAGGATATTTGCGGTTTGTCTGAGGTTACGAAAATCTTGTTGGTTGAGAAATCGGCAAGTTTTACCCCTCTTGCTAGAGACGAAATAAGACGACGAAACTTAAAAATTGAGAGGATTGATTCATGATCAAAGGAAATGTAATTGGCCATGTTTGGTCAACAAAACGCATTGATTCGCTTCCAAGTGGAGCATTATTAGAGATCCGAACAGAAAAGGATGAGTCATTGATAGCTTATGACCCGTTGGGTTGTGCTGTAGGTGAGGAAGTTCTTATTGTACAAGGATCTGTTGCAACGGGATATTTCACCGAATCTAAGGTGACAGTTGATGCATTAATAATTGGATCAATTGATCAAGATTCGTGAATTATTCTATTAATTTTTCAACAATTAAATAGGAGATTATAATGGCAAATCTTGCAATAGGAATGATTGAAACAAGGGGCTATGTTCCAGCTTTAGCTGCCGCGGACGCAATGGTGAAGGCAGCAAATGTGGAAATTGTGTCTCGGAACGAAGTTGGTGGTGGTCTTGTTTCAGTTGTCGTGAAAGGTGATGTCGGTGCTGTTAAAGCAGCAACAGAAGCTGGTGCTGAAACAGCTAATCAAATTGGTGAGGTCGTCTCTGTTCATGTGATCCCACGTCCACATGCTGACCTTGGCAAACATTTTGATGCTTCAATTTCAAAATAGTAGTAAAGATAGGTCGAAAATATGACTGAACTTCGAGTATATCTTCCAATCAAAAATTTGCAGGCTCAGTTTGCGGCCTATCTTGCTACCCCAACTCGTGCGAGAGGATTTCCACCTTATGCAGGACAACACAGTTTGATTATTGAGGTGACACCGGCACTTTCAATTCATCGTATTGCTGATCTAGCATTTAAGGAATCACCTGAAATGGAACCAGGTATTCTATTTACTGAACGGCAGTTTGGGTTGATAGAGCTTCATTCTACAAATTTTTCTAATTTGGAAAATGCTGGTAAAGCAATTTTAAAGGGTATTGGTGCAAAACCTGAAGATCAATTAGCTCCGGAAATTCTATATAGTGACATCATAGAAGACCTATCTGATCAACATTCTTTAATATTGAATCGTTCACGTGATGCGTCGATTCTGGTTCCAGGAGTATCGTTAATGATTTATGAGATGACTCCTGCTTTATTTGCTTGTGTAGCTGCAAATGAGGCTGAGCGAGTTTCACCTAATTCCACAATAAATGACATTCAGATGATAGGTGCATCTGGACGTGTTTTTATGTCTGGTTCCTTTGGTGAAATGAAAAAAGCCCGGGATGCAATCACAAAAATTCTTAAGGGTATTAAAGGTCGAAGGACCACGTAAGTATTATTGTAAGAAATATATAGAAAAATTGTACTTTGTTAAATGGTATAGCTAAAATTGATAAGTACAATGTGCATCTGAACTAAAGACATTATCAGAAGGATTCATAATAGCAATAGCTGAACTAGGTGACAAATTATTAATTCTTTGGAAATTGTATTAGATTAATGAGTATTCACTTAATCTTAAATTAGTAAAAAAATATTTTTCTTGAAAAAATAATATTAATTATGTATATATAAAGAGTAAAACATTTTATAGGAGTAGTTATGGCAGAACTTGCTGAAGTTATTGATTTGACAGAGCGTCTTCCTACAAGTGAAGAGATTAATAGTGCTACTGAGGCAGTAACTGCAATTGCGCAGTCACTTACAGATACGGGCACTTTGAATATATTTGGGGAAGGAAATGAAAGTATTTCTCTTGCTCCTGCAATTTCAGATTTAATTATTGAAATTTTGAGTATTGTTTCACGTGGAGATATGGTTACATTCGTACCATATGGTGCACGACTTACCACGCAACAGGCCGCAGATATATTAAATTTTCCTCGTCCATATCTAATAAAATTGTTAGAAGAGGGAAAAATAAGTTATGAATCTGGTGGTCCTCACAAAAGAGTTAATTTAATGAGTCTTTTAGAATTTAAACAAAGAAATGACAAAAATAGACAAAAATCTTTACGTAAATTAGCTCATGATGGTCAATTGGCCGAACAAAGTGTGGGTGTCTGAGCACTGAAATATGAATCATATAGCAGACAGATTTGTCGCAATTCTTGATACAAATGTCCTGTTTTCGTTTAGAAAACGGGATATTTTAATGTGTTTTTACCAAATGGGATTGTTTAGAGCAAGATGGTCTGAGCATATATTTGAAGAATTACTTGAGGTTACTCGCGATAAAAGACCCCATTTAGTAACCAATGTAGAAAATTTTATTGAAAATACGAGAATTTATTTTGGTGAAGCTTTTGTGACGGGTTTTGAATTGTTAATTAATTCTATAGAGTTACCTGATGAGAAAGACCGACATGTTTTGGCAGCTGCAATTATCTGTGGGGCACAATTGATTGTGACTGATAATATAAATGATTTTCCGAATTCATACATATCGAAATACTCAATTAGTGCAATAACTCCTGATGAATTTTTGTATTTAACACATAGATTATATCCTGCACCTTCTTTATTGGCTTTAAAAAATCTTCGAGAGAGCTATAAAAACCCACCACTTAGTGTAAGCGAATTCATTATGGATTTGATGAGTAAGGGACTACCAAAATTAGCTACTTGTTTAAAACCAAATCGGAAATTTTTGTAAATTTGATAAAAGTTAATTTTTACGACCACGAAGTAACTTGTAGACCAAATATCCTATCGCAATAATTATAAGAAATGGAATAGCTGCGACAGTTGCTTCCATAATAAATGGAATTGTGGTTCCAACTAAGGTACCAAATAAGCTAATACCACCTATAATTGCACAGATCACAAATAGAACCTTTAATAGGAAAGTAAATCGATTGGACAAGTTTAGTTGTTGTTTAATTTTTGTCATGTTAATTACCTTTGAAGTTAAAAATAATAAAGTTTAAGTTGCTTTCTATGGTTATTCAATCATTTCTTTTTTTAACCCTTAATATTATTAGACTCCTCTGGAATTTTTTTCTGGAATGAATTGAACATTGACTTTACAATTTCACTTAGCTTAAAGTTATTAGTTTTGACAATTGGGCAGGGCCGACATACATTGACGACTGCTAACCCTACTCGGATAGTTAAAATTCCGTTAGCAACTCCCTCTCCTGCTTTACGTGTCAGCTTGGTTAACATACTAACACCTAATATTTCAGTTATCAATGTACTTCCAGCTTCAACTGCACCAGCAAAAGCGATTGTAAAAACAACTCTTTTTATCAGTCTATACATACCTACTTTCCCAGGCCTTGAACTATATAATTCTGCAATTTTACGAATTAATCTGAAATTTTCACTAAAGATGATAAACATATCTATAAATGCTCTTGGACTTAACGCAGTACCAATCGCCACACGTATTGAAGAGGCTAAAATTAATTTTCGGGCTTGTTCATCCATTGGTGCAAGTAAGTCAACTTCTGTCAACCCGATAAGGTCTTTTCCATCCATTACCTCTTTTAAACGTCTCTCAACTCGTTCGCTTTGTTTCTTTAGATCTGGTCGGTCCTCATAGAGTTTAAGTAGTTTTCTTATTGCAATCTTTGCCTCAAATCCGTCATCTGTATCAACTGCATATTGCAGGTCTTTCTTTATATTGTCAACACGTTCAATTTTTTGCAAAAATCTAATTTCACGATATATGAAAACAGAAAATCCAATAAATATTATTGTTAATAGAACTAGCACGATCACACCAACTACAAGCGATTGATTTAAATAACCAGCAACAAGTTCAAAGGATTCATAAACAATTATGAAGCTAATTAACGCAACAAGAGCAGAAATTGTTGTTGCTCCCCATTTCCATTTTTTAACCATTGGTTTAAATGGAGGTGATTCATCAAGGTGAGATTTTTCTGAGTCAGATGTTGCTAATTTAGAGTCTGGACTGTCGTTGATGGTTATTCCATCCGCTTTACCATTTTCAAGTATAATGGCGGTAGGTCGCTCGACTTCTCCTGATTCATGTTTATTTTTACTTTCAGCATTAGTTTTGATAGAATTTGTTTTGTTAGTAGTATTGTGCATTAACTCACCATCTGGACCATTTTCTTTATGTTCTGTATTAATATTCGGAACAGACTGCGGTCTATTTATCGCTGATTCTTCGGCAACGTCATTATTAGTATTTTGAGGTGACTCCGTATTTTCATCGTCTGCTGATTCGTTCCAGTCAATAGCAACAGCTTCACTTTCAGAAGAATTATTAATTTTGTTGTTCATGACATGCTTTCTCCGATTAGAAATTCAATGGCCTTATCAAGACGAATGTGTGGTATGGTAATTTTACCATCTTCTTTGTTTTGACTTATTTTTGGTGGTCGAAATTGAACAAATTGTAATGCACGACTGGAGTCAGATCCTTTAGCAGAGTTATTTAAGTCTAGTTGCTCATCAATATTGTCAGGAATTTTTCCAGGAAAAAGAGCAATTTGTTGTTCACCATCATACACTTGACCATTTACACTTTCTCCTTTCATGGGAATACCTATTATTGCATTTAGTGTTTTACCTTCGTGTTTTACCTCTTTTTCTTTGGTAGATCGCACAGATGAAATTGCCATAGTTTTAATAGTTGCGTCTAAATTTGCAGCACTATCAATTAGTGCACCCCCTACAATTCTTTTTACTAAATTTTCTAATTTTTTGTGTTCAGTACTGAATACATGGTCGGTTTTTGTAGCTGCGATGAGAATTTTTTTTATTTTTCTATTCGTCAGGATTGAAAATAACCATGAATTGCGACCAGGTTTGTATGACTTTAATATTTCCGACAATGCATCTTCCAAATCTTGTGTAGCTTCAGAACCTGAGTTTAAAGCAGTAAGTGCATCAACTAAAACAATTTGGCGATCTAATTTTGCAAAGTGATTTTCATAAAATGGTTCAACAACTTGTTTCTTGTACATTTCAAAATGTTCTTCAAAAAGTGCACCGATAGTATCAGGTCCAAATTTTTCATTAGGTACACAATTAAGCGGTGTAAATATCATTGCGGCTTTACCAGCCATATCACCGGGCATTAAAAATCGCCCTGGCGGTAGCTTGTAAATTGCACGCGGGTCTTCAACGCATTCTTTCAAATAATTTGTAAACTGAGCAACTAATTTTTGTGATACTGCAGGGTCGTAGGTATCTTGTGGATTTACTTCATTAAGTGCTTGTTTCCAACTTTCACCTAAGCCAGAACGTGATGGATGATTTGATGACTCGATGGCATCTTTACACCATTGTCGATAGGATTTATCCAGTAGTGGTAGATCAAGTAACCACTCACCCGGATAATCAACTATATCAATAAATAATCTATTAGTTCCAAACTTACTTGATAAAAAGGATTTTGATACATATTCGATAATCAATCTCAGTTCAGATATTTGATATGTGGAGTCTGGCCAAACACGTTCTTCAACAATTTTTTTCATATTGGATTCATAATCAAATCTAGAAATATCTTTATTGGGATGTTTTTGTACGCTGACTTTTTTGATCCGCTCATTGGTTTGAGCTTCCAACAATTCTAAATTATCACCGTGTACTAGATTGTGAACGAGAGCATTAATAAATACTGTTTTACCTGAATTAGCTAAACCAGTTACTCCGAGTTTTATGGTTGGAGTAAAAATGTCTTTAATTGCACCTGGAACTTCAGGTAAGTCTGGTACTTGAATCAAAGGAATTTTCCATTTCACCGTAAAAATATAACGAGTTTGGTGGTTAAAGATTTACATTTAACCACCAAGAGTTTATTATGATTTCTTATTTTGACGGTTTTCAATTAGATTATCAACAACTGCTGGTTCGGCAAGTGTTGAGGTATCACCTAGGTTGTCGTAGCTGTCTTCAGCGATTTTTCGCAGAATTCGACGCATAATTTTACCAGACCTAGTTTTAGGTAAACCTGGTGCAAATTGAATAAGATCTGGTGATGCGATAGGACCAATTTCAGATCTTACCCATTTCACCAATTCAGTTTTTAAATCATCCGACGGTGATTCACCTGCCATTAGTGTAACATATGCGTAGATTCCTTGACCTTTAATATCATGAGGGTAACCAACAACTGCAGCTTCTGAAACTTTGTTATGTGCCACTAACGCACTCTCAACTTCGGCCGTACCCATTCGATGACCTGAGACATTGATGACATCATCAACACGACCAGTGATCCAATAGTACCCATCACCATCTCGACGACATCCGTCTCCTGTAAAGTAATTGTTTTTGTATGTTGAGAAATAGGTTTCAACAAATCGTTCATGGTCTCCATAAACCGTTCGCATTTGACCCGGCCAAGAGTCGGTTATAATAAGATTACCTTCTGTTGCACCATCCAATACTTTTCCTTCAGCATCTACTAACGCCGGCTTGATTCCAAAAAATGGAAGAGTCGCAGAACCTGGTTTTAGGTCAATAGCACCTATTAATGGGGTAATCATTATCCCACCAGTTTCTGTTTGCCACCAGGTATCTACAATTGGACACTTCCCATTGCCTACAATATTGTAATACCAGAGCCATGCTTCAGGATTGATTGGTTCTCCTACTGATCCTAATACTCGTAGGGATTCCCGCGAAGTTTTGGTTACATGTTCATCACCAGCTCCCATAAGCGCACGAATTGCAGTTGGTGCAGTATAAAATATATTTACTTTGTGTTTGTCAACTACCTCCCAAAATCTTGCCGGTGATGGATAAGTAGGTATTCCTTCAAACATTAAGGTTTTTGCACCATTTGCTAACGGTCCATATACAATATAACTATGACCAGTAACCCAACCAACATCTGCAGTACACCAATAAACATCACCCTCATGGTAATCAAATATATATTGATGGGTTATCGAAGCATAAACTAGGTAACCGCCGGTGGTGTGCATGACACCTTTTGGTTTACCAGTAGAACCGGAGGTGTACAAAATAAATAATGGATCTTCAGCATTCATTTCTTCGGGTTTACAATCATCTGATACTTTTTCTTCTTCTTCGTGGTACCAGACATCTCTCCCAGAGGTCATATCTACTTTATTGCCAGTGCGTTTAACAACAATTACTTTATCGACACCAGATGCTTTCTTCAACGCGGCATTGACATTTTCTTTTAGTGGAATAGCTCTACCACCTCTGATGCCTTCATCAGCTGTAATAACGATATTGGAATTACAATCTTCAATACGTCCTGCTAAGCTATCAGGTGAAAATCCTCCAAACACAATTGAATGGACCGCACCGATTCGAGCACAAGCAAGCATAGCATAGGCCGCTTCTGGAACCATTGGCATGTAAATTGTGATGCGGTCACCTTTTTTTGCACCATTGGCTTTCAGGACATTTGAAAATTTGCAAACTCTTTGATGTAATTCAGCGTAAGTGATTATTTCTGAATCTTTCGGTTCATCCCCTTCCCAAATAATTGCTGGTTGATTAGCTCTTTTAGCTAAATGTCGATCTACACAGTTGGAACATACGTTTAGAGTACCATCTTCAAACCACTTTATACTTACATTATCATGGGCAAAAGAAGTATTTTTGGCCTTTGAATATGGTTTGATCCAATCTATGCGTTTGCCGTGGTCATTCCAAAAAGACTCAGGGTTTGAGACCGATTCTTGGTACATTTTTTCATAAGTTGCTTTATCAACAAGGGCATTTTTTCGGTTCTCTTCTGTAACCTTAAAAATTGAATCATTCATTTTAATTCCTCCTAGTGAGATTATTGATGAGTTTGGGTCATTTAGAAATTACTTAACTGAAAATAAAAAAAGTTGCAAGTGAATATAATTGATCTGAAAATTTTTGTTAAATTTAGTTTGATGTTGATTGCATTACAATGACTGAATTATTTATGGAAAAAATACCGCAAAAATAATAAAAAATATAAAAATATCACCAGAATTTTCTGCGGTATTTTGATTTATTGTTTAGAAGTTTGGACTATAGCTTTACAATCAACCGATAAGTCCTATAATTATTCCTTGAATAACTAATACTCCCAACCAATGTCCGCCATCAATTACAGTTAGTGAAAAAGGCTTACATTGAAATAGATGATTCACGATTTGAGTGGGGATAATAAAGCCAATCCAAATCATCACCGCGACACTAACACCACTTGTTACTGAAAAACCTGCTGAACCGAACATTGAACCAGCATGGAAAACGATTGCACTTAACATAAATGCCATGAATAGTTGGCAGATGAACGTGATAATGTATATGGGTGCTCCTCCACCCCCTTGTACATTTTCTTCGGTTAATCCTGCAGCTTTCATCCATGGTTTTGCAAGGAGCATATACCATACTGCACCAAATGGAAAACCGACTACTGCCGCAATTAAGATTGCAAGCCAAGGGATACTTTGAAACATGAATTTCTCCTCCTAATAATGATTATTTGTGAAGTCGAGTAAGAATGGTTAAAATAATATAGCAGAAAAAAGAGTCAAATTCAACATATATATAAGCAGATAATTTTTGGTATCGGTATATTTTTGCATTGACATTATTTAAAGGAATGAATTTGAATTTTTTTATGATTTCAAAATTGATTCAATCTTCGTATAATCACTGACGGTTGAACGAATTCAGAGTCACAAAAGAGGCATCAAAGATCTATGCTCAAAAATTTGATACCAATCACGATTCTAACTGGATTTTTGGGATCTGGTAAAACAACTTTACTTAACCGGATATTGAAGAATCCAGAAATGCAAGATATTGCGGTCATAGTAAATGAATACGGCGAAGTTGGAGTTGATCATCTATTTGTTGAAAATATTGACAGTGAAGTATTAGAAATTTCATCTGGATGTGTTTGTTGCACGGTAAGAGGAGAATTAGTAGCGGTACTTGAAAAATTTGGGATAGAGATTCGTAGCGACTCTTCTAAAAAATTTAATCGTATTATCATTGAAACAACTGGATTGGCAGATCCTGCTTTCGTGATTCGTGCGATTATGCAAAATCCGAGCTTTTCCAATTTGTATCAGGTTGAAAATATTGTGGTTTGTGTTGATTCAGTTAATAGTGCACAGGTATTGGCTTCAAATAATGAGGCGGTAAAGCAAATAACCTTAGCAGATCAGATTGTTTTAACTAAGACAAATTTGCTTGAAACTACTTTGAAGCAAGGGCTAGCGGATCATTCGCTGTTTGAAAGTTTAAAAAAATTGAACCCAGTTGCGGAGATTTTTGATTGTTCATCGCCGGAATTTGATGTTAGGGCATTTATTAACCAAATTGGTAGACACATTGAATTTGATACAGATGATTACCCAAGCTGGATGAGAGAATTCAACAAGGTTGAAAATAATCTAGCTCAAGAAGCATTTAATGGATATGATTCAGATAAAGTCAAAACTGTAGATTATCAGCATCTAAGTTCAATTCGGTCATTTACACTGAAAACTGATAATTTTATTTCTGCGGGTGAATTAGAAAATTTTGTTGATGTTCTAGGGTCTACTGTTGGATCAGATATTTTGCGAGTTAAGGGGGTAATTGGTATCGTTGAAAGACCAGATCAGCCGGCAATAATACAAGGTGTTCAACATTTTATGCATCCTATTGAGTTTCGTGACAGTTGGCCAACCGAGGATCGCAATTCTTTCTTAGTTTTTATTGCTTTGGATCAAATTGAGGAAGCAGTAAGAAGGACATTTAATGCCTTTTTTGGTATTCCGACAATAGATTCACCAGACAAAACTGCAATCACCGAAAACCCACTTGCAATAGTAGGATTTTGATAGATTTCTATGAAGATTATGCAATCTTTTTCGGATTAAACCAATTGTGTATCTGAGTTTTAAGTTATTTTTTTCGAATTCGGATTAATCCTTCTTGTGCCACTGACGCAAGTAGGTGACCATCTCGAGAAAATAGATTACCACGAGTAAAACCGCGTCCTCCTGAAGAAGATGGACTATCTTCGGCATAAAGTAACCATTCATCAGCGCGAATTTTTCGATGATACCACATGGCGTGATCAAGACTTGCACATTGCAACATTGAATCAAAGATTGATTTACCATGTGCAAATAACGAAGTGTCAAGTAGTGTCATATCTGAAGCGTATGCTAATACACATTGATGGATGCGCTCATCGTCAGGTAACGGTGCAGTAGATCTTACCCAAACATGTTGAAATGGCGGTAGTTTTTCATGGCTTACATAATGTTTAAGGTTAACCGGTCTTAATTCGATTGGTCGTTCCCGTTCCCAATATTTTCGCACATTTTCTGGTGCAGTTTTCAAATATAATTCTTTAAGTTCAGTCTCGCTGGGAAGATCTTCAGGCATAGGTATATCTGGCATCTCTATTTGATGTTCCAACCCTTCTTCAGGAATTTGAAATGAAGCCGACATTGCAAAAATTGCTTCGCCATGTTGAATTGCGACAACTCTTCGAGTTGTGAAACTTTTGCCATTTCGGATTCGGTCAACATTATAAATGATTGGGATAGAGGGATCACCGGGACGCAAAAAATATCCATGTAACGAGTGTACATTTTGGTGTCTCTCTACTGTTCGTGATGCTGCCATAAGTGCTTGACCTATGACTAACCCACCAAAAACTCGTTGCCAACCGACCTGCGGACTAATTCCTCGGAATAAGTTGTGTTCTAGTGGTTCAAGATTGAGTACAGATAGTAAAGTATCAATTGCTTTAGACATAATTGGTTTACCTATTTTTTTAGTTGTTCTAATAAAAATTGAGTTTTTACCATAAAAAGTGCTCAATTTGGAAATTAAATAATTAAATTGAATACATTGTATTTTTGCAGAATTCGAAACTAATATATGTTTCACGTGAAACAAGCATCAAAGTATAATTGCAATTTGGATTTTTGTTAGAATATTTGGAATAAGATTTAATTCAAATTTTTGAAGTATGATATTAATTGAAAAGCGTGGAAGAATAAGTTAAAGTTTTCTGGAGACTTATTTGATATGTATTCATTGTAAATTCAAGTTTAGAAATTATTGGAGTAAGGTTGGTGAAAAAGGAAAATCAAAAATTTGATGTACTTATTGCGGGGGGGGGATATGTTGGATTATCTCTCGCGTTAGCTTTAAAAATAAGCGACCCTAAAATTGCAGTTTGTGTTGTTGACAAACGCTCACGTTCTGATATTGAAAAAGATGGGCGTGCATCGGCAGTTGCCGCATCAGCAGCACGCATGCTTGATTCGCTTGGGGTATGGCCAGAGCTATTAGATAATTCACAACCGATTGTAGATATGATCGTAACTGACAGTAAACTTAGGGATACTGTTAGACCTGTGCTGTTGAAATTTGAAGGAGCAATTGAAGATGGAGAACCATTTGCATATATGGTTCCAAACAGCAAAATGGTTTCGCTCTTATATCAAAAAGCTGAAAAATGCGGTGTTGAAATATTGACGCAAGTAGGCGTTGAAACATTTTGCATCAATGATTTTGAGGTTAGAGCAAGTTTAGAGGACAATAGAAAATTTGTTACCAACCTATTAATTGCAGCTGATGGAGTAAAATCAAAATTACGATCGTTAGCAGGAATTAAAACCGTGCAGTGGGATTATGGACAAGCTGCTATTGTTACGACAATTGGACATGAAAGGTCACATGAAGGTCGCGCGATTGAACATTTTTTGCCTTCAGGACCATTTGCTATGTTACCGCTCAAGGGAAATCTATCTTCATTAGTTTGGACCGAGAGTATTGAAGATGCCAAAAAATTGGTAGATGGTGATGACTTCACTTTTGAAATTGAATTAGTTCGACGAATTGGTCACCATTTAGGAGAATTAACAGTAGAGGGTCCTCGATTAGCTTATCCATTAGGTTTAACTCTGGTTCGTGATTTTGTGAAAAATCGATTTGCATTAGTTGGTGATGCCGCGCATGGCATCCACCCAATTGCCGGGCAAGGACTTAATCTAGGTTTTAGAGATGTAGCTGCACTTGCTGAAGTAATTATTGATGCTAGAAGATTAGGTCAAGACATTGGAATGATTAATGTGCTCGAAAAGTATCAGCAATGGCGACGATTTGATACGTGGCAAATGGGCGTTACGACTGATGTGTTAAATCGTTTGTTTTCAAATGACAACGATTTCATTAGAATGATTAGAGATATTGGATTAGGGTTAGTTGATCGATTGCCACCGCTTAAACAGTATTTCATTGGTGAGGCAGCTGGAAAAGACTCAGGTGCGCCCAAATTATTGGTTGGAAAAGCTATTTAAGCAAATGAGTGACGAATTGGGATGTTGGTAAATAATTTTTAGATTTTACAATTAAAAATATTGTTTGCACAACTTTTCAAGTACAATTAGCTAATGATTAAGATTAGTAGTCTCAAATTAGATTTATGAGGGTAGAATTTACAAAAAGTGTGATGAAAGAAAACTAGTAAAAAATTTAGTTGAATTTGGTTATAGTGGTAATTTCGTTTGAAATTAATTTTTAAACATAGGGAATTTGGGACAAAATGGATTTCTTGTTTGATAGTTTAGTTAATTTAGCTCTAATCGCTGTACTAATAGTGCTTGGTATGGGATTGTGGAATATGATGCGGGGAGGCAGCTCAAATCGATCACAAAAATTAATGCGATTAAGAGTTTTGTTTCAGCTAATTGCAATCATTATTGTTATGGTGTCAGTCTATATAACGAGTTGATTATACAATAGAGTTTATGATATTAAGAGTCTGATATTGAGGTATTTTTAATGGTTAAACTTACAAAAATTTATACTAAATCCGGTGATTCGGGCACAACTGCATTAGGGTCAGGTGAACGTCGCCCTAAACATGATATTCGAATTTCAGCAATTGGTACTATTGATGAAACTAATTCTTTTGTAGGTATGGCGCGCAGTAAAATAACTGTAATATTACTAAGTTTGGATGGTGAATTATCGCGACATTATAGAAAACATAAAGGAAATTTGATTCAAAAAAATAATTTTCGGAAATCAAGTTCACGAACTGCCCAAAGAAAATTAATTGAAAAGCTGTTAAGTTTAGATGATTCATTGATGGGAATTCAAAATGATTTGTTTGATTTAGGTGGTGATTTAACTATTGTAGAGTCAGATTCTCCATCAAAAGTTGAACAACTACGAGTTTTACCAACTCAAGTAGAGGCAATAGAAGTTGATATTGATAAAATGAACAAAGATTTAAGTCCGTTACGCTCATTTGTATTACCAGGTGGCAATGAAGTCGCAGCAATTTTACATTTGGCGCGAACAGTGTGCCGAAGGGCTGAGCGGTTAGTTAGTGAATTGGCAGAAAAAGAAGCAATCAATGCTGAAGCGTTTAGATATTTGAATCGACTTTCAGACTTTTTGTTTGTCGCGGCGCGATGGGTTAATAATAATGGTGATGATGATGTATTGTGGGTACCGGGTAAAAACCGATAATATAGCAAAAAATTTAAAGAATTAACGGTAGTGTGAAAAATTATTTGGTAAAAGTTAAATTTGTAGGTTGACAACTTTATAGAGAATGCGTAAGTAGGAAATTGATTTTTTTCATTTTGGGTTGGTTAGTGCTTCTACCAAACCTTAACAATCAAAATACGACTAGTGGCACATAAACAGCCACAAAGAGGTTAGCAAAAGAATGAAAATTTTAGTACCCGTTAAGCGGGTGATTGATTACAACGTCAAGGTTCGTGTTAAGTCAGACGGAACTGGCGTGGATCTAGCAAATGTCAAGATGGCAATGAATCCATTTGACGAAATTTCTGTAGAAGCTGCGCTTCGGTTACGAGAAGCCGGAAAAGCTGAAGAAGTAGTGTTAGTATCAATTGGACAAGCCAATTCAACAGAAACCATACGAACAGGATTAGCAATGGGTGCTGATCGAGGTATCTTAGTTAAAGTAGATAATTTAGTTGAACCATTAGCTGTTGCTAAAATTTTGAAAGCGGTTGTTGAACAAGAAAATCCAAGTTTAGTGATCTTAGGAAAACAAGCAATTGATGATGATGCCAATCAAACTGGTCAAATGCTTTCTGCACTATTGGGTTGGAGTCAAGGAACTTATATTTCCCGACTTGAACTTGGCGACGGGACAATCGATGTTACTCGAGAAGTTGATGGTGGACTTCAAACGGTTTCACTGAAGATGCCGGCAATCTTAACAACAGATTTACGATTGAATGAACCGCGCTATGCATCCCTACCAAATATAATGAAGGCGAAAAAGAAACCAATTGATGAGAAAACTCCAGCAGATTACGGAGTAGATGTTTCACCACGACTAAAAGTACTTAAAACGACCGAGCCACCTCAACGACAAGCTGGTGTTAAGGTAGAATCTGCTACCGCACTAGTTGATAAATTAAAAAACGAAGCAGGTGTTTTGTAAAACACTAATTTAGGAGAACAAAAATGACGACACTCTTATTAGCAGAACATGATAATAATGAGTTAAAAGACGCGACACATAAATCTTTAAGTGCTGTTGCGGAACTTGGTGGTGATGTGCACGTATTAGTTGCGGGCCATAATGCACAAAGTGTAGCTGACTCAGCTACGAAATTATCAGGCGTAAGTAAAGTATTGTATGCTGAGAATGCTGTATTTGAAAACCAATTAGCGGAACCAATGGGAGCATTGATTCATTCATTAGCAGGTAATTATGATTATATTGTTGCTCCCGCGACAGTAAATGGAAAAAATATTTTACCACGTGTAGCTGCATTGCTTGATGTCATGCAAATTTCGGACATAACCGCGATCGTTTCACCTGATACATTTGAGCGACCAATTTATGCTGGTAATGCAATTGAAACTGTTCAGTCAAGTGATTCGAAAAAAGTTATCACGATTCGAACAGCTGGATTTTCAGCAGCTGAAGAAGGTGGATCTGCATCAATCGAAAATGTTACCGAAGCTGTCAGTAATGAGTTTTCAACTTTTAAAGGTGAAGAACTCTCCTCAACCGATCGTCCAGAATTGACAAGTGCCCGAGTAATAATATCTGGTGGGCGCGCATTAGGGTCAGCAGAAAAGTTTAATGAGGTTATTGTACCGGTTGCCGATAAATTGGGAGCTGCAGTTGGTGCGTCGCGTGCCGCAGTTGATGCAGGTTATGCACCAAATGATTGGCAAGTTGGGCAAACTGGAAAAGTTGTGGCACCAGACTTATATATTGCATGTGGTATATCTGGTGCGATTCAACATTTGGCAGGTATGAAGGACTCAAAAATAATTGTTGCAATTAATAAGGATGAGGAAGCTCCGATATTTCAGGTAGCAGATTATGGATTGGTTGCTGATTTATTTGAAGTTCTACCAGAATTTGAAAAGGCTCTAGAACAAGCACAGTAGTTTTGACTTTTGGTATGCAAGAAATCAAGTTACCATAGACTGTAATGCGAAGAAAGGATCAAAGTAGAATGGCTTTGAAAATTAAAAATGTAGGTGTTGTTGGTGCTGGTCAAATGGGGAACGGTATCGCACATGTCTGTGCGTTAGCTGGATACAATGTCGGACTATATGATATTTCAAAAGAACGAATTGATGCAGGTTTGGCAACAATAAGTGGTAATTTAGTTCGACAAGTTGGAAAGTCTACTATTACTGATAGTGAACGAAAGAAAGCATTTGCACGTATTACACCAGTTGAAGGTTTAGAGAAATTTGCTGATTTTGATTTAATTATTGAATCGGCAACAGAAAATGAGCAAGTCAAGATTAAAATATTTTCGCAGATTTGTCCTACGTTAAAATCTGAGGCGATTCTTTCAACAAATACGTCCTCAATATCAATTACTAGATTGGCATCAACAACAGATCGACCAGAAAAATTTATCGGTATTCATTTTATGAATCCAGTGCCAGTGATGGAGTTGGTAGAGCTGGTTCGGGGGATTGCAACTGAGGAAGAAACATTTGAAATTGCGCGTGAATTCGTAAAAACTACTGGCAAAACAATTGCAGTTTCTGAAGATTTTCCTGCATTCATGGTAAATCGCATGCTGTTACCGATGATCAATGAAGCGATTTATACACTTTACGAAGGAGTTGGGTCGGTTGAAGCAATTGATACGTCTATGAAATTAGGTGCAAATCATCCAATGGGTCCGCTACAACTTGCAGATTTTATCGGGTTGGATGTTTGTTTATCAATCATGCAGGTATTATATGAAGGACTTGCTGATACAAAGTATCGTCCGTGCCCGTTATTAGTGAAATATGTAGAAGCTGGTTGGCTGGGTCGAAAAACTCAACGCGGTTTCTATGATTATCGTGGTGAAGAACCAGTTCCAACGCGATGAGTTAGTAAATGAATTGATTAACGAAATTGATAAATTGCTTTGAGGTAAAATATGTTTGGACGTAAAAATAAAATTTCTGTACGTCAACCAACAGGTGATGATTTCAAATTGCGCAGTGTGAGAGATCATGGTGGAATTTCACCACCAATTGGTACGAATAGACCAGAAGGAAACCCGCCAGCTGTTGATGGAGGAGGATTTTCTGAGGGTTTAAATGCTAGAATTGATAAACTAAAATTAAGGGGGTAGCTATTGAAATTAGTTAATTCTGTTCTGTAAATTTACTAAATTTGATTTGCCTATTTTTAAAATTTTGTGATACAAGATTATGAATTTAACTGAAAAGTAGAAAGAACATGTTTTGACGTAAAAACAAAAAATCATCATAAATTAATACTGGTACTATACCGATGGATTTTGAATCTCAAGTGGGTTTAGGTAGTAGATTGTTTTCAATTGGCTCAATTTGATCGGATTGAGATCCACTGAGTTTAGATGGAAGGTCACGATCTGAAAAATAAAATTTGACCAAAAAATAAACCATAACAATTGATATAAGCGAGCTTCACGATAAAGTATTTGACAAATTAGATCTGGTTTATTAGATAGCATGTAATTGGACACTTCACTGTGGACTATGGATAATAAAATAATACCAATTAACAACTAATGGAGAAAAATCATGAATAATGAAATAGAAATTAAACGGTTGCAATTAAACCTGAACGCTCTTTTTGTTCCAAATAATGTAAATCAACCTCGTTTTGATGCTAATACTGAAATCAAACATCAGCTAGTAAATATGCAATCAATAATAGATAAAACTCAAGAATGGTTGGAAAGCGCGGTATATTTCTGGTTCAAAGAGTGTCCTTTTGGTAAGGAAAGTAAATTGTCAAATAAATTGAAAGTGACATTTAATTTGGATTATTCCTTTTCCACTAATAATGGGTGGTTTTCAACTGATATTTCTGGTAAAAAACACGAGATATTGATTGATAGTGAAGAAGATGAATCAACAATTACTGAATTAAAGCAAGATTTTTTGGCAAAGCTAACAGAGTTTTTACCGCGAAGTCCTATAAAAAATACTAATCCGTAAAAAATTTGATAACAATAATATCAATGTTTGAATTGATACTATTGTTATCAATCTATAAAATTGGGTTATGTATTGACCAAGCATTTTGTCCCTTAACAGTTATTTCGGGCACTCCGCGACAATTAGATTAATTTTTGAGAGAGATTTAAAGCAATGTGTTTTGAAAATTACGTGAGCAAAAAAGTTGGAAAGACAAAATCCTTTAGCGCACAAATTTTAAATCACAGTGGTAGTGCTGAAGAGGTGGAATTTATGATTTTGGAATTTCACTACCCAACAGTTCAAAAAACCCAAGTGACCCAAGAGTTCCTCTATTACCAAAATCAGCAACACGTTGCTCTTGAATAAATAAATCAATTAATCTATTCTTAGCCAAAAATACCACTAATCAAGGACGGGCACTTAACTGTGGATTCTGGTGTATATAATTCCCAAAATTTCCATGTTAACTAAAGAAAAAATAATTTTTTAAATAGTGGAAGATTATATTTGCGATATGTTTATACTAATGAATAGAGTCATTAAAGCACAACATATCAAGTTAGATGGTTGTCATCAAAAAATCAAGTTAATCAGTCGTAGAACAGTACTAGAACTGGACTTCCCCAATTTAATTTTTGTTGTTACTAATTTCAATACACCGGCTAATCTCTTCTGATCATCACCACTACCGCAAAACAATTCTAACCTCAGTTTAACAGGGCCACGTGATATTTTTTCCGCAATCATGTCAATGGCTGTTTCCATTGTAAATGCGGGGTGAGTATGTCCTAGAGACCTCCAACACAATGCTTTTATTGGCGATATTATATCACTTATACCTACTAAAAATACCGGTATTTCATCATGAATATCGTTAACTCCTTCTACTGGCGAATTATCAACCCATATAAACACCGCTAGTGAATCAAATGCGGTTCACTTCATAATTGATTTTGCGGTGATTCGATGATCCCATCCGGTAATTTTCCCTCTGTTATTAACAACAATCTTAATACGATGTACCGCAATTAGTCGATAATATCCACCGTTGATATCGTCTTCACGAGTCCAAGCTAAATTAATTGGTGTTTGTCATAAATAATAGACAAATAATTTATAATAAATTCTCAAAAACTTAACTGAACCTTAGCTAAACTTTCATCAAATATTATACCTCAAATAGTAGACTTGACCCTGCGGGTATAACTGTCCGCTCTCATCAATCTACTTAAACCAACTTATTTGAGGTTACAATGAAAAAATTAACTCTTCTCACCTTAATCGCAATGCTAATTTCTCCGCTTGCGGCTATGGCTCAAACTGAAGTGCAATTTTGGCACGCATTTACTGGACGCTTAGGCGAACTTGTACAAGCACAAGTGGATAATTTCAACTCATCTCAATCTGATTATAAGATTGTCGCAAGTCACAAAGGAAACTATTCAGAAACTCTAAATGCAGGAATAGCTGCGTTCCGTGCCAATGAACAACCACATATTCTGATGGTCTTTGAAGTTGGTACTGCTACCATGATGGCTGCGAAAGGAGCTGTTAAACCAGTCTATGAAGTTATGGCTGAAAGTGGTGCAAAATTTGACCCAAACGCATATATCGGTGCAGTGAAAGGTTATTACACCACAATAGATGGTCAAATGTTGTCGTTGCCGTTTAACTCTTCAACTCCAGTACTTTGGGTAAATGTTGACAAGCTCAGAAATGCGGGTATTGATCCAAATGTTGACCTGTCAACTTGGCAAAAAGTAGATGCAGTGTTAGATCAACTTAAAGCCGCTGGTGAATCATGTCCATTTACAACAACATGGCAAAGCTGGGTTCACCTTGAAAATTACTCAGCGTACCATAATGTTCCATTTGCAACCAATGATAATGGATTTACTGGACTAAATACTGAGCTAAAATTCAATGGAAATGCACAAGTAGCCCATATTGCTCATTTGGGTGAATGGGCTCAAGACGGAAAATTCGTTTATGCAGGTCGTCGAAGTGAAGGAGGGGCAAACTTCCGGGCCGGTGAGTGTGTATTTTTCACTGGAAGCTCAGCTGGGTATGCTGGTATAAAAGACGAGGCAAAGTTCGAATTTGCTGTTCGTACTCTTCCATATCGTGAAGGTGCTGGAAATCCACCACAGAACACCATAATTGGTGGTGCATCGCTATGGGTATTTGAAGGTCATGATAGTGATGAATATAAAGGGGTGGGAGAGTATTTAAGCTATCTCTCTACAACTCCAGTTCAAGAACAATGGCATAAAGATACCGGTTATCTCCCAATAACAACCGCCGCAGGAGAAGCTACTAAAGCATCTGGTTTCTATAATGAAAACCCCGGTACTGATATCGCATTCATCCAAATGACCAAAAATCAACCGACAGCTAATTCGAAAGGTCTTCGACTTGGATCTTTTGATCAAATTCGCGGAATAATTGATGAGGAATTAGAAGCTGTTTGGTCGGGTGACAAATCAGCACAAGACGCTTTAGATTCTGCAGTTGAACGTGGAAATCAACTTCTTCGTCGTTTTGAGCAATCAAATAGTTAAAACAAAAACTTTGGGCGGGAAAATAATTTCCTGCCCAATGTTATATCAGAAGGACGTTGAAAAATGGAAAAACGCGTCAAATTCCAAGGCTGGCTTTTACCATTACTGCTCATCGCACCACAAGTCGCTATTTCTGGAATTTTCTTTTTCTACCCCGCTGGCCAAGCTATATGGCAGTCGTTATTTATCCCGGACCCATTTGGACTATCTGAGCAGTTTGTTGGCACTTTGAACTTTGAATTTCTTCTTACCGATCCCTATTACCGTTCATCCTTTTTAACTACTGCGATATTTTCAATCTTTGTTACTTTAACTTCGATGATTCCTGCTTTATTTTTGGCTGTACTGGCAGATCGACTAATCAAAGGATCGGGAACCTATCGAACCTTACTAATATGGCCCTATGCCATTGCACCAGCAATTGCTGGAGTCTTATGGTTATTCATGTTTAATACTAGAGTGGGAGTCATATCTTGGTATTTGGGGCAACTCGGGTATGACTGGAACCATGTATTGAATAACTCTGAGGCAATGGGACTAGTAGTTTTTGCATCAGCATGGGGACGCATTAGCTATAATTTCCTGTTTTTCTTTGCTGGATTACAATCAGTTTCGCGTTCTGTTATAGAAGCTGCGGCCATTGATGGCGCTAGATTTTGGCGGCGATTTTTTACAATTGTACTACCATTATTATCTCCCACCACATTTTTTCTTTTAGTCGTCAATATCGTTTATTCATTTTTTGAAACATTTGGAATTATCCATACGATCACCGGCGGCGGTCCACAACAAGCAACAACGATACTTGTTTACAAAGTTTTTTCAGATGGATTTGTTGGGCAAGACCTTGGTTCATCTGCGGCCCAATCAGTTATATTGCTCATGGTTGTCGGCATTCTAACCGTACTTCAATTTAAATATGTTGAAAAAAAGGTGCATTATTAATGTCTAACGCACTAAATGGTATGGTCGAAAAACGCGGATTAAGCTTATGGCTTACGCATGCGTTTTTGATTGGTGGAGTATTAATTATCTTTTTCCCAATTTGGTTAGCATTTGTTGCTTCAACAGTTACCCAAACAGAAATTGTCCAACCACCAATGCCGCTTTGGCCAGGGACTAAAATGATTGAAAATTATCGAGATGCTCTGTTTTTTGGTGTAAATGTTCCAGTTACAACCATGCTCTTTAATTCTCTCATAATGGCCATAGGAATTGCACTCGGTAAAATAGCGATTTCAATCCTTTCTGCATTTGCGATTGTATATTTTAAATTTCCATTTCGAAATCTATTTTTCTGGATGATTTTTATTACTCTCATGCTACCAGTAGAAGTTCGAATTGTTCCAACCTTTGAAGTCATCGCTAATTTCGGTATGTTAAATAGCTATTCAGGTCTCATTTTCCCACTAATTGCATCAGCAACCGCAACATTCTTATTCCGCCAATTTTTTCTGACAATCCCCGACGAGTTGGTCGAAGCAGCACGCGTAGATGGTGCCAAACCAATGCGTTTTTTCTGGGACATTTTACTTCCCATGAGTCGAACAAATGTTGCGGCATTATTTGTCATTATGTTTATTTTTGGGTGGAATCAATATCTTTGGCCACTTTTAATTACCACTGAACCAGCCAAGAACACTATTATCATGGGCATTTATCAAATGTTACCGGCGGAAGATGATATCGCAAATTGGCCGGTAATTATGGCAGCTTCAATATTAGCGATGATACCACCAATTGTGGTGCTTATTGCAATGCAAAAACTCTTTATTAGAGGACTATTAGAAAGCGAGAAATAATCATGGCAACTGTTCATTTAATTAACGTTCGAAAATCCTTTGACGATCTTGAGGTTATTCGAGGTATCAACACCAATATTTCAAAAGGTGAATTTATCGTTATAGTTGGGCCTTCTGGGTGCGGTAAATCAACTTTATTGCGAATGGTCGCAGGACTAGAAACCATTTCTTCTGGCGAGGTCAAGATCAATGACAAACGGGTTAATGCTGTTGAACCAATGGATCGGAATATTGCAATGGTTTTTCAAAACTATGCACTTTATCCACATATGACTGTAGCACAAAATATGGGCTATGGCCTTAAAATTGCTGGTCTACCACAAGATGAAATCACTAATAAAGTACATGAATCTGCTAAATTGCTTCAACTTGAGAGTTTGTTAAACCGCAAACCAAAACAACTATCCGGTGGGCAGCGACAACGAGTCGCGATGGGACGTGCAATTGTTCGGGAGCCCTCAGTTTTCCTATTTGACGAACCATTATCTAATCTAGATGCCAAATTACGTGTACAAATGCGATTAGAAATCAAAGAATTACAAAGTAAATTAGGTATTACTACTTTATACGTAACTCATGACCAAGTTGAAGCTATGACAATGGCAGACCGAATGATCGTAATGAATGGCGGGATCGCAGAACAAATTGGTACATCACTGGAAGTCTATAGTAATCCAAAAACCCAATTTGTTGCGCAGTTTATTGGCAGTCCAGCGATGAATATCCTTGATGCTGAGATCATTGAAGACAAAGTTCGGTTTGCCGGAACAATTATTTGTCATGCACCATCGAATTTTGTGAAGAATAAGGTTAAATTGGGAATAAGACCAGAACACGTAGTAGCAGAGAGTGGCGCACACATTGAGTTTCAAACAACTATTACCGAACCACTTGGCGCGAACACCATTTTTCACGGCACAATGAATAATAATAGTTTCGAATTCACTGCAAGTTTACCCGGAGTACACCGACCAAGTGGTGAAAAATCAATGATAAAATTACACTTTCCACCAGAACATTGTCACCTTTTTGACCCTGACACCAACGTTAGAATCAATTAAATTAAAAAGTTCATAGTTTTGTCATCAAAGTTTTGCTTAATTATAATTCTAGTGTCATCTTCATTTCAGCTTGGATTGGTAATCTCTAATTGAGGTTCGATTCTCATCAATCTCATTTAAATCAACACAACCAATTCGAGGTAATAAAATGAAACAATTATTTCTTTTTACTTTAGTAGCAATTCTAATGTCAACGATTGCGGCTATGGCGCAAACAGAAATCCAATACTGGCATGCTTTCACTGGTCGCCTTGGTGAATTGCTAAATGTACAAGTTGATAATTTCAACTCAAGTCAATCAGAATATAAAGTAGTCACTAGTTACAAAGGTACCTATGCCGAAAATTTGAATGCTGGAATTGCGGCATTCCGAGGTAATAGGCAACCTCACATTTTAATGGTACATGATGCTGGAACTGCCACCATGATGACCGCTAGGGAAGCCATCAAACCGGTATATGAAGTCATGACTGAGAGTGGCGTACAATTTGACCCAGATGATTACATTGAGGCAGTTAAAGGGTTTTACACTACTGCCGATGGATTAATGCTTTCGCTACCATATAATTCATCAACGCCAATACTCTGGGTTAATGTTGACCGACTAAAAAAGGCTGGAATTGACTCTAATGTTGACTTATCTACTTGGCAAAAAGTAGGTATTGTTTTAGATCAGCTAAAGGTAGCTGGTGAAGAATGTCCTTTGGTTTCAGGGTCATCTTTTAACTGGGAACATCTTGAGAACTATTCAGCTTATCATAATGTACCTTATGCGACAAAAAACAATGGCTTTGCCGGTCTTGATGCTGAACTATTGATAAATGGTGAAGCACAAGTTGCACACATTAAACAAATGGGAATTTGGGCCAGAGAAGGGAAATTTATTTATGCTGGTCGTCTAGCTGGCGGTGGAGCAAGTTTCCGTGCTGGAGAGTGTGCACTAAATACCCAATCTTCGGCTGCATATGCAGGTATTAAAAGCGAAGCTCAATTTGAGTTTGCAGTTCGTCCCCTACCATACTGGGAAGGAATCGGAACTGCACCTCAAAACACAACAATTGGAGGTGCTTCGTTGTGGGTAATGGAAGGACATGATGATTCAGAATATATTGGTGTAGGAAAATTCTTAAGCTATCTTTCCACAACTTCAGTTCAAGAACAGTGGCATAAAGATTCGGGTTATTTTCCAATTACTACCGCCGCCGCAGAGTCAACAAGAAGATCTGGATTTTATGACGAAAATCCAGGAACCGATGTTGGAATTCTCCAAGTCACAAGAAATAAACCGACGGTGAATTCCAAAGGTCTGCGTCTTGGATTATTTGACCAAATCCGTAGTGTAATTGATGAAGAACTGGAAGCGGTATGGGTTGGTGACAAATCTGCTCAAGAAGCACTAAACTCTGCAGTCAAACGTGGTAACCAACTGCTAAGACGTTTTGAGCAATCAAATCGTTAATGCTAAGGGTCTGGGCGGCAAATTTACTTTTTGTCGCCCAATTTCATAAATTAGCTTGAGTTCAATTATGAAACTTCCAATATATCCTAAAAATAATCACTACATAACCAACCGCTATTTTTGATACTTCTGGTTTCACTTGTTTGATAAACTCAATATCATTGTGTTGGTTTACTTTAACCACATTATTCTCAACTTCGTGAAATAACGCAATTGATCTGAGCGTTGGTTTCCTGATAAACTAAACTAAGAATACATAGTAAACCAGAAAATTTCACAACTAGTATGCAAACTTATAAATCGGGTTACTTAAGTGTTGCTGTTGAGTAGTAAGTAATCATAGGAATTTTTTATTTTGTGATTAAAAACTTCTCTATGTCTCCCCTGACTGTTATTTTGGGCACTCAGCGACACTTTTTTAATTCATCAGAGTTCAGAGAACATTCTGATTAGTTTTGCGAAAAAATTGACTATCCCGAAGTTTCATTAATTCTTCACAAAAATTTAATTGTACTGATCTAATTTTTTAATTAACGAACATTAAATTGAAATTAGTTATCGGTTCATCGGTAACTTCAATCATTGATTGGTTGAATCTTGAAGTTTACTAAAATAGGAAAACAATATGTTCAGAAATATCATGAAAAAATACAATAGTTGGAAACAATATCGTGAAACTTACGCAGAACTGTCTCACCTTTCCAACCGCGAACTAAACGATTTAGGTATAGCACGGGGTGACATTAAATCAATTGCAAAAGTTAAGCGATTCAATGTCTAAGTTGAAACAATTGGACTGAATTATCGGGATTTATATACTCTAACAATTATAAATTAGCAAGAGATTCTCTCCAAATTTTGTCCTTGGATTTTCACTTAATTCTCAAATTTTGATGAAAGGACAACTAATCAGTTGTCGTGAAAATTAGCGACTTGATCTGATTTTCGCTATGCGTTTGGGTCACGCACAATTTTCATGGGTCGGGGAACTCGACGGAGAAATTCTTCCGGTGTTGTATCAAACGATACAACTTCTTCTAATTCTGCCTTTGTTGGTTGATAACTACTCGGCTTTATTCGGACTTCCGGAAGACTGAATTTCTGCGATTTGCTTGGTTTCTTTGATTTTTGACGTGGCATATGAACTCCTTTCATTTTAATGTAAGTGTGACTTAGTCACCTTTAAACAATTGCACTTAGTAAGATATTTTAAATCATAGCAAATAAAATGATCCGTTGCAAATAATTGGTTCTAACAACTGATTTGATCAATTGAAATAGACTCTTATGTAGCGATTAGCTCACGATATCGTAATTGCTTCCCCTTCATCCCTTGAGCAATGATCTTGATTTGATCGATCGTATCGAAATGACGATAATTATGTTGAAACGTCAGTTCAGCCAAGTACCGATGTAAATGTTTCCGACTCAACTGATGAAAAACACCCATAAGACTCCGGTCTAATTGGGACTAAAGCGATTCCATGCCTTGGGTATGAACGTCATCCCGTACATATTCACCAACCTTATGATTCACTGTTTCATGCGTGCGCTCAACATCCGTATAGGCTGGATTAGAATCGATATAAACAATGGTATCTGGTGTTGTTCGCGCCTCAATAAATTCATGGAGTATGTCCTTACTTGCGGTTTCAACGACGACCGTTTCAATTTGATTGGTTTGCCGACATTTGATCCCAACAACAATTGATTTATTACTGTTCCCAGTTTCACTCAGAGCGCGATTTTTCTTCGCATGCATGTTTTTCATTTTACCGCCAACCTTGGTCTCATCCACTTTCACCGGACCATCATAGACAAGCGTACCGTTTTGAAACGCCACACGAATTCAGTGGAGGAGATGCCATGCCGCTTTTTGCGTGATTTTTAATTCATGACGCATTCTCATTGATGAGACTCCCTTGTGATTAATCGCCACTAAATACGTCGCAATCGCCCACTTTCGATAACTTAGTGGCGAAGAATGCATAACAGGACTGGAATTTAAGCTAAATAACGTACGCCCTTGACAATCTCTACATCGGTAACTCATTGAAGGGTGTTTAACATTGTGCTGAATATTCTTGCTACCACATTTCGGGCAGACGGGACCATCCGGCCAAATTAACTTTTCTAACCAAACTTTTGATTCTTCTTCACTTGAAAACAACTCTATTGCGTCTTCAAACGAAATGGTGTCACGATAATGCTTACCAAGAGCGTTGTTTGCCAATTGAAACCTCATGTGTAATGAAAGAGATACACAAAATATGGCTTCAATTTCCGCAAATACAAACGATAAATAAAGTTTTCCACAACTTTGTTATTTTAGTATATAATTCCCAGAATTTCATTTCTTGTATGAGTTATCAGTTAAAGTAACATTGCGGGTTAAAAAGAGAAGCATGAAAGTGTCAGAAAATAGTGATTTTAATCTCACACGATACTGCCTTGAAAACTCAACTCAGAAATTTCCTCAAAAGTGCGCTCTTCAGGTATATTCAGATGGCGCGAAACTGATAGAAACTTGGAGTTTCGAAGAAATTTCAAGTGCGGTCTTAGGTGTCGCTTCATATTTCAACACTTTGGATATTTCACCAAAGAGTAGAATTATGCTGAGGATTGGAAATTCGAGTGATTTTCCACTGGTGTTTTTAGGAGCAATTGCCGCTGGCCATGTACCAATTCCAACATCTTCTATGTTGACAGCGTACGAATGTGATTTTTTGTTAAGTGATTCTAATGCGACTGTAATTGTTCATGATAATAAGACAGAATTACCTCATGAAATTGGTGATTCCTTATTACTTGGCACAGAGAAAATTTCTGAAATGAAATCGCATCCAGTTGGAGATTATGCCAAGACGAAATTAAATGATCCGGCATTTATAGTTTATACCTCTGGGACTGGAGGTCAACCAAAAGGAGTAGTTCACGCGCATCGTAGTTTATTGGGTCGTAAACCAATGTACCGAGATTGGTATGGAATTAAGGAAACTGATATTTTACTTCATGCCGGTGCATTTAACTGGACTTATACATTAGGAACAGGATTAATGGATCCGTGGGTAAATGGTGCTACAAGTGTCATTTATGTTGGGAATTCAAACCCTGAAAAATGGCCAGAAATTATTAAGAAAAGCAATGCGACTTTGTTTGCTGCGGTTCCAAGTTTATATCGTAGGATTTTGAAGTACAATAAGAATTTATCTGAAAATATTCTAAGTTTGCGATATGGCTTAACGGCTGGTGAAGCTTTACAGGCAATTTTGTTAGAAGAGTGGAATAAAAAGACTGGGAAACCGCTGTATGAAGCATTGGGAATGAGCGAAATCTCAACCTATATTTCAAATGGTCCAACTATTGAAACCCGACCTGGAAGTCCAGGAAAACCTCAAGAAGGTCGACAAATAACGTTATTGCCCATTGAAAGTGGGGAAACTCCCATCCCGGTTGGTGAAAAAGGAATTATTTCAGTTCACAAAAATGAAACAGGTTTAATGCTGGGTTATTTGAATAATTCAATTGAAGATGAAAGGTCTTTTCGAGGTGATTGGTTTTTAACTGGAGATACTGGGTATTTTGATGAAGATGGTTATATTTGGTATACTGGACGGGTTGATGATTTGATGAATGCTTCAGGTTATAGAGTTTCACCGCTTGAAGTCGAGCATTTGATTGCAGAATACCCAGAGGTTTTAGAAGTATCCGTCGGACAAAAAAAGTTATCAAGCGGTGTAGAAGTAATTACAGCCTATTTGGTTGTCGCATCTGAGGAAAATTTTGATATTAAAAATCTTGCTGATTGGTGTGCTGAAAGATTAGCAAACTATAAATGTCCGCGTCGCTATATATTTGTTGAATCATTGCCACGAACTATTACTGGTAAAGTAATTAGGCATCAATTGATTGAATCAGATGCAGGTTTAGATTAAAAGTTTTATATAATTTATTGAAAAATTACTGCTTCAATTTATTGGAATTTGCAATATTCAAGAATTGTATTGGAGGATTACAAACCCAATGTATACAAGAACGAAAGCAATTCCAAAAATCTTGCTAATTCGATTAAAAGAGAAGAGTAAAATAGTAAATACTAGAGTAACCGCAATGAGCATGGGTAGATTAAAAGTTAAAAATGTTTGATCTACATTGAGCGGTTTAATTAAAGCTGTGACTGCAATAATTGAAAGGATATTAAATATATTTGATCCAATTAAACCACCAATGATGATATCTGATTGACCTTTTCTTGCCGCAACATAGCAAGTGGCTAATTCGGGAAGTGAGGTTCCAAATGCAATTACTGTTATACCGATAACGGTTTCACTTACATTGAGTAATTGACCCCCAGCAACCGCACCACGAACTAACAATTCAGAACCAATTACAAGTGACCCAAATCCAAGCAATAAAATTAGTATAGCATGCCAACTAGATTTAAATTCTGGAATTTTTGCATCGTCTTCTAAACCTAATTTATCTGATTTAAATTGATAATAAACATATCCAACCAATATTAAAAACATAATAAAACCAGTAATTCGACTAAAAACACCATATATCATTCCAAGTGTCAAAATTATTGTTGAAAGAAACATAATTGCAGTATCAATGCGAACCCTAAATCGATCTATCAAAATCGGAGAAATGATTGCGGAAATTCCCAAAACTAGCAAAACATTTGCAATATTGGAACCAACTACATTACCTAATGCAATGCCAGGTAGGTCTTTCAAATTTGCATTCACAGAGGTAAATAATTCTGGCGCGGAAGTACCAAATGCAACTATGGTTGCGGCAATAAATAATCTAGATAACCCTAATTTGTCGGCAATCCATTCAGCGGCAGTGACGGTCCATGTACCTCCCTTTAACAGAATAATAAATCCTAATATAATTCCACCAATTGCTAGGGTAATAAGCTCCAAAAATTCATTCGCTATCATTTAAAATCCTTTGTCTTGGGATAAAAACTTGAAATATGAAATTTGTTAATTATGTAATGTACTATTGAGTTCAATATTTGTATTTGAATCAGAAAAATATTCACTCATAATACAAGATTAAATCAAAATAGATAGGAGAAAATTGTGATATATCCAAATAAGAATGCAAAAAATGAATTCAAGAAAGTACGTAAAAAAGCTGGCTCTGTGTTACGCGAACTAGAAAAAAGGATTTTCTGGATGATATTCGGCATCAATTGGAAAAACTTAAAATTTTGAAATTGTGCTGACAAAACTAATAATTTGTATACTTATGTTAATGATATTTATATTCTTTAGTTGTATAAATGACCAGTTGATATATCTGTGTGTTTTCAACTAACTATAGAAATCTAAATTAAAGTTTTGAATTTGAATTTAAAAACAATAAAACTAATATTCTATGTTTTATTAAATTAACCATTTAAATTGAAAAATTGGATTTAAGATGGATCGTGAAACAAATCCCTTTAACCCAGGAGCGGGTGTAATTCCTCCAGAATTTGTTGGAAGAGATTTGCTACTTTCTAATTCTGAAATTGCAATCAAGCGTTTAGCAAATGGAATGCCTGAACTTAGCATCATGTTTCATGGTCTGCGCGGTGTTGGAAAAACAGTGTTATTGAATGAATTGCAAACGAGGGCGAAAAAATATAACGCAATTACAGTATTTCATGATGTGAATTCTAATGAATTCAACTAATCAAAAAATGAATTATTTAAATGCGTGAAATGCATAAATCAACCTTAAATTTTTAAAAACACTGATAAACTCTATATTATGTATATAATTCCCTAAATTAATGTGTTAAAAAAGGCACAACTTATTCCAAGCATGCCTTTTTTAATTTTGGATTGGAGTGCTGATTAACACTGACCAGCCATATCGCAAGCCAAACCATTACCGATCATCCAACCAAAAGTTTCAAAGGCACAAGCAACAGCTCCATGTGATGCCCCTACTGGTCGCATGCAATCATTGATATATTCGTTGCTACTATCACAGCCCGTAAGGAATAAAATAGCGGCAATAACTAGTATTTTTCTCATAGTTGGTTCTCCTATTCCCACATATAGTGGAATGTGTATCCGATTGTGGCGATAAAACATTCAGCACGATTACCACGATCTCGTTCAAGGCAATCACGTTGGTAGCTATCTGGACTACCATAGGGTCCATAACTTTCATTTTGACAGCTACCTAGCATTAATATTGCTAATAATATAAACATTTTTTTCATGGATTGAGCTCCTTATAAGTTGTTGTTGATTTAAATTACAACAGTTATTTGCAAAATCATATGCGACAAATAGTCACATGTTATCAATTAGGACACAGATTCCACTTTCAATTGCAAGATGTCTTTAATTTAGCATAGTCTCAAAAACCTAATTAGAAAGTTAATTGATTTAGAAAATTTAATCAAGATTTTTTTGGAAGAATTTTTGGTCATAAATTAATATTTGGCATTGATGTAGTTTGGGTTGGGTTGATACAAGTTCTGATTAGTGATACTTCACGCCTTTGGGACAGCGAAATTTACCACTATTGATATTCAACTTAACTGAGTTATCAGTTAATCAGTTGTGCGTATTTGATGAGTGGTAACGCACACTTACTGAATTCTATTATTCTTGCCGATCTCGATGTGAATCTAAATTACAATTAGACCCAGAAAAACTAAAAATGGGTAATTTTGCGGGATTTTTCAAGTTTGTAGCAAAAATGACTTCAAAGGAACCTAAACCAAATTTTGAAATGATCATTCGAAAACAAAAATTGAAGATTGAAAACAGCTCTGTTCACTGAGATCAATTTTTTAATTAGGAACCACTAAAAAATTTAAATTTTAGAACTTTTTATAGAATATCCATTTTGTAGAAAGTTTCAAGAGGTTCAATTTTGTTCCAAAGAATTTTCATTATTTGGAATGGAGTTTCGTGAATTTAACAGCACTCAGATTAGTTTTGTAAAAAGCAATTAGTAGTCGTTTTAACTTTTGCGGCATATTGTATATAAGTCTCAAAATTAACATATTGTTATACTACATCACGGAACTTATTTTATTGCGCGGAATAAATTTATCGCGTCTTCTGAATCCCATTCAGCAGGTCCGTATACCACTCCCATTTCACATCCTTTAGAATCGATTAGCAAAGTAGATGGTAAACCTGGTACCCGGCCTTGTTGTTGTAATTCACGGTAAGCGATCCAATTTGGATCTAACCACAAAGTCAGATTTTCAGCATTAATTTCTTTGAGAAACTCTTTAGGTTTGCTTAAATCAGATTGATCCACGTTCAATGCCACAACTTCAAAGGTGTCATCACCAAGTTGTTGTTGTAGTCTATCAAGTGCGGGCATTTCATATCGACAAGGCGCGCACCATGTTGCCCAAAGATTTAGTAAAATTTTTTTACCTTCAAATCTTGAAAAATTAACGATATTGTTGTATTCATCTTGAAATGTTATACTACTGAGATCTAAGGGATCATTAGCAACAAGTAGAGCTGCAAGTTCTCCTGTTGCATACTTTTTTAAGGTGTCGCGTTTTTCAGATGATATGCTACAGGTTGAATAAGTTTGCTCGCTATTAGAAATATAATTTATAATATAGACTGTTAAAAAGCCAACCAAAAGACCAGCTATACCTATTTTTAGGTAAAAGCTTGGGGTAAATCCATTTTTAAATATTTGTAAAATCATTGTTATTCAATCTCCAAAGAGGTTAATTTATGACTAATCGTATGTGGGGTGGACGCTTTTCGCAAGAGCCTAATGAAATTATGGAAGAAATCAATGCGTCTATTGAGTTTGACCAAGAATTATACCGACATGATATAAAGGGTTCAAAGATTCATGTTACCATGCTTGCGCGCCAAAACATAATCAGTCAAGAAGATGCTCACAGTATTGATCAAGGTTTAGATACAATACTTGCTGAGATTGAGAATGGAACATTTAAATTTTCTCGATCGCTTGAAGACATCCATATGAATATTGAATCGCGATTAGCTGAATTGATAGGACCAGTTGCGGGTAAATTACATACCGCGCGATCAAGAAATGATCAAGTAGCGACTGATTTTAAACTTTGGATTCGTGATACGGTTGATCAATTAGCTGAGCAGTTACGAGAATTACAAATTGAACTTGCAACGAAAGCTGAAAAGCATGCTTCGGTTATTATGCCAGGATTTACGCATTTACAAACGGCGCAACCAGTGACGTTTGGTCATCATTTGTTAGCTTATGTAGAGATGTTAGAACGAGATCGTGGAAGATTTCAGAATGCGCGAGAAAGATTAAACGAATCTCCACTGGGATCTGGTGCGTTGGCAGGAACGTCCTTTCCAATCGATCGTGAATATACTGCGTTAGAATTAGGATTTAAGCAACCGACAGCAAATTCTATAGATGCAGTGTCGGATCGAGATTTTGTGATGGAGGTGCTTGCCGCAGCTGCTATTTGTGCAACTCATTTATCAAGATTTGGTGAAGAAATTGTCCTGTGGTGTTCGTCGCAATTTAATTTTATTGAATTGCCAGATACATTTACGACTGGTTCTTCAATTATGCCGCAGAAAAGGAATCCAGACGCTGCGGAATTGGTTCGAGCAAAAACGGGTAGAATTTTTGGTGCGTTGAATGCGATTTTAGTCGTCATGAAAGGATTACCACTTGCCTATTCAAAAGATATGCAAGAAGACAAAGAACAGACATTCGATGCGTTAAAGAATTTTTCGTTAGTAATTGCTGCAATGACTGGCATGGTCAAAGATTTGAAACTTAATGATCTAGAATTACTAAACGCGGCATCATTGGGATATTCAACGGCAACAGATTTGGCAGATTGGTGCGTGCGAGTACCTGGGTTAGCGTTTCGTGAAGCGCATCAGATAACAGGTAAAATAGTTGCAATGGCCGAAGAACAGGGTAAAGATTTACATCAAATCTCACTGGAAGATTTGCAACACGTTGATGCGCGCATTACCGATGACGTATATTCCGTTCTTTCGGTAGAAAGTTCAGTATCTAGTCGGACAAGTTATGGCGGAACTGCACCGGATAGTGTTAAAATGCAGGCGAAACAATGGCTCAAAATATTGGCAGAAGAAAATTCATAGAATTTGAAATTTAATGCGATTATCGTGCGCACAAATATGGAATTGAGGAGTGGAAAGTTGAAATTTAGGTTTGGATTAGTTGTATTTGCAGTAAGTCTAGTGCTAATAAATAGTTGTGGCCGGAAGGGTGGTTTAGAACCACCACCACCAAGAGTTAAAACTGAACAAGAGAAAAATCGACCAGATACCTTTATTTTGGATCCACTGATTCAATAATTGTTGCAATTTGGCTAAGGAAAGTTCTTACTTTATTAAGCGTACTTAAAGTAAGGGTAAATTTAAATTATTTGTAATGTAGATATTTTTACAGAAATTGTATATACATTGAGAATGTTGTAGAATTTTCTAACTTATATTGAAATTTGAGATTTGAATTAATAATTGGAGAAATTATGTCTAGTAGTCAATATGAATACACATCAAACCGAAGCGATTTAATATCGGGTAAACGAAAATTACTCCGAAAAATTTCTCGCGCTCAATTGTCAATTTATTGGGAACGGTTGTGGCCAGCGATATATTTACCACTTCTGATTGGAACATTCTATGTGGCATTATCTTGGGTAGGTTTTTTTGAACTACTTGGTTTTTGGTTCAGAGTTCCAATTGTATTGTTATTTGTTGTCGGTTTGATTGCGTCTTTTTATCGATTTAGATTAGTGAAATATCCGGAATATGAAGAAGGTTTGAGACGCGTTGAAGAAGATTCCGGTCATTTGCATCGTCCTTTTAGCGCGCTTGAGGATAAGTTAGAAGCTGGTAAGCAAGATCCAGTTGGACAAAAATTATGGCAAGTACATATCCAACGGATGTCAGAGGCATTAAAACAGGTTAATACGCGTCATCCTCAACCAAATGCGTTTAAACGCGATCCATGGGGCTTACGAGTTGCTGTTATATTATTGTTAATTGTTGGATATTTTGTTGCAGAAGGTGAACGAGGAATTCGTTTATTAGATGCAATTGCTGGTCCAGAAGCAGCTGAATTGGAACCTGGACGCATTGATGCGTGGGTTAATCCTCCCAGTTATACTGGACGAGTTCCAATATTTTTAACAGGTGAATCAAGTATCGCACACAATAGTGACGAACCAATAACAATTCCTGAAGGAAGTAAAGTTGTAATTCGAAGTCAAGGAAATGTAGGAGACATTTCAATTCTGCAAGGAAAGACAATTGAGTCTTTGCAACCAGTTGTACAATCTGCTGAAGAAGTTGAAAATACAGATCAAGCTTCCTCAACTCCAGTTGAACATGAAATTGAATTCAGTGAATCAGGAATTGTTGAAATTCGGAATGGACTTGAAACAAATCATTCTTGGTCGTTTGCAATTGATCCAGATCTAAATCCAGAAATTGCTTTTGAAGAAGACCCTGATCTACAGGTTAGTGGCGGGATACAGTTAGTTTATCGGGTTGCTGATGATTACGGAGTAGTTCGCGGGGAAGCTAAATTTGAAGCAGACCCAGATGCAACTGATCAATTTGGTCTTATTCGTGAAAATTATCAAGTTAGACCACTAATTGAGCCACCAAGTATAAATTTAACGCTTCCAAGTCGAAATTCCGAAGAAGGTATTGCAGAAACCTACCGCAATTTAACCACGCATCCCTGGGCTGGTAGTGATGTTATTTTGACTTTGGTAGCAGAAGATGAATTAGGTCAAGTTGGATATTCTGAACCGTATAAAATGACATTACCTGAACGGTTATTTAGTAAACCATTAGCAAAGGCAATCGTTGAACAACGAAAAATACTTGCGTTGGATGCGAATCAACAAACAAATGTTATTGATGCCTTTGATGCAATTTTGTTAGCACCAGATTTGCTTGATATCGAAGTGGAATATTATTTCGGTATGAATTTCATTTATGAAAGATTAGTTTCATCAAATTCTGATGAAGAATTATTTGAGGTCGTAGAATTACTTTGGGAATTAGCACTAACGATTGAAGATGGTGATTTATCGGTTGCTGAACGTGCTTTACGTGATGCACAGGAAGCATTAAGAAATGCTCTTCAAAATGGTGCTTCCGATGAAGAAATTACTCGGTTAACTCAAGAATTGCGAGAAGCACTTCAACGCTATATGCAAGCGATGTTGCAACAAATGCGTCAAAATCCACAAGTTATGATGCCTTTGGATCCTAATGCACAATCATTTAATAGTCAAGACCTTGATGAAATGCTACGGCAAATTGAAGAATTGGCAAAAAGTGGTGCTCGAGAAGCGGCAGAACAATTATTAGCACAAATGCAACAAATGTTGGATAATGCACGAGCATCACAATCTCAAATGATGCAGTCAAATGAAGGTATGCAGATGATGATGGAAGCTCTTAATGAACTTGGACAAATGATTCAACGACAACAAGAGTTAATGGACCAAACATTTCAGCTAGAACAACCTGGACAACGTGGAGGTATTCAACAATTTGGTATTGATGAAAATGGTCAGTTGGTTCCGTTACCACAGCAATCTCCAAATCAACCACAAGATCAAGCGGCAATGCAACAATTTTTGGAATCGTTACAAAATTTACAGCAACAACAGGGGGCTTTAGAGCAACAATTACAAGAATTGATGCAACAATTGCAGGAAGGTGGACTCCCTCCAAATCAATCACTTGGTGATGCAGGAAATGCGATGAATTTTGCGGAACAATTACTTGGTCAGCAAGACTCTGGTAATGCTGTTGGACAACAAGGACAAGCGTTGGAAGCACTTAGACAAGGTGCACAGGAGTTAGGTGAGCAAATGAGAAATGGTGGTAGAAGTGGAATGAGAGTGGGTGGTAACAATCGTGACCCACTTGGAAGGTCACGAAATAATCCAGGTAGTGAATTTGGTAGACATATCAAGGTTCCAGAAGAAATTGATGCACAACGTGCCCGTCAGATTCTAGAAGAACTGCGACGGCGGTTTAGTGATCCCAAACGTCCGACAATTGAGTTAGACTATTTGGAGCGATTATTAACACCATTCTAATTTGAATGAGAGTTAGGTTCGGGAATTTGATTGACTTTGAGAATCAAAAAAAATTGTGAATAACTTTTTGATTGTTATTGATTTAAATAAAAAGTCCAATATTATTATCACGAGTTACAGTTTAAACTGAGAGACAAGCAATGTTGGACCAAACTCTCCAGTCGGAATTAGTTTTTGAAAATTTGGAAGATTCAAATAATTTAGATACTAGTCCGAACGATCGTAAAGAGTTTGAATTATTTTGTGAATCAGCCTTGTCCATGTCCAATTGGACCGAACAATCAATTGCATTAACTGTGACCTCTCCCCCATATTGGAACGCGATTGACTACGATATTCATGCTAAAAAGGGTCAAGATGCTTGGCACCGGAAACGAGATTATTGTTCGTTTGGTGATACATTTGAAGAGTATTTGGATAATATCGGTAAAGTATTTACTAATGTTAAGAATGTGACATTAGAAGGTGGATTTTGTGCAATAGTTGTAGGAACCATACTCTACAATAGAAAGCATATACCTGCACCAATGTTAATTACGGAACGGATGATTGATATTGGTTGGGAATTCCATCAGGATATAATTTGGAATAAAGTCACAGGTGGGGTAAAACGAGCGGGTTCGTACATTCAACACCAGAAGGCCGGTTACTTTTACCCAAACATTATGACTGAGTATATTCTGGTTTTCCGAAAACCTGGTGAAATGAGAAGAGGATCTAAACCAGCATTAGAAATTGACACTTTATTCACACGCGATATCGCAAACAATATTTGGCATATTGCACCAATTCCTCCTGGTCAGATTGACCATCCCTGCCCTTATCCTGAAGAACTTGTACGTCGATTAGTCGTTTTGTATTCAGATCCAAACGAGTATGTGCTTGATCCATTTTTAGGAAGTGGACAAACCGCATTAGTTGCGATTAAAGAAGGACGTAAATTTGTTGGTTTTGATATTGAACAATCTTATATTGATTTGACAAAGGAGCGAATTGAAAACCCACCGCCACCTCGGGCAAAAAATTTGATCCCAAAGTACGAGAAATTAGCAATATGACTGCATTTACCGTAGAACAAAAAGTTTTTGAAGATTTAAGAAATAATTGTCCTCCAAAGACTAAAAAAGAATATTTACAAGGGATTGAAAGAATATTAGATAGTTATAATCCTTCTATAAGATTAAATCGATTTATTACAGGTACAGCTATTGAATTATTAACATTTTCGATGATTAAATCTGTTGTACCTAGATGTAGATGGGATAAAACAGGTGATTCTAGAAAATTGATATTGCAAAATTCGAAAACATTTTCGGTAGAATCTATCACTACTGGTAAATTAAGAGACATTAAACTTATTAATAAAGATGGATCAGGGAGAGTTGTTTGGAACAACGCTACACTTTTTGTAATTTCGGGGAAAGGAATTGTTTATGGTGATCAGGAAAAAGTTGGAAGTCATTTGGATGATTCGGGGGACGCGCTTAAATTGAAAAAAGCTGGTTTAGAAAAATTAATTTTGGATAAAACAAATGTATTTGAATTGGAAATACCGCTAAAACCAGAGTTAAAGTTAGACGAAAGAAACTATAAGCAAAGTGAAATAGTAGCTTATAGTGTAATGATGCAACAAAAGAAATTAAAAACTTTATTGACAGCATTTAATTCAGAATAGCCCTTTATGTATTCTTACTTTAGATTTATTGAGTAGGTAGTCCCCCTCCCCTTAGTTTCATTTCTAATTATAATTTCTTTTTTGGAAAGGTCTTGTAAATCTCGTGTTGCAGTTGGTTTGGATGCTCCCGTAATTCTCTGATACGGTCGAGCAGAAATCCCTTGATTTAATCGTTCTGAACCTTCTTTAAATAGCCTTTGAAGAGCTTTCTTTTGCCGATCATTTAACAATTTTGAATTTCGTCTAAAGAATAAGTTTCTTGAATGAATAAATTTTGCGTCTTCAATTGCAAATGATAATCCAATTTTCATCGTTTCTACGAACCATTCCACGAATTCAGTCACATCAATTTTTCCGTTCAATTTCTTAGTAGTTGATTGTGCCTGTTTTAGTTCACTATAGTATTTTTCTCTGTTAACTTGAATTGCACGAGATATACTAAATGGAGCTGATCTATAAAATTCATTCTGTGCTAAAATATAATCTGCTAGTGCCCGCCCAATCCGACCATTTCCATCACTATAGGGGTGAAGTGATTCAAACCAAATGTGTGCTACGGCTGTACGTCCGGGTGTGTCGTAAATTAAGCTATTTCTGTCCTTTGGAATATCGGTAGATATCCAGTTTAATAGAGTTTTGATTTCTTGGTTTAAATTTTTTGGAGGGGGTGCAATATAATGAACAATTTCAGTATATTTCTTAAATGATATAATTTTCATTGGACCTGTACGTAGCTTTCCAATGTCTTTGAGAGCAACACTCTTATTAAATAAGTGTTTGTGCCAAGAATTCAAACGCTTAAGAGTCATATTTTCTTGATTTTCTCGGGCATCTATTAACAAATATGTTTCATTGAAGTGCCGACTGCTATTTTTAGTCTGTTTTAAATTTTTAATAGAAGTCATAACAGAGTGTGTTACAGAGTCAAAATCAAGATTTTCACCTTCAATTGCAAATGAATGTACGCACTCAGATGAAATGGCGTTTACTTTAATATCAAGTTGGTCTTGTTTGGTTAATCCGTAAATTAATCCAGATAATTCACTTACTTTGCCAATAATTAAACCAATTGATCGATCAATTGCACTTGGATCGTATGTAAAATTCGGCCATAAGTCTGTTTGCCAAACGTAAGACATAAAATATTCTCCAACAACTATGAAAGGATAATTAATGTTTTTCTATCTTAATTTTAAGTTGATGACTCAATAATTTTTTAATATAGATAAATTGAAACAATCTTTCAAGAAATATCCTATTTTTTTAATTACATATATTCAGTAATTACTTGTAAAATAATGCTTATCGGCTCAAATTTATTTAGTTTTTGAGCCGAATAGGAGAATTTATCGGCTCAAATTTTGCTATTTTTTGAGCCGAAAAGAAGATTTAATCGGCTCATAATTGTCCACTTTTTGAGCCGATAGCTTAAATGTTCTTAGGATCTAATATTTTGAACTAGCTTGGTATTTTCTGAATTTAAGATTCAAAGTAATATTATTTGTGATTCTTTCGGTACACCAAAATTTACAATTAATCTTATAAACACAGGTTAAAAAAGAACAATAATCACTACCAAACTGTTATTGATTTTTTCGATTTTTACAAATAGTTGTGCAACTTTAGCACGCAATTCATTTGAACCGGTTGCGTTCAACTCAATTCTGAATAATGCTTCTGCTGAAGTGGGTGGCAGTTATGGTTATAAATCAACACCATGTGTCATTACAATTCTTAGATTTACCTTAGAACAAGTAGTTTTCAAAAAGAGTAGGTGCGAAAATAAGGTGACAATTACGATTCACCGCGCAACGCCAAATAGTGGCTGGTTATTAGCTGGAAATGTTATATTTCTTGGACCATTTGGGTTAGTATTTGGAACTATTGGTAGATCTTGCTAGTGGCGCGACTAGAAATGTGCTTCCAAATCCAGTTGAGGTTGAACATAATTGCCAAAGCTAACTTATTCAGTATTTAGAGCTAAAAGATTAATAGAAAATTAAAATTTAAATGCACACAAATATTTTGGAAATAGTAAGTTCTACTGTAATTATTCTGGGCTTGGTATATATCCGATAAATGGAAGTTGCCGGTAGGCATATGCCATATCCATCCCATATCCTACTACAAATTTATCAGGACATTTAAATCCGACAAAGTCAGCTACAATGTTTGAATTTCGAAATTCCGACTTATCAAGCAACGCAACAATTTTAACTGAATTTGCACCTCTATCAATGAGATTATTTTGGGCATATTTCAATGTGCGGCCTGATTCTAATATGTCGTCTATTAAAAGTACATCACGTCCCGCGACATCACTCTCAACATCACGTAGTACTTTTACTTCACCGGAAGACTTCGTATCAGTGCCATAACTGGATACGTGTAAAAACTCCATTTCTGGGGACAGATTTGCGCGATACATAGCACGTGCCAAATCTGCCGCAAAAATAAAGCTACCTTTTAATATGGCCACAACTAGTAAATTTCTGAAGTTACTTTCTGCAATTTCTTTGGCAAGCTCATCTATACGCGTTGCAATCTCCGTTTCATCAAATAGTGTTTGAATATTAGGTTCGGTCATAAAATTCAGATCTCATCGGTAGATGTTGAAATCATATATATTAGCAGTGTTGAATCAAAAATAAAGGAAATTGTTAATTTTTTGTGAAGTTTTAAAAAAAATTAGATCGAGTGTCAAATTTTTATTTCAATTCTGTATTATGTAGTAAGAATTCTTAGACTTTATTAAATAATTTAGTGTTTTTATTATATATTGATGAGCATGATTGCCGTTAATACATATAGAAAAAACTTGAATTTATTTTTGATTGGTTATAATATTAAGTTTAAATGGAAAAAATGAGCAATTATACTTGAAATAGTTGAAAAATTAGTAATAATAAGCTGAATTTACTTGTCAATAAACATTTGTGATTGATTAATAAGATAAAATATGTATTTTAAACTGATTGTTTACCAAGATTGTGACAATTAAGAGGAACATAAATTGATTCGATTTCAAAACGTGGGGTTGAGATACGGTTACGGACCGGAAATTTTAGTTGATCTGAATTTTGAAATTGCTCCGCAAAGTTTTCAATTTTTAACAGGTCCTTCAGGAGCTGGGAAGACTAGTTTGATAAGACTTTTGTTCATGTCGTTATATCCGACTAGAGGAAACATAACGATAATGGGTAAAGATGTCACTTATATCAACCGACAAGAATTACCGTTTATGAGACGACGAATTGGGTTGGTATTTCAAGATTTTCGATTACTTAATCATTTAACCACCTATGAAAATGTTGCATTACCGTTAAAAGTATTAGGCATGTCCGAAGAAGAATATCGGACTGATGTTCTCGAATTATTGAATTGGGTTGAACTTGAACATCGAATTGATGCATATCCGTTTGTTATGTCTGGTGGAGAAAAACAACGTGCGGCAATTGCACGTGCGCTGATAACTAAACCAGAAATTTTATTAGCAGATGAACCAACCGGCAATGTTGACTCAGTGTTAGCTCGAAGATTATTGCGGTTATTTGTTGAAATGAACAAACTTGGAACTTCTGTTGTAATTGCCACTCATGATTCGACCTTGATGGGTCAAGTGAGTGCACGTTCACTCGTACTTTCAGAAGGGAGATTAGCAATTTATGAGTAAATTAATATTATTAGCAGTTAGCGCAAGTGGTGTATCGCAATGACTAATCAGTATTCTAACTATACAGGTTCTCAGAATACAAAACGACCTCGTTTATTTAGAGGTGAAAACAGCGAGCCAAAATCTGAAATAATTGCGCGACAAACTGTGGCTAGTAGAGCTTTAACTTATGTTATTGTGATAATGAGTTTGTTGGCCAGTTTATCATTGGGTGTAGTTACAGTGGTATGGACAGCTGCCGAAAACTGGAGTAACAACATTCAAAAAGAAGTGACTATTCAAATTCGTCCAACTGATAATGCTGATATGTTGGAGGAGATAGAAAAAGCAATTGAAATTGCGGAAAATTTTCCAGGCGTAGAGTCCGCACATGCGATATCTGATCAGGAAACTAATGCCTTATTAGAACCATGGTTGGGGACTGGATTTGACTTTAGCGTATTACCAGTGCCAAGAATCATTACTGTGGTGGTAGAAGATGACATAAACTTAAATATACTGGATAATTTACGAGATCAGATTAATGAGTCGGTAAGTGGTGGGTCGTTAGATAATCACTCAGTTTGGTCATCTAGGTTAGCTATTACAGCAAATACCTTGGTTGTGTTTGGTATTGGTATATTGATATTAGTGTTAACATCAATGGCACTTTGTATTGTTTTTGGAACACGTTCGGCAATGTTTGGGAATAGAGATGTGGTATCGGTTTTACATTTTGTTGGTGCTGATGACAAATTTATAGCTCGAGAGTTTCAACGACACTTTTTGCGGTTAGGATTAAGGGGAGGTGCTATTGGAGGAATTGTTGCAATTTTAATCTTTTTTTCAATGGATTTAGTTGCAAATTTTTTTGTAAGCAATGCTAGTCAAGATCCATTTAATACATTGCTTGGTGGTACCTCGTTGAGTTGGGTTGGGTATACCGGTATTGTTTTGATAATTGCTGTAGTTACGACTTTGACAACCGTAACTTCTCGTATAGCGGTTCACTCACATTTATACAAGATGGACCTTTAGTAACTTTTTGAATATCGGTTTAATAAAACTGAGTAGATTTTCAAATTTAAAGTTCTAATTTCTAATTGGGGTTGATTATAAATGCAATTTATTCGAGCGATTTTATTTAATATGTTTTTCTACACGTTCTCTGCAGTTATGATGATTGGGTGTAGTGTACATGTGTTTTTATTGCCACGAAAATATGGAAAACCTACCGTCGATTCGTGGTGTCGTGGCAATATGTGGCTGGAAAAGTTCTTTTGTGGGGTGAAAGTTGAATTCCGAGGTCAAGAAAATATTCCAAAAGGAGGGCTTTTAATTGCATCTAAGCATCAATCAAGCTGGGATACATTTGGATTGATTCCTGAATTTCTTGATCCTGCCTATATTTATAAACGAGAATTGGGATGGATTCCAGCGTTTGGTTGGTATGTGTTAAAATGGAAGATGATTCCTATTGATCGGAAAAAGGGTAGTAAAGCAATCCCTGAGATGATTGAGCGATCGCGAGCCGCGGTGAATGAAGGGCGACAAATTCTGATTTTCCCTGAAGGAACCAGAAGACCAATTGGTGCTAAACCAGCATATAAGCAAGGGATCGCTAGATTATATTCGCAATTAAATGTTCCAGTGTTGCCAGTAGCGTTGAACACTGGAATTTTTTGGCCGCGTCGATCTTTATTACATTATCCAGGGACTCATGTCGTTGAATTTTTACCTCCAATTCAACCTGGATTATCGGAGCAAGAATTTATGGACGTGTTGATTGAAAGAATTGAAACCGCGACCGAAAAATTAAGGTTGGAAGTTGCAAATGGTGAAAATCCACCACCTACTTGTCAGGTTGCAGCTTAGCATTTTGACAACTTTCAATTTCAGATTTTTTGGAATAGTTAAATCGTTATTTTTGAACTCACTATAATTATACATTAATACACTGTATTTACCTTTACTTTGAATTCAATTGATCACTTAACCATTGAAGATGAGGGTCTTTGATTCCAAGTTTTTCCAAGTGGCCATTAGTATTTATTACATATTCAGGGTTAGGACCAGATTGTCCTGAACTTTGATTAATGAGTTCAAGTTGTTTCTCTTTTGGAAGTACACCCGCATACTGAACGTGTTTACGATCAACCAAATAACACAATGCAGTCACGCGATGCTTGCTTGAATTTTCCAATAAAATTGGGATGTTAACTTCACGATAGACCATAGTTGCCTGTTCACGAGCTCGGAGATATTCAATGACTTCACTTTTGTATTGACCTGGAACGCGAAACGCCATTCCACGACAAGAACCACCACGGTCTAATCCTAATACCAAACCAGGTTGTTCTGGAGTACCGCGATGAACATGTGAATATACGCAAAGTGATCGATGGTATCCGGTCAAGCGGGCAGGAACAGTTTTGTCATGTTTGAATCCAGGTCGCCACATCAATGAACCATACCCGAATACCCATAAATCACTCATTGTTGAATCCTCAAAATTAAAATGTGTATGTTAAATGAAAAAGTGTTAAGAATAGGATAGAGCTGATGGAAAAATATACTTTTACATTTTTTTTGTTATTAAAATCAAACAGGAAAAATTACAAATGGACACTAACTCAAATTCAAGTCAAGAACCTAAAAAACGTCGTCGTGGAAAATGGCCATTTATAATTTTAGGAAGCTTAGTTGTTGTAATCGTAATTGGTTGGTCAGTAATTTGGTTCTTCCTTGCTAATCAGGCTGAAAAAATCATCAATAGTACATTAGCAGAATATTCTGAACAGGGATTGAATTTAAACTGTGAAAATATTGCAATTGGTGGATATCCTTTTCGTCTCAGAGCTTCTTGTAAATCATTTACCGTAGGAATTGAAAATGAAATAATATTGATGGCAGAGGAATTGCGTGGTGTGGCATTGGTCTACAATCCAAGGCACTTAATCTTTGAAGTTGAGTCACCGGTCTCAATTTTTGGTGGTCCGATATTTATTAAAGCAGATTGGGATTTGATTCAGGCCAGTGTAAATTTTGCTAATCTTGGTTTTTCGGTGGTTCTTGATTCGGCAAATTTTACAACAAATAACGAGGAAGAATTGTTTAATATTAGTAGTTTTGAAATACATGGGCGTTTTGAAGATGAAGGTGAGTTAACAGGTTTTGATTTTAACCTAAAAGTGCGAGAACTAATACAAAAAATCAACCTTAATGATTTTGAAATTCCAAGCGAGATTGATTTAGATATTCATATTCCAGTTGATGAATTCTTTTTTCAAGGTTTTGGTCAAAATTTATTTGTAAAGTTTATTGAACAAGGTGGTGAAGTACAACTTAATCAAGCGAGAATAAAATTAAGAGAAACTGAATTAAATTTAAGTGGAGTTGTGAATTTTGATCAAGCGGGAGATTTATCTGGAAAACTCAATTTAATGGTGGTAGGTATAGAAAGTTTATTAGAGTTAATAAACCGTCAAAATAATAGACAATTGGCATTACTATCTTCAGTAATAGAAGGACTTTCTAGCAAAGATGAAAACGGGGTTTCAACCGCATTGATTCCAATTAAAATTGATGATGGTTTTATCAGTCAAATAGGAATAGTTCCACTTCCAAGAATATTTAGAATTCCTCCATTACCTAGACATCTGACTCAAAATCGAGACAATGGGTTGAATTAGAGTATTTTGTCATTTCTACTTTGACATATGAGCCAAAAGAATCGCGCGGTTTTGAGTCACTCTATTGATTTGATATTTCAGGGGTTATCGGTGCGGGAGATGATTTACGAGGTGGAATCGTGTGGCATGAATATATGTCAATAAAGCGTATTTTAGTGACAACATAAAATTTGTGATTTGTTGCTTTAAGTAACCCACATCAAACTATCTGGTTTTTTTATCACAAAGATGACAGTGGGTTTAAATCTTAGTATCTACACTTATTACTAACACACATTAAATATTCTATTTAAAAAAATTTTGATACTTCATAAATGAGGTTGGTATATATTTCAAGTTTATAATTTTAACAATGTCGTTTGAAATACAGATCTAGCAGTATTTCAAAAGTGTTACATAATATGTCAATTGCGAATAGAAAATTAGTTACGGTGTTTGGCGGAATTCACTTAGACCGCATCGGATGTGCTAATTCAGTTATACATCCTGACACCTCCACTCCAGGTTCAGTTGAAGTTAGACTGGGGGGTGTTGCAACAAATGTTGCTCGTGTTCTCTCAGCTCTGGGTCATCAAGTAACTATTTGTGGTATCATTGGAGCGGATACTGACGGGGATAAAATAATTGAATTGTTAAAAGAACTGGACATAGAGCACTCAAATTTAGTACGCCAAACTAATTTTCCAACACCATCTTATTTAGCTTTACATAATCCGGACGGTTCGCTTGTAGCTGCAGTATCTGATACTCGACTTACTGAAACACTGAACACAAATGATATAAACTGGTCTGCATCTGAAATAAACCATTCTGAATTATGGTTTGTTGATACAAATTTGAGTCTAAATTTGATCCAAGAAATTGCCACCAATTCTAAAGATCGATTATTAGCGGCAGATACTGTTTCCACAACTAAATCAAAAAAATTGAGTTCAATATTGCAACATCTGAATTTAATTTTTGCGAATTTAGCTGAAGCTAATTCATTACTTAACAAAAGATTCAGTAGTGCCGAACAAGCGGCAAAGTCTTTCATTGAGCAAGGAATAGCTATGGCGATGATTACTAATGGACCTAAGCAAACTGCTCTTGCCTATATAAATCCAAAAAAACAAATAGAAATAATCACCAAAATACCCCCACCCGTAAGTATCCAAAATGTTACCGGAGCAGGTGATATTGCCATCGGGGTAATGTTGCATGGTCTACTGATGGGATGGTCAAATGAATACTCCCTTGAAACGGCTACAACCGTATCAGCACGTGCAATTAGCTCAAGTAAGTTTACACTAGAAGAAATCATTCAAGAAATAGTCAAAAGTCAAGTCAAGGAGGTAAAAATTGATTAAAAGTAGTTTTACATATTCAAGTGAAGTACAAAAAGGTATTTTGGAGAATTGCGCAATTGTTGCTTTAGAATCTTCGATTATTTCGCATGGGATGCCATCACCTAAAAACGTTGAAACCGCAATTGAAGTAGAGAACATTATTAAAAATGAAGGTGCTATTCCTGCAACGATTGCGGTTATTGAGGGTAAAATTAATGTTGGACTAGAAAAAGATTTACTGCAATTTCTTGCTAAATCTACCGATTCGTTAAAGCTTTCAAGATCAAACTTAGCATACGCTGTTGCTACAAAAAAAACTGGCTCAACTACTGTTGCCGCAACGATGATGGTCGCGCATCAAGCTGGGATAAGAATATTTGCAACTGGTGGAATTGGTGGTGTTCACAAAGGTGCTGAAACTAGCTTTGATATTTCTGCAGATTTAAATGAATTGGCAATAACTCCAGTTTGTGTTGTGTCTGCTGGTGCAAAAGCAATTTTAGATTTACCAAAATCACTTGAATTACTAGAGTCAAAAGGAGTTCCAATAATTGGGTATAAAACTAATGAGTTTCCAGCATTCTGGTCTGAAAGTAGCTCGATTAAAATACCACTCCGACTGGAATCACCAGATGAAATTGCTAACTTTCTCAATACACGTGACTTGCTTGGAAATCATGGTGGAGAATTAATTGCAAATCCGATTCCAAAACCAAGCGAAATTCCATTTAGTGATATTGAGAGATACGTGCAAATGGCAATTGAAGAAGCTGCGGTACAAAAAATACAAGGAAGTGCGCTTACCCCATATATTCTGAAAGAAATCACCAATTACACGAATGGGCGAAGTTTAGAATCCAATATTGCACTGGTAAAAAACAATGCGAAACTTGCAGCTAAAATTGCAATTTCATGGCAAAAATTGAAACGCGCTCCTTGACGTATAACAATTCAAATTATTGAAATTGAGTATTGATTGCCAATATGACGCGGTATTTAATATATTCGCTGATTGTTCTTTCAAATAATCAAAAAAATAATTTGAGCTTCAGAATTTTAGCTACATATTACTGCAAAAAATTGAATTTTGATTGACGTATTAAGTAATTACCGCCCTTTCACAAATGATGGCAACAGAGCTTAACTCTTTAACTTGATAACACTTCATTTAAAATACTTTTTGAAACCATTACCCAAGAGTTCATGTTGAATTCAATCAATTATATCAATGTTATTTGTGGAAAATTGCTATGAAATTTACGTTGGTTGAATGATTTATTTGAACAAATTATTGATTGTTGATATGCAATAAACAAAACATTTATGAATGAAAAAGTTAGAAATTGCTAGGTTGATAAAATTAATTGCAATGGATTTTGGAAAGTAAATGAAGATTTCAAAACTACAGGCAACAGCCATTGGATTTTTGGCGGTGATTATGTGGTCAATGTTAGGGGTATTGACTGCATCGTCAGGAAATGTCCCACCCTTCTTGTTAAATGGACTATGCTTTTCTGCATCAGGTATAATTGCAATTTTGGGGATTCGTCTTAAAAATGGTTCATTTGAAGTGCTACGGCAACCCTTACGAATTATCATGTTTGGAACTATTGGTTTGTTTGGGTTTCATTTTTTCTATTTTACATCATTGCGAAATGCACCTCCAGTAGAGGCTAATCTAATCAATTACACTTGGCCTTTGTTAATTGTTTTATTCTCAAGTCTGTTACCAGGAGAAAAGTTACGTTGGTTTCATTTATTAGGAGTGTTACTTGGATTAATCGGAGCTGGATTATTGTTATCAGAGGGATTGACACAATCTGCTGATAATCGATCAGTATTGGGTTATAGCACGGCAGTGTTGGCCGCATTATTTTGGTCTAGTTATTCCGTAATGTCACGACGATTTTCTAATACACCAACGGAAATTGTTTCGATTTATTGTTTATTTTCTGGAATATTATCAATTTGTTGTCATTTGCTATTTGAGACGACCATATGGCCTCAATCTATTAGTGAGTGGTTAGCAGTTGTTGGGTTAGCGGCATTCCCGGTAGGGTTAGCATTCTTTGTTTGGGATTTTGGCGTTAAACGCGGTGATATCCAAGTTTTAGGTGCTTCAGCATATATGGCTCCATTGTTATCAACACTATTTTTGATCTTATTTGGGTTTGGTGAACTTACCTGGTTAGTTGGAATTGCGTGTTTTTTGATTACATTAGGTGCTATGATCGCGGCAAAAAATCTATTTTTTGGTAAAGTAAATTCTTAGTCATATGTTGATATTGAGATTATGATGATTGTTTTTGGAATATAGGTTTTGATACCATTTGACTAAGAGTGTTAAATGTTAAAAATGGACATCTGTTTGTACTTAATAAAGAACAGAAATTCCTTTAATTTTTGCTTTTCAAACAAACTCACTCCATTCTTGGTAAAATTTCAAAATTTAAGGATCTTATGTAAATGACTCAAAAAATTCGTCCACGTCGAAGTGTCTTGTATGTCCCTGGGACCAATGAAAGAGCACTTGAAAAGGCAAAAAAATTAAATGTAGATGTGTTGATTTTTGACCTTGAAGATTCAATTGCACCGCAAAGTAAAGAAATTGCGAGAAATAACGTTCATGAAGTCGTATTGAACCGAGATTATGGTAGTAGTGAATTAATTATTAGAGTGAATGGATTGGATACACCTTGGGGGCAGGATGATATACATTCAGCGGTCGCGGCGAAACCGGATGGTATTTTAGTTCCCAAAGTAAGTCTACCTGGTGATGTAAAATCAATTGAAAAACTCTTCCGAAATCAATTAAACCACCCAAATCCACCGTTATGGTTAATGATGGAAACTCCATATTCAATGTTAAACGCTGGTGCTATAGCTGATTGTGCAAACGAAACTAATAAATTGACTGGTTTTGTAATGGGAACGAATGATCTTGTGAAAGAAACTGGGGTTTCAGCAAATAAAGGACGGTATGCATTGATACCATGGTTGATGAATTGTATCGCGGCAGCAAAAGCCAATAATCTTGCCATCATAGATGGTGTTTTTAATGATTTTAGTAACGCAGATGGATTTCGTTCTGAGTGTATCCAAGGGATGGAAATTGGTATGGATGGTAAAACGTTGATTCATCCAAATCAGATTGAAGTATGTAATGAAGTGTTTTCACCAGACGCAGAATCTGTGGTTTGGTCACAAAAAATTATTGACGTGTATAATCAACCAGAAAATATTGATCAAGGGGTTATTCAGGTTGAAGGAAAGATGGTTGAACGTTTGCATTTGGAAATTGCTGAAAGAATCGTCAAAATAGCAGATTTAATCAAGCAACACGATGTGTAATCAGATTAAATGTATGATTTTAACATCAAAGCTTGCAAGGAAGTAACAATTAGTTATTTCGATTTAGGTCGTTTAATCGATAGTTTATTTTGAAATTATCAGGATTTGCAGGTAGCCCAGTTTCCACGTTAAAAATTGCGACTTTGGTTATTCCTTGCGAATCGGATACCACCCATTGTCGTAATTCTTTAGTATTTTCATCAAACAATAGTGCGATTTCGCTACTAACCAACAAAGATTCTTCTCGTATTACTAAAATAATGAGGTCATTTTGAAGCCTTACATCAACTAAGTTGGTATCTTTTTCAATATCTATTTCATCAGATACCAAAAATTTGAGTGGTGTTTTACCAAGTGGCCAGAGATCTTGAGTTCTAGTTCTTTTATCTAGAATTGATACCATCGAGCCATCAGAAATGACATCGTACCGTGCTGGTTTGTCATATTTAAATAATACTTTTCCAGGTCGAGAAATATAGAACCGACCTGTAGTGCGTTGTAAATCTGGAGCTTCTTGAATGAAATCACCTTCCATTGTCTTGATACTATTGTAGTATTCCGTCACTTCATCCAGTGCTTGTTGCTGTTCATCTGACAATGGAGTCGGAGGTGGAGGTGTTTCTGCAATTGCAAAAGAACACCAAAACATCAGAGTTGTAATAAATAAAATGAAAACAGTCTTTATCTGGATTAATTTAGCGGTAAACATCGTCTTAATTTGATCCTGCAATTGCGAAAGGGGTCAGTTAACACTACATTGAATTTTTATACAGGAACATAAATTTTTCGTTAGATTGTTTCTCCTTCAGGAATCAAAATTTCCCGTTTTCCAGCATTTCCAGCAGGACTAACAATATTCTCATCTTCCATGCGTTCTATCAAAGTTGCTGCCCGGTTGTACCCAATTGATAACCGTCGCTGGAGATAGCTGGTAGATGCTTTGCGGTCACGTAGAACAATTGCAACGGCTTCTTCATACATGTCACTGCCTTCTGAGTCGCTATCATTACCTTCAGGTGATTCTTCTTTTGTTGAGTCCTCGGCACCCTGAGTAATTTGCTCTAAATATTTTGGTGTACCTTGTGACTTTAAGTGTTCTACAATTGACCCAATTTCATCGTCAGTTACAAATGGTGCATGAACACGCTGGATTCGACCACCTCCAGCCATATAAAGCATGTCACCCATTCCCAATAATTGTTCTGCACCTTGCTCCCCAAGAATTGTACGACTATCAATCTTAGTTGTGACTTGGAATGAAATTCTAGTTGGGAAATTAGCCTTAATCGTACCAGTAATGACATCTACTGAGGGTCGTTGTGTAGCCATGATGATATGAATACCAGCAGCGCGTGCCATTTGAGCTAATCGTTGAATTGCACCTTCAATTTCTTTACCAGCAACCATCATCAAATCTGCCATTTCATCGACTACAACTACAATGTATGGAAGTGGAGATAACTCCAAATGTTCTTTTTCATAAATTGCCTGTCCGGTATCTTGATCAAAGCCTGTTTGAACAGTGCGGGTGATATTTTCACCTTTCTTTTGAGCTTGTTTTACCCGACTATTAAAACCATCAATATTGCGTACACCGACTTTTGACATTTTTCGATATCGTTCTTCCATTTCGCGAACAGTCCACTTCAATGCGACAACTGCTTTTTTAGGGTCAGTAACCACTGGTGTAAGTAGATGCGGAATGCCCTCATAAATTGACAGCTCTAACATTTTTGGATCAATCATGATGAGTTTAACTTGTTCCGGTGACAACCGGTATAAGAAGGAGAGAATCATTGTGTTAATTGAAACTGATTTTCCAGAACCGGTGGTTCCAGCAACAAGGAGATGTGGCATTCTCGCTAAATCAGCAATAACAGTTTCACCGTTTATCTTTTTACCTAATGCCATCGCAAGTTTTGCTTTTGATTTTTCAAAATCTTTTGAACCTACTAGCTCGCGAAAATAAACGGTTTCTCGATTTTGATTAGGAAGTTCAATTCCGATCGCGTTTTTGCCTGGTATAACCGCAACTCTCGCTGAATTTGCACTCATGGATCGCGCAATATCTTCTGATAAACCAATAACTCTTGAAGATTTAATACCCGGAGCAGGTTCAAGTTCATAAAGTGTAACAACTGGTCCAGGTCGAACTTTTAAGATTTCACCACGAATTGAAAAGTCATCTAAAACTCCTTCAAGATTACGTGCATTTAATTCTAATGCATCTTGACTTAGCTTAGAATCTTTGGCAGGGACATCAGGTTTAGATAGCATATGAAGTGGTGGTAGTTCATATTCTTTTGTTGTTGGAAAAAATGACGGCTGTGCTTCGTTGATGGCTCTATCACTTGGTTTAGGTGGCTGATTTGGAGGGACAACTCGGTTTTTCTTTGCTCTATTGAAAAATCCAACTTTAGTAGGAGTAATACTCAATTTTGCACTGATATTTTGATCAGAATCAACTTGGTTTGGATTGCTGAATTCGTTGGTTTGGCCATCATTATTGGCAATTTCACCATTTTCAATTGAGTCTATGCTTTCATTAACTTCATATTGATTACTGTTGATATCAAACTGTACTCCGGAAACAGTCGTTTGCGAATCTTGATAGAATTCTTCTAAGCCGTCGCTATCTTGTTTTGATCTGAATTTCTGAAGTAATTTTGCGATGACTGAAATTTTTTCTGGTTCAGATTGTTTCTTTCGAAATGTTGATGGGATGAATATTCTAACGAGAAATCCCTTTACCATAAAATACCAGTGAGTTATTGCACCAGCATAAGCAGAAAATGGATATTCTTTTTCATCTTCAATGCCAAATCCTAGTTCATCTTGGATCGGAGTATTAGAACTGACGACATCCTGTTGCACAATTTTGGAATTTCGTCTCCAGCTAAATAATTTTCCAACTAATCCAACTGAAAGAGCAAATAAAATTACTGCCGGTATACCAAAGCCAAACAATCCAATTATAGTTTGTTGACCTACAGTTAAACTAGCTGTCAGTGCGTCAGAAAAGGTAACTAATCCACTACCAATTACTCCGCCAAGTTTAGAAGGTAAGGGCCAAGTTTCGGGAACAGGTAGTGTTGAAGTTGCTGCGGCAGCACAAAATGTACCCAGGATCCAAAATAGAATTCGGTGAATTGTAAAAACTTTGGGTTGGCCAGTAAGAAAACTCCAACCCCAAAAAACAAGGGGAAGAATAAACACAATTGATGCTACTCCAATCAATTGAATTGTAAGATCGGAGACTACAGCACCATAATATCCTAATGCGTTCCGGACTGATGAATCCGTCGCATGCGACAAACTTGGATCTTCAACGGACCAAGTTGCAAGGGATGCGGCATAGAATGCAGCAAGTAAAATAAGCAGGATCCCGATTCCACCCCGGAGATTTCTTCGCACGTAATTGGCGACCTTGCCATCGGATTCTTGAATCCCTAATACTGAATTTCTAGTAATTCCTAACATTCGCGCTAATTCTTACCATTTATGTTGCTTAAAAATGTTACTAATCGATCAATCGCCTCAGCAGTAACTTCAACAGAATTTACTAATGCGATCCGAATATAATTTGCTCCCGGGTTTGACCCACCGCTATTAGTTATAGCTAAAAAACTTCCAGGAACAACCCGAATACCGCATTTTTTCCACAATTTTTTTGTAATTTCAAGGTCAGAACCCCAGTAGCTTATATTAAGCCACACAAAAAAACCGCCAGGTGGTGTTGTAAAGTCGCACAAAGGTGCTATTTTATCGGCAAAATCGGCAAACTTCACATTGTATAATCGACGATTTTCTTCAACATGTTTTTCATCGTTGAAAGCTGCCGTAGCAACAGATTGTAGGGGGATCGGAACTTGTGGCGCAGCGAAAGCGCGATATCGTGTACTATTTTCAATAAAATTTGGATCACCCGCAGCGAATCCTACTCGTAGCCCGGGTAAATTAGACCGTTTTGATAAGGAATTGAATGAAACCAACCCACTTAAATCTCCATCCAATGATCGGGCTGCTTCAAGCATTCCACATGGTGGAAATTTCCGATAAATTTCTGAATAACATTCATCAGCGAAAATGTAGAATTTGTACTTCCGAGACAATGTAATTAAGTCTTGCCAATAGGTGATCGTTGCGACTGTACCTTGTGGGTTGGCTGGTGATGCGATATAGACAGCAATAGTTCGTTCCAGAATTTCAGGTGAAATAGTCTTGAAATCTGGTAGATGATTATTGTCTGGAGTTCCATCTAATAAGATAGTTTCACAATTTGCAGCGCGAGCCGCAGTGTCATAAACTTGATAAAATGGATTGGGAATCAGAATCGCTGGATTGACAACTTTTTTATGCGGATAGTAATTCGCGACTATTGCTGCGAAAAATAGACCTTCCCGTGAACCATTTAGTGGGATAATCCCAGTGGAGGGATCTACCAAGCCATTTAAATTGTATCGTTTGTCTAGCCAGTCACTTATGCATTCACGGAATTCAGGGGTACCTGTTATTGCTGGATACTTACCAAATTCTGTCAGATTTGATGCGAGAACTCCACCGACAAATTCTGGGATTCCATGACGCGGCTCACCAACCGATAAATCAATAACTGATTGAGTCGGTTGAATTCCTTCTAGGAGTTTACGCAGATTTACAAATGGGGTGCTACTGGTTAAGACTGAAGACAAGGATTTATAGATTATTGTAAAGTTGGTTAAGATGTCAGCAGTTGAATGCTCAAAGTTAAATGTTTGTGATTGATCGAAATTGAAATGAAATTATGAAACTTAAGAGAGTTTTGGATGATTTGTTAGATTCTACTTTGAATCGACCCTAAATGTAATATTAAATTTCTTCATTTTTAGCGATTTCATGGTATTCAGCTAAAAACTCTAGCAGCTATGACTGCATATCTTTAGGTATGTTTGGTTATGTTTACTTTTCATTTGATGGCATCATGCCATAATCATAAGCCGTCGGAACCCGTGGTTCTTTGATTTGATGAGGAATTTCATCTAAAAAATCAAAATCTTCCAATTCTTGTAATACAGATTTGGACTTTTTTTGAATTTTTTCGAAATCTGAATAAATTTTGTTCTTTTTTGTTGTCATATCAAAAACCAAATTGTGTAAGTTAGATATAATATAAATCATCAATTGAAATTTAACAAGTGAATTCAAAGGGACTAATCTCAAATTTATGATTCCCTTGCCAAAATTATCACATAACTTTTGGACCTGTTTTCCTAAATTAAAAATCTGTCGCTATTCCTTTAACTTCCCAATCTTTATATCGAACTGGATCAAGACCACCACGACCATTTATTTCTTTTTGAACCTGTTTGTTTTTGCTATCAAATTCGGTTCGTCGTTGTTCTGCTTCTTGAAGTGCACGTTGTGCAGCTGGGGTTAAACTTTTTTTTGTTTTATCAACTGAGTCTTTGATTGTATTCGCAAGATTGTGTTGAGAATCTTTTGAATATAGTGGTTCGGGATTAGATTTTAGTGTGACCATCGCATTTACTGTTTTTATCGTTTGAGGTGTAGATAACAAAGGTTTTGATCTTGTAAAAATATCAGCTACATTATAATGGGTCAAGATTGATAGAATTATCAAATGATAGCTGAAAATTTTAAGTGGAAATGAAAACAAATTATTGAATTTGAGCTACTTGTCATTATAAGCAGTCAAGCGGAAACTTGCATTGAATTGATAAGAGAAAATTATTGCTTATTTCGAATCAGTAGTTATTTATTGTGTTCAGTTGCTAAATTGAGAAGAGTTCAACTAAGAAATAGGTTTTATGAAATCTCCTAAAAAAGAAACTCGTGATACCCCTGGTGTGTCAGCAAGATTGTGTGCTCTCTATATTTTGCGCGCAGTTTTGGAACGTAAACAATCGTTCAATGAATCACTCTTTAAGAATTTTGATCCCCAATTAATTGCTAAGTTGTCGGTGCAAGATCGTGGTTTTGCGTGGGCAATTGCGGCGACGGTTTTGAAGCGAAAAGGTCAAATTGATGCGATTCTGGAGAAATATTTAAAGCATTCACTTCCACAACGGGCGCGTGGAGTTGAATTCATTTTGCGAATCGGGATTGGCGAGCTTTTATTTTTAAAGAATTCACCACATGCGGTTGTCAGTACTGCGCAAGAAGTTGCTAAGACTGAAAAGGGATTAATTAAGTATACCGGACTAATCAATGCATTGCTTAGAAGAGTGTCCCGTGAAGGTGAATCATTGTTGGCAAAGGAAATTTTTCCAATTTTGAATATTCCAGAGTGGATTGATGATCGGTGGCAACAAAACTATGGTTCAGATGAAGTGCAACGAATCGCTAATTCAATTACTGAAGAAGCTGCCTTAGATATTACTGTTAAATCAGATCCCGAATTATGGGCTGAACGATTAGGAGGAATGCTTTTACCAACGGGATCAATTAGGGTGAAGACATCGGAAAAGATAAATGATCTTGTTGGATATCAAGATGGGGAGTGGTGGGTTCAGGATGCTGCGACGGCTTTACCGGTTCGATTGTTAGGTGATATTCAGGGGCAACGAGTGTTAGATTTATGTGCGGCACCAGGTGGCAAAACTCTCCAGCTTGTAACGTCAGGTGCAAAAGTGACAGCAGTTGATGTCTCAAGTTCTAGATTGAAAAGATTTTATGAAAATATTTCGCGGGTTGGTGCAAAAGTTGAGGTGGTGAATGAAGATATTTTGAAATGGGAACCAGATTTAAAATGGCCTGTTATTATTCTTGATGCACCATGCTCATCTACTGGTACGGTAAGAAGACATCCAGATGTTTTTTACCTGAAGTCTGAGCATGATATTAGTGAGTTGGCAACTTTGCAGAAGAATTTTTTAGCGAAAGCGATTGATTGGTTGGAACCAAATGGAACGCTTTTGTATTGTACATGCTCGCTTGAACCAGAAGAAGGGAAAGATTTAATTGCTGACTTTTTAAGCCGGCAGCGGAATTTTAAGGTGGTTCAATTTGAAGCAGCTAGAATTGGTAATCAAGATCAATTTATTACCGCAGATGGTGCCTTAACGACCTTACCTAGTCATTGGCCAAAATTAGGTGGGCTTGACGGTTTCTTTGCACAAGCAATCCAAAAGATCAATTGATTGGTGAATTTATATTTTGACTTTGATTATTTTGAGAGTGACAAAATTGTAAGTAAGGTCTCTTGAGTTTAGCGTATTTGTCGTTTTCGTTTCTGACTATACTAAAGTATAATTGGGTAACAAAAATTTCGCTCCAAGTGGTTCTGTGAATCTAAAAAATAATTCAAAAATATTTTTCAAGTAGAAAAATTTCAAAGAAAAAATTTATTTTTTTATGTCGAAAATTGTCCTAATTTCTATACTTTTGAAAAAATATTTTAAAAAGTTGAAAGAAAATAAAAAATTTGTTTGCCATATTAAATTTTCTAGTTTAGAATTAGAATGATTCCAATTTATATTTGCAATCTGGGTGTTGGAGGAGCCGACAAATGGAACCGGAAAGCAAAAAAAGTAAAATTGACAAAGACGATCAAATTCGCGCGCAGGTGTATGTACTTCTGTCTGAGTTATTACTGAATCCACCAACAACTGAAATGTTAGCTCGGATGTCTAGCATTAAAATGGATTCAGACACACCAATTTGCACGGCGATTTCAAAAGTATCAAAATTAGCTAGCTCGACTAAAGAAGAAGCCGCAAAAAATGAATATTTCGCGTTATTTATTGGAATCGGACGCGGCGAATTACTTCCCTACGCATCCTACTATTTAACTGGTTTTTTAAATGAAAAACCACTAGCTAAGTTGCGCAATTCAATGCGCGAGCTGGGATTATCCGTTGACGAAAATAATAAAATTCCAGAAGATCATCTTGGTATCTTATTTGAGATGATGACTGGATTCATTCTTGGTGCTTACGGAAAACAATTGTCGATTAAATCACAAAAGGAATTCTTTTTTGATCATATTGAACCTTGGGCGGGGGTATTTTTTGGAGATTTAGAAAAAGCAAAAAATAGCAAATTGTATCAGCCGGTTGGAACGGTTGGTCGATTATTTTTAGAAATAGAATCACAGCTGTTAACAATGAACAATTAGGATATTGTCAGTAGCGGATTGATTCGTAAATTTGAGTGGTCTAAACTTTTTACAAGTAAGGAGGTGAAAATGACCAAACCAAAACAAACTGAAACAAGTCGTCGAGACTTTATAAAGCTAGCCAGTGTTGGCACTATAGTTGGTGGTGCTGGTTTAGCTACTGGTATTACCTCTCAATCGGCAAATGCAGCTGAAACGAAAGGTAAGGGTTACCAAAATTCATTACATGTTGAAACTTATTACGATTCAGCAAGATTTTGATTGATTTTGCATTAGTCGTTTTAATTTTCGTAATTTTAAAAGGAGAAGTCTTATGCTTAGGAAGAAAGTTGGAGGAGTAGCTCACAATTCACGTGTTACCTCAACTCTTGGTGCGACTCTTAGTGCAGTCAAGAATAAGGCCGTGAATCGACGTGAGTTTCTCAAAAACTCCGGTTTGACCGTTGGTGGACTTGCTGCGATTGGAACTTCCACATTTGGTCATGTGAAAAAAGCGCAAGCTATGAGCGGTGCAGGTGGGAATGTCGATGTAATTAAGTCGGTTTGTACCCACTGCTCGGTAGGTTGTACAGTATTAGCAGAAGTTCAAGATGGAGTTTGGGTTGGTCAGGAACCTGGTTTTGATAGCCCATTCAATCTTGGAGCTCACTGTGCTAAAGGTGCAGCTGTTCGCGAACATGCTCACGGTGAACGCAGACTCAAATTCCCAACCAAGTTGGTCAATGGAAATTGGGAACGTGTTAGCTGGGATGAAGCGATCAACGAAATCGGCGATTCAATGCTGAAAATTCGTGAAGAAAGTGGTCCTGATTCAGTCTATTGGCTTGGGTCAGCAAAACACAGCAATGAACAAGCTTATTTATTCCGTAAATTTGCCGCTTATTGGGGAACGAACAACGTTGATCACCAAGCCAGAATTTGTCACTCCACCACAGTCGCTGGAGTTGCGAATACTTGGGGTTACGGTGCGATGACGAATTCGTACAACGATATCCACAATTCAAGAGCAATTTTCTTGATTGGTGGAAATCCAGCGGAAGCGCATCCAGTTTCATTGCTTCACTTATTGAAGGCAAAGGAAACTAATAACGCACCGATGATTGTATGTGATCCTCGATTTACTCGAACTGCGGCTCATGCTGATGAGTTTGTTCGGTTCCGTCCTGGAACTGATGTTGCATTAGTTTGGGGTATTCTTTGGCATATCTTTCAGAATGGTTGGGAAGATAAAGAGTTTATTCGCCAACGAGTTTGGGGAATGGACCAAGTTAAAGAAGAAATTGATCGATGGACACCAGAGGAAGTTGAACATGTATCTGGTGTTCCTGGTTCACAATTGAAGCGAGTTGCTAGATTGTTGGCTGAAAATCGTCCAGGTACCGTTATTTGGTGCATGGGTGGTACACAGCATACCAATGGAAACAACAACACGCGTGCTTATTGTGTATTGCAACTTGCACTTGGAAATATGGGTAAAGCCGGTGGTGGAACCAATATCTTCCGAGGCCATGATAATGTGCAGGGTGCAACAGATCTTGGTGTTCTTTCTCATACTCTACCTGGATATTATGGTTTATCAGATGGAGCATGGGGACACTGGTCACGAGTTTGGGAAACAGATTTTGATTATCTGAAAGCTCGTTTTGCGACAGCAAAAGGTGCAGACGGAAAAGAGTCTAGTTTAATGAACTTAACTGGAATTCCAGTATCGCGCTGGATTGATGGGGTGTTAGAAGATCCTGAAAATATGGATAACCCCGATAATGTGCGCGGAATGGTATTCTGGGGACACGCACCGAATTCTCAGACTAGAATGAAAGAAATGAAAACGGCAATGGAAAAACTAGACCTGTTGGTTGTTGTTGATCCATATCCGACAGTTTCTGCTGTTCTATCTGATCGTACAGATGGTGTATATCTGCTTCCAGCGTGTACGCAATTTGAAACTTATGGTTCGGTTACGGCATCAAATCGCTCAATTCAATGGCGTGATAAAGTTGTTGATCCGTTGTTTGAATCGCTCCCTGATCAAACGATCATGTATAAGTTTGCAAGGAAATTAAACTTTGCTGACGAAATGTTCAAAAACATCAAGGTAGCTGACAACGATGAGCCATTAGTTGAAGATATTACTCTTGAACTGAATCGAGGTATGTGGACGATTGGGTATACCGGTCAATCACCAGAGCGACTTAAAGCTCATATGGCAAATCAACATACTTTCGATAAAACAACCTTACAAGCTGTCGGTGGCCCACTTGATGGTGAGTATTATGGAATGCCATGGCCAAGTTGGGGTACAGCCGACATGAAACATCCAGGTACTCCAATCCTTTATGATCCATCAAAACCAGTTGCCGAAGGCGGATTAACATTCCGTGCTCGGTTTGGGGTTGAACGAGAAGGTGAAAACCTCCTTGCGGAAGGATCTTGGTCAGTAGATTCTGAGATTGAAGATGGATATCCAGAGTTTACGATGGCGACTTTAAAACAGCTTGGTTGGGATTCAGATTTAACTGCTGAAGAACGATCAACAATTGAAGCAATCGCTGGAGATAAAACAAATTGGAAAACTGATTTGTCTGGCGGTATTCAACGGGTTGCTATCATGCATGGATGTGCTCCTTTCGGTAATGCGAAAGCACGCGCTGTGGTCTGGAACTTCCCGGATCCGATTCCACTTCATCGTGAACCATTGTACACACCACGTCGTGATCTGCTTGATAAATATGCTACTTATGAAGATCGAAAATTCTATCGTCTTCCAACCGCATATGCGTCAATCCAGAAAAATGACTTTTCTAAAGAATATCCACTCATCCTTACTTCTGGCCGTTTGGTTGAGTATGAAGGGGGTGGAGAAGAGTCACGATCAAATCGTTGGCTTGCTGAACTTCAACAAGATATGTTTGTTGAAATCAATCCAGCTGATGCAAACGATTTGGGTGTTCGTAATGGTGAGCAAGTATGGGTTGAAGGTGCCGAAGGGGCCCGAGTTAAGGTCATGGCACTCACCACTAATCGAGTCGGCAAAGGTGTGGCATTTATGCCATTCCACTTTGGCGGTCATTTTGAAGGTGCAGACCTTCGTAACAAATATCCAAAAGGTGCTGATCCTTATGTATTGGGTGAATCTTCCAATACAGCGCAAACTTATGGATATGATTCAGTTACGCAGATGCAAGAATCAAAAACTACGCTCTGCAAAATTGAACGAGTATAAGGGAGACTGAATAATGGCAAGAATGAAATTTCTTTGCGATGCAGAGCGTTGCATTGAGTGTAACGCATGTGTCACCGCTTGTAAAAACGAGCATGAAGTTCCTTGGGGAGTCAATCGCCGTCGTGTGGTAACGATTAATGACGGTGATCCAGGTGAACGATCAATTTCAGTCGCCTGTATGCATTGTTCCGATGCTCCGTGCAAGGCCGTATGTCCAGTTGATTGTTTCTATGATACTGAAGATGGCGTTGTATTGCATTCGAAGGATTTGTGCATTGGTTGTGGGTATTGTTTTTATGCATGCCCATTTGGTGCTCCACAATTTCCACAAGCATCGAATTTTGGTTCGCGTGGAAAAATGGATAAATGTACATTCTGTGCAGGTGGACCTGAGGAAGATACTTCACAGATCGAATTCCTGAATTATGGACGTAACCGGCTTGCCGAAGGTAAATTGCCACTTTGTGCAGAAATGTGCTCAACAAAAGCACTACTTGCTGGAGATGGTGATGTCGTATCGGCAATCTATCGTGAACGTGTTGTTTCACGTGGATTTGGTGCTGGTGCTTGGGGTTGGGGAACAGCCTACGGTCAAAAAGCAGGTGGCTAAAATCAAGTTGGTGCCCGCAATTTAGCGGGCACTAACCTCGTTTCAATATTATTTTTTAATTTTCTAAAGTCTATCCATTCAAGAAGGGATACCTCCATGTTTTTCAAAACCGCAGTTGCGTATATTTTCTTGATTGCATTAGTGACTATTGATATTTCCCCTGGATTCGCACAAACTGCAGAAGAGCTTGAATTAATAAAAGGTGGCCCAGTTGCTGGTTCAACACCAGGAGGTGTTGATAGTGGAGCTGCTTCTGATTCAGAATTGTGGCGGATGATTCGTAGCGGCGAACAATTCACGACAGTTGGTAAAGACAAACGTGGAGCGATTATGATCCAATCCGCTGGTCAAAATTGGCGAATGATTCGTAATGGTCCATTACCAAAATACATGGCAATAGCAATACTTGGTATGTTGTGTATTTTGTCAATATTTTTCGCAGCTCGTGGACGCATTAGAATTGATGCTGGACCAAGTGGAAAAACCATCAAAAGATTCTCAATGATTGAACGGATTGGACACTGGCTTCTTGCTTCTAGTTTTATCATTTTGGCGTTAACTGGACTTAATCTTATATTTGGCAAAACATTACTCATACCAATCATTGGCAAAAGCGCGTTCGCGTCAATAACTATATTTGGAAAATTTATCCATAATTATGTTGCATTCGCATTTATGGCCGGACTTGTTTTAATTGTTGTAATGTGGGTTAAACATAATATTCCGAACAAAGTAGATATCAATTGGATTCTGAAAGGTGGTGGGATATTCACCCGTAGTCATCCAGCTGCGAAAAAATTTAATGCCGGACAAAAATTGATTTTTTGGGTTGTCGTGCTCTGTGGTATTTCAATTTCATTGTCTGGTTGGGCGTTGATGAATCCTTATTCAACGCAAATGTTCGCTGATACTTTTGCCTTTGTAAATGGTATTTTTGGTACGTCGCTACCGACCAATTTATCTCCAATTGAAGAGCAACAATATCAAACACTTTGGCATGCAATCATGGCCGGATTTATGATAGTTGTCATCATTGCGCATATCTATATTGGGTCAATCGGGATGGAAGGTGCTATCGATGCTGTTACCACTGGAGATGTGGATTTAAATTGGGCCAAAGAACACCATTCCTTGTGGGTAGAAGAAGTAGAAAATGCTGAATCTGCAGACAGTTCTGCGCAAACTTCCGGAATAGATCAAAAAGAAGCAATCCCCCAAGCATCTGGATAACGTAATGAATCGGCAATGATCATGAAGCAGTTAATTTATTCAATAATTGCTTTGGCGGTTTCAACTTGCCCTTCTCTTGCGAACAATTTGCCAGATCAATTGGTTGGACATGGTGGTCCAATCAAAGCTATTTCAGTCGCATCGGATGGAAATTTTGCCCTTACTGCGTCATTTGATTACTCCATAATTCTTTGGCAATTGGTGGGAACGCAAGGTGAGATAGTACATCAAATGATTGGACATGATGCGGCGGTTAATGATGTCGTATTTACACCTGATCAAACTCAAGCGGTTTCAGTTAGTGATGATGGTTCACTTGGGATCTGGAATTTGCAAACAGGTGCACTAGAACGCAGAATAATAGGACCTCCAGATAAGGTTTTGGATGTTGATTTATCACCAGATGGTCGATTTGCTGCGGATGCGCGATGGGATGCGACAATCAGAATATATGACCTCAATCAAGGTGTAGAAATCGCAAAGCTAAGTGGTCATAAAGGGAATGTAAACGCGGTAAAATTTTCAAGTGATGGTCGTAAACTTTATTCTGGCGCGTATGATGGTCAAATTCTTGAATGGGATCTTGAAGCTTATGCAATGATACGACCAATTTATCGTCATGGCTGGGGAATTAATTCAATTTCAATAGTAAACGAGGATCAGTTATTATTTGGTGCGTTAGATGGTACTGCAGGTTTGGTTTCAATAAAGTCGGCCCGGTTAATTCAAAAAATTGCTAAAAGTGAACGACCAATTTTATCGGTGAAAGTTTCTCCAGACCAAGCTCAATTTGGATACAGTGATGGATTTGGTCAAATTGCGATATTTGATTCAACAACTCTTGATGCAGTAGAAATTGGACAAGTTACTCAAGGTCCAGTTTGGGACTTTGATTTTGTATCAAATGTTCCCCAAGTTTATCACGTCGGTTTAGATGATTTTGTGGCGCGTTGGCAAATAAAACCGCGAAATTTAGTTGATATTCAAGGTAAATTTCCAAGACGGTTTCAGTTAGCAAGTGCAGAAGACCCAGGTGAATTAGAATTCTTGCGTAAATGTAGCGTTTGTCACACTTTAACACCAGATAGTGCTAATCGCGCTGGTCCTACTTTATATGGGGTATTTGGTCGTCAAGCAGGGACACTTGCAGATTATAAATATTCTGATGCACTTTATAATTCAAATGTGATATGGAATGAATATACAATAGGACAATTATTTGATGATGGACCAGATATTATGATGCCAGGTACTAAAATGCCGATTCAACGATTAAAGAATATTGAAAGGCGTGATGAATTGATTCAATACTTAAAAACTGCAACAGCACCAAAAGGAGTACAACAATGAGAGCAGTATATTATGGCATTGCCGTTATGGTCTTAATTAGTTTGTTGAGTTGGGGCGTTACTAGTATAATGTCAACTTCAACAGGTGAATCATTGAAGTCTAATTATGATTCAGTACGGATTGATTAAAGGTAGATTATGACGTGATGATTGTGAAAAATTTTTATAGATTTGAACTTAATTTGAGGATAATTGAGTTGGATTAGAAAATTTTGAATTTAGGGGTATGATAAATGTGTAAAAATTGTTATGAACTTATTTTTTGCAATGAGAATATAAATACGAATATTGAATGTAAAAATAATTTTTGCATTGAAGTTGTGAAAAAAAATGAGAGATATTGAAATTTTAAACATCAAGCAATTCTATATGATGCTAGATATGTTGGTAAGCTCAGAGAAAGCGATTTTGATTCAAAAGCAAAATTATTTACATTTAGTCAGAATGAAATTGCCCAAAATTTTAAAAACATTTTTACTAAAAAAACACATAAGAAGTTGGGGGTAAAATATCATGGGTTTTCACCACATCCGTGCAGATTCTGAAAATACTGTAAAATTATATTATGGAGATAATAGTATTGTAAACTGGTATCAAATTTATGGTACTGATTCGCATAATCGAAAAATGAGTGAATTAGTAAATTCAATTAGAGATGATATATTTAGTTTAACAAAATTACCTGAAAATTGGGATGGCCATGACGGTATTCCAGTAAAATCAGAGAACGCAATTTTTGCATTAAAAATCGTTAAAGAAATAATCCAGTATAATATACCAAAACCTAGCGTAGTGCCAGGTAGTGATGGTTCTCTTCAATTAGAGTGGCATTTGAATGGTTTTGATATAGAAATTGATATAGTTGAGCCAACCATTGTAATTGCAGAACGTATAGATTTGGTTTTAAATAGGGAATTTGAAATTTCAATTTTGGATGATTTTTCTATTTTAACTGATTGGATAATGGATTTGCTAGTTGATAGAAGAATAGAAGAGTATTACCAGCCGGTTACTTGGATTGCACATGACTCACTTGATAAAATGAACCAATCTTTAATAAGTTCAAGTAAATTAACTGAGATTGAGAGTGATCAATGTGGAGATGTTTTTACATTTATAGGTAGTTCTAATAAAATAATGGACTCCCAAAGTGAATACAAATACTGAAATTTCATTGAGAATATTTCTATTGGCTTGCAAAAATGATGCACTAAGAGTTAACAATTTTGGAGATTAAATTTCGGGGGTGATTGTACCGATTAAGTTTCAATAAGAAATTTGACTAGTATTTTAATAATTTTTAATGAATCATTTTCTAGGTGTATGAAACTCGTAAATAAATTGGATGACTTTTTGGAACCAACGATTTTCGCGTTAGATTATGGAGAAGTATCAGATAAAATACTTAAAGAACTTTTAAAAGAAGGCTTAGAAAAAGCAATAAGATGTCAATAATAGCTTACTAGACGAATACTGATGTAATTGGTGATCTTGATGAAATTAATGCTACCATTTTTACTACATAGTTTGAGTACAGACTATGTACATGTGGCATTTTAGTTGCTTTTACTAAGTTTCCAATTGATTACAATTTTGTGCTACTGGTGTTAGTAAAATACATGTGGTTCCCTAGTTTTGATTTTCATAAGAGTAAATTACCTACCAATCTATTTTCTAAACAATACGTGCTGCGACGATATGACACATTAAACTTGGTTTATTTAGATGAATCTTTTTATTATCCTACTAACAAAATTAATTCTAGGAGGTACCATGTTAAAGAATCTATCAATAATCTTAGCGCTTGTTTTCATGTTAGGTGCTTGCGATACGCAAGAGGCCAACGAAATGGCCAGTGATTGGAATAGCGAATGTCAAAGTGCTATATCCAATCGTCATTTGGGTAATTTTGCTTGTGCATTCCATACTTTTGGAAGGATTATTGAATATCCTTTTACTAGATAAAGCGTAGACTGATTGTAGACCAGTGACCTATTTGGAATCTTGGGGGAGTTGCCAAGGTAACATACCAAGCTTTACAACCAAAAAAGTAGGGTATAGAAAGACTGCATTTCTCACCTACAATCAGTCAATTTCTCAAGCTAGAACTTCGCTTGAATTTTATTTCCAATCAATTGTTCCTTATCAAACCTATTACTATTCATCTTCATTGTTGCATGGTTATTTCGTTTATGAACCCATGTGATATTACTGATTGATGTTGAGTTTGATTTAATTTGCAACTTATTTAATATTGCATATTCGCAAAGGGTGCGAATTATCTGTCATTTTATTCAATATTCAATTAGGATTTTTTCAATTATTTAATGGAAAATTAGTTTGACTTTTATTGTTTACGAGTTTTAATCTAATCTTTTTATCTAACTGAAAAGGACAAAACTATGAATGAAAATTTCAACATGTCACTTCGTAAGTTTCTCAAACAAGTGGGGGTCACTTCACAACAAGAAATTGAACGTGTAGTTCGTGATGAAAATATGGATGGTAAGTCAAGTCTTGCAGTAAAAGTTGTTTTAACTGCTGAAGGTACTGATTTGAATCATGTCGTTGAAGGCAAGATAGCACTTGAGTAATATCCTTGACGACCATGAATACTGAGGAAAAACCAACTTTTCCACCGCTTTTTACTGGACATTCGATAGCTATTGGACATGATCCCTTAATTTGGGCTCAAGAACAAGCTCAAGTTAGAAAGCTGGGTGCTGGTGATTTAGTTTGGTCTAAAGACTCAAACAACTTGCGATTTGCATTGATACTTGAACCAGATGTTGTGCAAGCGAGATGTGCCGAAATTCTTTTAGTTGCTATGGTTAGTTTCGGAGATGCTGTTGGTGCGTTGGTCTTACCAGAAAATAGTGTAACTTACCGCTGGCCTAATCAAATCTTTCTCAATGATGCACAAGTTGGTACTTCTGACCTCTTAATTTCAAATGATCTAACTAATGGTGTCCCAAATTGGTTGATAGTAAGCTTGAATGCAAGACTACTTCCTGATGCTGATGCCAATGAACCGGGTGAAAATCCTGAAATTACGACTTTTTGGGATGAAGGATGTGGCGAGCTAACACGAAACAAATTGTTAGAATCTGTTTCACGTCATCTTCTTGCTGGAATCCATAGTTGGACTGAAGATGGGTTTAAATCGGTGCATGAGCAATATAGTGGACGATTTTGTCGAAAACAAAAATTAGTTTCTGAAATAAACGCGACTGGGGAGTTTATTGGATTAGATGAAAGTGGAAATGCCATTCTTAAGAACGGTGAATCAAAGCTGTTATTGACCATAGATACACTCAATTCATTGCGGGAACAATAGTCTACTATGCAAAAGGTTTTGTCGTTTCATATACATATTAGCTAACAAATTTTTTTATTTTTATTGATAAGTAGGTATTTAGAGATACTTTCAAAGCAGATATATTGATTTAAATTGTGAAGTAGGAGAGTGTGTTAAGCGATATATCTAGATCAGATTGGAATAACTCGTAATTTGAACCGTAGGGGGTAAGTTTGGATTTTTGGAAATCAGCTGGATTACATCTTGTAACTCGAGATGAACAAGGTTGGCTTACTGTCACTGATGATTTCTTGCGCGCGTATATTACCCGTCCTGAGATTCATCCAGTAGAAGAATCTTGTGCAATCGAGCATCAGCTATTTGAAAAGTTAATGGCTAATCCACGATTAGAGATTTCTGATGTTGAGTTAGCAGCTATAACTGATGTAGATGCGCGTGAAAATTATCGAATTTTATTGGAATTTAGAGATCACTTAATCCGATGTAAAACGTTGGAAACTGCGTATTTTGAATTATTTTCGGGAAATCAAAAGAATTTTCCACCAGTTTTTATAGACCAAATGGTCCATTTGATTTTGCGGAACATATTAACCGAGGTTTCAGATCCATTTCAGCTTCGCGCTGCGGAACTTTTCTTCAGAAAGCAAGTTGTTTCAATCGGTGAAGATCAAGTTATGTTGGCAGATCATGAAATTGTAACTATGAAAGGTATACAAGGTAAAGAAGGTGTTTCACAATTATTAGCGACAAGTTCTACAGAAACCACTGAAGTCAGCATAGATGTATTAACAGAAGAGAATAAAGACTTGTATTGGAATCGGTCAGATAATTTTGACTTAAGTGTCGATTTTAGTTTCACCTCCCTAGCACAAGATGCATTGGGTCGCGTGATAGATGCCTGGATCAAACACTTTCTTAATATAGCAACAAGGGTGCAATCGGTGCAATCAATTGTTGATGAAAAGTGGACGTGGCACATCGGTTGTGATCAAGAATCCATGGTTATACTTAATGCATTGTATGAAGGAAAAGAGGTCCCAGAAGAGCAATTGTATAATATCATTGCCCTGTATCGAATGGAGTTTTTAGATCCAAATGTGGTCAAAGAAAGTGTGAGAGGAAAACCGGTATATTTGGCGGTTTCGATGAATCTTCAGAAGCATGTCGTGTTTAAACCGCAGAATTTATTGACTAATTTACCGTTATTAAACTCATAGATTTTTGATAATATATTGTAAATTTAATAATTTATGGAGTGGAATTTGATTTGGTTTAGAAATTTTAGATTTTGAGAGAAATTGTAGACTTTGAACTAAAAATTGATGTTGTATCATTTATTTTTGGAAATGAGATTTCATCAAGATTGAAGAGTAAAAGCTATGGGTGTCGATAGATTTATAGCGATAAGTAAAAGGATAAGGCACAAATTTCTTGAACTAATATTGTTATGCGTGCTGTTTTGTTGTACTGCAACTATAGAAAGTGCATTAGCTCAAGCTGATCAGTCAGAGATTGAACAAGGTGCACAAATAGCTTTTGTGCATTGTCGGCGTTGTCACGTTATTGATGAGCAGAATTTATATGATGGAATATCCTCAACACCATCTTTTCCTTTACTAGTGAATCACATGGAGGATTGGGAAGATCGTTTTCGTAGTTTTCATGTAAGGTTACCACATCCATCAATTGTAAGATTTGAAGGTGAAGATTATGAGAATGTTTCAGAAGATTTGTATGCTCCACTGGTTTTGAAATACAGTGATATAGAGTTGTTAGTTGCATATGCTCAGAGTTTAAAAGAATAAATTTGAGCTTCCGTAAAATTAAATTAGGTTCAATAATAGTAACTTTCACAGAATAATTAGGAGTGAGTGTGAAATTCTTTTAATGAAAATATTATTAGTATACCCTTTAAAACTACAAACTGTTATACATGAGTTGTTAAATGAACTGTTATCAATTGCTCAGTTCGTGATGCGACAAATTGTTTCAGTTAAGCAAAAAATTTGAAACAAATTATTTGATAGGCATGGTAAAAAATAATGGGACTTTTATACAATATGCCGCAAAAGTCAAAACGATTATCAATAACTTTTCACAAAACAAACTGACTCACCGTTTAATTTATGGTGTCCAGTTTAAACAAACAGTGATCCACAGGAGAAAAAATTGAAACTTGCAACATTAAACAAAAGGGATATAATGTTGGAAGTTTTAAATCTAAAAGTTAAAGTGAAAGGACAAGAGTGCATCCGATTTTCTTTTTAACGATGTGACGATTTGTCACATTTATTTCCAGATTATTCCCTGTAATTTAATAGAAACAACGAGTTAATAAGGAGAATCATTATGGCTAAGAAACTGATCTTGATTCTATCATTGGGACTATTTATTGCGACTTGCAATCAAGGTGATTATACCTACACACGGACTGGTTATGAGGCTTGTAGGTGTCAAGGTAGGGATGAATTTAGTTGTATGTGGCATGGAATTGGTTATGCAGTTGTTAACCCGATGCATCGACCTGGCGCGAGAGTTAGACACCAATGCTAGCACGAAAGTAGTGGCATCAAATTAGTGATGCCACAATTACAATCTATTGACCTTGATTTTCTTGTAACATTTGACAATGAAGTTAATTTTTTATGTCAAGAGATCATTTTAAAATTTTCTACAAAAATGTCCAAATATTTTGAGTTCACCGCGGTGCTATTTTTTCATTTAGAAAAGCGCACCGTTAATTTAATGGCGCGTCAGTTTGTTTTGTAAAAAGAAAATTATAATTGCACTAACTTTTACGACATATTGTATATAAGTCCCAAAATAATTGTTGACATCGGTCAGTAATTGAATTATTCGATGAATGGAATAGATATTACTTGATTAACAAATGATATATAAGTGGAGAAAATTAAAATTCACCACCTCTTGATCCAGAAATTTGTCCGAATATTTTCGGATTTCATGTCTAAATTAATCGCATTGTACATAAGCTTTTAGTTGTTCAATAAAAATTTTAATATTGGTGAAAATCATGCCTAAATATTCTTATGGTTACTCAGTTAAAATTAATAGAGCGATACACTTTGTATTGTTGATTCTGACTTTCAGTATAGTTAGTTTGAGTCAAATTGAAATCGCGCATTCTCATGGAACCGTCGCACACCTTAATGTTTGGCTAGCAAGTGATCAGTATTATGTTCAAAATGAAGATGAAGTCCCTAATGGTATGGTAAGAGTCGAAATTCATCGGACGACACCTGCTCAAAGTCAAATTACAACTGTACGGATTCGCACGATAGTTGTTACGGGATTATCATCAGATACGCGATTTTCAATGAAAAACGAAAGCGGCGAATATGTTGGTGTTGAAAGTACTGTTGAAATAATGAGAACGGATAATAAAGCGGTATTTGATATTCCAATTATGCAAGATGAGGTTGTAGAGAATTACGATGATCTTGACCCTGATATGAATAGATGTGAAAATATGAATATGTGTGAAAAAAGAACTATTAGTGTTGAAATACTACCATCTGATGATTACCATAGACTTGGTTCACCTGATACAACTCAACCCGAATTATGTAATTATCCAGCTAATGTATTTGGATATTTAACACTTAAATGTAAAAAACTTTATTTTAGTGTTGATGATGATGATCATTTACCTTTGATTAGTTTCAAACAGACTGATCGGAATTCTTTCAATGAAAGTGACAAAACACAATTTACCTTGCAATTATCTAAACAAGCATCAGTTCCGTTCGAAGTATCAATTAATACTGTAGAGGAAGGTCAGACTACACGATTTATAAGACAGAATAATCAAACAATTCCTATTCCAGCTGGAAGTACGGAACTAGCAGTGGGAGTAATAATTGATGATAATAGAATTGAACCTAACACAATAATTACTGTTACAATACTTCGCAATCTGTCTGAAAACCAACTATTGTATCGTATTCCTAGTGGGGACGACGCACAGTTCATATTTACTGCATTTAGTGATGATGGGGCGATAGCAAGCATGTCGTCAGATAATAGTAGAAATCTTGATGAATCAGCAGGTTCAATAAGTGTGCTATTTGAAGTTGAAATCCCACAAGGAAGTGAGATTGAACATATTCCAACTTTGACTATAAATTATTCAATTACTCAAGTTAGTGAGGACCAGAATAGTAGTTTTTTCACAAAAGGTTTTAATATAGAAATTGAACATAATGTTGAAATTGATTTAGCTGGTGGAGTCAGAAACACTTTAGTAATGATAACATTACATGATGATGAAACAGAAGAAGGTGATGGTACCATAACGATAACAATGGAAGTTGGTGATAATTATAGTGTACCAGATGAACCTGATGATAGGATAAGTTTTCAAGTTATGGATGATGATGATGATAAGAAACAAGTTGAATTGAAAGTATATAAAAATTATGACGATAATGACGATAATGTCGAAATTTCCGAGGTTAATGCAGGTGAAATCATAAATTTTAGAATAAACCAGTTGAATACAACAGGTTGGCAACCGCTTACAATTGACATTAATGTAACACAACAAGGTAATGTAATATTATGGCGAGTACCAAACCGGGTGAGGTTTACAGAATACGATCTCATGGAAGACATTAATATTGCTACACGCCAAGGGGTCGCGCCAGAAAATGCATCAATTAGCCTACAAGTTTTTTCAGGGCAGGGTTTTACGCTCAAAGATCCGGATGAGACTGATAGCAACACTAGTACGTTGACTGTACAAGTAGAATCTTCTGAGGATGATTCAAATCAAATCTCAGTAGCAGCAAATGCTGTAAACGCAATTTTATCTACCATAAACCAAACAAACGGTAATTCACCCGAATCTCAATTGATTGAACGAGCTGAAATTAATCAGACTAATCCATTGATACCAGTTATTTCTTTAAGTGTTGATCAATTACAAGTAAATGAGGGGGAGAATGTGATTATTCAATTGAGTTCTTCGTTGGTTGTATCAAAAAATACTCAAATCAAGGTTGAAGTGATTGGAAACTCAATAGAACCTGACCAAATTGCCATTACCGACATAAAATCTGGGCAAAATACTGGTATGCTTTTTGTACCTACGATCAATGATAGTAAACCAAATCCTGATCGAACAATTACCGCGAATTTGCAAGCAGGTAGCGGATATGAATTAGGATCGAAGCGGTCAATTTCAGTAGAAATTTCAGATACTGAAGACCAAAACCATGTTAGAAATTTACTATTGAGTACAAACCAAGCAGTTCTACCTGAGGTATTTTCTGCAATGGGTTTACAAACATTAAATGCAGTTGATGGAAGGGTTAATCAGTACTTTAATCAAGAAGGAAAAAATTCCTTAATATTTGATGGAAATACTCAATTCTATAATATTTTAACATCAAGCGGTAAAACTTTTGCAAATGACTCACTGTCCTTACGGGATGTTTTGAGTAATTCATCATTTGCATTTAATCTATTTGAAGAAACCAATATTCCAAATTCTACTACGATTTGGGGATTAGGTGAAATAAAGGATATTTCTGGAAATCTAACAAGCAAACAACAGACTTGGGATGGTGATACATTTATCGGTCAATTTGGCTTTGATACCCGAATCGGTGAAGAAGCACTTACAGGTGTTGCCTATTCAGTTTCTGATGCAGAGGTGAATTTTGTAAATCGTCAAGATGATGAAATTTTCTATAAATCAAAAACAAGTGGATTGCACCCATACTTTGGTTGGAAATCGGATCATGGTGGAATTGAATTGAGTGTTCAAACTGGATATGGAATCGGTGAAATTGAGATTGAGTATGAAGACATATATCGTGGAGCTTTGAGAACGAAATACTACACAGTTGCAGTTGAAGGTTCTAAAAATATCGCGACAAGTGAAGATTTTTTAACTGGAATTAATAGCGAATTGAATTTCGTATTTGATTCAGAGTTTTTGCAACAAAATTTGACCAGTCGGGAACGTCTTATTGGCGACACTCAAATTGAGTTTTGGAATATTGATCTCGCGACAGAAGGTAAACAATCTTCAAAGATTTCAGAAAATGTAACTTTTGATCGTAGTTTCACTCTTGGTTTAGTGCGAAAATATAATGACACTGAGCTTGAATCTGGGATTGGAACAAGTAGTAGTGTTGAATTTACCAATACAAATGGATTGCAAGTATCTGGTCTTGGTAGAATCATTCTACCCTATAAGAATCAAGTACGAGGAAGCATACAAGGTTCGCTTAGTTTTGACCATAATCAAGATCAATTGGGTACCCAAATTGAATTACTTGGTAGCTATGGTAGTTTAGATTCATCTGATCATGCAATCTTTACGCAGAATAATTTAGACTATCTTGACTCATACAATTTTGCTGCGAATGACATTAATCAGCGATTAGAGTCCGAAATTGGTTATGGATTTGCGGTTTTTGATGGATTAGGCTCAATTGTACCTTATAGTGGATTTACACTGACAAATGGATTAGTAATTGATTTCCAATTAGGTGGTAGCTTGCAATTAGGGCCTTATTTTGAGTTAGACCTTGTTAGCAAAAATAACAATAGTACGAGCGGGACCAGTAATCAAAGTATTGAATTTGATGGGAAGTTCAAATGGTAAAGTAGGGATATATTAACTACTTTATAACTGAAAAAACGCATTTAGATAAAAAGAATCATGTACAATTAGTTTTAAAATTTGCCTCTACAAAGAGAAAATCGTTGAACTCAAAAAAATACCAGCCACTCAAAAAAGCGACTGGCATTATTTGGTTGTCATTCACTCATTCTCATAGCAATTAATAATGACATTATCACGCATAGCTTGCCGAAGCTCACTAGCGTCGGTACAATCAATGGTACGTTCACAAGATGAAATTACAGTTATTGTCACAAAAATAGTTAGTAGTAAAATTACCTTTTTCATAGGACTTCTCCTTTAGGGGTTGAGTTTGAATTTATAATATGAGATTAAAAGACAAATATAAATGTGACACATTGTCGCATCAGAAATCAAAGCATATTATTTGAAATAATATTGATTATACCAGAATTCATTGGATAATTGATTGAAATTTTGCATTCTTTTGTGATATTTTTTGACTAACTCTTGATAGTCTTTTAATTTTTTTGATTGTTCAAACTAGCTGAAATTTTGATAAATCTTTTCGGCAACAAAATTATTTTGCGACATATTGACGCTTTGATCTTTTGGCTGAGCCGTTAAGAGTAGTTTGCTAATTTTGTACTTTGTGTTAAAGGATGAATCCCCAAGTATCAATTTGATGTTGGGGATTCATAACCGAAGTAAGTGGTTGCAATTGATAGAATTTCGGCAACGCAACTAGGTGTGGATTTGAATAAATCAAATCTTAACGATAGCAGTGATGCAAAGGTCCTGAGATCCAACGACCATCATGACATTGAACACAATTGGTCACTAATCCTGCCGTTGAAATTAATACCAATGCTATTACAAAGCTCTTTATGGTTCTTTTCATGGTAAACTCCATAGATGTTAGTTACGCAAAGTTAGATGGTAAAATTTTTCTAGCAAAAGTTAACCAATATAATTGGATAACTTAAACTAGAACAAATTCGTTATCGGGCACAAGTATACCAATGGCCACCAATTTGGCAATCATAGCGCTCATAGTTTGAAACACGTTCATCTGTTGAAATTTCACATGAGGCAATTGTGAATCCGATTACTATTAAGAGTAACGTTGAGATTTTTGAAATTTTCATAATTTTTACTCCAATGTTGAGGTTGAATTTTCATAATAAAACTAAAAATAGTAAATTAAAATGTGACATATTGTCCCAGTTTAATTTTTAGTAAATATGGTTGAAAATAAAGGGTTTTGGGAGTAATATTTCTAAATTCATGCAGTACACTTAATATAATAGAAGCGAATTATTGAAGATGCAACATTTTTTTATTGATTTGTCTAGTCTATTTGCTATGAAATAAGACAATATTGATCAATAAATTTTTTATTCCCTGTATATTAGTAGAAAAATGTCACTATGGTGGACTGATTAAATGAATGATATTTGGCATGGTTTATTGGAAGCAATACGTCTCATTTTCTCTTTGGATAGTGAATTATTTGCGATTGTCATACTTTCATTACGAGTTACATTAACTGCGGTTGTTTTTGCTTCATTGATTGGATTTCCATTAGGTGCCTGGTTAGCGGTCAATCGGTTTCGTTATCGACGAATTGTGATTGCACTACTAAATGCGATGATGGGATTACCACCAGTAGTAGTTGGTTTGGTAGTTTATATATTTTTATCGCGGTCGGGTCCGCTTGGCGTATTTGGGTTACTTTACACACCTACTGCGATGATTATTGCGCAGGTATTGATTATCACACCACTTATTGCTTCAATAACTCATCAAGCGATTAGAGATTTATGGGCAGAATACCATGATTTGTTGATTTCTTTGAATACTTCAAAACGTCAACGAATGGTCACTCTGATTTGGGATTCACGAAGATCGTTATTGACAGCAAATTTAGCTGGATTTGGTCGCGCGATTGGAGAAGTAGGCGCGGTAATGATCGTCGGTGGTAACATAGACAATCTAACACGTGTTTTAACGACAGCAATTACATTGGAAACTGGTAAGGGAGACTTTGCGTTAGCACTAGGACTTGGATTTATCCTAATTGGCTTGGCAATTGCAGTTAACTTAGCGATTCATGTGATATCGCGAACCGAGCGTGGTGATAGATGGTGAAGTTAGCTTCAATATTACCGCTTGAGCTGGAAACTGTGTCAGTTCGAAAGAGTGGCAAAGTCATTTTAGATAACATCAGCTTAGCATTTGGAGTTGAAGGCTTTACTATTGTCATGGGACCAAATGGTGCGGGTAAGTCAACATTACTGCGATTGCTTCACGGATTGGAGCGTCCGCGTGGTGGTAAAATTCAATGGGCGGTTTCGCAACAGGAATCAAAAAATCAACAAGCCTTTGTATTTCAAACGCCAATTCTATTGCATCGTACAATGTATGAAAATTTAATTTATCCACTTCGAATCACAAAAGTTGTTAAGGAACAAGCGGTTAAGCTTGCCAACGAATGGATGGAGAAAATAAATTTAACTGATAAAGCAGAAGTCACTGCACAAATGTTGTCTGGTGGTGAGAAACAAAAGTTAGCAATTGCGCGTGCTTTGATCGTTGAACCACAGGTATTGTTTTTGGATGAACCAACGACCAATTTGGATGGTGCGTCTACTCGTGATATTGAATCAATATTAAATTCAGCACGAGCAAACGGAACCAGAATCATTATGACAACTCATGACATTGGTCAGGCTAAACGATTAGCATCAGATATCGTTTTCATTCATAAAGGTTCTATAAGGGAAACAGCAACTGCAACAGAATTTTTTAACAATCCAACTTCCGAAGCCGCTAAAGCTTATTTACGTGGTGATATTGTGGAGTAAGAAGTTACTTTGAATAATCAGGATTTAAGGTGGGTTTGATATAGAGTTGGTATTAGTGAATGTTTTGCTGAATTGTTGTAGCAATTTATTAAATAATACCCACTATTGTATTAAAAAATTGGGACTTATATACAATATGCCGCAAAAGTATAAAATAGCTTAAAATCACTTATACAGATTAAGTGGCGCAATTTGCTAAAGAGTCTTACTGAGAACTGGAGGGACTGCGTCAATTTGTCACTTTGATTAATGAAATTTATTGTAAATAATATATAATTAGTTCTAATCAAAAACTAACCAACTTGTAGGAGTTAAAACCATGAGAAAACTAATCTTAATTTTGGCATTTGCTGGATTAGTAAGTGCTTGCGATAATAGTAGTTTTGCTAATTTTTTGGGAAATAGTAGTGCCTGTGGTGAATATTCAGGTAGACCATGGGATCCATGCTCATGAGAAAACTATTAATTATCCTATTAATGGCATTTATTATAAGTGCTTGGTGGGGTAGATGTGTCTAATAAAGACATATTGTAATTAGAGTAATAGGTGGTCTTTAGGCCATCTATTTAACCTGTGCAAAATTTTATCGCGGCATATTGTATATAAGTCCCTTATTTTAAATGTTAACTATCTAACTCTAGTCGTCGTTTTAGTGAAACGCGATGAGTTTGTACCGAACTTGATTTTTCTGGTTCAAGATCAATTTGACTTGTTGCGGTATTTAGTTCATCAGTTTGACTTATAGTATGTGACCCTTCAACATTTTCTAAATCTTCAATTGGGTCTTGTTCAGTTTGAGTTTCGGAAACTTTATTATCCTTTGATTCAGTAGCTTCCTGTTCTTCCAGTTTGGCTAGCTTTTCCAATTTCTTCAAATAACCTTTGCCAACCTCATAGGCTGATTGAAACGTTTTCATATTCAATGCAGGGTCGGCAAAATTTTCACCATAATCAACTAAGCCATCTAAGTTAGCAAATACTGGATCTGACTTCCATAGTACCTGCAATGCACGATGCTTTAATGCTTTAGGTACACCAGCTTTGAAGAAGACAGTAAAATCGAAATCCTTATCAATTGCATCTAAGTCTACAGCTTCTGCCGCCAATCGATTCTGCTCTAATTCTGCCGCACGTTCTTCTGTAACAGTTTCAGTAGCTGGTTCTGATGAAGATTCTTCTTCAGTATTTTCTGCACTCAGTTTTCGTTTTGACCAACGAGAGAGAAATCCGTCTTGAGTCGTATTGGTTTCAGTAGGCATTGTCTAAAACTCAGTGCTTTGTAATGTCTTCAAATATTGGAAATTTTCCGAATTTGTGTTCGTCAATATGTACCTTGTCGCGTTTTCGCTTAATAAATTTTTCTTCAACATGATGTTGATTAACAAATGCTTGAATGAATGATGCAACTGGGTCAGGCATCGCAACCTTTTCGACAATAACTTCCCCGGCATCTAACCAATCAAGCATTTCATATTCAGAGGCAGTGACGACATGAGGTTGATATGGAAATTCTGATGCAGGATCGTCGTTGGTTTGAAGTACAATATAGAGTACCGGTTCAGCCAGCATGAGATTTGCACAAAGTGCTTCAGTATCTTTGCGGTGGAGAGTTAGTGGTAAAGTTGATGCATGATAACGAACTGAATTCTCTTCTTGCAAGAGTACTCGCCATTCTACGGCCAAGTCAGCATTGGGTATCACACCAACCGGGACCCAATTCCAGTCTTGCCAACGACTGTTAGATTTTCGTTTTTCTACGACGATACCAAGTTGAAGATAAACCTGTTTTAGTTCAATCGGTGATTTCATAGTTTTTCATTGCAAGTCGTAAAATTATGTATAAACTTGAAAGCTACGTTATAGGATAAACCGATGGAAAATGCAAAATTTAATTGTTTAGTTTGCAATTGTGAAAAGACGATGTCGTTAGACGAAAAGTCACTTAATAAAGCAACAAAACAAAATCTTTCACCTATTTATAACCATTTGTGTCGTTCGCAATTGGAGCATTTTGAAAAGGCATTAGCTACTGATCAACCATTAGTCGTTGCATGTACGCAAGAATCTCCGTTGTTCAGTGAAATTGCGAGTGAACGTGGTAAAGATGAATTAGTTAATTTTGTCAATATTCGTGAAACGGCAGGTTGGTCGGACCAAGGAGCAACTGCAACCCCTAAAATTGCCGCGTTGCTGGATAATGCGATCCTGAATCATACACCGACACGTCTAAAATCAATCACTTCTGATGGTATGTGTTTAGTTTACGGGTCAGGTCAACAGGCATTAGAATATGCAGAATTATTATCAGATAAACTATCGGTGACGTTGTTATTAAGCAATGAAGAAGATTTTGTCTTACCGCTTACTTGTAAAGTTCCAATATATCGCGGCAAAATAGTGCAAGCAAGCGGTTCCTTTGGTGAGTTTTCACTGGTAATTGATAACTACGCACCATTGATGCCCTCCGCTAAAGATTCGCTAGCTTTTGTCATGGCCCGTGATGGCGCACAAACAAACTGTAGTCTGATCTTAGATTTATCGGGAGAAACTCCAATCTTCACTGGGCATGAATTTCGGGATGGTTATGAACGAGTTGAAGCTGATAATCCTGCCGCGGTGCTTCGGGCTGTTATCAAACTTGGTGATATGGTTGGTGAATTCGAAAAACCAATATACGTCGATTATGATTCGAGTATTTGTGCCCATTCTAGATCCAAAAAAACTGGCTGTAATAAATGTCTGGATTTATGTCCGACTGGTGCGATTACTGATGCAGGTGATATTGTCGAGATTGATACCGGAGTTTGTGGAGGGTGTGGATTTTGTCATGCAGTCTGTCCGACTGGTGCGATTTCGTACCAATATCCGCAACGAACGGATTTACTTGATTCAGTTCAAAATTTGATTGGTACCTATGTTAGTGCTGGAGGAAAGAATCCAGTAATTTTGTTATATTCTGAACCGTTTGGTGCAGAACTCATTGCGGCAATGGCGCGATTTGGTAAAGGGTTACCAATGAATGTTATTCCGGTTGCTTTACATGCACCAACTATTCCCGGTCATGTTGAAATGTCAGCAATATTTGCTAGTGGTGCGAATCAAATTATGTTGTTAACTGATCCGACAAGTTCGGAATCAACGGCGGGAATGCAACAAGAAATAGAGTTGACGGCAGAGATTTTATCAGGTCTTGGTTTAAACTTAGGTGCACGGGTAGTTCTCATTAATGAATCTGACCCAAATGCCGTTGAATCAATTATTTGGGAGAAACATCAAGAACAGCAACTAAAGCATTCAAATTTTCAATTGGTAGGTACCAAACGAGATATTGCGCATTTGGCCTTTGCAAAGTTGCTGGAACAATCTGAAACCAAACCTACAGTCATTCCTTTATCAGAATTTTCACCGTATGGTCGAGTTGAAATTAATGAATCAGCATGTACATTGTGCATGGCGTGTGCTTCAGCTTGTCCAAGTTCAGCCATTGTGGATACACCAGGTGAACCAAAACTACGATTTGTCGAAGCTGCATGTGTTCAATGCAAAATTTGTGTGAATACTTGTCCTGAAAATGCTTTATCGCTCATTCCGCAATTAAATTTAAGTGTGGAAGCAAAACAACCGATTACTCTTAAAGAAGAAGAGCCATTTAATTGTATTGAATGCGGTACCCCATTCGCCACTAAGTCGTCTATCACGAAAATATCAGATATGTTGGCTGGCAAGCATTCAATGTTTGAAAATGAAGAACGTACTAAGTTAATACAGATGTGTGGTGATTGCCGCGTTAAAGCACAAGCTAATTCAAGTGATGATCCATTTGCAGCTGGTCCGAAACCGCGTGTCAGAACAACGGATGATTACATCCAAGCTGAAAAGGGCAACCACAAAATGGAAGATTTCTTAATTGATGAAAAATGAATGATGATTTAATTGGTATAGCGTTGCCGACACAATTCTTCAGCATTAGCACGGAATGATTCATATTGCGTGTCTGATATGATGCCATCACTTTTCATTTGGTCCACATCTCGAACTCGATTTTCCAAGCACTCTTGTAATGCGGGATTGGAGTTGAGCGTATTCAAAACTTCAGAACCTGGTTGTGGAACTTGCGCGATTTCTGGTTCACTTCCAGAATTGTACCAAATCAACAAACCGAACACGACTGCACATCCGATGGCAACAATTCGCGCCGAGTTTGTGTCTAAGAAATTTTGCGATTCAGTATTGGTGTTTTTCTCAGAATCGGAGTTTATCCCAGTATCGGTGTTCATTGAAGTCTCCTCCAAAATATATTACAATGATGACCCAGGTAATATTACATTGTAACAAAAATTTGAAAAAATCAAACTATTTTTGTTCAAGCGGGTGTACTGAATTAAGTGTACAGAGTTCTGTTCCACCATCAATCCTTAACATAGAAGTTTATTTTGCGTTGATTGATGCTGTTGGTCAAGAGGTTTTAAACTAATTCCCACGAACTTCTTGAATCGGTGTTGCAAGAGAAAAATTTGTGGATAACTTTGATTTTGGTTTGAATTGTTGACTTAAACCTGATAAACGAAGAACTTAATAAGGATTCTATTTTTTATATTTGCATCGGAAAAGTAGTTTGTTTTAAATTCAATCAATTGGAGCTGAATATGACAGAAATGCAAGCATTTGGCACGTCAAATCGAGAAGGTCATAAGTCAGACCAATTTTATAGACGACGGATGTTTGATGCAAATGAAAGCAATGTTGATGCGAAAGTGAATCATGTTCTCAATAAGAAGACCATTGCTAAAACTAAAGATAAGCGGGTTAAATTAAAATCTGATTTTTGTAATCAAGTATTCAATAGTTCAAGTGAGAACATGGAAGAATTACCCAATGATTCAGTACATTTAATGATCACTTCTCCCCCCTATAATGTTGGTAAAGATTACGATCAAGATTTGTCGTTAGTGGAATATCGTGAATTTTTAGCAAATGTATTTGCAGAAACTTATCGAGTTTTAGTACCTGGAGGTCGTGCTTGTGTCAATGTCGCAAACCTTGGTCGTAAACCCTATATTCCTTTGAATGCAATTATTTACCAGGTAATGGATCACATCGGTTATCTTATGCGTGGTGAAATAATTTGGAATAAATCGGCAAGTGCTGGTGCTTCTTGTGCATGGGGCAGCTGGCGATCCCCGTCAAATCCATCACTAAGAGATACTCATGAATATATCCTAGTATTTTGTAAGGCAGATTATGGTCGTAAACGTAAAGATGGTGTTGCAACAATCAATAAAGACGATTTTTTGAATTCGACAAAAAGTGTTTGGGAATTTCCAGCGGAGTCAGCAAAACGGGTTCAACACCCGGCTCCATTTCCGGTGGAATTACCTAGACGGCTGATAGAATTGTATACTTATGCTGATGAGATAGTGTTGGATCCATTTTTAGGATCTGGTACCACTGCTGTAGCCGCTCAAGCAACAAATCGTCAGTGGGTAGGGTATGAAACTGCAAGAGAGTATTTAGAAATTGCCAAAGAACGACTCAAGGAAAATCGGTAGAAGTTGTTTGGGTAATATGGAATCAATGAAGTTTCTTGGTCATTGAATTGAATTTTTTGTTTTCATGGTATTTAAACTTTTCCATAGTGGAGTTAGATTATGCGCGGTTTAAATGACACATTTATGAATGATTTGATCAATGGAAAACTCTCTCCGCTGTTAGAACGAGTCCATGCGGACGGAACGCTTGATTTACAAATTCGTGAAGATTATGTGAATATTTATTATCGCGGTGGAAATATACTGAAGCTTGCACATAGTGCTGGAACCTATGTACCTCATTTTGATGTCAATTACCTGATGGGAGATGTTGAAACGCGAAATCAATTGTGTGAAGTATCGGTTATTCAAAGTCAGTCCGACCTGGTTGAGTGGATTAAGACTTTTCCTATAATGAAGCAGATTATGGACGTGTATTTAAGTAAGCATGGTTCGGATGAACGTGAAGCACAACAATTGATGGTACGTGACAACAATACTGGGAGCATCAGTCGCTCTACTGATTATTACATTTGTGACATTGAGTATGCCAATGAATTTGGTCGTTTTGATTTAATTGCAGTGCGATGGCCATCAACAGGTGCAATACGAAAGCGACAACGTGATCATCGGTTAGTCTTTATTGAAGCAAAATTTGGTGATAATTCTGTTACCGGTACTTCTGGTATTGTGTCGCATGTCAATGCTGTAGCTGGATTTCTTGCAGATCACACTAGAGTTCAGTCATTCAAAACAGAAATGGTTAGAATTTTCAATCAAAAACATCAATTAGGTTTGATTAATGGAAAGCTAGAACTTGAAGAATTTTCTGGTGAACCACCGATGCTCATTCTTGGACTTATAAATCATGATCCTGAAAAAAGCCATCTTCGTGATGAATTATCAAAATTGCAAGGAAACTCCAAATTGGATATTTATGTTTCGTTGGGTTGTTTCATGGGATATGGGTTGTATGAACACGCTATCATTCCGCTTGATGAGGTGTTGACACAATTTCCCATTTTAATCCATGGGAACAAAATCAAATACTAAATTTGGTTTAAGTGAAATTTACGTTTTAACACAAAATTTTTCTAATTCAATGCAACAAGTTCATTGATATTAACGCGATAATTTGTTGCTATAGCTACCCATGTTTAGATAAATTAAATATTGATAATTCTAATCTTTACAGAGGTACTGACTAAATTTACTTTAGCTCATTGATTAACTCTTCATTCCCCATTTCGGCAATGAGTTCTAACGGTGTGTAGTCAAATTCATCGGTTGCATTTTTGTCAGCACCTAACGAAATTAGTAACTTTACGTTTTCTAGATTTTTATTCATTGAGGCTTCATGCAACGGTGTTGAAAAGTATTCATTACGAAGGTTGATGCTTATTCCCATATCTTTAAAAAATTGGATATTTTGTGGATGTCCGGCTTTGGCGGCGAGGTGTAATGGATAGTCACCATTTATTGTAGCCACCTCGAAATCAGCGATAAACTCTGCAAAAATTTCAACCATCTCTGGATTTTTTGACATTGCCGCCATATGAGTAACAGCTTGATTTTGATTATCTTTTGCCTCAATATCACCCCCTTTATCAGTTAAGATATAGATGTTCTCGGTATAAATATTTGAAGCGGCAATATGTAGAGCAGTTTGTCCGTTTGTATTTTGGGTTTTAACATTCGCACCATCTTCTACTAAGGTCTGCAGTATTTTTGGAAACTTACATCTAGCAGCTAAATGGATTGCAGTTTCACCATTTTGATCCGTAGCTTCCTTATCTGCCCCTGCATTCAGTATCATTTCAACAATACTAGGGGGTGAATTTTGAATGGCAATATGTAGTGGAGTCTCTTGCTCGTTGTTTTTGATATTAACATCCGCTTTAAGGTCAATCAGTGACTTGATGACCTTATGAGTATTGTTCTTGATAGCTAAGTGTAAAGGTGTATTACCAACATCATTTTGAAGATTGACATTAACTCCGGACTTTATCAGCCACTTCACGTTTTCGCTTTGATTAGCGTCAAATTCATGGAAGTTTTTCAGGCGTTCTTGATATTCTTTATCGTTGAATCTAAACTTTTCACCAAGATATAAGCATTTCATGATATATTCGTCATCCAATACATCGACTGCTAAGTGTAATGGTGAATTGTTTCCCTCTTCCTTAACATTTAAGTCTAATCCATTAGCAACTAGTTCTTTGAGTATGTCGACATTACCATACATTGCTGCAATGCTGACTAATTCCTTTGAATTTGGTTCAGATTTGTCTACTTCTAGTTTAACTCCATGTTTAAGTGCTAAATCTAAGAATCGAACGTCTGGAGTTGAACACATAAAAATGATAGGAGTTTTGCCCATACCATCGGATAAGTTGAGATCTGCTCCATTTTCAACTAAGAGTTTGAATGACTCAAAATTTTCCGCGAGGATTGAGATATTGAGCAATGTGGAATGTTCAATATGAGAATTGGGGTCCAATCCAGCATTAAGTAATTTTAACAACTCTTTTGGGTTATTTTTAACAGCTTCTTCGGTGGATTGGTCAGCAACAATTTTATTTGTCGCTGGATTTTTTTGAGTTTTACCGTCTGGCATTGTATTGATCTAAGAGTTGGATGTGAATGAATGTTTTTAGTTAAAAATGAATACTTACTTTGTATAAAAAAATTATCAAGTACAAAGTAAATTTTTTTTCATAAATCAATCTTCATTTGTTAATTGTTTTAAATGCTGAACTTTGTGCAAAAATAATTTTCAAATTTTTTTGAAGCAATCATGAAATACTACAAGATCTTCAATATATATGTATTGAGTGTCATAAGTGTCCGTAAAAAGGGAAATTCAACTAGCGCAGAGAGCTAGCAAATTAAAAACAAGTGTTAGATGAAAGTTCCGCGCTGGTCTACTGAAAGCTTAACTTAAATCTCCAACTTCTTCACAAAAGGTGTTGCTGACCAAATATGGATAAAAAGTTTTCTGATAAGTGAATCGAACACAGATAGCAGAATTGGTATTTAGTGTATTAGTTACAGGGTCATCCGGAACTGTATCATACGCATATTTGAACGCTCTAGCTCCTTTTTGCAACTTGAAACTAACTTCAGTAATTGGTTCCTTAGTCTCTTGCTCCATCAATACCGTGATAAATTTCCAAAATTCTTCAAATGTTTCATTTTCAAATACGCTAATGTCCTGAATTTCATCACGGTTTTCTCCAGTGAAAAATTGTGAGATTTCCAAGAAAAATGTTGAGAAATTATAGTGCGAATCAGTTCTAAAGTCTGTAATGTCAACATGAAAATAGTTGCGATACTCAAAATTTTCGACAAATTTCTCAGTATCTACCGATAATGTAAGTACGAAATCCTCATCAAGTCGTTGCAATTCTTCTTGGTTCACATCAACGATCAAACCTTCTTCTTCACAATGTATTAAGAGGCAACCCTTAAATGTTGCAATGGGTTGAAACGGAAAGAATATGAGTCCGACTCCTTCACAAGAGGCGATAACGAAGGACATCAGAATAACTAACCAAAACTTTTTCATTTTTTTGTCCTCTGTTCTGATACAACCAAATCGGTTCAATACCTGTTTCCCTCCTTTTCATGCCTCCTAGTATAAATATTAGGTATAAAAAAGTACTTTTCAATAGATTGCGTGAAAATTGTTGCTCAAGTTGCACTACTTTCATTTTTTTTTCGCACAAATTGCCAATTTTGGCGACATTTGGTAGCAATTGAGTGAAGTTGGGTGTGACAATATGTCGTAAGATGCTTTTGAGCATACTTGTCATTAGAATTAGCAACACTTTCCTAAACTTTAGAATTTAAACTTTAGTTTAAATTGTTGCCAAAAATACCGATCCAGATAGTGGAGCCTGTCGCAATACTTGTTCCGAAATTCTGATTCTTGCCGATGTTATAAACAGAGTATTTTTATTTTGTTCACCAAATACACAACCGGTAGGTCGTGGTATCGGTAAGATGATACTTTCAATGTGCTGACCAGTTTTTGAGAATTTTGAAATTCGCCATCCGTCCCAGAGCGTGATCCATAGATTTCCATCTTTGTCTACTGCAAGTCCGTCTGGGTCTCCAGGTACATCATTGGGAAACTCAATGAGTATTTTGCGATTTTGAATTTCACCGGTTTTTGCATCAAAATCGTATTTATACACTCGACGTTCATGAGTTTCTACTAAGTACATGTGTTTGTTGTCTGGTGACCAACCAATTCCGTTTGGGAGTGTGAGATTGGTTGCCATGGTATGGATATCACCGGTTGGGTCAATTCGGTAGAGTGAACCTGAATTTGGACTGACATTTATTGCCATTGTTCCGATCCAAAGTCTACCTTTGCTATCACATTTGCCATCATTGAATCGATTGCTTGGGAGATTGAGTTCTGGGTGTCCCAATTGCTTTATGACTTTACCATTAGCTGGATTAATGATCTTTATTCCTGATTGTGCGGCTACTAATAATCCATTTGGTACAATTGCGAGGGCCGTGACCATCTCATTGATTGAGATTGTCGTTAAGTTTTGATTGGATAAATTGAGTCGATAGATCGCTGGTCGGCAGATATCAACCCAATAAAGTTGGTTAGTTTTTTTGTCAATTACTGGACCTTCACCAATTAGATTTTGCATTTCAACAAGTGTTTGTAATTTGGGGTACACCGGTTCCCTAGGTTTAGAAACTTCACAAATGGGTCGAGGTGAACCACCGGCGACTAAGGACACACGACGAGTTGCTTGAATGACGGTAGGACCAAGTTCATGTAATCGTTCTCGATTGAGACGCTCTGTTGGACCGGTTAGTCCTATCGCGGCGATTGTAATGCCACGATGATCAACTATCGGGGCCGCAACTCCCATTATTCCGGTAAGTTGTTCTTGATCTTCAATCGCATATCCACGCGCGTTGATTAAATCCAGTTGCGCGATTAAATCAAATTTTGATTTGTAAATTGAATTCTTGAAAAAATTTGATTCAAGTTTGTCAATGAGTTTAGTTCTAGCCTCGTATTGCAGACCAGCAACTAGTGCTTTGCCGATTGCGGAGTGAAATAACGCGATACGTTGCCCGATTCGGCTTCGTTCTCGTAAGTGATGTTTACTTTCAATCTCATCAATACAAACTCCTGCTTCGTCATCAATGATAGCTAAACCGATAGATTCACCAGTAATCTCATTTAATTTGATCATTTCAACCGAAGCAGAACCTCTGAGGTCAAATTCGTCCCAAACCTTTCGAGATAATTCAAACAGGCGCATTCCTAATCGATAATCTTGGGATTTTGGGTCAAAGCGAATCATTCCGTAATCAGCTAGCGTAGAAAGCAATCGATGCGTCGTTGGTTTGGTCAGATCAGCGATTTTTGCGACTTCAGCTAGTTTCATAGCTTCTGTACTAGATTCTAGGATATTTAGGAGCTCAAGTCCTTTCGCTAAAGTTGCTGACCGGTTGGAGTGATTTTTTGATTTTGTAATGTTGTTTTTCATTTCTTTTTTTATTTAATTTTTTTTCTTGCAATAAATTCTAAAGTAGTTTAATTATTAATTTTACAATAATCAAGATAATATCTCAAATATTGAGATGGGAGTATAACTTGGATTTAAATTTAGCTAACAAATTAGCTGTAGTTACTGGTGCAGCGCGCGGAATTGGACACGCGATTTCGCAGTCATTTTTAGCTGAAGGTGCGTCGGTATTGATGGTGGATCGTGATGAGCAAGTGATAAAAGTTGCAAAAAACCTTGGTGCTGAATCGTTAGTATGTGAATTAGGGACCTCAGAAACAGCTGATTTAGTCGCAGCACGATCAGGTGAATTGGGTGGATGTGCTGTGCTGGTTAATAATGCTGGAATCTCAATTATGGGAGATGCCGCCAGTACCAGTGACCGTGATTGGCAAGATGTTATGGCAGTTAATCTTGATGCTGCGTTTAGATTGAGCCGTGAGTTATGGGGACAACTTGCTGACAATTCAGGTGCGATTGTCAATATCGCGTCGTTTGCTGCGAAACGCGCAACTTTATTTGGCAACAATGTTTCGTATACAGTTTCAAAGCATGGAATTGCCGGTTTAACACGCGCGACAGCAATGGATGGTGCTAAAGTTGGAATTCGCGTTAATGGTGTCGCTCCAGGGGTTGTTGATACCGACCTTGTTAAGTTGCATGATGAAAATACTCGTGCGCGTATTCAAACTATGATTCCGCTCAATCGTTATGCACAACCTAATGAAATTGCAGATGTTGTGGTATTTTTGTCGTCATCACGCGCGTCTCATATAACCGGTGAAATTGTCAACATCAATGGTGGATTGGTAATGGATTGATGAGTAGAAGTGCGCTAAATATTGCTGAAATTCGACATTGGATTGTTCATATTCCGTTGGAGAATCCACTAACTTGGGCTTCGGGTAAACGGACTGGATCTACTCGACTGATTTGTGAAATTACCACCGAAAATGGCATTAAGGGATATGGTGAAACTATTTGTTTATTAGATTTTGTTCCTACAGTGTTTGAAAAAGTTGTTATGCCGTTAGGTTTAAATCGTTCAGTAAGTGATGTGGAAAGATTGCATCGTCATGCTGAAGGCGCGGGATATTATCATCACAAGCGCGCGTTAGTATTTGCACTCTCGGCATTGGAAATGGCGATGTGGGATGCTTTGGGTAAACACGCAGGACTTGCATTATATCAGCTGTGGGGAGGACTTTATCGAACCCAGATTGATTTGTGTGCATATGTTTACATCACCGATCCAACAACTGTAACAGAGGAACTATTGGAATATAAATCGCAAGGATTTCGTTCGTTTAAGTTGAAAGTTGGATTGGATCCGGAGCAGGATGTGGAACTGATAAAAGTCACCCGTGAAACGCTTGGACCAAATGTCAATCTGCGCGCTGATCCCAATGGTGCTTGGACCTTAGGTACGGCGCGTCGGATGATCAAAAAACTTCAACCCTTCGACTTGCAATACATAGAACAACCATTACCAGTAGAAGACTTAGTTGGCTTAGCGGAATTACGAAAAGTTTCAGCAATTCCTATTTGCATTGATGAAGGTGCTTATACAATTGCAGAAACAATGCAAGCGATCCGTCTTAATGCTGTTGATGTCGTATTAGTTGACCCGCATGAGACCGGTGGTTTGTGGCAATGCTTAAAGCAAGGGGCAATTGCTGAATCAGCAAGTATTCATGTTGGTGTTCATTCAGGTGGTGAACTTGGTCTAACGCAAGCCGCGAATTTACAGTTAGTTGCATCTATGCCTAACGCATCAATTGCGATTGACACTATTTATCAGCATCACGCTGATGATATTCTAAAAGGGCGGTTGGTATTTAAAAATGGTCGTGCTTCAGTACCTAGTGGTCCAGGTCTTGGGGTAGAAGTTAATCTTGATAAATTAGAACAATATAAAACCGATCAGATTATCGGGGCCTATTTAGACCCAGATCGACCAGAGTGGTTTGCTGAAAAACCGGTTTATTGAGGAATTAAAATGGCAACAGAAAGTCAAACCAAATGTGCAATTGTAACCGGTGCTTCACGTGGAATCGGGCGCGCAATTACTGAACAGCTATTAACCGAAGGCTGGCAGGTTTGGGCCTTAGCGCGCGGTAAGAAAGGATTAGAGGAGTTAAAAAAGTCGGTAAATAACAATTTGCTCAATATTGCTGAAGTTGATGTTTCTAAAGACCAAAATATTCAGCATTTTTTTTCAAAATTATTGTCATTGAATTTAAGTGTTAATGCATTGATTAATAATGCCGCAATACAGGGTGGTTCTGCCATCAGTTCTCAGTCTCAAGAACAGTGGCAAAAATTTTTTGATATCAATGTAACTGGTGCATGGTCCATGATTAAAAACGCATTACCATTTTTCAAAAAGGGTAGCAGTATTGTGAACATTGGATCTGTTGCATCAGTAACCGGATTTGCCAACCGTTCAGCGTATTGTGCATCTAAACATGCGCTAAACGGTTTAACCAAAGCACTAGCATTAGAACTTGCACCACAAGATATTAGAGTTAATTTGCTGTGCTTAGGTTCATTTGATACGCCTGCGTTACGTGAATTGGCAAATGAAAGTGGGCGTGATTTGCAGTATTATGCAGATCGTCAACTAACGGGTCAGTTGGGGATACCTTCAGAGGCGGCTTCAACTTGCTCATTCCTTGTATCTAATCAATCAAGTTTTATGACTGGATCCGTGGTAACATTAGATGGCGGATTACTAATCAAAAATGCGATCGGTTAGATTTCATAAAACTAAAACTTTGGAGGAAGTGTAATGAAAGTAGTAAAACTAATCAGTGGCATACTCATTGCGAGCATGCTTTTTCTCTCACCAGCACTTGCAGAATTAAAACTTGTTGTCGGTGGTTCAGAAGCAACTGGATCATTGCTTGATCGAATGGCGTTAAAGTTTGAAGAATTACTCAAACAAAAAGCGGGTGACGAAGTTGATATTAACCTCATTCGCGGTCAGTCGTTAGGAAATGCACAACAAGTAATGGAACAACATCAAGCTGGATCAGTTGATGTCATGTATTCCAGACCAGATTGGTTTACATCAAGTGTGGATGATTTTCAGGTATTGAGTTGGGGTTTCACATTCAGAGATCGTGAGCATATGCAAAAATTTCTGGATAGTGAAATTTTTGAAGGTTTTCGCCAACAAGCGATTGACAAAATGGGTGTTCGCATTTTGGCAGCTGCAGTTGATCAACCACGGATTTTATATACCCGAGAACCAGTCAGTAGCGTTGATGATATCAAAGGTATTAAAATGCGTGTACCTGGAATCAAAGCTTATCTAGAGCTCTGGGAAATTCTTGGCACTATTCCTACGCAAGTCGCATGGGCAGAAGCATTTCTTGCATTACAGACTGGTAACGTTGATGGTGCGGAAGCGGATGCGTCCGGTGCATATTCTCAGAAATTTCATGTTGCAGCTCCAAATATTACTTTGACAAATCATATAATATCTTCTGCAGAAATTTCAGTTAATGAAGCCAAATGGAATAGTATGAGTTCAGAACAGAAAAAGTGGGTTGAAGACGCGGCATCTGAAGCAGTAGCTTGGATGAGTGCAGAAGCACAAAAAGATTCTCAAGCTATTCTTGACAAAATGGTCTCAGAAGGTGCTACGGTCAAAGAAATTGATAATACACCGTTTTCAGATAAAGCTAAATCTGGTGCGATTGAAAAAGAGAACGAGGGTCTTTGGTCAAAAGGTCTTTTTGACAAAATCCGCGCACTTTAAGTGAAAATGTCAATGCCGGCGGTCATCTGTACATGATCGCCGACATTTTAGATTGAGTTAAATGAATTCAAAAATTGGTTAATTTTATGAAATGACACGAATTTTAGATTTTTCTCAAAAACTTTTGGCAATAGTTGGTCGAATTGAAATCGTACTCGCAGGACTCATTCTATTATTTATTGTGGGTATGATTGTGGTTCAGGTGATTCTCAATGCTGGATTGGGTAATCCAATCACATGGGAGCAAGAAGGTGGTGCATATGCTTTGGTTTGGTTAACTTTTATTGGTGCTTCGATTGGTTTAAAGCAGCTGAGACATGTAAAAATTGTTTCGTTTGTTTCAAGTCTATCGGTACGGTGGCAAAGTTTGTTTTATGCAATTGGATATGCTGTCATAATATGGGTCCTCATCATTTTATTGTTGGAACTAACCAACATTATTCCAATTGAAGGTCGAGCTACTACGATAGCACTTCCTATTGACGTTCCTCGATCTTGGTTTTTTTCTGTGCCATTATTCATTACAAGTATTTTGATGTTATGGACAGTTAGTCATTATTTTATATCGGCATGTTATCGAGTGTGTGTTCCGCAACAACGACCACTTTCTGCTATATTGAGTTCAGAAGACTAGTAAAAAAGATTGGGGAGGAAAATTTTTATGATTTGGGTATTATTTCTTATCCTTGCTATTCTCGTTATTATTGAAGTACCAATTGCATTTGCACTTCCCGCGGCGGCATTAGCGTATTTGCTGATTATTGATACCATTCCATTGATGCTTGTGGTGCAACGTATTGCATCTGGATTGGAAAGTTACGTTCTATTGGCAATTCCATTGTTTATTTTTGCTGGAAACTTATTCAATACGGCCGGAATTGCTCGTCGTATATTTGATTTTGCCGCGGCATTAGTCGGTCATATTCGCGGTAGTCTTGGCCACGTTAATGTCATTGCTAGTGTTATTTTTTCAGGAATGTCTGGTGTCGCGCAAGCTGATGCCGCCGGATTAGGCGCGGTAGAAGTTCGTGAAATGAAACGACGAGGATTTACTGCTGAATTTAGCGCGGCTATTACCGCAGTATCCTCAATTATTGGCCCGATTATTCCCCCGTCCGGTATCATCATTATTTATGCAGTGTTGGCTGATGTATCAGTTCCTGACTTGTTCTTAGCAGGAATTGTACCAGGTATTATCATGTCAATTGTCCTAATGGGGGTGGTATATTGGCTTGCGACTACGAATCGGATTGTTGCACCAGTGATTCCACGTCGACCAATACCAGAAATCGGAATCGCATTTATTCGGGCAGCTCCGGCATTATTTGCTCCAGTATTTTTAATTGGCGGAATTTTGACTGGTCTGGCAACTCCTACTCAACTTGGTGCGCTCACTGCTGTTTATGCAATTATTCTTGGTGTATGTACTCGGGATTTAACACTTAAAGCATTTCAAAAAGCGGTTCGCGATACGGTTTCAACTTGTGGCGTGTTAGTATTTATCATTGCCGCAGCAACCCCTTTTAGTGCCATTATGGCAATGGAAGGAATTCCGCAACAAATGGCAAATTTGTTGCTCTCAATTTCAGAAAACCCAATTGTTATCTTACTCATTGTCAATATTGCCCTTCTTATCTTTGGTTGTGTGATGGATACTACCGCGATTTTATTGATCTCGGTACCTGTATTAGTTCCGGCAATGGCAAGTTTGGGTATTGATCCGGTGCACTTTGGCTTAGTTATGGTTGTAAACTTACTTATAGGTACTCTAACCCCACCATTCGGAATATTGATTTTTGTCATGATGGAAGTTGCTAAAGTTAATTATGGTGCATTACTTAAGGCCTTAATACCATTTTATCTACCTCTGATTTTGTTTCTTGCAGTGTTAACTTATTGGCCAGAGTTGTCACTCACATTACCAAATTGGGTGTTTGGGAATTAGTAAGTGAATTAAATTAAATGTCATGCAAAAAACTTTTAAACGTCTTTATCTGAAGTTGTATTTGAGCATTTTTTAGATAATTGTGATTTAAATCTATTCAGAAATTAGCGATAGATTTTTAATTGGTATATTACTTAAATTTGGATCGGAAGTAATGTGGTTAAGGTACAGTGGACAAGATATAATGTAATGATGATAAATTATTTGAGAAATTCTTCACTTCAGTAATTCAAAATTTAGCATTTTGCGTGGTTTGATTGACCAAAAGATGTTTGAATTACCTAATTTGGTTGATATGTTTAATTTGTTGAATTGTAAAATATTGGGTGTAATGCTACATGAAGTCGGTAAAATTGAATTTTTTAAACCAATATGAGTTATTAAAATGGGTGCAAAAATGCTGAAATTTTGTGATACAATTAATATCAATTAAACAAATAGTTGACTAAAAGCATTAGTTTATATGAGGAGGTGTTGAATTGAGTGGAGAACTTTATTGGGTAGATAAAGATGGTAATAAGCGTGACGCTGAATTGCATGACGATCCAGAATACCCAGATGAAATGCTTGAAGAAAATGCTAGAGAATATGCCAAAAAACTAGGTTGGTCACTTGAAGAGGCACGCAGAGCGTTTATTCCAGAAGAAGCGCGTAAGCGTTTAGATGCGGCAAAAAAGAAGCAACAAAAAGCTAAAGCATCAAAGTAAAAAAAGTTACTTGTTGTGAAATTTTTTCTTTACAGATTGACGATTTCGTAAGGTGTCTTGAACAGTCTGAATAGATACCTTTGATTGTTCAGCAAGTATTGCTTCTTTGATTGCGGAATCCGCAGCCCAAACAATTTCAGCTTGATTTAACTCTGCAAGTAGTGGATCTATTTTTGCATAGTCCTGGTTAGTAAATCCAAATTTTCCTAGTCGCTGTTTGAGGATACCACGCGCCGACATTTTATCTGGTTGCAAATATTCAATGATTTCGTCGAATCGACGTGCTAATGCTTCATCTAAAACCTCAATTTGGTTCGTTGCCGCTAAAACCAAACTATCGGTTGAATTTGGTTCTTCCATGAAAGTTAATACTGAATTTAGGACTCTTCTAATCTCACCGACATCATTGGACGTACTTCGACAAGTACCGATTGCATCAAATTCATCAAAAAAATATACTCCTCGTACCTGGGCAATATGGTCAAAAAGATGACGAATTTTTTGCGCGGTTTCACCGAAAAATTTGCTGAATAATGAATTTAATCTGATCGTGAATAGTGGAATTCGAAGTTCACCAGCGATTGCTGATGCAGTATAGGTTTTACCCGTTCCCGGTGGACCAAAAAGTAAGACATGTGATGCCGGAATTTGGCCAAATCCACGCAAAGTTTTTCGATTTTCTTGTTGAGCGATAACTCTCATTAGGTTTTGAGCTATCGAATCTGAGAGAATGAGATGGGATAATTTTAAATTTGGATCTGAACTTTCTACGAATTCCTGGATCTCGGCGCGTGGTCGCGTCTGACCAACTGGGGTTTGACCAATGTATGGATTTCCAAGTCGGCTAGCATCGCGTGCTTTTTGAACTAAGTCTTTTATGATTTCAGCATTTTTCTTCCTGCCAATACGTGCTTCCCTATCCGCACATTGAAGAGCAATAGTCAAAATTTCTGATTCATTTCGGTCAATGTGTGATTCAAGTAATCTGATAAAGTATTGTGCGGTCATGGTTCAGTTCCAGTTGTTTAAAAGTTGTCATTGTAATTAAGGCATTTTGATTAATAGTTGAAAAGTGTTTCGAACTGATTGTATTACATGGACTTTTATTCAAAATTTTCAAGCTTGTTTAAAAACGTTTGAAACTCTCGCGGTACCTCGCGGTTAGGAAGTTAGTTAGAAAATTGCTGGGATTGAGCTCTTGAATTAAGGAATGCAGTTGTCTACATGAGTGATTTGTTTTGAAAATTTAAAATTTGTTGAAATTTATCTGGTAGGACATTAACTGTGGACAATTCATCAATTGAATGGACTGATGCGACTTGGAATCCTGTCACCGGTTGTACCGTGCAATCTGCAGGTTGCACGAATTGCTATGCGATCAATATGACAGCTCGATTGGAACGAATGGGAATCAATAAATATGATAATTTAACCCGACGAAGTGGGAACAGAACTGTTTGGAATGGAATTGTTAGAATGCATGAGGATGCACTTGACTTGCCACTAACTTGGAAAAAACCAAAGAAAATTTTTGTGAATTCCATGAGTGATTTGTTTCATGAGGAGGTCACCGTGCCTTTCATTGAAAAGGTTTGGGACGTAATGCGACAAACCCCGCAACACATTTATCAAATTCTGACCAAGCGTCCAGATCGAATGCGTACAATCACTAATGACTTTAGATTTCCACCGTTACCTAATGTTTGGTTAGGAACAAGTGTGGAAAATAAGAAAGTTGTTTCAAGAATCAAGGATCTTGAATTGTCGTCCGCTACGATTCGGTTTATCTCTTTTGAACCTTTAATTGGACCTGTAGGAAAGGTAGATTTTAATTCAATTGATTGGGCAATTGTAGGGGGCGAAAGTGGACATCGTGCCCGCATAATTCGTGAAAAGTGGATTGATGAAATCCATGACCAATGTATGCAAAATAATGTAGCGTTCTTCTTCAAGCAATGGGGAACTTGGGGAAGTGATGGCAAAAAAGGGTCAAAAAAACAAAATGGACGAGTCTATCGTGGACGAGAATGGAATGATTGTCCTAAAATTAATTGAAGTGATACTAATATTTTGAAATTAAGTTTGCTGTATTTTAATTATGCTTTTTATATCAAGAACGTTTGATCGAAAAGGTAAAAGACTAGCTAAATAGTTATTAGAATTTCAGGTCTTGGCTACTAGTTTGAGACAACACTAATCATTTTCCTGACCGTATAAAGGGCGAAGTTTGTTAATAGCCCGATAAATTGTTCGTTTATGGGCATTAGGGTATGCCCGTTGAACAACATTAATGAGGACATAAGCTCGGATATCAGGATACATTTTTAAGTAGGGAATAATGATAGTTTCACGTGCTTCTGCTAAAGTATCCGATTTGCAACCAGTTCTTGGTTTAATCAGTTTTTGTTGGGAAGGAGTAATTTCACTTTTGGCATGACGACTAACAGTCTTAGTATTAATTTTCATACGTTTGGCAATTTTTTCATAGGTCATTCCCTGCCGTATCAATTCTTTTATCTTAAAAAATTGTCGGTCATTGAGCGGACTACTCATGAAATCACTCCTTTGGGAATTCAATCTTTACAAACTATTACATTATAGGAGGATTTCAAGTCAAATGTAGAAGTTTTTAACAACTTAATTTGGTAAAATTTTTTGTTGTTTACTCTAACAGCTAACAGAGTTGCGGTAAATTAAGTGGGTGTTTTCAATGATTACAAATGCACGCAAAATACAATTAGTTGAAAATTTGAATTTGATACATTAATTGTTTGTTAATCAAATTAATTTTTCCTAGCTAGTCATACAACCTAAAGTTAATTGAAAATATGAAATCTTTAGTCACAAGATTACATCCAAAGCTTGCTAAATTTCCTAATCTATATGTGTTAAGTGCAAATATTACTGACTTTACGCGCACGATAGCGAATGAAAAATTCACTCTAATTCAAATTACACCAAAGAATAAGGACCGATTTGAAAAATTACTTGAAACTATATTTCAAGGTCAAGAAAGTTTAGTTAAAATGTATAGCGAATTTGGGAAATTTATCTTAGCAGCTCCTCATTTAAATGATGGTAGAATTGAATGTTATCTTCACAATAAATATGCAAATTCCCTGCTTCAAACCAACACATTATTGTTAACAATCAATTTAGATTACTTTGATTGGTCAATAAGAAAGCCCCCAAGTAAATCAGTTTTTGACATTACGACAGCATGTATAACGGATATTGTATCTGTATTTTCAAGCAGAAAATCACCTGATATAAATGACCTTGATGTACAGTTAATTCTTAAAAAACTTAAGCATCCTAAGAAAGGTTTAAATCTGTATCGAGGTGTAAAAAAAGTTTTTCAAGATAAAGATGGAATATCGACCTCAATTTATAGAAATAATCCTGAAATAGCTAAAATTGGAATGTTGCAAGATCACGAATATAATTTGGTCAAAAAACTTCAATCAAAGAATTACTATAAATCTCATTCAAATGTTTCGGCATTAACTGATCTAAGACATTCTGGAAAGGATACAAATTTGTTGGATTTTTCTGAAAATCCTAATGTGTCATTATTCTTTGCTTGTCAACGTTCAGATGACATCGAAACGAACGGAGAATTATTGATACTTAATACTAATAAATTCAAGTCAGAAGATGAAGTTAATTATCCTCTAAGTTCAGACTTTTTGTTGAGGCCAGCTAAAACTCAAATTTCGAAAGAACGGGTAAATGCCCAAGAAAGCGTTTTTGTATACTGCCAGCATGGCTATTTAACAAGAGACAAATATGCTGGGAAAGTTAAGAATTTGCTGATATATAAGGAATTGAAGGAAGTACTGCTAAATCAATGTGATAAAGATGATGATTATATTTTTCCAGATTTTTATGGATTCATAGATAATTCAAAAAATTTTGAGACACCGACCACAATTTATTCAAAAGCATTGAAATTGATTGCTAGTTCTGACTATTTTGGAGCATTTTTGTTACTTAATGATTACCGGAGAGAAACTAAACTTGATGCCAAATTTACCAAGCTATTTCGTGGAAAAATCAAAGTGTGTAATTCCAAACTGAACGAATTATATCGAGGACGGTGGGATCCATCAAAGTTTTAAACATGTGCAAACATTTTTACAGATTAGTAGTTAAGCTGTGTGTCAAAATACCACAACCAAAATCCGAGAAATTATTATGCAACATGGAGAATTCGGAGAATTCGTTCCATCAAAATAATGTAGTAAGTTGGGGGATATGAATATTTGTTATCCCTCAACTTTGTTTTCGAATTTAATATTTGGATAAGGTCTTTATTAAAGTTAACTTGAATCTCAACTTTACCCATCTTCTGAAAAATATAAGTAGCTGCTATTTGATTTAAATTTCTTCAAATGATACATCATTAGCTGTGAAGTTTAATTTAATCCGTTCCTTTTCGAAGATAGTATTCTTGAAAATTTCTTCGAACGTTTGGTCATCTAGTTTTCCTGACTCTTTGAAATACCTGATAATACGCTCCATATAATATGCATGTGTCATGCCAGTCGGTCTTTTTCCGATGTAAAATTTGTTAAACTCTATTTCTTCAAATTTCCCTTGGTTTCGTTTTAAATCTATACATTCAAAAATCTCTTGTACAGATTCTCTGTCCCGTCCTTGTGTATAACTTATTGAGTCAGGGTCAAAATTATATTTTGTTCGTAATTCATGTACATGAAAAATAGGATAAATACCAAAGCTCAATGCAAGAGCAATTGCACTGCTAACTGTGTCACTCCCACTTTTGAAGCTTCTCAAGATAGCTTTCCTTGGGTCTTCCATTCGTAGATCTCCTTTTTATAATTAAGGGTTTAGAAATCGTAACAGTTGAAACTTCTAAAAACAATATACATCACTAATTTTATTCAAAATATACATCCTCAGGTGTAAATTCTGACATAATTCTGTCCCTTTCTAATGGGGCATTTATACAAATTGCCGTGAATAATTTTTCATCAAATTCTTTAGACTCTTTAAAATACCTTATGATGTACTCTAAGAATCGAGCCTGATACATTTCTGGAGCTAAAATTCTTGCTTTAAAATATAAGGTATTAAACTCAACGTTTTCAAAATTTTCTTCATCTTGCATTTTTTTCAAATAACCAAATATTTTTGTAATAGATTCTTTATCTAATCCATTTGAGTAATTTACCTCATCAGGATTATAATTATGTTTCGTTTGTAATTCATCCACATGAAAAATTGGATAAACCTGGTTACTCAAAGCAACCGCTATTGCACTGCTTACAGTGCTATCATTGCTCTTAAACTTTCTTAAGATAGCGTTTCTTTGCTTATCCATTAACATGTACTCCCATTAAACGATTGTATTTCCAAATACTATATCAATATAATATTTGGAAATATATTTTTCAAGTTTTAAATTTTTTTTTGAACAATAACATAATTTGAAGGGTTAAACAAGTGTGGGCAAATTTAACTTATCCATTCTAAGAGTTTGAAAACCTAGTTATTTATTCATAATTCAGTACCAACGAAAAAATATGCAGATGACCTTTTAGATGCCTAAAGTTCTCTTGTTCATAAGGTGGTGAATTTTAGTTTTCTCCGCAAATGAAATTGAGACTAGTTTATTAAGTTTCATGTAATTGGTAACTCACTGTGAAATTTGAGCTACAAAATTGTATAAATTCATTCTATATTGAATCAATCCATAAATTGTCATCTAATATTCATAGAAGGTTCAACTTCTTCAGAATAACAACGCGGTTGAATCTGACCCACCTCGCTTATAAATCTGGAATTATAAAGTCTTCATTGAAATACCAAATAATATTCAAATTTGTTCTCAAATTCAATAAGAAATACGCAAATAAGACATTCTGACCATCACTTGCCAAAATATCATCTAGATTGATAGTTTAAGTTAACAATCTCAAAACTGTGTATATTGAAAAAAAATGCAATTTTAGAAAATTTATGTTAAATTAATCTTAACCACAGCTATGGTATTTTTTGTGACACTAATGCGACAAAAATTTTAACATTCTATATCTGTACAATGTTAGAATAAATGCCGCTTAAGTGTTAGAAAAAATGTCGCAGTTCAAAATGTGATTTCATTTGCTTGATTTACAAGATTTAGCTTTTGATGCACACTTCGTTATTTAAGATTTAAGTCCAAATTAACAATACTCCTTAAATTGAATACCTTTTTATTTATCTTCATTAACCTGACATTGGGGATTTTTCTTATTGTTGCGAACAAAATGATTTAAGAATTTAGTAGCTTTGAACATTATTTTTTCTCTTCTATCGATCACCTCATTTTTATATAGCTACCTAAATTGATATTTATTAAGTAGCGAATATTGTCAGACCACCTGATCTTATAGGGTAGTCAACGAGTGTGTCACCATTGTGTCGTTTTTTTGTCACTAATTTGCTGGATTGAATGGTGATAGACAATTGCTTTAAAATTAGGATATACTCGAATATTCAGTCAACCTATTGTTTTTGACTACCTGTCTTGGAATATTTGTCAAGGAATTCGTAATTCAATATAATAATTCATTACTGCTTCTCAAATTCAATGTTATAGTACTCTCGAAACTTTTCTACAAGATACACCTTATCATTTACGGTTTGAAAATTCAGTACCGCATATGTCCTTCCTTTCCCAAACTCAAGTTTAATTAGATCTTCATCGCTACTGAGGTATCGCCATGCTATAAAGCAATTGGTAGTTGATAATTCAGGTTCAAAATTTTCAAATTTTGCTTGTTTCACAAACTCTTCGCTATTTAATTTACCGTTAAAACTAATCGATAAACTACCTAAGAATTTCCGACTTTCATGAGATTCAACCACTGGTTCAATGTTATTTGTTATTAAATGATTTACGACATACCAAACAGTATACCGTAATCTATTGGGTTCCATAGGGATGTATTCTCCATTAATTTTCGCTTTATAAATATTCTTATCTATTGTATATTCTTGAATTTCCTCCTTTTTAAATTCATTTCTACCTATTCGTTCAACACAATATTGAGTCGTCAGCGGATCAGTTTTTATATCTATTTCTTTAATTTTAAGTTCATAGTACGTTGAATTAGATTTTGCTTCAATACTAGTTGGTTGATCAAGTGTAAATCCAGGAGTCTCGTTTTTAACTGCTAAAAGTACTTTGCTGTCAGCGAATCTGTCTACCTTTTCATATGGTAATATTTTGACATGCTGGATATCAAGCTTTAGCTTTTGCAATTTTTCAATTGTCCATTTAAATTCTTCTGTATCGTCAGTAGACACCACAATAATTCTGACCACATCTGTATTAATTGAGTTGCTAATTTCTTGATCTAGATTTAATGAATCCAATTTTCCTTCTTGAATTTTTTTTTCAATCTCAGCCGCATAAGAAATAGCTTGCCCTACTAACTTTTTAGATTCTCCTCGTTTTAATTCCAAAACAACTAATCTATTGGAAGTGGTTTCTTTACATAATATATCTATGAAGCGACCTGATGGTAATGGAAATTCAGTGTGAGGTGCAGTGAGATTATCAGCGATTAAACCAATATTATCTCGTAACAGGTCTCGTATTTCCCTTTCCTCAATTCCAATATCATAAAAATTTGATTTATAGAATTTTTCATTGTTTGTATTAGTTGGTATCATAACGGCTCTCCGTTTAAAGATTGATTGAATAATCTACGTTATAGAAATTCAAAAAATTTACGTAGATATAATTTGCCAAAATTATAACATTTTTTTCATTTTGCAAGTGTTTAAACAAAATTTAGTGCGATTCAGTTGATATATGTAGATAAAATTGAATCCTAAATTAGGTAAAAACTGCCAAATATAGGGATTGTGGGCTAAAATATGTAGTAATTTATCAAGATTTAGCTGAGTAGTGTTTAAACTCGTTTTGTTCAAAGTATCAATTTTGGTGAATTTTTAGCATGATGAAACGTAGCTTAGTAATTACAAGTTTAGTAACGACAATAGGAATCATAAATATTTGTTAATTGTATTAGGAAATTGAATCCTAGGAATTAGAGATCTCAATTTCATACATATTGGGGTTTGTGGTGGTAGTTAAAAGCTCTTGAAAAAAATGACAAAATCGAAAAAAATGTCGAAAAAAAATTTGACAGATTCAATATCAGTATTATAGAAAGTCCAATTTTCGAGTAAAGACTGAATTGAATACGGAATCATAAATGGAGTTAGTTTCTATTGTTGAGGAAAAATTTGGGTTTTTGAATTCAACTTACCTTAGTAATGTGTAATTGCATAGATCTCGGTATCAATCAATTTTTATTGATTTATTGAACATGTGGGTGAGATTTTGAAGCAAAAACTAAATTTCAATAGTTCTTATTAACAGAAGGAGGAAATCTATTATGAGTAAATCCCTATTCATAGCTTCAAAGAAAGGTCATACTGACAATCTACTAGCACTGATAAAAGGTGGACTTGACATCAATGTGACTGATGGTAAGGGGTGGACTCCTTTAATGTGGTCTTCAAGAGGTGGACATACTAATACTGTTGATTTGTTGTTGAAAAATGGAGCTGATCTAAATGTAATGGACAAACTAGGTCGGACTGCTTTGAGATTAGCTTTAAACTATAAGCATTTTGAAACAATTGATTATTTTGTATATTATGGGGTAGAGTATAACGTAAAAAATAGTACGATTGAATCTCTTACAAAGAAATCTCACCCAAACAAATTTATTGAAATAGAAAATTTCTTAATAAAAAGTCAGGGTAATTTTAAGTTAGTCGATAAGTATGGAAGAACTGCATTAGCGTTAGCGGTATGCCATAATGATATCAATGTGATAGAGTACTTAGTGACAAAAGGAATTGATTTAGAAGAGACTAGCACTAAGTATCAATTGAATGCATTGCATTTTGCTTCCAAGAATGGTCATCTTGAAATAGTCAAGTTTTTAATAAGAAATGGTGCTTATATAGACGCGAAAGGTGAGTGGAGACGTACTGCTTTGATGTTTGCTTCCGAAGAAGGACATACTCAAACAGTCAAGTATTTAATAAATCATGGAGCTAACCAAAGTGCAAAAGATGAATTAGATAAGACCGCTTTGATGTTCGCATCATGGGAAAATCATAAAGAAATAGTTGAGTTGCTATTGAAGAATGGTGTGAATCCAAACTCTGTTACAAAATGGGGGCAATCAGCTCTTTATGGAGCGTCAATTCGTGGTAATTTCAAAATCGTCCAAATTTTGTTAGCTAATAATGCAGACGTAAATCCGGAAAATGAGAGTGATCATACCGCGTTAATGTCAAGTTCACAAGAGGGATATATCAAAATCGTTAAATTATTGATCAAAAGTAAGGCTAATCTGAATGCAGCTGATAAGAGAGGTATTACCGCATTAATGAGTGCTTCATTAATGGGTCAAACTAAAATAGTTGAGTATCTTATTAAGAAAGGAGCTGACGTAAATGCTACTAACAAACAAGGTAGAACTGCTTTAATGGAAGCTGTAAATTATGGTCAGACTAAAATAGCTCAGTTGCTGATAAAAAACGGAGCTAATCTTAATGTTGTAGATGACGATGGTAAAACTCCACTAAGGCTAGCTTGTTTAAAGAGAAGATTCGAAATGGTGGAATTGTTGCTGGCAAATGGAGCTAAAATAGCAACAGATGCAATGCCGGAGTTTACTAGTTTATTAGTGGCTTCTTTACGGGGAAATACAAATACAGTAAGAAAATATATTGAGAAAAGTAATGGCGTAGACATGGATGAAATGAGCAACGTAATTTCACTAATGTTGGCTTCAAGTGGTGGTCATACTAAAACTGTTGGATATTTATTGAAACATCATGTGGATGTAAATTCTGTTGACTCAAAGGATTATACTGCCTTGATGTGGGCGGCATGGTATGGACATGACAAAACAGTCGCATTTTTGTTAAAAAACGGTGCCAAAATAAATGCTATCGGTAATCATGAACAAACTGCTCTGATTCTAGCAACCAAATGGGGACATACTGAAATAGTTGAGCTGTTACTGGAAAATGGTGCTGATCCAAAAAAGTATGAAATTAATAATTTCACCACGCTAATGTGGGCTTCGTTGTATGGAAATTTAAAATTAGTTAAGATGCTACTAAAGCACGGGGTAGCAATAAATGCTACAAATACATTGGGAGAATCTGCATTATTGCTAGCGTCTTTGGGAGGACACTCAAAAATAGTAAAATTGTTAATCGCAAACAAAGCAAACATGTATGTTACTGATTGTGAAGGTAACACACCTTTAATTGTTGCTTCGGAACGTGGTCATACTAAAGTAGTAGAATTATTGTTAGCAAGTGGTGCGAATACGCATGCTACTAATATATTAGGTCATTCAGCATTGATGCGTGCGACTAAAAAAAGACACTCTAAGGTGAAGGAGATGTTGACTCAGGCAGAAAGTCGTGATTAAGCTCAAGTTCATTGACAATTGGAATTTTCTTCAGAAGACCCAATAGTACTCAGTTTAGTTTAAGAATATAAAAAACAATTGAATTTGAAACTTTAGCGAGTGTTCAGTTGAAAAAATGGTTGAAAATCATCATTGGAGGGAATTCTTGTTAATAGAATCTACGATGAAGCTTGAAACTTTTTTGCAAGTGATTCAAATATATAGTAATTAAATTCAAAGTTTTATGATGTGTGATCAATAAAATTGCTTTAACCAATGGAGTTAAAACTATGGAAGATAATAATTTGTTAGAATGGGTAAATTTAGATGGAAGTAATGTAGTACAACAAAAAATAATTCAACCTGATGAAGATTACGGTCAGGAATTTAAGCCAGCTTACTTCTCTTACGAAATTATTTTGCGAAGCAATGGCATCATAATTGGCCCAAATTCGGAAGTTCTAATAAAAGGACCATGGAACTCAATGCTAAAAAAAACTAAAGAAAGCTACATAGTATCTTTAGGGATCGATATGAATCATCATTTTCCAAACCTTCAGTTACGTACTAAGTGGGAAAATGAGATAAAAAAATTAGAGCTTGCAATTGAAAATACAACTAGTGCTCCATTTGAACTCTTTAGATACAGGGATTTTATTATTGCGGAGGTAAATGAAAAAGAATATGTATTTGTAGATTATTTTAGCTCCGATTATCCCTTTAAGACTGAACCAAGTAAACCTGATTTTCCCATGGAACTAGATAATACAAAATTACAGATTTCAGAAGATAAACCTGAGAATAATCCATCGAATTGGTTTAGTTTGAATCCAAAAAACTCTACAATTGTTGAAGTAAATCCTGTATACTATAGCGAACCTTTTGTAAATAAAGGATTCATTCGGTAATTCATTTAATTTATAGTCATAGTGAATTCAGCTCAACAAATTTTGTAAAGACTACAATCAAATTTCACAATTGGATGAAATGAAAAAAATACTTCTTACAAGCTTATTAATTTTAGGATTAACTCTTTCTAGTAAGGCTGATGGGTTGATTTTTCATTATTGGGACGGAACAACTGAAGAGATTTTTAACTATCCTGATGGACTTATTCAAGATTCTACGGATTGTAAACTCATTGTAAAATTGGTAGTAAGATTGAGTATAAATGGTTCATTTACTGCCGAAAAAATAAGTTGTCATAAGTCTAATAAAGACTTGATTTATACAGTCAATAATGCAGAATTAACACAGATTACTACAGATGTAATCCTAGGAAAATAAATGGAATTATTCATAAATTTGTTTTTGTATTGATCTATTGTACAATCCGATTTATTCGGACACGAAATCCGAAAACATTCGGACATCATTAACCACCTTAAAAGGTGGTTAAAAAATTTCTGGTTCAAGAGGTGGTGAATTTTAAAGAAAATTTATATTGTCAATGAATTTAAGATTGATCGTGTAATTCCGCTTGGATCAATATTTCCTTTATCTTGGAGTATCCAAACTTTGTCGCACGCATCAATCAACCAATTCGACCCAACATTTTCCTTCTAATTTTTCCCAACACGATTCCAAGTTGCTGCAACTTTAGCTTTAATTTTCTATCATTCTATATGCACCTGACTTCCTCCTGCAGGTCAATTTCAGTTCATCTTCTTAATTTTGAAACGGGTCGTCGCATGAATATTGTCACCTCAAACTAAGTCATTTCTTACCATCAAAGTTTAATCACCAATCCCAATCCACTATCTAGATCCGAGAAGCGGATTTTTTTTCAATGCATTCATTACGTTTACTTGAAATACGGATTAGAGATGACATTATCAATCCATTCATGGGTAGTCTGCCAAATTAGATTACCAGTTTTACTATGGCATGAAATCTTATCAATAAATGCAACATCTAAACTTCCTGCAAGGATCGAAAGTCTAATAACTGTTCGTATTAGTGTTTGACAATCACTTTTGGAAGTAATAGTTCCTTCAGAGAATTCTCTTGTTTCAACTCTACCATCAAAATAATTCATTTTAATGGTAGCAGCATAAGTATTCACAGTTAATCCTAGTACTATTAGAATTATTGCTAGTATTTTCATATCAATCCTCCTTGAAATATTCATATAGTAATCAAAATTTTACTACAATAAAAAATTATTACTTATTCCAATTTATGTTACAACGTCAAAATCAAATTTTCAATTTAATAACTTTGGACATAAATTATAATTGGGATTTCTGGTATTTTTCGAGAGTATATGAATATACATTCCGATGTTAGCCATGTTGGAAAATTAGATTTGGATTCGGTTGACTATGAGTTTGGTAAAGAAGCTGAAGCAGTCCGAACATTACTCCGAAATCAAGATATTGAAGGATTATGGGTTACCGCTGATGCCCTGCATTGCAATGGGGAAACGGTTGGATTAATTCTGCAAAGATGGGCACGATATTGTCTTCGATTACGGAAAAATCAATGCACAGTGTATTATCAGGTTGAAGATTATATTACCGGTCGCTAGAGTCATGATGGAACTTTTCAACAAATTGATTGCAGTCATGGTCGGACCACAATCCGTGCCGTATATTGTTATAAAATTAGAACAAGAATCCAAACGCAGTTTGATTTCCCTGGAGTCGCAATGGTGGTTGTTTGCGATTCCTATACGTTGCCTTCGGAGACTGAACGACGGGTATACTTGTTTTCTAAAGTTTGCAAACCAGAATTAGCCGCTTTACTCATTCGAAATCATTGGGGTGTTGAATCCGTGCATTGGGAATTAGATGTAAACCTACGTGAAGACGAACAACAAGCAACAGACGTGAACGCAATTAAGGTGCTCGCAGTGGTGACTCGCACCGCATTAAATTTAGTTAGAATTTTCCACGCGAATGAAAGTAATCGTGCCGTAATGAAAGGAAATTCATTCAACCCAAACAATCTACTCCCAATCTTAACCAGATTTAACGCGAATATAAAAAACTACGCGAAAAAATTAAAAGAAGAGTCAAAAATCTATAAGCGTTTAGAAAACGAAAATAATGTAAAATATGTCCCTTAAAGCCTGTTAGATTAAGTAGTTTCGTATGCGTTTGCCGTGTCCTCCTCCTATGATGGTATTCAATCATCAACCGCGATTTTTTTTCATTTGCCACAATATTTGGTCTAAATTGGATTTCAAAATTGACTTTTTGCTGCAATCATAGTCTCAAAAGCTTTTAAATAAGCCATTGTTAGATTTGTCATTGAATCAAGTTTGTTAATTTTTCAGTGATAATTGATTTATGTAAAAGCCCCTATAGTGTCAATATAACTGTCGAGGGATATTTAAAGATATTTTTGATAAATTCAGATTGAGAATAATTTGAATAAGTGCGAAAAATTGTACTTAATTCAGGTAACAGTGAGGTCAGAAGATATATACGTAGCAAAATGACTAAATTTTTTAGGAACTTATATTCAAATTGTACCTTCTATGCTACAATAAGAGTATGAAACAACAATCACAGGGAGAAAAACCATGAAAAAATGGTTTATATCTATGATTTTTATGTTATTTGCTATGTTTCCAGCACAGAGTGAAGATTACAATCTGTTCCAAGAACTGGCTTATTTTGATTGGTATTATGCAAAAGGTGTTTATCGTGAAGCCATCTACGACATTAGAGCGGCGATAGCGTTAAATGAAAAAGTTGCAAGAGACTATCCAAATAATCCACGTCCTCATATGCACAAGGAAGAAATAGCATGCAAAATCAACTACGCTTACACTCGTATGTATGTTAATGCTCACTTCATGGGTCCGTTCGGTGATGATTTCGACCGTCATCAAAAAATGATGAATGAAATATATAAATTAGGTCGAGATATGTATGCTGATTATTATATCGGGTATAAGATAAAATGGTGTGAATATGGAGACCCTGGCGATTTTAGTGCAAACTGCGAATTGTTTATGCGAAAATGAATTAGCCCCTCGCTTGACTCCGATCTCGATCTGAGCACGGTCCTTCAGTGTCAAATGTCGATGTGACATGAAATTATTGCCTTTCTGTTAGAGATTTAAAAAAATCGTAGAAAGGTTATTGAAATTTAGCTAAAGTAGGTACTTAAAACCTTGCATTTAAGAATGGAACTTCTGTTATATAATAAAAGTTAAACAAGATTAATAAATTAGGAAGATCAAATTAAAAACGAAATTTGTCGGTTTTAGACAATTGACATTTTAGTATTTTATGCTAAACTAAAATCCAAAATGTGGTAAAAGAAATTAAAATGGCGAAAACAAATTTGAAATTTACCAGCAATTGAATATACAATTATTGGAGGAATGACATGAGTAACAGAAAGACTACTTCAAAATTAAATGCAAAAAACATAGTCCCTGATCAGATTCTTTCAGAAATTAGGACAGCCTTACTTAACAAATCAGATTTTGATAAGGATGTATCAAAAATATTAGCTGAATATATTTTGATAAAAAACCCTAAAGAAAATGCTATAGAAAATGCAGTAAAAGCAATTAATAGGTTAATTGAAGACCGTGCTGTGGCTAAGTTAAAGAGTAATACCTACTAGCTAAGTGATTTCATTGGTGAGCGCATGAATCCGTGAGGTTGTAAGTGCTCAATTTTTTTGAATTAAAGATTGCATTTCTAACAATAGGAGGATGAGCGGAAAATGAATACTAACATAAAAGTTGGAACTTTGTTAACAGAATATAGTTTTGAGGTTTTACCATTTCAACGACCTTGTGTATGGGACTCTGATAAAGGCTTCTCTTTGTGGGAAAATTTATGGAGTCGATATGACAGTTGTGGAGAAAACTATTATCTGGGTTCGTTATTTGCAGTTGAAACAACTGATAAAACTCATTTTAAAATTATTGATGGACAACAACGGTTAATTGCAATTACAGTTATGTTATGTGGAATACGAGATATGATATGTGAAAATCGAGATAAAATTAGAGACCAGACGTTATTGGAGAAATTACAGTTTGTGCCCTACATTGGAGGTATTTTAGGTGATGTGGCAGCTTCAAGGTTAACTGTTAAACCTCAAGATCAAGAGTTTTTTAACAATTACATACTTAAAGGACTTCCGTTTGAGGATTATATGTATAATGAACTGAAAGCAAAAGGAGATACATCTAAAATTAATTTAATTGAAAATGTAAAAAAATTTAAAGAATGGTACGATTTTAATGATACCGACGAAGTTGACGTTATTGGGTTTACAAATTTCATTTTTGATAAAATGTTTGTGACTTTAATTTCGGAAAAACCTGAACAATCTGCACATCAAATTTACACAGATGTTAACGCAAACCCATTTGATGAATCAGTCAATATATCACTTTCTGAAAGTGATCAGATTAAAGTAATTTTGTACAATAAAATGAATTTAACTGATGTGGTAGAAGAAGAGTATGAACCATTTTGGAATCATTTAGAGGAGTGTTGTGGAGTAGGAAATTTAGATGATTTTTTTACACAACATCTTTCTTTACAATCTACAGAAGAGCTTGATGATTCAATTTCATCAAAATATAAAGCAATTTTAGATGGCGACAAGTTTAATTTTTTAGAATTTCGGGAAAAGATGTGGAATTCGGCAGAGAATTATCAACGAATTCGGGATAATAAGTTTAACAAAATTTCTACCCAACGTGCTATAAATTCCCTCAATCGTGTTATTCACAGTGAATGGAAAAGTCCGTTACTTGCATTTCTCAAAAATCCACCAAACGATGGATACGATATTAATAATTTTGTATCTGACCTTGAGAAAATAACTTATCAAATGTGGATTCTTGAACGCAATGAGGTTCAACGAAAGGTGGTCTACTCAGAACTAACAAAAAAAATTGTGAAATCGGTTAAAGGTTCGGAAATTCAGGGAGTTTTTCGGAGAAATAATCTGAACGACAAAATTGGTGATGCAATAGATGAGGCTAATGTTTATAAGAATCATGGTCTTGCTAAAGCTATATTATTACGATTGGAAGAATACGATTTAGATGAATCTGTAACAAAAATATTTAAAGAAGAGGATATCACTATTGAACACATTCTTCCTCAAAATTTTTCTGATAAATATTGGCGGAGTAAATTTACAAAAGGATATCATAGTGATTGGGTTCATTGTTTGGGAAATTTGGTGTTATTATCTGGTAGTAAAAATTCTCAAGCACAAGATTCAGATTTTGCAAGAAAAAAGCAAGTATATAATGAACTTAATTCAAGAGTATCATTTGATACGACTAAATCAGTATTAAAACACAGGGATTGGAATGAAAAGAATTTAGATGCTAGACATAATGAACTAGTTAAAAAGGTAATAGCCATTTGGTCAATTGATGTTGACTGAGTAAACTGTATGTTTTTCGTTATATCTATTTTTGAATGGTGATATGCAATTGAAATAAATTGTTAACTACCCATATCTGTAAGAGCTGTTCCTATAATGGTTGAAAGCCATCATAGGAGTTGTATTTTGAAAAAGTTTCATTTACTATAATGGAAGTGTTCATTCTAATTCCATAACTATGTTGAGGGATTTAAATATGGCAAAATATTTTGAACTAACAACAAATTGTCCCCCGACAGTTATTTTGGGTACTAAGCGACAATTAGTATCCAAAGAATGAAGTCCCTCGCTCAGCTAACGTTTCTACCAACACCAACCGATCCAAATACTGATTCCCAAATTTATTAGAAGTCTTAGGCAAAAATTTCACAAACGTGACTACACGCACCATGGATTGTCAGACCCAAAGTATTTGCATCGGGTTCATGGTCTAAACATTGGGGTTTAGAAACACATAATTTGACATTTTCAAGTGCTTAATGCAGGTGCGCCCCTAAATCTTTAGGTTTTCCTATTTTAACTAACCCACCTAATGTCCCTACATTATAATGCGTAACTGTATAGATGAGTATACTGTTTTGGCACAAGTATTGTTTAATAGGTCCACTCGTTAGTGAAAACTAGTGTTTACAACAATTGAGTTCAGATTGAGATTTTGTAGCAAATCTTAGAGAAAAAGGAGTGTTAAAAGTAGGAGGGGGAAGTTGACGTTGTAATATACTGCGAACGCATTGTTCACTATTATTCCCTTGAAACAGAAAAGATATTCTTCCTTTCATGCTAACAAGATATAGCTTAGTTTGAGATAACAATTATTACGCAGTGAGCGTTTCCAGAAATAGGATAATGGGTTGATATTGTATGGCAGGCAGAAGTCAGGTGTAAAAACTAGTGACACAAAAATGACAGAAAAACTTAGCTAGAGTTTTAGCAATAAGAGATTGAGATGAGAAAATTATGCGAGAAAAATTTAATCTTGTCGGGTGTTATGCAAGTGTTACGTTCTAATGCTTTGGAAACGAATTCTAAGTTTGGTGAAGAGTATTAGTGAGTGAGTGGTTGATCACATCGCGTCAAAATTACGTTTGCACTTGTTGCGTTAGCTGAGAAATGCTAAAAGCTTGAACGATATATGTTAAAGCATTGGAAAAATTTGCAGTGGATATGAATTCAGTTGACTTAGTAGCAAAATCGCGAAGTAATTGAGCAGGTTGGAAAATATCAACTTAAACTAGGGTCTTTAAATGTATTTCAAATAAAGTCGTTGCAAATAATTCAAACTTGGAAGTTTTAGGTTGGAATGCTGAAAGAGTCTGTAAATACGGAAAAATTTGGACAATTTGCTACGAAAATTCGGTTTTGAGTTACTCCGTTAATTAGCGACGACCAACAAAATTAGTAAGAATTTTTCACATGGATGCGAGCCGAAAACTCAAGGTTATAAATTGTGTGATAAACTGCTATTCAGAATTGTAAGGACTTTGTGACTTATTTTACGTATTCTGGTGAAATAAAATAGCAATGAATTTGGCAGAACTATCGATAAAATAAAGATTAATTTAGCACTACGCAGTAATTTTACTAAGATTGATAGCTTAAGTTAGCAAAATCTAAATTTATTAAATTTAAAATTCATCTAATTGTCGCTGAATACCAGAAATAACTGTCGGGGGACACTACAGGCGTTTGATTCAACACCTTCTTTAAACCCAGAATATACAGATGCAATAATGGATGATTTACTTAATTCAAAAATTGCAGATAAACTGATTTTAACATCTCGGAGTTTTCATTGTTTAAGAAATTATCGGGTTATTTATCTTCGGGATTTAATTAAATTAACTGAAGTGGAAGTGCTTCACATTCCAAACTTAGGTAAAAAATGTCTCGGAGAAATTTCTTTAGAGTTATCAAAATTAGGACTGAGTTTAAAAGGCAGCTAACGCGCAGGTTTCACTTTCAAATGCAGAGTTCTTTTTTTTTCCATTTGCTTGATTTTAATAGCCTAATCTACTGGTACCCCCTTCGTTATTTCAAATTTAATCCCAATTAACGATATACAATTAATTTCGGTATTTTTACTTCCATTGACTACTCCCTTATATAGTATAGTTACCTAAATTGATGTTCTTTCAAAATACGCAACATTTGATCATTAAATTACATTTTAAATTGCGGTATTTTTTGTGACACTAATGCGGCAAATTTTTTGACATTCTATACTTTACCATCTTAAATACTGAAATTTGATAAACTGTTTACGTTAGATTAGACTAGAGTAGGTATTTTTTTGTTTGAATTGGTGGTTGCAATTTTGATTTACGAATCTACATTGCACAATTTTAGTTTTTATGATCTAAAGTACCTAAGATATTTCACCCAAATATTATGGTCAACTTCACATAGATTATTGGTTATTATTTAGATTATTCAGTTTATTTAGCTTAGTTTGAAGTAAAGTGATATGTAAGTAAAGTTAAGCAGAGAGTGCACCAAAATTTTTTGAAAGGATTTAATGCACTTCCTGATTTCTAATCAATTTTCCGACTTAACTAGTTCAAAGTCGGTTTATTGATTTCGTTGTATAATTTTTCTCCTTCTCTTGTCAAATATACATAATGTGCCCTAGGTATCATTTGCCATTTAACAAGATGGAACTCAATTAACCCTCTAGATTTTAACTTTTCTAATAGGTCGTATAGATCATTGTAATCTTTAGCACCAATTAATGCCTGTAAGTATAGTGGTAAATGGTCAAGCGGACCGATATGTTTCAGATGAGTTCCTATAAACCAGATGATATTACGGAGCTGAACTTCCTCATCTGGTAAATTTGCTTCACTAATTATAATACTAGTTTTATCTAGTGAGAATTTAGGGAATAAGTCAGGTCGATATCTTACCCGAATGTAATGTGATAAAGCACCTTTCTTTTCTCGGGTTAATTTATTAAACAGATCCACAATCGCTGATTCGTTAGAATCATCAATGTCGTATGTTCCACAAACCTCACATGAAATTCGGTTTACGATTTCTTGTTGATTTGTTCGGACAGTACTTTGCATTATTCTTCCCATATTACAAATAGGGCACATGATTGTTTGTAACATTTTGTTACTCCTTACTTTTCATTTGAATATTAATTTAATTTATTTTTTTGGATTTCAACAAAAATTTTGAAGGTGCGACACTTTGTCGCAATTTCAATTTTAATTAACTTTGTCCCGCGACAGTTACTTTGGATACCTAGCGACGATTATTTTCCAAATAATGATACACCGCGTTCTGCTAATGTTTCCAACAAAACTGATCGATCTAAATACCGATTTCCAAATTCACATGAAGTCTCAGGTACAAATTGACAAGCGTGACAACATGCACCTTGGATTGTCAATCCTGAAGTATCTGCATCTGGTTCATGGTCTGAACATAGTGGGTCAGAGGCACATAATTTAACATTTTCAAGTGCTTGCTGTAAATGGGATCCTAACTCTTTGGGTTTTCCTATTTCAACTAATCCACCTAATGTCCCTTCACTATCTGGAGCTGCTGTATTAATTAGTATTCCAGTCATGTTACTTCCATCGTCCAATAGGTCCGCTTGTTGAAAGTATAAGCGTTCGCGAATACTTCCAGAATTATATCCGCAATCTTTGACTATTTGACGCATCAAGATATGAGAAAGTGAATGGAGGAGTACAAATTGTATTCCTAGAAAATGTTCCTCATGTGGTACTAGTTCACGAAATTCTCGCCACTTCATGTGCGCTTTTAAAAAAGTATTTTCCAATTTTCGTACCGACGGTTTCTCCAGCCATTTTTTTAGTGGTCCCTGACGAATTCGCAAGAATATTCCTTCTCCATGAACTTCTCTTAGTCGCTCTACTAGCACGGTGTCTTCAAAGTACTCTTCAAATCCAAATGGAGGGTCAACTGGATTAAGTTTAAAATTTCGATTCTGAGGAATGTCTACCGCGTTTGAAAATGCCTCCCATTCTGGTTGTTTAAAATTATTTGATAGGTTAACAGCTTGCAGCGCTCCAGATTTTCGTCGCTTAATTTCTTCCCATATTTGCTGGTCTGAGAAATTTGTAAAGAGTGGTATGAGTGTCGGTTTATTGAGTAAGTCATCACGTAAGAATTGGACGACCGACTCACTCTTAATCTTGTTTAAGAAACTCCAATTTTCTTCAATAAGACCACTTAGTTCATTTTCTGTGCTTGGAATGGTAAGGGCCGAAACAGAAATTTGAAACCAAGTGTTTGATGCACCCAACAGGATCGCTTTTGCATTTTCTGGGCATTCTAAATCAAAAGTTCGGAGATGCGGATGATGTCCTTTGCACTCAAACTTAGAATGCAACCGAAATGCATTAGCTATACGTTGACTGGAACCACATGTTTCACATGTTACCAAGACATCTGAGGCATCATCTGAAGTATCTAGGTCTCTTATTTTTAATTGTGCACCTTTACAAGGTTTCTTACCTTAGTGAACAAACTCTAGCCATGGAAAGTCAGTTATGTGACCTTCATGGCATGCGAGCATAAAACGAACTGGTAAAACTGGACTTTCACGTGAAGAATTTAAGCAGTTTTTATGAACATATCTAGTTTTTTCAGGATTATAGCGGTTATAGACTGCAGTAAAGACACCAGATTCTATTGTGGCAAGAGTTTCATATCGACTGCAACGCATCCAGCGAGGAAATGGAACAACTGGAACTCCAATAGATGACGTACCAGAATTACCGCTGATATTTGAGGGTTCAATAGGAGGTCGCAAAAGTTTTTCAACTTGTGGAAATCGTTTTTGGATTGTGGCGATAAGCCGATCTTCAACGATAAATGCCTCTATTAATTATTCTATCCTTTGATTCACTTTAATTGACCTTTACATCTCTTGAACCATTCGATAAAATTTATTCCCATTTCTGATATCAGAATTGGACTTCCCTCTTCATCAGATTTGACTTCTGTATATATCGCCTCATCAATATTATTTGGTTTATTCCCACCGATAAATTCCGTAGTTAGTTTATCAAATTCAGAATTTAATACGGCACGTAATTCATTTACGATTTCTTTGGTCGGTGAATTCAAAGAGTTTCGCGCATTTTAGATTCACTCACAGTTAGATTGAATTTTTTGAATTTGTTCATATTACACTTGTATTCCCTTTTGATATTCTTAATTTTCTCAAACTTAAAAAGAATATTGATTATTACCCATTTCGGGTCTTGTATGTTTTTTGTCATCACGAAATCTCCTTGTTTCAGATGTTAGATTGCACGGCAAACGCATACGAAACTACTTAATTTAACAGGCTTTGAGGGATATATTTGATATTAATTTCGTTTTTCTAAACGCTTATAGATTTTTGATTCTTCCTTTAACTTCTTCGCGTAGTTTTTTATATTCGCATCAAAACCGGTTAAGATTGGGAGTAGATTATTTGGATTGAATGAGTTTCCTTTCATTACCGCACGATTACTATCATTAGCGTGGAAAATTCTAACTAAATTTAATGCGGTGCGTGTCACCACTGAGAGCACCTTAACCGCGTTTTTGTTCGTTGCTTGTTGTTCGTCTTCACGGAGGTTGACATCTAATTCCCAATGCACGGATTCAACACTCCAATGATTTCGAATGAGTAATGCGGCTAATTCTGGTTTACAAACTTCAGAAAACAAGTATACCCGTCGTTCCGTCTCCGAAGGCAATGTATAGGAATCGCAAACAACTATCATTGCGACACCGGGGAAACCAAACTGTGCTTGGATTTTTGTTCTTATTTTATAACAATATACGGTGCGGATTGTAGTTCGACCATGACTGCAATCAATTTGTTGAAAAGTCCCATCATGACTCTTGCGACTGGTAACATAATCTTCAGCCTGATAATACACGGTGCGTTGATTTTTCCGTAATCGAAGACAATATCGTGCCAATCTTTGCAGAATTAAATCAACCGTTTCCCGATTGCAATGTAGGGCATCAGCGGTAACCCATAACCCTGCAATATCTTGATTTCGGAGTAAAGCTCGGACGGCTTCAGCTTCTTTGCCAAACTCATAGTCAACCGAATCCAACACTAATTTTCCAATATGGCTAACAACGGACGCAATCCCAATTTGCGGGAGCCCTTTTTTCTTACTGCCAGATCCACAGATAATTTTGCCATCAAGAGTAACCGCCCTATACAATTTTTTTGTTAAGCCTTTGAGCATCCCTTTATAGAGAACTTTACGAACCGTTTTAACGTCCAATCCACCAAGCGTCCGTATTAACGTATCAACATTGAACATTGTTGTCGGCAAGTCCATAAACTGGCGAAAAAACCACGCATTATTCTCGCAATATAAGACAATGTCTTTGAATTTGCTTTGTCCGGCTAAACACGCGAACAGGGTTAACAACAGAATATCTTCACCGCGATATTTCATCGCATTCCCTTTGCGCCCGTCTTTTAATCGGTACAATGCACACAAGCCATAGAAAAAGGTAACAAAGAGTTTTAACGCGATCACTTTCGCTTTTGAAAGTTTGTATGCTCCGATCGGTTCTGCTTCAACTGGTGGTGCGACCGGTTCTTGGGTCGCATTGGTTGCTTCCAATTTAGCCAACTCGCGTCGTACTTTTGGTGGCGGAAACCCGTACCGAAGTAAGGCCTTGCCAATCGTCGCTTCGGCCACAGAATAATCAAACGTTTGCTTTAAATCCTCCAGGATGGCCGCAGTCGTAATAGTGGGAGCGGCTGTTGCTAAGGCAACAATATGCTCTTTATATTGATCAATTTCGTATTGATTCTTCCCCGGTCGGTATGGCCCAAATACCCCATACTTGATTTCATTGAGTCGCCAGCGTCTGACCGTTGAATAAGCAATGTTAAATACCCTTGCTACTTTGCGGTCAGAGGCGTTAGGGTTAGCAATCCAATACTGATGCACGCGTTTAACAAATTTTGCCTTATGCGGTTTCATGGTATTTTGATCCCCATGGTCCCTTAGGTGTTTTGAACCAAGCAGTGTTGTCGAATTAGCAACCAACGACTTCAGGACCAAATAACAAGAAGCAATCCAAAGTCACTGCGGGTTAAAATTTAGGGATAAATATTAATTTGAATCGCATAATTCTAGCCACTATCAAAAGTTTTCCACAGAAAACTTCATTGCGAACGATGGAGCAATACCGAAATGGTTCAGATTGAAGATTAAAAATGTGACCAGAAAACCTAGAGTATAAGTTCAATTTTATCGTGGAGCTACCCGTTAAAAATGCTGTAAATACAGGGGTTTTCAGCACTTTTCAATTGTGGTGAAACATCTATAAACAGGGGGAGTACAATATGAACTGATGGACTAAAAATTACTCAAAATGCGTCTGCCGTGTGTTAGATTGGGTTTTTGGTTATAATGTTAGTTTAAATTCAAATTACTAGTTGACCCATGACAGTTGTTTTGAGCTCTTGTAAACGTTGAAAAACTAGTTTATTGAATTCGCTCAGGAAAATCTGAGCTTATATTACTAACAATCTTGTGTCAAATAATATTTTGTTTTTCTAAGATAAAAAATTGAAGCAGTACAATCTCATTAAGTTGAATCTAACTACAATGGATATAAGAAAAGAAGTAGGTTGGCAATCTGATCATGTGATTGAGGAATTGAGCTTCTATGTCTTCTAATCTACTCTTAAATTCACAAAAATCTCCGAATATGAACCGTTTTGATAATATCACGTCAGAATTTAATCAAGATTGGTAGCTTAAGTTAACAAATATATATTTTTGATTTTTGAAATTCTAATTTAATTTTAATATTTTGGTATTAATAGGCTTAAATTGAAATTTCGTGTGAGAACAAACCTGTCGTTCGGTACTTAAATATTTTTTGATGGAAGTAGATTAATATTATTAGAATGTGTTCAAGAAGTTAAAATCCTAATTTTAGTGTTTAGATTACAAGAGTTTTTTCACAAAAATTAGGAACATTTCTGTAAATTTAGTTAATATTGTGATACAATTCGTTATTTTCTAACAGTAGAGTAACTGAATGTAAAAGTTTATTTTTGAATTAATTTCAAAATCCCGCATCAACCTTGATTTTTTTTTACTTTTGGCAATAATTTTGAGACAATCTTTATACAAAATCTAGTTAAACAAGGATAAGCACTTCCAAGCACTTGGTGCGAAATTTGAAATTTATAAATTTTTTCTAGTAAAAAAAATAAACTTGATATGATTAATCAAACCTTTTGTAAATTGGAGCAATTAAACTAGATGTCAAATTCACACAGTTCAGCTGGCGCAATGGCGGGATATTTAACCCAAGCAAGATTAGCTTTACTTGAAGGTCTTCGCGCGTTAAGAAAGAGAAGTTTAGGTAGTATTTGTATTGAGGAAACAGACGATTTCTCTATACATCACCCTAACAATATGACGACTCAATTCCAGTCAAAACATCATAAGCAAAGTTCAAAAAAACTAACAGATTCAAGCATAGATTTATGGAAAACCTTACAAATATGGATTGAACAAGTCAATGATGATTCATCAATTTTAGATACAAACTGTTTTGTATTACTTACAACGCAACAAGTTGGAAATGATAGTGCGGTGTCAATACTTTGCCAAGATAATAATAATAAATCTAAATTAGGTTCCGTAGAACAGAAGTTAATTAAAATCACTGAAAATTCCAAGAATTGTCAATTATCATCAGCATTTGACTTATTCAACAAACTCAAAAAATGGAAACGCATTAAATTATTATCTCGTATTAAGATCTGTTGTGAAATTTCTCAAATTGACGGTTTAGAGGCAAATATAGAAGAAGAAATTTATCACCTTGTTCAAGATGACCAATTAGCTGATGCACGTATTAAGCTTGAGGGGTGGTGGTGGTCTAGAATTTGTCAACTTCTGAATGAAAACAAAGATAGGTCAATTTCCTTAATAGAGATCAGACGAAAACGTGACGAGATAAGATGGGAGTACAACCCAAATAACTTACCATTAAGTGATATATCAGTTGAACCCACAGAAGATGAACTGCATGACGAAGATAATCGAATTTATATAAAACAACTGAATCTAATTGATTCAAAGAGTGCAGTCATCAAGAATGCAAAGCGTGACCACATTTTGACAGTTAATCATCGATTTAAGTGGGCAAGATTAAACGTAGGATTTGATAATGAAATTGAAGAATTTGAAAAGCAACTGAAATATGAATGGAGAGCAAAATTTGATGTAATGCGCGAAGACTTAGAAGGTGAAATATCAGATACAATCATAAAGAGGAAAGGAGAAGAGCTCTTTAATTTAGTAATGAAGATGAAAGGGTTTTCAATACGAAATCGAAGTGAAGATTTTCTAATTAGAGGTTCATTTCATATGTTGTCTGATCAAAAACATGTAGGTTGGCACCGAGACTATATCTCTTTATTAAGCACCTTAAAATAGGAATCCAAAATATGCAAGAAAAATCAATATGGTTAAATCCTTGGTCAGAACGACCGATTGAACAAGCAATTTTATTTAATCCCGCGTTTTGTGGCGAATTAATCGGTCGAACTGTGGTAGAATATCAAAAAATTAAGAATATACCGCTTCCTTTCGAGTTTGGATTTGTTATATTACCATTGATACTACATAAAGAGACTCGTGAAAAAATACCAGCAAGGTCAAATAAAAAATTTGCAACTTGGGCGAAAAATAATAAATTCTTAATTACCGAACTACCTAACCGTATAAAACTTCTCCGTCCGATAAGTAGGGAGTCTCTAATTTTTGGTATAAAACACAATATTCTCACTTTAAATAGATTCGGAATTGAATCTTATTGTAATTTCAATATAAAAATTCAATTAGATTCACCTGATGCTAATGATAACCGAAAGGTTGCAACATCATTAGGAAAATGGTTCGGGCGACAAGATAGTCATAAACTAATATTACAAGTGTCAGAGTAAACAATATGACTGTTCAATTAAGATCAATAGCGATATATTCACACCATTCAAAGTGTCGAAAAGTGGACTTTAATTTAAATTCATTGAATATTTTAACTGGTGTGGCAAAAAGAGGTAAATCAGCGTTATTGGAAATTGTTGATTTTTGCTGGGGCCGAGATAAATGCTATATTCCACATGGAGAAATAAGTTCAAAAGTTTCTTGGTTTGCAATTCACTTAGATTATGATAAAGAAGGTATTTTAGTCGCTCGAAAAAATCCAATTCAAAATAAGAAATTTCGTGATGAAATATATTTTAAACGATCTGTAGATGAATTACCTGAAAACTCAGAAAAATTCCATAATTCTATTAGTTTAGATAAATTGAGGGAAAATCTGATACAGTTGCTCGGATTCCCTGAAAATTTTAACCTACCCGAGCTCAAAGATGCTAGAAAACGTACTATTACAAGTGCAGAAAGTGTAATTTTGTTTTGTCTACAAAAACAAAGTGAAATTGCAAGTAATCAAACATTATTTCACCGACAAAGTGAACCAAACATTTCGAAAAAAATAAAAGAGTTTCTGCCATATTTTCTGGGTGCTTTAAGTAGTCAAGACTACTTAAATTTTAAAAAACTTCAAAAAGTTGAGAATGAATTAGACACCTTATTGCTAGAGAAAAACAAAAATAAACCTCTAATCACAGACGGGGTAGAAGTATCAGATTCTTTAGTAGAAGAAGCTATTAAAGCTGGTCTAATCCAGGGAAACATCAATATATTAAATGACAAAGATGCACATGGTATGCTAGAGAATGTAACGTTACCAACAACTACAGAAAGTGCAGTAATAATTGATCCTAATGAAGGTATTCAAGAACTAAAAAGTCAACATGCAGAATTAGAGGATGAATATTTACAAATTGGAAAGCAAATTGACACTGTGAGAGGTAGAATTAAGGAATTTGATGACTTTGAATTTGAATCGAAAGAACAAATTTCTAGATTAGATTCAATCAATCTAGTAGATAAGACTGACGAATCACAAATTCAATATTGTCCTCTTTGTGAACAAGAATTAAAAAGAGCTATCCCAACTATAATTGAAATCAATGAAACTCTAAATGAAACTAAGCAACAATTTATTTCAGTAGAAAAAGACAAAATTCGTTTTATTGAACTATTGAAAAAATTAGAGAGTGATCAATCAAAAATAACAAAAAAAATTCAGCAAATTCAAAAGAATATTTCAAATCGAATCGCAAAAAATGAAGAATTAAAACGTGAAAATAGTTTTCTGACTGAACAGGCGATTGTCGCTGGAAAAATAAGCTTTTATTTGAGATATGTCAAGAAAAATTCAAACTTTGATTCAGATGAGCAGATAGCAGATTTATACTCCGAAAAAGAGGAACTTGAAAATTTATCATTGTCTCAAGAGTCAATTGAAGAAATGTTGGATTCTAACCTTGAATCAATAAATAAAAATATTTCAGATTACGCTAAATTATTAAATTTGGAATACTCTGAAGGAGAACTTAAGTTTGATAGTGAACAACTGACTGTAATAGCTGACCGAATAAATGAAGTAACAAAGTTAAATGAAATGGGAGGAGCAGCAAACTTTGTTGGATACCACATTTCTGTTTGTTTAGCTCTACATAAACACTTTGTGGAATTAAACAGTCCGATTCCACGTTTTTTGATTCTTGATCAACCATCTCAAGTCCATTACCCTCCCGAACAAATATCATTGGAACGGTCACAAGAAAGAATTGATGAAGACCAAGTTGCTGTAAAAAACCTGTTTAAGTTTATATACCAATATTGTGTAAATCATAACCCTAATATGCAGGTGATTGTGATTGATCATGTACACTTACAAGATGATTGGTTTGTTAAATCAATATCAGAAGTATGGCGTGATGAAGGTTGTGCTCTAGTTCCAGAAGATTGGCCGTCATTATCAAAATTAGCTTCCGATAATCAACCTAACCTATTTGATTAACTCTTTTACGAAATAGATTCCTTAAAATTTTAAAACACGGTCTGAATTACTTGTTGTGTATGTCGCTTAATTGACAAATTAACTAATGAAAGATATAATCTCAATAAACTAAAAAAAATTAATTGAACTATTCTAATTTTTATTTTACAAACAAGTTTTGACCATTTATAGGAGAAAAAAGATAATGAAAAAACAAACTCGAATCTTCGTCTCATATTCTCATGATGATAGTGATCACAAAAAATGGATTTCAAATTTAGTTACTAAACTTCGTGATGATGGGCTAGATGTAACATTTGATAAAAATTTAAAACCAGGAGGAAATTTAACTAAATTTATGTCGGATCAGTTAAAAAAAGCCGAATACGTCCTAGTAATATGTAGTAAAAATTATGTTCAAAAAGCCAATGACGGAGAAGGTGGTGTAGGATTTGAAACAAATATTTTATCAGGAATAGTCCTTTCAAATCCAAATAAGGATAAAATTATTCCAATAATTCGAAATAACAAAGATGTTAAGAATCTAGTTCCAACATATTTGAATTCATTACTCTATATTGATTTCAGGAATGATTCTGAATTCGAAATAAAATACGAATTCGATCTTCTTAATACCCTAAATCAAATTAATGGAAGCACTTCTAGACATGAAGTATTACATACACCAAATAAAATTGAGTCTAAGATTAATGATACTACACCTTTAAAATTGACACCAGAACAAATAGTTGAAAAATATAATCAAGGTGAAATGTTTTTTAGGAATGTTATCTTAGAAGGTAACAAAAGACTAAGTAGTAAGGATTTACCCGAAATTGACTTTACTGATTCAAACTTATCTGGTGTAAATTTATCTGGTGCACTATTACAGCAAGCTGTTTTCATTGGTACAAATTTAAAGGGATCAAATATGGCAGGTGCATCTATGATGGATGCAAAATTTATTCAAGCTAATTTAGAAAATTCTAATCTTGAAAGAGCTGAATTGAGCTTTGCTGAATTAGCTGGTGCGAATTTGGTTTCTGCCGATTTAGTAAGATCAAATTTACAATATGCTCTCCTATTTCATGCAAATTTACAAAACGCAAATTTAGAGAATGCGAACTTAAACGAAGCAAATTTATATGGAGCGAAGTTAGTAGGGGCAAATTTAAAAGGTGTAAACTTAAGTGGTGCAAATTTAGCAAGTGCAAATTTAGCAAGCGCAAATTTATGGAGTACTGAGCTAACCTTAGCAAATTTTAATAATTCAAATTTGAGTAATGCAAATTTGAGATTCGCAGATTCATTAGGGGCAAATTTTATGAATGCTAACTTATCAAATGCTACTTTACTGAGTACGGATTTTGTATCGGCAAATCTAATAAAAGCTAATCTCGAAGGGGCTAACCTAAGAGGTTCAAAGTTATTTGCAACAAATTTAGCAGGAGCAAATTTAACGAAAGTTAATTTTAGAGGGGCAAATGTTAGTTGTGCTAATTTGACTTATGTTGAGCTAGTAGATTCTATATTAGAGGGTGCTAATTTACGTGGTGCAAATTTATTTAACGTAAATTTAGAAAATGCTAATCTTAAAGATGTTAATTTATATGGTGCAAATTTAAAAAATGCGAATTTAAAAGGAGCTAATCTTGAAGGAGCAAACCTTGAAGGTACCATATTGGAGAATTAAAAAAGGTTATTAAATATCATAATATTTGCCGATTTAGTGCCAAAATAACTTTCGGGGGACAAAATTTATTTGAAAATAAATTTTTTAGCGTTGATGCTGTTAAACTTACTTTTTGAGAAAGGTGTGTAATTATGGAATACATAATTTGGCTACTTGGTGGAATTGGAATTGTGTTTATAATTTTCCGAGTTGCTAGAAAAAACACAATTAACAAAGATGCTCACAATTCATTCGATGAATTTTATACGTCATTTAATGATGAACAAATTGAAGAGATAAGTGAAAGTCTAATTGATATACTTCATTCTGGTGAACGCAAAAATGAATCATTGGGTAGAATTTTCGATTCAATGTCAATTGAACAACGATCGTCCTGGCACAAATACAATACTAGATTAGTTGAATTATTAATTCGATTTATAGATGATGGGAGACTCCCTTCTTATGATTCTGAAGAAGAACTTTTGATTCGTTATCTCACGACCAAATGAAATTAATAAATGAAATGTATATAAATTTATATCATAATCTTCCCAAAAAAGATGCAATCAGAAAGTTTAATAAATTTTTGTTACCAATTCAGGCTTATTCATATGCAAAATTTAGAGATAGACTATCACTTGAAGAATTTATGAAAAAGGAAAAAGAATGGTTTGATAAGAATGGATATTTTTGATTTAGGCAAAGTTATTCAGTACCAATAGATATCAGTTAAGATAAACGCAAGACATATCAATTCATTAACAAACCTAATTCAAATTTTAATTAGAGTTACTTAGCTGAAACTAGGACTCATTGCGTTAGAACGGATGAAAGGTTTGAATGGTTAGATTATAGAATTATGATTATACGTGAATTTTCAATTTGCGTGTAAATTCTTTAGAATCCTTGCAAATATTATGGTTCTAGTCACACTACGCCATAATATCGTCTAGATTGGAAGCTTAAGTTAACAAACAATATAATTAAGTTTTCTGAAAAAAATGGCAAAATTGAATTATTTTTGTAAATGGTTAAATTTGTATTTAGTGACGTGTTAAACATGCTGTTCGTAGTTAAAATATTTTCTGTTGATAGGGTTTTTGAATCAATTTTTTCCGATGGATATGCATTGAAATGATTACTATTTACAAAAGATTTAATTTGCACAGAAGCAGTGTTTGTGTGGATAAGTGTCCAGATCAATAAGTGAGTATTTTTCAAAATTAGAAACACAATTACAAGTTTCGTTGTTACTGTTATGTAAATTGTCAAATTCTTATCGCACGTAGATTACTGAGTGTTTAAATTTATTGTTGTCAAATTCTCCAAATCTAAAATTTTATTGAATCGTTATACATTTTTAAAATTTAGTACTTTACAATTATTTTGTTTTTTGTATTTTATTAATATTCAATTGTGTTTTTACACACAAACTCAAAAAGGATCAGAAATGTTAAATCAACCTGAGGTATTGCATAGACAATACGAAGTTCTAGTGTCTGATGTGGGACGGGGTTTAATACAAATACCACAATTTCAAAGGGAATTTGTTTGGTCTATTCAAAAATCTGCGAACTTGTTAGATAGCATTATAAAAGGATATCCCATAGGTACCTTTATATTTTGGAAAACAGGTGAACGATTTAGAAGTGTGAAAAAATTGGGCGATAAAGAACTACCAAGTCCTCGTAAAGGCGAAAAAACTTCTTATGTACTTGATGGTCAACAACGCTTAACTAGTCTATTTGCAGTATTGAAGGGGTCAAAAATTTGTCGTGGTGAAAATAAAATTGATGATTTTTCACAAATCTTTATTGACTTGAATGCAAATTTAGATGAACAAATAATATTTATCAACAAACAAGAACAAGTTGATAGAGAGGAATTTTCATATATAAGTTTGCAGAAACTTCTTGAGTTTGACATAGATGAAATATCAGCGTATCCAAAGGATAAAAGAGAGCAATTAAAGGAATATCTGCATCGAATAAAAACTTATGAATTTCCGATTGTTGAAATTCGCGATGTAGGTATAGAAAAAGCAACAGAAATTTTTACACGAATAAATATCAGTGGTAAACCATTAACACTTTTTGATATAATGGTTGCAAAGACTTTTGATGAGAGTATGCCATTTGATTTGAGAGAAAAATTTGACAATTTTCTCATTGAATTAGAAGAAGTGAAGTATCAAGAATTGAATAGTAGAATAGTATTACAAATAAGTGCATTTTTTGCAGGGAATAGTGATTGTAAAGAAGGTACAATACTAAATATTAATAAGGATGAATTTATTGCCAATTGGTCTAATGTGGCAAAAGCGTTAAAGCAAAGTGTAGATTACTTTCGACATAAGTTAGGAATACCTGTTTATAAATTACTTCCTTATTCGGTTTTGATGGTACCTTTTAGTTACTTTTTTTTACAACAAGAAACAGAACCAACCTCAGAGCAACAGAAGTATCTGAATGAATTTTTTTGGAGAGCGTCTCTGGGAGGACGGTACTTGTCTGCGGTTGATGGAAAATTAGCACAAGATATAAAGAAGATGGATAACATATTAGCAGGAAAGTCGCCTGAATATGATTATGAATGGGGATTAGCTTTGACACCAGAATGGATAATTGATAATGGTGAGTTTAATGTTAATCGAGCTTTTGTGAAAGCAATTCTGTGTCTTTACACATCTTTTGCACCAAGGTCATTCTCAAACCATGCAATAGTGAATATTGATGAAAGCTGGTTATCTCGACGTAATAGTAAAAACTATCATCATTTTTTTCCTATATCGTATCTTATAAATGAGGGACTTACCCTTTATGAAGCAAATAACATAGTTAACATTACAATTGTAGATGACTATTTAAACAAAGGTAGAATTGGTAAAAAACCTCCATCTGAATATATCGCTGAATTTGCAAAAGAAAATCAAAATATAGAGAAAACTATGGAAACACATTTGATAACTGATTTGGAAAAATTTGGTGTTTTTGAGGATCAATATAACACGTTCTTGGATGAACGGGCAAAGTTGATTTGTAGCGAATTGAAATCAAGAATTGTACCAAGGGATATTGACCAAAGTGCTAAAAAGCAAATTGATAGTGAAGATGTAGTTAATGAAGAAGATTAGAATAGAATTTTCAAGCTGATAAACATAAAATTCGTAAATAGACAAGACAATTGATTAATAATCGTAGTATATAAATTGTAGATGTTTGTTGTAGCAGAACTGGCTTCATTTACTACTTGAATCAATAATTTAGCTATGATTTTTTGAATGCTGTATGATATTATCGAATTAGGGGTTTAGATATGAAGTTAAAATCGTTTCAAGTTAAACTATTCCGTTCAATTAGAGATAGTCAAGTTGTAAATGTTGAAAAAATTACCCCACTAATAGGAGAGAATGATAGTGGAAAGACTAATTTGCTCCACGCATTGGCTCAGCTAAATCCTATACAACATGAAATCAAGGTACCTCAACACACTGATATTCCAAATTTTTTAACTTCAAAAACAGAAGGTGAAAATTGGAAACCAATAGTTAAATCTGATTGGGAAATGGAAGAAGCAGATAAAAATGAACTTTCAAAAATTTGGAAAATAGGGAAAAATATTTCAAAGGTTCGAGTTGAAAAAAATTTTTTTGAAAATACCTCAGCAATTGTTAAATTTGAAATACCTTCCGAATTGGAAGTTATTCGCAGTTGTTTTTTGGAATTAATCGAGAAAATCGAGCAACGGTATTCAATACCAGCTAAAAGGGTTGGTCAAAGTAACAAATTATTAAAACTGCGTTTAGAATTGTTAAATAGTTCAAAAAAGTTTTCAGATAAATTAAAGGCTAAGAGTTCAATAGAGGCTATTCTTGAAGATTCTAAAAAATTTCTTGAATCTTTAAATCAGTTTGCAGAAGGTCTAGGAAATACACCAGTACTTATTCGTGAATTGATAGACAATTTAAGTATAGAATCCACATCACAAAAATTGAAAAGTCACATTATAGAAAATCTATTACCAAAGTTTTTATATATCAATGAGTATCCAGTCTTGGAAACAAAGCAAAATTTATTTGATATAATTAATAGCGTAGGTTTGGGAACAACTACTAAGGGAATTCAAAATTATATTAAATTATGCGAGTTTGCTGGAATAGACCTAAATGAGTTACAAAGGTTTTCAGAATCAGGAACTTCGAGTGGTCGAAATACTTTATTTAATGTGGCAAATGTGAGAATGACTGAAATTATTGAGAATTTCTGGTCAAATAAAGAATGCCATTTTGAGTTTAACATTGATAAAGATGACTTGAATGCCTTTATAACTTCGGATTTAAAACCAAGAACAAAGATTGAGTTAGATAAAGAAGGTTTTGGGTTTCAAACATTTTTATCATTAGCAGTTAAATTTGCGGATAACCAAGAAATCGGTAAGTTAAGAAATTCAATTTTTTTGTTAGATGAACCGGGACTTCATTTACATGCTCAAAAGCAAGAGGATTTGGTAAATTATTTTTTAAATGATATTGAAAATCAAGTATTGTACACAACACACTCACCTTTTATGATTCCGATGAAAAAACTAGGATTACTTCGAACGGTGAAAAAAATAAGTTCAAAAGGAACAGTTGTTTCAAATGAAATAAAAGGTGAAGATAAGTCTTTATTCCCACTTCAATCTGCGCTTGGTTATACGATTTCTCAAAGCCTATTCATTGATCAAAAAAACTTGATTGTTGAAGGTATTACTGATTTTATGGCGGTTATTGCAATGTCAGAGTTTCTAAACAAGAAAGATAAGTCGGGGTTAGCAGATGGAATTGTAGTTACTCCAGGGAATGGAACTCCAAAAAATAAACACCTAGCTACGTGGTTATCCTGTCAAAATCTTGATGTAATTGTATTATTTGATTATGAGAGAAATTCTGAAAAAATAGCCAAAGAGCTAGTTGATTCAAGTCCTATTGAACGTGATCAAATTATACTAATTTCGGATGTCATTAGCAGTGGGAAAACTCATTTTGCAGACATTGAAGATTTATTTGGCTTGGAATTTTATGAAATACTTATTCAGGAATGTTATTCAAGAGATATAGAAAGAAAAGTATTTACAGTAAAGGGTAAGCAAGGTCGTTTAGTATCAATAATAACAGAAGCTTTGAAAAATTGTGAAATTAATTTTGATAAGAGAAAACCGTTAGATTTGCTGAGTACAAAATCAAAATTGGAACTAGAGAAAATAATCACTATTGAAGCTGAAAATAATTTTCGTAAATTATTTGAAATGGTAAACACAAAATTTGTAAATCTCGAAAACACAAAGTTTGGGAAAAATTCTGATTCAAAATTGGAAGAAATATCAGAGAGGATGTCTAAAGATGATGCAAATGGTGAAAAAAATGAAGAAATGAAGTGAATACTCGTTTACGTTGCATAGAAGGATGTACTTAATTTGATATCAAAACCTGTATTTGTTGTTCTAAGTTTTTAATAATTATTGTCGCTTAGTGCCCGAAATAACTGTTTGGGGACAAATAAGAAAATTTTTAAAGATTGAACCAACGAACGTTTATAAAATGACAAAAAATTTGTAGCTGTAGTGTAAAAACAATTGTTGTGGTACATATTAATAAACTTATCATAATTGATTTTAGTTTTATGAATCAAATTCATTTTGGAATGAAAAATGCTACGAAATTATCGGATTTTTGTTTACAGGTGATTTATTATTATTTACAAATAATATTTTGAAATTAAATCTAGGTTACTTGTTAAGTAACGTACACTGTTAGGAGTATATTTTGGATAAAACAGCAATTGAATGGACCGATGCAACATGGAACCCAGTTACTGGTTGTACAGTACAGTCAGCTGGTTGCACAAATTGTTATGCGATTAATATGACAGCCCGTTTAGAAAAGATGGGGGTATTAAAGTATGCAAATTTAACAAGACGAAGTGGTAAACGAGATGTTTGGAATGGGAAAGTTAGATTGCATTATAATACACTAGAACTACCACTTACTTGGAAAAAACCAAAAACAATTTTTGTAAATTCCATGAGTGATCTTTTTCATGAAAAAGTACCTGAGAAATTTATTCGACAAGTATGGAAAACTATGGAACAAACTCCACGACACAATTATCAAATTCTTACTAAACGGCCAGACCGAATGTGCGAAATCACCAATAATTTTGAGTTTCCACTACTTCCCAATGTTTGGTTAGGAACAAGTGTAGAAGACATTAATGTTACTAATCGAATTTTTGATCTTGTAAAAACCAAAGCGGCGATTCGGTTCATTTCGTTTGAACCATTAATTGGTCCAGTAGGAAAATTAGACCTTAGTTCCATAAATTGGGCAATAGTTGGTGGTGAGAGTGGACACCGTGCTCGAAAAATCCAAACAAAGTGGATTGATGAAATTTTTGATCAGTGTAATCAACAAGATGTTTCATTCTTTTTTAAACAATGGGGGACGTGGGGAAGTGATGGAGTTAAAAGGTCTAAAAAAGTAAATGGTCGGGTGTACCGAGATCAAGAGTGGAATGAAGTTCCAAAATCTCAAGTAAAAGTGAAGTAGAATTTGTAGGTATAATCATATGGCGAAAGTTAAATATTTATGGGGTAATAATTCATTACCAAAACTTGACCTACATAGTGAAGGTAAATTAAAAGTTTTGCGTGATTATATGGTTGATTATATCAAGATACGTTGTAGAAACTATTTTATGCCAAAGTTTAAATTGGTTATTGTGGATGGATTTTCTGGTGGTGGATTCTATCAAAATCCAATCTCAAAGATTAAGGAGCCTGGGTCGCCTATAATTTTCATTAGAAGTTTGGTTGACGCAATAAATCAAATAAATCAAAAACGACCTCAAAATAAATTAAGAATAGAATGCACATTAGTAATGAATGATGCAAAAAAAGCTGCGATAGAACAACTTAGAGAATTTTGCGATCAGGAAATAAAGCAAGTTTATTCAGAGATTCCGGAATTGAAAATAGTATCAATATACATTAATAAGGAATTTATTGAAGCTTATTCTGAGATAAAGGAGATCATTAGAAATGGAAGATTTACAAATTGTGTCATTAATTTAGATCAATATGGTTATGTTCACGTGCCATCAAAGTATTTGATTGAACTGATAGATATAAGTAATTCGGTAGAAATATTTTATACCTTTATGATTGAACCACTTGTGTCATTTATGGAAAAAAATAATCGAGAAAGATTAATGAAACAACTTCGAACTCTAGATGTAAGTTATGAAGATATTAAAAATTTGCAGGAGGGATTAAAAAATGACGAGTGGCGCGGATTTGCAGAACAATTTGTATTTAAAAATTTTAAGTCAATTTCTAAATTTATAACTCCATTTAGCATAAATAATCCTAAAGGTTGGAAATATTGGCTAATTCATTTTTCAAAGAAGATAGATGCTCGAGAAGCGTATAATAGTATTCTTCATAAACACGATACTTCGGTGCTCCACTTTGGAGAGCGAGGGCTTGATATGTTAGAATATGACCCAAAATACTTAGGTCAACAATATCTCTTTACTGAGCAAGACAAGGAACTTAACTTTCAACACCTATTGGAAGACTTGCCAAGAAAGCTCTGCGAATATGAAGGTGGAACAATTGTTGGCACCTTTTTAGAAAACAACTATAACCAAACTGTAGCACCTAGAGAGAGCATTTGTGAAGCCCTCCTTAAAAGTAAAGATATTAAATTAGTCACTCAAGAGAACGGGTACAGAAGATCCGCCAATGCAATAAAGAACACAGATCGGATTGTATGCAACCTTCAGAAATTTTTTATTTTTGGAAAATAGTAGCAGGGAGATTGAAATTTGGCCGGTAGTTAATGAAAGATTTGTTGTAAGTTTTTAGAAATGAACTCTCAGAATAGCTGATTCATAAAATCGTAAACGAATTAAAAAATTAAAAAGAAGTTGGTAGGTTTTGTTGTTGAATTTCTAGGGAAATTTTGTTTCGTATCTAGTTGAGAAAAATTAATTAAATATATGGTGCTTAGAATGTAGCCTCATTTAACTAATTTTGATTCAATTCCGCCAAATGCAATTGAAAGTAACATATTGTTATTTCTTAATATTTTGAACGCAGATTTCAAAGGCAATATTAATATTTTTGTTTAATAGCAAGTCTAAATGTGAAAATATTTAAACCATATTCTTAATACATGTTGTTAGTGTTTATGTCAAGTGGAGAAATATCAAAAATAGCTAAATCCGTATTCTGGTCAAAATTATTGCTAATTCAGATTTTAAATTTATTTTTTTTTAGGAATATAGTTCTTTTAATTGAAGATTGAGTATTAAAATGGCCATAATAAATTGGACTTTTTAAAAGTTATTCACAGGTAGAAAAAAAATTAAATAGAGGTTGAAAAATTAATTTTAAGCTATTATTAAACAAAATATGAACATAAAGCTCATAATTGAAGATTCATTTACTAGTGAGAAAGTGAAGTAATTTTGTTTTTAAATCTTGTGTCAAAATATTGGGAATCAATATGAGTACTCCAATTAAAACTGTAAGGAGGTAAGCTATGGCTAATGAGTCATTTTTTAACGAACGCTCTGTAAATTCGGAGGTAAAGACAAAGATCGTAACAGAGTATTTTGGCAGATGGTCTAGAGTCGTTTTGCCGTGGGCAAAAATGCGTGGAAAGCAAATTGCTTATGTTGATTTATATGCTGGTCCTGGTCGATACAAGGATGGATCAGCAACTACACCAATAAAAATTCTTGAAATTGCTTTGAAAGACCCTGATTTGTCGGAGAATCTAGTTACACTATTCAATGATAAGAATGTTGAATTTAGCAAAATGTTGGAATCAGAGATTAGTAATTTAGTCGGGATCACTAAGCTACAAAATAAACCTGTAGTAATGGCAAAACCCGTTGATGAAACGTTTTCAAAATATTTTAACCAAAATAAAATAATTCCAACATTCTCATTTATTGACCCATGGGGTTACAAAGGTCTTTCATTGCAAATTGTAAGAGGGGTAATAAAAGACTGGGGTTGTGATTCTGTACTTTTCTTTAATTATAATCGTGTTCAATCTGCAATTGTTAACTCAGTTGTTGAGGAACGAATGGTTGAACTTTTTGGTGAAAGAAGATTGAATGAGCTGAAAAAGAGAATCAAAGGGAGTAATCACCAAGAGGAAAAGCAATCAATGATTCTAGAGGAGTTTTCTCAGGCGTTAAAAGAACAGGGGGTAGAGTACGTACTACCTTTTCAATTTGAAAATTTGAATCGGAAGGTGACTCATCATTTAATTTTCATTTCTAAGCATTTTCGTGGTTATGACATTATGAAGCATATAATGGCTAAAGAAAGCTCTTCCAAAAATGGAGATGTAGCTTCGTTTTCATATACAGTCGCGGATGAAACATTCCCACTTTTGTTTTCACTTCAACGACGTGATTTAGATTTGAAGAAATTACTAACAGGTGTGTTTACAGGGCAATCTCTTACTCTTCAAGAAGTATATGAAAAACATAGCGTGGATCGTCCATTTACGGAATGGGATTATCGTAATAAATTATTGGAAATGGAGAAAAATAAAGAAGTTACAGTAATTACGACAGTTGATAAACCTAGACGAAAAGGTAGTTTACCCAAACATTGTAAAATCAAATTCAACATTTAGGAGGTAAGATTTGAGCAATAACTCAAAAATTGAATGGACAGAGGCAACTTGGAACCCAGTTGTAGGGTGCACCGTTCTTTCACCTGGTTGTACAAATTGCTATGCGATGCGATTAGCCAGAAGACTTGAACTTATGGGGCGTGACAAATACAATGGTACGACGCGAATTTCTGGTGGAAGACCAAAATGGAATGGGACTGTACGAGTTGATGAATCGTCGCTTAATATTCCACTAGGTTGGAAAACAGGTCGAATGATCTTTGTAAATTCTATGTCTGATTTGTTTCATGAGGCTGTTTCTTTGGAGCAAATACAACGCATATTTGACACAATGAAAAATACTCCTCAACACACATACCAAATATTGACAAAGAGAGCAGAGCGATTAGAAGAATTATCATCTGAAATTGAATGGTCAGATAATATTTGGATGGGAGTTAGTGTGGAAAGTGCCGCTTACAGTTCTCGAATTGATTGTTTGCGCAATACACCAGCACAGATTAAATTCCTCAGTCTAGAGCCACTGCTTGCACCAATCGGTGAAATGAATCTCATAGATATAGATTGGGTTATAGCAGGTGGGGAGAGTGGTTTTAACTCGAGACCAATTGAGGTAAATTGGGTACGTTCAATACGTGATCAATGCCAAACGGCTGGTGTAGCTTTTCACTTCAAGCAGTGGGGCGGAGCTAATAAAAAAAAGAACGGTCGGGAATTAGATGGTCAGACGTGGGATCAATTTCCCATAAAATTCAAAGTTTGATTTGACTCCTAAGTATACACAGCGAAGTAATCAAATTATTTGAATATTTTCGTTGTGTATTGAGTATCAATGTACAATTACAATTAAATTTGAATTTCTGGTATTTATAGTGTATTATCTAGGGTTCACGTAGATATTATTTGGATGTTTATTGCAACAAATGCTAAAAAGTTATATATTTTTAATTGAGGATATGATAACTTCATTAGATTCAAAGAAAATATTAATTTAAAGGGAGAATTCTATATGGGGCAAAGTAAAGTAAAGCAACAAGATGGAAATTTGTTTGGTGGGGACTGGACAGAACAGAAACTTAACATTTTGAAGAAATACCTTTGGAGTTATACAACTGCTCTAGCGGACAAGGGATTTACGCTTGGGTATATTGATGCTTTTGCTGGACCTGGTTTTCGGTTGGACCCCACTCTTGAAACTATAAAACAAAAAAATGTGAACTTAGATTTGATATTGGAAGATACTAATAGTCTATTAGATGGTTCAGTTCGGATTGCACTGAAAAATGAACCAAAATTTGATAAATATCTTAATACCCGACACTTTTTTTAAGGTCAACTTTTAACCTCTTTTGATACTGCTTTGCGAATTTTTCAACTCTTTTTTCGAGTGGGGGAAATACATCTACATTGGGGTCAAAATCATTGCTAATCCAAGAACCGATCTCGTCGTAAACGTCATGTTTAGGTTCGTTTCGTGTTTCAAGAGCCCAATTATAGCGGTATATCCCGCCGATTTCTTCTGGGGGAGCGGTTCCTTTCGCTGCTAGTAACTTCGGATAAATTTCACCGGCTTTTGATTCAACTCTTGCTCCGACACGGATCAGATGGTCCCAATTGTCACCCATATCGTAAACATAGTGAAAGGACTTGGCATGAGTGTGTTGTAAGAATTTTGAAAGGCTCCATTGTTTTGTCGTTTGATGGGATGGTTCATCACCAAAGTATTTGGCAACTTCGTCTTCTTCTTCATACCAATATTGCTCAGATTTGTAGTGAAACTCATACATGTGGCAGTTTTCCCACGGCATTGCCGATTGAATTAATCGGTGTAAATTATGCAAGTTCATTGCCTCAGGAACTAGTAATCTTCGACTAATGACTGGATTTGAATCAACCAGTTTGATGGATAGGCGACGGAGTATCATGTCATTCCTTATAAATTGATGACGATAAATTTTATTTTAACGTGTTATTTTAACATTTGATAGCAATTTTTGGGAGCAAAGTTTGAAATTGTTGACAGTTTTACTTAATAAAATTTGAGTATAGATTTTTTAAATCATAGTAAAATACTTGATATACTTAAAACTACATTTACTGTACTTACTATAAATATTGTACCCTGTGGATAAATACTTGAAATAATCAGAAAACTTGCTGAACATCAGTAACCTTTGAGTATCAATTCAACAAAAGAGGAGATTGATACTTGAAACAAAAAACTGTTAAGTTGACCGAAAATGATTTGAAAAAGTACCAAGGAAGCCAATACCTACAGTTATTTATACCAGTTCTGAAGGGATTGAAATTCTTGGAGGTTCAGCTCCATCAGTCAACGACGCGGTCATTCGCAGATTTCATTTGCGCACTGATCATCACTCACTCCGTTAGTACTACCAAGTTAGGACTTAATATTCCCCGGGCTACGACCAGTGAAATGGCGGGCGAAAAAGCACTTACCCGGCTCCTAAAAAATGACAATATTGATCCACCGGTAATCATGAATGACCTCCTCAAACCGACCTTGAAAACGGCGGTCAAACGTGGTCATACTCTTTACTTTATGATGGATCAATCATCAATCAATAAAAAAAATGAAGTCATCATGATTTCGCTTCGATATAAAGGTCGGGCCATCCCATTCATGTGCAAAGTAATGAACTGGGGTCGCGGTGGCATCGGTTTTTCAGACTACCATTCACTACTCCTGCAATTCAATGAAACGCTCAAGCAATACCCTAATATGAAATTTGTTTTCACCGCTGACCGTTTTTACGGAACCCGTAATTTAATTGAGTTTTGCCAGCGACGAAAATGGAAATATCGCCTGCGCATCAAAGACGATTTGTGGCTCGATCATAACGGAAAGAAATTTCAGTCAGGTCAAATTGCGGACAAATTTCCCAATGGGATTCACAATGCTACCCTGGGGGATTCATCAATCAAAACCTCAATATATATGATCAAAGCAAATCAGCAGGATGATCCTTGGATTATCGCAATGGACGGCGAACCAACAAAAGAAAAAGCGTTACAATATGGCAAACGTTGGGGCATTGAACCAATGTTTAGTGACTTGAAATCTCGAGGATTTAACATAACAAAGACCCGACTCCAACATTGCGATCGAATTGAAAGACTGATTTTATGCGCTTCCGCGGCTCTTTATTTTTGTATCGGCTTAGCGACCCAAATCAAACCATATTGGGAAAATTTCAGTGATGCGAAAGCGAAACGCAGCAAATTGTCGCCATTTCAATTTGGATTGCGACAGTTCCTTTATTTATGGAAACGAAAAATAAAATTGCCCGAGTTTTGGCGATATATTGGAGATTTATTCAAACCAAGTTCAGCCGCAACAGATCATCAATTCTTATGATATAATTGTTTCGACCTGATACAAAAAAACATTGTCAATTTGTTACGTCGCTAAATCGTGAAGTTTAGCGAACAGAGAATAATTGTCAAAATTTTGGAATATTCCAAAAAAAACTTTGGGATTATTCTTAAAACTTGAACTATTTCTCTTCTACCTGAAAAAATAATCCCAAAATCAAAAATTCTTAACTATAAAGTTGAATAAATTCGAGATTTGCCTCAGATTTTAAATTTCCCGAAAAAAAGTGTATGGTGATAAAATAAATATATACTAATTGAGAAATCTGCGAAACATTGTAAAAGTTTGGAAAGTTTAAAAGTTGAATTTCCAGAACTTGCAAAAGATATAGATATAATTCATGGGGATGCAAATAAGGTAATCGAACAAAGATTTGATTTAACAAAAGATTGGTCTAATCACCGTGCGGTGATGTTCTTAGACCCTTTTGGTATGCAGGTTAAATGGGAAACAATTGAAACAATTGCGAAGACTAAAGCAATAGACCTTTGGGTACTGTTTCCCCTTGGTATGGCTCTCAATCGTTTATTATCAAAGAACGGTGACATTCCAGATAAATATCGTAAACGAATTAATATTCTATTAGGAACTGATAAATGGTATGAAGAATTTTATAAAATAACGAGCAAGGATGACATATTTGGAGACAATTACGAAACTGTTGAAAAGGCCACAATTGAGACAATTGGAAAATACTTTAACCAACGATTAAGTGAAGTATTTGCAGGAGTTTCCGATAATCCATGTTTCCTGAGAAATAGCAGAAATTGTCCGTTGTATCTCTTGTGTTTTGCTGTTGGAAACCATAATGAAAGGGCAGTAAAGCTTTCATTAAGAATTGCAAATCATATTTTAGATAATTTTGGCTAATTGGAATGATAACTTTTGGTTAGTGATGTTGATTTAAACTAGGTGAAGTAATTGTTTTATTATGAAACTAAGTTTAAACTTTGGTCAAAGTTAGTTGTAAAATTGAGTGACATGATAGTGACAAAAAAATAAAGCAAGGCGCACAAAACTTGGAATTGTACAAGTTCACGAACAAACAGACTTGTAATATTTAACAAATAGCAAAGTAGTGTAAAATCCTATATTGAATTTTAAGTAAAGTTGACTAAAATGCTTACTAATTTTATTTTTTTTTCATTAAGAACAAAGGAGTGATGATATGCTTATTGAACTAGGAATGGGTCATGAGCCATTGGCATGCTACGCAGAAAAACCAAATCAAACAAGGGGACGAGATTATGATACCGATGAAAGTGAAAGACGAACTTGTTTTCAACGTGACCGGGATCGAATTTTGCATTCAAAGGCCTTTCGAAGGCTAAAAGATAAGACACAGCTCTTTACATATCCTGACAATGATCACATTCGTAATAGATTAACACATTCATTGGAAGTTGCACAGATTGCTCGTTCAATTGCGCGTTGTCTGAAATTGAATGAAGACCTTACCGAAGCGATTGCATTAGCACATGATCTTGGACACGCACCATTCGGTCATGATGGTGAAAAAATTTTAGATGAATTACTAGAAAATAATGAGGGATTTGATCATAACGCGCAAAGTTTTCGAATTGTTACCAATCTTGAGCAGAGTTATTTCGAGAATGATGGATTAAACTTAAGCTGGGAGACTCTTGAAGGAATAATTAAACATAATGGACCTTTAACTAATAGTGAAGGTAAACCCTTACCGAGATTTGAAAATGGTAGACTTCCTTTCGGAATTACATCTTATCCATTTTATGAGAACTTGCAGTTACATCTTTTTGGTAGTGCGGAAGCACAGGTAGCAACGATAGCTGATGACATAGCTTACATCGCTCATGATATTGACGACGGGTTGCGTGCTAAACTGATAAAAATTGAGGAACTAAAGAACATTCAACCTTTGAATGAAATTATTGAAGAGGTAGAAAGAAATTTTATCGAGGTTGAATCTAAGGGCAGAAAGATACTTGATCAAACGTATAATAATGAGATTGTGCGAAGAATAATTCGAAAATTTACTAATGATGTAATTGACACATCGAATTCAAATTTATCTGAAAAAAAACCAGGTAAACCAGACGAAATTCGTAATGCTGGTAGAGATATGATTACATTTTCAATAGAGGGTAAAAATTCATTGGATTCTATAAAGGATTTTCAAATTAAACGGATGTATAAGCATGACAAAGTAATTACCGCTAAAGAACATGGTAAAACTATTATCAAAACTCTTTTTAAAAAATATATTGATGAACCAAAGGAGATGAAAAAGTGGTTTAGCAGATTTTCCAAAATTGCTGAAACTGATAAATCTCGTGTAGTGGCTGAATATATAGCGGGATTTTCGGATAAATTCGCGATAAGCGAATATGAGAGATTATGTAGTCCTTCAAAATTAGTAAATACGATGGCCGATGAAGATAGTGACGAATAGAATGAATTTTAACCTGTATTGAAAGAATAGAGCGTGATTTTTCTTAACATTATACAATGTGGCTAATTTTTAACCGCCTTTAAAGGTGGTTAAATTTGTACACATGTATTGGAATGTAAACTCCATTTGTGTGTTAATGTTAAGGTTATTTTAAGTTCAGTTATTATAGAGTATTGTAAGTAATTTTACAAATTAAAGTATTACAAGGAATAAATATTTGGTCTGGAGATAGAAAAATAGGAGTAATTGACTAAGAAAAATTTTTTTGATAATTTAGTGTAAAGTTTGCAAGATATAAAAATTTGGTGCAATATTGCGGATTCCAATTATAATTTTAAAGAGAAATTCTAAACTTTGAATTGTGCGTCCTATTGTATCTGACTTTGGTTAGCTCGTTGTTGGTTTGAAGCACATAATTTATTGGTTTCTAGTACTTTTTCTAGCTGAAATTCCAGCTCTATTGAGTAAATAATTTTAACCAAACTTAACTCATTGTTTTACAAGATCTAATCTTAAGCATTTATTAAAAATTCAAAATTTTTTGATATCTTGACTAATGATTAATTATTCTTTCAATATTAAATTTTTCAAACTCAAAATTCTACTTGACAAATTATGTGATTATCTTAAAGTGATAATCTTCATTGTAAATTAGGAAAAATATTATGAACACATTTATTTCATATTCTCATAAAGATAAGGAGGTACATAATCAATTAAAGATTCACCTTACAAATCTAATTCGAAATAAGGAATTAATTAGCTGGTCGGATGTTGAAATACCACCTGGCCATGTAATTGAAGAAAAAATTAAAGAAAAGTTGAGTTCTGCGGAACTTTTCTTGTTACTAGTTAGTCCAGATTTTTTAGCCTCAAGTTATTGTATTGAGGTTGAGCTTAAGCGCGCGATTGAACGACATAAATCTGGAGATGCTATAATCATTCCCATAATTATAAGACCTTGTGATTGGAAAAACGCAAATTTTTTGAAAGACATAAAAGTTTTGCCGACTGATGGTGAACCAATCAGCACTTCATCTGATACAGATGTTAGCTACGTAGATGTTGTAAATGGGATCAGAGAATCAATCAATATTTGGAATAATTCTAAGCCAACCGCTAAAGATTCTGCTAAACAGGATGAGTTTAACAATAATAGTAGTATTAGAAACGGAAAAGTTGAAAAATACTCGCAAACCCAAGATACAAGGGATAATACAAATGCAGGATTATCAAATACACCTGATACTCCAAGGGAACGGTTTCTTAAAGCAGTTTTATTAACTTTCGGTAAACCACCTGAAAATTCAAATCAATAATTAAGTTAACAGAATTTTCTCATAAATTGTTTAGAGATTGTCATTTTTGTTTTTTGTCTCCCGAAAATTATTTTAGGTGCTCTGCGACAATTAGCTACCAAAGAATGACGTTCCCCGCTCAGCTAACGTTTCGACCAAAACTGAGCGGTCTAAATACCGATTCCCAAATTCACATGAAGTCTCAGGTACAAATTGACAAGCGTGACAACATGCACCTTGGATTGTCAAACCTGAAGTATCGGCATCTGGTTCATGGTCTGAACAAAGGGGATCAGAAGCACACAGTTTTACATTTTCAAGTGCTTGTTGCAGATGCGACCCTAACTCTTTAGGTTTCCCGATTTCAACTAACCCACCTAATGTCCCTTCACTATCGGGAGCAGCTGTATAAATGAGTATTCCAGTCATATCACTACCATCGTCCAATAGGTCCGCTTGCTGGAAGTATAGACGTTCACGAATACTTCCAGAATTATACCCGCAATCTTTGACTATTTGACGCATTAAGGTATGAGAAAGCGAGTGGAGCAGTACAAACTGTATTCCTGGAAAATGTTCCTCATGTGGTACAAGATCACGAAACTCTCGCCACTTCATGTGGGCTATTAGAAATGTATTTTCTAGTTCTCGCACTGATGGTTTTTCCAGCCATTTCTTTAGTGGTTCTTGACGAATTCGTAAGAATATCCCTTCACCATGAACTTCTGTCGCAGGTAACCATTTAGGATTGTCTCGACATATACGCGTATAACGACTTTCTTCTGGTTTAGTTGGCTCAGGGAAATCGGCATTGGATTCTATGCGTGTAAATCCAAGTAAGGCTCGAACTTCTCTTAGTCGTTCGACTAGCACTGTTTTCTCAAAATAATCTTCAAATCCAACTGGAGGGTCTACTGGATTAAGTTTAAAATTTCGATTCTGAGGAATATGTACCGCGTTAGAAAATGCTTCCCATTCTGGTTGTTTTATATTGTTTGATAGGTTAACAGTTTGTAGTGCACCAGACTTTCGTCGCTCAATTTCATCCCAAATCTGCTGGTCTGAGAAATTTGTAAAAAGTGGTATGAGTGTCGGTTTGCTTAGTAAGTCATCGCGTAAGTATTGAACGACTGATATATTTGGAATTTTGTTTAGATTAATCCAATTTTCTTCAACAAGGCCACTAAGTTCACTCTCTGTGCTTGGAATTGTAAGTGCTGAAACTGAAATTTGAAACCAAGCGTTTGATGCGCCTAACAGGATTGCTTTTGCATCTTCAGGGCATTCTGAATCAAAAGTTCGGAGATGGGGATGATGTCCTTTACACTTGAACTTTGAATGTGATCGAAAAGCATTAGCCATTCGCTGACTTAGACCACAGGATTCACATTTAACCAAGACATCTGAGGCATCACCTGAAGTACCTAGGTCTCTTATTTTTAACTGTGCACCTTTACAAGGTTTCTTGTCTTTGTGAACAAATTCTAGCCAAGGAAAATCAGTGATATGACCTTCACGACAAGCGAGCATAAAGCGAACTGATAAAACAGGACCTTCACGTGCATTTAAGCAATTTTTATGAACATATCTAGTTCTTTCTGGATTATAGCGGTTATATACTGCATCAAATACACCAGATTCTATAGGTGCAAGGGTTTCACATCGACTGCAACGCATCCAGCGAGGAAATGGAACTACTGGAACTCCAATTGATGATGTTCCTGAATTACCGCTGATATTTGAGGGTTCCATTGGAGGTTGTACTAGTCTTTCAACTTGCGGAAATCGCTTTTGGACCGTGGCGATAAGCCGATCTTCGACGATATCTGTACTATAAGTGAGGTCCCAGTCGTCTAATCCCATTACCATGACTGACAAATTTGGTAAGTCAATTAAGGATCCAACACCAAATGTGTAGATTAACTGACTGGGACGTAACTCTCCAACTTTTGTTGTTTTGACTTCTTTATTCATCAAGCAAACCTACATTATGATCATTGATAATCAAGTTAACTGGATTTTCTACATTTCTCAATGAGTTTAAACAGGTAAATAACGACCAGTCTTGTTCACTTGGGTATTGCAATAATTCAACGGTAGCACCTTCTTTCTTTTTATATGTGAGTTTGTGCGCAGTTTGAAAGTCAACTTGATCTAACCAATATTGTTGACGTTTTTGATACATGTTGTCAATTAATGTACTTAATTCAGAATCTTCACCAAGTTCCTCATCATCAGTTTTCAATGCATTTAGTCCGCGAGCTTTAATAGTTGAAATTACCTGATTCCAGATTGGGTCGGATTGATCAATGTCACCAGCAGTGAGATTATCGTTGAATTTAAAATTTAAAAGTCGAATTAGTGCGACCATGATACCAGATAGTCCCCGATCTAATGCCCGTGCAGAAAACGGTGTTAGTGATAATGGTTCTACATGCTTGTAGAAGGTATCATGGAAATGTTCAAATTGCTCGTAATGTGATAAATCTCTTGGACGGGCCCAATTAAACATCGTACAAACTAAACCAGGTCCTTGTTCTGATCTTCCGACACGACTGGTCGCTTGGATATATTCAGAGGTGTTTTTAGGTTGACCAGCGACAAGCATCAGTCCAAGTCGATCGATATCCACCCCAACAGATATCATGTTGGTTGCTAACACCAGGTCATATGGATTTGTGGTATAATTTCTATTACTCGCAGAGTTCTGTGATTCAGTCTTTGAAGACGATGAAATTTGAAATTCAGTTTCTAAACGGTCTAAAATTGTTGGTATTTCACCAGCAAATTTGCGAGAGGTTAACTCTTCAATATACCATAATCTCCGTTTAGCGAGACCTCGACGGTCAGCTCGACCAAGACGAGCGCGAATAACATCTTCCGCCAATCTACGAGTACCAGCTAATTCTCGGATCGAGTTGAAATAACCAGTAAGTGTCATATATGGATCAGCTAACTGACCAAACTTGTCAAATAATTGTTTGGCACTGGCCATATACGCGACATAATTTTGAATCAAGGTCTCGGTATACTTTTTGCCAAATGCAGAGATTCCTAAATATTTTCGACCTGGATGCTTTTCACTAATCTCACGCTGAATTGAAAAGAAATTGTCTTCAATGTCGGTTCCATGTGGAGGAAAAACCTGTAAATCACGGACAAAGAGTTTTTGAACCTGATCAGAAGCGCGACTTATCGTTGCAGTTGAAGCGATCACCTTAGGACGTACTCGTTTTCCATCTACTTGCCAATTGCAAAGCTCATCTACCGCGGTTTCATATAATCCCACCATGGATCCTAATGGACCACTGATCAAGTGTAATTCATCTTGAATAATTAGATCGGGTGGTCTTAGTAATTTATGTTCGCGATTCTGAACTCGTGGTAGTCCCTTATATGGAGGATGTCCACTTGAATCTTTGATTTCTGGTGATACAAAGCCATGACGGTCGCAAACTTCTGTGACTCGCCCGAATAACATTTGCGTAACGCCATTCCATGTCATTTGAGCGAATTTATCGACAGTGGCTATCAATAGCGAAGGTGGCCGACGATAGATTTCTTCATCAACTACAATGACTGGTAATCCTTCTTTTGGTGACTTAGCACCAGTGAATTCGCATTGACCTAGCTTATCGCCACAATAAATCTTGCAACTACCAATATCACCTGGTGCTTTATAAACTTTGAGATCATGTGCTTTGATTTCACTACCACACCAAGGACAGGATTTGATTTGTAATGGACTCCCCATTTTATCTTGTTGCCATCCCCGTGAAACCTGTCGCAACGAATCTGCAGCTTCATCCAAATAATTGGGAGTCGTCTTTTTCCCAACCCATAGTCCAATGCGAAATGGGTTTGTACCCCATTTGGAAACATCTTGGCGACGAATTGATTCGCAGGCACAAATGAGTGTAGTCGCACGCTGAAATTGTTGCAGAGTGAGTAAGCGCAACGTATAACGCATTATAACTGCGATCCCATGCTCACTATCATAATCTCCAATGTCACCAGCTAATCGACGAACGGCCAAAATATAAGCAGTTAATCCAAGATAAGCCTCAGTTTTACCGCCACCAGTTGGAAACCACAATAAATCTGCTACAGCATCCGTTTCATGACTACGGTCAGGATGATGAAGATTTGTTAAGCTTGGAAGATTAAGCAATACAAACGCTAGCTGAAATAATCTCCAACTTCTATTTTCTGGTACATCTAAAGATTTAATATCAATACTTGTTTCGGATTCAGATTTGCGTTTTGTGCGTGAATAAATTGAATGAACCCGCTGTTGCCACATTGCTTGATTGGCAAATCTAAAAGCCTGTTCAGCTAAGTGATCAGATTGGATTAAATCAATTCCCTCAGCAATCCGTTGTTGAGCTTTGCGACATTTCTCCAATCCGCGTTGTGCGGCATCTTGATGCTCACTCAAACTCCCTTCATTGTTTGTAACTTTTCGCCCTTGTTCTTTAATCCATGCATCATATGCGATTTCAACAATACGTAATTTTTCAACAAGATCATCAATTGGAAGTTCAGCTAACTCCTTCATATCTAGAACTAAACCAGCTAAGTTTGAATCTTCTTCAACTTCCCTAGGAGTTTGTTGCGGAACTTCAAATTGTGGAATCCATTCAGTCTCTACAATACTTGCATGATCAGATTGCGAATTAGATTTGGTAGCATGAATTGAAACTCCATGACCAACCGCAAATTCTTGGCGATGCCGATACAACATCTCCAGCGTTTCATTTTCCTCCTGAACCGATTGTTTTGTGCTACCAGTATTTGTTTTGAAATTACTTCTGGCGACAAAAATGTCTTCGTTACCTACACCACTTACTATTAATTTGGGTTGAAAAATCCATCGCTCATATTTTTTACCGCGTTTTTCGTCCGCCGGTGTTTGTTCATTAACAAAAAACAGAGAGATGAGCCAACCTTCAATTCGTTTTGCAATTTTTCCCTTCAAAGAAATTTGTGGGAAATCCTTGTGAAGAATAATAGTTTCAATAGATCGATTACTAAGTTTAATGGTATGGGTAGGAGTCTCAATCGGTTTCCGCTTCCAAACTGTCGCTGGACTTCCATCATCCTCTTCTTGACTAGTACTTTTTACGCGAGAATATTGTCCCCAATTGGCATCAACATTGATTTCTGAGATATTCCCGTCAACTATGAAGCTCATTCCCATTGAAGACGGGTGAAAAGTGCTTTTCGGAGGTATATTAGTATCTGGTGCCCCTTCTTCCCCATCATCACCTTCCGTCGTTGCAACTTCATCTAATTGGTCAATATCAACAGTATCGTTTTTTGGAGCAAGCATACCAACTAAATATCGTTGATAAACAGAAGCTTCGCCTTTATGAAGCTCCTCATTTGGTCCACCAGCAGGACCTAGTAAATCTCTGACAACGCTATCAATAAGCTGCTCACGTAATTCTCGAGGTGACGGGATCGCATCTTTGGTTTCAGGAGGTGATTCAACAGATATTTCTTGGTTCATGTGGTGACCAGTTCAGTCTCTTGGGCAAATAGTCCCTCTGGTGCGGATAGTTGAGGACTAGTTTTTGATTTTTGTTTTGGTTCTGGAGATTTCACTTTGCCTGTCAATACTTCTTTTTCGTGTTGTTTGTGATTGAGTTCCAAAAGTCGGTCCAAAATTTCAATTCGTGTGGATTCTGGTAATGTGAATCGAAGACCTTGCTCTGTATCAAGAAAGTCAAATTCCAGTTTTAAATCATTCCATTCATAGGCACTGACTACTGCTTTGTCCATTTCAATATTTAACTCTCTTAGATGTTGAATGTCATTTAGTGTACAATTTTTATCATGTATTTTATTATACACTTCTGTTAAACCAATTTGAGTTTCTTGTTGTATAGTTCTTTCCATGTATTGTTGTCTAAATTGTTGAAAGCTTTGACCGATAGCTTCTAATTCCATAATCTCCTTTGGAAACGGAAACGTTTCAAATAAAGTTCGGTTTGAATATCTTATGTCTGTTTTGAATGTGGAACAATATTCCCAAGCCCATAAATTATGAACAGTGGACTGCAATAGTGCAAAGTGTGCATAATCATCAAACAGAAATATATTGTGTCCGCTTGCAAAAACGAGATTTTTAGGAACAAAATTGAATATTACATACTTACTAGGTCTAGCATGAAAAAGAAATCTTTTCAGTGTATTAGAAATGTCTGTAGTGTTTTCCTCATCTCCTGGCAAATTCCACCAATTTTGACTTGTTACATTGTTAGTTTTCGTTTCAAGTATTTTTTTATGTTTCTCTTCTAATATTTGAAAAACTTCTGGATATGCAGAAACACATTTCCCTGAGTTAGTCGCGTCTTTTGATTCATGATAAGGCCAATCAGAAAAGTTTATAACCCAATCACTACACTCTTGGTGGGGATGTGAAGTAAAATCCCTTCCACGCATAAATGGAAATAATACATCTTTATTCCGCCAATCTTTTTCAATTAAAATATCGGCTTGAGATTTTTTAATAACGAATAAACTAACATTGATATTTGAGCCACGAAATGACTTTTTTAAATTAGAATTCAATACTTTTGGTTCTCCTGTGATCCGACGTTTTAATCTTAAGTACGATGAAATTCCAGATACTTCAGTTTCGTTCAAGAAAAACACACCTTTCCACTTTCCCTTATAGTACCATACTTGAACACATATTATTCCAGCTGTTCCAGGCCATTTCATATTTTGAACTGCTCTAATTATTGTTGAACCTAAAGAGTCTAACTGACCTAGACCGACAGTACGTGTATCGGATTGTGCTAATGTATTTGTTGCAATCAGACCTGTAACACCTCCAGGTCTCAGTAGCGCGTGAGTACGAAGTAGAAAAAATGACACTAAATCGGCATTTCCACTTGAATTAGGGAAAAGTATTTTAGTTATCCAAGTCATAAATTTTTGACCTAATGAACTGCTAATTCTCCAACCACCTAAAAAAGGTGGGTTACCAACAATTGCATCAAAACCCCCATTAATCATTATCTCTGGAAATGATAAATTCCAATGCATTGGTTTTCGTCCATTCAAGATTTCTCGTGCAATTTTCTGTAATTGAGTTATATCACCTTCAATTAATGGTCCAATCTTCCCTACTAATTCTAATTTTATTAAATCAATATCTTGATTCTTGTAATAATCATTTTCAATTGAGACTAATGTATCTGCAATACACCTTAAATTCATGCTAGCTTGCATGGCTTTTGAATTTAACTCAATTTTTACGTTTATATCTTCAATAGTTTCAGATGGTTTTGCAATAAGTGTTTCGCGAAGTACTTGAGATTCATTAAGAAATTGTTTCAAATTATGTGAACCAAGTGTGTATTGTTTAACCTTATCAGGGTGGAAATCAAAATTTTCTAATTGTTCCATTGTAGATAAACCAAAAAGCGTATCACCACACTTAAATGCGTGGTCAAGAAATGTAAAGGGACGCTTTTTATCAACGGTAATTAACCAGATTGACAATTTTGCCATTTCAACGGCCATTGGATTGATATCCACACCATAAAGACATTTGTCTGCAATTAATCTTCGAGCAATTGAAATTTGTTCTGATTTTTCATCAGGTAAAAGTCTTTCTGAAAGATTCCCTTCTGATTCATCACCTCTTGGAGTCGTCAATAGCTTTTCGGAGCTTTCCTTTTTTGAAAAATTCCATGCTTCCGCAAGTTTTTCTGCCAGATACCGACATGTTTGTACCAAGAATGCTCCAGAACCCATAGCTGGGTCGCAGACACGAAGATTTAGTATTTGATCTGCTGATTTTAGCTTCCAGTCTTTCCTTGGTATACCTTCTTTTGGCCCATCATATACCAGCGGTTCTAATGTGAACTGAACAATTGGTTCGGTTAGTGAGGTGGGGGTGTAATGTGTTCCAGTGCTACTTCTTTCGGAACTAGGGGTTACAAACACGTCACTTGGGAGGACAATATACAATCGCCCAAAAGTATCTGATTTTAGTAAACCAGCAAATGGTTTTATTCGATTTGTAAGGCTAGTGTTGTTTTTACACGCAAGACTTAATTTGTGAAAGTCCACTTCATTTGATTTACTTAGTTCAGTTTTCACCTTGTTTTGAGTGAATTTTGTTTGCTCAATTATAAAGTCAACTAGTTTTTGATCACCTTCTTGATGATTCAGTTCCAATTCCGAAAGCTCTAGGAATATTTCACTGTTCTTTGATCCCTCTAAAACTAAGGATATTTCATTTGAACGGTTAGCAGTGTGGTCCAACAAACCTTCATATACTTGGCCTATCTGTTCAATACCAAGTGCACGAAAAGAAACAGGTCGATTTTCAGGAATTTTACTACCAGGTACTTTGGTTTCTAATAATTGCAATGAATTCAGCAAATGTAGAATGACGCGATTATTGATAGAGATTGGTTCACTAGTGGTTTGATTACTATCCACTCTGTTGGTTCTACCTTCCAAGAATGGATATTTATTAGGGTCAAACAAAGAACCGCCATATGCTTGTAAATGAAGATCTTGATGTACAACCCCACCATGTATCGCACGAAAAGTCGCTAGTAAACGCAACCAAGCATCAGTACGTCGCTCTAAAATTTCCTCTCCAGATTTATCTGCAACTTCTTGCAATTGTTGTTGAAGAGTAGATACTGCATAATTGTCGTCATAAAGTGGATCACCCAAATGCAAGAGTTCTTGTTCCTCCGCAAAAAGTAAAAATACTAATCGCATCATTATTGTTAAAGCTGCATTGTATAGTTCTTGTGGGTCTTGTTTATTGATAATCTCACGATCTCTTTCGTCAAGATGATTAAACGATTGGATAAGCACCCTTACTGCTTCTCTGACTTGATACCCCAATTGATCAGTTACTTCCTGTTGTTCTGAAGTACCTTTGTCTAATAGCGAGTGTATTGTGCTATTCTTTTTAACACCAAAAAAACGTCTTAGTCCAAGTAGTGATTGAAATAGTTTCAACGTTTCTGGCTCGTCTAACCATATTGTACTATACCATGACGCACATCCAGTAGCTTCACCAGCTTTTGCATAAACCAACATCCATTGTTCACCATTTGTGATTAACCCTAAACCAACTTTTGTGTAGTGAAGAAATTTAGTCATTAGAGTCACAGGAGTTATATTCCACTGCTCATCTAAAACGTATTTTTCAAGACTTTGCTCTTTTGGATAATATTTAATCAATAGTTTTGGTTTTTGCTCAGTTTTTTCATTTTTGGGGCTTAAGAGGCAGAAATTGGGTATAATTTTTGAATCCACTTCAGGTACATTTACTATTAGATTAGGTGGGATATTTTGTGCTTCAGCAACTAAGTCTTCTGGATAGCCCAGTACGTTAGTTAAGACAAACTTAATCCAATTGTATTGATTTTTAGTTGTATCGTTACTTTCTAACCAATTTTCATAGGCAATTCTGAGGTCTTTTTTTAGTTCAGGTTCAGTATTGTCTAAACCATTCGGGAATTCTTCCAACAAATGATTAAGTGATACAAATGGCCCTGAAACTTCAATCAGGGAAAGTGTGTCTACATACTGTCGTGCAATACTCATCTAGAATTACCTACCTAAATTCATTAGCTAGTTTTGCGGAAATATCCAATTTACCGCTACAGGAAATAATTTTGGTTCGGGATTTGAATACCGAGAGCGAATATATTCTGATTCTTTTTCAATTTCAAGTGGAATTGATTTTAGTCGGTCTCTTAGTGCCTTAATGTCAAGGTCTACTTGATGAAATCCCTGAGCATCGTCCTCAAATTGTATTTTAAATTGTGGATCATCAATTTCTTCAAGTTCAGCTATTATTGATCTGGATAATTCATTCATAACCGTTTCAATTTTCTTTACCTCAGATTCTGATATACTATTAAGTCTACTTTCTAATGTTTTTGTACGTTCTTTTGTACGTGCATTCAAAAAGCTTAATAAGTTCTCACCGATCTTTGGCCAAATTGATTCAACAAGTTCAAATGAACTTGAATCTGGTTCGTTCTCTGATACCGAATCAATCACTTTTGCAAGGTCACCTTCATTCAGTCTTTTTAGTTGACCATCAACTAATGTACCACCAGCAGAAATTAATTCTTCATGGATTCGATAATTATCTCCTCCCAATACGACAATACGACCATAGGTTATGACAACTGGATTGGCAAGGGATTTATCTCTTGAGATACATGCTGAAATTCGAGATAAACTTTTTGAATACCAAATTTCTGCTCGCAACAGGCGCATACACATTTGTACTAGTTTATGGTTGAGGTGGGCATAAACTACATAATCTCTTCCTTCAGCGAATTTAGAATCAAATACAATGGGTCGTTTTTTCTCAGTATGGGGATGTAATAAGCCCTCAGTACATTGCAACCAGTTTTCCGATAAGTTAGGTAATTCATAGGCTATTAAGGGTTCATCAACTAGCTCACCATTTTGTGGATTATTAGAAATTGATTGTGGAATTAGACTTGGTTGCCCTGCTAAACTCAATCCAAGATCAACGAGATTTTTGGTATGTGTTGGCGAAAGTCGTAGTGTGTCTTTGGTATTTTCTAATTTAGTGGTAATTTCGTTTAATCGTTCATTTAGTTTGCGATCTGCTGTAAACATCTGACTAATCGGATCTACTTTTTCAAGTTTTTGTATATCATCCAATGATGTTCGATTACCTAACATTGCTTTTTCAACCTTTTTTGCGATAACTGGTCCCACTTTACCAAGATCTTCGCGAATAGTTTCAACTTTTTTAATTGCAAGCCGCAGAAAGTCTAAGTCTGCGGCAAGCCCTTCAGAAGAAGTGCTGTCTTGACTAGAATCAAAATCAGCAATAAGGCTATCGGAAGACGTGTTTTTTTGAGCCGAATCAAAACCAGCTGAAACAAAGTGGTAGATGTTTACGGTTTTTGCTTTCTGTCCATGTCGATCAACGCGACCATTCCGCTGTTCCATTCGGTTAGGATTCCAAGGAATTTCAAAATGCAATAAGTTGTTGCAATGATTTTGTAGATTAATTCCTTCAGATGCCGCGTCTGTTGCCAATAGAATACTTATTTGAGAATCATCTGGATGAGCTTGAAAAGCTGCTTTTATTTTTTCACGCTCTTCGTTCGGCATTCCACCATAGATTAGTTGCGTTCGGCTATTCTTTGCAAAACCTGCATGTGCTAATTGATCGTAAAGCCATTTTTGTGTTGCACGATATTCAGTAAAAATAATGATTCGTTTTTCATTCCATTTTCCATCTGGACGTAAAAGTGTGTCAAGCCATTCAATTAGCTTTTTCGTTTTGGAATCTGGTTTCTTAACTGCATTCTCTGCGAATTTGTAAAGTTCGTCTAATAGATCTTTTTCTCGGTCAGTTAATTCGGGAAGTGGTTGGCTTGTAATACCAATTACGTTTTCAGTTTCAATTTCATACTCCTCATCATTGTCAGTTTCGCTTTCATATTCGTCTTTGTAATCCTCTATTATTTTATCAAGATTCTTGTGTTGACCTCCCATACCTATAGAATCTTTGTGTTTTGCTAATGAAGTTGCAAAGGCAGCTGGAGATGAAATCATGCGTTTTTTGAGTAACACAAGTACAAACTCAGTTATAAAACGGTTTCGTTGATCAGAAGCATTTTTACTGCGAAGTTTGGTATATTCGTCTAGATACTTATGCGCTTGTTTTTCATCTTCCGAGTAATCAACTTCTATATATTTCACTTCCCGCTCTGCAAACCTTAAGCTTCCATCTGAATTTTCTTTCAATTCACTTTTTAATCGACGAATCATGATTGCATGTAGCTGGTCTTTGTCAGGAGTAACTGCTCGTGCAAATCTTTGATTATCTAACATCTCAAGTAGTGCAGTAAAACTTTCTGGGTAGCCATTATGAGGTGTAGCAGATAGAAATATTTTATGTTCAAAATGAGGTGTCAATGTACGAACTGCTTGAGTTCGTAGTGATGAAGTTGCATATTTACCTCTGCCAGAAGGTGCAACATTGTGGGCTTCATCAATAATGAGAAGATCAAATGCCCTTGGGTAGGTAGGCTTCCCACCACTTGGTAGTGATTCAGAGAATCTACGCAATGCGTGATCTCTCTTTATATAGTCTATTGATGTGATTAGTCGTGGAAAATGAGTCCATGGATTTACATGAATTCCGCGCTTTCTTCTCAATGTTGCAATTGAATCTCGATCAATTATACGAAACTCTAGACCAAATTTGTCTCGCATTTCTTCTTTCCATTGGTTTTGAAGCGAGGATGGACAAAGTACCAGAATAGATCTAATACGATGACGGAGAATCAACTCTTGAATAATCATTCCAGTTTCAATGGTCTTACCAAGTCCGACATCATCTGCAATAAGAAGATTAACCCTTGGCATAGTTAATGCACGAACTAGTGGATCCAATTGATAGTCATCAATCCTAATTCCACTACGAAATGGAGAATGCAAAATATTCTCTTGGGATTGAGAAATTGCTCCCCAACGAACTGCGTTTAAGAAAGCCTGAAATTGAATAGGAGAATCAAATTTGTTGTTAGGTTCAGGTAGAGTAGACTTTTCATGGATTTTAGTACCCAGCTCAAGTTCCCAAATGACTTCCATTTGTTCATCAAATCCATCATCCTCAACTGAATTCATTTTAACTAGATGATTCTTTCGCAAAGTTTTTTTGCTGAATTCATCGGTAGAAGGTTTTACTTCTCTGACTACAAAAGGACGATTTCTAACGATAACAATTTGCCCTATTTCAGGTATTGCTTGCATTCAATGTTCCTAGAATTGGTTACTAATGCTGTAATGCTTGTTAATTTATATCACTTTGAATTCTAGTTGAGTAAGAAAAATTTAAAAAGGTTGAAATAAGTTTAAAATAAAGTTTTGAATCGAGAAAGTCAAACACCAAATTTTTTGATTGAATTAAACAGCAAGTATTGAATTTTATACTATTTTAGCTGGTCTAGGTGATTTTCCCATACATAACCTCTATTTCCCAAAGTATTTCAAAATTTCAATATCACAATCGCATGTATCGCCCAATACACATAGTGTTTTAGCTATTTGATATAGCATTTTTCAATTTTACAAACTGTTTTTTAGTTTTGAGTTTTTTGACCCAAGTTTAAGCTGGTTTATTTTGAATTGCCAGTCGGTCAAAAATTATCGAAAAAAGTTGTGGAAAACCTTTATTCCCTGGGCTGCTTTTTACTCACTCCTGAATTAATAGGTCAATAACAATACGGAATTTACGTTCGTATTGGCCTTTTTAACAACACAGGAATGAGTTATGTCAATGAAACGACGAAAAAAGAAGCGAACTAAACGGATTGCAACCACTTCGGTTCGGTCTGATGCGGAAAAATTGATTTTTTCCGATTTTGGCAATAAGCGGGTTGAAGGGTTCTTTTCCAAAATCGACCTTACCAGTGATGGTGGTATTTTGTTGATTCGTGAAGTTGAACGCATCAGCGGCATTATGAAGCGAGTTGCGGATTATTGTTTCACAGATTTGCGCAATCAAGCCATGGTTGTCCAACCGCTGTACACGTTACTGAAACAACGAGTTGTGGGATTTTTGCTGGGCTATGAAGACCTGAATGACCACCGCGAACTCCGTAAGGATAAATTGATGGCCTTATTGGCTGATACCCTTGGCATCAAGCGGAAGAATTGTCAAGTATTGGGGGGGTTGATGCAAATGTTTCGACTAGATCACGCTAGTTGTGACTCTGATTCCGCTGATGTGAAGATGTTTCGTTTTGACCAGAAGCGGTTTAATCAGTTGCTGTTGGACTACTGCGTTGAACGCCTTAAAAATAACCGCAAACGACGAATCATCATTGATTTTGATGGAACCTATGCCGAAATCCATGGTAACCAAAAGGGCGGCAAATTTAACGGGCATGCCAAATGTAATTGCCTCCATTCTTTATTGGCATTTATTGGGAACATTCCAATCTATGGGAAAGTCCAACCTGGTAATGTTCGTTGTGCCGAAGCGACGGCACAAGCCCTGAATGACATCGTGCCATACTTACAGCAAAAGTTACCGAACAAGCAGTTCATGTTTCGGGCTGATGGTGAGTTTCGAACACCAGAGTTGCTCCTCCTATGTGATCGACTCGGGATTGATTTTGTGGTTGGTTATGCCAGTAATGCAGAATTGAAGCGGAAGATTGAACGACAAATTAAGCTGGTTGAGAAGGTACACCGTGATTCGGGTAAAACTGAGCGGATCTACACGGAATTTCTGTGGACACCGGGGAATGATAGTTGGCAAGGACGTTGCTTTCGAGTGATTGCCAAAGTGGAATATATCGCGCAGGTTGAAAAACCGCTGAATGTGCGCTTTATTGTCACCAATTTGGATCCGAAATATGGCGGCGCGCGTAAAATCTATCGCGATATCTATTGTGGTCGCGGTGACTCCGAACGTCACATCAAAGAAAATCAACGCTACCTGTTCGGAAAACGGATGAGCGCAAGTGAACTCCCCGCCAATCAGATGCGACTCAATTTCGCCATGACCGCACAAATGCTTGCTAATGACATTCGTCGACTGGCCTTTAAGGGCACTAAACTTGAAAACGCCACCTTTGACACCATTCGCAAAAAATTCATCAAAGTGGCGGCGATTGTCCGAAACACAAAACAACGAATCTACTTGGAATATTCAGCTTATTTTCCCTATAAAAAGTTGTTTACTCGAGCCTGCAATCGATTGCATCAGGAGGCAATCCGCATTGGTAAACGACAGGAGGGGTTCGGTTGACGAGATAGAATTCCATCGTGACTTCAGCAATCGCGACACTTTCACCCATCCCATCAACCTCGCATCATTGTCCTAAAATGATGCTCAACTCATTCAAAGTCATACGTCCTAACCGATAGAAGCAGAAATAGACGACTATTGAATGAATTACCTGCTTCCCCCAAAAGCCTTTGGCTACAAGTTATCAATTTGTAGCATCAAGAGTATAGTATATTTTTCAATGCATGTCAATTTTATGGGTGACAATTTCACAATTTGGTACTACTTTGGGAAATTCAGGATAAATTAAATCAGCAACAATTTTTATCACATTGTCAGGAATTAAGATATCTTTGCTGCTTCCAACCCTAATATATACTTCTTCTGCATTAATAAAATTTTTTAAGGTGTTAATTTTTGATTTATTAAGAATCATCATGAAATGGAAATTTTATCGGAATAAGCGTAAACAAAGAGTTCATCACCCAACAACAAACCATCCTCTAAACCAGTGTACCAAATTCGAATTTTTCTCCGTTCAAAAAGGATTTTTTGTTTAGTAAGTAATAACATCTTGAATAAAACTGGTTCATCTGACCAATTTCTCTGGAAATATAAAAACATATCATTTGAATCATTTATTTGACCGTGTCTCTAAATTTTTTCTCCAGTCACACTTTCAAATTCGGTGACTAAACAAACCTCACCAATTTGTTCAAAACTCTCATCCTCATTGCACGAATTTGATTCATTTTTTTCTGAAATTAGTTTAAAAGTCAAAAAGAATCAATAATGCGACCAAAAGTAAAATTTTGTACAGAATTTTATTCATTTTAAAAAGTCCGTTTAATAGATTTACGAACAATGAGTTTATGAATAATAATTTTAGAATGTCAAATTATATTAACTGAAATTTAATTGAATGAACAACCTTAAAACTCAGTTAAACGAGCAGTTATAAATTAGGGTGAAAAAAGAAATTGCTTTAATATTATAAAATTGTATGCTAAGGATATATAAATTAAAACATATCAGGAGTAATTATTTATGAATAAAAACAATATTGATGAATTGTTAGTAAGAATTGCAAGGTCATCAGAAAATAACGAGAGATTACTAGGATTAATTTTAGATGAACTGAGAGATTCAAATGGTAAAATTAGGGAGAGCATTAATTCACCTATGACCCAAGTTTCCATATTTAATGCAGATCTTGCAGTCAGAGATGAACTACAGAGATTAGCATAAAGTTACTTCCCCGACAAAATTATTTTTGGCGGGGAGTTCAACTCTAAATTGTGATTTTTATAGTGTATTCAAATCAAGTTGTAGTTCAACGTAAGGACACTTTGAAAGTTTTGTTATAAGGACCTGCCCGTTTAACAAGTACATAGTTTCAATAGTTTTTGTAGTCTTAAGTTTGGTTATTTATAAGATACTTAAGTGAATTTCTTATTCACGATTCACAATTGATATGATAAATTTATTTTGACTTGAAAATCATTCTAGTGTAAAAATGAGATGAGGAATTGATAATTTGTACATCCTGACAAATTATTCAGCAAATTTACTAATAGGAGCATAAATAATGCGTTCAATAAAAATAAGTAAATCCACTTACTTGCGTTTGGAGGAACATATTAGTGGATTTAGAGAAACCGAAGACAATGTGATTAATAAGGCGTTAGACGCTCTTGAATTTTTACAAAAGAAAGAATCTCAGACAAAATCTAAACCTGAATTTGTGGATTCTCAATTGCAATTTAATTCAAATCAAATACCAAATTTGTATCATTCTAAACCAATTACTATGAAAGTAGACGGCGTTATGTCACACATCAAAAATTGGAATGAGATATTATATCCGATACTAAGAATTGCAATGGACCGAGGTATATCTAATTTAGACCTTAAACGCAGATATGCTTTGAATGTAATTAAAGATTCTGGAATTAATGAGAAATATCATTTTGTACCAACTATAGGATTGTGGGTTCAACCGATGTCTTCAAATGACATTATGAAAAGAGTGAAAAAAATTGCTAATGACCTTGGAATAGAGCTAGAAATTGAGATAAGATGGCATCAAAAAATTAACGCTCAATTTCCAGGACGTGAAGCTCGGATTCAGATAAACTAATTGTTATATTTCTGCTTTGTTTTTTTATTTTTCTGGAGTGAATAGTTAAAAACAACTGGGGTAAAGAACTGATAAGTTTCTTGATTAAAATCTGTAATTCAATTTACAAATAGAAAATTAAAAGTGTCCATGAAAACAACAGTAAAATTGAGTGTGGAGTATTGGAAAATAGCAACCGAAGAAGATAAGTATGAAAATGAGTTTGATACAATAAAATTACGAAAGTGTATTTTGATAACGATCTTGAAAATTTCTGAACCACTATATATTGATATAGATGGAATACCTGAATTTTCACAGCGATTTCGAAAACAGGCTTTTACTGCATTAGTTAGTGTAGATGGTTTTACCCCAAGCTTTATATTAGAAATGTTTGAGTTTATATCTGTGATTGGTCAATTTCATATAGCATAATTCATATTGTCAGAGAAAGCATTAGCAATCTAATTTCAACTAAATCTTAGTACTAAGTGTGGTTACAACTCACAATTTTCGGCCGTTCGTTAAAACTTTAGGTGGATTTCGACAATTGTTTGTAAATTTCCCAACCTTTTGATGTTAAGGAAATATTTCTAACGGTACTTGTTTTTCCAAGTGCTCTGATTTCAGTATATTCAATTTTACCAGTATCACGTAGTTCAATTAGTAAACTGTATCGCAATTTATCTCCTATCATGCCAAATTTTTGAACAAAATCATAAGCGAATCTTTTTAAAATGTGACCGTTTTCATAAACATAATCACCTAAATAACGAATCAGACGATTTGATAGCTCCTCACGATCAATAATTGTATCCTCATCGTTAGTTGGAGATTGGTTCTGCATAGTGTTTTTTTTAGTATCAGTTTTTTTCAAATTATTTGGATTGCTACCAAACTGCTCAGGGTGAGATTGTTTGTTATAATTATAAATTACCTTCTTTATCCCCTTAATTACTTGTGAAAAAGCCGTATTAAGATTTTCAAAAGTGCTTATTGGTTTGGCATCTTCTGGAAGTGCTTTTAATTCAAGTAATTCTGAAATTGATTCCAAATTGCACGGTTCTAGTATTATTGGTATAACTTTCGCTGTACCTGAGTTATGACGGTCTATTGCATGTTGCAGTTCTTTACCATAACAGTAATCTGAAGCGATAAAATCCGGGCTTACAAGAAGTAAGAATAATTCAGACTCTTCCATTTTAACTTTGATTTCATCATCAATATTTTCACCTGGGAGTATTCCATAATCCGACCAAGGTTCTATTAATTCTTCTCTTTCCAGGCTTTTTAGGTGAACCTTGAGTCTATTAAACAATTCTTTGTCTGCGTGGCAATATGAAATAAATGTTCGCATCTAATAAATCCAATCTTGATTAAACCATATCAATAATTGACAATGCTTCAAATTTTTGGCTAGCATAATTCGTATACATCTTTGTGTCAAGTTTTTGACAAATTTTATCAATTGCCAAGTCACTGCAAGAATTACCAAGCGCATGTACCAAAATGTTAATCTAAAATTTGACTTTCGTACTATTAATGTGTCTTGTATTGTACTTGAGCATTAAATCAAATTATTCAAATACAACTAAATGGAGTTAGTCACATGAATCTGTCACCATTTCCAAAACTGATGTCGCTGATGTTAGAGGCATATCCTTGTTCTCACTTTTGTCCGCAGGGTAAAGATTCAATGAACATGGCTTCAAAAGTATTTTCCAATACTTGTCCTGAAGCAATTTGGCATCCTGAATATGGCAAAATTCCTAGAGGGTTCTTAGGAGCGACTGGAAAAGCCGAAGAGGTAGAAGTAATTATGGTATTTGCGGAACCTGGCGAACCTCATGGTAATGAATCATATGGACCAAATTTGGATCCCAAGAGTCTAATGGAATCATGTATCAATCATACATACACCAGTATAAATAATGGTACGGATCAGTTTCATAGAAATGTGAAGTGGTTTCTTAATGAACTGTTTCCTGGAAGGAGTTTGGCTGAACAACTGCGTCATGTTTGGTTAACTGAGGGGCGGTTGTGTTCAATTGCGGAAGAAATTGGTAAAGCGCCAAACAGAATTTGTGCGAATCATTTTCTGAAACGACAAATTGAGTTGATGCCTAATGCAACTGTGATTCCATTTGGTAAAAAAGCACGGGATGCACTGAAGAGTATTAAATTTAAATATATAGAAGGAATATATGCATTAGCACGACCAGGCGCGAATCATAAACCAGCAAAGCCGAGCTGGGAAAAGGCTATTGAAATAGTAAAATCAAATCGCAAATGAATTGTCGTTTATAATTTCACAATAAAATTTGGAATCCGCTGCGAGGATGTTTTGATTTTTATTTACATTCAAAATTAGCTAAATGTCCTATAAATTTGGTTCTTTTCCAAGCAGCAACTTTTCCAAGCGTGCTTCTTCATCATTGTGGTTCGCTAAATCAAATGTCGAAATTGAAAGTTCTCGGCCTTCCACTGTATCGCCACTTAATTGATGTCCTTCATCCGTTTTCAAATTTGAATTATGTGGAAATAATAATGTGAGTCGTTGCGATTCATGCAATTGTCCATAGGTCATCATTTGGTATATATCGGGACTGGATACTCCCATTTGGCGATCTTCACTCTTGGGTTTAAGGTGCTTCCATTTGGTATCAATTATATGGATCACCTTACCTTCCGATTTCACGATAATATCTGGCTTTATTTTGAATAATTTTTCTCTGGATCGAGTGTCAGTAAGGCAAAATCTTTCAGTATTTTGCAATTCAACTTCATATCCGTGCTTGCTTGCTACTTGTTTTATTCTGCGGCTTAAGTAATTTTCAAAGAGTAGATTCATATCAAATAGAAATGAGAATCCCTTGTTTAGGCCACCAGAGGTGCTTTGAAATTGATTAGCCAGTAGCATGTCAGCCATTTCAATCAACCAATGCCATTTTTCGTTAGTTCGGTCTAAAGTGATTATTTTATGTTTGAGACTCGAGACTGCTACTAATTCAATATCCGCATATAGAAACATCAATTCTCGCAAGCGTTGCTGATTTCTTGCATCTTTTGAATATCTGAACAGGAACCATATTGTCGCTTTCATTTTTTGGTTGAGGGTAATGTCTTTTGTAAGTTCATCAAATCGACAAGCGAGGCGAGATGGATTTACCGCATGTTTGGTAAACTGACGAACGACATTGAGAGAACCACGAATCGCCGGTAAGTCTCTTTCCATACCTTCATAGTTTCTTGGTAATCCTTGTCGAACTAAATCAAATAGCTTTTCGGTAAATACCCGAATCAAGAATTCCAATATTGGATTTTGCTCCCAGTTGATGTTGGTAAGAGTCCCCTCACTTATTTTGGTATCAAGAGCCACAGCTAGCATATGAACCAGTCGCTTTCGAATTGATACATTTTTTTCGTTGTCATCACGGCCGTCGGCATCAATTTTTGGCAAAATTTCTAACGTGCAGTCTTTGGTTCCAATTATTCCAACATAATCGTTTGATTTGATAGAGTGTTGTTTGAAGAGCAATATATGATCAATTCCATCTTTTTTTGGAAAGGAAGCGCGCGTTGCTTTTTCTAATTGGTCAGCATGCTCAGGACGAATTACTGAATCTTTATCTCTGGTACTCTTGCCAACTCTAATGTGACTCCATTCGGGTATTTTATAGTGTCTCATGAAACTGCCAACTTAGAAAAGTTAAAAGATTCTTGAATTGACCAACGTAATTTGGATTCAATATTATCTGAGTCTATTGAATTACTATGCTCAAGCTTTGTAGCACGAAGAAAGCAACCATCGAAATTACTATCTGTTTGAATCGGTTTTTCTTCAAGAACTGCAGCTATTCGTCCTCGATCTTCGAAGAAATATTCTGCAAGTAGCGGAATGACTTCATTCCTTATTGTTTCCTTAACATCTTCTGCATTACCACACTTCATGAAGTATGCATGTCCAATTTGGTGTTCGCGATCATATAGATACTCAATGCGCTCGTTTATTCGCTCAAAAAATTGTTTAAGCGTTAGTCCTTCATGCAGTGGAATATTCTCTAATTTAGAAGCATCAGGCATCAATTCTTCAAAAACAAATCGACGACGTAGCGCGGTGTCCAACAAAGCGATTGATCGATCCGCAGTGTTCATGGTACCAATAATATGAAGATTTGGTGGAATGCCGAATCTATCTCCTGAATAGGGAAGTGTTACTTGAATCTCATTTCTAGCTCCTAATCTCTTGTCATCCTCTAATAAGGTAATCAACTCCCCAAAGACACGCGAGATATTGGCTCGGTTTATTTCATCAATAATGAGTACAAAATTTTTATTTCTATTTACTGGTTCATTAGCTAAATCACACATTTTCTTAAATACACCAGAATGTGGCTCCAAACTAAACCCACCACTCACTTGCGAGTCAGCTACCTCTCCATTATCAGTAGTTGGTCTTAAACCCTCAACAAATTCCTCATAAGAGTAAGATTGATGGAAGGTAACAAATCCAATCTGTTCCTCATCGCTTAGTTTTTGAAATTCTTGCATCATCTTATCTCGGTCACCATAGAAATTGTCTACGCGATCTCTACCAAGACAAAGTTCTAATGCTTTTTCAGTCGTAACGTATGTTTTTCCTGTACCAGGTGGTCCATAATAAATCAGATTAACGGGAGAAATATTGATTGTAGTTTGATTGATTGGAGTAATATTTTTGGGAACTGCATTGATGGAATAACTAAAGGTGAGAGAGGTATTTTCAGAATGAAATGTTTTATCTTGTAGTGCAATTCCAGCTTCAGCTTGGAATTCATCACTTTCCAGCACTGCTCTAATATCTTCAATTGATTCGGTATATCCAAGGTTTTTAAGTAGTTCGGTCCCGTTAATCTCAAAGGAATCACCACCCTTTTCTTTTGCAGGTTCAACATAATAATTAATTGCGACTTTTGTAATTCGATCCTTTCCTCTTGAAAGAAAATTGAAGTCAATTGGAATATTTAATTCTTTATCAGAATTTCCTTCGTCTCTTGAGGTAATTTTCGTTATAGGTCGTCCTTCGCTTCCAACAATGATGTAACCTAAATTGTGGAGTCGAGAACAAGCGTTCTGTTCAGAGTGCCATCCACCATTAATTGAACTTGAATTTCTTTCAAGCGCAACACCAGCCATTGCCTTTGATGGGAATTGGGATAATTCTCGATCTTTAGTAGAAAGCACCCAATAATCTCTTGATTCTCTAAAGCCAAATTTCTTCCGAAATCCATCTGCACCCAGTCTTTCGTAATCATCCATTACTGTTTCAACTTTGGCTCGGGTTAGCTTTGACATTTTGGAAGCAGTCCTAGAATATTGAAATTAAGTCAGTCACTATGAATTATTTATATTAAATTTGATAATGAGTTATGCTCAATAACTCAATTAGTTTCAAATCACCGCATTATCCACTCTTATATGAATCTAACTGTGCAAAGTCAAACTTATTTTTGACTACCCATCTAAATTTCTCACTAGTATCATCTTCAGTAATAGTATTTGGTGGACTTAAAACAGCTGCACTCAAAAAACATCCATCATAATCTGATGTCCCTAACGGTTTATCTTCCAACACTTCGGCAAATTTGCTACGGTCTTCAAAGAAGTATTCAGCTAGTAACGGAATGACATAATTTCGAAATGCATTCTCAATTGAGTTTAAGGTACTACAGTTTAAAAACTTAGCATGTCCTATTTGATGTTCTCGATCATAGAGTGTTTCAATACGGACATTTATTTTTGAGATTAGCTCGCGTAGACGTAATCCTTCTACATTTTCTGGTATCTTTGTCAAATCTGGCATCAACTCCGCAAATTTGAATCGGCGACGCAACGCGGTATCAAGTAATGCAATTGAGCGATCAGCGGTGTTCATTGTACCTATGATATGAAGATTGGATGGAATTCCAAATTTTTTACCTGAATATGGAAGAATGACTTGAATAGCATTTTGAGTTCCTAACCGTTTATCAGGTTCTAGGAGAGTAATGAGTTCACCGAACACTTTTGAAATATTTGCTCGATTAATCTCATCAATAATGAGTACAAATTTTTTGGTACTTTCTTCCTCAGCACGATTACATATTGTCTTGAAAATCCCATCTTGGGTTTTAAGCTCAAATCCCCCACTTTGATTTGGACTTTTTTCTCCATTACCATTTGTTGTAGGACGTAGTCCTTCTACAAATTCTTCATACGCAAATGATTGATGAAACGTCACAAACTCAATTTGTCCATCATGTACTAAGTCTTGGTATTTGTTCATCAATCTATCCCGATCGTTAGCTAATGATGAAAATTCGTTTTGTGGAACGCATAATTCAACTGCTTTTTCAACAGAAATATAGGTTTTCCCAGTTCCAGGAGGTCCAAAATAGATTAAGTTGGTCGTGAGATTAGAATCCACTTCGTGTCCATGGTTAATAACTGGGGGAGGGGTACCATTTGGTCGCGAGGAAAATTGAAAGTTTAGAGTAGAAGGTGAGCCAACATTTTCATTAGTATTAGTGATCCTCTTAATACCCATTGATTCCTGGAACGATTGCTCATTTAGTGCATTATAAACATCTTCAACGGTGCGGTAATAACCAATATCTTTATGTAGAGTTTCTGGGTCGATCGAGAATTGTGCTAATTCTTGTTTACGTGCAGGTAAAACATAAAAATTTTCAGCAACTGCTTGGATCCAATCTTTACCCTTTTTGAGAAAATTAATTTCATCAGGTACCGCGTCAAATTCACCTTTTCTGGGACCTCTCATTACCTCAGCTTCTTTTACAGGTGTACCATCTTCTGAAGTGATTATGTATCCTAGGTTATGTAGAATTACGTAGGTTGCAGTTTTACCTATCCAACCATAAGTTAATCCATCTTTTCGTTTTTGGTTGACTGCTACACTTATGATGGCAGAGGGAGGAAAAAGCGAATATTTTTCACGCTTAAAAGGTGTTCGAAACCAACTTCTACTCGATTGGCACTTATATCTCTTGAAAAATGCTTCCTGACCTAATTGACAATACTCATCAATTATTTCTTCAATTTTCTCTCTAGTTGGAGGTACGACCATATTGAAATTACTCCAAATTTTTGAGTGCTGTTTGGAAACTTATAAAATTCAGTATATTACGATTTACTTTAGTATTTTCTCACACAAAAGTCAACCATTTCTTAAAATCAGTTGCATCATATTTGTCCTTTGCAAAATCAAAACCTATTTGAGTGACCAAAGTAATTTTTTCATCATATGAAAAGTATTCGCATTAAATACAATTTCATTGATTTCCTGCTAATATTAGACTGTGTTTTATTTTATTCTTAGTTTGAATAATTTCAACTTTGGTAATGGAATCTTGTTTATGCGGGCACCAAGTACAAAATCTATTAGATTCCGGAATGCATCGAAAATAAATATTACGATTTCTTTTATATTTTGCACCATTTCTAACCCATAAAATTTCTGACGGTGAAGTTGGGAAACTCTGTTTTTTTGTATACCAATTGAAAGTGTGCTTGTAGGCAATTAGATTTGAATCAGAACCATGATGAGGTGCAGTGACAATTACAGGTAAATCGCAATTAATGTTTGGAATTTCAAAAGGAGTTTCTAATTTAGTCTTAAATCCAAGTGGTGAGTCACCACAGAATAATACACTTCTTATATTCCACAGTGAAGTGCCCAGTTACATGAAATATAATTAACCAGATCCTATCAGTCATGATCAGTTTTATTTTTCGCGGAAATTCTGAGATAATTTTATCACTTTTTGAATTGTGTCTGGAAAATTCTAGGAAATTGTTGCACTCGTCGGTTCTGTCCTGCTCTCGGGATGTTAAAATGATATACGTCCTCTGAAGTGTTTCTGGAAATCCAAAGTCAGCAATATTTGGTGCTTGTATAGATCAAATTTTGAATCTATCCTTGTTCAAAAATACCATTAATCAGGGACAGGCACTTCAGTTTGTCTTTCTGCTTAACTGATTCCAGTAGTTACAAAGTAGCTTTTTCTATGTTCAATCCAAAATTAAAAAGTATTGATCAATAGATGCAAAAAGATGCTTAATGAATATTGACAAGAAAGCTCCAGAGCATTAATCTTACAAATTGGATTCTTGAAACGATAATAAATTAAAGGTGTCTTGCAATTGAAAGTGAAATTTGTGAAACATATAAAAACCACAAAACCAAGTAGCTAATCATGACTTTGGTGCAAAACGGTGTCATATTTAGTGTATTACCCGTTTTTAGATGATGTGATAGTTGAAAATCATCATGTCACTTATACAGAACAATTATTTTAAATTGAGTAAATTGAAAAAAGTATTTGCAGTCATAAATTTAAGCTAGTATTTTGTAAATTTACTTTTGGAGAAATTACTAACAATCTAAATGAGGATTTAAAATGAATACGCTTATTTTTGCACCTTGTACAGGAAAAAAAGCACTTAAAGCACCACCATCGTTAAAAGCTTGTAACCTATTTCGGGAAAATTTAGAGGAGGTAGCATCTAAGTGGAATAACGCGGTAGAGGTTCAAAGCAAAGAATTAAGCTCAACAGAGCAGAAATCAGTAAAAGATATGTATACAGGCCGAGCTTGGCCACACGCAGTGAGTGCATCTAATCAAGTCTCTGGTGAATTGTATGTAATCTCAGCGGGATTAGGTTTTGTACATGCAAATCAAAAAATTCCACCTTATGATCTGACTGTTTCTCATTTAGGTCCTAAGTCTGGTTCCGGGAAAGAAGACAACAGAATCAAATGCAAAATAATGGATAGAAAATTTAAGAATAGTGATTGGTGGAGTGCAATAGGCAAACACTCAAATTGTCAAACTGACCTGCTTGAAGTAATTAGTTCAAAAAAAAGCGATCTCATTCTTATAGCACTTACTATACCTTATTCTGAAATGATAAGTGACCAATTGGCAAGCCTGCCAAAAGATATTGTTAAACGAGTTCGAATATTTGGCAATGATTTTGAAGAGAAAGTACCACCCATTGTTCAAAATTGTGTTATGCCCTATGATGACCGATTTAAAAATTTGCCTAGTCGCGATAAACTGAATAATTTTATATTTGCGACAAAAGCACTTGAGCATTATTGCGAAATGCTATCCAGTAATGAAAGTACCTTTGGATTTTCAATTGATGAAGATAAGCAACAAATTGAAAGAGAGATAATGAGATACAATTAAGAAATTTAATTCAAAATGAAGAGTTGTTGATGGATTGTTTCGGTTTAGCAATTAAATCAATGTGAGATTCAACTGAGGAAAAGTTATGTATCTTTCCCTTACAAAACTTGAACAATTTTTTCGAATGCTCAAAAATTATCACGCAATATAAAATCGAAAGTTAAAATATCACATTGCAAATTTTATAGAATATGACAAAATCAAATGAAACATTAACTGTTGGTATTGAAAAACTAAATATTGCTAATAGTGTTTCGAGCACAATTTTTTTTAAATCGACCTTTTTGTATCTATTTCCGCAAATCGTGAAAAAAGTTCCTAGTGGATGTGCGAGAACACTTCAACTTTTTATTTTGTGAAGCATACTTCATAGCAAAATTTCATTGACTAGACTCTCAAAAGTCCTAGCCCGCGCTAGTTTGCGATAATATATCGTCAATAACCTCACTATCCGACACTTATTACCATTCCACAGTCCACAGTGAAGTCCCAAGATGCGATTTGAGCGCAATTAAATACGTTTTGAAGGTATTTCTACTGATGAAGAAGATGCTCTCATAGCTAAAATTTGCTCCTAACAGCCTCCTAATATGAATACCGAATAGGATTTGCTGCTCCTTTTTTTCGCATATGTTCAGGGATCCGTTTGTCTAAATAAAGCTCTTGGATTTCACTAGGAGCTTCTTCTCCAACAAAACCCCATCTTTCAGGGCTATCTCCTTCACTTGGGAAATTTTGCCACTCTTTGTGAACAAAAACCCCAATTACCAGACCTTTTCGCACGGCTAACACAAAATCAGATTTTTGAGCTTTTTTAACGTCTAACCTCCATGCACCTCGCACTGCTTCATATACATTTGATTCTAGTGCAGATGCTTCAGTTGTAGATCGGTTGACGTTAATCATCAAAAGTTTATGCTGATGAACATCAATTTCTTCGGCCTGATAAAGTTTTATTACCTGCTTGGCATGCATCAGTCCGCGCTCTGAAGAATCAAGGCCTGCATTGCGATTTAATGTTTCTGGATAAGCATCTATTAATGCGGCTTCTACCTCAAGAGCAGTTTTTTCATCTAAGCCATGTCTATGGATAATATGTGCTACCTCAAATCCATCCATTTTGATTTCGGTTATTCGTTTCAACTTTGGCATTTGAATGATCAAAAACTCTGTTGCCCTTACCTTTACCAATATAAAAAGTTTGGCCATTTCGGGGGTCAATAAGTCTGTAAACATAACACTTTAGACCATTTGTTATTTCTCTTGGAAAAGACATGTGAATACTCCTATTGTTTTTTGTATTAAAGATAAAATACATCTTATAGAAATTAAAATCCCAAAAGCAACACTGAAGTACCCGTCCTTAATTAGTGGTATTTTTGGCCAAAAATAAATTAGTTGATTGTGATTTAAAAATTTATATGTTAGTAAATTCAATTCAATTGGTAAAATCATTGGCTCTGTTGCAATAAAATGTGATAGGGTAATTATTACTTAATCCCTTGATTTATACTTGTATATTCAATGTATTAAGCACACGAAATACTTAAACTTTAGTTCATGTTTAGTTAATTGTAAAGAATTATGAACAAGACAATTGGTTACCGCAATTTTTCAGTTATCTACGCTTTTTTTACGACAATATTGATTACTTTCACCGAACAGAGTTCAAATTAGTTGCTTGCGGATCTTTTTCGCGGTGTTGAGAATTGAAGACGTAGTCCACCCATTCATATCAACTTTCATTGATATGTTAAGTTGTCGGCATCAAAGTAACTAATTACTTCAATTGTTACTGGCTAAGTGCTTGATGGATAATGGTTCGCGGGTATAAGTACCAACGACAAGTAGCTAAAAGAAGTCTGTTCACTCGCAATGCCGCAGATTATTTGGATTTTCAGCGATACACAGTCTCCAGTCCTAATCCCTGCGAATAAGAGAATGATTAGAGTGATCAATCAATAATTAGTTCAACCACCTCAGATGTGATCTCAGGAAGCAACATATCAAGTTTAGGTTAAGGTCATCTCCATATCCCGTAGCGCATCCCACTCAATAAATCCACGATAAGTTTTGAGTGGTTCCCGATAATTTCGTTTGCGCCACTGAAACCACACCAGATAGTTATCCAAATACTTCGTCGCGACTCCATTAAATCGCTTCATGAACTGTTTCAAATGCGAATGCGCACTATTGACAGTATTGATATGTTTTGCCCCTCGTCCAAAGTGATGCACCCGGACATGAAGTGCATTTGTTGCCGAAGAAGGTGGGACATAAGCATTATGACCATCCGTCATCAATGTTGTCTTCGACCAATTGATATGCTGTGCGAGATTCAAATGAAAATCGTTGATACTCATACGACCCAAACAAACCGACTTCATATACGAGCCGCCGCTGCGGGCAACTGCAGTTGAGACACAGACTTGTTCTTTACTAATACCGCGTTGTGAAGCAGCTTCACCCCGTTTATGTGGTCTGCGACCAAGGTCTGTCGCTTTGCGATTAGGACCTTTTTTACCCTTAAAGGATAGGGGGAAAAACGTTTCATCCGCTTCAACAACTCCGGAAAGGTTGGTGCGGATTGCCTGGAGCAACAAGGCAAGAATTTTGTGTCGCCAGTAGAACGCAGTATTTTGACATATGTTCATGCCATGCAATCTCATCTGGTAACGTAATTTCCGCACCGACAACCCCTGAAACATCAAGTCAATATATAAACTCCAAAACGCGCGACTCTTTTGACTCCGATATCGAAGTCGATAGGTACTGAACGAAAATGTTTTTCCACACGCTTTGCATTTGAAGCGCGGGGTTTTGTTAATACTACCATTACGGACTATATCTTGATGCTGACAATGTGGACACTCTACCGGGTAATCAGTAGCAACATTTTCTGCAACTGGTTCAAGATCATCTAGTAGCAACGCTTTCAATTCTTGTTTTTCAGCATCACTTAGTTGAAGAAACAAGTCTTCCATCTTGTTATTCATAGTGTTTGTTCCTGTTATGTTTAAAAATATTATACAATTTATGTATAATATAGGAACATAATTACTATAAGTCAAGAGGTCAAGTAGTAAAAATAAAAAATATACATAATAAAAATTTTTTGATAAAGTTAATCACAGATGATTGCAACAGAGCCAAATCATTTACCAACAATAAGAGGATTTGTAATGAATAAAAATGAACCGATCTCAGAAGTAGATCAACAAGCGGACATTTCTCGTGTTGCTGAAAATAATTCTGACGTTGATTCTTTTGATCATGAATTATCTCAGAGTTTTAGAGAATTACCAAATGCAGATGAGAATTCAACACTTTCGTCGAACACAAATGTTACTGAAAATTATGAATTTTCTAATCCAGACATACATCAAATTGTCACTAATCAGATTATAGAGGCAATTGAAAAAGGTTTAGAAAACTATCAAATGCCATGGCATCATACGGAAAAAGGATTACCAATGCCGATCAGCGTGAAAACTGGTAAACCATATCGAGGGATCAATTTATTAGTATTGTGGTCTGCAAAATATGTTAAAAATTATGGTTCTGATACTTGGGGAACTACTAAACAATGGAATGCGAAGGGAGCTAAAATACGACTAGGAGAAAAATCTACTCCCATTGTTTTTTATCAAACTATAGAAAGGAAAAATAAGACTGAAGAACTTGAAAGAGAAGATGACCCTAACCAAGATTTTGATCCAAATCAATCTAAAACTTTTACCAGAGGTCCATTTAAATTTGATGTTTTTAACGCAGATCAAGTAGACGGTTTTGAAGAAGTAGGTTTAGATAAAATTGACAAAGTTATCGCCATTGAGAATTCTGACAAATTTGTTTCAAATACGAATGCTCGGATTTATCATGGGGGTAATGAGTCGTTTTACAAACCAATTGATGATTTTATTCAGATTCGAGAAAAATCCAAGTTTCAAAGCAGCAAATACAGCGATGCAACTGAAAATTATTATGGAACCCTATTACACGAACTGATACACTGGACTGGTCATCATGATCGATGCAATCGGGAACAATTTGATAAAAGTCGTATCAAAGAATATGCTGTTGAAGAAATTATTGCAGAACTTGGCTCTGCTTTTCTATTCGCTGAATTAGGAATAAGAGCTGAACCACGTTATGAAAACGCCAAGTATGTCAAATATTGGCTTGACGAATTGTATTCGGATAAAAATTTTATTATTCATGCAGCTAGATTTGCAACAAACGCGGTCAACTTTCTTGGTAGTTTGGGAGACAATCAAAAATTACTTGTTCATGATACTTATGGGTCAGCCCCTATTACTAATGAAAAAACATCACTTGAACCTGAAAATAGTTCAAAAGAATTGGTTAAGAATTGCCTTTCTTTAATTGAAGAAGGTGAAACGTTTGTTAATGATTGGATGAACAAGATCACTTCTCATCTTGAACGAAATCAGTTTGAAGATTCAACAAGAGAAACTCTTGAAAAAAAATTTAAAGCTGAGCAAGGTTCAATTTCAACTAAACTTGCAAAATTTGAAGCCAAATTAGAACTATCAATCGCAGAACAAAGAAACTTGTGGAACGATCAAAATAATACTAAAATTATAAGAGACCGTGCTTTTGAGAAAATGGGTTATCTACGTTGGCTTCGGAGTGGATTAATTTGGATTGAAGGGGGAATTAGTCAAATAGATATTTGTTTCTACGGTGCAGAAGATCTTGAAATATGGAAAATTGATCAAAAAACATGGATTACAGAAGGGGAAGGATGGAAAGAAGAAGGGAAAAATAAATATGGTTCATATATAGTGAATGGCACTGATCAAGGAGAGTGTGCAGAATTAATTCTCAACAAATATCGTAAAGCTGGAATTTCAGTTAGATTTGAGAAGGCACAGGAATCAGATAATGTTGTAATTGAGGTCTTTAAGAAAGTTGAGTTACCAAGTAATTTAAGCCAAGATGATTTAAGAATGGGACTTAAAGAACTTGGTTGGAACTTACTTGAAAATTAGTATTCTGGTATAATTGAAAAACCACTATCGTGATTGATAATGGTTTTCCTTAATGGTTAGAGGTGGGAATCGGTAAAGGTATTCCACTACTACTGCCATCACCGCAAGAATTTATCAACGGTGAAACGAGAAATATTGCTATCCATGTAAGAATTTTTGATTACAGGGTTTAAATTTCTTTAACTCTGCAGTCACTATAAAGTTCCTTTAAATTGTTAATGAAGGTTATTGAGAAGACGCTAATTTAAAAGATCGTGCAATTGAAAGTGGAGGGTGAGAACCACTTTGAGATTGTAGATCTGATCTTTGCCTCATAATAATTACTAATCAATTTTAGACCACTACTAAATCGGTTCAAGCTTATTGAATTAGACTATCAACTTTTTTAGCAGTTGGTAGTCTTCTTTGTTAGATTTTCGCAATCAATGACTTTAAAGGAACTCAAACCAAATTCAAAATGGTCATTAACAACAAAAAATGACCTTGCAATAATAATTTGAAATCAAACTTTTTGCTTGCAAAAATTTAATATGAGTTTATTATTAGTCAAAATTTAAACAACTCAATTGTCTTTTAAGGGTGTCTAATTGACTATAATAACTAACCTAGGAGGTTACAATGCGAAGCCTCATCATTTTAATTGTTTCAGTTTTGTCCATAAATTTTACTCCAGCATACGCGCAAACAGATGCTTGGTTTAAAGCTGTATCTTCGGGTGATTTTGAAATTATAAAATCACTTGTTAAACAAGGAGCGGACGTTAATGCTGTAACAAACAATGGATGGACTGCATTGATATTTGCTTCAGCTAAGGGATATACTGAAATTGCTGAACTATTAATTGCGAACGGAGCGGACGTTAATGCTGTAGAGAAACACTATGAATTGACTGCATTGATGATGGCTTCTGCTAAAGGGTATACTAAAATTGCTGAACTACTAATTGCGAACGGAGTGAACGTTAATGCTGTAGAGAAACAGTATGGAATGACTGCATTGATGGTGGCTTCAAGTCATGGACACACTGAACTTGCTGAATTCCTGATTGCGAACGGAGCAAAAAATTTTACTCCAACATACGCACAAACAGCTACCTGGTTTAAAGCTGTATCTTCGGGTGATTTTGAAGCTATAGAATTACTCATTGCGAATGGTGCGGATGTTAATGCTGTAAACAACGATGGATTGACTTCATTGATGGTAGCTTCAAGTCAGGGACATACTGAAATTTCTGAACTACTAATTGCGGATGGAGCGAACGTTAATGATGTAATATCGCCAGAAATTCATCAATTCACAGGTGGATTGACTGCATTGATGCTTGCTTCAACTGCGGGGTATACTGAAACTGCTGAACTACTAATTGCGAACGGAGCGAACGTTAATGCTTTAGACGACTTTGGAAAGACTGCATTGATGCTTGCTTCAGCTGCGGGGTATACTGAAATTGCTGAACTACTAATTGCGAATGGAGCGGATGTTAATGTTGAAAACAACGATGGATTGACTGCATTGATGGTGGCAAGTCAGGGACATACTGAAACTGCTGAACTACTAATTGCGAACGGGGCAGACGTTAATGTTGTAGACAACTTTGGAACGACTGCATTGATAGTGGCTTCAAGTCAGGGACACACTGAGCTTGCTGAACTCCTGATTGCAAACGGAGCAAAAAATTTTACGCCAGCATTCGCGCAAACACAAATGTCCGTTGCTTGGCGCAATGCTTTATCTTCGGGTAATCTTGAAATAATGGAATTACTCATTGAACGAGGAGAGGACATTAATGCTGTAGACCGAAAGGGAGCGACTACATTGATGCAGGCTTCATTCTCGGGGAATACTGAGCTTGCTGAACTCCTCATTGCGAATGGTGCAGACCTTGATTTTTTAGCGAATGAGCATACTGCATTAACGATAGCTATAGACAAGGATAATTTTGAAATTGCTGAACTCCTCATTGCGAATGGTGCGGATGTTAATGCTTTGGATGGTCAAGGAAGGACTGCATTGATGCTCACTCAGACTAAAAAAGATAATTATCTTGAACTTGTTAAACTCCTCATTGCGAATGGTGCGGATGTTAATGCTTTGGATGATCAAGGAAGGACTGCATTGATAAACACCTCAAGAATGGGAGGTAGTTCAAGTGCTTACAGAGCCCAATTTGCCGAGCTTCTCCTCGCCAATGGCGCGAATGTTAATGCTATGGCTAATAGTGGAGAGACCGCATTGACATTAGCTTCATATTTCGGTCACACAGAACTTGCTAAATTACTGATTGAAGAAGGTGCGGATGTTAATGCTGTAGTAACTGGGGGTAATTATGAAGGATATAATGCATTAATGTATGCTTTAGAACGGGGGCATGCTGAAATTGCTAAACTTTTAATTGAGAATGGTGCTAAGTGATTGAAGCCATTTGCAACTTTATTTTTATTATAATTTTTGGGAATTATATACAGTGAACCTAATTCAAGTTTATTGATTCACGTAGGAAATTTTAGCCATTCTGGGTTCAATTCTTCATCGGGGGGTAGAATACTTGAAAAAGTATTAAAACGATTCCTGTGGCGAATTTATGAGGTTCTGGAACCTCTTTGAACCTCGTAAATTTCTAAATAAAGCAATCTTCAAAGAAACTCTAAATATGTTTATAATTTCGGATCATTGAAATTGTTCTACCTAGTATTAGAAATCAATTGAACCGATTCTGATACAGTCATTATCTTTAAGGACTCCAATTACATTGTTTAGCAATCAACTCTATTGGTTCTTTTATATCTGTAAGCGGTATTTTTACTAATTCAGAATCATAATCATAGGTCCATAATTTAAAAAGAAAAACGTCTTCTCCTTGATAAAATTTCCGAAGAAGATTAATAGCTTCTTTTCTGAAAATTGATATTCCAAATCCTTTACCTAAAACTCTCCATTTTGTTTCATTAGATTTATTTTTATCAATACGATATTCTATATTTGCATATTCACCCATACGATTAATATATTGATCTATTAACTTAATACCTAATAAAGTAGTATCCTCAGCACATCCAAAAAATAAAACAGCATTACTATCATCAGTAAGATACTTAGCCTCTATATGCTTTTCATCACTCATTTCATCAGTATATTCAAGTAACCACCAACCACCAGACAATTCTGTAAGAAAATCTTCATCTGCATAAACAAAAAAATTACTACTCAATACAAAGTAGGCAGTTATAATAATTGCTAACAAATTTTTGATGGTCATGTGAATCTCTATTCATTTCTTCTCCATGTGCATCAAAAGCACTTGATTTTGTGCTTCAAGATTCGCAATCACTTTGCGAACTCCAGCAACGTTATCTCCACGCAACTTCAAATGCTTCAAAGATTCTACATCCTGTTTTAATTCCCGATGCAACATCTTTAAAACATTTTGATCAACAGTCATAGTAAATCTCCTTTTATATAGCGTATTTTCTGCATTTTAACTCTTAACCAATCAATAAAAAAATCAGTTAATCCTTGCGTATAAACATCATTAGGATTATCCTTATTATAACAATATAACACTGGTAATCCTACTACTAATTCATTTTCAACAGTTGTATTTTCATATTTAAGCTCTACTTTATATTTCATTTTTTTACTCCTATTTCGGTTAAAATGTAATTTTAAATTACTATAGAACATTTTATTGAAATTTGTGTCCCCCGACAGTTATTTTGGACGGGTAACGACAGAAAGAAGTAATATAGCAGACGGTTTAGTTAATTGTCACCAAGAACATGAAAAAACTGTCAGGAAACAATACTAACCATACTAATTAAGTTTTAAGAATGAAAAGTTATTTGTGACATAAGAGTTTATCTCCTGGAGGTGTATTGAGAGTGGTTTTGTATAGGTTCCCATTTTTTTTCGCATTAGAAATTCTATCATACTCTTCTAAAATTAGTTGTTTAGTATGGAACTTGTTGAATTTAGCAATTTCATTAGTTCGTAATGTTGAAAATGAATCTAATATCCATTCAACATTCTCGCGATCTAGGTTAAATAGATGCATTATGGTGGCATCAATTTCAGCTTGGATTACTTTGCGTCTTTCTGGGTTCCAGTGAAATGGTAAATGATTTCTACCAAGATCATTTGCAAGTGGCATGAGCTCTATATTAGTGTAGCAAAGTTCCAGTACTCTATATGCTACCCAATTTAAAAAATTTGTGCCTAACCACTGATGTTCCTGTTGAACTTGTTCAGTTGTGAGAATGGGAATTTGCCTTAAGATGAATTGATTAATCTTAGTTGATTGTTGTCTTACTGCGTAATCAGCCACAAATGAGCAAAGAATTGAGACTAGACAAACAAAAAAGTTTGGGTTTTTTTGGCAGGTTAAAACCGACATACTGTTTCCATATCCAGCTCTAGGGGTGATTGTTCCTACTAGTGTTCTTTCTCCAGGTCCCTCTACACGGCATGAATAAAAATATTTGTTTGGGATTTGTTTTAGTTTTTCATTAACGATTTCAGAATCTACCCAAAATCGAGGCTCAATTCTGTGGTTATATATTGAATGGTCACGATCCGAAACATGGGGTAAGATGTTTTGATTTGTATTTTTTTCAGTTCTATTTTCATAGGTTCCGAATCTATGGTCATATAACGATATCATTTTACCTTCGTATAGAGGGTATACGTTTTTAGAATTATCCATTATTGCCATTGCACTATCCCGTTTTGATATATGGTATTGTATGTCGTCGTTTTTAATGAATGAATTTGCTTCTGTAGTCATATGAAATGTCGGTAATAGGCAACTGTTCCACCCTGATTGGGATTCATTTATCGCGGGTTTATCCACTAATATTCCAGAATTACTGGTAATTGATAAAGTAATCTTTGCATCAGTTTTTGTCGCAAATATTGGCATATTTTCAGTTATTGGATTAATCTGCTCTATATCACTTCCAGATAAAGTTACAATTTTTGATTCATCCTGTAAATCTGAAACTTGCTTCAGTTGTGCAGATAATTTTGGTAATTCAGTTTTGATGTTTTTACCTGAGATTGTTAATAAACCAAATTTGGTATCGCGGTGTACACTTTTGAATAATCCATTGCTATTGATGAACCCAAAGAAAGATACAAGTGATTTATTCTCACGCAAGTCTTTTAAAAAGTTTATATAGGTGAGACCAGTAACCAATTTTAATGGTACAATAAAACCTGCCTGTCCATTTGCATTTAGAAGTTGTTTAAACAGGTCAGAGAATACTGCATACGTGTTAATATCTCCTGCGCTTCCAAATGGAAACCGTTTCGAAAACTTTATAAATTTACCATATGCTTGAGCAAGATATCGTGCATTTTTCCATTTTTTGAATAATTGAGGGTTTGTCATCTCAAGTTCATTTATAAGACGCGTTCTTTCAGGTTTATATTTTTCTTTTGCAATTTCGTAGTTAGTATTGGTAAAAAATTCAGAATCTTGTACTTTAATCCGTTCCCAAGGTGGATTTCCTAGAATTACATCGAAACCTCCTTCTTGCATAATATCTAGGAATTCAAGAAACCAATGGAATGAACCTGCACTATTTGCGATTTCAATTGCTTCGTACATTTTTGGGCGAAATATATTATTATCTGGAGTTATCCACATGTCATCTGTAGTTGGGATATGTCTGGTTTCTTGAGATATTGGAATATTTCCCGTCTTTGGAGTCAAAAATGCAGCTGTCCATATATTTGCGGCATAATTTAGTTCTTTATAATCTTTACTTTCTCTAATTTTAGAATAATATTGCTTTATTGCGTAGACCTGCTTGTAGTCGTTTTGTGGTAATTTACGTAATTTTGTAAAATGATTAAACAATGGTTTCATTGCAGGCATTTGTCCTCCCCCTTTTTCAAAATTGAGAATACCTTGACCTGATTTTTCTCTTTTGTTTAAGTTCTCATAGTAATTCGCAATTCTTTTTGAATCATTTGGTAGTGGTTCGTACGCCTTATCAGGTATGCCATTCATTAAATCTTCTTGCTTAAATACTCCAATTAATGAATTTCCACAAAGAATTTGTGAATCGTAGAAACTTAAGGGTTTTCCAGGTTCAACAGTCTCAATCCAAAGTGCAACTTTAGTTAATTCTACTGCCATTGGGTTCATGTCAACTCCAAAAATACAATTTTGTGTAATATCACGAAGTGCAGTTCTATATTCAGATGCGTTTGGTGAACCTTGACACCTTATACGTGCTAATCGGGTAGCCATCCTTTGTGAGGCACCTAGCAAAAAGTGACCAGATCCACAAGCTGGGTCAATAACTTTAAGATTTCGTATTGCGTTTTCTGGATTGGCATTACTTTTTTCGGTTTTATCAAGTATTGGATCAAGTGCAGAATTTAGTACTATTTGAACAAGACTGTCTGGAGTATAATATGAACCTGTCTTTCTTCTCTGATTTCCTCCTTTTCCTGAAGAATCTGTAGAAAATGACATGATCCCGTCATTCTCACTAATCACAGGTTGAAGATCTAATAGAGATTCGTAAACTGAACCGAGTTCTTCAGATTTCATCATTCGCCAATTTATTGGTACAATTTGCTTGTTAATAGTTTGGTATGAAAGTTTGTAGATTACTTCCATTAGCATACGGTTACGTAATTTGGCTTTATTTAAGTTTGGTATCAAATCTTCAGTGAATAATCCACCAAGTGCAGTCAATCCCAAATTTTTTTCACCAGCTGATAGTGACATAAATACTATTTTTAGGAGTTCATACTTATCATGGTGATTATCCCAAGCAGTACGACGAATGCATAAATTTCGTAATAAGGTTATACTGTAGCCCTTGAGATATAAATCACGAGCATTTTGAGAAATGTTCTCTGGATGCAATAATTGTCGATCTTCGGCAACCATGAGAAAAATTAGGCGATAAACCAGTCTTAGTAGTTCGTTGAGCCAATCTTCCATACTAATTTCACCAGAACGCAATTTTTCTAATAGTGGTGGATTAGCTACAATAAAACCTGTCCCCAATAGTTTCAGGGCATTTTGTACCTGCCCCGCTAGTTTTTCACGTATCGCAACACCATCAGTGATCCCTTTTTCTCGCAATTGTTCAAGTGGACATTCAAAAATTGGACCTTCTTTGAATCCAAACATATTTCTGTGGATCAAGGGCCAAAGCACCGCGAAAGATGCGATGTCATCGTTTTCAAAGATTTGGGATAGATTGGCTTCTATGTATGCGGGTTGAGTGAGTGAATCGTTATCTCTGATTAACCTGATAATATTTCCATTAGTTACTAACCCCCACAGCGATTCTTCGCGCTCATTAAGATAGTTTTGTAATGCAAAGGCAGGTGAAAATTTACCATCTTGAGAAACAAATTTGCTACGCGCATCAAGGTTTTCTTCTGAAGCAGGAACAACTAATACAGGTGCGCGCTCACCAGCAAGGAATGTGATAGATTCGTTTGCAGGTTTGAGGTCTTTGAAGGCAAAAGTTTCAGAAAGTAATTCAGCTACTCCTTTGTTAATAGCAATGTTTGATATGCTTTCTTGATTTGCGTACTCATTATAGTTGGCTTGACCGACGCGGAAAGATGCGGACAATTCGTCACGTAGACTTAGTCCTTTGCGAATACCATATTTTTCTCGGGTGTTTTTATCATCTGAGAGATTGGCAATCTCAGAGATAACTTCAGGTAAAATCAAGTTTCCTTCAAAAGTTAATGACGGCCATTGGGAATTGAAATTTAATTCTTGTCTAGGCATTGATTAATCTCCATTTGGAAGCAGTACGAAAAGACCAATAACGTCTGGTGGGGTGATGGTTTCAATTGTAGACCGTGAGACATGATCGATTGCTCCTCGGAGGCTATTGTGGTCCTCGCTCAATTGCTTTTTTCTGGTTTGAGCAAACTTAAAAAGTGGACCCGCTAACAAATCGGGTAATTTTTCTGAAGCTTGTGATATGAATCGATCGCGGGCAGGATCAGCAATATCATCGGCAGAAACATTGAGTAATGCTTTTACGGATTCTCCTGTTGAGACTATCTGAGTATCATCTAGCGCAACTAATGCGGATTCTTCCGCTAAAAGTAGTTGTTCTCGACGCATATGCGTCGTTAACTTGTGGCGCAATCGGAGTAGAATAATACGCGTCATCCTTTCAACTGCGTCAGTTTTCCATGCACCTACTCGACCTATACTCAAATCTTTTATCGAATCAGGATCTAGGGAGGCTTCTACTAATGATTCCGCTAATGTCGTTGGTAGTGGGTGAGTTCTGTTTAGTAATGTAATGCCAAATGGAACGGGTTCATTAACAGTGAATCTTACTTTTCCTTTGATTTCCTTAAGTTCCAGACGCTCTTTTAGACTAGAATCAAGAGTTGAAAGGTGTGCAACCTTTATGTCATTTTGGATTTCAACCTTGGTTCCTAAGCAAGACATTACATTTTCAACAAACTTGCTTACATCTTCAGGTTTTCCAAGAACACTTTGGGACTTTTTCCATTCTGGAATCACTTGTTCTGGCTTGATTGCATTTTGAGCAAATATAGTTCGGGATCGCTTTTCATTTTCTGAGGTGTTTTGCCAATATAGTTCAAGGTCTCTTGAACCGTCTTTGAATTGTAGTTCTAATTCTCGTTCATAAGATTTTTCGCGACTTTCTAATATTGCGTCCATTAATGCACTTGTTAATGGTCCACGATCTTCTGGTAATGGGACAATGACACCAGTTGTTTTCTTTATTTCTTCGGCTTTTCGATAGATTACTTCTAAGATAGAACCATCTATGACGGTATCGCGTGAATACATCAGGATTGAGCGAACAACTTCCTTTGATTGACCATATCTGTCAACTCGACCTTCACGTTGTTGATGACGAGTAGGGTTCCAAGAAAGATCGTAATGTATTACCGTATCAAAAAATTGTTGCAGATTGATTCCTTCTGACAAGCAATCGGTTGATACTAAAATTCGTGGTTTAGTATCTTTCTCATCATCAGGATCAGGAAACATTGCTTCTACTCGTGTATGTCGTTCGCTTGGAGTTAATACACCAGTTACTTTTTCTATAACGACTTTTTTTGCAAAGTGTTTCTTTAATCCAGTTGCAATATGGTCGGCGGTTGCGAGATAACGACAAAAGATTACAGGGTTTCGGCCCTCTTTGATTTGGGGTTTGAGCACGTCGATGAGGGCTAAAAGCTTTTTATCTTCCTTTTTTTGAAGCTCTTCTGCGGTTTTGATGAGTTTTGATAAGTCCGAACTATCTTCAACAATTCTGTTGGGTTCAATATCTATTGCGTCTTCATCATCGCTGTCATCATCAAAAACATGTGATTCAAGGTTTTCATCTAGATTTAATTGCCGATTGCGCAGGGTACTTAGTGCAGCTGCTGGAGATGAACCAACACATCGCATTAATGCTAATGTTCCCCAAACCGCAATTCTTCGTTTTTGTTTAACTTCTCCTGCACTATGATAGGCATTGAGACAGTAATTCAAAACCGCATCTTGAAACTTTATAAAGTCAGTGGATTGTTGGTAATCCAATTCTGTCGTTTCATGGGTTGGAAACGAACGTTCTTCTCCCCACTCTTTATTAGCGGTCAAATCAATTCTGCGTCTTTGCACAAAATGACGTGCCAGATGTTCGCGAAATTTGGGATTACGAATATCTAGAGATTCAAATTCGGGATCAATAAGAGATAGTAGTCTAGCAAACGCACTTTCATTACCTGAATGCGGAGTTGCGGTGAGTAAAATTAAACTTCGTTCTGAATTACTAGATAGTTTAGTAAGCAATTCAAATCGCTGTTGTTTTCCTCTATTGGTACCAACGCAAGAATGAGCTTCATCAACGATGACGAAATCAGGACAAACGCGTGCAAAAGTATCTCTTCTTTTTTCGGCTTTGATATAGTCTAGACTCACTACAGTATGCGGGTAGGTTTCAAATAATGATTGTGACGGTGGCAATTTACGCTCTAATTGCACTGCAGAACTAGCTGTCACGGCTGTTGTTTCAATACCAAATCGTAAACTCAGTTCATTAGTCCATTGATCAACAAGGTGTGGTGGACATAGTACTGAGAAAGCTTCAACTTCACCTCGATCAAGAAACTCGCGCAGTATAAGTCCAGCTTCAATCGTTTTACCCACTCCAACATCATCCGCTATGAGTAATCGCGGTATTTGCAGACGTAAGGCCATTAATAAAGGTACTAGTTGATAGATTCTTGGTTCAAAGTTCAACTGAGCCGCAGAACGGAAAGGACCTGCACCACGTCTCAATGTTAGTTGCAATGCATCTGCTAGCAACGCGGCTTTGGTTTGCGTGGTTTTTTCTGCATCTGCTGGTAATTTAAAGGTTGCAGATCTTACGGGAGTGAGTTCCAATTTTGGATCAAGCAGGATTGTATCTGATTCGCTTCCAGTTAGTGGTCGTAATGCTAAAATACCTTCGCGTGGTGAAGGTAGAACGACCCATTCACGAAATCGTGCTTTAACTAAATCTCCAGGTGAAAACTCAATACTCATCACATTATCCTCTAAACATGTCCAGCATTTCTTTAGGAATGCCTTTAGTTGGTTGTTTGGGTAATTGAATTAGCGTCCATCCTTTGGGTTCAGCTAATTGTTTTGCAGAGTTTGAGATACTTTTTGTTGTTGCCGCGATAAAGTGATCCCGCCATACGTACTTGAATTCCGAACTTTCAAATGCAATTGGTTCATCATCAGGTTGCGGTATATCTTCTTCTTCAAACTGATTGAGCCAAGGATCTTTGATTGAAGTTTTTTTAGTAGAAGAAGCCTTATTTTCTTCTTTTTCACTACGCGCTAAATCAATCAAAAATTGTTTAACTTGTTCCTTTCGTCGATCAATATGTTCATGGTCTAACTGGTTGTAATAAGACAGAAGACATTGGTAACATCCTCGCACGCAAAGTTCTGAACCTATATCTTTGAGTAGACTGCTATCACCATTCTTGATTGCATGGTCAACGTCGTCATAGTGCATTAGCTTGAGGGCTTCTTTGGCGACGAGTTGCAAGAGGTCATTGTCAATTAGCTGACTGAGAACTCCAGCTCCTCCTTCAGTCGCTTCAAAATAGAGAATGGACTTTCTTTTTTTGAAATTAGGTAATGGTTCACCGATTATTTCACCTTCTTCTAACTGAAAGACAACTTCCATGCCACGTAATAAAGCATGGTGGATCGTGGGTATTATCTCTTTGTCAAAGTTTTCAGAATTGATAAAACGAAAAACTAGCGCATTTTTTCGATCCCTTACTATTGGTACAATGTGTTCTGTTTCCGATTCATCTGGTGCAATATCAGTGATGGAATTAGTATGCTTGTCTTCTTCTTTTGACCAATATCCAGATGGCAATTCAATATTGAACCCTAAAATTGTTGGGTCTTTTCTGCGTCGTAAGCCTTTATTAATTCTACTAATGAATGCACTATTTGCATATTGAAGTGAGGCAATCGGATTACCTTCACAAACACGGGTTGATTCTTCAAGATTATTTCGACCGTGCTTAGTTGGCCAGCTAAATACAGTCTGAATTTCAAATCCTTGACGAACCCGCTCTTCATCATTTGCCGTTATCCGTTCAGCGGGAGTAGCTTGTACATGGTCAATTCGGAGAGTCTTTGGAATCGTATCTGAATCTGACATTGGAGCTTTACATGAATGACAACGTTCCACTTCATTGTCATGGCAAGCACCACATTCTGGACATAAGTAGATGTCTTTGGTTGCAAGCTGAGAACCTGATTTCTCGAGCAGACTTGATTGAATGCGCGCGCGATCCACACGATAGGCACGTCCCTCATGATAAATCAAACTACGTGGTCCAAACTCTGCAATCCCTAAAAATCTCGGTCGTTGGATATAGGTACCTGAAGATTGTGAACCTTCTGCTGGAATAAACGCGTAAATCGGTTGACGAGGAAAATTGTAACCAGGTATAAATCCTTCGGTTGCCAGATATCGATAGGAATAGAAATCTGAACCATGGCTGGCCTTCCCATTTTCTAATAGGTAAATTTGGTCATTCGCTTGGGCTTGGGAGGCTTTTATTTTTCTTCGACTTCGTCCAGAAAGTCCTGCTGAAGTTGAACGTTCGTTCGCATGCTCTAACTGTTCTTTTGCTGTGCGGTATAAATCTCGCCATCGTTCAAACGCTTTGTTAAATTCATCAGGTGCGTTATCAACAATTTCTTTGATATATTCATCAGCATCAAATATCCACTTTGGTATTCGTCCACCAAATGATGACAAAATTTCGTCTAACACCAACTTCATTGCATGATGTGCTCTCTTTTTTAATGAAGGCTCGTTTATTTTTGCCTGAATTTCAGCGTTTAAAGGACAGTTTTCTTGCATTAAGTCAAGATTGTGTTTGATCTCAGGTGTAAGGCAGTGACCAGTTTCAGCTAACCAAATTGCATGTAAATGAGAGCGAACTAATTCTTCATTAGTTAAATCTAGCATAGGTGGTCGAACTATACCTGAAACCATTTCTTCATAACGTTGGAAAAAATATTGGTCATGAGGTGATTGCGCGGCGCAATAAGTCACAATCAATGCTGCTTGACCAGAACGACCTGCTCGACCCGCGCGCTGTGCGTAATTGGCTGGTGTCGGTGGAACATTCCGTAAATAAACAGCATTGAGTGCGGAAATATCAATACCAAGTTCCATAGTTGGTGAGCAAAATAATGCTGGAAGAAAGTGATGCGTCTCTCCAGATTCTCTGATTTCATCCGCTTTTTGGTTTAGTATTTCAATATCGTTTTCTTCATAACGAAAACGTTGCTCTCGCCATTGTCGATTTTCAGAAGTGACTTGCGCGGTATGCTCGCGACTTTCCAATTGACCGTAAATGCATTGTCCACTCGATAAATCTTCCGCAATTGAGTTGTACAGCTGATGGAAATACCGATTTTGAATCTCGTGTTCGTTTTGAATAGCTTCACCTGGAATCAATCTGATGGTGGCTGGAGCGAGTCGCCATCCTGTCAAACCACTGTCATGACGTGATGGAATGACTAGTCCTTCACTTGCGAGTAGTTCCATTAATGATTCGATAAAATCCACATATTCTTTCTGTTCTAATTTTCGTCCTAATACACTTGGTAGATTGATTTGCTTAGCAATACGCGAATTGTAACCAGCACGCACGACAATTTTTTCTTCTCTCAAGCCAACAATATTTCGTGAAGGTGCATTGGAGTAAAATGCAGCTTTAGTTGTAGGTTCTTCATTAAGGTCAAATGCCCATGGAAATCGGAGTAGATTTCGAGATTTTTGAGTGAGATTTTCTAATTGTGGGCCATTGAGAGATTCGGTATTGACTGCTAACCCTTCAACCATAGCATAGAGAAGTTTGTGTAAAATATTGATTCTCATTGTTTGTTCAGAACCGCGGAATAGTTCATGGATTTTTTCAAACTCAGAATTATTACTCGCAACTTCATTCAATCCTCTGAATGCGACATCAATTAATTTAAGTGAGATTAGATTGGGATTGGTATAACGCCAGCCGCGACGCAAATCGACCCAAATTCGATGTGACAATACTTTGGCTAATGTTTTTTCAGCATCTTCCCGCATTAAGACATTCACTGTTGGATTTGAAATCCAATAAACAAGGTTATCATGGTTATCTGCGGTAAAATTTAATGCTTTGGTTACTTTGTAGCCAAATTCATCTTCTGACAACCCTTCTTTACCAGCTGTTATAACGGCACGTAGCACTGCACCGCGTAGTAGACTTACAAATACAAAGTCATTAAAGTGTCCTGCTTGTAATGCTGCATCCTGACGATTATCGCTAAATCCAAGTACCTTACGCTTAGATTCTGCAAGCGCATTATCGGATTGATTCATCCATTCAAGTGCGGAAGAGACCAGAAGTGTCGTTGCTGAACTTCGTCCCTCACCTGAAAGTCCTGCTAATTTGTTCCGCTCTCTTGTCGTTGGAGCGGGTTGGTGTAAACACGCGGGACAAAATCTAAATTTTCCTGGAATGAACCAGAAATTCTCTTTACCAGTCTCAATATGTCCGTTTGGTGAAACACAAATGGAACTAAGTCGGTGATGCTTTCGCGTCGGACGTAATTGCTCTTTGCCTTCCTTTTCAATGCGCCAATCTTCAGGGTAAGTTTCATCATCACCAGTAAATATGTATCTGTCATCAGAGTTATTCTTTTTCGGTGTGAGATACCCAATATTGATGTTTTCGTATTGTTTTGATTGATCTCGCTCTTGGCTACTTGGTATATCCTCAATAAATCTCGGTACAAATGATTCAACTTTTTCCACATCCATTTTCTTCCTAACGCTATGAAATTCTTGTCCACATTCACGACAAAATCGTGTTGGGTAAAGTCGATTACCTGGTTCATTTGGATCTTCTAATTGACCACTAAAGAATACAGGACGGTCAGGTTCTGTTAGTGTAGTGAAGATCTCACCAACACCAGTTACAAATCGGTGCAATTTGAATGCCATAAAAGAATAAGACTCACTTCCACCTCTTTCTGAGTCAGGGAGATTCATACGAATCAAAAATTCCTTTAAGACTTCATTGCAAGTTGCTTCATCTATTCCAGAGTCCTTAGCGAGCAGACTAACCGACTCCTCAAATCGTTTTGGTTTCTTACGTTTTAAAATGGGTTCAGTATCAAGTCCAATGGTCAATTCAATCCACACTGCAAGCGGATGCTTTTTTAACATTTTATTAGTGAGAACTTCGGGTACACCCTGATGAATAGCTTCCGCGAGTTTCGAACGTACATTGTGTAATTCAATATCTCGAGAAGTTGCGCGTTGCAGTGTTTCATCAATGACTGAACCTGATCCAATGTTTGTACCAAATAGCTTAGTCGCGACTTCAGCAATACTTTCGCCTTGCCCACGCTCAGATTCTTCATTGGACATGGTCGCTGAAGTTCCAATACAAATTAGATTACCTTTTGGGTTGCAACGATTTTTAATACGTCGCACCAGAATAGCTACATCAGCCCCTTGTCGTCCACGATAGGTATGCAATTCATCTAGAACAATATATTCCAAACCAGATGCATTATTAATAATGGAAACATCTTTCGGTTCTTGTCGCGTGAGTAGCAACTCTGCCATCATATAATTGGTTAGGAGTATATCAGGTGGATTTGCTGCGATTTTTTCTCGTTCTTCGTTACTCTCCTGACCAGTGTAACGTTTCACCGTTGGAGTTAGCTCGGTTGGAAGATTTGCTTGCGAAATATATTTTTCAATTTCCCCTAATTGACTATTGGCAAGCGCATTCATTGGATAGATAATGATGGCTTTTGT